>NZ_CP095749.1:0-4991137 GCF_029011865.1 Streptomyces yunnanensis
CTCCGGAGGAACGACGCACGCCCTACGGGGCGTCAAATGCTATTCCCCTCCGGGAATTACCAGCCCCTTCGGGGCTTGCTATTCCTTCGGAATAGCTGGGGAATTCCTCCGGAATTCCGCACTGCATTCACTGTGGCTCGCCTTGTGTGGCGTCTGGCGGACCATCCGTGGTTCCGGGTGCGCAGCTGGCTACGGGGCGGGGCTCCCTTGGCTGATCTGGGATCCTGTCCTCCGGGCCCCAAGTCGCTGCTCCGGCCTCAGAGACTGACCGACGGTCACCCACATTCCGCCGACCGGCCGTTGAGAACGACCCGAGCCGCTCGCCTCCGAGCGTACCGCACACCCTCCGGAAAACACCACACCCACGTACCGATGCATCACGAGACAGCCCGGGGTGAAACTGGGAAAACACACCATCACCCCAAAAGTGAAAACCGTCATTCCGAGATCGCATTTCTGTACCTCAAAGCCCTTCTTGGCGGCCCGATATGACACCGGATTTGGTCCCACTGCCATCATCACAATTGACCGTGAGCGACTCACTGAAACTCGGCGAGCGCGCCGACGAAACATCAGGATGAAAGCGGCGGCTATCGGTTCTTCAATGCGGCAGCCATGAATGGGTGAGCAGTCGGCTTCGCTGCCGTCCCAGCATTGTTTGTTTCGGGCGTGGGGCTGCATGCAGGGTGCTGGTTCTCGGCGCAGCAGGGCTGTGCGTCCGCGCTCCAGCCATGGTCCGTCCGCGAGGTGCAGCCGGAGGTGGCGGCCGAAGGTGCGCGGGCTCATGTCGGCGTGGTGCGCCAGCTCGGCCTGGGTGGCTTCGCGTGTGATCCAAGCCCGGTCCGCGAGTTCCGCCACCACGGTCATGATCCGAAGGCAGGCGCGGCAGTCGAGTTCCAGGGCTGTTGCCCACTGGCAAGGCGTCAACTCGGCGCATGGCTCGGGCGGTGGTCCGCAGCGGGGTCCGTCCGTCCGGGGCGAGGTGCTCGTACTCGACGACCAGCTTGGCCAGGTGGACCCGGAGGGTGCGCGGTGCGCGGCCCGCTTCACCTCCCCCCGCCGGCGAGGCGGAGCTGATCGTGGCCAAGCACCGGCACGGGCCCACCGCGACGATCACCGTGGCGTTTCGGTCGTAGGCGTCCTCGCGGTGCAGCAGCACGATGACGTCCGCGTCGTTCTCGATCGCGCCGGATTCGCGCAGCTCGGACAGCTTCAAGTGAAACGGGCTCAATCGCATCTGGTGTACGCCAGGGGCGTTCTCAGCCGGCGGAGGTCGCTGTCACGATGACCTCAGACGCCGCGCGAAGTCTGCCACCGAGGTGATGGAGACCAGTTCGAAATTATCGGGGAACTTCAGCTGGGTGCGTGTCTCCACCCGGTAGACCAACTCGAAGAGCTCCAGGGACTCCAGCCCGAGGCTCTTGGTGTCCGCGGCGACGGACCAGAGCAGCGTCTCCTCCGTGATGTCCGCGGCGGGGATCTCGCCGAAGCGCAGGTCCTCGACCTCCTGTGCGATGACGGCGACCAGCTCGTCGTGTGTCATGGGCATCAGCTCTCCTCCTCGATGAACGGACTGAGCGCAGGGAGACCCTGCTGAACCAGGTCGTACTGCCATCGTGTGACGCCGTCCGGTGCCTCCCGCACGAGCCCGAATCCGAGCCGCTTGTAGAGATCAGCCACCATGTGGTTCTTCTGTGTCGGGGCGTACTCCCCCACCAGTCGTCGCACTCCGGTCGCCGCGGCCTGCCGGGCGAAGACGCCGAACATCGACCGCTCCAGGTCACGGCCGATGACGCGACAGCTCAGCAGCCACGAGTCCACTTCGGCGGTGTCGCCGTGCGTCCGTGCCAGGAAAAATCCGACCACCCCGTGATCGGTGAACCGGTCGCGCAGCCGGGCGGTGAGGTGGAGGGCTCCCGGCCCGGCGACGAGTTCGGCCAGCTCGGCCGCCGAGTGGCGACGGCTCAGGACGTTGAACTGATTCGTCTTGACGACCATTTGCGCCACGCGCGGGAGCGTGCCCGCGTCCACCGGCGCGAACCGGGCGGACATCTCAAGGCCACGGTAGAAGTCCTCCAGGGTCTCGCTCTCCTCCTCGTACTGCTTGGCCTGGGCCCGGGCCCGGTACGAATCCGCGCGGGCGGCGTCCTCCTCGGTCGCCCATGCCTGCTGCAACAGGGGGTGGGCACGCACGGTCCGGACGTACTCCCAGGAGCTCTCCGGGAGGTCGATGACCTCAACTTCGGGGAGCAGCGCGCGGACCTGGGCGCGCTCCACCGGGTCGTCGTCGACCAGGATGAGGGAGTCGAGGCCGATGCCGAGGTGTTCGGCGATGCGGCGCAGCTGTTCTGGCTTGGGCTCCCAGGACGCGCTGAAGCAGCTGATGTCGGAGAGCCGCAGCAGCATGTCCGGGTGTTCCTGGAAGGGGGACTTCGCGTCCGCGGGGTTGTTCTTGGAGCAGACAGCGAGAATGAGCCCGCGTTCCTTGAGCACGCGGACGTACCGCTGAAAGCGCACGAAACCCTCACCCGCGTCACCGCCCAGGACGATGCCGTGCACCCCCGCTTCGCCGATCACCCCGCCCCACAGGGTGTTGTCCAGGTCCAGGACGAGGCACTTCTTGGCCCGCCCCAGGTCCGCAGCGATCAGGCTGGCGGTCTCCCGAGCCGGCAGCGGCAGCACGTCGGAAGCGAAGGGCTGTTTCGCCATCCGCCAGGACCGGTCGTCGAACCAGGCGAGCTTTCCGGCCGCCCCCGCCAACCGGTCGCAGTCCACGACCAGGACGTCCTTGCCCGCCGCTTCCGCCAGCATGGTGTTGACGCGGACCGCCATGCTGTAGCGGGATCCGGGCAGGCGCACGTCCAGGGCGTTGACCACCAGGTCGTCGGGCAGCGCGAAGAGCCAATGCACCACGCGTGCACGGCTGTTGGTCCGGAGCGTCCGCCACAGTGAGCGCCAGCGTCGGACCTCCGCCTCGACGTCCTTCTCGGGAGCCGTGGAGTGGCCGGGCAGGCCTAGTTCGTCGTGGTGCACCGCCAGCACGACGAAGTCGGGGTCGCTGCGGTAGAGGTCGCTGTCTGGGTCCGCGGCGAGGCTGCCGTACTGTCCGATGCCGTAGACGTCCACCACGGCCTCGATCCCGCACCGGCGCAGGGTGACGCGCAGGACTCTGCCGAGGAGGTCGGCGGTGAAGCTGCCGATCAGCGCCACTCTGACGCGGGGTGCGCCGGGAAGTGGACCCCCGGCGTCGAGGATGCGGCTGAGGGAGAGGATCTCGCCGGTGTTACCCCTGTCGACCAGTGCGCCGACGAGCTGTCGGAGTGTGGTATGAGCGTCGTCCCGGACGGCTTCCTGGGCGCGGCGCAGCAGATCTCGGGCCTTCTCGTTTTCCGACACCGGGTTGTGGCCTTTCCGCCGACGGCCGCGTCCACGGAGTGCGCGGCCGGCAGCAGGTCAGTGGTGGTCAGGAACGTCAGTAGAGGTTGACGTTGACGGCGTACTGGTCCATGCCCAGTCGCCTCGCCACGGACAAGGAGGCGAGGTTGTCCCATTCAGTGCTGTAGAGCGGTCTGGCGCCCCGTGCTCGCACCTGTCGGGCCCAGCGGGTCACCAGCGCCGGGGCGAGGCCGCGACCGCGGTGGGTCGGCAGCGTTTCCGTACCTGCCTCATAGGCCGCGCCGCTGTTGCGGGCCGCGCAGCAGACGGCGACCACCAGGTCGCCGTCGAATGCCGCGACGGTCGGCTGCCGTTCGGCGATGGAGTCGGCCACCTCGGGAAACGTCTCGCGGAAGAGGGACGCCGTCGATGGACCGCAGTCCCGCAGGGTGATGCCCGGCAGGGCCGGCTCGCCAGTGGAGTCGGGCACGACGAAGGCCGGGCCCACGAAGCTCTGTGTCACCGGGGCGTGCCGTGCCAACAGCCGGGCCGCCTCGGCCGGCGGGCTGACGACGTCGGCCAGGGCGGCCGGCGGCTGATCGGCGGCCCATCGGTGCAGCTCGTCGGCCATGTCTGCCGGCACGGCGGTGCTGGTCCACGCCTCCACGGCCGAGGCCGTGTAGGAGAGGAAGCAGCGGGGCGGGGCGGGGTGGCCGACGTCGTTGATAGCGGTGAGCCTGCCGTCCCGGATCACGAACAGCGTCCGTGCCTGGAGCGCCGCCAGGTTCTCCGTTGAGTCGGGGGCGGTTGTCATCGCAGCAGCCCGCCCCGCACCCGGTCGATCAGCTCGGAGGCGTAGCCCTCGACCGTGGCGCGGTCGAACTGGTTGGTGCTGTAGTACCAGACGACCTCCAACTCCCCGTCGGTGACCAGCACGTCGATGCCGTGCACGTGCTCACGCAACCCGGTCTCCGTCTCGTCGGGGCCGGGGTCCTCCGAGGCCCGGGGCAGCATCTTGGCGGCGGAGCCTCCGCCTACCTTGCCCAGGTAGTTGACGGTGATGTCGGGCTCGCCCTGGGCCGCGAGCGCCTCGCGCGTCGCCTCGTCTCCCAGGTGGGCGAGGATGCCGTAACCGGCGCCGTCCATGGGGATGTTGGCCAGGCGGCCGGACACCGTCTGCAGCTGTGCGGCAAAACTCTCGGACGTGTCCACCTCGACGGAGACGGGGTATCGGGTGGAGAGCCAGCTCACGGTGCGGGCCACGTTGGGCTGGCCCGGCAGGCCCCGGCGACCGTGGCCGATGAGGTTGGAACGCACTCCGCGGCGCCCGCCCTCGCCCTGAAGTGTGGGAATCGCGGCGGTGAGAAAGACATCGACCATGCCCAGACCGGTGCCCGGCAGCACCTCGTCCATGAGCCGGGCGGTCTCGGTCCGGCCCAGTCGCGCGGCCACGGTGTCCGTGGTCGCCATGGTGTTCTCCTTGTCCCGGTCCAAGGGTACGGGCTCGGCGGGGCGTCCCAAGTCCAGCCAGAGTGGTACCTGTTCGCGCAGCCGGGGCTCGGCGGCGCGCTCAGTGAGCCACCGTGCGAAATCCGCGCTGGTGGTGCTCGGCGGGACGAGGGACACGGGACGGGAGACCAACAGGGACCGGCAGGCGCGTTCGAGGTCGGCGAGAACGATCCCGAACGAGAGTCCGTCACATACGAAGTGGTGGACGACCAGCAGCACCCGCCGTTCGTCACCGGCCAGGGTGAAGTACGCCAGCCGGACGAGCGGGGACTGGTGCATGCGCATCGATGCCTGGATCCGGGTGCACTCGCGGGTGATCGCCTCCTCGGCAGTCGCGGCGTCCCGGTCCCGCAGGTCGAAGGTCTCGATCGGCATCTCATCCAACGGCCGCCCTTGGAGGCCGGCCGGCCCGCGTTCCTTGCTTAAGAGACACAGCCGAAGCCCGTCGTGGAGGTTGACGACCGTCCGGGCGGCCTCTTGAACGTGGTGCGCAGTCAACTCCGGTGGGGCCTTGAGCAGCGCCACCTGGTTCCAGTGGTGCTCGTCGGGGAGGTTGCGGGTGAGGAAGCGGCGCTGTTCCGGCAGAAGGGGCGTGGCCTGCGCAGCCGCGAGGTCTTCAGAGGAGGGCTCGTTCATGTTCGGTCCTTCGTATCAGCCACGGTCAGGGTGAAGTGGAGGAGGTTGGCGACCGCCTCGGGCAGCGTACTGGGCGACTCGACGTGCAGCGTACGCAGACCCTGACGTCCGGCCTCGGCGAGCACGTCCGGGTTGTCGTCCAACAGCACGGCGTCGTCTAGGGGTTGGCTGCACCGCCGGGCCACTGCCGCGAAGAACTCCCTGGTGGGCTTGACCTCGCGCACCTGCCACGACGAGGCGATGACGTCGAAACGCCCGAGGTGCCCGTACCGGTCGTCCTTGACCCGGTCCCAGTGGGCGGCCTCGTTGTTCGTCAGTACCAGCAGCACATCCGGGCGATGCCGCCGGATGGCGTCAATCGCCGTGAACGCCTCCGGGTGGACTGCCAGGCAGTCCCCGTACAGGTCGTCCAACCACTGGGCGTCCACCGCAACGTCGGCCGAGGCCCCGGCGGCGGCGAGGGCGTCCCGCAGGACGTCGTGGACATGGGCGCGCCCGGTCTCGTACGCGGCGTCGCGCGCGTCGATCTCCCTCCGCAGCCGGTGGGTGTCGGCGCCGTGACGGGCGGCCAGGCGGTCCAGGAAGTCCGTCTCTTCGGTGACGTTGTTGAAGAGGACGCCGCCGGCGTCCATCAGGATCGTGTCGGCCATACCGCCTCCACGTGCGCCCGCATCCACTCCAGGTTGACCGCCAGGCCCTTGGCCAGGTCGTACTCGGCACGCCAGCCGGTGGTCTGGGTGAGCTTCGAGGGGTCGGCCTGGAGCTTGAGCACTTCGCCGGAGCGCGCCGGACCGTGGACGATGTCGCTGCGCGATCCGGTCAGTTCCACGATGGTGCGTGCCACGTCGATGATGCGGTGGTCCGTGCCGGTGCCGATGTTGTACGCCTCGCCCGCGGCCGGCAGCTCCGCCAGGGCCAGGAACCCCGCGACGGTGTCCGCCACGAAGGTGAGGTCCCGCGTCTGCTCACCGCTGCCGTTGATGGTGATCGGTTCTCCCCGCAGCGCTTTGGCCAGGAAGAGCGGTACCGCGTCATAGACGTGGCGGGGCCCGTAGCAGTTGAACGGTCGGACGATGGTGAGCGGCAGCCCGTAGGTGTGGTGCCAGGACCAGGCCAGGCGGTCGCAGGCCACCTTGGACGCCGCGTAGGGCGTGGCCGGTTCCAGCGGATGCCCCTCGGTGATCGCGTCCTTCTGGCTGCCGTAGACCTCACTCGAACTCGTCACCAGGAGGTGTGCGGGTTGCCTCGACTGGGCTGCCTGGAGGACGTTGAGTGTGGATGTCACATTGGTGCGCACCACGTCGGCCGGCTGGTCCAGCGACGCCGGTACGTAGGCATCCGCGGCCAGGTGGAACCAGGTGTCGGCCGCCACCCGGCTGAGCACGTCGACCGCCGACGGCCCCGCGAGGTCCACGTGCACGACCCGCTCCAGGGCATCGACCGTCGCGGCGGGGAGATTGCGGAACCGGTTCGTCACCTGCGCGGCCGAGACGCGTCGGACGACCGCGGTGACCCTGGCCCCGCGGCTCACCAGGGTTTCGGTGAGGTGTGAACCGATGAATCCGTCGGCTCCCGTGACGAGCACCGGGCGTCCCGCCCAGTGCGTGGTCGTGGGTGACATCACGTTGGTGCCTTTCAGCGGTGGGAACGGTCTTCGGACCGGGTGAACGCGCGCTCCAGCGAACGGCGCAGGCCGTGTGCCAGAAAGTCGACTTCGGACGGGGAGGAGTTCAGTGGGGGAGCGACGATCAGCCCCTCGCCCGTGCCGTCGGCGTGGAATCCGTTGAAGGGGTACAGCAGCAGCCGCTCCTCGCGGGCGGCCGCGAGGGCGGCGGCCTGCGTGCCCGGCTCCAGCTCCACAGCGTGGAAGTAGCCCACTCCGCGGGTCTCCCGCACCACGGGCAGCCCCTCCACCGCTCGTACCGCGGCGGTGACGTCCTCGCCCCGGACGCGAGTGGGGTCCAGTGCGCCCAGCTCGCCGAGCACGTCGAGTACCGCGAGCCCCGCCACGGCCTGGAGGGGTGTCGCCGACATGGTGCCCATCAGCGGCAACGGTCTTGGGGAGGAGTGGAGTTGGTCCACGCCGGCGGGATTCACGAGCACCGCCGACAGCGGAACGTATCCGGCGGACAGGCCCTTGGAGAGCACCACGATGTCCGCCGCGGCGTCCGCGCAGTGGTCCGCGCCGAGTGGCAGGCCGGTCCGGCCCAGGCCGGTCAGGACCTCGTCGTGGATGACCAGCACGCCGAGGTCGTGGCAGGCCCGGCGCAGCGCCGCCAGGTAGCCGGGGGGTGGGACGTAGGCGCCGCCGGTCGTGCCGTTGACCGGTTCGATGAGCACGGCCGCGACGGACTCGGCCCCCAGGCGGTCGATGGCCTCGGCCACGGAGTCGGCGCAGCTTGCCTGGCACCGGTCGTAGGGGCAGTTGTGGTGGTGTCCCGGGTAGGGCGGGTCGAAGGCAGGCGCCAGGCCCAGGGCGTCGTCGGGGTGCGGGCGCCGGCGGCGGTGTCCGGAAAGTCCCAGGGTCAGCGCACTGTTGCCGTGATAGCCGAGCCGGGCGGTGAGGATGTGATGCCTGCCGTCCTGGCCGCGCGAGCGTTGGATGAGTCGGGCGTAGGAGATGGCCAGCTCCACCGCGGAGGTTCCGGAGCAGGAGAGACTGACTCCGTCCCCCGGCCTGTTGACGGCTTCGGTAAGCCGTACGGCCAGCTCTTCCTGCACGTACGGGAGGAGGGCCCCGGGGGATGCGAACGTGGCGGTGCGTGCCTGGCGGGCGATCCGTTCGACCACGTGCGGGTGGGCGTGGCCGATGTTGACGCAGATCAGACCGCTGGCGGCGTCCAGCAGACGGTCGCCGTCGGCGGTGTGGATCCATGCTCCCGCCGCATGGCTGTAGTCGATCGGCGGCAGTGGCTGACGCGCCGACAGCAGGACCGAGTCACTCATGTCGTGAGCCTTTCGCAGTGGCGCGACTAGATCAGTTCGTGCCAGGCCAGACCGGCCTTGCCGCCGCACAGGCGCAGGGCCTGGCAGGCGAACATGGAGCCCCAGCAGTTGCGGTGCGGTTCCGCGACCTGGGGCCAGTAGAGGACCGCTGCCTTGCCGTCACCTGTGTGGAGGCTGCCGGCCAGCGTCGAGACCGCCGCGTCGAACCCGTCGGGCCGCAGGTCCAGCAGCTTGGCCAGACGGATCGCCTGAGCCAGCACGTCGGACTGCGTCCGGTCGGAGGCAGGGCCGCGCGTGCGGTGTGCGTAGGTGGTGAAACCGCCCTCGGCGAGTTGTTGTTGCCACACCCACTCGGTGATCCGTACCGCGCGTTCCCGGGCCTCCGGCCGGTGACGGGCCGTGTCCCAGATCCACAGGCCCTCGGCGGCGTAGCACGCGGCGTGCAGGCTGATCAGATCGCTGCCGGGGCAGGTCACGACGGGCGCCGCGGCTGGTGGGCAGGGCTCGGCGAGCATGGCGTCCACCAGCCGCCCGGCGGCTTCGGCAGCTCCCGTGACGCCCGCGTCGTCCGCGCTGACCAGCGCTTGCAGCAGCTTGAGCAGGTGGGCGCTGCCGGAGTTCGACCAGGTCGGCTCGGCTCCGGTGGGCCGTTTCCCGGAGGCCAAGGGGTGGGGGTGCCCGGTGGCCGGCAGGTGGTCGAGAAGGAACCGCGCGGCGGTGCGTCCCGAGGCGAGCAGGCGCTGGTCACCGGCGCGCCGGCCGTAGGACAGCAGGCCGTGGGTGATCATGCCGATGTCGAAGAGGAAGACTCTGCCGTCGCCGTGATCGGGGCGGCACGAGTAGTCTCCACCATCGATGCGGTCGGCCAGCCACGCGGCCGCCGCGTCCGCCCTTTTCCGCTCGGGCGCGGCCAGTGTCTCGTGGGCGAAGAAGGTCAGGATGTATCCGGTGATTTCCGGATACGGATAGGAAAGGCGGCCGTCAGGCTCCTGCCATCCGCAGAAGGCGCCGTCGGGCTGCTGGGTTCCGCCGCCTCGGAGCCAGGCGGACAGGGCCTCCGCCAACTGGCACGCGCGTTCGGGGAGTACCTGCGACACCTGGTGGGCCAGGGCATGTTGTGCGCTCATATCCCGCTCTTCGGTCTCGGGGGTTGACTGGTGCTCCGTGTGTCGGGCGGTCACCGCTGGGCACACGCCGCTTCGTAGGCCCGTTCGTGCCCGGCGGCGACCGCCGCGGACGAGAAGCGGCGCTCCGCTTCGGCGTGTGCCGCCGTCACGAGGTCCTCCAGATCCGAGGTGACGACGCGCTCCATGCACTGGGCCAGTGCCTCGACATCGCGCGCCGGGTAGAGGAACCCGGTGCGCCCGTGGTCGATGACCTCGTCGTGGCCCTCGACGTTCGAGGTGATCACGGGACGCCGGCTGGCCATCCCTTCCACGAGGGCGATGCCGAACCCCTCGTGGGAGGAGGGCAGTACCACCGCGTCGGCGCCGGA
This sequence comes from Streptomyces yunnanensis, assembly GCF_029011865.1. Lineage (NCBI taxonomy): Bacteria > Bacillati > Actinomycetota > Actinomycetes > Kitasatosporales > Streptomycetaceae > Streptomyces > Streptomyces yunnanensis. The sequence continues at coordinate 9,962 of NZ_CP095749.1, forward strand.
GAACAGCGTCGGCATGTCGTGCCAGGAGAGCCCCTGCTCCCAGATCACCCGGTCCGCGACGCCGAGTTCGTCCGCCAGGGCCCGTAGCTTCCCGGCGTAGGAGTCGAGCGTGCGCGCGGTCGGGGTGGTCAGGACCAGGCGGGTGCGCGGATGCCGCGCGGCCAGCCGGGCCAGCGCCGTCACCGCGTCCTCGATGCACTTTCGTGGCACGGGCCGTGCGGGAATCAGGAAGACCGTCTCGTCGTCGGCGACGCCGTGGCGGGTACGCCAGCGGGCGCGGGCGGCACCGTCCTCACGGAAGCGGTCCAGGTCGGTGCCGAACTCCACGACGTGGATGTCCTGGTCCGCGAAGCCGGCGTCGAGTGCCCAGCGCCGGTACGCCTGAGAACCGCTCACCATCACATCGGCCCGTAGGTTGTCGACGAGCCCGCGTTGCAGGGACCGCTCCAGCGGGTAGTCGCCCCAGAGGTCGAAGACGCGCTGCCCCGGCATGTGCGTCTCGAACAGCGAGACGGCCAGCTTGGCACCGATCACCGGCCGGAGCCAGCTGGTCAGGAGCGCCGGCACGTAGTTGAAGACATGGATGACGTCGGCGTCGCTGGTGGTGAACACGGAGTGCAGGTTCGCCACCGCCGCCTTGGCGTCCAGGCGCTGGCAGGCGTCCATCAGCCCGGTGAGTTCGCGGATGCGCACCGCCCCCTCGCGGTAGAGCCGACGCTCCGGGCCGTCGGGGACGGCCTCGGTAGCCACCGTCACCTCGTGGCCACGAGCCACCAGCCCCTCGGCCAGTTGGTGGAGGTGCGTCTCGCCGCCGCCGACGATGGGGGGATACTTCTCCGCCACGAGCAGGATCTTCATGACAGCGACTCCAGGGCTCCGCGCAGGGCCTTGAGGGCGGCGGCGCGGTCGGTCCGGGGCGGGCAGCCCAGCAGCAGCCCGCGCTTGGCCAGCGTGCGCGTGTGGACGTACGGCTCGTGGACGACCTTGGTCACGCCGTCGAAACAGGGCTGATGCGGCTGGGAGGCGCCGAGGAAGCCGCGTGGATCGATCCCGTGCTCCAGCAAGACATGGACGGCGCGGGTGAGCGGCAAGCCCTCTGGTAGGAGGACCGCTACCGCGAAGGGGGAGGCGCCCGGCGCGACCGGGTCTCCCAGCACCGTCCACCCGAACTCCCGGAGCACAACCGCCATTTCAGCGGCGAGCTGTCGCCGCTGTTGGGCGAGCTCCACGTGCCGTGTGAGCTGCACGCGGCCGAATGCGGCCTGGAAGTCGGTGATTTTGGCGTTGTACCCTAGCGTGAGGTGGATGTACCGCTCTTCCGGAGCCAGTGGACGGTCGTCAACTGGGTGCTCGAAGCGCCCGAGTTGGTAGTCGGCGTTCCGGCCGAAGGCACGGAGGCCGCGCAGGACGGAGTCGGTCTCCTTGGAGTGGCTGGCCGCCACGCCGCCCTCGCCCATGGTGAGGTGATGGCCGGCGTAGAAGCTGAAGGTCGCCACGTCGGCGACGGAGCCCACCGGGGTGGAGCCGTCGGCGGCCCCTAACGATTCGCAGCAGTCCTCGATGACGAAGACACCGTGGCGGCGCTTGATCTCGGCGAGACGGTCCATCGGCAGTGCCTGGCCGAGGGTGTGCGGCAGCAGAACACCGCGCGCGCCGTGTTCGGCGACGGCCTGCTCGACCAGGTCGAGATCGATGTTGACGTCACCGGCGGCCACGTCGACGAACACGGGTATCAGACCGAGTTGGACGACCGGAGTGACCGCACTGACGAAGGTCGCGCCGGACACTACGACCCGGTCGCCCCGCTCGGCCCGACCGAGTTGGAGCATGGCCGCGACGGCCAGGAGATTCGCGGTACTGCCGGACGTCACCGCGAGTGCGTGCGCAAAGCCGAAGGACTCAGCGAATTCAGCCTCGAATTCCCTGGTGATCGCCCCAGTGGCCAAGTCCCCGGAACGGAGGGCGGATACGACCGCCGCAACTTCGCGTTCGTCATAAGCAGGGCGGCCAAACGACAGAAGCGCATCGCCTCCGGCAGCCGGAACGATGTGCATGGCATGGTTCACACGGGCCCCCGATCTCCCTTTTCCGAGACTATTCATGCGCGCACACGGATTCGGCGTGCATGTCGGACAGTCATGACAGACGTGAGAAAGAAAGTGCCGTTCGCTAATCGCTCGCCAGCTGATATCGACTCGTGTACCCCAGCCGGACTGCGCCGCACGCTAGCACAGCAAACAGATAGTCGCGCAAGGGCGATGGATCGAGGCATCTCAAAGATCGTTGACCGGACACTGAGCGTGTGTAAGGCTACTCTGTCGAAACCTGCCGGCCATTGCGGGATAAGGCAGGCGCACGTCGGCGCAGCTATTGGCCGTATCGCGCCATCACCCGTTCGGTTCCCCCTTATTGGTCAAGAGGAATCAGCCGCGTAACGGGGAGTCCAGGGCATTGTTTGCAGGTCGTTTCAGGTCGAAGTCAGTGAACTGAGAGCCGACTTCCCGTTCAATTCTTCGCTGTTCGGCGCCCGAGAGAAGGAACACATGGCCCTGCGCGTGGGGATCGTCTACGGAACTCGCCCCGAAGCCATCAAACTCGCGCCGTTGGTGCTCGCGCTCGACGCCGCCCCCGGCTTCGAGCCCGTCGTCATCACCACCGGCCAGCACCGGGACATGCTCGACGAGATCAACGAGCTCTTTGGCCTCCGTCCGCAGCACAACCTCGACATCATGCGTCCCGGCCAGCGGCTCAACGCCATGGCGAGCCGCGTCATCCACGAACTGGGGGAGCCACTGCTCGACGAACTCGTCGACGTCGCCGTGGTACAGGGAGACACCACCACCGCGTTCGCCGCCGCCTATGCAGCGGCATGCGAGCGCATACCCGTCGCCCACGTAGAGGCCGGTCTGCGCACGGGAGAAAGATTCGAGCCATTCCCCGAGGAGATCAACCGGAGGCTGATCACCCAACTCGCCGATCTGCACTTCGCCCCGACCGCCGACGCCGCGGGAAACCTGCTCGCCGAAGGGGTGCGTTCCGACGACGTGTACGTCACGGGGAACACGGTGATCGACGCCCTGCACATCGTGCTGGACCGTCCCGACGACGCCATGAGCCGCGAGCTCGGCGCCTTCGCCAACGATCACCCGACCATCCTTTTGACCATGCACCGCAGAGAGTCCTGGGGGAATCCCATGGCCGGGGTCGCCGCAGCGGTGGCGGAACTGTGCCGCGCCCGGCCGGGGTTGCGTTTCGTCATCCCGCTCCACCCCAATCCGGAAGTCCGTCGCGTTTTCCAGAGTCACCTCTCCTCCTTCGCGCAGGTGTTGCTCTGCGAGCCGCTGCGCTATTCCGAGTTCATCAAGCTGATGCACCGAGCCGTGCTGGTCCTGACCGACAGCGGCGGGGTACAGGAAGAGGCACCGACGCTGGGGACGCCCGTGCTGGTCCTGCGGGACCGCACGGAGCGCCCCGAGGGCGTCGCCGCGGGCTGCGCCCGGCTGGTGGGCACCGATCCGGCACTCATCGTCAAAGAGGTCGGCCGACTGCTCGACGACCCCCAGGCGCACGAGGCGATGCGGCGCCCGGGCATCGTCTGCTACGGCGGTGGCGACGCCGCCGCACGGTGTCTGGAGGCACTGCGCGAGCGCTGGCTTCCCTCCCCCGACGAGCCGGCCGGCCTCCGGACGTGCCGGTGAGGGCGCCCACCCCCAAACCGTGCACACGGCACCGCCCACGACGCCGCGCGCGGCAACCACCGGACGCCCCTCTCTCGCGCACGACCCAGACCAGCCACCAGGAAAGGCAAGGACGCCATGACCCTCCGTCTACTCGTCGAGCCCCAACAGGGCACCACCTACGACGCGGTGAGCACGTTCGCGCAACGGGCCGAGAACCTCGGCTTCGAGGCCCTCATGACCAGCGACCACCTGGTCCGCATCGGCGACGGGTCCCCCGGTCCCGGTCCGCTGCACGCCTGGACCCTGCTGGCCGGCCTGGCCCGGGACACGCAGCGCATGCGGCTGGGCACGATGATGTCCGCCGTCACGTTCCACCACGCGCCCGTCCTCGCGTTGATGGCCGCACAGGTGGACGCGATGAGCGGCGGCCGCCTCGACCTGGGGGTGGGAGCGGCCTGGTTCGAACGCGAGCACCAGGCGTACGGCATCCCTTTCCCCTCCGTCACGGAGCGGTTCTCCCGGCTTGAAGAGACGCTGGAGGTGATCCGGCGACTGTGGACGGCCGACCCCGGAGCGGAAGTCTCCTACCAGGGGCGGCACATCCGCCTCGACCGTTGCCCGGCGCTGCCCGGGCCGTATCAGACACCGCACCCCCCGCTCGTGGTCGGTGGTCTGGGCAAGCGGTGGACACCACGTCTCGCGGCGCGCTACGCCGATGAGTTCAACGCTCCGTTCACCACCCCCGCGCAGGTGCGAGCGGCCGCCCGGCGGGTGGCGATCGCCAGCGAGGAGGCCGGGCGCGATCCCGGGGACATCACGGTGTCCGCGTCTGTCGTCCTGTGCCCCGGACGCGACCAGGCCACGGTGACGCGACGGGTGGCGGACACCGGTGAACCCGCCGCGGACATCGCCGACTTCGGCGCCGTGGGGTCACCGGAGCAGGTGGCCGAGGTCCTGCGTGCCTACCGCGACGCCGGCGCCGTCCGCTGCTACGCGCAGATCAACAATCCCCTCGACCTGGAACTGCTCGACGAGCTGGCCGAGGTGGCCAAACTGGCGGGCCTGCACCTCCCCGGCTGACCGGCGACGCCGACCGCCACGGGACTCCCCTCCTCGGATCGTGAGGGAACGGTCCTTCGGGACCGCCATGTCGGGCGGCCGGGTTGTTCTCCTTCACCTCCCTCCTGCACACACGCACTTCGCCCCGGCTCCTCTCCGCGACGCCCGAGCGCTCGGGCGTCGCGGAGAGGAGCCGGGGCGAAGTGCGCCGGAGGGAAGGCATCGAGACCAACGTGCGACGCGAGGAGGCGGTCCAGCGCTCTCCGCACCGGTAGCCGGTGGCGGGCTGACGCCTCAGCGGCTCAACGCCCGGCAGACGATCGACAACCGCTCACGGCGGTGCCGGGACCGGAAGCCTTCCGGGCGCTGTGGGAAGGGGCGACCGCCTCGCCCGCCACGACAGTCGCGTGGCGGGCCCGCCCTCAGTCCGACTCCCGGATGCCCAGGACGTGCGCTGCAGGGCCGGACGGTACGGACGGCGGCGTCAGGACCAGGCTCTGGAAGAACAGCCACGAGACGGTGGACGACGGTGGCTCGGGGAACAGTGCCGTCGGCGCGAAGAGACGGTCGGACACCGTCCCCACCAGCCAGTCGGGCAGGAACAACCGACGGCTCTCCGGAGCGTAGAACGCCGCGGGGATACCCGTCATCGTCGTCACCGTCAGATCGTCGATGCCTCCCTCGGCCAAGGACGCCGCGTACATCAGCAGATCACGTTCGAGCGCGGACAGCAGGGCGGCTTCCGGGACCTGCCCGGCGGGCACGGAGTCCGGCTTCCGGTCCCAGACGGGAGACACAGAAGCCGGTGCCCCGCCATCGTCCTCGGCGTACCGGCGCCGGATGCCGGCCAGGATCGGCCCCGGGATACTCACCTGGCGACGGATCGCCCAGCGTTCCAGCTCGTCGAGGCGGTTGCCGCTCCAGTCGAGGAGGGCCGTCGTCTCGTCCGCGTGCGGCCGCGCCGCATGGATGGTGAAGGAATTCATGGAGATCTCCGGGCCCGTCAGTACTTGGTGGCGAATCGGGTGTGCGGACGCAGCGGGCGCCCGTAGCGGTAGCGGTCCAGGCTCAGGCCGGGGGCCTCGTCGTCGACCAGTGCCGCCACGAGCCGGCCCGTGACGGGGGTCAGCAGCACCCCGTTGCGGTGATGTCCCGTTGCCACCACGATCCTGGGGTCGTCGGCCCGGGCGAGGATGGGAAGTTCGTCCGAGGTCATGGGGCGGAACCCGCTCCACATCTCGTCGATGCGCCACTCCGCCGCCTCGGGGACGACGGCGCACAGCCGGCCGAGGACGGCACCGACCACGCCGGCCGTGTTGTCCGCCTCCGGCCGTAGGTACTCCTCGCTCGTGCCCACGATGTATTCGCCGGGCGACCGCGAGACGATCGATCCGCAGCCACCGCTGGGCATGAACACCACGCTGCGCAGGAGTCCGGGCGGGCCGGCCAGCCGTACGATCTGCCCCTTCACCGGGCAGACCGGGATGTCCAGGCCGAAGGCGCGGCCCACCTGCCCGCTCCACGAACCCGCCGCGATGACCACCTGGTCGGCGACGATCGTGTCGCCCTCACCCGTGGTCAGGCGCAGCCGGTCCTGCTCGTCACCGGCCCCGGCCAGGCCACCGCCGAACACCTGGCAGCCCTCCTCGGACGCCCAATCCGTCATCGCTTGGAGCAGGGCCCTCGGATTGACCACCGCTTCGCCCTTGATGCGGATGGCCCCGCGAAAGGCTCGGGGGGACAACTGCGGCTCCACGTCGCAGACTTCCGCGGCGCTGAGCCATCTGTTCTCGATGCCGTACTTGTCCATCCACTCCGTGCGGGACTGGAGGCTGTCCGGGCGTTCCACGAGGTCCAGCAGTGTGAAGTCGGTGGAGCGGTAGCCAACCGACTCGGGGGCGAGGCCAAAAGCGGACAGGAAGTGGGGGTAGTAGTCGAGCCCCTCGTGCAGTAACTCGTAGAAGTCCTGCGGCATCCAGGGGTCGTACTCGCACGCCGGGGTGAGCATCCCCGCGGCCGCGGTGGACGCGCGCCCCTGCGTCGTCCCCCCGATGACCGCGACGGACAGATACCTGCGACGCAGATGAAGGGCGGTCGACATGCCGATCAGGCCATCGCCCACCACTGCCACGTCCACACGGATGTTGCGGCTCATCGGGCCGTCTTCCTTTCAGGGGAGTGCTGGTCGGATGGAGATACCACGGGGAACGACCGCTGCCCGGTGCTCTTGGTGACGGTCCGTGCGTCATGGCTCGTGCGTGCCGCACATGTCGGCGTCGAGGGCACCGAACCGTCAGGCGGGGTGCTCGCCGGTCCCCGCCTTTCCCAACGGGCGTGCCACGACGGTGTCGACGGCATTCCGGTGCCGAAGGCGAAGAGGAAAAGACCCGACCTCAAAGAGCGGGGCCCGGCGGCAGGATCCGGGAACTCCGGCTCCCTGCCTGGGAATAGGAAATCACCGAAGAGATGAGATGTCCCTCTGGACCGCGATTGTGGAAGCCAGAAGACCTGACGTAAGCCTCGGCGTCGTTCGCGTCCGCTGGGCGCGGCGATTTCCCCGACGAGCGGTGGAACCATCACGGTCGGCGAACCATTCATGATGCCTCCATGGAGAGGACTCTAGGCGAGAGTACACCGCATTCCTCTCATTCGGTAATTCCGCTCAAGGAAAACACTGGCTGGGGTGTGCGGCGAAAACCGTATGCCGATGGGCGGTGTTGGCGGATAAAAAGAAGTGCCGCCGACCCTTACGGTGAATGGTCGGGTGTGTGACCGAGATCCTTGCCATGGGCGGAATCGATTTCGGCGGGACGCCCGAGGAGGAGATTTCAGCGCACTCACCGAGGCCCTCGGTGCCGGCAGAGGTCGGAGCGGGCCGCACACGGCTTCGGGCGGCCCGATGCGATCGGGCCGCCCGATAGGGACGGCTGGCATCACGGCGCCCTCCCGCCCGGCGCATGCCCCCGGTGCCTGGCCCGCTCCCCCGACGTCACACCGGAACCGTCACGACGTGAAGTTCAGCGACCCGTCCCGCCGGCCCTTGCCCGCGATGCGTTCGAAGAACACCAACGTCAGCGCCGCCCACAGACCTGCGACGCAGACCTCAAGCCCTAGTTGGCCGACGACATCGGAGAACGGACCGGCAGCCGCCAGGGTGCGCATGGCGGTGAGTCCGTGCGTAAGGGGCAGTACCTCTGTGGCCCACTCGATCGGCGCGGGCCAGAACGACCGCGGAACGTTCGCACCGCAGAAGGTCATCAGGAGCGTGAAGCCGAAGTTGAGGTACAGCCAACGGAACTTGTGATGGCGCAGCGAACACGCGGCCAGGAACGTCCCGTACGCATAGGCGCTGATCCCGATCAGTGCCAGGCACGGCAGGGCGGCCACCGCGGCCCGCCAGTTCCAGTCGGGCCGGAACAGGCCCCACACCAGCGCGAAAACCAGGACGGAACTGCCCAGCCCGGCCACGACCCAGTGCAGACCGCGGCCGAGGTACACCAGCCCCATGTTCGTGGGCGAGACGATGAGCATGGGGTAGGTCCCTTGGAACCGCTCCAGCGTCGCCGTGGTGATCACGAGCGTGGCCTCGATCGCGATCACCGTCACCGCGTTGCCCAACAGGACGTACTCGGCGGTGATGTGGTCGCCGGCCATCTTGCCCACCAGGCCGAAGAAGACCACCTGACTGACCAGGCGCAGCATCCATCCCGTCAGCCAGGTCTTGAGGGTGTACACATGCTTGAACTCGGCGAAGCCCACGAAGGCGGCATGGCCGATGACCTGCTTCACCGTCATGCCAGGCTCACCATCCCGGTGCGCCGGGCACGGTCCGCTGCCTTGCGGATGAGGACGATGCCGAGGAGAAGCGCGACGGCTCCCAGGCCCGCGACCGCCCCCAGGCGCGGCACCACATCATGGACTTCGTCACCGGACAGGCTGTCGCGCAACAGGTCGGCCGACCAGGACAGGAAGACCACCCGCCCCACGGGCTGGATCCAGTCCGGCAGCACGGAGAGCGGAAACACCACGCCGCCGAGGATGTAGAAGGGATAGCTCAGCGCGTTCTGGTAGATCGTCGTGTCGCGGCTGATCACGAAGAACGTCGCCAGCATCGTGGCCGTGCACGCGGTGGCGAGCAACGTCACGATCAGGGCGGCCAGCGCGATACCGGGGTGCCGCACGGACAGGTGGGCCCCGAAGCCCGCTGTGGCCACCAGCCAGGACTCCATAAGGGTGAAGGCGCCGATCAGCATCACCGGCAGGATGCGTCCGCAGACGACCAGAGCGAAGGCCCGCGGCGCCGCGAGGACGAGATCCAACGTGGACATCCACCGCTCGTTCTGGATGACGCCGCCGGCAACGTCCACCGCCACGAACCAGATGCCGAACAGCCCGGTACCGATGACGGCGTTGGCCACGAGGTCGTCGCGGTCGTTGTACCGAACGATGGACAGGAAGATCACGGACATCACCGGCGCCGTGATGAGGATCGACATGTGCTCGGGAGCCCGCCGGCTGGTGTTCCACTGCACCTTGGCCGCCGCCGCCATGACACGCAGGCTCATACAGTCAGCCCCCGGTTCCCCACGAGATGGACGTAGACCTCTTCCAAAGTGGGCCGCCCCGTCCGCAGGGTGTCGACGCCCGCGTCCAGCAACCAGCGCAGTACGGCGGGGTTGGCGTCGGCCGATGTGGTGTGGATCCGTGCGGTTCCCGGTTCCGACAGCTTGTCGACCCGCTCCACCTGGGACAGGCCGGCGAGTTCGGCCAGCAGATGCGACTGGTCCTCCCGCAGGGTGATGTCGATGCGGTCGTGTCCGGAGAGCATCTGTCCGATGGTGGCGGTCGGCTCGGTCACGAGAACCGTTCCGTGGTCGACGAGGGACACCCGGTCGCACAGCGCCTCCGCCTCGGACATGTCATGTGTGGTGAGCAAGATGGTGCGTCCCTCGGCCTTCAGCTCGTGGACCAGGTCCCGGAAGTCACGGGTGGCGAGGGGGTCCATGCCCATGGTGGGCTCGTCGAGGAACAACACGGCCGGGTCACCGATCAGGCCCCGCGCCAGGTGCAGCCGCTGTCGCATGCCGCGGGAGAAGCCCTCCACGGGCTCATCGGCCCGGTCGGCGAGCCCCACCCGTTCCAGCAGTTCCTGGCTGCGTCGCTTCACCACACTCGCGTCGACGCGGTACATCGTCGCCCAGAACGCCAGGTTCTGGCGGGCGGTGATCCGTGTGTAAAGGCCGTGATCGCCACCGAAGACGATCCCGATGCGGCGGCGGACCCGGTCCGCCTCCGCTGTCACATCGTGTCCCGCGACCAGCGCCCGGCCGGAGGTCGGCAGGAGCATGGTGCTGAGAATCTTCACGAGGGTGGTCTTACCCGCCCCGTTGGGCCCGAGGATGCCGTGGGTCTCGCCCTCGGGAACGGAAAGGTCCACGCCGTCCAGCGCGACGATACGGCTGTTGCGCGCCGCCGATCCGCTCTGCTTGTCGCGTTTCGCCTTCCGCCCCCTTTTGACGAAGACTCGGCCGAGGCCGGTGACCTCGATCATGCGCTTGGCTCCTTGCTCGGTGTCATGGTGGGCCGTTCGCTCATCAGCGTCCGAACCGGGGTCCGCAACGCCTTGGCCATCGCGACCGGGGCGCCGTCCGGCAGACGACGTCGAGCACAACGCCTGCCTCCCACACGGGTGGTCGGGGGCACCCCGGCATCTCCCGGCCCCTCGGGGCTCCGCGGTCACCGGTGGCCCGGCCGGGGCCGCGGACCACCCGGCATCGCTGCCCGCGCGGTCGTGCCGGAGGAGCCGGCCCGGAAGTCGGCCTGCCCACCAACGGTGTTCCTCCGGAAATCCCGGATGTCCACGGAACCTGGAAAGCGTCCGGCCGCACAGACGGTTGCATCGGGTTCACGGACTCGATCGCCGCCATCCCAGGAGATTTCGGAGTCACCCGACGTGCCCTTCTGCATAATCCCCCACGCACTCATAGCGGAAGCAGCCGATGAGCGACTGCCACGCTGCCGGAACTTTCCCAAGCAGTGCCTCATAGCTGCCGGTAAGGGTTTTCGGGACACCTGGCCGATGAAGTGGCCTTCCTGTGATCGTCGCCGACCCTACCGTCCCAACCAAAGTTGTACCAGACAGATTTGACCTCATGGGACCGTGCGGCAAAGCGGCTCGATCGGCGCCTCATTGGCGTCATCCACGCGCTACCGGCCATGCGGTACTTCGAAAAAAGCCCTTCGTCCCGAAGAGCACGCCAACGCGACGGCGGCGATTCCCTCAACGGACGCTGAAGGCCGAGCGGCGCAGAATTCGCCACACGATGGGGAGGAATGCCTTCGGTTTTGCGAGAATCGGCTGGACCTACCAGTTGGGTTCACCCGGGGCACGAGACCGGCGGCGGCCCGTTCCCGCGAAGGCCGCCCTGGAGCGCGCAGCGCACGGCGTCAGTGCATGCGCTGGACGACGTACTGCGCCAGAGCCAGCGTGGTGAGGCTCGGATTGGCCGCTCCTGCCCGGGGGAAGAGGCACGGACCGGCGACAGCCACACCAGGGGCTTCCCGCAGTTGTCCGCTGACGTCCACGTGCTCCCCGTCCAGCGCCAACCCTCCGCTCTCATGGTCGAGTTCCCCGATCCCCGCGTCGTAGACCACGGCGGTGCCCGGACGCGCCTCAGCCTGGGCCAGGGCTTCGTCGAACGAGACGTATTCCTCACGGAAGCGCGCGGTGAGCCCGGTGCGCCTGGCCAGTTCCCCCAGCAGATTGCGCTGTTCCCGGCGTACCGCGTCGAGAGCGGCACGGGCCGAGGGCTCCAGGACGATGCTCGTCGCGTCGCCGACCAGGACGGTGGACGTCGCCTTCGGCGGTTGCTCCCCCATGGTCCAGGCGTCCAGGAGGACCCCCTCGCCGTGCCGTTGGCGTTCAACGATCAGATTGGAGCGGGACGGCGCGTCGAACCCCGCGTGCACCGAGGACTCCATCGCCTCATGCTGACCGTCGGAGTGCACGACGAGCATCCCGCAGGCCACGTGGTCGACGAGGGAGTACCGCCGCGGTTCCCCGCTACGGCCGTGAAGCAGACCGTCGGCGAGCTCGATGTTGCCGACGGTGCCCGCGCACAGGACGACATGCCGGGCATCGAGTGTGGACCCGTCACCGTCGTCGAGGACCAGCGAGTAGCCGCCACCGGCTCGCTTCCGCACGCCACTGACACGGTGCCCCGTGAGGATGCGCTCCGACGGCAGGTCGGCGACCGGGGAGTACGCCTCCCAACGCCCCTGTCCCAACGTCCGTATCGCCCGGGGAGTTGGCACAGCCGGGTATCCGAGCCCGGCCAGTTCCTTCACCATCGCCTGCTCCGTCGCGGTGCGGGCCTGTGTCAGCTGGATTCCGCCGCACCACGTCCGAAGGGCCGCCTCGGTTCGCGCGTAGAGCCCCGGATCGTCACCGGTTCCCAGCAAAGCGCGCCGTACCTCAACCGGCCACTCGCGCAACACGTCGTCCTCGACACGCAGGCAGATCCCGCGCCAGTACAGGCTCCGCCCGCCGACGCGCCGCCGATACCCGGATAACGGGCCGTACAGCGCACCGGGCTGCGCGAGGAACGGAGCGAAGGACGGATCCTGCGCTGGGTCGGCCAGGTGAGCGGAGTCCTCGTCTGCGGCGATGTGCTCGCGTCCGCGATTTGGGCCCGCCTCCAACACCATGTAGTCGCGACCCGCTCGTTCCAATTGCGCTGCCACCGCCGCCCCGGCCATACCAGCCCCGATTACCGCCGTATCCAGCACAGTTCGACCTCTTTCCCTTGTTGAAGACACTTCTGGTGTACCGCTGTACCGCTGTAGCGCCGTTGCACCTGTGAAGGATTTTCTCGTTCCGCATCTCCACAGGTGGGAACCTCGTGTGACGAGCGAGAGCGTCAAGAAGTGTCGAGCACTCACCTGAGTGCGGGCAAGGTCGAAAGTCGGGCTGCACCGACATCGGCTTTCGACGGACCGAGGCGGTCCCTTCTCGGTCTCGGTGTTGTGTATGCCTTGCTCAGCAGGGCGGAATAGGTCGCCACGCGCCCCTGATTGCCAATTTGGACGTGTCCCGTGCGGGCCCCGAAACCGGTATGCGGCCGCTCCGGGACATCCCACGGGAATCGCCCCTCGTCTACTGACGCCCAACCCTCGCGTCCGTCCACGTACGGGCCCCGTGTACGTCAGCGTCGCACCCGCCCGCGCCACTCGTGTTCAACCAGGGAATTTCCCGGGTTGAACACCACCTCCTGTGACGGGGTCACGAGGTTGCTCTGCCGCCCGGTGGTATGGCGGAGCAACCTCGCGCGGCTTCAGCCGTGTTCTGCGACATCGCCCTTCGGACCCGTTGCCCTCGCGGCATCTCCGGCGCTGGAGAGGCGCTGGACCCTGCGTACCTCGTCCACCATGATGAGCAGCGCGTCCAGGTTTGCCATGGAAAGCCCTTCCGCACGCAGCGCGAGACTGCGGACCTTGGCGTCGCGCAGTTCCTCCGCCGGCGCGAGTTGGGAGTCGACTCGGTCGGCCGCTTCATCGTTGAGGAAATACTCCGGGGGAACTCCGAAGAACTCGGCCAGTACAGCGAGTTGATCGAGCGTCACATTCCCCTTTTTCCCGGTTGTAAGTTCCCACAGATACGTCCCGGAAATAGTCCCTCCGGTGGCTTGCCGGACTTCTCTGGCCAACCGGGCGCATCCGGGACGCGTATGTTCGTCGGGATAGATGGCAGAAATCAGCTGGTTGAGACGCTGACCGAATCTTCGCGGTAGTGTGCCCTCGCCCCGCCGGGGGGCTGGAATTCTGGTCATCCCCGCACCTACTCGCAGTCGGGGGTCGGCCGAACGTGACGGCTGACCGGCACGGACAAGGTCTGTGCCGAATTCCTATCGCCATTCCTCCTGGTTTACAAGAGAGCTCGTAAGGGAACCGCCGAGAACCGGTTCGGCGACACCGCGGCGCCTCGTTCCGCTTCGCGCATGTCACGCACTGGCCGGTCAGCGCCGCTCCAGTTGTGCGGCGAATTCCTGCCAGGCCCCCGAACAGCCCCGCGCCAGTTCGGCGATGGCTGCCGTACAGTGCCTCGGCACGCTGTCCAGCAGCCGCTCCCATTCCTCGCCCTCCACTGCCTGGACCTCCAGCCAACGCAGCAGGGCGCGCCCGACCTCGTTGCACCGCAGTGAGGGATCCTTGCGCAGTTTCCACAGCATGACGCGCCGGTTCTGCGTCATGGCCTTCGGATCAGCCGCACCGCGCCGACTGCCCGGCGCCGCGCCCCCGGCCGGTGACGACGGAACGGCCGTCCGCCGTCCGGTCGGGACCGGGTCCTGGCCACTGCGGATCCGCCGGCGCACGTCGGAGGCGGTGCCCAGCGACACCCCTGCCGCACGGGCGATCTGGCGCAGCGGGGCGTCGGGGCGCTCGGCCAGCAATTCGCCGGCCAGCATGCGCCCTTGCGCCCCGTCGAGGGGCCGGACCCGCCCGTCCCTGCCGATCCGGGCAGCCACCTGAGGCACACCCTCGGTGGACCGCCGCAACGCCGCAATCGTCTTCGCGTGCAGCCCCGTAACCTCGCCGATCGCCTGGTTCGACCACTGGGCGTGGGAGCGGATGATGCGTTTGGCGGCCGCCGCGCGCTCCTCCAGTGACAGCGGCAGTCCGTGCGCGGTGTTGGACCTGACCGCGAGGGGGAAGCAATCCTCTTCCGCTCCGTCGAAGAACCGCACCTCGATCTCGGTCTCACCGCGGAGTACGGCTGCCCGCAGCCGGTGCATCCCGTCAATGACGCGCATGGTCGAGCGCTGCACGACGATGGGCGGCAGCCGCGCTCCGGATTCGGCCAGCAAGCGGGTGTGCTTGATGTTCTCTCCAGCGGCACGGGGAGAGTCGGCCGGCAAAAGCGACCTGATATCTACCCGAGTGGTCCATTGCCCGACAGCGAGACCGCCGCTCTCGACTTCAGGTGCGGAAAAGTTTCGGTGGCTGTTCTTCACGGGCACATCGGCGTGAACTGTCTCGGTCACTAGGCAGCCTCTCGGTCAACGATCTGGTTGCTTGCCAGCCCCGTCACGGCGAAGCGGAACAGAGCCTTACCGATCCGATCCGAGTCACTCTCCGCTCAAGCGGCTATCGGATTCACGCAGCCTACGTTGGGCAACAACTTCCTCGTCAACAACAGCGAATAACACAGCAAAGGATCAGCCATGACACGAGATCAACTATCCTCTCCGAGGAGAGCACGGAGCGGGTCGACAGTGTCGTTCCGTAGGTGGTGACGGTTGAGCATTGGGTGTGAGTAGGGGCCTGGACGGTAAACAGAAGCGTGTGCGGAGACTCGGCGGGGCTGCTGCGCCGAGGCAGCCCCGGGCTTGTGGCGTTGATTTGAGAATGGTGCCGCGGACTACAGGTCTCGCCATCAACGAACGGATCAGTGGCCGGCGTTCCCGCTCGCGTCAGTGCGCCAGCAGTTGCCGGGAGCAGAGCGCGTCGTCCCGGACCGCGCCGTCCACTCGCCCGAGCCCCTCGCGCTTCGACCTGCGTGACGGCGGCCTCTCGTCCGCCGCACCGCGGCCTTCATTCCCCGTCTCGCGCACCATCAGGGATCAGCACGTCGATGACTTCGACGGACGTGCGTTCCGCACGACGCGCACCGCCCTAGCCAG
This sequence comes from Streptomyces yunnanensis, assembly GCF_029011865.1. Classification (NCBI taxonomy): domain Bacteria; kingdom Bacillati; phylum Actinomycetota; class Actinomycetes; order Kitasatosporales; family Streptomycetaceae; genus Streptomyces; species Streptomyces yunnanensis. The sequence goes on from NZ_CP095749.1 coordinate 25,380, forward strand.
GCGCCCGGTGCCCGACGAAGTGGGCCGCTGGCGGGTTGGGTGGTGCGTCGGTCAGGGTGCGGTTCCACTGCGTGGATTCCGCTGTGGCTCGGCCAGATCGGTTGGGGATCGATCCCGGCAACCGGATCGATCCTCAGGGCCGGCCCGGGCGGCGCACCAGGTTCAGCAGCACCAGGGCGCACAGGCTCGCCCCCACGGCGACCGCCGTGAGCACCGTGCCGACCGAGAGGTGCTCGAACAGTACGCCCGCCACCCCGTAAGCGATCGGGCTCGCGACGAAGACGGCGGCGCCGAACACCGGAAACACGTGCGGCCGCAGGTGCTCCGGTGGGCGCAGCATCATCAACGAGACGGCGGGCGCGGTCACCCCGGGCAGGAACATGCAGCTGGCCGCCACGGTCAGCATCAGCGTCGTGACCGGCTGGTCCCAGGGCAGCAGCCACAGCACGACCGCAGCGCCGACACCGCCCGCCGCCGCCAACCGGGGCGGTGAGATCTTGCGGGCGAGCCGGGCGACCACGACGGTGCCCAACGCGGTGCCGCCGCCCCACGCGGCCAAGAGCCAGCCGGCCGCATGGGGGTCGGCGTCGTAGCGGCTCTTGGCGATGACGGGCAGCGCGAGCAGCACAACCGGCATGAGCGTGCCGTACCCGAGCGCGGCGAGCGACATCGTGCGCAGCACCGGGTCCTTGAACAGATAGCGCACGCCTTCGGTCATGTTGTGCGCCGACGACGCCTGCGGTGTCGTCGCACGGCGCGGAAGCCCGGTCAGGAGTGCGGCCGACACCACGAACGACGCCGCGTCGATCCACAGCACATTGAGCGCGCCGAACTGGGCGATGAAGAAGCCGGCGATGGCCGGGCCGACCAGGCGCGCGGTCGAAGTCGCCGTCTCGAACAGGGCGTTGCCCGCGGTGACGACACCCTCGTCCAGGTCGATGGTCTCGGTGAGCAGCATGCGTTGCGCGGACAGGTAGGCCGACGCGACACAGCCAATGCCGGCCACGATCAGCAAAAGCGCCCAGAACGGCAGCAGGTCCGCGACGTACAGGACGGGTACAGTCGCGGCCAGGGTCGCGCTGCACAGGTCGCCGACGATCGTGACGCGGCGGGCGCCCCAGCGAGCCACGAGCAGCCCGGCGGGCATGCTGAGCAGCGGCACCGGCAGGATCTGGGCGAGGAACACCAGGCCCATGCGGGCCGGTGAGCCGCTGGTCATCAGGACGAACCAGGGCAGCGCGAGCGTTGTCATCTGGGTACCGACGGACGAGATGAACTCTGCGGCGATGACCCTGCGGAACTGCGGGCTGCGCAGGGGTGACCGCACCGCCGTCGCGGTCGTCACCGAGCCGCCCGCGTCGAGGCCGGGCGCAGGTCGAGCCAGTGGGACTCGACGTAGTCGACGCAGGCGTCCCGCGTGTCCGGGCCGAACACCGGCGACCAGCCGGCGGGCGCGCGGACGTCGCGCGGCCAAAGGCTTTGCTGCTGTTCCTCGTTGACGAGAACCTGGTAGACGCCGTCGGGGTCGTCGAAGGGATGCGTCATGGTGCTCTCCTTGTCGCCGCAGCTGGTCACCACGTCACCGGCAGCCGGTGCACGCCGTAGACGGTCATGTCGGAGCGCATCGGAATCTCGTCCGGGTTCCCGACGATGCGCAGGTCCGGGAAGCGGCGCAGCAGCGCGGTGTAGCCGATGCGCAGCTCCAGGCGGGCCAGTTGCTGCCCGAGGCACTGGTGGATGCCGTGGCTGAAGGTGAGGTGGCTGTGCCCGCCTCGGGTGATGTCGAGCCGGTCGGGGTCGGTGAACTGCTCGCGGTCGCGGTTCGCGGTGGGAAGGTGGATCAGCACCGTCTCCCCCTTGCCCAGGGTCACGCCGTCGATCTCGACGTCCTCGGTTGGGGTGCGCTGTACGCCCACGTGCACGATGGTGAGGAAGCGGAGCAGCTCCTCGACCGCGCTCTCGATCAGTGCCTCGTTCGCACGCAACAGCGCCATCTGGTCGGGGTTGTTCAGGAGTGCGTACGTGCCGAGCGAGAGCATGTTGGCCGTGGTCTCGTGCCCGGCGACCAGGAGCAGCAAGGTGGCGCCGACGGACTCCTCGATCGTGATGTCGTCGCCGGTCACCAGGACGCTCAGGACGTCGTCCGCGGGGTCGGACTTCTTGCGCATGAGGAGCTCGCCGATGAGGTCGACGAGGTCCTTCAGGGAGGCCTGCACCTCCTGCGGCTCGATGTCCAGGCGAAGGAGGTTCTCCGAGTTGCCCACGAACCGGTCGCGCTCGGCGACCGGCACCCCGAGCAGCTCGCAGATCACCTGCGAGGACACCGGCACCGAGTAGTCCGTGACCAGGTCCGCGGGCGGCCCCGTGCGCAGCATCGCGTCGGCGTACTGCGCGGTGATCTCCTCGATGCGGGTGGCGAGCAGACGCATCCGGCGCAGGGTGAACTGGCCGGCCAGCCGCTTCCGGAAGCGGGTGTGGTCCGGCGGGTCCAAATGCTCGAACAGGCCCGGGATGTCCGCCTCGAGGTCCGACGGGCGGTTGGAGGGGAATGCCAGGTGCTTGTGTGAGGCATGCGAGCTGAAGCGCTTGTCGGACAGGATCTGCCGGCCCTGCTGGTACCCGGTGACGAGCCAGCCCTGGTAGCCGTCGGGAAAGGTCATCCGGCGGATCGCGCCCCCGGCACGCAGCGTCCCGGGCGGGTCGAGCGGCCGTTCCCGGAGCGTCGGCAGGCCATTGGTGATGGCTGTGATGGTGTCGGTCATGTTCCCTGCATTCCGCCGTCGATCGGGACAACGGCTGGTCTGGTGGTGGATGCGCCCTGGTCGGGGCGGCGGTCAACGGTCGCGTCGGTCGTCCGTGGTGTGGTCCTGCCCTGCCCATACCAGTTCGCGCAGCTGCGAGACCGTCAGCTCAGGCTGCCGTGAGACGAGTTCGAGGACCCGCGGCCATTGGCGTACCAGCGCGCCCATGACCGGCGGCTCGATGGAGTCCGGGTCGTACACCCACAGGCCGCGCAGCTCGCCCTCAACGTCACGGGCCACCAGGTAGAGGTCGAGGTTGTGCGGCTCGATGGCGGCGATCAGCTCCGGGAGCGGGGTCTCGTCGCCGATGCGCACGTCCAGGGGCGCCACCTCGAGCCCGTCCAGGGTCAGCGACTTGGCCGGCACACCGAGCAGGTTGAGTATCACCCGCAGCGGCAGCTGGTTGCCGTCCCCGACGACGCCGTCGTGCACCAGGGCGCGCACCGGCACGTTCTGGTGCACGTACGCGTCGAGTTCGCCCTGCAGGACCTGTTGGACCAGTTCGTGGAAGGTCGGGTCGTCGGCCATCCGCGAGCGGTTGAGGATCATGTTGATGAACGGGCCGACCATCGACTTGGTCTCCGGTCGTTCGCGGCCGGCCAGCGGGTGGCTGACCGCGATGTCCGTCGCGCCCGTGTAGCTGTGCAGCAGCACGTGGAACGCCGCCATCAGCATCATGAACAGGGTCACGCCCTCGCGGCGTGCGGCCTCCTTCACCGCCGACATGACCGCGGCGTCAACCACGACGGTGTGGCTGAAGCCCTCGATGAAATCGTCGAGTTGGTGCTCGGGCGCCTCGAAGTCGAGCCTGCGCGCCGCACCTGTCAGCTCCTTACGCCAGTGCGCGACGTGCTCGTCGAGTGCGCCGCCGGCAAGCAGCCCCTGCTCCCACGCCGCGTAGTCCAGGTGCTGGACCATCACGTCCGGCAGCTCCGGCCGGCGCGCCGCCGTGTGGGCCGCGTACAGCTCCGACAGCTCGTCGGTGACCACACCGATCCCCCAGTGGTCCACCAGGATGTGGTGCGCCACGAGGACCAGCGCGTGTTCACGGTCGGAGAGTTGTATGAGTTGGCCGCGGACCAAGTTGCCGTCCTCGATGCGGAACGTGTGCTTGGTCTCCTTGGTGAGCAGCTCGCGCAGCTGCTCACGCTGTGCCTCCCCCTGGTAGGTGCGCAGGTCGACCGTCTCGATCGGCCACTCGGGACGGCCGTCGGCGAACTGCAAGGTGGCCGAGCCGCGCTGGACGTAGCGGGTGCGCAGGATGTCGTGGCGGCGCACCAGGTCGTCCAGGGCGCGGCGCAGGGCGAGGGTGTCGAGTGCGCCGGTCACCCGGAACGCGGTGATGACGGCGTGGTGCGCGTGGTTGGGGCCGACCGGCTGGAGCAGGAACTCCAGTTGCCCGAAGGACAGTCCGGCGCCGTCGCTGCGGTCGGCTGTGGGGATCGGGGCGGTCAGCGGGTCGGCCGCGCCGACGGTCGCGGTGTGCTCGTGGTCGTCGCGGGCCAACGCGACCGTGCCGTTCTCGACGGCGGCCGCGCAGCGGGCGACGGCGCGCAGCCCGTCGAACCAGGCGTCCGCGAGTTCGCGGACCTCGTCCTCGGTGAGCAGCGAGCCGGCCCAGCTCCAATTGGCCACCAGCTGCGGGCCGTCGGGCCCGTCCTGGGTGACGGCGTTGATCTCGAGCGGGTGGGACAGCGGCCGGGTGCCGGTGGTGCCGGGCGCGGTGTCGTCCCGCAGTGGCAGCCAGGGCGTCTCCTCGTCGGTGACGGGCACACGGCCGAGGTAGTTGAACAGCACCTGCGGCTCGGGCAGTGCCGCGAGCAGCGGCGCGGTCTCCGGGTCCAGGTGGCGCAGGAGGCCGTAGCCGAGGCCGTTCTCCGGTATCGCCCGCAGCTGCTTGCCGGTGCGGGCGACCGCAGCCGCCAGCTCGCCGCCCGCACCGGTCACGTCCTCCCACGGCAGCGCGCCGCAGTCGAGGCGGACTGGGTGGACACTGGTGAACCAGCCCACCGTGCGGGACAGATCGACGCCGTCGACCAGATGATCGTGCCTGCCGTGGCTCTCCACGTCGAGCACCACCGGGGCACCTCCTTGGCCGGACCGGCCGGCGCGCCACCGTCCGACGGCGAGCCCGAAGGCGGTCAGGAGTATGTCCTGGATGCCGCGCCGGAACACCGCAGGCACCTGCCCGAACAGCGGAGCGGTGTCCTCGGCCGACAGGGTCAGCGAAAGGCGTCCCTCGGTGCCGGTGACATCGCGGTCCGCGTCCAGCTTCCCGGCCACCAGCGGCTCGGCGTCGCGCAGGACGTCCTGCCACACCGGCAGTTCGGCGCGGTGTCGGGCGATGCCCACGCCGCCGGCCACCCGGTCGGCCCAGCCGCGCAGTGACGTCGCCACCGGCGCGAGGACCGGCTTGCGGCCCGCGGCGACCGCGTCCCAGGCGACGGAGATGTCGGACAGCAAGATCCGCCATGACACACCGTCGACGGCGAAGTGGTGCACAGCGAGCAGCAGCCTGCCCGGGCGGTCTGCCCCGGTGTCGAACCACACCGGCTGCAGCATCACGCCCTCGGCCGGGTCGAGCCGCCGCTTGGCTGCGGCCGTCTCCTCGGCGATCAGCGTCCGCGCGTCGGCGTCGGCGAGTCCGCTGATGTCCACGCGGCGCAGGATGTCGGCGACCCGGACCGTGCCCGGCTCGTCCGCGTGCAGCGACCACTGCCCGTCGGGCCCGATCTCCAACCGCGTACGCAGGGCGTCGTGTTGGTCGACCACCGCTTGGAGCGTGGTGACCAGACGGGCCTCGTCCACGTTGGTCGGAAGGCCGACGGTCGCAGACAGGTCGAAGCCGACAACCGAGCCGCCCAGGTGCCGCTGGCGTTCCATGACGGGCAGCAGGCGGATCTCGCCGGTGCCGATGTCGGTGACGGTCACCGTGGTGTCCGCGTCGGCGGCCTTGGCCACCCGGGCGATGCCCGCCACCGTCTGCTGGGTGAACACGTCGCGGACGGTGAACACCAGGCCCGCCGTCCGGGACTGCGCGACCAGTTGGGTGGCCTGGATGCTGTCCCCGCCCAGGTCGAAGAAGCCGACCTCGGCGCCGACTTCCGACAGCCCGAGCACCTCGGCGAACACGGCGCACAGGGTCTGCTCGACCGGCGTCTGTGCGGCCCGGGACTCGGTGCCCGCGCCGAGGGCGGGGGCGGGCAGCGCGCGGCGGTCAAGCTTGCCGTTGCCGGTCATCGGGAAAGCGTCGAGGACCATCACGACGACGGGCACCATGTACTGCGGCAGCCGTTCACCCACGTACGACCGCAGCTCGGTGGGCTCGGCGTGCGCGCCGTCGGCGAGGACAACATAGCCGACGAGGTTCTTGCCGTCGGTGGGCTTCTGGTGCACCACGACGGCGGCGTCCGCTACGGCCGGATGGGTGGCGAGCGCGTTCTCGATCTCGCCGGGTTCGATGCGGAAGCCGCGGATCTTGACTTGGTCGTCGGTGCGGCCGAGGTACTCGATCGTGCCGTCGGCGCGCCAGCGCACCAAGTCGCCGGTGCGGTACATGCGTTCACCCGGAGCGCCGTACGGGCAGGCGACGAATCTCTGGGCGGTCAGGCCCGGCTTGTCGAAGTAGCCGCGGGCCAGGCCCGCTCCGGCGAGGTAGAGCTCGCCGGGCACGCCGACCGGCACCGGGCGCAGCCGCTCGTCGAGGACGTAGGCGCGGGTGTCGTCCATCGGTGTGCCGATCGGCACGGTGCCGTCGACCACCTCGCGAGTTCTGTGCAGCGACGCGAACGTCGTCGTCTCCGTCGGACCGTATCCGTTGGTGAGGACGGTCTTCGGCCATGCGGCCAGCGCCTTGGCGGCCACAGGCGGCGAGAGCGCCTCACCGCCGGCGAGCACCTCGCGCATCCCGGCCAGGGCCCCGGGGTCGCGTTCGACCAGCAGATTGAAGAGGGCGGCCGTGAAAAACGCCGAGGTCACACCGCGCTCGCGGATGGTTCGCACCAGCAGGTCCGGGTCGAGCTCACCGGCCGGTGCGACCACCACCTCGCCGCCGGAGAGCAGCGGCACCCACAGCTCGTAGGTGGAGGCGTCGAACGCGGTCGGGGCGTGCATGAGCACCCGGGTGTGGTTCTCGTCGTGCCACACGTGGTCGGCGGCGAGGCTCGCCACGTTGCGGTGGGTGACCGTCACGCCCTTGGGTTGCCCGGTGGAGCCGGATGTGTACATGACGTACGCCGCCCGGTCGGGCCCGTCCGCGGCCCGAGGGACGGCGGCGCCGCCCGACTCGCTTTCCGTGGCGGACAGTTCGGCCGTCACATCGAGTACGCGGACCCCGTCGACGGTGGGGTGCGCCGGCCTGTCGCCGTCCACGAGGAGCACGCTCGCCCCGGTGTCGGCCATGACCAGACGCATGCGGGACTCGGGGTAGCGGGGGTCGAGCGGCACATACACACCGCCGGCCTTGAGCACGGCCAGGATCGCCACGGGCACCCTCACCGAGCGCTCCATCAGCAGGCACACCGCGTCCTCGGCGCCGTCGGCGCCTATCCCCAGGGCACGCAGCCGCGCGGCGAGCCGGTCGGCGGTGGTGGAGAGTTCGCGGTAGGTGAGCCGCTCGTCGCCGCAGCTGACCGCGACGGCGTCCGGGGTGCGGGCCGCCTGCGCCTCGAACAGGCCTGGCAGCCCGGCCACCGGCTGCTGGCCACCCGTGCCGTTCCACTCCTCGAGTACGCGATGCCGCTCGGCCGGGGTGAGCAAGTCGACGTCGCCGACCGCCTGGTCCGGGTCGCTGATCATCGCCAGGACCACCTGGCGCAGCCTGCGCAGCATGGTGCGTATGGTGTCCGGGTCGAAGACGTCAGCGTTGTACTCGATGCCGCCGTCGATGCCACGCGGTGTGCCGTCGCCCGCGAGGTGCTCGTGCACAAGCAGAACGAGGTCCATGCGCGCCGTTCCGGTGCTCCGCACCACAGGCGTCGCCTCGACGCCGGGCAGGTCCAAGGTCTCGTCGGTCACGCTCTGCCAGGACAACATGACCTGGATGAGGGGGTGGTGGGACATCGACCGGGTCGGGCGCAGACTGTCCACGAGGGACTCGAACGGAATGTCCCGGTGCGCGAGCGCGTCGAGGGTGCGATCCCTCACGGCGGCGAGCAGTTCCCGGAACGTTTGCCGTTCCTCAATCCGTGTACGCAGCACAAGGGTGTTGGCGAAGAAGCCGATCAGGTTCTCGGTGGCCTGGTCGTCACGGCCTGCGGTGGCAACGCCGATCGGGATGTCCGTGCCGGCGCCGAGGCGGCCGAGCAGCACCGCCATGGCCGCGTCGAGGACCATGAACATGCTGACATCGCAGCCGCGGGCCAGTCGGGCCAGGCCCTCGTGCAGCTCCGCGTCCCACTGGAAGGTGAGCGTGTCGCCGTCGTGGGAGGCCTCGGCCGGGTGCGGGCGGTCGATCGGCAAGGCGATCCGCTCGGGCAGGCCGTCCAAAGCGCCGCGCCAGTAGTCGAGTTGGCGCGACCAGGTGCTGTCGGCCTCGTCCTGCGCACCGAGGTACTGCCGCTGCCACAGGGCGTAGTCGGCGTACTGCACGGGAAGCGGCGGCCAGTCGGGGGCCTGCCCCGCCAGGCGTGCCCGGTAGGCGACCGCCAGGTCGAGCCGCAGCGGGGCGAGGGACCAGCCGTCCGCCGCGATGTGGTGGATGACGACGGCCAGGACGTGCTCCTCGGCGCCGAGCGAGAACAGCTCCGCATGCAGCGGGATCTCCCGGGTCAGGTCGAACGAGTACCGGACCCCCGCTGTCACCGCGTCGTCCAGTCCTGCCTCGTCGACCTCGGTGACCGGCAGGGCGGGACGCGCCTGTTCGGGGGCGAGTATCTGCTGGCAGGCCACCGCGCCCGTGTCCGGGAACACTGTCCGCAGCGCCTCGTGCCGGGCGACGACGTCGGCGAGGGCGGCCCGCAGACAGTCCACGTCGAGGGCACCGGTCAGGCGCAGCACCACCGGCAGGTTGTAGGTGGGCGAGGGGCCTTCCATCTGGTGCAGGAACCAAAGGCGCCGCTGGGCGAACGACAGCGGCAGCGGGTCGGGCCGGGTCATCGGGCTCAGCGCGGGCCGTGCCTCGCCGCCGCCCTGCCGCAGCATTTCGGCCAGCTCGGCCACGGTCTGCTTCTCGAACAGGGCGCGCACCGGCACCTCGACGCCGAGCGCGCCGCGGATCCGTGCCACCAGGCGGGTGGCGAGGAGCGAGTGCCCGCCGAGGGCGAAGAAGCCGTCGTCGATGCCTACTTGAGGCACCTTCAGGACCTGCACGAACAGGTCGCACAGGGCCTGCTCCTCAGCGTCGCGGGGCGCGACGTACGCCGCCGTGCGGGTCTCCTGCCCTTCGGGCGCGGGCAGCGCGCCGCGGTCGGTCTTGCCGCTGGGGGTCAGCGGCAGCGCGTCGAGGAACACGAACGCGGACGGGACCATGTAGTCGGGGAGCTTCTCGGCCAGGGCGGCCCGCAGCCGGCGGCGCAGCTCGTCGGTTCCGCCGACCGCCGGGTCCGGCACCACGTAGGCGACAAGGCGCTGGTCGCCCGGCTGGTCCTCGCGGGTCACGACGACCGAGTCCTTGACGGGGTCCTGGCGCATCAGCACCGACTCGATCTCGCCGAGTTCGATGCGGTAGCCGCGCAGCTTGACCTGGTGGTCGAGCCGGCCCAGGTAGTCGACGGTGCCGTCGACACGGCGCCGCACCAGGTCGCCGGTGCGGTACAGGCGGTCGGCGAGGTCGGACGCGAACGGGTTAGGGATGAACTGCTGCTCCGTCAGCTCCGGTCGGTTGATGTAGCCGCGGGCGAGTCCGCTGCCGCCGATGCACAGTTCACCGGGCACGCCCGGCGGCACGGGCCGGCCCTCGGGGTCGAGGATGTGGACCTCGGTGTTGGCGATCGGCCGGCCGATGGTGATCGTGTCGTCCACGATCCGGGTGCCCAGGGAGTAGATCGTGGTCTCGCTCGGGCCGTACATGTTCCACAGGTCCACGCCCTTGGCCAGCAGGCGCCGCGCCAGGTCGGGGGGCAGGGCCTCGCCGCATATGAGGCCGCGCAGGCCCGGGCGGCCCGGCCAGCCGGCGTCGAGCAGCATCCGCCAGGTGGACGGGGTGGCCTGCATCATGGTCGCGCCGGTGGCGGCCATCTCTTCCGCCAACAGTCTTCCGTCCGTGGCTACTTCGCGGGTTGCGAGCACCACGCGGGCGCCCTCGACGAGCGGAAGGAGCAGCTCGAGGGTTGCGATGTCAAACGACAGGGTGGTGACCGCGATCAGGCTGTCGTCGGCGTCGATGCCCGGCCACTGCTTCATCGCCCAGAAGAGGTTGCGCAGCGCGCGGTGCGGCAGCTGGACGCCCTTGGGGCGGCCGGTCGACCCCGATGTGTAGATGACGTAGGCGAGGTCGGCACCGTCGACCGGCTCGCCGAGGACCTCGGTGGACTCGGTGGCGAGATCCTCGCGCAGCTCGTCCACGCACAACGTCGTAGCCGCGGACTCCGGCAGGCCCGGCACCACCGAGCTCTGGGTGATCAGGACGGGAAGGCCCGCGTCCTCGATCATGAACGCCATGCGGTCCTTGGGCAGCTTCGGGTCGACCGGCACGTAGGCGCCGCCCGCCTTCAGGACGGCGAGCACCGCGACGACCATGTCGAGCGAGCGCTCCAGGCAGATCCCGACCATGACATCACGCCCGACGCCAAGGCGCTTGAGTCGGTGCGCCAACTGGTTGGCGGACGCGTCAAGTTGGGCGTACGTGAGCGTTTCACCCTGGCAGTACACCGCCTCGGCGTCGGGCCGCAGCACCGCCTGCCGCTCGATGCGCTGATGGGTCAGGAGGTCGTCGGGCCATTCGTTGCGACTGTCGGCCCGCTCCTGGCCCTGGGCGCGCTGCTCGTCCTCGGTCAACAGCGCGACGTCCAGGATCGGCCGGTCCGGGTCGGCGAGGAGGTTGTCGAGGAGCACCTTCAGGTGGCTGGCCATGCGGTCGATCGTGGCCGCGTCGAACAGCTCGGCGTTGTACTCGAACCAGCCGCTGAGCTCGTCGCCCTGCTCGAACACCTGGAGCTCCAGGTCGAACCGGGCGGTGGAGCTCGCCACGTCCATCAGCTCCAGGCGCAGCCCGCCGACGCCGAACTCCGGCACCGGGATGTTCTGGTACACGAACGACACCTGGAAGATCGGCGAGCGCGACAGATCGCGCTCCGGGCGCAGCTCCTCCACCAGCCGCTCGAGCGGCACCTCCTGGTGGGCGAAGGCGCCGAGGGCCGCACCGCGCACCCGGCCGAGCAGTTCCGTGAACGTCGGGTTGCCCGACACGTCGTTGCGGATCGCGAGCGTGTTGACGAAGTAGCCGATGAGCTGCTCGACCTGGGACTGCCCGCGGTTGGCCACGGGCACGCCGACGACGACGTCGTCCTGCCTGCTGTACCGGTGCAGCAGGGCGATGTAGGCGGCGAGCAGCGTCATGAACGGGGTGGCGCCGGTGCGCCGGCTCAGTTCGCGTACGCCGCTCATCACCGAGGCGGGCAGCCTGAACGGCCGTGAACCGCCGGCCGAGCCAAGCACCGCGGGCCGCGGCCGGTCGGTGGGCAGTTCGAGGATGGGCGCGGCGCCTTCGAGGGTCGTCTTCCAGTACTCCAGTTCGTCCGCGAAGCGCGGACCCGTCAGCTGCTTGCGCTGCCAGGCCGCGTAGTCGGCGTACTGGACGGACAGCTCGGGCAACTCGGCCTTGGTGCCGGTGAGGTGGCCTTGGTAGAGGGTGACCAGCTCGCCGAACAGGACCGAGGTCGACCACAGGTCGGCGACGATGTGATGCATGGTGAGCAGCAGGACGTGCTCGTCAGGGGCCAGGCGCAGAAACCTCATCCGCATGAGTGGCCCAGTGCCCAGGTCGAAGGGGCGGGCGAACTCCCGGTGCGCCAGCTCCTTGATGCCCTCCTCGCCCTCTGGGCCGCGCAGGTGCGCACACTCCTCGACGGTCAGCTCCAGCTCACCGGTCTCGTGGACGACCTGCACGGGCTCGCCGTCGGCCTCTTCGAACGTGGTGCGCAGCGATTCGTGCCTGCAGACGATCTCAGCGAGGCTGCGGCGCCAGAGCTCCACGTCGAGCAGGCCGTGTACGCGCACCGCGGCCGGGATGTTGTAGGCGGCGCTGCCCGGGTTGAGCTGGTCCAGGAACCACATGCGCTGCTGGGGGAACGAGGCGGCGAAGCGCCGCTCCCGTGCCGCCGGCCGGTGGCCGTTCTTGCGCCGCAACCGCTCTGCCAGCAGCGCGCGCTTCTGCTCCGGCGTGAGGCTGGTCAGGTCGATGTCAGTCATGCGCCAGTCTCCTGATCGTCGGTCTCGGCGGCGCGGGGTTTCCGCACGTGTGCTCCCGGCTTCGCGTCGGTCTGCGTCTGTGGTGTCCCCGACTCACCGGCCGCGCCTGGTGGGGGCCGCGGTACCGGCGTTCGGGCACGTCGAGCTGTGTCAACACGGCCTGATGGCCGGTCGGTTGGGCTGGACGAGTACCTGAGAAGAGTTCAAGCCCCTGCGCTGTGCGGCCACGATCGGCCCTCCGCCCGGAGCATCGCGTGCTTGTCTATCCAGCGGTGATCGATCTGTCCATGTTCGACACCCGCCGGCCGACTGGTCACACGCCCTGCGCTCGACAGGGTCGAGCCGCGCCAAGGATCATCGCCCTTCGAGGCGGACGGAGGCAACTGCGCACGCAGAACGCCGAGTCAGCGCGGGTGGACGAGAGTGCGGCCGGCGAGGCCCGGACAGTACAGAGCGCAGGCACGGACGGACCGTGCCTGCGCCGTGGGTTTCGTACACAGGGGTCAGGCGGTGCGCCCCCGCGCCCGGCGGATCGGCCGGACCATCAGGTACACCACCGATCCGGCCAGGATGACCAGGCCCGCGGCCAGCAGCGCGGCGCCGATCCAGGGCAACCACGCGATCTTCGCCGCCACGGTCACCTTGCCGGAGGGGCCGCGCGACCCGTCGGCCTTCATGAAGACCGCCGCGACATCGCCCGATTTCACGGACCAGTTGAGCGTCTGCGCACCCTGACCACCGGCCTTGGCGCCCCACACGTCGGCCTCACCGGGCAGCGTCTTGGGCGCAGCACCCGAGTGTTTGCTCTGGGTGTCGCCCTTGGAACTCGACTCATGGATGGTCACATGCTGTACGCCGGCCAGATACCGCTGCATCCCGGCCTTGTCGGCGATGCCGACGAACACCGGGTCACCCGCCTTGTCCGGCGTGAAGGTGATCCGGAGGTCCTTGTAAAGACCCGCCATCTCCTTGTCGGCGCGGAAGCTGTCGCTGGCCATGGCGTACGTCTCGGTGCGGTGCGCGTACCGGTCCGTACCCAGATCGATGTAGCCGTCGTCCGCCGTCGCCATGTACAGGGCGGTACCGCCCAGACTGGCGAACGTCAACGCCACGAGGGACAGGACCGCACCGACCACCACGGCGACGATGCGTCCCGTGGTCCAACCAGCCGACGTGCTGCGCATGTTCGCCCCCTTCGCTAACCCCTTGGCACCCCTGTCGGTCACAGATTCCTCCTCGGTCTCGTCACCCGGGTGTCGAACGCCGGGCACGGTGTGCTTCTCGCATGGACTGCCAGTGCAAGGCGACACGGAGATGCCCTGTTCAGTCCAACCTGGCTCACCGTAACCGGACGAAGGTCCTCCGGCATCAGGGGAAACCCCCATCCGGTATCAGGGAGATCCCCTACGAACTCCTGCGCGGTTGCTGGACGGGCCCGCATCGACCGGCTCGGGAACGTTCAACCAACCAATTCGGCCGGTTGAACACGTCGGCCCGGGGGTTGACGTGAAGGGGGATTTTCCAGATCGTCGGCTGCTCCCATGGAGACCGACTGGGGATCGATCGGAGATCCACGCCGACGGAGTTCAGTACCCCCAAAACTCCGGGACTTCCCCTGTTCAGCCCGCTCAGGCTGTTCAACTGTTCGGTTCGGCCAGTTGAACGCCCCCAGGTGAGCGCCAGGGCGATTGCGAAGTCGAGTTGATCAGGTGAGTGGGCAGGCCACGGCGGCTTGAGGGTGCCGGCTGGGGCCGTGGCCCGCACAACGAAGCTCCGGTCGGAACGGGTGACCTCTTCAAGTCGCTGTGCCGAACCGGAGCCTCGATGTGCCGTCAGTCCGCCACCGTCTGCCTGGCCAAGTCGCCCACCCGTCACCATCGCGCGACGGGTCCGCTGGCCGAGCCGCGAGACCGTCTGGCCTCCTCGGACTCAACCAACCTGCGCCAACGCACGATCAACGGACTTTGCAATCGCCCTGAGGTGAGCCCACCTTTGAGCACCCTTTGATAGACCGCGTGCGAACCTCTGGCCGCTGGACTCGACCGTCGGCCAAGTGTCAACATTCATCTCGCACTTGCCTCCACAATTCGGCAAGGCGACCGTGGAACAGACACCAGGCGACTCCCATTTGCGTCCCCTCTTCCGAGGGAATGCAAATACACCGCGCCCTGTTCTTCGCAGACCGAGCCGGAAAGAGGTCCGGAACCAATGCAAAAGATCCTCGATGCGATCCTCGCGGGCGAATTGGGCGAGGTGGGCCACCTGCCGGTGCCCGAGTTCTACCGAGGGGTGGTTCTCCACGCCGATGAGACGACGATGTTCGACGGCCTCGCGAGCCGGGACAAGGACCCGCGCCGATCACTGCACCTGGACGAGGTGGCAACGCCGAAGCCGGCCGCGGGCGAGGTGTTGGTGGCGGTGATGGCCAGCGGGATCAACCACAACACGGTGTGGTCCTCGATCTTCGAGCCGATACCGACGTTCGGTTTCCTGTCCCGCTACGGCCGGACCTCGCCGCAGGCGGCCCGGCACGATCTGCCCTACCACGTCCTCGGCTCGGACCTGTCCGGTGTGGTGCTGCGCTGCGGCGCAGGAGTGGCGGGCTGGTCGCCCGGCGACGAGGTCGTCGCGCACTGCCTGTCGGTGGAACTGGACCGCCCCGACGGCCACTCCGACACCATGCTCGACCCGGAGCAGCGGATCTGGGGATTCGAGACGAATTTCGGCGGGCTTGCCGAGCTGGCTCTGGTCAAGGCCAACCAGCTGATGCCCAAGCCGCGGCATCTCACCTGGGAGGAGGCGGCCGCCTCGGGCCTGGTGAACTCCACCGCGTACCGGCAACTGGTCTCCGCCAACGGCGCCCGAGTCAAGCAGGGCGACACCGTGCTCATCTGGGGCGCATCCGGTGGACTCGGCTCGTACGCCACGCAGTTGGCGCTCAACGGCGGGGCGATCCCGGTGTGTGTGGTGTCCAGCCCGCAGAAGGCCGAGGCGTGTCGGCGAATGGGCGCAGAGCTGGTGATCGACCGGAGCGCCGATGGCTACCGGTTCTGGAAGGACGAGCAGACGCAGGACCCGCGTGAATGGCGGCGGTTCGGCGCCCGGATCAGGGAACTGACCGGAGGCGACGACCCGGACATCGTCTTCGAACACCCGGGCCGCGAGACGTTCGGCGCGAGCGTGTACGTGGCCCGCCGCGGCGGCACCATCGTGACCTGCGCGTCCACCTCGGGATACCAGCACGCCTACGACAACCGATACCTGTGGATGAACCTCAAGCGGATCATCGGCACCCACTTCGCCAACTACCGCGAGGCGTGGGAGGCCAACCGACTCATCGCCAAGGGGAAGATCCACCCCACGCTGTCGGAGGCAGTGCCGCTCGAACGCGCCGCCCAGGCCGTGTACGACGTGCACCACAACCTGCACCAGGGCAAGGTCGGGGTGCTGTGTCTGGCGCCCGAAGGCGGGCTCGGGGTACGCGACTCGACAGTGCGGGCCCGGCACGTGTCAGCCATCAACAGGTTCCGCACAAAGCCGGTGAGCGCGTGACGTGTCAGGGTGTCTCTTCGCGCGGCCGCGATTCCGCTGGGTCCGCCGCCTACTCTATCCCTGCCTCTTGTTGACGGGTCGGCGGGACGTGATGGATGCTGCCCTGCGCATGGCGTAAATCCCAGGAGAATTCTGGTTGGTGCCTCGACCGCCCTTGCCGGCCACCTCTGCGCACCGCCTTTTCGCGATTCTCCCGGCCGCACTCCGGCCTCTTCACCGAACACGGCACATGACAAGTACGGTCGGCATCCGCACGGTTGCTCGTGATAGGCGTCCGGCCACCGTCGCCGATGACGGGCTGAAGGCGAACTGAAAACGCAACAGGAATGCGCGGCGCGGCCCGCGCATGCAAGGAATTTCACGCACGGTCACGCATATTGAGAGGACGGTCGGATGCCGGGCCGGGACACACGATCGCTTGTCGACCATTCCCGCACGGTCCTCAGCAAGCACTCCGAGGACCAGATCCTCTGGTTCCTCGTGGACGGCGAGGGTGAGCCACACGCCCTCGGCAAAGCCGAGTTGGACCTGCCGGCCCGCACGATCGCCGTGGCGCTGCAGGACCGCTTCCCCTCTGGGGAACGGGGCCTGATCATGTGCCCGGCCGGGCTTGAGTACGTGTACGCCGACATCGTCGCCGTGCCGCCCTGCCCTGCGGACCTGGCGTTCCCCATACGCACCCGGCCGCGACTCACCGCCGCCGCGCCGGCGCCGCCGCAGGCGGCACCCGACCGCGCGGGCGCGTCCGCCGCGGACGGCCCGCCGGACCTCGATGCGATGTCCGCCGCGGAACTCGAAGCACTTCTGACGGCCAAGACCACACAGATCGACGAGGGGGCTCAGCGATGACGCCATCGGGACCGGACGTGACAGTGGCTGACGCACTCAAGCGCGCCTACCTGACGATGGAGCGCCTCCAACACCAGGTCGCCGAGTACGAGCGTGCCCACTCCGAGCCCATCGCCATCGTGGGCACCGGCTGCCGCTTCCCTGGCGGCGTCAAGGACACCGCCTCGTACTGGCGGATGTTGGCCGACGGCACCGACGCCGTGGGCGAGATACCGAGCGAGCGGTGGGACCACGATGCCTTCTACGACGAGGAGGCCGGCAAGCCAGGGAAGATCTACACCCGCGCCGGTGCGTTCCTCGACGACCTTGAGCACTTCGACCACGACTTCTTCGGCATCTCCCAGCGCGAGGCCGTGGCGATGGACCCGGCCCAACGCCTGAGCCTGCAGGTGTGCTGGGAGGCGCTGGAGAACGCCGGGCAGGCCCCGTCGGACTTGGCTGGCAGCCGCACCGGGGTGTTCATGGGCACGGCCTCGTGGGACTACATCACCGCGCAGCTGCGCCACCCCGACGACGTCAGCGCCTACACCAGCTCCGGCGCCGCGATGTCCTTCATCCCGGCCCGCATCGCCTACCTCCTCGATCTGCGCGGCCCCAACCTGACCATCGACACCGCCTGTTCGGCCTCGCTCGTGGCCGTCCACCAGGCGTGCCAGAGCCTGCGCCTGGGCGAGTGCGACATGGCCCTGGCCGGCGGCGTCAACGTGATCCTCTCGCCGCTCCTGATGATCTCCCAGTCGCAGTTCGGCTCGGTCTCCCGGCAGGGCCGCGCCATGACGTTCTCCGACAGCGCCGACGGTTATGTGCGCGGCGAGGGCTGCGGCGTCGTCGTCCTCAAACGGCTGTCCGACGCCCAGCGCGACGGGGACCGCATCCTCGCTGTGGTGCGCGGCGGCGCGGTCAACCAGGACGGCCGCAGCGCCGGCATCACCGCGCCCAACGGCGCTGCCCAGCGCGATGTGTTCCAGCGCGCCCTGGACGCTGCCGGGGTGGCGGCCGACCAGGTCGGCTACGTCGAGACCCACGGCACCGGCACCCGCCTCGGTGACCCCATCGAGGCCGATGCCCTCGCCGATGTGTACGGCCGCGAGAGCGGCTCGCCGGTCTACCTCGGGGCCGTCAAGACCAACATCGGTCACCTGGAAGCAGCCGCCGGCATCGCCGGTCTCATCAAGGCCGCAATGTGCCTGGACCGCGCCGAGATCCCGCCGAACCTGCACTTCTCGCGGCTCAACTCCAACATCTCCTTCGACGGCACCACCTTCCAGGTGCCCACCGGGCTGACCCCGTGGCCAGACACCGACGGTCCCCGGGCGGCGGCGGTGAGCAGCTTCGGACTGAGCGGCACCAACGTCCACATGATTTTGGAGCAGGCACCCGTCACGCCTGCCCGCCCTGCCGACGACAACCGCAGGCCCGCCTCCGTCCTTGCACTCTCCGCCCGCAGCGAGACCGCACTCGCCGCACTCGCCGACCGGTACGCCGCCAGGCTCGCCGGTGACGACGACGCCTCGCTGGCCGACCTGTGCCACTCGGCGGGCACCGGCCGCTCCCACTTCCGCCACCGCCTCGCCGCCGTCGGCACCACCCGCGAGGAGGTCGCCGGGCAACTCGCTGCCTTCGCCCGCGGGGAGAGCGCTCCGGGCCTGGTCCAGGGCGAGGCCGACAGCCCCGAAGTCGTGTTCCTGTTCACCGGTCAGGGCGCCCAGCGCCCCGGGATGACCCGCGCCCTGTACGACTCACAACCCACGTTCCGGCGTGCCGTGGACGAATGCGCCGAGATTCTGCGCCCGCTGCTCGAAAGGCCGCTGCTGTCCGTCCTATTCCCCGACGACCCTGACGACCTGCAGATCAACGACACCGCCTACGCCCAACCCGCCACGTTTGCCGTCGAGTACGCCATGGTCCAGCTGTGGCGCTCCTGGGGCATCACCCCCGCGGCCGTCCTCGGCCACAGCTTCGGCGAATGCGTCGCCGCCTGCGTGGCGGGCGCAATGTCCCTCCAGGACGGCCTGACCTTCGCGGTGGAACGCGCCCGCATCATCCAGGAGCACTCGCTGCCCGGCACCATGGCTGCGATCTTCGCATCCGAGCAGGAGGTCGCCGCCGAACTCGCTGAGCACCCCGGCCGGATCGCCATCGCCGCGGTCAACGGCCCGGCGAGCACCGCGATCTCCGGCGACGGCGACCTCGTCGAGGCCGTGTGCGCCGCCTTCGCCGCCCGCGGAGTCAAGGCCAAGCAGCTGCACATCGCCTCCGCCGGGCACTCCCCCCTGATGGACCCCGTCCTGGAGCCGCTGCGCCGGGCCGCGGAGAAGCTCACCTTCACCGCCCCGCGCATCCCCCTGGTCTCCAACGTCACCGGCGGACTGTGGCCGTGGGACCAGGCGCCGGACCCCGACTACTGGTGCCGACACGTCCGCGGCACCGTACGGTTCACCGACGGCGTCCAGACCCTGCGGTCCATGGGCTACCACACCTTCGTCGAGGTCGGCCCCGCCCCCACGCTGCTCGGTCTCATAAACGACGCCCTGCCGCCCGGCCACGACGACCTGTTGCTGCCCAGCCTGCGGCCCAAGCAGGACGACTGGGAGGTCGTGCTGCCCACGGTCGCCGAACTGTACGCGGCCGGCGCCTCCGTCGACTGGGCCGGCTTCGACCGCGACTACACCCGCTCCAAGGCGCCGCTGCCGACGTACCCCTTCGACCCGGTCCGCTGCTGGCAACCCCCGCGCCCCTGGGACGGCACCGCGTCGGCAGACGCCGACGCAGGCGCCACCTCCGATGCCGCGGACGGCTCGCGCACTCGACCGGCCCGCTCCGGTCGCCGTTCCTCCCGCAACCGGCGCCGCGCCAGCCGCATCCCCACGGCCGCCGAACTGCTGGAGCTGACCGAGTCCGAGCGCCTCGACACCCTCTCCGCCCAGTTCGTACTCAGCGTCAAGGACGTCCTCGGCTCCACCTCCACCCACATCGGCATGGACGAGCCGCTGACCGACTTCGGCCTGGACTCCCTCATGGCCGTCGAACTGCGCAACGAGGCCCAGAGCAGGCTCGGCCTCACCCTGCAGATCACCGACTTCCTCGGCGGCGCGACCATCAGCAGCGTCACGAGGAGCATAGTCAAGGAGCTGGCTGCGACCGGCGGCACCTCCCTGACCGGCACCAGGCACGACAGCCCCGGGGCATCCCCTGCGATCCAGCGGATGCCCCGTGCCATCGACGCCGCCAAAGCGCTGCTCGACGAACTGACCGACTCCAGCGCACCCGTGCCCGGCCCCAAGGAACGCTCGTGACCAACGACCTCGCCCAGCGGCTGGCCGCGCTCCCCCCCGAAGAGCGCGCCCGTTTCGACGCCCTGCTCGCCGAGCGCTCGGCCGAGGACACCTTCCCGCTGGCAGTCCTGCAGCGGGGCACCTGGTTCCTCGAACAACTCCGGCCCCGCAACCCCGGCTACATCGTGCCCGGCGCGATAGGCGTCGAAGGCCCCCTCGACACCGGCCTGCTGCGCGCCGCCGTAGCCGAGATCGTCCAGCGCCACGAGGCCCTGCGCACCACCTTCCAGCCACGCGGCGGCGCCCCCGTCCAGGTCGTCCACCACCACGTGACGGTGGATGTCCCGGAAACCGACCTCAGCGGCCCGCAGTACACCGGCACCGACCATCAGAAGTGGATCGACGACGCCCTCACCGAACCCTTCGATATCGACACCGGCCCCCTCGTGCGGGTGCGGCTGCTGCGCACCGGTCCCGAGCGGTCCGTCCTCGCCGTCGCGATGCACCACCTCGTCTCCGACCGCTGGTCCATCGCGGTCTTCCTGAACGAACTGTCCGAGCTGTACGAGGCCTTCGCCGCAGGGCAGCCCGCACCGCTGCCCGAACTCGCCATCCAGTACGGCGACTTCGCCTCCTGGCAGCACCAGCAGCTCGACAGCGGCGGCTGGCAGCAGGACCTGGCGTACTGGCGCGACCACCTCGCCGGCGCCCCCTCCGTCCTCGACCTGCCCACCGACCGCCCCCGCCCGGCCGTTCAGGGCTTCAACGGCGGCTCTGTCCCCATCGACCTGCCGCCCGCCCTGATCGGCGAACTGGCCGCGCTGGCCAGACGGCACGGCGCCACCCCGTACATGGCGCTCCTCGCCGCCTTCCAGATCCTGCTGCACCGCTACACCGGCCAGGACGACATCGTCGTCGGCGTGCCTACCGCCCTGCGCGGGCACACCGAGGTCGAGCCGCTCATCGGCTACTTCGTCAACACCCTGCCCATCAGGGCCGACCTGTCCGGCAACCCCGGCTTCGAGCCGGTCCTCACCCGCGTCCGCGACGCCTGCCTGGGCGCGTACGCCCACCAGGATGTCCCCTTTGAGCTGATCGTCGCTGACCTCAACACCACCCGTGACCTCAGCCGTCCCCCGGTGTACCAGGTCAGCTTCAGCTACGGCCGGGAACCAGTGCCCACGCTCGCCATGGCCGGCGCCCGCCTCACCCGGCTCCCAGTCAGGAGCGAAGGCGCCCGCTTCGACCTGGAGCTCCAGGCGTTCGACACCGACGGCGGTGTCACCGGCTGGTTCGAGTACGACCGCGACCTGTTCGACGAGGCCACCATCGTCCGCCTCGCCGGCCACTTCCGCCGCCTGGTCGAGCAGGTCACCGCCCGCCCCAGCGCGCCCATCGGCGACCTGGACCTCCTCGACGCAGCGGAACGCCACCGAGTCGTCGACGAGTGGAACGCCACCGACCAGCAGTGGCCCGACGGCCTGGTGCACGAGTGCATCGAGGAACAGGTGCGCCGCACGCCCGGCGCCGAAGCCGTCCGGTATGCCGGCGCCTCCCTGACCTACACCGAGCTGAACGAGCGCGCAAACCGCCTCGGCCACCTGCTGCGCGGCCGCGGAGTGGGCCGGGACGTCCTCGTCGGCGTCGCCATGGAGCGCTCTCTCGATCTCGTCGTCGCCCTCCTCGCCGTCCTCAAGGCGGGCGGGGCGTACGTCCCCCTGGACACCAGCCTGCCGCCCGCCCGGCTGACCGCCATCGCCGAGGACGCCCAGCCCCCCGTGGTGCTCACCCACGGCGACCTGGCCGACCAGTTGCCCGCCCTCGACTGTCCCGTGCTGCGTATGGAGGACCTCGCCGCCGAGCTGGCCGAGCAGTGCCCGGACGATCTCGGCGTGGTCGTGGACGGGGAGGACCTGGCGTACGTCATCTTCACCTCCGGGTCGACGGGCCGGCCCAAGGGCGTGATGAACGTCCACGCCGCCCTGCGTAATCGGCTGCTGTGGATGCAGGACGCCTACGGTCTGGACGCCACCGACCGGGTGCTGCAGAAGACACCGTTCTCCTTCGACGTGTCGGTGTGGGAATTCTTCTGGCCCCTGATGACCGGCGCCGCCCTCGTCATGGCCCGGCCCGGCGGGCACCGCGACAGCTCCTACCTCGCCGCGACGGTCGCGGCCGAGCGGATCACCACCCTCCACTTCGTCCCCTCCATGCTGCAGCTCTTCCTCTCCGAACCCGCCGAGCACTCCGCCGGTCTGCGCCGCGTCTTCTGCAGCGGCGAGGAACTGCCCCGCGACCTGCACGACCGCTTCCTGGACCTGCACCGGGCCGAGCTGCACAACCTGTACGGGCCCACCGAGGCCGCCATCGACGTCACCGCCTGGCACTGCCGCCCGGGGGACGACACCCGCCCGGTGCCCATCGGCCGCCCCATCGCCAACATCCGTGTGTACGTCCTGGACCGCAACGGCCGCCCGGTCCCGGCCGGTGTCCCCGGCGAACTGTGCATCGGCGGCCGGGGCCTGGCCCGCGGCTATCTGAACCGCCCGGACCTGACCGCCGAGCGCTTCATGGACGACCCCTTCGTCCCCGGGGCCCGCATCTACCGCACCGGCGACCTCGCCCGGCACCGCGCCGACGGCGCGCTGGAATTCCTCGGCCGCCTCGACCACCAGGTCAAGCTCCGCGGCCAGCGCCTCGAACTCGGGGAGATCGAGGCCGTCCTGACCCGGCACGGCACGGTGCGCGAAGCCGTCGTGGTCGCCCGTGAGCACTCCCCCGGTGACGTCCGTCTGGCCGCCTATGTCACCGCCGCGGGCGCCGCCGCGCCCGCGGCCGGGGCCCTCGCCACCCATCTGCGCGAGCACCTACCGGAGTACATGGTCCCGGCCTCCTTCACGGTGCTCGACGCCCTGCCGCTGACCCCCAGCGGCAAGACCGATCGCAAGGCCCTGCCCGAGCCGCGCGCCGACCGGCCCGACCTGGGGATCCGGTTCGTCGCGCCCAAGGACGGCCTGGAGCACGCGCTCGCCGACATGTGGCGCAGCCTGCTGGGCGTCGAGCGGGTCGGGATGCGGGACAACTTCTTCGACCTCGGCGGGCATTCCCTGCTCATGGCCGAGTTCCGGACCGGCCTGGCCACCCTCGGCCACGAACTGACCATGGTCGAACTGTTCCAGCACCCCACCGTCGGGGCGCTCGCCGCGTACCTCAGCGGCTCCCGTACCGGAACCGAGACCGCAGCGCGCGACGCCAAGGAGCGCGCACAGAACCGTCGTCAATCCCGCAACAGGCGGCAGCAAGCAGCCGAACGCCGGGCTTCCTCCCGCCGAGACAGGTGATCGAAGTGTCACAGCCACACCAGGACCAGGGCCAGGACCAGGGCCTCGACCGCATCGCCGTCATCGGCATGGCCGGCCGCTTCCCCGGCGCCGATGACGTGGATGCCTTCTGGGCCAACCTCGAGCACGGCCGCGAGGGCATCACCCGCTTCTCCGACGAGGAACTGGCCGACTCCGGCGTCGCGCCGGCGCTCCTGCGCCAGGACGACTACGTCAAGGCCAAGGGCGTGCTGGACGGTGCCGACCTGTTCGACGCGGGCTTCTTCGGCTACAGCCCCCGCGAGGCCGAGCTCCTCGACCCCCAGCATCGGGTCTTCCTCGAATGCGCCTGGCACGCTCTGGAATCCGCCGGCATCGACCCGGCCCGCTGCGACGGCCGTATCGGCGTCTTCGCCGGCTCCGGGCTCAACAGCTATCTGCTGTTCAACCTCATGAACAACCAGCGGGTCCTGGACGCGTCCGGCATGTACCAGGTGATGCTCTCCTCGGACAAGGACTTCCTGGCCACCCGCGCCGCCTACAAGCTGGACCTGAAGGGCCCGGCGGTGACCGTCCAGACCGCCTGTTCCACGTCGCTGACGGCGGTGCACCTCGCCTCCCAGAGCCTCATCAACGGCGAATGCGACATCGCCCTGGCCGGCGGCGTCTCCGTCTCGTCCCCGCTGCGCGACGGCTACCCGTACGAGTCCGGCGGCATCCTCTCCCCCGACGGCACCTGCCGTGCGTTCGACGCCGACGCGGCCGGCACCGTACCCGGCAACGGCGTCGGCATCGTCGTGCTGCGTCGGCTCGCCGACGCCCGGGCCGACGACGACGCCGTCGAAGCGGTCATCCTCGCCACCGCCCTCAACAACGACGGTTCCCTCAAGGCTGGTTACACCGCGCCGAGCATCGACGGCCAAGCCGAGGTCGTCGCCGAGGCCCTGGCCCTGGCCGAGGTCGACCCGGCCACCGTCGGGTACGTGGAGACCCACGGCACGGGCACTCCCCTCGGCGACCCCATCGAGATCGCCGCCCTCACCCGCGCCTTCCGCGCCGGCACGGACGGCCGGGGCACCTGCGCCATCGGGTCGGTCAAGAGCAACGTCGGCCACCTCGATGCCGCCGCGGGCGTCACCGGTCTGATCAAAGCCGTCCTCGCCCTCAAGCACGAGGCCATCCCGCCGACCCTGCACTACGAGCGGCCCAACCCCGGCCTCGAACTGGACACCAGCCCGTTCTACGTCAACACCGAACTGCAGCCCTGGCCGCGCACGGACGAGCCGCGCCGGGCCGGCGTCAGCTCCTTCGGCATCGGCGGTACAAACGTCCACGTCGTCCTGGAGGAGGCCCCCGCCGGGCTGTCGGATGCATCGGCCGCCAGCGACCGGGAGAGGGCCACGAGCGAGCCTGCGGCCCGGCTGCTGCCGCTGTCCGCGAAGTCCGCACCCGCGCTCGCCGGTGCCGCCGAGCGCCTGGCCGACCACCTCGCAGCCCACCCCGGCACCCCCCTCGACGCCGTCGCCCACACCCTGGCTCACCGCCGGGCCGAGTTCGCCCACCGCGGCGCCGCCGTCGCCCGCACCACTAAGGAAGCCGTCGACGCTCTGCGCCGGCTCGCGCAGAGCACGTCCGTTGCTGCCGCGCCCGACGACGCCCCCGTCGCGTTCCTCTTCCCCGGGCAGGGCGCCCAGTACCCGGGGATGACTCGCGGCCTGTATGCCCAAGAACCCGTCTTCGCCGCCGAGTTCGACCGCTGCGCGCAGCTGCTCGCCCCCCATCTGGGAGAAGATCTGCACGCCCTCGTGCTCGACGGGGACACCCCGCAGGCCGCCGAGCGGCTGCGGCAGACCCGCCTCGCCCAGCCCGCGCTGTTCTGCGTGGAGTACGCCCTGGCCCGGCTGTGGCAGTCCTGGGGCGTCCAGCCTCGCGCCATGCTGGGCCACAGCGTCGGCGAGTACGCCGCCGCCTGCCTGGCGGGCGTGTTCTGTCTGGAGGATGCCGTACGCCTGGTCGCCGCCCGCGGCAGGCTGGCCCAGGAGATGCCCGGCGGCGCCATGCTCAGCGTCTTCCTCTCCGAGGAGGAGACCATCGCCCGCCTCGGAGACGGCCTGACGCTGGCCGCTGTCAACTCCACCGCGCTCACCGTGGTCTCCGGCACCCCGCAGGCCGTCGACGCCCTCGAGCAGCGGCTCACGGACGAGGGCGTGGGCTGCCGCCGCCTGCACACCTCACACGCCTTCCACTCGCCCGACATGGACGCTGCCGCCGCCGCGTTCACCGACGAGGTCCGCACCGTTGCCCTGCACCCCCCAGCGATCCCGTTCCTGTCGAACGTCACAGGCACCTGGATCACCACCGAGCAGGCGACCAGCCCCGATTACTGGGGCACCCACCTGCGCCAGCCGGTACGGTTCCGCGACGCC
This sequence comes from Streptomyces yunnanensis, assembly GCF_029011865.1. Lineage (NCBI taxonomy): Bacteria > Bacillati > Actinomycetota > Actinomycetes > Kitasatosporales > Streptomycetaceae > Streptomyces > Streptomyces yunnanensis. The sequence goes on from NZ_CP095749.1 coordinate 50,951, forward strand.
CTCGACTTGCTACTCGCCGACCCCGTCCTCATCCCGCTGGAGGTCGGCCCCGGTCAGAACCTCACCAACTTCGCCCGCGCTCACCAGGCCTGGACGCCGGGCCGCCCCATCGCCGGATCGCTTCGCCACCCGGGCGAGCACACCCCCGACGACGCCCACCTGCTGGCGGGCCTCGGCGCGGTGTGGAGCGCCGGTGCCGCCGTCGACTGGGCCGCGATCCAGAGCCCGGACCGACACCGCCCGGTGCGGCTGCCCGGCTACGCTTTTCAGCAGCGCCGCTACTGGGTCGAGCCCGCCGGCCTCCCCCGCGCCGCGGAGCCCGCCACCACCACCGCGGACGGCTGGTTCTACACCCCCGGGTGGCAGCGGCTCGCCCTGCCCGCCCGGAGCACGGCCGCGGCCACCGGCGACACATGGGTGATCCTCGGCGCCGGACTCGCCCTCGGCGACACCCTCGCCGACCGCCTGGCGGCCGCCGGCGACCGCGTCGTGCACGTCACTGCGGGCACCTCCATGGAACGCACCGGCGAGGGCTCTTGGATCCTGGACCCTGCCGACCGAGACCACCTGTCCGCGCTCGTCTCGTCCCTGGCCGCGCCCCCCTTCGCGGTCCGGGAGGGGCAGCGCTTCCGCTTCGTCCACCTATGGGGCGCCGCCGAGGGTCCCGCGGACGGCGCGGCGCCCACCCATGAACGGCTGGACGCCGCGCGCCGCACCGGCTTCGACAGCCTGATCGCCCTCGCCCAGGCCCTGGGCGCCGAGCGGCTGCCTGCCCCGGTCGTTGTCGACCTACTCTGCGGCGGCGTGTACGACGTCACCGGCGACGAACCGCTGCAGCCCGAGCACGCCCTGCTGCTCGGTGCGGCCACGGTGATCCCCCAGGAGACCGCCGACACCGCCTGCCGAGTCCTGGACATCACCGGCACCGACCCGGATGCCCCGGGCAAGGACGCCGTCCGCGCCGTGCTCACTGCCCTCACCGGCACCGACGCCGGGACCGAACTCGCCCTGCGCGGCCGTCACTTGTGGGCGCGCTGCTTCGACCGGGTGGACTGGATCGACCGGACCATCCTCGGTGACGGCGACCGCACCGGGCTGCGGGACGGCGGCGTCTATCTCGTCACCGGCGGCCTCGGCGGCCTCGGTCTTGCCTTCGCCGAGCACATCGCGTCCGCGACCGACCGACCGGTCCTCGGACTGCTGGGCCGTTCCACGTTCCCACCGCCCGCCGACTGGGACGCCCATCTCGCCGCCCACGACGACACCGACGCCACCAGCACCCGTATCAGGCGGCTGCGGCACCTCGAATCCCTCGGTGCCCGCGTCGTCCTGCTGCGCGCCGATGTCACCGACGCGGAGCAGATGCTGCGGGCCGTCGGCGACCTGCGGGCGGCGGCCGGCCCCCTCAACGGCGTCGTCCATGCCGCCGGCCTGCCCTCCCAGGGCCTGATCGTCACCAAGTCCCCGGCCGACGCCGACCAGGTCCTCGCCGCCAAGACCCACGGTCTGCTCATCCTCGACCAGGCCTGCCGCGAGGACGACCTGGACTTCATGCTGCTGTGCTCCTCCGTGACCGCCGTCCTCGGCGGCCCCGGCCAGAGCGACTACGCCGCCGCCAACGCCTTCCTCGACGCGTGGGCGCAGTACAAGCGCCGCCAGAGCGGGCTGCCCGTCACCTCCGTCGGCTGGGACACCTGGCAGGACGTCGGCATGGCCGCCGGCCTCGACTCCCGGTTCGGCCTCGACGCAGGCACCCCGCTCAACGGCCACCCCCTGCTGCGGCGCCTGGTCCGCTCCACCGCCACCTCCTGTACATACGCCACGGTCTTCAGCACCGACGACAGCTGGATCGTCGCCGACCACCGCATCCAGGGCCACGGCCTCGTCCCGGGCACCGCCTACCTCGAACTGGTCCGGGCCGCCGTCGCCGAGCAGGCCGCCGGGCGGGACATCGAGATCGGTGACGTGCAGTACATGATTCCCGTGGTCGTCCCCGACGGGCAGTCCCGCGAGGTCTTCACCACCATCGAGGAACGTGACGGCCGGTGGCACTTCGCCGTGCAGAGCCGCGCCGGTGCGCCGGGGGCCGTGACCTGGACCGACCACGCGCGCGGCACCGTCGCCTTCTTCGAGCCGGAGCCGGACACGGTGCGCAACCTGGATGAACTCCGTGCCGGCTGCGCGGTGACGGAGGTCCTCGACACCGACGAGTCGATCAAGCTCGGGCTCCGTCTGGACCGGTTCGAGAAGGGCGGCCCGATCGAGTTCTCCTTCGGGCCGCGCTGGGAGTGCATGCGGGAGATCCAGGTCGGCCCGAAGCGAGTGCTGGCGACCCTGCGGCTCGACGAGGAGTACCACGGCGACCTCGACCACTACCTGCTGCACCCGGCACTGCTCGACGCGGCCGGCGGCACCGCCCGGGTGCACTCACCCGACACGTACTACCTGCCGTTCAGCTATGGCAGCCTGCGCTTCTTCCACGGCCTGACCGGCACCGTCCACGCCTATGTCGAGATGAAGGGGGCCGCGGACTCCGCGGGCGAGACCAGCACCTGCGACATCGAAATACTCGACCCGGACGGACGGCTCCTGGCCCGGATCGGCGACTTCACCATCAAGCGGATCAACGACCTGGGGAGCCTGCGCGACCAGATAGCGCACGCCGCCGAGCCGCCCGCGCCCGACGCGGAGACGGACGCGGCCCGTCCCCGCGAGTCGGCCGGCGGAGTCCTGCGCACCCTCGCCGAAGGCATCACCGAGCAGCAGGGCAAGGACGTCTTCGCCCGGCTTCTCACCGCCCCCGGTCTCCCCGGTCATCTCATCGTCTCCCACCGCGACTTCGCCGCCGTACGCGATCTGGCCCGCTCCGTGACCCCCGCGCTGCTCGAGCGGGAGATGGGCCAGCTCGCGCCGCCCGGTGCCAGCCACCCCCGCCCGGAACTGGACACGCCGTACGTCGCTGCACGCACCCCCCGCGAGCGGGAGGTCACCGAAGTCTGGCAGGAGTTCCTCGGCCTGGACCGGGTCGGCGTCGACGACGACTTCTTCGCCCTCGGCGGCCACTCCCTGGCCGCGGTTCAGATCGGCACCCGCCTCAAGAACCGCCTCGGAGTGGCACTCGACCTGCGGGCCTTCTTCGAGCACCCCACCGTCGCGCACACCGCGGACTTGCTGGATGCGGGCCCCCGCCCCGCAGCAGACCGCCCGGAGGACACCATCGAAGTTCTCAGCCGCGACGAACCGGAGGCGGATGCCGACCCGGATCTGCTCGCGGATCTGTCCGACGAGGCAGTGGAAGCAGAGCTGCGCCGCCTGCTCTCAGCGGACGAAGACCAAGAGGACATGGCATGAGCGGTATCGACCCGACCCGCACGGACCAGGACGCCCCGGTGGCACTGGTGGCGGGCGGCTCACGCGGGATCGGCCGCGCCATCGCGCTGCGGCTCGCACAGGACGGCTTCGACGTGGCAGTGTGCTACGTCTCCGACACGGCCGCCGCACAGAGCCTGCAGAAGGAGATCGGCGCGCTGGGCCGGCGGGTGTACATCCGCCGGACCGATGTCGGCGACAGCGTCGCGGTGGAGGAACTCGTCGACGGGATCGAGGACACCCTCGGTCCGATCGCGGCGGTGGTCACCTCGGCCGCCGTGCTGCGCGACGGTCCGCTGGCGGCGATGGAGGATGACGACTGGACCGAAGTCCAGCGGGTCAATCTCGACGGTACGTACTACGTCTGCCGGACCGTCATCAACGGCATGGTCAAACGTAGGCGCGGTGCGATCGTGACGATGTCCTCCATAGCCGGTCTGTACGGCAACTCCGGGCAGACCAACTACGCTGCGTCCAAGGCCGGGATCATCGGGTTCACCAAGTCCCTGGCCCGCGAGGTCGGCCGGTACGGGATACGAGCGAACGTGGTCGTGCCCGGCTTCGTCGCCACCGATCCCGTCATGGACCTGCCGGCCGAGGTGCGGGAGCGGTTCAAGGAGCGCATCCCGCTGGGGCGGTTCGGCGAGCCGCACGAGGTCGCCGACCTGGTCTCGTTCCTGCTCTCGGACCGGGCCGCGTACATCACCGGCACGGCCTTCCAGATCGACGGCGGCGTGGTCGTCTGACTCCGCGAACATCACGGCACAGGGATAAGTCCTTGCATATCCAGGCTGATACGGAACGCTGCATCGGCGCGGGCATGTGCGCGCTGACCGCACCCGATCTCTTCGACCAGTCCGATCACGACGGCACCGTCGTGCTACTGCGGGCCGGTGTGTGCGGGCAGGAGGTTGCCGAAGCCGCGCGAGCAGCGGTGGAGGCATGCCCGTCGGGTGCCCTGACTCTGACCGACTGACCGCCGGCGGCGTCCGCGTCTCGGCGAACCACAGTGAGCTTCTTCAGCAGTGACGTTCAAGGGTGAGGACGGCTTTGGTCATTGCCGTCAGGCAGTTCGGACTGCAGCGGGCTCGGCGGAAGATGCGCCGCAGTGCCGCTTGAACGGCGTGCAGAACCGGTCACGGCCTGGATGTTCACACCGTGCCGTCGGGCCTTGCCGGAGTAGTCGCCTTCGCTGTCACCGACCCGGTCGCACTCGGCGATGGTGCCGTCCACCGGAACGTACTCGGGCTTGGCCTGCCCCGCAGGGCGCGGGTGAGCGAGGGGCCTTGGGGGCCAGGAGCGCGGTCCCGCTGCGTACGTAGGCATGGGCGGTGGCCTCGCTGATCCGGAAACCAGCAGCGGTCTTCGCGAGGGTGGTGTGCTCGCGCAGGTACACCAGCGCAACCAGGGCCCGCCCCGAGGGGCGGAGTTTGCAGCGGCGGTCATCCTCGTGAGTGGCGATGAGCATGATGACCCATTTCGCTCAACCGTCCGGGAGCCTCGCCTGTCACGGGGCCACCTGCCGTAACCCGATCAGTGGCCAGACTGAAGAAGCTCAGTGAGACGAAGGAGAAGCACCCCATGCGCAACCGATGGTTTTACCAGGCAGAGCCGCAGGACGATGCCGGGGTCCGCCTCTTCTGCCTCCCGTACGCGGGCGGCAGCGCGTCGGCGTACCGGACCTGGCGCGATCTGGCCCCCGACCATGTCCATGTGCACCCTCTGGAGCTTCCCGGCCGCGGCGCCCGTTGGGGCGAAACCCCGGTCAGCAAGCTGCCGTTGATAGCCGACATGCTGGCCGACGCCCTCGCGGGGCACCTGGATCGGCCCTACGCGCTGTTCGGCCACAGCATGGGTGGCCTGATCGCCTTCGAACTCACCAGGACCCTGCGCGGGCGGGGCCTGCCACAGCCGGTGCACCTGTTCGTCTCCGGCTCGGCCGCCCCCGACCTGCCGCGCACTCGGCAGCCGATCCATGCGGCGCCGGACGTCGATGTGCTCGAGGAACTGCGCTTCCTCGGCGGCACGCCGACCGAGCTCTTGAACGACGCCGGGCTAATGGAGCTGCTACTGCCCGCGCTGCGCGCGGACTTCTCGCTGCTGGAGACCTACCAGTACCACGCGCAACCGCCGCTCACGGTGCCCTTGACCGTGTTCGGCGGCAACGCCGATGCCCTGGTGGCGAGCGAGAAGCTGCACCGGTGGCTGCGGCAGACCAGCGCTGCCTCGCGGCTGGTCGTCCTTCCCGGCGAGCACTTCTTCCTGCACTCAGCGGTGGCCGACGTGATAGCGACGATCGCTGACGCCCTGGTCGCGGTGGCGCCTAAGGACCTTCCCCACGCGCATCGGGGCGTGGCCCGACCGGTCGGCCCGCCCCGTAGCCCTTCGCTTCCCGGAACGTGACCCTGGAGGACTTGTGACCGCCACCATCCCCGGCAGCCAGATACTCTCGATCGCCCACCGCCAGCCGACGCGCTTGCTCAGCAACGACGGTCTCACCGCCCTGGTCGACACCTCCGACGCATGGATCAGGTCCCGCGTCGGCATCGCCACGCGCCACATCGCCGCCGAGGACGAGAGCGTCGCCGATATGGCGATCGGCGCCGCCGCCGCACCAGCTCCTCGCGCTCAGCGGTGGTCAGCGCGCCCGGCACCCCTCGCCCCGATCTGATGGGCAGTTGAACACGGCAAGCTTCCCTGACCAGCGACGTTGACCAGGGGGCGGGGACTTTGTCCACGGTTTGCACGGGTTTTGAGTGAGGGCCCGCACCATGGCCCTCGGATCCCGTCCAGGGCGGGAGCGCCAAGGAACGACGATCGGGGGGGGGCGGCATGCGCAGCCAGTGGTTCTACACGTTCGGCCCGGTGGGCAACGAGGCGTCACGCGACGGGGGCAGCACGCGGCTGGTCTGTTTCCCGCATGCGGGTGGTGCGGCGAGCGCGTACGTACCGCTCTCCCGTGTGCTCACGCCGGCTGTTCGGGTCCTGGCTGTGCAGTACCCCGGTCGGCAGAACCGTCTGCGGGAGCAGCCCCTCTCGGACATCGGCCGGCTGGCCGACATACTCGCCGATGAGGTGCACGAGGTGGACGAAGGGCCTTTCGCGTTCTTCGGGCACAGTATGGGAGCGGTCCTGGCGTACGAGGTCGCACGGCGGCTGGAAGCCCGAGGAGCGCCCGGTCCCGTACGGCTGTTCCTCTCCGGCAGGAACGCCCCGGCGCGGGTGCCGGGCAAGCACGACCGGATGCGCAGCGACGCCGACGTGCTGAGAACGGTGCGTCTGCTCGGGGGGACCACCGCGTCGGTGCTGGAGGACCCGGAGCTGTTGGCGATGGTGCTACCTGCGCTGCGGGCCGACTACCACGCGATCGGGTCATACCGGTGGAGTCCGTGCCCGAAACTGAGCGTTCCGTTCACGGTGCTCGTCGGTGACCGGGACCCTGTGGCGAGCCGATCCGGCGCCTCCGCCTGGTGCGAACTGACGTCGGCACCCACTGATGTGCGGGTCTTCCCGGGCGGGCACTTCTACCTCGACCACAACGTCGACGGCGTGGCCGAAACCGTCCGCCGGGTGCTGTCCGTCCCCACCGCAGTGACGGGCGCCCGGGCCGCCGCAGAGTAGGGCCGTTTCTCGGCCGGATCGCCGGCCGGATACCTGCGGATCATGGGGGGAGATATGCAATTCCGAATTCTGGGGCCTTTGGAAGCCGTCGCCGGTGACCGGCCGATAGGGCTGGGCGGGACCAAGCAGCGTGCCACGCTCGGGTTTCTTCTGCTGCAGGCCAACCACGTAGTGGCCACGAGCCAGTTGCTCGGGGCGCTGTGGGCCGCGGACGACGCGCCGACGACCGCGCGCAAGATCTTGCACAATGCCGTGTCCGGGATACGTGGTGCACTCTCCGGCGAGTACGGCGCACACGTTCCACAGAGCGCGGCGTTGTTGACCCGGCCGCCGGGTTACGTGATGCAGGTCGATCCGGAACTGGTGGATCTGCATCTGTTCGAGAAGCTGGCCGGCGTCGGTCGGGAGAAGCTGGCGCAGGGCTCCCTGGAGGAGGCCGCGCGGCTGCTGCGGGAGGCGCTCGCGCTGTGGCGGGGCCCGGTGCTGGCCGATCTTGTGGAGGCCGGGGTCGGGTGGCCGGAGCTGATGGCCGTGCAGCACGCCCGGCTGGACGTGCTGGAGGACTACTTCGAGGCACAGCTGGGCTGCGGCCGTCACCACCGGGTGCTCACCGAGTTGGAGGCAATGGTCAAGGCCGAGCCACTGCGGGAGCGTTCGTGTGGCCAGTTGATGCTGGCGCTGTACCGGTGTGGGCGGCAGGCGGACGCGCTCAGCGTCTACCGGCGGATGCGGGACGGCCTGGTGGAGAACCTGGGTCTGGAACCGGGCCGTGGGTTGCAGCGGCTCCAGCAGGCCATTCTCGCTCAGGACCCCGTGCTGTCGCTGGGTGGGGCGGCCTCACCGTACGCCCCTTTCGACGAGGTGGCGCGCGGAAATCCCGCTCGGCAGGTGATTCGGCCGGCGCGGTCGGCACTGGTCTGCGCAGACGGAAGCAGAGGCGAGGACGAGTGCCGGAAGGTCCTGGCCGAGGCGGGGGCTGGGGAGGTACGAGCCGGTGCGGAGGTGCGGCGGGCAACCGATGGCACCTTCGGATGTGTCCCTGCCGCAGAGGCCGCCGCCGGGTGGCGGGTGGACTTTCCTTCAACAGAGAGCCGTGGCGACAGCGGCACGCGACAGCAATCGGAGCTGGGTTGTGAACTACGTGCCCTGGAAGGGCTGTTCGGGATCACCAGGCACCGATCCATGCCGCATCTGGTCACGGTCGTGGGCGAGCCTGGAACGGGCAAGAGTCGTCTGCTGCGGGAATTCGGGGGCCAGGCAACCGAATTGCCTGGTTCGCCGCTGGTCCTGAGCGGACGGTTTCCGGCCGTGCCGCACGAGGATCCGCTCACCGCTCCGGCGCAGATCCTGTCCGCGTACTGCGGTCTTCGGCCTGATGACGCGGCGGCGACGGCCTGGGCCAGGCTTGCGGAGACGGTGCGGTCGCTGTTCGGTTCCGCGCAGTCCGCGGGCTGGACGCTGGCCCGGCTCGTGCCGCTCGTCGACCCGACTTCCGACTCCCGCTGCGGCGGCACACCGGGCGAAGTGATGGTGGCCTGGCGAGAGTTCTTCCAGGCGGCGGCGCGGCGGCGGCCGGTCGTGCTCGGGTTCGACGATGTGCATCATGCGGACGACAGTGTGCTGGACGCCGTGGAGGAGCTGGCTCAGTGTGCGGGCCCGGTGCCGCTGTTCATCATCGCGGCCGCGGACCCGGAGCTGCTGCTGCGGCGCCGTTCCTGGGCCGGGGGCAGCAGTCAGGCGACCACCCTCACCTTGGGGCGGTCGACCCGGGACACCACCGACCGCCTGGTGGCGTCGCTGTCGTCGGCCGTGCGCGGGGAGCGGCCGGCCACTCCCGGCCCTGTCGAACACCAGCTCTCCGACGCCTGAACGATCGAGGAGCGACCAAGTGATCAACAATGAGGACACCGAGGGAATCATGGAATCTGCAGTGACCGAACCTAAGGCAGCGGGACCGGTCGATCTGACCGAACCCCACCTGCGCGAGACGCTTGCCATGGCCGGGCTCGACGTCGAATATGTGCGAGCCGAACACAATACTCTGTATTACCTTGACGAGAATGGCGAGGAAGTACCCGTGGTCGACTTCACGGGTGGCTACGGGTCGCTGCTGCTCGGGCACAACAACTCGCAGATCGTGGCCCGGGCCAGAGAAGCCCTGGACGGCCAGGTGCCGGTGCACGCACAGTTCGCCCCGAGTTCCCACGCCAACGCCGTGGCTTTCCGTCTCAACGAGATCCTCCGGCGCGAACTCGGCAGCGACGAACCCTACTTCGCCATTTTCGCCAACAGCGGTGCGGAGGCGATCGAGGCGGCGGTCAAGCACGCCGAGTTGGACCGGGTCATGCGGGCCGGCGTGCTCGCCGCCCAGCTCGCCGCGCACGCCGAACAGGCCCGCGCGGCGGTGTCCGCGGGTACGGCGGAGGTCACCGCCGGTGCCCTGGCCCAACTAGGCCTGAAGGAAGGCGGGGTGGCCGAGCTGCTGGCCGAGGCCGAGCGCCGCAACGCCGAGCAGATGGCCCGCCCCCCGGTCTTCCTCGCACTGGAGGGCGGGTTCCACGGCAAGCTGATGGGCAGCGTTCAGCTCACCCACAACCCGGGCTTCCGCACTCCCTTCTCCGCGCTGGCCACGCAGGCCCGGTTCATTCCCCTCGGGCGCCGCGGCGCGGTCGGCGAGGCGCTTGCCGCTGAGCGGGCCGTCGTCTTCGACATCGTGGTCGACGGCAGCGAAGTCCGGGTAGCCGAGCGGGACTTGCCGGTGGTGTGCGCCCTGCTTGTGGAGCCGATCCAGGGGGAGGGCGGCATCGTGGAGGTGAGCCGGGAGCTGGCCGAGGAGATCGGGCGCGAGTGCCAGGCCGCCGGTTGCCCGGTGATCGTGGACGAGATCCAGAGCGGCATGGGCCGCACCGGCTCGTTCCTCGCGTCCTCCTCTCTCGGGCTGCGCGGCGACTACTACACGCTGGCCAAGAGCCTGGGCGGCGGCATCGCCAAGAACTCCGTCATGCTCGTGCGGCAGAGCCGCTATCGGCGGGAGTTCGAGATGGTGCACAGCTCGACCTTCGCCAAGGACGCGTTCTCCAGCCTGATCGCGCAGAAGGTCCTGGATATCTTGGAGGCCGACGGCGGACAGGTCTACCGCCTCGCCACCGAGCGCGGCAACAAACTCAAGAGCGTGCTCCTGGCGCTGCGCGAGGAGTTTCCCGGCGTGGTCAAGGACGTACGCGGCCGCGGTCTGATGCTGGGGCTGGAGTTCACGGACCAGACGTCGGCGCCCTCCGAGACCTTCCGGGGTTTCGCTCAGGCCGGGATTCTCGGGTATGCGCTCGCGGGCTATTTGCTCAAGCGGCACCGGGTCCGTACGTTCCCAACGGCGAGCGCGGTCAGTACGCTCCGGTTCGAGCCGTCGGTGTATGTGAGCGACGCCGAGATCGACCAGCTGGCGGCCGCCCTGCGTGCGCTGTGCGAGATCCTGCGCGACCAGGACGAGGCACGCTTCTTCGGCTCTTGAGGACACACACGCGCCACTGGTGGTGCCACACACGAGTACCCCGGACGGAGAACTCCTTTCCGTCCGGGGTACTCGGATCAGAGCACGTCGGTGTCCGGGTCGAGGCCGAGCAGAACCCTGCCGTGCAGTTCGAGGTTGACGTGCGGGGCCATCATGCCGTGCAGCGAGAAGCCCATCAGGTCGCGGAAGTGGCGCTGGAAGGGGTCCTTGCGCGAGATGACCGACGCGCCGCTGATGCAGTGCAGTTCGGTCACGGCATCCCGTACGAGTTGCAGCGCATAGCCGGACTTGCCGTGGAAGGCGGCCATTTCCTCCACGGTTGGCAGCTCTCCTGCGTCCGCCCGCTCCTGCATCAGGGCGATGTAGGTGTCGGAAAGTGCTTCGGCGGCGGCGATCTGGTTGGCGGCGGTGGCGACCTTGATCTGAGTCAGCGGGTGCTTGTGCTGCTCGGTCCAGCTCGTGTAGGAGATACCACGGCGCTGTGCGGTGGCCGTGAACAGCTCCAGCACGGCCTTGGCGATTCCGATATAGGTGGCGATGGCGCAGGAGTTGACGAATCCGGTCAGGTAGTAGTTGCGTCCCGGCGTCATGTCCGCGGACCGCTGGGGGGAACCACCCATCGTCGCCTCCACGCCGGAAGCGACTCGGTGCGCGGGGACGAAGACGTCTTGTGCGGACACGCTGCAACTGCCGGTGCCGCTGCCCGAGGTGACGTCCCAGTCGTCGGCGATGGTCAGGTCCGCCATCGGCACCAGTGCGAAGACCTGCTCGACCTGGCCGTCAGAGTGCTCCTGGAGGGCGGCCAGGATGTCCCAGTGCGCGCCGCGGCAGCCGGTGTTGAAGCGCCAGGTTCCACTGAGGACGAAGCCGCCGTCGGCGGGAACGATGCTGCCGGAGGGGGTGAATCCGCCGGATATCCGCACCGGGCTGTCGGCGAAGACCTCCTGCTGGGCCTCCTCCGGGTACAGCGTGGCCAGCCAGGTGCAGGCGGCCCAGACCATGGCGACCCAGCCCGTGGATCCGCAGCCGCGCGGCAGCTCGGTCAGGATCTTGATCTGCTCGGCGAGCGGCAGGTCGAGGCCGCCGAAACGTCGCGGCACCCCCATCCGGAAAATGCCCGTCTTCTCCAGCAGAGCGATGTTCTCGTCCGGAATCCAGCGGCGCTCCTCCGCTTCCAGGGAATTCTCCCGCAAGTCGGGAAGGATTCCCTCCACCGCCTGAAGGATTGCCGCCGCCTCGGCGCCGGTCGCAGTCATACTGTCTCCTCGATCGAGTCGTTTTCTGGGTGGCCGATTTCTGGGTAACCGCGCAGTAATTGAGATGGTCGGTCGTTACTTGGTGCCGCTGTAGGGGCTGTCGACCGCGTGCCGCCATTTGCCGTCCGCGCCGCGCCGTACGACGTCGACGCCCACGCCGGAGTCGGACCGGCGGCCGTCGGGGGTGTCGATCTCCATGGTCCAGTCGACGAACAGCAGCGCGGTGTCGCCGGTGACGTACGACTCGCGGGTCTTGGCCGTCATCACGGGGTTCATCGTGAGGAACTCCGCCAGTGCCGCCTTGCGCGCCGCGCCGGTGAGCGGCTGATCCGGCTCCCATACGGCGATCGCGTCCTCGGTGTACAGCGCGTTGAGGGCTTCGGCGTCGCCGGAGTTGAGGACCTGCGCGTACAGCTCGGCGTGCTTGTCGATATCGCTGGTCGGCTCGAATGTGGCCATGACGGATCTGCTCCGATTCTCTGCGGTGCGGAAAGCGCGCGAAAAGCGCGGTGCGAGGGTAACCGGTTCTGCCACACCCCGTATCAACCCCCGGGTAACGGCGCACTCATCATGGCTCGGGCCGGCCAATTACCGCTTCATGGACGGCGGCTGAGAAGGGTGTGGCAGGGGTCGCTTAAAGTGCGGCTTACATGTGAGTGCGGCGTTTGCGAGCGGCGGGCCCAGGCGCCTTCGGCGGAACAACGTCTTTCCAGTCCGGGCATGCCGCGCCGTCGGCCCGGGACGCCTTCGGCGTTCCGCGGCGCAACGGATGTGCGCCCAGGGGACTTAACCCAGGGAAGGGATTCCGAGCGCGATGACGAGCGAGCACGGTGTTGTTGACGCGAACCAGGAGACGGACGAGCGCGGCGCGGCGGTCGCCGTGGTCGGTATGGCGTGCCGTCTGCCCCAGGCACCTTCTACCGCGGCGTTCTGGGACCTGTTGCGAGAGGGGCGCAGCGCTGTCACCGATGTGCCGGAGAGCCGACGGTCGGAACTGGACGGCCTGACGGCGGACTCGGCCGCGGCGCCCGGCCTGCTGCGCGGCGGATTCCTCGACGACGTCGGCGGGTTCGACGCCGCGTTCTTCGGCATCGCGCCCCGCGAGGCCGTCGCCATGGACCCGCAGCAGCGGATCGTGCTGGAGCTGTCCTGGGCCGCGCTGGAGGATGCCGGAATCGTTCCGGCCACGCTGCGCGACAGCCGCACGGCGGTGTTCGTCGGATCCCTGCGCGACGACTACGCCTCGCTGGTCCACCAGTACGGTGCCGATGCCGTCACCCAGCACACAATGACCGGCGTCAACCGCGGCGTCATCGCCAACCGCGTCTCGTATTTCCTGGGGCTGAACGGTCCGAGTCTGACCGTGGACGCGGCCCAGTCCTCCTCGCTCGTCGCCGTTCACCTGGCCTGCGAATCACTGCGTACGGGCGAGTCCACCACAGCGCTGGCGGCCGGCGTGAACCTCAACATCCTCGGCGAGGCCGCAGTGGCCGAGGAGCGGTTCGGCGGCCTGTCCCCCGACGGGCGCACCTATACCTTCGACTCCCGCGCCAACGGGTTCGTCCGCGGCGAGGGGGCCGGAGTCCTTGTCCTCAAGCCCCTTGAGCGGGCCCGCGCGGACGGCGACCGGATCTACGGGGTCATCCGCGGCAGCGCTGTCAACAACGACGGTGCCGCCCCGGGGCTGACCGTGCCCAGCGCGGCCGCCCAGGAGCGGGTGCTGCGCCAGGCGTACGCACAGGCCGGCGTCGACCCGGCTGCCGTGCAGTACGTGGAACTGCATGGCAGCGGTACGCCGGTGGGCGACCCGATCGAGGCCAGGGCCCTGGGTGCGGCGCTGGGTACCGGACGGGCTCCCGGCGACCGGCTGCTGGTCGGTTCGGCCAAGACCAACATCGGCCACCTGGAGGGCGCGGCGGGACTGGTCGGCCTGATCAAGACACTGCTCAGCCTCTGGCACCGGGAGATCCCGGCCAGTCTCAACTTCGAGTCGCCCCACCCGGCTGCTCCGCTGGAGGCGTTGGGGCTCTCGGTGGTGTGTGAGCGCTCACCGTGGCCGCGTACGGACCGGCCGCTGCTGGCCGGGGTGAGCTCGTTCGGCATGGGCGGCACCAACTGCCATGTAGTGGTGGAGCAGGCACCCGAGCCGGTGGCGCCGACGGATGCAGAGTCCGAACAGCGCGGCGGTGCGGCGGATTTGACGTCCGTGGTGCCGTGGACCGTGTCGGGCCGGGGCACCGCCGCGCTGCGGGCCCAGGCCGCGCGGCTGGCCGCGTACGTCGAGGCCAGGCCCGGGCTCCGACCGCAGGACGTCGGCTGGACGCTGGTCGCGGCTCGTACGGCCTTCGAGGACCGTGCCGTGGTGGTGGGTGGTGAGCGTGCGGAGTTGATCGCCGGCCTGCGCGCGCTGGCCTCCGGCGACGCCGACCCGAACCTCGTCGAGTCCGGCGGCGGTGACGAGGGTGGACAGGCCGGGAAACGTGTGGTGTTCGTCTTCCCCGGCCAGGGCTCTCAGTGGGCCGGAATGGCCGTGGAGCTGTGGGACACCAGCCCGCTCTTCGCCCGCCACATGCGTCAGTGTGCCGAGGCACTGGCCGAGTTCACCGACTGGGACGGTCGTGGGCTTGAGGACGTGCTCCGGGAGGCACCGGGTGCGCCCGCCCTGGACCGTGTCGATGTCGTCCAGCCTGCGCTCTTCGCTGTCATGGTCGCTCTGGCCCGTCTCTGGCAGGCGCACGGCGTCACGCCCGGCGCGGTCATCGGCGCCTCCCAGGGCGAGATCGCCGCCGCGCATGTGGCGGGCGTTCTCACCCTCCACGACGCGGCCCGTATCGTTGCCCGCCGCTCGCGGACGCTCCTCGCCCTGGCCGGACGCGGCAGCATGGTCTCCCTCGGCCAAACTCCCCGGCAGGCACACGAGCTCATCGCCCCGTGGGGTGACCGCCTCGCCCTCGCCACCGTCAACGGCCCCGCCACTGTGGTCGTCGCGGGCGAGGAGCAGGCGGTCGGGGAACTGCTCGCCCTGTGCCACGACAGGCGCATACGGGCCCGTCGCGTACCGGTCGACTACGCCTCCCACTCGGCGCAGGTTGAAGAGCTCCGGGACGAACTGGCCACGGCTCTGGACGAGGTCGCCCCGCAGCCCGCACAGGTGCCCTTCTACTCGACGGTGACCGCCGGCGCGCTGGAAGGGACCGAACTCGACGGGGGCTACTGGTACGAGAACCTCCGCCGAACCGTTCGCTTCGAGGAGACCGTCGCCGCCCTCCTCTGTGACGGTGACGCGACGTTCATCGAGGTCTCGCCCCACCCTGTCATGGCCGTCGGCATCGAACAGACGGCGGAGGCCCACGGCGCTTCCCGCTGCCACGTCCAGGGCACGCTGCGCCGCGGCGAAGGCGGAGCCCGCCGCTTCGTCGCCTCGCTCGCCCACGCCTGGACCCACGGTGTCCGGGTGAGGTGGCAGGGGCTGTTCGAGGGGGCCGGCGCCCGCCGCGCCGAGCTGCCCGCCTACGCCTTCCAGCACCGTCGCTACTGGGTCGGCGAGGACGTCCGTCCGCAGGCCGACGCCGGGGACGGGGCAGGGCTGCGGGCGCGGTTGACCAGCGCGGACGGGCGCGAACGGCGGCGCGCGGTCGCCGAGCTGGTGCGGGCGCAGATCGCGGTGGTGCTGGAGTACGCGGCCGACGACGTCGACGACCGGCGTGCCTTCAAGGACCTGGGCTTCGACTCGCTCACCTCTGTCGAGCTGCGCAACCGGCTGCGGGCCGCGACCGGACTGCCGCTGCCCTCCTCACTGCTCTTCGACCACCCGACGCCACAGGCACTGGCCGAGCATCTGACCAGTGAACTTCTGCACGCCGAGGGTGCATTGCCCCACGTCGAGGAGGAGGCAGCTGCGCCGGTGCGGCCGCTGCGGCGCCGCGAGCGCGTCGATGAGGCGATCGCCATCGTCGGTATGGCCTGCCGCTATCCCGGGGACGTCGCCTCCCCGCAGGAGCTGTGGCAACTGGTGGCCGAGGGCCGGGACGCCATCACTGACTTCCCGGCCGACCGGGGCTGGGACGAAGAACTGTACGATCCGGACCCGGAGCAGGCTGGCAGGAGCTCTGTGCGACAGGGCGGATTCCTCTACGGTGCTGGCGAGTTCGACGCCGCGTTCTTCGACATCTCCCCGCGCGAGGCGCTGGGTATGGACCCCCAGCAGCGGCTGCTGTTGGAAACCGCGTGGGAGGCGGTGGAGCACTCGGGGCTGGACCCGCGAGGGCTCGCGGGAAGCCGCTCGGGCGTCTTCGTGGGCGGGACCGCGCTCGACTACGGGCCCCGGATGCACCACGCGCCCGAGGACCTTGCGGGACATGTGCTGACCGGCGGGCACCCCAGTGTGCTGTCCGGTCGCATCGCCTACCACCTGGGCCTGGTGGGGCCCGCGGTGACCGTCGACACCGCGTGCTCCTCCTCGCTGGTGGCGCTGCATCTGGCGGTGCGATCCCTGCGGCAGGGCGAGACGACACTGGCGCTGGCGGGCGGGGCTACCGTGATGTCCGGCCCGGGGATGTTCGTGGAGTTCTCCCGGCAGCGCGGGCTGGCGCCCGACGGCCGCTGCAAGTCCTTCGCTGCCTCGGCCGACGGCACCGGCTGGGCCGAGGGCGTGGGCCTGCTGCTCCTGGAACGGCTCTCGGACGCACGGCGCAACGGGCACCGGGTGCTCGCGGTGATCCGCGGCACGGCCGTCAACCAGGACGGTGCCAGCAACGGCCTGACCGCCCCCAGCGGCCCCGCCCAGCAGCGGGTGATCCTCGACGCGCTGGCCGACGCCCGGCTGGACGCGCGGGACGTGGACGCCGTCGAGGCCCATGGCACCGGCACCCGGCTCGGCGACCCGATCGAGGCACAGGCACTGCAGGCCACCTACGGACGGGACCGCCCAAAGAACCAGCCGCTCTACCTCGGCTCCCTCAAGTCCAACATCGGCCACACCCAGTCGGCGGCCGGGGTCGGCGGCGTGATCAAGATGGTGGTGGCGATGCGGCACGGACTGCTGCCCAGGACGCTGCACGCCACCGAGCCGTCCCCCGACGTCGACTGGGACACGGGCGGCCTCGCACTGCTCACACAGGAGCGTGCCTGGCCGGTGACTGACCATCCGCGCCGCGCCGCCGTCTCCGCCTTCGGCATCAGCGGCACCAACGCACACGTCATCATCGAGCAGGCCGACGAGTCCGGCGACGAGCAGGCCGGGAAGCCGGCCGCCGGCATGCCCGTGGCCCCCGCCCTGTGGCTGGTCTCCGCCCGCACCCCGGAGGCACTGCGGGCCCAAACCGCCCGGCTGCACTCCTACGTGACCGCACGCCCCCAACTCACCGGGCCGGACATCGGCCGCTCGCTGGCGGCCCGTACGACCTTCGAACACCGGGCCGCCGTCCTCGGCTCCACGCGTGAGGACCTGCTCACGGGGCTCGACGCACTCGCCCACGGCGGCACTGCACCGCACACGGTGGCGGGCAGTGCCACCACGGGCGGGCTGACCGCCTTCCTGTTCACCGGGCAGGGCGCACAGCGCATCGGCATGGGCCGGGAACTGTACGAGGCGCACCCGGTCTTCGCCCGGTCCTTCGACGCGGTCTGCACCGAGCTGGACCGGCACCTGTCGCGTCCGCTTCGGGACGTCGTGTTCGGACGGACGGGCATCGGGGCCGAAGCGGCACTGCACCGCACCGACCACGCCCAGCCCGCCCTATTCGCCGTCGAGGTCGCGCTGTTCCGGCTTCTGGAGCACCACGGGCTGGCCCCCAGCCTGCTCGCGGGCCACTCGGTCGGGGAGCTGGCCGCCGCGCACGTCGCAGGGGTTGTGGAACTACCGGACGCCGCCAGGCTTGTCGCCGCCCGCGGACGTCTGATGCAGTCGGCTCCCGAAGGCGGCGCGATGACCGCGATCCAGGCCACGGAGGACGAGGTCGCCGCCTCGCTCAGCGGCTGCGAGGACCGGGTCGTGATCGCCGCCGTCAACGGCCCCGATTCCGTGGTCGTCTCCGGCGACCGGGACGCTGTCCGGGCCATCGAGGCCCTCTGGCGCCGGCACGGCCGCAAGACGCGTGCCCTGAAGGTGAGCCACGCCTTCCACTCGCCGCACATGGACGGCATCCTCGCCGAATTCCGCGAGGTGGCCGCGTCAGTGAGCTACCACGAGCCGCGCATACCGATCGTCTCCACCGTGACCGGCATCCTGGCCACCACCGCCGAACTGACCTCCGCCGACTACTGGACGGACCAGATCCGCCGAACCGTACGGTTCCTGGCCGCGCTACGCACCCTGCGCGAACAAGGTGCCACCGTCTTCATCGAGGTCGGCCCGGACGCCGTCCTCACGGCACCGGCCCAGGAGGTCGGCGGCCCGGAGGGCACCGCCGTCGCCCTGCTGCGCTCCGGCCGCCCTGAGCCGGAGTCCGTGGCCACCGCCGTGGCCACGGCACAGGTCAACGGCGCGGACCTGGACGCGGTGTCCCTCTTCCCCGACGGCCGCCGCATCGATCTGCCCACCTACGCTTTCCAGCGCGAGCGGTACTGGTCGGCCGCCGAACCCGCTGCCGGCCCGCAGCCCTTGGGGCTGGACCCGGCCGGGAACCCGATGCTGTCGGCGGCCGTCCGACTGGCCGACCGCGACGGCCTGGTGCTCACCGGACGGCTGTCCCGGGCCACCCACCCGTGGCTGGCGGACCACACCGTGGGCGGAGCCGCCCTGGTGCCCGCCACCGCCTTCCTGGAACTGGCCGTGGCAGCCGGGGACCACGTCGGGGCCGCGCGGGTCGAGGACCTCACCCTGGAGTCCCCGTTGGTCCTTCCCGAGCGTGGCGCCCTGCGGGTGCAGGTGGCCGTCGGCGCCCCGGACGGCACAGGCGGCCGGCCGTTTCTCATCCACGCGCGCCCCGACGGCGCGGCCGACCAGGCACCGTGGACACGGCATGCATCGGGGACGCTCGGCGGGCCGGCCACCCAGCTACCGCAGACGGACGCCGGCGCCTTGCGCCAGTGGCCGCCGCCGGGCGCCGTCCCCGTGCCGGTGGACGCCGTGGAGGGGGCAGGCGACGCCTACGACCGGCTGGCGGACCTCGGCTACGTCTACGGGCCCGCCTTCCAGGGCCTGACCGCGCTGTGGCGCAAAGGCGAGGACCTGTACGCGGAGGTACGGCTTCCGAAGGAGCAGCATGAGCACGCGGCGCACTTCGGTGTCCATCCGGCGCTGCTGGACGCCGTACTGCACCCGCTGGTGCTTCAGCGCGGCCCGGACACCGAACCGGGGCTGATCCAGCTCCCCTTCGCCTGGTCCGGAGCGATCCTGCACGCCTCCGGGGCCACCGCTGTGCGGGCACGGATCTCCCCGGCAGGCGGCGGTGCCGTCGCCCTGACGGTCGCGGACACCACCGGAGCGCTGGTCGCCTCGGTGGAATCGCTGGCTTGGCGGCCGGTGGAACGCGGCGCATCAGCGCCCGCCGGGAGCGCGTCCGGGCCCGGGGCGCTGTTCGCGCTGGAGTGGTCCGCGGTGAGCGCGACCCAGGCCGGTGGCACACATCTGGTGGAGACGGACGGGGAAGACCTGGGCGAGGTGGATGGCCTGCGCCCTGACGTCCTCGTCGTACGGGCTGACCGTTGGACACTGGACGGCGCGCCGCCGGCCGCCGCACGCGCCATGGCGCACCGTGCGCTGAGCCTGGTGCAGCGTTTTGTCTCCGACGAGCGGCGGGAAGCGGCCCGGCTGATGTTCGTCACCCGTGGCGCGGTCGCGGCGCTGCCCGATGACAGGGTCGCCTCGCCGGCAGCCGCCGCACTGTGGGGCCTGGTCCGCTCCGCACAGGCCGAGCACCCTGGCCGGCTGCTGCTCGTCGACCTCGAAGCCGGCGAAGGTGCCGTGGCGGTCGAGGAAGCTCTTACCGCTGCCGCCTCGGCGGTCGAACCACAACTCGCCGTGCGTGCCGGGACGTTGTACGTCCCCCGGTTGTCCGGGGCCGCACCCGAACGGCCCGCCGACGCCCCCCGGCTGGACCCGGAGGGCACCGTCCTGATCACTGGTGGTACCGGCGCGCTGGGGAGCCTGTTCGCCCGGCATCTGGCCGCCAGGCACTCGGTCCGCCATCTGCTGCTGCTCGGCCGCCGCGGCGAACAGACCCCGGGGGCGGCCCGGCTCCGGGCAGATCTCGCCGCATTGGGGGCCGAGGCCACCATCGTGACCTGTGACGCCGCCGACCGGGAAGCCTTGGCGGCGGTGATCGACGCCATTCCGGTCGAGCATCCGCTCACCGCGGTGCTGCACGCCGCCGGCACGCTCGCCGACGCCACCGTGGAATCCCTCGACGCCCGGCAGCTGGATACCGTCCTGCGCCCCAAGGTGGATGCCGCGTGGAATCTCCACGAGCTGACCCGCGACACCGGCCTCGCCGCATTCGTCCTCTTCTCGTCTCTCTCAGGCATCACCGGTACGGCGGGGCAGGCCAACTACGCCGCAGCCAACGCCTTCTTGGACGCCTTGGCCGAGCACCGCAGCGCCGTTGGGCTGCCCGCTCTCTCACTGGCGTGGGGGCTGTGGGACGGGGCAAGTGGAATGGGGGGCGGCCTCGATGAGGCAGGCCTGGCACGGTGGCACCGTATCGGTGTCACACCGCTGACGGCGGATCAGGGCACTGCCCTGTTCGACGCCGCGCCGGCCGCAGGAGCCCCCCTTGTGGTCCCCGCGGCGCTGGCCCCGTCCCGGATGCGCCCCGACGACGGCTCGCTGCCCGTGGTCCTGCGCGGTCTGGCAGCGGCCGGCGCACGGCGTGCCGTGCGGCGCACTGCGCTGGGGCAGGGCGGCGGCGCGGAAGGTGACGGCGGCGGGTGGGCTCAGCGGATGGCACGACTGCCGGAGTCCGAGCGGGCCGAGGCCGTGTTGGAGTTCGTGCGCGGCGCGGTCGCCGACGTTCTGGGGCACGACGGCGTCGACGCCGTCGTCCCCGACCGCGCCTTCAAGAGCCTCGGCTTCGACTCACTGGCGGGCGTCGAGCTGCGGAACCGGCTTAGGAAGTCCACGGGTCTGCGGCTGTCCAGCACTGTGGTCTTCGACCATCCGACGCCCGTCGCCCTTGCCGCGCATCTGACCGCCGAGATCTCGGGCGCCCCCGCCGGGACGGCCTCGGCGCCCGCTGCGGTCGCCGGCGTGGACGAGCCGATCGTCATCGTCGGCATGGCCTGCCGCTATCCCGGCGGCGTCACCTCGCCCGACGACCTGTGGCGCCTGGTGGCGGAAGGCAGGGACGCGATCGGCGAGTTCCCGACCAACCGCGGCTGGGACCTGGAAAGCCTCTACCACCCCGACCCCGAACACCCCGGCACCTCATACGCCCGCCACGGCGGCTTCCTCCACGACGCCGACCAATTCGACCCGGAGTTCTTCGGCATGTCCCCGAGGGAGGCAATGGCCACCGACCCGCAGCAGCGACTGCTGCTGGAGACCGCCTGGGAAACCTTCGAGAACGCGGGGATCGACCCGGCCGCCGTGCGGGGCAGCAACACAGGTGTGTTCACCGGCGTGATGTACGACGACTACGCTTCCCGGCTGGCCGACACCCCAGGGGACTTCGAGGGCTTCCTGCTCGCTGGGAACCTGTCCAGCGTGGTGTCCGGTCGGTTGTCGTACGTCTTCGGGCTGGAGGGCCCGGCCATCACCATCGACACCGCCTGCTCCTCCTCCCTCGTCGCCCTCCACATGGCCGCAGGCGCCCTCCGCACCGGCGAATGCGACCTCGCCCTCGCCGGCGGCGTCACCATCATGGCCACCCCGCACATCTTCACGGAATTCTCCCGCCAACGCGGACTCTCCCCCGACGGCCGCTGCAAACCCTTCGCCGCACAGGCCGACGGCACCGGCTGGTCCGAAGGCGTGGGCCTCCTCCTCGTCGAACGCCTCTCCGACGCCCGCAAGAACAACCACCGCATCCTCGCCGTACTACGCGGCTCCGCCATCAACCAGGACGGCGCCAGCAACGGACTGACCGCCCCCAACGGCCCCTCCCAAGAACGCGTCATCCGCCAAGCCCTCACCAACGCAGGACTCACCCCCACCGACATCGACGCCATCGAAGCCCACGGCACCGGCACCACACTCGGCGACCCCATCGAAGCCCAGGCACTACAAGCCACCTACGGCCACGACCGACCCACCGACCAACCCCTCTACCTCGGCTCCCTCAAATCCAACATCGGCCACACCCAAGCCGCCGCAGGCATCGCCAGCGTCATCAAAATGATCAAGGCCATGCACCACGGCACCCTCCCCCAAACCCTCCACATCGACGAACCCACCCACCACATCGACTGGGACACCACCCCCCTCACCCTCCTCACCGAAACCACCCCCTGGCCCCACACCAACCACCCACGCCGCGCCGCCATCTCCTCCTTCGGCATCAGCGGCACCAACGCACACCTCATCCTCGAACAAGCACCCACACCACAGACAACAGAAGAAGCCAGCAAGGAACCGGCCACCGGGATTCTCCCGATCTGGATGCTGTCGGCCCGCGACGAGAGCGCACTGCGCGCCCAGGCCCGGCGGCTCCTCCAGCACGCCGCGGCCCACCCGGAGCCGACCACCGCCGACCTCGGTCTGTCGCTGGCCACCACACGTTCCCCCCTCGACCGACGCGCGGCGGTCAGCAGCGGCGACCGCGCCGCACTTGTGGCGGGCCTGGAATCCCTTGCGGACGGGCACCCTTCGCCGGGTGTGGTGCGCCCGGGCAGCGCCAGGCGCGGCAAGCTCGCATTCCTGTTAACCGGACAAGGAGCCCAGCGGCCTGCCATGGGGCGGGAACTGTATGCGTCCTCCGCCGTCTTCGCCGCCGCGCTCGACGAGGTGTGCGCAGGGCTGGACCGGGAACTCCCCCGGCCGCTCAAGGACGTACTCTTCGCACCCGACGGCTCCGCGGACGCGGCGCTGCTGGACCGGACGTCCTTCACCCAGGCCGCTCTGTTCGCGGTGGAGACGGCGCTGTACCGCCTGGTCGAGCATCACGGGTTCGTGCCCGACTACCTTCTGGGACACTCCATCGGAGAAGTGATCGCCGCTCATCTGGCAGGCGTGCTGGACCTGCCGGACGCCTGCCACCTGGTCGCCGAGCGCGGCAGGCTGATGGAGTCCGCGCGCCAGGACGGCGCCATGGCCGCCCTCCAGGGAGAGGAGGCAGAGGTCACCGCGGCGCTCTCCGGCTACGACGGCCGAGTGGCGATCGCGGGTGTCAATGGCCCACGGTCCACGGTGGTTTCGGGTGACAAGTCCGCCGTCAACGAGCTGGCCGAGGCATGGCGCGCGAGCGGCGCCAAGGCCCGGCTGCTCTCCGTCTCCCACGCGTTCCACTCGCACCACATGGACACGGTGCTGGAGGAGTTCCGATCCGTGGCCCGGGACCTGACCTTCCACAAGCCGCGCATCCCGATCGTCTCCAACGTCACCGGCACTCTCGCGACCGTCGACCAGCTCACCTCCCCCGACTACTGGGCCGATCACCTTCGCCGGGCGGTGCGCTTTGCGGACGGGGTGCGGCAGCTGGAAGAACTGGGTGTCACCGACTGGTTGGAGCTGGGCCCGGACGGGGTCCTCGCCGCCCTCGTCCAGGAGTGTGTCACCGAAGAGGCGGGCGCGATCGTCTCAGTGCTGCGCAAGAACCGGCCGGAGACGGAGACCTACAGCACGGCAGTCGCCCATCTGGCCGTTCGGGGCATCACACCCGACTGGGACAGGGTCTTCCCGGGCGCCCGCAAGGTGGCCCTGCCCACCTACGCGTTCCAGCACAGGCGTTACTGGCTGGATGCCGCGACGGCCCCTGGCGACGCCGCCGGCCTCGGGCTGGGTTCCGCCGGTCATCCGCTGCTGGGTGCTGCGGTGGGGTTGGCGGAGCGGGACGAAGTCGTGTTCACCGGGCGACTGTCCCTGCAGAGCCACCCATGGTTGGCCGGCCATGCGGTCGCGGGCACGGTCCTGGTCCCGGGCACGGTCCTGCTGGAGCTCGCCCTCCACGCGGCCGGCCGCGGTGAGGTCGCCGACCTCACCCTCACCGCGCCGCTGGCGCTTCCCGAACACGGCGGCGTTCAGGTCCAGTTGGCGGTGGGAGGCAAGGACGAAGCCGGGCACTGTGCAATCACCATCCACGCCCGGCCCGACCACACGGATCAGGACAGCATCTGGACCCTGCACGCCCGTGGCACCCTCACCGTCGGTGCGCCGCCGGACACAGCTCCTTCCCCCCTGGTGCCCTGGCCGCCAGCCGGAACTACCGAGATCGACCTGTCCCACGCCTATGACCGCCTGACCGAGCATGGCTACGCCTACGGACCGGCCTTCCAATGCCTGCGCCGTGCCTGGTCGGACGACACCACAGGAGAGATCTGGGCGGAGGTCTCCCTCGGCGATGAGCTGTCTTCTGGTACCGGTGCGTTCGACCTGCATCCCGTACTGCTGGACGCCGCCCTGCACACCCTGCTGCCCGGCATCACCGACGGCGGAAAAGCAGTGCTGCCCTTCTCCTGGTCCGGCGTACGCCTCCACGCCGCCGGTGCATCGACACTGCGGGTCCACCTGACCAGGACCGGACCCGAAACCGTGGCGCTGGACATCACCGATACGACCGGAGGCCCCGTCGTCACTGTCGGCTCGCTCACCACCCGCCCGTTGTCCCTGGACGCACTGCGGGCAGTGGACCCTGCTGTCCGCGACGCGCTCTTCCACGTGGAGTGGCGGGCTGCGCCGGCACCGGTCAACACGCCCTCGCATACGGATGACTGGGCTGTCCTCACCCCCCGCACCGACCTCGAAATCGGCCGTCACTACCCCGACCTGCATGCCCTACTCAAGGCCGTGGACGACGGCGCGGACGTGCCACCGGTGATCGTCCTCCCCCTAGCCGAGGATGAGTCGGCCAGCGGGGACATCCCCGCACAGGCTCACGCCGCCCTCCACCACACCCTCACCACGCTCCAGACCTATCTCACCGACCAACGCCTGGCCGCCACCCGCCTGACCATCGTCACCCACCACGCCATCGCCATCAGCCCGGACGAGGACGTCACCGACCTGACCCACGCCGCCATCTGGGGCCTGATCCGCACCGCCCAAACCGAACACCCCGACCGCATCCACCTCATCGACACCGACCACACCACCGCCCTACCCACCGCCCTGGCCACCGCCCTGGCCCTGGACGAGCCACAACTCGCCCTCCGCAACAACCAGTTCCTCATCCCCCGCCTGGCCCGCGCCACCCCCGACCCCACCACCACACCCCCCGACTGGAGCGAGGGCACCATCCTGATCACCGGCGGCACCGGCACCCTCGGCAGCCACCTCGCCACCCACCTCGCCACCCACCACGGCGCCCAACACCTCCTCCTCACCAGCCGCCAAGGCCCCAACACCCCCGGCGCAGCAGAACTCCAAGAAGAACTACACCAGTTGGGAACCCAGACCACCATCGTGGCCTGCGACGCAGCCAACCGCGACGCCCTGGCCGCACTCCTGGACACCATCCCCACCGAACACCCCCTCACCGCCGTCATCCACACCGCCGGCACCCTCGACGACGCCCCCTCACCACCCTCACCCCCACCAACTCCACACCGTCCTCAAACCCAAAATCGACGCAGCCTGGAACCTCCACCAACTCACCCAACACCACCCCCACCTCAAAACCTTCATCCTCTACTCCTCCCTCGCCGGCCTCCTCGGCACCCCCGCCCAAGCCAACTACGCCGCCGCCAACACCTTCCTCGACGCCCTCGCCCACCACCGCCACACCAACAACCAACCCGCCACCTCCCTCGCCTGGGGCCTCTGGCAAGACACCAGCACCCTCACCCACCACCTCACCCACACCGACCACCAACGCCTCACCCGCACCGGAATCCAACCCCTCACCACCCACCACGCCCTCACCCTCTTCGACACCACACACACCACCCCCACACAACCCTCGCCCTCACCCCCATCAACACCACCACCCTCCGACAACAACACAACCCCACCCCCTCCTCCGCGACCTCACCCCCACCACCCGCCGCACCACAGCCCAACAGCAAGCCGGACCGTCACTGACCCAACGCCTGGCGAACCTTCCGACCACCGAACGGGACCGCCTACTGACCGATCTCGTCCGCACCCACACCGCCGCCGTCCTCGGACACCCCGACCACACCGCCATCGCAGCCGACCGCTCCTTCCAAGAACTCGGCTTCGACTCCCTCACCGCAGTCGAGTTCCGCAACCAACTCACCACCGCCACCGGCCTGCGACTACCCACCACCCTCGTCTTCGACCACCCCAACCCCACCGCCCTCGCCACCCACCTCCAAGCACAGTTGGTACCCGATGGTGCGGCAGCGGCCGGGCCCGTACTTGCGGAGCTGGCCAAGCTCAAGGCAGTGATCAGGGATGTGGCGGACGACACGGAAACCCGCGACCGGATCACTGCTCAACTCGGCGAGTTGCTGAAGCTGGCCGGAGCGGTGGACGACCGGGCCCCACGCACCACCGGAACCCCCAAGTCTTCCGACGGCACCGACAAGGACCTCGAAACCGCAAGCGATGAAGAGCTCTTCGCGCTCTTCAACGACCTCGAATGACCGGCTGATCCGGCCGGTCCGGATCGACGCGCACGGACACCAGCCACGAGACACCAGCTACCAGACATTCAGAATCCAGGCACAACACAGCGGGGAGACGACATCACATGGCGGGCGAAGAACAACTCCGCGACTACCTCAAGCGGGCCATTGCGGATGCCCGTGACGCGCGCAGGAAGCTGCGCGAGGTGGAGGAGCGGCAGCAGGAGCCGATCGCGATCGTGGCGATGGCCTGCCGCTATCCCGGCGGGGTCACCTCTCCGGAGGATCTGTGGCGCCTGGTGGCGGAAGGCAGGGACGCGATCGGAGAGTTCCCGGTCAACCGCGGCTGGGACCTGGAAGCCCTCTACGATCCCGACCCGGAACGGGTGGGCACCTCCTACACCCGCCACGGCGGCTTCCTCCATGACGCCGACCTGTTCGACCCGGAGTTCTTCGGGATGTCCCCGCGTGAGGCGCTGACTGTGGATCCGCAGCAGCGGCTGCTGCTGGAGGCCGCCTGGGAAGCGTTCGAGAATGCGGGTATCGTCCCTGGGTCGTTGCGCGGCAGCCACACGGGTGTGTTCACCGGCGTGATGTACAACGACTACGGCTCACGTCCGCGCCTCCCCGCCGAGGGCAACGAGGCTTATCTCTACGGCGGTAGCGCGGGCAGTGTTGCCGCCGGCCGCCTCTCGTACACGTACGGTCTGGAAGGGCCTGCGGTGGCGGTGGACACCGCGTGCTCGTCGTCGTTGGTGGCACTGCATCTCGCGGCCACTGCCCTACGCCGGGGCGAGTGCGATCTGGCGCTCGCCGGCGGAGTGGCGGTGATGTCGACCCCGCGATCGTTCGTCGAGTTCTCCCGTCAGCGCGGGCTGTCCGTCGACGGCCGCTGCAAGGCGTTCTCGGCCGCTGCCGACGGCACCGGCTGGTCGGAGGGCGTGGGTCTGCTGTTGCTGGAGCGGCTCTCCGACGCCCTGGAAAACGGACACCAGGTACTGGCCGTACTGCGTGGTTCCGCAGTCAATCAGGACGGTGCCAGCAACGGACTGACGGCACCCAACGGCCCGTCCCAGGAGCGCGTCATCCACCAGGCACTGGCCGCCTCCGGCCTGTCCACGGCGGACGTCGACGCGGTGGAGGCCCACGGGACCGGCACGCCGCTGGGCGACCCGATCGAGGCCCAGGCCCTGCTGGCCACCTACGGGCAGGGCCGGCCCGCCGACCGGCCGCTGCGGCTCGGGTCGCTCAAGTCGAACATCGGTCATACGCAGGCCGCGGCGGGCGTGGGCGGTGTCATCAAGATGGTCCAGGCGATGCGGCACCGCATGCTGCCCAGGACCCTCCACGTCGACGAGCCGACCGGATACGTCGACTGGGAGGCGGGGGCCGTCTCCCTGCTCCGCGAGGCCGTGTCCTGGCCGGAGTCCGAGGAACCGCGGCGAGCCGCGGTGTCCTCCTTCGGATTCGGCGGCACCAACGCGCATGTGATCGTCGAGGAGGCGCCAGCCGCGTCCGAGGAGCCGGCCCGTACGGAGGCCACGCATGTTCCGGTGGTGCCGTGGGTACTGTCTGGCAGGACCGACGCGGCGCTCAGGGACCAGGCCGCACGGCTTCTGAGCCGCGTCGAGGCCGATCCCGCACTCGCCCCGGTCGATGTGGCGTTCTCGCTGGCTGCTGGGCGCTCGGTGCTGGAGCACCGGGCGGTGGTGACCGGCAGCGACCGCGAGCAGCTGACCGCAGGGTTGAGGGCGTTGGCGGATGGCAGGACGGCCCCGAACCTGATCGCAGCCGACGGTCATGGCAGCAGCCCGGTCGGGGAGCGGGTGGTCTTCGTCTTCCCCGGACAGGGCTCCCAGTGGACCGGCATGGCCAGCGAACTCCTGGATACCACACCCCTCTTCGCGCAACACCTACACGAATGCGCAGACGCCCTGGCCGAGTTCACCGACTGGGAGGGCTGGAGCCTTCAGGACGTGTTGCGGCAGACACCCGGAGCCCCGGATCTGGACCGCGTCGACGTCGTCCAGCCCGCCCTCTTCGCCGTGATGGTCTCTCTGGCCCGCCTCTGGCAGGCACACGGCATCACACCGGCCGCCGTCATCGGCGCCTCACAGGGCGAGATCGCCGCCGCCCACATCGCCGGTGCGCTCACACTGCGCGACGCCGCCCGCATCGTCACCCGCCGTTCCCGCATGCTGCGGTCGCTCGTCGGGCGCGGCGGCATGGTCTCCCTCACTCTGCCTGCCGATCAGGTCTCCGAGCTCATCGCACCCTGGGGTGAACAGCTCGCCATAGCCACCCATAACGGCCCCACCGCCACAGTCGTCTCCGGCGAGATCCAGGCACTCGACGAGCTTCTCGCCCACTGCGAGCAGCACGCCCTCCGTGCTCGCCGCATCCCCGTCGACTACGCCTCACACTGCGCCCAGGTAGAGGAGCTCAGAGCAGAGCTGATGGCGGCGCTTGCGGGCATCATCCCCGGGACCGCCGACGTTCCTTTCCACTCCACGGTCACCGCCACCCCCCTCGACGGCACCAGGCTCGACCCCGAGTACTGGTACGGCAACCTCCGGCACACCGTCCGTTTCGAGGAGACCGTTGCCTCGCTGCTCGCCGACGGTGACGCACTCTTCATCGAGGTGTCCCCGCACCCGGTGATGACCGTCGGCATTGCACAGACCACTGAAGCTCACGGCGCCGCCCGTAGTCACGGTCTGCCCACCCTGCGCCGCTCCGAAGGCGGCCCTCACCGCTACTTCGCCTCCCTGGCCGACGCCTGGATCCACGGTGCACCGGTCAGCTGGACCTCACTCCTCAACGGCACCGACGCACAGCGCACGGACCTCCCCACCTACCCGTTCCAGCGACAGCGTTACTGGCTGGAGGCAGGGACCGGAGCGGCTGACGCAGCGGGGCTGGGTCTGAGTGAGACGAGCCATCCGCTGCTGGGCGCGGCGGTGGGGTTGGCGGAGCGGGACGAGTATGTGTTCACCGGGCGGCTGTCGCGGCAGGCCCACCCCTGGCTGACGGATCATGCGGTGGCGGGAACGGTGTTGGTTCCCGGGACGGGGCTGCTGGAGCTGGCCCTGCACGCCGCCGAGCAGGTCGGGAGCAGCGGGGTCACGGAGCTCGCACTCGCCGCGCCGCTCGTGCTGCCCGAGCACGGTGGCGTACAGCTTCAGTTGACAGTTGGTTCAGCCGATGAGGGCGGGCAGCGCGGCATCGATGTGCACGCCCGGCTCGACCATACGGGCGAAGACGGGCCGTGGACGCTGCATGCACGCGGGGTGCTAACCAGCGAACTTCCAGACTCTGCGCCCCGCGCCCTGACGTCCTGGCCGCCGGCCGGGGCGACAGAGGTGGATCTGATCGGTGCGTACGAGCGCCTGGCGGAGAGGGGTTATGAGTACGGACCGGCCTTCCAGGGCCTACGGCGCGCCTGGAAGAGCACGGCCGGCGGCGCGGTGTTCGCCGAGGTCGCACTTGACGATGAACTCCACGCCGAGGCAGCCCTGTTCGGTGTCCACCCAGCCATGCTGGACGCCGCCCTGCACACGCTGCTGCCGGGCGTGGTGGAGGACGATGCGCCGGCGGTCCTGCCGTTCGCCTGGTCCGGGGTCCGTGTACATGCCGTGGGGGCGTCGGTACTGCGCGTCCGTCTGGCCAGGACCGGGGCCGAGTCGGTCGCCCTGGACATCGCCGATGCGACCGGCGCTCCCGTCGCCACCGTCGAATCGCTTGCCACCCGACCCCTTGCGCAGGACGCCCTCGCGGCCGCGGCGACGACCACGCTCGACGGGCTCTTTCATGTGGAGTGGCGGCCGGTACCGGCACCGTCCGAATCGCCCTCGTATTCGGATGCCTGGGCTGTCATCGGTCCTTGCACAGACCTTGAACCGGGGCGTCATTACGCCGATCTGGACGCACTGTCGCGGGCGGTGGACGACGGTGCGGACGCGCCACCGGTGGTGATCCTGGCACTGACCGAAGACGGACCGGTGAGCGGGGACGTACCCGAGCGAGCCCACGCCGCCCTCCACCACACCCTTCAGACACTGCAGACCTGGCTGGCCGACGACCGGTTCGCCGCCACCCGCCTGACCATCGTCACCCACCACGCCATCGCCATCAGCCCGGACGAGGACGTCACCGACCTGACCCACGCCGCCATCTGGGGCCTGATCCGCACCGCCCAAACCGAACACCCCGACCGCATCCACCTCATCGACACCGACCACACCACCGCCCTACCCACCGCCCTGGCCACCGCCCTGGCCCTGGACGAGCCACAACTCGCCCTCCGCAACAACCAGTTCCTCATCCCCCGCCTGGCCCGCGCCACCCCCGACCCCACCACCACACCCCCCGACTGGAGCGAGGGCACCATCCTGATCACCGGCGGCACCGGCACCCTCGGCAGCCACCTCGCCACCCACCTCGCCACCCACCACGGCGCCCAACACCTCCTCCTCACCAGCCGCCAAGGCCCCAACACCCCGGCGCAGCAGAACTCCAAGAAGAACTACACCAGTTGGGAACCCAGACCACCATCGTGGCCTGCGACGCAGCCAACCGCGACGCCCTGGCCGCACTCCTGGACACCATCCCCACCGAACACCCCTCACCGCCGTCATCCACACCGCCGGCACCCTCGACGACGCCCCCCTCACCACCCTCACCCCCCACCAACTCCACACCGTCCTCAAACCCAAAATCGACGCAGCCTGGAACCTCCACCAACTCACCCAACACCACCCCCACCTCAAAACCTTCATCCTCTACTCCTCCCTCGCCGGCCTCCTCGGCACCCCCGCCCAAGCCAACTACGCCGCCGCCAACACCTTCCTCGACGCCCTCGCCCACCACCGCCACACCAACAACCAACCCGCCACCTCCCTCGCCTGGGGCCTCTGGCAAGACACCAGCACCCTCACCCACCACCTCACCCACACCGACCACCAACGCCTCACCCGCACCGGAATCCAACCCCTCACCACCCACCACGCCCTCACCCTCTTCGACACCACACACACCACCCCCCACACAACCCTCGCCCTCACCCCCATCAACACCACCACCCTCCGACAACAACACAACCCCACCCCCCTCCTCCGCGACCTCACCCCCACCACCCGCCGCACCACAGCCCAACAGCAAGCCGGACCGTCACTGACCCAACGCCTGGCGAACCTTCCGACCACCGAACGGGACCGCCTACTGACCGATCTCGTCCGCACCCACACCGCCGCCGTCCTCGGACACCCCGACCACACCGCCATCGCAGCCGACCGCTCCTTCCAAGAACTCGGCTTCGACTCCCTCACCGCAGTCGAGTTCCGCAACCAACTCACCACCGCCACCGGCCTGCGACTACCCACCACCCTCGTCTTCGACCACCCCAACCCCACCGCCCTCGCCACCCACCTCGCCACCCAGATCTCGGGCGCCCCCGCCGGGACGGCCTCGGCGCCCGCTGCGGTCGCCGGCGTGGACGAGCCGATCGTCATCGTCGGCATGGCCTGCCGCTATCCCGGCGGCGTCACCTCGCCCGACGACCTGTGGCGCCTGGTGGCGGAAGGCAGGGACGCGATCGGCGAGTTCCCGACCAACCGCGGCTGGGACCTGGAAAGCCTCTACCACCCCGACCCCGAACACCCCGGCACCTCATACGCCCGCCACGGCGGCTTCCTCCACGACGCCGACCAATTCGACCCGGAGTTCTTCGGCATGTCCCCGAGGGAGGCAATGGCCACCGACCCGCAGCAGCGACTGCTGCTGGAGACCGCCTGGGAAACCTTCGAGAACGCCGGAATCACCACACCGCAGCTCCGCGGCAGCCGCACCGGAGTCTTCACCGGCGTCATGTACCACGACTACGCGCCACAGACGCACACCGTCCCTCAGGAGTTGGAGGGCTTTCTGGTCGGTGGTATCGCGGGCAGTGTCGCCTCGGGTCGGCTCTCGTACGTCTTCGGGCTGGAGGGCCCGGCCATCACCATCGACACCGCCTGCTCCTCCTCCCTCGTCGCCCTCCACATGGCCGCAGGCGCCCTCCGCACCGGCGAATGCGACCTCGCCCTCGCCGGCGGAGCAACCGTCATGGCCACCCCCCAGGCATTCATCGAGTTCTCCCGCCAGCGCGGACTGGCACCCGACGGCCACTGCAAACCCTTCGCCCAGGCCGCCGACGGCGCAACCTGGTCCGAAGGCGTGGGCCTCCTCCTCGTCGAACGCCTCTCCGACGCCCGCAAGAACAACCACCGCATCCTCGCCGTACTACGCGGCTCCGCCATCAACCAGGACGGCGCCAGCAACGGACTGACCGCCCCCAACGGCCCCTCCCAAGAACGCGTCATCCGCCAGGCACTGGCCAACGCAGGACTGGTGGCCACCGATATCGACGCCGTCGAGGCCCACGGCACCGGTACGCCCCTCGGGGACCCCATCGAAGCCCAGGCACTGCTGGCCACCTACGGCCAGGACCGACCCGCCAACCAGCCCCTCTACCTCGGCTCCCTCAAATCCAACATCGGCCACACCCAAGCCGCCGCAGGCATCGCCAGCGTCATCAAAATGGTGCAGGCGATACGCCATGGCGTATTGCCCAAGACCCTCCACGTCGATGAGCCCAGCCACCACGTCGACTGGGACGCAGGCGATCTCTCCCTGCTCACCGAGGCCCTCGCCTGGCCAGAGACAGACCGACCACGCCGCGCGGGTATCTCCTCCTTCGGTATCAGCGGCACCAACGCGCACCTCATCCTCGAACAAGCACCCGCAGAGGAGACAACGGCAACAGCCACCGAGGAGCCCGCGCCCGTTCCGGTGGTGCCGTGGGTGCTGTCCGGCAAGACCGACAAGGCTGTACGGGACCAGGCCGCACGACTGCTAAGCCGGGTCGAGAACGATCCCTCGCTCGACCCCATCGATATAGCCTTCACCCTCGCCACAAAGCGAACCGCCCTGGACCACCGCGCCGCCGTCATCGGACGCAACCGCGACGAACTCATCGCGAACCTGTGCGCCCTGGCGTCGGGCGAGCCGGTCGCGGGGTGGTGCAGGGGTCCCAACGGACGGCAAGCTCGCCTTTGCTTTCACGGGGCAAGGCGCGCAACGGGTCGGTATGGGCATGGAGCTGTACCACACCTACCCCGCCTACGCCGAAGCCTTCGACACCGTCTGCACCGCACTGGACCCCTACCTCGACCAACCCCTCCACCACACCATCACCACCGGCCACCAACTCCACAACACCGCCTACACCCAACCCGCCCTCTTCGCCCTCGAAGTCGCCCTCCACCACCTCCTCACCACCTTCAACATCCACCCCGACATCCTCGTCGGACACTCCATCGGCGAACTCACCGCCGCCCACATCGCCGGCATCCTCACCCTCCCCGACGCCGCCCGCCTCGTCACCGCCCGAGGCCACCTCATGCAAACCCTCCCCACCGGCGGCACCATGATCGCCATCCAAGCCACCGAAAACGACCTCACCCCCCACCTCACCGGCCACGAACACCACCTAAGCATCGCCGCCATCAACGACCCCACCTCACTCGTCATATCCGGCGACCACCACACCGCCCAACACATCGCCAAAACACTCCAACAACAAGGCCACAAAACCAAACGCCTCACCGTCTCCCACGCCTTCCACTCCCCCACATGGACCCCATCCTCAACCAATTCCACGCCATCACACAGGAACTCACCTACCACACCCCCACCATCCCCATCGTCTCCACCCTCACCGGCAACCTCACCACCAACGAACTCACCAACCCCCAATACTGGGTCGACCAACTCCGCAACACCGTCCGCTACGCCGACGCCCTCCACACCCTCACCCACCACGGCACCACCACCCTCCTCGAACTCGGCCCCGACACCACCCTCACCACCCACACCCGCAACACCAACCCCACCATCAACGCCCACCCCACCCTCCGCCACAACCACCCCGAACCCCACACCCTCACCACCACCCTCACCCAACTCCACACCACCGGCACCACCCCCAACTGGCACACCCTCCTCCCCCACACCCACCACACCGACCTCCCCACCTACCCCTTCCAACACAACCGCTACTGGTTCAACCACCCTGCAACCACGGGCAATGCAACAGGACTTGGGCTCAACCCCACAGACCACCCCTTGCTCGCCGCCACGGTGGCGCTGGCCGAGCGCGACGAGTACGTGTTCACCGGGCGGCTTTCCCTACACAGCCACCCCTGGCTGCTCGATCACGCGGTCGCGGGCACACATCTGATTCCCGGAACCGTCCTGCTGGAGCTGGCCCTACACGCGGCCGAGCAGGTCGGCGCCGGACAGGTCGAGGAGCTCACCCTCACCGCGCCACTGATGCTTCCCGAACGCGGGGGCCTTCACCTGCAGTTGACAGTCGGCGCCGAGGACGAAGCGGGGCGCCGCACCTTCGATATCCACGCCCGTCCCGAGACCGAGCGCGCGGATGCCGCATGGGTGCGGCACGGCGGTGGCACGCTCACCGCCAGGTCAGCGGCACCGGCCACCGTCCACACCGACTTCGCTTCCTGGCCGCCGAGCAATGCCACCGAGCTCGATCTCACCGGCGGCTACGAGCGCCTGGCCGACCAGGGTTACGAGTACGGTCCTGCCTTCCAGGGCCTGCGCCGCGCGTGGAAGCACAGCACCGAGAACACCGTGTACGCCGAGATCGGCCTCGACGGCGAATTGCACGCAGACCTCGACCGCTTCCACCTCCACCCGGCTCTGCTGGATGCCGCCTTCCACGCCCTCCTTCCGGGCATCGCGGACGACGACGTCGAAGCAGCTCTCCCCTTCGCCTGGTCAGGCATCGAAATTCAGGCCGGCGGCGCCTCTACCCTCCGCGCCCGCCTCACTCGTACGGGAACGGAGTCCGTCTCCCTCACCATCGCCGACGGCGCCGGGGCTCCGGTCGCCACCATCGACGCCGTCACCACCCGCCCGTTGTCCCTGGACACCCTGCGGGCTGCCGCCCCTGCCGTCCGCGACGGGCTCTTTCATGTGGAGTGGCGGCCGGTACCGGCACCGTCCGAATCGCCCTCGTATTCGGATGCCTGGGCTGTCATCGGTCCTTGCACAGACCTTGAACCGGGGCGTCATTACACCGATCTGGACGCACTGTCGCGGGCGGTGGACGACGGTGCGGACGCGCCACCGGTGGTGATCCTGGCACTGACCGAAGACGGACCGGTGAGCGGGGACGCACCCGAGCGAGCCCACGCCGCCCTCCACCACACCCTTCAGACACTGCAGACCTGGCTGGCCGACGACCGGTTCGCCGCCACCCGCCTGACCATCGTCACCCACCACGCCATCGCCACCAACCCCACCGAGGACGTCACCGACCTGACCCACGCCGCCATCTGGGGCCTGATCCGCACCGCCCAAACCGAACACCCCGACCGCATCCACCTCATCGACACCGACCACACCACCGCCCTACCCACCGCCCTGGCCACCGCCCTGGCCCTGGACGAGCCACAACTCGCCCTCCGCAACAACCAGTTCCTCATCCCCCGCCTGGCCCGCACCACCCCCGACCCCACCACCACACCCCCCGACTGGAGCGAGGGCACCATCCTGATCACCGGCGGCACCGGCACCCTCGGCAGCCACCTCGCCCGCCACCTCGCCACCCACCACGGCGCCCAACACCTCCTCCTCACCAGCCGCCAAGGCCCCAACACCCCCGGCGCAGCAGAACTCCAAGAAGAACTACACCAGTTGGGAACCCAGACCACCATCGTGGCCTGCGACGCAGCCAACCGCGACGCCCTGGCCGCACTCCTGGACACCATCCCCACCGAACACCCCCTCACCGCCGTCATCCACACCGCCGGCACCCTCGACGACGCCCCCTCACCACCCTCACCCCCACCAACTCCACACCGTCCTCAAACCCAAAATCGACGCAGCCTGGAACCTCCACCAACTCACCCAACACCACCCCCACCTCAAAACCTTCATCCTCTACTCCTCCCTCGCCGGCCTCCTCGGCACCCCCGCCCAAGCCAACTACGCCGCCGCCAACACCTTCCTCGACGCCCTCGCCCACCACCGCCACACCAACAACCAACCCGCCACCTCCTCGCCTGGGGCCTCTGGCAAGACACCAGCACCCTCACCCACCACCTCACCCACACCGACCACCAACGCCTCACCCGCACCGGAATCCAACCCCTCACCACCCACCACGCCCTCACCCTCTTCGACACCACACACACCACCCCCACACAACCCTCGCCCTCACCCCCATCAACACCACCACCCTCCACACACACAGACACAACCTCCCCGTCCTCCTCCACGGACTCGCGCCATCAGCCACCCGCCGCGCGACCACCCGACAGGAAATCGGTCGGTCGGCGACGGAACGACTGGCAGGGCTGGCACCTTCGGAGCGCGACAGTGCGCTGATCAGCCTCGTACGTACCCACGCCGCCAAGGTGCTCGGCCATGCGAACCCCGACGCCATCGCCACCGAACAGGCCTTTCGTGACCTGGGCTTCGACTCCCTCACCGCAGTCGAGTTCCGCAACGAGATCTCCACCGCCACCGGCCTGCGACTACCCACCACCCTCGTCTTCGACCACCCCAACCCCACCGCCCTCGCCACCCACCTCGCCACCCAGATCTCGGGCGCCCCCGCCGGGACGGCCTCGGCGCCCGCTGCGGTCGCCGGCGTGGACGAGCCGATCGTCATCGTCGGCATGGCCTGCCGCTATCCCGGCGGCGTCACCTCGCCCGACGACCTGTGGCGCCTGGTGGCGGAAGGCAGGGACGCGATCGGCGAGTTCCCGACCAACCGCGGCTGGGACCTGGAAAGCCTCTACCACCCCGACCCCGAACACCCCGGCACCTCATACGCCCGCCACGGCGGCTTCCTCCACGACGCCGACCAATTCGACCCGGAGTTCTTCGGCATGTCCCCGAGGGAGGCAATGGCCACCGACCCGCAGCAGCGACTGCTGCTGGAG
This sequence comes from Streptomyces yunnanensis, assembly GCF_029011865.1. Classification (NCBI taxonomy): domain Bacteria; kingdom Bacillati; phylum Actinomycetota; class Actinomycetes; order Kitasatosporales; family Streptomycetaceae; genus Streptomyces; species Streptomyces yunnanensis. The sequence goes on from NZ_CP095749.1 coordinate 88,339, forward strand.
ACCGCCTGGGAAACCTTCGAGAACGCCGGAATCACCACACCGCAGCTCCGCGGCAGCCGCACCGGAGTCTTCACCGGCGTCATGTACCACGACTACGCCTCTCAGGTGCACAGCTTCCCGGAGGATCTGCAAGGTCTGCTGGCAAGCGGCAACGCGGGCAGTGTCGCCTCGGGTCGGCTCTCGTACGTCTTCGGGCTGGAGGGCCCGGCCATCACCATCGACACCGCCTGCTCCTCCTCCCTCGTCGCCCTCCACATGGCCGCAGGCGCCCTCCGCACCGGCGAATGCGACCTCGCCCTCGCCGGCGGAGCAACCGTCATGGCCACCCCCCAGGCATTCATCGAGTTCTCCCGCCAGCGCGGACTGGCACCCGACGGCCACTGCAAACCCTTCGCCCAGGCCGCCGACGGCGCAACCTGGTCCGAAGGCGTGGGCCTCCTCCTCGTCGAACGCCTCTCCGACGCCCGCAAGAACAACCACCGCATCCTCGCCGTACTACGCGGCTCCGCCATCAACCAGGACGGCGCCAGCAACGGACTGACCGCCCCCAACGGCCCCTCCCAAGAACGCGTCATCCGCCAAGCCCTCACCAACGCAGGACTCACCCCCACCGACATCGACGCCATCGAAGCCCACGGCACCGGCACCACACTCGGCGACCCCATCGAAGCCCAGGCACTACAAGCCACCTACGGCCACGACCGACCCACCGACCAACCCCTCTACCTCGGCTCCCTCAAATCCAACATCGGCCACACCCAAGCCGCCGCAGGCATCGCCAGCGTCATCAAAATGATCAAGGCCATGCACCACGGCACCCTCCCCCAAACCCTCCACATCGACGAACCCACCCACCACATCGACTGGGACACCACCCCCCTCACCCTCCTCACCGAAACCACCCCCTGGCCCCACACCAACCACCCACGCCGCGCCGCCATCTCCGCCTTCGGCATCAGCGGCACCAACGCACACCTCATCCTCGAACAAGCACCCGCAGAGGAGACAACGGCAACAGCCACCGAGGAGCCCGCGCCCGTTCCGGTGGTGCCGTGGGTGCTGTCCGGCAAGACCGACAAGGCTGTACGGGACCAGGCCGCACGACTGCTAAGCCGGGTCGAGAACGATCCCTCGCTCGACCCCATCGATATAGCCTTCACCCTCGCCACAAAGCGAACCGCCCTGGACCACCGCGCCGCCGTCATCGGACGCAACCGCGACGAACTCATCGCGAACCTGTGCGCCCTGGCGTCGGGCGAGCCGGTCGCGGGGTGGTGCAGGGGTCCCAACGGACGGCAAGCTCGCCTTTGCTTTCACGGGGCAAGGCGCGCAACGGGTCGGTATGGGCATGGAGCTGTACCACACCTACCCCGCCTACGCCGAAGCCTTCGACACCGTCTGCACCGCACTGGACCCCTACCTCGACCAACCCCTCCACCACACCATCACCACCGGCCACCAACTCCACAACACCGCCTACACCCAACCCGCCCTCTTCGCCCTCGAAGTCGCCCTCCACCACCTCCTCACCACCTTCAACATCCACCCCGACATCCTCGTCGGACACTCCATCGGCGAACTCACCGCCGCCCACATCGCCGGCATCCTCACCCTCCCCGACGCCGCCCGCCTCGTCACCGCCCGAGGCCACCTCATGCAAACCCTCCCCACCGGCGGCACCATGATCGCCATCCAAGCCACCGAAAACGACCTCACCCCCCACCTCACCGGCCACGAACACCACCTAAGCATCGCCGCCATCAACGACCCCACCTCACTCGTCATATCCGGCGACCACCACACCGCCCAACACATCGCCAAAACACTCCAACAACAAGGCCACAAAACCAAACGCCTCACCGTCTCCCACGCCTTCCACTCCCCCACATGGACCCCATCCTCAACCAATTCCACGCCATCACACAGGAACTCACCTACCACACCCCCACCATCCCCATCGTCTCCACCCTCACCGGCAACCTCACCACCAACGAACTCACCAACCCCCAATACTGGGTCGACCAACTCCGCAACACCGTCCGCTACGCCGACGCCCTCCACACCCTCACCCACCACGGCACCACCACCCTCCTCGAACTCGGCCCCGACACCACCCTCACCACCCACACCCGCAACACCAACCCCACCATCAACGCCCACCCCACCCTCCGCCACAACCACCCCGAACCCCACACCCTCACCACCACCCTCACCCAACTCCACACCACCGGCACCACCCCCAACTGGCACACCCTCCTCCCCCACACCCACCACACCGACCTCCCCACCTACCCCTTCCAACACAACCGCTACTGGCTGGAAGCCGGACAGCAAACAACCGATGCCGCCGCCATAGGACTCACCGACACCGGCCACCCCCTCCTCGGCACCGCCATCACCCTCGCCGAAACCAACGAAACCCTCTTCACCACCCGCCTCTCCCTCACCACCCACCCCTGGCTCACCCACCACACCCTGAGCAACACCACCACCCTCACCCCAGCAACCCTCACCGAACTCGCCATCCGCGCCGGCGACCACCACGGCGCCACCACCCTCGACCACCTCACCCTCCACACCCCCTCACCCTCCCCCACACCAAGCCATCCAACTCCAAGTCCGCATCACCACCCCCGACCACACCAACCACCACAACCTCACCATCCACACCCGACCCGACAACAACGACACACCCTGGACCTGCCACGCACACGCCCGACTCCTCACTGAGGAGTGCGGTGACTTCGACGTCGACGCCTGGATCGCAGCATCGACGCCGAGCGGTGACGGGAGCGGCGCGGTCATCGAGGCGGAGGTGCCCGTGGAGGACCTCGCCGAGTCACTTCAGGACGTGTCCCGGTTTGGGATTCATCCGGCCTTGCTGGACGCCGCCCTCCTCAACCACCCCTTCCTCCCCGCGAAGGCACCCTCCTCCTCCCCACCGAATGGCACGGCGTACGCCTCCACGCCACCGGCGCCACCACCGCACACATCCGGCTGACCCGCACCGGCGACAACACCGCCACCGCCCTCCTCACCGACCAAACCGGACAACCCCTCCTCACCATCGACAACCTCACCTACCACGAAATCCCACACGAGCAACTGGTCCCCGCGGCCGGATGCGGTGGCGGCATGCAGCTCCCTGGTCCTCGGGGTCCGGTCCGCCGCACCGCAGCCACGACCGGCTCGGCAGCCGGAGCCATCGCCTCGCTCGCCGACCGCCTGTCCGGGCTGTCCCCGCAGGAGCAAGAGCAGTTGACCCTGCATCTGATCCGTACTGAGGTGGCATCCGTTCTGGGGTACCGGGACAGCGCCGCGATCGATCCGGACCGGGCCTTTCAGGAGCTGGGCTTCGACTCGCTCCTGGCGGTCGAGCTGCGTAACCGGCTCAATGCGATGGCCGGTGTGCCGCTGCCCGCAACGGTGATCTTCGAGCATCCGACCCCCGCCGCACTCGCTGGTGCGCTGCTGGCGCGTGTGGTCCCCGAGAGTTCGGCAAGGCCGCCGCTGATCGCTGGACTGGAGCAGCTGGAGGCGTCCTTGACGGATCTGACCGCTGGTTCGTGGGACGAGCTGGGTCTTGACCACAGTGCGATCAGCGTGCGTCTGCAAACCCTGCTGGCGAAGGTACGAGAGGCAGCTGACGCGGCGGATGGGCCGGCGCGGGCCACCGGTGCGGCCGGTGCGGCCGGTGCGATCGAATCGGCCACGGCGGAGGAGATCTTTGCTCTGATCGACTCCGAGCTCGGCCCGCCGCAGTGATCACCACGGCGCCCGCCCGTGCATTCATTCCGACCGCCTAGGAAGGCCGAGGCTTCGCATGTCCCACACCACGTCCGAGACCGCGTCCAACGCCGAGTCCACCAACGAAGAGAGCACCAACGAAGAGAAGCTGCTTGCCTACCTCAAGCGGGTCACCGCCGACCTGCAGAAGACTCGACAGCGGGTAGCGGAGCTGGAGTCCGGCAGCGAGGCACCGATCGCGATCGTGGGGATGGCCTGCCGCTATCCAGGCGGTGTGTCCTCGCCCGATGAGCTGTGGCAGATGGTTCTGCACGGCACCGACGGCATCGAGCCGATTCCCACCGACCGCGGCTGGGATATCGAGCGGATCTACGACCCGGACCCCGACAAGCCTGGTACCGCCTACACCCGCGAAGGCGGGTTCGTCAGCGGTGCGACGCACTTCGATGCCGCGTTCTTCGGTATCTCGCCGCGCGAGGCGCTGGCCATGGACCCGCAGCACCGGCTTCTTCTGGAGGCTGCCTGGGAGACCTTCGAGAACGCCGGTATCGACCCGGCATCCTTGAAGGGCAGCCGGACCGGTGTGTTCACCGGGCTGGTGGAACAGAGCTATCTCGGCCTCAACGGTCCCGAGGAGCTGGAGGGCTATCTCATGACGAGCAAGCTCAGCAGCGTCGCCTCGGGCCGGGTGTCGTACTTCTTCGGGTTCGAAGGCCCCGCGGTCTCCCTGGACACGGCGTGCTCGTCCTCGCTGGTCTCACTGCACCTTGCCGTCCAGTCGCTGCGCCGGGGTGAATCGGACCTCGCCCTGGCCGGCGGCGTCTCGGTGTGGGGTCGCAGGGTGGCATGGTCGACTTCTCGCGGCAGCGCGGGCTGGCGCCCGACGGACGCTGCAAGTCCTTCGCCGCGGCGGCAGACGGCACCAGTTGGTCCGAGGGGTGGGCCTGCTTCTGGTCGAGCGGCTCGCGGATGCGCGTAAGAACGGCCATCAGGTGCTGGCCGTCGTGCGGGGCACGGCGGTCAATCAGGATGGTGCATCCAACGGCCTGACGGCGCCCAGCGGCCCATCCCAGGAACGCGTCATCCGCGAGGCGCTGGCCGGCGCGCGTCTCACGTCGGCCGACGTGGACGCCGTCGAGGCCCACGGCACGGGAACGCGGCTTGGCGACCCGATCGAGGCGCGGGCGCTGTTGGCCACCTACGGCCAGGGCCGACCCGCCGACCGACCGCTGTATCTGGGGTCGTTCAAGTCGAACATCGGCCACTCCGTCGCCGCTGCTGGTGTCGGAGGTGTGATCAAGATGGTCCAGGCCATACGGCACGGGGTACTGCCCAAGACCCTCCATGTCGATGAGCCAACGCCCTTTGTGGACTGGGAGGCAGGGGCGGTCGCGTTGCTGACCGACGCAAGGCCCTGGCCGGATACCGGGCGGGCACGGCGCGCGGGGTCTCGTCGTTCGGAGTGAGCGGCACCAACGCGCATGTGATCCTTGAGGAGGCGCCGGCCGCGGACACCGAGCCGGCCGCCGGCGAACCGGTAGCGCCGCACACCCTGCCGTGGGTGCTGTCCGCCAAGTCCGCCACGGCACTGCGGAACCAGGCGGGACGTCTGTTGCGTCGGGTCGAGTCCGATCCCGCACTCGACTCCGTCGATATGGCATTCACCCTGGCCGGACGCTCGGCTCTCGATCATCGCGCAGTCGTGATAGGCCGCGACCGGGAAGAACTCACCGCAGGTCTGCGGGCGCTGGCCAACGACACACCAGCCCCCAACCTCGTCGCGTCCGCCACGGGCACCGGCAGCCGAGCCGGGCAGCGGGTGGTCTTCGTCTTCCCGGACAGGGCTCCCAGTGGACCGGCATGGCCACCGAACTCCTCGACACCACACCCCTCTTCGCACAACACCTGGAGGAATGCGCAGACGCCCTGGCCGAGTTCACCGACTGGGAGGGCTGGAGCCTTCAGGACGTGTTGCGGCAGACACCCGGAGCCCCGGATCTGGACCGCGTCGACGTCGTCCAGCCCGCCCTCTTCGCCGTGATGGTCTCCCTAACGCGCCTGTGGCAGGCACACGGCATCACACCGGCCGCCGTCATCGGCGCCTCACAGGGCGAGATCGCCGCCGCCCACATCGCCGGCGCACTCACACTGCGCGACGCCGCCCGCATCGTCACCCGCCGAGCCCAGATCCTGCGCACCCTCACCGGGCGCGGCGGCATGGCCTCCTGACGCTGCCCGCCGACCGGACCGCCGACCTCATCGCGTCCTGGGGCCAACAGCTGTCCATCGCCGCCCATAACGGCCCCACCACCACTGTCGTCTCCGGCGATGCCCGAGCACTCGACGAGTTCCTCGCCCACTGCGCCACGCATCACGTCCACGCTCGCCGCATCCCCGTCGACTACGCCTCCCATTCTGCTCAAGTCGAGGACCTGCGCGCAGAACTGGCACAGGCGCTCTCGGGCATCGTCCCCCTGGCCGCCCACATCCCGTTCTACTCGACGGTGAGCGCCGCACCGGCTGACGGCACCGCCCTCGATCCCGTCTACTGGTACGACAACCTTCGCCACCCCGTTCGGTTCCAGGAAACCGTCGCCGCGCTCCTCGCCGACGGCGACGCACTCTTCGTCGAAGTCTCCCCCCACCCCGTCATGACCGTCGGCATCGAGCAGACCGCCGAAGCCCACAACGCTCCCCGCACGCAAGCCCTGCCCACCCTCCGCCGCAACGAAGGCGGCCCCCACCACTACCTCGCCTCCGTCGCGCGCGCCTGGACCCATGACGCCTCCGTCAACTGGGCCGCGCTCTTCGAGAACACCGGCGCCCACCGCGTAGATCTCCCCACCTACGCCTTCCAACACAACCGCTACTGGCTGGAAGCCGGACAGCAAACAACCGATGCCGCCGCCATAGGACTCACCGACACCGGCCACCCCCTCCTCGGCACCGCCATCACCCTCGCCGAAACCAACGAAACCCTCTTCACCACCCGCCTCTCCCTCACCACCCACCCCTGGCTCACCCACCACACCCTGAGCAACACCACCACCCTCACCCCAGCAACCCTCACCGAACTCGCCATCCGCGCCGGCGACCACCACGGCGCCACCACCCTCGACCACCTCACCCTCCACACCCCCTCACCCTCCCCCACACCAAGCCATCCAACTCCAAGTCCGCATCACCACCCCCGACCACACCAACCACCACAACCTCACCATCCACACCCGACCCGACAACAACGACACACCCTGGACCTGCCACGCACACGCCCGACTCTCCTTTTCCGTTCCCGGGGTTGTGCCCGCGCTCGGCCAGTGGCCGCCACAGGGGGCCGAGGACACCGACCTCGAACGGACCGTGTGGCAGCAGGGAGACGATCTCTTCTCCGAGGTCCGGCTGAGCGAGAAACAGATCGGCCGCTCCGGTGACTTCGGGATTCATCCGGCCTTGCTGGACGCCGCCCTCCTCAACCACCCCTTCCTCCCCGCGAAGGCACCCTCCTCCTCCCCACCGAATGGCACGGCGTACGCCTCCACGCCACCGGCGCCACCACCGCACACATCCGACTGACCCGCACCGGCCACAACACCGCCACCGCCCTCCTCACCGACCAAACCGGACAACCCCTCCTCACCATCGACAACCTCACCTACCACGAAATCCCACACGAGCAACTGGCCGGGGTGGAAGCCACACCGGACGCGCTCTTCCAGCTCGACTGGACGCCGGTGGCCGTGCCGCGGCCGGCCGAGGCGGCGGCGTGGGGCGTGCTGGGAGCAGACGTACCGGGTCTGTTCGGAGCGGCGGAGCGCTTCGCGGATGTGCCGGCGGTGGCCCGTGCCGTGGAGTCCGGCGCTCGACTGGCAGCTGTAGTTGTTCCGTTCGCCGACACGGACGAGGTCGTTGACGCTGATGTGGACGACATGGCGGCCGCTGCCCACCGCACCACCCGGCGCGCGCTCGCTCTCGTCCAGGCCTGGCTGGCCGACGAACGTCTCGTCGACACCCCGTTGATCGTCCTCACCCAAGGAGCCGTGAGTACCTCCGACGGCGCCGAAGACCTGGCCCCAGCCCGAGCCGCCCTGTGGGGCCTGCTGCGCTCGGCGCAGTCGGAGCACCCCGGCCGGCTCACCCTCGCCGACCTCGACTCCGCCACGCCGCACCCGCTGGAAGCTCTCCAAGCCCTCCTGATCTGCGGCGAACCCCAGGCAGCCATCCGCGAGGGCCGCCTCTTCCTCCCTCGCCTCCAGCGGGTCCAGACGGCCTGGCCGCCCGCCGTCCCGCTCCCTGGAACCCGGAGGGGACGACTCTGATCACCGGTGGTACCGGTACGCTCGGTGCTCTCTTCGCGCGCCATCTGATTGCCGAACACGGCATCAAACGGCTGCTGCTCACCAGCCGCCGCGGTCTCAAGGCCGAAGGTGCCGACCAACTCGTCGCGGAACTGTCCGGATTGGGGGCTGAGGTCACCGTTGTCGCGGCCGACGCCGCCGACCGGGCCGCGCTCCGGGCTGCCCTGGACGTCATTCCGGACGAGCACCCGCTCACCGGTGTCGTCCACACCGCCGGTGTTCTGGACGACGGCCTGTTCAACGCCCTCACTCCCGAGCGCCTCGAAGCCGTGCTGCGCCCGAAGGTCGACGGGGCCTGGAACCTCCACGACCTCACCCGCGACCAGCAGCACCTCACAGCGTTCGTCCTCTTCTCCTCCATCGCGGGCACCATCGGCGGCCCGGGCCAGTCCAACTACGCCGCTGCCAATGTCTTCATGGACGCCCTGGCCCAGCACCGCCGGGCCAACGGCCTGTCCGCCACCTCCGTCGCCTGGGGACTGTGGGAACAGATCTCGGGAATGACCGGGCAACTGGACGAGACCGATCTCAAGCGCATGGCCCGCGCCGGGTTCAAACCGGTCGGGATCCAGGACGGCCCGGCCATGCTCGACAGCGCGCTTCAGCTGGACCGGGCAGCCGTGGTGGCCAACCCGCTGGACATCGCGGCCATGCGACGTCAGCCGGGAAAGCCGCTCACCGTGCTGGGTGCCCTGGTGCGTACACCGTTCCGTGGCAAGGCGCGCAACACCGGCACCGGTGGGGGCACGCTCGCCGAGCAGTTGGCCGTGCTGGCCCCGGAAGACCGGCTCGCGTTCCTGGTCCGCCGGCTGCTCGCGGAGGTCGCCGAGGTGCTTGGCCACACCGACGCCGGGCGCATCGACGCCGAGCAATCCTTCACCGCTCTCGGGTTCGACTCCTCACCTCGGTCGAGCTGCGCAACCGCATCAACGAGTTCGCCGCAACCAAGCTGCGGGCCACGGTGGTCTTCGACTACCCCACCCCGGCCGCGCTGGCCCATTTCCTGCTGACCCAGGTGGTGGCTGAGCAGGAGACCGCTGATTCCCGTACGCAGACGGATCATGCCGCCGCGCCGGCGGTGGACTTCGCCGCGGACATCCGTCTCGACGCCGACATCCAGCCCGCCCCCGAGGTCGCGCACACCGTCCACGAACCGCAGGAGATCCTGCTCACCGGCGCGACCGGCTTCCTCGGGGCGTTCATGCTGCGTGACCTGATGCGTACCACCCGAGGACGCGTCCACTGCCTGGTACGGGCCGAGGACGGGGCCCGGGCATGGGAGCGACTGCGTGCCAATCTGGAGTGGTACCGCGTCTGGGACGAGGTGAATCCCGAGCGGATCACGGTGCACTCAGGCGACCTGACGCAGAATCACCTTGGGCTGGACGAAGTCGATTTCGACGAGTTGGCACGCCGTGTCGACGTCGTCTACCACTGCGGGGCCGCCGTGCACTGGCTGCGCCCCTACTCGGATCTCAAGGCGGCCAACGTCCTGGGCACACAGGAGATTCTGCGGTTGGCCGCCCGGCACCGCACCGTCCCGGTCCACCACGTGTCCACCGCCGGGGTCTTCGCCGGCGGCGGAGACGGTCACGCACCGCTGCGCACCGACGCCCCGACGGGCCCCGGCGAGGCACTGCCCAGTGGGTATGTGCAGAGCAAGTGGGTGGCGGAGCAGGTCATCGAGCTGGCCAGGGATCGCGGCCTGCCGGTGTCTGTCTACCGGGTCCATGTGATCTCCGGCGACCAGATCAACGGTGCCTGCCAGACACAGGACTTCGTCTGGCTGAGCCTTAAGGGCATGGTGCAGGCGGGCGCCGTTCCCGCGACCGGTGGTGGGCGGTTCCACCTGCTCCCGGTCGACTACACCAGCGCGGCCATCATCGGCCTTTCCCGGCAGGAAGAGAGCGCGGGCCGGACGTTCCATCTGTTCAACCAGAACGCACTGAGCCTGGCCACCTGTGTTGAATATCTCCGCTCGCTCGGCTACCCCTTGGCCGAGAAGGAATTGGGAGAGTGGAGCGCATGCATACGCGGTGACCACGACAACGCGGTGACCCCACTGCTCGACGCCTTCGAGTACATGGTCACGGAAACGGATTCCTTCTACCCGCCCATCGACACCAGCGAGACCGATGCCGCCTTGCTGGACAGCGGTATCCAGTGCCCGCCGGTGACTGAAGAACTCTTCGCGAAATACATAGAGTTCTTTGTGGCCGCCGGACATTTTCCGCCCGCGGGAGGGCGCGTCGGGCGCTGACCACGTCAGCGAAGGAGAGTCTTTACCGCAGGCCGCGTCCCGGTCTAGTCTCTCGTCATCTCCTTTCAGGATCCCAGCGCCGCGTGGGGGCCGGTGAATTCGGCGGCAGTTCTCAGCGGTTTCGCTGCCCTGAGAACGCCGACCGGACCGGAACGGGAGCATACGCCGTGCGATTCAACCTTCTTGGCCCGTTCGAAATCAGGACCGATGACGGGAGAACGTATGCGCCCAAGGCACCGAAGATCTCTCAGCTGCTGGCCCTGTTGGCGCTCAGGCCCCGCGAGGCGGTAGCGGTGGATGTACTGGCCCGAGAGCTGTGGGGCCAGAGCCCTCCGGGCAGCGCGCTGCGAACGCTGCAGACGCACGTCTACCACGCGCGCAAGATGCTGGCCGGGGAGCGAGTCACCGAACCGGGCCGGGACCTGCTGCTCACCGAGGCGCCCGGCTACCGGCTCCAGGTGGACGACACCGAAGTGGATGCCTTGACGATGGAAGGGCTGGTCCAGCGGGCGCAGCGGGAGTTCGCGGCCAGGGCGTGGGAGCGAGCGGCCGACCTGGTGGAGCGGGCACTGGAGTTGTGGCGCGGCCCGACGCTGAGCAACGTCCCGGTCGGCGGTGTGCTGCTGGGCCGGCTCGGGTGGTTGGAGGAACTGCGGATCCGTGTACTGGAGCTGCGGATCGATATCGCCGGTCAGCTCGGCCGGCATAAGGAGCACCTGCCGGAGCTGCGGACGCTGGTGGCCGACTATCCGCTTCACGAGTGGTTCCACGGCCAGCTGATCACGGCGCTGTACCGTTCGGGCCGCCGTATCGAGGCGCTGCAGGCGTATCAGAATCTCCATGCCATCCTCCAGCGCGAGTTGGGCGTTGAGCCCCCGGCCCATCTCCAACGACTGCGGGCCGACATTCTGGACCGGGCCGGCAGCGATCCGGCTCTGCTGTGGGACCGGTCCGGCGGTGCCCCGCCCGCCCGGAGAGGTGCCGACTGATGACGTCGACGACGACCGGCACAGGCGGGTGACGCCCGCAGTCGGACGGCGCACAGCGACGTGGCCGGCACCGGATTGCGGTGTCGGCCAGGCTGGTTGGCGAACGTCGCTCTTGTCTCAGTGGGCAGCCAAGCCGTCCAGCTGCGGAAGGATGTGGTCCAGGCGCTCCCGTTTGGTGCGCAGATAGCGGAGGTTCTCCTTGTGCGGGGTCGCCAGCAGTGGGACCCGTTCGGCGATTGTGATGCCGTTTCCTCCAGCGCTTCCTGCTTTCGCGGGTTGTTCGACATCAGGCGGACGGAGCGCACGTTGAGGTCGTGGAGAACCTCGGCGGCCACGCTGAAATCGCGAGCGTCCACAGGGAGCCCGAGTGCCAGATTCGCCTCGACGGTATCGAGGCCCTCGGACTGTAGTTTCATCGCCTTGAGCTTGGCCAGCAGGCCGATGCCGCGCCCTTCGTGGCCCCGGATGTAGAGAAGGATTCCGCGCCCTTCGGCGACAATGGCCTGAAGCGCGGCGGAAAGCTGATCGCCGCATTCACAGTGCCGGGAAGCGAAGGCGTCTCCGGTAAGGCATTCCGAATGGACCCGGGTCAGCATCGCATGCTCTTGGATTTCGCCGTGGACCAGGGCTATCTGCTCCTGCCCGGTGCTGCGGTCCAGATAGCCGACGGCGACGAATTCGCCGTACTCGGTGGGCATCCGGACATCCACCACCCGCTCGATCCCGGATATCCGCGAAACACCGTTTAATGCGAGAGCTTGGTCTGCCATGCGCTTGATCGTACCCGCGCGGTTGATCATTCGCCCGTTCCGCCCAGGCGGAGCCGGGGCAAGCCGAGTTGGGAACGGCTGGATTGCCACAACCATATGGTGTCGCGCCCGAACGACCACACCAGCAGGGCCAGGGACAGACCAACCACGGCTGCCCCAAACGGATTCGGCAGGAGTGTGGAAGCGGCGAGGACGAGGGCGATCCCCTGGGCAGCAGCCACGGCCTTACGGGCGAAACTCGGCGGCAGCGGCGCCTGCATCCACGGCAGAGTCAGCTCCAAGGCGGCGAAGGCGTACCGCATCGCGCCGATGGCCAACACCCACACGCCGTAGAAGGTGGAGACGAAGACACTGAGCACGAGGATGAGCAGCGCATCGATCTCCATGTCGAAACGCGCTCCCACAGCCGAGGCCGTCTCGGTCCGCCGGGCGACCTTGCCGTCGACCGCGTCGAGGACCAAGGCGGGTACCGACAGGGCCACGAGAGCGAGGGGTGCCGAGTGCGGACCGGAGTCGGCCACCAGCGCCAGTACGCCGCCGATGAGCGTGGCCCGCGCCACGGTCACGCGGTCGGCCGGCCCCAAGGAAAGTGCCCCGGACCTGCGCAGGGCGCGTATGAGGACCGCCCAGACGGTGACGGCCGCGGCCGTTCCGGCCAGCCATCCCACCGCGCCCAGGCCGACGGTGGACCCCAGCAGCGCCAGGAGGGCGAGCTGGGCGGCCGTTCCGGTGAGCGCCTGCCGGATCAACGCGTCCGGGCGGCGGCCGTCTTGCGTGATCAACATGTCTCCTGTCGGAGTGTGGCGGAGTTCGAAGGAGCTGCTTACGGTACTTGTCGCCATGGCGATACGACGTGTCGTGAGTTGTCGGCCCATTGTTGTTCTGGAGGATGCCGATGGAGTGCGCAGTCCGCGCCTACTGGCTCCGTTCCCCCGGTCTCGGCGAGATCCGCCCGGGGTCCGTACCCGCGCCCGATGAGGGAAATGTACTGGTCCGTACGCTGTATTCGGGCATCAGCCGAGGAACCGAAACCCTGGTCTTCGACGGCAGGGTTCCCGCGAGCCAGCGGGCTTCGATGCGGGCACCTTTTCAGGAGGGGAGTTTCCGGGCCCGTGAAATACGGCTATCTCAATGTGGGGGTGGTCGAAGAGGGCTGTGGAGAAGACGCCTTGGCGCTGCTGGGGCGTACGGTCTTCTGTCTCTATCCGCACCAGACCCGGTATGTGGTCCCGGCGAGTGCGGTGACACCTGTGCCGGATGGCGTGCCGCCTCAGCGGGCCGTGCTCGCCGGGACGGTGGAGACCGCGGTGAACGCGCTGTGGGACGCGGCACCGCTGGTCGGTGACCGGATCGCGGTGGTCGGCGCGGGGATGGTCGGCTGCTGCGTGGCTGCCCTGCTCGGCCGTTTCCCGGGCGTGCGGCTGCAGTTGGTCGATGCCGATCCCACACGGGCCGCCGTCGCCCGGGCGCTCGGAGTGGACTTCGCGCTTCCCGAAGGGGCCAACGGGGAGTGCGACCTGGTCGTGCACGCCAGCGCGTCCGAGGCCGGGCTCGTCCGCTGCCTTGAACTGCTCGCCCCGGAAGGCGAGGTCATCGAGCTGAGCTGGTATGGAGACCGCCGGGTCAGTGTGCCGCTGGGCGCGGCCTTCCACTCCCGCCGACTGGTGCTGCGCAGCAGCCAGGTGGGTGCGGTTCCGGCTGGCCGGCGGGTCCGCCGCGGCTTCACGGACCGGATGTCACTGGCCCTGCACCTGCTGAGCGACCCTGTGTTCGACGCCCTGTTCACTGGTGAATCCGACTTCGAGGAGCTTCCCCGTGTAATGCCCCGCATCGCCAACGGCGAGATCTCTGCCCTGTGTCATCGCATCACCTACGGCCGCACCTGTGACGAACAGACGGCTGCGGTCCCTGGCTCCGGAGAGTGACCTTGTTCAGCATTACCGTCCGCGATCACATGATGGTCGCGCACAGCTTCCGCGGCGAGATCTTCGGACCCGCGCAGCGGCTGCACGGCGCGACCTTTGTGGTGGACGTGACCTTCCGCCGCGCCGAACTGGACGTCGACAACGTCGTCGTCGACATCGGGCGGGCCGGCGTCGAGTTGGGCTCTGTGCTCGGCGAGCTCAACTACCGCAATCTCGACGACGCCCCGCCTTCGCCGAGGTCAACACCACCACGGAGTTCCTGGCCAAGGCCGTCGCCGACCGGATCGCCGACCGGGTACGGGCCGGTGCCCTGGGGAAGGGCGCGCTCGGCCTGGACTCGATAGCCGTGACGCTGCACGAGTCGCATATCGCCTGGGCGTCCTACGAGCGGCCGCTGTGAGCTGGGACGTGGGCCACGCGGCGGCATCCGCCCCCACCGTGCACATGGTCCTGCCCGCCGGCGTGGACGACCCGGCTGCTCCCAGTGGCGGCAACGTCTACGACCGCCGCGTCTGCCAGGAGCTGCCCTCGGCGGGCTGGTCGGTGCACGAGGTGCCGGTCCGGGGCCGCTGGCCGCGGGCCGGCACGGCGGCGGGCGCCGAACTGGCGGAGGCGCTGGCGAAGTTGCCCGACGGTGCCGTCGTGCTGATGGACGGCCTGGTGGCCTGTGGCGTGCCCGAGATCGTCGTGCCACAGGTCCGGCGGCTGCGCCTGGCGGTGCTGGTGCACCTCCCGCTGGCCGACGAAACAGGGCTGGCGCCCGGCGTGGCCGCGGAGCTGGAGCGGCGGGAGGAGAGACACTGCGCGCCGCGAGCGCGGTCGTCGCGACCAGCCCGTGGGCCGCAAGACAGTTGACGGACCGTCACTGGCTTGATCCGAACCGGGTGTACTACGCCGCGCCGGGCATCGACCCCGCCCCACCCGCCCGCGGCAGCCACGGCACTCCGCAGCTGTTGTGCGTAGCCGCCCTGATCCCCGCAAGGGGCAGGATCTGCTGGTCGATGCGCTGGCGGCGGTCGCCGGACTTCCGTGGCGCTGCGAGCTGGTGGGAGCGGGGGACCGGGACCCGGTGTACACGGGGCGGTTGCGTGAACGCATCGGGGAGTTGGGGCTGACCGGTCGGGTGCGGCTGGGGGGAGTGCGCACCGGCGAGCGGCTCGCGGGCAGCTACGCCGCCGCGGACCTGTTGGTGCTGCCGTCTCGTGCTGAGACGTACGGGATGGTGGTGACCGAGGCGCTGGCCCGCGCGGTACCCGTACTGGCCTCGGCGGTGGACGCAGTGCCCGACACACTGGGGCGGGCCTGCGACGGGAGTGTGCCGGGCCTGCTGGTGCCGCCACAGGATGCGCGCGCGCTCGCCACGGCGCTGCGCCGTTGGCTCACCGATCCGGTGTTGCGTCGTCAGCTGGCGGCCTCGGCACTACGGCGACGAACCGCGCTGGATGGCTGGCAGGGAACGTCCCGCCGGCTGGCCGAGGTGCTCAGCCGCCTCGGCCGCGAGCCCCGGAGGGCCTGATGACCACTGCCGATTCGAACCTGGCCGGCACCCCCGGCTCCCCCCGTTTCGCCTCCCAGTGGCTGACGCTGCGCGAACCGGCCGACGCCGCGGCCCGCGCCCCTGAGCTGCTCGGCCCGCTGCGCGCGTATCTGGACCGCGTGCGCCGGCCAGGCGAGGTGCCTGCCTTCCGCGATCTGGGCTGTGGCACCGGGTCGATGGGGCGTTGGCTGGCCGCACGGCTCGGCGGCCCGCAGCGCTGGATCATGTGTGATCGCGACCCGGCTCTGCTGGCCCGCGTCGGTGCGCGGATGCCACGCCGCAGTGCGGACGGCGGCCGTGTCGAAGTGACCACCGAACAGCGGGACATCACCCGGCTGAGCTCGGGTGACCTGGCGGGTACGGCGCTGGTGTGCGGGTCGGCTCTGCTGGACCTGCTCACCGAGGACGAGGTGCACCGACTCGCCTCGGCCTGTGCCGAGGCTGCCTGCCCGGTGCTGCTGGCGCTGTCCGTCGTGGGCGAGGTCGTACTGGAGCCCGCCGACCCGTTGGACGCCGAATTCACCGCCGCCTTCAACGCCCACCAGCGCCGCAACGACGGTGGGCGACGGCTGCTCGGACCGGACGCCGTCGACGTGGCGGCGGCTGCCTTCGAGCGGCACGGTGCGCGGGTGCACACCCGTGTGAGCCCGTGGCGGCTGGGGGCGGACCAGGCAGGTCTGGCCGAACAGTGGCTGCTCGGCTGGGTCGCGGCGGCCTGCGCGCAGCGCCCGGCCCTGGCCCGGTGCAGCGAGCGCTATGTCAGCCGACGGCTTGTCCAGTGCCGGTCCGGTGCGCTGCGGGTCACCGTCGGGCACCGTGATCTGCTCGCGCTCCCGTGCTCCTTGGGGAGCGTGACCTTGTGACCCGCACGCTGTGGGGGCGGTTGCGGATACCGGCCGTCCTCGGTCTCCTCGTGGCCGTGGCGTACGAAGTGGGCAGCACGCAGTTCCTGAAGGTGCTGGCCCACATCGACGTCCTGGTCGTCGTGGCCACGTTCGCGGTCAGTGTGCCGACCACTGTGTGCGCTGCCTGGCGGTGGTGTCTGGTGGCCCGGCGGCTGGGGCTCGAACTGTCGCTGGGGACGGCGGTGGCGGACTACTACCGGTCGCTGTTCCTCAACGCCGTACTGCCCGGAGGCGTGCTCGGCGATGTGTACCGCGGGATGCGACACGGCAAGGAATCCGGGGCGCTGGGCCATGGTGTGCGGGCCGTGGTCCTGGAACGCTGCGCGGGCCAGATGGTGCTGGTGACCGCCGGGCTGCTGGCGCTGGTGGCTGGACCGTCTCTGCCGGCGGTTGTCGGCGCGGCAGGGGTCCCGCTGTCGGTGACCGCGGCCGTGCTGGGTGTGTCGGCCGGAGCTCTCGCGCTGGTGCTGTGGCGGGGTGGGGTGCGGCGCGGTGGCGACGGGCGCTGGCCGTGGTGCTGGCGGAGGTGCGTGTGGGGTTGTTCGGCCGCGACGTCCTGCCGGGCGTGCTGGTGCTGTCCGTGCTGACGCTGACTGGTCATCTGGGGCTGTTCGTCATGGCCGCGCGGGTGGCGGGGGTCACGGCGTCCGTAGCGACGCTGGTGCCGCTGCTGCTGTTCGCTCTGATGGCGATGGCGCTGCCGGTGGGTCTGGGCGGATGGGGACCGCGGGAGGGCGCGTGCGCGCTGGTGTTCGGCGCTGCCGGGCTGGGGCCCGGCAGGGCCTGGCCGCCTCCGTGGTGTACGGGGTGCTCGCGCTCGTCTCAAGCCTGCCTGGCGCCGGGGTGCTGGCCGTCCGTTCCCTGGCCGGGCGTCGCACGGGTTCTCAGATCCAGTTCGAAGAGGGTGTCCTCACCGAGCGCGAAGGTGCGGACCGAGGGGCGTAGCGCCCCGTCCATACGGTCGGGGCCGGAGAAGCGCAGACCGGGCACGCCGTCCCCGAGCAGGACGGGGGCGATCGTGACGTAGAGCCGGTCCAGGGCGCGGGCGTGTAGGAAGCGGGAGACGGTCACGCCGCCGCCCTCGACCAGGATCCGGCTCAGCCCGCGTGCGGCGAGCGCGGCCAGCACCTTGTGTGGTGCGAACCCTCCTTCGCCGCAGGGCACCCGCAGGACGTCCGGGCTCGCACTGCTCGCCTTCTGGTCGTCCTCCGGGCCATCCCGGCCGATCACACGCAGTGTCCGGCCACGGCCATCGGTGAACAGTTGTGCGCCCGGTGCCCGGTGCAGTGCGCGGCCCCGTGGATCGAGGACGACCCGTACGGGGTTGCGGCCAGGGCAGGCGCGCACGGTCAGCTGCGGGTCATCGGACACGACTGTACCGGTGCCCACGATGACAGCGTCGGCCAGGGCGCGCAGTCGGTGCAGGTGCAGGCGGTCCTGCTGCCCCGTGACGTAGTCGGAATGGCCGGTGCGGGTGGCGATGAATCCGTCCACGCTCTGCCCGAGCTGGGCGAACACCAGGCCCGGGCCGGCCAGGCACAGCGGGGCGTACACCTCGGCGAGGTGGTGCGCTTCGGGTGTGGCGGGCTGCCGCCACCGTCGGCTGCCGTCCGGCCGCCGACACAACCCCGCGGCCTCGGCCTGCGACTCGGTGCGGACGGACAGCAGCCTCTCCCATGCCTCTTCGGCTTCCAGCAGTGGCCGGTTCATCGGACACCGAGCGCGCTCAGATGGTCGGCGAAGGACTCGGTCAGCCCGGCGAGCAGCCGCTGTCCCTTCTCCGCCGAGGCCAGCGAGGGGCGGCCGATGACGCCGGAGGCGGTGTAGGCATCCATGCCCAGGGTGAGCAGGTGCCTGCGGTCTTCGTGGACGTGATCCATCGATTCATGGCCGATACGGACCAGTTGGGGGCCGACATGCAAGAGGATGGAGGTCTCCAGTTCCCCGGCGTGCATGTCACTGTGCGCGTCGGTGTGTATCCCGGCGTCCTCGGCCGCTGTTCGCCAGTCGTCCGCGGTGGGGAACAGTGCCATCCGCTCTCCGCGCGCCGTGCTCTCCTGGACGGTGTTGCGCAGGACGTGATTGCCGCCGTGGGCGTTGACCACGACGAGGGCGGTGGTGCCGCCGCGGCGCAGTGAGGCGGCGATGTCGGATACCACCGCGTGCAGCGTGGTCGCCGAAATGCTCACCGTGCCGGGCCAGCGCTCGTGTTCGTGCGAGCACGAGATGGTCAGGGGCGGCAGTTGCTGGACGGGGTAGGCGGCGGCGAGACGGTCGGCGATGGCACACGCGATGAGGGTGTCGGTGACCAACGGCAGGTGGGGGCCGTGCTGTTCGTAACTGCCGACGGGCAGCAGGGCCACGGCCGCAGCGCGTTCGTCCACCTCGGATGTGGTGTCCGAGGGCAGCGGGTAGGGGAAGTTGATCATGATGACAGAGGGTACCGATGTGCCGTGACGGCGCTCTCGCGACGGGAACGCCGTCTTCCCGGCGCCGTTGGCGTCGTGCTCACTCCGCGATGGCTGTCCGGGCCGTCCACTCCAGGGCCGGAAGCTCCTCGCCTTCCACGGTGTGGAAGGCCCCTGATGCACGAAGTGCTCATAGCCGTTCCGGAAGCGCTTCTTGAACGTCTCGGTGAGCGAGGGGGCGTACTGCACTCGTTGGTCGTCAGGGAAATAGGAAGGGCCGCCAACCAGTACAACCTTGATTTCCGCCATGACAGTTCCCTTCGTGTGCCGGCTCGTTTCTCTGACTCGACCGATTCGTGGAACGCGGTGCCGCCGGCTGCTTCACCGACATGCGTTCAACTGCCCGAAGTGGATGGTTGAACAGTTCGGCCCGGACCTGGCCAACTGTTGCGACAGGCTACCGGGCCTGGCGCGGTACAGCGGCTGCCATTTCCTGGTTGCGTCTTTCTCGAACAGCCGTGCATGCTCGTCATGGGCGAGCAGAACCGCCGGCGCACCAAGCATCCGCATATCGCGCCCACACCGGTCGACGCCCCTTTCCCCAGCGCATTTGAGACCTCGCGCACGAGTGGTTCACGCCACCGCCCAGCGTCCCGTGCGACAGCCGAGGAATTAGCCGAGGAAGAGGTAATGCACGCAGACCATGTGACTCAGGATCCGGCCCGACTCCTCGCTGTCGTCGGTATGGCGGGGCGTTTCCGGGAGCTGACGACATCGGCGCCTTCTGGCAGCGGCTGCTGGACGAGCACGATGCCATTGGGCCGGTGCCCACCGAACGCTGGGACAGTGGGGCCCAGTTGGACCCCCACAAGCGCATCCAGTCCGTGGGCGGGTTCCTCTCCGGCATCGACCGGTTCGACGCCACCTTCTTCGGGATCTCCCCGCGAGGCCGAGGCGCTGGACCCTCAGCAGCGGCTGATGCTGGAGACGACCTGGCAGGCGCTGGAGGACGCCGGAACACCGGCCGGCTCGCTGGCGGGTTCGCGGACCGGTGTCTATGTCGGAGCGCAGTGGCACGACTACGAGATCCTGCGCAGGGACCGCGGGGCCGGGGCCACCCAGCACAGCGCGGTCGGCGCCGCCCTCGACGTCATCGCCGCCCGGGTCTCCTACTTCCTTGGACTTACCGGCCCTAGCATGGCCGTCGAAACCGCCTGCTCGTCCTCCCTGGTGGCGCTGCACCTGGCCGGACAGGCCCTGCGGCAGGGGGAGATCGACGCGGCCGTCGTGGGCGGGGTCAACGTGATGCTGACCCCCGACGTCATGATCGGCCTGACACACTTCGGCGGACTGTCCCCCGACGGCCGCTGCCAGACCTTCTCCGCCTCCGCGAACGGATTCGTCCGCGGCGAGGGCGTGGTGGCTCTGTATGTGAAGACCCTCGCCCGCGCTGTGGAGGACGGCGACCGCATCCACGGCGTCATCGCGGGGACGGCGGTCAACAACGACGGCGGCGGGGAGAGTTTGGTCACCCCGAACCCGGCCGGCCAGGAAGACCTGCTGCGCAGTGTGTACGGCCGGCTGGGCATCCCCGTCGACGAGGTCGCTTACCTGGAGGCCCACGGCACCGGCACCAAGCGCGGCGACCCCATCGAGGCTGGGGTCATCGGCCACGTCCTGGGGCAGCCGCGCAGTCGCGCCATGGGGCCGCTGCCCATCGGGTCGGTCAAGACCAACATCGGGCACCTGGAAGCCTGTGCGGGTATGGCGGGCCTGGTCAAGGCGATGCTCGTGCTCAAGCACCGCACGGTGCCGCCAAGTCTGCACTCCGAGGTCCTCAACCCCGACATCCCCTTCGACGAGCTGAATCTGCACGTGGTGCGCGAGCGGCTCCCGCTGCCCGCCGACGGGCGGCTCTTCGCGGGGGTCAGCTCCTTGGATGGGGCGGCACCAACGCGCATGTCTGCGTGATGAGTCCACCGCCCACCGAGCGAGGCGAACCGTGCTCCGGGACGGCGGGAGAACGCCTGGTGCTGCCGCTGTCCGCGCACTCGCAGGCGGCGCTGGAGCAGCGGGCGCTGGGGTGGCCGAGGCCCTCGCCGCCCAGGGTGCCGCGTTGCTGCCCGCCCTGGCGGGCACCCTGGCCTGGCAGCGCGACCACTTCCCCTTCCGGGCGGCCTTCACCGGCACCGGCCCCGAAGAGATTCACGACCGGCTCACCCGCTACGCCGCCGGGCCCGATGAGGAGCTTCCCGGTGTGGTCAGCGGCCGAGCCGCCGAGGAAGCGGGCCGTGTCGCCTTCGTCTTTCCCGGGCAGGGATCGCAGTGGGCGGGGATGGGCCGCCAACTGCTCGCCACCGACCCGGTCTTCGCCGCGGTGATCCAGCGCTGTGCCAAGGCGCTTGAGCCGCACTTCCCCTGGGATCTCGTCAAGATCGTGGCGGGCGAGGCCGGTGAGGAGTGGCTCTCGCGCATCGACATGCTTCAGCCGACCCTGTGGGCCGTCTCCGTGAGCCTGGCCGAGGTGTGGCGGGCGGCAGGCGTCGAGCCGGACGTGGTCATCGGGCACAGCCAGGGCGAGGTCACCGCCGCCACGGTGGCCGGCGCGCTGTCCTACGAGGACGCCGCGCTGGTGATGGCCCGGCGCAGCGCGATAGCCCGCCGTACGTCCGGCAAGGGCCTGATGCTCGCCGTGGATCTGGACGTCGAAGGCGCCCGGGCGGCCATCAAGGGTTTTGAGCACGGGGTGTCGCTGGCGGTGAACAACGGCCCCAGCTCCTGCGTGCTGTCCGGCGACAGCGAGCTGATTCAGGTCCTGAAGGAAATCCTGGAGGCGGAGGGCACGTTCTGCCGCCTGGTCAACGTGGACTACGCCTCGCACAGCCCGCAGATGGACGAACTGGAGGAGGACCTGCTGGCCGCACTGGGCCCGGTGACCCCTCGCCAGGGCACGATCGAGTTGCTGTCGACGGTGCGGCTGACGGCGCTGGGCGGTTGTGAGCTCGACGCCCGCTACTGGGTGGACAACCTGCGTCGCCCGGTGGCGTTCGCCGACGCACTGGACAAGGTCTTCGACGACGGCGTCACCCATGTCGTCGAGATCAGCCCGCACCCCGTACTCACCCCAGCCATCGAGCAGTTGGCGGCACAGCGCACCTCTCCCCCGCGGGTACTGTCCACCCTTCGGCGCGACAGCGGATCGCCGCAGCATCTGTGCGAGTCCTTCGCCCGTGCCTATGTGGCGGGACTTGCACCGTTCAACTCCCTGCCGCGCAAGGCATGGGCCCCGGCGCCCGGCTACCCCTGGCAGCGCACTGCCCACTGGATCCGGCCCGGTCGCCGCGAGGCCCGGCAGCCCGGCCTGGACATCGTGCTGGCTCCGTCCGTAACCGAACAGGATCGCTGGACAGGAACCTTGGAGGTGGCGCTGGAGGACCAGCCCTGGCTGCGCGACCACCAGGTGCACGACGCCGTCGTCCTGCCTGGCGCCGCGATGCTGGCGTTCGCCGTACGCACGGCACTGGCCCGCACCGGAGACCTCCCCGGCGCGCTCGCCGACATCGCGTTCCGCAGCGACCTCACCCTGAGCGAGGACGCGGCCAGGGTCAGCGTCCAGTGGCGCGACGAGCCCGCCCAAGGCGGGTCCTTCACACTCGCCTCCCTGCCGCCGGGAGCCACGGCCTGGACCGAACACGCCGTCGCCCGTGCCCTGCCGCCCACACTCACCCCTGAGGTGGCGGTGCCGCGATTCCCCGAACACCTGCTGGTGGCCTCCCCGATGGAGGCCGAGGAGTTCTACGCCTCCTGCGCCGCCAAGGGCCTGAACTACGGACCGGCCTTCCGCGGGGTGAACGGCGTGCGCCGGGGCGAGGGCGAGACGCTGGCCGAGGTGCACCTGAGCGAACAGTGCCTGGCCGGCGCCCGGGCCCGCGATCTGCACCCGGCCCTGTGGGACGGTGCGATGCAGGTGTCGCTGCCGCTCGCCGAGGAGGCGGACGCCGTGGTGCCGACCAGTGTGCGCCGGGTTCACCTGCTCCAGGATCTCGCCGAGCCGGTCGTGGAGGTGTGGTCGTACGCGGTATGCCGCGGCCACCTGCTGTTCGACGTGTACTTCTACGACGCCGGCCGCCGGCCCCTGCTCGTGATGGAGGGGCTGCGCCTGACGCCGCTGGCCGTCACCGCCCAGGTGGCGGGCGCCGAAACGGACCGTATCCATCGCCTGGTCTTCACCTCCCGGCCGCGTGCCGTCGCGGAGCCGCGGGGCACCGTGCACGGTACGTGGGCGGTGTGCGCGCCCAGCAGCGGTATCGATGCGGCCGGCGCGCTGGCCGGCGCGCTGGGTGCGCTCGGCGCCCACACGGCCACGGCCGTGGTCAGCGGGGACGACGCGGTGAACGAGGCGGTGTGGGCCGAACGTCTCTGTGCCGCCGGTGAGGTGACGGGCGTCGCCTTCCTCGCGCCGCGGGCTGACGACGGCCTGGAGGCACAGCGCGAGGGACTGCTCGGTTTGGCCGCACTGGTGCGTGCCTGTTCGACGCTGCCCACGCCGCCGCGCGTGGCCGTGGTCACCACCGGCGCGCAGGCGGCGCTCGCCGCCGACCTGCCCGATGCGGGCTCCGCCCTGTACTGGGGCTTCGGCCGGGTACTGCGCCGCGAGCACGCGGAGCTGCGGCCGCTGCTGCTCGACCTGGGCTCGGGCGAGGCGGGGTGGGCGGCGGACTGCGCTGCCGAACTGCTTGCCGAGGACGAGGAGGACCAGGTCGCGCTACGTGGTACCGACCGCTTCGCCGGACGGCTGCTGCGTGGCCCGGACGGCTCCGCCGATCCGCGATCGGAGCCCGCCTGGCACACCCCGCCGCAGCCGTTCCGGCTGGCCGCCGCCCGCCTGGGCGCTGCGGAACCGCTGGAGTGTCGGCCGCTGGGGCGGCGGGCGCCGGCTCCCGGCGAAATCGAGATCGCTGTGCGCGCCGCGGCGGTGAGTACCACCGATGTCCCGCGTTTCACCGAAAGCTTCGATGAGCTCTACGGACTGGATGCGACGGGTGTGGTAACCCGTGTCGGCGAAGGCGTGACCCGCTTCGCCGAGGGCGACCGCGTGGTCGGGTGCGCGCCCGGTGCGCTCGCCTCGTACCAGATCCTCCGCGCCGACCACGCACTCCCGCTGCCCGGCCACATGGACGAGGCCACCGCCGTGGCGCTGCCCTCTGCGCTGACGGCCGCCTGGTACGCACTGCACGAGGTGGCCGGGCTGGGCGCGGGACGGACCGTACTGATCCACGAGGCGGCGAGCGGGCCGGGCCTGGCGGCGGTCCAGGTGGCACAGGTGCTGGGTGCCGAGGTCATCGCCACGGCCTCGGGCACGGAGCAGCGGGACCATCTCACCCGGCTGGGTATCGAGCGCGTCTTCGACTCCCGTGACCTGTCGTGGGCCCATGGTGTGCGCGAGGCGACCGTAGGCCGGGGGTGGACGCCGTCCTGGGCTCCTCGTCGGCGCGGCCCTGGAGCACGGCCTGGACGTGCTGGCCGAGGACGGGCACTTCCTCGACGTCGGCATGCGGGACGGGCGGGAGAAGCACTCGGTGAGCCTGGCTGCGTTCCGCAAGGGCATCAGCTTCGTCTCCGTGGACCTGGCCGGACTCATCGTGCGCAGGCCCGAGCGGTTCTCCCGGCTGCTGGCCGAGGTCTGGGCACTGGTGGCGGAAGGACGGCTGACTCCGCCGCCGGTGACGACGTACTCCTTCGGCGACGCGCAGAAGGCATGGCGCGCGCTGTCGGAAGGCGGCCGCATCGGTACGGCCGTGCTCGTCGATCCGGACTCCGCGGGCGCGGTGGCGCCGGAGCCGATGCCGGGCGGCCGCTTCCGTGCCGACGGCACGTATCTGATCAGCGGTGGTCTGGGGGCGCTCGGCCTGTCCCTGGCCGAGTTCCTGGCCGGGCGGGGAGCCGGTGCGCTGGCGCTGGTCGGCCGCTCCGCGCCGGACCCCGAGGCCGCCGCGCGCATCGAGGTGCTGCGGACTGGCGGGGTGCGCGTGGACACCTTCCAGGCAGATATCGCCGACGAGGAGGCGCTCAAACGGGTGCGTGCCCAACTGCCGCCGCTGCGCGGAGTGGTGCACGCCGCCGGTCTGCTGGATGACGCCACGATCCAGAAGCTGCGGCCCGAGCAGCTGCGACGGGTATTGGCACCTGGGGCCGCCGGCGCCCGTAACCTCGACACCGTCACGGCGGGCGACCCGCTGGACTTCTTCGTGCTGTTCTCCTCGGCCGCCGCCCTGTTCGGCAACGCGGGCCAGGCGGCGTATGCGGCAGGCAACGCCTTCATGGACGCACTGGCCGTATCCCGCCGCCGACGTGGACTGCCCGGATTGAGCGTGCAGTGGGGGCCGTTCTCCGACGCCGGGCTCGCCGCGCAGGACGCCAACCGCGGCGCGCGGCTGGCGGAACGCGGCATGGGCGGCATTACCACGCACGAGGCGTGGCAGGCGCTGGAGCGCTTCCTTGCCGGCGAGGAGCAGGTCGTCTCCTATGTACCGCTCAATGTGCGCCAGTGGTTCGAGGCATATCCGGACACTGCCGCCCTGCGGAGCTGGAGCACGCTGCGGGAGGCGGCCAAGGACGTACCGGGCGCGGACGGTTCCGGCCGTGCCTTCCTGGCCGAACTGCGCGCGACCGCGCCCGAGCGCCGGGCCGAGCTGCTGGAGACCACGGTGCGGGAGCTGGCGGGCCGGGTGTTGCGCCTGGAGACCGGGGCCATCGACCGGGACACCCCCTTCAAGGCGCTGGGCCTGGACTCGCTGATGGGCCTTGAGTTGCGCAACCGGCTCGAAGCAGCGTTCGACCTCAAGCTTTCGCCCACGCTGCTGTGGACCTACGGCAGTACACGCGCTCTCTCCGGCGTCCTGGCGGAGCAGTTGTCCGCCGCCCCGGCCTCCGATGACGACAAGGACTGATGGATATGGACGTCACGCCCGACGCCGCCACCCCCACCCCGCTGAGCAGGGCGCTGGACACGGTCAAGAAGCTGCGGGCCCAGCTGGAGGAGGCCGGTGGCAGCCAGCCGCTGGCCATCATCGGCGCGGGGCTGCGGTTCCCCGGTGGCATCGATGACCTCGACTCGTACTGGCAGGCGCTGGCCGAGGGCCGTGACATGGTGCGGCCGCTGCCCGAGCAGCGCAGCGGCCCTTCGCCGCGGAGTGGGACCGGCTTGTGCCCCGTGGCGGATTCCTCGACGAGGTCATGGACTTCGACGCCGCGTTCTTCGGCATGGGTGCCGAGGAGGCCACGGCCCTGGACCCGCAGCACCGGCTGCTGCTGGAGGTCGCCTGGGAGGCGCTGGAGAACGCCGCGCTGCCCGCCGACCGACTCGACGGCGCCCGTACCGGTCTGTTCGTCGGCATCATGAACCACGACTGGTGGCAGTGGCTGGACGGCGACCCCGACCGCCACTGGACGACGGGCAACGGGCACTATTTCGCGGCTGGCCGGCTCGCTTACGAGCTGGGGCTGGGCGGGCCCGCCATCGCGGTGGACACCGCCTGCTCCTCGTCACTGGTCTCCGTCCACCTCGCCCGGCAGGCGCTCGCCCGCAAGGAGTGCGACGTGGCTCTGGCCGGCGGCGTCAACCTCGCGCTGTCCCCCCACATGACCAAGCAGCTTGACGCGCTGGGTTCGCTGGCACCGGACGCCAAGTGCAAGGCGTTCGACGCCCGGGCCAACGGCTTCGCCCGCGGTGAGGGCTGCGGAGTGGTCGTCCTCAAGCGCCTGTCGGACGCTCGGCGTGACGGGGACCGCGTCCTGGGCGTGCTCAAGGGCTCGGCGGTCAACCAGTACGGCCGCTCGACCGGGTTCACCGCGCCCAACGTGCTCTCGTCGATCAATCTGATGGAGGCGGCGCTGGCGGACGCGGGGCTGGCCCCGGCCGACATCGGTCTGGTGGAGGCGCACGGCACCGGCACGTCGATGGGCGACACCATCGAGATGGAGGCCATCGTCTCCGCGCTGGGCCGCAAGAACGGCGGCGCCCACTGCCCGTGGGCACCGTCAAGGCGAACATGGGCCACCTGGAGTCGGCGGCCGGCATCGCCGCGCTACTCAAGGCAGTTGCGTGCTTGCGGCACGGCGCTGTGCCGCCACTGGCGCACTTCTCCACCCTCAACCCGCTCATCGACCTCGACGGCACCGGCGTGACCGTGCCGACCGAGCTCACCCCCTGGCCGCGGGATGCGCGCGGCCGCCATGTCGCGGTCAGCGCCTTCAGCATGGGCGGCACCAACGCCCATCTCATCCTCGGCCCGGCCGAGGACACCGGGCCGGCGGCACAGGCCGGTACCACGCCGGTGGAGGGGTTCGAGCTGTCGGCCAAGACACCGGAAGCCGTACGTGATCTGGCGGCGCGGCTGCACCACCGCCTGGCCGAACTGCCCGCGGACAGCTATCCGGCGTTCGCGTACTCCGTCACCTCCGGGCGCGCCCGGCACAAGTGGCGCGCCCAGGTGAGTGCCCCGGACCGCGAGCTGGCACTCAACGCGCTCAAGGCGCTTGCAGCCGGCGAGACCACGGACGCGGTGCTGGTGCAGGAGCATGATCCCGCAGGGGGCCTCGACGGTGCCGCGCCCGTGGAGCTTCCCCGCGTCGTGATCGATCTTCCGGCCTACCCGTGGGAGCGCCGACGCTACGCCCCCCAGCCCGCGGACCGTACGGCCGCTGAGGTGAACACCACCCCGGCGACCGGTGTGCCCGGTGTGCAGCCGAACCGGCCCGAGGCGGGCAGGGAAGGCGATGTCGCCGAGCGCCTGCACGAGGTGCACTGGCAGGAGGCTGACGACACCGGCACGAGGCGTGCGGCGGGCTCCGGGTGGTGGCTGCTGTTCGCCGACCGCACCGGAGTGGGTGACGCGCTGGCCGGTGAACTGGCCGCCCGTTCCAGTCGTTGTGTCACAGTACGAGCCGGGCAGTGCTACCGGCGGCTGGACGCCGCCCGCTTCGAGATCGACCCGCTGCGGTGCGAGGACCTCGCCGCTCTCTTCGAGGAGCTGCGCAGCCAGGAGACGGAGCCCTGTGCGGGCGTGGTGCACGCCTGGGGCCTGGACGACGTCCCGCTCAGCTCTGACGCGCCCCGCCGGCTCCCGCCAGGTCAGCACCCGTTGCCGGGTGCCTCCTCGGCACTTGACCTCATCCGGGCGCTAGCCCGGGAGGGGATGGACGGCGCGCCCCGGCTGGCGCTGCTGACCCGTGGTGCGCAACGGGTGGTGGGACAGGACTCGCCCTCCCCGGGCGCCCCGACCCCCTTGTGGGCGCTCGCCGGGGCGGCTGCGGCCGAGCATGCTGCCCCGCTCCCCGCGCTCATCGATCTGGACCCGCTGCCCGCCGATGACGAGGCCGCCCGTCTCCTCGACGCGCTGCTGCGCACCTGCGACCGCGGCGAGGAGCACGTGGTGCTGCGTGGTGGAGGTCGTCGCACGCCGGCCCTCGTCCCGCACCGCGCTTCCGGTTTGGCTGAAATGGCAGTCCGGCGCCGTCCGTTCGACGCCGGGCGGGATGGGAATCACCGCGTCCTGGCGCTGCGGCCCGGAATCCTGGACAGCCTGGAGTCGACGGTGTGGCGGCGCACTCCTCCCGGCCCCGGGCAAGTCGAGATCGAGGTCACCGCGGCCGGGCTGAACTTCAGCGATGTGCTCAAGGCCATGGGTGCCTACCCCGGTGCCCACGGGTCGGTTCCGCTCGGTATCGAGTGCGCAGGCCGCGTCACCGCGGTGGGCGAAGGGTTGAGGGCCGCCACGTCGGGGACCCGGTCATGGCGGTGGTGACCTCGGGTCTGGCGGCGTACGCCACGACCGAGGCACACCTGGTGACGTCACGGCCGGTGGGCCTGACCGACCAGCAGGCGGCCGCCACCCCTGTGGCCTTCCTCACCGCGGTGTACGGGCTGGAGTACCTCGCCCGGCTGCGCGAGGCTGAGAAGGTGCTGATCCACTCCGCCACCGGCGGAGTGGGCCTGGCCGCACTGATGGTTGCACGGCGGCGCGGTGCGGAGGTCTTCGCGACGGCCGGCACCGAGGAGAAGCGGCGGATGCTGCACGAACTGGGCGTCAGCCCCGATCATGTGTTGGACTCGCGGTCCCTGGACTTCGCCGCCGGGATCCGCCGCCTGACCGGCGGCTACGGCGTCGATGTGGTGCTCAACTCCGTCACCGGCCAGGCGCTGGTGCACAGCCTGGGACTGCTGGCTCCGGGCGGGCGGTTCGTCGAGATCGGCAAGCGGGACATCTACGACGACAGCCCCATCGGGCTGGGGTTCTTCAAAGACAACCGCTCACTGTTCGCCGTCGACCTGGAAAAGACACTGTGGGAACAGCCACGGATCGTCGACGAGCTGTTCGAGGTGGTGCAACACGGCTTCGCAAGCGGGCAGTTCGAGGCACTTCCGGTCACGTCCTTTCCCTACGCCGAGGCGGGGGCGGCCTTCGCCCGCATGGCACAGGCTCGGCACGTCGGAAAGCTGGTGCTCACGGCGCGCGGCGACGAGACGGTCACGCTGGTGCCCGGCAACACTCCCGTCAGTGCCGCCGGCACCTACCTCATCGCCGGCGAGCCTGGCGCTTCGGGCCTTTCCGCCGCCCGCCGGCTGGCCGACGAAGGCGCCCGGCACCTGGCACTCGTGGGTCACAGCGTGGCGGACGGCGACGACGCCGCGTGGGAGGAGCTGCGCTCCCGACGCGTCCAGGTCGAAGTGCTGGCCGCCGATGCGGGCACGCCCCAGG
This sequence comes from Streptomyces yunnanensis, assembly GCF_029011865.1. NCBI lineage: Bacteria > Bacillati > Actinomycetota > Actinomycetes > Kitasatosporales > Streptomycetaceae > Streptomyces > Streptomyces yunnanensis. The sequence goes on from NZ_CP095749.1 coordinate 117,995, forward strand.
ATGTGGCCGCCGTACTGGACCAAGTGGCGGATTTCATGCCGCCGCTGGCGGGGGTCGTGCACGTCGCCGGCTCCCCGGAGGGCCGGTCCGGGCTGCTGACCTCGGCAGCCTGGCAGCTGCAACAGGCTGCTGCTGAAATGCGGTTGGACTTCTTCGTGTGGTGCCGCACGGCCACCGCACGGTGCGGTGGCGCCGCCCCCACGAGCACCGCCGGCGCGGACGGGGACGAGATCCGCCGCCGGCTGCTGGAGGTCGAGCCAGGCCGTCGGCGCCGGCATCTGCTCGTCACGCATGTCACACAGCTGGCTGCCGAGGTGCTGGAGGCGCAGGGTGCGCCCATCGATGCGGCGGCGCCGCTGGCCGGCCTGGGATTCGACTCCATGCGGACGCTGGAGCTGCGTGCGCGGTTGCAGACGTCGCTGCGTATCAAGCTCCCGGCCACGGTCGGCTGGCGGTATCCGACCATCGAGGCGCTGGTGCCGTTCCTCGCCGAACGCATGGAGATCGCGCTGGAAGCCGGCCCGGCGACCGGGTCTGTGACCGCGCCCGGGGCCGGCGTGAGGCCCGCAGCGCCACGGTCCCATCCCCCCACCGAACCCCTCGTCCGGAACGAGGAGAGCGATCTGGAGGCGCTGTCCGACAGCGAGATCGCGGCACTCCTCCTTGCCAAGGCAGAGCAGCTCGACGAAGGACTTCAAGGATGACCAGGCGACAGGACCAGCAGTGAGCGGTGTGCATCGTGAAGTTGCAGGTTGCGGGTCTGGTGTGAGGGTCGAGTGGGTTACTCGTGCTGGTCGCGGGCGGGTGTCCACGCTGAAGATCGTCTGACATGTCGGCCGGAGCCGTTGTCGGGTTCTGCTGCGCCGTGGACCTTGCCGCTCTTACGATCCGTGGCCGGGCCGGTACGGCGGGATGTCCGGGGAGGGTGTGGGTATGCAAGAGCTGGAGCGGATCGCGGCTCGCCGAAGTGAACTGGACGCGCTTGCAGAGGAGTTGGCCAAGACGTTGCAGGAGGTCCAGGCCGAGGGGGAGGAGCTGGTGCGGGCGAAGATGACCAAGCTCGCCGACCGCGGCTGGCTGCACGAGCGGGGCGACGGGCGGTTCACCGCGCGGCCGTGACCGTGCGGAAATGCGGCGTAACCGGAGTCCTCTCAGCGGAAGTTGAGTTTGCTGTGAAGAGCACCGTCGAGGACCCTGACGGCCTTGTCTATACCGCCGCCTGCCGCTGTCGAGCGTCACCCTCAACTACGTGGCCAATCCGATCCGCGGCCAGGGGAAGATCGCCGGACTCGTGCTGGCCGTACTGCGCTGTGATCAGCGGCCCGGCGATCTGGCCGGCGGCAACGGCATACACCGCACCACCGTGACCCGGTGGGTTCGGGAAGTCGTCAGCCTGCTGGCCGCCCGCGCCCCACGCCTGGACCGCGCCCTGAAGAAGATCGCCCGAAAGGGCGGCGGAGCCGTACTGCTGGACGGCTCGGTCATCCGTACTCGGCGCAGACCCGGCAAGGAGAACCGGAAGAACTACTCCAGCAAGAACAAGTGCCATGGCCTGTTCGTGATCGCGCTCACCGACGACCGGGGTCGTCTGCTGTTGGTCTCGGCGACCCGGTCCGGACGCACCTCGGAGATCACCGTCTGCCGCTACGACCAGCTCACGGCCAAACTGCGGACGGCTGGCCTCCAGGCCATGGCCGACCTGGAATTCGTCGGCCTCGACGACGGCGACCCTGATGCCGACCCGGCGTTGATCACCGGCTACAAGGCCGCCCGGAACCGGACCCTGAGGCACGGTCAGAAGCTTCCGACAAGGCATTGGCGGCCATGAGGGCGCCCCGGTCGAGCGTGGGTTCACCCGGGGCGTGTCAACTTACGGTTGACTAGCGTGAGTTGAGGCGTACTGGGGCCAGGATGGCGTGGCGGGTGCCGTCGTCAGGCGGTCGCCGGGGTGCGGCCGGCAGCCTGCGTCCAGGGGGTGGAGCGCCGCTCATTGCTCGTCGGCAGGCGGGGGCGGTGAGCAGGTGGCGGCGGAGCCGGAAGCGGGGTGAGATATCGGAGAAGGCGGACAGGGATTGAGGAGCGGAGCTTGTCTGCGACCGCCACGCGCGGCACGTACTGAAGATCCCTGAGGAGGCGGCGGAAGAACCACTGGGCGGCCCTGGCGTCTCGCTTGGCGGTCACGAGAACGCCGAGGACGTTCCCGTCCTGGCCGGCCACGCGCCCCAGGCAGTGGAGCTTGCCGCTGATCCGGACGAAGGCCTCGTCCAGGTGCCACGTGTCCCCGGGCCGCGGATGCCGGCGGCGCAGCCGACTCGCGTCATCTCATGGGCCGGCTCAACGTGACAATGCCGCTCGCCCAGTTCCGCCGGATGCTCTCCGACACCCTCGGCCCGCACCTCCGCCTCTTCCCCAAAAGCGACTGGGCCGAATATTTCACCGCCCAAGTGAAAGCGATCGAATCCAAACTGGAGATAGCCGCAGGCCCCAGGCCCCGGCTAACCCACCATCCGGGAAACGATCACGCAGCCGACGGGGGAACGATCTCTCAATGCCTCAGACACTGCAGGCCATGCACACTCGTAAACACCCTCTTGAAATTGGCCGATTTCATGCCCCTAGGGGATCCCTCCCCAGCGGTTCAGGGAATACCTAAGGGTTCTCCCTGATCCCTCAACGGTCAACGCGCGAGAGGGTAAGCAACATGCCGGATAACGCACCTACCAAGGAGGATTCGTGACCACAGCCACAGCACCGCAGTCAGTCCCGCCCCAAGCACGCCAGGCGGTCGCAACCATGTACACCGGCATGGCGCTCACGGCGATCACGACCATTCTCGTCCCCGTGTTCATCGCGTTAGCCACCGACGATTACACGGACTACATCAGCGTGGCGTATCCTAAACTCGGCGCCGAGAAGGTGAGCAATTACCAACAGACCATGGTGATTTACCTCGTCGTCAACGGCGCTGTTGGCATCCTGGCGTGGCTGTGGACACTGCGGTCGGCGAAGAAGGGGAAGCGGTCGGTGCCCGTTGTCGCGAGCGTCGTCTTCGCCCTCGGGCTCGTCCTTGCGCTGTTCAATCTCCTCATCAAGGACAGCACCGGGTATGCGGCCCTGTCCCCCTGCTGGGCATTGCCGGTCTACTCCCTGCGCGGCAGGGCTGGCAGCGGTTGTCATGTTGTGGCGAGCCCGCCCCTCTGGCCAGGTGTGACCCGGCCGGCTGACGCCGGCCCCAAGACAGCCATCCCATCCATGTGTGTCCCCCGTCACGCACGGATGGGATGGCTTCCATGCGTCGTGCGGGCCTGGCAACCGCCGGGCCCGCACGACGTCGAACGAGGGGATCATCCGGTCGAACTTGGTGTGCCGGTACATCTCTTTGTCGCGACAGTCGAGGTGGCAGGAAGTCCCCGGATGAACGACGATGAGCATCTGGCAGTTCCTCGGCAGGCACTCACATGAGAGTTCGTCCGATGTAGAACGGCAGGTCAGCGGACTCCTCACGCTGCTCTGCTCGTACCTACCGACGCAACCGCTCCTGCCCGAGCCAAGGAGATCCCCGCGCGAGGAGCCAGCAACGAGAGCAGAAGTCGACCCACTGCCCGGCGACGGCGACCGGGCTCAGGGCCTTCACAAGCAGTCAGGATGACACGGGCGGCGAGCGACGCCGGCAAAGCGGGCCAGGGCCTGTGCCTGGGCACGATCGCTTGGGGGTGCCGCGCCCCTTCTCTGCAACGGGTCAGGCTGGCGCAGGCCCCGGATGGCTCTAGGGGCTGTCGTCAAACTCCCGTCGTTCGCCCGGAGGGCGGGCCTCGCGGCGTCTGGTGCGTGCGATCTCAAGGCGGAGGGTCATCCCGGTACCGGGCGTACCGGGATGAGCCCGACAACGCAGAGAGCGTGCGTGCCAGGCGTCGCGAGGCAGGCGGGAGTTTGACGACAGGCCCTAGGGGCCTGCGCTATAGCAACTCAAGGTCTTCGCCTGGACGTTGTCCCTGATGTCGATCAGGACCACGTGACACCCTAAGGATCAAGCAGATATCGCAATCGGCCCCGGACGAGACCTTCCCCGCATCGCCCAGGGCGTTCCTCACACTTGCTCAAGCAATCCGTCGCAATGCCAGTTCCGATGCGAACGCCTCCCAGGCTCGGGCACATTGAGCGGCCGCGGCAGACACCATCTCCGTGCGGTGCGCCGGAATGGCCTGGGCGATTCCGTTCCAGCACCGAGCACCCGCCAATTGCATGTCGAGCATCCGCAGCAGCAAACGCCCCATCTCCGTATGCCTCAGTGAGGGGTCCCTGCACAGATTCCGGAAGAGCACGTCCAGATTCGCCTGGGTCAACTCCTCAAGGGCCCCTCCTGGGGTGGGCATGGATGGGCCGTCCGCCAGCTGCGACCGCGACTGTTCAGAGGGGTGCACCTGGCCCCGTCCTTCCAGCCGATCCTGCGCCACGCCCGTCAGTCGTGCCCGCTTCCCGGGCTTCGACGATCGGCGCGTGGCAGGCACCGGGTCCTCCTCTTTGCAGCCGCTCGCGCACGTCCCGCACGGTCCCCGGTGAGATCCCGGCCTTCTTCGCTATCTCCCGCAGTGGCGCGTCGGGCGATTCGGTGATCAGCTTCCCCGCCGCCCTGCGTCCTTCCTCAGTGCTCAGCGGGCGGACCTTGCCGTCCCGTCCGATACGAGCGGTGGGCGCGACACTCCCCACCCCCTCGCGGCGCCGTAACGCACCGACGGTGGTGGCCGACAGGCCGGTCGTCGAAGCGATGGCGCGGTCCGACCACTGGGGGTGGGTGAGGACGATGCGCGCGGCGGCAGCCGTCCGCTCGGTCAGCGTCAGCGGCAGTCCGTGCCCGACGTTCGACTCCACGGCCAGCACGAAGGCATCAGCCTCGGAACCCTCGAAGAAGCGGACCGCGATCTCCGAACAGCCCCGTATCAGCGCCACCCTCAGTCGGTGCATTCCGTCGATAACCCGCATCGTCGAACGGTGCACGACAATCGGCGGAAACTCCTTTTCCGAGGCCGCGAGGGCGCGGGCGTGTTCCATGTTCTCGCCCGACAGTCGTGGCGAGTCGGCGGGTAACAGCAGCGTGATCGGCACAGTGGCCACCGCAGAAGACCCCGGATGCCTCGACGGACCTGTGGCCGCCCTACACGCCGTGCGGGCACCCTCAAATTGCAGTGACTCAACGTTCATTGCGCTCATTGCCAGATACCCCCGTACACGATGGAGTTGAATTTTCTCTGGCCGGATCTTTCTTGGCCGGGTTCACTCATTCCCATGAATCTCTGCTCCCCTCGCGACATTCAGATGCCAGATTCACTCATTCCAGAAGGATCTGGTCAGCGACGGCGCACCGGAATCTCTGCCCGAATGCGGCGGCTCACGCTTTGCGGCCGCGCCCGAAACGACAGCCTGCTCCGCCCCGGCCGAAAACCGGCCAGTGCTTTCTCCGCCATCTGATGAACATCCGGAAGGCAACAACGTCATGGGCGGAATTCCGTACCCTCCGCGCTCCCGACCGAAGGCCTAGTGCTGCACCGAGATCCTGGCCATGGCGCATAAGCGGCCCCCGCAGTCCCCCGTGCCTCACTGTCCCTCCTCCGTCCGGTGTGTCAGACACACGAACAGCGGCCATCACGGCCTCAAGCGCCCCAGTGCGCCTCCCACGGTAGCAAAGAGATCGTTCTGTTTTCTATTGGTCCGGCGTCTTGCGGCACACGGTCAGGCGGGCTCCGCACGCCGCGTGGCACCCGCCAGACACCTGTAGGCGTAGGCCGCCGAAACCAAGGTCATGTGGTGGTGCCACCCGGGGTAGGAACGCCCTTCGAAGTCCCGCAGTCCGAAGTCCTCGCTCAACCTCCGTACCGCGGCACGGGTCGCGGACAGATGACGAAGCAGCGACAGGCACTCACCCGGCCCGGCTCCCGTGAGACTGGTGAACCACAGACGGTTCGTCGCGCGCTCGCTCTTCCCCTGCTGCCACCACAGCCGGTAGACGCTACGGGCACGGGCGACTCCATGCCTCCCCGATGGCAGCCGCACCAAGGTCGATCCGAGTGCCGAACGCGGCGCCGGCGGCTGGCTCGATGCCACGGCGGGGAATGGATACCGCCTACCGTGACGGCGCAGGCACTGCTCGGCGCCGAGCGGACCGGAGTCGGGCCCGGACAGTGGCACCACGGGCTGCCCCGGAGACACTTGAATGAGGAAGTCCATGCCTCGCCGGGTGAGGGCGGCGGCAAGCTGCGTGACATCAGCGGGGTCGCACGCCCCGCCACCACGGGCGTCCGGTCCGCCGGACGCGCAGCAGCGAGCCGGTCGATCAATTCGAGTGCGTAGGCCCACAGCGGCTGCTCGACGACCCCGTGCGGCAAACGAGAGCGGCGGCGGCGTTCGGCGTCGCCGGACCAGACCCGATCGATCGCGATCTGCCAGTCGACGGGGAGGCTCCACGCATGGGAGGCCAGAAAGAGCCCCACTCCCATCTGGCAGTTGCGGACCCGCCCTGCGTCGGCGTCGAAACGGCGGTGCACACCCACCGAATGACTGCCGCGTTTGGGTATGACCGCCGCCCCGATCGTCCACGCCTGTACGGGCAGGGCCTCGGCGGCCATACAGGCCAGGGCCTCGCGAGGGGCGCTCCAGTCCCACGGACTGGAATTGACGAAACGTCGCAGGGAGTGGGTGGCGGTGTGCGGGTCCGGCACTGTCACCGCCAAATGCTGCGGCACCTTGCGCCCCGGCATCACCAGCAGTCCTCGCAGGTAGGCAGCCGCCCATCGGCGCTGATCCACGCGCGGCAGGCTCTTGAACACCTCTTCCGCAAACCCGCCAATCGAGACTTCCGGGGCCAACTCCGGGCGCTCCTGCACTCCTTGCACCGGCATCCGACCTCCTCGGCGCCTTCCGGGACCACAAAGAGTACAGAACGTTCTCTTTATTTTTTTGCGGCGGCTATATTTCGGCCACCGCCGGGACCGTGTGGGTCCAGCCCTGCACGCTCGCGCTCCGATGCGATCAGCGGGAGGTTCCCGCCGGATGCAGATAGGTGTGGTGCGGGGCGCGCGCCAAGCCGGGAGTATCAGTGCCCAGGCAGCGGCGAGCTGTTCCCCCACCTGCCGCTGCTGCCTGCCCGGGCAGGCAGCGGTCTGCACATGTACTTCAATACCTGCCATGAGGCACTGGACCAGTCCTGCCGCCGGTGCCGGTTCGACGGCCAGCATGCCCTCGTCCCAGGCCCGGTCGAGGAGTTCCCTCAGTACCGAGGTCCATAACGCCTGCCAGTCCCTGCGCGGGGACGTTCCCTCGCGCGCCAGCCGCGCGGCTGCGAGCACGACTTCCTGCGCAGTGAGCAGACCGGCCAGTGCGTGCGAGGCGTCGATGACCGCCTGCAACGCGCTCTGCGCCTCTGTCCGAACGCGCAGCAACGCCGCCTCCGTCAGCACCGCTGCCTGGCCGCACACTTCGTCGGCCAGCGCCCGTTTGGCCGGAAAGTGGAACGTGAGCGCCCCCATCGTTCCGCCGGCGGCCTCGCAGACTTGCTTGAGCGATGTACCCGCGTACCCGTGCCGGACGAACTCCGTGGCGGCCGCACGGACGAGAGCCGCCCGGGTGCGCGCTGCCCTCTCCTGCCTCATCGCACCCCCGGCCAACGGCCCCGACAACGGCAGGCAGCCCCGCTGGGAAGGCCCTCGCGGTGTTTCTCCACCCAGACGGCACGCAGAGCCGCATCTACCGACCGCTCACGGGCACCTGAGCTGCTCGGGGGCATCCCCACTCCTTAGCATGATGACGCCGGACAGCTGATCCTGGATATTCCGGCCCACACCGCCGTATCGATGGGCATCAGACACTAGTCAGAACAGCGATCGACAGCGGCCTCACCTGCCGTACTTGCGAGCGACTTTGACGGGTTGCCCGTTTCCAGCCGTACGGCAGCTCCCTTCCACCTGCCCACCCCACGCCGCGGCCCTGTACACCCACACGGATCCGACCGTTTTCCCGGCCCTGCGCACCCGCGAGCCCGCCGGCAGCTTCGATGCTTCCCCCACACCGCACAAGGGCGTGCGCGATGTACCGGGCGGTGCTCTACGCGGCGGTCCAACCGCCGTCCACCGGTACCGCCGCACCGGTCACGAAAGACGCCCGGTCGCTGCACAGCCACACCGCTGCCTGCGCGATCTCCACGGGGTCGGCCATACGCTTCTGGCTCGAGCGCGCAACGAAGGCGGCCTCCAACGCCGGGGCGTCCGCCAGGACTTCGTCCATCAGCTCGGTGCGCGTACTGCCCACCATCAAGGCGTTGACCCGGATCCCGCGCTCGCCGTACTCGGCCGCCGCCGCTCTGGTCAGCCCCAGCACCGCGTGCTTGGCGGCGACGTACGGGGAGCCCGCGCCGGTGGCCTGGCGGCCCGCCACACTGGAGGTGTTGACCACTGCTGCGTCACGGCCGCAGGCGAGCATGGCCGGAAGCTGATGACGCAGGCAGTTCCACACCCCTCGTACATTCACGTCCATAACGCGGTCGAAGACCTCGTTGTCCGTCTCGTGCAGGAGTCTTCCCGCCTCGGCCCAGCCTGCGTTGTTGAACGCGCCGTCCAGGTGGCCGAAGCACTCCACCGCCGTCGCAACGGCCTTCTCGACGTCGTCCTCACAGGTCACACTCCCGGCCGCCACCGCCGCACGGCCGCCTCGTGCCTCGATCTCCCCGGCCAACATACGCAGCCGCTCCTCCCGGCGCGCCATCAGCACCACCGCGGCTCCCTCGGCCGCGAACAGCCGTGCCGCGGCGGCGCCAATCCCGCTGGAAGCGCCCGTAATCATGACAACCCTGTCGGTCAACAACCCATGCTCATAAGTCATCTCAGCCTGTTCCTCATCTCCCGACTCCTGGCCTGACAGCTCCGGCTGCCACCACCGCTGTCCGGCTCTCCAGCCGGCCAGACGCCTTCTTCCGCACACCCCGTACGGCCACGGAAACCAGATGAGTGGGCATCAAGAAGGAGGAGAAACCACCGCATCGGCCCTCATGCCGAAATTCCCCGCATCGGATCCAAGTCCATACGGGCCGCCGCTTCCGGCACGGCAACTCCCGGCAACAGTAGTTCCCACATCCTGACCGTCCGCTTGGGGAGATCCTGACGGCCACTCACTAGCTGTGCGTAAAGCTGGACTCCCGTACATGCTCCCACCACGAACTCGGCCACTTCCTCCAGGTCGAGATCGCACCGCAGTTCACCGTTGCGTTCGGCCTCCCGAAGGCAACCCTCCATGATGCCGCGCCAGCTGAGGTAGGCGGTGGCATCCCGGACACCAAAAGCGCCCTGCTCCACCGACAGCCGCACCCCCGCTCGCAGCACCGGATCGGTCTGCAGACGCTGCGCCCAGACCAGCGTGATGTCCACCAGCCGTTGCAGCCCCTCCGAGTGGAGCATGCCTTCAATGGCCTGTGGCTGAGCGTTCATCACAGCCTTGGCCAGCCCCTCCTTCGACTCGAAGTGGAAGTACAGCGCACTGGTCGTAACCCCGGCCCGCTCCAGGATCTTGTTGATGCCCGCGCCGGAGTACCCGAACTCGTCGAACACTTCCGCCCCCGCCCGAAAGAGTTTCTCACGGGTACGCAGGGCCCGTTCCTGTGTCACGTGTCTCATCCCTTGATCCCTCGACACCCCTCGACAGAAAAGAGAACGCTCTTTATCCTACTTGGCGATTATTGAGCTTCCCGCTTCCACGCGCCACCCCATCCGCACCTCAAGAGAGTTGCCCAGGAAGGCGCTACCACGCAGAAGGCACATCCGCACGATTCAGCACATCTCGCACCGTGTCATCGGTACCTGGGAGTTCCGCATGCACCGCAACGCTGTCCGCGCCGACCCTGCGCCGCGCTCCGCCACCTTCGTTCCGAAGAAATTAGTCCACAAGACAAATTCCGCCGAGGTCTTACTCACCGACTGGCAGCGCATACGTGCCAACGCCTTTATTATCTCTGCCCATTGGCCCATGACACACAGCTTCTACACGACGGGCCACAGCCCCGTTGATCCACTGCTGCTTACCGAGACCATCCGTCAGATGTTCCCACTGCTCTGCCACACGGCCTACGACGTGCCGTTCGACCACCACCTGTTGTGGGAACACTACCGCTACGAACTGGCCTCCCACGCCACGCAGATCACCGACCGGTCCGGCCCACTGAACTTGCACGTCGAATGCCGGGAAACGGTGCGCCGCGGCACCCGGCTGGCTGCCCTGTCCCTGGCTGTCACCGTCGTCCGCCATGACGTGCCACTGGCAACGGCCGACACCCGCTTCACCGTGCAGCCTCCTGCCGTCTACCGTCGACTGCGGGCTGGCCGCAGCGACGCCGCGCTCGCCGCCCCAACTCCCGCACACTCCTGCCCCATCGCCCCGCGGGACATCGGCCGCCGCACCCGGGGCGACATCGTCCTCTCCCCCAGCGACGATCCTCTCCGCTGGGGGCTGAGGATCGACACCGCCCACCCCATACTCTTCGACCACCCCCTCGATCACGCCCCCGGGATCCTCCTCCTGGAAGCCGCCCGCCAGGCCGCCCAGGCTCTGACTCCCACGCGTCCCATGACGGCGATGGCGATGGAGAACACGTTCTCCCGCTACGTGGAATACGACACTCCCTGCTGGGTCGAGGCCCACCCACTCCCCTCAGACCCCTTGGGCCGCGATCGCGTAGCCGTCACCCTGACCCAGGACGGCACCGAGCACTACGCCACCACTGTCACCCTCACGCCAACCCCGGCCTTGCCCCACGACGCACCACAAGGTTCCTGGGCCCCCTTTCGCCCTGCGGTCACCACTGCCCCGTAAACGTCCGGCTCGACTTCCCGAACGGCACCCGACGTGTCATCAGTCCGGCCTACGGCAGTTCACGTCGCGGCCTGGAAGAGAAGGTCAGCCGGATGTGGCACAAGTGGCACCCTGGTCGAATAGGTCGCGGCGACCACGGGCGGTGCGCGCGCCACTGGTCTGACGTGGAGCGAGCACGCACCCGACTTCAGCCCATGGGGGCATGACAATGTTCTTGTGCGGTGGAAATCCCACAAGGCGCAAGGAATGGCAGTGCTGTTGACGGTAGATGCATGACAGAGAATGTGTGATGCGAAATCTGGCCACGCCTGGTGAAGGTCCGTCAGGATTGCCGCGGCAAGACCGGACTTCCAGGAGAGAGGAACGAAAATAAGTTCCGTGCTGAATATGACAATTCGCGGGGAACCCAGCAGGACGCCTGACGAGTGAGCACCTCTTCGATGATGTTCTTTCGGCGGGTCGCCCGCCGGGCGAAGCCGTCGGAGATCAGGCCGGCGATCGCGAGATGGGGGTGGGTCTCGGCGTAGGCCTCGCGGCGGCCGGTGAACGTCACCGTGGCCCCCACTGCTTGAACTCGGCATTGGTGTGCTCCACTCAGTTCCACGCCCTCGGCGTCGGCATCGGCGGACAGGTCCTCCAGCATGCGCAGCCGCACACCTGGACGGTTGGGACGGCGTAGCCGTTAGCGGCGTGTAGTGGGCGGATCTTGCGGATTGCTCCGGAGACGGCGGAGCGGTCCGCCCCGTACAGCGTTGCCAGAGCAGCGTGCGGTAGCTCAGCCGCACGTGTGCCAGCGTGACCAGGAGCACACCAGGCGCCGATTGGGACCCGCTCCGGCGGCTTGCTGCCGGTGGTCGCCGCGACGCTCGTGGAGTACCGACTCCCGGACACGCCCCTTGTCCCGGCACCCACCCGCCGTATCGGCGGAACAAGTGGAACCATCGAAACCGTTCCATCTGTCAGGATCACCGGGGAGACCCCATCTCCTCCATCATCAGCTGGACTGCCAGTTGAAGCCGAATCCCTGGGATCTGGTAAGACCTCCATGCGGCCGATGTGATACCGGATCGTCTCTTGAGAGTTGTTCAGGGCAACGGCGATGCGGCCGTTGTCTGCATCCCACCGGCATGTTGATCGATCCAGGCGAGACCGCCGATGTCGAGGCGGGTGCGCGTCCGGGTCACCGCGACGTAGGCGAGGCGGGCTTCGGCATCGTCGATGGGTCGGGGAATGGGGTCTCCGAAGTCGTCCTGTTGGTCGCTGCCGGGTGGGGATTGGAAGTCATCGGCGATTCTCACACTCGGCCATTCCCTGCCTTTGACCTTGTGCGCAGTCGAGACGGTCACATGGGCTTGGGCTTCGTCGGTGAGTTGGTTGACTGCAGCGAGGATGGCGTCCGTGCCGTGTTTGTCGACGAGGTACGTCTTCGTTGTACGTATCGAGCACGACGTAGGCCGCCCACTCATTCCCTTGGCCTCTCTCGCTGAGAGGCGTTCCCTACCATGGAGGTTGCCCCGGCCTCCAACCGCGACCAGGGCATAGCGGGACGTCGAATTCAGGCGTCGTTTCGGCGGGTGTCTCTCGCACCACTGGGAATTGGACTTCAAGCAATCAAGCCTTAGCCATATCGCGCGGGTCTTGCGGCACCCCGCCCTGGACGCCTCCAGACGGGCACCGCTTTCCGAGCATGCTGCTGTCCCCTCACGCTTTCGCGCTCAAGTAAGCCCGGCGACCCAAGAACCTCCCTCCAAGTTCATCCCGACTGCGTCGGGGATACAACGAAGCGCCGCACGGCGCACGCTGGACCAAAACGTTCACGGACCCCGTACCTGCGTGGCCATCGTCGACCGGCTTGCCTTCAGCGGCACGATCATCGAGACCGGCACTGACTCCTCTTGCCTCGCCAGCACCCGGGCTCGGGCCGAAGAACCCGCCAAGGCCGGCTGACACCTGCCGCCCTACGCCGGGCGGTGGGATCGCCTACTCGCCGGCGCGGGCGACGAGCAGTGGTTGGAAGAAGCCTGTCTCCTGCGGCATCCGCCACCTGGTGTCGGCAAACCCGGCCTCGGCTGCGAGGCTTGCCAGCCGGTCCTGGCCGAGTGCCCAGTAGGTGGTTCGGCGGACTTTGACGCGCCATTCTCCGCCTGCCGGAAGGAGTTGGAAGTGCTCCAAGTCGTAGTGTTCGCCGTCGTCGTGCCAGTGCCAGAGCTGGAAGGTGACGGTTCGTTCCCCGCTGTCGGCGCAGTCGGTGATCCGGTGGACTTGTGGAGGCGTCGAAGCCGGGCGGTCGCGCAGCAGGTCGTCGTAGGGGCGTGTGCTGATCAGCAGGTGGCCGTCGGGACGCAGCACGCGGCGCATCTCGGCCAGGGCGGCGTGCACATCCTGCTCTGTCAGCAGGTGAGGCAGCGAGTTGTCGGCGCAGACGACGGTGTCGAACTGGCCATCGGGAAACGGGAGGTGTCGCATGTCGGCGGCGGCCGTGCGCAGGCTTAGGCTGCGGCGGGCGGCCTCACGGGCAGCGCGGGCGGCGGCGCGGGGCTGAGGTCGGTCCCGGTGACGCGGTGCCCGCGCAGCGCCAGGCCGATGGCCTGCGTGCCGATGCCGCAGGAACAGTCGAGCACCGCCGCGCGATCCTGGCCGATCAGTGCGTCCAGGGCGTCCCCCTGTCGACGGATGCTCGTGTCCCAGTCTGCGTAGATCAGGTGGTAGTCGTCGGCCAGTTCGTCATAGAACTGCGCTACTGATGTCTCGGGCACGGCCCGAGATTATCGTGCCTGACTCCCCGGAGGCGCTGGTCGCCCCAGTGATCGGCGCTGACGTCCTCACTGGCGACAGTGCCGTCAGTTCCCGTGAACAACAGTGCCGTCAGTTCCCGTGAACATCTGCGAGCGCGCTGATCGTCAACTGCTGTTGAAACTCTATCGACAAACGCTGCTGCTGAACGTGAACGAAGACAAACCGCTCCTTGCCGATGTTCTCCGCGAGCGTGGTCAGGTGCTTCACCTGCGCGGCTGTGGCCGGCTCCGTCTCATCCGGCGTCGGTCGGTGGGCTTTCCGTGCCGCGGGAGCGCCGGCGGCCCAGGTGGCAAGCAGGCGCAGCCCTCTTCGGAGGGTGAGGCGGGCGCGGCGGCCTCGATGTCGCAGCGCAGCAGGGCCGCAAGAGCACCCCGGGCCGCGCGGCGCCACCGGAACGGGTCGCCGGCGGCGCCATGGACGGTGCACGCCGACTCCCGCAGTAGGCCCGCCCTTTCGAGGAACCGGGCGGCCGGCCGCTCGCCGGCCTGCTCGTCGGCCAGCAGCAGGTGCTCGGCTTGCTCGTTCAGGATGTCAGCCAGGTTGCGGCCGGACAGGGCGGAAGAAGTACTCGGCGGCGGACGAGTCCGCCCAGGCGACCGAACAGCGGCAGTGTTCAATGCGCGACTGCCCGGCGGCACAGCCGCGGCCGACGCATGGCGGGCGGCGGCAGGATCCGGCGACCAACAGCGGCACACGAGCGTCACGGCGACGGCGGCCCCCAGCGACGGCAACGCCGGGCGCGACCCAGCCCGCAACCGTGCTGCGCAGCACGAGGGCTGCGAGCACCGCCAGGGCCAGCACCGCCGGGGCCGGGCCCGCCGGGAACGCGTCGGGGCGACGTGCGGCGGTCGCCGCGACAGCGAGAGGGAACACGCCGAGCTCCGGCCGAGCGAGAGCCCCGAGGACCCGGGAGACGTCGGCGGTCCAGGCGGCCCGGTCGGCCTCGACGAGGCGGTCCGGCACGGTGGCGCCTGGAGCACCTGCACCGTTCCCTGTGCCGGCGGGAGGTGTACGCCAAGGACGGCGATCGCTGGGGCGACCCCCGGGCCAGGCTGCCGGCCGGGGAGAAGTGGACGGCTGCCGAGCCGAAGGGGCTCACCGCGTTCGGTCTGGGGAGCGAACCGGCCGGGCACCTCGCCGAACTCGCCTCCGCCCTGCTCGCCGCGTACGTCCAGGTCGCCGCCGGGCTGCCGGGCGGCAGCGCGCTGGAGGTCGTGGGCGGGAAGCTGAAGCTGGCCAAGCTCGGCAAGGCCGACGAGCCCGAGCTCATGCCGCCTTCCGTCAGCTGGTCGACGGCATGCTGTCCAGGGTCCACTTCCCCGAACTGCTGCTGGAGGTCGCCGAACTGACCGGCATGGCCGACGCCTTCACGCACATCTCCGGCGCCGGCTCCGGTATGGAGGGCTTCACCACCAGCCTGTGCGCCGTGCTGATGAGCGAGCGTGCAGCGTGGGCCGGATTCCGGTCCTCAAGCCGGACGTCCCGGCCCTTGCTCGGGGCTGCCTGGTCCAGGTCGGCCAGGGCTACTTCCGGGTGGAGGACCGCGAGCACGCCGAGCAGGCCATCACGGTGTTCGCGAAGCTCTACGGGACGAAGTTCCCCAAGGCGTCGCGAAGATCACCGACAGCCAGGACGAGCTGCTGGCCTTCTACGACTTGCCCGCACCGCACTGGATCCATCTGCGGACCACCAATCCCATCGAGTCGGCTTCGCCACCGTCCGCCTGCGGACCAAGGTCACCAAGGTCGCCAAGGGAGCGGGCAGCAGGGTCGCGGGTCTGGTCATGGTGTTCAAGCTGGTCGGGTCCGCGCGGACCCGCTGGCGGGCGGTGCATGGGCCCCACCTCGTCGCCTGGTCCGGGCCGGCGCCCGCTTCGAGCGCGGCATACTCGTCGGACGTCCCCACCAGGAGGCAGCGTGATCACCCTCAAGTCCGAAACCATCCACACCGACCGGCTGGCCTTACTTCCCCTGCAGGTCGAGCACGCCGACGAGATGGCCGTGGTGCTGTCCGATCCCGGCCTGCATACCTTCATCGGCGGCACCCCGGACACCGCCCAGGACCTTCGCGCCCGCTACGAACGTTGGGTGGCCGGCTCACCCCGCCCTGGCGAATCCTGGTGCAACTGGGTGATCCAGCTCCGCGACACGGCCTGCCTGACCGGCTATGTCCAGGCGACGGTCACCGCCGACGATCGTGGGACCGCTGCGGAGATCGCCTGGGTGGTAGGGACCCCTGGCAGCAGCGCGGCATCGCCACCGAAGCCACCCAAGGACTCGTCGCCTGGCTCCGGAAACACCCGGTGCACAGGGTCGTCGCCCACATCCACCCGGACCACAAGACATCCGCCGCCGTCGCCACTGCAGCCGGCCTCACTCCCACCGACCAGTGGCACGACGGAGAGATCAGATGGCAGCTGACGATCAGCTGACCACGCACCTCCACAGGTCTTGACGACTACTCACCCCGAGCCCGTTGCGGACCTGACGCGGGCATACATCCTGTCCCGCCAGCATCTGCCCTACGCCAGCGGCAGAAGCTCACAGTGGCTCTTCCCCGGCCGCCAGCCCGGATCGCCGATGAACCCGGTCCGCCTCCACGTTCATTTGCGTGAGATCGGCGTGCCGCCGCAGCGCGGCAGGGCCTCCGCGATCCGCCAGCTCGCCTGCAGGCCCCACTCCCGTCATCGCGAAGGCACTCGGCTATCACGACAAGAGCGCCACCGGCTTGGTCACCGAGGCCGGCGGCACCTGGAGCCGATACGCCCCGGCGACCACACACGGTGATTGACGGCCGATCAATCTCCGCTGCGTGGGCCTTGCACGCTGGGTAAGGCGGTCGACGGTCAGGCGACGGCCGGCTGAACCGTCAAGGTTCCTTCGGCGGTGTCGATCGTGGCCTGAGTGCCAAGCGGGATGGTCGGAGGGTGGAGGCCGTGTCCGGCAGGGAGTCCGCCGAGAACGGGGACACCCAGGCGCGTCAGCCGGTCGCGCAGTACGTCGGCGATGCCCCATCCCCCCAGGGTTGGATCATCGGCATCCTGGTCGAAGCCGAGGAACTGGCCGAGTGCGACACCGCACAGCCCCTCCAGGGCCCCGGTACGGGTCAGCTGGGTCAGTGCGCGGTCGACCTCTCCCAGTCCTGTGCCTCTTTGGTGTTCGAGAAAGAGGATCGCCCCCTCAAGGCTCGGCAGACCGGCTCCGGCCTCGGTGCGGATCGCGTCGAGGTTGCCGCCGACCAAGACACCGGTCGCGGTGCCCTCGACGGTGACCGCCGCGCTGGCCTGGCTGGTGTCCCGGTGGATGATGACAGGGTCGGTCGTCATCAGCGCGCGGCGAAGGGCTTCGGCCGACGCCGGCCCGGACCATTCGTCGCTCCAGTTGACGAACGGGCCATGCAGCGAGGCCAGACCGCATCGCGCCCACAGGGCAAGGTGGAGGTGGGTGATGTCGCTGAAGCCGACCAAGGGTTTGGGGTCGCGCCGCAGGGCGTCGATGTCCAGGTCGTCGACGATGCGGTAGGCGCCTTTGCCGCCCCGGGTGGCGATCACCGCGCGGACTGCCGGGTCACCGAACGCGGAGTTCAGGTCGAAGACGCGATCCTCATCTCGGCCGGCCATATACCCCCATTGGTCGAAGACGTGCTCGCCCAACTCGACCCGAAGCCCCCATGACGTCAGTAGCTCGACGCCACGGGCGACTCCTCGCGGCTGGGTGGACTGGCTGGAGAGACGATCCGCACCCGATCCCCGGGCCGTAACCGCGGCGATTGCACGCTCTGATGACTGTCGCAGTTGTCCATGCCGGGATCTTCCTCCACCCGCCGAGGCGATCGACCGGCTGATCGCCCGCCGGGAGGTGCATCTTCGAGAGAAGATGCTGTGGCGGATGCTCTACGAGATGTGCGCTCGCCTCGATGAGGTGTTGGAGGTCAGCATCGAGGAGTCGACGTCGCCGGCCGCCGGGCCCCGGTGAAGAGCAAGGGCGCCCGGCCGCGGGTTCGCCGTCGCGGGGCGGCCCGTGAGGAGTACGTGCTGGAGTGGGCGTACTGGGGCGCGGGCACCGCTCGTCTCCTGCCGCGCTCCACGGTGAGGTGACTGGACGTCATGGAGCGCCCTGTGTTTCGTGCCAGGTGAGCAGCAGTGATTGCTTGCCGTGCGCCCTCGTTGCGCCCCCGCATGCGCCTACCTCACCCTTTCGTGACCAAGGCGCCACGCAGAGTATCGAGGAAGATTCTCGGTGGGCGCGGCGGGTCTCCTGTCGGCTGTGTCGTCGCCTACCGAAGTCAGCGCAGGGCGCTTTGGCCTGCCGTGAAACACCCCGTGACCACGAAGACAGAGGAGCAACGCTGTGGCTTTGACTGCGGAGACCGTGCATGCCGAGCTTGAGGCCGCGAACCAGGAGGGTGATCCGGCCGCGGACGCGCTGGTGTCCGACCTCATCGACAACCGCGAAGTCGACGGCGTCAACGGTCTCTTCCGCACCATCGGGACGCTCAAGCCGCACATGCCCATGGAGGAGCTGTCCGGCCTGCCCGAGCGGCTGGCGCAGTTCCTGCATGACGCCTCCCAGGAGCCGCCGGGCTGGTGCGAGGCCGATGTCGAGGCGGCGGAGGGCTTTTTCGCCCACCACCACGGGGTGGCTTCCATGTTGCAGGGCACCGTCGGGCTGATCGGCACGTACCTGTCCCCGACCGGCGCCTTCACCCTGCGTTCGACCGGGCGTCTGGGCGGTGCGGACGGTCCGGGCCGGCGGCTGTCGCAGTCCTCGCGACTGTTCATCGGCATGGGTGACAAGGACGCCCTGCGCAACGGCACCCTGGCGGCGACCGTCACCAAGGTGCGGCTGGTCCATGCCTCCGTCCGCCAGTTGCACAAGAAGAGCGGGCAGTGGGACTACGTCAGGTGGGGCGAGCCGGTCTCGCAGAAGTACACCACTGGCGCCATCTGCGTCTTCAGCGTGCAGATCCTCCAGGCGATGAGGAACCTCGGCGTCCACGTGGCCAAGGAGGACGCGCAGGGGTTCGTGGCGGCCTGGCACTACATCAACCACTACCTCGGCACTCCCGAGAAGTGGCTGATCCCCAAGGACGTCGACCTGGTCGAGCGGATCTGGAGCGCCGAGCGGGAGAACGAGTGGAGGGCGAGTGAGGACTGCACCGTCATGACGCAGCAGGCCTTGAAGTTCCACAGGGAGCAGATGGTCCCGCCGCCGTTCTACGAGCCGTTCCTCGCCATGGTCCGCGCAGCCTTCACGGACACGTACGCGGACATGGCCGGCATCCCGAAGAGCGCCGTGGACCTGGTGGCCAAGCCCGCCGCCGCCATGCACAACCTCTTCAGCAGCACGGTCGGCGGGCTCGGCGGCGGCAGCGCGAAGAAGGTCGTCGGCGTCAATCCGTACGACGAGATCCTCGGCGTGGCCTCGAAGGCGTTCAACCAGGTGGAGCTCTACGCCCTCACTCACGACAAGGACGACCAGCCTCAGATGCACCAGGACCTGCACGACGACCGCTGACAGCACCGCCGATGGGAATGGGGCGCGATGGCAAGGTCCATCAAGTCTCGTTCTCGGCATGTCGGTACCAGCATCGCGTGCCCACGCAGGCGACCGCCGACGCCGCCGCGGCGTACACCGCGGCGGCCGGAAGCCACCCGCCAACCGGGTCGCGGCCTCGAAGGCCTCGGCGCACGGTGTGGGGCGCCCTGCCGGCGGTGCTCTGCCGCCTGTTGAACAGCGGTTCGTTAAGCCTCTTCACCGCACTACCGGCCTACGAGTTGCCGCTGACGACCCGACCCTTGCGGCGCAGGGTCGGAGCGCGACGGAGGCCAGGGCGTCCCGGCGGATCCGGCCCAGCGCAAGGCCCGTCGAGAGTACGAGAACCGGGTCAGCGCGCTCACGCCGATCGGACCACGATCGTTCTCAGCGCCAACGGCTGTACCGATGTTCCTCACGTCCGGTCTCGTCTGAGCCACCCACGCGGGCACGGGGACGATGGACCAACCATCAGACCCGGCGGGCCACCACAAGAACCGCCCCCAGGAACCACCACATCGCAGGCCGCAGGCCGCAGGCCGCAGGCCGCAGGCCGCAGGCCGCAAGGAAGAAGAGCCCCGCGGGCGTGAGGACGACATCGAGCTGCACCTTGAGTTCTACCGCGAGGTGGAACAACCCCCGCGCGTGCAGGGCCGACCGGCCGGCCGGTCGTCAACAGGAGTCGTAGCGCCAGTGCTCGCCCTCGCGCGTCCACGGCTGGTCGTGCTGGTCGTACCGCGGGTCGCCGACGCCGTACGAGACTGAAGCCAAGTCGTCGGTGAGCTTGTCGATGTGAAAGCGCTTGACGGTGCGATCGGCGCTCGCCTCGTCCCCGAGGGTCACAGCCATACCGTGTGCGCGATCGAGGCTTGCGGCGAGAGACGCCTGAGAAATCCGCTCTTTGCAACGCGTCGAGATCATGCTGTACGCGGCGGTCACGTCCGGTTTGAAATAGGCAGCGGTGTAGGCGCGGACGGCCTTTTCGAGGTCGGCGCGGGCAGGATCGGCGGTGGCCGAGGGCGCGTGGTTGGTCGGCGTGGTGAGTACGGGTGGCTTCTTCGGCGTCTTGCCGCTGTCGGTGCCGCTGCATGCGGTGAGTGCGACGGGAAGCAGTGCGACGAGTATCGCGGTGGTGGCGCGCGTGCGCATGGTTCCCCCTTGGATGCGTGCTGATTGGCGCATCGTGGCACGGTTGTGGCAGGTATGTGAGGGAAACGCGAATGTCTCGCCGCCCGGCGGTGACGGGGCGAGGTGCGGCGGTTGAACGAGGACCAGCGGCGGCACGCACGAGGTGTTGGTCACGAGCCACGCCAGGGCGCGGGCGCCGACCAGTGCCCGGGCGGTTGCCGTGCGAGGTATGCCGCGCTGCGGAGACGACGTCACCCCGTGCGCGCTGCGTGGAAAACGTCATCAGGGGGCACCTCACCCGTGCCGACACCGGCCGCACTCAAGCATCTGCTGCCCTCGTTGAACCCAGCGGTGGTGAACGCCACCGGCACCAAAGGACGCCACGTGCCAGCAGCAGGACGACCAGCAGCACGCAACGCATAGTCGTGCCGGCCGGTAGCACCCGCTCGTCCCACCACGCCCGAAGAGATCCGTCAGCGGCCATGCCCCCCACCTTCCGCCCGAGGGGCTGCCGCCAGCCGGATCCTCCCGTCTTTCCACAGCCACACCCACCGACGTGAGCGCCAGCCTGGCCACCAACGCATCAGCGACCGTCTCGGCACACTCCACGGACAGCCCGCGGCGCGACGCGCTCTCCAGCACGCGCCTGCGCACCTCGGCGAGCTGCCCGGCAGTCACTGGACGGAGGTCCTCTCGTCCGCGCTGATCACGTACTCGTCCTCGCCGAGGGGTTGCCCCTGCCAGGTGCGGGCGCACAGGTCCAGCACCCGGGCGGCCTTGGCGCGGAAGTCGGAATCGGTGAGGAAGATCCAGGAGCGGTGCTGCCAGGGCTTGAGCACGGCCTCGATCAGCCAGCGTCGCACGGTGGAGGGCGACACCGCGGTCACGATCTGACAGGCAATGGCCTCGCAGGCCAGTTCCGGACACGACCAACGGGAGATCGGCACTCCGTCTCGGCAGGCAGCCGGCAGGCCAGCGCCTTGACCTCGGTGGCCTGCAACGGCGCGAACGAAGCGGGACGACCGCAGCGCCTGCGGCCCTTGAGCCCGGGCAGACCCGCCTGAGCAAACCGGCCACGCCAGCGGCGCACGGTGTCCAGGTGCAGCCCCTCTCCCGGGCGATACGCGCGGTGGAGCGTCCGCGCGCGGCGTGCAGCACGACCTGCGCACGCACCCGCAGCCGGTGCTCGCTCTTACGGCCGCAGGCCCTCCTCTTCAACCACAGGGCGTTCAGCGGCACTTGGGGCTATCGGACAGGCAGTGCGGACGAGCATGGCAGGCCAACCGACCAGCCGAAGTGATCACTGGCAAGCCACAGCCTGCCCCGCCCGCCGCGGAGGCGGAACCCAGACATCGTGGCGGGGCACGGCATCCCATGCCATGAGCACCGGGTGGGGACAGACGCCCCTGACCGCAGCTGCGTCAAGGCCGCAGCGGCGAGCGTCCGGGGCTGTTGGCGTCTTGGGATTCGACCCCCGCGTACGGCCGATGCTCCGGATTCAGGGCCGGTAGACGCACTCCGCCAGCGTCGTGTGCTTCTTCCAGCCCAGCGTCTCGTACAGCGCACGCCCGGCATCGGTCGCGCCGAGAACGCCAAGGACCGCGCCCTCCTCCAGGGCACGGTCGGCAAGCGTACGCATCACGAAGCCGCCCAGCCCGCGCCGCCGATGGGCCTCCTCGGTGATCACCCGGTCCACGACCACGGCCTCCCCGAGGGATGCCATCTGCCCCTGGGCCGCCTGCTCGCCCGCAGCATCCAGCACCCGAGCGTAGGTGACGGCTCCCATGGTCTCCACGGTCGCGGTGTACCCCTGGGGCGCGACCGGGTTCGTGGCCATCAGGTCAACGGCCATCAGATGGCCGCTCTCCTCCCAGGCCCACCCCTGGGGCAGCCAGGACCCGATCTCCTCCGGCTCCGCGGGCGTCTTCATCCACGTCCGCGGCACGGACACCGAGGCCGCGGCACTGCGGACCAACGACTCCTCGGCCTCGGGCAGGACATGGCGTCCCACTTCATCGAGGTTGCCGGCCACCTCGACATAGAACCCCCAGGGCTTCTCGACAGGCGGGGCGTCCGCCGGGACACGGCCCAGCCCGCCACCCACGTCCTGACTATGTCCGCAACCATCAAGCCCTCCCGAAGCTGTGGCCGCACCAACGGCCAGGTAATAGGCAGCAGTCGGGATCACACATTACGTCGCCCTGCAGTCCGGAGCATCTGTTTTGCCGGGGTGCGGCTCCTGAAGGGCAGTCATGAAAGGTCACGCACAGCAGAACCGCCAGCAGCCAGAGCCAGAGCCAGCAGCCATGACGAGGACACCGCCGCCTACCCACCGGCAAACCCCGAAGGCACCCTGGACTGCGCCCGCGGCCTCTGCCCCCGACCCCACGTCTGACCCGGCACCGCGCACGAGAGGGCCTCAGGCGTCAACCCCCGAAGGACTTACGGAACCGACCACTTAGCTGGCCAACGGCGGGATGGACGTCCGCGCCGGCAAACACCCTGTGCCGGGACCCGGGACCTGGCGCCGGGAAGGCCCCGACCCAGCGGTGGCGCCGGCGAGGAACACGTTGAGATACGAGACCAGCGGGGGCAGGTACGCGTTCTCAAAGCGGGTTGGACGCTGGCGACCCCAGAAACGCTTCCCGAGGGTTCCGAGGGTCGCCGTGGATCAACTCCACCGTGTAGTTGACGAACCGGCCCCGGTAGTACTCCCCCGCCCTGCTGTCGTTGGGGCAGGTGAAGTCCAGGATCGCGCCGCCGTTGTCGGGCTTGATCCGCCCGCGGGGCGATCCCTTGAAACAGCCGACGAGCACGGTGCCCCCAGTGGACTCCAGGGCAAGCCGCGGGGCCGGGCAGCCGTAAGCGTGTTCGTAGTAGCAGCCGAGGCGGGGGCCGGGGCGTGGGTAGAGCGCGAAGGGCTGCCCATGGTCGTCGACGACCGTGGTGCCCTGGCGTCCGGCACACAGCCAGTCGATCTCAAGGTGCCACAGGATCTCGTCGCCGCCGGCAGCGGGCGTGAGAATGAACTCCTCGACATCGGTGGCGCTCACCGAGAAGGGGAAATCCGCCTCCTCGGCCCGCAACTGGGGCGCGCCCTCGTCGAGATCGGTGCTGAAACGCCGCGGCGCCACCCTGCGGAAGGTGGGGGCTGTGATCAGGCCGTGGCATGCCCGGCGGACAGGACGACGGGACAGGACCACCGGGCGTCAGCTCGCTCATCTCAGCGCCCTTGCGTGGTGGCGCGGCGGCGGTAGTAGGCGTGGGTGACGGCGCCGACCAACACCGGCCAGGCCATCAGCGCCCCAGGGCTTGACCAGTCCGAGGGTCAGCAGCGCGAGCCCCTCGCAGACCGCGGACAGGAGGAGGACGTAGAGGTAGTCGCTGAGCTGGGAGCGGTAGCCCGGGTTCGCGGAGTGGTCGACCCCGGCCGCTCCGGCGGTCATGAGCAGCCGCCAGATGCTGGAGGGCAGCACCACCAGTGGGACCGCGTGCGCGGCGAGCTGGGCCCAACGGGGGGTGCCGGGCACGTACTTCGGCTTCGGCTTCGCGGCGCCCCGCTTCGTGCGCTCGGACGTGGGGGCGGTGGTCGGTCGGGCCGACTGGGTCGCTGTCATGCCTCAAGCCTGGTCAGGCCCCCACCTGCGCGGACATATGCCGTTAGGCATCGAGATCGCGGGCGGGTCGGTCGCGGATATGCCGAAAGGCACAGGCGCGCACGGTGCCCGCACGCGTACCGTCGGGGTTGTGTTGATCATCATGGTCCCGGCCGTCCTGTCCGGCGCGGCGGCGCTGCTCGTCTTCGCGGGCCGGTCGCGGTCGCGTCCGCTGATCGCCTGGGTGACCGGAGCCGCCGCCGCGGTGTCGCTCGGCGTGACGGTCGCTCATCCGTCCGGAGCGGCCGGCCCCGGGCCGGGCACGATCGGCACGCTGGAAGCCGTCGCCCTGGCCGCCGTGCTGGTGCCGACCGCGCGCCACGCCCCGCCGCCGCAGGCGATCGCGGCCGGAACGCTGGCCCACCTCGCGGTGACCCTGTGGGTGCTGCGCGCCTGGAGCACCGGCTCGGTCCGCGGCATCGTCGGCGCCTGCGTCTTGTGGTCGCTGTTGGCGACCGGCGCGGCGGCGGGCGGGGTGTACCTGCGGGTGCTGGACGCCCGGCGGGTCAGCTCGGTGGCCGAGGCCCGGCGGCGGCAGCGCCTGGACCTGGCTCGGGACCTGCATGACTTCGTCGCCCACGACGTCAGCGAGATGGTCGCGCAGGCGCAGACCGGGCAGTTCCTCGGGTCGGACGATCCGGGTGTCGCGCTCGACGCGTTGCGGCGGGTCGAAGAGGCCGGGCTCCGGGCTCTGGCCGCGATGGACCGCACCGTGCACATGCTCCACGACCAGCAGGACGGCGCCCCCCGGCAATCGGTCAAGGGCCTGGACGAGGTGCCCGAACTGGTGCGGCGCTTTTGCGAGTCGAGCGCGGGTCGGACCGAACTCGCCCTCGCCCCAGGCCTGCTCGACCACGTCGCCCGCGAGGTCTCCGGCACGGCGTACCGGATCGTGGTGGAGGCGCTGACCAACGTGCGTCGCCATGCGCCAGACGCCGACGTGACCGTGACGCTGGACCGGTCGGCGTCCGCGCTCACCGTCGACGTCAGCAACGGCGCCCCGGCCGGACGGCCACAGCAACGCGGCGACCGGGCCGGTGGGCTGGGGCTGCCCGGCCTGGCCGAGCGGGTGGCCGCGCTCGGCGGATCGCTGGGCGGATCGCTGACCGCCGGGCCCCGCCCCGGCGGCGGCTGGCACCTGGCGGCCGAGCTGCCGCTCGCAGGCGACCGAGGCGCCCGCCGACCCTCCTTCCCCATCCCCTTCCGCCCCGGAAAGGCCCAGCCCCGATGAGCAATGCCCCGACGACCACGGCGCCGACCAGCACCGGCCCGATCCGCGTCCTGCTCGCCGACGAGTGGGAGGAGGACGTCCCAGTCGCCGTCGGGGAAGCAGCCAAGGCTCAGTTCTCCAAGGGCGCACTCCGCTGCGGCGAGCAGGGCCTTGCGCGACATCGGCGTGTCCAAGGAGGGATCTTCCAGGGTGCGGGCGGCGGCGAGATCGAGGAGGTCGCCCCCCTCTCCCTCAGCCCTGCCGCAAGGGACGCCCGCCATGTCGCATGTCCGACCAGTGCTCGATAGCCCGGCGAACCCCGCACTGGAGGGCGCCCTCCATCCCCTCTTCGGCAACATCGTGGCGTGTCACGTCCTTGACCGTCATGCCCGACATCCTGTCAGCCGCCACTGACAGCACGGCGCAGTCGCTCATGGCGCCGATCTCCCGCCCCTGATCCTCGACGCCCGGACGGACGACGAGGCGCGGCAACGGACCGGCGGCGGGAGACGACAACCTCAAGTTCGAAGTTTGGTCAGAGCACCATCGGCGCACCCGAAGAGACCACAGGATTCGTAGCGGCCCGGCCAGGGGAACATAGGTCGAACAGTGGACACTGAGCGTGAGGGAAATGCAATGGCTACAGGAACCGTGAAGTGGTTCAACGCGGACAAGGGATTTGGATTCATCGCCCAGGACGACGGCGGACCAGACGTCTTCGTGCACTTCTCCGCAATTCAGTCACACGGCTTCAAGTCCCTCATGGACAACGACAGAGTCGAATACGACCTGGTACAAGGGGCGAAAGGGCCACAGGCCGAGAACGTCGTAGTCCTCGAACAGTAGCTTCGAGGCAGCGGCCGGGGGGCCTTCGTCCCCGGCGTCGAGGAGCCCCTCCCATAGGGCTCGTGGGGGCTCCTCGGGACGATACGGCCATTACGGGTTGGGGTCACCTCGAAACCCGCACCGTAGATGTCGTGCTGGGGGACGGCGGCCTCGCGGGCGCGCAGGTCGGCGAGGATGTTCGCCGAGCTGGTGTAGTTGAAGGGCGGCAACTGCAGGGTGATCGCCTTGGTGATTCCGGCCCAGGGGCCGGCCGCCTGGAACTTGTTGGCCTGGGACGGGAGATCGGTTCCCGGAACATGCCAGATCACCGGGCCGCCCGAGTCACCCGCCTTGTTCACGGCCGGAGCCCGGTAGATGCCGTTGTCGTTGTTCATGACGGTGCCGTACCACGTCCCTGTCTGCCCCGACGTGATGATCTCGTTGTTGCCGGTCGTCAGCAGGCGCTCGGTGTCGAGCGCGGGCTTCATCGCGTTCGGGCTGACCGGCCCTTGGGGGTACTTCAGCACTCCGGTCTGCTTGAGATGCGGCCCCTGGGAGGAGAGCGTCACCTGCGGCAGCAACTCGATGACCATGTAGTCCTTGGTGGCATGGCCGGTCTGCGAACCCTCGGGGTCCTTGAAGTAGCGGACATAGCCGATCGGACCGTACTTCGTGTCGTTGCGGTCGACGACGGGGATGATGTCGTCCGGGATCTCGTGGTCGGCGTACTTCCCCGACGTGTCCCGGATGCAGTGGCCGGCCGAAATGGCTATCTTGCGCTGGTGGTCGTCGGTCCCCACAGCCCCGATGGTGCAGAAGAGATCGGTCGAGTTCGGAGGGAACGCGATCTGCATGCCGTTGTAGATGCGTTTGGCCTGCTGAGCATGATCGGAAGGCGCGGCGGCATGTGCGGTGCCCGCGGTGGCCGCGGCGGCACCCAGGGAGCCGGTAAGCGCCAAGGCCGCTACGAAGCCCGGTAATGCCCTGATCTTGCTCATCTTCCCAATCACCTGTCGTTCCCCTCTTGCTGGTGGATAGCCCACCGCCATCCTGAACGACCGGCATGAAAGACCGATGTAATCGACGTGGCCGGCGTAAACGCCCGCCGGGCCCCGGCAAGGCGACGGCCGCCGTGAGACCGCGCCGAACCAAGCACATACACCAACGATCCACGACCACACACCGGCCACCGGCCACCGGCCACCGGCCACCGGCACCCAGACAACCGAACAGCAACAGCGTTCGGCGCACGACCACCCGGCAGCCACACGACACGGCCAAGCCAACAGCCCACGGCCCACGGCCGGCGGCGGCCGGCCGGCGGCCGGTGCGGCTACGGCGCTCGCTCCTGATCGGCCACCGGCGCCGACCAGATCATCCGGATCTGCGTGGTCCGGTAGCCGGCTCGCGCGAAGGCCGCCGCCATCGGTGCGTTCCCGGTGTCGGTGGTGGCGGTGATCAGCTCGGCGCCGGCCCCTGCATGACTCCGGGTGACCTCGGCGAGCAGGTCGTCCACATAGCCGCGGCCGCGGAACTCGGGCAGCACGCCGAGGAATCCGACGTTGCGGGCGTAAGGCGTCGCGGAGGGGATCGCCAGTCCGGCGAGCCGCCCGTCGGGGCCGTACGCCAGCCGCCACCACTCCCGCTCGCCCGGGCAACCAAGGTAGAACTCCAACTCCTCTCGGGCGGCCGCCTCGACGCCCATCGCGGCGACGTTCCGGCGGGTCTCGTCGTCCAGGCTGCCGATCGCGATCCGCCGGAACATCCCGAGGAACTCCTCGTCGGAGGCCGGGGCGAAGGTGAGCCGGCCCTCGCCTCCCGGCAGCGGATCGCCGCTGGTCCACTGCAGCTGCAGCCGCTCCACCTCGTGGCTGAGGCCAGCGGCCCGCGCGGCGGTCCGGCGCCAGGCCACCGCGTCCGCGGCCGCCGGGTCGTCGTGCCAACCGACCGGCAGCCTCAGGATGTACAGCGGCGGCTTCGGCGCGCCCGCGGCGGCGAACGCCTGCAGCCCGGCGGTGAGCAGCCGGGCCGCCACCCGGGCCCGGTCGCCGGCCCCGGGGTCGACGTGCAGGCAGTCCAGAGCAACCGGGTGGGCGCTGTCCGCCCGGCCCCACCACAGGGCGCGGGCCAGCAGCCGGCCGTCGCCGTCCTCGGCGACCCAGGTCCACTCCGGTCGGTACATTCCCTGCCCGAGCTCATCCCGGTAACGGTCGGCGTCGATCCAGCCGACGGGTTCGGGGACCGTCACCGCGGCGACGCGGTCGACCTCGGCCGCGGTCGTGGGTCGAAACAGCATCGGTGCTCCTAGCGTCGGACGTAGCTGGTCAAGGTGGCGCCGGTGAGGAAGACCCGGGAGTCGCGGAGCAGCCAGTCGGCGGGGGCGAAGGGGGCGCGGAACAGCGGGATGCCGCTGCCGAACACCACCGGGTAGCGCTTGACCACCAGTTCGTCGATCTCGCCCAGCAATTGCCCGGCCAGGCTCGCCCCGCCGCACAGCCAGATGCCCGCGCCCGGCTGCCGCTTGAGGTCGCGGACGAGCTCCACCGGGTCCCCCGACACCACCTCCACCTCGGGGTCGGTCCGGGGCAGGGTGGAGGAGAAGACGTACTGCCGCAGGTGCGGGTAGGGGCTGGTGACGCCGATCCGCAGGGCGAGATCGTAGGTGGCGCGGCCCATCAGGATCGTGTCGAAGACCTTGTTGGGCACGTCGGCCAGACCCAGTGCCTCACGGGCGTGGCCGGGAATCGTCTCGGGGTACTCGGTGAGGATCGCGTCCTTCAGGTCACCGTCGAAGCCGGAGGAGTCGGTCTCCCCGTCCGGTCCGGCGATGAAGCCGTCGAGGCTGCAGCCGATGTAGTAGGTGAGCCGGCGCATGGGCCGCCTTTCGGTTGTCGCTGGTTGGCCGTCGGGGCGCGGGCGGCGACCGACGAGGACGGTCCGAACCTAGGGCACGGTCGCCGCCCCGGGCATCGGTCACGGCGACCCAATGTGTCGGTCCGACCTACCGACCCTGCCGACTGCCGTCGTCAGCCATCGGCCTGGACGACTCCCCGATCGCGGCATAGCTCCGGCCGACCCGCTGGCGTCCGCGGATGCGTCTGTACCTGTCGTCCTTCCGCATCAGCCCGTGTGAGCACCTTCAGTGAGGCAGCACTCAAACTGGTGCAGGTGCAGGTCCATGCCTGGGGCCAGGGAGAGGCGCCGGGCCTGGGGCGTCGACTGTCAAGGCAGGGCCTAGAGTCGGTGACGCACCGTCACGAGCAGCAGGAGGTCCCGTGCCGTCAAGGCATCCTCAACACCGCACCGTTCAGGGCCGGCCCACCCGGCCCCGGCCGCTGGCGCCGATCCCCTTCGAGGTCGAGGCGGTCTTTCCGGAGTTGACGGGTACGGCCCGCGAGGTCACCCTCCTCTACCCCCGGGCCGGGCAGCCGGGCCCAGGGGACAGCTCCCTGGGCGGGCCACTGCTGTGGCCGGCGGACGAGCCTTGGCCGATGTGCGCCGCACCGGACCACTACAAGCCGCTCAGCGCGCCCGTCGGGCCCGAGCCGGTCGCGATGGTCCCGGTGGTCCAGCTCTACGCGCGAGACGTGCCCGGCCTCGTCTTCCCGCCGGCACCGACCTGTTGCAGATCCTGTGGTGCCCGCTCATTCACGAGGACGACGCGTCTGCCGCCAACCCCCGGCTGACCTGGCGCAGCACAGCGCTGACTGCTGCCCGCGCCGCTGTCAGGGAACCGCCCCGCCCGCACACCGCGGACGAGGAGTTCCTGCCCCGCCCGTGCACGCTCTCCCCACACCGGCAGTGGAATACCCGAACTGGGACCTGCCGGAGGGACTCGGCGAGCTGCTCGGCCAGCGGTTCGAGGACCTGAAGGAGGAACGGGGCTACGACTACTTCGAGGTGGCCACCACGCAGCAGAGCAAAGTCGGCGGCTATCCCGGATGGACCCAGCCGCCCAACTGGCCCGACTGCACAGACTGCGGCACCCGCATGGAACACCTGCTCAGCATCACCGCAACCGAACCGGGCACCGGTCGCTGGCTTCCCCTGGACGACCGGGACCCCCGCCAGGACGAAGCCGCGGTCCCCTCCTGGCAAGCCGAAGCGGACCCCGCCGTCCTCGATACGTTCGGACACGGCATGGACCTGGGCGACCTCGGCGGAATGTACTTCTTCGTCTGCCGCATCTGCCCCCACACCCCCTACACCCACCGCTTCGACTGCTGAACCCGGCCCGGCCGCTCGAGCCATGGCTCGGTCAACTACCCGGGCTGGTCGGCACCAGTCCGGCCGGTGCCCCGGCCGCGACAGGGCCGTGAGGCTGGCAGGCACCCGAGGACTGGCCTACACAGACGTAGGCCACCGAGACAGCAGGCGGCGGGAACGGCCAGGAGCGGCCGGCAGAGCGGGCAGAGCGCAGCGCAGCGCGAAGGTGGCCAGTACCACCGAAGCCGGACCAGCCCGGAGGGCGAATCGCCGCGGGCGGCGCGCGGCGGTCGCGGCGACGAGATAGAACGCACCGCGCTCCACCCGGCGAAGGCAGCGAGCACGAGCACGTCAGCGACGTCGCCGGTGCTCCAGACGGCCAGGTCGGCCTCACCAGGCAGTGCAGCACAATCGCGTAGCCGTCAGTGCCAGCGTCCTCCGCGACGGCGAACGCGACGGCGGCCCCGAGCGAGCCGGCCACGACAACCAGCTCCGCCTGAACCCCTCCAGCGCGACAGTGCGCTGGAGCAGCACCAGGCAGCCGGCGGCGCACGGATCAGCCGACCCGTCCGGCCACAGGCAGCACACCGCGGCGAGCCGCGGGCCGAAGCCCGATGAGCAGCAACGCGGACAAGGCCGGGGACCAGCCCCACATCCTCAGCCAGGACACGAGCGGCTCCACGATGCCCTCGACGCGATCGGCGCCGCTGGGCAGGACCTGGTCCACCTCGGCCGGGGACGACGCGGAGCCGAGCGCCGCCCGCCCGCTGCTCAAGGCCACCGGTGAGCTCGGGCGAACAGTCCCGCAACACCAGACGACCGGCCGGGCTCCCTCCGCCGACGGACGGACAGCCGGCCAACAGCCGCACCGCGGCATCGACCACCCGGCCCCACCACTCCCCCACTCCTGCAACACCGCCGGTGGCTGCGGCGTCCGCGCCCGCCGTGCCGGCGGCGGGCGGGAACACGGCCAGGCGCAAGGCGAGCAGTCGGGCATGCAACTGCGATCCGCAGCCACGCCCGCAGCCACTCAGCCAGCGCGAAGCCGGCCGCGGCGTTGGTCAGGGCCTCCTGGACGACCCGGTGGGCCGCCCGCGCAGCGGCCGGCGGAGCGTTGTGGGAGGGGGTGGTGCCCGTACGAGTGGAGCCGGCGGCAGCACCCGTCGCCGGGGTCGCGCAGGTGCTGATGGCGTTGCCCGTCGCCGGCGGCGTGGAGGCGTCGGTGCGCACGCCCGTGATCCCTTCGGTACGGGGCGCGTCGTCATGGTCGATCCGCAGATCGACGACAAGGCCGGCGGCCGAGGCGTCCGCGACCAGGCGGGGAATGCCTGTGTCGGACGCCCGGGACGGCTCATCGTCCACCTCCTCCCGCAGGATGCCGATCACCTCGCCGAGCCGTTCCACCGACGCCGCCGCCCGCGCACGGATCTCACCCGCCACGACCCGCTGGGCCTCCTCCAGGCCGGGCGCGAGCTTGAGGGCCCCCGCCGACAGGGCGATGAGACTCAGGTCGTGTCCAAGGACGTCGTGCATGTCCTGGGCGATCCGGGCACGCTCCCGGGACCTCGCCTGCTCGACGAGGAGCCGCTGTTCATGCTCCAACCGCTCGGCCCGTTCCCAACCCGCCCGGACGAGCTCCTGGTACTGGCGCCAGAACCGCCCGGCGAACCAAGGCAACAGCGCCGTCGACATCAACGTCGGCGCCTGACCTGCGCGGATGCTAGTAGTGCTTGGTCAGGTTGATCTTGGTGGTGCGTGTCCTTCTGGCGCTGCGTGCGTTGATGGAGTGTGACGCCAGATGAAATCGCTGCTGTTCGTGGCGAGTTGGAAGAATTCGCGGCTGAGGTGTTCGAGCCTTTCGCGAGGGATGGGCAGCGTTGGTGGGGGCAGGTCTACCTGCGGGGATTGCTGACCGACGGCAAACGCAAGTCGGTGGAGCCCATGGCCGCCCGGCTTGGGGCCGACGGCAATCGGCAGGCGCTGGCCCACTTCATCACCACAAGCCCGTGGGATCCGTCCCATGTCCGAGCCAAGCTCGCCTGGAAGATGGAAACCGCCATCCGGCCGACCGCTGCGATCTTCGACGACACCGGATTCCTCAAAGACGGGACTGCCTCGGCATGCGTGTCTTCGCAGTACACCGGCACGGCAGGCAAGGTCACCAACTGCCAGGTCGGGGTCTCGCTGCACCTGGCGTCCGACCACGCCTCCGCTGCCGTGGACTGGCGGCTGTTCCTGCCCGAGACCTGGGATCCCGCCTCGCCGAAGGCCGACTCGGACAAGACTGCGCGGCGTAGCGCCTGCGGCATCCCCGCCGACGTCGGGCATGTGGAGAAGTGGCAGTTGGCCTTGGACATGCTCGATGAGACCCGCTCGTGGGGAATCGAGGTGCCGCTGGCCATCGCGGATGCCGGATACGGCGACTGCGCGGCGTTCCGGCTCGGCCTTAACGATCGCGGACTGAACTATGTCGTGGGGATCTCCACCACGCTGTCGGCTCACCTGGGCGATGCCGTGCCGGTGACACCGGCCTACCAGGGGAACGGACGTCCCCCGGTGGCGAAGTACCCGGACAAGCCCAGGTCGGTCAAAGAACTGGTGATCGCAGTGGGCCGGAAGGCGGCGCGGCCGGTGTCGTGGCGGGAGGGCTCCCGGCCCGGACGGGGCCGCTTGGGCCTCAAACGGATGTACTCACGGTTCGTGGCCCTGCGGATCCGGCCCGCCGGACGCGAGATTCGCCAGGCCACCGAAGGGCCGGAGCTGCCGGAGTGCTGGCTGCTGGCCGAATGGCCCACCACCGAGCCGGAGCCGGTGCAGTTCTGGTTGTCCGACCTACCCGCCGACTTCCCGCTGACCACCCTGGTGAGGCTGGCCAAGCTCCGCTGGAGGATCGAGCACGACTACCGCGAGATGAAGCAGGCCCTGGGCCTGGCCCACTTCGAGGGCCGCACTTGGAACGGCTGGCACCACCACGTCACCCTCGTCTCCGCAGCCCACGCCTTCTGCACCCTGCAACGACTGGCCACATCCCCAAAAGACACGGCGCCGGCCTGAGCCTCTACACAGTCATCCGCGACATGCAGACACTCCTCGCAACCTGGGCCGGCGCCTGCCCCACCTGCCACCGCGACATACCCACACCCGCACCAACCTGACCAAGCACTACTAGTGCTGTGACCGAGAAGGTTCACCGGGGTCGGGTGGTGGGTGATGTCGCGGGCTGGTTTGCCGGACCGCTTCGAAATCGCTGGACACCTTTAGGCTGGTCGGCGAGCATCCGCAGGTGACAGATGAAGCCGATCAGCGGAGACCGCTCACGCGGAGCCCGAAACGTGTCCGTTTTGTCGAGCTGTCTGGCGGGGCGATGTCCGCTTTGCTGGATGGAGACCTGTCCGAAGCCAGCAGGATGGCCGGGGTATCGCTGATCGAGTACTTCGTGACCGACAGAGCACGGTGGCTGTGGCAGTTCCGGCTTGACCAGATGGCCGCCGATCCCAGCCATGCGCGGTGGATGGTGCGGCAAGCGGTCGTCGGCGACAAGGGTCTCGTCGTCGGACATGCCGGGTTCCACGGACCGCCCGATGAGGTCGGCATGGTCGAGATCGGCTACTCCGTCGCTCCCGACTTCCGTCGCCAAGGATATGCCCGATCCACGCTGATCGAGTTGCTTCGCCGGGCAGCAGCAGAACCCGCAGTCACGACCGTCCGGGCGACGATCAGCCCCAACAACGTGGCATCCCTGGCCACGATCTCGGACTTCGGCTTCGTTGAGGTCGGAGAGCAGTGGGACGAAGAGGACGGTCCCGAACTCGTCTTCGAGGTCCCTGCCCGCCGGATTCCACCCGCTTGATGGGAAGGATCACGGCTAACGCTGAGCTGTGACCGGGGCATTCGGCGCGATGGTCAGGCCGCGGCAGCCAGTGCGCGCCCGCCCCAGCGGATGCCTTTCTCGCTGCGGATGCGGATGCGGATGCGAATGCGGATGCGGGCACGTTCGCGGCGTTGGGCAGCGAGGACGTCGGGGGGGCGGGCATTGGCGTTGCCCCAGCGCAGGTAGCGGTGCAAGGCTCGGGTCCGCACGGTGTGTTGGGGTGCTCGGAGTTGGCGATGGTGAACTACCGCAGCGGGCTGAAGTGGGCCTCGATCGGGTTCGCCCAGGAGGCGTTGGTCGAGGTGAAGCACAGCTCGGCTTTGCTCTTCTTCGCCCAGTTCCGGATCTTGGCTTCCTTGTGCGCGGAAAGGTTGTCGAGGACTACGTAGATCGGGGCGCCGTCGGGGCGCGCGGCCCGGATCGACTTCAGCGCCGCACGGACCCAACTCCAGCCCGCGTACAACGAGCTACCGCCTCGGGTGCGGGGACGACGTCCGGTATTGGTCCCGGGCCTCGGGGTGTTGCTCAATGCCTGCTGACCTGTAGGTGGCGATGGCGCCGGCATTAGAGCTCGGGGTGCAGACGATCGCGCTCGACGCGCCCAGCTCCTGGAGTGCGGACACCGCGGCCGCGGTGATCGCCTTGCCGTAACCGTGACCGTGAACGCGATGTTCCCGGTGCACGCCCATCGGTTCGAGTAACCCGGGCCTACCCGGACCGGCCGACCACACCGTCACCGCCGCCACCGCGTTGCCCTGGTCGTCGTACGCAACCAGACACCGGGCGTCGGCGTACGGCAATCCGGCGGCCATCGCGTACCAACGGTCATTCGTGAACCTCGACCCATCGAACGATGCCCGCTGTACAGCGGTCCGCACGTGCGCCTTCTCCGGCCCGACCACCTCGATCCGCGTGCCCGGACCCTTCACCGACTCCACCAGGCCGCGGCGCAGCGGTGTCCACGGCTCACCGGCCTTCCAGCCGTCCTCGAACAGCAGATCTCGGACCAGTGCACCCATCGGCGCCTCGATGCTCGCCTTCCCCCGGACAACACGCCGCGCTCCGGCTCGGTCACGTCTCTAACCAGCTGCTGCGCCAGGCCCTCGTCCCGCTGAGCATCTGGCGCGATCGTCAGCCGCAACAGCCCTGGATCGTCCAGCAGCCCCACTGCGAGAATCTGCCCGTCCCGGCTCCACGTCCTGACCGCGGCGGCCGTCGCCTCTGCACCGAACCGCCAGAACCAGCCCAGATCCCCCGTGCGTAGTTGCAACTGATGAAGTCCCAGACGACGGACGGGGCTGCGGCAGGGTGCGGGAGAGACCGATCTGCCGGCCGGCGTCCTTGGTGAGTCCGGTGGGCACCGTGGTCATCCTTCCTCGAAGCGGCGGGTGCGTAGGGCGCGGACTTTGTGACGGTTGCCGCAGTGCTCCATGGAGCACCAGCGGCGGCGGCCGGGGCGCGAGGTGTCGACGTAGATCAGGTGGCAGTCCTCGGCCGCGCACACCCGGATGCGAGGAGCGAAGGGGCCGGTGAGGAGGTCTACGGCATCGCGCGCGACGGTGGCGAGCAGCTGGGTGCCGTTGCCGGTGCCGGCCCAGTGTCGCGTTCCGTCCGCCCTGATGGCGGGTGCCAGTGGTGCATGGGCGGCCGCATCGTTGATCACGTCGAGATCGCCGGGCGTGGGCGGTTGGTTGCGGGTGCGGGCGGTGGCTGCCCGGAACAGGGCGTTGCGCAGTCGGCGCGCGTCGGCCACCTCGCCGTCGGTGATCCGTAGGTCGGGGGTCGGGGTGAGGCGTGATCGCCCGGCCCATGTGGCCAGGTCGGCAGGCTCGTGGAGTACTTCGTACCGACTGAAGGGGCCAGGGCCTCCGGTGGGGAGCAGTTCCAGGCACAGGGCGCCGGGGTCGAACCGGTAGGCGGCGCCGGTGTGGGAGCGCAGTACGAGCCCTCGGTTTGCGTCGGAGTCCATGTAACCAATATAACCGGTTACATGGCTTTGAACTGGAAACTGGTCATCGACAGCACGAACGCAACCGCCCTCGCGGACTTCTGGGCCGCAGCCCTGGAGTACGAGGTGGAGGACCCCAGCGTCCTCATCGAGCAGCTGCTGGCCGCCGGCCACCTCGGCAAGGAAGCAGTCGCCGAGCACCGCGGCCGCAAAACCTTCCGCGGCTACGCGGCCATCCGCCATCCCGAGGACCCGTTCGACCCCGTCAGCGGCGTCGGCCGAGGGCGACGCCTGCTCTTCCAGGACGTCCCCGAAAGCAAGACCGGCAAGAACCGCCTGCACCTCGACGTCCACAGCGAATCCGACGGCCTCGACGCCCTGGTGACACGGCTGGAGGCCCTGGGCGCGAACCGCATCCGAGAGGTGAACAACGGGCCGGCCGGCCACTGGTGGATCATGCAAGACCCAGAAGGCAACGAGTTCTGCGCCGCGTGAGAACCACAGCCCGACCCGATCAACACCGCCCGCCTACCAGTAGGCGGTGCTGGCGGCGCTCATACCTGCCGGCTGCCCCTGCCCAGTTCCACCCATCAGCACCTTCGTTCGCCCCGGCAGTCTTGTCGCTCGGTATACGGATGGCTCCTTAGAAGTCCTAACAGAAGTGGTTGATCATGTGACTGCTGGCTTGTCCACTCGTTGGTCTGGTCGTGGGGAAGCGTCAGTCGCGGCCGTGGATCGTGTCGGATGAACTGTGGGCGTTGGTCGAGCCGTTGCTGCCCAAGCCGGGGTCGAAGCTGGTCGAGGGACGGCCGAGGGTGCCGGACCGGCAGGCGTTGTGCGGGATCCTGTTCGTGCTGCACACCGGCATCCAGTGGGAGTACCTGCCGCAGGAGCTGGGCTTCGGTTCGGGCATGACCTGTTGGCGGCGGCTGGCCGCCTGGAACCAGGCCGGGGTGTGGGACCAACTGCATGTGCTGCTGCTGAAGAAGTTGCGGTCGGCGAAGAAGTTGGACTGGTCCCGGGCGGTGATCGACTCCTCCCATGTGCGGGCGGCCCGCAGGGGCCCAAAAGCGGTCCCAGTCCGGTCGATCGCGCTCGGCCGGGCAGCAAGCACCACGTCGTCACCGACGCCCAAGGCATCCCGCTCGCGGTGTCGCTGACCGGCGGCAACCGTAACGACGTCACCCAACTCCTGCCCCTGCTCGACAAGATCCCCCCTGTCGCCGGGGTTGTCGGCCGACCCCGGCACCGGCCCGACGCACTGTTCGCCGACCGTGGCTACGACCACGACAAGTACCGGCGCCTGCTGTGGCAGCGCGGCATCCGTCCCGTGATCGCGCGGCGAGGCGAGCCACACGGCTCCGGCCTGGGCATCTTCCGGTATGTCGTCGAACGAACGATCGCCTGGCTGCACGGCTTCCGACGCCTGCGCATCCGGTGGGAGCGCCGGGACGGCATCCATGAAGCCTTCCTCGGGCTCGCTACATGTCTCATCACCTACCGACACGTCCGACGCCTTTGTTAGGACCTCTTAGTGTCCGGGTTCGCCCATGAGCGGTTGAGTTGGCCTGAGCGAGCATCAATGTTGGCCCACGTCGTCAGGATTGGTTTGCCGCGCGCGACCGCCTGATGTCCCTGCCATGCCGGATAGTCGGTGTAGCCGGCGGTGCCGGGGCTGTACAGCCACGGCTGGTCGATGTGGGTGTTCAGCGGCAGGCCCACACAGCGGTGAGCAGGACCAGGTCGAAGCCCGGGGCGAAGCACCGGTCGCGGTCCCCAAGCTCGCGCGGTCAGTCCGAGCAGCGCGGCCAGTGCGGGCAGCGCGTCGTCGAGCCACCGGACGCCCTGGCTCGCGCGATCCGCTCCCCCGGCCGGCTCAGTTCCGGCGTCGGCTCGATGGCCACGACCCGGTGACCCTGCGCGGCGGCGTTACGACCACTGCGCGCGCTGAAGTCCACCACGGCGGCCAGCCGCGCGGGGACCAGCGAGGCTGGTGGTGCGGCGGCGCCCCCACTGGTTCCGGCGAGGAGCACCGTCGCGGCAATGCCTGCGGTCAGCACACGGCACAGCCGGGCGCGGTCCGAGGTGGCGCGCTGCAAGGTCTGGTCGTCCCCTCCCGCACCTGGGCGGGCGGGGCGGCGTCCAGACGGGAGCCGGGCGGGTCGGTCACCGTACCGCACCAGCCGGGCCGGACCTGGGCTCGTCCGTGGGCTCCCCACCGGATTTTTGCCAGGCACGGACCAACTTCGGTCGCACAGCGGCGCCCAGCGCCGTCGCCGATACCGCGACGACCAGGAGGAAGATACTGCCAGCCGCGGCGAGCACCGCCTGGAACTGATCGTCCGCCACCGATTCGGCGAGCTGGGGGCGGACCAACGCCCTCGGGTCCCGGACCACGCGCGCCCGCTCACCGGGCCGGTCGTCGTGCTCGCAGAAGACGGTGTCCGCTATCTCGTCCGGACCGTCCTCACGGACCGTACAGAGGTACTCCGTGACCTTTCCCCGCCACGGCGTGACCGCGGTGACGCCCCCGGAGTGCGTCACGCCCCGTTCCTGCAGGACGACCGCTCCCACCGAGTTGTAGGCGAGCAACGGAACCGCGAGCAGCGGTACGAGCATCAACGGGCATGCCAGCGGCCGCACCAACGGAGTGGCCAGCACCCACACCACCTTCATCAGCCCCACCCCGCTGGCGATGCTGAGCAGTATCCCGGGCAGCTGCATCCCGTCGATCACCCACAGGGCACCGCCAAGGAGATGGAGCGCCACCAAGACCGGAATCGAGACGGCAAGCAGCCAATGGGTGGCGCGGGTACCAGGGAAGCGGTTCCGTGCGCCCATGGTGCCGTCCGCAATGCCTTGCAGCACTCGGCCTGTTCCCCAACTCCCCTGCTGTGCCCGGCCGTCCTTCTACGTCAGCACGACGCTGCAGCCCCGGGCAATCCGCCGCACCCCGCCCCATGACCGTCATGGACCACATCCTCGCACCCGCCACTGACAATCCCGTCGGCCGAGAGCTCCGGGAGGCGGCAGCTGGTTGGCGTAGCGTCGGACGTCGGCGGCAACAGCTGATTCCGACAGGTCGAGTGGGAGTCTGACCGAGCAGCACGGCCATCGCCTCCAAGAGAACTTTCGCGCGCCGCCGTCCGGATAATGAGGTGACATGGTGACCAACCACGATGACGCGGCGGCTGTCCGACCGTTGACCCTGGCTTGGGTGAGTCGGCACCTGGAGGTCGGCGAACGGATCATCAGAGCCGAGGCGCTGCACGGGGGCATCACTGCCGAAATGCGGCGACTGACCATCGGCACGCGGGACGGAGGCACCCGTGACCTGGTGCTGCGGAGCTTCGTCGACCCGTTCTACGTGGGGCACGCCGAGGACTGGCTGAACCGGGAGGCCGACGCCCTGATGCTGCTGACGGGGACCGGCGTGCCGGCTCCTGGACTGGTCGCGGTTGATCCGACCGCCGCGCAGTGCGAGTATCCGTCGCTCCTGATGACACATCTGACGGGACGAACGGTCCTCGACGATGAGGGAGTGGAGACGCGCGTTCCTCTGCTGGCCCGTCAACTCGTGGCGATCCACGCGTTGCGGCCCTTCCCCAAGCTCTCGGCTTCGCTCGAGCAGGGGAGACCCCATTTGCGGCCCCGGGAGTATGTAGCGTTGACGACCCCCGACACCGTCGTAGTCCCCAAGGGCGCCGACGCGGCGGCATGGGCCGCGGCGATCGACATGATCCGCAGGCCCGCGCCGCCCTATGAAGGACGGTTCGTGCACCGGGACTTCCAACCCGGCAACGTGCTGCTCGACGTACCGCCCTCAAATCCGGCAGGCGCCCGGATCACCGGCGTCGTCGACTGGGCCGCGACCTCCTGGGGCCCGCCGGATCTCGATGTAGCGCACTGCTCCACCAACCTCGCGTTGCTGCACGGCCCGGCGTGGGGTCTGCGGTTCGCCGAGGCGTATGAGGAGGCCGGCGGGATACTCGCAAAGGCCGCGACCGAGCGACTGTACTGGCAGGTGCGGGACGGCTTGGCGTGCTCAGAAGAAGTGCAGCAGGTGGCGCAGCCATGGCGGGAGGCAGGCAGGACAGAACTGACGACACGAGCCGTGGAGAAGCGGCTGGATGCCTATGTCACCGCCCTGATGGACACGCCGGGCTAAGAGGTCCTAACAGAAGTGGTTGATCATGTGACTGCTGGCCTATTTGCTCGTTGGTCTGGTCGTGGGGAAACGTCAGTCGCGGCCGTGGATCGTGTCGGATGAACTGTGGGCGTTGGTCGAGCCGTTGCTGCCCAAGCCGGGGCCGAAGCTGGTTGAGGGGCGGCCGAGGGTGCCGGACCGGCAGGCGTTGTGCGGGATCCTGTTCGTGCTGCACACCGGCATCCAGTGGGAGTACCTGCCGCAGGAGCTGGGCTTTGGTTCGGGTATGACCTGCTGGCGGCGGCTGGCCGCCTGGAATGCCGCCGGGGTGTGGGACCAGCTGCATGTGCTGCTGTTGAAGAAGCTGCGGTCGGCGAAGAAGCTGGACTGGTCCAGGGCGGTGATCGACTCTTCCCATGTGCGGGCGGCCCGTAGGGGCCCAAAAGCGGTCCCAGTCCGGTCGATCGCGCACGGCCGGGCAGCAAGCACCACGTCGTCACCGACGCCCAAGGCATCCCGCTCGCGGTGTCGCTGACCGGCGGCAACCGCAACGACGTCACCCAGCTCCTGCCTCTGCTCGACAAGATCCCCCCTGTCGCCGGGGTTGTCGGCCGGCCCCGTCACCGGCCCGACGCACTGCTCGCCGACCGTGGCTACGACCACGACAAGTACCGGCGTCTGCTGTGGCAGCGCGGCATCCGTCCCGTGATCGCGCGGCGAGGCGAGCCACACGGCTCCGGCCTGGGCGTCTTCCGATATGTCGTCGAACGAACCATCGCCTGGCTGCACGGCTTCCGTCGCCTGCGCATCCGATGGGAGCGACGGGACGACATCCATGAAGCCTTCCTCGGACTCGCTACATGTCTCATCACCTACAGACACGTCCAACGCCTTTGTTAGGACCTCTAAGAGGTCCTAACAGAAGTGGTTGATCATGTGACTGCTGGCCTATTTGCTCGTTGGTCTGGTCGTGGGGAAACGTCAGTCGCGGCCGTGGATCGTGTCGGATGAACTGTGGGCGTTGGTCGAGCCGTTGCTGCCCAAGCCGGGGCCGAAGCTGGTTGAGGGGCGGCCGAGGGTGCCGGACCGGCAGGCGTTGTGCGGGATCCTGTTCGTGCTGCACACCGGCATCCAGTGGGAGTACCTGCCGCAGGAGCTGGGCTTTGGTTCGGGTATGACCTGCTGGCGGCGGCTGGCCGCCTGGAATGCCGCCGGGGTGTGGGACCAGCTGCATGTGCTGCTGTTGAAGAAGCTGCGGTCGGCGAAGAAGCTGGACTGGTCCCGGGCGGTGATCGACTCTTCCCATGTGCGGGCGGCCCGTAGGGGCCCAAAGCGGTCCCAGTCCGGTCGATCGCGCTCGGCCGGGCAGCAAGCACCACGTCGTCACCGACGCCCAAGGCATCCCGCTCGCGGTGTCGCTGACCGGCGGCAACCGTAACGACGTCACCCAACTCCTGCCCCTGCTCGACAAGATCCCCCCTGTCGCCGGGGTTGTCGGCCGACCCCGGCACCGGCCCGACGCACTGTTCGCCGACCGTGGCTACGACCACGACAAGTACCGGCGTCTGCTGTGGCAGCGCGGCATCCGTCCCGTGATCGCGCGGCGAGGCGAGCCACACGGCTCCGGCCTGGGCATCTTCCGATATGTCGTCGAACGAACGATCGCCTGGCTGCACGGCTTCCGACGCCTGCGCATCCGATGGGAGCGACGGGACGACATCCATGAAGCCTTCCTCGGGCTCGCTACATGTCTCATCACCTACAGACACGTCCAACGCCTTTGTTAGGACCTCTAAGCCAAGGCGGTCCGGGGCGCGGCCCGGACCTCGTCATTCACCGCTCAGCCGAGGGAAGAATCGAGCAGGCCCGGGGGAAAATCGGGGGCATCGCCATCACCTACTCGTCCTCGTCGTCTTCAGCGGCCGGGGCGACCGACTCACCTGTAGCGCGGCGAACGACCCTCTTCACCATCCCTTCCAGGGAACGCTCGCCAAGCAGGTCGAGTGCGAAGTCGGTAAGGCCGGGTCGCTGGACGGCGTCGATCCACGCGGGGAGCATAGAGCCGAGACGCGGAGCAATCTGATACATGTCGTCGCCGACGAGACCCCCAGGGAATTCCGGAAGCAAATCGGTCACAACCAGCGACCGTAACAGCCGCAAGGTTCGGACGGGTCGTGCGACCGCCCGGACTTCGCCGGCCCGCCCCGACAGAAACCACCGCCAACTCCGCTTGTCAAGGCATGGTGAAATCGCGCAGTGCCCGCCCGGCCCGTTGCTAGACAGTGCGTCGGCGTCCGCCTCATCCGACGGCGCTGAAAACGAGAAACGGGGAACGCCCAATGGCATCATCCAAGTTGAAGCTCCTCACGATCGCGGCGGCCACCGTGCTCGCAGCCGGGCTGACCACCGGCAGCGCCATGGCCGTCGAACACGGACGCATCGCCTGCGGAGGCCAACCCGCCATCCAGGTCTGGAACAACGACGGCGAACACTGCTTCCAGTCCGAGAAGGACGTCTACATCACCGACGTCGTCACCGTCTGCCGCGTCAACGGAGTGGATAACGGCGCCTACCAGTGGAAGGAGAACCCCGACGTCCCGACCCCGCACACCAAGTACCTCGACGACCTTTGCGACAACTACTCCGGGGTGCCCGGAAACACCACCGTGGTGTGGGTGGGCGTCCAAGTGTGAGAAGGACCGGCGAGAGCACGGGCCGATGGCCCCGGAGCCGGTGGCTCCGGCGCAGCGGTGACGCCAGCATCTGTGCTCCGCCTACGGGGGCAACGGGACACGGTTCGTGCCCAGGAGCAAGGCGTTGTCCGTCTGCTCAGACCTCCCGGTCGGCCACATGGCCTGTCGGGCACTCCCTGGTGGTGCGTCCGGAAGGTTTCGCAGGGATGCGTCGTCCAGCGCGTCGATTCGTCGTCAGCCTCTAGATGAGCGATTCCAAGGGGTTCAGTGCTCGTAGGCGGTCAGTGCGCGCATGACCGGCTGGCCGCGCATGAACCTGGCTCCCCTCATCAGACCCCCTTGGAATCGGTCATCTAGGGGACCGGGAGACGCTCTACCGACGGACCGCCGAGATCAGTGCGCCGGGCCGCTCCTCACGCTGCGGCGGGGTGTCGATCGGGCGGCCGTAGGCGGCAGCGCGCTCGCGCAGGGTGTGGCTTTCGGCCTCCCAGCCGTGCCCGTCCAGCCAGCCCACCGGGTCGTCGGGCATCTCCGAGACCCACA
Organism: Streptomyces yunnanensis; assembly: GCF_029011865.1. Lineage (NCBI taxonomy): Bacteria > Bacillati > Actinomycetota > Actinomycetes > Kitasatosporales > Streptomycetaceae > Streptomyces > Streptomyces yunnanensis. The sequence continues at coordinate 161,400 of NZ_CP095749.1, forward strand.
TGGACGCCGCCGATCCCGGCACGGCGTCCGCCCCGAAGCGCTCGATCACGCCGCGCGAGCCCAACGTCAGCCCCATCCGACTGCCTGCCGCCGACTGCGCGCTGATCCGGTCCAGCAGCAGCTCCACCGCGTCCTCGGGCAGATAGATCAGCAGTCCTTCGGCGATCCACACGGTCGGCACCGCCGGGTCGTGCCCTGCGGCGGCCAGCGCGCCTGGCCAGTCCTCACGCAGATCCACCGCGACGGTGATTCGCTCGCAGCGTGCGACGGCACGCTCCTGGCGCAGCACCGCTGCCTTGAAGTCCAGTGGCGCGGCGGTGTCGACCTCGAACAGCCGGGTGCCCTCGGGCCAGTCCATCCGGAAGGCCCGGCTGTCCATGCCGGCGCCGAGCAGCACGACCTGCCGGACCCCGGACGCGGATGCCTGCTGCAACACGTCGTCGAGGAACTTCGTCCTGATGACGATGGAGAACGACACAGCCAGCCGGCGGCGTCGTGCGGCCTCGTCATCGGGCGGCGGCGAGGAGGGCCACAGGCCGCCGGCGGTGGCGAATGCCTGTGCCAGTGGGTCGCGGAACAGCGCGTTCTCCCGCTCGGTCTCCAGCGCCCGCACCCGGGCCACCCCCACCGCCGTGGCCCACACTCCCGACGGCTGCACCCGCTCCTGCTCATCAGTCATTGCGCCAGCCTAGACGGTCGATTCCGAGGGGTCTGATGAGGGGAGCCGGCTTCATGCGCGGCCAGCCGGTCATGCGCGCACTGACCGGCTACGACCACTCAACCCCTTGAAATCGATCATCTGGATCCACCACGCCATCGATCGTGTCGGCTCGATGAGTCGTCCACCAGCTCGTCACCGGTCCCGGATCAGAAACTGGTACTGAAGCGGCGCTCGACTGCCGTCGGGAAGGAGCCGGCGCCCTCGAGTCAGAGGACCGGGGTGCGGTCGCTGGCCACGCAATCCCCGTCTGGTGGACGCTGGCCCCGCATCAAGGCATCCGGCATCCGTCCTCGCAGCTCTTACGTAGTGGTGGACTGTCGCGGTTGCAGGCCGGGGACGGCGCCGTCTGCCAAGCTGGTGCGGATTTCGCGAACGACCGGCCCAGGAGTGCCGTGCAGTTCGGTGCAGGCGATGATGACCAGTCCTTCCGTGCCCGCCGGTTGCTCCGAGGTGGCCAGGTCGGTGAGGCTGTTGAGCAGAGCTGTCCCGGTCCGCTGGTCCTCGGTGCTGCTGCCCAGGCCCGTGAAGGGGCTGTCGACGATCAGGAACTGGGGCACGGGCATAGCGGACACTTCCCGCGCGGTGGCGCGTAGTGCCAGCCAAGTGCTGACGTTGGTGCGGGTCATGCCGTGCCCTGCGACGGCCCCGGCATCGAATGGGCTGCCGTTGAGGGGGACGGAGGAGTCTTCTGGGCTGATGGAGACGGTGGTGATCTCCGGGTCGCATGCCTGCATCCGCCGGAGCAGGTGGTTGGACCACCGGTCAGTGCTCTGTTTCACCGCCTGGTCGGTGTCCTGCCGTGCGGCGGTGTTAGGCAGCCTCGGCGGCCTCCTTGTCCCTTTCCAGGTGCGGCAGTTCGTCCCGTAGGTCGATGAGTTCGGCAAGTTCCCGAAGGTGCTCGGCGTTCCGTTCCGGCCGCGCGGCCAGCTCCCGCACAGCGGCCTCGGCTTCAAGGACAGCCTGTTGCTGCGGCGCGATCACGTCCTGGGTGAAGGCTTGCGAAGTTGCCGAGGCCCCCGGTACGGCTCGGTCGGCGACGCCGGCACGGCCAAGGGCGTCTTCGGCGGCCTGCGTCGCACGGCCGGCAGCTCGACGGGCACGCTCGGCAGCCTGCTGTGCCTGGGCCATCCGGCTCTGGAGTTGCTCGGCACGGTGTTGGCGGTCGGGGTCGAGTGGGCAGGGAACGACCGTCGGGAGTGTGGAGACGGTCGACGCAGCTGTCCAGAGCGCGGCGCTGCGGCCGATGCGACTGGGACTGGGACTGAGCCGAGTCACCCGCGGATACGCAGGGTGATGTGGTTGGGGGTCCTCGGTCGCTCGCGGGGCTGGAGGGGCAGCACCAGGTCGCTCAAGGAAGAAACGCATCCCTGTCGATGAGCCGTAGCCCGAGCCAGTCGACAACCGCCAGCGCGACTTGCGGCACGTCACAGGCGGATACGGGGGATAGCCCCAGTGCTCCGGCCCCTGCCACCTGCGAGAATGATCAAAGAACGGGTTCTGACCTCCCGTTCTTGCAGACGACGGAAAGGCAGGGGCCACAGCATGCCGGATGGGACTGTGGGGGCGGCCACGCGGCCAGGAGCGCCCGGGCAGGCCGAGCACGATGACGGCACGCAGGCCCGGCGGGCGCAGCGGGGCGGGGGGCTGATCGGCGGGCTGCTCGCGCCGTGGCGCGGACTGGTGCTGATGCTCCTGGGATGGACGGCGGCTGTGGTCTCCTGGCTGCTGATCACCGCGATCACCACGCTGTTCATCTGGGTCGGGTTCGCACTGGTCCCCTTGGTGGCGAAGGCGCTGCGAGGGTTGGCCGACTGCCAGCTCCGCCTGGGCCAGCGGTGGTACGGCGTTGGCCCGAGCAAGGGAGCCGGCTCGTGGGAGCGGCACCCTGGTGCGCTGGATGGGGCCGCCGAAACTCCCGGTGTCCCTGGGCTGGTGAAGGGGGCACTGAGGGTGCTGAGCCGGCGCTCGACCTGGCGGGACTGGGCCTGGGCCCAGGTCTCCCTCGTTGCCAGCTGGTTCCTCGCGGTTGTCCCCCTCCTGCTGTTCGCGTTGGGCCTCTTCGGTGTCCTGATGCCGGTCCTGTGGGACCCGTGGGTCTCCACCTGGGACAACAGCTGGTACGGCTTCATCCGGCTGGAGAGCGCCCGCTCGGCGAACTGGGCGGCCGGACTCGGCGTGGTGTGGCTCCTGCTGGGCCTTTGGATCGGACCGTACGCGCTGCGCGCCCAGGCCAAGCTGACGCGAGCGGTACTGGGTCGCTGATACCCGAGGGTGCTGGGGTGATGCGTCGTGTAGTTGTCCGGACGTGCCGGTTGGTGGGTGCGGACGACGACGGCCGCCCGCTCTGGGAGCGGACGGCCGCGAAGGTCGGCAGGAGCGATCGTGGTCGAGTCCCGTGAGCGCGCCACTGCCCCCTGTCGAGGTGTCAGATCCGTCGGGCTGTTCCGAGACGTGTGAGATGAGAGACGCATGCGACTGATCGCTGTTGAAGAGCACTTCCTGCCGTCCGAGCACGTGAGAGAGGTGATGGCCGCCCAGGGGCTGCCGCCCGCGGCGGTGGACCCGCTGGCCGATCTCGGTGCCGGGCGGGTAGCGGTGATGGATGCGGCCGGCATCGACGTCCAGGTGCTGTCGGTGGTGGCTCCGGCCGCTCAGGAGGTAGCTCCGGCGCGTTCTGCCGACCTGGCGCGGGCGCTCAACGACCGTGCGGCCGAGGCGGTCCGTCAGTACCCGGGGCGATTCCGTGCGCTGGCGAGTCTGCCCATGCCCGACCCCGAGGCCGCTGCGGCTGAAGCCTTCCGCGCGGTGCGCGACCTGGGGTTCTGCGGACTCATCATCAACGGCCACACCGGTGGCCGGTTCCTCGACGGCGCCGAGTTCGCCCCGGTCCTGGCGGCAGCGGAGGAGCTCGGGGTTCCGGTGTACCTGCACCCGACATATCCGCCGGCTGCCGTCGCCGATGCCTATGGAGCGGGCCTCGACCCGGCGGCCGCGGCGTTGTTGACGACCGCGGGGTGGGGCTGGCATGTCGAGACCGGCATGCATGTGCTGCGCATGGTGCTGGGCGGGGTGTTCGACCGGCATCCGCTCCTGCAGGTCGTTGTCGGACACATGGGGGAGAATCTGCCGTTCTCCCTGCTGCGCGCCGACTCGGTCCTCAGCCGACTGCGACCGGGGCACGAGTCCGTCGCCGACACGGTGCGCTCCCACGTCCACCTCACGATCAGCGGGTACACCACCGTGGCCCCGCTGCAGTGTGCGTTGACGGTGTTCGGGGCCGATCGGTTGATGTTCGCCACGGACTACCCCTTCGGGGACCCTGCCCAGCACGCCGCGTTCCTGGAAACCGCTCCGCTCAGCCCCGAGGATCGTCACAAAGTCGCGCACACCAACGCTGAGCGACTGTTCGGCATCTGAGACCTGGTTCGGGGACCGGCGCGGTGGCTGATGCCCCGTTTCCGGTCCCCGGCGCCGTAAGAGAGCGCGTGCGGTCCTGCGTCCGAGCGACCGCTACGCCTCAGGCAGTGCGACAGAGGTCGAACTCATCGATGTTGCAGCCCACTGACGTTCATCCGCGCCTCCCGAACGGCTCGAGAGACGCTGCTCCTCGTCATCGACAGGGTCACCTGGACAGACCGTTCTCAGCCGATCGAGGCGATTTGCTCGGCGGCCCCAGTCGTTCGGTCTGCTGTCCCAGTGAACCTCCGGCCACGTGGCAAGTAACCCGTGCCCGAACGGTGTTGATCGCGATGTTGGGACGGATGCGCCGGCGCCAGCGGCGCAGTCGGCCGCAGCGGCGGGCCGAGCACGGCGGCACGCATGCTCATCGTGTGGCCTCGTTCAGCGCCGGGGCGGTGTGCTGGCCGGCGTCGGGGCGCGGGCCGATGACGCCTTCGGCGGCCAGTTGGTCGTGAACCTCGTCGACGAGCCCGTGCAGCACCTTGATCTGGGACTTGGTGAACAGCAGCACGGCGACGATCAGCACGATGCCCGGCAGCTGGGACAGCAGGAACGACTCGTTGAACTTGTCGACGTCGAAGCTGTAGACGACGATCACGCGCAGCACGGCGTCGACCAGTGCGGCCAGCCCGAACGCCGCCGTCACCATGCGCTCACGAGCGCGGAACGGCTGGGAGCGCTCCCACGCCTGCTCATAGGCGACGGCGCGGTCGGGGTCGCCGTCGGTGGCCATGGGGGTGGCCGCCACATAGACCAGGGGCCGCCCGGCGACACAGGTAAGGAGCAGGTAGACGGCAGCGAGCAGGGTGTAGAAGGACGGCTTGGCGGCGATCAGCCGCGGATCGTCGGATATGAACAGCAAAGCGACCGTCAGCGCCATCTCCAGGACGACGAGCAGGCCGATGACGTCGAGTTTGCGCCGCTGAATGGTGTGGATCAGCGTCCACACGCCACCCGCCGCGCCGGCGAGGGTCAGCGCCCAGACCTGGCTGAAGCCGGCCAGCTGGTGCAGTACGTAGAAGCCTGCGATGGGGATGACCAGGTCGAGCGCCATCGGGGCGAGGGCCCGGAACTTCCGTGCCGGGTCCGGTGACTTGGATGCCTGCGTGTTCATGTGATGGCCCCCTTGACGAGCTTTCCGGTGCAAGGCTGCGACATATCCGAAGTGCGCAGCAGTTGCTTAGAATTATCATGGAAACGCGCTGGTCAAAGACGTGCGAGCGCGAGAGCGGCGTTCGGGGGCCGGGGTTCGGGGTGAGCAAGGGAGGGGAGGTATGGGTGGGCGCGGCGGCATGACACCTGTTGTTCGCCTCCGTGGCCGTTGGGCCGTTGCCTCCGTACACCGCCTCCGAGGGAAGCGCGCGTAGAGGGTGATCAGGCGCTGGTGGGTGTCATTGTCGGGCACGCATCGTCTTCTTTCTCGGTTCTTGCCGTGGTGGTGCGGTGGGTGCGTTCGATGGCCTGGCCCCAGTAGGTTCCGGCGATCATGAGCACGGCGCCGAGTGTCGCCCAGAGGGTGAGCCGTTCGCCGCCGACGCTGATCCCGATGGCGACAGCCCAGATCGGTTCGGTGCCCAGCAACAAGCTGGCCCGGCTGGCGGAGGTGCCTTGCACGGCCCAGGTCTGGGCGAGGAAGGCGAACACGCTGCAGAACAGGGCGAGATAGATCAGTTGGGTCCAGGTGGTGGCACTGCTGTGGGCCAGGTCAGGCAGGTGGGTGAAAGCGAGCGGCAGGAACAGTGACGAGCCCACGATGGTCTGAACGGTCGTCAGGTGCAGCGGGTCCATGGGACGGCCCACGGTGAGCCGTCCGACGAGAGCGACGTGCCCGGCCCGGACGACTGCGGCAGCGAGCATCAGCACGTCTCCGAGCCGTGGTGCGTGCAGCCCGGTACTGGAAGTGAGCAGCCCGACGGCCACCACGCAGAGTCCGGCGGCGAGGAAGAACGTCCACGGCAGCCGCCGACTGCCGGTGCGGTCCAGCAGCGGTGTCAGCACGATGGTCAGGCTGATGATGAGCCCGGCGTTCGCGGCGCTGGTGTGCGCCACCCCGTAGGTCTCCAGCACGAGCACGGTCGCCTGGGTGACTCCCAGCAGCAACCCGGCGCGGACCTCCGCGCGGGTCCAGTGGCGCCTTTGGCGGCGGGAGGCGACCAGGGCTCCACACGCGAGCGCGGAGATCGCATACCGGGCGAACAGGACCGCCAGGACCGGGAGTGCGTCGGTGGCCGTCTTGGCCGCGAGATAGCTGGAACCCCAGACCAGCGCGACCAGGAGAAGTACCGCATCGGTGCGGCGGGCAACATGCATGCCCCCACGCTGCCCCACCAGTACGTTGAAGGCTATAACCAACTTCTAAATATGAGGTGTAGCAGCACTACACTGTCAGGATGGATGAACGGCAGCTGCGCATCCTGCGCGAACTGGGAGACCTGGGCAGCGTCAGCGCCGTCGCCGAGGCACTGCATGTGACGCCTTCCGCGATCTCGCAGCAACTGCGGTTGCTGCAACGCTCGATCCCCGTCCCGCTCACCGAGCGCGCCGGACGCCGGGTGGTGCTGACCGACGCCGGGCAGGCCCTGGCCGCGGCGGCCATCAAGGTCGAGACCGCCCTGGCCCAGGCCCGGCACACGATCACCGACTTCGCCGAACAACCCGACGGCGACGTGTCGGTGGCCGCGTTCCACAGCGCAGCGTCCGCGTTCTTTCCACTCCTGCTGCGCAGCCTCGTCAGCCCCGGACGCCCCCGCCCGGCGCTCGCCGACGAGGACGTCGCCCAGGACCGCTTCCCCGCCCTCACCCGTCACTACGATCTCGTGCTCGCCCACCGCCTCGACCACAGTCCGCCCTGGCCACGCACCGTGACCTCCACCACGCTGCTGCGCGAACCCCTCGACGTCGCCCTGCCGGCCGGCCATCCGCTGGCGTCCAAGCCGCTGCTCACGCCGCGGGACGTGGCGGACCAGCCGTGGATCACGGTGCACGACGGCTTCCCGTTGATGTCCACCATCGAGGCCATCGCCAGCGTCGCCAACCGCCGACTCGACATCGTCCACCGCATCAACGAATTCGCGGTAGTCGCCGTGGCCGTCGCCGCCGGCGGCGGCCTCGCGCTGATGCCCCGCTGGACCGCTCAGCCGCACCCCGACGTCGTCCTCAGGCCGCTGACCGGAGTACACGCCCGACGCGACATCGACGTCCTCCACCGGCCCGAGCGCACCGCCCGAAAGGCCGTCCGCACGGTTCTTGCCGAGTTGCACCGCGCCGCCGCACAGATCAAGGGCCACGACCGCTGAGCCGCACCGCTAGCGGTAATCGATACGACGGCGTGGCCGTGCAGCAGCGGCTGGCCGGACCTGGACTCGTAGTTCCGGAACACCGCGCTGATCAGCCGCCCTTCGCCGGGGCGCGGTTCCTGCCGCCGCCCCCCAGCGGATCTGCGCGACCCAACCCCGCCCGATCACCCCCTCGAACTGGTCCGGCAGTCGCTCGGGGTACGGCCGTACTCATCTGTCGACAGGTACGACTCGATCAACTTCCGCTGTCATCGGTGAGTTGCCTGCGCGTCACACGCAACGTCCTACCAGATTCCGCCCGTGCGGGAGCAAAACCCGTGATTGATCACACCCTCACACAGTCCCTGGTTGCAGTATGAGTTCGAGGCCCCTGAGCCTCACCCATGGCGTAGACCACTTCCGTCACGCGATACTGCAGCGGTCCGGCAGTACGCGTACGCCCCCACAGCGACGGAAGGACCCCAAGCCCCTTGAATTCCCTACGTGTTCGGCGCGGATTCCTCGGAATGGCCCTGCTGGCGGGTCTGGCGGTACCCGCGACCACGGCGACGGCCCGGGCCGCTCAGGGCGCCCCGACCCCGACCGTCGAGGAACAGCGCCTCGACAAGGCGGTACCGCAGGAGATACTGCGACGCTCCGGATTCGACTCCGTAGCCCCCGACTTCGTCCGCGACCTGGCCCGGACGCACTCCTTTAAGCAGGCCCGCGGCATCGTCGTGCGGGACGGTACGGCACTGTGGCGGCGCGCCGTCGGCCGGGCGCAGGGACGGGGCCCCGCGGGCGGCGACCTCGGTCGGGACGACGACCGGCCGCTGTACTGGGCGCGGCTCGGGATGACGCGGGACGTGCGCAGATGGGAGCCGGGTTTCGGGCTCAGTGACGCGCAACGTTCCACCCTGTTGGAAGAGTTGGAGCGGACCTCGCGGGGCCAGAGCGACATCCGCTACCCGTCGCGCGCCACGGGCATCAAGCGGATTCTCGTCACCGGCTTCGACCCGTTCACGCTGGACCGGGACATCAGGATCTCCAACCCGTCCGGGGCCGTCGCGCTCGCTCTCGACGGAACGGTGATCCAGACCGACTCCGGTCCGGCCCGCATCGAGGCCGTCACGTTCCCGGTGCGCTGGCAGGACTTCGCGGAGGGAACGGTGGAGCGGACGCTGGCGCCGTACCTGCCGAAGGTCGACCTGTACACGACGGTGAGCCAGGGCCGGGTGGGCCGCTTCGACGTCGAGCGGACGAACGGGGCCTGGCGCGGCGGGTACCCCGACAACGACAACATCAGCAGCACTGGGACCATCCCGGTCGCCGCCCCGGCCACACAGCCGCAGTGGACGACAACTACCCTCCCCTACAAGGCGATGGTGACCGCGCGCACCGGCCGGTTCCCGGGCTACGACCACACCGAGGTCACCGAGATCCCGACCGGGAGCACCGAACCCGTCGTACGCCCCGACGGCCCCACGCCGGGCTCCACGGCGCGTGAGGGCGGCGGCGGCAACTACCTCTCCAATGAGATCGCCTACCGCGCGACCCTGCTGCGCGACCGGCTGGGCCTGCACGACACGCTGCCAGGCGGGCACGTGCACACACCGGTGCTCCAGTTCGGCGCAGGCAACACCGATCCGGCGACCGGAAAGATCACGGATCCGCAGTTCGTGCAGAACCGGCTGGACATCATTGCGCAGCTACGGTCGATCCTGAGGGTGGCGGCGGATTCGGCACTGAAGTGACGTCGCCCGCGCCCGTGTTCCCGCCGCGTCGCGAGGTTAGTTGGTGTCGCTGGTGTGGTGGGGCCGGGTGCGGCTCCACCATCGGACGCCGAGTCCCCAACCGATCAAGATGATCAGTGCGAGGAGTTTTCCTTGCCACTCTGAGACGGCGCTGAAGGTAAGGCCGCCGATGGCGGTGCCGATCAGGGTCAAGGCGAGGACGGTATAGGTGTGCGCATCGGTGCCGCGCTGGTTGTATTGCTTCACGTGTGCCAAGCGTACTTACCAACGGGTGGTGCCGGAGAGGCCCCCTGCGAGGACAGGGTGCGTCCGATGGGTGTCCGATGGGTCGCGTGGTCGATACGCAGTCAGTGAGCAGGTGTAGAGGGCCTCGGCTGTTCACGGCCCGCAGGGCCGGGCTGGAGTTTCAGGAGGGAGGGCCGGTGGCGGTCATCGGGCCATCAGCCAGAGACAACTCGGCGCCGGGGGTATCGTTTCCCGGCTGCCAAGGGGGGATCGACCATGACGCGCAGGATGCGCACGGCACTGATCTGCACGGCCGCGGCGATCACTGCCGTGGCACTCACCGTAACGATCCTGGAAGACACGTTCTTCGGCACCGGCGCTGTTGGGGCCGCGGAGTACCGGCAGGGATACCAGTGGCTCGCCACCATGCGACGAGGACTCACCGCCAAGGCACACACCACGCGCATTTTCCCCGCCACGCCCACCACGCCCACCACGCCCACGGACGGTACCCGCACAGAACAGACGCCACCCGCCTCCGCCTTCACTCGCTCTGGCTGGACTGCCAGCATCGACTGCCGTCTCGCCTCCCGCCAGGAGAAGTTCACCCAGGGCGTCGCGCGGGAACACCTCGATGCCTGGGTACGCGGCTGCGAGGACGCCATGAAAGATCTCCCTCGTCAGTGAGGGCCCACCGTCTTGAAGCCGCTGGGGCGCTGTCATCTGCGACGCCAGCTTCCACGCCCGCCGCAAGTAGGAGGCGACCCTCCGAGCACGGCTGCTCCGGCTTCAAGCGGACTGGCCCGATGCGGCAACGGTCCGCGGTTTCCAGGAACGGCTTGCCGTAGAAAACCTTGCCGTGGCCATGAACTTCCATAACTCACCGAAGGTTGCAACGGCCCACGCCATCGCCAACGTGCTGGCTACCAACGGCGTCGACACCCGTGATGATCGGCATGCGTGGCTCGACCACCAGGCCAATCGCGCCGCGCTGCGCACGGTGAAAGGAGTGGGGCCGAAGAGCATCGACTGCATCGGCATCCTCGTCGGCCGTTCGCAGGTCGCGGTCGACATACATCTGTGCGCCTTCGCCGCGGATGTCTGCCCAGCCAGAACCGCAGCCGCCTCGTCGAGATCAACCGCTCTGTCCATGAGGGGATCATCGCTCATGGGCGAAACCCGGCGGTCCAGGGACCCGGAGCCCAGAGCGCGGCAGGGCGTCGCCCTGTTCCTACTTCCCATCAACATTTTCAGGGCTGTCGGCCCCGCGGCCGTTCTCAGAATTTGCCTACGGCCCATCCTGTTTCCAACCTGCGCAGTCAGTTCGAGGAGCGGTCGCGGTGACCGTTCCTCGAAGGCACACGACGAAGAGGGCAGGCTGGGGACGTCTCCCAGCGCTCTACGGCGGCCTGGGTGCCTGGGTAGCCCATGGGTCGCCGCCGATACAGATCGGGCCGGGGGCCATCCGCCGAGCCCATGGGTGAGGCGCCACCCGTCGTGCTGGTCCCACGTCAGATGGATGCCATGCCATGCCACGCATGCGGGCAACGCTCGGGGGCGCGACTCCCCTGGTGCCACTGGAAGGCCGCGTCCAGTCGGTCAGAGTTGGCGCCGGAGTCGTCCTCGCTGGTCCGCCGCTGACAGGGCGCGACGCACCGGCCCACTCGGCATGGCAGGCTCCGCTGGGGTGCGCCAAGGGCCGGGAGCGCCAACAGTGGACATCATGAACGACAACATCCTTTTCCTGAACGTCGACGACCCGCAGGCCGGCCACCAGGCGCTCGACGCGCTGCGGCGGGCGCACTCCACCGGCGAGGTGAAATTGCGCGAGGCGGCGGTCGTCGCGCGCGACGCCGACGGCGTCCTCGACTTCCCCGACGCCGTCGACAGCACCGGCACCGCCCGGGCCTTCGCCGTCGGCGGCCTGATCGGCGGGCTCCTGGGCATCCTCGGCGGCCCGCTCGGCGTCATGATCGGCTTCGGCGCGGGCGGGCTGATCGGCGGTGCCCATGACGCGCGCGAGGCGACCGCAGCCAACGCGGCGCTGGAGATGCTGGCGGCGGAAGTGCCGCCGGGAAGCACCGTGCTGGTAGCCGAACTGCTGGAGGACGATCCCTCACTCGCCGACGGGCTGCTCGCCCCGTACGGGACGGCCGCGCGCTATTCCGCGAGAGAGGTCCGCGAGGAAGTGGAGGAGGCCATCACAGAGAGGCGTTAGGCCGGGCGCAGCTCACCGGCCCCGGCGCTCCCCTTTCCCCGTGGCGCAGCGTCCGGGGCCGGCTCGTGCACTCGGATGCCGGACGGCGAGTGTGATGGCTCTGCCAGGCACCCGGTCTGCTTCCAACCGACCGGCCGGAGGCAGTACGCCCTGTGGGGATGGGCCTGGGTGGGCTGAGGTCGGCCGCCGCCTTGCTCGCGCCGCGGGCATGGAAATCCCCGGCGACGAGCATGGCTGGCGCTGGATGCCGTCCTGGCTCGGCCTCCCGTCGGGAGTCCGCTACGGGCGCGGGGTGCGCGCCTCGATCCGGTAGTCGAAGGCGGCACCGCCGACGCCGACCTGGGTCACCCCGCCGTCGACGGTGAGAACGGCCCCGTTGACGTAGGACGCGGCGGGCGACAGCAGCCAGTCGATCGCCTCGGCGACCTCCTGCGGATCACCCGGCCGCCGGGCGGGAGTCAGCCGGTTCGCCTCCTCGTATGCCGCTTCGGTACCGCCCGCCAGCCCCGCCTCCGCCGCGAACCGCGCCATCCGCTGGTCGGCCATCTCGGTACGCACCCAGCCCGGGCACACCGTGTTGGCCCGCAGCCCCTGCGGCCCGTAGTCGACGGCGAAGGAGCGGCACAGGTGGAGCAGACCCGCCTTGGAGGTCGCATAGGCGGCGTTGCCGACGCTGTTGCGGAGCGCGGCGACCGAGGCGACCGCGACCACCGCACCGCGGGTCTCCAGCAGATGCGGCAGCGCGGCACGCAGCAGCAGGAACGGGCCGGTGAGATTGGTCCGTATCAGCGCTTCCCAGTCCTCGACCGCGGTGTCGCCGACCGCGCCGCCCCGCCCGATTCCGGCGTTGAGCACCACACCGTCGAGTCTGCCGTAGGCCGCAACCGTCGTCTCGACGAGCTCGCGCACGGCCTGGGGGTCGGCGGCGTCGGAGGGGTGGGCCAGTGCTCCGGTCTCCTCGGCCACCCGGCGCAGTGGCTCGGGCCGCCGCCCGGAGATCACGACCTGATGCCCGGCGGTGCGCAGCAGCCGGGCGGTTGCGGCCCCGATTCCTGTTCCTCCGCCCGTCACCAGGACAACACGCTGTTCCGACATGGTCGTTCGCCTCCGAAGGTGGTCAGCTTCCGGTTCCCCGCACTGCAAGCATACGAAGCGCCGGCATCGTGGGGCCGACCGGATGCCGCTGCCGTCGACACCACGACAGGAACACGCCTCGCCACCGCTCACAGCTCACAGCTCACAGCTCACAGCTCACAGCTCACAGCTCACAGGATGACCATGTGGCGGCAGACCGACCGCAGCTCCGCCAGCGCCTGAGGACGATCACCCCAGATCAACGACCGCGGCCGGGCGGCGCCCTGACGGTGAGCGGGGCGGCCGGCCGACAGCCTGGGCAGAGTCTCGTGGCAGCGCACCGTCCGACCGGGGCCGCGCAGCGGCGGCACTCCGTTGGACGGCACAACGGGCGGCATGCCCGCGGCGAGCGGCCCGACAGCGCACCACCAGTGCAGGCTGCCCACCAGGCAGAAGAACCGGACGACCGACCAGGCACCCGGCGGCACAGCCGAGCCGGACCGGCAGCCGTGTGGCGGCCACACGACAGATGACAGCGGAGCAGTCTGCCGGCCGACGTCCTCGGCCGGTTCGTCTGTCCCCTCCGACCGCCGGAACCCAACAGCCGAGAGCACCTGTGCCACGGCCACCTGGGCCAGCCCCCGACGGTCGGCACCCCATGCAAGACGGACCGCGTGCATGGCCGAGGACGACAGTCACGCCTTCCTCGCTGAGCCACCACCTGCACGTCCCCGAGCCCGCGCCAGCCAGCCATTAGCCCGACCGTCCGGACCGCGGGCTACGCTGGCTCGATGATCGAGGACGGTGCCACTGACAAGGGCAGCGTGACCACGGTGCGGCGGATCGGCGAGACGATCCGCCGGCCGGTCGGCGAGTGGACGCCTGCGGTGCACGCCTTGTTGACCCACCTGGAATCGGTGGGCTTCACTCGGGCTCCGCGCGCCCTCGGCACCAACGGCACCGATGAGGTGCTGTCGCTGCTGCACGGCGAACCGGCGTTCTCCCCCTGGCCGTCGCCTCTGCGGTCGACCGGCGGGATCAGCGAACTGGGGTCCTGGCTGCGCGACTACCACGACGCTGTTCGGGACTTCCAGCCGCCGGCCGACGCACGGTGGCAGGGCCATGAGGGCGGGTGGAGGCCCGGCCTGATCATTCGGCACGGCGACCTGGGCCCGTGGAACTCCATCTGGCACGGCGACCGACTGGCCGGCTTCATCGACTGGGACTTCGCAGCGCCCGACCATGCCCTCGACGACCTCGCGCAGCTGGCCTGGTACGCCGTGCCGCTGCGTCCCGTCGAGCAGCAGCGAAGAGCACCCGTTGCCGGGGAGCACACCCTGCGAAGCCGCCTCAACGCCCTTTGCGCCGCCTACGGGGCGCGCCCGGCATCAGTTCTCGATGCGCTGGATGCCGTCCAGTCCGGCGAGGCTGCGCGCATCGAACGCCTCGGCCGGCAAGGCCACGAACCATGGGTAACGTTCCTCGCCCGCGGCGATGCGGCCGAGATGATGGCCGAGCGATCCTGGCTCCGCTCGGAACGTACGGTTCTCCTCGGCGGTTCGGGCGGCTGCGCACAGCCCGTCCCAACTGCCCCCTGCTCGAACCATTTGTGGCGCTGGCCGTACTGGCGGCCGTCTTCAGCTAGGCCGCTGCTGATGGCTCTTGGAGAAAGGTCGCGGAGCCGGGTGATGATCGTCGCGGCGAGCCGGCTGCGGCGGTTCGGCAACGGTGGACGGCAGAACCGGCGCCCGGGGTGTGGGCTGGTGGAGGGGCGATCGCAGGGGCCCGAGGGCAGGAGCACGGACTCGCACCAATCACGCCGCCCGACGCGTCCCGCCACCCGGGCGGCGGCCGGAACGGTGTCTGTCGGCGGGCGGCGGGCCCACGGCGGAAGGCAGGGCGATCGGCGTGCCGGGCCGGCCCCCGTACTGAGGTACTGAGCTACTGAGGCACTGATGGGGTAATGGGGTCGTCGGTCGGTGCGGCGAGAGTGTGTGCCGGGCGACGTCCGGCACACGGGGCTTTGCGGACACGGCCTACCAGGAGAAGTCCAGGACCAATCGGCCGCGTAGGCCGCCGGCCTCCAAGAGGCGGTGGGCCTTGGCTGCCTGTTCGGCGGGGAGCACGTCGGCGACATGCAGCGTCAGGACGCCCTCCTCTGCCTGGCGGCGCAGCGTGTCCAGCCGCTCGGTGTCGGTGAGGCCGTCCGTCACCATCACCGGGCACACGCGGATGCCGCGTTCGGCCGGGCCGGGCCAGCCGCGCAGCTCGGCCAGGCTCCCGCCGTCGGCGACGGCGGGCATGATCTCGGTGGTCTGCATGGAACCGTCCACGAGGCCGGCAACGCCTTCGGGCGCCAGCGCTCGGATGCGGGCGGCGACCTCGGGGCCGCGTTCGACGACGTGGTCGGCGCCGAATCCTCGTACTCGGTGGGCATCGTGCGGGGCGGCGTCCGCGATGACGGTCAGTCGGTCGGCCTTGGCCAGCTCGACCGCGTACCCCCCGACGGCACCGGCCGCACCGGTCACGGCGATGGTCCCGCCAGGCGGCACGGCCAGCGCGTCCAAGGCAAGGCGCGCGGTCATGGCGTTCATGAGCAGGGTGGATGCCGCGGGGAAGTCCACCCCCTCGGGGGCCGGCACCACCGAGGCGGCGGGCACGACGACGTGCTCGGCGTAGGCTCCGCCGTGCGCGCTGGTGAACAGCACCATGGCGACCACCGGTTGGCCCATGGCGAGGCGGGCGTCGGTCCCGGGTCCGAGCTGGTCGATGACTCCGGCGGCATCCATGCCAGGCACGAACGGGGGTTTCCGGTCGGGCATGCGCACGGCGTGGCCGCCGCGCCGCAGCAGGACGTCGGTCGGATTCACGGCGGCCGCGTGCACCCGGATGCGGACCTCGCCTGGGCCCACCTGTGGTTCGGGCAACTCCAGGACACGCAGGACTTCCGGACCGCCGAACTCGTAGACGCCAATAGCCTTCATACCCTGGTGCAACCATCCTCACAGGCATGGTGTTCCCTCCGCCCCACGCCGACGCCATTTCGCCAGGGCGCGTCTCCCGGCCGGCACGAGGTCATTGCGAATCGGCCGCTGACCTGTTCGAGGCGCATGTGATGCCGGAGGAGGAAGACCGAGCTCAGTGCGTCTGCCGCGTCGTCACTGTCACGTAGCCGACCTTTATGACGCGGTGGTGGTGGGCGACGATCGTCACGGGGTAGCGGCCCGGTTTGAGGCCGGTTCGGATGGTGGCCGTGTTGAGGTAACGCGGGTCATCGCCGTCGGCGGACTTGCTGTCGTCGCGGTGGAGGCGGAGTACCTGCGTGAACGCCGGGGACATGGCGGTCAGCCGCGTCTCCTCGCCCGGGTCCGGGACCGCGTCGTGCCACATGACCGCGACCCGCCCTGCGGGGCCGACGGTGAAGTCGTGCCGGTGGGGGGCATCGGCGTAGCCGAGGGTCGGGTCGTAGAGGTCGGGGCCGTGTGCCTTGCCGAGGTAGTCGGCGTCGCCGGGGCGGGATGCGCGGATCGTGACAGGCTTCTGGGCGATGCGGTGGCCGTGCGGGCCGTACAGCGTGAAGGTGTACGTGCCGTCGGCGAGGACGGGTGCGAGCTCCGTGCTGGCCGAGAATGCTCGGGGGTTGGAGAAGTCGTACCGTTCGTCGTGGACGAGTCGAACGGGCTGATGCAGGGCCGTGGATCGCACGGTGAAGTCGGTGCCCCGCTCACCGGGGTACAGGTCGTCGAAGTTCAGCCACAGCAGTTCCCCGGGCCGCGCCACCTCCGATGCGAAGGTGACGGTGAAGGAAGGGCGCTTGGAAGGCAGGACGTGGATCCTGTCGTGGGCGACGGTGTGGCCTGCGACGGAGACGTTGAGCGGGTACCAGCCGGGCTTGTCCGTCATCGCCAGCGGATGCGTGGCGCTGTAGGAGTCGTCGTCCTGCCATCGCAGCGGTACGGGCTCGTTGAACGCCGGCGAGTGGGCCGTCACCGCGTCACGGCCCTGGGCGCGGGTGAGGAAGTCGAGCCGGATGCCGACCAGTTGCCCGGGGCGGGCGTCGAGATTGCCTGTCAGCTCCAACGCGGGCGTGAAGGGTGTGCGGGTCGGTGCGCTGTCGCGGTTGCCTGCGGGCTTGTTCGCAGTCTGGTGCGTGCTGTGGGTGGACGCACCCGGGTTCTGCGTCGGCCCGCTCGCGTTTGCCGTATGGGCGCAGCCGCACAGCGCGAGACCGGCCGCGGCAAGTCCCACCAGTCTGGTCCAGTTCATGGTCTCCCCCATGTGGTTGGTCACAGGAGGAGAGGGTGGGATGGTGCTGTCGGTTGTCTGCGTCCGCGAGCCGACGGCACCGGCACGCGGGAGGGGAGGTGCCGGCGGCGCATCGTGTTCGATGTCCATGGGACACGACAGCACCCCAGCACCCCAGCGCGCCCGCCGCGCCGCAGGGCTTCGCCTCTGGAGGCCGTGATGAGGCTCCAGGATGCTCTGCGTAGTGTTCCGGCTGCGTGGCATCGGGCCACGGGGCCCGCGCAAAAACCGTTTGGCGGACCACGGCGACCGCTGCTACGTTTCCGGAGGCCGTGCGAGAGAACGAGGAGGTGGTACCCGTGAACGTATTGACGTGGGTGCTCTCCTCCGGGGTCACGGTCGGGCGATAGGTCGTCCGGGAGCGCCGTTCAACAGCACTCCCGAAAGGCATGACCATGGCCATTGACTTCACTTCTGAACAGCGCCTCGACGACGGCGTCCTCGAGCGCGAATTCACCCTCGGCGAGATCCCCGGCACCCTGTGGACGCCTGAATCCGCCGCACCGGCCCCGCTGATCCTGATGGCCCACAACAACGGCCTGCCCAGGAAGCAATCCCGGCTGGTGGCCCGGGCCCGGCACACCGCGGCGTACGGCTACACGGTGGCCACCATCGACGCCGCCGGGTGCGGTGACCGGCCCCGTTACGCCGCCGACGAGCAGGCTCGCGCCGACCTCCGCCGGGCCATGCAGGCCGGCGAGCCGGTCGACGAGATCTTCGAGTCGCTGGTCGGCTCGCTGGTCGCAAAGGCGGTCCCGGAATGGCAGGCCGCCCTGGAGGCCCTCCTTGCGCTGCCCGGGATCGACGGCCCGGTCGGGTACTCGGGGTGGACCGCCCTCGGCATTCGGCTGGCGGTGCTCGAGCCGCGCATCGCGGCCGCCGGTTTCTTCGCCGGGGGTTACGTGCCCCACGCCCAGCGCGAGGAGGCCCGGCAGGTCACCATTCCGCTGCTGTTCCTGCTGCAGTGGGACGACGAAGGGAACCCCCGACAGCGGGCCCTGGACCTGTTCGACGCCTTCGGCACCAAGGAGAAGACGCTGCACGCCAATCTGGGCGGGCACACCGGTACCCCGTGGTTCGAGGTGGAAGACGGGGACCGGTTCTTCGGCCGGCATCTGAAGTAGAGCCGGGCCGTCAGGCCGGCAGCAGACGGTAGCTGCTGCCGGCCAGGACGCCGCTCGCCGAGGACAGGCCCCGGCTCTCTCCTCGGCTCTCCTCGGTTCTCTACACCGCGGGCCCCTGCCAGCTCACTCGGCAGGGGCCCGCGCTGCCCGAAGTCACGGACTGTTCGTTTTCTGCAGAGCTTCGAGTGCTGCCCAAACTCGTGTGCAGGTGTTGTCGGTTCGCACTCGGCCACCCTCTCGGGGTGTCAATGCCTACCGGTTCGCGGGCCGGCGACCGGGGCTCGCGGGCGCGTTGATCATCGAGGTGGTCTCGGCATCATGGTGCTCGTCCCAGGCGTCGTCGTGCTTCGTCCGGCTTGCTCACACTGCGGTTCCCGTCAGGGCCCGACGATGGCGCGCAAGGCGGCGAGGTGCGCCTGGTATGCCTGTCGCCCCTCGGGGGTCAGGCGCAGCCACACGCGTTGACGGGTGTTGCGCACGGCCTTGCGCTGCTCGACGTAGCCGGCCTCCATCAGCACGGTGACGTGCTTGCTCAACACCGATGCGGACACATCGAGTTGCTCTTGCACCACTGCGAACTCGGCTTCGCCTGCGGTGTCGAGCAGAGCGCAGATGCGCAGTCGGTTCGGGGCGTGGATGGTGGTGTCGAAGCCGTCCATGGGCTCGCCGGTGCCGCTACGCGCGTCGGCCTTCATGCGGTTTTCCGGTGCAGGCGGACAAAGGCGCGGTGGAAGGCGATGGAGACCGCGGCGCCGATGCCGGAGGCGGCGAACAGCCATGCGGGCTGTCCGGTGCCGCGGAAGGCGGCCACTGCTCCGATCAGCAGGGCGGGCAACCCGATCGCGAGCGGCAGCGTGGCGCGTTTGGGCAGGACGTCCAGGCGCAGCGCGACACCGGTCTTCTTGCGCCAGGTGGCGGTGGCGAAGGCGAACAGTGCCAGGTACCCCGCGGTGGCGAGCACCATGATGATGCTCCAGGCGGGTTTCGGCAGCAGCCACTGGGGGCTTGTCGTCATGCCTCCGTAGACCGGCGGGATGGCGGCGATGTAGAGCGTCAGAACGGTGGCGAACCAGCGTGGCCAGGGGGTGGCGGACAGGGCGGCGGTGGATGCCTGGACGCGTTCGAGTTCGGCCAGGGTGGCGCGGGCCTGCTGTGGGGTGGGGCGGATGACCTCGTCGGTTTCCATGTTGGAAACACTAGCCGTGTGTTTCCAACATGGCAAGACGCCGCTTTCCGCTACGGAAAGCGAACGGCGCTCGGCGCACCGCACACCGCCGTACACGCGCAATGACGATGCCAGCGCGGTGGACGGAGAGGTCGCACATCGGATGCCGGGGGGGCGCCGCGCCCCGCCGCGCTCACCGTTGCTTGCGTCGGCGCAGGCGCGCGGAGCGCCATGGGTTCGACCGGCCGTGAGGGTGCCACTGCGGGCGGTGCCGGTACCTGCGGGCCACCCCTGGGACCGGGCCCGGACCGACCTGACGGCGGAGCAGACCCTGACGCGACCCGCCGGCCCGTGCCACATCGGCGCCGCATTCGCACCATTCCAGCGCCGCGCCAGTGCCATGTCAGTGCCATGTCAGCGCCATGTCCGCGGACCGGACGATCGTCCCCTGCATGGAACCCACACGGAAGCCCATGTCCACTACAGCAGGTGCTCGACCGAGTCGAATCGTCGAGCGGTTGCTGGCCGACCGCCACCGTCTGCCGCTGTCCATCGCGCTGCACCTTGCCCCCGGAGCCCTGATCGTCGCCGTCTACCTGCTCATCGCCGAACCGCTGGTCACGTCCATCGGCTATCCGCCGTTCCTGGGCTGGGCGGTCGCCATGCTCCTGGCTCTCGTGCCGTTCGAGCTCGGCCTACTGCTGTGGCTGGGCCGCCGGCGCAACGGCAGGTTCTCGCTGCGTGGCGTGGTGCACTACCTGGACAAGCCACTGCCGCGCCGGAATCTCGTCGCCCTCGTCATCCCCCTGATCCTTTGGTTCCTGGTGGTGTCGACCGTGCTCATGCCCATGGACAACTTCTTCTACCGGTTGCTGTTTCGGTGGGTTCCGTTCGAGGGTGCGGGCGGTGGACCCACCGACGTCCTCGCCGGATACCCGCACTCAGTCATGGTTGTCGCGCTGGCGGCGTGCATTCCGATGACCGGGCTGGCCTTCCCGGTCATCGAGGAGCTCTACTTCCGTGGCTTTCTGATGGCCCGTCTGTCCCGGACGGGCCGGTGGGCACCGGTGGTCAGCACGGTGCTGTTCTCGCTTTACCACCTGTGGACGCCGTGGGGGTTCCTGTCCAGGGTGATCTTCTTTCTCCCGGGGCCCTGGTCCGTCTGGCGGAAGAAGGATCTGCGGGTGTCGATCGGGATGCACGCCGGCACGAACTTTCTCTTGGGGGCGTTCGGCACGATCGCCCTCCTACTGAACCTCGTACCGTGAGATCCGGACCGGTCAAGGGGATGCCGTCCACGGTCGACGACTTCGACATCGAGCATGCCTTCCGCATGCTCAAGCAGAGACCGGGACGGACGAAGCCCCACTGCGCAGCTGGGCCGCGGCGGACCGCAGGCCAGCCTCGGACCAGCCGCGGACGGGAACCAGCGGACCGAACCCTCAGTCAGGCGTCTTCGCGGTGGTCAGTTGGCGATGCCGACCGGGTGGACCTTGATCTTCTCGTCGTAGGGGCCGGCCAGCTTCAGCGCCTCCGCGGGCCACTTCAAGGACACGCTGTGGGTCTCGTTCGGCGGCGTCACGATGATGTTGGTCGGCGACGCAAGACTGTCACCACTGAAGTCGACCGCGTAGGAGATGCTGAAAGTGGCAGTGTCACCAGGCTTCAGATCCGTGATGCGCGGCTGCTCACCACCACGGTGGACAGGAGCGGAGGTGCCATCGGCGTCCTTCAGGTCGACGCCCGCGAAGCCCGTCGCCGAGCAGGTCCCGCCACCCTTGTTCGTCATCTGAACGGTCACCTCGCCCACCTTCTGGTCGGGCGAGCTGTCCACGGCCTCCATCACCAGGTCGCTCGTACGGCAGAACTTGCCCTTCCCCGAACCGCCTCCGGAACCAGCACGGGACGAGGCAGTACCACCGGAACCGGCGTGGGAGGAAGTGCCGCCGGAACGGGCGTGGGAGGAGGTGCCCTCGCCAGAGCCCGACTTCGCGTTCCCCGCCGGAGCATCGGCACCCTGCGCTCCGGCCGAAGAACCCGCACCACTGGCCTCGGCAGCCACACCCCCGCCCGACTGCCCCCCGGCTTGGACGCGGCGCCGTCCGAACCGGAACAGGCCGTCAAGGAAAACGCGGCAGCCACGGTCAAGGCCGCGCCCGCAACACGCAAGGTACGGCGACGAACGATGCGGGCAGTGGCAGTGGCAGTGGTGCTGGAGCTCATTTCGGACTCCCCCCGGGGAAGTCGGTGTCGGTCTCTCCTGCGTACGACACCCACTCTGGCCAGGGCCACTATCACCAGGCTGACGCTCCACTAACACCCAGCTAACTGGCCGATCCAAGGGAGCGCGGCGGCACCTGGTCCCGCCGCGTTCGCCTTGGCCTGGGTGAGCCGCGCGGGCCCGCGCGACGGCCGGCACCCGGCCAGGGACAACAGGTGGCGATCCGCCCCCGGCGCGGCGGCTCAGTCGGTGGCCGTTCGGAACCGCCGCACCGCCGCACCGCCGCGCCGATGAGCCGTCAGCGCTTTGGTGCGGCAGTCGGCAACTGGGCGAAGTCCTTCGTGGCAGGCGGCCCTAACGGCCAATCGGAGGAGAGGCGGGGTAGGCGTGGGCGGCAGTCCATGCCCAGGAGCGGACCCCTGCCGTTCGGCAACTCCTACGGTGGACGTCCGCCAACTGGTGCTCAACGCCCTCGGCCCCGCCCGCGCCGCGCCGGTGCGCTGTGCACTCGGGCCGACTCTGTTCGGGCGCGCTGGCCGGTGAAGTCGCTGCCGAGGCCGGGATCGTGGTGCCGCATCTCACCCAGGCCGGCCGATAACAGGTGGCCGACTCCGACCCACCAGAGCGATTTGTTCTCTTTGTGTAGATATTCTGTGGCGTGTGATCGAGTCTGGACGGCGGCGGCTCCTTCGAGGCGGCCGGTGGAGGCTTGTGCGACTCTCGCCGGTCGTCCTGACCGTCGTCATCGCCAGCCTGGCATACACCACTCCCCCCGAAATGGCCTTCAGCCGCCTCCTACCCGCCGCACCGGCCCTCGCCGCCGCCATGTGGCCAGTACTCCCCACCGTCCTCCTGGGGACCGTCTGCCTCTTCTTGATGATCGGCCTGAGCATCGTCTTCCCCGGCCTGGGAACATGGTGGACAGCCGCAGGCATCATCGCCGTCACCGTCGCCGCCGCATACGGAAGCCACATCCGACTCCAACGCGAGCGAACCCTCTTCCAGCTACGACTGGTCGCCGACGCAGCACAACAGGTAGTACTCAGCCCGATGCCACGCCGCTTCGGAAGCGTCGAAATCGACTCCCTATACCTGGCAGCCGCGGCAGAAGCCCGCATCGGCGGAGACTTCTACGAAGTGATCGACACCCCATACGGCGTCAGGCTGCTCATCGGCGACGTACGAGGCAAGGGCCTACCCGCAGTCGGAGCAGCCGCCGCGATCGTCAACTCCTTCCGAGAGGCAGCCTACGGCGAGGCCGACATGGTCAACGTGGCGCGCCGGCTGGACGCCAGCAGCACCCGCTACAACGCCGCCTTCCCTCCCGAGGGGCCGATGGAGCGCTTCGCCACCGCCCTCCTCGCCGAAATGCCACACGAGGGCGGACGGATCGAGATCCTCAACTGCGGACACCCCCCACCCTTGCTCCTCAACCACGGGAAACTACGCACCCTCGAACCCACCACCCCCTCACCCCTACTCAACCTCGCAGGACTCATCGGCGATCACTACACCATCGACACCTTCGACTTCTCCCCCGGCGACCTGCTGCTCCTCTACACCGACGGAGTCACCGAAGCCCGCGCCCGCGACGGCGAATTCTTCCCGCTGGCGGCCTGGATGCGCCGGCAGCCCCCGACACCGCCCCGTGAGCTGCTCACAGCTCTCCACCGCGACCTCCTCCACTACTGCAAAGGACGCCTCGACGACGACATCGCCGCCCTCGCCGTACGCCTGAGTGAACCCCCGGAATAGACCCGGCCCAGGCCGAGGCCGCCTGTCGCCTCCAGACGGCCGGCCGGGCTGGTCCAGGCAGTCTGCTCAGCTGGGCTCTTCGCCGTGGCGGGGGCTGGTGGGTGTCTGGACGGGAAGGAGGTGCGGGCGTTTGGCGGTGTGGCCCTCGCCGGTGGATCGGCCGCGCAGGCGTCTGCCCAGCCAGGGGCCGAGGAAGGAGGTGGCCCAGCGCAGTTCCTGCGCGGCCGCGCGCCACCCGACGGCAGCAGCCGTCTTCGCAGGTGGCAGGGGGTGGGTCCAGGTGTCGTCGCTGTTGGGCAGGGCCAGGGCATGGGCGACGGCCGCGGCGATCCGCCGGTGGCCTTCAGGACTGGCGTGGAGCCGGTCCGGGCTCCACAGGCGGGGGTCGGTGACCACGGGGTGGTGGCTGGTCTCGGCGACGGTGACCCCGTGGCGACGGGCCGCCTGGCGGATGCGTTCGTTGAGGGCCGTGACGCGGGAGCTGAGCGGTCGGGCGAGCGGGGTGATGCGTGCGACGTCGGGGAAGGTGAGGGTGGCCACGCGGGCGCCCTGGGCGGTGAGTGCGGCGAACATCGCCTCCAGGTGTTCGGCGACCTCGTCGGCATCGAACCGTGGCCGCAGCAGGTCGTTGACCCCGGCGACCTCCGTGGCCAGGTCGGGGCGCAGGGCAAGGGCCGGGGCGAGCTGCTCGGCGCGTACCTGTCCGGCGAGTCGGCCGCGTACGGCCAGGTTGGCGTACTGCAGGGCGCAGTTGTGCTGTGCGAGCGCTTCGGCGAGTCGGTCGGCCCAGCCGCGCAGGCCGACCGTGTCGTCGCCGTCGCCCAGGCCCTCGGTCTGGCTGTCGCCCAGGGCGACGTAGCGGGCGTACGGCGGGTCAGTGCCTGGCATGGGTCGCCTGCCTGTCCCGCAGGATCGCGATGGTGTGTTCGCACCAGTCGTGGTTGCCCTGTTCGAAAGCCAGGCCGCGCAGACAGGTCAAGTAAGGGCCGATGCGTGCGCCGTGGCGCAGGAACTCCGCTTCGGTGCGCTCGCCGCGCATGGTGTGCAGCAGTCGGCTGAACAGGTCGGTCTTGGCCCGGGCGAAGGCGGCACGCTCGGTCAGCTGCGCGATCAGCGTGTCGGTGTCGACATGGTCGGCTGCCTGCACCTTGACGGCCAGGTCGTCGCGGATGAAGGAGGGTTTGGTGGCGGTGGCCGTGAAGCGCTCCAGTTCCGCCAGGCCGGCGTCGGTGACCCGGAACAGGCGTTTGTTGGGGCGCGTGTCCTGGACCACCTCGCGACCGGTGATCAGGGCGTCCTTCTCCAGTCTGGTCAACTCGGTGTACAGCTGCTGTGGTTGGGCGTACCAGAAGTTCGCCACACCCAGGTCGAACGACTTGGCCAGCTGGTATCCGCTCAGTTCTTCGTCGAGCAACGCCGCCAGGACTGCGTGACGCAAGGCCATTGCCTCGCCTCCCTCTTGTTGCGCCTGCTTCCGCTTGTCCGTGGGGGACGCCGCTCAGGATACTCAAGAATATGAGTAATCAAGTGCTTGATGATGTGCTTCGTGGGGCGCTGTGGCGCGGGCACGCGTATGGCCATGGCGGCTTTCGAGCGCGATCGGGGGCAGTGCGCGCAGGGCGCTGGGTGTGGTCGTGGCGGACCGGACCTTCGCCTCGACCACACCCGCGTGACCGCCCGGGAGAGGGCGTCGCCGGCGGAGGGGACGTCGACTCCGATACGCGTGCGGCAGGCGCGAAGGAGGTTCGACGAAAGCGTCACCGGCGGATCCGGTCTCACGTCACCGCAGGATGCGGAGCGATGTCACCGTGCTCGATGAGTCGAAGGCACCTTGGTCATAAGCGCCTTGGGCGAAAGCGCCCGGTCCGAAGGCTCCTTGGACGAAGGCTCCTTGGGCGGCGCGGAGTTGACCGTGTGCGGATGACAGGCGAAGCCGAACATCCCGGTGGCGTCGCAACCGGATCTCACGCCGCTCCGCTGTGGCTGACGTTGTTCTCGCGTTCCAGGTGGAGGTGTGCGCGCATGAGCTCGCCCGGGTTCGTCAGCGCCGCCAGGGTCGAGAGTTCGCCGCACAGCACCGTGGCGGCCGCGATGACGGCGAGTCGGCGTGCGTTCTCTCCCGGTTCGCGCTCGGCCCGGCAGCCGAGCCGCGTCAGGTTGGCCTCGACGAAATCCAGGCCCTTGCCGTTGCCGACGGTGCCCACGATCAGGTTCGGCAATGTGCACGAGAAGTACAGGTCGCCCTCTCGGTCTTCGGCCACGGTCACGCCCTGTGAGCCTTCGACGATATTGGCGGCGTCCTGGCCGGTCGCCAGGTAGAAAGCGAGCAGCATGTTCGCATAGTGGGAGTTCGCCGAGCGGATTCCGCCGGCGAGCAGTGTTCCGATCAGATTCTTGCGCACGTTCAGCTCGGCTATCTTGGCGGCCGTTGTGTGCAGCATGTCGGTAACCACAGCGCGCGGCACGAGCAGTTCGGTTACTACGTTCTTTCCACGGCCCAGGATTCCGTTGATGGCGGTCGCTTTCTTGTCGGTGCAGTAGTTACCGGAAATCGATCCGTAGGAGACTCCGGCAATGTTGTGCAGGAGGTGACTCAAGAGCGCGTCGGCCGCGAGCGTCGCCATGTTGTGGCCGGACGCGTCGCCGGTGCTGAACTCGAACCGGATGAACAACAAGTTGGCCGTGATCTCGTGCCGGATGCCGACCAGTTCGGCGAACCTGCTGCAGGTGCGCACGACCTTGGCCAGGTCCTCGAAGTGCATGTCGAGCCAGCGCGTGGCCGCGTATGCGGTCGGCGCGTCTTCGGCTTCGAGGAGCACCGAGCGGGTCATCCGTTCGTCGACGAGGGTGGCGACGATGCCGCGCTCGGTCTGTCGGGAGATTTTGGCGCCGCGGCCCACGGAGGGCCACAGCGGTGACTCGTAGGTGGCGAGCGGGACTTCGGTCTCGGTGGTTGCGACATTTCCCGAAATTCTCAGTGGTCCTACCCACCTCATGGGGACCCCGGCGATTTCGTGGACGTCGTTCATCCTGCACTTCCCGTCGTCTGGTGGGGTGCGAAGGAACCGGAACGTGTGCTCCGTCGCACACGTCTCGATCTCCGCGGTCGGTGTGAGGCAGCGTAGAAGGCCGTGGATCTTCAGGGCGCACCGGGCCGGGTCGGCAGGGCGACGTCGTCGAGCCGTTCCTGGGCGCTCTCGGTGCGGCGCGTTCGGTGCGGGTGGGTGCCGGTGTCAGGCGCCTGTCGTCCGCGGTCTGTTGGACCTCTGTGTCTGGCGCCCGATCAGACGGGCTCGTGCGCGCTGGAGGTACCTGTGGGGTGCGGTGTGGCTTCCCGATCCGCAGGGTTCGGGGCAGGGGCGCATGTTCCGCGGCTCACGCGTGTGTGCTGGTGAGGTTGGGGGTGGGGTGGGACGTGGCCCGCGATTCGTCCCGTCAACACCCAGGCGATGGTAAAGCACCGGGCAAGGAAGGGTAATGTACGAGGGTGGTCGTGCCGAAGCGCAGACATCACCAGGGGGGCACATGGGCGGCTATTTCAAGGTCGAGGCAGACGGTCTCGGACGTCTGCTGAAGGATCTGCACGACAGCCAGGACAACATGCGCAAGGCACTGGGTGCGCTGAAGGACACCGGCCCGAAGTCGATGGGAGCGGAGGCGCTGGACAACGCCTGCGACGAGTTCCACGACAGCTGGGACAACGCCATCAAGAAGATCGCGGACGGCACCCAGGCCATCGAAGAGAAGCTCAAGCAGGTCAAGCAGAACTACGAGTCGCTGGAACACACGCTGCGCGACGCCTTCGCGAAGAACACCAAGTAGGCGCCAAGTAGGCACCGAGCAGCGCGCACTCCGCCAAACCGTCCTTCTCCTTGACCTCCGATGGGTGATTTCACGACCACGCGGGACTTCCCTGCTCTCGGCTTCAATCCGGCGCCCGGCGACCTGGGCTCCGTCGATGCCGTCACCGGCAAGCTCGATGCCGCCAAGCGCTCTCTGGACTCTGCCCATGCCGTTCTGTCCCGCATCGGCAAGGGCGATGGTCAGTGGCAGGGCGAGGCGGCGAGCGCGTTTGCGGAGAACGTCGGCGACCTGCCGAAGTACGTGAGCGACAGTCGCGATGCCATGCGTGATGCCGTCACGCAGCTGCGCTCGTGGCATTCCGCGCTCTCCTCGTACCAGAGCAAGGGGCGCCAGTACGAGTCGGAAGCCGCCTCGGCCAAGCAGACGGTGGCCACGCGGAAGACCGAGAACGAGCGCGCGGTGCAGGCTTACAACGAGGCTGCCGCCAACCCGGACCTGCGCCTTGCCGGCACCTACTACACCGACCAGGCTGCCTTGGACGCCGCGCAGAAGAGGATCGACGCGGCCAGCGACCGCCTGGACAAGGCAGACACGGCCCTCGACACCGCGCGCAGCCGCCTGGATTCGGCCACCGAGGAGCTGGAGGGCATCGTCAAGAAGGCCGAGGAGCTCCTCGGTCATCATCAGGACGAGGCCCGTGGCATCGCCGATCGCATCCGACGCGCCACGGAGAACGCGCCGGACCCAGGGTTCTGGGAGAGCCTGGGCGACTTCTTCACCCGCATGGGACACAGCATTCAGGAGTGGTGTGCCAAGCACGCCGACCTGTTGAAGGAGATCGGCGACTGGCTCTCGATCGCCTCCAGCATCCTGGGGGTCGCCTCGCTCCTGACCATGTGGTGCCCGCCTCTCTCCGGCGCCCTGGCCCTGGCCAGCGCAGGGGCTTCCCTCGGTGCCCTCGCCACGCACGGGGCAGCGAAACTCGGCGGAGCCGATGTGGGGGTCATGGACCTGGTGGGCGACGGGATCGGGGTGATCCCGTTCGGGAAGTTCGGCGCGGTCGCGATGAAGGGGGCCAAAGTGCCCATGAAGCTGGTGCAGGTGGAGGGCCGCACCGTCGCCTCGATCGACAAGGTGAACAAGATCCGTGCCCTGCGTGAGGCCGGTTTCACCGGTCAGGCCCTGGAGGGGAAGTCCCTTTTCGGGATGGGGAAGGAATACGTGGGCGGCAGCAAGGCGTTTTCCACCACGGGGTTCGGCAACCGCATGAAGCTGGCCTGGAACAGTCACGTCCAGGACGTTGCGGGCGCGAGCATCAAGGAGGCGGGGATCAGCAAGGGCCTGACCAAGGTCCTCGACAGCGGCCTGACGCCCGATGCGGTCAAGACGTCGCTGCGCGGTGCCATGCGGGCCGACGGCTCCATCGACCCGCTGTCCTGGTGGTCCAAAGGCCCGCAGGTGGCCCAGCAGTTGCCAGGCATCGCCATCGATACGCACACTCAGCTCACCGATACCGGTGCGCCGGCTGCGGGGAGGCTGTGATGTCCCTGTCCCCGCAAAGCGTGTCGATCACCGTGGACACTCCGGAAGGTTTCCACGATCTGCCGCTGCACCTTCCCCCGGACGTCCTCGACGCTGCCCTGTGGGAGCTGGCGGAGAGAATCTGGCCGGGGGGTACGGAGTTCCAGCGGGAGACCACCGCGATCGTCTACTCCGACCTCACCACGGCCCTGACCGCCGACGACGTCCTGCACGCAGCGGTCGCCCTCTACGAGACGGAGGACGGCGCCGCGAGCACCGCTCATCTGCTCGTACGGGCGCAGGCCGTGGAGCCGGAGGCCCCGGAAGTCGTCGCCGCCTCGTTCCAGGAGACACTCTCCTTCGAGGAGCACCGCAACGTCGCCCGGGTGGATCTGCCCTGCGGCCCGGCAGTGCTTTCTCTGCACGCCACCGAGACGGAGGGCGAGGCCGTCCTGCCGGCACTGGAGTTCGCCCAGGTCGAGTTGTACGTCCCGGCTCCGGTCCGAGGCTGGCTGATCGTGCTCGCTCTGACGACACCGTGTTTTGCCGACCTGCCCCGGTACACAGGCATCCTGCGGCAGATCGGGGAGTCCTTGGTCGTCCGCCCCGCCGAGCAGGCGGACGAGCCGCCGAAGACGCCGGCGGCCGGCGATGTGCGTGCGGTGTTCGGGTAGGCCGGAGCATGGATGCAGCGGATGACCTTCTCGCCTGTTGAACTCTGCCATCGGCGATGGCACCTGGTAACGACGCAACGAGGCAGGACGCCATGACACTGGTCTTCACCCGTCACCCCGACGCCAAGCGCTATGAACTGCGTCCCCGGGGTTCAGCCGCCGTCCACGTGCTTCGCGGCGCCCCGGACGGCCGCCCCCTCCCCCAGGGATACAAGCCGCGCTTCACCCTCGCCGCCGACCGTGCCGGCGCCTCGCCGCTGGCGGTGATCGTCCGCACGGACGGCGGTCGCCTCGCCGTGCTCACACCGGACCACGAGCGGCTGGCCGAACTGCGGCTGCCACCGCGGAAGAAGCGGTGGCGTCCCGCATACGAGATCCTCCTGCCCGACGGCACCGTGCTGCGCGGGCGGGAGGGGACAGTACCCTCGCTGCTCCTGTGTCTGGTGCTGTTGCCGTTGACCCTGCTGTACCTGGTTGCCCTGGCGCTGTCCGACTCCCCCGCAGGCGCGGCCACCGCCCCGCTGCGGACCGCCTGGAAGCGGCCGGGCATGCCCCTGGGCCGGGCGGCTCTGACCGAGTCGGCCCGTGGCCGGTTCCGTGTCGGCGGCGAGGGGCTCGACCATCGCGTGGCCTACGCACAGGCGGTGGCGAAGTACTGGGAGCGCTGACCGGCTGCCGGCGGGGGCGGGACGTCGCCAGTGGCCTGGATCTCGTGGAGGGGGCTTGGCCCTTGCGCAATGCGGGCCGGGTAGGCCCCCCTGCCAGGCCCTGGTCGCCGTCGTCTGGCTCCTGTCGTGGCTGCCTTGGCTTTATGGGCGCGAGCTGGCGCCTGTGCGCAGGACGACCGAGGCGTTGTTTCCCCCGAAGCCGAAGCTGTTGACCGCCACCACCGTGAGGGGCGAGGCGTGTTCCGATACCAGGGGCAGCCGTACCCGGTGGGTGGCTTCGGGGGTGACCAGGCCCGCGGTGGGCGGGATGATGCCGGTGCGCAGGCTCTGGGACGCCGCCGCCAGGCCGACGGCACCGGAGATGTGCAGCAGGTGTCCGATGGCGCCCTTGTGGGAGCTGACGGGCACGTCGCGCAAAGACGCCTGTGCCGCGACCGCCTCGATGGCGCGCAGTTCCGCGGTGTCTCCCTGGGGGGTTCCGGTGGCGTGGGCGTGCACGTGATCGAGGTGGTCCGCCCCGGCGTCCGACATGGCCTCGCGGAGGCAGTCGGCGACCGATGTCTCGTCCGAGGCGACGGACTTGGCCGCCGCGACGCGGGTGCCGCATCCGGCGACGACGAGGTCTGCCGCGAGCCCTCGGGCGCGGGCGCGCTGTGCGGACTCCAGTATCACGGCGCCGCCGCCCTCGCCGAGCGAGATGCCCGCGCGCTCCTTGTCGAAGGGGCGGGCGGCGGCGCGGTCGACGGCGCGTACCACGTCCATGCTGGCGTACTCGTAGTGGTTCAAGGCGGTGGCGCCCGCGACGACGGCCACAGGTGCGGCGCCCTCGCGCAGTGCCTCCCGGGCGAAGGCGATCGCGAACAGCGCCGAGGCGCAGGCGTGTGTGAGGTGGACGGATTTGCCGGGTCGCAGTACGCCGAGGGGGCCGGGGCCGAGGAACTCGCGCTCCTCGGCGTCGAGCGGGGTGGCGGGCTCGTCGGCCGGCAGGGGGGCCTGGCCGACCAGCACGACCAGGGCGTCGTGCGGGACCGCGGGCAGGCGTGCCGCGCGCAGGGCTTCGCCGACGGCGGCCGACCCGCACGAACCACCACTCGCACAAGCCAGCCCACCCACGGACCACCATCCGCACTGACCGGCCCTCTCATGCCCCTCGCAAGGTCAGCTCTACGATGACGAAAACCGGCCACACCACCGAGCGGCCGCGCGGCGTTCACCGACTCCCACCGCACTCGATTCCCGCCGCACAACCCCTCTGGCCCGTCCCCTCGCCACCGGCTACCAGACCGACACCGAACAGTGCCGGACATTACGACAAGCCCCTCAACTGGTGACGCACGGAATGCGTCTACAGCCTCGGGCGGACGGCCATGAGACAAACCCGGCACCTTGAGCCACGGCCTGTCTGTCCACCTGCCCCAGCCCGACATTCACGCAACGCACGGTACGCCAGAGCTACAGCAGGGAAGCAACATGAGCCCCATCGCCAACACTTCCGCCAGGCAAGGCAACACACCGCACCGGAACACCCGCGCCCCCTTCCCAGGCCGGCCGACCCCGCGGAAGAAGGCGATCCAGGCATGAGCGGCCCCACGGACTCGCTCAACGACCCAGCAGGACGGCGGGTGTTATCGGCCGCCATGTTCGCCAGCGCCCCCGCAGAAGTACTCGACTTCCTGCTTCCGCTATGGGCCGGCTCCACACTCAAAGCAGGCGCATCGGCGGTCGGCGCACTGATCGCCGTCGAAGCAGTACTGTCCCTGCTCGTACGCCCCTTGGCGGGGGAACTGTCCGACCGCTTCGACCAGCGACGGGTAGCCGCGGCAGGTGCACTGCTGTACGCCGTGTCGTTCGCGGGATACGCCATGGCTCACACCCTGCCTCTGGCCTTCGCCGCCTCCGCCGTAGGCGGAGCCGGCGGCGCGCTGTTCTGGGTCGGCCTACGCTCCTGGACCGGGCAACGGACCGAGAACCACACCAGCGCCTACGGCAAACTCCTCTCAGCAGAAGGACAAGGCGCCTTCGTCGGCTACCTGGTGGCGTTCTCCCTGCTGGAGCGCGGCGGCTACCCCATCCTGTTCTGGCTGGGCTGCGCAGCTTGCACAGGAGCCGCGCTCGCGCTCCTGACAAACTCCGGCAACCCACACACCACAACCGGAGCCACAGCCAGCACCACCAACGACGGGGTCGAGGGCGGGGGCGGTGGTGTGCGCCGGCCCGGCGCGGCACGGATGCGGTTGCTGCCCCTGATGGTGGTCTCGGCAGTGACGTCCACGGGAGAAGCCGGCCTATGGATGCTCCTCCTACTCCGCCTACAAGGCGACCTAGGACTCTCCCCCAGCGAAATCGCCATGGTCTTCGCACCCGGTTTCGTGGTCTTCATCCTCCTGCCGCAACACGCTCATCGCGTCACAGACCGACTGGGCCGCACCCCGACCATGGTCATCTCCTTCGCCGCCAGCGCACTGTTCGCCCTCGGACTGGGCCTGACGGCCAACCCCGTGACGATCGCTGCTCTATGGGCCGTGGCCGCCGCCTGCTTCGCCGCACAACTCCCCGTGGAACAAGCCACCGTCGCCGCCGTCGACCGCGAACGCATCGGCCGCGGAATGGGACTCTACGAAAGCGCACGACTCTGCGGCGTCGTCGCCGGGCCCGGCCTGATGGGCGTGGCCTACCAAGAACTGGGATGGTTCGCCGCCTGCTCCCTAGCAGCCGGCGCCGCCACACTCGGAGCCATCACAGTGCCCTACGCAATCCGCACCCTGACACTGCCCAAACAGCCAAAACCCGCCGGAGCCCAACCCCCCGGCGCACCCGGAATCCTGCCGGACACCAGCAGCTCGGCACACCCACCCACCGACGCCCTCACCATCGAAAACAATCGCAAAGAAAAAGAAGAGGAACAGGAGCGCAAGCCCATGGTGGACCTGGGGAAGCAAGAACCAGAAACGGCGTCACAGAAGCCGACCCTCACACCACAAGAACACGCCCGCAAAGAACGACGCGACTGGTTGATCCACACCGCCGCGTTCCTCGTGGCCAACGTCGTCCTGTGGGCCCTCAAAGCCAACTGGCTGGTATGGAAAATCACCAACGGTGCCGTACCCGACGAACACCGCGGACCCATGCTCTGGATCAGCCGCGTCTGGCTCACCATCTGGATCATCGACACCCTCTGGTCCTGGTCCTACACCATCTGGCCACGCCAAAAAAAGTCATAGCCCACGACAGCCCTCCCCCAACCCAAAGCGCACTACCACCGGCACCCACCAGCGAGGCACTCGACGTAATAGGACCCACACGAGCGAAGAACCCGAAGGGCTAAGAGGTCCTAACAGAAGTGGTTGATCATGTGACTGCTGGCCTATTTGCTCGTTGGTCTGGTCGTGGGGAAACGTCAGTCGCGGCCGTGGATCGTGTCGGATGAACTGTGGGCGTTGGTCGAGCCGTTGCTGCCCAAGCCGGGGCCGAAGCTGGTTGAGGGGCGGCCGAGGGTGCCGGACCGGCAGGCGTTGTGCGGGATCCTGTTCGTGCTGCACACCGGCATCCAGTGGGAGTACCTGCCGCAGGAGCTGGGCTTTGGTTCGGGTATGACCTGCTGGCGGCGGCTGGCCGCCTGGAATGCCGCCGGGGTGTGGGACCAGCTGCATGTGCTGCTGTTGAAGAAGCTGCGGTCGGCGAAGAAGCTGGACTGGTCCCGGGCGGTGATCGACTCTTCCCATGTGCGGGCGGCCCGTAGGGGCCCAAAGCGGTCCCAGTCCGGTCGATCGCGCACGGCCGGGCAGCAAGCACCACGTCGTCACCGACGCCCAAGGCATCCCGCTCGCGGTGTCGCTGACCGGCGGCAACCGCAACGACGTCACCCAGCTCCTGCCTCTGCTCGACAAGATCCCCCCTGTCGCCGGGGTTGTCGGCCGGCCCCGTCACCGGCCCGACGCACTGCTCGCCGACCGTGGCTACGACCACGACAAGTACCGGCGTCTGCTGTGGCAGCGCGGCATCCGTCCCGTGATCGCGCGGCGAGGCGAGCCACACGGCTCCGGCCTGGGCGTCTTCCGATATGTCGTCGAACGAACCATCGCCTGGCTGCACGGCTTCCGTCGCCTGCGCATCCGATGGGAGCGCCGGGACGACATCCATGAAGCCTTCCTCGGACTCGCTACATGTCTCATCACCTACAGACACGTCCAACGCCTTTGTTAGGACCTCTAAGCCTCGATTCACCGGCCCGGTTCTGACGTGATCATTTCTGTGTTCTCGGGGAGGTGGCTGGTCGGAGGGCATGCGGTACCCGCTGGTCTGCCCAGCTTTTCCACATGGGTTTCGGTCGGGCCTTCGCGGGCGGATGAACAGGGTCGGTCACGCTGTTGGGGGCGCATGGGCGGCAGTGAAAAGTTCGGTGAACGCGTCGCGCCAGCGCCACTGTTCGGGCAGGTGCAGCGTCAGGCGTCGGGCTGACCGTGCCAGGCGGGCGGGAACGTGAATCAGGTGTGCGCGGAGGGTGGCGGTGGTGGCCTTGCTGTGGAAGACGGAGGCCAGTGCTCCGGCGCTTCGTAGCAGGTTGTGGGTGAGGGCCCACAGGGTCAGCCAGGCGGCGTTGGCGTTGAAGTGTCCGGAGGGCAGGTGCGCGAGGGGCCGGCCTTGCCGTCGGCGATGACCTGCTCGATGACCGCGTGGTGGCGGTGCTGCTGTTCGGCCTGGAGGGTTTCGAAGGGGCTGTCGGTGAAGAACGGGTGGTAGCGCCAGGTGGGGAACAGCTCGCCCTGCTCGCCGACGGTGGCAGGTTTGGCCAGGTCACGCACGCGCCGCACGATCAGTCGGGCGGTGACGTGCTCGGCTTTCTTCCGGCCGGTGAAGGCGGTGTAGGCGCCGATCTCGGCGACTTCCGCGTCCGAGATCAGCTCGCCGGTGTCGGGATCGACGACGGCCCTGGGATAGCGGATCGGCTGCCAGGCATCGTCGGGGATGGTGGCGACGGCCCGTTTGATGGACGGGTTCATGCCGCAGGCCAGGGAGAAGTGGGCGCCGGCCCGGCGGCAGGCAGCGACCACATCGGCGTTGTAGAACTGCGAATCGGCCCGCAGGATGCGGATGCCGGTGCAGCCGGCCTCGCCAGCGGTGGCCAGGGCCTCGGTGACCAGCCGCTCGGCGCCGCGGGAGTCGGCCGCCTTGCCCTGCCGCAGTCGGACCGCGGCGATCACCGGCCGCGCTGTCGGGGTGCAGATCGTGGCCAGCAACGGGTGCAGGGTACGTATCCCTTTGAACCGGCCGACCTGGGCGCCCTGCTTGGCGGGGCCGAATACGCGCTTATGGGTGGAGTCGACGTCGATGAAGGCGACTTGGTCGGCGCCGGGCAGCAGCGGGGTGTGCAAGGCCAGGTTCCGCAGGAACTTCCGGTGCACCGCGTGGAGTTGCAGAGCATGGCCGTGGGTGAAGGAGCGCAGGAACGTGCCCAGTGTCGAAGGAGCACGGATCCCCGAGAACGCCGCCGGTATGGCGCCGTGCCGCAGCCGGTCCGCGTCCTCGATGCTGTCCGCTCCCGCGCACATCGCCGCCACCAGCGAGGTCACCTTCGCAACCGGGTTCGCCCCACCGCTGTTGTCCGCGCCGTCGATCCGTACCGTGGCGCGGACCAGCTGTGAAAGCCGTCCCCGCTCGGCAAGACGCATCACCGGGACCAGACCAGCGTCCGCGACCAGATTCCGATCGTCGAACACGGCACAGACCGCCGAAGCGGCATGGGAAGATTGCATCTCGCGGATGTTCTCTCGATCTGTGGACTTGGGACTGTAGGAAGAACCATCATCCCAGGTCAGAGAGCATCCGCGTTCTCATGTCCGGGCTCTGGACCGGCCATTGATCGGTGAATCGAGGCTAAGACACACCCGCAGCACCGGCCGCGGCTGTTCCGTGGGCAATACTGCAATATGGCGGGCAGCCTGCTGGTTATCGGGGGTCTGCGACGCGAAGCCCACAAGCATGGTGCGCAGCTGCGCTGTAGATTCCCCCTGCTCCAGAACCCTGCGATACGCGAGCGCAGCCAGCGACTGGCAAAGGCGCTCCACGGGTGCGGGTTCGGGTTCGGGCTCCGACTTGAGCGCGGTGAGGATGAGTTTGCCGACCAGCGGCGCAGCTTCCCACTCGTTCGGGCTCAGTGCCGGGAAATTCTCCGGTTATCTGCGGGCTGCGGTGTCGGAGGGTAGTTCCGCGAAGCGGGCGCGGTACTCGCCAGCGAAGCGGCCAAGGTGCCAGACGCCCCATCGGTAAGCGATCGTGCCGACGGGGTCAGTGGAGGCGAGGATGTCCTCACGGATCCGGTCCAACCGCAGGTTACGGACGTACGACATGGGCGAAAGGCCGAGCCGACTGCGGAATGCCGAACTGAGGGTCCGCGGGCTGCAACCTGCAGCATCGGCGATGTCGCCAAGGCTGATGCGCTCGGCGATATTCGCCTCGATGAACGCGAGAGCTGCCCGCAACGAGCGCGGAAGACCCAGTTGCGGACCGTCGCGCAACTCGCCGGTGTGCGAGTGCGGCTGAGCCAGCAGCAGGGCGGTGACCAGACAGCGCAACTGGCTGCGCTGCAACTCTACGCGCTGGAACAGAGGGTCCTGCGAGTCCAACAGCTCCAGGAGGGAACAGAGCAGCAACCGCACCGCCTGTCCCTTGGAGTTGGCCACATCGAGAGCGAAATCGAAGCGCACAGCGGACACCGGCAGATGCCCAGTCAGTGCCGCGAATTCCTGATGAACCAAGGCAGCGTCGATCCGCAGGCCCAGGAACCGCGTCCTGCGGCCGGGCAGGGGCCGCAGTTCCTGGGTGTCTCCGGGGTTGGCGACTCCCCCCGTCGCCTGGTCGAGGGTCACCCGCAATCCACCACGCAATGCCGAGATGGCGCCGGAGACACCGATGTTGACGAAGTAGGAGCCGTGGTTACCGCCCCCGGCCGGGGCGACGCGCACATCGAGTGGCGAGACGAAGTAGCCGACCGCGAAGTCATGTGCAGCCACGCCGCGCAGTTCGTGACGGCCGCCACGCAGCTCGTCCAGGGGCGATGCGGCGATCGAACCGCCGAACAGACAGGTGGCGGCGTTGAGCAGGTCAACGGGGTTCTGGGACCTGGTGATGAGGTGGTTGCGCAGCGGCGTCGGCATGATGGTGGGGTTACCTCCCTGGGGTCCATTGTCAGCCATGGCGGTCGGCGGGCGCCGTCGCGGGCGCACAGCCCTCGGGATGACCGCGGAGGTCGTCATCGAGCTGTACGCCGCGGCCTGCTGCTGCGGGCTGCCGACGAGATGGGTGCGCAGGGGTTTCACGGGGCTCTGCGCTCACATCGGTGGGGCCGTGAACAGCCCCGGGTCGACATCGTTGTGGGACTTGGCGGCGATGAACTCGTCCATCTCGTTGGCCGTGCCCCACTGGTCCGCGTTGGTGGGATCGCGCAGGTCGAAGAGGTGAGGGTGCCAGGTGTCCTCGTCCAGGATCTCCAGCTCGGTGGTGTATTCGACGGTGTTGCCGGCCCGGTCGAGGAAGTAGCTGAAGGAGTTGTCACCGGCGCGGTGACGCCCCGGTCCCCACAGCCGCTCGATGCCCAGGCGCTGCATCCGGCCCGTGCCGCGCATGAACTCGTCGATTCCGCGCATCTCGAAGGAGGCGTGGTGGAAGGCCGCGTGCGGCCCGCGCACGATGCCGAAGCTGTGGTGAAAGGTGTTGCACCGCAGAAACCACATGATCTCGCCGCGGTCGCCCAGAGTCATGGTGTCCGAGAGGCGGAACCCCAGGTGCGTGATGTACCAGGCCACCGTGGCTTTTGGTGTGGGAGAGTTCATCAGTACATGGGAGAGGCGCACGGGGACCGGCTCGCGGGCTTCGACCTTGCGGTGCCGGCGGGCGGAGACCTCGGCGGAGACCTCGACCACGCGGCCCTCGTTGTCGAAGAAGCGCACCGCGTAGCCGCCTCCGGGCGTGTCCAGCGTTTTCGGTTCGTGAACCAACTGCACGCCCTGCGAGGTCAGTTGCGTGGTCAGGGTGTCGACGTCGTCGGCGCCGGCGGCACCGAAGGCGATGAGGTCGGTGCGCTTGTGGGCGTCCTCGCGCAGCCGTACCACGTACTGTTCCGGGGAGCCTTTGGCCGCCAGGAACGAGACGCCGGTGTCACCGGCGGTCTCCGTCAGCCCCCATAGCTCGGTGTAGAACCGGCGCTGCTCGGCGAAGTTCGGCATGGCGATATCGATGTGCCGCAGGTGGGTGATCAGACTGCGGTTCCTCATGGTGCACTCCTTGAGTCGCACGGGTCGGTTCGGCCGTTCGGTCAGCCAGTCCAGGACGGTGGGCAGCACGGGCCCCTCGCCCACGTGGCCGGCCGGGGAACATGGCTCTCCTTGTCCGTCGCGCGAACGGCAGGCCCCCGGGACGCCCTTCGCGCCGGATGGTTACGCGGGCTCGGCCATGAGCCGGTGGCAGGAATCGACCAGCCGATACGCCTCGTGGTGGCGCTGCGCCTGCTCCAGGCCGGCGATCGCCACCGAGGTCTCCACGAGCGTTCGGCACCGCTGCGTGCGCCGGCCGACGAACGCCTGGAGCCCCGCGTCGACGGACTCGTGCCGCCCGAGTTCCCGGGCCAAGACGAGCCCGTCCTCGACGGCCAGGGCAGCGCCACTGGCCATCTGCGGTGCGGGCGCATGCGCGGCGTCACCGATCACCACGCCGTTGCCCCGGTTCCAGGCGCCCTCCAGGTGCGCCGTCAGCACCGGACGGCGCACCACCGGTTCCGACACGGATAC
This sequence comes from Streptomyces yunnanensis, assembly GCF_029011865.1. Classification (NCBI taxonomy): domain Bacteria; kingdom Bacillati; phylum Actinomycetota; class Actinomycetes; order Kitasatosporales; family Streptomycetaceae; genus Streptomyces; species Streptomyces yunnanensis. The sequence goes on from NZ_CP095749.1 coordinate 200,146, forward strand.
CAGGGAGCGGATCTCCTCCACCCGGCCGGGGAATGCCTCCAGCAGTTGCTGCAGGCGCGGTGCGAGTTCGGCATCGGGCAGGACGCTCCGCTCCACTCCGTTCTCCGTCAGGAACACGTACGCCTGCCTGGCCGAAAGGGGCACGAGGCCGGCCGTGTCGGCCTTCCCGGCGAACTGATGGATCCCGGTGGCCCACAGCGGGCGGGGCACCAGAGCCCGCCAGACCATCTGCCCGTGAAAGTCGAGCGACGTCTCAAGCCCCAGCAGGTCCCGCGCCGACGAACGGATCCCGTCCGCGCCCACCAGCAGCGCGACCTGCCGAACCGTCCCGTCCGACAACCGCACGCGGACCAGCTCCCCCTCCTGGTCCACCGCGGCAACGGTCACCCCGTGGCGCACCACCACGCCGCACCGCCCGGCTTCCGTGTACAGGATGCGGTGCAGTACGGGGCGCGCGATACCGACCATCGCCGGCCGCCGCGCGCCGATCAGTCGCGGCAACCGGACCTCGCCCGCGGGCTCGCCGTTCACGTCCACGTGCGTGATCGTGCTCATGCCGTAGCCCTCGGCCAGACATGCGTCGGCAAGACCCAGCTCGTCCAGGGCGCGCAGCGAAGGACCGGTCAGGCACAGCCCTCCTGTAGAAGTCGCCTCCAGCGGGCCGACCTCGGCGATCTCCACCTGCCATCCGTCGTGTGCCAGTGCCGTGGCCGCTGTCAGACCAGCCACGCCCGCCCCCACGATCACGGCCGTCCGCGCACCGCGATAGTTGTCCATGTACGCCTCCAGTGCGCCGATTTCTTCGAAACCGTAGGGCGCGTGGGCGCTCGGCCTTATCCGAATCGGGCGGTGGCCATCCGTTGTCGGCAAGCGGTCGTCCAAGAGGAACACCGGAGCCGGACCTGTACCACGTCGTCGGTGCGCAGCCCCGGCCGACAACGCGTCCACGGCGGCACTTCCGCTGCCAACAGCGAGTTCGAGGGGTTTGCCGTCGCCTGCTTGGCCGTGGTCCGCCTCGGCGACGCGGGCTTCGTGTGCCGTCGCGGTGGACGACGCTTTTCAGGCGCCCTCGGCCGCAACCAACCGCGTCTCTGGGACTGCTGACAGTTCGTCAGGCGACTTCCCAGGCCGCCTCGATCATCTGGAAGATCTCGTCCACGGCAGCCTGCGGGTCGGGCGCCTCGCGGGCCAGCGAGAAGGCGACGATCACGAACCTCGCGATCGTCCGGCAGGCCGTTGCGCTCTGTGACAGGTCGGGATCGGCGACGAGGGCCGTGGCCAGCGACTCCGCATGGCGCAGCCGCATCGACTCCTCGTACTCCCGCAGGGCACGTGACTCGTCGATCATCCGGTAGATCGGGGCGGTGCCGTCCGCCGTGCAGTGCCGGACCATGGCCTGGATCTCGTGGCGCAGTGCGGGGATGAGTGGTTCGTGCGGTGCCCGGTTGGTGACCGCCTGGGTGAGGCGTTGTTCGAAGTTGTCGTCCTGCTCGAAGACCAGGGCCTCCTTGGAGGCGAAGTGGGAGAAGAGCGTGGTGACGGCCACGTCGGCCTCGGCGGCCACATCGCGGATGCCCACCGCGTCGTATCCGCGTTCCAGGAAGAGCCGCAGGGCGGTGTCGGCGATCTTCTGGCGGGTCGCGGCCTTCTTGCGTTCACGGCGTCCGGTCGGCACGGTCATGCCACTGACACTACCAAATCCAAAGGAATAACAGTTCCTAAAGAATAACCGTTAGTGTTACGGTCGCTGCATGAAGAGGGTGAGCTTCGCCGAGTTCGGCGGTCCGGACGTTCTGCAACTCATAGACGCCGAGGAGCCCCACGCGGGCCCCGGCCAGATACGCGTCGCCGTGCGGGCGGCGGGTGTGAACCCCGTGGACTGGAGGATCCGTGAAGGCCAGTTCCGAAACGTCCGCCCGATCGCGTTGCCTGCCGGAGTCGGGCAGGACGCCTCCGGGGTCGTGGACGAGGTCGGCGAGGGCGTCGACGGGGTCGCGGTCGGCGACCGCGTCTTCGGGCGGGGCTCGGGCACCTATGCCGAGTTCGCCGTGCTGTCGGCCTGGGCCCGCATGCCTGTGGGCCTGACGTTCGAGGAGGCGGCCGGGTACCCCTCCGTGGTGGAGACCGCGCTGCGCATCATCCGCCAAGTCGACGTGCGGCCCGGGCAGACACTGCTGGTCAGCGGCGCGTCCGGCGGAGTCGGCTCGGCGGTGCTGCAGATCGCCCGCGACCGAGGCATCACGGTGATCGGCACCGCCGGCGCCGCGAACCAGGACTACCTGCGCAGCCTGGGCGCCCTCCCCGCGACGTACGGCGAGGGCTGGGTCGAGCGGGTGCGCCGGCTCGGCCACGTCGACGCGGCTCTCGACCTGGCCGGCTCGGGCGTGATCCGCGAACTCCTGGAACTGACCGGGGACCCGCAAAAGGTGATCTCCATCGCCGATCTCGGCGCACCGGAGCTCGGCGCCCGGTACTCCGGCGTGACCGGGAACGTGCCGGAAGCCCTCGCCGAGGCCACCGACCTCATCTCGCGAGGACAACTCCACATCCCGGTCGAGAAGACGTACCCGCTCACCGAGGCCGCGGCGGCACACATCGACAGCCAGGCCGGTCACACGCGCGGGCGCCGGGTCGTAGTCGTCTGAGCGGTTCCCTGCCTGGTGGCACGGCCCGCCGGGCTGCCTTCCTTCGAGCGGATCCGCCTGGGCCCGCCCGGCAGGTGTCCGACACCCAAGGAGCCCCATGCACACTCCCGTCACGATCATCGGCGCCGGACTCGGCGGCCTCGTCCTGGCCCGCGTCCTGCACCTCCACCGCATCCCGGTCACGGTCTACGAGGCGGACCCCTCCCCGACGGCGCGTTCGCAGGGCGGGATGCTCGACATCCACCACGACAGCGGCCAACCCGCCCTCAAGGCAGCGGACCTGATGGACGAGTTCCGCAACCTCATCCTGGAGGGACGCCAAGCGACACGGCTCCTCGACCGCCACGGCACCGTCCTGTTCGACAAGGCCGACGACGGCACGGGCACCGGCCCCGAGGTACAGCGCGGCGAACTGCGACAGATCCTGCTGGACGCACGCCCCGCCGACACCGTCCGATGGGGCCACAAGGCCACCGGCGTCCGCGCCCTCGCCAAGGGCCGGCACGAGGTGACCTTCGCGGGCGGCACCGCCGTCGTGACGAGCCTGCTGGTCGGCGCGGACGGCGCGTGGTCACGGGTGCGACCGCTGCTCTCCGACGCCACACCCGAATACGTCGGCCGGTCCTTCGTCGAGACCTACCTGCACCACGCCGACACCCGACACCCGGCCACCGCGAAAGCGGTCGGCGACGGGACGCTCGTCGCGCTCGACCCGGACGGGAACGGGAAGTGGCTCGTGGCGCACCGGGAGAGGGGCGGGGCCCTCCACGCCTACATCACACTGGCCAAGCCGCAGGACTGGTTCGCCACCATCGATTTCACCGATGCCGGCGCAGCCGCCGCGCGCATCGCGCAGGAGTACGACGGCTGGGCACCGGAACTCACCGCCCTGATCACCGCCGGCGGGACCGCGCCGGTCCTGCGCCCCCTCCATGCCCTGCCGGTCGGGCACCGCTGGGACCGGGTGCCGGGAGTGACCCTGCTCGGCGACGCCGCCCACCTCTCAACCCCCAACGGCGAAGGCGCCAACCTCGCCATGCAGGACGGCGCCGAACTCGGCAAGACCCTCGCCGCACACCCCGACGACATCGAAACCGCCCTCACCGCGTACGAGCGAGCGCTGTTCCCCCGCGGTGCCGCGGCCGCCGCCGCAGTCGCCAACGACCCCACCCCCCAAGAAACGATCAACTTCTTCACCGACCGAGAACAACCGAGAACAACCGGGAATCTGACAGTGCCGCAGAGGTGAGCGACTGCAAGCTCTCCCGCTGAACGACTTGCCATCTATAGATGGTTGCCTGTGTTTGCCGTGCAATACCACCGCTACGGCGGTTCCGAGGTCCTCTGCATGGAGGAGGTCGAAGAGCCGCACGCGGGGCCAGGTCAGGTCCGCATCGCGGTGCGTGCCAGCGGCGTCACCCCAGCTGACTGGTACCTGCGTTCAGAGATGCTGCGGGACATCGCCACCGTGGACTTCCCCCATATCCCCGGCATGGATGCCGCGGGAATCGTCGACGAGGTGGGAGAGGGGGTGACCGGCACCGCCGTGGGAGATGCAGTCTTCGGCCTCGTCCCCTTCGTGGATCAGGGAGGCGCCGCGGCCCAGTACGCCGTGCTGGAGGCATGGGCACCCAAGCCTCGGTCATGGTCTTTCGAGGAGGCGTCGGCACCCTCACCGCGCAACTCGCCCAGGCCCGTGGCCTCACCGTGATCGGCACCGCGAGCGAAGGCAACCACGGCTTCCTCGACCAGCTCGGCGTCGTACCGGTCACCTACGGGGCGGGGTTGGCCGATCGCCTTGCCCCCCTGGCTCCGCATGGCATCGATGTGGTTCTGGACGCGGCCGGTAAGGGCTCTCTTGCCGAACCGGTGGCCCTCGCCGGCGACCCACACCGCGTGGTGACCATCGCAGACTTCGACGCCGACCGACACGGGGTGCGGTACTCCCGCTCCGAAGCAGGAGAGTCGCCGGGCTGGGCAGGACTGCCACTGGCGGCCGACCTCGCCGACCACGGCCGCCTGGCCGTCCCGCTGCACGCCGTGTTCCCGCTGAAGGAGGCCGCCACAGCTCACGACGTCAGCGCCACCGGCCACGCACGCGGCAAGATCGTCATCACCGTGCCCTGACAGCCGTGGGCCTGGTCGCACTCACCGCCCATCGCCTACCGCCGGGCCGCCGGGTACCACGATGCTCCTGTTCGACACAGCGACAGGAGACCTTGCAGCGGTGGTCAGGCGGCCCAGCCGACGGAGGAGACGTAGGTGTAGGCGTCCCAGTCGGTACCGAGGCCGCCTTGGATGATCTCGTCCCAGATCGCTTCGAGTTCACGGGCGTCGTGCGCGATCCACGCATCGACGGCCCGGTCCCAGATCAGGCCGCGGACGTTGATCGAGCGGGTCTCGACGTCCCGGCGGTGGCGGGGGTCGACCTGTGACTGGTCGGCGGGGTCGATCTCGACGCGGGTGCCGCGGCCACGGTTGGTGAGGCGCCGTTTGAGGTCGGCGACGACGTTGCGGCGCCGCAGGTCCCAGTACGCCACGTCCAGGCGCGCGAGGTTGGCCTTGCTCGGCGTGCGTTCCTCGGCCAACCAGGCCATGAGGGTGCGGGGGCGGACGTGGATGCCGGCGCGGTCCATCGCCTCGTAGCCGGCGTCGGAGGCGGTCAGGTAGCGCAGGCGGGCGGACAGGCCACGCTCGGAGGTGACCGGGGATTCGATGCCGGTCACCATCCGGTCGATGCCTTCGGCGGTGCAGACCCAGCCGGGCAGGGCCCGGGCACCGTAGTGGCCGATCCTGCGCCACCGCGAGTCGAGCGCCATTACCGGGCCACCTGGCCGACGGTGTATTCGCCGGAGGCTTTGGCGTCACCGCGCTTGATCTTCATCTGGGCCAGGCCGCGGCCCTCGGCGAAGACCTGCCGCCAATCGCCGGCCACGTGCAGTTCGTCGGTACCCATCATGGCGATGACCTCCAGACCGGCCTGGTGGGCCTTGTACGCCTTGCCCCACAGGTTGGCGTACGCCTGACTGTGGATGATGTGCATCCAGTCCGGCCGCTGGATCTCGCGATTGTGGATCGACTCCCCCATCGTCGAGATGAACTTCGAGTACATCGCCTTCACATACCCCTCGGTGATCGAGTCGTCCTGGGCCAGGGCCGTGTCGCGGGCTGCGGCCAGGACCTTGCGCAGGGCGTCGAGGAAGTTCTCCGTCGCGCCCGACGTCCACGACTCGTGCACCGTCGGCGCGTCGATCAGACCGTACTTCGGGCCCGACAGGCGCAGCAGCAGGCGCAAGGTGGCATCGGTGATCCACAGCGCGCCGGGTTCTTCGCGGTCGCCGAGGGGGTCGGGCAGGTGCGGGTGGTGCCACGGTGCGGGGGTGATCAGGTGGACACCGGAACGCTTCGCATCGACGCCGTCATCGCCGAGGTGGTGCTCCAACTTCCCGATGGGCAGCCAGCACTTCAAGGCGGAAAGGTAGGCGGCGTTCGCATCGAGGGCGGTGACGCGGATGTCGCCGGGGGCCTTGAGGGAGTAGTGGGGATGGTGGAAGTTGGGGCGGGCCTCCCAGATCTGGTCCGGCTCCCGCTTCGAGGGCTTGTGCAAGATGTCCGGCAACGATGGATACGCCGTGTACTGGTAGCGGGCGGTCGCCCGGGTCTCCTCGAACAGCCGCATCACGTCCGGGATCGCACGCTTGACCAACGCCTGCAACGCGGCATCCGCATCGCCCTCGGCGCGCTCCAGCTCCTCGTGCACGGCGCCGGTGATCAGGGTGTTGGTCTCGGCCTGGGCACGGGCGGAGGACTGGGCCCGACGCTGCGGCCGCGACGGCACCCGCGCAGGAACCGGGGAGAGAACCGGGGAGGGATGTGCGGGTGCGGCCGGTGCCGGAGCTTGCGTGACTGGCGGGGCGATGGCAGCCGACGGCGTCACGAGGGAAGGTTGGCACATCGCACCGGGGTGCAAAGAGCGGCCGTCGGTGGCCTTGAACGGCGTCACCACACCACAGCGGATACACGGTTCCGGCGCGCCCTGGACCACCAGCCCGTCCGGGCGGAAGGCGGTCGCCGGCAGCTCTGCGGCAGAGGGAAGTGCCTGTGGGGTGGTCGGTTCGGCGGGAGCGTACGGTGTACCACTCTCGGCGACAGGGGCAGGGGCCGCGGGCGCAGGGGCGGGGTGGATTTCGGCGAGGCCCTTCAGCAGCTTCAGGTACCTCCCCCGCCCCGGCGGCTGCGGATCCGTCTCGCCCGACTCCCAGTTGGCAACCGTCTGCCGGCCCACCCCGACCGCGGCCGCCACCTGAGCCCGCGACAACCCCGCCGCCTCACGAAGGCGCAGCCGCTCAGCAGGAGACGGCATCCACGCCATCAGCCGAGCCTCTTCCAGCAACGCCTCAACACCATCCAGCCGACCCTCGCTCATACCCCAAAACTACACGATACTAGGCAGCTTCTGGCGCAAGAATAGGCAGTGAATAGCTGCCTGTTTGGCAGCTGGAAGGATCCCGGTCAGGGCCCGGCAAAGGGTGCAGTCGACGGCCTTGAGGTATGAGGTACGGCCGTGGCCCCGGACGTGGTCGAGCCGGTCCGCACCAGGCACTCGGCCGGTACGGGCCGGTGGCCCGGACGAATGTCCGTAGGGTTGCGTCATGAGCATCAACAACTTGGATGAGTTTGCCCACACTTGGGAAGCGATCCGCGAGGACTACGACACACTCTCCAACGACGAGTACGACCAGAGCGTCCTTGACTGTGCCGCACGCCTGGCCGCCGACCCGGCCGGCCAGACGGCCTACGCCTGGACGCTCGGTCTGGTGCTCATGGCTCCCTACCTCGGCTACGCGATCGACGACACCGGCAAGCCCGAAGCCGTCGCCGCACTGCACGCCGCCGACAGCGCACTGCACCACCACCCCTGCGCCCATGACGCCCCGGCGCTGGACCTCGCCGTCGCCACGTCGCAAGACCGGCCCGAATGCCTCTTGGCCGTCCACGCCGTAGCGGCCTACGCCGCGTCCGACATGTGCGAAGCACCATCCGTCCTCAAGGAACTCATCAACGCCCTGGAGAAAACGCTGCCCCACTACGCGGACGCGACGTGTGGGCACACCCAGCACACCGAGCCACCCCGTTGGGCGCCGGATCTCGCCGAACTCGGCATCCAGCTCTCCTCCCCCGGCGGACGCGCCCGCTACGAACGCACCCGCCGGCAGGACGAGGACCCGCCGCTGGAAAACCTTCTCTGCCCAGTCACCCTCGCCCGGATCGCCCAGGACTCGTTGAAGAGCTTGCGTTCACGACACTCCCAACTCATCGCCGACCCAGATGCCGAGGATGCCGCGGGTGCCACGGCTGCCTGAGCCCTGGAGCGGATCACCGACCTCAACACCCGCCTGCACCACGACGAGGCATACGACGGCGAAGACACGTCCGACGAACCGGCGCTCATCCGCCGGAGTGCGGGCCCCATCAGCCGGCTCACTCCTGGAATCGCGCTCCCGGCGGTGACCGAAGGTGCACTTGTCAGCCTTCGAACCGGGAAAGTCGAATACATTTACCCATTCCGCTCGACGTTCCATTGAGAGATGACATGGATCTCGTCGTTACGGCAGGCGTGGGGCGTTGGCGGCTCTGGGTTCGCCTGCCACGCCGGTGGCGAAGAGCCCGTAGTTGCCACCGGCCATCCCGCGCCATTCTTGTTTATGTTTCGTTCATGTTCTGATTCATCCATGTTCTGCTTCTGACAGCTGTCCAGTTCGTCGAACGTGGTGGGCAGAGCCGTCATTGCTGCCACGGCGCCGGCGACTGGAATCCGCAGGTCCTGGTGCTCGGGCTGCGCCCATACGGGCGACGCAGCGGATCCGCAACGGCCTGCGCCTCGTTGACCGGATGTGACCACTCGTAGGACTTTCGCAGCCGTTGGGCTCACCACAGCAGCACTCGCCGCCAGCCTCGCAACTGGCACGCCCGCCTTCGCCGGCGGCGTCGGCGTCATCCTGTCGCCATCGTTCGACAACGACTGCGCCAACCATCACGCAGCCTCACGTGCCAACGCGGACACCAGTCACGGGAGCGGGACCGTGGACGGACTGGTGGCGGCTGCTCCGGCGGACACTCCGCTCAACCACTGTGGCGGGGGTGAACTGCCGCTGTCCCGCGACTGCACCACGTCGGGTGCGCCCAGCGAGCCAGGTTCCATGGTGGGCACCAGTGATCCTTTGCAGAACGTCGCCTGCCTGGTGGCTCGGAACAACCTCGACAACCCGAACGTGAACGTTCTCTCCTAGGGTGCGTCCCGCCGACGGGAACAAGCACCAGCCCCGCTGTGGAAAGCTGGCCGGGCAGGTCGCCATCGCACCTGCGCGGCGCCGGACGTCGGGTGCGCTGCTGACGCGCAAGGAGAAATTCGCCGACCCGGAACACCCGGAACGCTTCGACAGGCGCCCCGCGCTCCCAACCCCCACCTCGCCTTCGGCCACGGCAAGTACTTCCGCCTGTGCGCACCCCTGGCACACCTCGCCCTGTGCACCGTCTGCGAACGACTGCCGCAGCGCCGGCCGGACCTGTGCTCCCAGGAACCCTGTTGGCAATCTCCCACGAGGGATTACGGGGTGGCTGCTTGCCGGACATGCCTGGCGGTGGGGACAACCGGTCCGCTGCCGGCGGCAGGCGGCTGCACGGAGACGGCGACGTGGTCGACGAGCATCGAGCCGCCGGGACTGGTGGCGTCGGTGGGGGTGGGTGATCCTGCCACGCCGTCCGGGAACGCCCCGCCCATGGCGAGGTTCAGCAGCAGGAAGTGTCCGTGGTGGGTGGCTTTCGCCCAGGTGTCGGCGTCCGTCTCGGAGGCGTTGACGGTGTGGAACTGCTGCCCGTCGACGTACCAGTGCAGTGCTTCGTTGGCCGGGTCGGTGCGGTCGAGCTCCAGTGCATAGGTGTGGAAACCGGCCTGGCAGGCACTGCCCGGGCAGTCGCGGGAACTGCTCTTGCCCTGGGTCTCGTTGCACGGCCCACCGGGGTTGACGCCGCAGTGCAGCGTTCCCCAGACCTTGTTGAGGCCGTTGACGTTCTCCATGATGTCGAACTCACCGATGCCCGGCCAGTTCTGGTAGTTGCCTCGGTAGTCGGCGCCGAGCGTCCAGAAGGCCGGCCAGTACCCGAGCGCGGAGCCACCGGAGACATCAGGCACCCGGATGCTCGCCTCGATCCGGAGCTTGCCCCCGGCGGGGGCCGCGAAGTCGGTACGCCGGGTCTCGATCCGACCCGAGGTCCAGGTGGCGCCGTCCCGTTGCGCGGTGATCTTGAGATGGCCCGCGCCGTCGAGCTGGAGGTTCTCCGGACGGTCGGTGTACGTCTGACGCTCACCCGTGCCCCAGTGGGGCGGGCCTCCCGGGTATCCGGTACCGGTGTCGACGATCCAGTCGTCGACGGAGGGAGACGATCCGGCGGCACCGTCGAAATCCGCACGCCAGACTTGCTCGAAGGCAGCGACCTGCCGCGCAGGAGCAGTCACTGCTCTTCCGGAGGCCGCGGGGAGGGCGAGGGCGTACGCAGTGACGATCACAGCACTCGCGGCGCAGAACACCGTCTTCTTCTTCAGGCCCATGTCGTATTGCTCCTCGATGTGGTGGGGGGTGAGGAGTTCGGTGCAGTCGTACCCGGAATGAGAGCACTCTCACCTCAGTCCGGCGCACCCTGCCGATTCGGCGACGTGCCGTCAAGTGGCCACGACGGAAACGGACTTATATGTGTCGCCGTGCGCCACTTGGCCCCACTGATTTCGACGTCGGCACCAAGCTGCGGACTGCGGACCGCTCACCGGCGGCAGTGGCGCGGCGCTCGCTGCTTGTGCTGACAGTCGGCCGGTCCCCTGTTGGTTCAAGACGCGATCAGCTCACGCTCGGCCGCACGGGCAGCCACCAGGCAGGCGTGGCTTTCCATCACGCATCGGCAGCCTGGGTGATGAGCACGCGCCCTGCGCTGTCGGATTTGCCTTCGAGCGCGCTCCAACCTTCACACTGTTGACGACGAGACCGTGCTGCGGACAGAGAAGACAGAAAGACAGAGAAGGTGGCAGGCGATGGAGACGACAGGCCGGGCGGGGCATCCTCTGCCGTACGGCATCTACCAACAGGCGATCGAGCGGGAAACGCTGCATTTCGTCCAGGTGGTCAGGGGCGCGGATCCCGCGACCGCCGTGCCTTCCTGCCCGGACTGGACACTGGCCGAGCTCACCCGGCACGTGGGAGCGGTGCAACGCTGGTTCTGCGCACTGCTGACCCGGATGGTGCAGGAACCTCCGTCCAGCCGTGACGTGGAGCTGGGGCTGCCGCATCGCGTGGAGGAATATCCCGACTGGCTGGCCGCGGGCGTACCCGAAGTGGTTGGCGTGCTGCGGGCCGTCGACCCCCAGGCGGCGATGTGGGCCTGGGGTGAGGACCAGCACGCGCGGTTCTGGGCCCGCCGGATGCTGTTCGAAACGCTGGTGCACCGGGTGGACGCGGAACACGCCGTCGGTCGGGAGTCGGAGATCGACCCCGCGCTGGCGGCGGACGGGGTGGACGAATTCCTGGTCAATCTGCCCTACGCGGGCAGTTTCGCCCCGGCCGTGGCGAAACTGCGCGGCAACGGCGAGACCATCGCCTTCCGGTGCACCGGTCCCACCGGTGAAGCGGAAAAGGAGTGGCAGGTGCGACTGGATCCGGACGGCTTCCGCCTGCTGCCGCAGACAGGAACCCATGTCCCGCCGACCGAACCACAGGCCGCTGTACGAGGGAAGGCAGCGGACCTCCTGCTGCTGCTCTACGGACGCAGGTCCTACCAGGAGACCGCCTTCGAGGTCTCGGGAGAGGCCACCGCACTCGACCGCTGGTTCGCCCATACAGCCTTCTGACCGCGGCAACCCGGTCAAGGTCTTCGTGCACGGCGGCGGATTCCTGGCGGTTCCACCCGCTCCACGCGCTACGACGGCACCGCCTTCGCCCGCGACGGTGTGGTACTGGTGACGGTCAACTATCGCCTGGCGGTGCCCCGGCCGCACCAGGCACGGCGGGCCTCCTCCACCGCGCGATCGTCCAAAGCGAGAGTGGCCTGGGCGCGTTCTCCCGTGAGGCCGGCTCGGCGCAGCCCACCCGCTGCGTGAGCAGGGAAGCCGATGGAAAAGCATGGGTTCGCCGGCCCCGCTCCATCCAGGCACTCGACCAAACGGCCTACAGGCCATGCACGTCAAGATGCCGAACGCATCGTATGCGTCCAGGATGGCCATGCGTACACCTTCTCCGGTGCACAACTCCCCGTCTTCGTGAACGCGAAGGCGGGGCGTTTTGCTGAGCTGGCGCGGCACTTGGTGCCAGGCCCGCCGACGTCGGCCTGCGGGCGCTCATTCTGGCTTCCGTGGCTGCGCGCCGGCGCCTGCGGACACCGCGGCCCAGGCCGGTCGGACACCCCGGAGCAGATCGTCACGCAACTCGCCGAGCGCTCGGTTCTGGGCGACGACGGCGCCATCGGCATCGCCGCATTCACCCCATATGGCCGCAGCAGCCCGGCTTTGTGACACCCCTGTGACCGGAATTATGGCCTCCATCACGTGCGCGCAGTCCATGCCTTGGTGGGGTGGTCGAATGCGACGACCTGTTTCCCTCATCTCGGCTCTCGCCGCGACCGCCCTGCTCCTGACGGCCTGTGGGACGGAGCGTGCGGGTGCCGGGAGCACCGGCGCCCGCGCGGCCGCGCCGCCATCCCGCACGCAGGTCGACGATCCGGGCAAGGACGGCGTGCGGATCACCTCACTGACCCTCCCGTCGCCCTCCGCCCCGCCCACCCGCAGCACTTCCGTCTCCGCCGACAGCCTCGCCACTGGCTCAGGGGTCTCTGCCTCCTACGAAGTGACCAATGAAGGCGCCGAGACGCTGACCTACTCGGTCGTGTTCACCTTCATGGGTGGTGATGGTGGGGCGGTGACCCATCAGACCGTGATCGTGCGCGAGGTCGGCCCCGGCAAGACCGTGCGCGGCATCGTCCGGGCCGGAGAACTGCCGTCCGCTGCGCCGCGAGTGACACAGGCCAAGGTCCTCAAAGTGACCAAGGTCCCCGCGAGTGAGGCGCCGGCCGAGCCGGGCACATGCCCCGCCTCCGGAGTCCGCGTCAGTGCCGACCAGGGCGACGCAGCCATGGGACTGCGCGTCGTGGGCCTGCACCTGGACAACTGCGGCACACGCGACTACACCCTTGAGGGCTACCCGCTGCTGGAACTCCTGGACGGCGACCTCCGGCCCGTCCACGGCATCAAGATCCTCCACGGCAGCGGCGAGATCACCACCAGCGCCGGGCCCGACGAGCAGCCCCGGCCCGTCACGCTCAAACCCGGCGAGTCGGCGACTGCCGGCCTGGTCTGGCGCAACACCACCGGGTCCGGTACGCCGGTGAACGTGCCCTCGGTGCGGGTCCGGGCGAAGACCGGCGCCGCACCGGTCACGGTAACCCCGGACCTCGACCTGGGAACCACCGGAAAGCTCGGAGTCAAACCGTGGGCGAAGGCGGAGCACTAGGCCGCATCCGCAAAGGGCCTCGTGCACCTGACGGCGGACGTCGACCGGCCGGCATACGTGCGTAGGAACTTTCGCCTGCGCGGGACAGTCGGTCACCGGCCGCGGTTCGGGCTGCGGCCCTTTCACCGCTGATGATGGCCGCGGCGGCCCGATCGGGTGATGGCCCGCCCGCGGAGAGTGTCGGCGTTGGCGCGGCCAGGAACGTGGGCCAGTCTCGTCGCGGAAGGGAGGCCCGCCAAACATGGCCGTGCACTGCTTCGGATCTCCGCGCCCCGCCCGTGACGGAGTGAAGTTCCTGGCGCTCATCGCGCTGACCGCCGCCACTGCGTGCTCCAACGGTTCGACCCCGGCCCCGACCGGGAGTCCGAGCGCGAGCGCGAAGCCGGCCAGGACGATCACCGTCACGATGAAGGAGTATTCACTGGCCCTCTCGCCGGCCCAGGCGGCCGCGGGGACCGTCACGTTCGTCGTGGACAACGCCGGCGCCATCGCACACGCACTGACCGTTGCGGGGCCCGGCGTGTCCGATGCGCACACCTCGACCGTCCCGCCCGGCGGCCAGGCTCGGCTCACCGTCACCCTCAAGGCCGGCAGCTACGAGCTGTGGTGCCCCATCGGCAAACACCGGGAACTCGGCATGGACACCCACCTCCAGGTCGGCGGGAACGGCCCGGCGTCACCGGCCCCCGGCAGCGCCGCCGCGACCGCGACTGCGACGGGTCAGTAGCGATGGCTCCCGGACCCAGCGGCCGCCCGCACCGCACCGCCATCAGCCGGCGCACGGTCGTGCGCGTGTTCCTCCAAGTCGTAACCGCCGCCGCACTGGCCGTGAACGCCTACGTGCACGCCGGCCTCGCCGCTGCCTTTGACCGGGTCGGGCAGCAGATCACCCAGGGAACGCTGTTCCGTCTCGAAGCCGCCGTGGCGTCCCTGGTCGCGCTGCTGGTCCTGCTCTTCGGTCGCCGGCGGCCGGTGTGGGCGTTGGCCTTCCTGGTGTCCGTCTCCGCCCTGGGCGCCGTGCTGCTCTATCGGTATGTGAACGTGGGCCCGCTCGGTCCGCTGCCGAACATGTACGAGCCGGTCTGGTGGCCGGACAAGACCGCCAGCGCGATCGCCGAGGCCGTCGGTGCCGTGACCGCGCTCGGCGGCTTTCTGATCACCGGCTCGCCGCGCTCCGCGTCCACTCGGGCCGGCGCTCCTCAGAGCGACAAGGCCGACGGCGGGGGCGGCTGATCACGTGCCACGCCTCACCCTCCGCGCCGAATCCCGGCAGCTCCTGGGGCTGTTGTGGCTGCTGCTGCCCCTGTCGGTGACCGCCGCCCTGTTCTGGTTCGGCCTGGTACACACCCCGCAGCATCGGCGCAGCTTCTTCGGGACGCACGGCCCCGCCGTCATCCTGCTCAAGTCCCAGCTGGGCAGCGCCCTGTTGGGACTGGCTCTGATCCAGTTGGTCCTCGCGCTGTGGATGTACGGCCGGCTGCCCGGCCTGCGCGCCGCGCCGCACCGAGTGGGCACCGTGCACCGCCTGATCGGTGTGTTCGCTTTCCTGTTCTCCATCCCGATCGCCCGGCAATGCATCCTCGCCTACGGCGTCAGCCTGACCGGGCCGCGCCAGGCGCTGCACTCGCTCGCCGGCTGTTTTCTCTACGGGGCCTTCGTCGCCAAGGTGGTCGTGGTGCGCCACCGCCGCTGGCCGGGCTGGGCGCTCCCGCTCGCCGGTGGCACGCTGGTCACGGTGATCGCCCTGGCCTGGTACTCGGCGGCGTTGTGGTACTTCCGGCTGCCCGGCCTGTAGGCGGACGACGTCGGATCGGTGCCGTCGTCGGCCCCTATCGGCAGTGGTCACGGCTCGCCAACCCGCCGCCTTCCCGAGGTGCGAGGTGACCGGTTCGCGCGAAAGCCGTTCCGTTCCTTCGGGGCGCTGGTGCCGCCGGTCTTGAGCCGGCTGCGGGCCCGGCCCGCAAGCACGTGCCTTATATCCGTGCATGCGGCCAATACCCTAAAATAGGCTATATGTGCTATGGGTCGAGAATTGCACGTCCGGCACATGGCGCTGAAGGCAAGCGAGAGGAGTGCCTCATGATCGCCAAGCTGCTCGCCAAGTTGTCCTTCACCCGCAACTACGGTGCGTACGGTGCCCACGACTGGGGCACGCACACCGGCGACGACAGGGTGTGACCACACGGTCGGCGGGCGCCACAGGCTCCCGCCGGCTCCTGGCCGCGCTGCCGACGATATCGGCCTGACTGGTACGAGAAGTCAGGGGCAATGCCATGGGCCCAGTGAACGAGCCGCCGCGGTTGCCCGGAGGCAGCTTCGCGGCCTGGAGCCGCGACCGGCTGGCACTGGCGCGCCGTGGCGCCGACGAGTGCGGGGACGTCTGGCAGCTGGAGCCGGGTGTCTACGTAGCCGCTACGGCCGGGGTGTGTGAAGCGGTCCTGCACCGCGCGCAGGACTTTCCCAAGCCGTCCTCGCCCCTCTTCCCCCCGTTGCAGCGGGCCGGCGGAGCGCCGACGCCCGAGGAGCGTGCGCACGCTCGCGCCGCCCGTATGCGCGGACTGCGTCCGCAGGCGGTTGCGGCCCGGATCGGTGAGATCGCGCCCGGGACCGCTCGTTTTGTCGAACAGTGGCCCACGGACCGGGACGTCGAGATTCTGCCCCTGGTGCGGCCCGTCCTGGCAGAGATCGGCGTGCGCTACCTCTTCTCCGAAGACGCTCCCGTCCTGCTGCCCTTCGCCTGGCAGCTCTTCGTGGCCCGGGAGGTCCTCGTACGCCCCTCGCGCTGGGTGTGGCCGCGCTGGGTCCCCACACCGGCACGGCGGTTCCGCACACGGCGGCAAGTCGCCTTCACCAACGCTCTGCGTCCCATCGTCCGCCGACGCCGTTCATCGGGCCGGCTCGGTGACGACGTGCTGGGACAGATGCTCCGGCCCTCCGCCCGCTACGGCCCACTGTCGGAAGAAGCCGTCCTCGACACCCTCCCCGGAATCACCGTCGCGACTTTCGAGACGCCCTCCCGGGCAGCCGGATGGGTCCTGCTCCACCTGGCCCGATACGCCCAGGCCGCGGACCGCGTCGCGGCCGAAGCCGCCCTGCTGCCCGCCGACCCGGCCACGACGACCAGCACCCACCTCGACAACCTGCAATACACCCAGGCGCTGGTACGCGAGGTGCTCCGACTGCACCCCCCGAGCTGGCTGCTCACCCGGCGCGCCCCGCGACAGACCCAGCTCGCCGACTTCACCATCGACGCCGGGTCCACCGTGCTCGTCTGCCCCTACACCGCCCACCGCGACGCACGGGAACACCCCGAGCCGGACCGGTTCCGGCCCGAACGCTGGCTCGACGATTCGGGCTCGCCGGCGAAACCCGGGGTCTTCCTCGGCTTCGGTACCGGGCCGCACGGCTGCGAGGGAGCCGCCCTGGCCATGGCCATGCTCACACTCATGACCGCGCAGACCGCCCGCCGCTACCACTTGAGCGAGCCGCCCGGCGCGGAGCCCGGCTACCGGGTCACCACCTTCGAAGGTCTCGCCACCGCCGGCCTGCACCTGCGTGCCACCTTGCGCGGCTGAGGACAGTCCTCCTGTCGGTTGGAGGCCGCCTCGCAGGGCGCGTCCACCCG
Source organism: Streptomyces yunnanensis (assembly GCF_029011865.1). Lineage (NCBI taxonomy): Bacteria > Bacillati > Actinomycetota > Actinomycetes > Kitasatosporales > Streptomycetaceae > Streptomyces > Streptomyces yunnanensis. Next base: position 216,966 of record NZ_CP095749.1, read on the forward strand.
CGAACAACGAACGTCGATCAAGTCAGAGTGCCGCTCCACACGCGCTCGGATCACCGGCTCATGGTCCGCTCATCGTGTGTCGCCGGTCGAACTCGTTGACGAGCATGCCCATCATGACGAGGTCGTGGTGCCTGCCGGCGAAGAAAACGTGTTGCCGCAAGCGCCCCTCCTCCGTGAAGCCGAGCCCACGAAAGAGCGCCAGCGATGCCTCGTTGTGGGCCAAGACCGCCGCCAGGCACTTGTGGTAGCGCCGCTCGGCGAACATGAAGCGCAGCAGCAGCACCACGGCTTCCGTCGCGTAGCCCTTGCGCCGGTGGCCGGCGCCGATGGTGATGTCGAACTCGAACCAGCCTGAGCGACGGCCGGTGCGATGTGAGCCGACTGTACCGACCAGCTCTCCCGTGACCGTCGCTTCGACCGCCAACCGGAAGCGGTCGTCATCGCCCTCGGCAACGGCCTGCTCCTTCGCCCAGGCACGGTAGCTCTCGGCGGACCGCGGCAGATCCAGCCGGCCCCCTCGCGGCTCGTCATCGTCGGCGAAACGCACGAATGCCGTCCAGTCTTCGGGCTCGACAGCGCGCAGGCGTACCCGATTACCGGTCCAGGACGATGCCATGCCCATATTTGAACGCTGCTGTGTGCGCGAGGCCGACAGGCACGCCGAGGCAGGCGTTGCCCACCGCGCTCCGTCGGGATCCCGTCGTCGGAGCCTGCCCACGCGATCGACGGGGTCTCCATGGCCCGGTCAAGCGCCCGTGCCCGGGTCCTGCCGTGTGGGCACGCGAAGGGCATGAGGCTGCCGCCAGTCACCGTCACCGCTTCAAGGAGTTCGTTGGACGTCAGGCATTCGCCTCCCGGGCCATCGGACTCGCCGGTATCGGTGCCGCTGTTACGCTGATTTTGTGACGGTTTTCCGGCGCACCGTGCCCCACGATTTCCGTCGAAACGGCGATCCGAAAGAGCGCCGCTCGCGTAACCACAATGCAGCCGCAACCAGGGATACGTCCCTGGTCAGGCGCCGATCGCCTTAGCCGCGATCATCAATTCTTGCCATGGGGACCCGGCGAGCGCGGTGCACCCCCTCGCACTTCGCAGGGGGTGGGCAGCGGCCGGATCCTCCCTCGTTGCGCGCCGGAGTGGCGCTGGCTTGAGGGTCTGCAGCTCCCACTCCCTGTGGAGGTCGGGGTGAAAGTCGTCGTTGATCTCTCCCGATGTGTGGGGTATGCGCAGTGCGCGTTCCTGGCTCCGGAGGCGTTCCGGATGCACGGTGAGGAAGCGCTCATGTACGCCCCGAACCCCGACGACGCCCAGCGCGACCAGGTGCTACGCGCCGCGGCGGCCTGTCCGGTCCAGGCGATCCTGGTCGACCAGTTGGAGGCGCGGCACGGACCGGCGGAGGCGTCCCCGTCATGACCAGTGCCGACGACCTGCGTGCGTTCAAGCGCGATGGCCGCATCGTGGTCGTCGGGGCTTCGCTGGCGGGGCTGCGGGCCGCGGAGGCTCTGCGGGACGAGGGCTTCACCGGATCGTTGACCATGATCGGTGACGAGTTGGGCGAGCCCTACGACCGGCCTCCCCTGTCCAAGCAGGTACTGACCGGGTGGGTGCCGGCCGGGGGCACCGCTTTGCCCCGCCGTCGTGACATCGATGCGGAATGGCTGCTGGGCGTGCCCGCCAGCGGGCTGGACCTCGCGACGCACCACGTGCGTCTCGCCGACGGACGCGAGGTTCCCTTCGACCGGGTGCTGATCTCCACCGGGGTACGGGCCCGGCCGTGGTTCGTCGAGTCCGAGGCGGCCCTGGACGGGGTGTTCGTCGTACGTACCCGCGAGCATGCCGAGAGCCTGCAGCGGGCCCTCGCCGCCGGGCCCTCCCGTGTGCTGGTCATCGGTGCGGGATTCACCGGCTCCGAGATCGCCTCCGTCTGCCGCGAGCGGGACATCCCGGTGACCGTCGCCGAACTCGCGCCGGCCCCGCTGGTCGGGGCGCTCGGCGCCATGATCGGCGAGGTTGCGGCCGACATGCAGCGCGCTCACGGTGTCGACCTGCGGTGCGGTGTCGAGGTCGCCCGGCTGGAGGGCGACGCGCAGGGACGGTTTCGCCGTGCTCACTTCGACGACGGCAGTACGGTCGACGCCGATGTGGCGGTCGTGGCACTCGGAAGCATCCGCAACACCGAGTGGCTGCGGGAGTCGGGACTGGCGGCGGGCGCATGGGGAATCACCTGTGACACGGACTGCCGCGCCCTCGACCTCAACGGCCGCGTCACCGACGACGTCTTCGCCGCGGGAGACGTGGCACGTTGCCCGAACCCCCTCTACGAAGACCGGCTCATCTCGCTGGAGCACTGGGCCAACGCCGTGGAGCAGGCAGAGGTCGCGGCACACAACATGGTCAGTGCCCGGGCGGATCGCCGGCCCCACCTGTCCATCCCGCTGTTCTGGTCGATCCAGTTCGGCGTCAACATCAAGTCCGTCGGCGTGCCGACCTTCGCCGACGAGGTGGTCGTCACCCAGGGATCGCCGGACGACCACCGTTTCGTCACCGCATACGGCTATCGGGGCCGCGTCACGGCCGCCGTGAGCTTCAACAACGGTAAGTGGCTTGACCACTACCGACGGTTGATCGAGACGGCCGCACCTTTCCCGCCCCCCTGCCCGACGCCGGACCAGCCGGAAGACAGGAAACCGGTGCCCGTCGACTTCCCCGGCCCCGCCCTGCTCGCGCAGGGCGCCACGGTGGTCGTCGCAGACCATGACCCGGGTGAGCGCCGCGTCACGGCCGTGCACCGGCATCGGCCGGAGGAAGCCCGGACGACCACGACCGGGACGCCCGGCACGCTGCAACGGATCTTCGACTACTCCGCCCGGGCCGACCCCTACCCGCTGTATGCCGAGTTGCGCAAGACGCCGGTGGCTCGGCAGGAGGACGGCAGCTACGTCATCAGCACCTATCGCGAGATCACGGACGTACTGAACGACCCGCATCTGAGTTCCGACCTGGGCAATCTGTCGCGTCCGCCGCCTCCACCCGAGGAAGGGGCCACGTCGACGTTCATCCACATGGACGCGCCCGAGCACGATCGCCTGCGGCGTATGGCGACGCGTCACTTCGGCCCCCCGCACACCCCTGGGCTGGTGACCGGGCTTGAAGGCTTCCTGACCGCCGCCGTCGGCAGCCTGATCGACGATGTGGCGGGCAGGGAGCAGATCGACATCGTCGACGATTTCGCCTTCCCGCTCCCCGTCAACGTGACCTGTCGCCTGCTCGGCGTGCCACGCGAGGACGAGCCGAGGTTCCACCTCTGGGTGAACGACATCATGAACTCGATCGACTACAACCCCGAGACCGACCCGAAGGAGAAACTGGACAAGGGCGTACAGGCCCGCAAGGACTTGCGCCAGTGCCTCGCTGAGTTGGTGGAACAGTGCCACGGCCGGCCGGGAGACGGCCTGTTGTCACGGCTGGCCAACGACGACGGGCCCGACGGTCGGATGGCCGACGCCGAGATCGTCGCCACCGCCAGACTGCTCCTCGTCGCCGGCCATGAGACCGTCGTCAACCTCATCGCCAACGGCATGCTGACGTTGCTGCGCCACCCGCAGGTGCTGCAGCGACTGCGCGACGAACCGGACCTCGTCGTGCCGCTGGTCGAGGAACTGCTGCGCTACGAGCCCCCCGTGCACATCATTCCCTGGCGGGTGGCGTACAGCGATGTCACCGTCGCCGACACCGTCATCCCCCAGGGCTCGCAGATCATGCTCATGCTGGCCTCGGGCAGCCGCGATCCGAAGCGCTTCCACGATCCGGACCGCTTCGACCCGGACCGGCATGACAACCAGCACCTGGGGTTCGGCAGCGGCATCCACCTGTGTTTCGGCGGCCCGCTGGCCCGGCGGGAAACCCAGATCGCGCTGAGCGAGTTGGTACGCCGGCTCGACCGCCCCAGGCTGGTCGCCGACCCGCCGCCGTACCGGCCCAGCCCCGTTCTTCGGGGCCCGATCCATCTGGACATCGAGCAGGGTCACGGTTGACGCGGCAGCCGAGGGCAGTTGAAAGGCCGCGCCGCGGACGGCCCGGCCGCCTGGCCGGATGGGCATCGGGGTCGCACTGGGCCCGCATGCCTGTGGGCCTGACGTGTGAAGGGGCGGCCGGTCCCCCTCCGTGGTGGAGACCGCGCTGTGCATCATCCGTCAGGTCGGCGTGCGGTCCGGGCGGACGCTGCTGGCCAGTGGTGCGTCCGGGGGCGTCGGCTCGTCGGTACGCCCGCTCGGCCACGTCGGCGCAGCCCTCGACCTGGCCGGCTCGGGCGTGATCCGCGAACTCGTCGAGTTGGGCGGGGATCCGCAGAGGGCGCCCCCATCGCCGGTCGCGGTGCGCCGGACTTCGGCCCCCGGTTCTCCGGCGAAGGACCCGATGCACCCTCCCGTCACGATCATCGGTGCCGGCCTCCGCCGTGCGGATCGCGGAGGACACCTCGCTCTCCGTGCCAACGGCAACCTTGGCTTCAGGAACGCCCCAAGCCGTTGTAAAGGTGGGGTGGTTGCGGCCTACAGGACTCTTGACGGCAGCCTTGGTCTAGTCCAGCTTGTGTCGGTGAACGGTCATGCTTTTTCTTCCTCCCCCACGGAAGGACCGGACACCTGATGAGGAAATCCCCCCGCATAGCCCTGGCGGCGGCAGCCGCCGGAGCGTTGTCCACCCTCGGAATCACCGCCGCCAGCGCAGACACCACACACGTGCAGGCGATCCGCCCGGCGGCCCACCTTGACGCGGGACAGTTCGCCCCGTTCGTGGACATGAGCAACTCCGCCGAGGGCCAGCTCGATGCGGCCATCACCAGCCATGGCGTGAAGACCTACACCGCCGCTTTCACCATCGGCGCCGGTTGCAACAACATCTGGGGCGACACGCTCCCCGTCGGCAACGACTCGAACGTCGACCCGGAGATCGCCAAGGCCAAGGCCGAGGGTGCCGACGTGATCATCTCCTCCGGCGGAGCAAGTGGTGAACCACTGGCCTTCACCTGCACCGACCAGAGCCAGATCGACGCGGGCTACCAGAAGGAACTCACCGCCTACGGCACCAACTCCCTGGACTTCGACATCGAGGGCGCGGCCGTCGCGGACACCGCGGGCGTGGCCCGGCAGATGACCGCGATCAAGGACCTCAAGGCGAGCAACTCCGGGCTGACCGCCTCGGTGACGCTGCCGGTGATGCCCACCGGCCTGACCGCCGACGGGGTCAACGTGCTCAAGGCCGCCAAGGCGGCCGGTGTGAAGCTGGACAACGTCAACATCATGACGATGGACTACGGGCAGGGGACCGGCACCGACATGGGCGCGGCCGCGATCAGCGCGGGCAAGGCCACCCTGGCGCAGATGCAGTCCGTGGACTCCGGCTACACCTACGCCAACCTCGGCATCACCCCGATGATCGGCGTGAACGACGACGGCTCCACCTTCAGCCTGGCCGACGCCGCTTCGGTGGCGAGCTGGGCGGCGAGCAACGGGGTCGGCCGGATGTCCTACTGGTCCGTCAGCCGCGACCAGGCGTGCAGCACGGCTGCGAAGGCCCAGGCGTTGGCCGATGGCGGCATGGACCCCGCGCGCGTCATGAGGCCGGCTTCCTCGCCGGTGTGCAGCGGCGTCGCCCAATCGCCGTTCGCCTTCACCGACGCACTCAGCAACGGCTGACGTCCGCGGTGGTCGGCGCGTCGTCGAGGGTGCGCTCCTGCACTCGGACGGGGACGCCGCCGACCGCAGGCCGAGGTCGACGGGATCCTCGATCTCCGTTCCTCACAAGGCCGTTGACGTCCCTCGTGAGAGGTCTGGTGGCGCCTGATGACGGCCCGCCCCGCGGTCAGGTCCACCCCGGTGACGTGTGGCCGTGCACCGGTCTCGCTGTCATGACGGACCAACTGCTCCGTGCGGCGCTGCTCGGTCTCCACTGGCTTTCTGGGTGCCACCTGCGGTTTTCTGGCACTCCAACCGACCAGTAACTTATGGATCCGTCCCACGCGGGTCACCTGACGCCGTGCGGGACGGCATGGGTCGTAGGGCCGTGGGACGGTGAGCGGGTGGTTGCGGAGCTGGTCGAGCGTGGCAACGGCCCTATGGTGCGGGCGGGGTGGCCGCGGGAGCCGGGGGCTGGCAGCGATCGGGCACTCGCCCGGGGACGGTGCACTGTCGCGACTACGGGCCGGTAGCTTGGGATCATGTCCGCGTTCATACAACAGCTTCCCGCACTGGTCGGGGTCATCATCGGTGCCATCGGCTCGTACTTGGCAGTCACTCGTGGCGATCAAGCCCGCTTCCGGCGTGAGCAGACAGCTCGTTGGGAGGAGCGCCGGCTGGCGGTCTACGCTGAATACGCGAGGGTGCTCAAACAGACCGTCACCCTGACATATCGGGTTGCGGCCCACCTGGGCAACGATCCTCATCCGCACCCCTTGTCGCCCGAGGAGGCCGCTCCTCATCTGACCAACGCGACCGATGCCCGCGATCCCGCCGGAGAGGCGCTACTCATGCTCGGCAGCCCCGACGTGGTAACGAAGGCACGGGAATGGGTCGTCACGGTCATGGACATGGAACGGTTCCTGCGAGACGGGACCCACAACCCCGAGACCTGGTCGGCCATGCTTGTGCAGCAGCGCGCCGCGCGGGAGGGGTATTACGCGGCTGTCCGACGCGACCTGGCGCTCCCGCCCGGCCATTCGGGGGAATGGAGCCTGCCAACGCCGTAGGCGGCTTCGCTGGGATCGGTCGATCGATGGTCTGGGCATGCCGTCAACTGATGCGCGTGGGCGCGGATCGAGCCGCTGCGCTCGGACGGGGCACGCGGAGGGCCGGCCACGCGTCGGGCCGGCCATGCGGATCCACGGTGCTGCACACGTCCGCTGCCGCGCCCGAGGCCGGGCAGGCAGGCAGGCAGGCAGGCAGGCTGAATAACGAGCGCGGAAGACCTCATCCGTTCCCACGCCCAATCAACTTCGTTCCTGGAGGCGACATGAGCACCGCCCTTCTCGTGATGGACGTCCAACAGGCCATCGTCGACATCGCCGACGACGGCTCCGGCTATCTGCCACGCCTGCGCACGGCAATCGACGGAGCCCGGGCCGCGAACATCCCCGTGATCTACGTGGTCATCGCCTTGCGCCCCGGCTTCCCTGAAGTCGGCACGCACAACAGAGCCCTCGCCGCCATCGCACAGGCCGGCCTCTATGTCGAAGGCGCCCCAGGCACCGAGATCCACCCCGACGTGGCACCCCAGCCCGGCGACATCGTGGTCACCAAGAAACGAGCAAGCGCCTTCTCCGGCAGCGACCTCGACATGGTCCTCAGAGCACGCGGAATCGACAGCCTCGTACTCACCGGCATCGCCACCAGCGCGGTAGTGCTCTACACCCTGTGCCAAGCCAACGACCTCGACTTCAACCTCACCGTCCTCTCCGACGGCTGTCTCGACACCGACCCGCGCATACACCACATGCTGATCGAGCAACTGTTCCCGCAGTGGGCGGACGTCACCACCATCAACAACTGGCTCACCACCATCACACCCCAATAGCAACAAGCCACACGCACGGCCACTTCGACCATCAACTCCGTCGGACCTGCCGGCCTTCCCTGTCGCCACGGGGAAGGCCGACCAGGGCACCAACGTGACGCGCAGGCACGGCAGGCACGCACCAATCGGCCACCCCGCTCCACCCGGCGCGCGAGAAGCGGCCGGGCTCCAGCTCAAGACCGCTCCCCCGCCCCGGCGTTCGGCCGCTGCTGCCGGACTCGACAGAGGGGAGTCGTGGGCAGCAGGTGCGTACCCACGCAACGCATTCTCTCAACGAGCCTCGCTGGACGGCTACTTCGCGAATGCCGGGGCACGATCGCCCGAGCCCGGCGGGCACACGGTCGACATTCCGTCGCTCCTCACACCGGCTTCCTCCAGTGCGAGTTGATGCCGCCGCGTCGGGCATAGATGAGCCGGGGGATGCGCTCGACCAGCCGGCACTGCGTGCAGCGCCGACTCGTAGCCGTACCGAGGCCGCCCCAGAGGATCCACATGACCGTTGCCGCCGATGCCACCAACCGCCCTGCCTACCAACGTTCCACCGTGATCCGCCGGACACCGCCCCACCACGGTCTCCTTGCCGTCGCCGTCCTGGCGGCCGCCCTCGCCCTCCTCGGAGCGATGCTCGCCCCGCCGTCTCATGCCACCACCGGTGGAACGAGCCCCGGACTCCGCCTCGGCTCCCTTCAACTCACCCCGTGCGAACAACCCCCGAGCGGCTGGTGCGGAACCGCCGCACTCCCGCTGGACCGCCGGGCCCCCGACAGCCCGACCATCGACATCGGCTTCGAGTGGGTACCGGCCACCGGACGGCCCCAGGGCACCGCGGTCGTGGTCGACGGCGGTCCCGGCTGGGCGACGCGCCACTCCCGCAGTGCCTATCTGGAGATGCTCGGGCCGCTTCGGGGCAGCCGGAACCTGCTGCTGTTCGACCTGCGCGGAACGGGCCGCTCACAGGCCCTCACCTGCCCCGACCTGGAGCACTACGCGGACCAGCCCTCAGGGCCCGACTTCGCGCGGACCGTCGGCGCCTGCGGCGACCTGCTCGATCACACCTGGAAGCGCCCCGACGGCAGTTGGATCCACGCCTCCGAACTCTTCGGGTCCGCCGACTCCGCTCAGGACCTCGCCGATGTCCTCGCCCGACTCGGCGTTTCCGGCGTCGACCTCTACGGCGACTCCTACGGCAGTTGGTTCGCCCAGGTCTTCGCCGCACGGCACCCGTCCCTGCTCCGTTCTCTCACCCTGGACGCCACCTACGAAGTCCTCGGCCTGGACCCCTGGTACACCAGCGGAGTCACCTCCGCCCGCGACGCCTTCGCCGCTGTTTGCCGACGTTCGCCGCAGTGCGCCGCCCACACCTCCACCGACGCGTGGACCCTCGTCTCCGCCCTGGCCGCCCGCCTGCGCACCGCACCGCTCACCGGCACCACCACCGGCCTCGACGGAGAGCCCACCGCCGTAACAGTCACCGTGACCACCCTGGTCGACCTGGTCAACGACGCGGGATCCGACCCGGGGATCTACCGGAGCCTGCAAGCCGCGGCCCACGCACTTCTCACCGGGGGCGACAGCGCCCCGCTGCTCCGCCTGGCCGAACAGACCACCGCCCACGACGGCACCAACGCGCCGCCCCCGGACTTCTCCAGCGCCCTGTACTTCGCCGTGGCCTGCACCGACTATCCGCAGCTGTTCACCATGACCAGCCCGAGCACCGAGCGCGCCCGCCAACTCCGGAGCCGGATCGCCGCCCAACCCACCGGCACCTTCGCTCCGTTCACCGCTGCCGAGTGGACGACCGTCAACGCCTACACCAACGCCTACGACGGCTGCCTCAACTGGCCGGCCCCCCAACGTACGCACACCCCGATCACGACCCACCCGCCCCTGGTGCCCCCGACCCTACCGGCCCTCGTCCTCGGCGGCGATCTCGACTCCCTCACCCCCACCGTCGGCGGCCGACGCGTCGCGGCCCAACTCGGGCGCTCCGCCCGGTTCATCACCGTGCCCAACGTCACCCACATCACCGCCATGCCCGAACGGACCCGGCCGGGACCGGAAGCGTGCGGACAGTCCCTCTACCGCCAATTCCTGCGCAACCCGGCCGCCTTGAAGCACCTGGACGTTTCTTGCACCCGGCACACCCCCGCCATCCCCACCCTCGCCGACTACCCCACCCGCCTCGCCGACACCACCCCCGCAACCCCCGCGCCCGGCAACCAGGCCCGCTCAGACGCTCTGCGCGCGGCCTCCGTCGGCGCATCGGCCGTCGGCGACGCGATCGTCCGAAGCGGCTACCTGACCCACGACCGCGACACCGGACTACGCGGCGGCACCTTGACCGTGACCGGCGCTCCCCAAGCGCACCTCACCCTCACCGACATCCGCTGGGTGACCGACGCCACCGTCAACGGCACCGCAACATGGGACCGCGCCAACGGCACCGTCACCGCACACCTGAGAATCACGCCCGACAGCGACTCCGACACCGACACTGCCGCCACCACCGGCTCCGACTCCGGATCCGGCTCCGGCTCCGGATCCGGCTCCGGCTCCGGCGTCACGATCGACGTCACCTGGAACACCCTCACTCCCCGCACCCCGGCGTCCGTGACAGGCACAGCAGGAGACACCCCACTGCGCGGCACCCTCCCCACACCGTGAGCAGAGCGATCTCATTCGCCCGGGCACAGGCGACCTCCAGCAGCCGGCGCGACGGCTGGAGCACGACGTCGCCGCGCGATGTGCCGTCGAACGGGACACTCAGGACTCCAGCCGAGTACGGGCGTATCACCGTGCCGGCAGATGCCACCGTGCAAAGCCCTCGGGCGTTCGGCTCGGATCAGTGGGTGGGGATCTTGTGGACGGTGGTGTCGTCGGGGTTCAGTCGCCGCCCGTCCGCAGAGCGCACTTCCAGTGGGCGGAGGCGATGTCCCTGGCGGCGGTCGACCAGCTGTGAGTGTGGTTCGTCGGGGGCGAAGAAGTGCTGTTCGCCCCACTGTCGCAGTGCCACGATGACGGGGAAGAGCGCCTGGCCCTTCGGGGTCAGTACGTACTCGCGGTAGGCGCTGCCGTCGGAGGCAGGGACGGATTCGAGGACGCCGCCGGCGACCAGGGTGCGCAGACGCGTGGTGAGGATGTTCTTCGCCACTCCGAGGCTGCGTTGGAACTCCCCGAAGCGCCGGCTTCCGTCGAAGGCGTCCCGCACGATCAGCAGGGACCACCAGTCGCCGATCGCGTCCACCGACCGGGCGACGGGACATTCACTGTCGTCGAAGCGCGTCCTGGTCACCATGGCGTCCCTCACTCTCATATTGGTTGCAACATGCTACCAAGAAAGCTACCGTCTGTGCTGGTAGCAAGTTGAAACCAGATATCCGGAGGAGTGCTGATGCCTGGCAATGGTGAGGCTGTGACACAACAGACCGAGGCTCCGAGCGGGGGACGTTCCTCATTCGTCCTGTCCCGTGGCGTCGTCATACTGTTCGCCGTCGCCTGCGGGGCCGCGGTGGCCAACGTCTACTTCTCCCAGCCGCTGTTGGTGACCATGGGCCACGACCTGGCCATGAGCCCGGCGCTTGTCGGCAGCGTGGTGACCCTCACGCAAGTCGGATACGGGCTGGGACTCTTCTTCCTGGTGCCGCTGGGCGACGTGACCGACCGCAGACGGCTCATCGTGGCCCAGTTACTGCTCCTGGTGGTGGCGTTGGCCGTGGTGGCCGCCGCCCACACTGCGGCGATCCTGCTCGCGGGCATGGCCGCGACGGGGCTTCTCGCGGTCGTCACACAGACGTTGGTGGCCTTCGCGGCGTCACTGGCCCCGCCCGCCGGGCGCGGACGGGTCGTCGGTCTGGTCACCAGCGGCGTGGTCATCGGAATCCTGCTCGCCCGCACCGTATCCGGCCTGATGGCCGATCTCGCGGGCTGGCGCTCCGTCTACCTCGCCTCGGCTTCGTTCACCGTCGTGCTCGCCCTGGTCCTGTACCGGGTGCTGCCGCGCCACAGTGACGCTCCGCCGACGACCCTGCGCTACGGGCAGCTCCTGCGTTCCACCCTCACCCTGTTCGCGCGGGAACGGCTGCTGCGGCTCCGGGCCCTGTTCGGTCTGCTGGTCTTCGCCGCCTTCAGCACCCTGTGGAGCAGCATCGCGCTGCCGCTCAGCGAGGCCCCGTATTTCCTGCCGCACAGTGCGATCGGGGCGTTGGGGCTGATCGGTGTCGCCGGCGCCCTGGCCGCGACCGTGGCGGGCCGCCTGAACGACCGCGGACTCTCCCGGCGGACCACCGGCATCGCCCTGGCGCTGCTCGCCGCCTCGTGGTTGCCGCTGGCCTTCACCCGCAGCTCGCTGTGGGCCCTGGTCGTCGGGGTGATCCTCCTCGACCTCGCCGTGCAGGCGGTCCATGTCACCAACCAGACCCTGATCTACGCGCTGCACCCGGAGGCGGGCAGCCGACTGATCGGCGGATACATGGTCTTCTACTCGATCGGCAGCGCCACCGGCGCCATCGCCGCAACCTCCCTCTACACGGCGGCCGGCTGGGGCGCCGTCTGCGCGCTGGGGGCCGCCTTCAGCTGCCTGGGGCTCGTGCTGTGGGCGTTCACGGGACGCGGCGCTCCGGAGCGCGCCGCCGAGACGGCCGCTCGCAGCGAAGCCTGAGCGGTCGCGTCGAACGTCGGGTGACGGGCACGCCGTGGATCAGAGAACGGTGCGGCCCCGGTTCGGAGGCCGGGCACGCGTTGGTAGGCGGGGTGTCCGGGACGTCGTCGGAGCGTGAGGCGGGGCGCGTGTCTTGAAGAGATCTCCTGGTCGCGTCGGGCGGGCGTGAGCCGCCCGGCGGCCAGGAGTTCTTCGTCGCCGGAGCGAAGGCATCGCGGACGTGGCGAGCTGTTCGAGGCGGGCTTCGCTTTCCGGGTCAACTTCCCTCTGCGGGTACGAGATTCGTCGGCCGTGGGGATGAGGGGTCTTCCGCCGTGCGGCGGAGCGGGTTGGTCCTGCGCGTCGAGGCGCACGGTGCGGCGGCGCGGAAGGCTGGGCGCATGAGCCGCATGACACAGACCGTTCCCCGTACCGGCCGGGCCGCCGTCCGCCGGATCCTGCGCTGGGTGGCCATCACCGCCTGCGTGCCCTATCTCTCGCTCAAGGTCGCCTGGATCGCGGGCAGTACCGTCGGCATCCCCGAGGGCAGTGCGCTGCTCAGCGATGGCACGTCGCTCAAGCTGATCAATGCGGCCACGGTGCTGATGGACGTGTCCGTCGTCGTCCTGGCCCTGGTCCTCACCAAGCCCTGGGGCAGGCACGTCCCGTCGTGGCTGTTGGCCCTGCCGATGTGGGGCGCGGTCGGGCTGCTGACGCCCATCATGGTGGGATTCCCTGCCCAGTTGCTGGTCGGGGCGCTCGGTGGAACCGGTTCGGGATCGTCCGGGGACAACGGTGCGTTCCTGGAGGGTTGGGTCTTCGACCTCGTGTACGGCGGGTTCATCCTCCAGGGGTTGGCCCTGGGCGCCCTGTTCGTGCTGTATGCCTGCGAGCGTTGGGGACACATGTGGCAGGGGCGGCTCGGCGACGTGGGTGCCCGGCCGGTCGGCCGGGGGCAGCGGCTGGCGGCGCTGGTGGCGGCTGGTCTGGCGGTGCTGCCGATGGCGGTGCACCTGCTGTGGGCGTGCGGTGTGCACACCGGGTTGTCAAATACCTTGGCCGCGCAGTACGACGCCGATTCCGCGGTGCAGGACGCGGCCTATGTGCTGTACACGGGTGCCACCGTGGCGGGCCTGGTGCTGCTGCTCGCCCGGCGGGCCGGGGCGGCGCTGGCCCTGCGTGTACCGCTGCTGCTTGCGGGGGTGGGTTCGGCGGCGACCGGCTGCTGGGGCGGTTGGCTGCTGCTTGCGGCGGTGACCGGGCCCTCGCACGGCGATCGGGCCGCCACTCCACTCATGCTCCTCACTTACGCTGTGCAGATGTTCGTCGGACTGCTCGTACTCACGGCCGGTGCCCGCTTCCTCAACGGGCGGGCCGGCGCCCGGCGTACCTCATGACACGACCCGTGCGGGGCTTGATGGCCGCCGCCCTGGGCCGCCGCGCACGGCTGCGCTGGGTGCATCTGCTCCTGGGCGGGGCACTGTTGATGCCGTACTACCTCGTGACGAACGTCCTGGTGGCGGTCGTCTGGCCGGAGTCGGGCGGCTTCCTCTCCACCTCCCTGGGCTGGCAGTTCACCAGCTTCGCGCTCGCGCTGATACCCGGCGCCGCCACCGCACTCCACCCGCTGGTGCGGCCCCTGGTGAGCGGGGCGGCGCGGGCACTGTGCGGGGTGCCGGGAGCCGGGCTGGAGACGGGGCCGAGCAGATCCTGGGCGGCCAGGGGGCGGACGGCCCTGTGGTACACACTGCACCTGCTGACCGGCGGCCTCGTCAGCGGAGTGTCGCTGGCCGTGCCGCCCCTGGTCCTGACGCTGATCGCGGTGCCGGTCACCGGGATGCTGGGCGGCGTGCGGATGCCGTGGGGCCTGGGGCGCTCGGGAGCGTCGTGGTGGCTGCTGGCGCCGCTGGCCGGCGTCGGGCTGCTGGCCGGGGTCGTGGCCCTGTCCTGGGCGGCGGGTGCGCTGCTGGCGCGCTGCGCGCCCGTCCTGCTGGGGCCGACGGCCGCCGACCGACTGGCGGCGGCCGAGCAGCACGCGATGCAGTTGGCGCTGCGCAACCGACTGGCGCGGGAACTGCACGACTCCGTCGGACATGCGCTCAGCGCGGTGACGCTACAGGCAGCCGCAGCGCGCAGAGTCCTCGACGCCGACCTGGAGTTCGTCCGGCAGGCACTGGCCGCGATCGAGACCACGACCCGCGAGGCGGTCGGCGAACTCGACACCGTACTGGGGCTCCTGCGCGAGGAAGGCCCGACCGACACCGCACCGGCACCGACCCTCACCGGCCTGGACGCGCTGCTCGCACGCACCCGCGCGGCAGGCGCCGCCCTCACCCTCGACGCGCCCACGGCCCTGGACCGGATACCACCGGTCGTCTCCCGCGAGGCGTACCGCATCGTCCAAGAAGGACTGGGCAACGCCCTGCGCCACGCGGACCAGGCACCCATCCGACTGCGTATCGCAGTGCACGACGACGCATTGGAGATCGACGTGGAAAACCCGATCGAACCCACCACCGGGCCCGCGCCCCGCCGTCGCGGCGGGGGCCGGGGGCTGCCCGGCATCGCCGAACGGGCCCGACTGCTGCGCGGCGAAGCCGTCTTCGGCGAGCACGGCGGTGTGTGGCGACTGGCCGTACGCCTCCCCCTGAGCGGCAGCGCCCAGTGACCGCCCCGACCCGGCCGGACACGCCGCCGATCCGGATCGTCCTGGCCGACGACGAGCAGATGGTCCGCACCGCCCTGCGCGCCATTCTCGGCACCGAACCGGACATCGAGGTCGTCGGCGAGGCCGCCACCGGCGCCCAGGCAGTCCCCCTCGTCCGCGAACTGCGCCCGGACATCGTGCTGATGGACGTGCGCATGCCCCAGATCGACGGCATCCGCGCCACCGAGTGCATCCTGGCAGGCACCGACAACCCGCCACGCATCATCGTCCTCACCACCTTCGAGAACGACAGCTACGTATACGACGCACTCCGCGCGGGCGCCTCCGGCTTCCTCCTCAAACGCGCGCATGCCGACGAACTCGTCCAGGCCGTACGTCTGGTGGCCCGCACCGACACGCTCCTGTTCCCCACAGCCATCCGCGCCCTGGCTCATACGCACACCGATCGGCAGGGCTCGCACGCAGAGGCGGAGCGGCTGCGCGAGCGCCTCTCCGAGCGCGAGGTGGAGGTGCTGCACCTGATGGCGCAGGGCCTGTCGAACACCGAAATCGCCCAGCGGATGGCGGTGGGGGCAGCCACGGTCAAGACGCATGTGGCTGGGGTGCTGGCCAAGCTGGGCGTCCGGGACCGCACCCAGGCGGTCATAGCCGCCTACGAGTGCGGATTCGTGTCACCAGGCTGACCGGGCCGGGCGGCGGA
Organism: Streptomyces yunnanensis; assembly: GCF_029011865.1. Lineage (NCBI taxonomy): Bacteria > Bacillati > Actinomycetota > Actinomycetes > Kitasatosporales > Streptomycetaceae > Streptomyces > Streptomyces yunnanensis. Next base: position 232,539 of record NZ_CP095749.1, read on the forward strand.
CGCGCGGGTCGCGGTGGTCTCCCGGCCCGGGACAGGTCAGGCCAGGTCAGGTCAGTGGGCTGTTCTCGGTGGGCCGTGGCCGGGTCGGGCCGACCAGGACGTCGCTGTGCGGGGAGCGGGCCTTGACCGGTGGGGGGACGGCCGGTCCCGGGAGGTTCCCGGGGTCCGGGTAGAGCAGGGTGTGGCGCCGGCGGGCTTCGGCCGCGGCCTCGGGGCGCGGGACCACGGTGTGCTCCGTGCTGCCGTCCGGCCACAGCGTGGTGACCAGGCACAGGTCGTCGAGACGGCGCGCGGCCCGCAGGTGCCGGGCCACGCCCCGCACTGCGGTCGGCACCGTCAGACATGCCTCGCCCGCGGTGTCGAACTCCACGACGGTCAGGCCGTCGGCCCACAGGCGTTCCCCCGCCGCCCGGCGTTCCCGCGCGGACCTGAAGCACCACACGTCGCTGTTCTTGTGTACGACGACGGCGGCCGCCTCCGGGCCCGTACCCACGGCGGTTCCGCCGTCCGGGCCCTCGTCGTACCAGGGAAAGGGGCGGCACAGCAGCCGCACTCCGCCGCGCTCCGCCCAGTCCACGGCGCCCTCGTGGACGACCTTGGCGCCGTGCCGGGACATCCGGCGCACTCCCTCGTAGCTGATCCGGGACAGGGTGCGGGCCTCCGGGACCAGGTAGGGGTCGGCGGTGCACACGCCGGGCACGTCGGAGAAGAGTTCGCAGGTGTCGGCGCCCAGCGCGGCGGCCGCCGCCACCGCCGAGAGGTCCGAGCTGTTGCGGCCCAGCATCACCGTCCGGCCGTCCGCGTCGACCGCCTGGCCACCGGGGACGACCACGACCGGACAGCCGGCCAGGGCCTCGGCCAGCGTCCCGGGGGCGGCCGAGACGAGTCTCGCCCGGTCGCCCGGTCCCTCGGCGAGGAGCCCGGTGCCCGCCGCCGGGAGGGGGCGGGCCGTCACGCCCTCGGCGTCGAGCGCGGCGGCCAGCAGGGCGACGCTCACCGTCTCGCCGGTGGTCAGCAGCATCGCGGCGGCGTCCGCGGGCGGGTCCTCGACCAGGGCGTCCAGGGTCTGCTGGAGCCTGCCCGTCGTCCCGGACATGGCGCTCGCCACCACGACCAGCGGGCGCTTCTCCTCGGTGACGCGGCGGACCGCGTACCGGGCCACCCGGTGGTAGCCGTCGAGGTCGGCGAAGGCCGAACCGCCGAACTTCAGCACCAGCGGACGCCCGTCGGAGGTGCGGCGGGTGGTCATCCGAGCCACCCGTTCTTCAGGCCGAGTTCGACGATCTGCAGCGCGTTGAGCGCCGCCCCCACCCACAGGTTGTCGGCGACCACCCAGAGCGCCGCCGCCCGGTCGTCCTCCGGCTCGACGCGGATGCGCCCGACGTGGACCAGGGCGCGGTCCTCGGGTCGGGCGAAGACGGTGCGGGGCATGGGGTACGAGGGGCTCTGCGACCGGCCATAGGCCCGTAACCCGGGTGTCGCGGCCAGGGCCGCCTCGACGGACTCGGTCGTGACCGGTTCCCGCAGTCTGACGTGCACGGCCTCGGAGTGGCAGTCGAAGACCGGGACCCGCACCGCGGTGGCGCTCACCCGCAGGTCCGGCAGACCGAGGATCTTGCGCGGTTCGCGGACGAGTTTGCGCTCCTCGTGCGTGAGCCCGGTGTCGTCCTGAAGTCCTATCTCGGGCACGAGGTTGAAGGACAGCGGCTGTCCGAAGCGTCCACCGGGGGTGCCTTGGGCACGGGGGTCGTCCAGGATGGCCCTGGACCCCTCGGCGAGTTCCCGCAGGCCGCGCACTCCGCCGCCGGACGCCGCCTGGTAGGTGGCCACCACGACGTCCTCCAGGCCGGCCAGTTCGTGCAGCGGCTTCAGGGCGCGCACCAGCTGGATGGTCGAGCAGTTGGGGTTGGCCACGAGGTTCGGTCCCGGCCGGTCGTCGAGCGCACCGGGGTTGACCTGCGGTACGACGAGGGGCACGTCGGGGCGCATCCGGAAGGCGGAGCTGTTGTCGACGACCAGTACCCCGGCCGAAGCCAGCCGCTCCGCCTCGCGGGCGCTGATCTCCGCGCCCGCGGAGAAGACGGCGACGTCCAGGCCGGCGGGGTCCAGGTCGTCGAGCGTCACCAGCTCCGCCATGGGCAGCGACAGCCCCAGTTCGTTACCCAGGTCCCGGCCGAGGCTGCGCGCCGAGCCGACGGGCACCACCTGTTCCACCGGCACGATCCCACCGTCGAGCAGGGCCAGGCACTCCCGGCCCACCGCTCCGGTGGCACCCACTACCGCGATGCGCAGCATGCACGTCCTCCTGTCGGGCCCCACGCGGGGCTCATTGTCTGGTGGCGTCGGTCAACCGCCCCCGGAAGGCACGCCGGTAGGCGTTGGGGGTGGTGTTGAGGGACCGCACGAACTGGTACCGCAGGGCCGCCGCGTTGGCGAATCCCGTACGGGCCGCGATCACCTCCATCGTCTCGTCGGTGTTCTCCAGCAGACGCTGGGCGTTGAGCAACCGCTGTGCCAGCAGCCAGCGGTAGGGGGTGGTACCCGTCTCCGTCCGGAAGCGGCGGGCGAAGGTGCGCGGCGACATGCAGGCCCGTGCCGAGAGCTGTTCGACGCTGATCTCCTGGTCCAGGTGTTTCTCGGCCCAGACCATCACCTCGCGTACGCCGTCCTCCCCGTAGTGGGCGACCGGTCGCTCGATGTACTGGGCCTGGCCGCCTTCCCGGTGCGGGGGCACCACCATCCGCCGGGCGATGGCGTTGGCGACGTCGCTGCCCTGGAGCTTGCGCACCAGATGGAGGCAGGCGTCGATGCCCGCCGACGTGCCGGCCGAGGTGAGGATCGGGTCCTCGTCCACGTAGAGCACTCCCGGTTCGACCTGGGCCTTGGGGTAGCGCTCGGCGAGTGCCTCGGCGTACCGCCAGTGCGTGGTGCAGCGTCGTCCGTCGAGCAGCCCGGCGGCGCCCAGGACGAAGGCGCCGACGCAGACGCTCACCACCCGGACCCCGCGGGCCACCGCCTGGCGCAGGGCCTCCAGCAGGGCGGGCGGGAAGTCCCTGGTGTGGAAGTCGTCCCCGACCGGGATGGCGATGAGGTCGGCGTCCTCCAGCCGGTCGAGACCGTAGGGCGTGCTGATGGTGAATCCGGGCACCGCCCGCACCGACGAGGACTCCGCGGCGACGAGCGCGAAGTCGTACGCGGGCAGCCCCTCCTCCCGTCGATCGATCCCGAACACTTCGCATATGACACCCAGCTCGAATGGATGGACGTTGTCGAGCAGGACGGCGGCTACGTTCTTCAGCATGGGACCCAATGTGGCAGTAATGCGTGGGGTTCTGACAGTCCTCACGCTGTTCCATGGCCGGATCGGCCCTCATAATCTCAGCATGGACCTGAATGGGTGGGGGTTCCCGCACTCGAACTCGTGGGTCTCGTGGGTGGTGAGGCATCGTTGAAGGCACCGTCGAGGGAGACGATCCCGCCCCGGATTCCCAATACGACAGCCTGCGTGCGGTCGGATACGCCGGCCTTCGTGAAGACGGCGGACAAGTGGTTCTTCACCGTCTTCTCGGAAATTCCGAGAGCCCTGGCGACGCGGCGATTGGAATTCCCCTGGGAGATGAGCACCAGAATCTGGCGCTCACGGGCCGTCAGGAGGTCGAGCGCCGCCCGGGCCGCGAGGACCCCCTCGGAGGGGGACGACCCCGCGGCCGCCCGTAAGTTCTCTATCAGCTGCTCCTGGGCTTCGAGCGCGTCCTGTGCCTCGCCGAGCGCCTTGTACATGTCGGCGACCGCTTCGGTCAGGGCCGCCACGGGCCGCGACGGCGCACCGCAGAACTCGCAGCACCGCTGATCTCTCAATTCCGCAACGGGCCCTCGCGCAACACGTGACATTCGAAGAACTCCCTCCGCCGATATGGATGGATCGAATCGCGCTTCTCCGTAATGCTCGGGTTCCTCCGCAAAGCTCGGGCCTCTCCGCGGGGCTCGGGGGACGGTGCGGGTGGGTCGGTCGGGGGAACGGGTCAGACGGGAATCCGCGTGTGGATCGCCACCGTCTTGCACCGCGTGTATTCGCGCAGCGCCTCCAGCCCCTTCTCCACGCCGATTCCAGAGCGCCGGTAGCCGCCGAACGGCAACTCGACTCCCCCGGCCGCGCTGTAGTCGTTCACGAACACCTGGCCCACCCTCAGCCGCCCGGCGAGCCAGTGGGCCGTGGTCACGTCGGACGTCCAGATTCCGGCGGCCAGCCCGTAGGTGGTGTGTTCCGCCAGTGCGACCGCCTCGTCCAGCGTGTCGAAGGCCGACACGCACAGGACCGGGCCGAAGATCTCCTCGTTGAAGACGCGGTGCCGGGGCGTCACCCGGTCGAGGAGGGTGGGCTCCACGTAGAAGCCCTCGGCGTACGCCTCCCCTTCGGGTACTCCGCCGCCGACGACGACCTCGGCGTCCCGGCGGCCCTCGGCCAGGTGGCCGAGGACCCGCTCGCGCTGTTTCGCGGAGATGAGCGGTCCCATGTCGGAATCGTCGATGCCCGGGCCGATACGCAGGGCGCGGAACCTCTCCGCCAGGGCGGCCACCAGTTCGTCGTGCACGGACCGGTGGACGAGCAGGCGGCTTCCGGCGCTGCAGTTCTGCCCGGCGTGCTCCGTGATCGCCTCCACGATCTGCGGCACCGCCCGCGCGGCGTCGTAGTCGGGCAGCACCAACTGTGGTGATTTGCCGCCCAGTTCGAGGGTGACGGGCACGATGTTCCGCGCGGCCGCGGCCATGACGGCCTCGCCGACCTCCCGCGAGCCGGTGAACGCGATGCGGTCCACGTCGGGGTGCGCGGCGAGCGCGGCTCCCGCTTCCGCCCCGTAGCCCGGTACGACGTTGAGGACGCCCGCCGGGAGTCCCGCCCCTTCGACGAGGTCGGCCAGGCGGAGCGAGGTCAACGGCGCGTCCTCGGCGGGCTTGAGGACACAGCAGTTGCCCGCGGCGAGGGCCGGGGCCAGGGTCCTGGCGGCGATCTGCAGCGGGTAGTTCCACGGGATGATGTGCCCGCACACGCCGTAGGGTTCGCGCAGCGTGAAGGCCAGCCTGTCCGGCCGCTGCTGGATCGTTTCGCCACCGAGGGACTCGATCGCGTTGGCGTAGAAGTCGAAGTATCGCGCGGCGACGTCGACGTCCGTCAGCGACTGGCTGATCGGCTTGCCGGTGTCGAGGGTCTCCAACCGGGCCAGTTCCTCGCGCTCGCCGCGCAGGGCGTCGGCGATGCGCCGGCAGACCTGGGAGCGTTCCACCGGTGTCGTGAACCGCCACACCGACTCGTATGCGTGCCTGGCAGCGTCCACAGCCGACTGGACCTCGGCTGGACCGCACCGGGCGACACGTGCGAAGGGGCGGGCGTTCGACGGATCGAGGACGTCGATCCACCGTTGGGTGGGCACTCTCTTCCCCGCGATGACAGCCGCGTGCTCCGGTAATCCTGCTTCACTCACGGATATATCCAGCTCCTTGACGTGGGGGGGTGGTGGCGTTGCTTCGCCGTCAGCCCGCCATCGAGCCGACGATGACCCTTTCGAGATCGCGCGATGCGACGTCACGCGGGCAGCACACCAGCAGCCGCTGCTGCTTGAGAGCGCCCTCGACGAGTTCGGGCACGTCCTTGACGCTGTAGCCGAAGTCCCCCAGACCTGCGGGTCCTCCGGTGTCCGCCACGATGCTCAGCAGCGTCGCCGGCAGCACGTCCGAACCGTTGGCCGTGGTCACTCCGTTGAGGTTCGCACCGAGCAACTCCGCGGCACGCAGGTGGCGTTCCGGAGAGGTCGGATAGGTGAACTCGAACGCCGCCGCCGCGGTGGAGACGACTGCGGCTCCGTGCGGGACCATGGCGTGGTCGACTTGGTAGCCGTCCGGCCGGTAGTCGCGGACCAGTCCGGCGATGGGATAGGCACAGGCATGCGGAATGTGGGTTCCGGCGTTGCCGAATCCCATGCCCGCGAAGCTCGCGGCCCGGCTCATGCCCGTACGGGCTTCCAGATCGGCGGGGTTGAGCACGGCCCGCCTGAGGTAGCGGCCCACCAGTTCCAGTGCCTGTTCCGCCCATATGTCGCTGATCGGGTTGGCGCCGATGTACAGGGGGCGGTCCGCCGGTGTGGGATAGGGCGGGCGACGGTCGTAGGCGCGTGCGGTGTACGACTCGCAGGCGTGCGTCAGGACGTCGTACCCGGACGAGGCGGTGACCGCCGGGGGCAGCGTCAGGGTGTTCGCCGGGTCGACCAGTGCCAGGGAGGGCAGCAGCCGCGGGTCGCTGATCCCGGTCTTGACGTTGAGATCCGTGACGCCGAGGGCGACCATGGCGGTGCACTCGCTTCCGCTGCCGGCCGTGGTGGGCACCGCGATCAGCGGCTTGAGCGGGCCGGGAATCGGGGACCCGGCGCCGATCGGGGCGTTCAGGTAGTCGCGTACCGGGCGACCGGGGTAACTCAGCAGCAGGTTCAGCATCTTGGCGGTGTCGATCGAGCTGCCGCCGCCGAGTCCGACGTAGCCGTCGACCTGGAGGGCCGCCAGTTCACGGGCCGCCTCGGCGCAGCTCTCGTCGGTGGGTTCCACCTGGGCCCGGTCGAACAGCGCGACCGAGATCCCCTCCTGCTCGATCTGCTTGGCGATGCGGGCGGGCAGACCGAGGCCGGCCAGGACGGGGTCGGTCACCAACAGCACCGAGGTGATGCCGGCCTTGCGCAGTTCGTGGCCGATCTCCCCGCTGGCGCCGACACCGAATTTCAGCGGTGGGGCCTGCCAGCTGATGATACGTTCCTGCTCTGGCGCATTTCCGCCCCACCCGAACGACTCCACGGTTCGCCCCCGCCTTCGTTCACTAGAACTTGGATTTCCGGTCGATCGACAATATTGCGTACAACGACGCATAATGGAATGACCCAGCTGACTTCGGCTAAATTATTGCCGATCCTGCTGAATTCGACCGGATGAAGGACATGGTAGACAGTCGATTTCGGTCACGCCATAGGACTCTGGTCCTATGGCTGGATCATCCTGGTGTCACGGTCGACAATCTTGCGGAACAAAGATCGGCGCGGCCGGCCGACGGTGCACCGGGGGCCGTGAAAGCCCTTCATCTGTCCACTCCGCGGCGGCAGTTGCATGGTCCGGGAGCGCGGCCCGGATCACGATTGCGGCGCCAAGATTCTCCCCCCTGCCGATGTCGGCAAGGGTGGATCCCGGCCATCCGTTCGCATCACGGCGGCAACAGCACGGCATCGACATCGCGACCGTCCACTGCTTGACGAACTGCGCCACGGGGAGGGGGCTCGTGACAACGAATCGCGGCCCGCCCTGCTCCCGCTCCCGCACGCCTACCAGGCGCGCCGTACGGCAGTGGCAGGAATTCGGGGTTCCTCGTCAGTGCGGACACTGTTGCGCTCGCCGCTCCTTCCGCACAGTGAGTCGCATGGCACAGAACAACGCGACGAAAGCGTCGGACGGGGCCGGGAAGCGGCACGCGGGAGTGCGGCAGGTCTGGCGCGAGTCCCCCACAGCGGTGAAGTCCCTGCTCGCCGGCACCATGATCAACCGGCTGGGCGGCTTCGTGCAGGTCTTCATGGTGCTGTACCTGACCCATCGTGGCTTCTCCGACACCCAGGCAGGTGCGGCGCTCGGTGTGTACGGCGCAGGAGCTGTGCTCGGGACGCTGGTCGGGGGCTGGATGTCCGACAAGCTCGGACCGCGGCTGACGATCGTGTCCACCCTGCTGGGGTCGGCCGTGCTGCTCCCCTGCGTCCTCTATCTGGACAACTACTGGGCCATCCTCGCGGTCATCGGCGTCAGCGGTGCGGCCAGCATGGCCTATCAGCCCGCCTCCACCAGCGTGATCAGCGACCTCACGCCGACCGAGCGGCACGTCATGATCTTCGCCATGGGCCGACTGGCGATCAACCTCGGCACGACGGCCGCGCCCCTGCTGGGCGCCGCGCTGGTCAAGGTCTCCTGGGACTTCCTGTTCTGGGGCGAGGCACTGGCCGTGGTGATCTTCTCCGCGGTCGCCGCGACCACCCTGCCGCACCGTGCCGCACCGGACACGACCGGGTCGGCGGACGACGGCGCGGGGGACGGCGGGGACGCGCCCAAAGCCTCGTATCTGTCGGTCCTGGCCGACCGCCGCTATCTGCTGTTCCTGCTGGCGATGTTCGTCAGCTCCGTCATCTACATCCAGCACATCTCGGCTCTGCCGCTGACCGTGCAGCACCTGAACATGGGCGTCGAGGTCTACGCCGCGATGATCGCGCTGAACGGCCTTCTCGTCATCGCCTGTGAACTCCTCGTCGCCAAGGTGGTGCAGCGCTGGAAGATCCGCACCGCCGTGATCATCGGTGTGCTGCTGACCGGCGTCGGCATGAGCATGTACGCGCTGCCCTGGGGCGTGGCCGCACTCGTGATCGCCACCCTCGTCTGGTCGCTCGGCGAAATCATCGGCTATCCGTCCCTGTTCTTCGCCTACCCCGCGCAGGCGGGCCCGCCCGGCCTGCGCGGACGCTATCTGGGGGCCTCGAACGCGCTGTACGGACTCGGCAGTGCGATCGGCCCGTTCTTCGGAGTGATGATCTGGAACCGCTTCCAGGAAGGGCTCTGGATCGGCTGCGGAATCGTGGGGACGATCGCCGCTGCCGCCGCATGGGGCGGGGTGCGTCCGCCGGCCGACGCGGCGGACAAGGACAAGGACAGGGACAAGGGGGGCGAGGACAAGGGGGGCGAGACCGGTGATACCGAAACAGCCGATGCGGAGATCCGTACGGGAACTTAAGGCGGGCGCCGTATCCGCACCAACGGAAGACCGCGCAAGCAGCGGGAACAATCGCAGAAGGGGAAGCAATTAGATGCCACGCCACGTAGTCCTGGTCGACCCCTATTCCGAGGCCGCCGAGTACGCCAACGCCTTTCGGGCGCGGGGGATCGAACCGGTGGCCGTGCTCAGCACACCGGCACCTCTGAAATCGTATCTGCACGGCTGGAAGCCGGAGGCGTTCCACTCGACGCACTTCTACGACGGCGACTTCGCGAAGCTCGCCGGCATCGTGCGCGGCTACGATCCGGTCGCCGTCGTCCCCGGCAATGAGTGCGCGGTCAGGCTCGTGGACGCGCTGATCGAAGAACTGGCACCCGGAACGGGGAACGTACCCGAGCTTTCCGCGGCACGCCGTGACAAGTGGCCGATGGCTCAGGCCGTGGCGAGCGCGGGCGTTCCGCACCTTCGCACGTTCGCCACCGCGAGCGAGGAGGAGGCCGCCGACTGGTTGCGCCGGAACGGCCTGGAGGGACGGGCACTGGTGCTCAAGCCCCGGTGCAGCGGTGGGACCGACGGGGTGCACAAGGTGGAGGCCGGCGAGGACTGGCGGCCCTCCTTCCGGCGACTGCTGGGCTCCATCAACATGTTCGACCTGACCAACGACAGCATTCTGATACAGGAGTTCGCCTCGGGAACCGAGTTCGTCGTGGACACCTACTCCGTCGACGGCCGGATGGGGTTGGTGGCGGTGGTCCAGTACAGCAAGTCGGCCAGGGGGAACCGCATCGGGGTGTACGACGCGGAGGACTACCTCCTGCCCAACGATCCGCTGGTCGGCGTTCTGGAGTCCTACACGCGCCAGGTCGCCGATGCGGTCGGCATCCGTACGGGATGCACCCACACCGAGATCATGCTGACCGACGACGGTCCCCGGCTGATCGAGATCGCGGCGCGCCTGGACGGTGGCTGTGCGCAGCAGGCCGCGCGGCTCGCGACCGGAGACTCTCAGATCGACCGCGCCGTGCGGCACCACCTGGACTCCGCCTTCACCCCCGGCTTCGAGATCGTGCAGCCCACCCGGGTGGTGTGGCTCTCCGCCGCGAACAGCGGCGCCATGAGCAATGCGGAGGTGCTCGACGCGGCGCGTGAGCTGTCCTCGTTCCAGAAGTTGTCCTGCCGCTACCCCAACGGCTCCCGGGTGCCCAAGACCGAAGACCTCTTCACCACGCTCGGCTGGGTGCTGCTCTCCACCCCCGACCAGGACGTCCTCGACCAGGACACCAAGCGGGTGCGGGAGATCGAGGCCAAGGTGGTGATCGATCCGCTCGGTCGGGCCGGACGGTGAAACGGCCGACGGCCCGGTCAGGTCAGGGCAGTCCCCCCGACCTGACCGGGCCGTCCGGTCGGCGCTCTACTTCTCGTCCGCGAGCCCGACGAGGGCCTGGTCGAAGACCTCCCGCGCCCGCCGGAGCACCCGCCCGCGCCAGTCGGCGTCGTCGGGGCGGAACGCGTCGCGGATCAGCCGCTTGAGGTCCGAGCGCACGGCGTCGGCGGGTGCATGGTGCCGGTGCAGCCAGGCGTCGGCGCACAGCGCCAGCAGCACCTGGGGCCCCGGCTGGGTTCCGAACTCCAGGGTGATCGCGGTCAGTCGGCTGTCCGCGCCGAGGCCGGCCGCCACGGCGGTCGCCGTGTTGCCGACGATCGGGGTGGAGGAGGAAGTGCCCTGTTCCGAGGCGGTGAGTGCCTCGCCGTACCAGCGCCGGGCCCGCTGGTGGGCGTCCGCGTCGCGACCGCCGCGGAAGATGGGTTCGCCGACACCGCGTGTGCCGAGCCCGGTGTGCAGGTCGATGTAGCCGACCTGGGCCGCGCCGGCCATCTGCTCGGCCACCACCGTCTCGAACACCCGCCGGGACCAGGTCGGCGCCTGCCCGCCGTAGAACAGGCCGTCGGGGTGGCGGTACTGGCCCCGGGTCACGGCCTCCTGAAGACGCTGCGGGCCGAGCCGATCGCGCAGCGCGGCGAGGTCGGCGACCAGCTCGTCGGGGGCGAACCCGCCGCCCCCGGGCGGCACCAGCGTGTCGTGCACGGCGTCGTAGGCGTCGTTGTGCGGTGGGGCGTCGTGGTCGACGAAGTTGCGGTTGAGGTCGATGTTGTCCTCGTTGACGCGCCGCAGATAGGCGAAGCCGTACGGGTTGAGGCCGTGCACCAGCAGCACGCCGGTCGTGGGCCCCGCGGCGGCCTTCGCGACGCCTTCCCGCAGCAGGATGCGGGTCTGGCAGGCCGACCCGCAAAAGCCCTCGATGCCGTGTGTCCCGGACACCGTCACCAGCAGCTTCACCGGGTCGGCCGGACCCAGATAGGCGGTGTCGACGCCGAGTTCGCCGTCGTCGGGCCCGCGGTGGCCGGGCAGGACGAAGGTCCTCAGGCGTGCGCCCGCCTCGTGCGCCGATCCCAGGAAGTCCGCGCGGGCCCGGGAGTAGTCGAGGGGGAAGTCGAGGGGGGTCTCGTCTGACATGCTGCCTCGCGTTCCTGGAGTTCCTGGTGGATGGAGTTCCTGGTGGGTGGGGACGGCCGACGGGCCCGGAGCCCCGTAGGGGGCGCCGGGCCCGGTCGGCCGAGTGGGGCTCAGTGCTGCGCGGAGGGCAGCGGCACCCCGAGGGCCGTGAGGATCGCGTGCGCCCCCGCCTGTGTGGGCACATGCAGCAGGCACAGCACCCGGTCACCCGGCTCGGTGTGCTCGGCGAAGTACCGGTTGGCATCGGGCACATGGCTCAGTGGCCGCTCCCGGTACAGGTCGAGCGGGCGGCCGATGCCGGGAACGACTCCGCGAGCCGGGTCGAAGGCCGCTCCGGGCGCGAGCGCCTCGGCCACCTCGGTCGCCAGGGCCGCCTGGCTGTCGTCCTTGCCCGCGAGGTCCGGGTACATGCTGATGTCCGGATGACCGCTGAACGCCGACATCGCGCAGTGCACCACGGGGTTGTAGGTCTTGAGCGCGATCACCTCGGGGAACGGCCGGCCGTCGGCGAGCAGCCGGGCGAAGTGCGCCGCCCAGCTCTCCTTGAAGACCGCGCCGTTGCGGTACGCGTCGCCCACGAACTGGATCATGATGTGCAGACAGGTCCGCCCCGACGGCAGCTCCGCCCACCGCGAGGTGAGCAGCGCGACGACCCGGTCGCGCTCCCGGTCCACCCCGACGACGACGTGGTCGGCCTGGGTCAGCATGTCGCGGCGGAGCGTGAAGAGCTGGCGGGTGCGCAGCCCCGGCATGGCGAGGACCAGGCCGTCCACGATCCGCTTCTCGGTCTCGGTCGGCAGGTCCCGGCCGGGCGGCAGGGTCAGTATCTCCACTCCCCGCCGCCCGTCCGGCCGCCTGGCACGGTCGTCGTCAGCCACCGCCGTCCCCGCTCAGACGTCGGCCGCGGTGGGCAGCGGGATCTGTGCGTCGCTCTTGCCGACCACGGTGAGCTGGTGCAGCTCCACGAAGTACAGCTTCCACAGCCAGTAGATGTGGTTGAGGTGCTCGATGACCTTCTGCTCGTCGGCCTCCGACTTGATGAGTGTGGACAGCACCCGCCACACGAAGTCGTCGTGGTCGTCGTCGAGGTCGGTGTTGACGTGGGCGCGGGCGCCCTTGACGTTCTCCTCGCCGAGCACCGTGCCCAGGTTGTCCAGCCACTCGGGCTGGGTGCGGGTGGTGACGTACTCCACGAAGTACACGCTGGTGATCAGCGCCAGCGGGCTGTCCTCGAACTCCATGCCGAACTGGAGGTATCCGGTGAGCAGCTTGGTGGAGAGCAGCGGTTCGGTGGAGTAGATCTGGTCCTTGGTGACCCCGACCTTGGCGAGGTCGGCGGCGAACAGCCGGTCGTGCAGCATCTCGTCGTCGGTGTAGTGCGCCCACGCCTTGGCCTGCACCGGGTCCACCTTGGTGAAGTACTTGATGGCCAGCGCGTCCACGGTCCGCTTGCGGCGCAACCGCAGGATCGTCTCGATGTTGTGGCGCTTGTAGTAGTCGAGGTTCAGCTCGGCGGAGTTCTTCTGGTGCTGGGCGAACGGGACCGTCTCGTAGAAGTCCTTGATGAAGGTGTCGAGGACCGCGTCGACCTTCTTGCGCAGTTCGGGGTTGGTCGTCATGGCGTGCATTCCTCCTTGGGGTCAGTGGCAGCCGCAGCCGGCGCTGGAGACGCGCTGCATCCGGCCGCGGCGCATCGCCTTGCGGGCGCCGAGCACGGCGGTCCCGTCCGATGTCAGCAGCGAGCTGCGGGGGCAGAGGAAGGCCAGGGCGAAGCGCGTCGCCGGAGTGACGCCCAGTCCGAGGTTCACGACGCCGCCGGTCGCGCCGTACACCTCGTTGGGGCCGCAGTTCGCCGGAATGACCTCCGTGGTGGTGTTGATCCCGAACCCGAGTTCCCAGATGACGCGGTAGCGCGGGTCGTCGGTGAGGAGCTTTTCCAGCTCCGCGGCGGCCGGTGTCGCCGCCGCCGTCTGCGGGGTGACGCCCTCGATGCTGCCGGCGGTGATGTGCAGCGTCACGGGGTTGGCGACGAGCGGCGAGAGCGCTTCGAACAGCCGCTGCTGGTCGGGGCCGTCGGCCGGGTCCTCGTGGCGGTGGACGATGGGCCATCCGCGCAGGGTCAGGTCCCCGTTGAGGCCGAGCAGCCTGGCGTCCGGTGCGAAGGTGGTGATCTCCGCGGCGGTGACGCTCAGTTTCCCCGGCGGGAAGATCTGCTGGTCGCCCGCTTCCAGGAGGCCCGCCTGCTGGTTCCAGACACACTCGCCGAGTCCGTGATCGAACTCGGCCTCGGTGCCGGAGGTGTCGTCGACGATCGTGAGCCGGGCACTGTCCCCCACCAGGTCGAAGAACTCCTCGGCCGTCCGCGCGTGTTGGCGGGCGTCGGAGCGGGCGGCGGTGCGCAGGAAGTAGCGGATGTGCTCATCGGTCAGCGGCGTGGATCCGGCCGGCAGCACGGCCAGCTTGCGCCCGCCCAGCTCCTGCTCGGTCGGCGAGTCGAGGAACCGCCCAGGGCAGACCGCCAGCACGTGCGCGTCCGGGGGAACGCTCCGCGCGATCAGCTCGCCCAGGCGCGCGCCGGGCGGGAGCGTCAGGTGGAGCACGCGGGAGCACCCGTCTCCGGGAACCAGGGAAAGCGGCTCGCGGTACTGTTCGCTCGTGATCAGGCAGAATGTCTCGGCCGGCTCGCCGAACTGACCGAAGTCGCTTGTCGTGAATTCCAGCGGTGACACGGGCGCACTCCCTAGAAAAGACAATGAGAACCCCACGGCGGGGCATGGTTCATGCCCCGCCGTGGGTCGGTACTCAGCCCAGGAGCGTGCCCAGGTAGTTGCGGTTCTTCTGCACCTTGATCTTCTTCATGGCAGTCACCTCCTGTTTGTTTTGTTTTCTTGCGTTCACCCCGACGGTTCGGGCGGCCGTTACCCGCTAGGTCGCGGGAACGACCCGCTCGACGGTGGGGTGGTCCGGGTTGCCGATCACCGGGGCTCCATTACTGGTCAGCACGCGGGTGTCGGGCACGATGATGTCCAGGTGGTATTGGGTGTACGGAGTGAGTCCGAGGCCGAAGTGCAGGCAGCCTTCCGTACCGCCGTACACCTCGTTCATGGCGTGGTTCCCGGGCAGGATGTCGTGCGTGACGTTGAGGGCGTGGCCGATCTCCCACACGATTCGATAGCGGGAGTCCACGGCGAACATCTGCTCCAGCATCGCCACCGCCGGCGCCGCCGCGGCGTCCAGCGCCTCCAGGTGCGTGATCCTGCCGTCCTCGACGGTGGCCTTGATGGCACCCTCGCGCATCGCCCAGAGCTGGGCGTGGATGCGGGCCTGGTCGGTCCGGGAGAAGGAGGGCGTGCCGTTGTGCAGGATCGGGTACCCGCGCAGCGTGATCTCGCCCTCCAGAGGCAGCTTCAGGGCCTCGTCGAACTCCCTGATCTCGACCGGCAGCACGCTGATCTCACCGGACGGGACGATCTGCTGGTCGCCCCAGTCCAGCGGTCCGGCCTGCTGGTTCCACACCAGGCCCTCGCGCAGGTGGTCGAGAGTGGCGCGGGTGCCGTGCACCGGGTCCGCGTACACCAAGTGCTCCGAGTCCTCGGCCAGTTCGAAGAACGTGTCGCAGAACGCCGCCTGGTCGGCCGCCGATGTCCGCTCCATCACACCGAGGAAGTGCCGGATCTCGTCGAGGCCGGTGGGCGTCGAGTTGCACGCCATGCCCATGATCTTGCGCTGTCCCACCAGATCGGGATCCGGTGATTCGAAGAACCTGTGGGGAGACACCACCAGCACGTGCGCGGGTTCCGGGATCTTCTTGTCGAGGATTTCCGCGAAGTCGTCTCCCCGGTCCATCGTGATGGTGAGGAACTCCCGGTAGGGAGCCGTCTCGACGACTTCGATCTGGTCGACCAACTCGGAATTCGTGATCAGGCAGAAGCTGCTTCCGGTGGGTTCACCGAACTGGCTGAAACGGCCAGGATCAATTGTTATCTGTGCGGACACGATCACTCCCGTCATGGCCTCTGCATATTTCCTCGACGTGGTCATTACTTTGGCCGACCGCAGAGTCGTTCCGCTATAGGACGATGGTCCCTGCACCCGCATCCTGTTAGGTGCGTGCCTCACTCTTTACATGCGCGCACTGTCGGGTGTATCCACTGCGAGATCTTGCCGCAAGGCTTCCGGACGGATTGCCTCAGGGCTTCCGGGCGGATTGCCGCAGGCCCATCCGTATCTACGCCTGCGGTACGGAGTGATCGGCATCGACTGGTTTTCCGGGCGCCTTCTCGGAGGCCGGTCCGGCTGTCCCCGTCCACACTCCGAGCCCCGCACCAATTCCCGGTGCTCGGCATCATCCAGGCATTGCACCGGGATCAGGATTGTCACGGAACGCCGGGCGGAGCTGTGAAAGCGACCATGGTTGTTCTCCGTCCTCAAGTCGTTGCGCGTCCGTCAGCGCGGGGCGGGTGGGGACGCGGGGCCGGCACCTGAGGTCGGCGATGCCCGCCGTCAGCCTGCGGTCCGCTCCGGGGGGAAGTCGGCGCCGAGCGTCACCGTCCGCCAGCCGTCGAAGGTGGTTCTGAGGGAGTCGAGCTTGGTGGTGGCGAGGTCGTATGCGGCCTTGCCCAGCAGCAGGCGCAACGGGGGCTCCGGGGTGGTGACGGCGTCGATGACGGCCCGGGCGGCGCGTGCCGGATCGCCGGGCTGGTGTCCGTAGGTGGCCAGGGTGCCGGCGCGCCGTGTGCCTGCGGTGGGGGCGTAGTCGTCGATGGCGGTGGCGGACTGGCGCATGGAGGGCCCGGACCAGTTGGTGCGGAATGCGGCGGGTTCGACGATCGTCACGTTGATGCCCAGCGGGGCGACCTCGGCGGCGAGCGACTCGGACAGTCCCTCCACGGCGAACTTGGTGGCGTGGTAATAGCCGGTGGCACCGAAGCCGACCAGGCCGCCCAGCGAGGACATGTTCACGATGTGGCCGGCGCGGCGGGCGCGCATGGCCGGCAGGACGGCCGTGGTGACGTTGACCAGCCCGAAGACGTTGGTGTCGAACAAGGCGCGCACCTCGTCGTCCTCGCCTTCCTCGATGGCGGCGAGGTAGCCGTAGCCGGCGTTGTTGACCAGTACGTCGATCCGCCCGAAGGCAGCCTGTGCCTGGGCGACCGCCGTTGCGATCTGCTCGCCGTCGGTGACGTCCAGCGCCAAGGCGAGGGCGCGTTCCTCATGGCCGAGGACCACGTCGGCGACCTTCCCGGTATCCCGGGCGGTGACCACGGCCCGCCAGCCGCGCTCCAGGACGGCTCGGGCCAGTGCCCGACCCAGGCCGGAGGAGCAACCGGTGATGAACCACACAGGAGCGTCAGGGGAGTTCATGAGTGATATGCCCTTCGTCGTGAATGTCATGGAAATCAGTGAGGGCGAAGCTGCCCAGCAGGGCCAGCGACTGCTCGGCGGTGCTGCCGGGTTCGGCCCGGTAGACGACGAGGTGCTGGCCGGGGGCACTGTTGACGGAGAAGGTCTCGAAGCCCAGCGTGAGGTCGCCGACCAGCCGGTGGTGGAAACGCTTGGCCGACGCCGACTTGGCCCGTACCTCGTGACGCGCCCACATGCGGGCGAAGTCGGGGCTGCGCACCGACAGTTCGCCCACCAGCTTCTGCAGGAGCTGATCGTCCGGGTCGGGGTTGGCGGCCCGCAGCGCCGCCACGCACCCCTGTGCCACGACGTCCCAGTCACGGTAGAAGTCCCGGGCAGCGGGGGCGAGGAACATCGCCGTGAGCAAACCGGTCTGGCCGCCGAGCCAGGAGAACAGCGCCTCGCCCAGGGAGTTGACGGCCAGCAGGTCGAGGTACCGGCCGTAGACCAAGGCGGGTGTGTCTGCCCAGGCGTCCAACAGGGACACGAGTTGGGGGCTGGCGTACTCCCGGGCGGGCCGGGGCCGCCCGGCTCGTGGCGGGTCGACCAGCGCGCGCAGGTAGACGGCCTCCTCGTCCTTCAGGAGCAGGGCCGCCGCCAGTGCGCGCAACACCTGGGGCGAAGGGTTGCGTTCACGTCCCTGCTCCAACCGCACGTAGTAGTCGGTGCTCACCCCGGCCAGCACCGCGATCTCCTCGCGTCGCAGACCGGGAGTGCGGCGCGCCCCCGCAGGCATCCCGTGTTCCTCGGGGCGCACCAGCGCCCGCCGGGCCCGAAGGAACTCACCCAGCCGTTTCGTGTCCATGCCGACCAACGTACGGGCAGGCACGGCGAAGAGGGTGGTCCTGCCACACCCACCCGGACGGGATCGACCGCTGCCGGACGGCAAGCCTTCCCGCCGCCAACGGCGACGCGGAGTCGGCCTTCCGGTGCGCCTGACAGTGACGTCCGGCGCCAGACGGCGTTGGTCAGTACATGATCGCTGCTGGGCGTACGGTGGGATGGTTGACCCTGGTCGGAGTGTTGGCCACCGGGGTGTGTGGGTGTATGACGGTGGAACTACGGCCGCCTGCCATGGCGCGGCCGACGACGGCACCGGGACCAGGACCGGAACCGGTGCCCTCCCCCTCTTGGTCGGCACCGTTCACACCGGGGCCGGGACACGAGTTGGTGGCCAGGGCACCGGAGTCGGACCGGGCCGGCTCCCCGAAACCCGAGGACGAACAAGCCGCCAGGGGGACGGCAGTTGAGCGCCCGGTGCGGGCCACCGGCAGCCTCCCGGCTGCCCGGGCGACGGACGAGTCGGTGACGCATCCGCGCAGACCGATGCCGCGACCGCAGGCGACTCCGCGCACTCCGACGGGTGTTCACCATCGTCCGGCGCCGAAGCCGCCGTGGCTGCCGTCAACTCCGCCGCGGTGGACGGGACAGCACATGCGACCGCTGTGCCAGGCGGCTGAGGGCCGAGTGCGTCCGGACATCGTGGCGTTGTGCCGAGGTCTGGCGCCGTAGCGGAAGCGCACCGTACGCGCCGTGGAGCTTCACGACGCACCGGCGCCGGACCGGCGCCGCGCGCCCCTCTCCGAGGGCGACCGAACGCTGGCAACAGACCACGACCATGCGCCCCGGGGGCGGCGACTGCCCGCTCCTGGATCCGCCGACATGACGGGCGCGGGCATCACCGTGCAGATCGGCTGACGCTCCGACTCCCTCCGCACCATCTGCTCGGTACGATGCGGTCCGAAGGGCGGAAATGACAGGACACGACATTGACAGGACACGACTGGGATGACGACGCCGATTACGCGTCAGCGGTCGGCTGTACGTGGACCCTCGTGGTGGTCTCCGTGCTCTGTGTGCTGCTCGTGGTCGGCGTCATCTTTGCCGTTTGCGCGGGGTTCATCGGTTTGCGCGGCGTGCTCGCGATCATCGGTGGCTGACCCGCGCAGCGGAGCAGTGCGGTACGGCGAGCGGGTGACCGCAAACAGAGCTGCCTTCGCCCCCGCCTGCCAGGCCGATCGACCAGAACGAGTGCCCTCAGGGGGCCTGCCACCAGTGCGGCAAGGGGCGGTTCGGGTGTGCGGTGTGTGGCTCCGCCGGTGACCTGGATCAGTCGGCTTCGTTCACACGAACATGCAGATTTCTCGTCTTCTCGTAGCGGGGATCGCGGCGGCCTTGGGGCTTTGCGTTGTCCCTGCCACGGCCTGTGCCGGTCCGACCCCGCCCCCGACCCCGCCCGCGCACGACACGGGTACCAGCGCGTACGTGCAGACGGGGGCAGTCCGCTGCCCCATCCATATCAGGCTGCCCACGTGCCGCGAGCTCGAAGGGACGGTCGAGGAAGGCTGCCCCTGTAGTAGTTCGACCCGATCATTCTGAGGGCCATGGCTGACCGGCCGACCCCGGTCCTGGTCCCGGCCCCGGTACACCTGCGGCTCCGACCTGGCCGGTGGCCGAGGCAGTGGGCGAGGCCATCGGCCGGCCCGGATCGGCAACGTCGTGATCGGCAACCTCGTGCACTGGCGCGGAGGTTCCCTCGCCGACCCGGCCTCATCGGGCGACCCGGCCGAGAACGTCAGACTCCCGCGCCGCGGGCGATGCGGAACAGTACGTTCGGGCGCAGTGGCCCTTCGGGCGCGGCGGGGTCGTCGAAGTCGTCGGCCGGGTCCCGGGTCATCCCGATCCGGCGCATCACCGCCTGGGAACGGAGGTTGGTCGCCGTGGTCACCGCGAGGATCTCGGGAAGCCCGAGCGTGTCGAAGCCGTAGGCCAGAACCGCCGTCGCGGCCTCGGTGGCGTAGCCCTGGCCCCAGGCCGATCGGGCGAGCCTCCAGCCGATCTCCACTCCGGTGAACGGCAACCCGTCGTCCACCTGGTCCAGACCCGCGAAGCCGATGAACTCGCCCGTGGCCCGCACCTCAACGGCCCACCATCCATAGCCTCGCTGGTCGAACTCGGCCTGGAACCGCGCCACAGAGGCATCGCTCTGCTCACGGGTGAGCACGTCGCCCAAGTGCTCACGAACCTCGGGGTCGGCGTTCATGGCCGCCCATGGTTCAAGGTCGGCGGCACGCCATCGACGGAGGATGAGGCGATCGGTGAGCAACTCGGTCATGCCGCCCAGCCAACGTGAGTTCTCCGCGCGAAGCAATCCGTTTTTCTCAAGGCACCGCCTCCGCCCTCCCTGGCCCTGCCCGTTGGAGGGCGACCACTCTGGCCACGACCGCACCAAGTGCCGTGGCGGCAGACGGCAGACGGCAGGCGGCAGGCGGCAGGCGGCAGGCGGCAGGCGAGCCCACCCGTCAGCGTCAGCGACCCCGGTGGGAATTGAGCCGGGCGGCCTGGCGTGTCAGGTAGTCGCGCTCGGCGAGGTTGGGTGCCTGGTGGGCCGCCTCGGCGTACAGCCGTGCCGCCGTTGTCAGGTCGCCGTCGCGTTCGTGGAGGTAGGCCGCCACCGCGGCATGCCGGGGCAGTGCGGCGTCCAGTGTCGCGAGCGCCGCCAGGCCGGCGCGCGGACCATCGGCCTCGCCGACGGCGACCGCGCGGTTGAGCCGGACGACCGGACTGTCGGTCAGGCGCACGAGCTCGTCGTACCACTCGACGATCTGTACCCAGTCGGTCTCCGCGGCGGTGGGCGCGTCGGCGTGCAGGGCGGCGATGGCGGCCTGCGCCTGGAACTCGCCGAGCCGGTCGCGGGCGAGGGCCGCCTGCAGGATCTCGACGCCTTCGGCGATCGCCCGGGTGTCCCACCGGCCGCGGTCCTGCTCGGCGAGCGGTACCAGGCTGCCGTCGGGCGCGGTCCGGGCGGCGCGTCGGGCGTGGTGGAGCAGCATCAGCGCGAGCAGCCCGGCCACCTCCGGGTGGTCGATCGCGGCGGCGAGCTGCCGGGTGAGCCGGATGGCCTCGGCGGCGAGGTCCACGTCGCCGGAGTAGCCCTCGTTGAAGACCAGGTAGAGCACGCGCAGCACGGTGGCGACGTCGCCGGGCCGGTCGAACCTCACGCCGGAGACGGTCCGCTTGGCCCGGCTGATGCGCTGCGCCATGGTCGCCTCGGGCACCAGGTACGCCTGGGCGATCTGACGGGTGGTCAGGCCGCCGACGGCGCGCAGCGTGAGCGCGACCGCCGACGCGGGTGTCAGTGCCGGGTGGGCGCACAAGAAGTAGAGCTGGAGCGTGTCGTCCACCGAGGGCGTGGGTCCGGGGGCCGGCTCCTGGTCGACGTGATCCTCGCGCCGGCGGCGGGCGACGTCCGCCCGGGTCGCGTCGAGGTACTTGCGCCAGGCCACGGTGGTCAGCCACCCCTTCGGGTCGCGAATGGGGTCTCCCCTGCTGGAGCGAAGCCGAGAGCTTGGGGAAGGGGCGTCGGGCCAGACGCGGACGGCCTCGACCAGCGCGTCCTGCACGGCGTCCTCGGCCGCCGCGAAGTCGGCTCCGCGGCGGACGAGGATGCCGAGCACGCTCGGCGTGAGGCTCCGGAGCAGGGCCTCGTTCATCGGGGAGGTCACTCCGTGATGGTGGGCGGCGCGGTCAGGAAGGGACGCACCTCCAGCCACTCGTGGATCGGCTTGCCGCCCGCCCCCGGCGCGGCCGACAGCTCCCCGGCCAGTTCCACGGCGCGCTCGTAGGAGTCGACGTCGATCACCATCCAGCCGGCGATGAGGTCCTTGGTCTCGGCGAACGGTCCGTCGGTGACCGGCGGGCGCCCCTCGCCGTCGTACCGGACCCACGCACCCTCCGGGGCGAGCGCCTGGCCGTCGACGAACTCGCCGGTCTTCTCAAGCCGGGCCGCGAAGTCCTGCATGTACTGCACGTGCGCCGAGATCTCCTGCGGCGTCCACTGGTCCATGGGCACGTCGTTGGCCGGAGCCGGAGCGCCACGGTAGTGCTTGAGCAGCAAGTACTTGGCCATGATGTTTCTCCTCGGTGCTGGTGCGACCCATTGTGGCCGCGTTCACCCCTGGGACGGAGCCGGTCGCGGGTTCTCGACATCGCCGGCCGAATTCTTTTCGGGCTTCTCTCAGACTTCCCTCAGACTTCCCTCAGGCTTCCCTCAGGCTTCCATCGGGCATCCGTCCGGCAGCGGAACGACGCGATGGCCGGCGGTTCCGACGGGCCGGGTGCCGGCCACCGCAACGTGCCGCCTGCCGGGCGCGCGGAGGCGCCGGGCCCGCTTCCGGCCCGGGCCGGGAACCGCCTGTGACGGGCCCCACGAACCGTCGCCCGAACCGTGGGTTACCGTTTTCGGACTTGTCGGACCGTCGCAGAGCCCACGCGGAGAGAACGTTTGACTCCTCACGTCTCAGCCCCTGCACCTTCCGATCCTTCGGGGAGCAGCACCGTGCCCCCTGCCCGTGGCCTGCCCACGCCCCGTGCCGCCGTACGGACGGTGGCGCTGGCGGTCGTGGTGGCGGGCTCGGCGGCGCTGCTGGGCGGGTGCGCGGGGGCCGGTGTGCCCAAGAGCGCGGGGCACGTCGCGCCCATCACCGGTCCGACAGCGTTGTGGCCCGGCAGTAAGCCCGCGCCGGAGGCTTCGCCGGCCACGGGAGGCGACGAGAAGCCGCAGCCGCTGACCGCGCTGCCGCGAGTGCCGTCCGGGGACCTCCGCAAGGTGTCCGCGGGCTCCGTCCTCCTGGCACAGATCGACTGGGACAAGCGCCACGACCAGTCGGCCTTCGACAAGGACGAGGAGCGCAAGATCCGCTCCTGTGCCGACAAGCCGGGATCGGCCTCCTGCCCGGTGCGGGCCCCCGAGTACCACGATCTGACCGGTGACGGGAAGGACGAGCTGATCCTCGGCGTCCAGAGCGGAAGCAACCTCCTGATCATCTACGCCTACACGGTCAAGGACGGGGTGGTGACCTCGATCCTGGGTTCCACCAGTTCCCCGCAGTCGGTGGAGGTCGCCGACCGCAAGCTGGTGATCCACGAGCCCGGTGACGCGCCCGGCTACGAGAGCCGCACGGTCTACGCCTGGGATCCTCGACACCAGGTCATGACCATCCAGGACGTGGGCTACGGCCGACGGGCCCCGGCCTCCGCAACCCCTTCGGGCAGGTGAGCCGTGCGCACTCCCCAGCCGCGTCCGCCGCGGTGGCTGCATGCCTGGACGGCGACGCTCTACTGGAAGGCCAGCGTCTTCATCACCGTCATGTGCTGCCTGCTCGCCGCGGTGCTCGGCACCCTGGTACACGTCCTGGTCGACCGGCAGACGCAGGACCGTGCGCGCCACACGGCGCTGGCTGAACTGGACCGCAGCATGTCCGCGTACGTCGCCGGGCACCCCCTCGACCGCGACGTATCGGTGAATCCGCCGGACCTCCCCGCCTCGCTCCGCGCGATGGTCGTACAGCGGCACGAGCGCGGAACCGAGCTCGCCACGCACCAGGGCCACCCCGTGATGTGGGCCGCCACCCCCGTCACCGGCGGAAAGGTGCTCGCGCTCCGGCTGGACTACAGCGAACAGGCGGCGTCCCTGCGCGGCCTGGACGGGGCCATCATCGGCTCCTCCGCCGCCGCCATCGCGCTCACCCTGGCCGCCGGCCTGATCTCCGTCTCCCGCATCACCCGCCGACTGCACCACACCGCCCGCGTCGCCCGGCGCATCAGCACCGGCGATCTCGACGCCCGTGTGAACGACCCCCGTGCCCTGCGCCCCGACCGGGCCCAGGACGAGGCCGCCGCCGTGGCGACCGCCCTGGACGCGATGGCCGCCAGCCTCCAGGCCCGGCTGCACAGCGAACAGCGCTTCACCGCCGACGTCTCCCACGAGCTGCGCACCCCGCTCGCCGGGCTCCACTCCGCGGCCGAGCTGCTGCCGCCCGGTCGCCCGACGGACATGGTGCGCGACCGTGTCCAGGCCCTGCGCGGACTGACCGAGGATCTGCTGGAGATCTCCCGGCTCGACGCCCAGGTCGAGAGCGCCGACCTCGACATCCACCTCTTGGGCCCGCTGGCCGAGCGCGCGGTACGGGCCACCGGGACGACTACCGAGGTCCGCGTCGTGCGGGACGGCCCGGTCGAGACCGACCGGCGCAGGCTCGAACGCGTCCTGGGAAACCTCGTCGCCAACGCCCACAAACACGGTCGCTCGCCCGTCGTGGTCACCGTCGACGCCCCGGTCATCACCGTGCGCGACCACGGTGACGGCTACCCCGCCTATCTCCTCGACCAGGGGCCCCAGCGGTTCCGGAGCCAGTCGGGCGGGTCCGAGGGGGGCAGGCGGACCGGCCACGGCCTCGGTCTGACCATCGCCGCCGGCCAGGCCCACGTCCTCGGAGCCGACCTCCGCTTCTCCAACGCCCCCGACGGCGGGGCCGTCGCCGAACTCCACCTGCCGCCCTCCCCGGAGCAGCACCCCCACTGACCTTTCCCACCGACCTGACTCACGACCTGCCCGCTGACCTGCTCATACATCGCCGGAATCGGATGTTCGCCGGAATCGGATGTTCGTCGGGGGCGCGGGGCACCGCAGGTGGTCGATCACAGATCCGCCAAGGGCTGGGGGTCGACGTCCAGCAGTGCAAGGAACGCGGAGGCGGCCGGTGACAGCGGGAAGCGGCTCCAGACAAGGTGCTCCACGCGGACCGGCCCGTTGATGATCGGCACGGTCCGCAGGCCGTGGAGCTCGGCGGCGAACGCCGCGGGCAGCAGGGCGATGCCCAGTCCGTGGCGGACCATACGGGCCATGAGTTCGACCCCGGACACCTCGAAGGCGACCTCGCGCCGCAGCCCGGCCGCCGCGAACGCCAGGTCCGACTGGGCGCGGGCGGCACTGCCGTCGGCGAAGTCCACGAACGCCTCCTCGGCGAGGAGGCTGAGGTCCACCTCGTGTCGCGTGGCCAGTGGGTGGTCCGGGGCGAGCACGGCGACGTGCTGCCCCTGGGCGAGCTCCCGATCGTGGACGCCCTGCGGCCGGAATCCGGGCTGTACACCGAGAAACGCCGCGTCCAGCCGGCCCTCGCGCACCCGCTCGACGAGCTGCTCGCTGGAACCGGCCCGCAGGCTGATCCGTACCCGGGGGTGGCGCAGGCGGTAGTCCCGTAGCACCGCCGGGAGGTCCACCGCCGCCACCGTGGGTATCGATCCCACGGTCAGCTTGCCCCGTATCTCGCCGGTGGCCGCCGCCACTTCCGCACGAGCCCGTTCGGCCGCTTCCAGCGCCTGGCGGGCAGCGGGCAGAAACGCCTCCCCCGCGGTGGTCGTCCGCACCCGGCGACTGCTCCGCTCGAACAACCTGGCACCCAACTCCTTCTCCAGTCGAGCCACTTGGTGGCTGAGTGCGGACTGGACGACGTGGCATCGCTCGGCGGCACGGGTGAAGCTCGCGGTCTCCGCCACCGCGATGACGTAGCGCATCTGCTGCAGATCCATGGATCCATGATGAAACACGATGGATATTGATGACGAGCATGTGTTGGACCGATGGATGCCTGCCGCGCGATGCTGATGTCCACGGCGGACCGGGCGGTCGGCAACCAGCAACCAGCGCCCAGTCACCGGCGGCCTGGACCGGACTGGTGCGGTTCGGGACCGTCGACCCGTCGTACCACCACCGGCGTCCCGGCGCCCCAACCCACGGAGAGACCCATGCGCGTGATCGCTTTCGACCACCTCGTCCTGAACGTCGCCGACATCGAGCGTTCGCTGGCCTTCTACACCGGTCCGCTGGGGCTGGAACCGGTGCGAGTGGACGAGTGGCGCGCCGGCAAGGCCCCCTTCCCGTCCGTACGGGTGAGCCCCACCACCCTCATCGACCTCATCAGGGCGTCCGACGAACGACCGCACAGCTCCAACGTCGACCACATCTGCCTGGTGGTCGAACCGCTGGACTGGCAGCAGGTCATCGATTCCGGCGTCTTCACCGTGCTGGACGGCCCCGGTGAACGCTTCGGCGCCCGCGGCACCGCGCTCTCCCTCTACGTACAGGACCCGGACGGCAACACCGTCGAACTGCGCTGGTACCCGCAGGACGCCTGACCTCCATCGCCCATGGCGCTTCATCGGACACCCCCCGAGACCAGCACACCGCCACCGGCGCGCCTACGGATCGGCCACCGGCGTGCCGCGGCGACTAGCCTGGCGGCATGGAAGCAATCCTGGTCAGCGCGTGCCTGCGCGGGGTGCCCTGCCGGTTCGACGGACGCCACAAGGCGTCGTCCGAGATCGAGGAGGCGGTGGCCGGTCGCGATGTCGTCTCGTTCTGCCCGGAGGTCGCGGGCGGACTCGCAACACCTCGACGGCCTGCGGAGCTGGTGGGCGGCGACGGGCACGACGTGCTCGACGGCAGGGCACGGATCGTCGAGGACACGGGTCGTGACGTGACGGCACAGTTCGTGGACGGGGCACACCGCGCACTCGCGGCGGCGCGTAACGGCGGCTGCACCGAGGCGCTGCTCATGCCGCGCAGTCCCTCGTGCGGGCGTGGGGCGGTGTACGACGGGTCGTTCGCCGGCGAGCTGGTGCCCGGGGACGGGGTGACGGCGGCACTGTTCGAGCGGAACGGGATCACCGTGCGCCCCGCGCCCGGAGTGTGACGAGGGGCCGGGCCGGGGCGCGGCCACGGCGGACGTCGGCGACGCTGCCGCCTCACGCCTCCTCTCCCCCTCCCCGGCGTCGCCGGGGGCGGACCGTCGGCTGGTGAGAAGCCCGGCCGAGCGCCCCGACCCGCTCAGCACGGACCGGCTTCGGGGACGGCCTGTTCCGCACCCGACGAAGGCTGGCTCACCGTGCCTGGCATACAACTTTCGTAGGGTCCGTCCGAGGCGGAAGTAGGCAGTGCTGCCGACCGGCAGAGGTCCGCACGACGCATGGCCTACGGTGAGTGTCATGACGGACGACCGGGCGGCGGGTGCCCGACCATGGCACCGCCGGCACCGGCTCGCCGTGGACGTGACGATCGCGGTCGGCCTCGTGCTGCTCGACACCGGTATGACACTGGCCGACGCCACCTGGTGGCCCGACCACCCCGGCACCCTCGCCTGGGTCATGCTGGGCGTCCAGGCACTCGCCTGCGCCTCGCTCGCCGTCCGCCGCATCGCCCCGCTGACGGTCGTCGGCGTGCTCGGCGCGTTCACGCTCGCGATCTCCCTGCTCAACTCGCCGATGGGCCTGCTGACGTCGGCCCACCAGGGGAACGTATGGGCCCCCGTGTCCACCCTGCTGGCCGCCTACGGCCCGCTCTTCTACCAACAGAACCGCCGCACGGCGTACTTCGCGCTCGCCGCCTTCACCCTCGTCGTCATGCGCCCCTGGGACCCGTCCACCACGAACATGACGATCGGGCTGCTGCGTACGGCGGTCGGGCCGCTGCTCGCGCTGTACTTCGACACCCGCCGCCGGCTGATGCAGGCACTGGTCGAACGTGCCGAACGCGCCGAACGGGAACGTCATCTGGTGGCCGAGCAGGCCCGCACCGAAGAACGTGCCCGGCTCGCCGGCGAGATGCACGACGTGGTCACCCATCGGGTGAGCCTGATGGTGCTCCAGGCCGGCGCCTTGAAGGTGACCGCACCTGACGAGGCGACCGGGCAGGCGGCGGAGGAGTTGCGCACCGCGGGCTGCCAGGCACTGGAGGAACTGCGGGACCTCGTCGGCATCTTGCGCACCGCACCGGAGGGCGACCGGACACCCGCGGTGGCGGACTTCGCCGACCTGGTCGCCGAGTCCGTGGCGGTGGGGATCTCGACCGAGCTGATCGAGGAGGGCGACCCGTCGCTGGCCTCACCGGTGGTCGGGCGCACCGCCTACCACGTGCTGCGCGAGGCCCTGACCAATGTGCGCAAGCACGCTCCGGGCGCCAGGGTGCAGGTACGAGTGAAGTACGACAACACACAGGTGCGTTTGATGGTCCACAACACGCCGCCGACCGGCAGTCCCCGCAGCGCCCTCGCCGAGACCGGCTCCGGTCTGGGGATCGCGCATCTGCGGCGGCGCATCGAGGTGGTGCACGGCACATTACGTGCCGAACCCTGTTCCGACGGCGGGTTCAGCGTCGAGGCGATGCTGCCCGCGTTCGTCCCGACCTCCGAATCGGCGGTGTGAGCGTGGCCCGGGTAGTGGTGGTGGACGACGAGCCCATGGTGTGCGTGTTCCTGCGCACCATTCTCGGCTCGGCCCCGGACGTCGAGGTCGTCGACGAGGCGCACGACGGCGCGGCCGGCATCGAGGCGGTCCTGCGCAGCCGCCCGGACGTCGTCCTGATGGATCTGCGGATGCCGGGCATGGACGGGCTCACCGCGATCGAGCGCATCCATGAACTCGCCGACCCGCCGAACATCGTGGTGCTGACCACCTTCGACGCCGACCAGTACGTGCTCCGGGCGCTGCGGGCCGGAGCGACCGGGTTCCTGGTGAAGTCCACGCCGCCGGAGGAGCTGATCGGTCTGGTGCGGACCGCCGCCCGGGGGGCATACCGTCCTGTCGCCCTCCGCCGCCCGCCGGCTCATCGCCGCGTCGACGGACAACCTCTCGGCCCGCGACCGCGCCCGCGAACTGGTCGGCTCGCTGACCGAGCGGGAGGTCCAGGTGCTGGCCGGTCTCGGCGAGGGCCTGTCGAACGCGCAGATCGCGGCGCGGCTGTACCTCACCGAGGCCACGATCAAGGGCTATGTCTCGCGGATGCTGGACAAGCTGGGCTGCGTCAACCGCACCCAGGCCGGCCTCCTCGCCCACGACGCGGGGATCGTCGGCGGCTAGATGAATGAGTCCGATGTTTGTGCTGGCCGCGACCGTGGCGAAGGGCGCCCGTTGGCTCGTGTGTGACGACAAACCTGGACGCCCTTCTGGCGGCACTGTACGTGTTCATCGACGACCATGTGGCCCCGCGTCGCCGGATCGGGCGACCCCCGAAACTGACAGACGCCGAACTGCTGTGCCTCGCCGTCGCCCAAGTACTGCTGGGCTTCCCCTAGGCCCGGCACTGGATCCGCTTCGCACACGCCCGACTGGGACACCTCTTTCGCTACCTGCCTCAACAGTCCGCCTACAACAAGCGTCTGAACGCAGCCGGCCCGTTGATCAGCCGTGTGCTCGAGGCCCTGGCCAGGCAGGTCCCGTCGTGGCACGACGACCTACGGCTGATCGATTCCACGCCTTTGCCCTGCGCAGCCTCCCGCGAGACAGTCAAACGCTCTGACCTGGCCGGGCACGCCGGATATGGCTACTGCGCGAGCCATTCCCGCTTCTTCTGGGGATTCCGGCTCTACCTGCTGACCACCGCCGAAGGCATGCCTGTGTCCTGGTGCCTGGCGAACCCCAAACTCGGCGAACGGGAGGTGATGACCGCGCTGCTGGAACGCGACCACCACCTCGTGCGCTGCGGTCAAGTGATCCTGGCGGACAGGGGCTTCGCCGGGCGGGAGTTCGAGGCGTTTCTCGAAGAGTGCCTGGGCGTCCACCTGGTGTGGCCGGACCTGAAGAACGAGCCTGTCCGGCATGGACGCCTGGCCCGCGTCCGCCAGTGGATTGAGGCGGTATTCGACACCCTCAAAGGCCAGCTCAGCCTGGAACAACACGGAGGTAGAACCTTGCCCGGAGTGTTCGCCCGCACCGGTCAACGGCTCCTCGCCCTAGCAGCAGGTGTCTGGCACAACTGGACCATCGGAGCGAAGGCCAAACGATCCTTGATCGCCTTCGACCACTGAAAACATTGGACTCATTCATCTAGGAGCGGTCGCAGGCCGGTGGCGGCGAGGTCGTGCGTCGCGGTCAGGGCGATCCGTTCACGCTGCTCGCCCCTCGTTTTACGACGCGCTCCAGCAGGGGGCCGAGCACGGTGGGTGCCAGACGTCGGGCGCGCCATCGTCGAGTGCCGCGACGCGGGTGCCGCGTGCGGCGAGTGCTTCGGCGCAGTGCCGGCCGATCCCACTGGCCGCGCCGGTCACCGGTGCGGCCGTGGGTGATGTCGTGGGTGAGCCCATGGAGTGTCCTTCTGGCGAGTGGCGGGCCGCGGTCATGGCCGGGGTGCTCGCGAGTGTGTCCGTGGTGGCGCTGGGGACGGCTTCCGCGGCGTCGCAGGGTTCGGAGAGGTCGACGACGGCCGCTGCGCAGGCGGCCCCCGCGACCAACTCGGCGCGTGAGCACTGGCAGCCGCCGACGCACCAGAAAGTGGGCCCCGGGGACCCCAAGGCGGAGTTCCCCACGATCAACGCCGACTACCTGATCAGCGACGTGTCGCCGGCGCAGTACCGCGGCTGGTGGTACCAGTCCCACCTCACCGGCATCAACGTGACATGGATGACGCCCTCGGGGCGGGATCCGTACGACGGCTGGGACTGGATCGAGATCACCGACAGCAAAGGCAACCGCATCACGTGGGACTGGGCCTGCGGCAACGCCCACTGCGGCGCGTACGGCTCGACCATGATCGGCATGCACCTGAACAAGGGCGAGGAGTACAAGGCCTACTACTGGAGCGACGGAGGCCGGGTCACCAAGGGCCATCTGCGGGCCGAGTTCGACTTCTGGGCCTGACATGGGAGGCCGAGAAGAGATGACGCGAGGAACTGAACACGGGTCGCTGCGGCGGCGATTGGCCAGTGCGACGGTCGTGGTTTCCGTGCTGGCGGGCACGCTCGGTGCGGGAAGCGCGGTCGCCCAGAACAGCCCGGAGGCCCGGCCACAGTCCCGGTCACAGACGCAGGCCCAGCCGCAGCCGCAGCCGCGGATGGCAGCAAGCGACGAATCTGATCCGGAACCCCAACCCCGAGGCCTTCCAGTCGATCAACATCGGACGGCTCGCCGAGCGCGACGACATCGGGGGCCGCCAGGTCCGAGGTCTCTTCCGCCGGTCCGACAACTATCTGCTGGGCTTCTACGTGCGCCACGGGGACAACCGCCAGATCGTCTACACGTTCACCGAGGGCGGGAGAGACATGGTCCCGGGTGAGGTGTACGAGGGCGCCCAAAGGTCGCGCTTCCCCTTCCCCGTCACCTATCGCGACCTCCCCACCATCCAAGTCGGCCGGGGTTTCCTGAGGGATGCCGTACGCCAACTGTTCGACAACGACCCCGGCACGAGCAACCACAGACTGCAGGACGGTGTCGAGAGGCTGGCCGTGGCCCTGGCCGAAGGGTCGCGGTTCCAGTTGATTCCCGGGCTGATCGCCCAGCACATCCGGGGTGGGCAGACCTGGACAGTGGGCGACCACGAGGCGGAGATCCATGACTGGAACGATCGTTCCGGGGTCGTCGTGGACGCGCATGTCGCCGATCCGAGCGGCGGCAACCGCTCCGTGTGGGGGCAGCAGCGCCCGTACCGCTGGAACGGCGCCAACGTGATGCTGACGGCGCTGGACCTCGCCCGCCGGCTCTACCTGATCAAGCCGCCGCCGAAGCGCTGACGTACAGAAGCCGGTCACCGGGAGCGGCCGCCGGCGACGACCGTTCGAGCCATCAGACGGCGGACGGCGGGAGCCGGCCGGCGAGGAGATCCGTGAGCATCTCCCGTAGCTGCCGCGTCTCGTACTGGGGCAGGGGCAGCAGCGGCGGCCTCGGCGGCCCGGCCGGGCGCTGCTGGAAATCGAGGCCCGCCTTGATGGCACGGGGAAGGCCATGGCGGACGATGAACTGCCAGAACGGCAGCAGCTTCCGCAACAGCGCGTCCGCGCGGTCGTCGTGTCCGCAGACAACCGCGGCGTAAAGCTCCAGTACCCGCCGCGGTACGAGGCAGAGGGAGGCTGTGCACCAGCCGGCGGCGCCGGCACGGAAGGCTCCAGGGCGACCGGGTTGCTGCCGTTGTAGCCCGACAGCTCTCCGTCGGACAGTTCACGGATGGCGCGGAAGCATGATCGCGGTGGCGCCGTGGCGGGCGGCCACGCGGGCGCGGCGGACCGTGCCCTCGGTGCTCCAGTGGGAGGCGCCGACGAGGGTCGGCACCGGCCCGGCCACCGTGTGCAGGGTGATCTCGCAGGCCGCGTCCCACTCCGTCTCGGTCAGGTAGGCGCTCTCGCCGGTGCTGCCCAGCGGGGCGACGGCGTGGCTGCCGGCGGCGACGAGATCGCTGGTGAGGTTCCGCAGCGCGGACAGATCGACCTGGCCGGTGACGGCGTCGAAGGGGGTGACCGGGTAGGAGATGATGCCCTTCAGCGGCGGGTTGGCCATCAGAGGTCCACCTGTCCGCTCACGCAGTCGGGGTGACTGCGCAGCGCCTTGCGCGCGTAGTACGCGAAGTTCGCCTTGCTGCGCCGGTCGGTGGAGGTCCAGTCGTGGGCCTCACGGGCCAGAGCCGGGTCCAGGGGCCGGATGGTCCCCGCCGACATCGCCAGCAGCTACAGGCGGGCGGCGCGCTCGATGAGCAGCGCCAGGGTGCACGCTTCCTCGATCGTGGAGCCCGTCACCAACTGGCCGTGGTGGGCCAGCAGGACGGCCCGCTTGTCACCGAGGGCGGCGGAAATGATCTCGCCCTCTTCGTTGCCCACCGGCACGCCCGGCCAGTCCTTGAGGAAGGCGCAGTCGTCGTACAGCGGCGTCGTGTCCATCTGGGAGACCATCAGCGGCACTTCCAGCATGGCGAGCGCGGCCGTGTGCAGCGGGTGCGTGTGGATGATGCAGTTGACGTCCGCGCGCTTCCGGTAGATCCAGGAGTGGAAGCGGTTGGCGGGGTTGGGCATGTGCCCTGAGGACCCAGCCGGGGGAAGGTGCCGCAGCCGGCTTCCTGACCATCGACGCAAAGTCGTCGACTCGCTGGGTCGGTCGTGGTGCGTCGGCATGAGCTGACCGATGAATCCTGGTCGATGGTCGAGCCGTTGCTGGCTCCGGTGCGGATGGGCCGTCCGGTGCGAGATCGCCGCCGGGTCGTCAACGGCATCCTGGGGGAAGCCGTCCACCCGCTCACCGGCCGGTTGTAGAGTGCCGGCCCGTGACCCACACCACCGACATCGACCGCGCCGGCATCACCGCTCTTCTCGACGACGTCCGCGCGTCCGCCGCGCGCCTGGCCACCACGCTCGATGCGTTGACCGACCACAAGGCCCGCGAACCCTCCGCGCTTCCCGCCTGGAGCCGCGGCCATGTCCTCACCCACCTCGCCCGCAGTGCCGATGCCTACCATTGGCTGCTGACGCTGGCCCGCACCGGCGTCGAGCCCGGGCCGCGTGTGGATGCCGCCACCCTGGACCGGGCGCTGCGCGAGGGCGCCGAGCGCGGCGCCACCGAACTCGTCGCCGACCTGCGTAGCAGTCTGAACTGCCTGTTCGACGAGGCGGGCGCCATGCCCGGCG
The DNA here is from genome assembly GCF_029011865.1 of Streptomyces yunnanensis. Classification (NCBI taxonomy): domain Bacteria; kingdom Bacillati; phylum Actinomycetota; class Actinomycetes; order Kitasatosporales; family Streptomycetaceae; genus Streptomyces; species Streptomyces yunnanensis. The sequence continues at coordinate 265,456 of NZ_CP095749.1, forward strand.
GTCGCTGGCCCACCCTCGTCTCGGCCCTCGCGGGCTGGCGGCACCCCGCGTGGTTCACCCTCCACCGTGCCTGGCGCGAACTCGAAACCCACCATGTCGATCTGGACCTCGGTTACACCGCCGTCAACTGGCCTGCGCACTACGTCATTTGGGCACTCGATGAAACCGTCGCCGCCCTGGCCGCACGCGCCTTCCCTGTCGCCCGCGTCGAAGCCACCGATCTCGACCGTGCCTGGACCCTCGCCGCGACCGGACCCACCGTCACCGGTCCCGGCCACGCACTCCTCGCCTGGTTCTGTGGCCGCGGCTCCGACGCACTCCTCCGGTCGGATCGGCAGCTTCCCTCCCCACCGGCCTGGCCGCTCCCGCCAACACCCGGCTGGAGTTGAGCGGTACGCGCTCAGAGCAACACGGGCCCGTCGCCGGCGATCGCTCCCGCTCTCCGTTGGTAGAGCGCACCTGACCGGCGGTGCGGCAGATCGACGGTGCGGACCTTCAAGAACGCCTGGGCCTCGTAGTAGCGGCCAAGGTCGGCGTTGGTCTTCCAGACATCGACACGGAGCCAGCGCTTGCCGGCCCTCGCCGCTTGCCGCGACGCCCAGTTGAGCATCGCGCTGCCCAGGGAAACGCCTTGGGCGAGAGGGCGGGCGATCAGCCGGTGCACGTAGAGCGCCTCGTTCGGCGCATCGGCAGGTAGCCAGAATTCGGGATCGGCGCACTCGTCGGTGGTGATCGTCCCCAGGTAGGCGGCACCGCCGAGCACCACATGGGCGTTGCCCCGCTCGATGTCACGCACGATCGTTCCGCGGTTCGCCGGGTACTGCCACTGGTCGATTCCGCGGGAGCGGAGCCAGGCCGCCGCCTCGCCCCACATCGTGGCGATGGCGTCCGCCTCGGCGGCTCGGGCAGGCCGAAGCGTGAGGTGGTCAGGCATGCGTTGTCCTCGCCTCCAATTCGTAGCGTTGCGGGTTCCAATTGTCATCCATCGGCTTCGAGTTCACGCAAGAGATCACTGCTGGTGCGCAGGTGGCCGAGTGGCGGCCCGTGCCTCCTGGGCTCGGTAGCTGACCGGCACAGTCACCGCTTCATCGGTTCCGGATCCCGACCGCGCGCCAGACAGCTCCTGAGACGGGGCATGGGACCGTGATCGAGCATCGGGCGATGCCCTCGTACGTCGTGCGGCGAGTCGTCGCCCACGGTGCCCGTCCCACAGGGTCCGTCGGGCTACCCTGGACAACAACACGCAACTTAGGCAAGGCTAAGCTTGGTTGACCAAATGGCTCCGCGAACACCATCAAGGAGTGAGCATGGGAAACCTCAGTGGCAAGATCGCACTCGTCACCGGCAGCAGCCGAGGCATCGGTCGCGGCATCGCCGAACGCCTGGCCCGGGATGGCGCCCTGGTCGCCGTGCACTACGGCCGTAACGAGGCGGCTGCCGCGGAGACCGCCGCGGCCATCGCCGCGGCCGGCGGTCGGGCATTCATCGTGGGCGCCGAACTGGGCGTTCCCGACGACGTGGACACACTCATCGCGGGCCTGGAGGCCGGACTTCGCGCGCACGGGGAATCGTCGATCGACGTCCTGGTTCACAACGCGGGTCTCAACCACATGGGGCGACCGATCGAGGTCCTCACCCCTGAGGAGTTCGACCAGATGGTCGCGGTCAACGTCAAGGCACCGTTCTTCCTCACCCAGCGGCTGCTGCCACGGCTGCGCGACGGCGGCCGGATCATCAACATCTCCTCCGTCTCCACGCGCATCGCCTCGGCCCATGGCATCGGGTATCCGCTCACCAAGGGCGCGCTGGAGGTGTTCAGTCACACCCTGGCCAAGCATCTCGGCCCCCGTGGCATCACCGTCAATTCCGTCGCGGTCGGCTTCACTCACACCGACATGACCGCCGAAGTGCTGGCCGACCCGGCGAACGTGGAGCGCAACATCGGCCTGACCGCCCTCGGCCGGATCGGCCAGGTCCCGGACATCGCCGACGCAGTCGCCTTCCTGGCCTCCGACGACGCCCGCTGGATCACCGGTACCAAGCTCGACGTCACCGGCGGCGTCAACCTGTAGCAACGCCCAACGGGCCTTCCGGGCCGGGTGCCACGAGGTGGTGTCGGCCGGCCGGTGGGCCAGCGTCGTGCCTGGTTCCTTCCGGGGCCGTCAGCTGCTGAGACGGTCGCGGAGGAGGGGGATCACCTCGGCGGCGAAGCGGTCGAGGTACGGTGACGGGCCGCCCGGCAGCGGTGCCGCATCGGATGCGTGACGACCACGGAGATCGGCAGGCCGTCCCCAAGCACCTGCTCCAGTTGCCCGGTGATCATCGTGGGCGTCCCGTACAGCGCGCTCGTAGTATCCGGCGGCCTTGGAACGGCTGATCAGGGCGGCGCGTTCGAGGTCGTCGTCCAGCACGGTATGGAAGATGGCCCCGATCTTGACCTGCTCCGGATTCCGCCCCGCTTGGGTCGCCCCCTCAGGAGTTCTCCGGTCAGGGTGACCGCGTCGGCGAGGCGGGCCACGGTTGCGGGGCTTCGGCCCATCAGCCGGACGGCCGTGCCCCCGCGCCGTAGGTCAGCATGGTGCGGCCGGGGGGCATGCCTGCGACCGTGGCGATCGACGAGGCGATCACCGCGGGGTGGCGCCTCACCGGATTCACGATCAGCGGGCCGGGCCCGAGACCCGCCGCGCCCCGACCCACAGGGCAGGGCGCGGGAGCCGCGCATCACATGTGCATCACACGCACGTCGCGCCGGCGCACCGGCACATCTGCGCGCCGGCCCGGTCGGGTGCTCACCAGACGACCGGCATGCTCCGCAGGCCGTAGACGATGTCGTTGCGCTTGAACTCCGACGGCTCCAACGGCCTCGCCAGCCGCAGCCCGGGCACGCGCCGCAGCAGCGTGGTCAGCGCGACCTGCAACTGGATCCGGGCCAGCTGCTGACCGATGCACTGGTGCGCGCCGAAGCCGAACGCCAGATGTCTGCGGGCCTGCCGGCCGAGATCGATGGTGTCCGGGGCCGCGAACACGCTCTCGTCCCGGTTGCCGGAGGGGATCGCGGCGACCACCCACTCCCCCGCCTGCACCGTGGTGCCGCCGACGGTGACGTCCTCGGTGGCGTATCGGAACAGCCCGAACTGAATGACCGACACATAGCGCAGCAGTTCCTCCACCGCGGTGCCGGCCGCGTCCGGCGCGCCCAGCAGTGCCGCCCTGCGCTCCGGACTCTGCAACAGCGCCACTGTGCTCAGCGTCATCATGTTGGCGGTGGTCTCATGCCCGGCGACCAGCAGCAACACGCCGAGTGCGGTCAACTCCTGTACGGTCAGCGGCCGTTCGGTCGCGTTGCCGCGGGCGATCAGACGGCTCAGCAGGTCGTCCCGCGGCTCGACGAGCCGTTGCTCGATCAGCTCGCCGAGGTGGTGCTCCAGCCGCCGGCTGGCCGCGTCACGGGTGGCGGCGTCCGCCTCGAAGCCCATCAGGACCTCGCTGTCGCGTTGGAACGCCGCATGGTCGTCGTAGGGCACGCCGAGCAACTCGCAGATCACCAGCGAGGGGATCGGCAATGCGAAGTCCCGCACCAGGTCGGCGCTCGATCCGGCGAGCATCGCGTCGACCTGCTGGTCGGCGATCTTTTGGATGTACGGCCGCAGGGCCTCCATCCGCCGCACGGTGAACTCGCCGATCAGCAACCGCCGCAGCCGCGTGTGCTCCTCGCCGTCCAGCTGGATCATCGAGCCGGGTAACGGGTCGCGCATGTCGTAGGACGGCAACATGTGCATCGAGCCGGCGCCGCGGGAGCTCATCCGCGGATCCGCGAGCACGCTGCGGATGTCGTCGTACCGGCTGACCAGCCAGGCGTCCATCCCGGCCGGGCAGCTGACCGGCGTCACGGGCGCCTCAGCACGCAGCCGGGTGTAGGTCTCGTCGGGGTCGAAGGGGCGGGAATCCGGCCGGGTGACCGGAAATTCGGGGACTTCGGTGCCGCGGGAAACGCGGGTGTTCGTCATGTGGGACAGCTCCAGGCCGGCGGGAGGGACATGCATCACATCAAGGGGTCGCAGCAATCTGTCGAGTGGCGAAACGTCACTGCCCCTCGACCAGGTCGGGTGCTGCGATCGACTCGTCGCGCCTGCTGGTTGGGCGGCTGAAACGCCGGACTGCGGGGCGTTCGACCACCGTGTAGAGGACCGCCGCGAGGGCGATGCTGATCACGACGGTGAGCAGAATATGGATCAGTCTCGTCGACAGGGATGCGCTCATTTCCTGGCCCGTGGCGTGCACGCCATCGATCGGGCCGTACTGGATCACGAGGTAGTGCACCAGATAGAGGGCGAACGAAATCTCTCCCAGCCACACCATCATGCGGCCGCTCACAAGCGTTCGCGCGGCGCGCATATCGGCGCCGGCGCCTGCCGCTATCACCAGGGCGAGTGCGAACGCGGTCGGCCCTGCACAGAGGCGAAATACGCCCGGAAGGAGGGATTGGACCACCACACAGAGGATCGTGAGAATGAGTGCCGGCGCCGTGCCCAGGCGGATCCGTTTTCCCGTCATCACGATGCGGGCGATCAGGATGCCGAGCACGAATTCCAGCATCCTGGTGAAGGGAAGGCTGTAGGCGAACCAGGACTGCAGCTCCGGAATCGTCGGGTCCCACGAGGTGACCGGCTGCTCCGGCAACAGCAGGGCAATGAACGGGACAGCGACGATCGCCGCGCCGACGACCATCGCCCACGACCACAACCGCGAGGGGCGTATACGCCTGATGAAAGGGAACAGCCAGGGGAAGGCGAAATAGAAGACCATCTCACAGCCGAGGGTCCAACTCGGCACGTTGATGCCGGTCAGCCCACCCAGGGAATCAAAATGGGGAATCCAGGGCTCGATCAGCAGCAGCGTCGGGGTCGTGTTGATCACCATGATCGGTACGCCGGCGGCGGCCATCAACACCACGGTGGCCGCGAAAGTCGTCACATGGTTCGGCACAATCTTCACCAGGCGCCGACGCCAGAATAGTCGGGCGGTGTCATTCGGATCGGCGACCCAGGTGAGAATGAACCCGCTGAGTACGAAGAAGAAGGCCACTCCGACCGGACCGAGGGTCGTGAGCAGATTCGACAGGTCAGGGTGCGTCGTTCCGGCGATTTGACCGGCCAGATGCGAGACCAGCACGGCGAAGGCCGCGATGAACCGCATACCGGTCAGTGACGGAAGGCGACTCGGGTGAGCCGGCGGTTCCCACGTCTGCATAACCCTTGCCCTTCAGCTTTACGGCCCCTGTTTATAGCCCCTGAACCTGTCGATCTGAAAGTCAAAGGACTCCGGACAGAAGGATTTCGGCCTGCTCACCGCCCCCGCGGGACCCTGAAAAAGTCCCTCGACCGCACCGACCGGAAAGGGATCAGCCTCCGCACCGGTCGCAATCCGGCCAAACTCATCGATGTCCCCGCAAGGGCAACTTCCCAGGTCAACCGGCCATTTGAGACCGCCGGCCAGGGGCGGCGGGACGGAGAGTGTCCTGAGCAGGGGCAGAACCAGCCCGCGCATGGCTGGACTGGCCAAACATCGCACGGGGTGAACCGGGCGCCGGATGCCTCGGCAGCGGCTGCGCCGACGCTCTTGCCGCAGCTGAGGCGGGGTCGCCCACCCGAGAGCACCGGCCATCTACGGGAAACCGGTGGTGTGTTGGCCTGGTGGTGGGTGGCGGTGGGCGGGTGTGCCGTGTCGCCGGTGGTGTCACCAGCGGACTGCGTCATCCATCGACTGCTGCCAGTAGGTGACGTTGAGGGAGTCGTCGATGTAGACCCCCTTGGCGGGCAGTGCGGGGTGGGCAGCCGCGCCGACGCTCTCGTTGCCGGAGGGGCCGTGGAAGTAGACGGCCAGGGACTTCTCCGTCCTGCCGTGGGCGCCGCTGCCGTCGGTCGCCGACAGCTTCCCCTACAAGACCAGCGAGTCCGATCCGGAGGTCTTCTACGTCAGCGCCCACACCAAGGCGCACGACGTCCGCTGGGACCTCACCCTGGACTGGTCCAGCGGCGACCGCCACGGCACCGTGCACGTCAACGACAACGGCGCCCCGTTCCGCACCAGCGCCGACGCCGGACGCCCCGGCTACGACTACCCGCCGGGCGGCGGCGAATGGATCAGACGGGAGACATAGCCCGGTTGCCGGGCGCCGGGTGCGTGACCACCCGCGTGCTCGTTCCACACGAGCCCGCTGCGGTGCACGTCGCGCCGTACCACTGTCTGTCCCACCTCGAAGGCGCCCATCGACTTCCCCTTCCTCTCCCTCCTGGCCCGGGCCCTTGGCAGGCCGCCGCACCCATCCTGATGGATGCCCGGCGGCCGGCTGGCGGGCACGGGGCTCGGGCGGTCGGGCGGTCGGGCGGTCGGACGGAGTGGTCACCGTCTCATGGGCAGGGTGAGAAGCGGGGTGAGTTCCGCGTCGGTTGCCGGTCGGAGCGTCGCGAGGATCTGGCGGGCAGCAGGCAGGTCGGCGGGGTGGCCTGCGAGGGTGACGGTGTGGATCAGGCCGGCCTGACGCAGACGGAGTTCCTGCCGTTCATAGGGGCCTTTGTGAGTGATGAGTTGGCGGCCGTTGCCGTCGTCGGTGCACTGGATCGTTTCGCCGATCGGTACGGGGCAGCCGTTGGCGTCGGTGCGACGGGTGTCCTGACCCGGGTGTTCCACGGCCAGGTGGAGGCCAGGGGCGCCTGGTCGTTCGTACCCGGCGCCGAAGGTGTGCTCAGCGGCTCCGTTGATGCGCAGGGTGTAACCGGTGGGCGGTTCGCCGACGCGCAGGAGTGCCCGGTCCACGCGGTTGGCGGTGAGCCAGGCGTCGAGCGTGGGGGGTTGCGCGGCGGCCCAGGCGTCGTAGCCGATGCCGGCGGCCAGGGCGACGGTGACGCCCAGGGTTGCCAGCCGCGTGCGGGTGCTCGGGAGGAAGAACGCCGCGGCGAGCGCGTAGCACGCTCCGCCCCAAGGGAAGAGCAGAAGACTGTGACTGAGCCCACCCGATGACGGTTCCAGCGCCGCGGCTCCCATGGTGGCGACGGTCCCGAAGGCGTAGACGCCCGCTGCCCAGACCCAGCGACCGCGCTTCCGGCGGGCGAGCGGTGCGAACGGGGCGGCGGCAACGGCGAAGCCCGCGAGGAGGCTGACGACGAGAGCTGCCACGACGATGAAGACGGCGATCGCCACGAGCATGCTGTCGCCGAAGAACGCGACCAGGACGACCTGGAACTGGGCAGCGGTCAAGGCGCAGCCCACGGCTCCCACCGCGGCAAGATGGACGGCGATTCGCCACGCTTCGGTTTTTTTGACCATGTTTCATGATCACGCAGCACAGGCGGCGGCGGTTCCGTCCGGGCGGAATTGAGGTGCACGGCGCACCTCCGGCGGCGTTCCGTTCACCTCACGCCTCCGTGTCGTCACCGCCCGGCCGCGCCTCCCCCGCCCGAAGCTTCGCCGCGCGCTCGCGCGGGTCGTACCCGGGCCCAACGCCCTCGATCAGCAGCACGTCCCCCTCGATGTGATCGGTCCGAAGGCTCAGGATTTCCTGGTAGGCGGGGGACGCATACCAGGCATGCGCCGTGGCCAGGTCCGGAAACTCGATCAGCACCATGCTGCCGGGCCAGGCACCCTCCACCACCTCGGCCGGGGGACCGTGGATGACGAAGCGCCCGTGGAAGGGGTCGAGCGTGGCCTGGATACGCTCCAAGTATTCCAAGATGTCGGGGTGATGACGACGGCTGCGCAGATGCGCGAAGCCATATGCGGGCATGGCGGGTTCCTTTGCCGGTTGTCTGCGACCCCGTGGGGGATGACCGACTCGAAGGTAGCCGCGCGCTCCAACTCGCGGCGATTACCTCCGAGGTAAACCCATTACCGAAACCCACCACCGCTGCCGGAGCCCGGATGCGGTGCGGTGCGTGCGGTGCGGTGCGTGCGGTGCGGTGCGGTGCGGTCACAGGCTATGAGCGACGGGGTGGAGCGGCTCGTACAGTGGGAGTTCGGCCCCGCTGGGGAGCCGGATCGCCGTCAGTCTGCCCCAGCGCTGTTCGCTGACCGGGCGGGCGATCTCAACGCCCCGCTCGCGGAACTCGCGGAGCTGGGAATCGAGGTCATCGCACATCAGGTAGAACTCGTGCTGGGGCGGTCCCTCGGTCGGGTGCACGGCCACCTCTGCCGGGGGCAGCTTGAAGATGAGCCAGCCACCGCCTGCGTCGACGCCGCGAAAGCCGAGAACGTCACGGATGAAGGCACGGTCTGCCTCGGCATCCTGGCTGTGGAGGATGACATGCGCACCGCTGATCATGGCTGGCTCCTGCCCGTCGACGTGCTGGCGGTCGTGTCCATCGCATCCTGGCACGCCTGGCTGCGAGACGGCGCTCTGGCTGCGATGACACGACGCTTGAGTTGGCCGACGGTCGGGCACTGCGCCGATGGCGGGCTGTGAGGGCGAGCCCTGGACGCGCGGCGGGAGCACCACCCACCGATCAACACACCTACGATCGCCCCTCCCGATGAGCCAGTCGGCCCGATCGGCGCCGACACGGCGGTGCCGACATGGCAAGCGCTTCACCTCGTCGTCCGCTACCCGCCAGCCTCGACCGCCTACGGTCAGCATGCTGGATCGCATGACCAATGCTTTTGACGGGCTCGTCGATCGCTTCCTCCTGTCCAGCCGCGAGTTCGAGCGGAAGCTCCGATCCGTACGAGCCGAACAGTGGACCTGGCCGACCCCCTGCACGGAGTGGAATGTGCGGCAGTTGACCAACCATGTGGCGCGGGGGAACCGCAATTACCTGCGCCTGCTGCACGGTGGCGACAGCGCGGAGTTCCTGCGGCTACGGGACGTTGACGCGCTGGGTTCGGATCCGCTGGACGCCTACATCCGGTCCGTCCAGGAGTTGGCCCGGGCGTTTGGCCAGGCAGGCGCCCTGCAGCAGGTTCTGGACTATCCATTGGGCCCGGTGACCGGGCAGCAGGCACTTGCTGTGAGGACCACCGACACCACGGTCCACACTTGGGATCTCGCACGGGCCGTCGGCCTGGACGACGCTCTCGACGCCGGCCTCGTCATCTGGATCGATGAGCATCTGGAGGGCATCTATGCCGGCCTGGCGGAAACGCCCACCGCTGCTGAAACGACCCATCGGTTCTTCGCCGCCCCCGAGGGTGCGCTCACTCACGACGCCTCGCCCCAGACGCGTCTGCTGCACAGGATGGGAAGGCTGCCGGCATCCGGTCGCTGAGGTCGTGTACTGGCAGCCTCTTGTGCACCGGTGCAGCAGGTCATGAATGGTCGCACGGCCTCCTCCCAATGGGAGGTTGCAGCCCCCACCGCCACAGAACACCTCTCAGGCAGCATCAGTTTCGCTGCCGGTGCCGCTTTCGATTTCGGTGCCGGTGCCGGTGCCGGTGCCGGTCTGTTGCCGGAAGGCGTCGATCTCGTCGGGGCCGAAGATGCCGAGGATGTAGCCGTCGGGGTCGCGGAAGAAGAACGCGTCCGGTGCGGTCGTAGTTGGGGACGGTGTCCTTGACGACGTCGACGTGGGGGCGGATGCGTTCGACGGTGGCGTCGAAGTCGGCGGCGGTGAAGTAGCGGATGCCCGAGCAGCCGTTGGCTCGCTGCATGGCGGGCAGCAGCGCTCGTAGGCTGCTGTCGGTCTGGATCATCAGGGCGGGCTTGCCGTCGTGGGTGATGATCAGCAGTGGGTGTTCGGGGTTGAGCGGGCCGGTGTCCAGGACGCCGAAACCGAGCTTCTGGTAGAAGGCCGCGATGGCGAGCGGGTCCTTGACGGCCAGGCAGGGGGCGATCCCTCGACGAGCTTGGCGAAGACGGTCCGCTGTCCGGCGGGGTCGAGGTGAAACGGACGTCGCGCAGGGCCACGCGCCCGCCACCGATCGCGCTGTGCGACGGACAGCGCCGCCCCGCTCCGCTCGGCGGACGCGGCCCCGCCAGACACCTCGACGCTAGGAGCCCAACAGGTCGACGAATGTCCCAATGGGCGGTCGTCCCTCATCCGGTCGAGCCCGAACACCCCCTCGTACACGAGGCCGGGACGGCATCCGCATCTTTGTTGTTTCTGCCAGTACGAGGCTCTGTCGGGGTGCGGGAAGACTGCCCGCCAGAGGCCGCGGCGGGTCCCGGGGATCGGGAAGCCGGGGCCAGAGACATGACGAGGCAAACGGGAGGACCGCACGATGGGCGTGCAGCAGTACGACGAGATCGGTGAGGCGTTCGAGGGCTTCAAGTCCCTGCCGCTGGCGCACTACGCGGAGGTGCCCGGCTTCCTGGCCATGGTCGGGGACGTGCGCGGCAAGTCGGTCCTCGACCTGGCCTCCGGCACCGGCTTCTACAGCCGGGAGTTCAAGCGGCGTGGCGCCACGGAGGTGCTCGGAATCGACATATCCGGTGAAATGGTCTCCGTGGCACGGGAGTTGGAGGAGCGCGACGGCCCCCGCGCCTCGCCCGAACGGAGGCCGGGCCGTTCCCGGGCATGGGCCGAGTCCTCCGGAATTCCACGGCTCTCGGCCCCGAGACGAACGTCTCGTCGGCGATCCGCTCCTGGACCGGCACCCCCCCTCGCCAGTAAGGTGCAAAGTGCCGATTCGGTGATGACAGGAGAGGGGTAACCCGTGCGGGATTGGCAGTTGAGCCGGACCTTCGCAAGTCGTTCGGGCAAGGTGAGCTGGGAGGCGCTCGGCGATCCGTCGGCCCCACCGGTGGTGCTCCTGCACGGCACGCCCTTCTCCTCGTATGTCTGGCGTGCAGTCGCGCGGTCGCTGGCCCAGCGGTTTCGCGTGTTCGTGTGGGACATGCCCGGCTATGGATCGTCGGAGAAGCACGAAGGGCAGGACGTGTCGTTGGGCGCCCAGGGCCGGATCTTCCGGGACCTGCTGGACCACTGGGATCTGGCGGAACCTCTCGTCGTCGCGCATGACTTCGGCGGAGCTGTCGCGCTGCGCGCCCACCTGCTGCACGACGCGCGGTACCGTCGACTGGTCCTCGTGGATCCTGTCGCGCTGGCTCCATGGGGTTCACCGTTCTTCCGACTCGTCGGCGACCACAGCGAGGTGTTCGCACAGTTGCCGCCGGCCCTGCACAGGGCCCTGGTGCAGGAGTACATCGCCTCCGCGAGCCACCCGGGCCTGCACCCGGCGACGAGTGACAGGCTTGTCGCGCCGTGGCTGGGCGAACAAGGCCAACCCGCCTTCTACCGGCAGATCGCCCAGGCCGACCAGCGCTTCACCGACGAGATCCAGGATCGGTACGGGGAGATCGCCCTGCCCGTGCTGGTGTGCTGGGGCGAGGACGACACCTGGATCCCCGTGGCCAGGAGCCGGGAGCTCGCCTCCTCCATTCCCGGAGCCACCTTGCGGCTCATCCCCGGCGCCGGTCACCTGGTCCAGGAGGATGCCCCGGCCGAACTCACCGCGGCGGTACTGGACTTCCTCACAGTCAGCGGGTGAACGAGCCGACGCGCCTCAGCCACCGAACATCGCCGCGCCCTCTCGGCCCTTTGCCTGGTTCTCGGCGACATAGGGCCGCAGCTCCGCCTCGTATGCGGCGAACGCCGTCACGTGGTCGCCGCTCGCCTCAGCCAGCTGACGGGCCAGCGTGCGCGCGCCGATGAGCGCCTGTGAGGTGCCCATGCCGCTGGTGGGTGCAGCGCAGTACCCCGCGTCGCCGATCAACGCGATCCGGCCGTGCGACCACCGGTCCAGGTGGATCTGACTGGCGGAGGAGAAGTAGAAGTCATCCGCTGCCGTCATCGCCTCCAGGAGGCGGGGCGTCTCCCATGCGTTGCCGGCGAACGCCTCCCGCACCGCCTGCTCCTGCTCGTCCCGACTCCGCCGGTCCAGTGCGGGAGAGTCGGTGGCGAAGGACAGGCTGACCATCAGGCTCTTCGGGTCGGCGGCGCTGAACGCGTAGATCGCCGTGCCCTTGCCCTGCTGCAGCACTCCGCTGCGGTCGAGGCCGAGGTGGTTGGGCGCGGTGAATCCGGCCCCGGACATGCCCAGGTGCCGTATGACGTCGGAGTGCGGGCCGAAGGCGAGTCGGCGCACCTTCGAGTAGTTGCCGTCCGCGCCGATGACGAGGTCGAAGCGGCGGGACACGGCTCGCTCGAACCCGACCTCGACTCCGTTGTCGTCCTGGGCGAGAGCATTGATCGAGTCGTCGAACACGTACTCCACGTCGGCCGCGGTGAGCCGGTGCAGGATCCGGGTCAGTTCCCGCTTGGGCACTTCGAGCTCGCCGGCGAACACTTCGGCCGGCAACTGTCCGATCTCGGCCCCCGTCGCGTCCAACAGTGCGGTGCCGCGCATCTTCGTGTCCTGGCCGCGGACCTCGTCGAGGACGCCCATCTCCTGGAGTACATCGAACGCCGCGCCGCGGAAGTCGACCGCGTACCCGGTGTCCCGGAGATCAGGCGCACGCTCGACGACAGTCACCTCGTAACCGTCGCGGCGCAGGAAGTAGGCCAGGGCCGGCCCGGCCACGCTGGCACCCGAGATCAGGACCTTCCCCTTCTCCGCCTTCGTCGCCTTCGTCTTCGTGTTCGCGTTCGTCGTCATGGGCAGCACCATAGACGGGGCTTGCCCATTTGGTCAAACCATTTGGATAAACCAAATGGGCAACCGTCCGTTATGCTGTGCGGCATGGGAAACCGAGAAGATCTACTGGCCGGGGCCAAGCGGTGCCTGATCGAACGCGGCTGGGCACGCACCACCGTCCGGGACATCGCCTCAGCCGCCGGAGTCAGTCATGCCGCCATCGGCTACCACTTCGGCTCCAAGGACGCGCTGCTCACCCAGGCACTGGTGCAGGCGGTGGACGAACTCGGCGATGAACTGGCCTCACGCGCCCCGGCGGACAAGCCGGAAGAGCGCTGGCAGGCACTGATCGACAGCTTCACCACGCACCGGGCGCTGTGGGTGGCCCAACTAGAGGCCGCAGTGCAGGCCCAACGGTCACCGGAGGTGCGCGCGCACCTCGCCGAGGGGCAGCGTCAGGGACGCGAGGGACTGGGCGGCTCGGTACCGCTCGCGTTGCTGACCGGACTGATGCTGCAGTGGCTGGTGGACCCGGAACACGCACCGTCCGGCGCGGACGTGACCCACGAGCTTCGCTCGCTCGGCAACGGGATCTGACTCACCCGCCGCGACTCCCGGCCGCAAGCCACCCCGGCCGCCTCATGTCGCCCACAGCTCACGGGCGCGGGGAAGGCACCGCCTCCAGGTGGGCCTTGAGGCGTTCGAGCGTGGTGCCGATGTGGGCACCGTTGGCCCCCATGCGGTTGCGCACACCGGTGACGAGGATGGCGACGGGGACGAACCACAGGGGCACCCGTATCCAGTTGGTCTCGGTGATGGCGCAGCCCTGTTCGGCGGGCGCTATGTCATATTGCCAACGCGAGATGGGCACATCGAGCGGTGTCACGGTCACCTCGTAGGCGAAGCGCTGCGTGGCGGCGGCGTCGGTGACACGGCAGCGGGTGGCCCAACGGCGCAGACCGTTGCGGTTCCAGCCTTGGAAGCGCGCACCGACCACGGCATGGGTGCCACCGTCCAGCCAGCGGGCGCGGTACGTCTCCTCGGCGAAGCGCGCCATGGCCGTCGGGTCGCTGATGACCGCGTACGCCTGGGCCGCGGTGGCGTGGATCGTGACGGACCCGGTGGCGGCGGGCTCGGGGAAGCGCGGAATTCTCATCGGGCGTCTCTTTCGCTGAGGTGATCGGTGACTACATCAGTGAACGAGACGCCCGTCAACACCCTTGAGGCGACCGGGCAGGTTCAAGCCCCCTGTAGGTAGGCCGGTTTGGCGAAACCCGTGCCCATGCGACCCGAGCGGACACGGGCGCGGACATCACCGAGTCCCCCATGCTCGTCTCGTGAGGGCCGCTCCTCAGACCGCCCCCTCAGACCGCTGCCCCCTCAGACCGCTGCCCGAGGTCGCTGCCTGAGGTCGCCCTTCAAGACTCCTCCGCGTCCGGGCGTGGGCGCTCGGCCGGGAAGAAGATCCGGCTGAGGAGGTACGGAGCGCGGCCCGGCGCTGGCTGGTTGGCGAGCAGGGGCCCCAGGATTTCCAGCATCTTGTGGTTCATCTCGGCGAGTTCGTCCTGGCTGAGCCAGAGCGTGCCCTGGCGATAGGCGACCGCATCGGCGACCGGGGCCGCGCCGGGCCGGTCGAGATAGGCGTTGAACTCTGCGATCAGCACGGCCATGGCGGCGGCGAAGCCCCGGCGATGGTCGTCCAGCGACATCGCGGACGCCGCGTCGGCGTCGATGACCGGGCGGTCCCGGCGGAGCCGGTAGTGACGCTCGACGGCACCGCGTACCCGCTGCTCCTCGACCAGTTCCAGGAAGCCCGCCTCGGCGAGCAGGGCGACATGCCGATACATGGTCACCTTCGGCACCTCGGGCATGCGCTCTCGCAGCTGAGAGGTGGTCAGCACACGCTCTCCGGCGAGGGCGTGCAGCACGCGCAGGCGCACGGGGTGGAGGAGTAGTTCGGTAGCGTCCATGGCTGTACTGTTTCATGATCGGTACCATTACCGAAATTGGAAACAGTTGAGGGGAGGGGCGTATGCGCCAGGCAGAGGGGCGGACGGTCCAGGTGAACGGCCGGTCCGTCCATGTCGAGGAGTCGGGCAGCGGGCCGGACTGGGTGGTCTTCGAAGCGGGCCAGGGCCTGGGGCGCACCTGCTGGGATTCGGTGGTGCCGCTGCTCGCGGGGCGGGCACGACTGGTGGCGTACGACCGCGCCGGATTCGGCCGCAGCGGGCGGACGACGGCACAGCTGGGTATCGACGACCTTGCCGCGGACCTGGTCGCGCTGGTCGAGGCGGTCGTCCCCGACCGGTGTGTGCTCGTCGCGCACAGCATGGGCGGGCTGGTCGCCCGGCGCGCGGTGGAGAGGCTGGGGCCGCGGCTGCGGGGGTTGGTGCTGCTCGATCCGACGCCGGAGACCGCGCCCGCGTACGACACGTTCGATCAGACCGTCGGAAGGGTCGACCGCGCAATGGGGGTGTCGCAGGCGCTGGTTCGGTTCCGCCCGTTGGCTCGTATGGCCAGCGGACATGTCCGCCGCGTCTTCCCTGCGGACACCTACGCGACCATGCTCGCCGAGGACTTCGTCCCGGACGGCATCGCGCAGACGCGGAAGGAGCTCAAGGCCGTGGCGGCGGCCATTCCACAGTTCCGCTCCGAGCCGCCCGGGCTCCCTGAGTGCCCCACGGTCCTGCTCTCGGCGTCCCGCCCCGCAAGGGGCCGGGAACAGCAGCATGCCGCTCTCGCCGAACATCAGCGACGTTGGGTCGAGACGCTGCCGGACGGGCGGTTCGAGGCGGTCGACTCGGGCCATTTCGTCCAGGCCGAACAGCCGGCGATCGTTGCGGACCGGATCGGGCACTTCCTCGACCGCGCTCCGGACCGACACGCACGATCGGCCTGACGACGCCGCCGGATAAAGGTCTCACGGCCCCCTTAAGGCAAACCCAGGTTCCGGATCCCGGCGAGCCGCCGCGGGAGCGGAAGCGCTTGAGATCCGGAAGTCGGCCCTGGAGCGGCGGCTGTTGCTTGTCGAGGGTGTGCCTGAGTAGCGGCATCGGCGGATGGCCCGAGTCCGCGTCGCCGCAGAACCGCCGTTGGCCTCCGCCTCCCGGCCCACTGCGACAGGCCCGGCCCGCCTTCGTACCGCCTCAACCCCTTCCCGCGGCAGTGGTGTTGACCGGGTGGGTGGGGTGAGGGACGAGTAGCCGACGCACGGCGTATCGCACGTGACCCGTGTGGGAATCGGGATTCAGGGCATGCGTACGGATACCCCGGCCGGGCTCTCCCGTCCCGGCCGGGGGCTTGTCCATCGACGCTGTTCACGAGGTTGCGCAGCCGGCCCGTGCAACAACGACTCGGAGGCACCCGCGCCTCGTCGAGTCCCACGTGGCACAGGCACGGCAACGCTCGCTTCCCACTGCCGTGGTCCTCATCGACCGGCCCTGCTCAGACGGTCAGGCCGAGCGCGGCCAGGCGGTCCGGATCGGTGAGGATGTCGAGGCCGATGATGCGACCGTCCCGGATGGTGAACGACATGACGGACAGCGCTCGGCCTTCGGCGAACGAGACCACGCCGGGCGTGCCGTTGACCAGCGCCAGATGCGCGTTCGCCGCGAAGCGGGCGAAGGTGATCGCCTGGGACGCCACGTCGGAGGCGCCGCGCCGCACGATGCTCGGGACGAGCGTGCCGCCGTCGGAGCGCGCGACCACGGCGGGATCGAGGACGGCCAGGAGCGCCTCGAAGTCGCCGCCGCGGGAGGCGGTCAGAAAGGCGTCCACAACGTCGCGTTTACGGGCGTTGTCCATGTCGGCCGCCGGGGTGGCGCCCTGGACCCGGCGACGGGCGCGGCTGGCGAGTTGCCGGGTGGAGACGGTGGTGCGACCGAGGATGGCGGCGATCTCGTCGAAGGGCACGTCGAACATGTCGTGCAGGACGAAGGCGAGCCGCTCGGCCGGGGACAGGGTCTCCAGTACGACCATGAGGGCGATGCCCACCGCGTCCGCGACCAGAACCTCCCGCTCAGGGTCGACGCGGCCGAGTTGGGTGACCACGGGGTCCGGCAGCCGGACCGGCCCGTCCTGCTCGGGCAGCGGATCCTCACGCCGGGAGGTGCGCGAGCGCAGCATGTCCAGGCACACCCGGCCGACGACCGTGGTGAGCCATGCCCCCAGGTTCTTCACCTCGCCCACATCGGTGCGACCGAGCTTGAGCCATGTCTCCTGGACGGCGTCCTCCGCCTCGGCCAGCGACCCCAGCATCCGGTAGGCCACCGCCCGCAGTCCCGACCGCTCCGCCTCGAAACGGTCGGCCAGAAAATTCTCTTCGCTCACCTGTCACACCCCCGTGTCGGGATCCGTCGGTCCAGTGACAGACGCTAACCGATCACGGCCACGAGGAGAGCATCAGGTGAACCCCACGGCCGGCATCGCAGCTACCGTCGCAACTGGCACCGCTGCCGCCGCTGCGACGGCCACTGCGAGGATCCGGAACTCCACCAACAGCACGCCCTCGGGCCCTGCGCTACAGGGCGATCAGTCCAGCCGTCGTCCGCGTGAAGCCGCAGGCATCGAAGTAGAACGCACGCAGGTGGTCCTC
Organism: Streptomyces yunnanensis; assembly: GCF_029011865.1. Lineage (NCBI taxonomy): Bacteria > Bacillati > Actinomycetota > Actinomycetes > Kitasatosporales > Streptomycetaceae > Streptomyces > Streptomyces yunnanensis. The sequence continues at coordinate 282,614 of NZ_CP095749.1, forward strand.
GAAGTCGACGTGCAGCCACGCGCACTGCGCGGCACGGGCTTCTTCGGCCGCGATCGCAACGAGTCCGGCACCGATGCCATGTGACCGGCGGTCCCGGGCGACCACCGTGTCCAGGAGGAAGGCATGGACCCCGCCGTCCCAGGCGACGTTGACGAAGCCGATCAGCGAGCCGTCCTCCCGAGCGCAGACCCAGCCGAGGCTGTGGCGCTCAAGTCGGGTTCGCCAGTCCGTCTGTGCGACCGGGGAGCCGAAGCCATCGGCGTGCAGTGCGTTGAGAGAAGCGTTGTCGACGTCGCCTCGCCACTCGTATCTGATCGCCACGCTCCGATCGTACGCCCCAACCGATGCCGGTGCGCCGCCGGTTCGCTCGACGCCGCCACCGCCTTCAAGGGATCATTGAGCATGGAATTTCTCTGTTACCACCGCGATCGGCCCGACTCCCTGCCGCTGCGCGACGAACTGTTGGAAGCGCACTGGTCCTACGTGGACCAGTACGCGAAGGAGATGATTGCCCGGGGCCCGACGTTCGCCGATGACGGCGACGCGCCCACCGGAAGCGTGCACATCGTCGACCTGCCCGATCCCGCTGCTGCCCGTGCGTTCGCCTTCGACGAGCCGAACTACCAGGCCGGCGTCTACCGGGACGTACTGCTGCGACGGTGGCGCAACACCCTGGGGCGCACCATGTGGGACTTCCCCGGCGGCCGGACCGGCGGCAACCGGTACCTGGTGCTCGGCCTGGGTTCGGGGCAGCCCGTCGATCTGGCGGTGCCGCCCGGCCGAGACGAACTGATCGCTTACGGGCCGCTGCTGTCCGACGACGGCACCGCCTGGCTGGGCACGGCGGCACTGCTCCGGGCACCGGACCCGGACACGGCACGCGCCGTCCTGACACCGGACCGGTACGCCGACATCGAAGTGCACGACTGGGAGTTCGGAGGGCGGTCGTAGCTCTCGCCGTGTCGCACGCCCGGCGCTCTCCACGGCGCGCTAAGTCACGTCTTGGTGCGGGCTCCTGACCTGCCCGGCATGCACCGCGCCGGTACGGCAGATCGTCTTCTACGGTGTGACGACCTCGACGCCGAACAGCGCTGTCACCGCTGACAGCGCCTCCCGTCCGCGCGTGGTGAGCGTGCGTCCGTCCGCGGTGGTCAGTGGTCGGCGGCTGATCAGACGGGCGAGGGAGGCGCTGGGGGCCAGGACGGTCGCCGGGCGGGGAAGGTGGATGAGGACGATCTCGTCCGCGCCGCATTCCCACAGGCCGTAGCTCTCGCCCCGCCAGACGGCCTCGCCGGCGCCGTTGATCGCGTATCGGCCGCTGCGGGGCGCTCGGGTCACCCGGGACGGAGGGCCGGTGTGACGCACAGTCAGTTGCACGGCATCGCCCGCATCGGGCAGGTGAGGGCCCGCAGTGCTGTGACCGTGTTGTTCCAGGACGTGCCGTAGTTGCGTGGGGAGGAGTCCGGCAGCCAGTTCCAGTTCACCGAGCAGCCAAGTGGAGCTCTGCATACGGCAGTTGATCTCCAGTACGAGGACCTGGTGGTCACCCGTGATCACCAGGTCCACGCCGAACGTGCCCCGATATCCCAGGCGCGCGAGGGCGTGCCCGATCCGCTCCACGGCAGTTCGGGCCTGCGATTGAGCGGCGGGTGGCAGCGCGCGCACGGCGCCGAAGTCGCAGCCGGAGTAGGCCCCGAAGGCGGCCCCGACGCCCTGGAGGTTGGTGAGCTGCACCGACGCGGGCAGTACGCAGACGGCGCGGTGGGAACCGACCAGGCCGTGGTGGTTGATGGCGGTTCCTTCGACGTATCGGCTGACCAGCCAGGGGCCGCCCGGCGGGATCCGGCCGAGATCCCGCTCGTCGCGCACCAGATGGGTACCGTGCCCGCCCGTACCCCGCGGCTGCTGCACCACGAACGGCGAGCCGAATCGCCGGCGCAGGGACACGTGGTCGAGACGGTCCACGACGGTGTCCGAGGGGGTTTCCAGGCACAGGGACCGCAGCCACGGCCGCATCCGGGTCTTGTCCACCAGGCAGTCGGGCTGTGGCGGTACCTGTGGCGCCTGGACACACAGGCCGGCGCCGGCGAGCTCCGCGCGCCACTCCGGCCACCACTGGCCGTACGAGGCGAGCGCCATCCGGCGACCACGCCAGCGCCGGGCGAGTGCCTCCCCCGCCCGGGGCAGCAGGTGCCGCAGATCGCTGCGACCCCCTGCGTCGTCGCGCACCCGGGTGCGTTCCTCGGCCGAGAGACACTCGACGCCGAAGCGGCCCGCCCACCCCTGATCTTCCTGTTGGCCGCTGACCAGTACGGAGAGGCATCCCGTTCGCAACAGCGGCAAGAACAGGAACGGTCGGGGGGTGAATCCGAAGGCGTTGGCACTCCGTAAGACGGCGCACGCCTCGTCCAGTGAGGTGACCACCCGACGATTATCCTTGCCGAGCGTCGATTCCCCACTCCCCACACTCCTGGCCCGCTTCCTCCGCTCGTACGTGGAAGACCCGGCGTCAACCTCCCCGGCTGCCGTCTCTCGGCTCCTCTCGGCGTCTATCGGTCGTTGCGGACGCGTTCGGTCCAACGAGCCGGTTCCGCACGTGCGGTGAGGGTGTGGGGGTGATCCGGTCCGAGCACGCGCAGCTGTTCGTTGAGGAGGTAGGTGAAGGAGGAGGCGGCGCCGGCCGCGTCTCCGGACCGGCCGCGCCAGTAGGCGTGGCAGTGGTGCGTGTTGAAGACGTCGAGCACGTTGGGGCGTGTCGCCATACGGCTCAGGAGGGTCTCGGTCGGGAGCATCGGCCCGCCCAGGGCCTGTAGCAGGTCGTTCAGCAGTGCTCCGTAGGCCGCCGTGGCTCCGGGGGTGTCTCCGGCCTCGGCCTGGGTGAACCCCGCCACGGGGACCACCTGTCGGTTGAGTCCGGGCTGGGCGATGTCCCGGTGGCGGGCGGCGACCAGGGGCTGGCCGTCCGGGTGGGTGACGGGCCCGTCCCCGGTGAAGGTCAGGCGCCCGGTCGGACCGGGCCGATGGCGGTGCCGGCATCGACTACGAGCCGACCACGGGCGGAGGACTCGCCGGGGATCACGCCGTCCGGGGTCCTGAGGGTGAAGGTCGCCTCGTCGGCCGGGGCACCGGCGGAGCCGTGGGGGACCTGGATGTCGAAGTGGACCGGGTGGCCGGGGCCGAAGGTCACCGCCATGTGCTGCGGGCCGTACCGGCCGGCGGTGACGCCGTCCAGGGAACCGTGGTGGTAGAAGCGCACATCGGTCGGCGATCCGGCCAGCCGGCACGGTTCGTACCCGGGCGCCGCGGTCAGGGTGACGCGGTAGTGGCGATGCCCCGAAGTCGCAGGAGCCGCACCGATCTTGGCGATGTGGTTCGCCGGACGACAGGCGGAGGGTGCCGCGTTGCCGTCCGCCGAGGTCGCGGTGGTCGATGACGACGCGTGCGCCGCCGTTCCCCCTCCCAGCGCACCCACCAACGCGGTGGCGGCAGCGGTGACGGCGATCTTCCGGGTGGTCGTACGCATCACGAACCCTCCATTCCTGCTCGGCAGTCCACTGGGTTCGACCGGAACCCCGATCACCTCCACTCCTCCCCCACAGCCAGACCGGCGAATGTCATAGGGCCGTCACAACTGCACCAAACGTCCGTTCCCTTCCGTCGCGACGGGACGTCGGCGCGAGCGGCTCTGCGCGGATGTCCGGGCCTCCGACGCCCCCGACGCCCCCAACGGCCCGCTCCTCGTTGAGCACCTTCACGGAGAGACGAGACGCATCGTTCTGTTACGGTAGGCGCATGGCTTTCTTCTACTTCCTCTGAGTCCGGGCACGGCCGACGCCGCCGTTTCTGCTGCCCGTAGACGCTTCGCATTCCCAGGGAAAGTCATATGCGCGTACGCGCCCATACCGCTGTGCCCGCTGCCGTGGCGCAGCTGTCCGTCAAGGACGTCACCAAGTCCTACGGCACCCGGACCGTCCTCGACCAGGTGTCCTTCACCGTCCGCCCGGGCGAGAAGGCCGCCGTCATCGGGGAGAACGGTTCCGGGAAGTCCACCCTGCTGCGGTTGCTGGCCGCAGTCGAAGTACCGGATGCCGGGGAGATCATCGTCGGTTTCCCCGGTGGCTTCGGCCATCTCACCCAGACCCTCGACCTCGGTCCGGACCGCACCGTGCAGGACGCCGTCGACCTCGCTCTGAGCGAACTGCGCGCCATGGAGCGCCGGTTGCGCACGGCTGAGCAACGCCTCGGCGAGGCGTCGAAGGACGAACTCGCCTCATACGGCGAGCTGTTGACCGCGTATGAGGAGCGTGGCGGATACGAGGCGGAGGCCCGTGTCGATGCCGCCATGCACGGGCTCGGGCTCGCCGGGATCACCCGAGACCGCGCGCTCGGCTCGCTCTCCGGCGGCGAGCAGTCGCGGCTCGCGCTCGCATGCGTGCTGGCCGCCGACCCCGAACTGCTGCTCCTCGACGAGCCGACGAACCACCTCGACGCGGCGGCCGTGCACTGGCTCGGGGAGCGCTTGCGTGCGCATCGGGGCACCGTCGTCGCGGTCACCCACGACCGCGGTTTCCTCGAACGCATCGCCACCACGGTCCTGGAAGTCGATCGGGATGCCCGCACGGTTCGCCGGTACGGCGACGGGTGGGCGGGCTACCGCGCCGCGAAGGCATCCGCCCGGCGCCGCGCGGAGCAGGAGTACGCGGAGTGGCTCCACGAGGTGGCCCGTAGTGAGGAGTTGCTCGACGCCGCGGGGAAGCGGCTGGCCGGCACCGGCAAGGACCCGCGGCAGGGGTTCGGCAAGCACCGCCGCTCGCACGAGGCGAAGCTGGGCGGGCAGGTGCGGGCGGTCCGGGAGCGGCTGGCCCAGCTGCGGCGCCATCCGGTGGCGGCGCCGCCGGAACCGCTGCGGTTCACGGCCGCGCTGTCGGCGGCGGGCGGCGCGTGTTCCGTCGGCCGTCCTTCCCCGAGCCCTCGGCTTCGTTCGAGCAGGGGACACCCCATTGCCGAGCTCGACGGGATAGCGGTCGGCGAACGGCTGCGCCTGGACGGGCTGCTGGCGCTCATGCCCGGGCAGCGGCTCCTGGTCACGGGCGAGAACGGGGCGGGCAAGACGACGCTGCTGCGTGTCCTGGCGGGCGACCTGGAGCCGGATGCCGGCTCGGTGCGCCGCCCTGCCCGGATCGGTTATCTGCCGCAGGAGCTTCCCGCGCGCTGCACGCGCCACCCGCTGCTCGCCGCGTTCGCGGCCGGACGGCCGGGGCTGCCGGAGGAGCACGCCGAACGGCTGCTGGCACTGGGCCTGTTCCGTGCGGAGGACCTGCACGTCCCGGTCGCGGCGCTGTCCGCGGGGCAGCAACGGCGGCTGCAGCTCGCGATCCTGGTCTCCCGGCCCGCGGACCTGCTCGTCCTGGACGAGCCGACCAACCACATCGCGCTCGACCTCGTCGAGGACCTGGAGACCGCGCTCGCGGCGTATCCGGGGGCGGTTGTCGCGGTTTCGCACGACCGCGGCTTCCGCCAACGGTTCCCGGGCGAGCGGTTGGAGCTGTGCGGCGGACTCCGGCGCTGACCGGCGCCGCGGCGGCGGACGGTCGGTCCGCCGCCGCGGCCGACACCCCGAGCACGCGCGTCCCGGGAACCCCGCGCAAAACCCTCGGTCAGTAGACAGTGCCCCAACTGGCGAGGGAGACCGACCGCGCCGACCCGCCCGGCTGCAGGGTGCCGACGCGTACCGAGCAACGGGGTCCGGCGAAGAACGACCTGGTCTCGTCGCTGTTGTTGTACACCGATCGCGCGGGTTGGAACGGCGTGGCCTCGCAGTCGTGTTCGGGGTACTGCGCGGCCCTCATCTCTCCGCCGAACTCGGACTTCGACCAGAAGCAGACGGAACCTTCGGGGCAGGCCGCCGCGGCGCGGGCCCGAGCGGGCAACGCGGCGCCGTTGCCCGCGTACGCGGGGACGGTGGCGGCCAGGGCCAGGGCGGTCGCGGCGGCCAGTGGGCCGAGGGCCGCGGCGAGGTGCTGGATGCGCATGGGATCTCCGGATCTCGCGTGACGGTCGACACATGCCGTGAGCTGGGTCGTCTGCCGGGGCTTTCGCCCGACGAGGGGCGGCCCGGCGGCCTGTTCACGTGGACCGGCCCAGGGCTCCCCGGCCAGACCGAGGTCGTAGGGACCAGTGTGTGGCAACAAAGGGAGCCGGTCCCGGTGTTCGAGTCACTGTCACGCTTGCGAGCAGCGTTGTACGCATGTGCGGGGGATCGCGGAGAAGGTTCCTGTCTGTCGCCCGGTGGGAAGCGGGCTGTGGCGTGTGGGGGTGCGGGGCTCAGCGCGGGGTGATGGCGATGCCTTCGGGCTCGTGTCCGGTCGGCAGGGTGGCCCGGATCCGCCGGGCATAGGGGTCGATGACCGACACGGTGTCGGACTGTTCGTTGGTCACCCACACCCGCCGGCCGTCCGGGGTCACCGCGACCCCCTGCGGCTGGACGCCGACGTGCACGTGACCGATGATCCGGTGGCCGGAGATGTCGATGATCAGCAGACAGTCCTGGGCGGAGTCGGCGACGTAGAGGAACCTGCCGTCGGGACTGACCGCATTGCCGAGCGGCGCCCGACCGCCGGGCAGACGGCCCACCACGGTGTCGGTGCGGGTGTCGATGACGGAAATCGTGCCGGAACCGGTGTTGGAGACGTAGACGAGGCGGCCGGAGGGCGGCGAACTGATGCCGCTGGGGAAGTCCCCCACCGGGATCCGCCGGACGGGATGGGAGCTGGGATCCAGGACGGTCACCGCCCCACCGCCGTTGTCCGTCACATACGCGCGTCCGTCCGGAATGGTCGTGATGCTGTGCGGCAGCGGTCCCACCGGCACGGTGGCGATCACATGGCAGTCGGGTGCACTGAGGACCGTGACCGTGTCCGACCCGAAGTTGGCCACCAGCACCCTGCGGCCGTCCCGGGTCGGCACCGCCGCGAAGGGCCGGCGCCCCACCCGTACCGTGGCCGTGACCAGCCGGGGACCGGTGTTGATGCAGGAGACGGTGTCGGACCGGCCGTTGGCGACATAGACCCGCTCGCCGTCCGGAGACGCCCCCACCCCGGTCGGGCCGAAGCCCACCTGAACGGCACCGAACTTGCGTTCCAGACGGGTGTCATAGGCCGAGACGATCTCCGCACCGCTGTTGGCCACGTAGGCACTGACGCGAATGGGGTAGCCGGCCGCGCGCCGCACCGCGGGGCGTGGCTGCGCCCCGGCCGCGACCAGTACGCCGGACAGCACCAGCGCGGTGGTCACGTCCCGGCACAGCCGACGGCGGCGCCGGGACGACGGTGGCACGCTCGGTCGGTGCCGGGTGGGCCTCTGGCCGAGGGGCTCGCTGGCTGGGGTTGGACGGTGCATGGTTCTCCTGGGGCAGTAGTGATCACTGCGCTCCACCACAGCAGGCATCGACCGATCCCGCAGTCCCGCTAGGCCAGCCAGCCCTGTCCGTACCCCGGGGTGCGAAGCGGCGTCGAGCCCGTCGCCGCAGGTGGCGGCCGGCCGTGTCGGGGGTGGGCCCCTTCCTCACACCCGGGCGGCGGTCCTGAGGTCGCGGTCGAAGGCCCGGATGTCCTCCTCGGTGAGGGACGTCCTGGTGTGGGCGATGGCCTGCAGGTAGTCGCCGGTGATCCGGGCCGGGTCGGCGGCTTCCTGCCCGCCCGAGGCCAGATGGCGTTCGAAGGCGGCCTGGGCCGCGGTGCGCGCCGCGTACTCGATGTCTGCCGGGGTGAAGCGGTCGCTGGCCTCGACCAGCGCGTCCAGTTCGATGCCGGCGGCGCGGTCGGGGCCGATGTAGCGGGTCCAGATGGCGCGTCTGGCCTGGGGGTCGGGCGGTCCGACCGGGATGAGGTAGTCGAAGCGGCCGGGGCGCAGGAAGGCCGGGTCGAGGGAGCGCACGGCGTTGGTGGCACAGATCAGGAGCCGGCGGTCGCCGCGCCGGAACTGCGGGATGAGTTTGAGGAGTTCGTTGGTGACCCGGTGGGCGAGCGTCGTCGGGTCGTGCCGCTCGGAGGCGATCTCCTCGGCCTCGTCGAAGAACAGCACGGCCTGCTCCAGGTGCTCGACGCGGGCGAACAGCCGGCGGAGCCCGGCCGCGACGCCGTGCGCGTCGTCGGCGAGTTGGTAGGGGAACACCTCGATGAACGGCCAGCGCAGGCGGGAGGCGACCGCTCGGGCGAAGGTGGTCTTTCCGGTGCCGGGCGGGCCGAAGAGCACCACCGCGCGGGGCGGCACCAGCCGGTACTGCCCGGCGACCTCCGGATGCTCCAGCGGGAGGACCAGTCGGCGCTCGATCAGCGCCTTCTCGGCGCTCATGCCGGCGATGCTGTTCCACAGGCCGTCGTCCGGGACGGTGCCGCCGAGCTGGTCGAGCAAGGTGGCTTCGGCGGAGTCCGCGGTCAGCTGCTTCTCGACGTAGCTGAGGTCCGGCCGGTTCACGTATCCGGCGCGGGCGAACGCCCGCTGGCCGGCCTCACCGTCCGGCAGCAGCGCCCCGATGCGGCGCACGCCGGCGCCGCCCAGCCGCTCCTCCAGGGCCGCCAGCAGCGCCTGTCCGACGCCGTGCCCCCGCCAGGGCCGGCCGACCGCCATCCGCAGGATCCAGGCACGCTCCTGCGTCGTCAGGGACACCGCGGCGCCGATGACCTGCTCCCCCACCACGGCCACCACGGCCGGCGCCTCGGCGTGCAGCGCGCTCACCGCCTCCGCCAGGCTCACCGCCAGGTCCACGGTGGTGTCGGGGGCCTCCTCCCAGATGCGCACCACCTGGTCCAGGTCGTTCTCCTCCAGCGCACGGACCCGCCATGGGGACATTGCACGTCACCTCTCCGGTCTCCGGACTGATGGTGTGGGACCGCGCTCTCGACGCGTCGGGCTCCGTCTCTCCAATGTCCCTCGCCGGGTCATGCGCCGCGAGGGACCGGATGGCCCTACCGTTGCTGGCCCGTCCGGACCTTGGCCGCGGCGTCCGCCGCGTCGACCATGGCATGTACGCGGAATGGTCCTCCGCTGACGGAGCGGGCGTCCCGGAGACGTCCGCTCCGGTGTGCCGGACCGCCCGGGCGAGGGCCGTCCGGCACTGGCAGGCCGCCGGGCACTGTGCTGACCTGGAAGCCGGACGGCCTGTGCACGCGGATACGGGCTCGTCGCCGGGATCGTCGAGGAGGTCCCGGGCAGCAGGGAGCGGAGGCTGCCGTGCGGTGCGCTGAGGACCGGGCAGGGGGCCGGGCGCGTGGGACCGCGGATGCCTGGCGGAGGCGTCCCGACCCGGTACTGCTGAGCGCGACGACGGTGGCGCTGGTCGCGGGCGGGATCGCCTGGCTGGCCGGGCGCGGGGCACTCGCCGATGCGTGCTGGGCGGGCGGCACGGTGATCGCCGTCGTCCCGGCCGTGGCCTGGGTGGTGGGCGCACTGCGGAGGGGGCGGGTCGGGGTCGGCCAGTGGCATCGCGTGGTCCCGGTCGGCGGAGAGCAGCATGCGTGCGCAACGCCCGCGCGTACGCGAAGCGCCACGGCTGGGCGTTGTGCATCGAGGGCGCGGTGGTGGCGTCGGCCACCAGCGACTTGACAGCCGTGTCGTCGAGGGTGGGGTGGGTGAGCACCGGGAGCCTCCCGGGCGGATCGGGCCGCGCCCGGGTGGGGAGCCGTCGGTGGAATCGGCAGGAGCCTCCAGCGTCGTGGGACTCCGTCGTCGGCAGCAGGGGCCGTAGGGCCCCGACGGAAGGACCGGCCGGCCCGGCGGGGACGGCCGGCCGCACAAGAGGGCCGAGTGGCTCATATCGGTGCGACCGGCGGCCCGGCCACGCTGGAGGTGCGGCCGCGCCGCCGGCCGCCGGGGCGGAAGGAGCCGGAGATGGAGCACCGCACGACAGGTGAGCTGATGACCCGGAAAGTCGTGAGCGTGCGGCTCGACCGGTCCGGCCGGCCCGTCGTGACGGTCGAAGGGCGAGCGGGCGAAGGCCGGTCGTCTTCATGAAGGACGTCGTCACCGTCGGTGTGGACGGTACGTCCCAGGCCCTGGCGGCGGCGCAGTGGGCGGCGCACGAGGCCCGGCTGCGGCAGTCCCGGTTGCGACTGCTGACCGCCTGGCAACCGCTGACGGCGACGCCGCGGGGCGCGCCGGGGGCCCGGGAGGTGCCGCCCTGGCCGGACCGGATCATCGAGGAGGCCAGGGCCACGGTCGAGTCGGCGGAGCCGGGGGTGGCCGTTGAGGTGCGCCTGGTGCGCGAGCCGCCGTTGGAGGCCCTGGTCGAGGCCGCCGAGCAGGCGGATCTGCTGGCCCTGGGGTCGCGGGGGCTGGGCCCTGCGGCCCGCTTCACGCTGGGCGGGACCGGCCTGGATCTGGTGCCGCGGGTCGCCGTCCCGGTCGTCCTGGTGCGGGCCAGGCTCGATCGCCCGGCGACCGAGGAGAGCAGCAGCGTCGCGGTCGGTGTCAGCCTGCACGCGGCGTGCGAAGGGCTGTTGGCCTTCGCCTTCGAGACCGCGGCCCGGCGGGCCGTCCCACTCCGGGCCGTGCACGGCCGGAACCTGCCCCCGTTCGCGTACGACCGGGGCGGTGCCGTGGAGCGGGCCGCTGCGGAACAGGCGGAACTGCTCGCGCGTGAGGAACTGTCCCAGGCACTGCGCCCGTGGCGGGAGAAGTTCAGGGACGTGCGCGTCGAGGAGCAGGTGGTCATGGAGAGTCCGGCGCCCGCCCTCCTGCACGGCGCGGCGGGAGCGCAGCTGCTCATCGTCGGCCGCCGGCACCTCGGCCTTGCGGTCCCGCGCATCGGTCATGTCGTCCATGCGGCCGTCCATCACGCGCCGTGCCCCGTGGCGATCGTGCCGCGCGAGTGACCCGCTCCGTACGGGCGGAGCAGGAGCCGCCGGCAGAAAGGACGTCTGCGATGACGAGCGACGGAGCAACCGGTTCCGGCACCGGGCCGGAACCGCCCCGCAGCGATCTGGGGCGGCGCACCGCACTGCGCCGTGAGCAGTTGGGGCTGACCCGCGAGGAGGTCGCGGCCCGGGCCGCCGCCTCACCCGGCTACATCCAGTACGTCGAAGAACACCCGGCCGAGCCGAGCATCGGCTTCCTGCTGCGCCTCGCCGGTGCGCTCAACACCACGGTCGCCGAGCTGACCGGCGGCACCACCGACCTGCCGACGGGCCTGGGCAAGGCCGGCGCCCATCCCGAGGTGCTGACGCTCGGCCCCGCCGAATGCCGGGAGCTGCTCTCCACCCACGGCATCGGCAGGGTGGCCGTCACCCTCCACGACACCCCCGCCGTCTTCCCCGTCAACTACACCGTCATCGACGACGTGATCGCCTACCGCACCCAGGCGGGCTCCGGTCCCGCCGCGGCGGCCGGCCACGAGGCGGCGCTGGAGGTGGACCACATCGACGACGCGTTCAGCCAGGGCTGGAGTGTGCTGGCCGTGGGGCCCGCCGAGGTCGTCACCGGCTTCTACGAGACCCGCAGGTTCGAGGAGCACGCGTACTCGGCTCCCTGGGTGGGCGGTGGCCGGTACCAGTGGATCGCCATCCGGCCGACGCACTTCAGCGGGCGGCGCATCCGCGTCCCCGGGCCACCGGCCCCGCCGACCGGAGAAGCCGAGCACGGCTCGGGCACATGAGCGCCGCGGCGGGGCCCGCCGGGCGGAAGCGTGGAAGGAACGGCCGTCATGTCCGAGACCACGACCACCGACCTGTACGAAGTGACCATGGCACTCTCCTACCTGCGCGAGCGGATGACGGACTCGGCCACGTTCAGCTGCTTCGTCCGCGAACTCCCGCCCGACCGGGGCTTCCTGGTGTGCGCCGGTGTCGAGTCCGCACTGAACTACCTGTCGCGGTACCGCGTCGGTCTCGACGACGCCAGGGCCTTCGCGGAGGCGTTGGGACGCCCGGTCGGCGATCTGATGCCGCTGGTGGGGATGCGTTTCACCGGTACCGTGCGCGCGGTGCCGGAGGGCCGCGTGGTGCTGGCCGGAGAGCCGTTGTTGGAGGTCACGGCGCCCCTGCCGCAGGCACAGCTCGTCGAGACGAGCGTGCTGAACCACCTCAGCCACCAGACCCTGGTGGCCTCCAAGTGCGTCCGGTGCGTCCTCGCCGCCCGGGGACATGCGGTGGTGGACTTCTCGCTGCGCCGAACCCACGGGACGGCCGCCGGCCTGCAGACGGCCCGACTGGCGGCCCTAACCGGTTTCGCGGGCACCAGCAACGTCGCCACGGCCCGGGCCCTGAACTTCCCCGCGGTCGGCACCATGGCCCACTCCTACGTCGAAGCCTTCCAGGACGAAGAGGCGGCCTTCACCGCCTTCGCGCGCTGCCACCCCGGCCCGGTCACGCTCCTGGTGGACACCTACGACACCGAGTCGGGCGTCGCAACCGCCGCCCGCGTACTGCGCGCACTGGACCGCGCCGACGGCTGCGCGGTCCGCCTCGACAGCGGCGACCTCAAGGAACTGTCCCTCCGCGCCCGCGCCGTCCTCGACGCCGCCGGGCTCCCACAGGTCCGCATCGTGGCCAGCGGCGGCCTGGACGAGTTCGCGGTGCACGACCTGGTCTCGGCGCGGGCGCCGATCGACGTCTACGCCGTCGGGACCCGGGTGGGGGTCAGCGCCGACGCCCCGTACCTGGACACCGCGTACAAGCTCGTCGAGTACGCCGGGCGTCCGGTGATGAAGCTGTCCACTGCGAAGGCGACGGCGCCCGGCCGCAAGCAGGTCTTCCGGCGCCCCGGCTGCGTCGACGTGATCGGCCTGGCGGACGAGGAGCCGCCGCCCGGCAGTGTGCCGCTGCTGCGGACGGCGATGCGGGGCGGGATGCGGTGTACGTCGCCGCTGCCGCTGGAGGACGCCCGGCGGCGGCTCGCCGCGGAAGTAGCGCAACTTCCCGCCGCGGCCAGGGAGATCAGGTCGCCGGTGCCGGTACGGCCGAGCGTGTCGAAGCCACTCGCGCGGCTGACGAACCGGGTGCGGCAGCAGATCGAGCGGGAGGTGTTCGGCCCGTCCTCCCCGTCGTCTCCGGAGCAGCGCGTCGGGACCGTGCGGGCGGGTTCCGGTTGGTCCCCGTCGCATGGGCCGAACGGCCCCGCATCCGGGCGACTCGCCCCATGACCGGCCCGGCCTCCCCTGTGACACGTTCGGCACAGGCACCGGTGGGACAGGAGGTGAGTTCGGTGCAGGCACACATCGGCGACCAACTCGTGGTCGAGTGCGCAGCCACGGGCGCCACCTGGCGCGACGGCGAGATCGTCGGGCTGCACCACGAGGACGGCACCCCGCCCTACGACGTCCGCTGGTCGGACACCGATCAGATCTGGCTCTTCTTCCCCGGCCCCGACACCCGTATCCGGCATGTCGACCGACCTCCGGACGCCACCTCGCCCGGCACCGTCGCCTCGGCGGGGGTGTGACGTGGGCGGACCGGTCCTGGTCGGGCTGGACGGCACCGGGAACAGCGTGCCGGCGGTGCGCTGGGGCGCCGAAGAGGCCGCGGTCCGCAATCTCCCCCTCCACCTCCTGCATTCCCGGGTCTCCCAGCCGTGGCCGGTCTCCTGCGCGCCGCGGGAAGCCGACCGGCGCAGGTACGGAGCCGAAGTGCTGGGGCGGGCCGAAGCCCTCGTCGAGGAACTTCGCCCCGCGGTCGCGGTGACGGCGGAGCAGGTGGACGAGGAGGCCGCCGACGCCCTGGCGGAACGCAGCGGCACGGCCACGCTGTTGGTGCTCGGATCGCGTGGGCACGACAGGATCTCGGGTTTCCTGTTGGGCTCGGTGAGCCTGCGGGTCCTGGGACGCGCCGCGTGCCCGGTGGTCACCGTCCGCGAGGAGGAGTCGTCCGTCGGCCCGGGGCCCGAAGTCGTCGTCGGTGTACGGGAGACGGGCACCGAAGGGGAGGCCGTGCTCGACTACGCGTTCACGACGGCCTCGGCGCACCGTGCGGGCCTGCGTGCGGTGCGCGCCTGGGCGCCCGCCGCGGACCCCGCCCGAGCGTCGGACGAGGCGGCGGGCGCCGCGGGCGCACAGGAGTCGCTGTCCGCGAGCGTCGCCCCGTGGCGGGAGAAGTTTCCCGATGTCCGGGTGGTCGAGCAGGTCGCCGTGGGCAGGGCCGTGCCCGTGCTGCTGGCGGCCTGTTCCCGGGCCGGGCTGCTCGTCATCGGGCGCCGGCCGCAGCGCACACCGCTGCCCCTCGGGCCGTCGGTGCTCGCCGTGCTGCACCACTCGCGCTGTCCGGTCGCGGTCGTTCCCCGCGGTGCGTGATCTCCGCCGACGGGACCGCGTCCACCGGCCCGGGCACCGCGCTGTCACCGGCGGTCGCCGCCGCCGTCGCCCCGCTCGTCGCGCGGATCGAGCAGGACCTCGCGCCCCGCGGCGGCCGGGGCGGGGCGCTTCGCGCGTGAGGTGCCCGTCGGCCGCGCGCACTACGGTGGTGGTGTGGCCGGGCCACGCGATACCGGCCGCGGTGGAGGCGTGCCGTGGGCGAGGACGGCTGTCGGACGGACGGGGTGCGTCCGCAGCTGCACGCGCTGTCGGACGATCTCCAGGAGCGGTTGCGCGCGGTGGAGAAGGCGAGCGGCCGCTCGCAGCATCTGCTGCTGGAAGCGGTGCTGTCGGTGGGCACCGGGCTGGAGCTGCCCCAGGTGCTGCGGCACATCATCGAGGCCGCCGTGGTGGTCGCGGACGCGCGGTACGGCGCGCTCGGGGTGATCGGCGCGGACGGCAGGATCAGCCAGTTCCTTCCCGTCGGGCTCACCGACGAGCAGTTCAAGGCCATCGGCCCGCTGCCGGCCGGCCACGGAATCCTCGGCGAGCTGATCCGGCACCCCGCTCCGCTGCGCCTGAGCGAACTGGGCGAGCACCCGGCGTCCTACGGATTCCCGCCGCACCACCCGGCGATGCACTCCTTCCTCGGGGTGCCGATACGGGTCGGGGACGAGGTCTTCGGCAATCTGTACCTGACCGAGAAGCGCGGTGGCGGGTCGTTCACCAGCGACGACGAGACGCTGCTGGCGACGCTGGCGGTGGCCGCCGGGGTGGCGATCGAGCACGCCCGGCTCTTCGAGGAGGCCCGGTACCGCCAGGAATGGCTGGAGGCGATCCACGAGATCGTGGCCGGCCTGCTGCCGGCCGCGGAGGAAGAGGACATCCTGCCGACCATCGTCGACCACGCGGTGCGCATCCTCTCCGCCGACCTCGGGGTCCTGGCCCTGCCGACGGAGGACGGCACTCTGCGCATGGAGCTGGCCTCCGGGGTCGACGCCGAAGCGCACCGCGGCCTGGTCCTCCCCCGCCAGGGATCGTTCGCGGGCGCCGCCCTGGCCGCCGGCCGTCCGCTGATCAGCGAGGACATCGAACACGACCCGAGAATCACCACGGGTCCGCCCCGCTGGTGGGGGCTCGGGCCGGCCGTCGCGGTGCCCATGGCGACCGGTGAGCAGGTCCACGGGGTCCTGCTGTTGGCGCGGCTGCGCGGGCGCCGCCCGTTCACCGAGTCCGAGACCGCGCCGTTGCTGACGTTCGCCGGTCAGGCCGCGCTCGCCATGGAGCTGTCCGAACAACGGGCGGCCGCGGATCAGGTGACCCTGCTCAAGGACCGCGACCGCATCGCCCGTGACCTGCACGATCTGGCCATCCAGCGGCTCTTCGCCATCGGGATGACGCTGCAGAGCGCGGTGCGGTTCGTGGATCACCCCGAGGCGCACGAGCGGCTGCTGCGCGCGGTGGACGGCCTGGACGAAACCATCAAGATCATCCGGTCCACCATCTTCGGACTGCGGACCCGCGACGTGGCCACCGGACGGCAGAGCCTCAGGGCCCGGACGGTCGCCACGTTGGAGGACGCCGCGCACGCGCTGGGCTTCACGCCGTCCCTCCACATGGAGGGGCTGCTGGACACCGACGTACCGGAGGCGCTGGCCGCACACGCCCTGGCGGCGCTCGCCGAAGCCCTCAGCAACATCGCCCGGCACGCCCGCGCGACCGCGGCCGACGTCTTCCTGGCCGCCCGCACCGGCCGGCTCACCCTGGCCGTGCAGGACAACGGCGTGGGGATCGCCGAGCACGGCCGACGGAGCGGGCTGCTCAACCTCGCCAGACGTGCCGAGAGCGCGGGCGGGGAGATGACCGTGGAGGCCGCGCCGGAGGGCGGCACCCGCCTGGTGTGGTCGGCGCCGCTGCCCGCGTAGCACCGCCGTCCGCGCCGCGGAAGGCCGCGTTCCGGAGGCGGAGCGGCGGATCGGTGCCGTGTTCCGCGGCGTTCAGCAGTGTCCAGCGGCGTCTAGGGTCTGTCCGACCCTGACCCCATCGGAGAGACCCTAGGCGCCCCGTTCCGTGCCGACCGCCGCCCCGCGCTGTGTGGCGAGTACCGCCGCCTGGATGCGGCGCTCGACGCCGAGTTTGGCCAGCAGGCGGGAGATGTGGTTCTTGACGGTCTTCTCGGACAGGTAGAGGCGTGCACCGATCTGACGGTTCGTCAACCCTTCCCCGATCAGTTCGAGGATCTCCCGCTCCCGGCCCGACAGGCCGGACAGGGCGTCCTCCTCGGGACGGGTGTCGGCCTCCTGGCCGCGCAGGCGGCGCATCAGTCGCGCCGTGGTCGCCGGGTCGAGCATCGAGCGCCCGGACGCGACGGTGCGCACCGCGGCGACCAGGTCCGTGCCCTTGATCTCCTTGAGGACGTAGCCGGAGGCCCCGGACATGATCGCGTCGAGGAGGGCGTCGTCATCGTCGAACGAGGTCAGGATCAGGCAGGCCACGTGCGGCATCCGTGAGCGCAGCTCACGGCAGACGGTGACGCCGTCGCCGTCCGGCAGCCGGACGTCGAGCACCGCCACGTCGGGCCGTAGCGCCGGCCCCCGGGCCAGCGCCTGGCCTGCTGTCCCGGCATCGCCCACCACCTCGATGTCCGGCTCGGCGTCGAGCAGGTCCTGCACGCCGCGCCGGACGACCTCGTGGTCGTCGACCAGGAACACCCGGATCGGCCGCTGTGGTGAGAACGTGCCCGTCTCGCTCATGAGGACCTCCGTCCACGAATCCGCGCCCCTGCTCCATCGTGGCTCCGCCCGAGGGGGCCTGCCAGGGCCGAACGGTCCCGGCGCGCACGCGCCGCCCGCACTTCCGGGCCCCGCACCGGGACCGTTCGGCCCTCTCCCCCGGACGTCCCGTGGTGAGAGCCTCGAACCACCGGGTGAAAGGGGTGCGCGATGGCTCCGGGGACGCTCCACCAGCCGTGGCGGCACGGTCCGCTCCGGCGCCGCACGGACGTGGCGCAGTCCTGGATGGCGCTGGTCAGCGGCCTGCTGATCGTCGTGGCCGGGCCCGCGGCCGGAGTGCTGGCCGGCAACGCGGTGGACGCCGCCGTCCACGGGCAACGGGCCGACCGGCACTCGACGGTCGGCGTGGTGGCGAGGACCCCGCCCGCCGCCCTCGGCGTCGCCGCCGGCAACGGGACGGTGGGGCGTGTCTACACGGTCGTACGGTGGACCGCGTCGAACGGCATCGTGCGCACGGGCGAGGCGGCCGTACCCCCCGGTGCCCGTGCCGGGGACCGCACGACCGTCTGGCTGGACGGTCGCGGAGCGCTGATACGGGACCCGGGCTCGCCGGAGGACATCGTGGTGGAGAGTGTGGCGGTCGGCATCGTGGCCGCCTCCGGCACCGGTCTGGCGCTCTTCGCCGTGCACAAGGGCGGCGTCCGGCTGCTCGACCGCCGTCGGTACGCGCAGTGGGAAAAGGAATGGGCGGAACTGGACGCGCGACCGCGCCGCGACCACCCGTGACCGTTCACCGCCGGTGACCGTCCACTGCCGACTGCCGCCCCGGCCCCTCCCGCAGCGCGACTCCTGACGTCATGGGAGATCACATGACGTCAGGAGGGCGTCTCGGCGGAAGGGCATCGCCCGTCGCGTCCCACTCCGGCCCCCGCCAGGGACCCGCACGCCGGTGGGTGAGCCGGTCCACCACCGCGGTGACGCCGTCGATCCGCCGCGTCATCCGGACCAGGGCGGCGGCCTGGCCACTGCTCTCCAGGAATCCCGCCACGGTCACCACGCCGTCGCGGACGGAGACGTCGACGCCGGCCGGGTTCAACCACAGGGTGCGGAGCACGACCTCGTCGATCACCTCCTCCCGGATCTCCTCGTCGGAACGGGCGAAGAGCTTGAGGACGTCGCGCCGGGTCAGCATGCCGACGAGGCGGGCCTCCTCGTCCACGACCGGGAGTCGCTCGACGCCGTACGAGGACATCAGGCGGGCGGCCCGCACGACCGAGTCGTCGGCGCGGACGGTATGGGCCGGGGCGGACATCAGGGTCCGCGCGGAGCGGTCCGGGGAGCTGCCGCCCGTACGGCGCGCGCGTTCCAGGTCCGTCGCCGAGACGACCCCGATCACCTTGTCGTCGCCGTCGACCACCGGTACGCCGTTGACGGCGAACTCGGCCATCCACCGGGTCAGTTCAGCGGCCGTCGTGCCGCCGTGCGCGCGGACCACGTCACCGGTCATCACCGCCCCGACCCGTCGCCGCTTCATCTCGTTTCCCTTCTCCCCGCCTTCCGCCGTGCGCTGTCGGCTCACGGGAGCCGGTGCAGATACGGGTCGGTCGCCCGGCGCGGCAGCAAGCGGACCCGGGCGTCCACGACGGTGCTGCCGTCGGGCCGCGCGATCGCCGGGCTGCACTCGGCCCCGGCCAGCTCCGGAAGGTCGTCGGCCATCTGTGAGAGGCGGGCCAACAGGTCTTTCAGGGACGCCAGATCGGCCGGCTCGGCGCCGCGGTGGCCGAGCAGCAGGGGGGCGCAGCGGGGAGCGGTGAGCAGTTCGTGGACGTCGGTGTCGGTGAGGGGGGCAAGTCGCGCCGCGTGGTCGGCCAGCAGCTCGCTGGTGGTGCCGCCGGAGCCGAAGACGACCAGGGCGCCGAACACCTCGTCCTGGACCACGCCGGCCAGCAGTTCGGTGCCCCGTCGTGCCATGGGCTGGACCAGTGCCCCGGTCATCGCCGGGCCCAGGCGTGCGGTCAGGTCGCGGTAGGCGGTCCGCACGGCGTGCGCGCCACGCAGGTCCAGGAGCACGCCGCCCCGCTCGGTCTTGTGGCGCCGGCTGACCATGAAGAAGCGGTTGCGCAGGCTGTCTGCGGACATCTCGTCGTAGAGCCGCAGCACCCGTTCGCGGTCCGCCGGGCCCGCCGGGCCCGCCGGGCGCAGGCTGACCGTGCTCCCGTCGGCGAGCAGCGCGCACACCGTGCCGGCCTCGGACACCAGTTCCGTCATCGCATCTCGTCCCTCCACGGGCAGGGCCCGCGTATCGGCTCAGCCGGCCACCGTGCGCCGGTTCGTCGTCGCAACGGTGTGGTCGTCGAACGTCACCTCCACCACGCCCTCCACCGCGCGAACGAGTCGCGCCGCGACGGGCAGCAGCGGGCTGTCCCGGAGCGGCCCGTGCAGCGTCACCACGCCGTCCTCGACGCTCACTTCGACCCGTCGCGGAGTCCCGGGGAAGAGCCGGTCGACGACTTCCGTCCGCACTTCGGCGGCCAGGTCCGCATCGGGGCGCAGGAAGACCTTCAGCAGGTCCGCGCGGCTGACGATGCCCTGCAACATGCCGTGCGCGTCGACCACGGGCAGTCGCTTGACGGACTTGCGGGCCATGGTCCGCGCCGCCTGGGCGATGGTGTCGTCGGCGTGCACGGTCAGCGCCGGTGCGCTCATCAACTCGCCCGCCGTGCGGCCGCCGGCCTTGCGCAGGTCGTCCAGCCGCCGCCGCTGTTCCATGCGGTCCGGGTCCGCGTCCCGGAACTCCTCCTTCGGCAGCAGATCGGCCTCGGAGACCACGCCGATGACCCGCCCCTCGCCCGCGAGCACCGGAAGGGCGCTCACCTTCCACTGCTCCATGGTTTCGACGATCTCCTTGAAGCTGGCCCCCTGACCGACGGCGACCACGCTCTGGGTCATCACGTCGCCGACCGTGTGCGGGCTGTGCGCCATGACGCCGTCTCCTCCCTACGACCGCTCTCCCCGGGCTGCGACACCTTCAGCGTGCGATGGCCCGCCCGCCCCCGGCAGGGGCCGTCCGGCCCTACCTCCCGCCGATCGGCCGGGGCGCACCGCGCAGTCGGGGGGACCCGGCGCGCCCGTCCGTCGCCGGGGAGGCGGCCATGGCGCCCCGCGCCCTTCGGTGTGGACGGCTCGCCCGCGGGCCCGGCTTCGCCGCGGGCGCGCTCACGGATACGAGCCCTGCGCGCCCTCCCCCGGTGGACCGATGTGCACCGGCGCGACGCCCGTCACGTCGTACGCCACGTCCACCACCCCCTCGATGCCGCGCACCAGACGCGCCACCACCGGCACCAGGGACCGGTCCCGCATCTGCCCGCTCAACGTGACCACCCCGTCGGCGACCCCGACATGCAGGTACTTCGTCGGCGCGGCGAAGAACTTCGCCAGCAGCTGCCGCACCTCCTGCGCGAGGTCGTCGTCGGACCGCAGGAACACCTTCAGCAGATCGGCCCGGCTGACGATGCCCACCAGCAGGCCCTTCCCGTCCACGACCGGCAGGCGTTTGACCGACGCCCGGGCCATCGTGCGCGCCGCCTGGGCCAGCGTCGCGTCGCCCTGCACGGTCACCGCGGGACTGGTCATCAGCTCGCCCGCCGTCACCGCCTCGGCGCGTCGTACGTCGTCGGACAGCCGCAGCCGCGCCAGTCGGTCCGCGTCCGCCTCCCGGAACCCTTCCTTGGGCAGCAGATCCGCCTCGGACACCACACCGACCACCCGCCGCTCGGCGGAGACCACCGGCAGCGCGCTCACCCGCCACTGCCGCAGGGTCTCGACGATCTTCTTGAAACCGGCCTCGCGGTCGACGGCCGCCACGGGCTGCGTCATGACGTCGCTGACCCTGCACGGAGTGTTCGGCATGATGGCGCCTCCTCGGAAGCGGCTCCGCGCCGCACGGTCACCGTCCGGCCGTCCGGCGCGTGCTGTCCGGCATCACTCCCAGCCTGCGACGCGCCGCCTCGGCCGGACAGGGCCGTCCGGCCCCTTCCCCCGCCCAGCGCGGGCACGGCAGCTCCCGGCCTGCGCCCATTCGGCCGCCGCGCCCGCCCGCGCCGGCCCGGCGCTCCGTACCGTCGAGGTATGGCCGACGACCAGGAAGACAGGAGCCACGGGCCGAGGAAGCTGTCCAAGGGCCGCTACGAGCGCGAGCTGTACCGCCTGCAGGCGGAGCTGGTGAAGCTCCAGGAGTGGGTGCGCGCCGAGGGCGCCCGGCTCGTCGTGGTCTTCGAGGGGCGCGACGCGGCCGGCAAGGGCAGCACCGTCAAACGCGTCGCCGCGTACCTCAACCCCCGGGGGGCGCGCATCGTCGCCCTCCCCCGGCCCACCGAGCGCGAACGCACCCAGTGGTACTTCCAACGCTATGCGGAGCACCTGCCCGCGGCCGGTGAGATCGTGCTGTTCGACCGCAGCTGGTACAACCGGGCCGGCGTCGAACGGGTCATGGGGTTCTGCACGCCCACCGAGTACCAGCGCTTCCTCCACCAGTGCCCGGTCTTCGAGCGCATGCTGATCGAGGACGGCATCCTGCTGCGCAAGTACTGGTTCTCGGTCAGCGACGACGTACAGGAACAGCGCCTCCGCCAGCGCCTGGACGACCCGACCCGCCGGTGGAAACTCTCCCCCGTCGACCTCGAATCGCTGACCCGCTGGGAGGACTACTCCCGCGCCAAGGACGACATGTTCGTCCACACCGACACCCCCGAGTCACCGTGGTACGTCGTCGAGAGCGACGACAAACGCCGGGCCCGGCTCAACATGATCGCCCACCTGCTGTCGACGGTGCCCTACCACGACGTCGCCCCGCCCGTCCTGGAGTTGCCGCCCCGCCCGCCGAGCACCGGCTACCGGCGACCGCCGCGCGCCCTGCAGAACCACGTGCCGGACCACGCGGCCCAGCTGGAGCGGTGACGCCGGGGCGGGCCATCCGCCGGCGGCCTCTTCGGCGATCCGAAGGGGCCGCTTGGCGCGCGCCGGACGGCCGTGCTCATCCGTCCGGCGGGCACCGCCGACTTCGAGGTCGGGTCAGCAGAAGATGGTCGTGTAGTGGGCGCCCGGAGTCGTCGAGTTCCAGTGCCACCATGCGACGTCGTTGGCGCCGATGGTTCGCGACGGGGCGACATAGCCGTCGGTGAGGTTCTTGGCGCAGACCGTCACCGGGGAGTCCGTGCAGTTCTTGTAGTACTGGTCCATCGCCGCGCCTTCCGGGTTCTCCGGGACGAACGACGTCCAGCACGGGTGGCTCGCGAGCGCCGGGGCCCCGGCGGTCGTGGCCCGAACGGAGGCGTCCCGGGTGGCCTTGCCCGGTGCGGGCGCGGCGGACGCGGTGGTGGAGGCCGTCAGTATCGCGCCGACCGCCACCGCGGCCATCGCGACCGCGGCGGCACCCTTGCGGGTTGTCATCATCGTGTTCCTCTCGTGTCCTGGTGTCGTCGGCAGGGACTACGCGTGGTCCGGTGCCGGGACGGCGCGGACGGCGTCACTCCGGGTTCCGGCCGGGCGCGTTCCGCTTGTCTGCGGCGGCCCGGCGCCGGAACTCGGCTCCCCCGTTCGTCGGCCGATCCGCAGCCAACGTTGTGGCACCGCAGGGTTGTTGGGCAGCCCGGTTCCCGCACCCAACAATCCGCGGCCGACGGCCGAAAAGGGCCGCTGGGGACATGAGCACGCCTTGTGGGGTACGGCAGGACATGCCTAGCGTGGCGGGCGATCAGGACTCCGCGGGGGACGGGGAACAGCGTGGGGCGTCGTGAGAAACCGGTGGACCCGACCGCCGGGCCGGTGCAGCGGCTGGCTCATGAGTTGCGCAAACTGCGCCAGGAGGCGGGCGGCATCACCTACCGGGCGATGGCCCAGCGCGTGCCGTACTCCGTGCCCACGCTGTCCCAGGCGGCCGCGGGCGAGAAGCTGCCGTCCCTCCCGGTCACCCTGGCCTATGTGGAGGCGTGCGGCGGGGACGCCGCGGAGTGGGAGCTGCGGTGGCGCCAGGTGGACGAGGAGCTGGCCGCGCGGTCGGTCGCCGGGGGCGGTGCGGGTGCGCCGTATCGGGGGCTGGCCCGCTTCGAGGCCGACGACCACGCGCGGTTCTTCGGCCGCGACGCGCTGACCGGCGCACTCGTGCAACTGGTGCGCGAGCACCGGGTGGCGGCGCTCTTCGGCCCTTCCGGGAGCGGCAAGTCCTCCCTGCTCCGCGCCGGGCTGATCCCGCGCCTGCGGCACGCCGGGGAGCCCGGTCCACGGCCCGCCGCTCTGCGCATCCTGACGCCCGGACCGCACCCGGTGCGCAGCCATGAGCAGTTGTTCGCCCCGGTCGGGGCCGGCGGGGACGTCTGGTTGATCGTCGACCAGTTCGAGGAGTTGTTCACCCTCTGCGCCGACGCCGACGAGCGCGGCCGGTTCATCGACCTGTTGCTGACGGCGGAGGATCCCGGCAGCCGGCTGCGGGTGGTGCTGGGCGTGCGCGCGGACTTCTACCCCCGCTGCGCCGAGCACCGCGGACTGGTGACCGCGCTGCAGCACGCGACGCTGATGGTCGGCCCCATGACCCCGGCCGAGCTGCGCGAGGCCATCGTGCGCCCGGCCGCGGCCGACGACCTCGTCGTCGAGCGCGCGCTGACCAACCGGCTGATGGGCGAACTGGCGGACGCGCCGGGCGGATTGCCGTTGCTGTCGCACGCGCTGTTGGAGACCTGGCGCCGCCGCCGGGGCCGGACGATGACCGTGGCCGCCTACGAGGCGGCGGGTGGTGTGCACGGCGCCGTCGCCCAGACCGCCGAGGACGTCTACACCCGGCTCTCCCCGGCCCAGGCCCGGCTGGCCCGGCGCATCCTGCTGCGCCTCATCGCCCCCGGCGAGGGAACCCAGGACACCCGACGTCCCGTCCCGCACGGCGAACTCGACACCGGCGACGCCGCCGGCACCCGTATCGTCCTCGAACGGCTGGCCCGCGCGCGGCTGGTCACCCTCGACGACGGCATCGCCGACCTCGCCCACGAAGCCCTGATCGCCTCGTGGCCCCGCCTGCGCGGCTGGATCGAGGAACACCGCGAACGCCTGCGCCTACACCGGAAGCTGACCGAAGCCGCCCAGGCATGGGAGGAACTGCGGCACGACGTCGGCGTGCTGTACCGCGGAGCCCGGCTGGCCGCGGCGAAGGACGCCTTCGCCGCTCCCCAAGCGCGGGCCGAACTCACCGCTCTGGAGGGGAGGTTCCTCGACGCGTCGATCGCCGCCGCCATGAGCGAGCAGACCGCCGTCCGCCGCCGCACCCGTCGCCTTCGTCAGCTCGTCGCGCTGCTGACCACCGCGGTCGTGGTGGCGAGCGTCAGCACCGTCCTCGCCTTCCGCGCGCAGTGGTCCTCCGACCGGGAACGCGACCTCGCGGTGTCCCGGCAGGTGGCGATCGAGGCCATGGCCCAGCGGGCCACCACCCCCGCCCTGGCGGCCCAACTCGGTCTGGCCGCCTACCGGCTGGCGCCCACCGCCGAGGCGCTGGGCGCCGTGCTCAGCACGTTCGCCACGCCCTACGCCCACCGGCTGACCGGCAGCGCCGACGCCGCCGCGTTCAGCCCGGACGGGCGCACCCTGGCCACCGCGACCGAGGACCACACGGTGCGGCTGTGGAGGCTCACCGGCCCGGGCGGTCCGACGGGGCTGGCCACCCTCACCGGGCACTCCGACACGGTCCGGTCGGTGCGGTTCAGCCCCGACGGCCGCCTCCTGGCCACCGCCGCCGTCGACCGGACCATCCGCCTGTGGGACGTCACCCGACCCGACCGCCCCCACCGCCTGGCCACACTCGGCAACCGCACCGACAACGTCTGGTCGGTGGCGTTCAGCCCCGACGGGCGCACGCTCGCGGTCGCCGGCGACGACCGCCGCACCGTGCGACTGTGGAACGTCGCCGACCCCCGGCACCCCGACCGACTCGCGTCCCTGATCGGTCACGCCGACACCGTGCTGTCGGTGGCCTTCGGCCCCGACGGCCACACCCTGGCCACCGCCGGAGACGACCACACCGCACGTCTGTGGGACGTGACCGATCCCCGCGATCCCCGCGGCCTCGCCACTCTCCACGGCCACACCGACACCGTGTGGTCGGCCGTCTTCAGCCCCGACGGCCGCACCCTTGCCACCGCCGGAGCGGACCGGACCGCTCGCCTGTGGAACGTCGCCGACCGTCGGCATCCGCGGCCTCTGGGCACCCTCACCGGCCACACCGACGCCGTCCGCTCGGCCGCGTTCAGCCCGGACGGGCACACGCTCGCCACCGCCGGCAACGACCACACCGCACGCCTGTGGGATCTCACCGACCCCGAACATCCCCACCACCTCACCACACTCATCGGCCACACCGACAACGTCGTTCTGGCGGCCTTCGGCCCGCAAGGCCGCACCCTGGCCACGGTCGGCGACGACAACACCGCACGCCTGTGGGACATCCCCGGCCCGATCCTCACCGGCCACACCGACGGCCTGTACAGCGCGGCGTTCGCTCCCGACGGCCGCGCGCTGGCCACCGCCGGCATCGACCACACCGTGCGCCTGTGGAACGTCGCCGATCCCGGCCATCCACAACAGCTCGCCACCCTCACCGGCCACGCCGGCACCGTCCGCTCGGCCGTCTTCAGCCCCGACGGCCACACCCTCGCCACGACCGGCGACGACCGCACCGCCCGGCTGTGGGACGTCTCCGACCTCCGGCACCCGAGCGCCGTGGCCACCCTGCACGGCCACAAGGACACCGTCTGGAAGGCCGCGTTCAGCCCCGACGGCCGCACCCTGGCCACCACCAGCGAGGACGCCACCGTCCGCCTGTGGGACGTGACGGAGCCGCGCCGCCCCACCCTCGCGGCCGTGCTGACCGGACATCACAACAACACCGAAGGGGCGGCCTTCGCCCCCGACGGGCGCGTCCTGGCGACGACCAGTCAGGACCGTACCGTCCGCCTGTGGGACATCTCCGACCGCCGACACCCCCACACCCTCGCCGTCCTCACCGGCCACACCCAGTCCATCCGTTGCGCCGCCTTCAGCCCCGACGGCCATACGCTCGCCACCGCCAGTCTCGACGGCACCGCCCGCCTATGGGACGTCGGCGACCCCCGACAACCCCACCGCCTGGCCGTCCTCACCGGCCACACCAACGCCGTCTACGGCGTGGCCTTCAACCACGACGGACACGTCCTCGCCACCGCCAGCGCCGACACCACCGCACGCCTGTGGAACGTCACGGACCCCGGCAGACCAACGGCCCTGGCCACGCTCACCGGCCACACCGACCGCGTCTACGGACTGGCCTTCGGCCCCGACGGCCACACCCTGGCCACCGCCGGCGCAGACGCCACCGCCCGCCTGTGGGAGACGGACCCCACCCGCGCCGCCGCTCGAATCTGCGCCACCGCCCACCCACCGCTCACCCGCTCCGACTGGGACCACTTCTTCGCCGCACTCCCCTACCGCCCACCCTGCTGAGTCGTGTCCGCGAAGTCCCCTCGTTCGCCCGGAGGGCGTGCCGGACACCGGATGACAGACGGGACTCCGCGGACACGACCTGGCTCCCGCCTACGGCAGGGTCACCTCTTCGCGGCTGCTAGACGATCGCAGCGGCGGCGCCGGCGGCGTCGATGAGGAGGGTGCCGATGCCGTCGGGCGGCAGTCCCAACTTCATCATCGCCTTCTTGACCGGGCTGCCGCCGCCCGCGCTGGCTTGGGGGGACATGAGTCCGACGAGTGCGACAGCCCCGATGATGACGGCGACGATTCGACGAGTCCCACGGTGCATGGCGTTCCTCCTAGGACGGGCGACTGGGTGTTGTGTAACGCTGCCGCCTCTGGCCCCCGGTGACGCGCGTGTCTGGGCGAATCCACCCCTATGGACCCCAGGATCGGATCGCTCTCCGCTCCGTGGCCGACGCCCCGGGCAGGGCCGTTCAGGGCCCCTCGGAAAGCGCATCGAGGCAGGCCGACGCCCGTGCTGCCGCGGTCTCGCTCGCGGGCAGCAACGGCAGCCGTACCGCCGGCGTCGGAATCCTCCCTTGCGCCGCCAGCACCGCCTTCACGACCGCCGGGTTGGGTTCGGCGAAGACCGCCCGGGCCAGCGCCGCCAGACGGTGACCGAGTGCGCGAGCGTGCAGCAGGTTTCCCTTGTCCCAGTCTTCGAGCAGTTCGACGAATTGCGCGGTGGCCAGGTGGGCCGAGGCGAGAATCCCGCCGGTGGCGCCGAGGGCGAGCAGCGGGGCCAGGAAGGCGTCTTCCCCGGCCAGCACGGCGAAGTCGGGTGGCAGGTCGCCCATCAGCTCGATGGTGTCCTCGTCCACCGAGCCGGTCGCCAGCTTGACCCCGACGATCCCGGGCATCCGGCACAGTCGACGCAGCGTGCCGGCCTCCAGTGCCTGCCCGGTCCGGTAGGGGATGTGATAGACCACCAGCGGTACCGGGCTGTGCTCCGTCAGGTATGTGAAGTGCGCGAGCACCCCGTCCTGCGAGGGCCGGACGAAGGGCGGTACCGGGACCAGCGCGGCGTCCGCGACCTGTGCCAGCTCCTCCAGTGCCGCCGCGCTCTGTCTGGTGTCGCTGCCGCCGGCGCCCACGATCAGCCTCGCCCCGCGCTCCCGGCACACCCGGGCGCAGACCTCCACCACCTGCCACTTCTCCTCCGGCGAAAGCGTGGCAGGCTCCCCCGTCGTACCCAGCGCGACGAGCCCGGCCGCACCCTCCATCAGCACCGAGCGCGCCAGTGATTCCAACGCCCCCAACGCGACCTCCCCGTCCTCGGCGAACGGCGTCACCAGCGGTACGTAAATGCCATGCAGTTCCATGCCCTTGAGCATGGCGACCGGTTGTCGCACAGGTCCAGTTCATACTCTCGATGGTGCTCGTAAGCTGAGCTGATGCTTGATGTTCGTCGCCTGCGTCTGCTCAGGGAACTCGCGCACCGGGGCACCATCGCCGCCGTCGCCGAGGCACTGTCGTTCAGCCCGTCCGCGGTCTCCCAACAACTGTCCCTGTTGGAACGCGAGACGGGAGTGTCCTTGCTGAAGCGGACGGGACGCCGCGTTGCACTCACCCCGGCCGGGCAGAACCTGGTCCGGCACGCCGAGGACGTACTCGAACGCCTGGAGCACGCGGAAGCCGAACTGGCAGCGGTACGCTCCGGGTTGGCCGGTCCGGTGCGCATCGGAAGCTACCCGTCCGCGACCCGTGCGATCATCCCGGCCGCCCTGGCCGCGCTGGCCCGCGAACACCCGATGCTGGAGGCGAGAGTCCTCGACGTCGATCCGGTCGGCGTGGCCGCGGCGCTGCGCGCCGGAGAACTCGACCTGGCCCTGGTACACGAATACGACGTCGTCCCCGCCGAGCCGCAGCCCGGCCTGACCGGCGAGGAACTGTTCACCGAACCGATGTACCTGGCGGCCCGGACGCCGAGTTCGTTGAACGACCACAGCACCAGCCCGTGGATCATGGCCCCGCCCGGCAGACTCTGCCGCACGATGGCCATGCGGGCCTGCCAGGCAGCCGGCTTCACCCCGCACGTGCGCCACGAGGTCGACGACTTCGCGACCGTCCTGGCCCTGGTCGCGCTCGGCCAGGGCGTCGCCCTGATCCCCCACCTCGGCGCCACCGCACCACCCCCGGGCCTGAGCCTCACGCGACTCCCGATGTCCCGCCGCACTCGCACGGTCCACCGCGCGGGCGCGGCCGACCACCCGGCCGTCGCCACCGTCACCGCCGCCCTCCGCATGGCCGTCCCACCGGAACTCCTGTGATCGGCTCCGGAGCGCGCGCCCGGCCGCGCGGTCCGGCGTCAGGCCCGCAGGCGCGGTCCGGCGGTCGCCGTGGTCCTGCGGAAGGCGGCCCGGACGGCTGCGGCGCAGGCGTATCCGGCGACACAGCCCAGCGTGTTGGCCAACAGGTCGTTGACGTCGGCCGTCCGCCCCGAGGCGGTGAGGTACTGCGTCGTCTCGATGGCGAGGGAACCCAGGAATCCCACGGTCGTCGCGGTCAGAAGGCTCACGCCTGCGCTCGCCAGGAGCAGCCCGCCAGGGAGGAACATGAGCACGTTGAGGAAGAAGTCCCAGGTGTCGGCGGGGTTCGAGAGGTCGAGCAGCCTGAGGTTCATCGCCTGTCCGCCTCCGGAGCGCGTGCCGAACGTCAGGCCCACGACCCCGGCCACCCACAACCATCCCAGCGCGCTGCACACGCGATGGGACGTCCGCCGGGGACGGCCGATCAGGAAGGTCACCGCGGCGATGACGCCACAGCCGAGGACGCCGATGCTCAGGGCGAGGGGAAAGGACACAGGGGCTCTCCTTCGGTTTTCTGTCCAGCGGGTTGGCCAACCGATATCGAGGGGAGAGACGACCGAGCGAAAAGTCTGGTTCTCGCGCATTTGGTGACTTACTTCACGGTCTGGTGACTGGCGACGCTTGCCGTCCGCCCCTCGGCCGAACCGGCCTCGGACGAAGAGCGAATTCGGTTGCGGCGGGGCGGGTGGGCTCGGTGAGGTACGTCCATGGACGGTGCCATGGAACAGGCGCAAGGGGTGCGGGCCGAAGGTAGTCGTAGGGGCGCCACGCGCCCGGCTCCATGGCGCGCGACGGCGGTTCTCGCGGCCCTGATGCTGGCCGCGTTCACCTTCAACACGGCGGAGAACCTGCCGATCGGCCTCCTGGAGCTCATCTCGAGAAGCCTCCGGGTCCCGGTGGCGGCGGTCGGCCTCCTGGTCACCGGTTATGGGGTGATGGTGGCCGTGGC
Source organism: Streptomyces yunnanensis (assembly GCF_029011865.1). Lineage (NCBI taxonomy): Bacteria > Bacillati > Actinomycetota > Actinomycetes > Kitasatosporales > Streptomycetaceae > Streptomyces > Streptomyces yunnanensis. The sequence goes on from NZ_CP095749.1 coordinate 312,422, forward strand.
GTCCTTGCCGCTCGCCCACGCGACGCGGACCGTGCCCAGGCGTCATGTGCTCACCGGACTGCTGGCCGCGCTCGTCGTGTCCAGTCTGGTCGCGGCGCTGGCGACGTCCTACTGGCCGCTCCTCGTGGCACGGCTGCTGACGGCTCTCGCCCAGGCGCTGTTCTGGGCCGTGATGGGGCCGGTCGCGGTGGGCCTGTTCGCGCCCGAGGTCCGCGGGCGTGTGGTCGGGGCGCTGTCCGTCGCCGGTTCACTCGCCCTCGTTCTCGGTGTTCCCCTCGGGACCTGGCTGGGCCAGCACAGTGACTGGCGGGTGCCCGTCGCGCTGCTCGCGGGACCGGGGCTCTGCTCGCTCGTCACGATCGCTGCCGGGCTGCCGACCTCACCGCCGGAGGCGGAACCCGCCGCCTACGGAACCAGTCCCGACCCCCGACGGTTCGGGACCGTACTGGCGGCCGGCGCGCTGTCCGCCACGGGGGCGTTCGCGGGATACACCTACGTCGTGACGTTCCTGGTCGACGTGAGCGGCTTCGCCCCGAACACGGTCAGCGTCTGGCTCGTGGTCTTCGGTGTGGCGTGTCTGGCCGGGGTGGGCATCACCGGGGCGCTGCTGGACCGCTTCCCTCACGCGGCGCCGGCCACGGCCATGGCCGCCCAGGCGATGGGCATGCTCGGTCTGTTCGCGGCCGGCACCCATCAGGCGGCGGCCGTGGTGTTCCTGGTCCTGATGGGCGGTGCGCTCGGGCCGGTGTTCATGACCACCCAGAACGCGATGCTGCATTGCGCGCCCGGCCGCACGGACATCGCGCTCGCGGCGAACTCCGGTTCGTACAACGCCGGCATCGCGGCGGGCGCCGCGCTCGGTGGGCTGGTCCTTCCGCTCGCCGGCGTGCGGGGCACGTTCCTCGCCGGCGGGCTGCTGACCGTGCTGGCCTGCGCGGTGCTGCTGGGCGGCCGGTGGCGTCTTCGCCGATGGGGGCCGGGGTGCGGCCGTCGGGGCTGAACTCGGCCTTCCGGACGGTGCCCTGACGGCTGTGCGGGCCGGCCACCGGCGGCAGCAGCATCGCCGTGTGGCAGCCCCGACGACCGACCGGCTCAGTCGTCGCCACCCTCGTTGTCGTCGTACGCGTCATGCGCCGGCGCGGTGCGCAGGGCGCCGGTGCGCGGGTCCACGAGGAGCTTGTGCTCCATGCCGTCCTCGGTGAGGGTCTCGACCTCCCAGACCGCCTGCGCACGGTGGTCATCGTCCAGTTCGACGGAGGTCACCGTGCCGTGTCCGGCGGCGGCCGTCCTGGCAGCGCCGGCGGCATCGGTCCGGGCGGTGCCCAGGGCGGCCCGCTCCTGACCGTGATCGTCGTCGTTCGCCCCGTCGATGCGCTGGTCCAGCACTCGGGCCGTGCGCGCGTCGAAGGTGATCTCGTGCCACCTGCCGTCCTTGCCCAACACGTCCACGTCCCAGACCAGGCCGGGGCGGTCCTGGTCCAGGTCCAGGCCGGACACCTTGCCCGGGACGGCCTTGAGGGCGGCGGCTGCCGCCTGGGGTGCGGTCACCCGGGCCGCGCGGGCCTCCCGGAGGTCCTCGGTGTCCTGTCGACCGTTCCCGGCGGCCGGCGCCGCGGTCGGTGCGCTGCCGCCGGAGCCGCTGCCACTGACCGCGACGGCGGTGACCGTACCGACGCCAGCACGGCGGCCGCGGCGGCGGCGATGACGAGGTGGCGTTTCATGTGCTCTCCTCACGTGGTTGCTCGGGCCCGGTCGTCCGGGTCCGCGCTGTCGAACGCTGTGCCACCACAGTGGTCGAACGGACCTGAAGCGGAGCTGAAGCCACCTGAAGGTCTCTTCAGGGACGCGGGGGACGGCGAGCCGGCGGGATCGGGATTTCCGCCCGTACCCGGTGTCGTTCCTCTTCTCCTCCGAAGGCGCCGAACCTACGCTCAACTCGACTGCTACGTACGGGGGTTACTGATGGCATACGTACGCGATCCGGTACACGGGGCGGCGGGGGCCGGGAACACCCGGGGCCGCCTCGCGAGGGCTTTCGCGGCGCTCAGGAATTCCAGCGGAACCGGACCCCGCTTCGCGCTCCTGATCATCCTCGTGACGGCGTCGAGCTTCGCGACGCTGACCAGCGTGCTCGACCAACTCTCGGTGCCGTCCGAGTCGGGGCGCCCCGGCGCGGGCCTGTACGGCACACCGAGCTGTCTGTACGCCGCCGGGTTCGACCCCGCCGGCAGCGATCTGGGCAATATCCGGGCGACCATGAGCCGTCCGGACGCCTTGCTGAAGTGCCTGGGCGACCGGCCGGTCGGCTACCGGGCGTTGATCGCGACCGCGGTGCTGCTCGCGGTCGCGGCACTGGTCTACTGGTGGATGCCGAAGGCACGCGACTGGCGGCGCAGGATGGTGCCGGTCGAAGCCGTTGATGCCGACGGCACACTGCGAGCCGAACTGGCCGCCCTGTGCGAGCGCACCGGCGTCCGGTCGGGCCTGCGCTTCCGCGTCGATCCGGCCCGGATGGCCTCGGGCGCCAGCGCCTACGGCCGCACCGGGAACTACACCGTGTGCCTGCATGCCGGTCTGCTCGCCCGGCGCGGCACCGACCCCGAGGGCTTCCGTGCGGTCGTGCTGCACGAGCTCGCCCACGTCCACCACCGGGATGTGGACTACGCCTACGCCAGTACCGCGCTGTGGCGGGTCTACGTGCTGCTCGCCCTCCTGCCGCACTTCGCGGGGATCGGCTGGATCTTCCTCCTCGCGTTCTCCGGCACCGACTCGCCGTGGTGGCCCGGGGCCGCGCCCGCGCTGTTGGCCGAGGTCTTCGTCGGGCTGCTGCTGACCGCGCTGCTGCACCTCGCCCGGGCCGATCTGCTGCGCCGACGTGAACTCCACGCCGACCTCCAGGCGGTGGCCTGGGGCGCGCATCCCGGCAGTTGGGACCGGTCCGACCCGGCGGGTGCCGTGGCCCCCGTGCTGCGCCGGCTCACCGCGCTGCTGCGGACCCACCCCAGTTGGGCGGAGCGTCGTGGGGTCCTTGCCGATGCCGGCCGTGGTTTCCGGGTCAGTCCGTTGGAGATGTTCCTGACCGGCGCTTCGGCGTCGCTCCTGTACTCGGCGCTGGGGTTGACGTCTTCCGCTCTGTTCCCGGAAACCGTGGGGTGGTCGTACGCGCTGGGGGCCACGGTCGCGGTGGTGACGCCGGTGCTCTGTGCCGGCTTGGGCCTGCCGCTGGTGCGTGCCTCGGACCCGGCGCGGGGTTACGTCAGGTCCACTGTGGTATCGGGCCTCTGGTTGGGCTGCGGCCTGTTGGTGGGCGAGGTGACGGCCAGTGGTCAGTACCGGCTCGACGTGCTGCTGTCGCAGCCCGAGTACCTGCTCGCGTTCCTGTTCATCGGGGCGGTGCCGACACTGTGGTGGTCCCACAGCCTGCGGCTGGCCCTCGGCCTGCCGCGGCGGGGGCAGCGGTGGGCGGCAGCGGTGGTCTGTGCGCTGGTGACCGCGGCGGTGCTGCTCACCGGACTGCTGTGGTGGCGCCTGGGAGGCGAGCGCATCGCCATGGGGTACGGCGATGCCGGCGAGGGGTTGGCCGCGATGTACGCCCGGATGGTGCCGGGCAACTGGCGGGACTACGGCCTGGATCTGTCCACCCTCACGGTCGGCATGCCGCTTCTCACGCCGCTGTCCGAGGAGCGCCTGGCCGATGCCACGGCCTTCCTGATGTGGTTCGTTCCGCTGGTTCTCCTGCTTGTGCGGGGGCCGGGACTGCGGATGCGCCGGACGCTCGGCGCGGGCGTGGCCGGCGGGCTGGTGTCGTGGGCCGGACTGGCCGCGGCGATGTACGCGATGTACCTGCAGCGGCCGGCCACGCTGAAGGAGCGCGCGGGGCCCTTCCTCGTCGTGCACACGTGGTGGATGGTCGTGACGGTGTTGGCGGCCTGCGGGCTGACCGCCGCGCTGGTGGCGGCGTACTCCCGACGCCACTGGCTGCTGCGGGCACTCATCGCCGCACAGATCACCCAACTGATGGCGTATGCCGGGGTGTTCGTGCTCTACTCCGCCGACGGCTGCCTCGGACCGCTGAACACCGTCCTGGACGCCTGTCAGTGGCGCCCGCACAACGGCCTGACCGTCGACAAGGGGGTCACCCACCTCACGCTGGCCGGCGCCGTCGTCGGCGCGGCCTGCGCGGCCCTGATGGGCGCGGGCGCGGCCTGGGCCGCCCGCCGACTGCGCGGGCGGCCGGCGGCGTCGGACCTGCCCGCGGTCCCGGCGCCCACCGCGTCCCGCCGGCAGCGCTCGGCACTCCTCACCACGGGCACGGTCCTTGCGCTCGGTGTTCCCGCCCTGTTGCTGACCGTCGTGACGATCCTGCAGACGGCCTCCTCGTCCTCGTCCGCCGTGGCCGGCTCCTCGGGGGACACGGCGGCCGCGGGAGACAAGAAGCCGGACCGGCTCTCGCCGGGTCAGGCGGCCAAGCTCCGCACATGGCAGGTCTGGTCGTGGATGTACCACGGCGGGACGCTGCACGCGCAGCAGATCGAGACCGCCTGGGCATCGCTGGCTCACCAGATCCTGCTGCTCTCGGCCCAGAGCAGGGACGAGAACGGGCAGGTCCGGGTGGACGAGAAGCGGTTCCACGGCCCTTGCGGCACGCTGGGCAAGCGGGTCGAGGAGGCCCAGGGCTACTTCCGGGTTCCCGACCCGGACCTGCAGACGTCGTGGTCCGACACGCTGAGCCAACTGCGGCTGGGGGCCCAGAAGTGCCGGCAGGCGACGGTTCCGCCCGAGGGCGAGACCCGCAAGGCCGAAGAACAACGCGGGGCACTCTTCACCACCTCCCTGAACGAGATCGCCAAGGGGATGCGCAGTCTCTCCACCACGCTTCAGGACATCACGAAGGCGGCTACGTCGACGACCACCAAGGAGGAACTCGGCGCGCCCGAAGGGTGATTGGGGTCGACGTGAACGGCACGGGGCGTCGGCACGTCCGGCCAGTGGCGTCAGGGGGCGTCAGGGGACTCCGGGCCTTTCGACCCGTCTCGCATCATTGTGCGAAGGTGATCACCAACGAGCGACACGATTGGCGCTGGTCACGACGCATGCTTCTCCGGGATACGTGGTAACCCGGGGGCGCGCGGAATCGCGATCTTGATCCGTGTGCGCCATCTTGATGTTTGCGCCCCCTGAGTGCGAAGGCGCCCTCCTTCACGCCGTACCGAGATGATCTCCAGCCTGTTTCGCTTGTCCCTGCGCACGGCCCCCTGCACATCAACGGCCGTTCCGCCCACCTCTGTTCACGTCCCGGGAGGGAATGTGTCCACACCGGACAGCGTCACCGGTTCCGTCACCGATGAGCCCGTACTCGATCCAGCCGCAGACAGCGCGCGCACCAGCCTCAGCACGCAGGCCGCACGCCAACTGGCCACCACCACCAAGACCGTGCCCCAGATGCAGGCCATCACGTCGCGGTGGCTGCTGAAGATGCTGCCGTGGGTGGACGTCAAGGGTGGTACCTACCGGGTCAACCGACGGCTGCAGCTCCGAGTCGGCCGGGGACGTGTCCAGTTCGAGCAGAACGGCGCGGACGACATCAAGGTGATCCCCCAGACCCTCACCGAACTCCCGGTCCTGCGCGGCTACGACGACATCGCGGTCCTCAAGGAGATCGCCGGCCGCTTCCGCGTCCGGGAGGTCCGGGCCGGCCAGGTCCTCTTCGAAGCGGGGCAGCCCGCCACCGAGGCGTTCCTCGTCGTCCACGGCCGGTTCTCCCGCTACAAGCCAGGCAAGTACGGCGAGGAGGAGATCATCGGTGTCGTCACGGACGGCGACCAGATGGGGGACGAGGCGATCGGCCAGCCCGAACCGCGGTGGCTGAGCTCGGTCCGGGCGGATACCGAGGGCGTGGTGATGGTGCTGCCCTGGGACGTGCTCGAGGACTTCACCGGCCGCGTGCCGAGCCTGGCCGCGCACCTGTCGGCGTACGCGGAGCAGCAGCAGCTCCCCATGAACCGCAAGGGCGAAGCGGATGTGCCGGTACAGGCGGGACATGTCGGCGAGCCGATGCTGTCCGGCGGCTTCGTCGACTACGAACTCGCCCCGCGCGAGTACGAACTCTCCCTGACCCAGACCGTGCTCCGGGTCCACAGCCGGGTCGCCGACCTCTACAACGAGCCCATGGACCAGACCCAGCAGCAACTCCGGCTCACCGTGGAGGAGATCCGCGAGCGCCAGGAGTGGGAGCTGGTCAACAACCGGGAATTCGGGCTGCTGCACAATGCCGACTACGGCCAGCGCATCAGCACCTACACCGGTCCGCCGACCCCCGACGACATGGACGAGCTGTTGTCCATGCGCCGCAAGACACGCCTGTTCCTGGCCCATCCGAAGGCGATCGCCGCCTTCTTCCGGCAGTGCAACAAACGCGGTCTGGTGCCGGGCACGGCCGACGTCGACGGGCACGAGGTCCCTGCCTGGCGCGGCGTCCCGATCTTCCCGTGCGGCAAGATCCCGATCAGCGGTACGCACACCAGCAGCATCGTCGCGCTGCGGACCGGGGAGGCGGACCAGGGCGTGGTCGGCCTGTACCAGACAGGCATCCCCGAGGAGTTCCAACCGGGTCTGAACGTCCGCTTCATGGGCATCGACCAGGCCGCCATCATCAAGTACCTCGTCACCGCCTACTACTCGCAGGCCATCCTCGTGCCCGACGCCGTCGGCATCCTGGAGAACGTCCAGCTCGGCCGGAGCGCCGACTGACCCGGTGGAGTACCAACCATGAGCACGCCCCCCAGCACCGACTCCGGGTTCACCATGCCCGGACCGCCGAACCTCGTCCGGGACCTGCGGGCGCGCAACGGCGGAGCCGTCCCCGGTCTGAAGTACCGACCGGCCGTCCCCGCCGACCCGGAGAAGGCCAAGGAGATCGACCGCAGGTTGGAGGAGTGGGCCCGCAGCCTGGACCTCTTCCCCGCGCAGTGGACCGGGGACTTCGCGGAGTTCCAGTGCGGCCGGGCCGTCGTCCTGCAGCACCCCGGCGCGGCCGATCTCGAACGCCTCACCGTCGCGGGGAAGTTCCTGCTGGCGGAGAACGTCGTCGACAGTTGCTACTGCGAGGAGGACGAGGGGCGGGGTGCGTCGCGCAGCGGCCTCGCCGGCCGGCTGATCCTGGCCCAGTCGGCCCTCGACCCCTTCCACGGCACCCCCGCGCTGGAGGAGGAGTGGCGCGAGGGCATGCAGGCCGACGGACCGCTGCGCTCGTACTACTGGGCGATGAAGGACTTCGCGGCCGTCTCGACGCCCAGTCAGGCGGACCGTTTCGTCCACGACATGGCGCGGCTGCACCTCGGCTATCTCGGCGAGGCGTCCTGGGCCGAGACGCGACACGCACCGCAGGTCTGGGAGTACCTGGTCATGCGGCAGTTCAACAACTTCCGTCCCTGTCTGTCCCTCGTGGACACCGTGGACGGCTACGAACTGCCCGAGGCGGTCTACGCCCGTCCCGAGGTCCAGCGGGTCACCACGCTGGCGTGCAACGCCACGACCATCGTCAACGACCTGTACTCCTTCACCAAGGAACTGGCCAGTGACCCGACCCACCTCAACCTGCCGCAGGTGGTGGCCGCCAACGACAAACGCGGCCTGAAGGCCGCCTACCTCAAGAGCGTCGAGATCCACAACGAGGTCTACGAGGCGTTCGAGGCCGAGTCGGCCCCGCTGGCCGCCCTCTCGCCCCTCCTCGAAAAGTACGTCCGGGGACTGACCGACTGGGTCTCCGGCAACCACGAGTGGCACGCCACCAACACCGACCGCTACCAGCTGCCCAACTACTGGTAGACCCGCGCACGCATCGTCCCAAGGAGTCACCGTTGACCATCACACACGCCGACACCGCCGCCCGCACGCCGGTGCCGAGCCAGTCCACGTACCAGTCACGGGTCGCGGACTACTGGAACGCCGAGGAGAACCCGGTCAACCTCGAACTCGGAAAGATCGACGACCTGTACCACCACCACTACGGCATCGGGGACGCCGACTGGTCGGTGCTGGACGAGCCGGATCCCGACCGTCGTCGGGAACGAGTCACCGGCGAACTGCACCGCCTGGAGCACGCCCAGGCCGAGCTCCTCGCCTCCCACCTCGGTGACCTCACCCCGTCCGACCGCGTCTTCGACGCCGGCTGCGGACGCGGCGGCGGCAGCGTGGTGGCGAACCTGCGCTACGGCTGCCACGCCGACGGGGTCACCATCTCCGCCAAGCAGGCCGAATTCGCCAACGAGCAGGCCCGCAAACGCGGTATCGACGACAAGGTCCGCTACCACCACGGCAACATGCTCGACACCGGCTTCACCTCCGGTGCGTACGCGGCGTCCTGGAACAACGAGTCGACGATGTACGTCGAACTGGACCTGCTGTTCGCGGAGCACGCGCGGCTGCTGCGGCGGGGCGGGCGCTACGTCACGATCACCGGCTGCTACAACGACGCCTACGGTCGCGCCTCCCGCGAGGTGTCCCTCATCAACGCCCACTACATCTGCGACATCCACCCCCGTTCGGCGTACTTCAACGCCATGGCCCGCAACCGACTCGTCCCCGTGCACGTCGAGGACCTGACGGAGACCGCGCTGCCGTACTGGGAGCTGCGCCGGAAGGCCGACCACCTGGTCACCGGCATCGAGGACACGTTCTTGAACGCCTACCGCAACGGGAGTTTCCAGTACCTGCTGATCGCCGCCGACCGCGTGTGAGGTGCCGGGGCCGCACCTCTGACGGATGCCGTTGGTCTGTTCGGTCCCTCGTATGACGTCGGTCCCCACGATCCGATCGTGATCGTGGGGACCGACGCTTTCGTTCCGGACGGGGTCCGCCGGCGGCGCCGGATCAGCCCGCCTTCGTGGTCAGTTGGGCGTCCTGGGGAACGGAGGGCGTCGCGGCGGCGGCTCGGCGCGGTGGGGCCAGTGCGGCGCCGATGACCACCGCGCCGATCGCGCAGACGGCGGCCGTTCCGTACAGCGCGAGGTGCAGGGCATGGGTGAACCCGTCCGCCAGCACACCGGGGTCGCTGCCGGACAGGTCGCCCGCGGCGACCCGCGCGGCCAGTTCCTGCGAGCCGACGCGGGTACCGATGAGGCTGACCAGCACCGCGCCGTACACGGCGATGACGACGGCTTCGCTGCCGATCCGCAGGGTGTTGAGGAATCCGGTGGCCATTCCGGCCTGCTCGGGCTCGACGAGGCTCATCGCCGCGCCGTCGCCCACACCGAACGACAGTCCGGCTCCCAGTCCGCTCGTCAGCAGCGGACCGGCGATCACCGCGACGGAGGAGGAAGGCCCGATCACGGTGAGCCAGGCGTTTCCGCCGGCGAACATCACCAACGAGAGCGTGATGAGCGTACGGGGCGACACACCCCGGTTGACGAGCCCCCCGGCCAGCGGTGGGGCCAGGAGTACCGGCGCGGTCATCAGCAGCAACACCGTTCCCGCACGCTGGGGCGAGAAGCCGCTCGCGCCCACCAGATAGGTCGGCAGGTACGTCAGCAGCGTCACGAAGCCGAAGGTCGACACCACCGGCACCATGCACAACGCCAGGAACCGGCGGTTCTTCACCAGCGTCAGATCCAGGACCGGCGCCGTCGAGCGCGCCTGCAGGACGACGAAGAGCCCCAGCAGCCCCACGCCGACGACGAGCAGTGCCAGCACACCAGGGCTCGCCCAACCCCGGTCCGGGCCCTGGACCGCACCCAGGACGAGCAGGCCCAGGCCGGCGACGAACACCACGGCACCGGTCACATCCAGCCGGGGTCGCTGTTCGGCGCGGGATTCGGCGACGCAACCGACACCGGCCAGTGCCACGACCACCAACACCGCGTGCAGTCCGAAGGTGGCGCGCCACCCGAGTGCGCCGACCAACCAGCCCGCCAGGGTCGGCCCGGCCGCCAGACCGAGGCCGGCGGCACTGCCGAGCGCCGCGAACGCCCGGGTGCGCGCGGCGCCGTCGAACGTCGTGGCCAGGATCGCGCCTCCGCTGGCGAACACCCCCGCCGCACCGATGCCCGACAGGGCACGGGCGACGTCCAACAGGACGATGCCGGGTGCGACTGCCGCGGCGAGCGAGCCGACGGCGAACACGGTCGCACCGGTCGCGAAGGTCCGACGACGCCCCACCAGGTCGGCCGTGGATCCGGCGACGAGCATGAACGAGGCGAAGGTGAGGTTGTAGGCGTTCATAACCCATTGCAGGGGTGCGCCTGCGGCGTGCAGGTCTTCGCCGATGTCGGGCAGGGCGACGGCTGCCCCGGAGATGGACATCGGCACGGTGACGAAGGCCAGCAGCACCACCAGCAGGGCAATCGTCGGACGGGAGCGGCCCGTAGGGACGGTAGTCACGAGTTGAGGCTCCTTCAGGGGACGTTCAACGGCCACAGTCGGCCACTCGGGGGACAGTGCCACTCAGTGGCATTAGCTGTCAAAGGGCAAAAGCTTCCTGGTGGTAATCTCCTGGGTGTGAGTGATGACCTGCGCGCCCTGCCGCTGCGCGAACGCAAGAAGCTGCGCACTCGCCGAACCCTCGCCGAGACCGCACTGCGCCTGTTCACCGAGCACGGATACGACGCCACCACGCTCGACGACCTGTGCGACGCGGTGGAGGTGTCCAAGCGCACCTTCTTCCGGAACTACCGGTCCAAGGAGGACGTCGCGCTCGCCTCCGACAGCGACCTGTGGTCGACCTATCTGGACCACGTGGCCACCCTGAAGTTGGACGGCCCGCTGCTGGCGGTTCTCCGCACGGCCCTGGACACCACCCTGGGCGCGATGGACCCGGACTGGGACCGCCGCTTCCTGGCCACCCGTGAGCTGTCGGACGGCGTTCCCGCACTGCAGGCGCACAGCCTGGGGTACTGCCACGACACCACCGGCGCCATCGTCCGGACGGTCACCGAGCGTTCCGGTGCCGACGTCGACGGGGTGCGCCTCCGCCTGACCGTGGAGATCTTCGTGGCCGCCTGGCACACGGCTTCCTTGCACTGGACGGCACAGGGCGGCCGGGGCGGCCGCGACGGCCTGACGAAACTGGTCGAGGAGACCTTCGCCAAGATCCCCGACGCACTCACCTGTTCCGCCTGAGGACTTGACGGCCCCTCCAGAGCCCGCGCTCACCCGCGGTGTCGCCATGTCCCGGACCGGGAGTTCGCACGGCGCGGGTGAGCGGGACGCGCAGTGCGCGGCGCGCCCTCTACGCCCGTTGAATTCCCCTCACCTCCCCGTCGAAATCTTCTCGTTCGCCTTCCTCCAGGGTGCCCGGAATACTCATTCACGCGAGGTCATATACCTCCCTGCAGAGCAGAATTGATGATTCTGGAGGACCCATGAGCCACCCTGTCGACTACGACTCCATTTCCCTCAAGACGCCGGCGGAGATCGCGATGTTGCGGGCCGCCGGAGGCATCGCGGCCCAGGTGTTGCAGGACCTGACGCCATACATCAAGCCGGGAACCACCTCTCGGCGCATCAATGACATCGCCCATGACCTCATCGTCGACAAGTACGGCGCGGAAATCGATCGCGAGGACCTGTCCGGCTACGACTCCAGCGCATACGCAGCCATATCCATCGCACACAATGAGGTCGCATTCAGTGGCGAGCCAAGCGGAATTCCCTTGAGGAAGGGAGATCTCTTCGGCGTCGATGTGAGCATCAAGAAGAACGGCTGGTGCGGTGACACACAGCGGATGTGGATCGTCGGTGAGGAAACCACCGCCGAGGCACGGCTGTTGGCCACCGTCGGCTATCAGGCCATGTGCCTGGGCATCAGCCTGGTCCGCCCGGGCGCCCGGCTCCAGGAGATCGCCAGGCAGGTCCAGGCGTACGTCGAGTCGTTCGGGTTCTCGATGCTGCGGGTGGACAGTGCCACGGGGCATTCGATCGGCCAGGTGCACGCCGACGGCTGGCTGATCCCGTACTACGAGGACGAGCGCAACGAGGGCCGCGTGCTGCAGAAGGGCATGGTCATCACCGTCGAGCCGTTCCTCTGCGCGGGCAGCGGCGAGGGGATGCGCCTGCCCGACGCGACGCGTTCGGCGGTCACCGCGGACTCATCCCTGGCCGTCTACTGGGAGCACGTGGTGGCCGTCACCGACTCCGGCTGCGAGGTGCTGGATCTGCGCGAGGGCGAGGACGTCACGTTCTACGACCATCGTCGCCTGTCCCGAGGGGCTCCGGTGCCGCGGTGAGCTGCTGCCGTAGCCAGTCGTGGAACGTGTGGATGGTGGATGCGCGCGGATGGCCCTCGCGCCAGCTGAGGAAGTAGTCGAGTCGGGCGCGGATCTCGACGTCCCCGATCCGCACCAGGTCCCCGCGGCCCAGGTATGCGTCGGCCATCTGCCGGCGCACCATGGCCACGCCCTGTCCGGCCAGCGCCGCCCGCAGCAGCGCCTCCGCATCGGAGTAGATCACCCCGTGCGCGGGTTCGTCCGCGTCGATCCCGGCCGCGGCGAAGAACTCCTTCCAGGAGCGCAGGGCGAAGCGGAGCAGCGGTGCCTGGGGCAGTGTCCCGAGGGTCAGCCCCGGGTGTCGGGCCGTCAGCCCGGGGCTGCATACCGCTATGACCTGGTCCTCCAACAGGCGCACGGAGCGGTGGTCGTGGGCCTCGACCGGCCGGTGCCAGATGCCCAGGTCCACCGAGCGGGGATCGGGCGGGGCCATCCCCGTGTGGAGCCGCACCGACAACTCGATCTGCGGGTGTGCCCGGGCCAGGTCCGCCAGGCGCGGGATGAGCCACACGTTGGCGAAGTCGGCCATCACGCTCAGTTCCAACGGCATGGACGACGCGCCGGCCTCGCCCGCGGCCTCGCCCAGGGCCTCCACGAGGTCCCCGAGACCGCGGCGCAGCCGGGCCGCGAGGCGTGCGCAGACCGGGGTCGGCAGCATCTGCATCCCGGAGCGGGCGAAGAGGGCCACCCCGAGCTGCGCTTCGAGCTGGCGGATCTGATGGCTGACCGCGCTGTGCGTGACGTGCAGTTCGCGGGCGGCCAGGGTGTAGCTGCGCAGCCGCGCGGCGGCTTCGAGGGATCGTAGGGAAGCGAGGTTGGGCAGCGACTGTGCGTCCACTCTCCACTCCGCTCTCGTTGCGTCAGCCGTGGTCTATTAGGGAAACCTACCTGGTCGGCGGGGGTTGCAGTCCCCCGGTCGCCCTCACCGCCGTGGCAGCAGTGCCGTTGCTCCCCACGCCGTGGCCACCAACAGCCAGGCGGCGAGCAGCAGGATTTCGCGCATACCCGTCGCGAAGTCCTGGGCGATGAGGGCACCGAAGACGGCGATGCTGAGCGCTCCGCCCGTCTGACGACTGGTGTTGAGCAGCGCTGCCGCCGTGCCGGCCCGCGCGGCGGCGACGCTGTCGAGCAGCAGGGAGGTCATCGCCGGCATGGCCAGCGCGCCGCCGAAGCCCAGCGGGGTCATCGACAACGCGGTCAGCCAGGCAGGCGTGCCGGTGTCGACGGCGAGCAACGTGCCGCGGCCCAGCACCACGGTCAGCAGCCCCACGACGATCACGGCCCGCGGGCCGTAGCGGGAAACCGCCCGCGGCGAGAGGTAGTTGAAGACCGCGGTGATCGCCGCCATCGGCACGAACATCAACCCGGCCGAGAACGCCGACTGTCCCCGCTGCTGATGGAAGAAGAGGCTCAGCACGAACACCCCTCCGTAGAAAGTCGCGTTGACGGCGAAGCCCGCGACGACCGGCACGGTGACGCCGCGCTGTCGGAACAGCTTCAGCGGCAGCATCGGCGTGCGCCGCCGCGCCTCGACGACCACGAATCCGACCCCGGACGCCATCGCGACCCCGACCGCCGTCAGCACCGTTCCCGTCACTCCGCGGTGACCGCCCTCGATCACGGCGAAGGTCAGGCCGGCCAGCGCGAGTACCGCCGTCACCTGGCCCGGGAGGTCGAACGGTGCACGGTGGCACGGTGAGGGCGCCGCCCGCAGCAGCGTCAGACACGCGGCGATCCCCGGGGGCGCGTCGAGGAAGAGCCGATCCTCGCCCTGTTGGAGTCGCTGCGGCCCTCCCCGGCATGCGTGGTCAGCCGCACCAACGACCTGCTGGCCGCCAACCGACCCGGCCTGCGCCTCTTCGCCGGCATCACGGACTGGCCACCGGAGCGCCGCAACCTCACCCCCCACATGTTCCTGCACACCATGGGACGCAGGCCCTACCGCGACTGGGAGAAGACGGCCGGCCACAGCGCGGCCCACCTGCGTGCGATGGCGGGCGCCGACCCGGACATGCCGGAACTGGCCCAGCTCGTCGGTGAACTCGCCGTCATGAGCCCGGAGTTCGCCCGTCTGTGGGAGCGGTATGAGGTGCGGGTGCGCGGCGGCGGCCAGAAGCACTTCAACCACCCGGAGGTCGGCTCGATGCGCCTCCACTACGGTGCGGACGTGCGGGCGTATGGGCGTGCAGGCCAGCCAGACAGAGCGCTCGGCCCCGCCGAGGGACGGGCAGCGCGTCCGGGGCGGATGGCGCCTCGGGACGGCAGCGGTACGGCCGCTGAACCGGTCAGTGCTCCACGTCGTCGGTGAGCAGGAAGTCCGGCATCGAACCCTCCCAGTCCGGCACGTTCAGCGCATTGAGCGCAGCGACGATCCGCTTCTCCTCATAGGCGAAGTGCGTCTCCATCAGGGCCGCGAGGCTGTCCATCTCGCGGCGGACTTCGGCCGGGTCCTTCGCCTGGTCCAGCTCGCCGACCAGCGCGTCGAGCCGTCGCAAGGAGTCCTCGACCAGTTGATGGTCGCGGCGCAACTCCTCCAAAACGGGGCGCAGTTCAGGGTACTGCTCAGCCATTTCGGGGAATGCGACGTGGTCCTCGCCGGTGTGGTGTCGGTTCAATGCCGAGCAGAAGGTGAGGCAGTGCGTCCGCAACTCGCGGAGTCGTGTGCCGCCGGCGAGATAGGAGTCGACGTCTTCACGCAGTGCGGCGAGCTCTTCGCGGAGCCAGAGATGCACTTCGACCAACTGATTGCCGAACGCCTTCAGGCGTCCGTGGGGTGTCACCAAGGTTGTCCCATTGGTTCGGCGCCTCCATGTCCTCGACGGTCTCTTTGCCGGGTACACCGCGACGCTGCCCAGATTCCTACCAAGGCAAAAATGGTCTGTCAATCAAGTGCAGGGGGCAGGCGCAGGCACGAGCGGTCGCCCTGATCGGACGCACGACTCGTGGTGGGCCGCTCTCCCTACCACGGTCGACTTTTGCCGAGTCCCGGCGCGGCTGCCGGTCGGCGGCGGCAGCCTTCGCCTCCGCCGACCGGTCTCCGGCTCGTCATCCACCGCTCACCCACCCTGCTCTCGTGCGCCGACGGGCCCGTCAGGCAGTTCCGTTGCTCGGCCCGTCACCCGTCCGCATCCCCGTGCGGCCAGGCCGAAGACAAGCCCGCCGACCAGGAACCAGGGATTCCACAACACCAGCGTCCACAGCCGCTGTTCCGGGCTGACGCCTACCGCACGGCCCGCCGTGTCGAGCAGCAGCAGTATCTCAACCCCGATGCCGCGTACCAGCAGCACGGCACAGACACCCCAGCCCAGCGCCTTGACCAGCCGTCCGACCAGGCCACCGGGCCGCGGACGGGCGAGCAGCCACCCCAGCAGACCGCCTACGAGGCACAGCACTCCCACACCCCACAAGCCCACCGCCACGAACCAGGCGGGGCGTTCCTCGGCCAAGGGTCCCGCCGAGACACTCAGTCCCCAGCTGCCGCCCAGCGCCCAGTAGAAGTGAAGCGCAGCGAAAGCGACCGCCCAGACACATGCGATCCGCCCCCACACCCCTGCCGTCGTCCTGCTGTCCTGCCGGTCCTTATGCATGGCAAGGAGCATGCCACTGCCATGGCGCGCCGTCGCCGGCACCACTGGCACTACAACTACCACCAGCACCACCCGCCACCACCGCGAAAGCAGCGGGCCCACCCGCCGGTTGAACGCCGGCTCGGACTCACAAGCTCCGGCAGGGTGGCTGTCCCGGTGGACGCGAGGTGGGGTCCGTTCGGGAGCGTCGTGCTTGATCGGTGCTGGCTTCCCGCGCCGGCACGTGGAACTGCGGACAGTCCAGGGCCGCGACACGCTCACTCTTCACTTTGCGTCATCTCAATCGCAGCGCCGACTCCCCCGCGGACACTCGTCAGGACGGGCCCAGGAAGGTCAGGCGTCGTTGTAGGGGGTCGTTTGGTGTGGCTGTGATCCGTCCATATCCTGTCGCACTCCCGACCTATGGAAGTGAACAGTGAACAGCAATGGAGCAAGCAATATGGACCGTGCCAGCCCTGGCCAACTGCCTCGGAAAGCCCGCCTCATGGGTCTACGACAGTCACGAGAAGCAGGCCATCCCTAGCTTTCGCGTGGGGCAACAACTGCGGTTCTGGCCTAGCGAAATCAGGACCTGGCTGGAAGACAGCTGCCGCGAGCAAGAGGCTGCATGAACAAGGAGTACAAAGAGCCCTCTGTACGTCGCTCCCCCCTGCTCGCACGCATCGTGGACGCGGGCCGGCTGGGCCGGAAGTCAGGGTCGGGCTGCTATTCGTACGAGCGGGTGCGGCGCCCCCGGGATCCGCTGGGAATTCCTCGGCCGTAACGACACCGCAACGCCCCAGACCCTAAGTCACCCCGCATGCCTGCAGCGAAGCACCCCACGGCCCTCCCGCCAGCACCCCATACGAGATCACCGACAGAGTCCCGGTGCTGTACTTGGTGGGACACCAGCTCGCCGATTCCCACCGAGCACATGGAACAGCGTCGACATCGTGCTGCGGGTGGTGCTCACGTCAGCGGGAGCGTTCCGCCAGGGTCAGCAGCAGATGGGCGGATTCCGGACGGAGAAAGTCGGAGTGGGCGCCCGAGGGGTGAGGCGGGTACGGCGGCTGCCGCGGTAGAGCCAGTCAGCGTCGATGTTCACCAGGCGGTGGTCCAGCTAGGACCTGCTGCGGATAGTCGGTGCCGACGGGCAGCCATCGGGTGGAGAACTGAAGCGGCGGATCCGATCTGGCGGGACGTCACCGCCGTTCTGATCCGACCGGACGCTCGGATCACCTGGGCGAGCACCGACACCGACCCGCAGCGCCGGGGCGCGGACTGCCTCACCGCCCTGCGGACCCTGTGCCGCTGAGCGCGCTCGGTGAGCCCACCCGCCGGACAGCGCCGGCCCATCAGTGCGGTGGGCGGGTTCAGAGGATACGAGATTCGAACTCGTGAGGGGTCGCCCCCAGCACGCCTCCCAGGTCTGTTGGCGGGGTGGTGGGGCGGCGTGCAGGGACGGGCCCGTTGCCGACAACGGAGACCCCGGCTGGTGCCGAGGGCGTAAGACCTCCTGGAGCGCTGGTCCAGGAGGCGGCCTGAGCCAGGAATCCCCCCTGAAGCAAGAGGATCCGCAGTCGACGGAGACGTCTCATCGGGAGATGGTGATGCTGGCCTCGGCGATCGACGGGCTGGCCGTGAGCGCGTCGATGATCTGCTGCTGAGAGGTTCGCGTGCGGTTGTCCATGGCGGCACGGGCCGCGACCGGATCGCGGTCGCGGATCGTTTCCCAGACCGCGCGTCGTTGATGCGCGGCTACTGCCGAGAACGGAAGCGAGCCCAAGGTGATCCGCAGAACTCGTTCCAGCTCGTCGAAGACCTGGATGACCGACCGGGCCAGTCTGTCGTTGCCGCAGTTGTCGGCGATGATCGCATCGAACTCCAAAGTGGCGCGGAGGAATGCCTCGATGCTCTCTGTATCGCTTGGCTCGTAGGACTGGCCCAGGAGTTCTTCCATACGGCCGAGATCATCCTGCCGGCAGCCGCGCTCTGCCGCGAGGGCGGCGGTCTCCGTCTCCAGAAGCCGGCGGAAGGCGCACAGATCGCGTGCCCCCTTCAAGGTCACAGGCAGGATCCGGTATCCCGAGCGGGGGAGCACATCGACCAACCCATCGCGCTGCAGCCGGGTCAGAGCCTCTCTCACCGGCATGGTGCCGGCGTCGGTCAGCCGCGTCAGATCCGTCTTGGTGACATGGGCGCCGGGCACCAGGTCAAGCTCGATGATCCGCCGCTTGATCGCGAGATATGCGCGCTCGGTGGCGCTCAGGCTGGGGTGGTCCGTGCTGAGGATGGCGGGCAGATACTTCACGCATCCATCCTAGGGATTTGATATCCCAGTCAGAAGGTCTTGGATCTTAGTGGTCCGTGCAGGCGTTGGATCCGGCAGGTGGTTCGTCCGGGGAGATCAGGTGCCGCAGGTGGCGGCCGACGCCGTGAAGGTGGCCTGCCAGACACCGACCGCGGTCGTCTTCGCAGCCGGCTGTCGGCTGCGCCTCGTGGCAGTTGCCACCACCGTCCGGTCTTGCCTGGCCCCTTCTCTCGGCACTCGCCTCGCCGGACCCCGCGGGGGCGCCATCGAACCCGTCGGCCTGCGGGTGGCAAAGCAGGGGGCCAGAGCAAACGATCAGTCCGCCGTTGCCGTCACCTGCTTCACAAAGGTGTCTGCGACCTGCGCAACCCACTCCGGATTCTCAAGCGGCGGGTAATGCCCGATGTCAGGCACTCTCAGCAACTGCGCGGCCGAGCCCATCTCGGCGACCGTGTCATCGACCAGCTCGTCCTGAACGAAGAAATCGTCGGTGCCCTGCACGAGCAGGACCGGGCACCGCACATCGCCGAGCCGGCCGCGCAGATCGTGGGAAGCCCACGCCTGACCGTCGAACTGACCGGCCTGCTGGGAGGTACTGCGCTGCAGCCACCTCAGCTCGGTTTCCTGCTCGGCTGTCAGCTTCTTGCTCGCCGAGGTCACCGCCGCATACTCAAGGTGATCCGTCCAGCCGGCATCGGGCGCGCTTGTCCGACCTGCCAGCAACGCGGCAGCCTCGGCCGACAGCGGTGTCCACGACGCTGCTTGCATCGCGACGACACCTCGATAGCTCTCTCCGTGGTGAGCGGCGAGATCCAGTGCCGTCAGGCCCCCGACAGAGGCACCGAGCACGAAGGGTGAGATCCCAGGCAGCACCGTGCGCACGAACGCGTGCACGAACTCGGCGTGGTCGTGAATGGAAGTCCCCGGCTGCCACCGTGCCGGGTAGGAACGGCAGTGCCCGGGAAGATCGGGCGCGATCGCGCGATATCCGCGTTCAGCGAGCAGCGGCAGAAGGTGCCGGTAGATCCGAGAGTCCGTGGCCCCCGGATGAATGCACACGATCGGGACGCCTTCACCGGCCTCGTCGAAGTAGGTGCGCGCACCGTTGACCGCGACATAGCGGCCCGTGATCGGTTCGAAGATCGTCATCACTCAACTCCTCGATGGTCACATATGGCGAATTTTCGGCTGCACGGCAGCGGCCCACTGTCAGCATTAAGACATCCGAGATCTCAATAAAGCAAACTGAGATCTCACACTCCCGCCCGACAGCAGGGCAGCGTCCGCCCGGGGCAGGGCCCGCACGTCGACGGTCTCGGCCGACCACGTCCGAGTAGCCGGGGGTCCGTGCGGGTGGCACCAACGATCACCAACGGCAGCTCGGCACAGCGCCGTTGGAGGAAGGTGAAGACGGCCGGGCTCGACGAATCGATCCAGTGCGGGTCGTCCAGGAGGAGCAGCACGAGGGCGGTGCGCACCGCCTCGTCCAGCAGTACCAGGGCAGCGGCGCCGACGGCGAACCCGCTCGGGGTGCCGGACCGGACACCGAGCGCGCTCTCCAGGGCGTCCCGCTGGTGGGCGGACAGGGCGATGGACCGGTGGAGCAACGACCAGAATGCATGCCCCGGAGGTGGCGGTGCGCCACGAGTCAACCGTGCATGCGCGCAGAGTCCACTGCGCCGTCCTGGGCTGATTTACCTCGTCAGCTCGTACAAGCAGGCCCGTCCCGCGCGGTCGTCGCATGGGACGGAACCCGGCTTCACCCACCCAGGCGAGGCTGGCAGACCAGTGGGCAATCTTCCCGACGGGCAACCGGGCAGAGCAGCCACCGACGATTTGTGGTGTCCCTTCCCTTCCCTGATAAACCAACACTTCGAGCAGGTCGACCAGCAGAGCCTGGCCTGGCTGGCACGACACCGGCTGCCGGAAAGGCAACCGCACCAGGCCGAGTGGATTCGGCGTCAACGCAGCGGCTACCTGGCCGCACGGACCAATCCCGAAGTAGCCGCCGACATGCTGCGGTTACTGTCAGACTGGTACGTCTGGCTCTTCGCGTTCGACGACGGGGCCTGCGAGTTCTTCCACCGCACCTCTGTGACCAGTGCTTATGGGAGTCGAAGTGCCTGTGACCTGCCAGCGGCGGTTTGTTGACGGCGGAATGTAATTGCGCTACTACCCCCGTAAGGGGTGTGGCGTATGACCGCTCGTCTGCCGCGTCCACCAGCGCCGGGTGTGTAGGAAGCGCATGCCGCGCGTTGGGACGACCTACTCGGCACGTTGGCTCAACGTAGAGGTTTCCGTGAGTACTTGACAGGGTTGCTCGCGCCGAGGGATCGGAACAAGACACTGAGTTGTCTGGCCGGTGTTGAGCCGGTGGCCGGGGCTCAGCACCGAGCAGTGCAACGACTGCATTCCTTCCTCTCCGAGCCGCGCTGGGACTACGAGCGCATCAATGCTCGACGTCTGAAGTTGCTGATTGCCGACCGGGTGACCGCTCCGCACGAGGACGGTGTACTGGTCATGGATGACTCCGGCGACCGTAAGGACGTCCAGTCGACAGCGCATGTGGGTCGCCTCGATGGGCCGTCGGGGACGGGGGCCAGGGGTAGGAGCCGGCAAGGTGCGCGATGCCGGTGATGTCCGTCTGCCCTACCGCCGCCCGCGCTTCCGGCCAGTACGGCCGGGAGTTCGCGGGCGGTGCGCTGGACCACGGCGCGGTCTTCGCCTTGGTCGAGCAGGGCTCGTATGGTCCGCGGTCCGGTGAAACCGAAGCCTCCGGTAACGGTGACGGTGACGAGGATCGTTGCCTGTCCGTGGTGGGTCGTGGCGTTTTCGCGTTCATGCCGAGCGGTGTTCCTGGGTTGAGCCGGTGATGAGTTCGTCGGCGACCCATCGTGCGACGCCTGCGGGGTAGGGCGCCGGCAGGCCGAGGATGATGTGGTGGAACCCGGCGCCGACGGCCTCGCCGATCGCGTTCCGGGTCGTGTCGGGGTGGTCATAGGAGACCGGCAGCACGGTCGAGCGGGTGATGGCGGCGGGGTCGCGGCCGATCTCGGCGCAGTAGCGGTCCAGCAGTGCGCTGCGCCGTACCGCGTCGTCGATGTCGCCGCCGGGGATGTTCCACACGTCGGCGTGCTGGGCCACGACCCGCAGCGTCGAGGCGGCGCGTCCG
Source organism: Streptomyces yunnanensis (assembly GCF_029011865.1). NCBI lineage: Bacteria > Bacillati > Actinomycetota > Actinomycetes > Kitasatosporales > Streptomycetaceae > Streptomyces > Streptomyces yunnanensis. The sequence continues at coordinate 333,731 of NZ_CP095749.1, forward strand.
CCGATGAGGAGGGGCGGGTGAGGGCGTTGAACGGGCTTGGGGTTGCCGAAGGCGCCGGTCAGTTGGATGTGGGTGCCGCGGAAGTCGAACGGTTCGGCCTCGGTCCACAGGCGCCGGATCACGGTGCAGGCTTCGGCGAGGTGCGCCACGGCGCGGTCTGTGTCGTGGAAGGGAAGGCCGTGGGCTTCGTACTCGCGCCGGGCGCCGGGGTGGCTGGGGCGCGATCCGACGCCGATGCCGAAGTCGAGGCGTCCGCCGGAGATGACGTCGACGGTCGCGGCGATCTTGGCCAGCAGTGCGGGCGGGCGGAAGCGGTTGCTCGTCACAAGCACGCCCAGGCGCAGTCGCCGGGTGTGGGCCGCGAGGGCGGAGAGGAGTGTCCAGCCTTCGTAGGTCACCCCGTTGGGGTCGCCGCCGATCGGCATGAGGTGATCGAACAGCCAGGCGTGCTCGATCTCCGGGACGGTGTCGGCCTCGTGCCAGACCCGCAGGATGTCGTGGTATTCGACCTGCGAGGGAGCCGTCATGATCCCGAAGCGGGGAGGGACGGATTGCGTCATGGGCGTTGGGTCCTTGTTCGTTCGGATGACGTGCGGTGTGGACTGCTTGGTGGTGTCGGCAGTCCCTGCCGGGTGTCTGTCGGGCGGGGTGGGCAGCACCTCGCGGCACGGGGAAGGGCCGCCCGGGGGTCCACTCCCCCTGCCGCGAGGCAGCACCGCACAGTGGGTCCCGGTGCGTTCGTCTACTTGCTCTGCAGCTTGCCCAGCGCGTTGGGGTCGCCTTCCAGCGCGGTGGCCGCCGCCTTCCAGCCGGCGCCCTCGCCGTGCAGGGCGCTGCGGAGGAAGGCCGTGGTGAGGTGCTGGATCAGGGCGACGCGTTCGGGGCTCTCGTCCGTCGTCTCGGCGACCTGGTGGCCGGGGATGCCGCCGAGCGAGTGCTCCGCTCCGAACAGGGTGAGCAGGCTCTTGTTCACCGGGCTGTGGGTGTAGGGGTCGGTGAACCAGTCCGGTCCGCGGGTGGACAGGTGGGACTGGTCGTGGTCGCCGGCGACGATGAGGGCCGGTGCGGTCATGGTGGTGAAGGACGGCTTCATGAAGGGGAAGTGCTCGGCGGCGAACGGGGTCAGGTCGTCGCCGAGGCCGGTCAGGGCGAGCAGCACACCGGCCTTGACGCGGGGGTCGGACATGTCCTCACCGGGCACACCGTCGGAGTCGAGGACGCGGGCGCCCAGCAGCGTGCTGGCCGTCTGGGCTCCCCAGGAGTGGCCTGCCACGGCGATGCGGTCGCGATCGAGTCGCCCGGCGAGGCCGGGCACGGAGGCTTCCAGGACGTCGAGTCCGTCGAGCGCGCGGGTGAGGTCTTCGATGCGGAAGCGCCAGATCCGCGGCGTGCGGGGGTCCTCGGCGGGGATGCCGAGCGTACGGGAGTCGAGGTGGGTGGGCTGGATGACAACGAAGCCGTGTGCGGCCCAGTGGTCCGCCAGCGGGGCGTAGCCGTCCATCGACCAGCCGAAGCCGTGGGAGAAGAGGATGACGGGCAGGTTGCGGCCGGTCGCGGGGGCGGACACGCGGACCTGGAGGTCCTCGCCGCGCCCCGGGGCGGACAGGACGACCGGCCTCGCAGAGACCACCGTGGTGGGAGCGTCCGCGGCCTGCTGAGCGTTCGCGGTTTTCGAGTCGGACATGGAGGTGCCTTCCGTTCGGTGTCTTCGCGCTGTGTGGTTCCTCGGCGGGGGCGCAGGGCCGGCTCGGGTGGAGAGCGAGGAGTGCTTCTCGGGTGACGCAGCATCGGCGTCGGCTACCGGCGGGCCGTGCTCTTCCGTCCGGGTGGAGCGTGATGGTGTCAGCAGCGGCTCCGGTAGATCGCTCGCCGCTACCATCGAATGGAAACGGAACGTTGCTCCGCTAACGATACGGAACGCTGTTCCGGTTTGCAATGCACCTCACGAAAGGAGTGCCACGGTGAACGACAGCGGCCAGGGCCCGGGCAGCTCGGCCCGGTCCAAGCGCAAGGACGCCCGGCGCAACCAGCAGACCCTGCTGGACGCTGCCGCCGCGGTCTTCGTCGCCTCGGGAGTGGAAGCGCCGGTCCGCGACATCGCGGCCAAGGCCGGCGTCGGCCTGGGCACGATCTACCGGCACTTCCCGACCCGGGCGGACCTCGTCATCGCCGTCTACCGACACCAGGTCGACGCCTGCGCCGAGGCCGGCCCGGCGCTGCTGGCGGCCGGCCCGACACCTCATGCCGCCCTGGGGCGGTGGGTCGACCTCTTCGTCGACTTCCTGGTCACCAAACACGGCCTGGCCGCCGCAATGCAGGGGGACGGCGCCGGCTTCGAGACGCTGCACGCCTACTTCCTCGAACGTCTGCTGCCGGTGTGCACCCAGCTCCTCGACGCTGCCGCCGCCTCCGGTGAGATCCACTCCGGGATCGATGCCTACCAGCTCATGCGCGGCATCGGAAACCTCTGCATCGGCGCCGAGAGCGATCCCCGGTACGACGCACGCCGACTCGCCTCACTCCTCGTCGCGGGGCTGAGTCAAACGCGATGACAGCGTTGGTCGGCACCCGCCCTCGACGGCTGTAGACCACGGGGCCGCGGCACACCCGCCGAACGCGCGGCCGACGCTTGCCAGGGGGACGACTTCTGGAGCGTGTCAGTGCTGAAGAACTTTCCTTTGTCGCTGTGCTGGTGGGCGCTGCACTGGCGGTCGGGGCCGCGTCAGCGCAGCGGCGAGGCAGGGGTGGGGACCACTCCGGTGACGACGGTCTTCTGGGGAATCAGCAGATCGAGGACGACCGGTCCGATCTCGTTTTTCCCACGGTCGTGCTCGTAGACCGCCGCGTACAGGGCCTCGCTCTGGGCCTCGTCCTCGAAGCGGCGGATCCAGATGTAGCCGTCCTCGTCCTGGTCGTCGACGAAGGAAGCGGTCACGTTCATGCCCAGGGTCCGTACGGTCCCTGGAGCGACACGTCCGTCCCGGCGTCGACGGGGTCGCCCAGCACGTCGCCGAGCACGACCCCGCCGTTCGGTGGAACCGCCGACGGGCTCCAGGGTCATTCCGCGGCGGGCTTCACAGCCACTTTGGTTGGACCCCAAGGAGAATGATCAACTCAAGGCTGTTCCTCACGACCGGCCGGGGTCGCCACCGACATCACAGGTCAACGACAAGCTCAGCGGAAGTCGTCGGAGTGGTCGACGGCCCACTGGGCGTAGGTGTGTGCCGGCGTGCCGGTGATCTTTTCGGCGATGGCGGAAGTCAGGACCGGGACGCCGTTGGCGGCGGCCCACTGACTCACGATTGCCTCGGCCACGACCGGATGCATTGTTCTGCCCACTTCCGCGCGAGCCTGCTCGTCGGAGACGTGTTCGATCCGGATGTGGCGGCCGAGAGCCTCGCCGATGTGCTCGACCTGTCGTTGCAGGGTCAGGGACTCGGCTCCGTAGATGGTGTATGCCTGGTGCGAGTGGCCCGGTTCGGTCAGGGCGGTCACCGCAAGCGCCGCGATGTCCTTCTCGTGCACCGGTGCCGACTGTGCGAGCGGATAGGGAAGGCGGACGACGTTCTCGGTGCGGATCGATTCGGCCCACCAGGTGCGGGTGTTGGTCGCGAATGTCCCCGGCCTGAGGAACGTCCAGTCCATGCCGGACCGTTGGACGGCCTGCTCGATCGTGCGGTTCAGGCGGGGGACCGGGTGGTCGGCGTCGGGGTTCAGGACCGCCACCGACGAGAGCAGAACCACCTGCCGGATCCCCGCGGCTGTGGCCGCCGCAGCGACCTTCTCGATGTCGTAGGGCTTGTGGGGGTCGAGCATTCCGTAGAGGAACACCTTGTCGGCACCGTCGAGCGCTGCGGGCAGCGTTTCGGGGCGATCCAGGTCGGCGGCGACTGCTTCCCACCCGGGCGTCGAGCCCGCGGCGGGGGTTCTGCTGACTGCTCTGACCTGCTCGCCGGCGGCCAGCAGGCCATCGGCCACGTGACGACCGACATTACCGCGAGCGCCGAAGACAACTGCCACCATGGCGGGACCTCCTGTTGGTTGTGGAAGTGAATGAGTGAATGGCTGCACTGCCGGCTACGCCACGGAGACCCACGTTCGCCACGGACATGTCGACAGTGCGGGACGTGTTGCCGCCACGCGGGTGGCGGTCCGGTGTCAGCGGGCTTGGCCGTCGGCGAAGAGGTGGGGATCAAGACGAGAGCCGGAGCCGCGTTGACCGCACGTGGGCGGGCGGGGACGGGCGGGGGATATTGCTGCGCCGAGACGGTCGACCGCGAGTGACGTAGGTGAGGGGTGAGGGTCTGCCGTTGTCGGCGCGAGCGTCGTCAGCGGGCCTCCCGGTCGCCGGTCAGGGCTGGATGTTCTCCAGGTCCTCCAGGAGGCTGGGGTGCTTCGGCTCCCAGCCGAGGGTCTGCCGGGTATGGGCGCTGGACGAGGGCTGGTCGGTCGCGAAGATCGGGCCGAGAGGGCCGTACGTCTGCGGCGGCACCGACTCGACCGGCAGGCCCAGCCGTCGGCCGATGACCGCGGCGATGTCCTGCACCCGGTCCCCCTCGTCGGCCACGGCGTGCCAGACGCTGCCGGCTTCCGCCCGTTCCAGGGCGAGCCGGAGGAGGACCGCCGCGTCGAGCGCGTGGACGGCCGGCCAGCGCTGTGTGCCGTCGCCCGGGTAGCCGGACACCCCGGTCCGGCGTGCGATGCCGGTCAGCAGGCCGGCGAACCCGCCCGTGCCCTGGTTGTGGACCGTGCGCGGCAGGCGTACGGCCGCACTCCGGACCCCGCGCGCGGCAAGGCCCAGGACCGCCGTGACCGCGCGGCCGCGACCGCCGACCGGTCCGTCGGTCGGCACCGGGTCGGCCTCGGTGGAGACCCGGCCCGGGGCCTGGGGCGTACCCGAGACGGTCACGAAGGGGCGGTCGCTGCCGACGAGTTCCTCGCCGAGGGCCGCGAGGGCGGCGCTCTCCTCAGTGACGTTCTTCGCGAGAGCCTCGGGGCTGCTGAAGTCATTGCCGAACGCCAGGTGGACGACCCCGTCGGCCTGAGTGACGCCGGCCCGGAGGACGTCCAGATCGGCGAGGGCTCCCCGGAGCGGCTCGGCGCCGGCCGCCTCGGCGGCGAGCGCGGACGCGTCGGAACGGGCGAGCGCGAGGACGGTGTGGCCGTTGCCGAGCAGTTCGGCGACGACGGCGGACCCGATCAGACCGGTGGCACCGGTGACGAAGACACGCATGGAAATCCCTCCAAGTGATGGGACTCTTGTCCCGTCACACGCTACCAGGTGACGGGACAAGAGTCCCATCGCATATGCTGGCCCCATGGGTAGGTGGGAACCAGGCGCACGCGAACGCCTCGTCGTGGCCGCATGCGACCTGTTCACTGAGCAGGGGTACGACGCCACGACGGTCGCGCAGATCGCCGAGCGTGCCGGAGTCACCAAGAGCACCTTCTTCCGACACTTCCCCGACAAGCGCGAGCTGTTGGTGGCCGGACAGGAGACGCTGAGCCGACTGCTGAGCGAGGGGATCGCCGAGGCCCCCGGCCACGCCACCCCGCTGGAGGCGGTCGCCGCCGGTCTTGAGCGCGCGTCGAGCGCGATGGGCCCCGTGAACCGCGAGCTCGCCCCGCGCCTGAAGGCCGCCGTCGCCGCCAGCGCCGAGCTGCAAGAGCGTGACGCCCTCAAGACCGTCAGCCTCGCCGCCGCGATGACGGCCGCCCTGGTCGCCCGCGGCCTGTCCGACCCCACCGCGGCCCTCGCGAGCGAGCTGGGCGTCCTCGCCTTCAAGCGCGGGTTCGCCGAGTGGTCCGAAGGCGACCGTGACGGCAAAGACGAACTCGCCGGGTACGTCCTGGCGGCCCTGGACGAGCTGCGCGCAGTGAGCGCATCGCTGGGCTGATCGGACAGATCCACCCGCTCACCAGCTGGTTGCGTATCGACCCGTCGCTCGTCAGGCTCGCCGACGGACGCGGCTCCGCCACAACGTGCTCACGTACGGCTTCGGCACTGGTGGGCTCACGTGCAGCGGCACTGGTGGGCTCACGTATCGACCGCCAAGCCTCGGGGCGTTCCCGCCCGGGGACGCACCGCCGCCGACCGGACCGATGTGCACACCCGGCGCGCCGGGCGGGTAGCGCCATGGCCATCCACCCCACCTGCGTCGTCGGCAACAGGAGCCGGTTCGCCAGGGCGGCTATGGAGACGCGGGTTGCCGGGCCCGGAGGTCGCGAACCTCTTGCGGGACCGCGAGGAACGCGACGGGGCGACCACCTTTCTACAGCATGTAGTAGCTTGATGGCGTGGTCTCGCCTGCCGATGACGTGCCGGGCGGTTGCCGCCTCACGCCCAGGCCGCGTCTCACGTAAGGACGTCCCTCATGCCCCAGGTGCGCCAGCTGCGCAACTCTGTACTGGCTTTCGCAGTGGCGATCGCCCTCGGGCTGATCGCGGCGCACACCTCCCTGGTCCAGCCCCATGGCCTACAGCTGGATCGGTCGATCCAGATCGACCTGCGCACCGGATGGCTCAACACGCTTATGTTGGGCGTCAGTTACGTGGCCTCGCCGGATGGCGGACTGCTCATTCTGGGCCTCTGGACGCTCTGGTTACTGGTGATCCGCCACCGGCCCTACGACGCGGCATCCACGTTCCTGTTGGTGGCGGTCGGCTGGAACGCCGTCCAGGTCGCCTGCTCGGCATCCGGGCGATCGTCTTCGCCCAATCCGGTCTGTTGACCGGCTTCTTCCTGCCCGGTACCTCCCCGGTCGTTCAGTGGTTGTGTCCCCAGGTCAGGGCACGCTCATCGGTGATTTATCACCGAGCCGGCCACCTCGGCAGCGATGACTTGCGCCACCGATAATTCCGCTATCACCAGAGAGCGAGTCGCCCTATGGCTGAACTGACCCTGTTCCTCCGGGAGTACGCCCGGACCCGCCAGGACGTCGGGGCGATCGCTCCGAGCAGCCCCAGGCTCGGCAGGGCCCTCACCCGGTATGTGATCCCCAGCCCCGGCCACTCCCGCGCGGTGCTGGAGGTGGGATCCGGCACCGGAGCGGTGACCCGCCACATCGCCGACTCACTCGGCCAGTCGGACACCCTGGACCTGGTCGAGGCCAACCCGCGCTTCGCCACCCTGCTGCGCGGGACGTACGGCCGCGATCCGCGACTGCGGGTCCTCACCGGTCTGGTCCAGGAACACGAACTGGGCCTGTACGACACGATCGTGTGCGGTCTGCCGTTCGCCAACTTCGACGCCCGGACCACGGCGGAGATATTCGACCGGCTGCTCGGATCACTGCGCCCCGGCGGCACCCTGTCCTTCTTTGGATACGTGGGCGGCGCGACCGTGCGCCGGACGCTCGCCAGCGGACCGGACCGCGAGCACACGCTCGCCGGACAAGCGGTGATGCGCAACATCCTGCGCCGACACACGTTCCGTACCGAAGTGGTGCTGGGGAACCTGCCACCGGCCAGGGTCCATCATCTGGCGCCGGTCGGCACACCCGCTCACGCCGAGGCGGGAGGCCCCTGCGCCTGCCGCGACGCGTCCTCCTGAGCGATCCGCCGCAGCCCCCCTCGCGGCATCCGCCCCGACCAGCCGGTCGCAGGCGACCAGCCTGCCGTCCAGCGCCACGTGTGTCATCCCCTCGGCGCGACAGAGGTCCAACACCTCGTGCAGCTCAGGAGTTTGGGCGGCCGGCACGCCGATGTCCTCATGGAGGTAGCGGTAGCCGGTAGCCTGCGAGATCCCGGCGTCCCGGGCCAGGCAGTGTACGCAGCCGTGTTCTCGGAACCGCCGCGGCACCAGTACCGCCTGGCGGAACGGGTCCCAGGCGCGAGAGCCCGTCGGCATGCCGATCCCGCGCCGGCGCGGCGGTGTGCGGTCGGTTGCTTGCCATCACCGTGCTTTCGTTCAGGCCCCCGCGGGGGCTGGGGTGGGGGTGCGGGTGGCGGGACGGCGTATCAGGAAGGTGGCGGCGTAGACGGCGGTGGCGGCGGCCATGATGGCGAAGCTCGGTGGCATCGTGGGGGCCGCGTAGGAGGCGAAGAGCCCCGCCCACATCTCCAGAACCGCCAGTGCGGCGGAGAGGGCAATGGCCCGGTAGGGGCGGTCGGTGAGCCGGATCGCGGCGCCGGCGGGGGCGGCCAGCAGGCCGAGCAGCAGCAGGGAGCCGACCGCTTGGGTGGCCTCGGCGGCGCTGATGCCGGCCAGGGCGAGGAAGCCGTATCCGAGCAGGTGGACCGGCACGCCGCGGGCGGCGGCCACGGCTTCGTCGAGGGTGGCGAACAGCAGCGGGCGGGCGATGAGCAGTACCAGCAGGCAGACTCCGACGGCTACCAGCGCCGCCGTGGTCGCCCGCCCGGCTGAGATGCCGAAGATCGAGCCGAACAGCACGCTGACCCCGGCGGTGCCGTTGGCGGTGCTACGGGAGGTGGTGTAGAGGGTGACGAAGAAGGCCCCCAGGCCCAGGATCCAGGAGAAGACGCTTCCTATGACGACGTCGTCGGGCCGTGCTTTGCGGCCGAGGGTGCCGAAGAGCAGCGCCATGGCGACGGTGGCGGCGAACAGCCCAAGGCGCAGGTCGTAGCCGAAGGCGAGGGCGGCCATGGCGCCGGTGAAGGCGACGTGGCTGAGGGCGTCGCCGGTGAAGACCTGGGCGCGCAGGACGAGGAAGCAGCCGACGAGCCCGCAGGCCGCGGCGATGGCGGTCCCCGCGAGCACGGCGTGCTGGAAGAAGGGCTGGGCGAGCGGCGATGCGGCCAGCAGACCAGTCATGCAGCAACCTCCTTGGCCGGCAGGGGCGTTGCGGTCCGGCCGCGGAGCGTGTGCAGCGCGTGCACGCCCCGAGCGATGACATACCCGGCGAAGGCGAACGACGTCACGAAGAAGCCCAGCGGGTACGGCGAGTAGTAGGCGGCGGTCAGTCCGAGCCAGGTGGCCGCGAACGCCAGGAGCACGGCGAGCGCAAGACTCAGGCCCGGACGGGCCGTGATCGTCTGGGCGGTGGCGGCGGGGATCACCATCAGGGCGAAGACGAGCAGGGTCCCCGTGATCTGGCTGGCCTCGGCGGTCGCCGCGCCGAGCAGAACGAGAAAGAGCACGGAAAGAACGCGGACCGGGACTCCCCGTCCGGCGGCGACCTGGGGGTCGATGGACGCGAAGAGCAACGGGCGCCCGATGAGCGCCAGCACGGCGAGCACCCCGATGCCCACACCCGCCAACACGGTCACCTGCGTCGAGGTGATGCCGAGGAACGTACCGAACAGGATGGTCTGCGGCCCCTCCAACAGCCCCTTGTACAGGGCGACGAAGAGGAAGCCGAAGGCGAGGAGAAAGGCTTGGACGGTTCCGGTGAGCGCGGATTCCTCGTGGTCTCCGCTGCCTCGGAGGGCAGCGATGACCAGGGCGGCGGCCACGCACAGTGCGAAGTACCCGTAGACCGCGCTGACCCCCAGCAGGACCGACCCGGCCGCGCCGGGGAAGGCAACCGTGGAGACGGTGTGCGCGGCGAACGTCTGCCGCCGTAGCACCACGAACCACCCCACGAGCGCGGAGACCAGGGCCACGACCGCGCCCGCCCGGAACGCGTTGACCATGAACGGGTACGACCACATCGCCTGGAAGTCGGCGAGGAGATCCCATGACCAGACGGGCGCGGTCCCCGCGTCAGCCAGCACCATGACCGCTCCCCGGGGTGTCGTGCCGGTCGGCGTGCACCGCGGGCGCCTCCGGCTGGCCCACCACGACCAGTCGGCCGTCCGAGGCCCGCAGTACCTCGACCGGCGTGCCGTACAGCCGGGTCAGCGTCGCGGAGGTGATGACCTCCTGCGGGGTGCCGGTGGCCGCGCCGCCCTCGGCCAGGTACACCACCCGGTCCAGGTGGTGGAGTATCGGGTTCACATCGTGGGCGACCATCACCACCGCCACCCCCTCCTGATGACAGATCCGGCCGATCAGCGCGGCCACCGCACTCTGGTTGGGCAGATCCAGACTGTCCAACGGCTCGTCCAGCAACAGCAGTTCGGGGCGGCGGACCAGCGCCTGTGCGATCAGCAGCCGCTGCTGCTCACCACCGGAACACTGCCCGATCGGCCGGTGCGCATACCCCGACGCCCCGACCAACTCGACGACCTTGGCGACGCGTGCACGCTCAACCCGGCGGCGAGCCGTCGGGAACGGCAGGGGCACGCCCCAGCGGTCACCGTCCAGGCCCATGCGGACGACGTCGATGCCGCGAATGCGCATCGAGGTGTCGAAGCTGCGGCGTTGCGGCAGGTAGCCGATACGGTGGTTGGTCCGCCCCGGACGAGTGCCGAGCACCCGGACCTCGCCACCTGCGGCGGGCAGCGCACCGAGCAGGACCTTGATCATGGTGGACTTGCCGACCCCGTTGGGGCCGAGGACGGCGGTGAACTCGCCGGGCTCGATACGAAGGTCCACGCCCGCCCACAGGGTGCGGCCTCCGACGCGCACGGCGGCGTCACGCAGGACGGCCACCGGACCGCTTCCCACTTCTGCGGGCGTGTCGTGGGCTCGGGGTGCGGGGACGGAGTGCGCCCCGTGGGCCACGGCTTCACGGACCTTCGCTGTCGGCTTCATGGCGTCACCTCACTTCCCGGTCGCCTTGGCCAGAGCCTGCTCGACGCCCTGGAGTTGACTCGTCTGCCACTGCTGGAAGGTCGCCCCGGCAGGGGTGAGGGTCTCGGTGACGGTGGCGACCGGGATGCCCTGCGCCTTGGCCTCCTTGACCTGCGCCTGCACGTCCGGCGTGGAGTTCTGGGAGTTGTAGACGTAGACCTTGATCTGCTTGTTCTTGATCTGGTCGTCGATAGCGGCCTTGTCCTTGGCCGTGGGGTCGGAGCCCTCGCTCATCGCGTCCAGGAACGTCTCAGGGGTGAGCATCTTCAGCCCCAGGCCCTCCGAGAGGGGCGTGACGATCGACTCGGAAGCGCCGATCGGGGTGCCCGCGTACTTCGCCTTGATGTCGGCTATGAGCTTGTTGTAGCCGGCGAGCGTCTTGGTCTCGAAGGTCGCCTTCTGCTGGTCGAAGTAGGCGGCGTCGGCCGGGTCGATCTTCTTGTAGTCCGCGGTGATCTTCCCGATCACCTTGTGGACGTCGGCCGGGGAGTACCAGCGGTGCGGGTTGCCTCCTGGCTTGATCCCGACCAGGTCGCCCACCTTCAGCTCGATACGGCCGCTTCCGGGATTGGAAGCGAGCAGCTTGTCGACCCAGGCGTCGTAGCCGATGCCATTGACGATCGCGTACTGGGCTCCGGCCACGGTGCGGGCGTCGGCGGCCGTCGGCTCGTAGTCGTGCGGGTCGGTGGCGGGGTTGGTGATGATGCTGGTCACCTTCACATGGCTGCCACCGAGCTGGGTGGCGATGCTGCCCCAGAAGTTCTCCCCCGCCACTACCTGGATCGTCTTGCCCGAGCCGCCACCGGCGGCGGCATTGCCGGTGTTGGCGGGCTTCGGCGACGAGGTCGAGCAGGCTGTTGCCGTCGCGGCGGTCACGACCGCCACCGTGGCACCGAGCGCGATGCGTACGGCTCGCCGGACGGAACGTGGGGCGGGAACAGGGCGGGGGGACATACGGAACTCCTTCGGGCGATGCCGGACGCGGAGCGGTGCGATCCAGCCACATGACGACACCCCACACGTTAGATGGAAATGATTTTCACATCAATCAAAAATGAAACCCGTTGCCATCTTTTGACCTGGCGCGTGATCGCCCAGGCGCCGCCACTACCAGCCGCGGATCAGCATTGAGGGCTCATGCTCCCGATGCCGGGCGCCGACACTTCCCCAAAGCACAGAAAATACCGCCGCCAGCTCCACAGGTCAGCGCATCCACGCAGGTCAGAAGCCCTCCTGATGGATCACGGCCAGGTGCCTTCTAAGCGCTTGGCCGCAGGTTCGAGTCCTGCCAGGGGCTGGCCAGCGAAAAGGAAACGCCGGACCTTCCCCCGACGTTCGAGGGAAGGTCCGGCACTGTCCGGCTGTCACCGGTTCGACGGGTGGCTGTGTCTCATACGTGTCGAAGACGTCCGGCACCCTCAGTCGATCTCGGACGCCTCTGGGAGGTCTCCCTGAGCCTCCGTCCGCCTCTTGAGGTCGGGCAACTGCCCCTCGATGCAGCCTCCTTCGAACTGCCCATCACGGCCGGACTCGACGCTCTGACCGCCCCTCAGCGCGCTCGCGCCGACTTCCTGCGCGTCGATACCGACCTGCTCGCGGTCGCAGCCCAGGTCAGCCCCGCCGCCCCCAAGGAACCGGCCGGGCCGACGAACAAGGACCTCACCCGACTGATCGCCGACCCCGTATCTGACGGCAGATCGAGGCGCAGACCACCACCAAGAAGACCAGCACCTACGACACAACTGTCGCCCTCCTCATGGAGCTGCGTGACGCCTACGACCACACCGGGCAGCGCACGGACTTCGGCCGGCGTCTGACTCGCCCGCGCGAGACCCACCGACGCCTCGCCGGCCTCATCCGCCATAACCTCCGATGACACCTCGATGCAACAGTGCCAAGCAAGCCCGGCAGGCGCCCTCAGGGACGTAGCGCACGGGGGCTGTGCGCGACTGGGCTGCTCCAGAAGGCTCTCGGGGGACGTACGGTAGTTCCGCTCTGGGGGAAGGGGCCGCTCCCCATAACCTCGGCAACCCGCCTCGCGCCAGTGCCTTCTTCTGCCAGACTCGTAGACATGCCTATGAGTCGCCGTCGCGAGTCCGGCGGCAGAACCTCGTTCGGCCCCAGTCAGTCGACGCCTGGCCGGTCCAGTGTTCCACTCCGCAAGGCGGCGGTGCGCGGCCGGCCCGGACGGGCTGAAACACAGCGGCAACTGGCGTACAGCTGGACGTCGCCAGCGCCTCGCGATCGGTGTCGTGAGCCTCAGCGGCCCACCACATAGAGATCAGGGCGAACACGACGGAGCAGTTTCCCGCTGATTCCTCTCCAGTCAGCTTGCCTGATCCGGTTCGGTTTCAGCCCTCGCCAAGCACGCTCTGAGATCCCGACCGGGTCACCGCCGAGGACTCACCCATTGGAGAGGGCTTCGGCCTGAGCAAGCACGCGTGGCTCCACGACAACCTGGTGAAGATCGGCCATGGGCGCCACCATACTGACCGGCTGCTCAGACGCCTCCGGCGGCCGCCCACCTCTAGGATTCTTCAGGGACTTTCAGCTCTGCCAGAGGGGCTTTCGAGGGACTTTCGGCTGCCCAAAGCGACAAGCGCTTGAAAGGCCGGAAAGGGCCTCCGATACAGGTCAGAGACCCTTCCCACGGTGAAGTCCCAGGTAGGAGCGGACGAGTCGGCCTGTACGCCGGGTACAGCCCAATCTTCGGCTTCTGCGCGCTGCCGGACGTTGGAAGCCGAGCATCGCTCGCGCCGACTGCGACTGTCCGCCACACCAGTGCCGTCCCAATCCTGCAGACGTGCGGACACTGCAGATGCTTCGACAGCAGGAGTCGGTACCCCTCACCAATGATGCGACCTCCATGCCCAGCCCCGAGTTACCGCGTAACCAAATGACCAGCCCCATCCCGCATTTGGCACGGTCGGAATTCTGAGCTACAACGGCACCCCCTGACGGGATGACCCGTCAGGGACGGCACTCGGAAAGCGCTGGGTTGTCCGCCACCGCGAGCCGGGCGGACGCAGCGCCCGGCAACGTGAGAAGTCGTTCGACCGCAAGAAAGACGCGGTGGACTTCGCCACCAAAGTCGAGAACGACAAGCACGAAAACACCTACATCGACCCGAACGCCGGGAAGGTCTCACTGCGCCGGTACGCCGAGGACTGGCTCAACGCGGTGATCCTGTCGAGCGGCACCTGGGAGTCGTATGAGCGGATCCTGCGGCTGCACGTCCTGCCGCGCCTGGGGCGCAAGACCATCGCTCAGGTAACGGCAGCCGATATGCAGGAGTTGTACAAGGCGGGGGCCAAGCCGAACACGATCGAGGCCCGCGGCATCGCCCTGTCGTCACTCCTCTCGCACGCGGTGCGCCGCAAGCGCATCGCCAACAACCCCGTTCAGGAAGCGGAGAAGCCCGCTGGTCCCGTGGTTCCGGTCGACGAGCGGAGCCTTCCAAGGCTTGAAGAGATCCAGGCCGTGACGAGAGCCAGGCCATAGCGCACTCGATCGGGCCGCGCCTGAAACCGGCTATACGGCTGATGGCTTGCGGCGGTCTCCGTATCGGCGAATCGCTTGACGTCTTTCCCGAGAATTTTCAGGACGGCACGCTGCGTCTGCGGCGGCAGATAGTCTGGTATCGGGATAGGGATAGGGATAGGGATAGGGACGGACTCTACACAGCACGCTATGCACCCCTGAAGCACCGGAAGGAAGGGGAGTGGCACGATGTCCCCCTGCTGGAATTCTTCGCCGCCTATGCCGACCGCTTCCCCGTTCTCAACCAGCAAGGCGGCATGACCTACCCCGGGCTCGTCCGCAACTCATGGGACCGTGCCGTCAAGCGGCTGGGGCTCCGCGATTACACGCCGCACGACCTCCGCCGTAAAGGGACGACCGTAACCTTGACGAATGGAGTTGCCATTCATGAGGTGTCCCGTTGGCTCGGGCCCCATTCCACCAAGGTCACGGTCGATGAGTACGGCCGTCTCGCCCAGGAAGGCCGCGAGCGCTGCCGCCAGGTCGTGACGACGACCTTCCAGGGCTACCTGCCGGAAGAGCTGACGGTCGGCTTGGCGGCGTGAGCTGTCACCGGATTCCGAGCTCGCGCAGGACACGGTGCTGAGTTGGTGCTGAGTTGACGGGGAAGTAGAGGTAGTAGACACCCCCGGAACCGTTCTTGACCTGGCTCTTTTCGTCGTGGCGCTTGGTGCGGAGCCAGATGTTCTCGAAATGACCGCGGTTCGCGAGCTTGCTCATAGCATCTGCATGTGAAGGAGAAGAGCAGCGGTGAGCATCAGAAGCCCGCATCCAGGCGTGTCCTGTTGTCCACGGTCGTCGCGCTGGTGGTCGGGGGCGTGATCTGGGTCGCGACGTGGAAGCTGGAGTGGTGGAGCCCCGGTCTTGGGTTGCTGACGGCGAAGGTGGCCGTGGTGATCTCGGCAGGGGTCGTGGCCTTCGTAGCCGGGCGTGCGAAGCGTCGATGAGGTGACAGGGCGGCGGCCTGCGTGACGGGCGGGTCGAGGCGGGAGGGATCGGCCTCGGGTGACTCGCCGTTCCGGCGTGGGGATTTCCCGTGCGGGGATCACCGGCCGGCGACGGACGTCGGTCGGCCCGATAATGGCGTGGTGATCAACAGGAACCTGCGCGTGGTACTGGCCGAGGACTCCGTCGTTCTCCGTGACGGGATGGTCGAGTTGCTCAGCGCCCGCGGATGCGAGGTGGTGGCGACCGCCGGGACGGCACCCGAGCTGCTCGCCGCGGTGGTCGAGCACCGGCCCGACGTGGCCGTGGTGGACATCCGGATGCCGCCCACCCACACCGACGAGGGCATCCGCGCCGCCGTCGAGGTCCGTGCGCGGACACCCGAGGTCGGCATCCTGGTCTTCTCCCAACACGTGGAGACCGCCTGGGCCTCCCGGCTGTTGGCGGACGGTGCCGGGGGCATCGGATACCTGCTGAAGGAACGCGTCGCCCGCACCTCCGAGTTCGTCGACGCGCTGCAACGGGTCGCGAACGGGGGCACGGCGCTCGACCCGGAGGTGGTCACCCAGCTGATGCGCGGCGGGCAGCACAGCCGGGTGGACACCTTGACGCCGCGTGAGCGCGAGGTGTTGGAACTGATGGCACAGGGCCACTCCAACCGCTCCATCGCCGCACTGCTGCTGGTGTCGGAGCGTGCGGTGGAGAAGCATGTCGCGGCCGTCTTCACCAAGTTCGACCTGCCGGCGACGGGCGCCGACAACCGGCGGGTCAAGGCCGTCCTCACCTACCTTGCGGAGAGCGGCAGTTGAGTTTTCGTCACAGGCGCGAAGGCAGCTCGGCGGTGATCACGGTGGGTCCGCCGGGCGGACTGTCGACCGCCAGGACGCCGTCGACAGCCGCGATCCGCTCGGCCAGTCCGGTCAGGCCGGTGCCGACGCCGAGCGCCGCGCCGCCCCGGCCGTCGTCGCGCACGATCAGGCGCACCCGGCCGTCGGCGGCGCTCGCCGCGAGTTCGGCCGAGCGGGCACCGCTGTGCTTGGCGATGTTGGTGAGCAGCTCGGCGGCGCAGAAGTAGACGGCCCGTTCGACCACCTGGTCCGGGCGTTCCCGCAGGTCCAGGCGGACGGTGACGGGCACCGGCGAGGTGGCGGTGAGGCCCGGCAGCGCCTCGTCCAGGCCGCCGTCCAGCGCCACCGGGTTGATGCCCCGGGTCAGTCGCCGCAGCTCGACGATGGTGTCGTCGGTCTGGCCGACGGCGCGTTCCACCAGGGTGCGCAGCCGTCCGAGGTCCGGGCCGGCGTCGGGGGCGAGGGTGTCCTCGGCCAGCGAGAGGGTGATGGCCAGGGCGACCAGCCGGGCCTGGGTGCCGTCGTGCAGATCGCGTTCCAGGCGGCGGAGCTGGTCGGTGTTCTCCGCGAGCAGGGTGGCGCGGGCGGTCTCCAGTTCCCGGACGCGCTGTTGGGCACGGGCCGGGCCGAGCAGCAGCCGGGCCAGCCGCCGGTTCGCTCCGCTCAACGCCCGCATGGCGCCGGGTACCGCGCACAGGAGAAGAAGGCCCAGCGGGATCGCGACGGCGTCCAGCCACAAGGCCGGCGGCTGGCCCGGCTGCAGGAGGCGGCCCCAGAGCGGAAAGCCGATCAGCCAGCCGCAACCGAGGGGCAGCAGCACGGCGGCGGCGAACCCGAGCACGCCGAGCGGCAGCCGCAGCACCAGATAGAGCAGCGTCCGCCAGGCGACCGGGTCGGTCAGCACGGCACGGCCGCGGGCGATCGCGCCCACCGGGCGGGGCAGCCCGGTCGGCGCTTCGACGCGTGCGCCGAGCAGTCGGCCGACCAGCCGCCGGTGCAGCGTGCCGAGGCCCCGCGCGCCCAGCAGCGCGGCGACCACGAACGGCAGGCCGAGAACGGTGAGGGAGAGCAGCGCGCCCGCGTACAGGACGGCGAGTGCGTAGACACCGCCGAGCAGCGCGAGCGGCAGTCCGACGACGGCGAAGGCCCATTCGCCGCCTCGGAGGGCAAGGTATCGCCGCTGCTCAGCCACGTCCGTCCTCGGGCGTCTCAGCCGGCCCGCACGGGGCGGGCAAGGGCGCCGAGCCGGCGGGCGGCACGCTCGCGCGGGTCCGCGGCCCGGTGGGGGTGGGCGTCGGTGCGCAGGCCGCACCCTCGGCGGCCGTCCCGGCCTCGTGCTCAGTCACGGCCACCGCCCACCAGTTCCGCGGCCGGGCCGTGAACTGCCCGCAGGCCGGTGGCCAGGATGCCCGGGACGGTCAGCGCCGCCGCGCCCGCGACGATCCACCAGACGGCCATCGGGACGGACGGCACCGCCGAGCCGGTCACCGCCGTACTGAACGCCGCCGACGCGGCACCCGCGACCGCCGCGCCGAGCAGCACGCCCACCGCCGTGGTCAGCACCGCCTCCGCGGTCAACATGCGCATCAGCTGCGACCGGGTCGCGCCGACCAGCCGCAACAGCGCGAACTCCCGCCGCCGGTCGGCGGTCACGGCGACCAGGGTGTTGACGGTGGAGACGGCGGCGAAGCAGACCAGCAGCGCCAACTCGATCTGACGCAACCAGACATCGCTGGCGGAGGTGACGAAGCCGGCGGTGGTGACGCCGGTCGGGCTCGCGCTCGCGGCGTGCTCGGCGGTGCGTGTCATGATCACCATGGTGCCCGACAGGCCCACGAGCAGCGCGACCGGCACCACGGCGGAGGACAGTCGGCGCGCGTACCCCCGCAGGTTGGCGTCGGCCAGCCACCCCGCACCGGGAGCCAGCACCCGTGCCGGCGTACCCAACGCGGCAGCCAGCACACGCGCCGCGAGCGGCCCCACCAGGGCGAGGGCGACCAGCAGCAGCAACGCACCGAACAGCGCCGCCTGCCCCGCCTTGTCCAGCTGCGCCGTCGGCCGGGTCGCGGCCAGTCGCAGCAGCAGACCGCCGCCCGCCAGCGCGCCGATTCCGGCGAGCAGACGCGGTGCGCCCGTCCGTCCGTGCTCGGTCGCGCTCGCGGTGAGGGCGGCCGTGGGCGCGATCCGGGAGATCCGCCGGGCCGCGACGGCCGAGGCCGCCAGGGCGACGGCGAGCGCGACGGCCAACGCGACCACCATCGGCAGCGGTGTCCCCGGCACCCGCACGCCCGGCGCCGCCATCCCCCGCCGCTGCAACTCGGCCAGGAAGCCACGGGCCCCCGCCGCGCCGACCACCCAACCCGGCACAGCCACCAACAACGTCAGCGCAAGGACCTGGCCGCGCACCAGCCGTCGCGCCTGACGGGGCGTCGCCGCGATCGTACGCAGCAGAGCCAGCTCGCGATGCTGCTGACGAAGGGCAGAGGCCAACGCGTTGACCACAACGAAGAACGCCACCAGCACGGCGATCTCGCCGAAGGCACCGGCGATCACCATCAGCCCCGGCCCGGCCGTCGCCTCCCGGGCCGCCGCGGGGGCGGTGGCACCGGCGGCGAACAGCAAACCGAACAGCGTCACGGTGGCGACGGCGAGGAAGAGCGCGATCGCCAATCCGGCGAAGGAAGCCGGACGCCGGCGCATCTGCCCAAGAGACATCGGGACGACCATCACGCGCACTCCCCCAGCCGGCTCAGACGCTCGCCGACCTGGGCGGCGGTGGGCCGATCGAGCTCGTCCACCACCACGCCGTCGGCCAGCAGCAGCACCCGGTCCGCGTACCCGGCGGCCACCGGATCGTGGGTGACCATCACACACGTCCCGCCGTCCCGGTCGACGCCGGCGCGCAGCAGGGCGAGGATCTCGTGGCCGGTGGCCCGGTCGAGCGCGCCGGTCGGCTCGTCGGCGAACAGCACCTGGGGGCGGGTGACCAGCGCCCGGGCGATCGCCACCCGCTGCTGCTGTCCACCGGAGAGCTGCCCGGGCCGGTGCCGCTCGCGCCCGGCCAGTCCCACCCGGGCGAGCGCCTCCACTACGCGATCCGGGTCGGGCCGTTCGCCGGCCAGCCGGCCGGGCAGTTCGACGTTCTGCGCGACCGTCATCGCCGGCATCAGGTTGAACGCCTGGAACACAAACCCGACCCGGCTGCGCCGCAGTACCGCAAGCCGCCGCTCGGACAGCCGGGACACCTCCGTACCACCCCACCAGACAGAACCCCGAGTGGGCCGATCCATCCCCGCAAGGCAGTGCAGCAAGGTGGTCTTGCCCGAACCCGACGGCCCCATCACCGCCGTGAACGTCCCGGGCGCGAACGCCACCGACACCCCGCGCAACGCCCGCACGGCGGCACTGCCGCGCCCATGCTCCCGATGCAGATCCACCGCCCGCGCAGCGATCCCCACCCCGATGTCTGTTCCCGCATCCGTTGTCATTGCCGTAGCCGGTGCCGTAGCCGTCGCTGTCTGAGCCATGCCCTCATCCTCGGCGCGCGGGGCACGGCGATCGATCCCGCCCGCCCCCGAATCGAAGGTTCGGAAAACCACACCCCGGCCGCCGGCAGCGGGTGCCGGTGCCTCACATCACATCGCGGCGGAGGCGCCTGCACTTCGTCGCACACGGAGGGGCCTCGACCATCAGCACCCTGCAGTCCTACTCACGGCTGGAGCATTCCCTCGGCGTCCTCTCGCTGGTCGCACACTTCCATCCGGAGGACGAACTCCTGCGAATCGCGGCGCTGTTGCACGACATCGGCCATCTGCCGTTGAGTCACACCTTCGAAGGCGTTTGCGGCCTCGACCACCACGCCATCGGCGTGGAGTTGCTGCGGGCCGAGCCGATCCGGTCCGTACTGGAGAAGCATCGGGTGCGCACCGGGGCCGTCGTCGCCGCACTCGGCGGGCAGCCGCCGTCGCCGCTCACCGGCCGCACCGGCTTGCTGAATCTGGACCATCTCGATTCCTACGTGCGCAGTAGTCGTGCGCCGCCGGGCGCCTGGCCATCGATCCGGCCGTCATGCTGGACCAGCTCGACCTCAAGGATTCGGCGGTGTCGACTGGCCCCGAGACCGCCGCCACGCTCGTCGACCTGGTCTGCGCGGAAGCGCGGCTGCACACCTCGTGGGACAACGTGGGTCCGGTCTCGGTGGTCCGACGCCTGGCCCGCCAACTGCTCGACAGCTCGACCCTCACCCCTGCGCAACTCGCCCGGATGACCGATCCGCAACTGTGGTCCGCGCTCGACTCGTGCGACGTCACCCGAGCGGAGAGCATCATGGTCCGATACGAGCTGCACCGGTTGCGGGTCACGGCTCAACCCGCACCCGGGGATCGTCCCGGCTGGGACTTCTCGCTGCGCAAGATCTACAGCTCCGCGCCGCTGGTGGAAGGGCAGCGGATCGAGGTGGCCGCGCCGGAGCTGGCCGCCGAGTTGGCCGCGCTGGGCTCGCTCTCCACCGACTTCCGTGTCTGGTGGAGTTGAGTGTCGGGCCGAGGCCGACACTCGACTCCGCCTGAAACGAGCCGTCAGGGCCCGTCCGACCCTGACCCATCGGACGGGCCCTGGTCCGTGTCGCCGGCGACGGTGCGCATATCGAGGTCCCAGTCCAGCTGGGAGGCGAGCGTGTCGTCACCGGGACGCTGGGCGGACGGTGCCCGACCGGTGCTCGACGGGTTGCGGGTGCCGCGGGACAACTCTCCGCTGACGGTGATGTTGTACTCGACGCGGGGACGGCGGCAGGCCTCGTAGAGGGCGAGCGCGCTGTCCAGATCGGGCATGTCCCGCAGGGATTTGGCGAGGATGACAGCGTCTTCCAAGGCCATCGAGGCCCCTTGGCCGGTCGCCGGTGACGCCGCGTGTGCGGCATCGCCGACGATCAGCCTCCGGCCCGAGCGCCAGGGCGTGCCTGGCGGGATCTCGGTGGCGTTGGTGGCCATCAGGCTGTCGGTGGAGGCCGCCACGATGCTCGCCGCGGGGGTGGCGTCCTTACTCAGCAACTCGACGAGTCGCTCACGCCAACGGGCGGGCGAAGGGTGGGCGAGTTCCTCGACGGGGATCGCTTCACCGGCGACACGGGCGAACCAGTACGTCTCCCCGTCCGGCGAGACGGCGTAGCCGAAGGCCACGGTGCTGCCGCGCACCATGGTGATGTGGCCCGTCTCCTCCGCCACCGGGGTGCTGCGGGTGTATCCGTAGAAGACGGACTGCCCCGCGTAGACGGGCTCCGCACCGGGGGCGATCGCGCGCCGAATGGTCGAATTCAGGCCATCTGCGCCAACGAGCAGATCAGCGGTCGCGACGCTGCCGTCGGCGAACCGTGCGGTCACCTGATCCGGGCCGTCCTCGACAGACACCAACCGCGATCCGTGCGAAAGCCCAATGCCCCGGCGGACGGCCTCGGCCTGCAAGGCGGCGTTCAACTCGCCACGGCGCAAGCACCGGTACCGCAGGAGAGCGTCGTCGGCCTCTCCCAACGGCACATGGGCCATCTCCGCGCCCTGACCGTCGAGAACGCGCATCGAGCGCAGCGGATAGCCGATCCCGGTGACCACATCCGAGGCGTCGAGCTGCGCCACGGCGCGCATACCGTTGCTCGCCAAGGTCAGGAACGCCCCGATGTCCCCCGCCGTGTCGGGATGCGCCTCGTGCACGGCGACCTCGAACTCTGCCTTGTGCAGGGCCAGTGCGGTCGCCGTACCGGCGATCCCGCCACCGATGACCAGTATCCGTGTCACGCTCCACTCCACTCTTCTACGCATATCCCATCAATGTCCACGCCCATGATGCACCCGGTCCGGGGGGCTGCCGCAACCTCGCCCCGCGGGAGTGCGCATCTCACGGAGTGACGCATGGGAGGAGTGACGCATGGGCGGAGTAACCGTCAGGACTCGTGAGGGAGTTCTTCCGTCGTAAGCGCTTGCCGGGCCTGTCGAGCGAGGTCGTCGGCGGGCAGGTGGCCATCGACGACCAGGCCGCAAGTCGTCACCGGCGGATTCGATGTGCTCCGCGTGGACGCTGCGCCGGCGGTCGAGGGAGTTCCGGAGAAGTCTGCTGAGCCACTGGGAAGTTGAGGAGTGCGGGAGGGAAGCAGACAGCGGGGGCTCCCGCGAGTAGAGTCCGTAGGGCACGGCCAGCACGCTGGCTGCGACGGGAATGGGTCCGACGTCCCTTTCGGGCGTGGTTGTCACAGCAGTTGGCGCCGCGTCAATCGCGACAATTGCACACGCGGCCTGTGCGTCGGCAGGGCCTCAGTTGATCACCGTCTTCAGGGTGGTCGGCCTGAGACACCTGCCATCCTGCCTGCAGATCCTGACTCAGCTCGGCCCCCTCCGTCCTTGGGGAGGACCCGAGCATGGAGTTGCAGATCGTCCTGGCGATTCTGGGCACGGCGGGCGTCATGTCCGCCTTTCTGTTTGCCCTCAAGGGCCTGCTCGACCAGGTTCCCGATGTGATCCGTTCATGGCACCGCATCATGGAGGAAGCCCGGCGCCCTCACTCGGACCACGGGCCGGAGCCCGAGGATCAGCGCCGTCCTTCCGCAGGCATCGACGGCTCGCAATGAGGTCTGCCGAGCACCGCGACGTACCAAAGCTGCGACAGCTCACGCGTCGGACCGCTGCCCCTGCGCCAGGCCCGCGAGATCTGCATAGCGGACGACGGAACCACCCGCGCCCCAGGTGCCGTCCGCCTGCTCGTGCACCAGCACCCATACCCGCAGCGCATCGCCTTGGGCGAGTCCGGCGGCCCGGAGCACGGTTGCGGTCGCCTCCTCGACCAGTCCCGCCTTGCGCCGCTCGGACAGCGCGCCCTGCGGAACGGTGACGTCCACGAGGAAGCGTGGCGCGTCGTCCTCCGCGGTGATCTGCGCCCCCTGCGGCAGCTCGATCAGGTAGCTCCACGCCTAGGCGCGGAAGAAGGCGGTGTCGGGTGCTCCCTCCCAGCGCAGCAGGACCGCCGCGAGGTCCCGCTGGATGCTTTCGCGTCCCTGGTCGGTCAGGGAACCGGCCGGGACAGTCAGCTTGATCGTCGGCATGGCAACTCCTCAGTCAGCAGTCAGCAGTCAGCAGTCAGCAGTCAGCAGTCAGCAGTCAGCAGTCAGCAGTCAGCAGTCAGCAGCGGATTATGACGGTCGTTATAACCAGGCGTCACGCTAGACTATGTCGGTCGTTATAACCAGGGGTGTCAGAGGGGGTTCCGCACGTGACGAGGAGCAACTCGGAGGCGCGCGAGCGGATCGTGGCCGGCGCCGCGGACATGATCAGCCGGCGCGGCCTGAGCGCAACGAGCATCCGCGAGATGGCCAAACACGCCGAGGCGCCGCTCGGCTCCACGTACCACTACTTCCCCGAGGGCAAGCAGCAGTTGGCCACCGAGGCGGTCCGTTACACCGGCACACGGGTCGCCCAGAGCCTGCGCAAGGAGCTGGAGGCGGGTCCGGTAGCCGGGCTCCGCGCGTTCCTCGCACTGTGGCGCAAGATCGTCGTCGACACCGATTTCCGCGCCGGTTGCCCGGTCCTGGCTGTCGCCATCGAAGAGCCTCCCACCGACGAGCTCCCCGCAGCCCTGACTGCGGCGGCCGAGGTCTTCGACGAGTGGGAGAGCCTGCTGGCCGCTTCCCTCCGCGAGCACGGTGCCGAAACGGAGCAGGCGGCGCAGCTCGCCACCCTCGTCGTGGCGGCCGTTGAGGGGACCGTTGCCCTGTGCCGCGCCAAGCGCAGCGTGCAGCCCCTCGACCGCACCGCAAAGCAGCTCCAGATGCTGATCGCCGGCGCCATCGAAGGCTGAGTGCCCGGGCTTTCGCCTTTGGTCGGAAAGCCACTCATTGTTGGGCGGGAGGCCGATCCGTTCAGGCGGAAAGTCGATCACGCTGTGCGGCATCGCCAACCACCCGCCGCACCGCTCAAACCACCGGGACCACGGACCCGGACCCGGACCCGGACCCGGACACAGCCTTCCGGCCGCCGGCCGAACACACCACCCCCGCTGCGCACTCAAAATCCCTTCGGCCACCCAGGTCTCGACCCCGGCGTTTCGGCCACGTCGGTACAGAGCACGAGCCGCTTCCGGCAAGGGCTGGTGCGCACGGAACGGACATGCGCTCCCTCTTCCGTGCGGTCACATCACGTCCGAAACACATGAGTTCGAGATGCCGGGTCCTCTCGTTGAACGCCACGACACCCCAACGCCCGCTCGCTGGAGGTCGCCATCCGTTCCTGTCCCGCGCGCCCAACCACTCCCCCGCCACTTGCTGACGCCCCGGGCCGGACCGCAGCCGTCGGGGCCCCGGTCCGCGCCGCTCCGCGCGCCCGACCCACCACCGGCACGCTCCGCTCAGCACGTCCGGACCCGATCTGGGAGGCATGATGGCGTTCCCCCGGCCCAGGAAGTCCCAGCAACCGTCGCTCTCCGAGAGCGAAAAGCTGCTGTTCAGCGGCGTTCTACGACATGACAAAGCATGGGCCCGGTACGAGAACCCGCTGCTGAGGCTGTCGTTCTGGCAGATGGCCCGGCAGTTCCCGGCGATGATGGGCACGGTCACGCGAGCCGCATGGCGCGAAGACCGACGGGCCCTGCTGGTGCTCCTTGCCGCGGAGTTGGGGATCGGCCTCATGCGGGCCTTCACGCTCGTGGCCACCAACCAGATCCTCATCGCGATCTTCTCGGCCGGTCCCACTACGGAGCGCCTGCTGGAGGCGGCCCCGGCTCTGGTCGCGGCGGCCGCGGTGACCGCGCTGTCCTCAACGCTGTCCGCGGTGAGCGTGGCGGCGTCCGGTCGTCTGGAACCGAAGATCGAGCGGGCCTGCACAGCGCGGTACTACCGCGGGCTGGCCCGGGTCGAGCTGGCGACGCTCGTCGACAAGAGATCCCAACGGGCGCTGGACGCCGGACGGTACGGCATCCGCTCCATCCGCACGATGCTGGGCTCGTCGATCCAGGTCATCAACGTCTTCATCGGCTTGGTCGCGGCCGCCGGGGTGTTGTTCCTGCTGCATCCCGCCCTCGTGCTGGCGCTGCTGCTGATCGCGGCCCCCAGGGCGTGGGGAGCGGTCGCCGTCGTCCGCCGCAACTACGCCTCCCGCAGTGCCTGGCTCGATCACGTGCGGGCCACCGACATGATCACTTATCAGTTGTCGCGGCCGGATGCGGGCCCGGAGGTGAAGGCGCACCGCGCCGGCGAACTGCTGGCGGGCGCCTACGAGGACATGGCCGCAACCTCGGCCCGGGAGAAGCAGCGCCTGGCCTATGCCGAGGCCGGCACGGACCTGGCGGCTTCGGCGATGTCCGGGGCGGCTTCGCTCGTCTCCTACGGGGCGCTGTGGGCGCTGCTGTGGTTCGGCGGCATCCCGCTGGCGGCGGCCGGCACCGCAGTGATCGCGGTGCGGAACTCCAGTCAGGGCCTGGGCAGTTTGGTGATGAGCATGAACCGGCTGTACGAGGAGTCGATGTATCTGGCCGATCTGGAGATCGCCTACGATCTGGCCGAGCGCAACGCCATCCCCACCGGCGGCCTCCCGATTCCCCAAGGGCCGGTCGAAGTCCGCTGCGAACACGTGTCGTTCTCCTACCCCGGAGCCGATCAACTCGCGCTGGAGGGCGTGTCGTTGACGATCCCTCCGGGGAGGGTGGTGGCGCTGGTCGGGGAGAACGGATCCGGCAAGACGACACTGTCCAAGCTCCTCGCCGGCCTGTACCTGCCCACACAGGGCCGGGTGTTCGTCAACGGCGTCGACGTGCGGGAGGCGGACCGGGACGCCGTCTTCGACAAGGTGGCCCTGCTCTGCCAGGACTTCCCCCACTGGGCGATGACCGCCCGTGCCAACGTCCACATCGGCCGGCCCGAGATCGACGTGGACCAAGAGCGGATCGAGCGGGCCGCCCGGGAGGCCGATGCCCTGGGCGTGGTGGAATCGCTGCCGGACCGGTGGGACAGCATCATCGTCAGCGGCTTCGAGCGCAGCACCCAGCTCTCCGGCGGCCAGTGGCAGCGCATCGGCAGCGCCCGGACCCGGTATCGCCAGGCACCGCTGGTGATCGTCGACGAACCGACCTCGGCTCTGGACCCGCGGGCCGAGATCGAGGCGTTCCAGGCACTGCGCTCGCTGACCGACGACGGGACGACGGTGGTGCTGATCACTCACCGCTTGGCCGCGACCGCGACCGCCGACCTGATCTACGTGCTCGACCGCGGCCGTGTCGTGGAACGCGGCTCCCACGCCGACCTGATGACCCTGCCAGGCGGGCACTATCGCACGCTCTACGAACTGCAGGCCGCCCAGTACGCACAGACCGCTCGCACCGCGCTGCCCCACCCCACCCCGTCCAGCTGAGCACCAGGGTGCCCGGGCGCGCGGAGGTCAGGTGACGGCCGAACCGTGATCCGAAGGCCGGGGCGTAGGCCGGCGGACGGTCCACGCCCCGGGCACGATCTGTTCAACCCCGCGCTCGTGGGCCGTGCGTCCGGCTCCGGTGTCGACGTGATGCTTCACAGGCGCCGGACGCGCAGCACTCCGGTCAGCATCGGAAGAGTGAACTCGCCGCAGGCGGTTTCCGGCCTGCTGGCGAGGAATGCGTGGATGCGGCCCAGCGTGGCCTCTTGTTCCTGTTCCGGCATGACGAGCATCCCTGCGCGCGTCGCGATCGTCGCGACGAGGGAGTCGGCGGTGCGGCGCTGCCCGTGCGGGAACTCGGCCTGCTCCGGCGAGTCGAACCGGGCGGCCAGCTCCCCCTCACCACTCCGCGACCTGCGCCAACGAGCCGAGAAACGCCGGACGAACATCGGGCAAATGCCGGCCGGACGCTGACCATCGCCGACCTGAATCGCACTGTAAACACCTTGACTTTCCCGACAGTTGATTCGTCATCAAACGCAGCGGACTTTTGCACAACGCTGCCCTTCTCTTCACCGAACTGGGCTTCAGCGAGCCTTGCCCCTGTGTCTTACTGGGGTGCGCTACGCGCGTTGCGCACTTCCCCCCTACGTCAGGAGAGTTCCGGTGAGCCCCACCCGCCGTCTTCTCATACCGGCCCTGAGCGCAGGCGCCTTGGCCGCGGCGGTCGCCGTCGTACCCGCGACCGCGCACGCCACAAGCCCGTTCTCCCTGGTGATACTTCCGGACCAGAAAGAGGGCGCCATCTACGACTTCGTCAACTCGGCGAAGAAGTCGATCGACGTGACGATCTACGAGCTGCGCGACACCACTCTCGTCAACGCCCTGGTGAAGAAGCAGAAGGCGGGCGTGAAGGTCCGCGTGGTGTTCGACTCCCAGCACTCGGCCATCGACGGCGCCGCCTACAAGGCGCTGTCCGCGGCCGGTGCCGGAGTGACGTACTCGTCCTCGTCGTACGTCTACACGCACCAGAAGACGATCACGGTCGACGGGGCCAAGTCGTACATCAGCACCGGCAACTTCGACACGAAGTACTACGCAACGTCACGCGACTACGGCGTCTTCGACACCAACAAGGCCGATGTCGCGGCGATCGAGAAGGTCTTCGACGCCGACTACGCAAAGACGTCCGTGACGCCGTCCGACGGCACCGATCTGGTCTGGTCGCCCACGGATTCGCAAAGCCATCTACTGGCTCTCATCAAGGGGGCAAAGCGCTCCCTCGATGTGCAGCAGGAGGAGTTCGGCGACACCACCTTGGTGAATGCGGTCGTCGCGGACGCGAAGCGCGGTGTCAAGGTCCGCGTCGTCGCGGAAAACCAGTCCGCCAAGTACAGCAAGCAGCTGAAAAAGGTCACTGCTGCGGGTGGCAAGGTCACCACCTACACGAGCTCGACGGGCTACTACATCCACGCCAAAGTGATCGTCACCGACTACGGAACGTCCTCCGCCAAGGTGTTCGCCGGCTCGGAGAACTTCTCCAGCAATTCACTCAACCACAACCGCGAACTCGGCCTCATCGTCAGCGACTCCGCAGTCGTCAGCGGCATCGAGAAGGCATTCAACGCCGACTTCCAGAAGAAGTCGAACGCCGCCTGACGCGGCCCGTCAGCGGCTCGACCGGCCGTGCCGGGCCCACTGCCCGCGTGAGGCCCGGAGTCGACTTCGGTGACTCCGGGCCTCACGGGTCCAGGCCAGCGGTCCTCGCCGAGAGGCCAAGCCGCCCGTGTCGCCTCTACTTGGCCGGCTTGCCGGGCTGGTCGTGGGTCGAGCAGTGGATGCCGCCGCCGCCCGAGGCGATGGTGTCGATCTTCACCTGAACGATGTCGCGCTGGGGGAACTGCTCCTGCAGGATGCCCTTCGCGCGGTCGTCGGCCTTGGCGTCGCCGAAGCGGGGCATGAACACCGCGCCGTTGGCCACGTAGAAGTTCGCGTAGGTGGAGACGAAGGCGTCGCCCCGACCGGTGATCTTGTCGAGATCGGGCTGCGGCAGGTCGATGACCTGCACGGACTTGCCACGAGCGTCCGTGGCGTCCTTGAGCACCGTCCTGGCCTGGTCGGCCGCGCGGGACCAGACGTCCGGGGGGCTGTCGGGAAAGGCACGGTCCACGAGGACGACACCCGGCGCGGTGAACCGGGCGATGCTGTCGACGTGCGCGTCGGTGATGTCCTTGCCGCGCACGCCGGCCAGCCAGATCACCTTCTCGATGCCCAGACTGGTCTTGATCTCGTCCTCGATCCGGTCGCGGCTCTTCCCCGGGTTGCGGTTCTTGTTGACCACCGAACTCTCGGTGATCAACAAGGTGCCCTCGCCGTCGGTCTCGAAGGAACCGCCCTCGGCGACCAACGGGGCCTCGGCGCGCGGGATGTCGTACTTGCTCAGCAGGCGGCGGCCGACCTGGGCGTCGTTGCGGTGCTCCTGCTTGTTCCCCCAGCCGCTGAAGTTGAGGTCGACGCCCAGGATGCCCCCGGATTCCTCGACGAACAGCGGAACGGTGTCACGCGCCCACAGGTCGTCGACCATGAGCGGGATCACCTCGACCTGGGAGCCGCAGGCCCGCTGGGCCGCATCCTGCTGCTCGGGGCGGGCCATCAGCACCACGGGCTCGTACTCCGCGACGGCACGGGCGACCCGGGCGATGTCCTCTTGTACGGACGGCAGTTGCTCGCCCCAGACCGACACCAGGGCGGGCCAGGACATGAAGGTGCGGGCGTGGCTCTCCCACTCGGCGCCGAACCAGCGGCCGTTCCGTTTCCGAGCGGGCGGTCCGGAGGGCGCCGCGGCCGGGGTGTTGCGCGGACCGCAGGCCGCGGCTCCGAGGGCGAGAGCACCGACACCCGCGAAGGAGCGCAGGACGTTGCGGCGGGACATGGGGGAAAGCGACACAGAGAACTCCGGCATTCAGCTGACGAGCCTGTTTTCAGGAGAGGGGAATCATCCTGAATTCGAGCCCTGAGGGCGAAGGGTATCCGACGGCCAGCGCCATTTCGGGGCGGCGCCTGTCGAAAGAGGTGTACGTGTTGATGGACTACGGAATGGGTTCGTGCATGGTGGCGCAGTGGATTCCACCGCCGCCGCCCATGAGCCGGTCGACATCCAGCTGTACGACCCGACGCCCGGGAAATGCCTCGGCCAGGGCGCGGCGGGCCGCGGAGTCCGTCCTCGGATCGCCGAACTGCGCGGTGACGACGGCGCCGTTGACGAGATGGAAGTTGAGGTACGAATCCACGAACGTCGAGCTGCGCGAGCGGACGGTGTCCGGCCCGTCCACGCGGATGACCTGCAGGCGCCGCCCCTTCGCGTCGGTTGCGGCGGACAGGATGGCGAACTGCTCACGCGCGTCCCGGGCCCAGACGTCGTTCCGGTCGTCCGGGGGAACCTGCACCATGACCACGCCGGGCCGGACGAAACGGGATGTGACGTCGATGTGGTTGTCGGTGATGTCCCGGCCGCGGACGCCGGGAACCCAGATCATCTTCTCGGCGCCGTAGGCCGCGAGGACCTCCTCCTCGATCTTGTCCCGGCTCATCCCGCGATTGCGGTTCTTGTTGACCAGGCTGCTCTCGGTGGCCAGCACCGTGCCGTCACCGTCGGTCTCGATCGACCCGCCTTCTCCGACGAATTCCGCCTCGGTGAGGGGAATTCCGTTGAATTCGGCGACGCACCAGGCCACCTCGGCGTCGTCGCGGTGCTTCTGCTTTCCGCCCCACCCGTTGAAGTTGAGGCTCACGGCGTCGAGATTTCCGCGGCCGTCGCGCCGGAAGACGGCACAGGTGTCGCGCATCCAGAGATCGTCCGTGGGGATCGAGCCGATCACGGTGACCCCCGGGCCACAGGCGGCACGGGCCTCACCTACGGCGGATTCGTCCGGCGCGCACAGGACGACGGGCTCGAATGCCGCGACCGTGCGGGCGATGAGCGCGATGTCCTGCTGCACGCCTGCCAGCTGTCGTCCCCAGACGGACCTCCTGGAGGGCCAGGACATCCAGGTTCGGGTGTGCGGAACGTCGTCGGCCGGCACACGCCACCTGGCGCCGTCCGTGCCATCGGACGAGGCTCCTCGCGACGGGCGCGGGCCGAGGAAGGCGTCGAGCAGCCACCTGCCCGCGGGGAGGTCGTTCATGGGGGCTCCACATCGAATCCGTGATGTCGGACGGCGTCGGCCGCCGAGTCCTGGCCGGACCAGGGACGGGACGTCCCGCTCACCGGCGTCCCGTGGCGTACAGCGGCGTTCACGCCGACGAGGCGTGCTGCGGGACCTGCGGCGGCGACGGCCCGTGCCCCTCCGTGCCGTCGGGGCAGGCGTGGTGCGTGCGCCCGAGGCGGGTCGGGGCGCGGCGCCGCTCTGTCTCAGACTATGACACTGACTGGATTTTCAGTCAATGCGAGACGCAGACATGTCCCCCGTATCCGTACGGCAACCGTCCGGCGTCAGCCCTGCGGGCCCTCGGCCAGCTCGCGCTCCAGCGCGGCGGCCACATGCGCCCGGGCTTCGGCAGTGGTGAGCAGGCCGGCCAGCCAGCGCCCGCTCAGCCCCTCCACCAGGGAGGTCAGCCGGACCGCGGCGGCACGCGAGTCGACCGACGCGGGGACGCTCCCCTCGTCCTGGCCGTCCGCGATGAGCTCGGCGATGTCGACGATCCAACGCTCGGTCAGTGACGCCAGCGTCGGCCGCAGCCCCTCGTCGAAGGTCGCGGCCGCCCGCGCCTCGCCCCACACGGCGGAGTTCTCACGCACGGCGGTGTCGTCCTGGAACTCCGCCGACAGGAGGTCGAGCAGCAGTTCCCGGACGGGGGTCTCGTCATCGTCCGCACCGGCCACATAGCCTTCGGCCCGGTCGTTCACGTACTCAAGGGCGCTGGTGACCAGGCCGGCACGATCGCGGAAGTGGTAGTAGATCAGTGTTTTGGAGACGCCCGCCTCGGCGGCCACGTCTTCCACGCGCAGCCCCCGGACCCCCCGCAGGGCTATCACTCGGCAGGTCGCTTCCAGCAGTTTGGCTCGTCGGGTAGTCACGTTCGTACAGTAACCACCGGGGTGCGGCGGGGGACTCGCGCAGGATGCCGGAAACGGCTGGTCCTACCGGCGTCCCAGCCGCTCCAACTCCGCCTCTACGGCGTCCAGCACCAGCTCACGAGCGTGGTCCAAGGGCAGGATGCCGCTGAGCCAGCGCATGCTGAGCCCTTCCACCAACGCCGTCAGCCGCTCGGCGGCGACGGCCAGGGCGGCGGCGGTCGCCATGGGGCGCACCCGGCCGAGCAGGTCGGCGATTTCCTGGACCCAGACCAGTGTGGCCTTGGCCAGGTCCTCGCGCAGATGAGGCTCGAAGATGGCGCTGGCGCGGAGTTCCCCCCAAGCGGTGCTGTTCTCCCGGACGATGTCGTCGTCCTGGAGCTCCAACAGCAGGGTCTGCTCCAGCTCTTGCCGGGGATCGAGGGGAGCGGCGTCCGAGGCGCGCTCCGTGGTGTAGCTCCCGGCGCGGTCGTTGATGAACTCCAGGGTCCGGCGCAGGATGCCGGCCCGGTCCTTGAAGTGGTAGTAGATGAGCGCGGTGGACACGCCGGCCTCGGCGGCCAGCTCCTCGACCCGCAGTCCGCGGACCCCGCGCCGGGCGATGACCCGCGCCGCCGCCTCCATGATCGCTGTTCTCCGGTCGCTCACAGTTACCCAGCTTAACCAGCCCTCGCGCACCTTCTCCGCCGGGGGTGGACAGGGATTGACTAAAACTTCAGTTAGAGTCACCGCACCCTGTCCACGAACCCCGCACCTCCGTCGGCCCTCGTCCGCCGCTTCCCCTCTGAAAGGGCCCTCGCATGACCACCGAGCACCCCGGCGCGCTGCCCCCCTTCGCGGCCCTGACCGCCGACGACCCGCAGGAGATCGGCGGATATCGGTTGCACGCCCGGCTCGGCTCGGGCGGCATGGGGCACGTGTACCTCGCGTACACGCCGGGCGGCCGGCCGGTGGCCCTCAAGGTGGTACGGCCGGAATTCGCCGGGGACCCCGAGTTCCGCCGTCGGTTCGTGCAGGAGGTGGCCAACGCCCGACGCATCCACGGCCTGTACACCGCCCAGGTCGTCGACGCGGGTGTCGACGCGGTGACACCGTGGCTGGCGACGGCCTACGTACCCGCCCCCTCGCTGCACGAGGTGCTCCGTCGGCACGGTGGGCTGCCGGTGGAGACGGTGCTGCTGCTCGTGGCCGGCATCGCGGAGGCGCTCCAGTCGATCCACGGCGCCGGAGTGGTCCACCGTGACCTCAAGCCGGCCAACGTGCTGGTCGCCGCAGACGGCCCCAGGGTGATCGACTTCGGCATCGCGCGCGCCGCCGACGCCGTCGCGCTCACCGGCACCGGCCTGCGGATCGGCACACCCGCCTTCATGGCTCCCGAACAGGCCCTGGGACGGCCCCCGACGTCGGCCACCGACGTCTTCGCGCTCGGCGCGCTGGCCGTGTACGCCGCCGGTGGCGCACCCCCTTTCGGCGAGTGCCCCGAATCCGTGGCCCTGTACCGGACGGTCCACGAACAGCCCGACCTCACCCGCGTACCGGCCGAACTGCACGCCCTGGTGGGGCAGTGCCTGGCGAAGGACCCCGCCGCGCGTCCCACCACCGGCGCGCTGATCGAGGCCGTGCGCCGCCACCCCGCCGTGGGTTCACCGGTGCGGTTCACCAACGGCTGGCTGCCGACCGCTGTACGGACGGAGCTGTCCCGCCACGACGGCCTGCCCCAACCTCCGGCTTCACCGCACGCCCGGCCCACCGTCACCGCCACGGCCGTGCCCCTCCCCCGGGCCGAGGTGCCCGGCCCGGTTCCGCCGCCGCCCCCGGCCCGGCGCACCAGGAGACCCGTTCGTTGGCTGGTCCTGACCGCGATCGCCGCGCTGCTGCTCGGCGGCGGCGCGGTCTACTACTTCGACTACCCCCCGGAGGATTCCGCGCCGCCCTCGGGGGCCGAGCAGGCGCAGGACGCGCCCGGTGACGGGTTCCGCCCGGGGTACGCGGGCGCCGAGCTGACCTCCCCCGACCCGGGTTACGAGTTCGACCTGCGGAACGGCAAGGTCGTACCGGAGTCCAGCGTCGACTGGTACCTGTCGCGCACGGCCACCGCATTCGTGATCCCCGAGGACAGCGACGCCTTCATCGCTCCCGGCGACGGTCTGACCCCTGCCGACTGCCTCAAGGGCATCGACCGCAACCCGGTGACCTCGCTGAAGTTCAGCGAACTCGATGACCAGCACCCCTTCTGCGTCCGGAGCGCCGACGGCCGGGAGATCGGGATCGTGCGACTGGTGGAGGCCGTGCCCGGAGGCGGTTCGGTGACGGTCGCCCTCAGTCGCTACGCCAAGGACGCCTGACCCGTCCCCCGTCGCCTCACCAAGGCGTCGGCAACTGATCGATGAGCGCAGGCGACCTTCGAAAGTCACGCCTTCTACATTGACTGAATTTTCAGTCAATGGCAGGCTCGACCCAGATCACTCGACCTGTCATTCCCAGAGGAAGGGCCAACGCCGTCATGCCCGAAGACACCGCGCCCAGTACGCCCGCCCTGATCCACCCCCGGGAGCCGCGACCATGCGACTGACCCCCACGGAGCGCGACCGGTTGTTGCTGTTCGGTGCGGCCGAGCTGGCGCGGGCGCGTCGGGCTCGCGGCCTGAAGCTGAATGTTCCCGAGGCGACCGCGTTGATCGCGGACACAGTCTGCGAGGCGGCGCGGGACGGGCGTCGCCTCGCTGAGGCCATTGAGGCGGCGCGGAGTGCGTTGGGCCCTGAGGATGTGTTGCCGGGGGTGGCGGATGTGGTGACCGAGGTGCATGTGGAGGCCGTTTTTGATGACGGTTCTCGGCTTGCGGTGGTCACGGATCCGATCGGTGTCGAGCCGGTGGAGGGTGTCGGGTCGGTCGGTGGTGGGGTGGTGTTGGCGCCGGGGGCGGTGTTGCCCGGTCCGGCTGATCCGGAGCCTGAGCCGGCGGTGGTGATCGAGGTGCGGAACACCGCGAGCGTGCCGATCAGTGTCACCTCGCACTTTCATTTCTTCGAGGCGAATCCGCGGTTGGCGTTCGATCGTGCCGCTGCGTATGGGATGCGGTTGTGTGTGCCGGCCGGTTCGTCGGTGCGGTTCGATCCCGGTGGGTCCTTGGGGGTCGGTCTGGTGCCGATCGGTGGTGCCCGGATCGCGATCGGGTTCGCCGGTCTGGTCGACGGGCCGCTCGATGCGCCGGGGGCTCGGGCCGAAGCGCTGCGGCGGGCTGTCGCCTGTGGCTACCTGGGAGCTTAAGGAGCAGGGATGACCAGGAGCATTGACCCTTATGAGTACGCGTCGGTGCATGGTCCGCGGGCCGGGGACCGGGTGGTCCTTGGTGACTGTGGGCTGGTGGTCCGGGTCGAGGCCGACTCGCAAAAGCCCGGTGAGGAGTTCCTGGCGGGCTTTGGCAAGACTGCCCGTGACGGTCTGCATCTCAAGGCCGCCTCGGTGCGGGAGACGTGCGATGTGGTGATCAGTAATGTGCTGGTCATCGATGCGATCCAGGGCATCCGCAAGACCTCCATCGGTATCCGCGAGGGCCGTATCCACGCCATCGGGCGGGCTGGGAACCCGGACACGTTGGACGGGGTGGAGGTGGTGGTCGGTACCGGCACGTCCATCGTCTCGGGCGAGGGCATGATCGCCACCGCGGGCGCGGTGGACACCCATGTCCACCTGCTGTCCCCGCGGGTGATGGAAGCCTCGCTGGCCTCCGGCGTGACGACCATCATCGGCCAGGAGTTCGGTCCGGTGTGGGGTGTCGGTGTCAACTCGCCCTGGGCGTTGGGGCATGCGTTCAATGCCTTCGATGCCTGGCCGGTCAACATCGGTTTCCTGGGCCGTGGTTCGTCCTCCGGTGAGGCGCCGCTGGTGGAGGCGCTGGCCGAGGGCGGTGCCCTGGGTTTCAAGGTGCACGAGGACATGGGTGCGCATGCCCGCGCGCTGGACACCGCGTTGCGGGTCGCCGAGGAGTACGACGTCCAGGTGGCCCTGCACTCCGACGGGCTGAACGAATGCCTGTCGGTCGAGGACACCCTGCGGGTCCTGGACGGCCGGACCATCCACGCCTTCCACATCGAGGGCTGCGGCGGCGGGCATGTCCCCAACGTGTTGAAGATGGCTGGTGTCCCCAACGTCATCGGTTCCTCGACCAACCCCACCCTGCCCTTTGGTAGGGATGCGGTCGCCGAGCACTACGGCATGATCGTCTCGGTGCACGATCTGAAGACCGATCTGCCCGGTGACGCGGCCATGGCCCGGGACCGTATCCGGGCCGGCACCATGGGCGCGGAGGACGTGCTGCACGACCTCGGGGCAATCGGCATCACCTCCTCCGACGCCCAGGGCATGGGCCGGGCCGGCGAGACGGTCCGCCGCACCTTCGCCATGGCCGGCAAGATGAAGGCCGAACTCGGGCCCCTGCTTGCCCGTGACGGGGAGGCCAGCGACGGCGCCCACGACGACAACGCCCGGGTACTGCGCTACATCGCCAAACTCACCATCAACCCCGCCATCGCCCACGGCCTCTCCCACGAGATCGGATCCATCGAAGTCGGCAAGATGGCCGACATCGTGCTGTGGAAACCCCAGTACTTCGGCGCCAAACCCCAACTCGTCCTCAAATCCGGCTTCCCCGCCTACGGCGTCACCGGCGACCCCAACGCCGCCAATGACCGTTGTGAACCCCTGGTGCTGGGACCGCTGTTCGGGGCGCACGGTGCGACGGCGGCCGACCTGTCGGTGGCGTTCGTCAGCCGGGCCGCCGCCGAGTCCGGGACGTTCGGCCGACCGTACGACGCGCTGGCCACCCGGCGCCGCAGGGTGGCCGTGCACGGCACGCGGGGTATCGGACCCGCCGACCTGGTGCACAACGCACGTCTGGGCGCCGTGCAGGTCGACGGGGAGAGCGGACTGGTGACGCTGGACGGAGAACCGATCCGCTCCGATCCGCAGCAGAAGACGTCGCTCGGCCGGCTGTACTTCCTGTAGCCGGCCGCGCCGGAGGCTCCGTGCGGCTCTGCGCGCGGAGCGGGCCCCGTCGTGGCCGCGACGCGCTCGCCCCGGGGCCGTCCGGCAGGCCCGGCTGCACCGCGACTCGGATGTCGCGCTCCGACGATCCGCTTCGCGTGAAAACCCGCAGGCTTCTTCACGCGCCACTCCTTGACTGAATTTTCAGTTCGGGGCAGGATTCCCGCACACCGCCGGCCCACCCTGTGCCGGGCCTCCGCATACGGGCCGACGCACGGTCCGCCCCGCGCCTCTGCCGTCTCGGCACCCGCCGCGTCTCACCCGCGGCCGCCCCCTCCCACCACCCCGGAAAAGCCGGAGAAGAGAGAGTTCCCATGGACTTCCGCATGCCCGCCGAGTGGACCGAACACGAGCGCTGCCTGATGGCCTGGCCCACCCGGCACGACCTGTGGGGCACCGTGCTGGAGACGGCCCGACAGGAGTACGCGGACGTGGCCCGTGCCATCGCGGAGTTCGAGCCGGTGACCATGGTCGCGCCGCCCGGCCACGGCGCCGAGGCCCGCGCGTGGTGCGGAGCGGGCATCGAGGTGCTCGAACTGCCCCTGGACGACTCGTGGTTCCGCGACTCCGCGCCCCTCTTCGTGCTCGGCCCCGACGGCGGGCGGGCCGGCGTGGACTTCCGGTTCAACGCCTGGGGCGGCAAGCACCATCCGTTCGAAGCCGACGACCGGGTCGGTGGCCTGCTGCTCGGACTGCTCGGCGAGCGTGCCGTGCGCTCCGAGATGATCCTGGAGGGCGGTGCGATCACCGTGGACGGCGCGGGCACACTCATCACCACCGAGCAGTGCCTGCTCCACCCCAACCGCAATCCGGGGATGAGCCGGGCGGAGATCGAGGCCGAGTTGGCGACCCGGCTCGGTGTCACCAAGGTCATCTGGCTGCCGTACGGCGGCCTGTTGGACACCGAGACCGACGGGCATGTCGACGGCGTCTGCGCGTTCGTCGCTCCAGGCAAGGTCGTGGTGCAGCTGCCCGACGACCCCGCGCACCCCGACTACGCGCGGATGCGGGCCAACCGCGCGGTGCTGGCGGCCAGCACGGACGCCCACGGGCGCCGCCTGGAGATCGTCGACCTCCCGCAGAGCGCGTTCGTCGAGGTCGCCGGTGCGCCGGTCGAGGTCGGGTACCTCAACTTCTACCAGGCCAACGGCGGTGTCGTCGTACCGGTCGCGGGCCTGCCGCAGGACGCGGAGGCGCTGGCCGTCATCGCCGCGGCCTGTCCGGACCGCAAGGTGGTGGGCGTACCGGCCCGCGCGCTCGCCCACGGCGGGGGCGGGGTCCACTGCATCACGCAGCAGGTCCCCGCCGTGGCTCCCCGGGCCTGAGCACCTGTCACCCGAGCCGGCCGGGGACGTCCGCCGCCCTTGCGCCCCGGCCGCCCCTCCCTGCCCGACCCGTTCCGCCGTATACGGAGAGGAACCGCATCGATGCCCATCCCACCACCCCGGCCGGGGAGCCGCCGCCCCTCCCGGCGGGCCCTCGCGGCCGGGGCCCTTTCCGCCCTCCTGTTGACGTCCGCCTGCGCGGGACCGCCCGGTGTCGGGGCGTCCGGTACGAGAACGGACTTCCGGCTGTCCGCGAACACCCCCGCCGCCAGGGGCGAGATCGACTCGTTCAGCTGGGCGCTGTATGCGGAACCGCCCACGCTCGACTACCTCTCCGCCTTCGACTACCCGCAGAACATGATCCTCTCCAATGTCTGCGAGAGCCTGATGCGGTGGACGCCCCGGCTGGCGCTGGCCCCGGGCCTGGCGCGGAAGGCGACCCATCCCGACCCGCTGACCTGGGTCTACGACCTTCGGCCGGGGGTGCGCTTCCACGACGGCGGCGTACTGAGCGCCGACGACGTGGTGTTCAGCCTGGGCCGGCAGACGGACCCGGCCAACGGGGCGGCATGGGCCTCGGTCTTCAAGAACGTCGCCGCCCTGACCAAGACCGGACCGCTTCAGGTGACCGTCAGACTCAAGCGGCCCGACTCGCAGTTCCCCCAGTACATGGCGACCGCGGCCGGAGTGGTGGCGAGCCGGTCCGGCGTGCGTGCGGCGGGCCAGAACTACGGCACCTCCGGCAGCCTGGACTGCACCGGTCCCTTCCGGCTCGGGACCTGGAGCAAGGGCCAGTCCCTGGAGCTGCGCCGCTTCGAGGGCTACTGGGGCACCAGGGCCAAGGCCGCGAAGGTACTGTTCCGCTTCCTCCCCGACTCCTCCGCGCGGACCAAGGCGATGCTCGGTGGCGAGGTGGACGGCGGGTACCTCATCCCCACCGAGAGCTACGCCGCGCTGCGTTCCAGCGGTGTCGGCACCCTCTCCTTCGGCGAGGGACTGAGCACCGTCAACGTCAACATCACGAACATGCGCGGTCCGCTCGGCGACGTCCGGGTCCGTCGTGCGCTGTCCCTGGCGCTGGACCGGCGGGGCTTCGTCAGGACCGGCCTGAGCGGCGCGGGGGCCGCCACCGGTTCCCTCACCACCAAGGCCGCCTGGTCCGCCGCCCCCGCGGCGGTCCGACGCGCCGCCTTCGACCGACTGCCGCCGACCGCACGGAACGTGGACGCGGCCAGGAAGCTCGTCGAGGAGGCGGGGGCCACCGGCAAGACGGTCACCATCGCCACCAGTTCCGTCGGCCAGGACGTGTCGTTGCTGGCCACCGCGGTGCAAGCAGCCGGCACCCAGATCGGGCTACGGGTCCGGCTCAAGACCATCGCGCCGAACGCCTTCACCGCGCTGTTCACCGATCCCGAGGCGCGCGAGGGGATCGACATGTTCCCGGAGACGTACTACGACTCCATCACCGATCCGCTGGACCTGCTGAGCAACTTCCGGACCGGCGCCTACCAGAACTACGCCGGCTACCACGACCGCGCCTACGACGCCCTCGTCGACCGGGCCCGCGCCACCGACGACCCGGCCCGGCGGCTCGGCATCGAGGCCGAGCTACAGCGGAAGGCGGCCGAGCAGGTCCTGTGGATCCCGGTCGCCGAGTGGCCCACCGCCGTCTTCCTCAACAAGCGGATCACCGGAGCACCGACCACCATCTCCTACCTGTACTACCCCTGGGCCGCGGACGTCGGGGCCGCGCGATGAGCGTTCTGCGTTTCGCGCTCCGGCGGCTGGCCGAGATGGTCGCCACGCTGCTCGGCGCCTCGTTCGTGATCTTCGGCGCGATGTATCTGGCGCCCGGCAACCCGGCGAGCTTCCTCCTGGCGGGGCGGTCCGCCTCCCCGGCGGCCCTCCGGGCCATCAACGCGCAGTACCACCTCGACGCCCCCTTCGCCGTCCGGTACGTCCGCTGGCTCGGCCGGTTGCTGCACGGCGACTTCGGCCGCTCGATCACCTACCGCACCGATGTGTCCCGGCTCCTCGCGGACCGGCTTCCGGCCACTTTGCTCCTGGTCGCCATGGCGCTGGTCCTGGTGCTGGTCGTGGGTCTCACGCTGGGCCGGATCGGCGCGGTCCGCGGTGGAGTCGTGGACGCAACGATCCTGGTGACCACCGCGCTCGCCGTGGGCACCCCGTCCTTCGTCGCCGCGGTCCTGCTCCAGGGCCTGTTCGCGCTGCGACTGCACTGGTTCCCCGCCGGCGGTACCGGAGAGGGCCTCGGACAGATGCTCTGGCACCTGACGCTGCCCGCCGTCGCCCTCGCGCTGTACCTGATCGGCATGCTGGCCCGGGTCGGCCGCAGCGCCATGCTCGACGTCCTCGGCCAGGAACATGTCACCGTGGCACTCAGCCGCGGCGTGCCCAGGCACAAGGTCATCAGCCGCCATGTGTTCCGCAACGCGCTGGGCACGGTGCTCACCACCGTTGGCCTGATCGTCTCCACCCTGCTGGTGTGCACCGTCCTGGTCGAGTCGGCGTTCGGCGTCGGGGGCATCGGCCAGCTCCTCGAACTGTCCATCACCACAAAGGACTTCCCCACCGTGCAGGCCATCTCCCTGATCATGGTCGGACTGTTCATGGCGGTGAACCTCGTGGTCGACCTGCTCCATCCACTGGTGGACCCCCGTGTCGCCCACGCTCCCGGGAGGTCGGCCGGATGACCGCGGACCTCCTCGTGCACAGGCCCGGGTTCGTCCGGATCCGCACCGCGGGCGCACCGCTGTATCTGCTGTGCCTGGGATGCGTCGCCCTGCTGGTGCTGGCGGCACTGCTCGCCCCGTGGCTCGTCCCGGCCGACCCCAACGCGGTCGATCTCGGGAACGCGCTCGCCGGACCGGCGGTGTCCCACCCGCTGGGCATCGACGCCTCCGGCCGCGACACCCTCTCCCGCCTGCTCATCGGCGCCCGCACCTCGCTGTTGGGCCCGCTCGGCGTGGTCGCCTTCTCGTCCCTGGCGGGCGTCGTGGTCGGCGCGACCGCGGCGTGGCGGGGCGGCTGGCTGGACTCGGTCCTCTCCCGCAGTGCGGAGCTGGTCTTCGCCTTCCCCGGGATGCTGCTCGCGATCCTGATCGTCTCGGTGTACGGCGAGGGGCTCATGGCGCCCGTCCTCGCCCTCGCCGTCGCCTACCTCCCGTACGTCAGCCGGCTCACCCGGTCCCTGGTCCTCGCCGAACGCGAACGCCCCTATGTCAGCGCCTACGTGGTGCAAGGGCACTCCGGCGTCCAGGTCTGTCTGCGCCACGTGCTGCCGAACATCGCCCCCGTCGTCCTCGCCCAGTCCACCATCAACTTCGGATACTCCCTCATCGACCTGGCCGGGCTCTCCTTCCTCGGCCTGGGCGTCCCGGCGCTCACCCCCGACTGGGGCCGGATGGTCTTCGACGGTCAGACCGCCGTCCAACAGGGCTACCCCCTGTCGGCGGTCCTGCCCTGCGCGGCGATCGTGCTGACCGTCGTCGCCTTCAACGTGGTCGGCGAACGCTGGGCGGACGAGGTTGCCAGGAGGGATCCACGATGAACGCCCCGCTCGCCCCTCCCGCGCGCGACGTCCCGCCCGTCCTCGACATCCGAGGTCTGCGGCTGCGCCTTCCCCACACCGCCCGACCGGTGTTGGACGGCGTGGACCTCGCCGTCGCCGCCGGAGGGACCGTCGCCCTGGTCGGCGAGTCCGGCTCCGGCAAGACCCTCACCTCGCGCAGCGTCCTGCGTCTGCTGCCACCGGGCGCCACCGTCGAAGGCCGCATCGAGGTCGCCGGCGCGGACGTCCTCACCCTGCCGCCCCAGCAGCTCCGTACCCTGCGCACCAGCACCGCGGCGATGGTCTTCCAGGACCCCAGGGCGGCCATCAATCCACTGCGCCGCATCGGCGACTTCCTCACCGAGAGCCTGCGCCTGAACACCAAGGCGCCGGCGGCCGAGGCCGACGAGCGCGCCGGCGAGATGCTCGATGCCGTCGGTCTCCCGCCCGCGGTGCTGCGCCGCTACCCGAGCCAGGTCTCCGGCGGCATGCTCCAACGCGTCATGATCGCCGCGGCGTTGATGGGCGAACCCGCCCTGCTCCTGGCCGACGAGGCCACCACCGCCCTCGACGTCACCAGCCAGGCCGAGGTGGTCGCCCTTCTCGCGGACCTGCGCACACGCTTCGGCACCGGGCTGCTCTTCGTCACCCATGACCTCGGCCTGGCGGCGGCCATCAGCGACCGGGTGTGCGTCATGTACGCCGGGCGGATCGTCGAGTCCGGCTCCGCCGAGGCGCTGTTCGCCCGGCCGCGGCACCCGTACACGAGCGCGCTGCTGGCCGCCACCCCGCGGCTCGACGCGCCCCGCGGACGGCTGGCGGCCCTCGAAGGCCAACCTCCGGACCTGCGCACGGAGTTGACCGGCTGTCCGTTCGCGCCGCGCTGTGCGTCCGCGACCGCCGTCTGCGCGGAGCAGGCGCCCGGCGAGCGCGCGGTGCCGGGCGAACCCGGCCACCTCGTGGCCTGCCACCACAGCGACCGGTTCGAAGGGAGCCCCGGCCATGACTGAGCCCGCGCTGGAGGTGATCGGGCTGTGCCGCGCGTACGGCACGGTCCGTGCGGTGGACGACGTGACGTTCGCCCTGCGCACCGGTGGATCGCTCGGCATCGTCGGCGCGTCCGGCTCGGGCAAAACGACCACCGCCCGCATCGTCGTGGGCCTGGAGGGCGCGGACGCCGGCCGGGTCGTGGTGCGCGGCCGGGAACGCGGCGGCCGGGCCCGCGGACGGGTCGCCCGGCTGGCGCGCGCCCGCGAGGTGCAGATGGTCTTCCAGGACCCCTACCTCTCGCTCGACCCGCGAGTCAGCGTCGACGCGGCGCTGCGGGAGACCCTGCGGCTTCATTTCCCCCGGGCCGACCCCTCCCGTCGGGTGGCCGAGCTGCTCGACCAGGTCGGGCTGGGCACCCGGGCCGCGGGGGCACTGCCCCGGCAGCTCTCGGGCGGCCAGCGGCAGCGGGTCGCCATCGCCCGGGCCCTGGCGGTGGAGCCTGCCGTCCTCGTCCTGGACGAGGCCGTCGCCGCACTCGACGTCTCGGTGCAGGCACAGATCCTCAACCTGCTCGCCGACATCCGCGCGCAGACCGGCACCAGCTATCTGTTCATCACGCACGACCTCGGCGTGGTCCGCTGCGTCACCGACGACATCGTCGTCATGCACCAGGGGCGGATCGTCGAATCCGGCGGCACCGCCGACGTCCTCGCTTCACCCCAACACCCCTACACCCAGCTGCTGCTGGACTCGGTCCCCCGCCCCGGGTGGGATCCCCGGGCCATCGCCACGGCCCGCCGTACCCGGTAGCCGCACCGGCACCGCACGCGAGTCCCGTACACACCACCGATCCGTACGAACGATCCGTACACCACCGGCCCCTGCACCACCGCCCCGTACACCGCCGGCCCGCGCACGACCACCGTGCGCACGACTGATCGGAGTTCCGAGATGACCGACCGCTCCGCGCCCCGCACCCCTTCCCACCGTCCGCTCGGCAGGAGGAGCTTCCTGGCCGCCACGGGACTCGCCGCGGCCGGTGCCGCCTGGGCGGCGTCCGGCGCCGGCAGGGCCCTGGCCGCCGCCGACCCGGCACCGGCCGCGGCGTCCGGCCTCGCCGTCCCGATCGACACCGTCGCCCACACCAGGACCTGGATGGCCTGGCCCGACAGCACCGACGTCTGGGGGCCGAAGCTGCCGGACGTCCAGGCGAACATCGCCCTGATCGCACGCACCGTCGCGCAGTACGAACCCGTCACCCTGTGTGCCAACCCCGCCGGCGCCCCGGCCGCCCGGAGCACCTGCGGGCCCTCCGTGACCGTGCTCGACACGATCCCGGTCGACGACTGCTGGATGCGGGACACCGGCCCGGTCTTCCGCACCGACGGCGCCGGTGGTCTCGACGCCATCGGCACGAACTTCAACGGCTGGGGCAACAGGCAGCCCCACGGCCGCGATGCCCTGGTCGCCGAACGGATCGCGGCCCACCTCGGAGTCCCCTTCACCGCCGCCGGCTTCGTCGGCGAGGGCGGTGCCGTGGAGACCGACGGCAACGGCACGCTCATGGCCACCAGGAGCAGCCTCATCAACACCCGCCGCAATCCCGACCTGACCCAGGCGCAGATCGCATCCGCGCTGTGCGACGCCTACGGGGCGCACCAGGTGATCTGGTTCGACGGGGTGGCCGGCCGGGACATCACCGACGACCACGTCGACGCCACGTCGAGGTTCCCGGCCACCGCCGCCGGGCTCGTGCAGATGCCGCTCGCCACGGACACCGACGCCTGGTCGCAGGACGCCCGCCGGCAGTACCGGATCCTCTCCACGTCCACCGACGCCCACGGCACGCCCTTCGCGGTCACCCGGCTCCAGGGCCCCGACTACAAGCTCATCCGCTCCACCGACCCCAAGTTCGTCGCGGCGTACG
Source organism: Streptomyces yunnanensis (assembly GCF_029011865.1). NCBI lineage: Bacteria > Bacillati > Actinomycetota > Actinomycetes > Kitasatosporales > Streptomycetaceae > Streptomyces > Streptomyces yunnanensis. Next base: position 378,009 of record NZ_CP095749.1, read on the forward strand.
CGAATTACTACGTGTGCAACGGTGCCGTGATCTCCGCCCAGTTCGGCGACGCCCGCGCCGACGCCGCGGCCAAGGCGACCCTCCAGCGGCTGTTCCCGGACCGGGTCGTCGAACAGCTCGACATCGACGGTCTCGGCGCGGGCGGCGGGGGCATCCACTGCGTCACCCAGCAGCAGCCCCGCCCCTGAGCCGGCCCGGTCGGGGCGGCCGGTGGTGGGGGTCAGCGGCCGAGGGCCGCCAGGGTGGCGTCGAGGTCGGCGGTGCGGGGTTGGTTGTGGGGGAGCTTGGCGAGCAGGACCGCCATGCCGCAGGTGTTGGTGACGGCCGAGAAGACCAGGCCGCTGCCGACGGCGGCGGACAGCCAGCGGGCGCGTCGGTAGCGGGTGCCCAGGGCGAGGCCGGCGACGACGAGGGAGCCGGCGGCGAGGCGGACCTGGCGCTCCATGGGCCAGCTGGTTGCGGCACGATCATCCCGGTCGACCGGGTGGCCCTGCTGGGCCCAGGCGGCGGTGCCGCCGGTGAGCGAGGCGGCCGGGATGTCGGCGGCGGCGAGTTGCGCGCAGGCGGTGCCGGAGCGGTTGCCGGAGGCGCAGACGATCAGGAGTCCGGCGCGTGCCGCCGTGACCTTGAGCGTGGGCAGGGCGGCGTCGAGGTGGTCCAGGGGGATGTTGTGGGCACCGGGGAGGTGCCCGGCGGCGTACTCGCCGGGGGTGCGCACGTCGATGACGGTGTAATGGTGCAGGTGCTCGGCGGCACGGGCGATGTCTACGGTCGTGACGGAGGCGGAGGCGCTCATGTGCGGGTTTCCCTTTCCTTGCGCTTCGTCCGGTGGGGGGACCACACGGAGTAGTATACCCTGGGGGGTATTTCAGGAGGATGTCATGGAGATGGCGATGGCGGCCGATGAGCTCAAGAGTGTGCTCAACCGGTTGCGTCGGGCGCAGGGGCAGATCGCCGGGATCATCAAGATGATCGAAGACGGCCGGGACTGCGAGGACGTGATCACGCAGCTCGCGGCGGTCTCACGGGCACTGGACCGGGCCGGTTTCGCGATCATCGCGACGGGTCTGCAGCACTGTATGGCCGACGGGGCGCAGGCCCCGGGGGATCGCGACCAGATGCGGGCCCGCCTGGAGAAGCTGTTCCTGTCGCTGGCCTAGGGTCTGCCCGCTGGGTCAGGGTCGGACGGGCCCCGGGCCGGCTCTGACCCAGCGGACCGACCCCGGTCCCGGTCATGTCGGCCGACCCAGTCGGGGCAGCGCGTCGACGAGCATGAACGCCGCCACCGTCAGCAGCACGAGTGCGAAGAGCCGCTGCAGGCCGCGGCCGGAGACCTTCGCCGCGAGGCGTTTGCCGTCCCAGGCGCCCAGGATCGCCGCGGCGGCGAACGGGCCGACGACCGCCCAATCGAGGGTGACCGTCGAGGCGGCGCGGGTGGCCAGCGAGGCCAGGGAGTTGACGCTTATCACCAGCAGGCTGGTGCCGACGGCGGCCTGCATGTCGAAGGCCAGAACGGTGACCAGGGCCGGGGCCGCGAGGAACCCTCCGCCCACACCCAGCAGCCCGGTCAGGGCCCCCAGTCCCGCTCCGACGCCCGCCGCTTTCGCCGGCCGCGGTCGACGGTCCCCGGTCGACTCCGACGGGCGGGCCGGCCGGAGCATCCGGGCCGCGGCCAGCATGGCGATGACGGCGAAGGCCAGGGTGAGAACGGCCTGGGGCAGGTGCGCGGCGGCGGCTCCGGCGAGGGCGGCGGGCAGGATCCCGGCGACCGCGAAGGCGACGCCGGTCCGCCACCGCACATGGCCCGCGCGCGCATGGGCGTAGAGCGCGGTCAGCGAGGTCGCGGTGACGATCAACAGGCTGGCGGTGGTGGCCGCCGCGGGGGTGAACCCGAGCAGGTAGACCAGCGCGGGAACGGCCAGGACGCTGCCGCCGCCCCCGAGGGCGCCGAGCGCCAGGCCGACCAGGGCCCCGGCGAGCAGGGCCAGGAGCAGGGCGGTCACGAGAGCGGTCCGCTCCGCCCGCAGGGCTCCGGGACCGGGTGTCGTGACGGCGCGCCGACGCCGGTCGGAGCGGGCGCCGGTCGGGGTATGTGGCGGCCGTCCGGGCCGCGGCGGAAGTGGAGCATGACGTGCCTTCGCGTGAGGGGGGGCGGGAGTTCAGGGGCGGGCGAGCGGGAGTCCCGCTGCGGCCGCGGCGGCGAAACCGTCGTCGACGGCGACGACCTGCCGCCCCGCGGCGTCGAGCAGGGAGGCCGCGATCGCCGCGCGCATGCCACCGGCGCAGTGCACCCACACCGTGCCGTCCGGCACCTCGTCCAGGCGGTGGTGGAGCTGGTGGAGGGGTATGTGCGTCGAGCCCTCGACATGCCCTTGAGTGCGTTCGGAGTGCCGGCGCACGTCGAGGACCACCGGACGCGCGCCGCGGGTCAGTGCGGCGGCGAGGTCGGCGAAGGTGGCGCGCGGGAACGACGCGAGCGCCTTGCCCTCGGGGACCCAGCGCGCCGGGGTGCCGATGGCGGCCGCGACCGGTCGCTCGATGCCGACGCGGACCAACTCCCGCTGCGCCTCGGCGATCTGTCCTGGTGTCTCGGCGAGCAGGGTGACCGGTTTGCCCCAGGGGATCAGCCAGGCCAGATACGTGGCGAGCTGGCCCTCCCCCTCGAAGTTGAGCGACCCGGCAACGTGCCCTTCGGCGAACGCGATCCGGTTGCGGAGGTCCACCACCCACTCCCCCGCCGCCAGTCGCTCGGCGATCTGCGCGGCGTCGGCGAGCTCGGGCGGAGTGAGGTCGAGCGGGGCGGGGCCGGCGGCGTTGGTCGGGCCCATGTGCACGTAGTAAGCCGGTATGTCGTCCAGACCGGCCAGCAGTCGGGCGACGAAGGTGTCGGCGTCCAGGGTGAGTGCGTCGTTGGTCCTGCGCTCCTGGCCGATCGTGGTGGGGCTCCCCTCGGCCTGGGTGGCGGAGCAGAAGCTGCCGAACCCGTGGGTGGGCAGTACCGACACCTCGTCGCCGAGCTGATCCGCGAGCCGGTGGGCCGAGGCGTGCTGGGCACGGGCCAGCCGCTCGGTCAGTCGAGGTTCGACCAGGTCCGGACGGCCTACGGCGCCGATCAGCAGCGACCCGCCGGTGAAGACGGTCACCGGGCGCCCCTCGTCCTCCAGCGCGTAGGACGTGTGGTGCGGGGTGTGGCCCGGTGTGGCGATCGCGCGCAGCACCAGTCCCTCGTCCACGGTGACGGTGTCGCCGTCGGCGACCGCGGTGCGGGCGAACGACACCTGCGCCCGGGCCGGGACCAGGTAGTGGGCCCCGGTGACTCGGGCCAGTTCCAGCCCACCGGAGACGTAGTCGTTGTGCAGGTGCGTTTCGACCACATAGGCGAGGCGCACTCCGCGACGGGCGGCGGCGGCGATCACCTGGTCGATGTCGCGCGGCGGGTCGACGGCGACCGCGGTCCGCGGCCCGCCGGCCAGATAGCTGCGGTTGCCCAGGCCCGCGATCTCCAGGGTGTCGACGAAGTACACGGTGACGGCTCCTTCCGGATGAGGTACCCCGGGGGGTATTTCCTTCACCCTAACAGAGATACCCAGGGGGGTATTCCGTGGATGCGGCATCGCCTGTGCGTCCGTCCCTCACGACGGACGGGAGGAGAGCGCGACCTGCGGCGTCCGCGCTGGATCCGGAGGGCCCACAGCCCGCCGGCGGACATCAGCAGGTGTCGCCGAACATCAAGTGCAGCAGCGATCGATACAGCGACGATCGGCCCGTTGCGGACGCGGCCGGGCCCTGATGAGTGGCCCCGTTCACCGGGGCGGGAGCGGGCCGGACGCCCCATGCGCCCGGCCCACCGCGGCGGCGCGGTCCGTCGCGTCCCGCGGTGTCACAACTCCGCGTCGAGCGGAAGGCGGTGAACGCCCGGAAGGTACTCGTCCAGTTCGCCGGGGGTGAAGCGGGCCATGCCGACGACGTGCCAGAACTCGCCGTCCACCTCGCCCTCGTACTTGTAGCCGCCCTCGGGGGTCAGCGCCGCCCAGCCACCGGGGACGCCGAGGAGCGTGGCGTGCGGGGTGGGCGGGCCGTCCGGTGCGGGGACGTTCCACAGCCGGACCGTGCCGTCCTCGCCGCCACTGGCCAGGCGGGTGCCGTCGGGGCTGAAGGCAAGGGAGAAGACCCGCCCGGTGTGGCCGGTGAGGCGGGCGAGGCGAGTGCCGGTGCGGGCGTCCCAGAGGCAGATGACGCGGTCGTCACCGGCGGTGGCGAGCAGTGGCAGCCGGGGGTGGGCGACGGCCGTCCAGAGCCGTCCGTAGTGTCCGGCCAGCACGTGGCGGGGGGCGCCGTCGCGCCAGATGATGGCGGTGCCGTCCCAGGAGGCACTGGCCAGCCAGTCGTCGCCTGCGCCGAAGGCGACGGCGTAGACGCGGTCGCCGTGGCCGTCGAGTTCGGCCGCCAGACGGCCGCTCTCCTGCTCCCACAGGCGGACCCGGCCGTCGTCGCAACCGGTGGCGAGGGCGGTGCCGTCGCCGCGGAAGGCGATGGAGCGCACCCGGCCCCGGTGCTCGGAGAGGGTGGCGAGGTGAGCTCCGGTGGCGCGCCACCACAGGCGGACGGAGTCGTCGTCGTTGGCGGTGGCGAGCAGTGTGCCGTCAGGGCTAAACGCCTCGGCCCAGGTGTGGTCGGTCTCCACGTCGATCTCGCGGAGGTACTCACCGGTCACGGCGTTCCACAGATAGACGTCGCCGTCGTTGCTGGCGGTGCCGAGTATCGGGCCGGCGGGGCTGAAGACCGCGGAGATCAACCGGTCACCGCGGCCGGTGAGTTCGGCGGTGCGGCGGCCGGTGCGGGCGTCCCACAGGCGGACGATGCCATCGTTGCCGCTGGTGGCGAGGCGGGAGCCGTCGGCGCTGAAGGCGACGGTGTTGACCCGGCGGCCGTGGCCGCGCAGGATGCGCTTGCCCTGGCCGGTGTCGGCGTCCCAGATCTGGGCGCCGCCGTCGTTGCCGACGGTGACGAGCTGACTGTCCTGCGGGCGGAAGCGGCAGGCCCAGGCGGAGCCGCGGTGTTCGACGGGCTGCTGGCGCAGCAGGCTGATGGCGCGGTGACCGCCGGAGAGGGCGACCCGCCACAGGCGGACGGTGCCGTCGCTGTCGCAGGCGGCGAGGAGGCGTCCGCCGTTGCCGAACATCACCTGGTAGACGGCGCCGGTGCAGCGTTCCAGGGCTCCGGCGGGGGCACCGACGACCGGGTCCCACAACCGGACCTGGCCGTCGGTGTCGCCGCTGACGAGGAGGGTGCCCTTGGGATGGAAGTCGAGGGTGTAGACGCGTCCGGTGTGGCCGGTGAAGGTGTGCAGCAGGCGGCGGTCGGCGAGACGCCAGACGCGGACCGTGCCGTGGCCACGTCGCCGCCGGAGCCCGTCGCCGGCCTCGGCACCCCGGTCGCCGGTGGCCAACAGAGTGCCGTCCGGGCTGAACCGGGCGCGGAACACCGCGCCTTCATGGCCGTCGAGGCTGCCGGTGCACTCTCCGGTGCGGGTGTCCCAGATGCGGAGGTTGGCGGCGGCGTCGCCGGTGACGAGGGTGTGCCCGTCGGGGCCGAACACCGCCGTGTAGACGGGGGCGGTGTGGCCGGGGAGCTGGTGCAGCGGTTCGCCGGTCGCGGTGTCCCAGAGGGTGACCAGGCCGTCGGCGTCGCCGGTGGCGACGACGGTGCCGGCTTCGTCGAGGGAGACCGGCCAGACGCCGCCGGGGTGGACGTCCAGGCGGTGCAGCTGGCGCCCGGAGACCGGGTCCCACAGCCGCACGGTGCCGTCGGCGCCGCCGGTGGCCAGGACCCGGGAGCGGAACTTCACGGCGTAGACCCGGCCTTCGTGGCCGTGCAGGGTGCGCATCGCGCGGCCGGTGTCGGCGGCGCAGACCAGCACCCCGCCGTCCTCGCTGCCCACCGCGAGGAGTTCGCCCTCGGGGCTGTACGAGAGGGGTTCGGGCAGCCGGCTGGTGCGCATGTCGAAGCCGTACGGGACACCGACGGCGGCGGGGCGGAAGCCGACCTCGACGGGCATGCCGGGGGCGAGGGCGGCGGTACGCAGTTCGGGGGCGGCGCGGACCTGCGGGTCGGTGAGCGGGTCGATGAGCGCGGCGCGGTGCCAGCGGCTGCGGGTCAGGCGGGCGCCGCGCAGATCGGCCCGGGTGAGCCGGGCGCCGCGCAGGTCGGCACCGGAGAGGTCGGCGTCGGAGAGGTCGGCGTGGTCGAGGCGGGCGCCGTTGAGACGGGCGTCGCGCAGCACGGCGCCGGAGAGGTTGGCGCCGATGAGGCGGGTGTCGGTGAGGTCGGCGCCGGTGAGATCGACGCCGGAGAAGTCGCGGCCGGAGAGGTCCTCGCCGGAGAGGCGGGCGGCGCGCAGGTCGGCGCCGGCGGGGACGCGGAGCCGGTCGATGACGCGGACGGCGTTGGCGCGGGCCGCGTCGCTGACGCCGGGCCCGGGGGCGTTGAGGACGGTGCGGACCCAGGCGGTGCTCAGGTCGTGGTCGGCGAGGTCGCAGAAGAACTCGACGGCGAGGGCGCTCAGCGGGCGGGCGGCGAGCAGGGTGCTGTCGCCGTCGGCGAGGCGGTCGGCGGCCTCGCGGGCGATGAGCCATTCGACGACGGAGCCGTGGATGAACTGGAACAGGCCGTCGTCGGTGCGGATCAGCAGGCTTCCGGCGCCGATGGCCTGCGCACTCTCCTGGGTGGTGAGGGTGGTGCCGGCGAGTCCCGCGAGGGCGGCGGCGACGGTGTCGGTCAGCTCGTCGAGGTGCAGACCGTTGCGGCCGGTCTCCCACAGGCGGCGGGCGAGGGCGGTGACCGCGGCCCAGAGGTGGTCGAGGGTGAGGCCGGGGGCGGCTCCGGGGCCGCCTTGACCGCGGCGCTCCTCGTGGGCGAGCCAGGCGGTGAAGACGTCCTCGTAGAGCCGGGCGGGGCTCAGGGCGCGCCCGGCGCCGGCGACGGCGCGCAGCTGGTCGGGGTCGAGGTCGGCGACGAAGCTGAGCAGCCGGGGGTTGGCGCACAGCGCGAGCAGGTCGGGGATGTTGCCGAGGAGTTCGAAGCGGCGGTCGGCGGTCTCCTCGTCGCCGTAGCGGTTGACGAGGTAGGCGCGGATCTGTTCGGGGACGAAGCCCTCGACGGCGAGGATGCGGCGCTGTGGGAGCAGGCCGACGCGTTCGCCGAGTGCGGTGAGGATCTGGTCCTGCGACTTGAAGTGCTGGGTGCGGCTGCTGACCACGATCTTGGCGTTGTCGACGGCGGCGTTGAGGAGCACCTGGAGGTGGTCGGCGGCGCGGTCGTAGCTGACGCGGTTGACGAGTTCGTCGAAGCCGTCGAAGAGGAGGACGACGCGGCCCTGGCCGAGCATGTAGCGCAGGGCGCGCAGGTCGATGGTGTCGACGTCGTGGCCGGCGAGGTGGGCGGCGACGAGCCCTTCGAGGCTGTGGGCGCGGTCGAGGGTGTGCAGCGGGATCAGCAGCGGAGTGAGGTGCGGGAGGCGTTCGGGTATGCGGCGGGCCAGCTCGCGCAGGGCGAAGGTCTTGCCGTGTCCGAAGTCGCCGAGGAGCAGCATGAAGCGGCCGTGGTCGGTCTCCAGGAGTTGGAGCATGGCCTCGACGAGGTGGTCGCGCTCGTCGGCCTCGGAGCGTTCGGCGTCGCGGTAGCGCTGTGGGAGGTAGAGGTCGGGGGCGTAGCGGTCGTCGTTGCTCAACCGGGCGGTCTGGGCGGTGACGTAGCCGCGCAGGTCGAGGAGGCCCTGGAACTCCAGGAAGCTGCGGACCCGGACGCCGCGGCGCCCGGCGCGTTCGCGCAGGGACTGCGCGGGCGGCGGGCCGTCGTGGACCAGTTCGGCCTCGGAGCCGGTGTCGGTGGCGTGCGCCTGGGCGAGGAAGCGGTCGAGTTCGGCGTCGGTGGGGGTGCCGGGGTGGACGGCGATGCGCTGTTGGCGTACCACGCCCTCGTCGCTCCAGGTGACCATGAGCTGGGCGAGGTCGTCGGGGGCCGCGCGGGGCACGTCGCGGAGGCGGACGCCTTCCTGCCGGGCGCGGCAGACCTCCTTGACGCGTTCGGCGAGGGAGTCGACGGGTTCGTCGACGGCGCGGTGGTCGGAGGGCGGGGCGGCGGCGGGCGGGGTCACGGGCTCGCCGGGCGGGGTGAAGATCCGTCCGGCGCCGTGCCAGGTGACGGGGAAGGCGGCCGGTTCGGTGCCGCCGGCGCCGGTCCAGCGGGTGACGCCGTCGGCGGTGACGCGCAGCAGCTCGAACCCGGCGGGGGCGGCCGGACCGTACAGCGGCAGGCTGCCGTTCTGGAGCGGGAGGTGGTCGTGGGACGGCTCGCCGCCGGTGGTGCGGGGTCCGCCGCTCGGGCCGTGCAGGACGAAGTGCAGGCGGGGCGCGGCGAGGCGGGTGAAGGTGTCGACGTCGCGGAGCGTGCCGGGGCCGCCGGGGGCGTCCTGGGGGCGGCGGCGGCCGGTGAGCGGGTGGCGGAGCGCGCCGATGCGCAGCCAGCCCTCCTCCTCGTAGCCGCGCAGTGCCTCGGCGAACCAGGCGGCCTGGTCGCGGCCGAGGAAGCCGTACTGGTCGTCGGGGCGGTGGCTGGCGGCGATGGAGGAGTTGAACCCGGCGACGACGGTGTGGAGTTCGGGCACCGGGAAGAGGGTCCAGGGCTGGTCGCTGTCGAAGACGGTGTCGAGGCCCTCGTAGAGGCCGCGGAACAGGCGCGTGTAGTGGCGCCACTTGGGCCAGTACGGGGGCTGCGGCGGGACCTCGTCGGCCTCGCAGGTGTGGAAGTAGCCGCGGCAGGCGGCCTGGCTGACGTCCTGGTTGCCGGGGACGACCACGACGCGCTGCGGCGGCAGGTCGAGCTGGGAGCGCAGCCCGGTGAGGAAGCTGAGGGCCTGGTCGCATTCGCGGGGGCTGCCGGACGCGGTGAGGTCGCCGGTGACGACGAGGAGGTCGGGCGCGGGGGCGCCGGCGTCCTTCAGCTCGACGAGGTCGCCGCGGATCTCCCGGCGCAGCGCGTCCGGTTCGCGGCCGCGGCCGAAATCGGGGCCGGCGAGGTGCAGGACCGTCAGGGCGCTCTGGTCGCGGGCCGCGCCGGGCGCCTGCGGGTAGCGGGGCGCGCGGGCGGGGCGGCGGCGGCCGGACCAGCCGGTGCGGCCGAGCGGACGCTGCCGGTCGTCGGGGGTGCCGGGCCCGGGCAGTGGGAAGGAGCCGCTGGCGGTGACGGAGCCGGGGTAGCCGGGGCGGCGACCGGGGCGGGCGTGGCCCTCGACGGCCTGGCCGACGCGGGTGAGCAGCATGCTGCGGGCGGTCGCGGCGTCGGCGACGCCGACGAGGTCGACGTAGGTGATGGTGGCGAGGAGGCCCTCGATGGGGATGTCCTCGACGCGGACGGTGAGCAGCTTGCGCTCGGGCTCCTCGGGTTCGGCGCGGAGCGCGGCCTGCCATTCCATGCGGCCGTAGGTGGAGCGGCCGTAGTGGCCGGAGAGGACGGCGATGACGGCGACGGATTCGCTGACGCCGCGGTCCATGAAGTCGATGAAGTTGGTGCCGGCGACGAAGTCCCACGCCTGGATGACGGTGCGGTACCCGGCTTCCTCCAGGGTCCACGCGATCCAGGACGCCCATTGTTCGTCGGCGGGCGAGTAGCTGATGAAGAAGTCCAAGTCACGTGTCCGGCCGAGCAGTTCCCCGTCAGTCACCATGTCCCCATCGTAGGAGGTCGGGGTGCGGCGGGGCAGGTGGTTGAAGGGATGACACGTGGGATTTCGGTCAACCGGCGTGGGGGTCACGGACGTTGGGGCGCGGACGGGCGGCGGTGGGCGGCTCGGGCACGGGCCGGTCCCGATCTTCCCCCTCTCCCCCGCCCCGTCCGGCCGTGTGTGCGACGCTGTCGGGCGTGCGATTCCTCAAGCGTCTGCATCCCCTGGACTGGCTCGCCGCCGGGCTGCTCGCCTGCGGCCTGGTGTGCGTGGCCACGGGGCTGCTGCCGGCCGCGCCCGCCGGCGACGCGATGGCCCGGATCGGGCCGCTGCTGGTCTTCCTGGCGACGGTCATCGTGATGGCCGAACTGACCGGCCGGGCCGAGGTGTTCGACGCGGTGGCGTCGTGGGTGGCGCGGACCGGGCGAGGCAGCTATCCGCGGCTGTTCGGGCTGTGTGTGCTCTTCGCGTCGCTCACCACCATCACGCTGAACCTGGACACCACGGCGGTGTTGCTGACGCCGGTGATGCTCGCGCTGGCCGGGCGGGTGGGCATCGCGCCGGTGCCGCTGGCGATGACGACGGTCTGGCTCGCCAACACCGCGAGCCTGCTGCTGCCGGTGTCGAACCTGACGAACCTGCTGGCGTCGGACCGGGTCGGGCTCTCCCCCACCGCGATGGCCGCGACGATGGGCCTGCCCCAACTGGCCGCCGTCGCCGTGACGATGGCGTGCCTGTGGGGCTTCTACTGGCGGCGCGGGCGGCGGGGCTCCGACGGGTACACACCGCCGGAGCGGCGGGCGTCGGCCGATCCGCTGCTGTTCCGGGTGTGCGCGTTGGCGTGTGCCGGTTTCCTGGTGGCGATCCTCGTCGTGGACGTGCCGCTGTGGTCGGCGTCGCTGACCACGATGCTGATCGTGGTCGTCGCGTTCGCGGTGCGGCGCCCGGCCGCGTTGCGGTGGTCGCTGGTGCCGTGGCGGCTGCTGGTGCTGGTGCCGGGGATGTTCCTGGTCGTCGAGACGGTGGACGCACACGGGCTGGACACGCTGCTGACGGCGGCGGTCGGGCCGGACGGCGGCCTCGGCGGCATGCTCCGCTCGGCGGGCGTGGGCGCGGGCCTGTCCAACGTCCTCAACAACCTGCCGGTCTATATGGCGGGCGAGGCGGCGGTGCCGGTCGGCAACCACCATCAGTTGCTGGCGCTGCTCATCGGCACCAACGTCGGCCCGCTGGTCACGCCGTGGGCGTCGCTGGCGACGCTGCTGTGGTTCGAGCGGTGCCGCGGCCAGGGCACCGTCATCCCGCTGCGGCGCTTCATGGGGACGGGGTTCGTGCTGGCCGTGACGGCGACGCTGGCGGCGACGGCGGCACTGGCGGTGGGCTGACCGCCGGCCCCCGCTCAGGCCGCCTGTGCGGCGGCGACCACGTCGAGCAGGTAGGTCAGGGTGTCGCCGCGGGCGGCGACGAAGCTGCGGTCGCTGTCCGGGCCGGCGGAGCACACCGTGAAGGGGCCGCCGGCCAGGGTGCGGAACTCCACGCCCGCCTCGGCGGCCAGCAGGGCGCCCGCGGGGAAGTCGATGCCCTCCGCGCAGTAGCCGACGAAGCCGTCGATCGCGCCGCGCGCCAGCATGCTCCAGCCCAGCAGCGGCGCCCACAGCTGGAGCACCCGCCGGGTGCGGCGCTCCAGTTGGCCCCGCAGTCCCGCGGCCACCGGGTCGGCCCGGTCCACCGCGTGGCCCTGGGTCCAGGCCACCACCGGCCCGCTGCGCGGCACCGCGCCGGACGGACCCGGCAGCCGGTGCGGGCCGCAGGACGCGCCCTGGCCGCGGACGGCCCGCCAGGTGGCGCCGGTGACCGGTTCGTGCACCACTCCGACGACCGGCGCCCCGTCCACGCACAGCCCGATGCCGACGGCGTACACGGTCAGGCCGATCGCGACGTTGTTGCTGCCGTCGAGCGGATCCACCAACCAGGTGCGGCTGCCCACCGCGTCGAGGAGGCCCGCCTCCTCGGACAGGATCCGGTCGCGCGGGAAGTGCGTCTGGAGGCGGGCGAGGATGAGCTTCTCCGCGGCCAGGTCGAGGTCGGTGACGACGTCGCCCGCGGCGTCCTTGACGCCCACCGCGCGCGCCGCGCCGAACCGGCCGTGCAGCAGGGCCCCGGCCTCCTCCGCTGCGGCGACGGCCACCCGCGTCTCGCTGGCGTACGGTGCGGCGTCCCGGTCACTCGCGCTGCTCGGCATGGATCCTCCTGAGTGCTGTGCGGACGGTCCGTTCGGTCTGTTCCGCGCCGCACAGCCGGCGCACCGTACGGTGGCCGCGGCCGTGCAGGGGGCCCAGGGAGAGGTCGGTGTGACCGGGCAGCGACCGGCCGAGCACCAAGGTGGCGGCGGGCTGCCCGCGGGTGACGACGGTGGCGTGGAACTCCCCGGCCGGCAGGCTGTACGTCTCGCCGCTGCCGCTGGAGGCGGCGGGGCCCGGTTCGCAGCGCACCAGGCGGGTGGTGGGCCGCAGTTCGTCGACGCCCGAGGGGGCGCTGAAGACCTCGAAGATCCGGTGGGTGGGGGTGCGCGCCTCGTCCGTCACGGTGACCGGGAGGTTGCCGACCCGTCCGTAGAGGACGTAGCTGCGCAGCTCCCAGCTGTGGGCGTGCATGGGGGCCGCGGTGGGGTCGGCGGTGGTGCCGGTGCCGAAGAGGTGGACGCAGACGCCGCGGGCGCCGTCGCGGACGAGCGGCAGGCACAGGAAGCCGAGCGGGTGGCGGACCGCCCGTAACTCCCTTTTGCCGCAGGCGATGTCCTCCAGGGCGCCGGTGACGCTGGCGCGGGGTGCCTCCCGCGGGGTGCCGGGCCGGAGCAGTCGGTCGAGCGTGTCGTAGTCCATGAGCCGCGCCCGAGGCGTCTCACCTCCGGTAGGGGTCCTCAGCGTGCAGGGCTTTCTCGATGATCTCCGCGACGTCGGCGTCGCTGAACACCGAGGGAAGGGGGAGGTCGACGTCGTCGAAGACCGCGCGGACCTCGTCGACGGTGGGCTCGTCGCCCAGGGGGGCGACGCCGCGCAGGTCGAGGCGGACCGCCTGTTCGCGGCTCTGGTGCAGTTCGGTGACGTAGTAGTCGTAGAGCGGCTGGTCGCGGGCGACCAGGAGGTTGACGCGGTTCGGGTCGTCCTGGGTGATGACCAGGCAGGACTCGGAGAGGTCGAAGCGGAGGGTGGGGACGCCCGAGGAGAGGTGGACGCTGATCTCCAGGGTGTCCAGCCGCTGGCGGAACCAGCAGGCGGCCAGGACCGTGGCGTACGCCTCCTTGCGGGTGCGGTCGGCGGTCCAGGCGTGCGCCGACTCGTCGTTGCGGCGGCGGGCGAAGGTCTGGCGGAAGCGGGCGTAGGCGGCGCAGGTCTGCTCCTCCGCCGGGTTGATGATGTCGATCTTGATGCTGAGCTGGGAGCGCTGGCGGGTGGCGGCCTCGACGCACCGGGGCAGCGTGACGGCGCGCAGATATGTGCCGGTACCGCCCTTGAAGTACCAGCGGTTGGTCTGTGCGCGGGCCCGTTCCAGCGCGTCGCCGACCTGGTCCCCCGAGAGGGAGCGGACCATGGCGAGGTCCTCCAGGGCGCGACGGGTCTCCGCGGACGCCCCCTGGATGTCGGACTTGCGGCGCAGCCGCTCCGTCATCGTGCCGACCGCGAGCGTGCCGAGCACCAGCAGCGTCGCGCCGGACGACACCTTGTCGCTGATGACGTCGCCGAAGACGTCCATCAGGCCGATGGTCAGGCCGAGCCCCACGGCGATGAGCCCGTCCAGGTTTCTGATCGCCCATGCGACGACGAACTCCACCCGCCCCACACGCTGTCCCACGTCGAGTCCCCCTCCCCGTTCCCTGGCATCGTAGGAGCAACGGGACAGCTCTGGCCAGGGTTGCCTGGCAGTTGCAAGATCCCTCCTGCGCAAGGGAGTTACCGCGCGGGGCCCCTGACGTGGCATCGGAGCCCGCCGCCGGGCAAGCGGAAGCCCCGGTATCGAGCCGCGACTCGATACCGGGGCGCTCTGCCCTTACTTGTGGAAGGCCTCGTTGTTACAACCCATGCTGGAGCCCAGCTTGGTCTCCTGCGCACCCGCGGCGCCCTCGCCGTTGAGCGCGTTGCCCAGCGCGCCGTCGAGGACACCGACCGCACCGAGGATGTCGATGTTCAGGTCGTGCGAGCGGCACTGTGTGCCCTGGGAGACGTTGAACATCCCATCCTTCCCACCCTTCTTTCCGCCGTCCTCCCCGTCGCTGGAGAAGGAGCTCGTCCCGCCCTGGTTTCCGCCATGGGCGTTTGCGGTGCCGGCGCCGAGGAGGCCAACGCTGCCCAGTACGGCGATCACAACGGCGGCCTTACGAAGCTTGCGCATTTCATCTCCGGTAGGTCGAACGGAAGCGATCAGAAGTTGATCGACTTCGTACGGCTATGCAAACTAGTGCGTAATTTGCCCCAACTCGTCAGTGACACGCTGAATTTCACGACTGCCACGACCCGAATCCGCCCCGCTTATCGGATAACCCACACTCTCGGCGATCTCAGGAATATCACGCGAGAAACACCAATTCACACAAGGGCTTGTCCAAAAACCCATCCGATAAGCCCCATTCGAGCCCCGGCGAGATACCCGCGTTCCGGTCCGAGCGGACCGCGACGGCGCCGCTATCCCCGCCGGACCAGGAGCTCGGTGTTGCGGTCCGCCGCCGTACCCGCCATCTCCTCATGGACCCCGCTACCCATTCCCACGGCGAGTCCGGGCGCGTTGTAGGCGAGCTCGCGGTAGAGGGAGGCGAGGCCGACGGCGGAGAGGTCACCGAAGTCCGCCCGGTGCGGGGCGGCGGACTCCACCAGGGTCGTGAACAGCGACAGCGTGCCGTCCTGGTTGTCGACGAGTTCGAGGAGCCGGGCATGCTGGGGATAGTCCACGTGGGAGGCCGTGTTGACCTCCCAGAAGGAGCGGGCCGGCACCGGATGGGCGTGCGGCGTGATGCGGTTGACGTGGCTGTGCCCGTTGATCCACGCGACCACGTTCGGGAACCGGCTCAGCAGCTCGATCACCTCCGCGCCGTCGTGCCGGATCTCGTCGGTGCGGGCCGCGTCGGGGCGCCGGGTCATGCTCGGGCTGTGGTGGTGACTGAAGACGAGGACGTGCGCGTCGTCGGCGGCGGGGTTGCGGACCAGGCGCCCGTCGGCGTCGTAGTGGCGCGCACTGTGGGCGGCCAGGGTCCTTTCCAGCCAACGCAGTTGCCCGGCCCCGAGCGAGCCCTCGAAGTGGCCGCTGCGGTAGGTGGTGTCCATGCTGATGCCGACGACGCCGTCCGCGATGCGGAAGGTGTAGTACATCCGGTCGCCGTCCAGGTGGTTCTCGGTGTACCCGTGCCCGATCGGCCCCGCGCCGGCGTAGGCCGGGTCCAGGTGTGCCCTGAGGTAGTCGTGCGGGGTGGCCAGGCGCCGGCGCGGGTCGGCGGTGACGGTCCGCGCCCGGCGGGCGTTGTGCCGCAGGATCTCCTTCAGGACGGTGCTCTTGGGGTCGTCGCCCGACTCCTGCACCTTGTTGAAGGCGGCCACGTCGGCATCCGGCACGGAGAACAGCTTGCGCGCCCCGGTGACGTAGTCGCTCAGGAAGGGGTCCTGCGGGGCCAGGCAACCGCCCGGCAGATCGTCGTGGTTGCCGGGCGTCGAGTACCAGGGGATGCGCAGGCCCGGGCTGGTGACGGGGCGTATCGCGGCCTCCAGGTAGCCGGGGATCCGTGGCATCCCGCGCAGCTTGTCCTGGTCGCGCAGGCCGGCGTCGGGGTGCCAGTACAGCGGGAGGCCGCAGTTCTGGACGCCCTCGTACGCGGCCGGGTCACCGGTGTTGGGGGTGATCCGGCCGCCGCTCATCAGCGTCAGGAACCACTCCAGCTCCACCATCGAGTTGTTGTCCATGTTGTCGCCGGTCGACATCACGAAGGCCGGGAGTCGACCGGTGTGGGGGCCGCCGCCGAGCGCGTTGACCTGCTCGACCAGCGAGACCGCGCCGGCGACCGACAGCGCCTCCTGCCCCCGCCACGATCCGGGCGAGCCCGCGCGCAGGTACTCGGTCCGCAACGGGCTCTGGACGTCGGCCACATGCAGGTCGGTGAACTGCACGAAGCACGCCAGCGCGGCCCGCCGGTCCTCGCGTCCGCGCCGGGCGGCGGCGAGTTCGCCCCGTACGACCAGGGGCCATCCGGGGCCGGAGACGAGGTGCCGGTAGCCTCCGCTGCCGGTGAGCCGGGCGGTGGTCTGGAGCGTGGTGGCGCCGTACGGTGCGGCCCGCTTCACGGCGGGGCGGGCGGGTGCCGCGCCGGTGTCGCCCGGTGCCGGGCCGGCGACCGGGTGCGCGCTGCTGCGTTGGCCCGGGAGTACGTAGGCGGCGCCGACCGCAACGACGGCGGCACCGGAGCTGAGGAGGAATCGACGACGGTCGGTGGTGGATGCAATTCCGGCCATGGGGCCCTCCGTGCGGTGGCGGGCGCGCCCGACCACAGCGGTGTCACCAATCGGAATCTCTCGTTCCGAAGGATGCTCGGTACGCGTGGCCGGGAGTTGAACGCGCCCGGAACGCCGCACACCCATCCGCCGTCGGATCGGACGGGACCCGCCCCGGCCGGTGGGCCGATCCGGCTCAGGTGTTGGGCAGCCGGCCCTTGTCCGGTTCGCCGGCGGGCACCGGCTCCAGCACCGCGACGTCCATCGGGCCGTCCAGCGCGTCCGCGATCTCCCCGCCCAGCGTGGCGAGCACCGGCCCGGACGAGTGGGCGTCGAGGGCCGCCTGGTCGGCCCAGTTCTCCACGACAGTGACCCGGTCCTCGCCGGCGTGGGCGGCGTAGAGCAGGCAGCCGGGCTCGGCGTGCACGGCAGGGGCGTGCCGGCGGAACGCCTTGAGTACCTCTTCCCGGCGGCCGGGCTTGGTCCGGAGGGTGGCAACGACGATCGGCAAGGAAACTCCTTGAGTTGGGATCCGTCCACGGCGCGGACGCGATCTTGATGGTCGCTAGCACCTTATGCCAGGCACCGCGCCGCGGCCTCGCTCGGCCGCACGGCCGGGAGCACGGCGATCCGCTCGCCGTCACAACGCAGTCCGTCCAGCCACAGACAACCACCTGAGCTGGGCGAACGTCCGCGCGGCGCAATCGCAGACAACCGTCCGTGTGGGAGTCCCACCCGTCAGCCGTTACGCTGACCCCGACGGCAACCGCTCTTCGTTGCCGTGCGGCGGTGGGGCCCGCCGTACCCGAACCGCAGCACCTCGTGCCGCCAACGGTCCCTACTTGCGATCAAGCGCGCCCACTCACGGGTGCCCAGCGAGTAGGAGAAGTGCGCGTGGAACCCCCTCAGGTCGAGGCCCTGCAGGAGCCCGTCGAGCCCGAGAGCGGCCCGCGAGATCATTCGGGCCGGCCGCGGCGTCCTTCGCGTACGGGTCAATGGCCGGTGGTCGGTGCGGTCTGCGTCGGCGGGGCGCTGGGCGCCGCCGCGCGCTACGGAGCGTCCCTGACCTGGCCCACCGTGCCTGGCGCCTTCCCCTGGACCACCCTGGTCATCAACGTGCTCGGATGCGCGGTGATCGGCGTGTTCATGGTCGTCATCACCGACCTGTGGACCGCCCCCCGGCTGGTCCGGCCCTTCTTCGGCACCGGTGTCCTCGGGGGTTTCACGACGTTCTCGACGTATGTGGTGGACATCCGGGTCCTGGTCGGGCAGCACCGTGCCGGCGCCGCGTTGGCCTACCTGGCCCTGACCGCCCTGTCCGCACTGGCGGCCGTGTGGCTGGGCGCCGCGCCGACCCGGCGCATGATCAAGCGGAGGAGGCGATGACCCGGCCGAACAGCAACGCACTACGGCTGACGATCTTCGTCGGGGAGAACGATGCGGATTCTCTCGCTCAGCGAGGAACTACCGGTGGCGATCGTCATCGTCGACGACGAGGCCCCCACCAGGGCGTTCCTCGCCCGGCTCGACGACCTCATGGACCGGGGCGTGGCGACCCTCGACGAGGTCGACGCCGTCCACTACACCAGCCAACAGGAGAACAAGGCGTGAACTGGGTCCTCGTCCTCATCGGCGCGATGATCGGAGCCCCGCTGCGGTATCTGACCGACCGGGCCGTCCAACGGCGCCACGACACCGTCTTCCCCTGGGGAACCTTCACCGTCAACGTCCTCGGCAGCTTGGTCCTCGGGCTGGTCACCGGCGCGGTGGCCGCCGGAGCGGCGCCCTCCTCGATGCAACTGCTCGTCGGCACCGGGCTGTGCGGGGCCCTGACGACGTACTCGACGTTCTCCTACGAGACGCTGCGGCTGTCCGAGGACGGCGCGTGGTTCTTCGCCGGGGCCAACGTCGTGGGCAGCATCACCGCCGGCCTGGGTTCGGCCTTCGTGGGGGCCGCACTGGCACAGGGGCTCTGGGGATAGCCACGATCGCCAGGCTCCCGGACCCTGCCTCGGTCGGCGGTGCGTTCGGGGGCGGCTTGGTGGCTCGCCCCGCCCGCGGGCACTTGCCCTCCGGTGGCGATCGCCAATAATTCCGCCTGAACGGTACGGACCCGCGCTGGAGTTGCACGGTATGACGTACGCGTCGAGCGTGCCGGGTGTGCGTCATGCGCCGGCCGGATGGGAGGGGTGTGGGCGTGGAGCTGGAGCTTCGACACCTGAGGGTGCTGTGTGCGATCGCCGATGCCGGGAGTGTGGGACGGGCCGCGTCGGAGCTGGGATACTCGCAGCCGGCGATGAGTTCTCAACTCCGGCGCATCGAACGGCATTTGGGCGACCCGTTGTTCGAGCGGAAGACGTCGGGCGTCGAGCTGACGCCCTACGGCGCGGAGGTGCTGGCGCAGGCCCGTGACGTGCTGGCCCGCGCGGATGCCATCGGGCGCCGGCCGGCCGGGAGCGCCGCGGGCCCGCACCGGGCGCTCCGGCTGGCGGCGACCAACTCCCCGGTCCTGCCGGGGATGGTCGCCCGGCTGCGGAACCGGCTGCCGGACGTCGCACTCACGGTGAGCAGCGTGTATCCGTCCTCGGAGATCGTCCGGCTGCTGGAGGACGGTGCGGTGGACGCGGCCATCGCCGCCGACTATCCCGGGCGGGAGCTACGGCACTCCGCCGCGGTGGTGCTTCGCGGGATCGTCACCGAGCCGTCCTTCGTCGCGCTGCCGGCCCGCCACCGGCTCAGGGACAGTGTGGATGTGGGGCTCGCGGATCTGGCCGACAGCGCGTGGTTCGTGACGCCGGACGACGGGGCGGGGTGGCCGGGGGTGTTCTACGCGGCCTGTAGGTCGGCCGGATTCACCCCGGCGGCGGTGCATGAATTCCTCGGTGATCAGCTGCAGTTGCAGAGCATGATCGCCGAGGGGCTCGGGGTCGCGGTCGTGCAGGCGACGCTCCGGCCGATCCCCGGCGTCATCGTCAAACCGCTGATCGGCACGCCGCTGTGGTGCCGTTACGTGCTGGCGTGGCGGCGCGAGAGCGTCGCCGCCGAGATCGCCGAGACCCTCGTCGGCTCGGCCTCCGCGGCGTACCGTGCGCTGAGCGCACAGTCGCCCCATCTGCGCACCTGGGCCTCGCGGACGTGGAGCGCGGCCAGGCCGTAGAGGCGGACGGTCCGGGCGGAGACGCTCGGTGCGGGGCAACTGCCCGCCGATGTAGCGGAGTTCGTCACGCAGGATGTTATGGCCGGTCAGTCCCATGTGCTATGTCACACGGCATTGTCGGCGGGCGGGGTGCCCTGAGAAGGTGCCGATCACGCCTCACCGTTTCCCGAGGCGCATCTGTCCACGAAGGAGCAGGGATGCGCTATCGCTTCACCTGGCCCAGATGTGTGGTCGGCGGCCTGGCCGCCTGCGCGACGATCGCCAGCCTTGTGGCGACGCCCGCACTGGCCACGCCCTCGCCGACGGCCACCCCCACGTCCGCGACCGGGTCCCGCCCCGTGCCGCACCACATACCGCCGCCGACCGGCTCGACCGTCGGCACGGGCGAGTATCCGGCGCAACCGGGCCGGCCGCTCGACCCCGCCGGGCTCCGCCCGCTCAACGCGAAGAATCCCCCCACTTCTTCGACTGCAGCGGCGAAGCACAAGGGCACCGAGCACCCCGGCGCGGCAGCCTGCAGCCCGGGCGACTTCGGCGGCCGGACCGGATCGGACCTGGTCCAGGCCGTCAAGGCCGCAACCATGGACTGCATCAACACCCTCTTCTCGGTCACCGGTCAGGACGCGCACGCGGTGTTCCGCGAGGAGCAGATGGTCACCGTGGCCAACGCCTTCAAGGACGGGGCGGCGTCGTACTCCGGCGACAACTCGGCGAACGTGTGGCAGCTGGTGCTGTTCCTGCGAGCCGGCTACTACGTGCAGTCCAACCACCCGTCCGACGTCGGCCAATACGGCCAGGACCTGGCCACGGCCATCGAGGGCGGCCTGGACGCGTTCTTCGCCAACGCCCACTCCAAGGACGTCTCCGCGGGGAACGGCGATGTCCTCGGGGAGGTCGTCGTCCTCTCGGACAGCGCCAACGAGCAGGGCCGCTACCTGGACGTCTACAAGCGGGTGCTGACGGGCTACAACGGCTCCTACGACGCCATCCCCAGCATGCTGGCGGCCGTCAACGACGTCTACACCCCGCTCTGGCGCGGCAACTGGAACGACGCGTACGTCAAGGCGGTGACGGCCGACCCGAGCATCATCGACACGCTCGACTCGTTCGCGCGGGACCACCTGGACCTGCTGGGCACCGACAAGTCCTATCTGGACTCCAACGCCGGGATGAACGTGGGGCGTTACGTCGAGCACCAGCCGCTCCAGGACAAGGTCCGGCCGCTGATGAAGGGGCTGCTGGACGCGTCGAAGATCACCGGGCCGACCGCGCCGCTGTGGGTCACGGTCGCCTCCCAGGCCGACTCCTACGACAAGGGCAACTGCTCGTACTACGGGGTGTGCAACCTGGCCGATCAACTCACCAAGGCGGCGCTGCCGGTAACCCACTCCTGCGACCAGACGCACACCATCAAGGCGCAGGCGCTGACCGCGGCCGACCTCGACGCCGCCTGCGCCAGCCTCCTGAACCAGGACGCCTTCTTCCACAAGCTCGTGAAGGACAACGGCCCGATCCCCGGCCAGTACGAGTCGACGGTCCAGATCGTCGTCTTCGCCAGCCGCAACGACTACCAGACCTACGCCGGGGCGATCTACGGCGTCGACACCAACAACGGCGGCATCACCCTGGTCGGGGACCCCACCAAGCCTGACAACCAGCCGATGTCCATCGAGTACCAGAAGGACCCCGACGACGGCTTCCCGGCCGGGATCTGGAACCTCAACCACGAGTACACGCACTACCTCGACGCCCGCGACGACATGAAGGGCGACTTCAACCAGCAGACCACGGTCCCGGACGTCTGGTGGATCGAGGGGCTCGCCGAGTACGTCTCGTACGGCTACCGCGGCGTCACCGACGACGGGGCGGTGAGCGAGGCCGGAAAGCACACCTACAAGCTGAGCACGCTGTTCCAGAGCACCTACGCCAACAGCGATGTGACCCGCACCTACCCGTGGGGCTATCTCGCGGTCCGCTACATGTTCGAGAAGCACCCCGAGGACATCGCGAACATGCTCGGGCACTTCAGGACCGGCGACTACGCGGGCGGCTACGCCGTCTACAACAACGACATCGGTACCCGCTACGACGACGACTTCGATGCCTGGCTGACGGCGTGCGCGTCCGGCGCCTGCTCCGGCAAGAAGGCACGGTGACGGCGTCGCACTGAGGCGCGTCGAGCCGCACTGAGCACCGCGCGCGGCACATGGCTCCCGGCGCATCCCGTCCCGCGACAACCGGGCGGGATGTGCCGGGAGCCTGCTGCGTGGCGGCCGCTGCCCCGGTCGGGCGGCACGGCGGGCTCGGCGGACGGGCGGCCGTCACGTGGCGCTGTGCGGGTGTCCCGCCGTCGCGGAGCGGGGTGGCCATGCCTGGGGCGCGAGGATCCCCAGGACGTAGGCGCGGGCGACCAGGGCGCATCGGGTCGGGGCGTCCAGGAGGTCCCGGAGGCGGCTGAGGTGGTAGTCGACGGTCTGCCGGGACAGGTGCAGCTGCGTGGCGATCTCGGCGTTGCTGCGTCCGGCCGCGAGCAGGGAGAGGATGCGGACCTGGCTGGCGGTGAGGGGCGGGTGCGCCTCGTGGGCGAGGCCCTGGTGGGTGACCACGGCCCAGACTCCGGCGGCGCGGGACGTGCCGCGGCCCACCGTCGTGAGGTGCAGCCGGGCGCGGCGCTGCCGGCCGCTGCCGTCGAGGAGGACGGCGGAGGTCTGCAGGCGGCGGTTACGGCGGGCGACCAGGGCGCGCCAACTCCGTTCCAGCGCCGGCAGATCCGGTGCGGGGGCGAGCAGGGTGTGGGCCCGGCGGCCGACGAGCTCCGAGAGCCGGGTGCCCAGCAGTTCGGCGGCCGCCGCGCTGGCCTGCAGGATGCGGCCGCCCGCGGAGAGCAGGGCGCACGGCAGGCCGCTGTGGTCGCGCAGGGCGTAGAGGTTGTCCTCCGCCTCCCGGCGCTGGCGCAGGGCGCGGGTGTAGTCGCTGATGTCGACGTAGATTCCGGCCACACAGGTCTCGGTGCCCTCGCGGACCGGGAAGCGGTGGCCGGCCGCGTGGCCGCTGGTGCCGTCGGCGCGGTGGTAGGTGAGGGTGTGCCGGACCGGTTTGCCGCGGGCGAGCACGTCCCGGTCCAGTGCCAGCACGTGGTCGGCGTCGACCGGGGCGTCGACGTCGTGGACGTACTTGCCGATGACGTGCTCGGGCGTGGTGCCGTAGAGGTGGGCGTAGGCGTGGTTGGCCCAGCGGTAGCGGCCGTCGGCGTCCCGGATGAAGGCCGCGGCGGGGGCGAGGTCGGCGAAGGCGTCGTAGCGGCGGGTGGCGGCTTCCGCCGGACCGACCTCCACGGCGACTCCGCGGGTGCGGTCCGGGCGGGGTGCGTCGAGGGGCCAGTTCACGTCGAAGAGCCGGCCGTCGAACCGCGCCTGCCGGTGCCGCTCGCCCGGCTCCGTGGAGGGTGCGGGCGGTTCCCGGCGCAGGGTGTCGAGGAAGCGCTGGGCGGTGCCGGTGTCGCCGAAGGCCCCGCCTCCGCTGTCGATCACCCGTAGCTCGCGGTCGGCCTCCCACCAGGACACCGGGAGGTGTTCGAGCAGCGACTTCAGACCGGTCTCGTCCACGACGGCCTTTCTGTGCGGAGGAGTTCGAGGGGTGCGCGCCGCGGCCCTTTCCATGCCGCTCGCACGGGCATCCGTATCCCCGGCCCGCATGGCGTATGCCCGGTTCTCGGCCGATCTGGCGCGACTCGGCGCGGGCCGACGCCCCTAGGGCCTGTCGTCAAACTCCCGTCTGCCGGTCGTCGCCCGTCACACGCCCCCACCCTCGAACCGGCTTCGCACGGCTCGGGCGGGGGGACCCCCTTCGCCGCACCGGGCGATGGCCCCAGTACGCCCGTACAGGGGCCATCGCCCGGCACGCCGAGAGCACGCACCGGACACCGCCCGGCCCGCCCTCCGGGCGGACGACGGGAGTTTGACGACAGGCCCTACGGCATCACAGAACCTTCACAGCCGTCCTGCGAAGCCTTCAACTCTGGCATTTGCCTGAGGAGTCGGGGCCCGTGGCGGCCGACCGGGGGCCGTCCGACTGGTTCGCTGGATACAGGGCGTCCGGGCATCGGATCGCGGACGCCGATTGCCGTCAGACGGCCTCACCCATCTGTGAAGGAGTCGGATTCCAGTGAGCACGGTGCTGTTCGTGTATGCCAAGGGCGGACCGCCCCTGGGGTATGCCCTGTCACGGGTCGCCGCACGTGCGGCGGTGCACCTGCTGGCGCTCAGCCCGCTGCCGCCCACGGTCGCCGCGTCCGCCGGGCGCCGGTGCGCCTCCGTGGTGACCGCCGACGGGCCCGAGCGGGGCGATCTGGTGTCCCTGATCGTGGCCCGGGCCCAGGAGGTGGGCGCGGATGCGGTCGTCACCTTCTCCGAGTACGCGGTCGTCGCGGTCGCGGAGGCGTGCGCGAAGCTCGGCCTGGCCGGCGCCGGCCGGTCCTGCGCGCTCGCCCGGGACAAGCGGCTGATGCGCCGTGTCTGGGCCCAACAGGGTGTCCCCCAGCCCCGGTTCCGGCCGGTGGCCGACGAGCGGGAGCTGCACGAGGCGGCCGCCGAACTCCGCGGCCCGCTGCTGCTGAAGGCCGCCTGGAGCGCCGGGTCCACCGCACACCGGATCATCCGCTGCACCGACGAGGTGCCGGCGGCCTGGCGCCGGGCGCGCGAGGTGATGGCCGAATCCGCCGGGCTGGGCTACGCCGAGCTGCATGTGGCCGGCGCCGACGGCGACTTCCTGGTGGAGGAGATCGTGCCCGGCACCGCGGAGGGATGGTTCGCGCAGCCGGGTTGGGGCGACTACGTCAGCGTCGAGGGCGCCGTCGTCGACGGTGTCTTCCACCCGGTCTGCCTCAGTGGCCGGATGCCGACGGTGGAGCCGTTCACCGAGCGCGCCGGCATCACCCCGGCCGCGCTGCCGTCCGACGCCCAGCAGCGCGTCGTGGCCCTGGCCCGGCGGGCCGTCGATGCGTTGGGCCTGGAGAACTGCGGTATCCACACCGAGATCAAGCTCGGCGCCGACGGCCGGATGTGGGTGATCGAGACCGCGGCCCGGTTCGGCGGGGCGATGACCGTCCCGCAGATCGAGGAGGTCTTCGGCCTGGACCTCATCGGCATGCTCGTCGACCAGCTGCTGGGACGCCCGGTGAACTGGCCGGCCGAGGCCCGCCCGGCACAGGAGGCGCGCGGGGCGGCCGGCTCCCTCGTCGTGCTGGCCGTGGACGGCGACGGCGCCGCCTGGCCGGACCGCCGCCGCTGGGACTTCCCGGCCGTACGGGACGCGGCACCGTTGAGCCCCGGCAGCGCGCTGTCCGTGGTGGCCGAGAACTCGCTCCCGGACGGGACACCGGTGCCGGTCTACGACCCGGCGGCCGGCGCGAACACCATGGCCGCCCTGTGCCTGCTGTCCGCCACCGACCCCGAGACCGTGCTGCACGACTTCCGCGTCCTGGTCGACGCCCTGCCGCGCCTCCTCCCGGCGGCCGGGGACGACACCGAGCCCCTGGAGGCCCGCTCATGAACGGCGTTGCGACCACCCTCGCCATGACCGCGGCGCGCCCCGCAGCCGACCGCACGACCGTCGGCGAGCAGCTCTCCCTGCCGCTCTTCCGCGCCCTGGCCGGAACCCTGGCCGGACACCCCTATCTCAAGGTCGTGGTGGACCGCGCCGAGAACACCTGGCACCTCCTCGACACCGTGGTGCACCCCTTCCACGTCGACTACCTCGCCACCCGCATCCTCGGCATGCGGCCGGCGGAGCTCGACGCCCGGCTGGACGCCGTCAACGCCTCGGTCTACACGGACCCCGAGCGCCGGTTCCTGCTGGGCGTGCTCTCCCTGCACACCGACCACGGCACCGACGGTGGGGAGCGGCCCTTCCTCGTTCTGGAGACGACGGAGGCCGACACCATGTCCGGCCCCCTGCTGGAGGAGTTCTACGCCTCCGTCCGCCACCGGCTCGACGCCCGGCTCCCGCTGCTGCTGAAACCGGCCAACCACGGGCAGGAACACGAACTCGCCGTGATCAGCGACGTCCGGGTGCCGCGGATCCACAGCCATCAGCTGTTCGGCAGCCGGACCCGGACCCCGCTGAACCCCGGCGAGGCCGTCGGCCGGCTGCGCCACTTCCGGACGGCCGGTGAGTACGCCGCCGCGGCCGGTGCCCTCGGCTGGTCCGACATCGTGGCCATGCCCCGGCTGCCCGACGACGTGCCGCGGGTCGCCGGCTTCATCAACACCACCCCCACCACCCCGCTCTCGCACACCAACGTCCTCGCCTCCGGCTGGGGCATCCCCAACGCGATCGTCCGCGACCTGGATCACCTGGTCGTGGCGGACGGCCTGGACGGCGCCTGGGTCCGTTACGAGGTGCGCGACGACGACATCACCCTGGTGCGCCTCGCCCAGCCGCCGACGCTCACCGCGCCGGCGTGGCAACGGCAGCCGGTCCGGGTCCGCCCCCCGCGGCTGACGGACCTGCCCGCACTGCCCCTGCACCGGCTGCGCCGCACCGACCAGGACTGCTACGGCACCAAGGCGGCCAACCTCGGGGAGCTGCACCACGTCCTCGGCGACCACCGCGTCGACCTGACCGCGTTCCACGGCCGTCCCCGCCCGCCGCGGACCGACCTGTACGCCCACCTCACGGCGCGCCTGGGCGTCGCACCCACCACCCGCGGCGCGGAACTGCGGGCCGCCGCCTCGGCGTTCACCCGCGCCACGGTCGAGGCACCCGACGGCGTCGCGCTCCCGTTCGCCCTGCAACACCGCTTCCTGGCCTCCTCCCCCACCGTCCGAGCGGGCATCGACGAGCTGAGGGCCGCGCTGGAGGGCGACGCGGCGGACACGGTGGACCGGCGCTGCCGCACGTTGCAGGACCTGCTCCGGCACGCCCCGATGCCCGACGGACTGGCCCGCCGCATCACCGGGGCGCTGCCCGCCGGCCCGGACGGCGCGGACCGTCTGGTGGTGCGGTCCTCCTCCAACGCCGAGGACCTGCCCGGGTTCTCCGCCGCCGGCGTCTACGACTCGGTCACCGACGTGCGCGGCACGGCCCAACTCCTGGACGCGGTACGCCGGGTGTGGGCGTCGCTGTTCTCGCCCCGCAGTGTCCGGCTGCGCCACCAGGCGGGCATCCCGCTCGACGACGCCTACATGGGGGTGATCATCCAGCGCTATCAGGCCGCGGACCTCGGCGGCGTACTGGTGACCTGCAACCCGACCCGGCGCGCGGACTTCCGCAACGTCTGCCTCAACTGCTCCCCCGGCTCGCCCGAGACCGTCGTCGACGGCACCGCGCTGCCGCTGCAGTACCTGTACAACACGGTCGAGGGCGGTGGCCGCACCGTGGCGCTGGGCTCGTGCGGCAGTGACCTGCCCGCCGGGACCCGGCAGCGGCTGGGCCGACTGGCGCTGGCCGGCCGGCTGCTCCAGTCGCACTTCAGCGACCAAGACGTGGACCGGCCCCTGGACATCGAGTGGCTGATGACCGATCAGGGCGCCTTCCACGTGGTCCAGATCCGCCCCTACGCGCGGTGAGCGGCCGCCTCGGCCGCGGCCGTTCCCGCACGCCCCGCACCCGGGTCGGCGCGCCCCCCTCGCCGGGGGCCCGCCGCATCATCCGCCTCAACAACGGCTTCCAGCTGCTGTTCAACCTGCTGTGGTGGATGCCGGTGTTCTACGCCTACCAGCGGCAGGCCGGCCTGACCGACGGCCAGATCTTCGGCATCCAGAGCATCTACTACCTGGCTTTCTGCCTCTTCGAGATCCCCACCGGGCTGGTCGCCGACCGCATCGGCACCCGCAACTGTCTGCGGGCCGGCGCGGTCGTGATGACCGCGGCGAACCTGGTCCCGGTGCTGGCCCTGCACTACTCCGGCTTCCTGGTCCACTTCCTGCTCATCGCCGCCGGACGCTCACTGACCTCGGGCGCCGCCAGCGCCTACCTCTACGACGGCCTGCGGGCCGAGGGCGCGTCCGAGCACTACCTGAAGGCCGAGGGCCAGGCCAGGGCGCTGGGTCTGGCGGCGAAGGTGGTGTGCTGGCCGCTGGTCGGCCCGTTGATGGCTCTCGCGCACTGCGCGCCGTACGTCCTGAGCGCGGCGAGCGCCGCCGGCTCGCTGGTCTGCGCCGTGCTGCTGCCGCGCCAGTACCCCTCCGACGGCGGGGACCGGGCAGGCCGCTCCGGCCGACGCACCGCCGGTTCCTTCTGGCACGAGGCGACGGTCGCGCTGCGCACCGTCCGCGCCACGCCCTGGCTCGCCCTGGTGATGGTGCAGGGCGTCGCGCTCTTCACCCTCGCCCGCATCTGCCAGGTCAACCTCTTCCAGCCGATCCTGCTCGACCACGGCATCCCCGACGGTGCGCACGGTGGGGCGCTGGCCGCGATGACCGTCGCCGAAGCGGTGGCCTCGGCCCGCCCGCACTGGCTCACCACCCGGCTGTCCCCGGTGACCTGGGTGTCGTTGCTCAGCCTGGCGATGGCGGCGACCCTGGCGGGCAGCACGCTCGGCGGGCCCTGGGCCGTCGTCGCCCTGCTGTGCCTGTTCGCCGCCGTCGCCGGCTTCGGTTATCCGCTGCAGCGGAAGCTGGTGAACGACGCCATCCCCGCGGGGGCGCCCCGCGCCACCCTGCTGTCCCTCGAAAGCATCGTCGACCGGGCGGTGTGCGCGGTGGCGGCCGTCGCCGCGGGCGGCTATCTCTCGGCCGGCCGCCTGGACGCCCTCCTCTGGCACAGCGCACTGGCCACCGCCGTCCTGCTGGCCGTGCTCCACCTGCTGCTGCGCCGACACCGCGGCGCCCGCGACACGGCGCGCCCCGGCAGGGCAGGCACGGGGGCGAACGCATCGGCTCTAGGGCCTGTCGTCAAACTCCCGCCTGCCTCGCGACGCCTGGCACGCACGCTCTCTGCGTTGTCGGGCTCACCCCGGTACGCCCAGTACCGGGATGACCCTCCGCCTTGAGATCGCACGCACCAGACGCCGCGAGGCCCGCCCTCCGGGCGAACGACGGGAGTTTGACGACACGCCCTGGAGCGCTCGCCCGCGACGGGGTGAGCATTGCCGGGCCGGCGCGATCGGGCGCCGGCCCGGCGGTCGAGCCGCGGCGCCACGGACCGTCGAAGCGCCCCGCCGGAGCGCGACGAAACGGCCGGCGATGCGCCGGATTTGTGTGCTGTCGCCCATGGATATACCGCGAGGGGCGAACACCGCACACATCACCGCAACACGCTTATTGAACGGCGCAATTGCCCGGCACTATCGCCGGGCGACGTGAGTGACTTCACATCATGAATCATTTCGCGAAGAGGATGTGAAATCCCGCCGGAAGCGTCCGGACGAAAGGGACATCGGTCGGCGGATTGCCGTGCGGTGATGAATGAACATGCCGTGGGCGGGTAGGAGTTGCGCTTTTGCCACCGGCGGCTTCACCACCGACGCCACCGGCGCGGAAGCACTGGCCGATCTTTCTGTTCCGCTTCGCGCACAGCTGGATACACTCACCCCCCATGCGAACCGCTACCCCCCACAGCATTCGCCCCGGTAAACAGCGCAATCGTCCCGTATTTGTCGACACCTCAGGCAGGCGTCGACGCTTACTGGGAAGTGTGGCGTTGACCGTAGGGTGCATGTGCACCGGATATCTCGTGCTTCTCGTCGTCGTGTTCGGCGGATCTCCGCAAGCGGCCGGGCAACCGGCGCCGGACCAGGCCGGCCAACTCCCGCAACACGCAAGACATCAGCAACCCCACAGCACCGACCGCCCCCGGCGCGCGGTGCCGTCCCGCACTCCCGGACCCGCCGTGCCCATAGGGCAGCGCGCGTCCTCGTCCGCCGCCCCCGCGGACCCCGTCCCTGCCCCGTAGGAGAGGCAGCACCGGCGAGCCGCCCCGGGTGCGACGCTCACCGTCGCACCCGGTGACGGGGCATCAAGCCTTCCCCGGCACCACCGCCGGGCGTCCAGGCGCTCCCCGGTA
This sequence comes from Streptomyces yunnanensis, assembly GCF_029011865.1. NCBI lineage: Bacteria > Bacillati > Actinomycetota > Actinomycetes > Kitasatosporales > Streptomycetaceae > Streptomyces > Streptomyces yunnanensis. The sequence goes on from NZ_CP095749.1 coordinate 407,362, forward strand.
CCGCACCTCGGCGTCGTCGCCCGCGCCCGCCGCCCCGGCGTGCCCGCGCGGGCGGCCGCCCTCCCACCGGGCAGACTCCCCGACAGAAAGGGCCCCTTGTGGCGATGTCAGGCCAGGGGCGGCACGCGTTGCGCCACCCCCCACGCCGGCACTGGTTGTTGTTGCTGCTGATCCTCCCCATAGTCGCGGCCTCCCTGCTCTTCGAAGGCTGGACCACCCACGAGGTCGACGGCTCCCGCACGCGACAAGCCTGCACCCGTCCCATACCGAGATCCGCCGACAACGGGGATCCGGTGCTGCGGGTCACCGGCGCCGGCACCGCCGAGACCGCGCAGATGCCGTTCCGCACCGCCGCGCTCACCTTCGACGGCGGCCCGGACCCGGTATGGACCCCGCGGCTGCTCGACCTGCTGCGCGCGCACCACGCACACGCCACCTTCTTCCTCTACGGGACCCAGGCGGCGCGCCACCCGGACCTGGTCCGGCGCATCCATGAAGCCGGCCACGAGATCGGCTCGTACACCTACACAGGCGGCGACCTGGGCAGCGCCTCAGCGCTCCGCGCCAGGTGGGAACTCTCCCTGACCCGTACCGCCCTGGCGGGAGCCGCCGGCGTCACCACCCGGCTGCTGCGGCTGCCGCACACCACCACCGCCGACACGCTGTGCGGCGCGGAGTGGACGGCCGCGCAACACGCCTCCGACCAGGGCTACCTGCTCGTCGCCGCCACCCCGTCCACCCGCAGACCTCCGCTGGGCGTGGTCCGCCAGTACAGCCAGACCGCGCTGGGGTACCAGGAGGCGGAGAAGCTGCTGACCGACCCCGAAGTGGGCCGTTTCACCACGGTCACCGACGGACTCGAAAGGCCCTCGCTGGTCACTCCGGCCTCCCTCCTGGAACGCATCCAGGGCAGTGCGCTGATCCGGATCCAGTCGCTCGGGCACACCTTCGCACGCGCAATGACCTGGGCGCTGGGGATCGCCGGCGCACTGGGCATCCTCCGCCTGGTGGTGGTCGCCTTCCTCGCCCGCGTCCATGTGCGCCGCCGGCACCGGCACCGGTCCGGCGCGCCCTGGCTGCGCAAGGTGACCGACCCGGTGACGGTGCTGGTTCCGGCGTACAACGAGGAGGCGGGCATCGGGGCCACCGTGCGCTCCCTGCTCGCCTCCACACACCGGGACCTGCAGATCCTCGTCATCGACGACGGGTCGACGGACCGGACCGCGGAGATCGCCCGGGGCCTCGGCGACCCGCGGGTCACCGTGGTGCAGCAGCCCAACTCCGGTAAGCCGAACGCCCTCGGCACCGGCTTGCGCTACGCGCGTCACGAGATCATCGTCGTGGTCGACGCGGACACCGTCTTCGAGCCGGACGCCCTCCACCAGCTCATCCAGCCGCTGGCCGACCCGACGATCGGTGCGGTCAGCGGCAACACCAAGGTCGGCAACCGGGGCGGCCTGCTGGGCAGATGGCAGCACCTGGAGTACGTCCTCGGCTTCAATCTGGACCGGCGCATGTTCGAGGTGCTGGAGTGCATGCCGACGGTCCCCGGTGCCATCGGGGCGTTCCGCCGGGACGCGCTCACCGCGATCGGCGGCATCAGCGACGACACCCTGGCCGAGGACACCGACCTCACCATGGCACTGTGGCGCGCGGGCCGACGCGCGGTCTACGAGGAGCGGGCCGTCGCCTGGACCGAAGTACCCAGCAGCTTCCGCCAGTTGTGGCGCCAGCGCTACCGCTGGTGCTACGGAACGCTGCAGTCGATGTGGAAGCACCGCCACGCCCTGATCGAGGTCGGGCCGGCCGGCCGCTTCGGCCGTCGCGGACTGACCTATCTGGCCCTGTTCCAGATCGTGCTGCCGCTGTTCGCACCGGTCGTCGACGTCTTCGCCCTCTACGGGCTGTGCTTCGGCGACACCCCGCAGGCCCTCGGGGTCTGGCTGGGCTTCCTCGCCGTCCAGATGGCCACCGCGGCCTATGCGCTGCGATTGGACCACGAACGGCTCGGTGTGCTGTGGGCCCTGCCGCTCCAACTCTTCTTCTACCGGCAGCTGCTGTACCTCGTCGTGATCCAGTCCGTGGTCACCGCGCTGCTCGGCACCCGTCTCACCTGGCACCGCATGCACCGCTCCGGCACCGCCGACCAACATCTGCTCGGCGAGCCGGTCCCCCATCCGAGCACCCTGTCGTCGAAGTGACCGAGGAGAGTGAGCACATGAGCAGCACAGGGGGGCACCGGGCCGGCGCCCCGTCCTCGGCCGGCGAACCCGCACCGCGGCGCCGCGCGCACCGCTCCCGGCGCAAGCGGCCGGTGGTCCGTATCGCCGTCGGGCTGCTGGTCGCCCTCCTCGTCGTGCCCGCCGGCGCCTTCGCCTGGGCGGACGGCAAGCTCCACGACACCGTCGACCTCGGCACGTCCGGCGGGGATGAGGACAGCGGCAGCGGCACCACCTACCTCCTCGTCGGGTCCGACAGCCGCGAGGGCCTCACGGACCGCGAGAAGCAGGAGCTGCACACCGGTTCGGCCGGCGGCCGGCGCACGGACTCGATGATCCTGCTGCACACCGGCCCGGCCGGCACCACGATGGTGAGCCTGCCGCGCGACTCGTGGCTGACCGTCCCGGCCTACACCAGTCCGATGACCGGCAAGCGGCACGGCCCGGCGAAGCACAAGCTGAACGCCTCGTTCGCGATCGGCGGTCCGAAAATGCTGGTCAACACCGTCGAGCACAACACCGGCCTGACGATCGACCACTACGTGGAGGTGGGCTTCGCGGGCTTCGTCAACCTGGTCGACGCCGTCGGCGGCGTCCCGATCTGCCTCGACCGGAACCTCAAGGACGAGAAGTCCGGCGCCGACTTCACCAAGGGCTGCCACACCCTCGACGGCACCGCGGCGCTCGCCTTCGTCCGCCAGCGCCACCAGGAGGCCCAGGGCGATCTGGGCCGCACCCGCAACCAGCAGAAGTTCCTCACCGCCCTCGCCCACCGGGCGGCGGAGCCGGGCACGGTACTGAACCCGTTCGCCGTCTACTCCGCCCTCAACGCCGGACTGGACACCCTCATCGTCGACCGGAACACCGATCTGCTGGACCTCACCTCGATGTTCCAGGCGGTCCGGGGAGTCAACGGCGGCCACGGCACCCAGCTCAACGCTCCGGTGTCCGCCATCGGCATCCCCACCGCCGAGGGCAGCGCCGTGCTCTGGGACCGCTCCCGAGCACAGCGGCTGTTCCGCGAGCTGCGCGACGACCTTCCGGTGGACGTCAAGGGCGGCAAGAGCCGGTGAACCCGCTCCTGCCGCGCTGGGGCCACCCCCACCCCTCAGCGGTGGCTCGCCGGATGGGCAACGACCGCCGCCCCGGGCGATCGTGTCCATGTCCACACGGAAGCTCCGCTCACCGAACGGCGACGACCGCACCCCGCGGAACCGTGCCGGAGCTCAATGCATCACGAGGGTGACCAGTGAGAACAGCAGGTACAGCAGGAATGGCAGAAACAGCAGGAACTGTAGGAAGGGCAAGAGCTGTAGGAGCGGTAGCAGCTGACGGGCCGGTAGAAGCCACTGGAACGGCGAACCGTCCCCTGGGGCAGGCTCTCGCGCGCCGTTCGCTGCTCGCCGGCGCCGCGGCGGCAGGTGTGGGGATCGCGGGTGGCGCGGCAGGGGATGCCGTCGCCGCGGGCCGGCCGCGCACGGTGACACAACGAGCGGTGGACGCCGAGGCGGAGCGCCTGCGGCGCGGTCTGATCGCGCTCCGGCAGGACCTCCACCGGCACCCCGAGGCGCCGGGTCAGGAGCGGCGCACCGCCGGTGTGGTGGCCCGGCAGCTGCGGGCGGCGGGGTTGGACGTCGTCACCGGGGTGGGCGGCAACGGCGTCGTCGGCGTCCTGCGGGGTGCGCGTCCGGGCCGGACCATCGCGTACCGGGCCGACATGGACGCGGTGCCGCCCCAGGACATCGTCGGGGGCGGCCCGGCAACAGCCCATGTCTGCGGGCACGACCTCCACACCACGATCGCGCTCGGCGTCGCGCACGTCCTGGCACGGCTGCGGCGCCAGTTGAGCGGAACGGCGGTGTTCCTCTTCCAACCCGCCGAGGAGGCGCTCGCCGGCGCCCGCGCGATGATCGACGCCGGGGTGCTGGAGCGCACCCGGGTCGAGGAGATCCACGCACTGCACTGCGGGCCCTTCCCGGTGGGGCAGTTCGCGGTGACCCCCGGCTACGGCCTGCCGGGCCAGGACCACGCCCAGGTGACGATCGCGGGGCCGGACGCACCGGATACCGCAGGGCGGCTGGCCGCCGCGATCGGCGCGCTCGCCACGGTGACACCGCCGCAGACACCCGCGGACCTGGAGCGGATGGTCGCCGACGTCCGGACACCCCATGGGCCGCTGAACCGCTTCGTGGCCGTCCGGGCCAGGGTGCAGGACGCCACCGTGAGCGTGTCCTCGCGCTGTTGGCCGCAGGAGCGGTACCCGGAGGTCCGCGCGGGCATCCGCCGGCTGGCGGCCTCGTACGCGGGCGCCACGGTGAGCTTCCCCGCCGACCCGTTCCCCGCCATGGTCTGCCCGGAACGCGATGCCCGCGCGCTCGCCCACCACCTGCGCCGGGCGCTCGGCCGCGACGCGGTCACCGAGCTCCACGCCGCCTTCCCGTTCAACGGCGAGGACTTCGCCCTCTACCTGGACCACGTCCCCGGCACCTACACCTTCCTCGGCGTCCGCGCCCCCAACTCTCCCATCACGACCTGCTTCCCGCACTACCCCGACTTCGCCCCGGACGAGCGCGCCATCGGCATCGGCGTACGGGCGATGGCCGGCTGGATCGCGCAGCGCGCTGCCTCGGCGCCCCACTGATCGGCCCGGATCACCACCACAGGCACCGACTGCGGACACCGCCGCCCGCGGGAGGAGCCCGGACGCCCCGAGCCAGGCAACTAGGGTTGTCACATGACGTGGAGCGAGGAGGAGTACCTCGCATGCCTGCGAGGTGAGCGAGGTCGCTATGCCTGGGTGATGCGTCGCTACGGCGGCCTGTCACCGGCCCGGGCCCGGGAGGCCGCCGTGGCGCACTACCCGTACGAGCCGAGCGATGCCCCCTACCGCGGTCTCGTCTTCCACGACGAAGCCTGGCACTGGGCCATGCTGGCGCTCTACGGGGATCGCTACACGGTGGAGCACCCCGAACTCATCGCGCCACCAGCCGAGTACCAGGCTCTGGACTGATCCCGACCGACATCTCCCAGTGGTGGGTCGGTGTGGTGAGGGAATCCGGGAAACCCTGTCACACTCGATTCCCACCACATCGCGGGAGCCGTCCGCCCCCGTCGGCGTCGGCAGCCTCAGGAGGGAACCATGTCTCCGTCCCGCCCCGGCCGCACAGCGGAGGTACCGGACGGCGCCCTGCGCGTGATCGGTCTGATGTCCGGCACCTCCTATGACGCCATCGAGGCCGCCGCCGCAGACCTCACCCTCGACGACGACACCCTGCGCCTGCGCCCGCTCGGACACCTCTCCGTGCCCTACCCGGACGATCTGCGCAGCCTCATCGCCGCCACGCTGCCCCCGGCTGCCACGACCGCGCAGACCTGCTGCGCCCTGGACACCGGCATCGGACGCGCCTTCGCCACCGTCGCCGAACGCGCCCTCCACGAGCTGTGCGCCGATGTCGCCGACCTTGTGGTCTCCCACGGTCAGACGCTCTACCACTGGGTCGACAGCGGCACCGTCCGCGGCACCCTCCAACTCGGCCAGCCCGCCTGGATCGCCCAGCACACCGGACTCCCCGTCGTCTCCGACCTGCGCAGCAAGGACGTCGCCGCCGGCGGACAGGGCGCCCCGTTGGTCAGCATGACCGACGCCCTGCTGCTGCGCGCGCTTCCCGGTACGCCGGCGGCGCTCAACCTCGGGGGCATCGCCAACATCACCGTGGTCGCACCCGACACCGAACCGCTGGCCTTCGACGCCGGCCCCGCCAATGCCCTCCTGGACGCCGCCATCGGTCACTTCACCGGGGGCGCGGCGCACTGCGACGAGGACGGGCGCCGGGCCGCCGCCGGCCGGACCGATCCCGACCTGCTCCGCCTTCTCCTGTCCGACCCGTACTACCGCGGGCCCGCCCCCAAGAGCACCGGCAAGGAACACTTCCATCTGCCCTACCTGCAAAAGGCGTTGGGACGGACGCCGGGGCTCGGCACGGACGACGTATTGGCCACCTTGACCCGTCTGACCGCCGTGATCGTCGCCGACGCCTGCCGTGCCCACCAGGTCACCGAGCTCATCGCCTCGGGCGGGGGCACCCGCAATCCCACGCTGATGCGGATGATCTCCGAGGAACTCCCCGGCGTACCGCTGCGTCCGAGCGACGACCTCGGCCTGCCCTCCGAGGCCAAGGAAGCCCTGGCGTTCGCCGTCCTGGGATTCCTCACCTTCCACGGGCTGCCCGGCACCCTTCCGTCCAGTACGGGCGCCCGTCACGCCACCCTCCTGGGGAGCATCACACCGGGCCACCGGCCGCTTCGGCTACCCGAACCGGCGCCCCGTCCCCCACGCATACTGCGCATCACGGCGTGACCAGGCCCGCCCGCCAACGGTGCGTCCGGCCCACGCCCCGTCCCGGGCGGGGTGCCGGCGCGCTATCGCTCCGTGTCCGCGTGCGCGGAATCAGCGGCGGCCTGTGCGAGGTTGTGCTCCAGCCGTTCCAGGGTGTGCAGGGCGGCGGTCCGCTCCTCGGTGGAGAAGCCGGCCGTCGAGAGGTCTTCGAGATGGGTCCACACCTGCTCGACCTCGTGGCGCAGGGCATGGCTGGCGGCCGTCGGTTCGACGAGCGTGGCGCGCTTGTCGGTGGGTGAGGGGCGGCGGCGGACGAAGCCGGCCTGTTCCAGGCGTTGGACGGTGCGGGTCATGGTGGCGGCGTCGGAGTCCAGCAGGCGCACCAGGTCGGTCTGCCGCTGGGGGCCGAGCTCCCACAGGTGCATCATGACCAGCTCCTGGCCCGGATGCAGCCCGATGCGGCGCAGCAGCTGTCCGGCGAGCATGCGGTGGATGCGGGCCAGGCGGAAGATCGCGTGACTGACAGGTCCGCCGAGGGCATCCAGCCCTCGCCGGCCGGCCAGGGATACCCCGACACCCCCGGCCTGCACACCCCCGGGCAGGTGCGGGCGTGGCGGACGGTGACCGACGCCGTGCACCGCGAAGGCGGAGTGGTCTTCGCCCAGCTGATGCACACCGGGCGGATCGGCCACCCCAGCCTGCTGCCCGACGGCCTGGTGCCGGTGGGGCCGTCGGCGGTGGCCGCCAAGGGCCAGGTCTTCACCCACCAGGGCCCGATGGACTTCGTGACGCCGAAGGAACTTGACGAAGCGGAGATCCGGCAGGTCATCGCCGACTTCGCCGACGCGGCCCGCAACGCCATCGAGGCCGGATTCGACGGCGTGGAGATCCACGGCGCCAACGGCTATCTGATCCACCAGTTCCTCGCCCCCAACTCCAACCAGCGCACCGACGCCTGGGGCGGCGACGTCGAGGGCCGGATCCGGTTCGCCGTCGAGGTCACGACCGCCGTGGCCCAGGCGATCGGCAGCCACCGGGTCGGCCTGCGGATCTCGCCCGGGAACCCGTACAACGACATCGCCGAGGACGACCCCGGCGCGACCTACCTCGCCCTGCTGGCCCGGCTCTCCGACCTGGACCTGGCATATCTGCACCTGCTGGAGGGTCCGGACGGCGACCTGACCGCGCGGCTGCGCACGGCATGGGACGGCACGTTCGTCCTCAACCCCTTCACCCACCCCGCCCCCACCGGCCCCGACGCCCTCAAGCTGATCGAGGACGAGACCGCGGACATGGTGGCCTACGGGGCGCTGTTCCTGGCCAACCCCGACCTGCCGCGCCGGCTCGCCGCCGGCGGCCCGTTCAACACCCCCGACACGACCACCTTCTACGGCGGCGACCACCGCGGCTACACCGACTACCCCGCCCTCACCGCCTGAGCGACACCTCGACGACACCGACACGGCGACCGGGCCGGCGTGGCCGCTGCCCGCCGGAACCCGTCACCCGTTCGGCTGATTGGCGGTGCGGTCGGGGGAGAAGTGGACCTCCCGCTTCGTCGGAAGGGGCGAGGGCGTACACCGCGTCCCTGCCCGATCGAGGGAGAACCACTACATGACACCGCCCCTGGAATGGACCGGATACCTCCCGGCCGCCGTGAGCGCGGTACACGCACTGAGCGTCCTGCTGCGCCTGCGCCGGGAGCGTGTCCCCGACGGAGGAGGGCCCCGTCGATCCCACGGTGCCGCGGATCGACGGGGGCACGAGGAACACCGGTGCGTCGCCGGTCCCTCGATGGTGCGGGTGGATGTCACCGTGCCGCCGACTGCGGTGGCTCTGCATGTCGTGATCACCACCGACAGCGTCCCAGGTGGTGGCACGGCGGGTGAGGAGCGGGGCCCGTGGTAGGCGACGGCCCGCCCAAAGAGGCGGTGATCGTGGAGGGGCAGGTGGCCCAGCGGCTGCTGGAGTACTACCCGGACTTCATGGACAGACAGCCGTATGCGCTGCGGCGGGAGTTCGAGTCGCTGTCCTTGGCCGCGTGTCAGGACATCGCGCAGGAAGCGTTCTTGCGGGTGGGGTCGAAGGCCACGCGTGGGGGTCTGGCACCGGAGACGAACGTGCAGGCGTATCTGCAACGGGCGGCCCGCAACTTGGCGTTCGACCGCTTCCGTACGGAACTGCTGCGGAAGAAGCTGGTGTTGCTGGCCAACGACGGTTTGGACTCGGTGCCGGAGCAGCCGGTGGTGGGTACGGACCGGGTGCTCCAGGACCTGGTGAAGCCGGCGATCGAAGACATGCCCGAAAGCATGCAGCAGAAGGTGGTGGACCTGCAGAGCCGGGGGCTCTCCGACGCGCAAATCGCACGCGCGCTCGGCATTTCCGCGCATCAGCTCCACAGAATGCGGAATAAGGCCGTTTCGCAACTAAGGGGCAAGCTCGCCGGGCATATTCGGGCTGGGCACCGCAAGCAGAAGCAGCACGGGGTGAGGGACAGGTGAGGGATGTGAGCAGGTACGACGGCCACGGCGGCGGGGCAGGTCGCCCGGAGCCGGTGGTCCCGGCCGGGCTCGCAACGCTGCTGGCCCAACTCGCCGGTCCGCCCGACTTCTGGGACCGGCCGTGCGGAGACTTCGGTCCCCTGACTTCCCAATACCCGATGACGACCGAGGACCGGGCCCACGCCAACTCCCTCTATCGGCTGGGTTCCAAGGCGCTGGCACGTCATGAGCTGCCCTTGGCGGCCCAATGGCTGGGGGAGGCCGCCGAAGCCGGACATCCCGGAGCCCTGTTCCGCCTGGCAGCCCTGGCCGCTCGTACGGGGAAAGGAGGGGGGGCAGGCGTACGGTTCCTGGTGGCCGAAGCCGCACGGCACGGACACGGCGATGCCCGCGCACTGCTGAAGAGCATGACGGGCCGCACGGACGGCGCCGCGGAAGCCCCGCGCATCGAGGACCCGCAGTTCATCGACGAAGTCCGCGACGGCATGGGGAAATCCGCGGCGCCGGACGCCCCGCACGACATCGCACGGGCCGGCGACTGCGCGCCGCCGTTGGAGGCGGGACCCGGTGGGAACGTGGCGATGGCCGCCGGCCGGCTCGTTCCGGTGCCGGCACCCCGACTGGGCAACCTGCCCCGCCCCGGACGCAGGCACCAGCCCCCGCCCCGACTGGAAGCCGAACCCCCTTCGTCCCCACCGCCGCGGCATGCGCGCCGCGACTGTGCCGGCCCCGCCGACGCCGCGCCCCGGGGCGAGGGACTGCTGCTACCGCTGCCGCCCCGCCAGCCGGGCCCCGTCCCCGACACCGGAGCCGACGAGGCCGGTGGGCGCGATCCGTGGTGGTCCGCCAACTCGCTGCGGCCTGCCGTCCTCACCGAAATGGCCCGCAGGACGGTGGCCTACGCGGACACCCCGCAACAGTGGAAGGCCGCCGCCCGGGCACTGGACATCCTCTACCTCGTCGATGCGGCGGACGGCATCACCACCCGGGACCTCGCGCGCCGAAGTGGACTTGCGCTGGGCCCTGTGGCCTGGTTGCTGCACTGGTTGCGCGGCCAACAACTGATCAGCACGGTCGCCGGCGTCCATGTGCCCGGCCCCCTGGTGGAGATGACCCGACGCCCCGAGCGCCGCGGGCAACTGCTTCAGCAGACTCTCACGGGCCTGCGGGACCGGCTCGGCGCCGCCGTCTACGTCAGCGACTACGCCGACGGAGACGTCAACGTCCTGCACACTGCGCACGGGCCGCAGGCTCCCCCGGTGACGGAGTGGGTCGCCTTCCGCGACACCGCCCACGCCAGCGCCGTCGGCAAGAGCCTGCTCGCCCAACTCGACTTCGACGACCGCATGAACCACCTCGCCCGCCACCGGCCGATCAAGCTCACCAGCCGCACCATCACCAACCCCCGTGCACTCTTCGAAGCGTTGGACGGCCACGGCCCGCACGCCGCCCAGTTCGACTTGCTGGAGTACTCCGACCGCGAGGTCTGCGCCGCCTTCCCCCTCGGCATCCCCGGACGCGCCACCTGTGTGGCGCTGTCCCTGCCCGCCGAACAGCGCCATCGGCTGCTCCCCGCGGCCCAGGCACTCAGCGAACGCTCCGCTGGCCTTCTCATGGCCCTGATGCTGACCGACGACACCACCACCATCCGACGCCCACCCCCCTCGACCACCACAGGAGGCACGCCGCCCGCAGCGGACGCCGGCGCCGGCCACGCCCTGCCGCGGCTCCACGTCAGCCACCGGTGACCAGCGCCTCCGCTCCCAGATCGGGTCCGCAGGGGGCGGAGGCGCTGCGGATCGTCGGCCGGCGCTCCGGCAGCGGCCGCCTTTCCCGTCACAGCGCCCGCGGGCCGGGCGCCCCCTCAGGTCGAGGCGGGCCCGGTCCGGTCGATGAGCGTCTGGACGCCGTCCAGGATGCGTTCGAGGCCGAATGCGAGCGGGTCGATGTCGTCGGGTGCGAAGGCGCCGTCGGCGACGGCCCGGGTCAGCGCCGGGAAGCGGTCCGCCTGGCGGGTGAGGAGTTCGTTGGTCAGGCGGGTCCACTCGCGGTTGTGGTCCTCGTCGAAGTCGACGAGCTGCTGGGCGAGGCTGCGCACGTGCCCGGCGAGGAGGAGGAAGACCTGGTGGCGCTGGGGGGCGGTCAATCCGGTGGGTTCCATGGCCGCGAGGGCGGCGTCCAGCCAGCCGAGTTGGTTGGGCCCCATGACCTGGCGGCGCATCGCGGTGGCGGCGATGAGCCAGGGGTGGGCCTGGTACACCTGCCATGAGCGCTGTGCCCACGCGATGAGCCGGGGGCGCCAGCCGGGGCCCGCGGTCGTGAGGTCGGGGACGTCGGCGAGGACGGACTCGACCATGAGCTCGACGAGTTCGGTCTTGCCGGGGATGTAGCGGTACAGGGCCATCGCCGAGACGTCGAAGGCGGCGGCGACCTTGCTCATCGAGACCGCTTCCAGGCCCTCCGCGTCGGCGAGGGCGACGGCCGACCCGGCGATCCGCTGCGGAGTGAGGCTGGGCTTGGGGCCGCGGGCGGGCCGGTCCTGTTCACCCCACAGCAGCGCGACGCCGGCTTGCAGGTCGCGCTGCTTCTTGTCGTCGCCGGCGGATCTGGGCCTGGCGGCCTTGGTCATGACGGTCCTCCCTGTTCCGACGGAGCGGTTGACGCCCACCCCTACAACTGTGTATACCTTAAACATCGGCGCTTATGCCATAAACAGTTTAGGGGGACAACCCATGCTCGGCACCATCGTCACCGCCTCCGCCGCCGCCCTCGCGGGCCCCGCCGCCGGCCTGCTGGGCTATCGACAGCTCAAGCGCACCTCGTATGCCAACCTGCTGCGCGTCACCGCCCCGCACGGCATCGACGAGTCGGGATTCGTCCGGATCGGCGGAATCGACCAGTGGGTCTCGGTCCGCGGCGACGACCGCCGCAACCCCGTGATCCTGGAGCTGCACGGCGGCCCCGGCGCCTCCAACCACATCTACGTCCCCCGCACCCGCGCCTGGGAGCGGCACTTCACCATCGTCCGATGGGACATGCGCGGGGCGGACCGGACCTTCGCCCACAACGGGCCCGACGGGCAGGGCGAGTTCACCCTCGCCCGGCTCCACCGCGACGCCCTTGAGCTCACCCACCACGTCCGCACCCGGCTCGGCGTCGACAAGGTGCTGCTGGTCGCCAACTCCTTCGGCACCGTGCTCGGACTCCGCCTGGCCCGCAGCCACCCCGAGCTGTACTCCGCCTACGTCGGCACCGACCAGAACATCAACGCCGGCGGACGCGAGAACTCCGCCTACCACGCGCTGCTGGCGCGCCTGGAGAAGGCGGGCAAGCGCAAGGAACTGGCCGGCGTCACCGCGATGGGCCCCGACAAGTCCGCCTGGACCGTGGAGCAGTGGTCGGCCTACAACAAGCTCGTCATCACCTCCGACCCGCTGTCCTACGACACCATGAAGACCGTGGTGATCCGCTCCCTGTGGTTCTCACCGCAGCACACCCTCGGTGGACTGCGCGCCTATCTGAAGGGGATGACCTTCTCCGAGCGCCTCGCACCGGAGGCCGTCACCATCGACGAACGGCGCGAGGGCACCTCCTTCCCCCTCCCCTTCTTCGTCTTCCAGGGCGCGAGCGACGTCCTCACCCCGCCACGGCCGGCGCGGCGGTTCTTCGACGACGTGGTCGCGCCCGTGAAGGACTTCGCACTCATCGACGACGCCAGCCACTTCGCCGGGTTCCGCCACCCCGACCGGTTCCTGGACCTGATGCTCACCAAGGTCCGCCCGGCGATCGCCCACGAGCCGGCCCGTCGCTGACTCCGCGAGCGACACCGGGAATATGGATGCGCGACGGGGGCCGGTCCTGGCAGGCTCCCCGTATGCCGATCGTCGATGTGTCGCGCGGAGTGTCCCTCGCCTATGAGACCTTCGGCGATCCCTGTGATGCCCCCGTTCTGCTCGTGATGGGTTTCGGCGCCCAGATGATCGCCTGGCACGAGGACCTCTGCCGTGCGCTGGCGGAGCGTGGCCGCTATGTGGTCCGCTACGACAACCGCGACTGCGGACTGTCCACCACGTTCGACGATCACCCCGTCGACATGGGTCGGTTCATCGCGGCCGTGAGCTCGGGAGACCTGCGTTCCGCCCTGGCGATGGTTCCCTACACGCTCCAGGACATGGCCGACGACGGCCTGGGCCTGCTCACCGCGCTCGGTATCGAACGCGCCCATGTGGTCGGGTCCTCGATGGGCGGGATGATCGCCCAGACGATGGCCATCAGCCATCCGGAACGGGTACTGACCCTGACGTCGATGATGTCCTCGACCGGGGAGAGCGCATACGGCCAGTCCAGTCCGGAAGCCCGGGCGGTGCTCTTCAGCCCGAAGCCGGCGGACCGCGAGGGGTACATCGCGGCGGCGGACCGGGAACTGCTGTGGGCCTCCAAGCGCTACGGCAACACCGCGGTCCTTCGAGAGCTGGCGGCCCGGAGCTACGACCGCTACTACTACCCCGCCGGGGTCGGGCGTCAGCTCGGGGCGATGATCCTCAGCGGGTCACGGGCCGACGCCCTCAAGGAGCTCCGGGTGCCGACGCTGGTCATCCACGGACTGGACGACACGCTGATCGACCCCAGTGGGGGGCAACGCACCGCGGACCTGGTGCCCGGCGCCACGCTCCTGCTGATCCCCGACATGGGTCACGACCGCCCGCGCGAACTCTGGCCCGAGATCGTCGACGCCCTGGAGGCCCACACCAGTTGAGCCTCCAGGGGTCGGGGCCGTCGTCCGCGGCCACCGCCGAGGACGACCGCGCCCCTGCCGCGGGGGCCCGGTGCCCTACCGCCACTCCCCGACCCGCCGTTGCTGCCTGCCGGGAAGGCCGCAGCTCCGGCAGTTCAGGAAGGGTCGGCGACCAGTGCGCGCTCCCAGTGCTGGGTGTCCGCGTACTCCCGCATCTCGACGATCTTTCCGCCGCGGACGGTGAAGACGCCGATGTTCTTCTGCTGGTAGGGCCGGCCGGTCCTGCCGGTCGCCCAGGAGTCCCACTCGACGAGCACCTGCTCGCCCTCCCCGAAGACGTTGGTGATCCGCACGCCGACCTCCCGGTCCGGGTCCAGGTGAGCGAAGGCGGTCGCCAGGAAGCCGTCGATCACGCCCTCCCGGCCCTGCCAGGTGCCCGAGATCGGCAGGTCGCCGCCGTACCAGCAGCTGCCGTCCTCGGCCCAGGACTCCCAGATCACATCCTGATCGCCGGCCGCCAGCGCGTCGAAGTAGCGCCGCACCACGACCCGGGGTTCGGTGTTAGTCATGAGGGGTCCCCTGTCTCGTCGTTGCATCCGGGCGGCCTTTCCGCCCCACCCGAAGTCAAGCGGCAGACATCCCCCGGACCAAGACGCACTCCACGAACGCATTCTTCACGGCTGGCGATCAATCAGCGCCTGGAGCACATGAACGTCCCGGGTGGGCCAGCGCCTGAGGTGGGTCGACGCCCGCAGGTGGCGAGGGCAAACGGAAGACCGGGCCTCCTCCTCCCGGTGAGAGGAGGAGGCCCGGCACGACAGTCGATCGCCCCGAGGGGGCCGCCCGAGGCGCCCGGGCTCAGCCCCGCAGTTCCGTCAGGAACTCGATCAGTGCGGCGTTCACTTCCTCGGGCCGCTCCTGCTGGGTCCAGTGGCCGCAGCCCGGCAGCGCGATCGGCTCCCGGCGCAGGTTGGGCATCAACTCCGGCAGCTTCGCGATGAGTTCGCGCGTGCCGGGGAACGCCGGGACCAGGTCGCGGTCGCCGTACATGTACAGCGCGGGCGGGCTGACGACCGCGCCCTGCCAGGCAGCGGTCAGCTCCCAGTTGCGGTCCAGGTTGCGGTACCAGTTCAGGGCCCCGGTGAAGCCCTTGGCGTAGTTCTCGGTGAGCTCGTCCAGGTCCTGCTCGGTGAGCCAGTCCGGCAGCACCTCGGGGTCGATCATGTCCGCGAGCCAGCCGCGCGCCGGGTCGGCCACCAGTGCCTGGTCGGCGCGGCCGGCGCCGGGGGCGTCGCCGGAGGCGGAGTAGAACAGCTTGCGCAGGGCGGTGCGGGTGTCCTTGGCGAACTCGGCGTCGGCGACCCCGGGTCGGTTGAAGTAGTTCCAGTAGAACCGGCCGCCGAACCGCTCCTGCATGGCCACGAGCGGCGGACGCTCCCCGCGGAACGGCGGCGGCACGCTCAGCCCCGCCACCCCGCGCACCACGTCGGGCCGCAGCAGTGCGGTGTGCCAGGCCACCGGTGCGCCCCAGTCGTGCCCGACGACGAATGCCTCCTTCTCGCCCAGGGCGTGGATCAGCCCGACCACGTCCCCGACGAGGTGGAGCATGCTGTAGGCGTCCACGTCCTGCGGGTGGTCGCTGCGGCCGTATCCGCGCTGGTCGGGGGCGACCACGCGGAAGCCGGCGGCGGCCAGCGGGGCGAACTGGTGGCGCCAGGAGTGCCAGGACTCGGGGAAGCCGTGCAGCAGCACGACGAGCGGCCCCTCGCCCTCCTCCGCGATGTGCAGCCGGATACCGTTCACGTCGATCATGCGATGCTCAACCATGGGGCGAACATACTCCCGTGCGATACAGGCAGTGGTGCACGCGGGCGGAAACCCGCGCCACCGGGGCCGGATCGGCGCCGCGGGTCACTTCACGAGGTCGGCATAGAAGATGATGTTGGCCGAGCGGTGGCCGTCGACGATCTCGCCGCCGCAGGTGAGCAGGCGCAACTCCGGGCGGTCGGTGTCGCCGTAGACCTTCTGGGTGGGGAAGGCGTCCTTCCTGACCTGCTGGCGTTCGCGGATCTTGAAGGTGGCGGTGGAGCCGTCCTCGCGCAGCACCTTGATCTCGTCGCCGACCTTGATGCTCTTGACGTTGCGCATCAGGGCCGGGCCGTTCTTGGTGTCGTAGTGGGCGACGACGATGGCGGCGCCCTTCTCTCCCGGGGTGGGGCTCTTGGTCCACCAACCGGGCTGCTCGGCCTTGTCCACCGGGGGCACGCCCAACTCGCCGTCGCCGCCCACCTCCAGGGGGACGAACGGTCCGGCGTTCACGCCCGCGGAAGGGATCTGCAGGCGCTTGGGCTTGGAGGGCGCCATGGGCGGGGCGGTCTCCTTGGCCGGGGTGGTCGCGGCGTTCTTGATGTTGACATCGGGGCCGGGGGTGTCGCCGCTGCCGCAGGCCGTCAGTCCGCCGGCGACGGCGAGAGCGAGCGCGGCACCGGTCGCGAGGCGACGGAGACGGCGGGTGGGGGTGGTGGTCACGGCGACTCCAGGTGCATGGCAGGACGGCAGTACGGCGGTGGGCGGAAGTGGGGCGGCCCGCTCCGGTGAGGGACGAGCGGGCCACCTCAACTCTCCTGTGATGTGCGGGTGGTTCAGGCGTTGTCGCCGGACCGGCCCGCCTTGCGGCGGTGCAGTACGGCGAAGCCGAGGCCCGCGGCGGCCGTGGCGGCACCGCCACCGGCGAGCAGCATGCTGTGGTCGCCGGACTCGACGCCTTCGGCACCGGCCTTGACGCCGCCCTTGGGGATGACCTTGCCCTGGTTCTTCGGCGTGGCCTTGCCCTGGTCCTGCTTCTTGCTCTTGCCGTCCTTGCCCTTGCCGTCCTTGTTGTCTGGCTTCTTGTTGCCGCCCTCGACCCAGGAGGTCATGGCGCCGTCGGGCTGCAGGACGAAGTGGGCGCCGTTGTGCTGACCGTAGGCGGGCTTGCCACCCGTGGTCTCCAACGTGTCGTACTTGACGAGCTTGCCGGTGTCGGGCGCCTTTGCGTACATGTCGGCCTGGTAGTGGTTCTGGCCGAGCTTGTAGATCTTGGCCGTGAAGCCGCCGGCCAAGTTCTGGGCGCGGACGAAACTCCGCTCGCCCTTCTTGTCCTTGCCCTTGTCCTGGCTGTTTTTGTCCTTGTCCTGGCTTTCCTTGTTCTTCTCCTGGCTGCTTCCGTCCTGGCTGCTCTTGTCCTGAGCGTCCTTGTCCGGGGTGCCGTTTTCCTGGCTCTGATTGCCGTCCTGCTTCTTGTCCTGCTCGGCATTCGGGGACGCGGGGTTCGCGGGGGCCGGGCTGTCGGCGAACGCGGCGGCGGCCGGGAGCAGCAGGGCCGAGCCGGCGACGGCGGCTATCGCGGAGGTACGGACGAGATTGCGGCGGCGCGTGGCCGTGCGGTGAGAGGAAGTCATCAGGAGTTCCTTTGCAGGTCCGAGTCGATTGTCGTCATCCGCCCCGTTCGGCGGCGATGTCAGGGAAGTTATTCATCCCACATAACGGCAATCCGTCGGATTTGTAACAGCAAGCCGAAGGCAGGGGCGCGGTGACACAACTGCGACAACTCCCGGGACTTTAGTCCCGAAGCTCTTGTGAATTCGGTAGTCCGAAAGACGGAGAAACACCGAAAGAAGGTTGGGAATTCAATCAGGTGCGGGCGTCCATCGGGACTCGCTGGGACCACCAGGACCACCGGGACCGCGTGGGCTTCACGTGCGGTCCCGGTGGCCGGGCGGGCGCGCTATGCGGCGCTCATGCGCGTCACGGATTCCTGCTGGTTGCCTTGGTCAGCTGGTGGAATCCGCGGTCCAGGGCGGCGTCGGGCAGCAGCCGTGAGAGCAGCGCGGCGGTCCGGGCGTCATTGCCGACGCAGTAGCGGGTCCGGGGCTGGGCGGAGGTGAGGGCACGGAAGACGGTGCGGGCGAAGTCCTCCGGCTGGGTGCTGCTGGATTCCGCTCGCTGTTCGTTCATCCGCAGGAACTCTTCGAAGGGCAGTCGGTAGAGGTCGGCGATGTCGTGGGGGGTCTTGTCCAAGATCTTCTCGCCGGTCTCCCGCACCTTGTGCCATATCGGGGTCGCGATCGCACCCGGCTTCACGACGGAGACCGAGATTCCGAAGGGCCGCAGTTCGCGCCGGAGCGCGTCGCTCATTCCTTCCTTTGCGAACTGTCCGGTCGCGTATGCGCCGAGGTAGGGAATCGCCACGCTGCCCAGCCCCGAGGAGATGTTGACGATGCGACCGCGGCTCCGGCGCAGTTGCGGGAGGAATGCCTGGGTGACGGCGACGGCGCCGACGACATTGGTGTCCAGCTGTTGCCGCAGCGATGCGGGCTGCACGCACTCCAGCGGGGCGGAGACGCAGGTGCCGGCGTTGTTGACCAGGCCCCACACGCCGTGTGCGTCCACGGACTCGGCGACTTCGGCGGCAGCGGTGCGGATGCTCTCCTCGTCGGTCACGTCGAGGAGGAGGGGCCGCAGTCGCGCGGAGGACGCCTCGGCGCGCAGCTTCTCACCGTCTTCGGCCCTGCGGACGCCGGCGAAGACGTGGAAGCCGCGCCGTTCGAGTTGGAGCGCGCAGTGTTTGCCGAGTCCGGTGGAGGCCCCGGTGATGACGACGGTGCGTCCGGCGGGGGGCAGGGGCTTGGCCTTCTGGTGGAACACGTGACCTTCCTTCCGTGGTGGGGGTGGTGCGGTTGCTGATCTGCCGGTTAGTGGCCGGTTTCGGGGGTGTCGGACGAGAGGGCGGAGCGCAGGGCGTGGAGGGATGCGTCGGCGAGGTGGTGGGCGCGGGGGGTGGGGACGATGTCGTCGACGTAGCTGAAGTTCCAGGCGAGTTGGCCGTGGGTGGTGATGGCGGTCGCCACGACGGCTCCGGTGACGGAGATGCCGGCGACCAGCTGGGTGTGGGACATGCGCCAGGGGCCCATACGGTCGGGGAAGTCGTGGCGACCGAGGTTGGAGAGGGTGAGGTTGAGCGGGCCCTGTTCGTCCATGTAGCGCATGAACGCCTCACCGTCGGCCGAGGTCTTGGGCCCTGCCCGGTCCAGGAGGTTGACCAGGGCCAGGTGTTCCTCGCGCTGTCGGCGGTCCGCCAGGTCCTGGCTGATGGCGCGGGCCATGTCCCACAGGGGTGCCCCGGGCTGGTACCGGACGTGGCTGGGCAGGGTGGCCGCGTAGGTGCCGGCCTCGTCGTAGCAGACGGCGGGGTCCAGGTCGGAGCGGAAGTCGAGCGGGGAGCCGATGGAGAAGTGGGTCGGCTGTTGCGTGTCCGTCTCCTGGGCGACGGCGGTCACCATGGCGGCGGCCAGGGCTCCGTGCACGGTGGCATCGTGCCGTTGGCAGGCGCTCACCAGGAGCCGCAGTTCCTCGGTGGTGAGGGACCTGTGCACCATCCGGGTGCGCCGCAGCTGGAAGGGGACCGGTTGGCTGGGGGTGATGCGCCGTGGCCGGAGCAGGCGGCGCTGCTCTTCGTCCCGCTGCATGAGAGCCGTCAGGGGGCTGTCCCCCGCCTGGCCCCGGAGGTGGCGTGGCAGCAGGTCTTCGGCGGCGGGCAGTGCCCGCCGCGACGTGGTCGACGGCTCCTGTCCGTCGGTGAGCTGCGCGGCGATGTCGATCCACTCCCTGAGCAGGGACAGCCCCGTCATGCCGTCGGCTATGCAGTGCGACGACGTCACGATCAGGTCGTGGACGTCCTCGGCGCGCTCGGCGCCCTCCCGCGTGAGCAGTACGGCGCGCAGCAGCGGACCGGTGTGCCAGTCGACGCCTTCGGCGAGCTCGTGCGCGTTGACCTCGTGTTCCCAACGTGTGTCGGCGTCGGGGGCGTCGGCCGGCACCTGGACGTGGCGAAGCGGGATCGGCTGCCCGGCCAGCGGTCGGAACGCGGCGGGCGCTCCCCCGTCGTCGCCACTGATCGCGACGCGCAACAGGGGGTGTCGGGCCTGGAGGATGTCCAGGGCGCGGCGCAGCAGCGGCAGTTGCAGGTGGCCGTGGAGCCGGGTGCGGATGATGCCGTTGAGCGGTGAGGTGCGGTCGGCGATCCAGTACCAGCGTTCCAGCGGGCTGAGGGCGCGCCGGACACGGGGTTGGGGAGAGGGGATGCCGGGGAAGGTGAGGGCCTGGGCGTTCTGCCGGGCGAGTTCTTGATGGGGCGTCAGACGGAAGTAGTCGTCCCTGGCCTGTCGGGTCGCGGGAGTGTCGGCCTGTTCGAGGTCGCTCATCGACCGGGAGGCCGCGACCATGGACCGGGTGCGGTCGCGGCGGCGTTCTTCGTAGGTGCGCAGGGCGAGCGGCAGGTCGTCGCGGACTCCCGGCTCGGCCAGGGTGTGCGCGAGGACCACGGCGTCTTCGATGGCCATGGCCGAGCCCTGGCCGAGGGTGGTCAGCATGGGGTGCGCGGCGTCGCCGAGCAGGGTGACCGGTCCCTCTCCCCAGCGTTCGAGGAAGGCACGGTCGCGGGAGGGCACGGCGAGGATGTCGGCGGCCGGGGTGGCTTCGATGACGGCCCGCACTTCGTCGGCCCAGCCGGCGTACGCCTGGGTGATGTCGTCCTTGGTGCCGTCCCAGGCGTGGGAGCGCTCGGCGGGCATGTTCTTGGTGCCCCACCAGTAGACACGGCCGTGGCCGATGTCGATGAGGCCGAAGCGCTGTCCGCTGCCCCAGTAGTGGCGTACGCAGCCCGGGGTGAGCTGGGGGTGGTCGAAGGGGACGACGCCGAGCCAGCAGACGTAACCGCTGTCCTGGGAGGTTTCGGGTCCGACGAGTTGGGCGCGGACGGCCGAGTGGAATCCATCGGCACCGATGAGGAGGTCGCCGTGGGCCGTGCGTCCGTCGGCGAAGTGGACGGTGACCCCGGTGTCGTCGGTCTGGAAGCCGGTGGCGACGGCGCCGAGGTGGAGGGGGCAGTCCGCGGTCGCGTCGAGCAGCGCTTCCTGGAGGTCCGAACGGCTCAGGCAGACGCTGGGGGCGCCGACCTGGTCGCAGACCTCCTTGAAGGGCAGGTCCCTGATGGTCCGGCCGCGCTCGTCCAGGACCACGAAGGACTCCGCGACCTGACCGCGCTTGTCCAGGCCGAGGTCGATGCCCAGCGTGCCGAGTGCGGTGAGGGCGTTGCTCATCACCGACAGGCCGGAGCCGGCGGCCCGCAGCTCGGTGGCGCGCTCGTAGACGGCCACGTCGATGCCGACCTTTCGGAGGGCGGTGGCGCAGGTCAGGCCGCCGATGCCGGCCCCGATGACGAGGGCCTTGAGGGGCTGTTGGCTTGGCATGGTCAGATCTCCTGGTGGGGTCGGTCGGGTGCGGTGCGGATCAGGTCCGCGACCGTCTTCGCCACGTGGTGGACGTGCGGTTCTTCCATGATCGTGAGGTGGTCGCCGGGTACGCCGACGACGTGGAGCGGGCCGTCGGTCATGTCCCCCCAGCCGTTGGTCGCGTCGGTGTGACGGCTTCCGGCCGCGCCGTGCATCGCGGTGAGGACGTCGGGCAGGGGTTCCAGGGCGCGGATCAGGGTGAGTTCCTGGTCCGTCGCCCGGGGTCGGTAGTCGAGCGCCGCCTGCCAGTTCGCCTGGTAGACGCGGAAGAGCCGGCGGATGACGGCTCCGGAGCTGCCCACCGGCAGCACCCCGGCCTCGGTGGCGAGGCGGGCGATGAAGTCGAACTTCTCCTCCAGCGAGGTCAGTTCCCGCGGGATGTCCTGGAGGGGGGAGTCACCGCCGCGTTCCAGCCAGAGCAGCTCCCAGAAGAACCAGCCCAGCAGCGCGTCGTCGTCGTGGCGGTGGCGTTCGCCCTGGCTGAGCGCCGTGGTGTCGAGAAGTACCAAGTGGTCCACTTCCTGGCCCGCCGCCCGCAGTTGGCGGGCCATCTCGAACGCGACGAAGCCGCCGAAGGACCATCCGCCGAGGGTGTAGGGGCCGTGCGGCTGTACCCTGCGCAGCGCGGTGAGGTAGCTGTGCGCGATCTCCTCGACGGTGTGCAGCGGCGTGGTGCCGGGGTCCGCGCCGGCCGCTTGGAGGGCGTGGAGCGGCTGGTCGTCCGGGAGGTGGCGGGCGAAGCGCAGGTAGCACAGGACGTTGCCGCCCATGGGGTGGACCATGAACAGCGGCGGGCGGGTGCCGTGCGGGCGGATGGGCACCAGCGGGTCGTAGGTGGCGACCGCGTTGCCCGCGCGCAGTCGCGCTGCGAGTCCGGCCACGGTCGGGGTCGCGATGAACTCGGCCAGCGGGATGTTCACCCCGTAGCGCTGCTCGATCTGGACCACCAGGCGCATCGCGGTGAGCGAGGTGCCGCCCAGGTCGAAGAGGCTGTCGTGGACGCCGAGGGTGGGCCGGTGCAGCAGGTCCGCGAGCATCTGCGCCAGGGTGCTTTCGTAGGCGTCGCGCGGCTCGTCCGTGGTGGCGTCGGTGGTGGGGGCCAGCGGGAGGCGGCGCAGGGCGGCGTCGTCCCGTTTCCCGCTGGGGGTCAGCGGGAGGTGCGCCGTCCATTGCAGGTGGGAGGGCACCATGTGGTCCGGCAGGGTGGTGCGCAGGTGCCGACGGATGTCGGTGAGGTCGGCGCCGGTGCCGTCGTCGCCCACGAGGAAGGCCACCAGGAAGCAGTCACCGTTCTCGTGCCGCCTGGCCACCACCGCGGCGTCGCGCAGGCCCGGGTACCGGCCGGCGAGGCCGTTGAGGGCCAGTTCGACCTCGGCCAGTTCGACGCGGTGGCCGCGCACCTTGACCTGGGTGTCGGCCCGGCCGGCGTAGGCGATCGTCCCGTCCGCCAGCACCAGGCCGAGGTCGCCGGTGTCGTAGAGCAGGTGGTCGCCGCCGGCGAACGGGTGCGGGACGAAGCGCTCCTTGGTGAGGTCACGGCGGCCTTCGTAGCCGTCGGACAGGCAGGCGCCGCCGAGGTAGAGGGTGCCGCGCGCTCCGGCGGGCACCGGGCGCAGCCGGTCGTCCAGCACATGGGCCTCGGCGCCGTCGATGGGGCTGCCGATCGGGGGCAGGGTGGGGAACGCGGCCGGGTCGCCGCTGAGGGTGAAGGCGGTGGCGACGTGGGTCTCGGTCGGCCCGTACTGGTTTTCCAGGACGGCGCCGGGCAGCGCCGCGCACAGTCCGCGGATCTCCTGGGTGATGCGGAGTTGTTCGCCGGAGGAGATCAGCACCCTCAGCGCCCGGGGGGTGATGTCCAGTGCCTGTGCGGTCTCGGCCAGTTGTTGGAGGGCCACGTAGGGCAGGAAGACCCGCTCGATGCCCTCGCGGTCGATGCGCCGCAGCAGACCGGGCATGTCGCGTCGTTCGGCGTCGCTCATCAGGTGCAGGGTGCCGCCGGAGCACAGGGTGGAGAAGATCTCCTGGAAGGAGACGTCGAAGCTGAGCGGCGCGTACTGCAGGGTGGCGCCGCCCGGGACTCCGGTGACGGCCCGGGTCTGCCAGGCGACGAGGTTGGCCAGGGCGCGGTGCGGCATGGTCACGCCCTTGGGCCGGCCGGTGGAGCCGGAGGTGAACAGCACATACGCGGTGCTGTCGGCGGGGACGTGGGACGGAAGGTCCACGACCGGGTCCGGGGCCGGTTCGGTCGTCGACTCGGCGGGCAGCAGCAGCGCGGGGTCGGGGAGGAGGTGGGCATGGGCGGCGTGGGCGATGACGCGGAAGGGCCGGGCCTGTTCGAGCATGTGGGCCAGCCGCTGGGCGGGGTAGCCGACGTCGAGCGGCACCACGGCCGCACCGGCTCGCAGCACGCCCAGGATGACGGCGATCGTCCGGGGTGACCGGTCCATGGCGATGCCGATGCGGGCCTGGGGCGGGGCGCCGAGTGCGCGCAGGTTGCGGGCCACCGTGTCGGCCGTCCGGGCCAGTTGGGCGTAGCTCCACCGCTCCTCCCCCCTCACCAGGGCCGTCGCCTGCGGGGTGCGGGTAGCCTGTTGGATGAAGCGGTCGACGACGGTGGGGTGGGGCGTGGCCGGCGCGAGTGCCGGCCGGTCGGCGAGGAAGGCGAAGTCGGGCTCGGCGTGCGGGTCCTGCACCATCGTGCGCAGGATCCGCGAGTAGGCACGGGCGTACAGGCGCACCTGGTCGGCGGAGAGCGTGTCGCCGTCTCCGTCGATCCGCAGCCATACGCGTCCGCCGTCGGGTTCGGTGACCGCGTTGACCAGGAGCCGGAAGTTGGTCTCCTCCCAGGTGCGGAAGGACCGCAGGTGGACGCCCGGCAGGTCGAGGACCTCGGCCAGTTGGTGGAAGTGCACGTAGTTGAAGGCGGTGTCCAGGACGGGGCCGCCGTGGTCCTCCTGGATCGCGCTGAGCGGGTAGCGGCGGTGGGGGTGACTGTCCCATTCCTGACGGAAGGCTTCGCGTGCCACGTCCAGCCAGGTGGCCTGTGCGACGTCCAGGCGCAGGGGCAGGGCGTTGAGGAAGAGTCCTGCGGTGCGTTCGGCGTGGGCGAGTTCGGGCCGTCCGTGGGTGAGCAGTCCGGTGGTCAGGTCGTGGGTGCCGGCGAACACGGCGAGTGTCAGACAGTGTGCCGCGAACAGCACGGACTTGACCGGCAGGTGCTGCTCGGCGGCGAACTTCCCTAATTCTGCTACGAGTTCACCGGAGAGGTCGGCGCGGTGCGTGACCGGTTCGTGGTCGGCGGTGGGCAGGTGCGCGGTGAACGCCTCGATCTGCAGGGGTTCGCAGCCGGCCAGCTTCTCCCTCCAGTACCGTCGCGCCTGCGGGGAGGCCAGGGCGTCGCGCTCGTGTTGTGCGAAGGAGGCCGCGGTGGGCGGTTGCGGGTCGTCGACGGGGTCGATGCCCAGTCCCAGTCCGTGCGCGTAGTCCTGGAGGAGTTCCTGCAGGAGGGTGGCCACGCTTCCGCCGTCGAGGAGCGCGTGGTGGAAGCTGAGAACCAGCTCGACGCCGTCGGGCCGGACGTGCGCCCGGAAGAGGTACGGCGGTGCCTGGTCGAAGGCGTAGGCGTGGCGGCGGCGGGCGTCGATGTGCGCGCGGACCTCGGCGTCGGCGGCGGTGCCGTCGAGCGTGCGCAGGTCGACGACGTCCAGGCCGCCGGCCGTCCGGGAGTGGACGATCTGCAACGGTTCGGAGAAGCCGGCCAGGGCGAAGGTCGAGCGCAGGGCCGGATGGCGTGCCACCAGCCTGTCGAAGGACCGCCGGAAGACGTCCTCGTCCCAGGGGAGTTCGAGGGTGTACTGGAAGACGTCCTTGTAGGTGGCGGAGGTGGCGTGCCGGCGGCTGTGGTAGACCAGGCCGAGTTGGAGGCGGGTGAGCGGCCAGGCGTCCTGGGCGTCTTCCAGGCGGGCGCGGTCCACGCCGGAGATGAGGGCGAACGGCGCGAGGGCCTGGTCGTCGCTGGGCCCCGTCCGGCTGTCGACGCGGGTGGCCAGTCCGGCGACGGTGGGGTTACGGAGGAGGTCGGTCAGGGAGAACCGCAGTCCCTGTGCCTCGGCCCGGGCGCGCACCTTGAGCATGAGGATCGAGTCCCCGCCGAGGGTGAAGTAGTCGTCGTGGACGCCGACGGTCTCCCGGCCCAGCACGCCGGCCCAGATCTCGGCCAGGGCGGCCTCGGTGCGGTTGCGCGGCTGCTGACCGGTGGTCGGCGTGTCCTCGGGCAGGGGCAGCGCGCGGCGGTCGGCCTTGCCGTTGGGGGTCAGGGGAACGGCGTCGATGCGGACGAAGGAGGCCGGGACCATGAACGCCGGCAGCGTCCGGGCGAGCAGCTCGCGCAGGTGTGCCGGGTCGATGGCGTCATCGGCGACGTAGTAGCCGATGAGCTGGGTGCCGCGAGCGGGGGTGGTGTGGTCGGTGACGAGGGCGTCGCGTACGCCGGGGGCGGTGCGCAGGGCGCTGGCGACCTCGCCCAGCTCCACGCGGTTGCCCCGGATCTTCACCTGGCCGTCGATCCGCCCGAGATATTCCAGGGTGCCGTCCGTCAGCCATCGCGCGAGGTCGCCGGTGCGGTAGATGCGGCCGCGGGCGGTGAACGGGTCGGGGGTGAACTTCTCGGCGGTCAGTTCCGGGCGGTCCAGATACCCGCGGGCGACGCCGACTCCGCCTATGCACAACTCGCCGGCGACACCGACCGGTTGGGGCAGATCGTCGGGGCCCAGAACGTACAGCCGGGTGTTGTCGATCGGCCGGCCGATCGGGATCCGCTCGATGCCGCGGGCGGGGTCGCCGGGGCAGTCGTAGTACGACACGTCGACGGTGGCCTCGGTCGGTCCGTAGAGGTTCACCAGGCGCGGCCGGCACTCCGCATCGGGTGCGCCGAAGACGTCGTTGAACTGCTCGACGCGCTCGGGTGGCAGGGCCTCGCCGCTGCAGAAGACATGCCGCAGCGAGCGGGCGTCCGCGCGGGCCTGTGGTGAAGCCTGCAGCAGGTCGAGGAAGGGGGCGAGCATCGAGGGTACGAAGTGCACGACGGTGACGCGCCGTTCGCGGACGGTCCGCAGGATCTGTTGCGGATCCTGCTGGCCGCCGGGCGGCAGCAGGGCCACCGCGGCGCCCTCGACGGCCCACCAGAACAGTTCCCAGACCGAGACGTCGAACGAGACCGGCGTCTTCTGCAACAGGACGTCGCCGTCGCCGAGCGGATAGCGGCGCTGCATCCAGGCGAGGCGGTTGACGACACTGTGGTGCTCCACCATCACGCCCTTGGGGCGGCCGGTCGATCCGGAGGTGTAGATGACGTAGGCCAGATCGCGCGGGCCGGCGAGCGGTGGCAGCGGGGCACCGCCGGCCCGCAGCAGTTCCTCGACGTGCCGCACCTGCGCGCCCGGGGGCGCATCGGCGGTGGGTCCGTCGCCGTCCACGATCACCACCTTGGCGCGGCTGTCCTCCAGCAGGAACTGCACGCGCTCGGACGGGTAGCCGCGGTCCACCGGTACGTAGGCGCCGCCGGACTTCAGCGTGCCGAGGAGCACCGCCAGCAGCTGCGGCCCCCGTTCCATCATCACCGCGACCCGGTCGTCCGGGCCGACGCCCTCCTCGCGCAGGGCCCGGGCGATGCGGTTGGCCCGTTCGTCCAGTTCGGCGTAGGTCAGGGTCTCGCCCGTGGGGCCGACGACGGCGGTCTGCCCGGGGCGGCGGGCCGCCTGCTCCTCGAAGAGGCCGTGCAGCGTGGCGTCGTCCGCGTAGGGGACCTGCGGGCCGTGGCTGCGCACCGCGGTGAGGTCCCGGTGTTCGGCCGGTCGCAGCATCGGGACGGCCGTTGCGGGCAGGTCCAGCATGGCCACGCCGTGTTCCATCAGCGTCGCGAGGTGGCCGGCGACCGAGGCGATGGGCAGGTCCTCGTCGAAGACGTCGAGGGCGTAGTCCAGGTCGATGCGGACGTCGGCCGTGTCGTCGAAGTCGGACACGACGACACCCAGAGCGTCCTGTTCGTGTGAGGGGGCCATCATGACCGTCTGCCGTTCGACGCCCGGTATCGGTGCCGGCCGCGGCCACCGCAGGTAGGAGACCGTCACGTCGAAGAGCTGGCGGGGGCCTCCGGCCGACGTGGGCAGTTCGCGCAGGATGTCGCCCAGCGAGAGCCGTGCGTGGGGCCGAAGCGCACGGATCGCGTCCTGGGTGGCGGCGACCAGCTCCCGTATCGTCCGCTCACCGGGTGCGGTGAACCGCAGCGGCAGGGTGTTGGCGAACTGACCGAGGACGTCCTTGTGGTGGTCCGCCGGCCGATTGAGGAAGGGGATGCCGAGGACCACTTCCTCGGTGCGGTGCAGCCGCGTCAGCCAGATGCCGAACATGGTGGCGCGGTAGGCGAACGGCGAGAGGCCGGCGGCGCGGACCCGGTCGGCGAGATGCCCGTCGACGACGAACGAGTGGCGGCCGCGCCCGCCCCCGCCGGCCGTGCGCGGGAAGAGCGCGGGCGCCACGCCGGCGAGGGCCTCCCGGTGGAAAGCACGGTCGCGCTCGCCCTCGGCACCGGCACGGTAGGCGGCTTCCTCCTCGATGAATGCCAGGTAGGAGGACGACGTGCGAGGACCGGCGGCGCCCGGTCCGCCGTCACCCGTGGCCCGCGCGTAGTCCTCCAGGATCTCGTGGCTCAGCCGGTTGACGGTCCAGCCGTCGGCGACGATGTGGTGCGCCTTGACGTGCAGATGCGTGACGTCCGGGCCCTCCAGCAGCAGCGTGGCCTCGACCAGCGCGCCGCCCTCCGTGAGCGGCAGTGCCGTCGCCATCGAGCGCCGCATCCACTCGGCACAGGCCGCTCGCGGTTCGGGCTCGGATGTCAGGTCGACCCGGCCGACCTGGATGCTCTCGTCCGCCGCCACCCACTGCACGGGCTTGCCCGCGTGCTCCGCGAACCGCAGTCGGAACGTCGCGTGGCGGTGCAGTGCGCTCTCGACGCATGCGGCGAGGACGTCGTGGTCGATCGTGCCGCGTAAGCGTTCGTGGAGTACGCAGTTGAACTGCGGTGACTGCGGAGCCTGCGAACCGGCGGCCCAGATGTCCCGTTGATAGGCGGTCAGTGGGCTCTGCGGATGTTGCTGTGCCTGCGCCTGCGGGTCACGGGGGGCTGCGCCGGCAGCGACTGTCCTGTTCATGATCAACATCATGCCTACTCGCGAGTAGAACCGTGACAGGCGCCGACGTCGACCAGGCAAAGAGGGACGAGTTCACGCCAATCGTCACGAGCTCCCCCTACGCCCGCATACCGACCCCGACACCTCCAGGATCAGCACAGTGATCACTTCCGTTGGCCGGAGCGGAAACCTCGCCCGCCCACCCGGCGCCCCACCGGAAGTTGTCCGAATCCGCAACACGGGCAGGTGGCTCCACCCCTCCGACGTGCCAGGCTTCCCGGGGAGGGCTTGCCGCTCCGTCTTCGGGCAAGCTCTCCCCTCCCCTCCCCTCCCCTTCCCGGGGCGTCGAGAGGTGGTCGCGCGCGACCCCATCGCCCCGTTGCCCCGCCGACAAACCCTCGGGGCAGTCACCGCCCCGCGCCGTCACCGTCCCCCTGGCCTTCCTGTCCGCGGTCGCCGGCCTCGCCGCGCCGCATGGTGGCCGTGCGATGCAAGCGCTGCAACCGCGGGTGTCGCGGTCTGCGGTGCTCGGTGACCGCATCGCCGACCATGGCCGTCACCGCGTCCCGCAGCCCGTGCAGGGCGTGCCGCGGCGAGCCCGCGCCCGGGTCTTCGCGCAGCTCGGCCAGCAGCGACCAACACAGCGTCAGCATCACCAGCACGAACGGCAGCGCCACCAGGATGGTCGCCGCCTGCAGCGCGGTGAGCCCGCCGGCGACCAGCAGCACGGCCGCGACAGCGGCCATCAGCACACCCCAGAGGACGACCAACCAGGTCCTGGGGTGCAACGCGCCACGGCTGGTCAGCGAGCCCATGACCAGCGAGGCCGAGTCGGCGCTCGTCACGAAGTACGTCATCACCAGCACCATCGCCACCCAGGAGGTGACGGTGCCCAGCGGCAGACTGTCGAGCAGCCCGAACAGCGACGCCTCGGCGCCCTTGGCGACCGTCTTGGCGAGGTCGGCCCGACCGGTCGCGTCCTGGCGGATCGCGCTGCCGCCCATGACGGAGAACCAGATCATGGTCGCGCCACTGGGGACCAGCAGCACGCCGACGAGGAATTCGCGGATGGTCCTGCCGTGCGAGATCCGGGCGAGGAAGGTGCCGACGAAGGGCGCCCAGGACAACCACCACGCCCAGTAGAAGATGGTCCACCACCCCATCCAGCCGGGATCGGTGAAGGCGCCGGTCTGTGAGGCCATGGGGAGCAGGTTGCCGAGGTATCCGCCCAGGCTCGCCGGGATCGTGTTCAGTACGTACACGGTGGGGCCGGCCACGAAGACGAACGTCATCAGGAGGGCCGCCAGCGCGATGTTGAGCGTGCTCAGCCACTTCACGCCCCGGTGCAGCCCGGAGAAGGCCGAGCCCACGAAGGCCGCCGACAGCGCGACGATGATGACCAGCTGCAGGGTCCGGGAATTGGGCGTGCCCGCCGTCAGGTTGAGGCCCTCGGCGACCTGGAGCGTGCCGAGTCCGAGACTGGTCGCCGTGCCGAAGACGGTGGCGAAGACCGCCAGGAGATCGATCGCCGTGCCTGTCCGTCCGTTGGCTCGGCGCTCGCCGATCAGCGGGACGAACGCCGAGCTCAGCCGGTTGCCACGGGCCTTGCGGAAGCCCGCGTACGCCAGGGCCAGGCCGGCGACGCCGTAGATGGCCCATGGGGTGAGCGTCCAGTGGAAGAAGGAGTACTCCATCGCCGTGCGGGCCGCGTGACCGGTTCGGGCTTCGGCCCCGGAGCCGGGCGGTGGTGACAGGTAGTGCTGGAGCGGTTCGCCCACTCCTTAGAACATCAGGCCGATGCCCATGCCGGCGCTGAACATCATCGCGATCCAGGCGAGATTGGTGAACTCCGGCTCCGCGTCGTCCCGGCCGAGTCGGATCATGCCGAACCGGCTGAATGCGAGGACGACGCACAGCACCAGGAAGAAGTCGGCAGCCACCACGAAGAGCCAGCCGAAGTTGGCCAGCACCCAGTGCAGTGCGGCGTCCGACACGGCGGCGAAGTTGCCCTTCCCGAGCGACGCCCAGGCCACCACCAGCAGAACCGCCACCACGCCGATGGCCACGATCCTCGGGTCCGGGGGTTGGTCCTGGGGGTGGGGGTCGCGGGTGACTGGATACGTGGGCTCCGTGCTCATGACGCCCCACTATGGTCGGAAATCACACGATTCCCTGCGCTGGCGCGCCGTCCACCGGCGACTCCGTACCCGCACAGGCACCGTTCACGACTCCCGGTGTGCGGTCGAAGAGCGCGCCGAAGGCCAGCGGCGCGAGCCGGACGTGGTTTTGGTGGAAGGCGGGGAAGGTGAGGATGTCGCCGGCGCGCCCGCCTACCCGGATGTCGGGCAGGGGGCTGTCGCAGGGCGCAGCAGGGGCACGGCCGCGGTGGCCGCCGGGCCCATCCGGGCCCACGCGCCGGCCACGTCCGGACGGTTGTCGCGATGGGCCGACCAGGCGTGCAGCCAGCATCGCCACCCGCGCGAACAGGAAGGGGATGCACGCGACCGCGCTGTCGTAGACGTCCCCCC
The DNA here is from genome assembly GCF_029011865.1 of Streptomyces yunnanensis. Lineage (NCBI taxonomy): Bacteria > Bacillati > Actinomycetota > Actinomycetes > Kitasatosporales > Streptomycetaceae > Streptomyces > Streptomyces yunnanensis. Next base: position 438,199 of record NZ_CP095749.1, read on the forward strand.
TGGTGGTGCCCCGCGCCGTACATGCCGTCCAGCGCCACCTCCCGCTCAGCCGCGTCCGGGGACGCCAACCCTCGCAGCGGGCCCGGAACGTCCGAAGCGTCGCCGTATGCATGGCCCATGGACGCCCCGTCGACGTCGTCGATCCCCGTGAACATGAACGCGCGTCTGCCGTACGCCACGGACGGGCCGTTGCGGGGCCGCAGCAGACGGTGGACACTTTCGCGATGTTCTCCGACGCCGACGCTGCCGCGCTGTACGACGTGCTGAACCCGTGGGACCCCGACGGGCGCCCCGACGACGGCTTCTACTTCCCGTTCGTGATGGGCGCCGAGTCGGTCCTCGACGTCGGCTGCGGCACCGGCGCCATGCTCCGGCTGGCCCGTGAGCGTGGCCACCGTGGCCGGCTGGTCGGCCTGGACCCGGACCGCGCCGCGCTGGACCGGGCCAGGCGCCGGTCCGACATCACCTGGGTCGAGGGCACCGCGGCGCAGGCACCGAGCGGTGCCGGCTTCGTTCTCGCGACGATGAACGGCCATGCCTTCCAGTGCCTGATCACCGATCATGACGTGCGCTCCTCACTCGCCGCGATCCACGACGCACTGCGCCCCGGGGGCCGTTTCCTCTTCGACACCAGGCACCCGCAGGCACGGGCCTGGGAGAACTGGACACCCGCCAACCCCGATGACATGGTCGAGATCGTCGACGCGGCCAGCCGGCCCCTGCGGTACGGACACCATGTGGACTCCGTCGTCGGCGACGTGGTCACCCTCCGCGGGACGGTCGCGCAACCGGACGGCACGGTGCTCCGGGTCCTCCACGACGATCTGCGCTTCCTCGATGTCGCATCGCTGGGCCGGTTCCTCGCGGCGGCAGGCTTCGACATCGAGGCGCAGTACGGCGACTGGAACCGCGAGCCGATCACCACCTCCAGCCGGGAAATCATCACCGTCGCCCGCCGCCGCTGAGGGGCCGCGGATTCGTTGGCACCAGCTCCGGCCAAAACGGCGGAATCCGCGTGTAGTTGACGGTGACGCCGTTGGCCGACCGCTGACAGTCGTGGGCCTCGTCCCACCGCGAGCGCGGCCGGGGCCCGGACCGGGCGCGTGGGCGACCGGTCCGCGCCCTGTTCGTCTCGCCGCTCCTGCGTCATGGGGCGATCGTTGGACCACGTGCCGTACCGGCGCTCCACGTACCGCTGCGCCCTCGTGGCCCTCGTGCCGGAGTCCAATTCCCTCTTCACACACCGACATCGGATACCACCGCGCCATGCCCGCAGGCGATCCCTTGGGCTCGGTCGGTGCGCGGGCAGGCGGGGGTCGCCGGCCCTCCGGCCGAGGTCGAAGGGCTCCCTCCCCCATGCGGGGGAGGCGGGTTGGACCTTGCGCACGATTCGGCGGAGCGGACTGCGGGACAGCATGGGGCCATGGTCACGTTTGAGACACCGACAGCCGCTGCCGTCTCCGAGACTCGGCCCCCCGCCCGTTGGGTGGTCCGAGTCGCGCACGTTGCGGCACTCACCGCTGTGCCGTCCGGGATCTGGCGGATCGCGATGGGGGTCGGCATACCGGTGGGATTCGACACCACGGGATGGGACATCCCCGGCTGGTTCAGCGCCATGTGCATCGCGATGAGCTTGGCCACCGAAGGGCTCACATTGCTCACACTGGGGCTGGTCAAGCCCTGGGGCGAGGTGGTGCCGGGCTGGATCCCGCTGATCGGAGGGAAGCGTGTCGCGCCGCTGGCGGCGGTGATCCCGGCGTTGCTCGGCGCGGCCGTTGTGATGCTGTTGACGATCCCCCGGGCGGGCGGCTTCGGAGGGGCCCACGGAGCCCCGACCGGGCCGGCGCTCGTCGTGATGAACGCCTGTTACGCACCCCTGCTGCTGTGGGGACCACTGCTCGTGGTCGTCACGCTCTCCTATTACCGGCGGCGCCTGAACTGAGCAGGCGCGGTCAACCCGTTGCGGCCCTGCCGGATCCCTATTCCGCCATCTCGGGCCTGTCGTCACCTTCCCGTCGTCGCCCGGAGGGCGGCCGCGCGGCGTCGGGTGCGCGGCGCTCGTGGGGCACGCCCCCGATGAAGCCCGAGATGTGGCGCGCTATCGAGATTTCATCGACATCTCACTCCCCCCTGTCAAGGTCACAGAGTAAGCACCTACCACACAAAGGGAGATGAACAGCCATGAGCGATGATCTTCTGGGTACGTACGACGAGACTCAGCTCATCGAGATGAGCCAGGAGCCGGAGCAGGAGTCGGCCCCCAACGCGAGCCAGATCGGGTGCAGCTTCAGCTTCTGTTTCCGCGACTGAGCAATGACATCGTTGCCCAGATAACTGCGGCATGACCGCCCGGCGGGGTGAGGGTCGGATCGTGACCCTCACCCCGCTGGGTCAGCTCGCATTGTCTCGTATCTGCGCGCAATGGGGTACCGCATTGCGACTTCTCCACGGAGTCTCCGTCCGGAAATCCGGCACGGTCCCCACCGGAAACTGGTCGACAACCGGTCACGTCACCGTGTTCCGAAGGCGGGCGCCGGTTCTTCTCTGATTGGCGAGCGAGCATGAGCAATCCGACTCTGGGCGTGCAGGCGTTCCTTCCCTTCTATCGGCACGTCCTTCCGCTGGAGACGTTCGCGGAGAACCTGGCGCCGCAACTCGCCGCGACCGTGGCCGAGGAGGACCGCGAGAAGGTCACCGCCAAGTTGTGGCAGGTGGCGTTGCATGTCGTGGAGGACCATAGCTACCGCACGTTGATAGAGCGCTTCCACCACTTCCGTACCGAGCGCGGCCTCCCCCTGGATCCCGGCAGCCGCACCGGCATCGATGCGTTCCGCCTCGCCTTGCGTCATCCGGACACCTGCGAGGCGGTCTTGGACGCGTACCCGGTGTTGCGGCGTCGCCTGGGGAAGATCACGGAGAACCTGCGAAAGGCGTACGCGAGGATGTTCGTCGCCTTCCGCGACGACCGTGCGCAATTGGCCGACATCGCCGGAATCGGCGCGCAGGAGACGATCCGGGAAGTGAGTCTGTCGAACTCCGATCCGCACAACGGCAATCAGCGGGTCATGTTCGTCACCACCACCTCGGGCGCGCAGCTGGTCTACAAGCCGAGGCCGCTGGCCGGGGACGCTTTCGCCCATGCCCTGTTCGAGGCCGCCGAGCCGTATTTGCAACACAGCCTCTCCGGTTGCGTTCCCGCATCGCTCTCGCCGGGCGGCCACGGCTGGCAGGCAATGCTGGCCACTAACCCCATGACCTCCGACGTGCAGGCGGGGCGCTATTTCTACCGTCTCGGGGCTCTGATCTGCTTGTTCGGCGCTCTCGGCGCCACCTATCTGCACGACGAAAACCTGCTCGCCTGCGGCGAGTTCCCGTGCGTGGTCGATACCGAGACGCTGCTGCGCGCCCACTTCGGTGCCGCGATGAAGGACACGCTCACCGACACGCTGGTGGAGCAGATGAGGCTCTGGCCGGCGTCCACGCTGCTGCTGCCGGTCAACAACCCGCACTCCGTGATCGATGTGATGCTTGCCGGTGTCGGCGTGCTCGGTGAGCAGAAGTCGTCGCTGAAGAACCCGACGGTCGTGGACCCCGAGAGCGACGGCATTCGGGTCGAATGGCGGACGTTCACCCACCGGCATTCCGCCAACGTCCCGTCCCTGAAGGGCGAACAGCTCGCCATCGGCGACTACTTCGTCGACGTGATGAGCGGCTATCGGGATGCCCTGGAATGCGTGCGGTCCGGCACGATCGACGCGGTACTGGGCCGGTTCGCGGACATGCCGGTGCGGTGCCTCATACGGGCGACGGAGGTCTACGCCCGCTACCTGGACGCCTCCACCCACCCGACGTATCTGCGCGACGAGAGCGAATCCCGCCGGTTGTTCGGTCTGCTACGGCGGTTCCACAGGACGCTGACGCCGGAACAGAACGATGCGCTGGCCGCCGCCGAGCACGCGGCCCTGGACACCGGTGACATCCCGTACTTCTCCACGCTCGCCGGCGACACCGACGTCTGTGCGTACGGTGGCGAGCCGTGGCCGTTGTTCCACCGCTCTCCCCTCGCCACGGCCCGCCGCGGACTGGCCATGGCACGAGAGCGCCATGACAGGTTCCACCGGTTCCTGGTCGAGGAGTGCCTCGGCCACATCGCCCCCGATGCCGGCGGGGTGTGGCGGCACTCGGTCTTCGGCCCCACCCTCGTACCGGCCGGGCCCGGCACCTGGGGCGGGCGGATCGCCGAGGTGATCGGCGATCTGGCGGTCACCAGTGGCAACGAGCCCGAGCACGGCGCCGGCGCCGGATGGATCGGCAGCATCGGCCCGGACCGCCATACGCCCACCATCAACCCGGGCAACCACGTGGCCTTCCACGACATGGGAGGCATTCGACGCGCGCTGGTATCGGCCGGGCGCCACAGCACCGCGCATGCCGCCGAAGTCGGCCTCCGCGAACTCACCGACACGTACGGCGAGCAGTTGGACGCCCTCCCGGAATCGGCGTTCTCCGGATTCGCCTCACAACTGCTGTCGATGCCCGATGCGATCGACGACGGCTGGCTGGACACCCTGCTCGAAAAGATCGCCAAGCGGGGCGAGGACCGCGAGGGCGATCTGTCCAACGGGCCGGCCGGTCCCCTGATGCTCCTGCTGTCCCGTATGGAGAGCGGCATCCCGGTGCGTGCCGCAGCTCTCGACGCTCTGGCGCGCACGGCCTTCGATCCGCACGGGCCCCAGCCCAAGGGCGCCGGGTGGGAGGTCGCGCACGGGCAACTCGGCGTGATGTGGGCCAAGGCCCGGGCCGGGCAGCTGATGTCCCATGGGCAGTGGCGGCGGGAGGCCGCCGAGTGGCTGGAACGCCAGCTGCCGGACTGTCGGCCGACGCTCGCCGGTTGGTGCAACGGCGCCGCCGGGGTTCTCCTCGCGGCCGGCGAGATCGGCCGGCGCACCGGGCTCGACGACCTGGTGCGTGCGCATGCGGAACGCCTGGTGCAGGCCGCTGTCGCGTTGCCCGACGACCGGCCGGTGGACCTGTCGGTGTGCCACGGGACCTCCGGGGTGGTCCAGTGCCTGCTCGCCGCCTCCCGCCATCTGGACGACCCGACGCTGATCGACCGGGCACGGTCCTACCAGCACCGGGTGCTGGCGCAGGCCCGGCAGACCGGCTTCTACGTCGGAGCGCCGGGGCACACCTCGCTCGTCGGCTACATGCTCGGTTGGGCGGGGGTCGCGGACAGCGACCTGATGCTCAACACCCCTGAGCTGCCCAACGGGGCTCCGACCGCCTTCCTGTGCTAGGCGGCCGGTGGTCGCGGCCCGTCCCGGCGTCCGCGCGGGCCGACCGGGACACGCCCGTCGAAGGTCAGTCGGGGCGATCGGCGTCGCCGCGGACGAGGCAGCCGATCAGCTGGGCGAGTTGCCCGGCGTAGTGCTCGACCACTTCGGGCGAGTTCGCGTCGGCGCCGAACAGGCCGCGAGCCAGCTGGGGGTAGACGGCCAGCGCGTTCGATGCGCTCATCTCGATGAGCAGCAGCGCGGCCGGGTCGAGCCGGTCGTCGAGTTCGCCGGCCTGCTGGCGCGCGCGGATCTGCGCCACCTCGTGTTGCAGCCGGGCGTTGCGTTCGGTCGCGTCCTCGTCGTCGTCCTCACCGGTGTCGGCGAGTCCCTCCCAGGCGAGCAGGCGCCCGCCGAGACGGGGGTCGACGCTCGCCCGCACATAGCGCTTGATCATCTCGGCGTGGTCGGTGTCGTCGGGGATCGTCTCGGCCTCGTAGGTCCGCCATCGCCGGCCGATCTCCCGGTACAGGCCCTCCTTGCCGTCGAAGTAGTACGAGATGAGCTGCTGGTTCACGCCGGCGCGCGCGGCGATCTCCGACACCCGGGCGCCCGCGAAGCCCTTGGCGGAGAAGACCTCGATCGCGGCATCGAGGATCGCTGCCTTGGTGCGCTCGGGGTCGCGCTGCCGCTCGTGCGCCGCCGGCGCCCGGCGCGTCGCCCGCGGTGCGTTGGTGTCGCTCTTCTTGCTGGTCATGGCCAGGATTCTGCCATCCGGCCGGCTAACCTAATCATCCAACCGTTTGACAAATTCATCCAGGCAGTTGATTCTGGCGCACATGAATCAGCAGAGGACTCAGGTAGTCGTCGTCGGGGGCGCCCTCACCGGGCTGAGCGCCGCCCTCTTCCTCGCCCATCAGGGCATCCGGGTCACGGTGGTCGAGCGCCACCCCGACCTGCTCCCACACCCCAGACTGCGCGGCATCACCCCGCGGACCGTCGAGGTCTTCCGCCAGGTGGGGCTCGGTCCGTCGATCCACCGGGCGAGCTTCAGCGCCGAGGACGGCGCCTTCGTGCCGCTCCGGGCGAACACGCTCGCGGACGAGTACGAACCGGTGGCGGAGACCACCGGGGCGGAATTCGACGACCCCCGCACCTTCAGCACCGACACCTACGCCGGGATCGACCAGGACCGGCTCGAACTCCTGCTGCGCGACCGCGCCCGCGAACTCGGGGCCGACATACGGCACTTCACCGAGGTGACCGCCCTCGACCAGGACGCGGACGGCGTCACGGTGACGATCCGGGAGCGCGCGAGCGGCGACGAGGGAGCGGTCCGCGCGGACTACCTCGTCGCGGCCGACGGCTCCAGGAGCCCGGTCCGCACATGGCTGGGGATCGAAACCGACGGACCGGGAGTCCTGTTCGACACGATCACCGCGCTCGTCCACGCGGACCTGTCAGCCGCGGTGCGCGGCCGCCGGATCGGCATCGCCTACCTTCAGAAGCCGCGCCCGTTCAGCTCGATGATGCCGCACGACGACTCGGGCACGCGATGGCTGTTCAGCACCGGGTACGACCCGCGGCAGGAGTCGGTGGCGGACTTCACCACCGAGCGCGTGGCGGAGATGGTGCGGGCCGCATCCGGTCTGGACGACGTCGAGGTGTCGCTGCGACCGCAGATCCCCGGCACCGACGTCACCGTGCTCGGCTTCCCGATCGGCGCCCAGGTCGCACGGTCGTACCGCTCGGGCCGGGTCTTCCTGGCCGGGGACGCCGCGCGCATCCAGCCGCCCACGGGCGGCTTCGGCGGGAGCACCGGGGTCCAGGACGCGCACAACCTGGCCTGGAAGCTCGCCGCCGTCCTCGCCGGGCGGGCCGGCCCCGGTCTGCTCGACACCTACGACGCCGAGCGGCGCCCCTACGGCGAGCTCGCCATGCGGCAGGCGTTCGCCCGGTTCGGCGACCGGATGGCCGGTGGCGCGCAGGGGGAACTCCTCGACTACGCCGCGGTGACGATGGGCTTCCGGTACGCCTCGGCGGCAGTGCCAGGCAACCACGACACCGCCCCGGTCCCCGCCACCGAGCTGCGTGCCCAGCCAGGCACGCGGGCTCCGCACCGCCCGACCGCGGACGGCGGTTCCACCCTCGACCTGTACGGCGAGACCTTCGTCCTCCTGGCCGGCAGCGAGGGCCAGGAGTGGGCCAGGTCCGCGAAGGACCCGGGCACCGTGTCGGGCGTCGAGGTCCGGTCGTACGTCCTCGGCGCGGACATCGACATCGCGGACGGCGAGGAGGCGCACGGCATCGGCCCGGGCGGCGCGGTGCTCGTCCGCCCGGACGGCTTCGTCGCCTGGCGCAGCCAAGCCGGCGCGGCGGATCCGGCCGCGACCCTCGCCGAGGTCCTGCGCACCGTTCTCGCCAGGCAGGACTGACCACGGCCGGTCGATCGCGAGCGTGCCGCCACCGAGTGCGCGGCGGTCGACCGGCGCCGCGGCGCGGCATGGGCCCGTCAGACCGGTGACCGGTCCTCGGGCGGGAGCAGGGTGGCCAGTCCGTCGAGGAGCCACTCCAGGACCTGCTCGAACGACTGGGGTTCGGGCGCGAGGCGTTGGGGATCGGTGGCCCAACGGATGAAGTGGGGGTGTTCGCCCGCGGCCGCGATGCGTTCCAGGTAGGGAACCACGGCGGCGTGCAGGTCACTGTCGGAGTGGAGTCCGACCCGGGCCCGCATGGTGTGCTCCTCCAGCAGCGCGAGTCCGGAGCCGAGGACGTGGCCGAGCACGGTCTTGACGAATCCCATGCGGGTTGCCGCGTCGAGGCCGAGTGGTTCGAGTTCGGCGAGTGCGGTGTCGTAGAGGTGGAGGGCGTTGGGCCCCATGGGGGGACGGCTGAAGGCGAGGCGCGCGAACCAGAGGTGCCGCTGCACGGCGTCCCAACTGGTGCGGCCGAGCCCCTGGAGCGCGGCCCGCCAGCCGTCGCCCCGGGGCACGGTGATCTGCCCGTAGACCTGGTCGGTCATGAGGTCGACCAGACCGTCCTTGCTGCCGACGTAGCGGTAGAGGGCCATCGGGCTGCGTACGCCCAGGCGCGCGGCCAGTGCCCGCATGGTGATCTCGCCGGGCACCTGGTCGTCGGCGAGTTCCATCGCGGCGGCCACGATGCGCTCGCGGCTGAGTTGTTCGGTGGCGCGAGGCGGTGCGGGCTCGTCGAACCACACCAGCCCACCGGTATCGGGCCGGCGTTCAGAAGAAGTCATGGTGGATTCACTGTAGCGGTGGTGTACGTTGTACACCATGAGTGGACAACGTACACCGACCCCTGAAGTACTCGTCGTGGGCGGCGGACTGGTGGGGCTCACCTCCGCTTTGGTCCTGCGCCACCACGGCGTGGCGGTGACCGTGGTGGAGAAGCGGTCGACCACCTCGCCGCAGCCCAAGGCACGCCGCTTCCACATGCGCAGCATGGAGATCTTCCGCGAACTCGGCCTGGCCGGCCTGGTCCATCACGCGGCCCGCGATCTCGCCGGGCACGACCACATGGCCGCGGGGCGGACGCTGGCCGAGTCCGAGCAACTCCCCCTGTGGCACGCCGCCGGCGCGGGCGGAGCCGTCGTGGACGTCAGCCCGGAGGCGCCCTGTCTGATCGCCCAGGACGTACTGGAACCGGTGCTGCGCGAGGCCGCGGTCGAGGCCGGCGCCACGGTGCGGTTCGACACCGAACTCGTCGCCTTCGAGCAGCACGACGACGAGGTGGTCGCCGAACTCCTCGACCGCGCCACCGGGGACCGTTCATCGCTGCGGGCCCGCTACGTGATAGCCGCCGACGGCGCACGCAGCCCGGTACGCCAGGCACTGGGCATCGGCCGCTCGGGGCGCGGTCCCATCGGCGAGCCGAACGTGAACGTCTACTTCCACGCCGATCTCGGCGAGGTCGTGCGCGGCCGGGAATTCAACCTCTGCCAGATCGAGCACCCCGACAGTCCCGGCGCACTGGCATCGGTCGACGGCCGTCACCGATGGGTGTTCATGGGCGGCGGGAACGCCACCGACCGGGACTGGCCCACCCTGCTCCGCACGGTTCTCGGCGTTCCGGCCCCCGACCTGGAAGTCCGCAGCGTGCTGCCGTGGCAGGCCGAGATGCTCGTCGCCGACCGCTACTCCGCCGGCCGCGTGCACCTGGCCGGCGACGCCGCACACGTCATGCCGCCCTTCGCCGCCAGCGGCGCCAACACCGGCATCGCCGACGCGCACAACCTCGGTTGGAAACTCGCCGCGGTCCTCCGGGGCCAGGCGGCACCGGCGCTGCTGGACAGCTACCACGCGGAGCGCCGTCCGGCCGGATGGTTCGCGGCCGACCAGTCGAGCCGCCGCACGCTGAACCTCCGTGATCAGCTGTCGTCCCCCGACCCCACGCTCGCTCACCACTTCGTGCTGGGCGCCGGCGGTTTCCAATACACCGAGGGAGCCCTCGCAGTCACCCCGGAATCACCCAACGACCCCGAACCGATCACCGAATTCCATCCCATCGGCCGCGTCGGCACCCGCATTCCCCACCGCTGGCTCGACCAGGCCCGCACCCGCTCGACCGTCGACCTCGCCGGGCCGGGCTGGGCCCTGTTGACCGGCCCCCGCTCACCGCACCCGGACCCCGAACACACCGGCCTCGCCGTGCACCGCCTGGACGTGGACTTCCTCCCCTCCGACCAGTCCCTGCTCATCAGGCCGGATCACGTCGTCGCCTGGCGCGGCACCGATCCGCGCGCCGCCACCGAGGCGCTGGTCGGACTGCTCGACGGCCTGAGCAGCACCACCGAGTTCGCCGGGACGTAGCACGCGGCGTTCGGCGCCGGCCGAACGTGTCACGGGGGAACGTCCCGGGGTGCGGCAGGCCCTGACAACGCACCGGCGATCGATACATTCGGCACATGAGTCGCGGTCGTTGGAAGTGGTACCTCACGCGCCACCGGCTGCGTGCTCCCCGGCTCTGGCCGCTGCCGGTCACCCTGCTGTGCGCCGCGCTCTTCCTGTCCTGGCTGTTCCCGCTGATCGACCGCGAGGTCACCTACTACGGGGATGAGCTCGGCAAGCGCTTCTTCGTCCACCTGGACAGCGGCTCGATGTCCACGCTGCTGTCCGCCGTCGCGGGCGGCATGATCACCCTGACCGGTCTGGTGTTCACGGCGATCACCCTGGCCATGCAGTTCGGCGCCTCGCAACTGTCGGTGCGCGTGGTGCCGATCCTGCGGCAGGACCCCGTGATGCGCTGGGCGATCGGCACCTTCATGGCCACGTTCGTCTACACACTGATGATCTCGGTGCGACTCGCCGTCACCCAGGAGGACTATCGGCCCGTCATCTCGATGTTCTTCGCGATCCTGCTCGCCCTGGTGTCCGCCGTGCTGTTCTTCGCGCTCGTCGCGCGCGTGACGACGGTGCTGAACTCGGGGCAGCTGCTGCGCTATCTGGCCGCCGAGGGCCGTAAGGCGGTGGACCGCACACACCCGAAGGACGCGCCCGCCGCGCCTGCCGAGGAGGCTGCCGACCCGGACGCCCGGCCCGACGCCGAGCCCGTGGTGATCCGGCTCGGCACCCCGCCCAGGCACGGCCAGACGCTCATCGCCTGCGACGACCACGGTCTGGCGCGGCTCGCCCGACGCACCGGGGCGCGCATCCAACTCGTCCCGGTCACCGGCGACTTCGTCGCCCAACAGGCACCGCTGTTCCTGGTGCACCCGGGCACGAAGCCGCCGGACCGCATGGGCCTGACGCGCCACCTGTTGTTCGGCACCACCTACAGCGCGGGCACCGATCCGGCCGGGGCACTGCGCGCGTTCGTCGACATCGCGCTCAAGGCACTGTCCCCGGCCATCAACGACCCCGGGCGCGCCGTGCAGTGCCTGGACCACATCGAGGACCTGCTGGTGATGATCGCGCCCAGGCTCGCCGCCCGGCGCCCCGCGGCCCCGTCGGCCGCATTCCAACACCGCACCCGCTCCTGGCCCGACTACGTCTGTATCGCCACCGACGAGATCCGGCACTACAGCGGTGCCTCGATGCAGGTACAGCGGCGATTGCGCGCCCTGTACGCCACCGTCGCCCAGGCATGCACCACCGAACAGGTCACGCCACTGCGCTCCCGACTGGCGACGATGGACGCCGAGGTCGGTACGCACTGGCCGCAGGACCTCGACGGCCGCCTGGCCCGACTCCCCGACTCGCAGGGCCTGGGCACCGAACCCGGCGACACCGGGAAGGGCCTGACCTCCAGGTTCTAGCCTTCCCGGCGATCGCGGCCCCGTCGAGACGGGCGAACAGCCGCGCGACGACCATGCCGCGGCCGTGCGTTGCGGACGCGTTCCCAGGCATCCGCGCCGCACCGCCGACCACCTTCTTTCCCCGAGAGAAAGAAGGTGGTACTTTCCTTACAGGAAAGAATCTGGACGACGGGAACGGGGACCCCTCATGACCTCCTACGACGCGCAGGCCGCGCTCGACGCCATACACCACCGCCAGCAACAGACCCGTGACGAGTACGTCCGCCATGCCTCCTCCGGCACCTACGGGCTCGTCGCGGCGCTGTCCGTGTTCGCCACCGGATCGTCCATCGATCTGCCGAGCCCGTGGAGCCTGGTCACCAGGCTGGTGGGCGCCGGCCTGATCGTCGGCGGACTGGTGGTGCAGCGCCGCCAGGCACGCGTGCACAAGAGGACCTCCGTCGCGGGGGCACTGTTCAGCCTGTGGGTGGCGGCAGTTGTCATCGCGGTGTTCGTCGCATCGGTGATCGCTGCCCGCCTGGCCCACCTGCCGATTCCCTCCGTGCCCGCCGCGGCCGTCGCCGCCGTCGTGACACTGGTGGCCACCTACGCGACCCGCCCCCTCGTCAAGCGCATCGCCAAGAGGGACGACCAGGGCTGATGGACCCGGACTTCGACGAATTCCTGCACGTGCAGGCCCGGTTGTCCATCGTCGCGCTGCTGGCCCCGGCCGACTGGGTGGCGTTCGGCTTCGTCCGGGACGCCGTCGACACCAGCGACTCCGCCCTGTCCAAGCAGATCACCGCGTTGGCCGAGGCAGGCTACGTAGAGGTGCGCAAGACACGGAACCACACGGGCCGCCACACCCACCTCCGGCTCACCGCACACGGCCGCCAGGCATTCCAACGGCACGCCTCCGCCCTCGAAAGGATCGTGGCGGCAGCGCGCACCGCGGATCCGGCAGCCGAGCCCGGCTGACCGACGCGACCACGACGCCCCTCATGATGCCTGTCATCTGTGACGCCCTTAAGGTTTCAGACATGACATCCTTGCTCGCCGCCCTCCGCGAACACGACGACGCCGCGTCCTACCTCGCCTGGCCCGGCGATTTCGACCTGGATCGCGGCGACCATGTCGAGGAGGTCCACCTGGCCTCGGGCGCCGCGTTGGAGGGCTTTGCCGGTGACGGCGCCGGGGGCACGTTCTTCTTCTGCGGCCAAGGCGGCGAGGAACGGCCTGTCTTGTACGCGGACTCCGAAGGGGGCGCGGCGCTGGTCGCGATCGGCCTGCCCGAACTCCTGCGGCTCCTGCTGGTCGCCCCGTGGTGGCGCGACGCTCGAACGTTCACCGCGGAGGAGAGCCGCGACCTCGCGGCCGAGTACGAGGAGGACATGCCCGACCTCATGGCCCGGCGAGACCGCGCCGCCGCGGCCCTCGGCCTCGACCTTCCCGCCGAGGAGGACGCCTTGGCCCGCATGCGCGAGGTAGCCCTCGGAGCCGGGGAGGACTTCGTCCTCGTCTTCACGCCGGAGGGCGAACCGTACGCTCCTTTGATCAGCGACTGAGACACCGTCCGGCGGGGCGGGGCGGTCGCACGAACTGTGCGGAGGGCGGATGGACGGCGGATGGCTGGCGGGCCCGGCCGACGCGTGACCACGTTTGCGCCGCGGGCTCCGGTCTCCGGCATCGCGGAGGTGCGCACGTCAATGTCGTGTACGGATCCGTCGTCCGACCGGCGGGACACCGACCGGACCGCAGGACCGCAGGACCGCAGGACCGCAGGACCGCAGGACCGCAGGACCGCAGATATAACGCAGGCATGGAAGAGAAGCCCGAGCTGTCGCCCAGTCTGTCGTGGACCACTCTCGGCCTGCTCGTAGGTGTGCGCGGAGCCGTCGGTGAATGCTCCGGTCGACGCGACGAACGTGAGCGGCGCGGCGGCGCTGTTGCTCTTCCTGCGCCTGCTGCCCCTGAAAGTCTCCTTCGGAAAGGGCGTGCGGTTGGGCGCCAATCCGCAACCCTGGGGTGCTCTGCTGTGGCTGCTCAGCAGAGTTTCCGTGGGCGCGGCGCTCGCGGCGGCCGCTTCCCTCGCGATGATGATCGTGCCGGCGATTTCCCAGCGGTTCCTGTGAGTTGGCGCAGAGCGGCGGCGGCGAGGGTGGCGGTGATTCTCGACGTGCCTGCTCAGGAGGCGAAGCCTGTCGAAAGGCTTTCCTGTTGGGCATGTGGTGGCGCGTGGTGGCGCGTGACAGCAATGCGGTCGCTCCGAATGGCGCGCCCCGCACATCGTCCGAATTTCGCGGTGTGCCCCGGCACGGGTCCGTAAGAATCCCTGCAGACCCATTCGGCATCAGCAACAACGGAGGTCCCATGAGCAAGGCGCGAATCCACCGGCATCTCGCCGTGCTCGGAGCGGCCCTGACGGCCGTCGCCGTCGTCGCCTCGCCCGCCGGCGCCGACGCGGGGCGACTGGAGCGCGGCTGTTACGACCGGGCGACCGAGCCGTACACCTCGGCGGTGGACAGTCACCTTCACTTCCGCCCCTTCGGCGGCAAGGCGATTCCCTTCGACGAACTCACCGGATATCTCCGCAAGAGCGGCGTGCGCCACGCGAGCATGTACGGCATCGGCCAGACGCTGCCCGTGAATTCGGGCTGCACCTACTACCTGGACTGCCCCGGCACGCCCGTCACGCCGAGCATGAAGAACGACTTCGTCAACGCGTCCGACTATGCGCAGGAGCAGTCGAAGGATCCCGAACTCACCCTGTCCATGACCTTCATGGACCTGAACCGCCCGGAGACGATCCCCGCCGGGATCGCGCTCTACGACAGCGAGTACCCGGATATGTTCCGCTGGGCCGGCGAGGTGAACCTCGTCAAACAGGCGTTATTCCCCAACCACCACAAGCCCGCGACGAGCGAGAACATCAAGAACTGGGCGCCGTTCATGAAAACGCTGCGGGAGCGCGGGATTCCGATCACCCTCCACTCCGACCTGGGCAGCAACGCCGAACCGACGAAATACCTGCACCTGATGGAAGAGGTGCTGCGGCGCTACCCCGACAACAAGATCGTCTGGGCTCATATGGGACTCTCCAAGGAACTGTCCACCATGAACCCGGACGAGCACATCCGCCTCATGCAGCGCCTCCTCGACGAACACCCCAACCTGACGCTGGACCTCAGCTGGCGCGTCCTGGAGGACCAGTACTTCAGCAAGCCGGGGGTGCGGGCGAAGTACGCGTCCTTCCTCGACCGCAATCCGACCAGAGCCATTCCCGGAACCGACTTCGTGGCTTCCCGGAACAAGGATTTCCAGGTCTACCAGGAAGAGCTCGAAGTCACGAGCCGCATCAACAAGGCGCTGAACGACACGGCGTTCCGCGACATCGCGTTGGGTGAGAACTACTTCCGTCTGCTCGGCATCAAGGAGACGGCGCCGCAGGTGTGCCGCGCGCAGTGACGAGGCAGAACGAGGTCCCGCAGTGACGCGCGGGGTCGACGACCGCTGTCCGTCGACCCCGCTGTCCGGCCGCCGACCCCACTGCCCGTCGGGCCGTGCCGTCATGCCCGCCGTCAGAACACGAACGGTCCCGGGGTCTGCGGCGACGTGGCCTTGCAGGTTGCGGTGATGCCCAGCACCACCACCTGGAGCGAGGAGCCTTCCAACTTGTCCCCCGGGGCGACGGTGCCGGTGAGCGGTCCGGTGGAGACCGCGCCACCGGCCGGGATCGCCGGGTTGGAGCTGCCGCTGAACACCGTCGTGTCCGTGCCGTTCTTGGTCATCGTGAGCTGCGAGGTGACCGAGTTCTCCCCGAGGTCGATGGGCGAGGAGATCGCCGATGTGGAAACGCTGATGGTCGCGTCCGTGCCGTTCTGGGTGGCGGTGAGCGTGGCCGTGCCGGAGCCGTAGCTACCGCAGTCGAACGAGAGGGTCGCGGTGTCCGGAGTCACCGCGACGGAGTCCGGTGCCATCGCGAGGGTGCCCGCGAGGGCGATGCCGACGCCGAGTAATGAGCCGATGCCGAGCTTGCTGTGTCTCATGGGGGACCACCTTTGTGAGGGGGTGCCAATTGAGGCATGCGCCCCTGAAGAGAACAAGGCAGATGCCCCATGATTTTTGGCGTGCCTATGTCAATCCCGGGGTGCCGTCCCCCTCCGTTCCGGCGCCAGGGCCTGTTGCCCGCCCGGCCGCCTCGGCGGACGCCCTGAGGCTGCGGCGAGCTAACGGAAGGTGAAGGTGGCGCCGGGCGCGGCGTATTCGACGGGACCGTCGAACCGGGCCGATGCCCGCGCCACCGCCTGCCGCGGCGTGAGGAAACGGCCGACGTGTGTGACGATCAGCCGGCCCGCCCGGGCCCCGCGCGCCGTGTCACCGGTGTCCTCGGGCGTGTGGTGGACCTGTTCGCCCTCGACAGGCGCCTGTGCGCTCTCGGCCTCGCACAGCAACACGTCGCACCCCGCGGCCAGTTCGGCGAGGCTCGGGCATGGCGCCGTGTCGCCGGAATACACCAACGACCTGTCCCCCGCCTCGATGCGCACGGCGAAGGCCGGAACGTCGTGCGCCACCGCCCGGCTGGTCAGTCGGAGCGAGCCGATCGTCGCCTGGTGGCGGTCGTGCAACTCGGTGACGGCGAAGGCCGATTCGATCGGACTGCGGGTCGGGGTGTTGGTGAGGAAGCCGGCCAACCGGTCCGCGATCCCCACCGGGCCGTAGAGCGGGATCGGCGCCGCCAGGCGGATGTCCGCGTACAGGGCGCCGTAGTAGGCGGTGAGCAGGTCCGCGCAGTGATCGGCGTGCAGGTGCGAGATCCAGATCGCATCGAGCTCGTCCAGGCGCACATGACGCTGGAGCGGGCCGAGGGTCCCGCTGCCCGCATCCATCCAGACACGGGTGTCCCCGCTCGACACCAGATAGCCCGAGCACGGGTTGTCCGCACTCGGATAGGGCGTCGCACACCCCAGGACCGTGAGAGAAAAAGGCTCGTTGCCCATCCCGTGATCCTAGAACACACGATCCACGGGCCTGCACGATTCCCCGACCCGCTTCCCCTTGACGTGGCCCGCGTCGCGTTCAGGTGGCGTGCAGGGGACGGCGGGTGGGGCCGCGTTCGCCGCCGTGGTGGGTCGCGGCGAAGCGGGACGGCGGCAGCCCGAAGGCGCGGGTGAAGGCTGCGGTGAACGCGGCGGGAGAGGCATAGCCCAGGCGGCCGGCGACCGCGCTGACGGACGCGGTGCGCAGCAGTGGAACGGCCGCGAGGAGACGGGCCCGGGCCCGCCAGACAGCAGGGCTCTCACCGGTCTCCGAGCGGAACCGGCGGGTGAAGGCCCGTTCGCTCATGGCCGACCGGTCGGCCCATTCGGCATTGGTGACGGCGACGTCCGGCGCGGCCAGGTAGGCGCGGCAGAGCTGTGCGAGGTCGCCGGAGGAAGGGATCGCGACGTGGAACGGCAGGGGCGTGCGCGCGGCGATCTCGTGCAGGAGCAGCGTCGCGATGCACCCGTCCCGTCCGGACAGGGCGTAGTCGGCCTCGAACTCCACTGCGCTCGCGAGCAGTTCGCGCAGCAGCGGGGGCACGTCCACGACCGTGCAGCCGGCGGGCCACCAGGGGACCGCGTCCGGCTCGATGTACAGACTCCGGGTGCTCACCCCCACCATGCGGACCCGGTGCTGGGTGGCTGCCGGAATCAGCACGGCACGCTCGGGCGGCACGGTCCAGGTGCCCTGGGCGGTGTCGACGACCATGACACCGGTGGCGCCGTAGAGGAACTGCGCGCGTCGGTGCTGGTGCCAGTCGAGCACATGGCCTGGCGGGTAGTCGGTGCCGATCGGCAGAACCGCGCGGTCGACGTGGTCGACGGTGTCCAAGGGGACGTTCTTCACCCGGCAACTGTAGTGGCCGAGACGCGAAGAATCCTTGCCGATCTTCGCATGCGGGACGTCCGGTGGAACTGCTGGAGTGGTCCCATGGACGTTGTGGCATTGATCGGGATCGGCCTCCTCACCGGGGTGACGACCGTGTTGTTCGGGTTCGGCGGCGGGTTCGTCGCCGTTCCTGTGGTGGTGTGGGCGGACGCCGCGCTCGGCGCGGACGCGATGCGGGTGGCCACCGCTACCTCGGCCCTGGTGATGGTGGTGAACGCCGGGTTCGCGACGGCCGTCACGCCACGGCGGGTGCTGGTCGCCCTGCGCGGCAGCGGCGGGCTGCTGGCGCTGCTGGCGGCCGGCGCCGCAATGGGCGCGTCGGCCGGCCGTCTCGCCCCGGCCACGCTGGTCCGTTGGGCGTTCGTCGGGTACGTGGCGCTCACCATCGTCGACCTCCTCCTGCGCCCCGGCTTCCTTCGCCCGCGCACACGCGAGGAGGCGAGGGCCGCCGCGCCACGGCAGCTGCCTGCGCTGCTGGGCGCGCCCATCGGTGCGATCGCCGCCTTCCTCGGCGTGGGCGGCAGCGTCATGACGGTGCCCGCGGCGCGGCGGGCCGGCCACACCATGCATGTGGCGACCGCGCTGGCCAACCCCCTGACCCTGGCCATCGCACTGCCGGCCACCGTGGTCTCCCTGCTGGGCGCCGCGCTTCCGACCTCCGGCGGCACCCACGTGCACCTGGTGGGTCTCGTCGACGTCGGCGCGGCCGCGGCGCTGCTCGTGGGGGGCTTGCCGGTCATCGCGGTGCTCCGGCGCCGACCGCCACGGATCCCGGACCGGATCTACGCCCGGGCCTACGTCGGCCTCCTCGCCCTGGTGGCGCTGGCGATGCTGGTGTCAGGAGACCAGGGGTAAGGCAGATGCGTTTGGCTCTCCACAACCGCCTGCGGATGCGGCCGGGCCCGCAAGAAAGCGGCCCCGGCCGGAGAACCAGCCGATCACGCCGTCGGCCGGTCCCCCGGCGTACTGGGCACGCAGATCCGCCTCGCGGCAGATGACTGCTGCCGACCGCCGGCCTCCGTTCTCACCGCCGGACAGGCCGGTGACGCACCTGCCTTGACGGATGTCATGGCCCGCTTACGTGTTCCCCGCCGCCTGTCCTGCAGGCGCCACGGACTCGTGTGGCAGCAGCGGCCGGGTGGTGATCCGGACGACGAGCCGTTCGTCATCGACCCCGGCGACGGGGGCACCGCATAGGACGACGAGCGGGCTGCGACAAGCCCCGATGTGGAAATACCAGCCCTGTTCCTGCGCGGAGAGGACAACCATCTCCGTGATGCCTTGGAAGGCTGGCTGTAGCCACGAGGGCCACAGGCAGGCCCTCATCCCGCTTTCTCGCCCCCACCCCCTCGGCCCACACGGGGTAGCCGACAGCGACCCCACACAGCCGACGGCGCACCGTGCGGAGGCGTCAGCGAACGGCGGGGCGTGCGTCCGCCGCGGCGAGCGCAACGGCCTCCCGGACCGCGTCCAGCGCCGTCGCCCTTTCCTGGTCGGTCAGGTGGGCCGGTCCGTAGGTGACCACGGGATCGAGGACCTGGTAGCCGACGAACTCCAGCATG
The DNA here is from genome assembly GCF_029011865.1 of Streptomyces yunnanensis. Lineage (NCBI taxonomy): Bacteria > Bacillati > Actinomycetota > Actinomycetes > Kitasatosporales > Streptomycetaceae > Streptomyces > Streptomyces yunnanensis. The sequence continues at coordinate 457,218 of NZ_CP095749.1, forward strand.
CCGCGATGGATGTGGAACAGGAAGTCGTCCATCGAGCCCAAGGTGCCACCCTGTTGGAACGACTCACTGGACCCGCCGGTCGTGAACAGCAGCATGGCCCGCTTCCCGGCGAGCGCCGCGTCGCCGAAGAGTCCGTGGTCCCCACCGAAGACCGCGCCCATCACGAAGACCCGGTCCACCCACCCCTTGAGGATGGCGGGCAGCGAGAACCACCACAGCGGGAACGACAGCACGAGCAGATCGGCGGCGAGCAGCCGATCGAGATGGTCCCTGACAGTCGCGTCGAGCGTTCCGTCCTTGACCGCGCGCTGTTGCTCGGCCTGCGGCTTGAAGTGGCCTTCCACCGGCCCGAACTCCTCGCGGGCGAGGGTCGGGGCCCATGCCTCGGAGTAGAGGTCGAGGACGTCGACGCGGTAGCCGGCATCGCGCAGGGCCTGGGCCGCGGTGGCCATCTGGGCGGTGCTGAACGACTGGGGCTCGGGGTGGGCGTGGACTATCAGGGCGGTGGGAGCAGCATCGAAGGTCGACATGAGAAAATCATATCGACGTATTACGATGTGTCAATCGAAAGTCGGAAGTCAGAGCGTGGTGCCGATCGCTCGCGCCACCTGCGCCAGCCGCTCCTCGTCGCGGCGGTAGTGGGTCCACTTGCCGACCCGGGTGGGACGCACCAGCCCCGCCCGTTCGAGCGTGCTCATATAGCTGGAGACCGTTGACTGGGCGAGTCCCGACTTCGCCTGGATGTGCGTGACGCACACGCCGACCGACTTGCGGTCCGCGATCGGCTCGTACTCACTGAAGTGCGCGTCGGGGTCCTTCAACCACTGCATGATCTGCAAACGGGCCGGGTTCCCAAGAGCTTTGAACACCTCGATCAGGTCACCCGCCCCCGATTCCGCCGTCGCCACCATGAGCCACCTCTCTCGCCAGACGCTCCAACACTCCGACACTCCACGATATCCCGATGCCTGATGGGCGATTCTCGTCGGTCTGGCTCAGGGGCGTCCCAGTCAGCAGCCGTGTCCCGCAGCTCCACGGGCATGGGGCATTCGTGGTGTCGGTAGCGGTGGTGAACGGCGATGGTTGTGGTGGTGATTGTGGTGGTGTCTGTTGGGTTGGAGGGACAGGCCGGGACAGGCCGGTTCCTCCGGCGCCGGGGGTGCACGGTGGCGCGACACGCGAGCCGTGCGCGGCTTTCTGACGTCGGGGCGGGAGACGATGCCTGGCAACGGCTCGGTGGTGGCCGGCTTCCCGGGAAGGGTGGGCGAGTGGGTTACGGACGAAACGGTGACCGTGGCGGGGACAGGGCCGGCAAGGCCGGCACCGTGGGGCAGCCCAACCTTCTCGCACCGGCGGACGTGCCCGCGCTGTCCGTGCGGTTCTGGCTGCTGGCGGTGGCCACGGGTGTGCTGGCGGGGCTCGCCGGTGCCGCCCTGATGGTGCTCCTGCACGCGGCGGCCCACCTGACGTACTCCTACCGGTCCGGCGACTTCCTGACCGCCGTCGAGCAGGCCGGCGCGGCCCGCCGGGTGGTGGCCCTGGCTGCCGCCGGGGCGGTGGCGGGGATCGGCTGGTGGCTGCTGCGGTGGTGGACCGGGCCCGGTGGCTCGGAAGTGAGCACCGCGTTGTGGCGGGACGAGGGACGCCTGCCGCTGCGGCGGAGCCTGGGCACCGCGGTGCTGTCCGTGGTGATCGTGGGCATGGGCGCCTCGCTGGGGCGGGAGGCGGCGCCGCGCCTGACCGGTGCCGCGCTGGCCTCCCGGCTGTCCGACTGGGCGCACATCGGCACCGCGCATCGCAGGCTGCTGGCCGCCTGCGGCGCCGGGGCCGGCATGGCCTGCGTGTACAACGTCCCGTTGGGTGGGGCGTTGCTGACCCTGGAGGCGATGCTCGGCGTCCTGTCGCTGCGACTGGCCCTGCCCGCCCTGGTGACCTCCTGTATCGCCACGGCGGTCTCGTGGACGGTGCTGCCCACCGGGCCCACCTACCGGCTGCCGAACGTGGGGGTGTCCGCTTCCCTCACCGTGTTCGCCGTACTGATCGGCCCCGTGGCGGGGCTGGCCGCGGTCGGCTGGGTACGGATGATCCGGATCGCGCACCGACACCGGCCAACAGGGTCGCGGCTGCTGGTGATGCCGCTGTTGGTGTTCACCGTGGTCGGCGTGCTGGCCGTCCCGTATCCGCAACTGCTCGGCAACGGCAAGGACATCGTCCAGCTCACCCTCGGCGCGCAGCTCGCCGCCCCCGCGCTGGTGGCGCTGCTCTTCCTCAAACCGCTCGCCACCGCCGGCAGCCTGGGCAGCGGGGCCAGCGGCGGGCTCTTCACCCCCACCGTCGCCACCGGCGCCCTGCTCGGCTCCCTCGCCGGCCAGGGCTGGACACATGCCTGGCCGGGGCCGGCGGCCGGCTTCGCGGTCATCGGCGCCGCCGCAGTCCTCGCCGCCGCCATGCAGGCACCCGCCGCCGCGGTGGTCCTGATGCTGGAACTCACCCGCACCATCGACGCACTGATGGTCCCCCTGCTCTTCGCCGTCTGCGGAGCCATGCTCGTCTCCCGCAGACTCGACACCCCGTCCATCTACTCCGTACGCCTCCCCGCCCAGTGACCGCGCTGCGGCTGCCGCACGGCGCAGGCCCGGCGGAGCCCGAACGGAGGGATGCGCTGCGCGGATGGAGCTGAATTGTACGCCTCCTGGTGCGGTGGAAACCTCGTAGAACGGACCTGATAGGGAGTGCGAGATGCCGACACGAATCCTGCTTGAGGGACGACCAGCCGTGGGCAAGACAACGGTTGTCCGCAGATTGGCCATGCTGCTGCACACCCGTAAGACTGTCGGCTTCACCACGGAGGAGATCCGGCAAGGCGGCATCCGGACCGGATTCGCGCTGGAGACGCTGTCCTTGGCGATAACCTCATCCGCCCAGGTCAGCGCCGATTCGCCACCCTCGATGGGCTGTCGGCACCGTCACCGGCATCGGTGCCCCAGTGGTCGACGAGCTCGGCAAGGGGACGGGCCTGTGGCCGGCTACGCACTCAAGAGCCCCAGCTTGCGGTGGAGGCGGCGCAGAGGAGGTGGCGCCCACCAGTTCGCCCGCCCGGCAAGTCTCATCACGGCCGGTACGAGCACGCCGCGCACCAACGTGGCGTCCAGCAGCACGGCCAGGGCCAGGCCCACGCCCAGCAGCTTCAGGAAGGTGATCCCCGACGTGGCCAGCGCGAGCATGACGACGGCGACGAGTACGGCCGCAGCGCTGACCAGGCGTCCCGTGCGCTCCAACCCGGCGGCGACCGCCCGGGGGTTGTCCCCGGTCTCGATGTACACCTCCTTGATCCGTGAGAGCAGGAACACTTCGTAGTCCATGGAAAGTCCGAAGGCGACGCAGAACATCAGTACCGGAATGGAGATGTCCACCGAGCCGGTGACCGTGAAGTCGCCAACCAGGGACCGTAGATGGCCCTCCTGGAAGACGTACACCATCGCGCCGAAGGTTGCGGTCAGGCTGAGCAGGTTGAGCAGTACGGCCTTGAACGGGACCAGCACGCTGCCGGTGAACAGAAACAGCAGCACCACCGTCGTGGCACCGATGATCAGCGCTGCCTCGGGCAGCCGGGCGGCGAGCGCGTCACGTGTGTCCGCGAGTTCCGCACCGTCGCCTCCGACGAGCACCGGGCCCGGTGCGCTGTCCGCCCGCACCCGCTCCGCCAGTTTGACGCCGGCGGAGGAGTCCGGCTCGACCGAGGGCACCACGGACAGCCAGCTGGCATCACCCGCGGCGAAGGAGGCTGCGGACGCGGCCACCACCTGCCGTCCTGCGGCGTAGGAGCCTGTGACGGTGTCCACCCGGGCCACGTCCGGCAGAGTCGACAGGCGGGCGGCGTAGGCGGCGATCCGGTCGCGGTCGGCGGAGCCACTGACGGTGGGCAGTACTACGGACAGGGCGGAAGTCTCGCGACTGGAGAACTCCTCCTGCACGGACTGTGCCGTACGGTGCGCGGGCGCGCTGATGGGCAGGACCCGGTCGTCAACGAGGCCGAAGGAGATCCGGGTGAACGGCAGGCCGAGCAGCACCAGCAAGGTGATCACTCCGGCCGCACACAGCACCGGTCGCCGCATGACGGCAGTGGCGAGCCGGTGCCAGAATCCGCCTGTCGCGGTCCCGTCGGCCGGCCCGGCCAACGTGTCATGGTCGGCGCCTGGTTGCGGTCCGCGGCGGAACAGCCGCCGCACGTCCAGCGCGTCGATCCGTGGGCCGAGCAGGCCGAGCACCGCGGGCAGTACCACCAGGGCCGCGATGGCCGAGAGCGCTACCACTGCCACGCCCGCGTAGGCGAAGGAGCGCAGGAAGTACAGCGGGAAGACCAGCAGAGCCGACAGCGAGAGCGCCACCGTCAGCGCGGAGAACAGCACCGTGCGTCCGGCCGTGCGGACGCTCTGCGCGACCGCCTCGGCGGTGTCCAGGCCGCGCGCCCTCTCCTCCCGGTAACGGGTGACGATGAACAGGCTGTAGTCGATGGCCAGGCCCAGGCCCAGCGCGGTGGTGATGTTGATGGCGTATACGGACACCGAGGTCAGCTCGGACAGGACCCTCAGTACGACGAAGGTGCCCAGGATGGAACACACGCCGATGAGCAGGGGAAGGACGGCCGCCACCGCACTGCCGAACACGAAGAGCAGGATCAGCAGCATGACCGGGGCCGCGTACGCTTCGGCCCGGACGAGATCCTGGTCGCTCTGCTTCTCGACTTCCACATACACCTGCGCGGTCCCGGTCGCAGAGAGACTCAGCACCCCCTGACGGCCGGTGAAACGGGGGACCAGTTCCTTCGCGATGTCCCGTACCCGGTCCTCGTCGCCTCCCAGTCTCAGGAGCACCAGCGCCGAGCGCCCGTCACGGGCCCTCAGCGGCGACGCCAACTCGTGCGGGGTCGTCCAATACGACGTGACCGACAGCACGCCCGGCTCCTGGGCGAGCCGGCGGCTGAGGTCTCGACCGGCGGTCGCGGCCCGCGGGTCATCGACCGAACCTGAGGTGCGGGCCAGTAACACCAGATTGGGCGCACCCGACCCGAAGCGGTCGGCGAGGAGCTTCGCGGCCTTCGACGACTCCGCCGCCGGGTCGGTGAAGCCACCGCCGGACAGCCGGTCGGAGACACCTCCACCGATCGGGACGGCGGCTGCCACGGCCAGCAGCACGGCAACCAGTACGAGTACGCGGCGCCGGACCAGGAGACGTCCGAGGGCGGCGAGCCGGGAACGGTCGGCCCGCTTCCCGAGCCCGGGTCCGGGGGGCGGGCTTCCGGCGGTGGTGGTTCTGGTGGCGTTGGACACGGTGAAGTCCCCTCGGTCCACTGGAAGTTCGGTTGCCTTCGCGCGGTCGGACGCCCAGACACAGAACTGTGAAGGCTACGGCCGGGCCGTATCGCTCGGGCGGAAGCAGAGACCGGCGCTGCAACTCCTCCACCGCCAAAGGCAGGGCCGCGGAGGCGCAGTTGCCGTGTACCCGTAGTTCGTGTCGGGAGGCAGCGAGTGTGTCGGGGCGGGGGGATGGCCGAGGCTGCTCTCGGCGACGTCGAGGATGCGGGGTCCGCCCGGATGCAGCGCTGACGAGCAGGGTCGACCGCTGCCGAGCGCGCCGGAGCTCGCGGCGATCCGGTCGACGAGCCGTCGCTTGGCCCCGTCGTCCGCCATGTGCGTGAACTCTTCCTGGCGGTAGGAGATCGCTGGTAGGGCCACCGCTGCTCCGGTCACTACTGCCGAACCGCATCCACCCATGTCCCATCACTCTCACCTCTGCAGTCGCACTGAGCGTCGCGTTACCCCAGCCGGGTGGGGCCGGAGCACCTCATGGGTGCAGCACACGGATTGCGGTTGGCCGTCGTTGTGACCGCCCAGCCACTGAGCCGCCCGTGCCTGGCGCGCAAGGCACCTCAGAGCCGCTACCGAGCGCCTACTGCTCCGGGGTGACCAGTGGCAACGGCGTAGGCCGAGCGTCTGGGTGGGACGGAGTGGACGGCCTCGATCCTGCACCCGCCGCCGGATGCGACGGTCCGTCACGCCCCCACTTCACCACACAGCCGAGAGCATCGCCATCGAGCCATGACTGTCGCGCGCGAGGCAGGGGCGGGAGGGGCCCTGTCGCCCTGTCGTTGTTGGCTTCCCGGGTGGGGTGCGTCCCGTGACCGCCTGCTTGTCACCGAGACTGGCCCGGTCGAGTGAATGTCTGGGAAGGGATCGTGCGACCCATATAGGCACGTCCAGGTGGGGCGCTCGTCTCCGCACCGGAGTCAACGGCGCGGCACGCCCGTGGCGCGCTGGAGCGCTCACGGGAACGTTCTGGAATCCTGGTGCAGGGCGCGCTTGGCGGGCAGGCCGGGAAAGGGTTCAGCAGACTTCACGCCCAGCAACGTGACAGCGCCGTCCGATGCGCTCATTCCCCTGCAAACACCAAGACGGTGTTGTGCCCGCCGAAGCCGAAGGAGTTGCTGACGGCGGCGTTGATGGCCGCCGCTCGGGGAGCCTGGGTGACGATGTCCAGTTCCCAGTCGGGGTCTTGGCGGTGGAGGTTGGCAGTGGGGGGAATGAGCTGGTGTTGCTGGGTGAGGACGGTCAGGGCCGCCTCGATGGCACCGGCCGCTCCAAGAGAGTGGCCCAGAATGCTCTTCGGTGCGGTGACGGGGGGCGGCACCGGGCCGAAGATGCGATGCAGGGCACGTGCCTCGACTGTGTCGCCGACCGGGGTGGAGGTGCCGTGGGCATTGACGTGCCCGATGTCGCGGGAATCGAGGCCCGACTCCTTCAACGCGGTACGCAGCGCGTGTTCGACGCCGAGGCCCTCAGGATGCGGGACCACCGGATGGTAGGCATCGCAGGTGCAGGCATGTCCACAGAGCAGTGCACGCTGGTCGGCACCGCGACGTAGGGCGTGTTGGGGGCGCTCCAGGACGAGGACCGCAGCGCCCTCTGCGAGGACGAAGCCGTCGCGGTCGACGTCGAACGGACGTGAAGCGAGTCGAGGAGCGTCGGTGCGCTGTGAGAGGGCGTGCATCTGCTGGAAGCCAGTGACGGTCATCCGCGAGAGTCCGGATTCGGCGCCGCCCGCGAGAGCGATGTCGCAGGCGCCCGAGGTAACCATGCTGGCGGCGACCGCCAGGGCCGTGGCACCGGAGGCACACGCACTGGCAACAGTGAAGTTCGGGCCGCGGGCCCCCAGGCCGATGGCGACCTCGGCGGCAGCCATGTTCGGAACGCTGCGCGGCAGCGCGAGGGGGGAAACCAGTTCCGGGTGGCCTTGGCTCAGGACTTCGAACTCGCGGAAGTAGGTGTTCATGCTGTTGCCACCGACGCCGAGGACGACGGCCACGCGGGGAGCGTTCCAGGCGCCCGGTTCGAGTTTGGCGTCCCTGACTGCCTGCTGGGCTGCGGCGAGAGCGAGGTGGGTGAAGCGGTCCAGGCGTCGGGCCAACCGCCTGCCGTGAACGGCGTCGGCGTCGAACCCGTCGACCCGGCAGGTGATGTCCACAGGGAGCCCGGCCAGGTCGGGATCGGTGCGAGCCACGCTTTGCCCCCGGCACACCGTGGCCCAGGTGGCGTCGGTGGTGAGTCCGCCGGGGGTGATCATCCCTATGCCGGTGACAGCAGCCTTGCATCGCATGTCCGCTCCCTTCGGTAGGGCATGGCGACGTGGTGGCAGAGCGGCGGGTCTCCCATGCTCTCAGGGCGACCGCGACGGCACGTACCGGTGCCGGCAGCTCGCCGCAGGGCGAGCAGGTGGGCCGCGTGGTTCGGAACGGCAGGTCAGGCACTTCGCGCACTTCGCCGCTTCTGCTGGCCTGACGGTCCGATGGACGGCAGCGCCGGTGGTGCGGCCCGGGCGAAGCTCGGCGGTATCGGGCCCATCGGATCAGGGCGGCAGGAGCTGTCCGACAACCTCAAGGATCCGGTCAACCTGCTGCGGGGTGTGCGCGGCCGTGACCGAAAGGCGGAGGGCGAGCCGGTCCCCCGCCACGCTGGGGGGCAGAAATGCCCCTGTATAGACACCCGCTTCGAGGAACGCCCGCCATGTCTTCAGGCCGTCTTCCAAGGTCTTCAGACCCTGATCGGGCTGCCCCGCCGGCAGCGCGACCGCGGGGCCCGGCCAGGACGGCACACGGTGCCCTTGCTGCGCCAGGCCGCGGTGCAGACGTCGAGCCGACTCCCACAATGCGGCGCGGAGCTCGGGCCGGGCGCGAGCCGTCCGTACGGCCGCCAACGCGGCGGCCGCGGACGCAGGTGCCATCGATGCCGAGTACATCGCCGCATTTCCCAAGTGGCGCAGGCTGCGGATGGCCTTCACGGAGCCCGCGACGAACCCGCCGACGGAGCCGAACGCCTTGCAGAGGGTACCGGTGATGAGGTCGATCCCCTCCTCTACGTCGAAGTGCTCGCCGACGCCTCGCCCGTTGGTTCCGAGCACCCCGATGTCGTGCGCACCGTCGACGATCAGGCCGCCGCCGTAGCGCTTGACGAGTGCGGCAAGTTCCGGAACCGGGCAGAGGTCTCCGCCGAGGGAGAACGCGCCCTCCGTGACAATGACGGGGACCTTTCCCTTGTCGGCAGAGATCCGCATGAGCCTTTCGGCATGGGCGACGTCATTGTGCCCGAACCGGCGGCACTCGGCTCGTCCGAGGCGGAGGGATTCCAGCAGGGAGGCGTGGATGTGCTGGTCCGCGATCACCATGTGGCCGGTGTCGAAAAGGGAGGACAGAGTCAGGTTGGCCTGGAATCCCGTTACGGTCAGCATGACCGCGGGGCGGCGGAGAAAGTCGGCCAACTCCTCTTCCAGCTCATGATGGAGTCGGACGGTGCCGAGCATCGGAGATCCGGTCCAACAGGTACCGTACTCGGCGGCGGCATGCGAGGCCGCCGCGCGCACGCCGGGGTCGGCGGTAAGCCCGAGGTAATCCGTCGAGGCTGCGTTGACCGCGCGTATGCCGTCGACGACGACCTCGCCTGGCGTCGGCCGGTCCTCGATGACGTGGTAATAGGGGTAGATGTCGCGACGGGAGGTGAACTCGTCGAGCAGGGGAGCATCAGCGATCCAGCCAGTCATGGTCATCCTGTCGATATGGTTCGACACCTCTTCACGGACCGGGTGGTCACCCACAGGCCACGAATGTGGTGAAGAAACGTCCTACTGGGACACAGACTGCGAACTCCGAAATTTCCATGGAGTCTGTCACTACAGCCGCTGCGCCGTGTAGAACACGGCTCGGATGACACGTCGCCGTTCCTTTTCTTGCTCAATGCCGAGCAGCAAGCGGCTCACTCACACACCGACAATACCTGTCCCGCGACCGTCGGGCCAGCCGCTCACGTTCGATTCGGCGCCCGGAGGGCTGAGAGTGTTCTGCCCGGTCAGCTGGCCGCGGCGCTCCCCCAAGTGTTTCCCAAATGACCGGGTATTCGGGATGCCGCAGTAGGCACTCAGCCGTGCCTACTCCAGGACGGAAGGCATGGAATCCCCGTGCGGAGAGGTACCTTCGCCGGACGGGACGAAGTGCGTGGCAATATCTTCGAGCGTACTGTCGAGCGTCACACCACCCTCGTCGAACCGCAGCCCCGTCCTTTCCGTGATCATCACTGTCAGCTCCGCCAACGACAGCGAGTCCATTTCGAGCGCTCGGGCCGTTGATTGGGGATGGACCAGGTCTGACGAAATCCCGAACTCCTGAACCAGCAGGCGGGAGAGTGTCTCGTACATTAGCGAACACCCTTCTCGTACCGATGTCTTCTCGTGCAACACAGACCACGGACTTACCATGGACTCCGGACGTTCAGTGGAGTCTGCCACCGCGGCCCTTGCGTTTGCACGGCGCCGTTGAGGTTCAGGTGGCACGTCGCTTTCCTGCTTGAATTCTGCGCGGGGAGTAATACGCTCGCGCACGCCGACAATTCCTGTCCCGCGACCGGCTCCGACCAGCCGCCTTATCGATTCTGCACCCGGAAGGCGGTGGCCGCCCGCCCGATCCGCCAAACGGGATGGTCCCTCAACTGGCCTTGTCGAGTTGCTTGGGCGCAAATCATGGTCCGCGCCGGGCGACTTTGACACGGAACCACCACCTCCTGCTACTCCAGCCGTACGTGCCGATCGCCGGCCGCCGTTACGGCATCCGAGCAGATGGCGGCTCGCTGTCGTGCGCTCTTTCCGGGCTGTCTGCGGCCCCTGGGCCTGATGCTCGTGCCGTGCCGGCAAGAGACCTGGCAAGGCACCCGGCAAGTTGAGAGTCGGAGTGCGTTCAGGTCGAGGGGGGCGGCCATGGCATGGGCTCCGGCGTCGTTGAGGTGTATGCCGTCGCCGCTGTCGAACTCGGGGGGGATGTGGTCCGGCCTGGCCGGGTCCGCCACGGCGTCGGCGACATCGAAGACCGAGTCGAAGGTGTCGCTGGTGCGGATCCAGTCGTTCACCTGGCGTCGTGCGGCAAGTCCTTCGGGGGTGTTGTGGCCGGGGTAGATCGCGCCGGCGAACGGGCCGATCTCCTCCGGCAGACAGAGGCTGAGGACGAGGTCGGTGCCAGCCTGGACGGGCAAGTGGACAGCGTCGCTGACCACTTCGCCACGCGCCGGTATCGTCACGTGCCCCGAGCCGTCGAAGCTCAGCGCTGTGCCGGTCTCGGTGACGATCTCGTCGGCGGTCCTGCCCTCGGCAACCCGGGCCTCGGCAACGGTCGGGGGAAAGCGGCCGTAGTGGTTGGAGAGGACGCTGCGGCGTTTTCCCGGCGGCCCGTGTGTCTTCGGGCCGGAAGAAGGGACGAACTGCCCCCTGTTCGCCGTGCATTGATGCCACCACGGTGAACAGGGGGCCGGGCACGGGTGGTTCACACGGTCTTGAGCTGCCCGCCGTCGATGACGAAGTCGGCTCCGTTGACGGCCCTGGTGCGGCCGGAGGCCAGCATCCGGACCACCTCGGCCACCTCCTCCGGCTCGGTGAGCCGGCCGGTGGTCAGCCCGGCCATGCCGGGGAAACCCTCCAGGAACTCTTCGAGCGACTTGCCCGCGGCGGCCGCCAGCCCCGCGCCGAAGCCGTCGGCGTCCGTCCAGGCGGGGGTCCGGGTGGGGCCCGGGGAGACCGTGTTCACCCGGACGCCCTTGGGCCCGAGCTCCATGGACAGCGCCTTGCTCAGGTTGGTCAGCGCGGCCTTGGCGGCACCGTAGTCCACCGTGGGCGGCTGCGGCCCGCGAGCTCGTGCGGACGAGACGTTGACGATCGAGCCCTGGCTCGCCACCAGGTGCGGCAGTGCGGCCCGCACGGTGCGGACGACACCGAAGAAGTTGAGCTCGAAGGTGTGCTGCCACTCGATGTCGTCGATCGCCGCGAACCCGCTGGTGCGCGGCGAGAAGGCGCCGACGTTGTTGACGAGCACGTCCACTGAGCCGAAGGCCCCGTGTGCCTGCCGGATCAGCTCGGCCGGCCCCTGCGGGGTGGCCAGGTCCACGGAGACGGCGAGGGAGGACGCCTCCTTCAGCTCCGGGGTGACGGTACGGGCGGCGCCGACGACCCGGAAGCCGTCCTCCTCCAGGAAGCGGGTCACGGCGAGGCCGATGCCCTTGCTTGCACCTGTCACCACGGCTGTCTTCACGGCTGTCTTCACGGTCATTTCACTGCTCCTCGGGTAGCGCTGGGGACATTCGCTGTGCTGTGCGTGCGTGTTTGGACGTCTGCGGCAGGCGGACCGCGGGGGTCAGCGCCCCGTCGGGGTCGTAGGAGGAGTGCAGGATCCGCCCGAGCGCTTCCTGCTCGCCGCGGTCGCACGGGCCGAAGACGAGCCCGGTGTTCTGGACCGGGGGCGAAACGCCCCAGCCGGCCTCGGTGACCAGATTCTTCTTGCCGGCGGGGAGGGTGGGGTGCGGACGGCCGTCCTGCGGCGGACGCTGGTGCGCGAACTCGCGACTGGTGCGGACGAACGCGCCGTCGGGCCCGGTGCCCAACTCCGGCGCCAGGTGGCTGGCGCGCGTCTCGGGGCAGAGGAGGTGCGTCGCTGCGAGGTAGACGCCGCTGTGCGACCGCGTGCGCCGCCAGAGCTCTCCCCCGCAGTCGGGTGGGCGCGACCTGGTCGAGCTGCCCGTGCGGGACAGGTCCCCGGCTACGGGGAGCGGGCCCCGCCCTCTGCGGGAGGTTCATGCGCATTCTCCTGTCCTTGCGGTCACTTGACGTCGGTGGGGACACCGGCGGCGCGGTAGAGGGCCGGGCCGAAGGGCGTCGGACCACCGCAGGAGAGGAAGACCGCCTCCTGCTCGCCGCTTCCTCGGTCGCCGGCTTCCGCGCGCCGTGCGGCACACCGGGCGGGGCGCCGTGCGGGGCGAAGAGCACGTCGCCGGGGGTACGTAGGCCCCTGGTCGTACATGTAGAGCTGCCCCAGGCCGTCATCCCCGCCTCGCCGGCGGTGAGTTCGAGGTTCCGGTCGGTGGGCGAGCAGAGGGAGGAGGTCCGCTCCAGCGCGAGCCGCTCGACGGTCACGTCACCGTGATCGGATCCTCGAAGACGGCAACGGCCCCCGTTCTCGAAGACCCGGCCGAGCCGCCACACCGGCTCGATCTTCACGACGTTGAGCTTGACGGTCTCCGCCCCCATGGCAGGCTCCACCGGCTCGGCAGCCCACCCCGGTCGAAGGCGGAGAAGGCGAACTCCGAGCGGCGGATGACGCAGCCCTCGGAATCACTTGCAGGCATGCTGGATTCCCTCCTTGAGCAGTGCAGGCTCGATATGCGTACGGCTCAGGCGCCCGCGGCGTGGCCCTGGTGCGCCGAAGCGGTCACTCGGGCAGTGCGGTGAGTGCCGCGTCGATGATCGAGACGAGCAGATCCCGGTCGGGCACGGAGATGCTCATGATGCGCAGTCCCTGCACCATCGTGGTGAGGAACCCGGAGATCGCGTCCACATCGGTCTCGTAGGGGATCTCACCGGCGGCGCGCGCGGAGTGCAGGGCGGAGGCGAAGGCGGCCAGCGTCGCCGTGATGGCGTCCCGCGCGATGCGGGCCGCGCTCTCGTCCTGGGCAACGCGTTCGACGATGGCGCCCACGAGCAGGCAGCCGGGGCGTTCCGCGTCGGCCAGCGATCCGTCGACCCTGTCCAGCAGCAGATCGCGCACGGCCTGCCGCACCGGTACCTGCCGGGCGAGTTGGTCGCGCAGGTGCCGGTTGGTGCTCTCGACGTAGTGGCGCAGGGAGCGCTCGTACACCTCCTGCTTGCTGCCGAAGGCCGCGTAGAGCGAGCCGCGCCCGAGGCCGGTCGCCTCGCACAGGTCCGCGATCGAGGTCGCTTCGTACCCCTTCACCCAGAAGACCTGCATGATCTTGAGCAGGGCCTCGTCCGTCGCGAAGCCGCGTTGTCTCGTCATGGCCTCGACCGTAAGGAATCTTGAACGAACGGTCAAGTAAGCAGCCCACGCGAAGAGCCATTTCACGCCAGTGCTTGGCGCGAAATGCTGAATAATGCCTGATTCATGGGCAGTTAGACGGTGAGGCTCTCGCAACTTACTGGACTGATCGATCCAGCATGGCTAGCGTGATGCCCTGCTAATCGGATGCCCCGTCTGGCCCAGCCCCCCTTGGCCCGTTGCCGGGGCACGGCCACTCCCGGTGCGTTCGCCCGCCGAAACCGTGCTGCCGCCGGGCACTCCCCTGGCGCCTGCCCCGGCCCGGGCGGGAGTCCCGTGTCAGCAACGGGTTCCCTTCCAGCCCCTCTCCCCCTCTTGGAGGTTCATCGTGCCCATTGCCCTGTTCGTCCTGGGTCTTACGATCTTTGGCCTAGGCACCACCGAATTCATGATCGCCGGGTTACTCCCGGAGATGGCCGACGCCTTCGACGTGTCCATCCCCACCGCGGGCATCCTGATCTCCGCCTTCGCCGTGGGCGCGGCCATCGGGGCGCCGGCGGTGGCGTTGGCCTCCGCGCGGCTGCCCAAGAAGGCCACGCTCGTGGTGATCCTCATCGTGTTCCTGGCCGGCCAGACCATGGCGGCCACCGCGCAGAGCTACCACGTCCTACTGATCGCCCGGGTGGTCACCGCCGTGGTCCAGAGCGCCTTCTTCGGCATCGGCGCCGTGGTCGCGGCGGACCTGGTGCCACCGTCCAAGCGGGCCAGCGCCATCGCGATCATGTTCGGCGGGCTCACCATCTCGACCATCGCGGGCGTCCCGCTCGGCGCCTTCCTCGGGCAGCACTGGGGCTGGCGCTCGCCGTTCTGGGTGGTCAACGGGCTGGCCCTGATCGGCCTCATCGGTGTCGCCACCCTGGTGCCCTCCCACAAGGCCGAGCAGGAGGCGAGTGTCCGCAAGGAGCTGTCCGCCTTCCGGAGCGGCCGGGTGTGGCTGGGGCTTGTCACCACCGCGCTCAGCCAGGCCGCGCTCTTCGGCTGCTACTCCTACATCACGCCGCTGCTGACCGACGTCACCGGCTTCTCCTCGGCCGTCGTTCCCGTGCTGCTGGTCCTCTTCGGCGTGGGCACCTTCTGCGGCAGCGTGCTGGGCGGCCGGTTCGCCGACCGGAACCTGATGCGGACCCTGTGGATCGGCATGGTGCTGCTGGCCGCGAGCCTCGCCCTGTTCTCCGCGACGGCGCACCACAAGGTGCTCATGACGGTCACGGTCATCGTCTTCGGCATCGCCGGCTTCCTCATCAACCCCGGCTTGCAGACCCGGGTCCTCAACGAGGCCAAGGGCGCCGCGACGCTGGCGAGCGCCGGCAACATCTCCGCCTTCAACATCGGCAACGCGGCGGGCCCGTGGGTGGCCGGACTGGCGATCAGCGGCGGCCACGGCTATCTGTCGCCCAGCTGGGTCGGACTGGCCTTCGCTCTCGGCGCCCTGGTCACGGCCCTGGCCGGGACAGCCGCCGACGCCGCGGAACGGCGCCGCGGCGGCGCGGCGCCCGGGTCCGCGGACGACGAGATCCCGCTCACCGCTCCGGCAGGCACCACCCGCTGGCACCGAGCGCCCTGAGTCCGCCCATCGCGGTCACGGACGCCAGACCGGCACCGGGGGCCTCCTCGTCGGTCCACGTGGTGGGCGCGTGGGCCCAGGCCGAGAGCACGGCCAACTCCGCCGTCGCGCCGGTGACGCCGCCCAGCCCGAAGACACGGTCACCGATGCTCGCCCCCTGCACCCCCTCACCGATCTCGTCGACCACACCGACGGCATCACGCCCGGGAATCGCGGGCAGATCCACGGGCAGCACCTCCTGCACCGCCCCGGAACGCACCTTCCAGTCAAGGGGATTGACACCGGCCGCCGCGACGCGGATGCGGATCTCGCCCGGCCCGGGATGTGGGTCCGGCACCCGCTCGACCACAAGGGTCTCCACACCGCCGTACTCGTGATAGCGAACTGCGCGCATGACGTTCTGCCTTTCCACGCGGCCGGGACCGGCCGTTTCATGGGATCAGTGGGGTGAATGTTCGGCGAGCTCCGACGCCCAATACGCCAGAACCTGGCGTTGACGTCAGGTGCAAGTCGAGCGGGCCACCCGAGCAGAGGAGGACCGGTGCGCATCGGTGAGGTCGCCGACAAGGCGGGAGTGAGCGTCCGAGCGCTGCGCTACTACGAGGAACAGGATCTGCTCCAGGCGTACCGCAGCCCCGGCGGCCAGCGGCACTACCCCGACACTGCCGTCCCCCGAGTCCGGCTCATCCCACAGCTGTACGCCGCGGGCCTGCCGAGCAGAGTGGTCCGCCAGGTGCTGCCGTGCGTGGACACGGGTGAAGCGCCCCCGGCACTTCTGGACCAACTGGTGGCCGAGCGTGTCCGCATCGACCAGCGGATCACCGATCTGCTCGCTGTGCGCGATCGGCTCGACGACGTGATCGCCATCACGCAGGACCCTGATGCCGACTGCTCCCACGTCCGGTGAAGGCTACTGCCGCAACGACTTCAGACGTCGCCGGCAGATGAGTGCGCATCCGAGGGTGAGGAAGACACTTCGTGGATGTCGTCGCGTATCTTCCACCGGATGCGCAGGCGGCGGAACCGTGCAGGTGGGCGAGGGCGCGCTCCACGACCCAACGCTGGGAGAAGTCCAGGGCGTTCGCACCACGAAGTTCGGCGAGCAGCTGGCCGATCATGCGGGCGTGGAGGGCCTGCACCGATGCAGCAGCGCCGGTGCGGACCTCACGCGCGTATCCGCGGCAGACCGGATGCAGCGCGTCGACGCGACCAACGCCGCACCTCCGTTTCCAGCCCCCGACCCTACTTATCCCAGCACCCGCCCGAGGAAGCCGCGCAGGTAACCCGCGACGACGTCCAGGTGGCTCTCCAGCAGGAAGTGGCCGCCGTTGATCAGGTGCACCTCCGCATCCTTGGCGTCGCGAGCGAAGGCCCGCGCGCCCGCCGGGCCGAAGATCTCGTCGTTGCGGCCCCACACGGCGAGGACCGGGACCTCGCTGGTGCGCAGGAACTCGTGCAGCAGCGGGTAGAGCGGGCGGTTGTTCTGGTAGTCGCGGAAGAGCGCCAGCTGGACCTCGTCGTTGCCCTCGCGGGAGACGAGGGCGAAGTCGTGCTGCCAGGTGTCCGGACTGACCAGGCTCGGGTCGGGCACGCCGTGCACGTACTGCCAGCGGATGGCGTCGATGCTCAGCGCGGCGCGGACGGCGGGTTCGGTGTCGGGGCCGGGGTTCGCCCCGTAGGCCCAGACGTCGGTCCAGAACGACTCGACGAAACCGTCCTCGTAGCCGTTGCCGTTCTGGGTGACGAGGGCGGTGATCCGTTCGGGGTGCTGGAGCGCGAGGCGCCATCCGATGGGGGCGCCGTAGTCCTGGACGTAGAGGGCGTAGCGGTCCAGACCCAGGTGGTCCAGGAGTCCGGAGGTGAGTTCGGCGAGGGCGTCGAAGGTGTAGGCGAACTCCCCTGCGAGGGGGGCGGCGGAGTGGCCGAAGCCGAGGTGGTCCGGCGCGATGACGTGGTAGTCGGCGGCCAGCAGTGGGATGAGTTCGCGGAACATGAACGAGCTGGTTGGGAAACCGTGCAGCAGGATGATCGCGGGGGCGTCGGCGGGGCCGGCTTCGCGGTAGAAGATCTCATGGCCGTCGACAGTGGCGGTCCGATGGTGCACCGAATGCATTTCTAACCCCTTTGAACGCCTAGTCCGGTTAGTTCATCGCCATGCAAGCACGGGATGGTCTAACCTGTCAAAGGATTCGATCCGGTTAGATGGGGAGTGGCACCCGATGGACGCGCTGCTGGATCTGCTCAACAGCAGGCCACTGGTCAACGGCGAGGAACGGGACACGCTCGGTGACCCGGCCGACGGCAGACGCTGGGCGCGGGAGCACGGCGGCGAAGGCGACCTCGCGGAACTGGCGCTCCTGCGCGAGGCGCGGGACGCCCTGCAGGACGTAGTGAGGGGGGAACGCCCGCCCACCGCGTTGAGCCCGCTTCTCGAAGGGGTCCACCAGATCCCGGAGATCACTTCGGATGGTCTTCAGTGGACGGTCAAGGCTCCCCCGCACGCCCGGCTGGCCGTCGAGATGGTCCTCGCCTGGGCCGCCACCGAGAAGCAGCTGCCCGGTCGACTACGTCCCTGCGCCAACGACGAGTGCCAGCTGTTCCTGCTCGACCGCAGCCGCGCCAACCGCGCCCGCTGGTGCTCGATGGCTGTCTGCGGCAACCGCGAAAAAGCACGTCGCCACTATGAACGCACCCGCTGACCCGCCCTCCCCCACGCGGCCATGACGGGAACGCCTCGTGGATGTCGTCGCGGACCTCTCAACCGGTGCGCTCTCCCCGCCTCCGCACCCCGAGCCAGAGGTCGGGAAAGCCCGGCGAGTGAAGACACCCGCCTCCACCCTGCCGCCGCGTTCACCCGGCCACTGGCTCCGGCGAAGCGCGGCCATCGGCCCGGCAGCCGGCTGTGGATCCGTTGGTGAGCACGAGGAGGGAGAACGAGCTCAGCTGGTGAGCACGATCCACACCGCGGCACCGAGGAAGAGCACGCTTCCGGTGAGCAGGCCGATGTACGTAGGTCGGAGGTGCTTCCGGGTGAACACCCTTGCATTCTGGGGGTGTTCGGGCGGATAGACGACCGGCACGTGGGTTCCAAGGTCCATCCCGAACCGCTTCCCCGTGGCCACGGGGGTGAACCTGACGGGTCGGCCCTGCCGGTCGGTGAACTCGATGACGGGCGTCACATCGAAATCGTCCGACGGCGCCAGATACTGGTCCACCACCACCCCCTCGGTGTGTACGCCGTGCCGACGCAGCCGCGCTTGCAGCCGCGCCTCCCGCGCACCGCCCCACAGGCACAGCAGGCTCGCCGACACGGCCAGCACGAAACCGATCACTTCACCTGTCGTCATCCGCCCCCCTGCTCTCCCTCGCGCAGCGCCACCCGGCACGGGCCGCGTACCAGGATGACGCGGCACCCGGCCCGATGGTTCACGAAGGTGCGCGGGCACACCGGCTCCTCGGGCTTACGCGGTCGTGGCGGGGCCCCAAGAAGGCCAAGAAGGGCCGGCAGCCTCCTTCGTCGTCGGGCAGGCAACTCCCGGGTGTGCAGAACGAGGGCCTGACGCAGCACCACCTAGACCTGGGCTGTTCCGAGGGCGTTGCGCAGGAACGCCGTGGCCTGGTCGATGGCTCCGCGAGCGGCTTTGGACTGGCTCAGCGAGTTGAGCAGCATGAAGTCGTGGACCGTGCCGTCGTAGCGCACGGTGGTCACCGGCACGCCGGCTGCGCGGAGCTTGGCGGCGTATGCCTCGCCCTCGTCGCGGAGCACGTCGGCCTCGTCGACGATCAGCAGGGCGGGCGGCAGGCCGGTGAGCTGGCCGATGGCGGCGCGGTTGGGAGATGCGGTGATCTCCGCGCGCTGGTCCGGGTCGGCCGTGTACGCGTCCCAGAACCACTCCATCAGCTTGCGGCTCAGGTAGTAGCCGGTGGCGAACTGGTCGTAGGAGTCGGTGTTCATGGCCGCGTCCGTGACGGGGTAGTACATCGACTGCTGTACGAACGTGACGTCACCGCGTTCCTTGGCCATGAGGGCGAGTGCGGCCGTCATGTTTCCGCCGACCGATTCCCCGGCCACTGCCATGCGCTGTGCGTCCAGCCCCTTGGTCGCACCCTCGCGGACGATCCACTGCGCGGTGGCGTAGCCCTGCTCGATGGCCACGGGGTAGTGCGCCTCGGGCGACGGTGTGTACTCCACGAATGCCACCGCCGCACGGGCGCCGACCGCCAACTCGCGCACCAGGCGGTCGTGCGTGCCGGCATTGCCGAGCACCCAGCCACCGCCGTGCATGTACAGCACGACGGGCAGCGTTCCAGCGGCACCCCGCGGCTTGACGATGCGGACCCGTACGTCTCCCACGGCGGCGGGAACGGTGACCCACTCCTCGTCGACGGGCAGCTTGTCGACCGGTGCGGCCTGGAGGTCGTCGAGGACCTTGCGTGCCGCGGCGGGTTCCAGCTCGTACAGGAACGGGTGTTGCGAGGTCGCGTCGGCGATGTCCTGTGCCTCGGGCTCAAGGACGATTGATGCGGTCTGAGCAGCCATGGGAACGCTCCCTGTCTATTTTGGTCATTTCGCCGCCGGTTCTCAGGGATGGAGCAGGTCCGGCCAGTTCTGCGGGACACGGTCGGCCGGTCCCGGGGTCGACTGGGCGGCCGGGTGGCTGGTCGGCGGGGCCAGTTCGGGTCCGGACTCGTACAGCACCTCGGTGGCGTAGTTCCAGTACCACTCCTCACTCGGCTCGAAGCTCTGCACCACGGGATGCCCGGAGGACTTCCAGTGGGCGGTGGCGTGCTGGGCCGGTGACGAGTCGCAGCAGCCGATGTGGCCGCACTGCGCGCAGCGCCGGAGGTGGAACCACCAGCCCCCCACTGCGTCGCAGTCCGCGCAGCCGGTACTGCGCGGCGGGACGCTCGCCGCGATGCCGTCGATGTCGGTCATACGGACTCCTCGGTGGTCGTGGTTTCGGCCTCGGTCTCGGGGGCGGTCAGCGGCAGCAGCACCTGGAATCGCGTGTCGCCCGGTACGGACTCGACCTGGAGGCTGCCGTGGTGCTTGTTGACGACGATCCGCCAGCAGATGTCGAGGCCGAGGCCGGTGCCCTCCCCGACGGGCTTGGTGGTGAAGAAGGGGTCGAAGATGCGGCTGCGGATGTCCTCGGGGACGCCGGGGCCGGTGTCGCGGAACTCCACGAGGACTCGGTCGCCCTCCCTGGCCGTGCGGACCGTCAGGGTGCCGTCGTGGCCCGTGCTGCCGATGGCGGCCACCGCGTTGTCGACGAGGTTGGTCCACACTTGGTTGAGTTCTGCCGGGTAAGCGGGTACTTCGGGGAGGGAGCGGTCGTAGTCCTTGACCACCCGCACCCGAGGGCCGATCTTGCCGGACAGCATCAGCAGCGTGCTGTCGAGGAGTTCGTGGATGTCGACGTCCCGGTGAGGGGCGCGGTCGAGCTGCGCGTACTGCTTGGCCGCGTCCACCAAGTGGGAGATGCGGGTGGTGGAGTCGTCGATCTCGTCCATCAACAGCTCGGTCTCGACCGTGTAGTTGAGCCAACCGATCGCCCCCGGCAGGATGTCTTCGCCCACGGTCGCCGCGACCTGGTCCAGCCAGTCCGTGTCCAGCCCGGCCTGGACGAAGGCCGGCGCGATCCGCCAACTCTCCGTGATGCCGTGATCCTCCAGCCAGTCGGCGAGCTCGTCCTCCCGGTCGGACGCCTCCAGGGGGGTCAGCACCGGTGCCTTGGCGACGCGTTCGGCGGTGCGTTCCTGGATCTCGATGAGCTCGGCGAGGGCCTCTCGGGAGTAGCGGCCCTGGGCGATGACCGCCAGTTTGTTCCGCATCCTGCCGACCCGCTCACGCAGCGCCGCGGTGGC
The DNA here is from genome assembly GCF_029011865.1 of Streptomyces yunnanensis. Taxonomy (NCBI): domain Bacteria; kingdom Bacillati; phylum Actinomycetota; class Actinomycetes; order Kitasatosporales; family Streptomycetaceae; genus Streptomyces; species Streptomyces yunnanensis. The sequence goes on from NZ_CP095749.1 coordinate 478,064, forward strand.
GCGGACGGCGGCCGCGGCCGGATTGTTGAGCTCGTGGGTGAGTCCGGCGGACAACGATCCGAGCGCCAGCAGGCGTTCGCGCTGGCCGATGGCCCGCTGGGTGTTCTTGGAGCCGAAGAAGAGCCCCTCCAGCAGGTGCGTCGGCATCGGGAACCACTCCCGCATGACGTCCGCGAAGGACTGTGCGGGCAGTACGAAGAACCGGGTCGGTTCGGTCACCCGCATCGAGTTGATGTACGTCTGCGGGACCTGGTCGCCCAGATACGCCTGCATGGCCCCCGCGTACACGCCGCGCTGCGAGGTCCGGCTGACCTCCACATCGTCGCCGCCGACCCGGCGGGACAGTACGACGGTTCCCTCGACCATCACGTAGAAGCAGGTCGCCGGGTCGCCCTCGGTGTACACCGGGCCGGCTTCGAACCGTTCCATCCGTCCCTCGGAGCACAGCCGTCCGAGCTGCTCCGGGGAGAGTTTCTCGAAGAGGAACAGCGAGCCGATCTCGTGCGGGTCGCAGACCATGACCTGTGCGCTCATGACTGCTCCAGGAAGCGGTGGACGAGCATCACGGCCATGGCTCCCTCTCCCACGGCGGACGCGACGCGCTTCGCGGACCGGGCGCGCGCGTCGCCCGCCACGAACACACCCGGGATGCTGGTCTCCAGGTGGTAGGGCGGCCGGTCCAGTGCCCATTCGGGAGGGGGGCGCCCGTCCGGCGTCAAATCCGGTCCGGCGAGGATGAAGCCGTTCTCGTCGCGCAGCACGGTCCCGCCGAGCCAGTCGGTCAGCGGGGCGGCACCGATGAAGACGAACATCCACTGGGCGTCGACGACTTCGGTGGCGCCGGTCACGGTATCCCGCAGGGTCAGCCGTTCCAGGTGCTCCTCGCCGTGCGCCTCCTCGACGACGGTCCGGGGCCGCACGGTGATGTTCGGGGCCTCGTCGATCTGTTGGATCAGGTAGTACGACATCGACGCCGTCAGGGACTCCCCGCGCACCAGCATGGTCACCGACTTCGCGCCCCGCGCCAGGAACACCGCCGCCTGCCCGGCGGAATTCGCGCCGCCGACGACGTACACGTCCTGGCCCTCACAGGACGACGCCTCGGTGAGGGACGAGCCGTAGTACACCCCGCAGCCGGTCAGCTCGTCGCATCCCGGCGCCCCCAGCTGCCGGTACGACACACCGGTCGCCAGGATGACGCTGTGCGCGGCGACCGCTGAGCCGTCGGAGAACCGCACGACGCGCGCCGGACCGTTCACCTCCAGCCCCGTGACCTCGCGCGCGGTGAGGATCTCGGCACCGAAGCGGCTCGCCTGGCGGCGGGCGCGATCGGTCAGTTGCGCACCGGACACGCCGTCCGGGAAGCCGAGGTAGTTCTCGATGCGGGAACTCTGTCCGGCCTGTCCGCCGGTCGCCGACCGCTCGACCAGTACGGTCCGCAGCCCCTCGGAGGCCCCGTACACCGCCGAGCCGAGTCCGGCCGGGCCGCCACCGATGATGACGAGGTCGTAGAACGCGGCGGTCGGCGTGGTCGCGAGCCCCACGTGGGCGGCCAGTTCGGTCGACTCCGGCTCGATCAGCGCGGTACCGTCCGGCGTGATCACCAGGGGGAGCCGTCGGCCGTCGGCCCCGGCCGCCGCCAGAAGCCGCTGTCCCTCCGGTTCGTCGGAGGAGTACCAGCGGTACGGCACCTGGTTGCGCGCCAGGAATTCGCGCGCCCGCGAGGAGGGGGCGGACCAGCGGTGCCCGACCACCTTGGTGGCGGGTACCGGCCGGTAGTCGCTGGACCGCCAGGCCGTGAGGAGATCGTCCAGGACGGGGTAGAGCTTCTCCTCGGGCGGGTCCCAAGGCTTGAGGAGATAGTGGTCGAGGTCGACGACGTTGATCGCGTCGATGGCGGCGTCGGTGTCGGCGTAGGCGGTCAGCAGCACGCGCCGCGCCCCCGGGTACACGCCGAGGGCCTGTTCGAGGAACTCGATGCCGTTCATCTGCGGCATCCGGTAGTCGGCGAGGAGCACGGCCACCAGGTCGCCGCGCAGCTTCAGCTCGCGCAGCGCCTCCAGCGCGGATGCGCCGGACTCGGCGCGTACGATCCGGTAGCCGCCGCCGTAGCGGAGCCGCAGGTCGCGGGCGATGGCACGGGAGACTCCCGGGTCGTCGTCCACCGTCAGGATGACGGTCCGCGTTGCGTCGGTGGCCTGTGCCATGCTCCTCCGCCCTGCGTGCTCCCGACGGCCGGCACGACGAGCTGCCCGAGCCCGCTCCCGACCATCGTATGTTCGATCGAGCCGGACCGCTTCGGCTGCTACGGCCCGTGCGGCCCGGGTGACCTGACGGTGGCAGATCGCTGCCGAGCCTGCGCACCACCTGGTGTGCCGCCTCAGAGGTCAGCAGCACGGGTACGTCACGGGGGCACCGGCCGGCCGGGCACGGCCCGCGTGCGCCGCGCACCGAGCCGTCGCAGGGTGGGGGCATGACCCAGCGGTACGCGACGAAAGGTGACCGATGAAGTTCGCAGTGATCGGCGGTACGGGCCTGATCGGATCGCAGGTCGTGAAGAAGCTGAACGCGGCAGGGCACGAGGCCGTACCGCATTCCATGTCCACGGGCGTCGACGTGATCACTGGGCAGGGTGTGGAGGAGGCGGTGGCCGGCGCCGACGTCATCGTCAATCTGACGAATTCCCCGACGTTCGACGACGCCTCCCTCGCGTTCTTCCAGACCTCGATGGAGAACCTGTTGGCCGCCGGCCAGAAGTGCCGGGTCGGGCACGCCGTCATCCTCTCGATCGTCGGCACGGACCAGGTACCCGACCTCGCCTACTACCGGGCCAAGACCCTCCAGGAGGACATCCTCAAGGCCGGGCCGGTCCCGTACTCGATCGTGCGCGCCACCCAGTTCATGGAGTTCGTCGCCGCGGTCCTGTCGTGGACCACCGAGGGCGACGTCGTCCGTCTGCCCACCACCCCGATCCAGCCGATCGCCGCCCAGGACGTCTCCGACGCCGTCGCCGAAGTCGCGGCGGGTACTCCCCTGAACGGCACTCTCAACGTCGGCGGGCCCGACGTCTTCCCCCTCGACGACCTCGGACGGATCACCCTGAACGCCCGTCCCGACGGTCGCAGCGTCGTCACCGACGGCACCGCCGGCATGTTCGCCGCCGTCAGCGGCGACGTTCTCACCACCAAGGGCGACGCCCGTATCGCCCCCACGCACTACACGGACTGGCTCTCCTGACCCAGCCCGCCTACCGCAGGAGGCCACATCCATGGGGAACGACGAACCGACGGCGGGCGGCGCGGGGAGCCGGCCACGCTCGGAAGCGTGGAAGACGGCGCTCACCGTGCTGCAGTCGGCGACACCGCCGTTCGTTCCGGAGGGGGCAGAGGTGATGACGGTTCTCGTCGAATTCCCTCCCGGTGATCCCGGCACCCCTCCCCACCGGCACTCGGGACCCGCCTTCGGCTACGTGCTGGAGGGGGAGATGCTCTTCGAGTTGGAAGGCGAGCCCGAGCGGGTGATCAGGGCCGGGGAGACGTTCTGGGAGCCGGGCGGCGATGTCATCCACTACCAGGACGGCAACAACCGGACGGACTCCTGGAGCCGGTTCCTCGTCACCATGTTGTGTGCGCCCGGTCAGCCCATGCTCACCCTGGTCGACGACGAGGAACTGGCCCGACGCCAACACCTGCGAGCTCCAAGGGCTTGAACGAGACCGCAGTACTTTTCCCGAGGCCCGCTCCGAACCGCGTTGGCGGTGGCCCGGGAACTGCGCATCGGCTTCGTGCCGTACGCGCCGCTCGGCCGCGGCTTCCTCACCGACATCGTCAAGCCCGCCACCGACTACCGCGGAACTTCCCGTACGAAGCCGCCTGCTCGTCGGTCAAGAACTCCAACGGGCTGGGCGAAACATCACGTCCCCATCCGGAACCAACCGGCGTCGCAAAGCCGTTGGACTTGACGAAAGAGCACCAGGCAGAGAGCACCGGGCGGGACGAAGTTCCAGACCTTCTGCTGCTGTCCTGCCGAGGTGGCGGACGACGGGGGTTGCGGTCGGCGCGGCCGGACGAGGCGGTCACCAGCCCGCCGGCCGGTCGGATGCTGTTCCGATGAGCGAGTGGGAGACCGAAGCCCGCCGGCAGTTGACGCCACGTACACCCCGTCCTGGCCACGAACACGATGGTCGACAGCACCTGCCGGTCCCCACACCTGGGTCGGCCCCCACCCTGGGTCGCACCGGAGCGGACGGCACCACTGGCTGAAACAACTCCCGCAACCCGTCCGGTACCAGACGCTCCACCATCGCCATCACGCCCACCAGCCTTGTGATCATGCCAGTTGAGACGATCTCTGAGGATCATGGTGGGGAAATCCCCCTGACGGGTGGGGTGTTCGTCCCAGTGTGCCGAGCGTTCCGGGAGCGGCAGAGTTCAGTCATGGACTTTTCTCGGCTCTATGGAAGATCAGCCAAGCGCGGTGTGCTCGCTGTGGTGTGCGCCGTGACCGTGCTGGCGGTGACAGGGTGCGGCGACGACCAACAGCGGTCCTCCTCGCCTGCCGCCTCGCCTGCCGCCTCTCCCTCGTACCAGCAGCCCGCAGCACGCGGATCGGTGATCTCTGCGACCGCTGTGGCGGACTTGGACGCCAAGGAGGTCGTGGCCCGTCTGGCGAAGACCGGCATCGATGCGGCACAGGCCCGATACGGCGTGCGGGCCCACCGGATCGTGTATCGCACCGTCGACATCAAGGGCAGGCCCACCACGGCGAGTGAGCTGGTCGCGATGCCGAAGAACGATGACCGCGATCTTCGGGTGGTGTCCTGGCTGCACGGCACGCAGGTGTACCGAGGGGAGGTGGCCTCGGTGAATGACCGGTCCACCGACCGGTCCACGGCGTTGCTGTTCGCCTCGACCGGCCGAGCGGCGTCCGCACCGGACTACCTCGGCCTGGGAAAGGGCCCTGGGACCCATCCGTACGGGAACCCGGAGGCGACCGTCAGCGCTTCGGTGGATGCCTTGCGGGCGGCTCGCGCCTTCGCGCGCCAGGACGGTCGCACGCTCGACCGGCGTGTACTGGTCAGCGGGTTCTCCCAGGGCGGACCAGCCACGATGCTCGTCGGACGGGCCCTGCAACAGGGCGTCGACCCGTATTTTCGTCCGGGTGCGCTGGCCCCGATCTCCGGCCCGTTCGATCTGAGTGCTTTCGAGGCCGCAGCAGCAGCCGACAAGGTCGCCCGGTCATCGCTCTACCTCGCTTACTTCGCCACCGCCTGGAACCGGATGTACGGCCTGTACGACACGGCGGACCAGGCATTCCGTGCCCCCTACGACAAGACGGTGGACACCCTGTTCGACGGAAAGCACCAGGCGTCGCAGATCGCGGCCGCGCTGCCGGCGACCTCGAAGGAACTGTTCACCGAAGAGTTCCTCCGGAGGATGCGCAACCCCACGGGGAATCTGCAACGGAAACTGCGGGTGATGGATACCACCTGTGACTGGCGGCCCGCAGTCCCGGTGCGCCTCTTCCACGCCAGGGGCGACAAGGACGTCTCCTATGCGAACTCCCTGTACTGCCAACGTCAGCTGGCTTCCCACGGGGCCGACCAACAGCTCAGCGACGTCGGGCAGTTCGACCACTCCACGACGGTCCTCAAGGCCCTGCCACAGGTGGTGCGCGCGTTCGACTCCGCCCGCTGAGCCGGTCCGCGATCGGCTGGCGGCCACGGGGAGGCCGGACCTTCTGGCAGAGGTCGTCTTCTCCCGTGCAGCGGGCCGAGAGGGTCTCGTCGTCGTGGCGTGGGGAGCGTGGCCTCAGCCGATCTGCCCGGACGGCCGCATGGTGATGTGGTTGATGTCCACGCCCGCGGGCTGGTTGACGGCGAAGACGATCGTGTCCGCGATCTGCTCGGCGGTCATCACCGGCGCCGCCTCGGGAGTGCCGCCGCGCTCGTCCCAGAACGGGGTGTCCACCACCCCGGGGGCGACGACGGTCACGCCGACTCCGTCCTTGCCGACCAGCAGCCGGGTGTTCTCGGCCAGCGCGTGCGCGGCCCACTTGGTGACCGAGTACAGGTTGCCAGGCGTGTTGCGCACCCCCGCGACCGAACCGATGATCACGATTCGTCCCTTGGACTGCCTGAGATGCGGCAGGGTCTCCCGCACAAGCAGGGCCGGGCCCAGGACGTTGGTGAGGACCATGGCACGCATATCCTCGGGGTCGTGGCTCTCCAGGTTGCCGGGCAGTGAGAATCCGGCGTTGGCGATGACGTTGTCCAGTCGGCCCCACGCCTCCATCACGCGGCGCACGGCGGAGGCGACGTCCTGCGCGTTGCTGGTGTCGCCGGTGATCGTCAGCAGCCGCTCGCCCGCTCCGGCCGAAGCGGCGAAGGCGGCCAGCTTGTCCGCACCACGTCCGGTGACAGCCACGCGGTGGCCCTGCTTGAGCAGGGCGCGGGCGGTGGCGGCGCCGATTCCGGTCGAACCACCGGTGATCAGTGTGACGGGTTCCATGGGACGGCCTCCTCAACGATGTGACCATCGGGGCTCCGACAGGGTCCCGGATGCCGATGAACGCGAGGTGCCGCGTGCGGTCGACCGGCTCCGGGGCGCCGGTTCCCCGAAACGCCTGCACTATACCCAGCGATCTTCCCGCCGAGCCGGTATGCCACCGTTGAGCGGCCACGGTGCCGTACGAAGTGGCCGAACTCGCGCTGCCGGCCCCCGCGTTGAGCCCTGCGCGGCGAGCAGGGCCCGGGCTGTGCTCCAGCTCCTGGTCCGGTAAGCGTGAGAGGGGAGGTGTACACGAGGAACCAGCGGTTGGCTGTCATCATGTCTCGCGTGTACTTCGCGGAGTTTGGAGGTGTCGTTCCCTCATCTTTCCGGTGTCGTAGTGGAGTTGGTGGCGGGGGATGCGGCCGGGTTGTCACGTTGCATGCACGGGTCCGCTCTGCGGGTGCGGACTGTCCGCACTGGGGTAGTGCACGAATGCTCGGGCCGCCCGACCTTCTCGGTCTTCGCGTAGACGTTGCCATGTCTGTTGCGGGTCAGCGCTGTGGAGGTGGTGGAAATGGAACTCCACGCTCCCGTCCGTGCCCGCCAGGCAGACCATTGCCAGGTTCGGATCGACCAGCAACCTCGGCTCCCGGACCGGTCTGGCCCCTGTGCGATGACAGCGAGCGCGACAGCACGGTCCGCGTAGGGCTTCTCGACACCCGGGCCCCGTACAACGCCCAGATCGCCCCTCCCGCCACGGAGGCCAGGTGCTAGCGGCCGCTGCCGTGGGTGACGACGTCGAGGGCCTCGCCGACGGTCATGCCCCCGCGCATGGCACGGGTCTCACGGATCATGCGGCAGGGAGGCCGGGCAGGAACCTCAGCCCAACCTGCTGTTGACTGCCGCACGCCGCCTGGGCGCACCCCTCGGCTCGACCGGCGAGTTATTGACGTGGGTGGTGACACACTGGGACGAGGTGAGCTCCCTCATGCTCGTCCGACTGACGCAAACGAACGAAAGCGCTCGGTGCGCCACCTTGCTGCCGGTTCTGGCCACACTGCCGCAGCCCCTGGCGCTGATCGAGGTCGGTGCATCGGCCGGGCTCTGCGACCTGAACGAGGCGGTGAGCAGACTGGTGGCTCGGGCTCCCACGGGGGCTATGCCCGTGGTCTTCCACAGCGCGGTCCTGACCTACCTCTCCCCCGAAGCCCGCGCCCAGTTCGCACGGACGATGCGGAATCTCCCATACCACTGGATCTCGAACGAGGCCGCGAGTGTCTTCCCCGAACTGCTCGACTTCCTGCCCGTACCGGCCCCCACTGACCGCGCCACTTTCGTGCTGGCCTTCGGCGAGCGTCCGATCGCATTCACACGACCCCACGGCGAGCACCTCCACTGGCTCAGCGATGCCTGCCTGACTGTCTCCGGCGAATGAGGTACTCCGCCAGTAGAGCGCGACCGAGCCAACTGGTGGAATATCCCATGCCTGTCACAGTCAGACCCTCACCTGATCCACAGGTCTCGATCCACCGGTCTTCCTGAAGTGATCTTTTCAGGCTTCGATGGCCAGGGCAGTCAGGGCACCTGGGGTCGAGCGCGGACGGTCTCGAACAGTCGTGTTCAGACATACCGCCAGGGCCATTGCCGCGTGCGTCCACCGAGAGGTTGGGGATGGCCATGCCCGAGCCCACGCCGCGCCGGCTCCGTGCCGTTGCCACCTCCATGAGGGAGCGGCCCATCTGGGAGGCGGAGATCCCGCTGGAGGTGATCCGGGGCGCCGCCCTGCCGATTCTGGTGATCTGCGGAACCTGGGAGCGCGCGCCGGCCGCGTACCGCGAGCACGTGGGGCCCGCCGCCGTCAACGCCGCCCTGCGGGAGTTCTCGGGCTGACCCAGTTCCGCATCGGCTGCCAGTCCCGCGCGGCCGACCCTTGCCTGGCGGCCCGTCTCATCAGGTGCAAACTGCACATGAGCATGGACTATTTGATGCCCAGTCAGTCTTGTCTCCGTGAGCAAACGGATCGCTTGAGGCGGCGTGTGGCGGGTCGGCCGGCCCAGCGATAGCGCGGCGTTGAACGTCGGATGAGCATGCGGAGCATGACCAGGGCGGCGGCGAGGTAGGGGCAGAAGTCCACGACCTCGCCGCTTCTCTCGGTGCAGCGCCGCAGCTTGCCGTAGTCGTTCATCCACGAGTGCGTGCGCTTGGGCTTGTGGCCCCGCCGTGCGATGCACGCATGGAGGGGGGTGCCCCCGGCTGGGGCTGGGGAGTCGCGCGCTGATCCGGCCTGGTCCGTAAGGGAGTGGCGCCGGGCGGGTACGGCGGGTGGGCTCACCGAGCGCGCTCAGCGGCACAGGGTGCGCAGGGCGGTGAGGCAGTCCGCGGCCCGGCGCTGCGGGTCGGTGTCGGTGCTGGCCCAGGTGATCCGGGCGTCCGGTCGGATCAGAACGGCGGTGACGTCCCGCCAGATCGGATCGGCCGCTTCGGTGTTGACGGTGACTGTCCGCTGTTCCAGGCCGTCTGCGGAACACGGCGTCCGCGTCCCGCCGAGGTCCAGCAGCAGCGGCCGGCCGTGGTGCATCAGCGGGTGGGCGGTGGGTGCGTCGGCCGCGTCCAGGGCGAGGCCGGCCAGTCGCGTGCCGTTCAGCGGGTGCGCGCCGGGTGCGGTGTCGGCGGGGAGCGGGTCGTCGAAGCCGGCGATCCGGCGGGCCCACTGGCGATTGGTCTGCGGTTCGGCCAGCGCGGCGGACCAGACCTCGCGCAGCGCGATCTGCTCCGGGCTCGCCGCGGCGAACAGGGCGAGCTGCGCGCGGGTGTTGTCGATGACGGCGCGGGCGGCCGGCCGGCGCTCCGTGTCGTAGCTGTCGAGCAGTCCGTCGGGTGCCCGGCCCTGGAGGGTGGCGGCCAACTTCCAGCCCAGGTTGGTGGCGTCCTGGATGCCGAGGTTCATGCCCTGCCCACCGGCCGGGAAGAACATGTGCGCCGCGTCCCCGGCCAGCAGTACCCGTCCGGCCCGGTACCGCGCGGCCTGGCGGGTGGCGTTGCCGTAGCGCGACAGCCACCGGGGGTTGCGGATGCCCAGGTCCCGCCCCAGTAGCGTGCGGGTCTGCTCGCGCACCTCCTCCAGGGTCAGCGGTTCGCCGGTGCCGTGGTGCATCGTGGCCGTGGAGAGGCCCGCCAGCCGGTGGACGCCGTCGCCGATCGGGGCCGCCAGGAACGAACCGGCCGGCCCGGTGGCGGCGAGCGGGCCGGTGGGCGGGTCATCGAGTTCGACGTCGGCGAGCCACCCGGTCAGCGTGGTGTCCTGACCGGGGAAGTCGATGCCGGCCGCCTGGCGCACCACGCTGCGGGTGCCGTCGCAGCCCACCACCCAGCGGGCCCGCACGGTCCGGTGGGTGCCGCCGGCCCGGATCACCATCTCGACGGCGTCCGGCCCCTGGGTGAGCGAGACGACCTCCTCTCCGCGCAGCACCCGGGCGCCCACGGCAACCGCATGCTCCTCCAGGAGCTGTTCGGTGACGGACTGACCGAGCGCCAGCATGAACGGGTGCACCGCCCCGACCGTGGAGAAGTCCAGCCGGGTGGTCGCCGCGCCGAAGTGGCCGGTCGGCACCGGGGTGCCCCGTTCGATGAACCGCTCGGCGAGTCCACGGGTGGCGAAGGTGTCCAGCGTGCCGGCCTGCATGCCGACCGCGCGCGATCGTCCGTCCGATACCGCCCGGCGTTCCACGACCGTCACCTCCGCCCCGCGCAGGCGCAATTCCGCGGCGAGCCAGAGTCCCACCGGGCCGGCCCCGGCGATGAGCACGTCGAGCATGACGACCACTCCCTCTCATTCTTATCCATTGGACAAGAGTGAGCATGCCCTAGAATTGTCCATTGGACAACAGGGGTTGGACACCAGGCACGGAAGCCGACCGGGAAGGCGCATCGGATGGGTACGACACAGGGCGAGATCGTCGCCGCCACGCTGGCGGTCCTCGACGAACACGGGCTGGACGGGGTGACCATGCGCGCCGTCGCGGCCCGGCTCGGGGTGCAGCACAACACCGTCCGCTGGCACGCCTCCAGCAAGGGCCGCCTGCTCGAACTGGCCTCCGACGAACTCCTCGCGCACTGTCTCGACGAGCCGCTGCCCGAGACGTTCCCCGACCGGCTCAAGGAACTGAGCCGCCGCTGCCGCGCGGCGCTGCTCTCCCACCGCGACGCCGCCAGAATGGTCGCGGGCGTGTTCGCCGCCGAGCCCCGCACGCTGCGCTACGCCGACACCGTGATCGCTGCCCTGCTGGCGGCCGGCCACTCGCCACGCACGGCCGCGTGGACCCACTGGTCGATCTTCTACCTGACCCTAGGTCTCACCCAGGAACAGCAGGCCGCCCAGCAGACCGCACCGGCCCTCCTCCCGGACCAGGTGCCGGCCGACACCTACCCGGCCCTGGCCGCGGTCCGGCCGCACGTCGGCCCCGACAGCTTCGACCAGCGCTTCGAATTCGCCCTCGACCTGATGATCGCCGGCCTTCCCCGGGTCGAGGGGCCGGTTCGGCCAGCTGACCGCTGACGGACAGAACTGTGCGGCGGGCACTCCGACTTGACGTGGCAGTCACGCACATTCATGCCTCCGTCGAGCCACGCCTCGCGGGTGCCGGGCGGCGACGGCACGTCGATCACGAGCCAGCCCGCAGGGCGGCAAGACACGACACGAGCCCATGCCGACCGGCACCCTGGACGCTACGGCTGCAGACCGAGCTCCTGCGGCCGATTCAACAAGTCAGACACCCCCGGGCTTGGGGCTTCGACCCGGCACCGGCCAGGAGGGGACGCCCTGCGGTCCCGGTCAGCGGCGGCGCAGCGCCTTGTCCCTGAGCGCGGGCGGATCGTAGTGGGTGATGTCGTGGTTGAGGTCGGTGCCGGGTGGCACGATCTCGTCGATGCGGTCGAGGACGTCGCCGCTGAGCACCGTTCCTGCGGTGTCCAGCAGCGAGGTGAGCTGGTCGTGGGTGCGGGGGCCGATGATCACGGAGGTGATCGCGGGGTGCGAGAGGACGAATCCGGTGGCGAGTGCGGGCAGGGTCAGTCCCGCGTTGGCGGCCACCTTCTTCAGCTCGGTGACCGCGGTGAGCTTGGCGGCGTTGCCCGGCAGGCTCGTGTCGAACAGCTGCGGCAGAAAACTTGACCGGGTGGCCTCGCTCGGGGCCGCGCCGTCGGGGCCGCCGTACCTGCCCGACAGCCAACCGCCCGCGAGAGGGCTCCAGGTGAGCGCGCCCATTCCGTACTTCTGCACGGCGGGCAGCACGTCCCGCTCGATGGCGCGGGCCAGGATCGAGTACGGCGGCTGCTCGCTGCGGAAGCGGAGATGACCGCGCTTCTCGGCGACCCACTGGGCCTCGACGATCTCCCCGGCGGGGAAGGTGGACGAGCCGATCGCCCGGACCTTGCCGGAGCGCACCAGGTCGGACAGCGCCGACAGGGTCTCGTCGATGTCGGTGTTCGGATCGGGGCGGTGCACCTGGTAGAGGTCGATCCAGTCGGTTCCGAGGCGGCGCAGGCTGTCCTCGACCGCACGGACGATCCAACGCCGGGAGTTGCCACGCTGGTTGGCGTCGGGTCCCATCGGGTTGTGGAACTTGGTAGCGAGGACGACGTCGTCCCGGCGGCCCTTCAGGGCCTTCCCGACGATCACCTCGGACTCGCCGTCGGAGTACATGTCGGCGGTGTCGATGGTGTTGATGCCGGCGTCGAGTGCAGTGTGCACGATGCGCACGGCCTCGTCGTGGTCCTTGGTGCCCCACGCGCCGAGCATCATCGCGCCGAGGGTGTACTCGCTGACGGATATGCCGGTGCCGCCGAGGATCCTGCGGTTCATGCCTGCTCCCATGCCCTTCGTGTACCTGGTGTCGGAATCCACCCTGGCCGCCGGCCCCCGCACCAACCAGACCCGGCGGATCCTGGTACCCGCAGGGCCAGACTGGCCCCGGCATGCCGGAAGATGGTCCGATGCATGCCGAGCCGGAGATCAACGCGTTCCTGAAGGCCCGCCGGGCGACCCTCGACCCGGCCGACGTCGGCCTGCCGCCCGGCGGGACACGGCGCAGGGTGCGCGGGCTGCGCCGCGAGGAGGCCGCCCGGCTGGCGGGCATCAGCGTGGAGTACTACACACGCATCGAGCAGGGCCGCGGCGGGAACGTCTCACCGGAGGTGCTGGACGCCCTCGCCCGTGGGCTGCGGTTGACCGCGGCCGAGCACGAATACCTGCGGAACGTGGTGCACCGGGCGGCGCGCGGCGGGACCGCGTGCCGCCCGGTCCGGGAAGCACCGCAGGTCGTGCGGCCCGGCCTGCACGCGGTGCTCGACGCGATGGACGGCGTCGCGGCCCTGATCTACGGACGCGCCATGGACGTGCTGGCGTACAACCGGTTGGGCGGGCGACTGCTGTGCGGTTTCGCGCGGCAGTCGCCGGAGGAGCGCAACATCGCCAGGCTGATGTTCCTCCACCCGGACGTGGCGGCCAGGCACCCGGAGACGGCGCAGATCCGCCGCGAAGTCGTCGCCGAACTGCGCGCCCAGGCCGGCCGTACCCCGGACAGCGATCGGCTGTGCGAGGTGGTCGGCGAACTGCGAGAACAAAGCCCGGAGTTCGCCCGACTGTGGGAGTCACAGGAGGTCGAGAGGAAGGGACACGGCGTCAAGCGCATCCAGCACCCGGAGCACGGGCCGCTGGAACTGCACTTCCAGGCAATGCGACTGCCCCCACCGGACCAGGAACTGACGATGCTGCTGTACGCGGCAGAGCCCGAATCGCCGTCCCAAGCGGCACTGCTTGCGCTGTCGGGAAGAGCCACACCTCATGCAGACGCCGTTGGTTAGCTCGGCCCCCCGGGCGCCCGCGAGGACAGCTCGCGCGCCCGGTCCGCCCGGAGGACGAGGTCGGGCTCCGCCGTCCGGCGGAGGTGAACGCTCCCCGTGGCGGACGTGTACGAGCACGGTGATGCCCGAGGCTGGAGGTCCTGCCGAGGAAGGGGTATCCGGGTGGAGCGCTGGGATCGGGTTGGACGGTGCGCGGGATACGGGGCGGCGTTGGCGATGTCGCCCTACTTGTTGATCAAGGTGTCATGGGTCGTCGGCTCACTGCTGGGACTGACGCCGATCGGGGAGGGTTTCACCCTGACCGAGTGGATCCTCCTCAACACCGTGACCCTCGGCATGGCGGGGATCGGTATCGCCCTGTCGCTCGCCCTGGTGCGGCCCTGGGGCATGCGGATACCGGGGCGGCTGATGGCCTTTTGCACCTGGACGGGAGCAGGGTTCCTCGTGTCGATCTTGCCCTATGCCGTGCTCAGTACGGTGCTGGATGCGGGTCGCGGCGGCGCGACGAACAGCGGGGGCGACGACTCTGCCATGCCTGGCTGGGAGGGCGCACTGATCCAGTTCAGCTTTGTCGGGACGGGCCTGGGGCTGGCCCTTGCGCTCCCCGCCTACCTGCGGCGACGCTGGCCGGAAGCCTTCACCGCGCGAGTCGGGGACGATAGCGGTAGGGCTGTGCCATGGGCCGCTGCCGTCGCAGCCGTCGTCGGCCTTGTCTGGGCATATTGGGCAGTTGGCGGCACCCTCGGAGTCGCACATCCGGCGCAGAGGGACACCAATGGGTACCTGCTGACGGGCGTGGGTGCGCTCTGGGCCCTTGCCGGATCCGCCGCCGTCTGGATGCTCGCCCGGCAAAACCCCACGCGAGGGCCCCACCGGCTCCTGCTGATGCTCGGCTGGCTCGGGTCAGGCTCACTCTTCGCGTGGAGCGGCTGGAAACTGCCCATCACGCTCTTCGTGGCACTGGCTCACCCTGACGACGTCCCCTTGCCGGAAGACCTGGCCGTCGCTGCGGTGCTGCACCTGGCTGCGGTCGTGGCGGGGGTCGGCATGCTGAGATCACTCGTCGGCTCGCGTCCACGCACCCCTGCTGGCACCAGCCCAACGTCCCTCCACGCATCAGAGCCGGGTTGACACTGACGGCGAAGCCCGCCAACGGGTGCCCTCACCAAGTGCAACCTCGACGTCGAATGCCGTGCACCGTCGGCCGACCCACATGGCGCCGGCGGGCTTCATCGCGTTGAGACCGGACGCTGCTATGCAGTCGAACGAGCAGCCCTGCTGCTCGGGTTGGGGGGAAAGCGGGGAGGGCCGAAGCGTCGGAGATTCTGCGGCGGCGATCGAGTGGCTCACGGCGGACTGGAGACGGGGACGGCCCCGTCCAGGGCTGCGCGGTGACCGCCACCAAGGTCCACGCCTTCATCACCTACGGCCGCCAGGCCGGCCCGAACGCCTTCGTCGACTGCAAGGCAACGCTGGTCAAGGACACCTACGACGCCGGCGGCCACCAGCGCTGGGGCAGCGGCACCCTGTACGACAACGTCACCCTCGACGGCTCACTGCCGCTGGTCAACAACGGCACCCGAGGCGCGGCTTCGCCCGAGGCCGCGCCACCCCCGCAGCTCCCGCCAGTTGCCAGTGCTGCTCCGCAGAACTTCGTGGGGCTTCGGGAAGCCGAGTCTGGATGCGTCGGGGTGTCAGGTGAACGAGAAGTGGGCCGCGGCCTCGGCCGGCGTGGCCCCTTGATGGCGTCCGGGGACGTCGTGGACGGCGTGTGCGCCCTCGGCGTGCAGTTGGTCAGTCCCGGCGTGTCGGGCCATGACTGCGGCGTAGGCGCGGACGTCTGCGGCGGTGATGTCAGTACGGTCCCGCTCCGCGTGCTGCTGGAGAAGAGCCCCGAGGTCAGGCGGAAATCGCAGCACGGTCACCGGGGCATTGAAGCGCCTGGCGATGGCGATGAGTCGGGCGCGCGCCTGTGAGGTGACGTTCGTGGACTCGGCGACTGCCGTGTGTCCGGCGGCGAGCCGGGCGACGATCCTGCGGTCGCGTTCCTCGAAGATCCGAGCGTCCGCCGCGTCAGGGTCCGCGTCGGAGTCCGCTTCGGTAGGTGAGGTGCCGAAGAGCTCCGCGCGGATCTCGTCGCTGGAGACCACGGCGTCCGCATCGATCTGCCCACCCGCGATCAGTGCCCGCACGAAGCTGGTCTTGCCGGAAGCCGGAGGGCCGACGAGGAGCACGAGTCCCGCCGGCACGCGGGCCGGCCCGGAGCCGCCCGGCGCGTGAGGCTTGAGGTAGAGGTCGCCCGCGCAGTCCAGGGCCTCCTCCGCCGAGCCGGCCGGCAGGCCGCTGGGCAGGATGCCGTCCCGGTAGCTGTCGTTGCCGGCCTGGTAGAGGGCGAAGCCCCAGGTGTGCAGTACTCCGGTGAAGCGCAGGCGGCACAGAGGCACTCGCTCGCCGTCCTTCAACTCGCCGGCCAGGTAGGCGAAGCCCGTCCGGAAGCGGACGTGGACCCGGGCCAACTGCGGCCAGCGCTCGGCGGCGTGGGCGTTCAGGCGCTGGCGGAGGTGGTGCTGCATGGACTCGGGCGGGTTCTTCGGCACGGTCCCATCCTGCCGAACCGGGCCGCATCCCGCCATGATCACTGGTTGGGAGGGCGGGATAGGGGCGGCGGTGGCCATGGCGCTGGACGGGGAGTCACACGAGCTGCTGCAACAGGTCACCTCCTCGGCGAAAGCACAGGCCCGGCAGGTGCTTCGGGTCCGGATCGTGCTGGCCGCGGCCGACGTAGCAGGCTGCCCGGGTCGCCACCGGCGGGTACGGACCGCTGGAGCCGCTGGCCCGCAACAGGGTCGACCTGGGCAGGGTGGTCGAAGCGTCAGACGAGCGTCGGTGTGGGGGTGGGCAGGTAGGGGTGATGTTGCGCCAGGCACGCTCGACGTACTCATCCTTCTCGCCGACCGGGGCGACATAGTGCAATGCGCCCTCGGCGGCGTCCCTGCCTTCCAGTCGGGTGATGATCCAGGCGGCGAGGTAGTGCGAAGCCAGGCAGCCGCCGGCGGTGGCGACGTTGTCCTTGGCGTAGAAGGGCTGGTTGAGCACCTCGACGCCGGCCGCGATGACCCAGGGCTTGGTGGTCAGGTCGGTGCAGGCGGGGATGTCGTTGAGCAGCCCGAGCTTGGCCAGCACGAGCGCGCCGGAGCACTGTGCCGCGATGAGTTGGCGCGAGGGATCCAGGCCCCGCAGGACACTCATGATCGCCGGATCTTCGACGACCTCACGGGTGGCGATGCCGCTACCGATGATGACGGCGTCAGCGGCGCACGCCTCCTCCAGCGTGGACATCTGCTCGATGACCACCCCGTTCATGGACGTCACCTTGGGGCCGGGGGTGGCGACGGTGACGCGCCAGTCGTCGGCCTTGATGCGGTTGAGCACGCCGAGCGCGATCAGGGAGTCGAGCTCGTTGTACCCCTCGAACGTAAGGATGGCGATGTGCATGGCGGCTGTCCTTCCAGCTGAGCGCGGATTGTCCGCGACGGTACGGACCCGCGAACAGGACCGTCAAAGAATGTCACCGCATCTCGGTCACCACGGCGGAGCCGTTCACCACCTCGGCTCACCCGCAGCACAGATTGTTCGGCGTCGAACTGCGGGGCACCGCCCTTCGTCCGGTGCGGTCCCGGCACCACGACGGTCGGCTCTTGGGCCGGGCCTGTTGGATCCGGTAGTGGGCCCGGCCCCTGGCGAGGCGTCGAAGAGCGGCCGGTTGCGGCGATCTGCTCCCCCGTACCTCTGTCAGGCGACGCTGCAGGGCTACCGGGATCGTGTTGTCCTTCGCGCAGACCACGGAGTTGTGGGGCACGGTGCCGTACCGGCCGGCCGTCACGGTGAAGGTCTCGGTGGGAATGCCGAGCGGGCGGTCGGCGCTGAGCAGGCTGATCGCCGCCGTCGCCGTCGCCGCCGTCTCGTCCACGTCGCCGTAGAAGGTCTCGCGGATCGCGGCGTGGCCGTCGCGGTCGCCGGGGTCGATGCGCACCGCCCCCATACCGGCCGGGTCTGCCCGCAGGAGGCGGAGCACCAGCTCACCCTGATTCTCAGGGACCGAGTTGTAGGCCACGGAGGCAGACCGGCGACGGGGGCGAACGCGGCCACGTACACACGATGAGCGCACAGGTGCGGGGCCGGCTCGGCGGCGGCGGTGGCGACGGTGCCGCCCTGGCTGTGCGCCACCACGACGCAGGGCTCGCCGCCGTCGATCGTCCTGGTCTGCTCGACGAGCATCGCTGCGGCCGAGGACGCCGTGACGCCGGCGGCTGCGGACGGTTCCACGGCATAGGCGGCGGGATCGAACGGGCGGTCCCACCGCGCGCTGGGTTGCCTGCCGTTCAGCCGTGCCCTTCGAGGTCGACGGCCACGGACGTGACGCCGCGTGCGGCGAGCTGCTCCACCACGCGGCTCCAGCACCAGCTTCCGTGCCAGAAGCCGTGGACGAGAACGACTTTGCGCATCGCTGTCTCCCCTTGCCGTCGGTCGCACGGGCGGCGCCCCGCCGGCAACGTTCAAGACCGAATGAGGCCGGACACCAGGAACGACGCGTCTCAGCCGCCGTCGCGGACCGCCGCGAGGCACTGGTCGTAGAGGTCTGCCAGGTCGAGTCGCCCTTCGCTCTCGGCCCAGAGTTCGGTCGCCGTGTCGATGCAGGCGAAGACCGTCGCGACGATTGCCTTGGCGGCCGGGTCGGGGGACGGTCCGGCAGGGGCGATCAGGCGCAGGTGCTCCACCGCGCGGATGCCGCCGTTCCCGCCATAGCTGACGAACCCGCCGTAGCTGACGAACCCGACCGCCTTGTTGTTCCACTCGGCGTAGAGGAAGTCGATGGCGTTCTTCAGCGCTCCTGGCACCGAGCGGTTGTACTCCGGGGTGACGATCACGAAGCCGTCGAAGCGGGCGATCGTGCTCGCCCAGGAGCGGGTGTGCGGCTGGCTGTAGCGCCCCGCCGAGGGCGGATACGCCTCGTCGAGCAACGGGAGCTTGTACCAGCAGGTCGATCAGCTCGAACTCTGCGTCGGTGCGCCTTCCTTGGCGACGGTGCCCTCGGAGTAGTGCTCGCCCCGGCGCTGTGCCGCCTGCAGTTCCGGTGCGACGGTCAGTGGGTTGGCCACGTCCAGGAAAATGATCTGCATGTCGATCCGGTCGCCGGGCTTGACGTTCGCCCGCAGCTTCTTCTGCAGTTCGGCCAGGAAACCGTGGTGCCGACCCCGACGGACCAGGGAGACGCTGGCCGGGGCGACCTCCACCTGCATGGCCGTGCCGGCGTGGTGGAAGGTGAACTCGTCGTACTCCATGTTCCGGTGGTACGGGGGGATCAGCTCCGCGTCCTCGGCGGCCTCGAAGGGCCGCGGCAGGAGGTTGCCCAGCAAGAAGCCCTTGGTCATGAAGACCGTGTACGCGGACGGCATGACGTGGAGGCGGTCGCTCATGATCGGGCGGTAGTCCCGGATGTTCATCTTGAACGGAAACAGGTCGCCCTTCCACCCCTCGACGTCGATCGGGTCGAAGTCGTAGTAGACCGAGGTGTAGCCGCCGAGGGACTTGATCCGCACCGGCCACTCCCCCTCCTCGTTGCGGCCGTCGCCCAGCTCGTCCAGGGCGGGAGTGGGAACGTAGAGGAGGGCCGGGTCGAAGGGGGCGCGGCGGCCGAGCGGCCCGATGTCGGCGAGGCTGAGCTCGTCGGCCGACTCGAAGATCAGGAAGTAGTTCACCGGACCCGCGGGCCGCACCCGGTACGTCGTCCCCTTCGGCAGCAGGACGTAGTCGCCGGGCTCGTACGGAATCGGGCCGAACTCGGTGTAGAAGGTACCGGTCCCCTGGTGGACGAAGTACAACTCGTCGCCGTCGGCGTTGCGCACCGAGTAGGTCATGTTGGCACCGCGCCGGCTCACCGAGACGGTCACGTCCTCGTTGTACGCGATCGGCCGCGGGAAGCCGCCGGCGTCGGCCAGGTCGTCGGGCTGCACGGCAGTGCCGTCGAAGTCGAGCAGTTCCCCACCCTCATCGGCCCGCTTCCAGCGGATCGGCTCGTTGCGGCGGTACAGGTGAGCGTCGCGCCCCTCGAAGCCCTGACGGGTCATCATGTCCTCGTGCAGGCCCAGCTTGTCGCGGGTGGTGCCCGCCTGCCGCAGGACCTTGCCCTTGCTGTGGTGGATCCATGAGCGCATCGGCCGGAGTTCCATGGAACGTCCCTTTCACTGGGTTCGTCTGCGAGACGCTTTCGACGATCGACGACGCGGCCGGGAGTTGGAACGCCGCGCCGATCCCCGTACTGCCAGGGAGACCCAGCCCCGCCCTGTGGGTGCGGGTGCCGTTCTCGCCAGTACGGCCTCGCCATGGCTCTTCCCCGGTGGCCAGCCCGGCCGTCCGATCAGTGCCCGGGCCATGGGGGAACGGCTCCGCAAGCTCGGCATCCACATCGCCGTCGCCGTAAAGTGGCAGCCGTCCGCTGCCGGTGACTGGGGCGCCTACGCAGGCGAGACCAGCCGGAGGAACAACTCATGGGATGTGCCATCGAAAGCGGAGGGGCATTGCCGTCCTTCCGGCCTTCGCCGAGAACCGTGCACCAGCTCAGGCGCACCATGGAACACGGCAAGCGTGGGGCGCTGTTCCTTCCGGACACAAGGTCTTGATTGCTGCCTTGCGGATCACTCGCCATGTCCGCAGGGAACACGCAAGGTGGATGCGCAGCTCAACCGCTTCCCGCTCGCCACTGTTCTGACCAGGATGTTCAAAGGCCCACTGCTCCGCCAGAAAGTCGTACATCTCAGCGGCCGTCAGGTCGCTGTCGGGATAGGCGCGTGCAACATCCGCCGTGATGATCCGGGCACTCCGGGAACCTACAGTCCGGTCGACGATTTCCCTGACCCATGCCAGCCCCTGCTCGTCTGCATACAAGCCGAACCGCAGAATTCGCGTCCTCATGATGGCGCAAACCTACTGATCGTCAGCCTTCAGCAGCAACGCGTTAACCTTCGACGGCACAGGTGACACAGACGACACAGGGGATGAGGCAGGCGTTCCGAGAGTTCCCATAGCCGAGTGCACCATCACGAATCGGGCGTTGCCCGGCGAGGAAGGGTTCAGCGGGCTGCGGTGGGAGGGGGCAGGCGCAGGCCCGCCAAGTCCGGGGGGACGCAGGAGTCGGGGCGGAAGAACGGGGCGGATTCTCCGTCGGTCGCGGTGGCAGGCGCGTCGGTGAGCCGGAAGCGGTCCCGCAGACGTCCGTAGAAGTCGGTGGGCTGGAGGCGGACGAGCCGCACGCGTTGCGGCGCGCGGTAGACGCCGATCCAGTCGCCCGGATCGAGGACGCCCCGGAGTTGGCCGTCGATGCTGACCGCGGCGCGGCCGGAGTGCGGCAGGATGCGCAGCGCGACCGGTTCGTCGGGGGCTGCGACGACGGTGCGGTTGAAGGTCATGTGGGCAGCGATCGGGGTGAAGACGACGGCGTCCATGTGCGGGGAGAGCACGGGGCCGCCGGCAGCGAAGCTGTAGGCGGTCGAGCCGGTGGGCGTGGCGACCACGAGGCCGTCGGCGGAGTAGGCGGCCAGCAGCCTGCCGGAAATGTAGACGCCGACGCTGACCTGGTGGTCCCGGGCGAGCTTCTCCACCACCACATCGTTCAGGGCGTTGACGTCCAACGGCAGACCCCAGCCGTCGCCCGCGGTGCTCTCCGGTCGCGCCTGCGGTGGCGGCAGGGCTGGGCCGCGTCCGTAGCAGAGCAAGGACTCCAGTTCGGCGGGCACCTCCGGGACGCGGGAGGCGCGCACGGTCAGCGTCATGCGCTCCTCGACCGGGGCGTGGCCGGCATGGACGGCGTCGAGGGCGGTGGTGATGTCGCAGGCCGGCACTTCGGTGAGGAAGCCGACCTTGCCCAGGTCGACACCGAGCACGGTGGCACCGGTCTTCACGGCGATCCGGGCGCCGCGCAGGAACGTCCCGTCCCCTCCCAGGGTGACGACCAGGTCGGGGTCGCCGGCCGCGCGGGCCTCCTCGCGCGCGGAACGGCGGTGTTGATCCGTCGACCAGACGTCGATCTCGGTGCAGGGGACCTCGTGCGCCTCGCACCAGGCGTGCACGGCGCTGGCTGCTTCCCGGGCGGCGTCCCGGCCCTGGTGGACGACCAGTCCGACGCGGTGTACGGACATGGCGGACCTCGTCTGGTTTCCTCGTTCCACGGCTCTGCCCGCCGGGGTGCGGGGACTGCCCGTTCTCACCCGGTCCATCCTGGGGCCTCGGCGCGCGATCGGCCCACCGACATGCCGCTCGCCCCGGCGAAAGGCTAGGGCCGCACTTCGCGTGGACACCAGTCAGCTCCGGAGGTCGTCTGACCTACGAGGAGCGACAGCATGTCGCGGCCGGGCTGGCAGCGGGGCTCAGCTGCGCCGAGATCGCTCGCCGGCTGGGGCGGCCCGGGTCGACCATCAGCCGCGAGGTCGCGCGTAACGGTGGGGCCCGCGGCTATCGGGCGAACCAGGCGCAGCAGGCCAACAGGTGGCGGGCCCGCGGCCGCGAGCCGCACCCCGGCACGCCGCCCACGACGGGCACCGATGGGTGCGCCCCACAGGCACAGCGCGAGTTCGAGGACGGACTCGTCGAGATGATGGTCCAGACCGGGGTCCCGGCGATGATGGCCAGGGTCCTGACGTGCCTGTTCACCAGCGACACCGGCAGCATCGGCTCCGCCGAGCTCGTCGCCCGGCTACAGGTCAGCCCGGCGTCCGTCTCCAAGGCCATCGGATGGCTGGACCAGCGGGGACCGGTCAGGCGCGAACGCGACGGCCGACGGCAGCGATACCTCATCGACGACTCCCCCGGGTACCAGGCATGGCAGGCCAGCACCCGATCGATGGTCAGGTGGGCGGAACTCACCCAACGGGGAGCCGAACTGTTCGGCAACACCACGCCCGTCGGGGCCCGACTGCACACAACGAGCCAGTTCTTCCAACACCTCACCCACGACATGACCCTGGCCGCCGAGCACTGGCGGCAGACACTCTCAGCACGACCGTCGGACCCGGCCCCTCCCACAACTGATCGACAATGCCACCCCCGGATTCACCAACAGTGTTCGTGACCCGGCAAGGCCGGACCATGCGGCCCGGGATACTGATCTCCACCGCTGAAGGTGACGTTTTCCTCGGCCACGGGCGGGGACGAGGGTGTGATTCAGCTCCACGGTCATAGTGACTCCTCTTCGGGGACGGGACTACGCGTGGTGGGGCCCTCGGCGGCCATGGCGGTCTTGGTGGCCCGACATGGTGCATGGATGGGTGACTGCACGGGTGAGGGCGGGACTTCGCCGGCTGCCCTCACCCGGCTACAGCTGCCGTGTCATACATCGATCTGCTCGAAGATGTGCGGGTACGACACGATGTCGTCGGGAAACTCGGCCGCCATGCGCTGGAACTCCGGGCTGCCGAACGCCGTGGCGAGCGCCTCGGTCGACTCCCAGACCGCGACGTTCATCAGGAGTTGACTGTCCGCCGTTCCCTTGTGCATCTGCAGGGAGACGAATCCCGGCTGAGCCTTCATGAACTCCGCCTGCCTTCGAAAGAGAGTCAGGAATGCTTCAGTCCTCTCCTTCGGAACGAAGAAGGTGTTGGCCAGGACGATGGGTCCGGTCTTCTCCTTGAACTGCGCGAACATCGGCGTATTCGGGTCCAGGCTCTGCAGCTTGACCATCTTCGGTACTTCCTCTCGCTGTCGGTCGTCCCACGGCACCGAGGCCGGACACCGCCGTATGGGATCCGGCGACGCTCACGACACTCGCTTGTCCGTAGGGGAACTGCCTTGTGGGGACTGTTCCATCGTCCCGGCGCAAGCAGGCCGTGAAGTCAGCCGCAGTTACCGTTCCGATGGGCGACTTCGGTCGGACCGCGCGAAGCCGTGTCAGACCTGCGGATGACACTGGACGCTGAGGGACGCGGGCTCGCGGCAACAACAAGGGAGGAAGTGAAATTCCGTCAACTCGCAGGAGCGCAGCCGGAGATCGCCGGTCCCGTACCTCAGACGGGCACCAGACATCGCCGGGCCTATACCCCAGACGGGCACCAGACCCGGAAGAGGAACGCCGGGCGACCGCACGCGGCGACATGCCCCGCGACACGCCACACGATCACATGCGGTCGGTGGGTTGGGCGCGGTCTTGTGAGGAGGTGGGACCGGGGCCGGGAGTCGGCCGGCTGCGGGCTTCCGTGCGTCTGCCGGGGTGCGGGCCCGAGCGGGTATCCGTGTCGTGGGCGGGAGCTGTGCGCGACCCGGTGGCCGGCGCGATCGGTGCGTCAGGTTCCAACTTCCTGGCGAGGTCGGCGAGTTCCTGGGGGATGCGGGCGGCGTCGCTGCGGCCAAGGCCGCCTATCTCGACGACGGTGACGCCTTCGTTGCCCCGCTCCGCACGGACCCATACCCGACGACGCTGGATGAGCAGTGAGCCTGCCACGCCGAACAGGGCGGCGAGCCCACCGGTCAGGGCGAGACCGTTGCCGGGTTTGTGGCTGATCTGGAAGCCGGCCCAGGGCTTGACGCCGTCGAAGGTGATGCTGCCGTCGCCTGCGGGCAGCGTCATCGTTTCTCCGGGGCGCAACATCTGGGCAACCGCGCGGCCATGAGCCTTGTACTGGGTCAGGCCCTTCATTTTCAGCTGGTAGACGTTCTGCGGCAGTCCGGAGCCGAGGCCGAGGTTGCCGTGGAAGGCGGTGAGCACCATGCGGGGATTGTCCAGCGTCGGGAACTGGGAGAACATCGTGCCGGAGCCCGTGCCGCCGTAGGTGGGGATGAAGAAGCCCTGGAATCCGAGCTGGTTGGGCCTGCCGTCCTTGGCCTTGGCGCCTGGCACCTTGACCACGCCGGTCGAGGTGAAGTTCTTCGCGTCCTGCGGCAGGAAGGGCACCGAGCCCCGGTAGACAACCTTGCCGCGGCCGTCCTTGACGGTGACCGTCGGCGCGTAGCCGTGCGAGATCAGGTAGACCTTGGAATCGGCTATGTCGAGGGGTTCGTTCACCTCGATCGATGCCTTGCGCTCCGCGCCGCCCGCTCCGAGGAAGTACGAGATGTCGGCGCGGAAGACCCGCGGGGTGCCCTTCTGGGGGCCGGAACGCTCGTAGGCCGCGACGAACTTGTGCAGGGTGAAACCGAAGGGCTTCATGCTGCCGGTGTCGAAGAACGCGCCGGAGTCGAAGTCGTCGTACTGCGCACGGCTGTTCCCGAAGCCGTCGCCTTCGAGGATCAGCTTGCCGCCTTCGGACTTCCCCAGGCTGCCGACAGCGATCGCCACCAGTATCACGACCAGAGCAAGGTGGAAGACCAGGTTGCCCGCCTCGCGAAGGTAGCCCTTCTCGGCGGCGACCGCACTACCGGCCCGGCGGGCACGGAAGCAGCGCCGCTTCAGCATGCGTTCGGCGGCGGCGAGAACGTCGTCGGGGTGGGCCTCGGTGCGCCAGGTGGTGTAGGCGGGGAGCCGGGTCATCCGACGCGGCGCGGCCGGAGTGCGCTGGCGGAAGTGTTCGACGGACTGCCAGGCGCGCGGCACGATGCAGCCGATGAGGGAGACGAACAGCAGCAGGTAGACCGCCGAGAACCACACCGAGCTGTAGACGTGGAACATCCCCAGCTTGTCGTAGATCTCGCCGAGGGTCGCGTGGGCGGTCTTGAACTCGTCGACCTTGACCGGGTCGGTGCTGGCCTGCGGGATCAGAGAGCCGGGAACAGCACCGAGTGAGAGCAGGAACAGCAGCATCAGCGCCACCCGCATGGAGGTCAGCTGGCGCCAGAACCAACGCGCCCAGCCGACGGGACCGAGCGTGGGGAGGGAGACGTCCTCCTTGCGTGCGGCGGAGGAGCGGTGCCCGGTCGCACCAGGATCGGTCCCTGCGTCTCCGGAGCCGGAAGATCCGTCGCCCGGGGAGCTGGAGGAGTTGGTCGTGGTGGACATCAGTCAGTTCCCAACAATGATGCTTTGCGTCCAACTCGACGGCTTGGACATCGGGTGTCCCGGACACCAGTGACGGTGAAGATGCCGAGCGGACGTGTCGTCATGTTTCTTGTGTAATGGGTGAGTTGAGAGGTGCGGAAGTGTGTTCGGAGAGGGGAAGCGCCGGCGTCAGGCAGGCGGGGCGGGCGGCAGAGGGGCAGCGGACCGGGAGCATGGTGAGCCGGGGCTGAGGGAGCCAGGGGCTGCGCGTGGCGCGCTGCGCCGGCTCTTCGCGGCAGAGAGGCCATCTGCACCGCCCCCGTGGCCTTCCGCCCGCGGTACTCGAAAGTCCCCTCCGGATGGATCAAGGCCCAGCCGGACCAGACCATCCGCGCGTCCTCCCAGTTGCGACGCCCGGCGCAGGCTCCCGCTGTGAGCTCTGCACGACTGCGTCCAGCCGTTCCCGCATGTGCGCTCCCGCTCCTCCTTGCCTGGATCGGGACACCTTCGGGAACGCTGGTCGCCCGGCTGTCCACCGGGCGACCAACCTGCGCTGGTGGAAGGTCAGTTGGAGGTGGCCGACGCAGCACTACGGGACGTGGTCCTCGTCATGCCCAAGGCAAGGACGGCGAGGACGGCCGACAGGGTCATGCCCGCGAACATGGGCAGGGCGGTGTGTTCGCCGCCGACGCCCACCAGCGGGGCGGCGATGGCGCTGAGGATGCTCTGGATGGTGCCCAGGAGAGCGGAGCCGGTTCCGGCGGCGTGCGGAACGCGTTCCAGCGCGAGTGCGGCCGCATTCATGGCAACCAGGCTGATGCCGACCAGGGTGAGGTAGAGCAGGCCCAGCACTGCCGGCAGGCTCAGTCCGTCGGCCAGGGCGAGCACGCACAGGGCGGCGGAGCCGGCGGGCATCACCGCAAGACCGGTCCGCATCAGTGCCTGGGGGGTGAAGCGGCCGACGAGGCGGGTGATGACCAGGCCGGATATGACGCTGACGGCGCCGACGGAGGCGAACGCGGCGGAGGTCTGGCCCACGCTCAGGCCGAGCAGGTTCTGGAAGAGGAAGGACGCTCCGCCCAGGTAGCAGAAGAGCACGGCCAGGGCCATCCCGAAGCAGAGGGTGTGTCCCAGGTAGGAGCGGTTGGCCAGGACCTCGCGCACCGCCCGGATCGTTGCCTGGGCGCCTCCTGTCTGGCGTCGTTCGGCCGGCAGGCTTTCCGGCACCGCGACGAGCGCGCCGACGAGGGCGACCAGAGTGGTGGCGGCCAGGACCCAGAACACCGCCCGCCAACCGGCGGCGTCGATCACGATGCCGCCCAGGACCGGCGCGATGGCCGGCGCAACGCCCAGCAGCGACATCAGCACGCCCAGTAGCTTGGCCGCCTTCTCGCCCGTGGCGACGTCGGAGATCACGGCCCGGCCGATGACGACGCCCGCGGCGCCGGTGAAGCCCTGGACGAAGCGCAGGGCGACCAGCCAGCCCAGCGAGGGGGTGAGGGCGCACAGTGCGGTGGCCACGACGCAGGCGGCGGTGCCGATCAGGATCGGCTTGCGTCGCCCGAACCGGTCCGAGAGCGGCCCGAGGATCAGCTGGCCCACCCCCATACCGATCAGGAACGAGGTGAGCGTGAGCTGAACACCGGAGGCGTCCGTGCCCAAGGCTCCCGTCATGTCGGGGAAGGCGGGCAGATACATGTCCGTGGCCAGAGGCGTCACGAAAGCGAGCAACACCAAGGCTGCCGTCATCACCGGCATGAGGGGAACTCCACAACAAGAACGCGCGCAGCAGGCGCCGCACACAACAGCCTGGGCTGCGCTGTCCTTACGCGGTTGATCACCGTGCGACGCCTGGTTCCCGACCCTAGGAAGGCGTCGCCGCCTCCCACCTCGGTCCACGGTCCCGAACGCGACCCTCCGCTGTGCTTAAGGCCGGCGACACAGAGCTTTAGGCCGTAGGACCTCAGCCCCGAGCCCACGATCCGCGGACGCGTATTCCCCTCACCACGGGCGATGGTTGAGTATGCAACCACTGGGTCATGAGATCAAGGCGGGAGGCCCCACCACTGTTGCCCGGTTCGGCCGCAACCGTGCGGCTGCGGCGGCCCTCACCGCCGGCGGAAGCGGGCCGGCACTCTTGCGGCAGGCGCGGCATCATCGTCGCGGACGGCTTGAGAGGCCGAGCCCCGTCGACCGCCTTCGGCATGTCTGTGGTCCTAGTGCTTTCTCCCGATGCGCATCGCAACCCGAGACCGATTCGGCCCACACTGCGTGGCATTTACGGTGATTGTCATGACTGATGACGGACAGCGACCGACCGGGGCGTCCCGGGACTCCGCTGTGGCCCTGGTGCGGGGCTACGTGGCACGCGACACCGTCGCGGTGGGGCAAGCCCTCACCGCATTGAACGCAACCGGCCAGGCGGATGCCTACCGGGTGCTGGGCGCGCTGTTCCAGTCCACGATCAATGTCGTCGAGGCCACTGGCCGGAGACTGGAGATCTGCCGCCTGGCACGGCTCGCGGACGGTCTCGCCTCGGCCGCGCCGCCCCACTACGAGTTCACCCTCACTGCGGCGGTTCGCAGTTGGGCCCTCGGTGACCTGGCAGAGGTATGGCGGCTCAACGCCGCCGACCCGGTCGGCGCGACGCACATCACCGCCGTCTTCATCGCGGCCCTCGGACTGGCGCTGTGGGACCGGGAGACGTTCCTCGACGTCCTGGCGACCTACGAGCAGATCACACACGCACCTACCCGCGCCGCTGACCGGATCCGCGGCCCCCAACCCCCGTCGGCTGCGTCGTCGATGCCCTTCACCGGCGGAGCCGACGGGTACTACACGTACGGATGAACTGAACGACGCAAACCCGCCGCGTCCGAGCTCCGCCTCTTCCGCGCCCCTGGACGCCGCGATGCCGCGATCCGCTGTCGTAGAAGGAGCAGCGGAGCACGGTGGGCGACCGACGTCATCTCTCGCCGCGTTGGGACCACCAGGCAGGGTCCGAACCATCCGGACCGCCTGCAGCGACACCGTCGCCCCGCCACGTGAACACGTCCCAGGGCAGTTGACCCGTGTGCCACGCCGCCAACGTGAGCGCGCTATCCAGCGGCCCGCCGCCTCGGGTGCCCCGGGCGAGCAGGGGGACCGCAGTCAGGCAGGGGCCGAGTGCCGGAGGAATGAAGCACCGATGCCCAGTCGTACCGCCGTTGTCGAGGAGCTGATGGAGCGCTTCGCACAGATCCCCAGGGAGGCCGTCCTCAAAGAAGACCTGTTGCGCGGCGGACTGGCCTTCGACGAGTCCGCACTCAGCGGCAACGAAGACGGCGACGTCAAACCGAAGTCGTACTTCATCTTCTCCTTCGACCACCGTACGCTGCCCGAACTGGGGGCGGCTGCGCTCAAGCGCCCGCCGGAGGAGATCGTGCTCACCGGTGGCCCGTACGAGCTGCGCCGCACCGTGGTGTCCGTCCGCTTGAACCCGCAGTCGCCGTACCGCGTGCGAGCCGGGGAAGACGGTGCGCCTTCTACACGGCGGCACAGCTGTCCCGCCTCAACCGGGTCGTCGCACTGAAGGACCTCGTGTCACCCACAGCGTCTTCCGCGAGGGACCCACGCCACCGAGCGTTTCAGGCCCTGCTTGCCCCGGTCCACCGGAGAGCTGCCTGCGACCTCCCTGCCACACGGCGTCGGACTGTGCGGTCAGAACGTCCGGGCGAGACGACCGGCTCGTATCCGGAGTCCTCACGAAGGCGGCGATCACGTGCTCGCACACCATCCGGCCTGCTATCCGCGGATGGTGGCACCCCAGCGGGAGGCGCAATGCCTCAAGGGCAGGTGCCGGGTCGCGACTTCCGGCCCCCGGCTCCGAGGCCGGCATGCTGCGTATGGAGGTCGTCAATGCGCGCGAGGAGCGGGCGCCCGCCTTGGGTACGCAGCCCGGGGAGGTCGAGTTGGGGCGGGCCTGCTGCGAATGGATGTGGTCGCGGCTCGTGGGGTGTCATGCCTGGCCCGACGGGTGGCAAGACGATGTGGGCGCTGGTGCTGCTCGCCTGAAGCGCCGCTCACCGACGACTGCCGCGCGGCGGCCTCTCCCCTTCCCGCGGCATCTGCCGCCGCTGCCTTGCGGCAGGCAGCGGCGGTGGTTTCGGTCTTCTTCGCCGCACACTCACCCCCAACTCCGTGGCTACATCTCGCTCTTGAGTGAGCACTCATCGTGACGGAATGGTTGGTCGCGCTCAGGGCTTGCTGTCGGTCCAGGCGAATCGCCGTCCCTGTGCCGACGAGGGGCCGGACGAGCATGTCCCCTTCCCAGAAGAGAACGGAGAGGCAATGAAGCTCAGGAACAGTGTCGCGGCCATCATCGTCGCGTGCGGACTGGCAGTGACCGGCATAGCGGGAACCGGTGCGGCACAGGCGGCCACGCCGGCCTCCGCGTCGGTCGGCCAGGGGGTGAGGGCGGCGGACCAACTGTCCCTGCAGCAACTCCTCGATGCGGCCGCGGACGAGGTCCACATGACGTTCCCGAACGCCACGCTCATGGTGGCCGACGGCAGCTCGCCCAGCGGCAAGACCCAGGACATGTCGCAGGTGACCGACTGGCGGCTCGTCTACAACACCGGCGACGGCGCTTCGCGCATCAAGTCGGTTGAACTCCACGCCACGCTTGAGGGCGAGATCGACCAGCCGACCTACCACACGTCGTCGTGGGCAGGCGTCATGCCGATCAGCGACCAGGCCGGCCTGACGCCCGACGAGGCGTACAGCATCCTCCAGGACGCCGGACACGGGGACGCCTACCAGTACGTCTCGCTGGTCAAGCCCCTCGTGGCCCGGCCCCACCTGCAGTACCACTTCTCCAACATCCGCGGTGGCTGTGACGGGTACGCCGTGAACGTCGACGACCTCGCCGTCAACCCCATCTGCGGCTGACCCCACACCTCACGCAGCGGTGGGGGGGGGTCACCACGCCCCCCACCGCTTCCCAGGCATCGAGAGCGACCGTTCACGGACACCGGGATCGTCAACGTCCCCTCAGGCGGTAGGAGACAGGAGAAAGTGATGCAGGGCGAGGAACAGTACTCAGACAGCCTTGACGAGTTCATCAAGGAGATCACCCTCTGGTACGAGAACGACCACGAGGGTTTAAAGACCATGTACGACGCCGCGGTCAAGCACGTGGTCCCGTACCCGGAAGACACACCCATCGAGGTCCAATGCGACTGGAAGGACCGGGACTTCGACTTCCTCTGTGAGTTCTTCAGGGAGTGGTACGACTGGCATCCCGGTGTCAACAACGGGCTGGACTACATCGAGAAGTTCAGCTGGCTCACCTACGAGAACGACTACGGCATGGTCTTCGCGACTTCCGGCCCGGGGTACAAGATGACCGCCGACTTCACGCACCTGCAGGGCCTGCAGATGGACGCGGACACGCCGGAGTCCCAGGAACTCATCGAGAAATGGGTCAAGGAACTCGGGACGAAGCGTATGGCCGACTACCGGCCCGGCCCCTGGAACAGCTTCAACGATTTCTTCATCCGGCAACTCAAGGACGGTAAGCGGCCGATCGACGCCCAGGACGACGACAGCGTGGTGGTCGCCCCGGCCGACTGTGTCATCAACATGATCGTCGACGACCTGACCGAGACCACACCGATCCCGGTCAAAACGGTGACCATGAACGTCAAGCAGCTGCTGGAGAACTCCGAGCACGCCCAACGCTTCCTCGGCGGAACCGCGGTGTCCTGCATCCTGATGCCCGACAGCTACCACTGGTATCACTCCCCGGTCAGGGGTGAGGTGGTGGAGGCCCGCGATGACATCGGCGGCGTCTACTACGGAATGCGGGACTTCCCCGAACTCCTCAACAAGGGGAACGTCGGCTACGGCTACGACTACGCGATGTTCGACAACTTCCGCCGGGGATACGTCATCATCAAGACGCGGTACCTGAACGTGGAGGGGAAACCAGACGGCGAAGGGTACGTCGGCGTGGTGCCCGTCGGCCTCAACTCGATCGCCTCCGTGAATTTCCTGGAGAAGTTCAAGAGCCCGATCAAGAAGCCGGTCCCGGTGGAAAAGGGAGAGCAGATCGGGAACTTCATGTACGGCGGGTCGCTGAACATTCTGCTGTTCGAACCCGGACGGTTCCCCGCCCTGCAGTTGCTCCAGGGCCAGCGCATCGGGGTCCTGGAGCAACTCAAGCGCTCGGCCGGGCTGTTCACCGGCGCCTATCACACGCAGTCCCGACGACGCCGCCCCCTGGCTCCGTGATCCCGCTGCCGAACGGAAGGTGAACCGTGTCCTCAGACGACCTCGTCGTGTCGATTCCGGCGAACGTTCCCGACACCCTGCGCATCGACTTCTACACCGACGACACCAGGAAGGTCCGCTCCTACTCGGGGCACGTGCACATCGACAGCAAGGACTTCCCCGGAACCAAGAACCACCTGTTCTACTGGTTCTTCGAGAGCCAGACCTGCAACCCCCACGTCCCGGTCCACGACCAGCAGGAGCTGATCAGCCGGACGCCGCTGCTGATCTGGCTCAACGGCGGGCCCGGCGCCTCCTCGCTGCTGGGTCTGTTCCTGGAGAACGGGCCGCTGTCGATCGGCGACGATGCCGCCGGAACCGTATCGGTGAACCCCAACACCTGGAACCAGGAAGCACACGTCGTCTACTGGGACCAGCCCATCGGCACCGGATACAGCTACTCCGACGTCGGCGAGTACGTCCAGGACGAGCGCACCCTGGGCCGGATGTTCTGGGAGGGCCTCCAGGAGTTCTTCGCCGCACACCCGGAGTACGCGCAATGCCCGGTGTACGTCTGCGGGGAGAGCTACGCCGGCAAGTACGTGCCGACGATCGCCCTGGAGATCGACCAGCAGAACCGCCGGAAGGCCGGCGGACGGCACATCAATCTGAAGGGCGTCGCGGTCGGCAACGGCTGGATCAAACCCGAGCTGTCGCTGCGCGCCATGATCGACTACCTCTACACGACCGGGTTCCTCGGCATCAGCCAGCGGGACGCCCTGTACGCCGCCCACGCCGACTACCAGGCCGCCCTCGATGCCGGAGAAATGGCGAAGGCCACCAAGCTCGGCAACGACCTGGTGACCACGACCCTGGCGTACGGGGGGAACTTCGACCTCTACGACGTGCGGCGGTGGGACGACTTGCCCATGGGGGCGCTGCGCGCCTACCTCGACAGCAAGAACGTGAAGGAGTCCCTGCACGTCCCCGCGGACGTCACCTGGCAGTGCGCCGACAACGAGGGCCCGGTCGCCGAATGGCTGGTGAACGACAACATGGCGGACTGCTCCGGGCAGTACGCCGAGATCCTCGACAAGGGCTACAGGACCCTGCTCTACACCGGGAACTTCGACACCGCCTGCGGATACCGGAGCACCGAGGAGGTCCTCGACGACCTCATGCGGCAGAAAGGCGAACACGCGCACGCGGAATGGCGCAACGCTCCCCGCATGGTCTGGACGCAGGCGCAGGGGACCCCGAAGGGGTTCGTGCGCCACCACAGGAACCTGACGCAGGTCAGCGTGCCTGGCTCCGGGCACCAGGTGCCGGCGTTCCAGCCGCAGATCTGTCGGGAGATGCTCTACAACTGGCTCTTCGATCGTCCCTTCCCCGGCTACGACCCGCAGCAGTCCCTCAAGCACCGCAACGGCACCGTCGGCCTGCGGAAGCGATGAACACACCCGCACGGCGTCCGACCACCGCCGGTACCGACTGACGGGCCGGGCCGACAGGGAGTTGTCCCTGCCGGCCTGGCCCGATCCGTCGCACCGGGGCGCGCGACGGCTACGGACCAGCGCCCGCCGCAGCGATGATGCCAGCACCCGGCTGGAGGAGTTCATCTACGAGGAGGACCACGCCGACAGCTACATGTGGGAGCTGGTCAAGGAGACCACGTCGGACGGTGATGCCTGGAAGCTGAAGTGCGTGGTCGGCGGCCACTGGCTCAACATCGCCTATCACAGCGATCAGCCGGGAGCCGAGGCGAAGGTCTGGAACGACCCGTCGGACACTCATGCCTACCGGCTGTGGACTCCGGAGCGAGTCCCCTCGACGGCATCCGGGGTCGAGCTGCCGATGACGTTCTCCGACCCTCAGGAGTTCCAGTGCCTGGATCTCCTTCCCCTCCGCGGAGGAGAACACCAACCAGCTTCTCGAACAGCTCGGGCAGGCCAGTTGCATGTCTTCATGCCGATCCCGGGCCGGCTGGCGATGGCGGACTTCTCCCTCTCCACCGAGAAGGTCGCCGAGTGGGACCACTACGTCGAGATCCTGGCCGGTGTCTGCAACAGCATCGCCTCCACCTAAGAAGTCATCACAATTGGGTAAGTTCGCCTCCGCATGTGAGAGGCAAGCTGTCCGGCACATCATGGCTTGACCGTGATGCGAGACTTGCAGCATGGACATGGGGCGTGAGTCACGGTGGGAAAAGGACGCAATGACGGTGGAGATCGTTTTCGCCCTGGTGACTGCCGTCGCGCTGGCTGCGGCGATCTTCACCGTCGCTCTGACTCTCGCACTAGCCTTTGGCATCTCTGGATCAGCGAAGAAGAGTGTGCTGGTGGGAGGCGCATTGCTCGGAGCGGCGGCCGGAATGTGGCGGCTGGTCCGGGTGCTGCTTCGGTTTGACAAGCAGCACCGACTGGGCCGCTGACGGCGGGCCTTCCCTCAAGATCGGTAACCTGCCGACGTGGGGAACGTGGAGCGGCTGGTGCCGGATGGGTTGTGGCAGTTGTTCCAGCGGGTGGTGCCGGAGGCGCCCTCGCGGCCTCAGGGTGGCCGGCTGTCGCCGAATCCACCCCCGCTACGAACGCAAGGCAGAGCACTTCCTCGCCTTCGGTGCGTTCCTTCGGATGCGCCCGCCGAGCCACGGTCGGCACCGCGAGCCCCGGGCAACTGCGCCTGGCCGCGGTCGTCCACGACACGGCCGAGGCCAGAGTGCTGCTCACCGAGGCCGCCCGCATCGCCTTCGACGCACCGCCGCAGCACCTGTGGCGCCGCCTGGGCACCCCCTTCCGGTACGCCACGGTCAGCGCCCCCGTCCGCTACTGGTACCGGCTGCGCCTGCGTCTGACGCCGCGCTCGGTGCTGTTCCAGAACGCGCTGCGGGCGGCCCTCGCCGGGGCCAGGCTCTTCGTCGGCAGCCTCAACCTGCCGCACGGCTTCTGGGTCCTGCTGGCCACGCTGAGCCTACTGCGCACCTCCGCATCGGACACCCGAGGAGCCTTGGGACCGGCGTTCCTCGGCACCGGGTTGGGTGCCGTGGTGGCGGCCTTGTTGGTCGTCGTCGCCGGTATCACTCCGGCCGTCTACATGGGCGCGGCTCCCCTGGTGGTGTTCCTCGGCTTCGGGGGGGGGCCGCTGTTGGGGCCGGTCTGGGTCCAGGCGGCGCTCACGTTGGTGACCGTCTTCGCGCAGGTCGAACCGCCCAGTCTGGGCATTCCCACGTGGCGTTTCCTGGACGTGCTGATCGGCGGGCTCATCGGTGCCGCCGCCGCCCTGCTCGCCTGGCCCCGGGGGGCGCAGAACGAACTCCGCGGCTCCGTAGTCCGCTTCATGGTTGCGTCTGCCCAGGCATGCCAGGACCTCACCGAACGGCTGTGCCGGACGCCCGCGGGCCAGGGCGTTGCCGGCGCGGACGGCGAGGTGCTGCGCGACGCCGACCGCACCCTCCGGCTCGTCCAAGCCGCCTACACCCAGTACCGCACCGAAGGGTCCTCGCTGGTGGGGCGGCTCCCCTCGTTGGGGCCGGTCGCCCTTCATGCGCCGGGTCGCCCATCGTGTGCCGGGTCGCCCTCCATGCTTCCGGCGGGAGTCCGGTGGAGTGGTGGGACGGTGCGGCCCTCGCCGGCCCGGGCCCGTGCGCCGTCAGGCTTCCGACGGTTTCGCCGCGTCCTGCGCCGGGACGCAGAGCCAGGCGAGGACGACGGCGGTGAAGTAGGCGAGGGCGCCGATGCCCATGCTGAGGCGCAGCCCCGTCCCGTAGTCGGCGGCCGTGGCGAGGAACGTCCCGCCGAGGGCGACTCCGGCAGCACTGCCGATCTGGCGCGTGGTGTTGAACAGGGCGGAGGCGGTGCCTGCGTAACCGGTGGGGGCGGCGGTCATGACCGACGAGGTGGAACCGGTCAGGGCGAAGGACGTTCCGAATCCGGCGGCCATCATCGGGGCCACCAGCAGGGGATACGAGGGGTCGGGACCGGCTGCCGCCCAACCCGCCAGGCCCGCGGCTGCCACCAGCATGCCCGCGACCACCAGGGGCCGGTGGCCGGTGCGGCGGGCCAGTCGGCCGGACAGGGCGGAGGCGAACGTGGTCATCACCACGGCCGGCAACAGGGCCACTCCGGTCTCCAGAGCGCTGTAACCGCGCTGTCTTTGGAAGTCGAGACTGGCGGTGAACACCATGCCGTAGAAGGCGAAGTTGAACAGCAGGCCGATGGCGGCTCCCCCGCCCATCGCCCGCGAGCGCAGCAGGCGCACCGGAAGTACAGGCGTGCGGGCCAGCTTCTCGCGCAGCACGAAGGCGGCTGCGCACACCGCCGAGAGTCCCGCCATGGCCAGGACCGCCGGGTCGAACCAGCCGCGCCGGCCGGCCTCGTTGAGGGCGGCGGTCAACAGGGCGACCATCACCGCAACGGCGCACTGGGCCGGCCAGTCCAGGGACCGGGCGGCGTGCCGGCGCGAGGGCGCGACGCACCGCAGGGTCAGCGCCAGGCAGGCGACGCCGACCGGCAGGTTGATGAGGAACACCCAGCGCCAGCCCAGCGTGGTGACCAGGAGCCCACCGAGCAACGGGCCGGCGGACGCGGCGATGCCGGCCATGGATCCCCACAGTCCGAAGGCCCGCGAGCGGGCGTCGGGCGCGGGGTACGCCTGTTGGAGCAGGGCGAGGGAACCGGGCACGATCAGCGCCGCGCCGGCCCCCTCCACCAGCCGGGCCACGACCAGGGAGGCCGGGCTCTGGGCCAGTGCGCAGGCGAGCGAGGCCAGGGTGAAGACCGCCACGCCCCAGCAGAAGACCCGCCGGCTGCCCAACCGGTCCCCCAGGGCGCCACCGGTCAGCAGCAGCCCGGCGAAGACCAGGGTGTAGCCGTCGGTGATCCACTGGATCCCGGTGAGGGAGGTGCCCAGTTCCCGGCCCACCACCGGCACGGCCACATTGATGATCGTGACGTCCAGGATCACCATGAAGTACCCGGCGCACACCGCGAGCAACGGGCCACGAGTCCGCCACCGGTCTCCCGTGGCTCCGGGGGGCGAGTTGCCGTCGACGCGTTGCGTATCCGCCATGGTCCTGATCCTCCGGACAGCGAAGTCCTGGCAGTGCCCACCGTATGGGACGGGTGACGAGAGAGGCGGGCCAGTCATGTCCTGGTGTGCCCCGCCGCGGGGGCGGTGTCCAGCGCGACGGCTGAGCGGTGGGCGGTGGCCCGGGCCCACGTGCCGGTGACGCACAGTCCCAGCAAGGCCACCGCGGCTCCGCAGCCGGTGACGATCCACCAGATCGGCCCTTCGGCCTGCCCGAAGGCCGCGGTGAAGGCCAACCTGCCACCCGGGCCGGGGTGCAGACCGTGGGTCAGTCCCAACGACAGCACCGCCCCGAAGATCGCCACTCCCAGGACCACGCCGATGCGGCAGGCGGCCATGGTGATGGCGGAGGCCGTGCCCGCACGGGTCCGGGGCATGCCGGCCACCGCCAGCGCCGTCGCCGGGACGTCCACCAGGCCGATCCCGGCGCCGAACAGGGCGTAGGCGAGGCACAGCGACACGGCCCGGTCCTGCCCGTGGCAGACGACCATCAGCAGGCCGCTGGACGCCATCGCGACACCCGCGAGCACCAGGGGCAGACGCGGGCCCTGGCTGCCCGACAGACGACCGGCCACCGGAGCGCAGGCCACGGTCATCAGAGGCATCGGCAGCATCCACAACCCGGCGGCGAACGCGCTCATGCCCCGCACGTCCTGGAGGTACAGGGTGCTGACGAACAGGTACCCGCCGAGCGCGGCGAACGAGGCCACGGAGATGACCGCCGATCCGGTGAACGGCACGCTGCGGAAGAAGTGCAGGTCGACGAGGGGTTGCGGGCAGGTGCGCTCCCATACCGCGAAGGCGACGAGGGCGACCGCCGCGGCGGCCAGGCAGGTCAGGATCGGCGGCGCGCTCCAACCACGGCGCGGGGCCTCGATGATCGCGTACGTCAGTGCGCCGAGCAGGACCACCACCAGCAGTTGGCCCAGGACATCGGTGCGCCGGACCTCCGACGAACGCGACTCCGGTACGAACCGACGGGTCAGCACCAGGGTGGACAACGCGATGGGCACGTTGATCCAGAAGATCGAGCGCCAGCTGTCGGCGGCGACCAGGGCGCCACCGACGAGAGGGCCGACCGCGAGCCCGGTGCCGAAGGCCGCGCTCCACATGCCGATCGCCCGACTCCGCTGGGCGGTGTCCGTGAACGAGTGGGTGATCACCGAGAGGGAGACCGGGGCGATCATGACCCCGCCGAGTGCCTGGACGACCCGACAGGCGATGAGGATCTGCAGGGTCGCGGCGAGCGCGCACAGCGCGGAGCCGAGGCCGAACAGCAGCAGTCCGAGGCAGAAGATCCGACGTCGACCGATCCGGTCCCCAGCCGAACCGGCCAGGATGATCAGCGCGGCGACGACCAGGTTGTACACGTCGATCACCCATTGCATCCCCGAGACGGAGGTGTGCAGTGGGTGCTGCATGTCGGGCAGGGCGACGTTCAGGGCGGTGCTGTCGAGGCCGACCATGAGGACCGCCAGACAGCACACCAGCGCCAACAGGCGCCCGCGGAGGGTGCGCAGGTCTGTCGATCCGGTCCCGTTGCGGGGCCGCACGGCGCGGCGGTCGAGACCGGTGCGGGCAGACGCGTGGCCGGACAGCAGCATCATCGTTCTCTCTCACTTCGGGAGCCCCGCGCAGACCTCGCGGTGGGGCGTGGAAGAGCCGGCAGCCGCCGCTGTCGCGCCGTGGTGAGGGACGCGGCGCCGTGAGTGCGGCGAGCGGCGGGCTGCGTCGGAGACCCGGTAGGCCGGCGGCAGCGCGACGCGCCGATGTCTGCCGGGTCCCGTCCGTTTCGACTGTAGGAGCGGAGGGGCGCTGAGCGGTTCGGGCGACCGGAGGAGGCGGCGGGGGACAAGTCGGCGACGATCGGCCGCCCTCGTCCGGGCCCGTTCGGCCTGCTCGCCTGCTCGCCTGCTCGCCTACTCGTTCATGAGGCCGAGTCCAGGCAGGACGAGGAATGCGGTGGCGGGATCCGGGCGCCGTTCAACCGGCCATGGAGAAATCCCGTCTCAAAAGCGGACCAGAATGCCGCGCATCGCCCTCTGCCCGGCGCCCGCTACGGGTCCGGTTCCGGTCCGGTCCGATCCGGACCGGTGGAGCACCGTTCCCCCGCCCCACCCTCCGTTCGGCCGATCCTCTCGGCCATGTGCCCCCGGTAACGTCGAGATCAGGCATTTGTACCGCGCAATGGAAAACCCCGCGCGCATTCCCCGCACGCTTTCCTCGCGATAACGGAGGGTGAAAGCGGAATGCGGAAGTCGTAAAGCGGGGGACGCAAGGTATAAAGCGCAAGACACAAGGCGCAAGACACAAGGCGCAAAACGAGGACAAATGCATCGCATTATCCATCCCGTCGCCCCCTTCACGGCCCGAGAGGAATTCCCATGACGCACACCATGCACCGGTCCGACCTGACCGGGGAGCTGAAGCACGACCACCGTGCGATCCAGACCGTGTTCGACCGGATCGACTGCGCCGCCGAAACGGACCGCGAGCGGCTCGTCTCCCACGCCGCCGCGGAGTTCGAGCGGCACGCCGTGGCCGAGCGTCGCTTCCTGCTGCCGGTGGTGCGGTGCGAGGTGCGCGGCGGCGACGTCCTGGCCGCTCGGGTGGAGGACGAGTATGCGGAAGTGATGCGGGCGTTGTACCCGGCGGTGTCGGCCTCGGTCCGCGATGCCGGCTTCGACGAGCGGGTCCAGGCCCTGGCGTCGGCGTTCAAACGGCATGTCTGGTACTGCGAGAGCTGGCTGTTCCCCGAGGTGTGCCGGGTCTGTTCCGCGGGCGAACTGGCCCGGCTCGGCGAGGACTTCCGCCGGCACGCCCACCGGCACCAAGCCGACATCGCCTGACCGGCGGGACCGGGACCGGATCGACGGGCGGAGTTGGTGTCGCTGGAGGGGTCGGGCCGCCCCGCACCGCCTCCCAGCTTCGGAACTCCCCGGAAGACGAAGAAGGAGGCGTGGCGAGATGTCGACGATGGTCAAGCGGGTGGTGGTGGGAGTGGACGGCTCGCCCGGCAGTGTCGCGGCGCTCCGACGCGGCGCCCAGGAGGCCGCCCGCCATCACGCGCTGCTGTGCCCCGTGCACGCCTGGGCACCCCCGGGCGGCGAGGCGGCGGACGCCGTCTACCCGGCACCGGCGGACGTGCGCGCACACTGGGAGCGCGACGCGGATGCCACGCTGGCACGGGCCTGCCAGGAGGCGTTCGGCACCGCAGGCAACGGTGCGCGGATGCTGCCCCGGACGGTCCGCGCACCGGCCGGGATGGCCCTGGTTGCCTGTGCCGCCCGGGACACCGACGTGCTGGTGGTGGGCGACGGCGGGCACGGCCCGCTGCACCGGCTGCTGCACGGTTCGGTCAGCCGCTACTGCCTGCGGCACGCCCACTGCCCGGTGCTCCTGGTGCACTCCGCCGACGACGCCCCCTGAGCGTTCGCCGCACACCAGGCCCCGGTCACCGATACGACCGACAACCGGGCCCGCGGGTCCACCGATCGGCCGGCGCCGCCGGGCCCACCGGTGGTCCGGACGGCCGATCCCCCGCAGATCAGCGCGCTCCTAGCGTGAGGGGGAGACAAGCGAGCGACTCCCGCCCCGAGGGTGCGATGTACACGATGAACCGGCAGCCCCGGTACCTCAGCGATGACCTGTCCACCGGCGACCCGAGCGACGTGCTGTGCACCGGCGACGCGCCTGCGCGCCAGGCCCCCGCGGGCGGCGTGGTGCTGTCGCGCCGGGCCTGGGCGCCCTTTCTGCCCTGGGCGCTGCTGGTGGTGCTGGTGGCCGTCGACGCGGCGCTGCCGGTCTGGGTGGTCATCGCGCCGGCACTGGCGGCGGTGCCGGCGCTGGCCGCGGCGGTGGGACGCCGGGTCTGGTACCCGGTGCAGCTCGGTGTGGTCACCGCGGCCGCCAGCTTCATCGACGCCTTCCGTACCGACGAGGTC
Source organism: Streptomyces yunnanensis (assembly GCF_029011865.1). Taxonomy (NCBI): domain Bacteria; kingdom Bacillati; phylum Actinomycetota; class Actinomycetes; order Kitasatosporales; family Streptomycetaceae; genus Streptomyces; species Streptomyces yunnanensis. The sequence goes on from NZ_CP095749.1 coordinate 518,653, forward strand.
CTCCTCGCCAGTCATCTCGCCACGCTGGACGCCGTCGCCCTGACCACGGTCATCGGCTGCGCCACCGTGTGGGCGCGGGCCCGCCAGGACCGCGAGCTGGCCCAGGTCCGCGTCACCGCCGAGGTGGCCCAGCAGGTCCTGCTGCGCCCGCTGCCCGCACGCCTGGGACCCGCGCGGATCGCGGTGGACTACTCCGCCGCGGCGGCCTGTGCCCGGATCGGCGGGGACCTGTACGACGTGGTGCTGACCCGGTGGGGTGTGCGGGCGCTGATCGGCGATGTGCGCGGCAAGGGCCTGCCGGCGGTGGCCGCCGCCTCCGTGGTGCTGGGCGCCTTCCGCGAGGCGGCCCATGACGAACACTGCCCGGTGGAGGTCGTCCGCCGCATCGCCGTCTCCCTGGGACGCGGCCTGCCGCCCGGCACGGAGGAGTTCGTGACCCTGGCCGTGCTGTGTCTGCCGACACCGCAGTGCGGCACGTCCGCCGCGCTCCAGGTGGTCAACTGCGGGCACCCCGCTCCCCTGCTGCTCCAACCGGGCCGGGCGCCGGTGCCGCTGGATCCCCCGGATCCGGTGCCGCCGCTGGGCGTGCTGCCGCCGGAGGACGTCCGCCCGCCGGTGCTGCACCACCCGGTACGGCAGGGCGACGCGGTGCTCCTCTACACCGACGGCATCACCGAAGCCCGTGACGGCGCCGGACGGTTCTATCCGCTGCCGGAGCGCCTGGCCACGCTGCAGGCCACAGACCCCGAGCACGTACTGTCCCGGCTCCACGCGGATGTCCGCGCGCACACCGGCGGTTCGCTCCACGACGATGCCGCGGCGCTGTTGCTGCGCTACGAGCCGTGAAAGCCGCGCGGCGGCACGGGCTCGTGGTGGGGCCGTACGGCGTGCGGTCGGCGACCGGTCGCCGTGCGAACTGAAACCGACGGCCCGTCATCGCCGGCCCGCTGGCCAGCCGTTCGGTAATGTCGCACCATGCACCGTCGCAGAAGCGACCGCCCCCGCGGGCGCCTCGTTCCGCTGCCGCCGTGGTCCCGGGGAACAGCAGGTGACACGGCGGCGGAGACCTCCCGGCACGTGGCGTGGGTCCGCCTGATGATGCTGGTGCCGCTGGTCCCGGCCGGGCTGCAGGCCGGCCGTTCCGTCGCGGCGCTCCCCTTCGGCCTGCTGGCGGCCGGCTATGCGCTGTGGGCGGTAGGCCGCCTGCTGTGGGTGTACCGGTGGCCGGTCACCGATGCGCGCGGCGCGGCGGCCGCACTGGTCGTCGACCTCACGCTGATCACTGCCCTGGCTGCCGTGTCGGGTGGGCGGAACTCAGCCGTGCGCTATGCCTACTTCATGTGGCCGATGGCCACCGTCCTCTGGCAGCTGCCTGTGGTGACCGCGGTCTTCGGCCTCATCTGCGTGGCTGGTTACACCGTGATGTCCGTTCCGGGCCTGCCGACGCATCGCGCCGACTGGACCTGGTCGGTGATGTCGGACCAGACGTACCTGCTGTGGACCGTGCTGGCCTCCGTCGTCATCGCCAAGCTGTTGAACCGCCGCACACAACGGATCGATGACCTGCTCAGATCCCGTGAACTGCTGCTGGAGGACGCCCTCCGGGCGGAGAGCCGCGAGCGCGGCGACCTCGCGGACGCGCTGCACGACGGGCCGGTGCAGACCCTGACGGTCGCGGTGCAGGACCTGGACGAGGTGCCCGAACGGGCCGGTGGCGACCTGCTCACCCGGATCCGTGCGGAGCTGCGCACGACCATCGGGGAGATCCGCGGCATCATCGTCGATCTCCACCCGCAGGCGCTGTCCACGAAGGGCCTGGGGCCGGCCCTCAAAGCCATGGGCCAACGATGCGCCCAGCGCGGCGGGTTCAGCGTGGAGTACGACATCCAGGCACCCACGCCGCTCGCCCACCAGGAACTGCTCTACTCCGTGGCACGTGAGCTGCTGACCAACGTCGTCAAACACGCACGGGCCACCGAGGTCTCCGTGCACCTGCGCACGCAGTGCGGCGAAACGGTGCTCGCCGTGCACGACAACGGCCGGGGATTCACCCCGGCCGTTGCCCAACAGCGGCTGCACGAGGGCCATATCGGCCTGGCGAGCCACTGCGCACGGGTGGAGAGTGCGGGCGGACAGTGGCAGGTGGACAGTGCGCCGGGCGGTCCGACCACGGTCGAGGTGCGACTTCCGTCCTGAGCGACCTGCCCAGCCTCCTCAGGCGGCGTCGGATGCCTCGTCCGCGGACTCCTCGTCGGGTACGACCAGCACCGGGCCCTCCGCGTGCCGCACGCAGTACCGCCCCACCGAGCCACTGATCAAGCGGCTGAGCATGCCCCGTGAGCCGCCGCCGATGACCAGCAGGTCGCCGTCGTGGTCGGCGGCCTGCACCAGCAGCGGACCGACCGGGCCGCGGGCCACCACGGGGGCGCAGCACGGATCGTCCCCCTGCTCGTCGAGGACGCGGTGGCAGATGCCGGCCAGGCGGTGCCGGGCGTCGCTGGCGAGCTCGTGTTCCGTCTCCGCGTCCGGCGGCCAGAGCATGTCGATGTAGTCGCCCTGGGGGGAGGAGTAGATCATCACCGGGCAGAGTTGTGCGTGGTGGCGACGTGCCTCGTCGGCGGCCCGTCGCAGGGCGCGGGAGCTGCCGACCGAGCCGTTGACGCCGACCACCACGCGGCGCACCGCATTCGTCGTGTTCATCATGGGTGATCCTTCCTCATCCCTTTTTCCTCGAATTTCACGATAGTGACGGTTCGCCCCAGGGCGGATCGGCCGAACGGGCCATCGGACGGGTGGCGCCCCCTCCCCCCCCGCCCGGCTTTCGCCCCCCCTCCCCGGTCCAGCTTTTGTGATCTCCATGACCGACGGTTACGTTGTGCTTCAGGTGCTTGTTTCCCGTTTCCGCACCTGACGGGAGTGACGGCATGGAGACCGATTCCGGCAGGCCGGTGACCGTGGTGATCGCCGATGACCATCCCGTCTACCGCCAGGGACTCAGCCGGGGATTCCAGCTCAGCGGGCAGATCGACGTGGTGGCGGAATGTGAGGACGGCGAGTCGGCGCTCCAGGCGGTTCGCGAATTCGGCCCGCAGGTCGCCGTACTCGACTACCGGCTGCCGTCGATGGACGGCATCGCCGTCATCCACGCCATGACCCGCGACGGACTGCCGACCCGAGCGCTCCTGCTGACCGCCACCACGGACAGCGCGGTCGTGTACCAGGCCGTGGAGGAGGGTGCCTACGGCTATCTCGGCAAGGACTCTCCGCGTACCCGGATCGTGGAAGCGGTGCTGAAGGTCGCCCGGGGTGGCCATGTGATCTCGGAGGACGCGTCCGGTGGGCTGGCCGAGGAGATCAGGATGCGGGCCGATCGCGACACGCCCGTCCTCTCCGAGCGCGAGCGGCAGGTGCTGCGCGGCTTCGCCGAGGGCAAGAGCATCCCGCAGGTGGCGGCGGAGCTGTATCTGGGCGCGAGCACGGTCAAGACCCACACCCAGCGGCTGTACGAGAAGCTGGGGGTCTCGGACCGGGCCGCCGCCGTCGCCGAGGCGATGAGGCGGCGCCTGCTGGAGTGACGGCCCGCTCGAAGCGGTCCGTCACCGGCACCGGTCCGGCCTGGAGATGAGCACACGGACCGGCACCGCTACGGTGAAATCATGGCCCCGGCCAAGCAGGCAGCACCGCCGACACGGCAGCCCGGTCGGCCGGACCGGATGCCGTTCGTGCTGGTGACGGCGAGATTCTGGTCGGCCTTGGACCGGTTCGCCATGACGACCGTGCTGGTGGCCGTCGCCGCCGGCTTTCACACCAGGCTGTCCGCGGCGGTCGCGGTGGCCAGCGCCTGTTTCCTGGCGTACGGCTGTCCGCAGCCTGCCTGGGGCATGCTCTCGGACCGGTTCGGCCGGGTCCGGTGACTGCGACCGGCCCTGGCCGGCGCCGTGCTCGGCGGGGCCGTGTCGGTGGCCGCCCCGTCCCTGCCGGTGTTCCTGGTGGCGCGCGCACTGACCGGTGCCTGTTATGGCGGCGTCAATCCCACCTCGGTCACGTATGTGGGCGACATCGTGCCGGCGGACGCGGTCAAGCGCGCGCTGTCGCCGTTCTACGCGGCCGGCGGGATGGGCGTCGCGCCGGTATCGCCCTGGGCGGCGTCATCGTGAGCGCGGCGAGTCGGCGCTCTGTGTTCGTCCTGCCCGCAGTCGCCGCACTGGTCCTGGTCGTCACGACCGGGGCCGACTGTCCACCGTGGTGGTGGCCGCCGCCCTGCTCGCAACACCATCCGGTGTCCGAAGGGCGGTGAACCACGGCCCATCCGATGCCGCCCCCGCCGACTCATCCGGCCACCCAGGACACCCCCTCACCGTGCCCGAACCGCAGACGCCCCGACCCTCCTGCCGAAGGAGGCGCGCCCTCACGTGATGCCGCAACTGAGCCCGTACCGTGGTGCCGTGGTGATCCGTTCGAAGGTTCGCGTGGTGTCGGATACGGTCACCGCCCTGCTGCGGCCCGAGGGACGACCCCGGTACGCCGACGGCGTCGCGGCCGGAGCGGCGTTGGCCGCGCCACTGGTGGTGGGCGCCTGGGCCGGGCATCCGGCCACCGGAGCGTCGGTCGCGATGCCCGCGGTGCTGGTGGCGATGCCCTTCCCGAGCGGTGCGGGCCGAGCCGAACGGGCTCGCTGCCTGGCGGTCCGCACGGTGGGGGTGACCGCGGCCGGAGTCTTCGTCGCCCTGGCGGGCAGCGGGGTGGCGGCCCTGGCGCCGGGGGTGGCGGTGGCGGCGTTCGTCGGCGCGCTGCTGCCCCGGATGGGGACCACCGCCGCCCTCGCCGTGCTGCTGGTGGGCATCACCGGCGACGGTGCGCATCCCCTGGTGCTGCCCGGCCTTGCCCAACTGGTGGGCTGCCTGTGGACGGCCGCCCTGCTGCTGCCGCTCCGCCCGGCCACGACTCCGGGCGGCACGCCGGGCCCGGCGCGTACGACCGGCTCCTCGACCGCCACCGTGCGCCATGCCGGCCGACTGGCGCTGCTCAGCGGGGCCGCCACGGTGGCCACCGGCTGGCAGGGCTCGCTGTGGGGCGAGGGCCACTGGCTGGTCACGTCCCTGCTGTTGACGCTCCAACCCACTCCCGAGGGCACGCGTACCAAGTCCGCGAAGCGGGTGCTGGGCAACAGCGTGGGCGGGGTGGTCGCTGCCGGGCTGCTGCTGGCCCACCCGGGCGCGTACGCGGTGGCGGCCGTGGTGGGCGTCTCCGGCGCCGCGGCCTACGCCTTCCGCCCCGCCAACTATGCCTACTGGGCCCTGGCCTCGCCCGTGCTGCTCCTGCTGCTGAGCGACTTCGACGAGTCGGTGCCCTGGTACGCGGCCGTGGTCCGGGTGGCGCTCAACCTCCTCGGCGGGCTGATCACCGTGCTGGCGCACCGCTGGCTGTGGCCCGCCAACGTCCGAGTGGGTTGACGACGGCCCGAAGCCGGCGTCGCGGCCGAGCTGTTCGGGTCCTCGGCGACACGTCATCGGTGGACACCCCCGTCCACCGATCAGTGGCCCGGCACGTCCACCGACCGGCCCCCCTCGCGTCCGCCTCCCGTCCCTCCGGACGGCCGACACCACGACCCGGGCCCGGCCCCTACGGTGGCGGAAGGGACCGAGGGACCGGTCGACGACCGGATCCGCGTCGAACCCAGGTGAGGAGCTGTTCACCATGGACCGCACAACCACCGTGCTGCGCCGTGCCGTCTCGACCCTGCGGCTGGCGGCGCAGCACCTCGACGACCGGGCCGCCGCCCCGCCACAGGACTACAACTGCCTGCGGGCCGCGGCCATGATCTGGACCGACGAACTGGCCGCGCGCAGCGGAATGAGCGTCCGGCTCGCCGTGGCCCATCCGCGCGGCGCCCAGATCATCCATCATGTGTTCCGGCCCGACAACAGCCCGCAGCGGCTTGCGACCGGTGACGTGCTGCCGCCCGCCTGCGCGGCGGCGCAGGCACTGGCCCTGCCGCACGACGGTCGCTGTGTGTTCGCTCCGAAGCCGGACGCGCACACCGCCGAGTTGGCGACCGTCGTGCCGTGCCCGGAAGCGCCGGAGCGCGCCGTCGCACTGAGCTTGACCGGCCCCGACGACCTGCTGAACCCCGTCCTCGCGGCGTCCATCCGCACTCGCTACCTGCTGTGCCACACCGCGGCGTCGATCCGGGCGAGCCTGGCCGCCGGCACGCCCACCCGGGCCTGACCGCGCCCGCATCACCCGGTCTCGCACGCCAACTCACCGCCAAGGCAGAGCCGTTGACCCGTCCAGCCCCCGCCGCCGACCGCCCGACCCGCCGTCCCCACATCGCCACCCATCCCCACATTCACCCTAAAGAGTGAATAGCGCGTTGCGCCGCATTTCGTGCAGAATCCGTTGTGCAACAGCGATGTTGCGGCCGCGATGGGCCCCCTCACGCCGCCCGCGGGCGGGGAGTCGGGCGGTCGCGCCACCGGACCGCAAGGGGGAAGAACATGCGAAAGATCATCAAGGCCGGCGCGCTGGCGGGTGCCGTGGCGGCGCTCGCCGTGGTCGGAGCGACCGGCGCCGAAGCCGCCCCGGCCGCGGGCAGTCTGCACGGCTGCCCGTCCGGCGCGGTGTGCGTCTACCCGCAGAACGCCGGGTGGAACGGCGACCGTCCGTCGCTCGCCTTCTACAGCTACGGGGCCCACAACCTCCACAACCAGTTCGGGCAGCACTACGTCCTGAACAACCAGACGGACGGCGCGACGGCCCGCACCTGCACCGGCGTCAACGGAACCGGCGACTGCCAGGGCTACCTCGGCGTCGGCTACTACGTGGACAAGGACCTGACGCCGATCAACTCGATCCTCCTGGTCCGCCCGTAGCAACGGCCCGGCGCCACAGGCGTCGTGCGTTCGGGCCGGCTCCCCGGGGGGACCGGCCCGAACTCCGTCCCTGCGCACCCCGGGTCCGATCACGAGGAGCCCGGACGCGCACGGCCCGCCCCGCACCGTCGGCCGTCGAACGGGCCGGCCACCATGCCTGGCTAGACGCCGCGTTCGGCGGTGACGGGCGTCCCGCCGCGCCCGGCCCGCAGCAGTTCCTGGCGCTTGCCCTCCTTGAACATCCTGTGCAGGCGGTAGGAACCGGGCTTGCGCCCCTCGTCCACCAGTTGCTTGACGGTGCCCGCGCAGATGAACTCCTTGAGCTTCGCGCCCGCTCGGCCGCCCAGGTAGTACCTCTTCGCGACGTCCTCCTTGCTGGCGAACTGGAAGATGCCCACCCGACGCCCCAGGCTGATGCACTGGCCGGCGAACCCCACGGTGAGGGTCGCGGGCCGCTCCCCCGCGATCCGGCTGAGCACCGTGTCGGCGGCCTGGGCGCCCAGCGGCCCCGCGGCCTGACAGCTCATCCGGAACGGCAGGTCCGACGGCGCCGCCGAATCCCCGGCCGCGACGATCCGCGCGTCGTCCACGCTGGTCAACGTCTCGTCCGTGAGCAGTCGCCCCAGGGCATCGGTGCTCAGCCCGCTGCGGTCCGCCAGGTCGGGCACGCCGAATCCGGCGGTCCAGATGGTCACCTCGCTCGGCAGCGTGCGGCCGTCACCGAGCCGCACGGCGCCGCGGGTCACCGCCGTCACCTTCGCGTCGGGGCCGTCGACGACCTTCACCCCGAGTCGGGCCAGTCGCCCGGCGACCGAGCGCCGACCGCTGGGGTGCAGGTAGGGGCCGAGGACCCGGCCGCAGACCAGGGTCACGGAGCGGCCGGACTCGGCCAGTTCGGCGGCGGTCTCGATGCCGGTCGGACCGGCGCCGACGACCGTCACCGGGGCCTTCGCGGGCGCGGCGGCGAGGACCGGCCGCAGCCGCCGCGCCTCCTCCAGACTGGCGATCGGGTGGGCGAACTCGGCGGCCCCGGGCACGCGCGGATCGGCGCTGCCACTGCCCACCGCGTAGATCAGGTAGTCGTAGCCGAGCGTGTCGCCGGTCGCCAGCGCCAGGTTGTGCCCGGCCGCGTCGATCCGGGTCACGGTGTCGAGCACCAGGCGTACGCCGTCGGGCAGGATCTCCCGGTAGCCGACGACCGCGTCGTGGTTGCCGGCCACCACCTGGTGCAGGCGGATCCGCTCGACGAAGGTCGGGCGCGGGTTGATCAGCGTCACCGTCACGTCGTTGCGCTGCGTCAGGCGGTTGGCCGCCATGACTCCGGCGTAACCGCCGCCGATCACGACCACCTCGGTGTTCCCGGTCATGGTGTCTCCTTCGTTTCCAGAGTTCCGGCCTCAAGACACCGTGGGGTCGACGACTGTGACAGCATGTGACGCGGCTCACTTCGCGAGCGTGGGCTCGGCCCGCGGGCCCGGTGGGTTCGCACGGTGACGCGACGCACCGCACACGGCGAACCGAGGCGGCACCGCCAGCCGCTCTCGTCGTCGGCCCCGCGAACTACGAAGAGCGGGCCGACCACCGCTGAGGGCCAGTCGGTGGGCCAGGTCGGTGGTGCTCGCGGGTTCCGCGAGCTGGGTGAGGATGCGGGCGCTGGTGCGGCCGAGCAGGTCTGCCAGGTCGGTGCGTGGGGCGGATGTCTGGGTGTGCCAGACCGTGGCGAGGCCGCGAGCGGGCTACCAGATGCGGGGTGGCAGGTCGAGATCGACGAGGGTGACGGCGTGGTCGCAGAACAGGGGGGTGAGCGTGACGCCGCGCCCGTCCACGGCGAGGTCGTGGTGTTCGGCGGGGAAGGCGTCGACGGCCAGGGTGCCGATGCCCTACTGCCAGGTCAGATGCGGGTCGATGTCCGCGAACAGGGCGGCCGCGCCGCCGTCGGCGAGGCGCCGGGCCCGGTGGAGGATTGTCGGCGCGCAGCACCGCGTGCATGCGTGGCCAGTACGGTGCGATCACGAGGAGCCAGTAGGTGTGCAGGGCGTCGGCGATACGCGTCAGCAGGCCGTCGGGGTCCGTGCGGGCCTCCTGGAGCAGCGGGTGCAGGGGGCGGCCGTCGGCGGCTTGGAGCAGCTCGCTCGTCACGCGGTCGGGCGGCGTCGAGCGGAGGACGGCGAATTCGTCGTCGATGTCGGTGCTGGGCGCCGGCGGATGAGGCGTGAGGAAGTCGGCGATCAGCCGGCTGGGCCCGACCGGTGCCTGCAGCAGGGGCCAGTCGAGGTGCCTGAGGAGCGGGGCGGACTGCCGGAGGAGGGGCTGATGGGCGGCGAAGCGGACCGGGCTCCGCCAGGCACGCAGGCTCTGGACCGTCTCTTGGAGGGGGAGCACGCGAAGCGGACGGAGGCCAGGCCGTCCAGATCGAGCCGGAGTACCAACATTCGGCCAAGATTAAATCCCTCGTCCGACGGGCGATCGCCCTGGTGGGATCGAGGGCATGACTGCTTCTGCTGCCGGGGCAAGTCCGGCCACGGCGACGGACGACCGCATCGGCATCGGCTACCGTCGGGGGCGGCAACCGGACCCGCGTCTGGCCGCGTTGATCCGCGGTGCCCTGGCCGGGGCGCGTACGGTCGTCAACGCCGGTGCGGTTGCCGGTTCCTACGAGCCGATGGACGCGGAGGTGACCGCGGTGGACCCCTCGCAGGTCATGCTCGACCAGCATCCTGGCTCGCGGAAAGTTCTGGCGGGCGCCGAGGAACTCCCCTTCGAGGACGGTGCGTTCGACGCCGCGATGGCGGTGACGACGGTGATGACGGTGCACCACTGGCCCGATCTGCGCCGTGGGCTGAGCGAACTGCGGCGGGTCGCCGGCCGTCAGGTCGTCTTCACCTGGGACCCGACGCATCTCCGGGAGTTGTGGCTGCTGGAGGAGTACCTGCCGGAGATCCGGCAGTTCGAACACGTCCGCTTCACCCCGCTGTCCGAGGTGGTCGAGGCGCTCGACGCGCACACGGTGCTGACCTTCGCCATCCCGCACGACTTCACCGACGGGTTCCAGATCGCCTACTGGCGCCGCCCGGAGCGCTACCTCGCCCCTGCCGTCCGACGCGCCAGCTCGACCTTCGCCCAACTCCCGCCGTCCGGCGTGGAACCGCAGCACGGCACGGACAGAGCGGCGGTCCCCGCGTCCGGCGCACCTGACACACCCGGCGCCACCGCGCCGGTCTCCTCCTCCTGACGGGAAAGGTGTTCATGGCAGTCATGACGTTGTCCACGGCGTTCACCACGTTGTTCGGTGTGCCGCACCCGATCGCACTGGCTCCGATGGGCGGATCGGCCGGCGGTGAGCTGACGGCGGCCGTCTCGCGCGGCGGCGGGCTCGGGTTGTTGGGCGCCGGGGGCGGGGAGTCGGAGTGGTTGGCGCGCGAGCTGCCGATCGCGGCCGGGGCCGGGAAGCCCTGGGGTGTCGGCTTCCAGACCTGGGCGACCAGCGTCGCGGCGATCGAGCAGGCACTGGAGTACGGCCCCCGAGCGGTGATGTTCTCCTTCGGGGATCCGACCCCCTACGTCGAGCGTGTCCGAGCGGCCGGTGCGGCGGTGCTGTTGCAGGTCACCGACCTGGAGGAGGCCAGGCAGGCGGTGGACCTGGGCGCCGACGTCATCGTGGCGCAGGGCACCGAGAGCGGTGGGCACGGCGCTCGGCACGGGCGGTCCACGCTGCCCTTCGTGCCGGTCGTGGTGGATCTGGCGAACGGCGTGCCGGTACTGGCGGCCGGCGGGATCGCGGACGGCCGCGGCGTGGCCGCCGCACTGGTCCTCGGCGCCGCCGGGGCGCTCATCGGCACCCGCTTCCAGGCAACGGCCGAGGCGCTGGTCGACCCCTCGATCGCCGAGGCACTGGTCCGGGGACGCGGGCAGGACACGGAACGCAACCGCATCCTCGACATCGCCCGCAGCTCCCGCTGGCCCTCGAAGTACACGGCTCGCACACTGGGTCACCCGCACCTCGACCAATGGCGGGGCCGGGAAGCGGAACTCGCGGCGGACCCGGCGGCGGCCCGCCTCGCCTACCAGGACGATGTCACGCGCGGCGCCGTGACCCCCTTGCCCGTCTGGGCGAGCGAGGCCATCGACCTCGTCACCGACCTGCCGCCGGCGGCCGATCTCGTCCCCGCCCTGGCCGCCGAGGCGGGTAGGGCCCTGGCCCGGGCAGGACGCCCCTGACCGGAGCTGTGACATTGTCTCGACGTGGGCCTAGGACGAGGGATCCACGACACATACCTGGGAGCGGTACAGGCGCAGGACGCTTCCCGAATTCACATGCCGGGCCGACTGCGATCTGTTAGCAATTGAGGATGGAACCCGATCGCGTCACCGATGAACGGCTACACGGTGTGCTCGCCGAACTCATGCGCAGGGAACCACTGTTCCACAGGCCGGAGTTCGGGACGACGCGGGCCGATTTCGAGGCCATGACGGCGCCCGACTTCTGGGAAACGGGTGCCTCAGGGCAACGCTACAGCCGCGCGTATGTTCTCGATGTCCTTGAGGAGCGCGCTCAGGAGCCACCCGTCGAGGAGTGGGAGACCTCCGAGTTCCATTGCCGGGAGTTGGCCGCCGATCTCTATCTCCTGACGTACACCCTGGTGCTCAACGGGCGGAGAACTCGCAGGTCAACGATCTGGCAGCAGGCGAGCGACGGGTGGCGCACCGTCTACCATCAGGGCACCCTCGTCCAAGACGCATGACGGGCGAGGGTTTCCCTCAATTCCCAGTAGCCACAACAGAATATGACGCCATATCAAAACCACCTACGCCTCCGCGTCCGCCGCTCCCGGAATTCCGATTATGTCTGCTCATTGCCGGGTATTGATGCGGACATCGGGCTGCCGAGCCCCCGCATGAGGGGCTGCGAGCGGCCGCCACTCGTTGGACATGTGACGCTGTTGATGCAGGGCTGTCGCTGTGGGGTGGGGGCGGTAAGTGCGTTGGACGTCAAAGGTGTGCACCATGCTTATGGGCGTCGCGTGGTGCTGCGCGGGATCGATATCAGCCTTCGGCGGGGCGTGGTGGCCGGCATCGTGGGCGAGAACGGCGCGGGCAAGTCGACTCTGTTGAAGATCCTCGCCGGTGAGCTGCGTCCGCAGCGCGGCGTCGTCGTCCACCGCGGCCGCTTCGGGTACTGCCCGCAGGACGCGGTCCTCAACGACGCCCTCACCGTCCGTCAGCACCTGAAGTTCTTCATGACCGCCTTCGACCTCCCGGATCTGTGCCGCGCCGAGGGCCTCATGGAGGTGCTGCGGTTCTCCGAGTACGCCGACGAACGCGCCGGAGTGCTCAGCGGCGGCACCCGCCAGAAGCTGAACCTCACCCTCGCCCTGATGCACGATCCCCAGGTGCTCCTGCTGGACGAGCCCTACCAGGGCTTCGACTGGGACACCTACCGGCGGTTCTGGGACCTCGCGGCCGGGCTGCGCGAGGCCGGCCGGTCCGTGTTGGTCGTGTCCCACCTCGCCTACGACACCGGTCGCCTCGACGAGCTGTGGTACCTGGAGGGCGGAGTGCTGCGCCCGCGGGCGGAGGCGGCGGCATGAGGCGGCACCTGACCTTCTTCGTGACGGCTGCCCGGTACGACCTGATCGTCCACGCCCGCAACCGGTTCGCCATGTTCCTGGTCGTCCTCTACGTCCCGGCATGGGTGACCCTCGCCCACGCGGCACTGCCCGACAAACCCGCGCCCATCCGACTCAACTCCACCGGCGAGTTCCTCTCCCCGCCCGGCGACCAGCTCTCCCAGATCACCGGCGCCCTCAACGCCGTCACCCTGATCGCCGGGTTCATGATGTTCGCCGCCACCTTCAACGGTGGACGGTTCGACCGACGACTGGCCATGGCAGGCCATCCGCGCATCCACCTCGCCCTGGCCAAGACCACCTCGCTGGCGCTCGCCTGCGCTGCCGTGTCGGTCTACGCCACCGCCGTCACCTGCGCGGCCTGGATCCCGCGCCAGCCGGCGCTGCTGGCCACCGCGCTGTTCTGCGACGCCATGACCTACGGCGCGCTCGGCGTGCTCTTCGGGTGCGTACTGCGACGGGAGGTCGAGGGCATGTTCGCGATGGTGATGACCAGCGTCATCGACGTCGCGCTGCAGAACCCCATCGCCAACACCGGCGCCAACAGCCCGCTGGTCCGGCTGCTGCCGTCCTACGGGAGCATGCAGGCCGCCGCCGGTGCGGGGTTCACGAACGGCGCGATGACGAGTTGCCTGGCCGCCCAGGCGCTGTGGTTCGCCGGTGCCGCGCTGCTGGCCCTGCTGGCGTTCCACCGCCGCACCCGCAGCGCCTTCCCGAGGACCCGGCGCCCTCGGACACCGACCCGCCGCCGGCCGGCACACGGTACGCGATGAGCACACTTCCCGGCCTGCGCCGGGCGGAGACGAGTTGAGGGGAGGGCCCTGCGGTGCTGTTGCGACGATGGCTCGACGCGGCGGGGATCCATGACCCGGTCCTGCGGCAGTGCTACACGGTGTGCATCCGTGACATCCACAAGTGTGATGAGGGGAGGGCGGGTTGGTGGGCGCTGCGGGCGGTGCCGGCGGTCCTCCGGCCGCACGTCGCGGCGCTGGTCGTCCACGGGTACAAGGCCGACGCGTGCGCCGACACCGGGCCCGTCGAGGAGCGGGCGCGTCGCCTGGACGCGTACGGCACGGCGGCTCTCACCGCGATCGAGTCGGGCAGTGCCGCCGACCCGGTGCTGCATGCCATGGCACACACCTTCCGCGCCTTCGACCTGCCCAGATCGCTGGCCGAGGACATGCTCGCCGCGATGCACCACGAGATCGAGATGCGCCAACCCGCGACGTATGCGGAATGGCGGCACTGGGCGACGGGGATCGCCGGCACTCCGAGCGTCGTGCTCATGCTTGTCCTGCGGTCCGACCGCATCGGCCCCTGGGAACCGTTGGTGCGTGAGCTCGGCGAGCTGTTCCAACTGACCGACGTGCTCTGCGACCTGGCCGACGATCTGGCCGACCGGCGGCTGTACCTGCCGGCGGACGACCTCGACCGGTTCGGCGTCCGCGCCCAGGACCTCCTGGCCGGACACTGGACACCGGCCACGGCGGAACTCATCGCCTTCGAGGCCGATCGCGTCCGACGCCGACTCCCCGCCCTGGTCACCGCCTTGGACGAGAGTCCCGCCAGTGCCTGGGCCGACGCCATGGGCCGGCACTGCACGCTGCTGCTGGGCCTCGTGCGCGCCGCCGGCGCCGACCTGCTGCACCGGCCCGTACGCCCGCCCGTCTCCGCGCTGTTCGACGTGTGGCAGCGCCAGTGGCGCACCGTCATCCCCTGCTGAAACCCGAAAGGCCCCGCATGACCGCCACCGCCTCCCGGCCCACCGACCCCCTGATCCCGCTCATCGAAGCCGAGCTGATCCGCTCGGTCGGCAGTGGCGAAGACCTGTTGGAAACGGCATGCCTGGACGCCCTGTTCCCCGGCGGCAAACTGCTGCGCCCCACGCTGTGCATGGAATCGGCGCGGGCGGTGGGAGGCCGGGCCGAGTCGGTGCTGTCCTTCGCCGCGGCCATCGAATGCCTGCACGTGGCCAGCCTCGTCCACGACGACATCGTCGACCAGGACCCGGTGCGCCGCGGGCGGGCGTCGACCGCCGAACGGTTCGGCATCGCCGAGGCCCTGCTGGTCGGAGACGGGCTGTTCACCACGGGATGGGCGGCCATGCTCCGCGGCGGCCCGGCCGATCGCGTCCTGGCCGCGTCCCGGGCGATCGTCGAGGCGGTCCACGCCATGTGCCGCGCCAGCATGCGCGAGATCGAGATCCGCGAGGACCTGGCCTGCGGGCGGTCGGCCGTACTGGAGGTGATCCGCGGCAAGACCGCCGCGCTGACCGGCGCCGCCTGCCGGGCGGGCGCGATCCTGGCCGGCGCGACACCGGAGCAGATCGACGCCCTGCACCACTACGGGGAACAGCTCGGCATGGCCTTCCAGATCCGCGACGACCTGTTGCCGTACACCGCCGACGACGCACTGACCGGCAAGTCCGCCGTCAGCGACGTCGCCAACCGCCAGCCGACGCTGCCCGTCCTGCTCGCCTACGAGTCCGCGGACGACCACGACCGCCGACACCTCACCGAGATCTTCCACGGCAATGTCGATCTCACCACGGCCCACCGTGACCTGCTCGACGTGCTGGCCCGGACCGGCGCCATCACCGAGGCGGCACGCCAGGCGCGGGCCTGCGCCGCCCGGGCACGCGCGGCCCTCGACGGCCTGTCGGCCACCGGGCGACTCGCCTGGCTGGCGGACTCCGCCGCCGACCGCCACCAGTGACCGGAACTGATGCCGGTGCCGGTGCCGGGGATGACCCCGGAGCTGGCGTCGGAGCTGGTGCCTCGTTCGTCTCCCTGGGAGTGCTGCTCGTCGTCGGCGTCGCCCTGGCCGGTGGCGTTGTGTGGCGCAGAGCACCGCTCGCAGCCGGGTCCCGGCTGTTGCTGGCCGGCGCCGGCGTGGGATTCGTGCTGGTCGGGCTGGCCCCCGCTGACGTCAACGAGAACCAGCATGTCTTGGGCGCCCTGCTCATCATGGGGACGGGCAACATCGGGCTCCTGCTGGCCGCATTCAGCCTGACGGATCGTCTTGCGGGCCCACTGCGCTGGGGTACCGGCCTGCTGGGCGGCGCGGCGATCGCGGCCTTCGGGCTGTTCCTGACCGAACACCACCTCGGCCTCGGCATGGGAGGCATGGAGCGCGTCGCGGCCTTCCCCCTCCTGGTGTGGGCGCTGGCTGTCGGCGTTCATGGCCTCGTCCGCCGGCCGGACCGCCGACCCGAGGCGATGTCGGCACAGCGCCTCGCGCAGCCGCTCCGCCGATGAGTCACCGCGTCGTTCGGCCGCAATTCGCCCTCACCAGTGGGAGGTTGCCGCTGCTGCCGACGCAGCCGTGGATCGGGCTGCCGGGTCCCGGGGGTCCCGGAGAGGGGTATGTGACAGTCACGATCGCCGTGGGCAGGCGCAGCTAGCGCCTGTCGTCGAGGGACGGTCCGATCCCGATCTCGTTCCCGGGACCGCCCCGGTCCCGATCCCGACGCCGGGCCCTCTACCGACCCGGTCCCGAAGGGCTGTCCATGACACGGCATGCGAGGTCGGGCGACAATCGCGCACATGGATGACGCGTTCACTCTCCTCCGGCAGGTCGCCGACCTCCTGCCCGGGGACGCCGCGGCAGAGTGCGGCATGACGGTCGAGGATGCGCGCGAAGCCATCGAGCTCCAGGAATGGGAGATGGTGCTCGACCTTCTCATCGAGATCGCGGAGGTCCATCCGGTACCCCTGGCCCTCTGGGACACGCTCGCCGAGGCCGCTCGACAGATGATGCTCGACCGCAGCCGTCGTCGGTGCGAGTGGCACGGCTGGGAAGTCCGGCACGGCACCGTCCGCGCGAGGCTGACCCTGTTGGGGGCCGACGAGGGCGGACGCCGGAGTGCCTTCTCGGGGGATGGTCAGCTCAGCCCCCTGTGGGACATCGGTGGCCGCGCCGCAGACGGACAGCGAGAGGTGCGCATCGCACGTCTTTGGGTGGAGTGCGTCCAAGATCTCGGCCCCGGCGAGACCGCCGACGTCCGGCTCGCTCCCCTGAGCCCCGAGCAGTGGCGGCATCTGAAGCCCGGTGACGTGATCACCATGCACGAGGGTCGGCCTGCGGTCGGCACGGCCACCGTCATCGAGGTCCGCCCACCTCGCGCCTGAAGCCTGCCGGCCTGCTGCCTGCCTGCCCGTCCCCACACGCAGGCAGGCAGGCGGCCGCGCCCCGTCGTCCGGCGCCCCTCCATCCCGGGAATGACCGCTCCCGGGCCGCTGTTGTGTTCTCTCGACCAGCGAGTGACCAACGACGAAGGGGTGGGTCTTGGCGCGCGACGACGACCGGGCACACGGGACGGTGGCGGAGGGCTTCGAGGGCGTCCGCGAGGCGTTCGCGAAGGTGCTCGGCGAGGCCAGGGTCTCCCCCGAGGCACAGCTCGTGGTGCAGGTGGGCGGTCGGCGGGTGGTCGATCTGTGGGGTGGTCCCGGTACCGCACCGGACAGACTGACGAGTCTCCACTCCATCACCAAGGGCGCCGCCCACCTCGTGGTCGCCCTTCTCGTCCAGGACGGCGTCCTCGATCTGGATCGCGAAGTGGCCTCGTATTGGCCAGAGTTCGGGGCGGAGGGCAAGGACCGGCTCACCCTGCGCGAGCTGCTCGCGCACCGTTCCGGAGTGGTGGGCGTGGACGGCGGGTTCAGCACCGCGGAGCTGGCCGACGACCGGCTGATGGCCGAACGGCTCGCCGGGCAGCGGCCGTTCTGGGAGCCGGGTACGGCGTACGGCTATCACGCCTTCGTGATCGGCGCCCTGACCGGTGAGGTCGTGCGGCGGGTGACCGGACGTTCGATCCAGGAGATCTACGAGGAGCGGATCCGCGCGCCGTTCGGGCTCGACTTCCACCTGGGCCTGCCCGAGGAGCTCGAAGCGCGCCGTGCCGACGTGCTGCCGATGCTGCCCACCCCGGAGGAGGCCGCGCGACTCGCGGCCGACGCGGCGGCCCCGGACAGCGTGCGGGGCGTCGCCTTCAACCAGAACGCGACCCCGCCGACCGACCTGGTGGCCTTCGGCAACACCCGTGCCGTCCTGGCGCTCGGCCCCACGTCGTCCGGTGGGGTCGGCACCGCGCGGGGCGTGGCGGGGATGTACGCCGCGGCGTTCAGTGCGGTGGACGGTCGGGCGCCGCTGCTGAAGCCGAAGACGATCTCCGAGTTCGCCCGGGTCCGCTACCGCGGAACCGACCTGATCACCGGCAACGAGAACGTGTTCGGCCTGGGCTTCGAGGCGTTGGACGGCCGCTATCCCTTCCTCGGCCCGAACGCCTTCGGGCACAGCGGAGCAACGGGCTCGCTCGGTTTCGCGGACCCGGACAGCGGCGTGGCGTACGGGTACACGCGCCGCCGCTTCGGCATCCCTTCGGGGTCCGAGACGGACCCCGAGAACCACCGGCTGGCGGAGGCCGCGGTGCGGGCGGCCACCCGGCATTGCTGAAGTTTCCGGCGTGAGGTCGTTGGTGACGACTGGTGATCCCGGCGGTAGGCCATGTTCATCCGGTACGCACAAGGGGGTGGCCTGAACGCCGATCGGCGGCAGGCCCGCGAACAGACCCGGCTGGAGGCTGCGGGCCGCTTCGCCCGTGGCGAGAAGAACTCGCACATCGCGAAAGAACTGCGGGTCACCGAGCGGTCCGTGGAACGCCGGCGACGTATACGGCACGAAGCCGGCGAGCAAGGACCGGCTGCACGCAGGAGAGGGGCGCCGCCGGTTGGAGCGACGAGCGCGGCCGTGGGTGGTCATCCCGTCCAACCGGTGTGGTGCAGCCAGTCTTCGAAGGTCATCAAGTCGGGGTGGAGGCGGCGGAGAAGGGTGACGTCCCGGTCTCGGCGGTAGAGATCGCGGTCGGCGAAGAACCGGAACATCGCTGCGTAGTCGTGGCCGAAGTCGGGGACGGCGGCGTGTAGTTCGTCGTGCGACATCGGGAGGTAGCTGCTGAGGGTGCCCGTGACCTGAGTGAAGGTAGCGGCGATCTCGTCGCCGGCGAGGCTGTCGCCGATCACCGCGAGGTCGCGGGCGCCCCAGGACTGCCAGTTGCCGAACATGTGGCAGGCGAACCAGGCGATGTCGTCGAGGGCCACGAGCGGGTAGTGGGCGGCGCCGAGGGGGAGCCTGAAGACCAGGCCGCCCCGACCGTCCGGTCGAGGGGTGAGCCGGTCGCGCAGATTCTCGAAGTACGGCGCCGTGGTCAGTACCGAGACGTGGTTGGTGTACCAGCCGTCGGTCTCCTTGCGGAGCATCTCCTCTGACCGCATCAGGTCGATGTGGGCGGCGACGGCGGCTTTGCTGTCGAAGTGCGGGACGGGGCGGCCGGTCAGCGACACCGCGCTGTCCAACGAGGACCAGATGAAACGCTCCACGCCGGCCCGCTCCGCCGCGGTCAGCAGGTCCAGGCCCTGCCGGTACTCGCCCACGGCGCTGCCCGCCGCGAAGAAGTCGGTGTTGGCGAACACGCGGTCGGCCTGCCCCATCAGGGCGTCGAGGGCCGCTGGGTCGGAGCGGACCAGTTGCAGGCGGTGGGGCGCGGTGGCGGCGAGTTCGGTGGCGTGAGCGGACTTCGGGTGTCGGGTGGGGACGGTGATGGTCGCGTCGGTGGTGGCGAGCAGACGCTGGATCACATGGCTGCCCATGGCTCCGGTGCCGCCCACGACGAGGACGTGCGTCATCGCGTAACTCCCTGGTGGGTAAGGACGTGTTCGGCCACCTGAGCGTGGGTGGCGACCCAGACGTCGCCGGACGCACGGAGGTGGTCGAGGATCTGGGCGACCATGCCCGCGAGGAGCGGTCGGCCTCCGACGTGGGCGTGGACGGCCAAGTGGAAGACGCCTGGGCCGGGGGCGGCGCGCAGTTGGTCCAGTAGCGCACGGTGCAGGTCGCGGTAGGTGTACGGGCCTGCCGCGGCGCTGCGGACGTCGGAGTGGTCACTGTGCATGAGGGAGACCAGGGGGCCGTGGGCGGTGGGCAGGACCTGCGGGAGGTCGTGGTCGTTGTGGTCGCCGGTCCAGCGGTAGCCGGCCTCGGTGAGGAGATCGCAGGTGTGCTTCGAGCCGGTGGCGCGCGGGCTCATCCACCCGGTGGGGCGAACGCCGGTGACTCGCTCGATCACGTCGGTGCAGCGGCGGATGTTGTCCCGCTCGGTGCCCACGTCGAGCAGCGCGGGTACGACGTCCTTAAGTCCAGGAGTGCCCGGCGATCTCGTGCCCCGCCTGGTGCACGGCCGCCACCGTGTCGGGGTACCGCTCGGCGACGAGGCCGTTGATGCCGACGGTGGCGGGCAGGTCACCGAGGATGTCGAGCAGCCGCCAGATGCCGGTGGTGACGCCGTAGTCCACCCAGGAGGCGCTGTGCGTGTCGTCGACGCCGGACAGCGGCCACGCCGCGGCCATCGGCGCGTAGGCGGGACCGTGCCCTGGTGACCACAGCTCCAACGCGACTGTGACCAGCGCGGCGACCTTCTTCCCGCCCGGCCAGTCGATCTCTGTACTCATGCGTTTCCCCTGATTCGGTAGCTTCCGCTGGAGACGCTAATGAGGCGGTAGGTACCTTCAGGTACCTGGCAGCGGGCTAGCATCGGGGCGTGCGTGAGTACTCCGGCAGTGTCTTCCTCGCTGACTGCCCGGCTCGGTTGGCGATCGAGATCATCGCCGACAAGTGGGCGGTGGTCGTGTTGTTCGCATTGAGTCGGGAACCGTGCCGGCACGGCGAGTTGGTCGACCTGATCGGCGGGATCTCCCGGAAGGTGCTGACTCAGACGCTGCGGCGGTTGCAGGGGTACGGCCTCGTCGGCCGCCATGCCGAGGCCGGGAAGGTCGAGTACGTGCTGACGGACTTGGGCCGGACGCTGGTGCAGCCGATCGCCGTGCTGACTCAGTGGGCCCACGAGCACGGCGGGGCCGTGGTGGAGTTCCAAGAGTCCGAAACCGGCTAGGACGCGTACCGTTGTGGGGCCCGGCACCGTGCCTGGTGCGGGCCGCGTGTGACTGGTGCCTGGTACGGGGACCTGCCCTCCGCTCCGCCACGAGCGCCGGCGCGTCATGCTCCTGGCGGTGGGGCGGCTCGGCTCGTCGTGATCGAGCGCCGTCGCCCGGTGGCCCGGTGGCCCGAAGCGTGGAGGCGTGGAGGCGTGGAGGCGTGGTAGGTGCTGTCGCGTCTGGCGCCGCACAGGCATGTGCCGGTGCGGGGCACCGGCGTGAACGGGACCACATGCCTCACATCGTGCGGTTGCGGCGTGTGCGGGAGGCGTAACCTCGGGTGCTCCAGTCATGTGACGGGCCGGAAATTCGCCCTCCCTACGGTGCTGGTCGTAGGTCGTGCCCGCCGCCGGTGGGGCGGTCCTGGCTCGGGAAGGCACACGCACCGCGGAGTGGGGTTTCGGTGGCATCTGGCTCGAAGGACGGCAGTGTCCGCACGGTCTGCTCGTACTGCGGGGTCGGCTGCGGGATCGTCCTGGACGTGGTGCGGGACCCCGCCGACGGCCGGCGCCGGGTGGCCAAGGCGTCCGGGGACAAGGCGCATCCCACCAACGCCGGCCGCCTGTGCACGAAGGGGGCGACCAGCGCGGACATGATGGCCGCGCCGGGGCGCATGGCGAAGGCGCTGGTGCGTGCCGAGCGCGGCGCCCAGCCCGTCGAGACGGAGGTGGACGAGGCCATCGCGTCGGCGGCCGGACGGCTGCGGGCGATCCTGGGCGAGCACGGGCCGGACGCGTTGTCCTTCTACGTGTCCGGGCAGATGTCCCTGGAGGCGCAGTATCTGGCGAACAAGCTGGCCAAGGGCTTCGTGCGCACCAACCAGATCGAGTCGAACTCGCGGCTGTGCATGGCCTCGGCAGGGTCCGGATACAAGCTGTCGCTGGGTGCGGACGGCCCGCCTGGCTCCTATCAGGACTTCGACCGCGCGGACGTGTTCTTCGTCATCGGCGCGAACATGGCCGACTGCCACCCGATCCTCTTCCTGCGCATGATGGACCGGGTCAAGGCCGGCGCCAAATTGATCGTCGTCGACCCGCGCCGCAACGCCACCGCCGAGAAGGCCGACCTCTTCCTGCAGATCAGGCCCGGCACCGATCTCGCCCTGCTGAACGGCCTGTTGCACCTGCTGGTGGCGAACGGCCACACCGACGAGAAGTTCATCGCCGAGTTCACCGAGGGCTGGGAGGAGATACCCGCCTTCCTCGCGGACTTCCCGCCCGAGCGGGTCGCGGAGATCACCGGCCTCGCCGAGAACGACATCCGCCGGGCCGCGCAGTGGATCGGCAAGGCAGGCGACTGGATGAGCTGCTGGACCATGGGCCTGAACCAGTCCACCCACGGCACCTGGAACACCAACGCCCTGGTCAACCTGCACCTGGCGACCGGCGCCATCTGCCGCCCGGGATCGGGACCGTTCTCGCTGACCGGCCAACCCAACGCCATGGGCGGCCGGGAGATGGGGTACATGGGGCCCGGTCTGCCTGGTCAGCGGTCCGTGCTCGTCGACTCCGAGCGGGCCTTCGTCGAGCGCCTGTGGCAGATACCCGAGGGCTCGCTGCGTACCGACGTCGGGCGCGGCACCGTCGAGATGTTCCAGGAACTGGCCGCCGGCGCCATCAAGGCATGTTGGATCATCTGCACCAACCCGGTCGCCTCGGTCGCCAACCGCAAGACCGTCATCGCCGGTCTGGAGGCCGCCGAACTCGTCATCACGCAGGACGTCTTCGCCGAGACCGAGACCAACGCGTACGCCGACGTCGTCCTGCCCGCGACGCTGTGGGCGGAGTCCGACGGCGTCATGGTCAACTCCGAGCGGAACCTCACCCTGGTGCCGGGCGTCGTCGACCCGCCCGGACAGGCACTGCCCGACTGGCAGCTGATCGCCAGGGTGGCCCGCAAGATGGGCTTCGCCGAGGGCTTCGGCCACACCTCCGCCGAGGAGGTGTTCGAGGAACTCAAGCAGGCGTGGAATCCCACGACCGGCTGGGACCTGCGCGGGGTGACCTACGAGCGGCTGCGCACCACACCGGTCCAGTGGCCGGCGCCGACCGCGGACGGTCCGGACCGCAACCCGATCCGCTACCTCAACGACGGCGTCAGCCAGACACTGGTGGAACGCGAGGACGGCACGCTCCCCCGGCTGGCCTTCCCCACCGCGAGCGGACGCGCCCGGTTCTACGCGCGGCCGCATCTGCCTGCGGCCGAACTCCCCGATGACGACTACCCGTTCATGCTCACCACGGGCCGCCTCCAGCACCAGTGGCACACCATGACGAAGACCGGCAAGGTCGCCAAGCTCACCAGGCTCGACTCCGGCCCGTTCGTGGAGGTCCACCCCGAGGACGCCGGAGCGCTCGGGATCGCGGCGGGCGACCATGTGGAGATCGCCTCCCGCCGTGGGCGTGCCGTGCTTCCCGCCGTGGTCACCGACCGGGTGCGGCCCGGCACGTGCTTCGCCCCCTTCCACTGGAACGACCTGTTCGGCGAGTACCTCAGCATCAACGCCGTCACCAACGACGCCATCGACCCGATCTCCTTCCAACCCGAGTTCAAGGTCTGCGCCGTCACTCTCACCAAGACGGCAGCGCCCGTCCCGGAGGCCCGCCCGGGCATCCGCCCCGAGGTCACGCCGGCCGCCGCCCCGCACGAGGACGAGCCCGCGCACTCCGCCCCCGACCAGGGTGGCGCGGCAGCCCGGTCGGACGCCGCCGTCCACGCGCTCGCCGGGATGTTCGGCATCACCGACCTGACCCCTGCACCACTGGTCGAGCCGGAGCGCCGCTACCTCTCCGGCTATCTCGCCGGCCTCGCCCTGAACCCGCCCGACGGGGACGTCCCCGTGCTGCCGCCCGACGCGCCCCTCTCCCCCGGTTCCGCGCTCTGGGTCGGCGGCGTCCTCGCCGGCATGTTCTCCCGCTCCGCCGTGCCCGTCGCCCAGGCACCCGCCACCCGCGAGTCCGAACCCGGGCCCGCGCGGACCACGTCACCGGCAGCCGACGCCGCCATACCGACCCGGCGCCTGGTCATCCTGTGGGCCTCGCAGACCGGCAACGCCGAGGAGTTCGCCAGCACCGCCGCGGCCCACCTCACGGCGGCGGGCCGCACCCCGGAGCTGCTGCCCATGACGGACGTGGTGCCCGCTCAACTCGCATCCGACACCGACCTGTTGCTCATCACCAGCACCTTCGGCGACGGCGACGCCCCCGACAACGGCGCCGACTTCTGGCAGGCGCTGTCCGCCCCCACCATCGGCCCGCTGGAGGGCATCCGGTACGCGGTGCTCGCCCTGGGCGACTCCACGTACGACGACTTCTGCGGCCACGGCCGCCGGCTCGACGAACGGTTCGACGCGCTCGGCGCCACCCGCCTCGTCGGCCGCACCGACTGCGAGCCCGACTTCGAGGAGACCGCCGAGCAGTGGCTGGGACAGGTGGTCACCGCCCTGGCCACCCCCGACGGCAGTCACTCCACGGCCGCGGGTGGGCTCGGGGCGCCCGTTCCCGGCCCTGCCGTCACCGCGGCGCCCACGACCACACCCACCGCCGCCACCGCACCGCCCGCTCCGGAACCCGTCGGCTACACCAAGGCATCGCCGTTCAGCACCCTGCTCATCGGCAACCGGCTGTTGAGCCTGCCCGGTTCCCAGAAGGAGGTGCGGCAGTTCGCCTTCGACACCCGTGACCACGAACTCGCCTACGACGCCGGTGACGCCCTCGGCGTGTGGCCGGTCAACGGTGCCGGCCTCGTTGCCGAATGGCTCGCCCTGACCGGAGCGGACCCCGACGAGCCCGTCGAGTTCGGCGACGGTGCGCGCCTCTCCTTCGAGGAGGCGCTGCGCACCCGCCTGGACATCGCCCGCATCACCACCGACCTGCTCAAGTTCGTGGTGGAGCGCACCGGCAGCCAGGACCTGAAGCGGCTGCTGCGGCCCGACAACAAGGACGCCCTGGCAAGGTGGAGTTGGGGTCGCCAGGCAGCCGATGTCATCGGCGCGCTCCCCGTCCGCGCGTCCGCCCCGGAATGGTCCGCCGTGCTCAAGCGTCTGCAACCCCGCCTGTACTCCATCTCCTCCAGTCCCCTGGCCCACCCCAGCGAGGTGCGGCTCACCGTCTCCGTCGTCCGCTACGCCAACGGCCTCGGCCGGGACCGCAAGGGCACCTGCTCGACCTATCTGGCGGACTGTGCGGACGACGGCCCGGTGCGGGTCTTCGTGCAGCGCTCACCGCACTTCCGTCCGCCCGCCGACCCCGCCACCCCCATGGTCATGGTCGGCCCGGGAACCGGCGTGGCCCCCTTCGTCGGCTTCCTCGAAGACCGCCGGGCCCGCGGTCACACCGGCCCCAACTGGCTCTTCTTCGGCGAACAGCGCCAGGCCACCGACTTCTACTACCGTGAGGAGCTGGCGGAGTTCCAGGCATCTGGCCACCTCAACCGCCTCGACCTCGCCTTCTCCCGCGACCAGCGCAACAAGATCTACGTCCAGGACCGGATGCGCGAGAACGGTGCCCGCCTGTGGCAGTGGCTCCAGGACGGCGCCCACTTCTCTGTCTGTGGCGACGCCGGCCGCATGGCCAAGGACGTGGACCACGCACTCAAGGAGATCGCCACCACGCACGGCGGCATGGACGCCGACGAGGCCACCGCCTACGTCAGGCGCCTCGCCGCCGACAAACGCTACGTCCGCGACGTCTACTGAGCGCCCCTGCGCCCACCCACGACGCACACCAGCCAAGGGACGCCAGTCAGCGGACAGCCGTCAGCGGACAACAGTCAAGGGACAACAGTCAGGGGACGGCAGCCAAAGGATGTCAGTCAATGGACGACAACCCAGCGGAAGGAGTTGACCTTGACCGTGCGTCAGGGTTGGAACCTGGTCGCATGACGAACAACAGCACTTCCTCGGTTCGGCCCGCCCCGCCGATCGGAGGGTTCCAGGAGATCGACGGCCGCCGCGTCTTCGTGCAGCGGTCGGGCAGCGGCGGACCGGCCGTGGTGTTCCTGCCCGGCGCCAGCGCGGTCGGCCTGGACTACTTCGGTGTCCAGCAACAGGTTTCGCAGTTCACCACCGCCGTGGTGTACGACCGCGGCGGCACGGGCTACAGCGATCCCCTCCCGCTGCCGCGCACCGCCGCCGCGGTCGCCACGGAACTGCACGACCTGCTGCACGCCCAGCACATCGCCGCCCCCTACGTGCTGGTGCCGCACTCCCTCGGCGGCTTCTACGCGCACCGGTTCGCGCAGCTGTACCCGCAGGACGTGGCCGGGCTGGTCTGGTTGGACGCCTTCCACCGCGACTGGGACGACTTCATGCCGCCCGCGGCGCAGCTGACCGCGGTCGAGCGGATGGCGCCTGGTCGGGAGCAGTTGGAACAGCTGCGTCCGGCCCTGCGCGAGATGTTCGCGGAGTTGCTCGCGGACTACCCGGAGCGCCTGCGGCAAGCGCTGGTCGACGCCAAGGTGAGTGACGCATGGACCCACATCGGCATCGCCGAGCGCACCAAGCTGGCCGAACTCGCCACCGAACTGCGGGCCGGGCCGAACATCCCCGACGTCCCGGTGGTTGCGCTCACCGTGGTCGGCGCCGACCCCGCACAGCAGGTGCTGACGTCGGAGCGGACGCTGCGGGAGATGCACGAGGGTCACATGAGAATGGACGCGGCCCTGGTCAGCGCGGTCTCGCACGGGGAACAACGCATCGTCTCCGACACCAGCCACCACCGGCTCTGCTTCGACCGCCCCGATGCCGTGGTCCAGGCGATCCGCGACGTCGTCGCCCGGGCCCGCCTCTGATTAGACTCGGCGGGACCACATTTCACGAGGACCCGAGGAGGACGGTGCTCACGATCGGCCAGCTCGCGGCAACCGCCGGCGTGAGCGTGCGCACCGTTCGCCACTACCACCACGTCGGCCTGTTGCCCGAGCCCGAGCGCGATGCCTCCGGCTACCGCCGCTACAGCGCGCAGGCGGCGGTCGATCTCATCCGGATCAGGACCCTCGCCGATGCGGGGGTGCCACTGGCCCGTATCGACGCGCTGTTGCATGCCCAGCCGGCCGAATTCGACGCGGCCGTCACCGACATCGACGCCGCATTGCAGCGCAAGATCGACCAGCTCACCGAGTACCGCCGCAGGATCGCCGAACTGGCCGCCGGCGAAAGGCTTTTCCTGCCCTCCGAGGTGGTCGCCATCCTGGACCGGATGCGCAGTCACGGGGTCAGCGAACTGAGGGTACGACTGGAGCGCGACTCGTGGATCCTCATGCAGGCACTGGACCCGCACGCCATGCCGCAGCGGATACGGGAGAAGAACGCCGGCTTCGACGACCCCGAGACGACGCGCCTGTACCTCGCCTGTGATGAGGCAGTCGACTGGGATCCGCGCGATCCGCGCCTGGACCGGCTCATCGACGACCTGGACGCCTGGCAGA
This sequence comes from Streptomyces yunnanensis, assembly GCF_029011865.1. Taxonomy (NCBI): domain Bacteria; kingdom Bacillati; phylum Actinomycetota; class Actinomycetes; order Kitasatosporales; family Streptomycetaceae; genus Streptomyces; species Streptomyces yunnanensis. Next base: position 545,566 of record NZ_CP095749.1, read on the forward strand.
TCACACACGAACGAGACAGCCACCGGGCAGGGTCCCGGGAGCTGGTCTCTTCCCGGATCTCCGAGGCATCCCCGGCATGGCAACGCATCCTCGATGCGCTCGCCCACCGCGCCGAGCGGCGCCGAACCGCCGGACGCGACAGCTGACGCCGGCACCCTGGCCACATCCGACGGAGCGGGCTTACGCGTTTCACGGCACGGTTGCCGGCTACGGCGATCCGGCTGTCGCTCCGCCCGTCAGGCTCAACGCGGGAGTTGCGTCACGATGCCGGAGCCGGCGGCGCGACCGCGGTGGCGGAAGGCGAACGCCTGGCCTTCTTCCAGAGCGACGGGCGCTTCGAGTGCAACCGTCACCCCGGCGCCGTGGAGCGGCCGCACCACGTCCGTGCCGTGGAGCACGGTGACGGTGCCCCACAGCACAGCGGTGCGGGTGTAGAAGCACAGCCGATCGCCGACGACCACGTCCGTACTGCCCTGCTCCTCGGACAACAGCGTGATATCCGCGGTGACGGCGGCATACGTGTCGATCGAGCCCGGCGTCGCGAGTACCTGCCCCCGTTCGACCACGTCCGCTGCAAGGCCGCGCAGCAGCACCCCCACGTTCATGTCCGCGCTCGCCTCGTCGATCCGCACTCGGCCGTCCTCGATCCCGTCGACCACGGCGATCGGACCGCGGCTCGGTCCGACCACCTCGACCTCGTTGCCGATGCGCACCCGACCGCGCTCGATCCGGCCCGTCACCAGGACCGTCCTGCCCTGGTGCCGGCGGAAGACGTCCTCGACAGGCATCAGAAACGACTCACCCACCGCATTCACCCCTGCCGGTGTCTGTCCTGTCGATCCACTCACAGCTTCCCCGTGATCCCGATATGGCCGCGCGCAACAGTCGCAAACGGGGTCCGAAACTACTGATGATCTCCGCGTGGTGTCCAACCTGGGGTCGGTCCGACGAGTCATGGCCGGGGCATCCGGCAGGCACTTTCCGTTGGTAGCGGGTGAACTCCGGCCCGGGGCCCTGCCGTCGCTTCGGGGCCTCACCGCCGACGGCCTGGAAGGTGCCGTAGGAGTGGCCTAGCGCCACTGGGGCGCAGCGGACCCGAGCGGGGAACGCCGGCCGGGTTGGGGGACCGTGCGCCCGCTGTACGTGAACGGTGTCGCCGGTTCGGTGATCGGGCCGAAGTCGGTCGCGGTGGTCGAGAGCGCGGCGAGCGGCGTGTGCCCCGGCCGGGGCAGATCGAGTACGTCCTCCCGCGCCAGCAGTCCGAGTTCCTGCACCCAGTGACACACCCCGGCCAAGGTCACGCGGATCCGCCAGGAGCCGCCCTCCGCCGCACGTCGGCGCAGGACCGTTGCCACGGCGGCGGCCCCGAGGTAGGCGGCGAGGTAGTCGTTGAGCAGATACGTCGGCGGCAGCGACGGCCGGTCCGTCCACTCTTCGAGGGCGAATCCGGTTGCCGAGCAGGCGAGTTGGTCGAAGCCGCCGCGTTCGCCCCAGGGGCCGTCGGCGCCCCAGGCATGGTATTCGAGGGTGATGAGTCCGGGCCGGCGCCGGATGAGATCCTCGGTCGACGCCCCGTGCCGGGCAAGTCCCCGGTAGGCGTTCACGAAGACGTCCGCGTCCTGGAGCGCGTCGTGAAAGGCCGCACGGTCGTGCTCGTCGCGCAGGTCGCAGTAGGCGTTGCGCTTGCCGCCGCCGGTCATCGCGATCATCGGGATCGGGTCGGGGCGGTCGGGGCGTGTCAGGTGCAGCACGTCGGCGCCGAACTGGGCGAGGAGCCGCGTCGATACGGGACCCGCGATGACATGGGTGAGATCGAGCACCCGCACGCCCGTGAGCGCCTCATCGTCCTCACCGATCGGCTCCAGAGGCCGGACCGGTCCGTCACCGACGCGTTCGATCTCGACGACCGGGCGCCGCGCGACATACCGCCCCGCAGGGTGCGCGAGCCACTCGTCCCGGCTGCGCACCGCGCAGGCGACGCCGCCCCGGGCGCAGATGGCTTCCTCCAGCGTGAAGGCGTCCCAGTCGGCCGCGGCCCGCGCGATGTCCACCTTGTCGAGCCCGCACCTCAGCACGGAGTGGACCGCGTCCCGCAGATGCGGATAGGTGGTGATGATGAAGATCCAACGGCCGTCGCGCGCCCGGTAGAAGTCGTTGTTGCCGAGCAGCGTCGGATCGTCGAGCAGGACACCGATCGGGCGTCCCGAGAGCGTCGTGTGATACGTCGCCATGAGCTGGTCGATCGCGGCTCCGGCCGGTACCTTCACCTTCTGGTGCCGGTGACCGCGCAGTTCGCCGAGCGCCGCCGTCTGCCGCCCGAAGACACCGATCGCGGCGGACATGGCATCGGCGAGGCGGTGCACCGAGGGCACCAGGGGGTCGGCCCCGACGACGGTGATGTCCTCGGCTCCCCGGGCCGGATCGGGGTCGCCGAGGGTGTGCAGCAGCCGGGAGACGATCTCGCCGGTGGGCGGTAGCGTCGGCGTCGGCTCGGTCGTGGTCAGCGTGTTCGAAGTCATGCCGGGATGCTCGTTCCCAGCACCGCACACACGTCCGGATTCACGGATATCCGTGAATCGATGCGAACGTCACGCCCGGCTCTCCTGGATGTGCGTGAGGAGCCGGGCCGCCGCCCGGTCCAGGCGCAGCCGCTCCGAGCGGCCGCGGCGCCGGTGCATCAGAGCGAGGGCTCCCGTGACGACGGGGCCGTCGGTGACGGGGATCGCGAGTGCGCTGACCTCGGGGTCGGCCAGACCCTCGCTGCGGCTGATCCGCGACGCGCGGATCGCGGGAAGAGCGTGGCGGAACTCGGCGACCGCCTCGGGGTCGTTGCGGGCGAGCTCGTCGAGCAGCCCACGACGCTCCATCTCGTCGGTGAAGGCCAGCAGCAGACGGCCCGCGGCGGTACGCAGCAGCGGCCGGGCCATGTGCCGGTCGGCGAGCGGCACGAGGCGGGGTATCTCGTCCTCGCCGCCGCGCGCGAGGTACACGGCGTCGAGCCCGACCCGCACCGTCAACAGCACCGGGGTACCCGCGACGCGGCTCAGTTCGTCGAGTTCGGCCTGACTGATCCGCGGGACGACCCGGCCGGCGATGAGGTTGAGGACGTGCGGGGCGGGCCCGAGCCGGAAGCGCCGCCGCTGCTCCAGCAGGAATCCGGTCGCAACAAGGCCGTTGACCAGATCCTGCACCGAACTCGCCGGCGCCTCGACCGTCCGCGCCAACTCGGCCACGGTCACCCCGCCCGGCGACCGCGCGGCGGCCTCCAGGATCCATACGACCCGGTCCACCGTACGGTGACGCCGCCGCCGGCCCTGCTCGCTCATCCCGCCCCGCCTTCTGCTTCTCGTACGCCGACGGCCGCTCGGGCCGACACGGCTCGTCGATCCCTTCCCCCACCACCCAGCGGGTGGCTGTGTCCAAGAGTTGCGCATCCGGGCTGCCGATCGGGGCGTTGTCCGTGGCTCGCCGGCATGCCTCGGGCTAGGCTTGCCCGGTTTCGAACCGGCTGACCTTTCCGGCGTCGACCGTGAAGCGCCATGCGGTGCGCATCTCGCCCCAGGTGTCGTTGCGGTAGTTGGCGACCAGGCCGAGTCCGTCGTGTGTCTGCGTCTCGACGTCCATGTGGCCGCCCGAGGAGAAGATCTCGCGCTCGGTCCAGTCGGCGACGTCGCGGTCCGAGCCGTCGTCGGACATGGTGGCCCCGGGCGTGAGGGCGGCGGCGAAGGCTTCGCGGTCGCCGGCGTTGAGCGCGCCCACGAAGGCGCGCACGGCCGGCTCGGTCAGCTTGTCGAGGGCGATGGTCACGGTCTCTCCAGAGGTACGGGGACGGATCCTTCCGTTGGCAGCACACCGCACGCCATGGTGCACCGCCACCGGTGAGCGCCGAATGGCACCGCGCTGCGGCGCTGAGCCGATCCTGGAGGGATGCACCGGACACGGCTCAGTACACCGGCAGCGCCAGCAGTGACGTGCGGTTGAGGACGAAGAGGCGGTTGCCGCTGGCGGCGATGGAGCGGGACTGGCCGCCGGTGAGGGCGTAGGTCTGGCGCTGGTTGCCTCCGGAGCGAGGCATGCCGGTCACCCCGGTGTCCTCGCTCTCCACGATCCAGACGCCGTTGCCCTGGACGACCGGTGGTCGCCACGGCGGGGTGACGCCGGCGATCATCACCGGGTCGGCGGCCTGGCTGCCGTCGGAGTGCAGCGACCGCAGCGCGTCGCAGTCCAAGGCATAGACCACTCCGCCGGCCACCGTGGGCGGGCCCCAACCGTAGGTGCCCCGCCTGGGCGGTCGTGTCGGGTCCTGGGACCACAACTCGTGGCCGTCGGTGATCCGCAGCGCCGTCAGGGTGCGGCCGCCGAGGTAGGCGATTCCGCCGTCGACGGCGGACCGCAGCGGTCCTTCGGCCTGTCCCTTGCGGACCCAGGCACGGGAACCGTCCTGCGCGCGGACCGCGGCCATGTCGCCGGTCTCCGTGCACAGCACCAGGTGACCGGCGCCGAGGGCCGCGACGGGGTGGCCGCCGGACAGCGCCAACGGCGGCTGCTGGGTCCACCGCACCTTTCCGTCGGTCCCCACGCAGCGCAGCCGGCCGTCGGAGGTCAGCAGGTAGACGGCGTGGGCGTCCGCGGCCAGCAGGGCGCCCACCTGGGCGTCCACCGTCCACCGGGGGGATCCGGTGGCGGCCACCCAGGTGCGCAGGGTCCCCTCGCCGTCGGCGGTGGCCACCAGCCGGTCCCCGATCGAGAGGTAGCCGGCCTCCGCCTTCGCGTCGCCGACCCGCCACCGCTCCCGGCCGTCGACGACCCGGCGCGCCGCGATGCCGCCGCCGGAGGCCGCGAACACCACCACGTCGCGTATCGGCAGCGGCGCCGGTGACCCGGCGTCGGCCACGTTCTCGACGGGGCCCCACAGCGGGGTCGGGGAGCCTTCGGCGGAGCCGAGTTGCGCCGCCTGCACCTTCGCCGGCGGGGGGATGTCGAAGGGGTCGGACGGGGCGTCACCGCGGCTGAGCCACCAGGCGGTGCCGCCGCCCCCCGCGGCCAGCAGCGCCCCGCCGCCGGCGGCGAGCAGCAGCCGCCGCCGGGTGAGGCGGGGGTTGCCGCCGACGGTGCCGTCCCCGGGGGCGGCCGAGGGGCCGGTCGGACGGGCCGTCAGGCGGCGTGCTGCGGCCTCCCGTTGCCGGATCTCCTCGCCCAACCGGCTGGCCTTCCAGAGCCGTTCGGGCTGCCGCGGCGCCGCGGCGGCGTCGGCGACCTGGCTGGGCAGCGGACGCGCCGACGGGTCCTTGGCGAAGCAGGGCATGACGAGGTACCGCAGGCCCTCGGGGACGGCCTCCAGGTCGGGTTCGCCGTGCACGACCTCGTACAGGACGGCCGTGATCTCGGCGCCGATGTACACCGGCCGGCCGCCCGCGGCGAAGGCGAGGACCGCGCCGAGGGAGAAGACGTCGGCCGCCGGTCCGACGCGCTGTCCCAGGACCTGTTCCGGCGCGCCGTAGCCGGGGGTGACCGGGATCTGCCCGGTGCGGGTGAGGGTCAGGCCGTGTTCGGGGCGGGCGATGCCGAAGTCGATCAGCCGCGGGCCGCGCGAGGTGAGGACGACGTTGGGGGGTTTGACGTCCCGGTGGACCAGCCCCGTGGCGTGCACGTCCTGGAGCGTGCGGGCCAGTGACCGGGCCAGTTCCCGCACGGCGGCGTCATCGAGCGGCCCGAAGCGCTCGACGGCGTCGTCCAGCGTCGGACCGGCCAGGAACTCCGTGGCGATCCACCGCCTGCCGCCCTCCAACTCGGCGGCCAGGACGCGCGCCACGCCCTCGCTGGTCACCGCCTGCGCGGTCCGCGCCTCCCGGAGGAAGCGATCGGCCAGGTGCCCGTCGTGGGCGAGCTCCGGCAGCAGGACCTTCACCGCGGCGGGGCGTCCGGCGGCGTCCGCGCCGAAGTACACCTTGCCCATGCCGCCCTCACCGAGGACGCCGTGCAGGCGGTAGGGGCCCAGGCGCAGTGGGTCTCCCTGGCCGAGGGGTTTCACAGGTGGTCGTCTCCTGGATCGGGAAGGGGGCGGGGGTCAGGCGAGCGGGAGGGCGATGGTCCGCTTCTCCAGGCGGAGGTACAGCCGGCCGCCGTCGGGGTCGCCGGTCAGGACCACGGGTTCGGACTGGTAGGTCCAGACGGCCTTGCGGGTGCGCAGGTCGACGGCGCGGACGCCCGTGTCGTCGGCGCAGTAGGCGTACTTCCTGCCGACGACCGGGGCCACCTCGCGCTTGCTCTTGCGGCCGGACAGCCCCTGTTCCTGCCAGTTGAGCGTGCCGGAGAGGGCGTCCACGGAGATCAGTCCCCGGTCGGCCTCGGTGCAGTAGACCACTCCGTCCTGGAGGGTGGGCGTGCCGTATCGCCGTTCCTCGCCCGCGCTGTCGCCGACGTCGCGCCCGTTGCCGAACATCCACTCCAGCTCGCCGTCGGACAGGCGGCGGGCGGTGAGGGTCTCCTTGCCCAGGTAGAGGTTGCGGTCGTCGGCGACCAGCCGGGTCGGCGGGGTACCCGCGAACGTCTCGGCGAGCTGCCACAGTTGGTGGCCGTCGGCCTTGTCGTGCACGGAGAGGTGGATGAACCTGGAGTCCTTCTCCGGGCTGCCGCACAGCACCACCCGGGATCCCACCACGCCGCCGAACAGCGCCGGTGGGACGTTCTCGGCCGGCGGGTCGTCCACCGGGCTGCGCCAGTGTTCCTTGCCGGTGCGCAGGTCGGCCGCGACCAGGTACCAGCCCTTGCCGGTGGCGGCCCGGGCCACCAGGTAGGCGGTGCCGTCGACCACGCACAGCAGTTGGTTGTACTGCTCCTTGCCGGCGAACGCGGAGAGTTCCACCAGCGGCTTGCCGAGTTCTCCGTTGGTCTGCGCGACCTCGCACACCGCCAACGACGCCGCCTCCTGGTACCCCCGCAGGGCGTACATCCGGGTTCCGTCGGTGGCCGAGCGCCAGATGTCCTCGATGTTGGCCTGCCAAGTCGACTGGCCGGACTCGGCGTTGATGCCGCACAGCACGATGCCCGCGCGCATGGCCAGGTTGCGGCCCACCCGCATCACCTCGCCGCCGGACTCCGGGCACCACAGCGGGGCGCTCCACAGCGGCGTCGGAGCCTTGGGCCGGTCGACGGCGTCCTTCTTGGCGGTGCCGCCGCCGGTGTCGTCGGAACCGCCGAACAGGGCCCAGCCACCGCCGCCGAGGAGGCCGCCGCCCAGGAGGGCGCCGCCGGCCACGGCCAGCAGCCGCCGCCGCGAGACGCCCGCCGCGGGGGCGGTCTCGGCCCGCGGCGCCTCGGCGGGCGCCGGCGGCGGCAGGCGGTGCGGCGGCTCGTGCCACACCTCGTCGCTGCGCCGGGAGATCTCCCGCAGCACCCCGTCGGGCAGCAGGTCCGCGAAGCCGCCGCGGTCGCCCGGGGCGTACCCAGCCCCGCCCAGCGCGGTGCGCAGCTCGGTGGTGGACGGGCGCTGCGCGGGGTCCTTGGCCAGGCAGCGGGCGAGCAGGGGCAGCAGCGACGCGGGGACTCCGCCGAGGTCCGGCTCGCCGAACCGGACGCGGTACAGCAGGTCGGTGGGGGCCCCGCCGCCGAACGGGCCACGGCCGGTGGCGGCGAAGACCAGCACCCCGGCCAGGGCGAACACGTCGCCCGCCGCCGCGTGTTCCAGTCCCGCCGCCTGCTCGGGCGACATGAAAGCGGGCGTGCCCACGGCGTTGCCGACGTTCGTCAGGTGCTCGTCGCCGAAGGCCCGGGCGATGCCGAAGTCGATGATCCGCGGGCCCTGCGCCGTCACCAGGACATTGGACGGCTTCAGGTCGCGGTGCACCACCTCGGACCGGTGCAGTTGCTCCAACCCGGCGGCGAGGGATGCGCCGAGGGCGCGCACGGCCGGCTCGGGCAGCGGTCCGCCGGCCTCCACGGCGGTGTCCAGCGGCGGGCCGAGGACGTACTCGGTCGCCATCCACGGGGTCGGTGCCTGGGGGTCGGCGTCGACGACCAGGGCACCGTGTTCGGAGCCGACGACGCGTGCCGCGTCCGTCTCCAGCCGGAAACGGGTGCGCAGTGTGGTGTCCGCGGCCAGGCGGGTGTGCAGCGTCTTCACCGCGACCGTGCGGCCGCCCGCCGAACGGGCCAGGTAGACGGTGCCCATGCCGCCTCCGCCGAGGCGGGCGAGGATCCGGAACGGCCCGACGGTGTGCGGGTCGTCGTGCAGAAGTGGGGAGATCATGGCCTCACCGCTCGTGGGTGGGAAGTGCGGCGGCGAGGACCTCCGCCGACTGACGGGACAGCGCCTCGACGACCCGGCCGGGCAGCGACAGCGGCTCGGTGGCGCCGGCCAGTCCGCCGTACGCCGCGCCCGGCAGCAACTCCGCCAGCACCCTTGCCGGTTCGGGTCGGCCCTGTGGGTCGCGCGAGCGGCACGCGGTGACGATGTCCCGCAGGCCGGCGGGGATCTCCTGCCGCTCGGGCACGGTGTGCCCGGTCGCCGCGTACGCGAGTACCGCACCCAGGGCGTAGACGTCCGCGGCCCGGTCCACCGGGCCGCCCGCAGCCAGTTCGGGAGCCAGGCAGCCGGTGTCCGGCCCGGTCGGGTGGGCGGACGAGGTCTCGGTCATCGGGTGCGCGCGGGTCGCGCCGAAGCACGCCAGGAGCGGACCGCAGGCGGTGAGCAGCACGCCCGCCGGGCACACGCCGCCGTGCACGATGCCCAGGACGTGGGCCGAGGCCAGGGCTTCGGCCAGGGCGCCGCCGAGCGTGCGGACGAGCGGTTCCGGCAGCGGGCCGCCGTGCGCGGCGAGGACGGCCGGCAGCGGCAGGGCGGGCCGGTAGGGCGCGGCGTGCCAGGGGAATCCCGCCGTCCCGCCGAGCTGGGCGACCGGCCAGAACCCGGGCTGGGTCAACCGGGCGGCCTGTTGGGCCTCGGCCGCCCACCGCGCCGGGTCGCCGCCGGGCGGCGGCAGGCACGCCACCACGGTGTGTCCGCCGTCGGCGCTGCGGGCCAGATAGCGACGTTCGGGAACGCCCCGACTGCCGTCGGCGTCGAGACGGGCCAACGTCACGAAATCCCCGATCCGCGCAGGATCGTCCTGCCGCAGCCTGTCCACTCGACTTCTCCCCCATCAGGCTTGTTTCGGCCATGAGCCTATATACGGCGCGGACCCGCCTGGGCATCGGGGCCGCATCCGGGGCGACGGATGCCCACCGGCGCCCGCCCGGCGTGCGAAGTGCGTATTTTGCCCGGCAGGAGGAGCGAGACGATAGCCGCGAGGACGGGCCCGGCCGCTCACCGCTCACACCGCCACGGCCACCGCCGGCGCCCGGCGCGCAGACACGGAGCGGCCGGAAGTGTTCCCCGCGCCGCACTCCGGGGCACAGCGGCGCACGCGGTCGTCCGCACACCGCAATTCGGCCGGCGTTCACAGGACCAACCCCCGCCCGCAGGCAGTCGTTCGACAGGCACCGGGAATCTCTTGTCGCCCTGTCACCACGCTCTGGAGGACGGACATCGTGCCCGAAGTACGCGCTCCCCGCCGGCGCCGTCGCCTCGCCTTCCTCTCCGCCGCCGTCGCCGGCCCCACGCTGGTCGTCGGCACGGTGCTGGCGCCTCCGGCGCACGCCGCCCCGGCGGACGACATCCGCATCAACGAGGTGGTGACCACCGGCAGCGTCAACGACTCGATCGAGCTGTACAACAAGGGCACCGCCGCCGTCAACGTCTCCGGCTGGACCTCAGCGGCCTGTACCAGGAGAAGGGCGTGATGTGGGGCGCGCAGAACTCCGGCAAGCTCTGGCGGCTGGTCCCGGACGGTTCCGGCGGTTGGAAGCCGGACACCGCGAACGGGTGGACGGCCGGCAAGTCGCTCCGCTTCCCCGGCGGTTCCGGCACCCCGGACAGTGAGGGCGTCACCCTCACCGGCGCCGGCTCCCCGGGCGGCGTGTTCGTCGCCAGCGAGCGCAACGGCGACGCGTCCGGGACCAGTCGCCTGTCCGTCCTCAGGTACGACGTCAGCGGTACCGGCACCTCCCTGGCGGCCACCAGGGAGTGGAACCTGACCTCCGACCTGCCGTCGGTGGGTTCCAACCTCGGCTTCGAGGGCATCACCTGGATCCCCGACACCTACCTGACCGCATCGGGCTTCAAGGACGGGTCGACCGGCTCGGCCTACGACCCGAACCGGTACGGCGGCCACACCGGTGGGGTCTTCTTCGTCGGCGTCGAGGGCACCGGCAAGGTCTACGGGTACGTCCTGCAGGACTCCGGCGCCTACACCCGCGTCGCGTCCATCGACAGCGGCATGGCCGGCGTGATGGAACTGCAGTGGGAGCCGCAGGCTTCGCGTCTGTGGGTGGTCTGCGACGACACCTGCGACGGCCAGCACCGGACCCTGAAGGTCAACGCCTCCGGCGCCTTCGCCACCACGGCCGTCTACAACCGGCCGAGCGGCATGCCCAACCTCAACAACGAGGGGTTCTCCGTGTCCGGCGCCGACGCCTGCGTCAGCGGCTCCAAGCCGGTGTACTGGGCCGACGACAGCAACGACGGCGGCCACGCACTGCGCAGGGGCAGCATCACCTGCTGACACCAACGGCCGGACCGCGGCCCGGCCGTGGCGGTGCCGTCGCCGCCGCGGCCGAGTTGGCGGGGTCTCGGGGCCCGCAGCCGAACCCCGAGCCCCTTGCCGACGCCGATGTCGATACCGACACCGACACCGATCCGCTGTCGGTCAGTGGAACTGTCCGACCTCGTAGTCGCCGGCCGGCTGCTGGTTGATGATGTTCAGCCGGTTCACCGCGTTCATGAAGGACACCAGGATCACCAGGGCGGCGAGCTGCTCCTCGTCGTAGTGCTTGGCGGCCAGCTCCCACACCTCGTCGCTCACCCCCTTGCCGGCATCCGCGACCCGGGTCCCTTCCTCCGCCAGTGCCAGCGCGGCCCGCTCGGCGTCGGTGAAGACCGTGGCCTCCCGCCACGCCACCACCAGGTTCAGCCGCACCGCGGACTCACCGGCAGCGGCGGCCTCCTTGGTGTGCATGTCGATGCAGGCGGCGCAGCCGTTGATCTGGCTGACGCGCAGCGCCACCAGCTCCTGCGTCGAGGCCGGCAGCGGCGAGTCCTTCAGCGTCTTGCCCGCCGCCATGAAGTGCTTGAATGCCTTTCCGGCGGTCGGGTCGGCGAAGTAGTTCAGTCGTGCGTTCATGGTTGCTCCTCGTGGTCGTCAATGGCTACACCCTGGAGACGAGATGGCTCGACGCCCTGTGACATGGACGGCCGGAGGAGCCCCGCCGCCTGCCTCAGTCGCCGGGTGCGGCCACCAGTTTCCGTATCGTCATCGGCTCGGCGAGGACCCGTTCCAGGACCTGGCGGACGTGGTGGAAGTGGGCGGTGGTGAAGTGCGCGTCGAGGGCCTGTGCATCGGCCCACTCCTCGACGACCACCATGCGGGCGGGTTCGTTGGGGTCGGCGTAGGGGTGATAGGCCAGGCAGCCGGGCTCCTCCACGGACGGTTCGATCATGGCTTCCAGTGCGGTGCGGAGCCGGTCCTCGTACCCGGGGGCGGCCAGGCATTCGGCGATGACGGTCAGGGACATGGTGTCGTGGATCCTCCTGTGTGCGGGAACGTTGGCTGTCAGGGCCGGGCCCGTGCCGGCGCCCGTCCCGGTGAAGGCCGCGGCGGTCTCCGCCCGGTCGGCCGGCATCGGCCGGACCGAGCCGGTACCGGTCCGGCCGTCCCGTGACGGACCGAGGACCTCCGGCGGCGCACACCAACTGTGACCGCCCGGCGGCGGCTTCCCCAGTGGCAGCCGGTGCCTGGGCACGGCATGACCAGGCTGAGCACGCGACACCGGGCACCGAAGAGGCGATACTTTCGGCATGGCATTGGAACGACGTGCAGAACTGGGTGAGTTCCTCCGCTCCCGCCGGGCCCGCCTGCGGCCGGAGGAGCTGGGGTTGCCGGCATACGGGGGACGCCGCAGGGTTCCGGGCCTGCGACGGGAAGAGCTGGCGCAGTTGGCCGGAGTCAGCGTCGACCACTACGTGCGGCTGGAGCAGGGTCGTACCCTGCACTTCTCGGAAGCGGTACTGGACGCCGTCGCCCGGGCCCTGCGCCTGGACGCCGTGGAGCGCGCGCACCTCTACCGCCTGGCCCGCCCTTGGCCGGAGACGGGAGCCTTCGACAGCGAAGGCGAGCAGGACCAACGTCAGCAGGTGCGGCCGGGGTTGCGTCGGCTGTTGGACTCCACGCCCGACGTCCCGGCGTACATCGTCGGCCGGAACACCGACGTCCTGGCCTGGAACCGGCTCGCCGCGGCGCTGATCACCGACTTCGGAGCGCTGCCGCCCGGGCAGCGCAATCTGGCCCGGCTGGTGTTCCTGGACGAGGGCATGCGCAACCTCTACGCCGACTGGCACGGCAAGGCCGGCGATGTGGCGGCCTACCTCCGCCTGGACGCAGGACGCCACCCGGACGACCCGCACACCGCCGAGCTGCTGGACGAACTCGCCGCGGGCAGCCCGGAGTTCCGTACGGCATGGGCGGAGCACCGGCTCAAGGACAAGACGCACGGCCGGTACGTCTACCGTCATCCGGTCGTGGGCGAGCTGGACCTGGGTTTCGAGACGCTGCGGCTGCCCGACGATCCGGACCAGGCACTCATCGCCCACACCGTCGACGAGGGAACCCCGTCGGAGACGGCACTGCGGCTGCTGGCCAACTGGGCGCGCGAAACCCTGCCGGTGGGCGCCGAACGCTGAGGCCGGCTGCTCTCCCTCGAACTCCTCGTATGCGCCCTCGGCCACGACCGCGCGGAGTTCACCCGGTGCTCCCTTTCCGGTAGACGCCACAAACACCGCTAATGATCATTCCGTCCGCTCGGCGGCGCTGGGAGATATACGAGAGCGAAGGAATGCGCGAAATTGCCGCACCTGACTACCGCACGCCCCTGGCGACTTCCCGGACCCGGGCCCAGACATGGGCATGAGCATGAGCATGAACGTCGGCATGGACGTCGACATGGACATGGGCATAGGCGCAGGCCCAGTCCCCTTACTCTCCGGGAGAATTGCGGTTCCGGGTAAGGAATCCCGGCTGTAATGCGCAGCCTTGCGACTTCTCTCAGTCGCTGTGGGGATTACGGGTACAGTTCACGTTATGTCTGTCCCTTCCGCCTCCCTGGCCCCCGCCACCACCGGACGAATAGCCGACCCGGCACCCGTCGGTGCGCACAGGTGGCCGGCCTGGCTGGTTCCGGGCCTGCCGGCCTCGCTGGCCCTCGCGCTGGGCCTGTGGGGGCTGCACCGGCAGGGGGCGGTATGGCGGGACGAGGCCGCGACATGGGAGGTTGCCCAACGGTCCGCATCCGAGATCTGGCACCTGATCGGGAACATGGACGTCGTCCATACCCTCTACTACCTGCTGGTGCACGCCCTCTTCGAGGGCTTCGGAGCGAACCTGACGGCCTTGCGACTGCCGTCGGTGTTGGGTGGCGTGGTCGCCGCGGCGGTCATCGCGGCGACGGGACGCAGGCTCGCCGGCCCCCTGGGGGGCGTCGCGGCCGGTCTGGCACTGGCCCTGCTGCCGGTGATGCAGCGGTACACGCAGGAAGGGCGCTCCTTCGCGCTGGTGGCCGCGGGGGTGGCGGTCGGGACATGGCTGCTGACGGGTGTGCTGGGTCCGGCCGGGCCGACCGGTACCTCCGCCCGGCGCGACGAGCACCGGAACCGGACCGCGGGGCTCTGGCGCTGGTGCGCCTACGCGACGGTCATGCTCGCCACCGCGCTGCTCAACTGGCTCTCGCTCTTCGCCCTGGCAGCCCACGGCATCACCGTCCTGCTCACCAGACACGAGGGCCAACGCCGCTTGTTGACACGGTGGTTGGTGACTGCGGTGATCGTGGTGGCCGGGACACTGCCGCTCATCGTCGCCAGCAGCCGCCAGACACGGTTGGTGGCCTGGATCCAGCCTCCCTCGGCCGCCAGTCTGCTGGGGGTGACGGCCATGTTGATCGTCGCTCTGGCGTGCACCCGGGTGCCGACGACACCGGACCGGCAACGCACCCGTCTGTCACCGGCCTCGGTGGGACTGCCGCTGCTCGCCGTCCCGCACCTCGGCCTGCTCCTGGCCTCCTGGCTCGTCAAGCCGCTCTACGTCGACCGCTATGTGCTCTACGCCTCCCTCGGGTTGTCGCTCCTCGTCGGCCCCGCCCTTGCCTGGTCCGCGCGGACGGTCGCCGCGCGCATCCGGACCCGCCACCACCGCGGACGGCCCCGCGCCGAGGCCCTGCTCGGCGCAGTGGTGGCAGTCGCCTTCCTCGCGCTGCTCCCCCTGGAGTTGAGCCTGCGCACCCCCCTGAGCCGGACCGACGATGTGCGGGCGGCGACGCGCGAGGTCGCCGCGCTGGCCCGCCCGGGCGACGGCATCGTCTTCCTTCCCGCCCAGCGGCGCGACATGGCGCTCGTCGATCCCCCGCCGTTCGGCGGCCTCGCCGACCTCGCGCTGGCCAAGTCCCCCACCGCCTCGGGGACCCTCTACGGTGTCGAGGTCGATCCCACGGAGATCCAGGCTGCCATGCTGAGCCGCAAACGCCTCGTCGTCGTCAGCGACAGCGGCTCCTCCCCCCAGGCCGAAACGCCCCAGGACCTGGCCAAACTCTCCACCCTCGCCCATCACTTCACGCTCACGTCGTCCGACGACGCCGGCGGGCGCCGGGTGGCTACGTACGAACGGAACGAGCGGCCCCGGTGACCCGCACGTCCCCGGGGCCGCGTCGCTCCGCTCAGTTGCCGTAGTCGTTCTGCTCGGCGAACCTCCCCGCCAGGGCCGTGAGCAGCTCGGGCGCGTCGTCGCGCGGCAGCACGGCCTCGATCAGTACCAGCCGGTCCGGGGTGTCGGTGGCCAGGCGGAACGCGTCCGTCAGTTCCGCGGGGGTCGTCACGCGCCGGGTGACGCAGCGGTCGCCGGCGCCGAACGCGGCCGGTAGCGCGGTGTAGTCCCAGGCTGCGATGTCGTTGTACGGCGCGGTGGCACCGTGGATGGCGCGCTCGACGGTGTAGCCGTCGTTGTTGATGACGACGATCACGGGCGACAGGCCGTAGCGGGCCAGTGTGCCCAGTTCCTGGGCGGTCAGTTGCAGGGAGCCGTCGCCGATGACGAGCACCGACCGCCGGTCGGGGGCGGCGAGTTGGGTGCCGAGGGTGGCCGGGAGGGTGTAGCCGATCGAGCCCCACATCGGCTGCCCGACGAAGCGCGCGTCGCGCGGCAGCGGAAGTTCCTGGGCACCGAAGAACGCGGTGCCCTGCTCGGCGACGAGCACGCCGGCCGGCGGGAGGAAGGCGCCCACGGCCGCCCAGAGCGCGTCCTGGGTGAGCGGGCCGTCCACCGCACCGCGGTCCGGCCCGGCCACCGGTGCCGCGGTGGGCGCCGGCAACGTGCCGTGGCCCGCGGGCTCGGGCAGCCGCACTTCCCGGACCAGTGCGGTCAGCGTCGCGAGGGCATCGGTCATCGTCACGCCCGCGAACTCCGCGCCACGGACGGTGGCCCGCCCCGGGCGCAGTTCGATGGTGCGGCCGGCGGGGAAGTGGTGGGTGAACCCGCCGGTCACGGTGTCGGTGACGGGCGCACCGGTCAGGATGAGGCAGTCGGCGTCCTCCACCGCCATCCGCGCCGACTTGGCGCTGAACTCCCCGGTGTAGACGCCCGCGAAGCCCGGTACGCCCTCGTCCACCAGGCCCTTCCCGGTGGAGTACACGGCGGCGCGCACCGGGGCGGCGGCGAGCAGTTCGGCGAGTTGGGCGCGCAGCCCGTGCCGGTCCGCCTCGTGGCCCGCGAGCACCGTCACGGTCCGGGCCCCGGCCAGCATGCGGGCGGCGGCGTCGCGGAAGGCGCCCAGCAGTGCGGGATCGGTCGGGGCGTCGGCGGCGGCCAGTGGCGCGGCGGGTTCGGGGACGCGGGCCAGTACGACGTCGGTGGGGAGGTTGAGGTGGACCGGCTTGCGGTGTCGGCGCAGGGCGTTGAGCACCCGGTCGATCTCGGCCGGTGCGTTCTGGGCGGTCAGGGTGGTCCGGGCCACGGTGACTTCCGCGAACATCCGGCCGAAGTGGTCGTACTCGCCGTCCATGAGGGTGTGGTGCACGGGCGTGCCGGCCGTCGCCACCGCCGTCGCGGGCATCCCCGTGATCGCGAGGACGGGGACGGACTCGGCATAGGAGCCCGCTATCGCGTTGACGGCGGAGAGTTCGCCGACGCCGAAGGTGGTCACCACCGCGGCGGCGCCGCGCAGCCGGCCGTAGCCGTCGGCCGCGTATCCGGCGTCGAGTTCGTTGCAGGTGCCCACCCACTCCAGTCCGGGGCAGGCGACCACCTGGTCGAGGAAGCCGAGGTTGTAGTCGCCCGGCACGCCGAAGACGTGCTCGATGTCCATCTCGCGCAGACGGCGAAGGAGGTATGCGCCGACAGTGATCTCCGACATCGCGGTCACCGGCCTTTCTTGCGTTGCACGTTCAGCACTGCGCCCGAGTGCCGATCGGCACCGACGACAGCGCACCAAAATAGGTCAAGGTACTTGACCTTAATACCGAGCGTACGTGGACCCGGGGTAATATGTCAACATGCTTGACCCTTCTCGCCCGGACGCCTTCGACCGCGACTTCACGCTCTTCTACTTCGCCTACCGCGCCTTCACCGGCGCCGCCGACGACGCCCTCGCCGAACACGGCATGGGCCGCGCCCACCACCGCATCCTCACGTTCCTCGCCTACTCCCCCGGCATGAGCGTCGGCGAGCTCTGCGACACCCTCGACCTCACCAAGCAGGCCATCAACGCCCCGCTGCGCCGACTGATCGACGAGGACCTGGTCCGCGTCGCCCCCGGCGCCAAGGACCGCCGCCGCAAGGAACTCCACCTCACCGACCGCGGCGCCGCCCTCGAACGCACCCTGCACGCCCGGCAGCGCGCCCTCTTCCACACCGCGCTGCAGCAGGCCGGCTCGACCGCCGCCGAGGGCTGGCGCGCCGTCCTCGCCCCGCTCGCCGGGGCGGACTGGTCGGCCTTCACCGCGGCCGTCGCGGACCGCGAACGAACAACCGGGGACGACGAAGAGCACCACACCCGGTCGACCTGAGCCCCGCCGACACCTCCCACGACCGCACCGTTCCCCCACGGCGCGGCCCGGGCCCCTGGGGCCTAGCGGCGGCGGCCGGTGACCGTGAAGGCCACCGAGTAGGTCAACGTCTCCTCGCTGTCCAGGTGCGCCAGGAACGCGGCGACCGCCTCCTCCCCCGCCGCGGGCGAGCCGAGGGCGCGTGCGATGAGCGGCCGGGCGATATCGAGCTTGAGCTCCCACTGGCCGCGCTGGACCGGGTCGATCCGCCCGGCGATCAGGTGGTACGGATCGACCCGCACGTCCAGGTCGGTCAGCCCGGCCCGGCGGGCGAGCCCGTACAGACGGCGGCCGGTGTGCGGGTCGAAGCCGGCCGCCGCGAGCGCGTTCGTGACCGGGTCGAGCAGGGCGCGCAGCTCGGGACCTACGGGGTCGTGCCAGACGAGCTGGCCGTCGAGGTCGAAGAGCACGACCGTGCCGCCCGGCCGGGAGACGCGGGCCATCTCGCCGACGGCCACCTCCCGTTCGGCGACGTACTGGAGCATCAGCCGCGAGTACACGACGTCGAAGGAACCGTCCGCCAGGGGCAGCGCACGGGCGTCGCCGGAGCGCCTCTCCAGGCGGGTGCCGGCCGGCCCGCCCGCCGCGAGCCGTTCGGGATTGCCGTCGAAGGCGACCACCTCCGCTGCCGGTCGGGCCCGGAGCACGGCCTCGGCGATGTGACCGGGGCCGGCGCCCACGTCGAGCACACGCGCCCCGGGGGTACTTGGCAGCACCGGATCCAGATAGGTGCGCACCCACGCGTCGGCGTCGACCTTGGCCACCAGCCGGCCGGCCTCGCGCCGGTCCTCCATCAGATACGGGACGGTCATGCGTTGCTCCTCGGGTAGACGCCCCGGCCGCGCAGCCGCTGGGCGTACAGCTCGTCGATGTGCCGGTAGAGATCGGGGTACGCCTCCGCGAGCCACAGGGCCCGCGTGTACGGGCGTACGGGTTCGGCCCCGGCCAGGATCAGGTGGTCGGCCGGGGTGGCGGTGGTGAGCGGGACGGCGGCGGGCTCGAAGTCCGCGTAGGCATGGCGGGCCGCCGCCAGCAGGGCGTCCGTCGCCCGCCGGGTCTCGGTCGCGTCGAGGCCGGGCGCGATGAGCACGTCGCAACGATTCTCCAGGAAGGAGAAGTTGAAGCCGAGCGGCCCCCGATAGGCGAGCGCCGCCGCCCGTACCGCTCCGGAGGCGTCGTACAGGACCCAGATCCGTCGGTGGCGGCGCAGCCCGACGAGGCGGTAGAGCCGGTCCACGTCGGCGAGGCGCAGGTCGTCGCGGTCCAGCCCCTCGGCCCGTGCGTAGACCGCGCCCCGGCAGCGGCGGGCCAGCTCCGCCAGCTCGGGGCAGGCACCGCCGTCCAGTTCGGCGACGGAGCCGGCCGAACCGTCGGGGCGGAGCGCACGGGCCAGCGCTAGCGGGACCATCACGTAGTCGCCGGGAGCGACCAGGGAGTGCTCGGGACCGAGGCTTCGCCCGATGGTGCCGAACGCGAGGGCGGCGAAGCGGTTGGAGGGGCTGAACCAGTTCTGCGCGGCGACGTCCCGCCGCTCGGCCATCCGGACCGCCTGCGCCGCCAGCATCACCGCCCGCCCGCCGGCGAGGGTGCCCGAACTGACCAGGTGCTGGGTCTGCCAGCCCGCATGCGTGGAACGCCAGGAGGTGAGCGAGGCCCAGCCGCCGCCGGGCTCCTCGTGGCTCGCGACCCAGTGGAGCAGCTCACCGGCCCGGCGGGCGCGCTGCCAGTTCTCCAGGATGAGCGGCCAGTAGGGGGCGAGCCTGGCCCGTTTGGCCGGGTAGAGAAAGCGGGAGCGCTCGTACCGGTCGAAGAGTTCGGCCGGTGGTAACGCATTCACCTCGCACCCGAAGTCGGACCACGTGCCGGAGGCGACCCGGTCCACGACTGCGGCGACGGTCATGGGACGTGACCTGTCCTTTCGTGGAGTTGCTGAGATCAACAGAGACTCCAACGGCCGACATCGGCAAAGGTGACGGCCATCCGGGTGACGCACCCCGAACACCAGATCGCCCGACGCCGACGCCGTCGCCCTCCTCCTCGCCCTCCTCCTCGTCTTCGTCCTCGTCCGCCGGGACCGCCCACGTTGGCGATCTCCGTCACGTACCGCTCGGGTCCGCGGATGGGTCAACGTCGCGTCGGCAGGCGGGAGGTGGGACGGACAGCGCACGCAGGAACACCTGCCGCATCATCTCCGAGGTGTCGTATGCGGTGGTTGCGACGAGGTCCTCATCGCTGTCGTCGGCTGTGGGGTCGGGGTTCAATTCCGCTGCCTCTCGCACCGTGTGGGGTTCGTTCGTCTCTCCCGATGAGTGGGGGGTGGGTCGCGGCGGTCGCGTCCTGGCTCGTCTTGGTTTGTCCGAGCTTGTCCGGTGGCGTGGGCACGGGGCAGCAGTGCGGCCGGCAGGAGGCCGAGCGCCGCGCAGCCGGCCAGGACCAGCAGGGCGAGGCCCATCCCCGGGGCGGGAGTTGCGCCGGGGACAGCGGGCCCCCCGGCGGACAGGCCGGTCACGCTGGCGGCGACGGCGATGCCGAGGGTCGGGCCGATGTTCATGGCGGTCTGTTTGAGGCCGCCGACGACCCCGGCGTATCCGGCCGGCGCGTCACCGACGACGGTCCCGGTGGCGGTGACCATCACGGTGGCGAACCCCGCACCGACCACGGCGAACGTCGCGCCCATGGCCACCCACGTGCTGGTCGGGTCGTCGAACCGGGACAGCCCGGCGATGCCGAGGGTAAGGAGAGCCGTTCCGACGATCGCGACGCGGCGCGGGCCGTACCGACGCAGTGCCCTGCTGGCGACGGGTGCGCCGAGGACCATCAGTACGGTCAGCGGAAGGACGCGCAGGCCGCTGGCGAGCGGATCGAGGCGCAGTACGTCCTGGAGGTGGAACGTGGCGGTGAACAGCGCGCCGAACAGGCCGGCAGAGGTGACCAGCAAGAGCGCCATCGACGCCGTCACCGGCACGGACCGCGCCACGGCATGCGGCACGACGGGGTGCGCGATGCGGCGTTCGTGCCAGGCGAGCAGCGCCGCGAGACCCGCGACGACAAGGAGTCCGAGCAGCGTCGGCGCCCCGGTCCATCCGTGCGCCGGCACACCGGCCAGGGTGTGGACCAGGGCGACCAGCACGGTCGCCAGCAGGGCCGCGCCGGCGACGTCGAGCCGCTGAGAAGGTGCCGGCCGGGGTGCCGGCGGTCGGACGACGAGGGTGAGTGCGGCGATCAGGACCGCGATGGGGGCGTTGATCCAGAACACGGCACGCCAGCCCAGATGCGCGACGAGGACGCCCCCGAGGACCGGACCGGCTCCCGAGGCCACCGCGATGGCGCTCGTGCGGAGGGCGACCGGTGTGCCGAGCCGGTCCGCCGGATAGGTCAGCCGCAACAGCGCGAGCGTCGCCGGCTGGAGCAGCGCGCCGAACACGCCCTGTGCGGCGCGCAGTCCGATCACCCAGCCGATCGACGGAGCGAGCGCGATACCGGCCGAGACGGCCCCGAATCCGAGTACGCCGGCGAACAGCAGCCGCGCATGACCGTACCGGTCTCCCAGGCGCCCGGCGATGACGAGAAGCGAGGCCACCGCGAGCAGATAGCCGGTGCTCGTCCACTGGACCTGCGCCATGCTCGCGCCGAGATCATGCTGCAGGCCGGGTTGCGCCACCAGCAGCACCGTGCCGTCCAGCGCGACGAGCATCGCGCCGGCCATGCTGGCCAGGAGCGCGACGTGTCGCCGCGGGGGCGCGGTCAAGAGCTCACCGGGCCCAGGTGAGTGTCCAGCACCGCCGCGACGAACTGATCGAGTCGGTCGACGCGCGGTGCATCGTCGGGGAGTTGGGCATCGAGCACGAGCGGCAGACTGCCCCACGCCCACAGTTGGGCGATGCCGTGCAGGTTCGACCACAGGGCGGCGGCCGTGACCGCCGCCTCTGTCATCGTCCCGTCGGGACCGCCGGGTTGGTGCGCGGTCCCCTGCTCCGCCCGGCATCGGGCGACGAGGGCGACCATGTGCTCGAAAAGCGGCAGGGTCGACTCCCGCAGCCGCGGCTGGTCCGACCCGTGCTGTTCGCTGTCGAGCAGCTCGTGACGGAACATCAGCTCGAACATGCCTCGGCACTCCAGCGCGTATCCGACGTACGCCCGTGCAACCGCCTGTAGTTGATCCCGCGCCGTCGTGGCGTCGGCGAGGGCGGTCGCGAACCGGGCGCCGAGGTCCGCGAAGCCGCGTCGGGCGATCGCGGAGAGCAGGGCGTGGTGCGTGGGGAAGTACCGCCGCGGCGCCCCGTGGGACACCCCTGCCCGGCGGGCGATCTCACGAAGTCCCAACGACGCGGATCCCTCGCTCAGAACGAGGTCCACCCCCACATCGACCAACCGCTCCCGAAGTGAGCTCTCACTATGCATAGACACTGTCTACCAGGGCGAGTAGACAGTGTCTACTCGCCCCTCGCCACCCCCTGCCCTCACCCGGCCGGAACGTTCCGTACCGGCGCTCCCCCACCGACTCACGACCGGGCGGACGCCTCCACGGCCGCCGGCTCCTCGGCGACTGGCGCGGTGGCCGCCCTGCCCGGCAGGAACCAGCCCGAGACCAGGACAGCGACGGCCGCCGCGAACACCCACCACGAGGCGCCCCGGAAGGACTGCACCTGCGTACTGCTGGCGTCCGCCTGACTCTGGAGCAGGAGCGCGACGACGGCGGTACCGAGGGACGCACCAAGCTGGTTGATGATGTAGAGCGCCGAAGTGCCTTGGGCGATGGCGTCCTGGGGCAGCGTCCGGTAGAGCGAGCCCATGGTGGGTGCACCGATAAAGCCCAGTCCGACACCGGCAGCGAAGGCGCACAGGCCCAGGAGGATTTCGCTGGTGCGGTCGTCTGCCTGGGTGTGGACGAGCGCGCCGAGGGCGACGATGAGGCCGCCGAGGGGGGCCAGTCGTCGGGCGCCGACCGTGTCGCCGAGGCGGCCGGCGATGGGCATGGCCAGGAAGGAGCCGATGCCGAGCGGGGCGACAAGGAGACCTGCCGCGAGGACTTCGTGCCCACGGACTCGCTGTTGGTAAAGCGGCACCAGGAAAAGCATCGAGAAGAGCATGATTCCGGTGAGACCCATGACGGTGACGCTGGCGCTGAAGCTGCGACTGCGGAACAGACTCAGCCGGATGATGGCCTTCACCCCGACCCGGACCGCGTGGGCAACGTAGGCAGCCAGCAGCACCGCCCCCAGAACGAGGGCGCCGATCACGGGCGCGGCGCCGAATCCGGCGTCGCCGGCGGCCTGCGACAACGCGAAGGCGAGGATGGCGAAGGCCGGGCCCAGCAGCGCCAGCCCGATGATGTCGAGTCGGGGAGCGGCGGAGCGTTCCCGTGAGGACGGGTCGGCCGGTACCACCCGCAGGGACAGCAGGATTGCCGCCAGTCCGATCGGCAGGTTGATCAGGAACATCCAGCGCCAGCCCAGGCCCTGGACGAGGACGCCGCCCAGGATCGGCCCCAGGACGGGCCCGAGTGGGATGACGACGCCCATCAGGCCCATGACCCGGGCGACTCGGCTCGGTCCGGCGACCTTGGCGAGCACGGTGAGCATGATCGGGTCGAGCACCCCTCCGCCGAAGCCCTGGATGACACGAAAGGCGATCAGGCTCTCGATGTCCCAGGAGACGCCGGAGGCCAGCGACCCCAGGACGAAGAGCGAGAGCCCGATCAACCACATCTTCTTGCTGCCGAACCGTTCCACCGCCCATGCGGTGAACGGGATGGCGACACCGACGGCCAGGAGATAGCCCGTGGCGACCCATCCGACGGTGTTGAGGGTGGCGCCGAAGTGATGGGCCATCGTGCCGATGCCGACGTTCACGATCGTGCTGTCGAGGAGGCCCATGAGCCCGCCCAGCAGCAGCACGCCGATCAGTCGTAACAGCCCCGGCTCCAGACGATCTCCATGCGCTTGCGTCATGTGCCTCTCCGGTCGCACTGAGGGAAGGACGAGCGAGACTGAACTCGACAGTTCAATCTAATGTCCAGTCGAGTAATCCCGCAATCGGCCACCCGAGCACGAGGGATGAGGTCAGGGCGCCACAACTCGGCGCATTGTGCACATTGTTGGCGCCGTCTGATTCGCCGGTCGGGACGCAGGATCGATCAGGCGCGCGCCGAGGGCTACAGCCCCTCCGGAGGCCGTGACACCGCCGTCGTCGGCGACCGGCGGCGCCCCGCGTTCACGCGAGGAGGTGACTGGTGTGGGAGAGGCGACGGGCCGTGGCCAGGAGGGACTGGACCTGGGGGCCGGCCTGCTCGATGCGGGTCACGGGAGTGGTGAACGACAGGCGGACGTCGCGGTGGGAACGGGGGTATTCGAGGCGGAGGGTGATGCCGTAACGGTCCATGGCCACCGGAAGGGCACGCAGCACGCCGGTTTCGGGGACGGGACAGACGAGGCGGAGCAGGAGCGGAACGAATTCGCCGTGTGCGTCGACGAGGTGGGTCAGCATCTCGGCCTCGTCCTTCGCCAACGGGTCGAGCTCGGCCGCCTCCAGCTCCTGGAGCGTGACGTAGGCACGCCCTGCCGCGTCCTCCAGGACCGCCTGGCCGAACTCCAGGCAAGTACTGCTCTCGGAAGCGGAGTTGTACGGGGCGGCCAGGAGTCCGGCCACCGCGACCCGGGCGCGCAGCCGGTCACGGACGGGGGTGGGGGCGATGTCGGTGAGCTCCAGACGGACCGGGACGCGCCCCGCCGAAGGGGCGTCGACGCGTTCGCACGGGGCATGCAGGTGGAAGAGACCCGTCGCCCCGACCCCGTCGAGACGGTGGACTTCACTGCGCAACCCGTCGCTCACCACGGTCATGGAGTGGGCGACGGTCAGGATCGAGCGGACGCGCTCGGCAGCGGTCGGTGTGATGGCACGGGCACGGGATGAGCGCATCCGACTTCTCCAGACCAAGCAAGAGGGAACTTAGGTTTGCCTAACCTAACCTACTTGGATCTGGCGTGCGAGCGCCCCCGACCGCCCCGCGCCGTCCGGATGTCACCGGATCGGATGCCCCGCCGGCGGACCGGATTCCGGCACCGGTGCCCGCACCTTCCGGGTGCGCCCCGAGAGCCGCGGGCGGGGTGGTCGACCTTCGCGGGATCAGACCGCCCGGGCCTCGACGATCGAGGACGGGGACGGCGCCGGCACGATGCGGTCGAGAGGGAACCCGGAGCGGGTGCGCAGGCCCTCGAATTCGGCGGTGGTCCGTTCGCGGCCCTTGAGGACCATCAGGATGACGATGTCCAGAGGGATGGCCGGATGCGCGGTACCGTCAGCGATCCATCGAGCGCAAGGCCAGCCGTCCCAGGATCTCCCCGCCGTCCGCGGGAACGACCGCCCACTGGGCACCGCGCTCCTCCCGCCATTGGCGGTGGGCGGCTGCGATCCATTCCTCGGCCTCGGCGCGCGAGGTCATGCGACGCAGGGACCAGTACTGGATCGTCGTGTCCTCGAAGGCGCGGTGCAGCGCCACGGCATCGTCCCCTGCCCAAGGCCGCAACAGCAGCCCGCCGTCGGAGGTCAGCAGCGTGGGTTGGCGCGCACCGGAGGACAGGCTCCCCGCCGGTATGCAGGGCTCGGTCGACAGGCTCATGGCCACATGATCGCCCTGCGGTGAGCCCCGCGCCAAGGCCCTGCGGTCGGCGGCGCTCGCGTGAAGAAGCGCGGATCCCGTCCCTGACCTGGGGCAAGGTCAGGGACGGGACGGTGTGCGGGCGCCGGCCGTGGACGGCGCCCGACAGACTGCGCCGGCTCAGGACAGCATGTGGACCTTGTACTGCATGAACCGGTAGTTCCGCGAGTCGTACCACTGGCTGACGACGATGTGGAAGTTGCCGAACGTCGAACCGGGCACGACGAATCCCCCGTACGGACTGGCGACGAGGTTGCCCACCTCCTGGCCCGGAGCGCCGGGCAGGATCATCGTCTGCTCCAACGTCTTGGTCAGGTCCGACGTCGGGAGCGGGAAGACCATCGCCCGGATCGACAGCGGGTTCATGTTCAGCCAGGTGAGGACGTACTTGCCGTCCATGGCGCGGAAGCAGATCTCGCCCCACTTGCGGACGCCGAAGACCGTCGTCGGAGGTGCGCCCCACCGCCAGTCACCGTCGGCGTAGCCCCACGGCTCGTAGGCGTCCGGGTTGCCGAGGTCTTCCTTGCGCACCCGGTGCAGCAGCATGCCCGAGTCCACCTCGCGGTTGAAGACAGTGGACAGGACGTAGCAGTAGCCGTCACCGGCCACGGCGTAGGTCTTCTGCTGGAACTGGCCGCCGTGCAGGTCGCCCGGCCACTGGCACAGGTACTCCCAGGTCTCGCCGTTGTCGGTGGAGCGCCAGAAGTCCGTGTGGTGGGTGTCGTAGATGACACCGCGCATGAGGTGCATGTACATGACGCCATCGACGACGAACACATCGGAGGGGATCGCCGTCGTGGCCTTGTCGCCGACCGGGTTGTGCGGCTCGTCGACCAGGCTGTTGGCGTGCCCACCGCCGACGCTGCCGTCGATGCGCAGGTTGTTCAGGTCCGCGCTGCCTGAGCGCAGGCCGACCGGGGCGCGCCAGTCGTCGGCGGGCTCGCCCGGCTGCGGTACGTGGTCGCCGTTGAAGGTGTCGCCGCCGACGAACAGCATGGTGCCGTTCGGGCACAGCACGGGGATGCCGAGGTCGGTCCACGGCGAGGCGAACGGACCGGTCTCGGCCGGCCCGCTCAGGTTCTTCACCTTGTACGCGATCGTCGGGCTGGACGGGTCGTTCGGCCCGCCGGCCCGCGCGATCCCGGTACCCGAACCGATGACCCCCGCCCCCACGGCCGCGCCGAGACCGATCTTGAGGAGCTTGCGGCGGGAGTGCCCGCCGGCCGTCGCGTCCTGCTCGTCCGATGGACGTGTCATTGTGTCGATGCCTTTCCGAGCCGACTCATGTGTACAAGGAGGTGCCGACGGGCGCGCGGCGACGTCCGCCGCCGCTCAGGACGCGTTGCGCGGGGCGGGGTTCACCGCGGTGCGCACGTTCGACAGACAGGCCCCGGTGAACGTCCGCACAGACATCGCGCGGACACCTCCGCCTGACCCTTCCCATGTGCCACCTTCTTTACGTCCCCCCGTGCGCCGGTCCCTGGTGAGGAGACGACGACGCGCGGAAATCTGCCTGCACCGAACGGCGTCGACGCTAGCCACGGCCGATGAAATGGCGATGACACGACGATGACCCGGCTGGTCGGGATGCCTGGGCCCGCGCCCGGTCGGCGACCGCCCGGCCGGATGGCGTCGTCACGCACGCCGGCCGTCACCGACACCCGGGTCGCAACGCCGAGTTCACCGCACATAACGCTGCATGGCGGCCGCCTACGACGGGCTGACCACCGGCAACCAACCGGGAGCTCGCCTACAACGACGCCTGCTCCTCGCCCACCCCCGAGCAGAAAGTCGGCTCCCCGGCGGACCTCAACACCGAGTTGCTGCTCGCCACGCCGCACGCGGCCTGACGCACGTCCCGCGCGTTCGGCCGATCGCGAACACCGGTGTCGCGCCGCCGGGCAGTTGGCAGAGTGTCGGCCATGAAGATCACCAAGTTCGGTCACGCCTGCGTACGGCTGGAGAAGAACGGCCGTGCGGTCGTCATCGACCCGGGCGTGATGACCCCTGAGCCCGATGCCTCGGCAGGGGCCGAGGCCGTCTTCATCACGCACCAGCACTTCGACCACTTCGACCCCGAACGCCTGCGAGGATCCCGGGCACCCGTCTACACCTGCGCCGGAGTCGCCGAGCAGCTGGGCGAGTTCGGCGAACGCGTGCACGTGGTCCGCGGCGGCGACCACTTCTCCGTCGCCGGCTTCGAGGTGTCGGTCGCCGGCGACAAGCATCACCACAGCCACCCGGACGCGCCGCCGGTCGACAACGTCGGATTCCTGGTCGACGGGGAGGTCTTCCACCCGGGCGACGCCCTGACGGTGGTCGACGCGCCCACGCTCCTGTTGCCCGGCCAGGCACCGTGGCTGACGGTGCCCGCCATGATCGAGTACCTGCGCCGGATGGCACCGCGTCGCGCGTACGCCATCCACGACGGCCTGCTCAACGAGTGGGGTCTGAAGGTCCTGGACGACGTCCTGGCCAGGGAAGCCGGGCGGACAGGCGCCGATGTCCGGCGGCTCCGCCCCGGCGAGAGCGTCGAGCTCTAGGGTCTGTCCGATGGGTCGGGGTCGGACCCGGCCATGACCCATCGGACAGACCCCGGGGCCGCCGCCCGCGGAGAGGTTGTACGGGCGGCGGCGTGCCCTACTGCGTCTGGGCCTGGGGAAGGGGCCGGGACAGCGGTTTCCGTCCCCAGGCGGAGATCAACGGTGCCGTCGTGGTGTCCAGGCTCCCGGACGCGATGTTCGCCAGATGCTCCTCGATCTCCTCGGCCGTGGCCAACCCGCCCTCGATCAGCCGATCCCGGATCTGCCGCACGGTCGCGGCCTCCAGCGCACTGCCGGTCGGAGACGTGATCGGGAAGTACGCATCGGCCTCGACATCGACCAACCCCGCCGTACGCAGCAGCCTGGGCAGCGTACGGCCGAAGTCGAGCTGCGCGCCCCGCTCCGCGAGCAGCGCGCGAAACCCGCGCCGGATCCGGTTCGCCAGCTCCTGCTCGCGCCCGTACTCATCGGGGCAGGCCAGCGGTTGCAGCGCCGGATCGGCATCCTCAAGCAGCAGCCACCCGCCGGGCCGCAGCGCCCGCACCATGGCCCGCAACGCGGCCTCGCGCCGCGGCACATGCACCAGGACGAGCCGCGCGTGCACCAGGTCGAACGGGCCCTCCGGCGGCTCGTCGGCGCCCACGTCGTGCCGCACCACCTCGTACGGCGCGCCGGCCTGCGGCATCCACGACGTATCGAGATCGGTGGCCAGTACCCGGCCCTTCTCCCCGACTCGCTCGGCCAGCCACCCGGGCACACTCGGGCCGCCCGCCCCGACCTCCCAGCAACTCCAGCCCTCGGCAACCCCCAGCGCGCCCAGCCGTCGGAACGTCACCGGGTCGAACAACCGGGACAGCGCCGCGAATCGCTCCCCGGCCTCGGCCTGTCGGTTGTCGAGCAGATATCCCTTGTCCCGTTGCCGGGCAGCTTCTTCGTCCGTCACCACCCGAAAGTAGCAGGCACGCTCCGGGCCGGTACGCCGATCGAACAGCCTCCGCCGCTCCGGCCATCGCCGCCACCACCATCGCCTTCGCCTGCCTGCCTGTTGGATCCGGTGGTGTGCCCCGTTCGCAGGCCGGCGCTCGCGCAACCGTCAGTCCCGCCCGCCCGGCCAC
Organism: Streptomyces yunnanensis; assembly: GCF_029011865.1. Classification (NCBI taxonomy): domain Bacteria; kingdom Bacillati; phylum Actinomycetota; class Actinomycetes; order Kitasatosporales; family Streptomycetaceae; genus Streptomyces; species Streptomyces yunnanensis. Next base: position 574,060 of record NZ_CP095749.1, read on the forward strand.
GCGGGCAGCGTGACGCGGACGAGGAGCCCACCGGTCGGCTGTGCCCGGGCCGTCACGGTGCCGTGATGGCCGTGCGCGAGGGAGCGGACGAGCGCCAGGCCCAGGCCGTGCCCGCTGCGGTCGCTGGCCACGCGGGGACGCGCCCGGTAGAAGGGCTCGAACAGGCGGTCCACCACGTCCGGGGCGACCGGCGGCCCGGTGTTGGCGACCTCCAGGACGACCTCGTCGTCGTGCGCGGCGACCCGCACCCGCACGGTGCCACCGGGCACGTTGTGGGTGCGGGCGTTGTCGACGAGATTCACCACGAGTTGGCGCAGCAGCGTCGCGCTGCCACGGACGGTGCAGGCCGCGGCGGTGTCGGTGGCGAGGGCGAGCGAGACGCCGGCGGCCTGCGCCGGTCGGTCGGCGCGCGCGGCGTCGACGGTCTGTGCGGCGAGCTCGGCCAGGTCGACCGGTTCGGTGTCGTGGATCGCCTGGCCCGCCACCGCGAGCCGGAGCAGCTCCTGCACCACGCGGATGTTGCGCTCATTGGTCTCCCGCAGCATCGGCACCAGCTCGGCGATCTCCTCCTTCGACGGGTCGGCCGCCGCCATCTGCAGGATCGCCCGTGTCGTGGCGAGCGGGGTGAGCAACTCGTGCGAGGCGTTCGCGGCGAACCGTTGATGGGCGGCGAAGGACTCCTCCAGGCGGGCCAGGGTGGTGTCGAAGGTGTCGGCCAGCTGCTTCAACTCGTCTGCCGGGCCTTGGGCGTTGATCCGGTACGACAGATCCCCCTCGCCGGCCTTGGCCGCGGCCCGATTGATGGTGTGCAGGGGCGCGAGCAGCCGCCGTGACAGGACCCATCCCGCGCCGAGGCCGACGACCAGGACAACGAGCACCCCGCTGACGGAGACCAGGAGGACCGTCGACCAGACGTCCTCCTTGTTGCGGATCAGCCCGGACGCGTCGATCCGCCGGCCCTCCCGCAGGGACTTGGATGGTTGGGCGTCGGGGGTCGGCCGGATCGCGCCGGGTGCCGTGGAAGACGGGGACGGCACCTCGACGGGCGTGGTGAGGTCGTAGGTGGGCAGATACCGGATGCCGACGTAGATGATGGCGACCATCAGTGCCGAGCAGACCGCCAGCGCCCCGCCGAAGCCGAGGAAGAGCCTGGCATGGATGCTGAGCGTGCGCGTCCGGCCGCGGCCGCGGCGGAATCTCATGCGGTCCCCAGGTAGTAGCCCGCGCTGATCGCGGTGTGTACGAGCCGGGGTTCGCCGAGCTTCTTACGCAGGGTGTGCACCACGAGGCGTACCGCGTTGGTGAGCGGGTCGGTGTGAGCGTCCCACGCCTTGTCCAACAGGTGGTCGGTGCTGAGCACCCCACCGTCGGCGCGCATCAGCAACTCCAGGACGGCCAGTTCCTTGGGCGTGAGGCGGATCTCGACGCCGGCGCGCGTCACACGACGGCGATGGGTGTCGAAGCTGAGGTCGGCGAAGGTCAGGACGGGTGGGTGTGCCATGGGGCTGCGCCGGTACAACGCCCGCAGACGGGCGACCAGTTCGGGAAAGTCGAAGGGCTTGGCCAGATAGTCGTCCGCGCCCAGGCCGAGGCCCTCCACCTTGTCGCCCAGTCTGCCCGCGGCCGTGAGCATCAGGATGCGGCAGTCCAGGCCCGTGGCGACGATGCGGCGACACACCTCGTCGCCGTGGACCCCGGGCAGATCGCGGTCGAGCACCACCGCGTCGTAGTCGTAGACGGCGACCCGTTGCAGGGCGGTGCCGCCGTCGTGCACGACGTCGACGGCGATGGACTCGCGGCGCAGCCCGAGCTCCAGGACGCGCGCCAGGTACTGCTCGTCCTCGACCACCAAAACCCGCATATGCGCCGGCCCTTTCCACGGTTTCTGAGAATTCCATGAGAATGGCGGTAGGTATCGAGCGAGATTCCTTGCCTTTCCCGGTGTCTCTGTCACGTCTATCAGACGCCGCATTTGAATCGTATATGAGGGCTCGTGCGCTGCGGATTTCCGCAAACACGGCTCACAACCGGCGCTCCCTAGCCTTCTGGGCATGAATCTCTTCAAACGGGCGTGGTGGCGGCTGACCGGCCGTCCGGGCACGACATTGATGCTGGTCGGCTTGTTCTTCGTGATCTGCACTCTGGTGCTGTCCGGATTTCTGATCCAGTCGGCGGCGGCCCGCGCGGCCGACGGCGCCAAAAAGAGTGTGGGGGCCGTGGCCACCATGCAGCTCGATGTGAACGCCCTGATCAATTCGGGCAAGAACAACGGCACCGATCCCGAGGGGCAACGGGGCGGGACCATCGGTTCGCGCGGTGATCTGCGTCGCTCGCTGGTCAACAGGATCTGCGCGTCGTCCGTGGTGCGCCAGTGCAACTACACGACGGACAGCGGTGCATTCCCCACCGGGTCCACCGAGCTCTACCAACCGGTCCCGGCACCGCGCGGCCAGGACTCGCGCGGCACGGATCTGTTCAAGGTGGACGGCATACGCGATCTGAACGCCGTCGCGGCCTTCCGCAACGGCGATGCCACATTGGTGGCCGGACACGGAATCGGCCCGCACAGCAAACGCGACGAGATCGTCATCGAGGAACGTCTGGCCAAGCGGAACGGCCTCAAGGTCGGCGACACGGCCAAACTCAGGGTGGGCGAGTTGCCGGCACCCGGCCAGCAGGCCGATGACCGGGAATACGCGTTCAAGGTCGTCGGCATCTACCGGAGCGGCACCGCGGACACCGGCACCTACGTTCCCGCGATGATGGACCCCGCCAACCAGATCTACGCCACGCCGGACGGCGCGAGCACGCTCCTCGGCAAGGGCACGGGGGCGGACGGCGTGCTCAAGCAGGCCACCTTCACCCTCGACGACCCCAAGGACCTGGACCGCCTCAAGAAGGACGCCGAGGCCGCAGGCGCCGATCTGGAGATCTTCCCGCTGTCGATCAACGACAAGCAGTATCAGACCCTCGTCGGTCCCATCACCAAGACCGCCGACTTCGCCACCGTCACGGTATGGCTGGTCGCGGTCGCCGGCACCGTCATCCTCGCCCTGATCGTCGCCTCCAACCTGCGCGAGCGCCGCGGCGAGTTGGGCATCCTGCTCTCGCTCGGCGAGAAGAAACCCAAGCTGCTCGGCCAACACCTGATCGAGGTGGTCGCCTGCGCGGTACTCGCGATCGGCCTCGCCGGCGTGTGCAGCCAGTTCCTCTCCCAGGCCGTCGGCGACCGGCTCCTCGCGAGCGAGGTCTCAACCGCCAACCAGGCAGCCGCGAACGAGGCCGGTCGGCGCGACCCCAGCGACCCCACCGGCATGGCCAAGAAGGACCAGCCCGAAGCCAAGCCCATCGACGCGATGGACGTCCGGCTCGGCTCCGCAGACATCGCCAAGGTCGGCATCACCGGACTGGGCATCGCGGCCCTGGCCACCTGCGTCCCGGGCGCCCGCGTACTGCGTCTGAACCCGCGCGACATCCTCACGAAGGGCGACTGACGTGACCACTCCGCTCCTCGAACTCATCGATCTGACCCGCACCTACAGCGGCGGCAACCGTCGCCGCACCGTCCTCAAGTCCGTTTCGTACGCCTTCGAGCCCGGCCGCATGTACGCGATCGTGGGCCCCTCGGGATCCGGCAAGACGACCCTGCTGTCCCTGGCCAGCGGCCTGGACTCGCCCACCACCGGCAGTGTCCGCTTCCACGGCCGCGACATCGCGGAGCTGGGGCTGGGCACCTATCGCAACCGGCACGCGGCCACCGTGTTCCAGTCCCTGAACCTGCTCACCTACATGAACGCCGTCCAGAACGTCACCTCCGCCATGGAGATCACCGGCGTGCGGGGGGTGCGCAGGAGGGAACGCGCCCACGAACTGCTCGATCTGCTCGGCATCGAACCGGCCGACCGCACCCGGCGCACCCTGCAGCTCTCCGGCGGCCAGCAGCAGCGGGTCGCCATCGCCCGCGCGCTGGCCTGCGAGGTCGACATCCTCTTCGCGGACGAGCCGACCGGCAGCCTGGATCACGAGACGGCCGCCGGAATCGTCGAGGTCTTCCGGAAACTGGCCCACGACGACGGCAAATGCGTGATCGTGGTGACCCACTCCAAGGAGGTCGCGAACGCCTGCGACGAGGTCCTGCATCTCAAACGGGGCAAGCTGGTGCCGCAGGACTGAAGCGCCGCGCCGGCCGGCGCGCAGGCGTTGGGGTGGCCGGGGCCCGGGCCTAGTAGCGGCGTCGGGACCCGGCCCACCGGTCTCAGAGTGCCGCTCCCGGGCCACCGCCGGGCCGGGCGCTCTCACTGGGCCTGCCCGGCCTTCCCGGCCGCTCGGGCTTGCCGTGCGCCGGCAGGATCGTGAAGTCGTGCTGCTCGTGGTGGGAGTCGCCGCAGGAGCCGTCCTTTGGCGGCCTCGTCGGTCCCGGTGGTCCCGGCGGTCGGCTCCCCGGCCTCGGACGATTCGCCCGGCCCGGCCGCCCCTTCCTGGCGGGCCGACTCGCCGTCGCTCCCCGAACTGCCGCCCGTCTGGGCCTCGTTGTGGTGTGCCGACGCATTCGGCGTTTCCGTGGCGGACCCGCCCGATGGGCCAGCCCTACAGCCCGGCTCACCGACAGCGTCTCCGAGTGGATTCAGGGTTTGCGAGAATGATCGCATGCAAGACATCTACGGCTTTCCCGACATACACGATGTACCCCCGGTGCTGCGGGACATCCTCGCGAAAGACAAGGCCGAGAGGGCGGTGCAGGTCCTGACTCCCGAGGAGGCCACGGCGTTCGCCAACTGGACGCGCGTTTCCGCCGAGGCCGAGACGCGCTGGCTGGCCGAGCTGTCCGGCGACGACGGCCTCCTCGGCTTCGAACCGCCGGCTCTCCCCGACAGTGCCTGGATCCTGCACGCCATGTACGAGGACCTGCGGCACCCGGCCACACCGTCCAACACAGAATCCGCGGCCGGCACGGCAGGCACCGGTGACGAGGACGACGAAGACGAAACGGACTGGGCCGTCCCTCCAAAGCCCCACTGGCAGCGCCTGCGCTGGTCCGAGCTGGCCGAACGGGTCGGCGACCCGATCGTCGAGGAAGGCTCCTACCCCGACCGCTACCAGCTGTACTCATGCCGCACTGGGACGGGGAGGAAGCCGGACAACATCCTGTGGTCGAACGAGGGCAGCCTCGACTGGGAAACCTGGCACCAGCTGATCGACGCGCTGGTCGAGTACAGCCCGGACGGCCCGGATACCCGCTGTCTGGTCCACTTCTGCCGGAACATGTTCTATTACCACGTCCCCACGGTGCTCACCGGCCGCCTGGGTGACGCCCACGACCTCTACCACCATCCCGACCTGAGGGCCTACAGCCCTTCCAACATCTGGCCTGTGGACCGGACTTGGGTCACCTACACCCACTACGACCTCCACGGCACCAAGGTCGCAGGCCCCACCCCGTTGATCGAAGCCCTCCTCGACGCCCCCGGACTCGAAGCCCTCCGCCTCCCCTGGAAACCCTGATCTGCCCGAACGCCGACCCGCCGGACACGCCTGAGGAGGCTCCCGCCATGCCCGAACCGGATCGTGACCCGCGCCTGCAGGCCCTGCTCGACCAGCTCCGACCGGGCCCCGTGCGAAGGGTGCGGGTCATCGGGTTCGACGCGGCGGGCGTGCTGGTGAAGCTCGTGGACGTCGCGCAGGAGCGTGCCGAGTGCGGTCGGATCTCTCGCCACGAAGTGTCGATGCGCCACGTGGCGAACCCGTCCGAGCTCTTCGAGGTCGGCCAGGAGATCGACGCCGAGGAGATCGGGCGGTGGGGCGGGGGGCGAGCTCCACCTCTCCGCCAAGGCATGCGAGATACCGGCCCTGCGGTCCTTCCTCCTCGCGAAGGAACCAGGCCAGGTCGTCGCCGGGACGGTCGCGGGGGTTCACGGCTTCGGGGTCTTCGTCCACCTCGATGGCGAGCCCGACGGCCTGTGCACCGGCTTCATCCGGGTGCCGGACCTGACGTGGTCGCGGATCGACCATCCCTCGGAGGTCGTCGAAGCGAGCCAACGGATCACCGCTGAAGTGATCACGGCCGAGACACGTTCGGGACAGGTGACGCTCGCGATGAAGGGCCGACTCGTCAGCGGCTGAAGGGCCGACTCGTCGGCGAGAGCGAGCCGCCGACGACGGCGCGAGTGCACGAGCCCCTTTGAAGGTTTTTCCCCATCTGACCGCAGCTCTCAGGGAAAAGTCTCAACCGAAGTTTCAACGATACCGTCGAAGGCATGGCTTCCGACATCACAGACACCACCCATGCCGTCGATGCCGCCGCCGTCATGCGGCTGCTCCCGACCCGACCGCGGCTGCTCGCCCTCGGTGAGCCCACCCACGGCGAGGACACGTTGCTCGACATCCGCAACGAACTCTTCCGACAGCTCGTCGAGCAGGAGGGCTACCGGACGATCGCGATCGAGAGCGACTGTCTGATGGGCCTGGTTGTGGACGACTACGTCACCTCGGGCACGGGCACCCTCGACGAAGTCATGAAGCACGGATTCAGCCACCCCGACCTGGGGTTGGGCACCTCCGCGGCCAACCGCGAGCTCGTGCGGTGGATGCGGGCGTACAACGACGGCCGGCCCGCGTCCGAACAGCTCCGCTTCGCCGGTTTCGACGGCCCGCTGGAGATCACCGGCGCCGCGAGCCCCCGGCAGGCCCTCACCGCACTGCACGACTACCTCGCGGCCCGGGTGGACCCGGACCTGCTTCCCTGCACCGCGGAGACGCTCGACCGCCTGCTCGGCACCGACGACCGGTGGACCGATTCCGCCGCGATGATGGACCCGGCCCAGTCGATGGGACAGTCGGCCGAGGCCAGGGAGTTGCGGCTGCTCGCCGACGATCTGGTGACACTGCTCGACGAGCAGGCCCCGCATCTGACCGCGGCGACCCCGCGGGATGACTGGGACCGCGCGTGCCTGTACGGGCGCACCGCGACCGGTCTGCTGCGCTACCACTTCCGGATGGCCGACACCTCACCGATGCGCATGACCCGGCTCTGCGCGCTGCGGGATCTGATGATGGCCCACAACCTCCTGGCCCTCGCCGCACGGGGCCCGGTACTCCTCCACGCCCACAACTCCCATCTCCAGCGGGAGAAGAGCTCGATGCAGATGTGGCAGGGACCGGTGGAGTGGTGGAGCGCCGGTGCGTTGGTGAACGCCCGGCTCGGCGACGGGTACGCCTTCATCGCCACGGCCCTCGGCACCATCCGGCACCAGGGCGTGGACACCCCGGCGCCGGACACCGTCGAAGGGCGCCTGTACGCGCTCCCGGAGGACCGCTACGTCGTCGACGCCCCCCACCTGGCCGCCGCCCTCGGCGACCCGCGGCCCGCCCCCCGCGTGTCCCCCTACTTCGGCTACGCCCCACTTGACCCGTCCCACCTGACCGGAATCGACGGGATCGTGTTCATCAAGGACCTCCCGGGCACGCCGAAGGGCTAGGGCAGTCCCCAACACCCCCTACGGCCGGGACGCCCCGGATGCGCGGAAGGCATCCGAGGCGTCCCGGCCTTCGCCTCTTGGCCGGGCCCGATGGTGACGGCGACACGGCTAGGTCGTGTCCGGGCGCTCGTGTCCGGGCGTAGCGGCGCGGCGGGCGTGCTGCGCCCATGCCGGTACCCAGGTCGGTGCGTCGGGGCTGTGGGGGCGTACGGCGGCGAGGTAGTCGCGGAGGGCGGCGAGCGTGGGGTGCGGATCGTCGGTGCGCCAGAGCAGGGAGTGCGGATAGACCGGGGTGGGCTCGCGCAGGGGAACGCGCCGTAGGTCCTGGCCGACGGGCCAGACGAGCGGAGTCCGTTCGCCGAAGAAGGTGCCCAACGAGTCGGAGGCGGCAATGGCCTCAAGGAGTGCCTCGACGCCGAAGTTGGGGCCGATGGTGTCGATGGTGACGCCGAAGGTGTCGGCGAACGCGTCGTAGTAGGCGGCCCATTCGGTGCCCGGGGCGTTGCCCGGCATCCAGATGCGCTGTCCGGCGAGTTGGCCGGGGCTGACGGCACTGGCGTTGGCGAGGGGGTGTGCCGGGCCGACGCACAGCTGCAGGGCCTCGTCGAAGACCGGGACGCTCTCGATGCCCTCGGGGAGCTGGCTGCCCGGCATGGTCACGGCGCGGAAGGTGACGTCGATGGTGCCTGCCTGGAGGGCCGCGATGGCCCGATCGACGTCGAAGAGGGTCACCACGTCGAGTTCCCGCTCGGGGTTCGCGCGGTGGAACTCCCGCAGCAGCCCGGCCGGGCCGACCCGGCGGCCGATGACGTCGACGCGCAAGGCCCGGCTTCCCGGGCGCACGGATGCGGCCGCGCGCTCTTCGGCCCGCAGCAGGGCGCGGGCGTGCGGAAGGAATGCCTGGCCGTCGATGGTGAGGCCGACACCGCGCGCGGTGCGGTCGAAGAGTCGCACGCCGAGTTCCTGCTCCAGCGTGGCGATGCGCTTGGAGACGGCCTGCTGGGTGAGTGAGAGGTCGGCGGCGGTCTTCTGGAACTGGCCGGTGTCCGCGACCGCGACGAAGGTACGCACAGCGTTGAGGTCCACGCGAAGCAGCCTACTGGTACAAGGAATGGTTGGGGCTCGCCGGCTTTCCGGTTGTTTGATCCGCTGATTCGAGCTGACTTAGATGACCTGGGTCAACGGATGGTTGTCCTTGCCGAGCGCGAGCGGGTGCGGCAGCTGCTTGCCGGCGCCCGGCCGCACCCCAGCTCGCTCCCCTGGACGCAGGCCCGTGCCGGCCCGCAGCGTCCGCACCGGGTCGGCCGCGGCCCTCGGCGAGGCCACCGTCGCGGCACCGCCGTCCCGGTGGGGCCTCCGCCCTGTCAGTTCCGTCATTGGAGGTGGCACACCCGTGCCCGATTCCTTTGTGCACCTGCACAACCACACCGCGTACTCGATGCTGGACGGCGCCCAGAAGCTGCGGCCGATGTTCGGTGAAGTGGCGCGACAGGGGATGCCCGCGATCGCCATGAGCGACCACGGGAACATGTTCGGGGCCTATGAGTTCGCGCAGGTCGCGAAGGACTTCGACGGCATCAGGCCGATCATCGGGATCGAGGCGTATGTGGCGCCCTCGTCCCGGTTCGCCCGCAAGCGGGAGTTCTGGGGCCCGGGCGGGCGCCGCGCCGCGGGCGACGACGGCGAGGGCTCCAAGGACGTCTCCGGCGGCGGACGTTTCACGCACATGACCATGTGGGCGCGGACCGCGCGGGGCCTGCGGAACCTGTTCTGGCTCGGCACACAGGCCAGTTACCAGGGGCAGTTCCCGGCGGGCAAGCCGCGGATGGACCGTGAACTGATCGCCGAGCGGCCGGAGGGCATCATCGCCACGACCGGCTGCCCCTCCGGGGAGATCCAGACCCGGCTGCGGCTGGAGCAGTACGCCGAGGCGAGGGCCACCGCCGCGGCCTACCAGGACATCTTCGGCCGGGAGAACTACTTCCTGGAGCTGATGGACCACGGCCTGGCCATCGAGCGGGACGTCCGCGACGGACTGCTGCGCCTGGCCCGGGAGTTGGACATCCCGCTGCTGGCCACCAACGACGCGCACTACGTCACCGAGGACCAGGCCGACGCCCACGACAACCTGCTGTGCATCGGCGTCGGCAAGAACAAGGACGCCCCGGGCCGCTTCCGCTTCAACGGCTCCGGCTACTACCTCAAGTCGCCCGCGCAGATGCGCGCCCTCTTCGCCGAGCTGCCGCAGGCGTGCGACAACACGCTGTTGATCGCCGAGCGGATCGAGCCGTACGGCGACGTCTTCGACCACGTCGACGAGATGCCGCAGTACCCGGACGTGCCCGACGGGGAGACCCAGGAGTCGTGGTTGCGCAAGGAGGTGCTCAGGGGCTTGGCGGCCCGCTACGGCGACCCGGTCCCGCAGCACGTACTGGACCGCTTCGAGACCGAGATGGCGGTCATCGGCCCGATGGGCTTCAGCTCCTACTTCCTGGTGGTGGCGGACATCTGCCGCTTCGCCCGCGACAGCAGGATCCCCCTCGGTCCGGGGCGCGGCTCGGCCACCGGATCCATCGTCGCCTACGCCACGCGCATCACCGAGCTGTGCCCGTTGGAGCACGGCCTGCTGTTCGAACGGTTCCTCAACCCCGAACGCGTCAACCCCCCGGACGTCGACCTCGACTTCGACGACCGTCAACGCGACCGCATGGTCCGCTACGTCATCGAGAAGTACGGCGACGAGTACACGGCCCTGGTGAACACCTTCGGCAAGATCAAGGCCAAGAACGCGATCAAGGACTCCTCGCGCATCCTGGGCTACCCGTACGCGCACGGCGAGCGGATCACCAAGGCGCTGCCGCCCGACCAGAACGGCAAGTCCGCCCCGCTCGGCGCGATCTTCGACCCGTCCCACCCCCGGTATGCGGAGGCCGGTGAGATCCGGCAGATGTACGAGCGCGAGCCGGACGTGCAGCGGGTGATCGACACCGCGCGCGGGGTGGAGGGCCTCACCCGCGGCACCGGGGTGCACGCCGCCGCGGTGATCCTGTCCAAGACCAGGCTCACCGACCGCATCCCCCTGCACATGCGGGCCGCCGACGGCGCGCGGATCACCGGATTCGACTACCCGTCGTGCGAGGCGATGGGCCTGATCAAGATGGACTTCCTCGGGCTGCGCAACCTGGGCGTGATCGACCACGCCATCGAGAACATCCGCGCCAACCGCGGCATCCGCCTGGCCACCGTGGCCCCCGACACGCCGGACACGTCCGACGTCGTCATCCCGCTCGACGACGCCAGGACCTACCACCTGCTGGCCGAGGCCAACACCCTGGGTGTCTTCCAACTGGACAGCGGCGGCATGCGCGCCCTGCTCAAGCTGATGGAGCCCACCCGGTTCGAGGACATCGCCGCGGCCAACGCCCTGTACCGGCCCGGCCCGATGGCCGCCAACGCCCACACCAACTACGCCCTGCGCCAGAACGGCAAGCAGGACCCCACTCCGATCCACCCGGAACTCCGGCAGGCGCTGGACCCGATCCTCGGCTCCACCCACCATCTGCTCGTCTATCAGGAGCAGATCATGGCCATCGCCCGCCAGTTGGCCGGCTACACCCTGGGCGGCGCCGACATGCTCCGCCGCGCGATGGGAAAGAAGAAACCGGAGGTCCTGGCCGCCGAGTGGGAGAGGTTCCAGACCGGTATGCAGGCAGGCGGTTACTCCGACGAGGCGATCAAGGCCCTGTGGGACGTGATGCTGCCGTTCTCCGGCTACGCCTTCAACAAGTCCCACACCGCCGGCTACGGCCTGGTCTCGTACTGGACCGCCTACCTCAAGGCCAACTACCCGGCCGAGTTCATGGCCGCCCTGCTCACCTCGGTCGGCGACGACAAGGACAAGGCCGCTCTCTACCTCGCCGATGCCCGCCGCAACCGCGTCCGCGTCCTGCCGCCCGACGTCAACGCCTCGACCGCCGAGTTCACCGCCGTCGGCGACGACGTCCGGTTCGGGCTGCGTTCCGTGCGCAATGTCGGCGACAGCGTCATCGAGGCCGTCGTCGACGCCCGGCGCCGCAAGGGGCGCTTCACCTCGTTCGCCGACTTCCTGCACAAGGTCGAGCTGCCCGCCCTCAACAAACGGGCCGTCGAATCCCTGATCAAGGCGGGCGCCTTCGACTCCCTGGGCCACACCCGCAAGGGCCTCACCGCCGCGCACGAGGCCGCCATCGACGTGGTCGTCCCGGTGAAGAAGGCCGCCGGCTTCGGCCAGCACGACCTCTTCGCCGATCTCGCCACCGCGGACGACGCCCCGCCCGCCTTCGGCCTCGACCTCCCCCTCGACGACACCGAGTGGTCACGCCGGCAACTGCTGTCCACCGAACGGGAGATGCTGGGCCTCTACGTCTCCGCACACCCCCTGGACGGCGCCGAACACCTCCTCGCCGCCGCCCGCGACTGCTCCGTCGCCGACCTCCTCGTCTCCGGCCGCACCACCGGCGAGGTGCGGCTGAGCGGCCTGATCGCCGACCTCCAGCACAAGGTGACCAAGAAGGGCAACCCCTGGGCGATCATCACTCTCGCCGACCGCGACGCCAGCCTCGACGTCCTCTTCTTCCCCGCCGTCTACCGACTCGTCCAGCACGCACTGGCCGAGGACAACGTCATCACCGTCCGGGGCCGGATCGAGGACCGCGACGGCACCCTGAACCTCCACGGCAAGGAGCTCGGTGTGCTCGATGTCTCCGCGGCCGAACACGGCGGCAGGCCGCCGGTCCGCCTCGCCCTCCCCGCCCACCGGATCACCACCCGGTCCGTCGCCGAACTCACCCGGATCCTCATCGCACACCCCGGTGACACACCGGTCCACCTCAGCGTCCGCACCACTCGAAGGACCACCGTCTACGCCCTGCGGGCCACCGTGAACGCCGCCACCATCGCCTCCGACATCAAGGGCACCTTCGGCGCCGAAGCCTGGGCGGGCCTGGCATGACCTCCACCACCGGCCATGTGCACCTCATCGACGTGCGGACCGCCGCACTCCCGCCCTGCCAACGCTGCGGAGCGGCAGTGCTCCTGAGCGCCCGCTATCGACACTCCTGGGAGAACCGGGCCGGAGCCGCCGTCACCGGCTTCAAGGAGACCGCCCTCTGTCCCACCTGTGACGCGGACGATCCGGCCGCGGCCGGTCTCCTCGCGCTGCTGGGGCAGGTCCGTCACCTCGACGCCGCACACCTCACGGCCCTCGGTGAGCTCGTCCCCGCCTGGCTGGAGGCGATCCGCCAGCGGACGCCGGACCCGGCCGAACTGGCCGCCGAGGAAGCCCTCTGGAGAGCCGGCGAACTCTGAACCGGCCACGGCGCGGTGGCGACCCGTCACGACGGGCGCGGATGCGCGCGCCTCGCCACCGCCACCGCCACCCTCACCGTGACCGCACCGTCGCGCCGCCGAAGCCGCCGGCGCACCTCATCCGGCGCCGCTCAGGAGGGGACCGACTCGACCGTGAGCGCGGCGAGTTCCCCGAGGACGCGGGCCGCCGGCGCCGGGTCGATCAGCCACTTCAGGTGGCTGCCTTCGAGGGTGCGGACGTCGTAGGGGTTGTCCGGCGTCAGGGCGTTGCCCTCGCGGATCAGCCGGTCCTGAAGGGCGAGCGGCAGGCTCGCGTCGTCGGCCAGGCGCACGAAGGTCTTGGGTATGCGGCCCCAGGTCGCGGCCTGCGCCCGGTCGGCGGAGGTGCCGACGTCCAGGTTCTCGTCGGGCTGGAAGGTGTTCAGGAAGGTCAGGAGCTCCTCGTCGGTGCCGTCGGCGAGGAAGGCCGCCTTGAACCCCGCGAGGGCGTCGCGATCCGCGGTGCGGAAGTTGACGCGGAGCAGGCCGAGTTCAGCCGGGTTGCCGGCCAGGGCCAGGGCCAGCGAAGCCGCGTCGACGGTGGCCATCTCGGGCTCGGCGTAGTAGTCGTTGGCATCCAGGTCGACCGGGCACCAGGCGGAGACGTAGACGATGCGGTCGATCAGGTCCGGCCGTGCGTTGGCCGCAGCGGTCGCGGTGATACCGCCGCGACTGTGCGAGACCAGGATCACCGGCCCGTTCTCCTTGGCCCGTTCCAGGATCCCGATCAGGTGCCTGGCGTTGTCGGCGAGCGTGACGCCCTGGAGCGAACCGGGCGCCGCACCGAGACCTTCGAGATCCTGGGGTGCCTGATAGGCGTGCGAGTAGGTCGCCCCGAAACCGTGGCCGGGCAGGTCGACGGCGACCGACCGGTGCCCGAGAAGGCCGAGTTCGGCCTGGAGCGGCGCGAAGGAGAAGGAGTTCGCGAAGGCTCCATGCACGAGTACGAACGTCGGTTGCATCTGTCTGCTCACTCTTCGCTTCCTGAGCTGGGACGGTATCCGGCGGATCACCCTACTCGGCGAAGATCATCGGCACTAGTAGTGCTTGGTCAGGTTGATCTTGGTGGTGCGTGTCCTTCTGGCGCTGCGTGCGTTGATGGAGTGTGACGCCAGATGAAATCGCTGCTGTTCGTGGCGAGTTGGAAGAATTCGCGGCTGAGGTGTTCGAGCCTTTCGCGAGGGATGGGCAGCGTTGGTGGGGGCAGGTCTACCTGCGGGGATTGCTGACCGACGGCAAACGCAAGTCGGTGGAGCCCATGGCCGCCCGGCTTGGGGCCGACGGCAATCGGCAGGCGCTGGCCCACTTCATCACCACAAGCCCGTGGGATCCGTCCCATGTCCGAGCCAAGCTCGCCTGGAAGATGGAAACCGCCATCCGGCCGACCGCTGCGATCTTCGACGACACCGGATTCCTCAAAGACGGGACTGCCTCGGCATGCGTGTCTTCGCAGTACACCGGCACGGCAGGCAAGGTCACCAACTGCCAGGTCGGGGTCTCGCTGCACCTGGCGTCCGACCACGCCTCCGCTGCCGTGGACTGGCGGCTGTTCCTGCCCGAGACCTGGGATCCCGCCTCGCCGAAGGCCGACTCGGACAAGACTGCGCGGCGTAGCGCCTGCGGCATCCCCGCCGACGTCGGGCATGTGGAGAAGTGGCAGTTGGCCTTGGACATGCTCGATGAGACCCGCTCGTGGGGAATCGAGGTGCCGCTGGCCATCGCGGATGCCGGATACGGCGACTGCGCGGCGTTCCGGCTCGGCCTTAACGATCGCGGACTGAACTATGTCGTGGGGATCTCCACCACGCTGTCGGCTCACCTGGGCGATGCCGTGCCGGTGACACCGGCCTACCAGGGGAACGGACGTCCCCCGGTGGCGAAGTACCCGGACAAGCCCAGGTCGGTCAAAGAACTGGTGATCGCAGTGGGCCGGAAGGCGGCGCGGCCGGTGTCGTGGCGGGAGGGCTCCCGGCCCGGACGGGGCCGCTTGGGCCTCAAACGGATGTACTCACGGTTCGTGGCCCTGCGGATCCGGCCCGCCGGACGCGAGATTCGCCAGGCCACCGAAGGGCCGGAGCTGCCGGAGTGCTGGCTGCTGGCCGAATGGCCCACCACCGAGCCGGAGCCGGTGCAGTTCTGGTTGTCCGACCTACCCGCCGACTTCCCGCTGACCACCCTGGTGAGGCTGGCCAAGCTCCGCTGGAGGATCGAGCACGACTACCGCGAGATGAAGCAGGCCCTGGGCCTGGCCCACTTCGAGGGCCGCACTTGGAACGGCTGGCACCACCACGTCACCCTCGTCTCCGCAGCCCACGCCTTCTGCACCCTGCAACGACTGGCCACATCCCCAAAAGACACGGCGCCGGCCTGAGCCTCTACACAGTCATCCGCGAAATGCAGACACTCCTCGCAACCTGGGCCGGCGCCTGCCCCACCTGCCACCGCGACATACCCACACCCACACCAACCTGACCAAGCACTACTAGGGCGCTTCTGACGGACCTCCGTGGAAGAAGGAGCGGTGCCTGGCACGCCCTCCCCCGCGCCCTCAAGGCGTGGGGGAGGGCGTGCCAGACGCCGCGACGCCGCGGAGATCCGTCAGAAACGCCCTAGTAGGACTGCAGCTCCACCAGCGTGCCGTCCGGCGTCCTGATGTGCGCGGTGCGGAGGTTGGGGCCCCAGTCGGGGCGGTCCTGGGGCTCGGCGAGGACCGCGGCGCCGTGCTCGCTCAGGCAGCGCGTGGCTGCGTCGACGTCGTCGACGCGCAGGACGAGCATCGCGGAGTCCTGCGCGGGCGCCGCCGACGGCAGGTCGCCGGTGCCGATCGCCTGGGCGATGGCCGTGCGCGCGTACAGCACGAGGACGGCCTCGCCGCCCAGGTCCCAGTTGGCGTAGCCGGCAGCGGGCAGCACCTTGACGGGCTCGATGCCCAACAGATCGCGGAGCGCTTCGGTCCAGAAACCCGCTGCGGTGTCGAAGTCCTCGACCAGCAGGCGGGGGTACAGGGCGTCCATGGGGGCGATCGTATCCCCGCTCCGGGCCCCGCGTCGGTGGATTGTCGACCTCGTGTGACGGGGACCGGTGGATGGGATGCGGGCGACCGGGGGAGGTGGCGTTCCCAGGCTCGGGATGGCGCCTGGGGCGCGGGGCGGGAGCCGCTCGGGCGTCGCGCGGTCGCGATGGCAGGATGAGGGCATGGTGACGAATCAGCCGCCGTGGGCGGGGCTTCATGCTGATCTGCTGGCGGCGAAGGCGTTGGTGTACGACGCGAGCGGTTTCGCCTGCTCGCCGCCGGCGCCCGAACCGGAGAGCGCCGAGTACGCGGCGTGCGGTTTCACGCTCGACGGCCGCTCGGTCCGGTTCCGCGTGGGTAAGACCACCCCGACGAAGGTGGGCCAGTTCGTCACCGTGTGGCAGCGGTCCGTGGAGGGGCCGATCCGGCCCTTCGACGCCGACGACGGCGTGGACCTCTTCGTCATCAGCAGCCACGACGCCGACGGCTTCGGGCAGTTCGTGTTCCCGGTCGAGGTGCTGTGCGAGCGCGGCATCGTCTCCCGCGACGGTTCCGGTGGGAAGCGCGGCTTCCGCGTGTATCCGCCCTGGGTGACCACGACCAACCGGCAGGCCCGCAGCACGCAGGCATGGCAGGTGAACTACTTCTTCCACCTCGACCAGGGCGGGGCTGCCGACCTGACGCGCGCCCGCGCGCTGTACCACCCGTAGGGGCCCGCCGCGGCCAGGTCGCCCGGCGCGCCTCGACAGCGCCCGGCCCGAGCATCGGCGAACCGTGCCGCACCGTACCCCATCGGGTCCGTCAGGTCAGACCGGTGGCCTGTTCCGCGGCGCCCTGGGGCGCCTTCGCACGGCGCGGGAGCAGCAGTGGCGTGGCAAGGAGGGCGACTCCGGCACCGGCGATCGCGATGCGGGGGCTGGTGACGGCGGCGAACAGACCCCACACCATGGTCACGGCGGCGATGCTGGTGCTGCTGCTGATCGACCAGGCGGACAGGGTGCGGGCGATCCGGTCGGGGGCGGTGTGTTCGAGCCGGTAGGTGGCCAGCACCGGGTTGAACACGCCGATGCAGGTCACCAGGCCGAGTTGGACGACGACGATGAGCACCATCCCGGGGACACCGGGCCCGACGAACGCCAATCCGATGGGCCAGCAGGCACGCAGCGCGCCGGCGGTGAGCAGCACCCTGCGCTGCCCGAACCGCGGCACGAGGCGGCGCGAGAGCCGTGAGCCGATGAGACCACCGATGCACGGACTCGCGAAGACCAGGCCGTACTGCCACGGTGCGAACCCGAGGCGGCCCAGCAGGAGTACGGCCATCAGCGGCTCGGAGGCCATGATCAGGCCGTTGACCACGATCGCGTTGAAGAACAGCGGGCGCAGCACGGGGTGGCTGAGGATGTGACGCCACCCTTCGAGCAGATCGGCCGCGCGCAGCCGCGCGCCACCGGTGCGCGCCGGCTGCGGCTCGGTCCCGCCGATGGCACGGAGGCCGAGCGCCGAGAGCAGATAGCTGACCGCGTCGGCCACCACGGTCGTCACCGGCCCGAACATCCCGACCGCGGCCCCGCCCAGCGGTGGTCCGACCGAGGTCGCGGTCCACATCGTGGACTCGAACCGGCTGTTGGCGACCAGCAGGTCCTCCGGCGGCACGAGCGCTTTCAGATACGCACCGCTGGCCGCCTTGAAGGCGATGTCGGCCGCGGCGACGACGACGGAGACGACGAGGAGTTGGGCGAAGCCGAGCCAACCGAACGCGAACGCGACGGGGACCGTCAGCAATGCCGCGAACCGGGCCAGATCCATCGTGACCATGACCGGACGCTTACGTCGGAACTCCACCCACGGACCGAGCGGCACGGCCACCACGGCTCCCACCGCCCGCCCCGCGGCGGACAGCGCCGCCACCTCGGTCGGACCGGAGTGCAGCACCAGGACCGCGAGCAGGGGGAACGCACCGAACCCGAGCCCCGTGCCGTAGGAGCTGACCGCGAACGCCGCCCACAGCCACCCGAACCGCCTGCCCAGGGCTCGCCTACCTGTCATGCCTCACGCAACTCTCGTCGATCCGAACGCCCGCACACCGGCCATCGGCATCAAAGCGAGAAGCGCCGCCCGGAGCAAACAACCGATCCATCGCGGGGCACAACCCTCCGTTGTGCGGATCCGCCGCACCACCGCTCACCGCACGCCGCACGCCGCACTGGTGTGCCCATCGCGACGGTCGGCAGATCCGGTGGAAGCCGCCAGACCCTCGGTGCCTGTGCGCGGACTTCGATGACTTCGTGGCACGGTTCCGACCCGGCCGGCCCGGGATTCCAGATAGCGCTGCTCGGCGATGCTGGCGGTGGCCTTCGCGGCGCGCCGGTACAGCTCGTACGCGGCGGCCGGGTCGCCGGCCTTCTCCAGCAGGTGCGCCCGTACGGACAGCAGTCGGTGATGGCCGGACATCCGCGCGTCGTCGTCCAGTGTGCCGAGCAGGGCCAGCCCGGCCTGCGGGCCCTTGATCTCGGCGAGTGCGATCGCACGGTTGAGGGTGACCATCGGGTTGGGCGCGATGCGTTCGAGGATCAGGTAAAGGGCGTGCACCTGCGGCCAGTTGGTCTCCTCGGCGGTGGCTGCGTCGGCGTGGGTGGCGGCGATGGCGGCCTGCAGTTGGTAGGGCCCCAGCGCCGGGCCGGCCAGCGCTGCCTTGACCAGCTCGGTGCCCTCGCCGATCAGCGCGCGATCCCACCGCGTACGGTCCTGCTCGTCCAGCGGCACCAGGTCACCGCCCGCCGTCGTCCGGGCCTCCCGGCGGGCGTGGGTCAGCAGCATCAGTGCGAGCAGCCCGGCCGCCTCGCCGTCCTCGGGCAGCTGCGCGCGGACCATCCTGGCCAGTCGGATCGCCTCGTGGGCGAGGTCGGGGCGGTGCAGCTCGCTGCCCGAGGAGGCGGTGTAGCCCTCGTTGAAGATCAGGTAGAGCACGTGCAACACGACTCGCAGCCGCTCCTCGCGCTCGGCGCCGGCCGGCAGGCGGAACGAGCTGCCGGCGGCCTTGATCCGCTGCTTGGCCCGGCTGATCCTGGCCGCCATCGTGGCTTCCGGCACCAGGAACGCGCGGGCGATCTCGGCGGTGGTCAGGCCGCCGACCGCCCGGAGCGTCAGCGCGGTCTGGGATGCCGCGGTCAGCGTCGGGTGGCAGCACAGGAACAGCAGCACCAGCGTGTCGTCGGTGTCCGGTACGTCCTCGGGCACCACTTCGGCGGCCGCCGCCGACTCCCGCTCGCGGCGCGCGTGCTCGCTGCGCAGCTGGTCGATGAACCGCCGGGAGGCCACGGTCACCAGCCAGCCGCGGGGGTTGTCGGGCACGCCCTCGGCCGGCCACTGCACGGTGGCCGCGAGGACGGCCTCCTGTACGGCGTCCTCACACCCTTCGAACTGGCCGTACCGACGTACCAACGCGCCGAGGACCTGCGGCGTGAGCGCGCGCAGCAGGTCCTCGATGACGGGTGCGGTCATGCCTCCAATTGTCCCTCGGCGAACATCACCTGCCGCACCTCGACCCCGAGGCCGGCGATCGCGGTGTCCGGGATCTGCGCCGCCAGCTCGATCGCCCGCTGCTTGTTCTCGCAGTCGATCAGGTAGAAGCCCCCCAGGTACTCCTTGGACTCCAGGAAGGGTCCGTCGGTCACCACCGGCTGGCCGTTGCGTACGGACACCACGGCCGCCTGCGACGGGTCGACCAGCGCCTGCGTGGTGATCAGCTCGCCGGACTTCTTCAGCGCCTCGATGAACGCGCCGTGCCCCTCGCCGATCGCCGCCTTCTCCTCGTCGGTCAGCGCGTCCAGCACGGCCGGGTTGATGTGCATGCTGATCAGGAACTTCATGTCGTCCTCCGTGTGGTGCGCGGGCCCCGGCTGGGCCCTTCGTCTCCATGGTCGGAGCCGCCGCCGTCGTCTTGACATCCGCCGCCGAAAATTTCGTCCACTTTTCCAGCCGACGGAGGCACGGGCGTGCCGCAGCGCCTGGAGGTCGCATCCTGCCCCACTGACGGGCGGCCCCGGGCACGCCTGCGCGTGCCCATCCCGGGGAGCTCCTTCCCGGGGCCGTCACCCACGCCCGGTGAACTGCTGCCCCACCCCGAGGCGGCGCAGGTCGGCGAGGACCTGCGGATCCTGGGCGTCCAGCCAGTCGCAGAGCTGCCGGAAGGAGACCAGGCGGACGTCCTTGCGCGCGTCGTCGGCGATGTGCTTGAGCGCCTCTTCGACGGCGTCCATGTAGATGCCGCCGTTCCACTTCTCGAAGTGGTTGCCGATGAAGAACGGTGCCCGGTTGGTCTCGTAGGCCCGCTGGAAACCGGCGATGTACGCCTGGGTGGCCTGCTTGCGCCAGCCCGGGTAGTTGGCCGGCGGTGCCTTGGTGGAGTTCTGGGACTGGTTGGCCAGGATGTTGTAGTCCATCGAGAGCACCTCGAAGGAGTGCCCGGGGAAGGGTATCTGCTGGAGCGGGAAGTCCCACACGCCCTGCTTCTTGACCGGCCAGACCTGGCGCCCGCCCGGGGAGCTGGCGTCGTACCGCCAGCCACGCTTGCGGGCCGTGGGCAGCAGGTTGTCCTGGCCGAGCAGACACGGCGTACGGCCGCCGACCAGTTCCTTGGTGTAGTCGAAGGGCAGCGGGTCGAGGTCGGTGAAGCCGGTGTTGGTCCGCCAGTTGGTGACGAAGGACATCGCCTGCTCGATCTCGTCGTTCCACTGGGCGGGGGTCCAGTGCGCCACGGAGCCCGAGCCGGTGCCACAGAAGTGCCCGTTGAAGTGGGTACCGATCTCGTGGCCCTCCAACCACGCCGCGCGCACGTTCTTCAACGTCGCCTTGATGTGGTCGTCGGTGAGGTAGCCGATGTCGGACGCGCCGACGCGGTTGTTCGGCGGGCGGTACATGCGCTTCTTCTGCTCGGGCAACAGATACAGCCCGGAGAGGAAGAAGGTCATCGAGGCGTTGTGGTCCTTGGCCAGCTTGCGGAACCGCGGGAAGAGGCCGTTGCCCACCTCGCCCGCCCCGTCCCAGGAGAAGACGACGAACTGCGGCGGCTTCTGGCCCGGCTCCAACTTCTGCGGGGCGGGCGGCTGGTTGGGCTGCTTTCCGGTGTACGCGGTCGAGCCGTCGCCGATCGGCTTGGCCGGCCCCGTGCCTCCCTGATCGGCCGCGACCGTGTCGGAGGCCGATGATCCGAAGGACGAGCAGCCGCCCACGGTGAGCGCGGCCGCCGCTCCCATCCCGAGTCCCAACACGCCCCGGCGGCTCAGTGCACGCATGACAATCCCCATTGCAATCGTTCGGAGTTCTGGTTTGTGGGGCACCCAGCGAAGTGGGACTGGGGCGCCCGGACAGGCGGGGAGGTGGATGCCGAGCTCGCCGCTCCGGCCCCGGGAACGGGAATTGCGCAGCGGAAGGTCAACGGTGCGGCGCTGGTGGAGCAGCGGAAGGCCAAGCGAGGGACTGCGGACGAGTGGGCCTCGGATCCGCACGCGGCGGCCCCGTAGGACCTCTGCGTCGCCGACTCCTCCGCGCCTCCCCGGCGCGGACCAGTCGACTCCCCCAGCCCCTCCGTCGAGGGCGCCGCACATCCCGAGAAGGCAGCCGTCGTGTACCGCTACGAGAGGGTCGGTCGGCCGCCCACGCCGTGAGCGGGCGCGGCATGGCGGAGGGCCGCTGCTGCGACGGGCCCCGCCCTTCCCGTGGAATTCTCAACCTCGTGCATACGTGCTCCCCGTTCGACGGGCGGACGGAGCCGTACGGCCCCGGCAGCCCGCAATCAACGCCCTTGGACACACACGACTCTGCCGTGGATCACTAGCGCGCCGATAACGCCTCACTAATGACGGAATCCGCAGACGCCAACGTGGACCGGGCCGGACGTTACCCAGCGGCCCCATCGGCCCCATCTACCCCACCGCCCCACCGGCCGTTCTCGACATGCAGTACACGGCCGACAACGCCCCGTATAGCGCGGAGGCGGACGGAACTCCGCTCGTCGCCCGCCTGCCGGCCGCACACCGATACCGGTCAGGTCAGGTCAGGTCAGGTCAGGTGACGTCAGGCCGAGCCAGACCCGAGCCGGGACCGGAGCGCACCGCGTCGCCGGTCGCAGCGGTTCACTGCACGCCCCCTTGCGCCAGCGCCGCGACCCGCTCCGCGGACAGGGCCTGGTCGAAGAGCTGTGTCCCGGGCCGGTGTCGAGCGCCGGGCCGCGCATGGTGATCTGGCTGCTGACGCCGTTGAAGAGCGCGGCGCCGCTGTTGCCCACACCCCAGCGGACATCGGCCGCGGTGTCGTCATGGGTGCCGACCGCGTCCGCCGCCGACGTGCCCGCGCGCTCGTCCAGTCGCCAGACCCCGACCGGCTTCGGACCGGTGGACGGGGTGGTGGACGGGGCGGGTTCGTGCCCCACCTGGTGAGGATGGAGCGCGGCGTGGGGCGCTGGGCGGGATCCTTGGCCAGGCAGTCGGTGATCAGCGCGCGCAGCGCGGGGTCGGTGACCGCGGCGAGGTCGGGGGCGTCGTGGACGACCCGGTAGAGGAGGGACGCCAGATGGCCGTTGCCGAACGGGTTGCCGCCGGTGGCCGCGAAGGCCAGGACCGTGCCGAGGGAGAAGACGTCGCTCGCCGGACCGATCTCCTCACCGTTCACCTGCTCCGGCGACATGAATCCCGGCGAGCCGAGCGCGATCCCGGTCACGGTGAGGGAACTGCCCTCGGCGACGCGGGCGATCCCGAAGTCGATGACCCGCGGCCCGTCCGTGGCGAGCAGCACGTTGGAGGGCTTGAGGTCGCGGTGGACGAGCTGTGCGCCGTGGATCGACACCAGCGCCTCGGCGAGCCCGGCGGCCAGGGCGAACACGCGCCGCAACCTGTCGGCCTCCGGGCGAGCGCCCAAGGAAGACCCGCCCCATGCCGCCGGCGCCCAGCCGTCCCAACAGCTGGTATCCGCCGACGGACTGCGGGTCGTCCGGATCCAGCGCTGCCACAAACCCCTCCCGCGTCGTCGCCCCGGTCACTTTCGGCCGGGCGGTCTCCAGCATAGGGGGCGGCCGCGCGCCGGCCGGTGGGCCCTGCGGGCTGCGCATGCACTCAGGCACTCACACGCTCAGCACACGCTCAATACGTGCCCAACAGGCATCATCACTCACAAGGTAGTTGATTCTCAGTCAGCACCTCAGTCGATCTGCTGGGGCGTCACCGTCAACCACTGCTTGTCCGCGGTGACCTGCTGTCCCAGCTCCTTCTGGCGTTTGGCGTTGGCGCGCTTCATCGCGTCGAGCTCCTTCATGGAACTCTCCTTGCGGTTCACCCACACCCGGACGCCACCGTGCTGCACGTCCGTGGAATGGAAGAGCATCGGGCCGTCGCTCTTGGGGGTGTCGCCCGCCGCGAGGATGGGCTGCTGCCACTCGTCGATGTAGGTGTTGATCGCCGCCGGCTTGCCCTCGTACCAGGTCAACGGGGCCCACAGGGTCGGCGTCAGCTCCCGGTCCGCGAGCTTCTTCGGGTCGAAGCGGCCGGACGCGATCTCCTTGCGGGCACTGGTGACGTCGCCCGTCGTGCGGTCCTTGAGGAGCATCGAGACGCCGATGACGTTCTCGGGCTTCACGTCGTACCCGTACTTGGGATCGCTCAGGACCATGCGCACCAGGTCCTCGGAGGCCGCACTGACCACGTACACCTCCACCCCGTGCCTGCGCAGTGCCTGGTAGAGCTCCTGCATACCACGGTAGAAGCGGGGGGCCTGCACCTCGGTCCTGGTGAGCTTCCCGTCCACGTAGTACTCGGCGGGGATCGGCCGGCGGTACGCCAAGAGCTCGTCCACGTACCCCTTGAGCTGCTTCAGGGTGAAGCCCGAGAAGATCTGCGCCGCCCAGGGGTAGCAGACCTGGTCGTCGACCTCGCACAGACGGTTGTAGTAGCTGTAGAGGCTCTCCTTGTGAGTCGCCGTGTCCTTGAAGGGGATGACCTTCAAGGAAGGCGCCATGGTCTTGCGGGTCAGGACGCCCTTCATCTCCAAGAAGGGGAGCAGGGCCTCTTCCAGATCGTTGCGGTACGTGGTGTTGTCCGCGTCGAAGACCGCGTACGCGCCCTTGTGTTCGTGTTCCGTGATGACCTCGCCGAGCTTCTTGGCCACCGGTGCGGGCCAGTGCTTCAGCTCCATCGATGCCACCCGCGACGACGACCCGACGGCCTCGGCCTCGCTGCCGCCCGGCCACAGGGCACTGCCCGCGAACACGGCGGCGGCCAACGCCCCCGCGGTACCGAAGATCGCCAGCTTGCGCCTTGCTCGTACTGCCATGGTTTCCGTTCCTCTGAGGACTGCCCAGCGCCCCGTCCGGAGCGGCGGGCAATCGTACGGGGCCGGGCGGGAGTTGGCCATGATCGATGTCACCGCGGGCGGGAGGTGTGGCCAGGCAGAAGGGGGGTAGTCGTGCCGGGCCCCGCGAAGACCGACCGGTGAGCACGACACCGCCCCGAACCCGATGACTCGGACGGGCTCAGGCGCGGGGTGGCACTGGTACCACCCCAGGTACGGAAGGTGGCTTCATTGTTCGCCGGCTCCGCGCGACCCAGTATCGAGGCACCGCTGATCCTCAAGGGGGAACCGATGCCCATAACCGGGAAGTCCACGCGCTGGGCGGCCGTCGCCGCGTCCGTGCTCCTCACCGCAGGAGCCCTTCCGATCGCGGGGGCGCACAGCGCCCTGGCCGCGGACGCCGCCGGGCCAGGCACCGTGCGCACCCCGGCGCGCTACCTGAACCAGCATCTCGACTGGCAGCCCTGTGCCTCCGGTGCGCTGGAGTGCGCGGCCATGACCGTGCCGCGAGACTGGCACCATCCGGAACAGGGCCCGGGCCTGACCGTGGCGGTCTCCCGGCACCGGGCGACCGACACCGCCGGGCGGCGCGGTGTGCTGATGATGGCCGCCGGCGGCCCTGGAGCCTCCGGCCTCACCCGGCCCGCGGGTCTGGCGAACTACGCACCCGCTCTCGCCGCCACGTACGACATCGTCGGCTTCGACCAGCGCGGCGTCGGCAGCAGCAGCAAGGTCACCTGCGCCGACCAGTCGGCCGTCGACGGCTACTTCTCCGGGGACAAGCGCGACCGCTCCGCCGACGCCATCCGCGAGACGTTCGCCCGAGCGCGCGCCTTCGTCCGCGACTGCCAACGCCACTCGAACGACCTGCTGCCGTACATCACCACCGAGCAGGCCGTCCACGACATGGACCTCTACCGCTCCCTCCTCGGAGCCGACACGATCTCCTACTACGGTCCGTCCTACGCCACCGTCCTCGGTGCCTCCTACGCGACCGAGTTCCCCCACCGTGTGGCGCGCATGGTCCTCGACAGCAACGTCGACTACACCGGCACCTGGCAGTCGTTCATGGAGGGCCAGCCGCTCAGCTTCCAACGCCGGTTCGAGGAGGACTTCCTGCCGTGGCTGGCGAAGAACGACGGCGTGTACCACCAAGGGCACACTCCCGCACAGGCCAAGGCGTCCTTCGAACGTCTGCGCGCCAGGCTCCACGCGCACCCCCTCGTCCTCGACGGGACGACCATCACCCCCGACCACCTGGACGCCCTGACCAGCAGCGCCATCTACCGGGCCGACCCGGGGTTCGAGAACCTCGCCACCGCCCTGACCGTCCTGGAGCACCCCGATACCGCACCACCTGCCGCCGAGCAGTCCCTCGCCAAGGCGCTGGCGCATCCCATGGACGCGGGCTTCGCGGCGGACTTCTTCTCCGTCGTCTGCAACGACACGCCCTGGAACCGCAGTTCGGCCTACTTGATCGCACAGAGCGACCGCGCCACGCGCGACTATCCGCTGGCGGGCGCCCGCTCGTTGACCTACTCCGCGGTCTGCGCCGCCTGGCCGCGCTCCACCGCACCGCGCATCCACGTCACCGGACGCGGCCTGCCTCCCATCCTCATGCTGAACTCCGTACACGACCCGGCCACTTACTACGAGGGCGCGCTGCGCGACCACCGGGCCCTGCCGACCTCGCGCCTGGTGACGGTCGCCGGCGGCGGCGACCACGGGCAGTTCCAGAACCACAACGCCTGCGTCGACAACCTGGTCGAGGGCTACCTCGCCGACGGGACCCTCCCTCGCACCGACACGACCTGCGCGGCCGACCCGCTCCCGGTGCCGGGCCCGGCCGCCACCCGGGCGTGACGGGCCGTTGGGCGGCCCGTCCGGACCGTGGCAGACGCCCCGGATTTTCGCGCACACCGATGTCAAGAAGCGCTCGACCGCTCCGACTCTCCGGCGACACGTCGAGAGAACAGGAAGCTTCAGACATGCGAGCCAACCGGGTGTGGTGGGGACTGGTCGTCCTCATGTTGCCGACATTGCTCGTCGCGATGGACATGACGGCATTGCTCCTCGCGCTGCCACAGCTGAGCGCCGACCTGGGGGCCACCAACCTCCAGCAGCTGTGGATCAGTGACAGCTACGGACTCATGGTGGCCGGCCTGGTCATCACGATGGGCACGCTCGGCGACCGGATCGGTCGCCGGCGACTGTTGATGATCGGCGGGGCGGCCTTCGCGGTGCTGTCCGTCGTGGCCGCCTTCGCGGTCGACCCGCTGATGCTGATCGTCACGCGTGCGCTGCTGGGCGTCGCCGGCGCGACCCTGGCGCCGTCCACCCTCGCCTTGATCACCAATATGTTCCGCGACGAACGACAGCGCGGGCGGGCCATCGCGATCTGGGCGACCTGCCAGTTCACCGGCGGCGCGCTCGGACCGGTGCTCGCCGGATTCCTGCTCCAGCGCTTCTGGTGGGGATCGGTGTTCCTGGTCGCCGTGCCGGCGATGGCGCTGCTGCTGCTCGCCGGGCCGGTCCTGCTCCCGGAGTTCCGCAGCGACCGGGCCGGCCGGCTGGACCTGGCCGACGTCGGGCTGTCGCTCGCTGCGGTGCTCCTGCTGGTCTACGGCATCAAGCAACTGACCGTCGAGAGCGTGCCCGTGGTGCCGGCGGTGGCCCTCGTCGTCGGCGCGGCCCTCGGATCGCTGTTCGTACGCCGGCAGTTGCGGCTGCGCACGCCGCTGCTGGACCTGCGGTTGTTGCGCAACCGCCCGTTCACGGCGGTGATTGTCGCGCTGGTCCTCGCCGGTGTCGCCATGGCCGGTACGGGCCTGCTGGTGACGCAGTACCTGCAGAGCGTGCTGGGCTTCTCACCGGTCATGTCGGCGGTGCTGTTCGCCCCCATGGGCCTGGGCGTGGCGGTCGGCACCATGGCCGCGCCGGCACTGACCCGCTGGATGCCGCAGACGACCGCGATCGCGGGAGGGCTGGTGGCCTCGGCCCTGGGCAGCCTGTTGCTGGTCGGCGTCGACGGACCGGGCGCCCTGCCGCTGGTGGTGATCGGCATCGCCGTACTGGCACTGGGCACCGGTCCGCTGTTCGCACTGGGCACCGGGCTGGTCGTCGGGTCCGTTCCGCCGGAGCGTGCCGGCTCGGCGGCGTCGATGTCGGAGACCGGCAACTACTTCGGCGGATCTCTCGGCTTCGCGCTGCTCGGTCTGGTGGCCGCGGTGGTCTACCGCAGTCGGATGGACGGCCTGTCCGACTCCCTGGCCGGCGCGATCGCCGCCGGTCAGCGCCTGCCCGCCGACCGGGGTGCGGAACTGCTGCACCAGGCGCGGGCGGCGTTCACCGCGAGCCTGCACCTCACCGGCGTCATCGCCGCTGTCGTCTTCGCGGGCTCGGCCGTCCTGGTCCACACCCTGCGGCAGACGAACCGGAGCACCCCGGCCACCCTCCCCACCTACGAGACGACCCGCTCATAAGGGGTTGGCGAACCCAGCCGAGCCTCACATCGGGAACGACCGCAGACGCACCTCTCCGGCCGGCCAGTTCACTCCGGACCGGAGGGGCGTCCACATGGTCCGCAGCGGCATCACCACGGGTCCCTCGGGTTGCTCGACCTGGACGTCCTGCGGCACCGGCTGCCAGCCGAGCCGCTGGTAGAGGGGGACGAGGGCCGGTCGGCAGAAGAGAAGCCCGTGCTGGGGACCCATGGTCCGTGCGTGGTCCACGGCTGCCGCCACCACGAGCCGTGCGAGTCCGCGCCCCCGCAGGTCGGACGCGACGGCCACCCCGCCGACGCCCACCACCTCCCTGTCCAGTCCCCCGATCGACAGGGGCAGCCTCAGCAGGCCGGCGTGGGCCACCAGGCGGCCTTCCAGCCTGATGCCGAAATGGTCTTCCTTGGGCAGCCACGTCAAACCGGCGTCCGCGACGCCGAAGGGGTCGGCGCCGTCGCCGAGGATTTCGTTCTGGTCGGTCGGCGTGTACCGGGCGAGGCGCGTCGCGGTCGGCGAGGCGGGAATCAGATCTTCGGTCATCCCCGCATGATCCATTTTGTCTGGGCTGCTGGCCAGCCGCAGCGTTCGGAACTCACACCATTCCGGGCAAGTCGTCTGCCCGACCCGGAAGTTGGGGCGTGAAGCCGGCCCGGGGCGCAGGCCAGCGCGGCCTGCTCGGGTGCCCGGGCCGACGAAGCGGGCCGTTCCTCGTGCGAGGAACGGCCCTTGTGTGAAATGTCCGGCATGCTGGCTCAGCCGCCGGCGCGCAGGTCAGCCGAGGCCGGCCAGACCACCGCCCTCGTCGCCACCTCCGAAGAGACCGCCCCCCGAGTCCCCGAGCGGGCCGTCATCCGGGCCGTCCTTGGGCTGGTGCTGCTGGGGGACGGGCGAGGCGGCCTGGGCCGGGGCAGCGGTTGCGGCGACCCCCACAACGGGAAGTGCGGCCAGCAGCGCAGCTGCCGCGATACGGGACGGGTTGAACATGGATCAGTCCTTTCGTCGTCGGCCATGACAGTGGATGCCTGTCCGCCTGCACCTGCGGTTGTCGGGACGGGACACCGAATCACCTGATCGGAGCCCGGCAGTACGCGGCAGGCGCGTTCCCCTCGGCGCAGACGGCGTAAGCCCGCGCGGGCCGTGGGCGGCGCCGCCACGAGGCCCGGCCGGTGGATAGGCTCGGCCCCTTCCGCGAGATCGCCGAGGCCCTGGTGCAGGGCGCCGAGGAGTCGTCGATGCAGCAGCCGGATCCGCGGTACGCGGCGCGGCTGGCCGCCTACGGAGCCGTGGCCACGCGCCTGTCCCTGCTGAGCGACCGTCGGATCGGCGCGGTGGTGGCCGACGCGGCGCCGCTCGGCTCCGGCGTCGGCGGCAGGTCGGCCGAGCTGGACCTCGACGGGACGCGGGTGTTCGTCAAGCGGGTCCCCTTGACCGACACCGAGTTGCGGCCGGAGCACGTGCGGTCGACGGCGAATCTCTTCGGGCTGCCGACGTTCTACCAGTACGGGGCGGGCTCCGCCGGGTTCGGGGCCTGGCGAGAACTGGCCGTGCACGTCATGACGACCAACTGGGTCCTGGGGAACGCGTACGAGGGCTTTCCGCTGATGTACCACTGGCGCGTTCTGCCCGACCCCCCTCCCGAAGGGTTCGCCGACGCGTTGGGGGGCATCGACGCGGCGGTCGCGCACTGGGAGGGCTCCGCTGCCGTGCGCGAGAGGCTGGAGGCCATCGGCCGGTCGTCGTCCAGCTTGGTGCTCTTCTTGGAGCACCTTCCGCGGACGCTCGGCGACTGGCTGCACGACCACCGGACCAGCGCGCCGGAGGGCGAAGCGGGCGCGCCGTACCCGTGGGTGGCGGATGCCCTGGTGCGGGGTGCGGCCTTCATGAGCGCGCACGGGCTCGTCCACTTCGACGCCCACTTCGACAATGTCCTGACCGACGGCCGACTGTTGTACTTCGCGGACTTCGGACTCGCCCTGAGCTCCGGCTTCGAACTGTCGTCGGCCGAGGCGGAGTTCCTCTCCGACCATCTCTCCTACGACCGCTGCCACGCGGTGAGCCATCTGCTCCGCCACCATCTGCCCGACGGGCTGCGCGGCGGCGGTGAGCACCAGGCGTTCCTGCGCGAGTGGATCGCAGGCAACCGGCCCGCCGGCGTCCCGCGCGAGATCGCCGCCCTCCTCGACCGGCACTCCCCAGCCGCCGTGATCATCGGCGAATTCCAGCACCGCTGGCTCACCGTGAGCAAGCGGACGCCGTTCCCGGCCGCCGAGATCGAGCAGGTCTCGGGCACCGGGGCCGCGGCGTCCCCCTGAGGCCGGGCCTGCGAGGAGGGCCGCCGGACGGGCGCCTCCCGGGCATCCCCGGGAGGCGGCGGGTGCGGGTCAGGTGCGGTCGCCGTGGGGGCTGTCGGCGAGGCGGGCCCGGATGCCGTCGAGGATGGCCTGGAGGCCGAACGCGAAGGTGTTGTCGGGTGCCGCGGAGTAGTCGGCGGCGGCCGGGGTGTCGAGGCGCGCGCGGAGCCGGGGGTACGGCCTGGCGATCTCGGCGGCGCGGGCCATGGTGTCGGCCAACTCCTGCTCGGCGTCCTTGCCGTTCTTGCTCAGCCGCCTGGTGAGGGACACCTGCGCGGCGGGGCCGAGGGCGCTGCCGAGCACGAAGAGGAGCACGGTGGCGGCGGCCCGGTCCGCGTCGGCGGGGGCGAATCCGGCCTTCTCGTAGAGGGCGAGGCTGTGCTCGTCGAAGCGGGCCTTGCCGGGTCCGTAGAGGAGGTGACTGCCGAATGCCTGCCCGAGCCAGGGGTGTCGGGTGAGCATGTCGTGCGTCCCGATGGCCATGGCGGTGGCGGCCGTCCGCCAGTCGGTGGTGTCGAGAGCGGGCAGTTCCACTTCCGCCCAGATCGCGTCGCCGGCCAGTCGGACCAGTTCGTCCTTGGTCTTGATGTGCCAGTAGATCGCCGTGGCGGCCGAGCCGAGGCGGGCTCCCAGGCTGCGCATGTTGAGGCCGTCCAGGCCCTCCTCGTCGAGCAACGCGATGGTGGCACGGACGATCTGGTCTGCGGTCAGGGTGTCTCGTGGCATGTCCGCAAGCTTACTTGAACTTAGTTCACGCACTCCCTTGCACAAAGTTCAAGAACGGCTCTAAGGTCTACTCGTACTTAGTTCAAGTGCCCGGAGGGGGAAACCATGTCACAGGACCAGTCGCTGTCCGCGTTCGTCGGGACGGCTGCCGAGGAATTCGACGTTCCCGGTGTCTCGGTGGGGGTGTTGAGGGACGGTCAGGAGTTCTTCGCGTCGCACGGCGTGACGAGCATCGACGATCCGCTGCCGGTCCACGAGCGGACGCTCTTCCCGATCGCCTCGGTGACCAAGACCTTCACGGCGACGGCCCTGATGCGGCTGGCCGCCGAGGGAAAGCTGGAGCTGACCGCACCGGTGCGTCGCTACGTCCCCGAGCTCCGGCTCGCCGACGAAGAGGCCGCGGCACGGATGACGGTGCTGAACCTGCTCAACCACACCGCGGGGCTCGACTGGCATCTGATCGACGGCGACGAGGGCGACGGCTCCCTGGCCGCTTTCGTGGCCAAGCTGACCGAGCTGCGGGTGATCGCGCCGCCCGGCACCCGGGCGTCGTACAGCCAGGCCGGGTACAACCTGGCCGGCCGGGTCATCGAGAACGTCACCGGCCTGTCCTTCGAGAAGGCGCTGGCCTCGCTCGTCCTGGAACCGGTGGGGTTGGCGAACACCTTCTTCGACCCGGACGACGTGATGGTCCGGCGGTTCGCGGTGGGGTACAACCGCGGGGCGGACGGGACGCTGCGGGCCGCGCAGCCCTGGAAGGCGTTCCGGGCCGGCACCCGCGGCAACAACCCCGGCGGAGGTGCCGTCTCGTCGGTGAGCGACCTGCTGCGCTGGGCCCGCTTCCACCTCGGCACCGGCGACGGCGTGCTGCCCGCCGAGGAGCTGCGCCGCATGCAGGAGCCGACGGTCCCGCTGCGCGCCAGCACGCTCGGCGACGCGTTCGGCATCTGCTGGTTCCTGCGCGAGGTGGACGGCGTGCACACGATCGGCCACGGCGGCTCGGGCAACGGCCAGTTCGCCGAACTGCTCATCGTGCCCGAGCGGAACTTCGCGGTGGTGTCCCTGGCCAACGCGGGGCCGGACGGCTACCAGTTCAACCAATCCGTCGTGCGCTGGGCGCTTGAGCACTACCTCGGGGTGGTGGAACGCGACCCCGAGCCGCTCCCCTACGACGCGGCGCGGGCGGGCGAGGCCGTCGGCCGCTACGAGATCGACGCGATGGACCTCGACATCGCCACCGACGGTTCCCGGCTCACCCTCGCGGTCGGGATCAAGCCGGAGATCCGCGCCGCCTCGGAGGCGGACATGCCCCCGGACTACCCGGCGGCCGGCATGGCCTTCCTGCCCGGCGACGGCGACGAGTACCTCGTCACCGAGGGCGGCCTGAAGGGGCAGCGCGGGTTCTTCACGCGCGACGAGGCCGGCGCCGTCGTGGGCGTCGACCTCGCCGGCCGGCTCTTCGGCCGGGCGCCGGAAGCCCCCTGATCAGCGGGGGCGGAACGGGTGACGTCCGGGGCGGCCCGCACCGGCCGACCCGGACGTCGCAGATCTCTCAGGCGAGGTCGAACCGGTCCAGGTTCATGACCTTGTCCCATGCAGCGACGAAGTCGTGCACGAACTTCTCCTTGGCGTCGTCGCCCGCGTACACCTCGGCGACGGCACGCAGCTCGGAGTTCGAGCCGAAGACCAGGTCGGCACGGGTGCCGGTCCACTTGACCGCGCCGCTCGCGTCGCGGCCCTCGAACTCGTCCTGCGCCGAGGACGTCGACTTCCACGTCGTGCCCAGGTCGAGCAGGTTGACGAAGTAGTCGTTGGTCAGCGTGCCCGGCTTGTCGGTGAGGACGCCGTGCTTGGACTGCCCGTGGTTGGCACCCAGGACCCGCAGGCCGCCGACGAGGACGGTCGCCTCGGGCGCGCTCAGCGTCAGCAGGTTGGCCTTGTCGAGCAGCAGGTACTCGGCCGGCAGGCGGTTGCCCTTGCCGACGTAGTTGCGGAAGCCGTCGGCGGCCGGTTCGAGCGCGTCGAACGACTCGACGTCCGTCTGGTCCTGGGCGGCGTCCACGCGACCCGGCGTGAAGGGCACCTCGATGTCGTAGCCGCCGTCCTTGGCCGCCTTCTCGACGGCCGCGCCGCCCGCGAGGACGATCAGGTCGGCCAGCGAGACCTGCTTGCCGCCCTGGGAGTTGAAGGACTCCTGGATGCCCTCCAGGGTGCGCAGCACCTGCGCCAGCTCGTCCGGGTTGTTGACCTCCCAGTTGCGCTGCGGCTCCAGGCGGATGCGGGCGCCGTTGGCCCCGCCGCGCTTGTCGCTGCCGCGGAACGAGGAGGCCGAGGCCCAGGCGGTCGAGACCAGCTGGGCGA
Organism: Streptomyces yunnanensis; assembly: GCF_029011865.1. Classification (NCBI taxonomy): domain Bacteria; kingdom Bacillati; phylum Actinomycetota; class Actinomycetes; order Kitasatosporales; family Streptomycetaceae; genus Streptomyces; species Streptomyces yunnanensis. Next base: position 607,211 of record NZ_CP095749.1, read on the forward strand.
CGGTGAGCCCGGAGCCGAGGACCTGCTGCTTGAGGGCGGCGGTGTCCGCGGCGTCGATCAGCTGACCGGTGCGCTCCGGCAGCGGGTCCTGCCACAGCAGCACCTCGGAGGGGACCTCCGGGCCCAAGTAGCGTGCGATCGGGCCCATGTCACGGTGCGTCAGCTTGTACCAGGCGCGGGCGAAGGCGTCCGCGAGCTCCTCCGGGTTCTCGTAGAAACGCCGCGAGATCGGCTCGTAGATCGGGTCGAAGCGCAGCGAGAGGTCGGTGGTGAGCATCGTCGGGAGGCGCTTCTTCGACGGGTCGTGCGCGTCGGGGACGATCGCCTCGGCGTCCTTCGCCACCCACTGGTTGGCGCCGGCCGGGCTCTTGGTCAGCTCGTACTCGTACTCGAAGAGGTTCTTGAAGAACCCGTTGCTCCACTGGGTGGGCGTGGTGGTCCAGGTGACCTCCAGGCCGCTGGTGATCGCGTCGGGGCCCGCGCCGGTGCCGTGCGCGCTCTTCCAGCCGAGGCCCATCTGCTCCATCGGGGCGGCCTCGGGGTCCGGGCCGACCTTGTCCGCCGGGCCGGCGCCGTGGGTCTTGCCGAAGGTGTGGCCACCGGCGATCAGCGCGACGGTCTCCTCGTCGTTCATCGCCATGCGGCGGAACGTCTCGCGGATGTCGCGGGCCGCGGCGATCGGGTCCGGGTTGCCGTTGGGGCCCTCGGGGTTGACGTAGATCAGGCCCATCTGGACCGCGCCGAGCGGGTTCTCCAGCTCGCGGTCGCCGGTGTAGCGGGCGTCGCCGAGCCACTCGGTCTCGGGGCCCCAGTAGACGTCCTCCTCCGGCTCCCACACGTCCTCGCGGCCGCCGGCGTAGCCGAAGGTCTTGAAGCCCATCGACTCCAGCGCGACGTTGCCGGTGAGGATCATGAGGTCGGCCCAGGAGATGTTCCGGCCGTACTTCTTCTTGACCGGCCACAGCAGGCGGCGGGCCTTGTCGAGGCTGGCGTTGTCCGGCCAGCTGTTGAGCGGCGCGAAGCGCTGCTGACCGGCGCCGGCGCCGCCGCGGCCGTCGCTGATCCGGTAGGTGCCGGCGCTGTGCCAGGCCATCCGGATCATGAGCGGGCCGTAGGTGCCGAAGTCGGCGGGCCACCAGTCCTGCGAGGTGGTCAGCACCTCGGCGATGTCCCGCTTCACGGCCGGGAGGTCCAGGCTGTTGAACGCCGCGGCGTAGTCGAACTCCTCACCGAGGGGGTTCGCCACGGCCGGGTTCTTGGCGAGGATCTTCAGGTTGAGTCGCTCCGGCCACCACTGCCGGTTACCGCCCCCCTGGGTCGGGTGCGCAGCCCGCCCGTGCACCACCGGGCAGCCGCCCTCGCCCTCTACGGCCTGTGCGTCATGGTTCTCAGACATGGGAATCCTTCCGGATAAGGCGGATCACAGACTCAGCAACCGCCAGCAGTGGATCGACAACCGCCGGCAATGGAACATATCGGGGCACAGGCCCCGGGTGGGCGATCTCGGCCTCTTTGACCGGGAAGCCGTTGTCGTCGGTCGCGGTCGGACAGGGGGGCCTGACCGACGGAGCCATCGACGCCGTCGGCCGGTTCGCTACGGCACACGGGGCCGATCGCACTGGGTGCGCGGCCGGCCCGTACGCGACGCGAGGGGGGACATGGGCTGCCTGACGGCATGCACCGGCGGCGATCGCCTCGGCGCCGAGGTCGTCACCGTCCGTACGCCGGCGCCACACGCATGGGCGCAGCCTGCGGGCGGCCGACGCTCGCCTGTGCTGCGGCTGTCCGCGACCGGCGCGACAGGATTCGGGGGTGAGCGGACCCATGTGGTGAACCGTCACGTGCTTTCCCTGCGGTGTCTCGTCCCTTGGCTATCGCCAGAACCGATCCTACGATGGACTAGATCCAAGTCAATATGGCGACCAGATCCGTACGAATTCATTCGCCGGACGCTGCACGGTTAGGCTGGTGACCATGAGTGACCTGCTGGAACGACTTCGGGGACGCGGCTGGCGGATGACCGCCCAACGCCGGGTCGTCGCCGAGGTTCTCGACGGCGAGCACATCCACCTCACCGCGGACGAGGTGCTCGCGCGCGCCACCGACCGGCTGCCGGAGATCTCCCGCGCGACCGTCTACAACACCCTCGGCGAGCTCGTCTCGCTCGGCGAGGTGACCGAGGTGACCACCGACGGCCGCGCCAAGCGCTACGACCCCAACGCGCACCGCCCGCACCACCACTTGGTGTGCTCGCGCTGCGGCGCGATTCGCGACGTCCACCCCGAGGGCGACCCACTGGCCGACCTCCCTGCCTCCGAGCGGTTCGGCTTCACGGTCTCGGGTGTCGAGATGACCTATCGGGGCCTGTGCCCCCGGTGCGTCTGATCCGGTCCGCCCCCACCCCTCCCCCACTCGTTCCCCGCCGGGCACCGGCGCGTCGACGCCCACCCCAGTTCCTCCCCGGGGTGGGCGTGCCGCTGAGGGCGGCGTGCGGCTATGTGGTCGCCACGGCCTCCAGGGGGCTCAGGGCGGCCGCGCGGCGGGCGGGGACGACCGCCGCCGCCACGCCGATCGCGAGCGACAGCACGCACACCAGCAGCAGCGTTCCCCAGGGGAGCGCGAGCGTGTACTGCGCCACCGCGCCGTTGGCCAGTGCGCCGACCGCCCAGGCGCCGAACACCCCGCCCAGCAGGCCCAGGAGCGTGCCGAACGCGGCGATGGTCAGCGACTCCAGTCGGATCATGCGCCGGATGCCTGCGCGGTCCATGCCGATGGCCCGCAGCACGCCGATCTCCCGGGTGCGCTCCGCCACCGACATGGCCAGCGTGTTCACGATGCCCAGTGCGGTGATCACCAGGCCGAGGGCGAGCAGCCCGTAGGTCAGGGTCAGCAGGTTGCCGACGGTGCCGGCGGCCTCGTGGACGAGTGCCGCCCGGTCCTGGACCGTCAGCAGCGGGTTGTTGCCCACCGCGGTGCGCAGTCGGTCCTCCAGGGCGCGGGTGGCGGTGCCGTCGTCGGTCCGGATGAGGAGCCGCTGTACGGAGCCGGGCGTGAAGCTGTTCTTCTGCACCTCGGTACGGGCCCCCAGCGCGTCGTGGGCGACCGGGTTGTCCTGGTAGACACCGACCACGGTGTACCGCGTGGGGTGCTGGTTGCGTCCGATGTGCCCCTGGACGCGGTCGCCGGTGTGCAGGCCGTGCTCACGGGCGACGGCCTCGGAGAGGGCGATCCGGCCGGGGCCGAGGTCCTTGGCGGAGCCGCTGAGGAAGTGGAGCCTGAGGACGGTGTCCGCGGTGGTGGGGTCGATGCCGGAGATCTGCCGGACGTTGCCGCCGATGAAGAGCGTGGAGTCCGCCACGGCTGCGGCGGTGCGCACGCCGGTCGTGCCGGCCACTCGGTGCGCGGCGTTCGGATCGATGCTGGTGGTGGGGGTGCGGGTACCGATCACGTAGTCGGCGGCGAGGCCGTCGGCGGCCTGCCGGTCGAGGGCCTGACCGGTGGAGTTGCCGATGACCGCGAGCCCGGCGACCAGGGCGGTGCTGATCATCAGGGCGGAGGCGGTGGCCGCGGTGCGCCGGGGGTCGCGCAGCGCGTTCTCCCGCGCGAGCCGGCCGGTGACGCCGAGACGGCCGGTCAGTCGGCCGGTGAGCCGGATCACCGGGCCGGCGAGCAGCGGCGCCAGCACGATCATGGCGACGGCCAGGATGCCGCAGCCGAGCAGCGCGCTCTGGAGGTTTTCGACCGAGGCGTCCTTCGCCCCGGTGAGCGAGATCAGCAGCCCGACACCGAGGACGAGGAGGGCCAGGCCCACCGCGCCGCGGATCCGGGACCGGGTGCGGGACGGCGGCTGCTCGGTGGTGCGCATCGCCTCGATGGGCGCGATGGCCGCCGCCCTGCGGGAGGGCAGCCACGCGGCGAGCATCGTGACGCCCACGCCGACGCCGAGCGCGGCCAGGACCGGGCGCGGGCCGATCACCAGGGGCCCGTCGGGCAGCGTGTCCTGTGCGGTGCTCAGGACGTCGGGCAGTACGGCGGCGATGCCGAGGCCGAGCAGGAATCCGGCGGCCGAGGCGGCGAGGCCGAGCAGGGCCGCCTCGGCGAGGACGGAGCGGACGACCTGGCGGCGCGAGGCGCCGATGGCCCGCAGCAGCGCGATCTCACGGGTGCGCCGGGTGACGAGCATCGTGAAGGTGTTGACGATGAGGAACGAGCCGATGAACAGCGCGACCCCGGCGAAGATCAGCGGCAGTTTGGCGTAGCCGCGGGTCACGGTGTCGACGTAGGTGGCCTGTTGGGTGGCCTGGGCGGCGCCGCTGGTGGCCTCGGCCCGGTCGGGTGGGAGGACGGTGCCGACGCGGTCGGCGAGCTGGAACTGGTCGGTGCCGGGCGCGGCGGACAGGTCGATGCCGGTGTAGTGGCCCGGGGAGGCGAACAGCCGCTGGGCGGTGGCCTTGTCGAACAGGGCGAGGGTGCCGCCCGCGGTCACCCGGGTGTCCTGGGTGGTGACGATGCCCACCAGACGCTTCGTCATCACCGGGCCGTCGGTGGCCAGGGTGATCGGGTCACCGAGGGTGAGGTGCCCGGCCTCGGCGGTGCCGCTGTCCACGGCGAGTTCGTCGGCGTCGCGGGGGGCGTGGCCCTCGACCAGCGGGTACCGGCTGTCCCTGCCGTCCTTGCCCGGTACGTAGGCGCCGGCCAGATTCGCCCAGGACTTGCCGGCCCTGAGCGGCGTGCCGTCGGCGGCGTTCAGGGTGGCCGAGCCGTCGACCGACGGTCGCACGGCGGCGATCCCGGGCACGGCGGCGAGCTTCCTGGCGAGGGCGTCGTCGAGGACGTCGGCGTGCCGGGACGCGGCGGATCCGGGCGGGGGGTCGTTGGGGGTGACGGTGACCGCGATGTCCGCGTAGTTCTTCGACGCGGCGGCGCGGTAGGCGGCCGCGGAGGAGTCCGCGAAGACAAGGGTGCCGGAGACGAACGCGACACCGAGACAGACCGCCAGGGCGGTCATGGCCAGACGGGCCTTGTGCGCGAGGACGTTGCGCAGGGTGGTTCGCAGCATGGGGAGCTTTCGGGAGCGAGGAGGCGCCGGAGGGGTGCGGCGTGGGCGCGCAGGGCCCCGGGCGGAGGGCGGGGTGTGCCGGGCGGTGCCCGGGACGGCCGGTGTCAGCGGGGGCTGTCCTGGGCCTCGAACCGGAGCATCCGGTCCAGTACCGCGCCGGGGGTGGGCGCGGGCAGTTCGTCGACGACCCGGCCGTCGGCGAGGAACACCACCCGGTCCGCGTGCGCGGCGGCCACCGGGTCGTGGGTGACCATCACCACGGTCTGCCCCAACTCCCGTACCGAGTCGCGGAGGAAGCCGAGCAGCTCGGCGCCGGACCGGGAATCGAGGTTCCCGGTCGGTTCGTCGGCGAAGACGATGTCGGGCCGGGAGACCAGCGCGCGTGCCACCGCGACCCGCTGCTGCTGGCCGCCGGAGAGTTCGGCGGGCCGGTGGCCCAACCGGTCGGCCAGGCCGACGGTGGCGATGACGGTCTCCAGCCAGGCCGGGTCGGGCTGCCGTCCGGCGATCCGCAACGGCAGCGTGATGTTCTCCAGTGCGGTGAGGGTGGGCAACAGGTTGAATCCCTGGAAGACGAAGCCGACCTTGTCCCGTCGCAGCGCGGTGAGTTGACGATCCGTCAGCCTTGCCAGCTCGGTGTCGCCGATGCGGGCCGAACCGGAGGTCACCTTGTCCAACCCGGCCAGGCAGTGCATCAGGGTGGACTTGCCGGATCCGGAGGGGCCCATGACGGCGGTGAACCGGCCCCGGGCGAACTCGACGGACACCTCCTTCAGCGCGGTGACCTGGGTTTCCCCCTTCCCGTACACCTTGGTGAGGCCGGTGGCGCGGGCGGCCGGTTCGTCGACCGGAGCGCCGGGGGAAGGAAACTGCTGCGACATGTGTACTCCGCCTGGGGTGCGACGGTCCGCGGCCAGGGCGCCGCGGACCGGGGGAACCCCTCCATCCTCACCGGCCTGAGCTGCGCAAACGTCCTTCTGGAGGCCGGAGTTGAGCTCTGTCGAAAGCAGGGGTCGGGCGGGCCTTCCCTGCCTTTGGGCCCAGGCAGGGTCGGTGGGGCTCTTCCTTTGGGGAGAGGTGCGGGCGGCCCGGAGCCGGAGGCCCCTCGGCGGGACGCCCGAGCTCGACGGCCGTCAGGAGGTCAGGCCCGTCCGATGGGCCAGGAGGGCCGCCTGCACCCGGCTCGCCGAACCGGTCTTCTCCAGGATCGCGCCGACGTGCGTCTTGACCGTGCCGACCCCGATGCCCAGGCGCCCGGCGATCTCCTGGTTCGACAGTCCCTCGCCCAGCATCGCGAGGACCTCCCGCTCCCGGGCGGTGAGTCGGGCGATCCGGTCGTCCGCGCGCGCCGCTTCCGCGGCTTCCGGATCGCCGCCGCGCAGCATCCGGGCGATCACCGCCCCGGTGACGCCCGGGGAGAGCACGGCGTCGCCGGCGGCGGCCGCCCGGATCGCGCTGATCAACTCCTGCGGACCCTCGTCCTTCAGGAGGAAGCCGGTGGCCCCCTCCCGCAGGGCCCGGATGACGTTGGCCTCGTCGCCGAAGGTCGTCAGCATCACCACGCGCGGCGCGGGATCGAGGGCGAGCAGCGGCGCGATCGCGGCCAGGCCGTCGCACACCGGCATCCGGACGTCCACCAGCGCCACGTCGGGGCGGTGGACGGCGGCCAGCTCGACGGCCTGCCGCCCGTCCTGGGCCTCGGCGACGACGTCGATGCCGTCGGCGTGCCGCAGGATCAGCCGGACGCCGTGCCGGATCATCGTCTCGTCGTCGGCGAGCAGGACGCGGATGGGCCGGTTGGGCTCGGTCACGGGGTCTCCCAGGGCACGGCGTCCCGGACCGACGGGACGGCGAAGCGGTCGATGGCGATGAGACGCTGCGAGGCGTCGAAGCAGTAGCGGGCGACGACCAGGCTGCCGGGGCGGCTCTCGGTGGCGCCGTTGAAGGGGTAGATGCAGCCGGCCGTACCGGCGGGGCGCGGCGGCTCGTGGCCGGTGGCCGCGGCCCGGACCGCCGCGTTGTCCAGTACGCCCGTCCCCGCCACCTCCTGGTAGGTCATGCCGACGCGGGGCAGCGGGGGCGGCCCCTGGTGCCGGGGTCGGGTGGCGTACACGAAGAGGACCGCGATGACCATCAGCACACACAGCCCCGCCAGCCCGAAGGCGAGGGTCAGCGCCTCGGTGATCCGGCGGGCGGGCGGAACGGGCTCCCCGCCGGTGGCCCGGTGGGCGGCGCCGGACGGGTCGTCCACCGGGCCACCGGGGCCGGGGACGTCCGGCCCGCCTGCGGGACGCTCGGGGGCCAGGGAGTCATCGGGGTCGGCGGGCACGGTCGCGTCCACCTGGAACCCGCCGGACGGCAGCGCGGCGGCGTCGAACGTGCCCCCGAGCAGTTCCACCCGTTCCCGGAGGCCGGTCAGGCCGCGCCCGGTGCCCAGGTCACCGGCAGCGGCCGGCGGACCCGGCGGTGCGCCGTTGCGGACGGTGACCCGCACCGTCTCGTCGTCGTGCACGACCGTCACGGTGACGTGTGCCGCGGTCGCGTACCGGTGCACGTTGGTCAGGGCCTCGCGTACCACCCGGTGCACCGCCCGGCGTACCCGCGCCGGGCGGGCGTCGAGATCCGGCCCCGTCCAGTCCAGCCGTACCGCGATCCCCCCGTCGCGGGACTCCGCCAGCAGCGCCTCGACGTCGGCGCGGGTGCCGGTCGCATCGGTGAGCGCGTCCGGCCCGGTGTCCCGGCCCAGCGGCCCGAGCACCCCGAGCACCTGCCGCAGCTCGCGCATCGCGTCCCCGGTGGTCCGCCGCACCAGGACGGCCTCCTCACGCAGCTCGGGTGCCGCCCGGTCCAGGGCCAGCTCCAGCCCGCCGGCGTGCAGCGAGATCAGGCTGAGCCGGTGCCCCACCAGGTCGTGCATCTCGGCGGCGATGCGGGACCGCTCGTGGATGCGCGCCTCGCTGTCGGCGAGCCGGTGGGCGCGCTCCGCCGCGTCGCCGCGCTCGCGCAGCGCCCGCAACAGGCGCCCCTGCTGCCCGTTGGCCGTGCCTGCCAGGCCGGGGACGACCACGGCGGTCGGCGCCAGGGCCAGGCCGAGCGCCACCCCGTACGCCACGGATCCGGGGCCCAGCCACGGCGCGGTCGCCGCCGCGGACACCACGACGAGGCCGCCCGCCGTGGCGAGCAGTCTGGTGCGCCACCGTGCGCGGACGGTCCGGCGCGCCACCGTGTACGCGGTCGCCGCGGTGATCGGCCCGACGCCGGGCGACAGGCCGGCCAACACGGCGAGCGCCAGCAGCACGGCCGTGGGACACCGGCGGCGCAGCGGGAAGAGCCCGGCACCGGTGGCGAGCGCCAGCAACTGGAGCCCCGGGTGCGGCAACGGCTCAAGGCGTCCGACCGTCACGTAGACGCCCAGGCCCGCGAGGGCCACGCCGGCGGTCTCCGCCACCGTGCGCGCGGACCGGGACGCGAACATTCCGGCCGACGGGCGACGACCGGCGAGACGGCGGAAGGGGCTGGTGCGTTCCACGCTGACCAGTATCGACGCCCGAACCCGGGCCCGGTGTGAACCTCGCGGGGGATCCGCGGCTCTACCGAAAGGCAGAGACGCGGACCGTCGCCACGGGAGGTCCGTCGACTCCCGCCCGCCCCGTGGCGGCGACAACGGCGCGGGGCCGGCGCTCCGCCCCGCTGGAGGGGATCCGGCGGGGCGGAGCGCGCTCACGAGGGCCGGTGCCGCCGCGGGCAGCGGCGGAGGGCCCTAGGGCCTGTCGTGCGGTTCAGCGCCCCAATGCCCTCAACACCGCGTCGGCCATGGCCCGTTCGCCCCTGGCGTTGGGGTGCAGCGGTGCGGCGGGCGAGGTCGGCAGCAGCCCCTCGATCCAGCGGGACGCGGAGCAGCTGTCGTGGCCCTTGGTCGGAGCGAGGGTGTCGACGTACGTGGCACCCGCGGCGGTGGCGGTCCTCTCGACCTTCTCGTTGAGCTCGCCCATGACGGAGCGCAGGAAGCGGAGGTCGCCGGTCGTGACGGGCATCTTGCCGAAGCATGCCGTCGGGTCGTCGGGGAGCACCGCCGGGTAACCGACGACCACCACCTTGGCCTTGGGGGCCTTGGCGGACAGCTTGCGGAGACCGTCGGCCAGCTGCGCCGCCGCCGAGTCGAGCCGCTTGCTGAGCGTGTCGCCGTAGAAGTTCCGGCAGGGCGCTCCGAACGGGTTGGTCAGGGACAGGGCGGAGCAGGCGACCACGACGTCGACGAAGCCGACGTCGGAGGTGCCGAGGTTGTTGCCGCCGAGGGTGAGGGTGACCAGGGACGTGTCGGGGGTGACGGCATCGAGCTGGGGGCCGTTGACGACGATCCCGAGGTCGGTCTGGGCGGTGGTCAGCGCGCCGACTTTGGCGCCGGCGCAGGTCTTGTCCACGTAGGAGGACGGGGAGAGGGCCGCGGCGACGAGATGGCCGTAGTTGTGGTCGGAGCGCAGGCACAGGCCCGCGGACTGGGCGGGGACGCCGGCCCCGGCGGCGTAGGAGTCGCCGAGGGCCACGTATTTCCCCGTCCCGGCCGGGGCCGCGGCGTGCGCGGAGGCCGGGGTGGTGGTCACGGTGAGGGCGGAGGCGAGGAGCGCGGCGCCGGTCAGTACGGACGCGCACTTCCGGACGCCGGCGCTGCGCGGGGCGTCAGCGGTGGCGAGGGTGTGTGTGGTGCGCGGTAATGCGGCTCTGGGCACGGTTCCCCCTGAGAAGGCAGCACGACGGAAATCGGTCCGATACCGGCCGGTAACGTCCTCGTATCGTGACGGCCCGACGCCACAGGGGCCATGTGCGGACGCACAGCACCACACCCGCCTCTGTTGTCCCAGAGCACAACCACACCCGTTTGTGCGTGCGACCTTTGTAACCTGCGGGTATGAGCCGCAACCCCGACGCACTCGCCGAAATCGCCCCGATAGCGGCTTCGTTGCTGACCCGCACCGAGGAACTGGGCGCACGGATGGCCCGTTACATCCGCGCCCAGGTGCCCTACTACCGGGGCGACGAACACATCCCCTTCGCGGAGTTGACCGCATCGTGTCGACGCAACTGCGAGCTGGTGCTCCAGCAGCTGGTCGACGGCCGCGACGGGGACATGGCGCCGGCGCGCGAGACCGGCCGCGAACGGGCGCGCCAGGGAACCCCGTTGGCCGAGCTGCTGCACGCCTATCGCGTCGGGTCCGAGATCCTGTGGTCCGCGATCGCCACCGAGGCCCGCTCCGCCCAGGGCCTCACCACCGAAACCATCATGGCCCTGGCCGCGTGGTGGGTGAACGGCGGCCTCGCCGCGTCGGCCAGCGACGCGTATCGCGAGGAGGTCTCCGAGCTGGTGCTGCAACGCGAGCGGGAGCGCTCGGCGATGGTCGAGGCGCTGTTCACCGGCCTGCTCGCCGACCGTACGCCCCTGTGGGACGCCGCCGATGTGCTCGGCCTGCCGACCGGTGGACCGTATGTCGTGGTCGCCGCCGAGGTGCCCGGCCCCGGCCGGGAGGCGCTGCCCGGGGTCGAGGCCCGCCTGCGCGCCGAACAACTGCGGTCGGCCTGGCGCCTGTTGCCGGACCTACAGGTCGGCGTGGTGGCCGTTCCGCATCCGGAGGCCGATGACGCGGTGCTGCGCGTCCTGGAACGGTCGCTCGCCGCCCACGTGGGCATCAGCCCCGCCTACCGCGACCTTCGGGAGACCCCCAAGGCCCTCCGGCTCGCCCGTCTGGCGCTCACCGACGCACGCGGTCGACCCGCCACCGGCATCGCGCGCTTCGACAACAGCCCGGCCGCCCTGCTGGTCGCGGCGGCCCCGGACGAGGCCGGACGGATCGCCCGGGCCGCCCTGGACGGCGTACTGCGGCTACCGGCCGACGAGCGGGACCGCCTGCTGGAGACCCTGGAGTGCTGGTTCGCGGCGGCCGGTTCGACGGTCGACGCGGCGGAGCTGCTGTACTGCCACCGCAACACCGTCCGCTACCGGCTGCGCCGGCTGGAGGAGCTGACGGGGCGCTCGCTGCGCGATCCCCGCGCGGTGGCCGACCTCGCCGTGGCCCTGCACGGGCTGCGGCTGACGCCCGGCGAATAGGGCCTGGGGCGCCGGCCGGGGATCGTTCAGCCCCGCTGCGCCCCCAGGGCACGCAACAGGAACGGGAGCAGTTCCCGGATCGCCGCCTCGCCGGACGACGGGCCGTCCGTGGCGCTCCGGTGCGCCGCGTCGGGGGTCAGGAACAGACGGCTGACCATCGAGCCCACGACGAGGTCGGCCAGCACCTGCGGATTCTCCAGCGGCGGGATGTCGCCGCGGTCGACGGCGCGGCGCACCACGGTGGCGGACCGGTCGCGGACCGGCTCGATGATCGCGGTGTCCAGCACGCGGGCCAGCGCTTCGTTGTGCGCGGACTCACCGATCAGGACGTGCAACAGCCGTCCGCCGGGACCCTCCAGCGTGTCGGCCTTGTCGCGCAGCAGCGCGGCCAGATCGCCCTCGAGGCTGCCGGTGTCCGGCTGCGGACCGAGGTCGCTCGCCCAGCGCACGGCGGTGCCGACGACGAGGTCCTCCTTGGAGCGCCAGCGGCGGTAGAGGGTCGCGGTGGAGACTCCGGCCCGTTTGGCGACCGCGGCCGTGGTCAGCCCGCCGTAGCCGTTCTCCTGGAGGACCTGGACGGTGGCCTCCAGGAGGGCCCGGTCGCGTTCGGCGTCCCGCGGGCGGCCACGGGCGGTCCGCCGGCCGGCCGTGGCGGTCTGATTGCTCTCGGTACGTTCGCCCACACCGGGAGTCTATCGACCTGCATTACGAAACGAAAATTTTTCGTTTCGTGTAGCCTCGGCGACATGACCACCCTCGCCCCCACCCCCGACCTGGACGCGGCCACCGTCGTCGACCGGCTCCGCACCACCTTCGCCACCCGCCGCACCGCCGCCACCGACTGGCGCCGCGGCCAGCTCACGGCCCTGCGCACCCTGCTCACCGACCATCGCGACGAGCTCCTCGCCGCACTCGCCGCCGACCTCGGCAAGGGCCCCGAGGAGGGCTACCGCACCGAGATCGGCTTCACCCTCAACGAGATCGACCACACCCTCGACCACCTCGACGCGTGGCTGGCACCCCGGCCCGCGGAGCTGCCCGAACGACTGCTCCCGGCGACCGCGCACACCGTTCGCGAACCCCTCGGCGTCGTCCTGGTGATCGCGCCCTGGAACTATCCGCTCCAGCTCGCGCTCAGCCCGCTCGTCGGCGCGCTGGCCGCCGGCAACTGCGCCGTCGTCAAGCCCAGCGAGCTCGCCCCGGCCACCTCGGCCGCACTCGCCCGGCTGCTCCCCCGCTACCTGGACGCCGAGGCGGTGGCCGTCGTCGAGGGCGCCGTCCCGGAGACCACCGCACTGCTGGCCCAGCGCTTCGACCACATCTTCTACACCGGCAACGGCGCCGTCGGCCGGATCGTGATGGCCGCCGCCGCCCGCCACCTGACGCCGGTCACGCTGGAACTGGGCGGCAAGAGCCCCGCCGTCCTCGACCCGGGCGTGGACCTGGCCACGACCGCCCGGCGCCTGGTGGCCGGCAAGTTCCTCAACGCCGGCCAGACCTGCGTCGCCCCCGACTACGTACTGGCCGTCGGCGACACCGCCAAGGACCTCGAACGGCACCTCGCCGAGGCCGTACACGAGGTCTACGGAGCGGATCCGGCAACCGCCCCCGAGTACGGACGGATCGTCAACGAGCGCCACTTCGACCGGCTCACCGCGCTCCTCGACGGCGGCCGTACGGTCATCGGCGGCACCCACCACCGCGCCGACCGTTATCTGGCGCCCACCGTCCTCGCCGACATCTCCCCCGACGCCCCGGTGATGCAGGAGGAGATCTTCGGCCCGATCCTGCCGATCGTGGCGGTGCCCGATCTGGACGCGGCCATCGCGTTCATCAACGAACGCGACAAGCCGCTCGCGCTGTACGCGTTCACCGACTCCGAAGAGACCAAGCACCGGCTGCTGACCGAAACCTCCTCCGGCGGCCTGGCCTTCGGCCTGCCGGTCGCCCATCTCACCGCGCCCGGCCTGCCGTTCGGCGGGGTGGGCGAGAGCGGCATGGGGCGCTACCACGGCGAGTACTCGATGGAGACCTTCAGCCACACCAAGGCGGTGCTGGACAAGCCGCTGGGGTGACCGGACGGCCGGGGCGGTGAAATCCGGCGGGGCGGTAGGGGCGGTCGGGTGTCTGGGCTGTCTGGGCTGTCGGAGCCTTTGCGGTGCCGATCCCCGCGTCGCGGGCCGATCGGCTCCGGGGTCAACCGCCCAGCAGCAGCCTCTCCAGCGCCGCCCGGGCCCGGGCGTCGGAAGCGGCGCGGGCGGCGACGGCCTCGGCCAGTTCCCGCACCCACTCGTCCAGCTCGACCGGGCGGCGGGAGAGCACCACGCCCCGCACCTCCTTGCAGACCTCGCCGCCGGGGCGGCTGCCGGAGAGGTCGAGCACCAGGCGCTGCTCGCCGAGCGCGACCTCCAGCCGGGCCACCTTCCCCTCCCTGCCGGCCAGCCGGTCGGCCATGCCGCGCTTGCGCTCGACCGTCACCGCACCGGGCGGCAGCGCGTCCGCCAGCGCCCCGGTCAGCACCTGGGCGTACACCTCCAGGTCGGCGGCGTCCCGGCGCAGCGCGGCGGCGAGCATGTCGACAGTGGCGGCGCCGCCACCGGACTCGGACGGGACGGGGTCGTGGGAGGACATCAGCGCGGCGGCCTTTCGTTTCGGTCTGTGGTCGGGGCGACGGGGCGCGTGCTCAGCCGTCGAGGCTCAGCACCATCGTCGGACGCTCGATGACATGGTCCTCGCGCAGCGGCCGCACGGCGGTGCCGATGGCGAAGAACTCCGTGGTGTGACCGCCCCAGCGGTGGTTGTGCGAGTTGAGCTGTACGCCGACGATGCCTTCCGCGTGGAGTTCCTCGGCCTCGCGCTGCATCCGCTCCATCGCCAACTCCCGCGCGTCGTAGAGGGCCTGCGTGAACGGTTCGATCTCCACGTTCCTGCCGATGTTGGAGAACATCGAGCCGATCTTCTGGTGGGCGATGTGGTAGACGCAGGTGCCCATGACCATGCCCAGCGGGGCGTACCCGGCGCGGACCAGCGTCCAGAAGTCCTGCCCGCTGAGGTCCGAAGTGAAGGGCTGGCCCTTGGCGTTGCGCCAACTGCCGTTGCCTCCGGGCGCGGGAGCGTCGGCCTTCACCGCGGTGCCGATGGCGATGAACTCGGCGATATCACTCCCAAAATCCCGCGCCTCGACCGAGAGCCGCACGCCCACGATGCCGTCGGCGCCCAGCTGTGCCGCCTCGGCCTCCATCCGTGTCATGGCCAACTCCCGGGCGTGGTACATGGCCTGGCTCAGGGTGGTGAGCTCCTGGTTCTTCCCCCAGCGGCCCAGCTGGATGCCCACGTGGTAGATGGAGCTGCCCAGCACCAGGCCGAGCGGCCGGAACCCGGCCTCGCGCACGAGCAGGAACTCGTTGACCGACAGGTCACTGGTGAAGATCGACCCCGGCTTGCCCGGCTGGAGCTCGGCCAGCCGCCGCATCGCATCGGCCGGGACGCCCTGAGCGGTCGGGTCGGTGGCGGTCATGAGCGGTTCCCCTCGTGAAAGTGCCTGGTGGTGATGGACGGGCGAGGACCGACGGACGCCGACGGGTCGGAGCCGACGAGTGGTGTTCGGCGGTACGTCACGTGACACGCGCGCGGCGGCGGTTCGGATCCAGCGACATCATGGTCAGCGTGCGCGGCGGCTCCTGGCGCACGGTGAATCCGGCCACCGCGGTGCCGACCAAGGTGGCCTCGGCGACGTGGTCCTTCTGGTCGGAGTCGCTGTTGCGGCGGCGCGCCCGGACGCACTCCTCGCGCCAGATCCGCAGGCGGCTGTCGCCCAGCACCACGCCGTCCGCTCCGGTGTGCCACGCCTGCTCACCGATCCGCGCCCGCGCGTCATGGCGGGTCGCCGAGACCAGTTGGCTCCAGCCGGTGACCTCCTGATTGCCGGCTCCGAACCAGTTCTGCCGCCGGGTCGTCCAGTCATCGTGGCGGGTACCGATGGCCAGCCCCACCAGGAGTTCGACCGGCACCCAGCCCGCGGCGATCAGCTTGGCGAAGCCCTGGCCGTCCAGATGCGTGGTGAAGGGGCGATGGGGCCGCACCGCACCCTGTGCCCGCACGGCGGTGCCTATCACCTGGAATTCGAAGCAGTGGGGAGCGGAGGGGAACGGCGCCATGGTGAGGTCGGCGGCCACCACGCCGTCGCCGCCCAGTGCCGTGCATTCCGCCGTCATCCGCGCGAGCGCCGCATGCCGTGCGGCCAGCAGCACATCGACCAACGACTTGGAGGCGGCCCCCTGACCGGAGACGGCGACCGGTGCGGGCGTCGAGCCGCGCCCGGACCAACTGGCGTTCCCATAGCCGCAGTCGTAGTAGCGCCAGGAGCTGCCGCCACCTGCCACGTGGTAGACGGCCGTGCCCAGCACCTGCCCGACCGGCTCGAAGCCGACGGACCGGATCGCGGTGAACTCCCCCGTCGACAGCGCCGAGGACCATGTGCCCCGCCGCCGCGCCTCGGCCGTACGCGCCGCCGCCACCGGCGGCAGCCCCCCTGCCGTCCACTCCCCGCTCATGAACACCCACTCCGTTCCCCGGAACAAGCCCTCGCACAGCGAGTCTAGGGCGCGGGTCCGACAACACCGGGTACGGGGCAGCCCCGATCAAATCGGCTTTTCCCCTGTTCAGATGGCCTCTGATGCTGCTGCACGGCCCAGTCGACGACACGGGCGTCACCACAGCCCCACCCGCACCTTGACCGGAAATTTGCCCCCGCTTGAGGCGCCACACGAGGGCGCGCGACCCCGACATCGGCGCCGCCCCAGGGGCGCCGGCATGGGGGCCGGCATGAGCGGGCCGCTGCCGCCCGCACAACGCGCCCGAGGTGCTCGCTCTCGGCGGCCGGCACATCAGCAATTCGCTGGGCGACCACGTGCCCGAACGGTACGTTGCGCAGCAGGACGCGGGGATCGGAGCGAACTGATGCGCCCAGTGCTGCTGGTGGACGTGGACGGACCGCTGAACCCCTATGCCGCGAAGCCGCAGCGACGCCCCGACGACTATCAGACGCATCGGCTGCTGACGCCCCGCTGGGAGGCCGCCCAACGACGCCGGCTGACCGACTGGGGGCTGACCGACGGGCGCATCAAGCCGCTTCGTGTCTGGCTCAACCCGCACCACGGGCCGGCGCTGCTGGCGCTCCCCTTCGACCTGGTCTGGGCGACCACCTGGGAGCAGGAGGCCAACGACTTCATCGCCCCGGCTCTGGGGCTGCCCACGCTGCCCTTCGTCCCCTGGCGCTCGCCGCGGCCCGAGCCTGCGGGAGACGTGTTCTGGAAGACACCGGAGATCGTCGCGTGGGCCAGGGGGCGCGCCTTCGCCTGGGTCGACGACGAGATCAACGACGCAGACCGGGCCTGGGTCGCGGAACACCACCACGGTCCCGCTCTCCTGCGCCGGATAGACCCCCGCGTCGGACTGACCGCGGAGGATTTCGCCGTGCTGGGCGCCTGGGCGACCGACCTGGGCTGACTGCCCGACGCGCCCCGGCACCACCTGCGCCGGCCCCGGGCGAACCACCTGACAGGGACGGGTCCTGCGAGGTGGCCGGCCTCGTCAGTTGTCGACGTACTTGCGCAGCACGGCCTGGTAGTCGGCGAACTCCGGCTCGGTGTGGAGCTTGTCGGTGCCCCGCTTGAGGTAGACCATCCCCGGGCAGTCGGGCTTGCGGGAGCCGCTCAGTTGCTCACTGCCGACCTTCTTGCCCGTCTTGGCCTCGTACACGGTCACGTCGTACACGCCGCGGTACAGCTTGATGCTGTCCGTCGTGAACTTGCAGTCGGTCAGGAACTCGCCCTCGTCGGGCGAGTCCAGGCATGCGATCAGCTGGACCCGGTGCGGGTCGAGGCCGTTTCCGCTCCAGTAGTCCGCCGTGCCGGAGGCCGGGTAGGCGGGGTTGGGAGAGCCGGACTCGCTGATGGTGAACATCGCGATCGGGTGCGGGCCGGCGCCGGTGCGGTCGGCCGCCTGCGGGAAGTACTTGCGGGCCAGGCCGGCGCCGCAGCCGGTCTCGAAGTCGGAGACCCGGGTCAGCGCCTTGTCGTTGGCCTTCGGCTCGCACATCACCCAGTACACGCCGTAGCCCACCGCCACGACCATGACGAGCGCGATCAACCGCGGGATCAGCGTCCGCCGGCCACGCTGTTGCGGCCGCTGCCCCGCGGCGGTGGCCCCGCCGGCCCGGCGCCTGTTCACCACGGCATATCCGAGGAAGAGGACCGGAGCGGCCGCCACCACGACGAACAGGAGGCCCACCGGCGCATTGCCGCCCTTGAAGGCGATCACCGAGAAGACCACCGCGATGCCGATGAACAGGACCATCAGCCTGGCCATGAACACACCTTTCCTTGAGACCGACAGCGAGCCCGAACCACCGGCGACACGCGACTTCGCCGGTGGAGACTCCGCGCCACTGCACGACCGGTCGTTCGCCGGTCGTTCGCCAGACGACCTCCCCACCCTCGCGGAAGGCGTTGAAATGCCGATGACATGGCGATGAAGCGGGCGCGCGGGAAGGCGCCGAGACGAGAACTTCCCACGCTGCCCGGACGCGCCGTCACACCACTCCGGGTGATTGCATGCACGCGCACAGGCATGCAGAGGTATGCGCACAGCCGCAACTCCAGGCAGGACGACCTGCACCTTCCCCTAGGTCCTGTCGCCACACCGCAGACCCATACGGTCGTTCCACGACTGGCAGCCGTCATCCGGCCCGAGGATGCTTGAGGTGTGGTGCAGCACGACAGAGCGGGAGCGGGGACGTGAGGACGTCGAGCGCGGGGCGCGCCACGCTCGGGCGCTGGTGTCTGCGCCACCTTCACTTCCTCCCCGTCCTCCTGCTCGTCGGAGGTGCGCTCTTCGACTACGCCACCTCCCCGCACGTGAGCGCGGAAGCCTTCTATACGGCAGCGCCGATGACGGCCGCCGCGCTGCTGTCGCTCCGCGCGACCATCCTGGCGGGCATCGGTGCCTGTGCCGCCGATGCCGCGCTGCTCACCCACTTCGGCCTGATCGGTGATTCCGGTGGGTGGAGCGAGCTGGCGGCGGTCGTGACCGTCTCGGCCCTCGCCATCGTCGTCAACCGCCTCATGTACTACAGCTACGCGCGCATGCAGTCCGCACGCAGGATCGCCCTCGCCGCGCAGCGCGCGGTGCTGCCGCAGCCACCGGCCTCGATCGGACCGCTGCGGATCGCGGTGCGCTATCAGGCGGCCGTGAAGGACGCCCAGATCGGCGGCGACCTCTACAGCGCCCAGGACACTCCGTTCGGCGTGCGGTGTCTGGTGGGCGATGTGCGGGGCAAGGGCCTGGACGCGGTCAAGGTGGTGGCCGTGGCCATGGGTGCGTTCCGGGAGGCCGCCGAGGAGGAACCCACGCTCGTCGGGGTCGCGGCCAGGCTGGAGCGGGCCCTGCTCCGGGAAAGGTGCCAGCGGACCGGACCCGAGCGCATCGAGGGTTTCGTCACCGGCGTCCTCGTCGAGATCCCGCCCCGCCACGATCAACTGCGGCTGCTCAACCGCGGCCACCCTCCCCCGCTGGTGCTGCACGCCGGCCGGGTGCACACCGCGGAACCGTCCGTACCGGCCCCTCCCCTGGGACTGGCGGAACTGGGCACCGGCCAGGACCGGACCGACACCGTGCCCTTCCCCTCAGGGGCCACGCTCCTGCTGTACACCGACGGCCTGAACGAGGCGCGCAACCGCGCCGGAGACTTCTACGACCCCACGGCCGGGCTGACCGGGGTCGAGTTCCCCGGGCCGGACGCGCTACTCGACGCCCTCCTCAGCGAGGTGAACCGCCACTCCGCAGGCCGCATCACCGACGACATGGCGCTGCTCGCCGTCACCCGCACACCACCCTCGTCGGACCACGGGCCGCAACGGCGCGTGCACGGCGAACGATAGGGCGCAGGGACCGGCCCGCCCCGGGCGACCCAACGGACGGTACGCGTACCGCGAGTTCGTGACCGCCCTCGATGCGGCCGGACGTCAACGACGAGAGGCCCGCGGTGACAGGACGCACCGCCCCGTGGCGCCGGATTCGTGTAGGAGTGGGGGAAGGGTTTCTCCAAGCTCAATGACCTGTGGGGTTACGTTGACCGATCTTGCGGAGTCCGTCGAATCGATGGAACAGCTCACCGTGGCCTGGCGCGCCATGGTGCTCGACCGCGACGCAGCTGCGGACGTGCGGGACCTTCCAGGCATCGCCGTGCGCTGGGCGGACTGTCGATTCCCCTTCTGGAACTGCCTCACCCTCACGGAAGTGGGCGCGGACGCAGGGCTCCTCGGGCAACGCCTGGGCCAGGCAGCGGACATCATGCGCACGAAGAAGCGCCCCGGCTTCCTGTGGCTCTTCGAGGACCTCCTCGACGACGGGGCTCGCCGCGCGCTGGAGACCGCGACGGAGCAGGCGGGTCTTCGGCATGCCTTCCCCGGTTGGGGCATGGCCGGGGACCTGCTCCCCCTCCCCGAGCCGGTCCACCCCGAGCTGACGTTCGTGCGGGTGACCACCGACGAGCAGTTGCAGGTCTACGCGGACCTCAACTCGCGCGGCTACGGGTTTCCCTTGGCGACGGGCCGCGACGGACTCGCCGGATCCGCGCTGTGGAAGAACGAGGTGTACGCCTACCTGGGCATGCGCGGCGATGTTCCGGTGACCTGCGCGGGGGCGGTCGAAGCAGCAGGCCGCCTGTTCGTCGCACTGGTCGCGACGGACCCGGAGTGGCAGCGCCGGGGCTACGGCGAGGCGGTCACGCGCAAGGCGCTGTACGAGGGCGCCCGGGCCACCGGACTGACCCGCGCCACCTTGCACGCGACCGCCGCCGGGGCTCCCGTGTACCCGCGCATCGGGTTCACATCGAACTCGCCGATCCACTTCTACGGCCTGAAAGCCTGATCCGACGCCGCGGGCCCCTGCCCCGTCCGCCAGGCCCCTGCCTGGGAGCGGCTCCGTTCACCGTAACCGCATTGGTACAGAATGATTACCGGCCGTAACCTATCTCTCAGTCACCACGTTGGCCCTTGCGATCCGAATCCCAGGCGAACGGCTCACGGATCACTTCGGAGTCCGCTCACCCCGCAAGGAGCACCGTATGAAGCTGCGTTGGTCGCGACTGCTCACCACCCTGCCTGCGGTCGCCCTGGCCGCCGGCCTCACCACCTCACCCGTCGCCGCCGCCCACCCGCCGGCCACCGCGCTTCCCGGCAAACCACTCGGGTCGCCCCTCCCGACGTCCTTCCCCTCCGCCCCCCGCGGGCCGTTGGGGCTGCCACTCCTCAAGTCGTCCGCCGCGGGCACGCCGCGTCAGGCACCGTGGGCCACCGTCAGCAGTGGCTGGAACGACTTCTCCTGCCGGCCCTCCGCCCGGCACCCTCGCCCGGTCGTCCTCGTCCACGGCACCCTCGCCAACTCCGTCGACAACTGGCTTGGTCTCGCGCCCTACTTGGTGGCCCGTGGGTACTGCGTGTTCTCCCTGACATACGGCCAGTTGCCCGGCCTCCCCCTCGTCGGCGGGCTCGGTCCGATCGACGCCTCGGCCGAGCAGCTCGCCGGGTTCGTCGACCGGGTGCGGGCCGCAACGGACTCGCGGAAGGTCGACATCGTCGGCCAGTCGCAGGGCGGCATGATGCCGCGGGTGTACATGAAGTTCCACGGCGGTCGCCACAAGGTGCACACACTGGTCGGACTGGCCCCCGACAACCACGGCACCGACCTGCACGGCCTGGCCGCACTGGTGGACATCGCCCCGATCAAGCAGACCCTCCACACGCTCACCCCGGGGCTGATCCAGCAGAAGGCCGGCTCCCCGCTGCTGCGTCGTCTGAACGCCGGTGGCGACACTCTGCCCGGTATCCACTACACCGTCATCGCCACCAAGTACGACGAGGTCGTCACGCCCCTCGGCTCGGAGTTCCTGCACGGCCCCCGTGTCCACAACATTCTGATCCAGCACCTGTGCCCGATCGACGTCTCCATGCACGCGAGCATCGGTCTGATCGACCGGATCGCCTTCCACGAGACCGCCAACGCGCTCGACCCGGCACACGCCATCCCCACCACCTGTGCCTCCGCCCTGAGCTGAGCTCCGACGGGACAATCGGGCGACCGGGGGGACGGACTTGAGGCGGCGCCTCCGGGGAGGGGAGCGCCGCCCCGCGCCGTGCAGCGGGTGCGACGGGCCGAGGGGAAGTGCGGCCGGCGACGGCAGCCTCGGCGAGGCCGTACGGCGGACCCAGGGAAAGCCTTTGCCGTAGCTCGGTGTCTCCTTGACGCAGAGTTCACTACTTTTCAATGGAGCCACCACTCAACGGGGTGGCACGACTGAGTGCACGTGCGCAACTCATCTCCGGCACAACGGCCCCTGACGGGGCATCACGTCCGCGCACAGCCAGTGAAATGTCATGCTCTTGACAGGACACACGTGTGCGCAGCACATGGCGTGCATGCCGCCCCGGGAGCGCCGTCCGCCGGCTCCTTCCCCCACGGAGGTCGATCCCTTGCGTTCCCTACGAAAGGGCAGATCCGATCGCACGAGAGGGCTGGCGCGCCGCGGCGTCCCGGTCCTGCTGTCGGCGGCAACCCTCGTCATCGGTGGCATGATCGCCGCCAGCCCGTCCAGCGCCGCACCGGCGGCGCCCACAACCCACGCGTCCCTCACCGCGTCCGCGGCCCGCGCGCACGTCCACACCCACCGGCTGTGTGCGCACCCGTCGGAGCCCGGCTACATGGCCTGCAACGCGGTGGCCCGCACGGACGTCAAACAGCAGCTGTCCCTCCGGCCGCACGCCGCCCCCTCCGGCTACGGCCCCAGCGACCTGCAGAGCGCGTACAACCTGCCCCAGTCGGGCGGCTCAGGCCAGACGGTGGCAATCATCGACGCCAACGACGACCCCAACGCCGAGCAGGACCTGGCGACGTACCGCTCCCAGTACGGCCTGCCCGAATGCACCACCGCCAACGGCTGCTTCCAGAAGGTCGACCAGAACGGCGGCAGCAACTACCCTGCGCCGGACTCGGGTTGGGCCGGTGAGATATCCCTCGACGTCGACATGGTCAGCGCCGCCTGCCCGCAGTGCCACATCCTGCTGGTCGAGGCGAACAGCGCCAGCATGGACGACCTGGGGACGGCGGTGAACCGCGCCGTCGCCATGGGCGCCAAGTTCGTCTCCAACAGCTACGGCGGTCCCGAGGACTCCACCGACCCCACCTCCGACGAGCAGTACTTCAACCACCCGGGCGTCGCCATCACCGTCAGCTCCGGTGACAGCGGCTACGGCGTCGAGTACCCGGCGGCCTCGCAGTACGTCACCGCCGTCGGCGGCACCTCACTCCGGCAGGACAGCAGCGCCCGTGGCTGGAGCGAGACCGTCTGGGGCTCCAGTGCGGGCGGCGAGGGCGCCGGCTCCGGCTGCTCCCAGTACGACAACAAACCTGCCTGGCAGCAGGACTCCGGGTGCGCCAACCGCACCGTCGCGGACGTCGCCTCGGTCGCCGACCCGGCCACCGGCCTCGCGGTCTACGACACCTACCAGGCCAGCGGCTGGAACGTCTACGGCGGCACCAGCGCCTCGGCCCCGTTCATCGCCGGCGTCTACGCCCTCGCGGGCACCCCGGGCGCGAGCGACACCCCCGCCTCCTACCCGTACACCCACGCCTCCGCGCTGAACGACGTCACCAACGGCGCCAACGGCTCCTGCTCCCCGTCGTACCTCTGCACCGCCGGCGACGGCTACGACGGCCCGACCGGCCTCGGCACACCGAACGGCACCGCGGCCTTCACCAAGTGAGGTGGCGCGAGTCGGCGCAGAACTTCGTGAGCAAGCAGTGACGCGGCAGGCCCTCACGTAGCCGACTGCCACCCCACCGACAGCCACAGTCCGGCGGCCTTCCCAGGCGCCGGACTGTGGCGCGGAGCGGTGAGCGCCGACCGCCGTGCCCGAGTGTCAGTGCGCAGGAGTACCTTTCCTTCTGTCGGTTGCAGACATGAGAGAAGCACGGGGGGTGCGCACGGTGTTCTCACGCAAGGCGAGGGAGTCGGGCGGCGGTTTCGGATTCGCTCTGGTGCGGCGGGGCTACGACCGCGGACAGGTCGATGCGTACATCGAGCGGCTGTCCCAGGCCGAGCCGCCGGCCGCGCCGCCGGCGTTCGACCTGGTGCGGAGGGGCTACGACCGGGGGCAGGTCGACGCCCGCATCGAGGAGTTGCGGGCCCTCAGGACGGCCGGAGAATAGTCGTCGCCGAGCCGGCGGCCGGCAGGGGCGGCGCCCCCCAGGATCAGGCCGGACGCGGGATGTACGCCAGGCCGTGCGCGCCGGGGGCACCGAGCTTGGCGATGTCCAGCCGGGCCAGGCACTCCAGCGTCTCCAGGTCGACGATGTCGACGGTGGAGGAGACGACGCCCGCCACATAGGCGAGCCGGCCATCGGGCGACGACGTGATCGTCAGCGGCAGGAGCCCCACCTCGACCTCGCCCAGTTCCTTGCGGGTGTCGGCGGAGAACACCTTGAGGCGGCCCGGTGCCTGGCGCCCGAGTCCGGAGTTCGGGTCGGGTGCCATGTGTGCCTCGCCGGCGAGCAGCTTGCCCGTCGACGTCATGTGCAGCGGCAGGACGACGCTCCCCGTGGGCAGCGTGTCGACGACGGAGGCCGTGCGGGCGTCGATGACCCGGATTCCCGTGGCCGTCCGCTCCTTGGCGGCGCCGAAGAAGGGACCGGCGTAGGGCGAGGCCACGAAGACGTGTGCACCGTCGACGGACACGGCCAGTCCCTCGCTCCCCGGCACCTCGACCTTTGCGGCGAGGACTCCCCGTTCGAGGTTGACGACCGAGACGAACGGCGCCTCCTTGTTGGTGGCGTAGCCCGTCCTTCCCGTCGGGTCGATGGCGAACCAGTGCGGGCCGGGCGCTTCGGTGTCGATCCTGCCCGTGGGACGACGCGTCCGCGTGTCGATCACCACGACGCCTCCACGGCGGTCCGCGGAGCCCTCCACGCTGACGTAGAGGCGGTGGCACTCGGCGTCCAACGCCAGCCCGTGCGGGCCGTGTTCGGGGGCAAGGTCGACGACCTCGACGACGCTCCGCGTGTCGGGATCGATGGCGACCACCTCGGTACGTCGGCCGCTGTTGTCGTGGTAGTAGCCCGAGTGGTACGTCGTGGTGCACCACAGCAGCCGCTGGGTCGGGTCGAAACACAGCTCGTGCGGCTCGGCGAGGACTTCCAGTGTGTCGAGGTGCCGGTCCGAGGCGGCGTCGAAGAACGACACCGTCGGCCCGCTCTGGCTGACCACGGCCAGCACATCGCCTTCCCGACCGGCGCGGGGGGACTGTTGCACAACGTACTCCTAGAACGTGGCGAAGGTGATGTCATGTCACACGGATTCGCGGACACCTCCACTCTCCGCGCCCCAAGATTCCGCGGCAATGCAAAGATTGGCATCACATCATTGCCTCAGGCGTAAAAATGCAGCTCAGGAGCATCGATGGACCTCAATCTGCTACGCGCCCTGGACGCCCTGCTCCAGGAGAACAGCGTCACCCGTGCCGCGGAGCGACTGGGCACCTCCCCCGCGGCGGCCAGTCGGACGCTGGCGCGTCTCCGCCGTGCCGTCGGCGACCCCCTGTTGGTCCGTGCGGGCCAGCAGATGGCCCCCACCCCGCGCGCCCTGGAACTCCGGGAGGAGGTCGGTGCGTTGCTGCGCAACTGCGACAACCTCCTGCGCCCCGGGGCCGGCTTCGATCCCGCACAGCTCCAACGGACCTTCACCGTGCAGGCCACCGACCTCCTCCTGGCGGGGCTGGCCGGCACCCTGACCGACCGGATCCACACCGAAGCCCCCCACGTGGACGTGGTCTTCCTGCCGGAGGCGGTGGAGGGCGGCCCCGCCCTGCGGCAGGGCTGGGTGGATGTCGAACTGGGCGTCCTCGGGCACCTCGACCCGGAGATCCGGACCCGACCGCTCACCAAGATCGCGCTGCTCGGGGTGGCCCGCAGCGATCATCCCCTCTTCGACCGGCCGATCGACGCCCGCCGGTTCGCCGAAGCCGGCCACATCGGGATCTCCCGGCTCGGCAAACGCCGCGGGCCGATCGACCAGGCACTCGCGGAACTCGGGCTGCAGCGCCGGATCGCGGTCGTCGTCCCCAGTCACACCAGCGCGATGATCCTCGCCCGGGACACCGACCTCGTCGCCCTCACCCTGGCCGACTGGCTCCCGGACGCCATCGCCGCACTGGGACTGCGCACCTTCCCCCTGCCCCTCGACGTGGCGCCCCTCGACCTCGGAATGGCCTGGCACCCGCGCAACTCCGCTGATCCGGGCCATCGTTGGTTCCGCGACCGCCTGGCGGCTGCCTTCCCGGCCCCTTCGGAGACGACGCACGACGACTCTTGAGGAGCGCCCCCCGCGCCGTCGACAGACAGGACGCCCCCTTTTGACTCTTCTGGTGGAGGTTTCCAGCCACATGACCCATCGTGACCGGAGTCGGGGCCCGGGAGGAGACATGAGGCGGGCGCCAGGAGTCGGGCGAGACCCGCTGAGCCGCCAGGGGCCACGCCCGCCCCACTCGGCGACGTCAGGCACAGGCGCCCGATAAGGGCGCGTACTGCTGACGGGCAGTGATTCAGGAGGCCCCCTGTACACCCGTGCAACGTTGCGCAATTCTTGTCCGACCGACGAAGTGGCCGGAACTCACAGCTGACACACGCAGTCAAGTTCGCCCGATGCTCTACCAGGCCCCTGAGGAGCATTGCCGTGCCACAAACCGCGCATTTACCGCAAGCGCTGGACGTACTGCCTCGTGATCGGCCCCACCCACCCTCGTCCGTAGGCGACTCGTGGCGATGGCCACGCTGGCGCTCCCTCCACCCGCCGCCAGTGGTCCTCAGGTTGGCTGCGCGGTTGTCTCTCCCGCCCGCACTGCGGAATGCGTGCGAGGGCATCGCGGGCCCCGATTCCCCTCCGGTGTCCCCGATTTCACGCTGACACCGACTGCACTGATCAGCCCAGGCGCACTCCTCCGGACGTCGGCGATCCAGCGAGACCGTGGCGGCCGCGCCTACGCGAAAGGAAGGCAGCGACACACATGCAACTCGAAGATTTCGGCAGCACCATCCCCTTTCCTTCGCGCACCAATCCGCACCTGGAAGAGATCCGCGCCGGCCATGAGGAATGGCTTCGGAGGCATCACCTCATCTCGGATAACGCCGACGCCGAGAGCTTCAAGGAATGGAAAATGGTCGAGCTGGCCGCCCGGGCCTATCCGGACGCAACCGCTCGGGGCCTTCGCATCGCGGCCGACGCGATGGGCTGGTTCTTCCGGTTCGACGACCTTTTCGACGGCGGACCGCTCGCCTGCGACATCACCCAGGCATCGACCTTGATCGCGGTCGTCACCGGCATCGCGGAGGATCCCGACTCCGCGCCGGAGACCGACGAAGCGCCAGTCATCAGCGCGTTCCGGGATATCCGTAGACGAAGTGCGCGAGGCATGTCGGTGGAGTGGATCGCGCGTTCAGCCGATCACTGGCGCGGATACTTCCAGGGCAACCTCAAGGAAATCGTGATCCGGACCGCCGGGGCCCCCATCTCGCTGAAGAAGCTGATCGGTCTGCGTCGCTACACGATCGCCGCCGCGCCTTCGGCCGACCTCAACGAGTGCGCGTGCGTCTTCGAGATTCCCGAGAGAGTGGCGCAGAATCCCTACTTCCAAGGCATGGAGGACGACACCGCAGACGCGATCATCTTCGTCAACGACCTGTGGTCGGCGAGCAAGGAAGAGTCGGTCGGGGAGCCGTTCAACGCCATCTCGGTCATCCAGAACGAGGCACACTGCGATCGCCGTACGGCACAATTCACGGTCGCCGGCCTGCTGGATGACTGCGTTCGGCGGTTCACCCACCGAAAGGAGTGCTTCGAAGAGTGGCTGGGCACCCAGAACCTGTCAGAACGTGAACGCTCGGCGGCAGTTCACCAGGCGGCGCATCTACAGGACTGGATACGCGCCAACTACGACTGGTCACTTGAATCGTCCCGCTACCGCGCATGCTCGTAGCGCATGCCGAGCCGGCTCTGACCGAGTCCCGCACCCGTTCCCACCACTGATGGGCAGCCGCATCGCACACGCGCCAAGAGGCGCACACCGGAGCACTGAATACATATATCGGTGCCCTGGCGTGCGCCTCTTGGGGTTTCGAGAGGCGCACGACGTGCGCTCCCGTAACCGCGCTACTTCCCTGACAGCCACCCCTTCAACCGGCTCCACCAGGGCGTATGCGCCCTGGGCAGGTCGGCCGAGGAGATCGCCGCGAGCGCATCCCGTGCGGCTTCCCGGCCACCGTCGACGGCCCCCTGGGAGGCGGGGGCGCCGTCCACCTCGCCCGCCGATCCATCGGTCGCTGTGGCAGGACCCTCTCGCCGGCTCGGGGTGAACTTCACCGGGAGCGAGGTCAGATGGCGGGCGATCCAATGGGACACCCACCTCAGCTCGCTCTCGGGAACGGCCAGCTCGATATCGGGCAACCGCATCAGCAGGATGTCGATTCCCGTGTCGACGACGGCCCGACCGATGTCCTGGCCGGGGCACTCGTGCGGACCGCCGGTGAAGGCGAGGTGGGAACGGTTGCCGTGCATGGGCACCGAGAGATCGGGGCGAATGACGGGATCGGCGTTACCGGCGGCCAGACCGAGCAGCAGCATGTCCCCGGCCTTGATGGACTGACCGGCGAGTTCCGTGTCCCCGGTGGCCCACCGGGCCGGCGCGACCGCGGTCGGCGGCTCGTCCCACAGCATTTGCTCCAAGGCGTCGGGCAGGGTCATGCTGCCGCCCGTGAGCGAGGCCCGGAAGCGGGGATCGGTGAGCACCATGCGCAGGGTGTTCGCCATCAAATTGGTGGTGTTCTCGTTCGCGGCGATGGCGACGAGTCGCAGATGCTGTGCGACTTCCTCGTCCGTGAGGTTGGCCGAGTGGCCGATCAGCCACGAGGTGATATCGGGACCAGGAGCTGCGCGTTTGCGGGCGACCAGCTCGTCCAGCGTCGCCACGAGGTATTCGTTGCTCTTGAAGGCCGTCTCCGAGCCCCTGAGAAGGTCCCGGGTGGCCTCGACCAGCCGCGGACCGGTCTCGTCGGGCATGCCGAGGAGTTGCGACACCACGCGCAGCGGCAGTTGCTCCGCGAACTGGCTCACGAGGTCGGCTTGCCCATTGCCGATGAATTCGTCGATCAGTTGATGGGCGGATCGGGTGACGCAGCGGCGGATTCCACGGCGGTCGAATCGCGTCATGCTTTCGGTGAGCGCGACCCGAAGCCTCTCGTGCTCGGTGCCGTCCATGAAGAGGCAGACGGGCTGCCAGGCGAGAGCCGGCATCAACGGTGAGTCCGCCGCGACCTTGTTTTCCTTGAAGCAGTGCCAGATACGGGAGTCGTGGCTGAAGCGGGTGGGCGTGCGCAGCACTTCGAGGTTCTCCCGATATCCGAGGACCAGCCAGGCCGGCAGGTCACCGTCCACCAGGACGGGCGCCACGGCCCCGTGCTTGGCGCGCAGTCGTTCGTAGAAGCCCGTCGCGTCGTTCACCGCCTCGGGCCCGAAGAGCCGCGCCAGTCCCTCGGTGTCCCAGACTCGGGCGTGAGCGGGGCATTCCGGGGGCGGTCCGGATACAGATGTCGTGCTGGGCTGGTTCGTGTCAGAGGCGGTCAACGGGACTCCGAGGCTGTGGTGGTGAGGGCGTACAGATAGCGCATGAGGGTCAGCAGGGCATCGCGGCTGGAGGCACGGTCACGAGCGTCGCAATCGACCATGGGAACGTCATCGGGGAGATCCATGGCCGCGCGGAGCTCCGACATCGGGTAGGCAGGGGCGTCCGGGAAAGCATTGATGGCGACGACGAAAGGCAGCCCACGTTCCTCCAGCCGGCCGATCACGTCGAAGCTGTCGTCCAGGCGTCGGGTGTCGATCAGGACCACGGCCCCCAGCGCCCCTTCGAAGAGGCCGTTCCACAGGAACCAGAAGCGCTGCTGGCCCGGAGTGCCGAAGAGATACAGCACCAGTTCGCTACTGAGGCTGATCCGGCCGAAGTCCATCGCCACCGTGGTCTCGGTCTTGCGCTCGACCCCGACGATGTCGTCCACTCCGACACCGGCCTGCGTCATGGTCTCCTCGGTGGTCAGCGGGCGGATTTCGCTCACCGATCCGACCAGGGTGGTCTTCCCCACTCCGAAGCCACCGACGATCACTACCTTGACCGCCGTGGAGACCGAGGCCGGTAGGGTGTCCTCGCTCCGGGGGCCGACGACGGGCTCAGAGATTTTGCAGTCCATGCATCACCGCCTCCAATAGTTCGACATCGGGCAACGAGGCCGTCGGGATCGGCGCCCGGGCTTCGGCGTGGCCGCTCTCCAGCAGATCCGCGAGTAATACCGTGACCACGCTGACTGGCAGATGGACGTATGCGGAGATCTCGGCGATCGATAGCGGGTAGTCGCATATCCGGAGGATGGCGGCCTGCTCCGGCTGCATGCTCGCAGCGGGCCGATGCCGGGTCACGATCAGCGTGACCATGTCCAGAGGCGCTTCGGATGGCGCGCTCCGGCCGGACGTCAGGACGTAGAGCCGCTCGGGACCGCCTTCTTCCCAATTCCGGTGCTTTTCCGGTTTCGAGTCGCTCACGGGACCTGCCGGTCGGCCCGCGGCGGGCTTGTGAGATGTTGACCGATCCGGGCGACCAGGTCCCGCATTCCCTGTCCCATGAGGCCGGCGTCCACGTCGTCATCGGCCAGTACCGCCAGGTACGCCCCGGCACCGGCCGCCATCAGGTAGAAGAAGCCGCCGTTGACCTCGATGACGACCAGCTTCATCTGCCCGTCGCCGTGCGGGAATTCGGCGGCGATGGCCGCCGACAGGCTCTGCAGGCCGGCACAGGCAGCGGCGAGGCGATCCGCGGTGTCCTCGTCCGTACCGTACTGAGCCATGCACAAACCGTCCGAGGACAGCACCACGACGTCACGGGTGTGCGGAACGCTGGACGCCAGGCCCTCGAGCATCCAGTTCATATTGAGTCGCTGCTGTGTCACCACTTACTTACTCATCCTTACCTAATGACTCAGTTACGCTCGGACTCTTTATCGCTCAGGCCGTCGGGACGAGGTGCGGGGGACTCAGCTCGGGGCTCGCCGGAGATGCCCTCCTGGAAGGCGGCCAGCCACAACCCGGCCTGCGGGGGTGGAGCGGCTGAGACCGAGGTGGCGGATTCCGTGGGGGTCGAGGCCACGGGCTTCTGCCGCAGGGGCGGAATCACGGCACGGGTACGGCGCCTGCGTTGCGGCAGCCCGTTGGCGTTACGTGGAGAGACGGCAGGCACGGGCTCCTCGGCGAGCCCCTCCACGCGGCGCATCGGACCACCGGGGCGCCGGGGCGGCGGCAGCACAGCGGCCTTGGCCATGGCCCCGCCGGGCACCGGAGTCGCGGTGATCATCTCCGGCGGAACGATCAGGACCACGCGCACACCGCCGTACGCGGAACTCCGGAAGGAGACCCTGAAGTTGTTCGTGCGGGCCAGCCGGCCGACCACGGCCAGGCCGAGTCGCGGTGACTCGCCCAGGTCGTCCAGGTCGAGTCCGGTGGGCGAGTCCTGCGCCAGGGCGCGCTCGGCACGCAGACGGGCCTCATCGGTCAGGCCGATCCCGGCGTCCTCCATCTCGATGGCCACACCGGTCTGGATCTCGGTCGCGGTCAGATGGACCCGGGTCTGGGGCGGTGAATAGCGGGTGGCGTTGTCCAGCAGTTCGGACAGGGCGTGGATCAGCGGTTCGACACCGCGTCCGAGAATGCCGACCTCGGCCACGGAGTGCAGGTCGACGCGCTGGTAGTCGATGATCCGGGACATCGCGCCGCGGAGCACGTTGAACAGCGGGATGGTCTGCTGCCACTGACGGCCGGGCCGGGCCCCACCGAGTACGGCGATGCTGTCCGCGAGCCGGCCGACCAGCGCGGTGCGGTGGTCGAGGCGCAGCAAGTCACCGAAGACTTCGGGGTCCTGGCCGTGCTTGTCCTCCATCTCCCGCAGTTCCTGGGACTGTTGGTGGACGATGGCCTGGACGCGCCGAGCGATGTTGACGAAGGCCCGCTGGGCGGAGTCGCGCAGGTCTTCCTCGGCCTCGACGGCCTCCAGGACGTAGCGCAGCACTGCCCGGTAGGCGGCCTCGAACTCGGGGCTGACGCGGGAGACATGGACGACGTTGCGGAGCACGTCCTCGGCACGGGAGCCCTGCTGGAGCTGGGCCATGGCCGTGGGCAGGGTCTCCTTTGCCATCCGCACGGTTTCGGCTTCCTGCTGGGAAAGGTGGCCGAGCAGGACGGACTCTCGCTTGGCGTACTGCTTGCGCAGTTCGTCGAGCACACGTCCTCGGCGTGCCGCCTCCCCGCCTGCGACAGCCACAACCACCGTCGCGAGGACGCCGATCGTGACGACCGGGGCGCGAGCCATTGACGGCGTCAGCGCCACGGCCACGGCCGTGCACACGGCCAGCAGTACGGACGGCAACAGCCATATCGGGGCGGAAGCGGGCCCCGAACTTCCGGGGGGCGAACCAGCACGAACCATCGGCATCCTCAGAGCACTCAAGGGAATGGACAGGGCGATGTACATGGCGTTCATGGGCGCCATGAGAAGGCCGCCTGCACAAGATCGACGACCGTCGGAGCACGCTCACCAATTGCTTGGTGGCAGCGCATTCCAAGGCGGCGTTCCGCACGTCTGAGGCCGGGTCCCAGGACGCCCGAGCCCTTGTGCGATTCGGCGGCACCACAACAGCAAGCGACGACGTGCGGTAATCGCCACAACTCGCTGCGCGACA
Organism: Streptomyces yunnanensis; assembly: GCF_029011865.1. Classification (NCBI taxonomy): domain Bacteria; kingdom Bacillati; phylum Actinomycetota; class Actinomycetes; order Kitasatosporales; family Streptomycetaceae; genus Streptomyces; species Streptomyces yunnanensis. The sequence continues at coordinate 639,253 of NZ_CP095749.1, forward strand.
GCGAGCATAGCGGGGTCGAGGTGTTTCTGCGGCCCGAGTGCGTATAACACACAACTGCACTCGTGTACGAAATTTAGAATGTGCGTTTGACTCGGGGATTCGACGGAATCGGAGATTGCGCAAGCCGCTGTCGCGCTGGCGAAGGGAAGGGAGTTGACCTGCGACGACGCGAGGACGTGCGCGTCAAGGTCAGCTCCGGCATCGAAGTCGGAGCGCGTGGCGGCGGTCGAGCGCGGCCGGCGGGATCGCCAACTGCTGCCGACTGGAAGGCGTCAAGAGGCCGTCGGGGATGCGAAGCGGCGGGCCGTGGTGGTATGCGTGACGCGCCAGGTTGACGAATGGCGAGGCCGGGCGCGTCCCGGAACTCCTCCCCCCTCCCCCGCCCCTGGGGTCAAGCGCCCGACTCGTCGACTCCCACGGGAAAGAACTCGGCCATTTTCCGAGATCGGCAATTCCCGGCCGGAAAAGTGCCCGGAAAAGTGCACCGCCGCTGCACAGGAGGATCACCGGCACACGAGCGTCAGGGATTTCGCACGACAGTCGCGCCGGGGAATCCCCGGAGGAAGACGGCATTTTCCCGCACCCACATAGGCCGAACATCCTGTTGTGGATCGCGCAACTATTGCGCTTCGCGTGGAAGAAGTCGCGACGACGCCGGGAGGGACGGTCGAAAAGTACAGGGTTTTCGCCAGTCTTCGCGTGCATCGGATTGACAGCGCCGCCCGCGGATCGCGGCGGGTACGGGCGTCAGGTCGCTCGGCGGGCGGGGAGGGGGCGGAAGGCGGGGCCGTAGGTCCCTCCGCCGCCGGGGATCTCGGTCTCCATCAGTTCCACGGCGGGAGCCTCCAGGCCCCGCATGGCGTGGATGGCCGCTCCCAACGCGCGGTCGTCGCCTGCGTCCCAGGCACGGTCGAGGAAGTCGAGCGTGGTGGAGTAGATGTCGTCGAAGCGTTGCAGAAGTCCCAGCACGTGCGCCGGTGGGTTCGGCCAGCCACCGGCCGGTACCCGGGCCATGGGGCGCGCCTCCGGGAAGGGCACGGGCTCGCCGGTGTACTCCCATCGGTCCCCCGTCCTGCGCAGCCGTCGGCCGTGGTAGATCTCGCTGAAGGCGTAGTAGTGGGCCGGATGGTCGTCCTCGAACGTATCGGATGGGGAACTGGCGGTGCCCTCGCCCTGCTCCTTGATGATCTCCATCACGCGCTCGACGTCGTCGAGGTTCTCGACCGGCCTCAAGACGTCCGAGCCGATGTGCTGGAACAGTTGCCCCCGCGTGGACAGTTCGGGTGCCGCGGTCCGGAAAGCCCGCTGTAGTTCGCCGTAGAAGAGACCGATGCTGAGGTAGTTGTCCAGGCCCTGGGCGAGCGGGGCTTCGGGGGCCTCGATCGCCATCATCACGTCGTGCACGAACGACTTGGTGAGCCCTGACAGGTAGACGGTCACGCCGGTGCGCACCCCGCCGGGCAGCGGGCCTGGGTAGACGGGTGCCGCGTCGCTGATTCTCGGTCGTCCACCCACCGCGACGAGCAGGTTGGACACCACTCCCAGGTGGTACATCTCGTCGCCGACGATGCGCCGGATCAGCCGGGCGGCCTCGCTGTCCCGGTCCTTGACGGACCACCAGCCGCACAAGTAGGCGGGAATGGTGGCGAGTTCGAGTGCCACGGCGACCTGGAGGGCCGACCTGATCCAGGGCACCCCGCGGTCCGGCTCCGGGACGGCGAGCAGGCGTCCCACGGAGCCGCGGCCGGGCGTGGGTGTCCTTCCGTCCGCCGGCGGTTCGGTTGCCTGTGCGGTCCCCGCGACGGAGACGGGCGTGGCGGCCGCAGCGGCGGCCGTCGCCAGGAAGGTCCGGCGTCCGAAGCGGCTGCCGGTCGGCGCGTCCGGGCCTTCCAGTGCGTCAGTCATCCTGCCTCCGCTCACCACCATGGCCCGGCCTCGGCCGCCTCGGCCGCAGTTCCCTCCGGCCCTCGAACAGTTCGCGAAGTTAGCAGCAGGCACCACGGTTCCCGCGGTACACGGCTTCGGGCAGCGCGTCCACCACCCTGTCGGTCCAGTCGGGGAGGGGCGCCGAGGCGGGGTCCCGACGGTCCACGGCGCGAACGGCCGTTGTCCGTAAGGTTGTTGACCGGGCGGGCGCACGATGTAGCCGTGTGGGTGGTTTGACGTCCCCGTTCGTGTGAACGCAGTGGCTCCACGTCGCTCCTGAGCCAAGTGTGATGAGCGATCAATTCACACGATGGGAGCACTCCGAGCGTGACCACTCCGAGCACGAAGAACACCGGCGTATCGAGCGGGGAACACCTCGCATCGGACGCTTCGCCCGCCTCGCCCCCCTCGCCTCGGCCGCCCGGCGCGCAACTGTCGCGACGCACCGTGGTCACGGCGACCGGCGCCTCCGCGCTCGCCGCCGGCCTCACCGCCGCCTCCGTCGCGCCCGCGACCGCGCTGAGCCCTGCCGTCGCGCCCTTGACGGCGCCCGCCGCGGCGCCGCCCGGCACCGATCCCACGGCGTACACCACGGTCGCCCGTGCCATCGCCGTCTACGACGAGCACGACAGACCGCTCGTGCCGACCTATCTGAAGGCCGTCGAGAACGGCCTGCCAGCCCGCAGGGGCAGGGCGACGAAGCGGGTGTTGGTCGTCGGGGCCGGGCCGGCCGGGCTGCTCGCCGCCGACCTGCTCAACCGGGCGGGCCATGACGTCGTCGTGATCGAGGCCAACGGCAACCGCGTCGGTGGCCGTATCAAGACGTTCCGCAAGGGCGGCCACGAGAAGGGGGAGCAGCCGTTCGCCGACCCCGGGCAGTACGCCGAGGCCGGGGCCATGCGGCTGCCCGGGAGCCACCCGCTGCTGATGGCGCTGATCAAGAAGCTCGACCTTGAGCTCCAGGAGTTCTACCTGGTGGACGTGGCGGTCGACGAGCCGAAGAAGCAGGCCAACCGCGCCTGGATCCACGTCAATGGCGTCCACATGCGGCGCGCCGACTACGAGAAGAACCCCGCGAAGATCAACGACACGTTCGGTGTCACCGGCCCCCACCGCACCAGGACCGCGGCCGCCATCCTCGCGCAGGCCCTCGAACCCGCGCACCGTCTCATCCGGGGCAAGGAGGGGAAGGCCCTGGTCAAGGGGTGGGCCAAGGTCCTCAAGAAGTACGGCCACTGGTCCATGTACCGGTATCTGACGGAGGTCGCCGGGCTCGACACCAGGACCATCGACCTCATCGGCACGATCCAGAACCTGACCTCACGGCTGCATCTGTCCTTCACGCACAGTTTCCTGTCCAGCGCGCTGATCGACCCCAAGACCACGTTCTGGGAGATCAAGGGCGGCACGGCGCTGCTCGCCGACGCGCTGTACAAGCCGGTGAAGGGGAAGGTGCGGCTCGACCGGCGTGCCGTACGCATCGAACGCCGCGCCGGCAAGGTCGCGGTGCACACCGTTTCCGAGGACTCCCAGACCGGCAAGGGCGGCGTCACGGAGGTGTTCGAGGGCGACGAGGCGATCATCACCGTCCCGTTCTCCGGGCTGCGCCACGTGACCTTCGAGCCTCCGCTCACCTACGGAAAGCGCCGGGCGATCACGGAACTGCACTACGACGCCGCGACCAAGGTGCTGTTGGAGTTCTCCCAGCGCTGGTGGGAGTTCACCGAGGCGCAGTGGAAGGAGGCACTGAACTCCATCGAGGACAAGCTGTACGACAAGTACCGGGCGGGCGCGGTCGACGACGGCGCGTACCTCGGCGCGCACAAGTCCGTGCAGAAGCTGGGGGTGACACTCCCCGACGAGCTCAAGAAGTCCTTCGCCGCCTTCCGGCCCGTGGCGGGCGGCGATCCGGACGCCGCGCATGTCCGCGGCGGCGGCAACGTCAGCGACAACGCCAACCGCTTCATGTACTTCGAGCACGCGCACCCCATGGAGGGCTGCGACGGCGGGATCGTGCTCGCTTCCTACAGCTGGTCCGACGACGCCCTCAAGTGGGATTCCTTCGCCGACGACGAGCGGTATCTGCGTGCGCTGGCCGGGGTGCAGGCCGTCTTCGGCCGCCGGTGCGAGGTGTTCTTCACCAACAAGTGCAAGACCCAGTCGTGGATGCGCGACCACTACGCCTACGGTGAGGCTTCGGTGCTCCTGCCCGGCCAGCACACCGAGCTCTTCCCCGACGTCCCCACGTCCGAGGGGCCGCTGCACTTCGCGGGGGACCACACGTCCATCAAACCCGCCTGGATCGAGGGCGCGTTGGAGTCCGCCGTCCGGGCGGCGTTGACGGTCCACACGGGCTGACGCGGAGCACGGGAACCGGATGCGGTGCGCTTGTCCAGCAGGGCGGCACAGGCACGGCCCTGCTGGACAAGTCGTCCCGCGACGCGAGGAACTTCGTGGTTCTCGTGCCGTCCCGCGGTCGGTCCAGGCCCGGGACGGCGGTCACTCAGGGACGCTTCGCGGGCGTGCGCACCGCGCCCTCGCCGCCGGCGAGCCGCCACTCGCGGTTGAGCGGACCGAGCGGAATGCTCCGCTCGAAGACGGGCGTGCCGAAGATGTCGAGGTGCGCCCGGAGCGCGCCGGACAGGTCCACTCCGCCGTATGCGGCCCACTTGCCGACGAGTGCGCCCGTGCCGTTCGAGGCGCCGGTGGCCGTGCCGTCGACCTCGGCGCGCAGGTACGGGGCCAGGGTGCCGGTGATGCCGACGCTGCCGTAGAGGCCGACGCTGGCCTCCGCGCCGAGCGTGGCCTTCACGCGTCCGGCGGCCGTCGCGGTGGCGGTCACCGGGGTGCCGCTCAGGTCGGCGCGGGCTATGGGTGTCCAGCCCTTGGCCCGGCTGTACGAGCCACCGACCCGGAAGTCGCCCTTCACGTCCTGCTTGACGTCGACGCTGACCTTTCCGTCCGCATCGACCTGGAGGTAGCAGGTGAGATCGAGGTTGACCACGACCGGCACCACACCGACCTGGATGACGGGGTCGGCGTGCAACTTGGCGAACGGCACCCGCAGCGGCGCGCCGTCCGAAGTGGACGCCGCCGCCTGGCCCTTGAGCTCCCACTGCGAGGACCAGTCGCCCGCCAGGCTCACCGACGCGGTCCCCGGTGTGCCGGTGGTGTTGCCCTTGCCGTCGTAGGAGAACTCGACCTGGGGCGCGAGCTGGACGAAGCCCGAGGCGGAGGCGTCGACGGAACCGGCCCGCGTCTTGAGGGTGGGCAGCGCGGCGTTGACGTCCACCCGCAGGCTGCCCAGCGGCAGTTGCGCCCCCTCGGGCCCGAAGTGCAGGCTGCCGGTCTTCGCCCAGGAGACCGCCACCTTGGGGGCGAGCGGCTCGACCTTCACCGTGGCGGGGTCGACGGGCACCCGCCCTTGGGCCGTGGAACCGCCCAGCAGGGCGCCCAGCGTGGCCGGCGCGGTCTTGACCTCGGTGCCCCGCGGGGTCGTACCGACGACTTCGGTGACCTTGGCCAAGGTGCCGTGCGGCGCGCCCGGAGCGGGTGCGCTGGCGAAGACGTCCCCGACGGCAACGGCGGCCGGGCGCTTGCCCGTTGAGTCCTTGCCCCCGTCGTGCCCCTGACCTCCGCTGCGGCCCTTGTCGCCCTTGTTGCCGCTGTCGCCGTGGCCGCCCTTGTCGGTCCCGCCCTCCTTGTGCGCGTGGTCGTCCTTGCCGGTCTTGTCCTTCGACGGGGTGCCGGCGGTCGGCCCGGCGAGGACGGCCCGGCCGCTGCGCCCGTCGAACTCGACGATCCGCAGCGCCGACTTCGCCGCGGGGCGGTGGCCCGCTGACGGCGTCGCGACGGCGCTGGGGGTGCCCGCCCCGGTGGGCGCCGGGGCGACGGCGAGTGGCGCGTCCGCGTCCGTGTCCTTGACGTTGGACATCGATTCGTCAGCGCCGCTCTTCCCGGCGGCGGAGGTGCCGGACGAGGGCCCCGCCGCGCACCCGGTGACGACGAGCAGGGATGCGGCGGTCAGCGCCGGCAGAACGGCATACCTCAAGGGATGACGCACAGTTGGTTCCTCAGGGGGCGTGATGTGGGGGCGGCCGAAGGGCGGAAGCACGTCTCCGGCCGGACGATTACCCATGGGTAACGATCGGCATGATCGTGCCATGCGCCACCGGCACGCAGCGCCGAATAGCGGGCCACATGGTGATGATCTGGATCACATCGGGGAGGAACTACGGCAATTCCCCGCCAGCGACTGGCCGGTTCGCTTCGCCGCGGTGTCACTCCACGGCGTCACTCCGCGATGCCGCGGGTGAGCAGGACGGCGGTGACGAACCTGCGGTAGAGCCGGATCGGGTCCTCGTCCGTCGTCCGGACGGTCACGGCGTCGGCGCGTTCGATGCCGTTGATCCACGTCGCCATCTCGGCGAGATCGGGGTTGCGGAAGCGCACGGTGAGCGTGGCCGGCAGGGCGATGCGCGGCGGTGTGGCCCGCGGCAGGGCACGCACCGCTTCTTCCGCGGCCTGGCGGATCAGTTCGCGAGCGGTGGCGGGGTGCAGGCTGTCCGCGGCGAAGCGGCTCACCGACGACTTGACCACGGCGCTGTGGATGCCCGGGCAGAACGGCTCGATCTCGGCGGCCGTCGTGTCGTCCCCGGTGATCAACACGACCGGCACGCCGTGCCCCAGCGCCACCAGCGCATTGATCCCGCTCTCCCCCGCGGTGACGCCATTGAGCAGCACCTCGCTGATGGCCTGGGGGTTGTAGGTGTGCGAGAGGGTCGCCGGCGCGCCCGCCATGGAACCGTGGTACGAGACGAAGAAGACGCCGTCGAACGAGGCGTCCAGGCCCTGCATCATGTACAGGGGCTTGTGCCGTCCGGACAGGTAACGCGCCCGGCCCGCAAGGGTGTCGGGGCGCAGGTTCGCCATCTTCGAGTGCGAGTCGTTGACCAGGAACTCGGTCGCGCCGCCCGCCATCGCCCCCTCGATGGCGGCGTTGACCTCCTCTTGCAGCAGGCCCCGGTAGTAGGCGTACTCGGGCTCCGCGGGCCGGCACTGCGACCAGTCCACGACCCCCGCGGTGCCTTCCATGTCGGACGAGACGAAGACCTTCACCACCGGCTCCAGGTATGAGGTGTTGTCCTCCCGACCTACCCCGCCGACGCCGTGCACACCATCGAGGGCGCGGAACCCGCCGAGAACGCGCCGAGAACGCGTCGAGGCGCGTGGCCCTGGTGGGTGACGCGGGGGGGAATCAGGCTGCGGCGAGGGAGACCTCGGTCGACTTGATGAGCGCGACGACGGGGACACCGGAGGCCAGGCCGAGGGCCTCGACGGCGTCCTTGGTGATGGCGGCGGTCAACTCACCGCCCTGGACGGTGACCTTGACCGAGCCCATGGCGCCCCCGGTCGTCACGGCGGCGACGGTGCCCGGGATCTGGTTGCGGATGGAGATGCCTTCGACCGGGCCGGTCGCGAGGGAGACCTCGGTGGACTTGACCAGCGCCCGGACGGCGGAGCCCTCGGCCAGCCCCAGGTCCTTGACGGCGTCGGCCGTGATCGCGGCGGTGATGTCCTGACCACCGGTCAGGCGCACCTTCACCGACGCCATGGCCTCGCCGGTGGTGACGGCGGTGACGGTGCCGGGGATCTGGTTGCGAATGGACATGCTCATGGGTTGCACCCCTCAAAAGCGGAATCGAAACGGCGGGCACCTGTGTGACCGGAAGGTGGTCGACAGATGGTCGACGGTATCTGAGGGGAATTCCCGTCCAGCGGCGATCGTGTCACAGGTGCCAGCCGAATGCCCGCAACCTCATGGCTCATTCGGCACGGCCCCGAACGAAGCGATTTCGAGTGAGGGGAGCGGCTCTGACCTGGCCTTATCGATATGCCGGGGAGTCGGACGGCCCGATGTTGGCCGGCGCTCGGTGCATGGCAAAAGGGATCCTGACAGCCCTTCACGAGCGGCAGATGCGAGACCGGATCCTCGATATGCACGGCAGGTGCCAAGCGGCGCGGATTCCCGTGACGGGGAAATGCACATGCCTCGGCGCGGGCTACTCGTCCTCGTGGTAGGAGTACCGTCGAGGAACTCGTGGTCGCCGCTCGTGGTCCCCGATGCACAGTGCAGATCGGTCGTGATCGTGGTCGTGGGGAGGGCCGCGATCTCGTCCAGCGTCCAGGCGTATGTGGTGCCGCTCGCGGTGGCCCCGAAGACCTGGAGTCTCCAGGTGTCCTGACGAAACCTGGGGACCGGACCGTAGTGCGAGACGGGCCAGCCCCTGACCCTTCGCTGCCCTGGGGGGAGCGGTTCGGTCCCCACGACGACGCACCTCACCCTCGTTCACTGCGCCGCTTCGGCATGTGCCAGCCTGAAGCGGCGATCACCCTCGCAGATGTGACCCATTCTGGCAGGTTTGCCTGACAGGTGGTCACCTTCTGCCTTCCGCACCGCTGGGACGTCGTTCCGGGGACCGGTGCCGCCGTCAGCCGAAACTCTTGCCGTGGAGCTGGATGCGGGAGGTGATGCCGAGCTTGGGGAAGAGTTTGTACAGGTGGTAACCGACGGTGCGGGGGCTGAGGAAGAGCCGGGCGGCGATGTCCCGGTTGCTCATGCCCTGGGCGGCCAGCCGGGCAATCTCCAGCTCCCGTGAAGTGAGCCGACCGGCTTCGGCGGACGGCTCTGGGGCCGGCTGGTCCGGGGCGCGGTCACCGGCGGCACGCAGTTCCTGACGGGCCAACTCCACCCAGGGACGGGCGCCGAGCACGCGCAGATACGTCTCGGCCTGGTGCAGGTGGTCCCGGGCCGACTTGATGCGGCGGTTGCGGCGCAGCCACTCGCCGTAGAGGAGGTGCGTCCGGCCGGTGTCGAAGGTCGAGGGGTGGGGGGCCTCCAGGGCTTCGGTGAACAGGTCGTCGGCGTCCTCGCTCGATGCGAGCAGCGCCCGGCACCGGAGCCACATGGCGCGCAGGTGCGGGAGGTGGGCGGGCGCGGCCCGTTCCTCGAAGCGGTCCAGCGCCGCCCGGGCCTGCGCCGGCTCCCCGGCCCGTACCGCGGCCTCGACCAGGTCCGGCAGCACCAGCCAGTCCACCATGAAGTGCTCGGCGGGTGCGCCCGGGGCGGCCACCTCGCCCAACAGCCGGGCGGCCCGGTCCGGTTGGCCCTCGGCGAGGGCCTGGAGTCCCAGCGCCCATCGGGCCAGTGCGATGGCGGAGGTGATGCGGCGCGGGACCGACAACGTCAGGGACTCCTCGGCCAGGGCGCGGCAGCGGTCACCGTCCCCGCGGGCCGCGGCGGCCCAGGCCAGCATCGCCCGCAGGTGGCTGGCGGCGCCGAGTTGGCCGGTGTCGTCGGCGAGGGTGAGCGCCTCGCCGGCGTGGGACACCGCCGCGGGCCACTGGCCGGTGACCAGTTGCAGCGCCACCAGCGGGGCGAGCGACATCGGCAGCGCACCGACGGCGCCGACCTTGCGCAGCTCGTCGACCGTGCGCTGGTGGGCGTGCAGCATCTCCTCGGTGGTCCCGGTCAGGTAGGGGAGGAACACCGGCGGCCAGATCCAGGGCCTGGGGTGTGCGGGGGACAGCCAGGACATCCGGGCGACCGGAACGTCCGGGGGACATGGGTGGGCCGTTGCGCGGCTGCCGGGGGCGAGGCTGCCCAGGTAGTGGAAGTGGCGGGAGAACCGGTGGGCGGTGGCGGCCCGGTCGTCGTTCGCGGGGGCCGGCCCGTCCGCGTCGCCGGCCGTGGCACCGTCACCGGGGTGGGCCGCCGCGGGGTGCAGGCGACCGATCAGGTCGCCGATCTCCGTCAGCCGCGCCGGGGCGCCCGCCACCCAGGCCGAGCGGGCCGCCATCACCAGCAGCTCCCCCGCCAACTCCGGGTCCGTCTCCCCCACCAGTCGGGCGCCGTCCAACAACATCCGGCAGGCCACGGCCGGATCGCTGCTGGCGTGGGTGATGGCGCCGCGCATGCGGGCGGCGCGCGCCCGCAGCGCCGGGTCGTCCGTCAGCGTCTCGGCGCGGTCCAGCAGCGCCTCGGCCTCGGATGTCCGGGCCGCCGTCCACGCGCACTCGGCCGCGTCCACCAACCACCGGGCCCGACGGCGGCGGTCGGAGGCCAGCGCGGCGGCGCGGCACAGCATCTGGGTCGCGGTGGCCACCCCGCCGGTGCGCCGGGTGCGTTCGGCGAGTGCGGCCAGCAGCTCGGCGACGGTGTCGTCGGTGCCGACAGCGGCCGCCGCCGCGTGCCAGACGTACCGGTCGTCCTGGCGCCCGACGGCGTCGGCCAGCGCCAGGTGGGCGGCGCGCCGGTCGTTGAGCGGGGCGCCCTGGTAGAGCGCGGAGCGGACCAGGGGGTGCCGGAACCGCACCTGCTGCTGGTCGAGGTGGACCAGCCCCTGGGAGGCGGCGGCGCTCAGCACCTCCATGGCCGCCTCGGTGTCGCCGGCGGCGCCGAGGACGGTGCCGAGGTCGCCCGCGCTCTCGGCCGCGGCGAGCAGCAGCACCCGGTGGTGGTCGGCCGGCAGGCTCAGCGCGCGGTGCCGGAAGATCTGGTGCAACCGTTCGCTGAGCGGCAGGTGTTCGGGCAGCGGGGCGCTGCCGTCGACATGCTCGGGGCGCAGCGTGGTGGGCAGTTCCATGAGGGCCAGCGGGTTGCCGTCGGCCTCGCGCAGCAGCCGTTCGCGGACGGTGGGGGCGGCCTGCGGCAGGTGCCGGGCCAGCAGGTCCGACGCCTCCCTCTGGGTCAGCGGTGCCACCCGCAGGGCGCGGAGGCCGGGTGCGGGGAAGGGGCGGGAGCCGTCCCGGACCGCGAAGACCAGGGCCGCGCTCTCCCGCTCCATCCGCCGGGCGACGAAGGTCAACGCGTCCGCGGTCGCCGCGTCCAGCCAGTGGGCGTCGTCCACGACGAGCAGCAGCGGCACGTCCTCGGAGGCGTCGGAGAGCAGGGTCAACACGGCCAGGGCCACCAGGAACGGGTCGGCGAAGGCGGTGGCCAGGCCGAGCGCGCCGCGCAGCGCGGCGGCCTGGGGCTCGGGCAGCCGTGGCACGTACGACATCAGGGGTAACAGCAGTTGGTGCAGCGCGGCGAACGGCAGCTCCACCTCACCTTCCACACCCACCGCGCGGAGCACCCGTACGTCCGGCTCGGCCCGTTGCACCACGTCCGCCAGGAGCGCGCTCTTGCCGATCCCCGCGGGTCCGCGCAGCACCAGCGTGCCGCTGTTCCCCTTGCGCGCGTCGTCGAGGAGCCTGCCCAGCTCGTCCCGCTCCAGCTCTCTCCCGACCAGCATCCAACAGTGTCCTTTCTCCCTGAGGTCCCCCGTCGTATGACGGGTGTGTATAGCGGCCGGTTGCGTCTGCCTGACGGTGACTAGCCGCTGGTCACGGCAGGTTTGCGGGGTCGGGGTGGGGCGCGGCCCAGTCGACGGGCAGGTCGTTCGACAGATGCCGCCGGAACGACGAACCGAACAGAATGACGACATGGAACCAGCGCATCAGAAGGGGGCGTCACCGAGTGCCTCCATAGCGAGGAGCAGTCATGCAGTTCGGAGTGTCCTTCCTCCCTGACTGCCGCGAAGAGGGGAAGTCGGCGACGGAGTACTTCTCCGACGCGTTGGCGCTCTGCACACTCGCGGAGTCGGCCGGATTCGTCTCGGTCAAGACGACCGAGCGCTCTCTGACCGACTACGGCGGCTACTGCCCGAGCCCACTGTCCTTCCTCAGCGCGGTCGCTGCCCGCACCACGCGGATGCGGCTGATCACCGACGCTCTCCTGTCCGCCTTCCACCACCCCGTGCAGCTCGCCGCCGAGACCGCCATGGTGGAGGCGATCAGCCGCGGCCGGCTGGAGGTGGGTTTCGCCCGAGCCTACCTGCCCCAGGAGTTCGAGGCGTTCGGATCGTCCCTGGACGAGTCCACCGCGCGCCATCAGGACACCATCCGGGCGGTGCTGTGTCTGTGGACCGAGCAGCGGATCGACGAGAAGACGCCATTTTTCTCCTACCGACAGGCCACCGGACGCCCGTCCCCCGTGCAGCGTCCGCACCCGCCGGTGTGGGGCGGCGCCGGCCGGACGCCGGACGGTTTCCCGTGGCTGGGCGGCAACGGCTTCGGGCTGCTGACACCCCCTCGCTCGAACCGGCGGCGGGCATACGGCCGTTGGCGGACCGCTACCGCGACACCGCGACCGCCGCGGGGCACGAGTCCGGCGAGCACCCCGACAACGGCCGAAAACTGGCGGGAATCGGACCCGAGCACATCCGGGACAGCAAAGGGGCGATCGTCGGCTCCCCCGCCACCGTCCCCGCGCCCATTCTCCGGCTGGTGCGCGACTTCGGCGGGGTGGACCAGATCCCGTGGCAGGTCGGCATCGGCGCGATGCCGCTGGCGCAGGCGCGCCGCTCGATCGATCTGTTCCGCGACGCGGTGGTGCCCCTGCGGTGGGAGAAGGTGGCGGCCCTGCGCGCCGGGGTCCGCCGCCAGGCCGCCGTCTCCGACTGACTGAACGGTGCCGCATCCCCCAGGCTCCCGGTCCGTGATCGGACCGGAGGAGTCAGAGCCCACCAGAAAGCTCTTTCAAGGAGGCGAAGACCGATGTCCCGCACTGCTGTCCTCAGCCTGGATCTCGAAGGGGTCGAGGCCGCGGACTTCGAGGTCGTCGAGGCCAACGAGTACTCCTCGGCCTTGATGCCCGCCATCGGACCACTGCCCGGCGGCATCGACGGCCGACTCCGGGTGCGCAGGGACGACTACGGGCCCGGCGACTACCGCTGATGCCGATGCCCCGGTTGCTGCATGTGACAGGCGACCGAGGTGGCGGCCCGCGCCCGCGCCGAGCGGCGGGCCACGGTCACCACCGACGGGCACGGACGAATCGACCCATTTTCCCGAAACGACGTCGAGGCCATGGAAGAAAAACGTCAAACACGACGAACCATGACTGTCCAGACCACCGATGCGGTGCGCCCGCGGCTGCGCGGCGACGTGTACTTCACCGCGATGCCCGACGGCGCCTTCGTCCGCAGCACCCGGGGCAGCGTGTTCCTCAAGGGCGCCTCGGTCCACCGGCTGCTCACCGCGCTCGCTCCGGCCCTGACCGGCGCCGCGACGCTGACGGAGCTGCTGGCCGCCGTGCCCACGTCCCAGCGCCCCTCGGTGCGGAAGTTGGTCGGCACGCTGCTGGAGCGCGGATTCGTCCGCGACACCGGCTCCGACCTGCCGCACTCCCTCGATGACGACGCGGCGGAACGGTACGCCGGGCCGGTCCAGTTCATCGACTCCTGCACCGACTCGGCCGCGCGCCGCTTCCAGGATTTCCGCGCCGCCCGCCTGGTCTGCGTCTGCGGCCCCGATGCGGCCCGCGGCTTCCTGAGCGCACTGACCGACTGCGGCGCCACCCGCCTGACCCTCGTCCTCCCCGACCCCGACAGCATGCTGACGGTCCATCAGTTCGCCGCCACGCTGCCGGAGGTGCCGGCCGAGCTGGCGTTCGTGCCGGCGCCCAGCACCACGGACGGGGCGGACGCGACGGACTGGGAGACGCTGCTGCGCACGGCCGACGCCGTGCTGCACCTCGCCGACCGACCCGGGGCCGCCAGCCGTGAGGCCGTGGCCCGGCTCTGCGCCCGACTCGGCAGGCCGCTGGTACAGGGCCTGGCGATGGCGGACGCGGTGTGGATCTGGCCGGTCCGCACGCCCGCCACCCCCGACGGCGACGGGGACGGGGACGCGCCGTGGCGGCGGCTGCTGGCCACCCGCACGGAGGCCGAGCGCCGGACACTGCGCGCCGGCCCCTGCTCCGACGGGCTCCACCACGGCCCGGTGGCGGAGTTGGCCGCGATCCAGCTCACGTTCCGGGCGTACTGCCACCTGACCGGGGTGACCACGCCGGAGCTGGCCGCGATGGCCCGGCTGGACACCACGACGTTGGAGGTCGACCACCACCCCGTCCTCGGTCCGGCACCCGACTCGTCCGGCGCCGGGCCGCAGAAGCCCGGAGCCGAGCGGGATCCCGCCCGCCGGGTCCGCCTCCTCCGTGCCGCCGATCCCGTACCGGACCCGCTGTTCCTGGAGCGACTCACGGTGGCCTGCGACCGCCATGTGGGCCCGATCCCGGACGTGCGGGAGCGCGACCACCCCCAGTCGCCGTTGTTCGTCACCGAGGCGAAGGTCGCCGACCCGGGCCTGCGCACCGAGCCGCGGGCCGTCCTGGGCGCGGCGCACACCGCCCACGCCGCCCGTGCGGACGCGCTGCGGCGCGCCGCCGCCACCGCCCTGGAGCTGGCCCGGCAGGCGGCCCCGCGACCCGCGCCGGAGCCGGGCTGGGACCTTGTCGCCGAGCGGGCGCGCCCGGTGCCGGCACCCGGGAACGGCCGGTACGCGCACGGGACGGCCGCCGAGGCCGACCTGGACCGTTCGGCGCTGGCCGGCACGTTGGCCGCGCTGGCCCGGCTCGTGCCCGTGCAGGCCGCCGGGGACGCAGCCCCCGTGCCGCCGGCCGAACTGACCGCCGCGGACCGCCAGTGCGTGGAGCTGCTGACCACCGCCGATGCGCGCTGGTCGGTCCACCGGGTCGCCTCGCCCGCCGTGGCACTGCCGGCGTTCGCGTTCCTGCTCGACGGTGCGACGGTCGCCGTCCAGGTCCATCCCGACGCCGCGACCGCGCTGTCCGCCGGTCTGCTCGACACCCTGCTCGCCTGGCAACTGGCCCGCCACCGGCGGGAGTCCGGCGGCCCGGACCCCACCGGGGTCACGACCCCGGACGCCGTACCGTCGGTGCAGCCCCGATTGGCCGCGACCGACGGCGCCGACCAGCTGGCCACGACGCTGGAGCAGCTGCGCGCCGCCGGCCTGTGCGCGGTGCTCCAGGTGCTGGACGACGACCCGGCCCTGGCCGAACTGGTCGGCTTCGGCGTCCGGGTGGTGATCGGCGACGCCTGAGCGGGTCGTCAGACCCACCGCGCCGACGTCGGTGACCCGCTCCGGGAGGATCCGCCCGGCAGATCCTCCCGCTGCCATCGCTCGCCCTCACCCACCGTGCTCGGCGCACAGGCACGCGACGCCGGCGTCGATCCACTCCTGGCCCGTCCACTCGGGGTGCCGCTCGATCAACACCGCGCGGACCTCCTCGACCATCGTCTCCCGGCCCATCGCCGAGTCCCGGCGGAGCCAGGTCTCGTCGCGCAGTTCCCGCAGGTAGTCGAGCACGGCCTCGACCCTCTGCGTTCCGCCGACGTCGCCGTGGCCCGGAACCACGATGCGTGGTGCGGCCGCCACCAGTCGGGCCAGGACCTCGATCCAGCGCAGTCCGCTCACGTCGGTGTCGTGCGGCGGGAACCACGGGAAGATCGCGAACCGGCCGGTCTCGACCAGGTCACCGGTGAACAGCACCTCGGCGTCGGGCACCGTGATCACCTGGTCGCCCCTGCTGTGCGCGCGGCCGACGGCCCGCAGACGCACCACCCGCCCGCCCAGGTCGAGGTCGTGGGACTCCTCGTAGACGACGTCCGGCGTGGGCACCCGTACACCTTCCAGGCGCCGGGCGACGGTCGGGCCGAGCCCCCGGAACATGTCGAGGTATCCGGCCCCCTTGTCTGCCAGGTCCTCGGCCTGCGCCTGGTTCACCAGGAACGTCGCCTCCCCTGCGAAGACCTGCGCACCGAAGGCGTGCTCGGGATGGAAGTGAGTGGTGGTCAGGTACAGTTTGCGCCCCTTGGCGTGGTCGCGGGCGAAGGCCAGCACGCTCTCGGCGTTCTCCGGCCCCAGGCCGGTGTCGACCACCAGGACCGCGTGCTTCCCGCCGATCACGCCGATGTTCGGGACCAGCTCCGCGTGCTGGTTGGGCACGACCACCACGTCACGCGCGATCTCCTGCGCACCGGAGATCCGCACCACGGGGTCGGGCAGCTGATGGTCGGTCATGACGCACACTCCTTGCCTTGCCGGACCGGTGGGAATGCCAAACCGGTCCGGGCCTGCTCTCACTTGCCCCCCACTGCACCTCCGGGCCCGCTCCCGCGTCCAATACTTGTCGAGCGCACCCGATACCGCTCCGGTATCGTGCCTGGTGATGGACCTTCGCCTCCTGCGCTACTTCATGGCCGTCTCCGAGGAGCGCCACTTCGGCCGGGCCGCCGCCCGGTTGCACATGACCCAGCCCCCGCTGACCCGTGCCATCAAGCGGTTGGAAGCGGATCTGGGTACCGCCCTGCTGCACCGCTCGGCCGCCGGCGTGACGTTGACCGCCGCCGGGAACGCCCTGTACGACGAAGCCCGCACCCTGCTGGCACAGGCCGATCGTGCCCGGGCCCGCGTCGCCGCCGCGGCCGGCGTCGTGAGCCTCACCATCGGCACCCTCGGCGACAGCGTGGAACGCGCCGGCGCCGGCACACCGCTCGCGGCCGCCTTCCGTCAGCGCCATCCCGGCGTCAACGTCCGTCTCCATGAGGCCGATTTCGCCGATCCGACCACGGGACTGCGCTCCGGCCTGGTCGATGTCGCCGTGACCCGGGCGCCGTTCGACGACACCGGGTTCAGCTCCCGGGTGATCCGCTCCGACCCCGTCGGGGTGGTGCTCCGCGCCGACGATCCGCTCGCCGCGCGCGAGTTGCTGCGCCTGGCCGACCTCGACGACCGGACGTGGTTCCGCTTTCCGGACGGCACCGACACCGTCTGGCGCGCCTATTGGAACGGCACCGAGCCCGGCGCACCGCTGCGCGAGGGTCCTGTGGTGCGTACCGTCCATGAATGCCTCCGTGCCGTGCAGTGGAACGGATCGATCGGACTGGTGCCGCTCGGCCATGTGTGGGCGCCGCACGGCCAGGAGTCCCCCGACGGCCTCACCGTGGTCCCGCTGGCAGACATGCCACCGAGCCGCCTGATCGTCGCCTGGCGCGCCGGCGACCCCAACCCCTTGGTCCGTTCCTTCGTCGAACTGGCCGCTCCGGGCAACCGCCGCCACCGCGCGGCGAGATGACCACGGCCCGCGGCCCTCGCACGGGCCGGGCCCGGCGCACCGCCGTCGTGCGGCGAGCCGGGCCGGACGGTTCGGTCAGCGGACGACCTTGACGCCGAAGTGCGTGCCGAAGCCCAGCGCGAAGCCGATGGCGCCGTGCATGTGGGCGTACATCTCCATGCCACGGGCGGCGACGATGTCGCCCAGGTCGAGGATGTCCGTCCAGCCGTAGGACGTCAGCAGGTCGGTGACGGTCTGCTTGGCGTCGGCGTCCTGGCCGGCGACGAACATGGTGTGGTCGCCGCCGCCGATGGACCTGGGGTCGACGACCGTGGCCTGCTCCTGGGTCACGAACGCCTTGACGACCTTGGTGTCGGGCAGGGCCCGCTGGATCTGCTCACCGAGGCTGTCGCTGTCGCACACGCCGAGGATGGGGTTGACGCCCCACGGGGTGGGCCAGGGCCGCTCGATGTCGGGGTTGTAGAGGTAGGGCACGGCGTAGTCGATGAGGGTCTTGCCCGCCAGGTCGCCCGCGATGGCGGTCAGGGCCCGGACGGCGTTGTGCCCGTCGATGCCGTTGATCACCAGCTCGGCCCCGGCCGCGGCGTCGCCGAAGGTGGCCAACGGGATGCCCGGGTGGTCGGCGAGCCACTGGCCGTAGGGCGGGTTCTGCATCATGTCGGGCCCGGTGCGGGCGAGGGTGGCCTCGGGGTCGCGGGTGCCGACGATGACGTCGTGACCGAGTTCGGCGAGCTTGGCGATGTGGCAGCGGGCGCCGCCGCCGGTGCCGAGGACTGCGATCTTCATGGGGTAACTCCTGTTGCGCTGAGGTGTGTTCGCTGAATGCGTCGGGTGTTCTTCGTTGGGTGTTCGGCGTTGGGCGTTCAGCTGCGGGCGCTGATGCAGAACGGCTGGCCGGAGGGGTCGAGCAGCACGGTCCAGTACGCGCCGCCGGGCTGGTGGTCCGGCTTGGTGGCGCCCAGGGCGATGAGGCGCCGCTCGGCCGTCTCGACGTCGTCGAAGGCCAGGTCGAGGTGGAAGGGCAGCTCGTCCCTGGGCCACTCGGGCGCCTTGAAGCGCTTGGCGGTGTAGCAGACGAAGGTGGTGGTGCCGTCGGTGACCAGGAACGCGGTGGGCACTCCGTGCTCGTCCGGGTACTCCTCGGTGACCTTCCAGCCGAGGGCGGCGGCGTAGAAGTCGGCGAGGGCTCGTCCGTCCGGGGCCCAGAAGGCGTACGACGTCACCGAGGCCGCGGGGGTGGCTGCAGTCATGGGTATTCCTCGGGGAAGCGCGGGGGGGGCGGGGCCGGGCCGCCCACGACGGGGCACCGGCTCAGGCGGGGTGCGGGACAGTGCGCCCGGATCCGCGTCGCTGCGGACGGCACCTTCCACCTTTCGAGTAGTACATCAGTACCGTAACTCACTCGCCACAGGTGCGCAATGCGGACATAGGGCACCTGGCGTGCGGCAACCATCACACCCCACCACGCCTCCAGGGGCTGTACAGTACAAACGTACCGCTGGTTCATCACTGGATTCGAGGAGATGGGCGTGCCGGCCGCGGGACCGCGGGAGACCTCCCCTCCCCCGCGCCGCCGGGGTCCACCAGGGCCGCCCGCCGACCAGCACGCCGCCGCGACCAGCGCACGGGTCTGACCCGCATCCGCGCCCTCACCTCGTCCCCGTCCCGTCCCCGTCCCGTCCCCGTCCCGTCCCCACCCCGCCCCCTTCCCGGAGGACAAGCTTGAGCACCGCCCGCCGCCGCATCACCCCCGCCGAGCGCCGCGCCCGACTGGTCCGGCGTCATCTGCTCGCCCCCTCCTTCCGCGCCAAGACGCCCGAGGAGATCGCCGACGCCCTCGTCGCCCTGCACGCCACCGACCCGGCCACGGTCTACCTCTCCTTCGCCGCCCGCTGCGCCGAGCCCGAAGTCGCCGCGCTGGAGCGGGCGTTGTACCAGGAGCGGACCCTGGCTCGGATCCGGTGCATGCGCCGCACGGTCTTCGTCCTCCCCCACGACCTGGCTCCCGTCGCGTACGCCGCCACCGCCCGCGCCCTGGCCGCCAAGCAACGCACCCAGACCGCCCACCAGCTGCATGCGGCGTGCGGCTGGGACGAGCGCCGCTACGCCGCCGTGGAGGCCGCCACCCTCGCGGCCCTGGCGCAGCGCGGCGCGGCCGGCGCCGCCGAACTCGCCGCCGACGTACCGGAGTTGCGCGAGCAGATCGTCACCTTCCCCGGAAAGCCCTACGAGTCCCGTCAGCGGCTCTCCGCGCCGGTGCTGGGCGTACTCGCCGCCGAGGGGCGGATCCGCCGGGCCCGGCCGCTGGGCTCATGGACCTCCGCCCAGTTCCACTGGGCCCCGGCCGACCCGCTGCCGCACCTGCCCGCCGGGGACGCCAAGACCGAGCTGGCCCGCCGCTACGTGGCCGCCTTCGGCCCCGTCACCGTCGAGGACCTCAAGTGGTGGACCGGCTGGAACCTGACCGACACCCGCAGGGCACTGGCCGCCACCGGCGCCGAGCAGGTCGCCCTCGACGAGGGGACCGGCTACCTCCTGCCCGAGGACGTCGACGACCGGGGCCCCGCAGCCGACGTCGAGCCGGCCGCGGCGCTGCTGCCCGGCCTGGACCCCACTGCCATGGGCTGGCGCCACCGCGACTGGTACCTGGACCCCGAGCACAAGGAAGCCCTTTTCGATCGCAACGGCAACATCGGCCCCACGGTGTGGTGGCACGGTCGCATCATCGGCGCGTGGGCCCAGCGCCGCGACGGCCGCCTGACCTGGGAGCCGCTCGCCGCTCGCCCCGACCGCACCGCGCGCGCCGCCGTCGAGGCCGAGATCGCCCGCCTGACCACGTTCCTCGGTCCCACCCGCGTCACGCCGTGCTACCGCACCCCGCTGGAACGCCGCCTCGCCGGGTAGCGTCGGCGACACGGAGGGATCGCGGACGGAACGCGGACGGAATACGTAGGCGCTGCAGAGACGCTGCGGGGCGATTCGGACGACGGGAGGTCACCCGGGTACGGTACGTCCGTACCACATCAGCAGCTCGGCACACCTGGGAGTCAGACAGCATGGCGGCCAACCAGCCCGCCCGGCGCCGCCGGGACCCGCAACGACGGATCACCGAGATCGTCGAGGCGACGGAGCGGGTGATCGCCGCCCGCGGCATCGAAGGCCTCACCCATCGCGCCGTCGCCGAAGAGGCCGGCGTACCGCTGGGCGCGACCACGTACCACTTCGCCACCAAGGACGACCTCATCGAGGCCGCCCTGCGTCGCGCCCACGAGCGCTACGCCGCCGCCTTGGAGGAGTGGGCCGCCCAACGCCCCACGCTCACCACCAACCAACTCTCCGTACTCCTGACCGACGCCCTCATGGGCTGCTTCGGCCCGAACCGCGACTACGAGGTCGTGGAGCTGGAGCTCTACGTCGCCGCGGTGCGCCGCCCCGCACTGCGCGCCATCGCCGACCGGTACACCGAGACCACCACCGGCCTGCTGCTGCGCTACGTCGACCCGGCCACCGCCCGCGCCGCCACCGCCGCCATGAACGGCCTGACCCTGCGCGGCCTGGCCTCCTCCCAGCACCCCGGCCGGGACGAGGTCGAGGCCGTCCTCACTCGCGTCCTCACCCCCAACCCCGCACTGCCCGCCACCCTGCCCACCGGCGCCGAGAACCAGGCAACCGCCCGGCACGGCCAGTGACGCCCGGCGGACGGGCTCCCGCGCCCGCTTGGGGGCCGACACGCCAGGGTGGACGGGGAACGGACACGGGCCCCCTCCACCGGCCCGGGCGCCATACTTGGCACGGGGCTCAGCGCATCCGTCCCGACGTCGCTGGAGGGCAGGCCCATGGGTGACGGACTCCTCGACCTGGCGATCGCCGAGGCCGGCGGCCACCGGCTGTGGAATTCCCTGCGCGGCCTGAAGGTGGACCTCTCCATCGGCGGCCCCATCTGGGCGTTGAAGGGCTGGCCGCCGGAGCAGACTTTCGACCAGATCCTCAGCCTGGACACGGCACGCGAGCACATCGTGTTCAGCCCGTTCACCCGTCCCGACCGGCGAATGGTCTTCGACGCCGCCACCGACAGCGTCGCCATGGAGACCCTCGACGGTGAGCCGGTGGAAACCCTCGCCCCCGCACGCGCCGGCTTCCGGGGCATGCTGCGCAACAGCCCCTGGGACGCGCTGCACCTCGGCTATTTCCTGGGCTACGCGTGCTGGAACTACTTCACCACCCCGTTCCTGTTCGCCCACCCCGGTGTCCGCGCGCACGAGCTCGAACCGTGGCACGAGGCCGGCCAGACCTGGCGGCGCCTGAAGGTGCGGTTCCCGCCCGGGATCGCCACCCACAGTCCCGACCAGGTCTTCTACTTCGACGCCCTCGGCAGGCAACGCCGGATGGACTACGTCACCGAGGTCAACGGCAGCACCCTGGTCGGCCACTACACCAGCCGCCATCGACGTTTCGGCGGTCTGCTGGTGGCCACGCGCCGTCGCGTCTTCCGCCGCAACCCCGACAACACCGTCAACCTCAATCTGCCGTCGATCAGCCTCGACATCCACGACGTCGCACTGATCCACGCCGACGGCGACCAGACACCTGCACGGGACCAGGCATGACCACACCCAGCTGCGCCCTCGACCACCCCGCCCGACGGCTCGTCGTGTCGCTCCCCGCACCGTACGAGGCGGCCCGCGAGCACTACGAAACCCTCGTCCCGGAGGTCGACCTCGCCCGCTTCTACCAGATGGCGTCCTGGACGGCCACCCTGGAGCTGGCCGAGATCAACGCCCCGCACGGCTTCATGCGTTACTACCGCAGCGACCTCACCGCCGTCATGGCCGGATCGCCGTCCTTCTGGCAGGCCACGCAGTATCTGATGGGCAATCACACCATCGCCGAGCGCATGTTCCGCCACGATCCGGCGGTCATGTTGCACGCACCGCTGAGGACCCTCCTCTACACCGACCCCGACGGCGACACCAGATTCGCCGTCGACCAGCCCAGTCTGCTGTTCGCCAGCTACCACAACCCGCAGATCGCCGACGTCGGACTCGAACTCGACTCCCTGGTGGCCGAGTTGATCGCATTGCTCGGCGGCGACGTACCACGACAACTGAAAGGTGCCCGATGAGTGACACGCCGATGTTTCTGACCACCGGGGCCGGCGGCGGGGTGGGCGGGGTCAGCAGACTCGTCGCCGAGGGGCTGCTGGCACGCGGACAGCGCGTGCGGGCCACCGTGCACCGTGACGACGAGCGCGCCGAGGCGTTGCGCGCGCTCGGCGCCGAGGTGCTCGTCGGCGACCTCACCGACCCCGTGCACGTCAGCGCCGCACTGGACGGCGTCAACCGCATGTTCTTCAGCATGAGCGTCTCGCCGGACTACCTGGAGGCCACCGCCGTGGTGTGCGCGGCGGCCCGGGAGCGGCCGGGTCTGGAAGTGCTGGTCAACATGTCGCAGATGACCGTGTCGCAGATGACCGCGACCAGCACGGAGGAGTCGCGGCAGCAGCGCCTGCACTGGCTGGCCGAGCACGTCATCGACTGGTCCGCGGTGCCGCGCGTGCACATCAGGCCCACCGTGTTCCTGGACAACCCGCTGTTCACCCTGCTCGCCGCCGGACCGATCCGCGACCGCGGGGTGCTGGCGCTGCCGTTCGGTTCGGGCCGTACCTCGCCCATCGCGGCGAGCGATGTCGCCGAGGTGGTCATGGCCGTACTGCTCGCACCGCACGACCACGTCGGTTCCGTGTACGAACTGACCGGCCCCGCGACCCTGGACCTCGACGGACTCGCCGACCAGTACGCGCGCGCCCTGGACCGGCCGATCACCGCGGAGCGCCTGCCCTACGACCAGTGGGCCGACCAACTGGCCGGCTCCCCGCTGACCCCGCACGTGCAGCAGCACATCGCGACCATGGCCAGGCTGCACCGGGAGGACCGCTACAACCGCTCCACCACCGACGTGGAACGGATCACCGGCCGAACACCACGCACCGTCGAACAGTACGTCCGTGAACGGCGTGACCTGTTCGACGGTCGTCGCGACGACGGGCCCTAGAGACCGTCCACTTCGTACAGGTCGTATGCGTCACCTCGACCGATCATGGTGAGGACAGCCGACCGGTCCGTATCCTCCCACGCGGCAACCCATTCCGACGGCAGTCCCAGGACGAAGCCGTAAGCCCCCTGCCGGCGGGATGCCAGTAGAGGGCTCATGCACCGATGGCCTGAAGCGATCAGACCTGAGTGTCGTCGTCGGGGTCGGGGATCTTGTGTGTCGGCGTCACGCGCTGGTGAGCGCCAACGCCGAGCCATACGGCTGCGACGGCGACTCCGGCGCCGATCACGGTTTCGTTGACGGCCATGTCGGCCAGGGCGGGTACGGCGGTCCCCAGGAGGGACAGCACGGCGACGATGATGGAGCGAACCATCACCGGGTTGTTGCGGAGGAAATCGCGCACGTCGGCTCCATGAATGTCGACTCCATCAGTGTCGGCTCCGTAAATGGGGTGAGGGAAGGGCGCGCAGGACTGCGGCGGCGGCTGTGCCGAGCACGGTGAGCGGGGCCGGGGGTAGGGCGTACTTCCAGCGCTCCAGCGCGCGGGGCTGGTCTTCGTGCAGCCGCCGGGGGGCGGGGCCGAGGAGGCCGGTGTCCCCGTGCAGCCAGGGTTTGTCGGCGATGTCGAACACGAAGGGCAGTTCGACGGTGTGGGCGGCGCCGAGGCGCCCGTCCAGGGCCGTCGAGCGGTACCCGAAGGAGTAGACGTGCGTGCTGCCGCCCGAGATCCGCGCGTGGGCCTGCGCCAGGCGCCTCGTACCGGACTCGAACAGGGCCTGCCCCAGCACCGCGGAGCGCAGCTCGCCCGGTGTTTCGTCCGGCCGTGCCGCACGATGCGCGGCGAGGGCGGTCTGCGGGTCTGCGTGCACCCGGGTGGCGACGGCGAGTACGTCGGCTTCCGTGGTGGACTCCAGGTGGCCCTGCGGTACGAGGTAGAGGCGCCCCTCTTCGGTGTTGGTGCCGATGAGCAGGTCGACGTCGCCGGCCGGACCGTCGGCGAGAGCGTCGGCGGGCTGGACCGGCAGGACCAGGCTGAACGGGCTGAGCCCGGCCAGCGGGTCCGTGGCGGTGCTGGTGCGGAGGTCGAGGGCGGCCAGTGCGGGCAGGATCGTCAAGAAGCGCTCGTCCGGGATCGGGGCGAACGCCTCGGCGGTCGGCTCGACGCCCAGTGCGGCGGCCGCCGTGGCGGTGACTCGTTGTGCTTGTTCTGGGGTGAACGCGCCGGTGCCGTTGCCGCTCTGGATGATCATCCGCCGGAACAGCCCCTCTCTGCCTCCGGTGTCGCGAGCAGCGCGCCGGTGAGCGTGGCGCCCGCGGACTGACCGAAGACCGTGACGTTGCCGGGGTCGCCGCCGAATGCTTCGACGGTGTCGTGGACCCATCTGAGCGCGGCGAGCACGTCCAGCAGTCCGCGGTTGGCCGGAGCACCCGCCAGGTCGAGGAACCCGGGGATGCCGAGACGGTAGTTCACCGTCACGAGGACGATGCCGTCGCGGGCGAACGCCCTGCCGTCGTAGAGCGCGGCGCGGTTCGAGCCGGTGACGAATCCGCCGCCGTGCACGAAGACCATGACGGGCCGCCTGGCGCCGTCGGCGGCAGGTGTGTGGACGACGACGGTCAGTTACTCCCTGCCGGGCACCCAGCCGGGCCCGAAGTAGGGGACCATGTCGAGTCGGCCGAAGTCGCGGGTCGGCTGGGGAGCCGTGGGCGAGGGCCGCGTGCCGTCGCGGACACCGGGCCAGCCCGGGTGCGGTGCGGGTGGGGCGAAACGGCCGGCGCCGGTCGGGGCCGCAGCGTAGGGCAGGGCGCGGTAGCGCTCGCCTGATCCGTCACGGAGGCCGCGCACGGTGCCCGCCGGGGTTTCGACGACCGGATCTGCCTGTCGGGGCACGGGACACACTTCCTTTCCGGAGGGGGACATCAGGAGATGCGGGAGAAGCCCGCCCACTCCTTGATCGCGAACTTCGAGCCGCTGCGGGCGACCTCCACGGCGCCTGGGCCGGCGAAGTGCGCCGGGAAGACGAGCGCGTTGTTCTCGGCAGCGCGGCCGAGCAGCTTGTGCCGGGTGGCGCGGGACTCCACCGGGTCCTCGCAGAAACAGGAATTGGTGTCCGGCTCTGCGATCTGCAGCGCGGTGTGCACCAAGTCCCCGACGAACAGGGCCCGATCGCCGCCGGATTCAAGGGTGAGCACGGACGAGCCGGGAGTGTGCCCAGGAGCGGCCGTCGAGGCGGGTGTTCCAGCCGACGTGATCGATGTGCAGGTGGGTGTTGACCACGATGTCGACGTCCTCGGGACGCAGCCCGGCGGCGGCCAGGTGGTCGAGGTAGTTTGTGTCCAGGCGGCTCCACACCGGCGCGTAGGGCCGGTCCTTGTGGTTGCCGACGCCGGTGTCCACGAGGATCGTGCGCCCCTCGCTGCGCAACAGCCAGGTCTGGATCGCCGTGTGGCACTCGTCCGTCTGCGGGTTCCAGAAGTCGGGTGCCAGCCAGTCACGGTGCTCGTCCCACGAGCCGCGGGGGCCGTCGGGGAAGAACTGGCCCGGAGACATCTCCGACGAACCGTAGAACTCTTTGATACGGCTGACGGTGACGTCGCCGAGAGTGATCCGCTCCGGGCTCTGATCCATGTGATCCGTCCTCGGGTCTGGAGTGCGTTGCCGAATGACACCGAGCCTGGAGATGCGGACGGGCACGCACCACTCCCGGGTTATCCCACCCCTCACAGGGTGTGGCTGGGATCGGGCCCCGCACCGAATACTGGGGTGATGAACGGACCCGGCCTGCTCGGCGCCTTCCTCCAAGCCCGACGGGCGCGGCTGCGCCCCGAGGACGTCGGCCTGCGCGACCTCGGACCCCGCAGGCGGGTGGCCGGGCTCCGGTGCGAGGAACTGGCCCAGTCGGCGGGCGTCAGCGTCTCGTACTACGCACGGCTGGAACAGGGCCAGTCCCGCGGGGCCTCGGCAGAGGTCCTCGACGCGATCGCCCGCGCTCTCCTGCTCGACGACCACGAGCGCGAGCACCTCGACCGACTCGCCGGTGGCGCCCGCCGCGCGCCCCGGCTGCGCCGCCCGCGGCCCGAGAAGCTCGCCGACGAAACGCGCGACCTCCTCCGCGCCGTCGACGGCGTCCCGGCGATAGTGCTCGGCCGCCGTACGAACGTGCTGGCCTGGATTTCCCTCGGGCATGCCCTGCTGGCCGGGCACCTGGACTTCCTGGACCCGGATGCCCCGGCGCGACGCCCGAACATGAGCCGGATGCTGTTCCTGGACCGGCACTGCCAGGAGCTGTACGCGGACTGGCAGCGCAAGGCGCGCGGTGGTGGGCAACCTGCGCATCGCCGTCGGCAGGCACCCGGAGGACCCGCTGCTCGCGGAGCTGATCGGCGAACTGACGATGAAGAGCCCGCAGTTCGTCGCGCTGTGGGGCGACCACCGTGTGGCGCCGTGCGATGCCGCGGCCTACGAGCTGCACCATCCCCTCGTCGGCACGGTGACGGTGACACAGCAGACACTGTCGATCGCCCGTTCACCGGAGCAGGCGCTCATCGTGTGCACAACCCCCGCCGGCTCCTCATCCGAGGAGGCCCTCGCGCTGCTCCGGCAGGCGAGCGACAGCAGGGCGCCGCACGCGCACAGCCTCGGCGTTCCCGAGAAGCCACCCCGACAGGTGTAGGCAGCCGGGAAGGCCCCCGGGCGGGGATATGACACGCCGGTGAGCCAGAACACCTCGAACACCTCGGCCAAGCCGTGAGACAGCCGACATTCCCCAAGCCATCGGACTGACGCAGGAAACGGATCGCGAGACGCTACACCTGTTGTGGGATCCCGATACCTGTTGTGGGATCCCGGCCTTTTGGTCGAACCTCTCGAACGGTGCCCCGTCGCCGGCTGATTGGCACGGGTGAAGGGGAAGCCGCCGCTCTCGCGCCATCCCGCCTCGCAGTCGCCTGTCAGGGCCCCTGCGAGGGCCATCTCGGCGGGAGGGATCTTCTCCGCCGGTGATCTTTCAGGCCCGCACGCGACCGCACAGGCACCCGCTCCGGCCGGGCCTCGTACCCGGCGCCGCTCCTGTGCCCGAGCCGGAACCCCCTGCACCTGCCATCAGCCGGAGCGTCCCGAGACGATGTGATGCCTGCTTGGTATCTGGGCCAGCTGGGCGGCTTCGATCTGGAGGCGACCGGCCCTGACTCACCGACCGGTCGCTGGGAGGACTCGGCCGCCCAGAAGCCAGGAGCCGACTCTTTCAAGGCCGCCGGTGAGCTGGTTGGTTCCGACCTGAGGAGCGACTCCGATATTGCGCTCGTAGTCGTCGTCGGCGGTGGCGGTGCCAGCTCCAAGGATGATCAGAGCTGAGGCCGCTACTGCTGTCGCGAGAACGGTCAGGTGCTTCATGAGGGACCTCCGCTGATCAAGGCGACTTTTCGGCAGGATCATTCGCCGCCCCTTCCCCCGCCACCCGAACCTCCTCCAGATGGCGGTCATCTCACTCCCGCGGAGCGCCGGTGCTACTCGGGCGTCTCCGGCTCAAGACGCCCCCTGGCCTGCTTCGCGAAGTTCCTCACCGAGATCCTGGGCCCGTGTGTTTCGACCTGTGGGCGGTTCAACCCCCGCAGTCTGCGGCAGGCGATCGACGGCCCAAGTTCCCCGCGAGGTGCCGTACCGTGAAATCCGCGTCGCCGGGCATATGACCATCGCGCTCGTCGGGAGAGGGACACCGTTCAAGCTCTCCTGCCTGGTCCATCCACTGCCAACACACATGCCCTGCGGATGCCGGGAACGATATGGGATTCGACCGCCGGACCGCACCGCGCGCCACCGCATGTCATGCCGGACGCCGGCCGTCAGGCGCCCTGCCACCACTTCGGGCTGAGGGCCATCTCCCGCATCTGCTGCATCGTCAGAGCGGGCGTCGAGCGGGTCGCCGCGCTGTGCTGGGTAGCGGAGTTGAAGGCGCTGATGACCACGCGCTTGCCGTCGGCCCGCATGGCGTCCACGGTCCACATCACCACGCCGTCGACGCCCTTCTCATCGGGGCCCTGCTGGACGGCGATGCGGGTGCCGTCGGCGAGGGTCTCGTCCCCGGGGTGGAAGAGGTCATCGGCGACGTCCCGCATGTCCGGCTGGACGTTGACCTGGACCAGGCTGCGCCCCCGACCGTCGTCGACGACGACATAGGCGTATTCGGGGTCGTCGCCGCCGCTCTTCTCGACGACCTCGACGCCCTTGGGGAGCAGACCGGACAGGGTGTCGGCAGCCGTGCCGCCCGTGGGAGCGGACGGCTGCTCCGCGCGCTTCCGGGGGCTGTCGGGGATGGCATCGGCGATCCTGCGCCACTCCTGCGCCGTCGTCAGGTGCTTCAACTGCGCCGGGGACAGCGGAGGTTCGGCACGACTGACCGGGGCGTCCTTCTCGGCGGCGGCGTTCCACTCCCGTACGGAGACGCTCCGCCCGCCCGGCGTGACCAGGTTCGCGGTCCACAGCTTGGTGTCCACCCGCCGGTCGGGGTACTCGTAGCCCTGGAGAACCATGAACACCGACCCGTCGGGCAGTCGGTCGGTGGCGCAGGCGTCGTACGGGACGAACGTCCTGTCCGGGCACTGGGTCAGCTCCCGGGCCTGCCGGCCGCCGGGTTCGACCCGGTCCACGGAGACGGAGAGGGCCGCGGGGCCCTTGCCGTCGTCGTAGACGACCGACGCGTACGGCCGCTCATCCGGGTCCTGCCCCGCGCCCCGACCGTCCTCGTTGCTGAACGTGCCCTTGGGAAGCAGCTGCTCCAGCGTGCGGATCACCTCCTTCTCGCCGACCGCGGCGGTCGACGGGGACGACGTGGCCGCGTGCGGAGCGGCGGCCACGGACGAGGGCCGCGCGGCCGACGAACCGTCCCAGGGCACCACCAGCACACCGCCCACACCGGCGAGCGCGACGCCGGCCGCGCCCGAGACGAAGGCGGCCCGGCGCCGCATCCGCAGTCGCCGTCCATGGGCCGCCCCGGCGGCGCTGAGCGCGGCGCGGTCGCCGTGGAAGGTCCCGCCGACCTGGTGCAGGGCGGTGGCGAGCCGCTCCTCGAAGGGATGCTCCTCGAAGGGATCGCTGTGCTGTTCAACGGGCATGACGCACCACCGTTTCCGCGAGGTCGAGAGAGTTGAAGAGCAAGGGATGAGAGGGAAGGGCAAGGAAAGCGAAAGTGGGAGTGGGAGTGGGAATGAGGGTGAAGGTGACTGTGGAGGTGGAGGTGGAGGTGACTGTGACTGCGCGCGTGGGACGGGCGCCAGGGGTGCCGTCAGGGGTGGGCATACGCCCCGATGTCCTCGCCCAGCAGGTCCCGAAGTCGTCCGAGGGCGCGTACGCACCGCGTGCGCACGGCGGCCTGACTGGCGTTGAGCACATCGGCGGTCTCCGCAATGGACCGGTCCTCCCAGTAGCGCAGGACGACCACGGCCCGGTCCTTGGCGGGCAACTGGCCGAGCGCGTCCAGCAGCGTGAGCCGCAGGACTGCGTCACCGCCCGCGGCGTCGGCCCGGTCGGGCAACACATCCATGGTTCGCTCGGTGCTGCTGCGCCGCCGCTGGTGGGCGAGAAACGTCCGGGTCAGCACGGTCTGTGCGTACGCGGCGGGATTCTCGGCCCGACTGACCCGCCCCCAGTGGACGTACACCCGGCCCAGCGTCTCCTGCACCAGGTCCTCCGCGAGATGCGTGTCGCCCGCCGTGAGCAGACATGCGGCCCGGTACAGGTGTCCGGCCCGCGCCACCGCGAACTCCGCGCACGCCTCCGCGCGGCCCTGCCTCATCTGCTCCCCTTGCCCCGGTATCCCGGTATACGTGCGTGTGTCCTGCTGTCCTCACTCCTTCGATGCGGTGGGAGGGGAAAATGTTTCACGGGGTTTCCATCGCATTGCGACAAGCGGGCGTGGCAGGTCATCGCAGGCCATCGCAGGTCATCGCAGGATGACTTGGACTCCGCGCTCTTCGAGGATTTCCAGGAGCAGGTCGAACAGGGTTGTTGTCTCGCCCTCGCCGGTGGGGACGGGCTCCGCCAGTCGTGCCCTGGCCTCGGCCGCGTGCTGCCAGTCCACGGTGAACGGGGGTGCGGCGCCCCAGCCGCCCCGGAGGCAGTCGTCGAGGGCAGACAGGTTCCAACCGAAGTACCCACCAGGCCCGTTGACGGCCTCGCCCAGCGCGCAGTAGAAGCTGTCCTCGTCGACGATCTGGCGGCCGTCCAGGGTGAACGTCCGGCCGGCGGGCTCGTCCGGCTTGCCTCGGCGCTGATACGCCCACGACCACAACGCGACGGACAGCCAGGCGTGCCTGTGTTCGGGTTCGAGCGTGTGCCACATTCCCTTGCGATTCAGGCGACCGGTGCGGATCAGGTCCCAGACCCCCTCCGCTCCCGGCAGCGCGTGGTCACACCACAGCGTCACCGTGAGGTCGACGAGGCCGGCTCCCCGGGCGGAGGGCTGCACGGCAACGGCGGTGACGTCGTTGACGAAGTAGGACCCCATGGTGACACCGTCGGTGTCGAGTACGTCGAGCCAGGCGTTCCCGGCTACGGCGCGACGGCCGCCGACGTGGTCCAGGCTCTTCAACAGACCGCCGCGCGGATCGCACCCCGCGAAGCGCACCCGACGTGCGCCCTCTTCCTCAAGCGGTGTGAAGAGCCCCTCGGCCTCGTGAGCGAAGCCCCAGAAGTCGGCGTCGACCTCGTCGACCTCGTCCGCCCTCAAAGCGTACTTCTGTCCCTGGCCGCCATGGCCTGATGTTCGCATCGCATCCCGCATAAGGGCGTCGATCCTACCGGTGCCGGTGCCGGTGCCGGTGCCGGTGCCGGTGCCGGTGCCGGTGCCGGTGCTGGCGCTGGCGCCGAGGGTCGCAGCCGGCGGCGCCGGCCACGCACCCGCAGACGCGTCGGTGACGGCTGCGGTGCGTGCGCGGAGAGTCGATGGTGCGCGACAGAGTGTTGGCTTCGGTCGGCCCGGCAGCGCGTGTGGCGTGTCGCCTCAACCTGACGGCCACCAGATGCGTCTTACTGGCAGCGGTGATCCGCAGTCCGTACTCCATACTCCGTAGTTCGTACTCCGCAGTCCGTACTCCGCAGTCCGTAGTCCGTAGTCCGTACGACAGAAGGCCCGGCCGTACATGTCCTCGCAGGCTCGTCGCCGTTCCCGTGGCACCGTCTACCTCGCGCTGTGCGGGCTCGTCCTCGCCTGCCTTGGGTTCGGCGCCGCACTGTGGGCGCAGGACCACACCACGTGGTTCAAGCGCCTGCGGGGCGGGAATGCCTGGTCCCTTACCTACCAGGGTGACGCCGTCGGCGGCCAGGGCAGCGCCCTCACCATCCGCTACCGGTTCAATCCGGACAGCTTCAAGCCGGCCCACCGCATCGAGCAGCTCGGCCGCACGCACCTCCCGTGGAGTGTGCACGCGCTGGTCAACACCGGGGAGGTGGCCAGGGTGGAGGTGGAGCCGGAAGGGCACACGGTCGCGACGTGCCGGATCCTCCTCGACGATGTCCGCGTCGTCGCCGAGGGCAAGTCCCCCGCCCCCGGCCGGCCCGCCGTCTGCGACGTCACGACCAGCAGCACCCCCGAGAAGTGGCCTCGTTGATCGAGGCCGGGGCCGGCGGTGCCTGTTGCGTCAGGCACCGTCCCGGCGGCATCGCGGGATGCAGGTGACGAGTTCGCGGCCACAGGCAGCATGGGCGGCACGGGTGGCACGGGCGGCATCAGGAACGCGTCGCACGGCGCACCGTGCCACAGGCGGGGCCGGACCGGGCCTCTACGCAACCCGGTCACGGACTGCACGCTCTCTCCAAATACTCCACAAGAAGTTCGAGAGTTGATCGAGCCCCTTTGCGTTACCTTCCTCTCGTCGCCTGACCGACGCCGCTACGGCCCTCTTGCTCAGGCGCGACGTCGATGGGGGGAACCATGGACATCGCACTTCCGACCGACGACACCGGCAGCCCTGCGCGCTGCTGTGTGTTTCTCTCCGACAACAGGACCGGCGGCCCCGTCTCCGGGGCGTTGGCCTTCCTCGAAGCCCAATTGACCGTCACCGACGGGGGTTCGGGCAGCGACGTGGGAATCGCTGCCGGTACCGGGAATCCGGTACGGATCCCGTTGGGGCTGCTCGGCAGTGACCACGCCGGGTACCTCTCGTGGGACCTGGCGCCACTGTGGCGGCAGGCCCTGCAACTGGCCGAGCGGCCCGACGGCTCCACCGCCGAGGTCCGGCTCGCCCATGTGTGGCTGTACCTGGGCGGTCCGCTGCAGAGCGCGGTGGACGTCCTGGCCGAGGCCGACGAACGGGCGCAGGCACTGGTCCTGCGGCTCGGCGTGGACCGGGGCGGAGTCTTCACCGGCTCCGCCACCGGCTTCCCCGCCATGCAGTCGCCCTCCCTCCTGGACTGGTATCTCTCGCCGGGCTCCTTCGCCTACGTACCGGCCGAACTCATCGGGCAGGGTGGCTGCGAGACCCTGCTGCCCTCCAATGTGGCCACCCAGCAGTACCAGGTGCACCAGATCGTGACCGTCCCGCATCTCCTGGCCAACCTGGACTACGGCGCACAGTACGCCTCCGCGGCCGGGGACGGCGGTGGCACCGACTCGACCGGTGTTCCGGTGCCGATCGCCCTGGTGATCAGCTACGACGTCACCTGGATTCCGGTGGGGCACGGGCTCGGCCAGGTGACCTACAGCCTTCCGCTGGCGCCGGGCGAGCAGGTGCAGCTCGCGGTGGTGGACTGGTCGCGCACGTCAACGGACAGTCGGCTGGAGGACATCGCGCTCACCGATGACTTGGAGCACGCGCTCACCCGCGACCGGACGGTCGACGAGGTGGTCAAGGGCGCCGTCAACGAGTGGCAGCGCGGTGGGTCGGTGATGGCCGGGGCGGCCGGGGCGGCGTCGATGGGCATGTTCGGCGGCTCCGCCGCGATCGGCGGCGGCTACGCCACCACGACCGGCGACCGCAGCGTGTCGGCGGACACCGTGCAGAACCTGCACGACCAGATCCGCCAGCACTCCACCTCCGTGCGCGACATGCGCAGCACGGTCGTGGTGCAGTCCCGCCAGGCGGAGCACTCCACCGCCCAGACCAGGACCGTGCGCAACCACAACCACGCGCATGCGATGACGCTGCTCTACTACGAGGTGCTGCGGCACTTCCGGGTGCTCGTCGAGCGCGGCACGGTGCGGCCGGCCGTCCTGCTGCCCGCCGCGTCCCCGAACCTCGACGACGAACTGGTCATCGTCCGCTACCGCCGTCTCCTCCAGGCCGGGCTGCTCGACCCGCAGCTGGCCGGCGGATTCGACGCGGTGGAGAAGTACGCCGCCTGGCAGGAACTGCAGCCCGAGGTGCCGGTCCCGCCCGACCCGGGCAGCGTCGAGTTCATCCTGTTCCAGTTCCGCTTCACCATCGGTGATCTGTCCAATTTCCAGGACCGGGTGCCCACGACGGTCGCCCTGACCCAGCGGGCGCCGGACGGCGGTCAGAAGGTCACGTACCTGGTGCGTCCGCAGCACAGTGACTGGGACCCGGATCCGACCCACCTGCAGAACCCCGGAGACTTCCAGCACACCCACGCCATGGTCGATCTGGCCGGTGTTCCCCGCTCCGACGAACGCGTCAACTGGCGTGATCTGCGGACGCTTTCGGTGACCCTCACGCCGCCCTACACCGAGGGCCGCAACGACGACGTCGCCGTGGAGCACCTGGTCGTCACGGCCGTGGACACCGCGGGCAACACCCACCTCCTGGTGGACGAGCCCAGCGGCAAACTGTTCCAGAAGCCGTCCACGACCTGGGCCCTGGCGGTCCGTCAGGCACCGGAGCCGGCGCCGGCGCCGAGCCCGTTCCAACGGCTCGGCGACGAGGAGAACCTGCTCCGGATCCGGCTGCGCAGGCACCTGGTGCAAAACCGCGAGCACTACTACCGGCTGATCCGGCTCGGCGAGGACCCCAACGCCCGGTGGACGGAGCTGGCGGGCAGCAGTCTCACCGTCGGCGGCACCACGCGCCCGCTGTTCCAGGCCGTCGAGAACCGCGCCGTGGAGGTGCTCGGGGACGCCACGGCCTTCCCGCTCGATCCCGCCCTGTTCGACGGCTCGGGCGAGGGACGGGTACGCCTTCCGAAGGTGGATCCCGCCCGCAGTGAGCAACTGATCAGCCTGCCCACCCGTGGGATCTTCGCCGAGGCCAAGCTCGGCCACTGCAACTCCGCGGAGGTCATCGACAACACCCGGTTCTGGGACTGGCAGAAGTCGCCGGATCCGGACAGCGCCCCACAGATCGCCCCGGTGTCCACGGCGAGCCGCGAGGTGGTCGTCTCCACGACGCCCTCGGGGCTGCCCGCCTCGGCCGTGACCATCGTCCAGCCGCCGCAGGCTCCGGACCCGGTGGGGATGGCGGCGGCCCTGCAACTCCTCGGCAAGGGCGACATCTTCCGCGACGAGTCGATGCAGAAGGAGATCGCCGCGCTGCTGACCTCGCTCGCCAGCAACGCGGCCGGCCTCGCGGGCAAGAACCCCGGCACGCCCGGTACTTCCGGCACACCCGGCACCGGCTCGACGCCCGGCGGCGGGACGGGTACGGGCACTCCCGGCACCGGAACGGGTACCGGCCCCGGCGCTCCGTCCGGCGGCGCGGGCACCCCGGGCGGCGGTACGCCCGGCGGTGGCACCGGAACCGGAGGCACCACGTCCCCGGGCACCGGCGGAACGCCCCCCGGCACGGGCGGCACCCCGGGTACCCCCGGTCCCGGTACGCAACCCGGCACCGGCGACGGCGGCCCCGGCACTCCGAAGCCGCCCGCTCCCGCGCCGCACCCCACGCCACGGCCACCCGTGCCGATCGGCTCCGACAACCGGTCGTTCGTGTTCAGCTTCGCCCCGGTCAGCTTCGGCCCCAGCGAGGCGGACTGGGAGCGCGGCAGGTTCGCCGTCGCGATCTTCCAGGACGGCAAGCCGGTCCTCGGCCAGGACAATGTGGTGCCGGCGGCGCCCAGCATCATCCTCAACGGCAAGGTCGCCCTGGACAAACCGCTGGACATCGTGGTCGACGGCTCCTCCACCCACTGGGTGGCCTACCCCTCGATCTACTCGTCCGCCATGGCGGGCAACCCTGCCACCGTCGGTACGGCGCCCGGCATCCTGATCACCACGCATCTCGTCGGCAAGCTGACCCTCGCCAGTCTCGATCCCGGGCAGCGCAGCTACGTCTTCTCGATCCAACGGGACGTCAAGTTCACCTCGGTGACGCTGAGCGAGCAACAGATCCGCCAGCAGGGACTGGAGCAGGTGGTGTCGGGGCAGATCAACGCCAGCTTCGACAAGGTGATCTCGTTCGGCGCCGGGCTCAGCTCGTCGGAGACGTCGTCCACCAGCACAGGGACCACCACCAACAAGACCGACACCGTGCCGGTCACCTACTTCAGCGGACTGATGTCCATCAACCCGGTCAAGAGCTGACGACCCGCGACGGGGCCGGCGGCAGGTACGCCCCGCCGGCCCCGTCCGGAGGCGGTCAGCTCGGCTTGGTGCCGCACACCACCGTCGTCGGCATCCAGGGGCCGCTCCACCACATCCGGGCTCCCACAGCACGACGGGTGAGGCTGCGCATACCCAGCCGCTGCAGATCAGCGCCGTACTGGCGGGTGTTGCGGATATCGGCGACGACGAGGCGGCCACCGGGCCGGAGCACGCGGACCGCCTCCTCGATTGCCGAGGTACGGCCGGCCGGATCGGAGATGTTGTGCAGCGCCAGGCTGCTGACCACGACGTCGAACTGATCGGACTCGAAGGGGAGTTGCGTCATGTCGGCGGTGTGCAGCTCGATCCGGTCGGCCACGCCTTCGGCCCGCGCGTTGCGTTCGGTGGTGGCCGGGTCGTTGCCACTCTGGTCCTGGCTGCGCCACAGGTCGACGCCGTACGCGCGGCCGTCGGGGAGGCGGCGGGCGGCCGCCAGGAGCACCGCGCCCCGCCCGCAGCCCAGGTCGAGGACGCGCTCGTCCCCGCGTAACGCCAGTCGGTCGAGGAGCTTCTCCCAGACCACGAACTTGCCGCGGCGGGTCGTGTACAGGTACAGCCCCGCGCAGACGAGCGTCACGCAGCCGGCGAAGAGCGCCCAGGGCGCGGGGGTCAGACCGTCCACGGCAAAGGTGACGACGCCCCAGGCCAACAGCCCGATACCCATGGCCCCGTACAGCGTCGGTACGTAGGGGGCGTCCACGCCGTATTCGCCCTGACGCCGGGCGGCGGGCCGATGTGACGTACGGTGAGTCAAGATCGCTCCTTGTTGGTGGTTGGTGCCGTGACCGTGCCTCGACTGTGCCGCGGCCGGTGGCCGGTGCCGCACTCGACGGCCCGGTCGCGGCGGATTCCGACACTCGGGATTCCTCCACGGCGCATTCCCCCTACTGGACGCAGGAAGTGGCTGTGGAGTTCAGCGCACTGCGGACTCCCGATGCTGTGTGAGTCGACCCGAGTCCAGTTCCAGACGGGTGCCGGAGAAACGGGTGCGCAGGCGGCGGTCGTGGGTGACGATGACCACCGCGCCTCGGTATGCGGCCAGCGCTCCCTCCAGTTCCTCGACCAGGGCCGGGGCGAGATGGTTGGTGGGCTCGTCCAGCAACAGCAGGTCGACGGGTTCGCAGACCATGCGGGCCAGCTCGATGCGGCGTCGTTGGCCGTAGGACAACTCGTGCACTTTCAAGCGCAGGTCGGCGGGGCCGAACAGGCCGAGCGAGAGCAGCTGCGCGGTGTGCTCGTCGAGGTCGCCCCCGCGGCCGTGGGCGAATGCCTGCGGGACCGTCAGGCCGGGCGGCCAGGGGGTTTCCTCCTGCCGGAGGTGCCCGATCCTGCCCCGTGTGCGCACGGTCCCCTCGTCGGGCCGCACCTCACCCGCCAGTACCCGCATCAGTGTCGTCTTGCCCGCACCGTTGGGTCCGGTGACCAGCAGTCGCTCCTCGCCACCGATCCGCAGCGAGGGCACGTACAGGCGCTCTCCGACGCGGATGGAGGAGAGTTCCGCCGCCGGCCGCGACGGCCGGTCAACTGCGGCCTGCGACGGCTGGTCGTCGGAGGTGGTCATGCGGGCGGCGAACACCAGCGGGTCGGGCGGCGGCGCGACGGGGTTGGCCGTCAGTCGCTCGGCGCGCTCCTTCGCGTTCCGGATACGCACCATCGCCCCGTGGCCACGGCTACGGGAGCGGAAGGCGCCGTGGCCGAACACGGCGAACGGGAGCTTGCGCGGGATCGCCG
Organism: Streptomyces yunnanensis; assembly: GCF_029011865.1. Classification (NCBI taxonomy): domain Bacteria; kingdom Bacillati; phylum Actinomycetota; class Actinomycetes; order Kitasatosporales; family Streptomycetaceae; genus Streptomyces; species Streptomyces yunnanensis. The sequence goes on from NZ_CP095749.1 coordinate 676,468, forward strand.
CCAGTCGCGCCACGTTGGTGGCGGTCAGCTTCTGGTTGCGGGCCAGTTCCGTGCGCCAGTCCTCGTACTCCCGCAGCCTGCGCCGTCGTTCGGCGACCTTGGCGGCGAGGTAGCCGTCGTAGCCGTCGCCGTAGCGCGTCACCTTGCCCTCGGCGACCTCCAGGATCGTGGTGGTGACCCGTTCCAGGAACACCCGGTCGTGGGTGACCGCGAGCACGGTGCCGCGATGTGCCCGCAGGTGGGTCTCCAGCCAGTCGACTGCTCGGTCGTCCAGATCGTTGGTGGGCTCGTCCAGCAGCAGGAGTTCCGGCCGGGACGCCAGCGTGGCGGCCAGCGCGAGGCGCGATCGCTCACCGCCCGACAGTGTGTTCAGCCTCCTGTCCCGTGCCAGGCCCGGCAGGCCGAGCCCGTGCAGGGCAATGTCCACCCGGGCGTCCGCCTCGTAGCCGGCGCGCGCCTCGTACTGGGCGACGAGGCGGGCGTAGGCGTCCAGTGCGGCGGTCAGCCGGGCTCCGGCCAGGCACTGGAGCTCGGCCTCGGCTCGGCGCATCCGTGCTTCGAGATCGCGCAGATCGGTAAGTGCCACGTCCACGGCATCCTGGACGGTCGCCCCGCCGGGCAGCGCGATCGACTGGGCGAGATAGCCGATCCCGCCGGGCGCGCACACCGTCAACTCGCCATTGTCAGGCTGATCCTGATGTGCCATCAATCGCAGGAGGGTGGATTTTCCGGCGCCGTTGTCGCCGATGATGCCGGCACGTTCGCCGGGCTTGAGGGTGAAGGACACCTCGTCCAGCACGACATGGTCGTCGTAGCGACGGGTGATGTTCTGAAGGGATAGCTGTGCAGTGGGCATGGGAAAGTCCCCTGTTCTCGGCCGAGCCGAACGCAACGGGTGAGGAACGCATCCGTGTACGCCAGGACGCCCCGCGGCACGCCGGACGAACGGCATCGCGGGAGAAGCGCAAGCACGGATGAGAACGCGCGCCAGCGGAGCCGGGCTCAACGCGGCGGCGGGGGGACTATCACAGGGAACCCATGCGTCACACCGTAGATCGGGTGACTGTGCGCCTGCAAGCACTTTCCTCGGCGAGGTGCCGGACCAGGAACAAAGGAAGGAACCGACTCCCCCTCGTGCGCAGGCAGGCGGCGTGCGCAGGCAGGCACCACCCTGGCGGGCGTTCAGTCGACGGTCGGCCAGTCCCAACCGAGTTGGAGGAACAGCCCCAGCCGGTCGGACACGCCGCGGATCTCGCTGATGCGGCCGTCGGCGACGGTGAAGACGAAGATCGCTTCGTTCTCGAAGCTGCGGCCGAACTCGGCGTCGAGGCAATGACGCTCTACCACTACCTGCCCAACAAGGCGGCCCTGCTGGACGGCCTCGTGGAGCGAGTGGTCGCGGCCGTTCGACCGTCATTCGACGGGCCGGCGGGCGAGTGGCCGCAGCATCTGCGGGCCTTCGCGGTCGCCTTCCGGGACGAGCTGCTGCGGCACCCCGGCGTGATCGTGTTGATCGCCACCCGCCCCGCCCGGTCCCCCGCCGCCCTCAAGGCGGTCGAGGACACCGCCGCCGCACTCGGACGCGCCGGAATCGCACCGCTCCAGGCGCTGAGGATCGTCAACTCCGTGGCCACCTTCGTGATCGGCCACTGCCTCGCCGAGGCCGCCACCACTCCGGGGCACCCCGAGCAGGTCACGGACGACGTACTCGATCTCGTGGCCTTCCCCACCCTCGCCGCCGCCGTCGAAGCCGGACTGGGCACCCCCGCAGACCACCAGGCGCGCTTCGACCTCGCCCTGGATGCCCTGTTGTCCGGCCTCTGCCGCTGACCCTGTCAGCCGGGCCCCGGCCGACGCCGGGGCCCTCAAGGCCCTTGGCTGCTCGGCCTGCTGACGTGCCGACCTGCTCTCGCGCGTACGTGGGGAGGGACGGAACGCTGCTTACCGGATCCAAGGGTTCGCGCTGGCGGCTCTGTTGGGAGACCGCTTGGCGGGCGGGGCGAGGTGAGCGGCCGCCACCGCGGTCGTGAGTCGAGCGGCCCGAGCCGCGTGGAACGGCGTGGTGCTCACCTCTTCACTCCCCGCCGCACTGCCGGCGGCATGGTCCTCTGGAGCAGTGTCGTGTTCCGCCATGATCCTCGACCTTTCTGGCCGCCCCTCGGCGCCAGCCACATCCTGCAGCCCACACCGGTACGCTGACCGGGAAATCAGTTAAATTCCCCCGCACGCGCAGCCTTGGCCCGAACTCCCGCTCCCCCCGCGTGCGCCGGCCGCGCCTACGGCCGGCCCGGGAGCGGTCCGAGCCCCGGGAACGTTCGCGCCGCCTCAGCGGACGACCTTGATGCCGAAGTGGCCGCCGAACTTCTGGCCGAGGCCGAAACCGATGGCGGAGTGCATGTGGGCGTACATCTCCATGCCGCGGGCGCAGACCAGGGGGCCGAGGTCGAGGATGTCGTTCCACCCGTAGGACTTCAGCAGGTCGACGGTCTGCTGCTTGGCATCGGCGTGCTCGCCGGCGACGAACATGGTGTGGTCGCCCCCGCCGATCGCCTGCGGGTCGACCACGGTGGACTGCTCCTGGGTGACGAAGGACTTGACGACCTTGGTCTGCGGCAGGGCGCGTTGGATCTGCTCGCCGAGGCTGTCGGTGTCGCACGGGTCGAGCTTCGGCATGACGCCCCATGGGGTGGGCCAGGGATGCTCGCTCCGGTGCTGGTAGACGAACGGCACGGCGTAGTCGATCAGGGTCTTGCGGGTCAGTTGGTCGGCGCTGGCGGTGAGCGTGGCGACGGCGTTGTGTCCGTCGATGCCGTTGATGACCAGTTCGGCGGCGGCCGCGGCCGCGCCGAAGGGCAGCAGGGTGAGACCGGGGTGGTCGGCGAGGAACTGTTTGTAGGGCGGGTTGCCCATCATGTCCGGCTCGGTGCGGGCCAGGGTGGCCTCCGGGTCGCGGGTGCCGACGAACACGTCGTGGCCGAGTTCGGCGAGTTTGGCGGCGTGCGCGCGGCCACCGCCGCCGGTGCCGAGAACTGCGATCTTCATGGCGAACCTTCCGTTGCGATCTCGCGGGCGGAGCCGTGCTCGGACCGGTTGCGGCCGCTCTTCGTCCCAGGGCTGCCGGCCGTGGAACACGTCGCCATCTTGATCACTGCTCGGTCCCGCGGTGGCCGCCGCGAGCCGTGAACGCCCTCTTTCACCCGGGCAGCCGGCGAATCGGCGTTCCCGAGCAGCGGGAACGGCGGACACTCACGCGCCCCGCTGGTGCACCAGGCGTCGGCGGGGGTGCGCAGGCATCCGGCCGTACCGGGGCGGGCGCCGTCCTTCCACCGGGCCGCGCAGCACACCTCCGTCGTAGGTCTTCCTTCTGTGCCTTCCCTGGCGCAGAATCCCAGCGACCTGCCGACCCACCGCCACCGACCGCCCGATCACCAAGCCGCAGACAGTCCCGGCCACGCCCACAGCCACGGCCACAGCCACAGCCACAGCCACAGCCACAGGGCACAGTCGCAGCCATTGGAGGCCGCCATGCGTCTACGCCGCGTCGCCACGACCGTCGTGCTCGGCGTGGCCCTGGTGTGCGTCGCCCCTGCTTCCAGTCCCGCCGTGGGGCGGGAAGTGGCGGGAGCGGCGGGGGTAGCGGGTCCAGCGGCAGGGGCGACCGCCGGGCACGGTTCGGCTGCCGTCCTCCGGGCTGGGCAACCGCCGGCCTCCCGGCCCGGTGCGGCAGCCGCCTGGCCCGTGCCCACCGGCACCGTCACCGCGCCCGACGGCCGTACGCTCTTCACCGACCGGCAGGGCCGGGTCCTGCGACTGCGCGGGCTCAACCTCGGCAAGACCGACACGGTGACCGAGGAGCGCATCGCCGATCTGGCACGCGACGGTTTCGGCCTGGCGCGGCTCAACATCCAGTGGGAGAAGGTCGAACCGCACCGAGGGCGCTACGACACCGGCTATCTGCGCTACCTCGACCACATCCTGGACTGGGCCGACCGCTACCGGGTGCTGGTCCTGATCGACTGGCATCAGGACGTCTACGGCCCGGCGTTCGGCCACAACGGCATCCCCGCCTGGGCCACCCGCACGGACGGCCTGCCCTTCGAGCCCAACCCCGACGACTGGTTCGCGGACTACTTCCAGCCGGCCGTTCAGGCCGCCTTCACCCACCTGTACGACGACGCCGACCTGCGCGCCGCGCAGGGGGCCGCCTACGCCAAGGTCGCCGAGGTGCTGCGCGGGCACCGTTCCCTACTGGGCTATGACCTGTTCAACGAACCGTTCGGGCCGGTGCCCGGCGACCCGACCGACCCCCAGGACCAGATCGACGCCTCCGCCGCCTTGGAGCAAGGCCGCTTGGCGGACATGTACCGGCGACTGATCCGCGCCGTCCGCTCCAGCGACCACGACGCCTGGCTCTTCCTCGAACCCACCGTCCTGATCGGCCAGGGCGTCCCCACCAGCCTGCCCGCCTTCGACGACCCACGGCCCGGGGCGGACCGGCTCGGCTATGCCCCGCACTACTACGACACCGCCGTCGAATCGGGCGCCGACTGGGACCCGTCCTCGCGCTTCATCGAGCGCTACGAAGCCGCCGTAGCCGACTACCCCACCACCAACCGGCTGCCGGTGCTGGTCGGCGAATGGGGTCCGCCGCAGGCCACCACACCCGGCAACGCACAGCTGATGCAGCGTCAAGTGGCCTCCATGGACCGCTTCGCCGCGGGCTGGGCCCTGTGGTACGACTGTCGCGCCGACAACGGCGGCGGCTACTGCGCCTACGACCGCAGCGGCGGCCCCGCCCCCGGCAAGGAGCCGGCTTTCGCCCCGTACGCCCCTGCGGTGGCCGGCATCCCGGACTCCGAGAGCTACGCCCCCACCCCTCGGACCTACACGCTCACCATGACCGCGGACCGCGCCACTCGGCGTGCCTGGACGGTGCTGTCGCTTCCCGCGACGGCCTTTCCCCACGGTGCCCGGGTGTCCGTCACGGGCGGCGGCCCGGCAGTGGTGGTGGGCGCCGGCGGCCCCGGCCGGGCCGGCCTACTGCTGCCGACGGCCCCGCCGGGTGCTGCGGTACGCGTGACGGTGACCGCCTGCTGAACCGCTGAGCGGAGGGTGCGCCGACGGCAGCGGCCACGTCTCTTGGGTGACGGCGTGGCCGCAGCGCGGCCCGCGCTCAGAGCTGTACCACGGCCTTTCCGGTGTTGCGGCCGTCCAGCAGGCCGAGGAAGGCGTCGACCGCGCCCGTGATGCCGTGTTCGACGGTCTCGCGGAAGGTGATCTGCCCTTCCGCCAGCCAGGAGCCCATCTGCCGGGCGAAGCGCGGGTGGAGGTCCATGTGGTCGCCGACCTCGAAGCCGCGGAGGGTGAGTCGTTTCTTCACCAGCTCGATCATGTTGCGCGGCCCGGGCGGTGGCTCGCTGAGGTGGTATCCGGAGATGGCGCCGCACAGGGCGGCCCGACCGTCCAAGGTGAGGGCGTCGATGGCGGCCTCCAGGTGGTCGCCTCCCACGTTGTCGAGGTACACCTCGATGCCCTCCGGGGCGGCCTGTGCGAGTTGGGCGCGCACGTCGCCGGCCTTGTAGTTGAAGGCGACGCTGAAGCCCAGTTCGGTGGTCAGGTACGCCACCTTCTCCTCGGATCCGGCGCTGCCGATGACCTCCTTCGCCCCGAGCAGCCGGGCCATCTGACCGGCCAGGCTGCCCACCGCGCCGGCCGCACCGGAGATGAACACCCGGTCGCCGGGCTCCAGTTGGGCAATCCTGGTGAGTCCGACGTAGGCGCTGAGCCCGGTCATCCCCAAGGCGCCGAGGAACGCGGAGTCGGGCACGCCGGGCAGGCGTTCCAGGCGGGTGAAGCGTCGGGCCGGGGCGACCGCGGCGGTGCGCCAGCCGAGGTCGCTGAGCACCAGGTCGCCGGGGCTCAGCCCGGGCGCCCGTGAGGCGACGACCATGCCGACCGCTCCGCCCGTCATCGGTCGGTTCAACGGGTAGACGGGCACGCCGGGTTGTGCGCTCCCCATCAGTACCCGCATGTAGGGGTCGACGGAGAGGAAGCTGTTGCGGACGAGCACCTCGCCCTCGTCCGGCGCCGGTAACTCCCGCTCGACGAGCCGGAAGTCCGCAGGCTCCGGGCGCCCCTCCGGTCGGCTGCCCAGCTGCCATTCCTGCGCGGTGTATGTCATACGGCGCCGCCCTCCGGGTGGTCGTTGTTCGCGTTCACCCTCGGCGTCGGGGCAGGTCGACCGCGGACGTGCCGCGGTCGCGCAGCGCCCTACGCGCGGGTGATCAGGTCGTCGTGATCACCAGTTTGCCAGTGGTGCGGCCGGTTTCCCCGAGTGCGTGCGCGGCGGCCGCCTCGGCGAGCGGGAACGTCCCGGCGATGTGCGCCACCAGCTTGCCCGTGGCGGCGAGATCGGCGATCGCGGTCATGCCCGCGTGGTCGGCCTCGACCAGGAGCGCTTCGACCCGTACCCCGCGCCGGGCCGCCTCGGCATGCAGTTCCTGCCCCCTGAACTTGATGGTGACCAACAGGCCGCCGGGGCGCAGGGTGGCCAGGGACCGGTGGCCGTATTCGCCGCCCATGGCGTCCAGTACGACGTCGACGTCGCGGACCGCTTCGGCGAAGTCCACCGTGCGGTAGTCGATCAGTTCATCGGCACCGAGGCCACGCAGGAACGCGTGCTTGCCCTCGCTCGCGGTGCCGATGACGTGGGCGCCACGGGACTTCGCGATCTGCACGGCCAGGTGGCCCACCCCGCCCGCGGCGGCATGGATCAGGACCCGTTGGCCGGGCTGGACGTTCGCGGTGTCCACGAGCGCCTGCCACGCGGTGAGCGCGGCCAGCGGGAGGGCGCCTGCCTGGACGTGGTCGATGCCGGCAGGCTTGCGGGCGAAGGCCCGTGTCGGCCCGACGACGTAGGTGGCGAAGGAGCCGTGGCCGTGCGGGTAGGGCAGCATGCCGAACACCTCGTCACCCGGCTTGAACAGGGTGACTCCGGCTCCGGTCGCCTCGACCACTCCGGAGACGTCCCAGCCCAGGACGAACGGGGGCTCGGGGAGGAACAGATGCGGACGGGAGCGGTGGAGCCAGTCGGTCGGGTTGACGCCGGCCGCGTGGACGCGGATGAGGAGCTGGCTCGGGCCCGGTTCCGGGCGGGGCAGCTCGACCTCCCGCAGGACTTCCGGTCCGCCCAGGGCGTCCTGGCTGATCGCGCGCATGGTGGGTGCTGAGTTCATGGTCCCAGGCTGCCGTCGCCCGCCCTCGAACGAAATGGCCTGATGGCCAATATCCGATAGGATCGTGCCATGCATCGCGTGGTGGTCCTGGCCCTGGACGGCGTCTACCCGTTCGAACTCGGCATCCCCAAGCGGATCTTCGGCAATGCCGGGGACCGCTACGAGGTGCTGACCTGCTCGGCGGACGGCGGTCCGGTGCGGACCTGCGCCGATTTCACGATCGCGGTCGAGCACGGCCCACAGGCGTTGCGCGCCGCGGACACCGTGGTGATCCCGCCCTGCGACCTCGCGCTGAGCACCACGCCACTCCCCCGGCAGGTCGCCGACGCACTGGCGCTGATCCGGCCGGGCACCCGGATCGTGTCGATCTGCACCGGCGCGTTCGTGCTCGCCGCGGCCGGTCTGCTGGACGGCCGCCCGGCGACCACCCACTGGCAGCTGGCCGAGACCTTCCGCGAGCGGTTCCCCCGGGTGGCGCTCGATCCGGAGGTGCTGTTCGTCGACGACGGGGACATCCTGACCTCGGCCGGGGCGGCCTCCGGAGTGGATGTCTGCCTGCACGTCGTGCGGGCGGACTACGGCAGCGAGGTGGCCAACCGGGTGGCCCGGAGCTGCGTGGTGCCGCCTTGGCGCGATGGCGGTCAGGCGCAGTACATCGAACAGCCCGTGCCCGACGCCGCCACGACGGGCACGGCGCCGACCCGGCAGTGGGCACTGGAGAATCTGCATCTGCCGCTGACGTTGGCCGAGCTCGCCGAGCACGCCAGGATGAGTCGGCGCACCTTCGCCCGCAAGTTCGGCAACGAGGTGGGCATGAGCCCCGGCCGCTGGCTCATCGCCCAGCGGGTGGCGCGCGCCAGGCACCTGTTGGAGTCGAGCGATCTGTCCGTCGACCACATCGCGGGCCGGGTCGGCTTCGCGACGGGAACCTCCCTTCGCCAGCACTTCCATGCCGCCCTCGGCGTCGCCCCGCTGGCCTACCGACGGACGTTCCGGGTGACCGCGGACGGCAAGGCGGTTGCCTGACGCCTCGTCAGGTCCTCCGGTCCGTGCAGGCCGTTTCCTTCCCTCCGACTCAGCCGTTGGTCCGGGTGCTATTCGTTACCTCTGCTCATGAAAGGCACATGATGCGCCTGTTCCACCCGATTACCATCGGTCTCAGCAGCATTGCCCTGGCCGTGGCTCTCCCCGCCGGCACGGCGCTCGCCGCTACCGGGAAGTTCGGATGGGTGGGGCCCAAGGGCCAGCCGTACTTCATCCAGAACCCGCCGAACAGCAAGTGCCTCACCATGAACCAGGAGGCCCGCGCCCCGCGCAACGCGACGAAGCAGGCCGTCGCCGTCTACAGCGGCAAGCACTGCGACGGGCGGGTGACGCGCCTCGCCCCGGGCAAGTCCGCGCCGTCCGGCACGCACTTCTCCAGCGTCGTCTTCAATCCGCGGTAGGGCGTAGCCGCGAGGCGGTGCACCAGCGCCGAACGCACCGCCCAGTTCGCCGTACGGCGACGCCGTGACCGGCGATCTGGACGGTGCGTTCGGCGTTGCGGGACGGACGTCCGGGCGGAACTCCCCAGCGCTGCCTCCCGGTTGGGCACGGCGGCGGCGAGTGCCGCCGAGCCACCCCACGTCCACCCCGCATTCACCTCAGGCGAAAATCATGGGTTCATGAGACGTATCGCCCCCGCCGTCCTCGTCGCGTCCTGGACGTTGCTCGTCGGCTCCGCGCCCGCCCATGCCGCGCCCACCGCCGACGAACACACCCGTCACCCCCGCGACAACACCCCCGACCACAGCTACAGCTACAGCACCAAGGCGTCGTACGAGCCCGGGCAGAATCCGCGGACCTATCAGCGCGCGCCCAGGGGCTTCGTGCCCGTGTTCACCGAGAACGTCTCCCGGCACGGTTCCCGGGCCGCCGGCGACAGCGGCGACGGCGACCTCCTCCTCACGTTGTGGGACCGCGCTCGCGGGGAGGGCCAGCTCACGCGCCTCGGCGAGGGCTTCGGGCCGGACGTGCGCGCCCTGCTCGCCGCCATGGGCAAGGTGGGGTACGGCAATCTCAGCGGACGCGGCAAGCAGGAACTCCACGACACGGCCGTGCGGATGGCGCAACGACTGCCGCAGCTGCTCGACACGATCGTGAAGAACGGCGAGTCGATCGATGTCGTCAGCTCCGGGCAGGGGCGCGCCGTCGACAGCGGAACCGTCTTCACCGACGCGCTCACCCAGGCCGATCCGGCGCTGAAGCCGCTGGTCGGGCCCGCCCGTACGGACAAGGACCTGCTCTACTTCCACAAGTCGGCCGGCGGCGCCGCCTACCGCAAGTGGCTCGCCGACGACCAGCGCCTGGCGAGCACCCTCAAGGACCTCACCGACCGGCCCGCCACCCGCGCCGCCGCCCGCCACGTACTGGAGAAGATCTTCAAGCCGGCCTTCGTGCAGCGCATCGCGGACGGGGAGTTCCCCTCCGTCGGCGACGACGTCACCGCCGCGAAGGCCGTCTACAACCTCTACGGCATCGCCCCGGCGATGCGCGCGGAGAGCCCGAACGGCCACGGCTGGCACCTGGACCGGTACCTCGCGCCGCGCGACGCCGAGTGGTTCGGGTACCTGAACGACGCCGAGGAGTTCTACGAGAAGGGCCCCAGCTTCGCCGACAGCGACATCACCTACAAGATGGCCGATGTCCTGCTCGACGACTTCTTCAAGCAGGTCGAGGCCAAGCGGGACGGCACCGGCAAGCTGGGCGCCGAACTGCGCTTCACCCATGCCGAGGAAATCATCCCGCTCGCCGCGCTGATGGGCCTTCCGGGCAGCACCGTGCCTGTCGCGCCCCGGGAGCCCTACACCTACGCCGACAACCCCTGGCGCGGCACGTCCGTGGCTCCCATGGCCACGAACATCCAGTGGGACGTGTTCCGCAAGGGCGACACCTACCTCGTGCGCATGCTCTACAACGAGAAGGAGACCGCCTTCAAGGCGGGCTGCCGGCCCATCGCCAAGGGCAGCCGCTTCTACGACGTGCAGGAGTTGGAGCGCTGCTTCGGCCGAACGGCCACCTGAACCGTCACCTGGCTGCGCGGGCTCCGGCAGGAGGAGATCGACTGCCGGGCAATCTGCTGGTGGACCGCGGCCGCCACGCCCCACCGGTGGCCGCCCCGGCTACTTGCCGAAGGGGCCGTTGGCGGTGAAGGCGAACGCGGCGAAGCGTTCGCCGATGCGGCGGTGGGTCGCGGCGTCGGGGTGGAGTTGGTCGGGCAGGGGCAGTTCGGCGGAGTCGGCCTGGCCGTAGAGGTCGCGGCCGTCGAGGTAGTGCAGGTGGGGATCGTCGGCTGCTCGCTGTTCGACGATGCGCTGGAGTTCGTCACGGATGACGGTGAGGGTCAGCTTGCCGCTCGCGCGCTCCGCCGGATCGCCCACGGCGCGGAACCTCAGCTGTCCGGCGGTGAGATCCGGAGCGCTGGGGCCTGGGGTGTCTTCGTGGATGGGGCACAGGATGGGCGAGACGACCAGCAGCGGTGTGGTGGGGTGGCCCTCGCGGATGGTGTCCAGGAAGCCGTGGACGGCGGGGGTGAAGGCACGCAGCCGCATCAGGTCGGCGTTGACCAGGTTGATACCGATCTTGATGCTGATGAGATCGGCCCGGGTGTCGCGCAGGGCACGGGCGGTGAACGGGTCGAGCAGGGCGCTGCCGCCCATGCCCAGGTTGGTCAGTTCCACGCCGCCGAGCGAGGCGGCGAGTGCGGGCCAGGTGGTGCTGGGGCCGGCCGCGTCCGAGCCGTGACTGATCGAACTTCCGTGGTGCAGCCACACCTTGCGACCCTCGTCCGGTGCGGGCTCGACGGGGGCGTCGGTGCGCAGGGCGATGAGTTCGGTGGTCTCGTTGTGCGGCAGCCAGATCTCGACGGTCTTGACGCCGTCGGGCAGGTCGGCGAAGCGGAGGGTGCCTGGCGCCCCGGGCCGGAGTCGGGCGGTCCCGGTGGTCATGTCGATGGTCAGGGTGTTGCCGCCGGTCACGCTGGCCTGGCCGGTCAGGCGGCCGTCGACGAGCAGGTCGTAGCGGCCGTCCGGTCGGGGCGGTACGCCGACGTAGTCCCGCTTGGTGGGCAGTGTGTCCAGCTCGACGGCGGTGGCCCGGGTGCGGAACACCAGTCGCACGCCGGAGGGTTGGGACTCCGCCATGGCGAGTTGTCCGTCGGCGCACTGGGCGCGGGCCCGGGCCGGCAGCCGGTGCGGCAGCAGCCCGTGCTCGGTGCGCTCCAGCTCGATGGCGCCGCGCAGGATGTCCGCGGTGATGGGTGTGGTGATCCAGTCGTGCATGGTGTTCCTCGCCTCAGCGGGTCGATCGAGGTCGCGGTTTCGGGGTGGTCGGGGTGGCGGCGGCGCGATGCTGCGCGGCCGGCCGGGCCGGGACCGTGGCGTTCAGGACGCGGGCCAGTTCCGCAGGAGCGCGTCGAGGGCGTCCACGATGCGTGACCAGGACTCCTGCGAGTCGGGGGCGCTGTGGCTGAACCCTCCCCCCATTTCCAGGCTGACGTAGCCGTGGAAGACGCTGCCCAGCAGCCGCACCGCATGGGTCTGGTCGGGCTCCGCGAGGTCGTAACCGCGCAGGATCGCCCGCGTCATCTGGGCGTGCCGCACGCCGGCGCTGGCGGCCGCCGTCTCCGGGTCGAGCCGGAACCGGGCCGCGGCGTACCGGCCGGGGTGCTCCCGGGCGTAGTCGCGGTAGACGTTCGCGAAGGCGGCCAGGGCGTCCTTGCCGGCGCGACCGGCCAGGGCTTCGGCGGCCCGGTCGGCGAGTTCCTCCAGGGCCAGCAGCGCGATCCGGGTCTTGAGGTCCTGGGAGTTCTTCAGGTGCGAGTACAGGCTCGCGACCTTGACGTCGAACTGCCTGGCCAACGCCGAGACGGTCACCTGCTCGAAGCCGACCTCGTCGGCCAGCTCCGCCGCCGCCCGGGTCAGGCGCTCGACGGTCAGCCCCACCCGCGCCGCCATGTCCGGCCCTTCCTTTCGGTTACCCCTTCACTTACCTGAAGAGATTATGCCCATGCCTAATGCCTTTAGGCAAGTGTGGGGGTGCTTCAAGGTAGGACGCCCTCTTTCCCGCCCCGTCCCCCCGGCGCCGGGGCGGCGTCAGCAATCTGACGTAGTGAGCCGGGGCGGATGAGCCCACAGGATGACGGCGGACGCGACCACGGTCTGACGATCAACGCCAACTCCCGTCACTACGTTGGGTGGTTGAGAAGAGATCGATCCCTCACACGAGAGATACAGGAGCGGCATGATCAACAAAATGGCGCGCGCGGCGGGCACCGCGGAACGGCGGCGCAAGGCCAAGCACGACCGTCGTACGCGTGCGGGGGTGGCGTTCGGCGCCGCCGTGGTGGGTGTGACCGCGGCACTGGGCACGGCCGGCCCGGCACAGGCCATGTCAGGTGGCACACAGCTACCGCAGAAGGGGGCGGCGCCGTGGCTGGCCACCTTGGTGGTCAAGGGCGACGGCCCGTTGCTGCAGCGCGCCTCGTGCGGCGGGGCGCTCATCGCCCCGGACCGGGTGCTCACGGCCGCCCACTGCCTCGACGGCGTGGACTTCCACAAGGGGGAGCTGCACATCGGGTCCTCGGTGCTCTCGAAGGACCCGGGCATCGTGCGGGACATCCGTGCGGTCACCCTGCACCCGAAGTACAAGCTGCTACCCTCCCCCGCCGACCCCCAGGCACCCGAGCTGTCCTCGGCCGCCTACGACCTCGCCGAGATCCGCCTCAGCTCCCCCGTGCCTGATGTCCGGCCGCTTCCCATCGCCCGGCACCGGCCGGCCCCCGGCACCCCCGTGTCGCTCTTCAGCCACGGCACGACGGCCGCACCGGACCCGGCCCACCCGGATCGGGAGATCCGCGGCGATGTGCTGCGCCGCGGCGACCTCACCGTCCGCACCCATGCGCAGTGCGCGGCCCAGACGCCCGCCGTCGTGGACGACGCCTCGGTCTTCTGCGCCCGCGACGTGCCCAGCGGCCGGACCACCATGTGCTTCGGTGACAGTGGCAGCCCCCTGGTCACCTGGGGTCGACGCGGCCCGGAGCTGGCCGGTGTGTTCAGCTTCGCCGGCGAGACCGCGGGCAAGGTGTGCGGGCAGCCGGCCGACGCCGGTTTCGCCGACGTTCCCGCGCTCCTGGGCGCGCTGACGTAACGAGGAACGGAAGCGGGAGGCGTCGCGCGGGAAGCCGGGCGCGCCGGAAACGCGCGGTGGGGGCTGCGGCGTCGAGCCGCAGCCCCCGTCGACGGTCCGCAGGAGGACGTTGCGTCAGGCCGCCGTCGTGCGCCGGTCGATGACGGTGCGGAGTTTGCCGCTGGTGGGGGTGCGCTCGAAGGCGTGCCCCGCGACGATCTCCGCGGTGCAGGTCAGCAGGGCCTCCGGGCCGACCGCCGAACCGAGCTCGGGAAGGTGGGCGAGGAACGCCGCACGAGCGGTGTCCGGGTCCGGTGCGTAGGCGCTGTCGAGGCGGACGGTGAGGTGCTCCCGGTCGGCCGTGCTGGTCAGGAGGAGTTGCAACTCGCCGCGGTAGTCGAGGTGTTCCTCGGCGATCTGGGTGAAGCGGCGGTAGTTGAAGTGGTAGGTGCCCATGCGGAACACATCGCCGTACCGCCCGAGGAGCTCGATGCGCGGCGTGTGGCTGCCGCAGGGGCACACCCCGTCGACGGCCCGGCCCAGGTCCCCGATCTCGTAGCGCTCCAGGTGCTGTCCGGCCCTGGTGCGGGTGGTGAAGACCAGCCTGCCCGGCTGCCCCGCGGGAACCGCGCGGTCCTCCTTCGGGTCGAGGATCTCCAGGGTGTGCAGGTCGGTGAGGACGTGGTGCACCGTGCCGTGGGCGTGGGCGCACTGGTAGCCCAGCGGGCCCAGGTCGGTGCTTCCGTAGGCGGCGGAGCGGATCACCTCCACGCCGAAGTTCTCGGTGAGGATGCGGCGTTGCTCGGTGGTGAAGTGCTCGCCGCCGTAGAACACCTTGCGGATGCCGCCGTAGGAGCGCAGGCGATCGGCTTGGCTGTGGAGCAGCTGCCACAGGAAGGACGGCATCCCGAAGAGGGTGTCCACGCGGTAGGCGACCAGGGCCTCGGCTATCGCCTCGTGGTCGGGGCCGGCGGCCATGGGGATCTGGGTGGCGCCCAGGCGTTCGAGGATGGAGAAGAAGCTGATGAAGCTGCCGTACATCTCTCCGCAGTAGAAGAGGTTGGCGGCGCGGTCGTGGGCCGGGTCGAAGCCCGCGGCGAGCAGGCCGTGTGCCGCGGCGCGCATCTGGGTGTCGTAGTCGTCGCAGGTGAAGACGGACAGGGCCGGGGTGCCGGTGGTTCCGCCGCTGCGGAAGTACAGCTGGGCGTTGTGGGGCGCGAGGGAGCGCAGCTGGTCCTGGGCGGCCGCCTTGTCCATCAGCGGTCCGGTGGGCGGGACGGGCGACGCGGCGGGGGCGATCAGGTCGTCCAGGCACGGGACGGTGGCGAAGGCGGCTTCGGGGGCCTGCACGCTGACCCGTCGGCTGTAGCGCTGGAGGGCGTAGACGCCGTCGTGCGGCTCGCCGGCGTAGCTGTCGAGCATGGCGCCGACCGGGGTGATCCGCAGGACGCCTGCGGTCAGGAGGCTGCGGGAGAGCTCGGCGAGGTCGGCGCGGCTGCCGGCCACCGAGGCGGTCTGGAGGTAGCGGCGCATCGGTCGCAGGGTCGCGACGATCTCGCGGCGGGGCAGGGGTTTGATCCAGACGGTGCGGTGGAGGGGGGACGCGGTGAGGGCCGGGCGGGTGTCGGCGAAGACCCGCCAGCTTCCGTCGTCCGCCGCGATGACCTTGGTCAGGCCGAGGTGCTGCTCGGCCCGGGTGACCAGCTCGGTGGTGGTGATCTCGGCCTGCTCGGCGGCGTCCGCCAGGTCGGCCGCGCCGCGCGTCGGGACGGGGAACTTCGCGGACACCTCGTCCAGCACGGCGGCGAACTGCTCGGCGAAGGCGAAGAGTTCGTCGCGGGCGGCGGGGGTCGCAGTGCCGCCTTCGGCGTCGGTCGCGGCACCCGTGCCGGTGCCGATACCGGTGTCGGTGTCGGTGTCGGTGTCGGTGTCGAGGTAGACGACCTGGGGGCTGGAGCACGCCTGCTGCTCCATGCGGCAGACGTCGGCGGCGAGCGCGACGAGGGCGTCCCGGTCCGTCCGGGCCTCGCGGGTCAGATAGGCGAACGAGATCTTGTGGCCCCATTCGACCAGCCGGCACCCCGGCGGGATCAGGGCGGCGGCCCCCTGCACGGCGTCCTCGCCGCCCCATACGGCCACGGCGTCGGCGGACGCGCACATCAACCGCATCAGGTCCTGGCGGCTGGAGGGGAAGCGCAGCGCGACGATCCGGCGGCCGACCGCCCCGGTGGGGTCGGCCGCGGCGAGCTCGGCGAGCAGGTGCTGGGCGAGCGCGGTGTCGCTGCGGCTGGTCTTGAGCACGTTGACGTTGCCCGCGAGGAGCCCCTCGACGACGCTCAGGGGGGCGACCGCCGCGGCGTTGCCGGGGGCGATGTGGACGAGCAGGCCCACCGGGGCCCATGCCTCGTAGGTCGTCTCGCGCGCGTCGGGCCGGGTGAGGCGTTCCGGGCGCGGTCCGCCGAGTTCGCGCCGGAGCTTGCGTTCCAGGGCCGGGCGGGCGAGGGCGTCGGCGAGCTCGGCGAGGAGGGCGGCGGCCTCCTCGCGGTCGGTGGCCGGGCGGGCGTCCGCGGGCCCGTCCGCCGCGGCGGCCAGCTCGTCCATCAGACGGGCGTGGACGTCGCCGTGCGGCTGGCGCAGGGCGCGGCTGAGGGTGTCGCAGGCGACCAGGACCGTTTCGGTGGAGAGCGGCTCCGCCAGGGCGCGTTCGACGCGGGCCGGCAGTTCCGCGAGCCGGTCGGCCACCTCGGCGTCGCCGATGAACTCCCCCTGCCAGAAGTGGAGTTGCTGGGTCATGACATTCCCTTCAGGAGTTCGGCGGCGGCCACCGCGCAGCTGCGGTTGCGGCTCACCCCGGCGCGGCCGTGGAGGGTGAACCACGGAGTGGTCAGGTCGCAGGGGCAGTCGTCCCCGGGGTGCAGCGAGGCCAGGTCGCCCATGACGACGCTGTGCGCCGGGACCGAGGTGATGTACGGGGAGACCAGGTGGAGGTAGCCGGGCTGGCCGTACGGCAGCGGTTGCAGGGTGCGGGTGTCACGTATGGCGGCACGGGACCAGACCGGGACGTGCAGCCGGTGGTGGGTGCACTCGACGTACGGCACGCAGTGCTCGACGGAGCCGTAGGTGTCCCGGATGCGCTCCGGGGGGATGCCGAGTTGCCGGGTCACCTCGTCGTAGAAGTCCGCCTTGGCGATCTGCCGGTCGGCGTGGCCCTTCCAGCCGCCGCCGAGGACCACCAGGGAGCCCGGCGGGAGTTCGAGCGGCGGGGTGCCGGCGGCACGCATGCGTTCCAGGGTGAAGTGCAGGAAGGCCGGGAAGCCCAGGATGCGGACCGGGCGGTCGTCCTCGGCGTAGCGACGGAGGGCGTCGATGCAGCCGTGCACGTCGAAGGCGTGGCCGCTTCCGGTGTGCCGCAGGGCGTGGGTGGTGTGGTGTGCGGGCGCGAAGTCGCACAGGTAGTTGTCGGTGAAGGAGGTGCCCAGGCGGAGTTGCGGGGCGGGCTCGTAGCTGTAGAGCAGGTAGTTGACGGGCTGGTCGGGGGTGATCCATCCGTAGTGGTCGAAGATGCGGGCGACCATGCGCTGCGCGGAGCGGATGGTCCACCGGTCGTAGAACATCTGCGACTTCTGCCCAGTGGTGCCGGAGGAGGTCAGGTGCAGGAAGACCTCGTCGCGGGGGATGGAGAGGACCTCGTGCCGCTTGAAGAAGTTGGCGTGCAGGAGCGGGGCGCGGGTGTGCGCGCCGACGGTGGGGGCCGGGGCCTCCGGGGTGTCGTCGAGGAGGGCGCGGAAGAGCGGGGAGCGCTGCGCGTGCCAGGCGTTGGACTCGGCCATCGCGGCCTCGAACAGGGCGTCGGCCTCGGGTCCGGAGGTGTAGGGCGACGGGATGTCGCAGAGGCGTTGGACGTGGGTGAGGGCCGCCGGGTCGGGGACCTCGACGGGGGCGAGATGCGGGTTCA
The DNA here is from genome assembly GCF_029011865.1 of Streptomyces yunnanensis. Lineage (NCBI taxonomy): Bacteria > Bacillati > Actinomycetota > Actinomycetes > Kitasatosporales > Streptomycetaceae > Streptomyces > Streptomyces yunnanensis. The sequence goes on from NZ_CP095749.1 coordinate 693,823, forward strand.
TCGGACAACCTCGTGCGGGGGCAGGTAGATCGACGCCCAGGCGGTCAGGTACGCGCTCAGGTAGGGCTGGACCAGCGGGCTGACGGCCGTGGTCCGGAAGTCGATCTGACGGTTGGTGCGGGAGAGGACGACGTAGTCGTGGAAGCGGTCGCCGACCCGGCGCATGGCCGGGTAGCCGGCGCTGGGGACGAAGCCGGAGGAGAGGAAGGCGTGCAGCGCCGCGGTGTCGGAGAGCGGCACCAGGGTCTCGACGTAGTCGGCGCCGGCCCGGGTGAGCGCGGTCATCAGCGAGTCGAGGGCCCGGTTGGCGGCCGACGGGTACGGGTGCACCGCGACGAGGGCGCAGCTGGCGGCCGCCGGGTCGAGGGCCGCGTAGATCTCGAACTCGCCGTCTGGCGACGTCAGCAGCGTGTTCGGGGTGCGCAGCGGGGAGTAGGCGCCCGCGGGGTCGGGGAAGAGGTCGCGGAAGCGCCGGCGGACGAAGCCGGGGGCGGTGATCACCTCGATGGGGGTGCGGGTGGTGACCGGGGCGGTCGCGGGGGCCGTCAGCAGCGTGCCGGGGCGCGTCGCGTTCGCCGTGATGACGCCGCTCCCGCCCGACGGCGGCAGGAGCGGCTCCGGGTCCAGGAAGGGCAGGGCGAGGGTCCCGGGGTAGCGGATGCCGGTGGCCTCCTCGGCGGCGCCCAGGAGGGGCATCAGTGCCTGGGGGACGTCGGTGACCGGCTCGCGGCGTTCGAGGACGCCCTCGGCGTAGCAGGCGAACAGGGCCAGGGTCTCGCAGCCGGACACATCGGCGGCGTTGGGCAGCAGGCCCAGCGGTCGGTATCCGTTGCGGGCGACGACGCGTTGGGGTGCCTGGGTGACCATCCGGACGGTGGTGTGGATGGAGTCCAGGGCGCCGGTGGCGAAGGCGTCGGCGGTGACCGCGCCGGTCAGCCGGCCGGCCAGCCCGCCTTGCCGGTGGTGCGGGTGGACCGCGAGGCCGACGAGCTTGCCGACGCGGTTGCCCGGGTCGGTCTGCACGACGACGGAACCGGCGAGTTCACCGGTGTCGGTGCGGCGTGCGGTGAGCCAGTGACTGTGCGGATCGGTGATCAACCGGCGCATCTCGGTCGGGTCGCTGCCCAGGGCGACCGGATAGCCGTGGCCGTACACCTCGAAGTACAACTGCCGTAGTTCGGCGATGTCCTGGGGGGTGGCCGGGCGGATGAGGGCGGTCATCGGGCCTCTTCCAGTGGCAGGGTGCCGGCGGGCGAGGCGGCGGGGGCGTCGGCGCCGGAGGCGACCGGGGCGGTGCCGCCGGCCGGGTCCCGGGGCGCGTCGGCGCGTCGTCCGGTCCACCACAGCGCCACGGCGAGCGGGACCAGTCCGACGGCTTGGAGGATGCACAGGGTGCGCGGCGACAGATGGTCGCCGAGCGCGCCGAAGAGGAGCGAGGACAGCGGGAAGGTCGCGCCGAGCAGGGCCTGCATCATGGCGAAGAAGCCGGGCTTGTCCGCTGCCGGGACCAGTCGTTGGAACAGCGCGACGAACCGCACCCCGATGGCTCCGACGCACCAGCCGGCGACGATCAGTGCCCCGACGATCGCGGCCCGGTCGGCGAGCAGGCCCGGCGTCGCGAGGGCCGCGGCCATCAGTCCCAGGCAGGCCCCGCCGACGGCCGTGGGCGATCCCGGCAGCCGGGCGCCGGTGAACGACCCGAGCAGGGTGCCGATGCCCAGGGCCGCCTCCAGGGCGGCCACCGTGGAGCCCTGTGCGTGCAGCACCGCCCGTGTGTACAGGGGCATGACGACGTAGAGGGCGGTGGTGAAGAGGTTCACCGCGGCGAAGCAGAGCAGCACCCGCCGGATGAAGGGGTGGTCCTTGAGGATCTGACGTAGCGTCCGCCGGGGTGCCGGGGCCGCTGACGCGGTGGCGGGCTCCGGCGCCGCGGCGCTCCGGGGGAAGCGGGTGAGGAACACCAGCGCGGCGGCGACGAGGTACGCGCCGGCGCAGCCGGAGACGATGCCGGTCAGGTCCCAGGCGTCCACGACGAGCGGTCCGAGGAGTCCGCCGGCCAGGCCGGCCAGGGACTGCGTGGCGAGTTCGAACCCGGTCGCGGCCTCGATGTCCACGTCGTCGACGAGTTCGGGGACGGAGGTGGTCAGGCAGGGGTCGAAGAGTGCCTGGCAGCCCGCCAGCAACAGGGCGGCTCCGTAGGCCACGAGGGTGGGCGGCGGGGCGAGGTACGTCCAGCCGGCGGTGGCGGCGGCGACCAGGCCCGCGAGCGCGGAGCTGGCCCCCAGCACCGTGCGGTGCGGACAGCGGGCGATGACGGTGGCCACCAGCGGGGCGAGCGCCACCGCGGGCAGGGTGCTCACCGCGAGGAACGCGCCCGAGGCGAGGCCGCGGTCGCCGTCGGCCGCGATGGCGTGGCCGACCAGCCACCACACCACACCCACCTGGAACATCCTGCCCGCGGCCTGGGTGAGCACCTGGGCGGCCCAGACGGCGCCGAAGGCCCGGTTGCGCAGGACGACGGGGAGTCGGCGCGCGGCCGGGGTCGAGGTCGGGGTCATGAGTGCGGCCGTTCGTCGATGACCCGCAGCAGCTTGCCGGTACGGGCGTTGACGGACAGCTCGCCGTGGCGGACCCACTCGACGGCGATCGGGTGGATGCGTCCGGCGTCGGCTTCCGCGGCGTACATCGGCCGCGCCGCGAGGATCTCCTTTGCGACGGCGGCGGCGAGGTGTCGGAGCCCGGTCGGGTCCGCTTCGCCGACGGGGCTCACCTCGGTGGGCACCTGGCAGCCGGGGACCGGTTCGCCGTCCACGGCCAGCCGCAGGACCAGCCCGTCCCGACCGTCCCAGCGGCGCACCACGAGTTGCATGCCGATCACCCGACCGGTGGGGTCGGCGGCGCGCACCAGCTCGTGCACGTCCTGGGTGTAGAGGGAAACCGCGCCGATGCGCACGCCTTCTTCGGCCCGGCCGAGGATGCGGAAGTGCCCGGCGGCGACATCGGTCCACTCCGCCCGGTCGCCGACGGGGTACCGGATGATCGGCATCAGCCGCCGGCGCAGGTCGGTGACGACGATGCGGCCGGCGACGCCTTCGCGGGTCAGGGGCTCACCGGTGTTCTCGTCGAGGATCTCGACGACGGTGTACGGCGTGAACGCGCGGTGGACGCGGGGGTCGGCCCCCGGTACGGCCTGTCCGAGGAGCCCGGAGTCGACGCCGGCGTAGCCGATGGAGCGCGCCTGTGCCTGCGGGAACGCCTTGCGCAGCAGGGGCAGTTGGTCCTCGTACAGCCCCTCGCCGCCGAAGAACAGGATCTGTACGGCGGGGAGTTGTCGTCCTTCGCGCACGAGATGGTCCGCGAGGCCGCAGAGCGTGGTCGTGGTGCCGGCGACGACGTCGACGTCGAATTCCTCCAGCGTGTGCACGGTCGAGGCCAGCGGCGCGCCGCCGCCGATCGGCAGCCGGACGTTGGCAACGGGGGCCCGGTGGAGGGAATCCAGGATGAAGGTGAAGCTGGCGTAGAGCTCGCCGGCGTAGAAGAGGTCGGCGACCCGGTGACCAGGGCGGAGTCCGGCCTCGACCAGTCCGCTGCCGAACGCGGAGGTGAATTCCCGCCATTCTTCACGGGTATAGACGGAGAACTTCGGGGCGCCGGTCGTGCCGCCGCTCTTGAAAACCACCGCCTCGTCGATCGGTCCGGTCAAAAGGCGGTTCCGACGTGGGGTGTTGGCTTGCCAGAATGTGTCGTGCGGGACCACCGGTATGGCGGTCAGCTCGTCCACGTGGTCCGGAAGATCCGCGTAGAGATCCCGGTAGAAGGGCGAGTTGTGACGCACGAAGCGTATGAGATCCGTTAATTGTTGAACGGGCATTGCTTTCCTGTTTTTCGCATTCAGAAGAACCGGTACCGCGGGGTGTGCGGCACCAGTTCCGGGCAGGGGGCAGCGGCAGAGGCTTCGGGGAAACCCGATCAGGGCTGTCCCTGCGAAAACTCTCTGCACTGAGCGCTTCGACCGATGATGCTATGTCATGAGCGCTGCAACGGCTGACAATCGAAGCTCTCGCAAACGGATTTTTTGCCAATCGCAATCGCCCCGGATGCCCCGCACGCCGAACCGGTTCCTTTGCTTCCGGTGACGTACCTCACCACCCGCCATTTCGATGCGGAACGCATGCGGATCACCAAGTCCTTCTGGTAATTCTCGGGTTGTGCCGGTGGTAGACGGCGGATCGCGGCGGAGGTTCAGCGGTGCGGATGCCGACAGTGCCGTCTCCGCCGCAATCCGCGGGAAAGGCCGAAAGGCGCTCAATCCCGCAGGGCGAGTCCGCGCGCGTGCAGCGCCTCGGTCAGAATGCGCACCATCTTCGGACCGACCCCGTGCAGCACCCGGACCGGGGCGTTCAGGTCCTTGCCGTCGGGGTCGGCCACGGCTCCGGCGGCGGCCGGACGGCGCGGGCCGGGCCGACTACCCTCGCCGCATGACGACGCACAAGACCGCCCGCGTGAGCATCGACGCGATGCTCGACGACCTCAGGACGCTCGTCGAGGTCGAGTCCCCCTCCCGCGATGTCGACGCCCTGACGGCATCGGCCAAGGCCGTCGCCGGCATCGTCGAGAGCCGCCTGGGCGGGCGGGCCGACCTCGTCGAGAGCGCGGCCGGGCCACACGTGCGCTGGTCGGGCGGTGGCGCCCCCCGGGTGTTGATCCTCGGCCACCACGACACGGTCTTCCCGCTCGGCACGCTGGCACGACGCCCGTTCAGGGTCGACGGCGGGCGGGCGACCGGCCCCGGGGTCTTCGACATGTTGGGCGGTCTGGTGCAGGCCCTGCACGGCCTGGCCTCGCTCGACGACCTGTCCGGCGTCGAGATCCTGGTGACCGCCGACGAGGAGGTCGGCTCCCACTCCTCACGGGCCCTCATCGAAGAGCGCGCCCGGGCGTGCGGCGCCGTGCTGGTCTTCGAGGGCGCGGCCGAGGGCGGGGCCGTGAAGACCGGCCGCAAGGGTTGCGGCACGTTCCAGGTCGCCGTCAGGGGCCGGGCCTCGCACGCCGGGCTGGAGCCCGAGGCGGGGGTCAACGCCCTGGTCGAGGCGGCACACCAGGTCCTGCAGATCGCGGCACTGGGCCGTCCCGAGATCGGTACGACGGTCACCCCGACCGTCGCCTCCGCGGGCACCCTGGACAACGTCGTCCCCGCCGAGGCGACCGTCGTCGTCGACGTCCGGGTCGAGTCGGCCGACGAGAAGGAGCGGGTCGAATCCGCCTTCGCGGCGCTGACCCCGCATCTCGACGGGGCGGAGCTCACGGTTCGCGGAGCCGTCGGCCGCCCCCCGATGCCCGAGTCGGCATCGGCCGAACTCTTCGCCGTGGCACAGCAGTTGCTCCCCGGCCTCGAAGGCGCCGCGGTCGGCGGCGGGAGCGACGGCAACTTCACGGCCGCCCTGGGGGTGCCCACCCTCGACGGCCTGGGGGCGGTCGGGGGCGGTGCCCACGCCGACCACGAGTACCTGGTCATCGACGCCATGGCCGAGCGGGCGCACCTGGTGGCCGGGCTGGTGAACGCGATCCGCCGCAGGTAGGTCCCGTCCCCCGCCGGCCACGGCGTCCCCTCGGGCGCGGTGGCCGGCGGGCTGCGGCGCGAGCGCGGCACGGCCGTTCCGGTCCGGGTCAGATGTCGCCCTGCACGAGCGCGTGCAGATGCTCGTCGTGCCATCCGTCCGCGTGCAACAGGGCGCTGCGCATGGTGCCTTCGAGGGAGTATCCGGCCTTGGTCGCGACCCGGCAGGACGCCTGGTTGGCCACCGAGTGGCACAGGCGCAGTCGGTGCAGCCCCAGGTCGTCGAGTGCCCACCGGCTCACGCGTCGGGTGGCCTCCACCATGGCACCGCCGCCGCGGGCCGCGGGCAGGATCCAGTAGAGGATCTCGGCGCTGCCGCCCGCCAGGTCGATGTCGCCCCAGCCGATCAGCCCCATGGCCTCGCCGCCCGGTCGGGCGAGGGCCCAGATGGCACTCTGCTCGGCCCGCCAGCGGTCGTGCATGCGCTCTATCCGTTGGCGGGCCTCTTCCGGCGTGTCCACCAGCAGGCGGTTCCACTGCCGGATCGCCGGATCCCGGCCGGCGGTCGCCAGGGCGTCGGCGTCCGAACGGTGCCAGGGACGCAGCTGCCAACCGTTCGGCAGGTCGAGCACCGGCTGAGCGGTCGCACCCATCCGACCTGCGGGGACGACCGCCGGTATGGCGCCCGGCAAGGTGGCCGGCAGGCCGGTCGGTGGGGGTGTGCTGGAGGTCATCGCGGCATCGTGCCACAACGTCGTTCGGCACGACGCCTGTTGCCCGGCAACGGCTCCGTTTCGACGTCGGACGTCGTCGACCACGGGTCTCCACTGGACAGCGTTTGGCCGGTCGGCTAAATTTTTGGCCATGCGGTCAGAAATTGATCCAAGTGGCCAGCCCGGCAACGGGGAGAGCGCACCGACGGAGCCGGAACGCTCGCTCATCGAGAAGGTGCGACGGGCCCAGATCATCGAGGCAGCCATCGACGTCATCGCGGTACGGGGGTTCGCGAAGGCGTCGATGGCACAGATCGCCGAGCGGGCCGGCGTCAGCAAGGGCGTGATCTCGTATCACTTCGCCGGCAAGAACGAGTTGATCGAGCGGACCGTCGAGCAGATCTACGACCGTCTCGGCGCCTTCGTCGCGTCCCGCCTCGCCGGAGAGGGCGAGACCGGAACCGCCGCGTGGTTGCGCATCTACATCGGGTCGCTCGCCGAGCACATGGCCGACCACCGGACCCAACTCATCGCCCTCGGCGAGATCTTCACGCAGTTCCGCACCGAGAACGGTGAGCTCCGCTACGGCATCGCCTCCAGCGAGTCGCTCTTCGCCCACCTGGAAGAGGTCTTCCGGGCGGGCCAACAGCGCGGGGAACTGCGCGCGTTCGACGCCCGGGTGATGGCCGTCAGCCTCCAGGCCGCGATCGACGACATGTTCGCGTACTGGAGCGCCCACCCCGACCACGACCTCGCGGCGCACGCCCGCGAACTCACCGACCTGTTCTGGCACGCCACCAGGGCCGACGGTCGGGCCGATTCCTGAACCACACCGAACGGGGGAACGTTCCATGGCACATGACCTCGGGCGCACGGTGGCGCCCGCCGACGCCGCGGGCCCCACGCGCCCGCGCCTGTACTACATCGACAATCTGCGCATCGCCCTGACGGCCCTGGTGGTGCTGCACCACATCGCCGTCACCTACGGCAACATCCCGGTCTGGTACTACACCGAGCCCGCCAAGGACGGGACCGGGCTGGTCCTGGACGCCTTCGTCGTGCTCAACCAGGCGTTCTTCATGGGCTTCTTCTTCATGATCGCCGGGTACTTCACGCCGGCGTCCTTCGACCGCAAGGGGGCGGGCCCCTTCCTCCGGGACCGCCTCAAGCGGCTCGGCATCCCACTGCTCGCCTTCCTGCTCCTGATACGTCCCCTGACGGGCCTCGACGGGTACTTCCAGCTCAAGACGTCCCTCGCCGAGCACGGTGAGGCCCTCCCCTACTGGTTCTACTACCTGGTGAGTTGGGACCCGGGCCCGCTGTGGTTCGCGGAAGTACTGCTGGTGTTCGCCGTGCTCTACGCCCTCGTCCGGCGTCGGGCCGCGCGGCGCGGCCAGGTCACGGCCGACGCGGCGGCGCCCGGTCGGCCGGCGCCGCGGCCGCTGCGACCACGCGCGATCGTGCTCTTCACCGTGGCCCTCGCCCTGGCCACCTACGGATGGCGCATCCTCGTGCCGGCCGGCGTCTACGTCCCGATCCTGGGGCTGCCCACCCCCAGCTATCTCATGCAGTACGCGAGCTTCTTCGCGGTCGGTGTCCTCGCGCACCGCCGCGGCTGGCCGGGGACCCTCTCCCGCCGTGCGGGACGGGTGGGCTTCGCCGTCGCGACCGTCGCCACCCTCGCCTACCTCCCGGTCATCGTCACGGCGAAGAGCGGGGCGACCGACGGACACGGCACATGGCAGTCGCTGGCCGCGGCCGCCTGGGAGTCGACGTTCGCGATCGGCATGGTCCTGGGCCTGACCGTGCTCTTCCGCGAACGCCTCAACCGCCAGGGGCGGAAGGCCGCGTTCCTCTCCCGCCACGCCTTCGGGGTCTACGTCCTGCACGCGCTGGTGCTGGTCGGACTGGGGCATGCCTTCAGCTGGCTGCACGCGCCGGCCATCGCCAAGTTCGCCCTCGTCGCCGTGGTCGCGCTGCCGCTGTGCTGGGCCGTGGCCTATGTGGTCCGCCGGCTACCGCGGGTCGACCGGGTGCTCTGACCGGGTGCTCCAGGGCGACATCGACGGCCTGTCGGGGATCGGTCCCCGACAGGCCGTCGCGGCTGTGGCGCCCACCGCGCCCCTGCCGACCCGACTCGTTCCGCTCCGCGTCCCGCCGCGACGACGCACCGCAAGCCATGCCGCTCCCGCCCCCGCGCAGGCGAGCGCGGTCACGGCGAGCGCCGGGCCGCCGTAGGTCACCGCGCGCCGGAGCACCGGCGCGGCCGCGTACCCGGTGCCGGCCTCGGCGCCGGCCCACAGCGGGGCGGCCAGGGCGCTGTACGGGGCGATGCGGCGATAGGGCAGGCGGGTCGCGCCGGCCAGGTGCGGCATCAGTGTGCGGAGCACCGGAACGAAGCGGCCCAGGAAGACGGCCTGCCCGCCGCGGCGGGCCATCAGTGCCCGGGCGCGCCGCCACCCGGCGGCGGGCACGCGGCGCCCGGCGCGTCCGACGCTCAGCCGGTCGGACAGCAGGCGCCCGGTGCGGTGGGCGAGGAAGTCGCCTGCCAGCACGGCGCAGGCAGCGGTCGCGATGACCAGGGGCAGGTGCAGATACCCGGTGCGGGCCAGTGCACCGGCGCTGAGCAGCAGCGTGAGGGTGGGCACGAACGCGCCGATGAGCAGCACCGATTCGGTCAGCACGGCGGCGGCCAGCACGGCATAGGCGGCGGTCGCGGTGGGCAGGTGGCCCACCGCGTCGAGCGACGGGGTCATCGGTGGGCTCCGGTCGCGGCGGGCCTCGGCACCGGGAGGGCGGGGAGGGAGCGTCGGAGTTGCCAGACCCTCGCCGGGGGCAGGTTGGTCCAGATCGTGCGGCAGTCCGTGGCGTAGCGGCGCTGGTAGGCGTCCATGACCTCGTCGACGGCTCGGTGCCGGCGGGCCTGGGGCGGTGCGGCCAGTAGGGTGCGGGCCTTGCGGGTGCCGCGGTAGGCGAAGTAGGTGAGGGTGCCGCCGGGGCGGAGCAGCTCCAGATACCGGTTCATGATCGTCTCCACCTGATCGGGAGTGAAGTTGGTCAGGGGCAGGCCGGAGACGATGACGTCGTAGCGCCGGGTGACGTCCAGGTGCTCGACGCCGGTGTGGTGGACGTGGACCCGTGCGGGTGCGTCGGCGAGCCGGGGAGCGGTGGTGACGAGGTGCCTCAGGCGGGCGGCGAAGCGGGAGTTGGCCTCGACGACGTCCAGGTGACTGTCCGTTGGCAGATGGGCGATCACGGCGCGGGTGACCGCTCCGGTACCGGCCCCCGCCTCCAGGACCGTCAGTGGTTGCGGCGCCCGGGCGCGCACCGGGGCGGTCAGCGCGCGGGCCAGGGCCTTGCCGCTGGGGGCCACGGCGCCGGTGGTGCGCATGTCGCGGACGGCTTCGAGCAGGAACACCCCGCTCTCGGCGAAGCGTCGGGCCGGGAGGCGGTCGGGCGAGCGGTCGGCCGAGCGATCCGGCGAAGGGACACGGGCGGACGAGGAGATCCTGGATTCCATGACGGCGACGCTAGGGAGCCTCCGCGGCCGACGGACCCGCCGTTGTGCGACGGCGGCATCGACGAAAGTAGGGGGTCTCGACGGCGGATCGTCGCAAGTGGCGGACTCCGCCGGCCACTTAGGATTTCGGGATGAGTCGGAGAGAGCGCTCGGGGTCGGGAGGGAGCGGGGCCCCACGGTGGATCGCCTACGGGCGGTCCGCTCTCGTGCTGCTGCTGACGTTCAACTCGGTGCACCACGGTGCCCTGGCCGCCGGCGGGCGGTATCTGTCCCTGTGCCCGGCCGCCGGGGTGCTGTGCGGACTGGTCGTGCTGGTACGGGGGTTGCCCTGGCCGACCGCGCCCCTGGTGACCACCGCGGCGGTGGCCTGGTGGGGCGCGCCGATCATGCCGCTGCTGCTCGTCGCCCTGTTCGACCTGGCCGCGCAGCGCCGCGCCTGGGTGGCGGTGGGCTGCTCCGTCACCGCGCTCGGCGTCAACTTCGCCCGGAGCCCGGAGTTCTCGCTGTGGAATCCGCAGCAGTACGGCGGCACGCTGTTCCTGCTGCTGGCCGTGGTCGGCGGGTTGTGGGCGGGCCACCGGCGCCGCCTGGTGCGGGCGCTCAACGCGCAGGTCGAACACCTGCGGATCGAGCGGGAGTTGCGCGAGGAGGCGGCCCGCGCGGCCGAACGTTCCCGGATCGCCGCGGAGATGCACGATGTGCTGGCCCACCGCCTGAGTCTGATCGCCCTGCACTCCGGCGTCCTGACCACCAGGAACGACGCGTTGCCCGCACAGGTCGGCCAGCGGCTCGCGCTGCTGCGGACCGCCTCCACCGAGGCGCTGGCGGACCTGCGCGATGTGCTCGGCGTCCTCCGCGACCCGGATTCCGCCCGGGCCGCCACCGCCCCGGCGCCCGTCCTGCGCGGGGTGGAAGCGCTGGTCGAACAGGCCCGCGCCGCCGGGCAACAGATCGCGGTGCACCTCGACGGCCGTCCCGAACAGGCGCCCGCCACCCACCGACTGGCCGTCCACCGCCTGGTCCAGGAAGCGCTGACCAACGTCCGCAAGCACGCCGACGGCGCCCCGGTGACCCTCCGCATCGCCTACCGGCCACCCGCCACCACCGTGGAGGTCGTCAACGCCCCGGGCCCCCGGAGCCCCGATGCCGTCGCCTCCGGGTTCGGGCTCGTCGGCCTGCGCGAGCGCGTCACGGCACTCGGCGGCGAACTGCACGCCGGGCCCTGCGACAGCGGTGCCTGGCGGCTGGCCGCCCGCATTCCCCATCCGTCCGCCAGCGAGCAGAACGGCACCCGCACATGATCCGCGCCATGATCGTCGACGACGACGCCCTGGTCCGCCTGGGTCTGGCCGACCTCCTCGACGGCGATGCCGGCATCGAGGTGGTCGCCCAGGCGTCCGACGGCCTGCACGCCATCGAGCAGGCCACCGCCCACCGCGTCGACGTCGCCCTGGTCGACGTGCGCATGCCGCGTATGGACGGCATCGCCGCCACCGCCCGGCTGCGCGCCCTCCCCCACCCCCCGAAGGTGATCACCCTGACCACCTTCGACCTCGACGACTACGTCTACAACGCCCTCGCCGCCGGCGCCGACGGCTTCCTCCTCAAGGACACCGAACCGGCCGAGATCCTGCGCGCCGTGCACCTCGTGGCCGGCGGCTCCGCCATGCTCCACCCCGCCGCGGCCCGTCGGGTGATCGACCGCTTCCACGCCACCGGCCGGCCGCAGGCGACCGCCGCCCGGGCCCGCGTCGGCCGGCTGACCCCGCGCGAACACGACGTGCTGGCGCTGCTCGCCGAGGGCGGTACCAACGCCGACATCGCCGCCCGTCTGGGCATGCGCGAAAGCACCGTCAAGGCCCATGTCAGCCGCATCCTGGCCGCGTTGGAGGTCACCAACCGCGTGCAGGCCGCCCTGCTGGCCCGCGACGCCGGCCTCACGACCTGAGCGGCGACGCGGGCAGGCGGGCAACGGTCTCCGCTCACCGGGCAGTTCGGCCCCGCCGTCGTCGTCAGCGGCCGCCGGCGCCCCGCCCCGCGACGGGCCTCAGCCCGTCCAGGGTGAGGTCGAGGAGGCGTTCGGCCTGGTCCCGTTGGTCGGGCTGCGCCGAGGTGAGGGCGATGCCGGCGAGGGCGGCGAACATGTCGGTCGGGCGGATGTCGGTGCGGATCACGCCGGCTGCCGTTCCGGCGTCCATCAGGGAGCACAGGGCGCCCTGGATCATCTCGCGGCTGTCGGCGTAGGGATTGGCCCCGGCGGCGATGACGGCGCGCAGGGCGTCGGCCATGCCGAGCTTGGCGGTGGCGTAGTCGATGAAGCGTCGTGTCCAGGCGCGCAGTGCCTGATCGGGCGGCATGGTCGCCAGGAGGCCGGGGACGGCGTCGCACAGCCGGGCGACCTCGTTGCGGTAGGCCGCTTCGATCAGGGCCTCCCGGGTCGGGAAGTTCCGGTACAGCGTGCCGCTTCCCACGCCCGCTTCCCTGGCGATGCGTTCGAGGTGCGCGTCCAGCCCGTCCTCGGTGAACACCCGCACCGCCGCGGCCAGGATCTTCTCCCGGTTGCGCTGGGCATCGGCCCGCAGCGGGCGTTCCGCGGCTCGTGCCATCGGTCGCTCCTTCTCTTCGAGGGTTGCCAAATGGAGGCGCCTCCATTTAGCGTTCAGGCGAAGTGGCGGAGCCTCCGCTTTCACTCTAGGCCATGGGCACGGTCCGCCCTGCCCGCTCTCCTCCTTCGGAAGGACTGTCCATCATGTCGGGAATCCAAGGCAAGGTCGTGGCGATCACCGGCGCCAGCAGCGGCATCGGCGAGGCGACGGCGCTCCTGCTCGCCGAGCGCGGCGCACGGGTCGTCCTCGGGGCACGCCGCGCGGAGCGCCTTGAGGCCCTGGCCGCCCGCATCGGGGCATCCGGCGGCGAAGCCGCCTGGACCTGCACGGACGTGACGCGCCGTGCGGACCTGACCCGACTCGTCGAGCTGGCCCGGGACCGCTACGGCCGGCTCGACGTCCTCGTCAGCAACGCCGGGGTCGGCCCGATCTCCGCCCTGGACGACCTGCGCGTGGAGGACTGGGAGCAGATGATCGACGTCAACTTCAAAGGCGTGCTGTACGGAATCGCCGCCGCGCTGCCCGTCTTCCGGGAGCAGGGCTTCGGACACTTCGTCAACACCGTGTCCACCGCGGGGCTGCGCATCGTGCCGCTCCAGTCCGTGTACGCCGCCACGAAGAACGCCGTCCGCACCGTCTCCGAGGGCCTGCGCCAGGAAGCCGGCGACAGCCTGCGGGTCACCGTCGTCTCACCGGGCCTCGTCCGCACGGACTTCGCGGATCAGATCGATCCGCAGGTGCGGGCCCGGATCCTCGACCGGTTGGACCAGGCCGGCCTCTCGCCCGACGCGGTGGCCCGCGCCATCGCCTTCGCCGTCGAGCAGCCGGACGGCGTCGACGTGGGAGACATCGTCGTCCGCCCCACGGCCCAGAGCTGAGACGGGGCAGGTTGTCGGGACGCCCTGACGGGGACGGGCGGTGTGCGTCATGCTGGGCCTGCCCGGCAGGTGCGGGGCAGGGGTGAAAGCGCCAGGTCGGGGGTCCGATGGTTCCGGGAACGGTGGCACAGCTGACCATTCTGCTGGTGCTCGTGCTGCCCGGCGTCTTCTACCAGGCCGTGCGGGAGCGGCTGCTCGGCGGCCTGGCCACCGAGCAGGAGCCGCAGAACCGGCTGGTGCGCGCCATCGCCGCGGGGGCGCTGCTGGACGCGGTGTATGCCGTGGCGGCCGGGCCGTGGCTGGTCGAACTGCTCGCCGGCGGAGGGCACGGGCCGCTCGTGGGGGTGTTGCGGCACCCCCGAGCCGCCGGGGCGGCCGCGTTGCTGTTGGTCGTCGTGGTGCCGTCCGCCGTTGCCTGGGCGGAGGCCGCCTGGCTGCGCCGGCGGGCGTCCGCGCGGTACGAGCCCACGCCGACCGCCTGGGACGCCCTGTTCCATGACCGCGGGTCCTGCTTCGTGCGGGTGCGGCTCAAGAGCGGTCTGTGGGTGGGGGGTTGGCTCGGATCGCGGTCCGCGGTGTCGGCGTATCCGCAGGCCGGCGACCTCTATCTGCAGGCGCAGTACCGGATGGGGCCGGACGGCAGGTTCCTCGGGCGGGTGCCCGGTACGGCGGGCGTGTACGTGCGGGCGGCCGAGGTCGACGTACTGGAGGTCCTGCTGCCGCCGGCGGCGGGCGCGACGGAAGGAGAGGGCGATGACGGACCGGAGCGGTGACGACGAGGAGTTGGCGGAACTGGTCGGGGAGTTCTCGTCACGCAGGACCTACCGGCCCACCGACGACCTGGCCGAGCCCGAGGAGATGCCACCGGCGGCTTCGGGGGCGGCGATGGGGGACGCGGGCGGGACGGGCTCGGCGGGTGGGGAGCCGGCGACTCCGTAGCGGAGGCGGCGGGATGACGGAGGCGGGCAGAGGAGAGCGGCGGAGGTTCAGCAGCGGTTGAGCGGTCGTTCGGGTGCGGTCCCGGTTCAGGCGCCGGTGTGGATGTGTGCTGCCCAGAGGTGCGGAGCCCGGGCGAAGCGGTCGCGCAGCGAGCGGAGGGGATGGTGCAGGGCCGACGCCGGGTCCAGGGGGCGGTGGTGGGTGAGGTCGTCGCAGAGGGCGGCGTAGAACTCCTCCATGAGGTGGGTGGCCAGCTTGTCGGAGACGGTCCACAGGGTGCCGATCACATGCGGGTATCCGGCGAGTTGGAAGGAGGACGCCAACTGGACCGCCTCGTCGGGCAGGGTGATGCCGCCCTGGGAGGTGGAGCAGGCGGACAGCACGGCGAGTTCCGGGTTGCCCGGGCGTTGAGCGGCGGCCTGGAAGGCGGTGAGCCGGCCGTCGTGGAGGATCAGCCCGCTGTCCGAGGGGGTGAGCAGTTCGCTGACGCCGTGACAGCTGAAGTGCACCCAGGAGTGTGCGGCCAGTGCCCGGCCCACGGCCTCGACCGTGGCGTCGGGGCCGGTCAGGAACCGCCCCGCGGGGAACAGGTCGGCCAGCAGGGCCGCCTCGCGCGAGGCGCCCGGTAGCGGAGTGCCGCCCGGGGTCTCGGCGAGGGCGACGACCAGTGGGGCGGGGCGCGACCGGGGAGCGCGGTCCAGGCGGCTGCGCGCCTGGAGCAGGGCGCGCACGGTGGGTGTGTACGAGGAAACGGCGCGGTCGAGGACCCACGTGCCGGAGTCGGGTCCACCGCGGCCGGCCGCGTGCAGCGGCAGGAAGGACAGCCAGCCGGTGGGGCACCACCACACCCGCGGCCAGGCTTCGCCGTCGTCCGGGACGGTCCGCAGGCCGAGCCGGTCCAGGACGGGCGCGGCGACGGTGTCCCACAGCCATTCCAGGGTCTCGGTGAGGGTGCGCATCGCGGTGACGGCGCGGGGGACGCCGTGTTCGCCGTACGCCTCGTCGACGCCTTCGATGAAGGCCGCCGCTCGGTCCAGGACGGCGCCGGGGTCGAGGCCGGGCAGCGGGAGCACCTCGATACCGGCGTCGGCGGTCAGCAGGAGGGCGTCGGAGCGGTAGGCGCTGACGTTGAGGACGACGACCGGGCCGTCGGCGGCGGAGGTGAGCAGGTGCGGCAGCGCGGGCGGGCGGAGGAAGTCGGCGAAGCCGGGCAACGCCCGTATCTCCGCGAGGAGTTCGTCCCAGCGACGGGCCAGGGCGTGCCGGGCCTCGGCGTCGCGCCCGGACCGCTGCGCGGCGTGCGGAGGGACGACGGTGCCGGCGGAGTCGAGCATCGCCAGCGGACGCGCGGGCGCGCTGAGGTGCTCGCGGAGGTCTTCGAACTCGGCGGCGAGGGCCGGGGCGACGGCGCGCAGCCGGGAGGCGTCGGTGCGGTTCTCCAGGCTCTGGGCGAGCAGCACGCCGCGCCCCTGTTCCAGGAGCGCCAGGGCCCGCGCGGGGTCGCCGGCGCGCAGCGCGAGTGCGGCGGCGTCGCTGGCCAGACCGGTGCTGGCGCGCAGCCGGTCCTCCTGGTCGGTGCGGGCGAGGCTGCGCGGGGCGAGGTGCGGCAGCAGTTCGACGGCGTAGGCGTAGCCGTCCAGGGCGCCGGACTCCCATCCGGCGTGGGCCGCCGCCTCGCCCCAGGTGCGGGCGGCCAACAGGCGGACGGGCAGGGGCGAGGCCGGGTTCTGCCCGGACTGCCGTGCCAGGTGGGCCGCCGCCTCCAGGTCGACGCGTTCGCCGAGCAGGGCGCGGCGCATCTGCGCGGAGGCCAGGACCCACTGGGCGCGGGCCTGGTCGGGGTGGCCGTCCGGGGTGCCGTCGAGGGCTTGCCGGGCGGCGGTGACCGACCGGTGCAGTGACTGCGCCACGGTGGGATCGGTGGCGTCCTCGGCGAGTTGCGCGGCGGCCAGGTGGGCGGCGGCGAGGTTGGTCAGGGCGAAGGAGCGCCAGGGGTGGTCCGGGCCGAGACCGGCGACCGCCGTTTCGAGGACCTGCCGGGCCTCGGCGATCTGCGGGGCGCCGGTGTGTTCCTCGGTGAAGGCGCGGTTCTGGAGCAGCAGCCCGAGGTTGAGCGCGGCGAATTCGGTGCCGAGGCGTTCGCCGTGGTCGCGTGCCATCGCCGTGCGCAGCAGCGTGGCCGCCTCGTCGGCGGCGGCGGTGTCGCCGGTGATGTCGTACCAGCCGCTCAGGGCCTCGGCGAGGTTGTTCAGGAGGCCGGCCCGGTCGAAGGCGTCCGGCGGGCCCTCGTCCACGGCGCGGCGGGCCACGGCGACGCCCTCCTCCTGCCAGGTGCGGTCGCCGGTGATCTGGGCGCGTTGGATCAGGGCGACGGCCAGGTTGGTCAGGATGTTGCCGTGTGCGGCGTGGCCGGTGGGCACGGTGGCGGCGGCCTCCCGGAGCCGGTCGATGGCCGCGTCCATGAGTGCCTCGTCGCCGGTGTCGGCGGCGCGGCCCCATGCGGCGTGGCCGAAGCTGGTGAGGACGAGGAAGCGGTCGTCGGAGGACGCGGGGGTGGCGGCGAGGGCGGTGGCGTACTGCTCCAGTGCCTCCGTGCGGATCCGTTCGTCGCGGGTGGAGTAGTAGTGCTCCATCAGTCCGTTCGCCAGGCCGAGCAACGCCCCTGGGGCGGTTGGTCCGGCCGATGTGGTGCAGGCTTCCCGGTGCCACTGGATGGCCTCCCGGAGCGGTGCGCGGTCGCCGGTGAAGCGGGTGAGGGAACGCAGCGCGTGACCGAGGCGGGTGAGGGCGCCGGGCCGGCTGGGCGTGGTCGGTCCTGCGCTGGTCACCGCCTCCCGCAGCACCTCGACGGCCTCCGTCAGCAGGGCCCGGTCCGAGCGGACCTCCGCGAGGTGTTGGAGGGCGTCGCCGAGGTTGCCGAGACGGTGCACGCGGAAGTGGTCATCCGGTGGGGTGAGGACGACGGCGGCGCGGTGGGCCCGGACCGCCTCGGCCAGCAGGTCGATGTCCCCGGTGCGCCTGCCGAACGTCGCCAGGGCGGCGCCGAGGTTGGAGTGGCGTACGGCCCTTTCGGAGGCGCCGGTGCGCGGTGCGCAGGCCAGTGCCTCGCGCAGCAGCCGCAGCCCCTCTTCGTAGAGCCGGGCGGTGCCGGTGTCGGCGGCGCGCTGGAGGTGGGCGCTGCCGCAGTCGGAGAGGTACTCCGAGCGGCGCAGGTCGTCGGCCGGGAGCAGGGCGATGCCCCGGCGCATCTCGTCGGCCCCTTCCTGCCAGGCCGCCGGGGCGTCGAGACCGGCGCGGCCGGCGAGGGCCATGCCGAGGGCGAACCGTACGGCGGCCTCGAAGGTGCGGTTGGGGGGCGGCAGCGCCAGGCAGGCACGGAAGCAGTCGTTCGCCTCGTCGGCGACGTGGGTGTCGATGTCGGTGGGCCGTCCGGCCCCGATGTGGCCGTCGTTGCGGCCGGTGGCCGTCAGGCACCGGGCGAGTTGGAACAGTACTCCGGCCCGCTCCGCGGAGTCTTCCGGTACCTCTCCGGCGAGGTCGCGCAGGAGGGCGATCGGCTCGGCGAGGTCGTCGGGGGTCCGGGTGGCGAGCGCGCGCAGCCGCGTCAGGTCGGCGAACTCCGTGCCGCGGAAGACGCGTTGTCGGCGGTCCTCGGACGGCGTGGTCTCGAACGCCCGCCGGGCGAGCGCGACGGCTTCGTCCAGATCGGCGAGCCGGCCGGTGGCCGTGTTGCGGGAGCGCAGCACCCCGGCGAGGACGACGCATGCCTGGGCGTGCACCGGGTGGTCCGATGGTGCGCTGTCGACGGCGTCACGGGCGGCGGCGTACGCGTCGGCCAGGGCGTCGGCGCGGTCGGTGCGCAGGGCCCGGCCTTCGAGGACCAGGCCGAGGTTGGTGAGGTAGACGGCGCGCTCGACGGGGTTGGGGGCGGCGTCGGCGGCGCGGCGACAGGTGGCGATGGCCTCGTCGTACAGGTCGGCGTCGTCACCGCCTTCC
This sequence comes from Streptomyces yunnanensis, assembly GCF_029011865.1. Lineage (NCBI taxonomy): Bacteria > Bacillati > Actinomycetota > Actinomycetes > Kitasatosporales > Streptomycetaceae > Streptomyces > Streptomyces yunnanensis. Next base: position 712,032 of record NZ_CP095749.1, read on the forward strand.
ATGGCGCGCATGATCAGGGCGAGGCCCAGGTCGGACAGCACGGCGGCGGGCTGCGAGGTCGGGGTGGGCGCGGCGGCCGCGGCCCGCAGGAGGTCGATCGCCTCGGGCAGCAGGGAGGGGTCGTCGAGGGTGAGCGCGGCGGTGGCGAGCGCGGAGCCGAGCGAGGCACGGAACAGCAGGTGGTTCGGCGTGTCCGGGGAGCAGAGCCGCACGGCCGTCCGCAGGACGGCGACGCTCTCCCGGGCCGCTTCCGGGTCCTTGGTCGCACTGGCCCGGAGTCGGAGGGCGAAGCCCAGGTTGCCGTGTCTGCGGGCCTGTTCGTCCTGGTCGACGGGGTCTGCCGCGACGGCGGCGCGGTGGAGTTGGACTCCTTCGGTCAATGCCTCGGGGCCGGCGCCGTCGCGGTAGGCGTGGACGAGGACGAGTCCGAGGTCGGACAGGCAGGTGCCCTGTTCGGCGCTGCCGGCGGGGAAGCCGGCGGTGGCGTGTCGCAGCAGGGTCTCGGCGGCGCGAGACGCGGCGGGGTGCCGGCTCTGTTGATGGACGAACGAGGCGCCGACGCCGGCTTCGTAGGCGAGGGAAGGGTCGGTGGCGGCGCCGGCGGGTCGGCCGGCGAGGGTGTCCAGGAGCGGGCGCAGGACGGGAGGCAGGTGGCCGAGGTCGCCCAGGCCGGCGAAGGACAGCACGGCCGAGCCGAGCGCGGCCCGGTCCTGGCCGTCGCCGGCGAGGTAGCGGCACCAGTCGGCGTAGGCGAGGGAGTACAGCGCCAGGGCCCGCACGCTGCCGTCGGGGAGCACGGCGTCGGCCCGCACCGCCTCGACGGCCGCGGCGGCCTCCGGGCCGAGGAACCAGCGAAGGGCGTCGGGGTCGGCATCCACCCGCTCCACCCGCTCCAGGATGCGGCGGGCCGCGTCCTCCGCCGCCATGTGATGGGCCGTCATCCGGTGGTCCTCCCTCCGGAGGCGGCGGATCCGGCGTCGGGAACGTCCCGGGCCGGCAGCCGCGCTCCCCGTCGGCGCACGACCAGCGCCCAGGCCGCCACGGCGGCGCCCGCGTTCCCGACCTGTATCCGGCCGGCCTGCGTGCGGTGCGCGTCCCCGTTCCCCACGTCCGCCGGCTGCACCATCACACCCCCGTTGGCCTGTTCCGCCACTGCAGATTTCGCACCGTGGTTCCCCACAGCTGTCGATCTACGGCTCGATCGTGCGGCTGCCGCGGTGGACCACACTACGGCGGTCGGTCGGGATACGGGGGCGAAAGGGAGCGGCATCCCGGGCGCGGGGCGTCCGCGCGGCAGACGGAGCGCACGGTGCGCACGTCATCGGGTGGCGAGGTTCGGCGGCCTCGCCAGACCCGCCCTGCGGTAAGGTCTCCACACCGTGATCACCTTGCGACCCACCGACCTCGCGCGCGAGCACGGCATCTCCGCCCAGGCGGTCCGCAACTACGAGCGGGACGGTTTCCTGCCACCCGCCGAGCGCACCCGCAGCGGCTACCGGATCTACACCGCGGTGCACGCGGCAGCGCTCCGCGCCTTCCTCGCGCTCGTCCCGGCCTACGGGCATGCGACCGGCGGCCAGATCATGCACGCACTGCACCGGGACGCGCTCGACGACGCCCTGGCGCTCATCGACCGGGGTCATCACCAGTTGCTCCGGGACCGGGAGACGCTGGACGCGGTGCGCAAGGCGGTGGATCACCTGACCGCGGAGTCCGTCGCCGCGGAAGCACCCGCCGGGGCTCCCGCGGCATCCGCCGAGGCCCGGACCATCGGCGAACTCGCGCACCGGCTCGGTGTCACGCCCGCGACCCTGCGCAAGTGGGAAGGTGCCGGCATCCTCGTCCCGGCACGGGACCGCGTCACCGGATACCGCCTCTTTCGCACGGGCGACATCCGCGACGCGGAGCTCGCCCACCTCCTCCGGCGCGGGGGCTATCCGCTGGACCACATCTCCACCGTGGTCCAGCAGATCCGCACCGCCGGCGGCACCGACACCCTGGCCGACGCCCTGGACGACTGGCAGCGGAAGCTCACCGCGCGGGGCCTGGCCATGCTCGGCGCGGCCGCGCTGCTCGACGCGTACCTGCGGGTGCGCTGACGGGGCAGTGCCGGCGGCGGTCGCCGGGCACGGCGCAGCGTGCCCGGCGACCGACCGGTTCAGCAGCCGGAGCGGTCCTCCGTCAACTCCCCCTGGGCCGTGGCCAGTGTCCGGTCGTAGCAGGTACCCGGACCGTGGAGGCGGTAGCGCTCGCGGGAGACGCCGGTGGCGTGCCGCTGCTCGCGGGGCACGTTCTGGTGGTACGCGGCGTCGCCGGTGTAGGTGTCGTCCGACCGCGCCCAGTCGGTCACCCGGCCGCCCCGCAGGGTGGCGTGGTCCGCGCGGTCGCCCATGGTCATGGTGGTGCGCAGGCGGTCGCCGGTGCCGACGGTCGTCGCGCCGTCCATGGTGTAGGCGCGCCGGGTCGCGGTGGTGGTCGCGGGGCCGGAGCCGCGCACGGTGACCTTCTCGTCGTCGTGCCAGCCTGCCCGGAGCGCGTCGGTGGACTCGTCGGCGTTCCAGCGGTGCACGAAGTCGGCGGCGAGGCTGCGGTCGACGGTCGTGGTGACCCGGCCGTGCGAGGTGTCGAGGTATCCGGCGACCGTGAGGGAGTGTCGCCCCTCGGCGGTCAGCCGGCGCTCGTCGCCCGGCTCGTACGCCGTCCTGTTGACGGGGTCGCTCTCCCGGCGGGTGAGGAGCCCGCCGGTGACCCGCGCCGCCTTGGCGTCCTGCCAGACCAGGATGTTGGTGGGGGTGCTCCAGCCGTCCTGCCCGGCGGGCAGTCCGACGACCGAGACGGCGATCCGGTGCGGACGTCCGTCGTTCAGCCGGGCGGCGAAGGGCGTGAGGTCGTACTCGACCGGGTGGACGTCGAAGGCGCGGGGGCTGGGTATCACGTACCACAGGAACGGGTTGGACCAACCGCCCGTCCACACGGTCGGGTAGGGCGTCGCGATGCCGGCGAGCTCGCCGTCCACCGTCACCTGCACCTCGCGGTACGGGCCGTCCTTGGCCTTGCAGGAGTACGACGCCGGGTCCGGCACCGTCAGGTACCAGAACTCCTCGCAGCCGCCGCCCGATCCGGTGGCGTACACCTCCGCGACGATGCGTTCGCTGTTGCGCGGCGTGGTCAGTCGGCCCTCGTACACCGCGCCCTTTGTGTGGGCGCCCTGCAGGGTGAGGACCTTGTCGGGGGTGGCGGCCTCCTTCACCGGACCCCGCGCGGTGTAGAAGGTCAGCGTCGCCTTGACCTTGATGACGCCGGTGTAGGTGCCGTCCACGGTGTTGCCGATGAGCATCTCGACGGGCTGGCCGACGCGCAGCGTGGGGGCGTACCGCGTGACGTCCTTCTCCACCTTCCAGGTGATGCCCTCGGGAGAGGGTTCGGGCGTCGAGGTGCGCAGGACCTCCACGCCGCCGATGTGCAGATAGCCCAGGCGGTCGAACTGCCGCCCGGCGACGGACCCTTCGAGCCGCAGGACGACCTTGTTCCAGCGGTGTCCGCACTTGGCGGGCGGGGTGTAGGTCCCCTTGTAGGGCGTGTAGTCGCGGAATTCGGTGTCGGCGACCGTCACTTGGCAGGACGGGGTGTCCGGGACGGAGACCGGTGGACCCGCGGTGACCGGGTCGTGCCAGTGGGTGCCGAACTCGGTGGGCGGCTCCGCGGCGGTGGCCGGGGCCACTCCCAGCACCAGGCCGGTGACGGCGGCGCACAGAGTGAGAAACACACGTCTCATGGGACAGGAGTGAAGCGCGTCGTGCTCCCGCACACCAGTGCCCCGTTGGCCGGATCCGGCGCCGGCACGAAAAAGCGCGGGATCGCGCCAAGTGGAGGCCCTCGCCGGGCAGGAGCGGTACCGGACGATCCCGATCAACGGGACCCACGCCATCAGCAGGGTGGGCCCGTTGGCGCCATGGACGGCCCCGTGCCCGCGCGCCCGCCTCAGTCCCGACCCGCGGTGCCGTCGTCCGTCGTGTCGGCGGGCGGGGCCGGCTGCGCGTCGGTGAGCAGCGGGAACAACCGGGTGATGAGCGCCACCGGACGGGCGCCTTCGGGCCGTGCCAGCGGGCGTTGCTCGCGGTCGCCGTAGGGGGCGAGTGCCTTGCGGATCGCAGCGGCGACCCGGCTCATCTCCTCCGGTGTCAGATAGGCCACGGCGCTGAAGGCTTCGTCGCGGCGCCAGTCGGCCGGCACCTGGCCGCGCTGCTCCAGCCAGCGCTGCCAACTCTCGTCCTCCAGGCCACGGGCGAGGTCGCCGAAGTCCTCCGCGGACGGGCCGGCCACGGGGGTCGACCGCCGCAGGCGCCAGGGACGCGCGCGGCCACCGCTGTGCGGGGCCTCTTCGATGTGGCCGTGGCGTGCGAGCTGCCGCAGGTGGAACGAGCAGAGCCCGGAGCTGTGGCCCAGTCGCGCGGCGGCCTCGGTGGCCGTGACGGTGCCGACTTCGGCGAGCAGGTCGAGCAGGGCGGTGCGGACCTCGTGCGCGGGCAGTTCCCCATCGGTCCGCGCGGTCCGGCCGGGCGCGGTGGTGAGGTCGTCTTCAGTCACTTTGCAAAGTCTGCTACTTTGCAAAGCTCCATGCAAGTCCGATGACCCGGCAGCACCGCACCGCCCGGCACGGCCGGCGGGCGGCCCGGGACGAGGGGGAAGCACGATGTCACGTCACACCGACCGGCCTGGTCCCGACGACCGGCGCGTCCGGGTCCAGGGCGAACCGGTCGACTCCCACCCCGCTCTGCCGCCGGAGGCCGAACGGGGGTCGGAACGCCGGATCACCGTGGTGGGCGAGGAGGTCCTGGGCCGTCCGTGCCGCGAGGTGACCGAGTTCGGCACCCCCGAACTCTCCGCGCTGATCGACGACATGTTCCTGACCATGCACATCGCCGACGGCGCCGGCCTCGCCGCGAACCAAGTCGGGGTGGATCTGCGGCTGTTCGTCTACGACTGCCCGGACGACCACGGGATCAGGCACGTCGGCCACCTCGTCAACCCCGTTCTCGAACTGCCCGATCCGGGACACCGCCGGCTGATCGACGATGCCGAGGGATGCCTGTCCGTCCCCGGCGCGACCATGGCGGTCCCCCGCACCGACCGGGCCGTCGCCCGGGGCTTCGACAAGGACGGCAGGCCCCTGGTGATCGAGGGCACCGGCTATTTCGCCCGGTGTCTGCAACACGAGACCGACCACCTCTTCGGCCACACCTATCTCGACCGGCTCGCCAAGCGGGACCGCAAGGACGCGCTGCGGCAGATGGACGGCCGCCGCGAGGCCGTCCTCGCCCAACGCGCCCGCAAGGCCGCACTCCTGAGCGGATGACCGGACCACGCGGCGCGGGCGCCCCGCCGCGCCGGATCTCGTCAGGGTCCACCGCTCCTTTGACGGTATTCGTCATCAATGCGGGTCTGGCTGTGGTTTCCCAGGGCCGCGGAGCGAGGGTGTGCGCGTGCCCAACGCACCGGAGGGACCGGTGGCGTCGGGGCGCGGGAAGCGGGGATGTCGATGAGTGCCGTGCGCAGGATTCTGGTCACGGGGGCGACGGGGAACGTGGGGCGCAGGGTGACCGCGGGGCTCGTGGCGGCGGGGGCGTACGAGGTCCGGGCGCTGACCCGGTGCCCGGAGACGGCGGCGCTGCCACCGGTGGTGGAGGTGAGGCGGGGCGATCTGTCCGACGCGGCCGGTCTGACGGCGGCGTCGGAGGGGGTCGACGCGGTCTTCCTGATGTGGCCGTTCCACAGTGCCGAGCCGGCCGACGCGGTCGTGGCGGCGATCGGCCGGCACGCGGATCGGGTGGTCTTCCTCTCGTCCGGATCCGTACAGGACGGCGTCGAGCCCGCTGCGCAGTCGACTCCGGTGGGCCGGTGGCACCGGGCCGTCGAGCGGCGGATCGAGGAGTCCGTACCGGCATGGACCCACCTGCGGCCCAGCGCCTTCGCCGCCAACACCCGGTGGTGGGCCGGGCAGGTCCGGGCCGGCGACGCGGTGCGGGGAGCCTTCGGCGCACTGCCGACGCTGCTGCTGCACGAGGCGGACATCGCGGACGTCGCGGTGCGGGCGCTGACCGAGGGCGGCCACGCCGGGGCCGCGTACGCCCTGACCGGGCCGGAGGTGCTGACCCAGGCCCAGCAGGTGCGCATCATCGGTGAGGTGCTGGGCCGCCCGCTCCGCTGGGAGGAGTTGTCCCGGGACGCCGCACGCCGACAACTCCTCGCCGACGACGGCTTTCCCGACACGTTCGTGGACCCGCTGCTCGACGGCTACGCGCAGATGATGACGGCGCCGCGCCCCACGGTCACCGGCACCGTCGAGGCCGTGACGGGCGCGCCGGCGCGCACGTACCGGGAGTGGGTGGCCGAGCACGCCGCGGACTTCGTCTGAGGGGCGGGCCCGGGAGACGTTCGGCCCGTGCCCCGGGCGTCCGAATCAAGGCGTAGGTTCGCCCCAATCCTCGGGTGCAGAGCTGTTCAAGCCGAGATCCCCGTGCTGGCATGCACTCGCCACCCCCACCCCTGGTGTGCCCGCACCGCGGGTCCAGGACGACCGGAAGGACGAGCCCATGCTCAGCACGCTCAGTGCTGGTGCCGCAGTGGCATCCTTGCTCCTCGGATCGGCATCCCCCACCACACCGGCACGGTTCGGCGACGATCCGCCGACCGGGCAGATCACCATAACCGTCGCCACGGTCAACGGATCGGGTTGCAGACCCGGCAGCGCCGCCGTGGCCGTCGCCCCCGACAACACCGCCTTCACCGTCACCTACAGCGAATACCTCGCCCAGGCGGGCGGCAGCAGCAAACCGACCGACGCCCGCAAGAACTGCCAGATCGCCCTGAACGTGCACGTCCCACAGGGCTTCACCTACGCCATCGCGCGCGCCGACTACCGCGGTTACGCCTCGCTGGCACCGGGCGCCAAGGGCCTGGAACAGGCGAACTACTACTTCCAGGGCCAGCCGGAGACGGCCCGCAAGAGCCACAGCTTCGCCGGCCCCTACGACACCAACTGGCAGACCTCGGACGAGACCGACGTGGACCAGCTGGTCTACGCACCCTGCGGCGAGGAGCGCTATTTCAACATCAACACCGAACTGAGGTTGGACGGCAGCGGGGCGGACCCCAAGGCCACCAGCTACATGGCCATGGACTCCACCGACGGCAGCATCAACACCCTCTACCACTTCGCGTGGAAGGAGTGCCCCGCGCGCAAGTAGCCGGGACGGAGACCGGCCGGGGCCCGTACGCCGCACGCGTGCGGGCCCCACGCGTGCGGCGGCGGTGTCATCCCGCCACGGCGGGCTCGGCCGGCGCGGTGGCCGCGAGCCGGCGCTCGGCGAGTTCGGTCAGCAGCGCCGCCTGCCGGTACAGCACCCGGTCGTCGAAGACGGCGCGCGGCGAGTGGTTCATCGGCGCGTGCTGCCAGTCGCTGCCCTCGGGGGCGGCGCCCACCAGCAGCATCGCGCCGGGGACGCGCCGGAGGACGTACGCGAAGTCCTCGGAGCCGTTGGTGGGTACCGGCGACTCCCACACCTCGCCGGGCGCGAACAGGTCGCGGGCGGTGGCCACCGCGAAGGCGGTCTCGTCCGTGTCGTTGACGGTGACCGGATAGTGCCGGAGGTAGTCGACCTCCGCTTCCAGGCCGTGGGCGGCCGCGAGGGCCCGCACCAGACGGGGCAGTCCCTCGGCGAGCCGGTCCCGGGCGGATTCGGAATAGCTGCGCACCGTGGCCTGGAACTCGGCGGTGTCGGGGATGACGCTCGCCTTCGTCCCGGCGTGGAAGGTGCCGACGGTGACCACGACCGGGTCGAAGATGTCGAAGGCGCGGGTCACCCAGTTCTGCACCGCGGTGACCATCTCGCAGGCCGCCGGGACCGGGTCCTTGGCCGTGGCCGGCGTCGAGCCGTGGCCGCCCTCGCCCCGCACCGTCACCGTCAGCAGGTCGGAGGCCGAGGTGATGGTGCCGGAGCGGGTGATGACCACGCCGCCGGGCACCTGGTTGGACGCCACGTGCAGCGCGTACGCCGCGTCGAGCGGCTTGCCCGCCGCGTCCAGCACGCCCTCCTCGATCATCGCGCCGGCCCCGTTGTGGCCCTCCTCGCCGGGCTGGAACATGAACACCACGTCGCCGTGCAGGCGGTCCCGGCGTTCGGCCAACAGCCGGGCCGCGCCGACGAGTCCGGCGGTGTGCAGGTCGTGTCCGCAGGCGTGCATCCGGCCGGGGATCTCGGAGGCGTACGGCACGCCGCTCTCCTCGGTGACCGGCAGGGCGTCCATGTCGCCGCGCAGCAGCACCGCGCCGCCGGGCCGCCCGCCGCGCAGGACCGCGGTCACCGAGGTGAGGCCGGTACCCAGGGTGATCTCCAACGGCAGCCCGTCGAGCGCCGCGAGCACCTTCTCCTGGGTGCGCGGCAGCGCAAGGCCCAACTCCGGCTCCCGGTGCAGCGACCGGCGCAGCCGCTCCAACTCGGGTTGCAGTTCCTTGGCGCGCTCCACTGCCGACATGTCGAATCCCACTCCTGTTGCTCCGGGGGTTGCCTGGTACGGTCCGGCCGTACCCGAGTCCAGGCTGAAGGTTGAGCCGACCGGCGGCCCGAATCCGCCGGAAACACGCAAGGAGGTGGCCCGTGGCGCAGGATTCCGGGCCGACCCCCCGGTCCCTGGATCATGTGGACCAGGCCCTGGTGCACGCGCTGCAGATCACGCCGCGGGCCAGCTGGACCCGGATCGGCGCCGTCCTCGGACTGGACGCCGTGACGGTGGCCAGGCGCTGGAACCGACTGGTCGAGACCGGCGCCGCCTGGATCAGCTGCCATCCGGCCCCGGTGCTGGCCGCTTCGGGCCAGGGGTGCCTGGCGTTCGTCGAGATCGACTGTGCTCCCGGCCGACTGCTCGACGTCGCCCGGGCGTTGGCCGCCGCGCCGCACGTGGTGGCGCTCTCCCACGTCACCGGGGACCGCGACCTCCAACTCAACGTCATGGCCCGCGATCCGGCCATGCTCTCCCGTTGGGTGACCCACGACCTCGCCGCGTTGGACGGCGTCCGGGCCGCCCGGACGCACCTGGCCGGCCCGGTGCACACCGAGGGCAGCCGGTGGCGCCTGCGGGCCCTCGGCCGGCACCAGGTCGCCCGGCTCGCCGCCGACGCGTCCAGACACCGCACCGACTCCCCCGCCTTCGTCCTCGACGAGCTCGACCAACGGCTGGTCACCGCGCTGTCCGTGGACGGCCGGGCCACCTACCGCGCGCTGGCCGAGCAGTGCGGCGCCGGCCCCGACACCGTGCGCCGTCGCGTCCAACGGCTCTTCGCCGCGGACATGCTGCACGCCCGGTGCGAGGTCGCCCGCCCGCTGTCCGAGTGGCCGGTCACGGTGAGCTTCTGGGGGCAGGTCCCGGCCGCGAGGCTGCGCGAGGTGACCCGCCGGGTCACCGGGATGCGCGAGGTCCGCCTGTGCGCGAGTGTCATCAGCCGGCACAACCTGCACCTGGTGGCCTGGGTGCGCTCCCTCGACGACGCCCAGCGCTTTGAGGTCCGCCTCGCCGAACGGGCCGCGGACCTGACCGTCACCGAACGCGCGGTCGCGCTCTGGCACATGAAGCACGGCGGCCATCTCCTCGACGAAGAGGGCTACCGGGTCGGCGTGACACCGCTCGCGCTCTGGCGGGAACCGGCGGCGTCACACCCGTAAGACCTTGGGGCCCATGAGGTGGTAGCGGTGGGCCTCGGCGACGGGCAGGCCGGCGCCGGTGACGATCGTCTCCAGGTCGCCGACCTCTCCGAACCGGCAGAAGCTCGCCGTGCCGAACTTGGTGTGCACCCCGGCGAGGACCCGGCGGCGCGCGACACGGATGGCCTGGGCCTTGACCTCGGCGACCGCCGGGTCGGGGGTGGTCAGGCCGTACGTGCGCGAGATCCCCTCGGCGCTGAGGAAGGCCAGGTCGATGACGAAGCCGGACAGCATGTGGACGGCCCAGTGGTCGACGGTGGCCGTCGTGCCCCGGCGGACCCGGCCGCCCAGGAGCAGCACATTGGCCTGGGGGCTCGTCGCGAAGGCGCTGACCACCGGGAGCGAGGCGGTGACGATGGTCAGCGGCCGGTCGCGCGGCAGGGCGTCGGCGATGAGTTGCGGGGTGAAGCCCTCGTCGACGAAGACGGTCTCGGCCTCGCTGAGGAGTTCGGCGGCCGCGGCGGCGATCCGGGACTCCTCCGGGACCCGCGGCGCGGTCCGGGAGACGAGGACGGCCTCGGAGCCCGGTCGCACCATGGGATACGCGCCACCGTGCCGCCGCCGTATCAGCCCGTGGCCCTCCAGGACGTTCAGGTCCCGGCGGACCGTTTCCTTGCTGACGGCGAACTCCTCGGCGAGACGCACGACATCGGCGGATCCGCTGCGCCGGATCAGCTCCAGCATGTCCCTGCGGCGTCCCTCAGCATCCACGGTGTTCCTCCTGCGCGTCCGGGCCACAACGGCGCCCCGACTGGGTGGGGGGTGATTCCAACAAGCCTCGGCTGCGCCGGCCGTGGTGGGCGGCCGAAGCGATCCGTTGTGGCCAGGAACGGGCGGCGGATTCGCCACCGAACGGGCGGGGCACTGGTGAAAACGGTCACCAAGAACACAGACTTCAGGGTGGCACGAACAACGAGCGGAGGTTCCGCTTGACTGCTTCGCGACGCGGACGGGTCGACCGCCCCGCCCTGTCGTGCCGTTGTCACAATGGTTGTCGCGGCGGCGGGGAAAGCCGGCGACCCGTGCCGCACGAGGCACGGGGGAATGTGACGCGCGGGGAACTCCAGCAGGCGGAACGGGGGTTACCGCGAGTATTCGGAGGCCGCTCGCGACCCGTCGCGGGCGCGTCGGGGCAGGGCCCCGGAGGTACACCGCGGACCACAGAAACGGTCAGCGGAAACGATATGACGGGCAGTTTGGTTACGACGGAACGAAAAGTGGCCGGAATCGCGTGCATGAATATTGCGGGTTCGTAACGCGGGAATGGATAAACGCCGACCAGGGCACGAAACGCCCGTGCCGCCGGGCATCGCCCCGTGAGGGGCGGGCGTCGGCGACACGGGCGTGCGGGACAGCGGCCCGACGGTGGCCGGTCGGTGCGGGACGGGCCGGCCGGGCGTCACTTGATGAAGTCGTCCACGACCTTCGGGGGCCAGGTGCCGACGTTCAGGATGCCCATGGAGTAGGCGCGCGAGACGAGCGCGGCGCGGTTGGGCACCCGCAGCTTCCGCAGCAGCCCGGTGACGTGGTACTCCACGCCCTGGCGGCTGAGGTAGAGCCGCGAGGCGAGCGGAATGGTCGACAGCCCGGCCGCGATGCCTTCGAGGATGCGCGCATCGATCTCGGTCAGGAACTTTTTCTGGCTGGTCACGACGCCGGCATCGGCGGCATCGGCGGCATCGGACGAGTCCATGAGCACCAGGATCCCGGCGATGTCCGGGGTTTTGCCGGTGACCGCGGAGGCGGTGAGGGTGCCCGCGAAGGCCGCGTCCTGGGCGCCCACGGCGACCACGTGCGAGGCGAAGCGGTGCCGCTTGCCCTCGATCAGCCGGGAGAACTGGCGCATCAGCGGCTGCTGCACGCTCGGGTGCATCAGGTCCCGGAAGCTGCGGCCGCAGACGTCACCGGCGGAATCGTCGAAGCGGCGGCGGAACTCCTGGTTGGCGTGCTTGATGGTGAGGTCACGGTCGAGGGACGCCATCAGCCCGGGGCCGACGGACTCCCCGGCCGGTGCGGCCTGAGCGGATATCACCCCGCCGGTCGTACGGTGATTCGAGTCAGTGAGGTGAGTGATTGTCACGAGACCGCCATCCTTTCGGATAACCCCCGTCGTTTTTAGCGTTCTGAGAAACGGAATCCAGAATTCGATCGAAGTTCGCCGCGATTCACGCCGAAGAGTTTCGATTTCCGTGAAACGGAGCGTAGTTAGCCACAACTCGGGACGTCAACGCGACACATCTGCGCACCCCTAAATCCGTGGTCCGTACTTGACGAGGTACGGTCCGCAGAGTCACCACTACGGTGGGCCAAAAGTAACATAGGAGACATTGGTGACGGGGTGGATGTACCTGCCCTCGCTTCCGTTTGAGCTTTTGTTGAGGGTCGCCGTCATGACCGGACGGGCGTGCGACAACAGCACCTCACCCACAGGACTGACAGGCACAGAGGATTGTGATCGTCCGGAACGGGACGGCCGCGGGCGTCAACGCCCCGGGAGCGCGTTCACCAACTCGCGGCGGCCGGAGACGCCGAGCTTGCGATAGGCGCTGGTGAGGTGCTTCTCCACCGCCCGGGAGCTCACACCGAGTTCGGTCGCGATGGCCTGGTTGGTCAGGCCCCGGCTCACCAGCGACGCCACCCGCCGCTCACTGGGGGTCAGGGTGGCGACCGGCGGCACGATGACACTGCCCAGACCGTGTTCGGCCCGTTCGGCGAGCCAGGGAACACCACAGGCGGCGGCGATCCCCGCGGCCTCCCGCAACACCGCCTCGGCCTCCGGCCCACCCGGCAGCCGACGCCCGAGGACGACGAGGGTGCGGGCCAGTTCCGTCGCGTAGGACGAGGCGCGGAGGATCTCGACGCTCTCGCGCAGCAGATCCAGTCCCTCGTCCTGCAACAGCCAGCCCTTCAGGCGCAGGGCCCGGCCCAGGTTCGTCGTCGCACCCCACTCCCGGGCCCACCTCAGCTCGTCCTCGGCGAGTTGCAGCGCGGCATCGGTCTCGCCGAGCCGCTGGTGCAGCCCGATTGCATACGGACGCCAGGGCAGCAGCGCGGAATTGCGCCATCCCGCGGTCTCCAGGCGTCGGCCACAGGCCAGCAGCGTGTCCAGGGCGTCCCGCCCCCGGCCGAACTGCACGTCGACGGCGGCCTGGAGCATCTGACCGGTGGCGGTGAGCGCCAGTCCGGCCGGCCGGCGGTCGCGGACCCGTTCCAGTATGCGTTCGCTCAAGGCCGGGTCGCGCAGTTCGAAGGCGACCGCGGCGAACATCATGACGGCGGGTTCCGACCAATCGCCGGCGTCCATGACCAGGGCGCGTTCGACGTGCTCCCGCGCGGCGGCCGGGCGGCCCTGCGTCACCAGGACGAAGGCCCGCTCGGCGGTCAGCAGCACATCGTCCGCGCCGGTCGCGTACCGGCGCCGGGTGTGCTGTTCGCTGGCCAGCCAGGAGGCCACGCCCTGCACGGACTCGGCGACGAACAGCGAGAGCATCACCAGCGGCAACGGGGTGTGGGCGTGGGCGGCGGTGGCCGGCTCGCGTTCGAGGATGCGGTTGCCGGTGTCGGCGATCTCCGCGGCGCTGAGCCGGCCGCTCAGCGCGCCCGCACACAACAGCACGGCGACCAACTCGCGTTCGGCGACGCTGTCCACCGGCGGCCGTGCCCCCATGCGTCGCAGCCGCGCCACCGAGGACGCCAGCTCGACGGGGTTCTCGTGGCCGGAGTGCCGCAGCCACGCCTCCAGGCGCAGGGCGAGTTCGTCGGTTCCCTCCTCGTCCCGCTGCCCCGGGCCGTCGAGCCCGGCGGCGGCCTGCCGCACCAGCTCGACGGCGGACGGGCCGGGGGCGGCGAGCAGGGACGGCGGGATGCGCAACACGGCGGCGGCCCGGTCCCGCGGGGTGTCCAGCAGCGCGACCGCCTGGCTGACGTGGCGTACACAGGCATCGGGGTCGAGGGCGCGCTCGGCGGTGGCCAGATCGATCAGGATGCGGGCGCGGCAGCCGTCCTGGGTACGGTGGTGCAGCAGGGCGCGGCGCAGGTACCGGGCCGCGTCGGCGGGCCGGCCGGCGCGCAGCGCGTTGTGGGCCGCGGAGCGCAGGACCGCCTCCGACCAGGGCCGGCCCGGGTGGACCACGGCCAGCAGATGGCCGGCGACCTGCTCGGCCGGCCGCCCGCAGCGGTACAGCAGATCGGCGGCGGCGTCGTGCGAGCGTTCGCGCTCGTCGAGGGTGAGCAGGGAGTCCACCGCATCGCGGACGACGCCGTGGACGAAGCGGACGTCCCGTCCGGGAGCCAACAGGCCGGCGTCGACCAGGGCGCGGCGGGCACCGGAGAAACCGATTTCATCGACCCCGGCGAGCTGGGCGAGCAGCACCGGATCGCTGTGGTCGCCCAGCGCGGCCACCGCCACCGCGACCTCGCGCACCGGCTGCGGCTGGATCCGCAGATGGCCCGCGAGCCGATCGCGCAGCACCGTCGGGCTCAGCTCCCGGACGGCACCGAAGTGGTCGCCGCCGGGCGGCCTTCCGGTGGCGCGCAGGGCGCTCCGGAAGGCGGTCAGGAACAGCGGGTTGCCCCTGGACGCCTCGTACACGGCGCGCACCAGTGCGTCCTGCGGCGGCCGGCCCTGGGGCCCGGCGAGCAGGACGCGGGTCGCGTCCCGGGACACCGGCGCCAGGCGCAGGACGGTGTGCGCGGCGCCGGCGACCTCCCGCACCAGGGGGTACCTGCCCCGGTGGTCGCCGTCGGCCAGCGTGCACACCAGCAGCGCGCGCAGGCCGTGCAGCCGCCGGGTGAGGTGGGCCAGCCAGCGTAGGGACGGGCCGTCGGCCCACTGGAGGTCGTCGACCAGGATCAGCAGGCGCCGCTCCGCGGAGGCGTCGGCGAGCAGCGCCTGGGCACCCTGGAGGACTGCCTGGGAGACCTCCAGGGCGGGGCCGGTCCCGGTGCGGCGGTCGCCGGCGTCCATGAGCCGGCTGAAGTGCTCTGCCCCGGCGGTGCGTTCGGCCGGCCCGGCGCCGCCCGCCCCGGACAGCAGGTGGTCGAAGAGTTGGCGGGCGATCCCGAAGGGGAAGTCGCGTTCCCGCCAGGCGGCGCTGGCCCGCAGGACGCGGGTGCCGTCGCCGGCCAGCTCCGGTATCCGGCGCAGCAGCGCCGAGCGCCCGCTGCCGAGGGGGCCGGTGATGAGGAGGAGCGAGGAGTCGCCCGCTTCCGCGGCGTCCAGGGCGGCCCGGACCCGGGCCAGTTCGTTCTCCCGCTCAAGAAGCATCCGCGACCGGCCCTTCCAGCGCCTCCAGGAGCAGGTACAGCTCCTTGCGGCCGCCGATCCGCAGCTTGCGGTAGGCGTTGCTCAGCCGGAGTTCCACGGTGCGTCTGCTGACGGCGAGTTGTTCGGCGATCTGGCGGTTGCCGTGGCCGCGGGCGGCGAGCAGCGTAGTGTCCTTCTCCGCCTCGGACAGGTCGCGCCATCCGGGTGGGACGACGGCGGTGGGTGGCGCGGTGGCGACCGGAACGGAGGGGACGGTCAGGGTGCGGGCGGCGGTGGCGAGGCGGCTGGTGGGGTGGGCGGCGGTCATCCGGGCGACCTCCTGCCAGGAGCGTGCGGCCGCGGCGGTGTCGCCGTGGGCCGTCTCGGCGCCGGCCTGGCTCAGCCGGCTCCACAGGTAGGCCAGGCGGGCGGGCGAGTCGCTCAACAGGGCGGCGGCCTCGCGGATGCGTCGGACGGCCCGGTCGCCGTCGTCGTCGAAGAGGCGCCGCGTCGTCAGGCGGGCGATCCCGCGGGCGCTCGCGGTGCCCCAGCGGTCGGCGAAGAACAGCTCCTCGTCCCGCAGCCGGCGCGCCTCCGTCACGTCGCCGAGCTTCAGACACGCCTCGGCGGCCAGCGGGCGCCAACTGAGCATGGCCGGGTTGGCCCAGTGCCGGCGCAGCAGCCAGCGCCCGCACTCCCGCGACAGCCGCAGGGCCTCCTCCCAGTCACCGTCGTCGGCGGCCACCCGGGCGCGGGCGAGCAGCAGGGCGGGCCACCACACGCCCTCCTCGCCGCCGGCGGGTACCGGGGCCTCGGCGAGTTGGCGGGCCCGGTCCGGGCGGCCCGTCTCCATGCTGACGAGGATGCGGGTGGCGATCAGGTTGGGCAGCGCCCGGGGGTGCCAACTCGTCGGCGGCAGGGCGCGTTCGGCGCTGTCCAGGTCGCGTTCGGCGGCCTCCAGCCGGGCCGCGCACAGGTGCATCCGGGCCCGTAGGTTGAAGATGCGGGCGGCCATGCTGCGCAGGTGGGCGCTGCGGGCGGCGGTGAGCATGGTGTCCAGGCCGTGCACCGCCTCGTCGTTGTCGTCGGTGGCGAACAGCGCGGCGCAGGCGGCCAGTTTCGGCATCATCAGGCTCTCGTTCGCCCCGCCGGTGAGGGCGATCCGGGCGAGCTTCCTGGCCTTGTCCGCGTCCTCCCCCGCCGTGGCCAGCTGCCAGGCACGGGCGCCGGCCTGGGCCGGTGGCACCGGCCGGTCGGGCAACCGGGGCACCACGGGGATCATCGGTGCGTCGTCGTCCCGCACGGCGGCCAACCAGAACAGCGCGACCAGTTCCTCCCGGTCGGCCGGCCCGGCGTACGGCAGGGCCTCGCCCGCGGTGCGGCGGACCCATTCGCTGTTGCCCCGGGCGAACCCCAGGTCGATGGCGCGGACCCCCAACCCCCCGCTGGACGACGAGGGGTCGGTGTCCGCGACGGTGCTGCGGACGAGTTCCCCCAGGCGTCGATCGCCCGCTTCCGGCCGGGCGACGGCTTCGGCCGCGGCCAGTTCCAACGTCAACAGGCTGCGCTCCCGGGCGTCGAGGGGTTCCTGCAGGGCGCGGGAGAGGCAGGCACAGGCCCGGTGGTGGTCCTCCCGGCGCAGCGCGGCGGCGAATCCGCGGCGGAGCAGGGGCACGACCCAGGGTGCGCCGAGCGGCGACGACCGCAGCAGCAGATGGGCGACGTCCTCGTCGTTGACACCGCAGCTGTGGGTGAGTTCGGCCGCGCGGACGTACAGGTCGGCGCGCTCCGCGGCGGGCATGTCCTCGATGACGCGTGCCTTGGAGGCGGGGAAGCGGATGTGCACCTTGTCGCCGACGGACACGGTCAGGCCGACGCTCGCCAACAGGGTGCGGATCCGGTCCTCGGACAGGGAGTGCGCGCCGGCGAGGACCCGGACGCGGTGGAAGTCGAGCAGGTCGCCGCAGACGGCCAGGGCCCGCAGGACGGCGTTGACTTCGGCGGGCAGGCCGTCCAGGGCGCGTACGGTGTGGTCGCCGACGACGCCCGCGGTGAGGGCGTGCAGCTCCGGGAGGTGGTCGGCGTCGGCGGGGAGGCCGTGGTCGACGAAGGCGCGCAGGGCGTCCCGCAGGACGGCGGGGTTGCCGGCGGTGGCGGAGGTGAGCGCGGCGATGAACTCCTCGTCGCCGGGGGTGCCGCAGACGGCGCGGACGGTGGCGGCGACCCCGCGGTCGGTGAGCGCGGGCACCACGAAGCGCCGGACGGGCACGGTGTCCCGCGGCCCCGGAACGGTGGGGGCGTTCGGGTCGGTGTCGAAGGCGATGGTGTCACCGCAGCTGCTGGCCAGCACGGCGAGCGGGGTGTCCGGCCCGAGATGGCGCAGCAGGATCTGCAACCACGTCAGCGAGGCCGGGTCCAACCACTGGACGTCTTCGACCACGACGAGGGTGGGTGCCGTGCCGGCGCGCCGCAGCACCTCCTCGATGCCGGGCGCGGGCAGTGGAGGGGGGCCGTCGTGGCGGATCACGGCGTCCAGGGTGCTGCCGTGCGGGCCGTCGAGGGCGGCCAGCAGTTGGAGGACGGCGCCGTAGCGGAGTTCCCGTTCCGCGGGCGTGGCCTGGGCTCGCAGGACGCGCAGCCCGTCGTGCCTGGCCCGGCACGCGCCCCAGCGGACCAGGGCGTTCTGGGCGTGCCCGGGACGGCCGGTCAGGCTGAGCACCGATGGCCGGCCCTGGCCGAGACGGTGCAGGAGGTCACCGATGAGCCGCTGTTCCCGGCCGCATTCGAGGAGCATGGTGGGGTCGCCGTGGGCGTCGGGTGCGCACTGCGGCGTGCAGGTGGTCGGTTGGTTCCGCGCCTTGCTCCGGGGCACCGCTACCTCTCGTCCTGTTCGTCTCAAGCGCGTCCGCGTGCCTGGGAGACCCAGGCCGGCGGCTGCCGACCGGAGGTGGCGGTCCTGGTCTCCAGGACGGCGGAGAGCTCCGCACGTCCGCCGACCCCGAGCTTCCGGTAGACGCTCGTGAGATGGGTTTCGATGGTCCTTACCGTCACGAAGAGGGCTTCCGCGATGGCCCGGTTGCTCGCGCCGGTCACCGCGAGGTCCGCCACCGTGCGTTCCATCCCGGTCAGCATGTCGAGTGGCGAGGCGGTCATCCTGCGTACCCGGCCACCCGCGGTGACCAGCAGTTTTCTGGCGTCGACGCCGAGCTTCACGGCACCGCAGCGCTGGGCGAGGTCGGCGGCGGCGCGCAGGTGTTCCCGGGCGGCGCGCAGGTCGTCGCGCTTCAGGTGGGCGTGTCCGAGGAGAAGTTCGGCCCGGGCCTCCATGGCCCGGGCCGGGGAGTCCGCGAGCAGCGAGACCGCCTCGGTGAGATGGTCGATGCCGGCGCGGCCGGGTGCGGCGACGCCCTGGGCCATAAAGGCCAGTCCGAGGCCGCGCTCCGTTCCCCAACGCTCGGCCAACTCGCTGCCGTATTCGGCGAGTTCGCGTGCCTGGTCGTGGCGGTCCAGGGCCGCCAGGAGCACCGCGCCATCGGCCCACCACGGCACGAACGCCGGGTTGCTGAAGCGCGACTCCTCCAGGGACCGGCCGCAGGCGAGAAGGAGGTCCAGGGCCCCTTGGAAGTCCCCGCGGACCCAGCGGGCGTAGGCGCGGGCCTGGAGGTACCAGTGGTATTCGATGACGAAGCGTTCGAGGCGGGGGCGGGTGATGCCGTCGAGGACGTGTTCGGCGCGCTCGGGCTCGCCGCGGTCGACGAGGGCGGTGGCCAGTGCGACACGGGGCAGCACGGCACTGTCCGCCCAGCGCTCCTCGCCGAGGATCTCGACGGCGGTCTGGGCGTCGGCCAGCGCCTCGGGGAAGGCCCCCACCCCGTGGTGGAGCAGGGCGCGCGTGGAGAGCGCCAGGACGTACGTCCACACGGCCGCGTTGTCCTGGCCGTACTGGAGCATGAGGTCCAGTGCGTACTGCGCGTCGGCGACCTCGTCGGCCAGGGAGAGGGCGAAGGAGGCGGACAGCAGCGACCAGGGTTCCAGCTCGACGCCGGGTGCGCGCAGCGCGCGGCGGGCCTGGTCGACGGCGGATCGGGCGTCCCGGCCGTCCATCGCGGTCAGCACCGTGGTCATGGCCAGCATCTGCCGCTGGGCCGGGGTGTCGCCGGGCGGCATGGTGAGCCGGGCCGCCCGGTCGCGGACCGCGCCGATCGTCACCTTCTCGTCGGCCCCGACGATGAGCAGCACGGATTCCACGAGGGTCCGCAACTCCCGGTCGACGGGCCCTGGTTCGGGGCCCAGTTCGGCGGTCAGCTCGGCGAGCGCGTCCTCCAGCATCCGCACCCCGGACGGGGATTCCTGCACGGCGAGGCAGGTGAAGCCGTACTGGACGGCGACCTGGGCGCGGGTGCGGACGTCCTCGGCGAGGGAGAGCGCTTCCTTGAGGAGGCGCATCGCCTCGGGCGGGTTGATCTCGGCGAGGGCGCGGGCCATCTGGATGCGGACGGCAACGTTGTCCGGCTCCACCTCCAACACGCGGTAGAGGCAGCGCACACCGGCCTCGGGGGCGCCGCGGCTCTCCGCCTGGGCGGCGGCGTCGCGCAGCACCGCGGCCATCCACGGCTGGTCGAGCACCGGCAGCAGCATGAGCTGTCCTGCGAGCTCCTCTGAGGGGCGGCCGGCGTCGCTCAGCAACAGCGCGGCGTTGGTCCGCAGTTCGGCCAGGGTGGGCGGGGCGACGTCGTCGAGCACCGCGGAGCGGACGACGTCATGGACGAAGTCCACGCGGTCGCCGGCCAGGATGCCGGCCCTGCGCAGCACCAACAGGGCCTCGTCGACGGTGGCGGCCGGGACGCCGGCGAGCGCCGCCAGCAACTCGGTGCACTCCGGGCCGAGTACGGCGATGGCACGGGCCACGCCGCGCACCCAGGGCGGCCGACGCTCCAACAGACAGCGCACCGAACGGGCGAGGACATGACTGCCGACCTCGGCGGCCCGGCGCTCTCCGGCGGCGTCCGGTCGGACGCCCTCGGCGCGGAGTTCGTCGAGGAGGCGGGCGAGGGCCAGCGGATTGCCGCCGGACACGGCGGCGACCCGGCTGACGAACGGCGGTGCGGCCGTGGTCCGGAAGACGCGACGCACCATTTCGCCTATGTCGTCGGGGCCGAGCGGGCGCAGGCCGAGCACGGTGGGGCGGCGCTGGGCGGCGATGTCGGCGAGCACCGCGGGCGCGACCGGTTCGGCCTCGCTGCGCCAGGCCAGGACGACCAGCAGCGGCAGGTCCTCGGCGCGTCGCAGCAGGAAGTCGATCCAGGCCAGGGAGCGTTCGTCGCACCAGTGGACGTCGTCGAGGACGAGGACGAGCGGCCGTTGGGCCATGAGGCGGGCGGCGAGCCAGTACAGGCCGTGCAGCACCGGGTAGGCGGCCGTGGCGGCGTCGGGGCCGGCGGGGTCTGCGGTGAGTGCGGGCAGCGCGCGGGCCGCCAGGCCCTCCAGGAGGGGCGAGCGCCGGGCGTCGCCGCCGCTCAGGCCGAGCCCGCCGAGGAGTTCGCGCACACCGCTGTACCCGGCGCCGGCGACGGTCTCGCCGCAGGTGCCGTACAGCACCGTCATACCGCGGCAGACATCGCTCGCCGTGAAGGACCGCAGCAGACTGGTCTTGCCCATGCCGGCGGGCCCGTGGAGCAGGACCAGGCCCGCCCGCCCGTCGCGGGCGGCCGCGGCGTGCCGGGCGAGGGTGCGCAGTTCGTCGTCGCGTCCCACCAACGTGGTCAGTAAGCCGGAAGAACCCGACTGCTTCCGCATCACGCGTTCCTCCACGTGGGGTGAGAACAGGAGCCGACCTCGCGCCGACGCGTACCAGGACCACGGCCGTCCGGCGCACGCAAAACCGGACGGTCAGGATGGATGCACCAGGAGCGAACGAGTGGCACGCTCCGTACATGCCCCATCACAAGATCATATAGTGCGGGCTGGAGTAAATGGGCAGCACCTGTCAGACATTTGACGTTTTCCGAATGGTCCCCTCCGGGACATCCGACCGGCCGGGCAAGTCGTCCGCACGCCCGCGTACGCACGCGGGACGGTGCTCCGCGGGCGCACGCAACGCGCGTCGCCGGATGGCGTGGTGCCGCCTCAGACGGCGCGGGGTGTGCGGCAGACCGGCACCGCCGGCCTGCCGCAGTGCGCCCGCTAGGGTCTGTCGTCAAACTCCCGTCGTTCGCCCGGAGGGCGGGCCTCGCGGCGTCTGGTGCGTGCGATCTCAAGGCGGAGGGTCATCCCGGTACCGGGCGTACCGGGATGAGCCCGACAACGCAGCATGGGGGTCCCCCCGCGCCCTTAAGGCGTGGGGGAGTGCATGCCAGGCGTCGCGAGGCAGGCGGGAGTTCGACGACAGGCCCTAGCCGTTGGCGGCGAGGTGCGCCCGGAGCAGATCGATGATCGCCGGGGCCTCGGAGCTGACGAAGAAGTGCCCGCCGGGAAGCACCTTGAGGTCGAAGTCCCCGGTGGTGTGGCCGCGCCACGCCTCCGCCTCGTCCAGGGAGGTCTTCGGGTCGCGGTCGCCGGTGAGGACGGTCAGCGGCGCCCGGACGGTGACGTCGGGCGGGCAGCGGTAGGTCTCGATGGCCTGGTAGTCGCTGCGGATCGCGGGCAGGATCATCCGCAGGATCTCCTCGTCGCCGAGCAGCGCGGTATTGGTGCCGGCGAGCAGCTTCAGCTCCTCGACGATGCCGTCGTCGGACCGCCGGTGCACGGCCTCGTCACGCACCCGGGAGGGGGCGCGGCGCCCGGAGGCGAACAGCCGGACCAGGTCACCGCCGTCGGCCTCGAAGCGCCGGGCCACCTCGAAGGCCAGGGTCGCGCCCATGCTGTGCCCGAAGAACGTGCTCGGCCGCTCCTTCAGCAGGGGGCGCAGCGCGTCGTAGACCTGATCGGCCAAGGTCGCGAGGTCGCTGACACCGGCTTCCTTGCGCCGGTCCTGGCGCCCCGGGTACTGGATCGCGAACACCTCGGCAACCGAGGACAGTTGGGCCGACACCGGGAAGTAGAAGGAGGCCGAGCCACCCGCATGTGGGAAACAGAAGAGCCGGACGGGGGCGGCCGGTGCTGGATGGAAGCACCGGGCCCACAGGCTCTCCTCGGTGGACGTGGTCATGGGGGGACCTCCTAGGGACGAACCAAGCGGCACGCACCGCCGGGCGCCAGCGGGGAGACGCCTCGGCCGGGGACCTGCCGTGACATCCCGCGCACGCCGTCACTGCCGTACGGACACGTGATCACACCGTAACTCCATGGCCCGCGAACGGTTTTCCGAGCCACGGAATTCATTGCACATGATCGGGCTGTGGGTGTTTCCCTAGTTCTTTCCCTTTCTTTAGAAGAGGCCGGTTTGACGCTCCCGGTGGCCGGAATCAAGCGTCCGACCACCGGGCCCCGGTTTCCCACCGAAGCGGAACGACTCACTACGGAACCACTGCGGAACAGGTCACTGCGGAACAGGTCACTGCGGGACAGGTCACTGCGGAACTGCTCGTGCGGAACGGCTCAGTTCAGCCCCAGCTCGTCGTCCAGCAGCGCGAACATGTCGTCGTCCGACGCCTCCTCGATGTCGACGTCCGCACCGGCGTCCACGGATCCCTCCGCGCTTCGCATGTCCGCCCACTTCGCCCTGAGGACCTCCAGCCGGCCGGCCACCAACTGGTGCTCCCCCGCGTCGTCGAGGGACAGCCCTGCGATCACCGCCTCCAGGTTGTCCAGCGCCGCCAGCACCGAGCCCGCACCCGACACCTCCCCGGTGCCGAGCCGGCCGCGCAGGTGCCCGACGACGTCGGCCGGCGTCGGGTAGTCGAACAGCAGGGTGGCCGGCAGCCGCAGTCCGGTGGCCGCGTTGAGCCGGTTGCGGAACTCCACCGCGGTCAGCGAGTCGAAGCCCAACTCCTGGAACTGCCGACCCGCACCGATCGCCGAACCGTCGGCGTGCCCGAGCACCACCGCGGCCTGACCGCGCACCAGCCTCAGCAGGACCTCCTCCTGCTCCGCCCCGCCGAGCCCGGTCAACTGCCGGGTGAGCGCATCGGCCGAGGGCGCCGCACCGGCCGCCGCGGTCCGCCGCGCGGGCGCCCGGACCAGTCCGCGCAGCAGCGCCGGAACATCGCCGAGCCCGCGGAGCGCGGCGAGGTCCAGCCGCACCGGCACCACCAGAGGCCGCTCACCGGCGGTCGCCGCGTCGTACAGCGCAAGGCCCTGCTCCGCCGAGATCGGCGGAATGCCGGAGCGCGCGAGGCGGTCGGCCTCGGCGTCCGACAAGGTCCCCGTCATGCCGCCGGCCCGGTCCCACGGACCCCACGCCAGCGACACACCCGGCAACCCGGCAGCGCGACGCTGCGCCATCAAGGCGTCCAGGAACGTGTTCGCCGCCGCGTAGTTGGCCTGGCCTGCGCCGCCGAGAACGCCGGCGAGGGAGGAGAAGACGACGAACGCGTCCAGGTCCAGGCCGCGGGTCGCCTCGTGCAGATGCCAGGCGACGTCGGCCTTGGGCCGCAGGACGGTGGCGAGCCGCTCCTCGGTGAGCGAGCCGATCACCCCGTCGTCCAACACACCGGCCGTGTGGACGACCGCCCTCAGCGGGTACTCGTCCGACACCCCGGCGACCAACGCCGCCACCGCATCGCCATCGGCCACATCACACGCCTGCACGGCCACCACGGCACCGAGCGCTTCGAGGTCGGCGACCAGCTTCTCCGCGCCCTCGGCCGCGAGACCGCGACGGCTGGCGAGCACCAGGCTCCGTACGCCCCGCTCGGCGACGAGGTGTCGGGCGAGCAACCCACCGAGGCCACCGGTACCACCGGTGATGAGCACCGTGCCGGGCCGCCGGGCCGGACCGTCCGGGACCGTGTTCCCGTCATTGGCCGAACCGCTGCCGGCGCTCTCGGAACGGGCGGTCTCCGGAAGGTCGGTCGCCAGACGGTCGGTGTCCGGAAGGTCGGTGTCCGGAAGGTCGGTCTCCGGCGCGGGGATTCGGGTCAGTCGGGCGGCCTGTACGGCCCCGCCGCGGAGCGCCAACTGCGGCTCGTCGGCGGTCGCGTGCAGGGCCGCGGCGAGCGCGGACGGCACGGTCACACCGGCCGGATCGCAGTCGAGGTCGAGGTCGAGGTCGAGGTCGAGAAGACCGAAGCAGCCCGGATTCTCCGACTGCGCCGACCGCACGAGACCCCAGACGGCCGAGGCCGCCAGGTCGGTGATGCCGCCGTCGTCCACGGACACCGCACCGCGCGTCACGAACACCAGCCGCGCCGCCGCGAACCGGTCGTCCGCCAGCCACTGCTGGATCTGCTCCAGCACCTGCGCGGTGATCTCCCGCACGGCGCGGAGCATGTCGGACGGCCTGCCGTCGGACGAGCTGTCGTCGGACGGCCTGTCGTCGGGTGTCCCGGCGTCGGGGTGTCCTTCTGCATGTACTTCTTCGTGTGCCTCCGCGTCTGCGTCCGCGTTCGTTGGTGCGCCCGTCGGCTGGGTGCCCATGACCGGGACGAGGACGAGGTCCGGTACCGGGTGCTCCGACGCGGCGAGTGCCGCGAGGTCGCCGCGCTCCTCGACCAGGGTCGAGGCGTCCGTGAGGCCGTCTGCGAGGCCGTAGGGGTCGGTTCCGATGATGGCTACCGATGGGTGGCCTGCGGCCGGGGCGGTCGGGACGGTCGGGACCGTGGTCCATTGGACGCCGAAGAGCGCGTCGCTCAGGTGGGTGTGGGATGCGTTGACCTCATCGGGGGTGAGGCGGCGAGTGCGAAGCGCATCGATGGAGATGACCGGCGCGCCGGTCGGATCCACCGCGGTCACCGACACCGCATGCTCACCCGCGGGAGCCAGCCGCACACGCAAGGCCGTCGCACCCGAGGCGAAGAGGGAAACACCCTCCCACGCGAACGGCAACGCAGGCCCACCACCGGCGGATTGACCTTCAAGGGAGGCGAGGAGCGAGGCATGGAGCGAGGCGTCCAGCAACGCCGGATGCAACCCAAAACCGGTCGCCGTGTCGATGGGGTGGGTGGCGTCTTCGGGCAGGGCGACCTCTGCGAAGAGTTCCTCACCGCGACGCCACACCGCACGCAACCCCTGGAACACCGGGCCATAACCAAACCCAGCATCCGCAAACAACTCGTAGCAACCCTCAACATCCACCGACACAGCACCCTGCGGCGGCCACACCCCGTCGCCCAACCCACCGACCCGGTCAGCCGCACCGGAAGACAACACACCAACAGCGTGCTGCGACCACACCGCCTGCCCCACACCATCAGGACACGAATACACCCCCACACCACGACGACCCGCAGCATCAGGAGCATCCACAGCAACCTGAACCCGCACCGCACCACGCTCAGGCAACACCAACGGCGCCGCCAACGTCAGCTCCTCAACACGACCACACCCCACCTCATCACCAGCACGCATCACCATCTCCAGCAACGCCGTACCAGGAACAAACACCCGCCCCATCACCGCATGATCAGCCAACCACCCATGCGACGACAACGACAGACGACCCGTCAACACCACCCCCACACCCGCAGCCAGCTCCACCGCAGCACCCAACAACGGATGCCCCGCAGACCCAAGCCCCACAGCACCCACATCACCACCAAAACCAACACCAACCCGACCCACCGGCCAAAACCACCCACGCTGGAACGCATACGTCGGCAACTCCACCCGCCGCGCACCCACACCAGCAAAGAAGTCCTGCCAGTCTTCGATCAGGCCACGGGTGTGGAGATGCGCTCGGGCCGTCATGGCCGTGGACTCCTCACCGCGGTCCTTGCGCAGGACAGGCACGGTGACGGCCTCGCCGGCGAGGGACTGCTGAGCCAGCGCGGACAGGATGCCGTCCGGGCCGAGTTCCAGGAAGGTCCCTACGCCCTCGGCTTCGAGGGTGGTGATGCCGTCGGCGAAGCGGACCGCCTCACGGACGTGGCGCACCCAGTACTCGGCCGAGCAGAGTTCCTCGACTGTGGCCAGCTGGCCCGTCAGGTTCGAGACGACGGGGAGGGTCGGGGCGGCGTAGGACAGGCCCTCCGCCACCGCGCGGAACTCCGCCAGCATCGGGTCCATCAACGGCGAGTGGAACGCATGCGACACGTGGAGTCGAGTCGTCCGGCGTCCCTGGTCGGCGAAGTGTTGTGCCATGGTCTGCGCGGCCTCTTCTGCGCCCGAGATGACCACGGAGGTCGGGCCGTTGACGGCCGCGATCGTTACGTCGTCGGTCAGGTGCGGGGTGACTTCGTCCTCCGTTGCCTGGACCGCGATCATCGCGCCGCCGGCCGGCAACGCCTGCATCAAGGAGGCACGGGCGGCCACCAGACGGCAGGCGTCTTCCAGCGTCAGCACCCCGGCGACGTGCGCCGCAGTGATTTCGCCGATGGAGTGGCCGGCCGCGAAGTCGGGGTGGACGCCCCAGCTCTCCACGAGCCGGAACAGCGCCACCTCGATGGCGAAGAGAGCGGGCTGCGTCCAACCCGTCTCGTTCAGCAGCTCCGCATCGTCACCCCACATCACCTCACGCAGACCGGCCTGGGCAGGCAAGACAGCGTCCAGATGGTCGACCACGGCATCGAGGGCCTCGGCGAAGACCGGGAAGCGACCGTACAACTCACGCCCCATACCGAGGCGTTGCGAACCCTGACCCGTGAACAGCACCGCCGAACCGCCGGTCGATACCGCGTCGGAGACGACGGCGGGATCGGCCGTACCGGAGGCCAGGGCCGCGAGGGCGGCCACGCTGTCCGCCGGGTCCTTCGCATCGTCGACCAGCACGATCGCGCGGTGGTCGAACTGCGAGCGTGTGACGGCCAGTGAGTGGCCGACGTCGATCGGGCGCGGTTCGGGCCGCTCCGCCAGGAAGTCACGGAGGCGTGCGGCCTGGGCGCGCAGGGCCTCGGGCGACTTGCCGGACAGCGCCCACGGCACCAAGGACGGCTCCACCGACGGCTTGATGGCGACCGGCTCCACGGTCTCTGCTGCTCCCGGTGCCAGGCGCTGCACAGCCGCCGACTGTTCCAGGATGACGTGGGCGTTGGTGCCGCTGATGCCGAAGGAGGAGACACCGGCGCGACGGGCCCGGCCGGTCTCCGGCCAGGCGGTCTGCTCGGTGAGCAGCTCGACGGCGCCGGCGCTCCAATCGACGTGCGAGGACGGCGCGTCGACATGCAGGGTCTGCGGCAGCACACCGTGCCGCATCGCCATCACCATCTTGATGACACCGGCGACGCCGGCCGCTGCCTGGGTGTGACCGATGTTGGACTTCAGGGAGCCGAGCCACAGGGGGTTCTCGGGGTCGCGGTCGCGCCCGTAGGTGGCCAGGAGCGCCTGGGCCTCGATCGGGTCACCGAGCGTGGTTCCGGTGCCATGTGCCTCGACGGCGTCCACGTCGGCCGTGGAGAGGCCGCCGCTGGCCAGTGCCTGGCGGATGACGCGCTGCTGGGACGGGCCGTTCGGCGCGGTCAGGCCGTTGGACGCACCGTCCTGGTTGACGGCGGAGCCGCGGATCACGGCGAGGATCTCGTGGCCGTTGCGCACGGCGTCCGACTGGCGCTCCAGGACGAGGATGCCGACGCCCTCGGACCAGCCGACGCCGTCCGCGGACTCGGCGAACGCCTTGGAACGACCGTCGGGCGCCAGACCCCGCTGCCGGGAGAACTCCACGAACGTGCTCGGCGTGGACATCACGGTCACACCGCCGGCGAGCGCGAGCGTGCACTCGCCGGCCCGAAGGGCCTGGGCTGCCAGGTGCAGGGCGACCAGGGAGGAGGAGCAGGCGGTGTCCACGGTGACGGCGGGGCCTTCGAAGCCGAGGGTGTAGGAGACGCGGCCCGAGGCCACGCTGCCCGCGCTCCCCTGGCCCTGGAAGCCCTCGAACTCCTTGCCGCCGAGGATGCTCCCGTAGTCGCTGTACATCACGCCGGCGAAGACACCGGTGGCGCTGCCGCGCAGGGTCAGCGGGTCGATGCCGGCCCGCTCGATCGCCTCCCAGGAGGATTCCAGGAGGAGCCGCTGTTGGGAGTCGGTCGCCAGTGCCTCACGCGGGCTCATTCCGAAGAACGCCGGGTCGAACTCGCCCGCCTCGTGCAGGAAACCACCGGAGCGGGTGTAGGAGGTACCGAGGTGTGCGGGGTCCGGGTCGTAGAGGTTGTCCAGGTCCCAGCCACGGTTGGTCGGGAAGTCGGTGATGGCGTCGGCGCCGGTGTCGACCAGGCGCCACAGGTCCTCGGGCGAGGTCACACCACCCGGGAAACGGCAGGCCATG
The DNA here is from genome assembly GCF_029011865.1 of Streptomyces yunnanensis. Classification (NCBI taxonomy): domain Bacteria; kingdom Bacillati; phylum Actinomycetota; class Actinomycetes; order Kitasatosporales; family Streptomycetaceae; genus Streptomyces; species Streptomyces yunnanensis. Next base: position 740,329 of record NZ_CP095749.1, read on the forward strand.
CCCACCACCACGACGGGATCGTCGGCGGTCGGCGGCAGTGCCTGGACCGGCACCCGCGCCTCGTTCTCGACCGCGCCGAACAACTCGTCCCGCAGGTGCTCCGCGAGGGCATCGGTGTTCGGGTAGTCGAAGACCAGGGTTGCGGTCAGGCGCAGGCCGGTGGCCGTGCTCAGCCGGTTCCGCAGCTCGACGGCGGTCAGCGAGTCGAAGCCGAGGTCACGGAACTGTGCGGTGGTGTCCACGGACGCCGGATCGGCGTGCCCGAGGACGAGGGCTGCCTGAGTGCGGACCAGTTCGAGGAGTTCCTGGCGCCGCTCGTCGGCGGTGAGCCCGGACAGGCGGTTGACGAGTCCGGCCACGGTGGCGGAACCGCCGGCCGCCGTACGGCGGATGCGGGTCCGCACCAGTCCGCGCAGGATCGCGGGGACCTCGCCCTGCGCGGCCAGCGCCGCCAGGTCGAGCCGGACCGGTGCGACGAGGGCCGCGGCCGGGATGGCGATCGGGTCGCCGGTTCCAGATGTGCTGGCGGCGGCGCTGCCGGCTGCCTTGTCTGGCGTGCTGGTGCCGGCAAGGGCGAGTGCCGCGTCGAAGAGGGCGAGGCCCTGCTCGGCGGAGAGCGGCGGGATGCCGGAGCGGGCGAGGCGGTCGGCCTCGGCGTCCGACAGCATGCCGGTCATTCCGTCGGTCTGCTCCCACGGGCCCCAGGCCAACGAGAGTCCGGGCAGGCCCGCTGCCCGGCGCTGTGCCATCAGCGCGTCCAGGAAGGCGTTGCCCGCGGCGTAGTTGGCCTGGCCGGCGCCGCCGAAGACCCCCGCGACGGAGGAGAAGACGACGAACGCCTCCAGGTCCAGGCCACGGGTCGCCTCGTGCAGATGCCAGGCGGCGTCGGCCTTGGGCCGCAGGACGGTGGCGAGCCGCTCCTCGGTGAGCGAGCCGATCACCCCGTCGTCCAACACACCGGCCGTGTGGACGACCGCCCTCAGCGGGTACTCATCCGATACCCCGGCGACCAACGCCGCCACCGCATCGCCATCGGCCACGTCACACGCCTGCACGGCCACCACGGCACCGAGCGCCGTCAGCTCGGCGACCAACTCCGTGGATCCCGGGGCATCCGGGCCGCGCCGGCTGACGAGCAGGAGATTGCGGACGCCGTACCTGTCGACGAGGTGCCGTGCGAACCGCGCGCCGAGCCCGCCGGTGCCACCGGTGATCAGCACCGTGCCGTCAGCGTTCCACTCCGTGGGCGCGACCGCGTCGGCGGGCGGCGCCAGGCGGGTCAGCCTGGCGGCGTGCAGGTGCCCGTCGCGCAGGAGCAGTTGCGGTTCGTCGGAGGTGAGAGCCTCGCCGAGGACCGCGGCCGACGCCTCGGACCCGTCGATGTCGAGGAGGCCGAAGATGCCCGGGTTCTCGGTCTGGGCGGAGCGCACCAGGCCCTGGACGGCCGCCGCCGCGACATCCTGCCCGTCGGCCGCGCCGCGGGTCACGAAGACCAGGCGCCCGGCCGCCAGACGCTCGTCGGCCAACCATGCCTGGATCGTGCGCAGGGCCTCGGCGGTGAGGCGGTGTGCCGCCTCTACGGCCGCCGCGCCGGCTCCGACGGCGCCTTGGCCCGCCCCGGTGGCGTGGTGGTCGTTCAGGTGCTGGGCGGCTGCGTCCTCGATGGTCAGACCGATGAGTGTGACGTCAGGGACGGACACTTCGGACCCCGCCGCGATCAGCGCATCAACGCTCTCGTACACGGTCGTGGACGTGGACGTGGTCGTGGTCGTGGTCGTGGACGTGGTCGAGCCAGGAGAGGAACTGCTGAGCGCTTCGGCGAGCCCCAGTCGGTCGGTTCCGATGATGGCTACCGATGGGTGGCCTGCGGCCGGGGCGGTCGGGACGGTGGTCCATTGGATGCCGAAGAGCGCGTCGCTGAGGTGGGTGTGGGATGCGTTGACCTCATCGGGGGTGAGGCGCCGGGTACGGAGTGCGTCGATGGAGATGACCGGCGCGCCGGTCGGATCCACCGCGGTCACCGACACCGCATGCTCACCCGCGGGAGCCAGCCGCACACGCAAGGCCGTCGCACCCGAGGCGAAGAGGGAAACACCCTCCCACGCGAACGGCAACGCAGGCCCACCACCGGCGGATTGACCTTCAAGGGAGGCGAGAAGCGAGGCATGAAGCGAGGCGTCCAGCAACGCCGGGTGCAACCCAAAACCGGTCGCCGTATCGGCGCTCTGAGCAACCTCTTCCGACAGGGCGACCTCTGCGAAGAGTTCCTCACCGCGACGCCACACCGCACGCAACCCCTGGAACACCGGGCCATAACCAAACCCAGCATCCGCAAACAACTCGTAGCAACCCTCAGCATCCACCGACACAGCACCCTGCGGCGGCCACACCCCGTCGCCCAACCCACCGACCCGGTCAGCCGCACCGGAAGACAACACACCAACAGCGTGCTGCGACCACACCGCCTGACCCACACCATCAGGACACGAATACACCCCCACACCACGACGACCCGCAGCATCAGGAGCATCCACAGCAACCTGAACCCGCACCGCACCACGCTCAGACAACACCAACGGCGCCGCCAACGTCAGCTCCTCAACACGACCACACCCCACCTCATCACCAGCACGCATCACCATCTCCAGCAACGCCGTACCAGGAACAAACACCCGCCCCATCACCGCATGATCAGCCAACCACCCATGCGACGACAACGACAGACGACCCGTCAACACCACCCCCACACCCGCAGCCAACTCCACCGCAGCACCCAACAACGGATGCCCCGCAGACCCAAGCCCCACAGCACCCACATCACCACCAACACCAACCCGACCCACCGGCCAGAACCACCCACGCTGGAACGCATACGTCGGCAACTCCACCCGCCGCGCACCCACACCAGCAAAGAGCACGGGCCAGTCGACGCGCGCGCCGGCGATGTGCAACTGGGCCAGGGCGGCGAGCGCCGCCGGTTCTTCCGGCCGGTCCTTACGGAGCAGCGGTACCGCGAGGGAGGATTCGGTGAGCGAGGCTCCTGCCATGGCGGCGAGGACGCCGTCCGGGCCGAGTTCCAGGAAGGTCCGCACGCCCTCGGCTTCGAGGGCCGTCACACCGTCGGCGAAGCGGACCGCCTCACGGACGTGGCGCACCCAGTACTCGGCCGAGCAGAGGTCATCGGCCGACGCCAGCCCACCCGTCAGGTTCGAGACGACGGGGAGGGACGGGGCGGCGTAGGACAGGCCCTCCGCCACCGCACGGAACCCCGCCAGCATCGGATCCATCAACGGCGAGTGGAACGCATGCGAGACCCGCAGCGCGGTCGTGCGACGTCCCTGGTCGGCGAAGTGTTGCGCCACGGTCTGCGCGGCCTCTTCTGCGCCCGAGATGACCACGGAGGTCGGGCCGTTGACGGCCGCGATCGTTACGTCGTCGGTCAGGTGCGGGATGACTTCATCCTCGGTGGCCTGGACCGCGATCATCGCGCCGCCGGCGGGCAGCGCCTGCATCAACGAGGCACGAGCGGCCACCAGGCGGCAGGCGTCCTCCAGCGTCAGTACCCCGGCGACGTGCGCCGCCGCGATCTCACCGATGGAGTGGCCGGCCACGAAGTCCGGACGGACACCCCAGCTCTCCACCAGCCTGAACAGCGCCACCTCGACGGCGAACAGAGCCGGCTGCGTCCAACCCGTCTCGTTCAGCAACTCGGCATCGTCACCCCACATCACCTCACGCAGACCGGCCTCGGCAGGCAAGACAGCGTCCAGATGGTCGACCACGACATCGAGGGCCTCGGCGAAGACCGGGAAGCGCTCGTACAACTCACGCCCCATGCCCAGGCGTTGCGAGCCCTGGCCCGAGAACAGCACCGCATTGCGCCCCGTACCGACGCGGCCGATGGCAGCGGCAGCATCGGCCTCGTCGGCAGCAATCGCCGACAGTGCGCGGGCGGCATCGGCACGGTCGGCGGCGAGTACCACCGCACGGTGTTCAAAGGTCGAGCGGTCGGTGACCAGGGACATGCCCACGTCGACGAGGCGAAGCTCCGGGCGTTCCTCGATCGACGACAACAGCTTCGCCGCCTGGGCGCGCACGGCCTCCGGTGTCTTGCCGGAGAGCACCCACGGCACCGTGGACGGCTCCACGGTGTTCGTCTCCATCCCCGGACGCCGCGCGGCCTCCGGACGCTCCAGGATCACGTGCGCGTTGGTGCCGCTGATGCCGAAGGAGGAGACACCCGCCCGCCGCACCCGACCCGTCTCCGGCCAGGCAGCCTGCTCGCTCAGCAGCTCCACCGCACCCTCGGACCAGTCCACATGCGAGGAAGGCGCATCCACATGCAGCGTCCGCGGCACCACACCATGCCGCATCGCCAACACCATCTTGATCACACCCGCCACACCCGCAGCAGCCTGCGTATGCCCCAGGTTCGACTTCACCGAACCCAACAACAACGGCCGCCCGGGCTCACGATCCCGCCCATACGTAGCGATCAGCGCCTGCGCCTCGATCGGGTCACCCAACGTCGTCCCGGTGCCGTGCGCCTCCACCACATCCACATCAGCCGTGGACAGGCCGCCGCTGGCCAGCGCCTGACGGATCACGCGCTGCTGGGACGGACCGTTCGGCGCGGTCAGGCCGTTGGACGCACCGTCCTGGTTGACCGCCGAACCGCGCACCACGGCCAAAATCTCATGACCGTTGCGCACCGCATCCGACTGACGCTCCAACACCAACACACCCACGCCCTCGGACCAGCCCACACCATCGGCCGCATCCGCGAACGCCTTGCACCGACCGTCCGGCGACAGACCCCGCTGCCGAGCAAAGTCCACAAACACCGCAGGCGTCGACATCACCGTCACACCACCGGCCAACGCCAACCCACACTCACCACTGCGCAACGCCTGCATCGCCCAGTGCATCGCCACCAACGACGACGAACACGCCGTATCCACCGTCACCGCAGGGCCTTCCAACCCCAACGTGTAGGCCACCCGACCCGACGCCAAACTCGGCGAACTACCACTGCCCTGGAAACCCTCGAACTCCGGACCGGCCAACATCGCGCTGTAATCGCTGTACATCACCCCCGCGAACACACCCGTCCGACTGCCCCGCAAACTCACCGGATCAATACCGGCCCGCTCAATCGCCTCCCACGACGACTCCAACAACAACCGCTGCTGGGAGTCGGTCGCCAACGCCTCCCGCGGACTCATCCCGAAGAACCCCGGATCGAACTCCCCCGCCTCATGCAGGAACCCACCCGAGCGGGTGTAAGAGGTACCGAGATGGTCAGGGTCCGGGTGGTAGAGGGACTCGACGTCCCAACCACGGTTGGTCGGGAACGGGGACACCGCGTCGGTGCCGTCCCTGACGAGCCTCCACAGGTCGTCCGGAGACGTGACCCCGCCGGGGTAGCGGCAGGCCATGCCCACGATGACGATCGGGTCGTCCGCCACCGCCACCGCGGCCCGCTGCACGGTCGCCACCTCGACATCCGCGCCCAACAACTCGTCCAAGACGTAGGAGACCAGCACCTCGACGGTCGGATAGTCGAACACCATGGTCGCGGGGAGCCGCAGGCCGGTGACGGTGTTGAGGCGGTTGCGCAGTTCCACCGAGGTGAGGGAGTCGAAGCCCAACTCCCGGAAGGCACGTGCCGGGTGGACGTCGTTGGCGTCGGCGTGGCCGAGGACCAGGGCCACCTGGCCGCGCACGAGGTCCAGGAGGACTTCCTGTCGCTCGACCGGGTTCAGGCCGACGAGCCGTTCCCGCAGCCCGGTGGCGGTTGCCGATTCCGCGGCGGCGGCGCGGCGCGAGCGGCCTCGGATCAGGGACCGCAGCAGCGGCGGTACCTCACCCTGGGCGCGCAGTGCCGACAGGTCCAGGCGCACCGGGACACAGGTGGCGTCACCGGTCGCCAAGGCCGCGTCGAACAGTGCCAGTCCTTGCTCCGCGGTCAGCGGTGGCACTCCCGAACGGGTCAGGCGATCGGACTCGGCGTCCGCGAGCATGCCCGATGTGCCACCGGCCAGCGACCACGGTCCCCAGGCCAGTGACAGGCCGGGCAGACCCTCCGCCCGGCGCTGCATCATCAGCGCGTCCAGGAAGGCGTTCGCCGCCGCGTAGTTGGCCTGGCCGGGGCTGCCGAAGACACCGGCGAGGGAGGAGAAGACGACGAACGCCTCCAGGTCCAGGCCGCGGGTCGCCTCGTGCAGATGCCAGGCAGCATCCACCTTCGGCCGCAGGACCGCGGACAACCGCTCCCCGGTCAACGCACCCACCATGCCGTCATCCAGCACACCCGCCGCATGAACCACCGCAGACACACCATGCCCGGCAACCAACTCCACCACCGCGGCACGATCGGTCACATCACACGCAACCACCCGCACCCGCGCACCCACACCCGCAAGATCCGCCACCAACTCCCCAGCACCCACCGCACGTTCACCACTGCGACTGACCAACAGCAGATCCCGCACCCCGTACTCGGCCACCAGATGACGCGCCAACACCGCACCCAGACCACCCGTACCACCCGTGACCAGAACCGCACCCTCACCCGAGAACGACACACCAGAGCCGTCATCAGTGCCCTCACCCCCCTCGGTGAGCGGCCGCCGCACCAGACGCGCGACCCGCAACACATCACCGTGCACCGCAAGCTGCGGCTCATCACCGGCCAACGCGGCGACGAGCACCGCCGCACCCACCGCACCATCCGGATCCAGATCGACCAGACCGAAACAACCCGGGTTCTCCGACTGCGCCGAACGCACCAGACCCCACACCGCAGCACCAGCCACATCACGCCCGACCGTCGCACCACGGGTCACGAAGACGAACTTCGTGTCCGCGAAGTGCTGCTCCTTCAGGCGAGTCTGTACGAGGGCCAGGGCTCGGCGGGTGAGATCGTGCACGGCCGCCGGGACGGAGTCCGCGTCTGCGGTGCCGGCCTGGTCGGAGGCGACGAGCGGCAGCGCGATCAGCGCGGGCGCGGGTTCATCGGTCGACAGGGTGGTGCGGACGTCGACGTCGGCGCCCGCCGCGCGCAGGGCCGCGGTGAGCTCGGAGGTGAGCTCGACGGTTTCCGCACCGACGACCGTGACCGCCGGGGTCACGGCCACCGTGCCGTCCGGCTGGGGCGCCGGCTCCGGGGCCAGGGCCGGGGCCGGGGCCCAGTCCAGGCGGAACAGCGCGTCGCGGGCGAGGGTCGCCGTGGTGCTCAGGGCCTTCGCCGAGACGGTACGCATGGCCAGGGCCTGTACGGACGCGACCGGTGCACCGGTGGTGTCGGCGATGGCCAGGCTCAGCGTGCCGTCGGTGTCGCGGCCGAGTCGGACGCGGACCGAGGAGGCACCGGAAGCGGCCAGGGAGACGCCGTGCCACGAGAACGGCACGCTGCCCGTCCGGGTGGGCTCCCCGTCCGGGGCGACGAGCCAGGCTGCGTGCAGTCCGGCGTCGAGCAGCGCCGGATGCAGCCCGTACGCCTCGGCTTCGGTACGGCCGGCCTCCGGCAGAGCGACTTCGGCGAACACCTCGCCGTCGCGCCGCCAGGCCGCTCGCAGGCCCTGGAAAGCGGGCCCGTAGCCGAATCCTTCGCCGGCCCGGGACGCGTAGAAGTCCGCCAGGTCAACGGGTTCGGCGTGCGCCGGCGGCCACACGGTGGCGTCGAACGGCACGGTTGCCGTCGCCGGCAGTCCGGTGACGAGGACGCCGGTGGCGTGTTGGGTCCACGGGGTGTCGGTGTCGGTTTGGGGGTCACTGTCGGTGTTCGTGGCGCGTGCCGGACGCGAGTGGATGGTGACGGTGCGGCGGCCGGTGTCGTCGGCGACGCCGACCCGGACCTGGGTCTGTACCGCGCCGCGCTCGGGCAGGACGAGCGGTGCGGCGAGCGTCAGTTCCTCGACGTGGTCACAGCCGACCTCGTCGCCGGCGCGCAGGGCGAGTTCCAGCAGTGCGGTGCCGGGCAGCAGGACCTGTCCCATGACGGCGTGGTCGGCCAGCCACGGATGCGACTGCAGCGACAGCCGTCCGGTGAACAACAGGCCCTCTTCGTCGGCGAGTTCGACGATGCCGTTGAGGAGCGGGTGGCTCGCGCCGGCGATGCCGACGGCGGCGGCATCCGCGGTGTCGCGGGGGCCGGAGGGCCAGAAGGGACGGTGTTGGAACGCGTATGTCGGCAGGTCCACCGGGCGGGCACCGGTCGGGGCCAGGAGGGTGGTCCAGTCGATCGGCGTTCCGGTGGTGTGGAGTCGGCCGAGTGCGGTGAGCAGGGCCCGTTCCTCGGGCATGTTCCTGCGGAGGACGGGGACGGTGACCGTGTCGTCGGCGACGGTTTCCCTGGCCATGGCGGCGAGGACGCCGTCCGGGCCGAGTTCCAGGAAGGTCCGCACGCCCTCGGCTTCGAGGGCCGTCACCCCGTCGGCGAAGCGGACCGCCTCGCGGACGTGGCGCACCCAGTACTCGGCCGAGCAGAGTTCGTCGGCCGTGGCCAGCTGGCCCGTCAGGTTCGAGACGACGGGGAGGGTCGGGGCGGCGTAGGACAGGCCCTCCGCCACCGCACGGAACTCCGCCAGCATCGGGTCCATCAACGGCGAGTGGAACGCATGCGACACGTGGAGTCGGGTCGTCCGGCGTCCCTGGTCGGCGAAGTGTTGCGCCACGGTCTGCGCGGCCTCTTCTGCGCCCGAGATGACCACGGAGGTCGGGCCGTTGACGGCCGCGATCGCCACCTCGTCGGTCAGGTGCGGGGTGACTTCGTCCTCCGTCGCCTGGACCGCGAACATCGCGCCGCCGGCGGGCAGCGCCTGCATCAGCGTCGCCCGCGCGGCCACCAGGCGGCAGGCGTCCTCCAACGTCAGCACCCCGGCGACGTGCGCCGCCGCGATCTCACCGATGGAGTGGCCGGCCACGAAGTCCGGACGGACACCCCAACTCTCCACCAGCCGGAACAGCGCCACCTCGACGGCGAACAGAGCGGGCTGGGTCCAACCGGTCTCGTTCAGCAACTCCGCATCGTCGCCCCACATCACCTCACGCAGACCGGCCTGCGCAGGCAAGACAGCGTCCAGGTGGTCGACCACGACATCGAGAGCCTCGGCGAAGACCGGGAAACGGCCGTACAACTCACGCCCCATGCCCAGGCGTTGCGCACCCTGACCCGTGAACAGCACCGCGCGACGTCCCATGGTGACCGTGCCGGTGAGGGCCGAGGGGTCGGACGCGGCGGTGGTGGCGAGGGCGGACAGCGCGCGGGTCGCCTCGTCACGGTCGGCGCTCAGGACGACTGCCCGGTGGGTGAACTGGGAGCGCTGGGTGGCGAGGGACAGGGCGATGTCGGCGGGTGCGAGTTCGGGGTGCTGCTGGAGGTGGGCGAGGAGGCGTGCGGCCTGGGCGCGCAGGGCCTCCGGCGTCTTGCCGGACAGCGCCCACGGCATCACGGGCAGGTCCGCGGTGGCGGCCGGCGCCTGGGCGGCTGCCGCCACCGTGTCGGCTTCGTCCGGCGCCGAGTGCCGCGCGGCCTCCGGCTGTTCCAGGATGACGTGGGCGTTGGTGCCGCTGATGCCGAAGGAGGAGACACCGGCACGGCGGGCCCGGCCGGTCTCCGGCCAGGCGGTCTGCTCGGTGAGCAGTTCGACGGCGCCGACGCCCCAGTCGACGTGCGAGGACGGTTCGGTGATGTTCAGGCTGCGCGGCAGCACGCCGTTCCGCATCGCCATGACCATCTTGATGACGCCGGCGACACCGGCGGCGGCCTGGGTGTGGCCGAGGTTGGACTTGATCGAGCCGAGGAACAGCGGGCGGTCGTGCTCGCGGTCCTGGCCGTAGGTGGCGAGGAGGGCCTGGGCCTCGATCGGGTCGCCCAGTGTGGTGCCGGTGCCGTGTGCCTCGACCGCGTCGACATCGGTCGTGGAGAGGCCGCCGCTGGCCAACGCCTGGCGGATGACGCGCTGCTGGGACGGGCCGTTGGGCGCGGTCAGGCCGTTGGACGCACCGTCCTGGTTGACCGCGGAGCCGCGCACCACGGCCAGGATCTGGTGACCGTTGCGCACGGCGTCCGACCGGCGCTCCAGCAGCAGCATGCCGACGCCCTCGGACCAGCCGACGCCGTCGGCGGACTCGGAGAACGGCTTGGAGCGGCCGTCGGGGGCCAGTCCGCGCTGCCGGGAGAACTCGATGAAGGTGTCCGGGATGGACATCACGGTGACGCCGCCGGCGAGGGCGAGGGTGCACTCACCGCCGCGGAGTGCCTGTGCGGCGAGGTGCAGGGCGACCAGCGAGGAGGAGCAGGCGGTGTCGACCGTCATGGCCGGGCCTTCGAAACCGAAGGTGTAGGAGACCCGGCCGGAGGCCACGCTCAGTGCGCTGCCCTGCCCCTGGAAGCCTTCGAATTCGGTGCCGTCGAGGCGGGTGCCGTAGCCGCTGTACATGACGCCGGCGAAGACGCCGGTCCGGCTGTCGCGCAGGGTCAGCGGGTCGATGCCGGCCCGCTCGATCGCCTCCCACGAGGACTCCAGGAGCAGGCGCTGCTGGGAGTCCGTGGCCATGGCCTCGCGGGGGCTCATGCCGAAGAAGTCGGCGTCGAAGTCGGCGGCGTCGTGCAGGAATCCGCCGGCGCGGGCGTACGAGGTGCCGGGGTGCGCGGGGTCGGGGTCGTAGAGGTTGTCCAGGTCCCACCCGCGGTTGGTCGGGAAGTCGGTGACGACGTCGGCGCCGTCGCCGAGCAGACGCCACAGGTCCTCCGGCGAGGTGATGTCGCCGGGGAAGCGGCAGCTCATGCCGATGACGACGATGGGGTCGTCGGTCGGCCCCGCGGTGGGGGCGCCGGGCTCGCCGGGGTCCGACTCGGCGTCGGGGCCGAGGAGTTCGGTGAGCAGGTGGGCGGCGAGGGCGTCGGCGGTGGGGTAGTCGAAGACGGCCGTGGCCGGTAGCCGCAGGCCGGTGGCCGCGCCGATGCGGTTGCGGAGTTCGACCGCGGTGAGCGAGTCGAAGCCGAGGTCGCGGAAGGCGCGGGACGGGTCGACGCCGTCGCCCGAAGTGTGGCCGAGGACCATCGCGGCCTGGTCGCGGACGAGTGCGAGGAGGGTGTCCCGTCGCTCGGCGCGCTGGAGCCGGGTGAGCTGCTCGGCAAGTCCGGCGTCGCCGGGGGTGGTGGCGGCTGTGCGACGGATGGGCGCCTTGACCAGGCCGCGGAGGAGCGGTGCGATGTCGCCCCGGGTGCGCAGTGCGGCCAGGTCCAGGCGGACCGGGACCAACGCGGCACTCCCCGTCGCCAACGCCGCATCGAACAGCGCCACACCCTGATCAACCGTCAACAACGGCATACCCGACTCGGCAGCACGACGGACATCCCGCTCCGTCAACCCCGCCGTCATCCCCACACCCTGATCCCAGGCACCCCACGCCAACGACACACCAGGCAACCCACCAGCCACCCGATGAACCGCCAACGCATCCAAAAACGCATTACCCGCCGCATAGTTGGCCTGACCCGCACCCCCGAACACACCCGCAACAGAAGAGAAGACCACAAACGCGTCCAGATCCAGACCACGCGTCGCCACATGCAGGTTCCACGCACCATCCACCTTCGGACGCAACACCGCAGCCAACCGCTCCGGCGTCAAAGAACCCACCACACCGTCATCCAACACACCAGCCGCATGCACCACCGCAGACAACGGATACGACTCCGAAACACCGGCAACCAACTCCGCCACAGCCGAGCCATCACCCACATCACACGCCGCAACCACAACCCGCGCGCCCAACGACTCCAACTCCGCAACCAACTCCACCGCACCCGCCGCACCCAAACCCGAACGACTGGTCAACAACAACCGCCGCACCCCACACGACCGCACCAGATGCCGAGCCACCACCCCACCCAGACCACCGGTACCCCCCGTCACCAACACCGTTCCCTCGGGCTGCCAGGAGCGGGGCAGGGTGAGCACGATCTTGCCGATGTGCTTGGCCATGCTCATGAACCGGAACGCGTCCCTGGCGTGCCGGACGTCCCAGGTACGGACCGGGAGCGGCCGCAGTGCGCCGGTGCGGAAGAGGTCCATCAGCTCGGCCAGCATGGTGCCGATGGTTTCCGGCACCACCCAGGCGAGGTCGAAGGAGTGGTAGGTGAGGCCGTCGGGGACGGAGTCCGCGGCGCGGATGTCGGTCTTGCCCATCTCCAGGAACCGGCCGCAGTCGCCGAGCAGCCGCATCGAGGCGTCGACGAACTCACCAGACAGCGCGTTCAGCACCACGTCCAGGCCGCCGTCGCCGGCGACCTCGGCGAATGCCGCCTCGAAGTCGAGGGTGCGGGAGGAGGCGAGGTGGTCGTCGGCCACGCCCAGCGAGCGCAGCACGTCCCACTTGCCCTCACTGGCCGTGGCGAACACCTCGGCACCGACATGCCGGGCGATCTGGATCGCCGCCATACCGACACCACCGGCACCGGCGTGCACCAGCACCTTCTCCCCCGCCCGCAGACCACCCAACTCCTTCAGGGCGTAGTACGCGGTGAGGAACACCAACGGCACCGAGGCACCCGTCTCCCAGGACCAGTCCTCGGGCAGGCGGGTGAGGCGGCGCGCGTCGTCCACGGCGAGCGAGCCGAAGCTGCCGGTGATCATGCCCATGACCCGGTCGCCGGGTGCCAGCCCGGTGACGTCCGGCCCGACCTCGACGACCACACCGGCCGCCTCCGAACCGAACAACCCCGCATCCCCCGGATACATCCCCAACGCGTTCAACACGTCACGGAAATTCAGGCCCGCGGCACGCACCTCGACCCGCACCTCGTGGCCGGTGAGCGGCGCCAGTGCCGCCGGATACGGGGTCAGGGCGAGGCCGTTGAGGCTGCCCTTGGCCGTGCTGTCGAGCCGCCAGGCCCGGTCGGCCGGCGGGGTGAGCGCGGCCGCGGTGTCGAAGCGGGCCAGGCGGGCGGCGAGCACTCCGCCGTCCCGCAGGGCGAGCTGCGGTTCGCCGGTGTGCAGTGCCCGTAGGAGGAGTTGGCCCCGTTCGGCGGCGGCTGTGCGGTCGTGCGCGCCGGCCGGGCCGGGGTCACGATCGATCAGGACGAAGGTGTCCGGGGCTTCGGACTGGGCGGAGCGGACCAGGCCCCAGACCGCGGCGGCGGCCACGTCGACGACGTCGGTACCGCCGGCGGCCGTCGCCCCGGTCGTGACGAACGCCAGGCGGGAGCCGGCGAAGCGCTCCTGTGCGGTCCATTCCTGGACGAGGGCGAGTGCGGCGGTGGTCAGGGTGTAGGCGACCTCGGCCGGGGAGGGGGCGGACGCGTCCGGCGCGGCGGCCCCCGTCCCGATTCCGGCCACCGACTCGGTCCCGATGCCTGTGCCGGTTCCGGTGAGGGGGACGAGGACCGTCTTCGGAACGTCGGCGTCGGTCGTGGCGAGGGCGGTGAGGTCGGGGTGGAGGGTGGTGTGGATGCCGGCGGCGGTCAGGTCGGCGGCGATTGCGGTGCCGTCCGCGCCGACCAGCGCGACGGTGGCCGCGGCGGGCCGGCCGTCCTGGTCCCGGGTCTGCTCCCCTCCGGACTTCTCCGGTACGGGGTTCCAGTCCAGGGTGAACAGGGCGTCGCGGGCGAGTCCCGCGGCGCCGGTCAACTGGTCGCCGGAGACCCGGCGCGAGACGAGGTTGTCGATGGCGGCGACCGGACGGCCGGCGGTGTCGGCCACGGCGATGGCCACCGACCGGCCGTCGGTGCCCGTCGGGGTCAGCCGGACGCGCAGTGCGGTGGCGCCGGTCGCGTAGAGGGTCGCGCCCTCCCAGGAGAACGGGAGTCCGCCGTTGCTCTCCTCGCCGTCGTGGGCGACGAGGGCGGCGTGCAGGGCGGCGTCGAGCAGTGCGGGGTGCAGACCAAAGCCGGTCGCCTCGTCGCCGGTGGAGTCCGCCAGGGCGACCTCGGCGTACAGCACGTCGCCGGCGCGCCAGGCGGCCCGCAGGCCCTGGAAGACCGGGCCGTAGGCGAAGCCGAGCGCGGTGAAGCGCGCGTAGCAGTCGTCGGTGGTGAGGGGTTCGGCGTCGGCGGGCGGCCAGGCAGTGGCGTCGAAACCGGTGTCGGCCGGGGCTGCGCCCGTGGTCAGGGTGCCGGTGGCGTGCTGGGTCCACGACACGTCGGTCGCGTGCTCGGGCCGGGAGTGGACGGTGACGGTGCGGCGGCCGGTGTCGTCGGCGACGCCGACCCGGACCTGGGTCTGTACCGCGCCGCGCTCGGGCAGGACGAGCGGTGCGGCGAGCGTCAGTTCCTCGACGCGGTCGCAACCGGCCTCGTCGCCGGTCCGGAACGCCAGTTCCAGGAGTGCGGTGCCGGGCAGCAGGACCTGTCCCATCACGGCGTGGTCGGCCAGCCACGGATGCGACTGCAGCGACAGCCGTCCGGTGAACAACACCCCTGCGCCTTCGGCGAGTTCGACCGAGCCGTTCAGCAGCGGGTGCTCGGCGGCGGTGAGGCCGACGGCCGCGGCGTGCGCGGTGGGCAGGGTGCCGGTGGGCCAGTAGGTGGCGTGCTGGAAGGCGTAGGTCGGCAGGTCCACGCGGGTGGCGCCGGTGCCGGCGAAGAACGCCGCCCAGTCGACGCGGAGACCTGCCGTGTGGAGGTGGGCGAGCGCGGTGAGCGCGGACGTCTCCTCGTCGCGGTCCTTGCGGAGGGCCGGGACGGTGGCGGCGTCGCCGGTGAGCGACTGCTGGGCCATGGCGGACAGCACGCCGTCCGGGCCGAGTTCCAGGAAGGTCCGCACGCCCTCGGCTTCGAGGGCCGTCACACCGTCGGCGAAGCGGACCGCCTCGCGGACGTGGCGCACCCAGTACTCGGCCGAGCAGAGTTCGTCGGCCGTGGCCAGCTGGCCCGTCAGGTTCGAGACGACGGGCAGGGACGGGGCGGCGTAGGACAGGCCCTCCGCCACCGCGCGGAACTCCGCCAGCATCGGATCCATCAGAGGCGAGTGGAACGCATGGGAGACCCGCAGCCGGGTCGTCTTGCGGCCGTTCTCCGCGAGCCGCTCGGCCACCGTACGGGCGGCGCTCTCGGCCCCGGAGACGACCACGGAGGTCGGGCCGTTGACGGCCGCGATCGTTACGTCGTCGGTCAGGTGCGGGGTGACTTCGTCCTCGGTCGCCTGGACCGCGATCATCGCGCCGCCGGCCGGCAACGCCTGCATCAACGCGGCACGAGCGGCCACCAGACGGCAGGCGTCCTCCAACGTCAGCACCCCGGCGACATGCGCCGCCGCGATCTCACCGATGGAGTGGCCGGCCACGAAGTCCGGACGGACACCCCAACTCTCCACCAGCCTGAACAGCGCCACCTCGACGGCGAAGAGAGCGGGCTGCGTCCAACCGGTCTCGTTCAGCAGCTCCGCATCGTCACCCCACATCACCTCACGCAGACCGGCCTCGGCAGGCAAGGCGGCGTCCAGATGGTCGACCACGACATCGAGGGCCTCGGCGAAGACCGGGAAACGACCGTACAACTCACGCCCCATACCAAGGCGTTGCGAGCCCTGGCCCGAGAACAGCACCGCGTGGCGACCCGTGCGGGTAGCGCCGACGACGGCGGAGAGATCCGCGTCGGCGGCGGCGAGCGCCGTCAACGCGCGGACCGCATCGGAGCGGTCGGTGGCGAGCACCACCGCCCGGTGGTCGAACGCCGAACGGGTCGTCGCCAGCGAGTAGCCGAGGTCGAGCGGGCGCAGCGCGGGCCGCTCCGCCAACCCGGCCAGCAGGCGTGCGGCCTGGTCGCGCAGGGCCTCGGGGGACTTTCCGGACAGCGGCAGCGGAACGACGGCGGGTTCGCGTCCGCTCGGCTCCGCGGCCGGGCTCTCGACGAGTGCCGGCTGTTCCACGATGACGTGGGCGTTGGTGCCGCTGATGCCGAAGGAGGAGACACCGGCGCGACGGGCCCGGCCGGTCTCCGGCCAGGCGGTCTGCGCGGTGAGCAGCTCGACGGCGCCGGCGCTCCAATCGACGTGCGAAGACGGCGCGTCGACATGCAGGGTCTGCGGCAGCACACCGTGCCGCATCGCCATCACCATCTTGATGACACCGGCGACACCCGCCGCTGCCTGGGTGTGACCGATGTTGGACTTCAGGGAGCCCAGCCACAGGGGGTTCTCGGGGTCGCGGTCACGCCCGTAGGTGGCCAGGAGCGCCTGAGCCTCGATCGGGTCACCGAGCGTGGTGCCGGTGCCATGTGCCTCGACGGCGTCCACGTCGGCCGTGGAGAGGCCGCCGCTGGCCAGTGCCTGGCGGATGACGCGCTGCTGGGACGGGCCGTTCGGCGCGGTCAGGCCGTTGGACGCACCGTCCTGGTTGACGGCCGAGCCGCGGATCACGGCGAGGATCTCGTGGCCGTTGCGCACGGCGTCCGACTGGCGCTCCAGGACGAGGATGCCGACGCCCTCGGACCAGCCGACGCCGTCCGCGGCCTCGGCGAACGCCTTGGAACGACCGTCGGGCGCCAGACCCCGCTGCCGGGAGAACTCCACGAACGTGCTCGGCGTCGACATCACCGTCACACCACCGGCCAACGCCAACGAGCACTCCCCCGCCCGCAACGCCTGCGCCGCCCAGTGCAACGCCACCAACGAGGAGGAACACGCGGTGTCCACCGTGACGGCCGGGCCTTCGAAGCCGAGGGCGTAGGAGACGCGGCCCGAGGCCACGCTGCCCGCGCTCCCCTGGCCCTGGAAGCCCTCGAACTCCTTGCCCCCGAGGATGCTCCCGTAGTCGCTGTACATCACGCCGGCGAAGACACCGGTGGCGCTGCCGCGCAGGGTCAGCGGGTCGATGCCGGCCCGCTCGATCGCCTCCCACGACGACTCCAACAACAACCGCTGTTGGGAGTCGGTCGCCAGTGCCTCACGCGGGCTCATTCCGAAGAACGCCGGGTCGAACTCCCCCGCCTCGTGCAGGAAACCACCGGAGCGGGTGTAGGACGTTCCGAAGTGCTCGGGGTCCGGGTCGTAGAGGTTGTCCAGGTCCCAGCCACGGTTGGTCGGGAAGTCGGTGATGGCGTCGGCGCCGGTGTCGACCAGGCGCCACAGGTCCTCCGGCGAGGCCACGCCACCCGGGAAACGGCAGGCCATGCCCACCACCACGACGGGATCGTCGGCGGTCGGCGGCAGTGCCTGGACCGGCACCCGCGCCTCGTTCTCGACCGCGCCGAACAACTCGTCCCGCAGGTGCTCCGCGAGGGCGGACAGGGTGGGGTGGTCGAAGACCATCGTGGCCGACAGGTGCAGGCCGGTGGCGGTGCGCAGACGGTTGCGGAGTTCTACCGCGGTGAGCGAGTCGAAGCCGAGGTCGCGGAAGGCGCGTTCGGCGTCGATGGCGTTGCCGTCGGCGTGGCCGAGGACGAGCGCGGCGCTGCTGCGGACCATGTCGAGCAGGGCCTCGTGGCGCTGGGCGTGGTCGAGTCGGCCGAGCCGTTGGACGAGTCCGGTGTCCGCGCCGGTGGCGAGGCCGGTGGCCGCGGTGCGGCGCAGCGGTGCGCGGACGAGGCCGCGGAGGAGCGGTGCGATGTCGCCCCGGATGCGCAGTGCGGCCAGGTCCAGGCGGACCGGGACCAACGCGGCACTCCCCGTCGCCAACGCCGCATCGAACAGCGCCACACCCTGATCAACCGTCAACAACGGCATACCCGACTCGGCAGCACGACGGACATCCCGCTCCGTCAACCCCGCCGTCATCCCCACACCCTGATCCCAGGCACCCCACGCCAACGACACACCAGGCAACCCACCAGCCACCCGATGAACCGCCAACGCATCCAAAAACGCATTACCCGCCGCATAGTTGGCCTGACCCGCACCCCCGAACACACCCGCAACAGAAGAGAAGACCACAAACGCGTCCAGATCCAGACCACGCGTCGCCACATGCAGGTTCCACGCACCATCCACCTTCGGACGCAACACCGCAGCCAACCGCTCCGGCGTCAAAGAACCCACCACACCGTCATCCAACACACCAGCCGCATGCACCACCGCAGACAACGGATACGACTCCGAAACACCGGCAACCAACTCCGCCACAGCCGAGCCATCACCCACATCACACGCCGCAACCACAACCCGCGCGCCCAACGCCTCCAACTCCGCAACCAACTCCACCGCACCCGCCGCACCCAAACCCGAACGACTGGTCAACAACAACCGCCGCACCCCACACGACCGCACCAGATGCCGAGCCACCACCCCACCCAGACCACCGGTACCACCCGTCACCAACACCGTTCCGTCCGCGGACCACGGCGTGTGGGTGGTGGTGGGGGCGGGGGTGCGGGTGAGGCGGGCGGCGCGGGCGCGGCCGGCGCGGAGGACGAGCTGTGGTTCGTCGAGGGTGAGGGCGCGGCCGAGCGCGGTGGTCGAGTCGGGCTCGGTGTCGAGGTCGAGGAGGGTGAAGGTGCCGGGGTTCTCGGTCTGTGCGGAGCGGATCAGGCCCCAGACCGCGGCGGCGGCCAGGTCGGTGGCGGGCGCGTCGTCGGTGGCGACGGCTCCGTGGGTGACGAAGACCAGGCGGGAGTCGGCGAGGCGGTCGGTGGCGAGCCACTGCTGGACGAGGGTCAGCGCGCTGCGGGTGAGGGCGTGCGCGTGCTGCGCGGTGTCGCCGTCGAGGGGGGCGCCGAGGGGGACGAGGACCGTGGCGGGCGCGGTGGCGTCCCCGGCCAGGAGGTCGTCGAGGGTGGCGTGGCGTGCGACGGCCGGGGCGCCGAGGGCGTCGGCGAGCGCGGCGGTGTCCGGGCCGAGGAGGGCCGGCGTCGCGGGGTTCGCGGTGTCGGGGAGCGGGACCGGGGTCCAGTCCAGGTGGAAGAGCGCGTCGCGGGTCAGGGCGCTGTGGGTGGTCAACTGCTCGGCGTCCAGGGGGCGGGCGAGCAGGCGGGTGACGGTGGCGACGGGGTTGCCGGCCGGGTCGACGGCGGTGACGGACAGGCCGTTGGGGCCGTTCGGGGCGAGCCGGACGCGCAGCGCGGTGGCGCCGGAGGCGTGCAGGGTGACGCCTTCCCAGGAGAACGGGAGTCCGGTGTCGCGGTCCTCGGCGAGGAGCGCGACGTGCAGGCCGGCGTCCAGGAGCGCCGGGTGCAGGCCGAAGGCGGCCGCGTCGTCGGCAGCGGACTCTGGCAGGGCGACCTCGGCGTACAGCACGTCGCCGGCGCGCCAGGCGGCCCGCAGGCCCTGGAAGGCGGGGCCGTAGGCGAAGCCGAGCGTGGTGAAGTGTGCGTAGCAGTCGTCGGTGGTGAGGGGTTCGGCGTCGGCGGGCGGCCAGACGGTGGTGTCGAACGCCGCGGCGGCCGGGGGCGTGGTGGCGAGCACACCGGTGGCGTGCAGCGTCCAGGTGCGGTCGGCGGTGTCGTCGGGGCGGGCGTGGACGGTGACGGTGCGGCGGCCGGTGTCGTCGGCGGCTCCGACCCGGACCTGGAGGAGGGTGGCGCCGTCCTCGTGGAGGGTCAGGGGCGCGGCGAGGGTGAGTTCTTCGAGGTGGCCGCTGCCGGTCTCGTCGCCCGCGCGGACGGCGAGTTCCACCAGTGCGGTGCCCGGGAGCAGTGCGGTGCCCAGGACGGTGTGGTCGGCCAGCCACGGGTGGGTGCGCAGGGAGAGGCGGCCGGTGAAGAGTGCGCCGTCGTCGTCGGGGAGTTGCACGGCGGCGCCGAGGAGGGGGTGTTCGGCGGCGCCCAGGCCGGCGGCGCGGACGTCGTCGGGGCGGGCGGGTCGGGCGGCGGGCCAGAACCAGCGGTGTTGGAAGGCGTAGGTCGGCAGGTCGACGCGGACGGGGTCGAGGCCGCGGAAGGTGGCGGACCAGTCGGCCTCGACGCCGAGCACCTGGAGGTGGCAGAGCGCGGCCAGGACGGCCTGCTCCTCGGGCCGGTCGCGGCGCAGGAGCGGGACGGTGCCGGCGCCTTCGGGGGCGGACTCCTGGGCCATGGCGGACAGCACGCTGTCGGGGCCGAGTTCGACGAAGGTGGTGACGCCGCGGTCGGCGAGGGTGCGGATGCCGTCGGCGAAGCGGACGGCGTCGCGGACGTGCCGGACCCAGTAGTCGGCCGAGCAGAGTGCCTCGGCCGGGGCCAGTTCACCGGTCAGGTTGGAGACGACGGGGGTCGTGGGGGCGGTGAAGGTGAGGCTCTCGACGACGGCGCGGAAGTCGTCGAGCATCGGCGCCATCAGCGGCGAGTGGAAGGCGTGGCTGACGCGCAGCCGGGTGGTGCGGCGGCCCTGGTCGGCGAAGTGCCGGGCGACGGCGAGGGTGGCGTTCTCGTGGCCGGACACGACGACGGAGGTCGGGCCGTTGATGGCGGCGATCGAGACGTCGTCGGTGAGGAGCGGCAGGACCTCGTCCTCGGTGGCCTGGACGGCGATCATCGCGCCGCCTTCGGGCAGCGACTGCATCAGCACGGCGCGGGCCACGACGAGGCGGCAGGCGTCGCCGAGGGAGAGCACGCCGGCGACGTGTGCGGCGGCGATCTCGCCGATGGAGTGGCCGGCCACGAAGTCCGGTGTGATGCCCCAGGCTTCCAGGAGGCGGAAGAGTGCCACTTCGATGGCGAACAGGGCGGGTTGGGTGTAGCCGGTCCGGTCGACGAGTTGGGCGTCCTCGCCCCAGATGATGTCGCGGAGGGGGTGGCCGAGTTCCGCGTCGAGGGCGGTGAGGACGGTGTCGAGGGCTTCGGCGAAGGCGGGGAACCGCTCGTAGAGGACACGGCCCATGCCGAGCCGTTGGGAGCCCTGGCCGGAGAAGAGGAAGGCGGTGCGGCCGGTGCGGACGGTGCCGGTGAGGGCGGCCGGGTCGGTCTCGCCGGCGGCGAGCGCGGTGAGGGCGCGCAGGGCCTCGGCGCGGTCGGTGCCGAGGACGACGGCGCGGTGGTCGAAGGCGGTGCGGGTGGCGATCAGGGAGTAGCTGATGTCGACGGGGCGCAGTGCGGGGTGCGCCTCGACGTGGGCGAGGAGGCGGGCGGCCTGGGCGCGCAGGGCCTCGGGGGTCTTGCCGGACAGGGCCCAGGGGATGGCCGGCGGTTCCTCGACGGACCGGTCGGCGGACGCGGGCGTGGCGGGGGCGGCGGTCGGGGGCTGCTCGATGACGACGTGGGCGTTGGTGCCGCTGATGCCGAAGGAGGAGACACCGGCGCGACGGGCCCGGCCGGTCTCCGGCCAGGCGGTCTGCGCGGTGAGCAGCTCGACGGCGCCGGCGCTCCAATCGACGTGCGAGGACGGCGCGTCGACGTGCAGGGTCTGCGGCAGCACACCGTGCCGCATCGCCATCACCATCTTGATGACACCGGCGACACCCGCCGCTGCCTGGGTGTGACCGATGTTGGACTTGATCGAGCCGAGCAGCAGCGGGTTCTCGGGGTCGCGGTCACGCCCGTAGGTGGCCAGGAGCGCCTGGGCCTCGATCGGGTCACCGAGCGTCGTACCCGTGCCGTGCGCCTCGACCACATCGACGTCGGCCGTGGAGAGGCCGCCGCTGGCCAACGCCTGGCGGATCACGCGCTGCTGGGACGGGCCGTTCGGCGCGGTCAGGCCGTTGGACGCACCGTCCTGGTTGACCGCCGAGCCGCGCACCACGGCCAGGATCCGGTGACCATTGCGCACGGCGTCCGACTGACGTTCCAGGACCAGCATGCCGACGCCCTCGGACCAGGCCACGCCGTCCGCGGCCTCGGCGAACGCCTTCGAACGACCATCGGGCGCCAGACCCCGCTGCCGCGAGAACTCCACGAACGTGCTCGGCGTCGACATCACCGTCACACCACCGGCCAACGCCAACGAGCACTCCCCCGCCCGCAACGCCTGCGCCGCCCAGTGCAACGCCACCAACGAGGAGGAACACGCGGTGTCCACCGTGACGGCCGGGCCCTCCAGGCCGAGGGCGTAGGAGACGCGGCCCGAGGCGACGCTCGGGGCGCTGCCGTTGCCGCGGAACGCCTCGTACTCGTCGCCGGTCAGGGTGGTGCCGTAGTCGTTGTACATGACGCCGGCGAAGACGCCGGTGCCGGAGTCGCGCAGTGCGGCGGGGTCGATGCCGGCGCGTTCGACGGCTTCCCAGGAGAGTTCGAGCAGCAGGCGCTGCTGGGAGTCGGTGGCCATCGCCTCGCGCGGGCTCATCCCGAAGAAGTCGGCGTCGAAGGAGCCGGCGTCGTGCAGGAAGCCGCCGGCGCGGACGTGGGTGCGGCCGGGGCGGTCGGGGTCGGGGTCGTAGAGGTTGTCCAGGTCCCAGCCGCGGTTGGTGGGGAACGGGCCGGTGGCGTCGGCTCCCTGGCTGACCAGGCGCCAGAGGTCCTCGGGTGAGGCGATGCCACCGGGGTAGCGGCAGGCCATGCCGACGATGACGATGGGGTCGTCGGTGCCGGCGGCGCGGGTCGGCGCGGGGACGGCGGGGGTCGACTCGGCGTCGATCCCCAGGAGTTCGTCGCGCAGGTGGTCGGCGAGGGCGTGCGGTGTCGGGTAGTCGAACACCATGGTGGCGGGCAGCCGCAGGCCGGTGGCGGTGTTGAGGGCGTTGCGGAGTTCGACGGCGGTGAGGGAGTCGAAGCCGAGGTCCTGGAACTGGCGGCCGGTCTCCACCTCGGTGGCGTCCGCGTGGCCGAGGACCTGGGCGATCTGGGTGCGGACGAGCTCCAGGAGGGCTTCCCGGCGGGCAGCGGCGTCGAGGCCGGCGAGCCGCTGGGCGAGGCCGTCGGCGGTCTGCGAGACCTGGGCGGCGGTGCGCCGCACGGGGGTGCGGATCAGGCCGCGCAGCAGCGGGGCGATGTCGCCCTGGGTGCGCAGGACGGGCAGGTCGAGGCGGACCGGGGCGAGGGCGGCGGGCCCGGCGGCCAGGGCCGCGTCGAAGAGGGCGGTGCCCTGTTCCAGGGTCAGCGGGGGCATGCCGGAGCGGGCGATGCGCTCGACGTCGAGGTCGGACAGGCTCCTGGTCATGCCGACGCTCTGGGTCCACGGGCCCCAGGCGAGGGAGGTGGCGGGCAGGCCGGTGGCGGCGCGCCGGGCGGCGAGGGCGTCCAGGAAGGCGTTGCCGGCGGCGTAGTTGGCCTGTCCGGGGCTGCCGAGGGTGGCGGCGACGGACGAGAAGAGGACGAAGGCGTCCAGTTCGAGGTGGCGGGTCGCCTCGTGCAGGTGCCAGGCGGCGTCGGCCTTGGGCCGCAGGACGGTGTCCAGGCGCTGCGGGGTGAGGGAGCCGAGGACGCCGTCGTCGACGACGCCGGCGGTGTGGACGACGGCGGTGAGCGGGTGCCCGGCCGGGACGGTGCCGAGCAGGTCGGCGAGGGCGGCCGGGTCGGCGACGTCGCAGGCGGCGATGTGGACGGTGGCGCCGAGTCCGGTCAGTTCGGCCGTCAGGTCGTCGGCGCCGTCGGCGGCCGGGCCGCGGCGGCTGGCGAGCAGCAGGTGGCGGACGCCGTGGGTGGTGACCAGGTGGCGGGCGAGGACCGCGCCCAGGCCGCCGGTGCCGCCGGTGATCAGGACGGTGCCGTCCGGGTTCCAGGTGGTGGGTTCGGTGGCGAGCGGGACACGGGCCAGGCGGGCGGCGTGCACGTCGGTGCCGCGGACGGCGAGGTCGGGCTCGTCGTGGGTGGCGGCCAGGGCGGTGGCCAGGGTCTCGGGGTCGGGCCGGTCGGTGTCGGGGGCGAGGTCGAGGAGGGCGAAACGGCCGGGGTTCTCGGTGCGGGCGGTGCGGATCAGGCCGCCGGCGGCCGCGGCGGCGGGGTCGGTGCCGTCGGTGGCGCCGCGGGTGACGAGGACCAGGCGGGAGTCGGCGAAGCGGTCGTCGGCGAGCCACTGTTGGGCGAGGTCGAGGACGGCGGCGGTGGTGGCGTGCGCGGCGTCGGGGACGGGGGCGCCCGGGGTGCTGGTGAGGGTGGTGACGACCAGGTCGGGGACGGGCCCTTCGGCGTCGGCGAGG
This sequence comes from Streptomyces yunnanensis, assembly GCF_029011865.1. Classification (NCBI taxonomy): domain Bacteria; kingdom Bacillati; phylum Actinomycetota; class Actinomycetes; order Kitasatosporales; family Streptomycetaceae; genus Streptomyces; species Streptomyces yunnanensis. The sequence goes on from NZ_CP095749.1 coordinate 764,257, forward strand.
GCGGCCAGGTCGCGGGGGGCGGTGGTCCGGATGCCGGTGGCGCGGAGGGCGTCGGCCAGGGCGTCCGGGTCGGGGCCGAGGACGGCGACGGTGGCCGGGGCGGGGCCGGGGCGGCCCTGGAGCGGGGTCCACTCGACGTGGAAGAGCGAGTCGCGGTGGACGGTGCCGGCGGCGCCGGGTGCGTCGGCGGGGACCTCGCGGGAGACCAGGGAGTCGACGGACAGCACGGTGCCGCCGGCGGCGTCGTAGACGGCGATGGTGACGGTGTCCTCGCCGGCCGGGGCGATCCGGGCGCGGACGGTGGTGGCGCCGGCGGCGGCGAGCGAGACGCCTTGCCAGGCGAACGGCAGGCCGCCGCGGCTGATGGCGCCGAGGTCGGCGTAGGCGGCGGCGTGTTGTGCGGCGTCCAGCAGGGCCGGGTGCAGTCCGAAGGTGGCGGGGTCGGTGTCCGCGCCGTCGGGCAGGGCCACTTCGGCGTAGACCTCGGTGTCGCGGCGCCAGGCGGCGCGCAGGCCCTGGAAGGCGGGGCCGTACTGGAAGCCGAGGGCGGCCAGGCGCTCGTACGCGCCGGTGAGGTCGACGGGTTCGGCGCCGGTGGGGGGCCAGACGGTGGCGTCGAAGGCGGGGTCGGGGGTGCCGGCGCCGGCGGTCAGGACGCCGGTGGCGTGTTGCGACCAGGGCAGGTCGAAGCCGTCCTCGACGCGGGAGAAGATGCCGAGGGTGCGGCGGCCGGCGGCGTCGGGCGCGCCGACGCGGACCTGGAGTTGGACGCCGCCGCGCTCGGGCAGCACCAGGGGTGCGGCCAGGGTCAGTTCCTCGACGCGGTCGCAGCCGGCCTCGTCGCCGGCGCGGACGGCCAGTTCGACGAAGGCGGTGCCGGGCAGCAGGGCCCGGCCCTGGACCCCGTGGTCGGCGAGCCAGGGGTGGGTCCGGACGGAGAGCCGGCTGGTGAACAAGTAGCCGGCCCCGTCGGCGAGTTCGACGGTGGCGCCGAGCAGCGGGTGGTCGGCGGCGCCCAGTCCGGCGGCGGTGACGTCCTGGGCGGCGCGGGCCGCGGTCGGCCAGAACCGCTGGTGCTGGAAGGGGTAGGTGGGCAGGTCGGCGCGGCGCGCGCCGGTGCCGTCGAAGAGACCGGTCCAGCGGACGGTGACGCCGCGGACGTGGGCGCGGGCCAGGCCGGTGACGGCGGAGAGCTCCTCGGGGCGGTCCTTGCGCAGCAGCGGCACGGCGGCGGCGCCGTCCGGCAGGGATTCCTGGGCCATGGCGGACAGCACGCCGTCCGGGCCGAGTTCGACGAGGGTGGTCACGCCGCGGTCGGTGAGGGCGGTGACGCCGTCGGCGAAGCGGACCGCCTCGCGGACGTGGCGGACCCAGTAGTCGGCGGAGCACAGGTCGGCGACGGCGGCGACGGCGCCGGTGAGGTTGGAGACGACCGGGATGCGCGGCTCGTGGTAGGTCAGGCCCGCGGCGACGGCGCGGAATTCCGCCAGCATCGGGTCCATGAGCGGCGAGTGGAAGGCGTGGCTGACCCGCAGCCGGGTGGTCTTGCGGTCCTGTGCGGTGAAGTGCGCCCCGAGCGCGGCGACGGCGTCCTCGGTGCCGGCGACGACGACGGAGGTGGGCCCGTTGACGGCGGCGATCGAGACGTCGTCGGTGAGGTGGGGGGTGACCTCGTCCTCGGTGGCGCGGATCGCGAGCATCGCGCCGCCGCGCGGCAGGGCCTGCATGAGGCGGGCGCGGGCGGCGACGAGGGTGCAGGCGTCTTCGAGGGAGAGGACCCCGGCGACGTGCGCGGCGGCGAGTTCGCCGATGGAGTGGCCGCCGACGAAGTCGGGGGTGACGCCGAGGGACGCGACCAGGCGGTAGAGGGCGACCTCGACGGCGAACAGGGCGGGTTGGGCCCAGCCGGTGTCGTTCAGCAGGTCGGCGTCGGTGCCCCAGACGACCTCGCGCAGCGGGCGGTCGAGGTGGGTGTCGAGGAGGGCGGCGATCTCGTCGAAGGCCGCGGCGAACACCGGGAAGCGGGTGTGGAGTTCGCGTCCCATGCCCGGGCGCTGGGAGCCCTGGCCGGAGAAGAGGACGGCGGACAGGCCCTCGCCGGCGGTTCCGTGGGCGAGTTCGGTGCCGTCGGGGAGCAGGACGGCGCGGTGTTCGAAGGTGGCGCGTCCGTCGGCGAGTGCGTAGCCGACGTCGAGGGGGTCGACGTCGGGGGTGTCGGCGAGGCGGCCGGTGAGGCGGGCGCGCTGGGCGTCGAGGGCGGCGGCGGTGCGGGCGGAGAGCGCCCACGGGACGACGGCGGGGCGGACGGTGGGTTCGGTGGTGGGCTCTTCGGGGGCGGTGGGGGCCTGTTCGAGGATGACGTGCGCGTTGGTGCCGCTGATGCCGAAGGAGGAGACACCGGCGCGGCGGGCGCGCCCGGTCTCGGGCCAGGCGACCGTCTCGTCGAGGAGGTCGACGGAGCCGGCGGTCCAGTCGACGTCCGTGGTGGGTTCGGTGGCGTGCAGGCTGCGCGGCAGCACGCCGCGCTGCAACGCCATGATCATTTTGATCACGCCGGCGGCACCGGAGGCGGCCTGGGTGTGGCCGATGTTGGACTTGACCGAGCCGAGCCACAGGGGCCGCGGCCGGTCCTGTCCGTAGGTCGCCAGGAGCGCCTGGGCCTCGATCGGGTCGCCGAGGGTGGTGCCGGTGCCGTGGGCCTCGACGGCGTCGATGTCGGCGGCGGTGAGGTGGGCGCTGTCCAGCGCGGCGCGGATGACGCGCTGCTGGGAGGGGCCGTTGGGGGCGGTCAGGCCGTTGGAGGCGCCGTCCTGGTTGATGGCGGAGCCGCGCAGCACGGCGAGGACCGGGCGGCCCTCGCGTTGGGCGTCGGAGAGCCGCATCAGGACCAGCATGCCGGCGCCCTCGCCCCAGCCGGTGCCGTCGGCCCGGTCGGAGAAGGGCTTGCACCGGCCGTCGGCGGCCAGGCCGCTCTGCGCGGTGAAGGCGACGAACGGGCCCGGGGTGGCCATGATGGACGCGCCGCCGGCCAGGGCCATGGAGCACTCGCCGCCGCGCAGCGCCTGGACGGCCCAGTGCAGGGCGACCAGGGACGAGGAGCAGCCGGTGTCGACGGTGACGGCCGGGCCCTCGGCGCCGAGGGTGTAGGAGAGTCGGCCGGAGATGACGCTGGCGGCGTGGCCGGTGGTCGAGTAGACCTCGACGTCCTCGGCGGACGCCTTGATGACCTCGCCGTAGTCCTGGCCGGTGGTGCCGACGAAGACGCCGGTGGGGGTGCCACGCAGGGTGGACGGGTCGATGCCGGCGCGTTCCAGGGCTTCCCAGGTGATCTCCAGCAGGATGCGCTGCTGCGGGTCCATGGCGACCGCTTCGCGCGGGGAGATGCCGAAGAAGCCGGGGTCGAAGCCGGCGGCGTCCTCGACGAAGCCGCCGACCTGCGCGAGGCTGCCGCCCTCGCCGCCGCCGGCCAGCTTCTCCAGGTCCCAGCCGCGGTCCTGCGGGAACGGCCCGATGACGTCGCGCCCCTCGGCGACCAGCTCCCACAGGTCCTCGGGGGAGGTGACGCCGCCGGGGAAGCGGCAGCCGATGCCGACGACCGCGACGGGCTCGACCGCCGCCGCCACCAGCTGTTCGTTCTGCCGGCGCAGCCGCTCGATCTCCTTCAGGGACGACCGGAGTGCCTCGACGTACTTGTCGGGGTTCGTGCTCATGGTGGGCTCCAGCTCTCTTTCAGTTCGCCGAGTTCTCGGTGGCCAGCCGCAGCAGGGCTTCGGCGTCCATGTCGTCGAGGGATTCCGAGGGGGCGTCGGCCTCGGGGGCGGGGTCGTCGGTCGCGTCGGAGTCGGCGAGTTTCAGCACCATGTCGAGGAGGCCCGCCTTGCGCAGCCGTCCGATGGGGACGGTGGCGAGCGCCTCGCGGATGCGGGCGTCGGGGTCGTCGGGGCGGCCGGCGCCGGCGTCCTCGGGGGCGGTGCCGAACAGCAGCGCGCCGAGGTGGCCGGCGAGGGCCGTGGGGGTGGGGTGGTCGAAGACGAGCGCGGCCGGCAGCGGCAGGCCGAGGGCGGTGCGCAGCCGGTTGCGCAGTTCGACGGCGGTGACCGAGTCGAAGCCGACGTCGCGGAAGGCACGGCCGGCGGGGATGGCATCGGGGGTGTCGTGGCCGAGGGTCGCGGACGCCTCGGCGCGGACCGCCTCGACGAGGGCCCGGCCGCGCTCGGCGGCGGACAGCTCCTCCAGGTGGCGGCGGAGCGGCGGGGTCGCGGAGTCCGCGTCGTCGCCGGCCGTGGTGCCGGGGTCGCCGGTCACCGCGCGGACGGCTTCGGGCACCGTGCTGAACAGGGCGCTGGGTCGGGTCGCGGTGAAGCTGGGTGCGAACGTCTCCCAGTCCATGAGGGTCACGGCGAGGGTGGTGTCGTCGTCCTCCAGCATCTGCTGGAGCGCGCCGATCGCGTGGTCCGGTTCCATGGCGCGGACCCCTTGGCGGTGCAGTCGCTCGTGGACCTCGGGGACGGTGGCCATGCCGACCTCGCCCCAGGTGCCCCAGGCGACGGAAGCGCCGGACAGGCCGAGGGACCTGCGGTGGGCGGCGAGGGCGTCGAGGTAGGCGTTGGCGGCGGCGTAGCCGGGCTGGCCGCCACTGCCCCAGACCGCGGCGCCGGAGGAGAAGAGCACGAACGCGTCGAGGTCGAGGGCGGCGGTCAGCTCGTGCAGGTGGTGGGCGGCGGTCAGTTTGGCGCGCAGCAGCGCGTCGAGCTGATCGAGGGTCAGGTCGGCTGCCCGGGCGTCCCCGTCGGCCACGCCGGCGGAGTGGAAGACGGAGGTGAGCGGCTGGTCGGCGGGGAGGTCGGCCAGCAGGGCGGCCAGGGCGTCGCGGTCGGCGACGTCGCAGGCGGCGAGGGTGACGCGGGCGCCCAGGGCCTCCAGTTCGGCCCGGAGTGCGGCGGCGCCGGGTGCGTCCGGGCCGCGCCGGCTGGTCAGGACCAGGTGGGCGGCACCGTGCTCGGCCATCCAGCGGGCGACCCGGCCGCCGATGCCGCCGGTGCCGCCGGTGATCAGGCAGGTGCCGCGGCCCCGCCAGCGGCGCCCGGCGCGGGGCGCGGACGGCGCGGCGTGCACCATGCGGCGGGCGAGCACGCCGGTGGCGCGGACGGCGAGTTGGTCCTCGCCGGCGGGGTCGGCGAGCAGGCCGGTGAGGCGGGCCGCGGCGCGGGCGTCGAGGGCGGCGGGCAGGTCGATCAGGCCGCCCCAGCGGTCGGGGTGTTCCAGGGCCACGACCCGGCCGAGGCCCCACAGGGCGCCCTGTGTCGGGCTGCCGAGGGCGTCGTCGCGGCCGGTGGCGACGGCGCCGCGGGTCAGGCACCACAGGGGTGCGGTCAGGCCGGCGTCGCCGAGGGCCTGGACGAGGACGAGGGTCTGCCCCAGCCCCAGCGGCACCGAGCCGAAGTCCGGGTGGAGGTCCTCGGCGGCTGCCAGCAGCGACACCACGCCGCTGAACTCCTCCCCGTCCTCGATGAGTTGGGCGATCTGCGCGGCCCATCCCGCGCGGTCGGTGCCCTTGGCCTCGAAGCGGACGGTGTCGGTGCCCAGGGCGTCGAGCGCCGCGGTGACCCAGGGGGCGTCGGCGTGGTCCGGCGGGACGGCGACCAGCAGCCGGCCGGTGGCGGGGGCCGCTGCGGGCTCGGCGACCCGGGTCCACTGGACGTGGTAGCGGAGTTCGTCGATCCGGGTGCGGGCCTGGGCCTTGGCGCGCCAGGCGGACAGGGCCGGCAGCACGGCGCCGAGCGCGGTGTGCTCGGCGTCGGCGGGGACGCCGAGCGCGTCGGCGAGCGCGGCGAGGTCCTGGTTCTCGACCAGTTGCCAGAACGCGGCGTCGGACGCGTCGGCGCCGGCGGCCGGGGTGGCGGGCCGGGCCTCGGGCCAGAAGTCCTGCCGTTGGAAGGGGTAGGTCGGCAGGTCCACCGGCCGGTAGGCGGACCGGGCGAAGGTGGTGGTCCAGTCGACCGGGGCGCCGTGGGTGTGGGCCTCGGCGAGCGAGGTCAGGAAGCGCCGCGGGCCTCCCTCGTCGCGGCGCAGCGAGCCGAGGACCACCGCGGACCCGCCGGTGGCCTCCGCGACGGCCTCCTGGGTCTCCTGGATCGGGGCGGCGAGCACCGGGTGCGGGCTGACCTCGATGAAGACGCGGTGCCCGGCGGTGAGGAGAGCGCGGGTGGCCTCCTCCATGCGGACGGTCCGGCGGAGGTTGGTGTACCAGTAGGCGCCGTCGAAGGCGGCGTCGTCCACGCGGTCGCCGGTGACCGTCGAGTAGAACGGCACTTCGGGGGCGCGCGGGTCGACGGGCGCGAGGACGCGGGCGAGTTCGTCGCGGACGGCCTCGACGTGCCGCCCGTGCGAGGCGTAGTCCACGGACACCTTGCGGGCCCGCACGCCCTGTTCCTGGCAGGCGGTGAGCAGGGCGTCGAGGGCGTCGGTGTCGCCGGAGACGACCACGGACGAGGGCCCGTTGACCGCGGCGACGGACAGCGCCTCCTGCCACGGGGCGAGGAGTGCGCCGACCCGCTCGACGGGGGCGGAGACCGACATCATGCCGCCGCGTCCGGACAGTTGCGGCAGTGCCTGGCTGCGCAGTGCCACCACGCGGGCGGCGTCCGCCAGGCTGAGGGCTCCGGCGACGCAGGCCGCGGCGATCTCGCCCTGCGAGTGGCCGACCACGGCCGCCGGGACGACGCCGTGGGAGCGCCAGAGCGCGGACAGCCCGACCATCATGGCGAACAGCGCGGGCTGGACCACGTCCACCCGCTCCAGCAGGGCGGGGTCGCCCTCGCCGGCCAGGACGTCGTGCAGCGACCAGTCGACGTACGGGGCGAGGGCCGTCGCGCAGTCGTCGATCGCGGTGCGGAACACCTCGGACGTGGCGAGGAGTTCGCGGCCCATTCCCCACCACTGGGATCCCTGGCCGGGGAAGACGAAGACCGCTCCCTCGGGGTCGGGGCCGGCGATGCCGGTGACCAGGCCGGCCGCCGAGGCGCCGGTGGACAGGGCGGCCAGGCCGCGCAGGAAGTCCTCGCGGCGCTCGCCGACGACGACGGCGCGGTGTTCGAGGGCGGCGCGGGTGGTGGCCAGGGCGTGGCCGACGGGGGCGGGCGGAAGGTCGGGGGCGTGCTCGACGGTGGCGAGCAGCCGGGCGGCCTGGGCGCGCAGGGCGGCCGGGGACTTGGCGGCGAGCGGCCAGGGGACGACGGTGTCGGTGTCCTGGGCGCGGTCGGGGTCGGCGGGCGGCTCGGTGGCCGGGGCCTGTTCGAGGATCAGGTGGGCGTTGGTGCCGCTGATGCCGAACGAGGAGACACCGGCCCGGCGGGGGCGCCCGCTCTCGGGCCACGGGGTGCGCCCGCGCAGCAGTTCCACGGCGCCGGCGGTCCAGTCGACGTGGCTGGAGGGCGCGTCGAGGTGCAGGGTGCCGGGCAGTTCGCCGGCGTCCATGGCCAGCACCATCTTGATGACGCCGGCGACGCCGGCCGCGGCCTGGGTGTGGCCGATGTTGGACTTCACCGAGCCCAGCAGCAGCGGCCGTTCGGCGTCGCGGTCCTGACCGTACGTGGCGAGCAGGGCCTGGGCCTCGATGGGGTCGCCGAGTTTGGTGCCGGTGCCGTGCGCCTCGACCGCGTCGACGTCGGCGCCGGTCAGGCCGGCGTTGGCGAGCGCCTGGCGGATCACGCGCTGCTGGGACGGGCCGTTGGGCGCGGTCAGGCCGTTGGAGGCGCCGTCCTGGTTGACGGCCGAGCCGCGGATCACGGCCAGGACCCGGTGCCCGTTGGCGCGGGCGTGGGACAGGCGCTCCAGCAGGACGACGCCGACGCCCTCGGCGAGCGTCATGCCGTCGGCGGTGTCGGAGAACGGCTTGCAGCGGCCGTCCTTGGCGAGGGCACGCTGCCGGCTGAAGCCGACGAACGCGTGCGGGGTGGCCATCACGGCCGCGCCACCGGCCAGCGCGAGGGAGCTCTCGCCGCTGCGCAGGGACTGGCAGGCCAGGTGCAGGGCGACCAGGGAGGAGGAGCAGGCGGTGTCCACGGTGACCGCGGGGCCCTCCAGGCCGAGCAGGTAGGAGACCCGGCCGGACAGGACGCTGGCCGCGGTGCCGGTCACCATGTGCGCCTCGGACTCCCCCGTGCCGTGCTGCACGGTGGAGGAGTAGTCCTGGTAGCTGGCCCCGAAGAAGGTGCCGGCGGCGCTGCCGCGCAGTGACGTGGGGTCGATGCCGGCGCGTTCGAACGCCTCCCAGGAGGTCTCCAGCAGGAGCCGCTGCTGCGGGTCCATGGCGACCGCCTCGCGCGGGGAGATCCCGAAGAAGCCGGGGTCGAAGCCGGCGGCCTCGTGGAGGAAGCCGCCCTGGACGGAGTAGGTGTGGCCGGGGCGGTCGGGGTCCGGGTCGTACAGGCCCCGGGCGTCCCAGCCGCGGTCCGCGGGGAACTCCGAGATGACGTCGGCGCCGTCGAGGGCGAGCCGCAGCAGTTCCTCGGGGGTGGTGGCGCCGCCGGGGAAGCGGCAGCTCATGCCGATCACGGCGATCGGGTCGTCGTCGGCCGGGGTGCCGGTCGCGGCGTGCTGCCGCGGTGCGGCGCCGGGGACGCCGAGCGCCGTCGTCTTCAGGAACGCGGCGAGCGCCGCGCAGTTGGGGTGGTCGAAGACCATCGTCGAGGGCAGCCGCAGTCCGGTGCCGGCCACGAGCCGGTTGCGCAGGTCCACGGCGGTGACCGAGTCGAAGCCGAGGTCGCGGAAGGCGCGGCGCTCGGGGAAGGACTCGGCGGAGGCGTGGCCGAGGACGGCGGCGGCCTCGGTGCGGACCAGGGTGAGCAGCAGCCGGTCCTGTTCGGCGGCGGCGAGGCCGTGCAGGCGGGCGGCCAGGCCGTCGGCGGCCGGGCCCGCGGGGTCCGGGGCGGATGCCTGGTCGAGGCGGCGGCGCACCTCGGGGATCTGGTCGAAGAGGTGCGCGGGCCGGCCCGCGGTGAACACGTCGTGGTAGGTGTCCCAGTCGATGTCCATGAGGCCGATGACGGTCTCGTCGTCGTCCAGGACGTGCTGGAGCGCGGTGAGCGCCAGCTCGGGGTCGAGGTACTCCAGGCCGCTGCGGCGGATCCGGTGCGGGTCGGCCAGCTCGCGTGCCCGGTCGTCGGGCCACTTGCCCCAGTGGATGGAGGTGGTGCGCAGTCCGCGGGCGCGGCGCTGCTCGGCGAGCGCGGACAGATAGGCGTTGCCGGCGACGTAGGCGGCGTGCACGCCGCTGCCCCACATGCCGGCGGTGGAGGAGTACAGGACGAAGTCGTCCAGTTCCGCGTCGTCGAGCAGTTCGTCGAGGATCCGTGCGCCGGTGACCTTGGCGTGCACGACGTCGGCGAACTCCGCCACGGTGGTGTCGGCGAGCGCGGACAGCTCGATGGCGGCGGCGGCGTGGACGACGGTGCGCAGGGTGCGGCCGTCGGCCGTGAGGTCGGCCAGCAGCGCGGCGACCGCGGCGCGGTCGGTGATGTCGCAGGCGGCGGCGGTCACCTCGGTGCCCGACTCGGCTGCCTCCGCGATGAGTTCGGGCACTCCGGGGGCGTCGGCACCGCGTCGGCTGACCAGCACCACGTGCTCGGCGCCGCGTTCGGCCAGCCAGCGGGCGAGCTGCGGGGCGAGGGTGCCGGAGCCGCCGGTGACCAGGGTGGTGCCGCGCGGTGCCCAGGTCCGTGCCGGTCGTCCGGCGCGGTGTCCGGCGCGGACGATGCGGCGGGCCAGTACCCCGGCGGCGCGGACGGCGAGCTGGTCCTCGGCGCCGAGGGCGCCGGACAGCGCGGCGGCGAGCCGCTGGGCGGCCCGGGCGTCGAGGGTGTCGGGCAGGTCCACGGTGCCGCCCCAGCGCTGCGGGTGCTCCAGCGCGGTGGTCCAGCCGACGCCCGCGATCGGGCTCTGCAGGGGCCGGGTGACGGGGTCGGACGGGCCGGTGGCGAAGGCGCCTCGGGTCAGGAACCACAGCGGCGCGGTCGCCGCGGCGTCGCCCAGGGCCTGGACGAGGGAGACGGTGAGTGCGAGTCCCCGGGTGAGGCCGGGGTGGCGGGCGGCGTCGTCCTCCGCGGCGGCGAGGACGGAGACGATGCCGGTCACGTCCTCCGCGCCGGCCAGCCGCTCCCGCAGGACGACGCGGTCGACGCACTCCTCGTCCAGGACCAGCCGGCGCACCTCGGCACCGTAGGTCTCCAACGCCCCTGCCACATCGGTGTCGTCGATGCCGTCGGCGGTGACCAGCAGCCAGGTGCCGGTCAGGGTGGCGCGGGGCACCTGGGCGAGGGGCGTCCAGGTGACGCGGTAGCGCCAGGAGTCGAGGGTGGCGCGCTGGGAGCGGGCCCGGCGCCAGGAGGTGAGGCCGGGCAGGATGGCGGCGACGGAGTCCTCGTCGGTGCCGAGCGCGGCGGTCAGCGCGGAGACGTCCGCCTGCTCGACGGCGGCCCAGAATTCGGCGTCCATCGGCGCGTCGGCCGGGGTGCGGTCGGCGGCGCTGCGGGTGTTCCAGTACCGCTCGCGCTGGAAGGCGTAGGTGGGCAGGTCGACCCGGGACGCACCGGTCCCCTCGAACACCCCCGCCCAGTCCACGTCCACACCGCGCACGAAGACCTCGGCGGCCGACAGCAGGAAGCGGCCCGCGCCGCCCTGGTCGCGGCGCAGGGTGCCGGTCGCGACGGCCGTGACCCCGGCCTCCTCGATCAGGTCCTGGACCGCCATCGTCAGCACGGGGTGCGAGCTGACCTCGACGAACGCCCGGTACTCCGCCGCCAGCAACTCCCGTACCGCGTCCGCGAACCGCACCCGGCCGCGCAGGTTGCGGAACCAGTAGCCGGCGTCCAGCTCGGTGGTGTCCAGCCAGTCGCCGGTCGCCGTGGAGAAGAACGGGATCCGCGCTTCCCGGGGGGTCACCTCGGCGAGTGCGGCGAGCAGTTCCTCGCGCAGGTCCTCGACCTGGTGCGAGTGCGAGGCGTAGTCCACCGCGATCCGGCGGGCCCGGATCTCGTCGGCGGCCAGCCGGGCCTGGAGGTCGTCCAGGGCGGTCGGCTCGCCCGAGACCACCACCGCGCCGGGGCCGTTGACGGCGGCCACCGACACCCGCCCCTCGAACTCCTCCAACCGCGGTTCGAGCGCCTCCACCGACAACGCGACGGACATCATCCCGCCCCGCCCCGCCAACGCACGACCGATCGCCTGGCTCCGCAGCGCCACCACCCGCGCCCCGTCCCGCAACGACAACCCACCCGACACCACCGCAGCAGCAATCTCCCCCTGCGAATGCCCCACCACCGCATCCGGCTCGACACCACGATCACGCCACAACGCAGCCAACGACACCATCACCGCGAACGACGCCGGCTGCACCACATCAACCCGCTCCAACGACGGCGCACCCACACCACCGCGCAACACATCCACCAGCGACCAATCGGCGAACTCCGCCAACGCCGCCGCACACTCGGCAATCCGCTCCGCGAACACCGGCGACTCGTCCAGCAGCCGCGCACCCATCCCCACCCACTGCGAACCCTGACCGGGGAACACGAACACCGTCCGACCCTCGACGTCCGCGAGGCCCTCGACGACGGCTTTCGCGGACCGGCCGGCGGCCAACTCGCGTGTGGCCGCGAGGAGTTCGGCGCGGTCGGGGGCGACGACGACGGCGCGCCGTTCGAGCAGGGCGCGGGCGGTGTGCAGGGTGTGCCCGATGTCCTGGGGGCGGAGCGCAGGGTCGGTCTCGACCCGGGCGGCCAGGGCGGCCGCCTGGTCGCGCAGCGCCTGCGGGGAGTGGCCGGAGACGATCCAGGGCAGCGCGGCGGGCGCGCCGGCCGGTTCGGTGGGCGCGGCGTCGTCGCCGGCGTCCGGGGTGTCCGCGGGGTGGGGTGCCTGTTCCAGCAGGGCGTGCGCGTTGGTGCCGCTGATGCCGAACGAGGACACCGCGGCCCGGCGCGGACGACCGGTCTCCGGCCACTGCTGCCCCTCGGTCAACAGCCGTACCGATCCCGCGGACCAGTCCACGTGCGAGGAGGGCGCGTCGGCGTGCAGGGTCGGCGGCAGGTGGCCGTGGCGCAGCGCCATGACCATCTTGATGACACCGGCGACGCCGGCGGCTGCCTGGGTGTGCCCGATGTTGGACTTCAGGGAGCCGAGCCACAGCGGCTGGTCCGGGGTGTGTCCCTGGCCGTAGGTGGCGAGCAGGGCCTGGGCCTCGATGGGGTCGCCGAGCCGGGTGCCGGTGCCGTGCGCCTCGACGGCGTCGATGTCGGCGGGGGTCAGGCCGGTCCGGGCGAGGGCCTGCTGGATGACGCGTTCCTGGGAGGGGCCGTTGGGGGCGGTCAGGCCGTTGGAGGCGCCGTCCTGGTTGACGGCGGAGCCGCGCAGCACGGCGAGGACCGGGTGGCCGTTGCGCTCCGCGTCGGAGAGCCGCTCGGCGACGAGGACACCGACGCCCTCGGCCCAACCGGTGCCGTCGGCGGCGTCGGAGAACGCCTTGCAGCGGCCGTCGAGTGCCAGGCCGCCCTGGGCGCTGAACTCGACGAAGACGGACGGCTCGGTGAGGATCGTGACGCCGCCGATCACGGCGAGCGAGGATTCCCCGGCGCGCAGGGACTGGGCGGCCAGGTGCAGGGCGACGAGGGAGGAGGAGCAGGCGGTGTCGACGGTGACGGCCGGGCCTTCGAGGCCGAGGGTGTAGGCCAGGCGGCCGGACAGCACGCTGGCGGCGGTGCCGGTCAGGGCGTGGCCGTGCAGTTCGGTGGCGGCGTCGGCCGAGGGCGCGCCCCAGTGGTAGGAGCCGACGAACACGCCGGACCGGCTGCCGCGCAGGGCGGTGGGGGCGATGCCGGCGCGCTCCAGCGCCTCCCAGGCGACTTCGAGGAGGAGGCGCTGCTGGGGGTCCATGGCGGTCGCCTCGCGCGGCGAGATGCCGAAGAAGGCGGCGTCGAATTCCGCGGCGTCGTAGAGGAATCCGCCCTCGTGGGTGGCGCTGCTGCCGTCGCCGTTTCCGGTGAGGGTTTCCAGGTCCCAGCCGCGGTCGGCGGGGAATCCGGAAATGGCGTCACCACCGGACCGCACCAGGTCCCACAGGGATTCCGGTGAATTGACGCCGCCGGGAAGTCGGCAGCCCATTCCGACGATGGCGATGGGTTCGTTGTCCTTGGATTCCAGTTCGCCAATGCGGCGGCGGGCACGGCGAAGATCGGAAGTGACCCGCCGGAGATAGTCGACGATTTTCTCCTGCTGGTCCGGCTGGCCTTGCTGGGGTTCCTGCATCGGTCCGTCCTCGTCATCGGGTCGCGAACGAAAGCAACAATTTCTCTATGTGGTTTCGAACTCTTCATCGATGATGTCGAGCAGTCTGTCGACCGACACCGTGTCGATGTCCTCGTCCGAGGAGGGCACCTCTGCAGGCGAGTTCTGGCGGAGTGCGGAGACGATGGCGTCCAACCGGTCCGCGACGGCCCGGCGTTCGGGGCCGTCCGGCGGCAGGTTCGTCACGATCGCCTCGAACCTGGTGAGTTCCTCGCCGTACGCCCCGGGGTCGAGGGGGTCGGTTGCGGCGAGGAGTTCCCCGAGGCGGTGGGCCGCCCGTTCGGGGGTGGGGAAGTTGAAGACGAGGGTGGCCGGCAAACGCAGTCCGGTGCGGGCGGTGAGCCGGTCGGCGAGTTCGACGCCGGCCAACGAGTCGAACCCGAGCTCCTTGAAGACGCTGCGGGTGCCGACGGCCTCGGGGCCGGGGTGGCCCAGGACGGCGGCGGCCTGGGTGCGCACCAGGTCCAGCAGGTGGCGCTCCCGGGCGGCCGGCGGAAGCGCGGTGAGGTGGCCGGCGGTGGGGTGGGAGGCGGTGGTGTCCGGGAGGGGTTCGCCGGCCGGGTCGGGGCGGGCCGCGGCGGGCCGGGCCGGGCGGGCGTCGGCGGGCGTCTCGCCGCGGGCCTGCCGCGGGGTCCGGGGGGCGGCGCGTTCCTCGTCGGTCAGCGGGCGGGTGGCGAGGGCCTCGACGGTGACGACCGGCGCGCCGTGCACGTCGACCGCGGTGAGGGTCAGTGTGCCGGTCGTGGTGGGGCGGATGCGGACGCGCAGCGCGGTGGCGCCGACGGCGTGCAGCCGGACGCCGTGCCAGGCGACGGGCACGGTGCCGTCCACGGCCATGGCGGCGTGCCGGGCCGCGTCGAGCAGGGCGGGGTGCAGTTCGTGGTCGGGGGCGTCGTCGGCGGTGCCGGGCGGGCATTCCACGTCCGCGAAGATCTCCGCGCCGCGTCGCCAGGCGGCGCGCAGGCCGCGGAAGGTCGGGCCGTAGTCGAAGCCGCGGTCGGCGAGCCGTTCGTAGTGGTCGGCGAGGTCGAGGGGTTCGGCGTCGGCCGGCGGCCAGCTGGCCGGGGTGCCGTCGGTGGCGGCTTCGGTGGTGGACGGCGGGGTGCTGCCGAGGGTGCCGGTGGCGCATCGGGTCCAGTCGCCGGCCGGGTGGTGGTCGGGGCGGGTGTGGACGGTGACGGCGCGGCGCCCGGTGGGGTCGGCGGGGCCGACGTGCACCTGGACGTGCAGGGCGGCGTCGTCGGGCAGGGCCGGCGGGGTGGTGAGGTGGAGTTCGTGCAGGACGTCGCAGCCCGTTTCGTCGCCGGCGCGCACGGCGAGTTCCAGCAGCGCGGTGGCCGGCAGCACGATCCGGCCGGCGACGGTGTGGTCGGCGAGCCAGGGGTGGGTGCGGAGGGAGAGGGCGCCGGAGCAGACGGTGCCGCCGCCGTCGGCGAGTTCGACGGCGGAGCCGAGCAGGGGGTGGCCGAGGGCGCCGGGCCCGGTGCCGTTCGGGCGGGGCGGGGTGGGCCAGTGGCGCACGCGCTGGAAGGCGTAGGTGGGCAGTTCGACGCGGCGGGCGCCGGTGCCGGCGTAGAAGGCGGGCCAGTCGACGGGGACGCCGAGGGTGTGCAGGCGGCCGAGGGCGCCGGCGAACGCGGTCTCCTCGGGCCGTCCCTTGGTCAGGGCGGGTACGACGTCGGTGGTGCCGTCGGGGCCCAGGGTGTCGCGGGCCATCGCGGACAGCACGCTGCCGGGGCCGAGTTCGACCAGGACGTCGGTGCCGGCCTTGGCCAGTGCGGTGATGCCGTCGGCGAAGCGGACGGTGTCGCGGACGTGCCGGACCCAGTACTCGGTGGTGGTGATCTCGCTGCCGGCGAGTTCACCGGTGAGGTTGGAGACCAGCGGGATCGACGGCTGGTGGAAGGTCAGTCGGCCCACGACGTCCCGGAAGGCGTCGAGCATGGGCTCCATCAGCGGCGAGTGGAAGGCGTGCGAGACGGCCAGCCGGCTGGTGCGCCGGCCGCGGTCGGCGAAGTGGGCGGTCAGTTGCAGCACGGCGTCCTCGGTTCCGGCGACGACGACCGCGGTCGGGCCGTTGACGGCGGCCAGCGCGAGGTGTGCGCCGAGCAGCGGGGCCACTTCGTCCTCGGTGGCCTCCAGCGCGGCCATCGCGCCGCCGGCCGGGAGCGCCTGCATCAGCGTGGCGCGGGCGGCCACCAGGCGGCAGGCGTCCTCCAGGCTCAGGACGCCGGCGACGTGGGCGGCGGCGATCTCGCCGACGGAGTGGCCGCCGACGGCGTCGGGGCGCAGGCCGAGCGAGGTGATCAGGCGGTGGAGGGCGACCTCGACGGCGAACAGGGCGGGCTGGGTCCAGCCGGTCCGGTCCAGCAGCGCGGCGTCGGTGCCCCACATCACCTCGCGCACCGGGCCGTCCAGGTGCCGGTCCAGGGCGCGCAGCGCGTCGTCCAGTGCGTCGGCGAACACCGGGAAGCGGGCGGCGAGTTCGCGGCCCATGCCCAGGCGCTGGCTGCCCTGGCCGGAGAAGAGGACGGCGGTGCGGCGCTGGTGGGCCGCGCCACGGGCGTGCTCGACGGCGTCCGCGGCGGCGCCGTCGGCGGTCGGCAGGAGGACCGCCCGGTGGCGGAGCGCGGCGCGACCGGTGGCGAGGGAGTAGCCGACGTCCAGCGGGTCCAGGTCCGGCCGGGTGCGCAGGTGGGCGCGGAGCCGGGCGAGTTGGGCGTCGAGGGCTTCGGGGGTGGCGGCGGAGACCGGCCAGGGGACGGTGGTGGGGCGGAGGGTGCCGGGCCGGGTGACGGGGACGTCGGCGGGCGGGGCCTCTTCGAGGATCACATGGGCGTTGGTGCCGCTGATGCCGAAGGAGGAGACGCCGGCGCGGCGCGGTCGGTCGGCCGGTGGCCAGGGCGTGTGGTCGGTGAGGGGGGCCACGGCACCCTGGGACCAGTCGACTTGGCGGGTGGGCGTGGCCAGGTGCCGGATGCGCGGCATCAGGCCGTGCCGGAGGGTCAGGACGGTCTTGATCACTCCGCCGATGCCGGCGGCGGCCTGTGCGTGGCCGAGGGTGGACTTCAGGGAGCCCAGGCGCAGCGGCCGGTCCGGGTCCCGGTCCTGGCCGTAGGCGGCGAGCAGCGCCCGGGCCTCGACGGGGTCGCCGAGCCGGGTGCCGGTGCCGTGCGCCTCGACGAGGTCGATGTCGGCGGGGACGAGTCGGGCGTCGGCGAGGGCGGCGCGGATGACGCGTTCCTGGGCGGGACCGCTGGGTGCGGTGAGGCCGTCGGAGGCGCCGTCCTGGTTGACGGCCGAGCCGCGCAGCACGGCGAGGACGGGGTTGCCGGCGGCGCGGGCGGTGGACAGGTGCTCCAGGACGACGATGCCGACGCCCTCCGCCCAGGCGGTGCCGTCGGCGTCGTCGGAGAACGGCTTGCAGCGGCCGTCGGGTGCGAGGCCGCCCTGTCGGGTGTGGCCGACGAAGGCGGCCGGGGTGGACATCACCGTGACGCCGCCGGCCAGGGCGGTGCTGCACTCCCCCGCGCGCAGGGCGCGAACCGCCCAGTGCAGTGCGACCAGCGAGGAGGAGGACGTGGTGTCGACGGTGACGGCGGGGCCTTCGAGGCCCAGGACGTACGCCAGGCGACCGGAGGCGACGCCGGGGGCCAGGCCGGTGAGGGCGTGACCGTCCAGGTCGTCGGGCGAGGCGTGGGTGACGGCGGCGTAGTCCTGGCCGCTGGCGCCGATGAAGACGCCGGTGCGGCTGCCGCGCAGGGAGTGCGGGTCGATGCCCGCGCGTTCCAGGGCTTCCCAGGCGGTCTCCAGGACAAGGCGCTGTTGCGGGTCGGTGGAGACGGCCTCGCGGGGCGACATGCCGAAGAAGGCGGCGTCGAAGTCGGCGGCGCCGGTGAGGAATCCGCCCTCGCGGGTCGCGCTGCGGCCGGGTCCGTCGCCGGCCAGTGCGGCCAGGTCCCAGCCGCGGTCGTCCGGGAAGGCGGTGGTCGCGTCGCGGCCGGTGCGGACCAGTTCCCACAGGTCCTCCGGGCCGGCGACCCCACCCGGATAACGGCAGGCCATTCCGACGACCACCACCGGGTCCTCGTCGGCTCCGATCGTCATGCCTTGCTCACCCCTGCGGAAAAGTTGGCCTCAGGTCACCTCTGCGTGCCGGATCGTACGTTCGCAAACGCTGTACTTTTCCCTAAGGAATGACGGGCGACGGGGACGGGCATTGGCCGCACGGCCCGGAAAGGGCCGTCGCGCGGCGAAGACTAGTGATTCCCCGGTCCGTGGCATGAGACCAAGTAACCGACCCGTTTTCCACGCGGCGCGTTCCGGGTGCCGGCCGGTGACCGTTCCTTCCGGCAGCGCGCGCCCGGGGTGGCGGCGTCGGCGAATGCACCCACCCGGCGACCCGGCCGGGCGGGTGCGTGGCGCGCGGGCCCGGCGGCCCGCCACATTCCGAGGGGTGTTGTCCATGGGCGCGAATCGGCGGCCGATCCTGTTCGTCAGTTATGCCGAAAGCGGCCTGCTCAATCCGCTGCTCGTGCTGGCCGGGGAATTGTCCCGGCGCAACGTGGCGGACCTGTGGTTCGCCACCGACGAGAAAGCGCGCGACGAGGTGGCTGCCGTGGTGGACGGCAGCCCGGTGCAGTTCGCGTCGCTCGGCGACACCGTCTCGCAGATGTCGGCGGTCACATGGGACGACGCGACGTACGCGGAGGTGACGCAGCGGTCGCGGTTCAAGGCGCACGCGGCGGTGATTCGGCATTCGTTCGCGCCGGAGTCGCGGAGGGCGAAGTACCGCCGCCTGGAGGAGATCGTCGAGGAGGTCCGGCCGGCGCTGATGGTGATCGAGAGCATGTGCCAGTTCGGGTACGAGCTGGCGATCACCAAGGGCATTCCGTTCGTGCTCGGGGTGCCGTTCGTGCCGAGCAACGTCCTCACCTCGCACGTCCCGTTCGCCAAGTCCTACACCCCGTCGGGTTTCCCGGTGCCGCACTCGGGGCTGCCGGCCGCGATGTCCCTGGCCCAGCGGATCGAGAACCAGCTGTTCCGGCTGCGGACGCTCGGGATGTTCCTGACGCCGGAGATCCGCAAGGTCGTCGAGGAGGACAACCGGATCCGCACCGAGCTGGGCATCGCGCCCCAGGCACGGCAGATGATGGCGCGGATCGACCATGCGGAGCAGGTGTTGTGCTACTCCGTAAGGGAGTTGGACTACCCGTTCCCGATGCATCCGAAGCTGCGGCTGGTGGGCACGATGGTGCCGCCGCTGCCCCAGGCACCGGACGACGACGGCCTGGCGGACTGGCTGTCGGCGCAGAAGTCCGTGGTGTACATGGGCTTCGGCACGATCACCCGGCTGACCCGCGGGCAGGTGGCGTCGCTGGTGGAGGTCGCCCGGCGGCTGGACGGCCAGGGCCACCAGGTGTTGTGGAAACTCCCGCGCGGCCAGCAGGAGTTGCTGCCGCCGGCCGCCGAGCTGCCGGACAACCTGCGGATCGAGGGCTGGGTGCCGTCCCAGCTGGACGTGCTGGCCCATCCGAACGTGAAGGCGTTCTTCACCCACGCCGGCGGCAACGGCTACCACGAGGGCCTGTACTTCGGGAAGCCGCTGGTGGTCCGGCCGTTGTGGGTGGACTGCGACGACCAGGCGATCCGGGGCCAGGACTTCGGGGTGAGCCTGACGCTGGACCGGCCGGAGACCGTGGACACCGAGGACGTCCTGGACAAGATCACCCGCGTGCTCGACCAGCCCTCCTTCACCGAGCGCGCGGAGCACTTCGCCGGGCTGCTGCGGGACGCCGGCGGCCGGGCCGCGGCGGCGGACCTGCTGCTCGGCCTTCCCGCCCTGGCAACCGACTGACCGAGGAAGACTCAACTCATGTCCTTTACGTATCCGGTGTCCATGCCGTGGCTCCAGGGCCGCGAGCTCGACTATGTGACGGAGGCCGTCGGCGGCGGCTGGATCTCTTCGCAGGGGCCTTACGTCAGGCAGTTCGAGGAGGCGTTCGCCGCGTACAACGACGTGCCGTTCGGCGTCGCCTGCTCCTCCGGCACCACGGCGCTGACGCTGGCGCTGCGCGCGCTGGGCGTCGGCCCCGGTGACGAGGTGATCGTCCCGGAGTTCACGATGATCGCGTCCGCCTGGGCGGTGACCTACACCGGTGCCACGCCGGTGTTCGTGGACTGCGGCGACGACCTGAACATCGACGTGTCCCGCATCGAGGAGAAGATCACCCCGCGCACCAAGGTGATCATGCCGGTGCACATCTACGGCCGGCAGTGCGACATGGACGCCGTGCTGAACCTGGCGTACGAGTACAACCTGCGGGTGGTGGAGGACTCCGCCGAGGCGCACGGGGTGCGGCCGCGGGGCGACATCGCCTGTTTCTCACTCTTCGCCAACAAGATCATCTCGGCCGGCGAGGGCGGCGTCTGCCTGACCCACGACCCGCACCTGGCCGAGCAGATGGCCCATCTGCGGGCGATGGCGTTCACCAAGGACCACAGCTTCCTGCACAAGAAGCTGGCCTACAACTTCCGGATGACCAACATGCAGGCCGCGGTGGCGCTCGCCCAGACCGAGCAGCTGGACACCATCCTCGCCCGGCGCCGCGACATCGAGAAGCGCTACGACGAGGCGCTGCGCGACATCCCCGGCATCACGCTGATGCCGCCGCGCGACGTGCTGTGGATGTACGACCTGCGGGCCGAGCGGCGCGACGAGCTGTGCGGGTACCTCGCCGGCGAGGGCGTCGAGACCCGGGTGTTCTTCAAGCCGATGAGCCGTCAGCCCGGCTACTTCTCCGCCGACTGGCCCACGTTGAACGCGGCCCGGCTCAGCGCCGACGGCTTCTACCTGCCGACGCACACCGGACTGACCGCGCAGCAGCAGGAGTTCATCACCGGCCGGATCCGCGCGTTCTACGGAGCGGCATGAGCACCGGAGCCGACGCGCGGACGGCCGCGCCGCAGTGCCCGGTGGCCTTCCCGCTGCGCAGGCCGGGCCGGCCCTTCCCCCCGCCGGAGTACGCGACCTACCGCGGCGGAGTGGGCCTGGTCCGCTCCGAACTCCCCAGCGGCCCGGTCTGGTTGGTGACCCGGCACGAGGACGTCCGGGCGGTGCTGACCGACCCGCGGATCAGCGCCGACCCCTCCAAACCCGGTTTCCCCAAAGCCGGTCGGACCGGTGGCGCCCCGTCGCAGTACGAGGTGCCGGGGTGGTTCGTGGCGATGGACCCCCCGGAGCACGGACGGTTCCGCAAGACGCTGATCCCCGAGTTCACCGTGCGCAAGGTGCGGGAACTGCGGCCGGTGATCCAGCAGATCGTGGACGAGCGGATCGACGCGATGCTGGCCGCGGGCACCTCGGCGGACCTCATCGAGTCCTTCGCGCTGCCGGTGCCGTCCCTGGTGATCTCCAGTCTGCTCGGGGTGCCCAAGGCCGACCGGGACTTCTTCGAGGACCGGACCCGGGTGCTGGTCCGACTCAGCTCGACCGACGAGGAGCGCGACAAGGCGACCCAGGCACTGCTGCGCTATCTGGGCCGACTCATCCAGATCAAGCAGCGGCGGCCCGGCGACGACCTGATCAGCCGGCTGATCGCCGCGGGCACGCTGTCCCGGCAGGAGCTGTCCGGGGTGTCGATGCTGCTGCTGATCGCCGGGCACGAGACGACGGCGAACAACATCGGCCTGGGCGTGGTGCAGTTGCTCACCAACCCGCAGTGGATCGGCGACGACCGGATCGTCGAGGAGCTGCTGCGCTACTACTCGGTGGCCGATCTGGTGGCGTTCCGGGTGGCCGTCGAGGACGTGGAGATCGGCGGTCAGCTGATCCGGGCCGGTGAGGGCATCGTGCCGCTGATCGCCGCCGCCAACCACGACGACACGGCGTTCGCGGCGCCCTCGGAGTTCGACCCCGAGCGCTCGGCGCGCTCGCACGTGGCGTTCGGCTACGGTGTCCACCAGTGCCTGGGCCAGAACCTGGTGCGGGAGGAGATGGACATCGCCTACCGCACGCTCTTCGCCCGGATCCCCTCCCTCACGCTCGCCGTGCCGGTGGAGGAACTGCCGTTGAAGTACGACGGGGTGCTGTTCGGCCTGCACGAACTGCCCGTCACCTGGAAGTGAGCCCGGTCGGGCCGCCCGCCGGCGGCCCGACCCCGGCAACGAACCGACCCTCGGAGGAACGATCGTGCGCATCACCGTGGACCCCGGCCGCTGCGTCGGGGCCGGCCAGTGCGTCCTGACCGCACCGGACCTGTTCGACCAGGACGACGACGGTCTGGTGACCGTCCTCGACCCGGCGGCGGGCGCTTTGGCCGTCGCCGCCCGCGAGGCGGCGGCGCTGTGCCCGTCCGGGGCGATCAGCGTCGCGGCGGACTGAGGAGCCCGCTCCCCCGTGCGTGAGGGCCCCCGGCCGAGCGGGTCGGGGGCCCTCGCCTCTGCCTGCCCGGGAGCGGGCGGGCAGATCGTCACCAGGTGACGGACAGCTGCGTCAGTCCGGCGGACAACTGGCCGGACGAGAAGCCCAGTTCCTCGATCGGGCGCGCCAGCCGCAGGCCGGGGAGCCGGGTGAAGAGCAGGGTGTAGGCGGTGCGCAGTTGGACCCGGGCCAGCGGTGCGCCGATGCAGTGCCACATGCCGTGGCCGAACGTCAGGTGCGGGTTGGGCGCCCGCCGGATGTCGAACAGCTCGGGCTCGTCGAAGACCGTGCGGTCGAAGTTCACCAGAGTGAAGTCCAGCAGCACCAGGTCGCCGGTCCTGATGGTCACGTCGCCGACCTGCACGTCGGCGGTGGCGTACCGCGGGAGTACCGAACCGCCGGCCTTCGCGGACCGCAGGATCTCCTCGACTCCGCTGCGCATCAGCTGCTCGTCGGCGAGCGCCGCGGCGAGCTGTTCGGGGTACTGGGTGAACAGCACCGTGCCCAGGTCGATGTGGCTGGCGACGCTGTCCAGGCCGGCGAAGAGCAGTCCGGCGACGATCGGCCCGATGCGGTCGTCGGACGGCACCTTCGGGCACAGCCGGGAGATGACGTCGTCCTCGGGTGCGGTGCGCTTGCGGCGGGCCAGTCCGGACAACAGACCGAACAGCTCGTCCTGGGTTTCCTGGGCCCGGGTCGGGTCGTCGATTTCGCCGAGCTTGGCGAGCGCGGCGACCAACTGGCCCTGCTCCGCTGCGGGGACGCCGATGAGGGCGCACAGCACCGACAGGGAGAACGGCATGGAGAAGTCGCCGTGCAGGTCGGCGGGCGGGCCCTGGGCGGTGAGGTGCGCGAGCGCCTGTTCGGCGAGGGCCTCGACCTTCGGCACCAGGTCCAGGACCCGGCGGGCGGAGAACTGCGGGGTGAGCAGCGAGCGCATCTCGGCGTGCAGGGCGCGCGCCCCGTCGACGTCGTCGGTGACGATGAGGTCCAGCATCGGGTTGCGTACGTAGCGCGGTGCGTTGGCCGGGTCGGCGTGGGCGCGGGCCAACCGCTCGTCGTGCAGCAGCTGTTTGAGTTCGGCGTGGCGGGTGACGAGCCAGCCCTCGTCGCCGGCCGGGGTGCGGACCTTGCAGACGGGGGCCCTGGATTGCAGGTCGCTCAGCAGGGGGCTCAGGCGCAGGACGGTGCGCGCCTCCGCCGCGAGGGAGGGCGGCGCGGTGGGTGTGCTCATGGAGGACTCCTCTGGAGGGTGGTGCCGTGGGGGGACAGGCGTCCGACTGTCTGCGCGGGGCCGGGCGGGGTGGGGCGGCGCCACCCCGCCCCACCCCGGTGGGATGTGTGGCGCCTTGTCCGGACGCCCGGCTCGATCTGTTCTCACACCGCGGGTTCCTCCAGTTCCGCGAGCCATCCCTCGATGGCCTGCGCGGTCAGTGCCGAGTGCTCCTTGGCGAGGGAGAGGTGGTCGGCGTCGATGTCCCGGACCTCGTCGGCGGGGACGGACGAGGTGTCGAGCCGGAAGCCGTCGAGGGCCCGGGCGGCGCGCACGAGGAGGGTGGGGGCGGTGGGGGCGGGCGCCTGGATGTCGGTCATCGCCATGAACCAGTGGGCCATGGCGGACATCCGGGCGCTGTTGAGCGTCACCGAGGGCGAGTCGATGTCGGCCAGGTAGAACCGCGTGGTGCGGTCCAGGTCGTTGCCCTCGCCGGGGTTGTAGCGGATGGACGCGGTGTCGAGGAGGACCACCGCTTCGGGCCGGACGTCCCAGATGTCCTCCAGGACACCGGCGGCGAGGTAGGCGAGCGAGCCGCCGGTGGAGTGGCCGACCATGACGAACGGTTCCCCCTCGCTGGCCATCAGGACGCTCTCGGCGACGATGCGGGCCGCGGCCTCGCTGGTGGCCGGGAGGAGTTCGCCGGGGGCGAAGCCCATCAGGGGCAGCGCGGAGACATGGCGGCTGCCGCGGAAGTGCGCGGCGATGCGCGCGTACTGGTGGACGCCGCCGGTGGCGCCCGGGGCGCTGACGAAGATCAGCCGGGGCCGGCCCGGGCCGTCGGCGAGCGTCACCGGCTCGGAGAGCTCCTCCAGCTCGGCGGGGGTGTCGAACATCGGCCGGGTGTTGGCGACGGCCTTGAGCATCCGCATCGCCTCGACGAGCTTGCCGCCGCGCACCGCGTTGTAGAACAGGCCCTCCAGGGTGTCGTCGGAGCGCACCGCGGGGCGGGCGTCCGCGGTGGCGGGGGCGGGGGCGCCCGGCTGGGGGCTGTTGGCGAGTTCCTGGTGCAGCCAACGCGCCAGCTTCACGGGGGACTTGCTGTCGAAGACGATGGACGAGGGCAGGCGCAGGCCGAGGATCTCGGCGAGCTGGTTGCGCAGGCCGACCGAGACCAGGGAGTCGAAGCCCAGCTCCAGGAAGCCCCGTTCGGGGTCGACGGCGGTGGGGTCGGGGTGGCCGAGCAGGCCGGCGGTGTAGCCGACGACGAGGTCGGTGAGCAGCTGTTCCCGGCCGGTCTCGTCGAGGTGGCGGAGGCGCTCGCGCACCGTGACCGGGGAGCGGTCGGCGGCGGCCGCGGTGCGGCGGGCCCGCGGTACCAGGTCGCGCCAGAGCGCCGGCAGGGCCTGCTGGTCCCGCAGGCCGGCGACGTTGATGCGGCTGGGCACCAGGGCCGGCTCGGGGCGGCCGACGGCGGCGTCGAACAGGGCCAGGCCGTCCTCGACGGTCAGCGGCGGCAGGCCGCCGCGCGCCATCCGCTCCAGGTCGGCGTCGCTGACCGACGCGGTCATGCCGCTGCCCCGGCCCCAGGGGCCCCAGGCGAGGGAGAGCGCCGGGAGGCCCTGGTCGGCGCGGTGCCGGGCGAGCGCGTCGAGGTAGGCGTTGGCGGCGGCGTAGTTGCCCTGGCCGGGGCTGCCCAGGACGCCGGAGACCGAGGAGTACAGGACGAAGCCGGCCAGGTCGAGGCCGCGGGTGGCGTCGTGCAGATGCCAGGCGGCGTCGGCCTTGGGCCGTAGCACGGTGGCCAGTTGGCCGGGGGTGAGCGAGCCGATCAGGGCGTCGTCCAGGACGCCGGCGGTGTGCACGACGGCGGTCAGCGGGTGCGCCGCGGGGACCGTGGCGAGGAGCGCGTCGAGGGCGGTGCGGTCGCCGACGTCGCAGGCGGCCACCCGCACGTCCGCGCCCTGTGCGGTCAGCTCCGCCACCAGTGCGCCGGCGCCCGGTGCCTCGGGTCCGCGGCGGCCGACGAGCAGCAGGTGGCGGGCACCGCGGACGGTGACCAGGTGGCGGGCGAGCGCGGCGCCCAGGCCGCCGGTGCCGCCGGTGATCAGGACGGTGCCGTCCGGGTCCCAGGCGCGGGCCGGCGCGGTGCCGGCGGCCGGCTCCGGCAGCCGGGCCAGGCGGGCGGCGCGGACCGCGTGGTCGCGGACGACGAGTTGCTGTTCGTCGAGGGTGAGGACGTGCGGCAGCATCCCGGCGGACCGGAACGCGTCGTCGAGGTCGATCAGCAGCAGACTGCCCGGGTTCTCGGTCTGGGCGGAGCGCAGCAGGCCCCAGACGGCGGCGCCGGCCGGGTCGGTGACGGTCTCGCCGGGCACCGCGACGGCGCCGCGGGTGACGAAGACCAGGCGGGCGCCGGCCAACCGCGGCTCGTTCAGCCACTCCTGGAGCAGCCCCAGGGCGCGGGCGGTGACGGCGTGCACGGCGTCGGGCCCGGCGTCCGGACCGCCGACGACGGGGACGAGGAAGACGTCCGGCGCCAGACCGCTGTCGCCGATGGCTCCGCCCAGCGACGCCGCGTAGGCGCTGACGGTCTCGTCGGCGCGGTGCAGGGCGTAGCCGAGGTCGAGTTCGTCGTCGCCGACGACGGCCCAGCGGGTGCCGGTGGCGCGGGCGCCGGGGTCGACCGGCACCCAGTCGAGGTGGAACAGGCCGCCCTGCCCGGTGTGGCCGGCCGGTGCGGGGGTCGGGCGGTCCTGGGGGGAGCCGAGGGTGACGGTGTCGGCGGTCAGGACCGCGCCGCCCGTGGCGTCCGTGGCGGCGAGGGCCACGGTGTCGGGCCCGGTCGCGGTGAGCCGGACCCGCAGCGCGGTGGCCCCGGTGGCGTGCAGGGCGAGTCCGGTGAAGCCGGTCGGTTCGGGGGTGTGGCCGGCGGTGTGGTCGTCGTCCAGTGCGGCGGTGGCGCGGAGCGCGGTGGCCAGCAGCGCGGGGTGGATGCCGAAGGCGCGGTCGGCGGCGGTGGCGGCGGGCAGGGCCACCTCGGCGAAGACCTCGCCGTCGCGCCGCCACAGCCCGGTCAGGCCCTGGAAGTGGGGGCCGTAGTGGCGGCCGGCGGCGGTGGCGGCCGCGTCGAGGTCGGCGACGGGCACCGGGCGGGCGTCCCGCGGCGGCCATGCGGCGTCGGCCGGGCCGATCGGATCCGCCGGCGCTTCGGGGGCGTCGGGGGCGAGCAGGCCGGTCGCGCAGGTGGTCCAGGGGGCGTCCTCGGTGGCCGCCAGGCGGGCGTGGACGGTCAGCGGCCGGTGGCCCGCGGGGTCGGGGGCGCCGACCCGGACCTGGAGGGTGACGGCGTCGCCGTCGCCGAGGGTGAGCGGCGCCGGCAGGTCGAGCCGCGCCAGGTGCGGGGTGCCGCTCAGGTCGCCGGCGCGGACGGCGAGTTCGGCGAAGGCGACGCCGGGGACGGTGATCCTTCCTTCGCTGCGGTGGTCGCCGAGCCAGGGGTGGGTGGGCAGCGCGAGGCGGCCGGTGAGCACGGTCTCGTCGGCGTCGGCGAGGGTGACGGCGGCGCCCAGCAGCGGGTGGGCGGCGGCGGTCTGCCCGAGGTCGGCCGGGTCGCCGTGGCGGGCGCCGAGGGTGGGCCAGTAGCGGGCGCGCTGGAAGGCGTACGTGGGCAGTTCGACGGAGTCGGCCTGCGGGGTGCGGGTGCCGGCGAACACCGCGTCCCAGTCCACGTCCGCGCCGTGCGCCCACAGGGTGCCCAGGGCGGCCAGCACGGTGGTCTCCTCGGGCCGCTCCTTGCGCAGCACGGGCACCGCTACCAGGCCGGGCTCGGGGAGGTTCTCCCGGACCAGGGCGGACAGCACGCCGTCCGGGCCGAGTTCGAGGAAGGTCCGCACGCCGCGGTCGGCGAGGGCGCGCACGCCGTCGCCGAAGCGGACGGCCTGCCGGACGTGGCACACCCAGTAGTGCGGGGTGGCGAGTTCCTCGGCGGTGGCCGGGCGGCCGGTGAGGTTGGAGACGACCGGGATCTCCGGCTCGGCGAAGGTCAGCGGGGCGAGGGCCGTCCGGAAGGCGTCGAGCATCGGGTCCATGAGCGGCGAGTGGAAGGCGTGGCTGACCGGGAGCCGGGTGGTGCGGCGGCCCAGGTCGTCGAAGTGCCGGCGGACGGCGAGGGCGGCGTCCTCGGCGCCGGCGACGACGACGGAACGGGGGGCGTTGACCGCGGCGAGCGCGAGGTCGTCGGTGAGCAGCGGGCGCACCTCGTCCTCGGTGGCCTCCAGCGCCACCATCGCGCCGCCGGGCGGCAGTTCGCTCATGGCGGTGGCGCGGGCGGCCACCAGGGTGCAGGCGTCGGCGAGGGTCAGCACACCGGCGACGTGCGCCGCGGTGATCTCGCCGATGGAGTGTCCGGTGACGTGGTCGGGCCGGATGCCCCAGGAGGACAGCAGGCGGTACAGCGCGACCTCGACGGCGAACAGCGCGGGCTGGGTGTGGCGGGTGTCGTCGAGCCGGGTGCGGTCCTGGCCCCAGACGATGTCGCGCAGCGACGTGCCGAGCCGGGCGTCGAGCAGGGCGACGGTCTCGTCGAAGGCGGCGGCGAAGACCGGGTAGCGGGCGTGGAGTTCGCGTCCCATGCCCGGCCGTTGGGAGCCCTGTCCGGAGAACAGCACGGCCAGCCCGCCCCGGTCGCCGGTGGGGACGGCGCCGCGCGCCACCTCGGTGAGGGCGCCGCCCTCGTGGACCAGTAGCGCCCGGTGCTCGAAGGGGGTGCGGGCGGTGGCCAGCGTGTGACCGACGTCGGCGGCGGTGCGGCCGGGCGCGGTGGTCAGCGTGCGGACCCGGGCCAGTTGGGCGTCGAGGGCGCCGGCGGTGCGGGCCGCGACCGGCCACGGCACGGCGCGCGGGACGGTCGGAGCGGCGGACTGCTCCTCGGCGGTGCCGCCGGGCGCCGCGACAGCAGCCTCTTCCGCGGTCGGTTCCGGCTGATCGGGGGCCTGTTCGAGGATGACGTGGGCGTTGGTGCCGCTGATGCCGAACGACGAGACGCCGGCCCGGCGCACCCGTTCGTCGCCCCCGGACCAGGCGACGGGTGCGGTGAGCAGCCGCACGGCGCCGGTCTCCCAGTCGATGTGCGAGGAGGGCGCGTCCACGTGGAGGGTCTGCGGGAGGACGCCGTGCCGCAGGGCCAGCACCATCTTGATGACGCCGGCGACGCCCGCGGCGGCCTGGGTGTGGCCGAGGTTGGACTTCACCGAGCCGAGCCACAGCGGCCGGTCGGCGGGCCGGTCCTGGCCGTAGGTGGCGAGCAGCGCACCGGCCTCGATGGGGTCGCCGAGCCGGGTGCCGGTGCCGTGCGCCTCGACCGCGTCCACGTCGCCGGGGACGAGGCCGGCGCCGGCCAGCGCCTGCCGGATGACCCGCTGCTGGGACGGGCCGTTGGGCGCGCTGAGGCCGTTGGACGCGCCGTCCTGGTTGACGGCGGAGCCGCGCAGCACGGCGAGCACCGGGTGGCCGTTGCGCTGCGCGTCGGAGAGCCGCTCGACGAGGAGCAGGCCGATGCCCTCGGACCAGCCGGTGCCGTCGGCCGCCTCGGCGAACGCCTTGCAGCGGCCGTCCGGCGCCAGGCCGCCCTGGAGGCTGAAGCCGGCGAAGCTCGACGAGGTCGTCATCACGGTGACGCCACCGGCCAGGGCCAGGCCGCATTCGCCGGCGCGCACGGCCTGTGCGGCCAGGTGCAGGGTCACCAGGGACGAGGAGCAGGCGGTGTCGAGGGTGACGGCCGGGCCTTCCAGGCCGAGCGCGAAGGCCAGTCGGCCGGAGAGCACGCTGGCGGCCAGGCCGTTGCCCGCGTAGCCGCCCATGTCGTCCCGTGCGGCGAGGACCAGGTGCGCGTAGTCCTGGCCGTTGGTGCCGACGAACACGCCGGTGCGGCTGCCGCGCAGCCCGGCCGGGTCGATGCCGGCGCGTTCGACGGCCTCCCAGGCGGTCTCCAGCAGCAGCCGCTGCTGCGGGTCCATGGCGAGCGCCTCGCGCGGGGAGATGTCGAAGAAGCCCGGGTCGAAGGCGGCCGCGTCGGGCAGGAATCCGCCTTCCTGGGTGGCGCTGCGACCGGGCCCGTCGCCGGCCAGCGCCGCCAGGTCCCAACCGCGGTCGGCGGGGAACGGCCCGATGCCGTCCCGGCCCGCGGACAGCAGCTCCCACAGGTCCTCCGGGGAGCGCACACCGCCGGGGAAGCGGCAGGCCATGCCGACGATCGCCACGGGTTCGTGGCGCCCCGCCTCCACCTCCTGAAGGCGCTGGCGGGTCTGGTGGAGGTCCTTGGTGACCCACTTCAGATAGTCGACGAGCTTCTTTTCGTCCGGCATGGTCCGTGAAACCTTCCTCAGATGTGGTGCGCGCGAGCGACGGGAGTCGGGCGGGTCAGGAGTCCGCCTGCCGGCCGAGCTCGTGGTCGATGAAGGCGAGGACCTCTTCGGCGCTCGCCGCTTCGATGCGGTCGTCGACGGTCGTCGCACCGCCGTCCTGCCGGGTGCCGTCCCACTGCGCCAGCAGGTGCCGCAGCCGTCCGACGACGCCCTGTCGGGTGGCGTCGTCCGCGCGCTCCGGCGACAACTCGGCGGCGATCCGGTCGAGTTCGGCCAGCGGGGAACGGTCCGGGCCGGCCGCGCCCCCGCCGGGCAGCGTCGACGCGAGGTGCCGGGCGACCGCGTCCGGCGTCGGGTGGTCGAAGACCAGGGTGGCCGGCAGCCGGGCCGCGGTGGCGGTGGCCAGCCGCGTCCGCAGTTCGACCGCCATCAGCGAGTCGAAGCCCAGCCGGTTGAAGTCCCGTTCGGCCGGGACGGCGTCCGCCCCGGAGTGGCCGAGCACCGCGGCCGTCTCGGTGCGGACCAGGTCGAGCAGCGCCTGATGCCGCTGCTCGGTGTCCAGGGCGGCCAGCCGGCGGGCCAGTCCCCCGGCGTGCCCGGCCGCGGCCGCCGTGCGGCGCCGGCCGCGCACCAGGGCACGCAGCACCGCGGGGACCTCGCCGGCGCCCGGTGCGGCGGCGCCACCGGCGAGCCGCACCGCCACCGCGAACCCGTCGCCGCGGGCGCCGGCGGCGTCGAACAGGGCCAGGCCCCCTTCCGGGGTGAGCGGCGGCATGCCGGAGCGCTCCAGGCGGGCCAGGTCGGCGGCGCCGAGGGTGCCGGTCATGCCGGCGTCCTGCGCCCACGGTCCCCAGGCCAGCGACAGGCCGGGCAGGCCCTGGGCGGCGCGGTGCGCGGCGAGCGCGTCGAGGAACGTGTTGCCGGCGGCGTAGTTGCCCTGGCCGGGGCCGCCGGTGACACCGGCGACCGAGGAGTACAGCACGAACCCGGCCAGGTCGCGGTCGCGGGTGGCGTCGTGCAGGTGCCAGGCGGCGTCCGCCTTGGCGCGCAGGACGGTGTCCAGCCGCTCGGGCGTCAGGGTGCCGACGGTGGCGTCGTCGAGGACGCCGGCGGTGTGCACGACGGCGGTCAGCGGGTGCTCCGGCGGCAGTTGCGCGAGGAGCCGGTCCAGTGCGGCGCGGTCGGCCACGTCGCAGGCGGCGACGGTCACCTCTGCGCCGAGGGCGGCCAGTTCGTCGCGCAGGGCCCTCGCGCCGGGGGCGTTCGGGCCGCGGCGCCCGGCGAGCAGCAGGTGCTTGATGCCGTGTCCGGTGACGAGGTGGCGGGCCAGGAGGCCGCCCAGGCCGCCGGTGCCGCCGGTGATCAGGACGGTGCCGTCGCGGTCCCAGTCCCGCACCGGGTGTCCGGCGGCGGCCTCGGGTCCGTCGGCGGCCCGGGTCAGCCGGGCGACGGTGAGCGTGCCGGCGCGCACCGCGGCCTGGGTCTCGCCCGCGTCGAGCAGCGCCGCCAGGGTGGCCGGCGCGGCGGCGCGGGCGGCTCCCGCGGGATCGGCGGGGTCGAGGTCGAGCAGCAGGAGGCTGCCGGGGTGTTCGGACTGCGCCGAGCGGACCAGGCCCCAGACCGGGGCCGCCGCCAGGTCGTGCACGTCCTCCGCCCCGGCGGCGACGGCGCCACGGGTGACGATCACCAGGTGGCTGTCGGCGGTGCGGGCGTCGGCGGTCCAGCGCTGCAGCAGCTCCAGCACCGCCGTGGTGGTGCCGCGCACCGCGGCGGGCAGGTCGCCTTCCCCGGTCGGCTCGCCCAGCACCGGCGCGAGGACGAGCCGGGGCAGCGGCGCACCGCCGTCCAGCAGCGCGGCCAGCGACGCGACGCGCCCGGGCGCGTCGCTCGTGATCCGCGACTCCCCGTCCAACTCCGCGAGTTGACCGCCGAGGACGGCGTAGGGGAGGTGGTCACCGCCGGTGTGTGCGGCCTGCGGCGCGGGCACCCAGTCCAGGTCGAGCAGGGTCGCGCCGCCATCGGCCGCCCCGGCCCCCGACCGGTCGACGGTGGGCGTTCCCAGGGTGAGCCCGGTGACGGAGACGACCGGAGCGCCCTGGGGGTCGGTGGCCTCCAGGGCCCAGGTGTCGGTGCCGTCCGGGGTGAGGCGGACCCGCAGGGCGGTGGCGGACGCGGCGTGCAGGGCGAGGCACCGCCAGCCGACGGCGTCCAGGGTGGCGTCGCCGTCCAGCAGGCCGCCGGCGCGGACCGCGGTGTCCAGCAGCGCCGGGTGCAGCGCGAACGCCCGCTCCGCCGGGCCGGGTTCGGGGAGCTCGATCTCGGCGCAGAGTTCGTCGCCCCGCTGCCAGGCCGCCGCGATCCCGGCCGGGCCGGTGGCGGTGGGCAGGGCGTCGAGCGGCACGGCGCGCTCCGGCGGCCAGACGGTGTCGGGCGCCGGGGGCCGCGGGGTGTCGCGGGTGAGGACCGCGGTGGCGTGCAGCGTCCAGGGGCGGTCGGGGGCGTCGTCGGGTCGGGCGTGCACGGACAGCGCGCGCCGGCCGGTGTCGTCGGGGGCGGCCACCCGGACCTGGAGGCGCTGGGCCGCCGCGCCGGTGAGGACGAGCGGTGCGGCGACGGTCAGTTCCGCCACGGTCGGGCAGTCGGCCTGGTCGCCGGCGCGGACGGCGAGTTCGGCGAGGACCGCGGCCGGCAGAACGGTGCGGCCGTCCGCCTCGTAGGCCGCGAGCCACGGCTGGGCGGTGGTCGACAGTCGGCCGGTGAGCAGGATCTCCGCGGATCCGGCGACGGTGGTCGCGGCCCCGAGCAGCGGGTGCCGCCCGGCTTCCAGGCCGAGCCCGCCGGCGTCGCCGGGGGCCTGTGCGGCGAGCGAGGGCCAGTACCGCTCGCGCTGGAAGGCGTAGGTGGGCAGGGCGGTCCGCCGCCCGCCGGTGCCGGCCAGGACCGCGGTCCAGTCGATGTCCACGCCGGCCACGTGGAGTTGGGCGGCGGCGGTGAGGGCGGTGTGCTCCTCGGGGCGGCCCTTGCGCAGGGCGGGCACCACTTCGGCGTCCGTGTCGAACAGGCAGGCCGCGGCCAGGGCGGACAGTACGCCGTCGGGGCCGATCTCCAGGAAGGCGGTGGCGCCGCGCCCGGCCAGTGCCCGGACGCCGTCGGCGAACCGCACGGTCGCCCGGACGTGCCGCACCCAGTAGTCGGCCACGCACAGCTCCTCCGCCGTGGCCACCTCACCCGTCACATTGGACACCACCGGGATACGCGGCCGACGGTAGTCCACACCCTCCGCGACGACCCGGAAAGCATCCACCATCGGATCCATCAACGGCGAGTGGAAAGCATGACTGACCGCCAACCGACGGACCCGCCGCCCCCGCCCCACCAACTGATCCACAACCCGCCCAACAGCCGCCTCCACACCGGAGACCACCACCGACACCGGACCATTGACCGCAGCGATCGCCGCCCCATCGACCAACAGCGACACCACCTCCGCCTCAGCCGCCTCCACCGCAACCATCACGCCACCCACCGGCAACGCATCCATCAACTCAGCCCGCGCCACCACCAAACGACACGCATCCACCAACGAGAACACCCCGGCCACATACGCCGCCGCAATCTCACCCACCGAATGCCCCGCCACAAACTCCGGCCCCACCCCCCACGAGACCACCAACCGGAACAGCGCCACCTCCACCGCAAACAAAGCCGGCTGCGTAAAACGCGTCCGATCCAACAACTCCGACCCCTCGCCCCACATCACCTCCCGCAACGACACACCCCCACCGGCAACAGAGCCCAACTCCGCGTCCAACACAGCCACCACCTCGTCGAACGCCTCCGCGAACACCGGGAAAGCAGCATGCAGTTCACGCCCCATCCCCGACCGCTGAGCACCCTGCCCCGAGAAGAGGAACGCGGTGCGGCGTTCGCGGGCCTCGGCGCGGGCGGCCGTGGTGATGCCGTCGGGCGCGGCCAGCAGGACCGCCCGGTGTTCGAAGGTGGCGCGGCCGGTGACGAGTGAGTGGGCGACGTCGGCGGGCGGCAGGTCCGGGCGCTCGGCGGCGAACGCCCGCAGCCGCGCGAGCTGCGCGTCGAGCGCGGCGGCCGATCGGGCCGAGACGACCCACGGGAGGACGGCGGGCGTCCGGGTGGGGCGGTCGGCAGGGGCCACGGGGGTGGGCTCGGCGGGCGGCTGCTCCAGGATGACGTGGGCGTTGGTGCCGCTGATACCGAACGAGGAGACCCCGGCCCGACGCGGACGGTCCGTCTGCGGCCAGGCGGTCCGCTCGGTGAGCAGCCGCACCGCGCCGGCCGACCAGTCGACCCGGGTCGAGGGCTCGGTGACGTGCAGGGTGCGCGGCAGCGTGCCGTGTTGGAGGGCCAGCACCATCTTCATCAGGCCCGCGGCGCCGGCGGCGGCCTGGGTGTGGCCGATGTTGGACTTCACCGAGCCGAGCCACAACGGCCGGTCGGCGGGCCGGTCCTGGCCGTAGGTCGCGAGCAGCGCCTGGGCCTCGATGGGGTCGCCGAGGACGGTGCCGGTGCCGTGCGCCTCGACCGCGTCCACGTCGGCCGTGGACAGCCCGGCGCCGGCCAGCGCCTGCCGGATGACCCGCTGCTGGGCAGGGCCGTTGGGCGCCGTCAAGCCGTTGGACGCACCGTCCTGGTTGACCGCCGAGCCGCGCACCACGGCGAGGATCCGGTGGCCGTTGCGGAGCGCGTCGGAGCGGCGTTCGACGACGAGGACGCCCACACCCTCGGACCAGCCGGTGCCGTCGGCGGAGTCGGAGAACGCCTTGCAGTGCCCGTCCGGCGCCAGGCCGCCCTGCCGGGTGAAGCCGGCGAAGCTCGTCGAGGTCGTCATGACGGTGACGCCGCCGGCCAGGGCCAGGGAGCACTCCCCCGCACGCAGCGCCTGGACGGCCCAGTGCAGGGCGACGAGCGACGAGGAGCAGGCGGTGTCGACGGTGACGGCCGGGCCCTCGAAGCCGAAGGCGTAGGCGAGGCGGCCGGAGATCACGCTGGCGGCCAGTCCGGTGCCGGCGTGCCCCTCGACGTCCTCCTGGGCGCGCAGGACGAGGCCGGCGTAGTCCTGGCCGTTGGTGCCGACGAAGACGCCGGTGCGGCTGCCGCGCAGCTGGGTCGGGTCGGTTCCGGTGCGTTCGACGGCCTCCCAGGCGGTCTCCAGCAGCAGCCGCTGCTGCGGGTCCATGGCGAGCGCCTCGCGCGGGGAGATGTCGAAGAAGCCGGGGTCGAAGTCGGCCGCGTCGTAGAGGAAGCCGCCGACCTCGGTGGCGCTGTGGCCCTGGCCGTCGCCGGCGAGCACGTCGAGGTCCCAGCCTCGGTCGGTGGGGAACGCGTCGATGCCGTCCCGGCCCTCGGCGAGCAGCTGCCAGAACTCCTCGGGGGTGGTGACGCCGCCCGGGAAGCGGCAGGCCATGCCGACGACGACGATCGGGTCGTCGTCCGCAGCGGGGACCGGTGCCGGCGGGGCCGCGGGGGCGGATTCCGGCCGGTCGCCGGTGAGTTCGGCGCGCAGGTGGTCGGCGAGCGCCCGCGGGGAGGGGTGGTCGAAGACGAGGCTGGGCGGGAGGGCCAGGCCGGTGGCGGCGGCGAGAGCGGTGCTCAGTTCCACCGCGGTCAGCGAGTCGAAGCCGAGGTCGCGGAAGGGTTTGTCGGCCCGGATGGCGTCGGCACCGGTGTGGCCGAGGACCGTCGCGGCCGTGGTCCGCACCAGGCGGAGGAGGACGGCGTGGCGGTCGGCGGGTGCGGTGCCGGCCAGTTGGTCGCGCAGGTCGGCCGCGGCGTCGGCTCGGCGGCGGTCCGCCTCCTGGACCGCGCGGGCCGCGCTGCGGGCGGCGGGCAGCCGGCTCAGGAGCGGGCTGGGGCGCAGGGCCAGCAGGGATTCCAGGAGCCGCGGCTGCTGGAGGTCGGCGAGGACGAGGGTGGGCTGCGGCTCGGTCACGGCGCGGGCCAGGGCCGGGACGGCGAGGTCGGGGGCGAGCAGGCCGACGGGGTCGGTGCCGGGACGGGTGTGGCGGGCGGCCATGCCGTCGCCGGCCCAGGCGCCCCAGGCGATCGAGGTGCCGGCCAGGCCCTGGGCCCGGCGGCGGGCGGCGAGGGCGTCGAGGACCGCGTTGGCGGCGGCGTAGCCGGCCTGGCCGGGGTTGCCGACGGCGCCGGCGACGGACGAGAACAGCGCGAAGACGGCCAGGTCGGTGTCCCGGGTCAGCTCGTCGAGGAGGGCGGCGGAGGCCACCTTGGCGCGGAAGACCGTGGCGAACCGGTCCGGGGTGAGGCCGGTGAGCACGCCGTCGTCGAGCACTCCGGCGGTGTGCACCACGCCGGTCAGCGGGCAGTCCTGCGGTACCTCGGCGAGGACCCGCGTCAGCTGCTCCCGGTCTGCGGCGTCGCAGGCCACGAGGGTGACGCGGGCGCCGAGAGCGGTGAGTTCGGTGGTGAGTTCGGCCGCGCCGGGCGCGTCGGGGCCGCTGCGGCTGAGCAGCAGCAGGTGCTCGGCGCCGTGGGCGGCGAGCCAGCGGGCGGTGTGCCGGCCGAGGGCTCCGGTGCCGCCGGTGATCAGGACGGTGCCGGTCGGCTGCCACCCGGTGCCGGGGGCGTCGTCGGGTGCGGGCGCCGGGATGATCCGGCGGCCGTAGGCGCCGGTGGCGCGCAGCGCGAGCTGGTCCTCGTCGCCGGCATCGGCCAGTGCGGCGGGCAGTCGGCGTGCGGTGCGCTCGTCGAGGTCGGCGGGCAGGTCGATCAGTCCGCCCCAGTGGCGCGGGAGTTCGAGGGCGGCGATCCGGCCGAGGCCCCAGACGGCGGCCTGGGCGGGGGCGGTCGGCCGCTCGTCGGGGAGCGCGGCGACCGCGCCCCGGGTCAGGGCCCACAGCGGGGCCGGGAGGTCGGTGTCGGCGAGGGCCTGGACGAGCGCGGCGGTGGCGGTGGTGCCGGCCGGTACCGCGTCGTCGCCGCTGGTCTCGTCGAGCGCGAGCAGGGAGACCACGGTGGTCGGGGCGGTGTCGTGGACCGCTTCGGTGAGCAGGGCGGCGAGCGCGGCCCGGTCGGTGCCGTCGGCCGGGACGTCCACCCGGCGGGCGTCCGGGCCGAGGGCGGCGACGACGTCGGCGACCCAGGGGTCGGTGGTCGCGGCGGCGGGCACCAGCACCAGGACGCCGCCGGTGTGCGGCGTGCCGACGAGCGACAGCGGTTCCCAACTCTCCCGGTGGCGCAGGGCGTTGGTGGCCGAGGCGGTGCGGCGCCGGGTGCGCCAGGCGGACAGTGCGGGCAGCACGGCGCCGAGCTGGTCGCCGTCGATGTCCAGGTGGGCGGCGAGCGCGGTGGCGTCCGCGCGCTCCACTGCGGCCCAGAACTCCGCGTCCGCGGCATCCGCGCCGCCGCCCGCGGGATCGGCGGCCAACTCCGGCCAGTACCGTTCGCGTTGGAAGGCGTAGGTCGGCAGGTCGGTGCCGCGCGCCCCGGTGCCGGTCAGGGCGGCGCTCCAGTCGACGGTCACGCCGGCGACATGCAGCCGGGCCAGTCCGGCCAGCAGGGCGCTCTCCTCGTCGCGGTCCTTGCGGAGGGCGGGCGTCACGAGCGCCTCGGCGGGCAGGACGCCGCGGGCGAGCGCGGACAGTACGCCGTCGGGGCCGATCTCCAGGAAGGCGGTGGCACCGCGCCCGGCCAGTGCCCGGACGCCGTCGGCGAACCGCACGGTCGCCCGGACGTGCCGCACCCAGTAGTCGGCCACGCACAGCTCCTCCGCCGTGGCCACCTCACCCGTCACATTGGACACCACCGGGATACGCGGCCGACGGTAGTCCACACCCTCCGCGACGACCCGGAAAGCATCCACCATCGGATCCATCAACGGCGAGTGGAAAGCATGACTGACCGCCAACCGACGGACCCGCCGCCCCCGCCCCACCAACTGATCCACAACCCGCCCAACAGCCGCCTCCACACCGGAGACCACCACCGACACCGGACCATTGACCGCAGCGATCGCCGCCCCATCGACCAACAGCGACACCACCTCCGCCTCAGCCGCCTCCACCGCAACCATCACGCCACCCACCGGCAACGCATCCATCAACTCAGCCCGCGCCACCACCAAACGACACGCATCCACCAACGAGAACACCCCGGCCACATACGCCGCCGCAATCTCACCCACCGAATGCCCCGCCACAAACTCCGGCCCCACCCCCCACGAGACCACCAACCGGAACAGCGCCACCTCCACCGCAAACAAAGCCGGCTGCGTAAAACGCGTCCGATCCAACAACTCCGACCCCTCGCCCCACATCACCTCCCGCAACGACACACCCCCACCGGCAACAGAGCCCAACTCCGCGTCCAACACAGCCACCACCTCGTCGAACGCCTCCGCGAACACCGGGAAAGCAGCATGCAGTTCACGCCCCATCCCCGACCGCTGAGCACCCTGCCCCGAGAAGAGGAACGCAGTGCGGTGCGGCGTCGCCGCTCCCCTGGCGACCTCGGGCAGGTCGAGGGCTCCGGTCGCCGGGTCGCCGACGATGGCGAGCAGGACGGCGCGGTGTTCGAAGAGCGAGCGGCCGGTGGCGAGGGTGTGGGCGGTGTCGAGCGGCGCCAGGGCGGCGGCGGTGCGCAGCCGGTCCAGTTGGGCGTCGAGGGCGGCCGGGGTCTGCGCGGAGACGGGCCAGGCCACCACGGTGGGCGCGGGCCGGCCCGGGTCGGCGGTGGGGGTGGGGGTGGGCTCGGCGGGCGGCTGCTCCAGGATGACGTGGGCGTTGGTGCCGCTGATACCGAACGAGGAGACCCCGGCCCGACGCGGACGGTCCGTCTGCGGCCAGGCGGTCCGCTCGGTGAGCAGCCGCACCGTGCCCGCCGACCAGTCCACGTGCGAGGACGGTTCGGTGAGGTGCAGGGTCTGCGGCAGGGTGCCGTGGCGCATGGCCATGACCATCTTGACCAGCCCGGCCGCGCCGGCCGCGGACTGGGTGTGGCCGATGTTGGACTTCACCGAGCCGAGCAGCA
Source organism: Streptomyces yunnanensis (assembly GCF_029011865.1). NCBI lineage: Bacteria > Bacillati > Actinomycetota > Actinomycetes > Kitasatosporales > Streptomycetaceae > Streptomyces > Streptomyces yunnanensis. The sequence goes on from NZ_CP095749.1 coordinate 802,619, forward strand.
GCGGGTGTTCGGGGTCGCGGTCGGTGCCGTAGGCGGCGATCAGGGCCTGGGCCTCGATGGGGTCGCCGAGCGGGGTGCCGGTGCCGTGCGCCTCGACGGCGTCCACGTCGGCGGGGTTCAGGCCCGCGTTGGCCAGGGCCTGCCGGATGACGCGCTGCTGGGCGGGGCCGTTGGGCGCCGTCAGACCGTTGGACGCACCGTCCTGGTTGACCGCCGAGCCGCGCACCACGGCGAGTACGCGGTGGCCGGCGCGCCGGGCGTCGGAGAGGCGTTCCAGGACGAGGACGGCGGCGCCCTCGGACCAGCCGGTCCCGTCGGCGGAGTCGGAGAACGCCTTGCAGCGGCCGTCCTGGGCGAGGCCGCCCATCCGGGAGAAGCCGGTGAAGTTGGCGGCGGTGGTCATGACGGTGACGCCGCCGGCCAGGGCCATGGTGCACTCCCCCGCGCGCAGCGCCTGGGCGGCCAGGTGCAGCGACACCAGGGAGGAGGAGCAGGCGGTGTCCACGGACAGGGCCGGGCCCTCCAGGCCGAGCGCGTAGGCGAGGCGGCCGGAGACGACGCTGACGGCGAGGCCGGTGGTGGCGTGGCCGGCGATGTCGTCGCGGGAGCGCATCACGAGGCCGGCGTAGTCCTGGCCGCTGACGCCCATGAACACGCCGGTGTGGCTGCCGCGCAGGGTCTGCGGGTCGATGCCGGCGCGCTCGGCGGCCTCCCAGGCGACTTCGAGGAGGATGCGCTGTTGCGGGTCCATGGCCAGGGCCTCGCGCGGCGAGATGCCGAAGAAGGCGGCGTCGAAGTCGGCGATGTCGCGGAGGAATCCGCCCTGGCCGGTGCGTGCGCCGGGGGCGCCGCCGAGCGGCGGGTGGCGGTCCCATGCGCGGTCGGCGGGGAAGCCGGTGATCGCGTCGGTGCCGGATGCCACCAGGTCCCACAGCTCCTCGGGGGAGCTGACGCCGCCGGGGAAGCGGCAGCTCATGCCGACGATGACGACCGGGTCGTGCTCCGGGTCCGCGGCCTGTGCGGCGGCGGTGACGGTCACCGGGGCGTCCGCGCCGAGGAGTTCGTCGTGCAGGTAGACGGCGAGGCGGTCGGGGGTCGGGTAGTCGAAGATAAGGGTGGCGGGCAGGGTGAGGCCGGTGGCCTTGCCGAGTCGGTTGCGCAGTTCGATGGCGGTCAGCGAGTCGAAGCCGAGTTGGCGGAACTCGCGGCGGGCGTCCACGGGGTCGGTGGAGCCGTGGCCGAGGACGGTGGCGGCCTCGGTGCGCACCAGCTCGACGAGGAAGGGGGTGCGCTCCTCCTCGGGCCGGGTGGCAAGGCGTTCGGCGAGGCCGGCGCGGGAGACGCCGGCGGTGCCGGCCCGGGCCCGGCGGCCCGCGGTGCGGACCAGGCCGCGCAGCACGGCGGGAACGCCGACCCCGGCGGGCAGCGCACCGCCGGTGAGGCCGAGCGGGACGATCAGGGGTTCGTCGGCGGCGGTGGCGGCGTCGTAGAGGGCGAGGCCGCGTTCGGCGGTGAGCAGCGGTTGGCCGCCGGCGTCGCTGACCCGGCGCAGGTCGTGGTCGGTCAGTGCGCCGGTCATGCCGGCGCCCTGTTCCCAGGCGCCCCAGGCCAGCGAGGTGGCGGGCAGGCCGAGGGCGTGTCGGTGGGCGGCGAGCGCGTCGAGGAAGGTGTTGCCGGCCGCGTAGTTGGCCTGGCCCGGTCCGCCCATGACGCCGGCGGTGGAGGAGTAGAGCACGAAAGCGGCCAGGTCGAGGTCGCGGGTGAGGTCGTGCAGGTGCCAGGCGGCGTCCACCTTGGGCCGCAGGACGGTGGCGAGGCGGTCGGGGGTCAGGGCGGTGAGGGTGCCGTCGTCCAGGACGCCGGCGGTGTGCACGACGGCGGTGAGGGGGTGGTCGGCGGGCACGGTGGCGAGCAGCGCGGCGAGCGCGGCGCGGTCGGCGACGTCACAGGCGGCGAGGGTGACCTCGGCGCCCAGGGCGGTCAGTTCGGCGTGGAGTGCGGCGGCGCCGGGCGCGTCGGGGCCGCGCCGGCCGGCCAGCAGCAGGTGGCGGGCGCCGTGCTCGGTGACCAGGTGGCGGGCGAGCAGGCCGGCCAGGCCGCCGGTGCCGCCGGTGAGGAGCACGGTGCCGTCGGGGTCGAGGGGTTGCGGCACGGTGAGCACGATCTTGCCGATGTGCTGGGCCAGGCTCATGAAGCGGAACGCCTCGCCGGCGCGGCGCACGTCCCAGCTGCGGACCGGCAGCGCGGCCAGCGCGCCGCGGTCGAACAGCTCGACGAGGTCGAGCAGCATCCGCTGGATGTGTTCCGGATCGACCATGCCGAGGTCGAAGGAGTGGTAGGTGAGGCCGTCGGGGACGGAGTCCGCGGCGCGGATGTCGGTCTTGCCCATCTCCAGGAACCGGCCGCCGTCGCCCAGCAGCCGCATCGAGGCGTCGACGAACTCACCGGACAGCGCGTTCAGCACCGCGTCCAGGCCGCCGTCGCCGGCGACCTCGGCGAATGCCGCCTCGAAGTCGAGGGTGCGGGAGGAGGCGATGTGGTCGTCGGCCACGCCCAGCGAGCGCAGCACGTCCCACTTGCCCTCACTGGCCGTGGCGAACACCTCGGCACCGACATGCCGGGCGATCTGGATCGCCGCCATACCGACACCACCGGCACCGGCGTGCACCAGCACCTTCTCCCCCGCCCGCAGACCACCCAACTCCTTCAGGGCGTAGTACGCGGTGAGGAACACCAACGGCACCGAGGCACCCGTCTCCCAGGACCAGTCGGCCGGGACGGGGGTGAGCAGCCGGGCGTCGGCGATGCCGAGCGGTCCGAAGCCGCCGAAGAGCATGCCCATGACCCGGTCGCCGGGTGCCAGGCCGGTGACGTCCGGCCCGACCTCGACGACCACACCGGCCGCCTCCGAACCGAACAGCCCCGCATCCCCCGGATACATCCCCAACGCGTTCAACACGTCACGGAAATTCAGGCCCGCGGCGCGGATGCCGACGCGGACCTCGTGGCCGGTGAGGGGTCGTCGGGCCTCGGGGTGGGGCAGCAGGGCGAGGCCGTCGAGGCTGCCCTTGGCGCGGCTGCCCAGGCGCCAGGGGGTGCCGGGCGGCGGGACGAGGCCGCGGCCGGAGTCCAGGCGGGCGAGCCGGCCGACGCGGACGGTGCCCTCGCGGACCACGGCCTGCGGCTCGTCGGCGTCCAGGAGGGCCGGCAGCAAGGGGAGTTGGGCGGCGGACTCGGCGGTGTCGTCGAGGTCGACGAGCAGCAGTCGGCCGGGGTTCTCGGACTGGGCGGAGCGCACCAGGCCCCAGACCGGGGCGGCGGCCAGGTCGAGCGGGCCGCGCTCGCCGTCGGCGACCGCGCCGCGGGTGACGAGCAGCAGCCGGGAGCGGGCGAAGCGGTCCTCGGCCAGCCATTCCTGGAGCAGGGCCAGGACGGTGCGGGTCAGGTCGTGGGCGCCGGCCGGCCCGTGGTCGGTGGCGCCGCGCAGCGGTACCGCGACCACGTCGGGCACCGGCCGGTCGTCGCCGGCGGCGAGTTCGCCGAGGGCGTCCACACCGTTGTGGAGCTCCGCGACGGTGTCGGGGCCGGCGGCGGTGAGCGCCTCGGTCAGGCCGAGCGGGTCGGTGCCGAGGACGGCCCAGGTGGCGGGGGTGGCCGGGGCGTGGACGGTGCGGGGCGTCCAGTCCATGCGGAAGAGGGAGTTGGCGTCGGTGCGCTGGTCGGCGGTGCCGGCGTCGGGGCCGGCGGCGCGCAGCGTCAGCGATTCGACGGAGACGACGGGGCGGCCCTGCGGGTCGACGGCGGTGATCTCCACGGCGTCGGGGCCGCAGCTGGTGATCCGGACGCGCAGCGCGTCCGCGCCCGCGGCGTGCAGGGACACGCCGTTCCAGGCGAACGGCAGGAGGCTGCGGTCGTCGCCGTCGGCGGAGGCGAAGAGGGTGCTGTGCAGGACGGCGTCGAAGAGGGCCGGGTGCAGGCCGAACGCGTCGGCGTCGGCGGTGCCTTCGGGCAGGGCGACCTCGGCGTAGATCTCGGTGTCGCGGCGCCATACGGCGCGCAGACCGCGGAAGACGGGCCCGTAGTCGAGGCCGTTGGCGCGGTAGCGGTCGTAGAGGCCGTCGATGTCGACGGGCTCCGCGTCGCCGGGCGGCCAGGTGGTGGTGTCGAGGGCGAGGACGCGCTCGCCCTCGGTGATCCGACCGGTGGCGTGCTGGGTCCAGGCGGCGTCCGGGTCGTCCCCGGGCCGGGTGAAGAAGCGCAGGTCACGGCCGCCGTCGTCATCCGCGGCGCCGACCGCGATCTGCATCTGGACGGTGCCGGTGGCGGGCAGGATCAGCGGCGCGGCGAGCATGAGTTCCTCGACCCGGTCGCAGCCGACCTGGTCGGCGGCGCGGACGGCCAGTTCCAGGAAGCCGGTGCCGGGGAAGAAGACCATGCCGCCGACGACGTGGTCGGCGAGCCAGGGGTGGGTGGCGAGCGACAGGGTGCCGGTGAGCAGGAGTTCGTCGGACCCGGCGACGGACATGGCGGCGCCGAGCAGCGGGTGGTCGGCGGCGGTCAGGCCGAGGCCGGTGGCGTCGGCGGGCCGGTAGGTGGCCTTGGGCCAGTAGCGCTCGTACTGGAAGGCGTAGGTCGGCAGGTCGGTGCGGTGGGCGCCGGTGCCGGCGTAGAACGCCGTCCAATCCACCGGGACGCCGGCGGTGTGCAGCCGGGCCAGTGCGGCGACCGCGGCGGGCTCCTCGTCGCGGTCCTTGCGCAGGACGGGGACGGAGAGGGTGTCGGGGGCGGACTGCTGGGCCAGGGCGGCGAGCGTGCCGTCCGGGCCGAGTTCGAGGAAGGCGCCGACGCCGGCGTCGGCGAGGGCGCGGATGCCGTCGGCGAAGCGGACCGCCTCGCGGACGTGCCGGACCCAGTAGTCGGCGGTGCCGAGCAGGGTGCCGTCGGCGACCGCGCCGGTGAGGTTGGAGACCACCGGGATCTGCGGTTCGCCGTAGGACAGGCCCTCGGCGACCGCGCGGAACTCCGCGAGCATCGGGTCCATCAGCGGCGAGTGGAAGGCGTGGCTGACCCGCAGCCGGGTGGTGCGGCGGCCCTGTTCGGCGAGGCGGGCGGCGACGGCGAGGGTGGCGGTCTCGTCGCCGGAGACGACGAGCGAGGTGGGACCGTTGACCGCGGCGATCGCGACGCCGTCGATGAGAAGCGGGGCGACCTCGTCCTCGGTGGCTTCGATGGCGACCATCGCCCCGCCGCGCGGCAGCGCCTGCATCAGCCCGGCGCGGGCGGCCACCAGTGTGCAGGCGTCCTCCAGGGAGAACACCCCGGCGACGTGTGCGGCGGCGATCTCGCCGATGGAGTGGCCGGCGACGAAGTCCGGGGCGACGCCCCAGGATTCGATCAGGCGGTACAGCGCGACCTCGACGGCGAACAGGGCGGGCTGGGTGAAGCCGGTCTCGTTCAGCGGCGCGTCGTCGGTGCCCCAGATCACCTCCCGCAGGGAGCAGCCCAGTTCGGCGTCGAGCAGGTCCACGGTGGTGTCGAGGGCCCGGGCGAACACCGGGAAGCGGGCGTGGAGTTCGCGGCCCATGCCCGGGCGCTGGGCGCCCTGGCCGGAGAAGAGGGCCGCGCAGCGGGTGCGTCCGGCGGCATGTCCTTCGTGGGTGTCGGGGGCGGTGCCGTGCGCCAGCCAGGCGGTCAGGGCGTCCCGTCCGGCGGTGCCGTCGGTGCCGGTGACGACGGCGAGCCGGTGCTCCAGGGCGGCGCGGGTGGTGGCGAGGGAGAACGCGGTGTCCAGGGCGGTGGGCGCGCGGTTGCCGTCGGGGCGGTCGAGGTGGTCGAGCAGCGCGGTGGCCTGGTCGCGCAGGGCGGCGCCGGTGCGGGCGGAGAGCAGCCACGGCAGTGTCTGCGGGGTGCGGGGCGGGGTGTCGTCGGCGGCGGTCCGGGCGGGGGTGTCGGGGGCCTGTTCGACGATGACGTGGGCGTTGGTGCCGCTGACGCCGAAGGAGGAGATGCCGGTGCGGCGCGGCCGGCCGGTCTCCGGCCACGGGTGGGCGTCGGTGAGGAGTTCGACGCTGCCGCTGGTCCAGTCGACATGGGTGGAGGGCCGGTCGACGTGCAGGGTCTGCGGGAGGACGCCGTGCCGCATCGCCATGATCATCTTGATCACTCCGGCGACGCCGGACGCGGCCTGGGTGTGGCCCATGTTCGACTTGATCGAGCCGAGCAGCACCGGGCGGGCGCGGTCCTGGCCGTAGGTGGCGAGGATGCTCTGCGCCTCGATGGGGTCGCCGAGCGGGGTGCCGGTGCCGTGCGCCTCGACCGCGTCGATGTCGCCGGTGGCCAGGCCGGCGTTGGCGAGGGCCTGGCGGATGACGCGCTGCTGGGAGGGGCCGTTGGGGGCGGTGAAGCCGTTGGAGGCGCCGTCCTGGTTGACGGCGGAGCCGCGGACCACGGCGAGCACCGGGTGGCCGTTGCGCTGGGCGTCGGAGAGCCGTTCCAGCAGCAGCACGCCGGCGCCCTCGGACCAGCCGGTGCCGTCGGCGGCGTCCGCGAACGCCTTGCAACGGCCGTCCCGGGCCAGCCCGCCCTGGCGGCTGAACTCGACCAGCGAGCCCGGTGTGGCCATCACGTTGACGCCGCCGGCCAGCGCCATGCCGCACTCGCCGTTGCGCAGCGCCTGCACGGCCAGGTGCAGGGCGACCAGCGACGAGGAGCAGGCGGTGTCGACGGTGAGCGCGGGGCCTTCGAGGCCGAGGGTGTAGGAGAGCCGGCCGGAGGCGGCGCTGGCGGCGATGCCGGTGCCGACGTCGCCGGTGGCGTCGTCCAGGGAGCGGACGAGCAGGTAGGCGTAGTCCTGGCCGTTGGTGCCGATGAACGCGCCGGTGCGGGTGGCGCGCAGCGTGCCGGCGTCGATACCGGCCCGCTCGACGGCCTCCCAGGCGGTGGTCAGCAGGAGCCGCTGTTGCGGGTCCATGGTGACCGCCTCGCGCGGCGAGATCCCGAAGAAGCCGGGGTCGAAGTCGGCGATGCAGTCCAGGAATCCGCCGCGCTGGCTGACGTCGGTGTCGCGGGCGTCGGTGCCGCTGTTGCGCAGCGCGTCCAGGTCCCAGCCGCGGTCGTCGGGGAATCCGGAGATCACGTCGGTGCCGGTGGCGACCATCTCCCACAGCGCTTCGGGGGAGTCGACGGCGCCGGGGAAGCGGCAGGCCATGCCGACCACGGCGATCGGTTCCTTGGCCGCCGCGACCAGCATCCGGTTCTGCCGCCGGAGCCGGTCGGTCTCCTTGACCGCGGCGCGGAGTGCGGCGACTACGTTGTTCTCGGGGTTCTCGGGCGCGTTCATCGTCTGCTCCATCAATCGCGCTACAGGTCGGACTGGCCGTTGAGCGCGGCCCGCACCAGGTCTGCCACTGTCATCGAGTCGACGGACTCGCCGTCGTCGTCCGCGGCCCGGCCGCCGCGTCCGGCGAGCTGGAGCAGGGGCTCCAGGACCCCGATCTCCCGCAGTTGGTCGAGCGGGACGGAGGCCAGCAGGGCCCGGATCTCCGTCTCGTCGTCGGACCCGGCCGGCTCGTCCGGGAAGAGCCCGCCGAGGATGTGCTCCCCCAGGGCCAGGGGGGTCGGGTGGTCGAAGACCAGCGTCGCCGGCAGGTTCAGGCCGGTGGCCGCGCTCAGTTGGTTGCGCAGCTCGACGGCGCCGAGGGAGTCGACACCCAGGTCGCGGAAGGACCGTTCGGCGGCGACCGCTTCGGTGTCGGGGTAGCCGAGCACCTGCGCGGCGCGGGTGCGCACCAGGTCCACGACGGTGTCCAGGCGGCGGGCGAGCGGCAGCGCGGCCAGTCGGGCGGCGAGCCCGCCGCCGTCCGCGGCCTGCTCCGCCTGGGCGGCGAGCGCCTCGCGGTAGCCGGGGAACTCCCGCAGCAGGGCGCTGGGTCGGCTGCCGCCGAAGGCGCCGGCGAACCGGTCCAGGGCCACCTCGGCGACCACCGCGGTCGGCTCCTTCTCGGCGACCAGGCGCAGCAGGGCCTCCACGGCGAGGTGCGGGTCCATGGCGCCGACCCCGGCGCGCCGGGCGGCCTCGTCGGCGCCGTCGGCATCGGCCATGCCGCCGCCTCCCCAGGCACCCCAGGAGACCGACGTGGCGGGCAGGCCGAGCACCCGGCGCTGTTCGGCGAGCGCGTCCAGGACGGCGTTGGCGGCGGCGTAGTTGGCCTGGCCCGGGTTGCCGACCGCGGCGGAGGCGGAGGAGAAGAGGACGAACGCGGCCAGCTCGCGGTCCCGGGTCAGCTCGTCCAGCAGCAGGGCCGAGGTGACCTTGGCGCGGAACACCTCCTGGAACCGCTCGGGGGTGAGCCGGTCCAGCACGCCGTCGTCGAGGACGCCGGCGGTGTGCACCACGCCGGTCAGCGGCCGGTCGGCGGGCAGCGCGTCCAGGACGGCCGTCAGCTGGTCGCGGTCGGCGACGTCGCAGGCGGCGACGGTGACGCCGGTGCCCAACGCGTCGAGTTCCGCGCGCAGTTCCGCCGCACCGGGGGCGTCCGGGCCGCGGCGGCTGAGCAGGACGAGGTGCTGGGCGCCGTCCTTGGCCAGGCGGCGGGCGACGTGCGCGCCGAGGGCGCCGGTGCCGCCGGTGACCAGGACGGTGCCGGACGGGTGCCAGGGCCGGGACGACTTGCGGCCGGGGGCCGGCACCAGTCGGCGGGCGAGCACCGCGGTGCCGCGCACGGCGACCTGGTCCTCGCCGTCCAGACCGGCCAGGACGGCGGCGAGGCCGGCCGCGGACCGCTCGTCGGGCTCCTCCGGCAGGTCCACCAGGCCGCCCCAGCGCTGCGGGTGCTCCAGGGCCGCGACCCGGCCCAGGCCCCAGACGGCGCCTTGGAGCGGTCGGTGCGGCCGGTCGGTGCGGCCGGCGGAGACGGCGCTGCGGGTGACGCACCACAGCGGTGCGGCGACGCCGGCGTCGCCGAGGGCCTGGAGGAGGACGGTGGTCAGGGCGGTGCCCTCGGGCACCGCGCCGGTGAGCGTGTCGCGCAGGGCCAGCAGGGAGACCACGCCGCCGAAGCGGGTGCCGTCGGCGGTGCGGGCCGCGATCGCGTCGGCCAGCGCGGCCCGGTCGGCCTCCGCGACCTCCAGACGCACGAGGTGGGTGCCGAGGCCGTCGAGGGTGGTGGTCACCCAGGGGTCGTCGGCGAGGCCCTCGGGGACCACCGCGAGCCAGGTGCCGCTGAGCGCCTTGCGGTGTGCCAGGGCGGCGCCGGTGAGCCGCTTCCAGACGATGCGGTGGCGCCAGCTCGCCAGTTGGGACTCGTCGGCCTGGCGGCTGCGCCAGTCCATCAGGGCCGGCAGCACCTTGGACAGTGCGTCGCTCTCGACGTCGAGTACGGATTCCAATGCGGTGAAGTCCTCCTGTGCGACGGCGTCCCAGAAGGCCGCGTCGGTCTCGGCCGGCTGTCCGGCTGCCGGGGCGACCGATGCGGCGCCCGGAAGGGACTCCGGCCAGAAGCGGCCGCGCTGGAAGGGGTACGTCGGAAGGTCCAGCCACTGGGCGCCGCGGCCGGCGAAGTACGCGTCCCAGCGCGGACCCGCGCCGTGGACGTGCAGGTGCGCGACGGCGCCGACCAGCGTCTCGTCCTCGCCGCGGGTGCGGCGCAGGGCCGGGACGACGACGGTGTCCGGTGCGCACTGGCGGGCCATGGCCGACAGCACGGCGTCCGGGCCGAGTTCGAGGAAGAGGTGCACGCCGCGGTCGGCCATCGTGCGCACGCCGTCGGCGAACCGTACGGTGCCGCGGACGTGGCGCACCCAGTAGTCCGCGGAGCACAGGTCGGCCGCGTCGGCGACGTCCCCGGTGAGGTTGGAGACCACCGGGATGCGCGGCGGGTGGTATTCCAGGCCCTCGGCGACGGTGCGGAAGTCCGCCAGCATCGGGTCCATGAGGTGCGAGTGGAAGGCGTGGCTGACCCGCAGCCGGGTGGTGCGGTGGCCCCGTTCGGCCAGCGTCTCGGCCAGGGCGGTCACGGCGTCGCCCGCGCCGGAGAGGACCACGGCGGTCGGGCCGTTGACCGCGGCGAGGGACACGCCGTCGGTGAGGAGCGGGGTGACCTCGTCCTCGGTGGCCTCGACGGCGATCATGGCGCCGCCGGCCGGGAGGCGCTGCATCAGGGCGGCGCGGGCGGCGACCAGGCGGCAGGCGTCGTCCAGGGAGAGCACCCCGGCGACGTGGGCCGCGGCGAGCTCGCCGACGGAGTGGCCGGCCACGAAGTCGGGCCGCACGCCCCAGGATTCGATCAGGCGGTAGAGCGCGACTTCGACGGCGAACAGGGCGGGCTGGGTGTTCCCGGTGGCGTGCAGCGCCTCCTCGTCGGTGCCCCAGACGACGTCCCGCAGGGGGGTGTCGAGCCGGTCGTCGAGGCGGGCCAGTACGGCGTCGAACGCCTCGGCGAACACCGGGTGGCGCTCGTACAGTTCGCGGCCCATGCCCAGGCGCTGGGAGCCCTGGCCGGAGAAGAGCACGGCGCGCTTTCCGGTGCGCTGGAGGTGGTGTTCGGCGGTGTGCGGGGCGGTGGTGCCCTCGGCGACGGCGGTCAGGCCGGTGCGGAGGCCGTCGTGGTCGGTGGCGGTGATCGCGGCCCGGTGCTCGAAGGCGGCCCGGGTGGTCGCCAGGGAGTACGCCAGGTCGGCGGTCCGGGTGTCGGGGTGGGCGGTGAGGCGGGCCAGGAGTCGGCGGGCCTGGGCGCGCAGGGCGTTCTGCGAGCGGCCGGAGAGCAGGAACGGCAGCGGGGCGCCGTCGTCCGCGGGGCGCGCGGGCAGTTCCTCGCGCGGCGGCTGCTCCAGGATGGCGTGGGCGTTGGTGCCGCTGGCGCCGAAGGAGGAGACGGCGGCGCGGCGCGGCCGACCGGAGTCGGGCCACGGGGTCCTGGCGGTGAGCAGGTGGGCGCGGCCGGCGGTCCAGTCCACGTGCGACGAGGGGTTCTCGGCGTACAGGGAGCGCGGCAGTTCGCCGTGCTGCATGGCGAGGACCATCTTGATGACGCCGCCGACGCCGGAGGCGGCCTGGGTGTGGCCGATGTTGGACTTCAGCGAGCCGAGCAGCACGGGCCGTTCGCGGTCCTGGCCGTAGGTGGCGAGCAGGGCCTGGGCCTCGATGGGGTCGCCGAGCTTGGTGCCGGTGCCGTGCGCCTCGACGGCGTCGATGTCGGCGGGGCGCAGGCGGGCGTTGGCGAGGGCCTGGCGGATGACGCGCTGCTGGGCGGGGCCGCTGGGGGCGGTCAGGCCGTTGGACGCGCCGTCCTGGTTGATGGCGGAGCCGCGGAGCACGGCGAGGACGCGGTGACCGTTGCGGCGGGCGTCGGAGAGCCGTTCGACGACGAGCATGCCCACGCCTTCGGACCAGCCGGTGCCGTCGGCGTCGTCGGAGAAGGCCCGGCAGCGGCCGTCCGGCGACAGGGCGCCCTGGGCGCTGAACTCGACGAAGCCCACCGGGGTGGCCATCACGGTCACGCCGCCGGCCAGCGCGATCGAGCATTCGCCGGCGCGCAGGGCCTGCGCGGCCAGGTGCAGCGCGACCAGCGACGAGGAGCAGGCGGTGTCGACCGACACGGTGGGGCCCTGGATGCCGAAGGTGTAGGCGAGGCGACCGGAGAGCAGGCTGGCGGACTGGGCGGTCTGCCACTGCCCGGCCTCCTCCGGCGGCCGGTAGTCGCCGGAGCCGCCGCCGACGAAGACGCCGGTGGTGCCGCTGCCGCGCAGCGTCGCCGGGTCGATGCCGGCCCGCTCCAGGGCCTCCCAGGACGTTTCGAGCAGGATCCGCTGCTGCGGGTCCATCACCAGGGCCTCGCGCGGCGAGATGCCGAACAGGCCGGGGTCGAAGTCGGTGGCGTCGTAGAGGAATCCGCCCTGGGCGGTGGCGCTGCGGCCCGGTCCGTCGCCGGCGAGCGCGGCCAGGTCCCAGCCGCGGTCGGTCGGGAAGTCGCCGACCGCGTCGATCCCGTCGCCGACCAGCTGCCACAGGTCCTCGGGCGAGGTGACCCCGCCGGGGTAGCGGCAGGCCATGCCGACGATGACGATCGCGTCGTCGTCGGCGCCGGAGGCGACGGGGGCGGTCACCGGTGCGGCGGAGTCGACCGCCTCGCCCAGGAGTTGGGCGCGCAGGTGGGCGGCGAGGGCGGCCGGGTTGGGGTGGTCGAAGACGAGGGTGGCGGGCAGGGCGAGGCCGGTTTCCGCGGTGAGCTGGTTGCGCAGGTCGACCGCGGTCAGCGAGTCGAAGCCCAGGTCGCGGAAGGGCAGATCGGGTTCGAGCAGGTCGTGGTCGGCGTGGCCGAGGACGGTCGCGGCCTTCTCGGTGACCAGTGCCAGCAGGACGGCGTCGTGGTCCGCGGCGGGCTGCTCGGCGAGCCACCGGCCGTAGTCGCCGGCGGCGGTCTGTCGGTCGGCGCGGTCCCGGGCGGCCTCGGCGAGCGCGCCGCGGGCCTCGGGCAGGGCGTCGAACAGGGCGGTGCGGCGGGCCTCGTGGTGGAGGGGCGCGAAGGTCTCCCAGCGGACGTCGGCGACCGTCTCGGCTGCGGGCCCGTCGGCGACGGCCCGGCCGAGGGCGGCCAGTGCGGTGTCCGCGTCCATCACCGGCAGGCCGTTCATCCGCAGGTGGGCGGCGAGGGACCGGTCGGCCAGGCCGGACCAGGCGCCCCAGGCGACGGCCAGCGCCGGGGTGCCGCGGTCGCGGCAGGCGCGGGCGAAGGCGTCGAGGTAGGCGCCGGACGCGGCCTCGGCGGCCCGGCCGCGCACGCCCCAGACGCCGGCGATGGAGCCGAAGAGGACGAAGGCGTCCAGCGGCCGGCCGGTGAGGGCGGCGCCGAGGGCGGTGACGGGGGCGAGCGCGGCGGACAGCTCGGCCGCGGTGTCAGGGGCGGCGCCGGCCTCCGGCGCGTACACGACCGCGGTGAGCGGGGTGTCGTCGGGCAGTCCGTCGAGGAGCGCGGCGAAGCCGTCCGGGGCGGTGGGGTCGTGGTCCACGACGGTGATCCGGGCGCCGAACGCGGCCAGTTCGGCCGTCAGGGCCTCGGTGTCCGCGGCGGTCGCGGTGCCGTGGGGGGCGGTCAGGACGAGGTGGCGGGCGCCCTCGCGGGCCAGCCAGCGGGCGGCCCGGCCGCCCATGGTGCCAGTGCCGCCGGTGCCGCCGACGACCACGACGGTGCCGGTCGGCAGCCAGGTGGCGCCGTCGGCGGCGGCCGGCGTACGGACCAGGCGACGGGCGTGGATGCCGGTGGCGCGGACCGCGATCTCGGCCTCGGTGCCCGGCGCGGCCAGGTGTGCGGCGAGCAGCCCGGCGGCGTGCGCGTCGGTGTCGGCGGGCAGGTCGGCCAGGCCGCCGAAGCGGTCCGGGTGGTCCAGCGCGGCGACCCGGCCCAGGCCCCACAGGGCGGCCTGGCCGACGGCGGTCGGGGACTCCCCCGCGACCGCGACGGCGCCGCGGGTGACGCACCACAGGGGCGCGTGCACGCCGGCCTCGTCCAGGGTGGCGAGGAGGGCGGCGGGCCAGGCCCCGTCCGCGGGCAGCTCCTCGGACGCGGCGGCGAGCAGCGACACCACGACGCGCCAGGGTGTGTCGCCGGCGGCCGTCAACTGCTCGGCCAGGGCGTCGGGTTCGGTCGTGACGGTGTCGGCGCCGAGTGCGTCGGCGACGGCCGTCATCCAGGCGGTGTCGCGGTTCCCGGCCGGGACGAGGACCAGGGCGCGGCCGGCCGGTGCGGTCGTCTCGGGTGCCGGCAGCGGGGCCCAGGTCTCGTGGTAGCGCCACTGCGCGGCGGCGGACCGGGCGCCCTGGCGGCGCCGCCAGGCGGACAGCGCCGGCACCATCGCGGTGACGGTGTCGCCGTCCAGGCCGAGGGAGGCGGCCAGGCCCTCCAGGTCCGCGCGTTCGACGGCCGTCCAGAAGGCGGCGTCGGCCGGGTCCTGCGGGGCGTCCGCGGGGGCGCCGGGCTCGGGCCAGTACCGCTCCCGCTGGAAGGCGTAGGTGGGCAGATCGGTCCGATGGCCGCCGGTGGCCTCGAAGTAGGCGGGCCAGGACGGGCCGGTGCCGTGGGTGTGCAGGGTGGCCAGGCCCTCCAGGAGGGCGAGGTCGCCGGCGCGGTCGCGGCGCTGGAGCGGCACGACGACGGCGGGCGCGCCGGCCTCGACGGTGTCGAGGGTCTGCTGGGTCAGGGCGGCGAGCACGCCGTCCGGGCCGATCTCCACGAAGGTGCCGGCGCCGGCGTCGTGCAGGGCGCGCACGCCGTCGGCGAACCGCACGGTCTCGCGGACGTGCCGCACCCAGTAGCCGGGGGTGCGCAGTTCGGCGCCGGCCGGGGCGCCGAGGAGGGTGGAGACGAGGGGGATGCGCGGCTCGTGGTAGGTCAGGCCCTCCGCGGCCCGGGCGAACTCGGTGAGCATCGGGTCCATCAGCGGCGAGTGGAAGGCGTGGCTGACCGTCAGCCGGCGGGTGCGGCGGCCGTCGGCGGCGAGCCGGTCGGCGACCGCGCGGACGGCGTCCTCGGCGCCGGCGACGACCACCGAGCGGGGGCCGTTGACCGCGGCGACCGCGACGCCGTCGGTGAGCAGCGGCGCGACCTCGTCCTCGGTGGCCTCCAGGGCCACCATCGCGCCGTCCTGCGGCAGTTGCTGCATGAGGGAGGCGCGGGCGGCGACCAGTGTGCAGGCGTCCTCCAGGGAGAACACCCCGGCGACGTGTGCGGCGGCGATCTCGCCGATGGAGTGGCCGGCGACGAAGTCCGGCGTCAGCCGCCAGGACTCGGCGAGCCGGAACAGCGCGACCTCGACGGCGAACAGCGCGGGCTGGGTGAAGCCGGTCTGGTCCAGGAGCGCGGCCTCGGGGGTGCCGGGCGCGGCGAACAGCGCGGCGCGCAGCGGGACGTCCAGCACGGTGTCGAACTGGGCGAGGACGGTGTCCAGTGCGTCGGCGTAGACCGGGAAGCGCTGGTACAGGTCGTGGCCCATCAGGGCGTGCTGGGCGCCCTGCCCGGAGAACAGGAACGCGGTGCGGCCGGGGGTGCGGGGCGCGGTGGCGCGGGCGGCCTCGCGCACCCCGTCCGGGCCGGCGAGCAGCACGGCGCGGTGCGGGAAGAGCGTGCGGTCGGTGGCCAGCGAGCGGCCGACGTCCGCCGTCGAGCGCGCGGGGTGGGCGGCGGTGTGCGCGGTGAGACGGTCCAGTTGCGCCTGGAGCGCTTCCCGGCTGCGTCCGGAGACGATCCAGGGGACGACGGTGGGCGTGGCCTCCGGTGCCGGCTCGGCGGCCGGGGCGTCGGCGGCGGGGGCTTCGGGTTCGGGGGCCTGCTCGACGACGACGTGGGCGTTGGTGCCGCTGACGCCGAAGGCGGAGACGCCGGCGCGCCGCGGCTGCCCGGTCTGTGGCCAGGGCCGCGCGTCGTCGAGGAGCGCGACGGTGCCGCCGCTCCAGTCGACGTGGCTGGACGGGGTGCCCACGTGCAGCGTCCTGGGCAGGGTGCCGTGGCGCATCGCCATCAGCATCTTGATGACGCCGGCGGCGCCGGCGGCGGCCTGGGTGTGTCCGATGTTGGACTTGACGGTGCCCAGCAGCAGCGGTCGTTCGGCGTCCCGGTCCCGGCCGTAGGCGGTGATCAGGGCGCGGGCCTCGATCGGGTCGCCGAGGGTGGTGCCGGTGCCGTGCGCCTCGATCGCGTCGATGTCGGCGGGGCGCAGGCGGGCGTCGGCGAGTGCCTGGGCGATGACGCGCTGCTGGGAGAGGCCGTTGGGCGCGGTCAGGCCGTTGGACGCGCCGTCCTGGTTGACGGCGGTGCCGCGGATCAGGCCGAGGACCTGGTGGCCGTTGCGGCGGGCGGCGGAGAGGCGTTCCAGGACGAGGATGCCGACGCCTTCGGACCAGGCGGTGCCGTCGGCGGCGTCGGAGAACGCCTTGCAGCGCCCGTCGGGTGCCAGGCCGCCCTGGGTGGAGAACTCGACGAAGGAGTCCGGGCTGGCCATGACCGAGACGCCGCCGGCCACCACGAGGTCGCACTCGCCGGCGCGCAGCGCCCGGCCGGCCCAGTGCAGGGCGACGAGCGAGGAGGAGCAGGCGGTGTCGATGGTGACGGCCGGGCCTTCGAGGCCGAGCGCGTAGGACAGCCGGCCGGACATCACGCTGGCGGTGTTGCCGGTGGCGACGTAGCCGGCCACGTCCGAGGCGGAGCGGCGCAACAGCGTCGGGTAGTCCTGGCCGTTGGTGCCGACGAAGACGCCGGTGGTGGAGCCGCGCAGCGCGGCCGGGTCGATGCCGGCCCGCTCCAGCGCCTCCCAGGTGGTCTCCAGCAGCAGCCGCTGCTGGGGGTCCATGGCCAGCGCCTCGCGGGGCGAGATGCCGAAGAACCGGGCGTCGAAGTCGGCGACGCCGGAGAGGAAGCCGCCCTCCAGGGTGTCGGAGGCGCCGGCGCCCAGCGCGGCGAGGTCCCAGCCGCGGTCGTCGGGGAAGTGGCTGATGCCGTCGCGGCCCTCGTCGAGGAGCTGCCAGAGCTCCTCCGGGGTGGTGACGCCGCCGGGGAAGCGGCAGCCGATGCCGATGACGGCGATCGGGTCGTCGTCGAAGGGGGTACCGCCCTGCTCGAACGAAGCTGAGAGCTTGGGGGACGTGGTGGCGAAGGTCCCGGCGGTGTCGGTGGGCAGGGTGCCGAGGAGTTCGGCGAGCAGGAAGTCCGCCATCTCGCGCGGGGTGGGCAGGTCGTAGACCAGGGTGGCGGGCAGGCTCAGGCCGGTGGCGGCGTTGAGGGCGTTGCGCAGTTCCAGGATGGTCAGCGAGTCGAAGCCCAGGTCGCGGAAGGCGTGGTCGTCCTCGACGGTGCGCGGGTCGGCGTGGCCGAGGACGGCGGCGACCTGGGTGCGCAGCAGGTCCAGGACCGCTGCCGGGCGCTCGTGCTCCGGCAGTTCGGCGAGTCGCTGCCGCAGGCCGGTGGCGGCGCCGGTGGCGGTCGCGGCCGTGGCCCGGCCGGTCTCGGGGAGGTCGGCGACGAACGGCAGCGGGCGGACCGCGGCGAAGGCGCGCTGGAAGCGCTCCCAGTCGATGTCGGCGAGCGCGACGGTGGTGTCGTCGTTCTCGATGGCGCGCAGCAGGGCGCGCACGGCCGGTTCGGGGGCGAGCGGTTCGAAGCCGCCGCGCCGTACCCGGTCGGTGAGTTCGGCGGTGTCGGCGACCATGCCGGAGTCGGCCCACGGGCCCCAGGCGACGGACAGCGCGGTCAGGCCGCGGGAGCGGCGGTGCTCGGCGAGGGCGTCCAGGTGGGCGTTGGCCGCGGCGTAGTTGCCCTGTCCGGCGGCGCCGAGGACGCCGGCCGTGGAGGAGAACAGCACGAACGCGGCGAGGTCCAGGTCGGCGGTCAGCTCGTGCAGGTGGTGGGCGGCGACGGTCTTGGCGCGCAGCACCGCGGCGAAGCTCTCCGGTGTGAGCGCGTCCACGACGTGGTCCTCGACGACGCCGGCGGTGTGGAACACCGCGCACAGCGGGGCGTCGTCGGGCAGTTCGGCCAGGAGCGCGGCCAGCGCGTCGCGGTCGGCGGCGTCGCAGGCGGCGAGGGTGACCCGGGCGCCCAGTTCCTCCAGTTCGGCGCGGAGCGCGTCGGCGCCGGGGGCGGCCGGGCCGCGGCGGCTGGTGAGCAGCAGGTGGGTGGCGCCGTCGCGGGCCAGGCGGCGGGCGACGTGGCCGCCGATGCCGCCGGTGCCGCCGGTGATCAGTACGGTGCCGGCCGCCGGGTCGAAGGCGGTGCGGGCGGTGTCGGGGCCGGCCGGGGCGTGGGCCAGGCGGCGGAGGAAGACGCCGGAGGGCCGCAGGGCTACCGCGTCCTCGCCGTCGGTGGCCGCGAGCACGGCGCGCAGCCGGCGGGCGGCCTGGCCGTCCAGGGTGGCGGGCAGGTCGAGGGTGCCGCCGAACCGGGCCGGCAGTTCCAGGGCGACGGCGCGGCCCAGGCCCCAGACGGCGGCCTGTTCGGGCGCGGTGACCTGTTCGGCGCGGCCGACGGCCACGGCGCCGCGGGTGACGTTCCACAGCGGCGCGTCGATGCCGGCGTCGCCGAGGGCCTGGACGGCGGTGGTGGTGAGGGTGAGGGCGGCGGGCGCACCGGGGTGGCCGGCGTCGCCGGTGGCGAGCGGCAGCAGGGACAGCACACCGCTGAACGGGCCCTGGTCGCTGGCGACTTCGGTGATCCGGGCGGCCAGCGCGGCGCGGTCGGTGGTGGTGACCGGCAGCCGGACGGTGGTGGTGCCCAGGGCGGTCTCGACGTCGGCGGCCCAGGCCGCGGTCTCGGCGTCCTGCCGGTCCTGGTGGTCGTGCGGGACCAGCACGAGCCAGCGGCCGGTGAGGGCGGCGGGTGCGGTGGCGCCGCCGCGCGGCTTCCAGGTGACGCGGTAGCGCCAGGAGTCCAGTTCGCTCTGCTCGCCGCGGCGCCGGCGCCAGGCGGTGAGCGCGGGGACCATCGCGTTGACGGTGGCGTCGTCCAGGTCCAGGGAGGCGGCGAGGGCGGCGACGTCGTCCCGTTCGACGGCGGCCCAGAACTCGGCGTCGAGGGCGGATCCGGGCGTGCGGGCCGTCGCGGCGGCGGTGGTGTCGGGCCAGTACCGCTCGCGTTGGAACGCGTAGGTCGGCAGCGTGGTCCGGCGCGCGCCGTGGTCGGCGAAGTACCCGCTCCAGTCGACGCGGGCGCCGTGCGCGTGGGCCGCGGCGACGGCGGTGACCAGGGCCGCTTCCTCGGGCCGGTCGCCGCGCAGGGTCGGCAGCAGGGCCGTGCGGGACGGGTCGGTGAGGCTCTCCCGGGCCATGCCGCTGAGCACGCCGTCCGGGCCGAGCTCCAGGAAGGTGTGGACGTCGCCCTGGGTGGCGAGCCAGTCGATGCCGTCGGCGAAGCGGACCGCTGCGCGGACGTGCCCGACCCAGTAGTCGGGCGTGCAGACCTGTTCGGCGGTGGCCAGGCCGCCGCTGACGTTCGACACGAACGGGATCGTCGGCGGGTGGTAGGTCAGCCCGCGGGCGACGGCGGCGAAGTCGTCGAGCATGGCGTCCATCAGCGGCGAGTGGAAGGCATGGCTCACCCGCAGCCGCTTGGTCCGGCGCCCGTCGGCGGCGAAGAGGTCGGCGAGGAGGAGCACGTCCTCCTCGACGCCGGCGACGACCACGGACCGCGGCCCGTTGACGGCGGCGACGGACACCCGGTCGGTGAGCCCCTCCAGGAGCGGCAGGACCTCGTCCTCCGCGGCCTCCAGGGCGACCATCGCGCCGCCCTCGGGCAGCGCCTGCATGAGCCGGCCGCGGGCGGCGACCAGGGTGCAGGCGTCGTCCAGCGACAGCACGCCGGCGACGTGCGCGGCGGCGATCTCGCCGACGGAGTGGCCGGCCAGGTAGTCCGGGGCCAGGCCCCAGGACGCCAGCAGGCGGAACAGGGCGACCTCGACGGCGAACAGCGCGGGCTGGGCGTAGCCGGTCCGGTCCAGGAGCGCGGCCTCGGCGGAGTTGGGCGCGGCGAACAGCACCTCGCGCAGCGGCCGGTCCGGTCCGTCGTCGAGCCGGGCCAGCACCTCGTCCAGCGCGTCGGCGAACACCGGGTAGCGGTCGTGGAGTTCGCGGCCCATGCCGGCGCGCTGGCTGCCCTGTCCGGTGAACAGGAAGGCGGTCCGGCCGCGTCCTGCGGTGCCCTGGACCAGGCCGGGGTCGGGCCGGCCGTCGCTCAGGGCGCGCAGGCCGCGGGTCAGGGTGTCGCGGTCGGCGGCGATGACGGCGGCGCGGCGCTCCAGCGCGGCGCGCGAGGTGGCGAGGGAGTGGGCGAGGTCGGTGAGGTGGGCCTCGGGCCGCTCCTCGACGAAGGCGAGCAGGCGGGCGGCCTGGGCGCGCAGCGCGGCCTCGCCGCGGCCGGAGAGCAGGACCGGCACCAGGCCGTCCCGCGGCGGGTCGGCGGGCGCGGGCGCCTCGTCCGCGGGGGCCTGTTCGAGGATGGTGTGGACGTTGGTGCCGCTGATGCCGAAGGAGGAGACGGCGGCGCGGCGCGGCCGGCCGGTCTCGGGCCACGGGGTGCGTTCGGTGAGCAGCCCGATGACGCCCGAGGACCAGTCGACGTGCGTGGTGGGCCGGTCGATGTGCAGGGACTTGGGCACCACGCCTTCCTGGAGCGCGCGGACGAGCTTGATGACGCTGGCCACGCCGGACGCCATCTGGGTGTGGCCGATGTTGGACTTCACCGAGCCGAGCAGCAGTGGCCGTTCGGGGGCGCGGTCCTGGCCGTAGGTGGCGAGCAGGGCCTGGGCCTCGATGGGGTCGCCGAGGGCGGTTCCGGTGCCGTGGCCCTCCAGGACGTCGATGTCGCCGGGCGCCACCGCGGAGTTGGCCAGTGCCTGGCGGATGACGCGCTGCTGGGACGGGCCGTTGGGTGCGGTCAGGCCGTTGGAGGCGCCGTCCTGGTTGACGGCGGAGCCGCGGATCACGGCGAGCACCTGGTGCCCGTTGGCGCGGGCGTCGGACAGCCGCTCCAGCAGCACCAGGCCGACGCCCTCGGCGAGGGTCATCCCGTCGGCGCCGTCCGCGTACGCCTTGCAGCGGCCGTCCTCGGCGAGGGCGCGCTGCCGGCTGAAGCCGACGAACGACATCGGGGTGGACATGATGCTGACGCCGCCGGCCAGGGCCAGCGAGCTCTCCCCGTTGCGCAGGGACTGGCAGGCCAGGTGCATGGCGACCAGGGAGGAGGAGCAGGCGGTGTCGAGCGTGACGGCGGGGCCCTCGAAGCCGAAGAGGTAGGACACCCGGCCGGACAGCACGCTGGAGAGGGTGCCGGTGATCATGTGGCCTTCGGAGCCCTCGCTGTTGGGCACGCTGGAGGCGTAGTCCTGGTAGCTGGCGCCGACGAAGGTGCCGGTGCGGCTGCCGCGCTGGGCGACCGGGTCGATGCCGGCGTGCTCGAACGCCTCCCAGGCGGTCTCCAGCAGGAGCCGCTGCTGCGGGTCCATCGACAGCGCCTCGCGCGGCGAGATCCCGAAGAAGCCCGGGTCGAACTCGGCGACGTCGCGCAGGAATCCGCCCTGGACGGAGTAGGTGCGGCCGGGCCGGTCGGGGTCCGGGTCGTAGAGGCCCTCGGCGTCCCAGCCGCGGTCGGCGGGGAAGCCGGAGATCGCGTCGACCTCGTCCAGGGCGATCCGCCACAGGTCCTCGGCGGAGCCGACCCCGCCGGGGTAGCGGCAGCTCATGCCGACGATCGCGATCGGGTCGTCGGCGGCGGGCACGCTGGTCGGGACGGCGGCGGCGCCGGCGGCGGTCCGGGCGCCGGCCAGCTCGCCGTGCAGGTAGGCGGCGAGCGCGGCCGGGTTGGGGTAGTCGAAGACCATCGTCGAGGGCAGCGTCAGGCCGGTGACGGAGGCGAGCCGGTTGCGCAGGCCGACGGCGGTCAGCGAGTCGAAGCCGACGTCGCGGAAGGCCCGCTGGTCGGTGAGGTCCTCGGCGGAGGACAGCCCGAGGACGGACGCCGCCTCGGTGCGGACGGTCTCCAGCAGGGTGCGCTGCTGCTCGGCGTCGGACAGGGCGCGCAGCGCGGCGGCGAACTCGCCCTCGGCGACGGTCCCGGCGCTCTGCTCGGCGGCCGCGGTGAGCCGGCGGACCTCCGGCACCTCGTCGAAGAGCGGGGTGGGGCGGCCGGAGGTGTAGACGGGGTGGTAGGTCTCCCAGTCCACGTCGGCGACCGCGAGCACGTTCTCGTTGTCGTCCAGCGCCCGCTGCAGGCCGCTCAGGGCCAGCTGCGGGTCCATGAACTCCAGGCCGCTTCGCCGGATCATCTGGGGATCGACCCGGCCCAGCTTGAGGTCGTCGGCCCAGATGCCCCAGGACAGCGACAGGGCGGGCAGTCCGCGGGCCCGGCGGTGCTCGGCGAGCGCGGCGAGGTAGGCGTTGCCGGCGACGTAGGCGGCGTGGGCGCCGCTGCCCCACATGCCGGCGGTGGAGGAGTACAGGACGAAGTCGTCCAGCTCTTCGTCGTCGAGCAGTTCGGCGAGGACCTGGGCGCCGGTGACCTTGGCGTGCAGCACCCGGTCGAAGTCCGCCAGGGTGGTGGCGTCCAGGGTGTGCAGCTCGATGGTGGCGGCGGTGTGCACGACGGTGCGGACGGTGCGGCCGTCGGCCGTGAGGTCGGCCAGCAGCGCGGCGACCGCGTCGCGGTCGGTGATGTCGCAGGCGGCGACGGTCGCCTCGGTGCCCGACTCGGCCAGTTCCGCGACGAGTTCGGCGGCGCCCGGGGCGGCCGTGCCGCGCCGGCTGATCAGCACCAGGTGCTCGGCGCCGCGTTCGGCCAGCCAGCGGGCGAGGTGCGGGGCGAGGGTGCCGGAGCCGCCGGTGACCAGCGTGGTGCCGCGCGGCGTCCAGGTGCCGGCGGGCCGCCCGGCGGTGGCCTCGGCCCGCACGATGCGGCGGGTGAAGACCCCGGAGGGCCGGATGGCCAGCTGGTCGTCGCCGCCGAGGGCGCCGGACAGCACGGCGGCGAGCCGCTGGGCGGCCCGGGCGTCGAGGGCGGCGGGCAGGTCGAGGGTGCCGCCCCAGCGCTGCGGGTGCTCCAGCGCCGCGGTCCAGCCGATGCCGGTGACCTGCGCCTGGACGGGCGCGGTCAGCTCGTCGGCCCGGCCGGTGGAGACCGCGCCGCGGGTCAACGCCCATACGGGAGCGTCGATTTCGGCGTCGCCGAGGGCCTGGATCAGTGCCACGGTCAGGGCGGTGCCGAGCACCAGGGAGGTGCCCGGTACCGCGTCGGTCCGCTCGGCGGCGGCGAGGACGGAGACGATGCCGGTCACGTCCTCCACGCCGGCCAGCCGCTCCCGCAGGACGACGCGGTCGGCGCACTCCTCGTCCAGGACCAGCCGGCGCACCTCGGCGCCGTAGGTCTCCAACGCCCCTGCCACATCGGTGTCGTCGATGCCGTCGGCGGTGACCAGCAGCCAGGTGCCGGTCAGGGACGGGTGGGGCAGGGTGCCGCCGAGGGGTTTCCAGGCGACGCGGTAGCGCCAGGCGTCCACGGTGGAGCGGTCGCGGCGGGCCCGGCGCCAGGAGGACAGGGCGGGCAGCACGGCGGCGACGGAGTCCTCGTCGGTGCCGAGCGCGGCGGTCAGCGCGGAGACGTCACCGTCCTCGACCGCGGTCCAGAAGGCCGCGTCGTCCGGGTCGGCGGCGGCGACGGCCTCCGGGGCGGGCGGGACGGCCCACAGGTGTTCGTGCTGGAAGGCGTAGGTGGGCAGGTCGATCCGGGACGCACCGGTCCCCTCGAACAGCCCCGCCCAGTCCACGTCCACACCGCGCACGAAGACCTCGGCGGCCGACAGCAGGAAGCGGTCGGTGCCGCCCTGGTCGCGGCGCAGGGTGCCGGCGGCGACGGCCGGCACGCCGGCCTCGTCGATCGCCTCCTGGACCGCCATCGACAGCACCGGGTGCGAGCTGACCTCGACGAACGCCCGGTACTCCGCCGCCAGCAGGTCGGCCACCGCGTCCGCGAACCGCACCCGGCCGCGCAGGTTGCGGAACCAGTAGCCGGCGTCCATCTGCGCGGTGTCCAGCCAGTCGCCGGTCACGGTCGAGAAGAACGGCACCTCCGACGTGCGCGGCGCCAGCTCCGCCAGCACCTCCAGCAGTTCCTCGTGCAGGTCCTCGACCTGGTGCGAGTGCGAGGCGTAGTCCACCGCGATCCGGCGGGCCCGGATCTCGTCGGCGGTCAGCCGGGCGTGCAGCGCGTCCAGCGCCTCGGGCTCGCCGGCGACCACGACGGACCGCGGGCCGTTGACGGCGGCCACCGACACCCGCCCCTCGAAGCCCTCCAACCGCGGTTCGAGCGCCTCCACCGACAACGCGACGGACATCATCCCGCCCCGCCCCGCCAACGCACGACCGATCGCCTGACTCCGCAGCGCCACCACCCGCGCCCCGTCCCGCAACGACAACCCACCCGACACCACCGCAGCAGCAATCTCCCCCTGCGAATGCCCCACCACCGCATCCGGCTCGACACCACGATCACGCCACAACGCAGCCAACGACACCATCACCGCGAACGACGCCGGCTGCACCACATCAACCCGCTCCAACGACGGCGCACCCACACCACCGCGCAACACATCCACCAGCGACCAATCGGCGAACTCCGCCAACGCCGCCGCACACTCGGCAATCCGCTCCGCGAACACCGGCGACTCATCCAGCAACCGCGCACCCATCCCCACCCACTGCGAACCCTGACCGGGGAACACGAACACCGTCCGACCCTCGACGTCCGCCACGCCACGGGCGACCACGGGTGAGGGCCCGTCCGTCGCGACGGCGCGCAGCGCGGCCAGCGGGTCGGTGCCCGCGGGCGGGACGACGACGGCCCGGTGCTCGAAGCGGGCGCGCGCGGAGACCAGCGACAGGCCGATGTCGAGCGGTCCGGCGGCCGGCGGCGCGGTTTCGGCGGTTTCGGCGGTTTCGGCGTACGCGAGGAGGCGGTCGGCCTGGCCGCGCAGGGCGGCGGCGCTGCGGGCGGTGACCACCCACGGGACGACGCCGGCGGCGATCGGGACCGGTGCCACGGCGGGCCGCTCCTGGGCCGGGGTGTCCGCGACGGGCGCCTGCTCCAGCAGGACATGGGCGTTGGTGCCGCTGATGCCGAACGAGGACACCGCGGCCCGGCGCGGGCGACCGGTCTCCGGCCAGGCGCGCGCCTGGGTCAGCAGCCGGACCGTCCCGGCCGACCAGTCCACGTGCGAGGACGGCGCGTCGGCGTGCAGGGTCGGCGGCAGTTCGGAGTGGCGCAGCGCCATGACCATCTTGATGACGCCGGCGATGCCCGCGGCGGACTGGGTGTGGCCGATGTTGGACTTCACCGAGCCGAGCAGCAGCGCGCTCTCGGGGTCGCGGTCGCGGCCGTAGGTGGCGAACAGTGCCTGGGCCTCGATGGGGTCGCCGAGCGGTGTGCCGGTGCCGTGCGCCTCCAGGGCGTCGATGTCCCCGGGCGCGAGGCGGGCGTTGGCGAGGGCCTGGCGGATGACGCGCTGCTGGGACGGGCCGTTGGGCGCGGTCAGGCCGTTGGAGGCGCCGTCCTGGTTGATGGCGGAGCCGCGGAGGACGGCCAGGACCGGGTGGCCGTTGCGCTGCGCGTCGGAGAGCCGCTCGACGAGGACGACGCCGACGCCCTCGGCGAGCGTCATGCCGTCCGCGTCGTCGGAGAACGCCTTGCAGCGGCCGTCCTTGGCGAGGGCGCGCTGCCGGCTGAACGCGATGAACGGGTTGGGCGTCGTCATGATCGTCGCGCCGCCGGCGACGGCCAGGTTGCTCTCGCCGTTGCGCAGCGACTGGCAGGCCAGGTGCAGCGCCACGAGCGAGGACGAGCAGGCGGTGTCGACGGTGACCGCCGGGCCTTCCAGACCGAAGACATACGACAGCCGGCCGGAGAGCACGCTGGGGCTGCTGCCGGTGACCATGTGGCCCTCGGTGCCGTCGCCCGCGCCCAGGCCGTACTCCTGGTAGCTGGAGCCGACGAAGGTGCCGGTCAGGGTGGACCGGAGGGTTTCCGGACGGATCCCGGCGCGCTCGAAGGACTCCCAGGTGGTCTCCAGCAGGAGCCGCTGCTGCGGGTCCATGACCAGCGCCTCGCGGGGCGAGATGCCGAAGAAGGTGGGGTCGAACTCGTCGGCCTCGTGGAGGAAGCCGCCCTGGGTGGAGTAGGTGGTGCCGGGCCGGTCGGGGTCCGGGTCGAAGAGGTGCCCGGTGTGCCAGCCGCGGTTGACGGGGAACTCGCTGATCGCGTCGGTACCGGAGGCGACCAGGTCCCACAGCTGTTCCGGGGAGCTGACGCCGCCGGGGAAGCGGCAGGCCATGCCGATGATGGCGATCGGCTCGTCGTCGGCGCCGCCGGTGGCGACCGGGCCGGCGACTTCCAGCACCGCGCCGAGGATCTCCGCCCGCAGGTACTGGGCGAGTTCCAGCGGTGTCGGGTAGTCGAAGACCATGGTGCTGGGCAGGGACAGCCCGGTCGCGGCGCCCAGGCGCTTGCGGAGTTCGACCGCGGTCAGCGAGTCGAAGCCGACGTCGCGGAAGGCGCGGCTCTCGGGGACGGCGTCGGCGGAGCTGTGGCCGAGGACGGTGGCGGACTCGGTGCGGACGAGGTCGGTCAGCAGGCGCAGTTGCTCGGGTTCGGCCAGGGCGCGGACGCGGGTGACGACCTCGGAGGCGTCGGCGGCGTCCTGCTCGGTGCGCTCGTCGGCGGCGAGGGCGCGGACCTCGGGCAGGCCGGCGATCAGGGCGCTGGGCCGGGCGGAGGTGAACAGCGGTGCGTAGCGCTGCCAGTCGACGTCCGCGACGGTGACGTTGACGTCCTGCCGGACGACGGCGCGGCGCAGCTCGGTCATGGCCGGGGCCGGGTCGAGCAGGCCGAGGCCCTGGCGGCGCAGGGTCGCGGAGACCGCGTCGTCGGCGGCCATGCCGGCCTCGGCCCACGGGCCCCAGGCGACGGAGGTCGCGGCGAGGCCGCGGGCGCGGCGGTGCAGGGCGAGCGCGTCGAGGTAGGCGTTGGCGGCGCCGTAGGCGCTCTGGTTGCCGCTGCCCCAGACACCGGCGATGGAGCCGAAGAGGACGAAGAAGTCCAGTTCGCGGTCGGCGAGCAGGGCGTCGAGGTGGGCGGCGCCGGCGAGCTTGGCGGCGGTGAGGCCGGCGAACTCGGCGGTGCTCAGGGTGTCCAGCGGGCCGTAGTGGCCGACGCCTGCGGTGTGCACGACACCGGTCAGCGGCAGCTTCTCAGGCAGTGCGGCCTCGGGCAGTGCGGCGAGGACCGCGGCGAGCGCGTCCCGGTCGGCGACGTCGCAGGCGACGACGGACACCGACGGCCCGTAGCCCTCCAGTTCGGCCCGGAGTTCCGCGGCGCCCGGCGCGTCCGGGCCGCGGCGGCTGGTCAGGACGAGGTGCTGGGCGCCGGCGCGGGCCAGCCACCGGGCGACCTCGGCGCCCAGGCCACCGGTGCCACCGGTGATCAGGACGGTGCCGGCGGCGGTGAACTCCGCGGCCGTGGGCAGCGCTTCGACGGTGTGGCGGACGAGCCGGCGGCCGGACACTCCGGTGGCCCGCAGCGCCACCTGGTCCTCGCCGTCCGGTACGTCCTTGACGGCGAGGATCCCGGCGAGCCGCTGTCCGGCCCGCTCGTCGAAGACCTCCGGAAGGTCGACCAGGCCGCCCCACAGCCGCGGGTGCTCCAGGGCGACGCCCCGGCCCAGGCCCCAGGCGGCGGCCTGGACGGGGTGGGTGACCGGGTCGGCGGGGCCGATGGAGACGGCGCCGCGGGTGGCGGTCCACAGCCGGCCCTGGGCGCCGGTGTCGGCGAGGGCCTGGACGAGCGCGACGGTCAGCGCCAGTCCGCGGGTGAGCGGCGGGCAGTCGTCGGCGTCCCGCTCGTCGAGCGGCAGCACGGACAGCACCTGGGTCGCGGCGTCCACGTCGGCGGTCCGTGCCAGCCGTTCGGCGAGCACCGCGCGGTCCGCGCAGGAGTCGTCCAGGAGCAGGCGACGCACCCGCGCGCCGTGCGAGCCGAGGGCGTCGGCCAGGCCGTCGAGGAGGGCTGCCTGGTCGGCCGCTGTGGCGTCGGAGGCGACCAGCAGCCAGGTGCCGTCGAGGACCGGGGCGGCCGGCTTGCTCAGTCGCGTCCACTCCACGCGGTAGCGCAGGGTGTCCAGGAGGTGCTTCTCCTGGTTGCCGCG
The DNA here is from genome assembly GCF_029011865.1 of Streptomyces yunnanensis. Lineage (NCBI taxonomy): Bacteria > Bacillati > Actinomycetota > Actinomycetes > Kitasatosporales > Streptomycetaceae > Streptomyces > Streptomyces yunnanensis. Next base: position 830,339 of record NZ_CP095749.1, read on the forward strand.
CCGCCATGAGGTGAGGGCGGGCAGCAGGGAGTCCAGCGGTGTGAGGTCCTGCTCGCCCAGGCCGAGGATGTCGGCGAGTTCGCGGGCGTCGCGGCGCTCCACGGCGGCCCACAGCTGCTGGTCGGCGGGGTCGGCGGCGAGGGCGGCGGCCGGGGCCGGCAGCTGCGGCCAGTAGTACGCGTGCTGGAAGGCGTAGGTCGGCAGGTCGGTGCGCCGGGCGCCGGTGCCGGCGAGGTACGCCGCCCAGTCCACGTCCACGCCGCGCACCTGGAGGCGGGCCAGGGCGGTGGCCGCGGCAAGTTCCTCGGCGCGCCCGGCGCGCAGGATCGGCACCAGTTCGACGTCGTGGTCGTCGCCGAGGGTGTCCTCGGCCATCGCGGTCAGCAGGCCGTCGGGGCCCAGTTCCAGGAAGGCGGTGGCTCCGGCGTCGCGCAGCGTCCGCACGCAGTCGGCGAACCGCACGGCCTCGCGGACGTGCCGCACCCAGTACTCCGCGGTGCACACCTCCGCGTCGTCGGCGCGCCGACCGGTGAGGTCGGAGACGAGCGGGATGCGCGGCGCCCGGTAGGTCAGCCCCTCGGCGACGATCCGGAAGGCGTCCAGCATCCCGTCCATCCGGGGCGAGTGGAAGGCATGGCTCACCCGCAGCCGCTTGGTCTTGCGCCCGCGTTCGGCGAACGTGGCGGCGATCGTCCCGGCCGCCTCCTCGTCGCCGGAGATCACCACGGACTGCGGCCCGTTGACGGCGGCGAGCGCCACCGTGTCGTCGAGGTGCGCCGCGATCTCGGCCTCGGTCGCCTGGACCGCGATCATCGCGCCGCCGGCGGGCAGCGCCTGCATCAGCGTCGCCCGCGCGGCCACCAGGCGGCAGGCGTCCTCCAGTGTCAGCACCCCGGCGACGTGCGCCGCCGCGATCTCACCGATGGAGTGGCCGGCCACGAAGTCCGGACGGACGCCCCAGCTCTCCACGAGCCGGAACAGCGCCACCTCGACGGCGAAGAGAGCGGGCTGGGTCCACCCGGTCTCGTCCAGCAGTGCGGCCTCGTCGCTGCCGTCCTCGGCGAACACCACCTCGCGCAGCGGTCGGTCCAACAGCGGGTCGAGCGCGGCACAGACCGCGTCGAAGGCCGCGGCGAACTGCGGCTGTGCCTCGTGGAGTTCACGCCCCATGGCGGCCCGCTGGCTGCCCTGTCCGGTGAACAGCACCGCGGTCCGGCCGCGTCCGGCGGCCTCGCCCTCGACGACGGCAGGGTCCGGGCGGTCGGTGGCCAGCGCCCCCAGCGAGGCGATCAGCTGGTCGCGGTCCTGCGCCACGACGGCGGCCCGCTGCTCGAAGCGGGACCGGGTGGTGGCCAAGGACAGTGCGACATCGACGAGTTCGGCGTCGGGTCGGGCCTGGAGGTGTCCGAGCAGCCGGGCGGCCTGGCTCCGCAGGGCACTCCGGCCACGCCCCGAGAGCAGCACCGGCACGGCACCCGGCGTGCGCCGCGCCGCACCGGCCGCGGCGATCGCCTTGGCGCCCGGTGCCTGCTCGACGATGACGTGCGCGTTGGTGCCGCTGATGCCGAAGGAGGAGACACCGGCCCGCCGCACCCGACCGGTCTCCGGCCAGGCAGCCTGCTCGCTCAGCAGCTCCACCGCACCCTCGGACCAGTCCACATGCGAGGAAGGCGCATCCACATGCAGCGTCCGCGGCAGCACGCCGTGCCGCATCGCCAGCACCATCTTGATGACGCCGGCGACACCGGCAGCCGCCTGGGTGTGGCCGAGGTTGGACTTGACCGAGCCGAGCAGCAGCGGGTGTTCCTGTTCGCGGTCCTGGCCGTAGGTGGCGAGGAGTGCCTGGGCCTCGATCGGGTCGCCCAGTGTGGTGCCCGTGCCATGGGCCTCGACCGCGTCGACATCGGTCGTGGACAGGCCGCCGCTCGCCAGCGCCTGACGGATCACGCGCTGCTGGGACGGACCGTTCGGCGCGGTCAGGCCGTTGGACGCACCGTCCTGGTTGACCGCCGAACCGCGCACCACGGCCAGGATCTCATGACCGTTGCGCACCGCATCCGACTGACGCTCCAACACCAACACACCCACGCCCTCGGACCAGCCCACACCATCGGCCGCATCCGCGAACGCCTTGCACCGACCGTCCGGCGACAGACCCCGCTGCCGAGCAAAGTCCACAAACACCGCAGGCGTCGACATCACCGTCACACCACCGGCCAACGCCAACCCACACTCACCACTGCGCAACGCCTGCATCGCCCAGTGCATCGCCACCAACGACGACGAACACGCCGTATCCACCGTCACCGCCGGACCCTCAAGACCCAACGTGTAGGCCACCCGACCCGACGCCAAACTCGGCGAACTACCACTGCCCTGGAAACCCTCGAACTCCGGACCGGCCAACATCGCGCTGTAATCGCTGTACATCACCCCCGCGAACACACCCGTCCGACTGCCCCGCAAACTCACCGGATCAATACCGGCCCGCTCAATCGCCTCCCACGACGACTCCAACAACAACCGCTGCTGAGAGTCGGTCGCCAACGCCTCCCGCGGACTCATCCCGAAGAACCCCGGATCGAACTCCCCCGCCTCATGCAGGAACCCACCCGAGCGGGTGTAAGAGGTACCGAGATGGTCGGGGTCCGGGTGGTAGAGGGATTCGACGTCCCAACCACGGTTTGTCGGGAAGCCCGAGACGGCGTCGGTGCCTTCGGTGAGCACGCGCCACAGGTCCTCGGGGGAGCTGACGCCACCGGGGTAGCGGCAGGCCATGCCCACGATGACGATCGGGTCGTCCGCCACCGCCACCGCGGCCCGCTGCACGGTCGCCACCTCGGCATCCGCGCCCAACAACTCGTCCAGGACGTAGCTGGCGAGGTGCCGGACGGTCGGGTAGTCGAAGACCAGGGTGGCGGGGAGCCGCAGGCCGGTGACGGTGTTGAGGCGGTTGCGCAGTTCGACGGCGGTCAGCGAGTCGAAGCCGAGGTCGCGGAAGGCACGGCCGGCGTCGACGTCGCCACCGGTCGCGTGGCCGAGGACGAGGGCGACCTGGCCGCGGACGAGGTCCAGGACCATCTCGTCGCGGCCGTCCTGGTCCAGGCGGCGCAGGCGCTGGGCGAGGTTGCCCGCGGTGGCGGAGCCGGCGACGGCGGCGCGGCGCGCCCGGACGCGGATCAACGACCGTAGCAGCGGCGGCACTTCACCCCGTGCGCGGAGGGCGGGGAGGTCCAGGCGGACGGGCACGCAGGTGGCGTCGGTCCCGGCCACGGCAGCGTCGAAGAGGGCCAGGCCCTGCGCCACGGAGAGCGGCGGGACACCGGAGCGGGCCAGCCGTTCGGACTCGGCGTCCGCGAGCATGCCCGATGTGCCACCGGTCAGCGACCACGGTCCCCAGGCCAGTGACAGGCCGGGCAGACCCTCCGCCCGGCGCTGCATCATCAGCGCGTCCAGGAAGGCGTTCGCCGCCGCGTAGTTGGCCTGACCGGGGCTGCCGAAGACACCGGCGAGGGAGGAGAAGACGACGAACGCCTCCAGGTCCAGGCCGCGGGTCGCCTCATGCAGATGCCAGGCAGCATCCACCTTCGGCCGCAGGACCGCGGACAACCGCCCCCCGGTCAACGCACCCACCATGCCGTCATCCAGCACACCCGCCGCATGAACCACCGCAGACACACCATGCCCGGCAACCAACTCCACCACCGCAGCACGATCGGTCACATCACACGCAACCACCCGCACCCGCGCACCCACACCCGCAAGCTCCGCCACCAACTCACCAGCACCCACCGCACGTTCACCACTGCGACTGACCAACAGCAGATCCCGCACCCCGTACTCGGCCACCAGATGACGCGCCAACACCGCACCCAGACCACCCGTACCACCCGTGACCAGAACCGCACCCTCACCCGAGAACGACACACCAGAGCCGTCATCAGTGCCCTCACCCCCCTCGGTGAGCGGCCACCGCACCAGACGCGCAACCCGCAACACATCACCCCGCACCGCAAGCTGCGGCTCACCACTAGCCAACGCAGCGACGAGCACCCCCGCACCCACCACACCATCCGGATCCAGATCGAGCAGACCGAAACAACCCGGATTCTCCGACTGCGCCGAACGCACCAGACCCCACACCGCAGCAGCAGCCACATCACGCCCGACCGTCGCACCACGGGTCACGAAGACCAGGCGGGCGGCGGCGAAGCGCTCATGGTGGTCGAGCCAGGTCTGTACGGCGGCGAGGGCGTCCGCGGCGCAGCGGTGTGCGGACCGGGCCGGGTCGGCCGCGTCGTCGCCGGTGCCGGCGAGGGACAGCACGACGGTGGTCGGGACCGGGCCGTCCGCCGCGGCGAGGGCGGCGAGGTCCGGGTATGCCGTGGCGTCGGCGAACCCGGCGTGGGTGAGCAGGCCGAAGGGGTCGGCGCCGAGGAGGGCGACGGGCCCGGGGTCGGTGGCGGTCGGCCGGACGGGGGTCCAGTCGAGGCGGAAGAGGGCGTCACGGGCGACGACGGCGGCCGTGTCGAGCTGTTGGGTCGCCACGCTGCGCAGGACGAGCGAGTCGACGGACAGCACGGGCGCACCGGTGCCGTCGGCGACGGTCAGGGCGAGCGCGTCGTCGGCGACCGGGGTCAGGCGGACGCGGAGGGTGGTGGCACCGCCGGCGTGGAGGGCGACGCCCTCCCAGGAGAACGGCAGGCCGCCGCGGCCGCGTTCGCCGAGGCCGGTGAAGGGCGCGGCGTGCAGGGCGGCGTCGAGCAGGGCGGGGTGGAGGCCGAACGCCTCGGCGTCGGACCGGCCGGCCTCGGGCAGCTCGACCTCGGCGTAGACGGCGTCGCCGCTGCGCCAGGCGGCGCGCAGGCCCTGGAAGACCGGGCCGTAGCCGAAACCGCCGTCGGCGAGGCGGTCGTAGTGGCCGTCCAGCGGCAGCGGTTCGGCGCCGGCCGGGGGCCACTGGGCCGCGTCGAGGGAGGTGCCGCCCTGCTCGATCGAGGCCGAGAGCTGGGGGGAGGCGTCGGCGGTGGTGAGGACGCCGGTGGCGTGGGCGGTCCAGGGGGTGTCGTCGCCGGTGTCGGGGCGGGCGTGCACGTTGACGGTGCGGCGACCGGACGCGTCGGGGTTGCCGATCCACAACTGGACCTGGACGCCGCCCTGTTCGGGCAGCAGGAGCGGTGCGGCGAGGGTGAGTTCCTCGACGCGGTCGCAGCCGACCTCGTCGCCGGCGCGGACGGCGAGTTCGAGGAAGGCGGTACCGGGCAGCAGGGTGGTGCCGCGGACGGTGTGGTCGGCGAGCCAGGGGTGGGTCTGCCGGGAGAGGCGGCCGGTGAGCAGGGTGCCGCCGGCGTCGGCGAGGGAGACGGCGGCGGAGAGCAGCGGGTGGTGGGCGGCGCCGAGGCCGACCGAGCGCAGGTCGGCGGTGCCGCTCTGGAGGGCCTTGGGCCAGTAGCGGCGGCGCTGGAAGGCGTAGGTCGGCAGGTCGGCGCGGCGGGCGCCGGTGCCGGCGAACCAGCCGGTCCAGTCCACGGTGGTGCCGTGGACGTGCAGGCCGGCGAGGGCGGTGGTGAGGGTGTGCTCCTCGGGGCGCCCGGCGCGCAGGGCGGGGAGGGTGACGGCACCTGCGTCGGCGGCGTCCAGGCAGTCCTGGGCCATGGCGGACAGCACGCCGTCGGGGCCGAGTTCGAGGAAGGCGGTGGTGTCGTGCCGGGCGAGCCAGTCGATGCCGTCGGCGAAGCGGACGGCGTGCCGGACGTGGTCGACCCAGTAGTCGGCGGAGGTGAGTTGGGCGACGGTGGCGGGCTTGCCGGTCAGGTTGGAGACGACCGGCAGCAGCGGCGGCTGGAGCGTGAGGCCCTCGACGACGGCGCGGAAGGCGTCGAGCATCGGCTCCATGAGCGGCGAGTGGAAGGCGTGCGAGACGCGCAGCCGGCGGGTCTTGCGGCCGTCGGCGGCGAGCTGTTCGGCGAGCGCGGTGACGGTGGCTTCGGCGCCGGAGAGGACGACGGCGGAGGGGCCGTTGACGGCGGCGATCGCGACCTGGTCCTCGTGCCCGGCGAGCAGCGGGGCGACGTCGGCTTCCGATGCCTGGACGGCGATCATCGCGCCGCCGTCGGGCAGCGCCTGCATCAGGCGACCGCGGGCGGCGACGAGGGTGGCGGCGTCGGCCAGGGAGAGGACGCCGGCGAGGTGCGCGGCGACGATCTCGCCGACGGAGTGGCCGGCGAGGTGGTCGGGGCGGACGCCGAACGATTCGATCAGCCGGTAGAGCGCCACTTCGACGGCGAAGAGGGCCGGCTGGGCGTATGCGGTGCGGTCGAGCAGGGCGGCGTCGGTGCCCCACAGGACCTCGCGCAGGGGGCGGTCGAGGTGCGGGGTGAAGGCGTCGAGCGCCGCGTCGAGGGCGGTGGCGAACGCCGGGAAGCGGGCGGCGAGTTCCCGTCCCGCGCCGAGGCGTTGGGCGCCCTGGCCGGTGAAGAGGACGGCGAGCCGGGTCTCGGCCCGGGTGGTGTCGGTGATCCAGGCGGGGGCGGCGGCCGGGTCGGCGGCGTCGGCGAGGGCGGTGAGGCCGTCGGCCAGGGCGGGGTGGTCGGTGGCGAGGAGGACGGCGCGGTGCTCGAACCCGGCGCGGGTGGTGGCGAGGGAGTGTGCGAGGTCGAGCAGGTCGGGCCGCCGGCCGGTGTCGAGGGCGGCGCGCAGGGCCGCGGCCTGGCCGCGCAGGGCGTCCGGGGTGCGGCCGGAGAGCAGGACCGGTACGACGCCGGGCACCACGGGGGCGGTGGCCGGCGTGCTGCCGGCGGCGTCGTCGGCCTGCGCGGTCGCGGCGTCCTCGGGCTGCGGTTCGGGGGCCTGCTCGATGATGGTGTGGGCGTTGGTGCCGCTGATGCCGAAGGAGGAGACGGCGGCGCGGCGCGGTGCCCCGGTGGCGGGCCAGTCGGTGGTGTCGGTCAGCAGCCGCACGGCGCCCTGCGACCAGTCGACGTGGTGGGTGGGCTCCTCGGCGTGCAGGGTGCGCGGCAGGGTGCCGTGCCGCATCGCCATGACCATCTTGATCACGCCGGCGACGCCGGCGGCGGCCTGGGTGTGGCTGAGGTTGGACTTGACCGAGCCGAGCAGCAGCGGCCGGTCCTGCGGGCGGTTCTGCCCGTAGGTGGCGAGCAGGGCCTGGGCCTCGACGGGGTCGCCGAGGGTGGTGCCGGTGCCGTGCGCCTCGACGACGTCGATGTCCCCGGCGGCGAGTCGGGCGTTGACCAGGGCCTGCTGGATGACCTGCTGCTGGGAGGGGCCGTTGGGGGCGGTCAGGCCGTTGGACGCGCCGTCCTGGTTGACGGCGGTGCCGCGGACGACGGCGAGGATCTCGTGGCCGTTGCGGACGGCGTCGGAGAGCCGTTCCAGGACGAGGATGCCGACGCCTTCGGCCCAGCCGGTGCCGTCGGCGGTGTCGCCGAAGGAGCGGCAGCGGCCGTCGGCGGAGAGCCCGCCCTGGCGGCCCATCTCGATGAAGGTGCCGGGGCCGGACATGATGGTGACGCCGCCGGCGAGGGCGAGGGTGCACTCGCCGGCCCGCAGCGCCTGGGTGGCGAGGTGGACGGCGACCAGGGAGGAGGAGCAGGCGGTGTCGACGGTGACGGCGGGGCCGACCGTGCCGAAGGTGTAGGAGATGCGGCCGGACAGCACGCTGCCGGTGTTGCCGGTGAGTTGGAAGCCCTCGGCGCCGTCGGCGGGGCCGACCCGGTAGTCCTGGGCCATCGCGCCGATGAAGACTCCGGTGCGGCTGCCCTTCACGGACGTCGGGTCGATGCCGGCGCGTTCGAACGCCTCCCAGGCGGATTCCAGGACGACGCGCTGTTGCGGGTCCATGGCGACCGCCTCGCGCGGCGAGATGCCGAAGAAGTCCGCGTCGAAGTCGGGTGCGTCGTGCAGGAATCCGCCGGAGGCGGTCGGCGCGGCGGCCAGCGCCTCCAGGTCCCAACCGCGGTCGGTGGGGAACGGGGTGACGCCGTGCTCGCCGGCCTCGACCATGCGCCAGAGGTCTTCGGGGCTGCGGACGCCTCCGGGGTAGCGACAGGTCATGCCGATGATGGCCACCGGTTCCTGGGCCGCCGACTCCAGCTCGTGGACGCGCCGCCGGGTGCGTCGAAGGTCGGCCGTCGCAAGCTTGAGGTAATCCCGGAGTTTTTGTTCGTTGTCCATCTCAACTCAACCCATCTCGACAGCCGACGGCCGCACGTGAATGGCGTCCGACTTCTCCACGCCGTTTCGGCGGTACGTTCGGATTCGCCACCTGGATTCGCCACTCACCGGGGGAATCCATGTGGCGAGTGTCGTCGGAATTCCGGCAGGAATTCACTAGTTTTCGAAAGCTTGAGAACCGTTACCAGTTGGCGGCGAGCAGCACGTCGCCGTATTGGTTTTCCCGGGAAACCTGCGCCAGGTCGGAATCGACCATCATGCGCATGAGGGCGGGGAGGTCGACGTCCGGCTTCCAGCCGAGGCGGTCCTGGGCCTTGGCGCTGTCGGCGCACAGCACCTCGACCTCGGCGGGCCGCACCAGGTCGGGGTCGATGACGACGTGGTCCTCCCAGTCCAGGCCGACGTGTTCGAACGCGATCCGGACCGCGTCGCGCACCGAGTGCATCTGCCCGGTGCCGATGACGTAGTCGTCGCCGGCGTCCTGCTGGAGCATCAGGTGCATGGCGCGGACGTAGTCGCCGGCGTAGCCCCAGTCGCGCACCGCGTCGAGGTTGCCGAGCGCCAGCTTGTCCTGGAGGCCGTGCTTGATGCGGGCGACCGCCAGGCTGATCTTGCGGGTGACGAATTCCTGACCGCGGCGCGGGGATTCGTGGTTGAAGAGCATGCCGGAGACCGCGTACATGCCGAAGGACTCGCGGTAGTTGCGGGTGATGTAGTGCCCGTACGCCTTGGCCGCGCCATAGGGGCTGCGCGGGTGGAAGAGGGTGGTCTCGCGCTGGGGCGTCTCGGCGGCCTTGCCGAACATCTCCGAGCTGGACGCCTGGTAGAAGCGGATCTGGCCGCGCGGGCTGACCGTGCGGGAGGTGGACAGTCCGCTGACCATGCGGATGGCCTCCAGCATGCGCAGCACGCCCATGCCGTTGACCTCGGTGACCAGCTCGGCCTGCTGCCAGGACATCGGCACGAACGAGATGGCGCCGAGGTTGTAGACCTCGTCGGGCTGCACGGTGTCGACGGCGGAGACCAGGCTGCCCTGGTCCATCAGGTCCCCGTCGATGAAGTTGAGTTCGGAGACGAGGCGGCTGACGCGGGACTTGCGGGGATTGGCCTGGCCGCGGATCAGGCCCCACACCTGGTAGCCCTGGGACAGCAGGTGCTCCGCGAGATAGGAGCCGTCCTGGCCGGTGATTCCGGTGATCAGCGCTCGTTTGGACATGGCAAACCCTTCTCGAACACGAAAGAGACCGTCCAAACGCTTGAGCTCGGCCACGACCTGGCGTCGAATACGCAGTCCGGACGTTAGACACCCGCACGCTCGCAAGCCGCGGAAGACGCTGTCAACGCATCCCGGGCTTTCTAGGGAATTCACGAGTACCCGGCCGTCAAAAGTCCGTTGCCACCCCCAACACTAGTGAAATTTCGGAGCGGACTGCGGTGCAATGACCGGGTCGGCGGGCCGGCCGACTCCGTCCACCGCGCGGCCGCACGCCGCCGTCAACCGGGGTGTTCCTCCGTGCTGTTGAGACTTCTGCGGGCACAGCTGCGCCCCTATGCCTGGGCCACCGCCGCTCTCGTCGCCCTCCAACTCGTCCAGATCCTGGGCACGTTGCTGCTGCCGACGCTGGGCGCCGCACTCATCGACCAGGGGGTGGTGCGCGGCGACGGCGGGCGCATCACCGAGCTGGGTGCGGTGATGGGCGTGGTGGCGCTGGTGCAGATCGCCGCCGCGCTGGGTGCGGCGGCGCTGGCCGCCCGGACCGCGACGGCGATGGGCCGCGATCTGCGGTCCGCGATCTTCCGCCGCATCCTGGACTTCTCCGCCCGCGAGATCGGCCGGTTCGGCACCCCCTCCCTGCTGACCCGGTCGGTGAACGACGTGCAGCAGGTGCAGAACCTCGCCCAGTCCGGCTTCGGCATCGTCGTCTGCGCGCCGCTGATGTGCCTGGGCAGCGTGCTGCTGGCGCTGCGCCAGGACGTTCCGCTGGCCCTGCTCCTGGTGGCGCTGGTGCTGGTGGTGGCGGTCTGCTTCGGCCTGCTGCTGGCCCGGATGGGCGCCCTGTACGCGCGGATGCAGCTGACCCTGGACCGGCTGGGGCGGCTGCTGCGCGAGGCGATCACCGGGGTGCGGGTGGTCCGGTCCTTCGTACGCGACGACCACGAGCGCGCGCGGTTCGCGCAGACCAACGACGCGTTCCTCGTGGTGTCGCAGCGGGTGGGTCGGCTGATCGCGACGATGTTGCCGGTCGTGCTGCTGCTGATGAACGGTTTCACCGTCGCCCTGCTGTGGACCGGCTCCCACCGGATCGACGCGGGCCGGATGCCGATCGGCTCGCTCAGCGCCTTCCTGAGCTATCTCTCGCTCATCCTGATGTCCGTCGTGATGCTCGCCTTCGTGTTCCTGTCGGTGCCGCGGGCCCGGGTCTGTGCCGGCCGGATCGCGGAGGTCCTGGACACCGGGTCGAGCGTGGCGCCGCCGGCCGTGCCTCAGCCGGTACGGGGACCCGCCGGCCGGGTCGAACTGTGCGCGGCCGGGTACCGCTACCCGGGCGCCGAGGAGCCCGTGCTGCGGGACATCGACCTGACCGTCGAGCCGGGCGAGCGGATCGCCGTGCTCGGCAGCACCGGCAGCGGCAAGACGACCCTGTTGAACCTGGTGCTGCGGCTGGCCGATGCCACCGAGGGCGCGGTCCGGGTCGGCGGCACCGACGTCCGCGCGCTGACCGCGGCCACGCTCGCCGCCGCCGTCGGGTTCGTGCCGCAGCGGCCGTACCTGTTCTCCGGCACCGTGGCGAGCAATCTGCGCTTCGGGCGGCCGGACGCCACCGACGAGGAGCTGTGGGAGGCGCTGCGGGTCGCCCAGGCGGCCGACTTCGTGGCGCGGATGCCGGGCGGCCTCGACGCGGAGGTCACCCAGGGCGGCGGCAATGTCTCCGGCGGCCAGCGCCAACGCCTGTCCCTCGCCCGGGCCTTGCTGCGCCGGCCGGATATCTATCTCTTCGACGACTGTTTCTCGGCGCTCGACCAGGCCACCGATGCGGCGCTGCGGTCCGCGCTGGTGCCGTACACCGCGGGCGCCACGGTGATCACCGTGGCGCAGCGGATCTCCGCCAGCCGCGACGCGGACCGGATCGTGGTCCTGGACCGCGGGCGCGTGGTCGCCCAGGGCACCCACGACGTGCTGCTGCGCACCAGCCCGACCTACCGCGAGATCGCGCTCTCGCAGCTCACCGAGGAGGAAGCCGCCCATGGCCTCGCCGGACGACCCTGAGGAGGAGCGGACCGCGCCCCGGCCGGCACGTCGGCTCGTCGGCCTGCTGCGTCCGCACCGCCGCGCCGTGGCGCTCGCCGTGTTGATGGGCGTCGGCGGCATCGTGCTCAACGCGTTCGGCCCACTGCTGCTGGGCCGGGTCACCGATCTGATCGCCGGCGGTGTGCTCGGCGGCGGCCCGGGCCCGGCGCCCGGGATCGACTTCGGCGCGATCGGCCGGCTGCTGCTGGTCCTGCTGGCGCTCTACGTCGTGGCGTCGCTGTTCATGCTGGCGCAGGGCCGGCTGGTGGCGTCCGCGGTGTGGCGCACCATCCACGAACTGCGCCGCGACGCCCGGGAGAAGCTGACCCGGCTGCCGCTGCGCCACTTCGACCGGCAGCCGGCCGGTGAGCTGCTCAGCCGCACCACCAACGACATCGACAACCTCCAACAGACCCTCCAGCAGACCCTCGCCGAGCTGATCACCTCGATCTTCTCGCTGCTGGCGATGCTGGTGCTGATGCTGGTGATCTCGCCGTCGCTGGCCGCGGTGATGCTGTTGAGCGTGCCGGTCTCGGCGTTGATCGCGGCCCGGATCAGCAAGCGCGCGCAGCCCCACTACGCCGCGCAGTGGTCCGCGAACGGCACCCTCAACGCCCATGTGGAGGAGGTGTGCACCGGTCATGCGCTGATCAAGGGCTTCGACCGGCGCGCGGCGGTCGAGGAGCGCTTCGACGCCTGCAACGACGCGGTGTACCGGGCCGCGGCCAAGGCGCAGTTCGCCTCCGGTGCCATGGAACCGGTCATGATGTTCGTCGCCAACCTCGGCTATGTGCTGGTGGCCGTCATCGGCGCCGGGAAGGTCGTCAACGGCTCCCTGACCCTCGGCGACGTGCAGGCGTTCATCCTCTACGCCCGCCAGTTCAGCCAGCCGATCGTGGAGATCGCCTCGGTGGCCGGCCGGCTCCAGTCCGGCATCGCCTCCGCCCAGCGCGTCTTCACCCTGCTCGACGCCCCCGAGCAGGCCCCGGACCCGCACCGGCCCGGCACGCCCGCCCGTGCCGAGGGCCGCGTCGAGTTCGCCGACGTGTCCTTCCGCTACTCCCCCGACACGCCTCTCATCGAGAACCTCTCGCTCACCGTGGAACCGGGCAGCACCGTGGCGATCGTCGGCCCGACCGGCGCCGGCAAGACCACCCTCGGCAACCTCCTGATGCGCTTCTACGAACCGGACTCCGGCCGCATCCTCCTGGACGGCACCGACACCGCGACGATGACCCGCGACGACCTGCGGTCCCGCTTCGGGCTGGTGCTCCAGGACACCTGGCTGTTCGGCGGCACCATCGCGGAGAACATCGCGTACGGCGCACCCGGGGCCTGCCGCGCGGACGTCGAGGAGGCGGCCCGCGCGACCTGCGCCGACCGCTTCATCCGCACCCTGCCGCAGGGCTACGACACCGTGCTGGACGACGAGTCGGGCACCGTCAGCGCCGGCGAGAGGCAACTGCTGACCGTGGCCCGGGCCTTCCTCGCCAAACCGGCCGTCCTCGTCCTGGACGAGGCCACCAGCTCCGTGGACACCCGGACCGAGGTCCTGATCCAACGCGCCATGCACTCCCTGCGGGCGGGCCGGACCAGCTTCGTGATCGCGCACCGCCTGTCCACGATCCGCGACGCGGACCTGATCGTCGTGATGGACGCCGGCCGCATCGTCGAGCAGGGCACCCACGATCAACTCCTGCGCGCGCAGGGCCTGTACGCCCGGCTGCACGCAGCCCGCACCCACACCCCCACCGCGGGCGCCGCGGCCGGCTGACCCGGCCGCCCCGCAACGCCCCGTCAAGGACGGAACCGTGCCCCGAAACAACCCCCTGTTCTTACCGTTCGCCGGAGGTATGCGGTGATCGAACTGATCCTGCCCGCCACGGTCGCCACCGAGGCGGCGTACGACGACCGGCCGCGCCCCGGCGACCGGCTGCTCTCCTCGGAACGCGAGGTCATCGCCCGGGCCGTGGAGTCCCGGCAGCGCGAGTTCGCCACCGTCCGCCATCTCGCCCGCCGGGCCCTGCGTCGGCTCGGCCACCCGGACCGGGCCATACTGCCCAATCGGCGCGGCGCCCCGCAGTGGCCGCCCGGCATCGTCGGCAGCATGACGCACTGCGCCGGCTACCGCGCCGCCGCCGTCTCCCCCGAGGAGCTGTCGGCGGCGGTGAGCATCGACGCCGAACCGAACGGTCCGCTGCCGGCCGGCGTCCTGAAGGCCATCGCCCTGCCCTCGGAACGGCCGCACCTCGTGGCCCTGGCGGCCCATCGTCCGGACGTCCACTGGGACCGGCTGCTCTTCAGCGCCAAGGAGAGCGTCTTCAAGGCGTGGTATCCGCTGACCCAACGCGAACTGGACTTCTCCGAGGCCGAGATCGTCATCGACCCGACACAGGGCACCTTCACCGCCCGCCTCCTGGTCCCGGGCCCCCTGCTGGGCGGCCGCCGGGTCACGGTCTTCCCCGGTCGCTGGCACACCACCCCCGCCCTGCTGACCACGGCGGTCCACCTGCCGGCCCCCACCCCCCGGCGCGACCGGGAACACCGCACGCACCTCACGGTCAACTCGCCGCTCCCGCGCCCCACCTTCGGATGAAACCTGCCGGCTACTCCTTACGCCACGGGGCGAAATAGGTCATACAGAACTGTGCATATCCACGAGGAACATGTCAGCGAACCCGGCATGGTCGTCATCGACGTCACCGCAGCCGACGAAGCCACCGCCACCCTTGCCGCGGCCGAGTTGGGCCGCCTGTGGCGTTCCAGCGGCCCCTCCGCGCCCTGGCAGACGCCGGGGCAGCCCGGCGTCTCCGTCCGCGCCTATCTTGACCTGCGCCACCGCCCCTTGGCGTCGACCGAAGAGGTGCATCCGCTGCCCAGGTCGCGGCGCAAGGACCGGGCTCACGGCAAGTAGGCCGTCGCCACCACCACGGTCAGCACGAGCAGCACCGACACCACCGCGATCGCGACGGCGACCACGCCTCGATTCACGCACGGCACCGTCGGCACTTCCCGCGGCACACACCACGAGCAACAGCGATCCGCTCTGACCCGCTGCTGATCCACCCAGTACGCGCCGCGCAACCGCGGCGTGCCGGCACTCTCCGGCTCAAAGACGGAAGACCCCATATCCGGCCAACGAGGACATCCGGCCGCGGACTCGGCGACGACCCGCATCGCAACCGGATCGTCATCCACGAGCCGGCCGTACCCGCTCACCCCCGCGCCCTCGCACTACCCCCTCCCGCTTCCCCGCTCCACATCTCCTGGGGTCGGGGCCCCGCGCGTCGGTGGCGTGTCGGGGCCCGTTTCGGTCACTTCCCGGTCTGTGCGGACGGCACCGTCTCGTCCGCATCGCGCGACTCCCGCAGCAGGCGCGTGCGGAAGAGGTCCAGCACGTCGTCCAGGGCCTCGCGGGTCGGCTGGCCGGGTTCGTCGACGAGGTGCTCGGTCAGCACGGAGTGCGGCGCCGTCGCGGACCGCGGGTTGGCGGCGGAATCGGGCAGTTCCACGGCGGTGAACGCGTCGCCCAGTTCGCGGCGCAGGAACGCGAACCGGTCGCCCGGCACCAGGCGGTCGCCCTGGAATCGCAGGCCCATCACCGAAAGGCCCTCGCGCTCGCAGCGGCCCCGGACGGTGGCGAGGTCCTCGGGCGAGATGTCGATGCCCCCGGCCCGGCTCCTGGTCAGGGCCAGGGGCAGCGAGGGCTGGGACAGCACGGGGGCGATCAGCCGGTCGTCGACGGCCATGGCCAGGGCGAAGCCACCGGTCAGGCACATGCCGACGGCCCCGACGCCGGGCCCGCCGCAACGCTCGTGCTCCTGCGCGGCCAGGGCCCGCAGCCAGGTCACCACCGCAGAGGACTTCCCGGTGGCGAGCAGTGTGAACTCCCGGCTCACGCAGACCTTCCGGGCCGTCGAGGCGGTGTACAGCGTGGACTTCAGCCACCCGACGTGGTGGGGGTCGGCATCGCGACCGGGGGTGCCGAACAGCACCGGGAGCACCGCGGTGCAGCCGATGGCGGCGACACGCTCCGCGAACTCCAGCACCTTCGGCGTGATGCCGGGGACCTCCGCCAGCACCACCACCGCGGGCCCCGTGCCACGTCGGAGGATCCGGCGCGTGACGCCGTCGTGGGTGAAGTGGTCGCGGTCGAACCCGGTCAGGTCATGGTCTGCCATCGATTACCACCGTTGCGATTGATGTCCGGTCGGGGACCGGTCGGGTCGGATGTGCCTGCCGGGCCAGGACGCCTCGCCTCGCCCTCATCCGGTGCGCTGCCACGCGACATTACCCACCGGTCACCCGTGCGGTCACCGGTCTTTGCCGTGGGCGTAGTGCCCTGCCCCCACCGACCCGCCCGACCACCCACCCCCGTCGGTACGGCTCCGCCTCACGAGGGAGCGGCCCCGGCCGTCGCGTCGTCCGCCTTGCGGCCGGTGTCGCCCAGTTCCCAGCCCCGGAAGGAACAGAACACGATGAGGACGCCACCGCAGACGATCGCCCAGTCGGCGAGGTTCATCACGCTGAAGCCGCGGACGGCGATGAAGTCGACGACCGCGCCCTGCAGGCCCCCGGGGGACCGGAAGAGGCGGTCCGTCAGATTCCCGAGCGCACCACCGAGCAGGAGGCCCAGCGCGATCGCCCACGGGACGCTGTAGAGCTTGCGCGCCAGGCGGACGATCGCCACGACGACGGCCACCGCGATCACGGTGAACAGGATGGTCATCGCGCCGCCCATGCCGAACGCCGCGCCGGAGTTGCGCGTCACCCGCAGCTCCAGCCAGGCGCCGAGCACCGGGACGGGATCGCGGTACTCCAACTTCTCCACCACTGCCAGTTTGCTGCACAGGTCGATCAGGTAAGCGCAGCCCGCCACCGCCAACAGCAGGAGGACACGCCGTCTGCCGCGTGCCGGCTCCGCCTGCTCTCCGCCGCCTCCGGAATCTCCCGGGTCTGCGGCTTCCGCGTCTGTCGTGCGCCCCGAATGCGTCAAGTTCACTCACCTCGAAGTCGGTTGGGCAGCCCACCTTAATCAGGGCGAACTCGGCGGGGGCGTCAGGGCGTAGTCATGGGCGACGAATGGTGGCTGACCAGGCGGTTCACCACCGTGGCTGCACGACACCACCGGTCGGCTGCGCGAAGGCGGCCTGCTGGGGCGGGTCGTCTGCGACGGCTACGACCCGGAGTGGGAGCGGTACGGCGGTCCGGAGGCGATCGCGGCCGCGGAGCGGGTCTTCCACGCCGACAGCGTCACCGTGCTGGAGCATCTGCGCCGCGGCCACGCACGGCAGGAGGCCGTCGAACCGCCGCTGTTGGCCGCCGCGGGCTTCGCGGACCTCGCGCGCGCCTTCCACGCCGACGGCGCGGCGGCGCCCGCACCGGGCCGCGAGGAGCGCGCCGGTGCGGACTGGCTGCTGCGGTCCGTGCCCAGGGACGACGGGGCGTACCGGGCCTTCCGCGAGCGACGGCGCCACGTCCTGTCCGTGGTCGATCCGTACCGCGGCGATCCGGGTCCGGCCGCCGGCGGGCATGTGCTGCGCACCGCCTGGGCCCGCCGCGCACGGCAGGTGTCCGCCTACCGGCATCTCCTGCGCGAGCTGGGCGAACGCTCCTGGAGCCACCCGGACCGGGTGCTGCACGCGCTGCTCCACATGCATCACAACCGGCTGATCGGCATCGACGCGGAGTCCGAACGCCTGGCCCGCGCCGTGGCCCGTGGCGCGGCCCAGGCACACACCGACCGCAGGAGGCAGAGCCGCTGACCGGGACCGCGCCCGCCTGGCCTACCCCCGGCCGCCCGGTTCGGCCGCGGGAAGCGGCCCGGCCTCGTCGCCGAAATCCGCATGCGTCACCGCGCACCGGCACACCTACGCCGAGATGCTGGCGACCACCTCCGGCCTGGGCGTCCTCCCGCGCGGCTCGACATCCCCCGTCGAGGGCGAACTGCTCCGCTTCTTCGTCTACTGGAAGCAGACCTCCCGCACCACGGACTTCGACCTGTCGGCACTGATGCTCAACGCCGACTACTCCACCCACTCCTGGCTTTCCTACACCGCCCTCACCGGCGTCGGCGGCGAGCACTCCGGCGACATCACCGACGCACCCGACGGCGCCTCGGAGTTCATCAACCTGCGCCTGGACGCCGTCCCCGGCACGTTCATCGTCCCGCAGGTCAACGTCTTCTCCGGCGAGGGCTTCGACGAGGTCGAGGAGTCGTTCTTCGGCTTCATGCTGCGCGACGCCGAACAGCGGGGCCGCCCGTTCGAACCCCGCACCGTGCGCATGAAGTCGGAACTCCGCGGCCCGGGCCGGGTCGCGCTGCCGCTGGCGTTCCAACGCGGCACCGACGGCCGATGGCGCGCCAAGTGGCTGCACCTCTACCTGACGGGCACACCGACCTCCAACCAGGTCGAGGGGAACCGGGTGTCCGTCGCCACCCTGCTGCGCGGCATCGTCGCCCGCGACCACCTCACCGTTCGCTACCTCGCCGACCTGATGGCGGACTCCGCCACGACCGTCACGCGGTGGGAGGGCGGGTCGCTCCCCGACGAACCGGTCACCTACCTCGGCCTGGAACGCCCCGAGGGGCTGCACCCGGATTCCCGGGTCATCACCCCGGGAAATCTCCGCGACCTGATCCCCGCCTGACTGTGATCGTTGGCCACGGCGAGGCCATGACGGGACTTCCTTCTCCTCCTTCCTTGAATCTAGTCCCCTCGCTTTCCTCGCCCTCGACTTCGAACCCGACTCCGTGCGAAGTATTCGCACGACGGCAGACATCGAAGTGCGCTGTGGGGCACCGACAGTGGTGCCCCACAGCGCTCGTTCAGGTTGACGCGTCAATGCCGCGAACGGACCACTGACGGCCAGACAACAATTCCTCTCCCTCTTCCTCTCCCCCTTCCACTCCCCTACTGCGGCTTGAAGGAACGGATCTGGTAGCTGCCCTGGAGGTTGCCGCCCGCACGGGCCGGGGTCGAGCCGACACGGCCGTGGTAGTTGGTCTGGGTGTAGTACTGCACCCGGTGACCGGTGCCGTTCCACAGGGAACGGACCTTCTGGCCCCGTCGGATGAAGGAACAGTCATCAGCGGTGTTCGCCTTGCTCCGCTGCGACCACTGGCAACGGGTCCCCCCGCCGTTCCAGTTGCTGTAGATGCAGAAGTAGCCGGGGGTGCAGCGATAGGACGCCCGGTGGGCGGGCGCCGCGGAGGCGGCGGTTGCGGTGGGCGCGAGACCGAACACGACCGCCAGGGCGGCCGAAGCGACGGCGAACGAGCGCATACGACGCATGGCAATGCTCCTCGGTGTAGACGGGGAAGGCCACTGCCGCCGGCGATGCCAGCGGCCAGTCATCGAACCGCCGCCAGTATCAGTCGGCGCCAGGGACGCCATGGGGCGGTTTCCCGAACTCGACGCCTGGCGTTGGAGGCATGGCGGCGTGCGTACCGGGCGTGCTCCGGCGCTCACGCCGCCATGCGCTCCCGCACACCCACCGACACGGCGACGCCACCGCACGGTGACGCCACCGCCCGGTGCTGCTGTCGGCGGCCTGCGGGGTCCTGCTGGGCCTGGCTGGGCGACTACGCCTCCAGCACCGGCGCGAGCTCCTGGAGCAGCCGCCGCTTGGACCGTGCGCCCACCATCGACTGCACCGGCTCCCCACCACGGAACACAATGAGCGTGGGCGCCGACCGCACCCCGTAGGCGATCATCGTCCGCGGGTTGCGGTCCACGTCGAGTTGGACGACCTTGAGCCGGCCACGTTCCTCGTCGGCGATCGCGGCCAGCACCGGGGCCAGCTGCCGGCACGGCGGACACCAGTCGGCGGTGAACTCCACCAGTACCGGAAGCCCCTCCGTCAGCACCTCGGCCGCGAACGTGTCGTCCGTGATCTCCGATATTTCCGCCGCTCCGTGCGGCGCCGTCGTCCCGCTCATCGTCATCCCCTCATCTCGCACCGCGGTTCGGGCCCACCTGGCAGCTCCGCCTCGGCCCGTACCAACTGCGTGTTCACCTGGTCGCGCACCGACTGCAACTGGCCGATCAACGTGTCGAGTTCGGCGATCTTCTGGCGGTACCCGTCGAGCGAGGCGGGACAGGAGTCCCCGCTCGGGTACCCGGCCTGCAGGCACTCCACGAACGGCCGGGTCTCGTCGAGCCCGAACCCGAACTCCTGAAGGGCGCGGATCTGGGTCACCAGGCACAGGTCCTCTTCGGAAGCGGGAGGAAAAGAGGGACGAGGAGAGGGGCGAGAAGAGGCAGGAGAGGGGTGCGGGCAGAGGATGGGCCGCCCAACAGGTAGCCTGCTTCACCGGTCAGCAGCCGCTGACCTCCGCTTCTACCGTCGTTCCCGGGGGATTCGCACCATGTCCGCACCGCCGCCGTATCAGAACCACCCTCCGCAGCAGCCGTACGGGCAGCCGCAACAGCCGTATGCCGGGCCCCCGCAACAGCCGTACGGACAACCGCAACAGCCCTACGGCGGTCCGCCCCAGCAGCCCTACGCCGGGGCTCCCCAACAGCCCTACGGTCCGCCGCACCAGCAGCCCGCGCCCGGCCAGCAACGGCAGCCCCAGCGGAGTCCGATGCGCGGCCTGATCACCGCCGTGATCATCCTGGCGGTCTTCGGCGGCGGTGCCTGGTACGTCTGGGACTACAACACCAACCCCAACGGCGGCAAGGCCAAGAAGGAGGCCGCGCGGGCCGAGCGGAACGCGGAGGCCAAGACACACGATCCGCACGTCGGCGACTGCGTCAAGGTCGACCATCCGAACGGCGAACCGCTGCCGACGATCGTCGACTGCACGTCCCCCAGCGCGCAGTACAAGATGGGCGAACGGCTCATCGGCGCCGACAAGCAGTGCGACCGCTCGTCCTACGACTACAGCATCAGCGTGACCGGCAGGCGCATGGCCGACTACACGATGTGCTTCACCAAGGTCTGATCCGACCTGCTCCCCGGCCGCCACTCGCCACGCCGCGAGTGGCGGCCTCGCGCATGTCGGCACGCCGACCGGCGTCCCGACGCACGTACCAGTCGGACAGCCTCAAGTCCCCGTGCGTGTGCCCGCAGAACACGACGACGTCCCGATGGCGCCCCGGAAGCCCCAGCAGCCGCGTCCAGTACGCCAGTCGCTCCGCCAGCCAACTGAACTGCGCCTAGCTGAGCCCGACTTCGTCCCACAACTGCGGGTCGTCGTAGTGCATGTACCGCTCTGTTCCCAGGCACAGCACGGGTATCCCGCCGAAGACGTGTTCGGCGAAGACGGCCTTGTTCGGCGACAAGGGGCACTTCGTGTATCGGCGGGGCGGGTCAATCGCGCTCGGTGGGTTGCTGGTGCAGATACTGGAGACGGCTCTGCGCCGTGGACACATGGCGGGGATCGAGCGCGGGCAGCTGACGCAGCAGATTGATCAGCTCGGGACCGTTCTCGATCGCCTGGCCGATGTCGGTGATCTGGTTCCAGCAATGGTGCGCCCCGCGGGCCGCGTTGAGGACTTCGGCGGAGTCCGGCGACTGATGGGCCAGCCGGGTGCGCGCAGCGGCCACCCACAGCTGTGTGGCGAGTGGCCAACGACCGGCGATTCGGGCGAGATCGGCCCGGATTTCAGCCCATTGCGTGGCCTGCGGCGAGTCATACCCATAGCGCTGCAATGCCTGCTGCTCCCACGAGGCCGCCATCTCCGCGGCCTGGTCGTGCCGACCGGCCTGCGCCGCCTGCCAGATGAGCGGCTTGGGGTCCGGCTCGTTGGCTGCCGGGACGGGAGGAGCCGGCGCCTGCGGGACGACAGGGGTCGGGGGCGAGGTGGGAGCGGGAGCGTGCGTAGGAGTGGGCGTAGGAGTGAGGGTGGGGATTGAGGCCGAGGCTGAGGCAGGGTCCCGGTCCGCGTCCTGGGCCGGGGCCGGGGCTTGCGACGGCGCCTGTTCCGGGGCCGGCACGGGAGTTGGCGTCGACGCCGGCGGCGTGGGAGCCGGCTGGTGCGGAAGTGCGGGTTGCGGCAGTGGGGTCGGCTGTCCCGCAGGGGCCTGGTGCGCTTCAGGAGTGGGCTGGTATTGGGGGAACGCCGGAGACGCGAGAGACGCCGGAGGCACCGAGGGCTCTGGAAACATCTGTCCCTGGTCCGGAGTGGGGGGTGCACCAGGATCGGGGAGCGGGGCCGGCTGGGACGCCTGTACGGGGAACGGGCCCGGCGCGGCGGGCTGTTGCGCGTGGGGTTGAGGATGGTCGCCGACGAACGGGGGCGCCCCGTACGTCACGGCCGGCGGGAACGGCGGGAAGGGCTCCGGGTCGGCCGGGCCGGGCGACGGCTCGGGCTCTCGGCGGCGGAGCGCGGGCAGGAAGGCGCGGTCTCCGGACAGCAGACGCTTGATCGGTGCTTTTGGCTGGGTTTCTGCGGTGTGGTGCGGATAAGAGGGAGCGGGTTGCGGCGTGTTCGGCAGGACGAGGGTGCCGGGCGGTATCGCCGCGGCGGCCACGGCCAGCGCGTGCAGCCGGGCGTCCGCCGGCCGGTCGGGCTGGGTGCGCAGCACATCGATCAGATGCTGGGTGTAGACGCTGATGCCGTCGGCCGTACCGGAGAGGCCGGGCGGTGTGATGACCCCGTACACCTCGGCGTTCACTTCCGGCAGGCCGCCGACTTCGTGGAGAACTGCCCAGGCGCCCTTGTCGGCGGCCATGTCGACCAGCACGGTCGTGGGGCCGCTCCGCTGGCGCAGCTCGTTCCTCACCCATTCCCAGGGCAGCGCCGTGTAGCGCGTGGTGGCGGCGGTCGAACCAGCGGAGGCGAGGTGGAGCCGGTGGTGCTTGCGGTCCACGGTCAACTGGCCGGCGAGATAGACGAGCAGGGGACCGGAGGCCGCGGCGGCCGTGCGCAACCTGATGAGCATGGTGTTCTGGTCACGCGCACCGTCGAGGTGGACGAGGTCGGCCGGCAGGGTGCTGCCGAGCAGCGCGGACACGGGAACGGCGGTCAGCGCGGCCAAATTGGCGCTGGGTATCACCTGGACGGTGCGTCGGTGCGTGGCCCTGGCCCCCGCGATCAACAGCACGTGGCCGCGCTGCTCCTCCCCGCTGGTCTGCATGGATGCACCCTACTCATGCGATGGCCCGGACGACGGATCGGCTGTCGGATATTTGCCGGACCGCGGCGCGCGCGACGCCTCCATGTCCCCTGCCGGCATGGACCTTCCAGCCGGACCGTGCCACGCCCCGGATCCGTTCCAGCGTGCCGCGGCGCCGGACAGCGCGCCAGAAGTAGCAGCCCGCCCGGCGCGGGTGACGACCGGGGCCCGCGCCGTCCTGTCCGGCGCATGACGGAAACTGGCTGCATAGAGCAAACGCACGCGAGAGGTCCCTCATGCCCCACATCACCGTCGACTACTCCGCGGAGCTGGCCGGTGTCTTCGACCGGCACGCCTTCGTGCGCGAGCTGCACCCCATGGTGCTCGACGTCAGCGGTTCGGCAGGCGTGTGCAA
This sequence comes from Streptomyces yunnanensis, assembly GCF_029011865.1. Taxonomy (NCBI): domain Bacteria; kingdom Bacillati; phylum Actinomycetota; class Actinomycetes; order Kitasatosporales; family Streptomycetaceae; genus Streptomyces; species Streptomyces yunnanensis. Next base: position 853,303 of record NZ_CP095749.1, read on the forward strand.
GACCTTCTTCCGGCCGGCCTCGGACACCTATGTCGGCGACCAGGAGGAGGGGCAGGTGGCCTTCGTCCATGTGGCCGTGGGACTGCTGCCGGGGCGCTCCGACGAGCTGAAGGGCCGGCTGTCGGAGGACGTACTGGCCCTGCTCGGCAAGCATCTGCCCGATGTACCCGGTGCACCCGGTAAACCAGTTGCACCCGGTCGGTCCGGGCTTCCCGGTCTTCCAGGCCGACCCGGGGGCACTGCGCGAGAGGTGATCTCCTCGGTGGAGGTGCGGGATCTGGCCGGGTCCTATCGCCTGCACCACTCCCCGCGGTAGAGGCCCGGCGGGGGCCGACGGACACCGTCAAGGCGTGTCTCACCGTCTGTGTCGCCGCGCGAATCGCCGCGCGAATCGCCGCGTGTATCGCCGCGTGTGTCAACGGAGGCGTCCACGCGCGTGCCGGCGCGTGTGTCGACCCGTAGGGCGGCGAGCGCGGTGTCCGGGACCGTGGCCAGCGGGCTGGCGGCGTGGGCATCGGGCACGGTGCATGCGCGCAGCCAGGCGTGCAGCAGGGTGCTCGGCCAGGCACGGATGGGCGCCGGGTTCACCGGGTTCGGGCGTGGTCGACGGCGGCGGTGGCCAGGCCGGTGATCAGGGGGTGGGCACGGGTGCCGTCGCCGTCCAGCTCCGGCTGGAAGAGGGTGGCCAGGAAGAAGGGGTGGTCGGGCAGTTCGGCGAGGCGGACCTCGCCGGCGGGGTCGGTACCGGTGAAGGCCAGACCGTGTGCGCGCAGCAGGTCCAGGTGCCGGGGGTTGGGGGCGTAGTTGCAGTGGTAGCGGGCCCGGGTGCGCTCGGCGCCGAGCAGGCTCGCCGCGCGGGAGCCGGGGGTGACGTCGACGGTTCCCTCGTGGCCGACCAGTGAGCAGGCCAGCGGGACGACCAATGCGTCCTCGTCGGCGAGACCCGGGGTGTTCTCGGCGTGACCGGCGTGGGCCAGCCCGCAGACGTTGCGGGCGAACTCCAGCAGCGCGTGCTGGAAGCCGCCGCAGGTGCCCAGGAAGGGGATACCGGACTCGCGGGCGGAGCGGATCGCGGACAGGACGCCGGCCTCGCTGCGGTAGGGGCTGCCGGGCAGTACCCAGATCGCGTCGAATCCGGTGAGGTCCTCGTCCGCTTCTTCGGTCGGTATCCAGTAGGCGTCCAGGTCGAGTCCGTCCCGCACCCGCAGGGCGTCGAGGAGGGTGGGGATGCGGGCGTGCGAGCGGACGGCTTCGGAACGGTCGCCGATCAGGGCGATACGGGCGAGGGGTGCGGTGGGGCCGGCGTGCGGGGAACGGGCGGGGTGCGCCGGGGACGTGGTGTCGTTCATGGCAGTCATCCTGCTGCGCGCCCCAGGATCAGGTCCAACGATGATTCGTGCATTGCGGATAAGCACTTCTGATGCGCGTGCGATACTGCGGCGCATGGATCCGCATCTGCTGCGCACCTTCGTCGCGGTCCTCGACCACCGTTCCTTCTCCGGTGCCGCGGCGTCGCTCGGCTACACCCAGTCCGCGGTCTCCCAGCACATCGCCGCCCTGGAAGCCGACCTGGGCAGCCGCCTGGTCGAGCGCCGTCCGGTGGCTCCCACGCCCGCCGGGGCGCGGTTGCTGGAACACGCCCCGGCCCTGTTGCTGCGCCTGGACGCCGCCCGCGCAGACATCGCCCGCCTGCACCAGGCCCGCCCCACCCACCTCACGCTCGCCTCCTCGCCGGCCGCCCTCGGCCCCACCGTGGCCCGGGCCCTCGCCGAACTGCGCGCCACCGCCCACGCACTGGACGTGGAGGTGCGGGTCCTGGGGCGGGAGGCGGTGCTGTCCGACGTGGTCGGCGGGCGCGCCGACCTCGGTTTCGTCGACGGTGCCGCCGCAACCAGCGATCCGCTCCCGATGCCGGACCTCGGCCCCACCACCACCCTCGCGGCGGCCGAGGAGACCCTGGCGGTGCTGTTCCCGCTCGGCCATCCGCTGGCGGGGCGCCGCGCGGTGCGGCTGACCGACCTGGCCCAGGCACAGTGGATCGACGCCCCCGACACCGCCGTCCCCCTCGACCGGCTGCGAACCGTCTGCCGCACCGACGGGTTCCGACCGTGGATCCGCCACCGCGGAACCGACCTGCACGGGCTGGCCGCGCTGGCCGCCGCCGGCCACGGCCTGGCCGCCCTCCCCCTGCCGGTTGCCACAGCCCTCCCCGGTATCGCGGCCGTCCCGGTTTCCGAACCCCGCCTGGTCCACCGCATCGAGCTCGTGCACCCCGTCAACCCCACTGTTCCCGCACGGCAGTTGGCGGACCTGATCGCCGGCCGGGCGGGCGCCGACGCCTGATCGCCGGCGGCTGACTGACGTACTCGACGATCACCCCGGCCGGGAAATCCAGCGACCCGGCGCGGTCGTCGCACTACCCTGACCGGTCATGACGCCCATCGATGCGATCAAGGACCCGCGGATCGCCACGGCCCGTTCGCTGGCCACCCGGGCCGGTCGGGACGCCGCCGGCCTCTGTCGGGTCGAAGGGCCGAGCCTGATCCGCCAGGCGCGGGCCGCCGGCGCACGCCTGGCGTACGTACTGACCTCGGTGGACGCCACCGGCGACGACCCGTCCCTGCATGCGGAACTGTGCGATGCGCACATGCCGGTCCACACGGTGCGCGCGGGCCTGCTGCGCAAGATCACCGGTGGGGCGAAGCCGGTCGACTGGCTGGCGGTCGCCCACCTACCGGCACCGTGCTCGACTGTCGCACCCGCCGGTTCGCCGACCCGGCGACCGCGGTGACGGCGCTGCGCGAGGCGGGATTCCAGATCGTGGTGACCAGTCCGCGCGGGACGCATCTGCAAGCCATGGCCCCACTGCGCGGACAGCGGCTCGCCCTCGTCGTCGGCAACGAGACCGAGGGCGTCAGCGACACCGTCCAGGCACTGGCCGACCTGGTCGTACAGATTCCGATGGCCGGCGCCGTGGAGTCCCTGAACGTCGGAGTGGCCACCGGCATCAGCATCTACGAACTGCGGATGAGGATGATCCTGACCATGCTGACCGACCGCATCCGCGACTCCCTGGGACGGAATCTGGGGCGGCCGCGCACCTCGTCCGGCAGGTCTTCGACGCCGAACTGCGCCGGATCGGCGACCTGGACAGCTCGCAGGCGGTGCTGCTGATGGTGCTCGCCTGCGAAGAGCGCACGCCGCTGGAGCAGCTCCGCCGCGATATCGGCGTCGGGCCGACGGAAGTGCGGGAGGCGGTCGCGCCGCTGCTCGACCGCGGCTATGTGGCCGTCGCCGCGGACGACGCGGCCGACCTCACCATCACCGCGGAGGGCAAGCAGGCCATCGCCGCCCTGTGGGCCGTGCAGGAACGCACGGAGGAAGCCCTGTACACGGGCTTCAGCGCGACCGAACGCGACCAGTTGCAGGGGCTGTTGCGACGGGTGCAGGACAACGCACTGCGCATGGCTCGGCGCGCGGGCGACTGAGCCGGCGGCGCCCCCGGACACCGTAGACGTACGCGTCGCACGCCTGAGCGCCTGTGGCGCGGGGACCGCCTGGCGTCTGGCGCCTGAGCCGTGCGTCGGCGGCACATTGACCGCGCCGCGCACCAAGGCACCGGCCGGCAACCCGGTCCCGCCGGCATTTGCCCTGGCCCGAGCGTTTTCAGACAGTGCACAGTCCTATGCCCGAAGCACGTCCCACAGTCAGGAATCGGCCGTGGACCGCAGGTCGCGGATGCGTCAGTTCGTGGTTGCAAGGCCGTCCCCTCTCCCGCCTCACGGTCGTTGGGCGTATGGTGACTGGAATCTCATTCCCCCGTGAGGTTAGGAAAGACATGACTGACTCAGTTCTCCATCAGACGATCCAGAATCTCGAAGGCGCGCTGCCGACGCTCGAAGAGCAGGAGCGGCACCTGCGCAACCAACTCGACGACGTGGTCCAGCGGGCGACTTCCGCCCGCAGCGCCCTGGAGCACCTCCGTGTGCTGACCGGTGCGGAACTCGCCGACAGGCAGCCCGTGACGGCCGGTTCGGTCTCCGCCGAGGCGGCCGATGCGGCCGGCACCGCGGTGCAGGAGGCGGCCGGCGACAACCAGGCTGCGGACGCCGTCGCGGCGGCACCGGTCGCGGCCGGGCCGGAGACGGAGACGGAGGCGGAGCCTGCGGTTGAGGCGTCCGTCGTTCCGCAGCCGCGGACTGCGACGTCGCCGCGCACCAAGCGCCGTCCGGCGAAGAAGGCGGCGGCGGCCAAGAAGCCTGCGGCCGCGAAGCCCAAGGCGAAGAAGGCGGCCGCGAAGCGGACCGTGGCCGAGAAGCAGCCGGTCGCCCAGGACAAGGAATCCGGCAGCCTGTTGGACGCCGCGCTCGACGTGTTGAAGAACTCCGGCGCACCGATGCGTCCGCGGGACATCAACGAGGCGCTGGGCCGGGAAGCCACCCCGGGCCAGATCGAGTCGGTGCGCAACACCCTCGACCGCGCCGTGAAGAAGACGGACCTGGTCACGCGCCCGGGCCGGGGCACCTACGCGGCGGCCTGACGCCTCCGGAAACGGTGTGGGTGCGGGCCCGCCGAGTGGACAAGCCACCGGCGGGCCCGCACACCAAGCGCCGAGTGCCAAGAACCACGAACCAACAGCCACGAACCAAGAGTCAAGAAGCAAGAACCAAGGCACCTTCACCTGGGGCGAGTTCCCCACGCTTCGCGCAGCAGCCCCTCCTTTCCCCCTCTCCTCCCTCTTCCTCTACCAACTCCCTTACGTTTCTGCATAGTTGGTGATCTGCGGAGGATGACGGTCACAGCTTCAGGCCCCCACGAGTAGCCGGCACCCGGCCTCACATGACACTCCGTCGAGTCCGTCGAGCGCACTCGCTCCGTCCCATCACCCCGGCTCCGGGCGTTCCGGCGCCACGCCGCGGCCCACAAGTGGGTCGTCGTGGCGGTGCGGTGAGCGATCCTGGGAGCATGCTGCTGCCCACGATCCACCGCACGACCGAGCGTGTCGAGGTCGTCCGGATCACCGATCCCCTCAGTCGTCTCACGGCACCGGAGCTGCCGGGGAGCGAGCCGCTGGGACTCCTCCGCCGGTTCCGGTCCTGTGGTGCTGCCGGTCCGGCGTGCGCCGACGCCTACCGGCCGGCTCGCGCGCAGGTGGGGCCATGACCGCGCCACGCCCGTGGTCCTCCGACGTGGAGGTCCTGGAGGTTCGTCGGGTGCGTCTGGTCGAGGTGGTCGCGCCGGGGCTGTCGGAGGACGAGCGGCTGGTCATGGACCGTGCCTGGAACGCGGCGGTGCGGGCCAATCCGAGCCTGTTCGACGGGCCGGTGGCGGCGAGTGCGGGGATGGTGCGGGAGGAGCCGGACGGTGTGGTCCTCTCCTGGATGCGGACGACCTACCGGCACTTCGCCCTGTGCCGTGTCCCGGGTGTGACGGCTTGGCTGCCGGCCCTGTTCGTCACCGTGGTGCAGCCCTCGGACGACGGGCGGGTGCTGGTGGGGCGGCAGTCCTCGTGGACGGCCGCGCCGGGGCGTTGGCAGCTGCCCGGTGGGTCGATCGAGCCGCCCGCTCCCCACGCGCCTCTCGACATCGCCGCACTGCGTCGGAATGCCGTCCGTGAACTGGCCGAGGAGACCGGGAACGATGCGGCTCCGGACGACCTGGCCCTGTGGCTGGTCACCCGCGGTGTGCGCGGGAGCGTCGGCGTGGTGTTCCGCGCCCCCAGTCGGCCGGCGGACTGGCTGCTCGAACGCCATGCGGCGCTGGGGGCGTCGGAGCGGGCGAAGGGACGCGAACCGGAACTGGAGCGGGTTCGCCTGGTGCGCGCACCCGAGGAGCTGTCGGGCCTGGGCGGGCCGTGCGTGGACCATTTGGAGCCCGTCGTCCGGCGGTACGCGGGGATGGCGCCTGGTGGGGAGGAGCGGAAGCCTGACGGGTCGTGAGGACCGCTTGTCGGGAGGCGTGCCAACTCCCGGTTCGCCCCGACGCCCTGTCCCAATCCGTGTCCCAATCCGTGTCCCAATCCGTGTCCCAATCCGTGTCCCGGTCCGTGTCCCGGTCCGTGTCCCGGTCCGTGTCCCGGTCCGTGTCCCGGTCCGTGTCCGGGGCTCGTCCCGGTCCCTGTCGGAAGGTGTGTGAGGCAGGGGGTTACCGTGTGAGGATCCGCCGGCCGCAGGGTGCGGTCGGCGGGTGGGCGGCCGCGCGACGCGTGCCGTCCGGATGCTCGACGAAAGGTACGGAGAGATGACCAACGTGCGCGGTGAATCGATCGACCTGACCACTCCGGACGGGACCGCCGACGCCTATCTCGCCCACCCCGACGACGGCGCGCCGCACCCCGGTGTGCTGCTCTACATGGACGCCTTCGGACTGCGTCCGGCGCTGGAGGCGATGGCCCGGCGACTGGCCGGGCACGGGTACACGGTGCTGGTGCCCAACGTGATCCACCGTTCCGGGCGCGCCCCGGTGGTGGAACTGCCGGAGTTCATCGACCCCGGCGAGCGGCCCGAGCTCTTCGCCCAGCTCGGTCCCCATCTGCAGGCCCTCACCCCCGAGGTGGCGATGCGGGACGCCGGCGTCTACCTCGACTGGCTGGCGGCCTCGCCCCTGGTCGCGGACGGTCCGGTGGGAACGGCCGGCTACTGCATGGGCGGTGTCCTCGCGGTCCGTACCGCCGCGGCGTACCCGGACCGGGTCGCGGCCGCCGGCGCCTTCCACGCCGGCCGGTTGGTCACCGACGCCGAGGACAGCCCGCACCGGCTCGTGGACCGGATCACGGCGGAGCTGTACTTCGGCCACGCCGACGAGGACCAGTCGATGTCGACCGAGCACATCAAGGCGTTGGAGCAGGCGCTGGACGCCGCGGGGGTGCGGTACCGCAGCGAACTGTACGAGGGCGCCCACCACGGGTACACCCAGACCGACACCGCCGCGTACAACGCCGAGGCGGCGGAGCGGCATTGGCAGGCGATGCTGGACCTCTTCGGGCGGGCCCTGTGAGGTTCAGCAACCGCTTCCGGCGGGGGTGAACTGTAGGCGGGCATGGGCGTCCGCGCCGAGCGCCTGGTGGTAGGTGGCGGAGGTCACGCGGTACCAGACGCCGTCCTTGCGCGGGTTGCCGTTGACGTCGTCGAGCTTCACGCACCAGCGCTCCGGCCGGACCACCCGGCGGTAGGTCTCGGTGCCCCTGGCGGTCTTCCGGCAGTCCTGGTAGTGCTCGGTGGAGTACCAGGTCTTCTTGGTCCGGCCGCTGCGCTTGGTGTGCTTGACCTGCCTGGTGGCGGGTGTGCAGGTGGTGACCATGTGCGGGCGGGCGCCGGTGGTCGTCAGCCGGGTGAGGTGGCGGACGTCGGCCCGCAGGCCGGAGACCGCGCTCTGTTGCGGCGGGGTGTCCTGGCCGCTCTGGCCGGCGCCGCGACCGGCGCCGTGCGGACCCGCGGCGCCGTTCCCGGCGCCGCCGCACGCGCCCAGGCAGGCCGTGAGGAGCGCCACCAGTCCCGTGCGTACCAGGCGCTGCTTGTTGCGCATGTCTCCCTCTGCGGTCTGTGGGTCGGCCGTCGGCCCGCCCCGGCCCCACGGCAGCGGTCAGGGTATCCGAGCCCCTGGTCGCGGCCGGGGCCGGGGCGTCCGGCGGTCGGCGTCCGGTGGGTGTCAGCGTCTGAGCACCTTCCGCGACAGGACGTTGCCGAGCAACTGCGCGGCCTGCACCAGCACGATGAGGATGACGACGGTCACCACCATCACCCGGGTGTCGAACCGCAGATAGCCGTGGGTGATGGCGAGGTTGCCGACTCCCCCGCCGCCCACCGTGCCGGCGATCACCGAGAAGTCGATCAGCGCGACCAGCATGAACGTCATGCCGAGGATCAGCGGTCCCAGTGCCTCGGGCACCAGTACCGTCAGCAGGATCCGGACCGGGCCGGTGCCCATCGCGCGGGCCGCCTCGATGACGCCCGGCTCGACGGCGAGCAGATTGCTCTCCACGATGCGGGCCACGCCGAACGTCGCGATCACCGTCATGGGGAAGATCACCGCATCGGTGCCGACCGCCGTGCCGATCAACTCCCGTGTCATCGGGGACAGTACGACGATCGCGATCAGGGCGGGCACCGGTCGGACGACGTTGACCAGGGTGCTCAGGACGACGAAGACGGCCCGCTGTTGGAGGATCCCGCCCTTGCGGGTGCCGTAGAGGGCCAGCCCGACGACCAGGCCGAGGAGGCCGGAGAGGGCGAGGGTGGCCAGCACCATGTACAGCGTTTCGCCGGTGGCTTCGACGATCTTGGGCCAGAGCAGGCTCCAGTCCTGCTGGATCATGCGCTCACCTCCGCCAGTACCGACGCGGCGACGGCCTCGTCCACGCCGTGCTTGCGCAGTGCCGCGGGGAGCAGGTCGAGGAGCGGCGACGCCTGGACGGCGCTGCGGACGAACGCCCGGGTGGTGGGGTGTTGCGGCGCGGCGAAGACCTCACGCACCGGACCGGTCTCCACGATCCGTCCGGCGTCCAGCACCGCCATCCGGTCGCAGAGCGCCCGCACCACCTCCATCTCGTGGGTGATGAGCACGATCGTCACGCCCAGTTCGTCGTTGACCCGCCGCAGCAGGGCGAGTACCTCCCCGGTGGTCTGCGGGTCGAGGGCCGAGGTGGCCTCGTCGCAGAGGAGGACGGGGGGTTGGGTGGCCAGTGCGCGGGCGATGCCGACGCGCTGGCGCTGGCCGCCGGAGAGTTGTTCGGGGTAGCGGCGAGCCTGGTCGGCGAGTCCGACGAAGCGCAGTGCCTCGTGGGCCCGGTCGCGGGCCTGTGCCCGGGGGGTGCCGGCCTGCCGCAGCGGGTAGGCGACGTTGCCGAGGACGGTGCGGGAGCGGAAGAGATTGAACTGTTGGAAGATCATCCCGATGTCCCGGCGGGCGGCGCGGAGTTGGCGGCTGCCGAGTGCGGTGAGTTCCTGCCCGTTGACCGTGACGGTGCCGGAGGTGGGTGTCTCCAGCAGGTTGATCAGGCGCAGCAGGGTGGACTTGCCGGCGCCGCTGTGGCCGACGATGCCGAAGACACCGCCGGGTGCGATGTCGAGTGTCACCCGGTCGACGGCGCGCGTGCCACCGGCGAACTCCTTGCTGAGGTCGCGGAGTTGGATCAGCTGTCGGGGTGTGTCGGGTTGCTGCGAGGTGGTCACGACGCCCCCTTGAGCTGCCGGTCGACGCGGGCCAGTTCCTCGGCCAGCTCGGCGGCGGAGAGGTCGAGGTGGACGGCGGTGCCGTTGGACGTCCGCCGGGCCTCGTCCTGGACCGGTTTGCCGGCGTAGAGCTTGATCACCTTGGCGTAGTCCGGGTTGTTCCGGTCCTCGGCGCGGGCCGCGATGACGTTGAGGTAGGGGCGGACGTCGGGGCTGTGCGGATCGTCCTTGAACAGTGCGGTCTCCGCGCGGATGCCGGACAGCGAGGCGACTCCGTCGTTGATGACCGCCGCGTCGACGTCGGCGAGCAGCCGGGGCGTCTGCTGGGCGTTGACGGGGGTGAGGCGCAGGTGGTGGGGGTTGGCGGCGATGTCGTCGGCGGTGGCGTAGAGCCCGGTGCCCTTCTTCAGCTCGATCAGCTTGGCCCGGGCCAGCAGCCGCAGGGCCCGGCCTTCGTTGGCGGGGTCGTTGGGGTGGGCGATGCGTGCGCCGTCCGGGAGGTCGGCGAGCTTCTTGGCCTTCTTGGAGTACAGGCCCATCGGGACGACGCTGGTGGGGGCCAGCGGCACGATGTCGGTGCCGTTCTCGGTGTTGGACTGGGCCAGGAACACCAGGTGTTGGAAGGCGTTGAGTTCGATGTCGCCGGCGGCCAGTGCCTTGTTGGGGAGGGAGTAGTCGTCGAAGGGCACCACCTCGACGTCGAGGCCCTGCTTCTTCGCCTCCTTGGCCAGCACCTCCCACTCGGTGGAGTCGCCGCTCACGCCGACCCGGATGCGGTGGGCCGCGGACCCGGACGTGCCGCAGCCGGCGACGAGGAGGGCGAGGGCGGTCGCGGCGGCGGCCGCGAGGAGGGCCCGGCGGCGAGGTGCCCGGGGGCGTCTCGGTGCCGGGCGCCGGGTGGCGGTGTACGGGGTGGTGTGGTGCATCGTGCTCGTTCCCTTGGGTGGTGGGTGTGGGTGCGGGGCGCCGGGCTCTTGTGGAGCGGACGTGCCCCGGGTCGGGTGGCTGTGGGCCGGGCCGGTCACGGCGGTCCGGCGAAGTGGCAGGCGGCTGCGGCGCGGCCGGGACCGGGTGCGGTCAGCGCCGGGGTCTCCCGTTCGCAGCGGCTGCGCCGGTCGGCGTCGTGCGTGGGGGACATCGCCGCGTAGCGCGGGCAGCGTCCGCGGAAGCCGCAGCCGGTGGTCGGTCGGGTGGGGCTCGGCGGGTCGCCGGCGAGCAGGATCCGTTCGCGTCCGCGCTCGCGCACCGGGTCCGGCAGCGGTACCGCCGAGCGCAGTGCGCGGGTGTAGGGGTGCCGGGGCGCACCGAACACCTCGGCCACCGGCCCGTGTTCGACGGTACGGCCCAGGTACATGACGCTCACCCGATCGGCGATGTGCCGGACCACGGACAGGTCGTGGGAGACGAAGAGGTACGACAGGCCGAGTTCGGCGCGCAGTGCGGTGAGCAGGTTGAGGATGCCGGCCTGGACGGAGACGTCGAGGGCGGAGACCGGTTCGTCCAGGACGAGCAGTTGCGGCCGGACGGACAGGGCGCGGGCGATGCCGACGCGCTGCCGCTGGCCGCCGGAGAAGGCGTGCGGATAGCGGTCCGCGTGGTCCGGGGAGAGGCCGACGAGGCGCAGCAGTTCGGGTACTCGGGCGGCCGCCCGGGCCCGGTCGACGCCCTGGGCGCGCAGCGGCTCGGTAATCAGCTCGCCGACCGGGAGCCGGGGGTCCAGGCTCGACAGCGGGTCCTGGAAGACCATCTGGACGGTGCCGCGCAGTTGTCGGCGCGCGGCCCGGTCCAGGGTCCGGGTGTCGCGGCCGAGCACTTCCACGGTGCCGCCCTCGGGCGCGGCCAGGCCGAGGATCTCCATCAGGGTCGTCGACTTCCCGGAGCCGGACTCGCCGACCAGGCCCAGCGTCTCGCCGCGTCCGAGGTCGAGCTCGACGCCGTTCACCGCGTAGACGCTGCCCACCCGGCGCTTGACGACCGCGCCCTTGCAGACGGGGAAGGTCTTGGTCAGGCCGGTGACCTTCAGGACGGGTGGGAGGGTGTCCCGGTCCGGGGCGGGGGCGGAGGAGGCGGGCGGGTCGGGCAGGGGGTAGACGTCGGTGGCGGTCAGGCCGCGTTCGACGATGCGGTCCGTGTGCCGGCAGGCGGCGTGGTGTCGGCCCGGCTCCTCGGTGCCGATGGACAGCAGTGCCGGCTCCGCGGCCCGGCAGGCGTCGTCGGCCAGCGGGCAGCGCGGCGCGAAGGCGCAGCCGGTGGGCAGGTCGTGCGGCTCGGGCGGTGCGCCGGGTATGGGGATGAGGGGCGTGCGCGGGCCGGGGGCGGTCGCCCGGTCGGGGGTCGGGGCCGCGCCGCCGTGCGCGGGCTCCTTCGCGTCGGGCGCGTCGGGCGCGGCGGTTGCGGCGTCCACCGGCGCGTCGAGCCTGGGCACGGCACCCAACAGCCCCATCGTGTACGGCATCCGGGGCGCTGCGAACAGCGCGGTGGCGGGCCCGGATTCCACCACCCGGCCCGCGTACATCACGGCCACCCGGTCCGCCGTTCCCGCGATGACTCCCAGGTCGTGGCTGACCAGCAGCAGCGCCGCGCCGGTCGCGCGCTGTGCGGTGCGCAGCACGTCGAGCACCTGGGCCTGGACGGTGACGTCGAGGGCGGTGGTCGGTTCGTCGGCGAGCAGGACGTCGGGTTCGTTGGCGATGGCCATGGCGATCAGGGCGCGTTGGCGCATCCCGCCGGAGAACTCGTGCGGAGAGGCCGCGGCGCGCGTCGCGGGGTCGGGGATGCCCACCAGGTCCAGGAGTTCGACGGCCCGGCGGCGGGCGTGTGCCCGGGTGACATCGTGGTGGGTGCGGATGGCCTCGGCGATCTGGTCGCCGACCCGGTGGACGGGGGTGAGCGCGGAGAGCGGGTCCTGGAAGACCATGCCGACGCGTCGTCCGCGCAGTCGGGAGAGGGTCGCGTCGTCCGCCCCGACGACGTCGGTGCCGGCGATCGTGACCGAGCCGGCGACCCGGGCGGTGTCCGGCAGCAGGCCGATGGCGGCCAGTGCGACGGTGGACTTGCCCGAGCCGGACTCCCCCACCAGGCCGAGGACTTCCCCGCGGTGCAGGGTGAGGTCCACGCCGCGCACGGCGGGCGCCGGGCCGCGGGGGCCGTCGAACTCGACGTGCAGGTCGCGGATGCGCAGCACGGCGTCGGTGCGCGGGGTGGCCGGGGCGGCGATGCCGGGCGGTGCGGTCGCGGACCGGCCCCCGTCGGTGGCTGTGCGCGGTGCGGTCATGCTCCTGCGGTCCCTTCCGGGGCGGGGTGCCCCTGTTCGACGGGGTGCGACGGCCGCCGTGCGGCCCGTTCGGCGCGGCGGCCGGGCGCCCGCTTCGTGCGTCGTCCGCGCGCCCGGTCCGAGGTCGGGTCCAGTGCGTCGCGCAGTCCGTCGCCGAGGAAGTTGACGGCGAGGACGAACACCACCAGCAGCCCGGCGGCGAAGAAGAACATCCAGGGGTAGGTGACGGCGGCCCCGGTGCCGTCGGCGATCAGGGTGCCCAGCGAGACGTCCGGCGGCTGCACGCCGAAGCCGAAGTAGGACAGGCCGGTTTCGCTCATCACCGCGCCGCCCACGGCGATGGTGGCGTCGACGACGAGGAAGGACGCGACGTTGGGCAGGATGTGACGGACGACGATGCGCAGCGGGTGGACGCCCATGAGGCGGGCGGCGCGGACGAAGTCGCGTTCCTTGAGCGAGCGGGTCATCGAGCGGACCACGCGGGCGGTCAGCATCCAGCCGAAGGCGGCCAGCAGGCCGACGAGGACGAGCCAGCTCGCCGAGCGCAGCCGCGGCGAGACGATCGCGATGATCAGGAACGCGGGGAAGACCAGCAGCAGGTCGATGAGCAGGGTGGTCAGCCGGTCGGCCCAGCCGCCGAAGTACCCGGCGCAGGCGCCTGCGAACGACGCCAGGACGGTCGCGAAGAGGGCGACCAGCAGGCCGATCAGCAGGGACTTCTGGAGGCCGCGCAGCACCTGTGCGTAGAGGTCCTGGCCGATGCTGTTGGTGCCGAACCAGTGCTCCGCCGAAGGGGGTTGGCGCAGCGCGGTGTAATCGATGTCGGTGTGGCTCCAGTGCGTCAGGAGCGGGCCCGCGAAGGCGAGCAGGAAGAGCAGCAGCAGGAGCGAGGCGCCGAGGACGGCGTGGGGGTTGCGGACGAAGCGGCGCCAGGCGACGCGGTTCATGTGCGGCTCCTCAGCTCGTGCGGACGCGCGGGTCGAGCGCGGCGTGCAGGACGTCGGCCAGGAAACCGGCGAGCAGCACCATGACGGCGGCGAACACATTGACGGTGACGACGGAGTTGATGTCGCCCTTGCCGACCGCGTCGACGAACCAGGCACCCATGCCGTGCCAGCCGAAGACCTTCTCGGTGAACGCGGCGCCGGTGAACAGGGCCAGGAACCCGTAGGCGAAGAACGTCGACATCGGTACGAGGGCGGTGCGCAGGCCGTGCCTGAGGACGGCGGTGCGTCGGCGCAGGCCCTTGGCGCGGGCGGTCCGCAGGAAGTCCGAGCCGAGCACGTCGAGCATGGTGCCGCGCTGGTAGCGGCTGTATGCGGCGGCGGTGCCGAGCGCGATGGCGAGGGTCGGCAGCAGCAGGTGCACCGCGCGGTCGCCGAACAGCGTGGGCAGGCTCCCGGTCAGGCCCGGGGTCTTCTCGCCGGTGAAGGTGATGAGTTCGTGGCCGACTGCCTGGTTGGTGCGGATGGCGCCGACCTTGAGCAGGACGGCGAGCAGGAACGTGGGGGTGGAGAGCAGCAGGAACGCGAAGAGCGTCACGGCGCGGTCGGAGAACCGGTACTGGCGTACCGCGCCCCAGGTGCCGAGGAGCACCCCGCCGACGGTGCCGAGGAGCGTGCCGGCCAGCAGCAGGCGCAGGCTGACGCCGATCCGGCGGCCGAACTCCGTGCCGACGTCGGAGGGGTCGAGGGTGCGGCCGAGGTCGCCGTGGAGCGCGTGGCCGAGCCAGTTCCCGAACCGTTCCCACAGAGGTGTGCGGTCGTTGATGCCGAGCGCGGTCAGTTGGGTGTCGATCGCTTCGGGTGGTGGGGGTGGCTGTCTGCCTTCGAAGTAGCCGCGCGGCGACAGGGCGAGGGAGGACAGGACGTACGAGAGGACGACGGCCAGGGCCAGCAACAGAGCGTAGTAGCCGAGGCGTTTGGCGAGGTGGGCGATCACCGGTGGGAATCCTTCACGGGGAGGCGGTGCGGCCAGACGCTATCGCACCGATCGGCCGCCGCCAGGCTGTTGCGTAAACCCTTCATTGCAGCCTTGATAAATGCTCTGACCTGGGACTTTTAAAAGGTCTGGACCGACTTACGGTGCCTGTGCGCCGTGGTCGTGCGGCGCCCGTCCACCGAGAGGAAGAGCAGCATGAACCGGGCCCGCAGAACCATGGCGCTGGCCGTCGCGACCCTTTCCACCGCCGCGGTGCTCACTGCCTGTGGTGGGTCCGGGGGTGCTTCGGTCGACGCGTCGCGGGGCGGTTCGGCGCCGGCCGTCGGCACCCAGGACCTCGATCCGCACCCGGCCGCGGACCTCCGACAGGGCGGCACCCTCAAGATGACGATCCAACAGTGGATCGGCCAGTACAACCCCAACCAGGTCGACGGCACCCAGGGCGACGCCTCCGCCATCACCGAGCTGGTCGAGCCGGACCTGTTCCGCCTCGACGCCAAGGGCGTGCCGCACCGCAACCCCGACTTCCTCACCTCCGCCGAGGTCGTCTCCGACCACCCGCAGGTGGTCCGGTACCGCCTGAACCCGAAGGCGAAGTGGTCCGACGGCAAGCCGCTGAGCTGGCGGGACTTCGCGGCCCAGTGGAAGGCGCTGAACGGGCGGGACAAGCGGTTCGCCGCCGCGGACACCAGCGGCTACGCCCAGATTTCCGAGGTGGCCCGCGGCGCCGACGACCAGGAGGTCACGGTCACCTTCGGGACCCCGTACGCCGACTGGCAGCGCCTGTTCGACCCGCTGCTGCCGGCCTCGCTCAACGCCACCCCGGAGAGCTTCGCCACAGCGTGGGCCGGCACCGTCCCGGTGACCGCCAACGCCTTCAGGATCGGTTCCTACGACCGGACCGCACAGACCATCACGGCCGTGCCCGACCCCAACTGGTGGGGCCGGAAACCCAAGCTGGACAGGATCATCTACTGGGCGCTGGACGGCTCCGGCTATGTCGACGCCTACCTCAACAAGGAGATCGACTACACCAGCGCCGCCAGCCCCGAGGCGTACCAGCGGCTGAAGGGCGACAAGGGCACCGACATCCGGATCGGCGCCCGCTGGGACCAGGTGACCCTCAGCCTCAACGGCCGGCGCGGCCCGCTCAAGGACGTCCGGGTCCGGCAGGCGGTGATGCTCGGGGTCGACCGCTCGGCCCTCGCGAAGGTGGCCGGCAAGGACCTGCCGTTCCAGCCCAAGGTCCTCGACAACCACTTCTTCATGCCCAACCAGGAGGGCTACCAGGACAATTCAGGCGGGTTCGGCAAGCGGGACACGGCACGTGCCGAGCAGCTGCTCGGCGAGATCGGCGTCGCCGTCGAGCTGCGCAAGGTGCCGTCCAACGACTACTTCGACAAGTACATCCACCGGAGCAACTACGACCTCAGCCAGTTCCGCCAGGTCGACCAGGTCTTCCGCTCCGAGGCGTACGGCGGCTACCGCACGCCTCAGGGCGACAACACCTTCACGAACTACGGCGGGGTGTCGTCCCCCGAGGTCGACGCGCTGCTGCGGGAAGCGTCCCGGACCACGGACGCGGCACGGCAGATCGCCCTCTACAACAAGGCCGATGCCGCGGTCTGGCGGCTGGGCCACTCGCTCCCCCTGTACCAGCGTCCGCAGATCTTCGCGGTGCGCAAGGGGCTCGCCAACTTCGGTCCGACCGGCCTCGGGAGCGAACAGCTCGCCGACGCGGGCTGGTTGAAGTAGTCGGAGCAGCGGTCGACGAGGGGCGGGGGCGGGTGGGGTGGCAGCCCCCCACCCGCCGGACGTGCCGTCAGCTCCAGAGCCGGGTGGTGACCACGCGCGGCGTGTTCGCCGGACGGTCGGCCGGGTAGGTCAACGTCACCCGCGTGTAGTGCTGTTGACCGGAGTGACCGGACCGGGGTTGCGGGTTGTCCAAGCGCACCCGGACGGGGTAGCCGTGGAAGTGGCCCGCCGCGCAGTACGGGCGGCAGTCGTTGACCATGTCCATCCCCACCGCCACCGCGGACGGGGAGGTCCAGTGCGACCAGCGCAGCGACTTCAGGACGTTGTTCCCGTCACCGCAGGCCAGGATGAAGTTGCCGGGACGCTCCAGTGCCTTGCCGGCGCAGTCGACGACCGCCACCCGCTGGCCGCTGGGCGGATCGGAGACGGCGGAGGCGGAGACCGGCGCAGTGGCCGTCGCCAGTGCCACACCGGCACAGACCATGAGTGCTGCCGTTGCCCTGTGAACTCGCATATCCGCTCCTCAGCCGCTCGCACGGGTGGACACCTCGGACACCGGCTGCGACGCAGGGTGCGGTCGTCGTCACGGGCCGATACACGTCCCCGCAGGGCCGTCGCTGCCCCTCTGCGGAGCAGGCTACGACCGCGGCCCCCATCGGCGCCACCCGGACCGGTCGGACCTGCGGAGGTTCCTCAGCGTGGGGCGGGGAGCACGGAGCGTACCCTGGGCGCCCCGGCGCGGGCGGGCCGTCGGGCCGCCCCTCAGACCGTCCCGTCGGACGCCGCCAACAGGCGCTCCACCGCGGCGAGTTCGACGCACAGGACCAGGCCCTCCAGCGCGTCGCGCAGCTCGTCGAGGTCGGGGTAGCTGGGGGCGAGACGGACATTGCGGTCCCGGGGGTCCTTGCCGTGGGGGAAGGCGGCTCCGGCAGGGGTCAGCGCGATGCCCGCCTCCCCGGCCAGCTCGACCACGCGCGCCGCGCAGCCGTCCAACACGTCCAGGCTCACGAAGTAGCCGCCCCGGGGACGGGTCCAGGAGGCGACACCCGTGCCCCCGAGCCGCTTCTCCAACACGGTCTCGATCAGTTCGAACTTGGGACGCAGCAGGGCGGCATGGCGTGCCATGTGGGCCGCCACGGCCGGCGCGTCGGGCAGGAAACGGGCGTGCCGCAGCTGGTTGACCTTGTCGGGTCCGATCGTCCGCTTCGCCAAGTGACCGAGCAGCCAGGAGACATTGGCGGGCGAGGAGCCGAAGAAGGCGACGCCGCTGCCGGCCGCGGTGATCTTCGAGGTCGAGCCGAAGACGAACACCCGGTCGGGATGGCCGTGCTCGGCGCTCAGGCCGAGGATGTCCAGCAGGGGTTCGTCCGCGTCCGCCACGCCGTGCACGGCATAGGCGTTGTCCCAGAAGACGCGGAAGTCGGGGGCCGCGGTCTCCATCGCGGCCAGACGGCGCACCGTCTCGGCGGAGAAGGTGACGGCCGTGGGGTTGCTGTACTTCGGCACGCACCAGATCGCCTTGACCCGTTCGTCGCCGACGAGGCGTTCGACCTCGTCCATGTCCGGACCGGTCTCGGTCATCGGCACCGGAATCATGTCAAGGCCCAACTTCTCGCAGATCGCGAAGTGCCGGTCGTAGCCGGGCACCGGGCACAGCACGGCGGTCCGCCCCTCCCGGGGCCAGGGCGCGGACGAGCCGGGCACACCGAACAGCACGGCGTCCACCAGGCACTCGTACATCAACTCCAGGCTGGAGTTGCCGAAGGCGACCAGCTGCTCGGCCGGGACCTGGAGCGGCCCGGAGAACGTCGCCCGCAGTTCGGGCAGGCCCCGCAGGCCGCCGTAGTTACGGCAGTCGGTACCGTCCTGCGCGGTGTGGCCGTCGGCGCCGGGCATCCCCAACAGGGGCTGTGAAAGCGTGAGTTGTTCGGGGGAAGGCTTGCCGCGGGTCAGGTCCAGACGCAGCCCCTGGCCCTTGAGGCGCTGGTGCTCGTCGCGGAGCGCGATCAGCCGGTCGGACAGTGCGGAGTGTGTGAGTGCGGGCAGTTCCAATTCCCTCATCCTTTCCTCGTACGCCCCGCCGGCCACAGCAGGTGCGGGACGGCGTCACCGTAACCCGGAGGGGATCACGACCACATGCCCATTTCCGCCTGTCCGATGCCGCCGGATGTCAGGGCGGCGCGCAGGGCGGCCAGCCAGTGCACGGTGGTGCGGCGGGCCACCTCGGTGTGCGGCGCGTACGCCTCGAAGAAGTGCCAGGCACCGGGCACGTCCTTGGTCTCGACGGGCACATCGGCCTCCGTCAGGCGGCGCGCGTAGTCCTGCCCCTCGTCGCGCAGCGGGTCGAGTCCGCAGGTCAGGACGTAGGCGGGCGGGAGCCCCGAGAGGTCGGTGGCGCGGGCGGGGGCCGCGTAGGCGGGGGTGTCCGGACCGTGGTCGGGGCCGAGGTAGGTGTCCCATGTGTGCCCCAGGCCGGCGCCGTTGCAGATCCGGCGGTCGGTGACGCGCCGCGCGGAGGCGGTGTGGAGACGGTCGTCCAGGCAGGGGATGAGGAGCCCTTGCCAGACGATGCGGGGGCCTCGGCGGTCGCGGGCCATGAGGCAGACGGCGGCGCTGAGGCCGCCGCCCGCGGAGGCCCCGGTGACGGCGATCCGGTCGGCGTCCAGGCCGAGTTCGCCGGCGTGGGCGGCCATCCACACCAAGGCGGCGTAGCAGTCCTCGACACCGGCGGGATAGCGGTGTTCGGGGGCCAGCCGGTAGTGGACGTTGACCACGACCGCGCCGGCCGCGACGCACGCCTCACGCGCCATGGGGCTGGGCCCGTCCAGCTCCCCGTAGACGAAGCCGCCGCCGTGGAGATAGAGCACGCCCGGCAGTACGCCCTCCGCGCCGGCCGGGCGGAGCACCTGGACGTCGATGGTGTTGCCGTCCGGGCCGGTCAGGGACATCCGCCGGATGGTGACGCGACCGTCGTCGGCGGACATCAACGGCGCCATGAGCGCCCGGAAACCGGCCCGGAGCCCCGCGACATCGGCGTAGGGATTGTCGGGCCGCTCGGGCAACGCGGCGAAGACGTCTGCCAGTTCGGGATGCACGGCGAGGTGCGATGAGCGGGTTGCGCCCTGGTCGTGGGCGTGGGAGTGGGCGTGCATGCGGTATCCGTCCCCGTTCTACGGCGTGCCACGGCATGGTGGCGGCCACTGCGGCGGCCACCGGCCACTGCCCGTCGACCGTCGAGGCCACCATGACCACCGCGACTCAAACCGTCTCATTGATATGGTCCCAACGAGAAGGAAGGTATGGTCTCAATGAGACCGTGTCAAGTGAGCGGACAGGCGAGGGGAACATGGCGGAGTACAGCCCGGCGAGGTACGTCGTACTGGGCCTGATCGCCCGGCACGGCGCCATGACGCCGTACGAGCTCAAGGCCCGCGTCGAGGACGACATCCAGCCCTTCTGGCCGATCCTGCATGCGCAGCTCTACCGGATTCCGCCCGAGTTGGCCCAGGCCGGCCTGCTGCGGGAGGAGGCCGAGACCACCGGTCGGCGCCGCCGGATCTTCCACCTCACCGCCGCCGGTCGCGCCGCACTGGCACGCTGGCTGGCCGACCCGGACACCCCCGAGGCGGAAACCCGCGACCCGGCGCAGCTCAAGCTCTTCTTCGCCGACCTCGGCGACCCGTCGGACGTCGTCGCGCTCGCCAACCGCCAGGCCGCACGGCACCGCACCTGGCTCGCGCACTACACAGCGCTGCGCGCCGACCTCGCCCCCGCCGAGGATTCCCGACAGCGGTCCCGGGCCCGACTGCTCCGGCTCGGGGTGCTCCACGAAAGGGCGCACGCGGAGTTCTGGGAATCGATCGCCGCCGACCCGGACCAACTGGACGACCCCGTTTCCCGGCCCGCTTCCCGCCCCTCTCCCTGATTCCCGACGCGCTTTCCGCGCAGTGAATTCCGGGCGAACCGCACGGACCGCTCGTGAATTTCGGACGATCCCGTCCCGAATGCGCCAAAGAAAAAGTCCCCTTGTTTTCCCCCGCCTCACCGCGCACCGCACCACATCACATCGACATCACATCGACTCGCACCCCGCCATCACCTCTGCAATTCCACGGACGCGGTAGCCCGGGCACCGGCGTCGGGGCGACAACTACCCCCAGTGACAGCGCAATCGCCGCCGGAATTGGGGGAAGTTGCCGGGTCCCAGCAGGGCGAACAGGCGTAGGATCGCTCACAGAGGGCGACTCATACCGTCGCCACATTCCGGGAGTTGGCACGGAGCGGTCGAATGATCCGCTTGCGTTTACTCTCCGCCTCGCGCATCAGATCGAGTCGGATTGAGTCAGATCGAGTCAGGGCGCTTCTTCCGGCCCTCGGGACCACCCTGCTTCCGGCCCTCAGAGGGAGAACACCATGAACACCACGGCAGGGAACCAATCCGCGGCGGACACGCACACCGAGCACGAGAACCACCCATGGACGATTTCCGTCGCGGACCACCCCAAGCGCGTCGACAGCCAGCAGTACAAGGACAGCCGCGCGCTGATGCTGAAGCTCGTCGACACGATCGATGACTGGACGTTCGCCCCCGGGCCGTATCAGGACCACCACGGCGGCGGAGTCTGGGTCAAGGACCAGGGCGGCTGGATATGCCTGTTCCTGCCGCTGGGCATCGAGTGGTCGGCGCAGTTCTGCGCGGACCCGGCCAAGGTGGACCAGATCCGCCTGCTCGCGGCCCGCGTGATCGCCGCGTTCCCGGACACGCTGCCCGGCTATGCGGAGTTCGGCTATCAGGACGGCGAGCGGCTGCTGAACACGCGGATCGAGACCGCCGACCAGGTGTCCGAGTGGACGGACTCGATATTCAACGCGTCGGTACCGCTACCTGCCGGTATTCACTCCGGGGTGCTCCCGACGGCCGCCGGCTACCACCACTACCCCAAGCCGATCGTGGACATCGACCACTTCCGCTTCGACGACTTCAACCTGTTCGTCGAGGACGACCAGGGACTGTCGGTCGCGGTCGTCCCGGTCGCACCGCGCGGCTCCGGTGACGGCCGGGTGCGCGTGCTCGCCGCCCACCCCAGCTCGCGCTACGCCAAGCACCTCGTTCCCCCCAGCGGCGGGGTCCGCCCCGAGACGGCCCGGGACATCGAGAGCCTGGCCGCGGAGCCGGCAGGCGCCGTGCTGCCCGCCCGCGACCCCCTGGCCGAACAGGCGTTCCGCCTCCAGCAACCGATGCCCGCATAGGGCCGGCCGCTATGCGGGCCCGGTCCGGCTCTCCGGCCGGACCGGGCCCGCGATCAGGCCGCCACGATGGGATCAGGCCGCCACGGTGGACGGTGCGTTGATGCAGAACTGCACGAGCCCCGCGCTGACGTCCTTGATGATGTTCTCCATCTCGTTCCACGGCGGCTGGAACTCCGTGCCCCACTCGATGGTGTAGGCGAGGACCTTCCCCTTGGCCGGGTCGACGAAGTGCCTGCCGAACGCGTAGTCGTCGCTGGTCCCACAGGTCGGGTACAGGTCGAAGGCCGACTTGGCGGTGTACTTCCTCCCGCGCACGGCCTGCAATCCGTCGCGGAAGTCCCGGGCCAGTTCGATCTCGTGATCGAAGTCGATCTTGGGGATGAACTCGCGGTACTGGGTGTCCCCCGCGTCGCCCCGCACGCCGTCGAAGGTGTGGTTGAGGAAGTTCATCGACGGGTCGGTGGACTGGTCCTGGTCGTCGCCCCAGACATACAGCATGTCCTCCGAGAAGCTGTGCACGTCGATGAACCAGCGGGTCCGGGGATAGGCGTCCAGCAGCCACCGCACGTTGCGCGTCTCCGGTTCGGAGAACGGACCGGGCCCGTGGTACAGCTGCGGATCGCACGGATCGGACGACACCCGCACGCCAGCGGTGGGTGCGAAGGCCGTCGCGGCGTCGAAGAGGAAGTCGTAGTTGCGGTTGATGTCCACGCCCACACAGTCACCCTCGCCGTTCCCGTAGGCGGTGTTGCGGTTCTTCCGCCACATCGGCTCGACGGTCTGGCTGTACTTCCGGCCATCCGGGTTGACCAGGGGAAAGACCACGATCTCCAGGTCGTCCAGGAGCGTCTTCACCTGGGCGGCGGAGTACGACTTGCCACCGTAGGCCAGCCCGGAGTGCGTGTGATGGGCCCGCAACAGGTCGGCGGCGAAGTAGACGAGGATCTCGCAACTGCCCCATTCCCGGGCGTGCACACCCCCGATGAGCATCACGCAGTCCCGGCTGCCGGCGGGTCCCGCGCCCAGGCGGACGGCGTGGCAGCCGACGCCCTCGATCGAGGGCTCGGGAAGGTCGATCAACTCACAGAGTGCCGGGTAGGCCCTCGACAGGTTCACCAACGCCGAGTCGACCTCGGTGGTGTTGAGATACGGCATCTCAGCCTCCTGGCCCCTTGTCCTTGAGCATCTCGCCCAGTCCGTACGGCACTTCCTGCGGATCGGCGAACCGGTTGCCGCGTCCGACCTCCGCCTGGCGGGCCCGCCCGGTCTCGGTCGCGTCCCTGAGGACGTCCACGGAAACTCCCTCGCGCGCCAGCCGATCGGCCTTCCCGCGCGGAACGAACGCCTCGATGGTCATCTCGTTCCCGGGCCCCGTGGTCCCGCGGGGACGTCCGCCGATGTCCAGCGGCTCCTCCCGCAGCAGGGTCCGCAGCGTCTCCGCGTCGTCGGCGGTCACCCGCACATGCAGAATGTTCTCGCGCTCCGACATCTCAACCCCTTCGTGGTGTCCGGCGTCCGATGGTGGCCACCCCCGCCGTGACGTCGGCGCGCCGCCCTCGGCGTCCGCCGCGTCGCGGGGCATCGCCGCACGACGACCCGCACGGCCGACACGGCTAACGCTCGGGACCGGCGGCTCCGCCCCTCACCAGTCACCCCATAGTGGGCCGTCCGTCCCCGGCGTACCGGCTGCCGAACGGACGACCGGCACGCGTGCCCGCTCTCTTCACGTCATCATGGCCATTCCGCCGTCACCGCGGCGTGACCGAGGCGTCATACCCGCTGGCGACCGGTTCGCGGTACGTCGCCGGACAGGCGGCACACCGCGACGCGGCCGACCGCAGATCGGCGACGAGACCGAGCAGCCGGGACGTCGGACGCAACCCCAGTTCGGCCTGGAGCAGGGACCGGTAGCGCTGGAACTCGCGCAGCGCCTCGGACTGGTTACCCTCGGCGAGATGCGCCTTGATCAGGACGGCCCGGGCGGTCTCGCGCAGCGGCTCGGCGCGCACCGCGGCCCCGGCGGCGCACACGGCGTGGCCGAAGTGCTGGGCTCTGATGAAGCGGGTGGCGAGCGCTTCGAGGGCGTGCATCCGCAGTTGCCGCCACTCCTCGGCCTCGCGCAGCGCCCATTCGTCGCACCAGCCAGGCAACAGGTCCTGGGACAGCGCGTCGATCTCCGAGGCCCCCAACCCCAGGCACACGGACGTGCCCGGGGACGCCACCGAGGAATCGACGAGCAGGTGGGCGAGCGGCTTCAACTCCCGGAAGTCGACCCCCACACCGCCGGCGAGCGCCAACGCGCCAGGGCCCACGTCGAGCATGCCGCAGCCCGCGCAGCGCAGCCGGTTGAGTGCCGAACGCAACGACGCGTACGCCCGGCACTCGGAGACGTCCGGCCAGAGGCTCTCCGCGACGAGGCCCCGCGGCACCGCACCGTAGCGCAGCGCGACAAAGGCGAGCAGGCGTTCCGATCCCGCGGGGATCCGCGCCGGGTCGTCATCCGTGACCAGTCGGAAGCCGCCGAGCAGTTCAACGCGCGCGCCGCGGCTGCGGGGTGGGGGCGGACGATGCCGCGTTCCCCCTGCCTCGGGCGGATGGTCCGCCGGGGTGTCGCGCACGACGCCGAGTTCCGTCCCGGTGCTGCGACTCATCGCCTCCGCATCTCCTGACGGCCAGCCACACGCTCCGATCGGGGCACGGCGACATATGAGGAGGGTCATATGCCGCCGACTTCCCTGCTTCCATCCTGCGCCGCACCTCCGACCGCTGTCGAGTGCTCCACGGCAACGCACATCAGCGCAAGTCCCCACCCTCCGCCACGGAATCCGCAATGCCACGGCACCCGAAGAACCCCAAGCATCCCGAGCAGCCCAAGAAGTGGAACGGGCAATAATTTCCGACGTCAACCAGCATCAGGCCGCTTCCCGAGAGGCCGAAACACCCTGCGCGCACAGGCGGGTCAGAGGCCCACGGCGACGAAAGCCGTCGCGGGCGATCCGCCACGGCACGATCCGAGATGATCCAGATGCCGCAGCCACCCCACAGCGAGACGATGAAAACGACCCCTGCGCAAGGTCGGAGGGGTGCCCAGGCTGCCCGTGCTGCCGGCAGCGACAGCACCGACGGCACTGCTCCGAGAGGCCGTTCGGCGGCCCCTCCCGCTGGGCGCTGCGACGCCAACCATCACGACATCCGGGATTCAAGGCACGAAGAGTCCAAGGCACAAAGACCTAGGGAAGAAATACGCAAGGCATTAAGGATTGAGCCAACCATGACCGTCACAGGGATCGACGTGTCGTCAGCCCAGTCGGAGAAGTTCCCGACGGCCGGCAGCGATTTCGTCTTCATCAAAGTCACCGAAGGCACCACCTACACGAATCCCAAATGGGTGGCCCAGCGCAAGACCGCACGAAACGCCGGACTGGTGACCGGCTTCTATCATTTCGCCCGGCCGGGGCCGGTCACCTCCCAGGTCGACTACTTCCTCTCGAAAATCAATCTGATCGAGGGGGACATTCTCATCCTCGACTGGGAGGACGCCCGCGTCCCGAATTCATGGAAGGACAGCTGGCTCAAGCAGGTGCAGCAGCGCACCCCCGGCCACAAGACGCTCCTGTACTGCAACCGGGACTTCTGGCTGCACCGCGACACCACGTCCTTCGCCGGGGACGGCCTCTGGATCGCCCAGTACAACAACAAGCCGGGCCAGCCGGACATCCACAGCGCGTGGCTGTTCCACCAGCACACCGACCGGCCCATCGACACCAGCATCGGCAGGTTCGAGGACAAGGCGGCACTGCACACCTGGTCCGGCCACGTCGCCATCCCCGCGTGACCCGGCGACGACGCCCTGGCGCGTCTGCTGGCCCAGGACGAGGTTCGCGCCCCGCACGCAGCGGGAGCACTGAGCGCGCCGGAAGGATCCGGCCCGCAACCGCCGCCGGCGCGCCCGAGTCGCGCCGGCGGACCCCCGTATCGCCACGTCCGCGGCTCAGTCGGCGTCGACGCGCAGGGACGCGAAGCGCAGGTTCTTCCGCTCGCCGCGACCGAGGTCGGCGACCGGCACGCCCTTGCAGCCCGGGTGGGCGTAGAAGTGGGCGGTCTTGCCGACCAGCGAGAGGTTGGAGGCGGTGCCCGCACCGGCGACGGTGTAGCAACGGCCGGGCTCGGGTTGGTTCAGGGTGGCGCTCCTACCGTGCGGGGTGGTGTAGGTGATCATGCCGAGGTCGGCCGCGCCGGCGGCGGCCGTCGACGTCAGGACCGCGCCGACGGCGAGCAGCACGGCCGCCGGCACACGTCCACGACCATGACGGCGGTCACGCACAACGGAGTTCATCGGGGTCTCCAGAGGGGAGGGGGCGAATTGTCGTCCGGTCCAACGACGGACCGGCCGCACCGTGACGGCGACCGTGTCAACTGACCCGCCGCCCCACCCCGCTGAACGACAGCCGACATCGGAGGCTCGTCGCGTGTCACGTCCGCAGCGCCTCGTCCACCGTCCGGGCCGGGGCGTCCGCGGCGTTCTGGGTGCGCAGGCCGAAGAGCGGGGTGCCGTGGTCGGCGCGGAAGGCGCGGCTGCGGCGCACGGTCAGCACCACCATCGCGCCGAGAATCGCGAAGGACTGGATCCTGCCGACCACCGGCACCAGGTCCACGGGCAGTTCCCACGCCCACACCGTGCTCAGCGCGGCATCGAGCAACTGCGCACCGCCCCACAGCGCCGTCAGCCCGCGCAACGCGCCCCGGAATTCCGGCAGTTCGCGCCAGGCACGCTCCACATCCGCCTCCCCCGCCGACCCGCGCAGCCGGCGCCCGAAGTGGAACGCGAAGGGACGGGACCCGAACAGGGTGCCCAGCATCCACAGGCCCAGCGCGGCCGGGATGCCCGCGTCCTTCAACAGCAGCACCCGCGGGCTGCCGCTGATCGCGGACAGCCCCGCGGACACCGCCAGCAGCACGACCACGAGGAGGTCGAAGAGGTCGATCCGCCGGCGCACCAGCGCGGTGCCCAGCGCGTGTGCGGCCGGTACCACGCCGCTCAGCAACAGGGCCTGCCATTCGGCGACATCCTGCGCCCGCAACACGTAGTACAAAACCAGCGGCAAAAGGATGTTGACGGTCAGCGGTACGGCCACGGCGCGCCACCGATGCGCACCACGCGTTCCCACGGTTTCCACGACGGCCTCCAACGGTCCGGGGCCGGACGCTCCGGCACCACGGTGACCTGCACCGACGTTAGGAGCCGGGCGGGTGGAGAAGCATCGGCCCCCGGGCCGGACCCATCGGGCCGCTCCTCCACCCGCCCGCTCCACCGCCGGGTGGAGAGCCGTCGGCCCTGCCCCCGTCGCGTCCGCCCCGGTCAGCTCTCACCGCCCTTCTTCATCAGCTCCAACAGGCTGGAGAAGCTGTCGGCACCGTGTCCGGCCTTGATGCCGCGCCGGAAGATTTCGACGACCGCGGCGGGCAGTGCGGTGTCGACGCCCGCGTCGGCGTTGGTGTGCAGGACGTGTTCGACGCTGGCCAGGCCCATGGCCAGGCGGTCCACGTCGCCCTGGTGCGCGCCGGCGTCGATCCGCCCGGCGTAGAAGGTGAAGAAGCCCGGCAGGGAGTTCGCGGTCTCCACGGCGTGTCCCAGGATGTCGGACGCGGCGAGGCCGTTGGCGTCGGCGAGGGCGACGGCCTGCCAGTAGCCGAGCATGGACGTCCAGAACATGACCATGCCCATCTGGTAGTACAGCGCGGCGAGTCCCGGGTCCTCGCCCCGGTAGTCGGCCTTGCCGGTCACCACTTCCAGCACCGGCCGGTGGGCGTCGAACACCTCGCGCGGGCCGCTGTAGAAGGTGGACGACTCCGGCCGGCCGATGCCCGACGGCGGGACGGTGACGCCTCCGGTGAGTTGGACGGCCCCGTGGTCGGCGGCCCAGCGGGCGGCGGCCCGGGCCTTGTCCGGCGTGTCCGAAGTGAGGTTGACCAGGACCCGGCCGGCCAGCGCGGAGGTGGCGGGTTCCAGTACGGCGTACATCGCCTCGTAGTCCGTGAGGCTGAGGATCACCAGGTCGTTGGCGGTCAGTGCCCGGGCGACGTCGGGGGCGAGCGTCGCGCCGCGGGCCACCAGGTCGTCCGCGCGGGAGGCCGTGCGGTTCCAGACGGTGACCTCGTATCCGCGGTCCAGGTAGGCGTCGGCCATGGCCCGGCCCATCGGACCGAGCCCGATGACGGTGACCGACCGCTGCTCCGCGAGCGTGCCCGCGGTC
Source organism: Streptomyces yunnanensis (assembly GCF_029011865.1). Classification (NCBI taxonomy): domain Bacteria; kingdom Bacillati; phylum Actinomycetota; class Actinomycetes; order Kitasatosporales; family Streptomycetaceae; genus Streptomyces; species Streptomyces yunnanensis. The sequence goes on from NZ_CP095749.1 coordinate 880,947, forward strand.
TCGGTGGCCGTGCCGGTGTGTGCGTTGGTGCCCATGGGAAACCCTTCCATCCATCGCTAAAACGAGCGCTCTATTTAGCGCATGCCGAGAACGTACCACAGCACTAGAACGAACGCTCTACTCAATAGTCGGTACGGTGGCACCATGCAGACCAGCACCCGGGACCGGATCGTCATCACCGCAGCCCGCCTCCTCCAGCGGCAGGGCTACGTCGGCACAGGCATCAAACAGATCGCCCAGGAGGCCAAGGCCACCCTCGGCTCCGTCTACCACTTCTTCCCCGGCGGCAAGGAAACCGTCGCGGTCGCCGCGATCGAGCACAGCAGCCGGGAGTTCGCCGCACTCCTGCGGAAGGCACTGGACGCCGAGGCCGATCCGGCGACGGCGGTGGACTCCTGCGCCGGCCAACTCGCCGAAGAACTCCGCGAGTCGGGCTGGATCGACGGCTGCCCGGTCACCGCGGCGGCCCTGGAGACGCTCGGGACCGACTCCCCGATCCAACAGGCGTGCGCGGCGGCACTGCGCGACTGGGAGGAGCTGGTCCGGGACAAGCTGCTGCGCGGCGGCTTCGGCGCGCAGGACGCCCGGGAGCTGGCGACCACCGTCATCAGCGCCCTGGAGGGCGCCGAGGTCACCGCGCAAGTCACCCGCAGCGAGGAGCCACTGCGCACGGTGGGCCGCCAACTGGCCCGCCTGGTCCGCTCGTACGAGGGGTCCGCTCAGTCCGCGGGCGGGACGGGCTGACGGACCGGGCGCGAAGGCCCGGCAGCCGCCGGTTTCAGAGGCTGTCGCCCAGCCGCTCGATCAGCGGCGCCGCCGCCTTGAGCGTCGCCAGTTCCGCGTCCGTGAAGTGCTCGCCGAGGGCCTTCGCCAGCTGCCTGCCACGGGCGTCGCGCTTGTGGCGCAGCATCTCGACGCCGGCCTCGGTCAACGACAGGATGATCCGTCGGCCGTCGTGGGGATCGCGACGGCGCTCGACGAGGCCGCGCTCCTCCAACAGACCCAGCGTGGTCCCCATTGCCTGGGACGTGATCTGCTCGGCCCGCGCCAACTCCGCCGCCGTGGCCGGGCCGCCCCGGTCCAATCGCGCCAACGCGGCACGCTCGGGCAACGAGAGGTCGCCCGGTGCCTGCATCTGGCGCAGCCGACGCGCCAGCAGGCCGAGGCTGTCGTACAGCGCACCGGCCACGTCGTCGACGTCCGCACTCCGAGTCATGGTGATAAGCCTAGGTTGACCAATCCAGGCAATCAACCGAGGTCGATCTCCGCCGCCGTCCCCCTGTCCGACGCCGCACCTGGACGCCCCCGTCACACGTTCGCAGCAGGCCCGCGTGAAAGACCCCGGTGCGGGAACGAGTCTTTACCCATCGGAGGATCTTGCGGAGAGGGTGCACAGACATGGGAATTATCGCCTGGGCCTTGATCGGTCTGCTCGCCGGTGCCATCGCAAAGGCCCTGATGCCCGGCAAGGATCCCGGTGGCTGCCTGATCACCATGCTGATCGGCATCGCGGGCGGCCTGTTGGGCGGCTGGCTCGGCAAAGTCATCTTCGGCGTGCACTCGATCAACGGCTTCTTCCACCTGTCGACGTGGATCGCCGCCATCGTCGGTTCCGTCATCGTCCTGCTCCTCTACCGCCTCACCCTGGGGCGGAACCGCGGGCACTGACCGCGCCCGATCGGGCGCGCATCGACGGGTGAGGGGCCGGCGGCCATTTCCGCCGGCCCCTTTCCGCGCATCGAAAAAATCAGTTGCCGATGTCTGCAGGAAGCCAGCAGCCTGGGATCCGGCCGATCATCAACAGAGCGGGAGCCTGCCATGCGCCGATTCCTCGAAAACCCCCAGCGCCCCTACCGGACGGTGAATTTCGAGGACTTCGGCACCCATGCACATCCAGCACACCCTGAACATCGGCATCCTGGCGCACGTCGACGCAGGTAAGACCAGCCTGACCGAGCGTCTGCTGTTCGACACCGGCGCCATCGACCGGCTCGGCAGCGTCGACGCCGGCGACACCCAGACCGACTCCGGCACCATCGAGCGGCAGCGCGGTATCACCGTGCGCTCCGCGGTCGCCCCCTTCACGGTCGGCGCGACGCAGGTCAACGTGGTCGACACCCCCGGGCACTCCGACTTCGTCGCCGAGGTGGAACGCGTCCTCGGCGTCCTGGACGGCGCCGTGCTGGTGCTCTCCGCCGTCGAGGGGGTCCAGGCACACACCCGCGTCCTGATGCGGACGCTGCGCGAGATGCGGCTCCCGACCCTGCTCTTCGTCAACAAGATCGACCGGGCGGGCGCCCGCGGGGAGGCGCTGCTGGCCGACATCCGGCGCAAGCTGGCCCCGCACATCGTCCCGATGACGTCGGTGCGGGAACTCGGCACGCCGTCCGCCCGCGCGCTCCCGCACGCCCTCGACGACGAGCCGGAATTCCGCACCCGGGTCGCCGAAGCGCTCGCCGAACTCGACGACGCGCTGCTCGCCCGCGTCGTGGACGGCCCCTTCCCCTCCCCCGACGAGCTGCACGCGGCACTCGCCGCGCAGACCCGACAGGGCCGGACACACCCCGTCCACTTCGGCTCGGCGCGCAGCGGCGAAGGCATCGGAGCGCTCATCGACGGGATCACCGGCCTGCTCCGGCCGGCGCCCGTCGGCCGCAGCACGGACCCGGCCGGCGCGGCGCGCCCACGGGGCACGGTCTTCGCCGTCGAGCGCGAACCCTCCGGGAAGAAGACCGCCTATCTGCGGCTGTTCTCCGGAACGCTGGCCGCGCGCCAACGGGTGGCCCTACACCGGAACGGCCCGGACGGCAGCCGCCTGACGTACCCCGGCCAGATCACCGCGCTCCAGGTCGTCGGCCGGCCCGGCAACGGCAGCGCGGGGCTCGCCGGCGGCCCGGGCATCCGGCAGTTGACGCCCGGGACCATCGGGAAGGTCAGTGGGCTCACGGAGGTCCGGGTGGGTGACCGGCTGACCGACCCCGCCGGCCGGGACGACGGCCCGCGCCCGCCGCACTTCCCCGCGCCCACCCTGCGGACGCTCGTCCGTCCCCGGGACCAGGTACCGGGCGCCGCGGCCCGCCTGCACGCGGCGCTGCGGCACCTCGCCGAACAGGATCCGCTCATCCATGCCGCTCCCGGCCCCGAGGGCAGCACCTCGGTCCTGCTGTACGGCGAGATCCAGAAGGAGATCCTCGCGGCGACCCTCGCCGACGACTTCGGCATCGAGGCGGTCTTCGCCGCCAGCCGGACGGTCTACCTGGAGCGGCCGGTGGGCGTCGGCGAGGCGCACCAGTCGCTCGGGCGGCGGGCGCCGAGTCCGAGCGGCTTCTGGGCCACCGTCGGGCTGCGCGTCGAGCCCGCGCGACGGAACTCCGGGGTCGCCTTCCGATACGAAACCGAACTGGGCGCCCTCCCCCACGCCTTCCACACCGCCATCGAGGAGACCGTGCACTCCGCCCTCCGCAGCGGTCCGCGCGGCTGGGCGGTCACCGACTGCACCGTGACCCTGACCCGCTCGGGCTTCGTGGGCCCGGTCAGCACCGCCGGCGACTTCCGGAGCCTGACCCCGCTGGTGCTCGGGCAGGCCCTGGAGCGGGCCGGGACCCAGCTCTACGAGCCCTGCCACGCCTTCGACGTGGACATCCCGCTCGACGCGCTGCCGGCCGTCACCTCATGTCTCGCCGCCCTGGGGGCGGACCTGGAGGAGACCGCGGGCGGAACGACTTCGTGGCTGGTCAAGGGCGTGATCCCGGCCAGTCGGGTGCGGTCGGCGGAGCATCGGCTGCCGGGGCTGACCCGCGGCGAGGCCCTGTGGTGGTCCCGGCCCAGCGGAGACCGGCCGATCAGCGGCTCGGCCGCCGAGACACCGGGGCGCTGATCGACGGCCGCGGGGCAATGTCCAACGCTGTCCAACGCTGTCCAACGGCGGGAATACCTGTCCGTCCGCCGGCTCCGACCGGTGGCCGGGCAGGATCCGGGAAATGAAAAAACCCCGGCGCATCGTGATGCGAACGGGGTTTGACAACCGGGGCATTTCTCCGCGTATATTGAGCGTTTGAATATTGCGAAGAAGTCAACCCAAAGAATCTCACTGCTGCACAGCATATTCGAGCGGAGCTGAATTGTCAAACGAGGAATTGCGTAAGGAGCAGGAATTCATCGGCCTGCTGCACGAGCGCCTCGACACCCTGCGATCCGGGGCACGCACGACCATGGAACAGGCCCTTCCGCAGGCCGGGGGAACCTTCCAGGCACGCCTGGAACGGGATGTGATGGTCGCCGAACAGGCCGAGCTGCTGGCCGGTTTCGAGGCCGGGGAACACGGACTGTGCTTCGGCCGCCTGGCGTTCGGGGACGGCCGCGACCACCACATCGGCCGGATCGGCATCCGGCGCGACGACGCCGACCGCACTCCGCTGGTCATCGACTGGCGGGCCGACGTCGCCCGCCCCTTCTACCTCGCCACCGGGCACACCCCGATGGGACTGCGGCGCCGGCGCCATCTGACCACCAAGGGCCGCCGGGTGACCGCACTGCACGACGAGATCCTGGACCTCACCGACTCCGAACGCAACGGCCACGAAGGGGCCGACGCGGACGCCATCCTGCTGGCGTCGCTGGACGCTGCGCGCACCGGGCGGATGCACGACATCGTCCAGACCATCCAGGCCGACCAGGACCGCATCATCCGCGCCCCGCACCACGGCGTCCTCGTCGTGGAGGGTGGTCCGGGCACCGGCAAGACCGTCGTGGCCCTGCACCGGGCCGCGTATCTGCTGTACGCGCACCGCGAGCAACTCGCCCGCCGCGCAGTGCTGATCGTCGGGCCCAACCCCGCGTTCCTCGGCTACATCGGGCAGGTCCTGCCCTCGCTCGGCGAGACCGGCGTACTGCTGGCGACGCCCGGCGAGCTGTTCCCCGGGGTGACCGCGACCGGCACCGACACGCCGCGCGCCGCCGAGGTCAAGGGCAGCGCGACGATGGCCGACGCCCTCGCGCGCTTCGTGGCCGACCAGCAGCTGCTCCCCGACCCCGAGCTCGTCATCGACCACGAGGACGGCGAGCTGCGCCTGGACGCGGCGATCGCGGACGAGGCCCGCCGGCAGGCCCGGGCCACCCTGCTGCCGCACAACCTGGCGCGCCCGCACTTCGCCTTCCATGTGATCGACGCGCTCACCGCCCAACTCACCGAGCGGATCGGCGCCGACCCCTACGGCGGCCCCAACCTCCTCGGCCCGGACGACATCGCCCAGCTGGGCAAGGCCATCGCCACCAGCGGCGAGGTGCACCGCGCCATCGAGGAACTGTGGCCGTCGCTCACCCCGCGGCAGCTGGTCGCCGACTTCCTCTCCGAGCCGGTGCACCTGCCGGACGCCGACGCGGCGGCGATCCGCCGTACCGGCGGCGACTGGACCCCGGCGGACGTCGCGCTGCTGGACGAGGCGGCCGAACTCCTCGGCGAGGACGACTCGGCCGCCCGGGCCGCCGCCGAGGCCGAACGCCAGGAACTCATCACCTACGCGCAGGGCGTGCTGGACCTCTCCTACGGTTCGCGCACCCAGGAGTTCGAGGACCGGGAGGACGAGGATTCGGAAGTGCTGGCCGCACACGACCTGATCGACGCGGACCGGCTCGCCGACCGCCAGGAGGAGGCCGACCACCGCACCGCCGCCGAACGCGCCGCGGCGGACCGCACCTGGGCCTTCGGCCACATCATCGTCGACGAGGCGCAGGAGCTCTCGCCGATGCTGTGGCGACTGCTGATGCGGCGCTGCCCGACCCGTTCCATGACGCTGGTCGGCGATCCCGCGCAGACCTCCGAACCGGGTGGCTGCGGTGCCTGGGAGACCATCCTCGCGCCGTACGTCGAGGACCGTTGGGAACACGTCCGGCTCGGCGTCAACTACCGTACGCCGACCGAGATCATGGAGGCCGCGGCGGAGATCCCGCGGATGGTCGACGCGTCCTTCGTACCGCCGAAGTCGATCCGCTCCACCGGCGTCCCCCCGTGGGCCCGGCGCACCGACGACCTGCCGCGGGCCGTCGCGGAGGCGGTGGCCCGCGAGACGGCGGGCGACGGCCAGGGCCGTCTCGCCGTGATCGCCCCGCGCGAGCACTGCGCCGCCCTGGCGGCCGCCCTGCCGACGGCCTCCGTCGGCCCCACGCCCGACCTGACCCGCCCGGTGGTGATCCTGCACCCGCGCCAGGCCAAGGGGCTGGAGTTCGACTCCGTTCTGGTCGTGGAGCCGGCGGAGTTCGGGACGAGCGATCTCTATGTCGCGCTCACCCGGGCGACCCAGCGGCTGGGCGTGCTCCACACGCAGACGCTGCCGCGCGGGCTGACCGCGCTGGCGGACTGACCGGCAGCCGCGCGGACAGCCGCGCGGGCCCTCGTCGTACGGGTGGCACGACGAGGGCCCGACGGTGTGTCAGTGACCTGCGGAGGTGCGGCGGCGGGCGGCGACGACCAGCCCGGCGCCGGCGGTGAGGGCGAGCGCCGAGCCGCCGAGCGCCCACGGGGTGGCCGGGCCGACTCCGGTGGCGGCCAGTTGGCGATCGCCGGCCGAGGGGGCGGAGCCGGTGCCGAGCGGGGACGCGACCGCGGGCCGGACGCCGCCGGTGCGCTCGCCGCCGGAGCCGCCGGTGCCGCTGCCGGGCTTGGCGGGTTCGGCGGTGGTGGCCGTCCCGTCGCCCCGCTGGCCGTCCTCGCCACCGTCACCGGTGGTGGGGGTCGGCTTCTTCTTGGCCGCTTCCTCCTCGGCCTTGCGCTTGGCCTCGGCCTCGGCGTTCGCCTCGTCCTTGGCGCGGGCCTCGTACTGGCCGACGTCGAGGAAGCGGCGGATGTCCGCCATCGTGCCGTCCAGCGCCTTGTTGGCCGCCGCCCTCACCTCGGGGCCACCGGAGCTGAGGAGCTGCGCGACATGTACGCGGTCGTCGTCGTCCCGGGCCGCGCGCCAACCGGACTCCAGGAAGCGCACGCGGTCTTCGGGGGTGCCGTTCAACGCCTGCTGTGCCGCTTCGTCGACGCCTCGGCCGATGCCCTTGTCCGCGAGGATCTTCAGGATGGCGAAGCGGTTGTCCTCGTCGCGGGCCGCGTACTGGCCGACGTCGAGGAAGTGCCGCATGGCCTCCGGGCCGCCGTCGAGCGCCCGCTGGGCCTCCCGCTCCAGCCCCTTGCCGATGTTCTTGTCCGCGAGCATCCGCAGGATCGCCATCCGGTCCCGCTCGGCGGCGGCCGCATCGCCCTCCCCCGCCGACTCCGCCGGCTTCGTCTCCGGCGAGGCGTCCGGGGCCGAGTTGGCCGGTGACGCGCCACGGTCGGCGGCCATCGCCGGCGAGGAGAACAGCACGGCCGGGGCTATCGCCGCAGCGGCGACCACGGCCGAAACGCGGGCCAACTTCACGCAGTACACCTACTTCACTAAGAACTACCCAAAAACTGTCATCGACAGGGTAAAGCAGACGTAAGGTGATGTGATCAGCCGGGTGTTCCCGCGGTGCGGCAGTCGACCCGCCCCGGACGCCCTCACATTCGGACAGGCCATGGAGGAGACAAGGATGACCCCTCACCACCGCCGCACCCTCCACTGCGCGCTCATCGGCGCCGTCGCAGTCACCTCGCTGGGGGTCACCGCGGGGCCGGCTTCGGCCAAGTCCTCGCTCTCCTTCACCGCCGGCCCCCGCTCGGTCGGCCTGGGCGGTCTCGTCCGCGCCGCCGCCAAGGCCAGCGACGACAACGCCACGTTCAACAAGGTCTGCGTACAGCAGCGCTGGTCGGCCACCGCCTGGCACAACGCCGCGTGCTCCAAGCCCGCGCGGCACGCCGGAGGCGCAGTCAACGTCACCCTGCGCGTGAAGCAACGCGGCCATCTCCAGCTGCGCGCGGCCCTCTTCGAAGGCCGCTCCGCCCAGGACCAGCACCCCAAGACCCGCTCGACTTCCCGCCCGATCACCGTCACGGTCCACTGAGGCGCCGCCCGGCGGCCCGCGTTGAGTCGCCGAGGGCGGGGAGTTGGGCCACACCGGTGTCGTACGGGACCACGAGTCGAGTTCTCCGGGTGCCCACCCTCGTCATTCCGGCCAGGTTTGCAGGCAATCTGCGACACGTTCCCCGACGGTGACGACACCGGCCGACATCATTGCCCACCGCCCCCAGACACGTGCATGACGCACCACGCCGAACCGAACAGTAGTTCGCTTCGGTGTATCAGGGCATGCAATGATCACGGTATGTCGGTTTCTGTGCAGGTTTTTCGGGAGCGTGGGGCGGTCCCCGACCTCTGGTGCGACGACCGGACGTTCGCGGTGGTGGTGGGGCGCGACGCCGGGTCGGTTGTCGGGTCGTTCGCGGTGCTCGACCTGGGGGCGGCGGACCCCGACCTCCGCTTCGTGGGAGTCGTGGCGGGTCCGGGGGAGGTCCGGGTGCCGCTGGTGGAGGCGGCGGTGCCGGTGGTGCGGGACGCCGGGGGTCGGACGCTTCGATGGGTCGAGGAGACGGGCGAGCTGTCCCTCTCCGCTGCCGCCGCCCTGGAGCAGTTGGGTGTGGTCGCCGGGGACGAGGTCCATCGCTGGTGGCGCAGGGAGTTGGCGGCGGAACCGGCCGCCGCGCCCGGCGACCGGGGCCCCGGGTCACCGACTGCCGGGGGCGCCCTCTTCCGGGTCGGGGTGGGCGATGCCTGGTGCGATGTCGAGGTGGACGACGGCCGGGCGGTGCTGGTGCACGACCGGCAGGAGGAAGGGACGGCCGCGTCGCTCGCGGCGCTCGTGTCGTTGGCGGTGCGCCAGGTGACGGCGGAAGCCCCGGGGATCCCGGCGGTCGAGACGTGTGTGGCGCCGGGGGACGAGGTCTTCGAGGCGGCCCTGGTCTCGCTCGGCTTCGCGCCGACGACCCGGCGGGCGGTCGAATACCGCCTGGCGTGGGATGCCTGAGCGACGCCGGGTGCCTGACGAGCGGCGGTCGGCCGGGGCCGTTCCCCGGCCTGCCGAGGACAGACGGACCGGCGCGGGCCCCATGCGAGGCCCGGTTACTGGGTACCGGTGATCGAATAGCGGGTAGCAGATACCCGGTGCTCGGGACGGTCCCGTTGCGCCGGCCTCGGCAGAGGCCAGTCAGATGAGGGGATGGCGATGTCCGACTCGACCTTGGGCAACCACACCGTCCGGTCCGAACTCTCCATTGGTGGGCGCCGGTTGTCGTACCTCGACTTCGGCGGGGACGGCCGTCCCTTGGTCGCGCTGCACGGCCACATATCCGAGGGCGTCATGTTCACCCACCTCGCCGGGGCACTGGGGCCCGAGTGGCGGCTGATCGCCCCTGACCAACGCGGCCAGGGCGAGTCCGAACGCGCCGACGACTACACCCGTGAGGGATATCTGGCCGACGTCCGAGCCCTCCTTGACCATCTGGCGCTGGACCGGGTGGTGCTGCTCGGCCACTCCATGGGCGCCGTCAACGCCTACCAGTTCACGGCCCGCCACCCTGAGCGCGTCAGCGCGCTGATCAACGTCGAAGGCCCGGTGGAGCTCGAACTGGACGGTCCCAACCCGCTCGCGTTCCTGCTCGACCTGCCCCGCCGGGCGGCCACCCGCGAGGAGCTCGCCGCGGGTCTGGGCCCGGCCGGCTCCCAGTTCTCCGACCGGCTGCGGCAGAGCCCGGACGGCAGTTGGCGGCTGCCGTTCCATCCCGACGACATGTTCCGGTCCGAGGAGGAGGTGCACGGCGTCTACTGGGACGACTGGACGTCCAGCAGCTGCCCCGCCCTGCTGATCCACGGCACCAAGGGGTACCTGTCGCCCGCCGAGGTCCGCGGCATGGTCGACCGCCGCCCCGGCACCGTGGCGGTCCGGCTGGACGGCGACCATCTGCTGCCCACCGGTGTCCCGGAGGCTTTTGCCGCCGCGGTCCGGGGCTTCCTCGCCACGCTGTAGGGACGGCGGTGGGAGCGGCGGGCGCCTTGGCCGAGGAGTGGGGCGTCCTGCGCGGACGGGCGCCGCGCCGCCCGCCGCCCCTGCCGTACGCGCCGCCCCGCGGCATTTCCCGGGATCGCCGGCCCGCGTGACCCAGACTGGCCCCGGACGCCCGCGCGGTACCGCCCCGGTACCGCCGCGCAGGCACCCGCGGAACCAGGCCCCGGTCGCGACGGAGGAACGTATGGCGGAGGAGGACGGCGACGCACCGGCTCCGGTGCCCGGGACGGGCGGCGACCGGCGGCGGTTGCGTTACGAACTGCTGAGCTGCGCGCTGCACGGTCACCACCTCGAAGGCGTGGGCGCGGAACGGGTGCGGCCGACCGACGGCCTGCTGGTCCGTGAGGACCCGGCGGGACTGCGCTGGCACCGGTGCCTGCGGTGCGATGCCTGGGTTCCGGTGACACCCCGACCGCAGCCGGACCGTCCGCACCCACCCGACCGGGACGAGATCGCCCTCCCGCTGCGCGGCAAGCCCCTGCGCGACCGCTATGTCCTGCGGCTGATCGCGCTGGACCGGCTTCTGCACTTCGTGGTGCTCGGGGCGTTGGCCACCGGCATCCTGGTCTTCGCGGACAAGCGCGCGAGCCTCCAGGCACCGTTCTACCGGTTCATGGACCTGCTGCAGAACGGGGTGGGCGGGGCCGGGGGTGTCTCCGACCGCGGGCTGCTCGGCGAGGTGGCCAAGGCGTTCGCGGTGCGCTCGTCGACGTTGTGGCTGATCGGTCTGGTGATCGCCGCCTATGCGCTGTTGGAGGGGGTCGAGGCGGTCGGACTGTGGTTCGGCAGACGGTGGGCGGAGTACCTCACGTTCGTCGCCACCACCGTCCTGCTGGCCCCCGAGGTCTACGAGCTGCTCTCCCGGGTGACCGTCACCAAGGTCCTCACCCTGCTCGTCAACCTCGCGGTGGTGATCTACCTGCTCTTCGCCAAGCGGCTGTTCGGCGTGCGCGGCGGCGGCCGTGCCGAGGCCGCCGAGCGCGCACGGGACGTCAGTTGGGAAGCGCTGGAGCGGGTGCCGCCCGCCCGGACGGCCGACTGACCGCCACCGGCACGGGTGCCTCCACCGGCCGCCGCACCGGCGTCAGTCGGAGTCCAAGGCGCTTCGCACCTCCGCCGCGACCGTCTCGTCCGTCAGCAGCTCGTTGTGCTTCAGGCACGGCGCCTCGATGTTCCGGGCCCCGCTCAGCGCGGTGCTGCTCACGGGGGCGATCTGCTCGTCACAGGGCGACCAGACGGTGGTGTAGCGGACCGGCGCCGGCGTCTCGGTGCCCTCGTCGAGCCGACTCACGACGTACGAGCCCGGTGTCATGTCCCGGCATCCCTGGTCGTACGGGGCGCAGAGCCAGGCCAGTTGGGTGCCGTGGTTGGGGCCGGCCAGGGACACCCAGTGGTGGACCGTGGTCGCGCCGGCGCCGAACTTGACGTACCAACGGGTGGTGAGGCTGCCCAGGCTGTGCGCGACGACGTCCACCTGTGACGCGCCGGTCTTCCGCAGCACCTCCTCGACGTACGCCTGGAACCGCGGGGCGAGCGTCTCGTTGGCGGACTGGGCGGTGTCGTAGTCCCAGGCGAAGAGCCGGTCCGCCGGCCTCCCGGCCGCGGTGAGCCGGCTGATCATGCTGTCCCAGACACCCGGACCGGCATTGCGGCCGTGCACGAAGATCACCGGGCGGTCGGCGCCCGCGGGCGCCCGCTCCGGCGCGGCCGCGGCCGGTGCGCTCGCCACGACGACGGACAACAGCGCTGACAGGACGGGCACGGTGATACGGCGCACTGGGGACCTCCGCGACGGTTGCGAACGGGCGGTGCGGGTACGCGCGCCACCGGCGACACGGGTGGCACAGGTGGCGCGGGCGAAGGGAATTCTCGTCCGGTGCGCGGGAGTCCAAACGTGCGGGGGAGACCGATCGCCGGTCTCCCCCTGCGCGCCTGGTGCACCCTTACTTCAGGCCGAGCGCCCGGCGGATCGTGGTGAACAGGTCGGTCTGGTTCGTGATGCCGAGGACCCGGTACGCCTGCGGGCCCTGGGCGGCGATCCGCACCTGGGTGCCGGTGTGCTCCTGCGACTGACCCGGGGTGTTGGTCGAGTAGTTGACCTTGAGCTGCTGGCCCTCGTTGGTGACGAGAGTGGAGCTCAGGCCGGGCGGGGTGGCCTCCAGCGGCACGATTTGGCTGGTGTGGCCGTGGTCGGCGGTGGTCACCACGAGCGTGTCGGGGTGCTTGGCCGCGTAGTCGCGGGCCACCTTCACCGCGCGGTCGAACGCGGCGGTCTCGCCGATCTGACCGCACGGGTCGGCCGCGTGGTCCTGCTTGTCGATCGACGCGCCCTCGATCTGGAGGAAGAAGCCCTTCTTGGCGTGCTTCTGCTTGGCCTCCAGGAGCTGGATCGCCTTGGTCGCCGAATCGGCGAGGCTCGGGGTGGACGACGGGCGGTGGGGGTTGGAGGTCACGCACCGCTGCGGGTCGGTCCCGCCGACCGCCGCCGGCCTACCGGTCCACTCGGTCGGCACATTGCCCGGCGCGAACAGGCCGAGCACCGGCTTGCCCGCCTTGACGCCCTTCAGGCCGGCGCCGTCGGTGACGACCTGGTAGCCCAGCTTCCGGGCCTGCTCGGTGACCGTCAGGCCCTTGTACTTGCCCTCGGTGACCTTCTGGTCGAAACGCTGCTTCCCGCCGCCGAAGAGGACGTCGACCTTGTGGTTGACGGACTGCTCGGCGATGGAGCCCGGACCGCCCTTGGCGAGGGTGTCGGTGGGGCACTTGGCCATGTCGCCGGGGCCCTGGCAGGAGCGGTCCGTGGCGTGCGAGGCGAGCACCGCCGGGGTGGCGTCGGTGAGTTCGGCGGTGGTGACGCTGCCGGTGGCGTAGCCGCCTCGCTGCGCCAGTTCGAGGATGGTGGGGACGGCCTTGTCGGTGTCCGGGGTCTTGGAGATACGGCCGTTGACCGTCTTGCGGCCGGTCGCCCAGCCGGACCCGCTCGCGGCGGAGTCGGTCACGTAGTCCGGGGTGCCGTCGGCGTGGACCGCGTAGGTCGTGTAGGCGCCCGTGAGCGGGAACCCGTCCATGTTCAGCCGGCCGCCCGCGCCGACCACGTAGTCGCGGGCGAGCGTGATCTCGGAGTCCCCCATGCCGTCACCGATGAGCAGGATGACGTTCTTCGCCTTGCCGCCCTTGATGGCGTGCTGGGCCTGCTGCACGGTGTCGGAGGCGCCGGCCGCGGTGGTCACGGCCGCGGCCGCCGCGGTGGCGGCGACCAGGGCGGTGGCGGCCATGACGTGACGGCGGGAGGGTCTGTGCATGAAACGTCTCCTTAAAGATCCGTGGGACGTGGACGTCTGGTCCAACGCGCCCCAGCCCACCAGTCGTTGGTGAACCAAAGGTGACGTCATGCCGCCAGCGCCGCAGCCGCCGCGTAACGGGACGGCGCGGAGGCGGGGAGGGGCACGGGGCCGGGGCCCTCCCCTCGCCCGCCGCCGCTCGCTCAGGCGCCGCCCAGCAGGAGTTCGGTGTCGCGCCGGAGCCGCCGCGCCGAAGCGACCTCGAAACCGGGGCCGTCGACCCGGAGCGGCGCCCCCTGCACCAAGGCGCTCAGGGGTGCCTGGGGTGGGTCGTCCAACACCGCGGCGAGCGGCCGTACGGCTTCCTCGACCGGCTGCGCGGAGCGTCGGATGGCGTCGACCTGGGCCTGCACGGCCGGGGTGTACTGCCCGGAAAAACTGGTGTTGACCGTACCGGGGTTGACCAGTACGTACCGGGTCCGCGCCGCCGGCCAGGCATCCGCGAAGCCGACGCCGAGCAGGTCGTTGAGCCGCCCGCCCTGCGCCAGGGCCCGCTGCCCGTCGTACGCCCGGGCGAGTTGGAGGTCTTCCCAGGCGATCTCCCCGGTGCCGCCGGGGCCGGCGACATTGAGGATCACCGGGGCGTCGGCGGCTTCGAGCAGCTCGACCAGTCCATGGCTCAGCAGAAAGCGGCTCAGGTAGAAGTGCGCGAAGGTGTTCTCGAACCCCTCGTCGGTGACCAGCCGCGTGGTCCGGAAGTGCCTGGCGCAGAGCACCAGGGCGTCGAGTTTGCCCAAGGACGCGCGCAGGACGTCGATCACCGCCCGGTTCTCGGCCACCGAACCGAGGTCCGCAGGCACGAAGTGCGCCCGCTCGGCGGCCCCTTGCTCCCGCGCCGCGGCGAGCCACGCCGTCCCCTTCTCCGCGCTGCGGCCGACGACCACCACCTCCTCCCCCTGCCTCAGATACCGAAAGGCGAGCGCCTTGCCGATGCCGTCCGTGCCGCCCGTGATGACGTATGTCTTCATCCTCGTCCTCGCTCTCCGACGCCGTCGGTCATCGCGCCGCCTCGCCCACCCCTCGGCGCCCGGCTCACAGGAACCGCGCCGCGATCTTCTCGGGGGTGAGGTGCACGGTGACCAGCTCCGGCAGCCGGGCGGATGTCTCCGGGTTGTGCTCGGCATACGTCAACCCGGTGTATTTGAGGGACAGTTCGTCCATCCGCTGTCGACTTCCCGCGCTCTCCAACCGCGCGGTGCCGCTCAGCACGGCGTAGCCGTAGGGCTCGTCCGGCGGATTGACCGTCACGCTCAGCCGCGGATCGCGGCGCAGGTTGCGGATCTTGCGCTTGTCGACGCCGGTGACGAAGAACAGGTCGCCGCCGTTCCGCCCCACCCAGACCACCGACTGGTGCGGACTGCCGTCCGGTTGGAGGGTCGCCACCGTCACGAAGACCGGGGAGTCGAGGACACCCGTCAACTTCTCGGACATGGTCGCGGACTCGTTCGCGGGCATGCGGGTTGGGCTCACGTAGCGCTCCAGAGGTGAGGAGGGAAGCCAGGCACCCCGCCGAGGGGTCTCGACGCCGGGCGGCCGGCGACGACCACGGCCGACCGGCGGCCGCAGTAGTTGACACAACTATGTGACAGTTATTGAGAGAATCGCAATCCCCTAGTGGCACTTTCTGGCCAATCGGCCTCGCGAACGCCTAAGATCCCGTCACGATGAGAGCCGATGCCGCACGCAACCTGGACGCGGTCCTGCAGACCGGAGCACGCCTGCTGGCGCACGATCCCGCGACGAGCATCGCGGCGATCGCGACCGCCGCGGGCGTGGACCGGCGCACCGTCTACCGTCGCTTCAGCACCCGCGAGGCCCTGATGGCCGCCGTCCACACCGCCAAACTCGACGCCTGCGAAGAAGTCCTCGCGCAGGCCCGGCTGACCGAGGCGCCCGTGACCGTGGCACTGCACCGGTACGCCGAGGGCATCATCACCGTGAGCAGGAAATGGCCGGTGGATCTCCAACAGGCGCGGGACGAGGCCGCAACCGCACGCCTTCAGCGGCTGCTCCAAGACCTCGACGCGTTCATGGCGCGGGCCGTCCGCGACGGCGTCCTCCGCCCGGGCCTCCCGGACCGCTGGGCGCGCACCCTGCTGACGCACCTCACCAACATGGCGTCCCACGAGATGCCCGAACTGACCCCCGCGCAGGGAGCCGACCTCGTGACCCGGTCCCTGCTCACCGGGCTGGGGCCGAACTGACGCCGGTCCGCACCGACCCGATCGACCCCGCCCGCGCTCGGTTCCCGCCGGTCAGTCGCGCTGCGCCATGAGGTCCCTGAGCACCTTCAGCACGTCGGCGGTGTCGTCGGCGGGCGGGGCCTGCACCGCCGCCTTGGCGCCGTAGTCGGAGTAGCGCGTGCTGGTCTTGATCGTGCCCTGCGGGGTCTTGATGTCCACGTCCATCTTCACGGGGTAGTTCTGGCCGTTGACCCAGACGTCGTAGTCGTAGCCCTTGACGCCCGACTTCTTGATGTTCGCGAAGAGCTTCTCCCGCTGCTCGGCCGTGAGGTTGGTGACGGACTTGAGCGACCCGAGCCCCGCCTCGACGGCCAGCGAGCCCTGGTAGTGCTCGGCGTGCTCGCCGTCGACCTCGCCGCTGCCCAGGTGCTTGACGTCCGGCGAGCCGAGCAGCATCGCGAGCTGCTGCGAGGGGTCCTGGTTCATGTCGTCCAGGCCGGCGGTGACCTGCCGCATGAGGGCGTTGTCGGCTGACTCGGCGGCGGCGGCCCGGAGGTCGAACTTGCCCCACCGCTTGCCGTCGAACGCCTCGGTCCGCTTGCCCATGTCCACGTAGACGGTGTTGTCGAGCCACACCATGTGCGACGTCTCGGCGCCGCCCGCCCGGCCCCCGAGCGGGCTCTCGCTCATGGTCACGTCCATGACCATCGGGTCCCATCCCATGACGCCCGACATCTTCGTCTCGCCGCCGTCCGGCAGCCCCGCCGGCATCGACATGCTCATCGTGACCTTCGCCGACTTCGCGGCCGCGGTCTTCTTGTAGGCGACCGTGAGCGCCTGGATCGGGGTGCGCTCGGCGCCCCCGCCGGAGCCGTCCCCCGCGGCCTTCTTCGCGCCCTGCTGGCAGCCCGCCACCCCTGCCAGTACGGCCACCGCCATGAGCGAGACGCCGGTGCGCCGCGCGATCCCCTTCTGCATGCCCCACCCCTTTTTGTCCGCCTCCGGGAAATACGCACGCACCGTAACGCATTGGCCTGACATTTATCGAAAGAGGTGATCCGGCTGTACCGTGCGCGCCCGCCGACTCCCCGGCGTCTTTATCGCCGCCTTCCTTACTGCCGATTTACGGTTCCTTTGAGCACTATGGGTGTGTCTTGGCAACTTTCGTGTGCCTCAGGACACCTGAGGAAGAATCAAAGGACCACCAGTGCGCCCACCCGTCATCCCGATGTCAGCCTCCGCACCCGGCCCGGCGGAGCATCGGAGCTGACGACCATGGCGAACTCCCCACAATCCACCGCGACACTGGGGCCCCTCCCCTCGAAGCCCGTCCCAAGCCCACTTCCCGATCCGCGCCACCGCTCCGCGCCGTGGTTGCGCCCCACCATCCGGATACGGCTCACGCTGCTGTACGGCGGCATGTTCCTGATGGCCGGCGTCGTACTGCTCACGATCATCTTCTTCTTCGCGGCCGACACCCTCAAAGAAGGCACTCCGGACTTCAGGGTCTTCGGCAGCAACCTGAGGGTCAGCAACGTCAACTGCCCCATCCTGCCGGCGTCCGGCAGCGTCGACGAGATCAACACGGCGATCAGCACCTGCATCCAGGACCAACGCACCCTGGCGCTGGGCCAGTTCTTCAACCGTTCGTTGTTGGCGTTGTTGGGGTTGACGATCGTGGCGTTCGCGTTTGGTTATGCGATGGCGGGGCGGGTGTTGTCGCCGTTGGGGCGGATCACGCGGACCGCGCAGCGGGTGGCGGGGTCGGATCTGCATCGGCGGATCGAGCTGGGTGGTCCGGATGACGAGCTGAAGGAGTTGGCGGACACCTTCGACGAGATGTTGGACCGGTTGGACCGGGCGTTTGAGTCGCAGCGGCGGTTCGTGTCGAACGCGTCGCATGAGTTGCGGACGCCGTTGGCGATCAATCGGACGTTGTTGGAGGTGCAGCTGGCGGATCCGCAGGCGTCGCCGGAGGTGCAGCAGCTGGGGAAGACGCTGTTGGCGACGAATGAGCGCAGTGAGCAGTTGGTGGAGGGGTTGCTGCTGTTGGCGCGCAGTGAGAACAAGATCGTGGACAAGCGTCCGGTGGATCTGTCGGAGGTGGCCTCGCAGGCGGTGGATCAGACGCGTGAGGAGGCGCAGGCCAAGGGGGTGCAGCTGCGCGGGGTGCGGCAGCAGGTGTTCGTGCAGGGCAATGGGGTGCTGTTGGAGCGGATCGCGTTGAATCTGGTGCAGAACGCGGTGCGGTACAACGTGCCCGAGGGCGGTTGGGTGGAGGTGGCCACGGAGCCGCAGCCGGGGTGTGCGGTGCTGGTGGTCTCCAATACGGGGCCGGTGGTGCCGGCGTACGAGGTGGAGAACCTCTTCGAACCGTTCCGGCGGCTGCGTACGGAGCGGACCGGCAGCGACAAGGGCGTGGGCCTTGGCCTGTCCATCGTCCGGTCCGTGGTCCGCGCCCACGACGGCACCATCACCGCCGAACCCCGCGAAGGCGGCGGACTCGACATGCGCGTCGTCCTCCCGCACGCACCGTGATGTCCGCGGGCTTCCTCGGCTGGTCGGTGGCAGGGACGAACGCCCCCTGCCACCGACTCGCCGGCTCGCGCCCGCCCCGCCTCACTGATCGTCCGGCACCGCCGGCAGCGCTCGTTCCGCGGTGCGGGACGCGACGAGGATGGACAGTGTGCTCCGGGCCTCACGCCGTAGTTCCTCGCGCCGCGCGAAGGCGGAGGTGAAGGCGAGAACCGAGACCGTCGCCGCATACAGGGCGACACCAACAGCAGACAGGAGCCCGATGCTCATCGGGCACGCACCTTTCTTCCCCCCACTCGGGTACGCCCGGCCGGCCAACGGACCGGGGTGCGTGCTGCGCTTCCACCTTACGCATCCTGTCAACACCCTTACACCGCCGCGTCCCACGCCGCCCTGCCCGCCGTCCCCGCCCACCGGTTCCCCGTGTCGAAGCCGGGACGTGCGGCGGCCCGCAGGTAGCTTTCGGGACGGACAGTCACTCGTTCAGTCACGCGTTCCACATGCGTCAGGCATTGCGGCCGGAGGGAGCGACCCACCATGCGTCCGCGCTTCTTCTCATCGCCGTGGAGGCCCCGGTGAACCGCGACGAGCGGGCACTCGGCCGGCGGCATCTCGTGACGGGGCTGGCCGCGCTCGCCGCGACCTCGGCGTGTTCGGGCTCGGGCGCCCCGGGGCCCGGCGCCAGCCGCGCGGCACCGGGCTATCCGCAGGCGCAGTGGGTCCCCGCCAGCATCACCAACTTCACCCCCGCCGACCGGCCGGCCAGTCATCCCGTACAGATGGTGATCGTGCACGTCACGCAGGAGACGTTCCCCGACACCCTGATGCTGTTCGGCCGTCCCGGCTACCGCGCCTCCGCCCACTACACCCTGCGGTCCCAGGACGGCTTCCTCGCCCAGTGCGTGCAGGAACACGACGTCGCCTGGCACGCCGGCAACAGCACGTACAACTGGCGCAGCATCGGGGTGGAGCACGAGGGGCGGGTCGACGAGCCCCGCTGGTTCACCGACGTGCTCTACGAGCGGTCGGCCGCGCTGACCGCCGCGATCTGCCACCGCTACGGCATCCCGGTCGACCGCCGCCACATCATCGGCCACAACGAGGTGCCCGGCGCCGACCACATCGACCCCGGCCCGCTGTGGGACTGGCCCCGCTATATGCGGCTGGTGGCCGCCGCCTTCTGACCACTGCCCGGTGGACGCCAGCGGGCCCGGTGGCCCGGGCCCACCTCGGTCAGCGGTTGCCGTTGAAGTAGGTGATGTCCCAGTGGGTGCCGCTCCGTGCCACTTCGCGGGCGTAGACGTTGCCCGCCGGGGACTTGTAGGTCTTGGCGCCGTCACCCGGGCGTCGGCCCGTGTAGCGGAAGTGGCCGGCGATGTACCTGTCCACGCACGGGGTCACATGGACATCGACCTTGTAGCCGTTCCAGTGGCTGTACCTGCCTTCCTGGTGGCCCTTCTCGGTGCCCGCGGTGACGGTGACCGCGCACCGGCTCGCCCGCTTGAACGCGATCACGCCGGCGACGGTGGTCCGGTTGATCTGCTCGAAGGACGTGCAGCTCCGGTTGTTCCGGTCGCTGCACCGGCCGGACGAGGTCCAGGCGACGCCGGCCTCCCGGAACTGCTGTGCCGCGGCGGCGTGGGGGTACTTCGCCGGCGCGGCGGCCACCGCGGGCGCGGTGACCGCGAGCAGTCCGGCTGCCAGGAGTGACGCGACCGCGGTGAGCTTGCGCAAGGTCATACGGGATCCCTTCGGAGCCGATCTCGGACCCCTGCACAGTGCCCTGTGCCAGCGGCATGTCCAATGGGCCGGGCGGGGGCGCGTGATGGCACCGGGCGCGCGGTCCGACCGGTCGCGCGCCACCGCTGCGCTCCGCACCGCACGGAGTCTCGTTCCGCCACGGTGCGGACGGCCGTTGCGTGGGTGCGCTGGTGATGGTCGTGCGGTGGCGCGGGGCGGTGTCCGGCACGGTCGGCTGCGATCGGGCCGGCAGGGACAACGGGGCGGACCCGACTCGGTCCGCCCAACTCGCCGTTCTCCCGGCCCTATTCTGCGGTCTCGGTGGATTCGTGCGCTGCGGAGGCGTCCGCGCCCGGCTCCGCCGCGTCCTGGAACGCCTCCAGCATCTCCGGGGACCAGGTCAGGCTGCCGTCCCGCAGGTCGTCGAGCACTCCTTGGAGCCAGCGCTCCTCCGCGCCGACGACGGCGAGGAGGTATTCGTTCTCGATGAGCGTGATCCGTGGGAGTCCGGCCGGGGCCGCGGCGTTCTGGCGCTCCAGTTCGGCGCGCTGGGCCGCGAGCCGTTTCCGGCGCCGCTCCAGGATCGGTGCCACCTCGTCCGGGCTGAGCATCAGCATGTTCGACAGCGCGGCCGGGAACACCGGGAACTCCGCCTTGGGGACCGCCAGCATCTGCTCCAGCCACTGGCGAGTGACCGCCCGCCCCTCGTCGGTGACCTCGTAGACCGTCCGCTCCGGGTACTGCTGATCGCGCTCGGTGTGCCGGACGGTGATCAGTCCGCCGGTCTGCAGCCGCTCGATGGTGCGGTAGAGCCCGGCCCGCTGGCCGACGTTGACCACCTGCTCCTTGCCCCACTCCTTGAGCAGTTGCTGGATGCCGTAGGGGTGCAGCGGGCGGTGGTGCAGCAGCGCCAGCACGGTGAGGCCGAGCGGCGAGCTCTTCACGGGGGCGGTCATGCAGGTCATCGTAGTCAACGGCGTAACTAGTTGCATTGAGACTAGTTGCTTTGCAACTATGGAGGGCGTCGGCACGGCGGCGCGCACGCACCGCCGTCGCCGGTGCGACGCGAACGATCCACGCACATCACAACGATCCACGCACTTCAACTGGGAGCGGTTATGGACCTCAACGGCGGGCTCGGCGGCCACGGCGCCCGGACGCGGACGGCACTGGTCATCGGGGGTGGGGTGGCGGGGCCGGTGACGGCACTCGCGCTGCGCAGGGCAGGCATCGCGGCGACGGTCTACGAGGCGTACCCGACCGCCGCGGACGGGGTCGGGGCCTGGCTGGGCCTGGCGCCGAACGGGCTGGCGGCGCTGGCGACGGTCGGTGCCGACGCGGCGGTGCGCGCGGTGGGCGAGCCGGTCCCGGGGATGGTGATGGCGGACGGCGCCGGCAACCACCTCACCCGTTTCGACGGCTTCCCCGAGCTGCCCCCGACGATGACGATGCCGCGCGACCGGCTGTTCCGTGCACTGGCCGATCACGCGGCCGGCGAGGGCATCCGGTTCGAGTACGGCAAGCGGCTGGTCGACGCCGAGGAGACGCCCGAGGGCGTCACGGCCCACTTCGCGGACGGCAGCTCCGCCACCGCCGACCTGCTGATCGGGGCGGACGGCATACGTTCCACGGTCCGCACCGTGATCGATCCCCAGGCACCCGCGCCCGAGTACGGCGGCGTGCTGAGCTTCGGCGGCTACGCGGCGGCGGACTGCGGCATCGACAGCGAGGTCAAGGTCGAACCAGGCACGATGTACTTCGCGTTCGGTCGCGCCTTCATGGGCTACTGGCGGGGTGCGGACGGCCGGCTGATCTGGTTCGCCGGACTGCCCACGGACACCCCGCCGAGCCAGGACGAGCTGGCGCGGGTGCCCACCACCGAGTGGATGAGCAGGCTGCGCGACCTGTACGCCGGCCACGTCCCCGGTGAGCTGCTGCTGCGGCACACCGACCCCGATGCGCTGATGGTCGTCGGCCGGATGGAACAGATGCCGTCCGTACCGCACTGGCACCGGGGGCGGATGGTGCTGGTGGGCGACGCGGTGCACGCGCCCTCCTCCAGTTCCGGGCAGGGCGCCTCGCTCGCCATGGAGAGCGCGGTCGAACTGGCCCGCTGTCTGCGCGATCTCCCCACCCACCGCGAGGCGTTCGCCGCCTACGAAGCACTGCGGCGCCCGCGCGTGGAGGCGATCGGGCAGAACGCCGCGGCCGTCAACAAGGTCAAGGCGGGCAAGAGCGCCGCGCCCGCGCCGGCGATCGGGGCGCCCGAGGAGATGCTCCGCGCGCTGCACTTCCATCGGATCGCCTGGGAGGAGACGGTGACGACGGCCGGCAGGTGACGAGCGACGGCTGAGCGGCGGCGCGCGAGGGGTACGCGGTGGCGGCGGCAGCGGCCGGTCACCCTTCCTCGCCGTCGCCGTCCGGCACCTCCGGCACCTCCGGAACCTCCGGCACCGCGGTCGCGACCGCGGCCGCGATCACGCTCAGGCAGGCGCGGACCGGCGGGCTCTGCGCGCGGGCGAGCCAGGCGGCCCGGATGTCGCGGCGGAGGGCCGGGCGGGTGGCGAGGAAGCGTACGTCGGGCGGCGCGGGGCGGCGCGACATGGCCGGGGTGAGACTGGCGGCCACATTGCGGGAGACCAGGGCGAGTTGGGTGAGGTGGTCGGCGAGGAGGTAGCGGATGTCGGGCTCGACGCCGCGGGTGCGGAGCGTCTGGACGAGGGTGTCGTGCGGCTCCGTACCGGGCGGGCAGCAGGCCCAGGCGGTGTCCGCGAGCGCACGGAGATCGGCGTGGGCGGCGAGGTCGATGGTCGAGCGCCCGGCGAGCGGGTGGTGTGCGGAGAGTGCGACATAGACCTCCTCGCCGATCAGGGTGCGGAGCGTGACGCCTTCCGGGACGGCGAGGGGGCGGGTGGTCCAACTCTCGACGAGGAGGAGGTCCAGCTCACCGTCGACGAGGCGGGGCAGCAGGTCGACGGCCTCGCCGTCGACGACCGTGGGGGTGAGACGAGGGTGCTCGGCGGCGAGGGCGGCGAGCGCGTCGGGCAGCAGGGTGCGCACCGCGCTTCCGACACCGCCGATGCGGAGGGGGCCCAGCACCTCGCTGCCGAGGTCGGCCAAGTCGGCCTGTGCGGACGCCAGTTGTGCGATCAGTCGATCGGCGTGGCCGGCCAGGACGCGGCCGGCGTGGGTCAGGCGGACGCTGCGGCCGTGCGGTTGGAGGAGGGGGTGACCCGCTTCGCGTTCCAGTTTGGCCAGTTGCTGGGAGACCGCGGAGGGCGTCATGTGCAGGGCGCGGGCGGCCCGGGCGATCGATCCGTGGGTGGCGACGGCGGCGAGCGCGCGGAGCCGATCAATACTGAACACGTTAGGGATGCTACCGATTATTGGGCTTGAATCATTGCTTTTTGTTTATGGTGCGGCCAGGCACAGTGGATGACATGACGCCTGGAAACGAGTCGTTGACATCGGGACAGTCAGGTTCAGGATCGTCAGCTTCGGGAGAGTCGGCACCGGGAAAGCCGGCATCGGGAAAGCCGGCGTCGCCAAGGTCGACATCGGGAGGGAAGTCAACAGGCGTGCGGGCGGGCGTCGTTGGCGCACCGAGCCGGCGGTCTTCGCCGTTCGGCCGGGCGGGGCGTCCCGTCGTACTGGCCATCGCGGGATCGGCGTGCATCTCCGCCTCGGCCGTCTTCATGAAGCTCTCCGGGACGAACGCGGGCACGGCGGCCTTTCTGCGCTGCGCGTTGGCGCTGTTCCTGCTGGTGCCGCTCGCCTGGCGGGAGGTGCGACGGGTCGGCGCCCGGCCGTTGCGCTATCAGCTGATGGACATCGGCGCCGGCGTGCTGCTCGGCGTGGACATGGTGTTCTGGGCGGCCAGCGTCCTCGACGTCGGCGCTTCGGTCGCCACGGTGTTGCTCAACGTCCAGGTCGTGGTCTTCCCGTTGCTCGCCCGGCTGGTGTCGGGGACGCGGCTGACGGGACGGTTCGTGCTGATGGTCCCGCTGATGTTGGCCGGTGTGGCGCTGGCGAGCGGGGCGCTCGGGCGTCCGCAGGCCGGCAGTGATCCGGTCGCCGGGGTGGCGTTCGGGACGGCGGCGGGGGTGACGTACGCGGGATACCTGTTCCTGATGCGACTGGGCGGCGGACGCGAGCACACCGTCACTCCGGTGTGCGTCTCGACCGCGGCGGCCGCCGCGACGGCTGCCGTGCTGGGCGGCCTGTGGACCGGGATCGATCTGGATCCGGGCTGGCCCGCGTGGGGCTGGCTGATCACGCTCGCCTTCGTCGGGCAGGTGCTCGCCTGGCTCCTGATCACGGCCGCACTGCCGAGGCTGGCACCGAACGTCGGAGCCGCACTGCTGCTGCTCCAGCCGGTGATGGCCTTCGGGTTGGGGGTCGCGATCGGCGAGCGGCCCACCCCGACCCAGGCCGCGGGCTGCGCCCTGGTGGTCGCAGCCGTCTGGCACACCGGCCGGACGCCACGGGAGCGTCGGCGGGGAGCCGGGTGAGGCGGCGGAGGCCCGGCCGCCTCCGGGGGCGGCCCGCGCGGGCGCCCCGCCGCGATACCGTCACCGCATGGCTGATTCCCACAGCGCCGATCCCCGCCTGACCACACCGTCCTTCCTCGTGCTCGGCTTCATCGACCAGTTGGGCGAGGCCACCCCCTACGACGTGAAGGTCGAGGCCGGCCGCACGGTGGCCCCGTTCTGGTCGATGCCGCATGCGCAGGTCTACGCGCAGTGCGACCGGCTCGTCGCGGCGGGACTGCTGTCCGAATCCCGGCAGTCGGGCGGGCGCAACCGGCGGTTGCTGAAGCTGACTCCGGCGGGCAAGGCGGCCTTGGCGGAGTGGCTCGCCGACTCGACCTTCGTCCCGGTCGAGGCGCGGGAGCGCAGCATCCTCAAGCTGTGGTTCGGCGGCCGGCCGGAGGTCCACTCCCCCGTCCAGGTCAGCGAACACCACCGCACGTTGGCGGAGTACGAGGAACTCGCCGAGAGCGTAGGGGAGTTGCTGACGCGCGGGCAGCGCGAGGCGCTGGAGTTCGGCATCCGCTACGAGCGGATGATGATCGACTTCTGGCAGTGGGTGGAGCAACGGGGCGACCAGCGGGGCGAGTAGACCGCGCCGGGGCGCGACGCCCGCACACCCCCTCCCCCTGCGCACATCCATCCATATCCCACCAAGGACATGCGCTTCGCGCCGGCACGCGGCGCGGAAGCCGCGCCGGCCATTGACCGCGGACCGGATCACCCCTACCTTCTCGACAGTCCAGTTAGGACCATCCATTTAGGACCATTGCCGGGCACCGGGCCCGTCGGAGACAGGGCCGCGATCCAGGGAGTCGCCATGAACCGTCCGAGGAGGGCCACTTGGCGCCGCGCGGCCACCATCGCCGTGGTCGTCGTCTGCGTGGGGTACGCGCCGATCGCGATGACCGAGCTGTGGCCGTACGCGCACCGGGGCGCCCCCGCCTTCGGTGAATGGCTGCTGGGCCGGGCGGTGTCACCGCGCTATGTCGCGGACGCCCTCGCCACCCGCATCGGACCGTACGGCCGCAGCCTGGCCGCGATGATCTTCCATTCGGTGCTGGGCGGCGTGCTGATGCTGCTCGGGCCCGCGCAGTTGATCTCGGCGATCCGGCGGCGCAGGCGGCTGCACCGCGTCCTGGGCGTGGTGTTCGCACTGACGGTGTACGCCTCGATGGCGGGCGCGGCGATCTACCTGGCGCGGACCGCGCCGCGCGACGCGTTCAGCGGGCCGGCGTTCTGGATCGTGCTCGCCACCATCCTGGTCGGCACCGTCATGAGCGTCACCTTCGGCATCCTCGCGGCGATCGGCAACTTCCCCGATCTGCACCAGCGTTGGATGCTGCTGTGCTACGCCTACCTGATGACCGCGCCGCTGCTGCGCCTGGAATGGGGCGCGCTCCCGGCGTTCCTCCCCGGCCTCTCCATGGCGGACGTCAACCGCGTCGCGATCATGCACCTCGGGGCCGTCGTCGCCTTCGGAGCCCTGGTCGCCTCGCGCACGATGGACAACCGGGACGCGTCACCCGGGGTCCGCGGCACCTGGGTGCCGACGCCGGTGCTGGTCACGGCCCACGTGGCCGGCGCGTCGGCGCTCGGCTGGCTCGTCAGGTCCGCCATGGGGTGGGGCAGTGGCGGTTCCCGTCTGATGGCCGCCTATCTGGTCCCCTTCGCCGCGGCCTACGCCACCATGTTCGTCTGCCAGCGGCGGGCGGGCCGGGACGGCAGGAGCTGGGCGCGCGAGGAGTGGCGGCTGCATCTGGTCGCGCTGTGCCTGGCTCCGCCGTTCTCCGCCGCCGCGGGGCTGCTGTTCGAGCACTATGCGGGGCTCGACCGGCCGACGGCACTGGCCGCGGGGATCGCCATCGGCTGCGGGATGTTGGCCTTCGCGGCGACCGCGGTGGTGAGCGTGCGGGTGATGGTCGGACGCGAGGTGCTCAAACGGGAGCGACTGGCTGCCGCCCCGCGGCCGGTCCGGGATCCGGCGCCGGTGGGGTGAAGCCCGTTGCCCCTCGGACGCACGGTGCCGGCGACGACACGGGAGGCGGAGAAGAGATGGCCAAGGCGGGGCTGGGACCGGGACTGGGACTGGTTGCGAGGCCGGGGAGCGGGCGGGGCGGCCTGCGTGCCGGGCCTCAACGACCCACGTCGTGGTATTCCTCGGACAGCCGGACGACCTCTTCGGCCAGCGGCTCCAACTGCGGTTCCTGGCGCGCCGCGGCCCGTGCCAGGCGGGCGATCGCCGCGGACCACCTCGCGTCCGCCCGGCCCGCCGCACCCCCTTCGGCCACTTCCAGCTGTGCGGGCTCCTCACCGATGCGGGCGAATCCGCGGTCGAGCAGGCCGCGGGCTTCGTCGGGGCGGTGCCGGGCCAGGGCCTTCACCGCGCCGGTGGCATTGGCCAGCGCACTGGCCGGCCGCGACCATTCCCCCTCACGGGCGCGCGCCCGGGGGTTGTCCCGGTCGTCATCCTCGTGGTCGGCGACGGACTCCGCCCGTACGGACAGGTCGAGCCGCCAGAAGAGCGGCACCTGGGCGAAGCGGACGAACAGCAACCGACGCCCATCGGAATGCCGGAAGTCGGGATCGGAGCGCAGCGCCGCCACCGGCCGCACCCCTCGCAGGACCTGCTCCGCCCGCACCAGGCACGCACCGAACTCGCGGTCCGGGACGACCCGTTCGACGTCGATGTCGCTGTAGTCGTCCGCGGTGCCCGCCGCCAGTGAGCCCAGCAGCACCGTCCGCGATGCGGGACAGTCGCGCTCCAGGGCGGCCCGCACCGCGTCCACGAGCGCCTGGCGATCCGATGCGCACAGCATGGCGACAGCCTGGCCAGGGCGCGTCCGACGGGTCAGCGTCGGGTCCGCGGTCGGTACGAGGGTGCCGCCGGTACGGGCGCGGGTCAGCCGGGTCGCCCCTGGCTCCGCAGCGCCCCGTACACCGACCACACCACCGACACCAGCGGCACCGCGACCACCGCCCCGAGAACACCCGCCGTGACGCCCCCGCAGACCACCGCCAGCGCCACCACCATCGGGTGCAGGCTCACCGCGCGGCTCATCACCACAGGGTGCAGTACATGCCCTTCGAGCTGTCCGATGAGCACGATGAGCAGGATGACGAGCAGCGCCACCAGGGGCCCCTTGGCCGCCAGGGCCACCACCGCGGCCACCGCCAGCGCCACCGGTGAGCCGATGAGCGGGACGAAGGCGGCGAAGAACTCCAGCACCGCGAGCGGCAGTACCAGCGGCACGCCCAGTACGAAGAGGGCCACGCCCACGAGGACGGCGTTGGTGGCGGCGATCAGCACGATGCCGCGGGTGTAGCCGGTGAACGTGGTCCACGCCGCGCGTCCCGCGGTACCGACCGGCCGGCGTCCGCGCTCCGGGAGCTGACCGCCGAACCAGAGCCACATCCGGGCGCCCGAATGCAGGAAGAAGACCGAGCAGAACAGGGCCAGCACACCGACCGTCAGCACCTCCGCCAGCCGGCCCACGCCGCTCACCGCGGTGTTGATGAGGTTGGCGCGGTTGGTGGACACGAAGTGGGAGATCCACTCCTGGAGGTGGGAGAGGGAGCCGGGCTGGAGGTGGAACGGCGGGCCTTCGAGCCATCGCTCGATCCTCGCCACGCCCCCGGTGAACACCAGGCGCAGACCGGGCCACTCATCGGCCACGTTGGCCCCCATCAGGCTCAGCACGCCGAACAGCAGCAGGATCCCTAACAGCAGCCCGGCGGTGACCGCCCCGGCCCGCGGCAGCCACCGGCCCAGCAGGTTCGTCAAAGGTTCGAGCAAGGCGGTGAGCACCAGTCCCAGGAACACCGCCAGGGTGACGAGGTGGAACCGCCCCAGCACCACGAACACCACATAGACGGCGGCGCCCACGACCAGCAGCCGCCAGCCGTACGCGGCAGCCATGCGCAGCGACCTGGGTACGGCGACGGCCTCGCGCGGTCGTGGGGCCGACGTCCCACCGGTCCGCCGCACGACGAGCCATCGACGCCGATGCGGGACGGCTCGCTGTGCGGCGGACGCGGCATCCCGCGGTCTGCGGGTGGGACCGGCCCTGCGGGATCGGTTCGGCACGTTTGCGCCGCCACCTCCTCCCGCCCGCGGGCCTTCATGGGGACCCTCCTGCCACGGGGCCCCGAAGAGAGCGGTATCACCGCCGGGAGGGGATCGAACACAACCAACCGGTATTCCCCCGAAGGCACCCGGCCGGGTCACCCGGGGCGCCGGTGGACGGTCGCCGGACGGCGGCCACGGGCGGCGATCACGGACGGCGGTCGTCGGCCGCGACCGTCAGCCGTGATCTGGGCCCTGACCTGGCCCTTTACGCCTGCCGCAGCCCTCGTCTAGCAGAAGTTGCCGTTACTGCAACCGGGGCACACAGTGAAAGGGGACGCTCGAACGAGATCGGAGCACATCGTGGTCGTTCTCGGCATCATCCTGCTCGTCATCGGCCTGGTCGCCGGCCTTTCCTTTCTGGTGACGGTCGGCAGCATCCTGCTCCTCGTCGGGGCGGTCCTGTGGCTGCTCGGCGTGATGGGGCACGCGGTCGGCGGACGGCGTCACTACTGGTAGCGGCCCATGGACGGCGGCCGAAGGAACGGGGCAGGGCGGGAACACGGTCCGGGTCCGCAGCGGCTCACGGGCCCAGAGGAACGGTCAGTCGCCAGTAGTCCAGTAGCCAGTAGCCAGTAGCCAGTAGCCAGTAGCCAGTAGCCAGTAGGAGACGGTATGAGCACGGAAGCGGGCTACGGCCGGACGTACGCCATCCAGCCGGCCGGCGGAATCGGCCAGCACGCCGGCCACCACCAGACCTTCCCCCACACGCTGAAGGCCCGGGTCGTGGACATCCAGGACCAGGCACCGGTGGCCGAGCTGCCGGTGACCTTCGTCTGGGATTCGATGAGCCAGCAGGCGCTGTTCGAAGGCGGCGAGATCTCCGTGACCGTCCTCACCGACCCGCAGGGTTACGCGGAGAGCCCGCGGCTCACGGCCGGCGACGCCGCCGGCACCGCGACCTTCACCATCACGGCGGCGGGCGCCCCGCCGGCCCATGTGGAGATCATGGTCGACCGCTGACCGACCACCGGCAGCACACCCACCACCGACAGGGACGTGCGGTAGAAAGTCCGCATGCCTCGCCTCCCCGTGTGTGCCCACCACCGGCTGGACCACTGCTTCTCCTCCTGGGTGCACTCCTACGAACACGGCACCGAGAAACCGGATCCGCTGCTGTTCCACCGTGCGTGCGAGGAACTCGGCGTCGAGCCGGCAGCCGCGCTGATGGTGGGCGACCACCCCGCGAAGGACGGCGGCGCGGCCGGCGCGGGGCTGCGTTCCTACGTCCTGCCGGCGGGCGCCGTGCCCGGCTCGCACCGTGGGCTGGCGGCCGTACTGCGCCTCGCGCGACTCGCGTCCTGACCCGGGGGACAGGCCCTAGCCGTCCGGGGCCGCGCCGGCGCCGGAGGGCCACAGCCCCCCGCACGTCGTAGGTGTCTCCAAGCCGTGGTTGCCTTATGACTTCGGTGACATAACGGCACTTACATAAGCGCTGTTATTGTGGCGGGATGGCTGAGACGGGCGAGACGCGGAAAGAAGATCCCGGCGCCGGCGTGGGTGATCCCAGCCGGGAGAGTCTGTGGCGGCCGTTGCGGGTGCTGCAGGAGGGGATGGATGCGGAGATCGCGCGCATCTACGCGGAGCGGCGGATCGAGGGGCTGAAGCCGAGCTTCGTGAGGGAGCTGCTGCGACTGCACGCCTGTGGGCCGATGACGATCGGCGCGTTGGCGGAGTCGGTCGGCCGGACGCATTCGGCGCTCAGCCAGAAGGTGGCCGCGATGCGGGCGGCCGGTTGGGTCGAGACCGTTGCCGGTGCTGATGCGCGGAGCAAGGAAGTGACGCTGACGGAGCAGGCCCGGGGGGTCATCGGGCGGCTGGCGGCGGAGTGGCGGGCCACCGAGGCCGCGGTCGCCGAGATCGAGGCCGAGATTCCGTATCCGCTCAGCCGGGTCGTCGTCGACATCGAGCGGGCGCTGGAGCGCAAGAGCTTCCACGACCGGATCGCGGAGAAGCTGGCGGAGGATCCCGCGTGGGAATGAGACACGCGCTGATCGACGTCACGCCGCTGCGTGCGTCGCCGGCCTTCCGGCGGTTATGGGTCGGGCAGACGCTGTCCGGCTTCGGCGGCCAGATGACGGTCGTCGCCGTGATGTTCCAGGTGTGGCAGCTGACGCACAGCACCACGTGGACGGGTGCGGTCGCGCTGGCCCAGGCCGTACCGCTCATCGCACTCGGGCTCTTCGCCGGGACGCTCGTCGACCGCGTGGACCGGCGGAGGTTCTATGTGGCGATGACGGCGGGGCAAACCGTCTGTTCGGTGGTGCTGGCGGTGCAGGCGTACGTCGGCGGCGTGCCGGTCGGGGTGGTGGTGCTGCTGGTGGCCGTGCAGTCCTGTTGCGTGGCCGGGGGCGGGCCGGCGTCGAAGACGTTCGTTCCGGCCCTGTTGCCGCGGGAGCAGTTGGCGGCCGGTCTGGCGTTGCGGCGGATCTCCTTCCAGGGTGCGATGTTGGTCGGGCCGGCGGTGGCCGGACTGGTGTTGGGCACGTTGGGCGCCGGTGCCTGCTACACGATCGACGCGGTGAGTTTTGTCGCGGCGTTGTACGGGGCGCTCGGGTTGCCGAAGCGGGTCGCTGAGGCGGAAGCGAGTGGCCGTCCGGGGCTGCGGGGTGTTCGGGACGGGCTGGCCTTCCTCGTCCGCACGCCGGTCGTTCGCGGGGCGTTGCTGACGGATCTGGCGGCCACCGTGCTGTCCATGCCGATCAGTCTGTTTCCGCTGATCAATGCCGAGCGGTTCGGGGACGGTCCGCGCACGCTCGGTCTGTTCCTGTCCGCGATCGCGGTCGGCGGGGTCGGTGCGTCGCTCTTCTCCGGGACGTTCACCCGGAGTGCGCGACCCGGCCTGGTGATGCTCGGCTCCTCGGTGACCTGGGGACTTGCGCTGGCGCTCTGCGGCCTCGCGCCCAACAGGTGGCTGGGGCTGGCCTGTCTGGTCCTGGCGGGCGCGGCCGACACGGTCTCCGTGGTGTCCCGGAACACCCTCGTCCAGTCGCACACCCCGAACGAGATGCTCGGGCGGGTCGGTGCGGCCGAGCAGATCGTGGGGCAGGCCGGCCCGGACCTCGGCAACATGCGGGGCGGGTTGGTGGCGGACGCGACGTCGGGCGTGGCGGCATTGGTGAGTGGTGGGGTGTTGTGTGTGGGAGCCGTGGTGCTGGTGGGGCTCGTGACGCCAGGGTTGGGATGGCGCTCCCGGGACTCCGCGGATGCGGCGGGGGGACGTGCGACGGCGGCCGGTTCGTGAAGCTGCCGGGTTCCTCCCGGGGCCGGTCGAGGTCGTCCCGGGAGCGGTCGGGGTCGGTTCGGGGCGAGGGTGGTGGCCGCCGCCGGATGCGGCGGGTGCATACTGCCCGTCGGCGCGACGCGATTTCCCGTATGTGAGGAGCAGTCATGTCCGACCAGCCCGCCACCTCGAAGACGACCTTCAAGGCCGTCTTCGAGGTGCGCCCGGACGTCCTGGAGCAGGCGCAGGCCCTTGCCGAGAAGTTCCAGTACGCGATCGCGCCGGCCACCGTCGACTTCGACTTCGGCGAGATCAGCCGGGCCGCGAGCGCCGTTCCCGACGGTGCCACCGTGAAGATCGTCCGGGGCTGGGGGCTCCAGGAGACCGCGCCCGTCGGCGTCATGGTGATGTCGCTCCGGGAGGCCGTCCGCCAGGCGCTGGGCCAGCCGTTCGGCAACCCCGCGTTCTGGGAGCGGGCCGAGGCCGCGCTCACCGAGGTCTTCGTCGGCCTGGGCCGCCAGGAGGGCACCCACCTGTCCTTCTACGGTGACGCGCCCGACAGCACGGGCTACTACTACAACCTGCTGTTCGCGCTCCACGACGAGGAGACCGAGGGCTTCGTCTACGCCCTCGCGTTCTGTGTGAACGTGACGATCGGTCTGAGTGCGGACAAGGCCGGTGCGCTCGCGAGCGACGACGTCGCGCAGTGCGCGATCCGGGTCAACGCGATCACGGTGCGTCAGCCGGTGCGCGCGGCGGCCTGATGGCGGTGGTGGGGAGCGCTCCCCACCACGACCGCGACCGCGGCGAGGACCGACGCCCTTCTGGGCGCGGCGGCTCGCCGTGGTCGACGGGCCCGGGTCAGACCTCCAGGACGAGGTGGATGCCTTCGTAGGCGAGCCATTGGGCGTGGGTGTGGAGCCCGTAGCGGAGTTCCGTGACGGGCTTCCAGCCGGGTGGGGAGGGGGGCCAGGCGGCGGTCTCGGGGGTGGCGTGCGCGGCTTCCTCGGGCGGGGCGAGGGGGACCGGACGGACGGCGGTGCGGATGGCCTCCGCCAACTCGGTGGCGGTGATCGGGGCGTCCGCCAGGCCGATCACCGGCTCCAGGGGCGGTGTGCGGAGCAGCAGTGACAGGGCGGTGACCAGGTCCCGGGTGTGCAGCGGGCGCAGCGTCTCGGCGGGGGCGTCGAGGGTCAGGGGGTAGCTGCGCAGGGCGTCCCAGACCAGGCGCCCGATGCGCGAGTCATGGGGGCAGCCGGGTCCGTAGAGGTCGCCCAGGTGGATCGTGAACTTCGTTGCGGGGACGGTGAGTTCGAGGGTGAGAGTGGGGTTGGGGGAAGCGGTCGGCGGGAGGGCGAGGGGGGTCAGGTCCAGGAGAGCGTGCGGGGGATGGCCGGTCGGTCGTCGGGTCAGGGTGGTGACGTGGTGTCCGGCGTCCCTTAGTCCGCGGACGAGGTGTTCGCCGAGGGAGGTTCCGGCGCCGCCGACTATCGCGACACGGTGGGCGTCGGCGCGGTGGGCGTCGGCGGGGTGGGCGTCGGCGGGGTGGGCGTCGGCGGGGTGGGCGTCGGTCGGCGTGGGGTGGGCCCGGCGGGGCGGTCGGGTCCGTTCGGCGGCGTCGCGGCCGGCGTCGAGGCCGGCCCGGGTGATCCGCGCCAGTTCGTCGCGCTGCTGCGCGATCCGCTCCTCCGCCTGGGCGTAGCTGATGCCGCCGGGGCCCACGGTGGCGAGCGCCTCGGCGAGCACGGCGGGGTCCGGTACGGCGTCCGATCCCGGGGCGTCGCCGGGACCGCCCGTCGCCGGGTCGCAGCGGAGTCCGTCCTTCTGGTGGACGAATCCCATCGTGAAGGCGGTGAGCCAGGCTCCTCGCGCCGCCTCGGGGGTGGTGGCTTCGGCCATTCGCACGATGGCCGGTTGCTGCCTTCCGATACGGACGCCGGAGCCCTCCAGGTACTGCTCGCAGTCGAGGTGGAGCCAGCGGCCGGCGTCCGGGCCCTGGGGCGCGTGCGGGGCGCGTGCGCCCGCGGGCACTGTGCGTACCGCGCACTGCGCGACGCCCTGTTTGAAGAACGGGAGCACCCGCAGACCGGTCAGTCGTGCGCCTTCGCGCCCGGGAACATCTTGGGGCAGAAAACACACCGAACGGCGCGGTCCGCGGAACGCGTTGCCGGAGATGCTGCCGTGGTCCTCGTGCTCGGCGAGGCTGGGCACCGAAACGTAGGACGGGATTCCATGCGCGCGTAAGTAGCGGTTCATCAGGATGTCGTCGGGCCAGCTGTCAAGATGGCGTCGCCCAAAAGCCGCGAATCCGGAGGCGACTTCCCTGGGGAGAATGATGGCGACACAGGGAAAGTACTCGTTGACGGCGCCCACCCACCGGGCGCCGGCCATGGCGCCGAAACGCACCGCGGCGCCGTTCCGTGAGTCCCAGAGTGCGAAAAGCGCCAGCGCGGCGTCGGGCATCTCGGCAATCGCCATCCGGGCGCGTTCGAAAAACGTATCGGAAAGGATCATGTCGTCCTGGACGACGAGCTGGTGGGTGGCACCGTCCTCGATCGCGTCCCAGGCGCACAGTGCGGTCCGCAATACGGACGGTTTTCCGGCCGGGTCCGGGTCCATGACGACGCGCAGGGCTCCGGGCGGAGCGGACCGTGCCAACCTTTCGGCGGCGGCCTGGCGTTGGGGATGGGTCATCACGGCCCCGCTCAATCGATAACGGGTCATCAATTCCTCCGGTTCTCCGTTTCCCCGGCCCGTCGGGCTTTTGCATCGCATCGGATGGATCCGGCACGTGAATCCGGACAGTACGGCGGTCCGCGCACGCGCCGCAAGACTGCCGAAATGGCGCTCTGGCCACCGGAATCGACGGCGGACATGCTGACCGCTGGCCCACGCCGGGCCGGCTCGTGCGCTGTTATGTGGGAAGAGGGGGTTCCATGCCCGGAACGGTGAACGGAAACGGGGACGTCGGGATGAATGGCAATGCGCGGGGTAATGGCGGTGCCGGAACGGGGAGTCCGGCGCCCGATGTCCACGGAGAATCGGTGGAGGCCCGGCTGGAGAAACTCCGGGATTCCCGGGTGGTGGTGACGGGCGGCGCCGGTCTGGTGGGCAGTCGGCTGGTCCGGCTGTTACGCCGGGCGGAGGCCGAGGTGACGATGCTGGACCGGCTGGACGCCTATCCGGACGCGGTGCACTCCTCGCTGTTCGGGGTCGACAGCCTCGGGGCGAAGTTGGTGGTCGGGGACGTCTGCGACCGCGAAGCGGTGCGCCGGGTGCTGGCCGGTGCCGACTATGTGGTGCACGCCGCGGCCTATGCCGATGTGGCCGCCTGCACCCGTCGGCCCGATATCGCGTTCCGCGCGAACGTCCAGGGCACCCAGGTGGTGCTGGAGGAGGTCGCGGCGTCCGAGGTGCGGCGACTGGTGCTGGTGTCGTCGGCGGCGGTGTACGGGAACGGCGATCCGTCCGTACGGGGGCCGCAGGTCTTCCGCGAGGACCAGCGGCTGCTGCCGGTGTCGGTGTACGCCAACTCCAAGCTCTGGGCGGAGCACCAGGCCCGACTGCTGCTGAGCGGTCCGGACACCCCCGAGTACGCGGTGCTGCGGTACTTCTCCGTCTACGGCGATCCGCAGGTTCCCAAGCCCGGCAGCCACTCCTGGATGGTCGCCTGGCTGTCCATGCAGGCCCGGCTGGGCCGCCCGATGCGGCTCAACGGGGGCGGGGTCCAGGTGCGGGACCTCGTCCACGTCGAGGACGTGGCGGCGGCCACCGCGCTGGCCCTGGTGGAGGACCAGATGGCCGGGGCGACCGTCAACGTCGGTACGGGCGTGCCGACTTCGGTCCGCGAGGTCGGCGAACTGATCGCGCCGCACTTCCCGCGGGCGCACTTCGTCACCACTCCCCTGCCCGAGGGCGACCCGCTGGGCGGGTACGCGGCCACCGAGCACTGCCGTGAACTGCTGCGCTGGCGGCCGCGGATCGATGTCCGGGCGGGCGTGGAGCGGTATGTGCGCTGGCTGTCCGCCACCCCGCACGCGGTGCCGAGGTGGCTGGCCGCCGAGGCCGCCGCATGACAATCTGCCCCCGGATATGCGGATAAGGCGCGATGAAAGGTGACACTCAGGTGAGTTATGTCGGCTCGTACCTGTGGGAGCTACGGCAGAAGGTGGGCAGCCGGCCGCTGCTCGTGCCCGGCGCCCAGGTCCTGTTGCTGGACGCGGCCGGTCGGGGGCTGTTCCAGCAGCGCGCGGACACCGGCGTCTGGGAGCTGCCGGCCGGGGCGTGCGAGGAGGGCGACGACTTCGTCGGGACGGCCCGGCGGGAACTGGCGGAGGAGACCGGGCTGCACGTCGAGCGGGACGACCTGGAGGCGTTCGGCACGCTGTCCGACCCCGCGGTCCACACCCTGACCTATCCCAACGGCGACATCACGCACTGCTTCGCGCTGTGTTTCGTCGCCCGCCGCTGGTCCGGGGAGCTCTCCCCCGGACCGGACGAGGTGACCCGGGCCGGTTTCCGGGCCCTCGGGGATCCGCCGCGGCCGTTGCACCCACCCACCGCTGTGGTCCTGGAGATGTTCCGGGAGTTCAGCTCGACCGGAAGGTTCCAGACCCGATGAACGCACCGACGAGGGCGTCCGGAGCGGAGGACGGGGCGGCGGCGCCGCGCGGCGGCCCGGCGGGAGGGGCCGTGGTGCCCTGTCGGGCCTGCCTGTCCGGGGAGGACCTGGACTGGCTGGGCGGCCGGTCGGTCAGCCTGGCGCTGGACCTGACGACCTCGGTCACGGTGCGGCCGCCGGGCGCCCGGCCGCCCGCCGGCGCGGCGCCGGACGGCGGCGCCGGCGCCTGGGCGGGCGAGGTGTGGACGTTCCTGCGTCGGCGACTGCCCGGCCTCGGCCCCCGTCCACCGGTCGTGACCGCGCGCAGCGAGGCGCCGGCGGCCAGCGGTCTGTCGTCGTCGACGGCGCTGATCGTGGCGCTGTTCCGGGCGTTCACCGAGGCCGCGGTGCCGGTGGCCGGGGACGCCGGGGGCTGGTCGGTGCCCGCGCGGACGTTGGCGCAGTGGGCGTACGAGTTCGAGTTCGCGATCTTCAACGGCGGTGGCATGGACCACCTCGCGGTCATCGCCGGCGGGCTGTTGCTGCTCGACGGACGGACCACCGGCCTGCCGGAGATCGCGCAGCGGGCCGACTTCCCCGACGAGTGGGCGGTGGTCGTGCTCGACTCGGCGACCCGGAAGGACACCAGCGACCACATCCGCTCGGTCCGCGCGCAGCTCGCCGCCGGGGACGCCCGGCTCGCCGCGTACCGCGAGCGGACCGACGCCGCCTCGGCCGCGGTGTGGGAGGCCGTGCGGGGCCGTGACCTGTCCGCCCTCGGTGCGGCGATGAGCCGGGCGCACCGGGCGATGCGGGACCTCCAGGGCATGTCCACGCCGCTGTTGGAGGAGCTGCGGTCGCTGGCCCTGCGCGCCGCCGACCTGCCGCTCAAGCTCAGCGGGGCCGGCGGTGGCGGGGCACTGGTCGGCGTCTGTCCGGCGGCCGACCAGGCGGAGGTGGTGGCGCGGCTGCGGCGGGCGCTCGGCCCGGCGCACCCCCGGGCGCGGGTGATCCCGGCCCGGGCCGCGGCGGGCCTCGCGCCGGAGATCGCCGCGGCGCCGGCCCCGTAGCCGGGCTGCTCCTGCCCCCTGCTAGATGAACGGGTCGTAGTCCGTGCCGGGTTCCGGTGCGGCCAGCGTTCCCGCCGCCGTTCCGGTCCCGATCCGGTCGAGTTCGAGGTTGGAGCGGTGGCGGGCGCAGTGGAAGCGGCAGTCCCGGCTGGGGTCGACGATGCCGCGGTCCGAGGCCCGCCAGATCTCGGGGAGGCGCTCGGTCACCGCGTCCCCGATCCGGGCCCCGGCGTTCCCCCGGTGGTAGGAGCAGACGTAGACGCCGGACGGGGTCACCAGGGTCCGCAGTTCGGCGACCCGGCAGCGGTGGTAGTCCTTGTCCTGGACGGGCCCGACCCGGTTGCGCAGCGAGGTCAGGGTCGAGGAGTTGACGATCTCGAAGGCGTCGCCGGTCAGGGCGGCGGCCTTGGCGAGCTGCTCCTCCACGGAGGCGAGGACCTCGTCCGGCACCTGGATGACGTGGTGTCCGTCGTCGAACATCGCCTTGGTCTCGAAGTAGTCGCAGCCGATGTCGTGGGAGAGTTCGGCTGCCTCCAGGACCTCGTGGTGGTTGCTGACGACGGTGCCGTCCGGCTCCTGGCGGCTCATCACGAGGAAGGAGTAGCCCAGGGCGCCGCGCTTGGCCTCGGCCAGCAGTCGCATGTTGGCGATGACCTTGTCGAAGACGCTGCGGCCCTTGCGGTCGGGGCGGAAGCGCCGGTAGGTCTCGCTGGTCCCGGCGTCGATGGACACCCGCACCCAGGAGGCGTAGGCGGCGAGTTCGGCCAGGTTCTGTTTGATCAGGGTGCCGTTGGTGACCACTCCGATGGCGATGCCGGCCTCGCCCAGGACGCGGAGGACCTGGCGGGTGCCCCGGTGGGCGAGCGGTTCCCCGCCGCCTATCAGGACCACCGCCCGGACCTTCATCTCCACGAGTTCGCCGGCCAGTTCGGCGAGCCGTTCGGGGGTGAAGCGTCCTTGGTTGAGCAGCTTCCCGCTGATGCATTCGGGGCACGCCAGGTCGCAGAAGGTCGTCGGGTCCAGGTCCACGACCAGCGGGCCGCTGGAGCGGGTCCCGGTGGCGGCTTCGAGGATCCGCGGCCAACCGGCCGGCTGGTACAGCTTGGACACCAGGTCGAGACGGTCGAACGTCACGTGTTCTCCTGCGTTGTCGGAGGTTCCGTATACCGGCGGACGTCGGTCCGCCGGTCGAGTGCGTGCGACATGGCTCTGGGGCGGCGTGCCCGGCGGGGCGGTCGTGCCGGCGGCCGGGCGCCCGGCGGCTCAGCGGCGGCCGGCCCGCGCGGGACCGGCGTCCCGTCTTCGGCGGCTCACCCTTTGACCGCGCCGGTGGTCAGGCCCGCGCCGATCCGCCGCTGGACGAGGGCGAAGAAGACCGCGACGGGCAGCGCGGTGAGGGTGGCGCCGGCCATCAGTCCGCCGTAGTCGGTGCCGAAGCTGGTCTGGAAGGACAGCAGCCAGATGCTGAGGGTCTGCTTGTCGTTGCTGGAGAGCAGGACGTAGGCGAGGACGTACTCGTTCCACGCCTGGACCAGGGCGTAGATGGAGGTCGCCACCAGGCCCGGGGCGAGCAGCGGGAGGACGACCCGGCGGAAGGCTCCCAGGCGGGTGCAGCCGTCGGTCATCGCGGCGTCCTCCAGCTCCACCGGGACGGCGGCGATGAAGCCGCGCAGCAGCCAGACCGTGAACGGCAGCATGAAGACGAGATAGGTGAGGATCACGCCGGGCAGGCTGTCGGTCAGTCCGGCGTCGCTCAGCAGCAGGTAGACGGGGATGATCAGGCCGGCCAGCGGGATCATCTGGACGCCGAGGATGATCAGGACCAGGGCCTTGCGCCCGGCGAACGAGAAGCGGGCGAGGGCGAAGGCCGCGAGGGTGCCGATCAACAGGGAGACCAGCACGGTGCCGACGCCGATCAGGACGCTGGAGCGAACGTTGGCCCAGAAGGTCGGGGTGCTCAGGGCGCGGCGGAAGTGTTCCAGCGTCAGGTGGTCGGGCCAGAAGTGCGGCGGATCGGCGTGGATCTCGGTGGCCGGGCGGAACGCGGTGAGCAGCATCCAGTAGAGCGGGAAGGCCATCAGTGCGCTGAAGGCGAGGCCGAGGGCGTTCGCCGTCGCGCGCCGTCGTCGGCGGCCGGGGGCGTGCCCGGTACGTGGGGTTGTGTTCACTCGGCCGCTCCCAGGTGGACGAGCTGGCGCACGTAGACGACCGCGCCGCCCAGCAGCATCAGGACGGTGAGGACGGCGATGGCCGCGCCGGCGCTGTAGCGGTTGACGGCGAAGGACTCGATGAACGAGTAGACGCCGAGCAGGTAGTAGTCCTTCTCCGGTTGGCCGCCACGCATCAGCCAGATCTGGTTGAACACCCCGAAGTCCCAGATGGCGCACAGCGAGGTGACCAGGACGGCGGACGGTTTGATCACCGGCCAGGTGACGTGCCGGAACAGCTGGCCGGGGCGCGCGCCGTCGACCAGTGCCGCCTCCTCCAGTTCGGCCGGCACCTGGCTGAGCGCGGCCTGCAGGGTCAGTGCGGCGAACGGGACGGCGCCCCAGACCACCACGCCGGTGATGACGGCGAAGCCCTGCCAGGGGTTCTCGAACCAGTTGTGCTTGCTGAAGTCGAGCCCCGGCAGCAGGCCGAGGAGCCAGTTGACGACGCCGTAGTCGGCGTCCGAGAGCCAGCGGAAGATGGAGGCGGCGACCATGACCGGCATGGCCCAGACGGCGACCAGGACGCCGGTCATGACCGTCCGCACCCATGGCGAGACCCGTCGCATCAGCAGCGCCACCAGGAGCGACAGCACCATCGTGGCCGCGACGCAGGCGACGGTGAACAGGGCGGTGCGGCCGACGACGGTCCAGAAGAAACCGTCGGAGAGGATCGAGCGGTAGTGGGCCAGCCCGGCCCACGGCGGCGTGGCCCCGGAGAACAGTTCGCGCCGGGTCATGTCCTGGAAGGACAGCACCACCAGGTCGACGAGCGGGTAGCCGAGGACCGCGGCGAGGGCGAGCACGGTCGGTGCGATCAGCAGGTACGGCAGCGCCCGTCGCCGGATGGTGCGCCGCGGGCGGGGTGCCCGGGCCGGTCGCGGCGGCCGGGCGGCGCGGGGCGGTCCGGGCAGTTCCACGCTCCCCACCGCCGTCAGTTCTCGTTGATCACTGCGTCGATGCGGCGGTCCGCGGCCCGTGCGGCGTCCGGCACCGACTGTTTCCCGGTCGCGATGTCCTGGAGCATCTCCTGGAGGACGTTGGACTTCTCGACGGCTCCCCAGCCGGGGGCCAGCGGGGTCACCCAGCCGCGGGTGGCGGCCTGTGCGGCGGGGCCGTTGACGCTGTCGGCGGCCACTTCCTTGAGCTGGGCGGTGTTGTTGGGCAGGGTGTCGGCGGCTATCAGGCGGCGCTGGGAGGTGCGGTCGGTGAAGAGCCGGATCCAGTCCTGGGCCAGGTCCTGGTTCTCGGACTTGGCGGGGACGGCCAGGGTGGAGCCGCCCAGGAACGACGGCATCATCGTGCCGGAGGGGCCGGGGAAGGCGAATGTGCCGAACTTCCCGCGCAGCGCCGGGTCGCCGCCCGATCTGCTGTCGGTCGCGGCCTTGGCCTCCCAGGTGTTGCCGTAGAACATGCCGACCTTGCCCTGGCCGACGACCGCCGGTTCGTCGCCGTTGTCCTTGGAACGGTCGCCGCTGTAATAGGAGTCGAGGAGGTCCTTCCAGGCGGTGAGTCCGGCGATGGAACGGGCGGAGGAGAGCGCGCCGTGCCAGCGGCCGTCTTTTCCGCGCGCCGCTATCTCGCCGCCGGCGTCCTTGACGAAGGCCATCGCCGCGTACCAGTAGCGGCCGGGCATGTAGAAGGCCGAGAAATTCTTGTCGGTGGCGCCGAACTTCGCCTTGAGTTTGTCGAGATCGACGCGGAGTTCGGTATAGCTGCGCGGTGCCCGGGTCACGCCGACCTGGGCGAGCAGATCGGTGCGGTAGATTCCCACCCGGGCACCGACGTAATACGGGACGCAGTAGGTCTTGCCGTCGTTCCGGCAGGCGTCGCGAAGTGCCGGTAGCCATTCCGCGGAGTGGTCGAATTTCGCCGGATCGACGGCGGCGAAGGCCCCGTTGACGATGTAATTGGTGGTCTCGCTGTTGCCCATTTCGATCACGTCGGGGACTTTGCGACCGGCCAGTGCGGCGTCGATCTTCTGGTTCTTCGTGGTCCACTGCTGGTACTGCACGGTGACCTTGAC
This sequence comes from Streptomyces yunnanensis, assembly GCF_029011865.1. Lineage (NCBI taxonomy): Bacteria > Bacillati > Actinomycetota > Actinomycetes > Kitasatosporales > Streptomycetaceae > Streptomyces > Streptomyces yunnanensis. The sequence goes on from NZ_CP095749.1 coordinate 922,493, forward strand.
CTTGGGATAGGTCTTCCGGAAGCGGTCGTTGACCTCGTTCACCAGATCCGGCCAGCTCTCCTGGGCGTCCACGGTCAGCCAGACCGTGAGCTCCCCCGTGCGGTCCGCGGCGGCGACCGGTTTGCCGCCACCGCAGCCGGCCACCGCGCCCATCAGGACCATCGCTCCCAGGCCCGCCGCCAAACGGGAGATGCGCTCGGCCATGATCTCCTCCGTCGGGTTGTCGGAACCGGCTGTATCTACCCCCGGTATCCGATCTCTCACCTCGGGGAGGCTTTCCGGCCAGATAATCCGACGGCCGGAACTGTGCGGCCGGAGAATCCATGAACGGCCGTCCGGCAGGCCGGACCGCATTCCGATCTTGAGTTCACCGGAGCAAAGGCATCGCTGTTTTGACGCAAAAGGCGCGCTGCCTCAATGATCGGCTCTTGACGGTGCCGCCCCTGCTGCCTCAGTTTTGCTCGGGTGTCTCCCACGTCCCCTATCGAAGGGTTTGCACGTGACTGAGTACGGCACGCCGGCCGCAGATCCGGCCACCCGCCCGGTGAAGGTCAACTCCTGGAACGGCTGGGATCCCCTGCGGCACGTCGTCGTCGGACGCGCCGACAACACGGTGGTGCAGGCCCCCGAGCCCGCGATCCGGCGGGACTTCCCCGACGACGGATTCCCGCTGGGCACCTACGGCCCGATGCCGGCCGAGATGACCGCGGAGGCCAACGAACAGCTCGACAACTTCGCCGAGCTGCTGCGGCGCCGCGGCATCCGCGTCGATCGCCCCGCCCCCGTGGACTTCAACCAGCGGGTCAGCACCCCGGACTGGACCCAGGAGACCATGTCCGGCTGCATGCCGCCGCGCGATCTGCTGCTGACCGTCGGCAACGAGATCCTCGAAGCCACCATGTCGTACCGCAGCCGCTGGTTCGAGTACCTCTGCTACCGGCCGCTCCTCCAGGGGATCTTCAAGGCCGACCCGCACATGCGCTGGGAGGCGGCCCCCAAGCCCCGGCTGACCGACGCCTCCTACAAGCCGGGGTTCTGGGACACCTACAACACCCTGCCGACAGACGTGCAGTTGGCGCGGGTGCGGGACTACGACCTGGTGCTGACCGAGGAGGAGCCGCTGTTCGACGCGGCGGACATCGCCCGGTTCGGCAAGGACCTCTTCGTCCAGCTGTCGTTCGTCACCAACCGCAGCGGCTACCAGTGGCTGAAACGGCACTTCCCCGACCACCGGGTGCACGCGGTGACCTCCACCAACACCCATCCGCTGCACATCGACGCCACCTGGGTGCCGCTGCGGCCCGGACTGGTGCTGCACTGCGGTGAGCGGCTGGCGGACGCCGAGCTGATGGAGTTCTTCCGGCGCAACGACTGGGAGATCGTCGAGGCGGTGCAGCCGGCGAGTTGGGACCATCCGCCCAAGCTGTCGTACTGCAGCCCGTGGCTGGCCGGCAACATGCTCAACCTCGGCCCCGACACCCTGTGCGTCGAGGAGAAGGAAGTCGCGCTCGCCGAGCAGCTGTCCGGCTACGGCTTCGAGATCGTGCCGGTGCCGTTCCGCGCGGTGGGGCCGTTCGGCGGCGGACTGCACTGCGCCACCTTCGACATCGAACGGGACGGGCAGTTGGAGGACTACTTCCCGCACCGCCACGGACGGTACTGAGGGCGGTGTCGGCCCAGTCCCCGCCCCGCCAGGGCGCCGTCCGGGGCGTGATCCTCGACTTCTACGGCACGCTGGTCCGGCTGGTCGAGCCGCTGCCGCCCAGCCACCGGTCGTTCTTCCTGAGCCGGGGGCTGGTCGAGGCCGCCGACAAGTGGGGCGACCAGTGGACCGTCGGGCCCCGGGACGGCGAGGAGCACACCGCGCACTCCACCAGCGAACGGGCCTACCACACCTGGGAGTTGGACCGACTGCGACGGCGGGCGCTGGCCTGCGGCGTCCCCGGGGCGGCGGCCGGCCCGCTGGCCGCCGACCTCGACCGGGCGATGAAGGACCTGCGACTGGCCCTGTTCGACGACGTCCCGGCGGCGCTGGCCGGGCTGCGCGCCCGGGGCCTGACGGTGGCGGTCTGCTCCAACTGGTTCTGGGACCTGGACCGCGCCATCGAGGACGTCGGGATCGCCGGGCTGGTCGACATCGCGGTCACCTCGGCCCGCGCCGGCGCCCGCAAACCGCATCCCCTCATCTACCGGACGGTGCTGGAGCAGTGCGGACTGCGCCCCGAACAGGCCGTGTTCGTCGGCGACATGTGGGAGTCGGACGTGGCGGGACCGCTCGCCTACGGGATGCGGGCGGTGCACCTGTGGCGCCCGGACCGGGTGGTGGCGGGCGCGGCCCCGTCGCTTCCGGACGGGGCCGCGCGCATCGCCTCGCTGACCGCGCTCAGCGCTCTGGTGTAGTCGGCCCCGGGCCGGAGAGCCGGTCCAGGACGTTGCGGGTCACCCGCACGACGCCGGCGTCCAGTTCCCGGCCGCAGATCACCGGCCAGTCGGTGGTCCCGGCCGTGAACACCGTGCCGCCGGCGGTGTAGAGCCCCATGGTGGCGGCGCGCGGGCCGGTGATCGCCGGTTCGCGCGCCGGGCAGTTCCAGTGCCCCCATTTCAGGTGGTGGAAGTCGTCGTGCACCGGATCGAGGAGGTAGATCCCCAAGATGAGGAAGGACTCGGGCGTGCCGTCCACCCCGGTGGCGTGCGCCACGCCGTTCGCGTCCCGGGCGAAGGCCGCGCCATCGCACTCGTAGCCGATCAGCGGCGTCCCGGCACCCAGGGCGTCGGCCGGCCCGCCGTCGGAACCGTCCCGCAGCCCGGTGCCCTCGTACACCCAGTGGTCCGCGTGCTGCACCCGGTAGCCGTCGCGCGGCCGGTCGCCGGGCCAGTCGCCCGGCCACATCCCGCCGTTGCGGAAGCTGACGCCGGTCAGGGTGTTCTCCGGCTCGCCGACGCCGTCCGGCGGGGCCGGCCACCACTGGTCGGTCGCCGGGAGGTGCGGATACTCCTCGCCGACGTGGTGGTCGGTGTCGGAGACGAACGCGCTGTTCCCGTCCACCGGATGGACCCGCCACCAGCAGGTGTTGGCGCTCAGGAACGCCACGTTCCCGCCGTCTCGGACGAACTGTGCGACGTGGTCGCGCATCGCCGCGCTCCAGTACTCGTCGTGCCCGACGCTGAGCAGCAGCCGGTAGGGGGCCAGCAGCCCCGGTTCCTCGTGCAGGTCGAGGTCGGTGCAGTACTCGACGGGGTAGCCGCCGCGCTCCAGCCAGGCGATGAACGGCGCGTCCCAGTAGGCGAGATCGATGACCCCGCCGGGTCGGTGCAGGCTGAGGCGGTGGCCGCGCGGCCCGTCCGGACCGGCCTGCCGGTGGACGGGGTGGTCGTAGAGACTGGCGGCCCGCTGGACGTCCGCCCGGTCGGCACGGTTGTACGCGTGCCGGGTGTACGTCGATTTCTTGTACAGGATCCGGGCCCCGGTCGCACCGGCCCGGCGGGGCCGGACGACGAAGAACTCCCGCTCGAAACCCTCGATGTCAGAGTCGTCGAGCATGGGCACGCGCCGGACCTGCTGCTCCGTCCCCGCGACGAAATGGGCGAGGTAGATTCCCGGCGGCCAGTCCTCGGGAACGGTGTGGTGATACGGCGGCCAATTCCAGTCCACGGCGGGCGAGGCGTGCTCCGGGACGCCGTCCGGGTGGGGCGGCGGGGCGGCCGACACACCCGGATACGGCCCGGCCTCCGCCATGAAGGAAAGTTCCTTCCCCAAGCGATAGAAACGGACGCGAAATTCCTCGGCGTCCGTCGACACATGAAATCCGAGACGTCGACCGACTGTCACGCTCTCACGTTCCATATATCCCTCGATCATCCGCGTCATGCTAGGAGCGCGGACACACTGCCGACAACAGCCCTTCCAGCCAACGGAGATCGATCGAAATGGACAAGGAATTCCGGGTACGCGAACTCATGCTGGGCATCGAAGGACTGGCCCTGCTGCGCCATGCGATGGACGCCGACGAGGATTTCCTGAAGGCCCGGATCGAGGAAGTCCGCGCCCTCGCGACGGGTCCGGGCGCGGCGCTTCCGGACGGCGGGGCGGCGGTCGGCGAACTGGACGCGGCGGCCGGCTACGCCTCCTGGGCCGCCCGCTACGACTCGCTGCCCAGCTCGTACATCGAGGTCGAGGAGCCGGTGGTGCACGGGCTGCTGGACCGCGGCCCGGTGGGCACCGCGCTGGACGCGGCCTGTGGCACCGGCCGCCAGACCGCCGCACTGGCCGCCCGCGGCTATCGCACCATCGGCGTCGACCAGTCGCCCGAAATGCTGGCGCACGCGCGCCGCAAGGTGCCCGAAGCGGAATTCCGACGGGGTCGGTTGGAAGACCTCCCGCTGGACGACGGGAGCGTCGATCTCGCGGTCTGCTCCCTGGCCATGACGCATCTCCCGGACGTTTCGACGGGGATCGCGGAACTGGCCCGGGTGCTCCGCCCCGGCGGCCGGATCATCCTCTCCGACATGCACCCGTTCGTCATCTCCCTCCAGGGCCAGTGCGTCTTCGTGCACGACACGGACCGTCTGGCCTTCGTCCGCAATCACGTGCATCTCCCCGGCCGCTATCTCGACGCCTTCCATGCCGCCGGGCTGACCGTGCGGGAATGTCACGAGCCGACCTTCAACGGCCGGCTGGCGCCCGGGGGTTACGAGGAGGCCATCGCGGACGCCGCCCGGGCCGCCTGGGACGGAATTCCGCTGGTCATCGTGTGGGCCGCGGAGAAGCCCGCGGTAAATCCCCGGGAGAGCGCCGTATGACGCTCCAGTTCGTCCATCACACCCAACGGCCGGAATTGTGGGACCGGCTCACCGGAGAATTCGCTGGAGTGGTCCCGGAATACAACCTGCACGGTGATATCAACTCCGGTTTCTGGAACCGGCTGTTCACCGACTTCCCGGACCACCAGTTCCTCCTCCACGACACCGCGACCGACACCGTCCTGGGTGCCGGCCGCACCCTGCCCCGCACCTGGGACGGCACCCCCGAGGGCCTCGGCACCGGCCTCGACGCCTCCATCGAGGCGGCCTTCCGCGACCACGACAACGGGGCGGCGCCGAACGCCCTGTGCGCCCTGGGCATCGAGATCTCCCCCGCCCACCAGGGCAAGGGGTACTCGGCCCGCCTCCTGGCGCACATGGCGGCCATGGCCCGCGCCGCCGGGCTCTGCCACGTGATCGTCCCGGTCCGCCCCACCTGGAAGGACCGCTACCCCCTCGTCCCCATCGAGCGCTACGCGACCTGGACCCGCCCCGACGGCGCCCCGTTCGACCCCTGGATCCGGACGCAGGTGCGCCAGGGCGGCACCATCGCCGCGGCGGTGGCCGAGTCCTCCCGCATCACCGGCACCGTCGCCGAATGGGAGGCGTGGACCCGGATGTCCTTCCCCGACGACGGCCGCTACGTCTTCCCCGGCGGACTCGCCCTCCTCGACATCGACCACCACCACGACCGCGGTGCGTACTGGGAACCCTGCGTCTGGATCACCCACGACGTCCGCGACCGCGACCAGGCACCGACGTAGGGCACTTCTGACGGATCCCCGTGGACGCCGCGGACATCCGTCAGGAGCGCCCCAGCAGCGCACCGCCGCACCGCACGGCGCTCTCCGCGTACGCCGTCATCAGCGCGGCATGGTCCGGGACCACCTCGGGCCGCCGCTCGGGCGGCAGACCGGCCGGGCCGACCGTGGACAGCGCGGCGGCCCGGACCCGGGCCCCGGCCTCCCCGGTCGGCCCGGCCGCCGCCCGCTGGGCCGCGTGCCGGCGGGCGGCGTCCTCGGCCTGCCGCCCCAACAGCAGGCAGTGGATCCACAGTTCGTCCGCGAAGGCGGCGCCGAACAGCCGGCCCACGGCCGCCGCGGCGTCCTCGGGCCGGTGCCGCCGCACCACGTCCCATATCTGACTTTCCGTCAGACCAGTGTCCGGCAATGCCTCGGTCCATCGCAGATGCCGCCGGGGATCGGCGCTCCGCTCGTGTCCGGCCGGTCGCACGTACCCCTCGCCGTACCGCATGTACGGCAGCCAGTCCAACTCCTCCAGCAGCCATCCGCGGTCGAGCAGCGGGCGCGCCTCCGCCGCCCCCACCGGGCACACCGCCAGCCGGATCCCCTGTGCGGCGTGCCCGTTGATGCTGCTCGTCCCGATGTGCTCGACCACGCTCGGCACCGCCAGCAGTCCCGCGCGTCCCTCGGCCCGCAGGAAGGTCGCCATCACCTCGTCATCGTGCCGCTCGGCGCTGTCCGCGGCGAACGCCCGGAACGCGTCCGCCGTGCGCGCCGGCAGGCAGATGGCCAACGTCGGCGCGAACTCCTCCGGCACGGCCCGCACCCACCCGGCCCCCGCCAGCGCCGCCAGCCGGGCCGCGGCGCCGTTCCGGGCATGCCAGTTGGTGTAGAAGATCAACGCCTCGTCCGGAAACCGCGCCACCGATCCGGCCACCAGCTCCAGCAGCTCGGGCGGTGCGGCCACGTCGTCCTGCACGACCAGGTGGTGCCCGGCGTCCGCCGCCCGCGCCGCCCAGGCCACCAGCGCGGTGCGCAGCGCGGACGGCGGTCCACCCGGGTCCGGGTCCAGCGCCAGCCCCCCGAGCCCCAGCCGGGCGGCGAGCGCCGCGGCCTGCTCCTCGCGCACCGGGTGGGTCATCACGGCCGAACTGAGGGAAGCTCTGCTCACCGGGCCACTCCTCTCGTCTCGCGGAGACGTTCCGCGGCGTCCGCGCAGACATCGCACACAGGCACCGCACGGCCACCGCTGTCGGGCCGCCACATCGTGGCAGATCACCGCGCATCTCCTGCCATGCCGAGGAGAGAGTGGCCGAATCCGATCCCTACCGCCCCGTCCACCGACCGACGGAGGCGCAATCCAACCGTCGTCCGGCCGTCGTCCGACCGCCGACCGCCGGCCGAAGATCAGGCGGAAGCACAGACGGAAGCGCGGACGGACGAACGGCACGGGGGGGGGAGGCCGTCGTCTCGCCCATAGCCCTGGGGGGTATGGTCGAGCGTCGGGGCGCGGAGTCGTACGTGAGGCGGCCCGGCAGTCCGTGACGTGGGAGGGAGGTGAGGATCGTGAGCCTGCGCATGCGGAGAACGGCTCGGGGAAGGGCGATGAGCCGTACCGTGCGGACGCGTTCGGATGCGCGGGGCGGTCGTCCGGCGACGGTGCTACTCGCCCTCGTCTGGCTGGCCCTTTCCGTGATCGCCCACCACGGGCTGCCCGACACCTGCGCGCCGATGATGGCCATGCAGCCGGCCTCGTCCACGCAGTCGACGGCGGCCATGCCGTCGGTCCCCTCCGCGCAGCCGCCGGCGTCCCTGAATCCGGTCCCGTCCGTGCGGCCGACGGTGCCCGTTGCGCTCGCCGCACCCCACCGGGCGGGCCCCGACCACAGCCAGCCCCGGCACGCTCGACCCGACCGGGCACGGTCCGGTGAAGCGCAGTCCGGGCACGGGCACGACGGCGGGGCGCACTGCTCGTCGTACGACGTGCGGGCCGAGCAGTTGGTCCCGCCACCACCGCTGCTCGGCCAGGTCCGCGCGCCTGCGCCCACGCCCTCCTGCCGGTCGGGTGCCGGCCCGGCCCGCGGGCCCGCCCCGCCCGATCCGGCGTCCCTCTCCGTCCTTCGCCTTTAGGCCGACCGTCCTCCCCTGCCCCACCTCGGCCTTTTCCCACGGCGCCCGCGCGCTGCGCACCCCGGCGGTGCGCGCGCCGCCGCGCCGGGCACATCTGCGTAAGGACACCACCCCATGAACACGCTCAACCGACGCTCCGTTCTGCTGGCGGGCCTGGGCGCGGCAGGCGCCGGCCTGCTCACCGCCTGCTCCGGCGACGGCCAGGGCTCCGCCCGGCCCGCGCCGACCCTGCTCAGCCCGTCCGGGCCGGCCGTGGCGGCCGCCGAGAAGAAGCGGCGCCACTCCGGTCGGGAGCACCGGGTCCGGCTCACCGCGGCCGCCGGCACGGTCGACCTGGGTGCCGGGAAGGCCGTGCGGACCTGGAGCTTCGACGGTGCGCTGCCGGGCAAGGAGATCCGGCTCACCGCGGGCGACACACTCGTCGCCGACCTCGCCAACCACCTGCCGCAGAGCACCTCCGTCCACTGGCACGGCCTCGCCCTGCGCAACGACATGGACGGCGTGCCGCCCGTCACCCAGCGGGCCGTGGCGGCCGGCGGGTCCTTCACCTACCGCTTCGTCGCCGAGACTCCCGGCACGTACTGGTTCCATCCGCACGTCGGCGTCCAGTTGGACCGCGGCCTGTACGGTCCGCTGATCGTCGAGGACCCGCACGAGCCGCTGCGGTACGACGACGAGTGGGTCGTCGTGCTCGACGACTGGCTCGACGGCGTCACCGGCACCCCGGACCAGGCGCTCGCCGCCCTGCAACGGGGCATGGATCACGGGTCGTCGTCCCACGGAGGCAACGGGAAGACGGGCGCGCACGGCGGCATGGCCGGCATGGACGGTATGCAGGGCATGGCGGGGATGCCGGGCATGGACATGGACGCGGGCACGGACATGGGCACGGGAGGCGGTACGGGCGGGGGCATGGACGACCCGTTCATGCTGATGGGCGCGACCAGCCCCCTGTTGGGCGGGGACGCCGGTGATGTGCGGTACCCGCACTACCTGATCAACGGCCGCGTACCGACCGCGCCTGCCACGTACCAGGGCAAGCCGGGCCGGAAACTGCGGCTGCGGATCATCAACGCCGGTGGGGACACCGCCTTCCGCGTCGCCCTCGGCGGCCACCGGCTGACGCTCACCCACGCCGACGGCTATCCCCTCACCCACGAGCCCGCCGACGCCCTCCTGATCGGCCCCGGTGAGCGCTACGACGCCCTGGTCACGCTCGGCGACGGCGTCTTCCCGCTCGTCGCGCTGGCCGAGGGCAAGGGGGCCGCCGGCCTGGCCCTGGTGCGGACCGGCTCGGGCCGTGCTCCGTCCGCCGCCGTGCGGCCCGAGGAACTCAACGGCCGGATCCCGACCGCGTCCGCCTTGCGGCCCGCCGAGGGCGTCCGGCTGAAGGCCCGTCAGCCGGACGTCACCCATCGCATCAAGCTGACCGGTGGGATGGCGAAGTACGACTGGGCGCTGAACGGGCGGCGGTTCGACATGAATGACGCGGACGCCCATCCGTTCACCGTGGAAGGCGGCCAGCGGGTCCGGCTGGAGTTCGTCAACTCCACCGACATGTGGCACCCCATGCATCTGCACGGGCACACCTACCAACTCGGAGCCAACGGTCCCCGCAAGGACACCGTCGTCGTCCTGCCGGGCGCGACGGTCGCCTGCGACTTCGACGCGGACAACCCGGGTCAGTGGCTGATCCACTGTCACAACGCCTATCACGGCGAGAGCGGGATGATGGGGCTGCTCGCCTACCGCACAGCATGACGCGGGGGCGGCTACCGCCCTTCGCGGAGCGCGGCCCGTAGGGCTTCCTCCGTGGTGCCGCGCCAGGCCACGAAGCCGTCGGGTCGCACCAGTACGGCATCGTCCCCGATGGCGAGGTCGCTCGCGTGCGGTGCGCCGAGTTTGTGGACGCGCTGCGGTGTCAGCCCCAAGGGGGCGGCCGCAGCGCGCCAGCGCGGGAGATCCGCAGCGGTGAACAGCGTCCAGCGCGAACCGATCAGGTCCAGGGTCGATATCCGGCTGTGGGGTGGGGTGTTGAGCCAGCGGTGGGGGAAGCGGTGGCCGGGACGGACGATGTCGTCCAGGGGGTCCGGGCCTGGACCCGTGGCGATGCCGTGCGGCGGGTATCCGTAGAACATCATTCCGCGCAGGTAGTCGACGGCGATCTTGTCGTAGAGGTCGTTGGGATCGCCGTCCAATGCCTGGTACCCCTGGAGGAGATTGCGGGAGAGGGCCAGGGACGCCCGGGCAGCGGCCCGGCGTTCGGGCTCGTAGCCGTCCAGGAGCGTGGGTGCGCTGCGCCCGTGCAGAACGGCGGCGAGCTTCCAGGCGAGGTTGTGACCGTCCTGGATGCCGGTGTTCATGCCGAGACCACCGGCCGAACTCTGCACATGGGCGGCGTCACCGGCCAGGAAGACCCGACCCTGCCGGAAGGCGGAGGCCATGCCGATGGCGGCCTCCCAGGCGTTGACCGCCTGCAGTTCGATCGGGATCGTCGCGTCGCCGATGGCGGACCGCAGCAGTGCGAGGGTCGCGTCCTCGGTCAGCTCGGACGGGCCGGCCGGCGGCTTGCCGGGATGGTCCAGGATGTGCGTGGCCCACTGGTCACGCCCGTTCTTCGACATCAGCGTGGCATATACGGCATCGTTCCGGACGAAGCAGACGTGGGTTCCCCAGTCGCGCTGCACGGGCCCCAGGTCGGCGCGGTAGAAGGCGGTGTTGAGGTGGTCGATGACCGTGCGGTCGGGCATGGTGATGCCCAGTCGGGTGCGGACGTCGCTCTTCGCCCCGTCCGCACCGATCAGATAGCCGGCGGTGATCTCCGATTCCTCGCCCGTGGCGACATCGACGAGCCGGGCGCGCACGTGATCGTCACCGGGCGTGAGCCCCACCAGCCGCACGCCCAGCCGGACTTCACCGCCCCGTCGGCGCAGTTCCTCCCAGGCCAGCCGCTGCACCTGATCATGCGTCAGGACGAGTCGGGGAGGCACCGGGCTACAGTCTTCCACCAGCCTCGCGTAGCGGGGCGGCAGACCTCCGCGGTGCAGCGTGCCGCCCAGCCCACTGTCCTTGAAGACGGTCCGCATCGGCATGCCGCCCTCCCAGCCCTCCCGCTCCAGTGCGGCGCCCAGGCCCATCGCCCGGAACAGCTCCAGGGTGCGCAGGCTGGTGCTCGCCCGCGGCACCGCCGCCATCGCGTCCGGCCGCTTGTCGACGACCAACGGCCGGACGCCCCAGTGCGCGAGAAACATCCCCGTCGAGAGCCCGACGGGCCCGGCCCCCACCACCAGCACCGGCACATCGGGCGCATCAGGCACATCGCGCACATCGGCTCGCGGTCCCGCTCCTTGCGCTCCCGTTCCCCCGCCACATCCGGCACTCATGGCACGCTCCCTTCACGACTTCACGACTTCACGCCTTCACGGCTTCACGACGTCACCGCTTCACGACGTCACGGCTTCACCGCCGCTCCGCCGCGCGGTGGTCGATCACCACACTCCCCGCTCAAGCCGACTTGAGCGCAACATCGGGCGCACCATGAGCTCATGGGAGACGAGCGCTACTCGATCAGTCAGGCCGCCCGCTGTTTCAACGTGCCGGTGTCCACGCTGCGTTACTACGACGACCTGGGGCTCCTCCCGGCGGCCGAACGCCGGGGGAACGTGCGCTACTACGGCCACGCCGAACTGCGCCGGCTCGCCCTCGTCCAACGGCTGCACCACCGCGGACTGGTCAGCCTGGCCGACACCGCCGCGCTGATCAGCGACGGTCCGACCGACGGCCGCCCATCGGGCCGTGCGGTACTGACCGCCTCGATCGCGGCGATCAAGGACCGGATGACTCATCTGCAGGCCGCCCAACGCCTCCTCGCCCACCTGCTGACCTGCCCGAAGGCCGATCCGGTCCGCGAATGCACGCCGCTGCGCACGGAACTCGACCATGCCGTGAACGAGGCGCTGGGCGGGCTCCGCAACAGTCCTCCTCGGCGGCGGCCGGACCGCGGTGCGGCGGGCGGGGCGGACGTCTGGCCCGGGCTGCCGGTCCACGGCCCGACGGACGCGCTCCGCGCCGGTGCTACCGTGCGCCGCAGCCCGCCCGAACGGAGGAAGAGCATGACCGACGACCACGCCGGTTCCCCCGCGGCCACCCCCAACGCCTTCCGGGAGATCTCGCCGACCACGCTCGCGGACGTCCTGGGCCGCGGGCAGGTCATGGACGTCGGCATCCGACCCCTGTGGTCCACGGTGCCGCGGGTCGCCGGGCCGGCGTTCACGGTGCGCTGCCCGCCCGGCGACAACCTCATGCTGCACGCGGCCATCCACCGCGCGGCACCGGGTTCGGTCATCGTCGTCGAATCGGGCGACCTGGACCACGCGCTGGCCGGCGGCAACGTCTGCGCCGTGGCCCAGCGCCGGGGAGTCGCGGCGTTCGTGACCGACGGGCTGATCCGCGACCTCGCGGAGGTTCGCGCGACGGGGTTCCCCGTCTTCGCCCGCGGCGTGATCCCGTTCCCCGGGAGCAAGAAGGCCGTTGAGCCGCTCAACGTCGATGTGCGGTGCGGTGGGGTGGACGTGTCCGCCGGCGACATGGTGGTCGCGGACGAGGAGGGCGTTGTCGTGGTGCCCCGAGCGCGGCAGGAGGAGGCCCTCGGCGCCGCCCGGGCGAAACTGGCCAAGGAGGCCGAGGAGTCCCTCGACGCCTGGGAGTTGGCGCACCGCACCCGTATCGACGAGATCCTGCGGGACGGGGGGTTCGTCGGCTGACTGGGCCGTGCCCGCCCGTACCGGCGGGCGGCACCGGTCCGTTCGGAGCGGCATGCCCCTCGACGCAGTGCCGCGGCGGGGGACGGCCCGGCCCGCACCCACGGCCCGCCTGGCAGTCTTGCCGAGCGCCACGCGCTGCGTCATTCTCGAATCCCCGTTGCTGACGGGGGCGGTCCTGCCGTTCCCGGACACCGCCGCCGATCGACCACACGGTTCCCCTCGCGAACCCTGGGCCGGCATGTCGGGAAGCCCTAGGCCGGAAGGCCGAGACGAAGATCCATACCTGGGCGGTGCCGGAGGCGGGAGGACGCGGCAAGAGTGAAGGGGCACCTGCCCGACTCACCGACCCATCTGCCCGGAGGCTGACGGTGAACACCCCGAACCCGACCGACCACCCCGACCTCACCGGTGCCGCGGCGCACGCGGGGGCGGCCCATCTGATCGAACAGTCGCTGGGGCACCTGTACTCCGCGGCGTTACGGACCGCCGCCCTCCACCACCTGGCCGACCATCTGGCCGGCGGCCCCCGCACCGCCGCCGAACTCGCCCGGCTCACCGGCACCGACGCCGTCTTCCTCCGCCGCGCTCTGCGTTACCTCGCCTCGCGCGAGGTCTTCCGCGAGGACGACAACGGCGCATTCCATCTGACGCCGACCGCCCAGTTCCTGCGCGCCGGGGTGCCCGGTTCGCTGCGCGACGCGGTGCTGATGCTCACCGACGAGATCTTCGTGCGTTCGTCCTCGGCGCTCGACGAGACCATACGCACCGGGGCGCCGGGCTTCGCCAAGGTCTTCGGCGCCCCGTTCTTCGAGTACCTCCAGGGCGCCCCCAAGACCCGGGAGCTCTTCGACTCGGGCATGGCGGCGTTCTCCGAGCCGATCGACGACCTGGTGGCGAGCGCCTATCCGTTCCCGGAGCGGGGCACCGTGGTCGATGTCGGCGGCGGGCGGGGCGGGTTGCTGCGCCACATCCTGCTGCGGCATCCGGGCCTGTCGGGAGTGCTGTTGGACCAGGCGGCGGCCGTGCAGGACCACGTGCTGGACTCCGCGGAGCTGGCCGGCCGCTGGCGCGCCGAACCGGGTGACTTCTTCACCTCCGTGCCGGACGGCGGTGACGTCTATGTGCTCAAGCACGTGCTGCACGACTGGGACGACGCCTCGGCCGTCCGCATCCTGACCGCCTGCCGGCACGGCCTGGCCCCGGACGGAAAGGTCCTGGTCGTCGACTCCGTCCCCGCCCCTGGCAACGCCCCCCATCCGGGCAAGGCACTGGACGTGGCGATGATGACGCTCGTGACGGGCAAGGAACGCGGCCCGAAGGAGCTCGACGACCTCTTCGCCCGGGCCGGCCTGCGCCGCACCCGGATCCTGCCCACGCCCACCTTCGCTTCCATCGTGGAGGCGGTCGCGGCCTAGGGTCTGTCAGGTCTGTCAACTCCCCGCCGCCGTCGCGGGGTTGTCGCAGCGGGCCGAGGTCAGTCGGTGGTGGCCGGGCGCTCGCGCCACCAGTCCACCGTCGCCTCGACCTGCGCGTCGACCGGGGTGGCGCGCACGGCGAACGCGGCTTCGTACGCTCTGGTGTCGACGACGAAGGGACGCTCGAACTGGTAGCGGACTTCCTTGAGTTCGCGGATCAGCGGGGAGAAGAGCGACGCGATGCCGAGCACGGCCGGCGACAGCCCGCGCACCGCGACCGGCCCCACGCCCGCCCGGGCGGCCAGGCGGTCGACCATCTCCCGGGTGGACAGTGCGGGCGCCGTCGGCACGTGCCAGGCCCGCCCCCAGGCACGTTCCTCGGCCGCGACCTCCACCAGGGCCCTGGCCACATCGGGGAGATAGCTCCAGCTGTGCGGGGCGTCCGGATCCCCGAGCGCGGAGACCGGCTTGCCGCGCAGCAGTCTCGGCATGACCCGCGCGGCCAGGTGTCCGCCGTCGGTCACGCCGGGCCCGAAGAAGTCCGAGGCCCGCACCTCGACCGCCGTGATCCGGCCCTGCTCGTGCAGTTTCCGCGTCTGCTCCCAAACGTCCGCCCGCACCCGTCCCTTGGGGCCGGTCGCCGCGAGCGGCAGCTGCTCCGTCATGGGACCGGTCACGGGGCCGTAGCCGTAGAGGTTGCCCAGCATGACCAGGACGGCCCCGGTCGCCTCGGCCGCCGCGCGGAGCGACGCGGCCAGCGGCGGCCAGTCGCGCGCCCAGCGGGGGTAGGGCGGTGCGGCACAGCCGTAGATCGCCGCCGCGCCCCGGGCGACCTCGGTCAGTCGCTCGTGGTCGGTGGCGTCCATGGCGAGGTGCTCGATGCCCGGCTCCGGGCTTCGGCCCGATGTGGTGACGACCCGCACCTCATGGCCCGCTCCGGCCAGCAGCCGAGCGGTGGCCGCCCCGGCGGGACCGAAACCTACGACGACGTAAAGACTCACGCGCGCACAGTAGCGCGGAGCGGCTGGAGCGGGTCAGGGCGGGGCGGGGCGCAGTGGTCCCGGTGCGCCGCGCCACCGACCCTGATCGACTCGACGACGACTTTCGGCCAATCGCCTCGCGTGCAAGTCGTGCGGCGACCCTCCTGACCTGCGCGGTCGGCCGGGCCGGCCAGGAGGGCCGCCGCCCGGTTCACGCCTCGTCGGCCGTGCCGACGGTCCCGGCAGTGCCCACGGTCCGGGCGATCACGGCATGCCTGGCCGCGGCGACCTTCTCCGCCCTCACCGCCGTGGGCGGGACGGCGACACCGGTGGCCGGCGGAGGCGGAACCTCCTCGGATTCCGGGAGGTGCGGCTCCGGGGCGGCCGGGAGGGAGACGACCATGGTGAGGCCGCCGCCGGGGGTCTCCTCCGGGGTGAGGGTGCCGCCCATCGCCTCGGTCAGGCCGCGGGAGAGCGCCAGGCCGAGGCCGAGGCCCGTGGTGTTGTCGGTGTCACCGAGGCGCTGGAACGGCTCGAACGCCCGCTCCCGGTCGGGTAGTTGGATGCCGAGACCGCGGTCGATGATCCGTACTTCGACGCGGCCGCCCAGGGCGCTGGCGCCGATCGTGACGGGGCGGCCGGCGGGCGAGTGGCGCACCGCGTTGGACACCAGGTTGGCGACCACGCGCTCCAGCAGGGGCGGGTCCGCCAGCACGTCGGGGGCGGTGTCCAGCGCCCGCGCCACGACGCGTCCGGGCGCCTGTGGAGGCGAGCCGGGGAGGGTGTCCAGCGCGGCGGGCAGGACGTCGGCCAGCGCCACCGGCTCCAGGTGCAGGGTCAGCGCACCGGCCTGGAGTCTGCTCATGTCCAGGAGGTTGTCGACGAGGCGGCTGAGCTTGGCGAGCGACTCCTCGGCGGTGGCGAGCAGTTCCTCACGGTCCTCGGGCGAGAAGTCCACCTCGCGACTGCGCAGCGAGCTGATCGCCGCCCAGCTGCCGGCCAACGGTGTGCGCAGGTCGTGCCCCACCGCGGCCAGGAGTGCGGTACGCATCCGGTTGGCCGCCTTGACGGATTCGACCTCGGCGGCGGCCTCGGCCAGCCGGGCGCGTTCGACGGCCGCGGTCAGATGGGCCGCGAAGGCGGTGAGCACCCGGTGCTCGGAGGCGGGCAGGCGGCGCCCGATCAACACCAGCACGCTGTCGTCCCCTATCGCGACCTCGGTCCGGTGGTCGGTTCCCACGTCACCGGCGGTACCCGCGGTGTGGACGGCTCGTGCGGATCCCATGGCCGTCCGGCCGGTCGTGGACGGCCAGGGCTCCGGCACGTCGTCGCGCGGGCACAGCTCGATGCGGTCCATGCCGAAGGTCTCGCGGGTGCGCTCCAGTAGGTCCGGCACCGCCCGGTCCCCGCGCAGGATGCCGCCGGCCAACGAGGACAGCGTCTCGGCTTCCGCGGTCGCCCGGGCGGCGCGCCGCCCCAGCCGCAGCGAACGGTCCACGATGGCGGCGACGGTGACCGCGACGGTGGTGAACGCGGCCTGGGCGACGACGATATTGGCCTCGGCGAAGGTGAATTGGCCGACCGGCGGGATGAAGTAGTAGTTCAGCAGCAGCGAGGTGGTGACCGAGGCGAGCAGCGCGGAGACCACTCCGCCGATGCAGGCCACACCCAGCACGGTCAGCAGGAAGAGCAGCGCCTCGCTGGTGAGGTTGAGCGACAACGGGCCCGAGACGCCGCGCAGTACGAGGGTCAGCAGCAGGGGCAGCACCAGGCCGGCGATCGGCCCGGCCACCCGGCGGGTGTGCGGCAGACCGCTGCCGGGGATGACCCAGGTGCGCCCCTGCCCGGCGTATTCGTGGCCGACGGTGTGGACGTCGATGTCGCCGGAGAGTTCGACCACGGTCTCCCCCACGCCGCGCGGCGCCAGGAACCGCCGCAGTCTGCCGCGACGGCTGGCGCCGACGACGAGTTGGGTGGCGTTCTGGGCGCGGGCGAAGTCCAGCAGGGCGGCGGGGACGTCGTCCCCGACCACCGCGTGGTAGGTGCCGCCCAGGCTCTCGGTGAGCTGCCGCTGGTCGGCCAGCGCGGCCGGCGAGGAACCGGCCAGGCCGTCGCTGCGGGTGATGTGCACGGCCAGCAGGTCACCCGCGGGGATGGGGGTCCCCCCTGCGCATGGGGGTCCCCCCGCTCGAACGCAGTTGAGAGTCGGGGAGGAGCTGAGAGCGCGGGAGAGATTGACTATCCGGGCGGCACGACGGATCAGCGTCGTGCCCTCCAGGCCGCCGGAGAGCGCCACCACCACCCGCTCGCGCGTCTCCCACACCGGGCCGATGCGGTGCTCGTGCCGGTACTTGCGCAGCGCCTCGTCCACCCGGCCGGCGACCCACAGCAGCGCCAACTCCCGCAGCGCGCTGAGGTTGCCGAGTCGGAAGTAGCGCGACAGCGCGGCATCGATCTTCTCCGGCGGGTAGATGTTGCCGTGCGCCATGCGGCGCCGCAGGCCCTCGGCCGGCAGGTCGACCAGTTCGATCTGGTCGGCGCGGCGGACCACCTCGTCGGGCACGGTCTCGTACTGCGGCACCCCGGTGATCTTCTCGACGACGTCGGTGAGCGACTCCAGGTGCTGGATGTTGAGCGTGGCCACCACGTCGATCCCGGCGCCGAGCAGTTCCTCGATGTCCTGCCAGCGCTTGGTGTGCCGGCAGCCCGGCGCGTTGGTGTGGGCGAGTTCGTCGATGAGCACCACCTCGGGGCGCCGCTCCAGCACCAGGTCCAGGTCGAGTTCGCCGAACTCGGTGCCGCGATGGCTGCGGACCGCGCGCGGCAGCACGGCCAGCCCGTCGAGCATCGCCTCGGTGGCCGGGCGGCCGTGGCACTCGGCGTACGCCACCGCCACGTCCGTGCCCCGCGCGGTCCGGCGCCGACCCTCGTCCAGCATCCGGTAGGTCTTGCCCACACCGGGGGCGGCCCCGAGAAAGACCTTGAGCCTGCCGGGCCGCGGCCGATCCGCCGCGGCCCCCTCGCTGCCCCACCCCATGACGTACGTCCCTTCAGTACCACGGCGCGCCGGACGGCACCGCGTGGAGCGTCTCCCCGCGGTTGTCACCGGCCGGCGCGCGAACTCCTCCTTTGAGTCCTGCGAGCATCGTCACCGCCCACCGCCGGGAACCGCGCTGCGCTGCGCCGACGTTGACGCAACCCTGACCCGGAACGGGGTGCCGGTCAGCGGCGCCCGGCCCCGGACCGGTCGGCCGTGGCGGACTCCGGCGCACAGCGATAGAGCTGGTACGCCTGGCCCGGCACGCGGTCGCAGTGGGCGCGCACCCACGGGCCGATGGCACGGCCGGGCGTGGTCGCCGGACCGCCGAGCACGACGTAGCGCAGCTGGCCGGTGGCGACGAGGTCGCGGAATCCGGACGCGGTGGGTGACGGCGCGGTGCCGGTGAAGCCGCCCATGGGGAGCACCGCGGCACCGGCGTGGAGGATGTAGGGCGAGGCGACCCGCCAACTGGTGGTGGCGAACAGGTAGGTGGCGCCGTCCTGGTGGGCCCGGGTGTAGGCGAGGAGCCGGCGCTGGGCGGGGCTCAGCGAGTTCTCGTCCGAGGTCTTGTGAGCAGTCTTGCGGGCAGTCTCGTGGGCCGTCCCGTCGGACGTCTCGGGGTGTCGGGGCGAGTGGCCGGTGGACGCGTCGGTCCGACCGGTGGTGCCGTCGGACGGGTCGGCGGAAGGGGCCCGGTGGGCTGCCGGGTGGTGGGCCGCGGTGCGGTGCCGGATGGCCACCGGACCGGTCGAGCCCATGCCGGAGTGCCCGTACGTCAGGTCGAGGACCGAGGACGCCCAGGCGGCGGACGGCAGGAGCATCGCCACCAGGGCCGTGACGAGCCCCAGCACCGCCGTCCGCCGTCGGGCCGCGTCACTGCCGGAGCCGGAGTCCGGGCCGGAAGCGGACGCCGTACCGAGGCGGGAGGCCGATCCGGTGCCTGCGGGCGAGCCGGGGCCTTCGGATGAGCCGTCCCCGGAAGCCGGGCGGGGGCGGGTGTGGGTGCCCCGACGGCCCCAGGCCAGCAGACCCAGGCCGCCCGCCCCCAGGACGACCGCGGCCGGCGCCAGCCACGGCAGGTAGGTCGGGAACAGCTCGGCGATCACCGCCGACCAGGCCACCGTGCTCACCACGACGGTCGGCAGCGCCCACGCCCGGGCCCGGCCGCCGCGCACCCAGGCACGCCAGAACTGCACCGTCCCGGCCCCGAACAGCGCCGCCAGCGGAACGGCCACCACCCCCATGTAGTACGTATGGCCACCGACCGCCCCGGCGCTGAACACCAGGAAGTACGTGACCAGCCACACCCCCCACAGCACGAAGCCGGCGCGCAGCGGATCCGTACGCGGCCGGCCGCGCCGCCACACCACGCCGCACACCGCCGCGAGCGCGGCGGCCGGGTACAGCCAGCCGATCTGCGAGACCAGCGACGGGGCGAACATCTTGACCCACTGCCCGGCGGTCGGCCGGGAGTGTCCGGTCGGCGGCGCCGGCGCGGTGCCGGCCATGGTGGAGACGGCGACGCTCCCGGTGTCCTTGGCGCTCACGCTGACGCTGGAGAAACGGTTGAGGAAGTTGTAGCCGACCACTTGGCTCACCGCGGAGTTGTTGGTCGTGCCGTCGATGTACGGGCGGTCCTTGGCGGGGGTGAACGTCACCAGCAGCACCCACGACGCCGACACCGCCACGCAGACCGCGCCCGCCGCCGCCAGATGCGCCAGCCGTCGGCGGAGCACCGTCGGCGCCGAGAGCACATACAGCAGGCCGAGCGCCGGGAGCACCGCCCACGCCTCCAGCATCTTGGCCTGGAAGCTCAGCCCCACCCAGACCCCGGCGGCCAGCAACGGACGCAGTCGGGCCCCGCGCGCCGCGCGCAACGTGGCGTCGCCGGCCAGCAGGACGCAGAGCGTGAACGCCGGGTCCTCGACCTCGGTGCGGAACAGCCCGGCGATCGCCGGGGTGAGGGCGAAGGCGGCGGCCGCCAGGAGAGCGGCGTTCTCGCCCGCCCAGCGACGCACCGCGCGGTACAGGACGGCGACGCTGAGCACACCCTCGATCACCTGGGGCAAGGTCAGCGCCCACGGGTGGAAGCCGAAGATCCGCGCGGAGAGCGCCTGCGGCCACAGGAAGCCCGGCAGCTTGTCGATGGTGATCGAGCCGCCGGGGTCGAAGGAGCCGAAGAGGAAGGCATGCCAGCTCTCTGACATGCTGCGCGCGGTCTCCGAGTAGAACGCGTGGAACGCGCTGTGCTGGATGTCCCAGGCGAACAGCACCCCCGCTATGACGAGGATCGCCAGCAGCACGGGTCTGGAGTACGCCGGCCGGGGCTCCGGCGTCCGGCGCGCCGCGCCGATCCGGCGGAGCAGGCGACTGCCGTCGGCCCGCCCGGTCGGCACGCTCGCCGCCGGGAACGTTTCCCCCCTTGCGGGCCCGTCCAACGCTGTGGGCCCGTTCAACGCCGAGGACGCGTTCCCGACTGGAGACGCATTCCCGGCTGGGGTCGTGCTGGCCATGGACGATCCTCCCTGGTGGTACTCACCGGTCGGTGTGCGAGATGGCCGGAGGGGCGTCGGGGATCCGCGGGCCGCCGATTGTTCAGCGAACGTTCAGATCGCACGGCCGGGCGGCGAGGCACCGACGGGACGCACATCGACGCCGGGGATGCAAGCTCCCAACCCGGGTGGCGCGAATCGAACCATGCAACAAAGCTGTTGCAAAGACATCCTTGAGAATTGACCAGGTCAACTGTTTAAACTTTCCACCAACGTTGCGGCCTCACGGCCATGCACATGAGAACTACCTGGGGATTCTGGTGGGAGACGGCCTAAAAGCTGATATAGCGTCACTGCGCACCGGTGGTGCCGATTTCGACCAGATCAGCAAGGACTACCAGGGCCTCGTCGACAAGTTGAAGGACGCACTGACCTCCCTGGAGGGCGACGACACACCCCCGTGGGGGGACGACGACCTGGGCGAGAAGTTCGGTGTCGTCTATGAGGGCTTACGAGACGGTATGTACGAATCGATGGGCCATCTCGCCTCCAAGCTCCAAGAAATCGGCGGCGGGCTGAACAACATGGCCAAGAACCACGAGGCCGACGAGGACTTCAACGATTCGATGCTGAGGCAGCACATCGCGAACGCCGAGACGGAGCACCAGGCAATCGCCCGCTTCCGGAGCCCCAACGTCTAGCGACTCACCGCACCTCACCCCCGCCACCCGCGCCCCCTCGCGTCGCCCCTCACGGCGCCCCTCGCACCGCCCCTCCCGCCGCCCCTCGCGGTGCCCCTGCTCGCGCCGCCCTTCCCGTCCACCTCCGCACCCCTTTCCGCTCCGCCCCCTCTTCCTGACCTCGCGCCTGCCTGGAGATCCCCACCGTGTCGTTAATGCTGCCGGACGCACTTGAGTGGGTCCTCGAAATGCTGGGGTTCAACTGGCCCACGGCAGACGAAGACAAGTTGCGGGAATCCGCCCAGCAGTGGCGGAACTTCGCCTCCGGCGTGGAAGAGCTCCAGCAGCGCGGCGTCACCGCTGCCGGCAATGTGGTGTCCCAGAACTCCGGTGACTCGATCGACGGCTTCAACACCACCTGGGAGAAGTTCAACGGAGGTTCCGGCTCCGGGTACTTCGCCGACGCCCGGACCGCCGCGGAGACCATCGCCGTCGCCCTGGACGTCGCCGCCGGCCTCGTCATCGGCATGAAAGTCGCGGTGATCGCCCAATTGGCGATCCTTGCGGCGGAGATCATCGCTGCCCAGGCGGCGGCGCCGTTCACGTTCGGCCTGTCGGAGATCGGCGTTGCGGCGGCCACCGCGGCGACCCGGGCGATCGTCCGGAAAATCATCAAGGAGGCCGCGAAGCAGGTCCTCGACGCGGCGCTGGAAACCGCCAAGGAGCCCGCGGTCTCGGCGCTCCAGGCCATGATCTCGGACGTCATCGCACAGTCCGTGAACATGAGCTTCGGCGCGCAGAGCGGATTCGACGTCGGCCGGACCGTCAACAAGGGTGCCGAAGAAGGCGTCAACGCGCTCAAGAACTCGGGGCAGACGTTCACCGAGGCGTTGCGCGACGGCGCGGGCGCCAAGGCGGGCCACCACGTCCGCAACGGCCTGGAATCGGCCGCCGGCCACAACTCCGGCGGCGATTCGGCCGGCGGTTCGGGACATGAGTCCGCAGGCGGCGGGAGCGGGGGCGGAAGCACGTCCTCGGGATCCGACACTTCGGGCGGCGGCCAGTCGTCGCCCGGGGGCAACCACTCACCGTCGAGCAGTAGCAACTCACCGTCAGACGGCGGTAGTTCATCGCCGGGAGGCGACGGATCGTCATCGGGCGGCGACGGATCGCCGTCCACGGGTGGGGCGTCGGCGGGCGGAACGTCGGCCGCCGGATCGTCGGCGGGCGGTGGGGCCCCCGCATCGGGGGGATCGTCGTCGGCAGGCCATTCCGCCCCCACGAACAACCCCTCGACGGCACCGAACTCCCCTTCCGACGGCTGGAGTTCACCCGCCGAGGGCGGAAGTTCCTCCTCGGCCGGAGGCAATGGTCACTCGCCGGACGGCGGCAACTCGCCCCGGTCGGCGCATTCCGCCGCCCCGCCGCCGAGCCAGCTGACGCCGTTCGACGCGGGCTACCGGGAAGCACAGGCGGCATCGCCCACGCCTGACGCCTCGTCGTCCGCGACCTCTTCCCCGTCGTCCTCGGACTCGGCCCCGTCGCCCGACACGGGATCGGGGCACGGCTCGGACCAAGGCCCAGACCGTGGCTCGGACCACGGCCAGGGCTCGACGGCACGCCCGGACACGGACTCGTCCGCCCGACCGAACACCGATACACCCACCTCCCACGACACCAGCAACAACGACAGCAACACCGACACCAGCACCAACACCGCCCCGCGCCCGGACTCCGACAGCAGGCCGGATACTGCATCAGCACCGGCACCGACTCCCGCCCACGCAGACAGCCCCAGCCCCAGCCCCAGCCCCAGCCCCGACCCAAGCCCCAACCCCGCTGCCCCCACTCCGGAACATCACGGCAACGGGATCAGCGACCCCAACGGCGGCAGTGGCAACACTGGCGGCAGCGTCACCAACAGTGGGAACGACGGCACCACTGACACCGGTACCCATACGAGCCCGCAACCGCAGCACGCGCCATCGCCAGCCCCTGACCCATCTCCCTCCCCGTCCCCGACGCCGGACCACTCCGGCGCCCAGCACGACGACGGCAGCAGCAGCAACGGCGGGGGCAGCCGTACCAGCATGCCGACGGGCGGTGGAGTGGCATCGGGCGGCGGCGCTCCCCATGCGGCCCCGTCCGGACACGGGTACTCCGGTCCCTCCTCGTCCGGTGCGCCGCACCAGCCCGATCCCAACCGGCCCCAGGACGACGGCCCGGTCACCGTGCACACGGAGAGCGCGACCCTGGCACCTCCGCCGCCGGGCGTCGCCCAGCCGTCGCATGCAGGCGGCGATGCCCCCGGCTCGGCCGGCACACCGCCGCCGTCCACACAGCAATCGCCGCAGCCCGGCGTCGTCATGGGCGGCACCATGCCTACGGGCGCTCCCGCCGGGACTCCCGCGAGCGGATCCCCCTCCGCTACGACACCCCCGCGGTCGACCGCCCCGTCCTCCCCCGCCGGCAACGGCGGCGCACCCCCGCGCGGCACACCGACCTGTGACCCGCGGAACCCCACCGCGGCCGACCAGTCGTCGCGCCCACGGCCCACGCCTGCGCGTAGCACCGCCCAACCTCCGCGCACCGCCCAACCTCCGCGCACCGAGCGCCCGCACGACGAGCAGCCGTCCCCGCGTCCGTCCCGGCCCACGCAGCAACCGCCCCACACCAACGACGCACCGCCGTCGCCCACCACCCCTGACCACGACTCGCAGTCGCCGAACACCAACCACGACCCGAAGCCTTCCAACGACCAGAAGGCCGAGGACGGGCACCAGCCGGACAGCGAGTCGCACCCCAAGGACGACCAAGCGCCGGACAACAAGGACGACACTGCCCACACGCCCGACCCGTCTGACCCATCTGACGTGTCTGACGTGTCTGACGCGTCTGATGCACCTGACCCATCCGACGCCACCGCCACACCGGACGACCGTCCCAGCCTCGACGAGATCCGGTCCGGTATCCAGGAGTCCCCCGGCGGCCTGCTGCCGCCCGACACCGTGGACCAGCAGGCGCTGGAGAGCGCCGTCCCGCGCAATGACGACGGCAGCCCACAGCGCTTCCCCGATCCGACCGCCGGCTGGGCCCAGTTGCAGAACGACGGCGGCACCAGCGTGCCGGGCCGTTCCAACAACTGCGCCGACTGCAGTCGTTCGTTCCTGGAGACCTGGTACGGCAACCCCCAGGTCTCCGCGCCCCGGACCCCCGACCAGACCCCGGACGGGACCCCGGACCACTGGTCTCCGGAGTCCAAGGCCAACGAGAACATCATCGACTGGGCCGGGGCGCCGCACTCCTACGCCGGCACCAGTCCTGACGGCCACCATGCCATCGCCCAGGAGTTGCTGAAGGCAGGGCCGGGCTCCGCGGCGATCGTCCAGGTCAACTGGGCGGACGGCGGCGGTCATGCGTTCAACGCCGTCAACCACAACGGGAAGATCGTCTGGGTCGACACCCAGAGCGGTGAGGTCAGTCACCACCCCATCAACACCGAGGGCGCCACGGACGTCTTCCACATTCCGCTGGACGCCGACCGGAAGCCGCTGCATCCCGCCCCGGATGCCTCCAACGGTTCCGGTGCCACCGATTCCCACCACGACTCCGACGCCACGGACTCGCACCACAACTCCGGCGGCACGGACTCCGACCACCACTCCGACCACACTGGGCACGCGGACCAGTCGCCCCCTGCGGCGAACGGTTCCCCCGACACGGGCGACGGCACCGGGAGGCACGACACGCCGAGCCCGGACCACGGGAAGGACGACCGGCCTTCGGCGGCCGACCCCGCCGCCCTCAAGCGCAAGGCCAGCGAACAGCCTTCGCCCGACGGTGAGTCCGTCAGCTCGACCCCCGAGTCCGGCTCCGATTCCCACCGGCGGACCCGAATAAAGGTGGACGGGGAGGGACAGCCGGGCCAGCAGTCTGGTAACGATCCCCACACCGACACCCCGTCGCCGCCCCAGGCGACCCTCGGTTCCCTCCCGGACCACATGGACGCCCTGGGCCTCGACGACCACCGCATGGACGTCGACGACGACCCCACGCAGCAGCATTCACCGCCACAGCAGGCACCGCAGACCCAGGGGACGAACACCGGCTCCGGCACGACGGAGCATCCCACCTCCGGGCCGCCGCACGGCAAGCCCACTCCCGATACCCCGATGGATCTCGACGGCCAGCCGCCCGCCGGGCCGTCGAACAGCGGCGGCAACGCCTCCAAGCAGGATCACAGGCAGTCGACCGGCTCCACGGCGGAGCCGAAGAAGGACAACGGGAACAGCACGGACGGCGGGAAGGGCGACAACAAGACCGACGGCAAGACGGACAGCACGACAGACGGCAAGACGAGCGGCAAGACGAGCGGTAAAGAGCCCTACGCCGATCCGCGTGATCGCGGCACGAGCGACACCTCCAAGCAGGAGAAGGAGGGGAAGCACACCCTCGACGCGGAGAAGAAGGACTCCAAGGAGTACGGGAAGGTTCCGGACAAGCTCCAGGCGCAGCTCCGCAATGATCGGGACGTGCACCGCATCCCGCTCGACCGGGTCCACGACCGGCTGACCGGCTGGGCGGACGACGGAAGTTTGGCACGGGTGCTCCGGGCCTCTTCCGGCCATCCGCAGACCAACGACCCCGACGCGGGCAAGGGACCGCAGAAATTCACCCAGAGCGACCTGGAGAAGCGGCTGCCCGGATTCAAGGACCTGGACCGCGGTGAGAAACTCGCCGTCGTCTCGTCCCTGACCCGGCTCAGTGTGGGATTCCACGAGCAGCACGGTGTCGGCAGCAATCCGGTGGACGTCGACAAGCCGTACCGTCCTCCGAACGAGCCGGATGCCAAGGACGGCACGACGGACAGTGCCGCCAAGAACTCCGACGAGTCGCTGGGTGTCCGAGGGCACCGCAACAGTGGCAACAAGTACCTCGACAAGCTGAAGCACGACGGTCCGATGCCGGAGAGCCTGAAGCAGAACAGTCCGGACTTCACAGACCGCAACTACGCGGTGTTGGAGGTCGAAGGGCCGCCGCCCGCACGGGAAACCCACTACGTTGCCGACTCCTCGGTTCCGGTGGGCGAGAAGAACGTGTCGGGGCGCCACTCGGAGAAACACCTCATGGAGTGGCTGAAACGGGCCAACCAAGAGGGCGCGCAATACAGCGCGAAGGCCCTCTACACCGAGCGTGAACCGTGCGGCAACGGCCAGGGACACGCGAAGTGTTCGAACGTGCTGAGGGAAATGACCCCTAAAGACACGAAGGTGTACTACAGCACGACCTACCGAACCGACCCGGAAGACGTCAAGGCGAAGAAGCAGCTCGACACGGAGAAGAAGAAGCTGAAGAAGGAGTTCGACAAGAAGTCCATCGCGGACGTACAGAAGGAGATCAGCGACCGGCTCGATCGCCGCGAGGGCAAGAGCGCGAATTGGATCGCGGCAGAGAAGGACAAGGTCGACAAGCTCAGCGAAGCGGAACAGCGCAAGAAGCTCTCGGACATGATCGATACGGAGTTCACCAAGCGGAAGAACGGGATGACGACACCCGAAAAGCAGGCGATGGTCCGCGAAATGGACCGGCATATCGCCCATCTGGACTCGACCTGGAAGAAGATTCAGCCGAGTCTGCTGTAGCGGGCAGCGCCGACGCACTCCGCGGGTGCCGCCGCCGGCCTTCTGCCACGGCGGCGGCACCGCCTCGGGGCGCCCTCAGATGTCCAGGGCGCCGCGGAACCGGCCGTGCCCGACGTCCGGGTCGGTCACCGCGAGCCAGCCGTGCCCGACCCGGTCGAGCACCTCGACCACGGTCGGCTGGATGGAGATCGAGGAAGCGACCTCCTCCGGATCACGGACACCCTCGGCGTACTGCTCGGCGTCGTCGTCCTCGTCGTCATGGGCGTCGCCACCCGGCATCAAGTTCCGCTCGAATTCCATCGGTTCCCCGATCCACTCCGGGTCGCCGTAGGTGCGGTAGCCGCGCTTGTCGTGTCCGTTCTCCGAAACCCACCACACTTGCGCGCCGTTGTAGTCGTCGATGGCGTAGAAGTGGGCTTCCCAGCAGTGCGCGCTGAGCCGTGTCACGATCTGCGCCCAGTTGTCGTTGAGGTAATCGGCACCGTAGATGAGTCGCCAGCCGTCGAATTCCGGGGTGATGAAGACCCGGTATGCCGTGGTGACGCCGCCGTCTTCCGTGGGGCGCCGGAGGGAATTCTCGTGCTCGACGGCGGCGGACAGACCCATGGCCGTCGTGACCGGGCGGGCGTCGTGCAGGTCCAACGCCCGGACGATATCGCCGATTTCCGCCTCGGGCACCGCGATCCAGCAGTCGGCGGGCAGATCACCCGGCTCCTCGTCCGGCAGTTTGATCTGCACCAACCGCTCCACGGCCGCCCGATCCGCGTCACTGAGGGCATCGGCGCCGCCGATCGTGGCCAGCATGCGCAGCGCGGCCTTCCGCAGGCTTCCGGGACCCTCCGCGCGCACCTCGCGGAGCGGATCGATTGCCGCGTGCCCCAGACTTTCCAGGCAGGATTCCGCGGCCGAGTTGCCCGGCGTTTGTTCATTGCGCAGCAGCGGCAGCAGGTGTTTGACGACCGGGGCCCCGAGAGCGGTCAGTGCGTCCTGTGCGGCCGCGCGATCCTCCCGGCTCTCGGATGCCAGACGACGTACCAGTGCGGCGATCTCCTCACTCATGCGTCCGACCCTAACCGAGCGGTCCGGGCGACTTCCGCCATCCGCGGGAAAGACCGGAGTGCGCTCATCTCGGCAGCCGGCGCAGCGTCCCCGCCAACACCAACTCCCCGTAGAAATCCACGTTCCGGCCCGCGTCGGCCCCAGTTTTCCCCACCCGCGCCCCACCCGCACCCGGCCCGTTCCCGGCGAATTCCGCGGAGGTCCGGGAAACGGTGCGGAAGAGTTGCGGTCAGCGAAGGCAAGGACTCCGGTCGGGCACCCTTCGAGCCAGCAAAGAGCCGCCGCTTTTGCCCCATTACGCTACATTCCCTCCATGTCCAACGAACCGATGCGCCTGCCCGATCTGTCCTCCCGGCCGCACCAGCTCGCCGTCGAGCGGCTCATGAGCGGAACGCCGGCCGCGCTGTACCGGGCCTGGACCGAGCAGTTCGACCGCTGGTTCGCGGCCCCCGGATCGGTGCTGATGGCGGGCCGGGTGAACACGGCGTTCTTCTTCGAGACGGAGCACGAGGGGGCCCGCCACCCGCACTACGGCCGCTTCCTGCGGCTCGATCCGGATCGACTGGTCGAGCTGACGTGGGTCACCGGCGCGGGCGGAACCCAGGGCGCGGAGACCGTGGTCACGGTCGCATTCGCCGCCGAGGGCTCCGGGACGCGGCTGCGGCTCAGCCATGCCGGGTTCGCCGACGAGGCGGCGCGCGACCGCCACCGGGACGCCTGGCCGCACGTCCTGGAACAGCTCGACCGGCGCATCGGGGCTGCGCACTGACGTCCCGGACCGGGCCGAGAGGGACCCTGGGCGAGCCGAGGAGAGACCACGGAAAGGCCATGGAAGGGCCACGGAAGGGCCGAGCAAGGGCCGCGGAGAGACCGAACCGAGCGCGAGACGAAGGTCGCGATGCGTCCGATGGCCAGAAGAGAGCTGTGCGTATCGCCGGACCACATCTGCTGACACAACGTCAAGATCAGGGATGGCAAAAAAGATGGGGCTTAAGTTTTGTTCCGCGAACGAAGGGCAGACGCGGCTTACCGGACCATGATCCAAATTATGGGAGGGCAGCCATGACGACGGCGGTTTCCACGCACACCGGAACGCGGCACGGGCAGCGCCAGGGACAGGGCCACCGGACCGTGAGTTCCGGAACCGGCGGACTGCCGTACATCGCGGAGGCGTCCAAGGTGGCGCCGAGGGACGCCAAGGCGCTGTCCCGGCCGTTCTTCGAGCGGCTCGCGGTGCTGGAGGAGGGCACCCACGCGTACCAGTACGTGCGCAACACGCTCGTCGAGATGAACCTCTCCCTCGTCCGGTACGCCGCCGCCCGGTTCCGCAACCGCGGCGGCGACCCGAGCGAGATGGAGGACATCGTCCAGGTCGGCACCATCGGGCTGATCAAAGCCATCGACCGCTTCGACCTGTCCCGCGAGGTCGAGTTCACGACGTTCGCGGTGCCCTACATCGTGGGCGAGATCAAGCGGTTCTTCCGGGACGCCACCTGGGCGGTCCACGTACCGCGGCGGTTGCAGGAACTGCGGATCGACATCGCCCAGGCAAAGGAGCGCCTCTTCGCCCGCCTGGACCGGGACCCCACGGTCGCCGAACTCGCCGAGCACCTCGGCCTGGGCGAGGACGAGGTGATCGACGGGCTGATCGCCGGCAACGGCTACACCGCGGGGTCGCTGGACCAACCCAGCGACCCGGCCGAGGACGAGTCGGCCCGCAGCCTGGCCGACGCCCTCGGCGACGAGGACCCGCGGCTGCAGCTCGCCGAGGACCTCCATGCGCTGACTCCTCTGGTCCGGAAGCTCGATCGGCGGGATCGCCGGATCCTCACCCTGCGGTTCGTCCACGAGAAGACGCAGTCGGAGATCGGCGAGGAGCTCGGGGTGTCACAGATGCATGTCTCCCGACTGCTCGCCCGGATCCTGGGCCGGCTGCGGACGGGCCTGATCGGCCAGGCATGACGTGACGGCCGGTCGGGACCCCGGGACCCGATGGGCCGCCGGCCGTGGCCCCGACCGGGGGCGCCTCACGCGTGCGTGTCGCGCGGCAGCACGGAGCGGACATAGACGGCCAGTCGGTCGCGGATCTCGTCGACCGACAGCCCCTCCACGGTAAGCAGGTGCGCGATGAGGTCGGCGCGGACGGCGGCCAGCAGGGCATGGGCGACGAAGTCGGCGCGCCCTGCGTCGGCGCACTGCGCCAGGCTGTCGCGCAGCGTCGTGTGCCACCAGGTGTAGGACGGGCTCCGGTACGGGCTGGCCGCGCCGGCTTCCTCCAGGACGAGGTAGAGGCTCAGGTTGTCCAGCTTGAAGCGGGCCAGGGCGTCGAGCACCGCGGGGATCCGCTCGTGCGGCGGGGCGTCGGGCCCCAGTGGGGCGGGCCCTTCGGCGACGGCCCGGCGGAGCGCCGCGGTGCGTCGTTCGGCGAGCGCCTGGAGCAGTCCCGCCCGGTCGGCGAAGGCCCGGAAGACCGTTCCCTTGCCGACGCCGGCGGCCGACGCGACGGCGTTCATGCTCACCTCGGCGGGACCGCTGCGCGCGAACAGCGCCTCGGCGGCGTCCAGAACGGCTTCACGACTGCGGACGGCGTCCGCGCGCTGTCGGGGTTCGGGCATCGGTCATGACCTCTCTTGCGAAACGGACCACTGGTCCGTATCGTCGAAACGGACCGGCGGTCCAACCGTATCGGACGACCGCACCGCACGCTCCCGATCGAGGAGAAGCGAGATGACCCCCACCACGACCGCCCATCGGACTCCGGAGGACCTCTTCCGTCACGGGCTCCGCCTCCTTCTGGACCAGGATTTCGCCGCATGGGTGGACCTCTGGGACGACCAGGGCGTCTTCGAGTTCCCCTTCGCGCCCGAAGGCCGCCCGCGCCGCCTGGAGGGCAAGTCCGCCGTCGCCGCCTATATGCGCGACTACCCCCAACACATCGAGCTGCACGACTTCCCGCACCTGACGATCCATCAGACCCAGCGCACCGGCACGATCATCGCCGAGATGAGCGCCGTGGGCCGCCTGGTCGCCACCGACGAGCCGTTCGCGATGTCGTACGTCGCGGTGGTCACCGTCGCCGACGGCCGCATCGCCCACTACCGCGACTACTG
Organism: Streptomyces yunnanensis; assembly: GCF_029011865.1. Classification (NCBI taxonomy): domain Bacteria; kingdom Bacillati; phylum Actinomycetota; class Actinomycetes; order Kitasatosporales; family Streptomycetaceae; genus Streptomyces; species Streptomyces yunnanensis. The sequence goes on from NZ_CP095749.1 coordinate 953,347, forward strand.
GAATCCCCTGGCCGTCCCGGCCTCCATGCGCAGCTGACCCGCCCCTTTCCGCACGCCCACCCATCCCGCCCGGAAGGCCCCCGTGACCACACCCCGCCACACGTCCCCGACCACCGGCCCCGTCCTCGTCACCGGCGCCACCGGCACCACCGGCAGCCGCCTGGTGGCCCGGCTGACGCGGGCCGGACACCCCACCAGGGCCGCCGGCCGCCACCCCGTTCCCGTCGCCGGTGCGGAACCGGTGGCCTTCGACTGGACCGACCCCGGCACCCACGACGCGGCGCTGGACGGCGCGAGCGCCGTCTACCTCGTGCCACCGCCCGGCGCCACGGACCCCGCCGCCGTCATGCTGCCCTTCCTCGACCGCGCCCGGCGCGCCGGAGTGCGCCGGGCGGTCCTGCTCAGCTCCTCCCTGATCCCCGCGGGCGGTCCGGCCACCGGAACCGTCCACCAGGCCCTGCCCGGCCTCGTCCCGGAGTGGGCCGTGCTGCGCCCCTCCTGGTTCATGCAGAACTTCACCGGCCACCACCCGCACGCCGACGCCGTCCGCACCGACGGCCTGCTGACCACGGCGACGGGACGGGGCCGGGTGGCGTTCATCGACGCCGACGACATCGCCGCGGTGGCCGCGCACGCACTGACCGACCCCGTGCCCCACAACACCGACTGGGTGCTCACCGGGCCGGCGGCCCTCTCCTACGACGCCGTCGCCGCGATCCTCACCGAGGTCACCGGCCGACCGGTACGCCACCGGGCGGTGTCCGAGGCGGAACTGCGCACGCGGCTCGCGCGGCATCTGCCGGCGGACTTCGCGGCGATCCTCGCGGACCTGGACCGCCGGATCGCCGACGGCGCCGAGGACCGGGTGACCGATGCCGTCACCCGCGTCACCGGGCGGCCACCCCGTTCCTTCGCCACCTATTGCCGGGCCAACATCCAGTCGTTGAGCAGCTTGTGATGGTCCATCATGGCTCCCCTCCGCTGGCTCGTAGCGGCGGGACGGGGTTCAGCCTCGGGTCACCCGAACCTCCGCGACCTCCATCAGACCGTCGAGTTCAACCTGGCCGACGGTCTGGGTCGGGCGCACCGTGAGGCCGTCCCGGCGTACCAGGTCCAGGATGCGTTCGGCGAGCGGGAGCACCATGTGGCGGGCCCAGCAGCGCTCGTCGGCGTGGCCGAACGGCAGATATCCGGGGTGGTTGTCCGGGTCCAGATCCGCCCAGCGCTCGGGCCGGAAGGCATCGGGGTCCTCCCACAACGCCGGGTCGCGGTGGCTCAGCAGGGGCAACAGGAGGACGTCGTCGGTCGGGCCGATCCGGTCGTCCACGGCGGTGAGTTCGGGCGAGGCCATCCGCAGGATGTTCCACGACGGGGGCAACAGCCGGAGCGCCTCGGCGAGCAGTTGCCGGTTCGGGACGGCGTCGTCGAACGGGGCGCCCAGCCAGACCGCGTTGGTGACCAACGCGGCCACGGTGAAGCAGATGGGTGCCGCCACCCGGCGGTAGAGGTACAGGGCGTAGCGGCGGTCGGCGTAGCCGGCTGCGCCGAGGGCGAGGGTGGCGAGCTTCGACAGCGGCTCCGCCGGGTCGGGGCGGCGCAGCAGGGCGGCGCCCGACGCGACGGCGGACCAGGTCAGCTTCGGGGTGAGTTCCAGTCTCCGGTCGACCAGGATCCGCAGGCGGCCGAGTTCCTGTCCGAAGACGAGGTCGCGGAGGTAGGCGTGCGGCACCGCCGGCCAGGTGCCGGTCAGATCGACGGAGGTCTCCAAGGGGCGCTGCAGGGCCTTCCGCACGTCCGCGCCCAGGGCCTGCATGTAGGCGGCGGCGTCGGTCCGGCCGACCTGCCGGCCGAGGACGGGCTTGAAGGTCGGCCGCTCCTCGGCGTTGGCCGGCCGGCTGCGCAGCAGGGCGTCCATCAGGTCGGCGCCCGCGACGCCGATCGTGGTGGGCTCCAGTCGGAACAGCTCCTGACCGGTGTGGCGGCGCAGCAGGGCGTCGATCCTGGGCGCGAAGCGCACCCGCCGGTCGCCGCGGGTGACGGTCGGTCGCTGGGACATCGGGAACCTCCGGGAACGCGGGCCGGTGGCGGACCGTTGCGTGCGGCCCGCCACCGTCCGTTGTGGGCGTGGGCCGATCAGATCCAGCCGTACCAGGCGTACGCCTTGAGGCTCTTTTCGGTGCGCATCCGCTTCACGAGACGAACGAACTTCATCCGTACCTCCTTGGCAGGGGCTGACTGTGCCCCGTGGCAGGCCGCCGAAAGGGTCTTCGACCGCCGCAGAAGTGAATGCCGGGGCGGTTGGGGTGTCAAGTGGCTCATATCACGCGGAAAAACAACCAACCCATGTTTCAGGGGAGTTCGCGGTGCGGAGCGCCGAAAAGCGCCGTATGAATGGGGCGGTTGGTCCCGATGTAGCGGATGTTCATGCCAAATACCGTATGGATAGGCAGCGTTGACAGATATGGAGAAGGATCGAAGATTTTGTTGATTTTACGGAGTCGGGCGGCCCGGCCGCCCCGCGGAGCTCGGTCCGCAGGGCTGAACTCCCGTGCGGACCAGCCCGGTCCTGGACGGAGCGGGTCACTCCGACGGGTCGTCCGTCGTCGCGTAGCGGCCGGCCAGGACGGCCACCGTCTCCGCCACGGCGCGTCGCAGCGCGGGTGGGCCGAGGACCTCCGCCTCCGCGCCCAGCCGGAGCAGGTCGCCGACGGCCACGGCCGGCCCCTCGACCGGCATCGTCACCTCCGTCCAGCCGTCCGCGTCCGGCTCCCCGGCGCCCTCCAGCGCCCGCCGGCCCACCGCGCCGTAGAGCATCGGCAGCAGGCGCCGGGCCCGCGGGGAGATGCGCAGGTGCGCCGTGTCCTGGTGCAGCGCGGCCGCCAGGCGGCGGGAGGACTCGGCCCAATACGCGGCCAGGTCGAAGCCGGCCGGCCGTGCGAACGCCTCGTCCGTGAGCTCCACGGCCTGGAACCGTGCGATCCGGTACGTCCGCACCGCCTCGTCGGCGAGCGCCACCACGTACCAGATGCCGCCCTTGAGGACGATGCCGAGCGGGCGCAGCTCGCGGTGGACCTCGCCGCGCCAGCGCCGGTAGTGGGTGCGGACCACCCGCTGCTCCCACACCGCCCGGGCGACCGGCGCGAGGTGGGCGACCGGATCGGCGTCCCGGAACCACGCGGGTGCGTCGAGGTGGAAGCGGTCCTGGATCCGCCGGGTCCGCTCGGCGAGTTCGACCGGGAGCGCCGCCTGCACCTTCAGTTGGGCGGTCGCCAGCACCGCACCCAGCCCCAGGTCGCGGGCCGGGCCGGGTGCTCCGGCGAAGAAGAGCGCGTCGGCCTCGGCACCGGTGAGCCCGGTCAGTCGGGTGCGGTACCCGTCCATCAGGCGGTAGCCGCCGTCCGGCCCGCGCTCGGTGCGGACCGGGACGCCGGACGCGCCGAGCGCCTCGATGTCGCGGTAGATCGTGCGGACCGACACCTCCAGTTCCGCGGCGAGTTCGGCGGCGGTCATCCGCCCGCGGTTCTGGAGCAGCAGGAGCAGGGCGAGGAGCCGGTCGGCGCGCATGCTCCGATTGTCTCGCGTACCTGACAGAAGGTGTCAGGTACGGCGGTCAGGATGGCTGCACACCGCCCGGCACCGGCCGTGCGGGAGACCGAGAGGACAACCATGCCCGCACAGACCACCGGCTGCATCAGCTACGCCAACTGGACCGAGCAGCCGATCGGTTCGGTCGCGACGAGCCCGCGGCTCGCGCGCGCCTGTGTCACCAACAACTTCTCCGGCGGTATCGAGGCCGACCGCACGGCCTGCGAGTACACCATCGTCTACACCTCGGACAAGACCGGGACGTTCACCGGTCTGGAGCTGCTGACCGGACGGCTGGACGGGCGGGAGGGCAGTTTCGTGCTCGAAGAGCGCGGCGCGTTCGACGCCGACGGCACGGTGCGTTGCACCTTCGAGGTCGTCCCCGGATCGGCCACCGGGGACCTGGTCGGCCTGAGCGGGTCGGGCAGTTTCAGGTGCGAGGCCGGCAGTCCGTCCTTCCCGTACACCTTCGACTACCGGATGGACTGAGCGCCGCCCGTCGCCGGTGGCGGACGAGGAGTTCGACGCCGCGGCCGAAGCCGACCGACCGTGCCATGGCCTCGTCCCATGGCACGGCGGGCCGGGTGGTGGTGCCGGACGGGCCGGAGGTCAGGGGTACGCCACCACGGTCGAGGGAACCGTCGAGCTGCCCGAGGTCGGCGCGCCGGTGTCGTTGATGACGTGCTCGAACTGGCCCTTGCCGCCGAGCGAGACGACCAGCAGGTCGTGGAACTTCACCCCCGGGGCGTTCGGGGCGGCGAAGCCGTGGTGCTGGACGATGCTGGGATCGACGTTGTAGTAGCAGTAGCTGCCGAGCCCCCACGCCTCGTGGGAGGTGACCGAGTCGGCGACCTTGTAGGCGGCGTAGCCCTTGACGTCCCCGTCCTGGACGGCTGCCTGGTCGGGGGCGTCGTACGCCTTCTCGTTCTGGAGGAAGACGGTGCGGCCCCGCTGTCCGTACCACTGCACGTCGTACTTGTTGAAGTGCTCCACGAACAGGCCGGTGGCCAGGACGTCGTCGCCGTTGACGCGGATGCCGTAGTCGGCACGGTTGGTGTCCCAGCCGACGCCGTCACCGTGGTCTGCGCGCCAGACCCAGGTGTGGTCGATGATGGTGTGCCGGCTGTTGACGACGATGCTGGTGGTGGCCTTGCCCGGGCCCGCGCCGCCGATGCGGAGGAACACGTCCTGGACGGTGGTCGGGTTGGCGGAGTGGTCCGCGGCGGCGCCGGCCGGGCCGATTTCGAGGAGGGTGGCGGAGTTCACCGGGCCGGCGTCGATGAGGAAGCCGGCCAGGCGGATGCCGTCGACGTCGGCGGTCCGCACGGCGGTGACACCGTTGTCAGGGATGAGTGTGGCGTAGCCGAGGCCCAGGACGACGGTGTTGGGCGCGGTCACCTGGATCGGCTGGTCGAGGTGGTAGATGCCCGGGGTGAGCAACAGGTGGAGTCCCTGCGCGAGCGCCTGGTTGAGGGTGGCGGCGGAGACGCCGGGCTTGGCGACGTAGAACTGCGACAGGGGCAGCGAGGTACCGCGCGGGGTGCCGTTGCCCCAGGTGACACCGCGGGCGTTGGTGCGCAGCTCCGGCAGGAAGACCCGGTAGTCGGCGCCGTCGAGGTGGAGGAAGGGCTTCTCACGGGAGAGGGGGGTGGTGTCGAGCACGGTGTAGGGCGGGTTGGGGAACGTCTGCCCCGGGGCGCCCTGCACGCCCGAGAACACCATGTTCCACACGCCGTTGGACCAACCGCCGACCGCACTGTCGCGGGCGTACCACTGCTGTTGCGAACGCGGCTCCACGGTCCCGTCGACGCGGCTGTCGGCGAGGTAGCCGCCGCTGGCCCAACCGTCCCCGGCGGGCGCCAGGTTGAGGCCGCCGCGGACGTGCATCCGGCGGAACGGCGCGGCCTGGGCGACGGCCCAGCGGTTGGTGCCATTGACCGGGACGAGGGCGAGGTTCTCCGCGGAGCGCCAGAAGTTCTGGGTGGCGTTGCCGTTGAACCAGCCGGCGTCGACGGTGACGTCGCCGTTGATGGTGGTGTCGTCGGGCGACAGTCCCAGGCCGGCTATGGAGGTGTAGAAGCCGAGTTGGGCGTTGAGGCCGTGATAGGTGCCGGGCTTGAACAGCAGGGCGTAGCGCCCGGTGTCGAACTGGGCCTTCTCCTGCTGCTTGAACACCTCGTCCAGCTTCGCCTGGATGCCGGGGGTGGCCGGGTCGAAGACGAGGACGTTGGGGCCGAGGTCGCCGCCGCCGGGCAGGGCACCCGGGGTTCTGTGCGGCGGCGCGGCGTGGGCGGTCCGGGCGGGGCCGAGCAGGGCGGGGGCCGAGGCCACCGCGGCGGCGGCGCCGAGGACGGTGCGGCGGCCGACGGTGGGGCGTTCGGGCGTGGGGGATTCCTTGGAGGCAGGGGTCATGGGTGACTCTCCTGATTCAGGAAGTGAAGATGTGGGGGGTGGGGAGCGTACTCCCGCCGTCGCATGCTTCAGCTTCATGAAGGGTGCGTCAAGAGCCAGACCTGAGTTTCGCGCGACGACACCGACCGACCGTCAACAAATGTGCTGATAGAGGCAGTTGGTGCCGCCACGCACTTCCGTGCGGCACAGGGGACTCACCCTCGCCGCGTTCAAGAAGTGTCCGGCCTCTGGCGTCCGGCCTCCGATTCACTCCACCGTCTGGTCCCCGTCGGGGAGGTCCTGCACGGTGACCTTGCCGCGCGGCTGGCCGAGGCCGTCCGCCACCGCCCGGGCCAGGCCGTCGGGGTCGGGCGCGGTGGGCACCGGGACCTGTGCGCCCTCCGGGTAGCTCTCGATCGCCCTGGTGAAGTAGCTGGGATGCCAGGCACCGACCGCGCCCCGCACTTCCACGGCGCGTACCGCCCGCGTCCCGATCCGCTGCTGGACCGCGGCGAGGATCCGGTCGGACCGGTATTCCCCGGGCACCTGGAACAGGCTGGCGTGTGCGCCGACCTTCCCGCCGTCCGCCAGCCGGACGGTGACCGTCAGACAGCTGGTGACCGCGGGGTAGACGATCGTGCGGCCGGGCCCGACCTCGCCGACCTGCCCCTCGGTGATCCTGATCGCGGCGGCCGGGGCCGCGGCGGGGGCGCTCGCCACCGCCGGGGCCGCCTGGGCCGTGGCCACGCCGGCCACGCCCGCCTGGAGCGCCAGCGCCACCGCGAGCGCCGGTATCGCGCGGTTCCGTGTTGCTGCCATCGTTCCGCCTCCGCTCACTCGAACCGCGACGCGTCCCCGGCGCCCCGCCGCACGATCTCCACGACACCGCCCGAGAAGTCGACGACGGTGGTGGGTTCGGTGCCGCAGTCGCCGGAGTCGACCACCGCGTCCACCACGTGGTCGAGGCGCTCCTTGATCTCCCAGCCCTGGGTCAGCGGCTCGTCCTCGTCGGGCAGCAGCAGGGTGCTGGAGAGCAGCGGTTCGCCCAGCTCCTCCAGGAGTGCCTGGGTGACGGTGTGGTCGGGGATCCGGACGCCGACGGTCTTCTTCTTCGGGTGCAGGAGCTGGCGCGGGACCTCCTTGGTCGCCGGGAGGATGAAGGTGTAGCGGCCGGGGGTCGCCGCCTTGATCGCGCGGAACACGTCGTTGTCGATCTGTACGAACTGGCCCAGCTGCGAGAAGTTCTGGCAGACCAGGGTGAAGTGGTGGCGGTCGTCGAGGGCGCGGATCGAGCGGATGCGGTCGATGCCGTCGCGGCTGCCCAGTCGGCACCCCAGGGCGAAGCAGGAGTCGGTCGGGTAGGCGATGAGCCCGCCGGAGCGGACGGCGTCGGCGACCGTGGTGATGGTGCGGCGCTGGGGGTTGTCCGGGTGGACGTCGAAGTACTTGGCCATTTTCGCGAGTCTAGGTGATCGTGCGGCCGGTCGGCGTTCGCCGCCTCGACGGCCCGCCCACCGCGCCGACTTGGTCCGGTCCAAAGTGTTGACGTGCCCACGGCGAGGGTTCACGCTGTGGTCGATTGGTCTGGACCACCCCCTCGTCGGCTCGTGGAGGTCAAGTGCCACCTCGTCACGTCAGAACCCTCGCCGCCGCCGTCTCGGCGGCCTGTATCGCGCTCGGTGTCGCCGGCACGGCGCTCGCCACCGGCCAGCGCGCCGCCCCGCGGCCCGCCACCGCGACACCGGCACCGAAGGCGCTGGGCGGCAACTGGTACGCGGCGGCGCCGTACCTCATGCCGCTCGACAACGACCCGCCGGACGCGGGCGCGGTGATGGACGCCACCGGCCTCAAGGCGTTCCAGCTCGCCTTCGTCCTGGCGCCCAACGGCGGCGGCTGCTCGCCGACCTGGGACGGTCTCCACCCGGTGGCGTCGGACACCGCGGTGGCCGGGGTGATCTCCGCGATCCGCGCCAAGGGCGGCGACGTCTCCGCGTCCATCGGCGGCTACAACGGCACCAAGCTGGGGCAGGCGTGCGGCACGCCCGAGGCGACCGCCGCCGCCTACCAGCAGGTCATCGACAAGTACGGCCTGAAGGCACTCGACTTCGACCTGGAGGAGCCGGAGTACGAGAACTCCGCGGCCATCCACAACGAGATCGGCGCCGCCAGGATCCTCCAGCAGAAGAACCCCGGCCTCTATCTCTCCGTCACCACCGCCGGGACGGCCGACGGCACCGGCTGGTTCGGCAAGCAGATGCTGAACGAGGCCAAGTCCCAGTCCTTCGTGCCGGACAACTTCTCCATCATGCCGTTCGACGGCGGCTTCAACGGCGCCGCCGCCCAGACCTCCGCGCTCACCAACTTCAACGCCGTCCTGCGCTCCACCTTCGGCTGGGACGAGGCCACCGCCTACGCCCACGAGGGCATCTCCCAGATGAACGGCCGCAGCGACACCGGGGAGTTCTTCACTCAGGCGGATTTCCAGACCGTGTTGGACTACGCCACCTCCCACCACATGGCGCGCTTCACCAACTGGTCCGTCAACCGCGACCGACAGTGCACCCCGCCGGACAACAACGGCCGGACCTCCGGCACCTGCAGCAGCGTTCCGCAGGGTGCCTGGGACTTCACCAAGTACTCGGTGAAGTTCGCCGGCGCCACACCGCCCACCACGCCCCCGACCACGCCGCCCACCACGCCCCCGGGCGGCAGTTGCGCCGCCGGCCCCTACGCCGCGGGCACCGTCTACGTCGGCGGCGACACCGTCTCCTACAGCGGCCACACCTGGAAGGCCCGGTGGTGGACCCAGGGCGAGGCGCCGTCCACCGGCGGCTCGGGAGTCTGGCAGGACCTGGGCGCCTGCTGACCCCGTGGGGAGGAGCGCTCCGGCGGGCGCTCCTCCCCTCCCCGCCCCGCACGTCCGGTGCGTCGAAGATCACGCATCCCGGCAGCCGGCCGGGGCAGACTCGGCGGTATGAGCGCCACGCCCCCAGTCCCCCACCTGCCCCGGACCATCGACGAGACCGGCCTGCTGCGCGCCCTCCCGATGGCCGCGGCCGTCGACGCACTGCGCGCCGCGCTGCGCGACGGGCCGGACCCCGAAGCCGACCCGCCGCGCACCATCGTGCCCGTCGAGCACGGCCAACTGCTCCTGATGCCCGCGCACCGCAGCCGGTACGCGGGCGTCAAGATCGCCACCGTCGCCCCCGACAACCCGGCCGCCGGACTCCCCCGCGTGCAGGGCCAGTACCTGCTCTTCGACGCCCCCACCCTCGCCCCGCTCGCGCTGCTCGACGGCATCGCGCTGACCACCGTGCGCACCGCCGCCGTCTCCGCCCTCGCCGCCGACCTGCTCGCCGTCCGCGAGGCGAGCCGCCTGGTGGTGTTCGGCACCGGTCCCCAGGCCCGCGGCCACCTGGACGCACTGCGCGCGGTGCGTCCGCTGACCCACGTCACCGTGGTGGGGCGGACCCCCGCCAACGTCGAGCGGTTCGTCGCGACGGCCCGCCGGGACACCGGCCTGCGCGTCGAGGCCGGCGAGCCGTCCGCGGTCGCCGGCGCCGACCTCGTCGCCTGCTGCACCACCGCCCGTGCCCCGCTGTTCGACGGCGCCCTGCTCCCGCCGCACGCCATGGTGGCCGCGGTCGGCTCCCACGAGCGCGGGAGCCGCGAGGTGGACGGCACGACCGTCCTGCGCAGCACGGTCGTGGTGGAGTCCCGGTCCGCCGCGGCCCGGGAAGCCGGCGACCTCATCCCGGAGCTGGAGAGCGGCCGGCTCGACCGGGAGGCACTGGTGACGCTCGCCGGCCTGGCCACCGGAGCCGCCGCCGTCGACCCCGACCGCCCCCGCCTGTTCAAGAGCGTCGGCATGGCCTGGGAGGACCTCGCGGTCGCGGGTGCCGCCTACGAAGCCACCTGACGGCACACACGACGGCCGTTCCGACGGCCCTCGTGCGATGCTGGGGGCGCCCGGCCGAGGCGCGTGACCTCGGCCGATGCCAAAGATGGGGAGCGTACGGCAGCGTGAAGGCAGCAATACGACGGACCGTTACGGGCACCTGGAACCGCTTCGCGGCCTCCGACCCGGGACTGCTGCGACTGATGGCCGGGCTGCGGACGGTGGGGGCGATCGTGCTGACCCTCGTCGCGCTGGCCCTGCTCGACACCGGCGTCACGCTCCTGGTCGCGGGAGCCATGGCGTCGATGGTCGCCACCTTCGCCATCCGGGAGAAGGAGGTGCGCGGCCAGGCCGTCACCCTCGCCCTCGGCCTGCCGGTGGCGTTGGCCGCGGTGGCGCTGGGGGCGCTGCTGCACAGTCGGATCATCGCCGGTGACCTGTTCTTCATCGCGCTGATCTTCGGCGCCGCGTACGCCCGCCGGTTCGGCGACCGCGGCACGGCGCTGGGTCTGATCGGCTTTCAGGTCTACTTCATCTCGCTGTTCGTGCACGCCACCGTGGCCACGCTGCCGGAGCTGTTCCTGACCCTGGCCGTCGCGTTCGCGTGCAGTGCCGTGGCCCGCTTCGCCGCCTTCCCGGACACCCCCGAGCGCACCCTGAGCCGACTGCGGGAGGCGTTCCGGGCCCGCCTGGCGCAGCTGGTGGCAACCCACCGGGAGTTGGTGGACGCCGGGCCCGAGGAGTTGGACGGCGTCCTCGACGACCTGCGGCGGCACACCGCCCGGCTGCACGAGACGGCACTGATGATCCAGGGCCGCCTGGAGGAGGGCACCCGCGACGCGACCACCGCGGCGCTGCTCCAGCGCCGCATCGCGGACGCCGAGATCGCCGCCGAACGCCTGGGGATGACGCTGCTCAACGCGCGCAGCGCGGAGCGCACCGACACCCTCACCCTGCACCTGCCGCACGCCCCGGTGCCGGCCACCGCGAACCGCATGCAGTCCGAGGGCGATGCCGTGGCCACGCTCCGCCGGGACCTGGAGGCCCTGGCGCTGCTGATGGCCCGCCGGGCGCCCGACGACCGCGGCACCGCGCTGGCCCACGTGCGCAACCGGCTGCTCGGCTACCGCGACGAGGACAACCTGCCGCGCGGCTCGGGCGCCGTCCAGGACGCCTTCCGCGCGCTCGGTGAGGCCGCCCGCGCCGTGCTGGGTCTGCGGCTGGCGCTGGACGGGCCGCAGGACGAGTCCGACGACACCTCCGCCACGATCCGCTCGCGGGAGGAGTTCGACGCCGAGGACCTGGCGATCGTCGGTGCCGAGGAGGCCGAGGAGGACGTGCACACCGGGCTGCAGCGGCCCACCACCCGGGCCGCGTTCCAGGTCGCGGTGGGCTCGGCGCTGGCCATCGTCGGCGGGGAGTTCCTGTCCACCCAGCGCTGGTACTGGGCGGTGCTGACCTGCTGGGTGGTGTTCCTCAACACCGCGTCCACCGGCGAGGTCCTGGTCAAGGGGTACCGCCGGCTGGTCGGCACGGTGCTGGGCGTGATCGCCGGTGTGGCGCTGGCGGGGCTGGTGGGCAACCACACCTGGACGGCGTTCGCGCTGGTGCTGCTGTGCGTCTTCGGCATGTTCTTCACCGCGCCGCTGTCGTACGCGCTGATGTCCTTCTTCGTCACCGCGATGCTCGGCCTGCTCTACACCGTCCTGAACACCTACAGCGTCGCGACGCTGGTGCTGCGCATCGAGGAGACCGCGCTGGGCGCGGCGTGCGGGATCATCGCCGCGGCGGTCATCCTTCCGGTGCACACCGACCGGCGCACCGACGAGCATCTGGGCGCCGTCCTGGAACGGTTGCGGGAGGCGGTTGCGGCGGCGGTGGCCCAGCTGTCCGGCGGGCCGACGGCGGACCTGCTGACCCTGGCGCGCGACCTGGACACCGCGCTGAACGACCTGCGCGACTCCACCCAGCCGCTGGTGCACCCCATCACCCCGCTGCGGGTCCGCCGGCAGACCGCGCGCTATCTGGTGGCACTCCTGGAGACCTGCGCCTATCACGCCCGGTCGCTGGCGGCGACGGCGGAACTCCTGCCGGCCAGCCGATCGGTGGCGGCCGACCCCCGGCTGGGACGCGTCGGCCGGCGCATCGAGCGCAACATCGAGCTGATCGCGGCGCGGGTGGCGGACGAGCCCGCCGACGGCGAGGTGGAGGCGGGCGCCAGCATCGCCTCGCTGCTGGACGCGGACGGCTCCCCGGTGCCGCCGTCGCACACCGTGACCTTCCGTGTGCTGCGGCACCTCCAGCGGCTCGACGAGGGTGTGGTGGGTATCGCCCGTGCCCTGGACGTGCCGGTGGCCGGGCGGGGCGGCCGGAAGAACGGCTGACGCGGACGGCGGGCGGGGCACGCCGCCCGGCCCGCCTCCGCAATCTCCAGGTAAAACCTTTCCCCCGTTCGGGTGGCGCGCCCGGGCCCTCGTCCGGGCCGCCGGCGCCCCCTCTCCCTCGATGAAACCGCAGCTCAGCGGCGCGCCACCAGGGATCACCGGCCGCTCCGGCGCACCACTGCGCGCCCCTTTCCGCGTTACGCTCCGGTTGACGCGACCGGCACCCGAGGAACACTCTCGTTACATAGGTGCTCGATACAACTGACTCTGGCGGAGCGGATCGGGCAGCCGGCGCACCGGCCTTGCCCACCCCCTCCCCGACCCCGACCCACGGCGGCACCTCCCGCCGTCCGCGGCATCGGCGGCCCCAGAGTGCGGAGCAGGAGGACACGGCATGTGCGGTATCACCGGCTGGATATCCTTCGACCGCGATCTGCGCTCCGAGCAGGAGACCGTGGACGCGATGACCGAGACGATGGCCTGCCGCGGCCCTGACGACCGCGGCACCTGGGTTCGGGGACCGGCCGCGCTCGGCCACCGCCGCCTCGCCATCATCGACCTGCCAGGCGGGCGCCAGCCGATGGCCGTCGAGCGGCCCGACGGCACCGAGGTCGTCATCGTCTACTCCGGCGAGTCCTACAACTTCGTCGAACTGCGCGCCGAACTGACGGCCAGGGGCCATCGCTTCACCACCGACTCCGACACCGAGGTGGTGCTGCACGGCTACCTGGAGTGGGGCGAGGCGGTCGCCGACCACCTCAACGGGATGTTCGCCTTCGCGGTCTGGGACGAGCGGCGCCGGCGGCTGGTGATGGTCCGCGACCGGATGGGCATCAAGCCGTTCTACTACCACCCCACCGCCGACGGCGTGCTGTTCGGCTCCGAGCCCAAGGCGATCCTCGCCAACCCGCTCGCCGGGCGGCGGGTCGCCCTGGACGGCCTGCGCGAGCTGTTCGCCTTCGTCAAGACCCCCGGCCACGCCGTGTGGGACGGCATGCACGAGGTCGAGCCGGGCACCGTGGTCACCGTCGACTCCGAGGGACTGCGCCGGCACGTCTACTGGTCGCTGCGGACCCGGGCCCACCAGGACGACCAGGAGACCTCGATCGCGCACGTGCGGACGCTGCTCGACGACATCGTCCGCCGCCAGCTGGTCGCCGACGTACCGCGCTGCACCCTGCTCTCCGGCGGGCTGGACTCCTCGGCGATGACCGCGCTGGCCGCCCGTCAACTGGCCGACGCGGGCGAGACGGTGCGGAGCTTCGCCGTCGACTTCGTCGGCCAGACCGAGAACTTCATCGCCGACGACCTGCGCGCCACCCCCGACACCCCCTTCGTGCACGACGTGGCACGGCTCGCCGGGACCGAGCACCAGGACATCGTGCTGGACTCCGCCGCCCTGGCCGACCTCGACGTCCGCGCCAAGATGCTGCGGGCCCGCGACATGCCGATGGGCCTGGGCGACATGGACGCCTCCCTCTACCTGCTGTTCCAGGCGATCCGGGAGCACTCGACGGTGGCCCTGTCCGGCGAGTCGGCCGACGAGGTCTTCGGCGGGTACAAGCAGTTCTTCGACGAGGACGCGCGCAAGGCACACACCTTCCCCTGGCTCGTCCGCTTCACCCAGCACTTCGGCGACGACGAGAACATCCTCACCTCCGACGTCACCGGCGCCCTCGACCTGGGCTCCTACATCCAGGACGGCTACGACCGGGCCATCAAGGACGTCGAACGGCTCGACGGGGAGAGCGACTTCGAGTTCCGGATGCGGAAGATCTGCTATCTGCACCTGACGCGCTTCGTCCGGATCCTGCTGGACCGCAAGGACCGGGCGAGCATGGCCGTCGGGCTGGAGGTGCGCGTCCCGTTCTGCGACCACCGCCTGGTCGAGTACGTCTACAACGCGCCCTGGTCCCTGAAGTCCTTCGACGGCCGGGAGAAGAGCCTGCTGCGCGAGGCCACCGCCGATCTGTTGCCCAGGTCGGTGTACGACCGGGTGAAGAGCCCGTACCCGTCCACACAGGATCCGCAGTACGCGGTCGCACTCCAGCAGCACGCCAAGGACCTGCTGGCGCGCCCCTCGCACCAGGTCTTCGACCTCGTCGACCGCGACTGGCTGCGGCGCGCGGCGCAACACGAGGCGCCGCAGATCACCCAGGCATCACGACGCGGCCTCGAACGCACACTGGATCTGGCGCTGTGGTTGGAGATGTACTCCCCCACGATTACGCTCACTTGATCCACGACGGGCCCTGCGGGGCACGCCACTGACCGGGTCCGGTACGAGGCGATGGGTGAGCGATGACAATCGGTGACGACGCGGCGCTGCAACTGGTGATCTCGCTGCACCGGCTGACCCGGAGCCTGCGCAGGTCCGCCACGGCAGGCAGCATCCAACTGACCCATGTCGCCGTGCTGGCGCTGCTGACCCAGCGCGGGCCGTCCCGGATCGGGGAGATCGCGCAGTGGGTGCCCTGCTCCCAACCGACCGCCACCGCGGCGGTCCTCGGCCTGGAGTCGTCGGGCCTGGTACGCCGCGAGGCCGACCCGAAGGACCGGCGCGCCAGTCGGGTCCTGCTCACCGAACGCGGCTCCGCGGCGCTGGCGGACATCGCCCGCGGTGAGGCACGGGTGCTCACCCGCCGCCTCACCGCGCTGCAGCCGGACGAGATCCGCCGGCTGACCGAGGTCGAACCGCTGCTGCGCCGGCTCGCCGAGTCCGGCGACTGATGCGTCAGCGGGTCGTGAAGGACGTACCGAGCCCGGCCCGGCCCTCCCGGGAGTCGGCCGCCGGCCCCCGGTCAGGTCGGCGAAGCCGGTCGGCGGCGCGAGCGAACACGACGCGGGCATATGTGCGTGACATCAAGGGCAGAGCTTGCCAGCATCACCCAAACGCGGTAATAGCCCCAGACCAGCCAGGCGAATATCATCTTCCCCATGGCGCCCACATGCGTCCCAGACGCCACCGCCGAGGCCAACGAACGGATACGCACGTTCATGGCCGCCCGTGTCGGTCGGCCACTATGGCCCGAAGAGCAAGCCGAGTACGAGCGACTGCTCGCCGCTTGGACGGATGCCATACACACGCGCCGGACCACGAGCTGAAGGACGCGATGCCCCGTTCCTGCCCCGGCAGGGACGGGGCACCGTGTCGTCCGGAGGGCGGCGGCGCCCCGAGCCGGCCACCGCGAACGGCGGTTGCCGGCACCCCCGCCCATGGCCATCCGGCCCCACCCGCTCACCCATCACGATGACACTGAGACCACCTGGCCGCCAAGAACGATGTGACGGGGCTTCAGATCCGCCATGCTGCCATCTCCTCATGAAGGTCATCGTGGAGGTGCTCACGTAATGGCTGGAGACAGACAGCAGACCACCGACCCGCACACGGGCTCCCCCCGTCGGCGGGTACTGACCGCGGCGGCCCTCGCCCCGCTGCTGGCCGCGGCGCCCGCCTCGGCTCGCGCCCGTCCCGCCCCCCTGCCGCACGAACCGATCACGTCGGGCGGACGGAAGCTGATCGAACCGGTCCACACCACCCTCGCCGACTGGAAGAAAGTGGCCAAGGCGCTGGGCCGGACCGGCGACATGAAACGCAAGGTGATGTACCACACCGGCCTGCCCCGCCGGGACCTCCGCGTGGACTCCCATCACGTTCGCGTCAAGGCGCCCCTGGCCCTGGGCTCGCACGTCTCGTTCGTCCGCTACGCCGACGACAGCACCCTGGTGATGGGCGACATCGTCGTGACCGAACACGAGCTGCAGGACTTCGTCGACACCCTGCAGGAGCACCGCCTCCACCTGACCGCGCTGCACAAGCACCTGCTCTCCCAGCGGCCCGACGTCTGGTGGGTCCATGTGCACGGGCACGGCGACGAACCGGTGGCCATGGCCCGCGGTCTCCGCGAGGCGTTCGACGGCACCGGCACCCCGCCCGACAAGGCGTCCGACCCGGACGAGAAGGTCGATCTGGACACCGACGGGATCGATGACGCGATGGGCGCCAAGGGTTCCGTCGACGACGGGATCTACAAGTGCATCTTCGTCCGTAAGGAGAAGATCAGCGACGGCAAGTTGGTGCTGCCGCCGGGCCTGGGCTCGACCAGCGCGTTCAACTTCCAACCGCTCGGCCACGGCCGGGCGGCGATCAGCGCGGACTGCTGCATGATCGCCAAGGAGGTGCCGCGCGTCCTGCGGGCGCTGCGGAAGGCCGACGCCAAGCTCGTCGAACTCCACAACCACGGGCTGACGGACGAACCCCGGCTGTTCTTCGTCCATGTGTGGGCGGTCGGCGACGCCGTGCGACTGGCCCGCGCCCTGCGCCACGCGGTGGACGCCACCGACGTCGTGCCGGCCGGCAGCTGAACCACGGCCCCGGCCGACGGAAGGAGGGCCACGCACGGAAGCCCGCACGGCACCGGCCGGCACAGTGGGGCATCCCCACTGTTCTCCCCGACGGGGGAACGCGCCGGTGACCGTGCCGCTCCTGGACGACGATGTCCGCGCTCAGCTGGACGCCGCGACGGCGGTCCGCCCGAGGGACGTGTGGTGGGCGCCGGGGGCCCGGCGAAAATAGCGGGCGGAGCGGGCGCTGTGGACAGTACGGTCCGAGCATGGACGACGAGGACGGCTACTTCGGGAAGAGTGTCGCGGCGACCTATGACGATGCCTCGGCCGGGATGTTCGCGCCGGGCGTCGTGGATCCGACCGTCGATTTCCTGGCCCGGCTCGCCGGGCGGGGTCGGGCTCTGGAGCTGGGCGTCGGGACGGGGCGGATCGCACTGCCGCTGGCGCGCCGCGGTGTGCCCGTCCACGGCATCGACATGTCACGGGCGATGGTCGCCCGGCTGCGGGACAAGCCGGGTGGCGACGACGTCGGCGTGACGATCGGCGACTTCGCGACCACGCGGGTCGACGGGACGTTCTCCGTCGCCTACCTGGTCTTCAACACCATCATGAATCTGACGACCCAACAGGCACAGGTCGACTGCTTCCGCAACGTCGCGGCGCACCTCGAACCGGGCGGCTGTTTCGTCATCGAGGTCGGGATCCCCGAGCTGCGGAAGCTGCCACCGGGCCAGCGCGTCGTGCCGTTCCACGTCAGCCCGACGCGGTGGGCGTTCGACGTCTACGACGTGGCCACCCAGGCGATGAGTTCGAACTACGTCGACGTGGCCGAAGGGCGCGGCAACTACCAGTCGATCCCGTTCCGGTATGTCTGGCCGGCGGAGCTCGATCTGATGGCGCAGCTGGCCGGGTTGCGGTTGCGTGAGCGGTGGGAGGGGTGGACGGGCGAACCGTTCACGAACGAGAGTCATCGGCATGTGTCGGTGTGGGAGAAGCCGGTGAACGAGGGCGGGGAAGGGGGATGACGACGGCCTGCCGGACGGCGCGCGGGGCAAGAGCGCGGTGTGCGGCGGGAGTTCGGCGGACGGTGCGCGGTTTCGCGTTCCGATACAGTGACAAAGCGGGCCGTGATCACGCCGGCGGGATGCCGGTCGTGGCGAGGCGTCCGGTGGGGTGCGGCACGCTTTCTCTGGTTCTGGTTTTGCACGTTTCTTAAGCTTTCGCAGTTTGGGCCGATCATGGGGCATGTAGAAGTCGCGCACGTGGAGTACTACCTGCCGGACGGGCGGGTGTTGCTCGACGACGCCTCCTTCCGAGTGGGAGAGGGGGCCGTCGCCGCGCTGGTCGGCGCCAACGGCGCGGGCAAGACCACGCTGTTGCGGCTGATCTCAGGGGAGTTGAAACCGCACGGCGGGTCGGTGACGGTGAGCGGGGGGCTGGGGGTGATGCCCCAGTTCGTCGGATCCGTTCGGGACGACCGGACGGTGCGCGACCTGCTCGTGGGGGTGGCGCCGGACCGGATCCGGCACGCGGCGCACGCCGTCGACGAGGCCGAGACGGCCATCATGGAGCGGGACGACGAGGCGGCGCAGATGCAGTACGCCCAGGCACTGAGCGACTGGGCGGAGGCGCGCGGGTACGAGGCCGAGACGGTGTGGGACATGTGCACGATGTCCGCGCTGGGGATCCCGTACGAGAAGGCACAGTGGCGGGCGGTGCGGACGCTCTCCGGCGGCGAGCAGAAGCGGTTGGTGCTGGAGGCGCTGCTCCGGGGGCCGGACGGGGTGCTGTTGCTCGACGAGCCGGACAACTACCTGGACGTGCCCGGGAAGCAGTGGCTCGAGGAGCAGTTGCGGGAGACCCGCAAGACGGTGTTGTTCGTCTCGCACGACCGGGAGTTGCTGGCCCGGGCGGCGCAGCGGATCGTGAGCGTGGAGCCCGGCCCGGCGGGCAGCGACGTGTGGGTGCACGGCGACGGCTTCGCGACGTATCACCAGGCGCGGACGGAGCGGTTCGCACGGTTCGAGGAACTGCGGCGGCGGTGGGACGAGAAGCACGCCCAGCTGAAGCGGTTGGTGGCCGACATGCGGCAGTACGCCTCGCGCAGCGACGAGATGGCGTCGCGGTACCACGCGGCGCAGACGCGGTTGCAGAAGTTCGAGGAGATCGGGCCGCCGCCGGAGCCGCCGCGTCCGCAGAAGATCACCATGCGGCTGAAGGGCGGCCGCACCGGCGTCCGGGCGGTGACCCTCCAGCGACTGGAGCTGACCGGGCTGATGAAGCCGTTCGACCTGGAGGTCTTCTACGGCGAGCGGGTCGCCGTGCTCGGTTCCAACGGGTCGGGCAAGTCGCACTTCCTGCGGCTGCTGGCGGGTGAGGAGGTCGCGCACACCGGGCAGTGGAAGCTGGGCGCCCGGGTGGTGCCGGGGCACTTCGCGCAGACGCACGCACGGCCGGAGTTGATGCGGCGCACGCTCGTCGACATCCTCTGGACCGAGCATGCCAAGAGCCGGGGGCCGGCGATGAGCGCGCTGCGCCGCTACGAGCTCGACCAGCACGGGGACAAGCCCTTCGAGAAGCTGTCCGGTGGGCAGCAGGCCCGGTTCCAGATCCTGCTGCTGGAGATCGGCGGGGCGACCGCGCTGCTGTTGGACGAGCCCACGGACAACCTCGACCTGGAGTCGGCGGAGGCGCTGCAGAAGGGCCTGGAGGCGTACGAGGGGACGGCGCTGGTGGTCACGCACGACCGCTGGTTCGCGCGGTCGTTCGACCGGTACCTGGTGTTCGGGCAGGACGGCCGGGTCCGGGAGACCCCCGAACCGGTGTGGGACGAGCGGCGGGTGGAGCGCCGCCGATAACCCCGGGCGGCACGGCAGTCGAAGGCCGCCCACCCGTGGGGCGGCCTTCTCGGCCGTGTTCGGACCGGTTTCCGCTGCGCCGTTCGGGCTGCCGGGGGCCGGGGCGGGTGGGGCACGGGCCGGCCCGGCGCGCGCCGGGGGCGGCCGTCACCGCGGGGCCCCGCCTCAGGACCGCGCACGCGTCCCAATGTCATCAGTGGTGCGGGTGGGGCGCTGCGCGAGCGCGCTACTGCACGGAATCGATACCTGTCAAGATGGTCAATTCCGGTACGCAGGAGTGCCGTTGACCCTCACCTTGACGCGGTGGTTCACTTCCCGCGTCATCCCCCGTCACCCGCAGCACGCCGCGCACCCCGGCAGGGACCAGCGCATCCCCGGGTTCGTCGAACGCCGTGGGCATCGCCCCGGCCCCGGGGGAGCATGGGTCACGCAGGTCCTGCACCAGGCTGCCGCCCGTCGAGGAATGAGGCCCGTCGGAGCATGAGGATCAGTGTCGTCATCCCCGCCTACCGAGCCCGGGACGCGCTGGAGCTGTGCCTGCTGTCCCTGGCCCGTCAGTCGCTCGACGCGGAGCTCTCGGCCGAGGTGATCGTGGTCGACGACGGCTCGGCCGACGGCACGGACCGGATGGTCGCCGCGCTCCCGTCCGGCCTGGACCTCCGCTATGTGTACATACCGCGCTCCCCCACCTCCAGCCGCGCCCGGGCCCGCAACCTCGGGCTGGCGCAGACGACCGGCGATCTCGTCGTGCTGCTCGACGCGGACCAGGTGGTGGCGCCGACCTTCCTCGCCGAGCACGCCCGGGCCCACGCCGGGGACGACGCGGCGGTGGTCGTAGGCCGCAGGTTCCAGTTGGGGGACGGGCCGGTGGATCGGGAGCGGCTGCGCTACGAGTTCAGCTTCGAGACGCTGCCGCCGGTGGTGCGGGGCGACGAACGGGAGCCGGTGCTGGAGGCGTTCGGCTGCGAGCTCGCCGACCTGGAGACCGCCTGGCACTACCTGTGGGCGTGCAACGCCTCGGTCCGGCGGCGCCACCTGGTGGCCGCCGGCGGGTTCGACGAGGCGTTCGTCGGCTGGGGGTTGGAGGACGCCGAGCTGGGCTACCGGCTCACCCGGCGCGGACTGCGGCTGCGGTACGCCCCCGAGGCGGCGGTCTACCACCTGTACGGGGAGCCGGTCGCCACCGCGCGGCACCGCGAGTGGCGGCGCAACCTCGCCTATTTCGCCGGCAAGCACGACGACCTGGTGGTCGTGTTGCAGCGGGCGTTCGAGCCGGCCATCGCCGCCGGCCCGGGTCCGGGGCGGCACGAGTGCGCGCTCCGGTTCGAACTCGCCGCCCGGGTGCTCGCCGGTCGTCACCGGCCCGCTCCGGCGGCCTGAGCGGGCGCGGCCGGGAGGCCGGGGCGCGACCCGTGGGGCAGAGCCGGCCCGCGTGTCTACTCTGGAGTTGCGGCAGGTCCGCCCCGTCCGCCGGCCGGGCACCGGAGGGGGAAGCCGGTGGCCCGCGCCCTCCGGCCGCACGACGACGCGCGAAGGAGAGTCGTGTCCGGCGCAGCACCCGTCCCCGCCACCGGGACGCCCGGCCCGTACCGCCGCTGTGTCCTGCTCAAGCACGGGGAGATCTTCCTCAAGGGGCGCAACCGCCGGCTGTTCACCGAGCGGCTGCACGACAACCTCAGGCTGGCGCTGCGCGGCGTCGGCGGTTCGACCTGGATCAAGATCGCGCAGAACGTCACCGTGCTGGGCGGGCAGGTGCCGCAGGAGGCCCTGGTCGAACGGGCGCGCCGGGTGATCGGGTTCAACTCCGTCGAGCCCGCGATCCGGGTGCCCAGCACCATCGACGCGATCAGCGTCGCGGCGGTGTGGACGCTGCGCGCGGTGCGCGCGGAGCGGCCGGTGGCGAGTTTCGCCGTCCGGGCCAAGCGTCGGGACAAGGCGTTCCCGATGACGTCGTCGCAGCTGGAGGCCCATGTCGGGGCGCGGATCCAGGAGGCACTGGACGGTCTGCCGGTGGACCTGTCCCACCCCGGCGTCCGGCTGGCGGTCGAGATCGACCACAGGGAGACGTATCTGTCCTGGGTCCGCTATCCGGGGCAGGGCGGGCTGCCAGTCGGGGCGAGCGGCCGGGCCCTGGTGCTGCTGTCCGGCGGCTACGACTCGCCGGTGGCCGCCTACCGCGCCATGCGCCGCGGCCTGGCCTGCGACTTCGTCCACTTCACGGGCGCCCCGTACACCGACGCGTCCTCGACGTACAAGGCGTACGCGCTCGCCCGGGAGCTCAACCGCCATCAGCCGCCGGGCCGGCTGTACGTCGTCGCCCTGGGGCGGGCGCAGCGGCAGCTGGCGGTGGCCGGCGCGGGGCGGCTGCAGGTGGTCGCCCAGCGGCGGCTGATGGTCCGGACCGCTTCGGTGCTGGCCGGCCGGATCCGGGCGCAGGCGCTGGTGACCGGGGACAGCCTGGGGCAGGTGGCCAGTCAGACGCTGGCGAACCTCGCCGCCGTCGACGAGGCCGCCGCCCTTCCCCTCCTCCGGCCGCTGATCGGCTGGGAGAAACAGGAGATCATCGACGAGGCGCGGGCCATCGGCACGGCGGACATCTCGGTCCTGCCGGACGAGGACTGCTGCCGGCTGCTCGCCCCGCCCCGGGTCAGTACCCGGGCCGCCCTGCCCCAACTGCAGGCGGTGGAGCGGCGTCTGGACCTCGACGAGGTGATCGCGGAACTGCTGGCCGGCGCCCAGGTCCTGCGGCCCGGAGGGGTGGGTGCGGAGGGCGCGGAATGTGCGGAGGGCACGGAGGGAGCGGGAAGCTCGGCGGACGGGGTCGGGGTCGGGGGCGGGGTCGGCGGCCGGGGGCCTGGGGTCACGCCTGCCGCGTCTCGGACACGGGCTCGGGCTCGGGGAGCAGTTCACCCGTCTCCAGCAGGGTCTTGAGGTTGGACAGCAGGGCGGGCCAGCCGTGCTGGACCATGCCGCGAGCGGTGGAGTCGGGCGCGAAGCCGTCGTGCACGACGGTGAGCTTGACCATCTCGCCGAGCGGCTCGATCTCGAACGTCACCTTCGAGCGCGGCTCGGCCGCGAGCCTGGCCGCGACGTCGTCGGCGATGCCGGCGCTCTCGGCCCACTCGGGGGTGAAGGTGTGCCAGGTGTACGACAGCCGGCGGTGCGGGGTGGACTCCAGGACGACCTGCTCGGGGTGGGCGGTGGTGGCCCCGCGCTCGGTCCAGGCCATGGTCGATCCGCTCCGCCAGTCCGTCGCGAACTCCACTCCCCAGTAACGGCTGGTGAACGACGGGTCGGTGAGGGCCTGCCAGAGGCGCTCCGGCGTGGTCCGGATGTAGGTGGTGTAGACGAACGCGTTGCTGTCCATGGGTGGTGTCTCCAGTGCGTGCTTGAGGTCGGCGAGGGCGCGTGCCCGGTCGCGGTCGTAGTGGCTGATCCAGCGGTCGGCGAGGGCGTTGATCGGCTCGGCGTTGAGGTAGTGCAGCTTCTCCCGCCCCCGGCGGAGCGTGGTGATCAGGTTGGCCGCCTCCAGGACGGCCAGGTGTTTGCTGACCGACTGCCGTGTCATGTCGAGCTCCGCGCACAGTTCCCGCAGGGTCTGGCCGTTGCGGGCGTTGAGGCTGTCCAGCAGCCGGCGGCGCCCCGCGTCGGCCAGCGCCTTGAAGACCTCGTCCATGCCCGCTCTCCTGTCCCACCCCTCATATGCAGCCGAATGGCTGCCTAAAAACAATAGGCAGCCATTCGGCTGCATGTCAATCGCGGGCAGGGCCGCAGCGCACCGGTCTGGTCGCGATCACCCTCGTGGCAACCGTCGAGGAGCGAGAGCAGGCATCTCAGTCGAGTTGAGGGGGCCGGGCGCCGGTGCGGGTCAGTCCGTGATCTCGATGTGCCGTGGTGTCGCGGCCTCCGCCTTGGGGATCGTCACCGTCAGCACCCCGTCCGTCAGGTTCGCCGTGACCTCGTCGGACTTGATGTCAACGGGCAGTGCCGACCGGTACGCGAAGCGGCCGGTGCGGCGGGTGGTGCGGCGCAGCACGCCCTCGTTGCCGCACTCCTTGTACTCACCGGTGATGTGCAGTTCCCGGTTGCCGATCTCGACGTCGATGGCGTCGCGTTGCACACCGGGCAGTTCGGCCTCGACGACATAGGCGTTGTCGGTCTCGTGCAGGTCCGCCAACGGCGCCCACTGGGTCCGTCCGGCGAGTGCGGAGACGCCGCCGGCGGACTCCAGCAGGCGGCCCATCCGCTCGTAGAGGTCGTCGAATTCCGAGGCGATCGGCTCGCTCCAGTTCAACGGCGGCAGAATCTGCTCCAGAAAGCCGCCGGTTCGGTGTCGCACGGGCATGTTCATCGCGGTCACCTCCGCGAAACGACGGGTGTTCGCCCTGTGTTCGGCTGATGTGTGCCTGGTTCCATGCTGCGCGTCCCGGTCGGGCCCGGCGACCTCGGCGGCCGGGCCACGGGGTCAGCCGAAGAGGCCGGGCACCCGGATCGTCCGGACCGGTCGCTTCTGCTTCGGCTCCTGGTGCGGCGGCAGCCGGCCGCCGGGGGTCTCGTCGGCCCGCGGGGGATCGACGGCGGGGCCCTGCGGCCTCCCGGTGCGGCCGGGCTTCCCGGGCCCGCCCGGTTTCCCGGTGCGGCCCGGCTGGTCGACGCGACCCGGCTTGCCGATGCGGTCGGGCTGTCCGTTCTTGGCGGGCATCGCGTGGTGTCGGCGCGCCGCCGCTTTGCGTCCCATGGGGACTACACCGCGTGCCGGGGCGCGTCGGTCCGCGCCGGGGCCGCGCCGGCGGGGGTCTCGGTGACGCAGCCCGGGCCGGGGTAGATCTCCGTCTCGTGGCCGTCCTCGTACCGCACCCGGTACGGGGGTTCACCGTTGGCCCCGAGCACCTCGACCACCGTGGCCCGGTGCTCCGGGCTGCCCACCGCGCGCCCGGTGAAGCGCAGTACGTCTCCCTTGTGCGCCTGCATCGCCGCTCACCCTTTCCCTGCACTGCCGTGACTCTGCGCGCTCGCCCTGCCGGGGCGCGCGTCGCGCCTGCTTCCAGTGTGCGTACGCGGCCGGGGACCGCACGGGGGGCGGCGGCAAGGCCCGGCGGCGCCCTGGCGGTTCAGCCCTGGATCTCGATGTGGCGCGGCGTGGCGGGCTGGGCCTTCGGGATCGTCACCGTGAGGACACCGTCCGAGAGCGAAGCGGTCACCTCGTCGGACTTCACGTCCACCGGCAGCAGCGCCCGGTACTCGAACGTCCCGGTGGGACGGCCGCGGCGGCGCACCGCGCCTTCCCGCTCGCACGCCGTGAGCTCCCCGGAGATGCTCACCTCGTGCTCGCCGACCTCGACGTCGATGTCCTCGCGTTTGATTCCGGGCAGTTCGCACTCGACCAGGTACGCCTCGTCGGTCTCGTGCAGGTCGGCGGGCGGGGCGAAGGCCGTCGGCTCGGTCAGGGACGGGGTGAACGAGGCGGACTCCAGGAAGTGGTTCATCCGGTCGAACAGCTCCTGGAACTCGGCCATCGGCTGGGGCCAGCCCCGCCCGCGCTCCCGCAGGCCGCCGGACCGGTGGCGGATGGGCAGATTCATCGCGGGTCACCTCCCCGTACGGGCAGCAGAACGGTTCTGCTCCCTCCATGCTGGCCACCCCGGGCGCGGCGGCGCGAGTCGGACGGCCCCCGA
This sequence comes from Streptomyces yunnanensis, assembly GCF_029011865.1. Classification (NCBI taxonomy): domain Bacteria; kingdom Bacillati; phylum Actinomycetota; class Actinomycetes; order Kitasatosporales; family Streptomycetaceae; genus Streptomyces; species Streptomyces yunnanensis. The sequence continues at coordinate 978,485 of NZ_CP095749.1, forward strand.
CCCACTGACAGGACGTCAGAGAACGGTGGTCAATCGCCGTGGTAGAGCCGGTCGGTGCCGATCAGCAGGACCTCGCCCTTGGCCTCCGCGGCGCGCAGCTCCGGACCGAAGCCGACGCCGCTGTAGCAGGCCGGCACGACCTGGCCGATGTCCTCGCCGGACGCGGTGAGCAGGGCGAGGATCCGGCGCAGCCGGGCCAGGTGCGGGGCGTCCATGATCTCGTTCCAACGGGCCAGCCCGACCGACAGCAGCATCCCCGGACGCCCGTCGGCCATGCCGCGCACCACCACCTCGGCGTCGAGCCGGGTGTCCTCCTCCGGGTCGGGGACGGTGCCGCGGACCGCCGTGGTCGGCTCACCCCCGAAGGTTTCCCAGGCGGCGTACTGGGTGGCCCAGTCCCGACACAGCTGGGCGAAGTGCGGTGCGGCGACCGTGGCGTCGAAGACCGGGCGGATCCGGCGCCAGACGGCGGGCGCCTCCTCCTGCTCCAGTGCGGCCCGGTGCGGCCAGGCGATGGCGTGCTCGAAGGCCAGCAGCGGCTCGGCGATGCGGTAGCGGGTCAGCCCCGGTCGGAACGCATCGGGTTCGCCGTGCAGCAGCCCGTGTTTGTGCATCACGGCCAGGACGTGCGAGACGTCGTGCAGCGAGGCTCCCAGGCGGTCGGCGATCCCACCGGGGGTGGAACGACCACCGGCGATCGCGACCAGCACGGAGTGGCACAAGGCGCGGTCTGCGTAGTCGCCCTCCTGCTCCAGCAGGTGGCGGGCCTCCCAGAACAGCGGCACCCGCGGATTGAGGACGGTCCGGCACACCCAGGCGTCGAAGTCGTCCGGCCCGGCCGGCACGTCGTCGCAGACCAGGTCGCCGCGGTAGGCGGGGGTGCCGCCGACGACGGCGTGCACCTGCACCGCGAGCCGGGGCGCCCGGATGCCCCAGAAACGGGCGGCCTTGCGGAAGCCGAACGGCCGCATCGCGAGTTCCAGGGAGGCCAGGCCGTGCAGCGACGACGGGCCGGCGAAGAGCCGGCGGATGACGGCGGGGCTGGCGCCGCTGAGGATCAGCCGGGTGCGGTTGTGCGGGCGCTCCTGGTGCACCCGGGCGAAGGCGGCGTGCAGGACCGAGGGGAGCGCGGGGCTGTGGCCGACGAGCTCGGGGAAGTCGTCGATGATCACCGGTGCCGGTCGCTCGTCGCCCAGCACGAGCAGCGCTTGTGCGGCCTCGTCCCAGCCGTGCCAGTGCGGCACCGACTCCGCGCCGGTGTGGGCGGCGAGCCGTTCGGCGAAGCGCCGCAGGGACTCCGCCTCGGCCGCCGCCTGCCCGTCGAAGTAGAAGCCGCCGGTGGCCCGGCTCACCGCTTCCAGGAGGAACGTCTTGCCCTGGCGGCGCTGCCCGGAGACCAGCGCGAGGGTGGGGCCGGGACGGGGGTCCTGGGCGAACGCCACGAGGTCCGTCCACTCGTCGGCGCGGTCGAAGATCCGGTCGGGCCGGGCCGGAAGGGCAGTGGCATCCGATGGCGACACGGGCCGCTCCCCTCGTTCACGGCCGCCGGCGGCGACCGGCGGCCGACCTCACTTTCCGTACGAGTCGCTGTGTGTCAAGTACACCTCCGGCATCCGGAGGGCGCCCGGTCCGGTGGGCCGTCCGGGGCACCGGACCGCCGCGCCCGTCACCCTGGTTCGGGCGCGGGCCGGCCGGGGCGGGCGGCGCCGTCCGGCACGCTGCCGTCCCGGGCCGCGTCGTCCCGCTCGAAGGTGAGCCGGTCGATCACCTCCACCACCCCGTCCACGCTCTCGCAGAGCCGGACCGCTATCGGGACCAGGCTCTTGCGGTCCAGCGTGCCGGTGAGCGTCACGGTGCCGTCGGCGACGGCGACGGTCACCGCGGACGGTGCGACGCCGAGGGTGCGGGTCAGCACCTCTTCCAGGATCTCCTCCTGGATCGCCCGGTCGCGCCGCAGGAACAGCTGGACGAGGTCGCTGCGGCTGATCACCCCGATCAGCCGGCCACCGTCGTCGATCACGGGCAGCCGCTTGACCTTGCGCTGTTCCATCGTGCGGGCCGCCTCGACCACGCTCCAGTCCGGCCGCGCCACCACGGCCGGACTGGTCATGATCGCCTCGGCGTTGGCCGCCCCGGCCTTGGAGAGCTGCCGGCGCAGCAGATCGGCTTCGGACACCACCCCCACCGGCCGACCGTCGTCGTCGACGACCGGCACGGCGGTGATGTCGTACTCGTCGAGCAACCGCGCGATCTCCCGGAACAGGGTGCCCCGCTGGACGGTGACGGCGTTGGGGGTCATCAGGTCGGCCACTCTGCGGTGCCTCATGGTGGGCCACTACCTCCGGATGTGCCTCGTTCTGTCGGCTCCGGCCGGTTTCGGCAGGAGTCCTGCCCTCATGATCCCGCGTCGCGCTCCCGAACGGCGTACGGGGCCCACGGCGGACCGCAACGCGCGGCACCGGGCATGGCCCACCGGACACGACCTAGTCCTGCGGAACGACGGCGACGGGGCAGGTCACGTGGTGGACGGCGGCGTGCACCACCGGGCCGATGCGGGGTGCCGGCATCCGGTGGTGGTGCCGGCGGCCGACGACCAGGAGTCCGGCGCCCGGTGCGGCCTCGACGACGGCCCGCGCCGGACTGTCGGGCAGCACGGTCCGCTGCACCGGTACGTCGGGGAACCGTGCGCACCACGGGTCCAGCGCCTCGGCCAACTCGCGCTCCGCCTCCGCGGTCGCCTCGTGCGCCGCGTCCGGGTCCACGCCCCACGGGCTGTAGACCGTCACCGGGAACGGGCGGCCGTGCACCACCTGGAGCAGCGCCCCGCGGCTGGCCGCCGCGTCGAAGGCGAAGGCCAGCAGCCGCTCGGCGGGCCCGCCGAGGCCGAGCCCGGCCACGACCCGCGGCCCGGCGGCCTCCGGCGGCCGGGCACGGTCCTGCGGCTCCCCGTCGTCGGCCCGCACCAGGACGACCGGGCCCTCGGCCCGGGCCACCACGCTCAGACTGACGTCGCCGAGGACGAAGCTCCGCCACGTCGAGAGGGCCCGCGACCCCAGGACCAGCAGCCGGGACTCGGCCGCGGCCCGCAGCAGCACCGGCTCCGGCTCGTCGCCCACCAGGTCCTCGATGATCGGCAGATCCGGATGGCGGGCCCGCACCGCGGCCGTGGCGTCGCGGACGACCTGGCGGGCGTAGACGTTCTGGTCTCGCTCGGGGGCGGTGTCCGGGGCCTGGGCGGCCAGCAGGATCCAGGCGTGCAGCAGCCGCAGCACGGCGCCGCGCCGGTGCGCCTCGTCGGCGGCCCAGCGAGCCGCCGCCAGTGCCTCCGCCGAGCCGTCGAGCCCGACGGTGATGATCTCCGGCTCCATGGCTGTTCCTCACACGGTGCGATGGGCGGAGCGCTCGCCCCGCGCTATCGAGCCTGCGCGTCCCGGCCGCGCACGGCCAGTGGGCCGATGGGCACCGCGCCGGGGCCGAACGGCCCGGGCCGCCGCGGGCCCGGCCATGACCGACGAACCGCCCGAACGAGGCCTGGCGAACCCCGGCGAGTTGCCCCACATCGATGTCTACCGGCAGGTGTCGATCGCGTCCGGGTCGCGGCTGGTCTTCATCGCCGGGCAGGTCGCCTGGGATGCCGAGGGGGCCACGGTCGGCGAGGGCGACCTCGCCGCGCAGGTCGAGCAGTGCTACCTCAACATCGGCACCGCCCTGGCCGCGGCCGGCGGCTCCTTCGACGACGTGGCGAAACTGACCTTCTACGTCGTCGACTGGACGCCCGACAAGATGCCCCGGCTCCTGGAGGGGATCTCCCGGGCGGCCGCAAAACTGGGGGTCACCCCGGTTCCGCCGGCCACGCTGCTGGGCGTCGCGGCACTGGACGTCCCCGACCATCTGGTCGAGATCGAAGCCACCGCGGTCCTCGACTGACCGGATGCTCCTGGCCGCTAGGGCGCTTCTGACGGAACGCCGCGACGCCGCGGAGATCCGTCAGAAACGCCCTAAGCACCGAAGTGGCCGACCCGCGCGACCGGTCACGGATCGGAACGACTCGTCCGGTCGTCGGTCGGCGCCTCCTGCGTCCCGCCGGCGGGACGGCGCATCGGCAGACCGACCGTGACCGCCGTGTGCCCCGGGCGGCTGGTCAGGCCGGCCGTGCCCCCGTGTGCGGTGACCACGGCGTGCACGATCGCCAGGCCCAGACCGGTACCGCCGGCGGCACGGGAACGGCCGTGGTCGGCACGGACGAACCGACCGAAGACCTCCGGCCGCAGCTCCTCCGGGATCCCCGGGCCGTCGTCGGCGACCGTCAGCCGCACGGTCCGGGCGGCCGTCCGCAGCCGCACCGTGACGGTGGTCCCGGCGGGGGTGTGGGTCCGGGCATTGGCCAGGAGGTTCCCGATGACCTGGTGCAGCCGGTGCTCGTCGCCGGTCACCGTGACCGCCGTCTCGGGGAGGTCCAGCAGCCAGCGATGGTCCGGGCCGGCCGCCCGTGCGTCGTCCGTCGCGTCCAGGACCAGGCGGGTCAGGTCGACCGGCGTCCGCTCCAGCGCCCGGCCCGCGTCGATCCGGGCGAGCAGCAGCAGGTCGTCGACCAGGCGGCTCAGGCGTTCCGATTCGGCGTTGATGCGCTCCAGGGAGTGCCGGACCTCGCCCGGCACCGGCCCCCGGTGGCGGAGCGCGAGCTCCGCGTGGCCGCGGACGTTGGCCACCGGGGTGCGCAGCTCGTGACTGGCGTCGGCGGCGAACTGGCGCAGCCGCTCCTCGCCGGCCTGGCGGCGCTCCAGGGCGTTGCCGACGTGGCCGAGCATCCGGTTCAAGGCGGTGCCCACCTGGCCGACCTCGGTCCGCGGATCGGCCACCGGCACCGGCGCCGGCATGGCCACCTCACCGCTGGCCAGCGGGAGTTCGGCCACCCCGGCGGCGGTGGCGGTCACCCGCCGCAGCGGTCGCAGGGACAGCCGCACCCACAGCGCTCCGACGACGCCCGTGACCAGCAGCACCGCGCCGAAGACGCCCGCTTCCACCGCTTCCAGCCGGTGCACGGTCTCCTCGACCGGATGCAGCGGCAGCCCGGTCACCAGCACGTCGCCGTCGTCCCCGCGCACCGCGTTGACCCGGTACGCGCCCAGCGCGGACAGCCGGACGCCGTGCCCGGTGCCGTCGGTCGGCAGTCCGGCCAGCGACCGGAGGTCACCGGCGTCGAGCGGGACGGCGGCGTCGGTGGCCTGCCGTACGACGGCGGCCTGCGTCGGTGTGCCGTGCAGCAGCCGTGCGCCGAAGGTGCCGTCGGCCTGCCCGCGGGTGTCGGGCCGGTTGTCGGCGTCGGGCCGCGCCTCGTGCTCCAGGCTGGCGGCGAACCGACCGGCCGAGGCGGACAGCTGCTGGTCCAGCCGCCCCACCAGGAACCCTTCGAGGGCGAAGACGGTGGTGACGCCGACCGCCAGACAGGCCAGCGCCAGGAGCGCGACCAGCCCGGCGGTGAGCTGGCCCCGCAGGCTGCGCGGGAGCGGCGGCCTCACGAGGCGTCCGGCTTGAGCACATAGCCGACCCCGCGCACCGTGTGGATCATGGGCGTCCGGCCGGCGTCGACCTTCTTGCGCAGGTAGCTGATGTAGAGCTCGACGACGTGCGCCCGACCGCCGAAGTCGTAGGACCAGACCCGGTCGAGGATCTGCGCCTTGGACAGCACCCGTCGCGGATTGCGCATCAGGAACCGGAGCAGCTCGAACTCGGTGCGGGACAGCTCGACGAGATCGCCGCCGCGGAACACCTCCCGGGCCTCCTCGTCCATGACGAGGTCCCCGACGGCCAGCCGGTCGCCGACCGGCTCCCTGGCCATGCCGGCCCGGCGCAGCAGCCCGCGCACCCGCGCGAGGACCTCTTCCAGGCTGAAGGGTTTGGTGACGTAGTCGTCCCCGCCCGCGGTGATCCCGGCGATCCGGTCCTCGACGGAGTCCCGGGCGGTGAGGAAGAGCACACAGACCGTCTCCAGCTCCCGGCGCAGCAGCCGCAGCACCTCGATGCCGTCGGTGTCGGGCAGCATCCAGTCGAGGACGACGGCGTGCGGGCGGAAGGACCGGGCCACGGTGAGCGCGGTGGCGCCGTCGGGCGCGGCACGGACCTGCCAGCCCTCGCCCGCCAGCGCGCCGCACAGCACCTCGGTGAGGTCCGGCTCGTCGTCGATCACCAGGACCCGGACCGGTGAGCCGTCGTCGCTGTTCAGGCGGGCGGGGGTGGTGCGGTGGTTCGTCATGGTGGTTCCAGCATCCCCCGCCCCGCCGCGCTCCCGGTCCGCGGCCGGCTCTGAGTTTCCTCTGAATCCGGTGGCCGGGGCGCTGCTCAGAGCTTCTTCAGAAGTTCCGCTGCGACGCTGGCGCCCCCACCGGAACGGAGCCCCATGAGTGTCCTCACCCCACCCCGCGACACCACCCCGACCAGCAGGTTCGCGCGCGGACCGGCTGCCTTGGTCCCCGCGCTGGCCCAGCTCCTGATCTGGGCGGGCGCGGCCGGTGTGCTGGGCCTGTGGTGGGCCGACACCGCGTCGGTGACCGGTACGGCGGGGTGGCTGACCGGGGCGGGCCGGATCACCGGGCTGCTGGCCGGGTACGCCTGCGCGGTGCTGGTCGCGCTGATGGCCCGGGTCCCGCTGCTGGACCACACCGTCGGCACCGACCGGCTGGCACGCTGGCACGCGATGGGCGGGCGGTACACCGTCGGCCTGGCCCTCGCCCACGCCCTGCTGATCGTCTGGGGGTCCTCGCTCACCGTGCACAGCGGCGTGGTCCAGGAGACCACCGCCCTCGTCCTCCACTACCCGGACATGCTGATGGCCACCGCCGGCTTCCTGCTGCTGGTCGGCACCGGCGTCGTCTCCGCACGGGCCGCCCGCCGCCGGCTGAGCTACGAGACCTGGCACTACCTCCACTTCCTGACCTACGTGGCGCTGTTCCTCGCCTTCGGCCACCAGCTCTCCAACGGCGCGGACTTCGTGGGCAACCGCACCGTCCAGCTGGCGTGGTACGCCCTGTACGTCGGCGCCGGGGCACTGGTCGCCTGGTACCGCTTCCTGCTCCCCCTCCGCCGGGCCCTGCGCCACCGCCTGCGGGTCGTCGAGGTCCACCCGGAGGCGCCGGGTGTGCTGTCCGTCCACCTCACCGGCCGGCGGCTGACCGAACTGCGCGCCGAGTCAGGGCAGTTCTTCCGTTGGCGCTTCCTGGCACCCGGGCTGTGGTGGACCGCCACCCCCTACTCGCTGTCCGCGCCCCCGCTCCCCCACCGACTGCGCATCACGGTGAAGGCGGCCGGCGGCCACAGTGCGGCGCTGGCCCGGCTCCGGCCTGGTACCCGGGTCTGGGCCGAGGGTCCCTACGGGGCGTTCACCGCGGCACGGCGCAGCGCCCCGAAGGTGCTGCTGCTGGCGGGCGGCGTCGGCATCACCCCGCTGCGCGCGCTCTTCGAAACCCTCCCCGGCGAGGTCACCCTGCTCTACCGGGCCCGTAGCCCCGAGGACCTCGCGCTGCGCGGCGAACTCGACGCGATCGCCGCCGCCCGCCGCGCGGTGGTGCACTACGCCGTCAGCGAGCCGGCCGGAACCCCCTGCCCGCTGACCGCCCGCGCCCTTGGCCGGCTGGTCCCCGACCTGGCCGCGCACGACGTCTACGTCTGCGGACCGCCTGGCATGACCGAAGCCGCGCGCCGTGCCCTGCGCGCCGCCGGCGTACCGCGGCACCGCATCCACCACGAGTCCTTCGACTTCTGACGCCCCCCGCCTCCCGTGCCGATCCGCAACCCCTAAGGAGCCGCCGCGTGCGCCGAGCCGTCCTCACCGCCGCATCGACCAGCGCACTGGTCGTCCTGCTGCTGTCGCTCAAACCACACCATCCGGCCGCGCTGCCCGCGGCCGCCCCGGAGCCGTCGCCGACCGGCACCCGGCATCCCGGAACCCGGCCCGCCGACGGCACGTACACCGGCTCACCGATACCCACCCGATACGGGACCGTGCAGGTCGCCGCCACCCTCAAGGGTGGCCGGCTGACCGCCGTCAAGGTGCTCCAGGTACCGTCCGACAACGGGCGCGACCAGGAGATCGCCGGCTATGCCGTGCCCCGCCTGACGCAGGAGGCGCTGAGCGTGCACGGCGCCGCGATCGACGCGGTGTCCGGCGCCAGCTACACGAGCGCGGGCTACATCCAGTCGCTCCAGAGCGCCTTGGACCGGGCCGGTGCCTGAACGACGGCGCGCCGGCCTGCGGCACGTCGAACACGTCATGGGCACGGTGTTCTCCTTCGACGTCCGCGACCCCGCCACCCCCGCCCTGGAGGCCGCCCTCGGCGACGCCGTCGCCTGGCTGCACGACGTCGACCGGGTCTTCTCCCCCTACCGCCCCGACAGCGCCGTCAGCCGCCTCGCCCGCGGCACCGTGCGCCCCGACGACTGCTCCGCGGAGGTGCGCGAGGTCCTCGACCTGTGCGAAGTCGCCCGGCACGCCACCGACGGCTGGTTCAGCCCGGTCGCCGGCGGCGTCCTCGACCCGTCGGGCCTGGTGAAGGGATGGGCGGTGGAGCGGGCCGCGCAGCGTCTGCGGGCCGCGGGTGCCCGCCATGTTTGCGTCAACGGAGGCGGTGACCTGCGGTTCAGCGGCGGGACGGCCCCCGGCGTCCCCTGGCGCATCGGCATCGCCCATCCGCTGCGCCCGGACACCCTGTGCGCCGTCGTCACCGGCCACGACCTGGCCGTCGCCACCTCCGGCACCGCCGAACGCGGCGCGCACATCCTCGACCCGCACACCGGCGCCCCGGCCCACGGCCCGGCCGCCGTGACCGTCATCGGCCGCTCGCTGACCATGACCGACGCCTACGCCACGGCGGCCTTCGCGAGGGGTGCGAAGGCCGCCGACTGGCTGGAGTCCCTGCCCGGTCACGAGGCGTTGGCGGTCACCGCGGACGGCGGGTGCTGGCACACCGCGGGTTTCCCCGACTGCGGCACACCGCTCATCGCCGGCACCTGACCGCGCCGCCGGCCCCTCACCTCAGCGGCACCGCCAGCTCGGCGGGGCCGCCCGCCGGCGAGCCGAACGAGACGCTGCTGCCGCGCGGGGTGCTCCCGCCGTACAGCGGGTCGGCGGTGTCCAGGACCAGGGCGAGCCGGTGCCCGGCCGGCAGGTCGTACGCGGTCGGGAAGAGCGTGACGTCGAGCGGGAAGGCGCGCCCCGGCTTCTGACCGGACCAGCTCTGCGGGGCGTGCGAGATCAGCTTGCCGACGCCCAGGGCGTTCACGTCGTAGAGGTAGGCGAAGGCGGTGCCCTGCGGTGCGGACGCGGTGACGGCCGTGTGCAGCCGCGCGGCGCCGCGGAGGTGCTGGTCCGTCGCGTACGGCGCGCTCTGCCACACCGCGGCGGCGCTGCGCGGCAGCAGCGGGACGACGACGGTGGGCGGCAGGCCGACGATCTGGTCGAGGGCGCCGGACAGCTCGGCGATGCCGCCGTCGGCACCCGAGTCCTTGCCGCCGGTCACCTGCCGCCACCAGCCGTCGCCGGCCGGGGCTCCGAGGGTCCCGGTGCCGTGGGAGTCGGGGCGGCCCAGTCGCAGCCGTTCGGTCCGGGAACTGACGGCCTGCCAGTCCCGGTAGCTCTCGTGCCCGCCGCCGGGCCGGACCTCCAACTCCACCCCCTGGCGCGCCTTCTCGGCGCCGCCCGAGCCCTTGAGGTAGCGGTCGAGCCACTGCCGCGCGCTCGACCAGGTGGCGTTGGGCAGGCCGAGCAGGCTGGTCAGCTCCTGGGTGGCGTGGTCGCCGGGCCGCAGTTCGAGCCGCTTGGGCACGGTCAGCCGCTGGTAGAAGGAGGTCATCTGGCCCGGGTTGAAGATGCTGTCGCCCCAGGCGTTGGCGAGGAAGACTGCGGTGCCGTGGGCGTTGATGCGGTCCACGTAGGTGGCCGGGGACCGGGTGTCGGCCCACTGGACGACGCGGGGCAGGTCGCGGTCGGCGAAGAGGTCCGCCAGGGTCCGCGCGAACTCGGGGCTGCGGCGGCCGGTCGGCGTCTGGACGGCGGCCAGCAGCCCGGCGGCCTGGAGGTGCCGGGTCTGCCCGCTGTAGAGCGCGTCGGTCAGGTCGGCCCAGCCGCTGAGCGAGGCGACCGCCTTGACCCGCGGGTCGAAGGCGGCGCCCATCAGCGTCAGGCCGCCGCCCAGGGAGAGCCCCACCATGCCGATCCGGCTCCGGTCGGCCGGCGTGTGGGCCAGGGCCCAGTCGATGACCGCGGAGATGTCGGCCACGTCCTTGGGCCCGGCGACGTCGATCTTCCCGCCGGATGCCCAGAAGCCGCGCACCGTGTACGTCACCGCGATATAGCCGTCGGCGGCCAGTTGTCGGCCCTGGGCCACGTATTCCAGGTCGTTCTGCCCCCAGCTGGCCGGCTGGACGACCAGGGGGTAGTGGCCGTTGCGGTCGGCGCCGGGAGTGCCGGGCGCGGGCGTGAACACATCGGCCTTGAGGACCGTGCCGTCCTTCATGGTGATGTCGGCCAGGTGGAAGGCCGGGGCGGCCGACGCCACGGAGGCGGGGGCCGAGGGCCGGCCCGGCGCGGCGGCCACCGCGGGGCCGCCGGGCACGGCCACGGCCAGGGCTGCGGCAACTACCGCGGCGCAGAGGGACGTTGTCGTCCTGCGTCGTCGGCCGAGGGGGTTGCCAGCGGTACGGCGGGGTCGCGCCATCACTTCTCCAGGTTTCAGACCGCGGCGCCACGGTGGCGCCCGTCCGGTGCGGTGATCGGGAGCGTAGGACGGCGCGGCCACCCCGGACGAGATCATGATCAGCCAAATTACCGGCCGGTAACTCACCGCACGAAAGAGCTACTTGACGGCACCCGAGGGGCGAAATGCGAGAGATGGGACAAATGGTTTAGGGTGCACGGATGATCTTTATCGTTGTGAAGTTTCCCGTGAAGCCCGAACACGTCGAGGAGTGGCCCGAGAAGGTCGGCGCGTTCACCCGCGCCACCCGCGAGGAGCCGGGCAACCTCTGGTTCGAGTGGTCCCGCAGCCTTGAGGACCCGAACACCTACGTCCTGGTCGAGGCGTTCCAGGACGACGCGGGCGAGGCCCATGTGAACTCCGACCACTTCCGGGCCGGCCTGGAGGCGATGCGTCCCCTGCTGCGCCGCACGCCCGACATCGTGAGCCACGTGATTCCGGGCGCGGACGGCTGGAGCGCGATGGGCGAGCTCGCCATCGACTGACACCCGCGCCACACGGCACAGCGGCGGGTCGCCCCGGGCGGCACGCCGCTTCGTCATGAGCGGCCGCGTGCACAGTCGGCACCGCACGCCGACGGGGCTCACTCCCGTCCGGCGGGCGTGCGGGTCACCGCGCGGCCGGCGGCGGTGGCCGCGTGGGCGAAGCGGGTGGCGTCGAGGACGGCGGCCCCGCCGGGGTCGTTGTTGAAGTACGCGTAGACGTCGGCCCGGTCGGGCCAGGCGTCGGCGATCCGCCGGACCCAGGCGTCCAGCGCCTGCCGCCCGTAGCGCGGCCAGGGGGCGGCGCGGCCTTCGTGGAAGCGCAGGTACCCCCAGTCCGCGGTGCGCCACAGGGGTGTCACGGGCCGGGAGCCGCGGTCCGCCCAGCACAGGGCGGCGCCGCGGCGTTCCAGCACGGTGCGGATCGCGTCGGTCCACCACGAGTCGTGGCGGGGTTCGACGGCCACCCGGGTACCGGTGGGGAAGCAGTCCAGGCAGTCGGCCAGCAGTCCGGCGTCCGCGGGCAGGGTGGGCGGCAGTTGCAGCAGGACGGGGCCGAGCCGGGGGCGGAGGTGGGCGGCCCGTGCCATCAGGCGGCGGACCGGCTCCTGGGGGTCGCGGAGCCGTTTGATGTGGGTGAGGTAGCGGCTGGCCTTGACGGCCATGACGAAGTCGTCCGGCGTGCGGTCCCGCCAGTCGGCGAAGATCCTGGCCTCGGGCAACCGGTAGAAGGCGGCGTTGCTCTCGACGGTGGCGAAGTGCCGGGCGTACTCCTCCAGCCACCGGCGCTGCGGCAGGTCGGGCGGGTAGAGAGCGCCGCGCCAGTCGCGGTACTGCCAGCCGGAGGTTCCGAGGTGGATGGTCATGCGGGGAGGCATCCCCGGTTCGCCGCGACGCGTACCGGCCGTCGCGCCCCCCGGGGACGCCAGGGACGCCGTCAGACGAAGCGACCGCATGCGTTTTCCGCCGATGGGGCCGCGGATGCTGCGCGCGGCGGGGAACCCGCCCACCCACCATGGGGAATATTCACAATAAAAGGTGCATCTTGACAGTCGTCGGGGCACGTTCTATGCAGATGATGTAGCCGGCTTGGTCGCCATATCAGCAGGTGAGAGGCGTTGCGAGGAATGCGGCCGGGGCCGTCCCGGCCGGGGCGGGCCCACCGCCGCGTCGTCGCCCCGGATCGGGCCGCGAGACGAGGAGAAGACCATGGCACGAGCAGTCGGTATCGACCTCGGGACGACGAATTCGGTGGTCAGCGTGCTGGAGGGCGGCGAGCCCACGGTCATCGCCAATGCCGAAGGGGCCCGGACCACCCCCTCGGTGGTCGCCTTCGCCAAGGGCGGGGACGTCCTGGTCGGCGAGATCGCCAAGCGCCAGGCGGTGACCAACGTGGACCGCACATGTCGCTCGGTCAAGCGCCACATGGGAGACGCCTCATGGCGCTTCCCCGAGAGCGGCGACATCGACGGCAAGCACTACACCGCCCAGGAGATCTCCGCACGGGTGCTGCAGAAGCTGAAACGGGACGCCGAGAACTACCTGGGCGAGGACGTCGCCGACGCGGTGGTCACCGTCCCCGCGTACTTCAACGACGCGCAGCGCACCGCGACCAAGGAGGCCGGGGAGATCGCCGGGCTGAAGGTCCTGCGGATCGTCAACGAGCCCACCGCCGCCGCCCTGGCCTACGGCCTGGACAAGGAGAACGACCAGACCATCCTGGTCTTCGACCTCGGTGGCGGCACGTTCGACGTGTCGCTGTTGGAGATCGGCGACGGCGTGGTCGAGGTGAAGGCCACCAACGGCGACACCCACCTGGGCGGCGACGACTGGGACCAGCGGATCGTCGATCACCTGACCAAGCAGTTCAAGAACGCGTACGGCATCGACCTGTCCCAGGACAAGATGGCCACCCAGCGGCTGCGCGAGGCCGCGGAGAAGGCGAAGATCGAGCTGTCGTCGGCCACCGAGACCACGGTCAACCTGCCCTATCTGAGCGCCTCGCCCGAGGGGCCGCTGCACCTGGACGAGAAGCTCACCCGCGCCCAGTTCGAGCAGTTGACCGCGGACCTGCTGGAGCGCTGCAAGGCACCGTTCCACAACGCCGTCGACGACACGGGGATCAAGGTCGCCGATATCAACCACGTGATCCTGGTGGGCGGTTCGACCCGGATGCCCGCGGTGACGGAACTGGTCAAGCAGCTGACCGGCAAGGACCCGCACAAGGGCGTCAACCCGGACGAGGTGGTCGCCATCGGCGCCGCCCTCCAGGCCGGTGTCCTCAAGGGCGAGGTCAAGGACATCCTGCTGTTGGACGTCACCCCGCTGTCCCTCGGTATCGAGACCAAGGGCGGCATCATGACCAAGCTGATCGAGCGCAACACCACGATCCCGACCAAGCGCTCGGAGACCTTCACCACGGCCGAGGACAACCAGCCGTCCGTGCAGATCCAGGTCTTCCAGGGCGAACGGGAGATCGCGGCGTACAACAAGAAGCTCGGGATGTTCCAGCTGACCGGTCTGCCGCCGGCCCCGCGCGGCGTCCCGCAGATCGAGGTCGCCTTCGACATCGACGCCAACGGCATCATGCACGTGACCGCCAAGGACCTCGGTACGGGCAAGGAGCAGAAGATGACCGTCACCGGCGGCTCCTCGCTGCCGAAGGACGACATCGACCGGATGGTCCGCGACGCCGAGCAGTACGCCGAGGAGGACCGTCGCAAGCGGGAGGCCGCCGAGACCCGCAACCAGGGCGAGCAGCTGGTCTACCAGACCGAGAAGTTCCTCAAGGACAACGAGGACAAGGTGCCCGGCGACGTCAGGACCGAGGTCGAGACCGCCGTCGGCGAGCTGAAGGAGAAGCTCAAGGGCGACAACACCGCCGAGATCCGCACCGCGTCGGAGAAGGTCGCGACCGTCTCCCAGAAGCTCGGCCAGGCCATGTACGCCGACGCCCAGGCCGCCCAGAGCGCGAGCGCGGACGGCACCGGGACGCACGGCGGCGGGCAGACCAAGGCCGAGGACGAGGTCGTCGACGCGGAGATCGTGGACGACGAGAAGCGGGAAGGAGGCGGACGATGAACCGTCCGACCGATGTCGGTCGCCTCCCCCGGCCGCCGCTCGCGCTGGTCGGGCGCACCGGGCCGGAGCGCGGCCCGGCCCCGCCGCCCCGGCCTGAGTCGGACCCGGTGCGGCCGGACCGGGGCACCGCCGGTGCGGTGACGCCCCCGACCCGACGCGGCACCACACCGCCCGGCGCCGCCCGACCGGAGGCCGGCGGGTCCGACCTCGAACGGCTGGCGGGTGAACTGCGGGAGCGCACGGCCGATCTGCAGCGGCTCAAGGCCGAGTTCGACAACTACCGGCGCCGGGTGCACCGCGACCGGCTGGCGGTCGGCCAGATCGCCGTGGGCAATGTGCTGGCCCGGTTGCTGCCGGTGCTCGACGCGATCGCCGAGGCCGCCGGCCAGGGCCAGCTGACCGACGGCTTCCGGCGCGTCGCCGACCTCCTGGAAACGGAGCTGGCGTCCCTGGGCCTGACGTCCTTCGGGACCGCCGGCGAGCCGTTCGACCCGACCGTCCACGAGGCGCTCGTCTACACCCCGCCCGAGCGGGCCGGGTCGACGGCCGGGTCGGCCGCCCGGACCGCGGCGGGCGAGCGGGCGGTCTGCGCCGATGTCCTCCGCCCGGGGTTCCGGGTGGGCGACCGGCTGCTGCGCCCCGCCCAGGTGGCCGTGGCCGGTGAGCAGCCGGGCGCGCGCGGGGCCCGACTACCGTAGTTGCGCGGCCGGTTGGGAAGGTTCGTCGGCTCGGGAGCCGCGGTCCGACGGCCGACGGCGGGCCGCCGCTCCGGCCACCAGCAGTGCCGCGACGGCCGCCAGGCACAGCCAGGCGAAGGTGTCGCCGATCCGGTCGTAGACCGTGGTGGTGCCGTGCATCGGGACGTACGCCACGGTGGCCTGCCGGTCGGTGGTGAAGTAGTCCGTGTCGGCCAGGACGTGGCCCTGGTTGTCGAAGGCGGCCGTAACGCCCTCGGCGTCCTGGCGGAACAGCGCGTAGCCGGCCTCGACGGCCCGGAGGGCGGCCTTGCGGGTGTGCGCGCGGCCGTACTCCCGCCAGTCGTGGGACGGGACGAGCATGATGTCGGCGGGGACCCGCATCATGCCGGGGAAGTCCGCGTCGTAGCAGATGACGTTGGCCAGCCGGCCGTACGGGGTGGCGGCCACGGGGACCCGGCCGTCGCCGGGGACGTAGGTCTCCGAGCCGGGGATGGGGTGGGCCTTCTGGTAGGTCCAGCGCACGGTACCGCGGGGGTCGATCAGCAGCGTTTCGTTGCGGCCGTAGGCCGGTGCCTGGGCGGTGTGGACGCCGATGCCGATCTCCAGGTAGATCCGGGAGCGGCGGGCCTCCTCCCGGGCCGCCGCGATGACCGCGGGCTCGTCGGCGGCCGGCGTCCGCACCCCGCGCTCGGGCCAGACCACGATCTTCGCGCCGGCCGCGGCCTCGCGCCGGGTGGCGGCCAGCAGGTTGTCGAGCACCGCCCGCATGGCTGGCCCAAGGCTCGCCGGCGGGTGGTTGACGAGCTCCGCGGGCCCGCCGGTGACCTGGGCGTACGCCGCCTTCTGGGCCCGGAGTACGGCGCTGTCTGCGGTGACCCCGGCGATCCGCACCGTCGGCCCGTCCGCCGGGAAGAAGGCGAGCCGGGCACCGCCGGCGAGGACGACGGCCAGCAGCACCGCGGCGCAGGTGGAGACGGCGCGGCGCGCGGCGCGCCAGGAAGCCCTCTCCCAGGCGAGGTTGGCGACCGCGGCGGACCAGGCGATCAGGAACCCTATGCCGTAGGAGCCCGTGACCGAGACCAGTTGGAGGAGCGGCAGCACACCGTACTGGGTGACCGCCAGCGAGCCGTAGGCGGTGCCGAACGGCGAGAGCAGGGTGATCAGGAACTCGGCGCCGGCCACCGCGGTGGGGAACACCAGCAGCGCCGCCCACGGCCGCAACCGGCCCACGAGCAGCCGGTCCAGGAGGAACGGCAGGGTCAGCAGCGCGGCGAGCGCGACCGCTCCCCCCAACGTGGCGGGGCTCAACATCGCCGACTCGGCGAGCCAGAAGACCGCCGCCGCGATGTTGGCCGCCCACAGCCACAGGGCGCCGGACCAGACGCGGCCGGTGCGGGCGAAGCGCAGCAGCAGGACGGGGAAGATCCAGGCCGCGGCGGCGATGTCCCAGCGGCCGCCGACGGCGAGGAGGTGTGCCGCGGTGCCCAGCACCAGCCAGGCCCAGCGGGCGCGGGCCGCCGGTGTACGGGGGCCGGGGCGGGCCGTCCGCCCGGCGGTGCTCGTCGTGTTCACGTGGTTCGTCGGTCCCTTCGAGGTGGCGCGGTGGCGCTTTCCGGTCGGGTTCCGACGCTACGAAGGGGGAGGTGGCCTGGGCGTCGTCCTGGGTGCCGATCCGTCGCGGGCCCGCGCAACCCTGGTTGCGTCGGCCGTCGTCCCCTTCCCTCCTCTGGCACGATGACCTCGGCCGATGCGAGTGGCTAGCCTTGCGCGCAGCTATGGACACACATCTCACTGCCGCCCCGCGCGGCGCCTGGCGCCGGCTCGCCGACCGGCGTCCCCGGCTCACCGATCTCACGCTCGGCGGCGGGCTCACCGCGTTCGACATGCTGACGCTGCTGGCGCGGGAGCCGGCGCCGGGGCCGGCCGGGGTGGTGCTGTGGGGGCTCCAGACGGTTCCGTTGCTGTGGCGCCGCCGCTGGCCGCGCGCCGTGCTGTGCGCCATGACCGCCGCGTTCGTCGCCTTCGAGGTGGCCGATCCGGTGCCGGGCAAGATCCCGGGCCCGTTCCTGCTGGTCTTCGGGGTGTACGCGGTGGCCCGCTACACGCCGGTGCCGGCAGGTCTGCCTTGGGTGGTGCTGTCGCTGCTCACGGCGGTGACGACGGACCTGCTCACCGGACGTACCGGGCCGCCGCAGCCCGGTTCGCTGGAGCCGATCACCGCCACCACCTTCGTCGTCTTCTACGGTGCCGGCTGGCTCGTGGGGTACGGGCGGCGGCGGATCGTGCGCCAGGCCGACCGGTTGGGCGACCTCAATCTGCGGCTCGGCGCGGCCAACGGCCAGTTGCAGGACGTCAATGCCCGGCTGCGCGAGGCCAACGAACGGCTGCGCGCCGAGCGGGAGATCAACGCCCGCCAGGCGGTCGTCGCCGAGCGGGCCCGGATCGCCCGCGACCTCCACGACGTGGTCGCCCACCACGTGAGCGCCATCGCCCTCCAGGCGCGCGCCACCGAGGAGGTGGTCCAGGACGATCCGGCGGACGGCCGGCGGGGCGTGGCACGCATCGCGGCCACCGCCGACACCGCGCTCGTCGAGATGCGCCGCATCCTCGGCCTGCTGACGGCTGGCGAGGAGCGGGACGGGGACGCCGGCCCGGCCCCGGAACCGTCCCTCCGCCACCTCGACCGGCTCTTCGCCGCGGCCGAGGCGGCCGGCTGCCCGGTGGCCGCGACGCTGGACGAGGCCCTCGGCGAGCTGCCGCCCGCGCTCCAGATCTCGGCCTACCGCATCGTCCAGGAGGCGCTCACCAACGTCCTCAAGCACGCCGGCCCCACGGACGTACGGGTCGCGCTGTGTCAGGACGGGACGACGCTGACCGTCGCCGTCGAGAACGGCCCGCCCGCCGACGGGCACCGGCCGCCGCCTGGCTCCGGTCGGGGACTGCTCGGCGTCCGCGAGCGCGTCGCGGCGTTCGGTGGCACGGTGCGTATCGGGCCGCGCCCGCACGGCGGCTGGCAGTTGTCCGCCACCCTGCTCTTGGAGGCCCCGGCATGACCCTCCGTGTGCTCCTCGCCGACGACCAGGAGATGGTCCGGGACGCGCTGCGGGCCGTCATCGACCGCCGCCCGGACTTCGAGGTGGTCGGTACCGCCGCCGACGGCGCGGAGGCGGTCGCCCTGGCCGTCGCGCTGCGCCCGGACGTGGTGGTGATGGACGTCCGGATGCCCGGCATGAACGGCGTGGAGGCCACCCGCCGACTGCACGCCGACTGGCCGCACCCCGGACCGCCGCCCCGCGTCCTGGTCCTGACCACCTTCGACCTGGACGAGTACGTGCACGCCGCGCTGCGCGCCGGGGCCGGCGGATTCCTGCTCAAGAACAGCCCGCCGGACCAACTCGCCCACGCCCTACGGGTGGTGGCCGACGGGGAGGCGATGCTCGCCCCCAGCGTCACGCACCGCCTGATCAACACCTTCACCGCACTGCCCGCGGCCCTGCTGCCCGACGCCCCGCCTCCCCACGGGGGCGCCGCACGACTCCTGGACGCCCTCACCGCCCGCGAGCTGGAGGTGCTCGTCCTGGTCGCCCGGGGCCGTTCCAACCTCCAGATCGGCGAGGACCTCGGCCTGTCCCAGGCCACCGTGAAGAGCCGCGTCAACCGCATCCTCACCCGCCTCGGCCTGGACAACCGCGTCCAGGCCGCCCTCCTGGCCCACGAGGCAGGGCTCTTCCAGCCCGGCCCAGACGCGACCGGCGGCACCGCACTGTAGAGAATGCCTGCTCAACAAGTGCTTTCCAGCACTTTGGACCGCACCGGCGGGTAGATTCACGCGTGTGTCGATTCGCGCAGCTCCGCGCAGCAAAATTCCATGATCGACTCCCGTTCGTCTCCCACTCCCCCGGCAGCCGAGGACGCAGAAGGACCGGGGAGCCGTCTCCCGTATCAGCGATCGTCATCGAAGTTTGGCCGCCTCAAGCAAGCAGGCCGTACCGGCCGGTGACAGTGACGCCAAAGGGCTTCACACTTGGCGCCATCGACCATGCGCCCGCCGACACCGGCCGCCTCGTAACGCCTCCAGGCCCCGGAGGGGTCCAGCCAAGGTGAGCCCAAATGCCGCCGCCAGATGATCTTGGCTGGGCGTGACGCAGAGCCGTCATACCGGCGCATCATCCCGAGCTGCCAGATCCGCGAAGAACCCGAACAGCAGGCGTCCCGGCCCGCTGGGGTCGTACATCCCCTGGAGGGGACCGGCGAGCATCTCCAAGACCAGGCCGTGGGCGGTGAGGTGATCGGCCAGGGCTGTCAGCTCCGAGGCGTCGCGCCCCAGCCGCTTCATCTCGTTCACCGTGAAGATCACCCGGCAGTGCGGGGCGTGCGCCTTGATCTCCCTCGCAGCGGCGAGCGCGGCCTCGAACTGCGGGCGTACCCGGACCCGGGTGCTGATCTTCTCGGAGAAGATCTTGTCCCGTGGGATGCCGTGTCCGGCGAGCGCGTCGCAAGATCCGGTAAACCCGCGCCGAGCCTTTCGAGACGCCGGCTCACGGTCAGGCGCCGGGCCACCACGGTCACGTACGTCACCGGACCAGCGGTCAGAGACACGACACGGGCGCGCGGAAGCCGACGTGCGCCCTCGCGCACCCCTCCGGCTCTGTCGCGGCGCCTGCCGTCCACCGCGCTGCTCGCTGTAGCGTTCCTGGGCCCGGGCGGCCTGCAACGGGGCCAACTCGGCGCTTAGATCTACGAGTTCCGCGCTGCTCAGCCCGGTCGGGCGGGGGTCCGTCAGGCGGGCGAGAAGCTCGCGGCGCCGGTCGGCGACGCCGTGCGTCTCGCTGGCGGGCAGGGCCTGCGGCGCGGAGGACTCGGGCAGCAGGATGTAGTTCCACTGGCCGCAGGTCTCATGCCGAACCAGCGGCAGTGCGGTGAAGCGGTCCTTGCTGATCGCGATGCCGGTGGGATAGTCGCCGGGATCCAGGTGGGCCTCGACGCGCAGACCGGCCCGGGTACCGGTGGCGGTGATGTCTCGATGACGACGTCGTGGCTGGTCAGCGGTCTGCCGCGCCAGTTGTGGGTGAAGTGGGAGAACAGCCGGTGCTCGATTTTGTTCCAGTGTGTCCTGAATGCAGAGGGGAATTCGATGTAGGACGAGTTTCTTGCAGCAGTGCTGCGTGACCGATGAAGGATTGGCCCTTCGAAGTCGCCCTGCGGGGGGAGGCTTCAAACCGCCTCATGCCGCGTTAGCCGAAGACTGTCGTGGTGAGCGATGAGGAAAAGGCGTCCAAGAGGCGTCAGGTGGGGATCAGGGAGACGAACGCAAGTGAATCGTTGCTGACGTGTCGAAAAGATTCCGACGACATCAAAACCGGGAAGCTTGGAACCGTCCCGGGATAAGCCTGGCGGGAGCCCGCCGACTGGCCAGGCGGTGTCCGGCATGGAGACGACGTGAACCTGATCTGCCGCGGTCATGTGGAACAGGAGAAGGCGCGTACCGATACAGCCCGTCCTGGTAGGGGCGGGCGAGAGGGAGCACCCCGAGCGGTTGTGCCGCGAAGGGGCCGAGTACCGACGCGGGACGTGCCGGCGGACCGGCTCGTAGTAGTGGTGAAGCCCCTGTAACGGGGGTGGAGCGAAGGGGCCGGGTCGTCCGTGACTGTGTTGATCGCATCAACCGGACGGTGTCCGGGAGGAGTTCGGTGAGCCAGTTGAAGTCACAGGCCAAGCCGTTTGAGATTTCTAAGTGGGAAGTCAAAGAAGCATGGGAGGAAGTCAGGGCTAACAGGGGAGCACCGGGAGTGGACGGGCAGAGCATCGCCGAATTCGAGAAGGACCTGAAGAACAATCTCTACAGGGTCTGGAACCGGATGTCGTCGGGCTCCTACTTTCCTCCTCCGGTGCGTGCGGTGGCTATTCCTAAGCCACATGGCGGCGGTGAGAGAATCCTTGGTATTCCCGCCGTCGCTGATCGTGTGGCTCAGACCGTAGTGGCCCGGCATCTGGTGCGGAGGGTGGATCCTATTTTCCATCCGGACAGCTTCGGATACCGGCCCGGACGGTCCGCCTTGGATGCCGTGGAGAAGTGTCGGGAACGCAGCTGGAAACGGGACTGGGTTGTCGAGTTCGACATCTCCCAGTTCTTCGACAGTGTGCCCTGGGACCTCCTGGTCAAGGCGGTAGAAGCACACACCGAAGCCGTTTGGGTGAAGTTGTATGTGCGGAGGTGGCTTGCTGCCCCGCTCAAGATGCCCGACGGCACCCTGCTGGAACGGGAGTGCGGGACGCCACAAGGAGCCCCGGTTTCTCCCGTCTTGGCGAACCTGTTCCTGCACTACGCGTTCGACGTCTGGATGGCCCGGGAGTTCCCTGCTGTCTCGTTCGAACGCTATGCGGACGATGCGGTCGTGCACTGCGTCACTGAGCGCCAGGCCCGCCAGGTGCTGGCCGCGCTCTCGGACAGGATGGCCGAGGTCGGGCTGCGTCTGCACCCGGCCAAGACCCGGATCGTTTACTGCCAGGACGGATTGCGGCGCGGCTCGTACGAGCACACGTCTTTCACGTTCCTGGGGTTCACGTTCCAACAGCGCCAGATGCGGGACAAGAACGGCCGCATCAGATGGTCGTTCCGTCCCGCGGTCAGCAGGGACGCCCTCAAACGACTCGGCGAGGAGGTCCGCTCCTGGCGGCTTCACCGGCGGGTCAACCACACCGTGGAAGAACTCGCGCAGCGGATCAATCCGATCGTCGCGGGCTGGATGCAGTACTACGGCCGGTTCTACCGATCGGCCTTGTATCCACTTCTGATGCGCATCAACGCCTACCTGGTGCGCTGGCTCCGCAACAAGTACAGACGGTTTCGCGCGATGAGGAAGGCCATCGCGGCCTTCCAGAGGGCAGCCAAGCGCCGCCCGGGGATGTTCGCGCAGTGGAGATGGGTCAGTTCCCCCTCCTTGGCCTGGTGATCAGGATGACAAGAGCCGTATGACGAGAGATCGTCACGTACGGATCTGTGGGAGCCGGAGGGTGCGAATCCCTCCGGCTACCCGACTTTACTTGTGCCCGGACAATGCCGTTGCTTGAATCAGTGAACTATCGCGGGTTGCAACGTGATGACCTTGGCTGTGACCCGTCGTGTTGGCCGGCGGTCCCGGGTGTTGATGCGGTAGGAGAGCTTCGAGGAGTACTTCGAGTCCGGACGCTTCAGGTGCCTGTCCGCCTCGCGCAGGCGTCTGACGCCGTTGTCGAGTTTCCGATGCACTTTCGCCGCCAGCACAGACAGGAATTCCTTGATCTTCGTGGGCGTGTCTGTGCACTGGCGAACCACGCTGCGCCGCGCGTGCTTGAGGACCTTGACGAACGAGACCCGGTCCGGATTGATCCCGCTGTCGCCGGCCAGCCCCATGATGACCTGCGTGAGGCAGTGGTGAACGGCCAGGTGAGCCCAGACCTCCTGACGCACCAGATCCGGGTCGCCCGAACGCAGGACCTCAGCCGGCCCACGCTGGAACGTCTTGATCTGCCGGAACGCCGACTCCGCCTCCCACCTCGAGTGGTAAAGCCCCGCCAACTCCGCCGCTGGACAGGCAACCGGGTCCAGCAGGTCAGTCAACAGTCTGACCACCTCGCCGCCGTCGATGCGGTACTCGATCACCCGGACCAGCACCCCGCCGGGATGGGCGCCTTTCTGCCCGGCCAGGTTCATCCTCGCCAGGTAGGTGCCGTCGGGGAGATATTCGACCGGACGCGCCGCAACGCTCGACCGGGCCCGGATCAGCAGGTGCGCCCCAGCCTTGGTGTACGCCTTCCACAGCGCCACACCGGGAAAACACCGGTCCATGATGACCAGCATCCCGGTGGCCGAGTCGGCCATTTTGATCGCCAACTCCGGCTCGCCGCCGTTGAACCCGCCCACCGCCGCATCGATCTGCGCGTGCGTACCACATTCGGTCAGCGTCACCACCCGCGCCTGCGGGAACCCCGCTGCCTGGCCGTTCTTGACCGGACCGCCGAACGCGGCCCGGTTGACCTTCGTATCCGGCACATCCAGCACGAACCCGTCCACCGCAGCCAGGCGCATCCCATGGTAGAAGGCGCCCTCCAAGCCGACAGGGGCCAACGGGCCAGTCAGCTCGCGGAACACGGTTTCCAAGACCAGCGGGCCCAGGCGCCTGCGCGCCCGCGTGAACGAGGATTTGTTGGGAATACTCCCGCTCAACTCACCTATGTTGCCGACCAATTGTTCCGCCACGTCGTCGTAGGAGTCCTGTTGGAACAGAGCCAGGCCAAGCGTGAAGTAGACCATGAAGCCAGCCGGCAGGGCACCGGACTTCTTGTCGCGCACCCCGCACTTCTCCAGCACTTCGGCGACCAGCTCCGGAGTCACCCATCGGGTCACCACCCCCAGCCGCACCTGATCAGATAACCCCACCCACGGATGCACGCCGGGTCCAACGACCGCGATCCTCGGACGTCACCGCGAACTGCTTGCCACACTCAAGCAACGGCATTGTGTGCCCGGAGGAAAGTGACACACAGCGATACTCAGGCCCGTCTCGGCGGCCAGGGCGGCCAGTTCGCTCTTCCAGACCCGGTAGCGGTAGCCGTTGGAGCCGCCCGCGTCCGAGGCGATCAGCAGCCGTGACGCCTTCGGGTAGTCGAGGCTGCCGCGACAGCGCCACCAGCGGCGGATCGACTCGACCGCGAAGACCGAAGTGTCGTGATCGACCCCGACGTTGACCCAGCCAGTGTTGCGGGCGATGTCGCAGATCCCGTACGGGATCGCCTGCTGAACGTCCGGGCCGCTGAAGAAGAAGTGTTGATGTAGTGGAACTGGGCATCCCGGTCGGGATGCTGGGCACCCTCAAGGGTCTTGACGTTCGCCTGCAGACTGAAGCCCTCCTGCTTTACAGCCGGCCTACCGTCGGCGCGGACACCGGATGCTCCTGCCGGGTCAGCTCTTCAGCCAGGTTCCGCAGCGACTTCGTCGTCCACCGCAGCGGTGACTGCGGATCACCTCGCTCATCCGGCTCGACTATGCCCAACAAGGCTTTGAGCAGGACAGGATCGTTGGCTTCGGCCCGCTTGCGGCCCCCGCCTGGTGCACGCACCCGACCGTCCGGCAGCGGCCCGACCCCCGTTTCCAGCTCCGACACGCCAGACGCACGGTCGTCTCGCTGACCTGCGCGATCCGCGCCACCGCCCGTACGCCGCCGTGCCCGATCAGCCGGGCCTCGGTAGCCAAGGCCAGCCGCCGCTGCCGCTCGTTCAGATGCGGCAACAACACCGAGAATCTGCACTGAAGTTGGGAACAGATCTCCTCCGAAACCGCCATACCCTGACAACGAGCCCGTACCTGTAAAGCGGCACCTTGATTCCTTACGGCTTCGTGCGAACCCAGCACCGATGGTGACGGGTTTCGGGGAAGACCTTGCTCAGTGCCTTCCAGAAGCCCAGGGCGCCGTCGCCGACGGCCAGGACGGGGGCTCGCATCCCGCGCCGCTGGGTGTCCCGCAGAAGGACCAGCCCGAGGCACCCTTCGCGCTGCCGGATTACGGGATCAGCGACGGCGGGTGCGGGAGATGGGGTGCGGGGCTGCGTGGTAGCCCTGGAGGGACAGCGCGCTGATGTGCTTGGCGGCTTCGGTGGCATCGGTCGGGGCAGCGGGGAACTGGACACACGTGGTCTGCGGTGGCGTTCCGCTCTGTCCGAAGCGGCAGGCGACCGCGGTCAATTTGATGCTGATGTAGTCGGCGATCTGCGCACCGTACTGGATGGGGCTGCCGTTGATCGTGATGTCCCCAACGGTGAAGCCCTTGCTCTGGGGCACCTCGTAGACGAACCGTACGGGGTGGACGGCGTCGCCGCGTTGGCGGGTCCAGTAGCCCTTGGGGTCGGAGCCGTCGGGGGTGACCCAGCCGTCGGTCTTCAAGTCGTCGAAGTAGAGTCCGACCGGGTCGGCGAGGGAGATGTCGGCCTTCTGGCGGGCGAGGGCGTTGACGGCTCCGCCGATGTGTGGATCACTGTTGCGTTCCGGTTCACCGTACTGACTGCATTGGACGAGGTCCGGCTCGGTGGTCAGCTCGGAGCCGTTGATAACGCGAACGATGGTGGCCGCAGCGGCCAGCTCGATCTCGGCGCCGAGGGTGTTGTTGACCTGGACGAGATGCATGGCCCCGTGGGTGGTGGAGTCGTTCCACCGGTTACGCGGCTGGTAGGTGCCAGTGGCCCCGAAGAGGTCGCCGTGCTTGACGTCGGGACTGATGTGGGTCTGGTAGAGCTGGAGGACCTTGGCAGGGTCGGACTGCGCGAGCAGGTTCCAGTACTCGGGGCCTTCGCAGGTGAACATGACCTTGGTGATTTTCCCCGAGGTGGGGTCGCGGGTGATGCTCCACTCGCAGTACTCGTCCTGGACGTCCCGGCTGGCGTCGGCGCGCTGCCAGCGCTGGGCGTCACTGAGGGAGCTGACCTTGATCCGGCGGGGGAAGGCAGTCCAGGTGACAGTGGCCTGTTGGGCGTCGGCGGCGGTGCCCGTCTTGGTGAGGTCGTAGAACTGGCTGCGGGGGCTGTCGTTGAGGACCTTGCTGGAATCGGGGCCTTTGACCGCCTGCTCGACGCTATCGCTGATGAAATTGTTCCAGACCTTCCGCCCGGTGTCGTCGAGATCGTCGAGGTTCCCGGGCGGGCTATAAGAGTCGATCGTGCTCATGGTGGGCTCCTTCGCTCAAGTGTGACGTGACCGAGAACGGGGTGGGCCCCGGGAGGCATTGCTATGGCCTGGGTTCGACCGTGCCGTCCTCGCGCATCCGAAGACGGGGCGCGTCCCCGGGGATGTTGGTAGTCGGCAGGGTGAGCTCGAACTCGTTGAGCCGCATCGCCTTGAAGTCACGGCGACGGGACTCGGCCAACCGGACATAGTCGTCGAACGCGGCGGACGCGCCGATCAGCTTCGTGACATGGGCCAGGTAGTCGTCGATGCGCTGGGCGAACGCCTTGGGCCAGTCGGCAGCGGGCAGCGCCCAGTCGGCGGTGAACCGCCGCTCGGGGCTGTCGGGCTGCAGGGTAGCGGCGGCTCGTGAGATCGCCTGGACGATCTGACCCTCCAGGTCTGCGACGGCGGTCGCCACGGTGGGCACGTATGTCATCAGTCGTGCGCGCTCCGGGCTGAACACCGGGTTGGTGAAATCGAGCATGAGCGCGCAGGCGGCGAACTTGGCAGTAATGAGCTTCTTGCGCACCATCTGAAGCACGACGTCGTAGTCCTCGTAGGCGGCTTCCGGTACGACGAAAGCGAAAAAGGTGTCACCGGGCTGGGAGAACCCACTGGTCTTCTCCTCCAGGCGGAAGCCGAAGGTGGTCAAGCTGGCGACGTAGTGGGCCGCGGGCGCCATGGGCAGGGCTGAGCTCACCGGCAGGGCGAGCTCGTCGGTGAGGAGGGCGTCGGTGTTCAGCCAGAATCCCGCTGGCAGCGCCAGGTCGCCGCTGGACGGTGTGACGACCGCACTGGGCGTCGCCGAACTGGCCAGGTTGACCGTGGTCGTGGTGAACAGATGGCGCATCAAGTGGTCGGGGTGCGCCACGCGCCCGTCGGCCGTGACGGCGGCCAGGCGCGCCGCCGTCCAACGGCTGACCAGCGAACGGACCGTGAGTTCGAGGTTTTGGCCGCCGACGACCTGCTGGTACAGCGGGTTGCTCCGTAGCGGGTCGTCCGGGGCGAGCTGAATCGTTGCGGACTGGGACTGCCAGTTGATCCACGGCTGCTTCAGTTCCTTCATCACGACGCTGCCGTTGACGTGGCTGTCGAAGCATCCGTGTCCACGCGAATCGGAGGTCAGAGACAACCACGAATTGCCCGCCCAGACCCAGACGGGCGTGCGCCGCATGTAGTAGTTGAAAACGCCGGCAGCCTGGTCCCAGGCGGCGACCTGGAGGAACGTCGTGGCGGGGTCGCCCGTGGCACCCGTGCTGATCAGCAGGTCCGCCTCGCGGCCGGCGATAGCGCGAGCGATGGCGAACCTTGGGTCGCGCGGCAAATCGGCCCCGGGTAGGATCTGCCCGGCCTCGCTGGTCAGGTAGATCTGCTGGTTGGCTGTGGTTTCCGGCTGGGGCAGGCCGGCAAGGAGATCCTGGACCGTCATCGGGAACCGGCCCTGCCGGAAGAAGACCGTCGCCATCGGGTCTCCCAGCTGCTGTACCTCCTGCGGGTCCAGCGAGCGCGCCTGTTGGTCGACACCGGCGACATAGCGGTACAGCTTCCCCGCCTCCAGCGCGCCGGATGCGGCATCCTCGGTCACCTCAGCTCCGGTGGGTTCCGTGATGCCGTCGCCGACGCGGCCTTGTTGCAGCCAGGCCGTCGCCCGTCGGCGTTCTTGGAAGCTATGCACCGATTCCACCTTTCGCCACCGAACGATCCCAGCAGGCAGTAGACCGTGCCGAGGATCTCGCCGTCCGCGCGCACGTGACGGCCGCCAGAGTCGTCCGGCGGGTACACGACGACGCGCACGGCCATGACCCCACCGTGCGCGCCACCGCGTTCGACGGCAGCTTGAGCTACTCCGTCTGACGTGCGCTGCAGGGGACGGGCGCCGCTGCCCGAGGTATACAACGAGGCCCTCGGCAGGGTGCTGGCGGCGCCCTCTTCTGGTAGTTGCCGTCATCGGTAAGACGTAACGAGGCTGTCGAATGCCCGCGCTGCTGCCTGCCCTCACCTGTCGCACCCGGAAGACCGAGGCATCTGCCCAGCCCCCGAAACGCGACGGCCCCCGTCGAGGCAGGGTCCGATCGCCGTTCTCGCGGGGCTTGCCCGCGGGTGCCGTTCTGATGTCACCGCAGAACGGAGTTCAGTATGCCTCAGGGCATGAGCGAGCACATCGGCACACGCGTGCGCATCGCCCGAAGTGCCGCAGGACTTACGCAAGTTGAAATGGCTGGTCTCCTCGGCCGGTCAGAACACTGGGTTCAAGACGTCGAAGCCGGCCGCCTGACCCTTGACCGGTACTCCCTCATCACTGCGATCGCCGAAGCTGTGAGCAATTGCCAAAATCTGTAGATCAGTTGAGGTTGTTCAGGCTGCGTGAGCCTCGGGGCGTTCGATGAGGTGGCCGCGTTCCAAGCGGGCTCCGGCCCGGACGAGAGCCCGCTTCGAACGCGGCCACCTCATCGAACGACCCAAACCTCTCGCGGCCTGACAGACAGAGCGCCGTGATGTCCTCCTGACCTCATGACAGGGTGAAGACTGCGGACACTTTCCGTCCGCAATGCCGCCTACGGTCGGTTCATGAGCGCAGAATCCGCCTCCGGTCAGTTCACCCCGTTCCGTATTGACATTCCGTCGGCGGCGCTGGCCGACCTGCATGAACGGCTCGACCGGACCCGCTGGCCCGACGACGAGATGCCCGGCATCGGCTGGAGTCAGGGCGTGCCACCCGCCTACCTCAGAGACCTCGCGGCCTCCTGGCGCCACGCCTACGACTGGCGTCCCCACGAGGCCGAACTGAACAAGCTGCCCCAGTTCACCACCGAGATCGATGGCGCGAACCTCCACTTCATCCACGCCCGTGCCCCCAGGCCCCACACGCTGCCCGTGGTCCTCATGCACGGCTGGCCCGGCTCGATCCTCGAACACACCGCGCTCGTCGAGCCGCTCACCGCCGACGGCCATGACGTCGTCGTCCTGTCCCTGCCCGGCTTCGGATCCACGTGACCACGCTCCTGTCCGCCACGGCCACCGCCGAGCCGACCGAGCAGGAGGCGGCCGGCCTCACCGAAGCGGAGATCGTCCGCATGCGCGCGTCCGCCGCCCGCCGCGCCCGCAATCAGCGTGAGGAGATGAGCTACGGCATCCTCCAGTCCACACGCCCGCAGACCCTCGGATTCGCCTTCACCGACTCTCCGGTCGGCCAACTCGCCTGGATCCTGGAGAAGTTCAAAGCCTTCTCCGACTGCCGTGAGTCGCCCGAAGAAGTGATCGACCGCGGCACCTTGCTGACCAACGTCATGGTCTACTGGCTCACCGGCACCGCCACGTCCTCGGCCCGGATCTACTACGAAACCGCCCACGCGGGCACGGGCTTCGCCGGCGCTACCGAGCCTTCCTCCACCCCCACCGGCCTGGCCTCCTTCCCGGCTGACACCTCCGTGGCCGTACGCCATCTTGCCGAACGGACCGACAACATCGTCCACTGGACGGAGTTCCCCCGTGGCGGTCACTTCCCGGGCCTGGAAACCCCCGACCTCCTCCTCACCGACCTCCGGACCTTCCTCCGCAACCTCCGCTGAACACCGCACGACACCTCGGAACAACGCGTGCGGACAACCCGAACCAATCCACAGGTCGTGACTATTACTCGCAACGCCTTCGCGTGTGTGACTACTGAGGATTTCGGCGTGTTGTCGGGTGTTTGTTGCTGGTGGTGAGGCCTGTCTCGGTGAGGCAGGCGTTGATCAGGTGGGGACGGTATTGGATTTGTCGTAGACCGCGTCGGAGGGTGCGGACGAGGTGCTCGTTGTCGGCGAACGCGACGTTGGCCAGTGGGCCGCGTCGCAGGAGTGACCAGATCCCTTCCACGTGGTTCAAGTCGGGTGCGTATGGGGGGAGTTGGAATACGGTGCGCCAGTCATGCTCGGCAATGTATTCGCGCATGCCTGCCGTCAGGTGGGTGTTTAAGTTGTCCCAGATCAGCATCACGGGCCCGCCGAGCTGGAGGTGGGCTCGTCGGACGAGGTCTCGGTAGTCGGTCCAGTCGAAGCTCTTGCGTTCGTTCTTCCGCCTTCGGTAGGGGCGGGGTTGGTAGATCGGCCTGGACCGTTTGCCTGACTTGTAGCAGCACAGGGCGGCGATGGACCAGCGTCGCCAGGATCGGCCGCGGACCCGCACGACGGGCGTCTGGCCACATGGGCCCCAGGTGTTGGCACGTGGCGGCGTCATCGAGAATGCCTCCTCGTTGCGTTCCAGGGCGCGTCGGGAGGGGGCCTGCCAGGACCAACCGTGGCGGTGCAGAAGCCGCCACACGGCGGCCACCGAGCAGGTGAGGTGGAAGCGCCGGCCGATCACGGTCTGGACTCTGGACAGGGTCCACCGCTGGTCAGCCCAGCCGTGGACCGCGGGCCCCTTGGCCAGTTCTTGCTCCAGGAGGGCGAACTGGGTGTCCGACAGTTTGGGGCGTCCTGGTGATCCTCGTGAAGCCAGTCCTTGCTCGCCTGCTTCGTGCCATCTGCGTCGCCAGCGTTCCACGGACCGCTCGGTGACCCGCAGTTCTTTCGCGATGCGCGCGTTCTTCTCACCGCGGGCGAAGCGGCCCGCAGCCTCCAGCCGGATCTGTTCGCGGGCCTGCCGCCGTTCGGCGTTCAGGCCACCCCTTGCGCGTACCGCATGAACATGGCGTACCGCAGGGATCACCAGTCGTCACCAACGACTTCACGCCGAAAACCGCAGTAACCCCGGTGGTTCGAGACCGGTCTCGGGACTGGTGAGGTCGCGTATTCCGGCTTCACCTTCGACCGCGACGGCTTGCTCATCCTGCGCGGAGCCCTCGCCCTTGACCAGGTCCGCGACCGCGCAGGCGAGGCCGTTGCGCCTGAGCGAGCCGGTCAACACCCCGGCGAACTGCACGCGGTGCCTGGAGTACGTCCGGCAGGTACGCACGTTGGGGGCTCCGGCGCCGCTGACTCCCGCGGAGGTGAAGCTGCTGCAACTGATCGCTGAGGGGAGCGTGTTCACCCTCCGCCCGGCGCGCAGCCAGCCCACCATCCGACCCAGCCGAGCCGCGGCGCGAGATGGGGAAGCTGGGCCGCAAGGCAGACGCCGCCGTCAAACGGTTGGCGGACAGGG
Organism: Streptomyces yunnanensis; assembly: GCF_029011865.1. NCBI lineage: Bacteria > Bacillati > Actinomycetota > Actinomycetes > Kitasatosporales > Streptomycetaceae > Streptomyces > Streptomyces yunnanensis. Next base: position 1,009,311 of record NZ_CP095749.1, read on the forward strand.
GGTGGGTAACTGGTGACACCGAGCTGTCCGCCGTCCGCGGTCATTTCGGAAAGCGATGGCGACTGACCACCGCAGGCACCGCGGCCCTTGAGGCCGCGGCAACATCAGGGCATCAACCGACTCCCCGTCACCCCACCCGATGCCCATAGGCGGTGCCCGACCGGTCACCGCCCGCGCGTACCAAGGACGGACTACGGGAGGCCGATCGGCAGCGAAAGTCGAGCATTCCGACAAAGCAGCTTTCGGGCGTCGTGCAAGGGACGAAGGAACTGCTCCTGGCGTTCCAGCTGTTGGGCAACCCGGGCGCGCCCGGCGCCCTGACGCAGGCGCGAACGGCCATCCGCCGTGCCTTGAAGGTGCTGCCACAGCCGGTCCCCGACCCTACTCAGCACAGCTGAGCTGGGGTGTCTGGCCAAGCCGGTGGCGCTCTCCACCGGCTGCATGATTCGGAAACGACGCCATGGCCCGCAGCTTCCTCGATGGGGGATGCTCCGCATACATCGCGCCTCAGGGATATCCGGACGGTACGGCGGCCTTTGCCTTCGCCGCCACCTTCTGCTACCAGACGTTGGCCCTCCGTGCGTCTCCGCCCGAAGCGGTCGCCATCGCCTGTTCAACCTGTGGCACTGACACACCCACAGAACGATCCCGGTGGAGGAACACCAGAACCGGGCGCGGCCTCAGACCCGCCGGGGGTCTGAGGCCGCTGTCCTGTCAGGGTTGGACGATCCAGTCAGGAGGTGGGGCCGAGGTCCTTCCAGGGTTCGTGGTCGGCGTCAGGGCCGGTCCCGGGGGCGTTGTTCTGGGTCCACCACTTCGCGCGCCAGTAGTGGCCGTTGTACTTGACGGTGACGTCTTCGTGTGACTGTGTGGCCGGGTCGTATGCCTTGGCGGCGTCCCAGTCGGGGGCGTTGCAGCCGGTGTCGGCGACCTCGCCGGCATCCTCCGCGCCGCGCCGGTTGTCCGAGGCGAGGCCGTAGGTGCCGCCGGAGGTGGTCAAGGTGGCGTTGGCGGGGCCGGTGATCGGCAGGTAGTACTTGATCGGGATGTTGATGCTCTTCCCTGCGGGGATCACCTGACAGTATTCGATCTTGGTGGTGACGCGGTGGAAGTCGCCCTTCAGGCCGGTTCCGGCATTGGGGCCCGTGTGTCCGGGAGTGAGTCTCCACAGGCCGTCGGGGGTGTCGCTGCCCTGCCAGTTGCCGTCTTTGACCAGCGGTGAGGTCGAGGTCGGGATGTCGAGTGAGAGTTCCGCACCGCCGCCGATCGCTTTGCCCGTGTTGTTGGTGAGGCGGACCTTGGGCTCCAACGGGTACAGCTTGGCCGACCCGGCCGGGTAGTCGGCCAGGTCGACCTCAAGGTTCGCGGTCCGGGCGGGGAGTTGGGCGGTGCTTCCGGCGGCACGGGAGTTGCCGTAGTCACCGGCGTGGCCGAGTTTTTCGTCCAGACGGCTGGTCATGGTGTAGCCGATCCCGCACGGGTTCTCGGCGGTGGGGGTGGCAGGGCAGGAATAGTCGCCGGCCAGCTCCCAGATCATGACGCCGCCGGCGCCGCTGCGGGTGACGTAGTCGGCGACCGCATCGACGGCCTGGGTGTCGGTGGTCGACAGGAAGGTCTTCTTCTGCTCGTTCCACAGCCACGACGTCTTGGTGGTGTCGTCCCAGTGCCGGGCGTAGTTGCCGGTCAGCCTGTCGGACGCGTTGCGCTCGGGGTCCAGCCCCACCTGGGAGCCGTAGTTCGGCTCGATGTTGGCCTCCAGGTTCTTGGCGTGCCACATCGGGTTGGTGCCGGCCGGCAACTCGCCGCCGGCGTTGGTGGTGTCGTGCCAGATGTTGTCGATCCCCCGGGCGCCCTCCCCGCACGGTCTGGTGCCGGGCGGCGCGCCGGGCCCGCTACCGGTCCCGGCCGGGCACTGGGACTGGTCGGGCATCTTCGAGGTGCCCCACATGCCCTGGTTGCCACCGGACACATCGCTCCACCCGCGGGTGTAGTAGGGGATGCCGATGTTGATCCGGCCCGCCTGCAACGCGCCGCGGAAGTGCTTGAACGCCCAGTCGGTGTTGAAGTACCCGATGCCTCCGTACTCCTTGGTGGAGTACACCCCGGCATCGGCCAGCTCGGTGTCCTTGCCGTCGTCGTACAGCGGGGCGTTGGGGCCGACATACCCGTTCCAGGTGCCGTGGAAGTCGTACGCCATCACGTCCACGTAGTCCTGGTACTTGGCCGGGTCGTGGTTCTCCATCCCACGCACCAGATACCCCGAGGAGGACACGGCCGAGGACAGCAGGTAGTACGTGCCGTCGGCTGCGCTGGCCCGGTCCAGCTTCTCCCGCAACGTCTTCATCAGCTTGCCGTATCCGGCCGTCAGCTCCCCACGCACCGGGTTGGACACCGGCCAGTCCTCGGGGTTTCCGGTGTTCTCCAGCGACGTCGGGTACTCGAAGTCGATGTCGACGCCGTTGAAGTGGTTCTGCCGGATGAACTCCACCGCAGAGTCCGCGAACGTGTCGATCTTCGACTGGGCGTCGCTGCCGGTCACCAGCGTGTAGAGCCCGCGGGTCTGGGACCAACCACCCACCGAGATCAGCGTCTTGACGCGCGGGTGCTCGGCCTTCTGCTCGTTCAGCAGCCGGATGTTCTCCACGTCCTGGTCGCCGACCGCCAGTTTGTTGTCGGTGACGTGTGCGAACGCGTAGTTGAGATGCGTGATCTGGCCCCAGGGGACGTTCTGCGGCCGATAGGCCGGGCTTCCGTCCTTGCCGGTCCGCCATCCGGCGAAGTACCCGATCACCCGCCGGTCGTGGGTCTTGCCCATCCATTCCCGGCCCTCACCGGTATAGGCGAGGCAGTACGGCGTATCCACACCCGGCGTGCGTGGCATCCCGTCCGGACGGCACTTCTCGTTGTCGTTCGAGGCGCCCGGCGGCGGCCCGATCCTCGGCTCCCCGTCACGCGGCACGGGCGCGATCCCCACCCGTCCCTTCCGTCGCGGCGGGGGCTTCAGCGTGGCAATCCTCCTGGCAATGTCCAGGTAGGAGAGGAAGTAGCGAAACGTGTGTCCGTGCTGGGTGTTTTCAAAGGTGCGCCTCTGGGTGAACTCTGTTCCCTCGGCCCTGGGATCGTTCTGAGCGGCCTGCCGGATGCGGTCGGACAGGGCGGTCCAGTTGTGGATCAGGTACTCGACCCAGGTGTCCCCGGCACGCGTTGCGTCCAGGTGGAACGTCTGCTGCCCGCCCCGCATCGCCTGGGCGATACGACCGGCGAAGATGCCGAACCTGGCGCCCTCGGCGATCGGCATGATCACACGCTCGAAAGACTCCCGTAGATCGTCCAGGGTCCTGCCGTCGAATGCCGCGATGTACCGCACCGCATTGCGCAGCGGTGTTGCACCCAGCTCGATGCCGTAAACGTTGCCGTACCTCTCGGCGAAAGACAGGGGCACCCGCCTTAGATCCGGATCGAGGGAATTCTGGACGTCCTGCGGGATATAGACTTCCCCGTCTGTCTGACCGTTGCGGGTATAGGCATACAGCACGTTCCGAGCCCGTACGTAGATGCCCCGGACGTAGAGGTCGTTGGGATCGATGACCAGTTGCACCGCGTTCTGGTCCAGGCCCCCGAGAGCTCCGATGCCGATGATCTGCCAGTTCGGCTGCTGCATCACCCGCCCCACGCCCGGAGTGTCCGCGACGGGCTGGGCTTGCCCGTTGCCGTTCCGCGTCATGGTGTTGCGCAGATTCCCGACGATCTCCAGATACCGGTCCGCCGTCTCATGCCCGTCATCCTGCTGGGTGCGGGGCTGCGTGGGTGTGGCTGCCTGCGCGATACCGGGCCCCGAGCTCACAGCCAGGGACACCAACAGGGCACCGATCACAGCCCACGTCGCGCCGCGCCACCTCGCCCCGCGCCGCCAGAGAGACATGCGGGAACGGTGTCTCACCATTTCGAGGCTCATGTGGTCACGCCCAGAAGGTGTAGGTCGCGCGCAGTGTTCCGTTGCTCGAGGCCCCGCCGTCCGAGTAGTAGGCAGCCGTGTATTCCTTGCCGTGGGTCAGTTTTCCGGTCGCGATCACCGTGGCGCCGAACGCTTCCCCGCATTGCTCCTTGTAGTCGGAGCTGGGGCAGGTCCAGTCCCAGTAGACGCGCGTGCCCTTGGTGCCGTTCCCCTCGTAGATGCCGATCCAGTCGTTCTTGTGCTTGTCGTAGGCGGCGCGATCACTGGGGATCTGCCAGATCACCGCGACCCCCATGTCCGTGAGTCGGAACGGCGGGGCCGGGACCGTCTTGTACCAGACCCGCGAGGTGGTGACGGCGGTGTTGACGATCGAGTAGTCGGTGTTGACCGTCCCGTCGTCTGCGTCGGCGAGTCTCGGCGACCGCTGCGAGGTCAGCCGCCGCGCGTCCGCCTGTCTGTCCTTACCGGCCGGACCCGGCGCAGTGTCAGCGACCGGCGTCACGCTCACCGCTGCCGGATGTGGACCTGATGCCTCGTCAGCAGCGGCTGTCACTCCCACAGTTGCCAGGGCGGCGGCCAGTCCGGCCATCACCGCCGTGGCACGCGAACGGAGCCTCGTCAGACGCATGGATGGTCTTCCTCTCAGCGAGTTGAAATCCGGTTCCTGCCGCGTGTCCACCATCCGGAGCGCTCCTGGGACAACGTCACACAAACACGCCGAGGACATGACAATGTCGTGGCCAAACCCGAGGCTCGGCATCCTGTCGCCGAGCCCCTACCAGTCCGCCAGAAAACGATGAATTTCCTATAAACGATGAATCAACGCTGCGCCGGGCGACATCACGTACATCTCAGTCATCCGCACGGCATCGCACGCCGGGTGACCGCCTGCATCTGGCACACCAGCGGAAGCACCGGAACCCCCAAGCCCGTCCTGGTTTCCCACCGCGCCGTAGCCGCCCGCGCGGCGGTCCTGCCGTCCTGGTCCGCTCTCACGCACACCGACCGCATCGCCCAGCTGACCGCTCTGACCTTCGACGCGGTGCTGTGGGAGGTCCTCGGCGCGCTGACGACCGGGGCTCGCCTGCAGATCGCCATGCCGCGCGACCGCATCCCCGGCCCGGCCCTGCCCGCTTCCTGGCCGAACACAAGATCACCGCGTTCACCAGCACCCCGACCTACCTGGCGGCCGTGCCGTTCACCGACCTGCCCCACCTGCGGCGCATCGTGCTCGGCGGCGAGGCACTGCACCTGGGCCCGCTGGAGCAGTGGATCGGCCGGTACGACGTGGCCAACGCCTACGGCCCGACCGAGACGTGCGTGGAAGCGCTCGTCGCCGAACACCTGAGCCCGGGCGAGGACCCCGTGCCCATCGGCCGTCCGCTGCCCGGCGTACGCGCCTGGGTCCTCGACGCCCACCAGCAGCCGGTACCAGCCGGGGAGGCTGGTGAGCTCTACCTCGGCGGCCAGGGGTTGACCACTGGCTACCTGGCCCGGCCAGATGAGACCGCGGAGGCGTTCCTCCTGCTGCGCCTGCCCGGCCCGGACGGTCAGGAACGGGTGTACCGCACCGGGGACCGGGTGCAGCAGCGGCCGGACGGTCGGTACATGTTCCTCGGCCGCGTCGACAGCCAGCTCAACCTCGGCGGCGTGCGCGCGGCCGCGCTGCTGACCGACCAGGCAGCGAGCGGCAGGCCCCGGCTGGTCCTGCATGTAGAGACGGACGACACGGGCCTGCCCGCCCGACTGCACAAGCAGTTGGCGAACCAGCTGCCGCCCTCCGCCGTCCCGGCGCTCATCACCGCGCGCCCGTCCCTGCCCAGCACCTCGACCGGCAAGATCGACCGTCTCGCCCTCTCCCATACCGCCTGCGAGCTGACCGCGCCGGACACCGGGGCAACCGGGCCGGACCCTCAACGATCAGCCTCCTGCTCGATCAGTGAACCCTCGCGACGGGACGCCGACCGCTGATGTCGGCGTCCCGTCCCGCTTCGCACCGCCCCCGGTTCGGCGGCTGAGGGCGACGTCGGCCGGCTCGGGCGGGGGCACGACGCCGGGCGACAGAATCCGCAGGACGCGCACGACGGTGCGGCCAGCTGCCTCGTTGGCGGCCGCGACGATGCGGGTCTGCTCCAGGCGGGCCTTCGTCGCCCACGCCGCCGACTCCGGGCACACGGTGAGCTGACCGGAGTCCGGGTCGAAGCCGACGGCCGAGACGTGCCCGGCGAGTTCGGGGGCAATGGCCGCCCACTGCTCACGCAGCGAGGCGCCGGCCGGGAGTTCTCCCGCGCGCCCGGTGACCGTTGCGCCGATCGCCGCTCCGAGGCCGATGGGCTCGCGTCCGTCGCGCAGCACCGTACGGACCGGCGCGGCTTCGACTTCGCCATACGGCCGCCGCCGTTCTTCCGAGCCGCCTCCATCGCGGCCCGCAGCGCGACCCTGGCCAGGTCGACGCCGGACAGCTCATCGCCGCTCATGCCTGCCCCACGGGGTGAAGCCGAGGTCCAGGTGTCCGAGGGGGGACTTGAACCTTACACACATGCCGGTGATGTGGGGTGAATTGTGGCTACCGTAAGCGCCATTCTTGAGCCTTGGACAGCTAACCAATCGCTCATACAGCCGTCTTGTCCACAAGGCCGCCGGCCTGATCGGCTGGGCGTGCTTCCGGGCTCTGTGGGTGGCGCTGATTTGTATCGGGGCAACACGTGTCAGGCCGGTCCACCCGTCTGATCCCATGGCCTCTCGGAGCCGAATGAGGTTCGGGCGGGATCGCCACCTGCCTGTTTGGCGGCTCCGCAGGTCGGGGCGTTGCAATCGGTGGGTCTCGCCTGGTGTCGGGAGGATTCAGGGAACGGGTTGGCTCCCCGGCAGCGAGGAGTTCGGTCGGAGCGGGCAGGTTGTCCCCGTTTCCAGCCTCGGCCGGCTGACCGACCTCGAGGTGGTGGCTTCGCAGCTCGATGGTGAAACGTCGCCGTCGTGTGGCTGACCCTGATTCTGCGATTCTGCCTGGTGGCAGGTGTCTGCCGGGAGGGCGGCGACGTCGCTGCGTGTCGAGGTCATGGGCCTGTGGCTCCGAGCGACTCGGTCGAGCCTTCGTTTTCGTTCGCCTCCCGATCGCGCTCCTGCCCGGCATCTCGCGCGGTGGGGCCGATAGGTCCGTCCGAGACTCTGCTCCTTCCCCGTCCCTGCCGGCCGTCTGTGTCCCTCACCGTCCGCGCCACGAGCACGCCGTGCCCTCGAACCTGCCGCCGGCACCGCATCCGGCGGTCCGGCTTCAGGTCCATGGTCACTCGTGCCGCTCCTTGTGGTCGGCGAGGAGCCACTCGCAGTCCCGGGCGAGCAGGTTGATCTGGACGAGCGCAGACAGTCGGCCCGCGCCGAGGCCCTGCTCTGACCGGAACCGGATTTCGGACAGCCGGCCTGTCCGCCGGGACCACTCCATGCCTCCGCGCCAGAGCTTGTCCGTCGCTGCCTGGGCTTCCGGCAGAAGAACTGCGATGTGTCCGCGCAACAAACCGTCCAATTCGGCCAGTTCGTCGGTGCAGAGCGAGGTGTCACGCAAATCCTGTGCGCGGACGAGAGTGGAACGAATCATGCCCTCGTCGACTGGAGCCGCAGCTGACCCATCGGCGGTCGTCCCCGCACCCGCGGGGGTTGTTCCCGGAGACTGCCGGCACCCTCGCGGATCGTGCCGTCGTCCCCGCACCCGCGGGGGTTGTTCCCGCTCGGTACGGCGATGCTCCCGGCCGGCACCGTCGTCCCCGCACCCGCGGGGGTTGTTCGTCGTCAGACACGGTCGCCCTCCCCGATCACGCGTCGTCCCCGCACCCGCGGGGGTTGTTCTCCGTGGAGCATGCCCTGAATGCTCTGACCAAGGTCGTCCCCGCACCCGCGGGGGTTGTTCTCGACGGTAACGGCGACGGTAAGAGGTCCTAACAAAGGCGTTGGACGTGTCTGTAGGTGATGAGACATGTAGCGAGTCCGAGGAAGGCTTCATGGATGTCGTCCCGGCGCTCCCATCGGATGCGCAGGCGACGGAAGCCGTGCAGCCAGGCGATGGTTCGTTCGACGACATATCGGAAGACGCCCAGGCCGGAGCCGTGTGGCTCGCCTCGCCGCGCGATCACGGGACGGATGCCGCGCTGCCACAGCAGACGCCGGTACTTGTCGTGGTCGTAGCCACGGTCGGCGAGCAGTGCGTCGGGCCGGTGACGGGGCCGGCCGACAACCCCGGCGACAGGGGGGATCTTGTCGAGCAGAGGCAGGAGCTGGGTGACGTCGTTGCGGTTGCCGCCGGTCAGCGACACCGCGAGCGGGATGCCTTGGGCGTCGGTGACGACGTGGTGCTTGCTGCCCGGCCGTGCGCGATCGACCGGACTGGGACCGCTTTGGGCCCCTACGGGCCGCCCGCACATGGGAAGAGTCGATCACCGCCCTGGACCAGTCCAGCTTCTTCGCCGACCGCAGCTTCTTCAACAGCAGCACATGCAGCTGGTCCCACACCCCGGCGGCATTCCAGGCGGCCAGCCGCCGCCAGCAGGTCATACCCGAACCAAAGCCCAGCTCCTGCGGCAGGTACTCCCACTGGATGCCGGTGTGCAGCACGAACAGGATCCCGCACAACGCCTGCCGGTCCGGCACCCTCGGCCGCCCCTCAACCAGCTTCGGCCCCGGCTTGGGCAGCAACGGCTCGACCAACGCCCACAGTTCATCCGACACGATCCACGGCCGCGACTGACGTTTCCCCACGACCAGACCAACGAGCAAATAGGCCAGCAGTCACATGATCAACCACTTCTGTTAGGACCTCTAAGCGGGATGTGTGTCGTCCCCGCACCCGCGGGGGTTGTTCCCCGCGTGGCGTCAGCCGGCATGGTGGGACCGGGTCGTCCCCGCACCCGCGGGGGTTGTTCCCCACGGAGGACCAAACCTCACTGCGACAACTCGTCGTCCCCGCACCCGCGGGGGTTGTTCCCGACCTGGAGTCGGGAGCCGGCGGTGGTGGACGTCGTCCCCGCACCCGCGGGGGTTGTTCCCCCCTACGGATCCCAGGCCCATGACGAACGGTGTCGTCCCCGCACCCGGGGGGGTTGTTCCGGCCGAATCGGGGCGGGGGTGCGCGGGCGTCGTCCCCGCACCCGCGGGGGTTGTTCTTCCGCGATAGGCATGGGGAGATGGCGCCTTTTGTCGTCCCCGCACCCGCGGGGGTTGTTCGCGTGGGCAGTCGTAGTCGCAGTCGCCCGGGTCGTCGTCCCCGCACCCGCGGGGGTTGTTCGCATGGGTCAACGAGCACGACGACGACGCCCTGGTCGTCCCCGCACCCGCGGGGGTTGTTCTCAGCTGTACCGCGCGCTTGGCGGGGGGCGTCAGTCGTCCCCGCACCCGCGGGGGTTGTTCCTCCTGGACGTCCCGCAGGTCGTAGGCCACCCCGTCGTCCCCGCACCCGCGGGGGTTGTTCCCCCTCCTGAGCCGGGGTACCCCGCCCCCACCGGTCGTCCCCGCACCCGCGGGGGTTGTTCCCTCGTAGTACGCGCGAGCCTGGGGGTGGGTGAGTCGTCCCCGCACCCGCGGGGGTTGTTCACTCGGCATCGGGGAGCCGACCCACGGCGGCGAGTCGTCCCCGCACCCGCGGGGGTTGTTCGCGTTGGTCGCTGAACGTCTCCGTCTCCGGTACGTCGTCCCCGCACCCGCGGGGGTTGTTCCTTCAGGTTGCCGTCGTCGTCTGTGGCGGTGACGTCGTCCCCGCACCCGCGGGGGTTGTTCCTGCCTGGCTGCACCAGACAGTTGACGCCTGCTGTCGTCCCTGCACCCGCGGGGGTTGTTCGCCCGATCAGCGCCCCGTCCCGTCAGGCGGGAGGTCGTCCCCGCACCCGCGGGGGTTGTTCCCTGGAGGGCAAGGAAATGACCTGGTGCCCGTCGTCGTCCCCGCACCCGCGGGGGTTGTTCGCCGCATGTGGTACACAATTCAGCGCGTGTCGCCGTCGTCCCCGCACCCGCGGGGGTTGTTCGCCCTCAGGCAGCATCGTCGTCCACCTCCAGACGTCGTCCCCGCACCCGCGGGGGTTGTTCCCAACGGCTGATCGCTTCGTCTGCCGGCATTGTGTCGTCCCCGCACCCGCGGGGGTTGTTCCATCGGGCCATCCAGGGCGCGTTGCGCGAGGAGGTCGTCCCCGCACCCGCGGGGGTTGTTCTCGCCTTACGCGTGGTTTTGCCGGTGCGCGGTCGTCGTCCCCGCACCCGCGGGGGTTGTTCCTTGCGCTTCCGCCCGGGGACGATCCTGCGGCCGTCGTCCCCGCACCCGCGGGGGTTGTTCCCGGTGCCAGGGCGACCGGGGTCCATGAGAGGAGTCGTCCCCGCACCCGCGGGGGTTGTTCGCTGGGGCGGGATCTCACCCTGTCTCGGGTGCGGTCGTCCCCGCACCCGCGGGGGTTGTTCTCGCCCCGGTGGCGACGGCCGACCCGACGGAACGTCGTCCCCGCACCCGCGGGGGTTGTTCCAGAAACATCTGCACAATGACGGCGAAGATGATGTCGTCCCCGCACCCGCGGGGGTTGTTCTGTAGGTTTCCTTGCCGGCGCCGGTGGTCTGCTGTCGTCCCCACACCCGCGGGGGTTGTTCTGAGGGGGCGTCAGTGTCGGTCGGCCGGGATCCGTCGTCCCCGCACCCGCGGGGGTTGTTCTGTGGTGTTTGACGCCGCGTACATCGAGACGCGGTCGTCCCCGCACCCGCGGGGGTTGTTCCCCAGACGGGTTGCTGATCAACTGGGCCCGTTGGTCGTCCCCGCACCCGCGGGGGTTGTTCCGGCCCCTACATCGACCCGAACGAGGACCCGGCGTCGTCCCCGCACCCGCGGGGGTTGTTCCGTCTACCACAGTCCCACCACCACCCCTGTGGAGTCGTCCCCGCACCCGCGGGGGTTGTTCCAGCTCGCAGATCCTGAGCAGGTGCCCGTCCATGTCGTCCCCGCACCCGCGGGGGTTGTTCTCCGAGGCCGGAGGGGCGCGCCAAGCGGAAGAAGTCGTCCCCGCACCCGCGGGGGTTGTTCTCGTACACAAGCGTGGTCACGATGGGTCCTTCCGTCGTCCCCGCACCCGCGGGGGTTGTTCTCTCGGCTACTGCGGGCGCCACCGGCTGGCGGTGTCGTCCCCGCACCCGCGGGGGTTGTTCGGCACGTACCGGCACCTGCGGTTCATAGCTCCGGTCGTCCCCGCACCCGCGGGGGTTGTTCCGTCACACAGGCCGCTGACCTGCATGTCCGTAGGTCGTCCCCGCACCCGCGGGGGTTGTTCCCTCCTCGGCACGCTGCGCGCCGCCGAAACCGCGTCGTCCCCGCACCCGCGGGGGTTGTTCCTACTGGCTCTGGCCGATGTACGTCCTGATCCCGTCGTCCCCGCACCCGCGGGGGTTGTTCCCTGGTACAGCTGGCGCGCGAGATCCGGGGGAAGTCGTCCCCGCACCCGCGGGGGTTGTTCGCCTTCGCGCTGAACGTGGAGGTCCTCCACGCCGTCGTCCCCGCACCCGCGGGGGTTGTTCTCCTCGCGGGAGCGGGGGATGCGATTCCGAAGGGTCGTCCCCGCACCCGCGGGGGTTGTTCCGCCCGCGACGTCTTCGGCGACCGGCTCTGGGGGTCGTCCCCGCACCCGCGGGGGTTGTTCTGCTGGCTCGCAGCACGACGTCCTTGCCGGTGGGTCGTCCCCGCACCCGCGGGGGTTGTTCCGTCCTGGGCACCCAGACCCTCGCGGACGCGGCGTCGTCCCCGCACCCGCGGGGGTTGTTCGCGATCATGGCGTCGTAAGAGAGGACGTTGGCCGTCGTCCCCGCACCCGCGGGGGTTGTTCCCCTCGGTCCCGGCGGTTGCCCAGGACCCAAAGGTCGTCCCCGCACCCGCGGGGGTTGTTCCGGTCGAGGTGCAGCTCGGCCAGGGCTCGGAAGGTCGTCCCCGCACCCGCGGGGGTTGTTCGGCTCGACGCAAAGCCGAGGCCCGCGCAGAGAAGTCGTCCCCGCACCCGCGGGGGTTGTTCCCGGGCGGGATCGATGGGGGTCGACGTCTACCCGTCGTCCCCGCACCCGCGGGGGTTGTTCGTACGGGTGGGCCGGGTCGTCGTAGTAGCACTCGTCGTCCCCGCACCCGCGGGGGTTGTTCCGACCTCCCCAACGCGCTGCGCCCCTTCGACGCGTCGTCCCCGCACCCGCGGGGGTTGTTCGCCCGTGCGGTTCACGCACCCCGAAGTCGACCCGTCGTCCCCGCACCCGCGGGGGTTGTTCCAGGTGGTGGCGTGGGCGGAGCACCGCCAGGCGGTCGTCCCCGCACCCGCAGGGGTTGTTCTCTCTGTGGTCTCCGGAGGGGCAGGCGGGCCCGGTCGTCCCCGCACCCGCGGGGGTTGTTCGTCCGGCTTCTTGGGGAAGGCCGGGGGCTGCTGGTCGTCCGCGCACCCGCGGGGGTTGTTCGGCGGAGAGCTGGTGTGGGCCGGCGAAGGGGGTGTCGTCCCCGCATCCGCGGGGGTTGTTCCTGGCCCGAGCGGCTGGGTACGGCACCCGAGCGGTCGTCCCCGCACCCGCGGGGGTTGTTCTCCTGAGATCGTCCCCGACGAGCTGCGCCACACGTCGTCCGCGCACCCGCGGGGGTTGTTCGCTGGAGTCGGTCCTAGAGATTCCCCACGAGGCGTCGTCCCCGCACCTGCGGGGGTTGTTCTGAACCGTGAGAAGGCCAAGCCGTCCGAGCTGGGTCGTCCCCGCACCCGCGGGGGTTGTTCCAGCTGGGTCTGCCCGGCAACGACCCGTCGACCGTCGTCCCCGTACCCGCGGGGGTTGTTCCGAGATGACCACCAGGACGCCGACGACCAGCAGGTCGTCCCCGCGCCCGCGGGGGTTGTTCCCTGCACGAGGAGGGGTTCCGCGTGGGAACCGCGTCGTCCCTGCACCCACGGGGGTTGTTCCAGATCATCCAGTTCCGTCTCCGCGGAGACGCGGTCGTCCCCGCACCCGCGGGGGTTGTTCGACGATGCGGTCGCAGCCGTTGCGGTGCAGGTGGTCGTCCCCGCACTCGGGGGGTGTTCCCGGTGCGGTACGCGCTGATCCCGGTGCCGAGGTCGTCCCCGCACCCGCGGGGTTGTTCGGGACCTGGGATGTGGGGATGGCCTCACCGAAAGTCGTCCCCGCACCCGCGGGGGTTGTTCGCGGCGGCCCTCCCTCGCTGGAGCGAAGCGAAAGTCGCCCCCGCACCCCGCGGGGGTTGTTCCGTGAGGACCTGATCCCACACCGGCGTGAGAGCGTCGTCCGCGCACCCGCGGGGGTTGTTCGACCATGGTTCCCCGCCAGGAGTCCGGCGTGAGGTCGTCCCCGCACCCGCGGGGGTTGTTCCCCGCCCCGGGGCAGTGACCGCGTCATCGGGTCGTCGTCCCCGCCCCCGCGGGGGTTGCTCCATGCCCGTCGCCCGCTGATTGCGGATGCGGGCGTGTCCCCACACCCGCAGGGGTGGTTCTGCGCGAGAGGACTTCATACGCGTGGCCCTGACATCATCCCCGCACCCGCGAGGCAGCCCGCCGAGACCCGCTGGGAGGCGCTGAGCACCGCCGTCGTCCCCGCACCCGCGGGGGTGTTCTACGCGGTGGTGTTCGCCGCCTCCAGCATCCTGGTGGTCCCCGCCCCGCGGGGGTCGTTCCGCCCAGACGCTGCGCTCGTACCCCTCGGTGATGTCGTCCCCGCACCCGCGAGGGTTGTTCCACCGCCGACGGCACTGGCCGCTACGTCACCGGGTCGTCCCTGCATCCGCGGGGGGTTGTTCCCAGAGCTACGAGCTCACGCTTAACGCGCTCGAGTCGTCCCCGCACCTGCGGGGGTTGTTCCTTGGTGGGGTAGGTGGCGTCGGCCAGGGAGCAGTCCTCCCCGCACCCGCGGGGATTGTTCTCCTCGGCCCCCACCGCATCGTGCACAGCCGGTGTCGTCCCCGCACCCGCGGTGATTGTTCTCTGGTGCGGTCCGAGAACGAACAGGCGACGGCGTCGTCCCCGCATCCGCGGGGGTTGTTCCGCGTGGATCGGGGCGCAGGGGGCTGACCGGCGGTCGTCCTCGTACCCGCGGGGGGTTGTTCGTGCTGCCGGTCTCCGGCGTACCGGGCTCCGTGGTCGTCCCCGCACCTGCGGGGGTTATTCGATCAGGGTGACCGCAGCCCCCACCACGAGACCGTCGTCCCCGCACCCGCGGGGGTAGTTCGCTCCGCAGCGCGCCGTGGAAGGTGCGCCGGTAGTCGCCTGACAGCGACCAAGATCATTTCCCCGGGTGCGGCCAGCGGTTCCCCGCTCACGGTCCCCAACGGCGGCCAGTTGCACTCCCCGCCGACGGAGGGCCGGTCACGCGCCGTTACGGCGATGCAGCTTCCCGCCTTTCCCTGCGGCCAACGTCAAGACAGGCGTGGCGGAGCCTTGTGAGGTTAGTCAGGGAAATCGGGCTGCGTTCGGGCTGGCTGACGGGCAGCATGGCGGGATGCCGGATCTGCTGTGGGATGACGTGCGGAACTTCTTCCATCCTGACCTGATGGGCGCTCTGCCGGACGTATGCGTACCCGACGCCTCGGTCGCCGACTGGGAGGCCGTGTTCGACCTGATCCGATCGAGCGGATGGACGTGGGAGTATTCAGAGGGCGGCGTCGCCGGGCCGCTGCCGTCTGCTGCGGAGGTGCTGTCGCGCTCCGCCGATGCGGATGCTGCCGATCTGCGGGTCTGGCCGGTCCCGGATGTGCTGGCGATCTTCCGTCCTATGTCCGCCGACGAGATCGGCTTCGACGTCGACCTTCGCGAACTGCAGGGCCAGGCTGGAGTGGACACCCTGTGCGACTTGCTGGGGGCGATCGGCCGGCGTCTGGGCAAGCCGGTCGTCATGACCGGCGAGGGCGACTACGGGAATCCGGTGCTCGGGTTCGACCCCGCGGCCGACCGTGTGGTGCTGCTGGCGGATCCTCAGCTGATCGGGCTGGTCGGCGCCGCAGCGGGCAGCGCCGGCTCAGATGAATGACGCCAGGCGGGGAGATCCAACTGGCCGCCGACAGTTGTCCCCGCACCCGCGGGGGTAGTTCCATCGATGCCCCCAACACCGCGATCGGCCGCCTGTCGTCCCCGCGCCTGCGGGGGTTGTTCCTGGCTCGCCGCTCACCACGCCTACGTCGTCGCGTCGTCCCCGCACCCGCGGGGGTGGCTCTGAGGACCGAAAAGTTTATCCCGACGCCCCGGCGTCGTCCCTGCACCCGCGGGGGTTGTTCCACCCGTTGGGGGTGGAGACACTGACCGGCCACGTCGTCCCCGCGCCTGCGGGGGTTGTTCGCAAGTGATGGCGGAACCCACCCTGTATGGCGGGTCGTCCCTGCACCCACGGGGGTTGTCCGACGATCAGGTCCAGAGGTCGCCGCGTGCTGTTGTCGTCCCCGCACCCGCGGGGGTTGTCCCGCGGGTCTCTTCGACTTCGGGATAGGCGGACTGTCGTCCCCGCACCCGCGGGGGTTGTTCGCCGTCGCATTGGGCCGGAGTGGCCTGAGCGGCGTCGTCCCCGCACTCGCGGGGATTGTCCGTCGGCGCTATTGAGATGCGGCGCCTTCCGACGGTCCGCCCCGCAACCCGCGGGGGTTGTCCCGCGATTATCTCCAGGGCCCGGGCAGTGTCGTGGTGTCCCCACACCCGGGGGTTGTCCTCACTCGGGGGGGGTAGTTCACAGCCTGGCCCCTGGTTGCGGTGTCCGCGACGTCGTCCCCGCACCCGCGGGGGCGATCACCGCTGACGTCGTGGGTACCGGTAGGGGACGCGGCGTTCGTTAGGCGACGGATGGGAGGATCTTGTGGCCAACCAGGTCCTTTAAGTTGCCCTTGGTGTCCATGACCTCTGTGATGCTGGCCTGCCGCAGCTTGACGGTGGTTACGAAGGCGCGTGGCCGGCCTCGGCCCTGTAGGCAGACAGCCCCTGATCAGCCACGAGGACGGTGACGCCTATCGTGCCTCAGCGCAATGCCGCGCTGGCGGAGTTCGCCGCCTGGGACTACCCCGGGCAGGGGGTTCGAGACGTCGCCCTGCCCGGGGTGCTCACGGAACATGGCGTCACTGTTCAGGTGCACGGCGACGACGTCGACTTCGCAGAGGAGTCCATCCGACACCGAGCCACACTTAGTAGCAAGCCGTTCCAGGAGTTCAGCGCCTGGTGAAGACCAACACGTCCTCGTGCTGCACCACCGAGAGCGGAATTCCCTCGCGGCGGGCGTCGCGGACGTTCTTCATCTGGAAGAACGAGGGGCGGGAGACCAGGCGGCTGTTGCGGATGCCGGCGAGGAGGGCGACGCACCGTTCGGATGGGGTGAGGCCGACGGCCTTGCCTGCGGCGAGGGCGGCGGAGGGCAGGTCGATGAGTTCGCCGTGCTCACGCCAGGGGCGGGTGGTAACGACGACCGTGCCGCAAGGCCGGAGCATGGTGCGGCACTGGGCGAGGATCTCAGTGAATGCCTCCAGGAGGCGGGCGGTGGAGACGTGGGCCAGGTTGGCGCGGTCGACGCTGTAACGGAAGTCCTTCTTGACCACTCCCGGTTCGCCTGTCTCCCTGCTTGAGCGGACTTGTCCGTGGACGCTGGGCCCGTAGGGAGGTGAGGTGACCACGAGATCTACCTCGCCGCGAGCATCGGCGGGGGCGAGGTCGGTCAGATGGCGGGCGTCGCCGCAGCGAACGATGCCGGTACGGGTGCCGCTTACTTTGGCAGCGTTGCGGGTGTTGAGGGAGGCGAGGGTGGCCCACTGGGGTTCGTATTCGATGCCGAGGGCATTGCGGCCGAGGCGGAGGGCTTCGACGAGGGTAGTGCCGATGCCGCACATCGGGTCCAGAACGAGATCGCCAGGACGGGAATAGGTGGCGATGGCGTGGGCGGCGATGCCCGGGTGCATCTTGGCCGGGTGGGCTGACGAGCCTGGTACGTAGCGGTCTTTGCGTTGGGCGGGGGCGGAGGTGGGGGCGGTGTTCCACACCGAGGTGGGAGAGTGCATGAGCGGGCTCCTTTTAGGCTCCGGTGGGGTGGACGGCTGAGAGGGCGACCAGGTCGCTGTGCGCCACCCCGGGGCTGGCGTCGGTGGGTGGGGTAGGGATGAGGCGGTCGTCGGCGGGGTGGGCGTGGGCGACGATGACGTGCTGGAGGTAGCGGAAGCCGGCGGTGCGGGCGCTGGCGATGAGGGAGCCGAGCGGGTCGGTGAGAATGCCCTCGTCCCGGCGCTGACGGGTGGCCAGCAACAGCAGTCCGTCGGCGGGCAGGAGACGGTGGGCACGGTGGAAGAACCCGGGCCAGCCGTCCTCCATCGCACCGGGCATCTCACTCACGCCGCAGAGAGGATTGTCAGTGGGGTCCGGGAGAGCATCGGGGTGGAGTTCCGCAAGCAGCAGCGAGAGCCTGCTCGGGGTGCCGTCGGTGTAGGTGACAACGGGGGTGCGGGCGTCCATGCCCGGCTTGGTGTCCTGGAGGGAGATCTTGAGCAGTGGCACAGGGAGTTGCCCGGCCCGGGCGGTGAACACGGTCCGGATTCGCTCGATGGCCCAGTCGGGCAGCACGGTGCCCGCAGCCGGTGCGGCGTGCGGCTCGTCGGGAGCTGGGAGCCAGATAGTCGTCGGCAAGGAACGTGCGCTGCGAGGACGGAGCGTGTCCGGAGTGCGGCGTGGAGTGGTGGACATCGACAGATGGCACCCGGAAATCGGGACCGAATCCGCCTGGCGCTGACGTGAAGTAATAGAGGAGCGGCCGGCCAGGTTTGTCGTCCACGATGGAGCGTTCGATCCGGTGGTGCGGCCGTATTCTTCCCATGCCGCCATGGACTTGACCGACCATCTGGTTGCTTCTGCCCAGCTCAGACGTATAACGAGCCAGTGTCGAGCCACCAGCGAGCCACTGCCGAGCCAGCCCGCCAGCGACCCGATGAGCGTGCTGGGGCAGCACGAAATTTTCTTTGTTCGATTTCAATGGCGCACCTGCAGCGACAGCGTCGGCCATCGGGAACGGGACCGGTGCCGGGCCGTTGTAACGGTCCAGCTAGAGCGCGGAATCGGTGCGCGGCCGGGCCGCCAGTGGCATGGAGGCGGTTCTGAGCGTGTGATCGCTGGCTATACCAACCGCACCACGCGCCTCGCGGCGGACGGGGGTGCTGTCGCAGCAGTCGAGGTCGAGTGGACCGATCAGGATCAGCAAGGGCTGAGGCATGAACCGCTGGCCATGGGCACGGTTGAGCTGGGCGACATGAACCAGGAACAGGTTGCAGACGTGGACATCACCGGCCTGCCCAGTAGTCAGTGTCGGCGGCCGGTCCGGCGCATCCATCCAACCGGCCTGGTCTATGCGGTGCACAGGGCGAACAGGTCCGTGCCCTGATCGCCTGCGGGTTTCAGGAACGGCAGGACGTCGAGGTGTGAACGGGCCTTGATCCTCGTCGGCGCGGTCTCGGCGCCGACGACAGGGAAGGAGACAGCGTCAGCAGCGCTCAGCCAGGGACGTGAGGTTGCCCGCTTCTTCCTCGGGGATGTAGCTGGCGCCCATGTTCCGGGATGCGTCACTCGGGTCAGCCGGGCGTGGGAATCCGGTTGGGAAGGGCACAAACCGACGCGTGGTGCCCGCCGAGCCGACGAGCTGGTCGAAGGTGCTAGCAGGCGCGCGGTGGGGACCGCCCGTTGGACGGCTCGTACGCGCATCCCGGGTGGGTTGCCGACCGCGGCTGGCGACGGCGATTCGCTGCTGACACAGCGGACCAACGTACCGTGGCGGGCTCCTGCCTCCTCTCGTCGTGGCAGCCCCTTCAGCAAGCCAGCTGCGGCATATCCCTGATCCGTTCGCAAGGTACGGCGAAGTTGGGGCCCAGCGAGCCAGTGGCGAGCCACTGCCGGGCCACAACGCAAGGGGCGCACGTCACATCTAGACGAGTCTTTCCGAACACGTTTAGTGGTCGTAGGCGGTCAGTGAGCGGCTGACCGCCTGGCCGGTCTGGAAGTTGTGCCAGATCGCGGTGGCCAGCGCGAGGACGCGCTGCGCGACGCGCACGGCAACGCCTTCGCATGTGCGGCCGCCGTGTTGTTCCAGGTCAAGCTGGCCCTTGAGGGTGTCGTTCACCGACTCGATCAGCTGGCGGACCTTCTTGAGCATCGGCTCTCCGGGGCGGGCGGCCTCGCGTTTCATCGACGGCCGCAGCAGCGAAATGCCGTGCTCGGACAATGACCGCTCGAAGGCTCTGGACGCAAAGCCCTTGTCCGTGATCAGCAGCAGGCCGGGCCGCTCACGCACGAGCGGGGCATCGACCTCCAGCATGGCAGCCAGGACTTCGCGCTCGTCGATCTTCGGGCTGGCCAGGGCCCACAGGACTGGCATCCCGGTTGGGGTGCACACCAGGAACAGCCGCAGCCCCCAGTAGAACCGTGAGTGGGACGAGCAGTAGCCGTAGTTCGCCCAGCCCGCCACCTCCGACCGCTTCACCGTGGGCCGCGACGTGCCGCAGGGCACGGGGGTGGAGTCGCAGAGCCACACGGTGTCATGCCAGAAGTCTGTGTCCCTGGCCAGGACCCGGATGAGGCGTTTGACCTGCGGCAAGGCCGCCCGCAGGCGCTTGTTGTAGCCGGCGTCCTGCGGGATGTACGGGAACATGCCGCGGTAGTGGGCGCGTACGTGCCGCAGCCAGCGGGCCTCGCTGTGGAAGCCGAGCAGGGCCTGCATGACGGCCAGGCACAGCAACTCGGAGTGGCTCAGTTTCGGCGGCCTGCCTGGCAGTCGGGCGATCCCGGCCGAGTCATCGTCGATCTTCACGTACAGTGCGGTTACGAGGGTGGTCAAGTTCGTCGTCACAAACGGATCTTGAGCACCCTCGTCTCATGCCCGCAGGCATTCGGAAAGACTCGTCTAGTAGTCGTGTAGGTGAGCCCTGGCGGCCAGGCCCGGGTGGTTTGCGGCTGATTCTCCGGAGCAGCGTGGGCAGTCGGCTGTCTGAGGGCGAGGATGATCAGCAGAGCGAAGGCGGTGAGGGCGGTGAGTGTGCGGAGGTTGTTGAACTGAACCGCTCCGGGTCTGATGGAGGCTCGATTCCCTGAGAGGATCGAGTCATGGCACGTCCGTCCCCTTACCCTGCCGAGCTTCGCGAGCGTGCGGTGCGCATGGTCGCGGAGATCCGTCCGAACTACCCGACCGAGTGGGCCGCGATGAAGGCGGTCGCGGCGAAGCTGGGCATCGGTGCGGCCGAGACGGTGCGGACCTGGGTCCGCAAGGCCGAGGTGGACGCGGGCCAGCGGCCCCGCACCATGTCCGAGGAGGCCGCGGAGATCAAGCGTCTGCGGGCGGAGAACGCCGAACTGCGGCGGGCGATCGAGATCTTGAAGGCGGCGTCGGCTTTCTTCGCGGCCGAGCTGTGCGCCACGAGGCGCGATGTTGATCGAGAGGTGGTGAAAGACCACACCCGTCGGGCCGTCGCAGCGGCCTGATCGAAGCCTGGGGGCAGCCCGATCCGGGGAACGCCGGGGAGGGTGGCAAGCGGCCCCGACGACAGCGGGACGTGCCGGAACTGCCAGACGGTGCGGGCCCGTTCGGCGAGGTCAGAAGGTGTAGCGAGAGCGAACCAGTGGTTGACGCCCCGTAACAGCGAAGCCGGGTCAAATCTGGTGGATATGGGCCGGTGCGCAGTGCGTGAGGGCTGGGCCTTTCGGGCCGGTCCTCAACTCCGAAGCCGTTTAGTTCCGTCGGTGGGGAGGCCACGTCGAAGGTCTGCGGCGTAGACGTGGCGATGCTGCCGGGGTAGAGCTGGGCACCTACCTGACCGATCGATCACATGGTGAACGTGGGAACCATCCGCGGTCGCCCTCCTGCCGGATAGCCATTTCGGGGGCGGGCAGGTCCGTTGCCGGCTGAGGACCGTGGGATGGGGCGGAGGCCCCGTAGTAGTCGCGGGCGTGACGACCCGCCGTGGAGGCCGTGAGAGACGGCTGCAGGGCCAAGGGGGCCAGCAAGTCAGCAGTCGAGGCTGCTGGAATATCGGGAGGTTTTCGCTGGTGAATACCGACGAACTGGAGCACGCCGTATATATGGCGGAGCGACGGGTACTGAATATCCAGACCAAGCTGCACCGTTGGGCTCGTGATGATCCTCATCGCAGGTTCGACGACCTCTACAACCTCGTTGCCGATCCCGGCTTTCTTCTAGTGGCCTGGGATCGGGTGCGGGGTAACAAGGGTGCCCGCACGGCTGGCGTGGACGGACGAACGGCTCGTTCGGTCGAGGCCGGGCAGGGGGTCGGGGATTTTCTCGACGCTCTGCGGTCGCAGTTGAAGGACCGTAGTTTCCGCCCGCTTCCGGTTCGGGAGCGCATGATCCCGAAGGCAGGTGGGAAACTTCGCCGCCTGGGGATCGCGACCATCGCCGACCGGGTGGCCCAGGCATCATTGAAGCTGGTGTTGGAGCCGATTTTCGAGGCGGATTTTCTCCCGTGCTCCTACGGGTTCCGTCCGAATCGCCGGGCCCATGACGCGGTAGCCGAGGTGCGCTACCTCGCCTCGCGACCACGCAATTATGAGTGGATCGTTGAGGGTGACATCACGGCCTGCTTCGACGAGATTTCACATTCGGCCCTGATGGACCGCGTGCGGCGTCGAGTTGGAGACAAGCGCGTACTGGACCTGGTGAAGGCATTCCTCAAGGCGGGCATCCTCGGTGAGGACCGCCTGCTGCGGGAGACCACTGCCGGAACCCCACAGGGGTCGATCCTCTCGCCTTTGCTCAGCAACGTGGCGCTTTCCGTCCTGGACGAGTACATCGCCCAGGCGCCAGGAGGCCCCGGAGCTGGGAAGCTGGAACGAGCCAGACGACACCGTCACGGTCTGCCCACCTATCGCCTTGTGCGATACGCGGACGACTGGTGCCTGATGGTATTCGGTTCCCGAGCGGATGCCGAAGTTCTGCGCGAGGAGATCGCAGAGGTCTTGTCCACGATGAGGTTGCGCCTATCACCGGAGAAGACCTTGATCACCCATATCGAGGAAGGGCTGGATTTTCTCGGGTGGCACCTCCAGCGCCACCGCAAGAGAGGAACCAGCCAGCACTACGTCTATACATACCCCGCAAAGAAGGCCGTCCAGGCCGTGAAGCGGAAAGTGAAGACGCTGTGCCGAGAGGTCGAAGTGAATCAACCGTTGGACGACCTGCTGCGTCGACTGAATATGGCGTTGCGGGGCTGGTGTGCCTACTTCCGGCCCGGGGTGTCCTCCGTGACCTTCGCCTACTTGAGCCACTACGTGTGGCAGACGGTATGGCGATGGATGCGGCGCAAACACCGCCGGTCCACCTGGAAGGAAATCCGCAACCGTTACTGCGGCGGTGGATGGTGGCCCGCCAGTGAGAACAGGGAGCTGTTCGATCCCGAGAAGGTAGGCACGACTCGCTACCGCTATCGGGGTTCCGTTATCCCGACTCCCTGGCCTGTCACGGGATGAGAACGTCCAACACGCGGCTCTTTCCGGGGCTTGTGGAGAGCCCGGTGCATTGAGAGGTGCCCGCCGGGTTCGGGAAGCGGTCCGGGGAAACGGGCCGGTCGAAAGGCCGGAACCGCGCCCCGGGCCGACTTTCACCGACCGGCCGTCAAAGCGCTCGTAGCGTTCATCGACGAGTTCAAGAAGGTGTTCGGGGTCGAGCCGATCTGCCGTGTGCTCTCCAGCCACGGACTGAAGATCGCAACGAGCACCTACTACGCCGCCAAGAACCGCGCTCCCAGCGCCCGCGCGATGCGGGACACGGAGCTGAAGGCGCACATCAGTCGGGTGCATGCCGACAACTACGGCGTCTACGGAGTCCGGAAGGTCTGGCGGCAGCTGCATCGCGAGGGCATAGTCGCGGCCCGCTGCACGGTCGCCCGGCTGATGCGCGAGCTCGGCCTGGAAGGCGCCCGTCGTGGCAAGAAGATCCGAACCACCCTGCGCGACGATGGGCATGAACGGGCGGCTGACCTGCTGCAACGCGACTTCACCGCCTCCAGGCCGAACGAGCGATGGGTCGCGGACTTCACCTACGTCGCCACCTGGTCCGGGATCGTCTACGTCGCATTCGTCATGGACGTGTTCTCCCGGGCGATCGTCGGCTGGTCCGCGGCGACCAGCAAGCGGGCCAAGCTGGTCCTCGACGCCCTCGACATGGCCCTATGGCGCCGCAATCGCGCCGGAACTCCCGCTGGACCAAGGCTGGTTCATCATTCGGATGCGGGCAGTCAGTACACGTCTTTCGCGTTCACCGCGCACCTGATCGAGGCCGGCATCGACGCCTCGATCGGCACCATCGGCGACGCCCTGGACAACGCGCTCATGGAGGGCCAGATCGACCTCTACAAAACGGAGCTGATCAAACCCCGCAGGCCCTGGCACGGCCTCGCCGACATCGAGCTCGGCACCGCGGAATGGGTCGACTGGTTCAACAACCAGCGCCTCCACAGCGCGACCGGCGACATCCCGCCCCATGAGTACGAGACCAACCACTACGCTCAACACCAACCCCGACCGGCGGCTGGAGTCAACGTATAGAGCCTCCACCGATCCCGGAGCGGTTCATCCTGGACCTGCTGCGTACAACCCTCACCGCGCCAGGGACCGACTAACCGGTCAAGTCAAACAGCGGGCAACCACAGCAGCACGCCTGCCTCAAGGCCCTTGCCAACGAACATAGTCCGCCCTGGTGAGTGGATCACCATCGACTATCTTCGCTGACAAAGGACAGGGGGTTTTCGGTTCGGGGCAACGTCATGGTGGCTTTATAGGTGAGTTGTGAGAACACCCAGGTGCTTGCTTCGGGACCATGGTTGTGCTCTGCACGACGAGGGGGCCCGGGTGCTGCCGAAGTCCAAGGTCGATCTGTACGCGGCGATCCGCTGTGACTCGCCGCTACTGGGAGGGCAGCCGGAGTACGTCAGAAACAGGCAACAGACGCCTTCTGCGGGGCAGAACGGTGTGACGTTGACCGGGACGAGTCGCCGTTGGTGCAGCGGCTACCGGTGAGATGGTTTTTGGGCGGAGAAGGACCCCGGCGTGGTGATCGCCGGGGTCCTTCAGGGGGTGGGAGTCACGGAGGTTCGTTTACGGGGTCCCGCCGGTGTTGCTCCAGGGCTGTATCCGGAGCGGCTGCCGACCCAGCACGAACACGCCTGGGATATCCGCAGGTTGTTGAAGTTCTGGGACTTCGACGAGGGGGGCCTGATGCTGCGGGAGTGCATCGTCGGCCGGGCGTGGGCGTCGAACGTGGGGCTGGGGGCGCTGTTCGATCGGGCGGTGGCGTGGCTGCTGCGCAACCGGGTGCTGCTGCCGGGCATCGCGCCGCTGGGCTACCTGGTCGCGGAGGTCCGCATGGGCGAACAGGCGCTGATCCACTTGGTGGTGGACGCCCCGGTGGAGCCGGAGTTCCGACGGGAGCTGCTGGAACTCCTCGATGCGCCGGACGGCGCGCGGACCTCGGTGCTGGAGAAGTGGCGCAAGGGGCCGCGTGAGGTGTCGGGACGGACGGGGCAGAAGGCCGCGCTGGAACCGGACCCGGGACATCAACGGCGTGCAGGCGGGCGGGCTCGGCCTGTGTCGGGTGCCGCCGGAGAAGCTGGCGGAGCTGGCCCGGTACGGGATGGACGCGCACGCGCCGACGCTGCGCTGGCTGGCGGACCCGCGCAGGACCGCGACGGTGCTGGCCGCCCTGTGGCACCTCGAAGGCTCCTCGGTCGATGGCGCGCTCACGCTGTTCGGCGCGCTGATGGCCGCGAGACTTGTGGCGCGGGCGGAGCGCGAGGGCGCCGACAACGCCACGTCGCTGCGAAGCGGTCCGCTCCTACATGGCCGGAATGCGCCTCTCGATATGTCATGTACGCATTGACCCTACAGTGCCATCGCGGTTGGATCCCTGTGGTCCTCTGGTAGCGAACTGGAGGAGAGACTGTGTCCTTCCTGGGGGAAAAATGAGGAGAAACGCGAACCGAAGCACCGCCAGACGCGTGCGGGCCGCCCTGAGCACGGCGGTCGCGGTCTGCGCGGTCACCGCGGTACTGCCCGCCGCCGCCTCGGCCGAGCCCACGGCCGTGGCGGGCAGCCTCGGAGCCGGTGTCGAGAGGATCAGTGTCACGGCCGACGGCACCCTGGCCGATGACAACTCCGCCGGCGCCTCGATCACGTCCGACGGCCGCCACGTCGTCTTCTCGTCGTCGGCGCAGAACCTCACGCCCGGCGGCACGACGGGGCGCGACAGGGTGTACGTCCGCGACCAGAGGACGGGGCAGTTCAAGCGGATGGGGGACCTGACCCCGCTCCAGCCCCCGGTGATCAGCGGTGACGGGGAATACGTCGCCTATACGGTGAAGTGGATGAGAGACGTACGGGTTCGCCAGTATCAGGTGAGCACGGGAAGTACGGCTTCCGCCAACTGCGAGGCCTACAGCTGCAACCAGCCGTCGCTGAGCGCGGACGGCCAGCACACCACCCTGGCCATCCTCATCAAGCGACCGTCGTTGCCCGAGCACCAGCGCATCGAGGTCCAGGACTGGAACACCGGCGGCCGCAAGGTGACCGTCGCCGAGTTCGACCACACCTACCCGTCCCGGCCGTCCATCAGCGGCGACGGCCGCTACGTCGCCTACCAGGACGGCGAGGCGAACGAGGTCTTCGTGTGGGACCGGACCAGCGGCACCACCTCCGGCCCGATCGAGGACTCGTCCGAGAGGGCGTCACTGGTCCAGCTCAGCAAGGACGGCAGCAAGGTCGTCTACCTCTCGGGCTCCGACACCTACGTCTACGACGTGCGCTCGGGCACCGCCCAACTGGTGCCGAATGTGCGGGGCGTGGCCATCGATCCCACCGGCCGCTACCTGCTGTACGCCCCGAACGACACGAACGGACCGTCGCTCACGCTGCGCGACCTGCAAACAGGCACCGACACGATCGTCTCGAACCAGCCCGCCTCGGCCGAGACCGACGCGGTCAGCGCCGGTGGGCACGACGTGGTCTTCCAGTCCACGGCCGGCGACATCGTGCCCGGCGACACCCACGGCAAGTCGCACATTTACGTCCGCCACTTCTCCTGACCGCCCCGGCACCCGCAACGGCCGCGCCGCGCTGCCAGTACATGCCCTGGGGAACAGCAGGGGCCCCTCGTGCAGGCCGTCGATGACGTGGCGCACCTGCTGCTCGGCGAGGCTGGCGCGGCGGCCAGGTCCCCGTCGTGGGCACGGTGGGCGTGGAGCACACATGACAGCCGCCGACAAACGCATCACGGGCGTGTGACCAGGCAAGAAGCCACCCAGACCCCGCTGCGATTCATACGAAAACCATCCGAACGGGTGGTCAGCCGACGAGCTTCCAGGTGTCAGATCGCGCTCAATGGGGCCCTATTGACTGTTTCTGGCGTACTCCGGCTGCCCTCCTACCGGGCGTTGGCGTTCCCGAGTTCGACTGCCAACGCGGCCATCTCGCGCAGGCGCTCGTAGTACTCGATCGCGTCGCCCTCATCATCGATCGACGGCAGGACCTTCTCAAGGGCTGCGAGGCACATGAGAAGGATTCTGCGGCGCTTCCCATCAAGGGACCCTGACAGCGACGAGGAGACACAGCCGGCGATGTCCGCATCCAGCAACACCAGGTCTTCGCCTTCGATCTCTCGACCGCGAAGGTGTGGTGGGAACGGCGCGCGCATGTGTTCTTCCCACAGCCGTGAGAGCAGGTCCAGTCCCGGTTCGCCCATGGTTGCGATCATGCCTCACATACCAGGCTCGGCGGCAGAGAGATCCCGCGGAGCAGTCGGAATTACCGCTCGCCCTGCTTCCCGGCCACGGCCGGGAAGCCTGCCCGCCGACGCGCCGGTGCTGCCAGATCTCGACAACATTTTCCCAGTGCCAGGTCACCATCCGCTCTAGGAACCCGCCAACAAGTGCTCTCAAGTCTCACCTACGCGGCCAGTCATGGTGGGGCCGAGATGAGTCCGGTCTCGGCGACGAATCCGTCGAGCAACCCGGGCTGATACTGCATTCATTTCAGGCGCGTGCGGGCCAGTACGGCGAGTTCGTCGATGCTCGAAGGGGCCAGGTAGCTCAGGCTGTTCTTCAGATGGGCCCACACGCCCTCGGCCGGGTTGAGGTCGGGCGTGTACGAAGGGAAGCGGAAGACAGTCCCAGCCCCGGGCCGCGATCAGCTCGCGCATGGCGGCGTCGACATGATGGGTGTAGTTGTCCCGCACCGGCACGACGGCGCCGCCGAGCCGCTGGTGGGCCGCGTCCAGCAGGCGGGCGAAGTCCCACTCGTGAAAGCTCCTCCGCCTACCCTTGCCACGGTGGTGCACCAGCGTCCGAAAGAGGAGCTGAGGGCGGTGACCATCCTTGCGGTGTCGGCAGACCAGACCGGCGAGCGAGATGCGTCCCGATCCGCCGACCCGAACCGTGACACGAGGTATGTGACCGCGCCGGGACCAGGTCCGTGCCTTTGGCGGCCGGAGCACCTGGCCCGACTCGTCGGCGATGCGCAGCCCCGCGTCCTGGTCCCTCACCGTCTTTCCACGCGTGGTCAGAGGTCTCCTTGAGCCAGGTGGCTACCGCGTCCTCGTCACGCTCGGCGGCCCGAGCAATGCTCAAGACTGTGGATCGGTTCCGGGCGGGACGCGGAGCGCGTACCTTCCCGAATGATCCTTTGACGGTCACCGAGTAGGCCCGCGTTCGCAGCGCGGGTCGGGAAGGCACGCCCGTGCTCAGCGTAGTCACCGACGACGGCTCCCCCCAGTCCGGCTCCCTGATCGACGAGATCGTCCGTGAGGGCGCCCGGCGCATGCTGGCCGCCGCGCTGGAGGCGGAAGTCAACCAGTACATAGCCGAGTTGGCTGCCGAGACCGACGAGCACGGGCGGCGCCTGGTGGTCCGCAACGGCCACCACCGGCCCCGGACCGTGGTCACCGCCGCCGGACCGGTCGAGGTCAGGGCCCCGCGGATCAACGACCGACGCGTCGACGAGGCCATCGGCGAGCGCAAGCGGTTCTCCTCGAAGATCCTCGCGCCGTGGTGCCGCAAGTCGCCGAAGATCTCGGAGGTGCTGCCGCTGCTCTACCTGCACGGACTGTCGTCCGGCGACTTCGTCCCGGCGCTGGAGCAGTTCCTCGGCGGCACCGCTGGCCTCTCCCCAGCCACCGTCACGCGGCTGACCAAGCAGTGGAGCGACGACCACGCCGCCTTCCAGACACGGGACCTTCCGACCCGACTTCGTCTACGTCTGGGCCGACGGCGTCCACCCCAAGGTCCGACTCGGCCAGGCCCACTCGTGCGTCCTGGTCCTGCTTGGCGTCCGCCTGGACGGCACGAAGGAGCTCATTGCCCTGGCCGAGGGCCTGCGCGAGTCCACCGAGTCCTGGGCCGACCTGCTGCGCGACTGCCGCCGCCGCGGCATGCGCGACCCCGAGCTGGTCATCGGCGACGGCGCCATGGGCCTGGGGCGGGCGCTCGCCGAGGTGTTCCCGGCCGCCAGGCCGCAGAGGTGCTGGGTTCACAGAAGCCGTAAGGAATCAACTTGTCGGTGTGTCGGTTTACTCGTCCGCGGCCGCGAGGAGATCGGGGGCGGTGCGGTAGCGGGTGGCGGCCGGAGGCGGGAGGAGTCCGCCTTCCGCAAGCAGGGGACGGATCTCGCGGACGACGTTCCCGATCGAGGACCTGCTCACGTCCCCCAGCGCGTCGGCGAGGACGTCCAGGGTGCACAGTTTCCGCAGGTAGAGGATGGCGACCACGACGCGCTCTCTGTCACCCAGCTTCTGGGGGAAGACGCCGCCGCGGCTGCCCAGCTGGCGATCGGCGCCCCGGCGCTGGTAGGAGGCCCGTTCAGCCTGGGCAACCTGGCGTGGAGAGAGCCGGCGAGTGAGCGCATCCAGCTCCGCGCGGGACATGCCGGTAAGCCGCGGATGGGACAGGCTCTCCATGATCCGGGTGCGCGGCGGGGTCTGGTCGGTGTCGAGGAAGGCCATCAGCGCGTCCGCCCTGGTGAACCGGCTGTGGGCGTATCCGGGCTGGTGACCGTGGTCCTCCAGGACCCGGCGGGTCTCGGCGACAAGGTGGCCGACGCATTCAGGGGTGACCTCCAGCATGTCGGCCAGCAGCTTCATCGAGCAGACCTGTCGCTGGTAGAGGAGAGTGAGCAGAACCCGGGCGGCGTCGTCGAACAGCGGCTTGGCCCGCTGATTGCCGGTGGCGCGCCGGGCCCGTCCACCCCGCTGCTCGCTGTAGCGTTCCTGGGACCGAGCAGCCTGTAGTGGGGCCAACTCGGCGCGTAGATCCGCGAGTTCCGTACTACTCAGCCCGGTCAGGCGGGGTCCGCCAGGCGGGCGAGAAGCTCGCGGCGCCGGCCGGAGACGCCATGTGCCTCGCTGGTGGGCAGGGCCTGCGGCGCGGAGGGTTCGGGCAACAGGGTGTAGTTCCACTGGCCGTGGACCTCATGCCGGACCAGCGGCAGCGCGGCGAAGCGATCCTTACTGATCGCAATGCCCGTGGGGTAGTCGCCGGGATCCAGTTGGGCCTCAACGCGCAGACCGGCCCGGGTACGGGTGGCGACGATCGTCTCAATGACGACGTCATGGCTGGTCAGCGGCCTGCCACGCCAGTTGTGCGTGATGTGGGAGAACAGCCGGTGCTCGATTTTGTTCCATTTACTTGTGCCCGGAGGAAAGTGACACACCGTGATCGTTAGGCCCGTCTCGGCGGCCAGAGCAGCCAGTTCGCTCTTCCAGACCCGATAGCGGTAACCGTTGGAGCCGCCCGCGTCCGAGGTGATCAGCAGCCGTGACGCCTTTGGGTAGTCGAGGCTGCCGCGACAGCGCCACCAGCGGCGGATGGACTCGACCGCGAAGACCGACGTGTCGTGGTCGACACCGACGTTGACCCAGCCGGTGTTG
Source organism: Streptomyces yunnanensis (assembly GCF_029011865.1). Taxonomy (NCBI): domain Bacteria; kingdom Bacillati; phylum Actinomycetota; class Actinomycetes; order Kitasatosporales; family Streptomycetaceae; genus Streptomyces; species Streptomyces yunnanensis. Next base: position 1,039,171 of record NZ_CP095749.1, read on the forward strand.
CGGGCGATGTCGTAGATCCCGTACGGGATCGCCTGCTGAACGTCCGGACCGCTGAAGAAGAAGTGATGGTCCTCCACCTCGACCGGGTCGCCCCTGGGCCGCCACTCGCGGCCGGCCATGGGCAGCCGTCCGATCTGCTCCCGCTTCTTCGTGTCCACGCTGATTACCGGCTCACCGTCGGCCTGGTGCTGCTTGACCTGCTCGTTGATATAGCGGAACTGGGCATCCCGGTCGGGATGCTGGGCACCCTCGAGAGTCTTGGCGTTCGCCTGCAGACTGAAGCCCTCCTGCTTGAGTAGCCGGCCCACCGTCGGCGCGGACACCGGGTGCCCCTGCCGGGTCAGCTCCTCGGCCAGGTTGCGCAGCGACTTCGTTGTCCACCGCAGCGGAGACTGAGGATCTCCCCGCTCGTCCGGCTCGACCAGGCCCAACAAGGCTTTGAGCAGGGCAGGATCGTTGGCTTCAGCCCGCTTGCGGCCTCCGCCTGGTGCACGCACCCGGCCGTCCAGCAGTGGCCCGGCCCCCGCTTCCAGTTCCGACACGCCACGACGCACGGTCGTCTCGCTGACCTGCGCGATCCGCGCTACCGCCCGTATCCCGCCATGCCCGATCAGTCGGGCCTCGGTGGCCAGGGCCAGCCGCCGCTGCCGCTCGTTCAGATGGGGCAACAACACCGAGAACCTGCACTGGAGTTGGGAACAGATCTCCTCCGGAACCGCCATACCCTGACAACGAGCCCACACCTGTAAAGCAGCACCTTGATTCTTTACGGCTTCACAAATCCCGCAACGTCACCAACTGCCTGCCCAAGTCCGCACAGCCCGGCGCGACCAAGGCCATGCAGGAGATCTACAACGCCGAGGACCGAGGCCACGCCGAGAAGGCGATCGAGGGGTTCGCAAAGACCTACGGCGCGAAGTTTCCAAAGGCCGTCGCGAAGATCACGGAGGACCGAGACGAACTGCTCGCCTTCTACGACTTCCCCGCCGAGCACTGGATCCACCTGCGGACCACCAACCCTATTGAGTCGACCTTCTCCACGGTCAAGCTCCGCACCAAGGTCACGCGAGGCGCGGGCAGCCCGGCGGCCGCGCTCGCGATGGTGTTCAAGCTGGTCGAGTCAGCCCAAGCGCGATGGCGCGCCATCACCGGAGCCCACCTGGTGCCCCTGGTCTGCGCCGGCGCGCGGTTCGAGAACGGCGTCCTGGTCGAACGCGAGGAGACCGTCGCAGCCTGACGACCGAGCATCGGGGTGCGAACATGGTGATGCGGGCGACGGCCCTCCTCCGAGCGCCATCGCTGGCGTCATGCGAAAGGTGTGCTCCTTCCCCGGCTGGCGCAGTGTCAGTGAATCGCTGGGAGACCGTTGACACTCAGGGGAGTGGTGAGCAAGCGGCCAACCCGGGCAAGTCCGGCATCCGCCTCGACGACATCGCGCCCAAGCACTACAACAGCCCTGTCCAGTGGCTGACACTGGACTGGACGAGGTTGTCGACGACAGGGGGGCGATCCGTGAAGCGGCCTGAACGTGTTGCTGTCATCGGAGTGGGCATCCTGGGAGCCTGCGTGGGCTGGAACCTGTCCCGGCGCGGCACCAAGGTGGTCTTCATCGACGCAGGCAAGCCAGGCGAGGGTGTCACCAACTGGTCGTTCTCGTGGGTCAACGCCAGCAATAAGACCGTGCGCAAGTCCTACTTCGACCTGAACGTCGCGAGCATGGCTGCGCACCGTGAGCTTGCCGAGACCTTGGGGCCGGACTCGTGGTGGTATCCCCGCGGGCATCTGCGCTGGGCAGACGATCCCGCGACGGAGGCGAAGCTCCTGGAAACGGCCGCGCTGCTGGCCGACTGGGACTACCAGGTCGAGGCGCTCACGGGGATCGAGGTACGCCGCCGCCTCGAACCTGCTCTCACCGTGCCTGACGAGGTTCCAGTCCTGTTCTATCCCGACGAAGCCTGGGTGCATGGGCGCCATCTCGTCGGCCGCCTGGTCGGCCAGGCCGTTGCGTCCGGCGCCGAGCTGCGGGCCGGAACTGCGGTCCGGGACATCGGTACCCGTGCCGACGGGAGTGTCCGAACAGTCGCTCTGTCCGACGGGAGCTGTCTGGACGTCGACATCGTCGTGAACGCGGCGGGCCCCAGCGCATGCAATGTCGCCGGGCTCGTCGCACGGCCCCTGCCGATGCGCAGGGAACCCGGCGTCGTCACACGGATCAGCTGCGAACGGGTCCCGGTTCACCGCCCCATGCACGCACCTCACATCGAGATCCGTCCCGACGGAGACGCTTCGGCGGCCCTGCACAGCCGCGAGATCGACGCGCTCATCGAGGCAGGCGAAAGCCCATCGGAACTGGCGCGGCTGCTCCGCGAGCTGGCACGGCACGTCGTTCCCGCGTTGGGCAACTCCCGCATCACCGGGACGCGCGTGTCCAACCGTCCCATCCCGGCCGACGGATTCCCCTCGGTGGGTACAGTGCCGTCCGTACCGGGCTACTACGAGGCCGTCTCCCACAGTGGCATCACACTCGGACCGCTCATCGGCCGGCTACTTGCCTCGGAGATCCACGGCGGGAAGCGAGACCAGATGCTTGCGGACTTCCGCCCCGATCGGTTCCCCGCGTAGCAGACCTGGCAGATGCCGGCGCAACCTGGCGAGGGTCTCGACGTCCACCTACTGGCACTTCTCGCCCTGTTCCGGAATCCACAAGTCTTGACTATTGCTCTCCCGTGGAAGCCGACTACCTCAACGCCTATCCCAGTCTCGAAGGCTCGCGAGCCAGGCGGGCCGCGGTAGGCAGCGCTCTGCTCCGACGTATCGCGCTCTTCCACACCGTCGCCGCTTTCTACCGTGTCCAGTGCTGGAACGACGCCGACAGCTGGAAGAACGACGCCCGCACTGCTCACCCTCGGGCCCTCTGGGCACGACCAGCTCCTCCAGCGGCTGTGCCACCCGCGATGGGGGCTTCCGGTGCACGTGGCACACCGGTTCTGCCACTGCGCCGAACCGAACGCCCCCTACCAGTGGAACCACACCTGCACCTTCTACTTCGACGGTCACACCACGGGCAAAGACGACCCCATCTATTTACGCGTCCACGCCAGCCCCGAAGGACGCGACTACGACCGGCAGATCAAGACGCTGCGCCGGGTCGGCGCACCGGAAGACTGGATGGCCCGCGCCTTTTCCCAGGAAGCAGTCCAGCACCACGATCAGCAATATCAGGCGGGACTGCTGCGGTAACGGAACGCTCGGGTAGCAGGTGCCAGTGCAGGTCGTGGTGCCCGACGCTGGCCGGTCGTGGCGGATGGGTCAATGCGATCGGGTACGTGGCGCCCGTCATCGAGCCGCTTGTACGCGCTGGGCGGGTAGTCGGCGCCGGCCGACTGCCGGTCGCTGCGCTGAGCCGCGAGCGCCACATCGAACCCGACACACGGACCGCGCCCCACACCCGCCCACCCCATCAACATCAACACCACCACCACACCAACAGCCACAGGAGGCAAGGGACGTACGGAGGGTTGTCAGCGCCGGCAGCTCACTTACCAAGCGTCCTGACCAGGTGCGTTGTGTCGACGCACGGGAGGGATGGGGGACTCTCCCGAGTCCTGTAGGACGTCCTCCAACACGTTTCCCGGGGAGTCGTGTCAGTCGGCCTGCTGCGGGTCTCTCGGACTCGTCGAGTCCTCCCGCCGGCTGCTTGAGTGCGAGGCGTCTACCGGCGTCGGCGGCCGCCGTTGCCGCTGCGGTGGCGGGAGAGGATGTCCAGCCTCGCATGGTGGGATCCGGCGGGCAGCGCGCACTCGGCATCCGGCTTGGCATGGCACACAGGGCAGGAGATGTTCATCAGCCGGTAGTAGGGCACCATGCTCGCAGTCCCTCGCTGGGTGCGCTGGTCTTCCGCGCGCCGTGCCTTCTTGGTCTTCGTGGCCGCCTCGCGTTCCATGACGACCGGCATGATCCGTTCGTCGTGGCCGTGCTCCCGCTGGACTGCCTCGCTGCCCGGCTCGCCCGGGTCGGTGCAGCCCTGACCGGCCTTCGCATCGCAGAGCGGGCGGCGTCGGCGAATCCAGAACCGATGGGCGACCATCTCGTGCAGGGGACCTTCCGGCCCGTCGGGCGTGGCTGTACCGGCTGTACCGCCTTCCAGGCGCACTCGCCGCCGGGCAGGTGCCGCCACGCGTCGTACCGGCGCTGCTTCTGCTGCCCTTCCTTGAACTCACCTTCGCAGCTGGCGCACTTCTTCGCCGACTTCCCCGTCTCCCGGGGCTTGGCGCGGGCGGGGTCGTAAGAGCCCCGGGACACCCCCTGGGGGCCAGGGCCGGCCGGATCTCCTGGGTACCGTCGCGGCGCACCATGGTGACGTCCGAGGCCGGTGGCCGGTCGTACGCGAGGAGCTCCGGCGCGGCAACGTACGACTGCCCCTTCGGGCCGGGCCACTGACGATGCTTCGACACACCCGGCAGCGTAGCCACCAGTTCGCGCGGGCCGGCAGGGCGCGAACTTCCCATGCGCCAGGGGAGGTTCAGGCCCACAACTACGCACCTACGCCCCTCGCTGCAAGACATCATCGAGTCGCAGCAGGGTCGGTGGGAGCGGTTTCACGAGGCGGCTGGGGGATTGTGGATGCCGCCGACTCCCACTTCTCTCCCAGTTGATCAAGAGCCACCCAAATAGCCAAAGGCCAAGGCACTATTTACTGAAAAGCCGCGTCAACCGCATCCTCACCCGCCTCGGCCTGGACAACCGCGTACAGGCCGCCCTCCTGGCCCACGAGGCGGGTCTCCTCCGACCTGGCGGGAACCCACCCGGGGCTGCCACACCATAGAACAGCCCCTGCTCGACAGGCATCCTCCAACTGCTCTCCAACACTTCGGCCGGACCACCCGGGCAGACAGGCTCACGAGGCGGGCTGCCTGCCCCGCGCATTTCACCCCTGCGCCAGGTGGGAAACTCGCTGGTCAGCCCCTGGACCATGGGGGATGCTGCACATGTGATCGAGCAAGAGGCCGCCGTACGGATCGTCGAGGACGAGTTGGACCGCGAGAATCAGCGGTGGTCGGCCATGGGCGTGGAGTCGATACGCGCCATCGTGACGCACGTCGAGGAACACGAGCTGGTGTGGAAGGTCCACGTCCAGTCCGAGGAGTACGTGCGTACGCGGGACTTCACAGCCATGCTTGTCGGCCTCGGGCCCTACCTGGTGGACCGTATCGACGGAGGGCTGCACCAGATCGGAGTCCTCTCCGAGATCGGCGGAGAGTGGGAGGCCGACTACCGCACCCGCATCCGCGGCATGCCCGTCCGCACCGCGGTGGACGATCTGCACGATGAGATAACCGAGATCGCCACCGCACAAGGGCGGCTGCCCTCCGTGCGCGCCCTGCGACGGAAGCTCCCGAAGCTGACCCCCGCTCAAGCACTCCACTGCGTCAACGCGTTGCTCGACGGCACAACTCCACCCCACCTCACGGCCCTCGCAACCGAGCAACTCGTCGAGCCCATCGACCCGGTGCTCACGGTGAAAACCCTCCGCCGGGTCCTCATGGCACAACCTGACGCATGACTTGGCCTTCCAGGGGCCCTCGTCGCCCCATCTCCGTTGGAAGGTGCGCCACCACCGCGGGCAGCCGCGGCCGCAGCCGACGCCGGGCAGCTTGCTCTCACGCCTTCGTGAGACGAGCGGCTGAGGTGCCCAGACCGGTGGGGCCGTGCGGAACGAAGCCCCGTTCGGGACCGGCAGGTTGACGGAAGCGGCCGGTCTGCTCGTGCCAGGCGTAGGAGCCGGCGGTGGCGCTCTGCAGCGCCTGGAGGTATCCGGTGATCCGGGAGGTCAGCGGCTCGGGTAGACTTTCGTCCGCCAGAACACGGGACATCTCGGCATCGGCTGTGTGCTGCAGGGTGCCGACGCGAGCGGTGAGCTGTGCATTCAGCAGGTGGGCTGCCTGCTGCAGGTCGCAGTCCAGCGCTTTGCGAAGCATGCGTCAGCGCCGTCCACAACGGAAAGTCCGCCTCGTCGAACTTCCGCTCGCTCCAACGCTCCGGCCAGGGAGCGGTGTACTCAGGGGCAAGCAGCCCGACCTGGTGGGCCCACTCCTTCACGTGCACACGGGTCTGCTCCAGGTGAGGGTTGAGGCGAGCGGTGAACGGCATATGGAAAACGGGCTGCTGCACTTGAGGACTCATATCCCGATCCTGATCCAACACCAGGGCCCTCTACACACGCCTGTCACGGAATGCCCCCTACGGGGATGAGCCGTTGACTGAACGTTGACAAACCACCAGCGCCCCGGCTCATGACGGCGCAACTGCACGGACACAGTGGCAGCGCAGCAGCACAGCGATCCGTCAGTTGGTGGCGGACGTAAGGGTTTCGTCATACGTCGCGGCGGCCTTGAGGGGCATTGCCCTGCCTATGGTCGGACGGATACACCTGGAGGTTTCCCATGGGTGCTGCCCGTCGTTTCACTCCCCCGACCTCGCCGGCGTTCTGGCGCAGCCCGCTGCGCGGCCCCCGGCTGACGGCGCTGCTCGGCGTGGTCCTGCTGGCCGGGATCACCCTGTTGTTCGTGACCGGGTTGCTGTCGTATGCCGCGTACAACCCGGATCTGGCCGGCGGTGTCAACGACAAGACTCCGGGCAAGGGCCTGTTGGGTTTCTATCTCTTCGCCTGGCCTACCGGGTCGCACTGGCTCTACCGGCTCACCCAGGGTGTGCATGTCACTCTCGGTGTGGTGCTGGTGCCGGTGCTGCTGGCGAAGCTGTGGTCGGTGATCCCGAAGCTGTTCACGATGCCGCCGGCCCGGTCGATCGGGCATGCGCTGGAGCGGCTCTCCCTGTTGCTGTTGGTCGGCGGGGCGCTGTTCGAGTTCGTCACCGGTCTCCTCAACGTCCAGCTGGACTACGTGTTTCCCGGGTCGTTCTATTCGCTGCACTTCTATGGGGCGTGGGTGTTCATCGGGGCGTTCGTGGTTCATGTGGCGCTGAAGCTGCCACGGACCGTACGGGCGCTGCGCGAGCGTACGGATCCGGATGCGGCGGCCGATGACACCGGGCTGGTGGCGGTCCGCCCGGCCCCGCCGACGGTGTCGCGGCGCGGTGCACTGGGGCTGGTGGGTGCCGGTTCGCTGCTGCTGTTCCTGACGACGGCAGGGCAGAGCATCGGGGGCTGGTGGCGGCGTACCGCGCTGCTGGCGCCGCACGGAGGCGCGGAGCCGGGTAGCGGCCCGAACGGCTTCCAGATCAACAAGTCGGCGGCGGGGGCGGGCGTGCGGGCCCCGGACACCGGCGAAGACTGGCAGCTGACGGTCGAGGGAGGCGGGCGGCGGGTGCGGTTGAGCCGGGCCGAGCTGCTGCGGCTGCCGCAGTACGAAGTGGCGTTGCCGATCGCCTGTGTGGAGGGCTGGTCGACGGAGGACCAGCGGTGGAGCGGGGTACGGCTGCGGGATCTGGCCGCGCTGGTGGGGCTGGACGAGGCTCCGCCCGGAGTGCTGGTGGAGTCGCTGCAGCTGTCCGGCGCGTTCCGGCGGGCCGCACTGCGGGACAACCAGGTGCGCGATCCGCGGTCGTTGCTGGCGCTGCGGGTGGGTGGGGCGGAACTCTCGCTGGATCACGGGTATCCGGCGCGGATCATCGTGCCGGCGGCGCCCGGGGTGCTCAATACCAAGTGGGTGGCGCGGATGACGTTCGGAGCGGTGTGATGGCGCGGCGGCAAGGAACTGTGAGGGTGCGGCTACGACGAGCCGTGGCGGGCGGGGCGCGTCGGGCGGGCCGCTGGTACGGCGAAGGGCCGCTGCATCTGCTGCTGATGGTGGCCTCGTTCGCGCTGACTGGTTATGTCGGGGTGCGGTTGCTCGCCGATGCGCAATGGCCGTTGGTGGTGGTGTGGTTCGTGGGGGCGGCACTGCTGCACGATCTCGTGCTGGTGCCGCTGTACACGGTGGCCGCCCAGGCGGTGGCGCGGGTGACGGCCGGTACCGCGCGGCACCGGGCGTGGACCGGGTACGTACGGGTTCCTGCGGCGCTCTCCGGACTGCTCCTGCTGGTGTGGTGGCCGCTGATCTCCCTTGCGCCCGGCAGCGCCGCGGCGGCGCACTACACGCTGACGACCCGACTGCCGAGCCAGGTCTTCTGGGCCCGCTGGCTGCTGATCAGCGCTGGGATGTTCGCACTGGCTGCACTATGGCTGCTGGTCCGTACGCTGCATACGTGGTGTTCGGGCTGTACGGGACGGCCGCGGCTGCCGGCTGCGACCGCCCGCCGGCGGCGGCGTCGCAGGGCGACGAAGTAGCCTTCTTCGAAAGGAAGTTGACCTGTCGGGCACGATCGGTCGACAGCTCCTCAGTCCGGCCGCTCCGCCCGGCCTCGCGTCTTGCTCCGGTCGACCGGAAAGTTTTCTTCGCCCGGCTGTCACACCTCCGCGTCGGGATCCGTCGGTCCAGTGACAGGCACCAGCCGATCACGACGACGAGGAGAGCACCGAATGAACACCGCAGCCAACACCACGACCACCACTGCAACCACCACCGCGACGACCGCTGCCCGGATGAAGAACCCTGCCATGGTCCTGCCGGACGCCATGAAAGGCATCCAGAACATCTACAAGGCCATGTACCAAGGCGGCGTCAACCCGCAGATCCTGGAACTGGTGCACCTGCGCGCCAGCCAGATCAACGGCTGCAGCGCCTGCGTATTCGCCGGCGTGACCGGCGCGAAGAAGAACGGCGAAACCGACGAACGCCTCCACGCCGTGGCCGCCTGGCACGAGGCTCCGTTCTTCACCGACGAGGAACGCGCCGCCCTCGCCCTGACCGAAGCCGCCACCCGAATCGCCGACCACACCGGCAAGGCCGTCCCCGACGCGATCTGGGACCACGCCGCAGACCACTTCAACGAGGAACAGCTCTCCGCCATCATCCTGATGATCGCCCTCACCAACTTCTTCAACCGCATCAACACCACCATCGAGGAACCCGCCGGCACCACCTGGTGACCAGCACCGCTCAAAGCCCTCGCCAAGCAGGGGCGGCCGGCCCGGCCCATCGGAGGCGTAGGCGCGGTTCCCAACGACGAAGGCCCCTTCCTCGCGCGAGGAAGGGGCCTTCTACCGGAGCGCCTGGCCGGCCTTGCACCTGCATCTCCCACCGGATGGTGGACGTCTTTCCTTGGACCACAGACGCATAACTCCCGCCCACCCACTGTCCGCGGGCCGAAGCTGCACCATGGTCATATCGGAACTGCGCGGTCGCTCCGCCCACCCACCCGGATCGGGTCGTACCCTACGGCGGCAGTGGGCCCACCTAAGATGTGCGCCAACTACCCAACCGCGGGCGCCCGGGTTCGGAGGAGAGGTGGCAACGGGATGAGCTGGGAGAACGAACACCCGAGACGCGAACACCCCAGACGCGAACACCCCAGAAGCGAACGACCCAGACGCGCACAGCGGAAACTCGAAGAGCTGCGGAACGCTCTTGCGGGAAAAGCCCGGTTCGAGATCCACCCGCTGGATATCGAGGAAGCACGCCGACGGTACACAGAGGAGGGGTTCGAGTTCACCATCGCGCTCCGGGAATTCCTGGAAAAATATGGCGAGTTCACCGTGACCTGGAGCTTCCGCTTCGGCGAGACGTTCCTCACGACCTCGGTGGCGCAAACGATGGACTCGGCACACTCGCTGCCCAGGAGTGTGCGCGTCTTCAGCACACGCATCGGCCGTCCCGTCCTGCTCGTCGGAACGGCCACTGATACCCAGGAAGCCGTCCTGCTGTCCGACGACGGTGATGTCTACCTCGCCGGCGACGCCGGAATCCAGCGGGTCGCAAACGGCTTCGACAACGCGCTCCGAGCGCTTGTCACAGGCGACTGGGACAAGCGATTCTTCTGACGAGGGTGCCACCTCTCATGGCCCTCATGGCCCTCATGACTCTTACGGCCCTTGTGGCTCTTGCGCCTCTCGTGCCTCTCACGCGGCGTTGAGAGCCGGGCCCAGGGCACCGCTGCCTGACTGGTTCGCGCGCGCAAGGCCGCCACGCGCTCGCCCGGTGGTCACGAACCCTCGAAGCTTCCGGGCGGCAGGCTGGTGATCATTTCCAGCAGGCGGATCACCGCCGGGTCGGCGTCGGGGCGGTGGACGGCGTGCACGGCGGTGTCCAGATGGCCGACCTGCCCCCGGAGGGGGACGAAACTCACGCCCGGTCCGGTGAGGTGTTGCAGGCCCTCGGGAAGCAGGCTCACGCACAGACCCGCGGCGACGTAGCTGAACAGACCGCTGAGATCGTCGGCGACCACCACCCCACGAGGGGTGAAACCCGCCTGGCGACAAGCGAGTTGGAGCTGTTCGGCGAGGACGGGCAGGGCGTTCGGGTCGGGCAGGACGAAGTCCTCCTCCCGCAACTGCGCGAGGTCGATCCCGTCGGCGTCGGCCAGCCGGTGGTCGCACGGCATCGCGGCACCGATCCGCTCGGTGGCGACCACCCCGCTGACGAGATCGTCGGAGAGCTGCGCCGGGTCCCGCAGGAATCCGAGGTCGAGCGCCCCGGTGCGCACCCGGTCGGCCACCCCCTGCGAGGAGTCGTGCTGCAGGTGAATCCGGAGCCCGGGCAGCCGCTCGGCCGCCGCCCGCAACATCGTGGGCAGGTAGAGGTGGCTGAGGAGGCTGACGTAGCCAACGCGGACGTCTCCTTCCAGGCCGCTCGCGACCCGCCGGGCCCGCTCGACCACCGCGGTCTGCAGATCGAGCAGCCGCTGCGCGTCGGCGGCGAACACCTCACCGGCCGCGGTCAACCGCACCCCGCCCGGGCCGCGGTCCAGCAACCGCACACCCACCGCCCGCTCCAGGCGCTGGATCGACTGGCTGAGCGGCGGCTGGCTCATACCGAGCCGCTCGGCGGCCCGACCGAAGTGCTTCTCCTGCGCCACCGCCAGGAACTGTTCCAGCAGTCGACGCGACAGGTTGATATCGCCCAACGTATCGTTCACGAAGTAATCATATGGTGGATAGACCTGTGCCCTCGGGTGTCCACCGGGCCTCGACAAACCCGCCGGAGCGCCCCGGCTGTGCGGCTTCGTTCCGTTCGGCCGATTTGCCGCCGCTTCCCTCGCCCCGTTCCCTGGGAAATGAGGCCACTGCCGCGCCGCGTCCCGAGCTGGTTCCTCTCCTTCCTGTGGGGTGATCTTCGTGGCAGTCGTGACGATCGTCGGTGCCGGCGTCATCGGTATCTCCTGGGCGCGTCTGTTCGGCGCTGCCGGCTGGGAGGTCCGCATCAGCGACCCACGGCCCGACCTGCGGGAGCTGGTGGCGCGCGAGCTGGCGGACCTGCCGGTGAGGGCCACCGACGACCTGGCCGCGGCGGCGACCGGTGCGGACTTCGTGCAGGAAGCCGGACCGGAGCGCATCGAGATCAAGGAGCAGATGTTCGCCACGCTGGCCGCGCACACGCGCGGCGACGTGGTGCTCGCCTCGTCCTCCTCGTCCCTGTTGCCCTCGGCGATCGCCCAGGGCAACCCGGCCGCCGACCGGATCGTGATCGGCCATCCCTTCAACCCACCGGGGCTGATGCCGCTGGTCGAGGTGGTGCCGGGGCCGCTCACGTCCGCCCGCACGGCCGACCGGGCGAGCGAGGTCTACCGCGAGCTCGGCAAGCTGCCGATCCGGCTGAAGAAGGAGATCCCCGGCTTCGTCGGCAACCGCCTCCAGAAGGTCTTCGACGACCAAGCCGCCTACCTGGTGCAGCAGGGCGTGATCGACGTCCAGGACCTCGACGACCTGGTCCGGGCCTCGCTCGGCCTGCGCTGGGCCACCATCGGCCCGTTCGAGAGCGGCGTCCTGGGCGGCGGGCCCGGCGGCATGCGCCATCTGATGGCGCACGTCGGCTCCCAGCTGACCTTCGAGATCGGCGAGCCGGACCCGGCCCGGATGGGCGAGGTCCTCGACGCCGTCGAAGACGCCTACGGCACCGGCGAGTCGGCCTATGAGCACCTCGCCGACGTGCGCGACGGACGCACCCGTGCCGTCCTCAAGCCGCTGGGTTGGACCGAGCCCGCCTCCGGGGACGGCCGCCAGCAGTGACCACCGGCCCCATCCCCACCGGGGGCCCGGACAGATCGAAGGCGTCGAGGACAAGGACGACCACCGTAAGGACGACCACCGTGACGAACGCACTGCTGGCGCTGCAGGTCATACCCGGAAGAGTGCTGAGGATCAGTCTCCCGGACGGCCAGGTGCAAACCCTCCTGCACGATGCCGGCGCCGCCCCGGACGGCATCGTCGTCGACTCCGGCACCGCCTACTGGACCACCATGGGCGCCCCGCTGGTCGATCCCGGCACGCCCGGCGAAGCCGGCCAGGACTTCTCCCGCCGCAACGGCGGCGTGCATGCCCTGAACCTGGACGGCGGCCCCCGGCGCGACGTGGTCCCGACCGGCGCGATGACGACCGGCAAGCAGCTGACCGGCGACGGCGCCGGCACGCTCTACTGGGGCGACCGTGAGGGCCACCGGATCAGTCGGGTCCGGGTGGACGGCAGCGGCCTGACCCATCTCATCGTGAACCCCGCCGAGGACGGCATCATGGGCGAGTGCGTCGGAGTGGCCGTCGATCCCGCGCGGGGGCACCTGTACTGGACGCAGAAGGGACCGGCCAAGGGCGGCCGGGGCCGGATCTTCCGCGCCGGCCTGGAGATCCCGGCCGGCGAGACCGCCGAGAACCGCTCGGACATCGAGGTGCTCTGGCACGACCTGCCCGAGCCGATCGACCTGCACCTCGACGGCGACTGGCTGTACTGGACCGACCGCGGCGCGGCACCCGCCGGCAACACGCTCAACCGCGCGCCCGTTCCGGCACCCGGCGCTGCGGGGCAGGCGCCGGAGATCCTGGCGGACGGGTTCGCCGAGGCGATCGGCCTCGCCATCGACAGCGGGGCGGGCATCGCCTACGTCTCCGACCTCGGCGGCCACATCCGCGCCGTCCCCCTGCCGGACGGCCCTGCCGCCGGTCAGGAACCACGCGAGATCGCTGCGCTGCAGCACCCGTTGACCGGGCTGTGCCTCGTGCCTGGGGAGCCCTGACACCGGAGAAGTCCAGACGCCGGAGAAGTCCAGACATCGGAGAGGCCCACCGCCTCCTCCCCCCGAGCACGGACTCTGCACGCCCCGACATCCCGGCAGGCTCCCACCGGGATCTTTTCCGGATCCCTTCCGGATCCCTTCCGGATCCCGTCTGGGTGAGGGCCGGGGCGCGTCTCCCGCGCCCGCCGCAGTGATGAGCGGAGACTGTCCGAACCGCACCGGAGAAGCCCTTCGCCGCCCTTCTGTTCCTGTGAGTTCCTGTGAGTTCCTGTGTTCGTTCTTCTCGTCCTGGTGTTGCTGCTGTTCGTGTGGACCCTGGTGTCGGAGCGCATGGCGCGTTGGAACATCACCGCGCCGATCGCGTTCGCGGTGGCCGGTGTCGTGCTGGCCGGCGGGGCGCATCCGGCCATCTCCTTCGACCTGGAGACGCATCTCTTCCAGCGGGGCGTGGAACTCGTCCTCGCAGTGATGCTGTTCACCGACGCCACGGAGGCCAGGGACTACGAATCCCTCGGCCAATCGCTGGGCGGGCGCCGTCTGCTGGGCCTGGCCCTGCCGACCTCGGTCGTCCTGGCCATCGTGTTCGGTGCCGCGCTCTTCCCCGGTACGAGCTGGTGGCTGCTGGCCGTGGCCGCGCTGGTCGTGATGCCGACGGACCTCGCCCCGGTGCTGTCGTTCCTGCGCGACAAGCGCGTACCGCTGCGGGTACGGGCCGCGCTGAACATCGAGGGCGGCTTCAACGACGGGCTGATCTCCCCGCTCTTCGTCTTCTGCGTGGCCAACCTCACCAACACCAAGGGCGACTCCTTCACGGACCTGGTGCTCAATGCCCTCAAGGGGTCGGTGTTCGCGGTGCTCGTCGGCTCGGCCGTGGGATTCCTGGCCGCCCTTCTCGTACGGCGTTGCCTGGAGGCCGGCTGGGCCGGGCCCGCCGGGCTGCGCCTGGCCAGCCTGGCTCTGCCGTTCCTGACGTACGCGGCCACCGTCCTGATCGGCGGCAACGGCTTCGTCGCCGCGTTCATCACCGGCCTGTGCTACGCCCGTACCGCGCACGCCATCGGCCACCACAGCCTCGAACTCGCCCACGACGCCAGCCATGTGATGGCCCTGGCGGTGTGGTTCGCCTTCGGCAAGCTGACCGCGGACGAGTTCGTACAGGACGGCCTTGCCTGGCCGGTCATCGGCTACGCGCTGCTCGCCCTCACCGTGGCCCGCATCGTGCCGGTGTACGCCACGCTGAGTGGTATCGGCTTCGGCCGCGCCGAGCGCGCTGCGATCGGCTGGCTGGGCTCGCGCGGTGTCACGTCCATCGTCTTCGCGATCCTCGCGTACGTCCAACTCCCCTTGGGCGAGGCCGTGTTCGTCTTCAACCTGACGTGCGCGACCGTGTTGCTGAGCGTCATCCTGCACGGCGTCACGATGGAACCCATCGCCCACTGGTTCGCACGCAATCCGCGGCCCGCTGCCCCAACCACCCCTTCCCGGTGACAGACACCCTCGTCAGCGATCCGGCCGGTCGTTGTCGTCATCCGGTGTGTGCGTCGGTGCTCCGGCGATCGTGTCCTGGAACCAGGTGCGCAGGCGCCGCCAGCGGGCGTCGTGGGAAGCGGTGCGCCGTTCGGCGCGCGCCAGCGCCGCCGGACGGTCGCGGTAACGGCGGGCTGCCCAGGGCGAACCGGGCCTGGCCAGCCGGATGGCGGCAACGAGGCCGAGCACCGGGACGAACAGGCCGAGCACCCCCAGCCGCATCTTCCCCTTGGCGAACGCCACCGCCGCACACAGCAGATCGGCCACGATCACCGCGATCCAGGTGCCGCGCCCGGCAGTCGCGAGGTCGCCGAACGAGTCGACGCCCAGCGGATTGAACCCCGAAAGAACCGCGCCGACCGCGGCCACGGTGAGCGTGATCGCCTCGATGGAGGCACGTCCCTCCCGCGACCAGTACACGTCCTGCAGGTGCAGGATCAGCGCGAACTCGTCCAGGACGAGACCGGCCCCCGCACCGAAGACACCCGCGGCCAGGCACCGCGCCACACCCTCCCCTGACACCCCGACCGCCCAGAACCCCCCGACGACGGTCAGCACCACACCCGGCACCACATGGTGGATGTGCAGCCCGCCGGGCCGCACATTGCGAAACGGCCCCCGCCCGGCCCGGATCAAGCGCGTGATCACCCGGGTGACCAGGAACGCCCCGACGAACGCCGCCAACGCAACGGTGAGCGGCAGCCGCCCACTCTCCCCGGCGGCCGTCTGCCACCGCCCCGCCACATCCAACAACCCGTGGTGCAGTCTGTGGTTCAGTCTGTAGTCCAGCCCGTGGGTCAGTCCGTGGGTCAGTCCGTGGTCCTGCCTGTCGTCCATCACAGCCCGTCAACGACGACGCGTCGCTGGAGACACCGACACTCCGCCCGAAGGTAGGCCCCACTCGGCCCGCTGTCCGTCAGTGAGTCGAGGTTGCGGCAGGTCGGCATCGGGGTCCAACCCGGCATTGAGGCGCCAGGGCGCTTCTGACGGAGCGTCAGTCCCGGCTGTACTCGCACGAGCGTGAGATCGTAGGTCACCGAGCGGATCCACGACACTTCCCGTGCCACAGCGACAGCCTGACCTCGGCCGCAGAGCGCCTCGGCCGCGGGCAGACCACCAGGAAGACGGTCCCAACGGAACCTCCTGGGCGCGGGACGGGACGCACGGTGGAACCTCCGCACACATCACGAACTGATGCCGCCCCGCCGGCCTCGGGACCGCATAGCCGTCGCAGCCGAATCGGACTGTGCGCCGCGGCGATGGTGCCGCGGCGTAATCCGCTGGCCGCACGATCGCAGCGTCCCTACGGTGGCCCCATGACCGTCCTTCCCCTCCCCGTGCGAGGCATGAGCGTCTGCGTGGTGATGAACCGCGGCGGCTGCGGGCCGTTCGCACGCTTCGTCGCGGACTTCGAACCTCCGGGCGGCGAAGGGGAACTGGAGCTGCTCAGCGCCGTGTCCGAGCAGCGGCTGCCCGTCGAATTCCTCCCGGCGATCCGGGAGGGCCTGGCTCAGGGGCTCGGCGGTGTATCGGCTACGGTACTTCTCACGGACGGCTACTTCCACGAGACGGACTCCTGGGCGAGCGCCTACCGGATCGGTGCGGAACAGGCAGGCCGGGCCGCGCTCATCGGCGCGGGCCTGCTGCCGCCGGAGGAGGCCGAGGCGCTGCGCTGGGTCCGCTGGCCCGGCCGCCCGAGGCCCCGCCCCACCAAGCGCACACGCTGACCGCCTCGCCATGGCACCACCCTGGCCTCCTCGCGGGCCAGGGCAGGGAGTCGACGTGCAGGCCATCGATCAGTCGATCAATCTTCCGGCCGAAGCCGCCGACGGGCGGCCTCCAGCCGCTGGTCATAGTCAGGTGCGAACAGCTCGGGAAGCTCCTTGTCCAACGTCCCGGCGATTCGATGGACCGGCGCCCAGACCGCCGGATCGTCGACAACCCGGCCGAGATCCGTCATCTGCAGCTTCTCCAACCAGCGCGACAGCACCAGTGCCTCATCGCTCGTGAGCTTGATCGTGACGTGTCCATCGCCCATGCGCGCCCCTACGTCTCGGCCTCCATCTTCGGCCACAGAATCTACGGCCCGACGGCTCCTTCCCCTCACATGGGGCCCCGTGGACAGGCTCATGGCCTCCACCAGGCCCGGACGCTCGGGGAGCTGTTCCGCGTCAGGCCGACGCAGGCGGGGCCGGGACGGGCGAAGGTGCGGTTCGGGACCGGGTGACGGCGTCGTGGAGGGCCTTCGGATCGTCCGCGTGCAGCCTGATCAGCCGTACCGGGCGGGGCGCGCCGAACAGCCGCGGCGCATCGACGGGCTCCGCCAGTTCGAGGGTGACGGAGGTCTGCGAGCCGACGTCCAGGTTCAACTCACCGTCCGCCTTCTGGTGGGTGAACAGCGTCTCGCGCCGGACGGAGACGATCCGGTCGAGCGGCACGCGGACGTCGATGTGGGCCGCCTGGCGGACGCGCAGGACGCCGTCGGCGAGCACGTGCGGCCGGGTTGCGGAGGCCGCATGCAGACCGAGGACGAAGAGGACGGTGTAGACGTCCAGGACGAGGACCACGGCGTGGAGGACGGGCCGGTTGGCGAGCAGGAACGACATGCCGACGGTCTCGACGACGCAGACGAACGCGAAGCCGTACATCTGGGCGGCCTGGTCGCGAGCGTGCGGGAAGACCGCGTCGGCCCCGTTGATGCCGTGCGGGCGGCGGGCGACCCATCGGGCCAGGCTCGTCATCAGCCGCAGCTCGTGCCCGACGACACGCAGCACCGGCTCGGGCACGAGTTCCGCGAGCGTCTCCCGCCGGGAGAGCCCGCGCCGCCGCAGCCGCAGCCAGACGAACACCTCGGCACCGAGCAACATCAGCATGAGCAGTTCGACACCGAGCAGGACAGCGCCGGGTATCCGCACCCCGCCGATCAGACAAGCGGCGAGCACGACCTCGGCGGGTAGCACGGCGTACGCGACGGCGCGCAGCCCGCGCAGGACCCGCCCCCGCGGCGGGGCGGCAGGCCGGGACCGGGACCCGGACTGGGCCCCAGACTGGGACTGGGACTGGGACCGGGACGTCCGGGGGGACGGAGCCGTCATGGCGTTCCCTCCCGTCGTTCCGCTACGAGGCGGACTGCCTGGCGGACCGCTGCTGACTGGGCCGGGGCCAGGTCCGCGAAGAAGACGTCCGCCAGACCGTCGGCGCCCTCGGCTGGCAGCTGCACCCCCAACTCGTCCGGCAGCAGGGCCGCCAGCGCCGCCGCGGCGCGGGTCACCCGCGGGTCGTCCGGCTCCGCGTCGGCGAGGGCGTCCAGGAGGCCGTACACCTCGCCCGCGCCCTCCGCCATTCCGCGCAGCGCCCCCATCAGCCGGGCCCGCTCCGCCTCGGGGATCACGGTGTCGATGAGGGCCAGGACTTCCCGGTCCTTCACGGCCATCGGGGAATCCGGCAGGTCGCCGAGGTCCGCCAACACCCTGGTGAGTTCCGGCGACACCGGCCCGTCGGCGGTCAGCCGCCCGGCTCGCGCCTCGGCCAGCAGCGTGGCGAGCCGCACCCGCCGATCCCGGATGGCCACCTCCTGCCGCCCGAGGTCCTCGTCCAACTCCTCCAGGATCTCCACCAGCTCCCGCCCCTCGTCGTCCGCGAGGGCGTCCCGGACCTCGTCGAGCCCGAGTCCCAGCTCGGTCAGCCGCCGGATCCGGGCGAGCAGGACGGCGTCCCGGAAGCCGTACTCGCGGTAGCTGTTGGCCCGCCGTGGGGGCTCGGGCAGCAGCCCGAGATGGTGGTAGTGCCGCACGGCCCGAGGGGTGACCCCGACGAGGGCGGCGATCTCGCCGATTCGCATGGGTTCAGTAGAAACCCTGACGTCGCGGCAAGGTCAATGGCGGCCCGGTACGGCGGGGATCGCGGTGGGCGCGGTCGGCCGCCTGGGCGGTCGGACGCGTGGGGTGCCCTGGATTCCCGGGGGGGGAGCACGGGGACGTCCGGGCTCGCCAGGCAGGATGGAGGCTCAGGGACGTCCGGGCCCGTCTCCGTGGACCCAGGAGCAGGCGAGGCTGTTCGACCAACCGTGACGGCACCCTCACCTGGCTCAGTTCGGCAGCGCGTGGTCGAGCCGCGTCAGCTCCGCCTCGCTCAGCCTGAGTTGCGCGGCGTGGGCCGAGTCGGTGATGGAGGCCGGGCGACTGGCTCCCGGCACCGGGATCACGACCGGGGAGCGGGCGAGCAACCAGGCCAGGGCGATCTGCTGCGGGCTGACGCCGTGCTCGGCCGCGACGCGGTGGAAAGTGGTGCCCATGGAGGTGGGCCCGGAGGGGCCGTCGAGGGAGCTGCGGGAGATGCCGCCGAGGGGGCTCCAGGGCAGGAACGCCAGGCCCAGTTCGGTGCTCAGCCGTAGCTGCGGCTCGCTGTCGCGGACGGCGGGCGAGTACTGGTTCTGAACGGAGACGAGTCCGGCGCCGAGGATTGCGTGCGCCTGGCGGATCTGGGCGGTGGTGACGTTGGAGATCCCGGCGGCGCGGATCGTGCCGGCGTCGAGGAGTTCGCGCAGGGCACCGACGGACTCCGCCCAAGGCACGGCCGGGTCCGGCTTGTGCAACTGGTACAGGCCGATGGCGTCGACGCCCAGCCGCTTGGCGGAGGCTTCGGCTGCGTGCTTGAGGTGTTCCGGGGCGCCGTTGACGGTCCAGCTGCCGTCGCCGGGCCGGCCGCGACCTCCCTTGGTGGCGATCAGGACGCCGGAGGTGTCGCCGCCGTAGCGGGCCAGGGCGCGGGCGATCAGCAGCTCGTTGTGGCCCACCTCGTCGGCGTGCCAGTGGTAGCTGTCGGCGGTGTCGATGAGCGTGATGCCGGCGTCGAGGGCGGCGTGGACGGTGGCGATGGCCCGCTGCTCGTCCGGGCGGTGCTCGATGGACAGCGGCATGGCGCCCAGGCCGACGGCGCTGACGGTGGTGTCTCCGATGGTGCGGTGCTGCATGGCGGTTCGTGTTCCTTAGGTGGCGGGGGCTGCCTGGATGGCAGAGGTGGCGGGGGTGGTGGATACGGCGAGGATGGTGGATGCGGCGAGGGTGGCGGATGCAGTGAGGGTTTCGTCGACGGCGCCGGGCAGCCAGTCGATGGCGCGGGAGAAGGCGAAACCCAGTTCCTTCGCGCGGGTGTTGCTCATGGCGTAGTGGCGGTCGTAGGAGAACGGCGAAGCCGTCTCGCCCGCGGCGACCACCCGGTAGACGGGTTCCCGGCCGGCCTGTGCGGCGACGATCGCGGCAAGGTCGCGTACGCCGAGCAGGCCGTCGGAGCAGGCGTTGACCGGGCCGGTGAAGTCGGTGGCGGTGGCCGCCCACAGCAGCAGGTCCGCCAGCTCCTCGTGGTGGATGAACACCGTCGGCAGCGCG
Organism: Streptomyces yunnanensis; assembly: GCF_029011865.1. Taxonomy (NCBI): domain Bacteria; kingdom Bacillati; phylum Actinomycetota; class Actinomycetes; order Kitasatosporales; family Streptomycetaceae; genus Streptomyces; species Streptomyces yunnanensis. Next base: position 1,059,147 of record NZ_CP095749.1, read on the forward strand.
TTCTCGTGCACCGTGATCTCCTCGCCCTGGCAGATGTGCTCGACGAAGTGCGCCAGCCGGCCGGTGAACTCCCGCGCGCCGCCGCCGAGCACGTGCGCGCTGCGTACGGAGGCGAACGCGAAGCTGCCGGCGCGGGTGAGGACGGCCTCGGCCTGGCGCTTGCCCTCGGCGTAGTGGGCCTCCAGGTATGCCTCGTCGTGCCAGGGCAGGTCCATTGCCGCCAGCCAGGTGGCCGGATCCACGTTCTCCTCCGGCACCGGGGTGCCCGCCGGCACGGCCGGCAGCGCGGCGGTCGCCGGGTCGTAGACCTCGATCGTGGAGGTCATGACGTAGCGCCGGGTGCGGCCGGCGAAGGCGCGGGCGGCGATCGCGGCCTGCACGGGGGTGTAGCAGACCTGATCGACAACGACGTCGAAGGTGCGGGAGCCGAGCGCGGCGATGAGAGACGCCTCGTCGTTGCGGTCGACAACCAGGTGCTCGACGCCGGCGGGCGTCCCGGTGGAGCCGCGGTTGATCACGGTGACCTGGTGGCCGGTGGTGGCCTGCAGTCGCTCGACCAGGAGCTTTCCGAAGTACCGGCTTCCGCCGATGACGCAGATCCTTTGCATGCCCCCACCCTGGATGCCTATCGTCATCAGCAGAAGTGGTGACTTACTGGAAACGCCTTAAGGAATACTGTTGATTGATGTGCAGCGGCTCCGCATCCTGCGGGCGGTGGCGGACCACGGCAGCTTCAGCCAGGCGGCCACGGCTCTCCGCCTCACCCCTTCCGCCGTCTCCCAGCACATAGCGGTGTTGGAACGCAGCCTCGGCGCCCAGGTCGTGGCACGCAGCACGCGCGGCGTCACCCTCACCCAGGCCGGCCAGATCATGGTCGGGGCCGCCGAGTCCGTCACCGCCGAGCTCGAACAGGCGAAGCAGCAGGTCGAGCGGCTCAGCACGGGCCGCGTACAGCTCACCGTCGCCACCTTCACCAGCGGCGGCAGGCACCTACTGCCCGGCGCGCTCCCCCGGTTCATGGCAGCCCATCCCCATACCGTGCTCCACGTCAGGGAGGGCGAGCCCGAGAGCACCTTGCCCCTTGTTCGCCAAGGCGCCGTCGACCTCGCTCTCGCCTACCGCTTCGACGGCCCGCTGCCCGTGGGGCCGGGCCCGAGCTCCCGCCTGCGGTGGACCGCGCTCCTGGAAGATCCCTTGCACGTCGTGATGCCGAAGGGGCATCGATTCGCCGACCGCGAGTCGCTCGACATCGCCGAGCTGGCAGCCGAGCCCTGGGTACTCGGATGCCTGAAGACCGATGCCTACCTGCGCCGTTACGCCGAGCGCGCAGGCTTCGCACCGGACGTGCGCAGCACCACCACCGACTACTTCTTCGCCCGCTCGCTCGTCGCCGCGGGAATGGGGATCTCCCTGGTCCCTTCCATCGCGCTCGTTCCGACGGTGCCGGGCCTGCACGCCGTCCCGATCGAACCGCCGGCTCCGACCCGGCACATCGGCGTTGTCACGCTCGACCGCGCTCGCGACCGCCCCCACGTCACGGCGTTCATCCAGGCCCTCCGCGAGCAGGCGACACATCAGTAGACGAGTGCACCGGCGCGGATCACGGAGGTGCCCTGTACGGGCGCCCACTGACGCACGATGTGCCGCAAGGCTCCGGTCATTGGCGCGGGATGGGTACGCCTGCGGAGCGGAGTTTGGCCTCGGTGAGCGCGGTCAGCCGGGCCGCGATCGGTGCCTGGTCCCCGCGGTGGTTGTTGATCAGCCGGTACTGGGTGGAAGCCTTGCTCCATGCCTGCCGGCTGGTGGGATTCCCCAACAGTGTGGGGTTGGCGAGGTAGTGGTCGGCCATGGCGGTCGCCAGTTCTTCGATTCTCGGATCGTCCGGTTCCCAGGTCTCGGCCTCCCAGCCACGCTTGGTCAGGTCGATGCTCTCGGGGTCGTCGAGCCGGTGTTCCAGCTGGGTCAGGAAGCCGTCGAAGCCCGCCGGTACCAGCGCCCGGGCCAGTACCAGGGCCTCGCGTTGCGCGGCCACGTAGTCGGGGCTGAAGCCGAGGCCGGGCATCCGGTCCAGAATCGCGCAGGCGCGGTCGGGCAACAGGGCCCGGTCGCCGTCGGCGAGCTGCTGCAGAGCGTCCCGCCGAGCCGCCAACTCCTCGATTTTTGCGGTGAGTTGCCGCTCGACGTCGACGAGCGTGGCGGCGAACTGCGCGGCGTCGGCGTCGAGCAGCGGCCCGGTCTCGGCCAGCGGCACCCCGGCGGCGGCCAGCGTCCGGACCTGCACCAACCGGAGCAACTCGTCCGATCCGTACCGCCGATATCCGGAGCTGTCGCGTTCCGGCTCCTCGACCAGGCCGAGCTTGTGGTAGTGCCGCACCGTCTTCACCGTGACGCCGACGAACGCCGCCGCCTGCCCGATCGTGACTCCGCTCATCATGTGCTCAGTCTGCCTTGCGCTCGGGCTCGGGCTCGGCGACTACGCACACCTCGGCCGAGCATAGGGAGGGACGGGCCACGCCGAGTTCACCCGGCTCGGCGTGGCCGCGTTGCGCGTTCTGCCTGTTCCCGACGGGGAGGCGTCGGGCACTCGAAGCGTACGCACCCCAGGCGTTCACGTCGTCGGCTGGCCCGGATCGGCCTGCCCGCCGCAGAACACCTCGTCGACGAGCCGTTGTTGGGCTTTGTGGAACGCTGGCGCTAGGGACAGGTCGGCGTCGTCCACGCAGGTCAGCCCGGCGGTCAGGGTCTTGCTGCCGTCGGGTGTGCTGTACATCAGCGCCACCGAGCCCATGGTGGCGCCGTTGTGGTGGAAGACGGTGCCGCCACCCGGGCCCGTGTCCTGCGCGAACACCCCCAGGCCGTAGCCGACGGTCGCCTCCGGGGTGCGCATCTCGGTCAGCAGCTCGGCAGGCAGGAGCCTGCCGCCCATCAGTGCGGAGAAGTACGTGTGCAGATCCTGAGTGGTCGAGATCATGTCGCCGCCGGCCGAAACCCAGGAGGGGTTGTGCCGGGTGACATCGACCGTCTTCTCCTGCCCGGCGTCCTCGTAGCGGTAGTAGCTGTGGTTGTGGGGCTCGGGGATCTCCGGCGAGGTGCCCGGCGCCACGGTGCCGGTCATCCCCAGCGGCCCCAGGACCAGCCGCTGCAGCTCCTCGGCGAACGCACGGCCGGTGACCTTCTCGATCACCAGCCGGGCCAGCACGTAGTTGGTGTTGGCGTAGCTCCAGCCGGTCCCCGGCGCAAACCGTGCCGGCTTGGACAACGACAGCCGCACCAACTCTTCGGGCAGGTAGGTGTGGAATCGGTTGTCCACCCACTCCTTGCCCTGCCAGGGGACCCCCAGCGTGATCGTCCCGTCCTCGTAGAGCTCGCCGGTGTGGTTGAAGATCCCGCTGGTGTGCTGCAGCAGCATCCGCACCGTGATCCGCCGGTCCAGGCCGAACTCGGGCAGGTAGCCATCGGCCGGGGCGTCCAGGCCGATCCTGCCCTCGGCCACCAGCAGGAGCACCAAGGTCGCAACGAAGTTCTTGGTGCTGCTGCCGATGCGGAAGTGCCCGTTGGTCAGCGGCTTGCCGCTCTGGCCCAGCTCGCGCGCCCCGGCGCTGCCGACCCACTCGCCCTGCTCGTCGTTCACCCGGAGCTGGACCCCGAGGAAGCCGGATTCGACGATCTCCTCGATCGCCTTCTGCAGCTCCGGGCGATCCTGCCCCTGGTCGGAAGGGATGATGGACATGTTGCTCCTTCACGGCTGTTGCGCCCGGGTCGTCGTCGGGCCGCTGCGACGAGCTTTCACCCTGCCCCAAGGTCAACCTCAACCGTGCGCTGGCTCACAGTCGGTCGCCTTGGAGGTTGGAACGGTTTCGCGAGCAGGCGCCACCCCAGTCCGGCCCGGCCCCGCTACCCTCCACCGGTTCCGACGGCTCTCTGCTCCGACGCGGTCATGTGCCGGGCCAGACAGCCCCTGCCTAGGCTTTGCGGGCGAGCAGTTGAACTTCCTGGAACTGCCGTCGGTCGGTGGGCTGAGGCTCGCGCACCATCCGGGCCACCTCGGCCAACTCGAACGTGCGCAGCATCGCGGCAAGGTGATCCGGCGACCACCGATAGGCCGGCGCGACTGCGTGATCGAAGACCTGAGTCGGGTGAGACGGACCATCGCTCGCCGAAAAGCCGATCAGAAGGTGGCCGCCAGGTGCCAGTACGCGATGGAACTCCGCCAAGATGGCGGGGAGTTCTTGCGGTGGAGTGTGGATGATGGACCAGCGCGAGAGTACGCCGCCCAGCTCGCCGTCGGCGACGTTCACCGCGGCCATCGAACCCACCTCGAACCGTAGCCCGGGATAGGCATGCCGAGCCTGCTTGATCATCCCAGAAGAGGCATCAATCCCGAACACCGCCAGCCCCAACTCCTCCAGATGGGCGGTGATATGGCCGGTGCCGCACCCCAGGTCCGCGACCTGACCGTCGCCACCCGCGCGTACGACCTCGGCGAAGGCACTCAAGATCGCGCGGTCCAGCGGCCTGTCCTTCAGCTCGCCGTGGAAGAGTTGCGCATACAGAGGGGCGGCGGCGTCGTAGGCGTCGCGGGTGGCAGTGAGGGCATCGTGTTCGACCATGCTTGCGACAGTAGTTCCTGACGCCGGGAATCTCCGCCGGCGGAACTGGGTTACTGGCTATTACAACGATCACGGCAGGATGGACCGCGGTGCACCGCAGGGAGGGACGGGAGCCGATGAGCCTTCGTCAGTTCGAGTACGCCCTGGCCGTTGCCGAGCAGGGCTCGGTGACCGCAGCGGCGGAACTGCTACACGTTGCTCAACCATCGGTGTCCCAACAGATCCGCGGCCTGAAGCGGGACCTCGGCGTGCAACTCTTCGCCCGCACACCGAGCGGACTGGTGCCCACCGTGGTCGGCCGCGCGTTCCTGCGGGATGCCGAGGTCGCGGTGAGCGCGGCGCGGCGGGCGAGAGCGACGGCGCGGTCCGGCGCCGACGAGCTGGTGGGCGAGCTGGCGGTCGCGGTGCAGATGGGCTTCGGCACGCGGCAGCTGCCGGGCGCGCTGAGCGCGTTGCGTCGCCGCTTCCCTCGGCTGGAGGTGACCGTCTTCGAGGAGCCCAGCTCCGCCGAGTTGGATCGACTGGGACGCCGCGGAGCGCTGGACCTCGCCCTGATGGCGGCGTGCAAGCAGAGCCCCGCCGACGCCCACCACCTCGGCGACGAGGAGTTCGTCGTGGTGTTGGGCGCCGGACACCGGCAGCTCGCCGCGGACCGGGTCGAGCTGCGCGAACTGGAGGGAGAACCGTGGGTGAGGTTCGACCGCGACAGCGCGCTCGACGGCGTGCTGCTGGATGTGCTGCGCAACAACGATCTGACCCCGACCACGGTCGCCCGCGTGTCCCAGACGGCGACGGCCGTGCGCTGGGCCGCCCACGGGCTGGGGGTGACGCTCGTCCCGGCCTCCGCGGTGCCCCACGGTCACGAGCACCTTGTGCGCCCTGTGTTCCCGGCCGTGTCCCAGCCCGTCCTCGCGGTGGTCCGGCCCGGCCCGGGCCCGGCGGAGACGGCCCTGCTCGAACTCCTCCGCCAGGAGACCTGGTCCGAGTCCGCTCTCTCCTCATCCGCGTCCTGACGGCCGCGAAGAAAGCGGGCGGGCAGGAATTCCCCTCGTCAAAAATGACGCCCCGGAGTACCGGAATTCTGAAACACCGAGATGCCGGAAGACCGAAAGTTCGGAACGCCGGAACGCCGGAACACTGTCGGCGTCAACCTCTGTGGAATTCACCGCCGTCGACGACGAGATTGCTCCCGGTCAGCCAGCTCGCCTGCTCGGACACGAGGAACAGCACCGCGTGGGCGATGTCGTCGGGCCGACCATCGCGCCCCAGCGGCACGGTGCTGTTGTCCTGGTTCGCCCCCGCGGTGTCTTTCCGGTCCGGTGCCACGATGTTGTTCTGGTCCGGTGCCACGGTGTTGTTCTGGTCCGGTGCCGCGTCCAGGCGAGCCCACTGCTCCCGCGTCTCTTCGCCGCCGGGGGTGGCGGTTCTGCCGGGAGAGACGGTGTTGACCCTGATCCCGAACGGGGCCAACTCCAAGGCCAGTCCCCGGCTGTAGTTCTCCAGCGCCGCCTTCGCCGCCGTGTAGTGCAGGAACGGCGCTACCGGCGCGGGGACCACGGCGGAGGAAACATGCACGATCATCCCCGAACGCCGTTTCCGCATCCCCGGTGTCAGCAACGAGTCCAGCCGCACCGACGCCAGGAAGTTCAGGTCCAGCGCCTCCTGCCACTCCTCGTCGGGGATGGCCGAACTACCCTTGTACGGCCGCGCCCCGCCCGCGTTGTGGACCAGGATGTCCACCCCGCCGAGCATCTCCTGCGCGGCCGCGGCGAGCGCCTCCGCTCCCGCCCGGGTCCGCACGTCGGCCGCTACGAAGGTGGCCCCCTCCGGCACCGCGCTCGACGCCGACCTGGCAGTCGTGAGCACCTCGGCACCCGCCTCCAGGAGTCGGCGCACGACGGCCGCTCCGATTCCGCGCGAACCACCCGTCACCAGTGCCCGCTTTCCCTCCAGTTCCCGCTTTCCCGATCCGTTCTCATGCGTAGCCATGCCACCGACCCTTTCCCTCGCGTCATTGTCCGCTCGACGGGAGAAGAGGAACCCACGTACACAGAGCGCGAAACTTCGGAGATATCGCGATGAGCACCTCGTCGAGCCATTTCACGGTAGGTCCGGAGGAGAACGAGAGGCAAAGACGAAATGTCAGCAGAGGCCATAGGGAATCCTTATGGCGTCCCGGAACCTCACGGACGCCGACGGGCTGTGCAGCAGCGGGGAGTTCGGGCACCACGCGGTTTCACCATGCACCGCTCGACGGTTCGACGCCCGGGTTCGCGCTCTTCGCTCCCCCGGGCGCCGGACGGCCGTCGGCCGCACGCGCCGCGTTACGCGGCCTCGGCGAGGATCCGCTCCACTGCCGGGGAGCGAGGCCGGAAGACGTCGAGGAGGCCGATGGTGCGCAAGGCGGGAGCGAGTTCTCGCATCTGCGTGACGAGGGCTGCGTACTCGGGGGTGCCCTCGGTGAGGTCGTCCAGCCGTAGGGCGTTGGCGACGAATGCGGCCACCGAACCCTTGCGGACGGTCAGCCCGTTGATCGCGGTCGAGTCGATGCCCTCGGGCAGGACATCTTCGGGGCGCACGGCGGGCTGGTGCGGGTGGGAAGACGAATGCGACATGACTGTCCTCTGCGTGTTTGCACGTTGGCGTGCGTTGGCATGTTCGGGCATTTGCGTGTTTGATGCACGTGCTTTCTGCACGCAAATGACACTAGCAGGACTCCGTGCTTTTTGCACGTATCATCGAGGGGTGAGCGAATCGACACGTGACAGCACGTCCGCCGCCCGCGTGGCCGCAGCCATCGGGGCACTGACCCTGCGGGCCACCCGTGCAGGGCTCTACGGCCGGTTGACCTCCGGAGTGGAGGGCGTGGACGCCACGACCTACCCGGTGTTGTCCGGGCTCGCCCGCTTGGGGCCCGTCACCGCCACCAAGCTGGCCGAGGTGATCGGGATGGACCGCACCGTCACCACCCGCTACGCGACCAGACTGCAGGAGGCCGGGTTGGTCACCCGTCGCCCTGACCCCGCTGACGCCCGCGCAACCAGGCTGGCCCTCACCGTTGAGGGCGAGCGGGCGGTCACGGCGTTGCGCGGGGCGTTGGAATCCTTCGTGGCGGAGGAGATGGCGACGTGGCCTTCGGGTGAGGCTGACGCCTTCGCCATGCGCCTGGAGCGTCTGACGGAGTCGCTCGCTCAGGGCGAGGCGGACCGTCCGCACTGATGCCGGTCACTAACTCCGCCTCGCGGCGGGCGATGCAGAGTTCTTCGAGAGCCGACGGGAGGCGTTGCCGCAGGTACGAAGGAGACGACTCGTTCGCGGTGGGCGCCGCTCCGAGCAGGGCTTCAGTGGCGCCCTGCCCGAGGCGTCGACCATGGACACCCTCGCCCGCCAGGTCGACCTCTTCACCTCGTGCAAGGAGGTGAAGCCAGGCACGGAGTACGACGCTTCCCACGACGGCACGGACGCCGGATGGGGCGTACAGGAGGCGGCGGACCCGTCCTGGGGCATCAAGGAACGCGCCGTCTGCAAGGACTTCAGGCGCCCCATGGCCCTGCTCCTGGTCTCGGACATGCGGAAGTTCCAGACCGCGGCCAAGAAGGCCAAAGCCCCCTTCGCCATCGGCAAGAACTACGCGGTCGTCCCCGTCGGCGACGACCAGATCGAGGCTCTCTCCCCTTCCGGGCTCGCCTTCCTGACCTGCGCCCCGGACTTCTCGCCGCCGAGCGGCCACCGGACGGAGAAGGCACTCGTCGACGGCTGCGTACTGAGCGACTACTTCCCGACCTGATCCGTTCGGCACCGCCTCCCCTGCGTACGGCCGGGCGCTACGGCCGGGCCCACCCGAGCATCGCCCTGCCCCAACTCACGGACGACGAGGGGCCGGACGCGGCGAGCGAGCGGGCTGCCCGGGCGCCCGACCGCGCGGGCCGCCCCGACCGGCGGAGGGAAACCCGACCGGCGGGGGAAAACCCGCGGCTCCGCGGTCAGCTTCGTCTCATGGTGTGGGCGTCGGGGTGGCGGTCCGCCCGTCATCCGAACTCGGCTCGGCGGTGCCGTCCGGGGTCGATTCGGTTCTGGTGTAGAGGACTTCGCGACCCTGCTCCGCGGCGCGGATGAGTCCCTCGCTGACGAAGTCCAGGAAGCGGGCGGCATTCTCCAGGCGGGTGGCGGCCGGGGTGCCGCGGCCGAGGATGCCGACGCCCTGCCGTGCGATCTCGATGAACTGGTCGTTGGCCCGGGCGCTGCGGATCATCGCCTGGTACCAGAGGTCGTCGTCGACGACGTAGCGCTCGCGGCGGTGGCGTTCGTCCCGTTCCCGGCGGACGAGGTCCTGGCTCTCCAGGAAGGTGATCGCCTTGGAGATCGACGCCGGGCTGACCTGGAGGCGCTGGGCGAGTTCGGAGGCGGTGAGGCTGCCGGTGTCGGTGGTGTACAGGCAACCCAGCACCCGCGCCATCATCTTGGGCAGGCCCGAGACCATGTAGACGGTGGTGAGGGCCTCTTGGTAGTCGCGCACGGCCTCGGCGTCGCGTCCGTACGCCTGCGGGGACGCCTGTGATCCTCGGGGTACGGCCTGCCTGCGTCCCTGGGTGCGCTGCTGGGTGGCGCGGTGGGCCAGGTCGGCGCGGTAGCCGGCGGGGCCGCCGTTGCGCATCACTTCACGCGTGATCGTGGAGGTCGGCCGGTCGAGACGGCGGGCGATCTCGGCGTAGGCCAGGCCGTCGGCCAGTCCCGTCGCGATCTGCTGGCGTTCGGTCTGGGTGAGCCTGCCTCCCGGCATCACGACCCCCTTCGTGCCCCACGAATGCTCCGTGGCGCTGCTCGATGTTCCGTTACACCGTCACCATAGCGTTCACCTTCAACACATTGCAACGACCAAGCGTTTCGCCGTTGCATTAAGCGAGAAGGCGTTGCAATGATTACTCCACCTTCACCTGCATAAATGCCACACGGAAGCAAAACAACCGTTGCCGCCACCCGGAAAGCAACGTAGCGTTTCCATCATCACGAAACAGCAAGCCGTCAGCAGTCGAGCCGCAAGCACCAGGGAGAGCACGATGCAGAAGTACAACACCCCCGCCCCGATCTCCGCCGTCCTGAACATCCCCGCGGGACGCGTCCAGTTCATCGCCGCAGACCGCGCCGACACCACCGTCGAGATCCTGCCCGTGAACGCCTCGAAGAGCCGCGACATGAGGGCGGCGGAGCAGACCACGGTGGAATACGCCGACGGAGTTCTGCGGATCGTCAGTTCGGCGAAGGACCAGTACTTCGGTCCCTCCGGATCCGTCGAGGTGACGGTCAAGCTGCCCGCAGGTTCCGGCATCGAGGCCAAGACGGCCAGCACCGAACTGCGCACCGTCGGCCGCCTCGGCGATGTCGTCTTCGAAGGCGCGTACCGCCAGATCAAGTTGGACGAAGCCGCCAGTATCCGCCTCACCGCGATCGACGGCGACGTCGAGGTCGGCCGGTGCGGCCCGGCGGACGTCAGCACCGCACACGGCGACATCCGCATCGCCGAGGCCACCGGGGGCAAGGTCACCCTCCACACCCGCTCCGGGGACATCACCATCGGCGCCGCCGCCGGCATCTCCGCTGCTCTGGACGCCAGCACCAGCCACGGCCGCATCAACAACGCCCTCAGGAACAACGGCACCACCGAACTCGACATCGCCGCCACCACCCCCAACGGCGACATCACCGCCCGAAGCCTCTGACCCGCCCCTCCCCTCCCCCGCATTTGACGCACTCCGTGCAGCTGGGCCTCCACACCCTGGACCGACTGGAGCGGCCGAGCCCGAGGAACCGATCGACGTGCTCGCCCTCCCCTACGGCATGCCTGGCATCCTGGGCAACGCTCTGGGCGCCACCCACTGCGCCGCCGAACACATACGCCCGCTGTTGGCAGCCACCTGGGTCTGGCTGCTGAGGCGACCGGCCTTCCGCCGCCACCGCCACAGCCCGCAGCCGTCACCGAGCAACTCTGGGTGTTCCCGGAGGTGCTGGCCGAGCACCTGAACCGGCCGGAGAGGGCGCGAGAGCGGCACAGCCAGGCTCGATGCCGTACCTACCGCGTCACCGGTACTGCGGACGCCACTCGAAGAGCAGGATGGTCGCGTCGTCCCGCAGTTGGTTGCGCTGGTAATCGAGGATGGCGTGCGTCAGCAGCCGCAGCACCTCGGCCGGGAGCTGGCCCGCGGCGGAGGAGCGGATGATGAATTCGGTGAACCGGTCGAGGCCGAACTCCGCTCCGTCCGCGTCACGAGCCTCCACGACACCGTCGGTGTAGAGCAGGACGCAGTCGCCTGGTTCCAGCGTGGTCTCGTGCACTTCCCGTACTGCCGGGGCGAGTTGGCCGGCCAGGCCGATCGGAGGCTGCGGGGGCCTGTCCAACACGCCGTCGAGCACTCGCTTGGCGCGGATCAGCAGCGGCGGCGGGTGACCGCAGTTGACCCATTGCAGCACCCCGGTGACCGCGTCGAGCCGGCACAGCACGCCGGTGCAGAAGTGGTCGGGCAGCCATTGGGCGAGCGCCTGGTCGACGGAGCCGACGACGTCGACCAGGTCGCCACCGCCGCGGCGGGCGTTCCGTGCCGCGGCCATGGCGACCGAGGTGGTCAGGCCGGCGATCAGATCGTGCCCCATGGAGTCGAGGATCATGGTGTGCAGCACGTTCTTGACCACCGAGTGGTCGTAGGCGTCGCCGGCGACGGTGTACGCCGGTTCCAGGACCGCGGTCGAGACGCACCTGCTGCTGCCGACGGTGTGGGGTGGCAGGAAGGCCCGCAGCATCTCGGTGGGCAACCGCATGGTGGCGGTGCGGGTGAGGCCGGCGAGCCAGTCGCTGTAGGCGCGCTTGGAGGTGATCAGCATGGCGAACAGATGGGCCAACATCCGGCTACGGCGCATCCGCGCCCCGTTGAGCGAGGCGGTCCGCACCGCCAGCACGCCCAGCCGCTCCGCACCGTCGATCAAGGGCAGCCAGACGATCACGCCGTCGTCGGCCTCGGCCACCCGCGCGGAGACCGTGCGGTACGCCCAGCCTGCCGGCGAGCGGTCCACCGGCAGCGGCTCCGTGACCTCGTCGAGCGGGATGAGCAGTCGTTGTTGCAGGTCGACGAGGTAGATCAGTGCAGAGTCCAGGCCGAGGGCCGAGGCGCACCGGTTCGCCAGGGCAGGCAGTTCGAACGGCAGGGCCGTCTGTGCCTCGATGATCAGCTCTTCCAGCCGATTCTCGTCGACGGCTGTGTCCGGACCGGCGGACGTGCGCGGTAGGTCCGACACAGGGATCACCCCTTCCGTGCCCAGTCTCACACCGATCCCCACCGCTCTCACGTCAGGCATGATCGCGCCGGACGTTGGTCGTCGGCGTGCCGCTCCCGCCGCTCAGCAGTCCACTTCGAGGCGCCAGCCGAGGACTACTTCTGGTCCATCCCCCAGGAAGAGCTCTACGACACGGGACGCCGGCCGACGGAACTCACCCTCGGCTCGCTCGCCCACTCCTGGGAGTCGGTCGAGAAGCTGCCTGACGAGCCGGACGAGGCCCTGGACTGCCATCTCGTCTGGCTGTCCGAGATCCTGCGCGCCATCGGCCATGCGCCCCAGAGCTGATCACACACCCGCGCCGCACCCCGCACCCTTCGCCCGCCATATGGGAGACTCGCCTTGTGATTATCGAACATGCGTACGCAAATGTGGCCTCGTATGCCCGCGATGAGTGGCCCTGGTCCGTTCCTTGTGTGCGCGGGCTGATGGCGGAAGGGCTGCGGTTCACCGCGCCGGTGACCTTCCTCGTCGGCGAGAACGGTTCGGGCAAGTCGACCCTGGTCGAGGCCCTCGCAGAGGGATTCGGTCTGGACTCGTGGGGCGGCTCGCACGACTGGCGTTACGCCAGTCACCGCCCCAAGTCGGTGCTGGGTGAGCGGATCCGTTTCGACGCGACTCCGCGCGGACGGCGCATGCTGGGCAGTTGGGCCGCCCGCAAGGGGTTCTTCCTGCGCGCCGAGACGGCGCTGGACGCCCTGGACCGAGAAGGGTTCACGCCGGAGTCGGTCAGTCACGGAGAGGGCTTCCTCGCCGCATTCCGAGGCAAGTTCCTCCAGCCCGGCCTGTATGTGATGGACGAGCCCGAGGCCGCACTGTCGTTCGCTTCCTGCCTGGAGTTGCTCGGACACCTCGACCAGCTGGTGAAGAACGGCGGTCAGGTCATCTGCGCCACCCACTCGCCCCTGCTGACCGCACTGCCTGGCGCGGACATCATCGAGGTCGGCGAGCACGGCATGCGCCGACTTGCCTGGCACGAACTCACCCTGGTCGACCACTGGCGTCGCTATCTCGCCGACCCGCAGTCCTACCTACGTCACATCCTCGACTGAGACGACAGCCGCGCGGGACCGCTTCGCGAATGCGCCCGACGGACACCGGCCCTAGCGTGATGCGCGCCGTGCCCGGCGCGTGCCGCTCCAACACCAAGGGCGCCGCGCTCAGGCGCCGCGATGCACCAGGGGCACAGCCGGCCCTTGCGCTCCTCGGCCGCGTAGACCCGCCCCTTGTCGATGTACCCGCGTTCCCGCCCGCAGCAGGTGCGCGTCACAACTATCCTGCGTGGCCGGCTTCTCCCAGGCGAGCAGCCAGGTTGTGCTTGGCCTCAGGCCACTCGTCGGCGAGGATCGAGAAGTACACCGTGTCCCGCCAGGTGCCGTCGGGGCGTCGGTAGTGGCGGCGGAGTACGCCTTCGCGGCGCCCCCCGATACGTGCGATCGCGGCCTGGGAGCGGTGATTGAGATGGTCGGTCTTCAACTGCACGCGCCCCATGCCCAGGTCTTCGAAGGCGTGGGTGAGCAGGAGCAGCTTCGACTCGGTATTGACGGCGGTGCGCCAGTATGCGCGCCCGTACCACGTCCAGCCGATCTCCAGTCGTTCGTCGTCCACGTCGATGTCCATGTACGTGGTCCAGCCGATGGCCTTGTCGGTGGCACGGTGGACGACCGCGAAGGGAACGTAGACGCCCCGCTCGGCGGCCTCAAGCACAGTGGCGAGCTTGTCGCCCAGCTCCGCCTGTGTCTGTGGCGCCGGCCCACCCTGCCACCGCCACAGCTCCTCGTCGCCGCCCCCCGCCTCGAAGAGTTCATCGAGATGGTTCATCGCCAGCGGCTCCAGGCGTACTTGGCGGCCGGTGAGCGTGACGGGCAGCGGAGTCTGAGCAGGCATGGACCGGAAGGTATCGGGGCGTTGCGCCTGGGACAAGTCAATTCTGTCCCAGGTCGGGTCCGTTGGGCCGGGCGAAGACATCACCATGCACCACGCCGTCTCGTTCCGCCGCGGCATCCGCTCGTTCCGTCCTCGCCGGTGCTGCCGCGGCGCCGCAATGGTTCTCGCTGGGTGTCAGGCCCTCAGTGCGTGCCGGACGAGCCAGGCCCGTTGGGGTTCGTCGTCGCCGCCGGGCCAGGAGGCGACGAGGTCGCGGTGCTGGTCGATCAGGTCGTCGTGGGTGAGGCCCAGCGCGCCTTCGGCCTGGAGGGGCAGGACGTCGGAGTGGGCGGCGCGCAGGAGCACGGCGGTGACCTGTGGTCCGGGCACGTCGAACGGGGCGATGACGGCGAGCGTGCGGTCGTCCATGGCTGCCGTGGGGTCGAAGACGAGTTCTTCCAGGGCGGCGACGACTCGGGCGTCCGGCTCTTCCCATCGTTCGAGGCAGTCCTGCGCCGCGCGGATCGCACGCTCGCGGACCAGCGCTTCGGCGTCGCGGCGTCGGAGCGCCGTCGTGAGCAGAGTGGCGTCCTCGGGCCCGGCGAGCAACGCCGGAACGTCCAGCGCGCTGGCGTGACTGGCTCCGGCACCGGTCTCCGGGCTGGCCCGCACCGCTGACGGCGACAGCGTCAGGAGATGGCGGGCGAGAGCAAGCACGTTGGGGCGGAGCGCCTCGACGTCCAGGTCGAACCGGGTGAGCCCCTCGTCGTCGCAGAAGTGGTCCAGCGCGATGGCCACCATCGGGACGAGCCCGCTGTACAGCATGGTTCGAAATGCCTGGCGGTGGGCTCGCCGGCTGGTGGGGGCGCGCATCTCCCGGTGGGCTCGGAGCAAGCCTGGGCTCTCAGGATCGACACCGTGCCAGTAGGTGCTGTGGGGGCCGGGGCCGAGGGCCTCGCGGACCTCGCTCGCCGCGAATCCGCTGTGCGGACCGCTGACCGGCCCGTCGTGCTCCCGCGTCGGACCGACGGTCGTCCACGTACGCGTCCCCATCGCCCCATCGCCCGATCGCCTGGGACGCAGACATACGAAGGCATCCAGAAACAGACAGCCGCCGGACGGGTCATTGCCCATCCGACGGCTGTCCGAGCGAGTTGTCTCAGGAGACGACGGCTTCGCGCTCCCCGGATCGCTGGCCGGGCAGGACGGTCCGTTCCGCCTCGGGCTCGGTGGCGAGGGTGAGGTCGGAATCCGTCAGGCCGGCACGATCGGCCTGGACGCCGGCGCGCACCGCCCAGAAGTAGAAGCCCAGGGCCGACACACCGACCAGGGCGATGTCCACACCGCCCGGCAGCACGCCGTTGCCGCCGAACTCCTTGCCGCCCAGGGCCGACAGCGTCGAGAGCCACAGCAAGAACCCGATCATCCACCAGGCGGCGGCGAACTGGCGGGACAGGTTCCGCTCGCCTCGGCGGCGCAACACCAGGGCCGCGATCGGTACGGACACCAGGACGAGCAGGGTCACCTTGCCGGTGTTGGGCCACTTCGACCAGTACAGGGCGCACGCCGCGAAGGCGAAGGTGATCGGGCAGAGCACCGAGGCGGCCGGCAGGCGGAACGGGCGCGGCAGATCCGGCTTGGTCCGGCGCAGGACGCCCACCGCGATGGGGCCGATCAGGTACGAGACGACCATGGCGGCCGAGACGACACTGGCCAGGGCTTCCCAACTGTGGCCGATGGTGAGCAGCAGGAGCACGGAGAAGCCGAGGTTGAGCCACATCGCGGGCCGGGCGGTGCCGTAGCGGGGGTGCACCTCGGCGATCTTCTTGGGGAAGAAGCCGGTCTCCGCCAGGTTCTGCGCCAGGTACGAGGCAGAGGCCACGTTGGCGATGTTGGCACCGCACGGCGAGATGAAGGCGCCGAACTGGACCAGGGTGGCGACCCAGTGCAGCATCAGGAGCTTGGCCAGGTCGGCGAAGGGGGAGGCGAAGTTGATGCCGTGCCACCCGCCTGCCGCGGCGAGCTTCTCCGGCGGTACCGAGCCGAGGAAGGCGACCTGCAGCGCGAGGTAGATCACCAGTCCCAGGGAGAGCGCGCCGACCAGGGCGAGCGGGATGGCTCGGCCGGGGTTCCGGGCGGCACCGCCGAGGTTGACGACGGCCTGGAAGCCGTTGAAGGCGAAGACGACGCCCGAGGTGGTGACGGCCGTCATCACGGCGGACCAGCCGTTGGGCGCGAAGCCGCCGTGGCCGGTGAAGTTGCCGGGGTGGAAGCCGGAGGCGATCAGCGCGGCGACGACGAGCACCGGGATGGCGAACTTCACCAGGGTCAGCACCGTATTGGCCCGGGCCAGCAGCGCGACCGACCAGTAGCAGGCGAACCACAGGACGAAGGTCAGGAACAGGGCCATCGCCATGCCGGAGGCCGTGAGGCTGCCGTCGGAGACGAGCCCCCTGGCCCAGTCGTAATTCCAGGAGGACATGTACTGGGTGCCCGCGATGGACTCGATCGGGATCAGGGAGGCGACCCCGATCCACACCGCCCAGCCGCTGACGAATCCGAGCACCGGGCCGTGGGAGATCGATCCGAAGCGCGCCATGGCGCCGGGCAGCGGGTAGGCGGCCCCGACCTCGGCGTACGACATGGCGATCATGCCGATGAAGAGGGCCCCGACGACCCAGGCGACCAGCGCCGCGGGTCCTGCGACCTGTGCGGCCTGACCTGCCCCGAAGAGCCAGCCGGAGCCGAAAATGGACCCCAGCCCAATCATGATCAAGGCGAAAAGGCTGAGGTTCTTTGTGCTGGCCGCGCTCATGTCCATGGCGGGCTGTGTCCGTTCTGCCGTGCGAAGAGATCCGGACACACCCTAAGTGAACTTTTTGCTCATTCTTTCATCTGCTCGGTCTCCGACTGCCGATCACAGCCCTGGCGGGGAGGTCGCCGTCCGGCTTGGCGCGGGGGCGGCCGGCCCACTTCGGGGCGGCCGGAATCGACCGATCCGTCTCAACGAGCCGAGTCGACGCAGGCCATCGGGTTGGGATCTCCACGCCCAGCCGGCGAGCGGTCGTCTCGACGAAGCCAGTCACCCCTGGTCGGCAGCCCGCCGTCGACTGGCGGCGGTGAGACCAGACACTCACTGCGAGGCGGCCGGCGGGGTGGCGCGGATTGCCCGGTGACCGCGTCACTCTCCGTCGGCCTGCCAATGGGCCCGCCCAGCCTACTTCGCCTGTCCCTCGGTATGTGCCTGTCCATCGGCCCCGCCGCGGCCGTCGGGGTGCTCTTCGCAGCTGACTGGTTCCTCGGCCGGGAAGAAGATCGGGCTCATCAGATGGGGCCTGCGGCCCGGCGCCGGCCCGTTGCCCGCGCGCGACGCGAAGGAATGACGCAACTCATCGATCATTTCGGCGAGTTCGTCAGGACTGAGCCAGTAGACGCCCTGTCGATAGCCCACGGAGTCGGCGAACGGCGCGGCTCCCGGCCTGTCGAGGTAGGCGTTGAACTCGGCGAGCAGGACGGCCATGGCGGCGGCGAACCCGCGGCGGTGGTCGTCCAGGGACATCGACGCTCCCGCCTCGGGGGTGATCGCCATCCGGTCCCGGCGAAGCCGGTAGCGCCGCTCCACCGCGCCGCGCACCCGTTGCTCGCCCGCCACCTCCAGCACTCCGCCCTCGGCCAGCAGACCGACGTGTCGGTACACGGTGGACTTGGGGACGTCGTGCAGTACCGCGCACAACTCGACGGCGGAGCAGGTCCGTCCGCCGGACATGGCATGGGTGATGCGCAGTCGCACCGGGTGCAGCAGCAGGTCGAGGGTGTCCACTCCCCAATGCTCCCATATCTGATACCGTTCCCAAAGTTGAGAACTCATGAAGGGGGCATGGGAACATGACAGCGAACACGGACGCCTCGCCGGCATCGACTCGGCTGAGCAGCGAGGCGGTGCATCCGCTGCGCACCCTGGACCCGGACGGGCCGCAGGACGATCTGGCGTGGCTGGACGAGGCGATCGGCGACGCGAGGGTGGTGGCGATCGGCGAGAACGCGCACTACAACCACGAGTCCTACCTCTTACGTCACCGCCTGATGCGCTACCTGGTCGAGCGGCACGGGTTCGGCGCCTACGCGATGGAGTCGGGATTCGTCGAGGGCTGGCTGACCGACGACTGGGTCCGCGGCGGCCAGGGGCAGCCCGGCCACGTCATGGCCAACGGCATCACTTCGCTGATGGGTCTGTGGACCGAGATGCGGGACCATCTGGAGTGGATGCGCGGGCACAACCTCACCGCCGCTCGACCGGTCGGCTTCTACGGCATCGACCTGTCCGGGTCGAACGTGTCCGTGCTGCCCGGCCTGGACACCGCCACCGCCTACCTCGCGCAGGCGGACCCCGACTTCGAGGTGGACCCGAGCATCCGGGAAACCGCAGCCGCCTTCGCGGCGCCCTCCGCCCTCTCCCTCGCCCAGGCCGTTGCCGCCTACGGGCAGCTCGCACCCGCGCGTCGGGACGCGTTGACGGCGGGCTTGGCCGAGCTCACCGGGCGCATGGAGGGACGAAGCCTGCACTACCGGGGACGGACCACTGCCGGCGCCTACGAACGCGCGCTGCGCGCGTTGCGCCTGGCAGTCGTCATCGACGCCAATGCCCGCGCCATGGCCCGAGGCGACCGGGACAGCCTGTTCGCCAACCGTGACGCCGCCATCGCGGACACCGTCGAATGGATCCTGCGCCGGGAGGACCGGATCATACTGGTCGCCCACAACGGCCACGTCCAGCGCTGGCCGGCCCTGTGGCCCGGCATGACCTCGGCCGCCGCCATGGGCATGCACCTGGCCGATCGGATCGGCGAGGACTACCTTGCCATCGGCATCACCAACGGCACCGGACAGACCCTCAGCGCAGGAGCCGACTTCTACGCCGGCCAGCTCTTCACCGATCTGGAGCCGCCCCGGCCCGGCAGCCTGGATGCGCTCATGGCCGCCAGCAGCGACGGCCCCTTCGCCACCGATCTGCGCCGGCTGTCCCCCGCCGACACCGCCGCCGTCCGGGCCAGCTCCCAGCAGCGTCTGGGCACCCTCTACTCCGATGTGAGGCCCCTGGACGCCTACGACGTCATCGTCCACCTCCCCCACGTCACCGCAGCCCAACCCGACGACGACGCCCTCGCCAACTCACCACACGACGTGCAGGAGGCGTTCGCCCAGTGGAAGTCACGATGACCAGGGCCGGCCAGAACATCGCGCCAGACCCCACCCGCTGAGGCCGCGCCCCTCCCGGCCCATCCCACCTCGGCCGATCACGTCGACAAGCCGGTAACGCCCGCCCATCACCGCTCCGTTGGCGCCCTCACCCTCCATGGCGGTCCCTGTACCGATGCCGCGAAATCACGACGGACTCACGGCATCGAGCCACTCCGGTCAGCATGACGAGCTGTGCGAACAGCCCACCGAGCTCGGCATCCCTGACTGGCTTCCGGCTTCCGGCTTCCGGCGGCGGAATCAACCAAACAGGGAGCTACCGAACAGGGAGCTACCGAAGCCGAGCGGATCCACGCCGAACAGTCCCAAGCGAAAGAGCCCGGAACCGAACTCGTCGAACAGGCCGGGGTCATCCCCATCGGAGCCACCCTGGTCGCCATGGCTCCGTTCGCCGTCGCCCCCATCGACGCTCCCCGGGTCAACGCCGCCCGAGCCCAGACCATCGCCGTCACCACGGCACTGATCGCACCCGTCATGCCGCCGACCGTCAACCTGCCCGCCGCCATCGCCCCCCGCGCCGACACCATCAGAGCCGATACCACCCGAGCCGACGCCACCCGCGCCGAACCCATCGCCGTCACCACGGCACTGATCGCACCCATCGTGCCGCCGAGGGTCACCCCGCTCCCCATCACCCCCCGCACCAACGCCCCCCGAGTCAAAACCGTCATCATCACCGCCACGGCACCACGGGTCACACCCATCGTGCCGTCGATCGCGGCCGTGGTCGCCGCTCGTCCCCATGGCCCGGCCCTGGGGGTCACCCTGGGCCGGGCCGGCGAACGGGGCGGCCATCACGACGGCGAGCGCCGCAGCGGCAAGCGAACGGCCTATGTACGTATGCATCGCGTTTTCTCCTGGTCGGCAGGAAATCGGGCGCGAGATGTGTACCTCTGCACGCCGGATTTCACGCAGGCGCGCCCACTTCCCACTCCATCGGCCGGAAAAGTTGCACCGTCCGTGGCTCTGGGCCGAGACCGGGGAGCACAAGGCAACCCTCCAGAGGGTCGCCGGCGGATCTTCCTCCCCAGGATCGCCGCCGTCCTTGCCTCCTTCGTGCAAAACCCACGGTGTCATGCGGGCGCAGGGTCGTCGGCGAGGTAGGGCGGGGCGGGTTCGTACTGGATGTACCGGCGGACGGCGCGGGCGTGGTCGCGGCCATGGAGGCGGCCGATGAGCCACAGGGCCATGTCGATGCCGGCCGAGACGCCTTGACTGGTGACCAGGTTCCCGTCGACGACATAGCGGGCGTCGCGGACCACGGTGACGTCGCCCCTGGCCTGCAGAGTGTCCTCGAAGAGGTGGTGGGTTGCGACCCGTCGGCCGCGTGCCGGGCCTGCTTCGTGCAGGAGCAGGGCTCCGGTGCACACGCTGGTGGTCCAGGTGGTGTGGGCGGCGGTGGTGCGGATCCAGTCGATGAGGACGGGGTTGGACACCTGGCGACGGGTCCCGTTGCCGCCCGGGACCAGCAGGACGTCCAGCGCGGGGTGGTCGTCCAGGGTGTGGTCCGGCAGGACCCGCATGCCCTTGTTGCAACGGACGGCGCCGGGGTGTTCGGCGATGAGCCGCACGGTGTCGGTGTGGTCGCGCAGCATGGAGGAGGCGGTGAACACCTCCCACGGCCCGACGAAGTCCAGCTCCTCCGCTCCCTCGAAGATCAATATCCCGTAGGCGGTCATAGGTGCTCCCTGGTGGATCGGAATCGGTCGCGGTAGTCGGACGGTGCAACGCCGACGTGCCGGTGGAACGCACGGCGCAGCGTCTCCGCGGTGCCGAAGCCGTACCGTCGCGCGAGGGTCTCGATGGGGTGGTCGCTCTCGGCGAGCGCCCGCTTGGCGGCCTCGATGCGTACGCCCTCGACATACGTCGCCGGCGGGACCCCGAGTTCGGCTGTGAACCTGCGCTGGAAATGACGGGGGCTCAGCCCGGCGCGCGAGGCGAGCTCGGTGATGCCGTGCCGAGCACCGGGGTCGGCATGGACCGCCGCGACCACGGCACGGAGGGGATCGGTGGCCGGCTGCGCGGACCACAACGGCACACTGAACTGCGACTGGCTGCCCGGGCGGCGCAGAAACAACACCATCTCCTGCGCCACCGCGTGCGCGACCTCCCTGCCCAAGTCATCCTCCACCAAGGCCAGCGCGAGATCCATCCCCGCCGTCACCCCCGCCGACGTCCACACCCGCCCATCCCTGAGAAAGATCGGATCACAGTCGACGATCAGCTCCGGATGCTCCCGCACAAGCTGCTGCTCACGCGCCCAATGAGTGGTCACCCTGCGCCCCCGGAGCAGACCGGCGGCAGCCAGCAGAAACACCCCACTGCACACCGAGGTGACCCGGCGGGCACTGACCCCTGCCTCGGCGATCCAACGCGTCAGCGCGGGATCATGCCTGGCCTGGTCGACGCCACCGCCCCCCGCCACCACCACGGTGTCGATCCCCTCGGGGTCCACATCAGCCACGCCGTGGGGAACGTGCGCCGAGAGGCCACTGCCGAACCGGACCGCTCCCGGCTGCGGTGCCGTGATCTGGCAGGTGTACCCACCGGTGAGCTTGTGAGCATGGTCGAACACCTCGTACGGGCCGAAGAGGTCGAGGGGCTGGAAACCCTCGAAGATCACAAAAACGATGCGGCGCTGCTCCACGCCTCCACCCTGTCTTCGGCACCGGAGGGCGTCAACGACACATACCCCACGCTTTGCGCCATGCCGGAGAGCGCAACAGTGGCCGCTGAGAGCGGCTACGCGGTGGGGCACAGCCACGGCACCACGCCCTCGAACCCGGGCCGAGACGGTATGCGGCCGGCGGCCACCCTATTTTTCCTTCGCTTCGGCCTGACCGTCGACCTGCGCCATCCGTAGGGCGTCACGGAGAGAACGTCGTTGTTCCGGCGCCATCATGCCGAAGAAGGCAACGAGTGCGGCGGCGGGGTTGTCGCTGGTGGACCATGCTTCGTTCATGAGTGCGGCCGAGTAGGCGGCGCGAGTGGAGACCGCCTTGTATCGATAGGCGCGACCTTCGGCTTCGCGGCGTACCCAGCCCTTCTGATGGAGGTTGTCCAATACGGTCATGACCGTGGTGTAGGCGATCGACCGTTCCTTCTGGAGATCCTCCAGAACTTCTCGAACGGTGACCGGGCGGTTCCACTCCCAGACCCGCGTCATCACCGCGTCTTCCAAATCACCCAAGGGCCTTGGCATACAAGAAGAATAGTGAGGGACATCGGAAATGCCGGCCATTTCCGCCCCGTATCCCCCGAAAAGGAGGCGTGGTCGGGGGTGGTCAGGCCGTCGACCCTGCGCAGTGCCTCAGCGCTGCGGCTGATGCCGGGCACGATGCCGCCCACGGGCGTACGGATTCGCCTCGACGAAGAACGGCACCATGTCGACCACGGCCAGTGCACTGGTGCAGCAGCCCATAACTTTCCTGGTCGAGGAGTGAGTACCGGCGCGGGATCGGCGCGGCCCTCGCCCAACTTGCCATTTTGGTACGGCACTTCACCCTCCACGCCGGCCAAGGCACCCTCCGCGGACGTATCGAGGGGCCCTCGCCCCTCCCCCGAAAAGTCACAGCCTCTGCGCAGCGGGCGGTTGTTCGGCGAATGCGGCGCGGTAGGCGCGCGGGCTGGTTGCCAGGCGGGACGCGAAGTGCTGGCGCATGGTGATCTCGCTGCCGAATCCGGACCGGCGGGCGACCTCGGGCATGGGCAGGTCGGTGCGTTCGAGGAGCTTCTGGGCCGCCGCGATGCGGTGGTCGACGAGCCAGCGCAGTGGGGTGGTCCCGGTGGCCGCCGTGAAGTGCCGGGCGAAGGAGCGCGGCGACATCCCGGCGCGGGCGGCGAGCGCGGACACGGTCAGCGGCTCGTCGAGATGGGCCAGGGCGAAGGCGCGCACCTGGGCCAGGGCGTCCGCGTCGCGGTCGGCGTGCGGGGTGGGATGTTCGATGAACTGGGCCTGGGTGCCGGTCCGGAACGGCGCGGTGACCATGGAGCGGGCGACTGTCGCAGCCACCTCGGCGCCATGCGCGGCGCGTACCAGATGCAGACACAGGTCGATGCCGGCGGCGGTGCCGGCCGAGGTCCACAGAGTGCCGTCCTGGACGAACAGGGCGTCAGGTTCGACCCGCACCCGTGGGTGCCGGGCCCGCAGCAGGTCGGTCAGTGCCCAGTGGGTCAGCGCCCGACGACCGTCCAGCAGTCCCGCCTGGGCGAGCGTGAACGCGCCGCCGCACAGTGCGGCGATGGTGGTGCCCCGGGCGTGGGCGCGGCGCAGCGCCGCCAGGACCGGCTCGGGTGCTGGGGTGACGTGGTCGTCCAGGCCAGGCACCAGGATGAGGTCGACGCGAGGGAGCCAGGCGAGGGTGCGGTCCGGTGTGAGCGCGAGCCCGCCGCGCATCGGTACCGGTTCGGGGCCCGCGGCCACCCGGCGCAACTCGAACGCGGGCACCCCGCGGTCGGTGCGGTCCGCCCCCCACACCTCGGTGATCACCGAAACGTCGAAGGCCCGGATGCCGGGAAAGGCGAGCAGGGCGATGCGATGGGCCGGCGCCGGTCGGGTCATCCTGGCAGTAAACCATCGATCGCTGTCTTTCCGCCTTCTGTGAGCGGACCCGGCGGGACGGCAGGATCGTGGGCATGGAGATCACACAGAACGCGGCGCTGGTAGTGGTGGACGTGCAGAAGGGCTTCGACGAGTCGGAGTTCTGGGGCCCGCGCAACAACCCGGCCGCCGACGAGAACATCGCCTCGCTGATCGCGGCCTGGCAGGGCACGGACCGGCCGGTCGTCTTCGTGCGGCACGACTCGAACGAACCCGGCTCGCCGCTGCGAACCGGGCAGGAGGGAAACGACTTCAAGGAGTACGTGGAGGAGCGGCGCGGCAAGGGCGGCGGACCGGAGCTGCTCGTCACCAAGTCCGTGAATTCGGCGTTCTACGGCACCCCCGACCTCGACGACTGGTTCAAGGCGGCGGGCATCACCCAGGTCGTACTGGCCGGCATCCAGACCAATATGTGCGTGGAGACCACCGCCCGCATGGGCGGCAACCTCGGCTACGACGTGCTGGTCGCTCTCGATGCCACCCACACCTTCGACCTGACCGGCCCGAACGGCTGGCATCTGACGGCCGACGAGCTGGCCCGGGCGAGTGCCGTCTCGCTGCACGGCGGACGCTTCGCCCGGGTCGTGACGACCGACGAGCTCATGGCCGCCGTCCGCCCCTGACCTCCTGGCACGAAACCGCCTGGGTCGGGGCCTCCCCCCTTGGGCCTTCTGCGCGCTACCCACCTCCGACGTTCTCGGGCCAGGGCGGTGGGTCGTTCGTTGCGGCTGACGCGCTTGCAGGCGTCGCGTGCCCTGCGAGCGAGCTGACGGCGTGGTTTCAGCTCTGGTGGGCGCGGTCGTGGAGGTCCTGGCGGGCGGCGGCGAGCACCTGGTCGGACAGTTCGGGGTCCGTGGAGGCGACCGCACGGGACAGCAGGAGTGCGCCGGCCATCTGGCTGAAGAGGGCGAGCGCGCGTGACCAGGCTTCTTCCTCGTCCAGTCCGGTGGCGTCCTGGACGGCCTGGCTGAAGCGGTGCAGGTTGGCGGTCAGCCCGGTGGTGTAGCGGGCGCGGGCGTCGTCGTCGAGGCGGGGGGCATCGCCGAGGAAGCCCGCGTTGGGGCAGCCGTGGTCGATGTCGGCGCGGTGTTCCGGTGAGAGGTACCAGTCGATCTGGGCGTCCAGGGGGGTCGGCCCCGTCCGCACGGGACGCGTCCAGGGCCGCGGTGAGGTTGGCCAGCGCATGCGTCATGGCGTTGGCGACGACCTCGTCCACCAGCGCTCCCTTGGAAGCGAAGTGGTTGTAGAAGCCGCCGCGGGTCATTCCGGCGGCCGCCATCAGCTCCACCAGGCCGACCGCCTCCGTTCCACGCTGGCGGAACAGCGTCTCGGCGGCAGCCACGATCGCGTCGTGATTCTGCGATGAGAGCGGACGAGAAAGGCACACGATGAACGTCGCACCGCTGTTCACGCCGGTCCGGATGGGCGACCTGGAGCTGCCCAACCGCATCGCGATGGCACCGCTGACCCGCATGCGGGCCGGCAACCCCGGCCATGTGCCGACCGCACTGCAGGCCGAGTACTACGCCCAGCGGGCCTCCGCCGGCCTCATCGTCGGCGAGGCGACCGCGATCAGCCCGGAGGGCTTCGGCTGGGCCGACACCCCCGGACTGTGGAGCTCCGAGCAGATCCACGGCTGGCGGCAGGTGACCGAGGCCGTGCACACGGCCGGCGGCCGGATGATCGCCCAGCTCTGGCACACCGGGGCCATCTCGCACCCCGACCTGCGCGACGGAGCACTCCCGCTGTCGGCCTCCGCGGTCGACCCGCAACAGCGCAGCGTCACCCCGACCGGCCGCAAGCCCACGGTCACACCGCGCGCGATGACTGGGGCCGAGATCCGTCAGACCATCGCCGACTACGCAACCGCGGCCCGCAACGCCATCACCGCAGGGTTCGACGGCGTTCAGATCCTCGCCAACTACCTCTACCTGCCGGCCCAGTTCCTCAACAAGGCCACCAACCAGCGCACCGACACCTACGGCGGCTCCATCGAGAACCGCGCCCGGCTGACCCTGGAGATCGCCGAGGCGGTGGCCGCGACTGTCGGCCCGGAACGGACCGGCGTCAAGCTCGGCCCGATGCACGAGACCGGCCCGTTCGAGGCCAACGACGAGACCCTGCCGACCGCCGAGTACGTCATCTCCCGCCTGAACGGCCTGTCACACCTGCTGGTGATGGGTGCCACGCACGACCTGACCGCCACCCCGCTCGACGGACTGGACGGCGACGGCATGTTCGCCCACATCCGGCCGCTGTTCCACGGCACGCTCATCGCCAACGCCGAGATGGACGCCGAGCGGGCCGCCCACCTGGTCGCATCGGGGCTCGCCGACGTGGTCGCCTTCGGCCGCCCGTTCATCGCCAACCCCGACCTGCCGGCCCGGCTTGCCACCGGAGCCCCGCTCGCCGACATCGACTGGACCACCGTCTACGCCTCCGGCGCCCGCGGATACACCGACTACCCGGCCCTGGCCGCGGTCTGAGACCCCGAGGAGCACCCCATGACGCTCACCGGAAACACCATCCTGATCACCGGCGGCGGCAGCGGTATCGGCCGCGGCCTGGCCGAGGCCCTGCACCGCCTCGGCAACGCCGTCATCGTCGCCGGCCGCCGAAGCGACGTCCTGGACTGTGCGGACCGTTCGCCGGTCACCAACACCTCCCCGCCGTAGCCGACTTCCGCCGTCCAGCCCGGCTCACGCTTCCGTACGCCCGCGCCCGGCCCGCGGCAGCGTCAGCGTCGCGCCGGCCGTCAGGACGAGTCCGGCCGCCGCGAGCAGCATGCTCCACCGCATGCCGGCCAGGAACGTGTCCGCCCCGGCCAGCAGCGCTCCGAAGACCGCCACCGAGATGGCCCCGCCGACCTGGCGGCCGGTGTTGAGCACGGCGGACGCGGTGCCCGCCCGGTCTGCGGGGACGGCATCGAGCAGCATCGCGGTCAGCGCCGGGACTGTCAGCGCCCCGCCGAGGCCGACCGGCACCATCAGCGCGGCCACCACCCACACGTTGGTGTGCGGGCCGACGGTGAGCAGAGCCAACAGCCCGGCCGTCCCGACCAGTTGTCCCGACACCATCGGCACCCGCGGGCCGAACAGCGAGGCCAGTTTCGCCGAGGCCAGGTTCACCACGGCGACCAGTGCCGTCATCGGAATGAACATCAGGCCCGCGTGCAGGGCGGACTGACCGCGTTCCTGCTGGAGATACAGGCTGAAGATGAACACCCCTCCGTAGTAGGCGGCGTTGAGCATGAAGCCGACCACCAAGGACACCGCGACCACCCGGGAGCGGAACAGCGGCAGCGGGAGCATCGGGTGCGAGCCCTTGGCCTGCGCGGCGAGGAAGACGACTGCCGCGCCCGCGGCCACCAGCAGCGCCACCACGACGGTTGGCCGGCCGAAGCCCTTGTCACCGCCCTCGATCACGCCGTACGTCAGCGCGCCCATCGCGACCACCGCCGTCACCTGCCCGACCACGTCAAGACGGGCGGGCAGCCGCGGGGAGGCGGGTACACGGGTGAGCAGGGCGAGCGCCAGCAGGCCCGCCGGGAGGTTGACGAAGAAGATCCACCGCCAGCCCACGGATGCGGTGAGCGCCCCGCCGAGCACCGGCCCGGCCGCCACCGCGACCGCGCCGCCCACGGTCCAGACGGCGATCGCCCGGGCCCGCTTCGCCTGGTCGGGAAAGCCCTGCCGGACCAGCGCCAGCGAGGCCGGCATCATCACCGCCGCCGCACCCCCCTGCACCAACCGCGCCGCCACCAGCACGCCGAGACCGGGCGCCAGTCCGCACGCGGCCGAGGCCAGCCCGAAGAGCACGAGGCCGCCGCCGTACGCCTGGCGGGCCCCGATGCGGTCGGACAGGGCGCCGGCGGAGAGCATCAGGGCGGCGAAGATCAGCGTGTATCCGTCCACCACCCACTGCAGGCCGGACATGCCGCCGCCAAGACTGCGGCCGATGTCGGGCAGTGCGACGGTGACGATCAACGCGTCCAGCGAGATGAGGAAGAAGCCCAACAGGGCGGCGCCGAGCACGGTGGAGGATCCGCCCCGGGCCGCGTGCGGAGCCGCGGCTCCGGCTCCGGCTCCGGGGGATGACGTGAGCAGGGATTTCATCAAGGCGCTCCTGAGACATTCTTGAAGGTGTGTGATCGAGACGAGGGCGGGCAGGGGCAACCCCTGACGGGCCGGCCGGTAGCGGGAGCTGCCTGGCGCGGTGAGGTGAGGTGAGGTGAGCGGACGCCGGCGGCGAGAGTCCCGCCGCCCGACGTAGCGCTACCTGCCCGGCAGCCTGCTACCCCCTGCTGCCTGCCGACTGTGTGGGGCAGACCCTTGTTGCCGTGTCACTGTGTGTCGAAGTCCGTCCCTCGCGAGACCTTCTCCCACGTGGCGAGTTCGGCCCGCACCGCGTCCAGGTGCCCGACGAGGGAGTCCACCGCATCACCGCCGAGGGCGAGCCTCAGCGGGGTGTTCTCGGCGTCCAGGGCCAGTCGGATC
This sequence comes from Streptomyces yunnanensis, assembly GCF_029011865.1. NCBI lineage: Bacteria > Bacillati > Actinomycetota > Actinomycetes > Kitasatosporales > Streptomycetaceae > Streptomyces > Streptomyces yunnanensis. The sequence goes on from NZ_CP095749.1 coordinate 1,087,298, forward strand.
GCCGCCGCGGCCTTCGCCGGGTCCCCGGGCTGCGTGCCGTCGCCGCCCTGCACCGCCTTCCGGGTGGCACCGACCTTCTCCGCGTACGCCGGGTGCTCCTCGGAGAAGTAGGCCGCGCCCCTGCCGAACAGGTTGGTGCGGAAGGCGCCGGGCTCCACGATCAGCACCTTGATACCGAACGGCGCCACCTCGTCGGCCAGGCCCTCGGACATCTGCTCCAGCGCCGCCTTGGTCGCGCTGTACGCGGAGAACCCGGCGAAGGACAACTGCCCGCCGAAACTGCTGATGTTCACGATCGAACCGCTGCCCCGTTCCCGCATCTGCGGCAACAGCGCCCGGGTCAGCCGCGCCGGGCCGAACACATGCAGCTCAAACAGGTCGCGCAGCTCCCGGTCGGTGGTCTCCTCGAACGCCCCGACCTGTGTGCGCCCGGCGTTGTTCACCAGCACGTCCACCCGGCCGTAGCGAGCCAGGACGTCGGCGGCCAGCGCGTCGATCCGCCCGCCGTCCGTGACGTCGAGTGCGATCGCTTCCACCCGGTCGGGGTGCGCGGCGACCAGGTCGGCCAGTGCCTCGGGCCGTCGGGCCGTGCCGACCACCGTGTCACCGGCGGCGACCGCGGCCTCGGCGATGGCCCGCCCGAAACCGCTGCTCGCACCGGTGACCAGCCAGACCTTGCCGTTCTCGGTCATCTCTTCGTCTCCCTCATCAACCGCAGTTCGGGATTTCCCCGCCGACGACCTCCATCCTTCGCCGGGATCCGGGACCTCGTCCAAGACCTGTTGTGATAGCCATGAGTTATGGATGTCCATGGACGCGATCTGCGCTACTTCGCCGCAGTCGCCGAGGAGTTGAACTTCACGCGAGCCGCCGAGCGGCTGTTCGTCTCCCAGCCCGCGCTCAGCAAACAGATACGGATGCTGGAGAAGCAGGTCGGCGCGGATCTGTTCCACCGGGACCGGCGGGCGGTGCGGTTGACCGTGGTGGGGAAAGCCCTGCTGCCGCACGCCCGCGGGATGTTGGCCGCGTGGGAGGCCGCCGAGGCGGCGGTGGAGGAGGCGAAGGCCGCCGAGCTGCACACCCTGGTGATCGGCATGTCGACCAGCCCGGGCCGCGGACTGCTGCCCGCCTTGCGCACCCGGCTGGTCTCCCGGCATCCGCACGCACGGCCCGTCCTCAGGCAGGTCAACTGGGCCGATCCCAGTGCCGGGTTGGCGGACGGGTCCAGCGATGTCGCCTTCGTCTGGCTGCCGCTTCCGGACGGCGACCGCTACCGGTATGCGGTGGTGGCCCAGGAGCCCCGCCTTGTGGCGCTGCCGCAGGGGCACCCCCTGGCGGCACGGGCCGCAGCGGACAGCGAGGGAGCGGTGGACTTCGCCGATCTCCTCGACGAGCCGTTCCTCGCGCTCCCGTCCGAGGCTGGTCCGCTACGGGACTACTGGCTGGCCCTGGATGCCCGGGACGATCGCGCGCCGCGGATCGGCGGGGTGGTGGGCAGCGCCGAGGAGACCCACGAGGCGGTCGCCAACGGCCAGGGCGTGGCACTTCTGGCCACCGGCAACGCCTCGCTGGTCGTCCGGGACGAGGTGATCGCCGTGCCGGTCAGGGGCATCTCCCCCTCCCATCTGGCGGTAGCCGCCCGACGGGACGACGAACGGCCCTTGGTGGTGGCCTACCTGGCCGCGGCGGCAAAGGTGGCAGCCGGCACCTCCCGAACCGCACCGCCCCCGTGACACTCCGCCTTTCCTCAACTCAGAATCCCGACCTCAGCCGAGCGCCTCGGACGGACGGCTCAGAGCGGCCCGTCCCGGCGCTCAGCGGAGCTCGCGGATACCGCTGACCAGACAGGCCACACCGATCGCCCCGGTGGCCAGCGCGCCGAGGACAGCGCCGACCTGTCCCCGGTCAACCGCCATCGTGATCGCGGCGGCCCCCAGGAACAGCACCCCCAGACCGACGAGCAATCGTCCCGGCGAGTTGCTGCCGCCCGACGGGCCCACCGGGGCGGCCACCGTCACCGTGACCGGCTCGGCCGCCCCGTCCGGTTCCTGCACCGGCACTGGCACCTGCTGACGCCCCTTCCCCCGAGGCCGGTACACCCGCCCGCTGTGCCGTGCCAGTACCACCGGCTCCTGAGTCCCGACTGTCTCGACGTCGCCCGGTCGCTGCGCTGTCGCGGGGTCCTGATACTCGGCGCTCAGCTCGTGGAGCTCCTGCAGCATCGCCCGACGGGCGGCCTCGGGACTGCCGTAGCTGTACTTCGAGCCGACCCCCTTCGCCGAGCTCTTGCCGTGACCGAAGTGCATGACTATCACGTACGCCCATTTCGCCATGGCAGACAGGCTATGCACCGCCCGATCGGCGTTGCCCGGGAAACCGTCGGCCGACGAGGCGGGCCTGGGTGTCGTCGGGTGCGGCGGCTGCCACACCGGTTGTCGCCCGCTACCAGTTGAGCCTCAACAAATCGGGCCGCTCGACCCAGAACTGGCCCGAGTACGTCACATTCGGGGGTGTCCCCACCTCCAGTGTGTACAAGCCCTCCGTCAGATCGTCAGGGACAGTCCACTCGTAGCTGCCACTCTGGGCGTCAACGTTCTCAGCGACGGTCACCACCGGCTGGAGGCCGTCATCGGACCCTGCCGCCAAAACGATCTGACTGATGGTTTGGACCTTGGGATCGGTCCAGGCAATCGTCATCTGAGATCCGGCGCGGTAGATGTCGCCCTTCAGAGGGGACGTCAGGCTGACAACGTCCGAACCGACGCTCGTGGACGCGCCCGGGGCCGGGTGAGCGTCCGCTGCCGCGGGGTCGGCTCCGGTGCTGACGCTCATCGAGGCAGCCAGCGCAGCGGACACGACGACGTGCCGGAGAGCGCCCATGGGGTGGCAGCGGCGCTGGCGGGAACTTGCTGCTGAGGTACTCGTCACACAGTCAATCTGTCCCGCGTGACTGCCTCTGCCTCATGAGGCGGGTTCCGGTCACCGTAAAGAAGGACGACGAAGAGCCCACACCAACATGCCGGGCGGCAGCCGCAACGACCACGCACCCGCGCACGTACTGATGCACAAGGACGGCCACAGCTACTCGCCGGCCGGCCCGCCGGCGGACGACCGGCCGAGACAGTCGCGCCGCCATGCTGGCTACCCGGTGAACCGAGTGCTCCGCGCGGCGCCTCCGGCGCGGATCCGCTGACGCAGGAAGAGGGCGGCACGGTCCAGTGCCTCGTCCGCCTCGTCGAGGACGCCGGCGAACGACTGGAACACGTGCGGCACGTCGGCGGTGACGTCGAGGATGACGTCCACGCCCGCCGCGCTCGCCCGCGCGGCCAGGCGGGTGGAGTCGTCCAACAGCACCTCGTTGGAACCGACTTGGATGAGCATCGGGGGAAGGCCGGTCAGGTCGGCGTGGACGGCCGGACTCAGCAGGGGCTGGCGCGGGTCGGCTCCGGCGAGGTACATGGCTCCGGTGTGTTCGAGGGCCGCGCGGGTCCTCGCCGCGGTCGAGGAGCGCCCGGTAGGCGCTCAGGGTGTCCTCGATCGCGGCCGGAAAGGGGTGTTCGGAGGCACCCTGGACGCCCCCTCGCTGTCAATCGCCGCCGCAGCCGTGCCCGCCACAGCCATGGCCACCGCAGCCGTGCCCCCCGCAGCCGTGCCCGCCGCAGCTGTGGCCGCCTCCGCAGCCGTCCCCGCCGCCCCAGCTGTCGGGCCTGCCGTAGCGCTGCCCGCGCGCCCCGCTACCGCGGGGCCGACCTGCTCCCCGCGCCCGGTAAGCCCGTTCCTGCTGACGTAGGCTCGCTGCCCACCACTCGTCCCGCTCGCGTTTCTCCTGCTCCTCCTTGCGGATTTTTTCGCGCCGGGCGGCGTCCCGGGCCGCGCCGTCGGCCGGCTGCCACGGGCCGAGGCCATGGCGGCGTCGCGGCAGCAGCGGGGCGACCGTGACGCCGGCATACGTGTTCTCCGGCCCCTGGTATGCCTTGCGTTCGATGACGGCGTACTCCAGGGCGACCTCGGCGCCTTCCCAGGGCGCGCCGTACAGGACCGCCTCGAAGGGTTCGCTGCGGGGGTCGATGTCGTAGTGCCCGCCGTCGGGTCGGTAGGTGGAGCTCGTGCCCAGGAGCCGCGCCGTGCGGTCGGTGTCCCGGCCCTTGGGGAAGTACGCGATCAGAGGCCGTCCCGAGGTGGCGCGGGCATCCGGATACAGCCAGTGGCAACCGTCCGGCGCGATCCGTACGCCCACCATCAGAGCCGGCTGGGGCTGCTCGTGCAGGCGGCGCGCCGCCCGGAAGGCGACGTGGCCGTAGCCGTACACGATGGTGCCGGGGACGAGGAACAGCAGGGCGGCGATCTGCTGCCCGACGGCGTCGTACGGTGCGCGGTCCGGTGCCGTCAGGTCCTCGACGAGACCGTCGGTGAGGATGGCGCCGGCGATGAGGCAGAGGACGAGCCCGAGGTAGAACTGCCGGTACCCGCGGTAATCGTCCGTCTCGGGCACCCCGTCCGGGAGTTCGTGACGGCGCCGGCCGGCCGCGGCGAGCGCAAGTGCCCGCTGCTTGCGGCGGGCCCGAAGGCGCAGGCACGCACCGGTGAACGCCCCTGCGGAGGCGACCAGGGCCAGGAAGTATCCGCTTGCGGCCAGGCGGCCGTCGGCGTCGAGCACGTCGGGCGACGCCAGTGACACCGCCGCGTCCACCGCGACCACGACCGTGGCCGGCACGGTCGGGACCGGCAGATAGCGGTACCACAACGGCAGCGCGGCCAGCAGGACCGCCGCGGGATAGCCGAGCCAGTGGGTGCCATCGTGCGCGGACCCGCCACCGCTCCACCACAAGATCGAGAACCCACCGGTCAGGACGTACGACACGGCGACCAGGAGGAGCAGGACCCAACTGCCCGCGACCGGGGCGAAGACGACCGGGACGCGAGCTTTCCTCCAGCGCTCGGCGTCGGCGAGCGACCAGGACGCCACGCCGCCCTCGGGCAGTGCCCCCGCGGGCAGACGCTTGACGTAGTCACTCACGGCGCGCTCCTTCCCGCAGCACGCCGGACAGCTGAGGCTGCGCGCTGCCTCGCCAACTTCGGTCGGGCCATGGTTCTGGGGTGGGGACGGTCGTCACCAGTTCTGCAGGCGCGTGCCATCCCGGCGCATCAGCATCCCCAACGCCGATGCGCGGAGCCGCGGTCTGGTCGAACAGCTCCCCTCCCCGTAGCGCGTGCCCGAGGATCCACAGGTTAGGAGCAGCCGATGAAATCGCCGTGAAGGAGCGGAGCAGCCGGGATCCGGTGGACGACAGCGCTGTCGCTGGGCGACCGGTCGCCGCGGGAGCCGGCAGGAAGCTCGGTGGGCACAAGCAAGACGAGGGGCGGCAGCCGTACGCGGCGCTCCACCGCTCCGCGAGAAGCCCGTCGGTTCCCTTGGGCGGAAAAAGCAAAGGCAAGGAGAAACCTCTCCTTGCCACTCTCAACGTATAGCGCACTGGGGGGCTTGCCGCAAGGCCCCGGTCATGGCGCAGAATCGTCGGCCGATGCCGCAAACCTGCGGAGATGGAGGCACGACGTGCGTGTGTTGTTGTCGACGCGTGGAGGACGCGGTGACGCCGGACCGGTGGTGGGACCGGCCGTGCGGTCGTGGGCGCTCGGGGCGGAGGTGCGGGGGTGCGCACCCGGGAGGGCGGAGCGGCCGGCCGACTCGTCGAGGGGACGACACCCGGGGATGAGGACGTGCCCGACAGGGGATTCGACAGATCTGGCGGCGCCGGTGATGCGATCGGCCACCGCAGTGCGACGGAGCGCGGCTGCCTCGGAGGTATCGCAGTGATCGAGCAGTACGTGTGGGACCTTCGAGAGGTCGACGAGAAGCAGATTGCGGCCGTCGGTGGCAAGGGCGCGCACCTGGGCGAGCTGTCGCAGGTCGAAGGCATCCGTGTGCCGGGGGGGCTTCTGTGTGACGACGGACGCCTTCCGGCGGATCCTGGCGCAAGCGCCGTCGATCGACGACCGGCTCGATCAGTTGTCGCGCGTGGAACCGGACGACCGGGAGGCGATCCGCACGCTCAGCGCGCAGATTCGTCGGACCATCGAAGCCATCGCCGTCCCGGACGACATCTCGGTGGCGATCACCCGCGCGCTCGCCCGGCTCGGCGAGCAGGCTGCCTGCGCCGTCCGTTCCAGCGCGACGGCAGAGGACCTGCCGACGGCCTCGTTCGCCGGCCAGCAGGACACCTACCTGAACGTCGTGGGCCCGGCGTCCGTCCTCCGGCACGTCAGCCGGTGCTGGGCCTCGCTGTTCACCGAGCGGGCCGTGACCTACCGCCAGCGGAACGGCATCGACCACCGTACGGTCCACATGGCCGTGGTCGTGCAGCAGATGGTCTTCCCGCATGCGGCCGGCATCCTGTTCACCGCCGACCCCGTCACGGGCAACCGGAAGGTCGCCACCGTGGACGCCGGCTTCGGCCTCGGCGAGGCCCTGGTGTCCGGCCTGGTGAACCCGGACGTCTTCACGGTGCGGCAGGGCGAAGTCGTCGCCAAGGCGATCGCCGCCAAAACGCGTGCCGTTCACGCCCTGCCGGCCGGCGGTACGCAGGAAGTGGCGATCGCCCCGCAGCGGCAGGAGCAGCCGGCGCTGACGGATGCGCAGGTCCTGCGGCTCGTACAGCTCGGTCGGCGGATCGAGGCGCACTTCGGCCGCCCGCAGGACATCGAATGGTGCCTGGTCGACGACGGCTTCCAGATCGTTCAGAGCCGGCCGATCACGACGCTGTTCCCCGTCCCCGAGGCCGGCGACCAGGAGAATCACGTCTATGTCTCCGTCGGTCATCAGCAGATGATGACCGACCCCATGAAGCCCCTGGGGCTCTCCATGTGGCAGCTGACGGCCATGGTGCCGATGCACGAGGCCGGCGGCAGGCTGTTCGTCGACGTCACCCGGCGCCTGGCCTCGCCCACGAGCCGCGCCGCCCTCCTGGACGTCATGGGGAGAGGCGATCCGCTGGTCAGGGACGCTCTGGAGACCGTCCTCGGCCACGACGATTTCGTCCCGTCGCTCCCGGACGCCCCTCCCGGCAGGCCGCAGTCCGGCGGGCCGCCGGCCAGCGGCGCGCCCACCCCGATCGCGACCGATCCGGCCATCGTCACCGAGCTGATCGGGCGCAGCCGGGAGTCCGTCGCCGCCCTGGAGCGCGGCATCCGGACGAAGACCGGACCGGCGCTGTTCGACTTCCTGCTGGCGGCCTTCGAGGAGCACAAGCGCGTGCTCAGTGATCCACTGAACATCCGGGCGATCATGGCGGGGATGGAGGCCACATGGTGGCTCAACGACAAGCTGCAGGAGTGGTTGGGCGAGAAGAACGTCGCTGACACGCTCACGCTGTCCGCCCCCGACAACATCACCTCCGAAATGGGACTGGCGCTGCTCGACGTCGCGGACGTGATCCGCGCGCGGCCGGAGGTGGTGGCGTTCCTCCAGGGCGTCGAGGACGAGGACTTCCTGGACGGGCTGGCGAAGCGCGCGGGCGGGGCCGAAGCGCGCGCCGCCATCGAGGGCTACCTCGACCGGTACGGCATGCGCTGCGTCGGTGAGATCGACATCACCAGGCCACGTTGGCGCGAGCGCCCCACCACGCTGGTGCCCGTGATCCTCGACAACGTCAGGAACTTCGAGCCGGGCGCCGCCGAGCGGCGCTTCGAGCAAGGGCGGCAGAAGGCCCAGAAGAAGGAACAGGACGTGCTGTCGCGCTTGCGGGCCCTGCCGGACGGGGACCAGAAAGCCGACGAGACCAAGCGGATGATCGACCGGGTCAGAACCTTCATCGGGTACCGGGAGTACCCGAAGTACGGCATCATCAGCCGCTACTTCGTCTACAAGCAGGCCCTGCTGAAGGAGGCCGAGCGCCTCGTGCGGGCCGACGTGCTTCCTGAGAAGGACGACATCTTCTACCTCACCTTCCAGGAACTCCACGACGTCGTGCGCTCGAACCACGTGGATGGCCGACTCATCCAGCAGCGCAAGGACGCGTTCCGCTCGTACCACGCGCTCACACCGCCCCGGGTGCTCACCTCGGACGGTGAGGCCCTGACCGGGGCGTACCGGCGCGACGACGTGCCGGCCGGCGCCCTGACCGGTCTACCGGTTTCCGTCGGGACCGTCGAGGGCCGAGCCCGCGTCATCCTCGACATGGCGCAGGCCGATCTCGAAGCCGGCGACATCCTGGTCACGACCTTCACGGACCCCAGCTGGTCGCCGCTGTTCGTCGGCATCGCGGGCCTGGTGACGGAGGTGGGCGGCCTGATGACCCATGGCGCGGTGATCGCCCGGGAGTACGGCTTGCCGGCGGTCGTGGGCGTGGAGCAGGCCACCCGGCTGATCCGGGACGGGCAGCGGATCCGCGTGCACGGAACCGACGGGTACGTCGAGATCCTGCCTTGACCGACCACACCGTGAAGCCCCAAGCCCTGCGTGACTTCCGACTGAACGACGCCAGGCATGCCTGTGAGAACGTGGAAGCCGTGGACAACGTCGAGGTGGACATCGACGTGCGACGTGCGGCACGCCCGACCTCCACCGCGTGCTCAAGCAAGGCCGCTTCCCGATCAACTGCTGTCAGTTCGCCGAGCGCAGACCGTCGAGCTCGTCCCCGATGGCCTGGCGCAGCGCGTCGTGCTGCGGCCCGAGTGCGAACTGTTCGTCGGTCCAACTGTCGTGGGGGTAGAGCCAGACCGGCTTGCTCACCAAGTCGATCGGCTCCCACTCGAACCGTGGCCAGACATGCGCGTGCAAGAACCCGTCGGTGTTGCCAAGGATCTCAAGATTGACCCGCCGGAAGGCTGTGTCCATGCGACGGGAGGCTCGCTCGACTGCCTCTCCGAGCCGGTCCATGTCGGACAGGAAGGCCAGTCTCTTGTGCTTGGTGAGGTCCGACAGCCTCTCCACTGCGGGGTCATCCGCCAGGAGCACCGAGTAGCCCGGCAGAAACTGCACATCTCCGATCACTGCGAACCCTGCGTCCAAGCGCCGGAGCACAGTGGGGTTCTCGCCCCTCAGGGCACTGCCGATCCGGTCCATCCGCCAGTCATCAACCATGATCAGAACCTACCTGGTGGCGCTACCACGACGGATTTCGTTCGGTGAGCGGTGAGCAGTGAGCGGGCTCCGGCTTCGGGTACGGGCGTGGCGGAGGGCCGGGGTTGGAGCCGGAGAGAGTGCCTGTCCGGTCGATGCAGGGTGGTGGCCAGGCCCCCGGGCGCCGCCTCAGCCCGCAGTGCCTGGCCGGTCGTCGTCACCCTCGTCGCCCGGGCCGGCTGCCGCGATCTCGTGCTCGATGCGTCGGAGGGCGTCCTGGGCCCGTGCCGACAGAGTGGCGTCGTCACCGTCCTCGTTGGCCACGGAGGCACGTTCGGTGGCTGTGGTGGCGGCGGTGGCGCTGGCGATGCCGGGGTTCGCGAAGTGGCGGAGCACAGGCAGTGCGCCGGTCGCGTCCCCGGTGATGTGCCACAGTGCGTCAGCGGCGGCTACGCGTAGGGCGCCGGCCTCCGCCGGGTCGTCGCGCATGCCGCGCAGCGCGGGCGCCGCGGCTCCGGCGCGCCTCCCCAACTCGCCCAGCCAGCCACAGGCGTTGTCGTCGAACCGCCAGCCGCGCCGGCCGACGACGCGGCCGGGCCGATGACGGCGGGCCAGCACGTTCAGCAGGAGCGGGATGACTTGGGACGCCATCGCGTCCGCGGCCGAGTCGGCCGAGTCGGCCGAGTCCGCCGCTGCGTCCGTCAAGGAATCCGTTGAGGAGTGCCTTGAGGACTGCGCTGAGGAGTGCGCTGAGGAGTGCTTCGTGGTGTCCGTCGAGGTGTTCTGTCCCATCAGGGCGCGGATGGCGGCGAGTCCGGTCTCCGGGTCGGCGCCCACGGCGACCCGCCGCAGCGCCGCCAGCGCCCGTGCGTCGTCCAGCCCCCACCTGCGCAGGAACGCACAGGTCGCCGACGCGGCCTCCAGTTCGACGAACTGGGGGCGGGCGTCCGGGTCGCCCGAAACCGTGGCGTCGATGCGTCGGCTCAGCCGCTCCAGCGCGGCCACCACCTCCGGCACCGCCGGGCCGCCGCCGCGCCACTGCTGCGTACCGGTGAGCAGCGCGTTGACCTCGGCTGCCGGGAGGTCCTGTGCCAGCCGTTCCCGGATCGCCGGCCACAGATCGTCGGCCAACGCCGCGGCCAGGCGCAGCAGTTCGGCCCCTGCGGTGCCCACGGCCACACGTTCCCGGAGGCCCGGCAGACACCTGCGGTCGCCGCGTCGGGCGAGCCGGGCCAACGCCGCCTGTGCCACCTCGGGGTCCCGCCGGGCCGCGGGGCCACTCGCGGCCACCGCCAGGGCATCGAGGTAACTGCCGTATGCATGAAGGTAGTTGGTCGATACCGCGGCCCTCCGGACCGCCGGGTCGGGGTGGTCCAGCAGCGCCCCGACGGCCGCCGCGTGGCATGCGTACCGCGTGGAGTCCGTGGAGTACAGCTGGTCCGCGGCTCCGACAAGGACACGCGCCGTGACGGTGTCCAGCCGGCCGTCACCCAGGGCCGCCAGCATCAGGGCCAGCCAGCGCGAGCGCACCTCGGGCGCGCCGACGAGCCAGGAGTCGACGGCGTCCACCGGGCCGTACGGCACCGCGCCGGCCCACTCCGGATCGCACCAGGCCAACTCCCCCAGTGCCGCTCCGGCTTCACCGCCGCAGAGTGTCAGCGCCTCGACCACCACGTCCTCAACGGGTCCGGCGCCGTCCGTCGTGGAGGTCGCGCCGGAGCCCACACCTGCCGGCGCCCCGCCGGGCCGCGGCGCCGGGCGCAGCAGCAGGCCCAGTGCGGCGCCCAGCGCGGCGGCAGGTTCGCCCCGCAGGCAACGGCGCAGCTGCGCACGTACGTCGGGGCGGTCGGCGTACCGACCCAGGACCAACAACAGCCCGAGCCGGACCGCGGGATCGGTGGCGTGCAGGCTGTGTTCGCGGATCGCCGGGACGATCGCGTCGGCGGGAGCGGCCGCATAGGCGAGCACCACCGGCACCATGCGTCGCACCGCCACGTCCGGGTGGGTGAGCCGCCGGAGCAGCTCCGGCACTCCGGCCGCCAACGCCCGGGACAACTGCTCCGCCCACGCGCCGACGAGCGCCCAGCCCTCTCCTTCCGGCACACCCAGGTCGTCCAGCAGGGCGTCGAGAGCCGCCCCGCTTCGACTGCCCGGCTCGTCCAGATCGACGTCGAAGTCGCGGTACACCACGGACTGCCAGTCGAACGTGACGCGGCCCTCACCTGCGGATTCCATGGACGCACAGCCTAATCGCGGCCTCGGACGACCACGAACGGGTTTCGTCCGCGGCACAGGCACAGACCCCGGCACAGGCGCCGGAGCCGGCATTGACACCGACGCAGGCACAAACACAAGCGCAGGCACAGACACAGCCACAGCCACAGCCACGTCAGCCGACCCTCGGAACACCGTGCGCCGTCACCTCCACCACCCGACCGCCAGGCGACACCCTCGCCTCCAGCCGCGCCGGTCCCCCGCCCCCCGACGCGGGATCCCGATAACTCAGCAGGTGACCGCCCCGCCCATCCCGCAGCGGCACGACCGTGACCTCGGCGCCCGCCCGCACCTCGGGGAACCACTTCCCGACGAACCGGTCACCGGCGCTCCGCGCCCGGCCCGCGGCCCACACCCCACCGCCGCCGCCAACCGACCCGTCCCCGCCCCCGTCCCTGCCCCTGTCCGGCTCCTCCCATCTGAACCGTTCGAGCCGCCGCTCCGGCCACCGCACGACGAACGACCCACGCCGACCCAGATCCACCTCCAGCCGCCAATGCCCCTCCGCCACTTTCTTGCGGATCACCGTCATGCCGTCCTCTGGGCGGCCGTACAGGTCCACGATGGCTCCGTCCAGCCACGACTCCTGAGCGAACTCCAGCGCGCGCCGGGCCTGCGCCTGCGCGTCCCCGTGAACCGGTTCGACGGCCACCGCGAAAGCCCCGGTCAGCAGCAGTAGTCCCCTCCCCCGTGCCTCCGTGCCCCGCCGCGTTGCCGACCGACGCCGGTGACGGAGCATCATGGCGAGCGGGAACCGTGGTGGGAGCGGGAGTGGGAATGGGAGCGCGGCGCCCTTGCGGGGCGGGGTGGGGGCGGTCAGGGTGGTCGGCATCGTCCCGTCCGGTGGTCGGCGGTGTCCGGCCCGGTACAGAGGTGGAGAGCGCGTGGCTTCCTTCGTCCTCCCGCACACCCTGCACAGCGGGGGTCCGCACAAGGTGATCGGCCACTCGATGGGCGCCAGCTCCGCGAGCGGCGGAACGGCGGCCGGGTGACCGCGGGAATCGGCGGGCCCGGGGAGCCGTACACCCCCGAAGCGGCCCTCCCGCCGGACGAGCCAGACGCCCCGACCACCCCAGCCACCCCTACCACGCCAGAGATCCCGAAGGACACAGAAATCCTGGAGGACACAGAGCTCCCAGAGGACCTGGAAGTCCCGGAGTTTCAGGAGGTCCCGAAGGTGTCAGCGGTCCCACGGTTGCCAGAAGTCCCAGACGTCTTCCATCCGCGCCGGTATGCCAAGGGCCTGCCGCACGACGCGTATCGGCTGCTGCGCGACCACCACCCGGTGGCCTGGCAGGACGAGCCGGAGGTGCTCGGCTGGCCGGCCGGCCCCGGCTTCTGGGCGGTGACCCGGCACCGCGACGTCGTACGGGTGCTGAAGGACGCCCGGACCTTCTCCTCCCAGCTGGGTGCCACCCAGATCCGCGACCCCGATCCCGTCGACCTGCCGTTCATCCGGCGGATGATGCTCAATCAGGATCCGCCGGAACACGGGCGGTTGCGGCGGCTGGTCAGCCGGGCCTTCACCCCACGGCGGGTGGACCGCTTCGAGACCGCCGTACGGGAGCGGGCCCGCGCGCTGCTGACCACTGCGGTGCACACCGCGCGGTCCGGCGACGGCGGGTGCGACGTCGTCAGCACCGTCACCGACGACTACGCGCTGCTCAACCTCGCCGATCTGCTGGGCGTCCCGCCCGGTGAACGCGGGCTGATGCTGGACTGGACCCGGCGGGTCATCGGCTACCAGGACCCGGACGAGGCCGGCCCGGCGGCGACCGGGACGGACGGCCGGCCCGCCGACCCCCGTTCCCCGGCGATGCTCCAGGACATGTTCGCGTTCGCCCGCGAGCTGGCCGCGCACAAGCGGCGGTACCCCGGCGACGACGTGATGACGGTGCTCGCCACCGACCCCGAACTGGCCGTGCCCGAACTGGAGATGTTCTTCTTCCTGCTGACCATCGCGGGCAACGACACCGTCCGCAGCGCCGCGCCCGGCGGGCTGCTGGCGCTGGCCCGGCACCCGGACGGCTACGCCGCGCTGCGCGGCGGCGCGGTCGCGGTGGGCCCGGCGGTGGAGGAGTTGCTGCGCTGGCATCCGCCGGTGCTGAGCTTCCGCCGGACCGCCGCGGCGGACACCGAGTTGGCCGGCCGGCGGATCCGCGCCGGCGACAAGGTCGTGGTCTTCCACGGCTCGGCCAACTACGACGAGCGGGTCTTCGCCGACCCCGGCCGACTGGACCTGGCGCGCTCGCCCAATCCCCATGTCTCCTTCGGCGACGGTCCACACGTCTGCCTGGGCGCGCATCTGGCCCGGTTGCAACTGCGGGTGCTCTACGAGGAGACCTGCGCGCTGCTGCCCGCTGTGGCGGTGGCCGGACCGCCACAGCGGCTGGTGTCGAACTTCATCCACGGGCTGAAGTCGCTGCCCCTGCGCCTGGCGACCTGAGGCGGAGGTGACAGGCCGGCGGGGCAGCGCTTCGACGGGTCAGTGCGGGGTGGCCGGTGTGACGTGCCGTTCGGGGGTGTGGGCCGTCGTCCAGTCCACGATCTGTACGGCCGCCCCGGCGGCCTCCTGGCCGCGGCAGCCGGCGTGGTGGCGGCGGGCGATGGCGTCCAGGTCGAGGTGTCGGCCGAAGGCGGGGAGGGCGGCCAGCCGGCGGGCGTAGGACCACAGGCGTCGGTGGCCGGCGATGCGCTGCACGGCCGCGGCGTCGAGGTGCCAGCGGTGGACGGTGTCGAGTTGGACCAGGGTCACCCACAACTGGACGTCCGCGGTGGTGAGTTCGTCACCCAGCAGGTAGGGGCGGTCGGCCAGTCGTCGCTCCAGTGAGGCGAGCGTGCCGAGCAGGGTGCCCAGGGCGGCCTCGTAGCCGGGGTGGTCGCTGCCGAGGCCACCGGCGTGTTGGGCGGCCTGGTTGAGGTCCTGCTCACAGCGGCGCGCCAGGGCGTCGATGGCGTCGCGGGCGTGGTCCGGGTACAGGGCCGGTCCGCGGGTGCCGAACCGCTCCGCGAGGTCGCGGAGGATGTCCGGGGCGTGGGTGCTGACGATGCGTCCGGTCCAGTCGTCGCTGAGCACCGGGGCGGTGGCCGGTCCACGGTACTGGTGCGCGCTGGCCTCGTAGAGGGGGCGCAGCGCGGCGTAGCCGCACTCGGGGGCGTCGGGGACGGCGGGCAGTGGCGTCACCGGGAGGGTGTCGTCGAGGTCGAGCAGGCTGTGGGTGATGGCGATGCCCAGACAGTGCGGACAGGAGGGCGAGAGGTAGAGGCGGTAGCGGTGGGGGACGGGGTAGTGACCGCTGCGCATGTCGGAGCCGATGCGGCCCCGGAAGGCCGGCGCGGTGGCGGTGGCGGCGGACGTCTCGGCGGCGGATGCGTCCGAGGCGGAGGTGGAGGTCATACGAGTCCCTGGGTGCGAGGTCCGGTGCGTGGGCGTACGGGCGGGCACTTGGCGGCGGGCGCGTACGGGCGTGGACGGACGTCCGCACGGTGGCGCCGGGCACGGGCCGGGGCCCGCGAGGGTGGCGCGGCGTCGGAGAACCGGGGCGTGGGCGCCCCGCGGGAGGACTATGCGGCGCTGCAGACGCGCAGCAGATCGATGTGTCGGCGTGAGGTGAGGAGGGGAAGCGGCCGGCCCGCGCGTACCGCGCGGTCGCCGTCCTGCTGTGCGTGCCCCATGGATTCCCACCCGTTCGCTAGGGTTCCCGCCTTCGAGTGTCGAGGCGGTACCGGCCGGCGTCAAGGGTGGTGCGCCGGCGCGGTTCCGGTGGTGAACCGCGCGACGCATGCCCCGCGCGACGAACACCCACGCCCTCTGCGCTTCCCACCCGCCCCGCAGGACGGGCCGATCCGGGCCGAAGCCCGACGCCTCCACCTCTCCCCCTCGGGGATAATGCCGGCATGCGGATTTCAGCCAGAGCGGATTACGCGGTGCGCGCCGCGCTGCAACTCGCGCACGCCCGGGACGGGCGCCCGCTCAAGGCGGAGGCCATCGCCGATGCCCAGGACATCCCGCACAAGTTCCTGGAGGGCATCCTCAACGACATGCGGCGGGGCGGGCTGGTCCTCAGCCAGCGCGGCGGGAACGGCGGCTACCGGCTCGCCAAGGCGCCGGAGGAGATCAGCGTCGCCGATGTGATCAGGGTCGTGGACGGGCCGCTGGTGTCCGTACGGGGCGTGCGGCCGCCGGAGTTGTCGTACACCGGACCCGCCGAGTCCCTGCTGCCGCTGTGGGTGGCGCTGCGGGCCAACGTCCGCCAGATCCTCGACGGCGTCTCGCTGGCCGATGTGGCGTCGGCCGAACTCCCCAGCCGAGTCTCGGCACTGACCGAGGACCCGGCTTCGTGGACGAACCCGTGACGCGCACGCGCATCGGAACCCGGTGACGCGCACCCGTATCGCAAACCGGTGAAGCGAATCGGTGACGCGAAAACCACCGCCGGACCTCGCGTACGCGTCCGGAATGCGACCCTGATCCGTCCACCCCTCGAACACACCTTGCTCGGAGCGAAGTTCAGGTCGCATCATGCAGTCGTTCTAATTCCCTACTAATCCAGTGGGAAAACTGGGAAATCCTGACCGGTGCGGCCCCGCAGTCCGGTGCGCAGCCCGGTTCCAGCCGAGGAGGACGGTGAACGGCGCCATGCCGAAGAGGTCCGCAACACGCCCCGCCGCCCCGCAGGCCATCGCCCCGGCGGAAGACGAGATCTGGCCGCGCGTCACCCGTGAACTCGCCGACGACCTCGCCGTCGACGCGCTGGTCCGCGACCGGGCCGGCAAGCCGCCCTTCGACGAGTTGTCGCGGCTGCGCGAGGCCGGGCTACCGGCCCTGCTGACCCCGCCCGGCCCGCTCCGCGGCGGCAGCGACTGGCGCACCGCCTGCGGGGTCGTCCGTGAGATCGCGGCGGCCGACAGCTCCATCGGCGAACTCCTCGCCCGCCACTACGCCCTCTCCTGGAGCGCCCGCTTCTTCGGCACCCCGGACCAGGCCGACGCGCTCGAACGCCGGGTGGCGCAAGAGCAGTGGCTGCTGGCCGGCGACGCCGGCAACCCGGCGAGCGACGCCGAACCGCCCGCCCCGGGCACCGCCCCCGACCTCACCCTCACCCCGGACGGTCGCGGCCATCTGCTGCACGGGCGGCGGTCGTTCGCGGCCGGGGTCACCGTCGCCGACCGCCTGGTCGTCGGCGCCGCCTGTGCCGAGACCGGCGACTGGCTGATCGCGCTGGTCGACCCGGCCCACCCCGGCGTCACCACCGACCCGGCGCACGACCGTCTGGGCCAGCGGCTCACCGGTGCCGGCAGCGTCGCCTTCGACGCCGTGCCGGTACCGCCCGAGCAGATCCTCGGCACCGTCTCGCACGACGAGCAGCACGTCACCCCGTACGCCACCCTGGCACCGCTGACGCTGCGGCTGGCTCTCGTCCACGTCGCGCTGGGCATCGCCGAAGGGGCGCTCGCCGAGGCCCGCGACCTCAACCGCGCCGCCCCGCGCACCTGGCAGGCCGAGGACGCCGTCCCGGCCCCGTATGCCGAGCGGCCCGGCGGCGACCCCTACCTGCTGCTCGCGTACGGCGAACTGGTCGCCGCCGCGCACACCGCCGCGGCCGTGGTGGAGCCGGCCACCGAGGCACTGGCCAGGGGTCTGCTGATGGGCCAGGAGCTGGGCGTCAACGAGCGCGCCGACATCGCGGTGCTGGTCGCCGCGGCCGAGGCGGTCACCGGCCAGTCCGCGCTGCAGATCACCACCCGCATCCTGGAGTTGACCGCCACCGCCGACGCCGCCGGCGGCGACCCGGGCTTCGACCGGTTCTGGCGCAACGCCCGCGTACTGACCGCCCAGCGCTCGTCCGCGCACAGCCTCCGGGCCATCGGCGACCACTACCTCAACGGAGCACATCCGCCGCTGACCCTGCGGATCTGAGGGTCAGCGGCGGATAGCGGGCGGCGGGTGGCTCAGACGGCGGCCAGCATGCTCCGGCCGAGCCAGTCCGCGGAGTCCCGTACGCCGGGCAGCGCGAAGAAGTACCCGCCGCCGGTCGGCGAGATGTAGTCCACCAGGGGCTCGTCGATCAGCCGCTCCTGGGTGACCTCGAACTGGCGGAGGACGTCCTGCTGGTAGCAGCAGAAGGCCAGCCCCATGTCCAGGTTGCCGACGTTGTCGACGCCCCGGTCGTAGTTGTAGCCGCGGCGCAGGATGCGGGAGTCGTCGGTCTTGGCGGTCCGCGGGTTGGCGAGCCGGATGTGGGAGTCCAGCGGGATCGCGGTGCCGTGCGGGTCCTTGTGGTACGCGGGCACGTCGAACTCGCCCGCGCCGTCCAGCGGGGCACCGGTGTCCTTGCGGCGGCCGAACATCTTCTCCTGCTCCGCCAGCGAGACCCGGTCCCAGAACTCCACCAGCATCCGGATGATCCGGATGACCTGGTAGCTGCCGCCGGTGGCCCAGGCGGGCTCACCGTGGCCGTCGCCGACCCACACCAGACGGTCCATCTCGCGCCCCGACTCCACGTCGGGGTTGGCTATCCCGTCCTTGAAGCCGAGCAGGTTGCGCTGGGTGCCGCTGGGCCGGGGCGCGTTCTGGAAGCCGTCGATGCGCCACTTGATCTGCATCCCGCCGCGGGTGTGCCGGGCGATGTCGCGCAGCGCGTGCAGCACGGTGTCCTGGCGCTCCGCGCAGATCTGCAGCGACAGGTCGCCATGGCACTCGGCGGCCTGGAGGTTGTCGTTGGGGAAGGTCCGCATCGGGCCGAGCTTGCGCGGCTTGGCCTTCGCCAGACCGAAGCGGCCGTCGAAGAGCGAGGCGCCCACGCCCACCGTGACGGTCAGCGCGTCGGCGGGGACCACCGGCCCGAGGATGCCGTTGTCGGACGGCGGGGCCCCGACGCCGAGGTCCTGCGGGGCGCCGCCGGCGGTCAGGAAGCGGGCCCGCTCGGTGATGGTCCGCAGCAGGTCGGTGAGTTCCTTGCGGTTCTCCGCGATGACGTTCAGGGAGACGAAGGCGGCAGCGGCGGGCTGCGGGGTGAGGATGCCCGCCTGGTGGACGCCGTGGAACGGCACCTTCCCGGCGTCGGCGGTGTCGGCGGCCCGTGCCGTACCGGCGTTGCTCTGGCTCAGCGCGAAGCCGCCGCCGGCCAGCACCGCACCGGCCGCGCCGGCACCCAGCGCGGTCTTCACGAACGAGCGCCGGTCGGCGGGACAGCGGCCCTGCGGACCGGGCGTTTCGGCGGACATCTCGTGGTTCCCTTCGGAGCGTGCGTGGGGTGGTGCGGTGTGACTCGGGGTGGGGCGGGTGGTGCGGTGGCCGTTCGGGCGGGACGCCCGGTGGGTCCGGCGGGGTGCGCTCGGACGCACCGGGCGTCCCGGCCGCGGGCGGGTCAGGCGGACTTGCGGATCTCCAGGAGGTCCGGCACCGGCGCCAGGTGCTCCAGCAGCTGCCCAGTGATCCCGTTCAGCCGCTGGCGGGCGGTGGCGTCGAGCTTCTCGACCGGCGTCCACGTCCCGTCGTGGTGGGCGTCGTCGAGCAGCTTCTGCATCCGGGCGATGTCGCTCTCGATGGACGTCAGCAGCTGCGGCTCGCGCTTGGCGATCAGCGGGCGCAGGACGTCGAGGAGCTCCCGGGTGCCCGTGAGGTTGGCGTCGGCGGTGGCGAGGTTGCTGCCGCTGCCCTGGTCGGTGTCGCCGGTCAGCTCGAACTGGAGGGTGTTTTCCAGGATCTCGTGGGTCCGCAGCGGCAGGTCACCGGGGTCGAAGTCCTGGGTGGGGAACGCCTTGCGCAGTCCCACCACATCGTCGTGCAGCTGCTGGGCCGGTCCGCTCAGTTCGTCGGCGGACGCGCCGTGCCACAGCCCGTACTCGATCCGGTGGAAGCCGGCGAAGTCCTTGTCGTGCACGCCGCCCGGGAGCCCGTCGACCCGCCCGTTGATCTTCTTGTCGAAGTCCTCGAACGTGCCGTAGGCGGCGCCCAGCGAGGAGTAGGTGCGGTGCGCGGTGAGCCAGTCCGTCCGCGCGCTGTCCAGGTCGCCGCCGGCGAGGTCGTCGCTGAGCTTCTGGGTCTGGCCGGTCAGCGTGGCCAGCCCCTGGTCGACGTACTGCTTGTAGGCGCGCAGCGGCCCGGCGAGGTCCTCCTCCGAGACCGGGATGACGGCCTTGGTGCCGCCCCCGCCGCTGACCTGTACGGCGGCCGAGGTGACCGGCTTGCCGCCGGTGGGGACGCAGCGCCAGGCGTACGAACCACCGGCGATGGTGGCGACCAGGTCGCGGGTGGTGCCGGGGGCCAGGCCCTCGATCTCGCCGTAGACCGCGTTGGTCGCGGGGTCGACGAGGTACACCTCGGAGGTCTTGTCACCGGTGTTCTGCATCTGGAAGGTCTGGCGCCCCGGCTTGGGCGGGGTGAAGCCCTTGCCGCACTCCTTCTCGGACACCGCGATGGTCGGCGCCCCGGCCGGCTTGGACTTGCCGAAGGCGACGATCCCGCCCGCGACGACGGCGGGCACGGCGACCACGGCGACCGGCAGCAGCCACGCGGGCCGCTTCCGCCCCCCGCCGGCCGGCGCCGCCACCGGCTCCGCATCCGCCGGAGACGCAGGCTCGGACCCCGGCTCGGACCCCGATTCAGACGCCGATTCGGACGCCGGCTTCGACTCGGGCTCCGTCTCCGGCTCCGGGGCGTCCGTCCCATCAGCCGGACCCTCCGCCGAGGCTTCCGCCACGGCCCCGTCCTTCTCGACGACGACC
The DNA here is from genome assembly GCF_029011865.1 of Streptomyces yunnanensis. Classification (NCBI taxonomy): domain Bacteria; kingdom Bacillati; phylum Actinomycetota; class Actinomycetes; order Kitasatosporales; family Streptomycetaceae; genus Streptomyces; species Streptomyces yunnanensis. Next base: position 1,107,360 of record NZ_CP095749.1, read on the forward strand.
TTCTCCTCGACCGCGTCGACCGCCTCGCCCGTCTCGGACGCCTTGACCGCCGCCGCGTTGACCGCCGCCGGCTTGTCCGCCTTGTCCTCCGCCACCCGCTGCGCCGGTGCCGGCTTCGCCGTGGCCCGTATTCCGCGGACGAACAGCGTCATCACGATGACGAGGTATGCCGCGTACCCGAGGACCTGGAGCCAGGTCATCGCCGGCATGAGGTTGAACACGCCCTGGACCAGGGTGGTGTACCAGGCGTTGGGGTCGATGCTCTGACCGAGGTCGAAGGCGAACGCGGCCTTGCCGGGCAGGACCCCGCCTTCCTGGAGGTCCCGCAGGCCGTAGCCCAGGACACCGGCGGCGATGACGATGAGCACGGCACCGGTCGCGGTGAAGAACTTGGTGAGGTTGATCTTGAGCACCCGGCGGTAGAGGCCCCAGCAGAGCCCCGCCGCGATGACCAACCCGATCCCGGCGCCGATCATCGGCCCGACGGATTCGCCCGCCGCCCGCGCCGTGGTCCACAGGAACAGCGCGGTCTCCAGCCCCTCACGGCCCACGGCCAGGAAGGAGGTGACGATCAGCATGCCCGAGCCCATGGCGAGCGCCCCGGTGACCTTCTCCTTGATCTCACCGGAGAGGCTGCGCGCGGAGCGGCGCATCCAGAACACCATCGCGGTGACGAACGCGACCGCGATGACGCTCAGCGTGCCGCCGAAAGCTTCCTGCGCGGTGGCCGAGAGCGAGGCGGCGGTGAAGGTGAGGACCGCGCCGAAGCTCATGGCCACTGCGATCGCGGCCAGTACACCGGTCCACACCTGCGGCAGACGGGACTTGGCCCCGGCCCGGACAAGTGTGGCGACGAGGATCGAAACGATGAGTCCGCCTTCTAGACCTTCTCTCAACCCGATCAAGAAGCTCGGAAACGCGTCGTCCCACATAGTTGTCCTCTCCGGCCCGCAACCGCACCGGTATGCCTTACCTCAGTTAGCGAAGGCATACCTTAGTCAGGCGGTCCGAAGATGTCTACATCCCTGTAGTCACATAGTCACGAGGGGATAACAACCCTAGCCAGCGCCCCGCACGGACCGGACACGGGGTCCCCACTCCGCCGCCCCCGCCTCGGCGCACCCCCAGCCACCCCACACCCTGTCGTGACCGCCACCCTCTCCACGCGTTCTCCAGGCATGAACAACACGCACATCCCCAACACAACGGACAATTCAGCTAATTCGCGCACGCGAGCCGGCATCCTCCGACGCACCGGCCCCATCCGCCGCACCCTCCTGTCCCCCCTCGTCACCGCGACCCTCACCCTGGCCACCCTCGCCGCGGCGGGTCCGGCACACGCCGACGGCGGCACCATGCCCCACGTCAGCGGCAGGGGCCTGGTCACCGCCTACCAGGCACTCGGCTACGACACCGCGGTCCAACTCAGAGACGGTCGGGGCGCCAGACGCCACGTGCTGTGGCCCAGCAACTGGAAGGTCTGCGACCAATACCCCCGCCCAGGCACCCCACTGCCGCACCGAGCGATCACCCTCACCGTGGTCAAGACCCGCGAGTCCTGCGGCGACGGTCGATAGAACGCGAGCCCCCGGTCGACGCCGCGGCATGACGGACTTCCGGCGGAACACCCTCATCCCGCCGAACGAGCCACCCCCGACGCCGATGTGATGACACATCAGGACTCAGATCCGGTACCCCCTGACCCCTGGATCCCTGCCCCCGGATTCCCAAAGCCAGTGGCCGTGCAGCAGCCACCCCACGCGCACAGGCCCCGCCACCGAGGTCGCCGATCAGCACGACCGTCAGCACGACGATCGGCGTGGCGATCGGCGTGGCGACCGGCCCACCGGGGATCCGCTCACCACGGACGGCGAAGCAGCCGCAGGGGACACGCGCGGGCTCGCACGCACGAGAGCCCGGGGTCAACAACCCCGGGCTCCGTCGCTTCCGCTCATCGTGAACAACACAGTCCCCGGGAGTCCGCATCGCCACCATCTACCTCAGTCGTCGCTGGGGCTCCGGTTCGCGGGGCTTCCGGGGGCCTAGCCAGGGCCACGTCAAGGGTCTCCTGTCAACAAACGTCTTTGTCAACGGTGCGGCTCTCCGGTTTTCTGGTTAATGTCCAGTTTCCTCCCGTTTTGCCCATAGTCAAGAGCTGAGCCGAACGAGAGCGGAAATAACCGTCGCGGCAGGTCGGCGCGCGGTGCTGCACATCAAGAGCGCATAAAGATTGCCGGGATGCGGCAATGTGCGACGACCCGGCCACGTGTGACGATCATCCCCGTTCAGGCGGAATGAGCGAGTGCGGGAGGGCTGCACATGGCCTGGTTTCTTGGTCTCGGCATCGGCGGGATCGTCGTACTCGCCCTGTCGTTGATCTTCGACGGGCTGCTGGCGGGGCTGTTCGGCGGCGTGCTGGACGGGCTCTTCGACGGGCTGTTGTCCCTGCCGGTCATCGCCGGGTTCCTGTCGATGTTCGGGTTCGCCGGCGCGATCGTGTGGGGCGGCACCGGGCTGGGCGCCGGTCCGGCCATCGGTGCCGGACTGGTCGCCGGGGTCGTGGCCGGGGGCGCCACCTGGCGGTTCAGCCGGGCGCTGATGCGCGACCGGACCGACCCGCCACCGCGCCGCGAGGACCTGGTGGGCACCGCCGGTTCGGTGGTGACCGCCATCCCCGCCGACGGGTACGGCGAGGTGCTGCTGCGGCTCGCCGGTCACCCCGTGAAGCTGTCGGCCAGGAGCGCGGTCCCGGTGGCCCGCGGCGCCGAGATCTGGGTGGAGGCTTCCCTCTCGTCCACCTCGGTGGCGGTCCGTCCCGTCGAACGCTGAGCGGGGGCGGGGCCTGGCCCCGACGCTGATGCGGGCCCGGCCCCGCCCCTACACACCCCGGACCCGGCACACCCGCCGCCGGGCCGGTCATGCACACCATCACCTTGATCTGCCTACCCCCAGGAAGGCAGGGGGGATTCGTTATGAGTTCAGTCATTGTCGCCGTGATAGGCGCCGTCGTCCTCGTCGTGTTGCTCGCCCTGGTAGTGATCACGCGCTACAAGGTCGCCGGGCCGAACGAGGCGTTCATCATCACCGGCCGCCGCGGCAAGATGTCCACCGACCCGGAGACCGGCCAGGTCAGCGTCGACAACAGCGGCCAGAAGGTCGTCGTCGGAGGCGGCGTCTTCGTGATCCCGTTCGTCCAGCAGCGCTTCTCGCTGGACCTGTCCAGCCGGCACCTGCCGGTGGCGGTGCGCGGCGCCGTCACCCTGCGCGGCGTGAAGGCCAACCTCGACGGGGTCGCGATCGTCAAGGTGGGCGGCAGCGAGGACGCCATCCGGGCCGCGGCGCAGCGCTTCCTCCAGCAACAGGACGGCATCGTCGGCTTCACCCAGGAGGTGCTCTCGGGCGCGCTGCGGGCCATCGTCGGCCGGATGGCGGTCGAGGACATCATCCGCGACCGGGCCGCGTTCGCCGGGCAGGTCGCCGAGGAGGCGGAGGCCAGCCTGTCCGGGCAGGGCCTGATCCTGGACGCGTTCCAGATCCAGGACATCACCACCGAGGGCTCGTACCTGGAGGACCTGGGCCGGCCGGAGGCCGCGCGGGCCCGCCAGGAGGCGGACATCGCGGAGGCCAACGCCAAGCGCGTGTCGGAGCAGGCGCGGCTGAAGGCCGCCGAGGAGATCGCGGTCGCGGAGCGGACGCTCTACCTCAAGCAGGCCGAGATCCGGGTCGAGACCGAGGCCGCTTCCGCCAAGGCGAACGCGGCCGGCCCGCTGGCCGAGGCCGCGCGCCAGCAGGAGGTCCTCTCCGAGCAGGAGAAGGTCGCCGAGCGACAGGCCGCGCTCACCGACCGGGAGCTGGACACCAAGGTCCGCAAGCCCGCGGACGCCGCCCGGTACCAGGCCGAGCAGGAGGCCGAGGCCCGCCGGATCGCGCAGGTCAAGGAGGCCGAGGCGGACGCCGAGCGGGCCCGGCTGACGGGTGAGGGCGAGAAGCTCCGCCGCGCCGCGCTCGCCGAAGCGGTCCGGCTGGAGGGCGAGTCGGAGGCCGCCGCGCTCGCCTCGAAGGGGGCCGCGGAGGCCGGCGCGATGCACAAGAAGGCCGACGCCTTCGCCCGCTACGGCGATGCGGCCGTGCTCCAGATGCTGGTGGAGGTCCTTCCCCAGGTCGTCGCGAAGGCGTCCGAACCGCTGGGCGCCGTGGACAAGCTGACGGTGATCTCCACCGACGGCGCCGGGCAGTTGCCCCGCACGGTGGCGAACAACGTCGCCCAGGGCGTGGAACTCCTCGGGTCGGTCTCGGGGGTGGATCTGGCCGGCCTGCTGAAGCGGGTGACCGGGGGCACCGATGGTCCGACCGGGACCGGCGGCGCGGCTCCCGCCCCCGCGACGGCCACGTCCGCTGCGGCTGCGAACGGCAGGATCGAGGTCACCGACTGACCCTGCACATAAGAAAGTTGACGCCCGCGCTCCGACAGGAGCGCGGGCGTCGCTGCGCGCACCGGAACATCGCGTTCCAGGGTGCGGCGCTCGGATCAGCGGCGGCCGCCTCCACGGCCGCTCACGGCGGCGCCGCCACTGATGTAGGTACCGGCCTGCTGGCTGGCCCGGTCCACCCTCTTGTGGTTGTCGATGAAGACGTTGGTGATGCACCCACCATCCGTGGGCGGGAGCAGCAGGCTGAACGACGGCATGCACCGAATGTCCTGATCGAACAGCAATCCCTCGCCCCAGCCCCCCTTCGCGCTGGCCGTGCCTGCCGCTGACAGCAGCAGCGCACCGGCCCCAAGGGCTCCCGCGGCCACACGCATTGCCTTACCCACGACGGAACTTCCTTCCTGTCCGGCCCCGACCGTGCGCCGGGTTCACCGCGGTAACGACACGACAACCAAGAGATCACGCAGCGTTACTCCATCGCGGTGGTGGCACCGCCGGATTCACCCGTATCCACGAGGACGGCGCCGTCCGTCTTGCCGACACCCACCAACCACGCAGTCGCCGGGCGGGGCCGCCCGACAATCGCCGACGAGGCGTCAAAGGGCGTTGCGGACCATGATGGCCGCCGCGCTCTCCCAGGGCTCTCGCCGCCCGAGTACTGCCGCTTCGTTCCACCGGACCGGCGAGGAACTGCTCGGCCGCGCTTCCCGCCTGCACGATGCGCCGCCCCCGCACACCGTACTTTCACGAACACCTCTGTTCGCAGAACCTCGCCCGGCGCTACCTTTGGCGACGCACTGGGCCGGAACTCCCGTTCCCCCCAAGCCAATTCGAGACGAGGTGCTCATGCGGAAGGCACGATCGTTCCTGGCGCTGCTCGTAGCGTTGCCCGTGCTGGGACTGAACTCGCCACACGCCCTCGCGGCCGCCCCACAGCCCCGAACACCGGCCCGGACACCGGCCCAGACACGCGCCGACTGCCCGAACACCATGATCTTCGAGGTCGGCGGCCACCTGGATCGCGATGCCGCGGTCTACGACCCGAGCAACGCCAGCCTCCCCGAGGGTGTGTCGTTCACGAAGATCCACTACTCGGCGTCGATCGCCCCGTATCCCGGCGACACCGTGACGCTGGACGACTCGGTGGCCGAGGGCATCACCAAACTCGACGCGGCGGTCAAGGAGTTCCACGGCGCCTGCACCGCCAGTCACCTCACCATCGCCGGTTACTCGCAGGGCGCGCTCGTCGCCGGCGACGAGCTGGCCGCCCTCTCCGGCAGCAACGCCGTCCCGCACGACCAGCTCAACGGCGTGCTCTACGGAGACCCCCGGCGACCCGGTGCGAACGGCGGCCCGGGCGGCATCGAGACCAACCTGCCGACGATCCTGCCGGGCATGACCATGAGGGGGCCGCGCGGCTTCGGCGATCTGACGGTCAAGGAGCTCTGCAACACCAACGACGGCATCTGCTACTCCGAGAACGTGCTCACCAACCTGGCCTGCTTCGTCAACGGCGTGGTCGGCTACTTCACCGGCGACCACGGCTACGCCATCAACCCCCATGCCGTCTCCGGCGGCGGCGACCAGCTCAACCGCCAGGCACCGAAGGTCCCGGTCTGCGGCCCGGGGCTGCGGATCCCGCGCAGGACATCGCACACGCTGCTCAACGGCGCCCCCGCCACAGGCCGGCAGCAGCTGGCCGGGCACCGCGCGGCGGTCGGGTCGCTGCTGCCCGCCGACCTCCGGAACCGGCTGGCGCAGTTCCCCCGGCTCCCCGCGGCCGGCTAGCCGGTCAGCCGAGGAGCCGTACCGCGAGACGGACGAGCGGTTCTTCCAACGCGTGCAGGCCCGTTACGTCGTCGGCGACCAGACGCACCGTCACCATGTGCGCGGCGGCCGCGACCAGCGCCTCACAGCCGAAGCGCCGCTCGTCCGGATCGTCCTCGTCCCCCGCCGGAAAGATCTCGGCGAGGGCGTCGGCGAACCGGCACTGCCACTCCATACGGCGGGCCGTCGCCGCCGGCCCGGCCGCATACACCTCGACGAGGAACAGCCGGGCGAAGGCCGACCGTTCGGCGAGGGCGTGGAGATAGCGGCGCAGCAGTCGGCGGAAGATCTCCTCCGGGGTGGGCTGCGGAGGGGACGGCATCGCCCGCGGGGAGTCCGCCGGCGGCTGCTGCCAGGCGGCCTCCAGCAGGCCCATCAGCTGGTGCGTGGCGGCGTCCAGGGCCTGGACGAAGCAGTCCTCCTTGGAGCGGAACTGCTGGTAGAACGTCTCCCGCGACACCCCGGCGCGCCGGATGATGTCCGCGACAGAGGTCCCCGCGTACCCCTTCTCCTTCATCACCTCCGCGGTGGCGGTCAGCATCCGCACCCGCTGCGACGCCACCACCTCGTCACGGCTGAGGTGGTGGCGGCCGCTGGGCAACCGCTCGGGCCGGGCGGCGTTCCGCCGGGACTCGGTCACTCTCGCCTCCACGTGGCGTCGGTTCGGGCGCACGGCGCCGGCCGGCGATCACCGCGGGCCGACATCCGATAGTGCCCGACGCGCGGCGGAAGCTCGACCTCCGGCGGTCGGTCGCACCATGGAGCGCCTCCGCGGGCCGCGGACCAGCACGATCGTCGACGGCCCGCCCCGCTCCCCCGCAACCGCTCGCCTGGACGGCCCACACCCCTCATGTGTTAAGAAGTGTTAAGAAAGCGTCAAGAAGAAGCCAAAAGGAACACACCGAGGGGTGGGGGACGCGTGACGGGGCGGGAGCTGCCCGAGGAGTTCGTGGACGGGTATGCGGGGGTCCTCGGGGACGTCGCGCACACCGGGCGCCGACTCAATCGCCAGGAGCTCCAGGCGCGGCGCGCCGCGGGGGAACGGGCCGCCGAGGCCGGGCACAGCCTGCGGGCGCTGGTCAACGCGCACCTCGCGGTCACCCGGGCGTCCTGGCCGCGGACCGCGTCGGCGCCGACCGACAGCGTGCTGGCGGCGCTGGCCCAGGCGGTGGACGCGCTGGCCGGCGGCTACGAACGGGCGCAGCACCTCGCGGTGCGCCAGGAGGAGGCCGCGCGCCGGGAGTTCATCGACGACCTGCTGTACGGGGGCAGCGACCTGGGCCGGCTGGCGGAGCGGGCGGAACGTTTCGGGCTGCGGCTCTCGCATGCCCATGCGGTCGCGGTGGCCGAGGGGTCCGTGGCGTACTCGGAGGCCGACCCGGTGGCCCGGCGGGTGCAACAGGCGCTGGTGGGCCGGTTCGGGGACCGGCAGATGCTGCTGACCACGAAGGAGGGCCGGCTGATCTGCATCGCCCCGGGCGATCCGGCGGAGGTGCTGGCGTACTTCGCGCGGCAGGCGCATGCCGCCACCCGGGGCCGGGTGGCGGTGGGCCGGACGCACGGCGGCGCCGGGGGCATCGTCCAGTCCTACGAGGAGGCGCTCAACGCGCTGGAGCTGGCCGAGCGGATGGGGCTCGGCGATCCCGTGCTGCACGCCGCCGACCTGCTGGTCTACCCGGTCCTCACCCGGGACCGGCAGGCCATGGCCGACCTGGTGCGCAGCACGCTGGGGCCGCTGCAGGAGGCGCGCGGTGGGGCCGGGCCGCTGCTGGAGACACTGGCGGTGTACTTCGACGCGGGGTGCGTCGCGGCGGAGGCGGCCCGGCGCCTGTCGCTGAGCGTGCGGGCGCTGACCTACCGCCTGGCGCGGGTGCACCAGCTCACCGGCGCGGATCCGGCCGATCCGGTGCACCGGTACACCTTGCACACCGCCGTGATCGGCGCCCGGCTGTTGGATTGGCCCGCGCAGGAGCTGTGACCGCGGTCGCGGCGGGCGGCGGCGGGAGAACCGCGCCGGCATGGCCGCGCCCGGCCGGGCCGCCGCTGTGGGCGGTGGTCCGGCCGGGCGCGGGGGATGCGGGCCCGGGGGTCACCCGGTTCAGGCCGCGCCCTGCTCCTTGCGGCGCCGGAGCGCGAAGAAGGTGCCGGTGGCGCCGGCCGCGACCGCGGCGGCGGCGATGCCGACGGGCAGGACCGGGAAGCCGGACTGGTCGTCGACGGCGGCGGTGTTCTGCATCGCGGCGCCCTGGGTGATGCTGGTCCGGACCGGCTTGACCGGGCGGATCGGGCCGACGGACTTGACCGAGCCGTCGGCGTTCAGCAGCACCTGCTTGTTGTTGGGGTGCCGGAAGTCGAACATCGAGGTCAGCGCGCCGGCGCGGGCGTCGAAGGAGGCGTCGCCGATCCGACCGAGGTGCCAGTTGTCCTCGATGAACTTGATCACCGAGGTCTGCTCGGTGGCGGTGTGGTCGATGTGGTTGGTCTTGCTGTACGGGGAGACGACCAGCAGCGGCTGACGGGTGCCCGGGCCACAGCGGTCCTGGTAGCCGCCGGCGGCCGCCGGGCCGGACTGGCAGGCCGGGCTGTCGGTGGACTTGCCGTTGGCGTCGGTCGAGGAGTCCTTGGAGCCGTTGCGCGGCTTGGCGAAGGCGTGGTCGTACCAGCCGTCGGAGTCGTCGTAGGCGACGACCACGGCGGTGTCCTTCCACTGCGGCGCCTGCTGGATGTGGTTGATCTGGTCGACGAGGAAGTGCTGTTCGTCGAGCGGGTCGGAGTTGCCGGCGTGGCCGTCCTGGTAGGCGGGGGCCTTGAGGAAGCTGATGGCCGGCAGCTTGCCGGCGCGCAGCGCGGCGTCGAAGTCGGTCAGGTCGTAGTTGTGGTTGGCCTGGCCGGCGTGGCCGATCTCGTCGACGCTCTTGGGCGGCAGGTGGTGCGGGTTGGCCGTGGACTTGTAGTACTGGAACGGGGCGTGGTGCGGGCTGTAGTCGACGACCGCGGCGCCCCCGACGTTGGTGTGGGTGGTGCCGCGGCACTGGGCGTAGTGGCCCTGCTTGCCGTCCCACGGGGCGCTGGGCCGGAAGCCGCCCTGGAACCATCCCCAGCTGACGTTGCGGGTGTTGAGCAGGTCACCGATGTTGCGGCCCTGCATCGCGGCGAGCGCGTTCTTGCTGGAGTGGTCCTTGCCCGAGCAGTCGTCGAACGCCGGGTCCGGGTCGTTGATCATCGTGCCGACGCCCTTGGCGTCGGGCGACTGGACGGCGTAACCGTCCGGCTTGGCGGTCTGCTTGGGGTTCTCGGTGCCCGAGGTCGGGTCGGTGGAGATCACCCCGTGGGTCTGACCGGAGACCAGGTTGATCGCGCCCGGGGAGGACGGGCCGTAGACCGAGCCGAAGGAGCGGTCGTTGAGGGCGTAGTGCTGGGCGTAGTTCCACAGGCCGGTGACGGTGTTGCCGTCGTAGTAGTCCATCACCAGTCCGGGCTCGCCGAAGAGGCCGCCGGAGCACTTGCCGGAGTCGGTGTTCTGGACGAACTTGTCGGCCTTGCCTGCGTTGTAGGCGTACTGCTCGGGGCCGTACTCGTGGTTCTGGTCGCAGGTCATGGCCTGCTGCGGGGTGAGCCGCTTGGGGAGGTACTGGTTCGGGTTGTGCTTGAGCAGCCCGGCGGTGCGCAGGTTGTCGACGTCCCGGGGGGTCTTCGGGGACGGGGTGAACTTCGTCCCGTCGGTGTTCGCGGCCTTGGGGTAGGTGGCGAAGTAGTGGTCGAACGAGATGTTCTCGTCGAAGATGACGACCACGTGCTTGATGGGGGTGGCGGTCCCGGGGGTGCCGGGGTGCGGACCGCCGGCGGCCAGGGCGGGTGCGCCGCCGCCCAGCGCGGCGAGTGCCACGGCTCCGGTGACGGCCCCCAGGGTCCGTATCACGTGCGTCTTTCCCCTCATGGCCATCTGGTTCTCATCCTCCGGGCGGGTCGCGGTTGCTCCGTACGGCCGGATGCTCTGCCGGGCGAACGGCGGCGGGGCAGAGCCATCATGGCGCGAAGGTGAACACCGGGTCAGGTATCCCAGGGCAAAGCTTGACCGTCTGTTGACCGATGAGGTCAACGACCCGATCGTGCCTCCGTTATTACGCGAGCGGTGGGCGACCCGCCAGGTGGCGGGCCACGGCCGCTACGCCAGGAGCGCCCGGCCGTACCAGTCGGCCCGGTCCCGTACGCCCGGCAGCGCGAAGAAGTAGCCGCCGCCGAACGGCTTGATGTAGTCCGTCAGCGGCTCGCCCGCCAGGCGGTGTTGGACGGTCTCGAACTGGCGGGCAAGGTCCTGCTGGTAGCAGCAGAAGAGCAGGCCCATGTCGAGGTTGCCGTTGGCGTCCATGCCGCGGTCGTAGTTGTAGGCGCGGCGCAGCAGGCGCTGGTCGGCGGTGTCCGCGGTGCGCGGGTTGGCCTTGCGGATGTGGCTGTCCAGGGGGATGACGTCGCCCTTGGGGTCGCCGGGGTAGTCGGGGGTGTCGTGCTCGTCGTTGCCGTCGAGCGGGGCACCGGTCTCCCGGGTGCGGCCGAACATCCGCTCCTGCTCGGTCAGCGAGACCCGGTCCCAGAACTCCACCAGCATCCGGATCAGCCGGACGACCTGATAGCTGCCGCCGACTGCCCAGTCCGGTTCGCCCATGCCCGCCTCGACCCAGACCAGGCGCCGCATCTCGCGGCTCGATCCGGGGTCGGGGTTGGCGGTGCCGTCCTTGAAGCCGAAGAGGTTGCGGGCGGTGCCGGTGGGGCGGGGCGGGCTGGCGAAGCCGTCCAGCCGCCAGCGGACCTGGAGGGCGCCGCGGGTGTGGCGGGTCAGGTCGCGCAGCGCGTGCAGCACGGTGTCGGTGTCGTCGGCGCACAGTTGGAGGCTCAGGTCGCCGTGGCACCAGTCGGACCGGAGGTCGTCGTCGGGGAAGGCGGGCATGGTGGTGAGGCGGCGCGGCGCGCGGGTGCGCAGCCCGAACCGGTCGTCGAAGAGCGTCGCGCCGACGCCGACGGTGACCGACAGCGCCCCGGCCGGGAGTTGGGGGCCGAGGATGCCGGAGTCGGCGGGCGGGCCGGTGACGCCGAGCGGGTCCGGGACGCCGCCGCCGGTCAGGAAGCGGGCCCGTTCGGTGAGGGTGCGCAGCAGGTCGGCCAGGTCCGCGCGGCCGTCGGCGGTGACGTCGCAGGCGACGAACGCGGTGACCCGGTGGGGCGCGGTGAGGACGGCGGCCTGGTGCGGCCCGTGGAAGGGGGCGGCGGGCGCGGGGCCGCCGAGCGGTCCGGTGCCGGGCAGCGGGAGCTGCGGGCCGGTGCCGTCGGCGTACGGGGCCCGGGCGGGCGCGGCGCCGGCCGCAAGTCCGGCTCCGCCGGCCACGAATCCGCCGGCGCCGCCGGCCACGAGTCCGCCGGCGCCGGCCAGCGCCGCGCCGCGCAGGAAGCCGCGCCGACCGACGCGGGTCCGCCGCGTGCCCTCCGTACCGTCGTCGCCGCCGTGCTGGGCGTCGTTCACACCGTCCTCCGCGGATCGCACAGGGTGGCCACCGAGGCCAGCCGTTCCACCAGGTCACCCACCGCCGCGTTGGTCCGCTGCCGTTCGGCGCGGCTCAGCGCGTCGAGCGGGGTCCAGCGGCCGTCCCGCCGGAAGCCGTCGAGCAGTCGCCCGGTGCGGTCCAACCCGCTTTCCAGCCGCGGGAGTTCCGGGTAGCGGGTGGTCAGCAGGGGGCGCAGCCGGACGAGCACGGCGCGGGTGCCGTCGAGGTTGGCGCGGGCGGTGGCGAGGTTGCTGCCGCTGCCGTAGTCGGTGCGGCCGGTCAGCTCGAACTGCGCGGTGTTCTCCAGGATCTCGTGCGCGCGCAGGCCGAGCGCCGCCGGGTCCATGCGGTCCTGGGCCCACTCCTCGCGCAGGGCGCGCACCGTCTCGGCGAGCGCGGCGGCCGGGGCGCGCAGCCCGGCGGCGGACTCGCCGTGCCACAGGCCGTACTCGACGCGGTGGAAGCCGGTGAACCCGGGATCGTGGACGCCGCCCGCGAGTCCGGCGGTGGTCCCGTTGATCTTCTGGTCCGCGTCGCCGAACTCGCCGTAGGCGGCGCCCAGCCGCTCGTAGGTCAGATGGGCGGGCAGCCAGGCGGTGCGGGCGGCGGCCAGGTCGCCGTCGGTGACCGCCGCGCGCAGGGCGTCGGTCTGCCGGACGAGGTCGTCGAGGCCGCCGGCGACCCATTTCTGGTAGTCGATCGCCGGGTCGATCAGGTCGTGCTGGGTGACCGGCGCGGCGGCCGGGCCGGCGGGTCCGCCGCCGGTGACGCGGACGGTGGGCCCGGTGGTCGCGTTGGCGTCGTCGGGCAGACAGGTGAAGGCGTACGCGCCGGGGCCGAGGCGGACCCGCAACTGGCGGGTGGTGCCGGGGCCGATGCCCTCCACCTCGCCGTAGACCGGGCCGCCGCCGGCACCGCGGAGGTAGACCTCGGCGGCGCCGCTGGAACTGTTGCGGAGGTCGAAGACCTGGGTGCCGGAGTGCGGGTGCTGCCAGCCGCGTCCGCAGTCGCCCGGGGAGATCTCGACGGTGGTGTGCGGGAGGCCGTCCGCGGTGGCCGCGGTGTCCGGTCCGGCGCCGGCGGTCAGGGCGACCGCGGTGACCGCTCCGGCCACGATGACGGCGCCGCCGGGACCCCAGACGCGCGGCGAACGAAGCCGCCGCAGGCCGGCTCGTGGCACGGGTCCTCCTGGGGCGTACGGAAAGGGCGTTGGCTCGCGGGAAGGACCTGCGGCCTCCCCGTCGCACATGCTAGGCAGACGCGGCGCCGCCGAACATCCTTCCGACGGTCTGGACACCAAGAGTTTCCCGCGCCTTCACCATCCCGTCGGGCGGTGACCGTGGCCGGGCGGCCGGCCGTCCCCGAGGTCCGTCGCCGGGAGGGGTGAACCTTCCGCCCACCATGACCGTCTACAGTCCTGTAGACATTTCTGGGTGACGACCGTGCGCCAGCCGTGCGCCGGAAGGGCGGAACATGACGATCGGACAGCCGGACAGCGCGGCGGTGGCGACACCCCCGGCCCGGGGGCGACGCCCCGGCGCCGCTCCGCTCCGGAGCAAGGTCCCCGAGGTCACGGCGCTGTTCTGGGTGGTGAAGATCCTCACCACCGGCATGGGCGAGACCGCCTCGGACTACCTCGGCCGGACACTGGGGCCGATACCCGCCGGCGCCCTGGGCTTCACGGCGTTCGCGATCCTGATGGTGGCGCAGTTCCGATCGCCCCGCTACCGGGCCGGGCTCTACTGGTCGACGATCGTCATGGTGAGCGTCTTCGGGACGATGGCCGCCGACGTCGTCCACGTCATCGTCGGCGTCCCCTACCTCGTCTCCACCCTCGCCTTCTCGGTGGCACTGGCCGTCATCCTGCTCGCCTGGTACGCCTCCGAGGGCACGCTCGCCCTGCACAGCGTCCGCACCCGCCGCCGGGAGACCTTCTACTGGGCCACCGTGCTCACCACCTTCGCCCTGGGCACCGCGGCCGGCGACCTCACCGCCGGCACCCTGGGCCTGGGGTATCTGACCTCGGGCATCGTCTTCGGCGCGCTGATCCTGGTGCCGGCGCTGGCCGGGCGGTTCCTCGGGCTGAACGCGGTCGCCGCGTTCTGGGGCGCCTACATCCTGACCCGCCCGCTCGGGGCCTCGTTCGCCGACTGGATGGGCGTCCCGGCCACCCGCGGCGGCCTCGACTGGGGCACCGGGCCGGTCACCCTCGCGCTGACCGTGCCCATCGCCCTGCTCATCGGCTATCTCGCGGTGACCGGCAAGGACACGCCCGCGGACGGGCCGGCCGAGGGCGGTCCCGGAGCGGCGGTACCGGTCGCGGGCTGAGCGACGGCGGTCGGCCTGAGCGGACGGGGGCCGGGCGCGCGTCGCGCTCCGGCCGACGGCTACCGGATCGCGACCAGCACGCAGCTGTCGCCGAACTGCCACACCGGGACGACGTGCGCGAAGCCGGCCGCGCGCAGCAGGGCGGCGTGGTCGGACACCGACAGGCCGTTGTCCGCGCCGCCGTCGTCCCCGCCGGTGACGGGTGCGCTCAGCCGGCGGCGGCGCTCGGCGAGCGACTCGGCCAGCTCCGGTTCCGAGGCCACCGCCGCCCACCAGGACGCCCAGTCCTCGTGGTCGCCGTCCCGCTGTCGCTCGGCGCGCCGGCGTCCGACATGGGCGGCGAGCGCGCCGGCGACGGCCCCGGGCTGCGGGAGGTGATCGCCGTTGACGAGGGCGCCGCCGGGGCGCAGCAGGGCGGCGAGTTGGACATAGGTGCGGCGCAGGACGGGCTCGGGGAGGTAGTGCAGCGCGGTGGTGGAGACCGCGGCGTCGAGCGGGCGCCCCAGCGCCATCGCCTCGGTCCAGCCGTCCGCGCCGATCACGGCATCGACGTAGCGAGCGGCCGAGGAGTGATGGGTGCGGGCCAGTTCCAGCAGCAGCGGGTCCATGTCCACGCCGACGACCTCGGCGCGCGGCAGCCGGTCCGCGAGCCGGGCGGCGAGCGAGCCCGGGCCGCAGCCGAGATCGACCACCAGCGGGCGCCGCTGACCGGCCGTCACATACTCGACGACGTCGGCGATCACCGTGAACCGCTCCTCGCGGTCGATGGCGTAGCGCCGCTGCTGGCGCTCCCAGCGCTCCACCCACCACTCCGCGACGGCCATGCTCAGCCCCATCTGGTCGCACCACCCCTGCCGTTTTCCCTGTGCCGCACGGTCACCCACGAGGCTACAGGTGGAAACGGTTTCCATTAGCCATAAGGCGCCCCTTTCACTCCGGAGAGGCACCGCCCGACACGGAACGGGCTCACAGCGGCACGAAGCGGGCGCGGAACGGCACTCATGTCAGCGAAGCGAGCACGGCGAGCAACCGGTCGATCTCCTCAGGGGTGTTGTAGACGTGCAGGCTGACCCGTACGGAACTGGTCCGCTCCCCCGCGCCCGCCTGGCAGTGGCCGTCCGTGCGCACCATGAAGCCATGGCTGAAGAGGATGAACCCGAGGTCGCTCGCGCCGATGTCGCGGTGCCGGAAGGTGACGATCCCGCAGCGCTGCTGGACGGGTGCCTCGGCGGCCAGACTGCGCTGACAGCCCAGGACTTCGTAGGCGTCGAGATGGCGCAGACCGTCCGACAGGCGGGCGGCCAGGGCCACCGTCCAGCGCCCGATCCGGTCGGTGCCGGCGGCCTCCAGCCAGTCCAGCGCGGCCGCCAGGCTCGCGATCCCGGTGGTGTTGGGGCTGCCCCGCCAGCCGCCCGGCCGCAGCTCCGGGCCGCGGGTCTGCCGGGCCCACAGCGCCCCGGAGCCGGGCAGCGCCAGCGCCTTGTGGCCGGAGAACACCACGAAGTCCACGTCGAGTTCGGCGACCGAGACCGGCAGATGGCCGACGCTCTGCGCGGCGTCCAGGCAGATCGGCACCGCCGGCCCGACCGCCCGGCGGATGAGGTGGACGTTCATGTTGCCGCCGTAGACGTGATGGACGTGGGTGGCGGCCACGAACCGGGTCCGGGGGCCGACGAGCCGGGCCAGCGCCGCCGGGTCGTAGTCCCCGGACGAGGTCTGGTACGGCATCTCCCGCACCCGGATCCGCACGCCCTGCCGGTCCAGCAGGCGCTGCGCCTCCAGCCACGGGACGAGATTGGCCTCGTGGTCGGCGAACGGGACGACGATCTCGTCCCCGTCGGCCAGGAGTTCCGCCAGCCAGTCCCGGGCGACCAGACGCAGCCCCTCGGTGGTCCCGCTGGTGAAGTGGACCGCCGAGCGCTCCGGATCCGGGTCGCCGAGGAAGCTCTTGACCCGGTCGCGGACCCGTTCCACCAGCGCGGTGGAGGAGTTGGCCCAGGGGTAGGAACCGCGGCCGGCGTTGGCGTGCGCGTCGGTCAACTGGCCCTGTACGGCGTCCAGTACGGCCTGTGGCTTCTGCCCGGTGGCCGCACTGTCCAGGTACGCCAGCTCCGGATGGGCGGCGAGGAGCGGGAACTGGGCGCGCAGCGCGCGCTGCCACGGCCCCCACTCCGTGAAGAGCGCGGCGCCCTGGCCGTGCGCGGCGATCGAGGCCACCGCGGTCAGTCCCGCACCAGCGGCGCGCCGGCGTCCCGCCAGGCGATGACGCCCCCGGTGAGACTGCGCACGTCGGGATGGCCCATCCGGGTCAGCAGCGCGGCGTAGCGGGCGGACTGCTCGCCGACGGGACAGACCAGCAGCACCGGCTGCCGGGTGCTGAACGGCAGGCCGCCGCGCACCAGTTCGTCGAAGAGTTCGTCCACGATGTTGATCGCCCCTTCGATGTGCAGTGCGGCGTAGGCGAACGGACTGCGCAGATCGACCACGAGCGGGCGGTCCCGCTCGATCCACTTCTGCGCGTCCGGGGTGTCGACGGCCGGGGCCGCGGCGACCTCGGCGTCCGTCAGGTCGGCCGGGTCGTTGCGCCGCGGCGGCTGGCGGAAGAGGTCGGGCCGGCGCCGCCTGGTGTAGCTGAGGTAGCTCTCGATCCGGTCGCAGACGATGAACACCGCCGACCTGCGGGCTCCCGGATCCGTTTGCCGATCATCCGTCAACTGGGCGTCCAGGGAACGGAGATGACGCACCGTGCCGAAGTACGCGGCGCCGCCGGTGGGGCCGGCCAGGATGCCGCAGCGGCGGGCCAGGGTCAGCATGCCCTCGATGGCCTCGTCGGAGGTGACCGACTCCACCGTGTCGTAGGTCGCCGGGTCGAAGAGGCCGACCTCGTGGACCTCGTCCAGCGTGCGGATGCCGGGGATGAAGTCGGACTTGGCGGCGACCAGGCCGACCACCTGCACCCGGGGGTCGTGCTCGCGCAGCACCCGGGCCACACCGGTGGACGAGCCGGCGGTACCGACGCAGGCGACGAACCAGTCGGGGGCCCGCCCGTCCAGGTCCTTGACGATCTCCGGGCCGGTGCCGGTGGCGTGCGCCTCGGTGTTGCGGGGGTTGAAGTACTGGTCGGTGTGGAGGTAGCTGCTGCCCGGCTCGGACAGCTCGCGGTGGAAGAGGGTGAGCGGGTCCTCGGTGTTGGTCGGGTCCAGGCATTCGCTCTGCCCGGGCAGTTCCTCGATGTCGGCGCCCAGCAGCAGGAGCAGGTCCTTGATCTCCGGTATGCGCATCCGGTTCGTCACGCTCTTGAACGGCAGCCCGTGCATCCCCGCGATCACCGCCAGCGCCTTGGCGGTGTTGCCGCTGGAGAGCTCCACGACCTGGCTGCCGTGCTCCGCGGCGGCGGCCAGCCCCGGCCGGGCCATGTTCCAGGCGGCCCGGTCCTTCACCGACCCGAAGGGGTTGAGCAGTTCCAGCTTCGCGTACAGGTCGATGTGGCGCAGACCGTGTACGGCCGGATCGATCCGTACCAGCGGGGTGTTCCCGATGGCCTCGGTGATGCTCTCGTACCTCATGGCTCTCCCCCTGGACGTGTGATCGGCCAGTACTGCTCGTCGAGGCACCAGCGCCAGGAACCGTCCTCCTGCCAGGCGGCGACCTTGCGCGCGACGGGCTGGTGCTGCGCGCGGCTGGTCTGGAAGTCCATGCAGTAGCCGGCCGTGTTGACGAACGCCAGCAGCTCACCGGGGCGGGGCAGCCGGGGCAGGAAGACCATCCGGCGGGTGATCAGGTCGGCCTCCAGGCACAGGCTGCCCGCGAGGTAGACACCCGCCGCCGGGCCGTTGCCCGCCACCGCACGGGTGCCGTCCCGCCCGAGCAGTACGGGGTCCATCAGCACCCCGTGCTCCTCCAGCCCGGCGTCGTCGGCCTTCATCGCCAGCCGCACCAGCGGCTCCCCGCTGTCCGTGCGGCGCACCTCAAGCACCCGGGCGAGCACCAGCCCGCACTGGTCCACCAGCGCCCGGCCCGGCTCGATGTACAGGTCGTAGAGGTTCTCCAGCAGGAGGGTGGCCAGGCTCCGGCCGCCGAACGACGCGGCCGGCAGCGCCAGCAGTTCGCCGAGGTAGCGGGCGCCGGCGACGGGACGGTGGGCGGGGTAGAGGCCGAGCGCGCCGCGCAGGGTGCCGGCGTCGTTGCGGAGCCCGTAGCCGTGGCCGCGCCAGGTGAGCGGGGGGCGGTGGCCGAGCACCGCGGCGGTCAGCTCGGAGGTGTAGCGCTCCCACTGCGCGGCGTGCGCGAGGTAGTTGACGCCGAAGCCGCCGCCGATGTCCACCGCCCGGGGGCGCAGCCCGCGGCTCCGGCAGACGTCCAGGGCCCGGACGCAGCCCTCCAGGGCGCGCGCCTTCTCCTCCGGGCTGGTGGTGTCGAGGTGGTAGCCGACGCCGGTCAGCTCCAGGACGTCGGCGTGCCGCTCGACGGTCTTCAGCAGGGGGTCCAGCTCCCCCGCCGGGGTGCCGAAGCGGCTGGGCCGGGTCAGCACCTTGACCCCCGGGCCGTCGAAGGCGGACAGCCGCACCAGCACCCGTATGCGGGCGAGTTGGTGCGCGCGCACCAGGGCCGCCAACTCGTCCAGCTCCCCGGCGGAGTCGGCGTGCACGGTGACGCCGGTCCGGGCGGCCAGCCACAGGAACTCGCGGTTCTTCGGGCCGGTCGCCATGATCCGGTCCGGGGCGAAGCCGGCGCCTAGGGCGTGTTGCAGCTCGCCCAGTGAGGCGACGTCCACCGCCGCGTCGGTCGCCGCGAGCCGCCGCAGCAGCGCGCTGGAGCGGTTCGCCTTGTGCGCGAAGTAGACCTGGCCGCCGAGCCGGTGGGTGCCGTACGCGGCGCGGAACCGGGTGGCGTTCTCGGCTATCTGGTCGGGCAGCAGCACGTTCAGCGGCGAGCCCAGCGCGTCGACGAGCGAGGGGAGGAAGTGCCCCGCGCCGAGCAGCGACGCCAGGCGCACGTCCAGGCGCGGTTCCAGAGACAGCGTCTCCGGAGACGATGGCACAGCAGCCGCCAAGAGACCCCCTTCGACGTGGGTGCGAACGCGCCCCGCACGGTTCGCCGTTAACCACTTCCCGCTCCCGACGGCCTTTACGCCCACCCGCCGCCGCCCGCCCGGACTTGACCCGATGCCGGGGGCCGGGCGGACGGCGGCGCGCGCCGCAGGGCCGCTCAGCGGCGCACCGGGGCGCCCGGGACAGGGTCCTCCAGGCGGCACAGGTGCAGTGCGCGACCCCGGCTCGGCCGGAGAGGTGTGATCGAGCGGGCGGCGGGGCTGAAACGGGGACGGGGAGTTCCGCACGGCCGCTCCGCCTATGGGGCGTTTGCGGCCTCCGTCAGGGTCGTTTTGGAGTCGGGCCGTTTTCTCCATACGATCCGGCGATGATCACCAGAACGATCAGCAAACGGATCACCAGAAGAAGGCTGGCGGCCGGGGTCTGCGGGTTGCTCGCCGCGATGACGGTCGGGCTGTCGCCCACCCCGGCCAGCGCCGGCGAACCCGTCCCGGGGGCCGCCCCCAAGGTGGAGTTGACCCTCGACGTCAGCGGCTCGATGCGGGCCCGGGACATCGACGGGCAGAGCCGGATGGCCGCGGCGAAGCAGGCGTTCAACGAGGTGCTGGACGCCGTGCCGAAGGACGTCCAGCTCGGCATACGGACGCTCGGCGCCACCTACCCCGGCAACGACCGGCAGGTCGGCTGCAAGGACACCAAGCTGCTCTACCCGGTCGGGCCGCTCGACCGGACCGAGGCCAAGACCGCGGTGGCCACGCTCGTGCCCACCGGCTGGACGCCGATCGGCCCGGCCCTGCAGGCCGCGGCCGAGGACCTCAAGGGCGGCGACGGCCAGCGCCGGATCGTCCTGATCACCGACGGCGAGGACACCTGCCAGCCGCTCGACCCCTGTCAGGTGGCCCGGGACATCGCCGCCCAGGGCATCCACCTCACCGTCGACACCCTCGGGCTGCTGCCGGACGCCAAGACCCGCAGCCAGCTGAGCTGCATCGCCGAGGCGACCGGCGGCACCTACACCTCGGTGCAGCACACCAACCAACTCCGCGACCGCGTCCACCAGTTGGTGGACCGCACGGCCCATCGGGTGGCCACGCCGGTGAAGGTTCAGGGCGCCGCGGAGTGCGCCGGTGCCCCGGAGCTCAAGCCGGGCCTGTACAACGACCGCGAGACGTTCGCCGAGCACCGCTGGTACCGGGTGAACGTCAAGCCGGGCCAGGAACTGCGCGCTTCGGTGAGCATCGGCGCGGACCGCGCGGTCAACAACGACTACGGGGTGCTGCTGAGGGCCTCGACCCAGCACGGCCGGGAGATCGTCCGCGGCTCGGAGGCCGGTGACGGCCGGACCGACGTCGTCTCCACCGGGCTGCGCTACGCCAAGTCCGAGGTCGCCTCCTCGGACGACGCCACCAAGGACGCGCCCGAGACGGTCTGCCTCCAGGTCAGCAACTCCTTCGCGGCGGGCCCCTCGGTCAAGACCGAACCGGGCCTGCCGGTGGAGCTGGCCGTGGACCTCGTCGACGGTCCGCACAACGCCTCCGACGTGGCCTCCTTCGGCCTCGGCCGGGGCTGGTGGCTGCTCGGTGCCCTGGTGGTCGCCGGGTTCCTGGGCGGCCTGGTGTGGGGCTGGATCTCCCGTTGGCGCATCACCGTCTGGAGGACCAACTGATGCGGAGCGTACGTAACGTGACGGCCCGTGCGGTGCGGGCGGCCGGGCTGCTGGCGAGCGCCGCGGCCCTGGCGTTCGCCGGCGGCGTGGCCGGGGCGGGCGCGGCCGTCGCCGACAGCCCGAGCCCGAGTACCAGCGCGAGCGCGAGCGAGGGCGGGGACGCCGCCAAGGGCCCCACGGAGGCCGGCACGTCCTTCCGCACCGCGACCCCGATCGCGCTGGACCAGCGGGCCACCGCCAGCGCCTCCACCGGCGACTACCTGTACTGGGTGCTGCCGGCCGACACCGGCCAACGGGTCACCGTCAAGGCCAAGGTGACCCTGCCGGAGACCGCCCGGCACGGCGCGGCCACCTGGCAGCTGGACGTCTACGACGGGCTGCGCCGCCGCCAGGCGTGCCAGTACGGCGTGACGACCAGGGCGGCGGCCAAGGGCGCCGGGACGGTCGAGCTGTCCTGCACGCTGCGCACGGTGCGCGGCTGGGCGGAGCAGTGGGCGAACGACCCGCTGCCGGGCAACTACTACGTCCGGCTGACCGTGGTCGGTCTGTCCCAGGAGGACCTGGGGCAGCCGGTGCAGACCGAGGTCGTGGCGTCCGCGACCGACACGGGCGGCGCCCAGGCGGTGGACGGCAAGCTGTCCGCCCCGCTGGTGCCGGGCGCCGGCACGGCCTCGCCCACACCGCAGCCGAGCGCGTCGGCGCAGCAGCAGGCGGCGGACGGGGCGCCGGACGGCGGCTGGTCCTCGGGCCGGTGGTCGGACCGCTGGGTGTGGACCGCGGTGGGCGGTGTGCTGGCGGCGCTGGCGGGCGTCGGCGGCTACCGCATGACGCGCGGGTCGGGCCGGCCGGCGCACCTGCCGCCGGGCGCCTGAGCGGACCGGTGGAGGTGCCGGGCGGTCGCGGTGGGGCTCCCCCGCCCCACCGGGGCCGCCCGGCCGGCGGAATCCGCTCGTCCGGAAGCTGCCGGGCGCAATCGGCAACCGCGCGGCGGGAATCACCCTCACTAGGGACGACAGCAGTACGCTCCGCGGGCCCGATCGGGCCCGCCCCTCGTCCGTGGAGGATTCTCAGTGAAGCCAGCCCGTCCCGTCCGCCGGGTCGCCGGCACCGCCGCCACCGCCCTGCTGCTGGCCGCCGGTGCCGTCGGCGCCCTGGCCTCCCCGGCCGTCGCCAAGGCCAACTCGATCGCCGTCGGCCAGGTCGCGCTCGGCGCCGGCCGCCCCGCGGTCGTCACGGCCGAGATCACCTACTCCTGCGACCCGGGGTCGACCGTCCACCTGGCGGCCACCGCGACCAGCCTGGTCGCCAAGGGCCACCACAAGGCCGTGGCCACCGGAACGCTCGCGAACAAGAAGCTGCGGTGCGACGCCCGGAACCACATCGTCCGGCTGGTCCTGCACCCCAAGCCCGGTTCGGTGTTCCACAAGAGGCAGCGGGTCGTGATCGAGGCGGCCGTCGTCACCCCGCGCGGCGGCCACTACGCGGACGCGACCAAGGCCGTCACGCTCTGATCCGACCCTGCGGCGGCCCCTGCGGGCGCGGGGGCCGCCGCAGGTGTAGAGAAGAGATATGCGCGTCCGGCGCGGTCCGCTCCGCGAAGGCAGGCCCTGGCGGCTGAGCCACGGGCTGGTCGCCCTGCCGCTCGCCCTGATCGTGGCGGTCACCGCGCTGGACATCAGCTCACCCACCACCATCCACCTGGGCCCGTTCCTGGTCGCGGCGCCGGCCCTCACCGCCGCGTTCGCGGGAGCCCGCCTCACCGGGGTGATCGGTGCCCTGGCGGTGGCCGCCCAGATCCTCATCGGCCATCTGCACGGCGGGCTGACGACCGCCAACCACGAGGCGCAGATCGCCGCGCTCTTCGTGCTCTCGGTGCTGGTCACGGTCTTCCGCTACGCCCGCGACCGGCACCACCGGCAGCTGAGCCAGGTCCGGTCGGTGGCGGTGGCGGCCCAGCAGGTGCTGCTGTGGCCGCTGCCGCGCCGGATCGGCCGGCTGCGCATCGAGTCGGCGTACATCGCGGCGGAGGAGGAGGCCGAGATCGGCGGCGACCTGTACGCGGCGGTGCCGGTGCCGGGCGGCACCCGCCTGGTGATCGGGGACGTGCGCGGCAAGGGCCTGCCCGCGATCGGGGAGGCCGCGGTGCTGATCGGGGCGTTCCGGGGCTCGGCCTACCGGAACCTGCCGCTGCCGGCGATCGCGGCGCACCTGGGCAATTCGGTGTTCTGGAACCTCGCGCACGCCCCCGAGGAGTACCCGGAGTCCTTCGTGACCGCCGTGGTCCTGGACGTCTGCGACGACGGACCGCGCATCGAGATGGTCAACTGCGGGCACCCCCCGCCCCTGGTGCTTCGGAACGGGCGGGTCCGGTCGCTGGACGTCACCGAGCCGGCGCTGCCGCTCGGACTGACCGCGCCGCTGGAGAGCGACTACAAGCTGGAGAGCTTCGCGTTCGGGCCGGACGAGGTGCTGCTGCTGTACACGGACGGGGTGATCGAGACCCGGGACCGCTCGGGCGCGTTCTATCCGCTGACCGACCGGCTGGCGCAGTGGAACGAGCCCGACCCGGCCGCGCTGGTCCGGCGCCTCCGCGACGATCTGCTCCGCTACGCGGGCGGCAATCTGAGCGACGACGTCGCCGTGATCGCGATCACCCGGCCGCCGGAGTACGCGGCGCGGTGACCGGGGCCGGTCCGCAGGGCAGGTCAACGGCGGCGGTCAGCGCCGGCGGATCCGCGCGGCCAGCACCGCCACGTCGTCCTCGCCGCACCGGCCGCCGAGGCGCGCCAGCACCTCGTCGAGGACCTCGGCCACACCGGCACCGGCGGGCAGCCGCATCCGGGCGAGCCGGGCCAGGGAGGCGTCGATGTCCTCACCGCGCCGCTCGACCAGGCCGTCGGTGAACATCAACAGGGTGTCGTCGGGGGTGAGCCCGCGGGTGACGATCTCGTAGCCACCTGCGCCGGTGCCCAGCGGAGGACCGGCGGGCACCGGCAGCGGCCGGGCGGTGCCGTCGGCGCCGAAGACGACCGGCGGGAGGTGGCCGGCGCTGGCGAACGAGGCGATCTTGCGGGCCGGGTCGATCTGGGCCAGCAGGCAGGTCGCCGGGCGGCGGTGGTCGTCCCGGGCCACCACCGCGTCGAGTTGACGCAGCACCCGGTGGGGCGGCAGCTCGGCGGCGGCGACGTAGCGCAGCCCGGAGCGGTAGGCGGTCATCTCGACCGCGGCCTCCAGGCCGTGGCCCATCACGTCGCCCATGACCAGCAGGGTCCGCCCGAAGTGCAGCCGCACCGCCTCGCACCAGTCGCCGCCGACCAGGGCGCCGCTGTCGGCCGGCAGGTAGCGGGTGGCGAGCTCCAGGTTGGGGTGGGGGCGGCCGGGCTCGGCCAGGAGGGCGCGCTGGAGGTCCAGGGAGGTGCGCCGGGCGGCGGCGTGCCGGCGGGCGTGGGCGAGGTGGACGGCCGCCAGCCGCGCCGCGTGCTGGAGGGTGGCGGTCTCGTGCGCGGTGAAGCCGCCGCCGGCACGGGCGGCGCGCAGCACGCCGTACAGCCGGCCGTGGGCCAGCAGTGGTACGGACAGCGGGGCCGGTACGGCGGCGCCGCGCGGTTCCAGGAGGAGGATGCGGCCCTCGGCCGCGACCCGGTGCAGGGCGGCCGGGTGGCCGTCGACCGCGTCGAGGTCGGCGGCGGGGTGGTCCGGGCTGTCGGGCAGCAGCTCCACCGCGGCGGCGTCGCACAGCGACCGGCAGACGAACCGGGCGAGTTCGGCGCAGGTGGTGTCGGCGTCCAGCGTGGTGCCGATCCGCTCGGCGGCGTCCTCGGCCGCGCGCAGCCGCCGCGCCCGCTCGGCGTGGCCGGTGCTGATCGCGCTCATGGGTCCACTTCCGGAACTGCTGCTGGTGCGGTGAGCTGACGCGGAGGGGGCGGTGAGGGGACACTCCCCCGCACCTTCGATCAAACACGGTGCGCAAGCCCGCCATCGGTACCGGCGGGCGGAGAGCGGATGAATTCTGGGTGCACGGCGTGCCCCGGCGTACGCCGGGGTGTCAGCGGGCGGTCGGTGCGGGAGCCGCACCGGCCTCCGGGGCGGGCGAGCGGTAGACGCGGTAGCCGCGGAAGCTGCCGGTGCCGGACAGCGCCGCGGGCCGCCAGCCGCGGGCGAGGGCGGGCGGGGCGGCGGACGGTGGGACGAGCACCGCGACGGGCCGGCGGGCGGCCGCGGCGCGCAGCTGCTGCGGGGTGGTGCCGGCGTCGGGGCCGACGGTCTGCCGGGAGGCGCAGCCGGCGTAGTAGGCGAGTTGGACGGCATGGTCGCCGGTCAGGACGCAGGGCGGCCGGACGCCGAGCGCGTGCAGGGCGGTGGCGGCGGCCGTGAAGTCCTGGCGCATGTGCCGGTTGCGGGCGGTGTTCCCGGTCAGCACCGCGAACTGGACGGCCAGGTGGGCGGCGAGCGCCGTGGCGAGCAGCGCGGTGGCGCGCGGCCGGAGCCGGCCTCCAGGGGCGGCCAGTCGCCACAGGCCGTCGGCCACGGGGAGGGACAGCAGGGCGTAGGCGGGCAGCAGGAAGCGGGGCGCGGCGTAGTCGATGAGGAAGAGGTACGGCGCCGCGGTCGCCACCGCGACGGCGGTCGGCAGCAGCGCGGTGGCCGGGCGCCGGGCGCGCACCGCCGCCAGCACGCCACCGGCGGTCAGGAGCGGCAGCAGGAACCACCACACGGCGGTGACGGGATGGGTCCAGGGCACGTCGCAGGGGCGGCACAGCCCGCGCCCGTCCAGGCTGCGGATCTGGTCGTCCACGGCCAGGTTCCAGCCGATGCCGCCCTGGATCTCGGCCGCGCGCTGAAGACGGGCGAACAGGCCCCCGTAGCGGAGGTACGCCTCGACGATCCAGTCCGCGGCGCCCAGCAGCAGCCCACCCGCCAGCAGCAGGACCAGGGCGGGGCGCCGCCACCGGGGCACCGCGAGGGCCGCGACGGCCGGCACCAGCACCAGCCAGCCGGCGTCCGGCGGACGCATCAGCGCCGTCGCCGCGACGGCCAGCGGCAGCCCGACGAGCGCCCGGCGGTCCGTGCGGTCCTGTACGGCGCGCAGGAAGCAGCCGGTGGCCGCGAGCGCCCCGTAGGCGGCCCAGAGGTTGGGCATGACCTGGGGCCCGTAGTAGAGGGTGATCCACAGCGTGGCGAAGAGCGCGCCGCCGAGGGCCAGCACCCGGGTGGGGAGCAGCCGCCGCCAGACCCGCAGCGCGGCCCACAGGCCGGCGCCGGAGAGGAGCGCGAGGGTGATCCGCAGGGCGGTGGCGGACGGCGTCAGCGCGGCGACCGGGGCGATGAGGTAGGTGATGCCGCGGGCCCGGGGCGCGCTGAAGAAGGCGGCCGGTACGTCCCGGGCGACCTGGCTGGCGTAGACCGTCTCGTCCCAGCCCAGGCCGGTCCCGGGGACCACCAGGACCAGCTGGAGGAGGGCGAAGGCCGCGCCGGTGAGGGCCAGCCAGGGCAGCGGGCGCGCCGCGGCACGCGGCACGGCAGGGGGCCGGCAGTGCGCGGGACCGGGCACCGGGGCCGTCCGCACCGCCCGGCCCTCCGGCAGGAACCGGCTCTCTTCCATGGGCACACCTCGCGGGATGGGTGGGCGCACCTGGGGACGGTCCGCCGAGCGGTCCCGGACCGGCCCTGGTCGGGTCCACCGCCATCATGCGGGCCGCGGACCCGCCCGGCACTCCGCGCTCGCCTGTTCGGCAGGCCGCTTCGGCCTGCCGACGGGTCGGACGCGCCGCCTACACTGGGCGCTCTGGGCCACCGATGGGACGGAGTGCGAGTGGTGAGGAGCATCGAGGGGGAAGCCGCGACGGCCGATCCGTCCGCCGAGGTACTGGCCGAGGCGGCCGCGATGTTCGGGCTGCTGGCCTCTCCCCCACGGCTGCACATCGTCTGGGCACTGGCCCAGGGAGAGAGCGACGTCAGCGGACTGGCCGAACGGGTCGGCGGCGCCCTGCCCGCGATCAGCCAGCACCTGTCCAAGCTCAAACTCGCCGGACTGGTGCGCTCCCGCCGCGAGGGCCGCCGGGTCGTCTACTTCGTCGACGACCCCGACACCGTCGCCGTGATGCGCACCCTCGTCGTCCAACTCGCCGCCCGCAGCGAGGGTGTGTCGCCGGCCCGCCTGCGTGAGCTCGGTGCCTGAGATCACCGCGGCGCCGGGGGCCGGCCAGGTGCCCCCGGACGCCGAAGCGGTGCGCGCGGAGGTCGGGGCCGGGACGGTGGAGCCGGCGGCGCTGACCGCGCTGACGTCATTGCAGCTGCTGCGGCGGTTGGACAGCGGGCCGCGCGGGCTGACCGAGGCCC
The DNA here is from genome assembly GCF_029011865.1 of Streptomyces yunnanensis. Classification (NCBI taxonomy): domain Bacteria; kingdom Bacillati; phylum Actinomycetota; class Actinomycetes; order Kitasatosporales; family Streptomycetaceae; genus Streptomyces; species Streptomyces yunnanensis. The sequence continues at coordinate 1,134,538 of NZ_CP095749.1, forward strand.
AGGCCGAGGAGCGGCTGGCCCGGTGCGGGGAGAACACCGTGCCGTCGTGGCGTCCGGTGTCCTGGCCACGGCGCTTCCTGGGTGCGCTGCGGGATCCGTTCACCACGGTGCTGCTGTGTCTGGGGCTGGTCTCGGCGGCCGTCGCGTCCTGGGGCACCGCCTGCGTGATCATGACGCTGGTGGTGGTCAGCTGTGCGCTGCGGTCCGGCGGTGAGCACCAGGCCGGTCGGGCGATGGCGGCGCTGCAGGAACTGGTCGCCACCACCGCGACGGTGCAGCGCCGGTCCGCCGCGGACGCGCCGCCGCAGCTGCGGGAGCTCCCCGTAGACCAGTTGGTGGTCGGTGACGTGGTGCGGCTGGGCCCCGGCGACCTGGTACCGGCGGACGTCCGGCTGCTGCGCGCCAACGGGCTGACGGTGCACCAGGCGGCGCTGACCGGGGAGTCCGCGCCGGTGCCGAAGCGCGCGGTGGACGCCCCGCCCGGCACCGACCAGGACGCGCCCGAGCCGCCGCACATGTGCTTCCAGGGCAGCAGCGTGGCGACCGGCAGCGGGACCGGTCTGGTGGTGGCGACCGGCGCGGACACCCGGTTCGCCGCCGCGTACCGCGGGCCGGCCCGGCGGCGCGGCGAGACCGCCTTCGACCGGTCGGTGCACGGCATCGCCTGGACGCTGATCCGCTTCATGCTGCTGACGCCGCCGCTGGTGCTGATGGCCAATGCCGCGCTGCGCGGGCGGGGGCTGGAGACGCTGCCGTTCGCGGTGGCCGTCGCGGTCGGGCTGACGCCGGAGATGCTGCCGGTGATCGTGACCACCGCGCTCGCCCGGGGCGCCTCGCTGCTGGCCCGGACCAGCGGGGTGATCGTCAAACGGCTGCCGGCGCTGCACGACCTCGGCGCGATCGACGTGCTGTGCCTGGACAAGACCGGCACCCTCACCCAGGACCGGCCGGTCGTGGTGCGGTCCGCGGGCCCGGACGGCGCGCCCGATCCGGACGTGCTGCACTGGGCGGCCGTGAACAGCTTCTGGACCATCGAACTGGCCGAACTGCCGGTACCGGACGCCCTGGACGAGGCGGTGCTGACCGCCGCGGACGCACGGGGCACGGACCCGCTGGAGTACGAGGGCATCGCGGCGCTGCCGTTCGACCCGATGGTGCGGATGTCCACGGCGGTGATCCGCCGCCCGGGGCGGCACGGCACCCACACCCTGGTCGTCAAGGGCGCGGTGGAGGACGTGCTGGAGCGGTGCGGGCGGCTGCTGACCGGCGGCGGCGGCGGCGAGACCGCGCTGGACGAGGCGGCCCGGGAGCGGCTGCTGCGGTGCGCGGCCGAGGAGGCGGATGGCGGGTTCCGGCTGCTGGCGGTGGCCCGCGGCGACCGCCGGCCCCGGCTCGGCGGATACACCGACGGGGACGTGCGGGGCCTGACCTTCCTGGGCTTCGTGGCGCTGAGCGACGAGCTGGCGCCGTCGGCGGCGGACGCCCTGCGGGTGCTGACCGAGCGCCAGGTGGCGGTGAAGGTGCTCACCGGCGACCATCCCGGCACCGCGGCCCGGGCCTGCCGGGACCTGGGGCTGCCGCCGGGCGAGGTGGTCACCGCCGGCCGGCTCGCCGGGCTGGAGGGGCCGGCGCTGGCCGAGGCGGTCGGCGCGGCCACGGTCGTGGCGCGCTGCACGGCGCAGGACAAGGCCAGGATCGTCGCCGCGCTGCGGGCGGACGGGCACACCACCGGGTTCCTGGGCGACGGGGTCAACGACCTGCCGGCGCTTCAGGCGGCGGACGTCGGGATCTGCCCGCGCGGGGCGGTGCCGGTGGCGCGCGAGGGCGCCGATGTGGTGCTGGCAGAGAAGGACCTGACCGCGATCGAGCGGGCGATCACCGCCGGCCGGCACGCCAGCGGCAACATCGCGGCGTATCTGCGGATCACCCTGTCGTCCAACCTCGGCAACGTGATCGCCATGCTGGCGGCGGGGCTGCTGCTGCCGTTCCTGCCGATGCTGCCGGCGCAGGTCCTGGTGCAGAACCTCTGCTTCGACGCGGCACAGCTCTCGCTCGCCTTCGACCGGCCGACCGTGGGGGCGGCGCGCCGACCGGCGGTGCTGCGACCGCGGGTCTTCCTCCGCTTCATCACCGGGTTCGGCCTGATCAACGCCGTGGCGGACCTGGCGACCTTCGGGGTGCTGGCGTTCGTCGCCCATGCCACGCCGGGGACGGACAGCCCGACGATGTTCCACGCCGGGTGGTTCACCGAGAACCTGCTCACCCAGGGGATGGTGATGCTGCTGCTGCGTACGGGGCGGCGGGCCGCCGAGGGGCGCGTGGTGGGGCCGGTCCACCTGGCGGTGACCGGACTGGCGGTGGTCGGGCTGCTGCTGCCGGTGTCGCCGGTGGCCCCGCTGCTGGCCATGTCGGCCCCGCCGCCGCTGTACTACCTGCTGCTGTCGGCGGTCCTGACGCTCTACGGTGCGGCGCTGGCGTTCGCGCGGATGCGGTACGCGCGCCGGGAGAGCGGCGAGGGCGTGCCCGACGGATCGCCGGAACGATCCGCGGAACACGCCCTCGTAGGGGGTCAGAACGCCTGACGGGGCGGGCGGCTCACCAGTCGCCGCCTCCGCCGTCGAACCCGCCGCCGTCGAAGCCACCACCGTCGCCGAAGCCGCCCGCGAAGTCGCCCGCGTTGAAGTCGGCGCCGGATTCGCTGCCGCCCTCGGGGCCGTTGAAGAACGACGGGGAGTCGGCGTACGCGCTCGGGGCACTGAGCACCGAGCCGAGCACGGTCCCGGCGACCATGGCGGTGAGCACACCGCCGCCGCCGAAGTAGCCGCCGGCCCACGGCGAGTAGGCCGGTCCGGCGTCCCAGTAGGGCTGCGGCCCGCCCGGGGTCTGGACGGTGCGGGACATCGGCTCCAGGCCGTCGGCCACGCGGGTGGCGTCGGCGGCGCAGGCCGGGACCGGGCGCGGGGCACCGCCGGCCGGGGCCCACTGGACGTCGGTGGCGGAGGGGCCGTGCCGCGGGTCGAAGAAGCAGGGCAGTCGGCGCTCGGGCAGCGGGGCGCCGGTGCGGCGGGCGGCCAGGGTGGCCAGCGCGAACCGGCCGTCCTCCAGGGCCTCGGTCACCGGGCGGACGTCCTCGGGGCGGCGGGCCTCGGCCATCCGCGTCTTGGCGAGGTCGTAGGCGTCCAGGGCGCTGGTGTAGTCGGTGCGCATGGCGTCGGTGGCGCCGGGCTCGGACGGGTTGAAGTCGAGGCGGTCCAGTTCCTCGCCGAAGGCGGTGATGTCCTCGTCGACGACCACCCGCAGGGCGTCCAGTTCGGCGCGCTCCCGCTCCTCGCGCTGCTTCCTGGCGCGGCGCAGGAGGGCGTAGCCGCCCACGCCGCCGGCCACCACCACGGCGCCGCCGATGAGCAGGCCGGTGGCCGAGCCGCCGCCTTCGCCGTCGTTCCAGGAGGAGGGTGCCGCGCCGTGCGCCTGGGTGGCGGCCTGCTGGACGAACTCGGTGAGCATGCCCTTGGTGTCGCCCTTGTGGGAGTCCCGCACGGCATCCTTGAGGTTGGTCACCGCGTTGTGGGACAGGACCTGTCGGTCGGCGCCGGCGTTGAAGCCGTTGGCGCCGATGTGGACGGCGTAGACGCCGGTGATGCCGACCTTGGTGCGCAGGTCCCGCATCAGGGTCGGCCGGGGGAACTCGGGGGCGTCCGGCAGGACGGCGACGAAGACCGGCTTGTCGGCGTTCCGTATCTTCTCCGCGAGGGCGTTGCGGTCGGCGTCCGGGAGCTGGTCGCGGACCCGCGGATCGACGTACACCGGGCTCTTCTTGAGCGCCTCGGCGACGGTGTCGAGGCCGGTGCCTGCGGCGTGGGCGGGCTGCGGCAGGGCGCCGGCCCCGACGAGCAGCACCAGGGCCGCCAGCAGCAGGCCGGTCAGGAGTCTGGGCAGAGCGCCGGGCGAGGGCCGGCGAAGGGCGTACATAGGGCTGATCTTCTCCTCAACATCATGGTGATACAGGGGACATGGGCAAGAGGTGACGTACCGGTGCCGGTGACCGCCGCGCGATGCGCTGCGGCTAACCGTACGAGAGATCGGAGCACGGGTCGTCGGCGGCGGAGCGTGCGGCGCCGCCCGCGCTTCCCGGCGGGGCGGTCGGGGCGCCGGCGCCGAGGGCGGGCCGGTCGGCGTAGTCCCGGCCGAGGGTGACGCGGACGCCGGGGGCGGCGGCCTGTTGGAGGACCGCACCGGGGAAGTACCGGGCGACGGTCCGGGCGGGCTCCTGCCGGCCGGGGCCGTATCCGATGACGGTGGTGGTGTGCTGCTGACCGTCGGCGGTGGCGGTGCGGGTGACGTCGAAGCCGGCCGCGCGCAGTTCGGCGGCGGCGTGCGCGGCGAGCCCGGGGACGGTGGTGCCGTTGTAGACCGCGACGCCGATGCCGGCCACGGGCGGTGCGGCGTCCGGCGTCGGGACGGGCAGCGGGGCCTTGCCGTCGTCCGGGGCGCCGGTGCCGCCGGCGGCCCGGCCGTCCACGGCGCGGTCGGCGCGCAGCCCGGCCCACAGCTCGTCGGCGTCCGGGTGGACGATCGCGACCCGGGCGCCCTGGTAGCGCCAGGGCAGGGTCCGGAACGTGGTGTTGTGCAGGTCGACGTCCCGCATCGACAGGGCGAAGGCCAGGAGCCGGTCCGCGGAGCCCAGTCCGGGGTCCACGGTCAGGGCCGCGGTGGCCGCCCGGGCCAGCGGGAGCAGCGCGGACGGGTTCATGCCGTGGGACCTGACCTTCTTGATCAGCGCGGCGGTGAACGCCTGCTGCCGCTTGATCCTGCCGATGTCGGAGCCGTCCCCGATGCCGTGCCGGAGGCGTACGTAGTCCAGCGCCCGCTGACCGGAGACGGTCTGCGGACCCCGGGCGAAGACCAGCCCGCCGCGGGCCCCCCGGTTCGGGTCGAGGTCCCCCTGGTAGACGTCCTGGGGCAGGCATACGGGCACCCCGCCGACGGCGGTGGTCAGCGCGGCGAAGCCCGCGAAGTCGACGACGACGGTGTGGTCCACCCGCAGCCCGGTGAGCTGCTCCACGGTGTTCTGGGTGCAGGCTGGGTTGCCCTTGGTCGTGCGGCCCACGGTGAACGCGGAGTTGAACATCGCGTCGGACTGCGGCGGGGTCCATCGGCCGTCGGGCAGCCGGCACGGCGGGATGTCCACCAGGGTGTCCCGGGGGAAGGACACCGCGAGCGCGTGCCGGCCGTCGCCGTAGACGTGCAGCAGGAACGCGGTGTCCGAGCGCCCCACGTCGCCCTCCCCGCCGCCGAGTCGGCGGTTGCCGCCGGCCCGCGAGTCGGAGCCGATCACCAGGACGTTGCCGCCGCCGCCCGCGGCGGGCCGGTTCGCGCTGAGGCCGTCCGCGCCGAAGGTGTTGATGTCGCCGTTGAGCTGGAGGTAGAGCCAGCCCGCGCCGGCGATCAGCAGCACCAGGAGCGAGAGGGTCAGCGCGGCCGCCGCTCGGATCCCGCCGAGCCCGCGCCGCCCCTCTCCGGCGGCCCCGTCCCCGCCCCCGTGTGCGGCGCCTGCGGTGTGGCTGCGTGTCACGTGTGCACCCTCGTCCGTGCGTTTTCCTGCCGGCAGAAGGCTCTCCCCCGCCCAGGGTTATACAGTTGCGCAATGTAGCAAGTGATACCCGCGGCCGGACCCACGCGACCGGGCGCAGAAACCGACCGTGGTGACAACGAGAGAAGGGTGGCAGCGATGCTGCGCAACGGACTGGAACCCTGGCATCTGCTGGTCGTGGCGCTCGTGGTGATCCTCCTCTTCGGCTCCAAGAAGCTGCCGGACACCGCCCGTGCGCTGGGCAAGTCGCTGCGCATCCTCAAGAGCGAGGCCAAGGCGATGAAGGACGACGACGGGACGCCGCCCACCACCACGTACGCGCACGGCCCGCAGGAGCCGGCGGAGGCACCGCGCACACTGCACCCGGCACCCGGCGCTCCGGCCACCGCCGGCACCGCCGGGGCGGCACCCGGAGGCGTCGCCTCCGAGCACCCGGCCGCCGCCCGTACGGACCGGGAGGCCGGACCGAACCCGGCACCGTGAGGCGGGGCGGCAGCGGACGTCCGACAGCCGGATGCGGTGCGCGCCAACCCCCCTCGGGGGACCGCTCCTCAAGGGCCGCCCCTCAAGGGTCCACCTTGTGCGCGGAGTTGGCCCCGCTTCACGGGCTCACCCCGTCGAAGCCGTACCGCAGCGGCTCGCTCTTCACCTTCAGGTCGCGGCGGTAGATGTGCAGCGCCGCGATCTGCATCCCGTCCGGGGCGTTCTCGACCCGGCAGGGGTGGCTCACCTGCAGCACGCTCGGCCGGCCGGTCAGGCGCAGCCGCACCCCGTCGGCCGGCCCGCCGAAGAGCACCGCCGTCTCCCACGGCTCCACGCCCGCCATGTCCCGCATCGCCTTCATGTCATCCATGAGCAACACTTTAGGGATTGCGCAATCAGGGAACCATCAAGAGGCGCGCCGCGTTGTCCGGACAGTGGCCCGACATGGCCCCCGTCCGGGCCGCGCGGCCCAGCACCGGACCGGACCGTCGGGCAACTTTGACTCTCGACCCATCGGGGATTACACGTGCACCAGAACGACCGCTTACAGGCACCGGACACCACCGCATTCGAGCGCACCGTGGACCAGGCCCTGAGCTCCCCGGAGATCAGGGCGGCGCTGTCGCAGACGGCCGGTTCGCTCAATGCCGAGCAGCTACGCAGCGCGGCGCTCGGGGCGCGCGACACCCTCGCCGCCACCGCGACCGCCGAATACCGCGAGCTCGTCCGGCAGCGCGCCGCCGCGGCCGACGCCCCGCGGCCGGTGCCGCCCCCGCCCGCCGCCGGGACGGCGTCCCGGAGCGGCGGGGTGCTGCCCGCGCTGGGAGTGCTGGTGCCCGGCCTGGCCGCCACCGCCGCGGTCGTCTTCCTGCTGTTCGGCTTCGGGCTGCACACGGTGACCGCGTCGTCCCGGCTCGCCGACGAACTGCTCACGGCGGGCTGGACGTCCGCCGGGGTCGCCGGCGTGGCGGTCCTGATCGGGCTGGTCTGGATGCTGGTGACGGCCTCGCGCAACCGTGCGGCGGCCGACGCCCGGACGCCCGACGAGGCCGATCCGCACGTCGCGCGGGCGCACGAAGCCTGGCAACTGGCCCTGCTGGAGCGGGGGATCATGCCGTTCCTGCTCGGTCGGCTCGATACCGCGACCAGCGGCGGAAGACCCCTCGGGCGGCCGGCGCTCCCCCGCCCGGCCACGGCCGGGGTGGCCGGCGGCGCGGGCGAGGCCCGCCCGACACCGGCCGACGGCCGCGGCTTCAGCTCTCCCGACTACGCCGCCCCGGACTTCACCGCACCCGACTTCGGCAGCCCGGGCTTCTCCGGGCCGACGGCGCCCGGGGCGCCCTGACCGGGGCCGTCGAGGCAACCCCTCGGCGGCGCCGGCACCGTCCGGCCACGCCCACGCCCACGCCCACGGCCGCCGATCCGCGGCCCTCCCGACACCGGTGGCCGGGAGCGCGCGGACCGGGAACTCACAGATGCGCGGCGATGGTGGGCATCAGATCCTCGAAGGTGCGGCCGTGCGCGGGCGCACCGAGCGCCGCCATCTCCCAACCGCCGTCCGACCGGAAGACCTTGGCCATGATCTGGGCGGTGTGCGAGCCGCCGCCGGAGAGGGAGTAGCGGGCCAGCTCCTGGCCGTTGGTCTCGTCCAGCAGGCGGCAGAAGGCGTTCTCCACCTCCTGGAAGGTCTGCCCGGTGAAGGAGTTGACGGTGAAGACGATCTGGTCGACGTGGACCGGCACGCGTGCCAGGTCCACCAGGATCGACTCGTCGTCGCCCCCCTGGCCCGCGCCGCCGACGAGGTTGTCGCCGGTGTGGCGCACCGAGCCGTCGTCGCTCACGAGGTGGTTGAAGAAGACGACGTCGACGGGCTGCTGGCCGGCGAAGAGCACCGCCGAGGCGTCGAGGTCGATCTCCCGGGCGGTGAGCCGGGCGAGAAAGCCCTTGCGGCGCGCGGCCTGCCAGCCCAGGCCCATCCGGACCACGCTCAGCGCGCCGCCGTCGGACTTGCTCAGGCTGACCTTCTGGCCCTTGCTCAAGTTCACACTCATCTGATTCCCCATATGTCGGTCTCCAGTGGAAACGGATACACCGGCACGGCAGTTCCGGCTTCCGCCGACCAATCCGCAGGTCGGCTCGCGGGAGGGGCCGACACCGCGGCCCGGAGGCCGCCGCCGGCCGCCGGACCGGGCACCCGTTCAGTTACGGGAGTTGCCGAACAGCAACCGGTAGACGATGAGCAGGACCAGGGCGCCGGCGACGGCCGCGACCCAGGTGGCGAGGTCGAAGAAGTTGTGTGCGATCGGTCGGTGCAGGAACTTCGCCGACAGCCAGCCGCCGATGAACGAACCGGCGATGCCGATGAGCGTGGTGCCCACCAGGCCGCCCGGATCGCGTCCGGGAAGCAGGAACTTGGCTATCGCCCCGGCCAGGAGCCCGAGCACGATCCAGCTGATGATGCCCACGGGACATCCTCTCCTCGGTCGTTGTCCACGGCGGTCGCCGTCCACGGCCCTCGCCGCGTAACGGACGTCGCTCTCCAAGGACGCCCTGATGACGACCGCCGTTGCGTACGGACCGAAAATCTACATCACTGTAGAAGTTGGTTGGGCACGAACGAGCCAGGGCGGTCCGCGCAGCGTTTGCCCGGGTGACGGGCGGGCGGGACGCTGGAGGCATGGCGCGCGCCGCGCTCCCGGAGACGCTGTCCGGGTGGGCCGTCGAGCGGCCGGGGCCGGTTGCCTCCGGGCCGCTGACGGCGGTGCGCCGGCCCGTTCCGGAGCCGGGGCCCGGGGACCTGCTGGTGAGGGTGGAGGCTTGCGGTGTCTGTCGTACGGATCTGCATCTCGCTGAGGGTGATCTTCCGGCGCACCGGCCGGCGACCATACCGGGACACGAGATCGTGGGCCGGGTGGCTGCCGCGGGTGCGGCGGTGACGCGGTTCCGGACCGGCGACCGGGTGGGCGGGGCCTGGCTGCGCGCCACCTGCGGGGAGTGCCGGTACTGCCGGGCCGGCGCCGAGAACCTCTGCCCCGCCTCGCGGTACACCGGGTGGGACGCGGACGGCGGATTCGCGGACCTGACGCTGCTCGCGGCGGACTACGCCTACCCGCTGCCGGAGTCGCAGGACGCGGCGACGCTCGCACCACTGCTCTGCGCGGGGATCATCGGCTACCGGGCGCTGCGGCGGTGCGCGCTGCCACCCGGCGGGCGGCTGGGCATCTACGGCTTCGGCGGCTCGGCACACCTGGCCGCGCAGGTCGCGGTGGCCGAAGGGGCCCGGCTGCACGTGCTCACCCGATCCGCGCGGGCCCGCCAACTGGCGCGCGAACTGGGCGCGGTGTCCACCGGCGACGCCTACGACCGCCCGCCCGAGCCGCTGGACTCCGCCATCCTCTTCGCACCGGTGGGCGAGCTGGTGCCGGTGGCGCTGGCGGCGCTGGACCGCTCCGGGACGCTCGCCGTCGCCGGCATCCACCTCACCGACATCCCCCCGCTCACCTACCAGAAACACCTCTTCTACGAGCGGAACCTGTGCAGCGTGAGCGCCAACACCCGGCGCGACGGGCGGGAGTTCCTTCAGACCGCGGAACGGATCGGGATCCGCGTGACGACCACGCCGTATCCCCTGGGCCGCGCCCCCGAGGCGCTCGGCGACCTGGCGGGCGACCGGGTCCAGGGGGCCGCGGTGCTGCTGCCCGACCCGGACTTCAGTCCGTCGTGAGATAGGCCGCGACGAGGTCGGCGGGGGCCGCCTGCTTCCAGGAGTCGACGAGGATGTCGCGGAGTTCGTCGAGGTCGTCGAGGGCGGCCAGGCGCACCCGGACCCAGTTCGAACCCGCCTCGTGGGGCGGCACCCAGAACTTCTCCGGCTCCGCCGCGATCAGTTCGCCCCGCTCGTGCATCGGGCACCGCACGGCGAACGAGGTCTCGTCGTCCGGCACGGTGATGAACATCTTCCCGGCGACCCGGAAGGTGGGCATCCCCCAAGCCTGCTTCTCCGCGGTCTGCGGAAGGGCGAGCGCGATGCGGCGGACGTCGTCGGAGTCGGGCACGGAGCCGGATACGGGTGTCACGACACCAGCGTACGGTGCGATGATCTCCACGCGGGACGCACCGGACCGCCGGAGCGGGGCACCGCGCCGGCGCCCCGCGCTCCCCGCTCCACCGGGCCCGTCGGGGGGCTCACCAGGGGGACGGTGCGTAGTCCTTGAGGAAGCAGCCGTGGACGTCCTCGCCCTGCTCGCCGCGGACGATCGGGTCGTAGACCCGGGCCGCGCCGTCCACCAGGTCGAGCGGGGCGTGGAAGCCCTCGTCGGCCAGGCGCATCTTGTCCGGGTGCGGGCGCTCGTCGGTGATCCAGCCCGTGTCGACCGCGGTCATCAGGATGCCGTCGGTCTCCAGCATCTCGCGGGCGCTGGTGCGGGTGAGCATGTTGAGCGCGGCCTTGGCCATGTTGGTGTGCGGGTGGCCCGGACCCTTGTAGCCGCGGCTGAACTGGCCTTCCATCGCGGAGACGTTCACCACGTACTTACGGCGCGCCCGGGAAGCCGCCATCGCCGGGCGCAACTTGCTGACCAGCAGGAACGGCGCGGTCATGTTGCAGAGCTGGACCTCCAGCAGCTCGACCGGGTCGACCTCGTCCACCGTGTGGATCCAGCTGTTGGTCGCGTGCAGGTCCGGCACCAGGCCGCCGGCGTCGATCGCGGTGCCCGCCTCGATCCGGGCGGGCGAGGCGGAGCCGCTGGTCAGCGCGAGGGCGGTGAGGTTCTCCGCGGTCAGCTCGGTCGCCCCGCCGGGTGCGACGGCGGGCAGCGCGGGGGCGCCGCTGCCGAAGCGGCCGAGGACGACGGAGGTCGGCAGCTCCCCGGCGGGCAGCGGCGCCGACTCGGCCTCGATCAGCCTGCCGTACGCCTCGGGCGAGCGGCGCACGGTCTGTGCGGCGTTGTTGATCAGGATGTCCAACGGGCCCTCGGCGCCGACCGTCTCGGCGAGCGAGAGGACCTGCGACGGGTCGCGGAGGTCGATGCCGACGATCTTCAGGCGGTGCAGCCACTCCGCGCTGTCCGGCATCGCCGTGAAGCGCCGGATCGCGTCGTTGGGGAAGCGGGTGGTGATGGTGGTGTGGGCGCCGTCCCGCAGCAGCCGGAGCGCGATGTACATGCCGATCTTGGCCCGGCCGCCGGTGAGCAGCGCCCGCCGCCCCGTGAGGTCCGTACGGGCCTCCCGGCGGGCCCGGTTCTCGTGGGCGCACGACGGGCACAGCTGGTGGTAGAAGGCGTCGACCTCGACGTAGCGGCTCTTGCAGACGTAGCAGCTGCGGGGGCGCTCCAGGATGCCGGCGAACTCCGTGCTCACCGAGCTGGCCAGGGCGCGGCCCATGGTCTCGTCGTCGATGCGGTCGGCGGCGCCGGTGGCGGTGGCCTCGGTGACCGCCTTGTCGTGGGCGGTCTTGGCGAACCGGCGCTCCTGCCGGCGGCGGCGCTTGACCTCGCGGAAGATGCCGGCGGTGGCCCGCCGTATGGTGATCGCGTCGGGGTGGTCCACCGGCAGCTCGTCCAGCTCCTCCAGGACGCCCAGGCAGATCGCCATCCGCTCCGCGTCGATTCCGGCGCCCTCGGCCCGGCCTTCTTCGATCACCGTCATCGCCGCTGCCGCTTTCCTGGATCGTTCGGTCTCTCGGGGCCTTGGCCCTCGGGACCGCATGTTCGAGCTTCGGCGGAACTTTACTTGACTTCCGCGCCCCCACCCAAAGACGGGGATCACACCCCCGGTCGGCGGACCGTCCCGCGGGTTCCCGTCCCGCGGCACCGCACGGCCAGGCGCACCCGACCTCCCCGCCCGCTGCGGGCCGAGCCGGCGGAGGCGGTCACGACGGGCCGCACGGACCACACGGACCGGACGGACGGGACGGACGGGACGGACGGGACGGACGGGACGGATCCGGTGGCGTCGGGTCGGTGCGACGACGGCCTCGTCCCGGCCGGACGCGAGGGCGCACCGGACGACCGCGATGCTTAGGTCCTCGGCGCCTGGGCGCTCGACATCCTGGACGGGCAGATCCAGGCGATCCGGGCGGTCCTCAACCCCGACAAGCTCGGCCACGTGGGCCCGGTGGCGGACGCCTGGGCGGCCCTCCGCGAGGCGAACGCGGCGACGAACGCGTCGTTCCGCTGCCATGATCACCGGCGATGGACACAATGGGGGCGTGCCGAATCACGCTGAACTCACCCTCGCCGATGGAACATCCATCCGCTTGGAGCTCGCTCCGGCGCACGGCGCGCCCTGGCCGGCGGACTCCCCCGACGGGGACCCCGCGGCCGATCTGCCGGACGGGATCGAGGAGTTGGTGCCGAGGGCGCGCGGTGGCGAGCGGGCGGCGGCGACCGCGGTGGCGGCACTGCGCACCACCCTCCGGCCGCTGGGCCCGCTGCTCCAGGAGATCCATGACGCGGTCGCCTCCGCCGAACAGCCCCCGGACCAGATGTCGGTGCAGTTCGGGGTGCAGATCGGCCAGGACCTCAAGCTCGGCATCGTCGGGGCCAACGGGCGGGCGTCGTTGACGATCACCGCCACCTGGCGGCCGCAGCAGGGCGAGTGAGGGACCGGTGCCCCGCTGCACCCCGGACCCCACATCGAGACCCCGGACCCCACATCGAGCTTTCGCCATTCGAAAGATGAATTCCACCACTTGATCGACGCTGCCGCCGACCGTCGAACCGGGCGAGGAGCTGCCGAACCGCAGCGGTGATCCACGCACCGGCTCCGGCGAGGCCGCACCCCGCCCGGCGGCGTAACGTCAGCACTGTGCCGCGGCTGTGGGTAGGTGCGCCATGACGACCGGCGGGGCCGAGAAAGCTCCGCTGGGCCAGGAACTGCTGCGGACGAGGGCGGAGACCGGGGCCTCGTCGGCCATGGTCTACGAACTGGCGCCGGACGCGCCGGTGCTGCGGCTGACGGCGTTGAGCGGGATCCCGCCGCCGGTGCTGGAGCCCTGGCGGCGGATCGCGCTGGCAGCCCCCATCCCGGTGGCGGTCGCGGCGCGCCGGCAACGGCTGGTGTGGGCGGCCGACCACCAGCAACTGGCCCGGGACTTCCCCCGGACGGCAGTGGCACTGCCGTACGACTTCGCGCTGGGCGCGGCACCGCTGGACGACGGGACCGGCTGCCGGGGCGCGGTGGTGCTGCTGTGGCCGTCCGGCCACGGGTCCGAGCTGTCGGCGGCCGAGCACACCGCGTTCGAGGCCGCCTGCCGGCGACTGGCGGCACTGCTGCCCGGTGGCGGCACCCCCGACGGGCCGCTGGTGGTCCTGGAGCCGCCGGCCCGCGTCGTCGGCCCCGACGAGGCGCTGGCCGCGGTCGACTACGTCGAGCGGCTGCCGGGCGGCGGCTGCGCGCTCGACCTGGAGGGCCGGGTCACCATGCTCAGCGCCGGCGCGGCGGGGCTGCTGGGCGCGGACGCGGACGCGCTGCGCGGTGCCCGGCCGTGGGAGGTGCTGCCCTGGCTGGCCAGCCCGGCCTTCGAGGACCGCTGCCGCGCGGCGGTGTTGAGCCGCCGCCCGGTCTCGTTCACCGCCTGCCGCCCGCCGGGGCAGTGGCTGGCGTTCCGGCTGTTCCCGGACGGCCGCGGGGTGAGCGTGTGGATCAGTGCCTCGGACGAGGAGTCGCGCCCGGAGGCTCGCTGGCCCACGGAGGCCATCCCGCTGCGGGCCGGGCAGATGTACCACGTGCTGCACCTGGCGGCCGCGCTCACCGAGGCGGTGGGCGTCAAGGACGTCACCGAGCTGTTCGCCGACCAGATCGTGCCGGCGTTCGGCGCCCAGGGCATGCTGATGTACGCCGCGGAGGCCGGCCGGCTGCGGACCGTCGCCGAGCGCGGCTATCCGCCGGAGGTCGTGGAGGCGTTCGAGGGCCTGCCGCTGAACACCGCGCAGAGCCCCACCGTGCGCGCCCTGGCCACCGGCGAGCCGAGCTTCTTCAGCTCCGCCGAGGAGACCGAGGCCCGCTTCCCGGGGCTGGCCCGGCAGACCGGGATGGCGGCCCGGGCGGTGCTGCCGCTGATCGTCTCCGGCCGCCCGGTGGGCTGCTGCGTCCTGGCGTACCGGCGTCCGCGGACCTTCAGCCCGGAGGAGCGGCAGGTCCTGACGTCGCTGGCCGGGCTGATGGCCCAGGCCCTGGACCGGGCCAGCCTCTACGACACCGCGCAGCAGCTGGCACACGACCTCCAGGCGGGTCTGCTGCCGCACCGGCTGCCGCCGGTCCACGGACTCCAGGTCGCCGCGCGCTACCTGCCCGCGACCCGCGGGATGGACATCGGCGGCGACTTCTACGACCTGATCCGGCTCGGCGAGCACCAGGTGGCCGCGGTGATCGGCGACGTCCAGGGGCACAACGCGGCGGCCGCCGCGCTGATGGGCCAGGCCCGCACCGCCGTGCACGCCTACGCGACCGCCGGCGCGGCGCCGGACGAGGTGCTGGCCCGCACCAACCGGCTGCTCGCCGACCTGGACCCGGACCTGTTCACCAGCTGCCTCTACGTCCACCTCGACCTGCGCACGCACCTGGCCCGCCTGGCCAGCGCCGGCCATCCGCCGCCGGTGCTGCGCCACCCCGATGGGCGTACCGACGTGCTGCGGGTGCCGCCCGGGATGCTGCTGGGCGTCGCGCCGGGCACCCGCTTCGCGGCCACCACGGTCGCCCTGCCGCCGGGGGCGGTGCTCGCGCTCTACACCGACGGGTTGGTCGAGCGGCCCGGCACGGACCTGGACGACGGGGTGGCGGCCCTGGCCGCCGATCTGGCCGCGGCGCGGTACCCGGACCCGAGCGGCCTCGCCGACACCGTCCTCGCCCGGCGCGGGGCCCATACGGAACGGCTGGACGACGTGGCGCTGCTGCTGCTCGCCCCGACGGCCGACGTACCGGGCGGCGGAGCATGACCCGGTATACCGGGAGGCGGTGCGTCCGCGGGCGGCGTACGGAGCGGAGGGGCACGGATGGATCCGGAGCCGGGCGGTGCACCACCGGACACGGAGGACCGCGGGTATCCGGCGCACCGGGCGCCGGGGTGCGCGGGACTGCCGGTGCTGGACGCCGCGGTGGCCGGGTGCCGGGCCTGCCCCCGGTTGGTGGCCTGGCGGGAGCAGGTGGGGCGGGAGCGCCGGGCGGCGTTCCGGGACTGGGAGTACTGGGCGCGGCCGGTGCCGGGCTTCGGCCCCGCGGACGCGGCGTTGGCGGTGGTGGGCCTGGCACCGGCCGCGCACGGCGGCAACCGCACCGGCCGGATGTTCACCGGCGACGCCTCCGGGGACTTCCTGTTCGCGGCGCTGCACGCGGTGGGGCTGGCCTCGCAGCCGACCGCCACGCACCGGGGCGACGGGCTGGAGCTGTACGGGGTGCGGGTCACCGCGCCGGTGCACTGCGCTCCGCCGCAGAACCGGCCGACGCCGGCCGAGCGGGACACCTGCCGCCCCTGGCTGGTGCGGGAGCTGGACCTGCTGGCGCCGGGGTTGCGGGTGGTGGTGGCGCTGGGCGGGTTCGGTTGGCAGGCGCTGTGGCCGGCGCTCGGTGCGGCGGGCTGGCCGGTGCCCCGTCCGCGGCCGGCGTTCGGCCACGGTGCCGAGGTGACCCTGCCGGCCGCCGCGGGGCGCGGGGAGCTGCGGGTGCTCGGGTGCTACCACCCGAGCCAGCGCAACACCTTCACCCGCACGCTCACCCCGGAGATGCTGGTGGAGCTGCTCGCCCGGGCCCGCGCATGCGCCGGGCTGTGAGCCGGGCGGTGCGGGGGACCGAAAGTCCCGAGGCCAGTACCCTCAGATGGGGTAAATACCACACATAACGCATGCATCCTGCTCGTCCGGCAGAGACGGAACGGCTCAGATGGTGGACTTCGAGGAGCACGGCCACAGCGGGCGGCGAGCGCCGCTCGACATCGCCGACGCCGCCCTGGTGCTGTGCGACGCCCACGGGCGCGTGGAGAGCTGGCCGGAGGGCGCCGAGCGACTGTTCGGCCACCCGGCCGCGGACGTGGTGGGCCGGGCCGCCGCGGCCCTGCTGGCCCCGGACGACGCGGACCGGCTGCCCGAGCTCGCCGCGGAGTGCCGGGCGCACGGCGGCTGGAGCGGGACGCTCACCGCCCGGCGCAAGAACGGCGCCCCGGTCGACGTCATGGTGCAGCTGGCCCGGGTGACCGACGGCGAGGGCGCCGCGCACTGGCTGGCGGTGGCGGCCGAGGCGTCGTCGTTGCCGGGCTGGGAGATGAGCCGGGCGGTGCTGGAGAAGCTCCTGATGCAGACGCCGGTCGGCATGGCCGTGGTCGACACCGACCTGCGGTTCGTCTGGTCCAACCTCGCCCTGGAGCGGTTCGGCGGCGGCCGGGCGCGGGACCGGATCGGCCGGCGGCTGGCCGAGGTCCAGCCGGGCCTCGACGCGGAGGCGTTGGAGGAGCAGATGCGCCGCGTCCTGGAGAGCGGCGAACCGGTCCTGGGCTACGAGCACATCGGCCGCCCGCAGTCCGAACCGCACCACGAACGGGCCCACGCGATGTCCTTCGTCCGGCTCGACGGCTTCAACGGCCGCCCGCTCGGCGTGTGTTACACCGTCATCGACATCACCGAGCGGTACCGCAACCGCCAGCGGCTGGTCCTGCTGGACCGGGCCGGCACCGCCATCGGCCAGACCCTGGACGTGCTGCGCACCGCTCAGGAACTGGCCGACGTCGCGGTGCCCGACCTCGCCGACTTCGTCACCGTGGACCTGCTGGACTCGGTGATCCGCGGCGGGGAGCCGCTCACCGGGCCGCCCGGCGACGCGGACCGGGTCGCGCTGCGCCGCGGCGGCCAGCAGTCCTCCCGGGCGGGCATCCCCGAAGCGGTCGTCGCCGTCGGGGACCTGGCGTCCTACCACTCCTGGTCCCCGCCCATCCGGGCGATGGCCGACGGCACGTCGTGGCGGGTGGAGTGGCTGGACCCGCACGGCCCGGAGTGGGCCGCCGACGTCCCCGGCGGCCGGCGGCGGCAGCTGCGGGAACAGGGCCTGCACACCGCGATGGTGGTGCCGATCCGGGCGCGCGGCACGACCATGGGCGTCACCAGCTTCTTCCGCTGCGCGCCCGGCGAACCGTTCGGCCCGGACGACCAGCGGCTGGCCGAGGAGTTCGTGGCCCGGGCCGCGGTCTGCCTGGACAACGCCCGCCGCTACACCCGGGAGCGCGCGGCGGCGCTCACCCTCCAGCGCAGCCTGCTGCCGCAGGGCGTCGCCGACCACAGCGCACTGTCCCTGGCGACCTGCTACCGGCCGGCCGACGAACTGGCCGGGGTGGGCGGCGACTGGTTCGACGTGATCCCGCTGTCCGGGGCACGGCTGGCGCTGGTGGTGGGCGAGGTGCGCGGGCACGGCATCAGCGCGATCGCCACGATGGGCCGGCTGCGCACCGCGGTGCAGACCCTCGCCGCCCTGGACCTGCGCCCGGAGGAGCTCCTCGCCCGCCTCGACGACCTGGTCAGCCGGGTGTCGGAGGAGGGCGGCAAGGGCGCGGAGACCGGCGCGACGGGCACCAGCTGCCTCTACGCGGTCTACGACCCGGTCGGCCGCTGCTTCACCATGGCCAGCGCCGGCCACCCGCCGCCGGTCATCGTCGCCCCCGACGGCACCGCCGCCTACGCGGAGCTCCCGGTCGGCCCCCAACTCGGCGTCAGCGGGCTGCCGTTCGAGGCCGTCGAGGTGGCCGTCAAAGAGGGCAGCGTGCTCGCGCTCTACACCGACGGACTGCTGGCCGGCGCGGACCGCGAGGCCGGCCAACCGGCCAGGGAGCGGCTGCTGCACGCCCTCGCCGCGCCCGGCGACTCCCTCGACGCGCTGTGCGAGTCGGTCATCGGCGCGCTGGTGCCGCGTCGGCAGCACGACGACGTCACGCTGCTGCTGGCCCGGACCCGCGGGCTGGCCACGGACCGGTTCGCCTCGTGGGAACTGGCCGCCGACCCCGCCGTGGTGGGCCGGTCCCGGGAGATGGCCGCCCGGCAGCTGGCCGAATGGGGCCTGCCGGCGCTGACGTTCACCACCGAGCTGGTGGTCAGCGAGCTGGTCACCAACGCGATCCGGTACGGGTCGGGGCCGATCCGGCTGCGGCTGATCCTGGAGCACACCCTGATCTGCGAGGTGTGCGACGGCTCCAGCACCTCGCCCTACCTGCGGCATCCGCGGACGACCGACGAGGGCGGCCGCGGGCTGTTCCTGATCTCCCAGTTCACCCACCGCTGGGGCACCCGCTACACCACCGACGGCAAGGTGATCTGGGCGGAGCAGGTGCTGACCACCTGACCCCGCCCGGCCCGGCTCACCCGGCGTGCGCGGCGCCGGCCGCCTGCGCCGTCGCCCGCGCGCGGGCCGCCGCCGCGGCCTCCGGTGCGCCCACCTGCTCCGCCAGCCGGGCCTTGGCCGACCAGTTGTAGGGGCAGATCGGGCGGAGCCGACTGCGCTCGCTGAGCAGCGTGCGGGCCAGGTCGTGGCGGCCGGCCCGGAGCGCGGCCTCGACCAGGGTGCGCTGGACGGCGTCGCGCTGGGCATGGCTGCCGCCGAAGTCGTTCAGCCGGTGGCGGACCGGCAGCAGCAGATCGGCGGCGCCGGCGAAGTCCCCCCGGCCGTAGGCGAGCAGGGCCCGGCAGACGGGCAGGCCGATGTCGGCGGTCATCGTGCGGTTGGCGGACGTCGGGCCGGCCGGGGTCCGCGCCAGCCACTCCTCGCGCTCCCGGACGAGCCGCTCGGCCCGGTCCGGGCGGCCGGCACCGACGTACGCCATCACCGCATGGGCGTCGTTGAAGGCGTAGTACGGGCCGTCGTCGCGGCGCTCCCAGGCGTCGGCGACGGCGGCCCAGCGGGCGCTCAGCTCGTGCCCGGCGAGGTGCAGGCGCCACAACAGGGCGGCGGCGTCGATGAGTTCCATGACCACGTCCCGCGTCTCGTCGTGGCGCAGCGCGGCGTCGTAGATCTCCAGGACCCGGGCGGTGTCGCCGGATTCCAGGGCGTACAGGGCGTAGTGCCACCAGTTGTGGACGGTGAGCAGGGTGCCCTTGGACCAGGCGTCGGTGCGGGCGTCCAGGAAGCGGGTGCCGTCGGTGAAGCGACCGCGCATCTCGTAGGTGTGCGCCACGCCGTGGATGGCCCAGACGTCCTGCGGGTGCCGCTCCAGCGCGGCCAGGCCGGTCTGCTCGGCGTGTTCGTAGTGGCCGTTCTCCTCCAGGCCGAAGGTGTACATGCCCAGCAGCGGGCCGTAGTGCGGATCGTCGTCGTCCCAGGAGTCCAGGGCGCCGCCGACCCGGTCGCGCAGCCGCAGCGCGTCGCCGGTGAGGAAGTCGTGCTGGTGGCCGGCGAAGAGGGCCAGCAGGTCGCGGGGGTGGGCGACGGTGATCTCGCCGAGGATCCGTCCGGCGGTGCCGAGGTCGCCGTCCAGCCACGCCTCCGCGGCGGCCAGGTGCATCCGCTCGCGCGGGGTGAGACGGGCGGGGTCGAGGCCGGTGCGGAAGGCGGTGAAGGTGTCGCGGGCGGCCGCCGCCTGCTGCTCCTCGGTGCCCAGCACGCCCAGATAGGCGGCGAGGGCGTGGCCCATCGGGGAGCGGGGCGCGGTGGTCAGCACCGCCCGCGCGGGCTCCTCGACGCCGGGGCGGAAGAACAGCAGGTCGTCCAGGGCCCGTTCGTAGTGGCCGAGGGCCTCGGTGCCGGTCTCGGTCATGGCGTGCCCGTGCCGGTCGGCTGTCATGGTGACTCCTGCGGGTGCGTGGGTGCCGAAGGATCCTGCCGGATCCGTGGGTCCGTCGGTCCGGATCCACGGGCACATAGGTACCCCCCTCGCCCCGCTCCGCCCCGTCTCTTCTGGAAAGGTCCGCTTATGCTCCCGCTGGACGGCATCACCGTGGTCGCGCTCGAACAGGCGGTCGCGGCCCCCTTCGCCACCCGCCAACTCGCCGACGTGGGCGCCCGGGTCATCAAGGTGGAGCGCCCCGGCACGGGCGACTTCGCCCGCGGCTACGACGAGACGGTGCGCGGGATGTCCAGCCACTTCGTCTGGCTCAACCGCAACAAGGAGTCCCTCGCGCTCGACGTGAAGAGCCCCCAGGACGCCGCGGTGCTGCACCGGCTGCTCACCCGGGCCGACGTCTTCGTGCAGAACCTCGCGCCGGGGGCCGCCGAACGGCTGGGCCTGGACGCCGCGACGCTGCTCGCGGCCCACCCGCGGCTCGTGGTGTGCGGCATCTCCGGCTACGGCACCGGCGGCCCGTACGCCCACGCCAAGGCGTACGACCTGTTGGTGCAGTGCGAGGCCGGGGCGATGTCGCTGACCGGCACGGAGCGAGAACCGGCCAAGATCGGGATCCCGGTGGCCGACATCGCCGCCGGAATGTACGCCTACAGCGGCATCCTGACCGCCCTCTACGAGCGCGAACGCACCGGCCGGGGCGGCGCCTTCGAGGTCTCGATGCTGGAGGCGCTGGGCGAATGGATGGGCTACCCGGCCTACTTCACCCGCTACGGCGGCACCACCCCGCCCCGCTCCGGCGCCGAGCACGCCGCCATCGCCCCCTACGGGCCCTACCCCGCGGCGGACGGCACCCGCGTCTTCCTCGGCGTCCAGAACGAGCGGGAGTGGACGGCGTTCTGCACCGAGGTGCTGGAACTCCCTGGACTGGCGGCCGATCCCCGGTTCGACCGGAACTCCGCCCGGGTCGCCCACCGGGAGGCGCTGCGGGAGCGGATCGAGGCGTGCTTCGTCCAACTGGCGGCCGAGGAGATCGAACGGCGGCTGGCCGGCGCCCGGATCGCCCACGCACGGCTGCGGGACGTCGCGGAGTTCACCGCGCACCCGCAGCTCGCCGCCCGGGACCGCTGGCGGACCGTGGACTCCCCCGTCGGCCCGCTGGACGCGCTGCTGCCGCCGGTCACCGTCGCCGGCCGGGAACCCCGGATGGACCGGATCCCGGCCCTGGACGAGGACCGGACGCGCATTCTGGCGGAACTCGACGCCACGGAACGGGAAACGGAAGGCGAGCGGTGACGGCCCTCTGGCCAGCCGCCGCCCGTCGTACGACCATGTCCCCGGCCCCGTCGCCAGGTTCCCGTCGTCCGGGAGTCGACGGCCGGGCCCACCCTCCCTCCGAAAGGAACCCGTCCATGGGCAGACCCCTCGCCGCCCGCGGCCGTCCCGTCCCCGCGCCGCTGGCCGCCCTGCTGGTGCTGGTCCTGGCACTCCTCGCGGTACCCGCACCGCCCGCGCACGCCGCCGGCGCGCCCGGAGACCCGGCCTCCACCGTCGACGCGTACTGGAGCGCACGGCGCATGGAGGCCGCCGAACCCGTGGTGGACAAGGGGCCCGAAGCCCCCCGGACCCGTGCCGCCACCACGCCGATCCCGCCCAGCCACCCCTTCGCGGGCCTGCCCCAGGTGGGCACGTTCTTCTGGACGGACGGCAGCAACACCGGCCGGTTCTGCGGCGGGACGGTGATCCGCAGCCCGCATCGCGACCTCGTCATCACCGCGGGACACTGCCTGCGCTCCCCCGACCCGAAGAAGTACCTGTCCTTCGTGCCGCAGTACCACGACGGGCTCAAGCCGCACGGCATCTACCCCGTCGAGCGGATCTACCTCGACCAGCGCTACTACGACCTCGGGACGGACGCCGGCGCCCGCTGGGACTACGCGCTCGTGCGGGTCGGCCCCCGCGAGGACGGCTCCCGGGTCCAGCAGGTGACCGGCGGCTTCGACCTCCTCCCCTACCCCGGGTACGACCACTCCGACGTCCGGCTCATCGGCTACCCCGGCAGCAGCGACGCCCACTACCCCGAACCGCTGGACTGCTCCTCGTCCACGCACCGCTACACCAGCACCGACCCGGCCGCGCCGGGGGACTTCCTGGAGATCCCCTGCGCCGGCTACATCGGCGGCACCTCCGGGGGGCCGTTCCTGGTACGGGACTTCCGCGGCTACGCCGTGATCGGGGTGATCGGCGGCTACCACACCGGCGGGGACACCCCGGACATCTCCTACAGCGCGTACTTCACCCTCGACATGGCGATGCTGTACCTGCACGCCGTGCGGGGCGACACCCCGGCGGCGCCGCGCACCGCGACCTGACGCGACCGGGCGTACACGGGACCACCGGGTGGCCTGAATTCCCCTGTGCCGATGGCCGGTTCACGGTCATCATCGTTCGACCATAGAGGTCATTCGTTCGTCTGTTCTTCATCCGGTGGACGCGGCCGAGTCCATCCGGTGGCTTCTAGGGTTACCGCGCTCCTTCCCCCCATACGCTCGTCACTTCTGTCCGGAGGACAGTCATGACCGCAGTCAAGGCGCGCAAGCGCACCCGGCGTTCCCTCACCGCGCTGGCCGGCGCGGCGGCCCTCGCCGCCGCCTCGGTCGGCCTGTGGGCCGCCACCGGCGCCACCGCGACCGCGCAGACCGCCGGGCTCCCCTCGCCCGACCACGTGGTCGTGGTGATGCTGGAGAACCACGCCTACGGGCAGGTGGTCGGCAGCTCCAGCGCGCCCTACCTGAACTCCCTCAAGGCCGGCGGCGCCAACCTCACCCAGTCGTTCGCCCTCACCCACCCCAGCGAGCCGAACTACTACATGCTCCTCTCGGGCTCCAACCAGGGCCGCACGGACGACAGTTGCGTGCCGGTCGGTTCGATGTCCGCGCCCAACCTCGCCTCCGAGCTGCTCGCCGCCGGCCAGACCTGGGCGAGCTACAACGAGGGGCTGCCGAGCCAGGGTTCGACCACCTGCAGCAGCGGCGACTACGCGCAGAAGCACAACCCGTGGTTCGGCTTCTCCAACGTGCCGACCGACACCGCCAAGACGATGGACCAGTTCCCGTCCGACTACAGCACCCTGCCGAAGGTCTCCTTCGTCATCCCCGACCTGTGCAACGACATGCACGACTGCTCGGTGGGCACCGGTGACACCTGGATCAAGGACAATCTGAGCGGCTACGCGGAGTGGGCCAAGACCCACAACAGCATGCTGGCCGTCACCTTCGACGAGGACAACCGGCTGTCCGGCAACCGCATCCCGACGCTGTTCTACGGCGCGCACGTGGCACCCGGCAGCTCCAGCAGCACCACGTACAACCACTACAACGTCCTGCGCACGCTGGAGGACCTGGCCGGCCTGAGCACCCACGCCGGCAACGCCGCATCGGCGTCCGACGTCACCGGCATCTGGAACTAACGGCCCGTGTACCTCGCGGACTCCCGCAACAGCACCACGCGCACCCCCACCGCCGCCCCGGGCAGCACCCGCCCGGGGCGGCGGCCCGCGGTGCCCGGCACGGTGCTCGCACTCGGCGCGGTCAGCCTGATCACCGACGTCTCCGCGGAGATGATCACCGCGGTGCTGCCGCTGTACGTGGTCACCGCGCTCGGGCTGTCGCCGCTCGGCTTCGGCCTGTTGGACGGCATCAACAACGGCGTGGGCGCCCTGGTCCGGCTCGCCGGCGGACATCTGGCGGACGGCGGCGGGCGCCGGCACAAGGTGGTGGCCGGGATCGGCTATGGCCTGTCGGCGGTGTGCAAGCCGCTGCTGCTGCTCGCCCACGGACTGCCGGCGATCAGCTCCGTGCTGGCCGCGGACCGCGCCGGCAAGGGACTGCGCACCGCGCCCCGGGACGCGATGATCTCGCTGGCCACCCGGCCCGAGCACCGCGGCCGGGCGTTCGGCGTGCACCGCGCCATGGACACCGCCGGCGCGCTCCTCGGACCGCTGACGGCGTTCGCGGTGCTGCGGGTCGCGGTCGACGGCTACGACGCGGTGTTCACGGTGAGCGCGTGCGTGGCGGCGCTGGGCGTGCTGGTGCTGGTGCTCTTCGTCCCGGCCCGACTCGACACCGGGCACCCGGCGTCCGGACCCGCGCCCGCCCGGCCCGCACTGCGCGACTCGCTGGCCCTGCTGCGCCGCCCCGGACTGCGCCGGCTGACGCTGTGCGCCACACTGCTCGGCCTCACCACCGTCAGCGACGCCTTCCTCTACCTCCTCCTCCAGCGCGAACTGGGCGTGCCCGCCGACCTGTTCCCGCTGCTGCCACTGGGCACCGCCGCGGTCTTCCTGCTGCTCGCCGTGCCGCTGGGCGCGCTCGCCGACCGGATCGGGCGCCGCCGGCTCTTCCTGGCCGGGCACGCCGTCCTGCTCCTCGCGTACGCACTGGTGCTCTCCCCGCTGCGCGGCCCGGTCGCCGTGGGCACCGTGCTCGTCCTGCACGGGGCCTTCTACGCGGCCACCGACGGGGTGCTGGCCGCCGCCACCGCGGGCGTGGTCCCGACGGAGCATCTGGGCGCCGGACAGGCCCTGGTGGGCACCGGCCAGGCACTGGCCCGCTTCGTCTGCTCGCTGGCGTTCGGCGCAGCCTGGAGCCTGTGGGACGGGCGGGACGCACTGGCGGTCGCGGCCGTCGCGCTCGCCGCCGCCGCGCTGTGCGCCGCGCGACTGCTGCGGACCGGCGACCCGTCGGGCACGGACCGCGACCCCGGCGACGCCGACCACGACGACCGCCGTACCCCCGAAGGAGCACCCCGATGAACCGTAGGACCCGCCTGGCCGTGCTGCTGTTCGCGGTGGTGCTGCTGGGGACGGTCGGCACCGCGGCGGTGCTGCGGGCCGCCGACCGGTCCGCCGTCCGCGACCAACAGCAGGCGGACGGCCCCACCGTCCGCACCGGCGACGTCGTGCTCCACCCGCCCGGGGAACGGCAGTTGCTGGTGCGCAACCTGGCCTGGGGCCCGCACCGCGACGAGATCGCCACGGTGCCGGCCGGGCACCCCGACGGGCCGCGCACCGCCTCCGGCGTGAAGTGCCTGCGCTTCCACGCCGCCGCCGGCACCGGGATCTGCCTCCAGGCCGAGCGCGGCGCGCTGGCGGACACCTACCAGGCGGTGGTGCTCGACGCCCACCTGCGGATACGGCACCGCTTCCCGGCGCCCGGCATCCCGACCCGGTCCCGGGTCTCCCCCTCCGGCCACCTCATCGCCTGGACGGTCTTCGTCAGCGGGGACTCGTACGCGGGCACCGCCTTCTCCACCCGCACGGCCATCGCCGACACCCGCACCTGGGCGCTCGACGACAACCTGGAGCAGTACGCGGTCACCAAGGACGGCCGCCCGTACCACGCCTCCGACATCAACATCTGGGGCGTCACCTTCGCCGACGACACCCGCTTCTACGCCACCCTCGCCACCGGTGGCCGGACCTACCTCGTCCGCGGCGACCGCACCGCCCGCACCCTGACCACCCTGCACGGCAACGTCGAATGCCCTTCGCTCTCCCCCGACGGCACCCGCATCGCGTACAAGAAGCGGGTCCCCGGCGCCTCCCCGGACGCCCCCTGGCGGCTCTACGTGCTGAACCTCGCCACCATGAAGGAGACCGCCACCGCCGAGCACCGCAACATCGACGACCAGGCGCTCTGGTCCGGCGACGACACCCTGGTCTACGCGCTGCCCGGCGACTACGGCTCGGACCTGTGGACGGTCCCGGCCGACGGCTCGGGCACCGCCCGGCGGATGATGACCTCGGCGGTCGCGCCCGCGTACGCCGGCTGACGGAAGGACCGGCTAGCCACCGCGCCCGGGCCGCCCGCGCGGGGCCCGGGGCAGCGGTTCGCCGGACTGACCGGTCGCCAGGTCGCGGGCGAGCGAGACCTGGGACATCAGCACCGCGCCCCACAGGACGAGGCCCACGCCCAGCGCTTCGGGGAGCAGCCACCACCCGGCGCGGACCCGTTCGTCGAAGAGCGTGACCCCCAGGGAGAGACTGACCAGCGCGTCGCCGACGGTGAGCACCGGCTGCGAGGCGGTCAACGGGCCGGACTGCATGGCGTTCTCCATCATGAACAGCGCCAGGACGCCGGTCAGCGCGAAGCCGTAGCTCTGCCAGGACGTGAAGAACCGGGCCGGACCGCCGCTCGCCCAGGCGTGGGTGGCGTCCTTGAGCAGCGCGGCGGTCAGCGCGTAGCCGACCGCGGTCGCCGCGCCGAAGCAGGCGGCGCGGAAGCTGCCGGCCCCGCGCCGCAGTCCCGCGCCGACCGTCACGAAGATCACCGAGCCGCAGGCGATCAGGGCCGGCACCCAGCGGCTCAGCGGGGCGTGGTCGCGCCCGGCCGTGGGCGCGGCGGCGGCCAGCGCCGTGCCCAGCCCGACGACCAGCAGTCCCACACCCGCCCAGCCGCGCCGGGAGATCCGCACCGGCACCGGTCCGCCCAACAGCACCCGGCCGATGAGCAACGCCAACGGGAGTTCCAACACGAAGATCGGCTGAACCACCGACAGCGGCCCGAACAGCAGCGCCAGCGCCTGGAAGCAGGCGGCCGGCAGCACCATCAACATCCCCGCGAGCCACGCCGCGCGATGCAACAGGTCGGCGATCAGGCCCAGCCGCAGCCGCCCCGCGACCGGTACGGTGCGCGCCGCGCGGCGCTGCAACACCGTGGACAGCGCATTGCACGCCGCCGCGAGCACCGCGAACAGGACGGCCGTCCAGATGGCCACGCACCCACCTTTCCCTCGCCCGACGTCCACCCGACGCTAACCGCAGCCCACCCGGACCGCCCCGCGCGCTCGTACAGGAGGGTCCGCCCCTGTCGTTCGTCCGCGTGACACCTCGGCGCGTCGCTTGGCCACCCGGCGACCCTCCCGCACGGTGAGACCGTGCGCCGCATCGCTCCCCTCCTCGCCACCGCGCTGGCCGCCGCCTCCCTCGCCGCCGCCGGCTGCACCTCCGCCCCCCACGCCGGCCCGAGCCCCGGCGGCTCGGCCCGACGCACGGTCGCACCCGGCCGGCCCTCGCCGGTACTGATGCCATGGCCGGTGACGGCGGAAGGACCACCGGGCGCACTGACGGACCGGCGCACGATGCCCCGATGGGAGCATGTGGCGATCGGCTGACATCCAGCCGACCGGCGGGCCCGCACGACACCGGCCCACGGCCCGAGAGGGAAAGGATCGCCATGCCGCCACACGACCCGACGCCCCACGACGCGTCCCCCACCCCTGCGCCCCGCGGCTCCGCCGCCCCCGGCGACGCATTCCATCCCCACCTCCCCGACCCCGCCCCCGAGGACGACCGCCGGCCCCTGCGGAACCGCCTGCACCACATCCGCGCCGACGCGCTGGACGGCGACACCGCACAGACCGGCGGAATGCGACGCTTCGCCGCGATCAGCGGCCAACGGGTCGGCTCGGAACGCCTCTGGATGGGCCAGACCCACGTCGCCCCCGCGACCGCGTCCGCCAACCACCACCACGGCGCCTCGGAAACCGCGATCTACGTCGTCAAGGGACACCCGGAATTCGTCTTCGCCGACGACACCCGAGAGGAGGTCCGCCTCCGGACCGCCCCCGGCGACTACATCTTCGTCCCGCCCTACGTGCCCCACCGCGAGGAAAATCCCCACCCCGACGAGGAGGCCGTGGTGGTGATCGCCCGCAGCACGCAGGAGGCGATCGTCGTGAACCTCCCAACGCTTTGACGTGGGCCTCCCACGTTATCGGCTCCCCCGCCGTAGGGGTTCGCGTTTTTGCGCCTGCGGCGCCGGGCCCGCCTGGCGGCGGGGTCTTGCGATTCCGCTGCGCGGGGCCGGTCCGCTGCGCGGGGCTGTCGGGTGCGGTGACGGGCCTGCGGGGGTGGTGTGCAGGACTGCTGCGCTTTACGTCCTGCACACCACCCCCTCCGACCCGTCCCCTCCCGTTGTGGGTGGGAAAGACAGGCACGCGGGCGCCGATGCCGGTGGTCCACTGACGGCCACCACTCCACAACGAACCCCGCAGGAACCCACCAACAGACACCCCCACCCACCCTTTCCATGACCACCCACGGGAGGGGACGGGTCTGCGGGGCAGGGGTTGACCGGACGTAAAGCGCAGCAGTCCGGACAACCCCTGCCCCGCAGACCCGGCACCGCACCCAACAGCCCCGCGCAGCGGACCCGCACCGCACCCGAAACGCCCCGCGCAGCGGACCCGCCCCGCGCAGCGGCACGCAACACCCCGCCGTCAGGCGGACAGCCGCGAGCCATACACCGGCAACGCCACCTCCGCCGCCGCGAGGAGTTCGCGGGTGGCCGCTCCCACGTCGGAGGGGGCCCAACGGGCCCCTCGGTCGATGGTGGGCCCCGGTCGCCAGCCCTCCATGACCGTGATGCGGCCGCCCTCGGCCTCGAAGACCCGGCCGGTGACGCCGGTGCTGTCGGCGGAGGACAGCCAGACGACCAGTGGGGAGACGTTCTCGGGGGCCATGGCGTCGAAGACGCCGTCCGTGGGGGTTGCCATCGTCTCGGCGAAGGTCTGCTCGGTCATCCGGGTGCGGGCCGCCGGGGCGAGGGCGTTGACCTGGACGCCGTAGCGGGCCAGTTCGGCGGCGGCGACGAGGGTCAGGCCGAGGATGCCGGCCTTGGCGGCGGAGTAGTTGCCCTGGCCGACGCTGCCCAGCAGCCCGGCGCCGGAGCTGGTGTTGACAACCCGGGCGTCGGGTGTCCGTCCGGCCTTGGCCTCGGCCCGCCAGTGTGCGGCGGCGTGTTTGAGGGGCAGGAAGTGGCCTTTGAGGTGGACCCGCATCACCGCGTCCCAGTCGTCCTCGTCGAGGTTGACCAGCATCCGGTCGCGCAGGAAGCCGGCGTTGTTCACCAGGGCGTCCAGGCGGCCAAAGGTGTCCAGGGCGGTGGCGACGAGGGAGCGGGCGCCGTCGTCGGTGGTGATGTCGTCGGTGTGTGCCACGGCCCGGCCGCCGCGCGCCCGGATCTCCTCGACGACCTGTTGGGCGGGGCCGGAGGAGGTGCCGGCGCCGTCGGCCGCCACCCCGAGGTCGTTGACCACGACGGCGGCTCCCTCGGCGGCCAGCGCGAGGGCGTGGGCGCGGCCCAGGCCCCGGCCGGCCCCGGTGACGGCGGCGACGCGTCCGGTGCAGATTCCGGTCATCTCATGACTCCTTGGGGTGGTTGACGGTGGCGGCGTCGAGGAAGGCGGGGCGTTCGCCGCCGCCGTGGACGAGCAGGCTGGCGCCGCTGACATAGCCGGCGCGGCCGGAGGCGAGGAAGACGCAGGCGTCGCCGATCTCGGCGGGTTCGGCGAGCCGGCCGAGCGGCACGGTCGCGCCGACCGCGGCGATGCCGTCCTCGTCCCCGTAGTGCAGTGCGGAGAGTTCGGTCCGCACCATGCCGAGGACGAGGGTGTTGACCCGGACGTGCGGCGCCCATTCGACGGCCATCGAGCGGGCGAGGTTGTCCAGGCCCGCCTTGGCGGCGCCGTAGGCGGCGGTGCCGGGCGAGGGGCGGGTGCCGCTGACGCTGCCGATCATGATCACCGAGCCGCCGTCCGGTTGGCCGCGCATCACTTCGTACGCGGCGAGCGAGGCGGTCATCGGGGCGACCAGGTTGAGCTCGACGACCCGGGCGTGGCGCTCCGCGGTGGTCTCGCCGAGCAGCCGGTAGGGGGTGCCGCCGGCGTTGTTGACCAGGCAGTCCAGGCGCCCGTGTTCGGCCGCGACGGCCTGGAGGAGTTCCCGGGCGTCGTCCGGTTCGCGCAGGTCGACGGGGCGGAAGCGGGCGGTGCGGCCGTCCGCGGCGATCGGGGCGTCCGGCGGTCGCCGGGCGCAGACGACGACCGCCGCGCCGGCCTGGAGGAAGGCGCGGGCGATGCCGGCGCCGACGCCCCGGGTGCCGCCGGTGACGACGGCGACCCGTCCGGTCAGATCGAGGTTCAGGGACAACTGGTACCTCCCGCGGCGGGCGATCCGCTGCTAACTTCGCTACCTAACAAACGCTTGGTGGAAAGGTAGCTGATCTCCTCATGGGTGTCTCCACCTCCGCACCCGACCGCGGCGTCGCGGTCGTCACCGTGGACTTCCCCCCGGTCAACGCCCTCCCCGTACAGGGCTGGTACGACCTCGCCGACGCCGTACGGGCCGCGGGCCGCGACCCCGACGTCCGCTGCGTGGTGCTCACCGCCGAGGGCCGCGGGTTCAACGCCGGCGTCGACATCAAGGAGATGCAGCGGGACACCGCAGCCGGCGGCCACCGGGCGCTGATCGACGCCAACCGCGGCTGCGCCGAGGCGTTCGCCGCGGTCTACGAGTGCGAGGTGCCGGTGGTCGCCGCCGTGCACGGCTTCTGCCTGGGCGGCGGGATCGGCCTGGTGGGCAACGCCGACGCGATCGTGGCCAGCGACGACGCCACCTTCGGCCTCCCGGAGCTGGACCGGGGCGCACTCGGAGCCGCCACCCACCTCGCCCGACTGGTCCCCCAGCACCTGATGCGGGCGCTGTACTACACCTCACGGACCGCCACCGCGCGGGAACTGCATGCGCACGGCTCGGTCTGGCAGGTCGTACCGCGTGACGAACTGGCCGATGTGGCACAGGAGTTGGCACGGGAGATCGCCCGGAAGGACGGCTACCTCCTCCGGCTCGCCAAGGCCGCCATCAACGGCATCGACCCGGTCGACGTGCGCCGCAGTTACCGCTTCGAGCAGGGCTTCACCTTCGAGGCCAACCTCAGCGGGGTGGCGGACCGGGTACGCGACACCTTCGGCACGGAGAACGAGGAGGTCCGGGCGTGACCGACAAGACCATGACCCCCGAGGACGTCGTCGCGCGGCTGCGCAGCGGGATGACCCTGGGCATCGGCGGCTGGGGCTCCCGCCGCAAACCGATGGCGCTGGTGCGGGCACTGCTCCGCTCCGACGTCACCGACCTGACCGTGGTCTCCTACGGCGGACCGGACGTGGGGCTGCTGGCCGCCGCCGGGAAGATCCGCAGGCTGGTCACCGCGTTCGTCACCCTCGACTCGATCCCCCTGGAGCCGCACTTCCGGGCGGCCCGCCAGGCGGGCGCGTTCGAGCTGAGCGAGGTCGACGAGGCCATGTTCATGTGGGGGTTGCAGGCGGCCGCCAACCGGCTGCCGTTCCTTCCCGTCCGGGCCGGGCTCGGCTCGGACGTGATGCGGGTCAACCCCGAGCTGAAGACGGTCACCTCGCCGTACGAGGACGGGGAGAGCTTCGTCGCGATGCCGGCGCTGCGGATGGACGCCGCGCTGGTCCACGTCAACCGCGCCGACCGGCTCGGCAACGGCCAGTACCTGGGCCCCGACCCGTACTTCGACGACCTGTTCTGCGAGGCGGCGGACAGCGCGTACGTCTCGTGCGAGGAACTGGTGGCCGACTTCGGCACCGCCGCGCCGCAGTCCCTGCTCATCAAGCGCCATGCGGTCACCGGCGTCGTGGCGACGCCGCACGGCGCGCACTTCACCTCCTGCGTCCCGGACTACGACCGCGACGAGGCGTTCCAGAAGCTCTACGCGACCACGCCCTGGCCGGAGTTCGCCGCGCGGTTCCTGCACGGGGACGAGAAGAGCTACCAGTCGGCCGTCCAGACCTGGCACGAGGAGAACGCATGACCAGTCGCGCCGAATACTGCGTGCTCGCCTGCGCCGACGCCTGGCGCGACAACGGCGAGGTGCTCGCCAGCCCGATGGGCACCGTACCCGCTATCGGCGCCCGGCTCGCCAAGCGCACCTTCTCCCCCGACCTGCTGCTCACCGACGGTGAGGCGCTGCTGGTCGGCCTCGACGGGCGGGCCGAGGGCTGGCTGCCCTACCGCCAGCACCTGGCCATGGTCACCGGCGGCAGGCGGCACGTGATGATGGGCGCCAGTCAGCTCGACCGGTTCGGCAACCAGAACATCTCCTGCATCGGCGACTGGGAGCGACCGGCCCGACAGCTCCTCGGCGTCCGCGGCGCACCGGTCAACACCCTGAACAACCCGACGAGTTACTGGGTCCCCAAGCACTCCCGACGGGTCTTCGTCGAGAAGGTCGACATGGTCTGCGGCGTCGGTTACGACAGCGCGGCCGCCGCCGGACCCTCCGCCACCCGCTACCACCGCATCCCCCGGGTGGTCAGCGACCTCGGCGTCTTCGACTTCGCCACCCCGGACCACACCATGCGGCTGGTCTCGCTGCACCCGGGCGTCACCGCCGAGGAGGTGCAGGACGCCACCGGTTTCCCGCTGGCGCACGCCGACGAGGTCCCCTGCACCCGTGAACCCACCGCCGAGGAACTGCGGTTGATCCGCGAGGTGATCGATCCGCAGGGGCTCCGGGACCGCGAGGTGCCGGCATGAGCGCCGACGCCGCGTCGGCCACCGGCCACCCCCCGACCGTCGAGGAACCCCCGGTCGTCGCCACTGCGCTGACCGAGCTGACCGGGGTGCGGCATCCGCTCGTGCAGACCGGCATGGGCTGGGTGGCCGGCCCCCGCCTGGTGTCCGCCGCGGCCAACGCCGGCGCGCTGGGCATCCTGGCCTCCGCCACCATGACCCCGGACCAGTTGCGGTCGGCGGTCCGCGAGGTCAGGTCCCGTACGGACCGGCCGTTCGGGGTCAATCTGCGGGCCGACGCCGGCGACGCGGCCGAGCGCGTGCGGATCATCGTGGACGAGGGCGTACGGGTCGCCTCCTTCGCGCTGGCGCCCTCGCGGGAGCTGATCGCCCGGCTCAAGGACGCCGGGGTGGTGGTCATCCCGTCCATCGGGGCCCGCCGGCACGCCGAGAAGGTCGCGGCCTGGGGCGCCGACGCGGTCGTCGTCCAGGGCGGCGAGGGCGGCGGCCACACCGGGAGCGTCGCCACCACCGTGCTGCTCCCCCAGGTCGTGGACGCGGTGGACATCCCGGTGATCGCCGCGGGCGGTTTCTTCGACGGCCGCGGCCTGGTCGCCGCGCTCGCCTACGGGGCCGCCGGGATCGCCATGGGCACCCGCTTCCTGCTGACCTCGGACAGCACCGTGCCGCCTGCCGTCCAGGACCACTACCTGGCGGCGGCGGTCACCGACGTCACCGTGACCACCAAGGTGGACGGGCTGCCGCACCGGATGCTGCGCAGCGAGCTGGTCCGGGCGCTGGAGCGGTCCGGGCGGACGTCGGCGCTGCTCAAGGCGGTGCGGCACGCCGCCTCGTTCCGCAAGCTGTCCGGCCTGAGTTGGGCCCAGATGGTCCGTGACGGGCTGGCGATGAAGCACGGCAAGGACTTGACGTGGAGTCAGGTCCTGCTGGCGGCCAACACCCCGATGCTGCTGAAGGCGTCGATGGTGGACGGCCGCACCGACCTCGGCGTGATGGCCTCCGGGCAGGTCGCCGGGGTGATCGAGGATCTTCCGTCGTGCGCCGAACTGGTCGACCGGATCATGACCGAGGCGCACCGGACGCTGGCGGGCCTGCCCCGCTGACCCCGCCCCGGGTGCGGACCGGCACCGGACCGCACCCGGGTCCCTCCCCTCCCCCTCAGGAGCTGCCGCGTGTTCCCCTCCCGACGACGCGTCACCACCCTGCTCTTCGGCTCCGCGCTCACCCTCGGCGGCCTGACCGCCGGCGGCTGCGGAGCCCCCGCCGACGCCGCCACCGCGCCGCCCGCCCGGCGGAGCGCCCCACCGCCCGACCGCCACGTCCCGCTGCACGGCGCGGTCAACTGCCGTGATCTGGGCGGCTATCGCACCGAGGACGGCCGGCAGCTGCGCTCCGGCCGACTGTTCCGCTCCGACGCGCTCGCCAAGCTGACCCCGGCGGACGTCACCGCGCTGGGCCGCCTCGGACTGCGCACCGTCATCGACATGCGGGTGACCTCGGAGATCTCGTTCGACGGCGCGGACCGGCTGCCGACCGGCCTGGCGGTGACGTCGCTGCCGGTCGACGACACCGGGCTGTTCGCCGCCATGCAGGCGGCCATCGCCACCAAGGACCCGGTCGAACAGCAGCGCCGGCTGGGCGACGGCAAGGCGGAGGCCCTGATGCGCGCCATGTACCCGACGTTCGTCACCAACGCCGCCGACCGCGCCGCCTTCGGCGCCCTGCTCACCCGGATCGCCGACGGCGACCGGTTGCCGCTGCTGTACCACTGCACCTCGGGCAAGGACCGCACCGGCTGGCTGAGCTACCTCCTGCTGCGCCTGCTCGGCGTCCCGCACACCACCGCCCTGCGGGACTACCTGCTCTCCAACGCCCTGCGCCGCGACGCCGACGCCGCGGTCCGCGCGCAGCTCAAGCAGGCCGGGCTGATGCAGAACCCGGACCTGCTGATCCCCCTCCAGGAGGTGCGCACCGGCTATCTCGCGGCCGGGCTTACCCGGCTGCAACGGGACTACGGCGGCATCCCCCGCTACCTCAGCGCCGGACTCGGCGTGGACGCCCACACGGCGGCCCGCATCCGCGCACAGCTGCTGCACTGATCCGGTCCCGGGCGCCGGACCCCTGGCCCGCCGGCGGCGACCAGGTGACGTACCGTCAGAGGCGTTTAGGGTGTTGAGTGTCGTGCCGTCGACGGGTCCTGGGGTAGCCGGATGACCAGGCAATGGCGGGTCGTAGACCGTGTATCCGTTCAGCTTCCCACGGCTCTTGCAGATGTAGCGCGCGTAGACCTTTTTGCCCTTGAAAATGAGTTGTTTGGACATCCGCTTGCCCCCCTCAGCCTTACATTCCTTCTTGGTTGTGACCTTCTCGGATAGGAGTGATGCCGCCGAGAGGTTCCGAACGGAGCCGATGGCTCGGGGACTGTCGGCAGCGTTCGCCGCGGCAGGGGGAAGGGTGGCCAGGCCGATGAGGGTGACGGCCGCAGCAGCGGCCGTCCTGGAATACATGGTCACGTGACTCCTCAGCCCGCCCGGCACGTCCCTCCGGCCAGTTGTACCGGGAGGCGATCCGCCGGCCCGGCCGCAATACAACGCGCTTGCACGGAAACTACAAGTGGCCCTACATCAACAACAGTTGAGTCGCTAGAGACCTTGCACTGAGCCGGGATTGAAGACCCAGAGACCGTCATCGATGACCCGCACTGGGTTGAATGACGCGGCGGGCAGCCGCACGACCGGGGCGCCGGCGCGCAGTAGAAGGCCCCGCCGCGTCGGGGTGCGCGACGGCGCCGGTGCTCAGCGTGGCAGACGGCTCGCCTCCGTAGCGCTCGGTCCGGCTCACAGCCGCACACGCGACTTCTGCGGACCGGTGCGGACCAGGGGCTTCATGATGGCGGCACCCCCTCTTCACCCGTTTGGGCGTACGTGATCGTGCGACCGTACGTGGTCACCTTGCTCAGGCCAGGCCCGGATTCCCCGGCGGATGCGTCACTTCCGTCGGGCGGCTCGGAAAGCGAGCGGATGGCAAAGGCAGTCAGCATGGCCCGGGAGACGGCAGGTCCGACGCGTCCGCTGCACGGGGCGCCCGGGCTCGTCGGCCGGCTCATCATCCGGTTCCACGGACACGTGGAGGACACCATGCGAATGAACCGCCCGCGCGGCACAGTCGTCGCAACCATTGTGCTCGCCATGGCCGGACTCACCGTTCCGGCCACGGCGGCAGCCCCGGTCGCCGGACCCGACGCCACCTTCCTCAAGATGATCCACCAAGGCAATCTCGCCGAGATCGCCACCGCCAAGGATGCCCAGAAGCACACCACCAGCACCTGTGTGAAACAGACAGCGGACATGTTCGTGCGCGACCACACCAAGTTCGACGCGCAGGTCATGGCGCTGGCCCGCAGCAAGGGCGTCACCCTGCCCTCCACGGCGGCAGCCACCCAGCAGAAACAGCTCACCATGCTGAAGTCCCTGCACGGTAGGCCGGACTACAAGCCGGTGTGGCTGCAGGGCCAGGACACGAGCCACCGGCAAGCCCTCGCGCTGATCGACAAAGAAGTGTCCTCCGGCAAGGACTCCAAGATCCGCGCGACCGCCCGAGCCGCCCGGCCCACAGTGGCAAAGCACCTCCAGGCGGTCAACGGTGGAATCTGCCACACCGTCAAGGGAGCGACAGACACCCGAACCTAACCGCCGGCACCGGAGATGGCAGTCAGAGAGCGGCGGCAGCAGCGCATGCCGCCGCTCTGCGGCTAGGACGCCGCACGCCGCCCGTGTGAGGGGTGAGGGAGCGATCCGCCGCCCATAGGGAGCGCGCACTGCTGACCGCCCACTCGGCCACGTCGGGATATGGGCTGCGCGCCAGTCCGCGCGCCGGCTTGGCTGGGGGTGCCCATGGCTGCCACGATCGCGGTGATGGTGCTGCGGGGCCTGCCTGCTGATGCCCCGAAGCCGATCACCACCGGCCAACAGGTCGCAGCCGGGGAGAAGATCACCCTCGCCACCGACACCCCCGCCCCGCACTACCCCTCCGGCTCGTGGACCGAACACCTCACTACCGAACCGAGCGGTTCGAGGAAGCCCTGCGCGCGGTGTTCAACTCGGTGATCTTCCGCTCCTTTGGCCAGGGGCTCACCACTACCGGCACCTACACCGAGATGACCTCCCGCTGCTCGAGCCCGTCCTCCTCGGCCTTGCCGTCCCGGCCGTCCGCAGTCGCGTCAAACGCTGACCCATCCCTACGGCCAGCGGCGATGGAGCACGGTAGCCACTGGACACTGAAGCAACCGATGCGCTCGCATGGCCGCAAGCCGCCACACGGGAATTTCGCCCCCACACCTCGGGGGCCGGGCCGCGGGGGCATGAGCGGGCCGGCTGAGTCGCCAGTCGCGGGCGAGGAGACGGATCCGCGCCCCCCCAGCGGCTGCGTCTCCGGGCGTCAGTCCCCTGGACTGCTGATTCCCCAAGCCGTTGTCAATTCCCGGGCGTCGGCAACCACATGGGGAATCAGCAGTGGCGCAGAGCGATCAGCGTCCCCGGGCGGGACACCTGGCATCGCTGATCAGCCGCGGGGGCTGCTGATCCGTTCGGGCCGGATCACATAGATCACCCGGACTTCGTCGCGGCCGCCGAACCAGGGGTAGGGCCCGCCAAGATACTTCTGCGCGAGCGCCTCGATGTGTTCGACCGCCCCCTCGGTGGTGACACGCACCACACGACCCCGGATCTGGACGTAGGAGGTCGGGTCCGAAGGATCGGAGACCGTGACGGCCACCCGTGGGTCACGTGCGATGTTCCGGGTCTTCTGATGCGTCTCGACACTGTTGATCAGGACGTGCTCGCCATCGGTGTCGACCCATGTCTGGGTCAGCTGAGGCGAGCCATTGGGCATGGTCGTGGCGATGTAACAGATACTGGGACGGCGCAGCAGCGCCACCAGGTCATCGCCGAGGGATACGGGCACGCGGTTCTCCAGGGGCCGGATCGATGGGGGGTGCTGGACAACGCTAGTCCGGGCGGGCGCCCGGCCTTCGTCCACCCCCCTCTTGGTCTTTATCTGATCCGGATCTGATCCGGGCGGAGCTCAGGCTCAGGGGCCCAGGGCAGTCGTACCGCCTCGATCTCGGTGTCATTCAGGAGAGCCTCGATGAGCGGTGCGGGGCCTGCCACCTTGGTGGCCCACAGGTCGTAGTCGGTGCAGACGACCCACGAGTGGTCCTCGGCCCAGAGGTTGGACGGGCTGAAGTCGACCTCGGGGTTGTCGTACAGGATTCCGGCGTCGCCGAGTCGGCCGGCCTGGACGTGCAGGTTCTCGAAGTCGATGGCGCCGAGCATCAACGGGCTGTAGTACGCCAGGCAGCGGGTGTCTGCGCCCGCCGGGCTGTGCTCGGTGAGGATGCCGATCAGCCGGTTCCAGGTCTCGCGGTCGAGGCTGCCCTCGGTGGGCGGGCTGATATGAAGTGGCCAGCTGCCGTCCATCTTGGCCGAGGGAAAGCAGCGGTAAGAGGGCAACAACCCGTCGGGCACCAGCGGATCACCGGTCCGCTGGGCGAGCTCGGCCCAGCGCAGGCGCCGCCAGCGGGGGCCGGGATGTTCTGCGCGGCCCAGACCGCCGCCAGTGGCAGTCCCTACTTCTGTGAGGTCGACACCCCCGATGATCTCGGGTTGGATGCGCCCGGCCGCTACCTGGTCCTGGAGGTACTCGTCGTGCGACATACCGGACGGGCCTTGTGCGTGCTCGTGCATGGCGTTGAGCACCCAGGCCGCGTCGGGCAGCGGCGGTGGCATGAACCCGGTGAGGCCGTCATCACCGGCCAGCTCCAGCAGCCAGCCGGTCGCGCTTGACGGGGCGAGCGGCCAGCGGGCAGCGACCAGGGCGGATATCTCGGACATCCGGCCATGATCGCACCCGGGGCGGACATCGGCGCCGATCCGGCGGGCCCGAGGACGACGCGACCGCGGTCACTGCCGCCCAGCTGATCGTTCGCCCGTCGCGCCACACCACAACACGTCTCCTCCGGCTATCGCGCAAGAAGAGCCGACCGTGGTGGGGGCGGCCCAGGAGAGCTCACCACGGCACGACACTCGTCAGACCGGGTTACCGGTTCGCGGCGACCGCAGCGCGGCGAGGCCGACAGAGGCAAGCAGCAGTGAGCTGCCGCCGATGACGAAGGACAGCGGGGGCGCCGCGTGGTACAGCGGCAGCAGGGCGATCGGGGCCATCGCCGCGCCGCCGAAGCGGAAGGCGGAGACCGCTGAGAGCGCGCCGCCCCGGTTGTCGGGCACCTCGCGGACGGTGAGGTTCTGCAGGCACACGTTGAGCATCGAGTAGGCGACCCCCGCGCCCGTCCAGCACAGCACCAGCGCCGGCAGGCTGTGCGTCGAACCGGTCAGCGCGACCAGCACCGCCCCCAGCGCGGCGGCGATCCCACCGCAGCGGCGCGCGCCGAGGCGGTCACCGACCGAACCCCAGCTCGCGCCCAGCAGCAACCCGGTCAGGCCGAAGCCCAGCAGCGCGACCCCGGTGAGGTCGGGGCGGATGCCGAGGTGCTCCTCGGCGTGCAGGGAGACAAGGAACGGCAGCCCGGCCGCTCCGAAGTAGCTGACGAACGCGGCCACCGACAGAAGCCCCATGCGCACGTTCACCAGGGGGCGCAGGCGCGGAGCCTGTGCGCCCGGCCGGGCCCCGCCGGGTGGGGGTGCCAGCGCGAGCAGCCCGGCCGCGGCTGCGACACCGACGAACGCCCAGCGCCAGTTCGCCGCCGCGGCCACCCCGCCGAGCAGCGGCGAGAGCGACTGGCCGGCGGCCTGGCAACTGGCCAGCAGCCCCACGGACCGGCTCAGTCGGTGTGGTGGAACCATGTCGGCCAGCCCAGACAGCAGCAGCGGCGAGATGAACGCGTTGGCGGTGCCCATCACCGCCCGTACCACCAGCAGCAGCGCGACGTTCGGTGCGATGGTGCCAAGCAGTGAGGCGATCAGGTAGACCAGGTAGGCAAGCAGCACGGTGCGTCGGCGGCCCCACCGCTCGCCCACCGTCCCGGACACCAGTTGTACCAGGGCGAACGGCACGAAGTAGGCGGTCACCGTCAGCGTGGTGGCGCTCGTCGAGGCGTCGAGTGAGTCGGCGATCTGCGGCAGCATCGGTGCCACCACGCCGCCGCCCAGCGGCCCGAGCGCAGCGCCGGCGTACACCGCGAAGACACGTAGCTTCCCGGCTGGCCCGCTGTTCCCGGGCCGGGCCTGCGCACGCGCTGCGGACCGGGTCGGCTTCTGCCAGTCAACCGGCTTACCCAGCATGGTGTTTCCCCCGGCGCCGTGCGGCGGGTGGTCGTCAGTCATCACGGTCTCTCCACGTAGAGCGGCGTGGCCGTGAGCGACGTTAGGTTCTCCGCACGGTGTTTGTGTAATGCCTGTCATGGAACACCGATATCCGGCAGGCATAGTGCGACGTGAGCGGACGCGTCAGCGGTGTACTGCGGCGATCGCCACATCGATGAAACGGCGCAGCAGGAGCTCCTGCATGTGCGGCAGGTAGGCGAGTTCGACGGGGACCGGAGGCGCGTTGACCAGCGGCACGAAGGTCACCCCGGGGTGGTTGATCCGGCGCACCCCCACTGTCGGGGCCACCCCGATGCCGCGATTGGCGGCCACCGACTCGACCCACTCGTCGTAGTTGGCCGTCTCGATCACGTCTCGCGGACCCTTGCCGGGAGCCCAGGACCAGTGGCCGGTCGCACCGCTGACCACGTTCTCCACCAGCGGCCACCTGGGAACGTCGCCCCAGTCCACCTCGTCGAGTCGGCTCACCTCGGACTTGGCGGCGCAGGCGACTGCCACCCGCGGTTCGTCGAAGAGGTGCACCGTCTTGACCGGCGCGGACGAACGCACGCCGCCACGCACCAGCGCGACGTCGATCGCATGACGTAGCAGTGCCTGGATCGGATCGTCGGTGCGCACGAGGTTCACCGTGCTCCCCGAGGTTCGCTCGAACTCGCTGACGGTGAGCTGCGCCCACGGATCCGGCATCAGCCAGCTGAATCCCAGCCGGATGCTGACCTGTTGACTCAACGCGCTCATCGCCCGGTCCAGCTCGTTCAGCACCCGTTCCACCTGTGCGAGGAAGGAGTTGCCCACGTTGGTGAGCTCCACGTGCCGGGAGCTTCGGTTGAACAACCGCACCCGCAACGCGGTCTCCAACTGCTGAACGGTGCGGGTCAACGCCGGCTGGGTGATGGCCAGTTTCTCGGCAGCACGGGTGAACGACTGCTGTCGCGCCACCTCGGCGAACGCGCGCAGATGACGCAGCTCGACATCCATGACTGTGGAGCATAGCCCGAGCGCACAAGGCATTTCCCACGTTGGGACGGACTGGCTACGTTCGGGGTGCAGGCGACTGGGGCAGCAACCACGGGGACGGGGTCAGGCTCCCCTCCTGACCGCGCCGAA
Organism: Streptomyces yunnanensis; assembly: GCF_029011865.1. NCBI lineage: Bacteria > Bacillati > Actinomycetota > Actinomycetes > Kitasatosporales > Streptomycetaceae > Streptomyces > Streptomyces yunnanensis. Next base: position 1,175,202 of record NZ_CP095749.1, read on the forward strand.
AGGTGTGCGACTCGGGTCGAAGTTCCCGAGGAACGAAGTGAACGAAGAGAGCGAGGAGTAAGCAGCATGGCCAAGGGATACCTGGTCGGCACCTACCGATCGGTGCGCGACCCGGAAAAGATCGCCGCGTACGGGAAGTTGGCCAAGCCCGCGCTGGAGGCAGCCGGCGGCCGGATTCTGGCCCGGGGCGGCCGGGTGACCGCGTTCGAGTCGGGGGTGCCCGAGCGCACGGTCCTGGTCGAGTTCCCCAGCTACGACGCCGCGGTCGCGGCCTACTTGAGCGAGGACTACCAGCAGGCCGTCGCGGTGCTGGACGACGGTGCCGACCGGGATGTACGGGTCGTGGAGGGGCTTGACTGAGCGCCCCAACAACCGCGTGGTCCATGCCCTGAAACGCCGAGCGGTCAAGGCACCGCCTCCAGTTCCCATTCCGCCCGTCCGGGTCGGCATGTTGCGCCGACGAACCGCTGTCTGGCGAGGAGCTGGAGTTGTTCCTGCAGTACCTTCACCGCTTCGCTCGGCACGACGTGGATCTGTACGCCCTCATGGAGGTTGGCGACCCCGCCGATCCCCGCTACATGACAGTGACCAGCGAGCCCGCTCCTGGCGTTGACCGGTCGGCATACCGCCGTCCGTGATGCGCTGTTCGCGGGCTGGCCGAAACACATAGAGGCAGAAGACGGCTCCTGGCCGGCTCGACCAGCGGACCGCCCTGCGTTACACCCTGCCGGGCATGTCCGTAACCGAGACCATCGCCTACATCGCCCACCACCTCAAGCTCGTCGGCCGACCCGACCAGCTGTTCGCGGAGGACGCCCTCTCACTGATCCACACGACCTCGCGCGGCTACCCGCGGGCGGTCAACAACCTTGTCCTGTAGTCCCTCGTCGCCGCCTGCGCCATCGGCAAGAACCTCGTCGACGACACCTCCGCCCGCGCCGCCGTCAGCGAGGTGGTCGACTGACAACTCAGCCGGGGATGCTGCGCAGCAACTGGGTGAGTGTCCTGCCGGGGATCGATCCCGAGGGGACAACGCCAACCGGCACTGCGCCCATGGCCTCGTAGAAGGGCTCGGCGTGCGGGTCCGCATCAATGGTGAACTGCGTGAACCCCAGGGGCCGAGCAGTCGCAACGGCGTGCTGGAACAGCAGACGGCCGACGCCCTTCCCGATGGCATCGGGATCGACGAACATCATGCCCAGCACGCCCTGCGGCGGATCGCCCTCCAAGGTCGTGAAGCCCACAATGCCGCCGTCCTGTTCTGCCACAGTGGCTCGCCGGACAGAAAGCTCACCTGCTCTGAGCGTGAGTTCTTCACAGCACGACTCAAGAAACTGAGCGTCATACCCCCAATACGCTTTCGAACGAAGCGCCAGGTCAGTCAAAACGCTCGCTTCGTCCAGCCGCGCAGGCCGGATCACAATCCCCACTGAGCACCTCCACAGGCTTGCCACCGTCGAACCTCAATGATCCACATGAGCGGTTGCGAACGACAGGCCGCCGAAGGCATGACCTTGCAGATCTCACTTACTCACTGACCAACCGGCACCTTGCCGACGACAGCGACACCTCGCCGACGATCGCCCCACCTGGCACCCCTTGGGCGGGACGTCGCTGTCACGGAACATCGGCACCGTGAACGCCGCCGCCATGTGCATTTTGAGTGTCGGGCAACACACGCCCCTGTGTTGGCGACTTCGCACCCTGCCTTCCACCAGCCTGTCGCGGGCTATCTCTCTGGTTGTCGAACCGGGCGCAGGGGCCAGCAGTTGCGGGGCGATGTTGGGGTGTCAGGTCTCCTGGTGTTCGCTCAGAACAGTGCCAGGCCCTCGCCGCTGGTGTCTGCGATGACGGGCCGGGACTGGGCAGGGAGGCCGTCCAAGCGGTCAGGACCGGCCGCGGCGGCCACGGCAGGGGCCGTCTCGGCCAACCAGACGCGAAACCGCTCGGCGGCCTCGCGGTAGGGGACTCGCGCCAGGACACGGTGCTCACCGGAGGGAAAGAAGTCGACGGCGACAGTGAACAGGCAGGAACGGGAAGCCTGCTGACTGCCCGTCCAGGACACGCGCAGAACACCGCAGGGCCTGCACCCGCCGGGGGCACGGTGGGTCGGGCGCAGCGAGCGGCAACCAAGGTCGGTTGGGGTGGCATCGGACCACCGTCAGAGGCGTTCGATGATGGTGACGTTGGCCTGGCCGCCGCCCTCGCACATGGTCTGCAGGCCGAACCGGCCGCCGGTGCGCTCCAGTTCGTTGAGCAGCGTGGTCATCAGCCGGACGCCGGTCGCGCCCAGCGGGTGGCCCAGGGCGATGGCACCGCCGTTGACGTTGACCCGCTCCGGATCGGCGCCGGTCTCCTTCAGCCAGGCCAGCACCACCGGCGCGAACGCCTCGTTGATCTCGACCAGGTCGATGTCGTCGATCGTCATCCCGGCCTTCTTCAGCGCGTGCGCGGTGGCGGGGATCGGCGCGGACAGCATCCGGATCGGGTCCTCGCCGCGGACCGAGAGGTGGTGGATCCGGGCGCGCGGCGTCAGGCCGTGCTCGGCCACCGCCCGCTCGGAGGCCAGCAGCATCGCCGCCGCCCCGTCGGAGACCTGCGAGGAGACCGCGGCGGTCAGCCGGCCGCCCTCCACCACCGGCGCCAGCGCGGCCATCTTCTCCAGCGAGGTGTTCCGCCGCGGCCCCTCGTCCGCGGTGACGTCCCCGTAGGGGACGATCTCCCGGTCGAAGCGGCCCTCGTCGATGGCCCGGACCGCCCGCCGGTGGGAGCGGAGCGCGAACTCCTCCATGTCTCGGCGGGAGATGTCCCACTTGGTGGCGATCAGCTCGGCGCCGTGGAACTGGTTGACCGGCCGGTCACCGTAGCGGGCCCGCCAGCCCACGGAGCCGGCGAAGGGGCCCTGGGTGAGCCCCAGGGGCTCGGCGGCCTGGCGGCTGGCGAAGGCGATCGGGATCTGCGACATGTTCTGCACCCCGCCCGCCACGACCAGGTCCTGGGTGCCGGAGAGCACCCCCTGTGCGGCGAAGTGCACGGCCTGTTGCGAGGACCCGCACTGCCGGTCGACGGTGACGCCGGGCACCTCCTCCGGCAGCCCGGCGGCCAGCCAGCAGGTCCGGGCGACGTCCCCGGCCTGCGGCCCGACCGTGTCCAGGCAGCCGAAGACGACGTCCTCCACCGCCGCCGGATCGATCCCGGTGCGCTGCATCAGCGCGGTCAGCACATGTGCGCCGAGGTCGGCCGGATGGACGGCGGACAGCCCGCCGCCCTTCTTCCCCACCGGGGTGCGGACGGCATCGACGAGGTACGCCTCGGACATGGTGAACTCCTCGGTCCTTGGTCAGATTCTGCGGATGTACCGGTCAGTCCCGCAAGGCGATGCCGTCCAGGACCATCGAGAGGTACTGGCGGGCGATCTCCTCGGGGCCGTGGCGTGCGCCCGGCCGGTACCAGGAGGCGGCGACCCAGACGGTGTCGCGCAGGAAGCGGTAGGCCAGCCGGATGTCGAGGTCGGCGCGGAAGATCCCGTCGGCCACGCCGCGTTCCAGCGTGCCGAGCCAGGCACCCGCGAACCGGCGCCGGGCGTCGGCGAGGTAGCCGAAGCGCGGATGCCGGTCGGCCAGGTGCCGGGCCTCCTTCTGATAGATCGCCACCGCGGCGCGGTGCCGGTCGATCTCCCGGAAGGACTCGGTGACCAGCGCCTCGATGGTCTGCCGCGGCCCCAGGCCCGCCTCCAGCACCGCGTCGTAACCGGCCCACAGCTCGTCCAGGAAGGCGGTGAGGATCTCGTCGACCATCGATTCCTTGGAATCGAAGTGGTAGTAGAGGCTGCCCGCCAGCATCCCGGCCGCGTCCGCGATCTGCCGGACCGTGGTCGCGTTGTAGCCCTGCGCGGCGAACACCTCGGCGGCGGTGGCGAGGAGTTCGCCGCGCCGCTCCTCAGGCATGCTGCGAGCTGACCGAGACGGTCTCGCCGGTCATGTACGAGGCGTAGTCGCCGGCCAGGAAGACGATCACGTTGGCCACCTCCCAGGGCTCGGCGTAGCGGCCGAACGCCTCCTTCTCGGTCAGCTCGGCCAGCAGCTCGGGGGTGGTGACCTTCACCAGGTGCGGGTGCATGGCCAGGCTGGGCGAGACCGCGTTGACCCGCACGCCGTACTCGGCGGCCTCCATCGCGGCACACCGGGTCAGTGCCATCACCCCGGCCTTGGCGGCGGCGTAGTGGGCCTGCCCGCGCTGGGCGCGCCAGCCCACCACGGAGGCGTTGTTGACGATCACGCCGCCCGCTCCGGACGACTTCATCCGGCGCAGCGCGGCCCGGGTGCAGCGGAAGGTGCCGCCCAGCGTGACGTCGATGACCTTCGCCCACTGGTCGTCGGTCATCTCCACGAGGTCGGCGGTGCCGCCGAGCCCGGCGTTGTTGACCACGATGTCGAGCCGGCCGTGCCGCTCCTCGGCGAGCGCGTGGAGCGCGGCCACCTGCGCCTCGTCGGTCACGTCGCAGGGCAACCCGGCGACCCGGTCGACCCCGAACTCCTCGGCCAGCGCCGCCGCGCTCTCCGCCAGCCGCCGGGCGTGCGCGTCCCCGATGACGATCCGAGCGCCCTCCTCCAGGAACCGGCGGGCGGTGGCCCCGCCGATCCCCGCCCCGGCGGCGGCGGTGATCACGGCGGTCCGCCCCTTGAGCAGCTCGTGACCGGCCACGTACGACGGCGCTGTCATGCCCTCGCCTCCTTCGGCAGGCCGAGCACCCGCTCGGCGATGATGGTCCGCTGGATCTCGTTGGAGCCCGCGTAGAGGGTGTCGGCGCGGGAGAAGAGGAAGAGCCGCTGCCAGTCGTCGAGGTCGTAGGGCGCGCCGGCGGCGATCATGCCGCCGGCGCCGCGGACGTCCATGGCGAGTTCGCCCAGTTCGCGGTGCCAGGTCGCCCAGTAGATCTTCCCGATGGACGCCTCGGGGCCGGGGGCGCCGGCGTCGACGCCCTCCAGCATCCGCAGGGCGTTGCAGCGGATGGCCGTAAGGCCGATCCAGGCCCGCGCCAGCCGGTCGCGGATCAGTGGGTCGTCCGCCGCCCCGTTGCGCCGGGCCAGCTCCATCAGGGTTTCCAACTCCCGCCGGAATCCGACCTGTTGGCCGAGGGTGGAGACCCCGCGTTCGAACCCCAGGGTGGCCATCGCGACCCGCCAGCCGTCGCCCGGCGCACCGACGACGTGCGGCGCCCGGGCTCCGTCGAAGAACACCTCGTTGAACTCGGAGGTGCCGGTGAGCTGGGCGATCGGCCGGATGTCGACGCCGGGCCGGTCGAGCGGGACCAGGAGGTAGGAGAGCCCCCGGTGGCGGACCGAGCCCGGTTCGGCGCGGGCGACGACGAAGCACCACTGGGATTCCCGGGCGAGCGAGGTCCAGATCTTCTGCCCGTCGACGACCCAGTCGCCGCGCTCCTCGTCGAAGGTCGCCCGGGTCCGCACGTTCGCCAGGTCGGAGCCGGCGTCCGGCTCGCTGTACCCCTGGCACCACAGCTCCCGTACGGCGGCGATCTCCGGCAGGAAGCGGGCGCGCTGGGCGTCGGTGCCGAAGGCGATCAGGGTGGGGCCGAGGAGTTGTTCGCCGATGTGGTTGACCCGGGCGGGGGCGTCGGCGAGGGCGTACTCCTCGTGGAAGGCGACCTGTTGTTCCAGGGTCGCCCCGCGTCCGCCGTACTCCACGGGCCAGCCGACGCAGGTCCAGCCCGCGGCGGCCATGTGCCGTTCCCAGGCCAGGCGTTCGGCGAACGCCTCGTGTTCCCGACCGGGGCCGCCGCGACCGCGCAGGGCCGCGAACTCCCCGGTGAGGTTGGCCCGCAGCCAGCTGCGGATCTCGGTGCGGAAGCTCTCGACGGTGGTGGGGGCCTCGACGCTGCTCATGGCCGTACGTTAACCTACCAAACACTTGTTAGGGAAGGAGGTCGCCGATGACCGCCGGCGAGGAAACGCCCGTGGTGCGCTATGCCCGGCAAGGCCCGGTCGCCACCGTCACGATGAACCGCCCGGACTACCGCAACGCCCAGAACTCCGCGATGACCTACGCCCTGGACCGCGCCTTCTACCGCGCCGCGGACGACGACGAGGTCAAGGTCGTGGTGCTGGCCGGCGAGGGCCGGCACTTCTCCGCGGGACACGACATCGGCAGCCCCGGCCGGGACGCGCATCTCCCCTTCGAGCGCCGGGCCGGACTGTGGTGGGACCACTCGGACAAGACCGGAGCGGAGAGCCGCTACGCCCGCGAGTCCGAGGTCTACCTGGGGATGTGTCGCCGGTGGCGGGAGCTGCCCAAACCGGTGATCGCCTCCGTCCAAGGGGCCTGCGTGGCGGGCGGGTTGATGCTCGCCTGGATCTGCGATCTGATCGTCGCCGCCGACGACGCGTTCTTCGCCGACCCGGTCGTGCGGATGGGCATCCCCGGCGTGGAGTACTTCGCCCACCCGTGGGTGATGCCGCCCCGGATCGCCAAGGAGTTCCTCTACACCGGCGACCGGATGCCGGCCCAGCGGGCCTACCAGCTGGGCATGGTCAACCGCGTCGTCCCCAGCGCCGAACTGGCCGACCGTACCCGGGAGTTGGCGGAGCGCATCGCCGAGATGCCCCGCATGGGCCTGGCGCTGACCAAGCGCGCGGTCAACCAGGCGGAGGACCTCCAGGGCCTGCACACCGGCCTGGACTCGGTCTTCGGCCTGCACCACCTCGCCCACGCCCACAACGCCGAGACCGCCCCGGACCCGCTCGGCGGCATGGACATCAAGAAGATGAAGGAGGCCGGTTCCTGATGGACCTGGACTCAAGCGACGCCGACGCCGCGTTCCGGGGCGAGGCCCGTGCCTGGCTGGCCGCGCACGTGCCTGCGACGCCGCTGCCGTCACTGGAGACCCGCGAGGGCTTCGCCGCACACCGCGACTGGGAACGCCGACTCGCCGCGGACCGCTGGTCGGTGGTCTCCTGGCCGGCCGAGTACGGCGGCCGGGACGCCTCCCTCTTCCAATGGCTGATCTTCGAGGAGGAGTACTACGCGGCGGGCGCCCCCGGCCGGGTGAGCCAGAACGGCATCAACCTCCTCGCCCCCACCCTCTTCGAGCACGGCACCCCGGAGCAGCGCGCCCGCGTCCTCGGCCCGATGGCGACCGGTGAGGTCATCTGGGCCCAGGCGTGGTCCGAGCCGGAGGCCGGCTCCGACCTCGCGTCGCTGCGCTCGACGGCGGTCCGCACCGACGGCGGCTGGCGCTTGCGCGGCCAGAAGACCTGGTCGTCCCGGGCCGCCTTCGCCGACCGCGCGTTCGGCCTGTTCCGCAGCGAACCCGGCACGCCGCGCCCGCACCAGGGCCTGACGTACCTGATGTTCCCGCTGGACGCTCCCGGGGTGACGGTGCGTCCGATCGGCCGGCTGGACGGCAAACCGGCCTTCGCCGAGTTCTTCCTCGACGAGGTCTTCGTCCCGGACGCGGACGTCATCGGCGAGCCCGGCCAGGGCTGGCGGGTGGCGATGAGCACCGCCGGCAACGAACGCGGGCTGACCCTGCGCAGCCCCGGCCGCTTCACCGCCGCCGCCGCTCGGCTCACCGCGCTGTGGCGGGAGACCGCCGACCCGACCGACACCGCACTGCGCGACCGGGTCGCCGACGCGGTGATCGGCGCCCGCGCCTACCAGCTGTTCGCCTACGCCAACGCCTCCCGGCTCGCCGCCGGCGACGGGGGTGCCCCCGGTCGAGCGCCGTCGAAAGCGGGGGACCTGGGCGCCGCGTCCAGCCTCAACAAGGTCTTCTGGTCGGAGCTGGACATCGCCCTCCACGAGACCGCCCTGGACCTGCTCGGACCCCACGGCGCGCTCGCCGACGACGCCGACGAGGCGCCGGCACAGGGCAGTTGGGCCGAGGGCTACACCTTTTCCCTCGCCGGCCCCGTCTACGCCGGCACCAACGAGATCCAACGCAACATCATCGCCGAGCGACTGCTCGGCCTGCCGAAGGAGGCCCGGGCATGACGGAGCGCGGCACGGTCCGGCCGGGGGTCCGGGGGTTGCCCCCGGGACAGCACAGCGCCGAGCGACTGCTCGGCCTGCCGAAGGAGGCCCGGGCATGAGTACCCGTACGCACCGGGGCGGCGCGCGCCGGCCCGGCCTGCCGGAAGGGTGCCGGTGATGCGGTTCCTGCTGACCGATGAGCAGCGGGAGTTCGCCCGTACGCTGGACTCCCTGCTGGGTGCCGCCGGCACCCCGGCCGCCGTCCGCGCCTGGGCGGCCGGGGAGCACAAGCCCGGTCGTGACCTGTGGGCCCGGCTCGCCGGGACCGGGGTGTTCGTCCTCGCGGTCCCCGAGGAGCACGACGGCATGGGCCCGCTCCCGGTCGAACTCGCCGTCGCCTTCGTCGAGTTGGGTCGACACGCGGTACCGGGCCCGCTCGTGGAGACCGTCGCCGCGGCGGCCTTCCTGCACCGGCTGGGGGACGCCGACGCGGCGGCCGACTGGCTGCCGCGGATCGCCGCCGGTGGCGCACTCGTCGGCCTGTGCGCGGAGGACGCCCCGTTCGCCCTGGACGCGGACGCCGCCGACACCGTCCTGGTCGTCCGGGACGACACGGTGTGCCGCACCGAGGCCCACGGCCCGGTCCAGCCCGCCCTCGACCCGGCCCGACGACTCTCCCGCCCGCTGGGCGGCACCGTCCTCGCCCGCGGCCCGGCGGTCACCGCCGCCGCCCGCCACGCCATCGACCTGGCCCGGGTGCTCACCGCCGCCCAGGCCCTGGGGCTGGGCCGGGCCCTGCTGGACGGGACCGTCGACTACGTGAAGCAGCGCACCCAGTTCGGGCGGCCGATCGGCTCCTTCCAGGTGGTCAAGCACCGGCTGGCGGACACCCTGATCGGGCTGGAGTTCGCCCAGCCGCTGGTGCACGCCGCGGCCCTGGCGCTGGCCGCGGAGGACCCGTCGGCCGGCGCGGAGGCCGCGGCGGCGAAGGCGGCGGCCGGCGAGGCGTGTTACGCCGCCGCCCGCACCGCCCTGCAACTGCACGGCGCGGTCGGCTACACGGACGAGCCGGACCTCTCCCTCTGGATCCGCAAGGCCCGCCCGCTACGGGACGCCTGGGGCACCCCGGCCGCCTGCCGGGCCCGGGTGCTGGCCGGCTAGCCCGGCGGGCGACACCAAGGACGCGGCCCCGTACCTCCGGATCACCTCCGGCGGTACGGGGCCGCGGCGCACCTGCCCCGGAGAGATCCAGAGCAATGACGTTGTCTTTCAAGCGATTTGACGATAGGTCAGGCGAAGCTCCGTCGCCAACCGCCGCCGGTGCTCGGCCGGTGCCCCGAGGAGCCGGGTGCTGCCGTGGTCCCGGGCCAACACCCGGCCGCCGTCCCCGGCCGCACCCAACAGCCGGCCGGGGGCGCCGTCCAGCGTCACGCGTGCCTGCGGGCGGGTGGCGTCCATCGGCACCAGGCGCTCGCGGTGGACGCCGGGCTCGTCCACCGGGACGTGGAAGAGCGCGAGCCCGGCATCGGTCCGGGCGGCGACCACCAGCAGGTCGGCGTCCGCGCCGTCCAGTACGTGGTCCTTGACGCCGGTCAGCCGCCACCCTCCGTCCGGGGCCCGACGGGCCGCGGCGCGGACCGCGTCCGGATCCCAGGCGCCCTCCTCGGCCCAGGCCAGTGCGCCCACCGCGGCCCCCTCGGCGAGGGCGGGGAGCAGCGCGCCGTCCCCGCAGGCGAGCAGCGTCTGGGTGGTCAGCACCGCGGACCCGAGGAACGGCACGGGGGCCAGTGTCCGCCCCAACTCCTCCATCACCACATGGATTTCGAGCGGTCCGCAGCCGGCCCCGCCGTGTTCCTCGGGGACCGCCAGCCCGGCCGCGCCGATCTGTCCTGTCAGCGGACCCCAGGCGTCCGGGCCGGGTTGGCGCGCCAACAACTGCCGTACCGCGGCGCGTAGTTCCTGCTGCTCGTCGGTCGGTCTCATCCGCCGTTCCTCTCTTCGCTCCTGGCCGTGCGGCGCAGCTCGCCCTTGACGACCTTGCCGCCGGCGTTGCGGGGCAGTTCCGGGACGAGGTGGTAGCGCCGGGGCACCTTGAAGTTGGCCAGCCGTGCGCGGGCCCACCGGGTCAGTTCCCCCGGGTCGGGCGCGGCCCCTTCGGCGGGGACGACGAACGCCACCCCGACCTCGCCGAGCCGCTCGTCGGGGGCGCCGACCACGGCGACGTCGGCGATCGCCGGGTGGCCGCGCAGCACCCGTTCCACCTCCGCCGGATAGGCGTTGAAGCCGCCGACCACGTACATGTCCTTGATCCGGTCGGTGAGGGTGAGGAAGCCGCGGTCGTCGAGGACGCCGACGTCGCCGGTGTGCAGCCAGCCGTCGGGGTCCACGGCGGCGGCGGTGGCGGCCGGGTCGTCGAGGTAGCCGCGCATGACGTGGTGGCCGCGGACCACCACCTCGCCCGGTTCGCCGGGCGGCAGCGGCCGGTTGGCGGGGTCGACGATCCGCAGTTCCGTGCCGGGCAGCGGCAGTCCGACGGTGTGCGCGAGGGTCTCGGCGTCGGCGTCGGTCGGGCAGATGGTGACGACCCCGGCGGATTCGGTGAGCCCGTAGGCGGTGAAGACGTCGGGGATGCCGAGTTCGTCGCGGATCCGGACGACGAGTTCGGCGGGGACGGTTGCGGCCCCGGTGCCGGCCAGGCGCAGCGAGTCGAGCCGGTGCCGGGCGCGTTCGGGGTGGTGGAGCAGGCCGTGGAAGACGGTCGGTGGGCCCATCAGCACGCTGATGCGTTCCTCGGCGGTGCGCCGCAGGGCCCGGTCGGCGTCGTAGACCGGCTCGGGCAGCATGGTGGCGCCGCGCAGCAGGCAGGCGAGGATGCCGGCCTTGTAGCCGAAGGTGTGGAAGAAGGGGTTGACCAGCAGGTAGCGGTCGCCGGCGCGCAGGGTGACCAGTCGCGCCCAGGCGTCGAAGACCCGCATCGTCTGGCCGTGGGTGGCGAGCACGCCCTTGGGGCGGCCGGTGGTGCCGGAGGTGAAGAGGATGTCGGCGGCTTCGGCTGCCTTGTAGCGGGTGTTGAGGGGGACGAGGACGGCGCCGACGGAGACCGCGCCGAGGACGGCGGTGATCCACTGGCGGCCGTTGGGGGCCCAGACGGCGATCCGGTCCCCGTGGCGGACGCCGTGGGCGAGGGCGGCGCGCGCCGCGGCGGTGATGCGCCCAGCCAACTCTGCGAAGGTCCAACGGACTTCGCCGTCGGACAGCGCCTCCCGGTCGCCGTGGAGGTGGGCCGCGTGGGCGGCGAGTTGCGCGACGGTGGCCGGTGCCGCCGACTGCGGCGGCCCTTGCGGGGTGTGGTGTGCCCAGGTCATTGGCCCTCCCGCTCCCTTGCTCGGAGGTGGCGGCGGTGTGCCGTGCGGTACCGCCTACTTGACGTGCGGACGTGGCCGGTATCCAATCACGGTGTTTCGGTTAGGCATATACCTAGTAGAAACACATTCGCAGAACTCGCAGCGGAAGACCCTCACCCGGGAGGTCGCGTGCCCACCTACACCCCGCCCACCACTCCCCCCGCCCCCACCGCAAGGTTCGACGACGCCGCGATGCGGGACGCGCTCAGCCGCTTCTGCACCGGCGTGGCCGTGATCACCGCGGTCCAGCCCGACGGCCGCCCCACGGGCATGGCCGTCCAGTCGTTCTCCTCGGTGTCCCTGGACCCGCCTCTGGTGTGCTTCTGCCCGGCGCGGACGTCCACGACCTGGCCGAAGATCAGCGCGGCCGGGCGGTTCGCGGTCAACGTCCTCGCCGCCGACCAGGAGGAGCTGTGCCGCCGGTTCGCGGTGACCGGCGGCGACAAGTTCACCGGCGTCGACTGGCGTTCCGGCGTCAACGGCGCACCGCTGCTGACCGCGGCGCTGGCCACGCTCGAATGCGAGCTGGCGGACGTGCTGCCCGGCGGCGACCATCTGATCGCGGTGGGCCGGGTCACCGCCCTGACCCCCGCGGAGCGGCTGCGCGAGAACGGGCCGCTGCTCTACTTCCGGCGCACCTACGGGCGCTTGGGCCCCTCGTCGCCGGCACCGTCGGCGGCTTCGGCGGCCGCCATCTCGTCCAGGTCGGCCAGCATCGCGTCCGCCAGGTCGCGTTCGGAGGCGTAGTACCGCTCCGACCACTTCAGGGCGAGCGAGGGGTAGGCCCAGGCCACGTCGGCGCGGGCGCCCGCGGCGTCCGCCTCGGCGCGCCGCCGCATGGTCTCGGCGTACTCCCGGTGCCGGCCGAGCACCTCGCGCATCTGGTCGGCCTCCAGCAGGTGCCCCAACCACAGGCGCAGCATCACCCCGTGCTTGAGCACCGGCGGCTCCACCGGCGCCTCGCGCGCCCACCGCCGGACCGCCGCCATGCCCTCGTCGGTGATGACGTAGACCCGCTTGTCGCGGTTGCCGGTCTCCTGGGCGACCATCCGCGAGCTGACGTAGCCCACCTTCTCCAGGCGCTTGAGCTCGCCGTAGATCTGGCTGAACGACGGGCTCCAGTAGAAGAAGCGCAGCGACCAGTCCGACCACTTCTTGAGGTCGTAACCGGACAACTCCTCGCCGAAGGACAGCAGTCCGAGCACCGCCCAACTGGTCGCCGGCAGCGCCGGGCGCTCCGCGTCGTCCGCTGCCCGCGCTCCGCGCACCTTCTTCTCCGTCACGCTCCGCAGTCTACGGCCTGGGTCGCGCCCGCGAAGTCCCGCCCGCCGTCGTGCACCCGGCACGTCCCCGGGCGCACGACGGGACATCGCCGATCCCCCTTCCCCACCACCAGATATACCTGCTAGACATATTCCTATTAGAAATAGTCTCGCACCCTCCAGAACGAGGAGGCAGTTCCGTGAAGTTCTCGATGATCTTCGAGGCGCAGCTGGCCGACCCGACGCCCGAACGGGAGCGCCAGGTCATCCACGACTGCGTCGAACAGGCCGTCTACGCCGAGGAGATGGGCTTCGACCGCATCTGGGCGGTGGAGCACCACTCGCTCACCCAGTACGCGCACATGAGTGCCTCGGAGATCTTCCTCACCTGGGTCGCCGCCCGGACCTCCCGGATCCGGATCGGCCACGGCGTGGTCACCATGCCGTTCGGCTACCAGCACCCGGTGCGGGTCGCCGAACGGGCCGCGATGCTCGACGTGCTCTCCGGCGGCCGGGTGGACATCGGTGCCGGACGCGGCGCCACCAAGCAGGAGATGGCGATGTACGGGGTCCGCCCGAGGACACCTACCCGCAGATGGAGGAGGCGCTGCGGATCTTCAGCAACGCCTGGCGGGAGGAGACCTTCGAGTGGCACGGCGCACTCGACATCGGCCCCGGCGCGATCCTCCCCCGCCCCGTACAGGCCCCGCACCCGCCGCTGTTCATGGCCTGCTCCAAGCACGACACCCTCAAGCTCGCCGCCGAACTGGGCATCGGCGCCCTGGTGATGGGGTTCGCCGGCGCCGACGACGTGCGCGCGATGCGCAAGGTCTACGACGAGGCGATCGCCACCCGCGGCGGCGACCGCTTCGTCTCCACCGAGGCCAACGACCACTTCTCCGCGCTCTGCCCGACGGTCGTGCTGGACGACGGCCCGGCCGCGTACCGCATCGGCACCCGCGGCCAGCGGTTTTTCGCCGAGGCGATCGCCCACTGGTACGGCAACGGCCCGGCGCCCACCGTCCACGACGAGCACGACGACCACGTGGCGGCGCTGGCTCAGGACCGCGAGGAACTGGTCGCCAAGCTGCACGAGGCCAACATCCCGGCCCGCCCGGTCGACACCGGCACCTACAACGCCCGGCACGCCTACGGCACCGCCCAGGACGCCATCGCCTACGTCGAACAGCTCCGGGAGATCGGGGTGGACGAGGTGATGTGCCTGATCCAGATGGGCACCGTGCCGCAGGAAGCCTGCCTGGAGACCATCCGGCACTGGGGCGAGACGGTCATCCCGCACTTCCGGGCCCTGGAGGGACGGGCATGAGTTTCCTGAGTCAACCTCTATGCCGCGACGGGTGTGTCGGCACTCGTGTTGATCTTCCCGTTGGCTTGGTGAGTGGCGGGGTCGTAGCAGGCTCCGTCGCGCCAGCAGGCCCAGATCACGCGGAGCCAGGCGCGGGCCAGGATGCGGATGGCGTGGGGGTGTCGCTTCTTGCGGGTCCTGGCGTCGGTGTAGATCTTCGCAGCCCAGTCGCTGCCGTGTCTGCTGTTGTCGGCGAACGTCGTGACGGCCAGGCGTGCGCGGCGGTTGGTCGCGTAGCGGAAGGCGACGGTGCGGGACTTGCCGGAGGCTTTCGTGACCGGGACGACTCCGGCTTCGGCGATGAACTGCTCGCAGGTCTGGGAGCGTTCGAGGATCGGGCCGAGTTCGCCGATGATCTGGGCGAGGTTGATTTTGCCGATCCGCGGCATGGTCGCGAACAGCGGTGCGTAGGGGTGGGCCTTGACGGCCTCGGTGATGGCCTTGTCCAGCGCGCGGAGGGTGGCACGGGTGCCCTGGACGAGCTGGACCTGGATGCGGATGAGCTGTTCGACGGCGGCCGGGCTGAGCCGGGACGCAGCCGAGGGTGCCGAACGCAGACGCTCGATGAGGAAGCTGCCGGGCTTGTTGCCGGAGTAGCCATGGCGTTTGCACCAGGCTTGAAGCCGTCCGGCGGTGAGCTTGGAGGCGGCGGCCGGGGTGGGGTAACGCTCCAGGAAGGCCAGGGCGATGTCGCTGTCGAGTTCGTAGAAGACGGCCTTTCCGCCGGGCCAGTGGGCGTCCAGCGACGCGGCGAGCTGGTTGACGGCGGCGACCTTGGCCTCGATGTGGTCGGCGCGCTGGCGGGTGAGCGCCTGCAGGTCCAGCGTGGCCTGGTCGGTGGGCTCCAGGCGGGGCAGGAAGTGCCCGTCGGTGCGCAGGTAGTCGGCGAGTTTCATGCTGTCGCCCGCGTCCGTCTTGGCCTTGGCGGCACCCCAGCGCGGCCGCATCGCGTGGAAGGCGTTCGGGTGCACCGGCACCACCGGGTGACCGGCGGCCAGCAGCCGGTCGACGACCAGGCCGCGGGTGGTCTCGATGGCCACCGGAAGATCCGCCGGAGCCCCGTATCGGGCCAGGCGGGCCAGCGTCTTGGTGATGCCTTCCTCGGTGTGTGCCAGTTCCCACCGGTCCACGCGGGCGCCGAGGTGGTCCATGACGGTCACGTCGTGGGTCTCGGTCGCCCAGTCCCATCCGATGAACACGAAAGAAGTACTCCAGTGTCGTGCGCGGAGCACCTGCTCGGTGGTGAGGACGTCTGCCGGGAGCTCATTAATCGGCCCTCTGCGGGGCGTGTCCCTGAAGCCGATCAGACGGCCTCGGGCCCGGCAGGGCCGGCGGAACTCATGCTGGCCGTCCAACGGCTCGCACCACTGGCCGTACCCCGCCGGGACCGAGAGGTCACAACCCTACCCATGAGGGCTGCAGAAGGGATGGTCCTCTAATGAGCGCCGCCGACGGGGCACGGCTCGACGGCAAGGTCGCGGTGATCACCGGCGCCGGTCGCGGGCAGGGCGCGGCGGAGGCCCGGCTGTTCGTGGCGTCCGGCGCCCGGGTGGTGCTCGGCGACGTCCGCGAGGAGGAGGGCCGGGCGCTCGCCGCCGAACTGGGCGACGCGGCCCGGTTCGTCCGGCACGACGTCACCGACGCGGACGGCTGGCGGGCGGTGGTCGACACCGCGGTCACCGCCTTCGGCCGACTGGACGTCCTGGTGAACAACGCCGCACTGTGGCGGACCGCGCCGGTCGACCAGGAGACCGAGGAGAACTTCGACCGGCTGCTGCGGGTCAATCTGCTCGGCCCGTTCCTGGGCATCCAGGCGGTGATCCCCGCGCTGCGCACGGCGGGCGGCGGCTCGGTCATCAACATCTCCTCGACCGCCGGACTGCGCGGCATCCCCGGTCACTCGGCTTACGGGGCGAGCAAGTTCGGGCTGCGCGGGCTCACCAAGTCCGCCGCGCTCGACCTGGCCGGCGACCGGATCCGGGTCAACTCCGTCCACCCCGGCATGATCGACACCCCGATGGTGGCGGACGTCCTGGGTCCGGCCCCCGGCGAACAGGACTGGCCGCGGGTGCCGCTGCGCCGCGTCGGCCGCCCGGACGAGGTGGCGGAGCTGGTCCGCTTCCTGGCGTCCGACGCGTCCGGCTACATCACCGGTGCGGAGTTCGCGGTGGACGGGGGGCTGAGCACCCGATGACCGGCACCCCGCCCTGGCCGGCCGCCGGCGCTCCCGATCCCCTCTCCCCCCGGGCGCGGCTCATCGTGGACGCGATGTCCGCGGACTTCCCGGACCCGGCGCGCGGCCCGCTGGACGCCGCCGCGCTGCGCCGCGCCTCCCGGGCCGCCCCGCCCGAGCCCGGCGACGACGGGGTCACCTCGGCCGACCGCACCGTCCCCGGTCCGCCCGGCGCGCCGGCCCTCCCGGTCCGCGTCTACCGGCCGGACGGCCCCGCCGCCGGGCCCCGCCCGCTGATCGTCTTCTTCCACGGCGGCGGCTGGGTGCTCTGCGACCTGGACACCCACGACGGTCTGTGCCGCCAACTCGCCCGGCGCTGCGGAGCGGTGGTGGTCTCGGTGGACTACCGCCGGGCCCCCGAGGACCGCTTCCCGGCCGCCGTCGAGGACGCCTACGCGGCGACCGCATGGGCCGCCGCGCGGGCGACGCAGCTGGACTGCGACCCGGCCGGGGTGGCGGTCGCCGGCGACTCCAGCGGGGGCAACCTGGCCGCCGCGGTCACCCTGATGGCTCGGGACCGCGGCGGCCCGCCGCTCGCCGCCCAACTGCTGCTCTATCCGGCCCTGGACCACCGGCTGGCGGGCCGCTCGGCCGTCGACCACGCCACCGGCTTCTTCCACACCACGGCCCATATGCGCTGGTACTGGGACCAGTACCTGGGCCCGGACGGCGACCGCGGGCACCCGTACGCCTCCCCGGGACTCGCCCCGGACCTGACCGGGCTGCCGCCCGCGCTGCTGGTGCTGCCCGAGTGCGATCCGCTGCGGGACGAGGGGCGCGCCTACGGGGAGGCGCTGCGGGCCGCCGGCGTGCCGGCGCGCGTGGCCGAATACCCCGGCACCTTCCACGGGTTCCTCGGGGCGGCGGGGCGACTGCCGGCCGCCGACGCCGCACTGGAAGCGGCCACCAACTGGCTGGTCGGCACGCTGTGTGACGGTGGCGTGACGAGCGGGTGAGCGGCGGGTGGCTAGGGTGGTGACACTGTGCGGGGACGCCATGGCGGCTCGTCGATGCGGTGCGCCGCCGCACGTCGAGTGCCAGACTTGAAGCACCGCGCCCGGCCGCCGGCCGGGGCCCATGTGACCGAGGGGAACGACATGACCTGGGCATCTTGGACGACGGTGGGGATTCACGCCCGCCCCGGCGCGGTGCAGACCGAGGAGATCGGCCCGATGCAGGGCGACCTGACCATCCACACCACATGGTCGGAGGACGAGGCGCACGTCGCCGTCCAGTACACCGGCTCCTCGGACTGGTACACCATGGTCGGCAGCCCCGTCCCCTGTCACTCGGAGGCGGACAGCCGGGCCTTCCACCAGGCCGTCGTCGAGGCGGTCCGGGGCGGCGAGAAGGCCCACGCGTCGTTGGAGGAGCTCTTCCGCACCGGATAGCCCCCTCGGCATCCCCGCGCGCAGGCCGGGACGGCGATCGCCGTCCCGGCTTCGTCATGCCCGGAAACTTCCGCACGCCGCGGGGCAACCCCGGCGCGGTCTGGTGAGTCTCTCCCGTCGGAACACGATTGGTCATCTTCCGACTACCTAAAGCTGATCAATTATCAATTTTTGACTACCTAGTGTTGAAAATTGATCATTTCCCTTTACATGCCCATGCCAGGCAGACCAGGGTCTGTGCGGGGCCGGACGGCCCCCGCGGTGTGCAACGCCACCGCGCGTACGGGCGGTTGGCGCATTCCACCGCTCACAGCACATAAGGACGCAGATCTGTGCGTAGACCCCACATACGCAGCCGCCGCCTGGCGATAGCCCTGGCCGTGACCACGGCCGCCACCCTCAGCGCGGGCGCCGCCGTCGCGACGCCGGCCTCCCCCGTCGCCTCCCCCTCCGCACGATCGGCCACCGGCACCCCCGCGATCGTCGACGCGGCGCGCGCCGCCGCCTACGCCCACTCCGCCACCACCGGCGTCGGCGCACAGGACACCCTCAAGGCCACCGACACCCTGGTCGACGCCGACGGCAGCCGGCACGTGCGGTTCGTCCGCACCCATCGCGGCATGCCGGTGCTCGGCGGCGACCTGGTCGTCCACCTCGGCGCCGACTCCTCCTACCAGGGCGTGACCCGGGCCGCCCGCCACACGGTCGATCTCCCCGCCGCCGACCCGAAGCTGTCGGGCCGCCAGGCCGCCGCCAAGGCCGCCGCCGTGGCACAGGGCACCGCCGGCGAGCCCCGACTCGTCGTCGACGCCCGCGCCGGCCGGACCACCCTCGCCTACCAGGTGCAGGTCGACGACAGCGGCACCGCCGAGGCCGGCGGCGCCCGGACCGTCGTCATCGACGCCGCCACCGGCAACGTCCTCAGCGACATCCCGGTCAACGAGCCGTTCCTGTCGCCGTCCGTCCAGCACAAGCTCCGGCAGCGCGGCGAACGGCTCACCCCCGGCACCGCGGTGGCCGCCACCCCGCCCGCCCCGGGCAAGCCCGCCGCCGGCCACTACCCGGCCCCGGCCACCGGCTCCGGCGTGTCCTTCTTCGTCGGCACCGTGCCGCTGTCCACCACGCAGACCGCGAAGGACGCCTTCGTCCTGCGGGACGGCACCCGCGGCAACACCGAGACCCGCGACGCGGGCGGCAAGGAACTCGACAAGTTCCTCACCGGCAAGCCCTTCACCAGCGGCACCAACCGCTGGGGCAACGGCACCACCGGCAACCGCACCACCGCCGCGGTCGACGCCCAGTTCGGCATCACCAGCACCCTGGACTTCTACAAGAAGACCTTCGGCCGCAAGGGCATCAAGAACGACGGCGCCGGCGCGCACGCCCTGGTCCACTACGGCGCGAACGTCGGCAACGCCTTCTGGTCCTCGGACTGCGGCTGCATGCTCTACGGCGACGGCGACGGCAAGCTCTTCACCAAGCCGCTGGTCGTCCTGGACGTCACCGGTCACGAGCTGACCCACGGCGTGGTCGACGCCACCGCCGGCCTCGAACCCACCCGCGTCGACCCCGAGGGCCGCCAGTTCGGCGAGCCGGGCGCGCTCAACGAGTCGCTCGCGGACATCTTCGGCAGCGCGGTGGAGTTCGCCACCAACAACCCGAAGAACCCGCCCAACTACCTCATGGGCGAGAAGCTCGGCCTGGCCCAGAAGTTCCTGCGCCGGCTGGACAAGCCGTCCCTGGACAAGCTCGAAGGGACCGTCGACTACTGGTCGAAGGACACCTACGACACCGAGGTGCACGCCGGCTCCGGGGTCTCCTCGCACGCCTTCTACCTGCTGGCCGAGGGCAGCGGCAAGAAGACCATCGGCGGCGTCGCCTACGACTCCGCCACCTACGACGGCGCCAAGGTGACCGGCATCGGCCGGGACAAGGCCCTGGCGATCTTCTACCGGGCGCTGACCCGGTACATGGTCTCCACGACCGACTTCCACGACGCCCGGACCGCCACCCTCCAGGCGGCCAAGGACCTCTACGGCGCGGGCAGCACCGCGTACCGCACGGTCGATCGCGCCTGGGCCGCGGTCAACGTCACCGCCGCCAACGCCCCCCGGCGCTGACCCGGCACCGCACCGATCGGACCGGTGCCCCCGCCACGCGGGGCACCGGTCCTGGCCGGCCGGCGTGCCGGCGCCTACGTTGACGCCATGACCGTGCGCACCGGGCGGGGGCGCCGCCTCGGCAGCCCCGCCGCGGCGGGCGTCTTCGCGATCGGCATGGCCGGGACGACCCTGCCCACCCCCCTCTACGGGCTCTACCGGCAGCAACTGGGCTTCTCCGAGCTGATGGTGACGGTGGTCTTCGCCACCTACGCCGTCGGGGTGATCGCGGTGCTGTTCGGCGCCGGCGACGTCTCCGACACCACCGGCCGGCGCCCGGTGCTGTTCGCCGCGCTGGGCCTGTCCGCGGCGAGCGCCCTGTGCTTCCTCCTTGAGGGCGGGCTGCCGCTGCTGCTGCTCGGCCGGGTGCTGTCCGGCTTCGCCGCCGGGCTGTTCAGCGGCGCCGCCACCGCCGCCGTCCTCGAACTGGCCCGCCCCGGGCGGGAATCCCGGGCCGGCTTCGCCGCCACCGCCGCCAACATGGGCGGACTGGGCTGCGGACCGCTGCTGGCCGGACTGCTCGCCCAGTACGCGCCCCGGCCACTGGCCCTCCCCTTCCTCGTCCACCTGGTCCTGCTGGCCCTTGCCGCCGTGGTCACCTGGTTCCTGCCGGAGACCGTCGCGCACCCGCACCGGGCCCGCTCCCCGCGCCCCCAGGGGCTGCGGATCCCCCCGGCCGTCCGCGGGGTGTTCGCCCCCGCCGCCATCGCCGCGTTCGCCGGCTTCGCGCTCCTCGGGCTGTTCACCGCGATCGCGCCGAGCTTCGTCGCGCGGACCCTCGGCGAGCACAACCTCGCGGTCTCCGGGGCGGTCGTCTGCACGGTCTTCCTGGGCTCGACGCTCGGCCAGGCCCTGACCGGCCGGCTCGGCGCCCGCACCGCCCTGCCGGTCGGCGCTCTGATCCTGGTGCTGGGGCTCTGTCTGGTCGGCGCCTCCCTCACCGCGGACTCGCTGCCCGTCCTGGTCGCCGGCGCGCTGTGCGGCGGCACCGGCCAGGGCCTGGCGTTCCGCGCCGGACTCACCGCGGTGGGCGCCGCGGCCCCGCCGGAACACCGCGGCGGCACCCTGTCCGCCTTCTTCCTCGTCGCCTACCTCGGCATCTCCCTGCCGGTGGTGGGCGTCGGCGCGCTCACCATGGCCCTGGGGCTGCGCGGCGCGGGGCTCGTCTTCGCCGGATGCGTCATCGCGGTGGCGGTGGCGGTCGGCGGGTACGTCCTGCGGCACCCCCTGCCGGCGGAGGACGCCGCCTGAACCCCGTGCGTCCCCTCGGGACTGACCGGCCGGATCCCGGGCAGGGCTCCAACAACCCTTTGCAACAGCCGAGTTGGGCGGTCCGTGCGCGTCGGCGGCGGCACGGCGACGCCCCCGGGGGACGCCCGGACACCCACAGGAGCGAGACGTCCGGAAGGAGGGCCGCCCGTCCGCCGGCAGACCCGGCGGTGACGATCCGGTGGCCGCGCACCACACCGGTACAGGGCCCGCGCGCATGCATCGAGCCCCGTGCCGGAGCCCGGCACGCCGCACCACAGGAGTCCCCGCATGACCGACACCCGCGCCACCGCCCGCCCGGCCGACACCGCCCCGCCCGACGGCTGCGAACTGCTCGTCCGCGACGCCCGCCTGCTGGTCGTCGACGCCGACACCGAGATCCCCGGTGGCTGGATCGCGCTGCGGGACGGCCGCGTAGCGGCCTACGGACGCCCCGGCTCCGAACCCACGGGAGCCGCCCGGACGCTCGTCGCCACCGGACGCCTGGTCACCCCCGGCCTGATCAACACCCACCACCACCTGTACCAGAACCTCACCCGCTCCTACGCCCCCGCCGTCAACGGCACCCTCTTCACCTGGCTCACCACCCTCTACCCCCGGTGGGCCACCCTCGACGAGGAGGCCGTCCACCTCGCCACCTACGTCGGCATCGCGGAACTGCTCATGGGCGGCTGCACCACCTCGATGGACCACCACTACGTCCATCCGCGGCCCCGCCTGATCGACGCCCAGGTCCGCACCGCCGAGGACCTCGGCTTCCGCTTCCACGCCACCCGCGGCTCGATGACCCGGTCGACCGAGGACGGCGGCCTGCCGCCCCGCTCGGTCACCCAGACCGCCGAGGAGGTGCTGGCGGACAGCGAACGCCTGGTCAGCGCCTACCACGACCCGGCACCCGGCGCGCTGATCCGGGTCGCGCTCGCGCCCTGCTCACCGTTCTCGGTCACCACGGAACTGATGACCGCCACCGCCGAGTTGGCCGAGCGGCTCGACGTCCGGCTGCACACCCACCTCGCCGAGGACCCGGACGAGGACGCGTACTGTCTGGCGACCTACGGCTGCCGTCCCGTCGAGTACTTCGAGTCCGTCGGCTGGATGACCGACCGCACCTGGGTCGCGCACTGCATCCACCCCGACGAGGCCGAGCTCGCCGCACTCGCCGCCGCCGGCGTCGGGGTGGCGCACTGCCCCAGCTCCAACATGCTGATCGCGGGCGGCACCGCGGCGGTCCGGGAGATGCGCCGGCTCGGGATGGCGGTCGGCATCGGCTGCGACGGCTCCGCCTCGACCGACCACGCCTCGCTGTGGCTGGAGACCCGGAGCGCCCTGCTGCTGGGCCGGTACCGCGGCGGCCCGACGGCGATGACCGCCCGGGACGCGCTGGACCTCGCCACCCGCGGCTCGGCCCGCTGCCTGGGCCGGGCGGACGAGCTGGGGCATCTGCGCCCGGGCGCCTGCGGCGACCTGGTGGTCTGGGACACCCCCGAGGTGGCGCTGGCCGGGGCGCTCACCGACCCGGTCGAGGCATGGCTGCGCTGCGCCCCGTCCCGGGCCTGGGCCACGGTCGTCGGCGGCCGGGTCCTCCTGGCCGACGGGGAGCCGCAACTTCCCGCTCTGGAGGAGAAGTTGCGGGAACACACCCGGGCCGCCCGGCGGATGCAGGGCCTTGATTGACGCTCCGTCAGGCCGCAGCTGACGCCCCCTCGGCCCGGCGCCGCCCGTGCTGGAACGCCAGGTGCAGCACCAGGGCGACCACCAGCGCCGCGGTCGAGGAGCTGCCGCCGAGGCCCACCGTCCGGCCGGCGGTGGGGTGCCGTTCCCCGTCGGCGCGGGCGGCCCGCGGGCGGTGGTGACGGTCAGTCACCCTTGGCGACGCGCAGTCGGGCGGCCTCGCGGGGCGAGTTGGCGTTGGGCTTCCCGGCCCGCGAGCCGCCCAGTTTCTCGGCGAGGTGCCGGCCGACGGTCGTGGGCGGGTACAGCGGCTCGGTACCCGCCGGGACGCAGCCGGGCAGAGCGCTGATCTCGGCGTCCCAGTTGCCGTCGTGGAAGAACGCGGCGGAGCGGCGGCGCACCACCCGCCCGGTGGCGTCGGTCGGCGGTAGCACCCGGTGCAGCGTCGACAGCCACCGGTCGTTGGTCCAACGGGCCAGCAGGTCACCGAGGTTGACGAGGAGGCAGCCGGGCTCCGGCAGGACGTCGTGCCAGCGCCCGTCGGTGTCGAGGATCTGCAGCCCGGGGACCCGGTCGGCCCACAGCACGGTGACGATGCCGTAGTCGGTGTGGGCGCCCATGCCCATCTGGTCGCGGTCGAGGACCACTTCGCGCTCGGGGAGCAGGTAGTGGTTCATCCGGAGCACGTCGAGGGAGTGGTCGGTGAACGGTGCGAAGTGGTCCGCCGGCAGGCCCAGGGCGTGCGCGAAGATCCCGGTCAACCGGCGGGCGAGCCCGCCGGCCTGGGCGCACCACTCCTCCACCGCCTCCCGGAATCCCGGCAGCGCCGGCCAGATGTTGGCCGGGTAGTGGGCCGCGGGCAGGGCCAGGTCCGGGTAGGCGGCGGCCTCCGCCCCGACGTTGAACGCCTCGAAGAGGTCCTCGGCCGCCGCCGGCACGCCCAGGCTCAGGCTGAGCCTCTCGGTGCGCGGCGGGGTGTAGCCGCGGTTGACGTCCGGGGACGGGGCGCGCAGCGCCTTCTTCTCGTCCATCGGGAGGGCGAAGAAGCCGTCCAGCGCCGCGGCGAACGCGTGCGCCGCGGCGTCGGCGATCCCATGCCCCTTGATCTGCATGAATCCGACGGTGCGGGCGGCCCGGTCGATCTCGCCCGCGATGCCGGCCCGGTCGGCGGCGGTGCCGTCCGCCCAGGCGGAGATGTCGATGACGGGTACGTCGAGTACCCCGTTCACGGCCGTGGCCCTGCCCATCGCAGCCTTCCTTCCCTCGCGCCGTTCCCCTCCCCGGAGGCGTCCGCCGGTCCCGCGCGGCGCCCACCCTCCCCTATCCGCTTCAACAGATTGATGAACTTCTTGTTAACGCTCCCGAACCGAACAAGCCGAAATCTGCCGCCCCTTGACCGGGACCCCCTGTCGACTCCCCTTTATGCGGAGCGCCTTCGCCGATTTCCGGACACGCGCGCGCAGACCCTCAGTGCTCCGGCGCCCGCCAGTCCGGCGCGCGTCCCAGCAGCGCCAGGATCCGGTCCAGTTCCCCGGCACCCTCGGTCACCGGCAGGCCGGGCCGGAAGGAGCTGCCGGCGGCGAGCCGGTTCGGGCCGTCGGGGACGGCCCGGGCGATCGGCAGCGATGCGTCGAGGAGTTCGGGGTCCGGCGCGTAGGGCAGGTCCAGCGTGCGGGCGAGGTCCCAACTGTGGACGACGTAGTCGATGAGGTGGAAGCCCATGGCTCGGGCGGCGGGGACGGTCCGCTCGGTGGTGAATTCCGGGAGCGCGAACGGGCGGTCGGGGTCGTCCACGGTCGCGAAGGCCGCGAGGACGTCCTCGGCGGCGTGGCGGTAGCGCGTCACCGCCGTCGCGAGGTCGTCGCCGAGCGGGCGGACCGTCCAGTGCGCCAGGTCCCGCCCGCGCCCCAGCGCCGCCGCCGCGAACCCCCGGTGCTGGGCCGTCAGATGGCCGAGCAGCGCCGCCAGGTCCCAGCCGGCGCAGGGCGTCGGCCGGGCGAGATCCCCGGGAGCCAGCCGGTTCACCAGTGCCACGCTGTCGCGCACCGCGCGGGCGTCGAGCCTGCGCAGGCGGTCCAGGTCCGGTGCTCCGGTCGTCGCGAACACCCCGTCCACCGCGTCCCGTTCCAAGTTCGTATGCATGCGCCTACGATCTGCGCGAGCACATGATCTGTCAAGGGGTATTTTCCTGTCCATGGCCGAGAACGCAGCACCCAGGGACACCCCGACCGGAGGGCGGCCGACGGCCCGCCCCGACCTGGCCGCGATGCTGGTCCCGCTGTGCCGCGCCCTGGTGGACGCCGAGCGGCCGGTCCTGGACGCGCACGGCCTGACCATGTGGGCCTACTCCGTGCTGCTGCGCCTCGACGACACCCCGATCCGCACCCAGGCCGCCCTGGCCGACGCCATCCGGGCCGACCGGACCCGGATCATCCCGGTCCTCGACGACCTGGAGTCCCGCGGGCTTATCCACCGCCGACCCGACCCCGGGGACCGCCGGGTCCGGCTGGTCTCCCTCACCCCCGAGGGGCGGCGCCTGCGGGACGCCGTCCAGGGGGACATCCAGCGCGGCGAGGAAGAACTGCTCACCCGCCTCCCGGCCGCCGACCGGGAGGGTTTCGTGCGCGGCCTGCTGACGCTGCACGCCCTCCCCGAGATCCCTCCGCACCGCCCCTCCGGCGACGCCTGAGCGGCACCGGAGGGCGACCCGGCACCGAACGCGGCGGGTGCCGGCCGGGCACGCCCGAAGGCGGTGCTTCCCGGCCGGCACCCGCGCGAGGCGGCGTCCGACGAGGTGACGCGGGGGCGCCCGGCCCGCAGGCCCGGCGCCCGCTCACTCCCCGTCGAAGCGCTCCTTGCCGTGGGAGAAGTGACCCCGGTGCGCACCGTCGTGGAAGATCGGGTTGCCGTCGACGACGGCCGCGTCGAACGAGTAGCCGTTGTACCAGCCCCTGCCGTAGTTGCGCTCGTGGTAGTCGTCGTCCCCGGCGAGTGCGGTGCCCGCTGCGCCGAGGACGATGGTGGCGGCCAGGGCGCTGGCAGCGATCGCGGCACGGATACGCATGTCTGCTCCTCAGGAAGCTCGAAGTGTGATATCAGCCCTTTCAGGAATCACCCTGACGAAAGCGACCAAAACCCTACTTACCGCCAATCGTGCGGACCCCGCCGGTCGGAGCCGGCGGCCCCACCGCCTCACCCCCGGGCCGCGCTCGCGTCAACTCTCCGTCTTTGCCGCCGAGTTGGCGGGCCGCGCCGGGGCGTCCCCGGAACGGTCACGGGGCGGTGCGGGGACGGGCCGCAGCCCGAGCGTCACCAGAATGACGGCCACCGCCAGGAAGCCGGCGAGCACCGCGAAGCCGGTCAGACTGGTCCCGGTGGCATCGGTGAGCCAGCCGACCAGGTACGGACCGGCGAAACCGCCGAGGTTGCCGAGCGCGTTGATCAGCCCCATCGCCACGGCCACCACCTCGAAGCGGAGCAGCTGGCCCGGGATCGCCCAGAAGGGTCCGTAGGGCGCGTAGACCGCGGCGGCCGTGACGCACAGCAGCAGCATGCGCGGCAGCGCGCCGTGCACCGCCTGACCGAGCAGCAGCGCGACGACGCCCACGACCAGGGGCAGGGCGACCGCCTGCCACCGTCGGCCGGTGCGGTCCGACCAGGCGGCGTTGGCGATCATCGCCACGAGCGCGACGGTGAACGGGACCGCGGTCAGCAGCCCGACCTCGGTGGCGGAGCCGTTGTGGGTGAGCTCCTTGATGACGGCCGGCAGCCAGAGGCTGAAACCGTAGAAACCGGTGATCCAGAAGAAATAGACCCCGATGAGGACCAGGACCGACGGCTGCCGGACCGCGCCGAGGTAGGAGCCGCCGCCCGCCGCGGGCTTGGTGGCCTCGTCGGCGGCGATGGTCCGGGCCAGGTGGTCGGCCTCCGCGGAGGAGATCCAGCGGGCCTGGGCGGGACGGTCGGCGACGGCGAACCACCAGACCACCGCCCACACCAGCGGCGGCAGCCCCTGGAGGACGAGCACCCAGCGCCAGCCCGCGTGGTCGAGCATCCAGCCGGACAGCGGCGCCATCAGCACCGACGACAGCGGCAGACAGGCCATCCACAGCGCGTTGGCGCGGGCCCGCTCCCGGAGCGGGAACCACGAGGCGAGCAGGATGAGGACGGCCGGCCAGACGCCGCCCTCGAAGAAGCCCAGCACGAACCGGGCGGCGTAGAACTGGGTGCGGGACTGCACCAGGCCGGACAGAACCGCGGACAGGCCCCAGGCGACCATCAGGATCAGGACGGTCTTCCGGGCGCTCCAGCGCTGGGCCAGGACCGCCGCCGGGATCTGCAGGAAGACGTAGCCGAGGAAGAAGATGCCGCCGGCCAGGCCCTTGTCGGCGTTGGAGAGGTCCAGGTCGCCGTGCATGTACGGGAGGACGACGGAGACGTTGTTGCGGTCGAGGTAGGCCAGCATGTACATGATCGCGGCCACCGGGATGACATAGACCCAGCGCTTGGCCGGGATCACCGCCGGGGACTCGACGGCGGCACCGGCCGCCGTGTCGCGGACCCGCGGAGCGTCGTTCGTCCCCGTCATGTGACTGCGTCCTCCCCCGTTGCGGCTGCTCCCCCGGCCGCCGCACGCCGCGCGTCTCGGGCAACTGGAGGGTAGCAGTCGAGAGTTGACCGGTCAGTAGCCGTGATCACCCGGCGCCTGCGGGTCCCGGTCCGCGTCGGCCAGTGCCTGCTCGGTCCAGATCACCTTGCCGTCGCCGGTGTAGCGGGTGCCCCACCGCTCGGCCAGCTGCGCGATCAGGAAGAGGCCGCGACCGCCCTCGTCGGTGGTGGCCGCGTGCCGCAGGTGCGGGGAGGTGCTGCTGTGGTCGGCGACCTCGCAGATCAGCGAGGAGTCGCGGATCAGCCGGACGTGGATCGGGCCGGAGGCGTAGCGGATGGCGTTGGTGACGAGCTCGCTGAGGATCAGCTCGGTGGTGAACGCCTCGTCGGCCAGCCCCCACTCGATCAGTTTGCGGACCGCCGCGGCGCGCACCTGGGCGACCGCGGACGGGTCGGCGGGGACCTCCCAGTCGGCGATCTGCGCCGCGGCCAGCCGTCGGGTGCGGGCGACCAGCAGGGCGATGTCGTCGGCCGGGTGGTCCGGCAGCAGCGCGTCGAGCGCCGCCTCACAGGTGTCCTCCGGGGTCCGCCCGGGGTCGCCGCCGAGGGTGCGGCGCAGCAGCGCCATGCCCTCGTCGATGTCGCGGGCGCGGTCCTCGACGAGCCCGTCGGTGTACAGGACCAGGCGGCTGCCCTCGGGGAGCTCCAGCCGGCAGGTGTCGAAGGGCATCCCGCCGAGCCCGAGCGGCGGGCCGCCGGGCACCTCGACGAACTCCGCGCTGCCGTCCGGCCGCAGCAGCAGCGGCTGGACGTGCCCGGCGCGGGCCATGGTGCAGGCGCCGGTGACCGGGTCGTAGATGGCGTAGAGGCAGGTGGCGCCGGTGACCGGGGCCTTGGGGCCGTTGCCGGTGCCCTCCGCGCCCTCGTCCTGGTCGATGCGGGTGACCAGCTCGTCGAGGTGCCACAGCAGCTCGTCGGGCGGGACGTCGAGGTTGGCGAAGTTGTGGACCGCGGTGCGCAGCCGGCCCATCGTGGCGGCGGCGTGCAGACCGTGGCCGACGACGTCGCCGACGACCAGCGCGACCCGGGTGCCGGGCAGCGGGATGATGTCGAACCAGTCGCCGCCGACGCCGCCCAGCCCGCCGATCCCGGCCTGCGCGGGCAGATAGCGGAAGGCGGCCTCGACGGCGTTCTGGTCCGGCAGGGCGCGCGGCAGCAGGCTGCGCTGGAGGGTGACCGCCATGGTGTGCTCGCGGGTGTAGCGGCGGGCGTTGTCGAGGCTCACCGCGGCGCGGGCGACCAGTTCCTCGGCCAGCGAGAGGTCCTCGTCGTCGAACGCCTCGGGGGTGTGCGAGCGCCAGAAGAGGACCACGCCGAGGATCACCCCGCGGGCCCGCAGCGGCACCGCGATCATCGAGTGGATGCCGTGCGCGACGATCTGCCGGGCGCGCTCGGGGTCCTGCCGCTGCCAGCCGGAGAACGCGGCCAGGTCGGCCTCCAGGACCGGTTCGCCGGCCGGCAGCCGGGTGCCGAGCATGGTGGTGGGCGCGAACCGCATCGGCTCGCCGACCGGGTAGAGCGACCCGTCGGGCACCTCGCCGGCGACGGCGGTGCGGCGCATCTCGATGGCCGGCCCGGTGGCGGGCTCCTCGCCGCTCAGCACCGACTCGGCCAGGTCGACGGTGACGAGGTCGCTGAACCGCTCGGCGCCGAACAGGGCCAGTTCCTCGCAGGTGCGCACCACGTCGAGGGTGGTGCCGATCTCGGCGCCGGCGTCGTAGAGCAGCTTCAGCCGGCCGCGGGCGATGTCGGCGCGGCCGGTCACGGCCTGGAGTTCGGTGGTGTCGCGGAGGGTGGTGACGCTGCCGGGCGGGCCGCCGGCGCGTTCGGTGGAGCGCTGGTTGACCGCGAGCAGCCGGTCCCCGACCGGGTGCACCTCGTCGGTGACGATCCGGCCGGACTCCAGCAGCAGCGCGGTGGCCGGGTCGAGCCCCAGCTCGGCGACCTGGCGGCCCTCGACGTCGGGCGGGAGGTCGAGCAGCCGTCGGGCCTCGTCGTTGGCGAGCACCAGTCGCCCGTCGCCGCGGACGATGATCACTCCTTCTCGGACGGCGTGCAGCACCGCGTCGTGGTGCTCGTACATCCGCGTCATCTCTTCCGGCCCCAGCCCGTGGGTCTGCCGCCGCAGCCGTCGGCTGACCAGCGCGGTGCCGCCGGTGGTCAGCAGCAGCACGCCGGCCGCGACGCCGAACAGCAGCGGGAACTGATCGTCGACGACACCGCTGACCTTGCTGATGGTGATGCCCGCGGAGACCAGGCCGACGACCTTGCCGTCATGACCGATGACGGGCACCACCGCCTGGACGAGCGGGCCGATGGTGCCGGTGATCTTCTCGGTGACCACCTTCCCGGCCAGCGCGGGCCCGATGGTGCCGACGAACTTCTTGCCGATCCGGTCGGGGAGCGGATGGGTGTAGCGGATGCCGTGGGTGCTCATGACGACGAGGAAGTCGACCTGCGAGCCCCTGCGGGCGGCCTCGGCCCGTGGCTGGAGCACGGCGGTGGGGTCGGGGCTCTTGAGCGCCTCCTCCAGGCCGGGGGAGTTGGCGAAGGTCTCGGCCACGGCGACCGAGCGGTTTTGGGCCTCCCGTTCCGAGTCGGTCCCGGACTGCAGCACCAGGGCCGCGATGGCGGCGGCGACGAGCAAGACCACGATCGCCACTTGCAGGAGAAAGACCTGACCAGCGACAGTTCGCATCCTCAGAACCGAACGCGGGCGGCCGTAGCGTCCGGCCATGTCCTCTTTCTACACCTCCCGCATACGGTGGGCGAGCCGCGCACTGCGCAGCGCAGTGGCGCCGGAAAGCGTGCGGCACAGCAGCGTCAGTAAAACCTGTCGGTATGTTTCCCGGCTACGGGTGTGCACTCCCCGGCCGCGTACATGTAACTCTTCCCACAGGGCGGGACGGTTGCGCACCGGCCGCGAATCTGCCGGGCGGGCCCGGCGCCACACGCAACGTTCCTGGTCAGCGGGGTTTACTCGGGAGTTGGGTGAGGCGTGGGGGAGATCGGGGAACGGCCGGGGCCGCTCCGGGGGCCGCCGGGCGCGTATGAGACGTTCGTGGGCATGCATGTTGCAGCAGAGGAGATCCGTGCCGAGGCGGCCGTGCTCATCGACCACCATGCGCGCGGAGCGTGGCAGCCGAACGACGCGGACCGGAAGGCCGCCGTCGCGCTGTTCCGCTTCCTGGAGACGGGGCTGCCGCTCGATGCCGAGCAGATCCGTTCCGCCCTCGCCGTCCCGGAGCCGGCGGCGCCGGTGAGCGCGGGGCTGCTGGCGCTGCTGCGATCCACCGCGGGGTTGCTGGACACGACGGACGTGGCCGACGGCCCCGCCGGGCGGGACGCCGTCGACCACGTGTGTCTGCTGTTGGACGCGCTCGCGCTGTCCCGGCCGGACGGCCGGTGAGCGGACGGGGCGTTTGACGACGGACCCGGGGCAGCGCCCGGGATCCGTCGGACGGGTCAGGGTCGGGCCGGTTCCGTCAGCTCCGTGGTTCCGGCCATTTCGTCCTCCGGGACCGAGATGACCCAGTGGCTGTCCTGTCGCGGGCGGAGGTAGACGGCCCAGTAGACGGCGGCCACCGCGACCACCCCACCGGTGATCAGCAGGCTCTCGGCGCTCTGCTGGCACAGCACCCACGCCAGGACGATCACGATCAGCGCGGGGACCACCGGCCACAGCGGCATCCGCCAGGCCAGCCGGTGCTTGTGCTCGCCCCGGCGGGAGACCAGCGCGCCCAGCGCGACGAAGACGTACATCCCGGCCACCGCCACACCGGTCACCTCGTTGAGGGTGTCGAGGGTGACGAAGCACAGCGCGGCGCCGGGGACGCCGACCGCGAGGGTGGCCGCCCAGGGTGACCCGAAGCGCTTGCCGACGTGCGAGAAGATCCGGTTGACCGGGGTCGGCCAGGCGGCGTCGCGGGCGGAGGAGAAGACCACCCGGGAGTTCTGGATCACCATCACGATCGCCGCGTTGATGATCGCCAGGGCGATGCACAGGCTGACGAAGGTACCGACGGCGGAGTTGCTCCAGCCCCGGACCATTCCGGCGAGGTCGCCGGCGCCGAGGGTCTTGAGGTCGGGGGCGCCGAGGGTGATGGCGATGACCGGGACGAGGACCACGGCGGCGCCGATGGCGAGCGTCCACAGCACGGTGCGGGAGACGTTGCGCCGCGGGTTCTCCATCTCCTCGGCCAGGTACACCGCGGTGGAGAAGCCCTGGAGAATGAAGAGCGCGGTGGCGAGCCCGGCCACGATCAGCCCGCCGGTGACCGCGGTACTGGTGCCGTGCCCGGCGTCCATGACGGGGTGGATGAGGGTGGACGCGGACCGCTGCGTGTGACTGAAGCCGAGGAACGCCACGACCGCGGCGGCCACCACTTCCAGTACGAGGAAGATGCCGGTGATCCAGGCGTTGGCGCGCAGGTCGAGCAGGCCCATGGCGGTGGCCAGCAGCATGACCGCGGCGGCCGTCATCTGCTTGTCCAGGTGCACCAGCGGGGCGAGGTAGTCGGCGGTGCCCAGCGCGATGATCGGGGGCACGATCATGACGACGATCAGGGAGAGCACGAAGACCAGCCAGCCGGCCAGCCGGCCCATCAGGGTGCCGACCATGGCGTACTCGCCGCCGGAGCTGGGGATCAGGGTGCCCAGCTCGGAGTAGGTGAACGCCACTCCGACGCACAGCACCGCCGCGATCGCGATGGTCAGCGCCGTACCGGTGCCGAGGGTGGCGAACGAGTCCGGCACGATCACGAACAGCGAGGATGCCGGGGTCAGGCAGGACAGGGTGAGCAGGGTGCCGCCGACCACACCGATCGACCGGGTGAGTTGGGGACTGTCCGCCGGGTGTCGCGGGCCGGGTCTCCGGCGCTGCGGTGGCGGTGGCAACTGGCGTGGTGGGCATATCGGTCATCCGGGTCCCATCGGTGCTGGAGGGCAGGAGGGGCGGCACTGCCACGGGTGGCGTGCCGGCGAGCGGTCGCACCAGATGCACTGCGGGGGCCGCTGCGGTGACCGGAATACAACCTCCGTACGTCACTCCCGTCAAGAGTTCGTTAACCCCATTCGGCGACGAAATCCGTAGCTCTCGTCGCAGCAAACACCGCTATCCACGCTCCAGTAGCCCCATCCGCGCGGAATCCGCGGGCTTTTTGGCGGGCTGCGGATTCTTCGGCGGTGCGGTCCGGCGACTTTCCGCGCCGCGCGCCCCCACGGGCGGGTTTCAGCCGTCTTGGCCCCGGACGCGGGCGATCAGCAGCGCGACGTCGTCGTGGTCGTTGCCGTGCCGCAGTTCGCCCAGGAGGCGGTCGCAGAGCTCCTCCAGCGGCCGCTCGGGTTCGGCGAGCAGCCCGAGGAGCAGGTCCAGGCGGGCGTCGATGGGCTGGTCGCGGGTCTCGATCAGCCCGTCGGTGTAGAGCACCAGTTGATCGCCGGCGCGCAGCGGCACGGTGGTCTGCTCGAAGGGCACGCCACCGACGCCGAGCGGGGCGCCGGTGGGCAGGTCCAGGAGTTCCGGCGGTCGGCCGGGGCGCACCACGACGGGCGGCAGGTGTCCCGCGACGGCGATCCGGCACTCCTCCCGCTGCGGGTCGTGGACGGCGTAGAGGCAGGTCGCGAACGCCGGGTCGAGGCCGCCGGCGATGTGGTCGAGGTGGTGCAGCACCTCGGCGGGGGCGAGGTCGAGGTCGGCCAGCGCGCGGGTGGTGGTGCGCAACTGCCCCATGGTGGCCGCCGCGTTGATGCCGCTGCCCATGACGTCGCCGACCACCAGCGCGGTCTTGTCCTCGGCGACCGGGATGACGTCGAACCAGTCGCCGCCCACCTCGCTGGCCGCCTGGGCGGGCTGGTAGCGGTAGGCGATGTCCATGGTGGTGGGCTTCGGCGGCCGGTGGTTCATCAGGTGCCGCTGGAGGGTGAGCGCGGTGCGGCGCTCGCTCTGGTAGGAGCGGGCGTTGTCGATGCAGACCGCCGCCCGGGCGGCCAGTTCGACGGCGAGCACCGCGTCGTCCTCGTCGAAGGGGACCGGATTGTCCGTGCGGTAGAGCGACAGCGCGCCCAGCACCTCGCCGCGGGCGATCAGCGGCACCGCCAGATAGGAGTGCAGCCCGGCCTCCCGCAGCAGCTCGGCGCCCCGTCGGTCGGCGGCGATGTGCCGACGGTCCGCCGGGCCCACCTCGGTGACCAGCACCGGCCGGGCCTCGGTGACGCAGCGGGTGATCAGCCGCTCGGTCTCGTAGGCGGCCAGCTGCCCGGTGGGGTCGGCTGCCCCCATGGCGGGCGTCTCGCCGGCCGCGGCGGTCGCCAGCGCCCGGAAGCGGGCCGGCCCGCCGCGGTCGCGCATGGCGGGACGGCGGCCGTCCAGGACGGCGTCGAGGACGTCCACGGCGGCCAGGTCGGCGAGCTCGGGCACGATGACGTCGGCCAGCTCCCGGGCCGTCTGGCCGACGTCGAGGGTGGTGCCGACGGTCGCCGAGGCGTCCGCGATGACCGCCAGGCGCCGGCGGGCGCGGGCGGCCTCGGTCGCGGCCCGGTGCTGGTCGGTGACGTCCACGACGGAGGTCGCCACGCCCAGCACCCGCCCGTTGGCGTCCTCCAGTCGGTAGTACGAGACCGACCACGCCTGGTCGGCGTCGGGGTGGGTGGCGGTGGGGCCGACGGAGAAATCGTCCAGCAGCGGCCGGCCGGTGGCCAGCACCTCGCGCATCCGCTCCTCGATCGCGTCGGTGTCCAGGAAGGACAGCGCGTCCCGCACGTGCCGTCCGATGTGCCGCTCGGCGGGCAGGTCGTTGATCCGTTCCAGCGCCGGGTTGACCATGACGAACCGCAGGTCGGTGTCGAGCACCGCGAGCCCGATCGGCGACTGGGCCACCAGCCGCACCGACAGCGCCAGGTCCCGCTCCACCTCGCGCAGCACGGCCTGGTCGGTGGCGATGCCCAGGGCGTAGGAGGCGCCGTGCTCGTCCTGGAGCCGCATGTTGCGGAACTCGACCAGCCGGGTACTGCCGTCCTTGTGCCGGACGGGGAAGACCCCGGCCCAGCTCTCCCCGCCGGACATCACCTCCGCGAACAGCCGCAGGACCAGTTCCACGTGCTCGGGGTGGACCAGCAGCCGGGCGGCGGACCGCCCGAGCGCCTCCTCGGCGCGCCATCCGAAGAGTTCCTCCGCCTGCGGGCTCCACAGCGTGATCCGACCCTTGGCGTCCAGCATGACGGCGGCCACGCCCAGGACGTCCAGCAGCCCGCCGGGGTGCGACGGCCCGGCCCCTGCCCCGGCCTGGGCAGCACTCTCCGGGAACGCGTCGGTCGCACCCATCCAGGCACTCCTTCCGCCGGTCTGCGAGACCGACAGCCGTGGCGCTCCGTGCACGGACTGGTCGTGCCGTGCTGCCGCTGCCCTCCATCATCTCTCGACACCGGACGGACCCGCAGGCAGAGCAGGGCCCGCCCGGGGCGAGGGCCGTACCGGAGGGAGCATTATGTGCCGCCGTCCCCCGCCCGGGCGACCGGGTTGACGATATTGATCCACTGCGCGGTGGCCGGACAACGTCCGCGCGGGAGCACCCGACTTGGAGATGTCGATCTCTTGGGACTACCCTGACATTAGTTGCTGGAGGCAACCAATAATCGTTTTCGCACCCCCCGGCGTATCCCCATACGCCGCCGGGGTCAGGAGGAAGCCCTCAATGCCCATATCCGACCAGTCGTTCCGCACATACGTGGAGGAGAACCTCGATGCTCTTAACCGCGACCCCGGCCACGAGGCCCTGGTCCACCAGGGCCGCCGGGTCACCGCCGGCGAGTTCCGCGCACTGGTCCTGCGGATGGCCCGCGCCCTGCGCGAGCGCGGCGTCCAGCGCGGCACCACCGTCACCCTGCTGAGCGGCAACCTCCCGGAGACCGTCGCCGCCCGCTACGCCGCCAACCTCGTCGGCGCCCGGGTCAACCACCTCTACAACAAGCTCTCCGCCGACTCCCAGGCCGCGATCGTCCGCGACGTCGAGACCCGCGCCCTGATCGTCGATCCACGGCTGGCCGAACGGGCCGCGGAACTGGTCGAGTTGGCGCCCGTCCCGGACGTCCTGGTGCTGGGTCCGGCCAAGCTGGGCACCGACCTGCTGGAGCTGGCGGCCGGCCACAGCGACGAGCCGTTCGTCACCGACGCCCGGCCCGACGACATCTGCACCATCCGCCACACCGGCGGCACCACCGGCCACCCCAAGGGCATCTGCACCAGCTTCGAGCAGGTGCGGTGGTTCACCGGGGCGCTCCCGGAGTTCGAGGACGTGGTGCACCGGCAGCTGGTCTGCACCACCCTCGCGCACGCGGCCGGCTACATGGCCGACGGCGTCCTGCGCTCCGGCGGCACCGTCGTCCTGCTCGACGACTTCGACGCCGAGGAGGCGCTCGC
This sequence comes from Streptomyces yunnanensis, assembly GCF_029011865.1. Taxonomy (NCBI): domain Bacteria; kingdom Bacillati; phylum Actinomycetota; class Actinomycetes; order Kitasatosporales; family Streptomycetaceae; genus Streptomyces; species Streptomyces yunnanensis. The sequence continues at coordinate 1,211,030 of NZ_CP095749.1, forward strand.
CACCATCGAGCGGGAGCGGATCACCGCCCTGTTCCTGCTGCCGCCGCTGCTGTACCAGCTGATGGACCACCCCGACCGGCCGCACACCGACACCTCCAGCCTGCGCATGGTCACCTACGGCGGCTGCCAGGCGTCGCCGGCCCGACTGGCCGACGCGGTACGGGCGTTCGGCCCGGTGCTGGTGCAGGGCTACGGCCAGAACGAGGCCGGCGGCATCAGCGTGCTCACCCAGGAGGACCACGACCCCGAGCGCCCCGACCGACTGCGCTCGGCCGGCAAGGTGCTGCCCGATGTCGAGGTGGCGGTCCGGGACGAGTCCGGGCGCGATCTGCCGCCCGGCGAGCACGGTGAGATCTGCGTCCGCTCCAGCATGATCATGCAGGGGTACTGGAAGCAGCCCGAACTGACCGCGGAGGTGCTGCGGGACGGCTGGCTGCACACCGGCGACGTCGGATTCGTCGACGAAGAGGGCTACTTGACCATCGTCGACCGGCTCAAGGACATGATCGTCGTGGTCGGCGGCCATGTGTACACCACCGAGCTGGAGGACCTGCTGAACTCGCACCCGCAGGTACTCCAGAGCGCCGTCTACGGCGTCCGCGACGCGGACCGGATGGAGCGGGTGCACGCGACGGTGGTGCGGACCCCCGGCGGCGACGTCGACGCGGAGCAGTTGCGCGCGATGGTGCGCGAGGTCCGCGGCCCGATGTACGAGCCGGCCCGGATCACCTTCACCGAGGCGCTGCCGCTGACCGACGCGGGCAAGCCGGACAAGAAGGAACTCCGGCGCCGCGCCGAGGAGTCGGGCGCCGCGGCCTGATCACATCGACCGGTCCCGGGACGCCGGGCCGGTGAGAGCGGGCCGCCGCAGCACGTGTCTGCGGCGGCCCGCCGGCTGCTCACGGTCAGAACCACCAACCCAACAGGCCGCGGAGAATGCGTCCGATGAGCCCGATATCGTGGAACTCGCAGCCTTCCCGCTCATAGTGACCGCGGCCGTGGCGGCCCTCACGGCCCTCGTGACCGGATCGCCCCTCCTCGCCGAACTTTCCGAAGCCGACGAAGTCGCAGTCATCGTCCCGGTGGTGACGGTGGTTGCGACCGTGATGACCACGGCCGTGATCCCCGCTCACCGCGACGGTCTGACCCTGAGGGGCAGCCTGGGCCATACCGACTGTCGGGACGACCGTCGCGGCGGTGAGCACCGCGACGGCCAGGGAACGTCCTATGAACTTACGCATGCGCTGCTCCTGATTTGGCAGGAAATCGGACAAAGTGATCGGTACCGCGCGGTACCGGGTTCCTCGCAGGCGCAGCGGACGGCCACTCCAACAGCCCGCGGATTGCGGCCGAACGAGTATGTCGGGACGACCGGGCCCGGGCGGGCACCGCGCGGCGGTGCGTTCCGCGGCCGGTCGGGTCAGTGCTTGCGGGCCCGGCTGGGCTGGACCCTGGCGGGCTCGCCGGGCATCTTCGGATGGTCCGGCGGATAGGGCAGATCGCCCAGCCCCTCGTCGGCGGCGTGCCGGTCGGCGAGCTCCAGCAGGCCCTCCAGGCCGAAGGCGTGGTCGGCCATGTCCGCGTGGACGTCGCCGAGTTCGGCGAACCGGGGCGGGACGGTGCGCAGGTCGAAGTCCTCCGGCTCGACGGCGGACAGCTCCGCCCAGCGCAGCGGGGTGGAGACCGTCGCCCGGGGCCGGGCGCGCAGCGAATAGGGCGAGGCGATGGTGCGGTCGCGGGCCATCTGGTTGTAGTCGACGAACACCTTCTCGCCGCGCTCCTCCTTCCACCAGGCGGACGTCACCAGCGTGGGCAGCCGCCGCTCCAACGTCCGTGCCACGGCGATCGCGGCCCGTCTGACCTCGGTGAACGTCCAGTGCGGGCGGATCGGTACATAGACGTGCACCCCGCGGCCGCCGGAGGTCTTCGGCCAGCCGCGCAGCCCGTGCTCGGTCAGCAGCGCGCGCAGCTCGTGGGCGACGGTGACGGCGTCGGCGAAGCCGGTGCCGGGCTGCGGGTCGAGGTCGATCCGCAGCTCGTCGGGGTGCTCGGTGTCCGCCCGGCGGACCGGCCAGGGGTGGAAGGTCAGGCACCCCAGGTTGGCCGCCCAGACCACGGCGGCGGGTTCGTTCGGACACATCTCGTCCGCGAACCTCCCACTGGGGAAGGTGATGCGGGCGGTCGGCAGCCAGTCCGGCAGCCCCTTGGGCGCCCGCTTCTGGTAGAAGTGAGGACTTTTTACCCTTTCCGCAGGTCAGGGACCTAACGGACACTTGGGGGTCAGCATCCCGTCAGCATCAGCAATCCCGGAGTCACCAGCACCATGGCCAGCAAGACCCTCGCCCGGGGCATGGGCACCTTCTTCAAGGACTGCGAGCACCCTGAGTCCCGGTGGTCCAAGTGTCCCCATGCCTACAAGATCCGGTACCGCAACGCTGCCGGGAAGCAGACGGAGGAGTCTGGGTTCGCCACCCAGACGCTTGCCATCGAGCGGCTGACGGAGATCTACAAGCAAAAGAAGTCCACACCGGCCACCAAGCTGGAACGCATCCAACGGTACGGCCAGATGCGCTTTGAAGACTTCGCAAATGATCACCTCCAGCGTCAGCGCGACCTCAGCGACTACACATCCGGACAGGTACAGCATCTTCTCGATACACATCTGTACCCGGAGCTAGGTTCCCGAAGGATGAACTCCTTCGACTCGACGGTGGTCGAGGGATTCATTCGGGCTATGGAACGCGCCGGTGTCGGTGTGGCCACTCAGCGCAACGCTTACATACGACTGAAGGCCGCGCTACTCGACGCACACAAGATGGGGATCTTGGAGGAGAACCCCTGTGAGGGCGTCGTCTCCCCCGACTACCGACCCAAGCGCATAGTCATCCCTTCTCCGGAACTGGTCAGTGAGATACATAGCCTCAATGGGGACGCCTTCTCGCTCTTCGTCGATATGATGGGCGGCTGTGGTCTGCGAAACGCTGAAGCACTCGCCGTAAACATAAACAACATTGTTGCAGATGATGTTTACCGGGTGACTGAGCAGCTACACAGAAAGACAAACAAGCTATCTCCACTTAAACACCGTAAGCCTGGAGAGTTTCGAGAAACGCCACTCCCCCTGTACGTGAAGAAGGCTATCTTGGCGTACGCGGAAAAGCATGGGACGACCGAAGACGGTTACCTTATGCGGGTCCGTGAGGGCAGCGACAAGCTACTAACGATCACTGCAATCCAAAACCAGTGGTCTCGCCACAAGCACGAACTTAAGCAGGAACTTCCGGAAGGCTTCACTCTCTACGCACTGCGGCATTGGTTTGCATCTCGCTGCCTCACTAGAGGCATTCCGATCACTGATGTTGCCACCTGGATGGGTCACCGAAACATCAACGTCACGTTCCAGACCTACAGCCATCTGATGCCGGGCTCCATCGGCCGCGCCGCGAAGATCCTTGATGAGGGAATCGACTTGGCCGCCTAGGAAACACAAAAAGCCCCCTCGATAGAATGATTCAATCATTCCGTCAAGGGGGCTTTGCACTGCCTGCTAGATCTTCTGTTGTTCGAGCCACTTCAGCACGTCGGTCTTCTTGTACTGGATCTTGGAGTTCTTCCCGGCGCCGAACTTGTATCCGCGAAGGCCGCACTTCGGGGCTTCTCGGTACACCCATACCAGGGACATGTTAAGGAAGGCTGCGGTCTGCTTCGCGTCCATCATGATGGATTCCATTACATCCACCCACTCAGGATCGCCGACCGGCACAGGCCACAGACGTAGGATTCGATGCCATCCCAGTCAATCCGATACAGCTCATCCAAGGACTCTTCTCGGCGACAGCCGTCACATGCATCAACTTCCAGCTCTTCAATGAGTCCCATGTCATGGTCTCGACTCACTTGATGATCCCCCTTCGCTTGAGATCGATTTCTGCTTGTTCTGGATGCGCCTGGTAGTAGGGATCATTGGCGGTAGCCGTCTTCAGGTCTTTGAAGTAGAGAGATCCCCAGGACCTTCCGCCTCTATCTGGGTCTGTGGGTATCTCTAGTCCCTTGATGGTCTCGGCCATGAGGTCCGCGGTTAGCTTCATAGCCTTGTCCCCATGCTCTTCAGGCACCGAGAACACGACTTCGTCATGGATTGGGAGTCGCATGTAGGGAGTAAGGCCGGATTCATGCATCCGAACCAGGGCCCGGCATGTGATGTCACGGGATCCGGACTGGATGAAGTAGTTGAGGGCGCTGTATGCGCGGTTTCGATCCACATAGAGGCGCCGACCGGAGGCCGTTTCGATGTGTCCGAAGCGCCTGGCCTGCTCTGTGAGCCGTTCAGCGAGCCTTTTGACCCCCGGATAGGTCTCCCAGAAGCCTTCGACGGCCTTCCTGGCGAGTTCTTCCGTGACGCCGGCCTGTTCGTGGACTGCCTTCCAGCCCCCGCCGAAGCAGACGCAAAAATTGGTGGTCTTCCCGGCCTTCCTGGGGACGCCGGCAGCGTCGGCGGTGATCTGGTGGAGGTCATCGCCGTTCTTGAAGGCCCGGAGCATGGTCTTGTCGCCGCCGTGGGCGGCCAGGAACCGCAGCTCCATGTTCGAGTAGTCCGTGCTGAGGGCTATGTGGCCTTCATCGGCGACGAAGCAGCGCCGAATCTCCCAGTCACCAGACGGGAGGGTCTGTGCTGGGACTCCCGTGATGCTTTGCCGGGCCGTACGTGCCTGGATGGAGTTGATTGCGGGGTGAACCCGACCTTCAGCGTCCCGCAGGTCCAGGAAGCTCCGCAGCCATGTCTGACGCTTCTTGCGGGCGCTCTTGGCCTTGTCGATGGCGCCGGCCAGGAGGCGAACCATGTCGGGGTACTCGGGTGCTCGAACCTTGTCGAGGAGTGCCCCGTCCACCTTGAGCTTCCCTGTCTTGGTCAGGGCAAATGCGGACAAATTAACACCGAGATCACGCAGCGCCTCGGCGCACTGGTCGGTGCTCCATGGGTTCTCGCAGCCAAGGTCACGTGCTACCTGGGTCCACTCGGCCTCTTGGGCCTCCAGCTCCCGAGCAAGGCCCTCCGTGTACTCCACGTCCAGGAGGAAGCCGCGGCGGCTCATGTACGAGCAGACCTCAGCCACCTTGTGCTCGAACGAGATGAGCTTGCGGGCCGAGGCCGGCACGAGACGCTTGAGCTTGGCAGCGAGGCGGTACGCCAGGATCGGATCCAGGCCGGCGTAGGTCAGGTATCCGGGGTGGAAGGTATCGACTTCCTTCCAGACCTGGGCCTTCGTGGTCTTGAGGCTCTTGGCGATTTCCGCCATGGATCCCTTAACCCGGAGGGCTATGTCCGAGTCGATGTACTGGCCCGTGAGGGCTTCCAGGGAGTGACCAGGACAGCCGTCCTTGACTCCGCGGGAGTCCACCAGGTGGGCGAGGATCTTCGTGTCGGTGACCTTGGGCCAGACCTCTTCCATGGCAAGATTGGTGCTGGCATCGAGTACCAAAAGGTCATAGGTGCCGTTCTGGAAGACGAGCTTGTGCACGTAGCGGATAGCACCCACGGCGGCGGCAAGAAGGGCCTCAGACAGCTCTACCGGTACTACGTAGGCTTCGGTGGCATTGCCGAACTGGACGAGCCGCAGACGGAAGTCGTCGGCCCACCAGTCGAGCCCGGTGGTCTCGGTATCGCAACCGAGGCCCTTCTTGTTTGCTTTGACCCAGGAGACGAACTCAGGGATATCAGCATCGGACTCCAGGACGTTGATGACGGCTACGTCTCCAGCGATCTTTCGAGCCAGACACATGCTTATCACTTTGGTTCGTCTCCCTTCAGCGGTACAGCTAACAAGTTGCCGGGTAAATGTGTTAGGCGTCGCCACCCATGGCGTGAGTCCAGAAGTCTGAAGCAAGCCCCTCGGCCAAGTCGTGACTCAGACCGGCCTCCAGGGCGGCCTTCTTGACTTCACCGGCCTGCGCGATGGTGAGGATGGCGACTCGGGCTGCCTTGGCAAGGGCGTCGGCAGCAACCTGTTCGGTGACCTCTTCGGCGTCAACGACGCTGTTCAGGTACTCGGCGAACTCCTTGATGTCGTCCTCGCTGAAGCCATCGTCATTCTTCTTAAACATGTGTCTCCTCAGTACGGGCCGTTGACGTTATCGAGGCCGCCATACACGTGGTAGGCGTAGTTGGCACAGGCGCACAGGTTTGCCACCGGGTCATAGACGTCCCAGGAGGTTCCTGCGACGTGATACGCCCGGAACGTGGAGTCGATCGCCTGAAGCAATCCCTTTGACGGGTGGCCGGCTGCCGCGTTGCTGTCCGTCAGGTTGATCGCGCGCGGGTTTCCGCTGGACTCACGCATGATGTTCCGGTAGAAGCCGTTGTATGTCGGTGCCGGGATCCCGTGCGCCTTGAGAGTGGCCTGAGCCTGACGTATCCACCCGTCGAGGTTGTTCGGGTAGCTCTGGACTATCGGCGCGTGCTGCGTCTTGGGCTGGACCTTGTGCCGCTGGTACAGACGATGCGGCGGCTTCGGCTTGGGCTTGCTCTTCTGCTTATGGCCTTCGGCCTGCTGCTTGTCCGCCTGGTGGCTGATCGAGTGCTCCAGGTCGTGACCGGGGGCGGTGAAGGCCGCGAGGTGCGGCGCGTCTTCGGCCTCGGGCTTCGGCTTGTGCGCCGGAAGTGCCGCGGCTACGGCAGCGGTGCCCAGCAGAGCGGTTGTGGCGGTGGTGGAGATGACCGTCTTACGGAAGGCCGTCCGCTGAGCACTGACCTGCACTCGGCGCTTACTCACTGATGGCCCCCAGGGCAGAGGCGAGCTGGTGGTGGATCTCGCCGAGCTTGTTCAGGTGGTTGGGGTCGATGACGGTCGTCATGTCGGTGGTGTGGATCTCCTTGGCGACAAGGTCATGGAGGAGCTTCACAGACTCCGGGCTCAGCTCGCTGGTGATGGTGAAGTGCTTCTGGACATCGATGTTCATCATGAGGTTCCCTCTCGGTTGTTGATATTCATTGACCCCCCTGGCCATATGACCCGTGCTATTCCTGCGGAGCGGATGAGCTTTGTGCAGTCGCGGCACGGTGCGCGCGTTATGTAGATCGTGGCCCCTTGGCAATCCGACCAGTTCGCATACAAGAGGCAGTTAGCTTCCGCGTGCGTCTCTTCGCATGCCTCGTATCCGGAGCCCGAGGGCTGGTCGGAGTTGCAGCGTGAACACTCCCCCGCCATACAAGAGGGCCCACCCAGCGGGGTGCCGTTGTATCCAGTTGCTCGAATCCTCTTGTCGGCACCGACAAGTACTGCGCCAACCTGTGAGCGGTGACAGTCGCCTCGCGCTGAGACTGCCTTAGCTATGCCGAGAAAATAGCTTTGCCAGTCGAGACGTTGATTCACGGGCAAACCCGGCCGTGATGGTTGAAGAGTTCCTGTGTGATGGGACAGACTTTCTTGAACTCGTCTTCCATCTGGTGAGCAACCATCTCGATCTCATGGAGAGGGAAGGTGGGAACCGTGGTGTTCTCGTGGGTGGCTCGAAGGCTCAGGAAGTTCATGAGGCTTCGGGCATTCATGGTCACGTAGAACGAGGTGTAGAGGCTGAGAGGGAGGACGTTGCGGGCGACTTCTCGGGCAACGTCATGCTTGAGAAGGTGCTCGTAGGATCCCCAGGCTTCGGTAGCCATGCGCATGTGCTCGGCGTGAGTGGCCTGCATCTGTTTGTAGTCGCCTTGCTCAAAGGTGTAGGCGCCGGGCTTTCCTACCTGCCTTAGTGGACGCTCGGCAGAGGGGACATAGAAGACAGACTCAAGAACCTTGTATCGACCCGAGACCTCGTTGTACGAGGCGATGCGGTGCCGGAAGAACTCTCGGGCAACAAAGATGGGGCACTCAATCTTGAACTGGATCGTGACGGCCTCGAAGGGGCTGCCATGCCGGTCCCTCATGAGCATGTTGAGGAGGCCACAGTCCTTCTTGTCGTCGCCGGCGGTTCCGGAGGAGACTCGCGCGGCTCGGATGATGGAGTGGTCTCCGCCCATGGAGTCGATGAGTTCGACTGTCATGTCATGGCGGAAGGTGATCGCCGTCAAGGAATATCTCTTTCCAGGGGGCGGGGGCTTTGAGGGCCCCCACCTTCGGTACAGCTTACAAGTTGGCGAGCAAATGAAAAGTTAGACGAAGATCGGCTTCTCGTTGGAGTTCCGGTCGGTCGAGCACCACATCTTGTACGGCTTCCCGGAAGCCTTACCAACTCCCTCCCGGTAGACGAAGTGCGGGGGAACGTTGGCGGGTCGATCCGGCTGAGCAGACGGAGCGGGCTGCTTCACACCACCACCGCCACCGAACGCCTGCTTGGCGGGGGCCTGATACTTGGCATGGAAGAACGAGGCGGACTTACCTGTGATCTCGATCAGCTCGGCAAGCTCGGCCTTGAAGTCCTGCATGGCCTTGAGGGCGTCGGGGATGTCGGCGCCGTCGATGGTGATCCAGGGGGCCTCGTAGCCGACACCCCCCTTGAGGGTGACTCGGACTCGATTGATGTCCATGCAGTCTCGCGAAATGGAGTTCATAGGCGACTTCTCCTCAGTGGAGGCTTCGGGGGTAGCGGTGGGGGTGTCTTCCCAGGGGGAAGAGGTGACGGCGAACGGGTCAGGCGCGGTCATGCGGGGACTCCCTTACTTCTTCTTCAAGAGTACAGCTTACAAGTTGGATGTCGCAAATTCAGATGGGGCATGCGCCCGACGCACACTCCTCATCGAATCCCGACTCCACGGACTCACCGAGTTCAGACACGAGCTGGTTGTACTCGTCGCCTGTGATCGGCTCGTACGGGGCCTGGTCTCGGGACAGGGCCGGGAAGATGGTTGACCCCTTCAGACGCCCCAGGTAGCCGGACAGCACCGTCATGAAGTCGTCCAGGCCGTACCGCTCAGGGTCGATGTTCACGGTGTACGAGACGGCGTTGTCGGCCCAGTGCTCTTGGTACATCTTCTGGAAGGACAGCATCTCTTCAACGGTCAAGTCCTGCTGGGACACTACGAGTTGCGGATCAGGCGCCTTGTCCATGAGGGGGTCCTTGGTGGGGATCTCCACGACAGACGTGTTAGCGGCGTACATGCAGGGCTCGACCTTGTGCCCCTTGGCCTTGTACTCCTCTACCTGCCGGCTCTCGTGAGGGTCCACGTCGGAGAAGCGGATACGACGAAGGAAGTACTGGGAGAAGGGTGCATGGATGCCTTCACCGGAGACGCCGCACAGCTTGCTGACGGATCCCGTGGGGGCAACGGTGGTGGTCTTCACCGGCACCGGGATTCGAAGCTGGTGGCAGTACTCCTGAGCGGCCCGTTCCACCTCTTCCTTCAGGTCTTCGAGGGTCCCCCAGAAGCCGACGACCCAAGCCTTCGAGTAGTCGATCCCTGACATCGCCAGGAAATCGGAGACACCGAAGTGCCCAACACCGATCCGCCGATTCCGACCGATGATGCTCTCTGACTTGCGGTCCTTCACTCCAGAGTGGGTTGCCCGGATCAGGTAGCGCGTCATGAGCCGGTGGGCCTCCACCATCCCGTCCCAGTCATCCACGTAAGCCGAGAGGTTCACGTGCCCCAGGCAGCAGGGTTCCCACGGGTTCAGCGTGATCTCGGCGCACGGGTTGGTGGTGTACGTGCCATCCGGCTCGCCTACGGCGCTCAGGGACGAGTCCCAGAAGCCGGGCTCACCGTTCTCCAGCATGCCCTTACACATTGCTTCGTAGACTCGCCGGGCCTGGTCTCGCTTCCCGTCGAAGATCGTTGGGTCTGTCACGAGCCGGATGAACTCCTCGTCGATCTCAACGGAGATGTTCGTGGTCCAGTGCTTAGACATGTCCCTCTTCGAGTTGATGAACTCAAAGATGTCGAAGTCATCCCAATGCATGACGGACATGCGGGCTGAGCGCCGGACACCGCCAGAGACGATGCACTGGGCTATCTCGTGGTCGATCTCCATGGCCTGAAGACCAGTAATCGGCTTGCCGGACAGCTTGACCTCTCGGCTGAGGATCTTGCCTACGTTGGCGAGCATCTGCGCGAACGGCTGCGGGCCACTGGCAGTGCCACCGAACTTCTTGAGGGCTGCGCCCTTGTGCCGGACTCGGCTCACGTCGTACACGCGGTTCGTGTTCTTGGCTGCCCGGTGCGCGGTCTCGATGAGATCACCCAGCGCGGCGGCCCATCCTTCTCGGCTGTCGGCTACCTCGTAGGCGCCGGTCCAGGTGTGGGAGTACTCGGTGCTGATGAGGCCGGCCGCAGCGAGATCCAGGTAGTCAGGGTGCTCGGGGTCGCACACGATGTGCACCTGGACGGGCGTGACGATGTGAGGGAATTCCTGGAGGTAGCGGGAGCTGTAGTTGCTACCCACTCCCCCACCTTCGGCGAGGCGAAGCAAGGTGAAGCGGAAGTGCTCCGCGGGGTCTCCGGGGATCCAGCCTGCTGACCAACAGTTGTTGTTCGCGTAGTCGTTGACACCACTGGACTTCAGGTGCCGGCCTGCGGGCATGATCTTGAAGTTCTGGATCAGGTCGATAAGGCGCTCTCGCTCACCGTCCTCGATGAACCGATCCGGAACGAGGGAGAGGTTTCCATCTACGACACGCTGAACCGTCTGCGGCCAAGTCTCCTTGGAACCGTCGGGAAGCTCACGACTGTAGGTGCGGTAGTAGACGGTCTCGGCGGTCTCGTTGACGAACTGACTCACTTAGCGAACTCCTTGACGACGTTCTCGAACTCGACTCGGTTAGGTACACCGACCATCCGGTAAACCTCTTCAGCATCCTTTTCGAGGATGATGGTCGGCACTGCGGTGACATTCCGCTCTCGCGCTGTCTCGGGATCGATGGAGACGTCGAGGATGCTAAGGATTAGCCCCAGTTCCCCGGCAATGTCGGCCACGATGGGACCTGCCTTGTGACAGGGGCCGCAAGTCGGACTCTTGAACATGGTGATCTTAGGCAAGGAGATCTTCCCCCTTTCGGGACGTCTTCGTTTCGATAGCGGAATGCCGGTTAATCCAGGAAGTGAGGATGTCCACTCCTCGATATGTGGCCTTCTTATCGCCAGGGCTCGGGAACGGGCGTCCCAGAACTATGTGCTCGAACATGAGCTTCTTGTACCTGTCTGGGATCTTCTTTAGTGCTCGATCCACGTCCATCTTTGCGAGCAGCGGGGAGCTGTCACTGTTGATGTGTGAGAAGGACTCCGGGGGTTCGGTGAGGGAGCGAAGTGCGGCTCTCACTTCTTCGGGCGTGTACCAGTACTGGCAGGTGAACATGTCCTGGTAGGTGCGTTCACCGGATGCGTATCGGGTGGCGACCTTCTTGAAGATTCCGTGCTTTACGGCGTCAGTCTTGGCGTGCCAGGCGTTGATGTTCTCGGCGGCCCAGAGGACGATTTCCTGCTCAACGTCCTCCACTTCAACGACAGGCCACCGCTTAGCGATCTGCGTTGCCTGTACTCGGGCAATCTCCTGGGCTTCAGTCCAGTTGATGTCAGTCATTAGTAGCGCTGCCCTTCGACCACAAAAGATCCGTTTCCGTTGACGGGGATGATGTGCGGGGTGACGTTCGAGCCATCGACGTAGAGGAGTCCGAAGGCCATCTGCCAGTTACTGAGTCCGGCACCGCCGAGGTAGCCGGCCTTCTTCACGTCCATGAGGTGACCGACTTCGACACCGGTCAGCTTCTTGGAAGCGAACTCCCCGGATGACTCATTGGTGATCGCGGCTCGATGGGTGTGCCCCATGACGACGGACTTACCGAACTTCTTGGCCGCGTTAATGGCTGTGCCACCTGCATAGCGTGCAAGGCTGATCCCTCGTGCATGCCCATGCGTGGCTATCCATCCCGGAGCGAAGTCGTACTTCAGGGGCTCAAAGTCCATCCCGAGGTCATCCAGGCAGAGAAGGTTCTGCTCCTGAAATGCGTCCTCATCGAACATGGCGGGGCACCGCTCAACCAAGTACTTGTGGGGCCGCTCGCCATGGTTGGAGCCGAGAAGGGTGTACCGCCCGTCATAGACAGCCCGAACGGGCTCAAGGTGGTTCTTGATCGTGTAGGCGGCTTCTTGCTTGACGGTCATGCCGTACTCAGCACGCTTACCGGCGGACCAGCGGGCCGGCGCGGTGTAGTCGGTGATGTCGCCTATGTTGATGACCTCGTCGGGCTGGTACTCACCAATGAAGCGAATCAGGTTCTTGTTGGCCTTGTTGTGCTCCAAGGGCATCTGCAAGTCCGAGATAACGACGATGTGCTTCACTTACTTGCCTCCAGGCGCTCAAGCTCGAACTCGACGTTCTTCATAGCCTTCTCAAGGTCTTGCGTGGGGTCGGCGGTCTTGAGTCCAGCTCGCCACAGGTACTTGATTGCGGACCCGATGAAGAAGGGGAAGTGTCCAACGATTTCCTTGCACTCAATGCCGCTCGGGTGACTGGTGTAGTGACTGGGGTGCTTTACCGCTTCCGACTCTTCGGGGAGTTCCGGGTAGTTGAGTTCAAGCTCACCTTCGGTGAAGCAGATGGTGTTCCCACCTACGGCGTTGTAGAACTCGACTTCGTAACGGAGGTGATAGGTGGGCCAGACTGCAACAATCATTCCTTCAAGGCCCGCATAGTCGGTCTTGACGGCCCTGACGTGGTCACCAACTGTGTAGGTCATTAGCTAAGGCCAATCTTTGCTCGTACGGATTCCGGGCCTTCGGCCAGGAGGAGAGAGTTAACGTCGTGCCCACTGAAGGGGATGACCTTCGCGTTAGTGAGCTGTGCGGCTACCTTGTCCGCGAATTCGAGTCCTTGGCCGGCGTCGTCTCCGTCTGCCAGGAGATAGACGGTTTCGTATCCGAAGAATGCCGGGCGAAAGTGGTCTCTCCAGCCGGACACTCCTGCGACTCCGACAGCCGGGATTCCGCAAGCTGCGGCAGCAAGAACGTCCATTTCCCCTTCGCAGATCGCAACATAGGAAGACTCCCCTACGAGCGCCTGCGTATTGAAAAGGTGGGGCTTGACTCCAGGAAGGCCGAAGTATTTGCCGTGTCCGAAGTCTTTACAGTCGTGATCTTCGATGCACCGGAAGCGGATGGTGGTGGTGTAGTCCGGTCCAGCCGGCCGGAGGTAGGGGATGGATAGCCAGCCCTCTATTCGTTCGTGCCCCGGGGCCGGATTACTCACATAGCCGATTCCGAAACGTTCTGCGACTTGACCCAGTCCGCGCTTTACCATGTACGCCTCGGCGGGACTTCCCTTGTACGCCTGGGCGTACATCTGCGCTTCGGCAGCCAAAGCGCTCTTCTGCGATGTTGCGGGCATCTATGAAGCCGACGCCTTCCATTCTCATGATCATGTCGAATGAGTCTTCCGAGATCCCGCAGGCGAAACATGTCCACCTTTGGTCTTCGGTGTTGACGCTTGCGCTGGGGTTTGTTTCGTCGTGCTCAAGGCACAGGATCTTTGTCCACCGGTATCGGGGAGAGACGTCGGTCCCGTAGTAGTGAGCGATGACCGTTGCAATGTCCGGCTTACTCATGCCGGTACAGCCTCCAAGTTAGAAGGGAGCAAAAGGCGACTTGATGGCACGACGGGTGCGAAGGCGGTCGAGTCGGGCCTTGTCCTCCGCGGTCTGCTTGCGGACCGTCATGGGCATCTTGTAGTGGCGGTAGGGCTGCTTCTGCTCTTCACCGTCGGTGTAGGAGTACTTGACGACGTCCTTCTCAAGGCGCGAGGTCATCCGGCGGCCAGAGATGGCCTTGAGATGGTGCGCCGAGATGAAGCCGTGCGCAGAGTCGGGATGGGCCATAACCGCGGAAGCTACCTAACTTACTCGTTACTTAGAGTGGTCTTTGTGGAGCCGTACGCCGATGATTCTCGGCGCCGGCGGATCATTCAGATAACGATAGGCGCTAAGCGCTATCTCGGGACTGTCTCTAAGTCCCCTAGCCAAGAGCTGACGGTTACACCGGGCACATAGAAGGCCCCGCACTTGCCCTGTCTTGTGGCAGTGGTCTACGTCGAGACGCCCACTTCTGGTCTGCTTGCAGATGGAGCAAGACCCGCCCTGCTCCTTTAGGAGCTTGTCGTATTCACCGGAGAGGAGGCCGTAAGTCTCCGTGACCCGGGATTCATGTGTGGACTTAGAGCGGGCTTTCTTCCGGCAAGAAGAACACGTCTTGCCACTTGGGGCGAAGAACCTTTCCGATCGGTTCTTCTCGCAGCTTCCGCAGAAGCGGTACCCCTTCCGGGGTTTCCCCCTTGCTTGTACTTCCATTCTCTCACACCTCCGTACAGCTTACAAGTTGGGACCTAAAAAAATTCGCCGCTGACCTCGGTCACGGTGAGGCTGTTGGTGTCGAACTTGTACGAGACGAACGAGTTCCCGGAAGGGTCCACGAAGCCTTCTCGATTCTTGACCGTGCTGACATGGATGGTGCTGTTGTCCATGTCGTCCACTTCCTTATGGATGGTGAGGATCATGGAGGGTACTCGACCAATCTTGCCCTTCACGCCAGACAGGGGAATCGGCTTCAGGCCGTCCGACCACTCCCCTGTGACGTGATGCAGGGCAAGGACATGAGCATTAGTCTCCCGCGCCATGCTGTTGAGGTAGTCGCACATGTTCTCCAGGCTGAAGGTGAACGACTCTGCGTCGGCTGAGTTGTTCTCCAGGTTGGTGATGTTGTCCACCACGATCAGGTGCGGAAACAATCCGCGGCCGTAGACCTCTTCATAGCAAGCCACGTCCCGCTCCAGCTCGTCGAGGGTGGGTTGCGCCGAGACGTTGAACCGGAGCCACCAGCGGTCTGCCAGGACCTTCTTCACGTCGTCCAGGTCGTCTTCCCGGACCTTGCGCTTCATGACCTTGGAGGGGACTCCAGTGAGCATCGTGCCGGCCCTGGCGAGCTGCGTGGCGGCGTTGGAGTCCGCCGAGAGGTACAGGGTCGGCCGGTTGGCGTGGATGGCCAGGAGGAGCGAGAACATGCTCTTAAACGTGCCGGGGCCGGCAGCGATGATGGAGAACTCTCCTCGCCGGAACTGCGTCTCGCGCTTCTCCAGCCCGGGGAAGGGGCTGGGCAGCGGCTCGCCGGCCGCACCCTTGATCTGAGTCATCTGACTAAGGCTGAACAACTTAACCTCCTACTTCCATAGTACAGCCTACAAGTTACGAGGCGTAATTACAGGACGGCTTCACGGTGCAAGCAAAGCAGTGGGAGCCTGGGTTGGGGATGAAGACTTCGTTCTTGATGCCGCGGTCGAGCATGCTGTATTGCTCGGCGAGCCAGTCACGCGTCACATAGCGGAGGTCTACCGGCTCACTGAGACCGCCGGTCTTGGCCATGTACCAGTCTCCGTAGTTGACCTCAACGCCGTACAGCTCTTCAATGGCGATCTTGTATGTGGCGAGCTGGAAGAGGCTCCGCGTGGTGCCGGTCTTGAGGTCTCGCACTACGAGGCCCCGCTCGGGGTGTTCGACGATCTGGTCAATGAAGCCGACGACAGCAACGCCGTCCAGGTCGAGGCGGAACTCAAGCTCGATGGCTGCCCGGCCGTCCGGTGTGGTCCAGATGCGGTCAGGGCTCTGCTGGGCCCAGGTGATGTAGTCCCGGGTCTGCTGGGCGCCTACGTCGAGCCTGCGCTTGATGTCGGTCTCGGGCTTGGTGCGACCGCCGGCCATCCACATGTAGGGCTCGGGCTCCCGGTCGAGAGCAGCCTCGATGCCCATGTCGTATTCGTGCTCGAAGAAGCCGACCACGGTCTCAGGGCCCAGCGTGCGCCCGTGGCGCTCGTACTGCTCGATGGCGGCATGGAATGCCTTGCCGTGCTCGAACCACGCTGCCTGTCGCTGCGGGGCCCGCTCTCGCCGCTGTAGGCGCCACTGGTGGGCGCACTGCGCGTAGGTGGTGTACTGCGATACCGAGTAGTGCTCAGACAATTAGGGGTCCTTCTTCGCGTAGTAGGTGACGGTACATTCAGGAGCTCCGGGCAGGCACTGCGCCGTGCTCGTGTGCCGGAACTCTGTGATCTTGTCCATGTCACTGAGGAGTCCTATGCGGTCCTCGATGATCTTTAGGTCCTGCTGGGAGATGGCTGGAGAGGCGGTGACGGTGTAGACCGTCCCCAGTTCTCTCACCTCGGCGTCTACGATCACGGTCGCTGCTCTGCGATAGATAGTCGAGCAGTCAACTATCTTCCCGAGCGCCAATCCCATCAGCCCAAAGGCCCACATGGCTATCCGGCCTGCTTCCTCAAGATCGACATAATCGAGGGTTTCGGCTAGGACAAGCATCCCTTTGGACTCTCTCTCTGGCGTTAACGAGCCGTACGCACCACCGTACAGCATCCAAGTTAGATTACACCACGAAAAAGCCCCTGCCGGGAAGTTGATCTACCCTCGGCAGGGGCCGTGATGAAAACGAGATGAATCTGAAGATCGAATAAAAAGTTGCTTAGGTCAACTTAGGCGGGAGTCTGAAGAGATCAAGGTCAGCCGGATCCGGTTTCGCAACACCCTCGGGCCAGCGAATCACAAGATCCTCATCTTGTTCGGTTCGAGGAGTCAGCTTCCAGCCCTTTTCCCAGTCGTAGACCATGACCTGGTCCTGGAGCCGACCCCGCCAGTTCATGAGGAGCGCGCCGCGGCGTACGGGGAGGTCTTCGCCGGCACGTTCTGTCAGGTGGTCTCGAAGCCGCTGGTGAAGGGCTGAGTTGCCGTGGTCGTGGCCGGGCTCACGGCGGATCGTGTACGGGATCATCCTGACCCGTTCCTTCGACCCGAGGTGGGGCTTGTAGCCGATGCTGGCGGCCTTCCACTGCACACCCTGTTGGGTGACCTTCTCCCCGTTGATCTGGGTGTAGATCCTCGCGAGCTGGCTCCAGTTGTATCCAGCCTGGTGGAGGCGCTTCAGCACGTGCCCCGAGGGGAGCTTCTCGCCTCGCTCGGGCTGCGGGAACATGGAGAGGTCCACGTGTTCGTTGCTCATGCCTGCCTTCCTCGATCTTCAGTTGTTGATCATACGCTTTACCTTTCTGCGTATGGTCAACCACGGTACACCATCCAAGGCGGAACGTGCCGCCCCCAGGGCCCTAGGACCCCACATCTCGTGACCTTCGCCACATCAGGGTAACCAATCGGCGTTTGTGACAAGTACGTATCTCATGTAAGAAAGAAAAGAGAGAGTAGTTACTCTATATAAGATCTCTACTTACACTCCAAGGAGTTAGATTCTACAGGGATGTAAGTTACATAGAATCCTAGTTGATCTCCTAGTTGAGTTAGATAATTCATTTAGTTCCTCCTGGTAGAGATCCTAGGCAACCGAGAGGCCCAGGCCAGACATGAATCCCTGGGCCTCTCCCCATTCTCCTTGGTCGGAGATAACCGCAGATAAAGAATCACAAAGATAGCCGCCCTATGCGGCTATGGCTGGACGAGAGAATCTATCGGCCAAGGAAGGACTTACCCATGCCCAGGGCAAAGATGGTCTGCATCCGTGAAGGCTGCACCAAACCAGCGACCCGCGAAGGCCGGTGCCCTGGGCATCAGCGGGAGCCCTTCAGGGGCTCGGCCTGGAGGACGCAGAGGCCCGCAGGGTGGACGAGCACCAGGCGCAAGGTCCTGATCCGGGACAGAGGCGTGTGTGACCTCTGCGGAGGCACAGGAGCTACCGAGGTAGACCACCTGGTTCCGCTGGCCCGCGGGGGCTCTCACGACATGTCGAACCTGAGAAGCCTCCACAAGGAATGTCATCGAAACAAGACCCAGAAGGAGAGTCGCCATGGCGGCTAGCAACCTCAACGTGAACAAGAACAAGGCGAAGACCAAGGGCAAGCCTGCTGCTCCCGGTGCCCCGGTGAAGCCTGGCGCCAAGCCGGCGCCGAAGAAGGCTGTGGCTAAGGCTCCCGCTAAGAAGGCTGCGCCGAAGCGCAAGAAGTAATGTTGCCGGGCCCTGAAGGCCCGGCTTTTTAGTGCTGCCTGAAAAAGGAGGCATAGACAAGGAGGCCGAAATGGCAACACATGGTAAGGGTCGTCTCCCCAAGGACAACCCGATGCGGCGCAACAAGAACCCTGAGGAGATCCTTGAGGGTCGGAAGGTCCCGGTGCCTGTGCTCCGCAACGGAGAGGCATACCACCCCGAGACGCTGAATTGGTGGATCACGTGGATTAACTCCCCCCAGGTCGAAGCCTTCCTTCCTACCGACTGGGAGCGCCTTCAGCAGCTCGCTGCCCTTGTCAACGCCTACTGGAACGATCCGAAGGCCAGCACGCTCGCCGAGATCCGTCAGAACGAGTCGATGCTCGGCGCCACCGTGGCGGACCGTCAGCGGCTCCGCATGAAGGACCAGGGCGGGAAGACGGTCCAGGGCACCAGCAACCCCGCGCAGGCCGAGCCTGAAATCTCCGATGAGGAGCTGTACCGCATGCTGAACGGCGGCGGTGGAGCATGAGCCAGTCCGGGAACCTCCCTGAAGGCGTCCCGGCTCCTAACAGGTCTCTCGGCTACGGCATCATCCGCTGGGCTCAGCGCTACATCGTCCAGCCTGACGGCGATCACTCGGGTGAGCCCTGGAGATTCACTCCGGAACAAATCCGCTTCATCCTCTGGATGTTTTCCATCGATGATCAGGGCAAGTGGCTGTACTCGGATGCTTGTCTGAGGCGGGCAAAGGGCTGGGGCAAGACCCCGCTCCTCGCAGCGCTCTGCATCATCGAGTTCATCGGCCCGTGCCGCTTCAGCCACTTCGACGAGAACGGCATGCCGGTTGCTAAAACCGTGCCGCTGCCCCTGGTGCAGATCGCTGCTACCTCGATCGACCAGTGCGGCCAGACGCTAGACATGCTCCGCGGCATGCTCGCCGAGTCCCCTGCTGAGGCTGAGTACGGGCTCGACATCGGTAAGCATCTGATCCAGTTCAACGATGGCCGGCCAGGGAAGATCGTTCCCGTTACGGCGTCGAGCCGTGGTCTTGAGGGTGGCCGCCCGACGTTCGTCATCATGGACGAGACGCATCACTGGGTGGACTCGAACCAAGGCACGTACGTCTTCGAGACGTTGGATCGCAACGTGCATAAGCCGGGTAACCCTGGCTCTCGTTGGGTGCAGACCACGAACGCCTACAACCCGCTTGAGAACTCTGTGGCTCAGAGGATCCACGAGGCGCTTCTCAGCGGCTCTCAGCGGTACCTGTACGACTGCATCGAGGCTCAGGCTGACATCGACCTGAGCGACGATGAGGCGGTCGCCCAGGGCCTTCGTGATGCGTACGGAGACTCTTGGTGGGCCGACATCGAGGGCCTGGTGGAGACGGTTCAGTCTCCGCTGACGCCGCCTGGTGTCGCGTACCGGTTCTACCTCAACAACATCCAGGAGAACGCTGACGGCTGGATGTCGAAGGCAGCCTGGGAAGCGTGTCTGGACGAGAAGGATCCGGTGAGGCCAGGCGAGCAGATAGCCGTCGGCTTCGATGGGTCGATCCGCGGAGACAGCACAGGTTTGGTCGGCGCCCGCCTACGGGACGGGAAGCTGTTCCTCCTGGGCCTGTGGGAGCGCCCTGAGCATGTCAAGTCAGACGATGACTGGGAAGTCGATGTTCTGAGTGTCGAGGCCGCGGTGCGGCGGGCCTTCGAGACGTACAAGGTCGAGTGGATGTATTGCGACCCGCCTTACTGGCAGGACGCCATTGGTCGGTGGGCGATCGAGTACGGCGACGACATCGTTTACGAGTACTGGACCAACAAGCCCACTCGCATGGTGAACGCGACAGAGCGCATGCACTCCGCCGTGATGGTCGGCGATCTGAAGCATGACGGTGACCCAAAGATCACCCAACATGTTTTGAACTGTGTGACCCGCGAAGTTCCGCAAGGGCTTCTTGTTTGCAAGAACACTCCTCGCTCTAAGCGAAAGATTGACCTCGCTGTCTGCTCGATTCTGGCCTATGAGGCTCGGGCGGACGCTATTGCTGATGGACGACTCAACCGACGGAGAGGGAGAGTGGTCGGATTCTAGGGAAGCTATATGGGATACGAGATAGAGACTCCTGGCGCCGCCTTTGGTGTGCCTGATACGCCTATTCAGTGGCTTCAGTATCTCCTCGCTAAGTACGAGGGGAACTTGGACCGCATCAAGCGGTTCGCCGAGTACTACGAGGGTGAGCATCAGCGCATGATGTTCGCTCAGGCTAAGTTCAGCAATGCCTTCGGTGAGGCGTTCTCTAGCTGGTCGGACAACTTCTGTGGACTCATTGTTGACTCTGTCAATGAGCGCATGAAGATCGAGGGCTTCCGGATGGCGGATACCCCTGAGGCTGACAACGCTGCACAGAAGATCTGGGAACGCAACTTCCTCGATGCCGACTCCAACGCGGCCCACCTCGATGCGATGATCCAGGGTGCTTCTTATGGAGTTGTGTGGTGGGGCGAGGATGGCGAGCCGGCTATCACTATCGAGTCGGCTGAGAACATGGCTGTCCAGTACATGCCTGGGTCTCGTCGTGAGTTGGTGGCCGCAGCGAAGTTCCTTACGGATGACTGGGGTCGGCAGTACGCCACTTTGTGGATGGCTGACGCGGTCTACGAGTTCGAGACCTATGACGGTGACTGGGTTGGTAGCTCCGAGGGCATACCGAATCCTCTCGGGGTTATCCCGGTAGTGCCGATCAACAACCGATCCCGGCTCACCGGTGATCCCCTGTCTGATCTTGATTCGATTATTCCGCTTCAGGACGCCATCAATAAGACGGTGGCTGACGCCCTGGTGGCGTCGGAGTACGCGGCATGGCCGCAGCGCTACGTCACCGGCCTGGAGATCCAGGAGGATGCCGACGGCAACCCCATCGAGCCCTTCCGGGTCGCGGTAGACAAGTTGCTCCAGGCCGAGGATCCCGGAGCGAGCTTCGGTCAGTTTGAAGCCGCGGATCTCGGCAACTACTCGACGCTGGTGACGATGCTCGTTCAGCATCTCGCGTCTGCTTCCCGGATCCCGTTCCACTACTTCCTCCAGGGTGCTGTTATCCCCTCCGGTGATGCGATCACGTCGGCCGAGGCCGGCCTGATCTCTAAGACCCGCGAGAGGATGCTGCACTTCGGTGAGGCATGGGAACGCATCATGCTTCTGGCATTCCGTGTGATGGGCCAGGACCTGGAGCCGGGAGCTATCGAGGTTCTGTGGCGTGACCCTGAGCATCGCACTGAGGCACAGCACATTGATTCCCTGGTGAAGAAGCTGTCTCTCGGTGTTCCGAGGCAGCAGCTTTGGGAAGATGCCGGGTACTCCCCCAGTCAGATTTCCCGGTTCACGTCGATGCTGGAACAACAGGAAAAGATGCAGGAACAGTTCCCGTCGATCAATCCGCAGCCGGCTAAGGCTGCCCCCACCGCCGAGGAAGAAGCCGACAAGGCTCCTCGGGGTAACTCTGAGAACGCAGCCCGTGAAAAGGCCGGCGTCTAACACGCACTTTGATCCGTGGCCCTGCCGTAACGGCGAGGGTCTTTTTTCATGCCCGAAAAGGAGCAACAAACATGAGCGAGCATGAGACTCACGAAGAGACCGCAAAGGTTGATGAGGTTCCCGAGGAATCGACTAGTCCTGATTGGCAGGCAGAGGCCGAGAAGTGGAAGGCCCTGGCTCGAAAGAATGAGGCCCGCGCCAAGAGTAACTTTGAGGAGCTTGAGGAGCTGCGCAAGGCCCAGATGTCTGATCAGGAGAAGGCCCTTGAGGCTGCACGTCAGGAAGGCCGCAATGCGGCTGCTGGCGAGTTCGGTACGCGGCTAGTGGGTGCGGAGCTGAAGGCCGCTGCCAGCAAGGCCGGCACGGAGCTTCCTTCGTCTGACTTCCTGGACCTGAACAAGTTCCTCGGTGAGGATGGCTCGCCCAACAGCGAGGCTATCGACTCGTTCATCTCTTCCCTGCCGGCGAAGCCCAAGAAGACTCCTCCGCCGCTTAGGGACACGGGCCCTCGTGGTGGCCCGACAAAGGTCCGTCAGCTCACTGCCGATGACCTCAAGCACATGAGCCCGCGTGAGATCAATGAGGCTCGTGATGCTGGAAAGCTCGACGCGCTGATGCGCGGGCAGATCTAACCATTTCGTTTCTCTCTTCAGGGCCCTTCGGGGCCCTTTTTGTTTCCTCTTTTTAAGGACATGAGTTATGGCTATTACCCCGGATGCTGGCTTCAACGTCCAGCCTGGGCATGGTCTCACCTCGAACGTTGAGGCCACCTTCCGCCCCGAGATCTGGACTTCTCAGCTCCTCCGTGACCTGGAGCAGTCCACTGTTCTGGCTGCTCCGGAGATCGTGAACCGCTCCTACGAGGGCGAGTTCCGGCGCGGTGGCGACACCATTCATATCCCGCATTTCCTTGACACCGTGAACGTCTATGACGCGGTGGGCGCCTACGACAACATCACGGATAAGGTTGACCGTGCAGCGCTTGAGTACATATCCATGACGGTTCAGAAGGGCTGCTCTTTCCATCTGGAGATTGATAAGCTCGACCAGCTTTTCACTCAGCCGGGCATCGACAAGATGACCGAATTGGTCCGTCAGCGTGGCCGCCAGGCCGCCATCAAGATGGACCAGCTCGTGGCCACCACGGTCAAGTTCGCGGCGACGGAGTCCAAGGCGCACAAGGGATCGGGCCTGGACTACAACGCCGTTAGGGACGGCGCCGCTCCGACCGACGAGGACATTCTTCACGGCATCATCGACAACGTTGCCATGGAGAAGGACAACGGCGATCATGCCCTTGTCTACGAAACCCTCATCAGCATGATGCAGAACCTGGACCTGAAGAACGCTCCGGCGGACCGGTTCCTGGTGGTCTCGCCGGCCGTTCGTGCGGCTCTGCTTCGTGACCAGCGCTTCATTGAGGCCAGCAAGCTCGGTCGCTCGGTCATTCCGACCGGCACCATCGGCACCATCCTGGGTGTTGACGTCCGCGTCTCGAACGCTCTTGGCAACCTGGTTCCGACTTCGAACCCGGGCCTGGTGAAGACCTACAGCACTGACGCCCAGGGCATTGACATGCTCCTCGGTTCGACCAACGCCCTTAGCGTTGTGACCCCGTTCGCAGAGATGCAGGCGTACAAGCCGGAAGCCTCGTTCACGGACCGCATCAAGTCCCGTGTGGCGTTCGACGCGAAGGTCATTCGCCCCGAGCAGCTTGTTATCTGCCCCGCGGACCCTCGCTAGCCCTTGCGCCGAACAGTGTCAAGGCGGGCGCCAATACTCGGGCGGCTGGCTTTGGCTGGGGCAAGGGAGAAGAAGTGAAGGCGAAGGCTTCGCCGGCCAAGAAGCGTGCTGTTACTAAGGATGCTTCGGAGGGCTGATGACTGCCCTCATTACGTTGGATGATGTGGCCGCTCGTCTCGGGCGGCCCATCTCCGAGGATGAAAAGGCAAAGATCCAGGCCCTGATCGAGGACGTCTCAGCTCTCATCACGGCGGAGACCGGCAAGGACTTTCAGAGCCACACAGACGAAGTCATCGGGATTACGTCTTGCCGTGGTCCCCGTCTTCGGCTCCCCTGGAAGCTCTTCCCCATCACGGACATCTTCGACGTCAAGTTCAGTACGGATCCTGCGCCGTTGAGGGACTGGTTCTACGAGGACGGGTTCCTCGTCCGCCGCCGCGGCTGGTGGCCCACGCAGGCCGAGACCACGTTCCCTGTGGTGTTCGTGCGGCTCACGTACGGCTACGCCGAGGTGCCCGAGGACATCCGGGCCGTGTGCGCCCAGGAGGTCATCCGGTGGCTGGCCCAGTCTCCCGGGGTCTCCATGGAACGTGTCGGGGAGCTTCAGGTGCAGTACTCGTCTGGTACGCAGACTCTCTCGTCGGCGTCCAGGCAGGCCCTGAAGAAGTACCGGCTCCGCGTCGTGTCTACCTCGCTTCGGAGGTAGGCCGGCCATGTTCGATCGCTATTTCGTGGATCCCGTGGCCGTGTACGGCACGGTCCTGGTCCGGGACGTGTACGAGGCGCATAGGGAGCGTGAGACGTCTCCAAGGTGGTCTGGGCTGGCTTGTGTGTCGCCGTGGAAGAACAAGGCGAGTGACCTCAAGGGCGACCGGGATACGGCCGTTCAGTACGCGACGGGCTACTTCCCTTCGGGCGTTGAGATCCAGACCACTGACCTTGTCGGGCACGAAGGCGACATGTGGGAGGTCTACGGTCTCGCCGAGGACTGGCGCTTTGGCGCCTTGAAGCACGTGCGGGTTGATCTGAAGAAGGTGGTCTGCTGATGGCCACCTTTGAGTTCGATCCTGAGTTTTCGAAGCGTGTGGCTCGCACCGACGAGGTTGGCCAGTTGTGCCATGAGAAGGCTCTGCAGGCCGCCAAGTATGCGTACGCGCACGCCCCGAAGCGGCACGACAAGGAGACGGGGAAGGCCCCGCATCCGGACTCGTACGCGGCGAACCTCAAGACCGAGTCCCGGCTCACTGCTGACGGTTGGAAGGCCGTGGCGTACTCGGACTCGGTGAACTGGGGCTTCCTGGAGTTCGGTTTCAAGGACCGCGCCGGCAGGTGGCATGCAGGTCTTCATCTGTTGTCGCGTGGTTTGAAGGCTTCGAGGTACTGATGCGTATAGATCCCGCCGAGATCCTGGTTCGCTACCTGCGGTCTCTGGAAGAGCTGAAGCATGTGTTCATCGGTGGCGACATGGTAGGCCGCAAGACTGGCCAACCGGCCATCATTGCTGACCATGCTGGTGGCGAACGTGTCGTCAAGCACCGCATGGACCGGTTTGACTTCACCCTGAACTTCTTCGGTAAGTCAAAGTCCGAGGCCGCCGGCCTTGCCTATGTGGCCCGCGAGTATCTGCTAGAGCACTTCCCTGATCAGGTTGTTTCCAATTACTACGTGGCGGATGTTCGGGAAGTCGATTCCCCCGTCACACTTCCCGACTATGGGTCTGATGAGTCTCGATTCGTCCACCAGATCCAGTTCTTTATTTTTGAGGTAGACAATGGCTGAGAATAACTCCAAGAACATTCGCTTTGCGCCGCATGGCCGCATCGCCGTCGGCACCTACGGCTCCGCGGCGGCCCCGAAGGGCATCGGTGAGATCGACCCTGAGACCGGCCTGCCGAAGATCCCGGATGGTTTCCACGCGCTTGGCTATGCCACGACCGAGGGCGTTGACCTTACTCCGAAGATCGAGACCCAGTCTCTTGAGGCATGGCAGTCCGCCACCCCAGTTATGTACTCGGTCAAGTCGGCTTCGCTTCAGCTCAAGAGCACGCTCATGGAGGTCAACCCGACTGTCACGTCTCTGTACTTCGGTGCGGAGTGGCAGCCGGTTGAAGGCAATGCCGACGAGTACGTTCTTGATCTGGCTTCGAGCCCGGACCTTTCCCAGATCGTCGTCATTGTTGACTGGGCCGACAAGGACGTGCATAACCGCCTGGTCATCCCGCACGCCATTGTTTCCGACCGTGACGCCATCAAGCTGAACCGTACTGACAATGAGTCGTTCGGTATCACCATTGACGCCCTGGACGAGAACGGTTCGCTTGGCCAGTACTACACCGACGCGAACATGCTCCTGCCGACTGTTGCGGTTGAGACTCCTCAGGTTAGGGCCGGCGGCGCTACCGCCATCAACGGTCGCGAGTTCGACAAGAACGCTGAGCTTCACGCCCAGGCGACGAAGCAGAAGTAAGGAGTACGACCATGCCTCGTTTCATTGATGTCCAAGGGCCGACTCCCGACAAGATTCACTTTGATGATGACGTGAAGACCACGGATAAGGGTACTTTCTCGGCTCAGCTCGACGTGGAGTCGGATTGCCAGCCTGGTGAGTACACCATCACTGTGTATGAAGGTGATGACCCGGAGAAGGCTAAGGTTTCTGCCTCCACTTCTCTGATCGTCGTGTCTGATGCGACGCCCACTATCGACGCGATCGGCGATGTCACGGCCGGTGTCGATGCGAAGATTTCCGGCTCTAGCTTCGGGGCCGGTTCCTACACGGGTACTGCGGAAAAGCAGTAATCCCAATTCACTAAGGAGGCCAACATGGCTGTTTCCGTCACTATTGACGATGTCAAGGCAGACGGCAAGCTGTCCGGCACCATCAAGTCTGACGCTGCCGACACTCCGGGTACCTACACCCTGAAGGTTTTCGCCAAGGACAGTGAGAATGCTGATCCGATTGCGACCGGCGAGTTCAAGCTGAACGCTCCGAAGCCGCAGCCGCAGCTCGACCAGATCGCGGACGTTACCGCGGGCGTCGATGGAAAGGCTACCGGTTCGAACTTCGATCAGGGTTCCTACACCGCTACGGCCGAGATCAAGAGCTAATAGACTCCAGATCATAACTTCATGGGTTCTGGGGACGCACCCGAAGCGTCCCTCTTTTCTTTTCTCAAACAAGCATAGATTTTTAGAGGTTTTCATCATGGCTGCTGCGAAGAAGGCCGTTCAGGCTGAGGCTAACGACGAGCCGACCACATTCGAGTTCAAGGGTGTCGAGTTCACGATCCCGGCTCCGATGGATCTGTCTGCTGAGGTTCTTGAGGTGATCGAGGATGGCGCGGGTGAGACGAAGATTATGAAGGCGATCATTGGCGAAGAGCAGTGGGCCGCCTATAAGGGTCTCCGGTGCACGATCCGTGAATTTGGTGAGTTTGCCGAGAAGATTGCTGAGGCTGCGGGATTCGGTAATCCGGGAAACTGACATGGGTCGTCCACGTCCTCAATGACTACTCCGAGGAACTAGAAGCAGATCTGCTCCAGTTCTTCCGCATCGACTTGTGCGACTTGTGGCGTGGACGGCTTTCCTTGCGTCGCCTGTACGTTCTCGTATCCCGTCTTATCGATATGCGTGGCCAGTGCGCTTTGGCTCCTGCTATTGATGAGCGTCTTACTTGGCCGGATGAGACTCACATCCTGGCAAACATTGCGGACAGCCTTGAGGCGTCCAACTGGATGTTCATCAAGGCCAACAGTGAAGACAGCGATGCACCCATCCCGGAGCCCTTGCCTCGGCCCGGCATGGGTTCGGCAGAGGAGTCTCAGCCCGAATTGGCGTCTTCGGCGGAGGTGGCCAAGTTCTTTAACGATATCAACGCTATGTTGTAAGGAAAGACTTATGGCTGGTAATTCTGCCGACATCAACGTCGGCAAGGGTTATGTGGAAGTAGCCCCCATCCTCAATCAGAAGGCTATGGATGCTTTTGCTTCCAGGGTCACTAAGAGCTTGGGGGCTATCGGTAGGGAGGGCGGTAAGTCTTTCTCGGCTTCGTTCGCGGAGTCTCTTGGCAAGACGGACATGGCTGCCCTTGGGACGAGGATTGGTCGAAGTCTCTCGCGGGGCATCGTTGAGGGCACCGCGGCGGCTCGTGAGGCTCTGGGCTCCTTCAATGAGTCCATTGAGAGGCTGAGTCCCACGATGGGCCGCCTGGCGGTCGAGGTCGAGCGGACGAAGCAGGCCGAGATCGGTCTCGCTGCCGCCCAGGAGCGCTCTGCGGCTGCGACGAAGGAAGCTGCTACGGCCTCCAAGAACCTGTTCACGGCCCGCATGAATCTGGTGCGGTCTGAGAACGAACAGACCCTTGCGGAGTCACGTCTTCAGCGCACTCTCGTCGCCAACGAGTCCGCCCAGGAGCGTCGGGCCGCTGCTGAGGCTGCTCTTCAGCGACAGCAGCTCTTGAGCAACCGCGCCACGGATCAGTCTGTGTCGTCCATGGGCCGGGCCTCCACCGCTACAGGGCATCTCCACAACGAGACGACCCGGCTGGGCAACGCCATCGGCGGCGCCGGCCGCGGCATCACGCACTTCGTGTCAGGTCCTCTGGTGGCTATCGGTGCCGGCGTGCTCGACGTTGCCGTGAAGTTCGGTGACCTCCGCAATCGGACGATTGCGGCGATCGAGGCGTTCAAGGGTGCCAAGGCCGCGAACGAGATGGTGGACACCATCGACCAGCTGTCGAAGAAGCTCCCGGTGTCCGTCGATGACATGTACCGGCTTGCGCGGATCCTGTCGTCCATCAAGACCAATGTCGCTCCGGTCACTGACGAGATTCACGCGATGTCGAATGCCATCGCAGCTCACCATCTGACTCAGTCGCAGGCCAACCGCGCCATGATCCAGTTTGAGCACATGCTCATGGGTGTGGCCATCAACAGCAAGGAACTCAACACGCTGACGATGGACGGCATCCCGGCATGGGACCTGCTGTCCAGGGCCACGGGCAAGAACACGGACGAGCTGAAGAAGATGGCGGCAACCGGCGGACTCCTGTCCAAGGACGTCATGCCCAAGCTGATCAAGTTCCTTCAGACAGACAAGACATACACAGACTCCGCGGCAGCGGCCTCCGAGTCCCTTCAGGGCCAGTGGATCCTTCTGAAGAACACCTTCAAGACGGGCCTCGTCGGCCCGGAGGTCCAGGGGCAGGTCAAGGGCCTGGCCGGCTCCGTCGGCAACCTGAACTCCGCGTTGGAGAACGCGTTCCCGGTGCTCATCCAGTTCTCTGGGTTCGTCGTGGACAAGTCGGCTGCTGCTCTGCGTGCGGTGGCGAAGCTCGGCGAAGAGTTCGGTCGGCTGCCTCCGTCTGTTCAGACCAGCATCGGCAAGGTGATGACGGCCGTCGCACTCCTGGGCCCGGGGCTGGTGGTGATCGGCAAGGTCACGAAGGGCGTTGGCGAGCTGAAGGCCATGGCGACGGCTCTCGGCTCCACTCAGCTCATCGGGAGGCTGCGAGCCACGGCAGCGGGGATGACCCTCCTCAGTGCTGCGGAGGACGAGGCCGCTGTCAGCGCCACGGCCCTGGACGTTGCCATGGCGCCGATCTCTGCTCCGGTGCTGGCCATCGCTGCCGGCGTCGCCGCCCTGGCCGCCGGGTTCGCCTTCGCCTACGACAAGTCGAAGCCGCTCCGCGACGCCTTCTCGGCCCTCGGGCACGCTCTGGGGTCTATCGGTACCGCGGTATCCGGCAACCCGGACGGCACGGGCAACGGCGGCATCAAGGGCGCCTTCTCGGCGTTCTCAGATGAGCTGTACACGGACCTGAAGCCGATCATCGACGAGGTGGCCGGCGCCATTCAGGGACTGGCGAACTTTATCGAGCGCCACGATCACGTAATTGGTGCTTCAGTCGCTTCGACGGTCCGGATTATCGTTGCTGCGCTTCGCGTTTCCTGGGACTGGACGAAGGCCCTGGGCAACGTTTTCATGGGCCTCTACTACATACTGACGTTCCAGTTCGGTAAGGCAGGTAAGTCTTTCTCTGCCGCGTGGAGCAATATCGCGGACTCTTTCAAGGTCAGCACTGATGCTATGGCTCGGTCTACTGGAGATTTGATCCAGGCCGCCAAGCTTGACGGTATTGAGAACAAGGCACAGGACAACCTGAAGAAGTACCTCCATGTCGTCCAGACCGGCGGAGACGCCGTGCTGAAAACATGGAAGTCCAACATGCGCAAGATGCAGGACTCCGAGTCCAATGCCGCGTGGAACATGAACGTGGATATGGGCACGAAGCTCGACGGCATCTTTCATGCGGTCCTCAAGAACGGCGGGAAGATCACCACCGAGCAGTCGAAGCAGTGGAAAACTACCCTCGCTAAGGTCAACCAGCATGGCGATGCCGCCACTAAGGCGATGGCCACGCATCTCGACCAGTGGATGAAGAACATCTCTCAGGCCACGACCGAGACGCAGCGCAAGATCCAGTTGGCTGCCTTCGGCATGGGAGACGCCATCAAGGCCGTGGCCGCCAACATGAAGGGCGTCAGCTTCGACAAGCTGACCACCGACATCAACAAGTACGGGGATCAGCTCACGAAGGCCGGCCTCAATACTCAACAGGTCATCGGCACCCTGATCAGCCTGGAGTCGCACGGCCTCAACACCAAGGAAGCCGTCGGCAACCTCGCCACTCAGATGTCCCGACTCAAGGAGGTCGGGGAGAACCCGGGTCTTGAGCAGACCATTTCCCAGGTTCGAGGCATGACCTCCCAGTCGCAGGCGGCGAAGGTTGCCTCACACGAGCTGGGCGACACCATGGGTGGCTTCGTGGTTGAAGCCATGAAGAAGGGCTCTGGGGCGCTTCTGAGCCTTCGCGGTGATCTCGCCCTGATGGGCGACAAGACCCGCATCACGTCCAAGGAAGCCGGTGCGGCTTTCGACGAGATGGGCTTTAAGGGCAAGGTATCCGCTTCGGGTATCGCTGGCGCCTTCGATAAGTACATGAAGCAGCTCCCGAACTCGGTAAGCAAGGGCACGGTTAAGTCCCTCTCGACTGCCGAGACCAATCTTGAGGACCTGTACAACGAGTTCGTTCAGAACGGTGGCAAGGTCAACAAGAACTGGCAAGGCACGTGGAGTAAGAACCTCTCGGTTCTGAGGAAGTCGAAGGACCCGCACATGCGGGCTATGGCTGACCTCTGGTCCGGCATGAAGTCGAAGTTCAAGCCGTCGGAAGCTAACAGCAAGCTCGACTCGGCGCTGCGAAGCCTGCCGAAGACCATCGACAAGAACCATGATTCCATCGTCAACTCCATGGAAAAAATTGGTTCCGACATGGGTGAGGCCATCTCTCGGTCCTTCAAGAAGCACATCGGGGATATCGCGGCATTCTTCGCAAAGTGGTCAAACCCTGCTAGTGCTGCCGGTGCCATTGTGGATAGCATCGTCCACTCTTCCCGGGCCCCCAAGAAGAAGAGTGGTGGCGTTAAGCACTACGCCACTGGCGGTATCGTCCCCGGATACTCGCCGGGCAGGGATACCGTGCCGGCTGTCTTGTCTCCTGGTGAGGCCGTCCTTCGCCCGGAAGCCGTGAGGCTTCTCGGTGCGGGAAACATCTTGGCTCTCAACAAGGCCGCTCGGAGTGGCAGTACTGGCGACGCTTCCAAGCAAGGCATCCCGAACACTGCCGAGTCTCTGAAGCAGGCTGCGGAGAAGTCCAACCAGGTGTGGCTTCAGCAGATGAAGCCAGTCTTGGACAAGATCGATACCTATTTCACGGTGACGATGGTCGCCGCTGAGAAGGAGTTCGTCTCTCAGAACAAGTCGAACTGGGACCGGATCTCTCTTGATATCCAGACGTCTTGGGTGGCCAAGGTCAAGCCAAGCCTTCAGGCCATCGGCCGCTACCTCACTGTGGATCTCACCAACAGTGAGAAGCGGTTCCAGGCATCGAACACGTCCGTATGGGCGGGCGTCACGTCCACGGTGGGCGCCTCCTGGACGAAGCTGTCGGGCTCGTTCTCCTCGATCGAGCGTGGTGTTCGTGGGGTGCAGTCGCAGTTCCAGTCGTCGGCCTCGGCGATCAAGAGCGCCTGGGGCAACGCCATGAGCTTCGTGACCAGCTCCACCAGGAGCGCGGTCAATGGCCCGTACAACGGCGGTGCTGTGGCGATGCTGGGGCAGATGGCGAAGCTCGCCGGCACCGGCAACCCCCTCAAGCCCGTGCACTTCGCTACGGGTGGTGTGGTGCCCGGTTACGCCCCTGGTGTGGACACGGTTCCGGCCGTGCTCAGTCCAGGGGAAGGGATCCTTCGTCCGGAGGTGGTTCGCGCCCTGGGCGCCGAGACGATCCACGCATGGAACGCTGCCGCCAGGAGCGGGGGCAACATGTTCGCCAATGGCGGTGTCGTCGGCGAGAAGGCTCCGTTGAGCCTCAACGTGGACGGCGCTGGCTGGGTCAACCAGCACAAGAACGACCCGTACAAAGGCTATTCGGATGCTCTGACTGCCGGCTGGAAGGCCGTGATCAATCCCGCTCTGGGCAAGATCGCTTCTGCGTTTGGCACTGTCGGTCACATCCAGAAGGGCATGTTCGCCAGGACAGAGCCGATGGCCAACAAGTGGGCTCAGTACATCGATGCGCACACCGCGCTTACGGCTACCCAGTCCGCCAAGAACGCGATTGCTGTCGAGCGGGCTCGGTCCGAGTCTGGGTCGGCGAGTTGGTACAACCTCTGTGAGATGAACGCAGAGACCGCCTGGGGCCTCTCCGGCCTGTACCCCTCTGCGGCTGCCGCTTACCGGGCTTCCGGTGCTACCCGCGGGGACAAGAACATCCCTCCGGGTGCTGCCGTGTACTGGCCCAACATCGGCGGGGCTTTCGGGCACATCGCCCTTGCGGACACCACTCCGGGCTACGTGTGGTCGAACGACGTGCTTCGCCGTGGCTGCATTGACCGTGTGCCGATCTCCGCCATTGAGAACGGCTGGGGTGCTGGTGTGGGCTACTGGGCGCCTCGGATCGGCTCCCACCCGCTCAACGTGACGGGTGGCGGCTCTGGTGGGGGCCATTTCAACCCGTGGCCTGGCTCCCTGGTTGCCCCTGACGGCGTCCTGCCGTACACGGGTGGCGGTGGCGTCCATGCATCGCCGGCTAAGGCCAAGGGCATCGCGGTAGCCATGCTCAAGTCCCTGGGGTGGGGCTCGCAGTTCGCTGCTCTTGAGCAGATGTGGACCAACGAATCTGGGTGGCGTTGGAATGCCACCAACCCCAGCTCCGGGGCCTACGGCATCCCTCAGTCGCTTCCCGGGTCCAAGATGGCTTCGGCCGGCTCCGACTGGCGCGACAACGCGGCTACTCAGATCCAGTGGGGCCTGAGCTACATCAAGGAGCGCTACGGGGATCCCGCTAAGGCTTGGCGCTTCTGGCAGGCGAATCACTGGTACGAGAAGGGCACCAAGTCCGCTCGTCCTGGTCTCGCCCTGGTGGGCGAGCGAGGCCCTGAGCTGGTCAACTTCCGTGGTGGTGAGCGGGTCTACAACAACAGTGAGACGCAGGACATGATGTCTCGCCGCGGTGAAACCAACATCACCATTCATGCGGCTCGGGATGTTCCTACGGAGCAATCTCTGATGAGGGCTATGGATCGTGCAGCGATGATGCACGGCATGCTCTGGGGCTAAGAAAACAAGGTTGGGGAGGCTGGTCTTCGGACTGGCCTCCCCTTCTTCATGGAAGGAAGTCGCCTTGAACGGTGAATACACGATCTATGTCCGCGACAAGGCGGACGACAAAGGCCAGATGAGCATCATTGGCATGGTGGATGACTACAAGGAGTTCACTGCCACTCTTCAGTTCTGTGATGTCGGTACGTGGCAGCTCAAGATTTCGTGTGCATCGCAGCATGCGAAGTTGTTCCAGCCTAATACGGGCATTGTGGTGCACCGCAAGGGCGTCGATAGAGTCTTGTTCTCCGGCACTGTTACTGGAATCCAGAAGTATTGGACGGTGGATGAGGACTCCGGCCCTGGTGCTCTGATCGTTACCGGCTATGACGACAACTACATAGCCAAGTACCACATCTGCTACCCGGACCCCTTGCAGCCTATCTCTCATCAGGACTGGGACACTGACGCCAACACCGACTTTCCCTCTTCGAGGGCTCTTGAGGGTCTGATCAGTGCCAATGCCGGCTACGACTCGAAGTCTTCTCCCTTCCGCGTTCCTGTCGGCTATGACACTCCCGGTGACGGTAGGCGGGATTGGCCGTACGACACCTTCGGCGATCCGGTTCCCTACAGCATCCGCTACGACAACTTGTTGGATGCCGTGAAGCCTATTGCCACTAAGAGTGGCATTGGTTGGCGTAACGCGTACGACCACCAGGCCCGGAAGATCAAGCTCGAATGCTGGCAGGTTAAGGACCTTTCTAAGCTCGTGAGGTTCAGCCCGGAGATCGGCAACCTTAAAGAGTTCGTGTACTCGATACGGGCCCCGCTGTGCACGAGGGCTGTCATTGGTGCCCGCGGCGAGGCTCATCTTCGTTATGTCGAGTCGTACACGAACGCGGAGGCCGAGGAGGCCGAGAAGACTTGGGGCATTGTCGCCGAGCAGTTCTTTGACGCTACCGATGTGCCGATCATGCGGGACGCCAAAGCCCCCTGGAGCGACCCCATCATTGATCCGAACTACACGGGTCAAGGTGACATGAATCTGGATAAGGCTCTATCCATGATTCACCAGAAGGGCGATACCCACCTAAGAGAGAACGGCCCTACAGGAAATCTCCAGCTTTACCCGCTTGATACTCCGCAGTGCATGTTCGGTCGTGACTGGTGGATCGGTGATGTTGTGTCTTGCATCATCGATGGTGACGTGCATTCCGATCCGGTCACCAAGGTGACGATCTCCGATTCTGCTAGCGGCACTTCCCTGGTTGTTTCTCTTGGCGCTCAGGGTACGACCGCGTCCGCGAATGTGTACACAGAGATCCAGTCCTTGTGGAGGCAATTGAACGAACTCAAGTCGAGACGATGACCTATGCCCATTCCTGCAACATACGACTACTTCCCCGACCACGATGGTGGCGGCGATAAGGAAAAGTACAAGCCGGTTACGTGGCCGCACACGTTTGTCACGTGGTCTGGCAGTGACGGCAGAATCATTCCGCTTACTGGTGATCTTACCTGTAGGGACAATCCCGCCGGCATTGGAATTATGTGGGGCCCGCAGGCTTTTGACATGCCTTCCTATGACGTGAAGGCCGATGCCATTCCGAACATGGATGGTTCGCTCTTCAAGTCAGCTCGGGCCACTAGTCGAGACGTCACGATACCTATCCGCATTCAGGCCCTGGACCGCAAGTCTCTGATTCAGTTGAAGCAGTACTTGTTCCACTCCCTCAATCCGCTCAGGGGCCCCGGTCGGATTACCGTGACCGAGGGCGATGGTCATCCGCGGCACCTTGAGTGCTATTACGTCGATGGGGCCCAGGGAAACGAAGGCCGAGACCAGGCCGGCTTCTACTGGATAACTTACGCCCTCGTCTTCCGCGCCATGGATCCCTACTGGTATGCGAACCGTCATGATCAGGTTGAGTGGCACATCTACAAGGACGACGCTAAGCCATTCCTCTCCGATCACTTCCTTCCGCTTCAGGTAGGTGCCACCGGATTCAAGCCTGGTGACCCTGTGACGGTCACCAATGATTCGTCTCTCGACTGCTGGCCCATGTGGACGGTTGAAGGCCCCATCTCTTCTATGGCCGTGAAGAACCTGACCACGGGCCAGTCTTTTGACTTCCTGGACAACTTCACTATTCAGGTAGGGGAAAAGGTCACGATTGACACTACCCCTGGCGTGAAGTCAGTGATCCTCAGGGACAAGAAGGGGGAAGAGAATCTCTGGCCGCAGGTGAAGCCTGCTAGCGCTATGTGGTCCCTCATCCCCGGCGACAACCAGATAACCATTACCGGCGCCGAGCCAGGAGACGCAACGGTTGTTCGCGTCACCTACGTTCCTCGATACCTTTCCTACTCTGGAGGCTGACTATCATGCCTAGTTTCGATGCACCTAACGGTCAAGGATCTGAGTATTCCTGGCCTTTCAGTGACGGCAAGGGAACTGCCGTCGATCAGGCTAAGTGGCAGGACATGGCGGCACGCATGACGTACACCGCCGTCTCGGGCAAGCTCGGTGATGCCGCTCTGCAAGTTTCCGTATCGAAGGCCGGCACTCCCCCGTCTGTCGATGTCGCTCCTGGCGAAGCCATGGTCCGTGGCTTCTGCTACAAGACCGATGGCGTGTCCGTACAGCTCAAGGACAACTCGCGCACCCCGCAGCCCCGCTTGGACACGATCGTGCTTCGCCTGGACATGGCGAACAATAATATCTCCGCAACCTCGTTGATGGGTGCGCCGGCCGAGGACCCTAAGCCTGCCGAACTCAAGCGGGAACAGGGCGGTGTCTGGGACTTCCCCATTGCCTATGTGCTGCTCAAGAAGTCGTCTAACGAGATTGCGGAGATTGCAGATCTTCGCATCTTCTCTGATGGTGGCAATCTCCCGCAGGCGTACGACCCATCTAAGGCCGACGTGGAGCCTAACCCGGGTGATCTCCTGTTCATGCGTGAGGCGAAGAGCGGATACGAGAGTTTCGTTTCCTACTCGAACCGCGGTGGCTGGGCCGTCAACGAAGACATCGGCAAGTACCGCACCTATAAGCCCAACCTGAACTATGCCTCGGTTGACTCTCCTAAGCCTGAGATCAAGGGGCACTGGAAGTGGATCGCACAGAACACCGTGTACTTCTGCGCGAACATCACCAACAACGACAACACGCGGAACATCGTTGCCGGCGGCCAGCAGACCTACATGAACGTGGATCTGCCCGTTAAGGCCCGCGGGGGGCATGTACCAGCTCGTGAACGCGACCCTGTTCAACAACTCCGACCGTGCCGAGAGTGAAGACAACTACTACATCGGCAACGCCTACATCTCGGGCGGAAGCACCTGTCAGCCAGTCTTCCCGAATGTCAACAACTACAGGGCTATGGGTGACTGGCTCACCAAGATTCCGCACAACGCCGCGGTGTTCATCAGCGGCGTGTACGAGGCCGACCAGTTCCGAGAGGGGAACAGCTAATGCCTGTGCACACTTTCGGTGGCACCACCGATGCCGCCGCCGAGGACATGGAAGGCAACCGTCTCCCGAACCATAAGGGAGACGTGTACGACGGGGCCGGCGAGGACGCCCAGAAGGTCACCGACCTACGTGACATGGACGGCCACCACATCGAGTTCGTCACCTCGGACCAAAACGGCATGGTCCCGATGTTCCAGGGCCCTGACGGCTACACGGAACTCTGGGTGGACTTCGGTCCCGGCAAGTACGGCCTCATCCCTGTAGACACCGCTGCGGGCCTTGAGGAGCACGTGACGGCCGCCGACCCTCACAAGTCGAAGCAGTACACGGACGAGCAGCTGAGGCACTACGTCCACAACGACAGCTCCAACGTCATGGACGTGTCCGGCCTCGACGGCTGGCTGAAGCCCAAGATCAGTGGAACCTCCAGCTCGATGATCCTCGCCGCTAATGGCGACGATGACTGTTCGTGGAATGTCCGGCAGGACGGTTCCATGGAGGCCAAGGCGAAGGGTGGCGTCGATGGCATCAAGTATGTGGTTGACGCCAACAAGGCTGCCTTCGTTGCTTCCTCGCGGGAGTCCGGTAAGGCCACAGCGCAGATTAATGGCGATGGTTCGGCTTCGTTCACTGGGCCTGTGAGTGCCCCGAACATCGGCGGCGTCCGAGTCTTCTCCGGGTCGAAGGCGCCCACCAATCCCCAGATCGGTGACGTGTGGGTGCAGCTCGCTGCCGATACCCCTAAGGGGAGCGATGGGTAACAAGCTTCTCTTCTATGACGGGGTCATCTGGAACCAGACTGAAGCTCAGGTCTATGACGACAAGAGCCAGTGGGTTAGAGCTAGTTCCTATGCGGTGTGGGACGGGACGGAATGGATGACCGGCCTACCCAGTCCCGTGGAGTTCCCGCAGCCGGCCTCACAGACGCATGGAAGCTTCGAGGGCGTTGATGTCGCAACACTCAGCCTCCCTGACGGCATGCGCCTGGGCGAGACGGTGGTGTCGGTATGCGCCTCCTACGGGGACCAGGAGCCGGCACCGCCCCGCGGCCTGGGCCTCGTCGAGCTGCTTCCCGTCAGGGCCTCCGAGGGCGTGACACTGGATCCGACGAAGCTCCACTTGCAGGCCAGCATGTTCATGTGGGAGCCGTCCAAGGGCAGTTCAGTGTCTTGGCGCGTGTCTGGCCAGAAGGACACGAACGCCGTCGTCATGAACCTCGTATACCGGGACACCGACACAACGAAGATTCCGGCGAAGCCGATCGTGGACTACAAGACGGCCGAGAAGGCCGACGAGATCGAGCTGCAAGCTTCCTCGGACTACACATCCCTCTACGTCGCCCTGGCCCTCGCCAGTGACCTCACTAACGGCATCTGGCCTGAGGGCTTCACGTCGAAGTTCGAGGAGTTCGGGACGTTCGGGGAGGACAAGGTCCACATGTTGGCCGCCCACACGGTGGGCTCTAAGGCTTCGCCTGGAAAGCTCCTCCTGGATTCGGCAGTGGATGAAGTCGCGGTTGCCCTGATCACTGTTCCCGGTATGGAGAATCCAGACCATAAGGGCGTGTGGATTCTTGGTGATGGTGAGCGTTCGACGCTCGGCACTACGACGGTTCTTCAGTAGGAGGAGATAATGCCTGTTCCTGAGATTCTTGATTGGGAAGAGCGCGAGATCATTGTCCCGGACAAGATGAATTCACAGATCCGGGACATGCAAGCCCATTTTGGCAACCGGCCATGGTTTCACATCATGATGCCGGACCAGGACGTGAAGGATTGCCAGAAGTTCCCCGCGGGCGCCGACAATCAGTTCATTAGGTGGCCCGGTCCTGGACGTGAGCATGGAGGGTGGAAGATTCGGGATGACCGTTCGGCTTTCATTGTTCCTGAGGATGGCGTCTATTTCGTTTACGCTAACGCGGGTGCGGCCCCTTTGAAGGGCCCATCCCCCACCAATATTCCGGTGATCTATCTGACCATCGTGAAGGACGGCACGGATTTCTCGTCCACTGCCGTCTCATGCCCAATGCAAAACGAAGTCACGACTACGCACGGTGTCCTTGTGGAGTGCAAGAAGGGGACTGTGCTGCAAGCCGAGATTTTCGCAATGGAGAAAGCCGGGATTGATTTCCGCATCGAGAACCAGGGTCAGCTTTGCACCTTCGGCGCTTTCAAGGTTTCCGAAGGGGATCTCACAGGGCCTTGTGAGCCGATACCCGGATTGAAGCGTGATTGGAAGGATGGGGAGCACCTAGACACCGTTCTCTGGCAGGAACAAACGACGGGTGTTAGTAGGTCACTGCTTGGCATGCCTCGTTTTCAGCTTCGCGGAACGAAGAATCGCAACTATCCCCAAGGTAGTTTCGAGGACATTCACTGGAGCACGGAGCATGTTCGACACAGTGGGGGCTGGGAGTGGAATGAGGATGCCTCCACTATCACCGTTCCCGAGACTGGCGTCTACGTTGTTTCGTCACACGCCTCGATCAATGCACCAAATGTGGACTTGCATTCGAATTTCAACTTCTACGCGAAGCTCAATGATGACCGTGTCGCCCTGTCGCAGGGGGGCGCACATCGTAAGAACTATCTGCACAGTCGCGCCATTCAAGAGGTTAGGCAACTCGCGAAGGGCGACAAGATTACCTTTCAGTGGAACCTCAGCGGTGGTGACGATAAGTGGATTTCGGGCGAAGATATCGCTATGGGTGCGGTGAATATTTTCATGGTTTCCCCCGAGTCTAGTTTTGCGGACGTGACGTAATGGATCTTAAAACTTGGAAGTCGCGAGATGCCGTTGATGCCCAGAGCCTCAAGGAGGCACTTACAGCGCCGTATGACGCCATCCGCAACATGTCTCGATTCCGTCAGGCTGGCATGAATGACTTTGCCACCCTGTTTGGCCCGAAAATGGCAGTGGTGGATTTCAAAGAATCAGGATTTGTTCAGCATGGTGGCTGGACTCGACACAAGGTTGAAACGGGGGATAATCCGAATGGTACCGCTTTCCGCGTGCCTACGACTGGCACGTACTACATATTCTCCGAGATCTTCCTGCGCGCCGATAGCGATACGAACGCTGGGCGCCATTGGTGGATGTATATCGAGAAGCGTACTAGCCCTGGCGATGAGGATTCTTCCGTTCACTTGACATCGGGGATTGTTCAGAGCGAAGTCAAGAAATACCACATGTCGAATTCCGCAAACTGCATAGCCTTCCTTGAGGAGGGTGACTACATTTGCGCCGCTATCTATTCCGGCTATGCCTGGCAGAATCCTATCCAGGATCGGGACATTGCTAGCCGAATGGGCGCTTACTTGATTGCCCCAGGCGAGGCTAGCGATGGGAATGAGTTTTAGCTATGGATCATCTTGTCTCATCTATTGAGGTACTAGTGCCGGTGCTTTCGGCCCTGGTGCTGGGCCTGCGGAAGTACAGGAGCGATGTGGTGAACACGCTTCGCCAGGAATGCCAGGAATGGCAGGACCGATCTACCGCGCTCAGCGAGGAACTGAAGGAACTACGCGATGAGGTGATTGAACTCCGCAAGGAGAACTATTCACTTCGTGCCTACCTCGCTTCACGGCTCGGTGAGGAGGTTGGGAAGGTTGATTAGCACTATGACAGCTGTAGCCCTGTACGGCCTTATGGCCGCTTTCTGTCTCGGCCTGGTGATGCAGCACCGCAAGCACCAGGAGAAGCCGTTGCTGGCCCGCCTGGGCCGGCCGACCGACGAGGATGTGTTCTGCCTCTGGCTGGCCGTGTATCTCGCGCTGAGGGCTGTCGCCCGCGGCCTGTGGGCCCTACCGGCGCTCGACGTGCCATTGACTATCGCGGCGAACCTCGTCCTCGCCCTGGTCCTCGTCGCACGGCTCCGGTTCGAGCCGAAGCCTGTCAAGTAAGTAACCACACCGTATGCCGCCCGGCCGATGCCGGGCTTTTTTCATGCCCTGGAGGTGCACATGGCTACTGGAGCCAAAGCAATGATTGACAAGGCGAAGTCATACGTGGGCTATCGCGAAGGCGCGGGGAACGCCAACCGCTTCTCTAAGGAGATGGGTCGCCCGGCGGAGTCCTGGTGCGCTGACTTCGTCTCTGCCGTCGCGGTCGAGTCGGGTAACGGCGACGTGTTCCCCAACAGCGCCTCGTGCGGCGTGTCTCAGGACTGGTTCCGGAAGCGAGGGCGACTCAGCGACTACCCCGCTATCGGGAGCCAGGTCTTCTATGGCGACTCATCGTCTTCGTACGGGCCTGGTGGCTCGCACACAGAAGTCGTGTATGCCTACGACAAGGATCGCGTATACACCATCGGTGGCAACACGAATAACGATGGTTCGAGCAATGGGAACGGGGTCTATCTTCGATCCCCGTCCCGCAAGTCCGCCTGGACGCACTCGTATGGCTACCCGGACTATCCGGAGGGCATCACATGCGCTGACCCGGCCTGGAAGGGTAAGCCGAACGTGAGCTACTTCGGACAGGAAGCGTCCGCGGTCGACATTCGAAAGCACTCGGAGCCGACCCCTGGGAAGGTGACCATCAACGGGGCTGTGTATGGCCCTGGCGCTGAGGGTGACCACATCCAGTACATGGCGGATTGCCTTTGGAAGGCCGGCTACTGGAAGGGCCCCAAGGATGCGCATGCCTGGGGTGGCGGGCACACGGAGTCGGTGCGGGCCTATCAGATCGCCATCGGCGACGCCGACTCGGCGGATGGTGTGCCGGGCCTGAAGCAGCTGACACGGCTTGAGACGGAGCACGGTCAGGGCCTGTGGCCGGTTCAGAAGCCGACTCCGCCTAAGCCTGACCCGACCCCTAAGCCGGATGGCAACACTGTCCCTAAGACTGTGTGGCTGAGCAACCCGTCGCCTTCCAAGGTCAAGGCCAATACGTGGACGACAGTTGATGTCACCGGCAAGGGAGACGGGACGGTCATCCATTCCAATGGGGACTGCAAGTTCTCGTCCAATGTGAAGCTTGCCTTCGCCGATGTCCCGGCCGGCGCCACCGTCCAGGGCCGCTTCCTGAAGTTCACCGGCGCCGGCGACAGTGATGGCGGCTATGCGGTGGTGGAGCGTGTTGCTACCGGTGACTACTCGTTTGTGGACTTCTCAGCCATGGGCCACATGAACGCTGGCCGTCACCTGGTGTGTCAGGTAGCCGTGTTCGGCAAGGACGACCAGGAGTTCACCATTAGCGGCCGTACGGCCGAAGCTCTCTACTGGGACTGACCATGAACGCCCTAATTGACTTCCTGAAGAAGAACCCTGTCCGCATCAAGGCGGCACTTGTTTCCGTTCTGGCCTTGTTCTCGGACTTCATCAGCCCGGACCTTCAGGGGAAGATTGTTTCCCTGGTGATGCTGGCCGTGTCCATCCTGGGTGGCGAGATCGCTCAACGGGTGGAGAACAAGAAGACCAACGATGCCCGACTCTCTGACATCCCTGTCGAGTCTGCTGGCATCTCGCATGTTTCGGATGCGCCTATCGCTTGAGGCAGTGTCCGAGTTTGAGAAAAGAAAAGCCCCCGGCTTCCCTGAGTGGAGGCCGGGGGTCTTTTGCGTTGAGGGCTCGAACCAACCTAACTAACTGTCATACAGAGAGTGACGGCCTGGCCATGACCTGCCTGCACTCCCCAACTCCGTGGCCATGACCTAGATTTCAGCCATGATCCCTACGGCCGACACGATCCGCTTCACGTTGCTGCACCCGCAGACCTTGAGCCGCCAGGAGTCGGTAGTCCTCGCCGGCCTGCGCATCGACTTCACCACCGAACCCCAGACCCGAGAGGCCATCCTCGCCCGCGCTGAAGCCCGCGGCGTCGAGCATGGCGGGTTCCCTGACGAGTACCCCGACGAGTGGCAAACGCTCCGGATCCACATACAGGGCATCCCGAGCGCCAAGTCCCTGTCTCTGGCTTCACGGATACGGGCTGCCAGCAGCAGCGGTCACTCCATGGTCGAGGCGTGGTCGCCGGCTGCACCCGGCTCCGGGCAGTGGCAGCACACCACGTTCCCGTGGGTCTACTGGGAAGGGCTCGGAGCCACGTGTTCCGTCGGCGTGGACGACATCAGTGTGTGGGGATACCTCTTCTCCGAACCCTGGGGTACCCACGCGAAGTTGCCCGCCCGCAGCAACGCTGCTGACGCGCCATGGGTCACCGTGAACACGGACACACCCCCATCCAGTTGCGGGAAGAGCTAGACCAATGTGGGAAGTACTCTGCGCGGCCACCGTCCAAGCCAGAAGGCCGCCGCCGAAGGAAGAGGAGCCCCATCGGTAGATCCATCGTGGGGAAGGTATTCGGTCGGCGCTAGGTAGCCCTCACCAGGGGCGAGCCGTATTCGGACGATGCGGAACGAACGCCCGCTGGCGACGTACGCCCGGTAGTCATCTGTGTGTGGGTAGCGGTGCGCATATGCGGTGGGGTAGATGGCTCGGCACGTTGCCTGTGCGTCGATGTCGCCGAGAATGATGTACCGGGTTCCAGGGCCGAGATTGAGGCACAGCCGACGGCGTCCCGTGTGCTTGTCGGCAAACCTCAGCTTGTCCCAGTTATCCAGGTGCAGCCCGATCAGCCGGCCATCCTGGTAGTTGTTGGTGGTCGTGGCCATGCCTGGCTCGGCAAGTGCCTGACCGAGGTATTCCGCGTCAGCATCGCCTAGAGGCTGGGCGAGTTGTTCCAGCGGTAGCCCGTCCTGAAAAGGCGGTTGGACGATCTCTACCACGGTGCTGTCTAAGGTCTGGCGAGGCGCGGTGATGGACTTGATCTCTGCCTGAGTCAGGGAGCGCCATGTGCCGGAGGGCACTACCGCTCCAGTCTCGTAGGTGACTTCGTCGGGACGTGCGGTTCTAACTGTGGCGATCTCGCACCGGGAACGAAGCGCGGTTTCATCGTCATAGACGATGTGCAGGGGCATGCGGGCCCTCCTGTTATCAGTCTTCTCCAAGGGTGATGTCCAGCTCGGCTACCAGCGCTTGCGCAAGGTCCGCCTCCTGGCCGGGGTCGATGCGGACCTTCTTGAGGTTCGCGAGGCCCCGGATGGTGGCCAGGTCGTTGCCCCGCAGGTCGGTGCCTCGGTAGCGGCCGGCCTCGAATTCGGTGAGCCTGAGTGTGCACTCGGAGAACACGACGTCGGTCAGGTCGCAATCGGTGAACGTGGCTTCGCTGAGGACACAGTTGACGAAGGCCACGGGCCCCGTGGCACGCACCTTCTCGAACGTGGCGAAATCGAGCTTGCAGCCCTCGAACAGGACATCGTCCAGTACTAGGCCGTCGAGCGTGGCGCCCATCAGCTTGCAATCGCGGAGGACCACGCGGGTCAGCTTGCTTTCACTCCAGCCGATCGTGCCGAGGTCGCTGCGAGTGATCTCCACGCCGTGCAGGTTCAGGGCCTCGAACTGTGTCCGCTTTGAACGGACGCCGCTGATCCGGCCGGTGATGAGCTGAGTGTCGGTGATGTCGAGTGAGCGTAGGTCAGCGTCACTGTAGGCGAAGTCCTGGACCATGCCGCGCGGGCTGTCGAGAGTACCGACGTTGGACAGGTACAGGCCCGGCTCATCGAGGCCGGGCAGAGTGAGCCTGACGCGGCCGAAGGTGATGGTGTCCATGGCGCTCCTGGTTCGAGACGGGCGGGCAGGCCGCCGAAAGGCAGCCTGCCCCTCTACTGCTACTTCTTGTTCCAGTTGTCCCACGTAGCGCGGTTGTCAAAGGTGTTGCCCGCGTTGTCCCACGTGGGGCGGTTGTCGAACTTCGCCACCGGGTCGATCGGCGTGCTTCCGATCAGATCACGGAACCCGTCGGCGGCGCTGAGGATCAGGCCAACGGCCGTGGACGTGTTGGCCTCGCGGGAGATCATTTCACTGGCTGCGGACATGTCGTGTGACTCCTTCCAGGAGAGCGATCTTTGCCGTTGTGCAGTATCGAGTGCGGGTGCCATCCATACGGCCCCCGTGCTCGAAGTACCGGTTCGCAGGGTGCGCGCCGCCGCAGAACGCGAAGTACCCGCAGGTGTTGCGGCAGGCGTCTACGCCATCCCGGAACTCGGCGATCCAGGGGGTTCGGGTGTCGGCTTCGCTCACGAGGACGTCCAGGCCATCACGGAGCACGTTGCCGGTGGTGAAGTCACCGAACCGCTCGTCGGTGAAGCCGGCCAGCTCGGGTGAGAGCAGAACCACTCCGCCGTCAACGCTGACAGTGGGCAATGGGTCCCACAGTGCCGACACCGGGGCAGGCTGGGGCTGTTGAGTGCTGAGGACCGTGCTGGCGAAGTTCAGCACGCGCGATATCTCTCGTAGGCGGACTACCGGATTGGCGCTCCATGCGTCCGTGAGGGCGGCCCAGAAGTCTGCTGTCCTTGCAGGGTCGGTTGCCTGCACGCCGCGGTTGACGCCCTCTTCCTCTTCGACGTTCACGCCGAGGGTGGTAACACCCAGTTCGGCGAAGAACTCGTAGAACCTGGCGGCCGTTCCGGGGTCAGGGTCGGAGACAACTGCGATGGCGGAGAACGGGATCCCGTGCCGACGTAATCGTTGGATCCCTCGCATGATCACGCGGAACGCGGGGTGGCCAGCACGAGTGACACGGTGGTGGTTCATGTCCTCCGGACCGTCGATGCTGACGCCCACATGCACGTTGTGCTCCAGCAGGTAG
This sequence comes from Streptomyces yunnanensis, assembly GCF_029011865.1. Taxonomy (NCBI): domain Bacteria; kingdom Bacillati; phylum Actinomycetota; class Actinomycetes; order Kitasatosporales; family Streptomycetaceae; genus Streptomyces; species Streptomyces yunnanensis. The sequence continues at coordinate 1,256,006 of NZ_CP095749.1, forward strand.
CCGCACCAGGCGTCATCGACGAGGGCCGCGTTCGTCTGCACACTGTGCTTCACGCCCTCGAAGGGGGCCATCAGTCTGGCCAGATGCTCACGGCCGGCGGCCAGTGGCTCGCCGCCGTGCCACACGACTTCGAACGCGGGATCGTCGGCGGCCCACTTGTTGGCCGACTTCGCCACAGCCTGTGCCACGGAGACCGGCATCAGGTTCTTGACCTTGCGGAACGGCAGGTAGCAGTACGTACAGTCCATCGGCAGGCACTGAGTGGTCGGCTGCATGATCACAGCGTGCGGAACGGTCGCGAGCTGTACGGGATTGCGCATCGTGCTCCTCTCGATTGGGTTCGAGTGGTGCATGGGTGGCACTGGGGATCACGTACAGTACGTGACCCCCAGCACCTCTTCCGCCCCCTTCCGAGACTCATCGAAATCGGGGGAACCTCGAAGGCCAGTCGGCAGGGACGGGAGTCTGATGCCGTCCTGGCGGCGCCTGCTTAGGTGATGTTCGACAGGAGCACCATCACACCAGCCCACAGGCCGAGTACCACCAGGCCCACGAATGCCGCGGCCAAGGTCAGGCCGACCATGATGACGTTGTCCTCGCGTTGCTGCTTCTCTCGCTCCTCCACGGCCTATTGGTGTGCTTCAGCGTTGCAGCCGGCGCATCCTGTGATCTCGTGCTCTAAGTGATCGCTCAGACCATCACCATCCTTGGTAGCACTGGGTAGTAACCCGCCCCGACCAACCGAGCGTGTCAGGAAGGCAGAGGCGGGAACTTGTGGCGGGCCGCCCAGTCCCCGACCAAGGCCGAGCGACCCGCTTGCGCTCCCACGCCTCCGCATGCGCGGGGAACCGGAGACGGAGCGCACCCGGCCCATTGCTGGCCGGGGGTTGTGACCCGCCCCCTGATGATGAGTGTCACCTCGGGGGATCAGGGAGCGGGAGTTCATTGGAGAGAGGTCTAGTGGTTCTCTGTCTGCCAGAGGGCGGCGAAGAGAAGTCCGATGCTGGAACAGATCAGGAGGACGAATAACGGTCCTGCGTACCTGAGGACTCGGTCTCTCGTCTTCTTGTAGAGCCACTTGCAGAACCAGCGGCACAGCTCGAAGAGGCATCCGGCGTTGAGACCCACCTTGCCTCCAGGACATCGCAGAGCTTGTTGGTGGTTGCGACGTTGACTCGACCGAAGTGGACGGTGGGCCGGGTGCCTTCCTCGTCCACGTAGAGGGTGCGGAACTTGATTCCGAACCTCTCCAGCACATCACGGAGGCGAAGGCATGCCTTACTCGCGTCCTCGAATGTCACGGCGTCAAGCTCGACGGGGACCTTGGGAAGTGGGGGCGGCGTGAAGGTCATCCCCGCCTCACCTTCTGGCCCATCTTCTCCGTGGCCTGCTTGTCCTTCGACTTCTTCTCGCACTCCTTGAGCTTCTTACTCAGGTCTTCAGTCGTCCCACTCATCACTCCTCCTCACCGGCATCAAGGGCGTTGGCGAGTCGTCGCGCGTTGGTGATCGAGAGTGAAGGCGGAAGTACTTTGTTCGCCGTACGACCCTTCACCGTGCCCACGATGACCAATGAGGGTGAAGTGCGGATGCTGATCCCGAGTAGAGCCGCATCCAGCTCCTTGGCAGCTACGCGTGCAAGGGGCTCCCTGGATCGGGTGACGCGACCGCCGATGGAGAGGGTCAGCCGCTGCGTCTCCTCCAACGTCAGCGCCGTGAGGCGGACTCGCGAGACCTTGACGCCTTCGACGACGCCGCTCGACACCCTGGACTCAGCACTGACCTCGGCCCGACGCAGCCCGGCGTCCAGCCGTCCTCGTACCTCTTCGGCGGCTTGGTGTGGCGTCCTCACCGACACGTCGGGCATGGCGGATCACTCCTCAACGACGTTGCAGCGTTGACTGCTTGGGGGTTCACGTGACTAGCTGCCTACGCTTAGTTAACGGCCATTCGAGGGACCGAACTTGCACAGAAGTTGCACAGTGGGGGTGCGCCCCGGAGCGGGCCCTTGGGAGGATGGAGATACCCACTGCACCGAAGGGGATCAGATGACCCATGTGGAACGCACACCAGGACCGGGCAGGAACGTTGCGACCCTCCGCAAGGAGCGTGGTCTGAGCCAGGCTCAGCTAGCGCGCATGGCTGGGGTCTCACTTTCGATGCTGAGCAAAATCGAGGTGGGCGACCGGCCTCTGACTCAGGGCATGGGGGCCGCCCTGGCGAACGCTATGGGCATCACCCTGGATGAAGTCCTCGGTAAGGCTCCGGTCACGAGCGAAGACAACCTCAAGGAGCTTCGCTCCGCCATGCGCCGCTTCGACCTTCCGGGGGAACCTCCCGTCGAAGCGGAAGCCCTGAAACTGGACCTCGCGAGGCTCACCAAGCACCGGTTTAACACTGAGCTGTCGGAAGTCCTGTCAATGCTTCCCGGGCTCACCAGCCGAGTCACGAACTACGCTCACGCGGCCGGCACACCGGAAGCCTGGGCGATGGTTGCGGACACCTACAGCACGATCTATTGGGTTGCCGCCCGGCACAGGTGGCTCGATCTGGCCGAACTGGCTTCGGTCAAGCAGGTACTCGCCGCCGAGAGGGCAACCACCCTGGTTCAGGTTGTGGCCGCCAGGGATCACGCCGGAATGTTCCTGAACGGTGGCGACTTCGCTGGGGGCCTGGCCGTCGTAGAGCGAGCCATCGTCAAGGCCGAGTCCACTCTCACCGGCCCCGAAAGGGCGTTCGGCCTAGGAACTTTGCACCTTCGGGGGCTCACCTTGGCTGGCCGACTCAGGGACAAGGCGGAGGCTGACAAGCACATCGAACGAGCCGAGCGGCTGGCCGGCGAGTTTCAAAGCGATGTGGTCAAGCACGAAATGCACTTTGGCCCCCAAAATGCCGCCGTTCACATCATCTCGACGTCCGGGGACCTTCGTAGGCATAGCAAAGCACTTCAGGTCTCCAACGATCTTCAGCGGCAAGAGATCAACCTGCCCGCCACAAGGGTCGGGCCGATGCACCTGGACACGGCAAGGGCGCGGCTCGCTCTCGGAGACAGAGATGGAGCCTTGGACTCCCTGGAATCAGCATGGGCGGTTGCCCCCCAGTTGGCGAAGGTTCACCCCACGAGCCAGGAGCTTTTTCGGGTGTTGATCTCGCTGCACAAAAGGAGCAATCCGCGATTGAACCAGATCGCCAAGAGGGCCAAGGTTTCCATCTAGGGTCCGACCGTCTGACCTGCCCTTCCCCGGAGCAACAAGAAAGCCCCCGTATCAGCCGGGGGCTTTCCCTGTAATCCACTGCTAGGACTGTCCTAGCAGGCAGCACCTTACACCCGCCGGCGCTTGGTTCATGACAAGATCTCCGGCCCTGCCACGCAGGCGTACTCACCTGTGCCCGCGTCTCGACGGTACCGTGCACGGCTGACACGGTGCCCGTTCTCTGCCTTGCCCAGGATCCGGAACCACTCGGGAGCCGACGGCAACCCGTCAGGCCGTTCGAACTCCTGATACACGTAGGCCGTTCGTTTCCCTAGAGCCTCGGTGGCCATCTCTGCTTCTTTGATGCTGTGCATGGCTGCGACTTCGATGATGCGTTCATACCCGACACCAGGGTTAGGCCAGACATGCCAGTCTTTGCCGTTCTCGCTGATCTCGACTTCGAGGAGTAGCTTTTTTGCTCGGATCATGGGTTTCGCAATCCCATGTCCGCACCCTATTCAAACCTTGTTTGTTGCAATTCCATGCTTTGAGCCTAATCAACCCAACTAACCATTAGACGGAAAGTGATGTATTGATTTCACTACTCTGAGTAACGTGTGTGGGAAAATAAAAAAGAGCCCCCGGCGTGTGCCGGGGGCATGCTTTGTTAGTCCCAAGACTTGGTGCGGTCAACCTTGGTGATCTTCCACGTGTAGTGGGCGGATTCCTTGAGTTCTTCCGCCGATGACGTCTTGCCGATGACCGTCTGTCCGGGCTTCACGTCGTTCTTAAAGTCGCTGAAGTCTGCGACTCGGTTACCCGACGGATCGTCTACTTCGCCGTCAATCTCGTAGTTAGAACGCTTGGAGCTGTGGTTGACGAGCTTGTATTCGATCTTGTCGAACCCCTGGCCTTCGTAGGGCTCGTCAATCTTTGCCGAGGTGAGCGTCACGTCCTTGCGCGGGTCGCTCACCGTGTTGTCCGAGCCGGTGACGACGTCATCGTTGGTGGTGCTGCCCGACTTGGCACCGGCCCCGGTGTGGCTGGTGCCGGCCGCATGCTCCGCCGTCGAGAGGCTGCCGCAGGCGCTGACGGCACCGAGCACGACAACTCCGGCGACAACACCGAGCAGGCTCTTCAAGGGCGACTTCATTTTCTTGTCTTTTCTTCTTGTTGTGGATGCCTATGCCGCGTCCGCGGGCTGGCCTTTTTCTTTAGCTTCGAGTCCTGTGAGGATCCAAAACACGTTGGATGTGGAGAGCCCGACTTGCTTGCCGATTTCGGCAGCCGTCATATCCAGTTCTCTATGCATCTTGGCTATCACCCGAGGGTCAATAACCCTGCGATGCTCCCACGTGTCCATCTTTCCCTTCCCAGACCTCTTGAGTCGCGTGTCATGAACAGTAAACATCCTTTGGACTTGCTCGCTGCACAGCAAAGGTCCCGACGCCGCGGGACCTTTGTCATGTGCTGTCTTTATTTAATGTTCACTGGTCGTTCCCATGACAAGTCACGGGAGCCGAGAACGGCGACCAAAAGAAAAGACCCCCAAGGATCCCTTGGGGGTCATTCCTACATCTGGTTATGAGTGGGCCTTGTCGTATGCCTCTTCGATCTCGGTGGGGACACGACCGCGGTCCGACACTTCGTATCCCGCTTCCTTGGCCCACGCGCGGATCTGGGCGAGCTTCATGGTCCGGTCGGGGCTCGTGCCCGCCGTCCGCTTCGCAGGCCGAGCAATGTAGGAGGGAGCCGGGGCCTCCACTACCCGCTCCACACCAGCCTCAGACAGCGCGTCCAGGAGGTCATCGCGAGACTTCTCGTAGGCCGTCAGCTTGGTCGAGAACGCCTTACCAAGCTTCTCAAGGTTCTCCATAGCATCTTCAGCTACTTCACCCTTGTACTCCTTGCCATCAATGGTGATGGTTACAAGCTTCTTGACCTCGAACGGGCTAGACATGATGCGCTCCCTTCCCCTTGCTTCTCTATGTTTCTTGCACGCTAGCATAGTTAGCACACATAGCAAAAGCCAGCCCTTAGGACTGGCTATCACTATCTGAGCTATCTGCGGGATGTTTAGTTCAACAAGTCGGCGAACTCGTTGTCATCTTCGACCGACATAGTCACAGAGGCCACAGGAGTCTCACAGCCAATGGCCTTGAGCCGGGGCCCGGATGCCTGCTCAGGCACGGATGTCGTCGGCTCCTCGCCGGCCTCGCCCATCTCTTCCGCGGTCATGAGTCGGAACATGGTGGGCTTGCGGCCACCGTTGAGGCTGCCCAGGCCACGCCACATGTCGATGTCTTCGCGCTTCTCGGCCCAAGACTTGGTGTACCGGGCAGGCACGCCAGTCAGCTTGAAGATGTCCGTGCCGGAGATCCCTCCGGGGTTACGGCGAAGAACCTTGAGGATCTTGTCCTCCTCAGTCTCCCCGCTCACCATGTCGGCACTCTCGCCCATGATGTGGGCGACAGAGTCAAGGCCGTGCCGCACGAAGCTCCATGCGGCCTCGATGTCCGCCACGCTGATCTCGTCCCGCAGGTTGATGAGTGCGTAGATGGCGCCGACGCGCCACACGTTCTCTACCGCGCGAGGAAGGAAGTCCTCGATGTACTCGTCTTCGCAGCGGTACTCGTCGATCTCGTCCCGCAGGCCCTCATCGAAGAGATCGATGGCTTCCTCAGAGAGCGTGATCTCGTCGATGCCACCAGCGAAGGCGACGGCCCGAGCGAGGATCGCTCCGGCTTCCTTGATGCTGTCCTCGTTGATGACGTGCCGCATGGACAGGCGCTTGGAGCGGGTCACGTGCTGAATGACCATGCGGTTGTAAGTTCCGCCCGCAACATCGGTCGCGCTGATGTTGTCCCGGAAACCTCGCGGGGTCGAGTGGCCGTGGACAACGAAGCGAGGGCTCCGCAGTACCCCACCATCGGCCACCATGTTTTGAAGGTCAGCGCCGTCCCATGCCTTACGCATGACACCTTGCAAGGTCGCGTCCCGCTTACCGCGCTTAATGACGGTCTCGTACTCGGCTTCCACCAGGAGCATGCGCGTGTCGGTGACGCTCAGGCCGGCGTACTCGCGGCCGTTCTCCTCGGCGTCCCGCATGGCCGCAAGAGCACTCTCACGGCGCTTAACGAATGCCCGGATGATGCCGGACCCAGACGACGCACCAGACGACTCGTGGTCGGTCAGGAAGTCCGGGCACGCCACGTTGCAGACCCGTGCAGCCATGGCATAGGCAGTGCCTTTGCGCCCCTTACCCGTGGCACCAATGAGAAGCGTCCAGACACTGACGGGCATCTCTCGGCCGCCAATGTTCAGCATGACTTTATCCCCGACCATGCAAGAGACCTGAGATAGAAGGGCGGCCAGAACGCCGGCGGGGTCAGCTTCAGTCTCGGGCATGACCAGGTCGAGGATTTCCCTAACCTTCCCGACGGTCATTCCCTCTACGGGATGCTCACTCACTCGGCAATTCCTTCCCCACCTCAGACGCTTCTACTTCATTCGCAGACTCCACAGAATCCACCCCGAAGAGAATAGCATGCAGCTTGTCGGCATGTTCCTTGCAAAGGTCCGCACGCATGTTCCCAATCGACGCTTCCTCGGTAGCCACCTGATTCTTTCCCTTGCGGTGGCAGAGGTCGCAAACAGTCCAGCTAATAACCATGATCACCCTTCGAGCTTGAGCTTCCATAGCAAAGAGCCCGACCGTAGCCGGGCCCCCACTAAAGCCGCTCAGTCACCGAAATCGTCGGCATCTTCCGCCATACCGCTTAGCGTGATGGCAATGTCTCGTGCCTGCTGCGCGGACTGTCGCAGTATCTCGGCAGCCTGCCGGTAACCGTCATTGGTCACGAGTGACCCATCTTGTTTGACCCTGACTTCGGGGTCACGCTGGCCGGCCTCGTAAGCGTGCTGCGCTTCCGCAGCGGCCTGCCCTTGCTTGTCCGCGTACACGTGGAGCGCGTTCACGATGGCGCCCCCCTGCCGTTCCACGTACAACCCGATGTCGTGGCGACGCTGAACACGCCCCACAAGCGCCCCAAACACGCCCGGCTTCTCACCGTTGTTCGTCATCACTGTTCCTCCCCCGCTATCTCCGCCAAAGCCCTTGCCGCCCCTGCTATGTCGCACGCCGCGAACCAGTCAATGTCGCCGTGGTCGGCGCACTCCCATACGGCCGTCTCGGGATCCCGCCACCAGTCACCCGTCAGTCCCTTGTGGGAGGCCGCTAGCGCACGCAGCACCGACTGACACAACAGGGGTCCGTCCATTGCGTCGGTCCGCATCCAGTGATGTTCGAGCGTCACCACGCGGACGGCCTCGTCGTCCTGGTCGAGCACGACCACACGCAGGCCCGGCCGGGCCTTGCTCCACTTCGCGACGACTTTGAACCCGAAGATGTTGGGCGTGAACCCGACTGCCATCTGATCAAACGCAGTTGTCACTTGATGACCTCCACGGCGTCAAGTGGAAATATCTTGTACCGGTCCCACTCGTGAACCTTGTTATACGAGCCGTCCAGGTTCTGGTCCGGCTCTTTCTCGACAACCACATGCGTAATGTTGGGTCGGTTCATCTTCGGGCCCTCATACAGGACTCCCACGATCGGGCCACGCTCCAGAAACGTGTACTTCCTATTGCGGACACGCACGCCTAGCTGTACATCTTTGAGCTTCACTCCCCACCGTCCTTGCGTGGCCGCGTTCCCATGCTTCGAGATTCGAAGAACTTTCCAGCCTGCATATCGAACTCGATCCCACCATCCGGGAAAAACGTGTAACGCAACTCCCCTACACCCTTAACTATCTTCTTAGCGCTTCCCGGGTGCCATGCACTATCCCCGTCACCTAGCTCTACGAGCACCGTTCCATGCGAACCATGGGGACGCCTGGCGAGGATGCTTTCCGCACTGTGATGCATCACTAGATCCCTCCGTATTGCCTTGTGGTGGCCTGACAGGCCATGGCTCGGACCCTGGCAGGTAGGGCCCGACCAAAGCGCGTCACGCTCGGTACAGCTAACAAGTTAGCTGACAAGAGAATGCGTCTTGCTCGCCAGGATGGTTACGCCATGCTCGGCCAACACGTCCGCATATCGGCCGTTGTCCGACACGAACACGTTGTATTCCGGGTCAAGGTCGTACGACCAACACAACATGTGGCTAGGGTGCGCCTTGATTCCCGTCCGCCGATCGCCGCATATCTTGCGAGCATCCGACTCGGAGACATGCCACAACACCCGACGCTTAGTCGGGGACGTGTTCCTGCTCGCTATGAACACCGCTACGCGATCCATTACTTATTGCATCCTTCCTTGATCGGGTTGTGTGTTACGCCAGGCTCACTAGCCCTGCGATGCTTGTCGCAACGAGGGTCACAGGCAAAATGCTTCTCCCCGTACATTTCCCTGCATTCCCAATGGGTTACAGGCTCCTCACAGAAAGGTATGCACTTAACCCCCTCCGCTGCCGCATAGCTGCTGTAGTGGACTCCCACACGCTTACTCACTTGCTCTCACGCTCCCGAAATACGTCAATCATGAACTCAAGGTGTCGCACATCGTGATCTAGGCACCATGCGTCGTTGGGATCCCAGTGTTCATTCCTGTTGATCTTCGCTACCCGGTTAGCTATGCACTCGCGCGCCTCCCGGATGATCTCGTTGTCAGGATCGACGCTCATCGCCATCCCTCGCACTCTCCGGGGTACGAACACCCGGACCCATCGCAGTAACCCGTGAAGCAATGCAACGACTCGGCCGGATCACATGCACGACCATCCGCCTTAGCGTCGTCGCACGGCTCACAGAAGTATTCGGAATCATCCAGTGGACCTATCACGGGCGTGCCGCAGCAATCGCAGTAGCGGTAACCGTGCGCACAGTCCCGACCGGAGCGCAGTGCGGAACCGGCACGCGCCGCCGCCTGACGCTGATGCCAAGACATGTCCAAGTAATCGAGCGTCGTAGTCATAGCCGTACCTCTCGTCAGTGCAGAGCCATGCAGTGGTGTTCAACCGACCCCATGCGGGTACCTAGCCGCCTGAAATGGTGAGACTCGAAAAGCCCATCCGTGGCGCGTTCGCTAATAGTGCTCACGAGAGCGTCAAGGTCGTATCCCACGTAGTTGAAATCCCATCCCTGACACATCTCCGCTATCTCCGGATACCAGCCAGCCAGAGCATCAGCCATGCATGACTCGCACGCCTGATAGTCCGCAGGTTCGTAGTAGAAAAACCGCTCCGCCATTACCCCTGTCACCTCTCGCCCGTGGCTGACGTGCACGCCGCGTAGGTCTTGTGCCACAGAGCCATATCGTTGGGCGCCTTATCCGTGCCATCCATAAGGCAGTCTGCGAGCCTGTCACGGCCGTCCGCACTGCCGTCCGTAAACCCGTCGTTGTAGTCGGTCACGTGCGCCTTATCGGCAGCCTTAGCGTCCACGCTATGAACCGTGACCCCTGTGCCAGTAGCAAGCATCACGGCAGCCACACCCGCAAGAATCCAGTTCCTCATTACCAACCCACTCCCAGCGTTTCCATAAGTTGATCGACCGTAGGCGGCTCGACTCTTGATCTCTTTATGATCTTTCGGAACAAGCCCCGAGGTACCGTGAAATCAACCGGACACCCAAAGACTTCCAGTGCCCCAAAGTGCTCGCTGCACAGGTTCCGGGATTGCCTCCCGTGCCGGTACCCGACCACGTAAGGCAGGGCACCTGTTGCCTGACAGTGCCTGATGTCGCACTCGCGTTTGAGATTGACAGCCATGTCGCCTCCCCTTTGTTTTACTGCGTGCCCATGACCGGTCTTGCACCTGATAACCGCTTACACCGGTAGCCATGGACTCATGAGGGTGATACCTCCGCCGGTTGTCGCTTGGGGCCACCGGGCAACCCGTACGCGGTTTGACACCTTCCTTAGCCACTTGGCTTTGGCGTGTGCGCTTCCGCTCTCTCCCGGATCCTTAGATCCTTGGCCGCTTAGAGTCTGTCCCCGGCTTAGAACCTTGGTTCTTCGCTTCGTTTGGGCCGTTCCCCTTGCGACACCCAGAACATTACGCAACTTGTTAGCTGTACGCAAGCAAGTCCATAAGCCTCTGACCTGCGGTTTTTAACATCACCAACGCCCTGACCTGCATAAATGCCATCTAGGTAAAGTACATATTAATCTAAGTAGTCATAGCACTACGTACAGTACCCAAGCTGACTCTACCTAGATACATAGGAATATGCGCGCACGCATCTAGCACACCATTTATCCCTATGTCCAGAAAGCCATGTATGCCAATCTAGGCGCCTACCGCATACACCTAGGTCCTATACGGCACCCCTATATAGATAGGCCCCCATGCAGACACCTATCCATTGCTACTCTTTGCGCTTTGGCTTCACTCTTTGTGTTTTCATTCATCCTTTACTCTGCAACCCTTGACTTGGGTTCTCCAATCAAGCATCACCATCCCAATGAGACAAGCATCACCATAGAGAAGCATAGGCAACATGCAAACAAACATATAACGTAGAAAGAATGCCTAAAACAGACATCTCTCATTCGGCATCCACAACCCACCTAAGGAACTCCCCCACTCGACAGAGGGTCCGCTACTTGCCTGCCGGAAGAAAGATGGGAACCAACCTAACTAACCCACAACAGAGGGCATCCATCCCTAACCATAGGGTTAATAGTTGATTAGGTAGGTTCCCTTGCCTGCATTCAATAAGGAATGTCTATGCATATGGGGGGTAATGTTAGTTCGTATCCGCATAAGGAACCGCCGGAGGCTCTCGCTCGGCATACGTACGAACCAAGGGTCTAATGATCTTGTTTTGGCATCCCTGATATGCTTAGGCGATCTAACGAGCTTCAACATGGCCTTCTAAGAGCCTTTCGAGAGGCTTGGCGACCAATGATGCCAAGGGGCACCCCGAATCACCCTAAGAGGCCATAGAGGGCTCCCTAGAGGCATTGAGGGTCCGTCTAACCCCTCCAACCTAGGGCGCCTATCCCTATGTTTGTGAACTCCATCACAGCAGTGTCACTAAATCGAGAGAGTGACAAGTACGTCATTAGTGGAGGGGTAAATATATATACCCTCCAGCCATAGATGGACCTCTAGCCTAGGTATAGGTAGACATGCAACGGCTAATAGATGATCTAGATATGAGTAAGCCCCGGCTATCGGAGCCGGGGGTTGCTTCACTGGTTTATCTCTTCACAAAAAGACCCCCATGGATGATCAGTCCATAGGGGCCTATACCCTCCCGCCCTCTCCCTGCATCCAGTGAAGGGCTAAGGGAACGTTCTAGAGCTCGACCAGCTCGAAGTCTTCCTTCGGGCCAACACACTCTGGGCAACGCCAAGCGGGTGGCACGTCTCCCCAGCGGGTTCCCACCGCAATGCCGGCTTCCGGCCAGCCTTTCGCTTCGTCGTATACGCAGCCACAGAGTAAGCACATGTACTTGCGGAACCCGATCTCGTTCAACGCTCTACCTCCTAAGCGTTTGGTGATCTCTGCCAGGCGACCCTACGCACTACACAGGCCACCCCTGGCGGCTTCGGGGAACTTCACCCAGGAGTACTAAGAGGTGGCCGTCGAGGGCCACACTCCGTGAACCAACCTAACTCACTCGTGACTCTCTGCAATGGCCCGCTCACAGGAGACGGGCCCGGCGATGTGAACGCCGGGCCCGCCCTGGAGACCATCTGATGGGCTGTCACCGTAGTCAGCATTGAGTCAGCATGAGTCCTGTCAGAGGCTGTTTCAGGGGGTCACACCTGCAACTCGCTTACTGACCCCGAAAACCTGCTCTGACCTGCTGCGATGCAGGTCAACCGCAGATCAGGCTAGACTCCTCTGCACCCCCGGATGCCCTTCTGGTAGAAGAACTCGCCCTCGACGCCGTCGGGGAACCGCTGCATCGTCGTCGGCCGGTCCCGCAGGCCGCGCAGCACCCCGTCCGCCACGGAGAGGTAGTACTGGGCGACGTCCAACTTGGTGAATCCGCGCGCCGGGTAGTACGTCTTGTCCGGGTTCGACACGCGCACCGCACGCCCCGCGACGTCCAGTTCCACAGCTCGGGCTCCGGCCATGCCTCCACGCTAGGGGCCGCCGGGGGACCCCGCGCGGTGGGCGGCCCGGCGGGGCGGCCGGTCCCGGCGGGCGGGAACGGGCGCCGGCCCGCAGGATCGAGGGCATGGACCTGCCCGTGATGCCCCCGGTCTCCCCCATGCTCGCCAAGTCGGTGGCGAAGATCCCCGCCGGTATGCAGTACGAGGCCAAGTGGGACGGCTTCCGCGTCATCGTGTTCCGGGACGGCGACGAGGTCGAGATCGCCAGCCGCACCACCAAGTCGCTCAGCCGCTACTTCCCCGAGGTACTGGCCGCGGCACGGGCCGAACTCCCGCCGCGCTGCGTGCTGGACGGCGAGATCGTCATCGCGCACGACGGCCGGCTGCACTTCGAGGAACTGCTGGAGCGCATCCACCCGGCCGATTCCCGGGTGCGGACGCTGGCCGCCCGCACGCCCGCCTCGCTGGTCGCCTTCGACCTGCTGGCGCTGGACTCCGCTTCACTGCTGGACGAACCGCAGGCGGCCCGCCGGGAAGCCCTGGTAGAGGCGGTGCGGCCGGCCCGGGCGCCGGTGCACCTCGCGCCCGCCACCACCGACCGGGAGCTGGCGCAGCGGTGGTTCGCGCAGTTCGAGGGGGCCGGGCTGGACGGGGTGATCGCCAAACCGCCGGACCTGCCGTACCGGCCGGGCGAGCGGGTGATGTACAAGGTCAAGCACGCCCGGACCGCCGACTGCGTGGTCGCGGGCTACCGGCTGCACAAGAGCGGGCCGGTGGTCGGCTCGCTGCTGCTCGGACTGCACGACGACGCCGGGCACCTCCAGCACGTCGGGGTGTGCGCGTCGTTCCCCATGGCCCGGCGGCGCGCCCTGGTCGAGGAGCTGGCGCCGCTGCGGATGGACGACGCCACCGGGCACCCCTGGGGCGCGTGGGCCGACGAGGCGGCGCACGCCGGCCGCCGGATGCCGGGCGGGCCGAGCCGCTGGAGCGGCGGCAAGGACCTGTCGTGGGTGCCGCTGCGCCCGGAGCGGGTGTGCGAGGTGGGTTACGACCACATGGAGGGCAGCCGGTTCCGGCACACCGCACAGTTCCGCCACTGGCGTCCCGACCGCACGCCGGAGAGCTGCACCTACGCGCAGTTGGAGGAGCCGGTCGGCTACGACCTGGGCGAACTGCTCGGCGACTGACCCGGCGGGCGGCCGGTCAGCGCTCCGGCGGCCAGCGGCGCCGGCTCTCCCCCGGTGCCAGCCGGTCCACCACCTCGGCGAGCTCCTGACACACCTGCTCGATCTTCCGGCGGATGGTGTTCTGCTCGGTGACGATCGCCGAGAGCAGCAGCGCGGTGAGCGCGGCGGAGGCGTTGAACGCCTGGAGGTTGACCATCGACTCCAGCAGGCTCCGCCCGGTGAACGGGCCGTACCGGCCGGTCGCCGCGCTGATCGCGAAGACCGACATCAGCAGGACGCAGGGCGCCGCCCCGACCAGTTGGAACCGCAGCGCCGCCCACACGATCACCGGGAAGACCAGGAACAGCACGGACAGCGAGGTCCGGGTGACCACCAGCGAGACCACCACCGCGGTCACCAGCAGCGCCGCCGCCTCGCCCCACCGGTACAGGGGGACGTCGCGGAACGGCCGGACCGTCCGGAAGGCGAGCACCAGCGGGGTGATCACCAGCACGCCCATCGCGTCGCCCACCCACCAGGACGCCCAGGTCCGCCAGAAGTCCCCGGCGGGCAGTGACCCGGTGAGCACCTGGGTGCCGCTGCCCAGCGTCGCGCTGATCACCATCGCGGCGAAGGCGCCGAGGGAGACCACGGCGACGCCGTCGCGCAACCGGTCCAGTTCGGTGTGGAAGCCGACCCGCCGCAGCATCAGGCAGGCGCAGACCGGGGCGAGGGTGTTGCCCGCCACCACGCCGAAGCCGGCCAGGTCCGGCCGGGTGAGCGTGGAGATGACCAGGAAGGTGCCGACCGCGATGCCCGGCCACATCCGCAGGCCCAGCAGGAGCAGACAGCTCAGGGCGATGCCGGTGGGCGGCCACAGCGGGGTGACCACGGCGCCCGCGATCACCACCTGCTCCAGCAGGCCGATCTTCGCGGCCCCGTAGTAGAGGGCGGCGAGCACGAGGTTGCCCAGGGCGGCCGGAGCCAGCCGACGGATTTCCCCGGTGCGCACCACATCTGCCATCAGACAATGCCGGCGGGCGGCCGTCGGACGCGACACGCGCTGCCGGTCGGGGCTTCACCCGGCCCCGCGCCGCCCCGCGTCGTGGCACAACACGATCACCGCGGCGTCGTCGGTGTGGCCGGTCAGCTCGGCGACGCACATCACCGCGCCGGCGACCTCGGCCGGGTCGTCGCCGGCCATGGCGCTGACCAGCCGGGCCACCTCCGCCAGCCCGGCCTCGATGGGGAACGACGGCCCCTCGATCACCCCGTCGGTGAGCAGCACGAACGCACCCGCCGCGGTGAGCCGCCGGCGGGTGACCGGATACCGCTGACCGGGCAGCACACCGAGCGGGATGCCGCCGGGGTCCTCGGCGACGCCCCATCGTCGGTCGGTGGTGGCCCAGACGCCGGGGACGTGTCCGGCGCGGGCGCTGGTCAGCTCCCAGGACAGCGGGTCGAACCGGACGAAGGTGCAGGTCGCGAAGAGCTCGCAGTCGATGGACAGGAGCAGGTCGTTGGCCCGGCTGAGGACTTCGCCGGGGTCGGCGGCGTGCGCGGCGACGGCCCGCAGGCCGATCCGGATCTGCCCCATGAACGCGGCCGCCTCCACGTCATGGCCCTGGACGTCGCCGACGGAGAAGGCCAGCGACCCGTCGGGCAGGGGGAATCCGTCGTACCAGTCGCCCCCGATGGCGAGGCCGTGCCGGGCGGGGGCGTAGGTGGCGGCGGTGCGCAGACCGGGCAGCTCCGGAAGGGCGGCCGGCAGCATCTCGCGCTGCAGCACCTCGGCCAGCTCCACTCTGGCCCGCTGGAGCTCCGCGCCTTCCCGCGCCTGGGCGGTCAGCCGCCCGAGCGTGGTGAGCAGATCGTCGGCGCTCGCCGCCCGCGGGGGACGACGCCGAAGCATGGCCCCATCATATTTCGGGGGTCCGGCATCCGCTTGACGGCCTGAACGGCCGCGGGCGCCCCGGTGGCGGCTCCGGGGCGTGGCGGGCTCAGCCGGCCGGCTGCGGGGCCGCGGTCAGCTGGCCGACGCCGGACCGCACCGCCCAGAAGAAGACCGCCAGCGCGGCGGCGGCCACGGTGAGCGAGTCGTAGGGGGCGGGCAGGTGCCCGGAGCCCTTGAAGGTGCCCAGCCAGGACAGCACGGTGAGCCCGACGAGGTAGACCACCAGCCAGGCGCCGATGCGGAGTTCGGCCCCCAGCGAGCGGCGCGGCCCGGCGCCGTCGTCCTCGATGACCCGCGCGCCGGGACGCCGCATCCACAGGAAGAGCAGCACTCCGGCGAGGACCAGCGGCAGCGCCAGCCGGAGGTGCTGCCACCCCGACCAGTAGACGAACTCGCTGGCCACCACGAAACTCAGCGGGGCGATCCAGCGCAGTCCCGGCACCCAGCCGGCGGTGCCGCCGGGCCCGGTGCGGAAGACCGCGACGGCGACCGCGGAGGCGGCGTAGACCAGCAGGTACATGTCGCCCATCACGCTGACGATGTCCTGCCAGCCGCCGAACGGCAGCAGGAACAGCACGATGACGACGAGGTTGATGACCAGTGCCCGGCGCGGCATGCCGGATCCCTCGTCGACCTTCATGAAGTAGCGGGGAATGGTGCCGTTCTTGGCCAGCGCGTAGGTGTGCCGGGCGTCGATCGCCACGCCGACGTAGGCCGAACCGCCGGGCGAGAGCACCGCGTCGGCGTAGAGCAGGCTGGAGAGCCAGTGCAGGTTGAGGATCAGGGCCAGTTGACCGAAGGGGGAGTCGAAGGAGACGCCCTTCCAGCCGCCGCCGAGGAGGTGTTCGGGGACGGTGAACAGGTAGGCGACCTGGAGCGCGAGGTACATCAGCAGCGCCAGGCCGATGCCGGCGAGGACGGCCCAGGGGAGGGTGCGGCGGGGCTTTCGGGTCTCGCCGGAGAAGTCCAGCGGCGCCTGGAAGCCGTTGACGGAGTAGACGATGCCGCCGCCGGCCAGCGCGGTCAGGCAGGCGACGTAGCCGTACGGGGCGAATCCGCCGTGGTCGGTCAGGCGCCCGGAGTGCCAGCCGGAGGCGATCAGGGCGAGCACGGTGGCGATCGGTACGGCGATCTTGAAGATCGAGACCAGGGTGTTGAGCCGGGCGAACAGCTTGACCGCGAACCAGTTCAGCGCGGTCAGCAGCACGCTCAGCCCACAGGCCAGGGCCAGCCCGGCGAGGGTGAGGGTGTGGCCGTTGTAGAGGCCGGGGAGGTAGTGCGCGGTGTACTGCATGATCGCGCTGATCTCGGCGGCGGTCCCGCCGACCGACAGCAGCACCGACCAGCCGACGAGGGTGCCGACCAGCCGGCCGTTGGCGAACAGCGGCCAGCGGACGGTGCCGCCGCCCTCCGGCCGGGACGCACCCAGCTCGATCATGACCAGGGCGACCAGTCCGCACAGCAGGCCCGCGCCGATCCAGGACAGCAGCGAAGCCGGTCCGGCGGTCTGGGCGGCGTACATGGCCGCGAACAGCCAGCCGGAGCCGACGATGTTGGAGAAGCCGATGCCGGTCAGCCCCCAGAAGCCCAGGTCCCGCCGCAATCGGCGTTCCTGTGCCCGCACTTCGGGCGCTGCGCCCCCGCCGGGCTCGCCCGATACCTGACGTTCCGCCACGGAACGGCCTCCTCGCCTCGCGATCTGCGCTGGTCAGGACCCTACTCGACATGTTCGCGCCAGAGGGAGGCCGAATGTTGCGGCAGTGTGAAGCGTGTGGCGGCGGGGTCAGACGAGCTGCTCGGGGGTGAGGCCGAAGGTCTCGCCGAGCCCCCGGCGCCCGGCGTCGGTGAGCCGGACGACCCGCCGGTACCGACCGTTGCGCAGCCAGTCCAGCGCGAACAGCCGGGCGGTGACCGCGCCGCCGACCGCGCCGGCGAGGTGGTGGCGCCGCTCGCCCCAGTCGACGCAGTAGCGGACCGCCGAGCGGCGGCGCGGCAGGTGCTCCAACTCCACGCCGAGCGCGGTCAGTCGGCTGCGGCCGTGGGGCGTCAGGAGGTAGCGGACCGGCGCCTGGGCCGCCTCGGTGCGCTCCTCCCGGAGGATGCCGTCGGCCAGCAGGGCCGCCATCAGCGCGACGCCGAGGCGGCCCGCCAGATGGTCGTAGCACAGGCGGGCGCGCAGCAGGGCCCGGGCGCGGGTGTCGTCGTTCAAGGAGTGCACCGGCAGCGGCCGGGCGATCAGGGCGAGCTGTTCCAGGGCGCGAGCGACGTCGGGCGTGGCAAGCCGGTAGTAGCGGTGCCGGCCGTCGAGTTCCACGGTGAGCAGCCGTGCCGCACGGAGCCTGGCCAGATGGCCGCTGATGGTGGAGTTGCTCACCCCGGCCTCGGCGGCCAGGGCGCTGGCGGGCAGCGCACCACCGCCGGCGAGGGCCAGCAGCACCTTGGCCCGGGAGGGGTCGCCGATCGCCGCGGCGACCTCGGCCACATCGGTCTCGGTGCGGGCTTCGAGCTGCGTCCGGGCGTCCATACCGCGACCGTACGGCGCGAACGCTTCGCCAACCGGCGAAACGTTCTCGCGCGCGGAAACGGACGGGGGACGGCTCGACCGCCGTGCGCACCGCCCCGCCCCGTGGCCAGAACGTTTCGCCGGGGACCGCAACGATCCGGCCCGACACTGACCGCATGACGACGATCGACACCTCCGCCCCGGCCCCGGCCCGCACCGGCCGCGCCTCGCCGCTGCCCCTGGTGGCCGTGTGCCTGGGCTACTTCCTGGTCATCCTCGACGTCACCGTGGTCACCGTGGCACTGCCGGACCTGGACCGGGCACTGGGCGCCGGGGTGACCGGTCTGCAGTGGACGGTGGACGGCTACACCCTGGTGTTCGCCGGGCTGCTGCTGTTCTGCGGCGGGCTGGCCGACCGGTTCGGCGGGCGGACGGTGTTCCTGACCGGGCTGGCGGTGTTCGCGGCGGCCTCGGCCGTGCGCGCTCGCCCCGTCGATCGCGGTGCTGGTCGCGGCCCGGCTGGTGCAGGGCGTCGGCGCGGCGCTGCTGGTGCCCGCGTCGCTGGCGCTGCTGCGGGCCGCCTATCCGGAACCGGCCGCGCGGGCCCGGGCGTTCGGCGTCTGGGGCGCGATCGCCGGAATGGCCGCCGGGGCCGGGCCGGTGCTCGGCGGGGTGCTGGTCGCCTCGTTCGGCTGGCGCGCGGCGTTCCTGGTGAACCTCCCGGCCACGCTGGTCGCCCTCGTGCTGACGATTCGCCATATCCCGCGCTCCCCCACCGGACCACGCCGCGGCGGCCTGGACGTTCCGGCCCAGACCGCCGCGGCGGTGAGCGTCGCGGCACTGGCCGCGGGCTGCATCGAGGCCGGCGCCCCGGGGCACCCGCACTCCGTCGTCCTCGGCGCGTTCGCCGTCGCGGTGCTGGGCCTGGCCGCGTTCGTGTTCCTGGAACGCCGCGCGCCGGCGCCGATGCTGCCGCTCGCCCTCTTCCGCGGCCGGGCCTTCACCGCCGCCACACTCGTCGGCGTCCTGCTCAACACCGGCTTCTACGGGCTGCTGTTCCTCGCCCCGCTCTACTTCCAGCGGGTCCAGCACTACAGCACGCTGCGCACCGGCTTCGCGCTGCTGCCGGCCGTCGGCCTGTTGGCGGTCGGCTCCGCGCTGGGCGGGCGCCTGACCGCCCGGACGGGGCCGCGGCCGCCGATGGTTGTCGGCCTGGTCATCGGGGCGGCGGGCCTGGCCGGCTGGCTGTGCGCGGGACCCGGTACGCCCTATGCGGCGCTGGTCGGCCCGATGGCCGCGGCCGGTTTCGGGACCGCGCTGACCATGCCGTCCGCCACCGCGGCGGTGATGGAGTCCGCCCCCGGTGAACGGGGCGGCGCCGCGGCCGCGGTGTTCAACGCCGCCCGCCAGCTGGGCAGCGTCCTCGGCGTGGCGGTCTTCGGCACGCTGACCGCCGGTGGGTTGGTGCCGGGGTTGCACACCGCGGCCGTGGTGGGCGCCGCCGGGTTCCTGGTCGCGGCCCTGCTCACGGCACGCCGCGCACCGGGCACGGCCCGCACGGCTTAGGCCGTGCCCCCGCGCGCCCGCGTCGCGCCCCCGCCGTCCTCACCCGAAGGCGATCAGCCCGACGGCCACCGCCGCGACCGCCACCGCCCCGACGACGAACGCGAGGATCACCTTGCGCTGCCAGGGCGCCAGCCAGCCGCTCCGCAGGGCGCCGCCCATCCGCCCGTACTGCTCGATCCGCCCCATCGGCGTGAGCGGCTCGGTCGCACCCTGCGGCATCCCGCTGGTCCAGTCGGGGCCGGGCTGCGGATAGCGGCGGCGCCAGCTCTCGTCCTCCCGCCACGGCAACGTCATACGGCTGCTCCTCACGGTCGTTCCCGACGGCCGCCTGCCCGTGATCCGCGTCGGCACACCCGCGTCCGGGAGCGGAATCCGCCCGGGACGTCCCGCCCGTCGCGCGAGGGCGCTTCCGGCCCCGGTGCTCACCCGCAGACCCAGCAGCCCGCCCAGCACGCGGAGCGGACCTGGTGGTTGCGCAACTGCGGCCCGGTGAGCGCGTCGCGGTGCTCGTCGCCCCGGCCCTCGGCGAGCGCGCGGGCCAGGGCGAGCCGACTGCACACGATGACGGTGAGCGCGGCCAGCTCCTCGGGATCGGCGCGGCCCCGGACGATGCGCAGCGGCACCTCGGCGGACTCCTCGGGCGGACGGGTCATACCGCCGACGCTAGGAGCGGGAGGTGGCGGCGGCCCGGCGGCCTGCGCCGTTCGGCGGCCGGTCCGCCTCCACAGGCGTGATTTCGATGGGCCCGGCCGTGTTGTTCCCGGGCGCCGCCGGGCGGGCGGCGAGGATCGCGCGCAAGTAGGGGCACGCACACCGGCGGCGGATGCCGCAGTGGGGAAGGCTGGGCGATGAGATCTGAGCGGACCGGCGACGAGCAGGGCCCGGCGCAGGACGGCGGGCGCCGGGGGTTCCTCAAGTACGCGGCGGGGATCGCCGGGGTGGCGGCCGGCGCCGGGCTGGGCGGCGGCACGGCGGTGGCCGTCCCGGCGGGCCGGACGGCGGCGGAGGGCTCCCCCGACCCGTCGGGCGACGGCCGTCAGCTGCCGCCGGACCGGGTGCCGTTCCACGGCCGCCACCAGGCCGGCATCATCACCCCGCAGCAGCTCTTCGCCGGGTTCGCGGCGTTCGACGTGCTGGTGCAGAACCGGGCGGACCTGGCGCGGCTGCTGCAGAGGCTGACCGACCACTCCCGGGTGCTGTCCGCCGGGGTGAAGCCGAAGGACGAGCGGACGGCCTCGGAGCCGCAGACCCCGGACTCGCTGACCGTCACGGTCGGCCTCGGGGCGTCCCTCTTCGACGACCGGTTCGGGCTGGCCGGGCACAAGCCGCGGCACCTGAAGGCGATGCCGTCCTTCCCCAACGACCGGCTGGAGCCGGCGCGCTGCCACGGCGACCTCTCCGTCCAGGTCTGCGCGGAGCACCCGGACGCGATCGTGCACGTGCTGCGCGAACTGAGCCGGGCGACCCACGGCATGCTCCGGCCGCGCTGGCGGATGGACGCGTTCATGAACCCGTCCCGGCCCTCGGGATCGCCGCGGAACTTCCTCGGATTCAAGGACGGCATCGTCAACCCCGACACCGAGTCGGCGGCCGAACTGGACGACCTGATCTGGGTGACGCCGCCGTGCGGCGAGCCGGACTGGGCCGAGGGCGGCAGCTACCAGGTGCTGCGGCTGATCCGCTTCCACTCCGAGTCCTGGGACGAGGTGCCGGTGCGGCGCCAGGAGGAGATCTTCGGACGGCACAAGGCGAGCGGTGCGCCGCTGGGAGGTACCAGGGAGGACGAAGCGCCGGACTACCGCGACGACCCGGACGGCCGGACCGTCCCGCTCGACTCGCACATCCGACTGGCCAACCCGCGCACCCGACGCACCGACAAGTCCCGTTTCCTGCGCCGGAGTTACAACTACAACCAGGGGTACGACCGGCACGGGCAGGTGGACCTGGGCCTGGTCTTCTGCGGCTACCAGCAGAACGTGCAACGGCAGTTCGCCACCGTGCAGCACCGGCTGCGGCACGAGCCGCTGTCCCGCTTCATCACCCCGGAGGGCGGCGGCTACTTCTTCGTGCCGCCCGGTGTGCGGGACGAGGAGGACTGGTTCGGCGCCCGGCTGATGCGGGACACCCGCTGACGAGGCGGGTGTCCCGGCGGCGGGGCCCCGGTCAGCAGCTGAGGTGGTCGCCCGGCACGGTGCCGAGGATCTGCGCGAAGCGCGTGTAGTTGTCGATCCGGTTCTGCACCTGGCCGGGGTTGCCGCCGTTGCACTCCAGCGAGCCGTTGATGCTGCGGATGGTCTCGCCGAAGCCGGCGCCGGTGACCATGGCGTTGTGCGCGGTCATGGTGCCCGGTCCGTTCTGGGTGTTCCAGTACCACAGCGCGGTCCGCCAGGCGACGGCGGCGTCCCGCTCGACGAGGTACGGGTTGTTCAGCAGGTCGATGCCCAACGCGTCGCCCGCGGCCTTGTAGTTGAAGTTCCAGCTGAGCTGGAGCGGTCCGCGTCCGTAGTAGGCGGCCTGGCCGGCCGGGCACCCGTACGGCTGGGTGGCGTCGCAGTAGTGCGGGTAGTTGCCGGTGTTCTGCTCCACCACGTAGACCAGGCCCCCGGTCTCGTGGCCGACGTTCGCTAGGAAGGCGGCGGCCTCCTGGCGCTTGACGGTGTCGCTCCCGGTGTTCGCGAACTCCGGGTAGGAGCTCAGCGCGGCGACCAGTCCGCTGTAGGTGTAGAACGGATTCCGGTTCGGGAACATCTGGTTGAACTGCACCTCGCTGACGACGAATCCGTCGGCTCGGGTGTCGGCACCGGCCGGGGCGACACAGGAAGGACAGCCCGCCGAGGCCGCCGCCGGCGAGGCGGGTGCGACGAGGGCGAGGCCCACGGCCATGGTGGTGGCGCTTAACAGGGCGGCGAGGCGGGTCTTCATGGCGGTGACTCCTTCGGGCGGCCGGGCCCCGCCGACGAGGAGGGTGCGGGAGGGGCGACCACCTGTGGGGGGCAAGTACCGTGCGGCGTCGGCTTGTTGAGGTGTGATCAGGCAGGTCGGCGGCTGCGACCGGGGGCGATCCGCGGTCTAGACCAGGTCACCCTACGGGCGGCCGCGCGAGCATGTCCATACCACTGCGGCGACGGCCGGCGACCAACGCTCTGCCAGCCCACCCCCCTGTGGTCGACCACCGCCCACGCGGACGACGACGGAGGCAGCGGGCACCGGTTCGGGGGTGGTGTTCCGGATCGACCTGTACTAGGCCGTGCCCGCTCGCCCGTGCGGTCAACGCCCCATGGCTCAGGAGCAGTTGTCGGGTGCCGGTCGGTCCGCGAAGCGGTCGGCGAGCCAGTCGGCGGCCGGTGCGGCGCCGACGATGGCGCCGAGCACGTGTTCGCCGAGCGGTATCGAGGTCCACTGGACGCGGGCGCCCCGGGCGCACCAGTCGGCGCGCAGCCGCTTGCCGACGGCGTACGGGATCAGTTCGTCGGCGGTGCCGTGGTAGAGGTACACGGGCGCGTCCGGGGTCCGGGTGCCGAGCGTGGACTCGCGCAGCCGGGCCTGCCAGTCCGGCTGGTCCAGCGGGTTGCGGACGGTCACGTCGGAGATCCTCTTGAAGAGCCCGGCGGCGACGTCGGCGACGACGCAGTTCTCGCGCAGGAAGGCGACATAGCGCCGGCCCCGGTCGTTGAGGTACTTCGCCAGGTCCAGCTCGGGGAAGGCGGCGTTCTGGCCGATGGCGGCCATCAGGATCAGCCCGGCGCCGACGTTGCCGTTGTTGGCGTCCGCGACCTTGCGCAGGTCGGCCGGGACGCCGCCGGTCGCGGTGCCCTTGACCTTGAGTTCGGGCGCGTAGGTCCGGTGCAGCTCGGCGGCCCAGCTGGTGGCCTGGCCGCCCTGGGAGTAGCCCATGATGCCGACCGGGGAATCCTGGGTGACGCCGGCGGCGGCCGCTTCGGGGAGTCGCTCGGCGGCCCGGGCGGCGTCCAGGACGGCCTGCCCCTCGGCGCGCCCGACGGTGTAGGTGTGGTCGCCGGGGGTGCCCAGCCCTTCGTAGTCGGTGACCGCGACCGCCCAGCCGCGGGCGGTGAGTTGCTGGATGAGATTGGCCTCCATGGTGGTGCCCTTGGGGAAGCCGGCCGAGGGGGCGCAGGAGTCGCCGAGGCCGACGGTGCCGACGGCGTAGGTGACGAGCGGGCGCGGGCCCGTGCGGCCGTCGTCGGGCACGATCACGGTGCCGGAGACGGTGTTGGGGGTGCCCTTGGCGGAGGTGGAGCGGTAGGTGAGGTGCCAGGCGCGGGTACCGGTCGGCTGGCCGGGCAGCGGATGGAACGCGGTGGGGGTGGCGGTGACGATGTCGCCGGGGCGGCCGGCCGCGGTGCGTGGCGGGTCCGCGGCGGCGGCGCCGACGGTGCCGAGCGACAGGGCCAGCGCTGCGGCGGTGCCCAGGGCGGTGGCGCGACGGTGCATGCGGCTCTCCCAACTGTCCTGTGGGCCGGGGTGGTGGGGCCGACCGTAGTGAGCTGCGCAGGGGCGGGCGCTGACCGGAACGCTCAGCTTTGCTGGCCGCGCGGGACGGGCGGGCCGGGCGGTGGGGCCTCGCCGGGCCGCGGGGTGACGCCGGCAAGTCGGTAGGCGCCGGGGGTGGTGCCGGTCCAGCGGCGGAAGGCGCGGTGGAAGGCGGTGTCCTCGGAGAAGCCGATCCGGGCCGCGAGTGCGGCGATCGGCTCCCGCCCGGCGGTCAGCGCGGTGAGCGCGGCGTCCCGGCGCACCGTGTCCTTCAGCCGCTGGTACGAGGTGCCCTCGGCACGCAGCCGGCGCCGCAGCGTCGCCGGGCTGACCGCCAGCCGGGCCGCGATCTCGCCGGCCTCCGGCAGCCGCGCCGGCGCCGGGGACCGCAGCGCCTGGGCGAGGCTGCGGCGCACCTGCTCGGCGACGGTGGTGCCGTAGTCGCGGCGGCCCAGCAGGTCGGCCGGGGCCCGCCGCAGCAGGGCGGCCAGCGCCGGCTGGTCCCGGACGACCGGCGCGGTGAGCCAGTGGGCGTCCCAGCCGGCCGCGGTGTACGGGGCGCCGAAGTGGACCGGGCAGCCGAACAGGGCCGGGTACTCGTCGGCGTGCGCGGGGGCCGGGTGGGCGAACTGGGCCCAGTGCAGCGGGATCCGACGCCCGATCAGCCAGCCGGCGAGCCGGTGCCAGATGAGCAGCAGGCAGGCGGCGAGGAAGGCGGCCTCGTCGTGCCGGTGCAGTGCGCTGCGGACGGTGAGGACGGCCGGCCCGTCGTCCGGGCGGAGCGCCACGGCCAGGTCGGGGCCGCCGGGGAAGAGCCGGTAGAAGCGCGTGGCCCGGTCCAGGGCGGAACCGAGGTCCGGGCAGCCCAGGCAGGCGTGGCACATCATGGCGAAGGTGCCGCGGCGGCTGGGGACTGGTCCCAGGCCCAGGAACTCGTCGTCGGTGGCCTGGTGCAGGGCCCGGATCAGGCGGGTGAACTGTTCCGCGGTGACCCGGGCCCGGTCGTCGGCGAGCAGCAGCGGCGGGATGCCGGCGCCCTGGAGCAGCGGCGCGGTGTCGATCCCGAGCCGCCGCGCCCCGCCCAGCGCCGCCCGTACGTGGTGCACCGCGATCGTCAACCCGCTCATGGCCGCACCGTAGCGGTGGCGGGCGCAGAGGTCAGCGGTCGTGACGCCGCCGGTCGGCGGGGCCGGTGCGGGCGGCCCCGCCGAGCGGTGCGACCGCCGGCTCAGCAGATCCGCGGCAGCTGCTCCCCCAGGGGCAGGTCCACCACCCGCGTGCCACCGAGCGGGGTGCGGGCCACCACCATGCCGGGGTGGGCGGCGACCGCCTCGCCGATCACCGCGGCGCCGGCGCCCAAGGGGTGGGCGCGCATCGCGTCCAGCACGGCGTCGGCGTGCTCACGGGGGACGAACGCCACCAGCTTGCCCTCGTTGGCGACGTACATCGGATCGAGGCCGAGGATGGCGCAGGCGTTGGCGACGGCCGGGGGGACGGGGACGGCGCGCTCGTCGATGACCACGCCGGTGGCGGAGGCGGTGGCGATCTCGTTGAGCGCGGCGGCCAGTCCACCTCGGGTGGGGTCGCGCAGCACGTGCAGTTCGGGGGTGACCGCGAGCATCGTCTGGACGAGCCCGCCGAGGGCCGCGCAGTCGCTCTCGATCTCCACGCCGAACTCCAGGCCCTCGCGGACGCTCATGATGGCCACGCCGTGCACACCGATGTCGCCGCTGACGATCACCACGTCGCCGGGCACCACCCGCTGCGGCCGCAGATCGACGCCGGGCGGGATCACCCCGATGCCGGCGGTGTTGAGGTAGACCCCGTCGCCGCGGCCGGCCTCGACGACCTTGGTGTCGCCGGTGGCCACCTCCACGCCGGCGGCCCGGGCCGCGGCGCCCATCGCGTCGGCGACCCCGGCGACCACCGGCATCTCCACGCCCTCCTCCAGGATGAAACCGCAGGAGAGGTAGGCGGCCCGGGCCCCGCTCATGGCGAGGTCGTTGACGGTGCCGTTGACCGCCAGGTCGCCGATGCAGCCGCCGGGGAAGAACAGCGGGCGGACGACGTAGGAGTCGGTGGAGAAGGCCAGGCGCTGTCCGCCGAGCGCGAAGACCGCGGAGTCGCCGAGCTGGGCGAGGAGTTCACCGCCGAAGGCGGGCACGAAGATCTGCTGGACGAGTTCAGCGGAGAGCGCCCCGCCCCCGCCGTGCCCCATCACCACGCGCGGGGTCTCGCGCAGCGGGGCGGGGCAGGTCCAGCCGGTGATGTCGATGGTGGGCAGGTCGCGGGGGCCCTGCCCGGTGGTGGGGGTCTGCGAGGTGGTGTCAGACAACGGGGGTCGCCTCCAAGGGGGTCGGCGTGCTGCCGAGCCGGCGGTACAGGTAGTAGGCGGCGCAGGCGCCCTCGCTGGAGACCATGGTGGCGCCGAGCGGGGTGCGCGGGGTGCAGATGGTGCCGAACGCCTGGCACTCGTGGGGTTTGATCAGCCCCTGCAGGACCTCGCCGCTGCGGCAGGCGGCGGGCTCGCGGGTGGTGATGCCCCCGACCGAGAAGCGGTGTTCGGCGTCGTGGTCGCGGTAGCGGTCGGAGAGCCGCCAGCCGCTGGCGGGGATGGTGCCGATGCCGCGCCAGCTGCGGTCGGTGACCTCGAAGACGTCGGCCAGCATGGCCCGGGCGGCCGGGTTGCCGTCGGGGCGGACGGCGCGCGGATAGGCGTTCTCCACGGTGTGCTCGCCGCGTTCCAACTGGCGGACGGTGCGGCGGATGCCCTCCAGGATGTCCAGCGGTTCAAAGCCGGTGACGACGATCGGCACCCGGAAGCGGTCGGCCAGTGCGGGGTACTCGTCGGTGCCCATCACGCTGCACACATGGCCGGCGGCCAGGAATCCCTGGACCCGGCAGCTCGACGAGGTCATGATCGCCTCGATCGCGGGCGGCACCCGGACGTGCGAGACCAGCATGCTGAAGTTGCGGATGCCCAGCTTGCGGGCCTGATAGACCGTCATCGCATTGGGCGGGGCGGTGGTCTCGAAGCCGATGCCGAAGAACACCACCTCGCGGTGCGGGTTCTGTTGGGCGATCTTCAGGGCGTCGAGCGGCGAGTAGACCACGCGGACGTCGCCGCCCTCGCCGCGCACCCGGAACAGGTCGCGGTCGGTGCCCGGGACGCGGAGCATGTCGCCGAACGAGCAGAAGATCACCTCGGGGCGGGCGGCGATCTCCAGCGCCTGGTCGATGACCGCCAGCGGGGTGACGCACACCGGGCAGCCCGGCCCGTGGATCAACTCGACCTCTTCGGGGAGGAGTTGGTCGATGCCGTGCCGGATGATGGTGTGCGTCTGGCCGCCGCAGACCTCCATCAGCGCCCAGGGCCGGGTCACCGTGGCGCGGATCTCGCCGAGCAGCCGCCGGGCCAGCTCCGGGTTCTGGAACTCGTCGAGGTACTTCACTTCCGCGCCTCCTGTGCCTGCATCGCTTCCTGGGCGGTCACCGCTTCCCACGGGTCGCCGAACTCCTCCTGAAGCAGGCCGAGTTCCTCGAAGAGCTCCAGGGTCCGCCGGGCCGACTCCTCGTCGAGGCGCTGCAGCGCGAAGCCCACATGGACGATCGCGTAGTCGCCGACCACGAGGTCCGGCACGTATTCCAGGCACACCTCCTTGACCACCCCGCCGAAGTCGACGGTGGCCATCCGGGTGCCGTCCCGTTCCTCGATCTCCATCACTTTGCCGGGCACCGCCAGGCACATGGCTCCTCCTCGTCGTACGGGTGCGGGGACATCCAGGGGGCTAGGCGCCGCGCCGCCGGGCCGCGACCAGCAGTTGGCCGAGCGCCAGTCCGCCGTCGTTGGGTGGGACCAGGCGGTGCCGCAGCACGGTGAAACCGTCCTGGTGCAGCATCCGGGCGGCGGTCTCGGCGAGCAGGGTGTTGACGAAGACCCCGCCGGTCAGCGCCACGGTCGACAGGCCGGTGCGCTCCCTGGCCAGTCCGCAGCAGCGCCGGACCAGCCCGGCGATCGCGGCGTGGAAGCGGGCCGCGACCGGCGCCGGGCCGGCGCCGGCCCGCACGTCCTCGATGACCGCGGCGAGCACGGGGGCGGGGTCGGCGACCAGTGCCGCCCCTCCGTCGCCCGGGGCGCCGGTGCGCAGCCCGAAGGTGTAGCTGGGGCCGCGGTCGTCGCCGGCGGCGCGGGCGGCGGCCTCCAGTGCGGCGGCGGCCTGCGCCTCGTAGCCGGCGTGGTGGCAGATCCCGGCGAGCGAGGAGACCGCGTCGAAGAGCCGGCCCATGCTGGAGGTCGGCGCGCAGTTGAGGTTGCGCTCCAACTGGCGTGCCAGTAGCTGGAGTTCGTCGGGCGGGCAGGCGGCGACCGGCGGCAGGTCGGGTGTCCAGGGGAGGCCCGCGGCGTGCAGATGGGCGAGGGCCATCCGGTAGGGCCGGCGGACGGCGCTGTCGCCGCCGGGCTGCGGGACGTAGCCGAGCTGGGCGAAGCGGCGGTATCCGGCGTAGTCGGCGAGGAGGACCTCGCCGCCCCAGACCGCACCGTCGTCGCCGTAGCCGGTGCCGTCGAAGGCGACGCCGATAACCGGTCGGCTGCCGTCCAGGCCGTGTTCGGCCATGGCGGAGGCGATGTGCGCGTGGTGGTGCTGGACCCGGACCAGGGGGCGACCGCGGGTGTGCCGGTGGGCCCACTGGCCGGTGCGGTAGCCGGGGTGCCGGTCGGTGGCCAGCAGCCGGGGCCGGACCCCGGTGAGGGTCGCCAGGTGCTCGGCGGCCCGCTCGAACGCCAGCTGGGTGGCGAGGTCGTCCATGTCCCCGATGTGCGCGGACAGCCAGGCCCGGTGCCCGTCCCCCAGGCACAGTACGGTCTTCAGGTCGCCGCCGGTGGCCAGCGCGGGCCGGACCGACACCGGCAGCGGCACCGGGTACGGGGCGCAGCCGCGCGAGCGCCGGACGTACAGCGGTGCGCCGTCGCTGATCCGGACCACCGAGTCGTCGCACGGGACCTGGATCGCCCGGTCGTGGGCCAGCCAGGCATCGGCCAGGTGCGCCAGCCGCACCAGGGCGTCCGCGTCGTCCGTGACGAGCGGGTCGCCGGAGACGTTGCCGCTGGTCATCACCAGCAGCCGGGGGCCCTGGGGGTCGCCAGGCAGGCCGAACAGCAGGTGGTGCAGCGGGGTGTAGGGGAGCATCAGCCCCAGGTCGGGGCAGCCGGGGGCGACGTGGTCGGAGACCGCCGGGGCCCCCGGCGCGGGCCCGCCGGGTCGCCGGCGCAGCAGCACGATCGGCCGCACCGGCCCGGTGAGCAGCGCCCGCTCCTCCGCTCTGAGTTCCACCAGCCCTTCCACGTCAGCAAGTTGACGAACCATCAGGGCGAACGGCTTGTCGCCGCGGGCCTTCCTCCGGCGCAGCTCGGCCACCGCGCGGTCGTCCTGGGCGTCGCACACCAGGTGGTAGCCGCCCAGTCCCTTGACGGCGACGATGGCGCCCTCGGCGAGCAGCCGCCGGGCGCCGGCCACCGGGTCGCCGGGCAGCGGACGCGGCGGGCCGGCGGGCCCGTCCGGGCCGTGGGCCAGCAGCCGCAGCCGCGGCCCGCAGTCATGGCAGGCGACCGGCTGAGCGTGGAACCGCCGGTCGGCCGGGTCCGCGTACTCGGCCGCGCAGCGCGGGCACATCGGGAAGTCGGCCATCGTGGTCTGCGCCCGGTCGTAGGGCAGCGCGCGGACGATGGTGAAGCGCGGCCCGCAGTGCGTGCAGGTGACGAAGGGGTGCCGGTAGCGGCGGTCGGCGGGGTCGGTCAGTTCGGCCAGGCAGGCGTCACAGGTGGCGGCGTCCGGCGCGACCAGGGTGCGGGCCGGGCCACCGGTGCGGGAGGGGAGGATGGTGAAGCCGGTGCCGCCGGTGACCGCGATGTCCTGGCCGTCCACCGCCTCCACGACCGCCAGCGGCGGCGCCTCGGCGCGCAGCCGCGCACCGAACCGGTGCAGCACGCCCGGCGGGCCCTCGACCTCGGCGACGACTCCTTCACCGGTGTTGCTGACGTGGCCGGCCAGCCCCAGCTCGGTGGCGAGGCCGTGCACGAACGGGCGGAAGCCGACGCCCTGGACGATGCCGCGCACGATGATCCGGTGGCGGGCGGGGGCGGCCCCGGGGGCCTCGGCACGGCGCACGGTGCCCACCGCTCCCGTGCGGGGATCCTCCCCCACGCCCGGGGACGCCCCCTCGTCGAGGGACGTCGACGGCTCGGGGGAGGGTGCGGGAGCGGTGCCGGCACCGGGCCGCCCGACGGTCATGAGCGGCTCGACCCCACGGTGTCGCGTTGGCCGACCCGGTCCACCGACGCGTCGTGCACATGGTGGGACTGACGGGTCATCACCGGGATGTGCGCCGGCCCGCCCTCCCGCGCCGCCAGGGCCCGGTCCAGCAGCACCCCGACGCCCTCACCGGCGCGCACCGAGGTGCGGACGACCTCGGCGCCGGGGTTGACCCGTTCCACGTTGGCCCGGAACGCCGCCTCGTCGAAGTCCACCGCCGCGGCGATGTCGGTCTTGGTGATCAGGACCAGGTGGGCCAGCCCGAAGGCGGTGGGGTACTTCAGCGGCTTGTCCTCGCCCTCGGTCACCGAGGCCAGTACCACCCGCAGGGTCTCCCCCAGGTCGTAGGAGGCGGGGCAGACGAGGTTGCCGACGTTCTCGACGAACAGCAGCCGGGTCCCGGCGGGGAGCCAACCGTCCAGGTGCCCGCCGAGCATCTCGGCCTCCAGGTGGCACAGCCCGTCGGTGAGCACCTGTTTGACGGGGACTCCGGAGCGGGCCAGCCGCACCGCGTCGTTCTCGGTGGCCAGGTCGGCGGTGAGCGCCGCGACCGGCACCCCACGTTCCCGCGCCCGCGTCAACTCCCGTTCCAGCAGGGCCGTCTTGCCGCTGCCTGGGCTGGAGAGCAGATTGACGACCGCGGTGCCGCGGCCGGCCAGTTCCTCGCGCAGGGTGTGCGCACAGGCGTCGTTCTTGGCGAGCACCGCCTGCTGCAGATCAAGGACACGGCACATGGGATCAGCGCTCCTCGTGCGTCGGTGTGGGTACCGGGGCGTCGTGCCAGCTGACGTCGGCGATCCGCAGTTCGCGGCCGGAGAGCAGCTCCACACGGGCCCCGCCGCACCCGGGGCAGCTCAGGCGCGGCGGCATGCCCGCCGGCCAGGTCCGGTCGCAGGCGGCGCAGCGGGCGCGGGCCGCGATCGGTTCGGTGATCAGCTCGGCGCCGGCCAGGACCGTGCCCTCGCAGGCGAGCTGGAAGGAGAAGGCCAGGGCGTCGGGGACCACCCCGGCCAGTTCGCCGATCTGGAGCCGGACACTGCTGACCGCGGTCGCGCCGGCGGGCCGTACCGCGCTCTCCACCTGGTCGATGACCGCCAGCGCGATGGACATCTCGTGCATCGGTCCGTCTCTTTCGGGTGTGACGACCGGTTGCCGCTGGCTTCATTAGACGGCGCGGCACCGGGGCGTTCGGGGTGCCTCGCCGGGGCGGCGCGGCGGCATACACCGTTCGGTGCAGCGCGCCCGCCGCCGGTGGGGAGCCCGCGTCACATGGCGCGCATCCGCAGATAGCGCTTGAGGTCGGGCAGGTTGCGCAGGGCGAGCGCGAGGGCGGCGGCCAGGGCGCTGCCGAGGGCGAGCTTCAGCATGGTGTCGTGTTCCTCTCACTGGTGGCGGTCGGGGCGCCGGTGGGGGCCGGCGCCGGCTCCTGCGCGCCGACCAGCCGCAGCACGAGCCGGACGGCCTCGTCGACGGCGGCGGCGACGGGGGTGCTCAGGCCGATTCCCTCTTCGGTGTCGGCGGGTTCGCAGCCGACGACCAGGACGCGTTCCGGGCGCTGGGCGCCGGTGCCCGCGCTGAGCGTGTCGAGCAGCGCCAGGACGGCGTCGGGCGTCATGTGGTGGGCGTCGAGGGGGGTGTTCTCCGGGCGGGCGGCGGCGTCGGCGGGATCGGTGGCGTCCAGGAGGTAGAGCGAGCCGGGCTCGCCGCCGCGCGCCGCGGCGTCCACCAGCAGCACCGTCCGGTAGTCGTCCAGCATCCGGTAGGCGAGGTGGACGCCGCGGACGCCGGCGTCGACCAGTTCCACTCCGTCGGGGAGGGTGTGCGCACCGAGCGCGCGGACGGTCTCGACGCCGAAGCCGTCGTCGCCGAGGAAGATGTTGCCGACGCCCGCGATCAGGGTGCGGCCGGGTGGGAGGGGGCGGGGCGGGGCGTTGCTCACTCGTCCTCCAGGGGCGCGAGTTCGTCGGGTTGGAAGTAGAGGAACCGGCCCTGTGCGCGCCGGATGTCGGCGCCCGGGTCGCCCTCGACGGTCACCGCGAGGTGCACCCCGCCGTCCACGTCGTGCAGCACGGCCTCGACGCGCGCGGCGCGCCCGTGCAGGAAGAGGTCCTGGGCATCGGTGCGGCGGCGGCCGGGGCGCAGTTCCACCCGGCTGCCGGCGCCGACCGAGCGGCCGTCGATGCTGATCCGGTCGGTCAGCGGGTCCACGTCGCGGTCGCCGCCCGGGTCCCACCAGGGGGTGTCCGGGCGGGCCGGTTCCGGGTCCGGGCCGGTGACCTCGCGCAGCGCCCGTACGGCGCCGTGCAGCCGCTCCAGCACCTCGGGGGGCATCCCGTCGGCGAGGTCGATCACCTCGGCGGCCCGCGGGTCGGTGCCGCGGGCCTCGCGCTTCTCCTGGTCGGTGAGGGTCGCCGTGCGGAGGGCGAGGATCTCGTCGATCTCCAGGGCGTCGTAGAGCGCGCCGGGGCTCTCGGGGGCGATGGCCGGGTGGTCCTCCAGGATGATCGGGGCGGACAGCACCACCTCGGCGCTGCCGGGCGGGCCGGCCAGCACCGGCCAGGTGTGCTCGTTGCGGCAGCCGGCGACCGCGCCCCGGGCCCATTCGGGCGGGTCGGTCTGGGAGAGGAACCGGCCGGCGCTCAGGCCGAGGAGGAGGTGGGCGGCGACCAGCGAGCGGGGCAGCGCCGCGTCCCGGTCGTCCGCCGCCGGGTCCGGGGCCCAGCCGCTGGTGTTCTCGACCGTCGCGGTCAGTCTCAGCACCGCGTACGGGCCCTCGATCTCCTGCGCGGTCAGCCGCAGCATCCCGCGGATCTCCTCGCGGCGGCGTACCAGCCGGCCCACCGGCCGCCCGTCGGCGTCGTGCACCGGCTCGGTCTCCTCGCCGGCGGGCCGGCTGAACGGGACGGTGACGCCGTCGCCGGCCAACTCGGCCACCGGGACGTCGATCGGGCAGCGCTCCTCGATGCCCTCGTCCCAGGGGACCAGCACCCGGTCCGGCAGCTCCAGCTCGGCGGCGGTGGTGAACTCCCCGTCGGAGTCCAGACGTTGGACGGTACGCCGCTGGGCGCGCAGAAAGCGCAGCTCGGCGGCGAGCCGGGCTCCGGAGCGCGGTTCCATCAGGCATTCGGTGCGCTGGTGGGAGTGTTCGGCGTGGTCGGCGCCCCAGCCGGGCGGCACCAGGACGCCGAACTGCCAGCGCAGCCGGTTCTTGGCGGCGGACGCCCGGTAGGGGTACAGGACGTAGCCCTCGAACAGCACGGCGTCCGCGACCTGCCGGGCGGTGGCGAAGCGTTCCGCGAGCGTGTCGGTGGGCGCCGGCGTCGTCACGGTGCGGTCCTCTCGGTGGCGGGGCGGGCGACGGCGGGGAAGCCGCGTGGCCCGGGCGTGGTGCCGTCCGCGGCGGCCAGCAGCGCCTGGACGGTGGCCTCCCAAGACGGCAGGGCGTGCCGGGAGCGGAACGCCAGCAGCGCGTCCAGGCTCTCCTTGGGGAGGCGCAGCCAGCCGCAGCCGGGGAAGTGGGTGTCGGTCATCTCCCGCCACACGGCGGCCGGGAGCCGGCACTCGGCCTCCTTGTGCCAGGGCACCGGGAAGACCTGGAAACCGCTCGGGCCGGCGAAGACGGTGCCGGAGAAGAGCAGCAGCAGCGGCACCTCGCCGTCGCGCAGGGCGTGCATGTAGCGGCCGGCGGCCACCTCCAGGTCGTAGCTGCACGGGACCGGCAGGTCCACCTCGGTCTCGCCGGTGAAGCCGGGGACGACGAGGGAGACCTGTGCGAACTGGAGGGGTTTGAGGGTGCTGCCCCAGCGGGACCGCGCGCCGAAGAGGTCGGCCAGCGCGGCGGCCTCCTCGGGGTCGTAGTCGCGCCGGGCCGGTTCGATGCGGAGCTGGCAGCGCAGCGCCAGGGCGTGCACCCGGGCGTCGCCCGCGGCGGTGATCCGCAGGCGGAAGAGGAGGGTGGGGGCGGCGGCGTAGCGGTCGGCGCGGACGCCGGTGCAGACGAAGGACAGCTCGGTCACGGCCGTCGGGCCTCCTCGTGCGGTTCCCGGGCCCGCCGGGCGACGTCGGCGAAGAAGTCCGCGAGGGCGGCGCGGGCCTCGGCCCCGCCGTCGAAGCCCCGCCACAGCATCCGCAGCCGGCCGGTGAGTTCGTAGGCGAGATCGACCGGGATCAGGTGGCACTCGATCCGGTCCTCGGTGCGGCGCAGCAGCAGGGCCTCCACGTCGGGGGCGAGGAGCCCGGCGAGTCGGGTGGCGTCGTGGACGGCCTGCCAGGCGGAGGGTTCCAGCTCGCTCTCGGTGGCGCCGGCCGGGCTGGGGTAGAGCGCCACCGCCCGGCCCAGCGCGGTGTTGTCCAGCAGGAACGCGACGCCGACGGGGATCCGGAGCCGGTCCCAGACCGCGTCGTCCAGGCGGTGGTCGGGGTCGGACAGGAAGCGGTCCGGGACGGTGCGGAACTGTCCGCCGGCGGCGCCGGCCCGCTCGAAGAGCAGCGCGCAGGGCGGGCAGGCGCAGGCCAGCCCGCGGTTCCTGGTGTCGACCAAGTGGCGGTGGCGGCCGGCGAGTTCGATGCCGCACAGTTCGCAGCGTTCGGGCGGCGGGGGCGCGGGGGCCCGGAAGCGCCGCAGGCCGCGGTGGGCGGCGGCGGTCGGCGGGGCGCTCACGACACCGGGGCGGCGGTCGGCGGGCGGCGCGAGATCTGGAGCAGCGGGAGTTCCGGCGCGGCGCGGCGGGTCTCCCACGCCACCGAGGTCACCTCCGGCGCGAAGCAGGACAACGCGCCCTCCACCGCCGGCCGGTCGACCGCGCCGCCGCATCCGCAGCCGCCCGATCCGCTCTCCGCCAACCGCAGTTCCCCGGTCTCCGGGGCGAACTCCGCGACCTCGACCGCGTCCTGGCTCCGTACGCTCGCCAGCGCCCGGTCGATGCGGGCTGCGGCGTCCTCCGGATGCAGGTCGTGCAGCACCAGCAGGCTGCTGACCAGGGCGTCGCCCAGCAGCGCGGCCCGTGGCCCGTCGGCGCCGGTGCGCCGCTCGACGAGGTGCATGATGCGGGCCAGTCCGGCGCCGTAGAAGTCCATCAGGACCCGGACGAGTTCCTCGGCGGTCGCGGCCGTCGCGGCGTCGCCGTGTTCGATGAGTCGGTCCAGCAGTTCCTCGACCCGGCGGCCGGTCAGCTCGGCGTCGGGGGCGGCGACAGGCGCGGTCATCCGGCGAGTCCGCTCAGCCCGGTGGGGACGTGCATGGTCTCGACGGTCCGGCCGCCGACGTACATGTGGACGCCGCACGGCAGGCAGGGGTCGAAGCTGCGCACCGCCCGCATGATGTCGATGCCCTTGAAGTTCTCCGGGGTGTTCTCCTCGAAGATCGGGGTGTTCTGGACGGCGTCCTCATAGGGGCCGGGGGTGCCGTAGGAGTCGCGGGTGCTGGCGTTCCACGGTGTCGGCGGATAGGGGTGGTAGTTGGCGATCTTCCCGTCGCGGATGACCATGTGGTGGGAGAGGACGCCGCGCACCGCCTCGGTGAAGCCGCAGCCGATGGACTCGTCGGGCACCTCGAACTTCTCCCAGGTCTGGGTGCGTCCGGCGCGCACCTCCTCCAGCCCCTGCTCGGCGAAGTGCAGCGCCATGGCCGCCGCGTACGCCTGGAAGTAGGTGCGGGCGCGGTTGCGTTCCAGCGCGTTGCTCCACTTCGGGATCTTCCACTCGAAGCGGGCCTCGGGCCGGGTCATGCTGCGCGGCAGGTCGATGACGACGCTGTTGCCGGTGGCCTTGACGTAGGGGGTGTCGACGAGGCCGGAGAGGGCGGTGGACCACAGGCGGGCGATCGGGCCGCCGCCGGTGTCCAGGGCCAGGTGCTCCTTGCCGTCGAACCAGCGCGGCGACATCACCCAGCTGTACTTGTCGTCGAAGTCGCGCTTCTGCGGGGCGGGGATGGTGTGCTGGTTCCAGGGGTGGCGGGCGTCGACGGGGTTGCCGAGCGGGTCGTGGGTGACGAACTTCTCCTGGCCCTCCCAGTCCTGGTAGTAGGAGCTGCCGAGCAGGATGCGGATGCCGAGGTTGATCTCGGTGAGGTCGTTGGTGACCAGCTTCCCGTCGACGATGATGCCGGGGGTGACGAACATCCGCCGGCCCCAGTCCGACATGTTGCGGTAGGTGAAGTCGCAGTGCTCGGGGTCGTTGAGGGCGCCCCAACAGCCGAGCAGGACCCGCCGTCGGCCGACCTCCTCGTAGCCGGGCAGTGCCTCGTAGAAGAAGTCGAAGAGGTCGTCGTGGAGCGGCACCACGCGCTTCATGAACTCGACGTAGCGCATCAGCCGGCTGAGGTAGTCGGTGAAGAGCTGGACGCTGGCGACGGTGCCGACGCCGCCCGGGTAGAGCGTGGAGGGGTGCACATGGCGGCCCTCCATCAGGCAGAACATCTCCCGGGTGTAGCGGCTGACCTGGAGCGCCTCGCGGTAGAACTCGCCCTCGATGGGGTTGAGCGAGGTCATGATGTCGGCGATGGTGCGGTAGCCGTGGTCGCCGGCGTGCGGGGCCTCGGTCCGCTGGGCGAGCTCCCAGACGCCCGGGTTGGTCTCGCGGACCATCTTCTCGCAGTAGTCGACCCCGACCAGGTTCTCCTGGAAGATGTTGTGGTCGAACATGTACTCCGCGGACTCGCCGAGGTTGATGATCCACTCGCCCAGGTGCGGGGGCTTCACCCCGTAGGCCATGTTCTGGGTGTAGACCGAGCAGGTGGCGTGGTTGTCGCCGCAGATCCCGCAGATCCGGCTGGTGATGAAGTGCGCGTCGCGCGGGTCCTTGCCGCGCATGAAGACGCTGTAGCCGCGGAAGACCGACGAGGTGCTGTAGCACTCGGCGACCCGCTTCTGCTTGAAGTCGATCTTGGTGTGGATGCCCAGGCTGCCCACGATCCGGGTGATCGGGTCCCAGGACATCTCCGTCAGACCGCTGCCGTCGCCGGCCGTCTTGGTCTTCGCTGCCATTGTCTGTGCCATGCCCTTCTTCGCTTGCCGAGGTGGGGATCTGACGGAGCGTCGGGTCAGGGGGGTCACCAG
Source organism: Streptomyces yunnanensis (assembly GCF_029011865.1). Lineage (NCBI taxonomy): Bacteria > Bacillati > Actinomycetota > Actinomycetes > Kitasatosporales > Streptomycetaceae > Streptomyces > Streptomyces yunnanensis. The sequence continues at coordinate 1,293,320 of NZ_CP095749.1, forward strand.
GGCCGGCGGTAGCCGGTGGTCAGCTTCTCGCCGCGGTGCCGCCACCTGGGCTCGTGGTCCACGGTCCGGGCCGTGATGCCGCGCAGCCGGCGGACGACGTTGCCGTACGCGGTACTGGCGGTGCTGGAGAGCTTGGCGCCGGGCGGCTCGTCCATGAACGGCATGAACTTGTCGGGGAAGCCGGGCATGGTGCAGGCGATGCAGACCCCGCCGACGTTGGGGCAGCCGCCGATGCCGTCCATCCAGCCCCGCTTGGGCACATTGCATTTGACCACGGGACCCCAGCAGCCGACCTTCACCAGGCACTTGGGCGAGTCGTACGTGGTGGCGAACTGGCCCTGCTCGTAGTAGCCGGCCCGGTCGCAGCCCTCGTGCACGGTCTCGCCGAAGAGCCAGGTGGGCCGCAGTTGGTCGTCCAGCGGGATCATCGGCGCCGCGCCGGCGGCCTGGTAGAGCAGGTAGACCAGGGTCTCGGCGAAGTTGTCCGGCTTGATCGGACAGCCCGGGACGCACACGATCGGGATCCCGGCCTTGGACTTCCAGTCCCAGCCCAGGTAGTCGGGCACGCCCATGGCGCCGGTCGGGTTGCCGGCCATGGCGTGGATGCCGCCGTACGTGGCGCAGGTGCCGATGGCGACGACGGCGAGCGCCTTGGGGGCCAGTCGGTCGATCCACTCACTGGTGGTGATCGGCTGCCCGGTCTCGGGGTCGTCGCCGAAGCCGCACCAGTAACCCTCCGGCTTGATCGCCTCGTTGGGGACGGAGCCCTCGACGACCAGCACGAACGGGTCGATCTCTCCGCGCTCGCCCTTGAAGAACCACTCGATGAAGGTGTCCGCGCCCTGCACCGGACCGCATTCGAAGTCGATCAGCGGCCAGTGGACCTGGACCTTGGGCAGGCCCGGCAGCACGCTGAGCGCGATCTCCTCGATGCTCGGCTGGGTCGCGGCGGTCAGCGCCACCGAGTCGCCGTCGCAGCTCAGGCCGGCGTTGATCCAGAGGACGTGGATCGGGGGCTCGTCGTCCTTCTTGGCCGCCGGAGCGGCCCCGGTCGCGGTGGCAGGTGCGGCATCCATGGCGTAACGCCTCCTCGGCGAGGTGGGCAGCGGAAGCGCTCGGCACGGCTTCCGTCCACCTTGGTAACACCGCCCGGGAGGCGAGGAGAGCCGACAGGGGCCGTTCCGGTGACGCACCAGCACCGGAACGGCCCCATGGCCCGAGGAGGGTCTGCCGTCAGGACGGCACACCGGCCTCCATGGCGGTGACGGTGAACGTGCCGCCGCACACCCGCAGCCCACCGCTGTTGGTGGTCATGGACTCCTTGGAGCCGGGCGGGTAGACGAAGACGATCTGCGAGTCCTTCCAGCAGGGGATGTCCGAGACGCCGTCGTTGACGGTGTGCAGCACGGCGTGCGCGCTCTGCCCGGGCTGGAGCCGTACGCCGCCGCCGGCGCCGCCCTCGCGGGAGGCGGGCGTACCGACCGCCGAACCGTCACGCTGGATCAGCGAGACGCCGGGGTAGCCCCGCAGCGAGCACGCCTTCTTGCCCTTGTTGGTGAAGACCAGCGGGACCCGGATGTTGCCCGCGCCGACGTCCGTGCGGCCCAGGCGCAGCGACATGTTCTCCGCGGTGCAGCGGTCCGAGGCCGTCATGGCCGAGGGGTTGGCCTGGCTGGCACTGGGGACGCCGGAGGTGCCCGCGGAGGGCTTGGCCACGCTGGACGGCCGGGCGGCGTTCCCGGCGGACTGCGGGCTGCCACCGGTCGACGGCGCGCCCTGCGCCCGGCTCGCGCTGGAGGTGGCGGGCGCGGCGGCCGACGAGGACTGGGACGACGCACGGTCCGTGCCGTTCTGGCAGGCGGAGAGCGTCAACGCGGTGACGGCGATCAGCGATCCGGCGGCGACACGGCGGCCGCGGCCGACAGTCTTGATGGTGAGCGACATGAGTCCCCCTCGTCTGGTAGGTGGGTACCCTCGTGAATGTGGGTGCGTACGGTCCGTCCGTTGCTCTTCCAGCGTGCTCCCGGGCACTGCCGGTCCGCTAACGAGGCACTAACACCCCGCTAACGAGGCCGCGCGCCCGGTTCGGCGCTGCCCCGGCGGCCTGTGTGACCAGCCGGAACTCCGGTGTGCCGCCCAGGCTCGCAGAAATCTCTGCGGTTGCGGACGCGGCACTACGAGGTTCGGCCGTTTCAGCCTTCCTGCGCACCGCCCCCGGAAGACCCCTTCCGCCCCAGGTGCCCCGTGCGACGGGCCCATGCCCCTGGTAAGTGCGCAGGGCCGGGCCCCGGGCGTCGATGCTGGTGGTGCCGCGGTGCGCCCGGGGCGGACCGGGGGTCCGCACTCGACCGAAATCCCACCATAGGGAGTAGAAGAGACGCTTCCCTTGACACCGGGGTTGCACGAGAACGGCACTTTTCGGCCGCCGGAGCCCGGTTCGCGGCTCAGGCCGGACCGGGGCGATCGGCCCCCGCCCGCGCCGCCCGGTTGACAGCCGCCAGGACGGCCCGTACAGACGCGGTCAGCACGGAGGTGTCCTGGCCCGCGCCCCAGGCGGTGTCCCCGCCGATCCGGCAGCGGACGTAGGCGACGGCGGCGCTGTCCGGCCCGGCGGCGGTGGCGTGCTCGGCGTAGGCGGTGATGTCCACGGGGTGGCCCGCCGCGGCCAGGGCGTCGGCGAACGCGGCCAGCGGCCCGTTGCCGCGCCCCTGGTACGTCCGCAGGTCCGACCCGCCGCCCAGTTCGCAGCGGACCAGGTGCTCCCCCGGCCTCGGCTCGCCGGTGCTCCAGGTGCCGAGGGTCAGCGGGCCGTCCACGCCCGGAGCGAGGTAGCTGCTGCGGAACAGCTCCCACAGGTCCTTCGGGGTGAGTTCCTGCCCGCTGCCGTCGGTCGCGCGCTGCACGGTGCGGGAGAACTCCGGCCGCAGGTCACCGGGCAGGTCCAGCCCGTAGTGGGTGTGCAGGAGGTGGGCGATCCCGCCCTTGCCCGACTGGCTGTTGACACGGATCACCGCCTCGTAGCCGCGGCCGAGGTCGGCCGGGTCGACGGGCAGGTACGGCACGTCCCACGGCGCCTCGGCCTCGGGGACGCCCAACTCGGCGGCGCGCCGGGCGTGGTGGGCGAACCCCTTGCCGATGGCGTCCTGGTGGGTGCCGGAGAAGGCGGTGTGGACGAGGTCGCCGGCGTAGGGGTGGCGGGGGTGGACGGGCAGCCGGATGCAGTCCTCGACGGTGCGGCGGACGGTGTCCAGGTCGGAGAAGTCCAGCATCGGATCGACGCCCTGGGTGTACAGGTTGAGGGCCAGGGTGACCAGGTCGACGTTCCCGGTGCGCTCGCCGTTGCCGAACAGGCAGCCCTCGATGCGCTGCGCTCCCGCGAGCAGGCCGAGCTCGGCGCAGGCCACGCCGGTACCGCGGTCGTTGTGCGGGTGCAGGGAGAGGACCACCGCGTCCCGGCGGGCCAAGTGCCGGTGCATATAGGCGATCTGGTCCGCGTACACATTGGGCGTGGCGATCTCGACGGTGGCCGGGAGGTTGTGCGTCACCGGGCGGTCCGGGGCGGCGTCCCAGAGCGCGGTCAGCCCGTTGCAGATCTCCAGCACCAGATCGGGTTCGGTCAGATTGAAGACCTCGGGCGAGAACTGGAACCGGATGTCGGCGTGCGGACGGGCGTCGGCCAGCCGCGCCATCAGCGTCGCGGCGTCCCGGACCATGGCGTGCACCTCGTCCCTGGTGCGGCCGAGGACCACCTCGCGCCACGTGGGGGCGGTCGCCGTGTAGAGGTGGACGACGGTGCGCGGCAGCCCGTCGATCGCCTCGAAGGTCCGCTCGATCAGCTCCTTGCGGGCCGGGGTGAACACCACGACGGTCACGTCGTCGGGGACGGCGTCGCTCTCGGCCAGATGCCGTACGAAGTCGAAGTCGGTGCGGCTCGCCGAGGGATAGGCGACCTCGATCTCCTTGAAGCCCATGGCGACCAGCAGGTCGAACAGCCGGCGCTTGCGCGGGGTGTCCATCGGTTCGGCCAACGCCTGGTTGCCGTCGCGCAGGTCGACCGGCACCCACAGGGGCGCCCGCTCGATCCGGGCGGCGGGCCACTCACGGTCGGTGTGCGGCACCTCGACCCGCTGGTGGGCGGGCCGGTAGCGGTGGGCCGGCATGTCACTGCCGCGCTGCGGATTCCAGGCCGGGGCCGTCGCGGGCACCGGCCCGCGGGGCGTGCGGACGGTGGGGAAAGTGCGGGACATCGCGTTCCTTCACAGAAGCCGGGGGGAGAGACCGGCAGCACCGGACCCCGCGGCGGGGTGCCGGTCGCGTCAGGCCCCGCCGCGGCACCCGAGGAGGAGGCCACGCAGCGTCATGACGGGTACACTAACCACGAACCAATTCCTCAGACAAGCTGAGGAGTTATGAGGACAGGAGAAACGGGATGCCGCTGGAAGCCCTCCGCCCCAGCCCCCTGGTCGAACAGGCCGCGCAACGGCTGCGCGACCAGATCACCGGCGGGCACTGGCCGGTGGGCAGCAGGCTCCCGGGCGAGACGACGCTGGCCAAGACCCTCGGCGTCGGCCGCTCGACGGTCCGCGAAGCGCTGCGCGCGCTGGCCGGCGCCGGAATGGTGCAGCCCCGCCAGGGCGCCGGTGTCTTCGTCATCGCCGCCGAACCCACCGAGGACTGGCCGACCCGCCTGCGCCGCGCGGCCGTCGCCGACGTCTACGAGGTGCGCGCGATGGTCGAGGTCCAGGCCGCCCGCCTCGCCGCCGAGCGCCGCACCGAGGCCGATGTCACGGCCCTGTACGCGGCACTGGAGAGGCGGCGGACCGACGGCGCCGCCGACGACGCAGCCTTCGTCGACGCGGACATCGCCCTGCACGCGGCGGTGGTGGACGCCGCCCACAACCCCGTACTGACCGACCTCTTCGGCCAGTTCGTCCCCGCCCTGCGCCAGGGCCTGATCGACCTCGTCCGGCTGCTCGGCCTGCGCGATCACGACCCGCACCACGGGGACGCCCGCCACGCCGCCCTCGTCGAGGCCGTGGCCGCCGGCGACGCCGACACCGCCGGCGACGTCCTCCAGTCCGAACTGGCGGAAACCCGGGCGCTCTTGCTGACGGGGCGCCCCGCGGAGGATGGGTGACACCTCGTCAGGATGGTGCGCACGCCGCCGGAAGCGGTGCCGCCAGCGCTGCCTGCGTCGGCACGGCCGTCGGCAGCGACCCTCCGCGCTGACGAGGAATCACCGCGGGCCGGCGCACGCCACGGGCGACACGCTCAGCGCTCCCGCTGCCCGGCCCCACCCGGCTGCGCCAACTCCAGGTCCAGCCGCGCATCCGCGCCGCCCGCCAGGGATATCGGCGCGGCGTGCGGCGGATAGCCGGCCGCCGAGAGGGTGTAGTGGCTTCCGGCCAGGTCCGTGAAGGCATAGGCGCCGTCCGGCCCGGTGACCGCGTGCCCGGCGACCGTCCCGTCCTCCAGCAGGGTGACGGTGGCGTCCGCCAAGGGGTGCCCGTCCGGCCCGCGGACCGTACCGCGCACGGTGGCGCCGGGCCGCAGCCGCACCTCCTGGTGGCGCGTATCGCCCCCGGCGCCGTCGACGCCCCCGCCCAACTGGACGGCATGCGCGGTCGGCTGGTGCCCCGGAGCGCTGAAGACGAGGGTGTAGGGCCCGTCCGGCAGTTGGGCGACCGTCCACCGCCCGTCGGCTCCGGTCGTCGTGTGCGTCACCACGTCGCCGTGGGCATCGGTGATCACGACGTGCGCTCCGGTCAGCGCCGTCCCTTCCGGGCCACCGAGCACGGTGCCGGCGAGGCGGCTGCCGGTGGGCGTCAGCACCAGGTCCGCCCCGGCCACCGTGCCCTCGCCGGCATGCGCGACGGAGACGGCCTGCGGGGCGTGCGCCTGGGCGGCGCCGGTCAGGACGTATGTGCCCGCGGCCGGGGCGGCCAGCGCATAACTGCCGTCGGGCGCGGCCGTGGTGACCCCGGCCTGCTGCCCGTGCCGGTCGATCAGGGTGACCGTGGCGCCCGGCACCGGGCCGCCTGCGGTGTCCACGACCCGCCCCCGGAACCCGGCGGCCGGCTCGTCCGCCGCTCCCGCAACGGGTGCGCTCCGCCCGGCCGCGTCCGACGGGACGTCCGCCGCGACCGCGGCGCCGGGACCGGCTGTGCCGGCCTCGTCCGCGCTCTGCGCCAGCGGCGTCGTCCGCGCCCCGGCGGCCTTCCGCTGGGACGGCAGGAAGGCCGCCACCAGCACCCCGAGGGCGACCGCGGCGGTGGCGATCAGGAACGAGACCCGGAACCCGGCCATCGTGGGCACCGTGACCGGCCCCAGCGGCTCGGACATACGGGCCAGCACCATGCCGATGACGGCGCTGGACACGGACGTGCCGATCGAACGCATCAGGGTGTTCAGGCCGTTGGCCGCGCCGGTCTCGGACGGATCGACGGCCCCGATGATGAGCGCCGGGAGCGAGGAGTACGCCAGGCCGATGCCCGCGCCGACCACCACCGCGATCACGACCGTCTGCCAGGGGGCCTGCATCAGGCCGATCCCGCCGCCGTAACCGACCCCGATGACCAGCATGCCGAGCAGCAGCGAGACCTTGGGGCCGCGGCGGGCCGCGATCCGTGCGTACAGCGGTGCCACGAACATCATCGTCAGCCCCAGCGGCGCCACGCACAGCCCGGCCACCACCATCGACTGGCCGAGGCCGTAGCCGGTCGACGTGGGCAGCTGGAGCAGCTGCGGCAGCACCAGCGAGATGGCGTAGAACGCCACTCCGACCGTGATGGAGGCGAGGTTGGTGAGCAGCACCTCGCGCCGGGCGGTGGTGCGCAGATCCACCAGCGGGTCGGCGATCCGCAGCTCCATCACGCCCCACAGCACCAGGATCAGCGCCGCGGCCCCGAACAGGCCGAGGGTGCGGGGCGATCCCCAACCCCACTCGCTCGCCTTGGTGATCGGCAGCAGGAAGGCGACCAGGCCGACCGACAGGCCGAGGGCGCCGGCGACATCGAAGCGGCCGGGCGCCCGCACCGAGGTCTCCGGGACGACCAGCACGGTGAGCAGCATCGACAGCACGCCGAGCCCGGCGGCGGCGAAGAACAGCGTGTGCCAGTCGGCGTGTTGGGCCACCAGGGCCGCGGCGGGCAGCGCCAGTCCGCCGCCGACGCCGATCGAGGAGCTCATCAGGGCCATGGCGGAGCCGAGCCGCTCCCGGGGCAGTTCATCGCGCATCAGGCCGATGCCGAGGGGTATCGCGCCCATCGCGAAGCCCTGCAGCGCCCGCCCGACGATCATGACGAGCAACTGGTCGGTGAAGCCACAGATCAGCGAGCCCACGACCATGACGGCGAGACTCGTCAGCAGCATCCGCCGCTTGCCGTAGAGGTCGCCGAGGCGGCCCATGATGGGGGTGGCGACCGCACCGGCGAGGAGGGTGGCCGTCATGACCCAGGTGGCGTTGCTGGGCGCGGTGCCGAGCAGGGTCGGCAGGTCCTTGATGACCGGCACGAGCAGCGTCTGCATCACCGCGACGACGATGCCGGCGAAGGCGAGCACCGGGACGATGCCGGCGTGCGTTCTGCGGTGTCCGCCCTTGGCGGGCGGGGGCAGTGGCGGCACGGCGGCGGAGTCCGCAGCCCCCGCGGGGAGCTGGTCCGTCATCGTCTGGGTCATGCGTGCGGCCTCCAGGGCGGCAGGAGCGAGCGGAGAGGGTGCGCGGCGCGCGAAGCATGGGGCATGGCCCCTTGATACGTGCATGGCGAACGTTTCAGCTCGGGGGCCTATTCCAAGCCACCCGGCCAGATCTCGGGCTCCGGACGGTGATCTCGCTCACGCCGACCACGCCCGGCCCCCGCCTGCACCAACTCCCGTACGCAGCCCGCCCCTTCGGGCCCGCCATCCCGTCCATCGCCCCTCCCCCGGTCTCGTTCCGGACACGGGATCCAGTGAACCGCACACCACTGACAATCGACCGGCCGAGGGATCAAGACTGGGTCAAGAGCGGAGCACGGGCAGCGGGGCCGCGCCCGGGACGGAACCGACGTATCAGCACACCCGGGGAACTTCCGCCCCGCGACATCCGCACCCCGAGGAGCTCCCGCGGCGCGCTACGGCGCCGCGTTCTGCAGGTCCGCCTCCAGCGCGGCGGCGTGCTCCGCCGCCTCCGCCGCGCGTTCCCGGAGCTCCGCATCAAGCCGCGCACCCCGCTCCGGGTCGAGCCTGAGTTTGGCGAGAACGGCCGGCACCGCGATGGTGGGCAGGGTGTGCTCGAAGAAGACCAACAGCCGATGACTGACGTCGTTCTGGTCGGTGAACGCCTTGGACATCATCTGAAGCCCGGCGAAGGCACCGACGAACAGCTCCGCCGTGTCCCGCACGTTGACGCTCTCCAGGACTTCGCCCCGCGCCTTGGCCTCCCTGAGCAGTCCCTCGACGAACGTGGTCCACGCCGACATCGACTGCTTGCGATCGAGCTGGTTGGCACCCGGCTCGATGGCGAGACGGGCGGCGCCGCGCTGGATCGGATCGTGTCGCAGCCGGCACGCCAGAATCTGCCCGGCGTCCACGAACTCCTGGAGTTTGATCGGCTGCGGCTGCACCGCAATATCGAGCACCTGCTCGTGCAGCACGGCGAGCGCAAGATCTTCTTTGGAGGGAAAGTGGAAATACAGGGCACCCTTCGTCACGCCGGCGCGCGAGAGAATCTCAGCAATCGTCGCGCGGTCGAAGCCGTGTTCATCGAAGACCGCCGCGGCGGTTTCCAAGATCACTCGTCGCGTCTTGATTGCGCGGTCCTGACGTGCCACAGAGCGCCTCCTGTCTGTCAAAGGCTCAAGCTTCTCAGTATTTCGCCACAGCTCAAGTCTCCTCCAGATCGGCGGATCGCCTTTGCCCGCACACCGGCATTGAAAAGAAAACCGGATGGTACGTATCTTAATCGTGTCCGGAGCTCTTCCGTAGAGACACACATAGGGGCTGTCATGAGCGACACGTTGCAGGCCAGCAGCACGGTTCCAGTCACGAGCCGACGCCGGATGCAGCAGGTCCAGAACCCACCGGCCGCAAGCCGGCCGGGGTCCGACACCAGTGCCCCGATCCCTCACGAGTTTCTGCACCGCCCTCTCGTGGAGGACATTTTGATCACTTCCTGGCGCCGACTGGGCCAGGACCGCTTCTCCGTGACCGCCCAGTGGCCGCACGATCACCTCTACTTCGCCCCCCACGACAGCCGGCCCCATCCGATGCTGGCGGGAGAGACCATCCGACAGGCCGGACTACTGCTCTGCCACACCGAGTTCGGGGTACCGCTCGGTCATCACTTCATCCTTCACGACCTCGTCTACACCGCCGACCCCGCGCACCGCGTCTCCGGGAACGGGCCGACGCAGCTGAGCATCGACGTCGTGTGCAGCCGGACACGGATGCGCGCCGGCATGCTGTCCAGCAGCCGCTTCGACATGACGATCCGCAAGGACGGCCGCGTCGTCGCGACCGGCCACTCCCATGTCAGCGTCACCTCGCCGGCCGTCTACCGCCGGGTCCGCGGGGAACGGATCACGGCCCGCCACGTCCCCGGCCCGCTCCCCACCCCCGTCGCGCCGGGACTGACCGGCAGCGCCACCGAGCGGGACGTCCTGCTCTCCCCCGCCGGGCAGCCCGGCGGATGGCTGCTGCGGATCGCGCCCGGCCACCCCACGGTCGTCAATCCCGCCAACGACCACGTGCCCGGACTGTCCCTGCTCGACGCGGCGCAGCAGGCCGCCCGCGCGCTGACCGGGAGCAGCTCCTTCCTGCCCTACGCCTTCGGCACCGAGTTCCACCGCTACGCGGAACACGGCCGCCCGTGTCTGATCGAGGCGCGGCGGAAGGTGCCGACGGCCACCGGCACCACGACGGTCCAGGTCACCGGGTCCCAGGACGGGGATCCGGTCTTCGCCTCCGTCCTCACGGCCCTGGATGCGCGCAGCTGACCGGACGGGCGGGCCGCCACCGAACCGCCCGTCCGAGCCCACCGCCGCATGAGCGCCGGCGCGCACGCGCCACCCCCCTTCGTCATGAGCCAGACCGGCTCATGCACCGTGTAGGCAGACGACATACCGGAACAACGGCCGGGCCGCCCGCACAGCACTCCTCTTTGACACGGCGGCAACCGACCGCCAGAAGCACTACGGAAGGCCGACAACGACCATGGGTGACCTTTACGGAAAGACCGCGCTGGTTACGGGATCCAGCCGCGGCATCGGGCGGGGCATCGCCCAGCGCCTCGCGCAGGACGGCGCCGTGGTCGCCGTCCATTACGGGAGCAACGAGGGCGCGGCCAAGGAGACCGTCGAGGGCATCCGGGACAACGGCGGCCGGGCGTTCCTGGTCGGTGCGGAGCTGGGCGTCCCGGGCGACGCCGAGGCGCTGTTCGACGCCTTCGACGCCGGGCTGGCCGCGGCGGGCGCGGAACCCGGCCTGGACATCCTCGTCAACAACGCGGCGATCAGCCTGCCGGGGCACATCGGCGAGGTGACGACCGAGGAGTTCGACCGGACCATCGCGATCAACACCAAGGCCCCGTTCTTCATCATCCAGCACGGTCTGCGGCGGATGCGGGACGGCGGGCGGATCGTCAACATCTCGTCCGCGGTGACGAGTACGGCCTTCCCCTCCACCATCGCCTACGGGCTCTCCAAGGGCGCGATCGACACCCTCACCCGGACCCTCGCCAAGGACGTCGGCGAGCGCGGGATCACGGTGAACACCGTGGCGCCCGGATTCATAGAGACCGATATGAACGCGGCCATGCGGTCAACTCCCGAGGCACATGCGGCACTTGCCGCCATCTCGGTGTTCAACCGGCTCGGCCGACCCGCCGACGTCGCGGACGTGGTCGCCTTCCTCGCCTCCGACGACTCCCGTTGGATCACCGGCCAGCGCATCGACGTCACCGGCGGGTCGATGCTCTGACCGACCCGGTCCGCCGGTCCGGGTGGGTGCCCGGACCGGCGGGCGCGGCCGTGTTCGGCCGGCTCAACGGGCCTCCGGCGCCGCCCCTTCGAGGCCGAGGAGCAGTTGCTTACGGGCCAGGCCGCCGGCGTAGCCGGTGAGCGACCCGTCGGCTCCGATGACGCGGTGGCAGGGCCGGACCACCAGCAGCGGGTTGGCGCCGATCGCCGTCCCGACGGCGCGGACCGCACCGCGCGGCGCCCCGATGGCGGCGGCGATCGCTCCGTAGGTGGTGGTCGTGCCGTACGGGATGGCCTCCAGCGCCGCCCAGACGCGCTGTTGGAAGTCCGTGCCGCGGGGGGCGCACTCGACGGCGAACGGCTGCTGCGCCCCGTCGAAGTACGCCCGGAGCTGGCGGGCGATCCCGGCGAACGCGGCCGGGTCGTGCGTCCAGTCGTCCTGGACGACGGCCCCGCGCTTCTGGCCCGGCACGGAGAGCGAGGCGAGCGCGGTGCCGCCGGGTGCGGTGGCGGACCGCTCGCCGACCAGCAGGAGTTCGCCCAGGGGGCTGTCGAGGGTGGCGTAGAGGGTCATGCATCGATCCGTTCTGTCGGGTTCGGGTGCCGTTCCGCGGTGCCGGCGGGGTCGGCGGCCCAGAGGTGGTGCGTCGCGTACGAGCGCCAGGGGCTCCACACTGCCGGGTCGGTGCCCGCCGGCGGTGCGCCGAGGAGGACGTCGGGGTCGCCCAGCGCCCGCATCCGGATGTAGTCGGCGGTCCACGGACCGATGCCGGGGAGCCCGCGGAGCGCGCGTTCGGCCCGGTCGCGGTCGGTCCCGGCGTCCAGGACGACGTCCCGGGCGGCGAGGGCGGCGGCGAGGGCGCGCAGCGCGGCGATCCGCGCGTCGGACAGGCCGAGCCCGGTGAGTGGCGCGTCCGCCAACTCGGCGGCCCGCGGGAAGAGATGGCCGAGGGTGCCGGCAGGCCGGGGCAGCGGCTCCCCGTGCGCGGCGACCAGGCGTGCGCCCAGGGCCCGGCCGGCGGCGGTCCCGGCCCGCCTGCCGAGGACGGCGCGCACCGCGAGTTCGTCCGGGTCCACGGTCCCCGGGGAGCGCAGCCCCGGGCAGCGGGCGACCAACGGGGCCAGCGCGGGATCCGCACCGAGGCGTTCGCCGACCGCGAACGGGTCGGCGTCCAGGTCGAACAGGCGGCGGACGCGCTGGGCGGCGGTGGCCAGGTCCCGCAGCTCGGTGAGGTGCAGTCGGCAGTCCAGCCAGCCGTCGCCGGTGGCCTCGTCGACCTCCGCGATGCCGGTGCCGTGGGGCAGCCGCAGGGTGCGCCGGTACGTCCGGCCGCCGGGCTCCCCGGTGACCTCCTCGATCCCGTCGAGCGCCCGCTGCGCCAGGTAGTCGAAGATCTGCCGGGCCGCGTACGGGCCGCGGTACGCCAACCTCAGCGGCAGCACGCCGGGCGTGCCGGACGGGGCCGCAAGGCCGCCGAAGCGGGAACCGGGCCCGGGGCGGACCGCCCGCAGTCCGCTCGGGGTGAGCGCATAGATCTCCTTGACGGTGTCGTTGAACTGCCGGACGCTGGCGAATCCGGCGGCGAAGGCGATGTCGGCGATCGGCAGCGCGGTGGTCTGCAGCAGCACCCGCGCGGTGTGCGCGCGCTGCGCCCGGGCCAGGGCGGCGGGTCCGGCGCCGAGCTCGGCGGTCAGCTGCCGCTGCACCTGCCGGGCGCTGTAGCCGAGCCGGTCGGCCAGCCCGGCAACGCCCTCCCGGTCGACCACCCCGTCGCCGATCAGCCGCATCGCCCGCCCCACGACATCCGCCCGGGCGTTCCACTCGACCGAGCCGGGGACCGCGTCCGGGCGGCACCGCCGGCAGGCCCGGAATCCGGAGCCCTGCGCGGCCGCGGCGGTCGGGAAGAAGGTGACGTTCCGCCGCCGCGGGGTGGTCGCGGGGCAGCTCGGCCGGCAGTAGATCCCCGTCGTCGACACCGCGAAGAAGAACGCCCCGTCGAACCTGGCGTCCCGGCTCCGCACCGCCTCGTACCTGCTGTCCTCGCTCATCACACCCCCACTGTGCGTCATTCCGCGCCGCCGCTCTGGCGGAAATCGGACACGGCGCTGTCGGCGCCGGGCCGGGGCGAGGGCCGAGCCGGTGCGGCGGCCAGGAGGACCACGTCGAGCGACAACGGGTGCCCACGGATGCAAGCGGGGGGCCGGCGTGGGCTCGGGGAGGGAGGACGGGCCGGGCGCGTCTCGGAGGTGCCGGGCCGGGGCCCGTCACGGCGACGGCATCGGCCAGTCGTCCAGGGAGCCGCCGCGCCACTCGACCAGGCGGGGGTCGTCCAGTGCGATGTCCTCGGCGGGGCCGGCAACGCCCGCGCGCCGGAGGAACTCCGCCACGTCGCCGCGGCCATGGGCCAGGCCGACGATCTGCCCGTGCACGGTCACCCGGCGTCCACCGGAGGGCGTCGGTGGGTGCACGATGACAGGCGGATGCTCGGACATGCCTCCAGCGTGCGCCGGGCTCCGCGCGCTCGCACCTCGGCGGTGGGATCTCACCCGGACGGCTGGGATCGGGACCGGACGGGGCGACCGGCGCCGGTGCGAAGGTGGTCACCGGGCCGGTCCGGGAGGACGGGCGCGGACCTGACCGCGAACGAGAGCACGAGGGTGGCAGTGAACAACCCCATGGAGTCGGCCGAGTTCTCCCGCAACCCCTACCCGCTGCTCGCCGCGCTCCGGGCGGGCGGCCCGGTGCAGCGGGTGCGGACCGGCAAGGACCGCACGACGTGGGTGGTGACCGGCTGGGCGGAGGCACGCGCGGCGCTGGCCGACCGACGGCTGTCGAAGGACACCGCACGGTACTTCGCGGACCGGCCCTCCGGACGCGATCTGGCACCGGCCGTCAGCCGGAGCATGCTGGCCACCGACCCGCCGGACCACGGCCGGCTGCGGAAACTGGCCATGACGGCCTTCACCCCCGCGGCGGTGAGCCGGCTGGAGCCCCGTATCCGGGAGATCGCGGAGGGGCTGGCCGCGGCGCTGGCCGGGGCCGCGCAGGCGGCGGGCGGCGGCCCCGTCGATCTGGTCGAGGGGTTCGCGGCGCCGCTGCCGATCACGGTGATCTGCGAGCTGTTGGCGGTGCCGGACCCGGACCGGGCCGCGGTGCGCCGGTGGTCCGACGACCTGTTCGCGGCGGCGGATCCGGACACCGCCGACCGGGCCTCGCACGCCCTGGCCGGGTACCTGGCCGAGTTGATCGCGGCGCGGCGCGCGGCGCCCGGGGACGACGTGCTGAGCGGCTTGATCGCCGCCCGGGACGCCGGCGACCGGCTCAGCGAGCCCGAACTCGTCTCGCTGGCCGTGCTGTTGGTGGTCGCCGGGCACGAGACCACGGCCAATCTGATCGGCAACGGCCTGCTGGCCCTGCTCCGCGACGACGCGCTGCGCGCCCGCCTGCGGGACGACGCGGGGCTGCTGCCCGCCGCGGTGGAGGAGTTCCTGCGGTTCGACGCGCCGGTGACGCTGGCGACCTTCCGTTACGCCACCGAGCCGTTCGACCTCGGCGGCGCCCGCATCGGGGCGGGGGACGTGGTCATGGTCTCGCCCGGCGGCGCCAACCGCGACCCTGCGCGGTTCGACGAGCCGGACGCGGTACGGCTGGACCGCCCGGCCCCGGGCGGCCATGTGTCCTTCGGGCACGGGCCGCACCACTGCCTGGGCGCGCCGCTGGCCCGGGCCGAGGCCCGGATCGCCTTCGCGGTACTGCTCGCCCGCTTCCCCGCACTGCGACCCGCCGCGGACGGCAGGGACGCCTCCGACGGCCCCGACGGGGTCAGTTGGCGACGGACCCGGCTCATGCGCGGCCCGGCCCGGCTCCCGGCGCTCCTGGGGCCGATCGCGGGCGGCACGAACGGGGCGCCGCCGGCGCGGCGTTGAGGCGAGGCGGCTCGCGGACGGCCCGGCCCGGCCGTTCGGCGTGCGACGGCCCTCTTCAAGGCACCGGCGCCGCGACCGCAGTGCGGCGGTCGCGGCGCCGGTCGTCCGTGGCCCGTCGCGGTCCGGGACCGCGGAACGGGTCGGCCCTTGCCCCAGCCCCTGCTTCAGCCTTTGCTCCAGCGCTTGGTTCAGCCCTGGATGCGGACCTGGCTACAGACCTGGATCCGGACCCGGGTTCAGTCCTTGAGGTCGTATCCGGAGAGGCGTTCGACGCCGCGGAGGAGGGCGGAGTGGTCCAGGCCGCCGTCGCCCTGGGCGCGCAGGGAGGCCACGAGGGAGGCGACGACGGAGCCGACGGGCAGGGCGGCGCCGACGGTGCGGGCGGCGTCGGTGACGATGCCCATGTCCTTGTGGTGCAGGTCGATGCGGAAGCCGGGCTTGAAGTCGCGGTGGGCGAAGTTGTCCTTCTTGCGGGCCAGGACGGTGGAGCCGGCCAGGCCGCCGGCCAGGACGTCGAGGGCGGCGGGCAGGTCGACGCCGGACTTCTCCAGGAAGACCACGGCTTCGGCGCAGGCTTGGATGTTGACGGCGACGATGAGCTGGTTGGCGGCCTTGACGGTCTGGCCGGCGCCGTGCGGGCCGCACAGCACGATGGTCTTGCCCAGGGCTTCCAGGATCGGCTTGGCGGCGTCGAAGTCGGCCTGCTGGCCACCGACCATGATCGACAGGACGGCCTCGATGGCGCCGGCCTCGCCGCCGGAGACGGGGGCGTCCAGGACCCGGATGCCCTTCTCGGCGGCGTTCTTGGCCAGGTCGATGGAGGTCTGCGGGGTGATCGAGGACATGTCGATCAGCAGCGCGCCGGACTTGGCGTTCGCCAGGATGCCGTCGGGGCCGTAGGCGATGGCCTCGACGTGCGGGGAGGCCGGGACCATCGTGATGATGACGTCGGCGTCGGCGACGGCCGCGGCGATGTCGGTGGCGGCGGTGCCGCCGGCCGCGGCCAGGCGCTCCAGCTTGTCGGCTTCCAGGGTGTAACCGGTCACCGCGTAGCCGGCCTTGATCAGATTCTCGGCCATGGGCGAACCCATGATGCCCAGCCCGATCCACGCAATCTTCGGCAGGTTGCTCATTGAGAAGCCTCTTTCACACTCAGAACTAAGGGGACGCGTACGCCGGCGGACCGAAAAGGGGTCAGTGGGCGGCGCGCAGGGCCGCGGGGAGCCAGGTGAAGGACTCGGTGCTCGGGCGGTCGCCCGGCTTGTATTCCAGGCCGACGTAGCCGTCGTAGCCGGCCTTCTTCAGACGGCCGAGCAACTCCTCCAGTGGGAGCGAGCCGGTGCCGGGCGCGCCGCGGCCGGGGTTGTCGGCGATCTGCACGTGTGCGGTCTTGGGCGTGTAGTGGTCGATGACCTCCGCGAGGTCCTCGCCGTTCATCGACAGGTGGTACAGGTCCATCAGGAACCGTGCGTTGTCCAACCCGGTGGCGGCGTTGACCGCGTCGACCACCTCGATCGCCTTGGGTGCCGAGACGATCGGACACGCCGGCGACTCCGGCGCGTTGAGCGCCTCGATCAGCAGCGTGCCGTCCACCTCGCCCACCGCCCGCGCCGCGAAGGCCAGGTTCTCCAGCGCAAGAGCATCCTGCTCCTCAGGCGTGGTGCCCTCGACGCGGTTGCCGTACAGGGCGTTGAAGGTGGTGCAGCCCAGCGACGCGGCGAACGCGATCGCCACCGGCACGTTCGCCCGGAACCTCTCCGACTCCACCCCCGGAACCGACAGCGCACCACGATCCGGACCCGGCAACTGCCCGGCGTAGAAGTTCAGACCCGTCAACTGCGTCCCGGCATCACGCAGCGCATCGCCCAGCGCGTCCAGCTCGGACCGCTCCGGGGTCGGGGCGTCCACCCACGGCCACCACAGCTCCACCGCGGTGAAACCCGCCGCCCGCGCGGCCGCCGGCCGCTCCAACAACGGAAGCTCGGTGAACAGGATCGACAGATTGACGTTGAAGCGCGTGTCCGTGAAACCCATAAGGCCCGGCACTCCTTCCGGATAGCGGATTTCTGTTTTTGCTTTACGGGATGTTGCGGAGGCCGGGCACGGCGGTCAAGCCGCGCCCGGCATCCGGACCGGGTCGGCCCGGAACGGGTCCGGAAACCGGCTCCGCCCGTCAGACCTTGAGCGGCTTGATCG
The DNA here is from genome assembly GCF_029011865.1 of Streptomyces yunnanensis. NCBI lineage: Bacteria > Bacillati > Actinomycetota > Actinomycetes > Kitasatosporales > Streptomycetaceae > Streptomyces > Streptomyces yunnanensis. The sequence goes on from NZ_CP095749.1 coordinate 1,310,398, forward strand.
CGGTGGGCGCGTGGCCGGGCTCGGTCGCGACCTCTTCCCACTCGTTGACCTTGTCGATCTCCGCGGCGGCCATGGAGATGTTGGTGATCCGCTCCAGGATCGCCTCGACGACGACCGGGACACGGTGCTCGGCGGCCAGCTTCTTGGCCTCCTCGAAGGCGGCGCCCAGCTGGCTGGGGTCGGTGACCCGGATGGCCTTGCAGCCCAGGCCCTCGGCGACCTTGACGTGGTCCACGCCGTAGACGCCCAGCTCCGGCGAGTTGATGTTCTCGAACTCCAGGTTGACCTGGAAGTTGATGTCGAAGTTGCGCTGCGCCTGGCGGATCAGGCCCAGGTAGGCGTTGTTCACCAGGACATGGACGTAGGGGATCTTGTGCTGGGCGCCGACCGCCAGCTCCTCGATCATGAACTGGAAGTCGTAGTCGCCGGACAGCGCGACGACGGGGGTCTCCGGGTCGGCCTTGGCGACGCCCAGGGCGGCCGGGATGGTCCAGCCGAGCGGGCCGGCCTGTCCGCAGTTGATCCAGTGGCGCGGCTTGTAGACGTGCAGCATCTGCGCGCCGGCGATCTGGGAAAGGCCGATGGTGGTGACGTAGCGGGTCTCCGGGCCGAACGCCTTGTTCATCTCCTCGTAGACGCGCTGCGGCTTCATCGGGATGTCGTCGAAGTGCGTACGGCGCTGGAGTTGGGCCTTGCGCTCCTGGGTGGAGGCGGCCCAGTCACTGCGGTCGGGCAGCTTGCCGGCGGCCTTGAGCTCCTTGGCCACCTCGACGAACAGCTCCAGGGCGGCCTTGGCGTCCGAGGCGATGCCGTAGTCCGGCGCGAAGATCTTGCCGATCTGGGTCGGCTCGACGTCGACGTGGACGAACTTCCGGCCCTTGGTGTACAGGTCCAGCTTGCCGGTGTGGCGGTTGGCCCAGCGGTTGCCGATGCCGAGGACGAAGTCGGACTCCAGGAAGTTCGCGTTGCCGTAGCGGTGCGAGGTCTGCAGGCCGACCATGCCCGCGTTCAGCTCGTGGTCGTCGGGGACGATGCCCCAGCCCATCAGGGTCGGGATGACCGGGGTGCCGGTCAGTTCGGCGAACTCGACCAGCAGGTCGGACGCGTCGGCGTTGATGATGCCACCGCCGGCGACGATCAGCGGGCGCTCGGACTCGTTGAGGAGGGTAATCGCCTTCTCGATCTGGGCGCGGGTCGCGGCCGGCTTGAAGGCAGGCAGCGGCTCGTACAGCTCCGGGTCGAAGTCGATCTCGGTGAGCTGGACGTCGATGGGCAGGTCGATCAGGACCGGGCCGGGGCGGCCGGAGCGCATCAGGTGGAACGCCTGCTGGAAGACGCCGGGGACCTGGGCGGCCTCCATGACCGTGGTCGCGGCCTTGGCGACCGGCTTGGCGATCGCGGCGATGTCGACGGCCTGGAAGTCCTCCTTCTGGATCACCGCGGTGGGCGCCTGGCCGGTGATGCAGAGGATCGGGATGGAGTCGCCGGTGGCGGAGTACAGGCCGGTGATCATGTCCGTGCCGGCCGGGCCCGACGTGCCGATGCAGACGCCGATGTTGCCCGGGTGGGTCCGGGTGTAGCCCTCGGCCATGTGCGAGGCGCCCTCAACGTGGCGGGCCAGCGTGTGGTCGATCCCGCCCGCGGCCTTGAGCGCCGCGTAGAAGGGGTTGATCGCCGCGCCGGGCACTCCGAAGGCGTTGGTCACGCCCTCGCGCTTGAGGATCTCCACCGCAGCGCGGGCGGCTGTCATTCGAGGCATCGAGTACTCCTGCGTCGACCTGTCACGGGCATCACCGACCGAAGAGGCCGGAGCTTAATTCCGCATCATGGAATTAATGTTTTGCTTTATGGAAGGAACGTAGAGCGAGACGTTCGACCCGTCAAGAGGCGATCGCGCTGCGACGGCAGTCGGAGGACGGGCCGGAGCACGGCCCGGAGGACGACCCGGAGCTCGGCCCGGAGCACGGAAGAAGCGCGCACCAGGCGAACGCCCGGTACGCGGCATACGGCGGCCCGCCTTCGCGGTGCCCCCGGACCCGGCGCGCCGCGCGCACCACCGCGCTCGCGGCGCGCCGCGTGCACCGCGCCGCCGAGTTCCCGCTCGCCGACGGCCGGATCATCCGGCGCGAGACGGCCCCGCTCTACGACGCGGACGGGCGGCCCTTCGGCTCGCCGTGGACCGCCGAGGGCAAACACCGCGAGCACGCGCTGCACCGCGACAACGCGGCACTCGCCGAACTCGCCCGCCGGCGCAACGAGTTCCTCGCCTCCGCCTCGCACAACCTGCGGACCCCGCTGACCTCCGTCCTCAGCTTCCGCGACCTGCTCGCCGACCCGGCCTGCGGCCCGCTCGGCGCCGAGCAGCGGGAGTTCCTCGCCACGATCCGCCGCAACGCCGAGCGGATGGCGTCCGTCATCGCCGCGCTGCTGGAGACCGCCGTGCTGCGCGAGCCGCGGCGCCGGCTGGAAGTTCGGCACGGTGGACGTGGCCCGGCTGGTCGAGCACGCGGTGCGGGACCGGATGCCCACACTGACGGCGGCCGGCGTGTTCACCGTGCTGCGCTGCGCGCCGGGCCCCGCGCTGCACGGGGACGAGCACCGGCTGGCGCAGGCGCTCGACAACCTCCTGGAGAACGCGGCCAAGTTCACCCCGTCCGGCGGGGAGGTCGAGGTCGGTGCCGCGGCGGACGGCGACACCTGGCGCATCGTGGTGGCGGACACCGGCATCGGCGTGCCCGAGTCGCACCGTGAGGAGATCTTCTCCGGCTTCGTCCGGGCCCCCAACGCCCCGACCGGACCGGGCACATCGTCGCCGCGCTCGCCGAGGACGACCGCCGGGTGCACCTCGTCCGCCGGGTGCGCCCGCAGGCCCGCACCGGCAAGGGTGACGCCCTGAACGCCGCCTACGACCAGCTCGCGGAGTTCCTGCCGGCGGACACCAACCGATCGGCGGTGGTGGTCTGCGTGGTCGACGCCGACGGGCGCCTGGGCCCCGGAGCCCTCGCGGCGGTGTCCGGAGCGGCCGGGTTCGCCGATCCGGAGGTCGGCGGGGTACAGGTGGGCGTGCGGATGCGCAATGTCGGCGAGGAGCGTCCGCTGCCCGACCGCGGCCGGGTCGCCAACGCCCTGGCCCGTCTGCCGGTCCAGGTCCAGGACATGGAGTTCGCGGTGTCCAACGCGGGGATGCAGCTGGTGCGGGTGCGCACCGGCTCGGTCGGGCTGGGCGGCAACGGCCAGTTCACCCGGCTGTCCGCCCTCGACCGGATCGCCGCCACCGAGCGCCGCCCCTGGAAGCGGGGCGCCCTGTTGGAGGACTACGAGCTGGGCCTGCACATGATCCTGGCCGGCTTCCGGGTCACCCACCTCGCCGACACCTGGGTCCCCCAGGAGGGCCTGCCGCACCTCCGCCGGCTGTTGACCCAGCGCACCCGCTGGGCCCAGGGCAACCTCCAGTGCGTCCGCTACGCCCCGCGCATCGTCTCCTCCCGCCACTACAGCGGCCGGGGCGTCTGGAGACGCTCTACACCTTCGGCCAGCCGGTGGCTCACCTGGTGACGATGGGGCTGCCCCTGGCACTGCTGGTGCTCGGCGGTTTCGGCGCGCTGACGCTGTGGCCGCTGGCGCCGATCCTGGCGGTGCTGGCCATCGGCCCGTTCCTGCTGTGGAGCCCGGTCTACCGTCGCGACCACGCGCTGGAGGCGTCCCGGCTGACGGCCCTCCTGTGGGGCGCCGCCCTGTGGCTGTACGCCTACCACCCCTTCGTGGTGTCGGCCCGTGGGTTCGTGCGGATGCTCCGGGGTCGCAACGGCTGGGCCAAGACCCGGCGCAACGCGGAACCGGTGACGGACGGTTCGGTGGCCCGGGAATCCTGACCGGCGCTCAGGCACCGCCGTCTCACCAGCTGGACGTGGAACTGATCACATAGAGAGCAGGGAATGGGCTCGACATGATTGGGTAGTCGGGCGCCGGCGGCGCGCACCCATTGTCCGGCTGCCGCCGTCTGCCCGATCGATTTTCAGGAGAGTCACCGATGCCCGCCCCCGTCCCCGTACCCGCGCCCGCCCCTGCGAGCGGTTCACCGATCTACGAGAGCCTGGTCTCGAAACACGGCGATGTGGTCGCCGAGAGCCGCCGCGCCGCGCAGGAGACCCAGCGGGAGGCCGACCGGTTGCTGCACTTCGCCCCGCGCGACGGCCGGGACTGACCCCACCGCGGAGGCCGGGTCGGAGCACCCGCCCGACCCCGCCCTCCGACCACCACCACCGACGGCTCCACCACCGACGGTGCATCTTCCGAAGGCCCCGCTTCCGAAGTGCCTCTTCCGAAGACGCCCTTCCAAAGACATCGCTTCCGGAGTCATCACTTCCGAGGATTCTTCCGCGCGATATCTCGCGCGCGGGGATCGTCCGCAATGGCGACGTGGGAATTCCCCGCCGTTACGCCGACCGCGGCGCCCCTCACCCGTACGAGCGCCCGTTCCCGCCACCCCGATCGGGAAATCGCCACCCCGCCCTCCGGGTGATCCCCGCCACGCGCGCCCCGCTCCCCGCATTCCGGCACCCAACCCGAATGCACAATCCGAGCCTACGTCGCCATGCCGCAATTCCGGACGGCGGCCGGGCAGGAAAGACCCCGCCCCTCCTTCGGCGTGCGCGCCGAAGGAGGGGCGGGGATGTACGGGGAAGGTTAGTTGTCCTCCTCCGGACCATTCACCACCTTGCCTTCCTTGCCACCCATTCCTTCCTTGCCGCCCATACCGCTTTCCTTGCCCCCCTTGCCGCCTTCCTTGCCGCCTTCCTTGCCGCCTTCTTTGCCGCCCATACCGCCTTCCTTGCCCCCCGCGCCTTCCTTGCCGTGCTTGCCCTTCTCCGAGTCCTCGTCACCGAAGGCCCAGCGGTAGCCGGCACCGTCGTTGTTCACGTCCTGGAAGTTCATGGTGGCGGTGTTCATCACGCCGCCCGTGTAGTCGTCGTCGGCGACGGCGGTGCCGACGGGGCCGAGGAGGGCGGCCGAACACAGGGCTGCGGTGGTGAGGGCGGTACGCATACGCATGCTGAGCTCCGAAATATCGTCGGGGTCGCTGGGACGTGGAATCCATGCCACCAATTCCCGGCCATCACGCCCCGTTTCACCCGCTCGGCGGTTCGGCCCCCCGGCGATTCGCAGCAGGCCGACGCCATCCCGCTTAAGATGCGCCGCGACAACCCGGCGGCGGCATCGCTGCTCTCCCCCACCGACTCGAATATCGGTCCTCTTCTCGGCACAGAAGGCACCGCCCCAGCAAAGGGCGAAGCCGTCCGTGCCACATCGAATTGAGCGGACCTCTCAGGCCCCCGTCAGCGAATCGGCACCCCCGCCAGCGTCCGGGCGATGACCAGCCACCGGATCTCCCACACGACCCCAGAGCTGCCGCAGGGAACTGCGCCTCCACCGTGATTCCCGCCGCGATCCACCGCGTTCCATGGATGTCGCTCAGGATTGGAGGCACAAGACCATCTCCCAAATCCCTCCCCCTCAACAAAAGAACCCGCCGTCCAGGAATCCACGAGGACGAAGCGCACCATCCCTCACGAAAGGAAGCCCGCACACACCGGGAAGAGAGAGCCCCCCGGAGCGCTTGCCGTCGAGCCCGCCCGGCCTCGCGGGACGGGGCGGCGATGCACGATGCGCGCCCCCGCCGAAGGCTTGGCGTCCGGATCAGAAGCACCCTCCGAAGACCGATCCTGATGATCGACCTGGCCTGACGGTCAACGTCCAGGACAGCACTGAGGCGATTGCCGACGGCAGGCAGGTTCCTGAACCCCGTGCAGTGCCTTACATCCGGGCGTCCTACTCCGTGGCGACCGATGCAGCCGAGGACGTACGGACAGCAGTCGGCTGTCCCGTGACGATCCGAGGGCTCGGCTGGTTCACGCCTGGTACTCGGTGAGGTCAATGGCGTGAACGCGCAGCGGAAAGCCGTACACCGGGTGGGTCGTCTCGCGCTCCAGCACCATGCCGAGCTTGTTGATGACGTTCTCGGAGGCAGTGTCCCCCACCCGACTGATGCTGATGACGCGGTCAAGGCCGCGGTCCTGGAGCGCGAACTCCAGCGTGGCCTGGGCGGCTTCGGACGCGTATCCCTGGCCCCAGAACTGTGAGCCGAGCCGCCAGCTGATCGCCACGGCGGGCCCTACCTCCGGCAGGAACTCGGGCACGTACAGCCCCGTGAAGCCGGCCAGTTCCCCTGAGGCCAGCAGCTCGACGGCGAAGAGCCCGAAGCCCTCCTCATCCCACTCCTCCTCCCACCGCTCGATCGCCTCTGCCGTGTGGTCCAGGTCGCGCACCGAGCCGTCGTCGACCCAGCGCATGGCCCGAGGGTCTGCGTTGATGTCGGCCATGGGCACGAGGTCGTCGTCGTGCCAGCGACGGAGCAGGAGGCGGGGGGTGCGGATCTCAGTCATGGCACCCATCCTGCCGAAGGCAAGGCACTCGTCGGAAATCGGCACTCGCTGGACTGTCGCTCCCGGTGTCGCCCGACCCAATCTCTACGCGGCAGCATCGACAGTCGACGTCCGCTGCCGACGTCCACAAGTCTCCTTCGTGGAAGGGGTGTTGAGGAGCAGCCGCCAGGGCCCGCGGCCCAATGGAGCGGGGAAGGCACCCCGGACCTCTCGGCCTCACCCAACCAGCCACCCGGGTGCAGCTTGGCCCCCGGAGCTTTCACCCATCTCGTCGAGATACTCCTCGTCCATCGCCGCGCTGTCCGCTCCCATGGTTGTGCACCCCCCTGTCTTCGGTGAGTCGATACGGGGAGCCAGCTTGACGGGCTGGGTGATGAGGGCGCCAGGAAGTTGCACGAAGCTGCACGAGCCGGTCCATTCAGGCCGGAGCTGCATGGATGTGCGCGTCGACCGAGCCTGGTTCTTAACTGCTGGGACTCTGCGCCGACGTGTTCGATCATGGGTGGATGACTGGCTTCTACCATGTGTGTTTCGTGGTCCCCGACATCGAGCAGGCGATGCGGGACTTTCAGCGTTCGGCCGGGGTCGAGTGGAGTGACCCGGTGTCCGATCGGATGGGCGAGTGGGACTACCGCATCGCCTTCAGCACGGGCGGGCCACCGTTCATTGAACTCATCACCGGCCCCACAGGAAGTCCTTGGGACGCGTCGCAAGGCGCCAGGTTCGATCACATGGGCTTCTGGTCCAGCGATGTCGGGCAAGGATCCCGGCACCTGGAGGAGGAAGGCATGCCTGTGGACTTCTCGGGCTGCCCCTACGGTCGACCGTTCGCCTATCACCACATGGACAGCATCGGGGCCCGCATCGAGCTCGTCGACGTCAGTCGGCAGACCGCCTTCCTCGACAAGTGGCATCCAGGCGGGGAAGCCATGCCTGCCATTGACGAGAACTCCAGAGGCTGAGCGTGCACGGGCTGCCCCGGCTCGACCTCTCACGACGTCCCTGACTTGAACCCTCACCCGGAGATGCGCCGTGCGCGAAGACGACCCTCGCTCCTACTCCTCGGCCCGGCACGCCTGGCGGCCGACTGGCGCGGCGCCGTACGGATGGCCTGCTGCTCAACGGTCGGCTCCGAGGCCGATGCGGCGGCCCGAAGAGCTCGCCGATGGGCCGGGGCGGAGGTCGATTCGGCCGATCCGGGGAAGTGCCGTAGAGTTCCTTTTGCCGACGCGGGGTGGAGCAGCTCGGTAGCTCGCTGGGCTCATAACCCAGAGGTCGCAGGTTCAAATCCTGTCCCCGCTACTCACATGTGAAGGCCCGGTGGCTCCCACCGGGCCTTCACTGTTCGCGTTCTCATGCTGTTCGCGTTCTCGATCGAGGCCATCCGGAGTGGTCTCACCCGAGGTCATCGATCATGCCGATGAGGTACATGCGGTCCAGTCACGCTCAGGTGGGATCCGATGGGATCCGGCAGGGGCGGTGCGCACTCGGGATCGGGGCTGGCGTGGCACACCGAGCAGGTGGTCTGCGGCAGTCGATGGGCGGACGGCACGCTCAGGAAGCGCCACCAGTGACCAATGGCCAATGACCAGCCCGGTCAGCTCGAAGTCGGCGCGCCCTCGGGCTCATCGCCCTCGCACTCATTCCCCTCGCGCTGCTGCCCGGACGCGGGCTCACCGACACCCATGTTGCGGATCACGGCATGCAACAGTCCCGGGAACCGCTCCTCGAACTCGTCGGCGCGCAGCCGGGCGCTCTGTTGCTGTCCCTGGTGACTGCGCCAGATCAGTCCGCACTCGCGCAGGACGCGGAAGTGGTGCGAGGCATTCGACTTACTGATGCCGAGGTCGTTGTAGATCACCGAGCATTCGGTCTCGCCGCGCTCGGCGAGTAGGGCGACGATCCCCAGACGCAGCGGGTCGCTGAGCCCGTGCATTGCCTGGGCGAGGCTGACGTTGGCCAGTTCGGCGTGAAACCTGTCGCGCATGCCTACGACCCTACTGCCACGAATCCTCCTTCCAAAGGTTCAACGACTCTTGTACCGTTAGACCATGAATCCAAGGATCTACCTCCTGGCCCTTGGCACCTTCACGGTCGGAACCGAGGGTTACGTGATCGCCGGGGTTCTCCCCGACGTCGCGCACGACCTCCACTCGACGGTGTCGATGTGCGGGCAGATGGTCACGGTGTTCGCCGTCGTCTATGCCTTGGCGGGCCCGCCCCTGATCGGCCGGTTTCAGCACGTGCCGCCCAAGAAGCTCCTCATCTGGGCGGCCGTCGGCTTCGCCGTCGCCAATGTGCTGGCCGGCCTCGCCCCCGATCTCGCCACCCTGGCCGTGGCCCGCGTCCTCGCCGCGCTGGGTGCCGCCCTCTTCACCGCACCCGCCGCCGCTGCCGCCGCGGCGCTGAGCAAACCCGAGGAACTGCCCCGCGCGATCGCCGTCACGGCCGGCGGCAACGCGATCGCCCTCACCCTCGGAGCTCCCCTTGGCACGGTTGTCGGCGCGGCCCTGGGCTGGCGGGCCTCCTTCGGCTTCGTCACGGCCCTCGCCCTGGTCACCGCCGGCTCCCTCGCCGCGTGGCTTCCGGACATCCCAAGTACCGCGGTCGCCACGGCCGGACGGCTCAACCTGCTCCACCGCGGCGCCGTCCGCTGGGGCCTGGTCACCACGATTGGCCTGTTCCTGGCCGCCTACACCATGTACACGTACCTCTCCCCCATCGTGCAACGCTCCACCGGCCTGGGCAGCACCGGCGTGGCCGCCCTGATGATCGTGTTCGGCGCGGGCGGATTCACTGGCGGCCGCCTCATCGGCTCAGTCCTCGCACGGCATGCGCTGGCGAGCGTCCTGCGCGCGGCACTGCTGCTGGTCTCCGCCCTCCTCGCGGTACTGACCCTCTTGACCGTCGCGCACATGCACACGGTGGCGCGAATCACCGCTTTCCCCCTCCTGTTCACCTTCGGCATGGTCTGGTGGTCGGGCGGCATCAGCCAGCAGACGCGCCTGGCCGGCCTCGCCCCCGAGCAGCGCTCCCAGGCACTCGGCCTGCATTTCTCCGCCCAGTTCCTCGGCGTCGCCGTCGCCGGCGCGCTCGGCGGCGTGACCCTTTCCACGGCCGGACCGGCAGCCGTTCCCGCCGTCGCGGCAGCGATCGCACTCGCCGCCCTGGTGACTGTGCGCCAGGTGGTACCGGTAGCCAATGCGCCCCACAACGACGCAAGGACAGCGGCGACTTCCACCACCCCCACGGCCCCGGATCCGGCCGGCGCGGAGTAACACCGAACGCGCACCATCATGGCCCGGACTCTGCGACCTGCCGCATCGCGTGAAGGACTACCTCCTGGGCGGCTGCGGCCGCTGGGGAGCCGTTGGCTTCTTCGGCGGCCGTGCCGCAGATCCAGATGGCCGCTGCGCGACCACCAACGTCCGCTCGCCTTCGCGGCCCAGACATCTCCACACCACCGTGCCCAATGGAATGCGCGTCTCGGGCAAGGACAAGCCGGACGAGCCGCTGATGACCAAACTGCAGCAGGAGGCCGCGGCCCTGAACTACGAGGCCGCGGCCCTGAACTACACCGCCAACAGCGCCACCGGCGCCAACATCCTCGCCGACAAGTGGAACCAGACCCACAAGGACGACCTGACCACCAACGGCGACAAGTGGGACGCCGGTTTGGTGCACGGCTTTCGGGCTGCCTGGTGGACCACCAACCCCACGCGCAAAGCAGTCAGACCGCCGGAGAGACTGTTTTGCACAGCAGACAACGAGTGCGACCCCAGCAAGGTCGGACCCGATGACAAGAACGAACGGGGGCTGAGCGCATGCACCAGCGGCGACCTGAAGTGCTGATGGAGCAAACCGGCTAAGTGGAAGGACTGCGACAATGGCAGCTGTGGCAACGAACTGCTCCGGTCTAACGATACGTACAAGGAAGAGGCCGACGGCATCGCCTACCCGCCCAGCTGCACCACCAACGGCATTCCCGGCAATGGTCTGGTCGTCGATGATGTCCCGGACGACACCCCGGTCTCCCGACCCGGCTGCTCCCAGCCAAGAAGAACAGCGGCACTCCCCGCCTCAGCCTCGCCACCGACTCCGCGAGGTCGACTTCCAGCAACCGGGCACCGGCTACACCAGCCACTTCTGGTTCGCCCACGCCCTCGACGACCGACGGTACGAGATCCACCCGCCTGGTCCTTCCGCATTTCTCGCGGAAGGACCAGGCACCCCTTCATGTCAATCAAGCATGAACCCAAAAACGACCGGAAGAAGAATTGATACTGAGCGTCATAACATTTCTCGGACTGGGGAGTGCCGTCACGGCCATGGGAGCGCGAGGCTCCCTGAAGAATCTCGGCTGGACCATCGCCGCGATTTCCCTGGGCATCCTCTTGCTCGCCTTGCTCATGGGCCCAGTAGTAAGCCTGGTGGCCATCAGCGCCTACGGCGGTGCACTGGCTTCCTTGCCCCCCTTCGCGCACGAGTCGCACACCGCACGGCTGTGGTGGTTCATCGCGGTCCTCCTGGCAGAGGTATGCCTGATCACCTGCTTCGCCGCAGGAGGGACCGACATGATCACTCTGTGGCTCGTGCTCTTCGGGCCCGGCGCACTCGTAGCGGCAGCCCGACTGGCAACACAGCTGCGCAACGGCAGTAGTGGCGCGCATCGGGATTAGAGGCGTCCCGTTCGGATGTGTGTCACGGAAGGAGCCGTGGCCCGCTCAACCGCCGGCGTCCAGCTCCGCCGCGGCCGCGTCACCTCCCGTACCGGAAGGCGTCGTTGGTCAGGGGCGGGCGTCCCTGCGGGGGCGCTCCAGGGTGAAGGTGTCCACGGGGGTCAGGTCGCCGTAGGGGCCGTCGAAGGTGTAGTAGGTGACGTGGATGCGGGTGCGGCCGGTGCGTTGGTCTCCCGGGTCGACGTCGAAGGCGGCGAAGCCGTGGGTGTGGACGCGGTCCTGGACGGCGCGCCAGGGGGCGTCCTCGGTGACGAAGATCGCCTTGCGGTGGCGGCCCTCGGTCTCCTTGGCCAGGTCGACCACGACGCGCCCCTTGGGCTCCTGGAACAGGTCGTCCTGGGTGGTGGCGAAGTTCCCGCCACCACCGATGATCATGTGGACCGTGCCCTTGGCGGTGTCGGCGACATCGGTCCTGGTGGACACCGGGACCGGCGTGCGGGCCTCGTTCGGCATCGCGCCGCGGACCGGCAGCGAGCGCTCGTAGTAGTGCTCGTGGCCGCACAGCACCAGATCGACCCCGTACGCGTCGAAGAGCGGGCCCCATGCCGCGCGGATGCCGACGTCGCTGCCGCTACCACTGCGGCTGCTGGAGATCATCGGGTGGTGCATGAAGACGACGATCCAGTCGATGCCCGCGTTGCCGCGTGCGGCCTTCAACTCCCGTTCCAGCCATTGCCGTTGCGCCCCGCCGGAGTAGCCGCGCACATAGGTGTCGCCGGTGTCCTGGATCGCCACGTCGTCGTTGGCCAGGCTGATGAAGCGGACCGCGCCGACCGTGAACGCGTACCACAGGCCCCGGGTCTCGGGGTCGGTGCCCGTCGGACCGGGCAGGGTGAAGTAGGTCTGGTAGCCGGTCAGCCCCAGGGGGCCGTTGCCCTTCTCGTTCTCGCCGTTGCCGACGCACGGCATCCACGGGCGCAGCCGCGTCGACCGGCTGTTGCCGATGAACCAGTCCGCCCAGGTCGCAACCCGGTTCTGGCCGAAGAGGCCGGCCGCGGAGGCGTAGCACAGGTCGCCGTTGACCAGGTTGAACAACGGTCCGACGCGTTCCACCGCGGCCACGATGTCTGCGGCGGCAGGGCTGCCGGCCTGGCTGCTGGTGTAGAGCGGGAAGCGCCCTGAGGGTGACGGGGCGCCGCCCGCCGGCCAGGTGACGACCCGGCGCAGATTGGGCGCGCCCTGGTCGCCGAAGCTGGTGAACGTGAAAGCGGTACGCCCGCGCGGCGCCGTGGTGAACGCACCGGTCTCCGGGGCGGTGCCGTCGTGCCCGGCCGAGTACAGGTAGGTGGTGTCCGGCCGCAGTCCGGTGAGGCGGGCGTGGTGGACGTACACCTCCTCGTGGCTCAGTCCGTCGCGGTAGGTGCGGGTCTCGGCGTCGACCACGTTGCCGGTGCCTCCGTCATGGGTGCCGAGGCGCACCTGCGGGCGGCGTACGGAGCAGGGGCTGATCCAGGAGACCGTCATCTCGGTGGCGGGGTCGGCCCCGAACTGGAGGTGCAGGCCGGTGACACCGGGTACGCCGAGGCGGCCCGGGGTACGCGCGAGCAGGGGGTCCGGACCGGGCCGCGCCGGGCCGGCGGCCTCGGCGCTCCCCGCGGTGCCGAGGGCGCCGGCAGCCACAGCCGCCGTCGATCCGGTCAGGAGGGATCTGCGTGCGATCGACATGTAACACCCTTACATGAGAAGAAAGTTGCTCAGTTGCACCATAGGGGCGCAGGTCGCCGTCCCGGAGGCGCAGAAAGAGATCGACGCTGTGGCGCATCGATGGGTGATGTGCACGTCCCGGTCACTCCCGGGTGCCGCCGCTGCGACAATCCCCGCCGGTTGTCTCGGCCGGGACCGGGACAGGGTGGGCGAGTTGACGCCTGTCGGCCCGTCTCACGCAGGCGACGTGTAGGAGGGACGGCCCGACAGTCCCCATCCACGGGAAAACGAGGCTCCATTGACCACAACTCTGCCCACGACGATGCAGGCGGCGCGATACAGCCGCTACGGCCCGCCGGACGTGCTGGTGGACAGAGCTGTCGCGGCCAGGCCGTGGTGGAAATGTGGTCAGTCCCCGAGTGGATGGAAGTTCGCGCGCCGGGCTTGTAGCCTGAACTCCGAGGACGCGCGAAGACACGGTCCGGTATGGGTTAGTCCGGACAGCGCTTCACGGCACCGAACACCGCATGTGCAGTCAGTCCCCGAGCGGGTCTGCAACTGCCGTATGTGACCTGCGTGTTCCTTTCTCTGTCACGATACGAGGAAGGAACGGTCGGCATGCCGTATCCACATGTGATCATCGTCGGCGCAGGGCTGGGTGGGCTCTGCCTCGCGCAGGGCCTGCGCCGCAGAGGCATCGACTTCTGCGTGTACGAACGGGATGCCTCTTTGATATCCCGCGGCCAAGGCTATCGAATCCATATCGACACCCACGGGGACGACTCGCTCAGGGATGCGCTCCCGCCCGAGCTCTACCAGTTGTTCCGGGCCACGGCAGGCGTTCCGCTGTCCCGCACCCCCGTATTCGACGAGCAGTTGCGTCAGTTGGCCGAGTTGGAGGGGGACGGCGGTACGCATCTCGCGGTCGACCGGCTGACACTGCGGCAGATCCTGCTCACCGGAGTGGCGGACGCCGTCGCATTCGGCAAGCGGTTCACCCACTACCGCGTCGGAACGGACGGCGGCGCTGTAGCGTGCTTCGACGACGGGACCGAGGCGCGCGGCGATGTGATCGTGGCCGCGGACGGAGTGAATTCCCCTGTGCGTCGGCAGTATCTGCCGCACGCTCGGGTGGTGGACACCGGCCTGCGGCAGCTGTACGGGAAAGTCCCGCTCACCAAGGAGACCAGAGCCCTGTTCCCGCCGGAGATGTTCGCTGTGTTCACGCCGGTGATCGGACCCGCGAAGCAATTCATCGGCGTCGCCCCGGTGGAATTCCCCGAGCCGCCTCGATTGGCGGCCCGCCGGCTTGCGCCCACGGCAGCGCTGAACGACACGGCGGACTACATGACCGTTTCGTTCGGCTCCCGCCGGGAACTCCTGCCCTTCGGCGACGCCCAGTTGCAGGCCATGTCCGGGGCCGAACTGCGCAGCGCGACATTGCGCCTGATGGAGGCGTGGCACCCGGATGTCCGCCGGATCATCGAACACTGGCTGCCCGAAAGCGTCTTTCCACTGGCTCTGCGCACCAGCGTGCCCATTCCTGCCTGGCGGCCAACCCGCATCACCTTGCTCGGAGATGCGGTACACGCAATGAGCCCCGCGGGTGGGATCGGCGCGAACACCGCCTTGCGCGACGCCGGAATTCTCGCCGCTGCGCTGGAGCAGGCAGCCGACGGCAGACCCCTCGTCGAGACGATTGCCGCGTACGAATCCGCAATGACCGGATACGGATTCGACGCGGTGCGCCTCTCTGCGGACAACGGACAGCGCATGTTGGGCCAAGACCCACTACCGACATCCTGAGGGCATTCCGATGGGAACCGGTGGGAACCGGTAGGAACCGGTGGGGACCGGTGGGGACCCTACGGTGAGCGCGTGAACGGCCCGCCGGGAACTGCCGGAGAGGTCGATCAGGGCCGTGGAACGCTCTGACATCCGGCCCGTGCCCGGCGTGACGGGTCTTTCCTCGCAGGTACCGCTGCTGCCCAGGGACTCGCATGTGACGCTGTCCAGGGAATCGCCGGTGACGCTGTCCGGGGAATCGAGGATCCGCATGACGCGATTGGGCCCCGCTCCCGAGGGAGTGGGGCCCGTCCGGCGCGATACCGGTCTGTGCGCGGCTTGCAGGGGCTCTGCCCTAGCGGATCGGCATCCCCGACAGCGTGCGGGCGGTGATCAGCCGCTGGATCTCGCTGGTGCCCTCGAAGATGGCGTAGATCGCCGCGTCGCGGTGCATCCGCTCGACGCAACGTGCCGCATCGCCGTCCCGAGCTCCGCATTCCTTGTGATTTCCGCCAGGTTCCGCCGGGTTCTGCTGGGTTCTGCCGGGTTCCTTGGGTGTTGCTCAGGGTTGCGAGTGCGCCCGCTGATGTCCGCCTGGCGCGCACGGTGGAGGACGTCAGCGCCTACAGCTGTCGCGGCGATCCGGGTATGGCTCCGGAACTGACGGGCTCCGCGCATGTCTAGACCGATTCGGCGGCAGTGCCAATGCCCAGAACCACCAGACCGCCGGCGGCGGTTCGCTCCATCGCCGTGTTCACGCGCGGACGACGCAGCCACGTCAGCATGCGGGCTGCGAACACCGTGACCAGCATCAACCACCCAGCAGCGATACCGGCATCGATGACACCGAAGGTCAGCGTCGCAGCGAACGTCCCATGGCCGTTGGGGAGGAACTGTGGGACCACCGACACGAAGAAGATTCCCACCTTGGGGTTGAGTAGGCAGCTCAACAACCCTTGACGGAAAGCCCGCCCGGCGGCCGGGGTGAGCCCCGGCGACTCCCCGGGCATCTCCGGTCGGCCCGTTGCGCCACGACGGTATGCCCACAGACTCTGCACACCCAGGAACACCAGGTACGCGGCGCCAGCCAGACGGACCACGGTGAAGGCCATGTCCCACCGCTGCAGAACCGCAGCCAACCCGACGGCGGCCACGACCGCCCAGGCGAGCGAGCCTGCCGCCGCACCGAGCGCGGTCGAGACGCCCGGGAGACGGCCGCCGCGCATGCAATTACGCAGTACCAAGAGTGTGTCCGGGCCTGGAGCCATCGTCACCACCAGGGCGAACAGGGAGAAACTGATGAAGGAAGTTGTCACGATGAGCCCCTGTTCTAGCCACTACGAGCGAGCACGGAGCACAGGCCCCGCCCGGGCAGCCTAAAACGCACAAGATCCGCTGGACAGCCACGCGACCTCGAAAACGGGCCGTTCTCATACCTCTGGTTCCATGCCGTGAGCCGGTGGCTCAGACTCGGCGCATGAACGACTACGAGGCACGTCTGGCGGAAGCCACGAAGGTCTGTCACAAGTGGCTCATGAAGGCGCCCGTTTGGCGAGGCAGTGAGCAGGACCTTCTCGCGGAGGGCCAAGATGACACCACACACTGGGCGGGCATGCGCCCGAGGGCTGAGATGCTGCGGGCTTGGATCGAGGAATTCGACTCCTTCCTTTCCGAGTGCGCGCGCAGTGTCGCGATCGGCGGTGGATACCCGGGCGAAGGCCGACTCAGGTTCAACACCGGCATCGACACACGCAAGATGAAGGCCATGCGGAAGATCCCTCACGAAGACGCCGTCGTCAAGGGAAACAGCGATGGCGACTTCTACGAGGTGTACAACGGGTCCGTCTATCGCCGGGATCGATCCGGCTCGCTCATCATCACCCGTTGGCGGTTGGAGCGAACGGGCAGCTGGGGGTGACCAGACGCCAGCCCGCCTACTTCAGCAAGTAGCGGCGTGTGGGGCCTCTGCGCCGTGAACTCAGAGTTCCTCACGGTCTTCATGCTGGCGGAGGAGCCGGTCGCAGTCGTGGGCGAGCCTGATGACGTGAACGTGGTTCCGCATCGGCTCGGACCCGAGTCCGAGCCGGACGTTGTTGGCAATGTGCCCCAACGTGGACCGGCCGAGCTGCCACTCTCGACTGCCATGCCACAGCCGCCGCGAGGAATTCAGGCGGCGGTACGTATGCCGCGCCGCGGGGTTGCCCGATAGGCGCGGGCCCGCTGCTGGATTTCGGGGAGCGCGTACATGGTCTTTTACTCGCGCCCGTTTCCGGTGAGCCGGTTCTTGGCGGAGAAGCGGCGGATCTTGCCGCGCTTCGCCCGCTGTCGGATCACTTGCTGTGGGACTCCAGTTGCCGCGGCGGCTTCGTGAGCGGGTCGTCTCAAATGATCAACACTTAACTTCATATTGGGCCGTTGAGGCGGAGGGCCCGCAACTGCAGTAATACAGCCACCCGTTCGCAGCGGCCCTGAATCCGGCGCGCCGCCGAACACCTGCGGCATATCCCGTATTAACCTCTTGTGACTGTACGAAGTGGCTATATCACGGATTGCATCCGTCGACCACCGGAGAAGAAATGCGCAAGCTTCAGAAGACTGCCGTCCTGGCCGTCGCCCTCGGCAGCTTCGGCTTCCTCGGCGCCGGCACCGCCTACGCCCACGGCGAGAAGGGCGGCACCGACCTCGACATCAAGCAGGGCAGCCAGTGCAGGTCGCACGACTCGAACGTCGACGTCCTCGGCCAGGTCGGGATCGCGAACGGTCTGGGAGGAAACCTGCTCAACGGCGAGGGCTCCCCGGGTGCCCAGAGCACCAAGATGGGCTCGGACATGGGCTGCGACAACCGCGCCGACTTCCCCAAGGAAAGCAAGGAAAGCAAGGGCGGTGACGAAGACAAGGGCAGAGGCCGAGAGGCTCAGCGGCCAGAAGCCCAGAAGCCGGAGGCCAGCCCCTCAGAGGAAAGCGCAAGCAACGGAGACAAGGGCGGCGACGCACAGAAGTGCGGATGCTCGGAGAACAGGGAAGGCAAAGGCGGGGAACAGCAGGCGATGACACCGCGGCCCACTCTCCGCTACACAGTCCAAACCGAGACCCTCACGACCTCATAAGGCCAGGCCGCGGGGCTCCGCACGCCCCGCAGTCGAAACGCTGGGCCGCTGGCTGGACTTCTTGGGAAGGTCCAGCCGGCGGCCAGGTTTCGGGCCCGGTCACCCGCCACAGGGAGTCTGCCGGCCCTCAACAGGAGCTCCGCCCTAGCGGATCGGCATCCCCGACAGCGTGCGGGCGATGACCAGTCGCTGGATCTCGCTGGTGCCCTCGAAGATGGTGTAGATCGCCGCGTCGCGGTGCATCCGCTCTACCGGGTACTCGCGGGTGAAGCCGTTGCCGCCGAGGATCTGGATCGCCTGGGCGGTCACCTTCTTGGCGGTCTCGCTGGCGAAGAGCTTCGACATCGAGCCTTCGGCGCTCTCGAACTTCTTGCCCGTGACCGCCATCCAGGAGGCACGCCACACCAGGAGGCGGGCCGCGTCGATCTGGGTGCGCATGTCGGCCAGTTGGAAGGCCACGCCCTGGTTGTCGATGATCGGGCGGCCGAACTGCTCGCGGGTCCTGGCGTACTCCAGGGCCTCCTCGTACGCCGCGCGGGCGGTGCCGACGGCCATCGCGCCGACGGCCGGGCGGGACGCCTCGAAGGTGGCCATCGCGGCGTTCTTCACACTCCCCCAGCCTCCGGCCGGGGGGACCCCCATGCCGCCCTTGGCGCGTTCGCGGGCGCGGGCCAGCCGCTCGTCGAGCTTGTCCTTGCCGCCGAGCAGGCAGTGGCCGGGGACCCGGACGTTCTCCAGCACCACCTCGGCGGTGTGCGAGGCGCGGATGCCGTGCTTCTTGAACTTCTGGCCCTGGGAGAGGCCGGGGGTGTTCGGCGGGACGATGAAGGAGGCGTGGCCCTTGGAGCCCAGCTCCGGGTCCACGACGGCGACCACCACGTGGACGCCTGCGATGCCGCCGTTGGTCGCCCAGGTCTTGGTGCCGTTGAGCACCCACTCGTCCTTGGCCTCGTCGTAGACGGCGCGGGTGCGCATCGAGGCGACGTCGGACCCGGCGTCCGGCTCGGAGGAACAGAAGGCGGCGACCTTGACGTCGTGCGCGTCGCCGTACATCTGCGGGACCCAGGTGCCGATCTGCTCCTCGGTGCCGTTGGCCAGCACGCCGACGGCGGCCAGGCCGGTTCCGACGATGGACAGCGCGATGCCGGCGTCGCCCCAGAACAGCTCCTCCATGGTCATGGGGATGCCGAGGCCGGTGGGGTCGAAGAACTGCTGGGCGTAGAAGTCGAGGGAGTACAGGCCGATCTTGGCGGCCTCCTGGATCACGGGCCAGGGGGTCTCCTCGCGCTCGTCCCACTCGGCGGCGGCGGGGCGCATGACGTCCGCGGCGAAGCCGTGAATCCAGTCACGGACTTCCTTCTGCTCGTCGTTGAGTTCCATGGTGAACTCGGCCATGTCCCCTCCAGTGGTGCGTACGGCCAGCCGTTACTTCCGGTAACCAGAGTCTGTTACCCGTCGGTAATGGATGTCAACTCCTCTCAGGAGCCGAATTCGCCGCGGAGTTCGGGGTCGCCGAGTCCGGGTGTTACGTTGCGCGAGCACCACGGATTCACAAGGGTGGGGAGCACGACCATGGACAGCATCGACAGCACCGGACAGAACGGCACGGGCCGGGCCGGCGCACAACAGGCCGCCGCGGACGGCGCCGACCGGCAGCAGACCGCGACCGAGCGCAGACGACGGGAACTGCTGGAGGCCGCCGAACGCATCGTGCTGCGCGACGGCCCGGAAGCGTCGATGAACGCGATCGCCGCCGAGGCCGGGATCACCAAGCCGATCCTCTACCGGCACTTCGGCGACAAGGGCGGTCTCTACCGCGCCCTGGCCGTCCGGCACACCGACGCCCTGCTGGCCAACCTCCGGGCCGCGCTGGACGCCCAGATGCTGCGCCGGGAGCGGGTCGAGGCC
Source organism: Streptomyces yunnanensis (assembly GCF_029011865.1). NCBI lineage: Bacteria > Bacillati > Actinomycetota > Actinomycetes > Kitasatosporales > Streptomycetaceae > Streptomyces > Streptomyces yunnanensis. The sequence continues at coordinate 1,330,024 of NZ_CP095749.1, forward strand.
ACCCTCGACGCCTATCTCGCCGCCATCGAGGCCCGGCCGCAGGTCTACCGCTTCCTGATGCACCCGGCGGACGAGGACCACCCCGCGGAGTCCGGCTTCGACGTCGGCCGGCACTCCGCCCCCCTGCTGCGCCGGCTCGGCGAGGAGCTGGCCAAGGTCATCTCCGAACGGCTCGACCTGGGGCCGGACAGCGAGGAGCGGGCCCGGGTGTGGGGGCACGGCATCGTCGGCATGATGCACGCGGCCGGCGACTGGTGGCTGCGCGAACGCCCGTGCCCCCGCGAGCAGTTGGTGCGCCACCTCACCGACCTGCTGTGGGGCCAGCTGGCCACCGTCAAGGACCTGGCGGACGGCCCCGGGTTCTGAGGGGTCGCGGGCGGCGTCAGGCCGGTGCCGCCGCCCGCTCCTCGCCCGCCGCCGCCCATGGGGCCCGGGCCGCCGCGCGCAGCGCCCGGCGCCGCCGCAGGCCGGTGAGCCGGTCGACGTAGAGGCCGCCGCCGAGGTGGTCGCACTCGTGCTGGAGGCAGCGGGCGAAGAACCCGGTGCCGGTCACCGTCACCGGCTCGCCGGTGAGGTCGAGGCCCTCGACGATCGCATGATCGTGACGCGGCGTGCCCGCCTCGATACCGGGCAGCGACAGACAGCCCTCGGGACCGCGGACGACCGGACCGTCCGCCTCCACCAGCCGGGGGTTGACGATGTGCCCCAGGTGCCGACGGTCCTCGTCGTCGGGGCAGTCGTAGACGAACACCCGCAGCGGGACGCCGATCTGGTTGGCGGCCAGGCCCACGCCGTTGGCGGCGTACATTGTCGCGTACATGTCCTCGACCAGCGTGGCCAGTTCACCGTCGAAGACGGTGACGTCCACACAGGGGCGGGAGAGGACCGGATCGCCGTACAGGCGCAGCGGGCGGGGGCGGCCGGAGCTGCCCGGGATGGTGCGGTGGCGCATGGGCCCAGGGTACGGGCCGGGCATTCCGGATCGCGTCACACAGGTGGCGGAGTTCGGGCCGGCCGCCGGATCTCGATAGGCTGATCCCCGACCGAAGCCTCCGGCCGGTCGGCGACCGCTGGAGGAGGCGCGTTCTCCCGGCAGCCCCAGGGCAGGAGTGCGCCGGATGCAAGGAGGATCTAGGACCATGGCAGGCAACACGGAGCCGCTGTCGCCGCGGGCCAAACTGGCCGTGACGGCCGGCAAGGCCGCAGCAGCGGTGTCGCGCGCGGCGGGCCGCGGCAGCGGATCGGTGATCGGCGGCCGGGTGGCGCTCAAGCTCGACCCCGACCTGCTGGCCTCGCTGGCCAGGCACCTGGACGTGGTCCTGGTGTCCGCCACCAACGGCAAGACCACCACCACCCGGCTGATCGCCGAGGCACTGCGGGCCAGCGGCCCGGTCGTCTCCAATGCGCTGGGCGCGAACATGCCCGCGGGGATCACCTCGGCGCTGGCGGGCGGCTCGGACGCCAAGTTCGGCGTCATCGAGGTGGACGAGAAGTACCTGGCCACGGTGGCCCGGGACGTCACCCCCAAGGCCATAGCGCTACTGAACCTCTCCCGGGACCAGCTCGACCGGGCGGCCGAGACCCGGATGCTGGCCGAGCGCTGGCGCGAGGGCCTGTCCGGTTCCAAGGCCCTGATCATCGCCAACGCCGACGACCCGCTGATCGTGTGGGCGGCCTCGGCGTCCGCCAACGTGGTGTGGGTCGCCGCCGGGCAGGAGTGGAAGGACGACGCCTGGTCGTGCCCGTCCTGCGGCGGTGTGATGCAGCGACCCGGCGACGACTGGTTCTGCGCCGAGTGCGGCTTCCGCCGGCCGATGCCCAGCTGGGCGCTCTCCGGCGACCACGTCCTGGACCCGCACGGCAGCGCCTGGCCGATCAAGCTGCAGCTGCCGGGCCGCGCCAACAAGGCCAACGCCACCACCTCCGCCGCGGTCGCGGCCGCCTTCGGGGTGCCGCCGCAGGTCGCCCTGGAGCGGATGTTCTCGGTGCAGGCCGTGGCCGGCCGCTACGACGTGGTCACCTTCCAGGAGCGGGAACTGCGCCTGCTGCTGGCCAAGAACCCGGCCGGCTGGCTGGAGACCTTCTCGCTGATCGACGGGCCGCCGACCCCGGTGATCATGTCGGTGAACGCGCGCGGCGCGGACGGCACCGACACCTCCTGGCTGTGGGACGTGGACTACACCCGGCTGGCCGGGCACCCGATCTTCGTGCTGGGCGACCGCAAGCTGGACCTGGCGGTGCGCCTGGAGGTCGCCGGGCTCGACTTCCAGGTGTGCGAGACCCTCGACGAGGCGGTGGGGCAGGCCCCGGCCGGCCGGATCGAGGTCATCGCCAACTACACGGCATTCCAGGACCTGCGCCGCCGCGTGGGCAACTGAGTGCGGTCCACAGAGAACACGGACAAGGACGAGCGAGCATGAGTGACAACAGCCTGCGCGTGGTGTGGATCTACCCGGACCTGCTGAGCACCTACGGCGACCAGGGCAACGTCCTGGTGGTGGAGCGGCGGGCGCGCCAGCGCCGCCTGGACGTCCAGCGCCTGGACGTCCGGTCCGACCAGCAGATCCCCACCTCCGGGGACATCTACCTGATCGGCGGCGGCGAGGACCGGCCGCAGCGGCTGGCCGCCGAGCGGCTGATCCGCGACGGCGGACTGGACCGCGCGGTCTCCAACGGCGCGATCGTCTTCTCGGTGTGCGCCGGCTACCAGATCCTGGGCCACGAGTTCATCAACGACCTCGGTGAGCGGCAGCAGGGCCTGGGGCTGCTGGACGTGGTGAGCACCCGCGGCGAGGGCGACCGGTGCGTCGGCGACGTACTGGCCGACATCGACCCGAAGTTGGGGCTGCCGCCGCTGACCGGCTTCGAGAACCACCAGGGCGTCACGCACCTGGGCCAGAGCGCCCGGCCGTTCGCCAAGGTCCGGTTCGGCAACGGCAACGGCGTCGGCGACGGCTACGAGGGCGCCTGGAACGACACCGTCTTCGGGACGTACATGCACGGCCCGGTGATGGCCCGCAACCCGCACATCGCGGACCTGCTGATCAAGCTGGCGCTGGACGTCAACGCGCTGCCGCCGGCCGACGACCGGTGGTACGAGGCGCTGCGCCAGGAGCGGATCGCGGCGGCGACCGAGAACGCCTGACGGTTTCGGCAGGCCCACAACGGCCGGATCCGGGTCAGCCGACCCGGGTCCGGCCGTTTTCCGTGCGCCGGTGTCCGCACTCCGGGCGCTCGTGTGCCGGAGTGCCGTGCGCTTGTAGGCTGGGCGGAATCCAACCGGACGACGGGGTCCGGGCGTCCGGTTGAGTTGCAGAGGTTGCTACGAGCAATGCGTATTGGTGTCCTCACCTCCGGGGGCGACTGCCCCGGTCTGAACGCCGTCATCCGGTCCGTCGTCCACCGAGCCACCGCCGACCACGGCGATGAGGTGATCGGCTTCAAGGACGGCTGGAAGGGCCTGCTGGAGTGCGATTACCGCAAGCTCGACCTGGACGCCGTCGGCGGCATCCTGGCGCGCGGCGGGACCATCCTCGGGTCGTCGCGGGTGCAGCCCGCCCACCTGCGGGACGGGGTCGAGCGGGCCCGCGGCCACGTCGCCGAGCTGGGGCTGGACGCGATCATCCCGATCGGCGGCGAGGGCACGCTGAAGGCGGCCCGGCTGCTGTCGGACGCCGGGCTGCCGATCGTCGGCGTGCCCAAGACCATCGACAACGACATCGCCGTCACCGACGTGACGTTCGGCTTCGACACCGCGGTGGGGGTGGCGACCGAGGCGCTGGACCGGCTCAAGACCACCGCCGAGTCGCACCAGCGGGTGATGATCGTCGAGGTGATGGGGCGGCACACCGGCTGGATCGCGCTGCACTCGGGGATGGCGGCCGGCGCGCACGCGATCGTGGTGCCGGAGCGGCCGTTCGACATCGAGGAGCTGACCGCGCGGGTCGCGCAGCGGTTCGAGGCCGGCAAGAAGTTCGCGATCGTGGTGGTCGCGGAGGGCGCCAAGCCGCGCGCGGACTCCATGGCCTTCGACGTCGGCGACACCGACGTGTACGGGCACGAGCGGTTCGCCGGGGTCGCCCGGCAGCTGTCGGTGGAGCTGGAGCGGCGGCTCGGCAAGGAGGCCCGGCCGGTCATCCTCGGCCACGTCCAGCGCGGCGGTACGCCGACCGCGTACGACCGGGTGCTGGCCACCCGGTTCGGCTGGCACGCGGTGGAGGCCGCGCACCGCGGGGAGTTCGGGATGATGACCGCGCTGCGCGGCACGGACATCACGCTGGTGCCGCTCGCCGAGGCGGTCGCCAGCCTCAAGACGGTGCCCGCCGAGCGCTACGACGAGGCCGAGTGCGTGCTGTGACCCGTCCGTAGTCCCCCTCGGGGACGCGCGTCCGTAGAGGCGCCCCCGGCCGCTCCGCCGGCCGGGGGCGCCTCTACGCTTGTCGCCGGAGCATTGGTACGAATCAGGAGCGAGCGGATGCATCACAGCGGGCACGGCATGGACGGCATGAACATGGATCTGCCGCCGTTCACGCTGGGGCGGGGCCTCGCGTTCGGCGGTGACGCGTTCTTCCTCGTCGGCTGTCTGCTGGGGCTGGCGCTGTACGTCTGGGCGGTGGTCCGACTGCGACGGCGCGGGGACGCATGGCCGATGGGCCGGCTCGTCGCCTGGGTGCTGGGCGTGCTGACGGTGGCGGTGACGATGTGCACCAAGCTGAACGACTACGGCATGGCGATGTTCAGCGTCCACATGGTCCAGCACATGATCATCAGCATGCTGTCGCCGATCCTGCTGCTGCTCGGGGCGCCGGTGACGCTGGCGCTGCGCGCCCTGCCGACCGCCGGGCGCGGCCGCAAGGGGCCGCGCGAGCTGCTGGTGGCGCTGCTGCACAGCCGCTACATGCGGATCATCACGCACCCGGCGTTCACCATCCCGCTGTTCATCGCGAGCCTCTACGCGCTGTACTTCACCCCGCTGTTCGACTTCCTGATGCAGTCCCGGACCGGGCACATCGCGATGATGGTGCACTTCCTGGCGGTGGGTCTGGTCTTCTTCTGGCCGATCATGGGCGTGGACCCGGGCCCGCACCGTCCGGGGTACGTGATGCGGATGCTGGAGCTGTTCGCCGGGATGCCGTTCCACGCGTTCTTCGGCATCGCGCTGATGATGGCGTCCGAGCCGATGGTGGACACCTTCCTGCACCCGCCGGCCACGCTGGGCATCGAGGCGCTGGGCGACCAGCAGGCGGCCGGCGGGATCGCCTGGGCGTTCAGCGAGATCCCGTCGGTGGTGGTGCTGATCGCGCTGGTCTACCAGTGGTACAAGTCCGAGGAGCGCCAGTCGGCGCGCGCGGACCGGGCCGCGGAGCGGAACGGCGACAAGGACCTGGCGGACTACAACGCCTATCTGGCCTCGCTCAACGCCCGGGGGCGGTGAGCGCGGGACCCGCGCGAGACGCGGACGGCCGGAAACGGCCACCGTGGCGCGGTCGGTCATCTGGCGGCACGGGCCGTGGCCGGGGACGATGGATCCCTGGCCGCGGCCCGTGGCGTCGTGTCCCCGGGCCGCCGCGTGAGGAGGTTGCGGGTATGCCCGGATCTGCCAGAGCGATGGCCGTCTGCACGGTGTGCGGGCTGGTGGCGGCGTCCGCCTACACCGTGGCGTTGGGCGGCAACGGCTGGGTGTGGTTCCTGTGGGTGGTGCTGGCGCTGGTGACCGTCGGGGTGGTGACGGCGCGGGGGACCTGAGCCGCGCGGCCGGGGCCCGTCGTCCTGCGGCGGTGCGGCGGCCGGGGCGGGGTCAGAAGCGGAAGACCGGGCCGGTGGCGGCGTCCATCGTGCAGGCGTTGGGGAACTGCCGGTGCCAGGTGACGGTCCTGCCGCGCCAGTGGCCGGAGGCGGCGACGGTGACCGGGTCGTACTCCCGGGTGCAGATGTGCGGGTCGCCCCGCAGCGCGTTGAGGTCGCCGTGGGCCGAGGCCAGCTCGGCGCAGGCGGCGGCGCCGTGCGGATGGGTGCCGCGGGTGTCCGGGCAGAAGAGCCGTACGCCGTGGATCCAGGTGTCGCCGGCGCCGGACACGGTCAGGAACAGGCCGTCGGAGACGTCCCGGTCGGTGGCACGGGCCGATGCCACACCGAAAGCGGTGCACAGCGCCACGGTCACGCCCGCCGCCAGGACGGCGCGGGAGGTTCGGCGTCGGCGGCTCACGGGCATCCTCACGGGCATCGGGTTCTCCTGGAACGCTCGGGGCGGTGGCCCGGCGGGGCCGGGCGCCTGGACGGCGGACGGCGCCCGACGGCCCCCAGGCCACTCCCCCGCGCCCCGGCGCACAAGGGACCACGCCGTGCGGTCGCCCGGACGGCCCTGTAGGTCCGCGGGGCCCGATGGTGCGGTGACGGGCCGGCACGGTTACGGCCGACGGCTTCCGCGCCTACACTGACGGCCCTGGTCGTCCCCCTGTGACCTGGCACGATCCGGCCGCGCCGGCGGTCCGGGGGACGGGGTAGGGGGCCGCGGTGCTGTATCAGGTGCTGAAGTACGTGCTGCTGGGGCCGCTGTTGCGGCTGCTGTTCCGGCCGCGGGTGGAGGGGCTGGCGCAGGTGCCCGAGGAGGGCCCGGCGATCATCGCGGGCAACCACCTGTCGTTCGCGGACCACTTCGTGATGCCGGCGATCGTGCCGCGCCGGGTGACGTTCCTGGCGAAGGCCGAATACTTCACCGGGGCCGGTCTCAAGGGGCGGCTGACCGCGGCGTTCTTCCGCGGGGTCGGGCAGATCCCGGTGGACCGCTCCGGGGGCCGGGCGTCCGAGGCGGCGCTCTCCTCGGGGCTGGCGGTGCTGCGCAAGGGGCGGCTGCTGGGGATCTATCCGGAGGGCACCCGCTCGCACGACGGGCGGTTGTACAAGGGGCGCACCGGGGTGGCCGCGCTGGCCCTGAAGGCGGGGGTGCCGGTGGTGCCGTGCGCGATGATCGGGACGTTCGAGGCGCAGCCGACCGGGCGGCGGCTGCCCCGCGCGATGCGGGTCACGGTCCGCTTCGGACCGCCGCTGGACTTCTCGCGCTACGCGGGTCTGCTGGACAAGCGGACCGCGCTGCGGGCCGTCACCGACGAGATCATGTACGCCATCCTCACGCTCTCCGGTCAGGAGTACGTGGACCTGTACGCCACGGAGGCCAAAGCCGCGGCGCAGGCCGAGGCGCGGGCGGCGGGGGCACGGCGCCGACAGCTGAGCCGCCGGGCCCGCGGCGGCGGGAGGGCACCGTCAACTGGTGCTCGGTGCCTGGGGATGCGGGGTGTTCGCAACGAACCGGCCGCGTCGGCACGGGCGTTCGGGGGTCTCCTGTCGGCCGACGGCCGCTTCGCGGGGTGGTTCGGACGTATCGTCGTCGCAGTGCCGGAGCGTCGGACGGACTCCCCCCAACAGGGCGGGGTTCGCGCGGTGTTCCCGGCCTGACGGCGAGGTTCCGCGTGGTGCGGTGCGAAAAGAGAGAGTGCGGACACAAACGGTGAGTGAACACGAGACCGAGTACGAGACCTACCGCAAGCTGATCGGTCTGCTGGACGAGCGCGGGGCGCGCTACCGGATCTACGAGCACCCCGCGGAGGGGGCCACGGAGGCCGTCAGCGCGCTGCGCGGGAACGCCGTCGAGCAGGCCGCGAAGTGCATCGTGGTGATGGTGAAGCTGGACAAGAAGACCAAGCGGTATGTGCTGGCGGTGGTGCCGGGCGACCGGCGGGTGGATCTGGGCGCGGTGAAGGCGCTGCTGGGCGGCTCGTACGCGGGGTTCGCCAACACGGAGGTCGCCGAGCGGCTGGCCCGGAGCGTCTCGGGGACGATCCTGCCGTTCTCCTTCGACGAGGAGCTGACCCTGATCGTCGACCCGGCGCTGCTGGCGCAGCCGGAGATCTACTTCAACGCGGCGCGACTGGACCGCTCGCTGGCGCTCGCGACCGAGGACTACAGGGCGATCGCGGAGCCGCGGGTCGAGCCGATCGCGGGCTGAGCGGGCAGCCGGGAAAGAGGCCGGGGGCGGCCGGGAACTCCCTCTCCCGACCGCCCCCGGTGGTGGATCAGCCGGCGGCCTTGGCGGTCGGCTTCTCCGGGACGGGCGTGGCGTGCGGCGCGCAGGTGACGTCCTTGGGGTCCGTGGTGCCCTTCAGGAAGTACGCGTCGACCCGGCTGTTGATGCACGGGTTGACCAGGCCGGTCACGCCGTGCGAACCGGCGTCCCGCTCGGTGATCAGGCGGGAGCCCGCGAGCCGCTTGTGCAGCTCGACGGCGCCGTCGTACGGGGTCGCCGCGTCACGGGTGCTCTGCACGATCAGCACCGGCGGCAGGCCCTTGCCGGTCTTGACCTCGACCGGGCTCTGCTGCTTGACCGGCCAGCTGGCGCAGGGCAGGTTCATCCAGGCGTTGGACCAGGTCATGAACGGTGCCTGCCGGTTGACGCGGGTGTTGTCACGGTCCCACGTGCGCCAGTTGGTGGGCCACTTGACGTCGGTGCACTCGACGGCGGTGTAGACGGCGTTGCTGTTCTCGGCCTTGATGTTGCCGGCCTTGTCGTCGGGGTGCGAACCGGCCGCGTCGATCAGCGGCTTGGCGTTGCCGGCCGCGTACGCGCTCCAGACCCCGGCGACCTGGGCCCACGAGTCGTCGTAGTACGGGGCGTTCTGGAAGAAGCCGGTGAGCTCGGCCGGGCCGACCACGCCGCCGATGGGGTTCTTCTTGGCGGTGGCGCGCAGCTTCTCCCAGGCGGCCTGGACCTTCTGCGGGGTGTCGCCGATGTGGTACGTGGCGTCGTTCTTGGCGACCCACTTCTTCCAGTCGCCCCAACGGGTCTCGAAGGCGATGTCCTGGTCGAGGTTGGCCTGGTACCAGATCTTCTCGCGCGAGGGGTTGACCACGCTGTCGACGAGCATCCGGCGGACGTGGTCCGGGAAGAGCGAGGCGTAGACGGCGCCCAGGTAGGTGCCGTAGGAGACGCCGAGGTAGTTGAGCTTCTTCTCACCGAGCGCGGCGCGGACCACGTCCAGGTCGCGCGCGGTGTTCGCCGTGGTCATCTGCGACAGCATCGCGCGGCCTGTGCGCTCCAGGCAGCCCTGGGCGTACGCGTGGGCGAGCTTGCGCTGGGCGAGCTTGTCGGCCTCGCCGCCCGGCACCGGGTCGGCCTTGGGCGCCTTGGTGAACTCCTGCGGGTCCTGGCAGGAGATCGGCGCGGAGTGGCCCACGCCCCGCGGGTCGAAGCCCACGAAGTCGTACGCCTGGGCGGTCTTGGCCCACAGCGGGTTCTTGGTGGTGACGCGGCTCGGGAAGCGCATGCCCGAACCGCCGGGCCCGCCGGGGTTGTAGACGAGCGCACCCTGGCGCTGCTGCGGGCCGCCGGTGGCGACGGCCCGGTCGACGGCGATCTTGATGGTCCGGCCGTCGGGCTTGGCGTAGTCGAGCGGGACGGTGACAAAGCCGCACTGGATCGGGGCCTTCAGCCCCCAGTCGGCGGGACAGTCCTGCCATGCAATGCCTGCCTTGGCGGCACGGGCGGCGGCCAGCGCGACGCCGCGTGCCTCGGCCGTGCCACCCGTCCGCCGCTCGCCGGCGGTGGCGGGCGTGGCTATCGCGCCGGCGAGGAGCGCACCGGTCACCAAGGTGCCGGCGGCGCCGAGCGCTACTGTTCGTCTCACGTGGTTGATCCCCCAGCTTGGAGCGCCACTTGTGGTGGCGGTGATCGCAGAGCTACAGGGTGATCCTGTCGTGTACGGACCACACTTGAACAGATTTGGCCACAATTTCTTTACCAACCCGTAGGAAACGGGGGGTTGCGCAGCGGGCGCGCCGGCGGCCGGACGCGCCTGGCGCCGGTGCCGCACCCGGCGTGCGCCGTCGGCGGTCCGGTGCTGGTCGGCGGGCGCACGCCGGCCGTCGGGGAGCGGGCGGGACGGGCGCCGGCGGCGGTCGGCGGGCCGCGGGTCAACAGAGCGCCGACAACGGGCCGAGGAGAGACGAGAACAGGTCAATTGGCCCCGCCGTTCTGCATATGCCGGTGCGGGCGGCGCCGCCTTCAGTAACCTTCCGTGCAGGCTCTCCCACACACCGCCACGTGGGAGAGCCTCCGTGTTGTGCCCGTGTGCTGCGTGGTGCAACGTGCTCGCCGGAGGGAGACGTCAGGTGCCCGGAATCGACCAGGTGTTGGCCCGTGCGATGGGGATACCCGGAGTCCTCGGGGCCGGACTGACCGACTGGACCAGCGGTCTGACCCTGGGGACCGCCGGGCGGGCCCCGCACGGCGATCATGACGCGGCCGCCGCGGACACCGCCGAAGTGGTCCAGGCGGTGACCCGGAACGCCACGTTCGACACCGCGGGCGGGGACGCGGAACCGCTGGAGGACCTGATCATCACGGCGGGGAACAGCTACCACCTGATCCGCCTGGTGCCCACCGCCTTCGACAGCCAGACCTGCCTCCACCTGTGGCTGGACCGGACCCGGGCCAACCTCGCCATCGCCCGACTGAGGCTGCGCGAACTGGCCGCGGAGCTGGTGACGGACTGACGCCCCGTCATGAACTGGACGTCCCCCTCCCGTTCGGGCCGCGGCGCCGGTGACGACCGCCGGCCCGGCCCGCTCGACCGGTACGCCGCCGAGCGCGCCACCGGCGCCCTGCGCGGCCCGGCCGGTTGCGTCTACCTCCACCGGGGCGCGGTCTACTGCGTCGAGTGCCCGACGGCCCCCGGCGTCGGGGCCCGGCTCGCCACCGCCGGCCGCCTGCCCCCGGAATGCTGGCGGCACGCGGAGAGCGCGGCCGGAGCGCACCACCGCGGCGGTCAATTCCTCCTCCAACAAGGCTGGTTGACCCGCGGCGAACTGGAGGTCTGCCAGCTGTCGGCGCTGCTGGACGCGGCCTGCTTCGTCCTGGCGCAGGAGGCCGGCGCCACCTCCTTCGCGCGGGGGGACGCGCACTGGCTGGGCGTGATCCGCCCGGTCGAGGCCGCCGCGCTGCTGGCGGCGGTGGCCCGCCGGCAGGCGCAGCTCGACCGGTTGGACGCGTGGGCGGCGGCCGACGGCGCACCGGTCGTCCCGATCCCCCCGGAGCACCCCGGGCACCCGGACCGCCCGCCGCTGACCGGCCGGCAGCGGTGGCTGCTCGCGCATGCCGACGGCGAGCGCACCCCCGGTGAACTCGCCCATGCGCTCGGCCACTCGGCGTTCCTGACCCTGTTGGAGGTGCGGCGGCTGGCCGCGGCCGGACGGGTGCGGCTGCCCCCGCCGGCGGCGCTGCCGCGGCGGCGCCCCGGGGCCGTTCCGCACCAGCGGCGCGCACGGGACACCGCGGCGGACGCACGGGTGTGGCACCTGCCGGACCCGGGCGCCCTGGAAACCACCGATCCGGACGTCGCCCTCCTCGTCCGTCTGCGTACCGCACTGGAGGAAAACCTGTGAACCCCTGTGAATCCCGGCCATGAGGCACGTGTTCGGAATGCGTGCCAGGAGAAGGAGCGTCAGAAGACCGATGACGAGCGAGACCGAGGCGATCGCCTCCGGGATCCGGGACGAATTGCGCGCACTGCGCGATCACATACGGCATCTGCACGGCGGAATGGTGGCGAGTGCGGACGGCATGGTGATCGCCCATGATCTGCCGGACATCGAGCCCGACGGCCTGGCCGCGCTCACCGCGGCCGCGATCGGCGTCGCCAAACGCCTGACCGACGCCACCGGGCAGGGCGGCTTCGAGGAGTCCCTCACCCGGGGCAGTCGCGGCTACATCGCGGCCTACGCGGCCGGCAACCGCGCGGTGCTCACGGCCGTGGCGGGCCCGGAAACCAACGTCGGCCGGCTCCATCTGCAGGCCCGGCGGACCGCCGCGCGGATCGCGACCCTGCTCGATGCGCCGCCGGGCAGCCCCGCCAACCAGCCTACGGCGCTCGCCGATTGACCCTCCCGACCGTCGAACCGACGGCCGCCGACGGCTCGTTGCCGTCTGACTGTCGCTGAGTGCCGTTTGCGCACCCCGCTCGCGGCCGTCGACCGAAGACCACATTCCACCCGACGACAATCCAGCGAAACCACCGAACGGAAAGGCCCGACCCCTCATGACGCAGATGGAAACCGCGCTCGGCGAAGCGATGTCGACGATCGAAGGCGCGATAGGCGTCGCCCTGGTCGACTACACCAGCGGAATGGCGCTGGCCACCCTGGGCGATCCGCAGACCTTCGACCTCAACGTGGCGGCGGCCGGGAACACCGATGTGGTGCGCGCCAAGCTGCGCACGATGGAAATGCTGGAACTCCAGGGCTCCATCGAGGACATACTGATCACCCTGACCTCGCAGTACCACATCATCCGGCCGGTGACGGGCAAGAACGGCAACGGTCTCTTCCTGTACCTGGTGCTGGACCGCAAGCGCGCCAACCTCGCGCTGGCGCGCCACCGCCTCGCCCGCCTGGAGGCCGATCTGGAGGTGTGAGCCTCCTCAGCCGGCCGCGGCCTGGTCCAGCAGCCGCCGCAGCGACAGGCCGTCCGGGGCGACCACGGTGGCCAGCGCGGCGGGCCCGGCGAGCGGGGCCAGGACGCCCTGGGCCGCGCCATCGCCGGCCGCCCCGCCGAGCAGCCGGACCTCGGCCGGCTTGTCGATGAACTCCGGTCCGGCGGACAGGAATTGACCGACGGCACGGTGGCCGCCGAGGACCGCGGAGGTGTCCCAGCCGGGGGCGCCGGGCCCATAGGCGGTCTCCTGGTCGAGGAGCACCCGGCCGGCCTGACGGATCGTCAGGCGACTGCGCAGCGCGCCGGTGTGCTCTCCGCTGCGGCCCAGGATCTGCTCCTCGCGGAACACCAGTCGGGCGGTCGGGGCGAGGTCGATCGTGGTGGTCATCCGCAGGTCGCTGCCCTCGGCGGAGATCAGCGGCTCCGGCAGCCATTCCAGGCGGGCGCCGTCGCCCACCGTCAGGTGGACGTCGTAGGTGGCGAGCTCGCCGGTGCGGCCGGGCAGGGCGACGGTCGCCGCTGCCGCGGTGATCCGCAGGGAGGCGCCGGCCTCGGCGGTGGCCTCGATGCGCAGCCGGTCGCCGCCGAGGGGCGCGCTCATGGCGCCGACCAGGCAGACCCGGGCCTGGTCGGCGTGCGACTGGACGCGGCGCAGCGCGAACGGGCCACCGCCCTCCAGCACCGGCAGCCGGCTCGTACCCCCATGGTCCGCCCGGGCGACGACGCGGGCGGTGGCCCGCAGGCCGGCCGCCGGGACGGCGGGGGCCTGCGGTGCGGCGGGACGGGGAAGGGTGCGGGTCATGCGGTGGCCGTGGTCCAGTGCGCCAGCTGTGCCCGGACCCAGTCGGCGACCGGCTTGACACCGTCGGGCTGCTTCAGGGCCGTGAAGGCGACCGGCAGTTCGCCGCGCTGCGCCTTGGCGTCACGGGCCATGCCGTCGAGATCCACCCCCACATACGGGGCCAGATCGGTCTTGTTGACGACCAACAGGTCGGCCGTGGTCACACCCGGCCCACCCTTGCGCGGGATGTCGTCACCACCGGCGGTGTCGATCACGAAGATCTGCGCATCGACCAGACCCTTGGAGAACGTCGCGGTCAGGTTGTCACCACCGGACTCCACCAACACCAGGTCCAACGGACCCACACTCTCCTCCAGATCCTCCACCGCCTCCAGGTTGGCGGAGATGTCGTCACGGATCGCGGTGTGCGGGCAGGCCCCGGTCTCCACCGCCACGATCCGCTCCGTCGGCAACACCGCCTCACGCCGCAGGAACTCGGCATCCTCCCGCGTGTAGATGTCATTGGTGACGACGGCGATCGAGAACTCCTCACGCAACACCCGGCACAACGCCGCCACGGTCGCGGTCTTGCCCGTACCGACCGGACCGCCCAACCCGATCCGCAACGCACGCCGCGTCCCGTCGCCACGCACGGGAGCAGCCGCACTGTAGGTATGCCGCTCGGGAAAACCGTCCTGATGATCGAGGTGCATGGTGACTCCGGTGGTTCGTACGGCCGCGGGGTGCGCGGCGCGGTGGGCGGGCGGAAGGTCAGGACGCGAAGAGCCGTACCGGCCAGGCGGCGTGCGCTTCCGCGGCGATGTCGAGCAGCGGCGCGGAGGCGGCGGGCAGCGCACCGAGACCTTCGGTGGCGGCGCGGTGCGCGGCTTCGGTGGCCTGCTCCGCGACCTGTTCGAGGTCGTCGGTGAGGCGGGCGAGGACGGCGGTGGCGTCGAACGGGTCCAGGCTCAGCAGCCGGACCACCGCGGTGGCCGGTCCGCTGATGTTCTCGTAGGCGACGGCGTACGCGGCGTCCAGCGGGGTCAGCCCGGCGGACCGGGCGGCCAGGCCGAGAACGACGGGCTGGTGGGCACCGCGCGGGCGGGCCAAGGCCAGCGCGTCGAGCTCGGCACTCGGCCAGGTGGCGCGGGCGGCCCGCATCATCTGGCGGCCGAGCCGGCGGGCGACCTGGCGCAGCGCCGGCACCGGGGTGCGGGCGTCCGCGGCCTCGTCCAGTGCCAGCGGGTCGTGTCCGGCCGCGGCCGCGGCGGCCAGACCCGCCGCGACCAGCCCCGCGGTGTGCAGCCGCCCCCGGCAGAAGGTCTCCAGGGTGGCGGCGTCCTTGATGTGCCCCGCGGCGACGGCCGGTTCGGCGCCGCCCGAGTGGGCGTGCCCTCCGGCGGGGAACCGGCCGTCGGCGAGGACGAGCAGCGCAGAGCGGCTCATCGTTGGTGCTCCGGATCGTTCGGTGACGGCATGGACGGTACGTCAGAAGAGGAAGTACCGCTGGGCCATGGGGAGTTCGGCGGCCGGGGCGGGTTCGACCACCTCGCCGTCGATGGTCACCGTGAAGGTGTCGGGGTCGACATGGACGCGCGGCAGGGCGTCGTTGTTGCGCATGTCGGCCTTCTTGACACCGCGGGTGGAGCGGATGGCCTCGAAGGACTTCGCCAGCAGGAGGCGCTCGGGGAGGTTGTCCTCCAGGGCCTGCTGGGAGACGAAGTTGACCGAGTTGCTACCCGGGGCCTTGCCGAAGGCGCCGAACATCGGGCGGGGCAGCACCGGTTGCGGGGTGGGGATGGACGCGTTGGCGTCCCCCATCTGCGCGTAGGCGATCTGGCCGCCCTTGATGACCAGCTGCGGCTTGACGCCGAAGAACGCCGGGTCCCACAGGACGAGGTCGGCGAGCTTGCCGCTCTCGACCGAGCCGACGAGGTGGTCGATGCCCTGGGCGATGGCCGCGTTGATGGTGTACTTCGCGACGTAGCGCCGGGCGCGGTGGTTGTCCGCGTGGCCGTCGCCGGGCAGCGCGCCCCGGCGACGCTTCATGACGTGCGCGGTCTGCCAGGTCCGCATCACGACCTCGCCGATCCGGCCCATGGCCTGGGCGTCGGAGGACATGATGGAGATGGCGCCGAGGTCGTGCAGGATGTCCTCGGCGGCGATGGTGGAGGGCCGGATCCGGGACTCGGCGAAGGCCAGGTCCTCCGGGACCGCGGGATTGAGGTGGTGACAGACCATCAGCATGTCGAGGTGTTCCTCGACGGTGTTGACGGTGTGCGGCCGCGTGGGGTTGGTGGACGCGGGCAGCACGTTGGGCTCGGAGACCATCGCGATCATGTCGGGGGCGTGGCCGCCGCCGGCGCCCTCGACGTGGAACGCGTGGATGGAGCGGCCGGCGATGGCGGCGATGGTGTCGCCGAGGAATCCGGCCTCGTTGAGGGTGTCGGTGTGGATCGCGAGCTGGGCGCCGCTCTCCTCGCACACCGTCAGGCAGGCGTCGAGGACGGCGGGGGTGGCGCCCCAGTCCTCGTGGATCTTGAAGCCGAGGATGCCGGCGCGCAGCTGGTCGCGCATCGACGGCAGGGACATGGTGTTGCCCTTGCCGAGCAGGCCGACGTTGACCGGCAGGTTGTCCATCGACTCGAAGAGCCGGGCGATGTGCCAGGCACCAGGGGTGATGGTGGTGGCCTTGCTGCCCTCGGCGGGGCCGGTGCCGCCGCCGATCATGGTGGTGATGCCCGCGGCCAGCGCCTCGTCCGCCTGCTGGGGGCAGATGAAGTGGACGTGGGTGTCGATGCCGCCGGCGGTGAGGATCTTGCCGTTGCCGGCGATGACCTCGGTCTCCGGGCCGATCACCAGGTCGGGGTGGACGCCGTCCATGGTGTCGGGGTTGCCGGCCTTGCCCAGCGCGACGATCCGGCCGTCGCGGATGCCGACGTCGGTCTTGACGATGCCCCAGTGGTCGAGCACCACGGCACCGGTGATCACGGTGTCCGGCGCGCCCTCGGCGCGGGTGACGCGGGACTGGCCCATCGACTCGCGGATCACCTTGCCGCCGCCGAAGACCGCCTCGTCGCCGGCCCGGCCGGGGCCGCCGGAGCGGTCCTCGGAGATCTCGATGACCAGGTCGGTGTCGGCGAGCCGGATCCGGTCGCCGGCCGTCGGGCCGAACAGGTCGGCGTATTCCTGGCGGGTCAGTTCAGGCACCTTCGACTCCGTTCTCCCCGAGAATCCGTCCGGGGGCGTCCCCGTCTCCGCCCGCTCGGCCGCGGTGCAGGTCGTTCCACGGCTGTGGCCCGGCGGCCTCCCGCCCGTCGCCCGCGTCGAGCGGTCCTCCGGTCTGTCCGCGCAGCCCCGCGACGATCCGCTTGCCCCCGATGGGGACCAGCTCGACCTCGGTGGGGATGCCGGGCTCGAAGCGCACGGCGGAGCCGGCCGCGACGTTCAGCCGCTTGCCGTGCGCGGCCGCGCGGTCGAAGTCGAGGCCGGGGTTGGCCTCGGCGAAGTGGTAGTGGGAGCCGACCTGCACAGGGCGGTCGGCGGAGTTGAGGACGGTCATGCGCGTGAGGGGGAGGCCATCGTTGAGGCGCACCGGCTCGTCGGCGTAGAGGATCTGTCCCGGGATCATTTTCTGCTCTCCCGCGGTCAGTTGATGGGTTCGTGAACGGTGACGAGCTTGGTGCCGTCGGGGAAGGTGGCCTCGACCTGGACGTCGTGGATCATCTCCGGGACGCCTTCCATGACGTCGTCGCGCGTGAGTACCTTGCGCCCGGAGGACATGAGCTCGGCGACGGTGCGGCCGTCCCGCGCCCCTTCGAGGATGTGCACCGTCAACAGGGCGATGGCTTCCGGGTGGTTGAGCTTCACACCCCGGGACCGCCGCTTTTCCGCCACGTCTGCCGCCACATGAATCAACAACCGTTCCTGCTCATGCGGGGTCAGTTGCATACGTTCCACCTCACAGGTTTTCACCCGGGCGCATTTACCCAGGCCACAGGCGTGAGCACACCTGCGCAGTTAGATGTACCACACAATGTTTAAAGGCGGAGCAAACCGACTTTCAGTAGTTGACCATCAACTTCCTCATGGTGGAAGCCTAGTTAGGCGAGATTTCGACGGCGTTACAGCGGACGTCGCCTTACACGACCTGCGTCACGCCTGGCGTAACACGCCGGAAATCCCTGCGCGCCACCGACCGGCGACCTGCTTCACGGCGGCGACTTCCAGGCCGGAGACCGAGGGGAGCACGGAGCCGGGGTGGCACATTCCACATCCCCAACCCCCTTCCGGAATACGGAAATCCGGCGGAAGTGCACGTAACCATCCGGAAGTATCTCCACAAAACCGGCACCCATTCCGATTCACGAACCCGCGCGTTCACTATCCGGTCTTGACAGGTTTCAAACGCGGTCGTAATCCTCATGCTCTTGTCAAGAATTCCGCTGCGCACCAACCCCCACAACAGCATCGGAGCCCCCCGTGATTCGCTCTTCCCGTATCCGCCGCGCGGCGCTCGCCGCCGGCACCTGCACCGCCGTCGCCGCCCTCCTGGGCACCGCGGCGGTCGCCCAGGCCACCTCCCCCCACGTCCAGGCCGCGCCGGACATCCCGGTGGCCGGCATCAAGGCACATCTGGACCAGCTCCAGTCCATAGCCGACGCCAACGGGGGCAACCGCGCCCACGGGCAGGCCGGCTTCCAGGCGTCGATCGACTACATCAAGGGGAAGCTGGACGCGGCCGGCTTCACCACCACGGTCCAGGAGTTCAACAGCGGCGGCGCCAAGGGCTCCAACCTGATCGCGGACTGGCCCGGCGGCGCCGAGGACTCCACGGTGATGGCCGGCTCGCACCTGGACTCGGTCGAGGCGGGCCCGGGCATCAACGACAACGGCTCCGGCTCGGCCGGCATCCTGGAGGTCGCCCTCGCCGTCTCCCGGGAGCACCTCAAGCCCACCAAGCACCTGCGGTTCGCCTGGTGGGGCGACGAGGAGGACGGCATGGTCGGCTCCCAGCACTACGTCGACGCCCTCGGCGCCAACACCTCGAAGATCTCCGCGTACCTCAACTTCGACATGATCGGCTCGCCGAACCCGGGCTACTTCGTCTACGGCTACGACGCCAAACTGGAGAAGCTCTTCAAGGACTGGTTCACCACGAAGAACATCGCCACCGAGCGGGACACCGAGGGCGACGGCCGCTCCGACCACGCCCCCTTCCAGCACGCCGGCATCCCGGTCGGCGGGCTCTTCTCCGGCGCCGACTACATCAAGACCGACGCCCAGGCGAAGGCGTGGGGCGGCACCGCGGGCAAGGCGTTCGACGCCTGCTACCACCGCTCCTGCGACACGTCCAAGAACATCGACGACACCGCGCTGCACAACCACACCGACGCCATCGCCAACGCCGTCTGGCAGCTCAGCTCCTGACGCCGCGACGGCAGTGACGGCCGCCCCTGCGCGCGGCCGTCCTCCGTCCCCGCGGTCACCTCTCCCGACCCGGTCGCCGATCCCCGGCGGCCGGGTCGCGGTGTTCCGCCGCGATGCCGAAGCGCCGCCGTTCGCCCGGAGCGGACGGCAGGGACCGCACGGACGAGACCGTGCTGATCACTTCCACCCCTTCGGCGTCCGCCTCCTGCCGCCCCAGTTCTTCGAGTCGTTCCAGGTCAGCGGCGGATACCAGCGCGACGAGGGGCCTCCCGTGGCGGGTCACGACCACCCGCTCGCCGCCATAGACGACGCGGTTGATCAGATCCGCGAGTTCGGCCCGGGCTTGCGTCACCGGAATTTCGTAGGCCATGCTCCCATTCTAACTGGACGTACGTCCTGTACATTTTTTACAGATGAAGGGAGCAGTCATGCTGCGGCCGACGGCTCGCTATGTCCTGCCCGAGTTCACCGAGCGCACCAGCTACGGGACCCGGACGCTGGACCCGTACTCCAAGCTGCTCAGCGAGCGGATCATCTTCTTGGGGACCCCCATCGACGACGCCTCCGCCAACGACGTGATGGCCCAGTTCGTCCACCTCGAGCACGCCGCGCCGGACCAGGACATCTCGCTCTACATCAACTCCCCCGGCGGCTCGTTCACCGCGATGTGCGCGATCTACGACACGATGCGCTACGTCTCGTGCGACGTAGAGACCGTCTGCCTGGGCCAGGCGGCCACGACGGCGGCGGTGCTGCTGGCCGCCGGCACCCCGGGGAAGCGACTGGCGCTGCCGCACGCGCGGGTGGCGATCCATCAGCCGTCGCTCGACGAACCGGTCCAGGGCCAGACCGACGACCTCCGGATCCGGGCCGAGGAACTGCTGCGCACCCGCGACAAGCTGGAGCGGATGCTGGCCGAGCACACCGGACAGCCCCGGGAGCGGATCGCCGCGGACCTGGAGCGGGAGACCTTCTTCGACGCGCCGACCGCCCACGAGTACGGCCTGGTCGACGGGTTGACCCGCAGTCGCAAGCGGTCCGCGCCGCAGCTCGTCGGGCGGTGACCGCGATGTGGCCACCACAACTGCCGCCGCTGCCCGCCCTGACCCGGGCCGAGGGGCAGGTGATCGACCGCTATCTGGAGGCCCTGGATCTGCTGGGCCGGATCAACCCGGCCCGCGGCACCAGCACCTACGGCAGTCTGCGTGCGGCCCAGGCCCTGGTCGCCAAGTCCGCCGAGCTGCGGGACGCACTGGCCCTGATGCACGACCGGGGGGAGAGCGAGCTGCACACCGAGGCCCTGGGCCGGGCGCTGCGGGTGCTGGACGGGGAGCGCCGGGCGCGGCGGGTGACCGTGCCGCCGCAGGACGGCGCCTGACCCGCCCCGCCGGGGCCCTCGGGAGCCGTACGGGCCCTGGCGCGGGGCGCGTACGGGGGTCACGCCCCGCGTGTCCGGGACACGTACGGCTCGAAAGTGCACAGACGGCTTAGCGTGCACGGCTGTTGTAAGGGGGCGAGGAATTGCGCAGGTCGCCGGAATTTCCCGCATCCCTTGGGTTTCGACGCTGGTGACGGCCCCGGCTCCGCGGCCGTCACCGGCCTGCGATATGCAAATCCACCCATTCAGGCCAGACGTGACCAATATCACATAGGGCATTTTCGGCTCGGAAATCGGGTGGGTGGTGCGTGACGATCCCTTCGACGACAAGCCCCCGCCACAGCGACGGGGCGGTCCGGACGGGCAGCTGATCCCGCCGTCGTCCGGATCACCGGCTGACGAAGGGTTGCGCATGACCATGCGCGTGCAGATGCCGCATCTGCTGGCGCGTGCCGGCACCGTCTCCGCTCTGACCCTGATCACCCTGGGCGGCCCCGCACCGGCCCCCGGCATGGCCGCGGAGCCGTCATTAGCCTCCGTTTCCGCCAAGGCCCTGCAGATCGCCGCCTCCAAGGAGGGCTCCCCCTACAAGTGGGGGGCACAGGGGCCGGACAGCTTCGACTGCTCGGGGCTGACGCGCTACTCCTACCGGCGGGCCGGACGGACCCTGCCCCGCACCGCAGCCGCTCAGTACCGGCACACCGAGCATGTGTCGCGCTCCTCCCGCAAGGGCGGCGACCTGGTCTTCTTCCACTCCGGCAGCGGGGTCTACCACGTCGGCATCTACGCGGGCGACGACCGGATCTGGCACGCGCCCAAGGCCGGCACGGTGGTGCGGCTGGAACGGATCTGGAGCCGCTCGGTCTGGTACGGGCGGGTGCCCTGACCGGCCGCCGCGCCGATGCCCCGTCACTTGACACGGGGCCGGGCGACTTGGCGGCGGCCGGCGGCACCGTCCCGACCGTACGGCGGCGTCTCCGGGCCGCCGCGCGGGGACGCGGAAGGGTCGCGAGCGGCGGTCAGGTGGCGTCGACCCGGCAGGGTGCCGCGGTGGGCCACGGCACCGTCACCCAGACCGTCTTGCCGCCGGACGCCACGGGCTCGACCCAGAGCCGGCCGCCGCGCTCGGCGGCCAGCGAACGGATGATGACCAGGCCGCGGCCGTTGTCCTGCTGCACCGCGGCGGGCAGCCGGCGCGGCGGGCGGGGATGGGCGTCGGTGACGCCCAGGCACAGCCGCTCCTCGCGGTCGAGGCGGAGGGCGACGGTGAAGGCCGGGGACTGGCCACGGGTGTGCTGGACGGCGTTGGTGGCGAGTTCGGAGACGATCAGCAGCAGATCGTCGGCGGCCGCCGATCCGGGCGGCAGGCCCCATCGGGAGAGGACGTCCCGCACATGTCCGCGGGCGGCGGCCACCGAGGCGGGGAGGCTCGGCAGAGTGCGGGTGGATTCCTGGTGGTCTGCCATGACGACGCCGTCCCTTTCCCACCGAGGCGCGGCTCCGGCCGGCGTGCTGCCGGGTTGCCGACCGGGGCCGACGACCTCGGTTGTGTGCTCTGCGCCAGACTGCCACCCATGCTGCCCGTGTGGCGGGCGATCGCCCAAGACATACGGAGTTCTATCGCCGTTCTCTCGCCCGATGCGGTGAACGCTGCTGCGGCGGAGGGCGCTTGGGGTGTATGAGGCCCCCGGGGCGCGCCGCGACCCGTCGTGCGCGGCGCCGCCGTCGCCGGGCGACGTCGTCAGACGACCGGCGCGGTGGCCACGATGGTGCGCGCCGCGGTGGCGATCTGGGTGTCCGTCAGGTCCGCGCGGGCGGTCAGACGCAGCCGGGAGATCCCGTCGGGCACGGACGGCGGGCGGAAGCAGCCGACCGCGAGCCCGGCCGCCCGGCAGTCCGCGGCCCAGCGGACCGCCGCCTCCGGGGAGGGGGCGCGGACGGAGATCACCGCGGCGTCCGGGCGGACCGCCGTCAGGCCCGCCGCGGTGAGCCGGGCGTGCAGGTCCCGCGCCACCTCCCGGACGCGCACGGGGCGGTGCGGCTCCCGGCGCAGCAGCCGGAGGGCGGCGAGCGCGCCGCCGGCCGCGGCCGGTGCCAGCCCGGTGTCGAAGATGAACGAGCGGGCCGTGTTGACCAGGTGCTCGACGACCCGGGCCGGGCCGAGCACGGCACCGCCCTGGGAGCCGAGGGACTTGGAGAGCGTCACGGTCGCCACCACGTCGGCGTCCCCGGCCAGGCCGGCGGCCCGCAGCGCGCCGCGGCCCCCGTCGCCCAACACGCCGAGCCCGTGCGCGTCGTCGACGAGCAGCGCGGCGTCCCGGGTCCGGCAGGCGTCGGCGAGCGCGGGCAGCGGCGCGGCGTCGCCGTCGACCGAGAAGACCGAGTCGGTGACGGCCAGCGCCCGGCCGGGGTGCCCCGCCAGCGCGGTGCGGACGGCCGCCGGGTCGGCGTGCGGGACCACCTCGGTGCGGGCCCGGGAGAGCCGGCAGCCGTCGATGAGGGAGGCGTGGTTGCCGGCGTCCGAGACGACCAGGGTGCCGGCGGCGGTGAGCGCGGTGACCGCGGCGAGGTTGGCGGTGTACCCCGAGGACAGCACCAGCGCCGCCTCGAAACCACAGAACTCGGCCAGCTCGCGCTCCAGTTGGGCGTGCAGTTCGGTGCTGCCGGTGACCAGTCGCGAGCCGGTCGCGCCGGCGCCCCACCGGCCGGCGGCCTCGGCCGCGCCCCGCGTCACCTCCGGGTGCCGGGCCAGTCCGAGGTAGTCGTTGCCGGCCAGGTCGAGCAGCGGGGAGTCGGCCGGCCGGGGCCGCAGCGTGCGGACCAGGCCGGCGCGACGGCGGGCGGCGCCGGCGGCGTCGATCCAGTCGAACGCCACGCCGGAGGCCGGCCGGGGGACCGCGGCGGGCGGCGCGTGCGGGGTGTCGCGCAGCAGCGGCGGGGCAGGGTCCTGGAGCATCGGCGTCCTTCGTCTGTCGGCCCGGCGGACGAACCCGGTCCCGGGCCCGGCGCGCGGGCGTGCGGAACGGATCCGGGCAACGGGCTTGCGGAGCCTCGATTGTGGGCTGCCGATAGACGTTAGCGGTCGTTCCGCCCACAGACGGTGTGGTGATACACACACCCCGATCGACGGGCATTGTGGGAATCCTCCTTGGCCGGGGGCCGGGGCGTACGCCAGGATCATCGCCATGGACCTGCTGAACACACTGGTGGACAAGGGACTGCGGCGCGAGGTGCCGACCCGTGACGAGGCGCTCGCCGTACTGGCGACGTCCGACGACGAACTGCTCGACGTGGTGGCCGCGGCGGGCAAGGTGCGCCGCACGTGGTTCGGGCGGCGGGTCAAGCTCAACTACCTGGTCAACCTCAAGTCGGGCCTGTGCCCGGAGGACTGCTCGTACTGCTCCCAGCGGCTGGGCTCGAAGGCGGAGATCCTCAAGTACACCTGGCTCAAGCCCGACGACGCCTCCAAGGCGGCCGCGGCCGGGGTGGCCGGCGGCGCCAAGCGGGTCTGCCTGGTCGCCAGTGGCCGGGGGCCCACGGACAAGGACGTGGACCGGGTCTCGGAGACCATCGCCACCATCAAGGAGCAGAACGAGGGCGTCGAGGTCTGCGCCTGCCTGGGGCTCCTCAACGACGGCCAGGCGGAACGGCTGCGCGCGGCGGGCGCGGACGCCTACAACCACAACCTCAACACCTCGGAAGCCACCTACGGCGACATCTGCACCACGCACGACTTCTCCGACCGGGTCGAGACCGTCCAGCAGGCCCAGGCGGCGGGGATGTCTGCCTGCTCCGGGCTGATCGCCGGCATGGGCGAGACCGACGCCGACCTGGTCGACGTGGTCTTCGCGCTGCGCGAGCTGGACCCCGACTCGGTGCCGGTCAACTTCCTGATCCCGTTCGAGGGCACCCCGCTGGCCAAGGAGTGGAACCTCACCCCGCAGCGCTGCCTGCGCATCCTGGCGATGGTGCGGTTCGTCTGCCCGGACGTGGAGGTCCGGCTGGCGGGCGGTCGCGAGGTGCATCTGCGCAGCATGCAGCCGCTCGCCCTGCATCTGGTCAACTCCATCTTCCTGGGCGACTACCTGACCAGCGAGGGCCAGGCGGGCAAGGACGACCTGGCGATGATCGCGGACGCCGGGTTCGAGGTGGAGGGCACGGACACCACCACGCTGCCGGCCCACCGCAGGGACACCGCGGACGCCACGGAGCCGGCGGACGCGGCGGCCCCGACGGACGCGGACGCGGAGTCGGCCACCGTGCCGGCCCCCTCCGAGGAGACCCGCCGCGATCTGGTCGCGGTGCGCCGCCGCGGCGCCGGCACCGACCTGCCTCCCAATGCCTGAGCCGCTCGCCCCCGACACCCTGCTGGCACTCGACCGGCAGCACGTCTGGCACCCGTACGGGCCGATGCCCGGCCGGAGCGAGCCGCTGCTGGTCGAGTCGGCCGCCGGTGTCCGGCTCCGGCTCGGCCGGCCGGCCGAGGGGCGGACCGAGCTGGTGGACGGGATGTCGTCCTGGTGGTCGGCGGTGCACGGCTACAACCACCCGGTGCTCAACGACGCGGCCCGCGGCCAGTTGGCGCGGATGAGCCATGTGATGTTCGGCGGGCTCACCCACGAACCCGCGGTCCGGCTCGCCAAGCGGCTGGTGGACATCACCCCCGAACCGCTGCGGCACGTCTTCCTCGCCGACTCCGGTTCGGTGTCGGTGGAGGTGGCCGTCAAGATGTGCCTCCAGTACTGGCGCTCGGTGGGCAGGCCGCAGAAGCAGCGGCTGCTGACCTGGCGCGGCGGCTACCACGGCGACACCTGGCAGCCGATGTCGGTCTGCGATCCGGACGGCGGGATGCACGACCTGTGGCAGGGCGTGCTGCCCCGGCAGGTCTTCGCCGACACGCCGCCGGCCGGCTTCGACGCCCCGACGGACGCCGGGTACGCGGCGCACCTGCGGGAGCTGATCGGCCGGCACGCCGAAGAGTTGGCGGCGGTGATCGTCGAGCCGGTGGTGCAGGGCGCGGGCGGGATGGCGTTCCACTCCCCCGGCTATCTGCGGGTGCTGCGGGAAGCCTGCGACGCCCACGGCGTGCTGTTGGTGTTCGACGAGATCGCCACCGGATTCGGCCGCACCGGCGCGCTCTTCGCGGCCGATCACGCCGGGGTCGCGCCGGACGTGATGTGCGTGGGCAAGGCCCTGACCGGTGGTTATCTGACCCTCGCGGCGACGCTGTGCACCGCGGAGGTCGCCGAGGGGATCTCCCGCGGCGAACTGCCGGTGCTGGCGCACGGCCCCACCTTCATGGGCAATCCGCTGGCCGCCGCGGTCGCCGAGGCGTCCATCGAGCTGCTGCTGTCCCAGGACTGGGCGCAGGAGGTCAAGCGGATCGAGGCCGGGCTCCGGGAGGGACTGGCGCCCGCCCGGGAGGTGCCGGGGGTGCGCGACGTGCGCGTGCTGGGCGCGATCGGCGTGGTCCAGCTCGACCACCCGGTGGACATGGCCGCCGCGACCCGGGCCGCCGTCCGGGAGGGCGTGTGGCTGCGTCCGTTCCGGGACCTGATCTACACCATGCCGCCGTACATCACCGGCGACGAGGACGTGGCGCGGATCTGCGCCGCGGTACGCGCGGCGGCGCGCGAGGGCTGATCCCCGCCGCGGGCGGGGGCGGCCGGACCGCCCCCGCCCCGCAGCGCCCTCCTCAGCACCATCAGCGAAGAGTTCGGAGGCACACCACATGTCGGTGCTGTTCGTGACCGGTACGGGTACCGAGATCGGCAAGACCGTGACCACCGCCGCGATCGCCGCGGCGACGCTGCGCCGGGGCCGCTCGGTCGCGGTCCTCAAGGCCGCACAGACCGGGCTCGCGGTGGACGAGCCGGGGGACGCGGCCGAGGCGGGGCGGCTGGCCGGCGC
Organism: Streptomyces yunnanensis; assembly: GCF_029011865.1. Taxonomy (NCBI): domain Bacteria; kingdom Bacillati; phylum Actinomycetota; class Actinomycetes; order Kitasatosporales; family Streptomycetaceae; genus Streptomyces; species Streptomyces yunnanensis. Next base: position 1,356,004 of record NZ_CP095749.1, read on the forward strand.
GGTCACCGTCTGCGAACTCGCCCGGTTCCCCGAGCCGTTGGCGCCCGCCACCGCGGCCCTGCGGGCCGGTCTGCCGCCGGTGCGCCCGCAGGAGATCGCCGAGGCCGCCGCGAAACTGGCCGCCTCGCACGACCTGGTCCTGGTCGAGGGCGCCGGCGGTCTGCTGGTCCGCTTCGACGACGAGGGGAACACCCTCGCCGACGCCGCGCGGATGGCCGGCGCCCCGGTCCTGGTGGTCGTCCAGGCCGGGCTCGGCACCCTTAACACCACGGCGCTGACCACGCTGGCACTGCGCTCGCACGGCCTGGACTGCACCGGCGTGGTCGTCGGCAGCTGGCCGGCCGAGCCGGACCTCGCGGCCCGCTGCAACCTCGGCGACCTGCCGCCGGCCGCGGGCGCCCCGCTCCTCGGCCTGATCCCGGAGGGCTCCGGCGCGCTGCCGCCGGACGCCTTCCAGGCCGCCGCCCCCGGCTGGCTGGCACCGGAGCTGGGGGGCTCGGGCGCCTTCGGCCCCGCCGACCTCGCCGCACTCGCGCCGGCCGCCCTCGCGTCGTAGGCCGCCCACCCCGGGCCGTGCCGCGTCGGCCGGCGCCCGGAAAGGCCCCCGCTTCCCGCGCTGCGCGCCGGGATCGGGGGCCTTCGGAGCGGAAGGCCCGGGTCAGACCGTCCAGGTGCGCAGTTCGTCGGCGATGGCGCGGACGTCCGCGGTGCCGTCCTTGACCATGCGGGCCAGGTCGCGGACCTGTTCGGGGGAGGTGGCGACCTTCAGGCCGCTGGCGACCAGGAAGCCGTAGGCGACGGCGGTCGCGAACATCGCGTTGGAGCGCTCCAACGCCGGTACGTGGAGCAGCAGTTGGAGGAGGGCGGCGGCGCGGTCCTGGGGCTCGGGGTAGACGGGGACGCCGAATATCTCCGCCTCGTGGCGGCCGATCGCGGCCATCAGTGCGCCCCAGTCGGTGACCTGCGGGTCTCCGGGCGTGTGCTGTTCGGCGATCAGGAGGAGCCAGGCGAGATCGATGCGCAGTGTCACGTTGTGCCCGGCAGTCCTTCCCGGTGGTGGGTGTCCCGGTGCTCGGGGGCGGGGCGGGGGCGGTCCGGACCCGGGTCGAGGCCGAACTCCTCGGCGAAGACCCGCTCGTACTGCTTCATGAAGTCCGCGGCGGCCTCGACGAAGGTCTGGCCGACCTCGCCGGCGTCCTTGAGGACCAACTCCTCGATATAGCGGTTCACGCTGACTCCCCGCTGCAGGGCACGCTCCCGCGCCGCTTCGGCGGTGGCCTCGTCCACCCGGACGTTCAACTGCGTTTTCGCCACGCCTCCACGCTAGCGCGGATCCGCTAGCACCGGCAAGGGCCGGCGCCGCGGGCGCGCGCCGGGCCACGGGCCATCGGGGCGACCGGGGTGCCCCGTCCGCCGTGCCACCGCCGGGCGGCCCGGACGGATGCCGCACGATGTGAACCGGCGGGCGTGCGCACCGGCCGGCCGTCCCGCCCCTGAAGGAGCGCCGCCGTGTCCGTCCCCGCCCCCGTCCCGCACCTGCGGCGCAGTCTGCGCCGGTTCGACATCATGGCGATGGGCGTCGCCGCGGTGGTCTCGTTCGACGTGATCGGGCAGATCGCGGCGGGCGGCGGCCAGGCCATCACCTGGATCGCGGTGCTCGCGGTGTCGTTCCTGCTGCCGTACGCCCTGCTGTTCGCGGAGACCGGCGCCGCCTTCCCGCAGGAGGGCGGCCCCTATGTGTGGGTGGACGTGGCGTTCGGACGGCTGCCGGCGGCGCTGACGACGATGTTCTACTGGGTCACCAACCCGGTCTGGCTGGGCGGTTCGCTGGCGTTCCTCGCCGCCCGGGCCTGGAACGGCTTCGTCTTCCCGCTGGGTTCCGGGACCACCGCCGACTACGTCTTCAAGCTGGTCTTCATCTGGGCGGCCATCCTCACCGCGGTGGTCTCGCTGCGCCGCGGCAAGTGGATCACCACGGCGGGGGCCGCGGCGAAGGTCCTGGCCCTGGCCTTCTTCACCGCCACGGCGGTGGCCTACGGCATCCGGCACGGCTTCCGCGGCCTGACGGAGGCGCACTTCACGCCGACCGCCGCCGGATTCCTGGCGCTGGTCCCGGTGCTGCTCTTCGCCTACGTCGGGTTCGAGGCACCCAACGCGGCGGGCGACGAGATGCTCGACGCGCAGCACGACGTGCCGGTGGCGATCGGGGTGTCCGGCGCCATCGCCGCCGCCTGCTACCTCCTGCCGGTGGCGGCGATCCTGTCCGCCGCACCGCCGGGCCAGGTCACCGGGGTCGGCGGTTTCATGGATGCCGCGGAGCTGGTCTTCGGGATCTACGGGAGCTGGCGCGGGCCGCTGTTGACGGGCGCCGCGGTGCTGTTCGCGGTGGCCCTGCTGACCCAGGGCAGCGCGTGGATGATCGTCGCCGACCGGATGCAGGCGATGGCGGCGGCCGACGGCGGCTTCTTCACCCGGGCGTTGGGCGCCTTCCATCCGCGGCTGGGCACCCCGGTCCGGATGAACCTGCTCTCCGGGGTCACCGCCACCGCCTTCATGGTCGCCGCGATGCACCTGGCGCACGGCGACGCCTCGGACGTCTTCGGTGTGGTGCTGGCCGTGGCGATCACCACGCTGCTGCTGTCGTACCTCACGGTGATCCCGGCGCTGTTGGCGCTCCGGCTGTGGCACGGCGAGGTGCCCCGGCCCTACCGGGTCCCGTTCGGCACCCCGGGCTTCACCGTCGCCGCGCTGGTGGTCTATGCCTGGATCCTGCTGGGCTCATGGGTGGCGCTGTTCCCCGGCACGCTGGAGGCCGCGGTCGGCATCCCCTACGCCTTCCGGGCGGTGTGGGGCGTCTCCCGGTCCACCTTCGAGACGTTCACCCTGGGCACCGTCGGACTGCTGCTGGCGGTCGCCGGCGCGGGGTACGTGACCCAGCGCATGCGCGCACAGCCCGGCGACGATCAGCGCCAGTCCGGCCCAGCCGGATAGCGCGAGCGGCGCGACCCCGGCCAGCAGGGCCTCCCCGAGCAGGGTGAACGGCACCTCGGCCGCCTGGGTCGCCTCGACCGCGCCGAGTGCGGCGGGCTGGTGCCGCGGCGGCGCGGACCCACCGGCCGCCGTCGAGGACTCCGTAGCACGGCGGAGCGTGCGCCGTCACGGGGTGCCGCCGGGCCGGCCCGCGTCACGGTCGGGTGGCAGCCACCCCGTTCGAGCGAGCCGAATCGTTCTTCCTGCCGCCGTTCGAGCGAGCTCGGGAATGCGCCCGCATCGGCCGGGGGAACGGTCGGGCTACCGACACGGGGCCGGCCGGCCCCGTCCTTGTGCGCGGAGGAAGACATGCCCATCGAAGACACTCCGGAGGCCCGGCAGCCGGCCGCCGTCACCGTCGAACTCGGCGCGTTCCAGGTCGAGACGGTCCGCTCGGTGTCCGGTCCGGCGTTCGGCACCGCGCCGCCCTGCGGGGGGCCGCTGGACGGCGCGGGCCGGCCGGGCGAGGTCACCATCGTGCGCGGCCCGGACAAGAGCGCCGCCTTCACCGACTGGCTCACCAGATGCCTGGTGGAGCGCGCCGCCGACCGGTCCCGGCAGGCGGTCACGGTGGTCCACTACGCCGCCGACCGCACCCCGCTGCGCCGCTACCGTCTCGCCGGCGCCGTCCCGACCGCGTGGCAGACCCCCGACGACGGGACGGACGCCGGCCCGGCCGAGGAGTCGGTGACCCTGGCGTACGAGGAGTTGACCGTCTCGGGCTGACCGGCCGCCGGCGGTCCGGCCGGCCGGGAGTCCCGGTGCCGCCCGCCACGGGCCGGGGCTCCCGCGCACGTGGCACCGGACCGACCGTGGTGGCATGTCCCATGGCACGTACACGAGTTGACGGTGTTCACGTCTCAAGGGGGCCCACATGCCACGTCCGTTCCGCTTCGGCGTCAATATGCTCACCCTCGACACCGGCCCGACCTGGCGCGAAAAGTGCCGCCGGGCCGAGGAGTTGGGCTATGACGTGCTGCTCGTCCCGGACCATCTGGGGTGGCCGTCGCCGTTCCCGGCACTGGTGGCCGCGGCCGAGGCGACCGAGCGCCCGCGGGTGGGCACCTTCGTCCTGAACGCCGGATTCTGGAACCCGGCCCTGCTGGCCCGCGAGGTCGCCACCACCGACGCGCTCACCGGCGGACGGCTGGAGCTGGGCCTGGGCACCGGGTACGTCAAGGCCGAACACGACGCGGCCGGACTGCCCTTCGGGACGCCCGGCCAGCGGGTGCACCACCTGGAGCGCACGGTCACCGAGCTGGACCGGCTGCTCGGCGACCCCGAGCACCTGCCCCGGGCCGCCCAGCGGCCCCGCCCGCCGCTGCTGATCGGTGGCAACGGCCCGCGGATGCTGCGACTCGCGGCGCGGCACGCGGAGATCGCGGCGTTCACCGGTGGACGGCAGGCACCGGGCAAGCCGGAGGGCACGCTGGAGCTGCTGCCGGCCGGGAAGGTGGCCGCCTCGGTGGCCGCGTACCAGGAGTACGCCGCGGACCGCGCCGAGCCCGCCGAGCTGAACATCCTCGTCCAGCAGGTGCTGGTCACCGACGACCGGCGGGCCGCCGCCCGGGAGTTCGCCGGGCACGCGGTCGGGGTGGACGAGGAACAGGCGCTGGAGGTGCCGACGCTGCTGATCGGGACACCGGCGCAGATGGCCGACCAGCTGCGGGAGCGCCGGGAGCGGTACGGCTTCTCGTACATCACCGTCCTGGACCCGTTCCTGGAGGCGTTCGCGCCGGTCGTCGAGGAGCTCAAGGGCAGCTGACCGGAGGGCCGACGCCGGTCCGCGGCACGGAATCCGATCGACAGGGCGGGCGGGCCGGTGATGGGATCCCGCCATGACTGATCTCCACATCAGGGCCGGCGGTCCGGCCGATCTCGACGCCGTCCTGGCCTTCTGGAAGGTGGCCGCCGAGGGCTCCAGCATCAGCGACGACGGCGACGGCGTGGCGCGCCTGGTGGCGCGCGACCCGGAGGCGCTACTGCTCGCCGAGCGGGGCGGCGAGCTGGTGGGCACGGTGATCGCCGGCTTCGACGGCTGGCGGTGCCATCTGTACCGGCTGGCGGTCCATCCGGACCACCGCCGGCGCGGGATCGGCGGCGCGCTGCTGACGGCGGCCGAGGAGCGGTTCGGCGCGCTCGGCGGACGGCGCGGGGACGCGATGGTGCTGGACCGCAACGCCCTGGCGCACCACGCCTGGCGGGCCGCCGGGTACGCGCCGGAGCCGCAGTGGAGCCGCTGGGTCAAGCCGCTGGACGCCTGACCGCCCCCGACTGCCGCTTCCGAGGAGCCCGCCCCGCCACCGGGGACGGGCTCCTCCCCTTCTCCCCACCCGCTGGTTCCTCCCCGCCCCCGCCGCTTTACCGATCCTTTACCATTGGTTTCCGGGAGCACGGACTCCCGCGAAACCCTCCGCTACGAAAGGTGTGTGAGCGTCCGGCCATGGCCGAACCTCCTAGTCGTCATGCGTCCTCCCGACGGGGCGCGAACCTCCCGAACGTGTCCGACCATGGGACGGAGGTGACCCGATGACCGACCTGCTCCTGCTGGCCGTGGCACTCCTGCTGACCCTGGCGTGCGGCGTCTTCGTCGCCGCGGAGTTCTCGCTGACGACGGTCGAGCGCGGCGATCTGGAGCGCGCCGCCGCCCGCGGCGAGCGCGGCGCCGACAGCGCCCTGAAGGCGGTGCGCGGACTGACCTTCCAGCTGTCCGGCGCCCAGCTCGGCATCACCGTGACGGGCCTGATCATCGGCATGCTCTCCAAGCCGGCGATCGCGACCGTGCTGGACGGGCCGCTGACCGCCATCGGGCTGCCGGGGTCCGCCGCGGACTCGATCGCGCTGGTCCTGGGGACCGCGCTGTCCACCGTCGTCCTGATGGTCGTCGGCGAACTGGTCCCCAAGAACTGGGCGATCTCCAGCCCGCTGGCCGTCGCCAAACGGGTGGCCACCGCCCAGCGCGGCTTCAGCGCCGCCTTCAAGCCGCTGATCACGCATCTGAACAACACCGCCAACCGGACCGTGCGCCGGCTGGGCCTGGAGCCGGCCGAGGAGCTGGCGTCCGCCCGCGGCCCGCAGGAGCTGGTGGCGCTGGCCCGGCACTCCGCCAAGGAGGGCGCGCTGGAGGCGGACACCGCCGAGCTGTTCGTCCGGACGCTCAACCTCGCCGATCTGACGGCCGAGAACGTGATGACGCCGCGGGTGCAGGTGGTGGCGCTGGAGGTGCAGTCCACGGCCGAGGACGTGGCCAATGCGACCCGGGCCACCGGGCTGTCCCGCTTCCCGGTCTACCGCGGCAGCCTCGACAGCGTGGTGGGTGTGGCGCACATCAAGGACGTGCTGGCCGTGCCGGCCCATCTACGGCCCCGCCGCCCGGTCTCCGAGCTGCTGCGCGAGCCGCTGCTGGTGCCCGAGACGCTGACCGTGGACCGGCTGCTGGACCGACTGTCCGGCCGGCGGACGATGGCCGTGGTCATCGACGAGTACGGCGGCACGGCCGGGGTCGCCACCCTGGAGGACATCGTCGAGGAGGTGGTCGGCGAGGTCCGCGACGAGCACGATCCGCTGGAGCTCCCGGACCTGGCACCGGCCGGTACCGACGCCGACGGACGCGCTGTGTACCACGCGGACGGCGCCGCCCGCTCCGACCAACTGGCGCGGATCGGGCTGCGTCTGCCGGAGGGCCCGTACGAGACCCTGGCCGGGCTGATCGCCACCGAGCTGGGGCGGATCCCCGAGCGCGGCGACACCGTGGCGGTGGCCGGCTGGACGATGGACGTGCTGGACGCCGCCGGCCACCGCGCGGCGCGGGTGCTGCTGCACGCCCCGCCTGCCGGTGTCCCGGACGGCGAGGAGGCCGGCCGATGACCGCACTCCAGTTGTTCGTGGGGCTGCTGACGCTGGTCGTCAACGCCTTCTTCGTGGGCGCGGAGTTCGCGCTGATCTCGGTGCGCCGCAGCCAGATCGAACCGTACGCGGAGGCCGGGGACCGCCGGGCGGGCAGCGTGCTGTGGGGCCTGCAGCACGTCTCGGCGCTGCTGGCCGCGGCGCAGCTGGGCATCACGCTGTGCACGCTGGTGCTGGGCGCGGTCGCCGAACCGGCCATCGCGCACCTCCTCGAACCGGGCTTCGACGCGGTGGGGATCCCGCACGCGCTGATCCACCCGATCTCGTTCGTGATCGCGCTGGCCGTGGCGACCTATCTCCACATGCTCTTCGGCGAGATGGTCCCGAAGAACGTGGCGCTGGCCGAGCCGGTGCGCAGCGCGCTGCTGCTCGGCCCGCCGCTGGTGGCGCTGACCCGGGCCCTGCGCCCGGTGATCTTCGCCATCAACGCGCTGGCCAACGGCCTGCTCAGGCTGTTGCGGGTGGAGGTCAAGGACGAGGTCGCGGCGACCTTCTCGGACGCCCAGTTGGCCCAGCTGGTCGAGGACTCGCGGGCCGCCGGACTGCTCGACGAGCGGGCCCAGGAGCGGCTCCGGGACGCCCTGGAGCTGGGCCGCCGCCCGGTGCGGGACGTGGTGCTGCCGGTGAGCGAGGTGGTCTCGGCGCGCATCGGGACCACCGCCGAGGAGCTGGAGCACCTGGCCGCCGCGTCCGGCTTCTCGCGGTTCCCGGTCGTCGACGACACCCGGCGGATCCTGGGCTATCTGCACGTCAAGGACGCCTTGGACGCGGCTCCGCGCAGCGCGCCGTTCCCGGTGTCGGCGTTGCGCCCGATCGCCCGGGTCCGGGCGGCGACCCCGCTGGACGACGTGCTGACCGCGATGCGCGGCTCCCGTACGCACCTGGCGGCGGTGATCGGCGACGACGGCACGCTGGCCGGGCTGGTGACGATGGAGGACGTGCTGAGGGAGCTGGTGCTGCAGCGGCCCGCGGCCTGATCCCCGCGCCGGGCCGGGGCCGGTGACGGCCCGGCCGGAACCGGTGGGCACCCCCGAGAATCCCGACACTGACCGATCGGTTAGATTGCTAACCGATCGGTCAGTCGCGTGCGGGCAACCCCGCCGCGGCGGCCCGGTCACACATCCGTACGCGCACGCGACGAGGGGGAAACACCATGGATCGCACCACCTGCTGCGTGGTGGGCGGTGGCCCGGCCGGCATGATGCTCGGGCTGCTGCTGGCCAGGGCCGGCATCGAGGTGACCGTCCTGGAGAAGCACGGGGACTTCCTGCGCGACTTCCGCGGCGACACCGTCCACCCGTCCACCCTGAACCTGCTCGACGACCTCGGCCTCGGCGCGAAGTTCGCCGAGCTGCCGTTCCCGAAGCTGGAGGAGATGCGGGTCCAGATCGGCGACACCACCGTGGTGTTGGCCGACATGCGGCGCATCCCCGGCCGGCACAAGTACTTCGCCATGGTCCCGCAGTGGGACTTCCTCAACCTGATCGCCGGCGCGGCCGCCCAGGAGCCCTCCTTCAGCCTGCGGATGCGCACCCGGGCCACCGGACTGCGCACCCACGACGGCCGGGTGACCGGGGTGCACTACGTCGACGAGTACGGCGAGCCCGGGGAGCTGGCCGCGGACCTGACCTTCGCCTGCGACGGCCGGGACTCGCCGATCCGGGAGCAGGCCGGGATGCGGCAGCAGTACTTCGACGTCCCGATGGACGTCTGGCAGATCCGGGTGGACGCCCCGGCCGACGCCCTCAAGGAGAGCCGGGTCTTCGGCCGGTTCGGCGGCGGCCAGGCCGCGGTCACCATGGACCGCGGCAGCTACTTCCAGACGTCCTACCTGATCGGCAAGGGCCAGGACGCCGCCATGCGCCGCCATGACATCCAGTGGCTGCGGGACCGGCTGGGCACGCTGTTCGACTGGGACGACGAGGTCACCGGCACCATCGACTCCTGGGACGAGGTCAAGCTGCTGGAGGTCACGTTCGGGCGGCTGCGGCGCTGGCACCGGCCCGGCCTGCTCTGCCTGGGGGACGCCGCGCACACCATGTCGCCGGTCGGCGGGGTCGGCGTCAACCTCGCCCTCCAGGACGCGGTGGCCGCCGCCCGGATCCTGGCCGGTCCGCTGCGCCGCGGGACGGTCGAGGGCGACGACCTGGCCCGGGTGCAGCGGCGGCGGGAGTGGCCGATGGCGCTGGTCCAGAAGTCGCAGCAGGGCGAGCACGCCATGATCCGCGCCGCGCTCGACGGCACCCTGCACGGGGACCGGCTGCCGGTGCCGATGCGATTGCTGCGACGGGTGCCGGCGCTGCGGACCGTCACCGGCTACCTCGGCGGCATCGGCTTCCGACCCGAGCCGACCCCGGAGTTCGCCAAGGTCAGGCCCGGCGCACCACGGCGTTGAGGGTGAAGGTCTCCAACTCGGCGGCGGCGGCGTCCAGATCGAGGTCCGGGTGGGCGAGCCAGTGCCCGATCACCCCGTCGATCGCGCCGCCGATCGCCAGCGACATCGTGCGGGTGTCGAACTCCCGCAGCACGCCCGCCTCCTGACCGTCCGCCAGGAGCGCGGCGAGGGTCTGCCAGCGGCCGTAGGTGTCGTGCGACCCGGGCGTCTTCAGGCGGGTGCCGCCGTGGTCGTCGAGCAGCATCTCGGTGATCACCCGGACCTGGCGGCGGTGGTCCCGCTGGTAGGCGATCATCGCGTGGACGTAGGCGAGGAGCGCCGCCAGCGGGTCCGCGGCCTGTGCGACCCGCTCCCGGACGTAGCCGCCGAACTGGTCCAGCACCTGGGTCAGCGCCGCCTGGGTGAGGTTGTCCTTCGAGGAGAAGTGGTAGAGCACCCCCGCCTTGGAGACCCCGGCCCGCTCGGCGATCGCGGACAGCGAGGTCGACGGGTAGCCGCGGGTGGAGATCAGCTCGATGGTGCAGTCGATCAGCTGTTGCCGGCGGGCCCGCTCGGTGAACGTCGCCGCCTCGGGATCCGCGCTCCGCCGAGGACTCATCCCACGCCCACCTCTGTCTTTCGCTGTCTGCGCACGGCCCGGACTCCGGCCGCCATCGACCGTACACCGCGGGATAGGATCACCGCGCCATGGAGACGAATGTGCGATACAACAGTTTCGTCGCGGTCGGCGACAGCTTCACCGAGGGCATGTCGGACGCCCTCCCGGGCGGCTCCTACCGCGGCTGGGCGGATCTGCTCGCCGCCCGGCTCGCGGCGCGGGCGCCCGGCTTCCGGTACGCCAACCTCGCCGTGCGCGGCAAGCTCATCGACCAGATCGCCGACGAGCAGTGCGGCCCCGCCGCCTCGATGGGCGCGGACCTGGTGACGCTGGTCGGCGGGCTCAACGACGTACTGCGTCCCCACTGCGACGTGGCGCGGGTGTGCGCGCGGCTCGGGGAGTGCGCGGACCTGCTGGCGCGCGGCGGCGGGCAGTTGGTGCTGATGCGCAGCCCGGGCCGCCGCGGGCCGGTGCTGGAGCGCTTCCGCCCGCGGATGGAGGAGCTCTTCGCGACGATCGACGAGCTGGCGAGCCGGCACGGCGCCGTGGTGGTGGACCTCTACGGCTCCCGGGCGCTGGCCGATCCGCGACTGTGGGCCGAGGACCGGCTGCACCTGAACGCCGAGGGGCACCGCCGGGCAGCCGAGGCGGTCTGGCAGGCGCTGGGGCTGCCCGCCGAGGCGGACTGGGACGCGCCGCTGCCGGCCGAGGCGCCGCCGCACTGGGCCGCCCGGCGCGCCGCCGACCTGCGGTTCGCCCGCGAACATCTGGTGCCGTGGATCGGCCGCCGGCTCACCGGGCGCTCCTCGGGCGATGGCCGCACGGGCGCCCAGTTCAGCGCCGAGTCGGGCCGAGCCTTCTGGATAGGCCCCGCGGACGACGCGAACCCCGGCCCCGTGACGGGCTGGCGCCAGGCCGGAGCGTGACCCGCCGCACCTGACGTCGCGTCAGAAGTGGTGCGCTCGTCAGCCCGGTACGACAGTGGTCAGCGCGCCGAGGATCAGGGCGGCGTCGCGCCGTCGGCCGGCGATCAGGACCGTACGGTCGCCGTCCCGGCATTCGATGACGGCGCAGTCGTACTTGTAGGCGGTCGGCCAGAATTCGGGGTCGCCGGGGCCGAGCGAGCGGACGCACCGCACGGTCAGCGTCTCCGGGAGCGTCCGGCGGGCGACGCGTCCGTCGGGGTCCGGGGTGGCCGCCGGGCGCCCGTCCCCCACCACCAGGTGGTCGAAGCCGGCGACGCTGTAGGGCACGTCCCCGTACACGCTCGCGCGCACGCACCGCCTCCCGGTGGGCGGCACCGGGACGATGTCACTGGTGTCCGCGGCGCGGCGCATCCGCCCCGCCATCCACCGCGCGAACAGCACGGCCAGCAGCACGACGGGCACCGCGGCGGCCGCCACGAGCAGGAACGCGTCCCGCACCGCGTCCGCCAGAAAGCTCGTCGTGGCGCCGAGCACGCCCAGCACGAGGAGCACCACCAGCGCCGCGGTGAGCTGCCACGGAGCGGCATGGGCCGCGGTGGACGGGTGGCGCCGGCGCCACCGGCCCAGCAGCAGCGCGCCCAGTCCGAAGGGCAGCGCCACGAAGCCGAGCGCCGCCGGCAGCCGACCGTCGTCGGCCGGTGACGTCCACGCCTCCTGCGTCGCGGCCCCGAACCGCACCGTGCGGACCTCGCCCCGCCAGTACGTCAACGCCACCGTGTCCCCCGCGTGCACGGCGTCGAACACCGGCGACCGCCGGGGCATCCGCACCCGCCGCGCGATGCCCGTGCCGCGCTCGGTGAGCAGCAGCCAGTACCGGACGCTCTTGCCGCTGTGCTCGTACACCGCGCCCTTGACGACCGCCGGCGCCGTCGTCGTGCAGGAGGTCGACCGGGTGCCGGCCGGGCAGGCGGACGCCCCGGCGTACGCCCGGTTGCTCGCCTCCGCGAGGGGCACCACGGCGAACAGCCCGGCCGACACCAGCACGAGCAGCACGCCGATGCCCACGGGAAGCCGCGCCCGCCAGCGGCGGCGCGCCCCTTCCGTCCGATCCGTCATCCTCGACTCCCCCTCCGACCGCTCGCGGCCCCCGTTGATCGTCGGGCCCCGCGCACATTCTGCTCGGCATCCTGCGCCCGGACGTCCCGGGGTAACCCGTGGCGAACCGGATGTCCGGATGTCCCGCTGCGGCGCGGTGCCCCCGCGGCCCGCACCCGGCCCCCGCCGGGCGGCCTCCCGGTCGGCTGGGCAACCCCGATCCGACGTGGCACGATTTCGCCGGTGAGCAGCAGACCCGCCGCGAGCCAGCGGCTGAGCGATCTGGCGCGGCTGCGTCGCGTCCGGGACCGGATCGACCGGGAGTACGCGCAGCCGCTGGACGTCGAGGCGCTCGCACGTGGCGTGAACATGTCGGCGGGGCACCTCAGTCGCCAGTTCCGCCTGGCCTACGGCGAATCGCCGTACTCCTACCTGATGACCCGGCGCATCGAGCGCGCGATGGCGCTGCTGCGCCGCGGCGACCTCAGCGTCACCGAGGTCTGCTTCACGGTCGGCTGCGCCTCGCTGGGCACCTTCAGCACGCGCTTCACCGAGCTGGTCGGCATGCCTCCCAGCGCCTACCGGCGCGAGGCGGCGCGCGCGACGGCGGGGATGCCGGCGTGCGTGGCGAAACAGGTGACCAGACCGGTCAGGAATCGAGAAGCGCCGCCGACCGGCCAGACCTAGCCTGGCGGGCATGGACATCACCATTCACGCCAGTTTCCTCCCGCACGACGACCCGGAAGCCTCCCTGGCCTTCTACCGCGACACCCTCGGCTTCGAGGTCCGCAACGACGTCGGCAGCGGCACGATGCGCTGGATCACGGTCGGCCCCGCCGGTCAGCCCGACACCTCGATCGTGCTGCACCCGCCGGCCGCCGACCCCGGCGTCACCGACGAGGAGCGCCGCACCATCACCGAGATGATGGCCAAGGGCACCTACGGCATCATCGTCCTGGCCACCAAGGACCTCGACGCCACCTTCGAGCGGCTGCAGTCCGGCGACGCCGAGGTCGTCCAGGAGCCGACCGAGCAGCCCTACGGGGTGCGCGACTGCGCCTTCCGCGATCCCGCGGGCAACCTGATCCGGGTCAACGAGCTGCGCTGAGCCGCCCGGCGGCCGCCGCCGCGAGCCGATCGGTGCGGGCCCGGTCGCGGCGGTGCTCCCCGGGCCCCGGTGACACCTTTCCCGCTTTCCCGCTTTCCCGCTTTCCCGCGCAACACCTACCAAGCGACACCGCGAAGGCGGCTGCGCCTCGCAGATGGAGACACGATGAGCAAGGTCACGAGGAAGGCCGCGCAGCCGCCCGTGCCGCACGATGCCGACAGCCACGACCTGATCCGCGTGCACGGCGCGCGCGAGAACAACCTCAAGGACGTCAGCATCGAGCTGCCCAAGCGTCGGCTGACGGTGTTCACCGGTGTCTCGGGCTCGGGCAAGAGCTCGCTGGTCTTCGACACGATCGCCGCGGAGTCGCAGCGGCTGATCAACGAGACCTACAGCGCGTTCGTGCAGGGCTTCATGCCGACGCTGGCCCGGCCGGAGGTGGACGTCCTCGACGGGCTGACCACCGCGATCAGCGTCGACCAGCAGCGGATGGGCGCCGACCCGCGCTCCACGGTCGGCACCGCCACCGACGCCAACGCGATGCTGCGGATCCTGTTCAGCCGCCTCGGCAAGCCCCACGTCGGCCCGCCCGGGGCATTCGCCTTCAACGTGCCCTCGGTCTCCGCGGCCGGCGCGATCAAGGTGGGGAGCGCGAAGAAGGCGGAGAAGGTCACCTTCAACAGGGTCGGCGGCATGTGCCCGCGCTGCGAGGGCCGCGGCGCGGTCTCCGACCTCGACCCGACCCAGCTCTACGACGCCACCAAGTCGATCAACGAGGGCGCCTTCACCATCCCCGGCTACACCGGCGGCGGCTGGAACTCCCGGCTGTACGCGGAGTCGGGCTTCTTCGACCCGGACAAGCCGATCCGCACGTTCACCAAGAAGGAACTGCACGACCTGCTGCACCGCGAGCCGACCCGGATGAAGATCGCGGGCATCAACATGACCTACGAGGGCCTGATCCCGCGCGTCCAGAAGTCCATGCTGTCCAAGGACAAAGAGGCGATGCAGCCGCACATCCGGGCGTTCGTGGAGCGTGCGGTCACCTTCACCACCTGCCCGGACTGCGACGGCACCCGGCTCGCCGAGCACGCCCGCGCCTCGAAGATCAAGAAGACCTCGCTCGCGGACGCCTGCCGGATGGAGATCCGGGACCTGGCCGACTGGGTGCGCGGCCTCAAGGAGCCGTCCGTCGCCCCGCTGCTCACCGCGCTCCAGCACACCCTCGACTCGTTCGTGGAGATCGGCCTCGGCTATCTCGCGCTGGACCGGCCCGCGGGCACGCTCTCCGGCGGTGAGGCGCAGCGCGTCAAGATGATCCGCCACCTCGGCTCCTCGCTCACCGACGTCACCTACGTCTTCGACGAGCCGACCGCGGGCCTGCACCCGCACGACATCCAGCGGATGAACGGCCTGCTGCTGCGGCTGCGGGACAAGGGCAACACGGTGCTCGTCGTGGAACACAAGCCGGAGGTCATCGAGATCGCCGACCACGTCGTCGACCTCGGCCCCGGCGCCGGCACGGCGGGCGGCACCGTCTGCTTCGAGGGCACCGTCGACGGACTGCGCGGCAGCGACACCGTCACCGGGCGCCACCTCGGCGACCGCGCCGCGCTCAAGGACGCGGTGCGCGAGCCGGCCGGCACCCTAGAGATCCGCGGCGCACGCGCCAACAACCTCCAGGACGTCGACGTGGACATCCCGCTCGGCGTGCTCGCCGTGATCACCGGCGTCGCGGGGTCCGGCAAGAGCTCGCTGGTCCACGGGTCGATCCCCGCGGACCTCGGCGTCGTCTCGGTCGACCAGAGCCCGATCCGCGGTTCGCGGCGCAGCAACCCCGCGACGTACACCGGGCTGCTCGACCCGATCCGCAAGGCGTTCGCCAAGGCCAACGGCGTCAAGCCCGCGCTGTTCAGCGCCAACTCCGAGGGCGCCTGCCCCACCTGCAACGGCGCCGGCGTCATCTACACCGACCTGGCGATGATGGCCGGGGTCTCCAGCACCTGCGAGGACTGCGAGGGCAAGCGGTTCGACGCCTCGGTCCTGGAGTACCGGCTCGGCGGCCGGGACATCTCCGAGGTGCTCGCGATGCCGGTGGCCGAGGCTCTGGAGTTCTTCGCCGGGGGCGAGCGGCGCACCCCGGCCGCGCACAAGATCCTCGAACGGCTCGCGGACGTCGGGCTCGGCTACCTCACCCTGGGCCAGCCGCTCACCACGCTGTCCGGCGGCGAGCGGCAGCGGCTGAAGCTGGCCACGCACATGGCCGACAAGGGCGGTGTCTACGTCCTCGACGAGCCGACCGCGGGCCTGCACCTCGCCGACGTCGAGCAGTTGCTCGGCCTGCTCGACCGGCTGGTGGACTCCGGCAAGTCGGTCATCGTCGTCGAGCACCACCAGGCCGTCATGGCGCACGCCGACTGGATCGTCGACCTCGGCCCGGGCGCGGGACACGACGGCGGGCGCATCGTCTTCGAGGGCACCCCCGCCGACCTCGTCGCCACCCGGTCCACCCTCACCGGCGAGCACCTCGCCGAGTACGTCGGCGCCTGACCGCGACGACGGCACGGACCCGGGCCGGGCCGCGGCCGGATCCCCACCGGGGGCCGGCCGCGGCTTCGTGCGCCGGAACGGCAGGCGCGACGCCGCGGAGATCCGCCAGAAGCGCCCTAGGCGTCGCCCCGTGACCGGCGCCGCGGCATCCGCAGGGTGAGCAACTTGGCGCGCGGGGCGAGGCGTCGGGCCATCGCGAACACCGAGTCCGTGCGCGAACGGTCGGCGTCCAGGACCGTGAAGAGGTTGACGCCGAGGTAGAAGGTGATCGCCGCGTTGGCCAGGTCGCGGGGTGGGGTGAGGCGGGCCAGTGGGGTGCCGCCGATGACGCGGTCGAGGGTCGCCTCGATGAACGCCAGCCACGGCTCGGCGCGCTCCGACAGCGGTTCGCGCAGCTCGGGCTTGGCCACCGCGGCGGCCACCAGCTCGGAGAAGAGCGTGATGTGGCCGCCGTCGAGGTCGTCCCGGTAGACGCGGGTGGCGGCGTCGGCCAGTTCCTCCAGGGTGCGCACGTCGGCGACCGTGGCGCGGTGCCGGGCCATCCGCTCGGCGGAGGAACGGTCGAGCGCCGCGAGCAGCAGCGGATCGACGCCGCCGAAGTGGTAGAAGACGAGCGCCGAGTTGACGCCGGCCTCCTTGGCGATGGTCCGGGCGCTGGTGCCCGCGTAGCCCTGGCTCTTCAGGACGGCGGTGGCCGCCTCGATCAGCCGGTCCTTGGTCTCCCCGGCGCCGCCGGCTCCCTTGGTGCCCTTCCCCCGCTTCGCGCCCCCGGCGCCCGTCGTTCCCGCGGGGCTCTCGCCGCCGTTGCTTTCCGCCGTCATCGACCGTCCTCTCACTGAAGTCTTCATCATAGGGTTTAATCGAGTGGTTAAATCAGTTGATGAATGAAAGGCAGGGTGGGGACGATGGACGAGACACCGAAGCGCGCGCCCATGACGCGGGCCCGACGACAACTGGTCGGGGTGCTGGTGGTGCTGTTCGCGGCGATGCTGCTCTACAAGGTGCTGCACGCCGGGGACTTGGAGCAGACCGCGCTCTTCTACGTGGGCCTGCCCGCGTTCATCGCCCTCGCGGTGGCCGTCGGCGCCCGACCCAAGAGCGTCACCGGAACCGCCCTCGCCGCGGTGACCGTCGGCCTGGCACTCGCCGGCCCGCTGCTGGACGAGGGCATCATCTGCCTGGTCATGGCGGCGCCGCTGTTCTACCTGCTGGCCGTGATCATCGCCGCGCCCGTGGACCTCGCCCGGCGCAGGGCGCGCAAGGGCCGGGGCGGCCGCACGCACGCCTTCGCGACCGTGCCGCTCATCGCGCTCCTGGCACTGGAGGGCACCGGCGCCTACGAACTCCCCCGGGACGGGACCGCCACCGTCACCCGCACCGTCGCGACGAGCCCCGCGCGGTTCGAGCGGACCCTCGCCGCGCCGCCCCGCTTCGCGGCGCCCGAGCCGGTGTTCCTGCAGATCCCCTTCCCCCGGCCGCAGCACTCCGAGGGCACGGGCCTGGGAGTCGGCGCCCACCGGGAGGTCGCCTTCAACCCGCACCGGTCCCTGGGCATCGGGTCGCACCCCACGCCGCGCTCCATGCGCCTGGTCGTCGCCGCGCACACCCCGGGCCGCGTCCGCTTCGTCGTCACGCACGACACCACGCTCGCCCGCTGGCTCGACCTGCGTTCGGCCGAGGTGACCTGGCGGCCGACCGCCGCCGGCCGCACCGAGGTCACCTGGACCCTGCACTACCGCCGCACCTTCGACCCCGGTTGGTACTTCGGCCCGATCCAGCAGTACGGGATGGAGCAGGCGGCGGCCTACCTCTCGGACACCTTCTCCCACCCCACCGCGCCGGCCGGTACGAGCGCGCGATGACCGCCCTCCCCGGCGCCGATCCGGCGCTCATCCGCGCCGCCTGCCTGTTCGGCCCACTCCTCGCCGCCGGTGCCGCCCTGCTCCGGCGGCCACCGGACCGGCGGACGATCGCCGCCGCGATCCTGGCGACCGCCTGGAACGCGGTCTGGCTCCCCGCGGTCAACCTCCTCGCCGTCGATCGCGCCTGGTGGACCTTCCACGTCGACGGCGGCTCGGCCGCCGGGCTCCCGCTCGACCTCCTCCTCGGCTGGGCGCTGCTGTGGGGCACGCTCCCCGTCGTCGCCGACGCGGACCGGATCGGGCTGCCGCTGCTCGCCGCGGGGCTGGCCTGGTTCGACCTGGCGGCGATGCCGCTCGCCGCCCCCGTCGTGCGGCTCGGCCCGCACTGGCTCGCCGGCGAGGCGCTCGCCGTGGCGCTGGTGCTCGTCCCCGGGCTGCTGCTCGCCCGCTGGACGGTGCGCGACCGGCGCCTGGCCCTGCGCGCGGGCGCCCAGATGCTGCTCAGCGGCGCGCTGATGTTCGCCCTGCCGCTCGGGCTCGTCCGGCCCGCGCTGCCCGGCGGCCGGGTGGGCTGGGCGGTCGCCGGGCAGCTGCTCGCCGTGCCACTGCTGCTCGGGGTGGTCGCGGTGCGCGAGTTCGTCCAGCGCGGCGGCGGCACCCCGCTGCCCTACGACCCACCGCGCCGGCTGGTCGCCAGCGGTCCGTACGCCTACGTCCGCAATCCGATGCAGCTGTCGGTCGTGCTGTTCTACGCCCTGCTCGGGCTGCTGACGCGCGACCCACGGGTGCTCGCCGGGGCCGCCGCGGCCTTCGCCTACGGCGCCGGGCTCGCCGCCTGGCACGAGGGCGGCCGGATGCGGGAGAGCTACGGCGAGCCCTGGGTCGCCTACCGGGCCGCGGTGCCCGCCTGGCGGCCCAGGCTCCGGCCCTGGCCCGGCAGCGCCCCCGCCCGGCTGTACGTCTCGGAAAGCTGCGGCCCGTGCAGCCAGTTCGGGCGCTGGATCGCCCGCCGGCGGCCGGTGGCGCTGGACCTCGTACCGGCCGAGCGGCACCCGCTGCGCCTGCGTCGGATGACGTACGAGACGGACGACGGCGCCGTCCGGGCCGAGGGCATCGCCGCGCTCGGCCGGATGCTCAACCATCTGCACCTGGGCTGGGCGGTGCTGGGCTGGCTGCTGGTGGTCCCGGGGCTGCGGTGGTTCGTCCAGCTGTGCGCCGACGCGTTCGGGGCGGGCCCGCGCGACATCCCGCAGCGGCCCCGCACCGCCACCCGGTAGCGCGCGGCGGCGCCGGCGCGATCGGCACGAACTCCCCCGTGGCACAGCCCACTTGAGCGGACCGCGGGGTGCGTGCCGAGGCGACCGACGGAGATCGGGGAGGGGCGACGGGGGTGCTCCCGGCCGGCGGGATCCCCTCGGCGGCGCCGGGCGCGGCGGCCGGCCGGCCGCCCCCGCGAACAGCCCGAGCCTTCGACCGGTCCAGGCGTTACGCTCGTTTTGTCCGTAGACGTTCCGATCGTGCGGAGGCGGCCATGAGCCAGTACGACGAGTACACGACTCCGTCGCAGGCCGAGGGCGAGCGGCTGGAGGAGGACATGGATCCGGCCGAGCCGCGGCACCCCGAGACGATGCGCACCCAGCCGTCCCAGGCGGAGGGCGAGCGCCGGGCGGAGGACGACGAGGACTGAGCGGGCACAGGACGACGAGGACCGGGCGGGGACTGTAGGAAAGCACAGCCGGGACCGGCGCGCTGGCCTGCGCAAATCGCCAGTAGACTCTGGCCACGTGACTGCTGTGTCTGCGAAGCCTCGCATCCCCAATGTCCTGGCCGGCCGCTACGCCTCCGCGGAGCTGGCCGTGCTGTGGTCCCCCGAGTACAAGGTCAAGCTGGAGCGGAAGCTGTGGCTGGCGGTGCTGCGCGCCCAGAAGGACCTGGGGGTGGCCGTCCCCGAGCAGGCACTGACCGACTACGAGCGGGTGCTGGAGACCGTCGACCTGGCCTCGATCGCCGAGCGCGAGAAGGTCACCCGGCACGACGTCAAGGCCCGGATCGAGGAGTTCAACGCCCTGGCCGGGCACGAGCAGATCCACAAGGGCATGACCTCCCGGGATCTGACCGAGAACGTCGAGCAGCTCCAGGTGCGGCTGTCGCTGGAACTGGTGCGGGACCGCGCCGTCGCCGTGCTGACCCGCCTGGGCTCGCTGGCCGGCCAGCACTCCGAGCTGGTCATGGCCGGTCGCTCGCACAACGTCGCCGCGCAGGCCACCACCCTCGGCAAGCGCTTCGCGACCGCCGCCGACGAACTGCTGGTCGCCTTCGCACGGGTGGAGGAGCTGCTCTCCCGCTACCCGCTGCGCGGCATCAAGGGCCCGGTCGGCACCGCCCAGGACATGCTCGACCTGCTCGGCGGGGACGCCGCCAAGCTCGCCGAGCTGGAGCAGCGGATCGCCGGCCACCTCGGCTTCGGCCAGGCGTTCACCTCCGTCGGCCAGGTCTACCCGCGGTCGCTCGACTACGAGGTGGTCACCTCGCTGGTGCAGCTGGCCGCCGCGCCGTCGTCGCTGGCCAAGACGATCCGGCTGATGGCCGGGCACGAGCTGGTCACCGAGGGCTTCAAGCCCGGCCAGGTCGGCTCCTCGGCGATGCCGCACAAGATGAACACCCGCTCCTGCGAGCGCGTCAACGGCCTGATGGTGATCCTGCGCGGCTACGCCTCCATGGCCGGCGAGCTGGCCGGCGACCAGTGGAACGAGGGCGACGTCTCCTGCTCGGTGGTCCGCCGGGTCGCGCTGCCGGACGCCTTCTTCGCGCTGGACGGCCTGCTGGAGACCTTCCTGACCGTGCTCGACGAGTTCGGCGCCTTCCCCGCCGTGGTCGCCCGCGAGCTGGACCGCTATCTGCCCTTCCTCGCCACGACCAAGGTCCTGATGGGCGCGGTGCGGGCCGGCGTCGGCCGCGAGGAGGCGCACGAGGCGATCAAGGAGAACGCGGTCGCCTCGGCGCTGGCCATGCGCGAGCAGGGCGCGGAGCGCAACGAGCTGCTGGACAAGCTGGCCGCCGACAGCCGGATCCCGCTGGACAAGGCCCAGCTGGCGGAGCTGATGGCCGACAAGCTGTCCTTCACCGGCGCGGCCGGCGACCAGGTGGCCGCCGTCGTCGCCCGGATCGAGGAGATCGCCAAGCAGCACCCCGAGGCCGCCGCCTACGCCCCCGGCGCGATCCTCTGACCCGGGGCTGACGTGCGCTTCACCCCCGAGGAGCTGGAGGCCGCTCGTGACCGCGTCGTCCCCGACGTGGTCGCGAGCGACCTGCGGGTGCTTTTCTGTGGAATCAACCCCGGGCTGATGACGGCCGTCACCGGGCACCACTTCGCCCGCCCCGGCAACCGCTTCTGGCCCGTCCTGCACGCCGCCGGCTTCACCCCCCGGCAGCTCCGCCCCGCCGAACAGGGCGAACTGCTCGACCACGGGCTGGGCATCACCAACGTCGTGGCCCGGCCGACCGCGCGCGCCGACGAGCTGACCGCGCAGGAGTACCGCGAAGGCGGGCGGCTGCTGGCCGAGAAGGTGGCCCGGCTCCGACCGCGCTGGCTCGCGGTCGCCGGCGTCACCGCCTACCGCGTCGCCTTCGACGACAAGCACGCCGCGATCGGCCCCCAGGAGCGCACCCTGGGCGCCACCCGCATCTGGGCGCTGCCCAACCCCAGTGGCCTGAACGCCCATTGGACACCGGCGACCATGGCGGAGGAGTACGGGCGGCTGCGCGCGGCGGCGTTCGCCGAGCCCTGACCGGCGGCGGACGACGCACCACGGCGGGCCGACGGACGGACCGGCATCGGAGCGCACCGGCGGTGCGGTCCCCGACCGCACGGCTATCCGCCTCCCGGCAGCGGCCCCTCCGCTATGACCCCCACCACCTGGCACGGCTGCCCGAACTCCGGTCGCCCGGCACCGACCGCGATCCAACGGCCGTCGTCCGGCCAGGCGTGCACCCGCGGCACCAGCGCGCTCAGCAGCTCCAGCGGCGGCGGGACGGGCAGCCCCATGGCGCTCCGCTCCAGCGCCTCCGCCAGGTCGTGCACGACGGGCTCGCCGTGCCGCGCGGAGACCAGCGCGACGAGCGCCGCGAGTTCCTCGACGCACTGGTCGCGGGCCGCCGCGGCATCCGCCGGATCCACGTCCCACAGCGGGCCGCTCGCCCAGAGTCGCGCCATATGGAAGCCCGGTCCGCTGGTGCCCGTCGCGGTGTGCTCCCTCCGCTCCGGGAAGGGGCGGGCGTATAAGGCATCGAGCCGGGCGAGCGCGGCGGGCGGCCCGCCGGGCGGCTCGGGCCCGTGCGGCCCGCCGGGCGCCGGGGACGCGGGGCCCCGCGGCGGCATCGCTGCCGCCGGAGCGGTCGGGAGGGTCGGGACGGTCGGGAGCGGTGGGGGCGTCGGCTTCGGCGGGACGTGGTTCGGTTCGGGCGTCATACCGTCAGTAAACCTCCGGGGTCTGACAATTGGCCGTGCGCGCGCTCCGCGGAGCCGCCGCCGGGCCGTCCCCGTTCGGCGCCCACCGGCCCCTCGGGGCTCGCCGCACACCCGCTGACCGGCTACGATCCGCCAGACAGGCGAGGCGAGGAGACGGACGTTGGGTCGGCTCACCGGCGGGGACCCTTCTCTGCTGCGACGGATCAACTCCGCGGTGGTGCTGCACGCACTGCGCGCCGCGGACTCCCCCACGCTCACCGATCTCGTCCAGGTGACCGGCCTGTCCCGGCCGACCGTCGAGGGCGTGATCGAGGGGCTGATCGAGACCGGGCTGGTGGCCGAGGCGCCCGCCGAGGAGGGCGAGACCCGACGCCAGGGGCGCCCCGCCCGCCGATTCCGCTTCCGTACCGAGGCCGGCCATCTGCTGGGCATCGAGATCGGGCCGCACCGGGTCGCGGCGCTGCTGTCCGACCTCGGCGGGCAGGTGCGGGGCTCGGCGCAGCGCGAGGTGACGGAGCACGCGCCGGCCGACGAGCGACTGGAGCGGGTGCGGGCCATGGTGGCCGACCTGCTGCGCCGCGCGGGCGTGGCGCGCAGTTCGCTGCGGGCGGTCGGGGTGGCCGGTCCGGGCATCGTGGAGGCGGACGGCACCGTACGGCTCGGCACCGCGCTGCCCGGCTGGACCGGACTGCCGCTCGGCGAGCGGCTGCGGCGGTCGTTCCGCTGCCCGGTCCTGGTGGAGAACGACGCCAACGCGGCGGCGGTGGCCGAGCACTGGCAGGGCGCGGCGACCGGCTCCGGCGATGTGGTGTTCGTCCTGGCCGGGCTGAGCCCCGGCGCCGGGTCGCTGATCGGCGGGCGGCTGCACCGGGGGTTCGGCGGCGCGGCCGGGGAGATCGGCGCGCTGCACCTGTTGGGCCGGGAGGCCACACCGGAGACCCTGCTGTCCACGACCGGTGAGCCGCTGCATCCGCTGGACGAGGCGCAGGTCGCGGCGGTGTTCGCGGCGGCCAGGGACGGGGACGGGCAGGCGCGGGAGGCGGTGGACCGCTTCATCCGGCGGCTGGTGCACGACGTCGCCGCGCTGGTGCTGGCCCTCGACCCCGAGTTGGTGGTGATCGGCGGCTGGGCATCCGGGCTGGCGGGGGTGTTGGAGCCGCTGCGCCGGGAGTTGGCGCGCTACTGCCTGCGGCCGCCGGAGGTCGTGCTGTCGCAGCTGGGCCCGGCCGCGGTCACCACCGGCGCGCTGCGGCTGGCCCTGGACCACGTCGAGGGCGAACTCTTCGCGGTGGAGGGGACTATGACGGGGCGGCGGTGAACGACGCGCCCCGGACCGGACGGCACGACGACGGGGCCCGCACCGGAACGCCCCGGTGCGGGCCCCGCGCGGTGGTGTCGCCGCTCAGCCGGCGAGCAGCGGCTCCGCCTCACGCTCGCCGAAGGTGAGCCGGCAGGTGTCGGCGCGGTAGGTGGAGACCGCGACGGCGGTGGCCCGGCCCTGGGAGACGTAGCGGGTGGTGACGACGAGGACCGGGGATCCGGGCAGCCGGTCCAGTTGCTTGGCGTCCTCGGCGCGGGCCGAGCCCAGTTCGACGGTGCGGTCCTGGCCGTCCAGGTCGAGCGCCTGGAGGGCCCGGAGCACGGCGCGGGCGCCGGCGGCGGGGTCGGCGGCGACCGCCTCGGCGCAGTCGGGGATCGCGTCGGACCGTACGTAGAGCAGTTCGGCGGCGACCGGCTGGCCGGCCGAGACCCGGTTGCGGCGCACGACGTGGACCGCCTCGCCGGGGGCGGTCTCCAGCAGTCGGGCCACCGCGGCCGGCACCGTGTCGGTCTCGCTGGCGGCGACGGCCTGCCAGTCGTCGCCGGCGGCGCCGGGCCAGGTGTGCCGGGTGGGATCGACGGCGACGCCGACCCGGGGCGGGGCGACGGTCGTGCCGACACCGCGGCGGCGCTGGAGCCTGCCCTCCAGCTCCAGCTGTTCGAGCGCCTGCCGCAGCGTGGCCCGGGCGACGCCGAACCGCGCCGCCAGGTCCCGCTCGTTGGGCAGGATCTCACCGACCGTGAACTCGGTGTCCAGCGCGTCGCTGAGCACGGTCTTGAGATGCCAGTACTTGGGCTCCGGAGCCGTTTCGAGCTTCATGATCCCTACCCCCAGGCCGCGGGCCCGCATCCGGACCCGGTGATGTGCGGCCCGCGAGCGGGCCCCCGAAGTTTTGCGGCCCGCGCCCGGGCCGGTATCGCCTGACCCGCGGACGGACCAGGACTTCTCGACCCGCACCGAGCCGGATATTGAGCGCTTCTTTATTAAAGGTTGTTGCAGTATCCCGACGATATGACCGACCCCACCCTTGGTCAAGACCAATCAACCATCCGATCCCGCCCGCACACGGCGGCGCCCCGGCCACTGCCCGCCCACCGTCCGACCGCCGTGCGCCCCGCCCGTCCGCGTCCCGGCGCCGGACGCGCCGAGCGACACGCGTTCCCGGGGTTGCCGGCACGGCATCCGGTACGGCATCGGGCACGGCATCCGGCACGGAGGGAACTCGTCGAACCGGGGCGGGAGTTGGAGGGGAGGCCGGATGACCTAGTGGGCCAGTGACGCCAGCTTGTCCGGGTTGCGCACGACGTAGAGCGTCTGGATCCGGCCGTCCCGGATGTCGAGCTGGAAGACCGAGTCCGGGGTTCCGTCGAAGTGCGTCAGCAGCGCGATGCCGCCGTTGAGTTCGAGGAAGCGGAGCTCCAGGCCCGCCGGGGAAGTCCGGACGATGCCGATGAAGAACCGGGCGATCTTGTCGGGGGCCTCGATGATCCGCAGCGGGGCCTTGACCTTGCCGCCGCTGTCCCCGACCAGCCTGGCGTCCGCCGCGAGGAGGCTCAGCAGCCCGTCGAGGTCGCCCCCGGCCGCGGCGGACAGGAACCGCTCGGTCAACTCGCGCTGCCGGTCCGGGTCGACGTCGAAGCGCGGTCGGCGCTCCTCCACGTGGCGCCGGGCCCGGCCGGCCAGTTGACGCACCGCCGCCTCGCTGCGCTCCAGGACGGCGGCGATCTCCGCGTACGGATAGCCGAACGCCTCGCGCAGGACGAACACCGCGCGCTCCAACGGGGAGAGCGCCTCCATGACGACGAGGACGGCGAGGGTGACGGTCTCGGCGAACACCGCCCGCTCCGCGGTGTCCGGGGCGGGCCGACCAGGTGCCAGGAAGTCGGTGGGGAGCGGTTCGGGCAGCCAGGGCCCCACGTAGGACTCGCGGCGCGACTGGACCTGACGGAGCCGGTCGATGGCCAGCCGGGTGGTGATCCGGACGAGGTAGGCGCGCGGTTCGCGCACCTCGGTCCGGTCGGCGTCCGCCCAGCGCAGCCAGGCGTCCTGGACGACGTCCTCGGCGTCGGCCACCCTTCCGAGCATGCGGTAGGCCACGCCCTGGAGGAGCGGGCGGTGGGCTTCGAAGACCGCGGTGGCGTCGGTGGCGGGATCGGTCGGCACCGTTCCATCCCAGCGGGCGGGCGGTGGGTTGTCCAGCGCGAACGCCATCCGACGGGCGCTTTGCGGGTGTTGGCTTCGTCTCACCCGGCGCCGGGTGCGGCGCGGGAGAGGTCGGTGGGGTCGCCCTCGGGGCGGCGCCCTGGGGCCGGTGCCGTTGCGGCGGCGCGTCTGGGGCGGTCCTGCTGGCCCTCAGCACACCGCCCGGGGAGGGGTTTTCAGGACGCGGAGGGGGCTGGTGTGTTGCTCCAGTCGCGGGTGGACAGGACCAGCCGGTAGCCGTCGGGGTCCTCGATGGTGACACCCCACTCGTCCCAGTAGGGGTTGTGGGCGGGGACGCGGGTGCCGCCGCAGCGCTCCAGGCGGGCGACCAGGTCGTAGGGGACCGGCCCGCCCAGATAGAGGACGAGGAGGTCGTCCGGTGTGGGTGTCGGGCGCGGCGCTCCCGTGGGGTCCAGGGTCAGTTCCAGGTGCCAGGTGGCGTCCGGCCACCCCAGCATCAACAGGGAGTGCTCGCCCTCCCGAGAGGTGTGGCGGTAGAGCTCGTGCAGGCCCAGCCCGTCGCGCCAGAAGTGGCCGGCGGCGGCCAGGTCGTGGGACGGGCGGGCGAGACGGAGGGGTGCGGGGCCGAGGGCCGGCATGGGTGTCGCCTTCCATGGGGCCGCCGTGCGGCGGCGTGTCATCGGACCGTAGGGGTTCGGGCCGGTTCCTGGCGATCGGTCATCGGTCCTGCGACGCTGGTCCCGGTCCACGCCCCTGAGGACCGGTGTTCACCGGGAGTTCGCCCCTCCGGCATCGGGCGGCGATACGAACAGGGCGTGACGAGATCGGACGCATCACGGAGGTGCGAGATGGCGCAGGGTTCCGGCGGCGGCTTCGGGCGACGGTCGCTCCTTCAGGGCGCGGCGGCGGGGTCCGCGGCGCTGGCGCTTCCCGCGGTGACCGGGGCCGCGTCGGCGGCGGCCGCCCCGGCACTGGTACACGGCGGGCGGCCGCGCGCCTCCTGGGGAGTGCAGGCCGGGGACGTGACCGCGTCGTCGGGCCTGGTGTGGGTGCGGTCCGACCGGCCGGCCCGGATGGTGGTGCAGACCGCGGCCACCGAGTCGTTCCGGGGCGCCCGTACGTGGCACGGGCCGCTGCTGGGGCCCGGTACGGACTTCACCGGGGTGACCGCGCTGCACGGGCTGCCGGCCGGTGAACAGATCCACTACCGGGTGCTGCTGGCCGATCCGGACCACCCGGAGCGCGCCGGGGAGCCGGTGGCCGGCACGTTCCGCACGGCGCCCGAGAGCCGGGGCCGTGGTGGGCGGCAGGAGGGCGTGCGGTTCCTGTGGTCGGGCGATCTGGCCGGGCAGGGCTGGGGCATCAACCCCGAGCTCGGCGGCTACCGGATCTACGAGGACATGCGGCGCCGCAACCCGGACTTCTTCCTGTGCAGCGGCGACAACATCTACGCCGACAACCCGATCCAGGAGCGGGTGACGCTGCCGGACGGGCGGATCTGGCGGAACGTCACGACGGAGGAGAAGTCCAAGGTCGCCGAGACGCTGGCGGAGTTCCGGGGCGCGTTCCGCTACAACCTGCTGGACGAGAACCTGCGCCGGTTCAACGCCCAGGTGCCCACGATCACCCAGTGGGACGACCACGAGGTGCACAACAACTGGTATCCGGGCCAGCTGCTGGAGGACGACCGGTACCGCGTCAAGGACGTCGACGTGCTGTCCGCGCGGGCGCTGCGCGCGTTCAGCGAGTACTTCCCGATCCGGACGCTGCGGCCGGACGCCCGAGGACGGGTGTACCGCGTGCTGCGGCACGGTCCGCTGCTGGACGTCTTCGTGCTGGACATGCGGCGCTACCGCAACGCCAACTCCCCCGATCGGCAGACCGACGACCCGCAGGGCATCCTGGGCGCCGAGCAGCTGCGCTGGCTCAAGCGGGAGCTGTCGCGCTCGCGGGCGGTGTGGAAGGTGATCGCCTCGGACATGCCGCTGGGGCTGGTCGTCACGGACGGCCCGGCGAACTTCGAGGCGGTGGCGCAGGGCGATCCCGGGGCGCCCCTGGGACGGGAGCTGCAGATCGCCGAGCTGCTGCGGCACATCAAGCACCAGCGGATCACCGGCACCCTGTGGCTGACCGCGGACGTGCACTACACCTCGGCGCAGCACTACGCACCCGAGCGGGCGGCGTTCGGGGACTTCGAGCCGTTCTGGGAATTCGTGTCCGGGCCGCTGCACGCGGGCGGTTTCCCGGCCGTGAAACTCGATGGAACCTTCGGGCCCGAGCAGCCGTTCATCAAGGCACCGGACCGTGCGAACGTCTCCCCGGCGGAGAGTCCGCAGTACTTCGGCGAGGTCGATATCGACGGGGGAAGCGGGGAGCTGACGGTGCGGCTGCGTCAGGAGGGTGGAGAGGTCTTGTTTACCAAGTCGCTACAACCGGGACGGGTAGGACAGTAGAGGCCAATGCGCCAATTGCGTCTTTTACCCGTGCGACACAAGGTGTTGGCGACCAGGCAACACCCGTCGGCGAGGCTGTCCGCATGACCGAGACGACCACCGCCCGTTCCGCCCGCTCCGCCCGGCGCCACCACTGGCGCCGGGACGCCGTCGAGCTCGCCGCCCTGTTCACGGCCGTGGCGGTGGCCGACGCCGTCGCCAACACCATCGCCCACGGCCCGTCGGGCCCGGTGCTGCTGTGCACCATGGCGGTAGCCCTGCTGGCCACGACGGGCTTCCACATCTGGTGGGCACGTCGCCATGAACACGCCCCACCACCACCGGATACCACGGCGACCGACGGCGCCGCCCGGTCCGCCGCGCCGGCCCCCGAGGGCGGCGCCCGCGAGACGGTGCTGTGGCGGCTGCGGACCACCGTCCGGGACGAGCCGGGCAGCCTCGCCGCCCTGTCCACGGCGCTGGCCGCGCTGCGGGTGGACATCCTCAGCCTCCAGACCCACCCGCTGTCCGACGGGACGGTCGACGAGTTCCTGCTGCGCGCCCCGGCCGGCCTGGCGCCCGCGCAGCTGACCCGTACGGTCGCCGGCGCCGGCGGCGCGCACAGCTGGCTGGAGCGGGCCGACGCACACGACCTGGTCGACGCGCCGACCCGGATGCTGAGCCTGGCCACCCGCACGGCCCTGGACTCCGCCGAACTCCCCCTGGCGCTGCGGCAGTTGCTGGGCCGCTGCACCATCCACTCGGTGCCCGCCCGGTCGCTGACCGGCCAGCCGCTGGCCGAAGAGGTGCCCGCCGAAGGAGTGTTGGAGGAGCACACCATGAAGTTCCGCGACCCCTCCGGGGGCTCGCTCACCATCGAAAGGCCGCAGTTGCCGTTCACCCCCACCGAGTTCGCCCGGGTGCGGGCGCTGGTCGAGCTGGACGCCCGGCTCGGCCAGCGCGTGCCGCCGCGGCGTGATGTGCTCACCCTGCCCGAGGGCAACGCGATCACCGTCCGTCGCGCCGACACCGGCGATCTGGCCGCCGCCCGGGCCATGCACCAGCGCTGCTCGGACCGGACTTTGGCGCAGCGCTACCACGGCCCGGTCGGCGACGCCGACCGCTATCTGGGCCACCTGCTCAGCCCGCGGTTCGGCCGCACGCTCGCCGTGGAGACGGCCTCCGGGCGCCTGGTGGCCCTGGGCCACCTGCTGTGGGACGGCGAGGAGACCGAGGTGGCGCTGCTGGTCGAGGACGCCTGGCAGCAGCGCGGCATCGGCGCCGAGCTGCTGCGGCGGCTGGTCGCGATGGCGGCCGAGGCCGGCAACGAGAGCGTCTACGCGATCACCCAGGCGTCCAACACCGGCATGGTCGCGGCGATGCGCGGCCTGGGGCTGCCGCTCGACTACCAGATCGAGGAGGGCACACTGGTGATCACCGCGCGCCCGACGGGCGTCCCCACGCTCCGGGAGGACCGTACGGAACTCCGGCTGCGGGACGGCTCCCGGCACGGCTGAGCCCGGCGCGGGCACGGCCCACCGGAGCCGACGCCGTCCACGCCCCGGCGGCCCCGTACCGTCCCACCGCGGCCGGTGCCGGGCGGGCTCGGCACCGGCCGTGACAGGAACGTCCGCCGGAATGTTGGTGACGCGGCGGGCCGATCCGTACGAGGATGGCCCGCATGTCCAACACCACTTCCCCCGCGGGCGGTCCGCTGCCCCGCCAGGTCGCCGACGCCTACGTCGACGCCCTCGTCGAACTGGACCCGATCACCGGCACCTACCTCGGTGTCGCCGAGAGCTCCGGCAAGCTCCCCGACTTCTCGCCCGAGGGCCAGGAGGCAGTGGCCCGGCTCGCCCGTACGACCCTGGACAGGCTCGCCGGGGCCGAGGCGCGGCCGGGCGCGGACAGCGCCGCCGAGAAGGTCTGCGCACGGCTGCTGCGCGAACGGCTCACCGCAGAACTCGCGGTCCACGACGCCGGCGAGGGGCTGCGCCAGGTCAGCAATCTCAGTTCGCCGCCGCACCACGTGCGGGAGGCCCTCACCCTCACGCCCGCCGACACCGAGTCGGACTGGGCGGCGATCGCCCAGCGGCTGCGCGCCGTACCGGCCGCGCTGGCCGGCTACCGCGCCGCCCTCCAGGCCGGCCTGGACAAGCACCTCCCCGCCGGTCCGCTCCAGGTCACCACCGTCATCGGGCAGCTCGGCGAGTGGATCGGCACCGACCGCAGCTGGTTCGCCGACTTCACCGCCCCCGGCCCGGAGTCGCTGCGCACCGAACTGGACGCCGCCGCCGAGGTGGCCACCGGCGCCCTGGTGGAGCTGCGCGACTGGTTCCGGGACGTCTACGCCCCGGCGATCGAGGGCGCGTCGGACGTGGTGGGCCGCGAGCGGTACGCCCGGCTCGCCCGCTACTACAACGGCGCCGACACCGACCCGGAAGAGGCGTACGCGTACGGCTGGTCCGAGTTCCACCGGCTGCTGGCCGAGATGGAGACCGAGGCCGAGAAGGTGCTGCCCGGCGCCAAGACCCCGTGGGAGGCGCTGGCCTGGTGCGACGAGCACGGTGAGGCGGTCGAGGGCGTCGAGGAGACCCGGCAGTGGCTCCAGTCGCTGATGGACGAGGCCATCGACGCGCTGGACGGCACCCACTTCGAACTCGCCGAGCGGGTCCGCCGGGTGGAGTCCCGGATCGCCCCGGCGGGCAGCGCCGCCGCCCCCTACTACACCCAGCCGTCGCTGGACTTCTCCCGCCCCGGCCGCACCTGGCTCCCGACCATGGGCGAGACCCGCTTCCCCGCGTACGACCTGGTCTCCACCTGGTACCACGAGGGCGTGCCCGGCCATCACCTCCAACTGGCGCAGTGGGTCCACGTCGCGGACGACCTCTCGCGCTACCAGACGACCGTCGGCATCGTCAGCGCCAACGCCGAGGGCTGGGCGCTGTACGCCGAGCGCCTGATGGACGAGCTGGGCTTCCTGACCACGCCGGAGCGGCGGCTGGGCTATCTGGACGCGCAGATGATGCGGGCGATCCGGGTCATCATCGACATCGGGATGCACCTGGAGCTGGAGATCCCGGCCGACTCCCCGTTCCACCCCGGCGAGCGCTGGACGCCGCAGCTGGCGCACGCGTTCATGGCCGCGCACAGCAGCCGCCCGGCAGACTTCGTCGAGAGCGAGATCATCCGCTACCAGGGCATGGCCGGCCAGGCGATCGGCTACAAGCTCGGCGAGCGCGTCTGGCTCCAGGGGCGGGAGGCCGCCCGGGCCCGGCACGGCGCGGACTTCGACCTGAAGGCGTGGCACATGGCGGCACTGTCCCAGGGCTCGCTCGGCCTGGACGACCTGCTGACCGAGCTCTCCGCGCTCTGACCGGGACACACGCTCCCGCGGCCGGCCACAACCCCGTTGTGGCCGGCCGCGGCGGTCCGTAGGCTCCGCCGTCATGACCGCCGACCCTGCCCCCGGCCGACCGCCGGAGCCCACCGCGCTGGCCCGCCGCGCCGCCTCCCTCGGCGGCCCGGACGGACCGCGCCCGGTCGTGGTCAAGGACTGGGTCAAGTCCCGCAAGCACGAGTGGGCGGAGGCCGCCTACGTCCCGGACGCCGCCGACACGGCACGGCTGGCGGCGGTCGTCGGCCGGTTCGTCGCCCTCCAGGCGGAGTTCCTGACCGGTGGCGTGGTGCTGCGGGCCTTCGAGGACTTCGACCGGACGGTGGGCGAGGCGCGGGTGTGGTTGGGTGGTGGAGGTGGGCGACGGCCAGGTCAGCGGGCTGCCCGCGGGGGCGGACCCGGGTCCGCTGTACCGGGCACTGGCGGCGGCCCCGCCGGACCCGCGCCGACACCCCTGACCGGCCGTGGGCCCTCCCGATCGGTGCCCGGGAAACCCTTGCTCTGCCGGCGGCTCCCCTGCTAGACAGCGGGGATGACCGGATACTCCCCTGATGCCGCCGACCGGCGCATCCTCGACGTCCTCCAGCACGACGGGCGCGCGGGCCACGCCGAGCTGGCGCGGGCGGTGAACATGTCACCGCGCGCGGTCTCGGCACGGGTGCGGCGCCTGGAGGAGGCCGGGGTGATCTCCGGGTACGCGGCGGTGATCGATCCGGAGCGGATCGGGCTGCCGGTGCTGGCGTTCGTCCGGCTGCGACACTCCGGCGAGACCGGACAGTCGTTCCGGGACCTGGCGGCGGACCTGCCGGAGATCCTGGAGGCGCACCACGTCACGGGCGAGAACAGCCTGTTCATCAAGGTCGCGGCGCGGTCGATGAAGCACCTGGAGGAGGTGTCGGGCCGCATCGGCACACTCGGCGAGGTGTCCACCAGCGTGGTCTACTCCTCCCCCCTGCCCCCACGGCCGGTGAGCGCCTGACCCCACGGGGCGCGCCCGACGGGCGCCCGGTCCGGGCCGTCAGGGCCCCGCCGGTACCCGGTGGCGGACGCTGGAGCCCGTGCGGTTCTTGACGACCTCCAGTTGGGCGGGGATGCGGGCCTTGAGGTCGGGGACGTGGCTGACGATGCCGACGCTGCGGTCGCGGTCGCGCAGGCCGTCGAGGACGTCGAGGACCTCGTCGAGGGTCTGCTCGTCGAGGCTGCCGAAGCCCTCGTCGATGAAGAGGGTGTCCAGGCGGGTGCCGCCCGCCTCGTCGGTGACGACGTCGGCGAGGCCGAGCGCCAGGGCGAGCGAGGCGAAGAAGGTCTCGCCTCCGGAGAGGCTGGCGGTGTCCCGCTCCTGGCCCGTCCAGGCGTCGATGACGTGCAGGCCGAGGCCGGAGCGCCGGGCGCCGCCGGCGCGTTCGTCGGAGTGCACCAGGGTGTAGCGGCCGCCGGACATCCGGTGCAGGCGGGCGGTGGCGGCGGCCGCGACCTGTTCGAGGCGGGCGGCCAGGACGTAGGACTCCAGCCGCATCCGGCGTTCGTTCTCGACGGAGGTGCCCGCGGCGAGCGTGGCGAGGCGGGCGATCCGGTCGTAGGCGGCGCGCAGCGGGGCCAGCTCCCGGGCGTCGGTCGCTGCGTCGGCGGAGAGCCGGTCGAGGGCGGCGCAGCGCTCCCGGGCGGCGGCGAGGGCGGTGGTGGCGGTGCGCAGCCGGGTGGCGGCGGCCTGGTGGGCGGTGCGGGCCGCGTCCGGGTCGGCGGGGGGCAGCGCCGCGGCGGCGCGGAGTTCGGGGCGGTCCAGTTCGGCGGCGACGGCCGCGGCCTCGGCCCGCGCGTCGTCGTGGCGCTGCTGGAGCGCCCGGCGTACGGCGTCCGGGAGCAGCGCGTCGGCGGCGTCCTGGGGGGTGGCGAAGCCGGCGCGGTAGGCGGTGTCGGAGAGCCTGGCGTCGGCCTCCTTGAGGTGCTCGGCGCAGGCCGCGGCGGTGCGGGACGCCTCGGCCGCGGCGGCGAGCAGGGTGGCCTGCCGCTCCAGCCTGGCGGCCCGGTCGGCGACGCTGGCGCAGTCGCCGCGGGCCTCGGCCAGTTCGGCCTCCAGCGCGGCCCGCTC
The DNA here is from genome assembly GCF_029011865.1 of Streptomyces yunnanensis. Taxonomy (NCBI): domain Bacteria; kingdom Bacillati; phylum Actinomycetota; class Actinomycetes; order Kitasatosporales; family Streptomycetaceae; genus Streptomyces; species Streptomyces yunnanensis. The sequence goes on from NZ_CP095749.1 coordinate 1,389,344, forward strand.
GCGGTCCAGGGCCTCGCGGTGCGAGGTGCGGGCGGCGGCCCGGCGCTCGGCCCGCTGCCGGTCGTCGCGGCGGCGCTCGTACTCCCGCTCGGCGCGGGCCAACGCCTCGCGGGCGGCGTGCAGTGCGGCGCCGGCGGCATGGGCGCCGGCCGCCTCCTGCGTCAACCGCTCGACCTGGTCGGCGAGTTCGGCGGTCGGGGTGTCGCCGGCCGCCGCGGTGGCCGCGGCCAGTGCCTCCTTGACGGACTGGCGGCGGTCCTCCGTCTGTCGGCGGGCGTCCTCGGCGCGGCGGTGGTCGGCCTGCGCGGCCTCCTCGGTCGCCCGGTCGACGTGGCCGGCGCCGGCCCGTGCCGGGTCCGGGTGGGCGGTGGACCCGCACACCGCGCACGCCTGACCATCCGTCAGATTGGCGGCGAGTTCGGCGGCGATGCCGCGCAGCCGCCGGTCCTTGAGGTCCAGCCAGTGCTCGTGGGCGGTCGCGGCGCGCTCCCGGGCGGCCAGCACCCGCCGCTCGGCCTCGACGAGTTCGGCGGCCAGCCGGTCGCGGCGGCGGGCGGCGGCGAGGCGCTGGGCGGCCAGGTCGAGCTGTCCGGCGAGCTGTTCGGCACGCTGGGCGGCCGCCTGGGCGTCGTCGATGCGGCGCTGGTGGGCCGCGCGGGCGGTGTCCCAGTCGGCGAGCCACTCGGCGGCGTCCAGCAGCGTCTGCTCGTCGGCGCGGGCCTCACGGTCGAGGTCGGCGCGTTCCCGGACGAGGTCGGCGGCGCGGCGCTCGGCCCGCCGGGCGGCTCCGAGGGAGCCGAGGGTGGATCGCAACTCCCGCTCTTCCGTGGCGAGTTGGTCGCCCCCGGCGTCCGCGAGGACGGGCGGCAGCGGGGCGCGGTGGCGCCGCTCGGCGTCCTGGGCGGCGGTCAGCTCCCGCCAGGCGGCGTCCCTAAGGGCGAGGACGGGGGCCACCTCGGCGGCGGCCCCGGCCCGCTCCAACTGCCCGCGGATCCGGTCGTGTTCGTCGCTGCGGGCGGCGAGCCGGTCGGCGCGCTGCCGGGCGTCGGCGTACCGCCGCTGGAGCCGGTCCCGCTCACGGGCCCGCTCCAGCCGCCCGGCCGCGGTGTCCTCGGCTGCCTCGGCGGCGGCCACCGCGACCTGCGCGTTCTCCAGGCGCTCGCGGGCGCCGACCCGGGCGACGGCGGCGCGGGCCAGTACCGCGTCGGCGAAGCCGGGTTCGCCCGGGCCGGGCGCGACGGCGCCGTCCGCGTCGACCGGGCGGGCCGGTGCGGTGCCGCGGGTGGTCCGGGCGCCGCGCCCGGCGGGCCCGGTCTGGGCGGGCACGGCGACCCGGGAGTGGGGCCTTCCCCGCTCGAACGGAGTCGAGAGCTGGGGGAACGGTGCCGGGACGGCGGGGTCGACCAGGTCCGGGAGGTCGCCGGCCGCCTGGGCGATCCGGTGGGCGAGGGCGAGCAGCCGTTCGTCGCCGGCCACGACACGGTCGGCGGCGGCCTTGCGGCGGGCGGTGAGCTGGTCCTCCAGCGCGGCGAACCGCCCGGTGTCGAAGAGCCGGCCGAGCAACCGCGCGCGGGCTTCCGCGTCCGCCCGCAGGAAGCGCGCGAAGTCGCCCTGGGGCAGCAGCGCCACCTGGCAGAACTGCTCCTTGCTCATGCCGAGCAGCTGCCCGATCTCCTCGCCGATCTCCTGGTGGGAGCGGCTGAGCGCGCGCCACTCGCCGGCGGCCGGGTCGCCGTCCGGGGCGGGGGCGAACTCCCGCAGGCGACTTTGCGCCTTCTCCCTGGTCGTCCCGGTGCCGCGCCTCTTGGGGCGGGGCTGTTCGGGCAGCCGGGTGAGTTCCAACCGCCGCCCGGCGACGGTCAGTTCGAGGACGACCTCGGTGGGCGTGGCGGGGTCCGCCAGGTCGCTGCGGAGCGCCTGGCCGCTCTGCCGGGCGCCGGGCACCGATCCGTAGAGCGCGAAGCAGACCGCGTCAAGGACGGAGGTCTTGCCCGCGCCGGTCGGGCCGTGCAGGAGGAAGAGGCCGTCCTGCGCGAGCCGGTCGAAGTCGACGGTGTGGGTGCCGGCGAACGGGCCGAAGGCGGTCAGGGTCAGCCGGTGCAGCCTCATCGCGCCACCTCCGCGGCCGCGTCGGTGGTCCGTACCTCGTCGATGGCCGAGCGCAGTTCGGCGCGTTCGGCGTCGTCGGCGCCGCGGCCGGCGCGGACGTGGGCGACGAAGTCCTCGGCGATCTCCTGGTCGCTGCGGCCGCGCAGCCGCTGGGCGTAGGAGGCCGAGGGGCGGGCCGGGGCCTCGTCGGGGTCGAAGACCAGGCTGAGGGTGTGCGGGAAGCGCTTGCCGAGTCGGGCCATCGGCTCGGCCGGGCGGGAGTTGTCGGTGAGCGTGGCCTCGACCCAGGAGTCCTCGTGCCGGGCCAGCGCGGGGTCGTCGAGAAGCTGCTCCAGCGGGCCCCGGATGCGGGCCAGCGGGCGCGGCACCGGGCAGTCCACCCGCTCGGCCCGCACGGCGCCGTCCGCGTCGAGGTCGATCAGCCAGGATGACTTGCGGTGGTCGGTCTCGGAGAAGGAGTAGGCGAGCGGCGAGCCGGAGTAGCGGATCCGCTCGGTGAGGGTCTGGCTGCCGTGCAGGTGGCCCAGCGCCGCGTAGTGCACGCCGTCGAAGACCGCGGCGGGGACGGAGGCGACCCCGCCGACGGTGATGTCCCGCTCGCTGTCGCTGGCGGCGCCGCCGGTGACGAAGGCGTGCGCGAGCACCACCGAGCGGGTGCCGGCGGGCCGGGTGGCGAGGTCGGCGCGGACCCGGTCCATGGCCGCGCCGAGCACCGCGGCGTGGTCGGCGCGCGGGGCGCCGAGGGTGTCGCGCACCATGGCCGGTTCGAGGTACGGCAGCCCGTAGCAGGCGACCGGGCCGTGCGCGTCCTCCAGGAGGACGGGGGTGGCGCAGTCGGCGGGGTCGGTGTGCAGGTGGACGCCGGCCTGCCGGAGCAGTCCGGAGCCGACGCCGAGCCGGCGGGCGGAGTCGTGGTTCCCGGAGATCATGACGGTCGGCACGCCGAGCCCGGCCAGCCGGTGCAGGGCGTCGTCGAAGAGTTCGACGGCGGCCAGTGGGGGCACCGCCCGGTCGTAGACGTCGCCGGCGACCAGCACCGCCTGGACGTCGCGGGCCCGCACGGTCTCGACGAGGTGGTCGAGGAACGCGCGCTGGGCGGCGAGCAGGTTCACACGGTGGAAGGACCGGCCCAGGTGCCAGTCGGAGGTATGCAGAAATCTCACCGCGGCACCGCTCCGACCTGCATGTTCTCCGCTCCTTGTGCGCCGTCCGCGGCCGGCCCCGGTCCGCCCTCGGGGCGAACGGCCAGACGCTGCGGACCCGGACCAGGGACCGCACCAGACGCCGTGGCCTATCCGACCCTGACCCATCGGACAGACCCTAGCCGCTGTGCGCCCCGCCGCCGTCACCGGCCTCGACCGGGGATACCGCAAGCCGGTGGGGTCAGGCACGGCCGGCCGCCAGGCCCATCAGGCGGGCCAGGACCCGGTCGCCCGTCACACCGCCCCGTCACTTTCCCCGCCCCGCCCCGCGCGGACGGGACGCACCCGGCACATACGCAACGACGGCGGCACGCCGGATCCCACCCCGGCCGCCGCCCCGAACTCCCTTACCGGATCGAGGAGTTCCGCCGACCCCGGCGCGCCCGCGCGGACCCGCCGATCTCGGCGGACCGACGGCACCGGTCGGAGGGCCTGCCCCTCCGACGCCCACCCGGTCCCCCGGTCCCCCCGGTCCCTCGGCGTCCGGCCGGTGCCGGTCGCCGGTCCGACGGAGACTGGAAGGGCGGCACGCCGCTGTCCCCGTCAGCGGTGCGCGGACCGGAGCGAGGTGAGGTCATGCAGGACGTGGTCACCGTGGGCGTCGACGGGACCCCCGAGGCGACGGCCGCCGTGTTGTGGGCGGCGCGCGAGGCGGAGCTGCGGCGGGCCCGGCTGCGGCTGCTGCACGCCTGGGTGCTGCTGGCACCCGAGCCGGAGCCCGGGACGGCCCCCGAGGACGACCAGAACTACTGGCCGCACCGGATCGTCGGGGACGCCCGGGACGCCGTCCGGGACCACCACCCGGACCTCCCGGTGGACGAGGCCCTGGTGGCCAAGGACCCGCTGGCCGCCCTGGAGGAGGCCGCCGACCAGTCGTCGCTGCTGGTCCTGGGCTCGCGGGACCTGGGCGCGCTGGCCCGGTACACGATGGGCGAGATCGGCCTCCAGGTGGTGGCGCACACCCGCACCCCCACGGTGCTGGTCCGGGCCCGCCCGGGCGCCTCCGAGCCGGCCCCGGACGCCCCGGTCACGGCCGGGCTGAGCCTGCACGAGCCCTGCGAGGCACTGCTGGCGTTCGCGTTCGAGAGCGCGGCCCGGCGGGGCGTCCCGCTGCGCGTGGTGCACGGCCGGCGCCTGCCGTCGTACGCCTACAACCGGGGCGGCGGGGTCGAGCCGGTCGCCGCGCAGCAGGCGGCCACGGACGCCCGGCAGGAGCTGCTGGCCGCGCTGCGGCCGTGGCGGGAGAAGTTCCCCGAGGTCACGGTGGACGGCCGGGTGGAGGTGGAGAGCCCGACCCGGGCGGTGCTGCGGGACGCCGCGGACGCCGCGCTGCTGGTCGTCGGCCGCCGGCACAAACTGCGCTTCCCGGCCCCGAGGATCGGGCACGTGGTCCAGGCCGCGGTGCACCACGCGCCCTGCCCGGTCGCGATCGTGCCGCACGAGTGAGCGGCCCGCACGGACAGGCGCCCCGGGCGGTTTCTCCCAACAATGGTGGCAGGGGCGTCGGGCGCCGGGCGGGCCCGTGGCGCGGTCCGGCGCGGCCCCCGCAGGACACCGCGGAGGTGAGCCATGGCGAAGAGCACCCAGTGGCCGGTCCGGCTGATCGTCACCGAGGAGGACGGGACGACGCGGGCGCGGGTGGAGCTGGAAACCGGGACCCGGTCGCTCACCGGGCACGGCCGGGCCCGGTGCAATCCCGAGGACCCGGACGTCCCGGTGATCGGGGACGAGTTGGCGGCCGGGCGGGCGATGAAGGACCTCGCCGGTCAGCTGATTCGGCTGGCCGACCACGACCTGGCGGGCGTCGGCGCCGCACCGCCGGGGCACGAGCGGCGCACCCTCTACGGCTGGGCGGACGAGTTGGCCTGAGACCGCCCGCGGGCCGGCCGCCGAGCCGCACGGCCCCAGGTCCGCCGGCGCGGCCCGGCCCGGGAAGGAGCCGGCGATGCCGGATGCGACGACGGTCGGTCCGACCACGACCGACCTGTACGAAGTGACCATGGCCCTGTCGTATCTGCGCGAGGGCCTGACCCGGCCGGCCACCTTCAGCTGCTTCGTCCGGGAACTCCCCGCCGACCGGGGGTTCCTGGTCGCCGCGGGGGTGGAGGAGGTGCTCGACCACCTCTCGCGCTTCCGGATCGGGCCGGACGACATCGAGGTGTTCGCCGAGGCGCTGCACCGGCCCACCACGGACCTGGCGCCGCTGCTGGGCCTGCGGTTCGCCGGGGAGGTCCGGGCGGTGCCGGAGGGCCGGGTGGTGCTGGCCGGTGAGCCGCTGCTGGAGATCACCGCGCCGCTGCCGCAGGCCCAGCTGGTCGAGACCCTCGTCCTGAACCGGATCACCCACCAGACCGCCATCGCCGCCAAGTGCACGCGGTGCGTCCTGGCGGCCCGCGGCCGGCCGGTGGTGGACTTCTCGCTGCGGCGGACGCACGGGGTGGAGGCGGGCCTGCGCACGGCCCGGCTGGCGGCGATGGCGGGTTTCGCGGGGACCAGCAACGTGGCGGCGGCGCACGCCGAACACCTGCCGGTGGTGGGCACCATGGCGCACTCCTACATCGAGGTGTTCGAGGACGAGGAGGCCGCCTTCACCGCCTTCGCACGGGCCCACCCGGGGCCGGTGACGTTCCTGGTGGACACCTACGACGTCGATTCCGGGGTGGCCGCGGCGGCCCGGGTGCTGCACGCCCTGGGCCGCGCCGAGGGGTCGGCGATCCGGCTGGACAGCGGCGATCTGGGGGCGCTGGCGGTCCGGGCCCGGGCGATGCTGGACCGGGCGGAGCTGCCGGGGGTGCGGATCGTGGCCAGCGGCGGGCTGGACGAGTTCGCGGTGGATGACCTGGTGCGGGCCGGGGCGCCGATCGACGTGTTCGCGGTGGGTACCCGGGTCGGGGTGAGCGCCGACGCGCCGTCTCTCGACTCGGCGTACAAGCTCGTCGCCTACGACGGGCGGCCGGTGATGAAGCTGTCGTCGGAGAAGGTCACCGCGCCGGGCCGGAAACAGGTCTTCCGGCACCCGGGCTGCCGCGATGTGATCGGCCTGGCCGAGGAGCCGGCGCCGGCCGGCAGCGTGGCGCTGCTGAAGACGCTGATGCGCGACGGGGTGCGCTGTGCGCCGCGGACCCCGCTGGCCGACGCCCGGGCCCGGCTGACCGCCGACCTCGCGGAGCTGCCGGCGTCGGCCCGGGCCATCCGGTCGCCGGTCCCGGTCGTGCCGTCGACCTCCACTCCGCTGGCCACCCTCGCCGGGCACGTGCGGCGACGGATCGAGCGGGCGGTGCTGGCGCCGTACGACCACTTCGCCTGACGACCGGAGCGCGCGGGTGGCGCCGCGGCGTCAGCCGCGCGGGACCACCACGACCGGGCAGGCGGAGTGGTGCAGCGCGGCGTGCCCGACCCGGCCGAGCTGCAACCCGAAGTGGCCGTGCCGGTGGCGGGCGCCCAGCACCAGCAGGTCCGCGGCGGCGGACCGCCGGACCAGCACCTTGTGCGCCGGGCCCTCGACGGTGGTGCGGCGGACGTGCACCGTCGGGTGCGCCTCGACCTCCTCCGCCACCGCCGCGTCGACCAGCGCCGACGCCTGCTGCTCGTAGTGGTGCTCGGGTCCTGCGGCGCGCCCGTCGCGGTCCGCGGTCTCGTAGGCGGGGCAGCGCCAGGCGCGGATCGCGTCGAGGGCGCAGCCCCGGGCCTCGGCCTCCCGGAAGGCGAACCGGACGGCCGGGGAGCCCTTGGCGGTGTCGCCGACGCCGAGCAGCACCCGGTCGTGGCCGCTCTCCAGGCCGGCCCGGTCGCCGCGGACCACCACCACCGGATGCCCGGCGCGGGCCGCCACCGACAGGCTCACCGAACCCAGCAGCAGATCGGCGAACTCCCCGCGCCCCTTGGATCCGAGGACCACCGCGGAGGCATAGGGGGCCTCGCGGAGCAGCGCGGTGACCGGGTCGTCGGCCAGGACCTGGACCGTGACCTCGACCTCGGGGTTGCGGCGGGCGGCGCGGTCGGCGGCGGAGGCGACGACCCGGTCGGCCATCGCCTGCTCCTCGGGGGCGCTCTCCTGCGGCGCCACCCCCTCGTACCGCTCCCACCGGGACGCGTAGACCAGGCGCAGCGGCAGTCCGTGCAGCGCCGCCTCGTCCACCGCCCAGTCCAGGGCGCGCAGCCCGGCGTCCGATCCGTCGACGCCTACGACCAGGGGGAGTTCCATGGTCCCCACCGCCTTCCGTCGCTCGGGCCGTGGCCGTGCCGGGGCGGGCGCCGGGTGGCCCACTTCCATCGTGTGCCCCGGCACCGGGGGCACGCCAGGGCCCGCGGGCGCATCCGAGCGGCCCCGGACCGGATGCCGTGGTGCCATGGAGGGGCGAGTGTGATGAAGGAATGCCGAAGGGACCCGTCATGTCCGCCGCGTCACCGCTGGCCGCGTGTCTGCGTCCGGTGCGGGCCGTGGTCTTCGACACCGACGGGGTGCTCACCGACTCCGCGCGGATGCACGCCGCGGCCTGGCAGGAGGCGTTCGACGCCTGTCTGGCGGCCGCGGGCGGCCAGCGGCCCTTCGACCCGGTCGACGACTACCTCCGGCACGTGGACGGCCGGTCCCGGCTGGACGGCGCCGCCGCGTTCCTGGCCTCCCGGGGGCTGGCGCTGCCGCCCGGCTCCCCCGGTGACGCACCGGGCACCGGCACCGTGGCGGCGGTCGCGGCCCGTAAGGACGAGGTGTTCCGGGCGCTGCTGCGGGAGCGCGGGGCCGCCGTGTGGCCGGGCAGTGTGCGGCTGGTGCACGCGCTGCGCGGGGAGGGGATCCCCTGTGCCGCGGTGTCCGCGTCCCGGCACGCCACCGAGCTGCTGACCCGGGCGGGACTGCTCGGGCTGTTCCGGGCCGTGGTGGACGGCAACGAGGCGGCGCGGCTGGGACTGCCGGGCAAACCGGACCCGGCGCTGTTCGCGGAGGCGGCCCGGCGGCTGGCCGTGCCGCCCCGGGAGGCGGCCGTGGTGGAGGACGCCACCGCCGGGGTCGAGGCCGGCCGGCGCGGCGGATTCGGTCTGGTCGTGGGCGTCGACCGGAGCGGCACCCCGGGGCACGCGGCCGCGCTGCGCCGGCACGGCGCCGATGTGGTGGTCGCCGACCCCGGCGATCTGCTGGCCCCCGGGACGGCCCCATGACGGCGCCGGCCTGGACCTGGACGTACGAGGGGTACGACCCCGAGGAGGAGCGGCTGCGGGAGGCGCTGTGCACGCTGGGCAACGGCCGGTTCGCCACCCGCGGCGCAGCCCCGGAGGCGCCGTGCGGCCCCGCGCACTACCCGGGCACCTACGCGGCCGGCGTCTACAACCGGCTGACCTCCACCGTCGCCGGCCGCCGAGTGGAGAACGAGGACCTGGTCAACCTGCCCGACTGGCTGCCGCTGCGCTACCGCATCCGCCCGGCGGACGCCGACGGACCCGGCCCCTGGCTCTCGCCCGACCACCCGCAGCTCACCGGCCACCGCCGGACGCTGGACCTGCGCCGCGGCACGCTGACCCGCTGGTCGTCCTACGAGGACGGCGCCGGCCGGCGGCTGACCGTCACCGAACGCCGTCTGGTGCACATGGCCGAGCCCGATCTCGCCGTCCAGCGCGCGGTGTTCACCGCCCAGGGCTGGGCCGGGGAGGTGGAGGTCGAGGCGGGGCTGGACGGCGACGTCCGCAACACCGGGGTGGCCCGGTACCGCGAGCTGGCCGACGCCCACCTCACCGACTGGGAGACCGGTTCCGCCGACGACGGCGTGTACTGGCTGCGCTGCCGGACCATCGCCTCCGGCATCACCGTCGCGCTGGCCGCCCGGATCCGCGCCGCGCCGCGCGGCGGCACCGCCCGCACCGCCCTCGCGGCCCGCACGGCCCGGCGGGTGCTCACCGTCCCGGTCCGGCCGGGCACCCCGGCCACCGTCGACAAGACGGTGGCGCTGCACACCTCCCGGGACCGGGCCCGCACCGCACCGCTCCCGGCCGCCCTGGAGACGGTCCGCCGCGCCCCGGCCGTCCCCCGGCTGCTGGCCTCGCACCACCGCGCCTGGCAGCACCTGTGGCGGCAGGTGCGGCTGGACGTCCCGGGCGAGGCCGGCCGGATCCTGCGGTTGCACGTCTTCCACGTGCTGCAGACCCTCTCCCCGCACACCGCGCGACTCGACGTCGGGGTGCCGGCGCGCGGCCTGCACGGCGAGGCGTATCGGGGGCACGTCTTCTGGGACGAGCTGTTCGTGCTGCCGTTCTTGAACCTGCACTTCCCGGAGGTGTCCCGGGCGCTGCTGGACTACCGGCACCGGCGGCTGCCGGCGGCCCGCCGGGCGGCGCGCGAGGCGGGTCGGGCGGGCGCGATGTACCCGTGGCAGAGCGGCAGCGACGGCCGCGAGGAGACCCAGCGGCTGCACCTCAACCCGCGCTCGGGCCGCTGGCTGCCGGATCATTCGCACCTCCAGCACCATGTCGGCTCGGCGATCGCCTACAACGTGTGGCAGTACTGGCAGGCCAGCGGCGACACCGCGTTCCTGCACACCAAGGGCGCGGAGATGCTGCTGGAGGTCGCCCGCTTCTGGGCGGCGAGCGCGGACTGGGACCCGGCGCTGGAGCGCTACCGCATCCGCGGGGTGGTCGGCCCGGACGAGTACCACGACGGCTATCCGGAAGCCGACCGGCCGGGCCTGGACGACAACGCCTACACCAACGTCACCGCGGCCTGGGTGCTGACCCGGGCGCTGGACCTGTGCCGGACGCTGCCGGAGGGGCGCCGGCGGCCGCTGTTCGAACGGCTGGAGCTGTCCCACGACGAGCGGCAGCACTGGGACGACCTCGCGCACCGGCTGTACGTGCCGTTCCACCGCGGCGTGATCAGCCAGTTCGCGGGCTACGGGCAGCTGGCCGAGCTCGACTGGGCGGGCTACCGCGCCCGCTACGGCGACATCCGGCGGCTGGACCGGATCCTGGAGGCGGAGGGCGACACCGTCAACCGCTACCAGGCGTCGAAACAGGCCGACGTGCTGATGCTGGGCTATCTCTTCTCGCCCTCCGAACTGGCCGGCATGCTCGGCCAGTTGGGCTATCTCCTCGACGACGACGTCTGGCGGGCGACCGTCGACCACTATCTGCACCGCACCTGCCACGGCTCGACGCTGAGCGCCGTGGTCCACGCCTGGGTGCTGGCGCGGGTGCGCCGGGACGACGCCTGGACGTACTGCGCGGAGGCGCTCACCGGCGACATCGCGGACGTCCAGGGCGGCACCACCGCGGAGGGCATCCACCTGGGCGCGATGGCCGGCACCCTCGATTTCGTGCAGCGCGGGATGACCGGCCTGGAGACCCGGGAGCGCGCCCTGTGGCTGGATCCGGCGCCGCTCCCCCAGCTCTCCAAGTTCGGCGTGCGGATCCGCTACCGCCGCCACCGGGACATCGACCTGCGGATCCGCACCGATCGGGTGCGGATCACCGTGCCGGAGTCCGCGCACGCCGCGGTCCGGGTCCGGCTGCGCGGCCGGCCGTTCACCGTCGCCCCGGGAACGACCCGCCGCATCGACCTCCCCGACGGCTGACCCGACCGTCGACCACCGCGGCTGGACGGTGCGGTCAATCGGGCTGGGGCAGCGGAGTCCCCGCCCCGGCCACCGCCGCGTCCGGGTCCGTCCCGCGCAGGTACTCCTCGCTGATCCGCTTCGGCCCGAACGGCCACTCCCGCTCGTGGCGGGCCCATCCCAGGAACGCCGCCAGCCCCGCCGCGACCCAGGCCAGCGACCATTCGACGGGGTGCCGGCCGGGGGCGTTGCGGTCCGCGTAGCCGTAGATCACCAGCCAGCCGACCAGCGCGATCAGGCTCGGCAGCGGGTAGAGCCACATCCGGTAGGGGCGGCGCAGCGCCGGCTGCCGGCGCCGCAGCACGGTGACCGCCGCGATCTGGGCCAGCGCCTGCACCAGCACCATCACCGTGGTGAGCAGCTGGATGACGGTCGTCAGGTCGGTGTGCCGGCCCAGGAGGAAGCCCGCCGCCATGATGCCGCCCATGGTCAGCAGCCCCAGGACGGGGAAGCGGTGGCGGGGGTGCAGCGTGCCGTACGGGCGGAAGAACACCCGGTCCCGGGCTGCGTCGTAGGGGACCCGGGAGCCGCCCAGCAGCCCGGTCATGACGGAGGTGACGGCGGTGACGAGGATGAGCACGGTGACGGCTTCGGCGGCGGTTCGGCCCCAGGCGCGTTCCAGGACGGCGGAGGCGACCGAGGAGCCGGCGGTGCTGTGCGGGTCGAGCATCTCGCGCCAGTCGACGACGCCGAGGGTGCCGATCTGGAGCAGCAGGTAGATCGCCATGATGCCGAGGATGGAGAAGAGGATGGCCCGCGGCAGGGTGCGGCCGGGCCGCTTGATCTCGGCGCCCATGTAGGCGGTGGTGTTGTAGCCGAGGTAGTCGTAGATGCCGATGGTGAGTCCGCCGGCGAACCCCACCCAGAAGTGACTGGACGTCAGTTCCACCGCGTGCGCGGGATAGGTGAAGGCCCGCTCCGGGCTGAAGTGGGTGAACGCCGCGAGGACGACCAGGCCGACGGCGGCGATCATCACCGTCCACAGCACGACGGTGAGCCGGGCGATGCGCTCCACCCGGCGCCAGAGCAGCACCACGATGCCGACCGTGACGGCCAGTCCGACCGCGTCCCCCTGCGCCTGGCTCATCCCCGGCCACAGATAGCCCAGGTACTGCACGAAGCCGATCACGCCGGTGGACATCCCGAGCGGGATGAACAGCATCGCCGTCCACACGAACAGAAACGGCATCAGCTTCCCGGTCCGGTACTGGAACGCCTGCCGCAGATACACATAACTGCCGCCCGCCCCCGGCAGCGACGCCCCCAACTCCGCCCACACCAGCCCATCCGCCAGCGCCAGCGCCGCACCCGCCACGAACCCGATGACCGCCTGCGGCCCGCCGAACGCCGCCACCATCAACGGGATCGTCACGAACGGCCCGATGCCGCACATCTGGCTCATGTTGATCGCGATGGCCTGCAACAGCCCGATCCGGCGGACGAAACCCGCCCGTTCCCCCAGCAGGTCCGACACCCGTCAAGCCCCTTCCCCTGCCGGCGCGCACACCGGCCGCGGCCCGTTCCGCGGGACCCCAGGCTGACACGCCGACCACCGCCGCGCACCGGCCCGGACCGAACCCGCACCCGCCGCACCCCGGCGTCGGCCACCGGGCGGCCGGCCGCCGCCTACACCTCCCCGTACGCCTCCCCGCCGAGCTCCAACCGGGCCGTCCCTGCCGTGGTGTCCGCCAGCCAGGCCCGGAAGCCCTCCAGGTCCGCCTCCGGCAGCCCCACCTCGATGTGGACCTCGGCCCCGTAGGTCACCTCGCGCACCGCCCGCCCCGTGGTGCGCAGGTCGTTCTCCAGCCGGCCCGCGCGCTGGTGGTCCACGGTGACCGTCACCAGTCGGAACCGCTGCCGGGTGACCGTGCCCAGCGCGTCCAGCGCCTCGCCGACCACACCCCCGTAGGCACGGATCAGACCGCCCGCCCCCAGTTTGATGCCGCCGAAGTACCGCGTGACCACCGCGACCACATAGCGCACGTCCCGCCGGACCAGCATCTGCAGCATCGGCACCCCGGCCGTACCGCCCGGTTCGCCGTCGTCGCTGGCCTTCTGCACCCCGCCGTCGGCCCCCAGGACGTACGCGAAGCAGTGGTGCCGGGCGGTCGGGTGCTCCTTGCGGACGCGCGCGATGAAGTCCTGGGCCTCCGCCTCCGTCGCGACCGGCGCGAGCGCACAGAGGAAGCGGGACTTGTTGATCTCGATCTCGTGGACACCCTCACGGGCCAGCGTCCGGTACTGCTCCTGCATCCGACCAGCCTAGGGCCTGTCGTCAAACTCCCGTCGTTCGCCTGGAGGGCGGGCCTCGCGGCGTCTGGTGCGTGCGATCTCAAGGCGGAGGGTCATCCCGGTACCGGGCGTACCGGGATGAGCCCGACAACGCAGAGAGCGTGCGTGCCAGGCGTCGCGAGGCAGGCGGGAGTTTGACGACAGGCCCTAGAACCTTCTCCACCGCCGCCGGACGGGGCGGTCCCGCCCCCGGCGCCCCGCGCCGCGCTGCGGTGTCCGCCGTACGGGCGCAGTGCGCACCGCCGGGCGGCGTACCCGGGCCGTCCGCACGGTGCGTCGGGGAGACGTCCGCCGTGCCCATGGGCACTGTGGCCCAAGCGGGACCCGGCGCCGCACGGAGCCACGGGGCCCGGCGGGAACGGAACGGCGGCTCGGCGGAGGGCTTCATGGACGACAGCACACAGGCGGCGATGACGGCCGGCGCTCCGGTGACCGGTGAGGAGATGCCGGTGCCGCCCCCGGAGGTCGTCGAGGCGGCCCGCCAGGCACCGGACCACTGGCTGGCCATGGTGGACCTGACCTGGTCCGGCGAGGACGCACCACCGCTGTGGGCGGTGGTCGGGCAGTGGCGGTCCGGCCCGGACGGCGAGATCACGGAGTGGCGGGACAACCCGGAGTACCGCCCGTCGCCGCAGATGCTGGACTGGGCGGACCCCACCGACGCCGTGGACCGCGCGGTGCAGCTGTCCGCCACCGGATACGGCCCGGAGCAGGCGGTCTACGAGGAGCTGGCGCGGGCGGAGCTCTCCTTCCTGGTCACCACGACCGGCGCACCTCTGGCCGCGGCGTCCCCCGAGGGCGCCCCGGTCGTCCCCGTCTACACCTCCGTCGCCCACCTGGAATCGGCCGGCCGGCTGTGCTTCGACCGGCGGCCGGCGGCCGAACTCGTCAAGCAACTGCCGCCCGGCCACGCCCTCTACGTCAACCCGTCCGGCCCGGTGAGCATGGTCGTGGAGCCCGAGCAGCTGCGTGCGGCGCTGGCCGCCACGGGCGGCGCCGAGGCCGGGCAGCACACCCGGGAGGTCGCCCCCGCCACCGCGCTGCGGCCGGGCACCGGCGCCGGCGCACCCGAGCCGGTGACCGGCGGCCGGGCGATCGGCAAGCCGGCCCGCTCCGCGGCGACCGGCAACGTCGTCGGCGCCGGCCTGGCCCGCGGCACCGGCTGACCCGCCCCCTGAACCCGCCCCGCCCGTCTTCCCCTTCGGGCGGGGCGTCTCGCTGTCTCCCGGCCGAACGCAACGCGGCGCGTCCGGAATGTTCGGAGCCCGCCGCCCGTTGTGGCAGACCGGGACCAGGGACGACAGGAGACGCCCATGCACGCCGACCAGGCGACCATCCGCAGGATCCTCACCGAGCTCGGCGACACCTGGGCGGTGGTGGGGCTGTCCGCCAACCAGCAGCGCGCCGCCTACGGCGTCGCCGAGACCCTCCAGCGCTACGGCAAGCGGATCGTGCCGGTGCACCCCAAGGCCGAGACCGTGCACGGGGAGGTGGGGTACCCGACCCTGGAGGCCGTCCCCTTCAAGATCGACGTGGTGGACGTCTTCGTGCGCAGCGAACTCGCCGGTGCCGTCGCCGACGAGGCCGTCGCCGTCGGCGCCCAGGCCGTCTGGTTCCAGCTCGGTGTCATCGACGACGCCGCCGCCCACCGCACCCGCGCCGCCGGCCTCGCCATGGTGATGAACCGCTGCCCGGCGATCGAGATACCCCGTTTGGCGTGAACGCGGGGTGCCCTAGCATGCCGCCATGATCACGCCACGTGCCGCCCGTCCGCAGGACGCCGCCGAGCTGGTCCGGCTGCGCCGGCTGATGTATCTGGCCATGAACGGCCGTGATGAGCCCGGCAGTTGGGAGCGGGACGCGGAGGCCGTGGCGCGCCGGCAGCTGGCCGACCCACGGGCCCGGCTGATCGGTTTCGTGCTGGACGGGGAGCCCGCCGGGACCGGGGCCGGGGCAGCCGCGCCGCATCTCGCGGCGTGCGCGCTCGGCCGGATCGACGAGCGGCTGCCGTCCCCGGCCAATCCGACGGGCCGGGTCGGCTTCGTCTTCAACGTCTGCACGGATCCGCGGTATCGGGGCCGGGGCTACGCCCGGGCGACGACCGAGGCGCTGCTGGCGTGGTTCGCGCGGCACGGCATCGGCCGGGTCGACCTGCACGCCACGGATGCCGCCGCGCCGCTCTACCGCAGCCTGGGCTTCGCCGAGCACGCCACGCCGCTCTCCCTGGACCTGCGCCGGAGGCCGGGCACCGTGGCGGGCTGAACGACCGGCGCCACGCGGCCGGATGCCACCGCCCGAGCGGGCCCGGCGGCCTCAGCGGGCCGCCTGGATGATCACCGACATGGTCATCTCCACCGGCTCCGTGCCGTCGTTGCGGTAGCCGTGCGGGACCTTGGCCTCGAAGGTCGCCGAGGCCCCGGCGGGCACCTCGTGCGTCGCGCCGTCGACGATCAGGGTGAGGGTGCCGGACCGGACGTGCAACAGCTCGACGGTGCCCGGCGGATGCGGGTCGGAGGCGCTCTCGTCGCCCGGCATCAGCCGCCAGTCCCACATCTCGAACGGGCCGGGCGCCTCGCCGCCCACGAGGAGCGAGGTGTAGCTGCCGGCTTCCGTGGACCACATCCGGACCGCCTGACCCGGTGCCACGATCCTCACCTGCGGGCCCTGTTCGTAGTCGAGGAGCGTGGTGATGCTGACGCCGAGCGCGTCGGCGATCTTCACGGTGGTGCCCACGCTCGGGTTCGTCCGGGCCTGCTCGATCTGGATGATCATGCCGCGGCTGACTCCGGCGCGGGCCGCCAGCGCATCGAGGGTGTAGCCGCGCTCGGTGCGCCAGCGTTTGAGGTTGCGGGCGAGCGCCTGCGTGAGCTGGTCGAGGTCCGTCACGGTCCGTCCAAGTCGGTGGTCGGGGCGGCAGGTCAATATATTCGCTACCGCGGTTCAATTTATTGCACTACGGTGTGGTGTACTTCAGCGTCCGCTTCACTGTACTGCGAGGTTTCTCCATGACCGCGGCCTTCGCCCTGGCCACCTGCCTCCTCTGGGGGCTCGCCGACTTCGGCGGCGGATTGCTCACCCGGCGCCTGCCCGCCCTGACCGTCGTGGTGGTCTCGCAGACGCTGGCCGCCCTGGTGCTGGGCGGCATCGTGCTGGCCACCGGCGGCTGGCGGGAGGCCGGTCCGCAACTGTGGTTCGCCGTCGGAGCCGGCGTCGTCGGCCCCGCCGCGATGCTCTGCTTCTACCGCGCACTCGCCCTCGGCCCGATGGGCGTGGTCTCCCCGCTCGGCTCGGTCGGTACCGTCCTGGTCCCGCTCGGCGTCGGCATCGTCGCGGGCGAACGGCCGGGACTCCTCCAGGCCGCGGGCATCGTCGTCGCGGTGATCGGCGTCCTGCTGGCCGGCGGGCCCCGACTCGGCGGCACGTCCGTGGCCCGCCGGACGATCGCGCTCACCCTGTTCTCCGCGCTCGGCTTCGGCGCGGTGATGGCGCTGATCGCCGAGGCGTCCACGACCGTGACCGGGCTCTTCCTCGCCCTGTTCGTCCAGCGGGTGTGCAATGTGGCGGTCGGCGGCGCGGCCCTGTTCGCCGCGGTCCGGCGCGGCGTCCCGGCACTACCCGAGGGCGGGCTGTCCGCCCTGCGCGGGGCGCTCCCCGCCCTCGCCTTCATCGGCATCGCCGACGTCGCCGCCAACGGCACCTACGCCATAGCCGCCCAGCACGGCCCGGTCACCATGGCGGCGGTGCTGGCCTCCTTGTACCCGGTCGTCACCACGCTGGCGGCCCTCGGAGTCCTCAAGGAACGGATGCGCGCCGTCCAGACCGCCGGGGCCTCCCTCGCCCTGGTCGGCTCGGTCCTGCTGGCGACCCACGGCTGACGAAGAACACCCGGACAACCGCACAGCCACCCACCACACGAGCCCCCACAAGACCCCACAGGGGGCAGACCCCGGACGACCTACGGCAGGCGGAAACGTGACGGCAGGCGGGACTTTGCGGACACGCCCTAGCTCTCCGCCTTCTCCCACTCCCCCAACGCCACCAGTTGCTCCGGCGTGATGCCCTCGGGGATCGGCACCGGCGCCGGCGTCCGCAGCGGTGGCTGCCAGCCCGCGCCCGGCTCCCAGCGGCGGACGATCCTGGCGGGCGCCCCGGCCACCACCGCATGGTCGGGGACCTCGCCCCGGACCACCGACCCGGCCGCGACCACCACGTTCCGCCCCAGCCGCGCGCCGGGAAGGATGACCGCACCGGTGCCGATCCAGCCGCCCGGCCCGATGGCGACCGGCTCGCTGCGCGGCCACTGCTTGCCGACCGGCGTCTCGGGATCGTCGTAACTGTGGTTGGTGGTGGTGACGTAGACGCCGGGGCCGAAGAAGCAGTCGTCACCGATAGTCAACCGGACGTCCGCGATCACATGGCTGCCGCGGCCCAGCACCACGCCGTTGCCCAACGTCAGGATCGGGTCCGCGCCCAGATCCAGATCGGGCATCATGCCCGCGGTGAGGGTGACGTCCTGGCCGATGATGCAGTACGCACCGAGCTCGATCCACGGGTCGCCGAAGACCGTGCCCTGCGGGAACGCCAGCCGGGTGCCGGTGCCGATCCGGCGGAAGCGGTACGGGCCCGGGCGCTCGGCCGTGACGGCCCCGGTCTCCCGCACCCAACGCGCCCCGCGGTGAACGGCGCGGGACACCGCCCGGCGCCGCCAGGCCGTCAGGGACGAGAACACGTTCTGGTTTATCGGCACCCGCACACCGTACTCAGCGCGCCCGGCCACCGACCGCGCGCCGGACTGTGATCTTCACCCCACCCGCCGCCGCCCCCTTCGCCCGGCGGCCGGTTCGTCTACGGTGCTGGTGGCGCGGCACTCAACCGGCGAGGAGATGCGCAGATGGCAGAACGGGCAGTGATCGCGGCAGTGGGCGGCGAGGCGCCGAGCATCGACCCCGGGGCGTACACCGCGCCCACGTCCGTCGTCGTCGGCGACGTCACCCTGGCCGCGGGGACCAGCGTCTGGTACCACGCGGTGCTGCGCGCCGACTGCGGCCCCATCGTCCTGGGCGCCGACAGCAACATCCAGGACAACTGCACGGTGCACGTGGACCCGGGCTTCCCGGTGACGGTCGGCGAGCGGGTCTCGGTCGGCCACAACGCCGTGCTGCACGGCTGCACCGTCGAGGACGACGTGCTGGTGGGCATGGGCGCCACGGTGCTGAACGGGGCGCACATCGGCGCGGGTTCGCTGATCGCGGCCCAGGCGCTGGTCCCGCAGGGGATGCGGGTGCCGCCGGGCTCGCTGGTCGCCGGCGTGCCGGCCAAGGTCAAGCGCGAACTGACCGCGGAGGAGCGGGAGTCCATCAAGCTGAACGCCGCGATGTACCTGGAGCTGGCCGCCCGCCACCGCGCGGCGGTCCCGGTCGCCGCGGACGGTGCCGATGCCAGGGAGTCGACGGCCTGACGGGCCCGGATGCGCTAGGTGCGGCCTGGTCAGGGCCGCACCGACGGGTCCGCCTCCCCGTTTCGCGGGGTTCAGCCCCGCCGGGCCTGCTGGCCGCGGCTCAGCGCGGAGGAGAGCAGCTCCGCGTCGAAGAGCGTGGCGTCCGCGAGGCGGTTGGCGTTCCCGTAGGCGTTCATCATGACCTTGGCGGTACGCAGCGCCGTGGGCGACCGGCGGACCAGCGGCCTGGTCCAGCGGGCGACGGCCGCGTCCAGCTCGTCCTCGGGGACGACGGTGTGCAGGATGGAGAGTTCCCGGGCGGTCGCGGCGTCGAAGGTGCTCGCGGTGAGGATCAGTTCGCGGACCCTGGCGGCGCCCACCTCGTTCAGCAGCCGCGGCATGATGCCGCCCCAGGCCGGCGGTACCCCGAGGCCGAGTTCCGGGAGTCGGAAGCGGCAGGTGTCGGCGCCCGCCCGCAGGTCGCAGAAGATCGCCAGGCCCACGCCGGCTCCGACCACTCCGCCGTGGAGGCGGGCGATGGTCACCACGTCGGTGGTCGCCAGCGCGTCGCACACCCGGCGGGCCTTGTTGCCGAGCGCGCGCAGCGCCAGACCGCCGCTGTCCTGCGCGAGCAGTTCCGGGAACTCGCTGCGGTCGCCGCCCAGGCAGAAGTCGTCGCCCTCACCGGAGAGGACCAGCACCCGTATGCCGGTCTCGTCGTCCAACGCGCCGAGCACGGTGAGGAGTTCGTCGAGGATCAGCCCGGAGACGGCGTTGCCGGTCTCGGGGCTGTTGAGTCTGACCCGGAGCACGGGTCCCTCGTGCGTCACGAGGAGGGTCTTGAAGTCGTGCATCATGGTTGTTCCTTGTTCGTTGAGCCACGCTGCCTGCGGGGGATGCCCTCGATCAGGCACGGACGACCGGGAGTTCCATCAGTCGGCGGAAGGCCACCCGCGGCGCCCAGGTGGGGGTGCCGGCGACCCGCAGCCCCTGGCCGGGCAGGCGCCGCAGCAGCGAAGAGAGGACGCAGTCGGCCTCCATACGGGCCAGCGCGTTGCCGAGGCAGTAGTGGATGCCACCGCCGAAGCTCAAGTGCGGCGCCTTGCGCCGGATGTCGAAGACCTCGGGAGCGGCGTACTGCTCCGGGTCGTGGTGTGCGGCTCCCACCATGAGTTGCACCATCTCGCCCTTGCGGACGGGTACTCCGGCGAGCTCGGTGTCCTCGGGGGCGATCCGGCTGATCATGTGGATCGGGGCGTCGTAGCGCAGCGTCTCGTCGATCGCGCCCGGTATGTGCTCGGGGTTGATGCGCAGCCAGTCCAGCTGCCGGGGGTGCTCCAGGAGGAGCCACGCCAGGCTCGTCAGCAGGTGCGAGGTGGTCTCCAGCGCCGCCAGGACCATGAAGAGCGCCAGGGCGTAGACGGCCTCGTCGGCGGCGTCCCGGTCGGCCTCGAACTCGTCCCACATCCGGATCCAGGACGACACCGGATCGTCTCCCGCGGATTTTCGGCGTTCTCGTATCAGACCGGTGAAGTACTCACGCAAACTCCGGGTGGCCGAATCGGAAATGGCGAGCTGACTGGGCGAGGGGAAGAGTTCCTGAGTGTGCACCTGGTCGTGCGTGAGCGTACGGAGCAGCGGGAAATCCGCGGAAGGCAGTCCCAGCCATTCACCGACAGTGATAATCGGCAGTTCGTCGCCGACCATCGCGCAGAAATCGGCGGTACCGCCGCGGAGTTCCTCGAAGAAATTGCCAAGCAGCCGGTCCGCGTTCTTTTCGACCGACTTCTGCATGCGCTGCAGCGAGGTGCGGTCGAAGACATTTCCCAACGGCCGCCGCATCCGCGTGTGATGCGGCGGGTTGAGCATCGGCATCGTGGCACCCATCTGCCGCGAAGCGGGCGCGTGCCACCGTGCCGCATCGACCTGAGCGGCCCGCCAGCCGCTGTCCGGGACGCGCCAGTCCCGGCTCCGCAACACCTGGTGGCAGAGCCGGTACGAGGTCGCCACGTGCCCGCCCCAGGGCGCCGGAACCATTTCTCCCATGGCCCGGAGTTGCGTGTAGAACGGCAACGGATTCGCTTGCCCTCGCGCCGAACGCAGTCGAGAGAAAAGCGCAACCACACTGCGTCGGTCGACGGAGGTGGTAGCCAGGGCGGGCTCCACGGGCGACTCCCTTTCCAGAAGATCACACAGTAATCGCCAGCGCTGCATACCCCTCCGCGTGAACGTTTATGCGAGGATTGAACATCTACGCTGTCGCAAAGCTCACACCTTCCACCAGTTCAGGAATCCACTCCACCAACCGTTCTTCCTGCGCTTGCCCTGCTCCTGAGCGGAACCGTCGGGCTGCGCGGCCTGCTGTGCGGGGTGGGCCGCGGAGGAACGCCGGTCCGCCCGTATCGGGGTGAACCGGGCCGGCAGTGCATTGAGCGCGCGGTGGAACGGACCCGGCCGCCAGGTCAGCGTCTCCTGCGGAACGCCCAACTCGATGTCGGGCAGGGTGTTCAGCAGCTTCTCGATCGCCCGGATGGAGATCAGCAGCGCGGGGTCCTTGGCCGGGCAGGCGTGCGGCCCGGCACCCCACGCGAGGTGGGCCCGCTTGCTGAAGGTCTGCCGACTGGCCGACAGGGTCGGGTCGGCGTTGGCCGCCGCGAAGCTGATGAGCACCGGCGACCCGGCCGACAGCCTGCTCCCGGAGACCTCCACGTCGCGGGTCGGGTAGTGCGCGGCGTAGTTGGCGATGGGCGGGCTGTTCCAGAGCACCTCGTTGATGGCGTCCTCGACCAGCACGCCCCCACCGTGCTGACCATCGGCGAACTGCTCCTCGGACAGCAGCTGCAGCAGCGAACTGCCGATGATGTTCTGCACCGGCTCGGTGCCCGCCCCGATGAGCAGCGCCAGCTGATGGACCATCTCCTCGTCCGTCAGCTTGGCGGGGTGCTGCATCATCCAGGACGTCACGTCCTCGTCCGGCAGCGCCCGCTTCAGCGCGACCAGCTCGAACAGCGCCCCGGCCATCTCCTCGTTGGCCCGCTCCACGTCGATGCCGTCGAACAGGCTGGAGATCGCGACGATCAGCCGGTCGCCGAGCTCCGCGGGGCAACCGAACAGGTCGTTGAAGACCAGCAGCGGCACGACCTGCGCGAAGTCGCCGATGAGATCGGCCTTGCCGCGGATGCTGAACTGGTCGACGAGGTAGGCCGCGACCCGGTCGACGTGCCGGGCGACCCGGTGCATATCGACCTTGGCGAGGCTGTCCGTGACCACCTGACGCAGCCGCAGATGAGTGGCCCCGTCCGAGAACATGCTGTTCGGCCGGTACATCATCATCGGCAGCACGGGGCTGTCCAGGGGCACCCGGCCCTCGTTGAGCGCCCGCCAGCGGCGCGGGTCACGCGCGAAGGTGTCCGGGTTCTGCAGGATCTGCAGCGCGGTGGCGTAGTCCGTGACGAGTTCCGCCTCGACGCCGGGGGCCAGTTCGACCGGGGCGGTCGAACCGTACTGCCGCAGCCGTGTGTAGACCGCGTGCGGGGCGGCGGCGAATTCCGGACCGTGCAGGGACGTGCTCATGCCATCTGCATGTGCGGGGCAACCTGGCGGTGGAGTCTGGAATTCCGGTTGAGATTGCATCAATGCACTCCTAGTTGAGGCGGGACTGGAGATAGCGGACCAGCGTGATCAGAGAATCTGCCGACGATTTCTGGTCACGCGCATCGCAATGGACGACCGGCGTATCCGGGAGCAGATCGAGCGCCTCCCGGATCTCGTCGAACGAATGCTCCGGAGTCCCGTCGAAACGGTTCACCGCGATCGCATACGGGATGCCGTAGTGTTCCACCAGGTCCATGACAGGGAAGGACTCCTCGAGTCGCTGCGGGTCGACCAGGATCAGCGCCCCGAGCGCCCCGCGCGTCATGTCCTCCCATACCTGAACGAAACGCTGCTGACCGGGAGTTCCGAACAAGTACAGGACCAGTCGTTCACTCAGCGTCAGCCGGCCGAAGTCCATCGCGACGGTCGTCGTGGTCTTCTCCGGCACCGCCCTCAGGTCGTCGATGCCCGCGCTGGCCTGCGTCATGACCTCTTCGGTGCGCAGCGGCGGGATCTCCGACAGGGTTCCGATGAACGTGGTCTTGCCCACCGCGAAGTGCCCGACGACGAGGATCTTCGCCGCGGTCTGCACCGAGTTCCGCAGGTACACCCCGTCATCCAAAGCGAGCCTGGAGCCCATTCAGCACCTCCTCCAGGATTTGCCGTTCGACAAGCTGAGCGCTGGGGATGGGCGCGCGGACATAGAGATGGCCCTCCTCCGTGAGATCGGACACCAGAATTTTGACGACGCCCACGGGCAGCCCGGTGTGCCCGGCTATCTCGGCGATCGACAGAAAACCCCCGGCGCACAGCTCCAACAGGCGCTGCTTCTCCGGGTCGAGCGGCTTGGTCCGGGGTGGATCCTGAGCGACGGTGACCAGTGTCAGCAGCGAGAAGGCGCTGTCGTCGACAAGGTCCCGGCCGTTGGTGATGACGTACGGCCGTACTAATTCCGCTGCCTCGTGTACCAGCTCCGGCTCGTCATCGGTCGTCATGGTTGGATATCGGCCCTCTCACGCGGAGGACTGGTCAGTGCCTTGCCGAGCTGGCCGACCAGTTGCTGCATCCGGAACGAGATCTCCCCCATGTCGACGTCGGGCGACGCCGACACCGCGAGATAGGCACCCTCACCGGCCGAGATGAGGAAGACCCAGCCGTGGTCGAATTCCACAAGCGTCTGCCGCCACTGCGGGCGTACCGCGGGACCGGTGCTGTTGCAGAAATCAGCGACCGTTCGGCTCAGCGACTGCATACCACTCATCGCGGCGGCCACGGTATCGGCGTGGTCCCGGCCGACCTCCTTCGAACGGGCCATCAGCAGGCCGTCGGCGGAGACGAGGATCGCATGCTGTGCTTCAGGCAATTCCAGCGCACTGTCAAGCATCCACGACAGATCGTAGTTCACGGAACCTCATGCCCTTCACTGCTTGCTTGGGTGGAACGACGGCCCGATTGCGTACCGCGCTGGAACGCGCCCATGGCGGACGCGGTCCGGGCGCTGTCGCGAGCCGGGGTGGGGGTGCTCTCGGCCGCCGGCGGCACAATCGAAATGGCGCCGCGGCGGCGGCGCTTCGGCAGTCCGCCGGCGGTCGTCTCGGACGCCGCCACAGCGTCCGCGCCGGAGTCGTCGAAGCTCGGCGGCGGTGCCGTCGCACGGTGCCGCCCCGGGAGCGGGGCACCCTGCTGACCAGGAGGGTTCTCGGGCGGCAACGGGGTGGACGCGGCAGCCACGGCAGGAGCCTCCTCGGGTTCGTGCAGGGACGTGAGCAACTCGTCGGGGAGCAGGACGACCGCGCGCACACCGCCGTACGGCGAGGTGGAGTCGACCGAGACCGTGAAGCCGTAGCGGGCGGCGAGCACGCCGATGACCGTGAAACCGAACTGCGGCGGGTTGCCGAGACTGGAAACGCTGGCCGCATTGCCGCCGGAAAGCAGCTGGCCGGCCCGAGCCTTTTCCTCCTCGTTCATGCCGACACCGGCATCGTCGACGACGATGCACACGCCCTTGGGTACCGGGCGGATGTTGATTTCGATCACCGTTTCCGGCGCGGAATAGCTGGTGGCGTTGTCCAGCAATTCTGCGAGGACCAGCGCCACCGGTTCGACGGCGCGGCTCACGATGGCGAAATTGCTCTGCGAGCGGATCTCGACGCGGGTGAAGTGACGAATACGTCCCTTTGCACTGCGGACTACGTCGTAGAGCGAGGCGTCATTACGGCGCCGACCGAGCCATCCGTCACAGAGCACGGCGATAGACTGAGCGCGCCGCGCGAACTGCGAGTTCATGTGGTCGATATCGAGCAGATCCTGGAGAATCCTATGCTCGCCGTATGTCTCCTGAAGTTTGGAGATCGTCAGCTGCTGCTCGCTCGCCAGACCCTGGAGGGTCCGCATGGCGGCCTTCAGAGTATTCTTGGTGGCCTCTTCGGCGCGATCCTTGGCCTCCTCCACAGCCTCCGCATAGTGCTCTTCCAGTTGAGCGTAGTGCTGCTTCAGATCAAGCTTTTCTTTTCTCAGCTCCGATATCTTTTTTCGACCACGAATAATCGCGGTAGCGGCGACAGGGGTACCAGCGACCAATGCCCAAAGCGCTGGGTCCTGGAGATATTGCGTCATAGGTCTCTCTTCGGATGACGAAGCCACCAGGTGCCGTGTGCCCGGCTGCCGTGTGGATATTCAAACGCGGCCCCAGACACTCGACGAACGGCCGCGCACAGTCGCCTGCCAGAAAGCCTCTGAAGGCCCGGATAATGGCATAGCTCTCCCCGGGGTGGCGTTTTTCTCAGGCTGATACGCGGAATTCACTTTTGCCATAGCAGGTGACTACCCGGTTGGCAAGTGCGATGATCTTAGCATCACGCCATCGACGGTAGTCCAACAACGATCCGTAACCTTCTGACACCTGACGGGGATTCAACAAAGGTTCCCTTTGGGGCCATTGGCTCCCGACGCCGCTCCCGAGCGCAACCGGTTGGGTCGCTTCCTGACGACCCGCTAGCACTTCGCCACCGCCCGGCAGCGAACGCAACGCACCACGAAACCGCAGGCCGGATCGCTGATTCGGGACACCGTGGACGCATGCGATCTTGTCGCCGGCACCGCACCCCGCACCGTCACCCGCGGGCCGGCGCCCCGCGGGGAGCGGCGCGCAGCGGCCCATCCGCACGCAGGCCGCGTCCGCCGTCAACACACCGCGTCCCGCACGGCGTCAACGACGGAGTCAAACGGTCCGAGAGCGACCGGCACCCTCGGACCGCGGCACGACACCGGTCGCGCCGCCCACCAACGGGCCCGCCGCGCACCGCGGCCGACGGACCGTCAGACCGACGGCGCCGCCACCGGCCCCTGCATCTGCTCGCTGATCCAGTGCAGCGACTCGGGCATCCGCTTGATGTAGGTGTGACCGCTGTGCACACCATCCGGTATTTCGAAGAGCGTGGAGTGGATCGGCCCGCGGACCCCGTCGGTGTAGCCACTGACGAAGCGCTTCACATCGGGCACCGCGGCCTCCTTGCTCCCGAGCTCGAAGGCCAGGTAGACCTGCGGCCCGCCGCGCGCCGCCAACTGCCGCGCCAGATGCCGCGGGTCGTTCGCCAGCTTCTCGGCCGGGTGCCCCTTCCACAGCGGCGAGTCCGGAGCGGTGTCGGGACCGTTGACGATCGCCGCCTTGAACCGCTGCGGCTCCTTGAGCACCGCCTTCAACGCCGCGAACCCGCCCGACGAGGAGCCCATGAAGGCCCAGCCGTCCCGCGTCGCATACGTACGGAAGTTGGTCCGGGCGAACTCCGGCACGTCCCGCGTCAGCCAGCTCCCCATCTTCGGCTGCCCCGGGATGTCGCTGCCGTCGTAGTACGTCTTGCGGGGATTGAGCACCGGCATCACCAGGATGAAGGGCAGCGTCTTGCCCTCCTTCGCCCACTCCGACAGCCGCTCCTCCAGCGCGAACGGCGCATCCGTCCAGTAGTTGGACGGATACCCCCAGGCACCGGGCAGCGCGATCAGCACCGGGAAGCCGCTCCGGGCGTACTTGGCCTGGTTGTACTGCGGCGGCACCCAGGCCCACATGTCCCCGGTGTAGCCGGACACCCTCCCGTGCCACTTGGTGTGCACCACCTTGGTGCCGTCTTCCCCGGTCGCGCGGTACGTGGTGAACACCGAGCGGGGGCCCCGCGGCATCACCACCTGCGGCCGACCGTTGAGCGCGTCCGCGGTACGGGCCCGCAGCCGGGGCACGTTCGACGCGTCCACGACGTCCTGCCCCGGCCCGCCGCATCCGGCCAGCAGCCCCAAGGCCACCACACTCACCGCAGCTCGGACGCGCAGGGACTTCATCGGAACGATCTCCTCAGGCACTTGGGGCCGGCCGGGACACCACGGTGCCACCGCGAAACCGGTCGAAAGGCACCACTTTAAGATCGACCCGTCCGCTGTCGAGCGCCGCCCCCGCCCTTCGTGACCTGGGGTTTACCGATCTGTAGCACCATGAAGACGAACACCCGCGTCAAGCGCACCGAACACGTTTCCCCCTAACGGTGCAGCCCATCCGCTGTTTGCCCCACAGCCGGCTCTGGCATCGTGGGTCGTTCCTAGGGAAGTGCACGGCGCTGTGCCGTGGTTGGGGATGACCGATGACCGCGTGGGCCGATCACGGGCCGCTGCCCGCCGTAGTGGGGCGGGCCGTTGAGCACGAGCAGGTGACCGGGCTGCTGGGCGGGCCCGGACCGGTCACGCTCACCGGCCCGGCCGGGGTCGGCAAGAGCCTGCTGGCCCGGGCCGTCCTCCAGGAGCACCCCGCGGCCCACCCGGGCACAGTCGTCCGGATCGCCTGCTGGGACGGACTGACCGCGGACGAGCTGACCGGCGCCCTCCGCCGCACGGCCGGCCTCCCCCCGGCAGGCACCGTCGAAGGACTCGCCCGGCACTGCCGCGCCCACCGCATGATCGTCCTCCTCGACGACTGCGACCCGCTGCTCGACGCCTGCGCGGCCCTGGTCCGCCGGCTGCTGCGGACCGAACCCGCACTGCGGATCATGGCAACGGCCCGCCGCCCGCTGGGACTGCCTGGAGAACGGACCGTCGCCCTCGCCCCGCTGCCGGTGGCCCTCGGCGAGGGCATCGCCGGACCGGCCGTCGAACTCCTCGCCGCGCGCACCGGCCCCGCCGCCGCGGAGCTGCTGGTCGCGGTGTGCCGGGCGCTGGAGGGCTGCCCGCTGGCGATCGAACTGGCCGCCCGGCAGCTGGACCGGATGACGCTGGCCCAACTCGCCGCCCGGCTGGACGCGGACGGCCCTCTGCACTTCTCCGGCCCCTCCCCCACCACCCGCCACACCTCGCTGCACGCCGCGCACGCCGCCGGCTACGCCCTCTGCTCCCCTCTCGACCGCCAGGTCTGGGCCCGTCTCTCGGTCCTCCCCGGCGACTTCGACCCCTGGCTCGCGCAGTGCGTCTGCGCCAGCAGTGACGTTTCTGCAGCCGCCGTCGGCGACGCCCTGGAACGCCTCCGCACCGCCTCCGTCCTCGTATGCGTACGGGACGCCGAGGGCGCCCCCGGCTCCGGTACCGCGCTGCCGCCCCGCTACCGGCTCCCGCGCGGCGCCCGCGACTTCGGGCGGCTCCGACTGCGCGAGGCCGGCGACGAGGCCGGGGCCCTGCGCCGGTTCCGGCAGGCGTGCGCGGCCCTCGCGGCCGAGGCCCAGATCACCTGGCAGGGCACCGGCCAGCAACTCGCCGTCCGCCTCGTCGAGGACGAGCAGCACCACCTCGACGCGGCGCTGACCCGGCCCCCGTTGGACGCCGAGGACGCACTCGGCGCCCTGGACATCGCGGTCTCCCTGTGGTTCCAGTGGGCGGCCTGCGGCTTCCGCCGCGAAGGCCGCGCCCACCTGGACCGACTGCTCCCGCTCGCCCAGGAGGACACCGCGCTCCGGGCCCGCGCCCTGTGGCTCGCCGGCTACCTCGCGGCCCAGGAGAACGCCCCCGCCGCCGCGGAACCCCTGCTCGACCGGGCGTGGCAGGCGGCCGTGATGCACGCGGACGCCGACGGCCTGGCCCGTATCGCCCACGCACACGCGGTCCTCGCGCTCCACCGCGAGGACACCGCGACCGCCGTGGCCTGTCTGGAAGAGGCCGCCCGACACTCCTCCCGCGACCCGTGGTTCGGCCCAAGCCCCGCCCACAGCTGGGCCCTGCTCGCCATCGCCCTCGCCCCGCTCGACGCGGTCCGGGCCCGGACCGCGGCCCGCCGCGCCTGGGAATCCCGCCACGCCGACAGCGACTTCTGGCTGCACTCCACGATCCTCTACGCCCGCGCGCTGATCGAACGCGCCCACGGCGACCCGGCCGCCGCGCTCCGGGCCTGCCGCAAGGCCCTGGTCGCCAAGAAGCTGATCGGCGACCCGCTCTTCATCGTGGGCGCCCGCACCATGCTGGCCGGGCTGCGCCGCGGCGTCCGCACCGCCGCCCCGGTGCGCCCGACCGGCGGCGAGCCACGCTGGTGGCGCCGTGCCGACCCCGACCCCGACGACCGTCCGTTCTTCTCCCGGCCGCGCACCGGGCCGTGAGCCCACGCCACCGGCCTCGGGACCGGAACTGTACGTGACGCGGCAACTGCGCTCGGGATGCGGAGCCGCCGGGTCCGTCGCATCCTGGAGGCATGAAGCGTGCCCCCGTCATCGTGCATCCGCCGTCCACCGGCGGCCGCCGCGTCACGCTCCACGGACACGATCTGGGCCGGGCACTGCGCCCCGGCGACGTGGCCGCGATCCTTCGCCGGGCAGGATTCTCCACCGCACGCTTCGTCTGGGAGGACACCGGCGTCATCGAGTGGCGCGACGGCGGGCCGGACACCTGGCAGATGCCGTAGCGGGCACCCAGCGGGCGGGTGCCACGACAACGGGATCCCCTTCCGTCCCCCGGGCCGAGCACGGGAAAAGCGCGGCGCCCCGGATGTCCACGTCAGGACATCCGGGGCGCCGTGTGCGTGCGCCGGCCGCCGGCTCAGTCGCGCGTGGTCGCGACGACCGGGGCCTGGGCCTCGACCGCCGCCGCCTCACGCGCCGCGGCGGCCTTCTTCGCCCGGTGCTTCATCAGCAGGAACGACCCGATGCCGAACAGCACCGCGGCGACCAGGCCCCACACCGAGAAGCGCTTGAGCCAGGGCTCGGCGACGATGCCGACGGTGTAGATCAGGGCGGTCGTACCGCCGGCCCAGATGATGCCGCCGAGGATGTTGGCGATCAGGAACTTCCAGTACGGCATCTTCAGCACGCCCGCGAGCGGACCGGCGAAGATCCGCAGCAGCGCGATGAAGCGGCCGAAGAACACGGCCCACATGCCCCACTTCTCGAACTTCGCCTCCGCCATGGCGACATGGTCCGGACCGAAGTGCTTGGGGAACTTCCGGCCGGCCCAGGCCAGCAACGGCTTGCCGCCCTTGCGACCGATCATGTAGCCGATGGAGTCACCGATGATCGCGCCGGCGGAGGCACAGGCACCCAGCACATAGGGGTTGATGTGGTCCTGGGTCGCGGCCAGGATCGACGCGCTGACGAGGACGATCTCACCGGGCAGCGGAATGCCCAGGCTCTCCAGCCCGATGACCAACCCCACAAGGAGGTAGACGCTCACGGCGGGTACCGTCGCCAGCCACTCCTGGATGTGCAAGGCCGCTTCCTCCGCTGATGTTGGGCCCCATGGGCCGTTGCCCGGTGCTGCGGCACCGGTCGGTCGTTTCCCTGGCGCGCCGATGCGGCGCGCCAGGGAAGCGTACTCGACCGGATCGTCCCGATCATGAATCCCCGAACGAGCGGTGGCTTTCGCGACGACACCTATGGAGACGCCTCAACACCGGTCAAAGTTCCGCTCCGACCCGAAACGGCCGAGGCGGCGAGCCTCAGCGGGGAGGCCCCGGCCGCTCACCCACGGTCACCGTCGGGCCGCAGCCTGGCTCATCAGCCTCACTGATTGGGGCGGAGCGTCCACACGATCGTCATCTCGCCGGTGACCGCGCCGTCCTTGTCGCGGGTGATCTCGACCTTCACCGGGAACTCCGGGCGCCCCCCGGCGTCCAGCTCGGCGATCACCTCGGATATCGGGCGGCCCAGCTCGGCGGTGGCGGTGACGGCTCCCATGGCGAGCTTCTTGTAGCCGATCTCGGCACCCACCGCCAACGGCACGGCGCGACCGAGCTGATCGCCGAAGGCCGTCATCACGATCGCACCGCTGGCGGACTCGGCCAGCGTGAACATCGCGCCGGCGTGCGGGCCACCGACGTGGTTGTGGAAGTCGGGCTGGTCGGCCATGCGGACCACGGCACGCTCGGTGGTGGTCTCGGTGAACTCCAGGTTCAGGGTGCGGACCATCGGCACGGATGCCGCCATCATGTCGCCGATCGACGGCAAGGACTCTGAGGACATGGCGCCATGTTACCTAGCAGTAGCTTAGCTGTGAAGAGGCCATCCCCCGCCCCGCGACCGGCCCGCACCCCACACCTCAAACCCCGCCACGGGCGTTCCCTCCCCGCACCGCACACCCGGAACCCAACCCCGGTCCGCCACCCACCGGCCACACCCGCACGACAGCCCCCAACCTTGACGACGCCCACCCCACCCGAAGGCAACACGGCGAAGGGAATCAATCACGCTGCGTAAGCGTTGCCGATGATGCGGAGAGCTGTAGGGCCGAGAGCACCGAGAGCAGAGTCGAGGGGCTAGGCGGCTCTAGGGACTAGGCGACTAGGCGACGCTGAAGGTCCCGTCAGGCGGTACGGGGGACGGGAGCGCCTCGGCGTCCGGCACGGGGCGCGCGTCGGCGATCAGGCGTTCCAGGGCTGGGCCGTGTTCGACACGCGCGGGGAAGACGTCGGCGGCGGTGCGACGCGCCAGGTCGGCGATCGGGAGCTCCGCGTGCGAGGCGAGCAGCACGGCGTTGCCGAAGCGGCGGCCGCGCAGCACCGACGGTTCCGCGATCACGGCGAGGTGGGCGAAGACCGCGGCGAAGTTGGCGAGTTGGCGACGCAGAAAGTCGAAGGGGGCGCTGTCCGCGAGGTTCGCGGCGTAGCAGCCGTCGGGGCGCAGTGCGCGGGCGGCGGCGCGCGCGTACTCGATGGAGGTCAGCTGCGCGGGCACCCGTGAGCCGCTGAAGACATCCGCCACGATCACGTCGACGCCGGCCTCCGGCGCGTCCGCCAAGGCCGCTCGGGCGTCCCGCGCGTGCACCGTGATCCCGGAGTCGTCCGGCAGCGGCAGGTATTCCGTGACGAGGGCGAGCAGGCCGTGGTCGGCGTCGATCACGTCCTGCCGCGAGTGCGGGCGGGTCGCGGCAAGGTAGCGGGGCAGGGTCAGCGCGCCGCCGCCCAGGTGCAACACGTCCAGCGGCTGCCCCGCCGGCGCGGCCTCGTCCAGGACGTGCGCGAGCCTGCGGACGTACTCGAACTCCAGGTGGGTGGGGTCGTCGAGGTCGACGTACGACTGCGGGGCCCCGTCCACGGTGAGCAGCCATGCGCGGGGGCGATCGATGTCCGGGAGGAGTTTGGCCGTGCCGTGGTCGACGGCGCGGGTCACGGGGACCGGGTTCTCGGCGGGCGGCGCGACCGATCCGCGTCGATCACCTCCTGCCGTCTCGTCGGAGGTCTCGTCGGAGGTCTCGGCAGAGGTGTGGGCGACCGTGGGGTCCTGGGCGGTCCGGTCGGCCGTCGGGGGTTGGTCGGTCCGCGGTTCGCCGTTCGCCGGTGATTCGTTGTGCACGCTGCCATTGTGACGGGCGGGGCGGGGTGACTGGAGTGGGGTGGGGGGTGACTGGAGTGGGGTGGGGTGGCGGCGACTGGAGTGAAGTGAGGC
Source organism: Streptomyces yunnanensis (assembly GCF_029011865.1). NCBI lineage: Bacteria > Bacillati > Actinomycetota > Actinomycetes > Kitasatosporales > Streptomycetaceae > Streptomyces > Streptomyces yunnanensis. The sequence goes on from NZ_CP095749.1 coordinate 1,421,412, forward strand.
GACAGAGCCTCTTGAGGTGCCTCTTGCGGTAGGGCGCCGGGGGATCTGGTGGTGAGGGGTGATCGGGTGGTGGGGTCGGACGAGCGATCTGTTCAACCGGATGATCAAGTGATCCAGAGGGCGCGGACTTCTGGGGCGTGGGTGGCTGACTGGCGGCGGCCGGCACGGGCGGCGTCGGCGCGTTTGGCGGGGTCCAGGACGTTGCGGCCGAACGCCGATCTTGCGGCGCGGTCCGGAGTGATCACGCAGACCCGTGCGCCCTCGCCCGTCAGTCGTGCGCCCTGCGTCCGAGGTGCGACGATCGGGCCACCGCTGACGGCGATGGGGGCGATGACCACGACTCGGTCGTAGCCCGCGGCCAGGTCCACGTTGGCGCTGGAGTGCACTCCGCCGTCCACCCACCGCTTCCCGTCGATGGTCACCGGCGGGTAGACGCCCGGTACGGCGCAGCTGGCGCTCACCGCGTCGAGGAGCGGGACTCCGCTGGTGGCGTCGAACGCGGTGCGCTCCCCCGTCATCGCATCCACAGCGGTGATCATGAGCCGTCGCGCGGGCCAGTCGTGCACGCCCAAGGTCCGGGCGATCCCCCTGCGGTGCGCCGCCTCGGGGACGGTGTGTGCGGTCAGCGCGAGCCGGCCCAGCCGGGCGCCGAAGGACACCGCGTTCCGGGAACGCAGCGCGATGGCGGCGAACCGGGCGAACATCGCCGGGCCCATGCGGTCGACCGGCAGCCCGTCCGGCGCGGCCAGTTGGTGCGCGTACAGCTCCTCCAACGGGTGCAGACGGGAGGTCAGTTGCGCGCCGACGATCGATCCGGCGGAGGTGCCGATCACGACATCGGCCCCGCCGAGGTCAACACCCGCCTCCGCGAGCCCGACCAGCATGCCGACCTCCCAGCCGATGCCGGTGAGTCCCCCACCGCCGAGGACCAACGCCGTTCTCGGCATGCGATGACCTTCCTCTCGCGCCCTGGTTCCTCGCCGTAGTGGGTGGCCGAAGTTCGCAGCAGCAGTAGCAGTCGTGATCATGGTTGTGGCTGTGGCTGTGGCTGTGGTGGTCGTCGTAGGGGACGGGGTCCGGCGGAATCGTAAAGGCGAGGCGCGGAGGTGACCAGTGGCACGGGGAAGCGAACCGGACACGGCGGCCGGGAGGGACGGCGGGGCCGACGGAGTCGGGGCCCGTCCGGCCGGGCATGGCCGGACGGGCCCCTGATGGGCGCCGAGTGGGCCCCGCTCGGTGGCGGGCCTGTCCTCCCCCGCTGGTCCCTACGCGGTCAGCCCTCGACGGTGCGGATCGTGCCCGCGCCGACGGTTCGGCCGCCCTCGCGGATGGCGAAGCCGAGGCTCGGCTCCAGCGGTACCGCGCGGCCGAGTTCGACCGTCACGGTCACGGTCTCGCCGGGGCGGGCGACGGCCCGCTCGCCGAGGTCGATGGCGCCGACCACGTCCGCGGTGCGGATGTAGAACTGCGGTCGGTATCCGGTGGACAGCGGCGTGCGGCGACCGCCTTCCTCGGAGGAGAGGACGTACATCTCGGCGGTGAAACGGTGTCGCGGGGTGACGCTGCCGGGACTTGCGGCCACGTCGCCGCGGCGCACCTGGTCGCGGGGCAGGCCGCGCAGCAGCAGCGCGACGTTGTCGCCCGCCTGGGCGGATTCCATGGGCTTGCCGAAGGTCTCCACCCCGGTGACGACCGTGTGCAGCGTCTCCCCGCCCAGTACGGCCACCTGGTCGCCGCAGCGCACCGTGCCGCGTTCGACGGCCCCGGTGACGACGGTGCCGCGTCCGGTGATGGTGAGCACGTTCTCCACGGACAGCAGGAACGGCGCGTCCACATACCGCTCGGGCACCGGGACATAGGTGTCCACGGCGTCCAGCAGGGCGGCGATCGCGTCGGTCCAGCGCGGGTCGCCCTCCAGCGCGCGCAGGCCGGAGACCCGGACGACGGGCAGGTGCTCGCCGTCGTAGCCGTGTGCGGTGAGCAGTTCCCGCACCTCCAGCTCGACGAGGTCGGTGAGCTCGGGGTCGCCCGCGTCGGCCTTGTTGAGCGCGACGACGATGTGCCGTACGCCGACCTGTTTGGCGAGCAGAACGTGCTCGGCGGTCTGCGGCATGATCCCGTCGAGCGCGGAGACGACCAGGATCGCGCCGTCGAGCTGGGCCGCGCCGGTGACCATGTTCTTGATGAAGTCGGCGTGGCCGGGCATGTCGACGTGGGCGTAGTGCCGGGTGTCGGTCTCGTACTCGACGTGCGAGATCTGGATGGTGATGCCGCGGGCGGCCTCCTCCGGGGCCCGGTCGATGCGGTCGAACGGTACGAACGTGCCGGTGCCCCGGTCGCTGAGGACCTTGGTGATGGCGGCGGTGAGCGTGGTCTTGCCGTGGTCGACGTGGCCCATGGTGCCGATGTTCAGATGCGGCTTGGTCCGGACGTATGCCGTCTTGGGCATGGTGTTCTTCCTCGCGAAATGCGGTGATGACGGCGACGTGGCGCCGTGGGGACCCCTGGTCCGCTCCGACCCTCCCCCTGCGGGGTCCGCCGGACGATCCGGAGAGGGTCAGCTTCGCGCGCCGTCTGCGGCAACGGCGGCCTGGAGGGCTGCCGCGGCGGCGGGAGCGGTGGTGGCTGCTGCGACGGCGGGCGCTGCGGTGTCGGCCAGGCATGCGGCGGGGACGGCACCGTCGATCGCCGGGGCTGCGGCGAGGAATGCGGCGGCAGCCTTCGGCGCATCCGCGGCGGTCGGTGCGACCGCGGACGGCATCGGAAGGAAGGCGTGCCGGAACATGCGTCATATGGTGCCGGGGCGCCGCTCCGGCGTCGAATGATTTACGGCCGCGGGACGGCAGTCGGACAGCGCTACGGCAGCAGTGGAACGGCATCGGGACGGCATCGGGACAGCATCGGGACGACGTCTCGCGGCGCTGCGCGGTCGCCCGGTGCGCGGTGCAGGGCGCCGGCGCGCGGCGGACCCGGGCCTGCCGACTGTCCCGATTCGTGGCCGTGCGGCCCGGATTCCTCCGGCACGCCGGAGGCGTCGGTTACGCTCCCGGGATGCCCGTCCCCGCCGCCACGCCCGACGGCCTCGCCGCGCGCTGCACGCGTGTGTTGTTCTCGCCCTGGTCGCGGCTTGCCCTGCTGTTGGTCCTGTTGGTCTGCGCCGCGTCGGCGATGCTGCTGTGGCGCCCGCAACAGTTGCTGTCCGGTGGCTGGCCCGCGCAGTGGTCGGGGCCGACGGCGCTGGTGATGTTCGCGGTGGCGTACGGCGTGTGCACCACCGCCTTCGTGCCGCGGCCGGTCCTGAACCTCGCCGCGGGCGCGCTGTTCGGAAGTCAGTCGGGGCTGGTCACGGCGCTCGCCGGGACGGTGCTGGGCGCCGGGCTGGCGTTCGGGCTCGGTCGGCTGCTCGGGCAGGAGGCGTTGCGGCCGCTGCTGCGCGCCCGCTGGCTGACCGCCGCCGACCGGCAGTTGAGCGAGCACGGGTTCCGCTCGATGCTGTTGATCCGGCTGCTCCCGGGGCTGCCGTTCGCGGCGACGAACTACTGCGCGGCGGTCTCCAGGATGCGGTGGTTCCCGTTTCTGGTGGCCACGGCTCTGGGGAGCGTCCCGAATACGGCGGCCTATGCGGTCGCGGGGGCGCGGGCGTCGGCGCCCACCTCGCCGGCGTTCCTGCTGTCCATGGGCTTCATCGCGGTCAGTGGCCTGGTGGCGGTGGCCATCGCCTGGTACAAGCGGAAGGCGTTGCGCGGGGGCTGATCGCACGGCCCGTTCACGCGGGACCGCTTCCTCGTGGCCCGTTCACTCGGGAGTTCGTGCCCTGCGGCCCTCAGGACGCGGGTGTTCCGGCGCGGGCGGCGATGTGGGGCGGGAGCGGTGTCCCAGTGCCGAGTGCGGGGTCCGGTTCGGGGGTACCCCATGCGGTGCGGAGCGGGAGGACGCCGGCCCACAGGCCCAGTTCGGCGTCCGGGCCGTCGCCGTCCTCCGGGGCGCCGGTCCTGATCTTCACCGATGCCTCGTCGAGGGACAGGGCGAGCAGGGCGGTGGCGGCCAGTTCCTTGCGGTTGGGCCGACGGGCGTACTCCCATTGGCCGGGTGCGGACTGCTCGGTGAGGCAGCGCAGTCCCGCGAGCTTTTCCTCGTCGTCGGTGACGGGGCGGGGTGCTCCGTAGATCATCGCGCTGCGGTAGTTGACGCCGTGCTCGAAGACCGAGCGCGCCAGCACCAGGCCGTCGACGTGGGTGACGGTCACGCAGACGTCCGCGCCCGGGGAGGAGACGAGGCTGCGGCTGGCGACCGAGCCGTGGAGGTAGAGAGTGGTGCCGTCCGTTCCGTAGACGGTGGGTATCACGCGGACGGTGCCGTCGACGGTCACTCCGAGGTGGCAGACGAAGCCGGCCGCCAGGATGGCGTCGAGTTCGGCGCGGTCGAGGCTGCCTTGTTCGCGGAGCCGGCGGTGTCGGGTGCGGTCGGTTTCGTTCAGTGTGCGGCCCGTGGCGGGTATGGACGTGGTCATGGCGGTCTGCCTGTCTACCTGTCTGTGTGGGCTGCCGGGGTACGGGCGCTGCCGTGCCACGGGCCGGGAGGCGGGCTGTGTACGCGAGTGGGCAGCCCAGCGGGTCTGCCCGTCAGATTAACGACTTCACAATATTCATGCCAGGTATTTCACGGAATTCGTTGCCAAGGGGCTAGGCAGCAACCGAATTCGTACAGAGTCGATGGTCAGGAGCTGAGGTGATATTGGGCCCAGGGTTGGTGGGCCGCTGCGGCGGGCTCCTCGTGGGCCGGGGCGATGCTGCCCCAGGGGGCGAGGGCGCTGTCCCAGTCGGAGCTGAGGGCGGTGACGTCGGCAACGGGGTCGGTGGCGGACATCGCGCCCGTGTGCCAGGCGGAGGTCATGTGATGGGCGGCCGGCGCTCCGTTCCAGGTCGCCGACTGCTGGGCGGGGATGGTGTATTCGGCCTCTTGGACGTCGCCGGGGCCGCGGCGGTGCCGGCCCGCGTAGGTCTCGGTGGGGCCCGGATAGAAGCGCCCTTGGGCGGACAGTTGCTGGGCGCGGGCGATCAGGCGCGAGAGGTCGAGACCGAATTCGACGGCCAGTTCCCTCAGGTCCACGCCGGTCTGCCAACTGCCGATCAGGACCGCGTCCATGGCGGGCGACCAGTTCTGTTCCGGCGGGACGGCGGGGGGCACCGTAGCGGCCGGGCGACTGCCGGTCGCGGTGAGCGGATCGGAATTGTGATCGATCACCGGAGCTGATTCTTCCGGTTCCTTTTCCCTGGGCGGCACGCGGGCGGTGGTGGACAGGAGTTCCTCGGCGACGGCGCGCGCGTCGTCCTTGCCCACTGTGCGCCGGGCGATCCGCACTTCCCGTTCGTTGAGCCCGAACAGTCCGGCCACCGCGCCCGTACTGCCCACCGTCACCGCGAACGCCGCCAGCACGCGGGAGCGGTCGGCCTGTGCCTCGTCAAGTCTGGCCTGTGCTTCCCGGACACGTTCGTCACCACGACAAAACGCTTCTGCCAGCACGGCGTTACGGTCCCACAAATCTCTCGGATCCATACTCAGACAACGCCGCTTCCGTCGGAGGTGATCCGATCTGTCGCTGCAAAGCACCCCAAAGCACCCATCGGACCACCAGATGACAATCACCTCGTAGCGCGGCTGACAATCACGTCGTAGTCCAGGGGCCGCCTTCATCGGGGAGAACTCGATTGTCAGTGCGGCGCGTTACCTTCTGAATCAGCCGGACGTGCCGGGGGTCGGCGGCTCGTACCGGTCGTTCCGACGAGCGGAAGGTGGTACGGGATGCTTCGGGGGCACGGTGTCGAACGGCGTTACGGCGTGTCGGGGTGGGGCAGGCCGATGGGGTTGGGGAAGGGCAGCACGTCCGCGGCGAGGATGCGGCGGACGACGGGGTGCAGCAGCTCCAGCAGCTCGTCGACTTCCGATGGGGAGAGGGGGCGGAGCAGCCGGGCGGCCAGGCGGTCGGTCTCCTCCTCGATGTGGGTGCGTTCGCGCAGCCCCGACGCGGTCGGCGCGCCGTGGGCGTCGAGAAGGTCGCGGGAGCGCAGTCGGTCCGCGGCGGCGGCCCACTCCTCCTCGGTCCAGCCGCGGTCCTCGCGCATGGTGCCCTCGGGCACCCGGCCGGAGGCGGCGGTGAGGACCAGCGCCTCGCAGCCGTCCAGTTCCCGTTCGGCGAGCACCGCGAGATGGGCCTCGCCGCGGAACTCCCGCAGCGCGGTGGTGAGTTGCCACAGGCGTTCCACGGGGTCGGCGTGGTCGCACAGTGCGCGGTTGGCGGCGAAGAGGGGGCGCGCGGTGTCGGGGGCGGCGTCGACGAGTTCCTGGAGGCGGGGCAGCAGTGCGGGGGCGGTCCGGTCCAGGTCCGGGGCGATCCTGCGCAGGGCGTGGGCGGCGCGGGTGCCGCGTTCGTCGAGGACGTGGGCGGGGCTGACGATGTGCCACGCGGCGGGCAGCGCGCGGGCCACCATACCCGGGGCGAAGACGCCGAGGACGGCGGTGGCGGCCGCGGGTTCGACGGCGCCCAGGGGCGCGGTGCGGAAGGCGAAGTAGCCCATCCAGAAGCCCTTGAGACCGAGGGACTTGCCCAGGGCCCGGCAGTCGTCGTCGAAGTAGCAGACCGCGTGCAGGGGTTCGGTCATCAGCCAGAGCGATCGTGCCCGCTGTGCCGTGGTCGGCTCCATGCTGTGTACTCCTCGGTGGGCTGCTGGAAGTGCGATGGGCGGTGGGGCGGTCCCGGTGGCCTGCGCGGGGCGGTTCCCGGGGTGGCTCCGTGATCCGCACGCTATCGCCGTCCGGGCGGCGGCGCAGGAGAGCGGCGGGAAAGGACGTCCGGGCGGCGGTCGGGGGCACGGTCGGTGCCGGTCCGGCGCCGTCCCTCCCGGGAAACAGGGGGCGGGGTGCAGGCCGGGCGGGGCCTAGTGCTGTGACCGCGTAGGTTCGCCGGGTTGGTGGTCGTGACGGTTGGATGTGCGGTGACGTCCATTCGATCGCTGGAGGCGCGGTGGCTGAGCCTGTCCGTATACGCAGATTGACCGGCAAGGAGGGGCAGAAGCTGAAGCAGATCGTGCGCCGGGGCAGCACGAGTTCGGTGCGTTACCGGCGGGCGATGATGCTGCTCGCTGCGGCGGGCGGAAACCGGGTGCCGGTGATCGCCCAGCCGGTCCAGGCCGATGAGGACACCGTGCGCGACGTGATCCACCGCTTCAACGAGATCGGCCTGGCCCTCAGTGGGCGGGAGGCCGTCCCCGCCTGCTCACCCCTGACGACGAGGACTTCGTCATCCGGACGGCCACCACCCGCCCCACCGGGCTCAGCCAGCCCTTCACCCGCTGGTCGATCGGCAAACTCGCCGCCTACCTGCGGGAAGTGCACGGACGTGTCATCCGCATCGGCCGTGAACCCTTACGGTGCCTGCTCCGGCGCCGCGGCATCACCTTCCAGCGCACCAAGACATGGAAGGAATCACCCGCCCCTCATCGCGACGCCAAGCTCGACCGGATCGAGCAGGTTCTGGACCGCTTCCCGGACCGGGTCTTCGCCTTCGACGAGTTCGGGCCGTTGGGGATCCGGCCCACCGCAGGCTCCTGCTGGGCGAAGCAGGGCAAGCCAAACCGGCTGCCGGCGACCTACCGCCGCACCCACGGCGTCACCTACTTCCACGGTTGCTACTCCGTGGGCGACGACCGCCTGTGGGGCGACAACCGCTGCCGCAAGGGCACCGCCAACACCCTGGCCGCGCTGAAGTCGATCCGCGCCGCCCGACCCGACGGCGCCCCGATCTACCTCATCCTGGACAACCTCTCCGCCCACACCGGCGCCGACATCCGCCGCTGGGCGAAGAAGAACAAGGTCGAGCTGTGCTTCACCCCGACCTACGCATCCTGGGCCAACCCGATCGAGGCCCACTTCGGCCCGCTGCGGCAGTTCACCCTGGCCAACTCCCACCATCGCAGCGACCCCACGCAAAACCAGGCACTGCACCGCTACCTGCGCTGGCGCAAAGCCAACGCCCGCCACCCCGACGTACTCGCCGCCCAACGCAAGGAACGCGCCCGCATCCGCAGCGAGAAGGGCATCCGCTGGGGCGGACGCCCCCTCAACGCCGCAGCCTGACCGACCGCGAACCGCAGCCCCGGAGTGCTGAAAGGGACAAGTTCACGAGAAGGACAGCGACAGAAGGACGACTCAGGAGGCGGACGGCTCGATCTCCCCCGCAAAGACGATGACCTGGTCGATGAGGCTCCGCCGCAGATGGACGACGTCCGTTCCCGCCAGGCGGGGGCCTCCATCCGGCGTGGTGAAGACCCACTGGTATCGGGCCCACTCGTCAGGCATGTCCACCGCTGAGCAGCGCACCATCGTGCCGGTTCCCGCCGGGTGGCGCCGGATGTCCAGCACGAACCGCTCGACCGCCGCGATTCCTTCGATGCGACCCAACGGCCCCCAGAAGACCACGTCTGAGGTCAGGGCCTGGGAGAGCAGGGCAGTCACATAGCTGTCGTCCGAGGCGTTGAACGCGGAGATGAACGTGTCGATCGCGGAGCGTGCCGTCTCTTCCTGCATGCCCCAGTAATACCAGCCGTTGCGCGTGCGCTCGTCCCGCGAGCCGCCGTCCGACCACGGTGGACCATCCCGGTCACAGCACTGGGTGGCAGGACGAGCCGCAGTCCGTGGCATCGGAGGACGACGGCGCGGGCCGGGCGGCGTTCCTCGCCGGGTTGAGGGCGGAGGACCAGGGCATCCGCGCCGTGGAGCGGCTCGACGGGAACGTGGGCCGGATCGAGCTCCGGCGGATCGCCGACGCCGGTGAGGGTGCTCGGGCGATCGGCGCGGCGATGGAGCTGGTCGCGCACACCCGGGCCCTCCTGCTCGACCTGCGGTGCTGCCTCGGCGGCTCGCCCGAGGGGGCGGCCATGTGGTGCAGCTACTTCTTCCCCGACGACCAGGTGCACCTCAACGACATCTACGAGCGGGCCACCGACTCCACCCGCCAGTACTGGACGACGGCGCACCTGCCCGCGCCCCGCTACCTCGACCGGCCGGTGTACGTGCTGACCAGTGCCACCACGTTCTCCGGCGGGGAGGACGTGGCGTACACGCTGCAGGCGCTCGGGCGGGCGGTGGTGGTCGGCGAGACGACGCGGGGCGGTGCGCATCCCACCGCCCGGCATCCGGTGACCGCGTACATCACCGTCGCGGTGCCGACCACGCGGACCGTGAACGCGGTGACGGGCACCAACTGGAAGGGCGTGGGAGTCCGCCCCGACCGCCCCGTTCCGGCGGAGCGGGCGCTCGAAGTGGCCTACGAGGAGGCCCGGCGGAGCGAGGTGTAAGCGGGTGCCGGTGCAGCGGGAGCGGCCGCGTCAGGGGCGGCCGCCGGCGCCGAAGCCGGAGTCCCAGGACCAGAGGTGGGCGCAGGTCGGGCACTGGAGGTGCAGCCGGCTGCCCTTGTTGGAGAGCAGGTAGCGCCAGTGGTCGGCGCAGGTGCGGCCGTCGCGGCAGGTACCGCAGTCCTGGTGGTCCTGGCAGCGGGGGCAGGGCACCCAGGCGCGGCGGCCGATGTCGGCGGTGGGGTCGATCGGCAGCATGCTCAGCCCTGCTCGGCGGCCGGCAGTACTCCGGCGGCGACCAGCCGGGCGTAGAGGGCCTGCTGGTCGGCGTCGAGGTCGGAGTAGAGGAGCCGCTGCGCCTCCGCCTCGCCCGCGAGCACCGCGACGGGGTCCCAGTCGTCGCCGAGCGCGGCGACGATCTCGGCCCGTCGTCGGGCTTCGTGGCCGGCGAAGTCGAACTCGAAGGTCCCCAGGGAACCGTCACCGGAGATGCCGGTGACGCGGGATATGTCGGCTCCGGAGTCGGAGGAGCCGGTGCGGTCGGTCATGCTGCGCTTCCTGTACCACTCGCGGACGATTCGGACGAGTCCCCCCGATCGGACGTGTTTAGCAAGTGGGACGCGACTGAGGAAGCGTCAGCCGGACGAACCCTCCGGATGTGGGCCGAGGGAAGGCCGCGGAAGCGCGGAATATCGGGGGCGAGGCGGGAGGCCGGGCGGCGGGGCGTGACGGATGTCATGCCCGGCGTGTGGGACGTCACGCCCGGCTGGACGGCGGTGGCGGCCGGCGTCGATGTCGCCTTCGGGCCCCGGGCCGGCTACGTGGCCCCGTCCCCCGCATGCGGATGGTCGGGGGTGTGGGGGTGGGGTGGGAGGCGGCGGATGGCGACGGCTGCGGCGTCGTCGGTGAGGCGGCCGTTGGTGTGGGTGAGGAGGTCTTGGCGTAGTTGTTGGAGGAGGTGGTGGGGGGTGTGGTGGGTCCAGGCGGGGGCGCGTTCGGTGAGGGGGTAGAAGGTGCCGTGGGGGTTGCGGGCTTCGGTGACGCCGTCGGTGTAGAGCAGGAGGAGGTCGCCGGGGTGGAAGGGGAAGGTTTCGATGGGGTAGTTGGGGGGTCCGGCGAGGGTGCCGAGGCCGATGGGGAGGGCGGTGTGGTGGGGGTGAGGGGTGGGCGTGGCCGTTGCGGAGGAGGAGTGGGGGTGGGTGGCCGCAGCTGATGGTGCTCAGTTCGTGGCGGTGGTCGGGGATGTCGAGGAGGGAGACGGTGGCGAAGGTCTCCTCGGCCCCAGCCCCAGCCCCGACGCCGGCACCAGTCCCGGTTCCGGTCCCGGTGTCGGCCTCGGTATCAACCCCGGTCCCGGTGCTGGTGTTGGGGTTGGTGTTGTTGGTGGTGGTGTGCCATTGGCTGGTGTCCCAGCGGATGGCGCCGTCGAGGTGGCGGGCGAGGCGGGGGAGGGTGGCTTGGCGGTGGGCGGCGGCGCGGAAGGCGCCGAGGATGAGGGCGGCGTGGCTGTAGGCGGGGAGTCCTTTGCCGCGGACGTCGCCGATGATCAGGCGGGTGCTGGCGGTGGTGCGGGCGGCGGCGAAGAGGTCGCCGCCCATTTCTGCTTCTTCTTCGGCGGGGAGGTAGAGGGAGGCGATTTCGAGGTCGCCGCTGTGTGGGGGGAGGGGGCGTAGGAGGACTTTTTGGGCGACGGCGGCCACGGAGCGGCTGCGGGAGAGGCGGCGTTCGTTGCGTTCCCGTACGACGGTGAAGACGAAGACCAGTGCGGAGACCACGATCAGGGCACCGATCTGCGCGTAGAGGTTCTCCGTGAACAACACGCCGCGGGCGAGGCCGATGCTCACCTGGGCAGCGACCGCCAGCGTGCCGATCAGGGCGGTCGGGCCGGGGCCGGCCAGGGCGGCGGTGAGGGCGGGGGCGGCGACGAGGAGCGGCCCCAGGTGGATGTCCGGTGGGGAGAGCACGTCGATCACGCAGACCGCGACGATCAGCCCGACCGGGATCAGCATCAGGGCGTGGCTCGGATCCGGTCGCTGGTACAGATGCGTCAGCCGTCGAAAGGGCATGCACCATGGTTGCACTCGCATGAGGCAAATGCCTGGATAACCCGATTCGCGACGATGATCCTGTGACATCCCCGGCGCCGGCGCGGTGCCGGCGCCGGCCCCTCCGCGACGCGTCGCCGCCCCGCCCTCGGCCCGCTACTCGATGACCAGCTCGACGTCGATGTTGCCGCGCGTGGCCTTCGAGTAGGGGCAGAACTGGTGCGTGGCCTCGACGAGCTGCCGCCCCGCCTCGCCCGCCAGGGTGTCCGGGAGCTCGACCCGCATGACGACGGCGAGGCCGAACCCGGTGTCGTCCTTGCCGATCGAGACCTCGGCGGTGACCGAGACGTCCTTGGTGTCGAGCTTCATCTGGCGGCCGACGTTGGCCATCGCACTGGCGAAGCAGGCGGCGTACCCGGCGGCGAAGAGCTGCTCCGGGTTGGTGCCGGCGCCGTTGCCGCCGAGGGCCGGGGGCATGGCCAGGGCGAGGTCGAGCTGGCCGTCGGAGCTGACGGCCCGGCCCTCGCGACCGTTGGCGGTGGCGGCGGCGGTGTACAGCGCGTCCATGAGGGGTCCCTTCGAGCGGGTGGTGGATGAGGGCGGACGGCGCACGATCTCGCGGCCCGTGGTGGGCCGGCCGTGCGATCCGGCCGAACACCACACTCGCACGCAATTGAGTTGTACGCAAGTTAGTTGTGCACAACTCAATTGGCCGCGGCACGTTAACCTGGAGCCATGACCACGCTCCCGGTTTCCGACGCCGAACTGCTCCGCCTCGACCACCAGGTCTGCTTCTCGCTGCACGCCGCCTCGCGGGCGTTCGGCAACGTCTACCGGGACGCACTGAAGGAGCTGGGGCTGACCTACCCCCAGTACCTGGTCATGCTGGTGCTGTGGGAGCACGGGCCGGAGCCGGTGAAGAGCATCGGCGAGCGGCTGCGGCTGGATTCCGGCACGCTCTCGCCGCTGCTGAAGCGGCTGGAGACGGCGGGGCTGGTGCACCGGGAGCGCAGCCCCGAGGACGAGCGCTCAGTGATCATCCGACTCACCGGGGCCGGCGAGGAACTGCGGGAGCGGGCGCTGCCGGTCCCCCGGCGGATGATGGCCGCCACCGGGCTCACCGTCGACGAACTCCGCACGCTGCGCAGCCTGTTGGGACGGGTCACCGGCGCGCTCGACGAAGCCTGAGCGCAAGCCGCGGCCCGGCGGGTCCGGCGCGGGGGGCGGACCGCAGCCGCCGCCGTCCGACCCGTACCCCGCTGCCCGTTCGAGCGTTAGACAACAAGCTGCCCCCGCGGCGCATGGCGCCCGTAAGGGGGCCTCTCCCCCACTCCGGTGTGCCCCATCACCCCTTTGAGCTACCACGGTTGGGGAGCGACCGGGACAAAGGCGTATAAAGGGTGGCCAAACCAGCCGGAGCCACCGGCGAATCCCGCCCAGAACGCGGTTGGCGGCATCGCCTACGAACAGCGGAGGAGCGCCACGTGAATGCGGCAGAAGTTGTCAACACCTTGCTGGAGGAACGGTTCGGGGTCGCCCGCGGAGAGGTGACCGCGCAGACCCCACTGCGCCACCTGCGGCTGGATTCCCTCGCCCTGGAAGAGCTCCGGGTGCTCATCGAGGAGCGGTTGGACATCGATCTGGAAGAGGTGTCGCTGACCTCGCGCGACACGGTGGGACAGCTGGTGGCGGCCATCGACGGCAAAGTCGCCGCGTGACGGCCCGCCAGCAGCCGTTCGCCGCGGCCGTGACCGGACTGGGCCTGGTGACCGCCGCGGGCGTGGGGACGAAGGCCACCTGGCACACCATCACCCATGAGGTGGTGCCCGGCAACGTGTCCCAGCAGGCCGAACTCGTCGACCTGCCCTGCGACTTCATGTACACCGCGGCGGATCTGGACACCACCGCGCTCCTCGGTGTGGCCGCCCAGCGGCTGATGGACCGCTTCTCGCAGCTCGCGGTGATCGCCGCCCGGGAGGCGGTCGGCGACGCCGGGCTGGACCCGGAGAGCTGGGACAGCGGCCGGGTCGCGGTGGTGATCGGATCCGCCCACGGCGGGTTGCCGTTCTACGACCAGCAGAGCGCGGCGATGGCCGGTTACGGCGCCCGGCGGGTCTCCCCCAAGCTCGCGCCGCTGACCGTCATCAACAGCGCGGCCAGCAGCGTCTGCATGGACCTCGGGGCGCACGGCCCCAGCCTGGGGGTGGCGACGGCCTGCTCCTCCGGGACCGTCGCGGTGGGCACGGCGCACCAGTTGCTGCGCGCCGGGGCGTGCGACATCGCCATCGCGGGCGGCGCGGAGTCGGTGCTCTCCCGGCTGCTGATCGCCAGCGCCTGCCAGATGAAGGCGGTCTCCACGCGGCGCGACGACCCGGCGGCGGCCTGTCGCCCGTTCGACGTGGACCGGGACGGTTTCGTCGTCGGCGAGGGTGCGGGGCTGCTGGTGCTGGAGCGGCCCGAGCACGCCCGGGCCCGGCGGGCGCCGATCCGCGCGCAGATCGCCGGCTACGGGGCGTCCAGTGACGCGTACGGGGCGGTGGCGCCGGATCCCGAGGGGCGGGGCGTCGAGCGGGCGCTGCGCAGCGCGCTGGCGGACGCCGACGTCCGGCCCGACGACGTGGGGCATGTGAACGCGCACGGCACCTCGACGGTGCTCAACGACCGCATCGAGGCGGTGATGTTGCGCAGAGTGCTCGGCGAGCATCCGTTGGTGACGTCGACGAAGGCGATGACCGGGCACACGTTGGGCGCGGCGGGCGGGATCGAGACCGCGTTGACCGTGTTGGCGCTGGAGCAGCAGTTGGTGCCGCCGACCGCCAACCTGACGGTGCCCGATCCCCGGATCCCGATCGACGTGGTGCACGCCGAGGCCCGGTCGGCGGCGTTCGACTGTGCGGTCAAGACGTCGCTGGGGTTCGGGGGCCACAATGCGGCGCTCGTCCTGACCCGCGGTTAGGGCCCCTCCGGTGGATCGGGGCGCCCGGTCGTGATCCACCGGTCGCGCCCCGGGGCATGACCGGTGCTCCGGGCCCCATCGAGCCTCTCCCAGAAGGAAAGCCATGTCCGAGGAAGTGATCCGTTCCTTGTCGGTGCGCGGGGTGTCGTACGCGTACCGTGTGCTGCGGCGGCCGGACCGGTGCGTCGAGCCCGTCATGGTGTTGGGCGGTGCGTTGCAGGGGATGTTCGGCTGGCCGCAGATGGAGGACCGGCTGACGTCGGTGGCGGACGTGGTGACCGCGGATCTGCCGGGGATGGGCGGCGCGGAGGCGCTGCCGCCGGGGCCGAGCATCGAATTGCTGTGTGCGGCGATCCTGCGGATCATCGACGATCTCGGCGCCCCGCGGATCAATCTCTTCGGCTTCTCCTACGGGGCGGGCCTGGCCTTCGGGTGTGCCCGGCGGTTCCCCGGGCGGATCGCCCGGCTCGCGCTGGGCGGGGTGCCGTCGCACATCACCGAGGGACAGGTGGCGCACTGGCGGCGGGCCTCGCGGTTCCTCACGGACGGGGACACCGACACCTTCGCGACGATGGTGGCCGAGGGGCTGCTGTGTCGGGACGAGAGCCGGTCGGTGACCCGGCGGGAGCTGGCGTACCGCTATGTACGGCGGGCGATGTTGCAGGCGGCGCTGCACTCGCCGCACGCGGTGGACTCGCTGCGCCGGGCGCTGACCGACCGGCCGGACTTCTCGGGGGGCCTGTCCGGCATCCCCGCGCTGGTCTTCAGCGGTGAGCACGACACGGTGACCCCACCGGCCCGGCAGCGGGATTTCGCGGCGACGATCGCGGGCAGCCACTTCCTGAGCATTCCCGACGCGGACCACTGGGTGGTGCTGGAACGCCCGGCGGAGGTCGCGGAGCTGGCGGTCCGCTTCTTTACGGACCGGCCGCTGGGGACGGTGGCGCGCCGGGCCGCGACGGGGGCGGGAGCGGTCGCCGATCCGGCGTGGGCGTGAGCGGAGGGGCCCGGCGGCCACGTGCCGTAGCCGGGTGACCGCGCAGTGGCGGGGCCGGGGTCGCCGGGAGTGGCGGACCGGCCCCGCCGGGCTGTGACCGGGGGCACAAACTGCCGTGTCCGGAGGGGTCCTTGAGGGCTTCCGGCGGTGACGCCCAGCACGCGACGTACGTCACGTACGACGCGGGCTAGTCGGGTCCGGGGGCGGTGCGGGCCGGAAATCGCAGGCCCCATTACGGACATCTCGCCCGAACGCACGAAGATGGGTAGTACACGGCATCATTGCCATCATCCCGGGCCGGCGCTAACCATGTTTGCCGTACCACCGAGAACGGGCCTGCGGACCCCGCCAGAGCGGCGAGCGCGGCACTGACCCTCGGTTCCGACAAACGCCACCGATGGCCACCTCCCCCGCCACCACGCCCTGGAAGAGGTCACCCCCGCATGCCCATGCCCCACTTCTCCCTGCCCCGCTCCGTCCGCCTGACCCGCACGCACAAGGTCTCCGCGGCGCTGGTGGCCTCCGCGAGCTGCGCGGCCGCCCTGGCCATGACCGCGGCGCCGAGCAATGCCGCGTCCCCGGTCGCCCACGCATCCGCCGCGGTCAAGCCGGTCAGCGCGAACGGCCTGCCGGTCGTCGCGAAGGAGCAGGCCGGCGCGGACGCCAAGGAGCAGGACCGCACGGTCGCCGCTTCGGTCTCGGACGGCCTGAAGGTGACCGCGGTCGCCGAGCAGGGCCACGCCGCCCAGCAGGCCGCCAACCGCTCCGCCGAGCGCACGGAGATCGCCAAGGAGGCGCCCAAGGCCGCCCCCAAGGCCGCCGCGCCGAAGAAGTACGCCGACGACCTCGACGGCTGGATCCGCCAGTCCCTGGACATCATGCAGTCCAAGGGCATCCCCGGCAGCTACGAGGGCCTGCACCGCAACATCATGCGCGAGTCCAGCGGCAACCCGTACGCCATCAACGACTGGGACATCAACGCCCGCAACGGCATACCCTCCAAGGGCCTGCTGCAGGTGATCCAGCCCACCTTCGACACCTACCACGTGTCCGGCACCGCCCGTAACCTCTACGACCCGGTGGCCAACATCACCGCCGCGGCCAACTACGCGGCGCACCGCTACGGCTCGATCGACAACGTCAACTCGGCTTACTGAGGCGGCCTTTCGCGCCCCTGAGGCGCCTGTGACGCCCATGGCGATGGCCCTGACCGCACTGTGCGGTCAGGGCCATCGCCATGGGCGTCAGTACATGTGGTCCTGGCGTGACGGGCCGCCGAAGAGGACGTCCAGGACGTGGCCGGCGATACGGAGGCCCTCGCGCTCCCTGGGGGTGAGGCGGTGCTGGTGATGACGGTCGTGCTGACGCTGGCGGCCGTGGTGGTCGGCGGGGGCCGCGGCGGCGACGCCGGTGGCGAGGGATCCTGCGGCGACCAGGCCGGCGAGCACGACGGTGAGGCGACGGAGCATGAGCACTTCCCTACGGTGAGTGGTGGTTGTGCGTGGTCTCACTCTCCGGGACCTGCGGTTCCGCCGCCTTCCGACAGCCCGGGCGCTGCTACGAACGGACGAGCGGCACCGCCGTATCGACGGACGAGGGGGGCGCGAACCGCTTCGGGCGCGCCCCGGGGAGCCCGAAGTGGGCGGCGGCGATGGGGATTTCGGATGTGACCCAGGCAACATTCGCGGGACTCCGTGGGGGCTTTCGAGGGCCTCCGCGGGTGACCCCGGGCACGCGACGTACGTCACGTACGAGTCCGCCTAGTCGATGTCAGGGCGGAGCCGACCCGCAAACACGGCGTAAATACCCACCCAATTCGGACATCCGCTGACATCTCACGAAGAGGGGTAGTACAGGGGGGCATTGCCACCCACGAGGTCGGCCGTTAACCATGGATCTCGTCGCACCGAGAGCGCGCCGCACCTCCCGCCCCAACGGCGAACGCGGCCAAGAGCCTCCGGTCCGAACGCGCCAACGATGGCCGCCTCCCCGTCCCCCGCACCTGGAAGAGGTCACCCCCGTATGCCCGGTTTCACCCTGCCCCGCGCTGCCCGGATCGCCCGCATCACCCGCACCCACAAGGTCGCCGTCGCCGCCCTGGCCGCCGCCGGCGCCACCACGGGCCTGGCCGTCACCGCGGCCCCGAGCCACGCCGCGACCACGGCCGCGCACGCCCCCGCCGCGGTCAAGCCGGTCAGCGCCGACGGGATGCCCGCCAAGGCCGACAGCAAGGCCGAGCGTCCGGTGAGCGCGTCCGTCGCGGACCACATCAAGGTCACCGCCGTCGCGAAGCAGGACCGCGTCGCCGAGCAGGCCGCCAGCCGCTCCGCCGACCGCCCGGCCGCGCCGAAGAAGTACGCCGACGACCTCGACGGCTGGATCCGCCAGTCCCTGGACATCATGCAGTCCAAGGGCATCCCCGGCAGCTACGAGGGCCTGCACCGCAACATCATGCGCGAGTCCAGCGGCAACCCCGAGGCCGTCAACGACTGGGACGTCAACGCCCAGAACGGCATACCCTCCAAGGGGCTGCTGCAGGTGATCCAGCCCACCTTCGACACCTACCACGTGTCCGGCACCGCCCATGACCTCACCGACCCGGTGGCCAACATCACCGCCGCCGCCAACTACGCGGCGCACCGCTACGGCTCCATCGACAACGTCAACTCGGCGTACTGAGCGAGCCACCGTCGATGACGGAAGCAACGCAGGAGACAGGCGACCCGGCAGGGTCGACATAGAGAGCTGGCGAAGCGGCGACATGGCGCGTTCGCCGCTGAGCGGAGAGCGGGTCCCGGCACTGCCGGGGCCCGCTCGTCATGTGCCACGGCCGTCGGGCGGAGGGCTCGCGGGGGCCGCCCAGACGAGTGAGATGGCCCGGCCGGACGGCGGACCGCGGGCCCATCGAGCCATGGAATCGGTCAGTTCAGCGTATAAGTCTTTTCATCGGCAGAATCCTGCTCAAAAGCTGCTGAAACAGACTCGACCGAAGTTCTTCGGAGGCACGCGATGCCCTTGCGCAGATCCGCACCGGCCCGGCGTACGGTCCCCTTTGCGGCCGGCTCCCTCGTCACACTCGTCACCGTGCTCGCACTGCCGCTCGGCCTGCCCGGCACCGCCACCGCGACACCGGACGCCGGAAAGACCCCCGCCCACCCCGAGCAGGACTGGATGGGCTCGACCATCGCGGTGCACGAGGGGACCGAGCGGTCCGGCGCGTCGGAGCAGCGCGGCGCCTGGAACCGGAAGACCGTGGCCGGCGTCGACGTCTCCAGCCACAACGGCACCGTGGGCTGGCGCAAGCTGCGGCGGATGGGGGTGCGGTTCGCCTACGTCAAGGCCACCGAGGGGAACAGCTACAAGAACCCGTACTTCGAGCAGCAGTACCGGGGCTCGTACAACGCCGGCATGATCCACGGTGCGTACCACTTCGCGCTGCCGGACCACTCCAGCGGCGCCGAGCAGGCCCGGTACTTCTCGCACCACGGCGGCGGCTGGTCGCGGGACGGCCGGACGCTGCCGGGCGCGCTCGACATGGAGTACAACCCCTATGGCGCGACCTGCTACGGCAGGAGCCATTCGAGCATGGTCAATTGGATCGCCGACTTCGTGCGCGCCTACCGGGAGGAGACCGGTCGGGACGCGGTGATCTACACCTCGACGAACTGGTGGAAGCGGTGCACCGGCAACTCCGGTCGGTTCGGCCGGAGCAACCCGCTGTGGATCCCGCGCTACGGCTCGGACGTCGGGACCCTGCCGGGCGCTTGGCGGTTCCACAGCATCTGGCAGCACACCTCCTCGGGGCACACCGTCGGCGACCACAACCGGTTCAACGGCCCGTACAGCAGGCTGAAAGTGCTGGCCAACGGCGAGGACGACGACTGAGCGAAGGCCCGCGAGCGGGCAAAAGGCGACGCAGCGGAAACAGGAACACGCGTCCTGGCGGAATTTCGCCTACAACCCTCCCCGTCCGGCCGGTGTCCAACACGGTGCAGCACCCATTCGGTGCACGACCACGCGAAGGACACCACCTGACGGGGGTTTTCCATGAAGCGTTCCTCTCTCCTCATCGGTTCCGCGACGCTGGCCGCGGCGAGCGTCGCCACCATGGGCCTGGCCACCAGCGCCGCGGCCGCGCCGGTCCGCAGCGCGGCGTACAACGGGGCGTGCGGCGGCGGTTACGGCGTCGTGAATTCCGCACCGGTCAGCGGAAAAGGCACGGTCTATCTCACGTACAGCGCAAAGACCGGAAAGAACTGTGTGGTGACGATCCGGAACAGTCCGGGGAAGCCGGTATTCATCCATGCCGAGCTCGGGCCGTCCGACCACAGTTCCGATCCGGTATTCGACAGCGGGAAATACACCACGTACGCCGGACCGGTCTATCTCGCGGCGAAAGGCCGGTGCGTGGACTGGGGCGGGGCCATCGAGAAGGTGAGCGTCCGGGTCGCCGGCTCCAACTGCGGGCGGATGGCGCCCGGGGTCGTGGTCCGGCACTGAACCGGCCGCCCCGGTAAGGGGGTTCAGTATCCGGTGGGCCGCACCAGCCCCGTCTCGTAGGCGAAGACGGTGGCCTGGGTCCGGTCGCGCAGTTCCAGTTTGACCAGGATGCGGCCCACATGGGTCTTCACGGTCTGCTCGGCGACCACCAGGCGCTGGGCGATCTCCGCGTTCGACAGGCCCTGGGCGACCAATGAGAGCACTTCGGTCTCCCGCTCGGTCAGACCGGCCACCCGGTCCTTGAGCGGGGCGCGCGGGGCGCCGGACATCCGGGAGAACTCGGCGATCAGACGCTTGGTGATGCCGGGTGCCAGCAGCGCGTCGCCGGCGGCCACCACGCGTACGGCCTGGGCGAGTTCGTCGGCCGAGGCGTCCTTGAGGAGGAAGCCGGAGGCGCCGGCGCGCAGCGCCTCGTAGACGTATTCGTCGAGGTCGAAGGTGGTCAGGACGAGAACCTTGACGGTGGCGTCGGACGGTTCGGTGATCCGGCGGGTGGCCTCGATGCCGCCGAGTCCGGGCATCCGGATGTCCATCAGGACGACGTCCGGGGCGAGTTCGGCGGTCTTGGCGATGGCGTCGTGGCCGTCCACGGCCTGGCCGACGACCTCGATGCCCGGTTCGGCGTTGAGCAGCACCGTGAAGCCCTGACGGACCATCATCTGGTCGTCCGCGATCAGTACGCGGATGGAGGGCGTGGCGGCGGTCGTCATCGGGTGTCCTCGGCGTCGTCGGAGGGGGCGGCGTGGGCGGCGGGGGCCGGGAGGATCGCGGTGACCTCGTAGCCGCCGTCGGGGGTGGGGCCGGTGGCCAGTTCGCCGCCGAGCATCGCGCTGCGTTCGTGCATGCCGAGCAGGCCGTGGCCGGTGCCCGGGGAGGGCGGGGCGGGGCGGTCGGGGGCGGTGTTGGTGACGCGCAGGGTGATGCGGTCGGGGCGGTAGCCGAGCGCGACGTGCACGGCGGCGCCGGGCGCGTGCCGCATGGCGTTGCTGAGCGCCTCCTGGACGATGCGGAACGCCGACAGCCCGGTGCCGGGCGAGAGCGGGCGGGGCGTGCCGGTGGTGTCGACGGTGACCGGGACGCCGGCGCCGCGCACGTTGCCGACGAGTTCGTCGAGCCGGTCGAGGGTGGGCTGCGGGGCGTGCGGGGCGTGCTCCGGTCGGACGTCCTCGGAGCGCAGGACGCCGAGGACCCGGCGGAGTTCGGTGAGCGCCTCGACCGCGTTCTGGCGGATGCCGCGGAGGTTGTCCTTGAGTTCGTCGGAGGGGTTCTCGGTCAGGTGGGGGGCGACCTGGGCCTGGATGGAGATCACCGACATGTGGTGGGCGACCACGTCGTGGAGTTCGCGGGCGATCCGGTTGCGCTCCTCCAGGAGCGTGCGGCGGGCGCGTTCCTCGGCGGTGAGCTTTTCCTGGACGACCAGTTCGGTGCGGGCCTTCTGGCGGCCCCTCAGGAGGGCGCCGATCAGGGCGCAGAGCGCGAGGACGGTGACCGGCAGGCGGGCACCGTTCAGCTGGCCGATGAGCGGTCCGCCGAGGCACAGGCCGTCGGCGAGGAGGCCGGCCAGCGCCCCGAGGGCCAGCATTTCGGCGGTGGCTCTGGGGCGGACCCGCAGCGCCGCGAGGAACAGCACGGCCGCCTGGGCGAGCAACGCGGTGCGCCGCCAGGGTGGTTCGGGTCCGAACGGAGTGAACGGGTCGACGTGGAGCGCCGCGTAGCAGCCGGCCAGGAGCAGCACCGCGGTCGTCGCCCACCAGGCCAGGACCGGGCGGTAGAGGACGAGGACGAGCGCCGCTGCCTGCATCCCGGCGGCGAGGACGGCGAGCGGCATGCCCATGCCGTACCCGAACGCGTAGATGTTGGTGTTCCCGGCGAGCAGGACGATCGCCCCGATCAGGAGCGGGACCATGATCGCCGGCCGCCATTCCAGCCAGCCGGGTGGTCGGCCGCCGGCCGCCGGCGGTTCCTCGGCCGCGTGGGTCCACAGATCCTCGCGCAGCCGGTGCGGCACCGTTCGCAGGGCCGCCCTCAGCCGACCTGCCGCTTTCCCCCTCGTCACGGGATGCACCTTAGGCATGGGGCAGCACCGCCGGGCGGGCGGGGTTCCCTTCGTCGGCGACCGGGCCGGTGCCCTCGGGCTCCGCCCCGTGCCGGTCGCGGGCGCGCGGCCGGCGGTGCTCGTACGCGGCGAACGCGGCCCAGCACACCAGCAGTGCGCCCGCGAAGACCGGCAGCCAGGCGAGTCGGGCGAGGATCCAGGCGGGGCCGTCGGGGAGGGTGTGCAGACCGGGCAGGGGGCCGGCCAGGAACCAGCCGGTGGCGGTGACCGCCATCATCGCGGTCTGGTGCCAGAGGTAGACGGTCATCGCGGAGAGGTTCAGCAGGGCGACCGCCGTCCAGGCGCCGGGGCGGCGCAGCGCCCGGTTGAGCGGGGCGCGCAGCAGCAGGGCCGCGCCGCACTGGGCGAGGCCGAAGGTGACGGCGGCCAGGGTGGGCGGGTTGAGGTTGGAGACCGCGGCGCCGGGGACGCCGACCATGGACGCGGGGTAGCCGGCGCACAGGACCAGGGCGGCGGTGGCGGTGGCGCCGCCGAGCAGCAGTGCCCACCCGGTCGTCCGGCGGTGGGCGGCGCCGCGGGCGCGGGCCGCGCCGAGGCAGTACGGGACGAGCCAGCCCGCGGGGAGGTTGAGCCAACCGAGCCAGCCGGGGGCGTCGAGGCCGAAGCGGAGGGCGTCGACGAGGACGACGACGGCGCACGGCCAGGCCGGGTGCAGGCGGGCGATCAGCGGGGTGGCCGCGGTGAGGGCGGCGAAGACCAGCAGGAACCACAGGGGCGACAGCACGAGTTTGGCCAGGGTGTGGACGGTGTCCAGGCCGACGCCGGCGGCGAGCATCGCGGCGGTGGCCACGGTCCAGACCGCGAGCACCGCGGCGACCGGGCGGAACAGTCGGCCGAGTCGGGCGTGCAGCCAGTGGTGGTGGGCGGTGCCGCGGGCGCGGGCGGCGGCGTGGCTGCGCGCGGCGACCTCGCCGCCGACCAGGAAGAACACCGCCAGCGTTTGGAACAGCCAGGAAATCGGGGCGAGTTGGGGCATCCGTTGGAGCGGGCTGGCGCCGTGCAGGGTGCCGCTGTCGGTGATCAGGGCGGTGACCAGCCAGTGGCCGAGGACCACGCCGAGGATGGCGAAGGCGCGCAGGGCGTCGGTGGCGCGGTCGCGGCCGGGCGGGGTGGCGGCCTGGACGCGGCGGACGAGGGCCGCGGCGGCGGCGCGTGGGGTGCTAGGGCCTGTCGTCAAACTCCCGCCTGCCTCGCGACGCCTGGCACGCACGCTCTCCGCGTTGTCAGGCTCATCCCGGTACGCCCGGTACCGGGATGACCCTCCGCCTTGAGATCGCACGCACCAGACGCCGCGAGGCCCGCCCTCCGGGCGAACGACGGGAGTTTGACGACAGACCCTAGCCACGGCGGGCCTCCCGCTGTGGGGCGGCGGCGGTCCGGTCCGGGGTGGTCCCGTGCGGGGCCGCGACCGGGGGGCGTCCGGCGGTGATCCGGGCGAGGTTCTCCAGGGAGAGCGTGCCGGGCTTGAGGTAGTCGCTGTGGCCGCCGTCGCCGGCCGGGAAGATCCGGGCGCCGAACCCTGGGGAGACCGGGTCGGTGCCGAACCCGAGGGTGGTGGTGGGCAGGGGCAGTTGGGCGTGCGGGACGTGGCCGATCCAGTCGCCGGCGGCGCGGCCGGCCCAGACGGTGGCCCGGGTGTGCAGGTCCGCGGCGGTGTCGGCGCCGACGCCGGGGCTGCCGTAGAGGACGAGGTCGGTGGCGGGGAGGTCCGGGGCGGCCCGGCCGCAGACCACGGATCCGTAGGAGTGGCAGAGCAGGGCGATCCGGGCGGTGGGGTCGGCGCTCCTCAACTGCCTGGTGAAGTCGATGAGTTCGGGGGCTGCGTCGTCGGCGCGGGCGGTGGTGAGGGCGGCGGGGCCGAAGGTGGCGGGGGTGGGGTAGCCGAGCCAGGCGAGGACGGCGGAGTGGCCGCCGGGTTCCCGCCGGAGCTGCTGTTGGAGGGCCCGGGCGCCGTCGCGGAGGCGTTGGTAGGTGTCGAGGCCGGTGTCCGAGCCGGGGACCAGGACGGCGATGCGGTCGGCGTGCGCGAGGTCGCCGTAGACCTCGGTGCTGCGGCCGCCGTCGCGGCCGTCGAAGGTGAGGAAGTGCCGGCCGGGGTCGGCCATGGCGTGCAGGGCGGCGGCCCGCCGGTGGTCGCCGTGGGCGTCGGCGGCGCGCTCGGCCGCGCGGATGTCGGCGCGGGTGGTGGCGTAGCGGCGGGCGAGGGCGGTGGGGGTGGTGTCCCGCAGCGGGCCGAGGGCGGTGGGGGCCGGTGCCGGGACCGCGGCGGGTCGGGCCGCGCCCGACACCGGTACGGCCACCGAGGCGGTGACCAGCACGGCGAGCAGGGTGCGGGTCAGGCGTCTGGTGCGCGGGCGGGGCGCCATGGTGGGTGGTCCTTCCGTGCCGGGGCGGTGGGTGGTTCCGGCACCGAAGCTAGGGAGCGCGGTGAGTGATCGGCGTCCCGCCAGGGAGCGCATCTCGCGCGTAGTCCTCAGGTATGACGGGTAGGGGGTGCGGCCGCCACGGCGGTGGTGATGGTTCGTCAGTTGCCGTGCGGCGGTGGGCCGGTGCTCTCCCGGGGCTCCAGGTGCGGGAGTTCGCCCTCGACGGTGCGGGGCGGACCGCCGTCGAGGAGGGCGAGCAGTTCGCCGGCGGCGAGCCGGCCGAAGCCCGCGGTGTCCCGGACCAGTGCGGTGAGCGGGGGGTGGGCGACGCGGCACAGCGGGGAGTCGTCCCAGGCGACGACGGACAGCCGGCCGGGGACGGGGATGCCGCGGCCGGCGGCGACCGAGGCGCCGGCGACGGCCATCACGTCGTTGTCGTAGATGATCGCGGTGGGCGGGGCCGCCGCGTCGAGGAGGCGGCGGGTGGCCTCGGCGCCCTCGGCGTCGGAGTAGTCGGTGGTGACCGAGCGGACCTGTCGGGCGTCCAGGCCGCGCCGGACGGCCTCGGTGCGCAGGGAGTGGATCCGGCGGGCGGTGTGGGCGAGGCCGGGCAGTCCGGCGATGTGCACGATCCGTCGGTGGCCGAGGTCGTGCAGGTGGTCCAGGATCCGGGCCATGGCCTTGGCGTCGTCGGCCCAGACGGTGGAGAGCAGCGGCGCGGTGGGCGGTCCGGTGGGTGCCGGGGCGGTGGGGCCGCCGATGGCGACGGCGGGAAGGCCGAGGGCGGCAAGGAGCGCGGGGCGGGGGTCGTCGGTACGGGGATCGACGACGAGGACGCCGTCCACCCGGCGTTCGGCCCACCAGCGGCGGTAGAGCGCGCACTCGGTGTCGAGGTCCTCGACGACCTGGAAGAGCAGGGCGGTGCGCCGGGCGGAGAGCACCTCCTGGATGCCGGAGACGAGTTGGAGGAAGAAGGACTCCACGCCCAGGGTGCGGGCGGGGCGGGCCAGCACCAGGCCCAGGCAGTCGGCGCGTTCGCCGGAGAGGGCGCGGGCGGCGCTGTTGGCCTGCCAGCCCAGTTCGTCGGCGACCTTGCGGATCCGGGCACGGGTGTCGGCGGAGACGCCCGGCCGGTCGTTGAGGGCGAAGGAGACCGCGCTCTCGGAGACGCCGGCCCGCCGGGCGATGTCCTTGATCGTCGGGCGGCGCGCCGGCTTGCGGCGGGCCGCCTCACCGGGCGCTGTCATCGCGGGCTCCTCCGGGCCGAACCGCATGAGTGCCGACAGTCTGATCAGGGCGGCGGGGCCTGTCAATCAATGCTCGGGCAGCGAGCGGGCAGCACCTCAAAAGCGCTGTGATACCGGGGTGTTGACACCTACTAAATCGCATTAGTAGCGTCTGCCGCGTCGCGATCCGGGAGCCTTGAGGCCCGCGGTACGGCACCGGTTCCCCGCGCTGCGAGACCTTCGACAGATTTCTGGTCCGAGCACTTCCGAGCACTTCAGCCAAGGAGCCGGCCATGCGTCGTCATTCCCGTCGAACACCCGCCGCCACCGCGGCACTCGCCGCCTCCGCGCTTCTCCTGTCCGCGTGTGGCGCCCCGGACGGCGGCGGGGATTCCGGCAGCGCAGCGGGGAAGGTGGAAGGGCAGGTCACCTTTCAGACCTGGAATCTGAAGGCGCGTTTCCAGAAGTATTTCGACGGGGTCATCGCGGAGTTCGAGAAGAAGTACCCGGGCACCAAGGTGAAGTGGATCGACCAGCCGGCCGAGGGTTATCCGCAGAAGCTGAGTGCGGACGCCGCCGCCGGCACCCTGCCCGATGTGGTCAATGTGTCGCCGGACCTCGCCTATCCGCTGGCGAAGGCCGGGCTGGCGCTCGACATCGGCACGGCGGCGGGCACATACCGGGGCGAGTATCTGGACGGGGCCTGGCGGAGCCAGGAGATGCCGGGCCTGTCCGGCGTCTACGCCTTCCCCTGGTATCTCAACACCGGCCCGATGTTCTACAACAAGGACCTGTTCCGGAAGGCCGGTCTGGATCCGGCGAAGCCGCCGACCACCTACGACCGGCTGTTCGCGGACGCGCTGACCATGGCGCGGAAGAGCGACCGCAGGATCGCGATGCTGGCCGGCGCGCCGTCGATCGAGGACTTCGGTCGCTACGGCGTGCGCCTGATGGACGCCCGGGGCACGGAGTTCACCTTCAACGAACCCAAGGGCGTGGAGCTGCTCACGCGCTACCGACAGCTGTACGCGGCCGGGGCGCTGGATGCGCAGGCGCTCACCGCGGTGGCCGAGTCGGCGGGGCGCAAGTTCCAGCAGCAGTCGGTGGCGATGAATCCGGGCAGCGCGCTCGATCTGGAGAACTTCCAACGGGACGCGCCGGACCTCTACAAGAACATCGGCATCACCGACGCGGTCAACAACACCGGCAAGGCCAATATGTATGTGCAGGGCCTGATGGTGAGCGCGGACAGCAAGGCGAAACCGGCGGCGGTGGCGTTCGCGCACTTCGTGACGGACCGGCGGCACCAGATGGCGTTCGCGGAACAGGTCGCGGTCTTTCCGAGCACGAAGGGGTCGCTGGACGATCCGTACTTCACCCAGGAGGACGGTACGGACGCCACGCGGGTGCGGGTGGCGGCGGCGAAATCCCTGAAGACCGCCGTGAATTACACCCCGGTAGTGCTCAGTGACCAGATGAAGACGGTGTTGCGCAATGCGGTCGCCCGGGCCCTCCAGGGAAAGCAGTCGCCCAAGGAGGCACTGGATTCCGCGGTGGCGGAGTGCAATCGTCTGCTGAAGACCGGTTGAGGCCGGGATGGGCATGCGGAATGCCGCGGCGGCCGTCGCGCCACGGGACTCCGGTCGCCGCCGGGGAATCCGTACGCATCTGCCCACCAGCCCCTGGTTGTTCCTCGCGCCCGGGCTGCTGGTCGTCGGCGGATTCAGCCTCTATCCGTTCCTGAGTACGGTGGCGCATTCCTTCACCGATGCCCGGACGCTGCGGGCCGGGCGGTTCACCGGCGGCGCCAACTATCGGGAGATGCTCCACGACCCGATGTTCTGGACGGGGCTGCGCAACAGCGTGCTCTACGTCCTGGGCGTCGTGCCGCCGCTGGTGGTGCTGCCTTTGCTGCTGGCGCTGCTCGTCCGGCGGAGCGTCCCCGGCATCGCCTTCTTCCGGGCCGCGTTCTATCTGCCGGTGGTCGCCTCGGTCGTGGTGGTCGGGCTGATCTGGGTGTGGTTGTTGGACGACCGGGGGCTGATCAACGCGCTGTTGGAGGCGCTGGGGTTCGGCCGGGCCGGTTTCCTCAGCGATCCGTGGCTGCTGCTGCTCAGCGCGATGGCGGTGACGGTCTGGAAGGGCCTCGGCTACTACATGATCATTTATCTGGCGGCGCTGGCCCAGGTGCCGCGGGAGCTGCACGAGGCGTGCGCGGTCGACGGGGCCGGGCCGGTGCGGCGCTTCCTGACCGTCACGGTGCCGGCGGTGCGCGCCACGATGGTGCTGGTGGCGGCGCTCTCCGCGGTCAACGCCTTCAAGGTGTTCTCCGAGGTGTATCTGATGGCCGGGGCGACCGGCGGCCCCGGTGGGGAGGACACCACGCTGGTGCTGCTCGTCCAGCAGGCCGGCACCGGGCTCAGCGGGCGGGTCGGGTACGCCTCGGCGCTGTCGGTGGTGGTCTTCGTGCTCACGCTCGGGCTGATGCTGCTGGTGTTGCGCGCCCATCGCGAGGAGGACCGGTGACCAGGGCGGTGGGGCGCCGGCGGAGGGCGGCCGGATGGTCGTTGGCGGCCCGCTATCTGCTGCTGCTCGCGGTGCTGGCGCTGACCGTCGGACCGTTCCTGTGGCAGCTGTCGACGTCGCTGAAGGGCCCCGGCGAGGACATCTACCGCTTTCCGCCGAGCCTGTTGCCGCACCGTCCGACGCTGGCCAACTACGCCGAGGTGGCGCGGGTGATCCCGGTCTGGGACTTCGCGCTGAACTCCCTCAAGGTCGCCGCGGCCAATGTGCTGACCAACTGCGCGGGCGCGGCGCTGGCGGGCTACGCGCTGGCCCGGCTGCGGTTCCGTGGCCGCCGGGTCGCCGTGGTGGTCTTCGTCATGGCGATGCTGGTGCCGGTCGAAAGCATCATGATCGCCCAGTTCATGACGATGCGTCAGTTGCAGTTGCACAACACCCTGCTCGGGGTGGTACTGCCCGGCTGCATCGGCGCGATGAACGTCCTGCTGATGCGGAACGCCTTCGCGGCGCTGCCGTACGAGGTCGAGGAGGCGGCGTTTGTGGACGGCGCCTCCGCCTGGCAGCGGTTCGTGCGGATCGCGCTGCCGTCGGTCAAGGGCACCCTCGCGGTGGTCGCGGTCTTCGCGTTCATGGGTGCCTGGGACGACTTCCTGTGGCCGCTGATCGTGCTGAGCGACCAGTCCAAGTTCACCCTGACCGTCGGCCTGAACTATCTGCACGGCACCTTCGCGGACAACCAGCGGCTGGTGGCGGCCGGTTCGGTGATCGCCGTCCTTCCGCTGATCGTGTTGTTCGCCGGTCTCCAGCGCTACTTCTTCCGCGGCGTCGGGGAGGGCGCCGTCAAGGGCTGATGCCACACCCACCCGGAGGGACAGGACCACCATGCCCGTACCCGACGAGCCCCGCCGGATCCGCTTCGGCGTCAACTACACGCCCAGCCGGGGATGGTTCCACCACTGGCTGGACTTCGATCCGGACGCGGTGCGCGCCGACCTGGACGCGCTCGCCGCCCTCGGCCTGGACCATGTGCGGGTCTTCCCGCTGTGGCCGCTGTTCCAGCCCAACCGCACGCTGATCCGGCCGCGCGCCGTCGAGCAACTGGTGCAGTTGGCCGACGCGGCGGCCGAGCGCGGCCTGGACGTCGCGGTGGACGGCCTCCAGGGTCACCTGTCCAGCTTCGACTTCCTGCCCGCCTGGACGCGGACCTGGCACCGCCGCAACCTCTTCACCGACCCGGAGGTGCTCGCCGGCCAGGAGGAGTACCTGCGGACGCTGGCCGCCGCGCTCGCCGACCGGCCCGGCTTCCTCGGGATGACCCTCGGCAACGAGATCAACCAGTTCGCGGACCGCCCGCACCCCGACCCGGACCGGATCACCGGGGCGCAGGCGGCGGCCTGGCTGGAGCGGATGCTGGCCGCGTGCGAGCGGGGCGCGCCCGGCCGGGCGCATCTGCACGCCGCGTACGACGCCGCCTGGTACCTCGACGGCCATCCCTTCACCCCCGCGCACGCCGCCCGGCTGGGCGCGATGACGGCGGTGCACTCCTGGGTGTTCAACGGGACCGCGCAGCGCCACGGTCCGGCCGGTGTCGCCACCGAGCAGCACGCCGCGTACCTCATCGAGCTGTCCAAGGCGTGGGCGCGCGACCCGCGGCGCCCGGTCTGGCTCCAGGAGGTCGGCGCCCCGGCCCCGCACATCCCCGAGGACCGCGCGGCCCGCTTCACCACCACGACCGTCGCCAACTCCCTTGATTGCCAAGAGGTTTGGGGCATCACCTGGTGGTGTGCGTACGACGTTTCGCGGTCGCTCGCGGACTTCCCGGAGCTGGAGTACGGGCTGGGTCTGCTCACCGAGGACCGGGCGGTCAAGCCGGTGGGCCGGGCCTTCGCGGAGCAGGCGGCGCACTGGCGGGACCGGCCGCACCGCCCGCCGGCGCGCACCACCGCACTGGTCGTGGACGTCGGCGACGCCGAGGAGGCGCCGCACCGGTCGGTGTGCGCGCCCGGCGGCCCGGTCTTCGAGGCGTGGGCGCGGCTGGCCGCGCAAGGCGCCAGGCCCGCCCTCGTGCTCGCCCAACTCGCCACGGACACCGCATATCTGACGTCGCGTGGGATCACCGAGGTGTGCACCCCCGACGAGGTGGGGCAGTGACCCCTGCCGGCCCGCCCCGCACCCCGTCTCCCCGACCTCTGGAGCCGTGAGCCATGCATGACGATCGCGCACTGGTCGAAGCCCGCCTCAAGCGGGTGCTCGACGAACGGATCCGTCCCGCCGTGTACCCGGAATCGGTGCCGCTGGAGGTGGCCGCCTGGGTGG
This sequence comes from Streptomyces yunnanensis, assembly GCF_029011865.1. Taxonomy (NCBI): domain Bacteria; kingdom Bacillati; phylum Actinomycetota; class Actinomycetes; order Kitasatosporales; family Streptomycetaceae; genus Streptomyces; species Streptomyces yunnanensis. Next base: position 1,451,807 of record NZ_CP095749.1, read on the forward strand.
CCCCTGGCGAACCGGTGTCGGTGGCCGAGGGGTTGGCCGCGGCGCACTCCCCGGTGGCGGTGGGGGACGCCTGGGGCGCGCCCTGGGCGACGACGTGGTTCCGGGTGCGGGGCACCGTCCCGGAGGCGTGGGCGGGCCGCACCGTGGAGGCGGTGCTGGACCTGGGGTTCGACGAGCGGATGCCGGGGTTCCAGTGCGAGGCGCTGGTGTACCTGCCGGACGGCACGCCGGTGAAGGGCCTCAATCCCCGCAACCAGTGGGTGCGGGTGGGCGCGCCGGCCCGCGGCGGCGAGCGGGTCGAGTGGCACCTGGAGGCCGCCTCCAACCCCGTCATCCTCGACGTCCCCCCGTTCCGGCCCACGGCGCTGGGCGATCGGGCGACCGCGGGCGACGAACCGCAGTACCGGCTGGCGCGGATGGACCTGGCGGTGTTCGACACCGAGGTGTGGGAGCTGGCCCTGGACCTGGAGGTGCTGGGCGAGCTGATGGCGGAGCTGCCGGTGGACAGCCCGCGGCGCTGGGAGCTGCTGCGGGCGGTGGGCCGGGCGCTGGACGCGGTCGATCTGCAGGACGTGGGCGGGACGGCCGCGGCGGCGCGCCGCCGGCTGCGGGAGGTGCTGGCGGCGCCGGCGGCGGCGTCCGCGCACCGGATCAGCGCGGTGGGGCACGCCCACATCGACTCGGCGTGGCTGTGGCCGCTGCGCGAGACGGTGCGCAAGGTGGCCCGGACGACGGCGAACATGACGGCGCTGCTCGCGGACGAGCCGGAGTTCGTCTACACCATGTCGCAGGCGCAGCAGTACGCCTGGATCAAGGAGCACCGGCCCGAGGTCTACGCGAAGGTCAAGCAGGCGGTCGCGGAGGGGCGGTTCGTTCCGGCGGGTGGGATGTGGGTGGAGTCGGACACCAACATGCCCGGTTCGGAGGCGATGGCCCGTCAGTTCGTGTACGGGAAGCGGTTCTTCCTGGAGGAGTTCGGCGTCGAGAACGACGAGGCATGGCTGCCGGACACCTTCGGCTTCGCGGCGGGGCTGCCGCAGATCATCAAGGCGGCCGGGGCGAAGTGGCTGCTGACGCAGAAGATCTCCTGGAGCCAGGTGAACTCCTTCCCGCACCACACCTTCCGTTGGGAGGGCATCGACGGCACCCGGATCTTCACCCACTTCCCGCCGGTGGACACCTACAACTGCCAACTGTCGGGCGCCGAACTCGCCCACGCGGCACGCAACTTCAAGGAGAAGGGCACCGCCCGGCACTCGCTGGCGCCGACCGGCTGGGGCGACGGCGGCGGGGGCACCACCCGCGAGATGGTCGCCAAGGCCCGCCGGCTGCGGAACCTGGACGGCTCGCCGGTGGTGCGGTGGGAGAAGCCCGCCGACTTCTTCGCCCGGGCCGCGGCGGAGCACCCCGACGCCCCGGTGTGGGTGGGCGAGCTCTATCTGGAGCTGCACCGGGGGACGCTCACCAGCCAGGCCCGCACCAAGCGCGGCAACCGCCGCAGCGAGCACCTGCTGCGGGAGGCCGAACTGTGGTCGGCGACCGCCGCCGTCACCGCCGGATTCCGTTATCCGTACCAGGAGTTGGAGCGGATCTGGAAGACCGTCCTGCTGCACCAGTTCCACGACATCCTGCCCGGTTCCTCGATCGCCTGGGTGCACCGCGAGGCGGAGCGGACCTATGCGGCGGTCGCCGCCGAGCTGGAGGGGCTGATCGGCGGCGCGCTGGCGGCCCTGGCCGGCGGCGGCGACCGGCGGCTGGTGGCGAACGCGGCGCCGCACGCCCGGGGCGGGGTGGCGGCCGGCGCGGTGGCCCCGCCGGCGGCGGAGGGCGGTCCGGTGGTCGCCGGGCCGCGCCCGGCCGGCGGGTTCGTCCTCCAGCACGACCTGCTCCGGATCGAGATCGACGGCCGCGGCCTGGTCGTCTCCGCGTACGACAAGGGCGCCGGGCGGGAGGCTGTCGCCCCGGGCGCGGCGGCGAACCTCCTCCAGCTCCATCCGGACTTCCCCAACATGTGGGACGCCTGGGACGTGGACGCGTTCTACCGCGAGGTGGTCACCGACCTGACCGACGCGGACGAGGTGGTGCTCGCCGCGGCGTCACCGGAGGCCGCGACGGTGCGCGTGGTGCGGAGCTTCGGCGGCTCGCGGGTGGTCCAGACGCTGACGCTGGCCCGCGGGCAGCGGCGACTGGACATCGACACCGAGGTGGACTGGCACGAGACCGAGAAGTTCCTCAAGGCCGCGTTCCCGCTGGACCTGCACGCCGAGCGGTACGCGGCGGAGACCCAGTTCGGGCACCTGTACCGGCCGACCCACACCAACACCAGCTGGGAGGCGGCCAAGTTCGAGGCGTGTGCGCACCGGTTCGTGCACGCCGCGGAGCCGGGCTGGGGCGTGGCGCTGGTCAACGACGCGACGTACGGGCACGACGTGACCCGGACGGTGCGGGAGGGCGGCTCCGAGGGCGAGCGGGGCACGACCACGACCGTGCGGCTCTCGCTGCTGCGCGCCCCGCGCTTCCCGGACCCGGAGACGGACCAGGGCACCCATCGCTTCCGCTACGCGCTGGTCCCCGGGGCGACGATCGGTGACGCGGTGCGCGAGGGGCACCGGATCAATCTGCCGGAGCGGGCGGTCACCGGGTCCGGTGCGGTGCCGCCGCTGGTCTCGGTGGACGACGACGCGGTGGTGGTCACCGCGGTCAAGCTGGCCGACGACCACAGCGGCGATGTGGTGGTCCGGCTCCACGAGGCCCGCGGCGGACGCGCCCGAGCGACCCTGACCTGCGGTTTCGCGCTGGCGGGGGCGGTCACCACCGACCTGCTGGAGCGCCTGACCGAGGACGGCCCGGCTCTGGAGCGGGAGGGCGACACGGTGCGGATGGCGCTGCGGCCGTTCCAGATCGTGACGCTGCGGCTGTGCCGGGCGGTGGGGGCGCAGGCGTCCGACTGACACCGGCGGCGCGGCTCAGCCGGGGTCGGCCGAGCGGGTGCGGGCGTCCCGGCAGGTGTCCCGGCGGGTCGCCCGCCGCCGGTCCCGGCCGGGGCCGCGCCCGCGGCCCCCGCGCAGCGGACCGGGCCCGGGCGCGGCCTCCCGGGCCGGGTCCCGGCGGGGGTCCAGCCCGAGCATGTCCATCAGCAACGCCAGATCCGCCGCGTCCCGAGCGCGGCCGGCCAGCGCCCTTCTGGCCAGCCGTCGCTCCTCGTCACCGGGCACGGCGCGGGCGGCGGTGTCATCGGCACTGCGGTGTTCATCGGTCACCGCTGCATTCTCGGCCGGACCGGGGCGGACTGCCCGTCGAGCGGGCCGATGGGCGCACGAGGGAACCGCGAGCGCCCGAATTCCCTCTTTATGGTCACTTGCACTTGATCGTCATGGTCACTCGCGTGTGATCGTCAGTAGCGGAGTCACCGTTGAAACACCCTTACGCCCGCGGCCTCGCCGCCGTCCTCGTCGCGTCCTGCGCCCTGCTCGCCGTCGCCGGCTGCTCGGAGAACGGCAACCCGGTCGACTTCAACGCCGGCGGCCCGGGCAGCGCGTCCACCCCGGTCAAGCCGGTGGACCAGGACACCCGGATGCCCAGCGGCCCGAAGAGCGAGTTCCGAATAACCCGGACCCTGGACGACGGGACGCACATAGCCCGCACCACGCTGAAGGGCGCGAAATCCGGTGTCACCGGCAGCGTCTGGGTATGGGCGCCCAAGGAATACCAGGATCCCAAATACGCCAAGAGCGGTTTTCCGGTGCTGATGGCCCTGCCGGGCGGCCTGGGCAGTCCGCAGGACAAGGACGGGGTCACCAATTACTGGGTCGGCGGCGACATCAAGCTTCAGGAAAATCTCACGAAGTGGACCGCGGCGGGTAAAAGTCTGCCGTTCATCGTGGTGATGCCGATGCTCAATCCGGACACCCGCTACCACGACGGCAGCGACATTCCCGGTCAGCAGAAGATGGGGACCTGGCTGACCGACGACGTCGTCGACCTGGTCAAGGCCAACTTCCGCACCTTCCACTCCCGGGACGGCTGGGCCTTCATGGGGTCGTCCTCGGGCGGTTTCGCGAGCCTGAAGTCCGTGCTGAAGTACCCGGAGAAGTTCAAGGCGGCGATAGCCAGCGGCCCGGACATCGTGCCGGACTCCCCGATGTGGGCCGGGCACCAGAAAGAGAAGGACGCCAACAATCCGGAAAAGCTCGCGGCGAGCCTGCTGAAAAAGGGCGGACCGGACGTGTACATCGCGTTCCAGGCCGGCAGCAAGGAAGGCGCCGGGGTGCTGAACCCCATCCGCCGTTTCCGGGAGAAGTACGGAAAGGGCCCGATCCACACCACGTTCCAGGTCATTCCCGGTGGCCGGCACAATGCCTGGGACTACCAGAAGGGCATGGAGACCAGCTCCATCAAATTCATCAGCGACCAGCTGAAGGCGCCGATTCCCAGCGACTCCTGATGCAGTTCGTCCGTTCGGGGGCGATGCTGGGAGTGTCGAGGGGGGTCCACGCCGAGGAGGACGATCCATGTCCGTGCTGGACAAGCTCAAGGAACTGCTCAAGGGTCACGAGGAGCAGGCGGGTAAGGGCATCGACAAGGCCGGCGACTACGTCGACGAGCGGACCCAAGGCAAGTACCAGAGCCAGGTCGACACCGCCCAGGACAAGCTCAAGGAACAGCTCGGCGGGACGGACCGGGACACGGACCAGCCGCCGCAGTGATCGATCGCGGTGAATCCGCGCAGGCCCCGGGACAAGAACGGACCCCGGGATTAGCCTGACCGGATGATCACCACGCCCGTCCGGCTCGCCCCCGACGTCCTGATGCGCCCCGCCGAGCTGGCGGACGCGACCGGGCTCTCCCGCTCCTACCAGCGCAGTCTGGACCACCTCCGCCGGACCGAACCCCGGCGCGAGGAGGGTTTCTACACCCCGGCCGGCCAGGTGGAGCGCCTGCGGGGGCAGCTGGCGGAGCGGGACGCCGGGCGGGTGATGCCCTGGGTGCTGGTCCGCGAGGCGGACGAGGGGTCCGGGGAGCCGGACGTGGTGGGCTCGATCACCCTGTCCCAGATCACCTACGGCCCGCTGCGCAGCGCCAGCGTCGGCTACTGGATCGACGCCGGGCACCTGCGCCGCGGGCTGGCGTCCGCCGCGGTGCGGGCGGTCTGCGCGGTGGCCGACCGGGAACTGGGCCTGCACCGCGTGGAGGCGGGCACGCTGCTGGACAACGCCGCCTCGCAGCGGGTGCTGGAGGGCTGCGGCTTCACGCCGTACGGCACCGCCGAGAAGTACCTGTTCATCAACGGTGCCTGGCAGGACCACCGGCTGTTCCAGAAGATCCTCAACGACCGGCTCCCGTAGGCGGGTCGTGTCGTACGGCGGCGCCCGCCCCCTGCTCGGGGGCGGGCGCCGTCCGGTGCGGCGGGGCCGCGCTCACGGGGTGGCCATCACCCGGATCTTCTCCGCCTGCGGGCCCTTCTGCCCCTGGGTGACCTCGAAGGTGACCTTCTGGCCCTCCAGCAGTTCCCGGTATCCGGTGGCGTCGATGTTCGAGTAGTGCGCGAAGACGTCGGCGCCGCCGTCGTCCTGCGCGATGAAGCCGAAGCCCTTCTCCGAGTTGAACCATTTCACCGTGCCCGAAGCCATGTTGCGTCTCCTTCGCTCTATGGGCCCGAATCGGCTCCCGCACCCCGCGGAATCCGGAGGTGATCGCCCTGGCCCGGAGACGTACCGGACAGCAAGAACGCCCGTGAATGCAGCACGGGCGCCCGGCACTTCGGAACCATGACAGCTGATCAGGACGCTACACCGACCAGGCCCGCCAGTCACCACAAACCATGGCAAACGCGTCATCCTTCACCGGGCAAGGCCACGCCGCGTCCTCCGTATCCCCGACCGATCGCATGAATGTGCGACGCCTGGACCGGTCAGGACGTCGCGCCGTCGTCGTCCTGACCGGCCGGCTGCCGTCGGCGCCACCACAGCGCGGTGCCGAGCCCGGCCAGTGCGACCACCGCGGTGCTGCAGAAGGTCCAGACGACCAGGTCGTCGATGCCTCCGTCCGCCCCGGCGGCCCCTGCCCGGTGCAGCGTGGTGCGCGGTGCCCGCTGGGCGGCCCGCTCGCTGCCGGGGCCGGGCGACGGGGCGGGCAGCAGGCCGACCGCCGCGGCCCGGGGCGCCGCGTCGAATCCCCAGTCCAGCAGGGCGCGGGCCTCCTCGTAGACGGCGTTCTCCGCGCCGGAGCGCGGGTTCATCACGGTGACCAGCAGCGTCCGGTCACCGCGCCGGGCGGCGGCGACCAGGGTGTTCCCGGCATGGGTGGTGTAGCCGTTCTTCACCCCGATCAGACCGTCGTAGGGGGCCACCCCGTGCGAGCCGACCAGCAGCCGGTTGGTGTTCTGGATGCCGTACGCGTCCGGGCCGCCGTCCTCCGGGAGGAGGGCGGTCTTGGTGGCGGCGAAGTGGGCGAAGTCCCGGTTGGTCAGCCCGGCCTGGCCGAAGAGGGAGAGGTCGTAGGCGGAGGAGGTCTGGCCCGGCGTGTCGAAGCCGTCGGCGGATTCGACGGTGGTGTCGCGGGCGCCCAGTCGCCGCGCGGTCGCCTGCATCTCGTCGATGGTCCTGCCCCAGCCGCCGTTCATCGCGGCCAGGGCGTGCACGGCGTCGCTGCCGGAGGTCAGGAAGACGCCGTGCCACAGGTCGGCGACGCGGTAGGGCATGTCCTCCTTGAGGCCGGCGAGCGAGCTGCCGGCCTCGATGCCGGCCAGGTCCGCGCTGGAGACGGTGCGCACCGCCGCCTGGGAGAACTTCGGCAGCACGGTCAGCGCGAAGAGCGTCTTGAGGGTGCTGGCCGGCGGCAGCGGCCGGTGGACGTCCTTGGCCGCGAGGATCCGGTGGCTCGCCAGGTCCGTGACGGCCCACGACAGCGCCGAGACCCGGGGCGGCTCGGGGACTCCCGGCCGGGGCAGGAACTGCACGCCGGGCTCGTCCAGCAGGTTCTCGGCCGGGGTCGGTGGTGCGCCGCGCAGGTCGTCGATGCCGTTGGGGCCGTCGGCGACCGCCGGACCGCACAGAGCCAGCAGGCTCGCGGTGCAGACGGCCGCTGTGGACAGGGCTCTGACGGGGGACCACGTCGCTGTCGACATGTGGCCACGCTAAGAACGGCCAGGGCAGCGCGCCGGTTGGCCTACTCCATACGGTTTCCGGTCGCCGAGGGCGGTGGACGGGCCCGCCCGGACGTCCGGAACCCGTCCTCCGCTCCCCCGCCGCCGCGCCGTCAGGACCGCACGGCGCACGCCTCCGGCGCCGGCGCGGCGGCCCGCGGTGCCGGGTCGGTCGCGGACCGTGGGCCCCCTTCCGGCCGGGCGCCGCGCAACAGGTCCGGCAGCAGGGTGAGCAGCCCCAGGACGGCGAGCCCCGCGCCGAGCCACAACGGTGCCCGCAGCCCGTGGGAGTCGATGACCAGGCCGCCGAACGACGAGCCCACGATCACCCCGAGGGTGATGAAGGAGGAGTGCACCGAGTTCACCAACGGACCGGCGTTGCCGGCGCGTTGGACCCGGGTGGCCATCGCCGGGTTCATGGTCACCCCGACCAGCCCGACGCCCAGCATCATCGCCACCGCCGGGACGGCCAGGTGGGCCAGGAGCGCGAAGCCGGCGAGGAAGAGGGAGTTCAGCGTCAGCCCGACGACCTGGACCCCGACCGGGTGCCGGTCCGCGAGGCGCCCCACGACGGTGTTGCCGACGACGGTGGCCGCGCCGTACGCGATGAGCAGCAGCGGGACGGTACCGGTGGCGAAGCCGGTGACCTCGGTGAGGACGGGGTTGAGGTAGCTGAAGGCGGCGAAGGTCGCCCCGATGGTCAGGGTGCTGGTGGAGAACGCCAGCCACAGCCGCGGCCGGCGGAAGGCGACCGCCTCCTCCCGTATGCCCCCGCCGCCCTCGGCCCGAGCCGCCCCGGGCACCCCGACGACGGTGGCCGGCGCCACCAGCACCGTCATCCCGGTGATCACCCAGAACGCGGCCCGCCAGCCGAGGTGCTCGCCGACCAGCGTGGCGAGCGGCAGCCCGAGCAGGGTGCCGAGCATCAGGCCGTTCATGACCACCGCGATGGCCCGGCCCCGGATCTCCGGGCGGACCAGTTGGACGCAGAGCGAGACCGCCACGCCGAAGAACGCCTGCGCGGCGACCCCCGTGACGATCCGGGCGGCCATCATCACGCCGTAGTCCGACGCCAGGGCGGCCAGCACATTGCCGGCCAGGAAGACCCCGAACAGCGTCGTCAGCGCCGTCTTGTGACGGAGCCTTCGGACGGCGAGCGTGAGGATCGGCCCGCCGACCGCCATCGCCACCGCGTACGCGGTGATGAGGTAGCCGATCTCCGGGATCCCCACGTCCAGTCCCCGGGCCATCTGCGGCATCAGTCCCGCCACCACGAACTCGCTGGTCACCATGGCGAAAACGCCCATGGCCAGCACATATACGGCGCGCTGCACTCCGCCGACACCACCTTTCGCAACCGATCGTTCCCGTATGAGGGCAGGCGAAAGCCCCTGTGTTCACAGGGGAGATCGACCGGGCCGAACGCCTCCCGGCCCCGCCCGCGCCGACCCTACCGCACCTTTGAACCGATCGTTCCAAAACTGCGCGGCGGACTCCGCGGGCTATACGGGCCGCCGGTCGCCGCGCGGCACCGGACGGGCCCGGGCCGGGCTCAGCAACGGCGCGTGCAGATCGCCGTAGCGCTCCCTGCGCCCGGCGATCTCGTCGAGGAGGAAGGTGAGTTGCCCCGGTTCGGTGCAGCCCGCGACCTCGTCCCAGGTGACCGGGGTGGAGACGGTCGGGGTGGCCCGGGCGCGCAGGGTGTAGACGGTCGCGGTCGTCTTGGCGGCGGCGTTCTGCGAGAAGTCGATGAAGACCTTGCCGGGCCGCAGCGCCCGGGTCATCTTGTGTGTGACCAGGTCCCCCAGGGCGGCACCGGCCTCGACGGCCAGCGTCCGGGCGTAGGCCGTGGTGCGGTCGGCGGGGGTGGGCTCGACGGGCACGACGAGGTGCAGGCCCTTGGAGCCGCTGGTCTTGACATAGGCGTCGAGGCCGTCGGCGGCCAGCCGGTCGCGCAGCCAGCGGGCGGCGGCACAGCACTCCACGACGGTGGCGGGGGCGCCCGGGTCCAGGTCGAAGACCAGCCGGTCGGCCATGCCCGGTGCGCCGCAGGTCCACTGCGGGGTATGCAGTTCGACGACGAGGTTGGCGGCCCAGACCAGCGAGGCGAGGTCCTGGAGGAGCACCTGGCGGGCCGGACCCGACCTCGAATGGGGGACCTCGCAGCTCTTCACCCAGGAGGGGGCGCCGGGCGGCACGTTCTTGGTGAAGAAGCGCTGGCCGTCCGGCCCGTCGGGGTAGCGGAGGAAGGACACCGGGCGGTCGTGGAGGTGCGGGAGCAGCGCGTCCGCGGTGGTGGTGCAGTAGTGCAGCACCTCACCCTTGGTGGTGCCGGTCCCGGGATAGAGGACCTTGTCCAGGTTCGTCAGCGAGAGGCGCCGCCCCTCCACGACGGTGATCGGCGACATACCATTGAGAATCCCACACAAGGGACGAACCATGCGATCTATCTGGAATGGGTCCATATCGTTTGGCCTGGTCACCATCCCCGTGAAGACCTACAGCGCCACCGACCGCACCTCGTCGGTCCCCTTCGTCCGCATCCACGAGAAGGACGGCGCACCGATCCAGTACCGCAAGGTCTGCGAACTGGACGGCGCGGAGGTGCCGAACGAGGAGGTGGGCAAGGGGTATCAGCCGCCCGGCGACGAGGTCGTCGTGCCGATCACCGACGAGGACCTGTCCCGGCTGCCGATGCCGACCGCCAAGACGCTGTCGATCCTCTCCTTCGCCGACCCCGCCGAGATCGACCCGCTCCAGTTCGACAAGGCGTACTACCTCGGCCCCAACGGGGCCTCCGCCGTCAAGCCGTACGCCCTGCTGCGGGAGGCGCTGGAGCACCACGCGAAGGTCGCGATCGGCAAGGTGGCGATGCGCGGGCGGGAGACCCTGGCCATGCTGCGGGCGCACGACGAGGCGCTGGTGATGCACGCGCTGCTGTGGCCGGACCAGGTCCGTTCCGCCGAGGGGATCGCGCCGGAGGCGGTCAGGATCCGCGAGAACGAGATGAAGCTGGCCGAGACCCTGATGGACTCGCTGGGCGCACTGGACCCGGCCGAACTCCACGACGACTACCGCGAGGCGGTGGAGGAACTCGTCGCCGCGAAACTTCAGGGCGGTGCCCCGGCCGCACCCGGCGCCCCGGCCGTCCCCGGCGCCCAGGTCATCGATCTGACGGCGGCGTTGGAGCGGAGCGTGCGGGCCGCCCGCGGCGGCACCTCGGGCACGGCGGGGGACGGCACGGAGGCCGCCTCGGTCACCCCGATCCGGGGCCGCGGCACGGCCCGCAAGAAGACGGCGGCGAAGCAGCCGCCGCCCGCGAAGAAGACCGCGCCCGCGAAGGACGTCGGCGGCCGGACCACGGGCACGAGGACGACGAAGGCCACCAAGGCCGCCGCGGGGAAGACCGGCGGTGCCAAGGCCAACACCGGCACGGCGCGCGCCGGTTCGTCCACCGCGGCGAAGACCCCGGCCGATAGCGGCGCCACCGGGAAGACCGCGGCCAAGAAGCAGACGCGGGCGAAGCGGACGACGAAGCCCACGGCGTCCTAGGGCCCGCCCACCGCGGGCCCGAACGGCCGGGTCCGCCGTTCCTCTAGAGTCACGGCATGGCTTCTGACGAGGGGATGACCACCGCCCGGGTCGACAGTTGGATCTGGTCGGTACGGCTCACCAAGACGCGCTCGGCGGCCGCGGCGGCCTGTCGGGCCGGGCACGTGCGCGTCAACGGCGAGCGGGTGAAGCCCGCCTACGGCGTGCGGCCGGGCGACGAGGTGCGACTGCGGCAGGCCGGCCAGGAGCGCATCGTGGTGGTGACCCGGCTGGTGCGCAAGCGGGTGGGCGCCCCGGTCGCCGTCGAGTGCTACGTCGACAACAGCCCGCCGGCGCCGCCGCGGGAGGGGATCGCGGTCATCGCCGTGCGGGACCGCGGCGCGGGCCGGCCCACCAAGCGCGACCGCCGCGAACTGGACCAGCTGCGCGGCCGGCTCGGCACCGGCCCGGACCCCGACGACCGCCCGTAGCAGCGGGCCCTACGGCATGTCGGGCAGCGCGTCCACGTAGACCCACTGCCCGTCCTCGCGGACGAAGCGGCTGTGCTCTTCCTGGCTGTCGGTGTGGCCGTGCGCGGTGTAGTGCGCGCGGAAGGCGACCGCGCCCTCGGCGTGGAAGGCGGTGCCGCCGGTCGCGGCGAGGATCTCCAGGCGGGTCCAGCGCTGCGCCGGGTCGAGTTCGAGGGCCGCGGGGCGGGTCGTGGAGTGCCAGCTGCGCAGCAGATAGGCGGTGTCGCCGACGGCGAAGGCGCTGTAGCGGGAACGCATCAGCCGCTCGGCCGTCGGGGCGGTGGCGCGCCCCTGGTGGAAGGGGGCGCAGCACTCGCCGTACGACGCCGCACGGCCGCACGGGCAGGGCGCGTCCTCGGTGATCGTGGGTGGTGCGGGCGGCTGCTGCCGGGTCCGGCGCTTCGGGGATCTCGACGGCTTTCTGGGCTTTGACACGCCACGATTGTGCCGGGTCCGGCGGGGCGGGTTGGCGCCGGGCGAGGTGTCGGCCGGTCAGGATCCCATGACCGTGGCCCATTTGAGGGATTTCCCCGATAAATACTCCATTTGCAGCTTTTCTTGGCTTGATACCGGCGGTGAGACTGGAAGAACTCACGGTGACCGTCCCCACACCCAGGAGAGAACCCTCATGATTCTGTCCATTTCCGGCGTCGTCCTGCTCGGTGTCATCGTCTTCCTCTTCTTCCGCAAGGACGGCCTGAAGTTGTCCCACGCCCTGATCTGCGCGCTCTTCGGGTTCTACCTCGCGGGCTCGGCCATCGCGCCCAGCATCAAGGCCGGCGGAGCGAGCCTGGCCAGCCTCCTCGGCGGGATCAAGCTCTAAGGCACCCCGAGCGGGCAGGCCCTGCCCGCCCTCCCCACCGCGCGACGCCGCCCGTCCCACCGGCCGCCCGGGCCGGTCCGTCCCGTCCGGGCGGCGGCGCGCGAAACCCGCCCCGGCTCGCCGCCCACGCAGAGCCGGCCCGCCGCCCCTACGAGCACCAGGAGACCGCTGTGGCCCGGCGCCCCCTGCCCCGCATCCTCACCAGCAACGCCCTGACCAGCAGCGCCCCGATCGCCCGCGGCCGCGAACTGGCGCGGACCGCGGCCGACGGCGCGACCGACGTGCTCCATCCGCTGATCACCATCAGCCGGGGGCTGCGCCGGCTGGTGGCGGCCGGACGGGGGCGCTGGGCCGCGACGCCCAAGGAGCAGCGCGGGCCGCTGTGCTTCCTGATCGGCGCGGGGGTGCTGATCGTGGGCGTGGCGCCGTACGGTCCGCTGCTCGCGCTGGTGGCGCTGATGGCGGTGGCGGCGTGGCTGGGCCGGGACCGGCCGCAGGTGGCGGAGCCCGGCCCGAGCGAGGCGGAGACCGGGCGGTTGCAGGCGCTCTACGAGGCGCTGGTGCCGTGCTTCTCGGACGAGGGCGACCCCAACCCCCTCTACACCCATGACGGCGACTGGCAACGGGCGTTCACCGCGTACGCCTTCGACGAGGACGGGCGGCCGGCGCGGCTCCAGCTGAAGTACCCGGCGTACTTCCCCGACGGGGAGGACGAGTGCCGGGTCCGCGTCGAGCAGCTGCTGCACGCTAAGTCGGGCCGCGGCCGGGAGTACCGCTTCGACTGGGACGAGGCGGCCAACCAGCTGGTGATGACGGCGCTCGGGCCGCTGCCGTCGGACATCGCGGCGCAGCCCTTCGTGACCTCGCCGGGCGAGACCGTGCTCGGCTTCACCGACCCCGAATCCGTGCAGCGGACGCTGCCGGTGGTGTGCGGGGGCGCGCCGCAGGACGTGCCCCCGGTGGTGTGGCGCACCGGCCGGCGGTCCACCGAGCCGCACCTGCTGGCGCTGGGGCAGCCGGGCGCCGGGGGGACGACGCTGCTGCGCTCGATCGCTCTCCAGGCGCTGCGGCACGGCGATGTGGTGGTGATCGACGGCGGCGGCTCCGGCGAGTTCGGCTGCCTGGCCGGGCGGCACGGGGTGCTGGCGGTGGAGAGCGGGCTGGCGGGGGCGCTGGCGGCGCTGGAGTGGGCGGCGCACGAGACCGAGCGGCGGCTGGTCGCCGCCAACCGGGCGCAGCAGTCCGGGCAGCCCGCTCCGGCGAACACCCGGCGGCCGCTGTGGATCATCGCGGACCGGCTGACGGCGCTGTCCCACCTGGCCTCGGTGGAGGGCCGGGACGACCCCCAGCGGCTGCTCCAGGTGCCGCTGCGGCACGGCCGGGCGGCCCAGGTGACGGTGGCGGTGGCCGACCAGTTCGAGACCGCGGAGCTGCTGAGCGACCCGGTGCGGGCCCACACCAAGGCGCGGATCGTGCTCGGACCGGCCACCGCCGAGGAGGTGCGGGCGGTGCTGGGCGCCCAGCCGCACACCACCCCGCTCCCCCAGGTGCCGCCGGGCCGCGGCTACGCCCGGCTCGGCAGCGGCCCGGTGCTCCGCCTCCAGGTACCGGCCACCCCCGACCCGTACGACGACGCCACCGGCGAGGCGCACCGCCAGGCCGTCCTGGCACTGCTGCCGGAACGCACCGACCCGGCGGACGCGGCGGGGATGCCCGCGCCCACGCACCCGCCGGTGTCGTTCGCCAAGCGCGGCGACGCGACGCCGGTGGGCGGCGGGGACTGTGACGCCCCCACCGTCCACACCTGACGTCGTCTCAGGCCACGAACGCCTGCGGCGGCTCCGCCTCCACCGACGCCCCGGTGGCCACCAGCCGGGCGGCCCTGGCCAGCCGGATCGCGGCCTCGTCGGCGACCGCGCCGCTGACCGTGAACGGCAGCCGGACGAAGCCCTCGAAGGCGCCGTCCACACCGAACCGCGGCCCGGAGGGGACGCGCACCCCGAGCCGCTCCCCCGCCTCGGCGATCCGGGAGCCGGAGAGTCCACCGGTCCGGGCCCACAGGGTCAGACCGCCGCGCGGGACGCTGAACTCCCAGTCGGGCAGGTGCCGGTGGACCGCCTCGACGATCGCGTCGCGGTTCTCGCGGGCCTGCTCGCGGCGTATCCGGACGGCCTCCTCCCAGCCGCCGCTCTCCAGGAGGGAGGCGATGGCGAGCTGTTCGAGGACGGGCGAGCCGAGGTCGGAGTAGGCGCGGGCGGCGACCAGGCTGCGGATGATGTCGGGCGCGGCCCGCACCCAGCCGATCCGCATCCCGGCCCAGAACGCCTTGCTGGCCGAGCCCACGGTGATCACGGCACTGCCGGCCGGGTCGAACGCGCAGACCGGGCGGGGCGGTTCGGTGTCCGGGTCGAGCACGATCTCGGCCATGGTCTCGTCGACCACCAGCAGGGTGCCGGCCGAGCGCGCCGCGTCCACGAGGCGGCGGCGCTGGTCCTCGGTGGCGAGGCTGCCGGTGGGGTTGTGGAAGTCGGCGACGACATAGGCCATCCGGGGCGCGGCATCGCGCATCACCTGGCGCCAGGCCGGGATGTCCCAGCCCGCCAGCCGCTCGCCGAGCGCCACCGGGACGAGGCGGGCGCCCGCGTCGCGCATCAGCTGGAGGATGTTGGCGTACGAGGGCGAGTCGACGGCCACCCGTTCGCCGGGGCTCGTACACAGCCGGCAGATCGCGGCGACGGCGCCCATCGCGCCGGTGGTGACCATGATCTGTTCCGGCATGGTGGGGATGCCGCGGGCGGTGAAGCGGTCGGCGAGGGCCTGCCGCAGGACGGGCAGGCCGGCCGGGTAGTCGCCGTGGGTGTGGGCGTAGAGCGGCAGGTCGGACATGGCGCCCTGAACGGCGCGGGTGAGCCAGGGCTCGGGGGCCGGCAGGGCGGCGCAGCCGAGGTCGATCATCGATCCCGCGGCCTCCGGCGGGAGCGGTTCCAGGCCGCGGGTGGGCAGCGGGTTGCCCGCCGGGACGGCGGTCCAGCTGCCCGAGCCGCGCCGGGACTCCAGGAACCCCTCGGCGCGCAACGCCTCGTAGGCGGCGGCGACGGTGGTGCGGCTGACGCCGAACGCGGCGGCCAGCTCGCGCTCGGCGGGGAGCCGGGCGGCGACCGGCACCCGCCCTTCGAGGACGAGCCGGCGGACGCCGTCGGCGAGGCTGCGGTAGGCGGGCAACTTCCGCCCGTTTGCGGTGAGTTCGGCGGCCCGCGGGTCCTGCGACCGGAGCAGCCGGGCGAGTTGGGGCGCACCCACCGCGGAGGTCCACTGCGCCATAAAGATCAGTCCACCTTCCCCGAATTGGCTCTACATCGCGAGCCCGGACATGCCACATGGTGGCACGCACCAGTCCAATCCTGCCAGGAGGGGGAAGAGTCGTGTCCATCACCCAGGGGTCCGGCACCAGGCGGTCGCATCTGCCGCGCCGGCTCGTACAGCTCTATGCGGGGCTGGTGGCGTACGGCGTGAGCATGGGCCTGATGGTCCGCGCCGGCCTGGGCCTGGAGCCGTGGAGCGTGCTCAACCAGGGCATAGCGCGGCACACCGGACTGACGATCGGCACCGTCACGATCGTCTCCGGCGCGCTGATCCTGCTGCTGTGGATCCCGCTGCGCCAGCGCCCCGGCCTCGGCACGGTCTCGAACGTGGTGATCCTCGGGCTGGTGATGGACGCGACGCTGGCGCTCGTCCCGCCGCTGGGCCCCCTGGCCGTCCGCATCCCGCTGCTGGTCGCCGCGATCGTCCTCAACGGTGCCGCGACCGGCCTCTACATCAGCGCGCGCTTCGGCCCGGGGCCGCGCGACGGGCTGATGACCGGGCTGCACCGGCGCACCGGCCGCCCGGTCCGGCTGGTGCGGACCTGCATCGAGGTGACCGTCCTCGCCGTGGGTTTCGCGCTCGGCGGCTCGCTCGGCGTGGGCACGGTGGTCTACGCGCTGGCCATCGGGCCGCTGGCCCAGTTCTTCCTGCGCCGGTTCGCGATCGAGGGCCTGCCCGAGCGGCCGTCCACAGTGGTGGCCCGCTCGCCCCGGCCGTCACCGGAGCGCGCGATACTGCCGGAGTGACCCCCGCGATACGCCTTCGCCATCCCTATCTCGACCACCCAGGTCCGCTGCCCTTCGCCCACCGCGGCGGGGCCGCGGACGGCCTGGAGAACACCGCCTTCGCCTTCCGCCGCGCGGCCGGCCTCGGTTACCGCTATCTGGAGACCGACGTCCATGCCACCTCCGACGGCGCGCTGGTCGCCTTCCACGACGCGACCCTGGACCGGGTCACCGACTCCCGGGGCGCCATCGCGGCCCTGCCCTGGCGGGCGGTCCGCCGGGCCCGGGTCGCCGGCCGGGAGCCGCTGCCGCTCTTCGAGGAGCTGCTGGAGGAGTTCCCCGAGGCCCGGTGGAACGTCGACCTCAAGGCGGAAGGCGCGCTGGAGCCGCTGCTGGCCCTGCTGCGCCGCACCGACGCCTGGGACCGGGTGTGCGTCGGCTCGTTCTCCGAGGCCCGGGTGGCCCGGGCACAGCGCCTGGCCGGCGGCCGGATGGCCAGCTCGCTGGGCACCCGCGGGGTGGCCGGACTGCGTCTGCGCTCCTACGGGCGCGGGGCGCTGCCGCTGGACCGGCTGCTGGGCGCGCCGGTGCGGCGCAGCGCGGTCTGCGTCCAGGTCCCCGAGCGGCAGTCCGGGATCCGCGTCGTCGACCCCCTCTTCCTGCGCGCCGCGCACGCACTGGGCATGCAGGTCCACGTCTGGACGGTCAACGATGCCGATCGGATGGAGGCGCTGCTGGACCTCGGCGTGGACGGCATCATGACCGACCACATCGAGACGCTGCGCACGGTGCTGACCGCACGGGGGCGCTGGGTCTAGGGCGCTTCTGACGGATCTCCGCGGCGCCGGGCGGCAGGCAGCCGCTCTCCCGCCCCTGTTCTCCCATCCGATCCCGCGCGGCAAGAAAGCGGAGTATTTTTCCGCGTACGAGAGGGGCGACCGGGAGTGAGCCGGTCGGGGCCGCTGGCGTTCGGGGCGGCTTGCCGGCCGACCGGGAGCCACCGGGACGCGATCGTGACCCCGGTGGCGTCCTTCGCGGTCGGATCCGCCCTGCCGGCAGGGGTGCCGGTGGGGCGCGCGAGCGCGGCGGCCGGTGGTCCGGTACCTGACCGGATTTAGCCCTTGAGGGCGCGGGGCGGTAGTGTACGCCTTTGACTCACCAGGCGGACCGTTACTGCGCGCTCAACTCCTTGAGGCGCTGGGTGACATCTGCTGCCAGATGTGACAAACCGGGCGTTGGTGGGTACAACAAGGGGCGGCACGACGGGCGACGCAGGCGACGTATGTCCCGATGACGGGAATCTTCACCGCCGACCGGACGTTGACCGGATGACGACGACAGCGACACCTGTCCTGTGGGCGACAAGCCCGGGAGGCACGATTCATGAGTGAGCGAGCTCTCCGCGGCACGCGCCTCGTGGTGACCAGCTACGAGACCGACCGCGGCATCGACCTGGCCCCGCGCCAGGCGGTGGAGTACGCATGCCAGAACGGACATCGTTTCGAGATGCCGTTCTCGGTTGAGGCCGAGATTCCGCCGGAGTGGGAGTGCAAGGTTTGCGGTGCACCCTCTCTTCTGGTGGATGGGGATGGTCCTGAGGAGAAGAAGGGCAAGCCGGCGCGTACGCACTGGGACATGCTCATGGAGCGGCGGACCCGCGAGGAGTTGGAGGAGGTGCTGGCCGAGCGGCTGGCCGTCCTGCGCTCCGGCACCATGAACATCGCCGTGCATCCGCGCGACACCAACCGCAAGTCCGCCTGACGGGCGGAACGAGCAGAGCGGCACGGCAAGGGCCGGTGCCACCGAACCGACGGTGGCACCGGCCCTTGCCGTGCGTTCCTGCCGGACCGGGCGGCCGGGTGGGCGGGCCTCGCGCGCCCGATCCGCCCCCGGCCGCCCGGTGCGGCCCGGTCTCAGCGGGTGAGCGGCGGGTCCTGGCGCCGCGCGGCCGGCGGTTCGTCGGGGTGGATCACCTGGCCCTGGACGACCTGGCCGTCGGGGCGGTGCATCCGCGCCTGTTGGTAGACGTCGCCGAAGGAACCGGGGGTGAAGCTGCCCGACCGGGTCAGCAGCTTGTCGGCGCCGCGCAGGATCAGCCGCCCGGTCGGCGGGAAGAGGCAGAGCAGCCCGAGCACGTCCGAGAGCAGGCCGGGCACGATCAGCAGCAGCCCGCCGAGCATCGGGAGGGTGTTGCCGGTGCCGCCGGAGCCGGTCTCCCGGGGCGCCTCGGGGGCGCCGCCGGTCTGCAGGGCGCCGGTGAGGTTGCGCCAGGCACGGCGGCCGGCCCGCTTGATCACCGCGCCGCCGACGAGCACCCCGGCGAGCAGCAGCAGGAAGACCGTCAGACCGTTGGTGGCACCGCCGACCACCGTCAACAGCCAGATCTCCAGCACCATCCAGGCGGCGATGCCCAACGGGGCGAATCGGCGGGCGCGCGAGCGCGGCGGGCGGGGACTCGGCGGTGGTGTGGCTCCGAACGTCATGCCACCAGTGTGCCTGGCCCGGCCCGCCCGGCGGTCAGCGACCGCGGATCTTGCTCACCTTGGAGCCGACACCCCAGGCGGTGATCCGCCAGAGCGCCTCCACGACGATGTCGCGGCTCATCTTGCTGTCGCCCAGCTCCCGTTCGACGAAGGTGATGGGCACCTCGACGACGTGGAAGCCGGACTGGACCGCGCGCCGGGCCAGATCGACCTGGAAGCAGTAGCCCTGGGAGGCCACCTCGTCCAGGCCCAGGCCCTGCAGCGTCTCCACCCGGAAGGCGCGGAAGCCGCCGGTGACGTCGCGGATCGGGACGTCCAGCATCAGCCGGGAGTAGGTGCTGCCGCCGCGGGAGAGGACCTCGCGGTACTTGGGCCAGTTGACCACCCGGCCGCCGGGCACCCAGCGCGAGCCGAGCACCAGGTCGGCGCCCTTGAGGGCGGTGAGCAGCCGGGGCAGTTCCTCGGGCTGGTGGGAGCCGTCGGCGTCCATCTCGACCAGCACGCCGTGGCCCTGTTCGATGCCCCAGCGGAAGCCGGCGAGGTAGGCGGCGCCCAGCCCCTCCTTGCCCCTGCGGTGCAGCACGTGGACCTTGTCGTCCTCGGCGGCCAGTTCGTCGGCGAGCTTGCCGGTGCCGTCGGGGCTGTTGTCGTCCGCGATCAGGACGTGCGCCTCGGGGACGGCGGACCGCACCCGCGAGACGATCGGCTTGATGTTCTCCGCCTCGTTGTACGTCGGAATGATCACCAACGTGCTGCCGAGCGGACCGTACTGCCGCTGACCGTCTGTCACTGCTGCCCCTTCTCGTCCTTCGTACGCCCGCGGCGGCCGACGATGACGGCGGCCCCGCAGGACAGGAGGCCCACGATAGCGAGCAGCCACTCGGGAGCCGCTCCAACGCGGTCGGCGAGCGTCGTTTCGTCGCGCAGGGGGATGCGGGCCGAGACCACACCCTGGGTGAATTCGGGAATCTGGTGCGTAACGGTCCCGTCGGGGGCGACCACCGCACTGATCCCGCTGGTGGCCGCGGTGACCACGGCCCGGCCGTGCTCGACGGCCCGCAGCTTGGACATCGCCAGCTGCTGCTCGGGCTGGCCTGTGCGGCCGTAGGTGGCGTTGTTGGTCTGGATGACCAGAGCGCGGGCGCCGGCGCCGACGGTGTCGTGGACGATCTCGTCGTAGGCGACCTCGAAGCAGATGACGTCGCCGAGCTTGGCCGGGCCGACCTTCAGCAGGCCGGTGTGGTCGCCCGGGTAGAAGTCGCGGGGCACCCGCTGGAACCGCGTGATGATCTTGCTGAGCTGCTCCCGGAACGGGACGTACTCGCCGAACGGCACCGGGTGCTGCTTGGTGTACGAGGCGCCCGGACCGGTCCTGGGGTCCCAGACGATGCCCTCGTTGAAGACGTAGCCGGGCTTGGTCGGATGGTCCACCAGGGCGCCGACGAGGACCGGCACACCGATCGCCTTCACGGCCTGGTCTATCCGGTCGTACGCCTGCGGGAACTGGAAGGGGTCCAGGTCGGAGGAGTTCTCCGGCCAGATGACCAGGTCCGGCTTGGGCACGCGGTGGTGCCGGACGTCGTCGGCGAGCTTCTCGGTGGCGGTGGCGTGGTTGTCCAGGATCTTCATCGGGCGACCGAGGAAGTCCATGCCGGGCTGCTGGACGTTGCCCTGCACCACGGCGATCCGGGCGGTGTCGTCGGCCTTGGTGGGGACCGGTACCGCAAGGCCGGCCACGGTGACCGCGGCGGCCAGCCCGAACGCCTCCATCGTCCGGACCACCGCGCGCGGACCGCCGCCGCGGCGCAGCCCCCACAGGGCGGTCGCGGAGGCGGCCAGCAGCGCACCGGCCAGCGCGACGGCGAAGGTGACCAGCGGGGCGCCGCCGAGCGCGGCGAGCGGGGTGAACGGCGAGCCGGTGTTGGCGAAGGCCAGCCGGCCCCAGGGGAAACCGCCGAACGGCAGCCGGTCCCGGGCCCATTCCTGGGCGACCCACAGGCACGCGGTCCACAGCGGCCAGGCGGGCAGCCGGGAGGTGAGCGCCAGCCCCGCACCCAGCAGCACGACGAAGAGCGTCTCGGCGACGGACAGGCCCACCACGGCGTCCCAGCCGACGACGTGCAGCCACTTCAGCAGGATGAGGAAGAACGGCAGCCCGAAGGCGAAGCCGGTCCAGGCGCCCTGGCGGGCCCGCCGGCCGCGGGTCAGCAGCGACAGCGCGGCCACCGCGACCAGGGACAGCGGCCACAGGTCGTAGGGCGGGAAGGCGAGGCCGAGCGCGACGCCGGCGACGGCCGCGAGGGCGGTGCGCGGCGCCTCGCGGCGGGCCAGGGCGGCCAGTCGGCGGGCGCGACCGGGGCGGCGGTCGGCGCCGGTCACGGTGGACGGCACCGCGCCGACGGGCGCGGGGCCGCGCACGGCTTCTGCGGTGGTGTCGGAACCCGATGGCACGGTCGCGGGCCTTCCTGCAGGTCGTCCGGTTGTCAGCTGACCGTACATCGGGGGGCCGGGGGCGTGGGGCCGGGGTGCGCGGACCGTGCGCGGACCGTGACGAGCGCGGCGCCCGGTGCCGTCTGGTGCGGGGGGGTGGGGTGCGGATCGGGGCCCGGCGCCCTTCGGGCCGACCTGGGACCCGCTGGCTGCGGGTCGACCGAGAGCCGTTGTCTACTGAGCGCCGGGCCCCATCCGGGTCGCACCTGCCGACCGACCTAGCCATCGCCCTGGCGCTGGACCTGGCTCCCAGTGGCGGCGTGCCGGATGGCTCGCCGTCCCATGGCCCAGCTGCGTTCGACGACTGCGCGGAGGTCTCCCGGTCGGACGTCCTGTGGTGGACCCGGCCGAACCTACCCGCCGACCGGCGCCTGCTGTCAACAGTCGCTCCGCCAGCGTGGTTTTCGCGTCGTCCCAGGTCAGTGCCGAGCCTTCCCAGGTGGGGCAGGCAGGTTCGGGCGCGGTGTCCGCCGCCACCGGCGCCCGCGATGTCACTCGATCGGCCGGTCGAAGATCGGCCGTCCGCCGACGACCGTGCGCAGGCAGTGCGGGAGGTCGTTGCCGGGGGTGAGATCGGGCAGGCCAGGGGTGCCGGAGCGGGGGTCGGTCGACCAGCGCTCGACGCGCTCGTCGGGGGCCTGGACGATCAGGTCGCCGGTCCGCCAGACCGCGTAGTCGGCGGGGGCGCCGGGCATCAGGACGCCGGCGTCGTCACGGCCGATGGCCCGCCAGCCGCCGCGGGTGTGGGCGGTGAACGCGGCGCGGGCGGAGATGCCGTGCGTGCGGGTGCGGTGGAAGACGGCGGCGCGCACGGTACCCCAGGGGTCGAGCGGGGTGACCGGGCTGTCGGAACCGAGGGCGAGCGGGACGCCGGCCTTGAGCAGCGCGGCGTAGGGGTTGAGGCCGGCGGCCCGGTCGGCGCCGAGGCGGGCGGCGTACATCCCGTCGGGGCCGCCCCAGGCGGCGTCGAAGCCTGGCTGCACCGAGGCGGTCAGGGCCAGGTCGGCGAAGGCGGCGATGGTGGCTTCGGTGAGCATCTCGGCGTGCTCGACGCGGTGCCGGGCGGCGCGGACGCGGGCCAGGCCGACCCGGTCGGCGGCGGCCCGGACGCCGTCGGTGACGGTGGTCAGGGCGGCGTCGCCGATGGCGTGGAAGCCGGCCTGGATGCCGGCCTCGGTGCAGGCGGCGACATGGGCGGCGACGGTGTCGCGGTCGAGGTGCGCGGTGCCGGTGTGGGTCCCGCCGGCGCAGCCGGGAGGGGCATCGGCGTAGGGGGCGTGCAGATGCGCGGTGTGCGAGCCGAGCGAGCCGTCGGCGAAGAGGTCGCCGGCCGCGCCGTGCGCGCCGAGCTCACGGATCCGGTCGGCATCCTTTGCGGATGCGATCAGTTCGGCCCAGTAGCCGATGACGCGGGGGCCGGTGCCGTCGGCGGCCCGGGCGAGCAGCGCGGTGAAGTCGTCCTCGCTGGAGATCTCCGGGCCGGCGCACTCGTGGACGGTGCCGATGCCGAGCGAGGCGGCCCGGGTCAGCGCGGCGGCCTGGGCCTCGGCGCGCTGGGCGGGGGTGACGGTGGCGTACGCGGCGGCCCGTACGGCGTGGTGGGCGTCGCCGGTCAGCGGTGCCTCGGGGTGGAAGCCGGACCGCTCGCGGATGCCCGGGACCAGGTCGAGCAGGGCGGTGGTGACGACCGCGGAGTGCACGTCGACGCGGGTGAGGTAGAGGGGACGACCGCCGGCGGCGGCGTCCAGTTCGGCGCGGGACGGCGGGCGGCCCTCGGGCCAGGCGCTGGCGTCCCAGCCGTGGCCGAGCAGCACGGTGCCGGCCGGTCGGCCGGCGGCGTACCCGCGGATCCGGTCGAGCGCCTCGGCCAGGGTGGCCGCGCCGGAGAGGTCCAGACCGGTGAGGGTCAGCCCGGTGGCGGTGGTGTGCACATGTGCGTCCGTGAACGCCGGGGTGACCAGCGCGCCGTCGAGGTGGACGATCTCGTCGACGCCGTCGGCGAAGGAGTCGGCCGCGCCCTCCTCGCCGACCCAGGCGATCCGGTCGCCCTCGACGACCATCGCGGTGGCGAAGGGATCGGCGGGGCTGTGCACCTCACCGCCCCGCAGGAGAACGGTGCGGGAGGGGGCCTGCTCGGGGTTGCGCTCGCTCATACCGGACAGTTTCGCCCCTGCGCCGGGGCGCCCGGCGCCCGGGGGTCGACTCCCGGCCGGCTCAGATCCGCGGCGGGCGGGCCTCGTAGGGGGTGGAGAGCACCACCGTCGTGCGGGTGGAGACCCCGGCCAGGCTGCGGATGCGGGTGAGCAGGTGCTCCAGTTCCAGCGGGGTGGCGACCCGGACCTTGAGGATGTAGTTCTCGTCGCCGGCGACGCTGTGGCACGCCTCCAGCTCGGGAACCTCGGCGAGCCGGTCGGCGATGTCGTCGGGGGCGCTGGGGTCGAAGGGTTTGACCGAGATGAAGGCGGTCAGCGGCAGGCCCACGGCCTCGGGGTCGACGATGGCGGCGTAGCCGCGGATGACCCCGCGCTGCTCCAGGCGGCGCACCCGCTGGTGCACCGCCGAGGTGGACAGGCCGGTGGCCTTGCCCAGGTCGGTGTAGCTCATCCGCCCGTCCTTGACGAGCAGATCCACGATTTGTCGGTCCAACTCCTCCACCCGCTCAACCTACTGTGCGCGGGCGCGTGCGCGCAGCGCGCGCTGGATCGTGGACGCCCCAACACCGGCTCATGTGAGGAATGCCACACCGGTGACGCCGGCTCCGTGGGGCGTCGGCGATTATGCGCGCGGCATGAGGGGCATTGCTGGTGTTGGCCGAGACCGCCGGTCACACGAACGAAGTCAGCGGTCCGAGTGGCCCACCCGAGGGGGATGGACATCATGCGACGCCTGAAGCAGGACTTCGCCGCGGCCGACATCGGCGCCCAGGAGGGCGACAGTTTCGACTTCCTGATCGAGGACACCGCGGACGATCCCTTCGACACCTACGAGATCTACCGCGTGAGCTGCCCGGACTGCGGGCAGCCGATCGCGCTGCTGGCGGACGAGGACACCCTCCCGGAGCACGCGCTCTGCCCCTCGCCGTGGAACCCGTTCGCGCTGACGGTGTGCCAGGGCTCCGGCCGGCCGGCGGCCGACGCCGCGGACACCGACGACATGATGGACGCTCACGAGCAGGACGCGGCGATCCTGTTGACCCTTCCCCAGGGCCTGGACTGGCGGCGCCAGCCGTTCTCGCACCCCGGCGGCCCGGGTGAGCGGCCGGCCCGGGTGCCGCGCTCACGCCGCCGGAGCTGAGGTTCCGCGGGCCGGCCGCGGCTCACCAGTAGCGGCCGGCGAGCATCGCCTCCACCGTGTCCCGGTGCATGATCAGCCCGTCGGGGTCGGCCGGGACCGGCACTTCGCCGAAGTGGATCTGACGGTAGGCCACCCTGAGCATCACGATGGCGTGCCGCAGCGCCGCGTAGAGGGTGTGGAACTCCATCGCGCGGGGCTCGTGCCCGGTCAGCCGGGCGTAGCGGGCCTCGACGCGGTCGCGGCGCAGGAAGTCGGGCAGGCCGCGCTGACCGCCGCCCTCCGTGAGGTCCTGGAAGAAGCGGTGGAGGTAGATCATCCAGCCCAGGTCCAGCTCGCGGGGGCCGAGGGCGGCCATCTCCCAGTCCAGGATCGCGGCCGGCGCGAAGCCGTCGTAGACGATGTTGCCGATCCGGGCGTCGCCCCAGGTCAGTACGGTCTCACCGGGGTCCTCGGGCCAGTGGTCGGCGAGCCAGGCGAAGCCGCGCTCGATGAGCGGGGAGCGCGGGAGGCCGTCGACGACCCAGGCGTAGTAGGCGCGTTGGGCGTCGACGTGCCGCCGGAGCGGGCTCCCGGCGCCGGGCAGGGCGAGGAACTCCGCCGATTCCACCGGGACTTGGTCGTGCAGGCGGGCGAGGACGGCGACGCTCGCGTCCTCCAGCCGGTCGCGTTCGGCGTCCGTCGCGTCGTACAGCCAATTCCCCTCGTACGTATAGGGCATGACGTCGGGCGGTACCCGGCCCGGGACGCGGGCCATGGCGAAGAACGGCGCGCCGAGGTGCGCGGGGTCCTCCTCCAGCCAGAAGGGGCGGGGCACCGGCAGATCGGTGCGGTCGGCGACCAGGCGCATGGTGCGGTACTGCCGGGGCATGTCGTAGCGCGGGAAGATCGTGTACGCGGCGGGGTCGCCGGCCAGGCGCAGGACGCAGGAGGTGGGGGCCTCGCCCCGCGCGTGCGCCGCCGAGGGCTCGGCGGAGTCCGGGGCCGGGTGCTCGATGTCGACGAGCAGGGTCTCGCTGGACATGCCGTTGGAGGCGGGCGCGGTGACCGCGGTGACCCGGGGCGCCGGGAGGGGGGTGCCCGCTGCGGGTGGAGGTCCCCCTTGTTCGGGCGGAGTCGGGAGCCCGTGCGAGGGGTCGAGAGCCCGGGTGCGGCTGGCGAGCCAGGCGGTGAGCCGCCGGGTGAGCTCCTCGGGGTCGCGGGTGGTGGTGCGGGGGCGCGGGGTGGCGGTCATCGTGCGGCCTCCCCGGGGCGGTGGGTGCGGCCGGGGGCGACGGAGTCGTAGCCGGTGAAGCCGCTGGGGTCGTGGCGGCCGAAGCTGCCGTGCTCGAAGATGCCGTAGCCGGTGCGGCCGTCGAGGGTGAAGCGGGCGGCGTGATCGGTGACCCCGTAGGCGGCGAGGGGGTGGGCGGCCGGATCGGAGAGATCGTAGACGCGACGGTCGGTCCAACCGCGGCCCTGCCAGGTGCCGTGCTGCCAGTCGTCGGCGGGCGGGTAGCCGGCGCCGAGGGCGAGCGGCGAGGAGGTGAGGATCTCGGCGGTGAGTTCGAGGGGCTTGCGGGCGGGGTCGGTGAGGTGGAGGACGGCGCGCTCGGGGTGGCGGGTGCCGGGGCGGTAGCCGATGTCGGCGTAGGGCCAGCCCAGTTGGCGGTCGGGAGCGTCGTCGCGGACCAGCCGCGCCTCGTTGAGGGTGCGGTGGCCGTCGGCGTCCTCCTGGACGATGACCATGACGAACCGGTCGTCGAAGCGGACCGGGCACCAGATCCAGTGGAACCCCTCGGTGGGCGCCTCGGCGGCGGCCCGCCCGCCGTCCTCGCCGGGTATCGGGCGCACGCCCCAGCTGCGGTCCCGGGTGCCGGTCCACTCCCCCGCGGTGACGGTGAGCCGCTCGCCGGCCGCCCGGAGGGTGCCGGTGCAGGTGCCGGCCTGGACGAAGCGGCGGCCCTCCAGGATCAGCCGGCCGCCGCGGTGCTGGGTGTGGTGCGGTTCCCAGGTGGCGGGGAAGGAGGCGGTCCAGGTGAGGTCGTAGGAGAGGCCGTCGGGGTCGGACGGGTCGGGGTCGCAGGTGAGCCGGAGGCGGCGCAGGGGCTCCTCGACGGTGATCGTGAGCGGGCCGACGGTGAGCGCGAGGCGGTCGTCGGTGAGCGCGTCGGAGGCCCGGACGGCGTGCAGCCGGTCGCCGAGGCGCAGGGTGGCGTAGGCGTCGATGACGCCGGTGTTGGGGTAGACCCCGAGGCCGGCGATGAGCAGGGCGCGGCCGGCGTGGTCCAGGACGTGGAAGATGCAGCGGTCGTAGGCGTTGCGGTCGCTGGTGGCGACCTGCCGCATGGAGAGCGGCGCCTGGTGGATGGGGTATTCGTCGAGCGCGATCGGACGGTCGGACACGGTCCCTCCTGGGCACTGCCGGACGGTGGATCACCGGGAAGCAGAGAATTGACGGTACGTCAGATAGCGCTGGGCGGCCACACCCCTGAGGAAGGTGGTGGGGCGGCTCGCCACCGCGCCCGGTGGCGACCTGTGTGCCGACAGCGCTCCGCATCCGGCCCGGGAGCGACGAAGAGGCGTCCTTGCACACTCGAACCGCCCGTTGTACAAGGCGAGTTCAGGTGGCGCGCGGACGGGCAGGGCGGGGCGTCCGACCGGCCCCGCCCCGGTGGCTCAGTGCGACTCCGGCCCCGCCAGGTGCCGGGCGATCACCATCCGCTGGATCTGGTTGGTGCCCTCGACGATCTGGAGGACCTTGGCCTCGCGCATGAAGCGCTCGACCGGGAAGTCGACGGTGTAGCCGTAGCCGCCGAGGAGTTGGACGGCGTCGGTGGTCACCCGCATCGCGGCGTCCGTGCAGAACAGCTTGGCCATCGCCGCCTCCTTGGAGAACGGCGCGCCGGCGTCGCGCAGCCGGGCGGCGGCGAGGTACAGCGACCGGCCCGCCTCCACCTGCGTCGCCATGTCCGCGAGCATGAACCGCAGACCCTGGAAGTCGACGATCGGGCGGCCGAATTGGCGGCGTCCGGCGGTGTAGGCGAGGGCCTCGTCCAGTGCCGCCTGGGCGATGCCGACGGCGCAGGCGGCGATGCCGAGGCGGCCGGAGTCCAGGGCCGAGAGCGCGATGGAGAAGCCCTGGCCCTCGTCGCCGATCCGGCGGGAGTCGGGCACCCGGACCCCGTCGAAGTGCAGCTGGGCGGTCGGCGAGCCCTTCATGCCCATCTTGCGTTCGGGCTTGGCGGGCCTGAGGCCCTCGGCGTCGCCGGGCACCAGGAAGGCCGTGATGCCGTGGGCGCCGTTGCCGCCGGTGCGGGCCAGCACGGTGTAGAAGTCGGCCACCCCGCCGTGGGTGATCCACGCCTTGGTCCCTTCCAGGGTCCAGCTGTCGCCGCTGCGGGTGGCCCGGGTGGTCAGGGAGGCCGCGTCGGAGCCGGCGGCGGGCTCGGAGAGGCAGTAGGCGCCGAGCAGGCCGCCGCCGAGCATGGCCGGGAGGTGCTCGGCGCGCTGCTCCTTGGTGCCGTATCCGGCGAGCGCGTGACAGGCCAGGGTGTGGACGCTGACGCCGAGGCCGACGGTGAGCCGGGCGGCGGCGAGCTCCTCCAGGACCTGGAGGTAGACCTCATAGGGCTGACCGCCGCCGCCGAATTCGTCGGCGTACGGGAGCGAGAGCAGGCCGGACTCGGAGAGCAGGGCGAACAGGGCCCGCGGGAAGCGGCCGGCTTCCTCCTCCTCGGCGGCCGTTGGCCGGATCTCGCGCGCGGCGAGCTCGCGGACCAGGGCCATCAGGTCGCGGGCCTCCTCGGTGGGCAGCCTGCGGTCCACCGGCGGCGGAACGTACTCGGTCATGGCGGCGCTCTCCTCCCTTTCGGGCGCTACGGCGACGCGCGCAAGGGTGGCGGCGGCGCCGGTTTCCGTCGTGCCTGGCCGATGATCGCTTTCCGGGTCGCGGAAGGCGATGACCTGCGGCTGTGGCGCTAGGAGTATGCCCGATCGGCGGCCCGGCGTCACGGGTTGATCATCGATCGTCGGGCAGATCCGGACCACATCGCGCAGCGGGCGACGCCGTCGGCAAATTGGTCCGAACCATTGACTCAGTGGTCTAGTCCTTCTACCTTCTCCACAACGTTTCGCGCGTTCATGCCAATTCGGCAGGCATGTGCCCCGGAACGCCGTCATGCTCCACCCTCGCCCCCCTCCGAGGAGACGACATGCTCAGACCGCACCGGAAGCGAGCGCCGCGGAGGCTGATCGCCGCCGCGACCGCCCTGTGTACCGCGGCCCTGGCCGGCACGCTGTTCGCCGGTTCCGCCTCCGCCCACCCGTCGCCCGCCACCACCCCGGCAGGAACCGCTGCGCGGAACCCCTCCTTGTCCCCGACCGGCGTCCCCACCGCCACCCACCCGGTCACCGCGGCCCGGACCGCCGCGGCCGGCAACAAGGTCGTCGGGTACTTCACCAACTGGGGTATCTACGGCCGCAACTACCAGGTCAAGAACATCGAGACCTCCGGCTCCGCGGCCAGGCTGACGCACATCAACTACGCGTTCGGCAACGTCCAGGGCGGCAAGTGCGCCATCGGCGACTCCTACGCCGACTACGACAAGGCGTTCACCGCCGACCAGAGCGTCGATGGCAAGGCCGACACCTGGGACGACCCGAACGGTCTGCGCGGCAACTTCAACCAGCTGCGCAAGCTCAAGAAGCTGCACCCCGACCTCAAGGTGCTGTGGTCGTTCGGCGGTTGGACCTGGTCGGGCGGGTTCGGCGAGGCCGCCAAGAACCCGGCGGCGTTCGCCCAGTCCTGCTACGACCTGGTCAAGGACAAGCGCTGGGCGGACGTCTTCGACGGCATCGACGTCGACTGGGAGTACCCCAACGCCTGCGGTCTGACCTGCGACACCAGCGGCAAGGACGCCTTCACCGGCGTCCTGAAGGCGCTCCGGGAGAAGTTCGGCCAGAGCAACCTGGTGACCGCGGCGATCACCGCGGACGCGTCGGACGGCGGCAAGATGGACGCCACCGACTACGCGGGCGCGGCCCAGTACGTCGACTGGTACGACCCGATGACCTACGACTACTTCGGCGCGTGGGACGCCAAGGGGCCGACCGCCCCGCACTCCCCGTTGACGTCGTACGACGGCATACCGAAGGCCGGGTTCAACAGCACCGACACCATCGCCAAGCTCAAGAAGCTGGGCGTCCCGTCGGACAAGCTACTGCTGGGCATCGGCTTCTACGGCCGCGGCTGGTCGGGCGTCACCCAGGACGCACCGGGCGGCACAGCGACCGGCGCGGCACCGGGCACCTACGAGGCGGGCATCGACGACTACAAGGTGCTCAAGAGCCGCTGCCCGGCCACCGGCACGGTGGGCGGCACCGCCTACGCCAAGTGCGGTGACCAGTGGTGGAGTTACGACACCCCGCAGACCATCGGGAACAAGATGGCCTACAAGGACGCCCAGGGTCTGGGCGGGACGTTCTTCTGGGAGCTGAGCGGCGACACCCCCGACGGTGAGCTGATCAAGTCCATCAAGTAGCACCGGGAGCGCCGGCCACGGGGGACCGCACCGACGAACCGCCCCGAGGAACGGGGGACGCGAGCGGGCGGGAGGCGACGGCCTTCCGCCCGCTCCGTCGACCCCGGCCCGACCGAGGCCGGGGCGGCGCCTGGTCAGGCCGGCGGCCGGGGCGGCGCCGGACAGCCCGGCTCGAACTCCTCTATCAGGCGGAGGGTGTCGCCCAGCCCGCGGACCAGCAGCAACGCGACGGTCTCGCGCGGCAGTTCCTGCTCCTCGATCCAGTCGAGGGTGACGCCCTCGACGCTGGAGAGCCAGCCGGTCAACGCCGTGCGGGCGAGCACCGGGATCTCCTCCCGCCCCCAGGCGCCGCGCGCGATGGTGCCGAGCAGCCGGGCACGGACCCGGGCGCGGATCGCCAACACCTCGGCGTCGAAGCCGACCCCGCCCGTGACGATCGTGCGGTAGGCGGCCTGGTGGTGCTGGGCGTAGCGCAGATAGCCGTCGACGGTGCGCCGGACGCGCTCGACCGGTGGCAGGTCGTGGGTGCTTCCCGCCCGCTCGACGAGTTCGGCCACCGCGTCCTCGATGATCGCGAGGTAGTAGCCGCGTTTGTTGGTGAAGTAGTAGTAGATCAGGCCCTTGGCGACCCCTGCCTGGCGCGCGATGTCGTCCATGGACAGCGCGTCGTAGGAGGTGTCGGCGAACAACTTCTTTCCGGTGGCTATCAGTTCGGCCCGACGTGCCTGGTAGCGGTCGGTTCCGTGGGCGCCGCGCGAGGCCGCCCGTCCGCGCTGTTGACTCTTATTCAAAATCCGCCCTAGTCTCCAACTGCCAGGATTTTTGCGCAGTATGACAGAACGTCATCTGCGTCTTCGGCTCTGCGGCGGGCCCCCGCAGACAGCTCCATGAAGCACTTCCCTCGCGCATTCGACCGCTGCCCCGGGGAGGACGCAGTGAGCACACCGAACGGTACGGCGCCCGAAGGACGGACCGCCTGGAAGAAGACCGCGGCGGTGGCGGTGCCCGCCGTCCTCGCCGTGGGCGCGCTGGCCGCCGCGATGGCCCAGGGCGCGTTGGCCGCCTCCTTCGCGGTGTCCGGCAGCAACTTCCAGGTCGCGTCGGGCAAGCTGACCAGCGCCGGCCTCGCCTCGTACGTGCACACCGACCGCGACGCCGACGACCGCGGCCACCCGGTCGCCCTGCTGGGCATCGGCAAGGCCGACCTGACCGACATCTGCCAGGCCGCGCGGGTCGAGACCCCGGTGGGGACCGTGGTGTTCAAGCTGACCGCGGGCGGCGACGCCGGGCCGGTGCGCGCCGACAGCCTCGTCATCGACGGGGAGGACCTGGTCGGCGACGCCCGGTTCGGCACCGCCCAGATCGGCCGGGACGCCGGCACCCTCGACGCGGTGCCGGGGGTCAAGGGCCCGCGTGGGAAGTTCGGACTCCAGGCCGGCACCATCGAGGTGGCCGGCGTCAAGTCGCACGCCTGGTCCGCCACCGGCGGCAACTTCCGCCTCAAGGGGCTGCGGGTGAGCGTCAGCCTGGACGGCCGGACGTGTTTCTGAGCGCGCGCCGCGCCCGGTGGGGCGCCCACCTGGACCGGGCCCTGCCCTGGCCGCAGCGGCGGGCCGCGCTACGCCGGTGGCGCCGGACCCGGCCGTTCTGGGGCGGGCTGCTGCTCCTGCTGGGCGGCATCGAACTGCTGCTGGTGCCGCTCTCCCCGCTGCCCGTGCTGATCAGCCTGGGGCTGGGCGGACTGGCCGCGCTGGGCATCGGGCTGGCGCTGATGGCGGCCGGGGTGTTCCTGTGGTGCACGCCGGCCGCGCACCACTACGTGAGCGTCAACGCGCTGATCCTGTCGGTGCTCTCGTTCGCCGCGACCAACCTCGGCGGGTTCCTGGTCGGGATGGGACTGGGGATCGCCGGCAGCGCGATGGGATTCGGCTGGACGCCGGTCCGGGGCGCCACGGCGGACGGCGGCCGGACGGGGGCGGACGACTCGGAGGGAGCGGCGGGTGGCGGCGAGGCGGAGGACGCGCCGGACCCTGCGCCCGCCCGCCGCGGCACCGGCAGCAAGGCCCTCGCCGTCGGGCTGCCGCTCGCGCTGCTCGCCGCCCTCGGCGGGCCGGCGCAGCGGGCCGTGGCGACCGGCCCGCCGGCGCCGCCGGTCCCGCCGACCGTGACCACCACGAAGTTCGCCCCGCAGGGCTTCACCCTGGCCGGCGTGACCACCGTCCCGACGGTCGACGGGCCGAAGAAGGTGATGGTGCTGCGCATGAAAGCGGCCTCCCTGACCGACTACCGCCTCCTCACCCATGACGCACAGGGCCCACAACTCCGCCTGTCCTCCGACGCGTTGGACCTCAAGGGCGAGGTGACCCTCTACCTCACCAAGTTCAGCGGCTGCATCGAGGGCGTGCTCTGTCTCACCTTCACCCCCGACACCCTGCCCGTTCCCCCGATCGTCCCGCCGTTCGTCTACATGACACGGGTGACCGCCGAGCAGGCCCTGGTGACCTCGGACCTGATCGTCGCGAACGGCCTGCGGCTCCAGGCGGGCGACCCGGCCGGCGGCTGATCCGACACGCCCGACACGGGGTTTACGGCCCCGCCCGCTACGAGCACCATCGGCGTACGGGCAGGAGCCGCAACGGAGAGGTGACGCGTGGGCAATCCTTGGCTGGCGATCGAGGCGGGCGCCGATCCGGCCGAACGTATCCGTACGGTGCGCCGGGCGCACGCGGCGTTCCTGAGCGACGGGACGGTGGCGCCGCCGGTCCGGCAGGTGGTCGCCGACTCCTGGCGCCGCTCGGCCCGGGCGTGCGCGGCCCCGGAGGGCGTGGCCCCCGTCGAACTCGACGAGGCCGCACTGCACAGCTACCGCGAGGCGCACCCGCTGGCCCGCGCGATGCCGGTCTTCCGGGAGCTGCTGGGCAGCATCGCCCAGGACGGGGTGCATCTGCTGGCGGTCTGCGACCCGCAGGGGCGGCTGCTGTGGGTGGAGGGGCACCCGGGGGTGCTGCGCCGTGCCGCACGGATGAACTTCGTGGTCGGCGCCCGCTGGGACGAACGGCACGCCGGCACCAACGCGCCGGGCACCGCGCTCGCCGCCGACCACGCCGTCCAGATCTTCGCCACCGAGCACTACAACCGGCGGGCGCAGCCCTGGACGTGCGCCGCCGCACCGCTGCACGACCCGCGGACCGGGCGGCTGCTGGGCGCCGTCGACATCACCGGCGGCGACCACCTGGCCAGCCCGCACAGCCTCGCCCTGGTCCAGGCCACCGCCCGCGCCGCGGAGGCCCATCTCGCCGTCAGGACAAGGGAGTCGGGCACCCATCTGACGGCGCTCGGGTGCGACGAGGCGCTGCTGGTACGCGACGGCGAGCGCCTGCGGCTGGGCCGCCGGCACAGCGAGATCATGGTGCTGCTGGCCCACCATCCGGCCGGCCTGACGGGGGAACAGCTCGCGGTGCTGCTCTACGGCGAGCGGGAAGTGCGGCCGGTGACCCTTCGGGCCGAGCTGGCCCGGCTGCGGCAGCTCGTCGGCCCACTGCTGTGCTCCCGCCCGTACCGTCTGGGCGCTCCGGTGGAGACCGATCTGTGCGCCGTGGAACGGGAGGTGACGGCCCATCACCTCACCTCGGCGCTCGACGCCTACCACGGCCCGCTGCTGCCGTCGTCCGAGGCGCCCGGCATCCGCCGGCTGCGCACCGCACTGGAGGACCGGATGCGCCGGGCGCTGCTCGCCGCCGGCGACCCGGACCAGCTCCGCGCGTGGGCGCACACGCCCTGGGGCGAACACGACCTGGAGATCCGGGAGGCCCTGGTGGACGCCCTGCCGGAGCGCTCCCCAGCGCGCGCCGCGTCCGCCACCGCCGCCGGTCGGCTGCGCACCGAGTACGGCCTGACCGCCGGCCGCACCGGCCCGCGCCCCGGGCTCGCCGACCGCACCGGAGCCGCCGCCCCGTGACGGAACGCCACCGGCCCACCGGCCCCGCTCCCCCACCCCGCACCGCGCAACGTTCGTGCAACGTTCGCCGCCCTACCCTCCCCACCACCGCCCGCCGCACGGGAGCGGCGGGCCACGCCGCGCAAGTGATGGGGAGGCCGTCCGTGGCACGTTATGCGCACCCCGGGTCCACCGATGCCGTGATGAGCTATCAGTCCCGCTACGACCACTGGATCGGTGGTGAGTTCGTGGCGCCCGCCCAGGGCCGGTACTTCGAGAACCCGACGCCGGTCAACGGTCAGCCGTTCACGGAGGTCGCCCGCGGCACGGCCGAGGACGTCGAGCGCGCCCTGGACGCGGCCCACGCCGCCGCCCCCGGCTGGGCCCGCACGCCCGCGGCGGAACGCGCCGGTGTGCTCAACAGGATCGCCGACCGGATGGAACAGCACCTGGAGGCGCTGGCGGTCGCCGAGAGCTGGGAGAACGGCAAGCCCGTACGGGAGGCGCTGGCCGCGGACATCCCGCTCGCCATCGACCACTTCCGCTACTTCGCGGGCGCGGTCCGGGCCCAGGAGGGCACCCTCTCGGAGATCGACGAGGACACCGTCGCGTACCACTTCCACGAGCCGCTGGGCGTGGTCGGCCAGATCATCCCCTGGAACTTCCCCATCCTGATGGCGACGTGGAAGCTGGCCCCGGCGCTGGCCGCCGGCAACACGGTGGTCCTCAAGCCCGCCGAACAGACCCCGGCGTCGGTGCACTTCCTGATGAGCCTGATCGCCGACCTGCTGCCGCCGGGCGTCGTCAACATCGTCAACGGCTTCGGCGTCGAGGCGGGCAAGCCGCTGGCCTCCAGCCCCCGGGTGGCCAAGATCGCCTTCACCGGCGAGACCACCACCGGCCGACTGATCATGCAGTACGCCTCCGAGCACCTGCGGCCGGTGACCCTGGAGTTGGGCGGCAAGAGCCCCAACATCTTCTTCGACGACGTCTCCCGGGCCGCCGACGACTTCCAGGACAAGGCCCTCGAAGGCTTCACCATGTTCGCCCTCAACCAGGGCGAGGTGTGCACCTGCCCGTCCCGGGCGCTGATCCAGCGCGGGCACTACGCCGACTTCCTGGCGGCCGGCGTCTCCCGCACGGAGAAGATCGTCCAGGGCCACCCCCTCGACACCGACACCATGATCGGTGCGCAGGCGTCCAACGACCAACTGGAGAAGATCCTCTCCTACTTCGACATCGGCCAGAAGGAGGGCGCCAAGGTCCTCACCGGCGGCACCCGGGCCGAGTTGGGCGGCGAGCTGGAGGGCGGCTACTACGTCCGCCCGACCGTCTTCGAGGGCAACAACGACATGCGGATCTTCCAGGAGGAGATCTTCGGCCCGGTCGTGGCGGTGGCCCCGTTCGCCGACTTCGACGAGGCGATCACGATCGCCAACGACACCCTCTACGGCCTCGGCGCCGGCGTCTGGACCCGCGACGGCTCCACGGCCTACCGCGCCGGCCGAGCCATCCAGGCCGGCCGGGTATGGACCAACTGCTACCACGCCTACCCCGCCCACGCCGCCTTCGGCGGCTACAAGCAGTCCGGCATCGGCCGCGAAACCCACAAGATGATGCTGGACCACTACCAGCAGACCAAGAACCTGTTGGTCTCGTACTCGCCGAAGAAGCTCGGGTTCTTCTAGAGGCCCAAGGAAAGGCGCCTGACCTGGGCTTTAGCCGGTCAGGCGCCTTCCGCTCGGCCCGCTCATCCCAGGGCCCGGTCTACGCCGCAACTCCCAGTTTCTCCCACCGCTATCCCGCTCCTGACCAGCTGTTCCGGACCAGTCGCGGACCAAAGCCCCGACTCACCCCTCAGGCACCACACCCTGGCTGACGCGGTCCCACTCCTTCATCGACTGCTCGATGAGGCGGTTGGCCTGTTCCCGGACCCCGTCCAGGAACTTGGCGTAGTGGCGGAAGAGGACTTCGATGCTCTGCCCCGCGCGGCGAGCACATTCGGCCGGGTCCACACCGGAGTACAGCCAGAACGAGATCCCGGCGTGCCGGAGGTCACCGGCTTCCCTGTCTACCAGTGCCGCCTGCCGGTGTCCCGGCAAACCAACGAATACTGCACCGATCTGCTGAGCCGCCACCTGAAGAAGATCGGCTCCCGCTGGCGGCGTCTGGCACCCGGACGGATCGTCGTCATCGTGCTCGCCGTGCTCCGCCACGACCAGCGCATCGCCGACATGGCCGGCGGCAACCAGGTCGGCGACACCACCGTGCGCCGCTGGCGCGACGAACTGATATCCCTGCTCGCGGCCCACGCACCCCGTCTGGACCGCGCGTGCAAGAGGAAGCCGCCGGATACGGATCACGCGACCTGCCCGGTCAGGGAGTGCAGGCAGCCGGCGACCCCGTCACCCCGGGCCGAGGGGGAGCTGGTTGCGCAGGCTGTTCCGGCGAAAGTGAAGGAGCCTACGAGCCTCCGCCCGCCCGACCGGAGGGATCGGCGGCGGCTCTCATGCCGCGTACCGTCTCCAGGTATTCGCCGATCGCGTCCCGGTTGCGGGTCAGGCAGTCGATCCGCTGCGTCAGGTGGCCGTGTTCGCACTCCAGAACCCTGAGCATCTCGGGCGTCAGATCGTCGAAGTAGATGCTCCGGGGCTTGTCCAGGCAGGGCAGGATCTGCCGGATGATCCGGGTCGGCAGCCCGGAGCCGAGCAGTCCCTTGATCTGCATCACACGGCCCACGTGAGCTTCCTCGTACTCACGGTAGCCGTTGTAGGAACGCCCAGGCGTGATCAGCCGCTGCTCCTCGTAGTAGCGCAGCAACCGCCGGGAGGTGCCGGTGCGTTCCGCTAGTTCTCCGATCCTCATGCCGCCGAGCGTACGGCGTCGCCTTCGGGCCCCGTTTGACCTTCACATATATGTGAGGGTCTGAGACTCGCAGGGCGGCCAGGACGCGGCCGCTGTGCATCTGCGACGAGGAGGACCTGCCATGGTCTCGATCGATGTTCCCGTCTTCTACCAGGAATGGGCGACTCGCAGCGGCGGTGTCATCGACGCTGCCGCCGGGGTAGGCCCCGACACTGTGGAGGACGCCCGGCTCGCCTACCGGAAGTTCTTCCAGGACAGCTTTCCGGCACCGGACGGGGTGACCTTCGACTCCGTGGACGCGGACGGGGTGGCCGCCCAGTGCGCGACTCCCGCGGACGCCGTCCCCGGCCGGCACCTGGTCTATCTCCACGGTGGCGCCTACCTGGCGGGAGACCCGCAGGGCTACCGTGGCCTGGTCGGCGATCTCGCCCGACGCCTGCGCGCCCGCGTTGTGGTCCCGCACTACCGGCTCGCGCCCGAGGCGGTCTTCCCCGCCCCCATCGAGGACGCCGTCACCGCTTACCGCTGGCTGCTGGAAGAGGGCGCCGAACCGCACAACGTGGTGCTCGCCGGCGACTCCGCCGGTGGCGCGATGGCGGTCAGCGCCCTGGTCGCCGCCCGTGACCAGGGACTTCCGATGCCGGCCGCCTCGATCGCCATCTCCCCCTGGGCCAACCTCGAACACACCGGGGCCACGATGTTCACGCTGGACGGCGTGGACCCGTCCGTCAACCGTGCGGGGCTGAGCCGCGCCGCGGACATCGTCCTGGGCGGCGCCCCGCGGAACAACCCGCTGGCCTCGCCGGTCTTCGCCGACACCCGCGGACTGCCTCCGGTTCTGATCCAGACCGGCGGTCACGAGGTCATGCTCAGCGACGCGGTCAGGCTGGCCGCCAAGCTGGCCGAGGACTCCGTACCCCTGCGCCTGGATGTCGCGCCGGGGATGGGACACGTGTGGCATCTGCTCGCCGCTCACCTCCCTGCCGCGGACAAGGCGGTCGCCGACGCCGTCGCCTTCGCCGAGGAGCACCTTCCTGCCGCGGTCGCCGAGGAGAACGTCGAGGGCCTCGGCCGCCCTCAGCCATCCCGCCTCTCGATATAGAAAAGCCCCGCCATTTTGAAGTCGCAGGTCATCGGGGTGGCATGATCTCCTGTCGGGATGCTCGTGCTGGTCGCGGGCGGCAGTCTTGGGCCAAGCCCATCTGAACCGCTCCGGGTCTGATGGAGGCTCGATTCCCTGAGAGGATCGAGTCATGGCACGTCCGTCCCCTTACCCTGCCGAGCTTCGCGAGCGTGCGGTGCGCATGGTCGCGGAGATCCGTCCGAACTACCCGACCGAGTGGGCCGCGATGAAGGCGGTCGCGGCGAAGCTGGGCATCGGTGCGGCCGAGACGGTGCGGACCTGGGTCCGCAAGGCCGAGGTGGACGCGGGCCAGCGGCCCCGCACCATGTCCGAGGAGGCCGCTCAGATCAAGCGTCTGCGGGCGGAGAACGCCGAACTGCGGCGGGCGATCGAGATCTTGAAGGCGGCGTCGGCTTTCTTCGCGGCCGAGCTGTGCGCCACGAGGCGCGATGTTGATCGAGAGGTGGTGAAAGACCACACCCGTCGGGCCGTCGCAGCGGCCTGATCGAAGCCTGGGGGCAGCCCGATCCGGGGAACGCCGGGGAGGGTGGCAAGCGGCCCCGACGACAGCGGGACGTGCCGGAACTGCCAGACGGTGCGGGCCCGTTCGGCGAGGTCAGAAGGTGTAGCGAGAGCGAACCAGTGGTTGACGCCCCGTAACAGCGAAGCCGGGTCAAATCTGGTGGATATGGGCCGGTGCGCAGTGCGTGAGGGCTGGGCCTTTCGGGCCGGTCCTCAACTCCGAAGCCGTTTAGTTCCGTCGGTGGGGAGGCCACGTCGAAGGTCTGCGGCGTAGACGTGGCGATGCTGCCGGGGTAGAGCTGGGCACCTACCTGACCGATCGATCACATGGTGAACGTGGGAACCATCCGCGGTCGCCCTCCTGCCGGATAGCCATTTCGGGGCGGGCAGGTCCGTTGCCGGCTGAGGACCGTGGGATGGGGCGGAGGCCCCGTAGTAGTCGCGGGCGTGACGACCCGCCGTGGAGGCCGTGAGAGACGGCTGCAGGGCCAAGGGGGCCAGCAAGTCAGCAGTCGAGGCTGCTGGAATATCGGGAGGTTTTCGCTGGTGAATACCGACGAACTGGAGCACGCCGTATATATGGCGGAGCGACGGGTACTGAATATCCAGACCAAGCTGCACCGTTGGGCTCGTGATGATCCTCATCGCAGGTTCGACGACCTCTACAACCTCGTTGCCGATCCCGGCTTTCTTCTAGTGGCCTGGGATCGGGTGCGGGTAACAAGGGTGCCCGCACGGCTGGCGTGGACGGACGAACGGCTCGTTCGGTCGAGGCCGGGCAGGGGGTCGGGGATTTTCTCGACGCTCTGCGGTCGCAGTTGAAGGACCGTAGTTTCCGCCCGCTTCCGGTTCGGGAGCGCATGATCCCGAAGGCAGGTGGGAAACTTCGCCGCCTGGGGATCGCGACCATCGCCGACCGGGTGGCCCAGGCATCATTGAAGCTGGTGTTGGAGCCGATTTTCGAGGCGGATTTTCTCCCGTGCTCCTACGGGTTCCGTCCGAATCGCCGGGCCCATGACGCGGTAGCCGAGGTGCGCTACCTCGCCTCGCGACCACGCAATTATGAGTGGATCGTTGAGGGTGACATCACGGCCTGCTTCGACGAGATTTCACATTCGGCCCTGATGGACCGCGTGCGGCGTCGAGTTGGAGACAAGCGCGTACTGGACCTGGTGAAGGCATTCCTCAAGGCGGGCATCCTCGGTGAGGACCGCCTGCTGCGGAGACCACTGCCGGAACCCCACAGGGGTCGATCCTCTCGCCTTTGCTCAGCAACGTGGCGCTTTCCGTCCTGGACGAGTACATCGCCCAGGCGCCAGGAGGCCCCGGAGCTGGGAAGCTGGAACGAGCCAGACGACACCGTCACGGTCTGCCCACCTATCGCCTTGTGCGATACGCGGACGACTGGTGCCTGATGGTATTCGGTTCCCGAGCGGATGCCGAAGTTCTGCGCGAGGAGATCGCAGAGGTCTTGTCCACGATGAGGTTGCGCCTATCACCGGAGAAGACCTTGATCACCCATATCGAGGAAGGGCTGGATTTTCTCGGGTGGCACCTCCAGCGCCACCGCAAGAGAGGAACCAGCCAGCACTACGTCTATACATACCCCGCAAAGAAGGCCGTCCAGGCCGTGAAGCGGAAAGTGAAGACGCTGTGCCGAGAGGTCGAAGTGAATCAACCGTTGGACGACCTGCTGCGTCGACTGAATATGGCGTTGCGGGGCTGGTGTGCCTACTTCCGGCCCGGGGTGTCCTCCGTGACCTTCGCCTACTTGAGCCACTACGTGTGGCAGACGGTATGGCGATGGATGCGGCGCAAACACCGCCGGTCCACCTGGAAGGAAATCCGCAACCGTTACTGCGGCGGTGGATGGTGGCCCGCCAGTGAGAACAGGGAGCTGTTCGATCCCGAGAAGGTAGGCACGACTCGCTACCGCTATCGGGGTTCCGTTATCCCGACTCCCTGGCCTGTCACGGGATGAGAACGTCCAACACGCGGCTCTTTCCGGGGCTTGTGGAGAGCCCGGTGCATTGAGAGGTGCCCGCCGGGTTCGGGAAGCGGTCCGGGGAAACGGGCCGGTCGAAAGGCCGGAACCGCGCCCCGGGCCGACTTTCACCGACCGGCCGTCAAAGCGCTCGTAGCGTTCATCGACGAGTTCAAGAAGGTGTTCGGGGTCGAGCCGATCTGCCGTGTGCTCTCCAGCCACGGACTGAAGATCGCAACGAGCACCTACTACGCCGCCAAGAACCGCGCTCCCAGCGCCCGCGCGATGCGGGACACGGAGCTGAAGGCGCACATCAGTCGGGTGCATGCCGACAACTACGGCGTCTACGGAGTCCGGAAGGTCTGGCGGCAGCTGCATCGCGAGGGCATAGTCGCGGCCCGCTGCACGGTCGCCCGGCTGATGCGCGAGCTCGGCCTGGAAGGCGCCCGTCGTGGCAAGAAGATCCGAACCACCCTGCGCGACGATGGGCATGAACGGGCGGCTGACCTGCTGCAACGCGACTTCACCGCCTCCAGGCCGAACGAGCGATGGGTCGCGGACTTCACCTACGTCGCCACCTGGTCCGGGATCGTCTACGTCGCATTCGTCATGGACGTGTTCTCCCGGGCGATCGTCGGCTGGTCCGCGGCGACCAGCAAGCGGGCCAAGCTGGTCCTCGACGCCCTCGACATGGCCCTATGGCGCCGCAATCGCGCCGGAACTCCCGCTGGACCAAGGCTGGTTCATCATTCGGATGCGGGCAGTCAGTACACGTCTTTCGCGTTCACCGCGCACCTGATCGAGGCCGGCATCGACGCCTCGATCGGCACCATCGGCGACGCCCTGGACAACGCGCTCATGGAGGGCCAGATCGACCTCTACAAAACGGAGCTGATCAAACCCCGCAGGCCCTGGCACGGCCTCGCCGACATCGAGCTCGGCACCGCGGAATGGGTCGACTGGTTCAACAACCAGCGCCTCCACAGCGCGACCGGCGACATCCCGCCCCATGAGTACGAGACCAACCACTACGCTCAACACCAACCCCGACCGGCGGCTGGAGTCAACGTATAGAGCCTCCACCGGTCCCGGAGCGGTTCACCAAGACCGCCGACGAAATCCTCGACAAAGTCGCCGCATACTGCAAACGAATCCCTGACCCAGGACACTAAGGGTTGTCCCGTAATCCCTGGCGGGCGCACGACGACAGCTACGGCCCTCCCCCAGCTGACGCTGGGAGGTACCCCCACGCCGCGTTGTCGGAACATCCGGATACGCCCGGTATCCGGATGCCCCTCCGCCTTGCGATGCACCGCATCTGACGCCGTGCGCTGATCCACCAGGGATTACGGGACAACCCTTAGGCAGAGGTGGGGAAATCCCCCGTATGGCCTGTAGGGCCGGCCCGATGGCCGCCCGCCGGGCCGCCTTCTAGGGTCGGGGCAATCAACCGTCCTGCCCCAGGAGCACCATGCGCGCCCTGCCTCTGCTCACCGCCGGCCTCGTCTTACTCGTCGCCCAGCCCGCCCAGGCATCCCGGCCGGTCCAGGCATCCCCGCCGGGCCCCCTCCGTTGGGGCGCCTGCCCGGCTGCGCAGAAGGACCTCGTCGCGGCCGGCGCGGAGTGCGGCGACCTGACCGTCCCCCTCGACTGGTCGGTACCCGACGGCCGCACCATCCGCATCGCGGTCTCCCGGATCAAGGCCAAGGATCGGGCCCACCGCCGCGGCATCCTGCTGTCCAACCCCGGCGGGCCCGGCGGCTCCGGCCTCGCCAACACCCTGGGCCTGCGGCCCGCGTTGCGGGATGTCGCCGACCACTACGATCTGATCGGCTTCGACCCCCGCTTCATCGGCGGCAGCACCCCGCTCGGCTGCGGCCCGGCCCCCGCGCCCGCCCCGCCCCGCGAACGCACCTCCCCGCGCCGTGACTTCGAGGACGGGGTGGCCCGGAACCGGGCAACCGCCGCCCGCTGCTTCGCGCACGGGGACAACGCGGTCCTCCTCCCTCACGCGTCCACCCGCAATGTCGCCCGCGACATGGACGCCATCCGCGCCGCCCTCGGTGAGCGCAAGCTGTCGTACTACGGGGTCTCCTACGGTGCCGACCTGGGCGCGGTCTACACCCAGCTGTTCCCGGACCGGGTGGACCGGATGGTCGTCGACTCGTCCACCGACCCGGACACCACCCAGTACGAGCTGTTCCGGCGGGCCGGGAAGCCGCTGGAGTCCGGTCTCGACGAGTGGGCCGCGTGGACGGCACGGCACGCCGGCACATACCGCCTCGGCCGCACCGCGCCCGAGGTCCGCGCGACCGTCCAGCGCCTGCTCGACCGGGCCGAGCGGCGGCCGGTCCCCGTCGCCGGTACCCGGCTCGGCGCACCGCTGATCCGGCTGTTCCTGCGGCAGTTCGTCCAGCAGCAGGAGGACGACGCGGCGCTGGCCCGCACCGTGCGCACCCTGGTGGACGCGGCGGACGGCCGGAAGGTGCGGCCCAATCCGGAGCTCACCGGCATGCTGGCGTTCCTCAACTCCCCCGAGATCGCCGCATCGTTCACCGGCGGCGCCGTCTTCATGTGCGGCGACGGCGGCTGGCCGGCGGGCGGCTGGCCCGGGGAAACGGAGACCTACTGGCGGAACATCCAGCACAGCCGGGCCGCCCAACCCGTCTTCGGCCCCCTGGTCAACGACATGATGGCCCCCTGCCCGTTCTGGAAGACGGCGCCCCGTGAACCCGGCACCCGGATTGCCAATTCCGTGCCCGTCCTGATGCTCCAGGCGATGCGCGACGGCAACGTCCCCTACGACGGGGCGCTCGCCCTGCACCGCAAGCTCAAGGGCTCGCGCCTGGTGTCGGCGGACATCCGCTCGCACGGCGTCTACGGCCGCGGCGCGCAGGGGCGCACCTCCGTCCCGTGCGCGGACCGGGCGGTCAACGGCTATCTGCGCGGCGGGCCGCTGCCCGCCCAGGACCTGACCTGCCCGAAGGGGACACGATGACGATCGGCAGAAGGACGGCCCTGGCAGCCGCCGCCACGGCCCTCGTCACGGGTACGGCACCGGCCGCGCGGGCGGCCCGGCAGGACGGTCCGCTCCAGCGGGACGCGGACGCGGTCCGCGCCACCGGGGCGACCGGCGTCCT
Source organism: Streptomyces yunnanensis (assembly GCF_029011865.1). Classification (NCBI taxonomy): domain Bacteria; kingdom Bacillati; phylum Actinomycetota; class Actinomycetes; order Kitasatosporales; family Streptomycetaceae; genus Streptomyces; species Streptomyces yunnanensis. The sequence continues at coordinate 1,495,280 of NZ_CP095749.1, forward strand.
CGCCGAGGTGCGCACGGCGCGCGGCCGGGCCGCGGCCCGGTCCGGCGTCGCCGACCTCACGACGGGCGACCCCGTGCCCTGGGACGCCTACTACCGCATCGGCAGCGACACCAAGACCTTCACCGCCGCCCTCGTCCTGCAACTCGCCCACGAGAGACGGGTGTCACTCACCGACACGGTCGAACGGTGGCTGCCCGGACTGGTCCACGGCAACGGCAACGACGGCCGCCGGATCACCCTGGTCAACCTGCTGCGCCACACCAGCGGACTCAACGAGTACGCCGAATTCGGCGACTTCACGCCCGAGGCGTACCGCGCGGCCCGCTTCCGGCCGTCCGACCCGCCGGACCGGCAGGTGGCGGCGGCCCTGCGACGGCCGCCCGGCTGGCTGCCGCGCCGCGACGACCCGGCGGAGGAACGCCGTTGGGGCTACTCCAACACCGACTATGTCCTGCTCGGCATGGTGCTGGAGAAGGCCACGGGCCACTCCTGGGCCGAGTTCCTGCACGATCGGATCCTCGAACCGCTCGGCCTGCGGCACACGTTCACCCCGGGGAGCTCGCCGTACGTCCCCCGGCCCACGGCCACGGCGTACACGGAGTTCCCCGGGAGCCCCCGGCCGGTGGACACCTCGCTGGCCGCCGGGGGCTGGGCGGACGGCGGAATCGTCAGCACCCCGCGCGACCTGGCCGCGTTCCTGAGCGCGCTGATGGGCGGACGGCTGCTCCCCGCGGCGCAGCTGGCAGCGATGCGGCGGACGGTCCCCGCCGAGGGATGGATCGCCGCTCCGGGCGTCCGCTACGGGCTGGGCATCGCCTGGCGCCCGGTACCCGGCAGCCGCTCCGGGATCTGGTTCCACGGTGGCACGCACCTCGGCACAGTCTCCGAGAGCGGTGTCACCCCGGACGGGGATCGCGCCGTGGCGACCGCGGTCTTCACCCTGCGCACGGACCCAAAGGGCCGGGAGGCCCAGGCCCGGGCCGCGCTCCGGCTGGTGGACCGAGCCCTGGTGCGGCGGGACTGAGTGGGTGACGCTGTCGGGGATCTTGATTGCGCCGTGAGGCGCTGTGGTTCGAGTGGAGGTGCAAGACCGTCACCTCTGGCCTGTCGCAGCAGGTCAGCGTAGCTGAGGGCAGCCTGATCCGGGTGGTGCCGGGGAGGGCGGGAGCGGCCCTGACAAAGCCGGGACGTACCAGCACTGCCAGATGGTGCGGGTCCGGCGAGCGAGACGAAGAGGAGTACGCGAGGAACCGGCGTTACTACGTCCTTCAACCCCGACACCGGCTCGAACCTGGCGGATCTGGGCCGGGCGCGGTGCGTCTCGTCGTCCGAAGGGGCGGCGGGAACTTCCACGACCGTATTCAAGAGCGGGCGTGGGAGGCCACGAGGAAAGCCTGCGGCGTACTCGTGGCGAGGCCGCTGGGACGCAGTCGGGCTCCTACTTCGACAAACGAATCACAGTGAACACGGGAACCGTCCGATCACAGCTCCACGCTCCTCAACTCCCAGATGAGGAACGCGGATAGGTGCACCGACAGCCGAACGGATCGGACGGGGCGGAGCCGCCGTAGTACTCCGAGGCCGGGAAAGCCGGTCACACGGGGAAGGGCGGCAGCGGAAAACATGCAAGGAGGGACTGCAATGCCAGAAGACACCTCGCTGAACAGTGAGGATCCAAGTTCTCGAGCTCGGGTACTGGAGATGCAGACCAAGCTGCACCATTGGGCGACGGCCGATCCGAGCCGTCGGTTCGATGACCTGTTCAACCTCGTGCACGACCCAGCGACGCTGACCATGGCGTTCGCCAGGGTCGCGGGAAACCAGGGTGCCCGCACTCCCGGTGTCGATGGCCTGACGGTCATCGAGGTCGAGGAACGGATCGGGACGCCCGGGTTCCTGCATGACCTGCGAGCCGCTCTCAAGGACGGCTCGTTCCGACCCCTTCCGGTGCGGGAACGCAAGATCCCGAAACCGGGCGGGTCGGGGAAAGTCCGCAGCCTCGGCATTCCGACGGTCGCGGACCGGGTCGTGCAGGCCGCGCTGAAGCTGGTGCTGGAACCCGTCTTCGAGGCCGACTTCACGCCGGTCTCCTACGGATTCCGGCCGGGCCGGCGGGCCCAGGACGCGATCGCCGAGATCCATCACTTCGGCACCAACGGCTACCGCTGGGTGCTGGACGCGGACATCGAGGCGTGCTTCGACCGGATCGACCACGTGGCCCTGATGGACCGCGTGCGCACCCGGGTGAAGGACAAACGTGTTCTGCCCTGGTCAAGGCGTTCTTGAAAGCCGGAATTCTGACGGAGCTCGGCGAGAACAAGGAAACCATGACCGGGACCCCGCAGGGCGGGATCCTCTCCCCACTACTGGCCAACATCGCCCTGTCGGTACTCGATGAGCACCTGATGGAGCCATGGAAGCCGGGCGGGGTGATGTTCACCGCATGGCAGCGCCAAGCCCGCCGCAGTCGCAAGCAGTTGCCGAACTGGCGAGTCGTCCGCTACGCGGACGACTTCGTCGTGCTCGTCAACGGCAGCCGCGAAGACGTACTGGCGGTGCGCGAGGACGTCAGCCAGGTGCTCAGGCCACTGGGTCTTCGCCTGTCTCAGGAGAAGACCCAGGTCACGCACCTGGAAGACGGAATCGACTTCCTGGGGTTCCACATCCAGTGGCGCCGCAAGAAGAGGACGGATCAGTGGCACGTCTACACGTTCATCGCCAAGCACCCCATCCGGCAGTTGAAGGCGAAGATCCGTGCTCTGACCCGCAGGCAGTCGCAACAAGATCTCAAGACCCTGCTGATCAGGATCAACCAGATTGTGCGGGGCTGGTCCGCCTACTTCCGACATGCCGTGGCCAAGAACCAGTTCAGCGCACTCGCCGACTTCATCTGGTGGCGAGTGATGCGGATGCTGAGGGTCCGGCACAACTGGACGTGGAAAGACATCCGCCGACGGTTCGTCACTCCCGCTGGGCAGTGGCGGCCGATCTCGGCGGAGGGAACCGAGCTCTTCGACATGGCAGCGGTGGTCGTTACCCGATACCGCTGGCGAGGAGCGCGCATCCCCAGTCCGTGGACCGAGATTCGAGCCTGATGGCGGTCTCCGTGGAGAGCCCGTTGCGTTGAGAGGCGCACGGCGGGTTCGGCGAGAAGTCCGGGGAAACGGACCGGGAGAGATCCCGGCACCGCGCCCCGGGCTTACTCAGCGAACCGCGCGGTCAAGGGCGTGCTCACCTCGCACGCGGACACGCTCGCCGTGTTCCGCCAGCGCATCCCCATGCAGCGCCCCGCCGAACCGGCCGAAGTCGCCGATGTCACCGCCTTCCTGGCCAGTTCAGACGCCCGCTTCGTCAACGGCGCCCTCATTCCCGTCGATGGCGGGCTCGGCGCTTCCAACGGTCAGCCGCGCCTGTTCCGAACACCCACACGCGGGAGCCGCCGAGGCACCTGGACCGGTGGAGCCGGTACGCGGTCGGCCAGCGTCGCACTGGGCGGGGGTGGCCGCACCGCACGCCGAAAGGCAACGCGCGAGTTCGAGCACTCTGGGGTGGGGACCATGCCCTGGCCCGCGCGGACCAGGAGCGGGTCGCCCACGGCACGACGGAGCCGGGCCAGGGTACCCAAGATCCGGACCATACCCGGACCAACGCTCTCCCAACGGCCGTCAAAGCCACCATTGCAGCAGGTCAGCACCGTTATGAGCGCTGTACCCCCAACAGACGAAAAACCTTCTCTGTAGCACCCGTCCCCGGCAGCGGCACCGAGGGTGGGGATCCGTCCGATCCCGCCGGGGACGGCCAGGCCGGAAGTATCGAGTACAGCGCCACGATGACCTTTGATCCGTCCACGGCCGCGTAGCGCTAAGACGCCACCCACCAGGTGAACCGCACAACCGCTGCACAAGGGCGCACCTCCCGCAGCCCTCGGACCGGCGCGGTCACGCACACGCTTGGCACCCGCAACACCTCTGTCCATTGCGGCGACTGAGGCCGCGGGAGCGAAGTGGGCTTCATCCCCGCGGCGACTCCGTCCTCCCGAACCGGCAGGATCCGAGTGTCTCCGGTATCCACACTCCGGGGTCAGGGCCCAAGTCGGCCATCTCCGCTATGGCGATGCGTCGGCCTTGCCACCCTTCTTGACGGGGAGGGCGGACGGGGAGGGCGTGGGGGCGCCCGGCTCGTCGGTGCCGGCGCCGAGGGGGCGGGGGTGGGGAAGGCGGCGTCGGGGAGACCGGCGAGGGCGTCACCCATGTATCGGGTCCAGATGTCGGTGGGGATGTCGCCGCCGACGGCGCATACCCGTCGTCAACCGTTTCTTGAGCATTCAGCTGACTGCTCCTGAACGTTGCCGCGCACCGCATCTACGGTCCTTGAGGCTCTCGAAGGAAGGGACTCATGGACGCACTCCTCGCAGTCCGGGCTCGCGGGATCACCAAGTGGTTCGGCGATGTCGTCGCGCTCGACGGCGTCGACCTGGATGTGACGCAGGGGCAGATTCACGGCCTGGTCGGACCGAACGGCGCCGGCAAGACGACCTTGCTCGGCCTTCTGCTGGGTCTGGCCGTCGCCGACAGCGGCAGCCTCCAGATCCTGGGTACGCCGGTCGGGCGGGCGCTCGACGCTCCCGACGGTGTCGCGGGCTTCGTGGACGGACCCGGTCTCTACCCCTCGCTCACCGCCCGGCAGAACCTCGCCGCGCTGGCCGCTCTCCGCGGTGACGACGCGCGGACCACGGCGATCGACGACGCACTTGCGCAGGTCGGGCTCACCGATGTCGCCGACGACCGGGCTCGCGGCTTCTCCCTCGGCATGCGACAGCGGTTGGGGCTGGCCGCGGCGCTGCTCACCAAGCCCCGGCTGCTCGTGCTCGACGAGCCGTCCAACGGCCTGGACCCGGCCGGCAAGAAGCACGTGCACGGTGTGCTGACCCGGCTCGCGACGGACGGCACCGGCGTCGTGCTCTCCAGTCACCGCATGGACGACGTCGAGGCCCTGTGCTCCGACGTCAGCATCCTCGCCGCCGGGCGGGTCGTCTTCTCCGGGCCGTTGAGCAAACTGGCCGCCGAGGAACGGGAACTCGACTACCGCGTACGCACCTCCGACGCGCACGCCGCCCGCCGACTGGCCGCCGAAACAGCCGGGATCCGCCTCGTCGACGACGCCGGGGCACGGCACGACACGCAGGTGCTCGTCGTGCGCGCACCGGTGCCCGCCCTCGACGAACTGGTGGTGCGGCTGGTGCGGGCGGGCATCGCGGTACGCGAGCTCTCCCCCGTGGTGTCGCCGCTCGAAGCAGCGTTCCTCGCCCTCACCGAACCTGAGGAGGCCGGACGATGAACGCGACCCTCGCTCACGCCCACGCCCAGCCCCACGGTGCCGGTACCCGCCGCGCCTCGGTGGCGCGTGGCTACCGCTTCGAGCTGGTCAAGCTGGTCTCGCAGTGGCGGATCCGCCTGCTGGTGCTCGCCTGCTGGATCGCGCCGGCGCTCTTCGTCGCCGCGGTGAGCCAACAGAGCACGCTCCCCGTCGACACTCTTTTCGGCCGCTGGATGCACGCCACCGGATGGGCCGGACCGCTGGTGATGCTCGGTTTCGCGGGCACCTGGGCACTTCCGCTGCTGACCTCGGTGGTCGCCGGCGACGTGTTCGCCGCCGAGGACCGACTCGGCACCTGGCGCCACCTGCTCGTGGCGGTCCGGTCGCCCAGGCGGATCTTCGCCGCCAAGGCGTTCGCCAGCCTCACCGTCCTGCTGCTGCTCGTGGCCGGGCTGGCCTGTTCCAGCGCGGCCGGTGGGGTCGTGGCGATCGGCAACCAGCCGCTGGTCGGCCTCGACGGCCACCTGCTGACGCCGGCGGACGCCGCCGTCAAGGTCCTGCTCGCCTGGGTCTGCGTCCTCGCTCCGACCCTCTCCCTCGCCGGGATCGGACTGCTCGGGTCCGTCGCGCTGGGGCGCTCCCCGATGGGACTGCTGCTGCCCGTCCTCGTCGCCCTCGCGATGCAGCTCGCCCAGATGATGCCGCTGCCGGTCGCCGTCCGCCTCGCCCTGCCCAGCTACGCCTTCATCGCCTGGAACGGTCTGTTCACCGGCCCGGCCCAGCTCGCCCCGCTCCTGATCGGCACCGGTGTCAGCCTGGCGTGGGCCGTGCTGGCGACGGCGTTGGCCTACCTGCTGTTCCTGCGGCGCGACTTCACGAACCTGAGCTACGACGGCTCGGGGCGCCGCGCGGTCACCGTCGGAGTTCTGCCGCTGGCCGGGCTGGTCGCCGTGACGGTGGCGGTCCTCACCACGTCGGCCACGGCCACGGCCACCGGCTCCGGGATCGAGCAGGACAAGGTGCAGCGTTCGGTCGCCACGGCCTTCGCCCACCTGTACCGCATGCAGACCGAGCAACTCCACCGGCCGCAGGTCACCGAAGCCCAGCTGAAAGCCGAGGCGACGTGCACCAAGGGCAGCCTCCGGACTGCCGCGCAGGGGGCGGGCAACGACTGGCGCTGCGTCGTCTCCTGGCACCTCCCCGGCGTCGACGCCGCCGGCCAGGCCATCTATCAGCTCGACGTGAGCCCGGACGGGCGGTTCGTGGCCGATGGCGATGGACCGAAGGAAGTCAACGGCTACTTCCTGGTGCGGACCCCGCAGGGCGACGCACCCAACCCGCTGTGGCAGTTCGACGGCAATGTCGCGCTGCTCGCCACCTCGAAGGGATAACTCCATGCAGGTCATACGCCGCCGCCGGCATGACGAGAACGACCGTGCCGGCAATCTCCGCAGACGTTTCAGCCGCCGCGGCACCCTGGCCACGGCCACCGCGGTCGTTCTCGCCGCCACCGCCGGCATCGGTTACGCCCAGACGCACCAGTTCGGCACCGCCCGGGTCGGCCAGAAGACGGCTGACGGCCAGGTCGTCTCCAGCGACCAGTACATCGCCCCGTACGGCGACCGCCTAGTCATCGACAACGGCAAGATCATGTCGTCCTCGGTCAGCCCGGACGGCACCCACGTCGCGGCCTCGCTGACCGACGGCGGGGCGGCGCTGGCCATCGTCGACCGCAAGAACTGGAAGGTGCAGCAGTTCGTCGGCGCCTCCGCATCGTCGACCCCGCGCATCAGCAGCAACTCCGTGGGCCAGGAAGGCCCCACGTACTCGCCCGACGGCAAGCAGCTGTGGCTGGGCCAGACCGACGGCTACACCAAGTTCACGGTGAACCCGGACGGCAGCGTCAGCAACCCGACGTTCATCCAGATCCCGGCGGACGGCGCCAAGCACGCGCTGGTGGGCGAGCCGGTGTTCTCGTCCGACGGCTCCACCGTGTACGCCGCGGTCAACGGCCAGAACAAGGTGGTCGCCCTCGATGCGGCGACCGGTGCCGTCAAGCACAGCTGGGCCGTGGGCAACGCCCCGCGGGACATGGTCAAGGTCGGCCACAAGCTCTACGTCAGCAACGAGGGCGGCCGTCCGGCCAAGCCCGGCGAGCCCACGATCAACTCCTACGACACCCAGGTGCCCGCCGACCCGAAGACCGGTGCCACCACCACCGGCACGGTCAGCGTCATCGACCTGGCGAAGCCGGATGCCGCCGTCAAGAGCATCGACGTCGGTCTGCACCCGACCGCCCTGTACGCCAAGGGCGGGGCACTGTTCGTCACCAACACCGCCACCAACGACGTGTCGGTCATCAGCACCACCGGCGACAAGGTCGTGCAGACCATCGCCACCCGTCCGTGGCCGGAGGCGTCGGTGGGTTACGAGCCCAACGCTGTGACGCTCACCGACGACGGTCATCTGCTGGTGACGCTCGGCCGCGCCAACGCGGTCGCCGTGTACAAGTACAAGAGCCCGCAGGAGCCGGTCAGCTACGTCGGCCTGCTGCCCACGGACTACTTCCCCTCGGAGATCGCCACCGTCGGCAAGCAGGTGCTGGTCTCCAACACCCGTGGTATCGACGCCCGCCGCCCCAACGCAAGCGGTGCGCACGGCACCCACGACACCACCTCCAGCCTGCAGCGGTTCACCCTGCCCGACGACAGCGTCATCAGGTCCGAGACGGCCAAGGTCTTCAAGCAGAACGGCTGGACGGGCGACTCGGTCAAGAGGACCGACGGCACGAGCCACGCGAAGCCGACAGCGGTCCCGAAGCGGCTCGGCGACCCCTCGACGATCAAGCACGTCTTCCTGATCGTCAAGGAGAACCGGACCTACGACCAGGTCTTCGGCGACCTCCCGCAGGGCAACGGCGATCCGAAGCTGACGCAGTTCGGCGGGAACGTGACGCCGAACCAGCATGCGCTGGCCAAGCAGTTCGGGCTGTACGACAACACCTACGACATCGGCACCAACTCCGCCGAGGGCCACAACTGGCTGATGCAGAGCGACAATCCGGAGTACACCGAGTCCTCGGCCGGTGAGTACCAGCGCAGCTACGACACCGAGAACGACGCGCTCGGCCACCAGAGGTCCGGTTTCCTGTGGACCGGTGCGCAGGCCGCGGGCAAGTCCGTCAAGGACTTCGGTGAGTTCCAGTCGGTGGAGAGCAAGCCGTCCGGAGCGTCCTGGCAGAACCTGTACTGCGACGCCAGGACCATGGACGCAACCGGGAAGCCCACGGCCTACCCCATCAAGACCGGGTCGGCGATCCCCTCGCTCAACGACGTGTCGGTGCCCGGCTTCCCGATGTTCGACCTCGACGTCCCGGACGTCTACAAGTACCAGGTCTGGAAGCAGGACTTCGAGAAGAACGGGCCGGCGAACCTGAACATGTTCTGGTTCTCCAACGACCACACCGGTGGTCCCGCGAGCCCGTCCGCCCAGGTCGCGGACAACGACCTTGCGGTCGGCAGGACGGTCGACGCAATCTCGCACAGCAAGTACTGGAAGGACTCGGCCATCTTCGTCGTCGAGGACGACTCCCAGGCCGGCCTCGACCACGTCGACGGGCACCGGGCCCCGATCCAGATCATCAGCCCCTGGGCACAGCACGGCAGGACCGACAGCCACTACTACACCCAGATCACGATGATCCGGACCATCGAGCAGATCCTCGGGATCCACCCGATGAACCAGAAGGACAGCGCGGCCAGCCCCATGAGCGGCGCCTTCACCGCCCACCCGGACACCACCCCGTTCAAGGCGCAGCCCAACCGCGTCCCCCTCACCGACGGTCTCAAGACCCAGCCGCCCTGCGGCTCGGACAACCCGGCAGCGCAGAGCCCCGGGGCAGCGGCCGTCTCGCCCGCGACGGTACCCGCGGGCAAGCAGGACCTGGCGGCAACCTGGGACAAGTGGAAGTCCAAGCAGCGGCTGACCGGCCCGCACGCCGTCCCCGACTACGCCAACCCCGCCCAGATGAACCACCTCACCTGGTACGAGACGCACAACTGGAACAGGCCGTACCCGGGCGAGAACAAGATCTTCGCGCCGCAGGATGTGCCGGGCGCGTACCTTCCTTCCTCGGAGAACGACGGCTGATGTCCGCTGACGGCTGAGCGGCGAGTGGCTTCACCACGGCCCGACGGCCACGCCGTCGGGCCGTCTTCCGTCCCCCGGTCAGACCGCGCCCCACGGGGCCCCCTTCGGCCGTGCCGAATACAACTTGCCGTGGATCGCTCGAACCTGGCGACGGACATGCATCACGCCCCTGACGTAGTCGATGTCCTCCGGGCCCAAGCCGAACACGGACGTGTTGCAGGTGGACCTTCTGCTGTCCTCGGCCCGCACGGAAGATCACTGGGCGCGCAGCACGCCCCACAGTGGCAGCTGTTCGAAGAACTCGACGGCTTCGTCCCGCCACCGCCCCCGCCAGTTGGCCGCGACGGCGGCCGCCTCCTGGGCACAGCGGCGGATCTCGGCGAGCAGCTCGTTGTCGACGCCGTGGCGCCGGGCGATGTCCTGAATCCGTTCGACGGTCTGCGGCGGGCAGCCGGGGCCGGCGAGCGCCGACTCCACGACCGCCCGCTCCGCACCGCTCGTCGCTGCCAGCAGCGCGCACACCGCGTAGCTGCGGCGGCCCTCGCGAAGATCCGATCCGGCCGGCTTGCCGACCGTGCGTGCGTCCGCGAACAGGTCGAGGTAGTCGTCACGCATCTGCCCGCTCACCCCGAGCAGTCGTGCGTACCGGGCCAGTTCGTTCTCATGGGCCGCCGGGTCCGCGCCCGCCGCGAGCAGACCCAGCTGCAACGGGGCCAGCACCGAGTACCGGGCGCTCTTGTACTCGGACACGGTGTCCAGCACCTCGCGGTCGGGCATCGGGCCGAAGTCACGCTCCAGATCGAGGAATTGCCCGCGGACCGTGTCCGCCCCCGCCGTCGCCTGTACGGCCGCCATCGCCTGCCGCAGCTCGCGGGGAACCGGCGCGGTCAACAGCACCTGGACCGACAGAAACGCGGCCAGGTCCCCGGCCAGGACGGCCAGACCCAACGCCGTCTGCGGACGGTCAGGGAACCGCTCGCGGTAGGCGTAGTACACCGACGGTGCCCCCCGGCGTACCGGGGAGTCGTCGATGATGTCGTCGTGGATCAGCCCGTGCGTCTGCAGCAGCTCAATGCTGAGCGCGGCCTCGTCCAGCCCGGGCACGGTATCGGGAGCCACCAGGCGCGCCGCCTCGTACAGCAGCGCGACCCGTAGCCGCTTCCCGCCCCGCAGCGACATGTCCCGCACCAGCTCCAGCGCCTCGGGCACGAACGAATTGCGCGGCGGCCCCTGCTCGGCGACCGAGTCGAAGTAGTTCGCGAACAACCCGTTGAAGCGGTCCCGGTATCCGGCGAGCCGCTCGTGTACACCGGCCGCGTTGTCAGCAGTCATTGCTCTCCCTGGAACCCCGTCAAACAGGACGGCTGTCGACAGACACCGCCAGCTCGCATTCAACACCACCAGATCAACTCGGCGTAGCGACCGGGGCGATCGTGCGGGAGCGGGCAGGCCGCCCCGCCGCTTGGGCGCGGAGTCAGCGTCCCGGGCTGCTGGGGACAACCGACCGCGTGATCGGCCTGGAACTGTCCTTCCGATCGAGCCACCACCCACTACCGGTGGGACAGTCGTCCCACCACGCGCCGCCTCAGGTGATCCGTTTGCCGGTCGGTCTCAGGGTCCGAGTCGGCCCGTGAGCGACCGAGTCGGCCCGAGTCAGCGTCAGGGTTGGCGCGTCGCGACCGGCTGGAGCTCCTGCCATGCCGGGTAGTGGGTGTAGCCCGCGGCGCCGTGACCGTACAGCGCTGGTTGGTCGATGTGCGTGTTCAGCGGCAGGCCGGCTGCGAAGCGGTGCGGCAGGTCGGGGTTGCTGATGAACAGGCGCCCGTACGAGACCAGGTCCGCGCGCCCGGATGCGAGCACCGCCTCACCGGCCTCGCGGGTGGTCGGGGCGCGGTTCTCGCCGACGTTGGCGATGAGTGTGCCGTGCCAGCGCGGGCGCAGGTCGGCGAGGGCGGGGTAGCGGTCGGCGTCGGTGAGGTGGAGGTAGGCCAGGCCGAGGCCGTCGAGGCGGGCGAGGAGCGCGCGATAGACCGGGGCCGGGTCGGCCTCTTCCATGCCGAACTGGGGGTTGCCCGGCGAGAGGCGCAGGCCGAGCCGGTCGGCGCCGACCGCGTCCGCGATGGCCTGTACCAGTTCCAGCGGGAAGCGGATGCGGCCGGAGACGTCGCCGCCGTAGGCGTCGGTGCGCAGGTTGGTGTTGTCGGCCAGGAACTGGTGGATGAGGTAGCTGTTCGCGCCGTGCAGTTCGACGCCGTCGAAGCCGGCGCGGATCGCGTTGCGGGCGGCGGCGACGTGGTCGGCGATGGCCGTGCGGATGTCGTCGTGCGTCATCGCACGCGGTATGACCGGTTCTGCCTTGCCGTCCTTCACGTGTACGGGCCCGGGCACGGGGACGGCGGAGGGACCGGCCGGGATGTCGCCGAGGATGCGGGAGCGTGGGTGCCCCTGACGGCCGCCGTGCATCAGCTGGGCGAAGATCCGACCGCCGGCGTCGTGCACTGCCTCGGTGACATGCTGCCAGGCAGACACGTGCCGTTCGGCCTCCAGGCCCGGGATGCGCCAGCCGCTCTGGCCGCGGAGGCTGGGCCAGATGCCCTCGGTGACGATGAGGCCGGCGCCGGCCCTCTGGCGGTAGTGGTCGGCGACGATCGGTAGCGGGGTGCCGTCCTCTTCGGCGCGGAAGCGCGTCATGGGGGCCATCACGATGCGGTTGGAGAGGGTCAGTTCCGATGAGGTGAAGGGCGTCAGGAGCTTCATCATGCGCAAACCGTAGAATCTGACACCAATGTCAGGTTCAAGTCGGCGAGGGGAGACGTGTGATGCGGATCGGTGAATTGGCCCGCCGCACCGGCGTGAGCGAGCGTTCGCTGCGCTACTACGAACAGCAGGGACTGCTCGCGTCCGAGCGGACGCCCGGCGGCCACCGGGACTATCCGGAGCGCGCCGTGGACCGGGTCATCCGCATCCAGGAGCTGTTCGCCGCCGGCCTGTGCAGCAAGAAGATCGCCCAACTGCTGCCCTGCATACGCGACCACGACGGCGGCCCAGCGGTCACCGCCACACCGTGGCTGGTGCAGGAACTGCGGGCTGAACGCGAGCGCATCAATCGCACCATCGCGGACCTGCGCCGCTCGCAAGCCACCCTCGACGAGGTCATCGACGCCGCCTCACGCCCATGACATCGGTGACCGATCGAACGAGTGGAGGGTGCTCCTGACGTGGGAAGACGGGGCTTGTCAAGGCTCCGTCCACCACCGCGGGAAAGAAGTCGCCTACCGAGTGGGCGTGTTGCTCCGTATCCGCGTGTTCATGTTCGTGTTCAGGCCGGGGCATCGGCGGTGGCCGCGCAGGCAGGCGGAGTGTTGCTGGTCGAGATGGTCCGCAAGACGGGGCACCCGGCTGCTCAGGAGGGGACGGGCTCCTGGACAGCACGGTCGAAGGGCGGATAGCTCTCGCCACCCATCCGCTCGGCCGCATCGATGTAGTCGGCAAGAGCGTCGCGGGATTGAGCAAGGCGGTCCATCTGCTCGTCCAGCCGCTGCAGCCGGGACCGCATCGCAGCGACCAACTCGGGACACCCGGGCAGCTGCGGGGCCTCTCCGACCGCACAGGGCAGCACGTACGCGATGTCCTCGGAGGACAAACCGGCACCAAGCAGATGCCGGATCTGCCTGACCCGCAGCACGGCGTTCTCGTCGAATTCGCGGTAGCCGTTCGCGCCGCGGTCCGCCTCCAACAGGCCCTGGGCCTCGTAGTAGCGCAACTGATGGGTGTTGACGCCCGTCCGGCGCCCCAGTTCTCCGATCCGCATCAAAACCTCGCTTGACCTTCACACCGGTATCAACGTTGACGATGCTGCCATGGACAACACGACCGCAACACCTGTGACCATCATCGGCCTGGGACGGATGGGCCAGGCACTCGCCAGCGCCTTCCTCAAAGCCGGGCACCCCACCACCGTGTGGAACCGTACAGCCTCCAAGGCCGACCAGTTGGTCGCCGAGGGTGCCCTGCTGGCGCCAACGGTGAGCGACGCGCTCAAGGCGGGTTCCCTGACGATCGTCTGCGTCACCGACTACCAGGCCATGCACGATCTGCTCGGCGCGGACGGTATCGAGCTGGACGGCATGACGTTGGTGAACCTGACCTCGGGTGACTCGGCCCAGGCCAGGGAGGCCGCCCAATGGGCCGAGCAGCGCGGCGCCCGATACCTGGACGGCGCCGTCATGGCGATCCCGTCGGCGATCGGAACCGCTGAGGCGACGATTCTGCACAGCGGGCCGCGGGCGGACTTCGAGGCACACAAGACAACACTCGACGCGCTCGGCACCGTCACCTACCTCGGTGCGGATCACGGGCTGGCGTCCCTGTACGACGTGGCGGGCCTGGCCATGATGTGGAGCGTCCTGAACGCCTGGCTCCAGGGCACGGCACTGCTCAGGACGGCCGGCGTGGACGCCGTGACGTATGCGCCATTCGCACGGCAGATCGCCACCGGGGTGGCCGCATGGCTGCCGGGGCACGCCGAACAGATCGACAGCAGCTCCTTCCCCGCCAAGGTGGCGTCCCTGGAGACCCATGTCCGGTCAATGGCACACCTGATCGAGGAGAGCGAGGCGGTGGGCGTCAACGCCGAACTGCCGAAGTTGATCAAGGCGATGGCCGACCGTGCGATCGCCGCCGGACACGGCGGGGAGCAGTATCCCGTGCTGATCGAAGAGTTCGGCAAACCCCGCCACGACTGACCGATCCCGACACCGGGATCTCACCTCGGGTTGTGGAGTGACGGGCTGTCCGGCAGGTGGTCAGCACAGCGGAAAGCGCCTCTTACCAGCGGCAATGAGGATTGTCGAGGTCCCCGTTCGTGCCTGGTGCGGAGGCGCTTTCCAGGTGAAGAAGCGCATCGGGTCCTACCTGCGTGTACGCATTGAGGTCGGCGGTCGTGGTGTGGTCTCGCAAGCCGGGGACCTGCCGCTGACGGAGACGGCTCACAAGACCGGTCCGGATCAGAGCCTATCGACGGCACCGGGCCCTTGGCGCAAAGCCCACGCGGTGCACGATCCAGGCAGGACCGCGCTGGATCTCGCGCTCGTCGTGCCACCCGGCGGCGACTGCCTGGCCAATGTCGCCATGCTGCGGGCCGAGCCGGAGATGTTCGGGCCGGGTGGCTTCCGATCCTACGGTCCACCGGCTCATCGACATCCTCGCCATCAATGGAAACCGTGCGCTGACCGCCATCGGCAGACGAGCCGCGTCGTCCAGCCCCTTTGCGATCCGAGAGGGCGGTACATGAGTTGATGTCTGGTTCGTCGTTGCAGGTGTTCAGCGAGTGCGGCGCTTGACGAGGCGGCGAACGAGCAGGGGGACGACGGCTCCTGCCATGAGGGCGGCCAGCGGTACGGCGACATTCGCCCAGGGGGCTCGGAAGGGTTTGTAGGTGGCGGTACCGTCTTTGATCTCGATGTAGCCGCGAGGGCGGGCACCGGCTCCGCCCCCTCCTTCGCCGATGTTGGCGGATCCGGCTTCGGGGCCCGTGCCCCCGGCGAATCCGAAGCCGAATTCGGCAACCGGGATGACGGTGATTCCGTCGCTGGTGACGGGTTCACCGAAGACGGCTGACACCGAGGCCCGACTACCGAGTTGTCCGGCCAGGCGTTCCATCAGGGCTGCGGCCATGTCGGCCTGCGGGACGGGCTGGTCCGGTGCGTCTGAGTTGGTCATCGGATACCTCCGGGGTGGCGGGTACGGCGGTACCGAGGATATGGCGGCCTGGCATGGGCCACGTGTGGATCGGGTTACACAGCGGGGAGCCGGGCACACCACGGCCACCTCAAAGCCCCCTTGGGCCTGCCGAATTCGACATTCCGGTGGGCAGGACGGCGCTGACAAAACGACGGGACGCCGCAGCTCAACGGCGCGCCCTACGACAATGAGGACGGGAACCTACAGTTCTTCGAGGCCCATGTCCCCGTCTCAACGTGCTGGGCAGAGTGCCGCCTCGCCACCACTCGCGCACGCGCCACACAGCAGTCCCTGGGCTGAGGCCGCCGGGCCGACGTGAGTCCTGGCCCTGCCCTGCCTGTCACAACTCCAGGCGGGGGCGGCCCCGACACCGCCCGGACGTGGTGCTGGGTGACCGCGGCTACGACCACGACAAGTACCGGCGTCTGGTCGGGGATCTCGGCGTGAAACCACCGATCGCCCGCCGCGGCACCGAGCACGGCTCCGACTTGGGCACCCAACGCTGGGTCGTAGAGCGCGCGTTCGCCCACCTGCGACGGTTCCGCCGCCTGCGGATCCGCTGGGAGATCCGCGACGACATCCACCAAGCATTCGTCACCCTCGGCTGCGTACTCATCTGCTGGCGACGTCAAGCGCAGGACGCGCGCGTCCAGTCCGTTGCTCGCGCCCACAATGCGACGAGCGAGCACGGCGCTACCGGATCGAGGACGCGCTCGTGGCTGGGTTCGCGAGGGCCTTCGCCGTGGCCGATGCCCGCCCCGACCTGCTACGCGGCGAACGCGCCGGGGCCATGTGATCCGCCTCGATGCCGGCGCCCCGCCCAGCGCCGCCGGCGCGGACGCCGCCGTCAGAAGCCGGATCACCCTCCACCCGGTTACCAGGAGGCGCTGGGTGGCGTGAACGGCTGCGAGCGGGTCCGGCTGTGGTGGACCAAGAGCCAACTTGGTGATGACGGTCGCCGTCGGGGCCCCGCGCTGGGGGCCCGACAGCGAGTGACGTCAGGCGGACCGGCTGACGTCGTCGAAGTCGGTGGAGGCCGACAGCTCGGCCCATGCCAGCATGTCGCGTTCGAAGGCGTCGCGTCCGGCCTGGACGAGGCGAAGCGCGTCGGTGCCGAGCAGCAGGCGCGTCGGCGGTTGGTCGGCCGTCACGATGCGCAGCACCGCGGCCGCGGCCTTGTCCGGGTCGCCCGGCTGGTGCCCGCTGCCGTGGATGCGCCGGGCGCGCAGCGGCTCGAACAGCTCGTCGTAGTCGGCGATCACACGGGGTGCGCGGATCATCGAGCGGCCGGCCCAGTCGGTCCGGAAACTGCCCGGCTCGACGGCGGTGACATGGATGCCGAAATCGGCGACCTCCTTGCCGAGCGTTTCGAGGATGCCCTCCACCGCGAACTTGCTGCCGTGGTAGAAGCTGAGGCCCGGCATGGTGATCAGCCCGCCCATCGAGGTGACGGCGATGATGTGGCCGCAGCGGCGCTCCCGCATGTGCGGCAGCACGGCCTTGATCACCGCCACGGTTCCGTAGACGTTCACCTCGAACTGACGGCGAAGGTCATCCATCGACGACTCCTCGAAGAGGCCGTCATGGCCGTATCCGGCGTTGGCGACGAGGACGTCGACCGGGCCCAGGTCGCGCTCGGTCTCGTCCACGACCGTGCCCACCGCGTCATGGTCGGTCACGTCCAGGATGCGGGCGTGCGCGTCGTCGGCGAGCGCCTCAAAGGCCGTTGCGTCGGCGGGCGTGCGCACCGTGCCCACCACCCGGTGGCCCGCGGCCAACGCCGCGCACGCCAGTGCGCGGCCCAGGCCGGTGCTGACGCCGGTGATCAGGAATGTCTTGGTGTCCGACACGGGAGTTCCCTTCGTGCGATGCGAACAGAAGCCGACCGGGGCGGTGAACTCCCGGTCGATCTCGACACGTTCCACTTCAGCACCGGAATCGGCTGCTGATCGACTTCCGGGGGGTCCGCTTCGCCCCGGGGACAGCCGGACCGGGGGACTGCCAGCCCCCCTTTCGCGGACCGTCGGGGCGATCTTGGGCCCTATCGTGAACGGCATGGACCGCAACACAGCTCTCGGCGAGTTCCTCCGCTCTCGGCGGGCACGGATCACCCCGCGCCAGGCGGGCCTGTCCGACGACGGCGGCTCTCGGCGAGTGCCAGGGCTGCGCCGCGAAGAGGTCGCGCAGCTGGCGGGCGTGAGCGTCGACTACTACGTACGCCTGGAACGCGGACGCCGGTTGAACGTCTCCGAGACCGTGCTGGAGGCCATCTCCCGCGCGCTACGCCTCGATCCCGTCGAACGCGCCCATCTGTTCCAGCTCGCCAAGCCCGCCGCAGGAAGGCCCCGCCGCACGGCGACGCGTCCGCAGCCGGTCCGCCCGGGGCTGCGCGACCTGCTCCGGATCCTCGAGCACACCCCCGCCCTTGTGCTGGGGCGGCGACTGGACGTCCTTGCGTCCAACCAGATGGCACGTGCGCTGCTCACCGACTTCGACGCGCTGCCGCACCGCGAGCGGAACCTGGTGCGGTTCATGTTCTGCGACGAGACCGCCCGCTCGCTGTATGCCCACTGGGACACCCACGCCCAGGACATCGTCGCCTCGCTCCGGCGCGACGCCGGACGCCATCCCCACGATCCGCTGCTGGCCGAACTCGTCGGCGAACTCTCGATCATGGATGAGGACTTCCGCCGCTGGTGGGCCGACCAGAACGTGTATCGGCACACGCATGGCAGCAAACACTTCCACCACCCGATCGTCGGCCCGCTCACCCTCAATTACGAGTCCCTCACCCTGCCCGCCGACGCCGACCAGCGGCTGAGTGTCTACACCGCCGAGGCCGGCTCCAGCTCCGAAGAGACGCTTCGGCTACTGGCCGCGTGGACACGGCAGCCCGAGACCTCGCACGGGCAGCACGCAGATCATTAGACGCCGGTCCACAAGGAGCGGTCGGCCACAGTGACTGCGTCCCGTGAGCCGGGGGCGATATGGAACACCGGCCGGCCCTGCGCCCCACCGCCGGTGTCCCGAAACCCTCGTCGAGGGGAAGAACGGGTGCTCTCAACGTGGCGTCCTCGTGCGGCCGGAGCGGGAGAGGAGGGCGGTGTCCCTCGCGTGAGCGACCCGCCGGCCGGATCTCGAAGGCCGCAGACGCGCCTCACGCCCCGGTCGGACGGGCGGATCAGCGCAGTCCGGCGAAGAGGTCGTTCTCGGGTATGGCCGCGCCGGTGGCATCCTGGACGCGTACGAAGGTCTCCATGCCCATCAACTCGCCGAACCTCTCCTTGCCCATCTTGAGGAAGAAGATGCTCTCGCTCTGACTGGCATGCGCGGCCAGCGCGTCGAACTTCTGGCCGCTGAACGCGGTGGTGTCCACCCACGTGGTGACCTCATCGTCGGGAAGGCCGATCTCGGCCATGGCGGCGGCCTCGGCAGGATCCGGCTCCGGCACGTCCTCGTGAAACTCGCGCACGGCCTCACCGAACCGCTGCATCATCGAGTGGGGCATCGTCGTCCAATACACCTTCGGGGTCAGCGCGGTCAGCTTCAGCGCCGCCATCGTGATGCGGTGGGCCTGGATGTGGTCGGGGTGGCCGTAGAAGCCGTTCTCGTCGTAGGTGACGACCACATCGGGCCGGTAGTGCCGCATGAGCTCCGCGAGTCGGGCGGCGCCTTCCTCCACAGGGGTCTGCCAGAAGGAACCGGGGGCGTCGTTGCTCGGCCAGCCCATCATCCCGGAGTCGGCGTAGTCCAACATCTCCAGATCGCTGACCTTCAGGACGTCACAGCTCGCCTGGAGTTCTTGACGGCGCATCAAGGCGACGGCCGCCGGATCGTGCCCGGGATCGCCCGGCTTGACACCCCCCGGTCCGTCACCGCAACCGCCGTCGGTACACGTCACGAGAACCGTGCGGATGCCCTCCGCCGCGTACCGCGCGAGGACCCCTCCGGTTCCGGTGGCCTCGTCGTCGGGGTGGGCGTGCACCGCCATGAGCGTCAACGGCCGGTCAGTCATGAAACAGTCCTCCTGCGGAAATACATCTCGGTCCGAGTGCGCGGCGGGCGTACCGCGATCCCGGGGCCCGGTCCTATCGGGGCGGACGACCGTGTGGTCTCCGCGGTTCCCGCCCGTGCGGCGCCGGTCCCTCGGTCGATGCAACAGTGCCGGCCGGCCCGGCTGTTCCCGGTCGGCACCTCATCGATGGTGGAGACCAAGATCCAGACCACACAGGGACCAGCTCTCCCCCAAACCCTCGGGAAGGCGCGCCTGACCGGGGGAATTTCCCGTCAGGCGCCTTCTTTCGGGTCGCTGGGGCCGGGGGTTCGGGAGGGGTGGCGGATCAGGCCGGTGCGTTTGACGGTTGCCAGGAGCGGGGTGGTGTCGAGGGCGGTGACGCCGTCCAGGGGCCCGACGGCGTCGGTGAGGAAGGTGTAGAGGGCGTCGAGGTCGGCCGCGGCGAGGGCGACGACGAGGTTGGCGGGGCCGGTGGTGGCGGCGCAGAACCGGACCTGCGGGTGGACGGCGAGGATCCGTGCGGTCTCCTGGAGTGCGCCGGGCCGTACGGCGATCCACAGCAGGGCTTCGGCGTGCGCGCCGAGCAGGGCGAGGTCGATCTCGGTGGCCGGGCGCAGGACCTGGCCGCGGACGAGGGCGTCGAGGCGTCGGCGGGCGGTGAGCGCGGTGGTGCCGGCGCGGCGGGCGAGTTCGGTGTAGGTGGCCCGGCCGTCCTCGGTGAGCGCCGCGATCAGCGCGGTGTCGAGGTCGAGGGGCGCGGGAGGCGCGGGAGGCGCGGTCGGTGGCGGTGGTTCGGGGGTGAGCCGGGCCCGTTCCTCCGGTGAGAGGAGGCCGGCGGTCCAGCGGAACGCGGTGGGGAAGACCCGCAGCAGGGTGTGGGAGGTCCAGGAGTCGACGGCGTCGGTGGCGGGCAGGTCGCGCAGCAGCAGGGTGTTGCGGGCGTCGGGGCCGTCGAGGAAGAAGATCGTGGAGATCTCGTCGCCGCCGCTGAGGACGTCGACCCAGACGGTGTCGGCGCGGCGGGCCAGTGCGTGGGCGACCTGACGGATCTTGTGGGGGCGGCAGCGGATGCGCAGGGCGAGGGGGATCAGGTGCGGGAAGCGTGCCGGGTTGCGGACGACCGTCGCGCGCAGGGTGCCGTCGGCGTACAGCGGGGTGACGCGGCGTACCACGGTGCGCTCGGACAGCTCCAGGCAGCGGGCCAGTGCGCGCCAGGAGGCGCGTGGCGCGGCGAGCAGGGCGGCGGCGATCCGGCGGTCCGTCTCGTCGAGCGTCTGGCGCATGATCTGCATCTTAGGCCGTGAACGTGGCGTGTTTTCTGTGCAGTGGGCTGCCAGATGTAGGTGAATCGGCGATCTGCTTCTACAACGGTGTCGTCACGACGACTTTCGAGACGACGGGTGGAGAAGACGATGACCGACCAGGGAGCCGATCTGCTGATCCGGGGCGCCGCGGTGCACACGCTGGTCCCCGGCCTCGCCCCGCAGCGGGCGCTGGCCGTGCGGGGCGACCGCATCGCGGCCCTCTCGCCCGACCCCCACGGCCTCGATGCATGGGTGAGTGCGCGCACCACGGTCCACGACCTGCCGGGCGCCACCGTGCTGCCCGCGTTCGACGACACCCACACGCACCTGATCTTCGCGGCCCACGGGGCGCACGACGTTCCCGTCCACCAGGCCCGCACCCTCGCCGAGTTCCTGGACCTGATCCGGCAGCGGGCCCGTACCACGCCCGAGGGCGAGTGGATCCGTACCACCACCAACTGGCAGGAGCTCAACCTGGCCGAGCGGCGCCTGCCCACCGCGGCGGAGCTCGACCGGGCCACCGACCGCCACCCGGTCCTGGTCAAGCGCGGCGGCCACAACGACGTCGTCAACAGCTACGCGCTGCGCCTGGCGGGCATCACCGAGGACACGCCCGTACCGCCGGGCGGCGTGATCGGCCGGGACGCCGACGGCCGGCTCGACGGCCGGCTGATCGACAACGCCCTGCCCCTGGTGGAACGCCTCCTCCCGGCCCCCGACCGGGCCCGGCGGATCGCCGGCCTGCGCCTGGCCAGCGGTCAGTACGCCGCCACCGGCATCGGCACCGTGCGGGACTGCGCGGTCACCCCCGACGACTACGCGGCGCTGCTGGCCGCCCGGGAGGCGGGGGCGCTGAGCACCCGGGTGCGGGCGCTGATCTCGGCGCTCGGCCTGACCTCCGCGGCCCAGGTCGAGGAGCTGCTCGACGCCATGGCGGACCGGCGCCACGGCTGCGACCCGTGGCTGTCGGTGTGGGGCGTGAAATTCGGCCTCGACGGCGGGCTGGAGGCCGGGGCCACCGAGGAGCCCTACGCCTGCGACCACACCTTCTCCGGAACGCTGACGTGGGAACCCGACGCACTGGTCGAGGCCGTGGAGGCGGTGGTCCGCCGTGGTTGGCGGGTCGGCACGCACGCCTACGGCGATCGCGCGGTCCGCGTCCTGCTGGACGTCTACGAGCGCGTCCTCGAACGCCACCCCGGCCTGCCCGCGGGCACGTTGGTGATGGAGCACGGCGGCCTGGCCGGCCCGGAACAGCGTGCCCGCGCCGTCGCGCTGGGCATCCCCGTCACCGTCCAGCAGCCGTTGTTGCACGACACCGCCGAGGTGGAGTTGGGGTTCTGGGGCCCGGAGCGCGTCGCGCGCCTCTTTCCCGCCCGCGGCTGGCTCGACCAGGGCGCCCTGGTCGCCGCCGGGTCCGACTTCCCCGTCGGCCGGTTCGGCGCGATGCGCTCCGTCTGGGGCATGACCACCCGGCAGACCGTCATCGGCGTCCAGGGCCCCGAGCACGCCATCAGCTACGACGAGGCCGTCGCCCTGCACACCACCCAGGCCGCCCGCCTGCTCGGCGAGGAGCACCTGCGCGGCTCCCTCACCCCGGGCCGCCTGGCCGACCTCACGATCTGGGACCGGGACCCCGCCCGCTGCCCCGCCGACACCCTGCGCGACCTCGACCCCACCCACACCGTCGTCGGCGGTCGCACGGTCACGGCCGCACCGGCCGGCACGCGGTAGGAGGCCGGGGCCCGGGCAGGGGCGGCCGGTGCCGACAGGCCCTCTGGTTCACGCACGAGGGCGAAGTGATGATGGGTCCGACATGACGTCGATGGGCGTGACGACCACGCGTGAGGAGAAGCCATGCCGACAGCTCCGCCGCCGTTCGACCCCGAACTCGCCGCGAGCCTGGAGTCGATGAAGGACGTGCTCACGACCGGCTTGTCCGTCGAGGACATCGAAGCCCTCCGCAACGGCCCGGGGGCGGACCCGATGGCCGAGGTCGACCTGACCATGGACGGCGCCTTCCACGTCGAGGACCGGTGGGCGCCCGGGCCCGCGGACGGCCCGGACGTCTCCCTCCTGATCTGCCGCCCCACCAGGCCGGCACCCGCGCGCCCTCGCCCGCTCCTGTACTACGTGCACGGCGGCGGCATGGTCGTCGGAAACAACAGGGACGGCGTGACCGTGCCGCTGGCCCTGGCCGACGAACTGGACGCGGTCGTCGTCTCGGTGGAGTATCGGCTGGCACCGGAGCATCCGCACCCCGCGCCGATCGAGGACGTCTACGCCGGGCTGGTCTGGACGGCGGAGCACGCCGGGGAGCTCGACGCCGACGCGGGCCGGATCGTGGTCGCGGGCACCAGCGCGGGCGGCGGTCTCGCCGCGGCGCTGGCGCTGCTCACCCGCGACCGCAAGGGCCCGCGGCCGATCGGTCAGTTGCTGATGTGCCCCATGCTGGACGACCGCAACGACACGCCGTCCGCCCACCAGATGGCGGGCATCGGCGTCTGGGACCGTTCGGCCAACGAAACCGGCTGGACGGCGCTGCTCGGCGCCTCGCGCGGCGGTCCGGACGTGTCCCCGTACGCCGCGCCCGCCCGCGCCGAGGACCTCACGGGCCTGCCGCCGGCCTTCCTGGACGTCGGCACCGCGGAGACCTTCCGCGACGAGGTCGTCGCCTACGCCGACCGCATCTGGCAGGCGGGCGGCGTGGCCGAACTGCACGTCTGGCCCGGCGGCTTCCACGGATTCGCCGACCTGGTCCCGCGGGCGCGGCTGTCCCGGGCGGCCCTGGCCGCGCATCTGAACTGGCTGCGCAGGCTCTTGGGCGCGGACAGCGGCGATTGACGCGGGGCCGGGCGGCGCTCCACTGCTCCGGTGCTTCCGCGCTCCGGAGCGTCAGTGCTTCAGCACGACGACGGCCTCGTCCGTGTATGTCAGGAAGGTCAGCGTCTCCTGGAAGTACAGCTCGATGGTGCTCGCGTCATGGGAGGCGTAGCCGATGGCCAGGTCCTGGCCGAGGTGGAGTGCGAAGTCGCCGCCCCGGGTGGACAGGACGAAGGCGCCGCTGAGCGCCGGCGCCCAGATCGGGGCGCCGTCCAGCATCCGGGTCAGGTGCGCCGCGATCGGGTAACCGTGGTCGGAGGTCTCGCTCACCGCCCGGTACTCGTCGGCGCCCAGCAGCAGGGCGTACGGGCCGTCCACTCCGGCGAGGCGCAGCGACGTCAGTGCGCGGCTGACCGTGTCGGGGTACTCGCGCGGCTCGACGGGAAGGCTCAGCATCGGGTTCGACGTGCGGTTCCGCAGCCCGTCGACGCCCGCCGCCGGGTAGCCGTCGAAGATCGCCCGGTCCTCGGCGAACGCCATGGCGCGCGCCGCGTCCTTCACGGGCTGCCAGTCGGAGTCGTTCGAGCCGCGCTCGACGTCGTCCACGGCGGCCCGGCCCACGGAGAACGGCACCCGCAGTTCGACCAGCGGCCTGGCCTCGCGCAGGCGCGCCGTGACGCCGGGGGCCGGCGGGGCGATCTCCGTGAGGTGGCCGGTGCCGACGGCGGCGAGGCCCGGACCCGCCGGGTCGGGCACATCGACGACCCGGCGGCCCGCGACGAGGCGCCGGAAGGTGCGCCGGGCCTCCTCCTCGATCTGCGCCCAGGCCGCCGGGGTGACGGGGGCGAGTTCGCGGTGCAGGTTGTTCGGGGTGGCGAGGGGGTCGGAAGGCGTCATGGCGCCGGGGTTCCTTTCATGCTGCCGATGCCGAGGGAGCCGCCGCGGGGGACGGCGGCGGGGCATGCGGCGCCGGTGGACGGGGCGGGCGGGGAGTCGAGCAGGTCGGCGCTCGGCACGAAGAAGAGACCGCCGGTCACCGCCGTGGAGAAGTCCAGGATGCGGTCGGTGTTGCCCGGCGGGTCGCCGAGGAACATGTTGGCGAGCATCCGCTCGGTCACCTCGGGGGTGCGGGCGTAGCCGATGAAGTAGGTGCCGAACTCGCCGCGGCCGATGGTCCCGAACGGCATGTTCTCGCGCACGATCTTCCGCTCGGCTCCGTCGTCGTCGAGGATCGTGTTGAGCGCGACGTGCGAGTCCGCCGGCTTGATGTCGTCGGGCATCTCCACATTGGTGGACTTGGTGCGGCCGATGGCCCGTTCCTGCTGTTCGACGGTGAGCGACTGCCAGGCCGCCAGGTCGTGCAGGTACTTCTGCACGATCACATAGCTGCCGCCGCGGAACTCCGCGTCCTCGTCGCCCACGAACACCGCCGCGGCCGCCGCCGCGCCCCGCGGGCTCTCGCTGCCGTCGACGAATCCCAGCAGGTCGCGCTCCTCGAAGTACCGGAAGCCGTGGACCTCGTCGACGACGGTAGCGGCGGCGCCCAGCCGCTCGACGATCAGCCGGGACAGCTCGAAGCAGAGGTCCGTCCGCCGGGCGCGCACATGGAACAGGAGGTCGCCGGGTGTGGCCGGCGCGCGGTGGCGGGGTCCGTCCAGCGGCCGGAAGGGGTGCAGGTCGCGCGGCGGCGGGCCGTCGAAGAGGCGCGGCCAGGCCGCGGCACCGATGCCGACGACGCAGGTGAGCTCCTCCTCGGGGGCGCGGAACGCCACCGAGCGGGTCAGCCCGGCGAGTTCCTCCAGCGCCTCCCGCGCCACGGCCTCGCCACCGGGGGTCACGGTGGCCACCAGGAACACGGCGGCTTTCGAGGGAGGGACGACGACGGTCTGCGGGGTGGCCACGGGACTCCCGGGAGGGGTAGGAAATGACGAACAAACGGGACAGCGGGGTCGGGGTCAGCGTAGGTGCGGCCGGAGCCGTGCGCAGCGCGGGCGCGCTGCGCACGTCCCGCGCACGGCCCGCATGCGGGGCGGGAGGCGGTGGGGCGTGGCGAGGGGCGGCGGAGCGGGCGCCGTCGATGCCGGGAATTCCTCCGTTCCGCATGCGGTGTCGGCTTTCCGGATGCGGCACCGGGCGTCGTGCGGTGTCGTCGTCCCGCACCAGCGCCTCGAAAAGCACCCCGAGCACGTGATAGGCGCTCCTTGTCACCCCAGAAGAAACACCTCTTTGACTTCCTTCCGCGGGCGAACGGAGACTGATGCGGCGGCGGATCAGAAAGCGTCCGGAAAGGGCGAATTCAGGTGCCGGGCGCCCTTCTCCGCCGTCCGGCGCCGCCCTGTGCGCCGGACGCGTCAGCAGCGGGCGGAAGGGGGCCGAGCAGGCCATGAGCACCATCGAAGGCCCGATCGAGGATCCGGTGGACGACCTGTCGGTGACGGCGCCGAAGACGTGGGCGACCGGGGTGCCCGCGGTCGCCCACGCACTGGAGTACTCGCTGTCCCAGACGTCGGTGCGACGCACCGCGCTGACGCTGCTGAACATCAATCAGGCCAAGGGATTCGACTGCCCCGGCTGTGCCTGGCCGGAGCCCGCGGCCGGAGAGCGGCACCGCAACGAGTACTGCGAGAACGGCGCCAAGCACATCAATGACGAGGCCACCTCGCGGCGCGTCACCGCAGGGTTCTTCCGCGCCCACTCCGTGGCCGACCTGGGCCGTCGGTCCGACTACTGGCTCAATCAGCAGGGCCGACTGACCGAGCCGATGGTCAAGCGCCCGGGCGCCGACCACTACGAGCCGATCGGCTGGGACGCGGCCCTGGACCTGGTCGCCCGCGAGCTGCGGGCGCTGGACTTCCCCGACGAGGCGCTGTTCTACACCTCCGGGCGGCTCAACAACGAGGCCGCCTTCCTCCTCCAGCTGTTCGCCCGCGCCTACGGCACCAACAACCTGCCCGACTGTTCCAACATGTGCCACGAGTCCAGCGGGTCCGCCCTCCAGGAGACGCTGGGCATCGGCAAGGGCAGCGTCTCGCTGGACGACATCCACCACGCCGACCTGGTCTTCGTGGTCGGGCAGAACCCCGGCACCAACCACCCCCGGATGCTCACCGCCCTTGAGGAGACCAAGCGCAACGGCGGGAAGGTCGTCGCGGTCAACACACTGCCCGAGGCCGGCCTGATCCGCTTCAAGCACCCGCAGAAGGCGCGCGGTGTGATCGGCCGCGGCACCCCGATCGCCGACCGGTTCCTGCAGATCCGCGCCGGTGGCGACCTCGCCCTGTTCCAGGCCCTGAACCGGCTGCTGCTGGAGGCCGAGGACGCCGCGCCGGGCACCGTGCTCGACCACGACTTCGTGCGGGCCCACACCACCGGCTTCGCCGACTTCGCCGGGCACGTCCGCACGACCTCCTGGGACGACGTCCGGGCCGCCACCGGGCTGGCTCGCGAGGAGATCGAGGAGGTGCACCGGCTGGTCCTGGCGAGCAGGAGCGTCATCGTCTGCTGGGCGATGGGGCTGACCCAGCACAAGCACGGCGTGCCCACCATCCGCGAGGTCGTCAACTTCCTGATGCTGCGCGGGAACCTCGGCCGCCGCGGGGCGGGTGTGTGCCCGGTGCGCGGCCACAGCAACGTGCAGGGCGACCGCACCATGGGCGTGTGGGAGCGGATGCCGCGGGAGTTCCTCGACGCCCTGGGCCGCGAGTTCGGCTTCGCCCCGCCCACCCGGCACGGGCTGGACTCGGTCGACGGCATCCGCGCCATGCGCGACGGCACCGCCACGGTCTTCCTGGGCGTCGCCGGCAACTTCGTACGGGCCAGCCCCGACAGCGACGTCACCGAGGCGGCCATGCGGCGGTGCCGGCTCACGGCCCACATCTCCACCAAGCTGAACCGGTCGCACACCGTGTGCGGCGACACCGCCCTGATCCTGCCGACCCTGGGCCGCAGCGACCGGGACGTGCAGGTCACGGGCGTGCAGTTCTACACCGTCGAGGACTCCATGAGCGAGGTCCACGCCTCCCGCGGCAAGCTGCCGCCCGCCTCCCCGCACCTGCTCAGCGAGGTCGCGATCATCGCCCGGCTGGCCCGCCGGACCCTGGGCGCCGATCCGGCCGTCCCCTGGCAGGAGTTCGAGGCGGACTACGGCACCATCCGCGACCGGATCGCCCGCGTCGTGCCCGGCTTCGAGGACTTCAACGCCCGGGTGGCGGCGCCCGGCGGCTTCCGGCTGCCCAACCCCGTCAACCGGCGGGTCTTCCGCACCCCGAGCGGCAAGGCCGTCTTCACCCGCAACGCCTTCACCATGCCGCACGTCCCCACGGGCCATCTGCTGCTGCAGACCCTGCGCTCGCACGACCAGTGGAACACCGTCCCGTACGCGCCGAACGACCGCTACCGCGGCATCCACCACGCCCGCCGGGTCGTCCTCGTCAACCCCGCCGACCTGGACGCCCTCGGCCTCGCCGACCGCGCCCCGGTGGACCTGGTGAGCGTGTGGCACGACGGTGTGGAGCGCCGCGCGGAGGGGTTCGTGGCGGTCTCCTACCCCACGGCGCGCGGCTCGGCCGCCGCCTACTACCCGGAGACCAACGTCCTGGTCCCCCTCGACAGCGTGGCCGACATCAGCAACACGCCCACCTCGAAGGGGGTCCTGGTCCGGCTGGTCCCCGCCGGTGTCCCCCGGTCCCCCGCCGACCGTCCGGGGAGCCGGTGATGGGCCGGGTGACCGTACGGCGGCGGGTGGTGCGCCTGCGCGCGGGGGTGGCCTCGTACCGCCCCGACACCCTGGCCGGCGAGGAGCCGCTGGAGATCCGGGTCGGCGGGCGTCCGCTGGTGGTGACCATGCGCACCCCCGGTCACGACTTCGACCTCGCGGCCGGGTTCCTGGTGAGCGAGGGGGTGGTGCGCGGCGCCGACGACATCGCCGGGATCCGGTACTGCGCCGGCGCCACGGCCGACGGCGGCAACACCTACAACGTGCCCGCGGCGACTCGATGAACGTCCACACCGGCGCGGACCGGCTGCACAGCAGCTCCGAACGATAGGGGTGCGGTAGAGCGCGATGCTGTTCCGTCAACTGGAGTACCTGGTGGCGCTCGCCCGGGAGCGTCACTTCGGGCGCGCCGCGCGGTCCTGCTACGTCTCCCAGCCGGCCCTGTCCGAGGCGATCCGCAAGCTGGAGGACGAGCTGGACGTGCTGCTGGTCCGGCGCGGCCGCGCACCGGCCTCGGCGGGCGCCTGCGGATCGGTTCGGTCCCGACCGCCTCGGGCGCCGTCGCGCAGCTCACCGGACCGTTCTGCGCCGCGCATCCGCTCGTCACCGTGGAGGTGCTGGCGGACCTGCGCGCCGAGGACATCCTGCACCGGGTGCGGAACTTCGAGATCGACGCCGGCATCACCTATCTGTACCCGAGCCTCGCCGAGAGCTTCCACACGGTCGCCCTCTACGAGGAGCGGTACGTGCTGCTGACCGGCGTGGCCGAGAAGCTCGCCCGCCGTCCCACCGCGACCTGGACCGAGGCGTCCCGCCTGCCGCTGTGCCTGCTGACCACGAGCATGCAGGGACGGCGGGTGCTGGACGAGGTCTTCGCCGGCCTGGGCCTGCGGCCGACGCCGCGGGTCGAGACGGATTCGGTGGCCTCGCTGTTCGCCCACGTCAGGGCCGGCCGGTGGGCCAGCATCGTGCCGTACGCCTGGCTGCACGTGTTCGGTGTCCCGCACGGGATGCAGGCCGTGCCGCTGGTGGAGCCCGACCACAGCGCGCCCATCGGCCTGGTGACCGCCGCTCGGGAGCCGGGCTCGGTGATCGCCCGCGCCCTGGTGGAGACGGCGCGGCGCACCGACACCGCGGCGGTCCTGGAGCGCCTGGCACACCCTCCGGGCTCCTGAGCCCGGCGCGGGGCCCGCGTCCTTCGTATGCCGTGCCGGTGGGACCGGGGCACCCTGGAGGTATGGTCCGCGCCAACGAAGAGGTCGAGGCGCTGCTCCAGGAGTACGCCGACCTCATCGCGATCAGTGGTGGTGACGCCTTCAAGGCCCGGGCGTACGAGAAGGCCGCCCGGGCCATCGGGGGCCATCCCGCCGACGTCTCGAAGCTCGACGTGCCGGGGCTGCGGGAGATTCCGCACGTCGGGGCGTCGATCGCGGAGAAGGTGGTGGAGTACCTGCGGTCCGGCCGGGTCTCGGTGATCGAGGAGACCAGGGCGGCGATCCCGGCGGGGGTGCGGGAGTTGATCGCCATCCCCACGCTGGGCCCGAAGAAGGCCATGGTGCTCTACGAGGACCTGGGCATCACCTCGGTGGACCAGCTGCTGGACGCCGTCCACGCGCAGCGGTTGCGGGATCTGAAGGGGTTCGGCGAGAAGACCGAGGAGAACATCCTGCACGGCATCTCGCTGCTCCAGAAGGCGGGCGGCGGGCGGATCCTGATCAGTGCCGCGATGGACGTCGCCGAGCAGATCACCGCGGAGCTGTCCCGGATCACCGGGTGCGAGCGGTGCGCCTACGCGGGGTCGCTGCGCCGGATGCGGGAGACGATCGGGGACATCGACATCCTGGTGGCGGCCGAGCGGTCCGCGCCGTTCATGACCGCGCTGGCGGAGCTCCCGTCCACCGCCGAGGTCATCGCGCACGGCGCGAAGAAGACCTCGATCCGCACCACCAAGGGCCTCCAGGTGGATCTGCGGGTGCTGCCGCCCGCCTCCTGGGGCGCGGGGCTCCAGTACTTCACGGGGGCCAAGGCACACAACATCCGCACTCGCGCGATCGCGGTGCGGCACGGGCTCAAGCTGTCCGAGTACGGGCTGTTCGACAGCGGCAGCGGGGAGTTGGTCGCCTCGGAGACGGAGGAGGAGATCTACGCCCGGCTGGGGCTGCCGTGGATCGCGCCGCCGCTGCGCGAGGACCGGGGCGAGGTCGCCGCCGGCCTACGGGGCGAGCTGCCCGACCTGGTGGCCGAGGGCGACATCCGGGGCGATCTGCACACCCACACCGACCTCACCGACGGCCTGTCCCCGCTGGCGGAGATGGTCGCCGCGGCCGCCGCCCGGGGCTACTCGTACTACGCGGTCACCGACCACGCCCCCAACCTCTACATGCAGCGGATGACCGACGAGAAGATGCTCGCGCAGCGCGAAGCGGTGCGCGCCCTGGACCGCAGGCACCGCGGCATGCGGCTGCTGCACGGCACCGAACTCAACATCGGCCCGGACGGGGACGTCGACTGGCCCGATGCGTTCCTGGCGGAATTCGACCTCTGCGTGGCCTCGGTGCATTCACACTTCAACCAGAGTCGGCAGGCGCTCACCCGCCGCCTGGTGCGTGCCTGCGAGAATCCCCATGTCTCGATCATCGGGCACCCCACCACCCGTCTGATCGGCAAACGCCCGGGAATCGACGCGGATTTCGACGCGGTATTCGAAGCCTGTGCGCGGACCGGCACCGCGCTGGAAATCAACGCCCATCCCGAGCGGCTGGACCTGTGCGACGAGGACATCCTGCGGGCCAAGCGGCACGGCGTGAAATTCGCGGTGAACTCCGACGCCCACTCCACCACGCATCTGCCCTATATGCGCTACGGAGTCGGCACGGCTCAGCGCGGCTGGCTCACGAAGGACGACATCATCAACACCTGGCCGCTCACCGCGCTGCGGCGTTTCCTGCGCGGCGGCGCCCGCCGGTCGTAGCAACCGGCCGGATCCGCCGTCCCGTCAGGCTGGCTCGGCCGCCGCTTGCCGGCCGCGGGCCCGCCGGCGCACCCGGTCGAGCAGCGCCACGGGGTCCGGTTCGGCCTGGAGTCCGCGGAGCAGCAGCAGCCACAGATCACCCAGGTGCTCCTCGATGTTGCGCCGCCCCTCCAGTGCGTCGGAGACGGTGTGCAGGCCGAAGAAGGCGCAGACGACGCCGTGCGCGGAGGCGGCGGGCGGCACTCCGACGGCGAGTTCGCCGTTGCGGTCGGCCTCTTCGAGCAGCTCGGTGACGGCTTCGATCCAGCCGAGGAACGGCGCCGGGAGCTGGGTCTCGATGGCCTTGCGCTCCGCCCAGAGGCGGGCCCCGGCGCGGACCACGATGTCGTCCCGGAACGCCCGGGCCACCTCGAAGCTCAGCCCGACGAGTCTTTCCAGGGCCGGCACTCCGGGCTGTCGATAGCGGCTGATCAACTGCGGCCAGGTGGCGAAGTGCTCCTCGACGATGGCGAGGGCGAGCTTCTCCTTGCTGGCGTAGTGGAAATAGATCGCGCCGCTGGTGCGGCCGGAATGCGCGCTGATATCGCTGATGCTCGTCCCGGCATAGCCCCGTTCGTCGAACAGGGTGGCGGCCGCTTCCAGCAGGAACCTACGCGTCGTCTTCGCCCGGGTCTGCACGTGCCCCTCAGATGTCGTCCTCGTGCCAGCTGCAGGAAATCTACCGCGGTCGGCCGCCGCCAATTCGCGCTGCCGGCCGGCACTTCCCCACGGTGCGCATGTTCGAATTTCGATATTCCCTAGTCATATGAATACGTCATCTGTCGGCACGGTCGGCGAGCGCGGACCGCTGAGCTGGTCCCGCACCGTCGAGCGGGAGTTGGTGCACCGGACCTCCGTGGCGGAGGTCCTCCTCACGGACGTCCGGCGGGCGGACGCCGCGGACGCTTTCGAGGCGGCGGCGTCCTGGCCGCGCGCCCATACGACGTTCCCCCGCGACGGGTCGCAGCGGCACAGCCCGCTGGTCCTGGTGGAGACCCTGCGCCAGCTCGGGCTGTACGTCCCGCTGCGGTTCCACGGGGTGCCGGCGGCGTACCACGCGATCATCACCGACCTGTATTTCCGCCTGTGCCCGGAGAGCGAGCCGCCGGCCGGACCCGGCGCGACCGAGATCACCTGCCGTGCCCGGGTGAGCGACGTCCGACGGACCCGGGACGGTTCCGTCACCGGCCTGCGGCTGGACGTCACCTTCGCCGCCCGCGGAACGGTGTTCGGCCGAGGCGGCGGCGGGGTGCGGTTCGTGGACGGGGCGGGCTACGCCGCGCTGCGGGCGAGGAGTACGCCCGGGCCGGCGTCGCCCCTGCCCCGGACGACGGCACACCGGCCGGCAGCCGCCGCGCTGACGGTGAACCACCCCCAGGACGCGGTCCTCGCCGAGGACGGGGACAGGTTACTGGTGGCACCGGCCGACCCACTGCACCCGTTCCTCTTCGACCACCCCACCGACCACGCGCCCGGGATCGTGCTGTTGGAGGCCGCGCGGCAGGCCGTGGCCCACCGCAGCCGGGGCGCGCTGGCCCGGCCGTGCGCCGGGCGCCTGAAGGCGGTCAGGTTCACCGAACTCGCCCCGCCCGCACGGGTGCTGTGCATCGGTCACCACTCGACCTGGGTGTTCCGCGTCGTCCAGGACGGCACACCAACGGCCTACGGCACCCTCGGCTACCCCTAGGGCATAAAATATGGACATTTATCGATCTATTGACCCTGTTGCGTGGCCGTCCGTAACGTAACGATCGTTATTTTCCGGCGCCGAGCGCGCCCAGGTCTCCCGGTCCGGGAGCCGCCCTCCGCCGGAACCCCTCAGCCCGCTGCCGCGGCCGCGCACCGACACCGTCCTGCCTTCCGAGGCGCCCGGTCACGTCGCCGCCCGCCGGGCCCATCGGAACGGAATCTCGGATGACCGCACACCGCATCCTTTCCTGGACCCCAGCCGCCGTGGTCTTCGACTGCGACGGCACGTTGATGGACACCGAACGCCACTGGGTGGACGCCCGTGACACGGTGCTGCGCGAGTACGGCCACGTCCCCGCGCCCGGCTTCTCGGAACAGGCCCGGGGCCTGCACTACACCGCGTGCGGACGGCTGATGGCCGAGTCCGTCGGCCGGCCGGAGCTGACCGAGGAGCTGACCGCGGCGCTGCTCGACCGCTTCCGGCAGCGCGTCGCCGCACATCCGACGACCATGCCCGGCGCCCCCGAACTGGTGCGCTCGGCCGCGCGGTTCGCACCGCTGGCGGTGGCCAGCAACTGCCCGCTGGAGGTCGTCGAGTCCTGCCTCGACGTGGCCGGGCTGCGGCGGTACTTCGACCATGTCGTGGTCCCCGACGCCACCACCAGACCCAAGCCGTATCCGGACGTCTATCTCACCGCGGCCCGGCTCTGCGGGGTCGAACCGGCCCGCGCGCTGGCCGTCGAGGACTCGCACTGCGGCATCCAGGCCGCCGCGGCGGCGGGGTTGCGGGTGATCGGCGTCGGCCCGCGGCCCGCCGGGCCGGCCGACGCGCTGGCCGACTGGTGGGTCCGTTCCCTGGAGGAGCCGGCCGTGCAGGGCTGGGCGGGGGCCCGCATCCCGGCCCAGGGATCCGCCAGGAACGGCACCCCGTAGCCCCGACCGGCGCCCGGACGCCTTGTCGCCCGGGCGGGTTAGGGTGGGGGCATGCTTTGACGCCTGCCCGCGGCCCGGGCACCCCCACCACCTCCTTCGTTCCCGCATCCCTGATCCGGATCCACGAAGGAGAGTTCCCGATGACCACGTCGGCCCTGATCGACGTCCCCGACGCGTTCGTCGCGTCCTACGGTGCGCACGGCGCCGCGGAGCGTGCCTGGCTGACCGAGCTGCCCGCGCTGGGCGCGGCGTTCCTCGACCGCTGGGCACTGCGGCCGGACGGCCCCGCCCGCTACGGCATGGCCTCGCTCGTCCTGCCGGTGCGGCGGGCGGACGCCACGCCCGCCGCGCTCAAGCTCCAACGGCCGAGGGAGGAGACCGCCGGCGCCACGTCGGGCCTGCGGGCCTGGCGCGGCAACGGCATCGTCCGCCTGCTCGACCACGACGAGGCGAGCGCCACCCAGTTGCTGGAACGGCTGGACGCCGGCCGGCCGTTGTCGGCGGTGCCCGACGACACCGAGGCGCTGCGGATCCTGGCCGAGCTGATGGCGCGGCTGGTGGCGGTGCCCGCCCCGGCGGGGCTGCGGCAGCTCGCCGACCTCGCCGCCGCCATGCTCGACCAGACCCCGCAGGCCGTCCGCGCACTGCACGACCCGGCGGAGCGACGGCTGGTGCGCTCCTGCGCGTCCGCCGTGGCCGGGCTGCTCGACGAGAGCGGGGACCGGCTGCTGCACTGGGACCTGCACTACGACAACGTGCTGGCCGGCGAACGGGAGCCGTGGCTGGCCATCGACCCCGAACCGCTGGCCGGCGACCCCGGCTTCGAGCTGTTGCCCGCCCTGGACAACCGGTGGGACGACGTGGTGGCGACCGGCGACGTCCGGCGGGCGGTGCTGCGCCGCTTCGACCTGCTGACCGAGGTGGTGGGCCTGGACCGCGAACGGGCCGCGGGCTGGACGCTCGGCCGGGTCCTGCAGAACGCCCTGTGGAACGTCGAGGACGGCGAGTCCGCCCTCGAACCGGACCAAGTCGCCGTCGCCACCGCGCTGTTGGAGCACCGGATGTGACGCGGCCGATGAGGCACCGCGGTCGGGCGTGAGCCGTCGCCACCGCCCGGGCCGCCGCGCCGCGCCGTGTTCCGCGGCGCGGCGGCCTTCTGCCATGCTGCCGGGCGGGGCACTCCCCCGCCCGGCAGGGGAACCGCGCCCGTCGTGACCGGCCGACAAAGGGGCAGCACGTGAACGACACGGACGAGCAGGACACCGGCCTCCCGCGGGACGCCGCGCGGATCGCGCTGACCGACTCCGCCGCCGCGCTGCTGCGGTCGCTGCGGGAGCAGCACGGGCCGCTGATGTTCCATCAGTCCGGCGGCTGCTGCGACGGCAGCGCACCGATGTGCTACCCGGCCGGGGAGTTCCGTACCGGAGCGTCCGATGTGCTGCTGGAGCGGCTGGCGGTGGACGGCGTGCCCGAACCGGTGGGGTTTTGGATGTCGGCCGACCAGTTCGCCCGCTGGCGGCACACGCATCTGACGGTGGATGTCGTACCGGGGCGGGGCAGCGGCTTCTCGCTGGAGGCGCCGGAGGGGGTGCGATTCCTGATCCGCTCGCGGCTCTTCACCGACGAGGAGCGGGCCCGGCTCGGCGAGTGAGGCCCGCACGGGCGGCAGCGGCAGGCGCACGCGGCAATGGTGAGACCCCGCGCACGGGGGAGAACGCGGGGTCTCACTGGGAATAACGGAGTGCGGGCGGTCGGGGTTCCCCTCGGGCGAAGATTTCGCGAAAGAATTTTTTCCGGGCCCGGAGCCGGGCCCCGACGGGAGGCCCGGGCGGCTACGTCTCGTCCTGTACCAGGCGCTCCAACATGTCCTGGAACTCCATGTCGACCACCACCCGCAGGCCGTCGCCGTCCGGCTCGCTCAGCGGCGTCATCATCCCGCGGCGCCACCAGTACACCCGGGGGCTGATCGCGCCCGCCGCGTCCTCGTGGCCGGCCGCCGCGAACTGCGCCATGGCCTGGAGCGCCGGGATGACCTGGGCGTCGTGGATGCGGTGGAACGCCAGCTGATGGCGGAAGGGCAGGGCGACCAGGGCGCCGTCCCGGGTGAGGGCGGTGCCCATGAGGCGTTCGACCAGGTCGTCGAGGACGAGCACCCGGCTCGCGGTGAAGAAGGAGTCACCGAGCAGCACTTCGAACGCCGAGCCGTCGCCGCGCCGGACCGTCTCGTGCCCCTCGACCGGCAGGGCGCGCAGGTTGTTCATGGCGCGGATGCGCAGCTCGGCCACGTCGCCGAGGTCGCTGAGGGAGTCCTCGCTGAGCATCTGGACGGCCTCGGGCAGGTCGAGGGCGAGCACCTCGCGCAAACCGGGGGCCGGTTCGTGGCCGTAGCGGAAGGCGTCGGAGGCGGGCAGGGTCTCCTGGGCGACGATCCGGGGGTAGAGGCAGGCCCGGATCTCGTCGTGGGAGAGGATCTCCAGCGGCTGCGGGCCGTCCATGGTGCGCAGCACCTTGCCGACGTGGTCGCGGATGAGCCGTGGCCAGCAGCGCTCGCCGCGGCGGTCGCGGTGACAGACGGCGGCCAGATTGCCGAGGCCGAACTGGCGGCCCGCGGAGTCGGTGACCACTCCCGGATAGGCGGTGACCTCCAGACCGTGCTCGGCGAACGCCTGCCGGACCTCGGATCTGAACACCCGGCCTTCCCGCTCCGAGAAGAAGCTGAACTCCTCGTCGCGTGCGAGCTCGCGGGGATCCCGCTTCGGTCCTCGGCGGAACAGACCCATCTCTTCCTCCCGGCTGCGGCCGGCCGCATCGGTCCTTGAATGCGCCGATCGTAACGGGTGCCCCTGACAGCGGCGTCGCCCCGCGTCCGGGACGGAACGCGGGGCGACGGTGGGGGACGGTGAGCGGAGAAGGGAGAAGGTGGGCCGAGGGAAAGGCGAGGCGACGGACCGCGGGCCAGGTCGGGTCCGCCCTGTCCCGCCTGCCGTCCGGGCGACGACGGGACGTGCGGACACCACCTAGCCGATGTTGACGTCGATGCAGGCGTAGAAGGCGTTCGCGGTGTCGGCGATGTTCCAGACCGCGAGGATCTTCTGCTTGCCCTTGATGTCGCCGAAGTTGACGGTGTGGGAGACCTCGGCCGGGGGCTGGGCACCGTGGCCGTCGACCTCGGCGACCTTCTGGCCGTTGGCGAAGTACTGCCAGTTGCTGGTGGCGTGCCGGGCCGTGAACCGCCAGGTGAAGGTCTGGCTGCTGTTGACCGGGGTGACCTGCCACGGCTTGGAGTCGTCGTCCAGGTCGGCGAACTGGCTGTTGCCGCCGCTGCAACTCGTCAGCCCCTTGGGCCCTTCGACGCTCTGCGGCTCCCACTTGATGGGGCCGCAGTCGACGGTGCCGGCGGCGCACTGGGCCTGCCGGCTGGGCGGCGAGGAGACGTAACCGTGGGCACTGGCCGAGCCGACCGGCAGACCGACGACGAGGAGGGGGGCGATGCCGGCGCCCAGGGCGAGGGCCAGCCTTCTCTTCTTGTTCATGTCAACCCTTTCGCGTAGGGGGGTGGTTGACGCGAGGGTGTGTCAGGCGATTGGTCTAGACTTAACGCTCTGACCGCGTACGGTCAAGAGGTCGCGCAGGGCTCGACCCGCACCCCGCCCGGCGCACTGGACGCCCGGACCACCAACTCCGGCGCGAGGCGCACGGTGCGGACCGGACGGCGGGGGCCGGGGACCGGGACCAGGGCCGCGGCCGGGCGACGGGTGAGCAACCGGGCGGCCTCGGCGGCCAGTTCGGCTACCGGCTGACGGACCGTGGTGAGCGCCGGATCGGCCAGGCCGGCCAGCGGGACGTCGTCGAAGCCGGTGACCGCGACCTCGCCGGGCACGTCGGCGCCCAGCTGGCGCAGGCGTTGCAGCGCGCCGGCCGCGATCAGGTCGTTGGCGCAGACCACCGCGTCCGGGCGGGCGGGCCAGATGCGGTCCACGGCGGCCCGGCCCCACTCCACGGAGAATTCGCCGAGCACCGCGCGTTCCGGTGCGGTCGGGTCGAGGGCGGCCACCCCCGCCGCGTAGGCGGCGCGCCGTTCGGCCGCCGCGGAGGCGGTCCCGGCGGCGCCGATGAAACAGGGGCGACGGCGGCCGGTGGCGGCGAGGTGTTCCAGGACGAGGGCCATCCCGGCCGCGTTGTCGACCGCGACCGAGTCGGCGACGCCGGGGCCGCAGCCCCGGTCCAACAGCACCAGCGGCACCTGCGCCGCGGCGGCGGCCACCGCCTCCCGGCTGCGCCGCTCGTCGACCGGGATGAGCAGCAGGGCGTCCACCCGGCGGCCCAGCAGGGCGCCGATCCGGGCGGCCTCGGTCTCCGGGTCGTCGTCGCAGTCGGCGAGCAGCACGGCCCGGCCCTCGGCGTGCAGGACGTGCTCCAACTCCCGGACGAGGGAGGGGAAGAAGGGGTTGGTGATCTGCGGGAGGACCAGGCCGACGGTGCCGGTGGAGCGGCTGCGCAGCGCGCGGGCGACCTCGTTGGGGCGGTAGCCCAGGCGGTCGGCGGCCTCCCGCACGGCGCGCGCGGTCTCGGCTCCCACCGGGCGGGTGCCGGCCAGCACTCGGGAGACGGTGGCGACAGAGCAGCCCGCCGCCCGCGCGACGTCCCGCAAGGTCACTTCGGCCACGACGGCGTGCCCTTCCACTACGGGACGGCGGCCCTGCGCACCGCGCCGTCCCGGACGATGGCGGCAAACGTTATCACCGCCCGTGCACAGACGTACCAGCTCCGTGCGCTCCGTACCAGCGGGTAAGCGGGTCGCCTGCCTCACACTTCATTGACGTTTCATTGACATCTCCGCGTGGCATGAGCGAAATTTCCGGAGAACGTTTTCCCGAGGTCGCGCGCGGTGCAAGCACCGGCTCCACTGGAGCGGCTGACGCCGTGCCCCTGGCTGGCGCGCCCCAGAGATCGAGTTCACCCCGCTTCACCGTTCCGCAGAGCAAAGGGGCTCTCCCGTTGGCCAGAAAGATCATCCTCGACTGCGACCCGGGGCATGACGACGCGATCGCCATGCTCCTGGCCCACGGCAA
This sequence comes from Streptomyces yunnanensis, assembly GCF_029011865.1. Classification (NCBI taxonomy): domain Bacteria; kingdom Bacillati; phylum Actinomycetota; class Actinomycetes; order Kitasatosporales; family Streptomycetaceae; genus Streptomyces; species Streptomyces yunnanensis. The sequence continues at coordinate 1,534,047 of NZ_CP095749.1, forward strand.
TCCCGACGTCGAACTGGTCGCCGTGACGACCGTGGTCGGGAACCAGACGCTGGAGAAGGTGACCCGCAACGCGCTGTCGGTGGCGGCCATCGCCGGCATCACCGGTGTGCCGTTCGCCGCGGGCAACCCGCGTCCGCTGGTCCGGTCCATCGAGACCGCCCCCGACATCCACGGCGAGACCGGCCTCGACGGGCCCGAACTGCCCGAGCCGGCCTTCGAGCTGGACCGCCGGCACGCCGTCGACCTGATCATCGACACCGTGATGGCGCACGAGCCGGGCGAGATCACCATCGTCCCCACGGCCGGGCTGACCAACATCGCCATGGCGGTGCGCAAGGAACCCCGGATCGCCGAGCGGGTGCGCGAGGTCGTCCTGATGGGCGGCGGCTACCACGAGGGCAACTGGAGCGCGGTCGCCGAGTTCAACATCATCATCGACCCCGAGGCCGCGCACATCGTCTTCAACGAGAAGTGGCCGGTCACCATGGTCGGCCTGGACCTCACCCACCAGGCGCTGGCCACCCCCGAGGTCGAGGCGAAGATCGCCGCGGTCGGCACCGCACCGTCCCGGTTCGTGTTGGAGCTGCTGGACTTCTTCCGCGAGGCGTACCGCGAGAACCAGGGCTTCGACCACCCGCCGGTGCACGACCCGTGCGCGGTGGCGTACGTCATCGACCCGGACGTGATGACCGTCCGCAAGGCGCCGGTCGACATCGAGCTGCGCGGCGCGCTGACCCTGGGCATGACCGTCACCGACTTCCGGGCGCCGGCACCGGCCGACTGCCACACCCAGGTCGCGGTCAAGCTCGACCACGAGCGGTTCTGGAACCTCGTGGTGGACGCCCTGGAGCGGATCGGCGAAGGCCAGGCATGAACATCTCCACCGCACCACGTACCACCGAGGTTTCCGGCGGCGGGTCCGGCGTCCGGATCGGCGTGCTGGTCACCGCGCTGCTCGCGGCCTGCTTCGCCTTCCAGCTGAACGCCAGCATGCTCAGCCCGGCGCTGAAGAGCATCGAGGACTCGCTCGGGGCCAGCTCCGCCGAGGTGGGCATGACCCAGACCGCGTTCTTCACGTCCGCGGCGCTGTTCTCGCTGTTCCTGCCCCGGCTGGGCGACGTCTTCGGCCGGCGCCGGGTGCTGGCCGGCATGCTCGGCCTGATGGCCGTCGGCTGTGTGGTCGCCGCGCTGGCGACCAGCATCCCGATGCTGTTCGCCGGGCGGATCATCCAGGGCGTGAGCGGGCCGGTCGTCCCGCTGTGCCTGATCATGCTGCGCGTCGAGGTCAAGGAGCCGAAGAAGTACGGCACCCTGCTGGGCGTGATCACCGCGGTCAACGGCGGTATCGCCGGCATCGACTCGCTGGCCGGCGGCTATCTCGCCGACCACCACGGCTTCCAGTCGGTCTTCTGGGCGATGGGCGTCGTCGCGGCCGTGGCCACCGCCCTGGTGGCGACCCTGACCCCGGAGTCCAAGGCCGCCACCGCGTCCAGGATGGACTGGCCGGGCGTGGCACTGCTGGTGGTCTCGGTCGGCGCGCTGCTGATCGCGCTCAACGAGGCCGGGAAGCTGGCCGACGCCGACTGGGCGATGATCGCCGTGCTGGTCGTGCTGGCCGCCGCCGCGTTCGCGCTGTTCTGGCGGACCGAGAACCGCAGCGGGCACCCGCTGGTCGCCACCCGGCACCTCAAGCAGCGGGCCACCTGGTCGCTGCTGCTGACCACGGTGCTGACCATGACCGGCGTGTTCGCGGTGATGAACGGGCTGATCCCGGCCTTCGCCCAGGACGCGCAGGCCGGTCTGGGGATGTCCGCCGAGCAGTCCGCGTGGTGGACGCTGACGCCGTACGCGCTCGCCGGGCTGGCGATGGGCCCGGTGGCCGGCCGGCTCGCCGCGACCTTCGGCTACGGCCGGATCCTGCGGCTGGGCCTCTTCGGCTCCGTGGGGTCGGTGGTGCTGATGCTGCTGACGATGCACAGCCAGACGCACGGGCTGCTGCTGGTGACCTCGCTGCTGGTCGGCATCACCTACGCGGGCGTGGCCAACATCGTGCTCAACGGGCTCGGCATCGTCCTCTCCCCCGGTGAGAACCCCGGCTTCCTGCCCGGGCTCAACGCGGGCGCCTTCAACCTCGGCGCGGGGCTGAGCTTCGCGGCGCTGTACGCGGTGAAGACCGCGCTGGCGCCGGCCGATCCGACCTCGGCCAGCGGCTACACCGCCGGCATGATTGCCGGTGTGGTCATCCTGGCGCTCGCCATCGCGACGTCGTTCCTGATCCCGAAGCCGGTGGCGGCCGAGGCCCAGGACTGACGGCGCGGGCCGCGCACCGACCGCCCGCCGCACCCGGACCCCCGGGGCGGCGGGCGGTCGCGTTTCCTCCCGCGCGGGGCGGGCCGGCCGGCGCCGGGCCGCCCGCCCGTCCCCTGCCCCGACCTCCGTCGTGTTGTCAGCACGAGGGGAAAAGGGAGACTGGAACAGGAGGCAACGGAGGCAGATGGTCATGGAACACGGCATGGACAAGACCGGTCCCGCCCGGGACGACATGATGAAGAAGCAGCTTCGGAGCCAGCTGACCATGGACCGTTCGCTGCGCGCGGACGAGAACCGCGAACTGGAGCCGGCCGGCGAGGACCAGCCGGTGGCGGCACCGTCGCCGGAGAGCATCTACCGCGGCGGCACCCCGCACGGCATGTCCGAACGCGACGTCGGTGTGCGCTCCGAACTGGCGCAGTACCTCGGCCGCAGCCTCTATCCGGCCGAGCGCAACGACATCATCCGTACCCTGCGCAGCAACCACGCCCCGGACCGCCTGGTCACGATGGCCGAGCAGCTGCCCGCGCACCACCGGTACGGCAATGTGCAGGGCATCGCCGAGTCGCTCGGGCTGGGCACCGAGGACCGGCGCTCCTGAGGCCGAGGAGCGCTCGCTGGCGGACAATGCCACTGAGGGCGCGACACCACCCGACACGGAGGCGAGGAGGAGGGCGGCGATGTCCGACGACGCCATGGGCGACGAGGTCTACCAGCCGCCCAGATCCGATCCGCAGGACTATCCCAACGACCTCGACATGGAGGACGCCCTGGACGAGCCGGGGCTCGACGAGGCGCTGGACACCGGCTATTCGCCGCCGGAGCGCCCGTTCGTGGTGAACCACGAGGGGACCACCGCGCAGGAGCAGCACGACCGCGAGTCCCTGGCCCATCGGCTCGCCATCGAGCTGCCGGACGTCTGCGCGCCGGACGGCGACGGCATCGGGGATCTGCCGGACGGCGCCGGCGAGCCCTATGACGACCAGGTCGGCGAGGAGCGCGCCGGCCGGATCGTCAGCTACGACGAGGGCTTCTGGCGCGGTGGCGGAAGCAACGACATCATCGCCCGGGACGTCGGGATCGATGGGGGTGCGGCGTCCGCCGAGGAGGCGGCGGTGCACATCGCCCACGACGTGGGCGGGGCGGTCGAGGGCGAGATTTAGCGGAGGCTCCCTCCGGTCTGTTGCAGGATCGGCAACGGACTTTGCCGGACGGTCGGCGTACGGCGGACGCTGTGCCGTGACCGGACGAAGAGGAGAGCACATCCATGAACCACGGCCATGGCAGCGGCAGCGGCACGGACACGGTCCCCGACGAGGAGTTCTGGGACGCCCGGTACGCCGAGAACGACCGGATATGGAGCGGGAACCCCAACGTCGTACTGGTCCGCGAGGTCCGTGACCGGGCCCCGGGCACCGCGCTGGACCTGGGGTGCGGCGAGGGCGCGGACGCGATCTGGCTGGCCACGCAGGGCTGGCGGGTCACCGCGGTCGACGTGTCCGGGGTGGCACTGGGCCGGGCTGCGAAACAGGCCGCGGCGGCCGGGGTCGCCGACCGCATCGACTGGCAGCGGCGCGACCTGACGGTGTCGTTCCCCGAGGGCGGGTTCGACCTGGTCTCGGCGCAGTTCCTGCACAATCCGGGCGAGATCTTCCGGGAGCGGATCCTGCGGACCGCGGCGTCGGCGGTGGCGCCCGGCGGGGTGCTGCTGGTCGTCGGGCACGCCGGGGCGCCGCCGTGGGAGCACCAGGACGCGCACCCGATGGAGCGCTTCCCGACGACCGAGGAGGTGCTGGCGGCCCTCGCGCTCCCCGCACAGGAGTGGGAGGTGCAGCTCAGCGAGGAGTTCGCGCGGGTGCAGCACGGCCCCGACGGACAGCCGGCCCGGCGGACGGACGCGGCGCTGAAGGTGCGGCGCCGGGGCTGACCGGGACCGTCCTCGGTGGCGGGCGGGTCGGCCGTCCGCCACCGGGGTACCGGGTTCTCAGGCCGCCAGCGCGGGCAGCGGCTTCTCGTACAGCCAGTTGTGCAGCAGCGGGCGGACCGGGCCGGCACAGCGTTCGGCATGGGCCAGGAACGCCGCGGTGTTGGCGCTGCCGCCGCGGTGCTCGCCGTGCCAGCCGCGCAGCACGGCGAAGAACCGGCTGTCGCCGACGGACCGGCGGAGCGCGTGCAGGGCGCACGCGCCGCGGACGTAGACCCGGTCGTCGAAGATCCGCCGCTGACCGGGGTCGGCGACCCGCAGGTCCTGGGGGCGGTCGCGCAGCGAGCGCCATTCCCGGCGGGCGATCTCGTCGGCGCTGTCCTCGCCGATGTGCTCGGACCACAGCCACTCCGCGTAGGTGGCGAAGCCCTCGTTGAGCCAGATGTCGCGCCAGTCGCGCAGGCTGACGCTGTTGCCGTACCACTGGTGGGCGATCTCGTGCGCGACCAGGGTCTCCGCGCCGCGCTCCCCGTCGATGTGGTTGCTGCCGAACACCGACCGGGTCTGGTTCTCGACCGGGGCGGCGAGTTCGGCGTCGACGACCACCGCGCCGTACGCCTCGAACGGGTAGCGGCCGAAGTGGCCGCTGAACGCCCGGAGCATCTCCGGCTGGCGGGCCAGGTCGTGCGCGGCGTCCTCGGCCATCCACGACGGGTAGGAGTTGTGCAGCCCGATCGACGGGTGCTCCGGGCCGAGCTGGGCGGTGCCGCTGTCGTGCCGGAAGCGGCCGGTGTAGAGCGCGGCGAGGTACGGGGCCATGGGGCCGGGGTGGTGGTAGGTCCAGCATTCGCGGTGCCCGTTGCGGCGGCGTTCGAGCAGGGTGCCGTTGGCGAGGGCGTGCTGACCGTGCGGGACGGTGATCCGGAAGGTGAAGGCCGCCTTGTCGTCGGGCCGGTCGTTGCACGGGAACCACGACGGGGCGCCGAGCGGCTGGGAGGCGACCATCGTGCCGTCGTGCGGGTCGCCGGTGCGGTCCCAGCCGATCGGGCCGAACGGCGAGCGGACCGGTCGGGGCCGGCCGCGGTAGCCGACGTCCACGGTGAAGCGCGTGCCGGTGGCGAGCGGGTGCGGGGTGTCCAGGTACAGCTTGCCGTTCTGCTGACGGGCCCGGACCCGGGTCCCGTCGATCCGGGCGGTGTGCGCGCTGAGCCGGGAGAGGTCCAACTCCACCCGGTTCAGGGGCTCGTTGGCCACCGCCTCGATGCGAGCCCGGCCGTCGAGGCTGCCGTCGGCCGGGCGGTAGGACAGGTCCAGGTCGTAGGAGACCGTGTCGTGCGCGTAGGTGCCGTGCCGCGGGAAGTAGCGGTCGGGGCGCGATCCGCCCAGGCCGTCGGCGACCGTCGCGACGAGCGGGAGCAGGGCGGCGCCCCTGATGAGGGCGCGCCGACTGCATCGGGTCACGCGGCAGCACCACCCTCCGCGCGCGCCGCGGCGCGACGGGTCGGGCGTTCGCCGGCGATCGGGTTGCCGGCCCAGCGGGTGTGCGCGGGCACGCTCTCGCCGCGCATGACCAGGGAGGACGGTGCGATCGAGGCGCGTGCGCCGACGTCGGTGCCGGGGAGCACGATGCCGTGCGGGCCGAGCGAGGAGCCCTCGGCGAGCCGGACGGTGTCCAGGCGCATGATCCGGTCGTGGAACAGGTGGGTCTGCAGCACGCAGCCGCGGTTGACGCTGACGCCGTCGGCGAGGGTGATCAGGTCGGTCTCCGGCAGCCAGTAGCTCTCCAGCCAGACGCCGCGGCCGATCTTGGCGCCGAGGGTGCGCAGCCACCAGTTGAGGACCGGGGTGCCGGTGAAGGCGCCGGCCATCGACGGCACGGCGAGCGACTCGACGAAGGTGTCGTAGAGCTCGTTGCGCCAGACGAACGGCGACCACAGCGGGTGCTCGCCGACGGTGAACCGGCCGACCAGCGTCCACTTCGCCAGAGTCGTGATGAGCAGCGCCACCAGGCCCGAGAGCAGCAGCAGCGGGGCGCCGACCAGCGCCGCGAGGCCGAGGCCGCCGCTGGTGAAGGCGTCCTGCTCGGTGAGGAACACGCCCTCGGCGAGGGCCACTCCGCACATCAGGGGCAGCACCCGGCACAGCTCGACGGCGGCGCGGGCCAGGACCAGCTTGCGCGGCGGCGCGAAGGTGCGCGCCGGGTCGGCCTGGGCCGCCACCCGGGGCAGCGGCATCGCGGGCCGGCCCAGCCAGGACATCCCGGGCTCGCCGTCGGCGGGTGCGTTGGAGAGCACGCCGACCAGGCTGTGGTCGGGGACGTCGTGGCCGGGGTCGACGATGCCGGAGTTGCCGACGAAGGCCCGGCGGCCGATCCGGACGGTCCCCAACCGCAGCCATCCGCCGCGGAGTTCGAAGGGGGCGACCAGGGTGTCGTCGGCCAGGAAGGCGCCGTCCTCGACGTGCAGCAGGGAGGGCAGCGGCAGCACGGTGGAGATCTCCGCGTGCTTGCCGACCTTGGCGCCGAGCAGCCGCAGCCAGTGCGGGGTGCCGAGGCTGGCGTAGAGCGGGAAGAGGCTGCCGCGGGCGCCGTCCAGGAGGCGGGTCACCAGCCAGGCGCGCCAGGCGACGCCGCCGCTCGCCGGGTGCAGCCCCGGCGTGATGCCGCGGCCGAGGAGCCGCACCACGGCGGCGGTCACCAGGATCGAGGAGCCGGTGGTGACGAGCGTGAAGACCGGGACGGCCAGCAACAGGCGGACCGCCGCGGTGGCGAGGGTGCCGCTGTCGCGGAGCAGGAAGTACGCGCCGACCAGTGCGGGGGCGGTGGACAGCAGTGCCAGCAGCGGCAGGCCCAGCAGGGAGAGCCCGTAGGCGGCGCTCCAGCCGAGCGAACGCCGCCAGCGCGGGGCGGGCCACGCGGCGCCGGCCATCCGCTCGGCGGCGCCGGCCGGGCGGGCCGGGGAGCCGGACCAGCAGGCGCCGTCGGGGATCTCGCCGTCCAGGCAGGCACCGGCGGTGAGTTCGGCGCCCTGTCCGACGACGGCGCCGGGCATCAGCATGCTGCGGTGGGCGACCCGGGCGCCGGCGCCGATCCGGACCGCGCCGATGTGCAGGGTGTCGCCGTCGAGCCACCAGCCGGAGATGTCGGCCTCGGGTTCGACGCTGCAGCCGTCGCCGAGTTCGGCGAGGCCGGTGACCGGCGGCATGGTGTGCAGCGCCACGTTCCGCCCGGTGGTGCAGCCCAGGGTCCGGGCGTACAGCCGCGCCCAGGGCGTACCGAGCAGGGACGGGATGCCGAAGGCGGCGACCACGCGTTCGGCGGTCCACAGGCGCAGATGGGTGGCGCCGCCGCGCGGATAGGCGCCGGGCCGGATCGAGCCGGCGAGCGTCCGGGCGGCGAGGGCGCCCAGGGCGCAGCGCATCGGGGCGCTGTAGAGCACCACCCAGCCGACGATGATCAGCCACCAGGCGGTGTGCGGGGCCCAGACCTGCGGGGCGAGCCAGCCGAGGATGTTGTCGCCGAGCGCGAGCCCGACCAGTCCGCGCAGACCGGCGACGCCGTACAGGGCGGTCTGGACGAGGAGTTGGACGACGCCGGCGCGGCGCGGGACGGGGCGGACCGGGCGGACCTCGTCCACCGGGCCGCCGAGCGAGTCGAGGTGCTCGGCCATGTCGCGCAGCACCGGGTGGCGGTAGAGGTCGGCGACCGAGACGCCGGGGTGGTGGGCGCGGAGCTGGGAGGCCATCCGGGCGGCGACCAGGCTGGTGCCGCCGAGGGAGACGAAGTCGCTGTCCGGGCCGGGCCGGACGCCCAGGAGTTCCTCCCAGATGCCGGCGAGGCGGGCGGCGGTGCCGTGCAGCGCCGGGGCCGGGGCGCCGACCGCACCGTCGACCGGGGCGGTCGGCAGCGGCCAGGGCAGCGCCTTGCGGTCGACCTTGCCGGACGTCCGGGTGGGCAGGCTCTCGACCTCCGCGAGGACCGGTACGAGCTGCGCCGGCAGCCGTTCCTGGAGCAGCGCGCGGGCCTTGTCCTGCTGGAAGCTGGAGCCGTCGGGGGTGCGCTGCTCGGGGACGACGTAGCCGACCAGGACCTGGGTGCCGGCCGGGGTGGTCTGGACCGCCGCGGCGGCGCCGAGGACGCCGGGCAGGGCGGCCAGCGCGGCGTCGATCTCGCCCAACTCGATGCGTCGGCCGCCGAGTTTGATCTGGTCGTCGGCGCGGCCGACGAAGAGCAGGCCCTCGGGTTCGGCGCGGACCAGGTCGCCGGTGCGGTAGGCGCGGGCGGTGTCCAGGACGTCGTCGGGCCGGAAGCGCTCGGCGTCCTTGACCGGGTCGAGGTAGCGGGCGGTGCCGACGCCGCCGATGAGCAACTCGCCCTCGGCGCCGTAGGGCACCGGCCGGCCGGCCCGGTCCACGACGGCCAACTGCCAGCCCTCCAGGGGCAGGCCGATGCGGACCGGCTGGCCCGGCCGGAGGCGGGCGGCACAGGCGACGACGGTGGTCTCGGTCGGGCCGTAGGTGTTCCACATCTCGCGGCCGGATCCGGCGAAGCGGTCGACGAGCGCGGCGGGGCACGCCTCGCCGCCGACGATCAGCAGCCGGACCCGGCGCATCGCCTCGTCGGGCCAGAGCGCGGCGAGGGTGGGCACGGTGGAGACCACGGTGATGCCCCGCTCGACCAGCCACGGGCCGAGTTCGTGGCCGGCGCGGACCAGCGAGCGGGGGGCGGGCACCAGGCAGGCGCCGTGCCGCCAGGCGAGCCACATCTCCTCGCAGGAGGCGTCGAAGGCGACGGACAGTCCGGCCAGTACCCGGTCGCCGGGGCCCAGCGGCCGGTCCTGGCAGAACAGGACGGCCTCGGCGTCGACGAAGGCGGCGGCGGCGCGGTGGCTGACCGCGACGCCCTTGGGCGCGCCGGTCGAACCCGATGTGAAGATGATCCAGGCGTCGTCCTGGAGGCCCGGGGGACGTGGCGCCCCGGCGGGCCGGGCCAGGGCGGGCGGCGGGGCGGCCGGGCCGAGGACGGCGCAGACGGCGGCCTCCCGGAAGACGGTGGCGGCCCGCTCGTCGGGGTCGTCGGCATCGACCGGGACGTACGCCGCTCCGCTGCGCAGGACGGCGAGGATCGACAGGTACAGCTCGGCGGTTCCGGAGGGCACGCGGACTCCGACCCGGTCACCGGGACCGATTCCGAGGTCCCTGAGCTGCCGTGCACGACGTTCGGTCTCGCTGCACAGGTCGCGGTAGGTGATCACCTCGGCGCCCGTGTCCAGGGCGATCGCCTGGGGGTGTGCGGCCGCGGTGGCGTCGAGCACGTCGAGCAGGGTCCGCGGGGCCGGGGTGCCGGCGGTGCGGTAAACGGCCCGTGCGGGCAGTGGCTCTGACGACTCGAAGGACGATTCGAGAAGGGGCGACGACATCGTTATGCCTCTGTTGTGTCGGTGCCGGTGGGTGGAGACCCTCGGACATTCGCCACTAGAGATGCCGCTGACCAGGCATGGGTTCTCGCTGGGGACCCACAGATCCACCATTCGAACGTGTTGTGAATGCGGCCGATGCGCGCTTGGCCAGGCGGCAGCGGGAAAGCGGCCCCGGCGCCTGACCACGGCGTGAGAAAGAATTGACTCCGACCGGAGATTGTTTTCGGCACCGCCGCCCCGAAGCGACAAAAGTGCAGGTCAGAGCCTTGTGAGCGATTGGTTACGGGTCAACCGGTCAAGCCTTGGCCAAATGATTGCGCAATTGAACAAGTATTCATGAAGTTCTCAGACCCGTCTCACCGTCCCGTCACGATGCCGCCATACCCTCGAAAGGCCCCCTCTACACCTCGGGGCGCCCATCGGATGACATCCCAACCGGGCCCGGCGGCCGACTACTTGAGGATGTTGACCGCACGGGCCACCACCAGCACCACCGTCAGCAGCGAGACCGCCGACTGGAGCAGCATCAGCAGCTTCGCCCAGCGGGTCAGCGGCATCACGTCGGTCGGACTGAAGGCGGTGGCGTTGGTGAAGGACAGGTACAGGTAGTCGGCGAACTGCGGCTCCCAGTGCTCCGGGGCCATCTCCGGCGTCGCCATCTGCGGGAAGAGGAAGTCGGGGTAGCGGCGCACGGCATGGACCCGGGCGACCGGGCCGCCGCGGTCCCACTCCCAGTACCAGAGCGCGAAGACGATGACGTTGGTGGCCCAGATGGCGCCGCCGGTCGCCAGCAGCTCCCCGGCGTCCTGGCCCTCGGTGCCGCGCACCAGGCCGATCACCAGATGGACCGCGGACCACCCGTTGGCCGCGCTGATCATCGCGATCAGCACCAGCCCCGCCCACCGGTAGAGCCGGGAGACCCGCTCGATGCGGTACGGGTCGGCCGCCACCAGCACCAGCACCAGCGCGGTCTCCAGCCCCGGCAGCAGCCACTCCGGATGGATCGCCAGCCGCTCCGGCAGCCGCCACTGGAGCGCCACCGCCACCAGCATCGCGAGCGTCGAGGGCCAGCGGGGCTCACCGCGGGTGACCCGCCGCCAGGCCGGCCGCAGCCGCCGTCCGGCCTCCTCCACCCCCGCCACGGCAGGCGCCAGCAGCGCCTCGATGCGGTCCAGCCGCTCGGCTTCGGTACCGGCTTCGCCCGCCTTGCCGGGCTCGGGGTTCTCGGACATGCGCCTCATGCTCACCCGAGGTCGCAGCGGTGTCCAGCAGCCCGTCCCGGACGCCGGGACGGATCCGCCGCGGGGTTAAGACTCGGTCAAGAACTTGCGTCCCTGTGCAAGTACCCCGTGGGCAGGGTCTAGACTCCTAGAGGTTTGACGAAGCGAGCACCTCGTTCGGTGAGGCGTCGTCACGGACACAGGCCACTGATCCCACCCGTCGAGAGACGCTCCGGATCAGGACAGGTCTCCCCGGCCCAAGGGGTGACCCCAAGTGGCTGCCCGCACACAGGGCTACGCCGTGACGTGCCAAAGCTCTGACGAGTAGGGGTGAACCGGTCGACGGCGACCGGTCCGCTCCTTGCCGGATCGACGACGGCGCGCCCGACGCGCCCCGACCGGAAGGAGGCGAGAGACATGGAATGCAGTAGTCCGGGCCATCATCGGCCCCCCTTCCGTCTGCCCTCGCTCACTTCCGGCACGCGGTAGTCACCTCCCCTGCGCGGCCTCCCCGCCGCCCCACGCCCCCGTACGGCCCACCGCCGTCACGGGTCGCCGTGCTGCGCGCCCGCGCAGGGGAGATGACTGCCCCGCGCCCCCAACACCTCCCCCGCTCGGGGGACTTGGGAGGTTGCCATGACCGACACCACGATCCGTTCCACGGCCGCGGCCACGACCCCGGCCCCGCACGCCACCGCGGTGCTCGACGACGCGCACACCGGTGACATCCGCGGCGCGCTCGGCACCATCCGGCACGACGACACCGCCCCGCGCCGGGGCCTGTCCGCCAAGCTCAAGACGCTGCTGGCCATCGTCGGCCCCGGCCTGATCGTGATGGTCGGCGACAACGACGCCGGCGCCTTCACCACCTACGGCCAGGCCGGCCAGAACTACGGCACCCACCTGCTGTGGACCCTGCTCCTGCTCGTCCCGGTCCTCTACGTCAACCAGGAGATGGTGCTGCGTCTGGGCGCCGTCACCGGCGTGGGGCACGCCCGGCTCATCCTGGAGCGGTTCGGGAAGTTCTGGGGCGCGTTCTCGGTCATCGACCTGTTCCTGCTCAACGCGCTGACGCTGGTGACGGAGTTCATCGGCATCACCCTCGCCGCCGGCTACCTGGGACTGCCCAAGGTCGGCGCGGTGCTGCTGGCCGCCGCCGTGATCATCGCCTCCGCCTTCACCGGGTCGTTCCGCCGGTTCGAGCGGATCGCCATCGCGCTGTGCGCGGCGTCGCTGCTGCTCGTCCCGCTCTACTTCATGGTCCACCCGTCCACCGGCCAGATGGCCCACGACTTCGTCGTCCCGCACCTCCCCGGCGGGCCGGGCCAGTTGTCGGCCGTGATGCTGCTGATCATCGGCATCGTCGGCACCACCGTCGCCCCCTGGCAGCTGTTCTTCCAGCAGTCCTACGTCATCGACAAGCGCATCACCCCGCGCTACATGGGCTACGAGAAGGCCGACCTGTGGATCGGCATCGCCATCGTGGTGCTCGGCGCCGCCGCCCTGATGGGCTGCGCAGCCGCCGCATTCGCCGGCACCTCGGGCGCCGGCGCCTTCACCGACACCGCCGGCATCGCGCACGGCCTGGCCGCCCACGCCGGCAAGCTCGCCGGGGTGCTGTTCGCCATCGCCCTGCTGGACGCCTCGATCATCGGCGCGTTCGCGGTGTCCCTGTCCACCGCCTACGCCATCGGCGACGTCTTCGGCATCCGGCACTCCCTGCACCGCGGCGTCGGCGGCGCCAAGGGGTTCTACGGCGTCTACGCGGGCCTGGTCGCCGCGGCCGCCGCGATCGTGCTGATTCCCGGCTCGCCGCTGGGCCTGCTCACCGAGGGCGTGCAGACCCTGGCCGGGGTGCTGCTGCCCTCCGCCTCGGTCTTCCTGCTGCTCCTGTGCAACGACCGGGCGGTGCTCGGCCCCTGGGTCAACGGCCGCCGGACCAACGCCTTCACGGCCGCCGTCGTCGGCGTCCTGGTCACCCTGTCGGTGATCCTCACCGCCGCCGTCCTCTTCCCGGACCTCGGCCCGGGCACCATCCTCGGCATCATGGCCGGCTGCGGCGGGGCGGGCGTCCTGGCGCTCGGGTACGCGGAGGTGCGGCGCCGCCGCAAGGGCTGGGCGCGCGGCGGCCGGCCGGTGGACCGCACCGGCCGGGACGACTGGCGGATGCCGCCCCTGGAGACGCTGACCCGCCCGGTCCTCTCCACCGGGCACAAGGTCGGCCTGGCCGCCCTGCGGACGTACCTGCTGCTCGCGATGGTCCTAGTCGTCGTCAAGATCGTCCAGGTCGCCCTCGGCCACTGAGGTCCCCGGCCCGCCACGGGCCCGACACCGGCCCGTGGCGGGCCCCGCGCCGGCCCACCGCCGGCCCCGTCCCCTCGTTCCCCGTCCCCGAGGAGGTGCTCCGTGCACACCCTGACCATCGTCGACTTCCTGGTCCGGCTCGCCACCGGTGTGGCCTGCGGAGCACTCATCGGGGTCGAGCGCCAGTGGCGCGCCCGGATGGCGGGGCTGCGCACCAACGCCCTGGTCGCCGCCGGCGCCACCCTCTTCGTCCTCTACAGCACCGCCGTCGGGGACTCCGGCAGCCCCACCCGGGTCGCCTCCTACGTCGTCTCCGGCATCGGCTTCCTCGGCGGCGGGGTGATCCTGCGCGACGGCGCCGGGGTGCGCGGGCTGAACACCGCGGCCACCCTGTGGTGCTCGGCCGCGGTCGGCGTCCTGGCCGCCTCCGGGCGCCTCGAATTCGCCGTCCTCGGCACCCTCGCCGTGCTCGCGGTGCACCTCGTGCTGCGCCCCGCGGGGCGGCTGTTGGACCGGGCCCCGGCGTCCGGTTCCGACCCCGACGCGGCCGTGCACGCCACCGTCCACGTGGTCTGCGAGCGCCGGGCGGAGACGCACATCCGCGCCCTGCTCCTCCAGGCGCTCACCGCCTCCGACCTGACCCCCCTCAGCCTCCGGGCCCGCCGTGACGCCGAGGACACCACCGGCATCCGCGCCTCGGTCACCGTCTCCGGCGACCTCGCCCAGGCCCTGGAGCAGGTCATCGCCCGGCTCTCCCTGGAGCCGGACGTCCGCGACCTGCACTGGCACCTCGACGAGTCCGAAGTCGCCCCGGAACAGCGGGCACTGGCCTGACACGACGACGCGCACCGGCCCGCCCGGTAGCGGTCGCCGGCACGACGTGTACCTCGCGCGAGGTGCGGATGCCCCGTTCCGAACGCCGCGTGCGGACCGGCGCGGAAGGGGCGGCGACCGCCTTGGCCCCTTCACCGTCCGCCGGTTCCGCCCTGCCGGGCAGCCGCCCACGCGCCGCGTCGGACCGTTCAGCCGAGGTTGGTGACGGGGAGCAGGCCACGCTCGGCGAAGACCTTCTTGGCGACGAGCGTGGCGTTGATCGACCGCGGCATGCCGCAGTACACGGCCGAGTGCAGCAGCGCCTCGGTGATCTCGGTGGTGGTCAGGCCGACGTTGAGCGCGGCGTTGAGGTGCACCTCCAGTTCGATCTCGCAGCCGCCGAGCGCGGTGAGCACCCCCAGGGTCACCAACTGGCGTTCTCGCGGCGCCAGTTCGGGACGTGCGTACATGTCGCCGAAGGCCCATGCCACCACCTGGTGGCCCAGCTCCGGCGAGGTGTCGGCGAGGGAGTCGACGATCCGCGCTCCCGCCTCGCCGTCCACCTGCTCCAGCACCTTCATGCCGTACGCGTAGCGGTCTTCGCGGTTCATGGTTCTCCTCGGGGTCGGATGCGCGCTCCGGTCCGGCCGGTGCGTCGCCTCCACTCTGGCCCGAGAACCCCTCCACATCTGCCTCCCAGGCATTGCCCTCTATACTTGCCATGCCTGGGAGGTATGGATGGAGCTAAGGCTACTTGGCTATGTGGTCGCCATCGCGGAAGCGGGCAGCATCAGCGGCGCGGCCCGCCGACTGCATCTGACGCAGCCCACGCTCAGTCGCCAACTCCGCGAAATGGAACGGCAATTGGGCACTGTGCTGTTCGTCAGGGAGGGGCGCGGGCTGACCCCGACACCGGCCGGACAGGTACTCGTCCACCGCGCGACCACCGTGCTCGCCGAGGCGGAGGCCGCCTTGCAGGACGTACGGTTGGCCGCCCAGGGCATCACCGGGCGACTGGTCGTGACCTTCGCCGGGTCGGGCATCAACGGGCCGCTGGGCGCCGCGCTGGGCCGCGTGCGGCGCGAACTCCCCCGCGTCCACCTCCAGTTGGAGGAGAGCTTCAACGACGCCGAGATGTCCACCGGCGTTCTGGAAGGCCGTTTCGACCTCGCCGTCCAGCGTCTCCCGATGCGCGACGCCCGGCTGTCCACCCAGGTCTGGTGGCGCGAGCCGCTGACGCTGTTCCTGCCCGCCGGCCACCCGCTGGCCTACCCCTCCGAGCCCGCCCCGCTCGCGGCACTGGGCCAGATCCCGCTGGTCATCTGGCCCCGGGACGTCTCGCCCCGGTCCTACGACGAGATCATCGCGCTGTGCCACGGCGCCGGGATCGTGCCGCAGATCAGCGCCGAGGGCCGCAGCGTGCAGACCCTCCTGGCCCTGGTCGCGGCCAAGTTCGGCGCAGCGGTGCTCGCCGACTCGCACCGTGCGCTGCGCCGCATCGGCGTGACCCCCCGGCCACTGGCCGGCACCTCGACCACGCTCCACCTGGTCTGGCGCTCCGACGACACCAACCCACTCGTCGAACGCCTCCGCACCGTCCTCACCCATGTCACCGACGCCACCACCCCCGCGGACAGCCCCAACGCCATGGGCACCACGAGCACCACTGACGCCACGAGCAGCGCCGCCCTCACCGACGGCAGCGGAGCGGCGCGACCGGCACCCTCAACCCCCGCACGACAGACACGACCGACACGACAGCGGGGAGTTCGACGGCAAGGCCGGTGACACGACCCAGGTCGTGTCCGCACAGTCCCGCCCGGCGTTCGGCGCTCCCCCAGCTCACGCTGGGAGGTACCCCCAGGCACGCACTCTCGCCGCGCCGGGGGCACCGAGCCGTCAGAGCGGGTTGAGGCGGGCCTTGAGCAGGCAGAACTCATTGCCCTCGGGGTCGGCAAGGACGTGCCACTGCTCGTCGCCGGTCTGGCCGATGTCGGCCGGGCGCGCCCCGAGCTTCAGGAGGCGTTCGAGCTCGGCGTCCTGATCGCGGTCGGTGGCGTTGACGTCGATGTGCAGCCGGGACTTGCCCTGCTCCGGCTCGTCGCTGCGGCTGAGGATGATGGTCGGCTGCGCGCCGCCGAACCCTTCGCGCGGCCCGATCTCCAGGGTGCCGTCCTCTTCGCGATCGAGCACGACGAAGTCCAGGACCTCGCACCAGAACCGCGCCAGCACCTCGGGATCGCGGCAACCGAGCACGAGTTCACTGATACGACATGCCATGGACGAAACCTGCTCTCAGCGCGGGAACTGCCGGGACGGCCGCGCACGAAGCCTTTGAGCTCCCCGCCGCGGCACGTGACCGAGACCGTACCGGGCGAGGCCGGCAGGTGGAAAGGGGTTCTGGGGGCTCGCGCCTCGCCCGGCCGGGCCGCCGGGCGAGGACCGTAAGCCGGGCAGTGGTGCAGCTGGTTGCGCACGCGCCCCGGTCGCGTCGCGCCAGGGGGTACCTCCCATCGTGAGCTGAGGGAGCGCCGAACACCAGGCGGGGATGTGCGAACACGAACTAGCCCGCGGCCGAGCCGTGTTCGACGATGACGAGCGTGCCCCGACTGCCGGGGCGCACGGCATGCTCCACCCCCGCCTCGACGAGGTACATCTCCCCCGCGCGCACCTCGACCTCGCCGCCGTGCACCGTCAGCCGCAGCACGCCGTCCATCACCAGCAGCGCCTCCGCCGTGTCATGGGATTCCGGCACCATGGGACGCCCGTCCATCCGCAGCACCTTCACCCCCGCGCCCCCGACCCGGCCGAGCAGCAACGAGCTCCAGGCATCGGGCAGTTCCGCGGCCTTGTCCTGTAGGTCGACGACGTCCATGGCATACCTCCTGGCGGGCCGCCGCACCGGAGGGCCGCATCAGCCGCCGGAGACGCCCGCAATCGTGAGCAAGGGATAAGGGATGCAGTGACGCTACGACACGACGGCGCTCCGCCGGTCGACCGTAAGGCAAAACCTCACACCGCCGGGCCGACGCCCCCGGCACCCCCGGCGTCCCCGACTCCACCAGCCCCGCCGGCCCCCTCGCCCCCCTCCGCCACCAGCAGCGACAACAGCCCGGGGAAGCGGTCCTCGATATCGGCCCGGCGGAGGGTGGCCATCCGACTGTTGCCCCGATCGACCTGACGGATCAGCCCCGCCTCGCGCAGCGTGCGGAAGTGATGCGTGACGGTCGCCTTGCCGACGGGAAGAGCAAAGGAACTGCACGTCCGCGCCTCGCCGTCGGGCCCGCCCGCCAGCTCCCGCACGACCCGCCGCCGCAGCGGATCGGCCAGTGCGGACAGCACCTTTCCCAGCTCGATCTCCGTCAGCTCGGGGTGCCCTTCGCGATCGGGCATCACCATCACCTCCAAGGTATGACTTGCATCGTACCTTGCGCCTCCCTTACCGTCCGTGAGGTACGACGAAAACCGTACCTACGGATGGGAGATCAGTCATGGACCAGCCGTTCACCCTCGTCGGCACCGCCCACCCCAAGCCCGAGCGCGCAACGGAACTGCGGGAGCTCCTGCTGTCGTTCGTCGAACCGACGCGGCAGGAGCCGGGCTGCCTGGAGTACCACTTCCACGAGGACCGCGACGAGCCGGACGTCTTCGTCTTCTACGAAGCGTGGCGGAGCAAGGAGGACCTGGACGCCCACCTGGCCCTGCCGCACCTCCAGGACTTCTGGGAGCGCCGCATGGACTACCTGGAACGGGACCTGGAGATCCGGTATCTCACCATGCACAGCCCGTACGGGACACGGGACCGTCGCGCGTGACCCGACACCGCCCCGCATGACGCGGAAACGGACGACGGACGACGGGCCACAGACGACGGACAGCGGAGACCCTCCCCCGGGGAAGGAGGGAGGGAACGCCCGCACCCACAAAGACACTGACATTTCGTCAAGAACACCGTCAGATGGGCGCAATCCGACGGCTCTAGGGAATCACCTAGCAGCGGATCCTTTGTAATCACTGCAGCGACCCTTCGGTTTCGGGTCTGCACAGATCGTTTCTCAAAGTTTTCCGTCTTCCGTTTTCTTTTCCCGTTGCGGTGGCCGTCTGCCCAGGCGGCGGCACGCCGCGTCGCAGGGGGTGTTCACCGACGTGACCAGGCTGTCCTCATGCCCGCCGCTCGGATTCGGGGTGCTCGGCTGCGCGGATATCGCCTGGCGCCGAACGGCCCCGGCTCTCGCGGCCGATCCCGGCGTCCGGTTGACCGCTTTCGCCAGTCGCTCCCCGGAGAAGGGCCGGCGGTTCGCCGAGCGGTTCGGCGATGCCGCGGTGACCGACTACGACGCACTGCTGCGGCGTCCCGACGTGGACGCCGTCTACATCCCGCTGCCCGCCATGCTCCAGGCGGAGTGGATCGAGCGGGCGCTCACCGCGGGCAAGCACGTCTTCGCCGAGAAGCCGCTGTCGACCCGGGCCGCCGACACCGCGCGGCTGTTCGCGCTGGCCGAGGAGCGGGGGGTGGTGCTCAAGGAGAACGCCATGTTCCTGCACCACTCCCAGCACACCGCGGTGGACCGGCTCCTCGCGGACGGGGCCATCGGCCAACTGCGCGGATTCAGCGCCGCGTTCACCATCCCCCCGCTGCCGGAGGGCAACATCCGCAACCACGCCGACCTCGGCGCCGGGGCGCTGCTGGACGTGGCGGTCTACACCGTGCGCGCGGCCCTGCGGTTCCTCGGGCCGCGCCTGGAGGTGGTGGGCGCGACGCTCCGGGAGGCGGACGGGGTGGTCCGGTCGGGCAGCGCGCTGCTGGTCACCCCCGAAGGCGTGCCGGCCCAGCTGACCTTCGGCATGGAGCACGCGTACCGGACCGAGTACGCCCTCACCGGGTCCACCGGCCGGCTGCGCCTGGACCGGGCCTTCACCCCGCCGCCCGGCCACCAGCCCGTCGTCGACGTGACCCGGCAGGACCACCGGGAGCAGATCACCCTGCCGCCGGACGACCAGTTCGCGAGGATCGTGGCGGCGTTCGTCCGCGAGGTCCGCGGCGAGGCGCCCGCCGAACGGGCCGCTTCGGCGGCGGAGTCGCGGCGGGTGGCCGAGACGATCGACGCCCTCGCGGCCCGCGCGGTCCGCACGAAGGCCCCGGGGGACGTGTCATGAGCCGCCCTCCGCGCGCCACGGTCACCGAGCTGTCGATACCGGGCGCCTACCGCATCGAGCCGCACCACATACCGGACCGCAGAGGCCACTTCTACGAGGCGTTCCGCGCCGAGGTGCTCGGCGAGGCCCTGGGCCGCCCGTTCCCGATCCGCCAGGTCAACTACTCGGTCTCCCGGCGCGGCACGCTGCGCGGCATCCACACCACGTCCGTGCCGCCCGGCCAGGAGAAGCTCGTCACCTGTGTCCGGGGCAGCGCCCTGGACGTGGCCGTCGACCTGCGGGTGGGCTCGCCGACCTTCGGGCGCTACGAGATCACCCGGCAGGACGAGGGCTCCGGCATCGGGGTCCTGATGGCCGACGGCATCGGCCACGCCTTCCTCGCGCTCAGCGACGACGTGTGCATGAACTACCTCTGCTCGGCCGAGTACGTGCCCGGCACCATGATCGATGTGCAGGCCCTGGATCCCGAGATCGGCATCCCGTGGGATCTGGCCGGGGAGCCGGTGATGTCCGACAAGGACCGGGCCGCCCCCACCGCGCGGGAGGCCGCCGCCGCCGGGCTGCTGCCCGGTTATGCCGACTGCCTGGCGCAGTACTCCGCGCTCGCCACGGGTGGCCGGGCATGACGCCCGCCCGGCGGGGACCCGCCGCCGCTCCGGAGGCCCGTATGCGCGTCCTGCTGATCACCAGTCCGTCAGCCACCCACTTCCTGCCGATGGTGCCGCTCGCCTGGGCGCTGCGGGCGGCCGGCCACGACGTGCTGGTGGCGGGTCAGCCCGACGTCCTGGACGCGGTGGCCGGGGCCGGCCTGAACGCCGTGCCGACCGGGCGGCGCGCGGGTATCGACGACGCGATGCGCGAGCTGCTGTTCCGGCCCGGACTGCGGCCCTTCGAATGCGTCGGCCGCTGGACCCCGGAGATGCTGGCCGCCTTCCCGCCCGTGTGGCAGCGGCACAGCGCGGACGTGCTGCCGCGCTATCTGGACCTGGTCCGGGCGCACCGCCCCGACCTGATCGTCTGCGACGTGATGGAGTTCAACGCCCCGGTGGTCGGCGCCCATGTGGGCATCCCGGTGGTGCGGCACCGGTACGGCGTCGATCCGCTGCTGGGCGGCGTCGGCCCGGCCGCACGGGCCGCCCTGCGGTCGCTGCACGAGGACCTGGGACTGGCGGAACTGCCGGAACCCACCGCGGTGATCGACCCCTGCCCGGCGGACCTGCAGCTCCCGGGCGTCGCCCCGGGCCTGCCCATGCGGTACGTGCCCTACAACGGCAACGGGGAGCTGCCGGACTGGTTGCGGGCCGAGCGGCGGGCCGGGGCACCACCGCGCCGCGTACTGGTCTCGCTCGGTTCGCACACCCTGGCTCTCAACGGCGTCCCGCTGCTGCGCGGCATCCTGGCGGCGGCCGGCGACGGGTCGTCGGGCGTCGAGGTCCTGGCGACCGTGCCGGAGGCGTACCGCGCGGAGCTCGGCCCGGTGCCGGACACGGTGCGGCTGATCGACCCGCTGCCGCTGCACCTGATCGCCGGCGACTGTGCGGCGGTGGTGCACCACGGCGGGGCCGGCACCGGCATGACCGTGGCCGGTCTCGGCGTACCGCAGCTGGTGCTCCCGCAGTTCGCCGACACCTTCGCGTTCGCCGAGCGGCTGGCGGCCGTCGGCGCCGGGGTGGCCGTCGACACCGTCGAGCAGCAGAACGACCCGCAGTTCCTGCGCAAGGCGCTTCAGACGCTGCTCGGGGAGCCGTCCTACGGACACGCGGCCGAGCGGCTGCGGCACACCATGGAGGCCATGCCGCCACCGGCCGCCCTGGTCCCGGAGCTGGCGCGGATCGCGGCGGGAGCGGGCGCATGAGCCTCACCCGGCGCGCGGACGCCGATGCCGCACGGCGCCTGGCCCGGTCCGCCGAGGACCTCGCCGGCGCCCGGACCCCGACCGGCGAGGTCGCGGAGTGGATCGCGCAGCGGCGGGCCACCGAGCGCCACCACGTCGCACCGATCCCGTTCGACGCCCTGGACGGCTGGTCCTTCGACCCCGACAGCGGCGATCTCGGCCACCGCACCGGGCGGTTCTTCACCGTGCAGGGCGTGCGGGTCACCGGCGGTCCGGAGCCGTTCCCGGCGTGGGACCAGCCGGTCATCCGACAGCCGGAGGTCGGCATCCTCGGTCTCCTGGTGAAGGAGTTCGACGGGGTTCCGCACGTGCTCGTGCAGGCCAAGATGGAGCCCGGCAACCCCGGCCTGGTCCAGCTCTCCCCCACCGTGCAGGCGACCCGCAGCAACTTCACCGGCGCACACCGGGGCGCGCCGGTCCGGTACGTGGAGTACTTCGCGCGGCCCGCGCCCGGCTCGGTCCTCGTCGACGTGCTGCAGTCCGAGCACGGCGCGTGGTTCCTCCACAAGGCCAACCGCAACATGATCGTGGAGACCCGCGACGACGTCCCCGAGCACGAGGACTTCCGCTGGCTCACCCTCGGCCAGATCGGCGAACTGCTGGGGCACGACAACCTCGTCAACATGGACGCGCGCTCGGTGCTGTCCTGCGTGCCCCCGACCGACGACGGCGCGGAAGCGCTGCACTCCGACACCGCGGTGCGTTCGTGGCTCACCGCACAGCGCGCCGCCCACCTGCTGCGGGTCGATCGGATCCCGCTCGCCGAGGTCCGCGGCTGGACCCGCACCGACACCGCGGTCAGCCATGACGAGGGGCGGTTCTTCCGGGTGGTGGCGGTGGCCGTGCGGGCCGGGAACCGCGAGGTGGGAAGCTGGACCCAGCCGCTGTTCGCGCCGGTGGGCGAGGGCGTCACGGCCTTCGTGACCCGGCGGATCGGCGGGGTGCGGCACCTGCTGGCGCGGGCCAAGGTCGAGGGCGGTCTGCTCCAGTCGGTCGAGATCGGCCCCACGGTGCAGTGCACGCCCGGCAACTACGCCGGACTGGCGGACGGGCGACCGCCGTTCCTGGATCTCGTGCGCGGCGCCCCGCCGGCGCGGATCCGCTACGCGGCGGTGCACTCCGAGGAGGGCGGCCGGTTCCTACGGGCCGAGAGCCGCTACCTGCTCGTCGAGGCGACCGCCGAGGAGGCCCCCGACGAGGCCCCGCCGGGCTTCCTGTGGACCACGCCGGGCCAGCTGGCCGACCTGACCCGGCACGGCAACTACGTCAACGTCCAGGCCCGCACCCTGCTCGCCTGCATGCGCTACGCACCATGGAAGTGAACTCACCGTGAAGGCACTCGTCCTGGCCGGCGGCACCGGCAGCCGACTACGGCCGCTGACCCACACCTCCGCCAAGCAACTCGTCCCCATCGCCAACAAGCCCGTGCTCTTCTACGGCATCGAGTCGCTGGTCGCCGCGGGCATCACCGACATCGGCATCGTCACCGGCGGCACCGCGGCCGAGATCGAGGCGACCGTCGGCGACGGCTCCCGCTTCGGTGCCCGGGTGACCTACCTCCCGCAGGGCGAACCGCTCGGGCTGGCGCACGCGGTGCTGATCGCCCGCGACTGGCTGGGCGAGGACGACTTCGTGATGTACCTCGGGGACAACATCATCGTCGACGGCATCGACGAACTCGTCGCGGACTTCCACGCGCCCCGCCCCGACGCCCGCGTGCTGCTCGCCAAGGTCGCCGATCCGTGCGCGTTCGGGGTCGCCGAGCTGGACCCGGAGGGCCGAGTGGTGCGGCTGGAGGAGAAGCCGCGCGCGCCGCGCAGCGATCTGGCGCTGGTCGGCGTGTACCTCTTCACCCCGGTCGTGCACCGGGCGATCCGGGCCATCAGCCCGTCGGCCCGCGGCGAGTTGGAGATCACCGACGCCCTCCAGTGGCTCGTCGCCCACGACTACGTCGTGCGCCCCACCGTGATCACGGGATACTGGAAGGACACCGGGAACGCCGCCGACATGCTGGAGGCCAACCGCTGTGTGCTGGAGAGCGTCGTGCCCGCCCGGCTCGGCAGCGTCGACGCCGCGAGCGAACTGGTCGGCCGGGTCCGGGTGGAACCCGGCGCCAAGATCGTCCGGTCGCGGATCGTCGGACCGGCGGTGATCGGCGGGGACAGCGTCATCACCGACTCCCACATAGGCGCGTCCACGGCCGTCGGCCGGGACTGCGTGATCACCGGCAGCGAGGTGGAGTTCTCCATCGTCCTCGACGGCTCGCGCATCGACCACGCCGGCCGCCTCGAAGGCTCGCTGATCGGGCGGGGCGTGGAGGTCAGCGGCGCGCGCCGGGCACCCCGCGCACACCGCCTGGTGCTCGCCGACCACAGCAAGGTGCAGCTCACCTCCTGACCACCCGACCCCGGGGAGAACCCGCCTCATGCACATCCTCGTCACCGGTGGCGCCGGCTTCATCGGCTCCCACCTCGTCCGCACGTTGCTGGGTCCCACGGGGCTCCGGGAGACCGACCGCGTCACCGTGCTGGACGCCCTCACCTACGCCGGCAACCGCGCCAACCTCGCCCCCGTGAGCGACGACCCGCGGCTGCACTTCGTTCTCGGCGACATCCGCGACCACGACCTCGTCGACCGGCTGCTGCCCGGCCACGACGCGGTGGTGCACTGCGCCGCGGAGTCGCACGTCGACCGCTCGATAGCCTCCGGCGCCGCGTTCACCTCGACGAACGTGGTGGGCACCCAGGTGCTGCTGGAGGCGGCCGTCCGCCACGGCACGGGAACCTTCCTTCATGTCTCCACGGACGAGGTCTACGGCTCGATCGCCGAGGGCTCGTGGACCGAGGACTCCCCACTGGCCCCCACCTCCCCCTACAGCGCCTCCAAGGCCGCGTCCGACCTGCTCGCCCTCGCCTACCACCGCACCCACGGCCTGGACGTCCGGATCACCCGCTGCACCAACAACTACGGCCCGTACCAGCACCCCGAGAAGGTGATCCCGCTCTTCACCACCCGGCTCCTCCGGGGCGGCCGGGTGCCGCTCTACGGCGACGGCCGGAACTCCCGGGACTGGCTGCACGTCGACGACCACTGCCACGCCCTCCGCCTCGCGCTGCGCCACGGGCGGCCGGGCGAGGTCTACAACATCGGCGGCGGCACCGAGCTGACCAACCGGGAACTGACCGACCGGCTCCTCAAGGAGTGCGACGCCACCTGGGACAGCGTCGACCACGTCGCCGACCGCAAGGGCCATGACCTGCGCTACTCCCTCGACCACGGCAAGGCGACCGCCGAACTCGGCTACCGCCCCCGCCACACCTTCGACGAGGGCCTGGCGGAAACCGTGGAGTGGTACCGCACGCACCGGGAGTGGTGGGACGCCTAAGGTTGGCGCTGGTGTTGCACAACACGGGAACACCGCCGAGCTGGGCGTAGGCAGCCAGAATCCGCGCGGTGGCCGTGTTCTGGCGGGGTTCGATGGTCTGGAGCCTCGCGGTACCGTCCAGGTGGACGATTGCCGGGACACGGTCGGCCCACCCGGGCCTCAGGCGGTGCTCGAAGAGCATGTACGGGTCGCGGGTGCCGGGGGTGAAGACCTCCTGGGCATGTGAGGTGAGGCAGATCGGCGCCACCGGACGGTAGTCGGCCCTGTTTTTCAGGACGTTGAGCCGGCTCTTCATGGCCGGATCGGTAGCCGGGGCCAGGATGCTGCGGTTGCCCGAAGCGCGGGTCCCGAGCTCGGCCCGGCCGGACAGTACGACGACCGATTCGCCTTCGGTGTGCAGCAGCACCGCCAACTCCCTTTCGTCACGTGGCCGTTGATGCCATCCCTCAGGCAGCTCGCCCGCTGTGATCCCAGGCCCGCTGTAGACGTCCCACTCCAGCGCCATGCGGCCGCTCGTGCGGATCATCTCGCAGGTGGCGGTTCCGATCGCCGCACCCGAATCGTTGGGGAACGGCGCGATCCAGATGTCCTCGAACAGGTCGCTGGCCCGCAGCATGCTGTTCCACTTGATGTTCGGCGCGCAACCTCCCCCGATCACCAAATTGGGCCGCCGGGGTGAGTTGTGGCGGCTCGATCGGGTGGAGCGGCTCGGGCCAGGCAACCCGCTCCGTAGCGCGGCGGAAAGCCGGCGCAGCAGAAGGTCCCCCAGGTATGCCTGGAACGTGGCGATGAGGTCTGCGTTCGAAAGCCCGGGCAACAACTCGTCGCGGTTGGCTGCGGCCTTCTTCCCGAAGTACGCCGCGTTGTCCGGCGACACCGTCGGGAAGCCGGCGATGATCTCGTCGAAGACCGGGAAGGCGGACTCCTCGACCTGGCCGAGCGCGGCGTAGGCCATCGCCTTGCCCGCGACCGACAGGTGCCGCCGGGTACTTTCCTCCTCCGACTTCGCCTTGGATTCCGGCCGGAACGGGTCGAACTGCACGCTGAAGTCGGCGAAGCTGTTGCCGGTGAAAGGCATCAGTTCGGGCCACCAGCGTCGCCTTCCGCCCGACCGCGTCGACGTGGTAGAGCCGGGGAGCCGTAGCGCCGTCCCACACAACGGCGACCGCGGCCTGACCGCCTGCCGCGAACGGGCTGGAGCAACAGTCGCCGAAGAGATGGTTGCTCGGACGGTGGTAGCTCGCGTACCCAGGCGACCTGGGGCTGAAGTCGTGGTCGGTGAAGGCGCAGCGGCGTAGCGGTCCCCGGGCACCTGAGCGAGCCTGGTAGGGCGCAACCGTGATCGTCGCCGGCCGGCCACCTCGGAGGGTGTGGATCAGGGTGTACTCGGCGTCGCCGTCCTCCCACCAGCCGTCTACGACAAACCGATCGATATCGCGGACGTCCAGGCCCTGCGCTGTAAGGATCTCCGGCACCTGGGCCAGGTCGCGCAGGTAGCTGTATCGGTGCCCGTTGTCGAGCTGGGTCTTTCTACCCTGACGCGCACGCCCGCGACGTGATCCGAACCTGATCAGGGCATCGGCGCCTTCATGGTGTAGTCCAGCGGCATCCGCCACGGGCGAGTGCGGTGGTACCCGTAGAGCCAGCCCTGGCCGTGAACCGGCCCCGGGCGGGCTCCCACACCATCGTGTGCCCTCTCCCACTCGGCCAGCCCAGCCACCTCCGCGTCGTACCGCGGGCGCAGGCCCGCTACCGCGCACCTCGACCCCCGGATCACGCCGCACGACTCTCACTCGGAGTGATCACAGAAGGCGCTCGCAAACTAACTTGCCGGTCACGCAAGATCACAACTACGGCTGGAGTACTCGGCCGTGTCCGACGGGTCTGGTGATCAGCTAGGAGTGTCCCGTCGCGCCGTGCCCCACTCCCACATGCTGCGCACCACCGGCTCCAGCGCCCGGCCCTGGCCAGTGAGTACGTAGCGGACCCGGGGAGGCCAACTGGGGGTGCGGTGGCGCTCGATGACGCCCGCACTGGTCAACTGGGTCAACCGGTCTGAGAGGACCTTGTCCGAGAGGGCGGGCAGGGCGGCGGACAGCTCGGAGTACGTGGCCTGACCGCGGCGCAGAAACTCGCGGATCACCAGCGGCGTCCAACGGCCGCCCAGCGCGGCGAGGGTGATGTCGATGGGGCATCGCGGTTCGTCGCCCGGCGGAACGAGGGCGCTTTCCGGGCAGTCCGCCAGCGGGCCGTCCCGATCACTCGTCTGTGCGTGTCCAACCGTTTGGTGAGCCACGAAGGCCCCTCCTAACGTCCGTCGGGAACAGCCCACCCACTCGCCTCCAGGGGGCCTTGTGCGTATCCACCACCTCAACTGCGGTTCCCTCCGGAAGATTCCGCCGCTCGGCGAAGAGCCTGCGGCAGGCGTCGTGAACCGCGAACTGGCCGCCGTCTGCCATTGCCTGCTCATCGAGACGGACACGGACGGGCTGATCCTGGTCGACACCGGCCTCGGCACCGCCGACGTACAGCACCCCGACCGGTCGCTGGGAGTCGACTGGGTGGCCTACGCCCAGCCCGCGCTGGCCCCCGAGGAGAGCGCGCTGCGCCAGGTCGTCCGCCTCGGGTACGCGCCACAGGACGTACGGCACATCGTGCTCACCCACCTGCATCGCGACCACACCGGAGGGCTGCCGGACTTCCCTCACGCACGGGTGCATGTGCACCCCGACGAGTACCAGGCCGTCACCGATTCCGCGGCAGCACACCACCGGCACAGCCTCGACCGTTTCATGCCGGCCCACCGGGCACATGACCCGTTGCTCACCCCCGCCTCCGTGGACGAGCCCACGGAGTGGTTCGGCTTCCCCGGCGTGGCGCGCCCGCAGGGGCTCGCGTGCGAGCTGCTGCTGGTGCCGCTGCCTGGCCACTCGGCGGGGCACGCAGGCGTCGCCGTACCAGACGGCGACGGACGGTGGCTGCTGCACGCGGGCGACGCGTACATGTACCACGGCGAGATCGAGCACACCCCGCCCCTCTCCCACCCCGTCCTCGACCCGGTCCAGCAGGGAGCACAGACCGAGGCTGCGGCTCGCATCGCCACCCGCGACCGACTGCGCGCCCTCCGCCGCGACCACGCGGGCGAGGTCACCGTCTTCAGCGCACACGACCCGTGGGAGCTTGCCCGTCTCACGGGCTAAGGACCGTCGGGTCGGTCCTCACCGGAGCCATAGCCGGATCGCGGCGAGGATGACGGTGTCATGGAAGACATCCGCTCCCTTGTCGTACCTGGTCGCCACGGCCCGTGACGCCTTGAAGGCATTGCATTCACGGTCCGTTCGACTTCGTTCCTGCGCTTGTAGAGCGACTTGTCGAAGCCGGTGGGCCGACCGCCTTGGCTGCCACGGTGCTGCCTGTCGGCCCGCTGGTTCCTCGGTTCGGGAAGGGTGTGCTTGATCTGGCGGCAGCGCAGGTACCGGCAGTTGCGACGGGATGAGTACGCCTTATCGCCGCTGAGGTGGCCAGGTCGGGTGCGCCGCTTCACACGGCCCGGCCGCAGCCGCTACGTAGACACCCGGCTCCAACTGCCAGAGCTCCCCCGCACTCCTCAGCGCCATGGCGCGCCAGTGCCAGCCGGTCGCGGCTCCAGGCCGCAAAACCGCCCCCCCCGGCAACCGCGGCGGCTCATTCGTCCGGCCCATGAGATCGTCCCGGCTCTCGCACCTGTCCAGGCCGATATCGTCGGCAGCGCGGCTGGGAGCCGGCGGGAGCCCGGGGGCGCCCGCCGACCGTGTGGTCACACCCTGTCGTCGCCGGTGTGCGTGCCCCAGTCGTGGCAACCGTACGCACCGTAGTTGCGGGTGAAGGACAGCTTGCCGAGCAGCTTGGCGATCATGATGCACTCCTCTCGCCTGTCTGAGCACTCCCATGTCGCGGGTTCAGCAAAGAGGTTCCGGCAGTACCAAATGCCACACCTCCCATATTTGCGCATACGCCTATATGTAGGGTATACGCGAACGGGGCGGCCTTGGATTGCTACCCCCACCACGGCGGTTACCGAACGTGCACGGGCGGAGTGGGGCGGGTGACCGAAGCGGCCGGTGTATGTACCTTCCCGGCGCCGTACCAGGTGAAGAAGGCGCCGATGAATACCACTTCGGCGACCATGGACAGAATTCCGTACGGCGGGCCCCAGCCTTCCTCTTGGTAGGCCGACAGTCCAACGGCGCAGGACAGCGCGAAGCCGAGAATCATGCCGCTGCTGACCGCTACGCCCAGCAGCCGGGCCGGTGCGGCGGACCGGCGCCGGCGGTCAGGGCTGCTGCGCTGTACCCACTGCGGAGACTTTCCGGGGCCAGGAGCCGGGGCCGGGCGAGGAGTACAGGCGCACGGAATGCGGAAGCCGATTTCGCATCCGCTGTTCGCTCGCGTCTACCCGAAGATCAATGCCCACACAGATAGTCGTGGCGCCCGAGGCGACGCGGACGCAAGTGGCCAGGTCGGACAGCGTGATTGCGGTACCGCCGGAGGGCTGCGCGGGTGCGCCTTTTTGATGAGGCGTTTGTGGACCGTGTTGTCACGCCCGGTCGCGGCGTTGAGGCCCCAACAGCCGCTGTACGCCCCGGGAATGTGCAGAGTATCGTCGATTATGTCCGGATGTGCGACCTGCATCCTCGCGGGACGCGCATAGACCCGCACCAGAGTTGGATTGGGTCGACATCATGACACCTAGATCAGTTGCGGATTCCTCGAAGTGGACTCGCCGCCGTCGCGTCGCGATCGTTTTGGTGGCTGCCGCCACAGCCACAAGCCTCTCCACGGCGGGCGCGTGGGCCGGTGGCGGACACGGCCGGCATTTCGCTGAGCACGGGTATTTCAGAGGGGCGGCCACTGTCGCGATGGCGCCCGCCACTCCGGGCGCACCGGTGGCGGCCAACGATGTGGCGATCGCCGGCTTCGCGTTCTCGCCGTCCACCTTGACCGTCAGCAAGGGTACCGAGGTGACCTGGATCAATGAGGATAGGGCTCCGCACACGGTGACCGGCGCAGGCGGACTGAATTCTCCGGTGCTCAGGGGCGGCGATTCCTACAGCTTTACGTTCCACTCCGCCGGCACGTTCAGCTATGGCTGCGACATCCACCCGTTCATGCACGGCACGATCGTAGTGAAGTGACGTGACGTGAGACGTCGCAGCCGGCCTCCGGCGAACGGAGTGAGTTGGCTGCCGGTGACGATGTTGCCGGCAGTGTGAGATGTGGTTGCTACGGCTTCTCACCGCGGCTGGGCTCGCTGTCGACGCACTGCCAGCCGTTACCGCACGCCGAGCGGGCGGGCGTGAGCAGAAGGCGGCACGACAGTCACGGGGCGCCCATCGGGTTTTGGTCTGACTTGCCGGCAGACTCGTGACGAGGGAAGTGCTCGTGAACTCTTTGGCGAGGGCGTCCATGACGGGTTCGTCGCAGACCTGCCCGAGCCAGTAGCCGGCTTCCCGGAGGGTCCCGGCCGCGCGGAAACCGGCCTTCTCGTAGTACGGATTCCTGCCTTGTTCGTGGCGAGGACCTTGAGCCAGACCATGCGCAGGTTGGTGACGTGGAAGGCGTAGTCGAGCGTGACGTGGGTTGCCTGGGCGCCCAGACCGCGTCCGCGGGCCTCGGGCGAGCATGATGACGTATTCGGCTGTGCGGACGACGTGGACGGGTAGGAGGGCGGCGACGCCGACGGGTACGGATTCGCCGGAGGTGTGGGCGCAGATGGCGAAGCGGATGTTCTCGCCGCGGAGTTGGTGAGCCATGCCTTCGGTGCGTGCTTCCAGGGACTCGGGTGCCTGCCGACTCACCGCATCCCTGCCATGCCGCCGGTACCCATGCTCACACCGGCCGCACCGGAACCGGCGCTGACGCCGCCGGCGCCCAGGCTGGCACCGGCCGCACCGGAGCCGGCGGTGCTGCCGCTGGGCGACCCGCTGACGTACCCGGGGGTGATGCTGCCGAGCGAGGACGGGGAGGTGAGGTTCATCGGGGTCCGCGGCTCGTTGATCGAGATGCGGGTCGGGTCGGTGCTGAACGGGACCTTCGCAGGGGTGAGCGGGACTGTCCCGCGGGCCGGTGCGTTGATCGCGAACACCTTGTGCGTTGTGCGGAATGCGCGCTTGAAGAAGACTTTTTTGGCGAAGAAGATGTAATCGTTGTGCCTCCGGAAGTCGCAACGCAGGAACTCCTTGATGATGATGACCTTGCGATCCTTCTTGACGACGACGACCTTGACGACGTTGAAGTCCCTGCAGTGGCGCGATTCCTTCACGATGATCACGACGACCTTCTGGTGCGGGTGACCGTAAGACGTGGTCGCGCCGGCAGGACCGGCAAGGGCGACGCCGGCGGTGCTGGCGATGGCGGTGGCCATCAGGGTGGCGGCACCGCGCCGAAGTACTGGCGCGTTCATTGGTGGCCTCCTGGAATGCGCCATAGGCTGCAACCTCTGCACACCCTTACGTACGGTCCGCAACGGCCAAGGGATTGCCTGGCGCCCATGGAAGGCCACGCCCCCCTTTTCGCTCGGTGTCACCGCCCCATCCACAGACCGCCCCGCCCACGCACCGAGCGCCTGGGAACGGCCCTGGATCACCGCCCCCGCCCTCCGCGGTGGCTATCGAACGTGCACGGGCGGAGTGGAGCGGGTGACCGAAGCTGACGGAATGCGATCAGGGAGATCCACCACCAAAAGAAACGACTTCTTTGGCGTTTAACGCGGGCGGGCTTGGTGTTCCCTGATCGACTCGGCGCGTGTGACTGCCTTGCCGACGTCGTGGCCCCAGGCGCACGGCGTCCAGCAACGCAACCCAGGAGGTCCGGCCGGTCTCCAGGGCGGCGGCGAAGGAGTACGGCCAGCCCGGCACGAGCTGATCCGTCTTGCGGTCGCCGCGCCCGTAGACGTGGCAGAACAGCCTGTCGTCGCTGGTCGGGGCATCCGGGCGGAGCCAATTGCTGACATCGGCGGCCAGCACGATCCGGCCGTCGGTCGCCCTCGGCAGCGGTAGGCCGACCAGCGTGCGGCGCCACCGCGTCGGTTCCAGCCAGCCCCGGTCCGACGCGGCATACAGGGCCCTGTGCCCCCGTCGGTGCTCGACCGCCAGGCAGAGCTCGACCAGGGTCTTCACCGGCCCGTCCGCGCACAAAATCGCGTCGGTGAGGTCGAAGAGCGCATCAGCACGGCCGTACAGACAGTCGTAGAACTCGACCCGAAAGCGGGACAGCGCGCTCAATGCCTCGCCTGCGGGCGCGTCGACGGGGAGACTCATAGGCAGCGGCCGTTCTTTCGTGCTTCGTTACTCGACATCTCGAAGCGTGAAGAACGGCCGCGTCACGTACCCCGGTTCCCGGGGATCTCAGCAGGTCGAGTGACCTGCGACCTTAAACGCCAAGATCAGCCCAGGGCCTTGCGGATGACGGTCAGGATGGTTTCGGTGTCGGCGCCGAGAACGCGGGCGGTAGAGATGAAGTTCAGTGCCAGCGTGGCGAGTTGGTCAGCGTCGGGGTGTTTGGGTTCGGAGGGTGGCGCCGCGACCCGGGTACCTGCGCCGCGGCGGGTGCGGATCAACTCGGCGGCCTCCAGTTCGCGGTAGGCGCGGGCCACCGTGCCCGATGCCAGTCCCAGGTCGGCGGCCAGCTGACGCACGGTCGGCAGACGTTCGTCCTCAGCCAGCCGACCCGTGATGATCAGGGCGGCGAGTTGGGCGCGGATCTGTTCGTACGGCGGTACCGGGCTGGTGGTATCGACGCGGATGGCGGGGTCAGTCATCGCTGGGCCGCACGGGGTGCCACCATCGTGAACAGGCACCCTGCCAGAGCGGCCAGGCTCAGCAGGCCCAGGGGGTAGATCACCACGGCGGCAATGGTACCGAGCGCGCCAGCACAGGACGTGTGGGTCAGCACGGTGGCGATCATCAAAACGACGAGGAGCAGCTGTGGCACGACCAGCAGCCCCCAGGCCGCGGTGATCGCCCGCGAGCGGGCGCGGCGTTGCTGATCGCTGCACGGGCGGTAGGCGATACGGCGCAGGGCCCAGGAGCAGGCGGCAGTTCCGAGGGTGAGTGAGGCGAGGATCGGCGTGCCGTAGAAGATGCCGGGCCAGGGGCCGATGGGTTTGGTCACGCCGTTGCAGGTGACGGTGAGCGCCCGGCCCACCCGGCCTATGGCATCGGGGGAGGCAGTGGCGAGCCCGATCACCAGCAGCACGACCAGGGATACCGCCAGAAGGAGAAGCACGGGGGTCATCCGGGGCGGGACGTGGTCTCTGACCCGGCGCGGGGCGAGGCCGGCGGTGCGCACCGCTTCTTGAGGGCGGGGCGTGAGGGCGTCACCGAGCAGGACACCACCGACCGCGCACAGGCCGAAGCCTGTGATAGCGAGCACGATGGGCATGCCGTAATCGTCGCCGAAATAGCTGGTTGGCATGGTGGCCAGCAGCGGCGCGGCCACGACTCCCGCAGCCAGACCGGACCAGCGAGCGTAGCGATCGACGCGGCGGCGGGACGCAGGCGGAGCGGTATCGAGCATGTGGGGACCTCAGCGAGCGGTGTGAGTTGCGCGGCACGCGCCCGGCAGCGGGCAGCACTTGGCGCAAACCAGGCTTGTATCAAGTGGCGAGTACAAGATGCCGCGATCGCGATATTGTGTCAACCACTCGATACAAGTTCGAGGCGAGTGGCCAGGCTCAGGACTTTCACGGTCCACCCCTGAAGAACCGGATACGGCGAAGTTGACAGCAAACCCTGACGGCGACGAGGGCACACAGAGGCCGACGGTCGCGCTTCTCCGGACCCGCACGCGTTCAGCCGCATGATCACTCTGGCTGTCCAGTGCAGCCTCGCGCCGCAAACCGACCGCCTCGCGAGAGGGCGAACGTTGCCCAATGCGGCACTGCCGTAACGCCTCGACGGCTGGGCGCCCTACCGGCCGTCGCGAGCGCCGCCAACTCCGCAACGATCGGCGCGATGCGCCGTTCCCTGCGAGCGAGAGGGAGCCCATGCCCACCGGCGCGCCTGAAGGGGTGAGGTCCACCGACACAAACCGGTAGCGCTCCAGGATTCGTACGGGACTCTGGCTTCGATGCCTCAACAGAGACTGATCGTGGTCAACTTGTAAGATCGCCGAGATTCCTGGCAGTTAGAGCAGTTTCTGCTGCTCCAACCAGTTGAGCACTTCCGTCTTCTTAAACTGGATCTTCGCGTTGCGCCCCCGACCCGGCTTGTATCCCTTGAGGCCCAGCTTCGGCGCATCTCGATAGACCCATGCCAATGACACGTTCGGCATCTCAGTAGTCTCTCGTACGTCCATAAGGATCGCTTCCGCGGAGGCCCCTCTTCCAGTTCGTCGCGTTCATGTCGGCAGGCACGCAAAGCGCACTGCGTCCGCCACGGCTCCACTGCCAAGCCGGCCGAGTGCGAACACCGTCAATGCTCCGGGCGATCCCCGGTTTCGCTGACCGGTGGTCGTCGGCTATGTTGCGCCCGCACGACGAGCTCTTCCGCTTCACTCCCCGGATTCCGTCTCGGCCAGGTGGCCAGACGCCAGGACCGAAGGGCGAGTGTCGTACCTCCCGCAACGAGCGCCAGTAGCCCGTCGTCGGCCGGACGGTCCAGGTCGCGGGCCGCGACGCGCTCAGACACGCCAACCCCGCGGGCGACGTATCGAGTTGCGGCTCCGGAATGCGCCGCACCCCATTCGAGAATCTCGCGGTCACGGCCATAGTCACGTCGAAGCACGTCCTCGGCCACACCGGCAGACACCTGCATCGGTGCCAAATCCACTACCGCCCAGGACATGCCGCCCCAGAAACCGAGTACAACGGGGACAACTTCGGCGAAGACAAGCCGCGCAGCGAAGAGACCAGCAGTTCGCCCGCGCCCCAGGCGAGCTCCGACAGCAACGCACTGGAAGCCATCCCGCTTCGACACGGACAGGCGACGGACCGACCAGTCCGCCGGGAAGCGGGAGCATCGGTTACTGCCATGCCAGACCACGCAACCTCCTCGAATCAATCAGGCAACTCCCCTGATGGCGGCAAGTACGCTGGGCATATGACCGTCTACGGATACGCGATGGCTGCCTCCGTCGAGAGTGACGATCAGGCTGCCGAGTTGATCGCATCAGGTTGCACCCACGTCTTCTCTGACGCTCATGTCTCCACAGAGCCGCCAGGCTCTGGATGGTTAGAGCTGGTGGACAGGGTCCAACGCAACGACACAGTGCGGATCGTGAACTGGGGACGCCTCACTCGTAGCACCGAGACAGCTCGGTTCATCCGGACGTCCCTGGCGAACCTAGGTGTCCACGTGGAGACCCTGAACGGATGAGTGCAAGCGACCCCGGCCGGAATCGAACCGACGCCCTCCCGATCGACGATCAGGCGCTCTCCCCCTGAACTGCGGGGCAGGGGCTCAACTCCCCCGCACCATCCCGGAAGACGCCGGGGCGGGAGGACTCCTCACCGTTCCAGCGAAGTCCGCACGGGCGCTGTTCTCAGCCTGGACTTCGGCGGGCTGAGCGCGAGGAGTATCGGGCAGGGTCTGCGGGGTGCCTGAATATCTTGTTCCTGATGATCTGTGGGAGCGGATAGTCCCGCTGCTTCCGGCCCGTCCGCCGCGGCGGCGCCGCTTCCCTGGCCTCCTCGCGGAGGACGCTAGCCGATCAGCTTCGCCCAGGGGCCGTCGCGAAGGGCTGTGAGGGCGAGCCTCTCGCGTGGCGCGCGGGGGCCGACGGGGCGCCAGGCCAGGCCGGGATCGTCGGCGACAGCGTGCCGCGGCCGGAGTGCTACCAGGTCGCTCCGGCCGCTGAGCGTGTGCCGGAACAGGGTGTGGCTACTGTGGTCGACGCTGACCAGTACGGGACTCCAGCCGTGCTCGGCCAGTTGGGCAAGCACCTGTGAGGCGTATCCCGGCGCCCGGCCCGCAGGGAACCACAACAACTGCTGGTCGGCCAGGTCGTCCCAGGTCAGCGCGGTGCGTGCAGCGAGCCGGTGGGCACTGCCCACGACCACGCCGAGCGGTTCGTCGCTGATGACGCGTACCGTCAATGCGGTGCGGTCGACGGGTAGCCGCAACAGGCCGAAGGCGAGATCGCCTCGTCTCAGCAGCCCCACCTGGTCCTGCGAGCTGACCCGCTCAAGGGAGAGGTGCAGTGGGCCGTGCTCATGGAGCGCGGCTTCCGCCGAGCGCAGCACCGTCTCCGGCACACCCGAGCAGACACCCACAAGGGCCTGGCGGGGCAGGCCCCGCGCGGCCGCGACGGCCGACGTCAACTCAGCGAAGGCCCGCTGAACGCCCTCGAGCAGAACGCGGCCGCTGTCGGTCAGCTCCATCCCCTGCGGCCTGCGGTGGAACAGCGGGGTGCCGACCCGCCGCTCCAGCGCACGGATCTGCTGGCTCAGGCTGGGCTGGGCGATGTGCAGTTGCTCGGCTGCCGCGGTGACCGTACCCGCCTCGGCCACCTCCGCGAAGTAGCTCAGCTGCCGGATACCGATCCCGGTCAGCTCATCCATCCACGCCTCCGATCTCCTGCTATAGGTTTCAGCCTATGCGCTCCGAGCAAAGGAGTCTTGGCGCGCGGGCACGGGTGTGCGCTTCGCTGGGCACATGTACCTGATCATGCTGACCTACCAGGCCCCCCTGTCCGTCATCGACGACCTCAAGGACGCCCACTACAACAACCCGCAGGGGGTGTTCGCCCGTGACATGGTGCGCATGGCCGGGCGCCTGGAACCCCGCACCGGCGGCCTGATCGTCGCCGAGGGCGACCGTGCCGACATCGAGGCCGCAGTCGCGTCCGACCCCTTCATCACCAAGGGCGCCGCCACAGCCCAGATCATCGAATTCCACCGCACCCGGTGACGCGTAAGGAGGACGAGTACGGCCGCGGCTGTGCGGGCAACCGTTGGACGGCGACGGCGCAAACGCCAGTGGCCTGCTCCCGAGCGGATCGACGCTCAGCCTGCCGGTGGCGTCGGGCTGCGAGGGTGAACGGACCCGATGCCCGTCGGGGCCAGCTATCAATCCTCGCCGGGGCCAACAACAAGTCCTCGCAAGCTGCTGACCACCGGCTACCGAACGCCGCGGGGCCGCCTATCGGTCTTCGTCACTGCTGTGGCAGGGCTGCTGGTCGCGGGGTGGCTACTGCTTCCCGGTGACGCTGCCGGCGTCGACTTCGCTGAGGACGTCGAGCTTGACGAGGCGTTTCAGCTTTGCACGGGTGCCCTCGATGTTCTTCGGCAGCAGTTCGTGGTCGAGGGCATCGCAGACGTCACGGGCCCGGAGGGGGCCGGTGGCCTCGTTACGGCGATGACCAGGCCCAGCACGTCCACGGCCAGTCCTCGCTTGCGGCCCGGCAGCCGTTTCGCCGGGTCCCGGCCAGTCGTGGAGGCGGGGACCCCGGCCGCCGCGTGGACACTCTGGGTGTCCGGCACCACCAGGGTCGGGTCCTCTCACCGGTGGGCCTTCTCACGGGCCTGGCAGCGCAGGAGTTCATGAATGACCTGGTCAGTCCCATCGTCTCGCCACGCGGCGAAGTAGTAGTACGTCGCGCTCTTCGGCGGCAGGTCGTTGGGAAGGTAGGCCCACTGGCAGCCGGGCCGGCCCTGGTAGAGGATCGCGTTCACGATCTCCCGCATCGCGTAGGCGCCCTGATGGCCGCTGACCGAGCGGTGCCGGTCCTTCCACGCCGTAATCGCCGGCTCGATCAACGGCCACTGCTCGCCCGTCAAGTCGCCGGGGTACGGCTTGCGTTCACTCACCGCGCCACCACAGCAGACCACTGCACGTGGACCAGTGGACTCCGCCCGCACCCACATCATCAGGCGACGAAAGAACCACTCAAAGGCTCACGAACCGCCCTCGGAAACATCAGTAGGGCCGTCCTCACCCTGGACAGGCAACGCTGACGTTGCTGATTGGTATGCCTTGGCCATGGCGCGGAAGGAGCGCTTGGGGGCGAGGCTGCCGTCGGGCATCAGCTTGCATACCCCGTAGGAGGCCATGTCGAGGTCGAAGCGCGGGTCGGCGTGGTGCGGGTACTCGTAGCCGGCGAAGGTGAACCAGAAGGCGGTGTCCACGCCTTCCTCGTCGAAGACGGCGAGCATCTCGCGCAGGTAGTGAGCCTGTTCTTCCTCGTCGCGGACGTAATCGCCGTTGATGCGGGGCGGATCGGCGTCGTGATCGACGACATCTACCCAGCCCATGCCGCCGCGCTCGGCAGCGCCCCGGTAGGTGCAGCAGCCGAATTCGGTCGCCGCGAGCGGCTTGCCATGCCGGAAATACTCGCGCAAGCCCTGACGGAAGGCGTCACCGGAATCGCCGTAGGCGTCCGCACTGACGATGTCGAAAGGCGCCCAATCGACCTGTTCCCACGTTCCGGAGGCGTAGGTGATCTTTCCGCGGAACCGTGAACGCACCGTCTCTGCGATGTTGGCCAGCAAGGAGTTCAGCCGGGCAGGAACCTCCGCGAGCCCGGCCAATGCCTCGGGCGCGCCGCTGGCCAGGGCTTCGATTCTGGCGAGGCTGTCGTCTCCGGGGAGAATGTCGGCGGCAAACAGGCTCAGTTCGCAGCCGGTGACGAAGACGTCCGCTCCCACCTCCTGGGCGCGGTCGGCACAGGTGGCGAAGTAGGGCAGCAGCTCTTCGGCGGACAGTTCGCAAGGGAAGGGGGAGAACCAGACCTCAAGCCCGGCATCGGCGGCGTGCCGGGCCGCAAGGGCCAGTCGCTCAGGGTCGCCGCCGGTGATCCGCACGGCATCGCAGTGCAGGTCGTCTGCGATGACGCGGATCTCGCGTCGCACCGCATCGGCGTCGAAGACCGGCCGCGAACTCTTTCCGCCCGGAGTGAAGCCGGTGTCGTAGGTGATGCCTTTGGCTCGCATGGGATGCTCCTGACAATCGATCGATATCTGTTGCTGCGTCTCACCGGGCGTCGATGGGAATCGGTTCGGCGGACGGATCGCAGGGACGACTCGGGGTGCTTCTGGAGATCAGCTCGACGGCGACCTTGGCCGCGCTGCCACCCCACTTCTCCCTGGGAGACCACCTGACACCCGTATTCGGCGATCGGAGCCGAACGTTAGGCACGCGTCGAAATGCCAGTCAACGGCCATCTCCTCGGGACCCCGCTATTTGCGCTGGTCAGCTACGCGACTGTCGATTGCAATGACAGTGATGGTCAATGCACGGCGCAGGAGAGGGTGTTGCAACGATCGGCGGTCAGTGCACACTGGGTGCCGAGACGACCGAATCAGAGGAACCGACCCGATGCCAGGACGCAGGCTGACCAAAGCCGACCGGCAACAGATCGCCGTGGGGTTGGCACAGCGCCTGAGCTACGCCGACATCGCCAGACGCCTGAACCGCCCCGCCTCGACGGTGAGCCGCGAGGTCGCGCGCAACGGCGGACCTGCCCGGTACCGCGCGGAACTGGCACAGCTCGCGACCACCCACCGAGCCCAGCGTCGGCCGCAGCCCCTCGCCCCGGTGCAGCGAACCATCGAGCATCTCGGCCCCGACCCCGACGCAACGGCCGCGTTCGTCACCGACCTCACCACAGCACTTGTCGAAACCGGCCTCCCCCGCACCGCCGCCCGCGTGATGGCCTGCCTGTTCGCCTCCGAGACCGGCAGTCGCACCGCCATCGAGATGGCGCAACACCTGCAAGTCAGCGCGGCGACCATCTCGCAGGCGGTCCGCCTGCTGGAACAGCAGGATCTGATCCGCCGCGGCCGCGATGACGGCGGCCGCCGCTACCGGTATTTCCTCGACGGCAAGGCGGGCCTGCGGACCGTTGCGGCCAGCGTCGCCGCCAACCAGCGGTTCGCCGCCACCGCGCTGCGCGGCGCCGAGCTCTTCGGAGCCGAGACCGCTGCCGGAGCCCGGCTCGCCCTGGCAGGCCGATTCCTCGAACGCCTCGGCGATGACCTCATCCGCTCCGCTGAAAAGCATTGGCGTGACATGGTTGGTGACCCCGCGCAGTCGGTCGCACGCCGACCGCACAACTCAACGCGCAGTCACGGATGGGATGGTCTTGGCGTGACTGGTGTGATCACGGCGTCAGAGGTGTGCGGACAGCCCCGTTCACCGGGCTGAGCCCCCACTCCTTCGGCAGGTTGGTGACGATGCCGCGGCGTGACGGTGCGGATGCGGTCCGCCGGGGCCGGCCGTGGAGCCTGCTGCTGGAAGACCGGGGGCTGCTGGTCACAGCGTACTGGCGCACCAACTTGACGCTGCGCCAGCTCGCTCCGCCATTCGGCACCTCGAAGTCCGCAGCCGATCGCATCATCAACCACCTCGGCCCGCTGCTCGCGCTCCAACCGCACAAGCGGTTCCGCAAGGACGCGGTGCTCATCATGGATGTAGCCCTGGTGCCCACCCGCGACCACGCGGTGGCCGAGCAGCCGAAGCACACCGCTACTCCACCGACCAGCAGGTCGTCATCGACGCCGATACCCGTCTCGTCGTGGTGGTCGGCCGGCCTCTCCCCGGCAACCGCAATGACCGCGAGGCATGGGCACTGTCTGGCGCGAAGGATGCCGTCGGGAACACCACGGTGATTGCCGACAGTGGCTACCGGGGCACCGGCCTGGTCATCCCGCACCGCCGCGAGAAAGGCCAAGTCGAACTCCCGGCCTGGAAAAGGAGCACCATGCTCCCACCGCAAGGTCCGCGCCCGTGCCGAACACGCGTTTGCCCGCATGAAGAGCTGGAGAATCCTCCGCGGTTGCCGCTTGAAGGGCAACGGCGTGCACCACGCCATGAACGGCATCGCCCGACTGCACAACCTGGCCCTCGACGGACAGGCGAACGGCCACGCGACCGGTTGGCGTTCGCGCCCGCCAGAAGATCATTGCGGGACAAGCCTTTAGGCTACCGAGTCCGTTCGCGGACGGGAGAGCATATGCCGCTGGATTTCGCCCGGGGCTCACTCCCCAGGGGGCACGGATAAGTCTGACCGGCTCAGTGGGACTGCGCGGGATCGTGCGATGGCTGGTGTCGTGGTGCGCAGTGATCACTACTGCCCCAGGAGAACCATGCACCGTCGTACCCCGGGCGCGCTGCCCGGCAAGGGACCCGCCCGGCATCGTCCGAGTACCCCGCCAACGTCCCGGCGCCTCCGTCTCCGCCTGGGCACGACCTGCGCCATGGCCCTGTGCGGCGTACTGGTCGGGGCCGGCGTGCCACCGCGCACCGACACCGGCCGGGCGGCCGGATATCCGGTCCGCGTCAGCGCCTACGTGGCCAACAGCGGGTCGGAGAACGTCTCGGCCTATGACACCCGACTGGAACGCAAGTTCGGTGCCGTCCGGGTCGGCTACGGCCCGACCGGGGTGGGGGCGGCTCCGGACGGCGAG
This sequence comes from Streptomyces yunnanensis, assembly GCF_029011865.1. NCBI lineage: Bacteria > Bacillati > Actinomycetota > Actinomycetes > Kitasatosporales > Streptomycetaceae > Streptomyces > Streptomyces yunnanensis. Next base: position 1,574,855 of record NZ_CP095749.1, read on the forward strand.
GCGGTCTACGTCGCCAACGGCCGGTCCGACACCGTCTCCTTCATCAACACCGGCCCCCGGCTGGTCACGGCCACCGTACGGGTGGGGCACCGGCCCTTCGCGGCGATGCCGACCCGGGACGGCCGCAAGGTGCTGGTGGCCAACTTCGGGTCGGACACGGTCTCGGTCATCAGCGTCCCGGACCGTCGCGTGATCGCCACCGTGCCGGTGGGGCCGCTGCCGCACAGCATCACCACGATCCCGGACGGACGCGCCTACGTGACCGACAACGGGGGCGGCGCGGTGACCGTCCTCGACCCCAGCTCCCACCCCGTCCGGCGGATCCCGGTCGGGGACTTCCCCAGCGGCATCAGCTCACCGCCCTCCGGCCGCCTCGTCTACGTCTCCAACACCGGTTCCGGCACGATCTCCGTCATCGACACCCGCACCGACACCGTGGTGAGCCGGCTACCCGGCGGACGGGCACCACTCGGCAACGCGGTCAGCCCCGACGGCAGACTCCTCTACGTCGCCGACTCCGCCCAGGACTGCTTACTGATCATCGACATCTCCGCCCACCGCGTCATCGACCACATCCACGTCGGCGTCCAGCCGCAGGGGGTCGCCGTGACCCCGGACGGCCGACGGGTGTGGGTCACCAACGAACAGTCCGACACCGCGTCGGTCATCGACCCCCACGCCCGGCGGGTCCGTGCCACCCTGCCGACCGGACACGAGCCCGAAGGCGTCGCCATCACACCACGCTGAGCTAGCGCCCCCGGGCTGCCGGGAACGAATTTTCTCCGAGATCCCGCGATGTTGCTCGCAAGCGTGACGGTGACGCGAGCACCGAGGCGGGCTCTACGTGTTGCCACGACCGCGCTGCAGCTTCCACCGCTGCTGGTCTTCGGCCTGTGGGGCGTGCTCGCCGACCGCTACCCCAACCGCCGGGCCCTCATAGCCAGCCAGGCCGTGAGGGGTTCTGGTCGCGCTGATGCTCAGCCGAGGCATTGTCAAATCCTGTGGACTGGCCAGACAGCCCAATGGCCGGTCGATCAAGCAAGCGGCTTGCGGTAGCGGACGTACTCGTTCTGCCGCCGGAACCCCACACTCTCGTAAAGGTCGTAGGACCGGTGCGGATTTGCCGTGCCCGTGAACAGCCGGGCGGTCGTTGCACCCTGGTCGCGAAGGCTCCGAAGCCCGTCCAGCAGCAGGACCCGGCCGATTCCGAGGCGCCGCTGGTCCGTCCGGACACTCAGCTCTTCCACCTCGCCCACGGTGCGGTCGTGGCGGCGGATGGAGCAGAGGGCGACGCCGACCATGTCCTGCCCGTTCCGTGATAGCGGCCGTGCAGGCTGGGCAAGTTGTGACGCTTGCCTGGGCCCGTGCGGCCTGCTCCCGTCTTGGCCTCTCCAGGATCTCGCGCACACTTCGGTGATTTGCTCGAAGGACTCGCGTCGCGCCGGGAGTCTTCGTGGGATTCGGCGGTGCCTGAGTGCAACAGCCCGGCCGCCCCGCGCCACCATGCATGCAACCTGTATCCCCGCGAGATGCGGGATCGGACGACGGGACGTCACCAGCGCACGGAAGCCGGGTGCGCGGCGCGACCTGCAACGGGTCGATCCGGGCCTCCAGCACGCCGGGTTCCGCCGGCACCTGGGCGTTGGCCGCCGAGGCGGTCGGGGCGGGAACGCGGCGGTCGGGCAGCTGTTGTGTCAGGGGCGGTCGGGTCCGCGATAGGGCAGCGTCTGGCTGTACACGACGTTGGTGGTCGTGCTGCCGAAGCCAGCCAGCTCGTCCACGAGTGTCTCCAGATGCTCCATGGAGGTCGCGGCCACCTTCAGGGTGTAGCAGTCGTCGCCGGTGGTGCGCAGGCACTCCAGGATCTCCCGCCGGTCGGCGAGCAGCCGGCGCAACGGCTGGTGCCGGTTGCCCGGGTACTTCAACCGGACGACGGCCAGCACGGGGTAGCCAACCTTGGCCAGGTCCACCACAGCGTGGTAGCCGGTGATGACACCCAGCGACTCCAGATTCCGCACCCGTTCCGTGGTGGCCGACGAGCTGAGCTTCACACGCCGCCCCAACTCGCTGAGGGAGAGGCGAGCCTCCCGTTGCAGCTGCCCGATGATCGCCCAGTCAACGTCGTCAAGATTCACGGCCATGTCGCGACTCTACCGGCAGATCCACGGCAGGATGCCGCTGTTGCCGGGAGGATTCGGTTCCGCCCGCCGTGATCACCGGGATAGCCTCGACTCATGCAACTTGGCGTCAACGTACCGAACTTCGGGCCCGGAACCGATCCCGGCATCCTGCGCGAGTGGGCGCGGATCACGGAGGGGCTCGGCTTCGACCTCCTCATGGTGTCGGACCACGTGGCCGTCACCCCGGACGTGGCCAAGCGGTACCCGGAGACGTTCTACGAGCCGTTCACCACGCTGTCCTGGCTGGCCGGCCTCACCACGAGGCTGCGGCTGGGCACGACGGTGCTCGTACTGCCCTACCGGCATCCGCTGCTGGTGGCCCGGATGGCTGCCAACCTCAACCAACTCAGCGGCGGCCGGTTCGTCCTCGGGGTGGGCGTCGGCTGGGCGCGTGAGGAGTTCGACGCGCTCGGCGTGCCGTTCACCGCGCGCGGCAGACTGACCGACGAGTACCTGGGTGCCCTGCGGGAGGCCTGGCACACGGAGATCGGGGACGGTGCCTGCCCGATACCCGTCTGGGTCGGCGGCCACAGCGAGGCGGCGATCCGACGCACGGTCAGGTTCGGCGACGCCTGGCACCCGCTGCGGCTCTCCCTCCCTCAGATGCGCTCGGTCCTGACGAACCACTCACTGCCGGCGTTCGCGCCCCGGATCGCGCTGCGGATGACCGATACTCCGGTCGACGCCCCCGAGCGGCCCGCCGGTGTCGGCAGCGTCGAGCAGATCCTCGACGATCTCGGCCAGCTCCGGCTGCTCGGCGCGGACACTGTCGTACTCGACCCCTACCACGGAGATCCGGAGGAGACCCGTCGGCCCGAAGCGGCCTGGCGGGCGCTCACCGCCGTCGCCACACACCGGAGGACCCCATCGTGATCACCACCGCCGACGAGACCCTCCTGCGGCACGCCATCGGCATCGCAGCCCGCGCGGTCACCCTGGGCGACGCACCGTACGGCTCCCTACTGGCCGGCCCGGACGGCGCGATTCTCGCCGAAGCCCACAACACGGTGCGGCGCGACAACGACATCACCGCCCACCCGGAACTGAAACTCGCCCGCTGGGCGGCCCGCGAACTCGACCCGGAGGCGGCCACACGCACGACCCTGTACACCAGCTGCGAGCCCTGCACCATGTGCGCCGGCGGCATCGTCCGCTCCGGGCTCGGGCGGGTCGTATACGCGCTCTCCACCGAGCAACTCGTCGAACTCAACCCGCAGTCGGGTGAATGGCCGACGGTGGCGCAGGACGGCCCCGCCCTGTTCGATGAGGCGCGCGCCCCCATCGACGTCTACTACCGGCCGTACTGACATTCCCGCCCCGCATCGAAGTTCGCCGGTTACCGGGAGCTGTGCCGGATGCGGTTGCGCGATGACGACCCGGCACTCGCCTACCAGGAGCCGTGCACATGACTGCCACCCGACTCGTCCCCGCCCTTCCGTCCCCGCCCCGCTGGGCCGTTCGGGCCGCCCACGCCGCCGCGCTGGTCACCCTGCCATCCGGGATTTGGCGTCTCCTGCTGGCAACCGGTTTCACCGCCGGGTACACCGAGGCCGGGTACGAGGCGATGGGCTTCACCGGCCGGGGTGCGCTGTACGTGGTCGGGCTCAGTATGGCCGGGGAGTTGCTGGCGCTGCTCACGCTCGGGCTGGTCCGGCCGTGGGGCGAGGTGCTGCCGCGGTGGATCCCCCTCGTCGGCGGGCGCCGGCCGAACCCACGCGCGGTCACCGTGGCGGCGGGCCTCGGCGCCGGGGCGCTGACCCTGGGCCTCACCCAATTCGCCCTCTGGTGGGCCTTCCCCCACCCGAACATGACCCCTCTCGGCAACACCATCGCCGGATTCCTCTACTTGCCCCTCGTCGCCTGGGGACCACTCCTCGCTGCGGTCACCATCGACTACCACCGTCGGCGTCGTGTCACAGGAGCCTGACCGGTCCGGCATGGCCGCTCGGGCCGCGGCCCGAGCGGCCACCCTGGCGTACGGCGCGCTGTGCACGTTCGCGGCCGCCATGTGTGGCAGCTGATTCACCCTGCGGCCGGGCTGCTTCACACGACGATCACCACCTCCGCCTCGAACAAGGCGGGGACGGCGGTCTCGTTCAAGAAGACGTGGGGCTTCGACCCGCTGGCGTGCTGGTGCGCGAACACGCAGGAGTCGCTATCGATGCTTCTTCGGCCTGGGAACGCCGGGTCCAACACGGTCGCCGACCGCATCGCCGTGCTGAGCGACGCGCTGCGGCAGATCCCCGGTTCCAGTGGGGCGAAGATCCTGGTCCGTGTCGACGGCGCGGGAACCACTCATGACCTGCTCGCACACCTGGAAGCGTTGAACACCGCCCGTCGCACCGTGCGCTACCTGGTCGGCTGGACGATCACCGAGAACGACGAGGCCGCGATCGGCAAGCTGCCGGAGAAGGCGTGGCTGGTGCCGGCCGCGCGCGGGTGGCTGCGGCACGTGGGCGGCCATGTTGAGGTCGGCGCAGCCTTCGCCATTGTCGAGGCTTCCGTGCCAGCCCCCACACAGCACCACGTTCTCGTCCGCAACCGGCAGTTCCTGGTCTTCGGTGGTCTGCGCACCCTTATCGGTGGGGCCGCGAAGGGTACTCCAGTGCCAGGGATGCGTCCCGGGGACACGTTGTACGGGCCGGCAGTCGGCGAGGTGGTTGTCGCGCCGCACGACAGTCCGCTGCGCCCCGGCGATCTGGCGACACACCTATTCGGCTGGCGGGAGTATGCCCTCGTGCCCGTGGCGGAGTGCACCGTCATCGATCCGGCTCTGCCCGACCCAGTTGCCCAGCTTTCCTCCGGCTCCGCCGCGTACGGGGCGCCGACCCGGGTTGCCGCAGTCCGCAAGGGCGACGTAGTCCTGATCACTGGTGCCGCTGGCGGAGTGGGATCTCTGGCCGGGCAGGTCGCCCGGCTGCTGGGCGCCGCGCGAGTGATCGGAACCACCGGTTCACCGCGGAAAGCCGAGCGTCTCGTATCCGAGTTGGGATCTGACGCGGCACTGACTGCAGGGTCGTGGCGCGAGGTACGGAACACCCGCGACTCCCAAGCCGCATAGCAGGCGTTCACCAGGCAGCTCTCCGAGGCCGCGCCCGAGGGAGTCGACGTTCTGCTGGACACCGTGGGCGGCATCCAACTGACCGCAGTGGTGAACGCAGCCCGGCAGGACGCACGATTCGCACTGGTCGGGGCGCTCTCTGGCCAACTGGCGGCGGAAAGCGCCGGGGCCACCGCACCGGTGGAAGTCGACGCCTTCCGGCTCATCATCAAGGCCGTCTCGCTGGGTGGCTACATCGGCACTGCCCATCCCGGCGTGGAAGCGGAGTGGACCGGACGGTTCGCCGACTGGCTTCGCTCAGGCACGATCCACTTTCCCCTCACCCGGATCGCGGGCATCGATCGCGCCCCGCAGGCGTTTCACGACTTGATCGAGGGACAGCAATTCGGCACGGTCGTCGTGGAGTTGTCAGAGCGCGGCTGACGGCTGAGGCTGCAGGCAACGGCGGTGTCAGCTCGTAGTACGGGATACGCGGCCGGTGGCGCCGGCCACGGCCATGGGGACCGCTCCAACGTCCGCACCGTGAGCGTGACCCTGGCGACCGAATAGCCGATACCGGATTGCACCCGGCCGCAGCCCCCGGAGCGCCCTGCACGCCGCGCTCATCCTGGGGCCCGGCTCGCCCTGGGGCCCGGCCGGCCCCCGTCGGCCCTCTGGACCGCTGAGGCCGGCGAGGGAAGCGAGCCAGTCGGTCCGGGTGCCCTTAAAACCCCTCCGCGACGGCCACCTCATGCACGCAAGCACCGCGCATGGGCACGTAGTTGGACTTGGTGGGGCGATGTCGGCGAGGTCGACCTCGGGTGCCTCGGCGGGCAGCAGGACTTGTCGGGCATCCCGGCCGGCCACTCGTGTGCAGATGAGACGGGTAGCCGCGCGCAGCACATGCGGGACAAGGTCCGGGAACTAGACGAGCACGCCGAGCGCACAGGCGATCCACAGGAGCGACAGAAGCTGCAAGACCTGGCCCGGCGCATGCGCGAGCAGTCCATGCGAGACGCCAGGACCGCAGCCCACCATAGACGCCGCCGGCCGGGCGGCACGTTGATCACCTCCACGGGCCAGGCACGGGCGAAGACTTGCCTTTCCGGCAGGAGTGAGCTTCAGCCGAGGCTGCGGCGCCGTTCGGCAGGCAGGCCAGGCAAAAAGGCACAAGTCGACCAACTTTCAGGCCACCGAGAGGAAAACCGACCCACAGGCTTGTTAGGTAAGCCTTGCCTCACCTATTCTCCCGTGCTGGCTCACGTCACGTGGACCGGAAGACGCAGGGCGCTACGTAAGCACCGCCCGAATCGGAGGAATCATCGTGTCCATATTCGTGCAATCCGTCGTGGCTGCTGCCGGTTTGGCCATGGTTGCGGGGGCCAGGTGAAGGGCAACCGGCTGGCGCTCGACGCGGTCCTGACGGCGCTGGCTCCGGCGGTATGGGGCAGCACCTACCTGGTGACGACGGAGCTGCTGCCGCCTGGCAGGCCACTGCTGGCTTCCACGGTGCGGGCGCTGCCTGCGGGGCTGGTGCTGCTCACGGTCGGTCGCGTACTGCCGCGCGGGGTGTGGTGGTGGCGTGCTCTGGTGCTGGGCGTGCTGAACATCGGGGCCTTCTTCTACCTGCTGTTCGTTGCCGCCTACCACCTGCCCGGCGGTGTGGCCGCGCTGGTCGTTGCGCTTCAGCCGATGTTGGTGCTGCTGCTGGCGGCGTTCCTGTTGAAGGACAGGATCCGGCCGATGCAGCTGGCAGCGTGCGTGCTCGGTGTGTTGGGCGTGGCGTTGCTGGTCCTGCAGCCGCAGGCGGGTGTGGATGCCGTCGGCGTTCTGGCCGGGCTGGGGGGCGCGGTCTGCATGGCGTCCGGCATCGTGCTCACCAAGCGGTGGGGCCGCCCGGACGGTGTGGGCGTTCTGACGTTCACCGGTTGGCAGTTGACCGTCGGAGGTCTGGCTCTGGCGCCGGTCACGCTGGTCGTCGAAGGTCTGCCCAGTCGTATCACCGGCACGAACATCGCCGGGTTCGCGTACCTGAGCGTGATCGGGGCGCTGTTCGCCTACGCGATCTGGTTCCGGGGCATTGGGCGGTTGCCCGCACTGGCGGTCTCGATCCTGGGGTTCGCCAGCCCGCTGGCCGCGACGGGCCTGGGATACGTCGTCCTGGGCCAGGCATTGACGCCCCTGCAGATGACTGGCACCGCGGCTGTCGTCGCCGCTGTGGCCTTGGCGCAGCCCAGGCAGCGGCGCAGTGCCCAGGCGCAGGCTGACGGGCCTGTCCCGGAGTCCGACAACCACATACCGGCCGGCGGAGGAAAGCTGTGATGGAGACCGCACCGTTCAACGCACCCATATCCGACACTCATCTGGGCGGTTGCCTGACCGGCCTGCTCAGGGAACAGGCCGCGGCACAGCCCGAGGCCGTCGCGGTGGTGTGCGGCGACCAGCCCCTGACCTACCGGGAGCTGGAGCAGACAGGCAGTCGGCTGGCCGCCTGTCTGCGGGACCTGGGTGTGAGCGCGGATGACTGTGTGGGCCTGTACGTCGAGCCATCCCTGGAGCTGATGACCGGCGCGTGGGGCATCCTGTTCGCCGGGGCCGCCTACCTGCCGCTTTCCCCGGAGTACCCGGAGGACCGGCTGCGCTACATGATCGAGGACAGCCGCACCCGAGTGATCGTCGCCCAGGGCCACCTGGCCGCGCGCGTCGCGGAGCTTGCCCCGCCGGGAACGCGGGTCGTCACCCTGGCCGACGCGGCGGACTGCGCCGAGATGAGCCCGGCGACGGTGCGGCCGGACGCCCTGGCCTACGTCATCTACACCTCCGGCAGTACCGGCCGACCGAAGGGCGTGATGATCGAGCACCGCAGCATCCTGTCCCAGATGCGCTGGATGCACGCCTACGGTCACCTGGGCAAGGGCACCACGGTGCTGCAGAAGACGCCGATGAGCTTCGACGCGGCGCAGTGGGAGATCCTCGCCCCCGCGGTGGGCGGCCGGGTCGTCATGGGCGCTCCGGGCATCTATCGGGACCCCGCGGCCGTGATCGAGGCCGTCGTCAAGCACGAGGTGACCGCGCTGCAGTGCGTGCCCACCCTGCTGCAAGCGCTCCTGGACACCGAGGAGTTCCACCGGTGCAGCACGCTGCGACGGGTGTTCTCCGGTGGTGAGGCCCTCTCCTGGCGGCTCGCGCGGTCCTTCGCCGCCGCTCTCCCGTGGGCGTCACTGGTCAACCTGTACGGGCCGACCGAGTGCACCATCAACGCCACCGCGTGCCTGGTCGACCCGCACGCGGCCGGCGACGGCCCGGGCTCGGTCCCCATCGGGGTGCCGGTCGACAACACCCAGTGCTTCATCCTCGATCACAACCTGGCGCCGGTGGACATCGGGGAGACCGGCGAGCTGTACATCGGCGGCATCCAACTGGCCCGCGGCTACCTGCACCGACCCGAGCAGACGCGGGAGCGGTTCATCCCCTCGCCGTTCGTCCCGACCCAGCGGCTCTACCGAACCGGCGACCTGGCGTACTGGAACCCCGACGGCACCATCCAGTTCACCGGCCGGGCCGACAACCAGGTCAAGCTCCGCGGCTACCGCGTCGAGCTGGACGAGATCGCCCTGGCGATCGAGGAGCACCCCTGGGTGCGGCACGCGGCCGCGCTCGTCACCGACGACGAGCGGACCGGCTTCCAGAACCTGGTGGCCTGCATCGAGCTGAACCCCAAGGAAGCGGCTCTGATGGACCAGGGGAACCACGGCGCGCACCACCAGTCCAAGGCCAGCAGGCTCCAGGTGAAGGCGCAGCTGTCCGACCCCGGTGTGCGAGACCACGAGGAATGTGCCGGCCGCACGGTCGTGGAGCTGCCCGGCAGGCAGGAGACGCAGCGCCAGCGCCGGGAGGTCTTCGCCCGCAAGACCTACCGCTTCTACGACGGCGGCGAGGTCACCCGGGCGGATCTGCTGGAACTCCTCGCCGAGCCGACGGTCGAGGCCGACGGCCTGTCCCGTGGCCTCGATGAGCTGACGTTCGCCGAACTCGGCGAGATGCTGCGCTGGTTCGGCGCGTTCCGCAGTGCGGAGCGGCTGCTGCCGAAGTACGCCTACGCCTCCCCCGGGGCGCTGTACGCGACACAGCTGTACCTGGAGACCGGCGGCGTGTCCGGCCTGGACGCGGGCGTGTACTACTACCACCCCGTCGACCACACGCTGGTACGGACCGGCGAGTCCGAGAAGCGATCCGGCCCGTATCTCTCGGTGCACTTCGCCGGCAAGACGCGCGCGATCGAGCCGGTGTACAAGAACAACATCCAGGAAGTGCTGGAGTTCGAGACCGGGCACATGGTGGGTGTGTTCGACGAAGTGCTGCCGGCGTACGGACTCGGCATCCGGCCCCTGGGCCACCGGCCGTCCGCGAAGGACATCCTGGACGTCGCCTCCGAGGACCACTACCTGGGCACGTTCGAGATCCGTTCCCATGACGGCACGCCACGACAGGACCCGACCGAGGTCTATGTGCAGACTCGTCCCGGGCGGGTGGCCGGCCTGCCGGCCGGCCAGTACCGCTACACCGCCGGGCAGTTGGAGCGCGTCTCGGACGACCTGCTGCTGCCCAAGCACGTGATCGCCATCAACCAGCAGGTGTACGAGCGCGCGAGCTTCGGCATCACCGCCGTCAGCCGGGCCGACCAGGGGTGGCTGGAGTACATCAGCCTGGGCAGGAAGCTGCACCACCTGCAGCGCAACGGCCTCGGACTGGGTTTCATGTCGTCGGGCTACAGCTCCAAGACCGGTCACCCGCTTCCGGCCGCCCGCCGCATCGACGACATCCTCGCCGCCTGCGGCATCCGGTCAGGCGCCTCGTACTTCTTCCTCGGCGGCAAGGTGAGTCAGGAGCAGATCCGCAGCGAGGGCATGTACGAGGACACCGTCCACATGAAGGGCCCGGCGGAGATCGTCAAGGACGAGCTGGTCCAGGTCCTGCCCGACTACATGATCCCCCATCGGGTCCTGGTGCTGGACCGGATGCCGCTGACCGCGAACGGAAAGGTCGACGCAAAGGCCCTCGCCGCCTCCCAGGACGTGCGGTCCGCGGACAGCGCGACCCCGTACGTGGCACCTGCCACGCGGCACGAGCAGTGGCTGGCAGAAGCCTGGGGGAAGGCACTGAAATACGAGAACGTCTCGGTGGAGGACGACTTCTTCGCCGCCGGAGGGAACTCGCTGACCGCTGTCGCGCTCGTCAACAAGATCAACCGAGAGTTCGGCACGCAGCTCCCGCTCCAGGTCGTCTTCGCATGCCCGAAACTGGCCGAACTGGCGGCCCGGATCGAAAGCGACACGGCCCATCCGGCCTCACGGCTGGTGCCGCTGCACAAGGACGCGGGCAGCCCGGTGTTCTGCTGGCCGGGACTGGGCGGCTATCCGATGAACCTCCGCCTCCTGGGGCGGCGGACCGGGCTCGGCCGGCCGTTCTACGGGGTACAGGCATGCGGGATCAACGACGGAGAGCGCCCCTACCCGACCATCCGGGAGATGGCCGCCGCCGACGTCGCGGAGATTCGGCGCGTACAGCCCGAGGGGCCGTACACCCTCTGGGGCTACTCCTTCGGCGCCCGAGTCGCCTTCGAAGCGGCCTGGCAGCTGGAACGGTCCGGCCAGCAGGTGGAAAACCTGCTGCTGATCTGCCCCGGCAATCCGAAGGTCCGCCAGGCCGACGGAGAGCGATACGGGCGTGCTGCCTCGTACCGCAATCCGGCGTATGTGACCATCCTCTTCTCCGTCTTCACCGGCTCGATCAGCGGGCCCGGCCTGGATCAGTGCCTCAAGGCAGCGCGGGACGAGGGCAGCTTCGTGTCGTTCGTCCACGGCATGCTCCCCACCCTGGACGAGCAGCTGATCCGGAGGATCACGCGGATCGTCGGGGAAACGTATGAGTTCGAGTACAGCTTCCGCGAACTGGCCGAGCGACGCGTGAACGCACCCGTGACCCTCTTCAAAGCCGCCGGGGACGACTACTCGTTCATCGAGGGCAGCTCCGGCTACTCCGCCACTCCCCCCACGGTGGTCGACCTGGGCGGCGACCACTACAGCGTGCTCAAGGAGCAGGGCATCGCCGAACTCGTCTCGGCAATCCACGCCCGTCTCGGAAGCTGAACCCCTGTGCCCCTCTGCACAACCCCTCGCGGCAACCTCTCGCGCACCAAAGGAGCCCCGTGCCACACGTCAACATCAAGCATTTCCCCAAAGACTTCACCGACGAGCAGAAGCAGCAGCTGGCCCAGGCGATCACCGAGGCCGTCACGGAGCACTTCCGCACCTACGACGGCGCGGTCTCGATCGCTCTGGAGCCGGTGGCCGCGCACGACTGGCACGAGACCGTATACAGACCTGAGATCGCCGGACGTCAACATCTGCTGGTCAAGGAGCCGAACTACCGAAACGACTGACTGACCCGGCCCTCGTAAATGAACGGCGTACGAGGGTACTTGAGGTCGGTGCCAGGGCCGCGAGAAGGTCGATGACCTCGCCGATGTACCGGTAGGCGGGTGGTGACCTCGACCTCGAACCCGGCGGTGAGCCGGGCCTGGACGAGTCTTTCCACATGCCTGCGGGCATGAGGTGAGGGTGGTCAAGATCCTTTCGCGACAAGAGACTTGAACACCCTCACTTCCGCGACCTGCTCATCCGCGCTCGCATCCAGCTCGGCGGCCCGATCGTCCTGATCTGGGACAACGTACGCCTTCACCTGACAGCCGGGCTGCGGGAGTTCATCGCCGCGAACGCCGACTGGCTCACCGTCTTCCAGCTATCCGCCTACGCACCGGACCTGAATCCGCAGGAGGGCATCTGGTCCCTGGTCAAGCGCGCCATCGGCACCTCGCTGCAGCTGACCGCAGCGAGATCACCAGGGCTGTGAAGCGCAGGTTCCAGCAGATCCAGCACCGCCCGGACCTGGTTGACGGCTGCCCCGCTGGGACCGGCCTCACCGCGGAGGGCCTACCGACATCACGAATTCAGGTTCAGTAGTTCGTGGTCGACCTGTTGGACGGAGGTTCTCCTGGTGGGGCCTTGCTTGGTGTTTCCGTGGTCTCGCAGCCGGCGCCTCGCGCGGGCCGTGCGGGTAGATCCATCGCCCATGGTCAGCACGGGACCTCCCCAGGCGTCGACGGTTTTCCCCGCCCCACCCGCCACACCTTCCGTCCCTGCCCTCGCCGCGCAGCCACCACCACGCCAGCGGCAAGGAGCGCCGTGAGTCCACCGGTGATCACCGGGGTGCGGTCGAGGTCGTAGTGCGGTATCAGCGCGGCATAGACGTTGAGCATCGCGTGCAGGCACATTGCGGCTGGCACGCTGCCGCCGGTGTGCAGGTAGAGCCAGACCATCACCAGCCGCGCGGCGACCGTGCCCACGAACCAGCCCGCTATCCATAGTGCCCCGTGGTGCGCCTGGAGCAGCGGCACCAGATGCCACACGCCCCAGAACCCCCCGAGCAGCAGGCTCGCGCTGAGCGCACCCCAGCGGCGCAGCATCGGCGCCGTGGCATAGCCGGTCCAGCCCACCTCCTCGAAGGCTGCGGCCACGAGGAATGTCGCGAAGAGCACGGGTGCCGTCATCAGAGGCATGGGCAACGTGCTGTCGGCGCCCGCCGCCCGCATGCCCCCGTACGTCGCGAGGGCGACGGCGGCAGGGGTGGCGACCGCGATCGCATACCACCTCTTGCGCGGGACCCGGGCGAAGTCTCCCACCCGCTTGAGGAGTTGGACGACACCGGCCCGTCCCTCCCGCCGGTGTACCAGAACGACAGCCGCGATTGCTGGGCACAGGAACATCAGCGCACTGGCGGGCAGCCTCATCGGCGTGCTACCCGTACTGTCGACCAACGCGCCTAACGCCCAGAACGGCAGAGACACGGCCGCCACCAGGGCGAAGAACGGCCACAGCGGCCGACTCGACGTTTCAGGTGACGCAAAAGACGCAGGTGACACAGACGAACACGGGGTGGTCGGCTTGCTTGATCGCATGGTGATCAGGATTCTGTGATCGGCTGGGGTGCGCTATCCGGGACAACCCCGAAATCTCCCCGAGACGGCAACGCCCCGCCCTGTAATCCGCGCCGGCGGAACCGTACGGCACGGGTACTCCTGGAACAGGCCGACCTTCCGGTGGAAGCCACCTTCACCCGCGTCGGACTCGCCACGGGCAGGAAGAAGCTGGAACCACCATCCACGTTGACCTGCGCAACGATCACGGTCGTCTTGCCCTCGCACGAGCCACGGCCTGATCACGGGCATCTGACCGACATCACGAGTTCACATTCTGTAGCGGAAGACAGCTGAGCTCAGGCGGCGCCAGCGGATGAGTGCGCATCCGAGGGTGAGGAATGAGGCTTCGTGGATGTCGTCGCGTATCTCCGAGCAGATCCGCAGGCACCGCCCGGACGTGTCGCTGGGCGACCGTGGCTACGACCACGACAAGTACCGCTGTCTGATCTGGTATCTCGGCGTGCAACCGATGATCGCCCACCGCGGCACCCAGCACGGATCCGGCCAAGGAACCCAACGCTGCTTCGTGGAGCGGGCGTTGGTCCATCTGCACTGCTTCCGCCGCCCACGGATCCGCTGGGAGATCCATGACGACACCCACCAAGCCTTCCTCATCCTCACCCTCGGCTGCAGCATCATCTGCTGACGTCGGCTCAAGAACCATCGGTACTCACCCGACGTCACAGCGGCTGTCTACAGCGAGGTCTTCCGTTCGTCGCCTTTGAGACCGCGGAGTGTCCAAAGTCCGTGTAGAGCCAGCAGCGGTTTGGCGATCATCCACTCGCCAGGGCGGTAGTCATCCGCACGCACGAGCCTCTCGGCAAGATCAGGGCGCTGCCGCCGCAAGTACGCGCGGGCCTTGAGCGCGTGAGCTGGTTGGGAGACGATCTTGATACGGTCGACGTCTTCGATCAGCGGGATCACGTTCGTGATGTTCTCCCATGTCGTCCCGCTTTGATCTTCGAGAAGCACTGTGCCGTCGAACGCGAGCACCGACTTCGCGTAGTCAGCCATCAACTGGGCCTCCGCGGCGCCACTGCTGGTCGCACCGCCGCTGAAGATCACGCGAGTGACACGCGCACTGTCAGCGGCGACGGAGCGAATTCCAGCACGGACTCGCCAGCGGTTGATGAAGTTCGCCGTCGCTTGGGGGTTCCGGTATCCCAGCACGACCACAGCCTCGGCAGCGCCCCCACTGTTCCCTACGAGAGCTCGAGACCAGCGCCAGTTCAACCATTCGCCCCAGGCCAGGGCTGCAGTCCCAGCTATCGCCACTCCTGTCCTTCGTCGCATGTGGCGACTCTAGGACACACCGCGGTGTCGGGCAGCGAAGGCATCAGCCGCGCTGCGAACGCCGCATTTACCGGCAAGGAGGCCGACGCTGAGCGCGGTCGCGTCGCTGATGCCGTCACGCGCCCGCTATGACCCGGTACTCCGATGCGCCGTCGTGGCCGCGTAGCTGAGGGCACGGATGAGCGGGCTCTCATCGGCGGTCCGCCATACGAGAGCCCAACGTACCGGTGGCATGTCTCGGATGGGGATGAAGGCGAGGCCAGGCCAGGGATAGAAGAGAGCGGCGTCCTGTGCCACGCCCACAACGCCTTGTCCGGCGGTGACAAGACCGAGAATCTCATGCCAGGTGGAGGGTTGCGGGCCGCGGGGGATCGGGCGGCCGGAGGGGGTGTGGAACGGTTGGAACGCGGCTTGCATGGAAGTCGGGAGCCGTCCAGGCAGGAACGCGCAGTGGTCGCCGAGGTCCTCCACGCAGATGGACTCACGTTGGGCATAGGGATGGCCGGCCGACACCATCAGGAGGACGTCGGAGGCGTGCACGACGGGGCCGACGGTCAGATCCGGCTCGTGGACGGGAAGCCACAGCAGTGCCACGTCGATGTCGCCCGAGCGCAACAGCTCCAGCGGTGCGGGTGGTTGGACTTCCCGGTGACGTAGCTTCACGTTCGGGTGACTGGACGCGAAGAGGCCGAGGATGGGCTTGATGGTGTGTGCCATCGGACCCATGGTTCCCAGCGTCAGCGCCCCTGACACGGTGCCTGCAGCGGCGCGCGCCTTCGCGATGCCCTCCGTGATCTGCCGATAGCCGACTGACAGGTCCTGCCGGAGCTGCTCGCCCAGCGCCGTGAGCCACACGTTGCGGCTGTTGCGCTCGAACAGCCGCCCGCCGACGCGGCGCTCGGCCTTGCGGATCGACTGGCTGACCCGGGCCGTGGTGATGTGAAGCCGCTCGGCCGTCCGGCCGAAGTGCAGTTCCTTGGCGAGCGCCAAGAAGATTTCGATGTCCCTGAGCTCCATCACCCCTCCCTCGAACATGAACCTATCGCTTAACGCTGCGTTGTCGGACTCCTCGTTGCCGCACCCGGCTTCCGCCCAGCAAGATGATCCCCAACCCCCTGACCAGGGGAAGCGAGGGGAAGGGGCCGTGATGTTGTGCAGGACCGGACGTCGCGGCCACGTCGCACTTCGCCAACAGGATGCGATTTCATGGAATGGGAATTGCGTGGCGGACGTGATCGTGGTCGGCGGCGAACCAACCTGCTTCCGTGTTCACTGGCCAAGTCGCTTGTCGGCAAGTGCGGTGTCGCCCCGACCCGGCAGAGAGGTAGGGCGTCATGCATGCGACGCTGACGGGAGAGTGCAACTCTTCCCCTTAGGCGGACAGTTCAGCTCGTCACCGGCGGACACCCTCTATGGCGTTCGCGGCCTGGGGCTCATCCCGGCGAAGACCGCTTGCAGGACGTGGTCGATGTAGTCGGGCGTGATCGGCTGCTGC
This sequence comes from Streptomyces yunnanensis, assembly GCF_029011865.1. Classification (NCBI taxonomy): domain Bacteria; kingdom Bacillati; phylum Actinomycetota; class Actinomycetes; order Kitasatosporales; family Streptomycetaceae; genus Streptomyces; species Streptomyces yunnanensis. The sequence goes on from NZ_CP095749.1 coordinate 1,590,901, forward strand.
GTGATGAGGAGTCGGTAGTACAGCGGGCCGGACAGGATGTCGAAGGCCAGGTCGAGGTCGAAGTCCGGCGCGAGTTCGCCCTGGTCCTTGGCCACTTTGAGGCGAGCAAGGGTGTCGGCGGTCTGCGGCTCGATGAAACGCCGGTTGAGCGTGGCGGCGACTTCGGGATCATGCTGCGCTTCACCGATGAGGGCCTGGTACAGCGGGCCCCATGGAGGCCGGCCCAGCAGGTCGACGGCCTTGTTCATCGTCTCGCGCAGGTCGGCCACGACGTCGCCGGTGTCGGGATGCTTCAGGCGCTCGGTGCTCAGGCTGAGGACCGCGTCGAGGAAGAGCAGGCCCCGGGAGGACCAGCGGCGGTAGACGGTGTGTTTGCCGACGCCGGCCCTGGCCGCGACCGCCTCGATGCTGAGCTTGGCATAGCCGACCTCCAGGGCCAGGTCGAGCGCGGCCCTCATGATCGTTTCGGTTCGGTTGTCGGCGCGGCTGGAGCGGCGATCGGTCATGCCGCCACCCTATCGGCACGGCACGTGCCGTATTGACAGATGTGATCTCACTGATCACACTCACCCCACAGAACGGCACGGCCCGTGCCGTTCCGTTAGATCGGTCAGTCACCGGAAGACCGCGAGAGAAGTAGGCCACTGATGGACGTCGATGTGATCGTTGTGGGTGCCGGCCCGACCGGACTGATGCTGGCCGGTGAACTGCGTTTGGCCGGTGTGCGACCGCTGGTGCTGGAGCGGCAGCCGCAGCGCCGGGACACCCCGAAGGCCGGTGGCCTTGGCGGGCAGATCCTCCAACTGCTGGGCTACCGGGGCTTGCTGGACCGCTTCGAAGCGGCCTGCACCGACCCCGTCCCGGCTCCTCGGTTCCCGTTCGGCGGTGTGCATCTGGACTTCACCCAGCTGGCAGATCCGCCGATGCACGCCCTGCCCCTGCCACAGCCGCGCCTTGAGCGGCTGCTCGACGAACGTGCCGGTGAACTCGGTGTCGACGTTCGCCGCGGACACGAGGTGACCGGTGTCAGCCAGGATGATGCCGCGGTGATCGTGGACGTGCGCGGACCGGACGGACCGTACCGGGTCACCGCCCGCTACCTGGTGGGGTGCGACGGTGCCCGCAGCCGGGTCCGTGACTGGGCCGGTATCCCGTTCCCCGGCACCACCTACCCGGAGGTCAACCGACTGGCCCAGGTCACCTTGCCCGACACGGTGACCGTAGTCGGCAACGGCGATCTCAACGTGCCCGGCTTCGGCACGATCCGCGCCGGTTTCACTCGGACCGACCAGGGATTGTTCGGAGTCGGCGCATCCCCGGACTCCAAGGTCGTCTCCCTCTACACCATCGAAGACGAGAGCACCGAATACGACGACGACACACCCATGACCGTCACCGAACTCCAGGACAGCGTTCGCCGCGTCCTCGGCGCGGACCTGCCCTTGGGAGAACCGATTCGGCTGTCGCGGTTCACCTTCAAAGCCCGGCAGGCCGAGCGCTACCGGGACGGGCGGATCCTGCTGGCCGGCGACGCGGCGCATCTGTTCCCCGCCACCGGTGTGGCACTCAACGCCGGCATGCTCGACGCGGTCAACCTGGCGTGGAAGCTGGCCGCCGCCGTCCACGGCTGGGCACCGGCCGGTCTGCTCGACACCTACCACGACGAACGCCACCTCGCCGGTGCCCGCACCATGCTGCACACCCGAGCTCAGGTGGCACTGCGGCGCGGGCACGACCCGGCAGCCGAAGCGCTTCGCGAAGTCTTCCAGGAACTGCTCCTGGACGAGCAGCCGTTGCGCCGCATGGGAGCGCTTGTCGCCGGCACCGACATTCGTTACCTGATGCCTGGTTCCCGTCACCACGCGTTGGCCGGCGCCTTCGCACCCGACCTCACCCTGCACACCGACCTGGGCACAAGCAACGTCGCCGAACTCATGCACACCGCACGGCCCATATTCCTGGACCTCGCCGACCGTCCAGACCTCCGCGCGGTCGCTGACCAGTGGCGGCAACGCGTCGAGGTCCACACCGTCAAAACCGACGATCGGCCGGCCGACGCCCTCCTGATCCGTCCGGACGCCCACGTCGCCTGGGCCGCGGCCATTGACGAACCAGTCAACGACGCCGGACCCGCGCTGCGAGAAGCGCTCAGCGGTTGGTTCGGCACTCCCTGAGAACGACAACCGCTCACCTGTGCCTGACAGCGCGACAAGGCGCCAGCGCCGCGACACGGCGGCTACTGACCCGCACCCCCGCCGACGATCACGCTCGACCGCCTCGCCTACCAGCGGCGACAGGCTCCGCGAAGAATCCATGAGGAGAACCGTCTTGCAGATCACCGCGTCCACCGTCTCGCTCACCGTCGACGACGTCGCCGCGTCCCAGCGGTTCTTCACCACCCACCTCGGCTACGCCGAACAGCAGGCCGCCGCCGAGGGATTCGCCTCCCTGGCGCGCGACGACGCCGCGACGGACATCGTCCTGCTCGCACGCGGCACCGAAGTGCTGCCGGCCGACCAGCGCGACCAGCACGCCTGTGGCCTGATCCTCGCCTTCGCCACCACCGGCATCGAGCACGAGGAGAAGCGGCTGCGCGCCGAGGGAGTCGAGATCACCATGCCGCTGCGCGAAGAGCCTTGGGGTGAGCGGCTGTTCCAGATCAAGGACCCGAACGGAGTTGTCATCCAGTTCGTGGAGTGGGCCACACCTTCCGGCCCTGCCTGACCGACCGCGCGAAGCCGCGGAAGCCCCATCCCGATGGCCACGAGCCACAGATCCGAAGGACCGTACGTTGTCGCCTGATCCCACCGCCGTGCACCCGCTGCCCGCCCACGACCGGGTGGTGTTCCTCAAACCGCTGGTCACCTCACCGAACATCGCCGTGGGTGAGTACACGTACTACGACGACCCGAACGGTGCCACGGACTTCGAGCACCGCAACGTCCTCTACGCCTACGGCCCGGAGCGCCTCACCATCGGCAAGTACTGCGCGATCGCCACCGGAACGACCTTCCTGATGGCCGGCGCCGAGCACCCGACGATGGGCGTGTCCACGTACCCGTTCACCATGTTCGGCGGCCGGTGGGCCGAGCAGACCCTGGATATCGTCACGTCCATGCCCAGCCGCGGCGACACGGTCGTCGGCAACGACGTCTGGTTCGGCTACCGGGCGACCGTCATGCCCGGCGTGCGGATCGGCGACGGCGCCATCATCGCCGCCGGTGCGATGGTCACCGCCGACGTCCCGCCCTACACGATCGTCGGCGGAAACCCGGCTCGACCGATCCGGCAGCGCTTCACCGACGCCGACACCGAGCGGCTGCTGCGCGCCTCGTGGTGGGACTGGCCCGCCGACCTGGTCACCGAACACGCCCGCACCATCATGGCCGGAACCCCGGCCGACATCGAACGCATCGCCACCGCGCACGGATTGGACAAGCCCCTTTGAGTCATGTGACCCAGGTATCCATCGAAGAGCACGCGGTGGCCGACAGCGCGGCCGGACCCTACGCCCTCACCACGGGTCCGGACGGAGCGCTGTGGTTCACCCTCGTCCACAGCGGCCGGATCGGCCGCCTCGTCCCCGGCGAGGAGCCGACGAGCCACCGGCTCGACCCCACCTGCGGGCCGACCGTCATCACACCCGGCCCGGACGGCGCGTTGTGGTTCACCGAGTACCGGGCCGACCGGATCGGGCGGATCACCACCGACGGCGTCATCGACGAATTCGCTGTGCCCACCCCCGGCTGTGGACCGTTCGGCATCGCGACGGGACCCGACGGCGCGCTGTGGTTCACCGAGACCGCCGCCGACCGCATCGGCCGCATCACCGTCGACGGCCACATCACCGAGTTCCCGCTCCCGGTCACAGGCGCATTCCCCTCCGCGATCACCGCCGGCGACGACGACGGGATGTGGTTCACCCTCAACCAGGCGAACGCGATCGGCCGGATCGACATGAGCGGTGCGGTCGCCCTCCATCCCCTGCCGACAAAGGCGGCCGCGCCGGTGGGGATCGCCGCAGGCCGCGACGGCACTCTGTGGTTCGTCGAGATCGCCGCCGGGCAGATCGGACGGATCACTCCCGACGGGCAGATCACCGAGTTCCCGCTGCCCGACCGCACCGCCCGACCCCACGCCGTCACCGTCGACGGTGACGGCACCGCATGGTTCACCGAATGGGGAGGCAACCGCATCGGCGCAATCACCCCCGACGGCTCCCTCACCGTCCACGACCTGCCCACCCCCCACTCCGAACCACACGGCATCACCGTCGGTCCCGACGGCGCCCTGTGGACCGCTCTGGAGATCGGCGCACTCGCCCGCATCGCCCCAGCGGGCAGCACCGCCTGAACAGGCCGCCCCTCCTTTACACACCGTCAGCAGCGGTCGCCCGTACGGCGGCCGGAGAGGAAGTCCCATGAAATACGCACTCGTGATCTTCGAAACGGACGAGTCACGCCGCCGCATCCAGGCCGACCGGGCCGCATACCGCAAGGAATACGAAGGCTGGATCGGCAACCTCGCCGCGGCCGGGAAACTGGTCGGCGGCGAGGCCCTGGAGACCGAGCACATCACTCCCGCGACGGTGCGTACAACGGCCGACGGGACATCAGCGGTGACCGACGGGCCCGCGCAGGCCGGCGAGGAGACCCTCGGCGGCTGGTTCATCATCGAGGTGGCCGACCGCGCGGAAGCCCTCGAACTGGCCAAGAGCCTCCCCACCCCGGAGACCATCGAGATCCGCCCGATCCTCGAATCCGCCTGAACAACACCGGGACCGGCCCGATGGCACAGTGCCCGACCCCGGGGACACCGCTGTCGTGCCGCCCGGCTTCGCTCGATCATGCCACCTGGCCATTGCGTCCGGGGCAGGCGGACCGTCACCGCGCAGCAAGCCGAAGTCGACGTCCAGATGCGGGTCGTACGCCTCGGGCCGGATGCCGAGCTCGCGGGTGGAGTACTCGCCGAAGCGGCGGATGTACCTGGTCCGGTACGGCGAGATGCGGGCCAGGTCCTCGGGGCGATGGCATGGCCCACATCTTGGAGCTGGCGCACGATCCCGGCGACGTCCAGGGCATTGCGGAAGATCACCGCGTTGCTGAGCAGCACGTTGAACTCTGCGGTCTTCTCCTGCTCGATGGGGCAGCAGCTGGACGGTACGGATCACCGTGCCCACCTCACGGAACGCCGTGTACGTCGCGTTTCTGCGCGAGCCGGCGTGTAGGTGTCGCCACAGCAGGGTGAAGGAGATGGCGCCCTCGCGCACCGAGATCGCTACCCCCGTCAGGTGCCGGAACCAGGACTCGATCAGGTCGAAGTCAATGTGCCACGCGGGACGCCTTCGCAGCCGCAGCGCCGGCACCACTGATCCGACTCGACGACCCCGCAGGCCAGCACCGCCCGATCTGGTTCGAGCCGTTGGCCGGTGACGACGAGGCCGAGCTCGTCGACCCGGCGGAACGTGGTCAGGTCAGGGCAGTTGAAGTCCGGACGAGGGTAGCGTGAGGCACGTCGAGGTTTTCCGGAATGAGGTGCGAGAACCGGAACACTCGATCCGACTCAGGTTGTCCCGCTCGTCTCCGGCGGCAGCCGAGGACGACTGGTTTACTCGGCGCGTATCCGTTGCCTTCAGCCTGGTGGGAAGAACTCAAGCATGTCTCCGGCTGGAGTCCGGGGATGTAGCAATTCCTGCAAGTCCGCGGGCATCGGAGCGGCAGCCGGGTCGTCGAACGGGAAGTGCACGTGTACTTCCCGAACTTCAAGGTCAGCACGACCAAGCTGTAGCTATGAACGGGGGCGCTTCCCTTGAGGCGCCCCGGTCAGGCGCTCGGCACCGCGACCGGCCTGGCCAGCACCTGGTCCAGGACGTCGGCGAGGAATTGCGCCGGGTTCGGGACCGGTGCCGTGACCCGCATCGCGACGATCGCGTCCGGTCGCACGAGCAGGGCCCCGTCGTCGGACAGCCACGGTGCGGAGACCCGGTGTGCCGGTAGGCCGACGTCCGCCGCGGCGGCGAGCCACCGGTCGCCCGCGGCGCCCACCAGCACGGTCCACCGGGACGCAACCAGGTCAAGTGTGGAGACCCCGTCGACCCACGCGTGGGGCACCCGTGAACCCGGCGACCCGTCCAGCGCCACCGCCAGGTCCACCGTGGACGGGAGTTCCGGCCGCGGGTCGACGACGGCGGCCGAGTCGTATCGCTGGCCGAGGTGCACGACCGGCGCCGCCCACACCCCCGCCGCCGCTCTGGCGGCGTCGGCCTCAGGTCCACGCCCCCAGTGCAGCTGCGGGTCGGCGAGCCTGCGCATCGCCTGGTCCAGCGTCGCCGCGGCGACCGGCTCGCGCTCCTGCGCGTAGGTGTCGAGCAGGCCGGCGCCTGCCTCGCCGTGGTGGACGGCGGCCAGTTTCCACGCCAGGTTGTGGGCGTCGGCGACACCGGTGTTGAGGCCGAACGCGCCCAGGGGTGCCACGGTGTGCGCGGCGTCGCCTACGAGGAAGACGCGGCCGACAGCGAAGCGATCGGCCAGGGAACTCCGGGGCCTCCAGGGGAGCGCGCTGCGCACCTCGACGTCGAGGTCGGGATCGCCGACCGCCGCCCGGACGACCGCGGCGCAGCGCTCGTGCGTGAAGTCCTCGGGGCGCTCGCCCCCGTCGACGTCGCAAGCGATGTGGAAGACCCAGTTCGTCTCGCCGTCCACGGTCACCAGCAGGCCGGGCGCCTCCGGCGTGGTGATCGTGCAGGTGCCGAAGGACATCCCCCTCAGGTGGGGACGGAGGTCGGCGCGGAACAGGATGTTGATCATCGACTTGCCCAGGTCGCCCGCCCCGGAGGTGCCCACGCCGAGCGCGGACCGCACGGTGCTGTGCGCGCCGTCCGCAGCCACCACGCGCGCGCAGCGCAACGAGTAGCGGCCATCGGGCCCCTCCAGCTCGACGTCGACCCCGTCGGCGCCCTGCGCGATACCGACCAGACGGGTCGACCAGCGCAGATCCGCTCCGCGGCGCGCCAGGTCGGCCACCATCACTGCGTCGAGGCGGTCCTGCGCGCAGACGCCGCGCAGCCTGAACGGCGTCGTGTCCAGTTCGGCGGCGGACGGGGTCGGCATCGGCACGGTCTCGACATCGCCCGCGCCCATCTCGACGACGGTCCGCGCGACCGCCTTGCCCGCGGCACCCCGGAGGTCGACCGCGACGGCGTCGACGGCGGTGTCGAGCCCGAGCTCGCGCAGAACCTCGACGGTGCGCGGCCCGATGCCGGTGGCGCGCGGGTGGACCGACGGCCCGGATCGGCGCTCGACGAGCACCGCGGGGACGCCGTGGTGGGCGAGCAGCGCCGCGGTGAGCAGCCCGACGCTGCCGCCTCCGACCACGAGCACTGGCACTGGCACTGGCACTGGCACTTCTGGATACGTTGTTTCCGTCATGGCTACACCGTAGCCAGAAGGTAGAATGCTGGTCAACGAGGAAAGGACCCAACCGATGACCGAACCCGCTCCCTCGTCGGTGTGGACCAGGTCTCGCCCCGAACCGCGCCGACGCGCGCCGGGGGTGGACCAGTACGTGGCCGCCGCACTGGCCCTCGCCGACGCGGAGGGCTTGGCCGCGGTGTCGATGCGCCGGGTCGCGGGCGACCTCGGTTCCGGGACGGCCACCCTCTACCGCTACATCACCAACCGCGACGAACTGGTGGACCTGATGGTCGACGCGGCGCAGGGCGAGGACCCGCTCCCCGAGCCCACGCGGGACTGGCGCGCCGACCTGGCCGCGGTCGCGCACGCGCTGCGTGCGACCCTGCTCCGGCACCCGTGGTTGGCGGGCGAACTGGCGGGCAGGCCCTCGCTTGGCCCCAACTCGTTGCGGCGGTCGGAATCCGCGCTGCGCGCCGCCGTTGCGCTCACGCCCGACATCACCCTGGCCTCGCAGGCGCTCAGCGCCGTGCACGCGTACGTGCTGGGCTCGGTGGCCACCCAGCAGGCCGCTCGGCACGCTGAACAGCGCACCGGCCTGACCGAGGAGCAGTGGCAGCGCAGCGTCGGCCCCTACATCAACGAGGTCCTCGCGGCCGGCGAGCACCCGATGCTCGCCCGCCGCGTCCTCGAAGCCGAGGAAGTCGACCCCGACGTCGAGTTCGCGTTCGGCCTGGACTGCGTGCTCGACGGACTCGCGGCCCGATTGAGTCGCTGACCGATCGGTACACGTACCGGTTCACGGTTCCCGACCGCTACACCCTCGTCTGTGAAGAGCCTGAAAACCAACAGTTCACCGACAGCCCCGGCACCGGCTGCATGAGGTCGAACAGCAGCGCTGCGATTGCGGGTGTTTTTGCGAGTGCCCCGCGACAGCAACTCGGCCGGGCCGATATGCCGGTAGCGGTCGACGAGTTCGCTCAGCAGCCGCTCCGTCTCCGGGCCGTCGGGGGTGTAGACCCACATCTTGGTGTCGGGAGCCGAGGTCGCCGAGAAGCCGGTCGCCATCACGCTGAGCCGGTCGCCGTCCACGGTCCAGAAGGACTTGCGCCGGGCAACCGACGAGGCGACCTCGTGTCTGGCCCACATCTCGGCGAAGCGCGGACTCGCCTCGGAGAGCTGCTGGATGAAACCCGTCCAGCGCGGGTCGCCCAGGCGATGGCCGAACTCGGCCCGCAACTGGGCCACCATGAAGGAGACTCTGGACATCCCCGGCCTGATCACGCTGACCGCAGCGCTGCTGCTGCTGGTCGTGCCGCTGGTCCTGGGCCACGAGAACCACTGGCCGCTGTGGACGAAGGTCTCGCTCGCGGTCTCGGTGCCGGCGTTCATCCTGTTCACCTTCGTCGAGCGGGCGGTCGCACGGCGTGGCGGTGCCCCGCTACTGCCCGGCCGGGTACTGAAGACGCCCGGACTGGTGTCCGGCGCATCCGCCAACTTCTTCGCGATGGCCGGCTACTCCGGCTTCCTTGCTGCCCCGCAGCTCCCGGGTCTGAACCGCACCCTCCCAAGCCGGCTGCAGCCCGTCAGTGCCTGTTCCAAGTTCAGTTCGCAGGGCTGGTCAGTGATCCAGACAGTCCTGGAGCAGGTGCCCCGACTGCCGCCCGGAATCGGCCGAGGTGATGGACGGGCCAGGCAACTGCCGTGGCATTCGTCCTCTGTGGGGTGTAGGGCTCACCCGCCTCCCAGCCGATCCAGGACGGTTTGCGTCCTAGATCGGGCCTACCTTCGGTCGACCTTGTTGGAAGGCGCTGTCCGTACAGCGCCCGACTGGAAGATGAACAAGATGGCGACGCATGTACTGGTTCCCGGTGCCTGGCTGGGAGCGTGGGCCTGGCAGGACACAGCCCGCGCATTGTCGAAGCTCGGTCACCGGGCACTGCCGCTCAGCCTGACCGGGCTGGGCGAACGAGCGCAACACGGCGGACCCGACACCGACTTGGACACTCATATCGCAGACATCACCGCATTTGTCGAGGCGCAGAACCTGTCCGACGTGACGCTCGTGGCGCATAGCTACGCGGCAGCGCCGGTGAGCGGCGCCGCCGGGAGGCTCGGCCGACGGCTGCGGCGGCTGGTCTACATCGACAGCGCGCCGTTCAGTGAGGGCATGAGCCTGCTCGGGCTGATGCCGCCGGAGCGGGTGGCGAGGATCCGACGACAGGTCGCCGAGGACGGGGACGGCTGGCGGCTGCCGCTGCCTCCGTTTGAGGAACTGGGATCCGAGCGCACCCTCGACGGGCTCGGACCCGCACAACGCCGGCTGCTGCGGGCCCAAGGCACGCCGCAGCCCTTCCGCACCTTTGAGCAGCCGTTGGCCAGCGCCGCCACGCCCGGCCCCGAGGTCGACCGTGTGGTCGTCGCCTGCCATGACTTCACCGCGATGCTGGACGCCGGCGAGCCGCTGCTTGCCGGCCTGAACATGTCGCCGTGGCGCCGGTTCGACCTGGCTACCGGGCACTGGCCGATGCTGTCGGTCCCGGGCGAACTGGCCGCGATCCTCCACGAGGTCACGTACGACCACACCGACTGACGCCGTCTCGACAACACGTCGGGGGCGACCAGTAGAAGTGCTGTGTGCGGGGTGATCTGAGCGAAGCCGAGTGGGAACTGGTCGAGGGCGCTTCGCGAAAGAGGCGAAACGCCCTGGCGGTCTCGCCGGCAGCCGGCGCCGCCGACCCTGAGCGGGAGGAACGCCGCCACATACGGCGGCGCCGCAAGGCCCGGCTCCGTGCGGCCAAGGTCGGGCGGTCGCGTGCCGGGCTGACCACCAGGACCCACCGGACCGCCGAGCGGCGCTGCCGACCGCTGTCCTTCGAAGGCACCGAAGGACAAGTCGCCGACAGCCCGTACTTCGTTCGTCCCCGTCCTGAAAGGATCAAGGTGCGCCGAAGTGCGGGCCGCACCCCGAACCCGTCCCGACGCGGTGGTGGGCGACAACGCGTACTCATCCCGCGCCAACCGCACTCGCCTGCGCAGCCGCGGGATCAAGACCGTCATCCCGGAGAAGGCCGACCAAGCCGCCGACCGAAAGAAGAAGGGCAGCAAGGGCGGCCGTCCCATCTCCCATGACACGGCCTGTGCTGCGAACGCAACACCGTGGAACGCGCCATCAACAAGATCAATGAGTGGCGGGGCCTCGCCACTCGCTACGAAAGGTCTCCGGACAGTTGCCTCGCCGGCCTTCACCTACGTGGCGCGATCATCTCGCTCCGCAGCCTCCAACCCACCTCGTGATCTGTACTTGGAACAGGTCTTGCCCCCGTCGCCCTTTTCACCGGTCTACTTGATCTGCTTGATCTGCTTGCACCACTGCGCACCAAGGACGAGCGCAACGGGGCCGGTGACCGGGCCCGCAAAGGGGATGACGTTCGCGGTGGCGGCATTCCTCCGCCCCGCAGCCCCGGCTCCCGGGCCAACAAGGCAACCCGCTCCGGTAGTTGTCCCAGGCACCCTGCGAGCTCTCCGGTGTGCGGGGAAGTCGTGTCGCAGCCCGGGAAACCTGCTGGCATGGCCATGTAATCAACACCGGCTAAGGTGCTCCCGCAACATGTTCAGGCGCGCTCCGGCGCGCGGAGAAGGCAAAGGTCTCGCAGTGTCCGATCTGGGGCGGCTCGTAGCCGGCCGCTACCGACTGGTAGAGCGTGTGGGCCGCGGTGGCATGGGCACGGTGTGGCGGGCCGAGGACGAATTGCTCGGCCGGCACGTCGCCGTCAAGAAGCTGCACGTACAGCCGCACCTGCACGACGACGAGGTCCAGAAGCTCTACGAGCGCACCCGCCGGGAGGCCCGCAGCGCCGCCCGGATCACCCACCCCCATGTGATCGTCGTGCACGACGTCGTCGAGGACGATGGCCTCCCTTGCATCGTCATGGAATACATTCCCTCGGTCACACTGGGCGACGTCCTGAAGCAGAAGGGTGCGCTGCCGCCCGAGGAGGTCGCCCGGATCGGCCGCAGCGTGGCCGCCGCGCTGCGCGCCGCACATGACGCCGGGGTGCTGCACCGGGACGTCAAGCCCGCCAACGTGCTGCTCGGGAACGACGGACGCATCGTCCTCACCGACTTCGGCATCGCCGTGGAGTCCGGCACACCGTCCCTCACCAGGACCGGGGAGCTGGTCGGGTCGATCCAGTACCTCGCGCCGGAACGCCTCCGGAGCGGAATCGCCGAACCCGGCCCCGCCTGTGACCTGTGGTCCCTGGGAGCGACTCTGTACCAGGCGGTCGAAGGCCGCCACCCGTTCCAACGCGACACCCCGATCGAGACGGCGTACGCCATCGCCGCCGACACCTACGAACCCCCGCGCAGTGCGGGGGACCTGGCCCCGGTGATCGAGGGGCTGCTGGTGAAGGAACCCGACCGGCGCATGGACGCACACGAGGCCGAACGCCGCCTCGGCGACGCGACCACGACACGGGCCGCGCCTGTCCATCCGCCCACCCGACCTGAACGTGCGGCAGCTCCCGGGGCTCCGGCAGGAGGCGGCAGGCGCAGCAGCCGTACGGCGTTGTGGTGTGCCTCCGCGGCGGTGGTCGCCGCCATCGTCACGGGCGGCGCGCTGCTGTGGCCGGCGGACGATTCCGCTTCGACAACCGGTCACCCGCCCCAGGCATCCCCCGCCACCCGGCCCCCGAGTGCCAGTTCGTCCCCACTGCCCCCGCTGCCTGCCGGATCCCACCTCCAGACAGCCGGTCAAGGCTTCTCCGTCCCCATACCGGACGGCTGGAAGCCCAAGAACGTGCCCGGTGGCGAAGTTGCCTACGTGGACCCGTCCGGACGGGTGGGCCTGAGGGTCGATGTCGTCGCGTTCGCGGGGTCCGATCCGCTCCGGCACTGGCACGAGACCGAAGAGGCCCAGACGCGTCGTGACAACCCGGGCTACGAGCGGGTGAGGATGGGCCCCACGATGTTCCGCGGACGGCCCGCGGGGTACTGGGAGTTCACCTTCAACGGCCAGCTACGGGAATACCGAGCGGTGGAGCTGGCCTTCGCCGGTGCCGACGGTACCCAGTACGTGGTCTACCTCTCCGCGCCGAACGCACAATGGAACCAGTACCGGCCGGTCTTCGACGCCGCCGTCAAGGGAATTCGCCTTCGGGAATAGCACCCGCCTCCGCACACGGCGGCTATCGCCCACGCGCCCACCCGGCCTACTTCCCCCCTCTTCTCCAGGACGTGCCCCAGTCAAGATATCGCCCATAACGCCCGCAGCGCACATCATGCACACGTGGCGAAACTGCAGGTAAGCGGCCTTTGCGCAGGCCCGAAGATTGCGACACGCTCAACGTGATGCGTCACCGGAAACGGGTCAAGCGCCGACATTGACAGTGGCACCTTCCCCGCCTACCGATGCACTCAGGGCGCGGGAGGCCAACCGCGCCGCAGGCTGCTGGGGCGTGAACGGGCAGTCAGGACAATTGAGCCGACCTCGATCGATGCAGATACGGACAGCATTTAATCGGGATTCTGCCCCGGCTACGACTGGGCATTCCATGACAGGAATTGCCGACTCGGTTCGGTAGATGCCACACGGCATATATACCTTTGCAGATAGCCGGCGAACGGCACCTGGGAAAATTTCTGGGCACTTCACGATTGACGTCGAGGCAGAAAAGGCATCGCCTGGCCGTTGCGGACTCACAACGTCTGCCGTGCTCAGCGGCGACGACCAGTGCTCCAGAGGTACGCCTTGCGGGTTCCTGCTACTCGATGTCACGTCAATTCGGCGCCGCTTCCGCAACGAGATATCCGTCAATGGCGACGATCAGCATGAGTTGAATCATGGCGTCAAGCCGACCAAGCCGACGGGCTCGCGCGGCCAGCGCCGCTGGACGACGGCCACGGCCGCCCCTGGATCGACCAGCAGGACACCTCGAAGGGGCCTGGCACGATGTCAGCTAAGTCAGCAACGAGTACACCAACCGGCTGCTTCGGCAGTACCTCCCCAAGGGCGCGGACCTCCGCACGTTCAGCCAGGCCGACCTGGACACCAGCGCCCACGAGCTCAACCATCGTCCGCGCAAGGCCCATGGCTATCGCACTCCGGCAGAAGCCTACGCTGGCCTCCTGAACAGCGGTGGTGCGCTGACCGCCTGAGCCCGCCTTCCTTTGACGACACCAAAGACGCGGAGGCCGAAGATCGGCGGATCCAGGTTGGGCGGGACCGGGGCGGATGGTTCGGGCACGGACGGGCCTGCCGCCGGGCGTTGCGGCGGCGAACGGGGTGAGAGTTCACCGATCCGTTCTCTGGGTCGGTCGCGACCGACGGTGGCGTGGTGCTGCGGTCCTGAGATGGGGCCGTCGGCACGGGTCGGGCAGTGGTGGACCAGTCGAGGGCTTAGGGCGCTTCTGTGCTCGTCTCCTCGGTCGGGTCGCCAGGCGAAGCGACCCGATGCCCCCTGGCAGTGAGCTCGATGGCGCCGGTCGCCTCGCCGGATCTCCCCCCTTTTCCCGAACGCGGCAAAACATCGCCGGCACCCGAGGGCGGGCTCGCCCATAAGGCAGGCGGGCATCGTGAACGCAATTAGCGATATACGGAACGGCGGAATGCGTGCCCTACGGTCAGCCGTCATGGATTCAGTCGCAGGGGCATGACCTCACCAAGTAAGTCAAGGCTTATCTTTAGGGATCTTTGACCGTATGGTGTGGGTCGAATCGAAGGAGTCCCCTGTTGTCGAAAATGAGTGATCCCGCTGTGCGTGCGGTTGAATCGGAGCGGGATTATGTGTCCTCCTTGTATGAGTTGCTCACCGAGCGGCTTTCCGAGGCGCGAGTACACCGGGCGAGTGTGCTGAAGGCCCCGGCGGACAGCGCCGGTGCGGCATACGAGAGAGAAATCGCCGCCGAGCGTCTGGCCAAGGAAATCGGTCGGCTGGAGGGCGCCGAAAAGGGGCTGGTCTTCGGGCGCATCGACTGGACGGATGGCACGGCCCTGCGCATCGGGCGGATCGGACTGCATACGGAGGAGGATGACCTGCCTCTGCTCGTGGACTGGCGCGCGAACGCGGCGCGGCCCTTCTACGAGGCGACCCCGGTCCACCCGATGGACCTGCGGCGGCGCCGGCACCTGCGCCTGGAGGAGCGCACGGTCATCTCGGTGAGCGACGAACTGCTGGACGGGACCGCCCCGACCGACGAGGACGTCGTGGGGGACGGCCCGTTGACCGAGGCTCTGTCGGCACGGCGTACGGGCAGGATGCACGCGGCCGTCGCGACGCTGCAGGCCGAGCAGGACGAGATCGTCCGCTCCGCCCACCGTGGGGTGACCGTGGTGCAGGGCGGGCCCGGCACCGGCAAGACGGTGGTCGCCCTGCACCGGGCGGCCTATGTCCTGTACGCGTTCCCGCGCGCCGCGGAGGAGGGTGTCCTGGTGGTGGGCCCGAACGCCCGGTTCCTCGACTACATCTCCCAGGTCCTGCCCTCGCTCGGAGAGAACGACGTCGTTCTGGCGACCTGCCGGGAACTGGCCGGAGTGTCCACGGACACGGTGGACCCGTTCGCTACGGCGCGTCTCAAGGGCAGCTCCGACCTCGCCGACGCCTTGGCCGGCCTGCTGCGCGTCCACCAAGCCCCCGTCGGCGA
Organism: Streptomyces yunnanensis; assembly: GCF_029011865.1. Lineage (NCBI taxonomy): Bacteria > Bacillati > Actinomycetota > Actinomycetes > Kitasatosporales > Streptomycetaceae > Streptomyces > Streptomyces yunnanensis. The sequence goes on from NZ_CP095749.1 coordinate 1,605,954, forward strand.
CTTCACCGTGCGGGTCGGACAGGAACTGGTTCACCTCTCCGGCGAAGACGTCGCCACGGCACGCGACGCCGCCGTGGCAGCCGTACCGGGACACAACCCCGCACGCCAGGTGTTCAAAGAGCTCTTGGTCGACGCCGTCACCGACGCGGTGCAACGAGACATGGGCGACCTCCTGGAGCAGATCGACGCCGATGCCGAAAGGATGACGGGCATCAACCTCGACCGGTTCACGGGAGCCGCCCAGCGCCGTGCCGAAGGTGCGGCCGACTCGGGTCCGGCCCACGAGTTGGACCTGGACGCCATCCGAGCCGATCTCCTCGCCGACGCCGGCGTCGACCGAGCGGTCGAGGTGTTGTGGCCGCGGCTGGTACCCGGTGACCTCGTGAAGGCGCTCCTGACGAACGCCGGCGCTCTCGCCGAGCGCCTGCCCCGCCTGACCGCGCAGGAGCGGTCCCTTCTGCTGCGCGGTCCCAACGACCCGTGGACCGATGCCGATGTGCCGTTGCTGGACGAGGCGGCGAGCCTGGTCGACGGCCCTCCCGAGCGGACGTACGGGCACGTCGTCGTCGACGAGGCGCAGGAACTGACCGCCATGCAGTGGCGGATGATCGTCCGCCGCTGCCCGGCAAGGGCGATGACGCTGGTGGGTGACTTCGCCCAGGCAGGCCCGGTCGCGACAGCACGCGACTGGAAGGAAGCACTGAGCCCCCACGTCGGACCGCGGTTCAAACTGCACCACCTGACCGTCAGCTACCGCACCACGCAGGAGATTCTGGAGAGCGTCCGGGACCTGCTCATGCGGATCGCTCCGGACCAGAAGCCCACACGGTCACTGCGAAGCGGCGAGAGCCCTCGCACCGTGACCACACCTCCGGACGGGTTGGTCACCGCCGTCGTTCAGGAACTCCGCGCCCAGAGCACCGCACACCCGGGCGAGCTTCTGGGAGTGATCTGCGCGGACACCAGGGTGAGCGAGCTGACGGCCCAGGGCATCGCTCACCACGCACGCATCGTGCCGGCGTCCGAAGCACGCGGCCTGGAATTCGACGGGGTCGTCGTCATGAACCCCGAGGAAATCATCACGACCCGCCCCGGTGGGGAAAGGGACTTGTACGTAGCCCTGACCCGGGCCACCAAGCGCCTCTGCACCATCACCGTCCAGCCCGCCTGACGCCTCGGCGCCCGCGTCGTCGCCGCGGGCGCACCCGGCGCGGTACAGACACCGGCCCGCGCGCACGGGGCTGCTCGCCGCCTCACCGCTCCTGGCCGCACCCGGCATCACACGGCCTGGTCCAAGTCGACGACGTTCAGATCCCCTTCACGCAGCAGAGTGAAGTCGACGTCGAGCTCCGGGTCGTACGCCTCCGGCTCGATGCCGAGTTCGTGCGTGGAGTACTCGCCGAACCGTTTTTTGTGCTCGGCCGGCTACGGGGAGATGCGGGCCAGGTCCTCGGGGTCGATCCCCCATCCCTCCTCCAGGAGCTGGCGGACGATCTCGGCGATGTCCAGGGCGTTGCGGAAGATTACCTGTTGACTGAAGTACTGACGGAGTTCTCGCAGGTCAGTGCCCCTGTGGCGGGATCGTCGCTGGGCTGGCCATGGAGTCATCGAGAGACCTGGCGGCCCTGTCTGTGCCGCTGGCCGGAGAGCTGGTCGCCACGGACGACCCGTGGGAGCCCTACCGGCTTGTCGGCCCGACCGGGAAGCCGGTCGAGGGGGCTGCCGCCTTGCTGCGGGATGTGCAGGTGCCGGGCGGCCGCCGACGACAGCTCGTTCCTACGGCACGGATCTACTGCGCTGGTTCCGCTTCCTCTGGGCGGTCGAGATGCCGTGGGACCGGGCCAGTCGGATCGAGGCGAGGGACTTCTCCCACTGGCTGCAGGTCGCGGGGAAGCCGTCACGTCCGCACTGGCGGCGCCCGGACAAGGTCGGCCGGTGGGCTCCGGGCGGGAAGCCGTGCGCGCCGTCGGTCCGCACACACAGCGAGGCGGTCCTACGGACCTTCTACGGCTTCCATCGCGACGTCGGCACCGGACCGGTGCCCAACCCGTTCCCACTGGACGGATCGCGCCGGGGCCGACGGGCACACGCTCATCGCAATCCGATGGACCCGCCCCGCAACGAACGCGCTGGCCTCCACCGGCCGAGGGTGGCCGCGTCATCGCCCGCCACCGGGCCTTCATTGCGCGTCGCAGAGCCGAGCGCCCCGGCGAGGATTACCGCACCCTCACCCCCGAAGAATGGCAGGAGTCCTCGGCCCTTTCGAGCTCCGCAAAGTCGCCCTCAGGATCTGCACCCGCGACTACGGCACCCTCTGTGTTCATGAACACGCGTGTGGCGGCCCTCAGGCCGGGCGGTCCAGTCGTCGTTCTACCTAAACGGTCCAGGCCGGCACCGTCTTACCGGTGCCATCAGGAGCAGAAGCGCACGCGCCCGGGGAGGCAGCAACAATAGCGGCGAAGCCCACCTCCGGGTCGGCGCTCACGCGCCGCGGCGCTGCGGCGGGCATGACGACCGTATCGCCAGGCACCACGATGAGCGTCTCACCGTCGAGCTCAACGGTCGCGCCGCCGTCCACCACTGTCCACACCTGCTCGGCATCGAACGTGTGGAGAGGGCCCGTGGCGCCAGGTTGCATATCGACGCGCCACAGAGCCTGTCCAGCGCCCCCCAGCGTCGGAGAGGCGAGCGTGGTCATGACGGCGTTGGGTGTCTCGGTCCGGCGGCTCTCGGCATGGCGGATGACAGGCATCGCAGAATCCCTTAAACTCGACAACATGGTTGTCGAAATGGTGAACCTGGTTGTCGATCGTGTCAAGTGACTCCCCTGGCTTCGAGCTACCGCTGCGACTGTTCCTTGCCTTCCGCGTTCTCATCGATGACCTCCACGACGAGCTCGCACGCCAAGGGCATCCCGACGTCCGGCCGATGCACGGCTACGTCTTCCAGGCAATCGGCCAGGACGGCACAACCGCCGCGGATCTTGGCCGTCGGCTCGGGATCTCCAAACAGGCAGCCGGCAAGACGATCGACACACTTGAGCGCCTTGGCTACGTGGAACGCGGCACAGATCCGCGCGATGCACGGCGCAAGATCGTGCGACTCACTGATCGCGGCATTGAGTGCCTGGCCTTGTCGGCCCGCATCTTTGACCGCCTCCGGGCCGACTGGGCTCAGACCCTCGGCGAAGATCGCCTTCGCGCGCTGGAAGCTGACCTGCGCAGCATGACTCCCGCAGAGCCATTCTTGCTTGACGTGCCCGGATGGTTCGGCCACTCGTAGCCTCGACACGCCCGGAAGTCACTTGCCTGTCTCGCGAATCTCGCCGGCGTCGCCCTCGACAGACTCGAAGCCCTCGTCCGCAACCGCCTCAAGCGGCTCCAATACCGCGCTGACGTCCTCGACGGCTCCTCACCGGCACCAGACTTTCCCCCAACCTCCCGCCACCATCACCTTAAATCGCCGAGGTCGGAATCACTGTGGTGTCGGCCACTGCCATGAGACGTGTCTGCTTTGGCAGATCGCCCTGAACACAACCGTGTTCGTGCATGTCGTGCCAGCCATCAAGGTGGAGTTCGGCACTGCGCCGAACGCCTTCTGCCGCAAGCCCAGCCTTCAACGCAGACCTGCACGACGCTTCGTTGGCAGCCGAATGTGCAAGGGCGAGACGATGCAGGCCGACATCGTCAAAGGCCCAACGGGCTGCCCTTTGCCGTGCGCAATGACCCCAGCCGTAGCCGCGGCTGCTCCGCAGCAGCCAGCGGGTAGTACGTCCGGTTCCACGAGGGAGATTGAGCTGCTGCAAGGCAAGGGGGCCTACCGGCACGCCGCTGGGCGGTACCACGGCCCAGCCGATCGCGGTTTCCTCCTTCCAGGACTTCACCCACCTGTTGACCCATGCGCGCGCATCATCGTCCGAACTCCCTGAGAGGACGTTATGTGGCTAAGAGGTCCTAACAGAAGTGGTTGATCATGTGACTGCTGGCCTATTTGCTCGTTGGTCTGGTCGTGGGGAAACGTCAGTCGCGGCCGTGGATCGTGTCGGATGAACTGTGGGCGTTGGTCGAGCCGTTGCTGCCCAAGCCGGGGCCGAAGCTGGTTGAGGGGCGGCCGAGGGTGCCGGACCGGCAGGCGTTGTGCGGGATCCTGTTCGTGCTGCACACCGGCATCCAGTGGGAGTACCTGCCGCAGGAGCTGGGCTTTGGTTCGGGTATGACCTGCTGGCGGCGGCTGGCCGCCTGGAATGCCGCCGGGGTGTGGGACCAGCTGCATGTGCTGCTGTTGAAGAAGCTGCGGTCGGCGAAGAAGCTGGACTGGTCCCGGGCGGTGATCGACTCTTCCCATGTGCGGGCGGCCCGTAGGGGCCCAAAAGCGGTCCCAGTCCGGTCGATCGCGCACGGCCGGGCAGCAAGCACCACGTCGTCACCGACGCCCAAGGCATCCCGCTCGCGGTGTCGCTGACCGGCGGCAACCGCAACGACGTCACCCAGCTCCTGCCTCTGCTCGACAAGATCCCCCCTGTCGCCGGGGTTGTCGGCCGGCCCCGCCACCGGCCCGACGCACTGCTCGCCGACCGTGGCTACGACCACGACAAGTACCGGCGTCTGCTGTGGCAGCGCGGCATCCGTCCCGTGATCGCGCGGCGAGGCGAGCCACACGGCTCCGGCCTGGGCGTCTTCCGATATGTCGTCGAACGAACCATCGCCTGGCTGCACGGCTTCCGTCGCCTGCGCATCCGATGGGAGCGACGGGACGACATCCATGAAGCCTTCCTCGGACTCGCTACATGTCTCATCACCTACAGACACGTCCAACGCCTTTGTTAGGACCTCTAAGCGCCTTCCACCACTCGGAAGGGGGCAACTCGGCTGCTCAGCGGACCCGGCACAACATCAGCCTTGGTAGCCGGCATCAGCTCGCACAAGTCCTCCGAGGGCGCTCTGCCTCGCGATCGAGCGCCGGAATATTCGCATGTCCGAGTACGGCGCCCGTGCTAGTTTTCGATCATGGCAATCTTCAGCAATTTTCTCTGACGAGGTTCGTTGACGGACGCGGCGCGCCGTTGGCTCAGTGGCCCGGCGCTGGTTGCGTCTGTGCGTCGTCACGTCGCTCCTCCGCCCGTGTGCGGATGAGCGGCTGGTTCCTGAACCTCCGAGCCGAGAGATGAGCTTTACTTGTGCCTGTTCAGCCTTCTTCCCGCACCGTGCTTGCCGATTGGTTCCGCGAGCACTCCAGCACCCTGACCACCCTTGATCCGCACCAGCCCCTCGACGACCTCGAAGTACTCCGGGAGATCGTCGGCGATGCCCGGGTTGTCGCGGTCGGTGAGGGCGCCCATTTCGTCGAAGAGTTCTCGCGCGCACGCCAGCGGGTGCTGCGTTTCCTCGCCGAACGCTGTGGATTCACCGTCTTCGCCATGGAGTTCGGCTTCAGCGAAGCCTTCCCGCTCGACCGGTGGCTGCAGGGCGAGGGAGACGACGGCGACCTGGCGAAAGTGAGCCGGGCCGCCGCCGAGTGGGGCGCCGCAGATCTCATGCACTGGCTGCGACACCACAACCGCACCAGCGGACACCCCTTGCGCTTCGCCGGCCTCGACATCCCCGAGGCCGGCGGGGCGCTACGACCTGCCCTGGAGCCGGTGGCCGACTACCTGCGCGAGGTCGACCCCGACGCACTCCCCCTCGTCGATACGGTCCTGGAGATCAGCGACCGGTTCCTCAAGGGCTGCGGTTCCGGCGCGGCGGCCGCGCCCGCGTGGGCCAGCCTGGAGACCGCCGAGCAGAGCGAGCTGACCGCCACACTGGCTCGGCTGTTGCTGCGGCTGCGCGCCGTCGAACCGCTCTACGTCTCCCGCAGCAGCCAGCGCCGCTTCGACATCGCCCGGCGCCGGGTGGAAGCGGCCTGCCACACCGACTACATGTTCCAGGCGGGGAACGCCCTGATGTCCGGCCGGGCCCTGGCCGCGGACCTGTCGGTGCGGGAGGTCTACCTTGCCGAGTCCGTGCGCTGGCACCTGGACCACGCCGAACCGGGGGCCCGGATCGTCCTCGCGGCGCACAACAACCACATCCACAAGACGGCGTTTTCTTTGGGGTTCGGCGGCGGTGGGCTCACCACACTGCCCATGGGCCAGCACCTGCATCGGATGTTCGGCCAGGACTACCGCGCCGTGGCCCTCGTCCACACCGCCGACCATGTGCCGGAGATGTACCCCGACCAGAGCGCCGCGGTCGGCTTCACCCTCGCCGAAGCCCACCTGGAGCCTGCCGCACCCGGCAGCGTCGAGGCCGCCCTCACCGACGCCGGACTCATCGACCGGATCACCTTGACCGACCTGCGGCACACACCGCGCGACGCCCAGGGTGCACCACTGCTTAACGGGATCCGTTTCCAGAGCTCCCACCTGAGCACCCCGGTCCCTGAGGCGTTCGATGCCGTGCTCGCCGTCCCGACCGTCACCCGGGACCGCACAGTGCACTTCTGACCACCCTGAACCCGAGCAGGTGGGGCCTTGGGACCAAGGCCCCACCTGCCTACGGCTCAAGGAAGCGGATTCGGTGCCGCCCGCACCGGCCACGGGATGCGCAACTCGCGAGGGTATAGCCGACCGGGCCCACCAAAACGTCACTGAAATACTCAACCCCCTAACTGCGGGATGGCCTTCGGGTCCCCTGGATCTGGGCTTGAGTTGGCTTCTGGTGTGCCCGATGTGGGCTTGGTGAGAGTGAATAGGCCGGGCTCAGGTTCGGTGAGGATGCCTCGACCGACCAGGCGTTTCAGCTTGGCGCGGGTGCCTTCGGTGTGCCGTGGTTCGGCGTCGAGACCGAGGGCTCGGCGTCCCGGGCACGGAGTCCCTTCCCGGTCTCCTCGATGGCAGCCAGGGTCTCGCGGTACCGGGAGGCAGCGGCTCGGACGGCGAAGCTCCGTCCTCGGCGGCCAGTTCCAGGATGGTCTCCCGGGTAATCTCCAGTCGCCTCAAAGTGTCTTCGGCGGCGTCGAGTTGCTTGGTAAGGCTGGCGATCTGATCACGCAGTCGTTCACGAGAACGGTTCAAGACTCGCATAACGTCCTCTGACAAAGGCCGTCCTGGCCTTTGGAGGGCGCGCGGCCACACCCGAAGTACTCTTCACCTTCTCCCAGGTGGCCCTCGCCTGCCTGGTCATCCCCCGCCGGCGCGAACGCGGCCAGGCCGAACTCCGGCCTGGAAAGAGGAACACAACGCGTCTCACCACAAGGTCCGTGCCCGCGTCGAGCACGTCTTCGCCCGGATGAAGGGCTAGAAGATCCTGCGCGACATCGACGATGGAGATGCACACCATGTGCCCGTGCCCGCTTGCTGCGCCGCGTCCACCAATGATCGGGCGACGCCCGCCTCCTCCTTGCTGGCCGACTCCATCGCTCCCGAGCACGAGCGACGGCTCACACCGGGCGTGAGATGGATCGGCACCGCGAGCTTCCCGGCCGACGTCGGCCACGTTACTGCCCAGCGGCCGTCGGCGCCGGCAACGTGCCGGGCCGACAACATCAAGTAAGACGGCGGGACTTCGGTGTCGCACTCGACCTTGTCTCGCCACAGGTCTGGGAGGTCGCCGGGTCAGGGGGTGGCTGGGATCTCGCGTCGGGAGAGGGCGTCGGAGGTCCTGACCGTGATGTAGAGCGAGGCGGCGAGGGCGAGGACCAGTGTGGCGCCCACGGCGAAGATGCTGCTGCTCGTGACGGGCGGCGGGCTGCCGGCCTCGGCGCGGGCGGAGCCGCTGAGGAAGGGAACGACGGTCAGGACGGCGGCTCCGAGCGCGACCTCGGCCCAGACGACCTTTGGGAAGCGCCGCAGCGTCAGGTGGAGGAGAGAGGCTGTGGAGTCGGCGCGGCGGGCCTGGGCGATGCGGGGCATCAGCCAGAACTGGTTGACGCCGCCGGCCGTGACCATGCCCAGGACCAGCACGATCTTGATGAACAGGAGGAATCCGTAGGTCGTCGTCCACAACTGCCCGATGCTGCCGACGTGTTTCCAGCTCATCCACAGGCCGGAGGCGAGCACCGCGCCGACGCAGACCAGGGAGACGAAGCTGAAGCGGCGCCAGAGGTCCGCCCACAGCACCCCGGCGTTCTGGCCCAGTCGGCCACGGGTGCCGGCGAGGGTGGCGAGCAGGACCAGACCGCCGATCCACACCGTGCCACTGATGACGTGAACCTGACCGAAAAGGAGGTCGAGGACGTGGTCCGCGTCCTTCGGTGCGGAGGCGGGTATCGCCGCGACGAGCGAGGTGGCGAGCGCCAGGGGCAGGGCGGTCAGAGCGAGGGTGTTCAGGTGTCGTCGTGCCTGCGGGGTGAAGAGTGCGATGAGCGTGGCGGAAGCCAGGATCAGGGCGGCGTTTTGAGCCAGGTAGATCGCACCCTGCGCCACCCACGCCCCCTTCGCGGCGGGTGCGCGCAGGAAGTCCCAGATCCGTGCCGGCGCGAGAGCGTCGCCGAACGGCATGCCCTTGCCGGACCGGGCCAGGCGAGCGGCGAGCTGGAAGTAGCCGGCCGCGAGCAGGACGACCCCGGCCCAGGCCAGATATCCCGCCGTCCGCCGACGTAGAGCGTCGACGTCGCCGCGCTCGTTCTCGCTCGCGCGGAGTGCTGGGCGGACCACTGCCGCGTACGTCACCGTGGCGCCGACGGCTCCGGACAGGCCGACAAAATAGCCAGATTTGGTAAGGATCCGCCAGGACGGAGGCGTGCTGTAGCCGACCGAGGCGGCCAGATGCGCGAGGTTCACAATAGGTAAGCCTAGCCTAAGTCATTTTCCGGCCAGGAGGAGGTGATGCTGCGGATCGGGCACCTGAGGACCGCTCAGCTTCCTGAGGTCAGCAGGAGCCGATGAGGGGCCCCGGCCTGCGCGGTCGGCCCGGCGTTCGTCCAGATCGTCGAGTTTGCCGGTGTGGCTGTCCAGGTGTTCGCGCAGCACCGGGTTGTCGTGGTGCAGGGCGGCGATGACCGCGACGGCCGCATCCAGCTTCTTGCCGTCCGTGTAGAAGTTATGGACCACGCCCCGAACTCGGTCCGCGCTGGTGAATGTCACCTCGCCGACCTCCGCCAGGTCCACGCCCTGAGCGGGCCGTCCGCCACACCGGAGGGGCAACTCCCGTACACACACGATGGACTGTTGCCCAAAGGCGGCGCACAGGGTTCGTGGCGCGCTCGGCACTGAGCCTGTGCACTGCTGTGATGTACGGTCGGGATCTGGCCAACTGGCCGAGAGCGATGGGCTAATGGTCTCACCGCGCGTCACTCCTTTCGGAAGCCCAGGAGGCACCGTGTTCGCCGGCATTCGCTCTCGGACCCTCGGCATCACCGCGACATTCACGCTCGCGTGTGGCAGTCTCCTCGCCCCCGCCACCGCGCACGCCGACGCCTCACTTCTGTCGTGCATCGGCAGCCAGACCGTCACCTACGACCCGCCGCTCACCAACACCGCCAAGTCGACCAAGGTGACCATCACCGAGGTCTACACGTCCTGCAAGGACACAGCCGGCATCACGTCCGGCAAGGGCACGTTCCACGTCACCGAGACCGCGTCCTGCACCTCCCTCAACAACCCGCTCGGCACCCAGGACCAGCCCACCTACCAGTGGAACAACGACAAGAGGTCCACCGTGCTCTTCAAGGTGACCTCGGTGGTCCGACTGGGGAACGGCACATCCCAGATCACGGCCGCCGGCACGGTGACCCAGGGATTCGGGAAGGGCAGTGTCGCCACGCGTACGGTCACGCTGCCCGATCTGAGCCCCACCGCGTGTTCGGGCAAGGGAGTCTCCAGCCAGAGCGGCCCGGCGACGCTGACCTTCGCCTAGCAGCCGCGGACGACACGCCCCGGCCTCGAACGACCGCCTCCCCACACAGAGTGCCCCGCCGGTCGGCGGCGGGGCACTCGCGCCATGCGTCCCCGCTCCACCTTCAAGCAGGGGACCCGGGGCCGGTTGGAAGCTCTGTCGGCCGACGCACGGCCTGGCGCGGATGCACCAGAGCCGACCGTAGTTACATATAGCAACTTGTCGATCGCGTGGGGTAATGATGTCTCGCCATTCCGCACTCGCATCTCCAGATAGGAGCAGCATGAGACTCCACGCCCGACGGCGCGCTGCGTCACGGTTCCTCATCGGACTCACCCTCTGCGGATCGTTTCTGATCAGCGCATTGCCGAGTGCCGCACCCGCGGCAGCGTCCGATGCCGCACCACGGGCGGCCTCCGGGTCGACGCAGGCCAGGCACACCCATCAGGTGCGCGAGCAGGCCGATTTCCTCATGGCGAGGACCTACCGCCAGTTCCCCACCTACGCGCAGCAACACGAGAAGCCCTTCGACTGGACAACCGACGGCTGCTCACCCCCCACCCCACGCCCGTGGGCGAAGGCCTTCCACGACGCATGTGTCATCCACGACTTCGGCTACCGCAACTACGGCGGACAGGGCCTGCGCCTGGACCCCACCGAAGCCCGGCGCAAGACCATCGACGACCGCCTCCTTGAGGAGATGCTCCGGATCTGCCGCGACCAGCCGAACGCTCTCCCCGACTGCCCTGGCTCAGCGCGGACGATGTATCAGGTCGTGCGGCAATTCGGCAGCACCGCCTTCTACGTCGGGTAGGCGCCGGGTTTCACGTCAAGTGGGTGCCCAGCGTGGACGGCATCGACCGGCCGGGGCAGGGGGGCGAACAGGCCGAGGTCGAGTTCGCCGGGGCCGGTCCCTCTCGGACGAGGCTGTCAAAGAGGGCTTTGGGGGTAACCGAGGCCATGTCGGAGTTCCTTGGGCAGCGAGAAGGCGATGGCCTCCTGGGCGGCCTTGACGAGCTCTATGCCCTCGAAGCCGCGCTGGGCGAGCCACTGCAGGACTTGCTCGACCAGGACCTCGGGGACGGACGCGCCAGCGGTGAGGCCGACTGTGCACGCGCCCCTGAGCCATGCCTCGTCGATCTCGCTGGCGGAGTCCACCAGGTAGGCGTCCTGCGCGCCGGCACCGAGGGCGACCTCGACGAGCCGGAGGGAGTTTGAGGAGTTCTTGGAGCCGACCACGATGAGCAGGTCCGCGTCGGCGCCCCTCTGCTTCACCGCGATCTGGCGGTTCTGCGTCGCGCAGCAGATGTCGTCGCTGGGCGGGGAGAGGAGCAGCGGGAACTTCTGCTTCAGCGCGTGAACCGTCTCCATGGTCTCGTCGACCGAGAGCGCCGTCTGGGAGAGCCAGACGACCTTCGACTCGCTGCGGACCTCGATGCCCGCCACATCGTGAGAGCCGTCGACCAGCGTGATGCGGCCGGGGGGGCCTCGCCCAAGGTGCCGATGACTTCCTCGTGACCATCATGGCCGATCAGGAAAATCCCGGCTACGCCGTCAACGAAGCGTTCAACAGCGTACTCAAGGTCGAATACGTCCACCGGCGCACCTTCGCCACGCGCACCGAAGCACGGATCCGGATCGCGACTTGGATCACCGACTTCTCCAACACACGTCGGCTACCCAGCGTGTGCCACTGGAAAAGCCCGATCGGCTACGAACGCGACTACTGGGCCGGCTTCACCGAGGAGCCGGCCGCATAGGAAGGTCTCCACGAAACCGGGGAATTAACACATCCATTAATGGCGACGATCAGCTTGAGATGAATCATGGCGTCAACCCGACGGGCTCGCGCTGCCAGCACCGCTGAACGACGGCCACGGCCGCCCCTTGATCGACCAGCAGGCCGTCCGAAAGGGCCTGACGTGATGTCAGCTAAGTCAGCAACGAGTCAGCAAAGGCATGATCAGAACCGACCAGAGATGAGCGAACCTGCAACCTGACGCGAACCGGGGTTAACCCCTTGACCTGGCAAGACGCTGGTCACGGGATCAACCCCGGCCTCAGCTCCACCTGATTCGGGCGATCCCCCGCGTCGCCCGAATCAGGCAGCCTGGCCGGAATTACCGCCACCACGGACGGACTTCCGGAACCTGCGCTGAGTATATTGGCTCTGAGCCAGTCAACGCAGGAGTTACAGCATGTCCCCCCGCAGCGCATCGGTCAACGAAGAATTGCGGCGGCGCTCCCGCGAGCGACTGCTACAGGCGACGGTCGAACTGGTGGGCGAGCGCGGTTACGAGGCGACGACGCTCGGCGACATCGCCCAGCGGGCGGGCGCGGCCCGCGGACTGATCTCCTACTACTTCCCCGGCAAGCATCAGCTCCTCCAGTCGGCCGTGCACCGACTGATGCACCGCACGCTCCAGGCCGCCCTGGAGCGCGAACCGCGGCCCACCGGACCGGACGCCGGGCGGGAGCTGCTGGCCCGGGCCGTCGACGCGATCCTGGGGCTGGCGCACGACGAGCCGCTGCTGATGCGCACGCACATGGCCGGCATCCTGACGGCCCCTGGCTTCATCCAGTGCCCGGAGCAACAGCGGCTGGCCCAGTTGCTGCGCGAGACGGTGGTGGCCTACGGGTCGGCCGATCCCGATACCGACTATCCGATGCTGCGGGCGTTGCTGATGGGATCCGTGGTGCCGATGCTGCTGCCGGGGGCACAGATGCCCCGGGTCCGACTGCGCGCCGAACTGTTCCAACGGTACGAACTGGACTGGGAGTTGGGCGTGCCACCGGGCGAACGCCCACCCGAGGGGACGACGACACGCGGCCGCCCCGGCGGGTGGCGCGGCACGGCCTAAGGGTTGTCCCGTAATCCCTGGCGGGCGCACGACGACAGCTACGGCGCTCCCCCAGCTGACGCTGGGAGGTACCCCCACGCCGCGTTGTCGGAACATCCGGATACGCCCGGTATCCGGATGCCCCTCCGCCTTGCGACGCACCGCATCTGACGCCGCGCGCTGATCCACCAGGGATCACGGGACAACCCTTAGCGCTTGTTGTGGCGCGGCGTCAGCAGGCCGGCGTCGCGGGCGCCGGCGATCAGCCGTAGGGCCCGTCGGCGATTGCGGCCGGTGGCGTTCATGACGGCCAGGATCGGGTCCCGGCCTTCTTGTTGGGCGGCGCGGTAGGCGGCCGCCGCGATCTTGCGGCGCTCGCCGGCACGCGAGCGGACGAGGACCGCGGCGCGGGACTCGGCGGGCGGCGGGGCGGCGTCGGCCTCCCGGTCCGGGTCGGGGCTCGGTGTGGGCGACGCGGCGGCCGGTTCCGGACCGTCGTCCGCGGCGATCGGCTCCGGATCCGGCGGGCCGTCGGCCGGCGCCGCACCCGCCGCGCCGCTGCCGGCCGCCGGCCCGGCGCCCGCCCCGCGGAGCGCTCCCTCGCCGTGGACGACGTCGTCCGCCGGCGCGGCGACCTCCGCGCGGGCCGACCGGGGGCGGGCCAGGGCCTCGCCCTCTTCCGGTGCGGCGGTTGCCGGACCGGGCTCCGGGTCCCGGGGTGCGCCGGGGCCGGGCGCGGTCTTCGGGGGGCGTCCGGTGGCCGCCCGGCAGGCGTCGTCGAGGGGGCCCTCGATCCAGCGGGCGAGCATGGCGAGATCGTCCAGTGTCAGCGGCGGATCTGCGCGGACGTCCTCGACGGTGAGGCGGTCACCGGTGGCCGTCACCAGGACGTCGATCCGGGCGCCGTGGGGGAAGGTCAGCCGGGCACTGAACCAGGGGCCCAGTTCGGACGCGGCCGAGCCATGCGCCTGAAGCTCCCAGTCCGGCCACTCCAATGCCCCGCCTTGCGCTTTATATCGGGGGTTATCGGTATAAAACTCACTTTCCGACACAAACAAAACCTAGCCTCCAGCTCACCCGGCCAACGGGCGCGGCACGCTCATCGGACCGGGAGCAACCCCGATAGCGCAGCTCTCCCGCCGCGGGCCGGCCGGTGCGATCCTGGGGGTACTCCGCGGAAGGGGCCACCCGTGCTTCGTGTCGCAGTGATCGGTTCCGGACCGAGCGGTGTCTACACCGCTCAGACGCTCGTCGAGCAGGAGGACGTCCCGGACGTCGAGGTCCACGTCCTGGACCGACTCCCCTGCCCGTACGGCCTGGTGCGCTACGGCGTGGCACCCGACCACGAGAAGATCAAGTCGCTGCAGAACAACCTGCGGGCGGTGCTGGAGCACCCCCGGGTGCACTTCCTGGGGAACGTGGAGGTGGGGGAAGCCGGCGTGAGCCTCGCGCAGCTCCAGGAGATCTTCCACGCGGTGGTGTTCTGCGTGGGCGCCGCCACCGACCGACATCTGAACATCCCCGGGGAGGACCTGCCCGGCAGCCATCCGGCCACCGACTTCGTCGCCTGGTACAGCGCGCATCCGGACGCGGCGGCCGACGGCTTCACGCTGACGGCCGACTCGGCGGTGGTGATCGGGGTGGGGAACGTCGCGGTGGACGTGGCCCGGATGCTGTCCCGGGGTGCCGCGGAACTGGCCTCGACCGATATGCCGCAGGGCGCACTCGGAGCGATGGCCGACAGTCGGGTCGAGGACGTGTGGATGGTGGGCCGGCGCGGCCCCTCACAGGCCAAGTTCACCACCAAGGAGCTGCGGGAGTTGGGCGCCCTGCCCGGCACGCGGGTGCTCGTCCAGCCCGAGGAACTGGCGCTGGACCCGGCGTACCGCGATCCGAGCGCACTGCCGGCCCCGATGCGGCGGAACGTCGAGGTGCTGCGCGACTGGGCCGAGCGGCCGGTGGCCATGGCGGCGGGAGTGGGGCGCGAGCGCCGGATCCATCTGCGGTTCTTCCTGCGCCCGGTGGAACTCCTCGGGGACCCGGCCACCGGGGTGCGGGCGGTGCGGTTCGAGCGGACCGTGCCCGACGGACGCGGCGGGGTCACGGGGACGGGTGAATACGAGGAGATCGCCGGGCAGTTGGTGCTGCGCTCGGTCGGCTACCGCGGCCTGCCGCAGCCGGGGCTGCCGTTCGACGAGGCGAGCGGGACGGTGCCGCACGCGGACGGGCGGGTCCTGAAGGACGGGGAGCCATGTCCGGGCGTCTATGTGGCGGGGTGGATCAAGCGCGGCCCCACCGGGGTGATCGGCACCAACCGGCCGTGCGCCAAGGAGACCGCGAGGTCCCTGCTGGCCGACGCGGCCGAGCTGGCCGTGCGGCCGGTGGCGGCGGAACCGATGGCGGCGTTGGAGCGGATCGGGGTGCGGCCGGTGCCCTGGCGCGGCTGGCTGGCCATCGAGGCGGCGGAGGCCGAACGGGGACGCAGCCTGGGGCGCGGCACGGTCAAGTTGGCCGACTGGGACGGGCTGTTGCGGGCGGCGCGGTCGGTGCTGGTGGGGCGCTGAGCCGGGGCGGTCGGCGGCCCGTTCAGAGTGCGCCGAGGCGGCGCTCCTGGAGGCGGGCCGCCTGCAGGACGCCGTCGATCAGGCCGGGGAACAGCTCGTCGAGGTCGGTCCGGCGCAGGCCGTTCATCTTGGCGGTGCCGCGGTAGAACTGCTGGATCACGCCGTGCTCGCGCAGCACCCGGAAATGGTGCGTACAGGTCGACTTGCTGACCGGCAGTTCGATGTCCGCGCAGTTCAGCTCGCCCTCGGCGGCGGCCAGGGCGCAGACGATCCGCAGCCGCATGGGGTCGGCGAGGGCGTGCAGCACCTGGGCGAGCCGGATGTCCTCACGGTCCGGGTGCGGGAGCGACCGGGCGCCCGAGGCGGCCCCGGCGGCTGGCGTTTCGGTCGGCATGACGGCTCCTGACCTGCGGATCTGTTGAGCTGCGACGCGCCCGCACCCGGCATTCCCCGGTGGTCGCGGCGGCCCTTGAAGACCCCATTGTACGAGATCCATCGTAGTTTGACGCTTGCCATAATACGATGCTCATCGTAGAAGCGGCGAGATCGCCCCACTCGCCCGTTCGTCCGGACGATGCGCCGGCACCGAACCGCGGAAGCTCCGCAGCGTGTCGGAGGCGTGACCTTCGTCGAGGGCGCCTCTCAGCTGCGGAGCGGAGGTCGAGCGGGAGCCGGAGGTACGGCGCCGGTGACCGTGATCAGCGTGAGGATCCTCCCGAGCCGTCCGCCAACGTGGCAGCGTTCTTTGCCGAGTTGCCGCGGGGGGCGAGCACCTGGTCGACCAAGCCGTACTCTTTCGCCTCGTCGGCGGTCATGATGTGGTCCCGCTCGATGTCCTCACGGACCTTCTTGGCGTCCATGTTGCAGTGCTTGCCGAGGACTTCTTCGATCCAGTTCCTGGCTCGATCCAGTTCGTCCGCATGGATTTCCAGATCGGAGATCTGGCCCTGGCGTACGGGGCTGTCCGGCTGGCACAGGAGAACGCGGGAGTGCGGAAGCACCATTCGCTTGCCCGCGGTACCGGCCGCGAGAATGACCGCCGCGACGGAGTTCGCCTGACCGAGGCAGACCGTCTGGATATCCGGCCGCACGAATTGCATGGTGTCGTAGATGGCGGTGAGGGCGTTGAACGATCCACCGGGCGAGTTGATGTAGATGGAGATGTCACGATCCGGGTCCAGGAACTCCAGGCAGAGGATCTGCGCCATGGCGTCATTGGCCGCCGTCTCGTCGATCTCGGTACCCAGGAAAACGATCCGCTCTTCGAAGAGCTTGCCGTACGGGTTGTACTCCCGGGTCCCGTTCGTCGTCCTCTCCGAGAAGTTCGGGAGAATGTAGCGGCTCGTCAGGATTCCCTGCGCACCGCCGCGCAAAGAGTCTGGTGTCATGACGGTCTCGTTTCCTCTTCTCGGGTGCTGCCGACGCCCCACCGATCACGGGGAGGCTCGCTGGACCGTTGTCGGACACCCGGTGCGTGCCGGTCGGCGCACCAGTTGTCCGGCAACGTGCTCAGGCGGTGCCGCCGCCGCCAGGAGCGTCCCCGGTGGAGGTCATGACCTTGTCGATGAGTCCGTACTGCCTGGCCTCTTCCGCGGTGAACCACCGGTCGCGGTCCGAGTCCTTGGTGATCGTCTCGACGCTGTTGCCGGAGTTCGCGGCGATGAGCTCGGCCATCTCCCGCTTGGTCTTGAGCAGTTGGTCCGCGTAGATCCGCATGTCGGAGGCGGTGCCGGCGAGCCCCGCGGAGGGCTGGTGCATGAGGATCTTCGTGTGCGGCAGCGCGAACCGCTTCCCCTTGGCACCCGCGGTGAGCAGGAACTGCCCCATGGAAGCGCAGAAGCCCATGGCGATGGTGACCACATCGTTCTTGATGTAGTTCATCGTGTCGTAGACGGCCATGCCCGCCGTGATCGAACCGCCGGGAGAGTTGATGTAAAGGTAGATGTCGTTCTCGGATTCCGCCGCAAGCATCAGCAACTGCGCGGTGATCTTGTTTGCGATCTCGTCGTCGACTTCCTGCCCGAGGAAAATGATGCGGTCATTCAGCAGCCTGCTGAAGACCTGGTCACCGAGACCGCCGCCAGGGGCTGGCGATGCCAGTCGAGGGCTCGTCGAGTTAATTTCTAATGCCTGACGGATAGCCACGGGATCCTCCTGTGAATTCGGCAGCGGACCACTCGGCGGACCATCCAATAAGCCACACCATGTCCGCCCACGCCTGCCTGGCACAACGTAACACAATCGTCCAACTGCGCTAGCTCAGCGCCTAGTTGTTCACTGACAGCGCATTCGCGTTTGCTTCCGCGGGCCATCACGTCCGGCCGTTTCACCGAGTCGCGGTGGTTGATCGGAAACGCAGTGGTTTCTCGCCCGGGATGGCGCGGACGGCGGAACCGCCGAAGTGGCCGCGGACATTGGGCGGACAATGTGCGGCCAATGCCGCAACCACTGCTGCGTGACGTTCACGGGCTTCGCGCCGGGCGTGACGGTGTGCCGGTGCACCGACGCGCCGATGCACCGATCTGCCGATGCGCCCATGTGCCTTCGGGCGTCGCCGCGTTGACGGCCGCCACCCGGCCCGGTGGGGCGCGCGTCTCAGCCCCCGGCGGCCGCCCCCGCACGCGGCCTGATCACGGCCGGAAGTGCGCGGATGCCGTTGAGCGCCAGCGACGGAAAGGGCTCCACCTCCTTTGCCGGGACGGCCAGTTCGGCATCGAAGCGGTCGAAGAAGGCCGGCAGTGCGATGTGTGCCTCCAACCGGGCCAGCGGAGCGCCCACGCAGAAGTGCGGTCCGTGGCCGAAGGACAGATGGCGGGTGTCGCGGGCGGCGACGAACGACGCGGCCAGCGGGCCGTGGTGCGCCGGGTCCCGTCCGAGCGCGCCGACTCCGTGCCGGGGACGGTCCCGGCGGCCTGCGCGCGTAGACGGGCTGGTCGTCCGGCAGGTGGCGGGCGAGGCGTACGTAGCACAGCACATGGCCGCCGAGCGGGTGGACCAGGAACAGTGGCGGCTTGCTGCCCTGGGGGCGGATCGGCGCGACCGGGTCGAACTCCACCGCCGAGTTCCCGGCCCGCAGCCGTTCCGCGAGCCCGGACACGGTCGGCGCCGCGACGAACGCGGAGAGCGGGACGCTGACGCCGCACCGCTTCTCGATCGTCATCACCAGCCGCATCGCGGTCAGCGAGGTGCCGCCGATGTCGAAGAAGTTGTCGCGCACCCCGAGCGAGGGCAGCTCCGGCAGTTCCGACAGGATGCCCACCAGCGCCTTCTCGTGCTCGTCGGTCGGCGGGGCGGCGTCCGTCGCCGGCGCGGCGAGCGGCGCACGGCGCAGCAACGCGTCGTCCCGCTGGGCGTCAGGGGCAGGCTCGGCAGCCACTCCAGGTGCGAGGGCATCATGTAGTCCGGCAGCGCCCTGCGCAGGCGGGTCCGCACCTCGTCCAGGTCCACGGCCGCCGCGCCCCCGACGAGGAACGCCGCGAGGAACGCGTCGGTGCCTTCCCGGCGCGGTAGAGGCGGGCGCCCGGTTCACCGGAGGGGTGCGGTACGAACCGCTGCTCGGTGAGATCGGGCCGGTTGCGGTACCCGTGGGCCAGGCACACCCCGCCGACGTAGACCTCCCCCTTCGCGCCGGGCGGCACCGGCCGCATCAGCCCGTCGAGCGGCGTCGTCAGCACCCAACGTGCCCTGGAGGCATGCGATTTGATCGCCCTTCCCCCGGACGGCCACCGTCCGTGCGGTCCAGGACGTCGCTCCGCCGGGCATCTGGTCCAGGCCAACTCCGGCCGGCAGTAGGGTAAGTGGCCGGTGACCGCCAACTGACCGCCGGTTCGGGCGAGTTGCACCGCGGCGGCATCGACCGTGGCCGCCCCGAAGCGGCGGCCCGCCCGTCGCCGGTGGCCGCGCTGCTGGAATTCCCCAGCACGCATGGGGAATCCGAGGTCAGGTGGCCCTGTGGTACTGCACCGGCGCTGCCACTTCGCCGCCGAGTTCACGCGCGGCATGCCGTGCGAAGTACGGATTGCGTAGCAGTTCGCGACCGATCAGTACGGCATCCGCCTGGCGGTTCTCGATGATCTTCTCGGACTGCCGCGCTTCGGTTATCTCCCCGACAGCACCCACGGGAAGTCCGACCTCGGCCCTGACCCGCTCCGCGAACGGCACCTGATAGCCGGGCCCGGTGGCGATACGGGCCTTGGGCGCGTTACCGCCGGTGGACACGTCCAGCAGGTCGACGCCGTGCGCCTTCAGATCGGCGGCGAACCGCACGGTGTCGTCGGCCGTCCATCCCTCGCGCTCGTCATCGGGGTTCTCCGTCAGCCAGTCCGTCGCGGAAATGCGGAAGAAGACGGGAAGTTCCTCGGGCCAGACGGCTCGCACCGCATCCACGACCTCCAGTGCGAAACGCGTCCGGTTCGCGAAGGATCCGCCGTACGTATCGGTGCGGTGGTTGGTGTGCGGGGAAAGGAACTCGCCGATGAGGTAGCCGTGGGCGCCGTGGATCTCCACCACCTCGAAGCCGGCGTCCCGGGCCCGTCGGGCCGCGGCGGCGAAGTCCTGAACCACCTGCTGAATCCCCTCGACCGTCAGCTCGTCCGGGACCGGGTGGCCCTCGTCGAAGGGCAGCGGGCTCGGCCCGACCGGTTGCCAGCCGTGTGCGTCATGGTCGACCGGGGCACCACCGCGCCACGGCGCGTCCGTCGACGCCTTGCGACCGGCGTGAGCGATCTGCACACCCGGCACCGTGCCCTGCTCCTTGAGGAAGGAGGTGATCCGCCGGAACGCCGCCGACTGCCTGTCGTTCCAGATGCCCAGGTCCCCGGGACTGATCCGCCCTTCCGGGGAGACAGCGGTGGCCTCGACCATGATCAGTCCGGTACCGCCGACGGCCCGCGCGCCGTAGTGCGCGAAGTGCCAATCGCCCGGCACGCCGATGTCCGGCCCCGATGCGTCAGCGCTGTACTGGCACATCGGGGACATCCAGACCCGGTTGGGGATGGTCAACGACCGAAGCCGAAAGGGCTCGAAGAGGGTGCTCACAAAGGACTCCGTTCACACGGGCAGCCACCTCGGCCGCGCTTGATACGACGAACACCGTACTACGAAGACCTTCGAATTACGACACCCTTCGTACAAGCGCGCCGGCCCCGTCGGCCACCGACCACGGCGCCACCTCCACCGCGACCGCCCTCAGGCGACGTGACGAGACGTCAGGAGGCCGAGGCAGGTGAAGGAGAGTCGGCGGAAGGTCGGCAGGCATCCCGGAGTGGGCCACCGCCCCGGACGTGAAGATCACGGTGGCATCCCGCAGCAGCGCCACCGGGCCGTCTGACCTGCGCGGACACCGACCGGCACGCCGTTGTCAGTGGCCGGGTGCACACTGGCGACTATCTGAGACAACGGCGTCCCGGAGGTGTTCCGGCATGACAGACGTACTCCTCGCGGTGGGCACCCGCAAAGGGTTGTTCATCGGCCGCCGGCGGCGCGGCACCTGGCGGCTGAGCGGCCCGCACTTCGCCGCGCAGGCGGTGTACTCCCTCGCGATCGACACCCGTGGCGGCCGGCCCCGGCTCCTGGCGGGTGCCGACAGCGCACACTGGGGCCCGTCGGTCTTCCACTCCGACGACCTGGGCGAGACCTGGCGCGAGCCGGCCCGCCCGGCCGTCACGTACCCGGCGCACACCGGGACTTCACTGGAGCGGGTGTGGCAGCTGCACCCCGCGGGCCCGGCCGCGCCCGAGGTGGTCTACGCCGGCACCGAGCCCGGCGGCCTGTTCCGGTCCGAGGACCGCGGCGAGACCTTCGAGCTGGTCCGGGCACTGTGGGAGCACCCCAGCCGGGAGAAGTGGGTACCGGGCGGCGGCGGGCTGGCCGTCCACACGGTGGTCACCGACCCTCGGGACGCCGACTCGGTGACCGTCGCGGTCTCCGCCGCCGGGGTGTTCCGCACCCGCGACGGCGGCGCCAGCTGGGCGCCGTCCAACAAGGGCGTCAAGGCGGTCTTCCTGCCCGACCAGCACCCCGAATTCGGCCAGTGCGTCCACAAGATCGCGCCGGACCCGGTCGACCACGACCGGCTCTACCTCCAGAACCACTGGGGCGTCTATCGGTCCGACGACGCCGGGGCGAGCTGGACGGACATCGGCGCCGGCCTGCCCTCGGACTTCGGCTTCGCGGTGGCCGCGCACCCCCGAAGAGGCGATGTCGCCTACCTCTTCCCGATCACCGCCGACATCGACCGGGTGCCGGCCGAGCACCGCTGCCGGGTCTTCCGCACCGCCGACGCGGGCGCGAGCTGGGAGCCGCTGAGCGTCGGCCTCCCCGCGGAGGAGCACTACGGCACGGTCCTGCGGGACGCCCTCTCGGTGGACGACGCCGACCCCGCCGGGGTGTATTTCGGCAACCGCAACGGCGAGCTCTACGCCAGCGCCGACGACGGCGACAGCTGGCGGCAGCTCGCCTGCCACCTGCCCGACGTGCTCTGCGTACGGGCGGCGGCGACGGCCTGAGGCGCGGTGGCCCGGAGTTGAAGGAGGAGGGGCATCGGCCAGTAGGGTGATCCCGTGGCTGCACGACCTCTCCAAGACATCGTCGAACCAGGCTGGGCCAAGGCACTTGAGCCGGTCGCCGGGCAGATCGCCGCGATGGGCGACTTCCTGCGGGCGGAGATCGCCGCGGGCCGGACCTACCTCCCGGCCGGCAACAATGTGCTGCGCGCCTTCCAGCAACCCTTCGATGGGGTGCGGGTGCTCATCGTCGGGCAGGACCCCTACCCCACGCCCGGTCACGCGGTCGGGCTGAGCTTCTCCGTGGCGCCGGACGTCCGGCCGCTGCCCGGAAGCCTGGAGAACATCTTCCGCGAGATGCACTCCGACCTCGGGCTCCCCCGGCCGTCCAACGGCGACCTGACCCCGTGGACCCAGCAGGGCGTACTGCTGCTGAACAGAGCGCTGACGACGGCGCCGCGCAAGCCGGCCGCACACCGCGGCAAGGGCTGGGAGCAGGTCACCGAGCAGGCCATCCGGGCCCTGGTGACGCGCGGCGGGCCGCTGGTGGCGGTGCTGTGGGGGCGCGACGCGCGCAATCTGCGGCCGCTGCTGGGCGAGGTGCCGTCGGTCGAGTCCGCGCACCCCTCGCCGATGTCCGCCGACCGGGGTTTCTTCGGCTCGCGGCCGTTCAGCCGGGTCAACGACCTCCTCGTCCGGCAGGGCGCCCAGCCGGTGGACTGGCGGCTGCCCTGACCCGGGCCCCGGCCGGAAGCCGGGAGATAGTGTTCCCCGCATGACGAATGCGAACATCCCTGCGGGCTGGTACGCCGACCCGCAGGGCACCCCCCATCAGCTCCGCTGGTGGGACGGCGCCCAGTGGACCGGGCACACCCACCCGGGCCAGCAGGCACCGGCTCCGGAACAGACTGCGCAGCCGGGCCAACCGCAGGCCGCGCAGCCGGTGCCCCAGCAGGCACCGCAGCAGGCGCCCCAACCGCAGATGGCGCAGCAGTACCCGCCGCAGCAGCAGGCCCCGGTCCAGGCCCCGTACGGCCAGCAGCCGGGCGCCGCCCCGTACGGCCAGCAGGCCGGCTACCCGCAGCAGGCGCCGGGACAGCCCGGGCAGCCGGGCCCCTACCCGGCCGACGCGCACCACCAGGCGATGCAGCAGGCCGGCATACAGCAGCAGGTGCAGCAGGGGGCCGGTGTGGCCCCCACCGGGCCGGGCGGCGGCACGCTCTTCACCGAACCGGTGCTGGTGGTCAACCAGAAGGCCAAGCTCATCGAGGTGAGCAACGAGTACGCGGTCTACGACCAGAACGGCAACACCCTCGGTTCGGTCGTCGAGATCGGTCAGAGCACCGCGCGCAAGGTGTTCCGGGTGGTCTCCAGCCTTGATCAGTACATGACCCACAAGCTGGAGATCCGGGACGCCTACGGGCAGCCGCAGCTGGTGCTGACCAGACCCGCCAAGCTCATCAAGTCCAAGGTCCTGGTGACGCGCCCGGACGGCCAGCCGGTCGGCGAGATCGTCCAGCAGAACGCCATCGGGAAGATCAACTTCGCGATGATGGTCAACGGCCAGCAGATCGGCGCCATCAAGGCGGAGAACTGGCGCGCCTGGAACTTCGCGATCGTCGACCACACCGACGCCGAGATCGCCCGGATCACCAAGACCTGGGAGGGCCTGGCCAAGACGATGTTCACCACCGCGGACAACTACGTCCTCCAGATCCACCGGCAGCTGCCCGACCCGCTGCTGAGCCTGGTCGTGGCCACCGCGCTGACCGTCGACACCGCCCTCAAGCAGGACTCCCGCGGCCTTGGCTGAGCCCACCGGCACGCGAGCCGGGGACCACGTCCTGGGGGTGGACTCGGGCGGGTCGGGGCTGCGGATCGCGGTGGCCCGGATCGACGGGGACGGCGCACGGCTCCAACCGGCGGCCACGTTCGCCTCGCGCGAGCCGGTCCATACCGGTCCGGACGGTATCGACGCGGATCAGATGCTTCGTCAACTCCTACCCGCCGGCGCGGAGTTGGCGGAAGAGGTGGACGCGGACCGGTTCGTCGCGGTGTGCGTCGGCGCGGCCGGCATGGGCACCCTCGGCGACGCGCTGCGCGCCCGACTGCCCGGGGCGCTGGCCACCGCCTTCGGGGTCCGGCGGCTGGCACTCGCCGCGGACGCGGTGACCGCCTACGCCGGGGCGCTCGGCCAGCGGCCCGGTGCCGTGGTGGCCGCCGGCACCGGCCTGGTCGCCCTGGGCACGGACCTGACGCCGACGGGCGGTTGGCGCCGGGCGGACGGCTGGGGGCACCTGCTGGGCGACTGCGGCAGCGGCGCCTGGATCGGGCGGGCCGGGCTGGAGGCCGCGCTGCGCACCCACGACGGACGACCCGGTGGTTCGCAGGAACTGCTGACCCGGGCGGAGAAGACGCTCGGCCCCGTCACCGGACTGCCCGCGGCGCTGTACCCGCGACCGGACCGGCCCGCCGTGCTGGCCTCCTTCGCCCCCGAGGTGGCGCACTGTGCCGCCGCCGGGGACCCGGTCGCCGCCGGGATCCTGGACGATGCCGCGCGCCACATCGCCGACTCCGCCGCCGCGGTCTGCCCGCCGGGCCCCGACGCCGCGGTCGCGCTCACCGGCGGTCTGCTCGCCCTGGGCGACCCGCTGCTGTCGCCGCTTCGCGCGGCGCTCGCCGAGCGGCTGCCCGGCGCCCGTCCCGTCGAGGCCGCCGGAAGCCCGCTCGACGGTTCGCTGGCGATCGCCGCGGCGCTGGCCGCGGACCGTCTGGCGCTCCCCGTCGACGGCAAGTTGTTGCAGATCACAGGGCATGTGACGTCCTCGCCGGCACGACGCGCGGGATAAAACGGGACGGATACCTCGCGGCGGAACCCTCCCCCGGCGGGCGGGCGCGGCGAGGCGTTAGCATGCGGCGCCATGAGTTCCCCCACTGGGCCCGCACCTGGCTCGCCCCGTATCGACGCCGCCGCACCCGGCCTGCCCGTCCGCATGCCGCGCACGCGGCCGTCCGGCCGCCACCGCAAGCCGGAGCCGCTCGCCGCGCCCGAGGGCGCACCCGCCCTGGTCCTGGCCGTGCCCGGCACCCCCTCCCCCGCCTCGCGCAGCCTGGCGGAAGAGGTCTCCAGCATCGCCCGGTCCGAACTGCCCGGCCTCGACGCGCGGCTCGGCTACGTCGACGGCGAGGGCGAGGAGTTCCCGTCCCTGGAGGCGGTGCTGGCACAGGCCGCCGCCGAGCAGAACGCCCGGGCGGCCGAGACCGGCCAGCCCGCTCCCGCCGGCCCCGCCGCGGTCGTCGTCCCGCTGCTGGCCGGCCCGGACAGCGCCCTGCTGCGCCG
Source organism: Streptomyces yunnanensis (assembly GCF_029011865.1). Lineage (NCBI taxonomy): Bacteria > Bacillati > Actinomycetota > Actinomycetes > Kitasatosporales > Streptomycetaceae > Streptomyces > Streptomyces yunnanensis. Next base: position 1,631,016 of record NZ_CP095749.1, read on the forward strand.
GATACGCCAGGCCATCCTGAACAGCGCCTCCGGGGCCGAGCTGACCGACGTCCTGGGTCCGCACCCGCTGCTGGCCGAGGCGCTGCACGTCCGGCTGTCCGAGGCCGGTCTGGCCCGCGCCGACCGGGCCCGGCTGTTCACCGTCGCCACCGCGGCGGACGGCATCATCCTCGCCACCGTCGGCGGCGAGGAGGCGGTGCAGGCCGCCGGGATCACCGGCATGCTGCTCTCCGCCCGGCTGGCCGTGCCGGTCCTGGCGGCGGGCCTGGACGAGGAGGGCGCGATCGCCCGCACCGCCGAGCAGCTGCGCTCGTCGGGCTCGCAGCAACTGGCGCTGGCTCCGTACCTGATCGGTCCCGAACTCGCCGACGGCCTTCTGGGGGCGGCCGCGGCGGAGGCGGGCTGCGCCTCGGCCGAGGCACTGGGCGCGTACGGCGCGGTGGGCCGGCTGGTGCTGTCCAACTACGCGGCGGCGATGGGGATCACCCTGCCGGGCCAGGGCCTGGGGGCAGCCGTCCGGTAAGCCGCGTCGCAGCCGCACGGCACCGGAACCGCCACCGGAGCCGCACCCGATCACCGAGGGCCGCCCCGCACGCGTGCGGGACGGCCCTCCGCGCTTCCCCTCCGCACCCCGCCCGCACCCTCTCTGAGCGGCACGGATGCCCGTCAGGCGGCCCGAGAGGGGCGTGGCACCCCCGGGGCGCCAGCGGGTCGCCACAGGCGCTGTACGGGCGCCCTGTGGCCGTCGCGCGCCCCACGGTGCGTCGCCCGCGCCCCTCGCCCCCGCGCGGCCTTCGCTTCGGGCCCCCGCCTCGCTACCGTCGTGGTCCCGCCGCGTTCCGACCCGGCGCGAACCGACCCGACCCGCCCCGCAGGAGGACACCGTGCCGGACATCACCGCGCCCGAGGACGTCGCCCGGGCCTGCTTCGCCGCGTACCTGGCCCAGGACCGGCCGGCCATGGAGCGGCTGCTGGCCGAGGAGTTCGTCTTCACCAGCCCGCAGGACGACCACATCGACCGGGCCGCCTTCCTGGCGGTCTGCTTCCCCACCGCGGACCGGTTCCGCTCCCAGGAGATCCTGGACGCCGTGCCGTTCGACGGCGGCCAGGTCTTCGTCCGCTACGCGTACGAGCTCACCACCGGCGAACGCCACCGCAACGTCGAGGTGATGACGGTCCGGGACGGGCGACTCGTCGAGACCCAGGTGTACTTCGGCGGGCGCTTCCCCCAGGGGTGAACGCCCCGCGCCCGGCCCGTCAGGCGAAGACCACGCACGAGGCGGCCGGCGCCGGGACCGAGCCGCCGCGGGCGGGGACGCCGGTCGCCGGGTCGATGGTGAACCAGGTGACATCGCCGGAGCGCTCGTTGGCGGCGTAGAGGTGCCGCCCGTCGGGGTGCAGCGCGAGGTCGCGGGGCCAGTGGCCGCCGCACGGCACGGTGGTGACCAGCGTCGCGGTCCCGGCCCGGGCGTCCAGGGCGAGCACCGCGATGCTGTCGTGGCCGCGGTTGGCGGCCCAGGCGAACCGGCCGTCCGGGGAGAGGACCAGCGCGGAGGGGAACGTCGGGCCGGTGTCCGCGGCCCCTTCGGGGAGCAGCGGGGTCTCCCCCAGCGGCGTCAGCGTCCCGTGCTCGGCGTCCCACCGGCAGAGCGTCACGGTCGGGTCGAGTTCGTTGACGACGCAGACGAGGTCGCCGGCGGGGTGGAAGGCGAGGTGGCGGGGCCCGCTGCCGGGCCGCAGGCGGGTCTCGTCCCGGACGGTGAGGGTGCCGTCGGCCGCGTCGAGGGCACAGATCCGCACGGCGTCGGTGCCCAGATCGACGCTGAGCAGCCATCGGCCGGTGGGGTCGGGCCGCACGGCGTGGGCGTGCGGCCCCTCCTGGCGGTCGGTCCGGGGGCCGCTGCCGTGGTGGGCGAGGACCCGTGCCGGACCGCCGAGGGTGCCGTCGTCGCGTACCGGGAGGGTACTGACGTCGCCGGAGCTGTAGTTGGCGGTGACCAGGTGGCCGGCGGTCAGGGTGAGGTGGGTGGGGTCGGCGCCGCCCACCGGGACTGCGGGGGCGAGCAGGACGGGCCCCTCGGGGGTGAGGCGGAAGGCGGCCGCCGCGCCGTCGGGGGTCTCGCTGACGGTGTAGAGGCGGCGGGCACCGGGGTCCGGCACCAGGTAGGAGGGGTTGGGGACGACGTCGGTGGAGTGCAGGGGGGTCAGCGCCCCGGTTTCCGGGTCGACGGCCGCGGTGGTGATGCCGAGGCCGCCGGCGGTGGTGAAGGAGCCGAGGTAGGCGCGCGGCCCGTCCCCGTGCGCCGGTCCGCCGCCGGTCCGCTCGGTCGCTGGCCCCGTCGTCGCCACTGGTCGCCGCCCTTCGTCCGCCCGTCGGGGCCGCCCGGCCATGGGGGTCCGGCCGGTCCGCGGCGGCCCGCGCCGTCCGGACGGTTCCCGTTGTCCGGACGACGCTAACAGGGCGGGCGGGGGCGGCGCCGGTGATGGCCGGGAGCGACCGGTACGCCGCGAGGTGCCGCGGTCAGCCTCCGGTGCCGCGCACGGCGGCGTCCGCCGTGTCGAGGAGGCGGCGCAGCCGGAGGCCGTCGCGTGCCACCGCGGTGACGAGCACGGCGGGGCCGGCGAGCGGGGCCAGCAGGGCCTGGCCGGATTCCGGGGCTTCGGCGAGCAGCCGGGGCGGGTTCCGGGTGTGCTCCAACGACGGGTCGACGATGAGGAGTTGACCGATGGCACGGTGGTCGGCGAGGACGGCGGGGCCGTCCCAGCCGACCGCGCCCGGTCCGTAATCGGCCTGCTGGTGCAGCAGGGTGCGTCCCCCGCGCCGGACGACCAGGCGGGTTGCCAGCCGGCCCGGTGGTTCCCCTGCCCGGCCGAGGATCTGTTCCTCCCGCAGTACGAGCCGGGCGGTGCGGGCGAGGTCGGCGGTGAGGGTCTGCCGCAGGTCGCTGCCGACGGCGCTGATCAACGGTTTGGGGAGCCAGTGCAGTTGGGCGTCCTCGCCGACGGTCAGGGCGACGTCATAGGTGGCGGGCTCGGCCGTGGCGCCCTTGAGGGCGAGGGTGGCGGTCGCGGAGGTGATGTGCAGGGACGCGCCGTGCTCCGCGGTGGCCTCGATGCGCAGCCGGTCACCGCCGAGGGGTGCGCTCATGGCGCCGACGAGGATGACCCGGGCCTCGCTCCCGCGCGGGCGCAGCCGGCGCAGTTCGAAGGGGCCGTCGCCGTCGAGGGCGGTCAGTGTGGTGGCGCCGCCCCGGCCGGTGGCCGTGATGCGGGCGGTGGCGCGTACGCCCGAGGCGGTCGCCTCGGGCGCGGGCTTCGCGGCTTCCGGGATCGTGGGGATCATGCGGTGGCCGTGGTCCAGTGCGCCAGCTGTGCCCGGACCCAGTCGGCGACCGGCTTGACGCCGTCGGGCTGCTTCAGGGCCGTGAAGGCGACCGGCAGTTCGCCGCGCTGCGCCTTGGCGTCACGGGCCATGCCGTCGAGATCCACCCCCACATACGGGGCCAGGTCGGTCTTGTTGACGACCAACAGGTCGGCCGTGGTCACACCCGGCCCACCCTTGCGCGGGATGTCGTCACCACCGGCGGTGTCGATCACGAAGATCTGCGCATCGACCAGCCCCTTGGAGAACGTCGCGGTCAGGTTGTCACCACCGGACTCCACCAACACCAGGTCCAACGGACCCACACTCTCCTCCAGATCCTCCACCGCCTCCAGGTTGGCGGAGATGTCGTCACGGATCGCGGTGTGCGGACAGGCCCCGGTCTCCACCGCCACGATCCGCTCCGTCGGCAACACCGCCTCACGCCGCAGGAACTCGGCATCCTCCCGCGTGTAGATGTCATTGGTGACGACGGCGATCGAGAACTCCTCACGCAACACCCGGCACAACGCCGCCACGGTCGCGGTCTTGCCCGTACCGACCGGACCGCCCAACCCGATCCGCAACGCACGCCGCGTCCCGTCGCCGCGCACGGGAGCAGCCGCACTGTAGGTGTGCCGCTCGGGAAAGCCGTCCTGATGATCGAGGTGCATGGTGACTCCGTACTCGTGTCGGAAGGGGATCGGTGGGCAGGTCAGGAGGCGAAGAGCCGTACCGGCCAGGCGGCGTGCGCCTCGGCGGTGATGTCCAGCAGGGGCGCCGAGGTGGCGGGCAGCGCGTCGTACCCCTCCGCGGGGATGCGGTCGGCGGCCCGGGTGGCCGCGGCGGCCACCCGGTCGACGTCGGTGGCCAGACGGGCGAGGACGGCGGTGGCGTCGAACGGGTCCAGGCTCAGCAGCCGGACCACCGCGGTGGCCGGTCCGCTGACGCTCTCGTACGCGGCCACCTGGGCCGCGTCCAGCGGGGTCAGCCCGGCGGACCGGGCGGCCAGGCCGAGGACGACGGGCTGGTGGGCACCGCGCGGGCGGGCCACGGCCAGCGCGTCGAGCTCGGCACTCGGCCAGGTGGCGCGGGCGGCCCGCATCATCTGGCGGCCGAGCCGGCGGGCGACCTGGCGCAGCGCCGGCACCGGGGTGCGGACGTCGGCGGCCTCGTCCAGTGCCAGCGGGTCGTTTCCGGCCGCGGCCGCGGCGGCCAGACCCGCCGCGACCAGCCCCGCGGTGTGCAACCGCCCCCGGCAGAAGGTCTCCAGGGAGGTGCTGTCGGTGACGCGGCCCGCCCGGACCGCCGGTTCGGCCCCGCCGGAGTGCGCATGCCCTCCGGCGGGGAACCGGCCGTCGGCCAGGACGAGCAGCGCGGCGCGCGTCATGGTCCGCAGTTCACCTTTCTCTCCTCGCACCGTGCCCGCGGCCCTCAGAAGAGGAAGTAGCGCTGGGCCATGGGCAGTTCGGTGGCGTAGTTCCGTTCGACGCCGTGTCCGTCGATCTGTGCGGAGACGTCCTCCACCTTCGTCCCGCCGATGATGACCTCGAAGGTGTCGGGGTCGATCGCGACGTCGGGGCGGGCGTCGTTCTCCTTCATGTGCTCCTTGCGGATGTTCCGCGTGTTGCGGATGGCCTTGAACTCCTTGCCGAGGTCGAGGCGTTCGGGCAGTCCGGCGTCGATGGCCCGCTGGGCGACGAAGTTGAACGAGGTGGAGCGGGGCGAGCGGCCGGTGGCCCCCCACACGGCGCGGGGCAGCACCGGCTGCGGGGTGGGGATGGACGCGTTGGCGTCCCCCACCTGCGCGAAGGCGATCTGTCCGCCCTTGAGGACCAGATGGGTGCGGACGCCGAAGAACTTCGGCTCCCACAGCACCAGGTCGGCGAGCTTGCCCACCTCGACCGAGCCGACCTCCGCATCGATGCCCTGGGCGATGGCCGGGTTGATGGTGTACTTCGCGACGTACCGCCGGGCGCGGTTGTTGTCGGCCCGGTTCGGGGCGGGGTGTTGCTGGCAGACCTCCGTCTCCCGGGTGCAGCCGTCGCCCGGCAGGAAGCCGCGCCGCTGCTTCATGACGTCCGCGGTCTGCCAGGTCCGCAACACCGTCTCGCCGATCCGGCCCATGGCCTGGGCGTCGGAGGACATGATCGAGATGGCGCCGAGGTCGTGCAGGATGTCCTCGGCGGCCATGGTGGAGGGCCGGATGCGCGAGTCGGCGAAGGCCAGGTCCTCCGGGACGGCGGGGTTGAGGTGATGGCAGATCATCACCATGTCGAAGTGCTCCCTGACCGTGTTGACGGTCAGCGGCCGCGTGGGGTTGGTGGACGCCGGCAGCACGTTCCGCTTGCTCACCATGGTGATCATGTCCGGCGCGTGGCCGCCGCCGGCGCCCTCGACGTGGAACACGTGCAGGGGCTCGTCGCCGATGGCTTCGAGGGTGCTCTCGACGAAGCCCGCCTCGTTCAACGAGTCGGCGTGGAGAGCGAGTTGCACGCCGGTCTCCCGGCACACCTTCAGGCAGGTGCGGAGGGTGGCGGGCGTGGCGCCCCAGTCCTCGTGGATCTTGAGGCCGATCGCACCGGCGTCCACCTGGTTGCGGAGCGACTCCTCGGACATGGTGCTGCCCTTGCCGAGCAGTCCGACGTTGACCGGGAAGGCGTCCAGCGCCTCGAAGGTCCGGGCGAGGTGCCAGCGCCCCGGGGTGACCGTGGTGGCGGTGCTGCCCTGCGCCGGCCCCGTCCCCCCGCCGATGAGCGTGGTCACCCCGGCGGCCAGGGCCTCACCGACCTGCTCGGGGCAGATGAAGTGGACGTGGGTGTCGACCGCGCCCGCGGTGAGGATCTTCCCGTTGCCGGCGATGACCTCGGTCTCGGGACCGATGACGAAGTCCGTGGCGACCGGATGGCCGTCGTGCAGGGGGTCCATGGTCTCGTGGTTGTACGCCTTGCCGAGCGCGCTGATCCGGCCGTCGCGGAGGGCGACGTCGGCCTTCACCACGCCCCAGTGGTCCAGGATCACGGCACCGGTGATGACGGTGTCGGGCGGTTCGGGACGCTCGGGCACCGCCGCCACCGAGTCCCGCGGAACAGCGGACTGCCCCATCGACTCCCGGATCACCTTGCCGCCGCCGAAGATCACCTCGTTGCCGCTGTGTTCCGGTCCGCCCGACCAGTCCTCGATGATCTCGATCCGCAGCCGGGTGTCCGCGAGGCGGATGCAGTCGCCCTCCGTGGGGCCGAACAGGTCGGCGTAATCGGCACGCTCCAGGCTCCCGCCCTCGTCGTCGGGCGGGGTCCCGGGTGCGGGGCGGGTCGTGGGGTCAGTCATCGAGGTCACCTCCGACGCAACCGCGCAGCCCGAGCACGCGGCGTTCGCCCTCGATGCGGACGAGTTCGACGGGCTGCGGGATGCCGGGCTCGAAGCGCACGGAGCTGCCGGAGGCGACGTGCAGGCGCTTGCCGTAGGCGACGCCCTTGAAGGTGCGCTCGCCCCCGCCGGGCTCGCGCCAGCTCAGGCCGTGGTTGACCTCGGCGAAGTGGTAGTGGGAGCCGACCTGGATGGGCCGGTCGGACTGGTTGCAGACGGTCAGAGGGGTGGTCTCCCGGCCCTTGTTGAAGGGAATGCGGCCGGCCCCCTCCGGGTGGTCGATCTTCCCCGGATGCACCAGGGTCGCGTCGTCGGACTCCGCACAGCAGTCGCGACGGGGGATGGGGTCGTGGAGGGCCACCAGCTTCGTGCCGTCGGGGAAGGTGGCCTCCACCTGCACGGACGAGATCATCTCGGGCACTCCGACCATGACCTCCTCCCGGCCGAGCACCTTCTTGCCGGACGCCATGAGTTCGGCGACGGTGTGGCCGTCCCGGGCCCCTTCGAGGACGTGCACGGTCAACAGGGCCACGGCCTCGGGGTAATTGAGCAACACCCCACGGGCCCGGCGCTTTTCGGCGACGTCCGCCGCCACGTGAATCATCAGACGCTCTTGCTCATGGGGAGTCAGATGCATAGCATTACCACGTCTTTACGTTCCTTCGGAGTCGTTGAAGTTCCCTGAAGTTCCCTGAAGTTTTCTGCGGAAGAAGTTCCCTGTCGAGGTCCACTTCACCGAAGTCCTCGCGGAGTTCGGGGAATTACAGCAGGGCGCGTCAACGGATTCGCCGCAGCTGCCATCGGGCTTCGCCCGGCACGGCGAATACCCGCACACGCACCTCGGAAGATGCCCGCTCATGCGACATTTCTGCCGCGGACATCAGAAAGGAAAGGTCGAGTCGCCATCGGACGGGACGGAGACCTCATCCTCGCAACGGGGAGTGGTGTCGCGCTCGTCAAACCCTGTTCGTTGACGCTCAGCGCCCCCTCATCAAGCCCCCTCGCACTCCCGTAACGGCCTTGATCGTGGCCGATATCCACCATCAGATTCCCCGCCGCGCCCCCTTGGGTAAACAGGCAATTCCGGCCAGGCGACGGGGCGAACGGCCGTTCCACGGAGCGCCGTCACGCCCCCTGCGGGAAACGGGGGAACCTAACGGAAATCAAGCGGTCGGAGACTTCGCAGGCCAGTACCGAACTCTCCGCCGGTTCGCGGGACGTCATGCGCGGTCGAGAGCTGCCGAGCATCGAGAAGTTCCGGCGCCCCGTCCTGCCCGTGGGCAGGGAATTCCCGAGGGAAACCCGACCGTTCGCATGACGTGGTGAACATGCGTGTCGAGTTTGGGGATGTTGGACGCGGGAAGCGACGGCCGTCGCCAAACCCGACAATGCACCGATGTCGCCGATGTCAGCGGCATGTGCCCCTCACACTCGCCCCGGGGTACATCGGGAGGCGTCGCCGGCCCGGCCGAAAAGCAGCACCGAATCATCGGAACGCCCACCGGCGCCCCCGAGCGGCAGGGGTCTCCACGGCCGGGCGCGCGGCCGGCGCCGACCTCTTCCGCACGTACGCCGATCGAGCCCCGATGGCTCCTGTCCGAAGACCCACTGGTTCGGATTCCCTGGGGATCGCAGGGTGTACGCATGCCTGCGGGATCTCGTGACATCGCCGGGCTGCCCCCGCCGAGCAACGGAGGGCGCAGCGTCCACGACCGCGGCGCGGCCGGCCCGCACGCGACCGGCCGCCACGGGCTCGCCCGCTCAGGCGCCCATCGGGAGCCGTTCGGACCGGCCGAGGGGGACGGCGAGGGCGAGCAGGGCCTGTTCCAGGGCGTGCAGATGGGCCAGCACGGGTCCGCCCTCGCCGGTCTGCGGCAGCGTCCCGGCCTCCGCCCGGCGGCCGGGCGCGTCGAGCGGGGCGTCGGTCAGGGCCTCGACGGCGGCCTCGACCCGCCGGCACGCCGCGACGAGCCGGTCGTCGTGCGAGGCTTCCGGGTCGGCGGCGATGGATGCCAGTCCGCGCACCTCGCGCGCGCAGTCGTCGAGCAGCGCGACGATCTGCCGGGCCCGTTGCTTGCGCGCCCGCAGGGGGCTGAGCGGATGCACCAGCGGGACGAGCGACAGCCGCACGCGGCCGAGGATCGCCTCCAACTCGGCCACCCGCGGCGCCGGATCGGCGGCGGCGTCCCCGGCGAGGTGGGCGGCGGCCTGTGCGGTGCACGCGTGCACGCACCGCACGGCCCGCTCGACCTGCTCGTCGGTGACGGAGTGCGTGGTCACCGGCAGCACCAGGAGCACCGCGAGCAGCGCGCCCAGGGCCCCGACGGCCGTCTCGCCCACCCGCAGGGCGAGCAGTGCCGGATCGAGCACGCCGAGCAGCCCGTAGAGCGTGCTGGCCATCACGGTCACCGCGAGCATCATCCAGGTGTAGGAGACGGCCGCCGTGTAGAAGATCCCGAAGACGCCGAGGGCGACGATCACGGCGGCCGCGACCGGCTCGTCGTGCAGCGGAACGGCGAGGGCGAAGCCGAGCCCGACCCCGAGCACCGTGCCCAGGAACCGCCGGAACCCACGGACGAGCGTCTCGCCCCGCGAGGTGGTGTTCACGAACACCCACCATGTGGCGCCGACGGCCCAGTACCAGCGCTGTTCGGACAGCATCTGCCCGACGCCGAGGGCGAAGGCGGCCCCCACGGTCGCCTGCACGGCCTGCCGCGTGGTGATCCGCGCGAGCCCGGTCCCGCCGGCCGGCGCGGCCACCGCGGTGGGCGCCGGCAGCCGCCGTTCGTAGCACCACACCCCGAAACGCACCGCCGACGACGCGGCGAGCCCGAGCAGCACGGCCGCGTACGACTCGGGAAGCTGACCGGGGACGGTGTGCAGGAACTGCGCCGCGAAGAAGATCATGAAGGCGAACACGCCCAGCGAGTGCCCGCGCGGTCCCCACCGCCGCGCGTACACCCCCGCCCCCACGACGGCCAGGAACGCCAGGTCGCGCGCGAGCGGCAGGTCGTGCAGCAGCGCCGCGAGCGCGAGCATCGGGAGGCCGACGACGGGCAGCAGTGCCGTCGTCACGGCCTGGCCGCGCACCGTCGGGTCGGTCACCGTGAACAAGGCGAGCAGCGCGGCCAGGCCGCCGGTGATGGCGGCGACCAGCGTGTGCCCGGCCAGCCCGCACAACGCCACGGCGAGGCCGACCCCGACCACGGCCCGGGCCGCGAACCGCAGTCGCATACGCCCCGGATCCGGCGCCACGAACGCCTTCTTCAGCAAGTTGCCCCGCCCCTTCCGCACACAGGTGCACCGCGACATGAGAAAGGCGCCGCGGGGATCCGCAGCGCCATCGACAGAGCCATCACACCATCAACCCACCAGGTGGCTCAACAGATGCTGAAAACGCTGAGCCATTGGCACAGCATCACGGCATTTCGATGCGCCATTAGCGGGCCAACGGTCCAGCCGGGCGGCATGGCGTGCGGCGACGCCGTGCACCCGCCCCCGCACGGCGGGTCGGTGCATCCGGTTCGCACGCGACTCTTGACGGTTACCGGGCGCTCACTTACCGTCGCTTCAGCTCCTGGCGCCTTGGGAAAACCTTTACCCCTCTCTCGATGAAAAAGGTGAAGGCATGGGTGGGCTGCGACGTCGTTCACTGCTGGCCGCCGCGGGCGGTACCGCGGCGGCCGCCGGTCTGGCGAGCACCGGATCGCCCCAGGCACAGGCGCTCCCCCGGGGCGCCGCGGCGGGGGAGACTCAGGCCGGGACGGCTTCCGGCCACCGGCCCGGGCCGGACGAGGGGAAGGTCGGCGAACTGCTGGCGCGTATGACTCTCGAAGAGAAGCTGGGGCAGTTGCAGCAGCTCCCGTGGGCGTACGACACCGGGCCGGGCGGGCCGGGGACCAAGGCGGTCGAGGACGCCGCCCGCGCCGGGCGGTTGGGCTCGGTGCTCAGCATCTACGGGGCCCGGACCTGCAACGCGCTCCAGAAGCTCGCCGTCGAGGAGTCGCGGCTGGGCATCCCGCTGCTGTTCGGTCTCGACGTCATCCACGGCTTCTGGACGACGTTCCCGATCCCGCTGGCGCAGGCGGCGAGCTTCGATCCGCAGGTCGCGGTGCGGGACGCCGAGGTGTCGGCACGGGAGGCCCGGTCCAACGGGGTGCACTGGACCTTCGCGCCGATGATGGACGTGACGCACGAGCCGCGCTGGGGCCGGATCGCCGAGGGCAACGGCGAGGACCCGTACCTGACCGCCGCGTTCGCCGCCGCCAAGGTGCGCGGCTACCAGGGGGACCGGCTCTCGGCCGCGGACCGGATCGCCGCCTGCGCCAAGCACTTCGTGGCGTACGGGGGCCCCGAGGGCGGGCGGGACTACAACACCGTGGACGTCTCCGAGTCCCGGCTGCGGAACCTCTACCTCCCGCCGTTCAAGGCCGCGACGGACGCCGGGGTGGCCACCGTGATGGCCTCGTTCAACCTCATCGGCGGCGTCCCTGCGCACGCCGATCCGCACACCCTCACCGACATCCTCCGGCGGGCGTGGGACTTCGACGGGATGGTGGTGAGCGACTGGAACGGCGTGCAGGAACTGATCCCGCACGGTGTCGCGGAGGACGGCGCGGACGCCGCGCGGCTCGCGCTGACCGCCGGGGTCGACATGGAGATGACCAGCACCAACCTTGTCACCCACGGCAAACAGCTGCTCCGGGAGGGCCGGATCGGCCGGCGGCGGCTGGACGAGGCGGTCGCCCGGGTGCTGCGGCTGAAGTTCGCGCTCGGGCTGTTCGCGCACCCCTACGTCGACGAGGGCGCGGCGATCGGCGAGCCGTCCGCGCAGGCCCGGGCGGCGGCCCGGGCCGCCGCGAGCCGGTCGATGGTGTTGCTGAAGAACGACAGGGGGGTGCTGCCGCTTCGCGGTTCGGTCGGTTCGATCGCGGTGGTGGGGCCGTTCGGCGACTCCACCGACCTGTTGGGGACGTGGGTGATGCCGCCCGCGGCCCGGAAGTTCCCGGCCTGCACGGTGCTGGACGCCGTGCGGCAGGCGGCGCCCGGCAGCACGGTGCGCCATGCGCGCGGCGTGGACCCGCAGGGGGACGACACCAGCGGCATCCCGGCCGCCGTCGCCGCCGCCAGGGCCTGTGACGTGACCGTCGTGGTGGTCGGCGAGCCCCCGGCGCTCAGCGGGGAGGCCGCCGCGCGCAGCGACCTCGGGCTGCCGGGCGCGCAGGAGCGGCTGGTCGCGGCGATCGCCGACACCGGCAGGCCGTTCGCGGTGGTGCTGGTCAACGGGCGTCCGCTGACCGTCGGGAGCTGGCTGGAGCGGGCCCCGGCGGTGCTGGTGGCCTGGCACCCGGGCATCGAGGCCGGCCACGCCGTCGCCGACGTGTTGTTCGGCACGGTCGCTCCCGGCGGCAAGCTGCCGGTCTCGTTCCCGCGCTCGGTCGGTCAGATCCCGATCCACTACAACCACGAGAACACCGGCCGGCCCTACGACCCGGACGACAAGTACACCTCGAAGTACCTCGACCTCCCGGACGGACCGCAGTTCCCGTTCGGCCACGGGCTGAGCTACACGACGTTCCGCACCGACGCGCCCCGGCTGAGCACCGGCCGGATCGCGGCGAGCGGCCTGCGCGCGGGCGACACCGTCGAGGTCACGGCGACCGTCACCAACACCGGTTCCCGGACCGGCGACGAGGTCGTGCAGCTCTACGTCCACGACCGGGCCGCCAGCATCGCCCAACCGGTCCGCCGGCTGCGGGGCTTCCAGCGCGTGACGCTGGCGCCGGGGGCGAGCCGGACCGTGCGGTTCCGGCTGGCGGCCGAGGACCTCGGCTTCTGGACCAACGACCCGCGCGGCGAGTTCCGGCTGGAGCCCGGCGCCATCGACCTCTATGTGGGCGGCAGTTCGACCGCCGAGGGCAGGGCCACGCTCACCGTGACCTGAGCGGAGGGCCGCCGGACGCCGGGTCGGGCGCCGGGGGGGACGCTCAGGCGAACTGGGCGACGTACTCGTCGAACGGCGGGATGCCCACCTCGACCCGCCGCTGGTCCATCCGCTCCGGATCCCGGCACGGCCACGGCACCGGCGCACCGTCCCGGACCCCGGCGATCTGGGTGCCGTAGATCTGCTCCCGCCCGTCGTTGACCCGCGTGCGGTCCGTGAGGAAGGCCAGGTCGCGGGGGCTCGCCAGGCCGTCGGCGACGGCGCGTTCCATCAGGTGCAGGGCGCGCCGCTGCACGTCCAGTTGGCGGTCGGCGTGCTGGGCTATCAGCCAGGCGCCGCGGGCGGCGTCCGCCCCGAAGCGGTCCGCGGTGGGCCAGCCGTGGGCGTCGATGATCGCGGTGAGCCGGTCGGCGTGCCGCGCGGTCAGCCGGCGCCAGGCCAACTGGTCGGCGAAGTCGCCGCTGTTGGCGCGGGGTGCGGCCCGGTTGTCCTCGGCGGCCATGGCGACCAGTTCGGCCGCCACCGCGGCGAGGTCGTCGGTGCGGTGCCGGGGTGCGTCGTGCGCCATCGTGCTCCAGACGTCGAAGGTGACCCTGCGTCGGGTCGGGTGCCTCCACGCTAGGGGGCGAATCGGTGCAAAAGATCATCCTCGGATACGGTGACGGGAGGGGCCCCGGGCCTGGATAATGGATCTGTCCCCGGAAGTGCTCCGCCCCCTCTCGGCACCGTGCCGACCGATCCGCCGACCGTGAGGAGGCCGTGGACCGATGGCCGTGGACGCGCTGGACGCGAAGATCCTCAGGTTGCTGCTGGAGCAGCCGCGGACGAGCGTGCGGGAATACGCCCGGGTGCTGGGGGTCGCCCGCGGGACGGTGCAGGCGCGACTGGACCGCCTGGAGCGGGACGGGGTGATCACCGCCTACGGGCCGCGGCTCTCGCCCGCCGCGCTGGACCATCCGATGCTGGCCTTCGTGCACATCGAGGTGACACAGGGGCATCTGGAGGAGGTCGCCGCCGCGCTGGGCGAGGTGCCGCAGATCATCGAGGCGTTCTCGACCACCGGCGGCGGGGATCTGCTGACGCGCGTGGTGGCCCGGGACGCGGCACATCTGGAGGACGTGATCCAGCGGCTGATCAGCCTGCCGGGGGTGGTCCGCACCCGCACGGAGGTGGTGCTGCGCGAGCGGGTGCCGCATCGGATGTTGCCGCTGGTCGAGGCCGTGGGCGGGGCGGCGGCGCAGCCGGACTGAGGGCGGCGGACCGGGCGGCCGGCGGGAGTTCGGCGCGCGGGCGGCGCCTGCGTGGCGCGGGCGGCCGGACGGCGCGGGGGAAGCGTGGTGCGCCCGGGGCCGGCCGCGTCCGCGCGCGCCGGCCCCGGGGTGCCTCACTGGATGCCGAGGGAGGAGCACTCCGCCGCGACGGCCGGGGTGCAGAGCAGGTCGGCGCGGACCGCGCCGTTCTGGACGACGGTGTCCTTGAGGTTCGCCTTGGTGACCAGCGTGGCGTTGAAGAGCTTGGCGGGGATGCCGGACTTGCTGGTGCTGGCGGCGGTGGTCGAGGTGAGGGAGGCGATGCTCTGCCCGCGCAGCAGGCGGAAGGCGATCTCCGCGGCGGTCTCGGCCTCCGGGCGCACCTCCTTGTAGACAGTGAACGCCTGAGTTCCGTCCAACAGCCTTTGCAATGCGGGGAGTTCGGCGTCCTGGCCACCGACCGGGACGTTTTTCACGCCGCCGGCCTTCAGCGCCGCGGCGATACCGCCGGCCATGCCGTCATTTGCCGAGTAGACCGCGTCGAAGCCATGCGGACCGCGGGAGTTGATGACATCGGTCATGTCCTTCTTGGCGGTCGCCTCGGACCATTCGGGAACGTCCTTCTCGTAGACGACCTTGTGGACCTTGCCGTCGAGGACGGCGTGCGCGCCCTTCTTGAAGGACGGGGCATTCGGGTCGCCCGGGGAGCCGTTGAACATGACGACGTCGGCGGTGGCCGCCCGGGAGCCGAGCGCGGTGAGAATTCCCTCGCCCTGGAGGCGGCCGATCTTGTCGTTGTCGTAGGAGACGTACGCCTTGACGTTGCCCTCGGCGAGCCGGTCGTAGGCGACGACCTGGACGCCCTGACGTGCGGCGGAGTCCACCCAGTCCTTGGCGGCCCGGGCGTCGACCGGGTCGAGGACGATGACCTTGACGCCCTTCTTCACCAGGGACTCGAACTGGGTGCGCTGGGTCTCCGCGCTGGACTCGGCGTTTCCGTAGTCCACTTTGCATTCGAGGCAGAGCGACGCGATTCGCCGGGAAATGATACGGCGATCAAAATTCTCGTAGCGCGTGGATTTGTTCTCCGGAAGGAGGAGGCCGATGTGGTCCTTCCCTTCGGGGGCTTCCTGATGATCACTTCCGCACGCCGCCAGGGGGGCGGCGAGGGAAAGAGTCAACGCACTGACGACGACCCGGCGACGCATTGTTGCATTCATCACATTCACCGCGTCCATAGCCTTCATCGGCCTCATGAAAAGTACCTCCACAGGGGCCGCCCTGACTCGGCCCATGAATGGCTGAGTGAACGTCACTGAAGCCCGGATAGTCAAGAAACGAACCAATAACGACATCGGGGCGGCTCGTGCGTTGAGAGGCCGAAGGCGGCGCGGTAGCGGCCGGCGGGGCCTCCGGAGCGGTCCGCGGCACTGGGTACTTCGACCGCTACGCCAGGTGATCTTCGCCCCGCCGCGGGGCAGGTTCAGGGCCATGAGCACCGTACGGAAGCAGACCCCCGTCTCCGTCGAGGGGCGGCTGGGGCGCGCGAACGAGCACCCCGGGCGCCACGACCAGGACTACCGGCGGCGGCGCGACGCCCTGGCGGCCCGCGCCGAGAACCACCGGGTGGGAGCGCCGTACGAGGACGTCGCGTACACCGAGGACGAGCACCGGACCTGGCGGACGGTGTACGACGCGCTGGCCCCGGCGCACCGGGCGCACGCCTGCCGGGAGGTGCTGGCGGCCGGCGAGGCAGCGGACATACCTGCCGAGCAGATCCCGCAGCACGCGGAGATCACGCCCGGGCTGCGGACCCGCACCGGTTTCTCGCTCACCCTGGCCGGCGGGGTGGTGCCCAACGAGCGGTTCCTGGGGGCGATGGAGCACGGCTACTTCCATGCGGTGCAGTTCGTACGCCATCCGGCCGTGCCGCTGTACACCCCCGAACCGGACGTCCTGCACGACGTGTTCGGGCACGGCATCCATCTGTCGTCGCCGGGGATCGCCGAGCTGTACCGGGTCATCGGCCGGGCCGCGAACCGGGTCCGGACCGCGGAGGCGCTGGACATTCTGAGCCGCGTGTATTGGTACACCCTCGAATACGGGCTGATCGCCGAATCCGGCGGGCCGAAAGCCTTCGGCGCGGCGCTGCTGTCCTCGTACGGGGAGATCGCCGCGCACGAGGTCCGGGAAGTGCGCGAACTGGACCTCTGCGTCGCAGCAAGCACTCAGTACCGTATTTCCAGCTATCAGTCTGTTTTGTTCGCGGCGCGGTCTTTCTCCCATCTTGAGGACGCGATCGGCGGGTTCTGCGCGGAATTCGACGACGACACCGGGAACCGGCTGGGGTTGCCGTCGCTCCCCCGCGACCGGCAGTAGCGGGCGGCCGTGCCGCACGGCCGCCCACCACGGCTCAGGCGGCCTCCGCGGGGGCGGCGGTGCCCCGCGCCCGCAGGGCGGTGCCGTACCGGCGCAGCAGCAGCAGCGCCGTGGTGGCGAGTCCGGCGAGCAGCCCGAGCCAGACGCCCAGGGTGTGCAGCCCGGCGGCGTAGCCGAGCGCCCAGGCGGCGGGCAGGCCGACCAGCCCGTAGCCGACGAGGGTGATCCGGAAGCCGCTCCTGGTGTCGTCCAGGCCGCGCAGCAGGCCGACGCCGATGTTCTGGGCGCAGTCGAAGAACTGCAGCACGGCGATGACGCACAGGAGTTGGCCGGCGATCGCGAGGGCCGGCCGGTCGCCGGCCGCGCCCGGGTCGAAGAACGGGCGCAGGACCAGCTCCGGCAGCGCGAGGTAGATCACCGCGACCACCGCCATGACCACGGCGGCGCAGGCCAGTGCGGTGTTCTTCAGGCGCCGGGCGGAGTCGGTGCGGCCCAGGGCCAGTTCCCGGCTGACGTTGATGGACGCGGCGTGGGAGAGGCCGACGGCGACCTGGAAGACGATGTAGACGAGCTGGTTGACGGCGGTGTGGGCGGCGAGCGCGGCGCTGCCGAAGCTGCCGGCCATCAGCGCGGTGACGGAGAAGAAGCCGGCCTCGGAGCCGTAGGTGGCGGCGATCGGCACGCCGAGGCCGACGAGGGTGCGCACGGTGGCGGCGTCGGCCCCGGCGGCGTTGAGGCTGAGCCGCGGGGCCAGGACCGGGTCCCGCCGGGCGGCGGCGTACAGCGCGAGGAAGGACAGCAGGTGGACGGCGGAGGTGGCGACGCCGATGCCGGGCAGGCCGAGCCTGGGCAGTCCCCAGGTGCCGTGCACCAGGACCCAGTTGAGGCCGGCGTTGACCGCGACCGAGGCGAGCGTGATCCGCAGCAGGGCCTGCGGGCGGCGCAGGCCGACGGTGAACTGACGGATCGCCTGGAACCACAGGCAGGGCAGCAGTCCGGGGGCGAGCGCCACGAGCATCGGCCGCGCCCGGTCGGCGATCTCGGCGTCCTGGCCGACCCAGGTGAGCGCCTGGCCGATGAGGACCATCAGGACCGCGCCGGCCAGTCCGGCGAGGGTGGCGACGGCCGTCCCGGCCCGGGCGATGCCCCGGACGGCGGGCACGTCGGCAGCGGTTCCCGGGGCGTCGCCCTCCTCCTCCCGGGCCGCGGCGGCGGCGATCCGGTTGCCGACGGAGGTGACCAGGCCGACGCCCATGGTGCGCAGCTGGTTGAAGAGGACGATGGCGAGGCCGCCGGCCGCGAGGTCCCGGGCGCCCAGGAAGCCCATCATCACGGTGTCGGTGGTGGTCAGGGCCACCTGGGCGAGCTGGGTGAGGACCAGCGGCACGGCCAGCGCGGCCAGCGCGCGGCCGTCGCGGAGGAGGGTGGTCGGCTGCGGGGCGGGCATGAAGGGCATGGACCGTCAATTCCTGCGGAGTTTGCCGAGGCGTTCGTCGATCTCGCGCTCGACGTCGGGGGCGAGCAGGCCGCGGGCGGCCAGCCATCCGTCGTCGAAGACGGTATCCAGGTACTTCTCCCCGCCGTCGTTGACGAGGGCGACCACGGTCGTCCCGGGCGGCAGTGACGGCAGTCGGCGCAGCGCCTCGTGGACCACGCCGCCGGCGGAGCCGCCGATCAGCAGGCCGGTGCGGGCCACCGCGCGGGCGGTGGCGAAGGCTTCGACGTCGCCGACCTTGACGCCCTCGTCGATGAGGGCGAAGTCGACCAGGGCGCCGATCTCCGCGCCTTCGGGGGTGCCGGTGCCGGACTGGTAGTAGTCGTGGGCGGGGCCGCCGAAGGCGATGGAGCCCTTGGGTTCCACGCCGATGGTGGTGACGTCCGGCATGAGGGTGCGCAGTTCGCCGGCGGTGCCGCAGAGCGCGCCGCCGGTGCCGACGGCCCCGATGAGGAGGTCGAGCCGGCCGTCCAGCGCCTGGTGCAGCTCGTGCGCGACGGGGTGGTAACCGACGCCGTTGCTGGGGTTGTTGTGCTGTTCGGTGAAGACGGTGTTGTCGCGGCCGCGGGCCAGTTCCTCGGCCAGCTCCTCGCGGGCGGCGGTGGCGAGGTCCTCGCTGCCGTCGTCGACGTAGACGAGTTCGGTGCCCAGGGCGCGCATGGTGCGGCACAGTTCGAGGAGCGGGGTGCAGCCGACGAGTTCGGACACGCGGGAGACCACGGCGGGGCGGCTCAGTGCCTCGTTCATGGGGCGGGCTCCTGGGGCGGGAGGGCGGTCGGGTCAGGGGGCGGGGCGGCGGTCCAGCCGCCAGCGCGGGCGCCCGTCCGTGCGGTCGAGGACGACCTTGGGGGGCAACGGCAGTTCGTGGAAGGGGGATTCGTTGGAGTCCATCTGGTAGCCGGCCGTGTTGGGGTAGACCAGCAGGTCGCCCGGTTGGGGTCGCCGGGGGAAGGGGACCTTGCGCCAGGTGAGCAGGTCCGACTCCAGGCAGCTGGCGCCGCCGACGCAGGTGGGGTGGGCGGCGTCGCCGGTCGCCCGGCCGTCCGGGCCGACCAGGACCGGTTGCGGCAGGAACTCGCTGTTGAACCACTGCTCGGACAGGCTCAGGCTGGTGCCGTCCACGGTCACGATGGCGTAGCCGGCCCGGTCCTTGACGCCCTGGATCCGGAAGACGGAGGCGCCGGCGCCGGCCAGCAGCGCCCGCCCGGGCTCCAGCAGCAGGAGGGTGCCGGTGTCCCGCAGCCGGTCGGCCAGGGTCCGCGGTGCGCGGTCCATGCCGGTGGCGGTGGTGCCGGCGAGGACGGCGCGCAGGGCGTCGGCCCCGGCGACCGGTGAGTGGTACGGGTAGAACCCGGCCGGGTCGAAGGTCCGGTCCGCGTGGTAGTGGCCGGGCCGCTGCGCGGCGAGGAAGGCGTACCAGTCGGCGGGGGCGCAGTAGTCGACGGCGAAACCGCCGCCGATGCTGATGCGGTCGGCCTGGAGGCCCATGGTGCGGGCGGCCAGGCAGCGGTCGAGGAGGGCGGCGGCGAGCTCGACCCGCGGCGGTACGGCGTAGCCGGAGAGGTGGAAGCTGAAGCCCTCCATCCGGACCGCGTCACCGGCCGCGACGCAGCGGGCGAGGGCGGTGTCCAGCTCGGCGCCGGTCATGCCGAAGCGGCTGCCCGGCTGCTGCGGGGGCAGCAGCCGGGCAGGATGCGGGGAGCGCGCGGGGCGCCCGGCGGGGCGTGGTGCAGCAACCGGTCCAGTTCGTCGAGGGAGTCCACGGCGACCAGGCATGCCTGGAGGACCGCGACCCGCAGCAGCTCGTCGCTCTTGGCGGGGCCGGTGACCACGATCCGCTCGCCGCGGACGCCGTTGCCGAGGGCCTCGCGGAGTTCGCCGAGGCCGGCGACGTCCACGCCGGTGCCGGTGGCGGCACACCGCTCGATCCAGACGGCGGCCTTGTTGGCCTTCTTGGCGTAGTGGATCCGGCCGTCCACGCCGGCCTCGGCCAGGGCCGTGCGGAAGGCGGCGACATTGGCGTCGAAGCGGTCGGGCAGCAGGAAGTGGAAGGGCCCGCCGAAGGCGTGGGAGAGCTCGGGCAGCAGCCCGCTGTCCAGGACGGCGTCGGTGCCGGGGTCCGGGAGGGCGGGGAGGAAGGGGACCGCGGAGGGGGCGCGGTCGCCGGTCACTGCCACAGCGGTACCCGCGTCCCCCGGCCCTGGGCGAGGGCGAGTTGGGCGAAGCGGTGGCCGAGGGCGATGTCGGTGACGACCAGTCCGCTGTTGTAGCCGAAGATCCGCTCGTCGGCGGTGCGGCGACCGACCGCGGCGCCCGCGACGATCCGCGGCAACTCGGCGTCCACCGGGCGGAGATGGCCTTCGGCGTCGGCCATGTCGGTGCCGGTGACCTGCATTTGGGCCTCGCTGGTGGCGATGACCCGGTCGGCGCGGTGCAGGGTCGAGGGGGCCAGGCCGTGCCCGACGAGGACGGCCAGCGCGCCCGGGGCGAGCCAGTCGACCTCGACCGCGGCGGCGGTGTGGCCGCCGGCGGTGGCGACGACGATGTCGGCCTGGGTGGCGGCGGCCCGCAGATCGGTCACGAGTTCCACGTCGCGGTCCGGGAAGTGGCGGTGCAGTTCCGTGCGGACCGCGGCGATGCCGTCGGGGTGACTGCCCGCCAGCAGCAGCCGGTCCAGGTCCGGGAGGGTGGTGAGCAGGAACGGCAGGGCCAGCCGGCCCTGGGTGCCGGTGCCGATGACGAGGGCGGTGCGCGCGCCGGGCCGGGCGCAGGCGCGGGCCAGCAGCGCGGAGACGGCCGGGGTGCGCAGGGCGCCGATCCGGCCGCAGTCCATCATCGCGAGGGGCAGCCCGCTGATGTCGTCGTAGAGGGTCAGCGCGGTGTAGTAGTGCTGGTCGCCGCGGTCCTTGTCGAGGCCGTGCTTGTAGGAGGTCTTGACGGCGACGACCTCGCGGGAGCCGTCGCGGCCGAGCATCGCGTAGCCGACGGAGTGCCCGTCGGCGGGCCTGACGGTGAGCTTGCGGGGGTTATCGGACGCGCCGGCGGCCAGGGTGCGGTACGCCTGCTCGACGGTCTCGACGACGTCGGCGAGGGTGATGTCGATGCCGGCGAGGTCGCTGGTGGACAGGGCGCGCAGGGTGCGGCCGGGTATGTCGTGGACCGAGGTGCTGCGGTCGGTCACGAGGTCCTCCGGGAGAGGCTGCTGGTGGTTCATGCGGCGTGCGCCTCGATGGCCGCCTGTCCGTAGCCGTGCTCGGTGGCCTCGGCGGGCGGGCGGGTGCGGCGGCCTGGTACCCGGACCAAGGCGCGTTTGAGCCAGCGGTCGGTGCCGTCGTAGCGGGCCCGGAAGGGCACCCGGCCGTGGACGACGAGGTCGTTGTCGACGATCAGGACCTCACCGGGTGCGAGGCTGACCGCGGTGGAGACGGCGGCGAGTTGCTCCGACAGGCGGCGGTAGGCGGCCCGGTACTCCGGGGTGGCCTCGTCGAGGGGGGTGTAGGCGGGGTCGAAGCGGAGGGTGCGGCCGTCCTCGGACTCCCACAGGGTGGGGACGTTCGGGGGGCGGCCGTCGAAGCCCCGGGCCTCGGCGTAGGCGTCGTCGGGGAGGATCGGGACCTCGGGGCGGGCGAGGACGGCCAGGTCCTCGTCGCCGAGCCGGACCTTACAGATGCTGGCGGCGGTGGTGGCGACGGCGTCGTGGTTGCGCATGCACCCGAGCATCAGCAGGTGGGCGCGGCCGGGGTGGAAGGCGTCCTCGGTGTGCGGGCTGAGCAGGACGCTGCTGCTGGCGCCGGTCTGGGCCCGTTCGTGGCCGGACGAGGGGACGATGTTGTGCACGAAGCGGCCGTCCTGCTGGCCTTCCCAGGCGAGGGGGTTGCCCATGACGGTGGCGAGCAGCAGGAGCGCGATGTCGTGGACGGCGGCGCGGTCGCCGGCGGTGGCCCAACTGCCGGGCGTGGAGCCTATCCCGGTGTCGTCGACGGCCAGGGCGCGGAGCACGAACAGGCCGTCGTCGGTGTCGACGGGGCGGCAGGCGTGGCGGATCGGGGCGCCGAGGGCGGCGGCGGAACGCGCCACGGCGGCGAGCAGCGCGGGCGAGGTGGCCGAGGTGCCGGCGGCGGCGAGGATCTCCTCGGCCGCGTGGCGGAGTTCGGTGAGCGATGCGTCGTCGAGCAGACGAACGGGGGCGGAACCCGTGCTCATGGCGAGGTCATCCGTTCCTGGAGGCGTCGTCAAACCACAACTCGACTTCCTCGTAAGGGAGTTGAGCCACGTACGGAGGCCGGTCGCGGTGAGCGGGTGCCGCCGAAACTACACAGATGGATTAGGTTAGGCAAACCTTAGTTTTGATTCACACCGAGGCCCGCGCGACCCCTTGCACGCCTACCCGACCTTAGGGTAGGCAAACCTTAGTCACGGTGGATCCGCTCGCGGATCCTCCTCCTTGGACACCGCGGGAACGAGGGCGCGAAGGTGAACCTGAACAGGCGTCAACTGCTGTGTATGGGTGGCGGGTTGGGTGCCGCGACACTCCTCGCCGGGTGCGGTGGCGGACCGGGCGCGGGCTCCGACGGCGACGGCCCCGACGGCCCGCCCCGCAAGGGCGGCACCCTCCGCGTGGGCGCCCTCGGCCGGGCCTCCGCGATCACCCGCGACCCCCACGGAACCCAGGGCAACGAGAGCGACTACCTCATCATCGCGCTGGTCTACGACACCCTCACCGCACCCGGCCGCAAGGACAACACCGTGGGCCGGCTGGCGACTTCCTGGCAGGCGTCCGAGGATCTGCGGACCTGGCGGTTCAGGCTCGCCGAGGGCGCGACGTTCCACGACGGGACGCCGGTCACCGCCGAGGACGCCGTCCGGTCGCTGCGTCGACTGCGCAACACCCCGGCCGGCGCCGCCCGGCTCCCCGGCATCCAGGCGCACCGCATCACCGCCGAGGGCAAGGGCACCGTCGTCCTCGTCTCCGACCGCCCCAACGCCGAACTCCCGCTGCTCACCCGCCTGACCACCTTCGTCCTGAAGAAGGACACCCCCGAGAGGGAGCTGGCCCAGGCCCCCGGGACCGGCCCGTTCAAGCTCGACCGGTACCGCGGCGGCAACGCCCGCCTGGTCCGCAACGACCACTGGCACGGCGGCGAGGTCCACCTCGACGCCATCGAGGTGACCATGTTCGAGAGCCCGCAGGCCATGGCCAACGCCATGCTCGCCGGGCAGATCGACCTCGCCTCCAACGCCGGTGCGGTGGCCGCCCGCACCGCCGCCGGCCGCCAGGACATCCAGGTCCTCCGCCGCCCGAACGACATGGCGATGCCGATCGCGATGCGCGCCGCCGACGGCCCGTTCGCCGACCCCAAGGTCCGCGAGGCGGTCAAGCTGGTCGTCGACCGCGAGGCCATGGTCAAGCAGGTGCTCTCCGGCTACGGCACGGTCGCCAACGACATCCTCGGCACCGGCGACCCCGACTACGCCAAGGCCGTCCCGCAGCGCCACCGCGACCTCGCGCGCGCCCGGCAACTGCTGGGCGAGGCGCACTTCGACCTGTCGCGGACCTACGAGCTGATCACCACCGAGGACATCGCCGGGCTCGCCGAGTCCGCCACGCTCTTCGCCACCCAGGCCCGCGAGGCCGGCCTGAAGATCAAGGTCACCAAGCAGGAGTCCGGGACCTTCTACGCCAGGACCTGGCTCAAGGGCGACCTCTACACCAACTACTGGGGCACCAACGACTCGGTGGTCTTCTTCGCCTCGAAGACCATGACCACCGGCGCCGGGCAGAACGAGGCCGGCTGGTCCGACCCGCGGTTCGACGCCGCCTGCGCCAAGGTCCTGGGCACCGCCGACGCCGCACGGCGCCGCAGCGCCCTGCGCGCACTCCAGCAGATCGAGCACGACCGGTCCGGCTACCTGCTGTGGGGCATGGCGGACGGCATCGACCTGGCGGCCCGCAAGGTCCGCAACCTGCCCCAGCTGCCCGGCTACGGGCGGGTGCAGCTGGAGCACGTGTGGCTGGCGCGGTGAGCGCCCCGCCCGACGGCCGCACCGCGCGGCCCGGCCCGCCTCGGGGCACCGGTGCCGGACGGGCCGCCGCGCGGATCGGGATGCTGCTCGGCAAACGGGTGCTGATGCTGGCCGTCCTCCTGGCCGTGGTGTTCGCCGCGGTACAACTCCGGGGACGCCGCGTCGGCCACCTCCGAGCGCGGCGAGGGCGCCGCCGGCGTCGCCGCCCGCCGCCATCTGCTGGGCCTGGACCGGCCGTTGTGGGAGCGCTTCCAGCACTGGATGACCGGACTGCCCACCGGCGACCTGGGCACCTCCGCCCGCGGCCAGAAGGTGACCGATCTGCTCGCCGCGCCGTTCCCCAACACCCTGCTGCTCGGCGGCGCCGCCTTCGCCCTGACGATGGCGGCGGCACTGGTGCTCGGCTGTTGGGCGGCGGCCCGGCCCGGCGGACGGCTGGACCGGGCGATCGGCCTGGGGTCCACCGCCACCTTCGCCCTGCCCGAATTCATCGTCGCGGTCGGCCTGTTGCTGGTGTTGTCCCTGTGGACGGGCTGGTTGCCCGCGGTCACCCTCACCGACGGCGGCGGCGCCCCCGCCGACTGGACGATGCTGGTGATGCCCGTCCTCGCCCTGGCCGTCCCGCAGACCGGCTGGAACACCCGGATCGTCCGGGCCGCCCTGGCCGACCAGGAGCGCACCCCGCAGGTGGCCGCCGCCCACCTGGACGGTCTGCCACGCCGCCAGGTGCTGCTGCGGCACGCGCTGCCGGGCGCCCTGCCCACCATCGCCATCGGCGCCGCCACCTCCACCGGCATGCTGCTGGGCGGCGCCGTCGTGGTCGAGACGCTGTTCAACTACCCGGGAATCGGCGCGGTGCTGGCCGGGGCCCTCGCCGACCGGGACACCCCCGTCATCGCCGGCGTGGTCGCCTGCGCCGGCGCCGCGGTCAGCCTGGTGCTGTTCCTCGCCGACCTGATCCGGTACCGCACCCTGGGAGACCGGTCATGAGTTTCCTGAGTCAACCTCTATGCCGCGACGGGTGTGTCGGCACTCGTGTTGATCTTCCCGTTGGCTTGGTGAGTGGCGGGGTCGTAGCAGGCTCCGTCGCGCCAGCAGGCCCAGATCACGCGGAGCCAGGCGCGGGCCAGGATGCGGATGGCGTGGGGGTGTCGCTTCTTGCGGGTCCTGGCGTCGGTGTAGATCTTCGCAGCCCAGTCGCTGCCGTGTCTGCTGTTGTCGGCGAACGTCGTGACGGCCAGGCGTGCGCGGCGGTTGGTCGCGTAGCGGAAGGCGACGGTGCGGGACTTGCCGGAGGCTTTCGTGACCGGGACGACTCCGGCTTCGGCGATGAACTGCTCGCAGGTCTGGGAGCGTTCGAGGATCGGGCCGAGTTCGCCGATGATCTGGGCGAGGTTGATTTTGCCGATCCGCGGCATGGTCGCGAACAGCGGTGCGTAGGGGTGGGCCTTGACGGCCTCGGTGATGGCCTTGTCCAGCGCGCGGAGGGTGGCACGGGTGCCCTGGACGAGCTGGACCTGGATGCGGATGAGCTGTTCGACGGCGGCCGGGCTGAGCCGGGACGCAGCCGAGGGTGCCGAACGCAGACGCTCGATGAGGAAGCTGCCGGGCTTGTTGCCGGAGTAGCCATGGCGTTTGCACCAGGCTTGAAGCCGTCCGGCGGTGAGCTTGGAGGCGGCGGCCGGGGTGGGGTAACGCTCCAGGAAGGCCAGGGCGATGTCGCTGTCGAGTTCGTAGAAGACGGCCTTTCCGCCGGGCCAGTGGGCGTCCAGCGACGCGGCGAGCTGGTTGACGGCGGCGACCTTGGCCTCGATGTGGTCGGCGCGCTGGCGGGTGAGCGCCTGCAGGTCCAGCGTGGCCTGGTCGGTGGGCTCCAGGCGGGGCAGGAAGTGCCCGTCGGTGCGCAGGTAGTCGGCGAGTTTCATGCTGTCGCCCGCGTCCGTCTTGGCCTTGGCGGCACCCCAGCGCGGCCGCATCGCGTGGAAGGCGTTCGGGTGCACCGGCACCACCGGGTGACCGGCGGCCAGCAGCCGGTCGACGACCAGGCCGCGGGTGGTCTCGATGGCCACCGGAAGATCCGCCGGAGCCCCGTATCGGGCCAGGCGGGCCAGCGTCTTGGTGATGCCTTCCTCGGTGTGTGCCAGTTCCCACCGGTCCACGCGGGCGCCGAGGTGGTCCATGACGGTCACGTCGTGGGTCTCGGTCGCCCAGTCCCATCCGATGAACACGAAAGAAGTACTCCAGTGTCGTGCGCGGAGCACCTGCTCGGTGGTGAGGACGTCTGCCGGGAGCTCATTAATCGGCCCTCTGCGGGGCCTGTCCCTGAAGCCGATCAGACGGCCTCGGGCCCGGCAGGGCCGGCGGAACTCATGCTGGCCGTCCAACGGCTCGCACCACTGGCCGTACCCCGCCGGGACCGAGAGGTCACAACCCTACCCATGAGGGCTGCAGAAGGGATGGTCCTCTAATGAGCACCACCGCCGTCCTCGACCGCACCCGGCTCCGCGGGCCCCGCGCCCTGCCCCGGGTGGCCCCGGCGCTGCTGCTGACCGCCCTCGCCCTGCTCGGCCCGCTGCTCGCGCCGCACCCCGCCGACCAGCCGGTCACCGCCCCGTACGCGCCCCCCGGCGACGGCGCGCCGCTCGGCGGCGACCAGTTGGGCCGGGACGTCCTGAGCCGGCTGCTGCACGGCGGCAGCGCGCTGATCGGCAGCGCGCTGGCCGTGGCGGTGGTGGTCACCGCGCTGGCCACCCTGCTGGGGTGCCTGGCCGCGCTCAGCCCCGCGCTGGGGCGGGTGATCGAGGCGGTCGCCGACATCGCGATCCTGCTGCCGCCGGTGCTGGGCATCATGCTGCTGTCGCTGGCCTGGCCCGGGGGCGGACGGCCCGCGGTGACGGTCGCGGCGATCGCCCTGGGCACGCCGTACGCGGTGCGGATCGTCGCCGGCGCCGCCGCGCCGCTGGCCGCCTCCGGCTTCGTCGAGGCGGCCGCGGCAGGCGGCGAGCGGCTGTTCCACCTGGCGCTGCGGGAGATCCTGCCCAATCTGCGGGCCACCGTCCTGGCCCTGTTCGGACTGCGGTTCGTCGAGGCGGTGTACGTCATCTCGATGGCCGGATTCCTCCAGCTCGGACCCCAACCCCCCACCGCCGACTGGGCGTTGATGATCCGCGAGAACGCCTCCGGCATCCTGCTCGACCCCTGGTCCGTGGTCGCTCCCGCGCTCGCCATCGGCCTGCTGGCCATCAGCGTCAACCTCGCGGCGGACACCGTGGCGCCGAAGGCGGGACGCCGGTCGGGACCCCGGGCGGGACGCGGGGCAGGACGCCGGGCGGTGAACAGACGGTGAGCCGCCCTCGCCTCCCCTCCCCATGGAGCAGACGGTAAGCCGCCCTCCCTTCCCCTCGCCATCCGTAGGACTCGCACGGAGGAACCCGGCCCGACCATGACCGACGAACAGCCCGTCCCACCGCCCCTGGTCCGCGTCACCGATCTGGAGATCCGCCTCGTCGACGGGCCCGTGCTGCTCGCCGGCGCCCACCTCACCCTGCGACCCGGCCGGATCACCGCGCTCACCGGCCCCTCCGGCTCCGGCAAGACCACCCTGCTGCGCGCGCTGCTCGGCGCCCTGCCCGACGGCGCGCAGGTCACCTCCGGCACGGTCGAGGTCCTCGGACACGACGTGCTGACCCTCCCGCCGTCCCCCTTGCGGGAGTTGCGCCGGCGCCGCGTCGGCTACGTCGGCCAGGACCCGGGCTCGGCGCTCAACCCACGGATGCGGGTCCGGCGGCTGGTCGCCGAGGTCGCCGCCGACCCCGGTCCCCGGGCCGTGCGGGAGCTGCTCGCCGAATGCCGGCTGCCGCTCGACGACGGGCTGCCCGACCGCCGCCCCGGTGCCCTGTCGGGCGGCCAGCAGCGCCGCGTCGCGCTCGCCCGGGCGCTCGCCCGCGAGCCCGAGGTGCTGCTCCTGGACGAACCCACCGCGGGCCTCGACCCCGCCCTCCGCGACGAGATCGGTGCGTTGCTGCGCGACCTGGCCGGCAACCGGCACCTGGCGATCGTCCTCGCCTGCCACGACCCCGAACTCGTCGACCGGTACGCCGACGACGTGGTCGATCTGACGGGCCCGCCCCCGGCAGCGGCCCCCGCCGTGGAGCGGGCACGGGAGAGCGTCGCGGCGCATCCGGCCCGCGACCGACCGCGCGCTCCCACCACCCCGGTGCGGCTCCCCGCCGCCACCGGCCTCGGCGCGCGCCGTCTCCGTGTCATCCACCGGCGGCGGGGCACCGCGCACCCCGCCCTCACCGACGTCGATTTCGCCGCCGCGCCCGGCAGTTCCACAGGGGTGTGCGGGCCCTCCGGCTCCGGCAAGACGACCCTGCTGCGCGTCCTGGCCGGGCTCCAGCGTCCGGACGCGGGGGCGCTGACCCTCGACGGACGGGCGCTGCCGGTCCTCGTCCGCAGACGCTCGCGCGAGGACCGCCGCCGCATCCAACTCGTACCGCAGAACCCGCTCGGCGCGCTCAACCCGGCCCGCACCGTCGGCGCGACGCTGACCCGCCCGCTGCGCCTCCACCGCCGGGCCGCCGGGCCGGAGATCCCCGGCCGGGTGGCCGAACTCCTCGAACGGGTCGGGCTGCCCGCCGACTTCGCCGGCCGCTATCCGCACGAGCTCTCCGGCGGCCAACGCCAACGGGTGGCCATCGCCCGCGCCCTGGCCCCCGAACCGGACGTGCTGCTCTGCGACGAGATCACCTCGGCGCTCGACCCGGACACCGCCGTGGCGGTGATGGACCTGCTGACCGCGATCAGGGCGGACCGCGGTCTGACGCTCGTCGTCGTCAGCCACGACGCCCCGCTCGTCGCGGCGTACACCGACACCGTGCACACCCTGGAGTCCGGGCGGGTGCTCTGGACCGGCCCCGCGGAGAGCATCGCCGGACACCCGGCGGTGGCCCGCGCACCCGGCCCTTGACGACCGACTCGTCCCCGCCGGGGGCCGGGGCCGCAACAGCCCCCGACACCTGTCGGGGCGGTGGCTCCCCCATCCAGCCCGATCGGTGACCGGCTCACTTCCCCGCCCGATCAGCGACCGGCTCACCCCGCTACGTCAGTCAGGAGCCGGCTCGCCCTCGACGCCGATCAACGCCAGCGTGATGTTGTCCGGTGCGCCCGCCTCGATGGCCGCCTTCCACAGCTCGAAGACGGCCCGCCCGCCGTCGTGCGCCCGCAGCACCGTGGCGATCTCCTCCTCCAGGACCGGGTCGGTCAGTCCGTCCGTGCACACCACATACCGACGGTCCTCGGCGAGCGGCACGGTCCGCACGTGCGGGGTGATCGCGTTGAACCGCGCCGCGCCGCCGATCGCCTGGGTCACCAGCGACGTGGTCCGCTGCCCCGGCCGCAGCGGCGGGCTGTCGTCCACGCTCACCTGCCGCAGCCCGTCCCCGTCGGCCTCCAGGACCCGGCTGTCGCCGACGTTGAAGACCAGCAGCGCGTCGGGCAGGACGACGGTGCCGGCCACCGTGGTGCCCATCGCGGTCAGCGCCCGATCACGCTCGGCCGCGGCGTACACCGCGCGGTTGCAGCGGGTCAGGGCCTCCCGCACCGCCTCCTCGCTGTCCAGTGAGGGGCCGAGGGCCGCCAGGTGCGCGACGGTCAGCGCGCTGGCCACCTCGCCGCCCGGTTGCCCGCCGATGCCGTCGGCGACCGCCACCACCAGGGGGCTGCCCATCGGGAACACCAGCATCTGAGGGTTCTCGGTCACCGTGCCGCACAGCGTCCACGGCCCGGCGACCAGGCTGTCCTCGTTGTGGTCCCGGATCAGGCCGGTGTGGCTGAGCGCCGCCACCGTGATGTACCGCACCGCCGTCTCCATGGCCGTCGCTCCTCGCGGTCGCTCCCCCGCCGGATCCGCCGCGG
Organism: Streptomyces yunnanensis; assembly: GCF_029011865.1. Classification (NCBI taxonomy): domain Bacteria; kingdom Bacillati; phylum Actinomycetota; class Actinomycetes; order Kitasatosporales; family Streptomycetaceae; genus Streptomyces; species Streptomyces yunnanensis. The sequence continues at coordinate 1,660,757 of NZ_CP095749.1, forward strand.
CACCTCCCGCCTCGCCCCCGGGTCGTGTCCGCCCAGTCCCGTCGTGCGCCCGGCGGGCAGGCCGGGCGTTCTCCGGTGCGTGCGCTCGGCGTGCCGGGCGTCGCACGGCAGGCCGCACTGCGCGGACGCGCCCCGGCCCCTGGCCCGCGGGCTCATCCGGCCCCCGCCCGGCCGCTGAGCGTATGTCGCTGCATCAGCCGGGAGACGTCCTTGGCGGTGATGATCCCCACCAGATGCCCCGCATCCACGACCAGGATCGGCAACCCGGCCCGCAGCGACAGCTTCTCCAGCGCCTCGGTCAGCAGCTCGTCCGGCGCGGCCACCGCGCAGTGGGACAGCGGCGTCGCCACGTCCCGCATCCGGAGTTCCTCGCGCTGGGCGACCGGTATCGCGGCGAGCCTGCGCAGCTGCGCCATCCCGCTCGGCCGGCCCTCGAAATCCAGCAGCGGGACGGCGGAGTGCCCGGTGTGCACCGCCACCTCCTCGATGAAGCGCTGGACGGTCAACCAGTCCGCCCCGGTCTCCACGGGGCTGGACATGGCGTCGACCACCCGTATCCCGTGCAGCGCGGACTGCAGCGTCGCCCGCCGCCGCTCCGACCCGGCGACGACCATCACGAACAGCCCGATGAACGCCAGCCACAGCCCGCTCGGCATCCCGCGCAGAACGGAGAACCAGCCGGCCGCCACCAGCAGCGCGCCCATCACCTGCCCGCCCCGGGACGCCACCAGATCCGCGCGGTCCCGGTCCCCGGTGCGCCACCACAGGAGCGCCTGCACCACCCGGCCCCCGTCCAGGGGTACCGCCGGAAGCAGATTGAACACGCCCAGGATCACATTGGCCCAGCCCAGCCACACCAGGACGACCGCGGGCACCTCCCACAGCGACAGCTGGCTCAGCCCGAAGCCGGCCCCCAGCGCGACACCGCCGATGAGCAGACTGGTGAGGGGGCCGCTGACGGCCACCGCGAAGGCCGCGGCCGCGGTCTGCGGCCGTCCCATCCGCGTGATCCCGCCCAGCGCCCACAGCGTGACGTCCTCGACGGATATCTGCTTCCGCCGCGCGATCGCGGCGTGCGCCGTCTCGTGGAGCAGCAGGCTCCCGGTGAGCAACGCGGCTCCGACGACCCCGGCCAGGGCGTAGACGACGGTGGACCGCCCCGGAGTGATCACCGGCAGCGTCTGCCGCCCCAGGCCGTACGCGAACAGCACCACCAGCAGCGGCACGCTCCAGTGCATGCGCAGCGGCACCCCGACGACATGTCCGATCCGGACCGAGCCGTTCATCAGCGTCTCCCGCCGGCCCGGGCGGTGCCTCTTCCTGGCGGGGCCGCACGCCCCGCGCTCCGCGGACCGCCCGACACCGGACTCACCCCCATTGTCACTCGCCACTCCTCCCCGTCGGATTCCCTGCCGGACACCGTCCCCGCCGGTCCCGGCCCTGCCGTCGAACTAACCTGGAAGTCGGGAAGTGCGAACGCCGGTAGGTGCGAACGCCTTCACCGAACGCGTACCGCCCTGCGGACGGAGGCGAGGGCCATGGGACGCAGCCATCACTTCCACCTCGACCAGGGTGGCCACTCGATCACCGTGAACGTCGGCCCCGGGCGGGACGGCGAGATAGAGCTCCTCGTCAACGGCAAGGTCGTCGCATACCAGCAGCAGCACGGCACCGGCCTGAACCTCCTCACCGGGGAACTCCCCGACGACCCCGTCCGGATCTTCCGCATACGCGTCCGGGAGCCGCGGCTCGTCCCCACCGCACCGCGCTGCTCACTGGAGCTGGACGGGGTGGAACGCCCCATGCCGGAACGCTTCCTCGCCTGACCCCCGCACCCGTCACCGCCCCACCCGTCACCAACGGGCCGTGGGCCCACCGCATCGCGTGTGCGGCCAACTCACCGCCCGCTGCTCCCCCTTCGCCTCGTGTTCCCACCGCTCCCGCGACGTCTCCCCTCCCGTCCCGCGCTCCTCTCCCGCTCCGCTTGACCTCCCGCTCCGCTTCTGACCTCCCGCTATCGGTCGCCTCCCCTCATCCCTTCGTCCCGCGCCTGCTCGGCCCTGTCACCGGCCGCTCACTTGGCCTTGCCCTGCGCTTCCACCAGTTCCTTGAACTGCTGGAGGTCGCTGCGCACGCCCCGCTCGATCGCGACCGCCTGTGCGAACCCCTGCGGCCCGCCGAAGGTCTCCTTGATCGTGCCCGGGTCGTACTCGAACCGGGCCTGGAGCCGGGTGTGCTCCCGGTCGATGGGCAGCAACGAGAACGTCCCCGCCAGATCGGGGCCGCTCGTGGTCTGCCACGTCATCACGTTCTCCATCTCCCGGTCGACGATCTCGACCTCGAACTCCTGCGCCCGGCCGCCCGCGTCAACGTCCAGGTGCGCCCGCCGCTCACCCTCTGACCGGGCATCCCGGACGCCCTTCAGGAACCGGGGATAGATCTCCGCACGATGAAGGCAATCCCAGGCGGTTTCGAGGGGAGCACCGATGTCGATGTGTTCTTCGAGAGTGCTCATCGGACACCTCACAGCTTCCTCAACGGCCCCCGTTACGTCTTCCAGGGTCCCCCGCCCGGCGGCCGGCGGCGACCCGAGTGCGCACGGCCCACCCGGCCGTTTCCCCACCCGACCGTTCCCCGGCCGGCCCTCTGGTGTCCGGACGCGTCCTAGGCGGGTTCCTGCCCGCACGGTGCGATCGCGAGGATCGCCACGTCGTCGTGGAGGATGCGGGTGTGGCGGGGCAGGTCGACGTTGAGGAAGTCGATGACATCGGCCGGGCCGGGAGCGGGCCGGCCCCCGAACCGCTGCCCGAGCCGTTCCAACAGCGGATAGAACGCACCGGTCTGATCGCGGGCCTCGATCAGACCGTCCGTGCAGAGCAGCAGCACATCACCGTGGGCGAAACGGTGTGTGTAGGAGACGGGCGAGTCCGCGGCCAGCCCGCCCAGCCCCAGCGGAAGAGCGGGCGGACCGGTGAGCGGGATCACCTCCCCTGCGGAGATCAGCACCGGTTCGATGTGACCGTGGTTGATGATCGTCACCCGGTGGGCCCGGGCGTCATACTCGATCAGGGCCGCGGTCACGAACAACTCGTCGTCGGGGATCTCCGCCGCCTCGCGGGCCAGCCGCCGCTCCATCCGGGAGGCGACCGCCAGCAGGTCGCCGGGGTCGTAGACCGCCTCGCGGAAGCTGCCGAGGATGTCGGCGACGGTACGGACCGCCTGCAGCCCCTTCCCCCGGACGTCACCGATGATGGCCCGCTCGCCGGCCTGCGTGGCACGGATGTCGTAGAGGTCCCCGCCGACCATGGTGCCGACCTCGCCCGAGCGGTAGAGCCCCGCCGCCAGCACCTTGCCGACCCGGTGCGGCACCGGCCGCAGCAGGGTCCGCATCAGGGCCTCGGCCACCGAGTTGACGCGTACCAGGTGCCGCTGCTGACGCTGCCGGTACCAGGCCAGCGCCACGCCCATGATCCCTACGACGATGGTGGAGATATACGTCGCGACATAGTGGTTCCCCCATAACTGATGTGGATTGTGGCCCGTGCAGCACGGGGTTCCCGCGAGCACGCCCTCCAGGCCGACGGCGAAGACGGTGACGCCGGCGACGCCGACCGGGCCGTGGGTGAAGGCGGCGAGCACCGGCACGGCGATCAGCAGGGAGCTCACCGCCCACTGTGTGGGCGTCACGAACTCCACCAGCAGCACGGCCAGGACATAGAGCGCGGGCAGCCAGCGCATCCAGGCGGGGACCCTCGGCGCCTCGAAGCCGTCGTTGTCCACCAGCCCGGAGAGCCGCTGGGCCGCATGGCCGTGGCCCGACGACCTCATGGTGACCGCTCCCGCCGCGCCGCAGGGACCGGACCCGCCAACGCCGTCACCCTCGTCTTCAGCGCCACCGCTCAACGTCCCACTTACGCGACCTGTTCACACGGGCTCCCGCCACGGACTCCTGTCAGACCGTGCTCAAGGCCCACAGCCTGACGCCCATGGACAGCCAACCCGACGATTAGGCCATCGGCGGCATGTCACCTCTCGTGGGCGAAGGGCCTCGTGACGCTCCCTGGCGGACCATGAGGTCGCGGTTGCTGCGGTCCTGATCATGATGCCTCCCTGTACGGACAGTTGACCGGGGTGTCCGGCGCGGCCGCCCGCCGTGCCGGACACCTCTCACTGTCCGCGATCCGGCGCCCGGCGACATCGACCCGAGGGTGGCAACTCGACGTCAACCCCTGATCGTACGAGGGCGCCGGCTTCATGCCCCAGGTCGACCGACGCCTCGTCCCACTCCCCTGACCTGGCGCTATTCCTCCACGGCTCCACCGACACGGCGGAGGTGCCGGCGGAAGGTGTACTCCGGATCGGCGGCACGGCGCGCGAGGTAGTCGTCGAAGCCGGTCTGCCGGCGCAGGGTGTCGCCGGCGCGGATCCTGCGGGCCTGCTCGCGCTCGGTCTCCCGGATGGCGCGTGCGGTGTCCAGTACGTCCGCGGCCCGGTCCGCGGGGACGAACAGCACCCCGTCGTCGTCACCGAGGACGAGGTCGTCGGCGGTGACCAGATGGGGCCCGAAGCGAGCGCTTGTCAGAGCGTCGGGCTCCCGCTCGGCGAGCCGGACCGGGCCCGGCGCACAACGGCCGTAGCTGAACACCGGGAGGCCGATCCCGACCAGCTCCGGGGTGTCCCGGTGCAGTCCCCAGATGACCACGCCGGCCACTCCCGCGGCCTGCGCCTCGAGGATCAGCAGGTCGCCGACGCACGCCTCGTCCTGGCGGCCGGCGTTGTCGATGACCAGCACGTCGCCGGGCCGGACGTCGGTGAACGCCTCCAGGAAGACGTCGACGCTCCCGTAGTGGCGGGCGGGAAGTGCGCGCCCGGCGACCCGCTGGCCGGGAACCACCGTGCCGATGCCGGGCGGGGCGGCGCGCAGCGGTACGCCGAGCCGGACGCAGGCGTCGGCCACCAGGGGTGTGGACAGCTCGGCGAAGGTCTTGAGCATGGCATTCTCCTCGGTTCGGTGCCGTCGCCGCCTCGGAGCGGTCGGCGCGGTCTGCGGCGAACGATGCCACGGTTCCGGGCCGTTCGGGGCCCTCACATGCGGACAGTCAACTACCGCTCCACAAAAGGCGAGTGGCCGGAAACCGCCTTATCGGCATGCCGCGCCCGACCTAGCTTTGACTGTATGACCAGATTCGAAATCTGGTCACGCACGAGGAAGGGGAAGGCACGTGGAACAGGCCGAACGCGGCGAACGGATCCTGCAGGCCGCCGGAGAGCTCCTGCTCGCATGGGGCTACCGGCGCGTGACGATCGACGAGATCGCCCGCCGCGCCAAGGTCGGCAAGGGGACGGTCTACCTGCACTGGAAGACCAAGGACTCGCTGCTGCTGGCCGTCGTCCTGCAAGCGAAGATGCGCAGCCTGCAGCAGCAGTTGGAACGGATGCGGGCCGATGCCCGGGCAGTCCTGCCGAGCCGGATGATGCGCGGCTACTACCAGGACTTCCTGGAGGAGCCGGTGCTCCGCGCCCTGTACACCGACGACGTCGACATCCTCGGCCGGCTCAACGACGCCGCCAAGAAGGAATTCGCCGAGATCATCGCGTTCAACGACCAGGTCCTGGTGCGCTACCTCGAAGTGTTGCGGGCACACGGGCTGCTGCGCACCGACATCGACCTGTGGCACCAGCAATACATGCTGCTCGCCACGACCGGTGGGTTCTTCATGGCCGAGGCGATGCTGTACGACCGCGCGCCGGACACTCCGGAGGTGCGCGGCGAGCTCCTCGCCACGACCATCCGCAGCACGTTGGAGATTCCACCGGAGGCATTCCGTACACCGGATGCCGGGGCCGCGGTCGATGTGGACGCCCCCCTGTGCGCGACCGTGGACGAGGCGATGGCCGCCGCCGCGCGCGAGATCATCCCGCTGTACGAGCAGGTGGTGGAGCGCGGCGTCCTGGAGATGCGTCGGCAATTGCGCGACTGAACACCCGCGCGGCACCAGGCCGGTGCCCGGCCGGTGCCCGTCGCACCCCCTTTCACCCCAAGGCTCATTTCACAGGAGACGGAAATGACGGAATTGGCGGAATCCCCCTTCAACCAGAACATCGGCAAACACCCCGGCGAGCCGAACGTGATGGAACCGGCCCTGCTCGCCGACCCGTTCACCGGATACGGCGAGCTGCGCGAGCAGGGGCCGGTCGTCCGCGGCAGGTTCGTGGACGACACACCGGTGTGGTTCATCACCCGCTTCGAGGAGGCCCGCGAAGCGCTGCGCGATCAGCGTTTCGCCAACGACCCGAAGTTCGCCGGAAACGGGAACGGGGAATCGCCGACCAGCCGGATGCTGGAGATGATGGGCCTGCCCGAGCACTACCGGGAGTATTTGGCCGGCTCCATCCTCACCATGGACGCCCCCGACCACACCCGGCTCCGGCGGCTCGTCTCCCGGGCGTTCACCGCCCGCAAGATCACCGATCTGCGGCCCCGGGTCGAGGAAATAGCCGATACCTTGCTGCGCCGGCTCCCCGACCACGCGGAGAACGGCGCCGTCGACCTCATCCAGCACTTCGCCTATCCGCTGCCCATCACGGTCATCTGCGAACTGGTGGGAATTCCGGAGGCGGACCGGCCCCAGTGGCGCACATGGGGTTCCCAACTCATCTCCGTACAGCCGGAATCGCTGCGCGAGGCGTTCCCGGCGATGATCGAGTACATTCACGAGCTGATCCGGGAACGGCGCGCGGCGCTCACCGACGATCTGCTGAGCGAACTGATCCGGGTGCATGACGACGACGGCAGCAGGCTCAGCGACATCGAGATGGTCACCATGGTCCTGACCCTCGTCCTCGCCGGTCACGAGACCACCGCCCATCTCATCGCCAACGGCACGGCCGCGCTGCTCACCCACCCCGATCAACTGCGCCTGCTGAAGTCCGATCCGGAGCTGCTCCCCCGCGCCGTGCACGAGCTGATGCGCTGGTGCGGTCCGGTGCAGATGACGCGACTGCGGTACGCCGTCGAGGACGTCGAGCTGGCCGGGGTACGGATCGCGCAGGGCGAGGCCGTGCTGCCCCTGCTGGTCGCGGCGAACCACGACCCCCGCCACTACGCCGACCCCGCCCGGCTCGACGTCACCCGCCAACCGGCGGGCCGGGCCGAGAACCACGTCGGCTTCGGCCACGGCATGCACTACTGCCTGGGGGCCAGCCTGGCCCGCCAGGAGGGCGAAGTCGCCTTCGGCAAGCTGCTCGCGCACTACCCGGACCTGACGCTGGCGGTGGAGCCGGACACCCTCCAGCGGATCCCGCTGCCGGGCAACTGGCGACTGACCGCGCTGCCGCTCGGGCTGAACTGACCGAACCGCCCGAGCCGGGCGGAACCTCTTCCCGACGAGGCTCCGCCCAGCAGTGCGGCCACCGGCCCGCCGGGCGACGAACGGCAGGCGGGACCTTGCGCACACGACCTACGGCCCGATGTGGACATGGCCCGCCCAACGGCTCGGCAACAGGGGTGCGTTGGCGCGGAGGGTGCGTACGGTCTCGTGGAGCGCATGGGCGGGGGTGGTGCGGGAACTGGAGTGGAAGAGGCGGGCGGCATCGGTGGGGTCCTCGACGGGCCAGAGGGTCGCGACGACCTGGCTGAACCCCGCGAGGTGGAAGGCGCCGCCGAGCTGAACGGCCTCGTCGCGGGGACGGCCGGACCGAGCGGTGGCGCATGCCGAGAGATAGCAGAACTCGCCGTGGGCGAGACGTAGTCGGGAGATCTCGGCGACGGTCAGCGGCTGGTCGTGGAGGATCAGATGGCTGCCGTAGGGGCTGGTCGGATCGGCGACCGCGTGGCACGCGAAGTGGACGTGGGTGCTGGTGAGCAGGGCCGTCAGCACTCGGGCACGGCGAGCATCCGCACCGGTGAACAGGACGGTGTCGGGCCCGTAGTGGTCGGCGGCGGCCCGGGCCTCGGTGAGGGCGCCGGCCAGGGGTGCGAAACCGGGGGTGCGGGGCAGCGCCACGACCAGGGGCACGGAGCGCCGGGGGCGCCGGCTCCGGCGGGCGGCCGTGCGCACGGCCGCGGCGAGGGCGGCGACGGTCGGGGTGTAGGAGGGCACCGCCCGGTCCAGCAGGGAGCGTGCGCCGTCCGGGTCGTCGTGGTGGCCGGCGGCGTGCAGCGGGAGCAGGGCCAGGGGGCCGGTGGCGGACAGCCAGATGCGGGGCGGGTCGGCGGGGGCCGTGGCGGCGGTGCCGTTGCGGGCAGTGGTGTGGGAGAGGTGGGTGAGGACGGGGGCCGCGGTGGTGTCCCAGAGCCACTCCAGCGTTTCGCGGAGCTGCGCCTGGGCCGTACGGCGGTCCGCGGGCGGGGTGCCGGGTGCCTCGGCGGCGCGCAGCGCCTCGGCGAAGCCTGCGGCCCGGGTCTCCGCCTCGCTGTGCGAGAGCGCGGGCAGCGGCACGACGGTCACTCCTCCGCCGGTCAGGATCAGCGCGTCGCAGCGCAGCGGGCTGGCGTTGACCGTCACCACCGGGCCACCGGCGGCCGCCGGGCGCAGTGCGGCCAGCCGCGGCGGCTTGAGGAAGTCCGCCAGGCCCGGCAGGCGACGGGCCTCGGCGACCACCGCGTCCCACCGTTCGGCCAGTTGGCGGCGGAGGTCGCCCGGCTCGGTGTGGGCAGCTGCCGGGGCGGTGGCCAGGGCGGTGCGCAGCTTCGTCAGCCGGTCGGCCAGCTGCGGTGCGGCGTCCCGGAGGGCTTCCTCCTCGCCGTGGAGTCCGAGCGCACGGGTCAGCAGGATGCCGCGGCCCTGTTCGAGGAGTTCCAGGGCTCGCGCGGGGGCGTCGGGGCCGCCCGCCCGGAGGACCGCGGCCGCGGCGTCGGCGGCCAGGCCCTGGCCGTGCCGGGCCGGTTGTGACTCCGGTTCGCTGCCGTGCAGTGGGTGGGGAACCGCCTGCGGCAGCAGGGCGACGGCGCGTGCGTAGGCCGCGGCGGCCTCCTGGCGGCGGCCGGTGGCGGTCGCCAGCTCCGCCAGCGCGCGGTGCAGACGGATCAGCTCGCCGGGCGGGCCGGCGGCGTTCCGGGCGGTGGCCTCGGCGAAGGCGTACGCCTCCCGGATGAGCTTGGGTTCCGGCTCGTGGCCCGCGGTGTGCCGTTGGCGTTCCAACAAGGCCCCGGAGAGATGGGAGAGCATGCCCGAGCGGAAGACGCGGTCGGGGTGGGCGGTCTCGATGGCCTCGCGCAGCAGGCAGATCGCCTCGTCGAGGGCGTCCGGGCGCCCTTCCCGGCGGGCCCGTTCGCGCAGGCTGCGGGCGAGGTTGTCGAGATGGCCGGGCCGTTGTGGGTCGTCGGCCGCGCTGACCTCGACGGCTTCGCGGTGGGCCGCGATCGCCTCGCGCAGCGCGGGCGGTTCCGGGGGCCGCGATGCGCCCTGGGCGAGGAGGTCGCCCTCGGGGGAGTCGGCGCACAGGTCGTAGAGCGCGTTGCCCAAGTGGGCGAGGGCGAGCGCGAGGTCGGCGAGGTTACCGCGGCGGGCCCGTCGCTCGTCCGCCGCCTGCCGGTACAGCTCGATGGCGTCGTCCAGCACGTCCACCAGCCCGGTGCGCCGGTACTGGGCGTGCAGCACCTCCGCGTGCGCGACGCACACCCCGTCCCGGCCCGGTGCGGGCAGCGGTTGCGGTTCGCCGCGGACCAGTTGCACCGCCTCGTCCAGCGCGGCACCGTCCCCGCTGACCCGGTGGCGCTTCACCAACAGGCCGGCCAACCGGGCCCGGTGGGACACGGCGTCCGATGTCCCACCGGGCACGGCCCGTGCCGCGCCCCGGCTGGCGTCGATCGCCGCGTTGAGGTCCGACGGGGCGCCGCTGACGTCGTAGCGCAACGCCAGGTGCATGCCGAAGTCGTCGAGCCGGGGCGCCAACCGCTCGCTGTCCGGCGGGGTGTGGCGCAGTGCTTCCCGGCCGCAGTCGACCGCCTCGTCGATGTCGCGCCGGTCGCCGGTGTGCCGGTAGTGGTCGCCGACCACGCGGGCGTGCTGGGCTACCGCGTCGGCCCAACACGCCCCGCCGGCCGGGATGAGCAACAGCAACTCCCGGCCGAGGCGGACCGCTTCGGCCAGGGTGTGGGCGTCACCGGTGGCGCGGTGGCTCCTCTGGAGGGTGACCGACAGCAGGCGCAACGCCCTGACACGGACGGCATGGTGACGAGGCGTCAGATCCAGGAAGGGCCGGAGGGCCGCCGCGTCCCGTTCCGGTCGGCCGCCGCGCGGATCCAGCCCGCGGATCGCGGTGAGGAAGTCCTCGGAGAGCTCCTCGCGCTGTCGCAGCCCGGCGAGCACCCGGCGGCGCACCTCCCGCGGGACCCGGGGGCCGCTCAGGCGGCGCCCGGACCGCACCGCCTCCAGCACCGCGGCGGCCTCGGGCGGCACCGCGTCCCGCTCCCTGGCGTGGACGCGGGACAGCGGTTCCAAGGACGCCTCCCATTCGGCCTGGTGAGCGCCCTCGGGGCCGGCGACGTACTGCAGCCAGCGGGCCATGCCGACGGCGTGCAGCGCTGCGAGGTCCGCGTACCGGGCGTCGTCCATGCTGATCACCAACCGGGTGACCACCCCCTGTCGCTCCAGCGCCCGCAGCGGGGTGAGGTCGCCGCTGTCGCGGACGACGGCAACGGCCTGCCGTACCGCGAGGAGCAACCCGTCCCGTGAACCGTCCCGTGAGGGATCCCGCGCCGGATCCCGTGAAAGCTCTCGCATCGCGCCCCCGTTGGCCCGAGTATGAGTGACCGGTTCTCGCCCCTGCGGGCCCCACGGACATCCTTCCCCGTACGGACCCGACGGCCTCTCCAGGCAGCACAGCATATGCCTCATCGGGAGGGCAGCCCATGGCGGCGACAACACCTGTGGACGGCGGGGACGGCCCCAGTCCGGCCACCCTCGGCTGCCGACTCGTCGCGCCGATCGGGCGGTGCACGATGACCGCGACGGCGGCGGACAGCCGAGCGGAAGGGTCCGGCCCTCGACGGCGCTGCTGCCGCGGTAAGGCTTGGTCGTTCGGTTGAATTCGCTCATGCCCCAACGGTGCCTGGCGAGGCCGGTGTTCGGCGTCGGCCCGTGGTTCGCGCTTTCCGGTGCCGGGCGGTCACCCCTGGGTATGACGTTGGACCCCAGGTATGAGATCCGGCTCACGCCTCGGTTCAGGCCGCGACGGCGGGCTCGGCGTCCGGAGCACCCTGACAGACCGGCCGCACGGGCAGGTCCGGCTGCGCGGGCAGGCTCCGCGGCTGGGCTGGCAGGTCCTGCGTCCGGGCTGGCAGGTTCGGCCGGGCGCGGAGGTCGGACAGCCGGTCCAGGAGCTGGTCGCGGACCCCGACCAGATCATTGATGCGGGCCTGGAGCAGGGCGAGCCGCTGCTCGAAGACGTCGATCTTGGGGGTGGGGTCGACGCAGGCGTGCGCGCCGGTCAACTCGTCGCGCAGACAGCCGTCGAGCAGCCGCAGATCGTCGGTCGTCAGGCCGGCGGCCAGCAGGAGCCGGATGTTGGCCACGACCCGCACGGCGCTCTCCCCGTAGCTGCGATAGCCGTTGGTGGAGCGTTCCGGGCGGAGCAGGCCCTGCTCCTCGTAGTAGCGCAGCGCCCGGGTGGTGACGCCGGTGATGCGGGCGATTTCCCCGATGCGCATGGTGCTCCCTCCTGGTGGCCGCGGTCAGGAGGAAGCGTAAACCTTGCCGTGGACGTAAAGGTCAAGCCAGGTCGCCGAGCGGCGTGAGGACGACCACCGGGATGGGCTGCCCGGCGCGCTCCTGGAAGGCGGCGAACTGCGGGTCGGCCGCGACCTGCCGGTCCCACAGACGGTCCCGCATCGCTCCCTCGGCCTCCGTGGCGAGGGCCCGGAAGACGCGGTTGCCGACCTCCACGGTGACCTCGGGGTGCGCCGTGAGGTTGCGGTACCAGGCGGGCGGGGTGGCCGCGCCCCCGTTGGAAGGGAAGACGGCGAGCCGGCCGTCGGCTTCGGCCAGGTAGCAGGCGGGCGTGGTGCGCGGCAGGCCCGACCTGGCCCCCGTGGTGGTCAGGAGCAGCAAACGCTGCCCCGCGAACGGGCCGCCGACGACACCCCCGTTGGCCCGGAACTCCGCGATGACACGGCGGTTGAAGGCGTTCCCGCCCGTGTTGTCCCCATTGGCACGAGGGGCGGGACCGCGGACGGCGAGGGCATTGACGACGACGGGGGCGTCCTCGACGACGGGAGTGTCCTCGACGGCGGGACGCCCCTCCACCCTGCTGTTGGCCACTGCCCTGCTGCTTGCCGCTGCCCTGCTACTGGCGGTGTGGGTGTTGCTGATCGTGTCCATGTTGCTGGTCCTGTTCAGGATGCCGAGGTGTTCGGTGGTGTGAGCGCACTGGCGGTGCGTGGGACGTCCGAGCGGCGTGCGATCGCGCTCGCCGCGGTGCGCACAGCCACCACCCTCGACCTTCACGTCGGCGTCAAGGTCAAGTCGCCCTGGTGGGCCCGTCCGCCCCTCCTCCCCCGGTAATTGATTGGCACAACTCGTCGGGCCCCACCGAACATCCCCCCATGGACACCTTCCTGACGACCGACCGCCTGGCCCTCCGGCCGTTCGCCGACACCGAGGCCGACCTCGATCTGGTGGTGGAACTCGACAGCGACCCGGAGGTGATGCGGTACATCACCGGCGGCCGCCCGATGACCCGGGACGAGATCCGCGCCGACTCCTTCGCACGGATGCTGCCGGGCGGCTTCTGGGCCACGCATCTGCGCACGACCGGGGAGTTCCTCGGCTGGCACTGCCTCCGCCCGCTGGCGGACAGCCCGGCGGGCTCGGCCGATCTGGGATACCGCCTGCGCAGGGCTGCCTGGGGCAAGGGGATCGCCACCGAAGGAGCCCTCGCCCTCATCGAGAAGGGCTTCGGGGAGCTGGGCCACGACCGGATCACCGCGAACACCATGTCCGTGAACGCGGGTTCCCGTCGGGTGATGGAGAAGTGCGGACTCTCCTACGTCCGCACCTACTTCGAGGAGTGGCCCTATCGGGTCGAGGGCGACGAAGAGGGCGATGTGGAGTACGCGCTGACCCGCGAGGAGTGGCTGACGCTCCGCTAGGTTCCCGGTCGGACGACGCGAGTGGTGCGGACGCACGGGTCCTACGGGATGGGCGCATGGGCCGCACGGGTCCTACGGGGATGGCACACGGGCCGCACGGGTGCGACGCACCAACCTCACGCATGTGGCGTACCGGCCTCACGGATGTGACCGACCACCGGCCGCACGGGCATGGCGGATGAGCCTCACGGACACCCGGAATGCCCCGGATGCAGGCCGTATGCGATACAGATCCGTATCCCATACGGTGTTGTACCGTGAGCGGGGTCACGCCGGCGCCTGAATGCCTGTGGAGGAAAGCGTTGCCCAAGGGACCGACCAAGCGCCGCCCGCAGACCACCGCACGCCTACTGGAGGCGGCGCGGGAGACGTTCGCCGACCGCGGCTTCCACGGCGCGTCCATCGAGGAGATCTGCGAGCGCGCCGGCCTCACCCGTGGCGCGTTCTACTCCAACTACCGCACCAAGGAAGAGTTGTTCTTCGCCCTCTTCGACCTGCACGCCCGGCGGGTGGTCGAGCGGCTCGCCGCGGCGGTCGAGGAGATGCAGGACACCGAGGACCCGCTGCGCACGCTGATCAGCCGCACCAGCGCGCTGGACGAGACCGAGCGCCGCTGGTACCTGCTGTCGACGGAGTTCACCCTGCACGCCATCCGACACCCGGACACGGCCCGCACGCTCGCCGAGCACGACCGTCGCCTCCGCGCGGAGATCGCCGGGCTACTGGCGGCCCTCTTCGACCGTCTGGGGCGGCGCCCCACCGTCGCTCTCGACTCGCTCGCCCGGCTGGTCACCGCCCTCCATGAGGGCTCGCTCGCCCAGAGCCTGGTCGAACCGGACCAGCTTCCACCGGACGAGCTCCCCGGCACCTACCTCCCGCTCGTGATCAAGGCCGCCTCCCGGGCCCGCCGCACCCGCCACAAGGACTCCTGACCCCTCGCCAGAGGGCCGTCCGCACCCCAACTCCCGCCTGCCCCATACCCATTGACGAAAGGTATGGACCAATCTACGGTGTGCGCACCACCCCCCGATTCCCCGCCGCCGACGCCTGTCGTGGCGCGAAGGGAGCACAGCGTGACCGGTCGGATAGCGCGTCTGCTGAAAGCCGGCCTCGCGGCCGTCTGCCTCCTGCCGATGCTGGGCGCCGCGGCACCCGCCACCGCCGCGCCGCGCGGCGACACCTGCGCCGTGAAGGCGAAGCCCACCGGAAAGGTCCTCCAGGGGTACTGGGAGAACTGGGACGGCGCGGCCAACGGCGTCCACCCGCCGTTCGGCTGGACCCCGATCACCGACCCTCAGATCCGTGCCCACGGCTACAACGTCATCAACGCCGCGTTTCCCGTGATCCGCTCGGACGGCACCGCTCTCTGGGAGGACGGCATGGACGCCACGGTGAAGGTGCCGACCCCGGCCGAGATGTGCCAGGCCAAGAGCGACGGCGCGACGATCCTGATGTCCATCGGCGGTGCCACGGCCGGCATCGACCTCAACTCCACCGCGGTCGCGGACCGTTTCGTCGCGACGATCGTGCCGCTCCTGAAGAAGTACAACTTCGACGGCATCGACATCGACATCGAGACCGGCCTCAGCGGCAGCGGGGACATCAGCCGGCTGTCCCCCTCCCAGGCCAACCTCATCCGCATCATCGACGGCATCCTCGCCCAGATGCCCGCGGGCTTCGGCCTCACCATGGCCCCCGAGACCGCCTACGTCACCGGTGGCAGCGTGACCTACGGCTCGATCTGGGGCGCGTACCTGCCGATCATCAAGAAGTACGCCGACAACGGCCGCCTCTGGTGGCTGAACATGCAGTACTACAACGGCAGCATGTACGGGTGTTCCGGCGACTCCTACGAGGCCGGCACGGTCGAGGGCTTCACCCGGCAGACCGACTGCCTGGACAAGGGCCTGACCATCCAGGGCACCACCGTCAAGGTCCCCTACGACAAGCAGGTGCCCGGCCTGCCCGCCCAGCCCGGCGCGGGCGGCGGCTATATGTCCCCGGACCTGGTCGCCCAGGCGTGGAACACCTACCGCAACGGCCTGAAGGGCCTGATGACCTGGTCCCTCAACTGGGACGGCGCGAAGGGCTGGACCTTCGGCGACAACGTCAAGTCCGCCCAGGGCCGCTGAGGCCGGGGCGCACGACGGGCCCTAGGGCCCGTCGTCGAACTCCCGTCGTTCGCCCGGAGGGCGGGCCGGGCGGTGTCCGGTGCGTGCTCTCGGCGTGCCGGGCGATGGCCCCTGTACTGGAGTACTGGGGCCATCGCCCGGTGCGGCGAAGGGGGTCCCCCGACCGAGCCGTGCGAAGCCGGTTCGAGGGTGGGGGCGCGTGACGGGCGACGACCGGCAGGCGGGAGTTTGACGACAGGCCCTAGGACCGCCGGCGCGGCCGACCGCGCCGGCCCGCGTCCTTGGCCGCCGCACCGGCCCCGCGCCGCGGCCCGCGCCCGGCCGGCGCGTTGCCCCGCGCCGCCCCGCCGCCCTTGCCGCCCGGCTGCCCCTGCTGAGCCTTCTGGTCCTTCTTGCCGGACGACTTCTGCTGCGCCTCGTCGGCCGTGCGGCGACCCCGGGAGCTGTTCACCGTCCGTCCGCGGACGATCCCGATGAAGTCCTCCACCTGATCGGTGGTCCGGTCCTCGCGCCACGACAGCGCGACCTGGGACTGGGGCGTGCCGGTGATCGTCCGGTAGATGAGGTCCCGCCGGTGGTACAGCCGGGCCAGCGACTGCGGGACGATGAGCAGCCCGACCCCGGCCGCCACCAGTTCGAGGGCGTCCGGCGTGGTGGCCGGGCGCTCGATCGCGGGCCGCCCAGGGGGCCGCTCCCAGTCCAGGGTGTCGTCGAGCGGGTGCTGCATGATCTCGTCGGCGAGATCGTCGACGGACACCTCGTCGAACGCGGCGATCAGGTGGTCCTTCGGCGCCACGACCACCGACGTCTCGGTGTAGAGCGGGATCGCGCTGAGGTCCGTGCGATCGACCGGCAGCCGCAGGAAACCCGCGTCGGCAGCACCGCTCCGCAGCACCTCGGCCGCCTCGTCGGCCGACACCTGGTGCAGGGTGAGCGGTACGTCCGGCAGGCGCTCGTTCCAGATCCGCACCCACTTGGCGGGTGTCACTCCCGGTACATACGCGAGCCGGAACGAGGGCGAAGTCTCCGAGCCTGTCACCCCGCCAGGTTACCCGCCGTGGTCAGAGGTGGTGCGCACGCTCGATACCCTGGAGCCATGAAGTCGCACCAGACCGCCCAGACGATGAAGCCCGCCACCGCGGCGAAGAAGCTGGGTGTGTACCTCCAGGCCACCCCCTCCGAGTTCCAGGAGGGCGCGGTCTCGCGCGCCGAGCTCAACGCGCTCCAGGCGGATCCGCCCGAGTGGCTGCGCGAGCTGCGGCGCAACGGCCCCCACCCCCGCCCGGTGGTCGCCGCGAAGCTGGGCGTCTCCATCTCCGGTCTGGCCCGTGCCGGCGTCACCGACGCCCTGACCACGGAGCAGGTCGACGCGCTGAAGACGGAGAACCCCGAGTGGCTGCAGAAGGAGCGCGCCACCCAGGCCGAGGTCCGCAAGGAGACGGCCCGCCTGAAGGAGAAGCAGCGCACCGAGGACGAGGCGTAAGCACCCCACCACGGGGAGCGAGGGGCCGGCCCTTCCCTCCCCGTCGGTCGTCCGCCCCGCCCCGTCGACCGTCCGTCCCCTCCCCCGTCGGTCGGCCGTTCGCGCTCGGCATACGGCATCCCCGGGTGTGTCCCGCATCGCGGCGACCCGACATGATGGGCACATGACGGCTTCGAGGACCCGACCCGTACTCGTCTACGACGGTGACTGCGGCTTCTGCACCACCTCCGTGCACTTCGCCGAGCGACGCATCCGCCCCCGCTGCCGGATCACCGCCTGGCAGTTCGCGGACCTGGAGGAACTCGGGGTCACCCAGCAGCGCGCCGAGCACGAGGTGCTGTGGATCACCCCGACGGGCACGGTCCACGGCGGCGCCCGGGCCGTCGCCAAGGTGCTGCTGAACGCGGGCGGCCCGTGGGCCGTCGCCGGCGCCGTCCTCACGCTCCCCCCGGTGCGCTGGTTCGCGCACGCCGCCTACCGCCTGATCGCCGACAACCGCCACCGCATGCCCGGCGGCACCGCGGCCTGCGCCCTGCCGGCCAACGCCCGCCCGAACGCGGGCCGTTGAAGGCCGGAACCGCCCGGCACCCGGTATCCGGCGTCGTGCCCCCGCCGGGAATAGCCGGCCGTCCGCCACGGCTGTACCGGACATGACCGCTACGCCTTTCCAACCGCGCGCGCTGCTCGCGGAGAGCCGCCTCGGGGTGCTCGCGACGATCAAGTCGGACGGCCGCCCCCAGCTCTCCCCCGTCATGCCCTTCTACGACCGGGAGGCCGACGTCCTCTATGTCTCGATGACCGAGGGGCGGGCCAAGACGGCGAATCTGCGCCGGGACCCACGAGCCGCGCTGGAGGTCACCAGCGCCGACGGCGGGTCCTGGGCCACCGCCGAGGGCGCGGTGACGCTCACCGGCCCGGGGACGGAGCCGCACGGCCCCGAGGTCGAGGCGCTGGTGCGCTACTACCGGCTCGCCGCCGGGGAGCACCCCGACTGGGAGGAGTACCGCTCGGTGATGGTCTCCGACCGCAGGGTGCTCATGACGATGACGGTGGACCACGTCTACGGCGCCAAGCTGCGCTGACGCCGTCCGACGCCCCACCGTTCGACGGTGGCGACACCGCGACGTTCCTCCACTGTGACCGGTTCCGCTACCCGCTCCCCGCCAAAAGATCCCCCTGAAACGGGCTCGAACAGGCAAAATCATGCTCCGCGGCCGGCACCCGCGGTCCCTTCGCGGATTTCTTGGCCTATCGTGATCGCCGGCCTGTGACCAGGGATTTTCAACGGGGGATGATCTACTTGGACGCCATTGTCTTCAACCTGACGACCGCCGCACTGATGGTGTTGATGTTCAAGTGCGGCATCCTGCTGATCGGCGAGGGCACCGTCCGCCGCCGACCGGTTCCCTGGGTGGCGATCGCCCTCACCGCCGTGGCCGTCGGCGCGGTCGTGCTCCAACTGGCCTGGTCCGGAGCGATGGACGCCCTGGACGGCGATCCCCGCAAGACCGGCTGGTGGCGGGTGGTGACCTCGGTGTTCATGCAGAACGGCGGGCTCTTCGGTGGCATCTGGAACATCGTCACCCTGGCCGTGATCGCCGCGCTGGCGCAGTGGTTCTGGCGCGGCCCGCTGATGCTGCTGCTGTTCGCCGCCGGCATCCTGCTGCCGCAGCGGATCGACGCCCTGTTCGGCGAGACGGCCCCGAGCACCGACCCGCGCAACTTCGCCGGCAGTTCGGGGGCGACGTACTTCCTGGCCGCCACCCTCGCGGCGGGCCTGCTGCTGACCAGCCCCCACATCAAGGGACGGCTGATGGCGTTGTGCGTGCCCGCGGCCGGACTGGCGATGTGGCTCGCCCAGGAGAACGGGCACGGCCTGGTGACCTGCTACGGATGCCTCCTCGGCGCCGCCGTCCTGCCCCTCGCCCGCCGGTTGCCGCGCCCGCCCGTACCGGCCACGGCCGTACCGCCCTGCGGGCCGTCGCCCGCCGGAGCCCGGCAGTAGCCGCCGAAGACCGGACGAACCGGCACGTCAGGAGGTCGCGGGAGGGCCGGTCGTGCCACGTGCCGAAGCCGGCGACGGTGGAGGAGGAGGAATCGTGGCCGGACCTGCGGTCGGGGCGGCGCTACGGCGCTGTGCGGAGTGCGGCGCATACGCGTACGGCGGTGCGCCCGCCTGCCCCGCCTGTCCCGCCTGTCCCGCCTGTCCCGCCTGCCGCGAGTTGGTGGACGGCATCGTGGAGGACGAGTGGAACGCCTTCCTCCGCCAGCGGGGCATCGACGGTGGGCCGGAGGATCGGACGGATCGGCACGCGCAGGAGGTCGCGCTCGCCGAGAGGGGGTCAGCCGAACCCGACCGGTACGACTGGCGGGTGGTGGACGCCGCGCTCGACGGACTCCGCTGGCCGGCCGCGGTGGCCGGCTGAGCCGCGGTCCGGTGGACCTGCTGCCGACCACCGATCCGGCCCAGCGGCTGAGTGCGCTGGTCAAGGGGCGCCCGGCGGACCGGAACACCGCCCGCCTCGTCGAGCGGGCCGTCGAGGACGCGTTCGTGCACCGGCGCACCGACCAGGAGCGGCCGGTCTGACGTAGCCGGTCTGACGTAGCCGGTCTGACGTAGCCGGTCTGACATAGCTGGTCTGACGTAGCCGGTCAGGGCGCGCGGGGAGCTGCGGCCGACCGTGCGTCATCCGTCGCGTCGCCCGGTTGTGCCCTGCGCGCGACGTACCGCGATGGCTCCGGCATCGGGATGCGTAGGCTCCCCGGAGGAAAGGAGCTCGATCGATATGAGTCCGCTGAGTCTGGAGAAGGTGGAGCAGGCCGCGCCGCCGCTGGTGAACCTCTACAAGCAGGCGGGGATCAGCCTGCGCAAGCACGGGCTGCAGGGGCAACGGGCCGCGGTGTACCTGGTGCTGGACCGGTCGGGCTCGATGCGCCCGTACTACAAGGACGGCACGATGCAGCACCTGGCCGAACAGGTCCTGGCGGTCTCCGCGCATCTCGACGACGACGCGGTCGTCCCACTGGTGTTCTTCTCCACCGACGTCGACGGCGTGCACGAGATCAGCCTGGACGCCTACCAGGGGCGGGTGGCCGCCTACCACGAACAGCTGGGGCACATGGGGCGCACCCACTACGAGGCCGGGATGGACGCCGTGCTCGACCACTACCTCGCGTCCGGGGCGCAGGCGCCGGCGCTGGTGGTGTTCCAGACCGACGGTGGGCCCACCAGCCGGACCGCTGCCGAGAAGTGGCTGTGCAAGGCCGCCGGGCTGCCGCTGTTCTGGCAGTTCATCGGCTTCGGCGACCCCGAGCACCGGGAGTTCGACTTCCTCCGCCGGCTGGACGAACTCCCGGTCCCCCGCCGCAGGATCGTCGACAACGCCGGCTTCTTCCCCGCCGGCACCACGCCCAGTGCCCTGCCCGACGCGGACCTCTTCGACCGGCTGCTCGGGGAGTTCCCCGCCTGGCTGGCGGCCGCTCGCGCCCAGGAGATCCTCCGCTAGGCCGTGCTCACAACACCCCACCGTTCGCCCGGAGAACCGGCCGCGCGGCGCCCGGTGTGCGCTCTCGGCGCGCCGAGGGGCTCGGTCCCCGGTCCTCGCCGGGCCGTCGTCACCGAACCCGCCCATGGCCGGGTCGCTGCCGAAACGGAAGGCGCCGTCGCCGACGTTGCACCGGCTGGCTTCCCGAGTCGGTGCCGACCATGAACACCGCCGTGCCGTCCGTCCGTTGGCGTCATGCGTCCAGCGGGCCGGACCCGGTGGACGGCATCCGGCTCCCGGGGCCACGCAGGCGGGGGCGGATGCGATCGAGGAGGACGAGGGCGAGGGCCAGGGCGTAGAAGGCCAGGGCGAACACGACCGCGTTGGTGGCGATACCGGCGTAGCCGTGGAGGTCGACGTCGAGGAAGGGATAGGGGTAGCGGCCGTCGGTGCCGGGGGCGAGGAGGGCGCCACGGATGAGCGCGAAGGGAAGGTAGAGGATCGGGTAGATGAGCCACTGCCAGGCGTAGCGGAACAGGAAGGCGCCGGGGTCGGTGAAGAGGAGCCGGTCGAGGACCGCGGCGAGGGGGGTCGCGGTGTGGAGGAGCTGACTGGCGACCGATTCGATGGGGGTCCGGTGGCTGGTCATGGAGAAGCCGCTGGAGTCGTTCGACAGGACGAAGTGGAAGACGAGCCCGGTGATGCAGATGTAGAGCAACGCTGCGCCGGTGATCCGCGGCGAGAGGGCGGGACGACCGGTCCAGGCGCGGTGCGCGGACCAGGCGAAGACGAGGACCAACACGATGTTGGACTGGATCGTGAAGTAGCTGAAGAGCCGGCCCAGATCATGGGAGTCGATCGTGTCCAGGACGATCCCGGTGACCCCGGTCAGGGCCGCCAGCGCGCGGAAGACGGCCGCGACGGGACGGCGGCCACCGGAGGAGGGTGCGGGGACGGCCGCCGCGTCGGGCAGGCCGGGCCGAGCCGTGGACTCGGCGGGGGCGGCAACGGCCGCCGGCGTAGTGGGGGGTGTCGGATCAGGCATTGGTCCACCGTACGACCCGGCCCTGTGGGCGAGGCCACGATCAGCGCGGACGACCCTGCCGAGACGCCTTCGCCACCGCGCCACCGCGGATCGCTCGAACCGACCGGACTTCCCGTCCACGGCCCCCTGGCCCGCACCCCTAGCCCAGGAAGCTCAACCGCACCCGGCGGTGCGGGTTGTCGATGTTGGTGTCAGCGAAACTCCGTTAAGGCGACCGGCAGGACGGCTCGCGGCCTGGCCGGCCCCACGGGCCCAGCTCACGGGTGTCCGAGTTCGCAGCCCCCCGGCTCCTCATCCACGCAGCCGTGCCCGGCCGACGCGGTCTCCACGGCGAGTCGCCCCGTGAGTACCGTCGGCGGCGGTACGACGATCGGCCGCAGCGGCTCCGCCGGGCCGATACGTGTGTCTTCTCCGGCCCGGACGCCGGTCCTGTCGGCTTGTCGTGAACCGTGCATTCGCTCCGGACGACGTCATCGCGGCGCACCGCTCCGTGGAGGCGGGCGCGCCCGGCATCACAAGCTGACACGGCGTTCGCGGTCAGCGGTTATGCGGATTCGGCTGGATTCTCGTTCCGGAACCAGGCGATGACGAACACTGACACCACCAGCAGAACGACGCCGATCGTCCGGTATCCCAGATCCACTGAGCTGACGAACTTGTCAACCATCTCTGTGTTGCCGCTGGTCAGCAATCTGGAGAAGACGGACGGCTGCGGTTCGCCGCCCGCGATGTGGGAGAAGAAGTGGGCCTGGATGATCGTTCCCATGGTGGCAATGCCCACCGCCGCCCCGAGCTCGCGCATGAGGCTGTTGAGACCCGATCCGGCCCCGACACGGTTCGCGGGCAGGGAGCCGATGATGGCATTGGACAGCAGTGGTGCGGTGAGCCCGATTCCCGTTGCCATCAGCAGCAGGTAGACGATGAGTACCGCGTACGGCGTCGCCGCAGTCAATGTTGACAGCAGAGCCAAGCCGAGGACCAGGATTGCCAGGCCCGACGCAATGGTTGCACGCGCGCCGATGCGGTCGGCAATCCGCAGGCTTTTCGCCGAGACCACGGCATTCCACAGGGGCATGGGAATCGTGGCGAGGCCGGCCACCAGCGGTGTGTACCCCTTGGCGAACTGCAGGTACTGGGAATTGACGTAGAAGAGCGCAAACATCGCCAGGAAGCCGACCATTACTCCGACCGTCCCGGCCCGGAGCTTCGGGATGCGGAAGAGCGCCGTGTCGAGGAGTGCATGCCTCTTGCCCCAGCTACGCACCGCGTAGTACGCGATGACCGCGATCCCCATGATTCCGGAGGCAAGGACGGTCGGGGAGGTCCAGCCCAGTTCGGAACCCTCGATGATCATGTAGAGAAGGCTGGTCAGACCGACGATCAGGAGCGCCGATCCGGCGAGGTCCACCTTCGTGTCCACATTCTGCGTCCGGGGCACATACGCCGCGACGCAGAGGGTGGCGCCTATCGCCAGAACGGCGAACACCAGGAACATCATGCGCCAGCCACCGAACTGCACCAGAGCCCCGCCGGCTGTGGCAGCCACCATGCCGGCGGCCTGGACGGCCACCGTCCACCCCGTGACCGCCTTGGGACGTTCCTGCTCCGTATGGATGTTCACGATGATCGACAGTGTCGTCGAAAACACAAACGCCGCTCCCAGCCCGGTGAAGAAACGCGCGGCAAGGAGCAAGGCGATCGTCGGGGCCAGCCCGGAAGCCAGGCAGCCGATGACGTATACGGTCAGGCCGACGAGCAGAAAACCTTTACGCCCATAACGGTCCGCGAGCGCGCCCGCTGGAACCAATAAGCAGGCGAAGACGATGGTGTATCCGTCGACGACCCATAACAACTGAGTCGCCGACGGATGCAGGTCACTGGTAGAGATGGTCGGTATCGCAAGATTCATCACCGATACCATTCCCATGACCAGAAATGCCGCGCCTGAAGCGATGCGACGAGCTCCGCGCCGCCGCGGATGACCAGCTCGTGCCGTCGGTTCGACACCCGTGGTTGCTGTCACGAATCTCCCGTCCTCGTTTCGAGTCGAGCATCGCCCGGGCGCGACGAGCCCCGGGCCGTCGACTACTGAGTGACATCAGAAGCTTCCGAGTCGTATACCTCGAAGCGATGTTTCGAAGTCTATACCTCGAAGCGACGTAGTGTGAGCGGTTGCCGAGCGAGAGCTGACGGCGTGACAGCACAGGCGTGCGGAAGTACAGGAAGCCGCGCCGGGGTGGCGAAGGGGCGGACGACTCCCGTTCGCCACCCGCTGGAGGAGGTCCGTCGAGTCCCTCCCCGAGCGCCGGCTTCACCTGCCTGCCGGCGCAGAGACCCGCTGCGTCACTCGGGGAGACGCGGCAGCACCTGCTCGCGGAAGCGCCGGAGGTTGCCGGCCATGTCGTTGAACGCCTGGCCGCCGTAGTCGATGTGCCACAAGAACGTGTCCACGGACAGCGCGCGCCGGAACTCGACGATCCGCTCCGTGACCGTCTCCGGTGAACCGACGATCGCCGTCTCGATCAGATCGTCGTCGGTCATCTCCTTGATGCTCTTCACGATCTGCGGGTACTTCGCGTAATCCGACGAATGCGTATGCAGCAGAGACTCGGCTGCCTCGCCGAACACCTGCCAGTGCGCCCGAAGTCGAGGCAGCGCCCTGTCCACCGCGTCTGTGTCCGTCTCACCGATCATCAGCGGGATGCTCATCGCGACCCGCGGTGATCCCCCGGTCTCCCTTGCCGCCTCCTGGAAGCACGACGTGTAGAGCTCTACGTTCTCCCGGGCCTTGGGCAATTCCGCAGCACGCGGCGGAGACGCCATGAGGAGGTTCAGCCCGCGGTCGCCCGCCCAGGAAAACGTCTCCGGCGACATCAGGCCGGCGGCCCAGGTGGGCGGATGCGGCGTCTGCACCACCGACGGAAGGGAGTTGACACCGGAGTACTGGAAGAACTCGCTGGATTCCGAGACGCCCTTCTCGGTCCACAACCGAAGGACGGCCTCGACCGTTTCCCTGTACCGCTGCCGGCTTCCTTCCATCGGCACACCGAAGGTGTCGAATTCGTAAGGAAGGAAGGCGCGAGCGAATCCGACATCGAGTCGCCCGTGGCTGAGGACGTCGACCTGTGCGGCTTGCGCCGCTATCTGCACCGGGTGATGGAAGGATGCCTGGATACCTCCGGTCATCAGGCGGATCGACTGTGTCCGGGCGGCCACCGCGGCCAGAAAGGTGAGCGGGTCCGGGCTGTACCCGCCGTACTCGTGCAGATAGTGCTCGACCATCTTCACATACACGATGGTCGATGTCGTCCATGCCAGCCCGATCCCCATCGTGACCGCCGGCGGCGGCGTGGTCACCGAAACGGAGAAACTCCTCGACGGCATCACAGACGCAATGGCCTCCGGCGTCGCCGTCGGACGCAATATCTTCGGCGCCGCCGACCCAGGACACACGGCACGCTCATCGCGCAGCGCGTGCACGCTACCGCTCCCCCGCCGGACCTCATGCCGACGGGACGTCAGATGGGCCGCGAAGCAACATGTTCCTGATCCACAGGCAATCGGAAACGAGTTGAGGGGGAACATGAAGTCTGTCTACATCGATCTCCGTGACTGCACCGGCGAACTGGCGAATGCGGCAATCGAAGAGAGCGCCCCACCGTGGTGGTCAAGGTGCCGCGGTTCGCTTTCGAGAAGTTTCCCACCGCGGATGCGGGCCTGACCACCACGATGAAGAGCGTCGGCGAGGCCATGGCGATGGGCCGCAGCTTCCTCGAAGCGCTCGGCAAGGCACTGCGGTCGATGGAGACCCCGGGCGCGGGGACGTGGACCAGGCCCGGCCCCGAAGGCACCACCCTCGCAAGCACGCTCCAGGCGCTGCGCACGGGGCACGACGGCCGGCTGTACACCGTGGAACGGGCCCTGCGGCAGGGCGCCACCGTGCGGCAGGTGCACGAAGCTTCGGGCATCGACCCGTGGTTCCTCGACCAGATCGCCTCCCTGGTCGAACTGCGCGCCGAGGTCGTCCACGCACCGGTTCTGGATGCCGCGTTGCTGCGTCGCGCCAAGGGCGCCGGCCTCTCCGATCGCCAGATCGCGCTGCTGCGGCCCGAGTTGGCCGATGAGGACCGGGTGCGGTCGTTGCGGCACCTGCTGGGCGTGCGACCGACGTTCAAGACCGTCGACACCTGCGCGGCCGAATTCCCGGCCAGGACTCCGTACCACTACTCGGCCTACGAGTCCGACCCCGCCGCCGAGAGCGAAGTCGCCGCACAGCGGCAGCGGCCCAAGGTGATCATCCTCGGCTCCGGGCCCAACCGCATCGGCCAGGGCATCGAGTTCGACTATTCGTGCGTGCATGCCGCCATGGCGCTGCACGAGGTCGGTTACGAGACGGTGATGGTCAACTGCAACCCCGAAACCGTCTCCATCGACTACGACACCTCGGACCGCCTGTACATCGAACCGCTCACGTTCGAGGACGTGCTGGAGGTGGTGCACGCCGAACAGACCTCGGGCGCCGTGGCCGGCGTCATCGTCCAGCTCGGTGGCCAGACGCCGCTCGGCCTGGCGCGGCGGCTCGCCGACGCCGGAGTACCGGTCCTCGGCACCCCGCCCACTGCGATCGACCTCGCGGAGGACCGCGGTGCGTTCGGGGAGGTCCTGGCCGCCGCCGGGCTGCCCGCTCCCCCGTACGGCACCGCCACCAGCTTCGCTGGGGCGAAGCGCATCGCCGACGACATCGGTTATCCGGTCCTTGTGCGCCCCTCCTATGTGCTGGGCGGGCGCGGGATGGAAGTCGTCCACGACGAAGCCTCCCTGGAGGGGTACATCAACCGGGCAACTGACATCGCCCCCGAACACCCGGTGCTGGTGGACCACTTCCTGGACAACGCGATCGAGATCGACGTCGATGCGCTCTGTGACGGCCGTGAGGTCTACCTCGGCGGCATCATGGAGCACATCGAACGAGCCGGCGTGCACTCCGGCGACTCCGCCTGCGTCCTGCCTCCCCCCACCCTTGGCAGGCAGGAGGTGGAGGCGGTCCGCCGCTCCACCGAAGCCCTCGCCCGCGCCATCGGCGTGCACGGGCCTGCTCAACGTCCAATACGCCCTCAAGGACGGTGTCGTGTACGTCCTGGAGGCCAACCCGCGCGCTTCCCGCACCGTGCCGTTCGTGTCCAAAGCCACGGCCGTGCCCCTGGCCAAGGCCGCCTCGCGCATCATGCTCGGTGCGCCCCTGGCCGAGCTGCGTGAGGAGGGCGTCCTCCCGGCCACCGGAGACGGCGCGACGCTGCCCGCCCGTTCCGCGGTCGCCGTCAAGGAAGCCGTCCTGCCGTTTCACCGGTTTCGCACCCCCGAAGGTCGCGGCATCGATCCCCTGCTCGGCCCGGAAATGAAGTCGACCGGCGAAGTCATGGGTATCGACATCACTCTCGGACGTGCCTACGCAAAGAGCCAGATCGCGGCGCACGGGGCGCTGCCGATGAAGGGCTCCGTAGTGCTCGCACTGGCCGACCGGGACGAGAGCCTCGGCATCCTCCTCGCCGAGCGCCTCGCCAGCCTGGGCTTTCGCATCCTGGCGGCACAGGGCACCGCAGCATTCCTGCGCCGCAACGGGAGGGATATCACCGTGGTGCAGGACGGTGACGGCGAAGAGCAGCACGCCCGGCGCATTCAGGAGGATGACATCACGCTGGTCATCGACACGTCCCATGGCAACCGCCCCGAGCGTGCCGAAGGCAGCGAACTCCGCACGGCGGCCGTTTCACGGGGCGTCCCCTATGTCACCACCATCCAGGGCGCCGAGGCAGTCGTCCGAGGTATCGAAGAAGCCAGCGCAACGGAACCCGAAGTACGGGCGCTCCAGGACTGGCACCACTCAAACTGACGTCGGCGTCGAGGAAATCGCGCTCGATGGTGGCACTGCGCCACAGAAAGAGGCTGCGGAGAGCCCTCGGCCACGACGGCTCATACACCGCTCGCTTCGGCGGAGAGTTCGGCAAGTGTGCTGTCCAGCCATGCGATTTCGGCCCGTCGTGATTCCCGGGAAACCTGGAGCATGCCCTTCCGGTACCTGTCGGGTGTATCCACTGCACGGACCAGCTTGCCGCCCCGGGTGAAGTAGCTGGCCGGCTGGTCGAGGAACTCCCGGCGACGTTGCAGAACCGCGGCCTGCTCCCTTACGTCCGGCACCAGACCGAGGAAGGCAAGCACCACATTGAACCGATTTCGATCCGTGATGAACTTCTCGCCCGGGTTCCGCAATTGCCCGAGCAGCTGATCCTTGCCTTGGCTCGTCAGGGACAACGTATGCCGCCGCCGCACGCTCCCCTGTGATCCCTTCTCCACATGACGCGTGACAAATCCATAGCGTTCCAGCCGGTTGATCGCCGGATAGAGCGATCCATCACTGACTGGGCGCACGTGACCGGTGAGCTGAGCAACGCAACGGCGCAGCTCATAGCCATGAAGTGGGGCTTCTGCAAGGAAGCCCATAATTGCCAAGTCGAGCATGGGATGTTTCCGTCCGGGAGTGTCCTGGCCAAGGTGGCCACCATTTTATCCCGGTTCGAGGTACGGCGGAACAGAAGAGCCACGCGAAGCGGATCCGGCCCCTGCGAATACCGCCCTGAAGTTCAGGTACCGCGGGGGACTCTCAACGTCTTCGACGCGGTCCGGTAGACCGACAGTGCGCCGGAGGCGTCACCCGCTTGTTCCAGCATCTCCGCAAGCTCGAACAGCGCGTTCGCCCCCAGCCAGCCCAGTCCCATATCGATCAACTGCGTGGATGCGCTCTCGTAGGAGTCCCGAGCCTGCTTGTACCGACCCAGCTCACGAAGCGCCCGACCGGCGGTCAATGCCGTCTGTGCGCGGCTCAACCGGTATGCCGCGGGCATGGTGGCCAGCGCGTCGACGGCCGTGCGGTGAGCCTCCTCCGATTCCCCGCTGTTCAGCAGGATGTTGGCGAATCCCGCTGTGCCGAGCGATGCGTCGACTGCCGTGCCGAATTCCTGAAGGCGTTGTATGGCCGGGCGCACATGCGACTGCGGCTGCGCCGGAAGCCGCCCGCCCTGGTGCGCCATGTACGCCATGGCGGTCACCGCGATGCGGTCGCCGGCAACTGCACGGGTGTCCATGACCTTCGTTTGGAGAGCCTCGGCGAGAAGGGCGTAGGCACTCTCCTGATCGCCGTTCTCCTCCGCGGCCTGGGCAGCCTGGGAATATGCCGCCACCTGAACGTCACGGGAGAGGAACCCCGCGGCAGCCTCTTCAACGGCTCCAGAATCGATGTCCGTTCGGCCGCCACCGCCACGGCAATGATGGGCGTACTGCACACTGCTCGCCAGCTCAACGGCAGGAGGTACGCCATGAACTCCAAGAGTCCGTGCCTGCGCCAGGGCCTCGACACCGAACGCCACCGCTTCGTCCAGCCGGCCGAGTTCCAGCATGCACCTCGTCAGCGCCGTTGCGCAGACGACCCATGTGTGAACCCGTCCCGAAGTGCGCTGCTGCTGATGGAGATCGAGCCATTGTCGATAGAGCTCGGCCGCCCTATCGAGCTCGCCAAGATGTTCACAGGCGTGCGCCAACCTATGGACTGCTTCCATTTGGTCTGCCACTGAGTGAACGGCATTCTCCAGCGCCGCCTCGAAAGAGTCACAAGCCCCGGAAATGTCTCCGTCAGCAAACGCCAAGTCGCCTCGCAGCAGGATCACTTGAGTCGCGTAATCGACTTCGATGCTACCGATATCACTCGGCTGCGCCGATGCCTCCTGGGCACTGGACAGGACTTCCGGGGAGACATCCAGCCGCGCGGCGATCCTCAAAATCACCTCTGAAGTCGGAGGTCTCTTTCCGTTCTCCAGCAAGCTGATGTAGCCTGCGGACAAACCCGGTTCCGCCAGGTCGTTTTGAGAGAGACCCCGCTGGAGTCGAAGCGACCTCAGCTTCTGCCCAAAGTTGTTAGTCGTCATACTCCAGAGAATTTCTTCGACTCATAGCGGCCTCTGGAACGAGAAATTCTCTCCGTTCGACACTCCACTCTCCAGGTCAAGTGGAGACTCATTGAGGGTGCGTTGGGGTGAAAGTGTAGCACAGCACACACCGCCCCAGAAAGGAATCGGAAGCAATACACTCAGCCGCATTCAGGACAACTGCCGCAATCCCCAATACAGTTCCGACCTTGATCTACGACCCGATCTCGCCACCCGTGAATACATCGTCGGTTACTCCCCTCCGCGTTTGAGCGGGGAAGCCGTCGGCCCGGCCAATGATGTGGCCGCCGACAGATGCGGAGACGGTCAGATGATTTCGCGACCACTCCCAGTGGTGATCACGGTCACCCCAACAAGCTCAACCGCACCCGGCGGTGCGGGTTGTCGATGTTGGTGTCAGCGAGGCTCCGTTGAGGCGACCCCGATCGTAGCCTCGCGCTTGTTCCAACGGCAGGCGACAGTTCCACCGCCCGTGCGCAACGCGGGTACAGCCAACCCTGCAGTTCCCTCGTGATGCCCTGGCGCCAACGCAGCGGCGTTTCCTCGTTGCACTCCCGCCGCGGCGCCCCACCAAACGGGCCGCCGCTCGCCCTCACCGTCGCCACCACATGGCCGCCGAGCAGGACGTACCCCGGCCGAGCATGGGCAGGAGAGCAGGTGAATGCCCCAGAAGTCGTCGGCACAGCACTGGTGGCCGTCAACTCGACCCACAGAGCGTCCGCGACACCCAGGGTGATCAGGCCGTCCGGGCGAGCGGGCATGACACGCTCTGACATAGCGACAGGCTAACGGCCCGCAACGCGGCAACGGGTCGCCAAGCACCTCGGTCAGCGGGCCGCCGCCCACGCCGCATCTGCCGCCCGCAACTCCCCATTCCTGAAACCTGGTTCGTCAGCACCTCCCGTGCCGCTGTCTCGCCAGCAGAACGTCAAGAATCGGGCGGGTCACCCTCGCGCATCAGCCCGGTGCTCGCGGGCGGCCGGCGGCGTCGGGTTCGCGTTGCGGCAGGAATGCCGTACGGCGCTCATGGTTGCGGATGGCCGTGCACATGCGGTCCGGTGGGACCGGGCGGGTGGTGGTGGCCAGGCCGAGGGCGCTGCACAGGAGCAGCGCCGCGGACGGCCGCGCACCGTCCGGACCTCGACCGGCTCCCCGGCCCGCCCGCCGCGGCGCCATAGCAGAGCGGCCGTCGTCCCGGCCGGTATTTGTCCAGGGGCGCGGATCCGGCGCCGTGCGGCCCGTACGGCGCTTAGCGTCCCGGCATGCGGTCGATCCCCGGCATCAGGAAATCCGCCGCCTCCGGGCGGACCCTCGCCACCGGCCTGGTGGTCTGCGCACTGCTGGCCACGCTCGCGGCGCTGTTGCTGCCCGTGCGGCTCTTCGGCGAGAGCGCGTCCACGGCCACCCACACGGTGGCCTTCGACGACGACGGCGGGGGCACCGTCGCCACCCGCTACGGTCCGCTGACCGCGATGGACCGGGACTTCGTCCGCAAGGTCCGGCTGGCCGGGCTGTGGGAGATGCCGGCGGGCCGGCAGGCCCAGGAGCGCGGGAGGACCCCAGCGGTACGCACCGCGGGCGACCATCTCGTCGCCGGACACACCGAGTTGGACCGCCGTTCGGTGGAGGCCGGGCGGACGTTGGGCATCCCCCTGCCCGACCGGCCCACCGCGGAGCAGCAGGGCTGGCTCGGCCAGCTCGGCACCGCCTCGGACGACGCCTTCGGCCCGCTCTTCGCGGAGCTGCTGCGCCGGTCCCACGGCAAGGTCTTCGGTCTGGTCGCGCTGGTCCGCGACCAGACCCGTAACTCCCTTGTCCGCTCCCTGGCCAACCGGGCCAACACCATCGTCCTGGACCACATGACAGTCCTGGAGCAGACCGGCCTGGCCGACTACGGCACGCAGCACAGCGGCTGATGGCCCCGGACCGGTCTCCGGCCCTATACCCCGGCCCGCCCTCCGTTCCCATTCCCCTTCCCATCCCCACTCCCCTCACCATCCCGTTCCCCATGTCTCATCCCTTCCGCGCACCGGACGAAATGGAGTGATACCCCTTGAGTCCCTTGAGCCGCTTGAGCTCCTTGAGCCGACGGACGCACCACCCGCGACGCCCTCACATCCGGCAACGTCAACAGGGCCACAAACGTCGGCGGTTGAGCACGCGCATGACGGTCGCCGCGGCCGCCCTGCTCCTGGGCGGCGGCACGCTCGCGGTCATCGCCGGCACCGCACTGGCCCACAACTCCGACCCGGCCCCCGTACCGGGCCCTCAGCACCTCGCCGCGACCGCCGCCACCATCTCCTGCCCCGATGTCGGCGAGCGGCTGCGGACGATGCCGCGCAGCGCGCAGCCCCAGGTCTCCCGAGGGCTGGCCGCCCTCGACCGCCAGGTCTCGGACGCCTACCACGCGATGACGGCGGGCGGCGACAGCGGCCAACTCCTCGGTGCCCTCGCGCGGCAGCGCCGCGAGACCATCGGCGCGATGGCGGACGCGATCGCCGGCGGCGGCGCCCAACGCCCGGACGAATTGCTGCGATTGAGCGCCTGCACCACCAAGCCCACCGGAGCCGGTCAACGCCAGGAGCAGAACCAGGACCAGGACCAGAGCCAGCGCCGGAACCGGATCGGAAACCGGCCCCAGGGCCGGGACCACGGGCAGAACCGGGGGCCGGGCCAAGGCCGTAACCCCCTCCGGCACGACGGGCCTTCCCCCGACGACTTCCTCGACATCACCACCGTCCGGCCGGGCGCCGACACCGCCGCGCCGCCGTTCACCGCGCCCAGCGGCCGGGGCGCCGCCACCGGCACCTTCACCAGCGCGTGCGGGCGCAACGAGGACGGCCACTTCAACTCCGACAACGTCATCGTGACACCGGGCGTCTCCAACGGCGCCCATCACACCCACGACTACGTCGGGAACACCACCACCGACGCCTTCTCCACCGACCGGTCGCTGGCCGCCGCCGGCACCACCTGCGCCAATGGTGATCTGTCCACCTACTACTGGCCGGTGCTCCGCAGGCTGGACGGCACCGTCGTGCGGCGGCCGGGTGCCGGACACGACGGCAACGACGGGTCGGTGCTGACCCCGGCCTCGGTGACCCTGACCTTCCGAGGCAGCCAGGCGGGGGCCGTACGGCCGATGCCCCGCTTCCTGCGCGTGATCACCGGTGACGCCAAGGCGTTCACCAACGGGCCGGAGAACGCCGCCGCCTCCTGGAGCTGCACCGGTTTCGAGAACCGGCAGCTCAAGGACAAGTACCCGCTGTGCCCGAGGGGTTCGCAAGTGGTCCGTACCCTCGTCTTTCCCGGTTGCTGGGACGGCCGCCGGACGGACAGCGCCAACCACCGCGACCACATGGCCTTCGCCCGCCGGGACGGCGCCTGCCCCCGGGGCTTCACGGCGGTGCCACAGCTGGTCCAGCGGCTGACCTACGACGTGCCGCCGGGCGACAGCTTCGCGGTGGACAGCTTCCCCGAGCAGCTGCGTAAACCGGTGACGGACCACGGCGACTTCATCGATGTGATGCCGGACGGGCTGATGAACCGGGCGGTGGTGTGCATCAACGGCGGGCGCGCCTGCTCCTGACGGCGCCCGGCAGGTGGCTGCCGCTCCCCGGGCTCCCGTACGGGAGGGGGCGGCCACCCGCCCGTCCGGGCCGCCGGTCACAGGCCGTTGACCCGCGCTTCCCCGGCCGTGCCCGGGGGCCGGAGGCCGGAGGGCACGGGGCGGGCCCGGCGCCCGGCGCGGGCGCGCCGGTTGCGGACATGGGCCATCAAACGGCGGCTGCGGAGGGCCATTTCCAGTTCGAAGCGGGCACGGGGGTCGCGCAGTGCCGGGCCGAAGAGCTTCTCGATCTGGCGCAGCCGGTAGCGGACGGTCTGCGGATGGACGTGGAGGAGCCTGGCCGCCTCGGGGGCGCCGCCGCCTTCCAGCCAGGCCAGCAGGGTGACCTCCAGACGTTCGCTCTGACGTGGCGTCAGCTCGGCCAGCGGGCTCAGCCGGCGGGCGGTCAGGGCGACGGCCAGCGTCTCGTCCTGGAGGAGCAGCAGCGCGGAGAGGTTGTCATCGACGAAGGCGGGGCGGACCTCGGGACCGCCCGTGCCGGGGTCGAGGGAGAGCAGATAGCGGGCCCAGCGGAGCGAGGACGCGGCGTCAGCGGCGGGGACCGCGTGGCCCACGGCGGCGATGCGGCCCCTGAGGGCGGCTTCCAGGCGGGGCCTGGTCTGGGTGGCCGGGTCGGGTACGTAGAGGGCGGTGTAGCCGTCGATGCCGCCGATGAGGGCGTGCCCGAGGGCGGCGGCCAGCTGGGGGGCCTCGGCGGGGGTGGCGAGGACGACGGCCCGGAGGGCTTCGGGGACCGGCCAGCCGGCCGCGCGGGCGAGCTCACCGAGGCCGCTCTCCGGCGCCTCGCACCGTCCGGCGAGGGCGTCGAAGAGGTCCTGGCGGGCCCGGGCGACCGGCATCGGGGTGACGACGGACGGTACCGCCGGGCGTTTGCTTTGCGAAGTTTTCTGGAACCCGAGGCAGGTCAGCAGGGCTTGCTCCAGCGCCCATTGGGCCTCTTCCACCGGCGTATCACCGAGCAGTGCGGACAATGCGGGAAATCCGCGCTGCAACTCCGCGACGACCTTCTCCGCAAGGTCCGGGAGTTCCTTTCTGACGACCCGACTCCACTCGACCCGGGGATGTACCCAGAGGCGGTTCAGGAGATCACACATCGCTACCTCGATCCTGGCGGGGACGGGGGCTGGGATGGGGGCGTGGGCGGGGACTTGACGCCCCTTCGTGCGCCTGGGTCGGCATCATCCGGAACCCTCCCCGGGGTCCGCGACGCCGGTGCAGGAATTTGTCACAGCGCGCTAAACATCGGGAAATCCGGCGGACGCTCGGAGATGCTTTTGGTCATCCGGAATACGGCCGCGAGTATCCGGCTGGTTACGGAATGTTGAGTGTTACCAGGGGTCACACATAGAGCGGTCCAGGCAATGGGCCCGGCCCCCAGGAATGACCGACGCAGCCGGGATACATCACCGGAAATTTGCGTATGACAACCGATCGTGTCCCGATCGTGTCCCGCCCTCGGGAGGCCCGATGCCCGCCCCGCCCCCACCCTCCGCCCGAAACGCCTTACTGCGCCCGGCACTTCCGGCCGCACTCCTGCTGTTCCTCGCCGTCACCCTGCGCTCCGGCGCGATGGACAACACGGTGCGCTTCCTGGACCACGACGCCGGGGTACTGGCACTGGTCTCGCTCTCCGCCACAGTGCTGTGGGGGCTGGCCGCCACCGACCGGCTGGTGCTGCACACCCCGCACCGGCTGCTCGCCCAGGCCGTGCACCGCGCCACCGGCGTCGCGGGCCTGGGCTTCCTGGGCCTGCACGTCTGGGTGAAGGCCGTCGAGGGGCACACCACGGCGACGGCCGCCGCAGTGCCGTTCACCGACGGCGCACAGCCCGTGCTCATCGGATGCGGCACGCTCGCCGCGTACGGGTTCCTCACGGTCGCCGTGAGCGGCGCGGTACGCGGGGCCTTCGCCGGCCGTACCACCGCGCGATGGTGGTGGGCACTGCACACGGTCGCCTACGCCTGCTGGGCGCTGGCCCTGCTCCACGGCCTCAAGTCCGGCCGGGCCGCGGCCGGCTGGGCAGTGGCGGGATACGGCATGGCGCTCGCCGGGGTGGCCGTACGGCTCGCCCTGCGGCTGCGCGGCCCGCTCCGCATCCCGGGCGGTGAGCCACGATGACGCCCCCGGCCGCCACCCACCCCCTGCGGGCTGCCCGGACCTCCGGCGACGTTCCCGGCCCCGGCCCGGTCCCCACCCTGACCTCCCTCGGGCCCCCGCGGCTCCTCGCCGGACTCGACGAACTGCCCCGGCTCGACCGTGTCGCACATCTGACGCTGCACGGCGCACTGCCCCGGCTGTCCGCTCAGGAGCTGGTGGCGCTGGCCGAGGACACCGCGCTGCGCGGCCGGGGCGGCGCCGGCTTCCCGTTCGCCCGGAAGCTGGCCGCCGTCCTGGACGGCATCCGCCGCTCCGACGGCAGGGCGGCGGTGGCCGTCAACGGCTGTGAGGGCGAGCCAAGTTGCCTCAAGGACACCGCGTTGCTGCTGCGCGTACCGCATCTGGTGCTGGACGGCGCGCAGCTGTGCGCCGACGCGCTCGGCGCACAGCGGACCGCGGTCGGAGTGACCCGCCCGGACGTGGCGGACGCGGTCCGCCGCGCGATCGCCGAACGCGGCCCGGTCGGCGCGCCGTTACGGGTCATCCGGCTGCCCGAGCGGTTCGTCACCGGTGAGGGCACCGCGCTCACCAGCGGTCTGTCCGGCGGCCCCGGACTTCCCTCCGGCCGCCGGATCCGCTCCAGCGAACGCGGCCTGAACGGGCTGCCCACCCTCTTGTCCAACGCCGAGACCTACGCCCAACTCGCCCTGGCCGCCCGGATGGGCGCCCTCGGCTACCGCACCGCCGGCCTGCCCGGCGAGCCCGGCACCCTGCTGCTGACCGTCGCCGGCCGCCAGGTCGTGGAGGCCCCCTGCGGGACACCCCTGGCCCAAGTCCTCGCGCACTGCGGAACGGACGCCGGGCAGGGCGTCCTCCTCGGCGGCTACCACGGAACCTGGCTCTCCCCCGCCGACGCGCGGTCCGCGGCGCTCTCCAAGGACGCGCTGGCCGTCCACGGCGCGACGCCGGGTGCCGGCGCGGTGCTGCCACTGCCGCACGGCACCTGTCCGGCGGGCGAAACCGTTCGGGTCGCGCGCTGGATGGCCGCCGAGTCCGCCGGGCAGTGCGGGCCCTGCGTCCTGGGGCTGCCCGCGCTCGCCGAGCAGCTCGACCGCGCCGTACGGGGCGGCGGCGATACCGCCCTGGACGCCGTGCACGCCCGGCTGCGGACCGTGCGCGGCCGCGGCGCCTGCGGCCACCCGGACGGTACCGCGCGCTTCGTGGCGTCGGCCCTCGCCGCCTTCCCCGAGGAGTTCGCCCGCCATGCGCACGGGTTCGGGTGCGGCCGCCCGGTGACCGGTGCACTCCCGGTCACCGGGCACCGGCCGCCGCTCCCCGCCCCGCCCCGGTACCCACCATCGCCCTCTTCACCGCCCCCACCACCGCCACCGGCCGAACGGCTGCTGGTCGACTGGACGCTGTGCCGCGGCCACGGCCTGTGCGCCGAGGTGGTACCGGCCATGATCCGGCTCGGCCCGGACGGCTACCCCGAGACGGCCGGCAGACCGCTGCCGGCCCGCATGCGGCGCCGCGCCCAGCTGGCAGTACGCCGCTGCCCGGCCCTGGCGCTACGGATCCAGCGCAGCGACCGACCGTCCCCGCAAGGGCCTTGACCGCACGCTCCGCCGAGATCAGCACCCGAGCGGTCGGCGGGCCCATCGAACCGCCCCCCTCACCCAAGGAGGAACCCCATGCCCATAGCGACGTCCGCCGCACGCTCCGGCCGGCGCCACGCCGTCCTCGCCGTCGCCGCCCTCACGGCCGCGCTCGCCCTTACCACCGGCTGCGGCAGCGGGCACACCGCCGCCGGTACCGACCCCGTGCAGCCCGCCGGCCAGGGCTCCCCCGACTACGGCACCGGCTACGGCAGCACGAAGGGCGGCGGCTACAGCGCCCCGGACACCACGCAGGCGGGCACCCAACAACCCGGCGACGTCGGAGTCTTCGCGCACCCCCGCCTCGGCAAGATCCTCGTCGACCGCATGGGCCGTACCCTCTACCGCTTCAACAAGGACAGCGCCTGGCCGATGAAGTTCGGCTGCACCGGCCCCTGCCTGGACACCTGGAAACCCGCCGAGCCCGCCGACCGCGCCCGGCTCAACGGTGTCGCCCCGCGGCTCGTCTCCACTGTCGTCCGCCCCGATGGCACCCGCCAGCTGGCCGTCGGCTGCTGGCCGGTCTACTGGTTCACCGGGGACGAACAGCCCGGCGACGTCAACGGCCAGGGCAGGATGGGCCTGTGGTTCGCGGTCTCGCAGGACGGCAAGAAGGTCACGACGACCGCGAACGGTACGGAGAGCCCGGTCGCCACCCCGTCACCGGCGGGCTGACCGGACCGCCCGGTGCCGGCACCCCGTCCCGCGGCAAGCCTCTGCGACCATGCCTCGTTCGGGCGGCTCCCCCTACGACTGTGCTGAAGGCGACCGGCCTGCCGGTGTCGCGGCCTGTGGGTTCTGTGCCCGCCAGCGCGCGTACACGGGGCTGTCGGCGCACGTGGACAGGTAGCCGTCGGTGACCCGGCGCAGGATCTCGGTGCCGTACGGTGCGAGCGGGCCGTCGTGGTGCCAGGCCAGCATGTGCCGGTACCACAAGGGGTTCCCGACCAGCGGACGGACCGTGACACCGGGCACCTCGATGAACGTGGCCTGGCAGAGGCTGACTGCCAGGCCCGCCCGCACGATCTCGATCAGCTGTCGTCCCTCCGCCTCGTACGGGGCGGAGGGAACGCGGTCCCTCCGCGAGCAGGTCGATTCCCAGTATTCGCGGGTCCGGTCGCCGTCGGGCCGGGGAACCCCCCAGTCCTCCTCCAGGAGTTCGGTCAACGGGACTTCCTCGCGCAGGGCGAGCGGGTGGGCCGCCGCCATGAGGGCGAAGACCGGTTCGGTGACGATCGTGTGGAGTGCCACGCCCGCAGGCGGCGACAGCTCCTGGTCCGGGTGGTCGCCGAGGACCGCCGCTTCCAGCCGGTCCGCGGCGAGGTCTTCGAGGAGAGCGGCGGGGGAATACTGGCAGCGGCATGTCAGGGATGCCGCGCAACTCCACCGACTACGGATACCAGCGCGGGATGACGCACGAGCAGCACGAGGCGTACGTCAGGGACGCGGTCACCGCGGCCGATCCGGATGTGGACTTCTCGCAGTACGACATGGTCTACGTCGTGCCGACGAAGAACGCCTCGGCGTCGGCGACGTCGCCCACCGCACCGCCTATGTCGTCGAGTCGCGGCGGGCGGTCCAGGCAGACGCCGGTCTGTGCTCCACCGGTGCGGCGCTGGTCTACAGGGTCGACTCCTCCGTACGGACCGGTGCGGGGCCGATCCAGGTCGTGGACGCCAAGCCGAACACCACGCCGAAGCCGGGCTGCCGCCCGCTGGACGACGCCCCGTACTGGGCCGGCGAGACGTTCACCGACTCCGCGGCCGGCGTTGCCATCGAGGTGCTGAGCGCCGACGGGTACGGAGAGACCGTACGGGTCACGAAGACGTAGTGGGACAAGGGGGGTTGGGCCCGGCTCCACTGTCCGTGGGCCGGGCACCACCACGTTCGGGCCCTTCAGGCCGCTTCCGGGAAGTGGCATGCCACCTGCCGTGCTGCGCCCGGCTCCACCGCGCGCAGTACGGGAGTGTCCGTGCGGCAGATCCCCTGGGCCTTGGGGCAGCGCGGACGGAGGGCGCAACCCGGCGGGCGGACGGCCGGGCTGTCAGGGCCTCCCCTGCGCGCGGGAGGCCGAGAGCTCTGGGAAGGCTCCCCGAGCAGGGAGACCCGTTCGCGCGCTCGCTCGACGGCCGGGTCGGGCACCGGGACGGCGGACAGCAGCGCACGCGTGTAGGGGTGCGCCGGGGCCGCGTACACCTGCTCCTTCGGACCGGTCTCGACGATCCGGCCGAGGTACATCACGGCGACCCGGTCGCACACCCGCTTGACGACCGACAGGTCGTGGGCAATGAAGAGGTAGGCCAGGCCGAGTTCGTGCTGCAACCGCTCCATCAGGTTGACGACCTGGGCCTGGACGGAGACGTCGAGGGCGGAGACGGGTTCGTCGGCGACGATCAGGCGGGGGCCGGTGGCCAGGGCGCGGGCGATGCCGATGCGCTGCGCCTGACCGCCGGAGAACTCGTGCGGATAGCGGTCGAGGTGTTCGGGGATGAGCCCCACCAGCTCCATCAGCTCGGCGGCGCGCGTACGTGCCTCGGGCGCCGGAGTGCCCTGCACCAGCAGCGGGTCGGCGATGATCCGGGCCACCGTCTGGCGCGGGTTGAGGGAGGAGTGGGGGTCCTGGAAGACCATCTGCAGGTCCTTGCGGAGCGGCTTCAGCGCGCGCTGTGACAGGTGGCTGATGTCCCGGCCGTCGTACGTGACCGATCCGGCGGTGGGCTCCAGAAGTCGGACGATCAGGCGGCCGGTGGTGGACTTGCCGCACCCGGATTCTCCGACCAGTCCCAGTGTCTCGCCCGCGGCCACGTCGAAGGTGACGCCGTCGACGGCCCGGACCGGGGCGGCGGCCCGCCGTCGTCCGGGGAAGGTCATGCTCAAGTCCCGTACGGAGAGCAGGGGTTCGGTGGATGTCATGAGTTCACGCCTTCGTACGTGGGGAAGTGGCAGGCGGCCGGATGTCCGGCCGGGCCGTCGAGGGCGGGGCGCTCGCTCTCGCAGCGAGTGCGCTTCTCGGCCGCGGCGCCAGTGAGTTGGGAGCAGCGGGGCGCGAACGCGCAACCGGGGGGAGGGGTGAGCAGGGAGGGCGGGCTGCCGGTGATGGCCCGCAGGGGTTCGTCGCCGTCGTCGTCGAGGCGGGGCAGGGAGTCGAGCAGAGCGCGGGTGTAGGGGTGGGCCGGTGCGGCGAAGAGGGTGTCCACGTCGGCCTGTTCGACGGCCCTGCCCCCGTACATCACCAGGACCTCGTGGGCGACACGGGCGACCACACCGAGGTCGTGCGTGATCATGATGACGGCCAGTTGCCGCTCCTCCTGGATCCGGGCGATGAGCTCCAGGATCTGTGCCTGGACGGTGACGTCCAGGGCAGTGGTCGGTTCGTCCGCGATGAGCAGGTCGGGTTCGCAGGCCAGGGCCATGGCGATCATCACGCGCTGGCGCATGCCGCCGGAGAACTGGTGCGGGTGGTCGCGCGCCCGGCGCCGCGGCTCGGGAATGCCGACCTCGGCGAGGGCTTCCACGGCACGCGCACGGGCGGCTCGCCGGCCGCTGCCGTAGTGCACGCGGTGGTGTTCGGCTATCTGCTCGCCCACGGTGTAGTACGGGTGGAGGCTGGACAGCGGGTCCTGGAAGATCATCGCCATCTTCCGGCCGCGCAGCCGGTTCAGTTCGCGCTCCGCCAGGCCGGTCAGTTCCCGGCCGTCCAGCATGACCGAGCCGCTGACCGAGGCGCCGGTGTGCAGTCCCATCACGGCCAGGGAGGTGACGGACTTGCCGGAGCCGGACTCGCCGACGATACCGAGGGTCTCTCCCCGCCGTACCGCGAAGCCGAGGCCGTCCACGGCCCGTACCGAACCGCGCGGGGTGGCGAAGGTGACTGTCAGGTCCTGTACGCGCAGGAGGGTGTCGGGGGTGTTCATCAGTACCTCACTCGCGGGTCCACGACGGCGTACAGCAGGTCGACGGCCAGGTTGGCGAGGACGATGAAGGTGGCCGCCAGCAGCGTCACTCCGAGGATCACCGGCTGGTCGCCGCTGGAGAGCGCACCGTAGAAGAGCCGCCCGATGCCGGGGAGCCCGAAGAGCGACTCGGTGATCACCGCGCCGGCGAGGAGCCCGCCCAGGTCCATGCCGAAGAGGGTCAGGATGGGGGTCATGCCGGCCCGTAGGCCGTGT
Organism: Streptomyces yunnanensis; assembly: GCF_029011865.1. Taxonomy (NCBI): domain Bacteria; kingdom Bacillati; phylum Actinomycetota; class Actinomycetes; order Kitasatosporales; family Streptomycetaceae; genus Streptomyces; species Streptomyces yunnanensis. The sequence goes on from NZ_CP095749.1 coordinate 1,701,541, forward strand.
TTGACCACGACGGTCCGGTACGGCAGGCCCTTGGCGCGGGCGGTGCGGATGTAGGGTTCCGCCATCGTCTCGATCATCGAACTGCGGCTCTGCCGCGCGTACATCGCCGCGTACAGGATGGCCAGGGCCAGCCAGGGCAGTATCAGGTTCGACGCCCAGTGCAGCGGGTCGTCGCCGAAGGGCACGTAACTCGGGTAGGGCAGCAGGCCGGCGAGCCGGATCACCCCGTAGATCAGCATCATCGAGGTGAAGTAGACCGGCAGCGAGGCGGCGGCGACGGAACCGACCATGAGCGCGCGATCGGTGAGGGTGTCCTTGCGCAGGGCCGCGACGACCCCCGCGGACAGCCCGAGGACGAGCCAGATCACGGCGGCGCCGAACGCCAGTGAGGCGGAGACCGGAAGACGGTCCATCATGAGGTCCCAGACGCCCTCGCTGTTCTCGTAGGAGTAACCCAGGCAGGGGAAGTTGCAGTGCAGGGTGTACTGGCCGCTGCCCATGGTGCGGCCGGTGAAGATGCCGGTGACGAAGTCGGCGAACTGCCGCCACAGCGGCTGGTCGAGACCCATGTGCGCACGGATCGCCGCAAGTCGTTCGGTGCTGCACGACTTGCCGCAGGCCGCGGCCGCCGGGTCGGACGGCAGGACGTAGAAGATGACGAAGGTGATGGCGGCGACGGCGATCAGGACGCCGATCACACTGAGCAGCCGGCGCCCGGCGTAGTAGATCATGTGCGGCTTCCCCTCGGGTCCAGGACGTCCCGCAGCGCGTCGCCGAGCAGCGTGAACGCGAGCACGGTGAGGAAGAGGCAGGTGCTGGGGATGACGAAGCACGTGGGATCGGTGTCGTAGAAGGCGACGCTCTCGGCAATCATCTGGCCCCAGGAGGGAGTGGGCGGGCGGACGCCGACGCCCAGATAGCTCAGCGCCGCCTCGGTGGCGATCATCCCCGGGATGATCAGGGTGGTGTAGGCGATGACCGGTCCGGCGACGCCCGGGAGGATGTCGCGGGTGAGGATCCGCCAGGGGCCGGAGCCGCCGACGCGGGCGGCGTCGACGTACTCGCGGTGCTTGAGCGAGAGCGTCTGGCCGCGTACCACACGGGCGATACCGGGCCAGCCGAAGAGTCCGATCACGGCGGTCATCAGCGCGATCCGGTTGACGTCCCGTGCCACCGACATCATCGCGATCATGAAGATGAGGGACGGGAAGGACATGGTGAGGTCCATCAGCCGGGAGAGCACCGCGTCGGTGCGGCCGCCGAAGTAGCCGGCCGCGATACCGGCCGCCGTGCCGGCGACGACGACGATCGCGGTGGCGGTGAAGGCGATGAGCAGGGAGACCTGGGCGCCGTGCACGACCCGGGCGAACAGGTCGCGTCCGGTGACGGGTTCGACCCCGAGCCAGTGGTCGGCGGAGATTCCGCCGAGCGGGCCGATGGGCTGCCCGCCCAGGTAGGGGTCGACCGCGGTCTTGTCGAACTCCTCGGGCGACCAGCCGCCCAGCGTGCTCAGCAGCGGGGCGGCCACCGCCATGATCGCGAAGAGTGCGATCACGACGAGGGAGATCTTCACGGAGGCGCGTCGGCCCAGCTGCTGCCGGGCGCGCTGCCAGGGGCCGCTGCCCGCCGGGGCGACGGTGGAGGTGAGGGCCATGACGGTGCCTCCTTCAGCCTTCGCTCTTGGCGGGGTCCTTGAGGCCGACCGAGGCGTAGTCGAGCTGGCCGCCGAAGGAGGTCTGCCCGTATGCGCCCGCGACGTTGGTCCCCACCACCAGCGGCCAGCGCCGTACCAGGACGGGTACCGCCGGGGCCTTGGCGAGGATCTCGCCGTCCAGCTTCCGCCAGGCCGCGGTCGCCTTCCCGGCGTCGGTCATGGCGGCGATCTCGTCCATCCGCCTCATGGTCGGAGCGTCACGGAAGAGGGAGTGGTTGCCCGAGTTGCCCTTGTCCTTGATGTAGCGGCCGTCGAAGACGAAGGGCAGGAAGGTGGAGCCGGACGGGTAGTCGGGACACCAGCCGGTGTAGACCATGTCGGTGCGGTGGGTGGTGTCGCCGATGGTGGCGTAGAACGCGGACGGGTCGACCGTCTCTATGGTGACCTTGATGCCGGCCTTGGCGAGCGCCTGTTGGATCGCCTCGGCCCGCCCCTTGTCACCGTTGGAGACCGTCATCGTGGTGGTGAAACCGTTCGCCCTGCCGGCCTCTTTCAGCAACTGCCTGGCCTTGTCCGCGTCCCCGGTGGTGGGGATCCTCAGGGTGTCGGGCTGTTTGCCGCCGAAGAGCGCGGCGGGCATGTACGCGGTGGACGCGTCGTTGAAGGCGGGACCGCCGGAGGCGGTGACCACAGCCTCCTTGTCGAGGGCGTACTGCACGGCCTGACGGACCTTCACGTCGTTGAAAGGGGCCCGCCCGGTGTGCATCTGCACCATGTCGGTGCAGTTCATCGACTCGGCCAGCAGCCGCTCGCGCACATCGGCTCTGGGCAGGACCTTGCCCGCGCTCTCCGGTCGGAGCGCGAACCACGGCACGGTGGAGGCGTCCGCGCCCTGGCTGGCGACCATCCGGTCGTCGATCTGGTTGGCTCTGAGCCCCATGACCATGACCAGCTTGTCCGGGTACGCCTTGCGTATCGCGTCCGTCCCGGGATCCCAGTGGGGATTGCGGACCAGGACCAGCTTCTTGTTGCGCTGGTACGTCTCGATCTTGTACGGGCCCGAGGAGAACGGCCGGTTGTCGTACCGGGGCCCGGTGTCCTGTGCCTTGGGGACCGGGGCGAAGGTGGGCATCACCGTCGCGTTGGGGAACTCGGCGAAGGGTTTGCGCAGTTCGAAGACGATGGTCCTGTCGTCCGGCGTCCTGATGGAGTCCAGGTGCTTGCCGTTGGCCGGGCCCTGATAGCCCTCGGCGTCCTTGAGGTAGCGGGCCGCGTAGTCGGCGCCGCCGGGCAGGTCCGGGGAGAAGGACCGCTCCACGTTGTACTTGATGTCCTGGGCGGTGACCGGTGTCCCGTCCTCGTACCTGATCCCTGCTTTGAGGTGGAAGGTCCACGTCCTGGCGCCGTCCGAGGACGTGCCGAGGTCGGTCGCGAGGTCGGGGACCAGCTGGCTGCCGGCGGTTCCGGGGGACGCCTTGTACGACACCAGGGTGCGGTAGAGCAGCCGGGTTCCGAAATCCATCTCGCTGACCACCCAGTTGCGGGCCGGGTCGAGGTGGGCGAAGTCCTGGTCGGACAGGATGGTGAGGGTCCCGCCCTTCTGTGGCGTCCCGCCAACTACCCGGCCGTTGTTGGCCGTTGCGAGGTTCTTTCCGTGACCTCCGTCCGTCTGCCGGCCGCCGGAGCAGCCGGCCGTGCCGAGGATGAGGGTCGCCGCCAGTGCACCGGACAGGGCGATGGAAGTGCGCTTGTTCATGGGTGGTCACTCCGAAAGCGATCGGACAGCCAGAGCTGGCTGGAGTGTGACCGGTAACATAGTAATGTGAAATTGCACTGACAAGGTGTCGGCGACTTCTTTAGCTCGACCACGCCCGAGGGGCTGCCGCCGCGGGCGACCGCGAAGCCGCCAGGACCAGCCCGACTTCCGGTTTCCGCATGGCGCGTCACACCCCGTCGACCCGGCGGAACTCGCCGCCGTTCGACGGCAATTGACCGCGGACCCTTGGCACCGAGAGTGCAATGTGAAATATTACTGACGTGCTGACAAGGAACTCCGCAGACGTCATCGTCGTCGGGGCCGGCGTGGTCGGTGCGGCCTGCGCCTACTACGCCGCCCGGTCCGGCCTCCGCGTCGCCGTACTGGACCGTGGCCCCGTCGCAGGCGGCACGACGGGGGCCGGCGAGGGCAACCTCCTGGTGTCCGACAAGGAGCCGGGCCCCGAACTCGAACTGGCCAGGACATCCGGCGAGTTGTGGCGGAAGCTGTCCCAAGAACTCCCGCCGGACATCGAGTACGAACCCAAAGGCGGACTGGTCGTCGCTTCCGACGAGGCGGGGATGGCCGCGCTGCGCGACTTCGCGTCCGGGCAGCGCGGGGCGGGTGTCACGGCGGAGGAGGTCCCGGCCGACCGCCTGCGCGACCTGGAACCCCATCTCGCCGCCGGACTGGCGGGTGGCTTCCACTACCCCCAGGACGCGCAGGTCATGCCGGCGCTCGCCGCCGCGCATCTGCTGCGCGCGGGAGGCGAGCGGGTCCGGCTGCGGCTCGGCGAGGAGGTCACGGGCCTGCTCACCGGGGCGAGCGGCGAGATCCGGGGAGTGCGGACGACGGTCGGGGAACTCCACGCCCCGTACGTGGTGAACGCCGCCGGGACCTGGGGCGGGGAGATCGCCCGCCTGGCGCGCGTCACGCTTCCCGTCCGGCCCCGCCGGGGCTTCGTCCTGGTCACCGAGCCGCTGCCGCGCGTGGTGCGCCGCAAGGTGTACGCGGCCGACTACGTCGCCGACGTGGCCAGTGGCTCCGCGGCGCTGCAGACTTCGGCGGTGGTGGAGGGCACCCCGGCGGGACCGGTCCTGATCGGCGCCAGCCGGGAACGGGTCGGCTACGACCGCACGCTCTCGCCCGAGGCGCTGCGACGCCTGGCGGCCCAGGCCATCGCCCTGTTCCCGGTCCTGGCCGGGATCCGGGCGATGCGCACGTACGTCGGCTTCCGTCCGTACCTGCCGGACCACCTGCCCGCCATCGGCCCCGATCCGCGCGTCCCCGGCCTGCTGCACGCCTGCGGCCACGAGGGCGCGGGGATCGGGCTGGCCCCCGCCACCGGACTGGCCATCGCCCGGTCGCTGACCGGTGGCGAACCGCCGCTCGACATCGCCCCCTTCAGGCCGGAGCGCTTCTCTCCGGCCGCCTGAAGACCGCCTGTCCCACAGTCATGAGAGGAGGAGCCATGGCCCGTACCCCCGCCGAACTGGTCGGTGCTCAGCCCGGTCCGCTCTTCCGGATCACCTTCGACGGACGCCCCGTCACCGCCCTGCCCGGCCAGTCCGTCGCCGCCGCGCTGTGGGGAGCCGGGATCCTGGCCTGGCGCACCACACGAGTCGGCGGACGCCCGCGGGGCGCGTTCTGCGGCATCGGCCAGTGCTACGACTGCCTCGCCACCATCAACGGAGAGCCCAACCGGCGGGCCTGCCTGGTTCCGGCCCGGCCGGGGGACGCCATCACCACTCAGGAAGGACACGGCCGTGCCGCTCTCGGCGTCTGAACCGTACGACCTCGCGGTGATCGGTGCCGGCTCCGCCGGTCTCGCCGGAGCGGTCACGGCCGGTGAACTCGGGCTGTCCGTCGCCCTGTTGGACACCTCCGCGCAGACGGGCGGACAGTTCTACCGCACCCCGGCTGCCGCCCTTGGAGCCGTCCGGCCCGAGGCCCTGCACCACGACTGGTCCGCCTACACCGACCTGCGCCGACGGCTGGCCCGGAGCGATGTCCGGCACCTTCCCGGCCATCACGTGTGGAGCGTGACGAAAGACGACGAGGAGGGTGTGGGTGGTGGGACCGGTGACGGGCCGTGGGCGGTACACGCCGTCACCGGCGCCGACGGCGGCGGAGAGCGCCCCGTGCGCGTACGGGCCCGTGCGGTGCTGCTGGCGACCGGCGCCTACGAACGCCAACTCCCCTTCCCCGGCTGGACGTTGCCCGGCGTCGTGGGCGCCGGCGGAGCCCAGGCCATGCTCAAGTCGGGCCTGGTGCTGCCGGGACGCCACGTGGTCGTGGCGGGCAGCGGCCCGCTGCTGCTCGCGGTGGCCTCCTCGCTGGCGGCCGCCGGCGCGAGAGTGCCGGCCGTCGTCGAGGCGTCCGGCTATCTGCGCTACGCCCGGTATCCCCGGGCGCTGGCCACCAACCCGCACAAGGCCGCCGAGGCGCTGATCCACGGCGCGGCACTGCTGTGGCACCGGGTGCGGGTGCGGGTGCGCAGCGCGGTCACCGAGGTGCACGGCACGGATCGGGTGGAGGCCGTCACCGTCACGCGTCTCGATCGCGGCTGGCGCCCCGTACGGGGGACGGGGCGCCGGATCGCCTGTGACGCGCTGGCCGTCGGACATGGCCTCGTCCCCCAGATCGAGCTGGCCACGTCGCTCGGCTGCGCCACCCGCCCGCTGCCCGACGGCACCCGGGCCCTGGCCCTGGACGGCCTCCAGGAGACTTCGGTGCGCGGCCTGTGGGCGGCGGGTGAGACCGGAGGGGTGGGCGGGGCCCAACTGGCCTGGCTGGAAGGGGAACTGGCGGCAGTGACGGTGGCCGCACGCGTCCTCGGACGTCCCGCCCATGGCGGCCGGGTCCGGGAGCTCACGCGCCGCCGGGACCAGATGCGCGCGTTCGCCGACGCGATGGCCGCCGTCCACGCACCTGGCCCCGGGTGGCCGCACTGGCTCACCGACGACACCGACGTGTGCCGCTGCGAGGAGGTCACCACCGGGCGGATCCGGGAGGCGATCGAGGACCTCGGAGCGCGGGACGCACGCAGCGTCAAGCTGCTCACCCGAGCCGGTATGGGCTGGTGCCAGGGCCGGATGTGCGGTTCGGCGGTGGCCTGCCTCGCGGCCCGCGGCCGAACCGCCGAACCTCCGGCCGAACGCCGCCCGTTCGCCACCCCCGTCCCGCTCTCGGCGCTCGCCGCGCTCGATGACCCCGCCGTACCGCTCGCCACCGAGCCAGGGGGCCCGGCCGACGAACCCGGGGGCCACACCACGACCGCATCGGGGCCCGACGTCTCCCCCGGCGACGGCTGACCCCGGGCCAGGTCTTTCCCGAGGCACCACACACCACAGCCCAGTAAAATGTCACACTTCATAGAGAGGTGATGTGTCGCCATGACCATCTCCACCACCTGGAACACCGGCCGTCCGTGGCGCGGAATCATGGTCGCCACCGCCCTTCCCCTGCGGGACGACCTCTCCGTCGACCACGACGCCTACGCCGAGCACGTGCGCTGGCTGATCGACAACGGCTGCGACGGAGTCGTGCCCAACGGCTCGCTCGGCGAGTACCAGACCCTCACCGACGAGGAACGAGCCCGCGTCGTCCGTACCGCCGTCGAGGCAGCGGGCGACGGGGCGAGGGTCATGCCCGGCGTCTCCGCCTACGGCAGCGGCGAAGCCCGGCGCTGGGCGGAGCAGGCAGCCGACGAGGGCTGCGGCTCGGTGCTGCTGCTACCCCCGAACGCCTACCGGGCCGACGAGTCGGGCGTGCGCGCCCACTACGCCGAGGTCGCCCGCGCCGGGATGCCGGTCGTCGCCTACAACAACCCCATCGACACCAAGGTCGACCTCACCCCCGACACACTGGCCCACCTGCACCAGGACGGCAGCATCGTCGCCGTGAAGGAGTTCACCGGCGACGTCCGCAGGGCCTACGAGATCGCCGAACTCGCCCCGGAGCTCGATCTGCTGATCGGCGCCGACGACGTGCTGCTCGAACTCGCCCTCGCCGGCGCCGTGGGATGGATCGCCGGATACCCCAACGCCTTCCCCGCCAGCTGCGCCACGCTGTACCACGCCGCCGTCGCAGGCGACCTGGCCACGGCACGCCCGCTCTACAAGTCTCTGCACCCCTTGCTGCGCTGGGACTCCAAGACGGAGTTCGTGCAGTCCATCAAGCTGTCCATGGACATCGTCGGGCGGCGCGGCGGCCCCACCCGCCCGCCGCGTTCAGCGCTCACCGGGCAGACCGAGGCGGCGGTGCGGACCGCCACCCGGAAGGCCGTCGCCGACGGCCACCGCTGACCACGTCACCCACTCGTCGACGACCAGAGCACCCCGCCCACCGAAAGGAAGCCCGTGCGCACCCGCCATGTCTTCCACGCCGTCGATTCGCACACCGAGGGCATGCCCACCCGCGTGATCACCGGTGGCGTCGGGGTCGTCCCCGGCACCACCATGGCCGAGCGGCGGACGTACTTCATCGAGCACATGGACCACCTCCGGACGCTCCTGATGTACGAACCACGCGGTCACGCCGCCATGAGCGGCGCCATCCTCCAGCCGCCCACCCGCCCCGACGCCGACTACGGGGTCCTCTACATCGAGGTCTCCGGACTGCTCCCGATGTGCGGACACGGCACGATCGGGGTCGCCACCGTCCTGGTCGAGACGGGCATGGTGCCGGTGACCGAACCGGTCACCACCGTCCGGCTCGACACCCCGGCGGGACTGGTGAGCGTCGACGTACGGGTGGCGGACGGCGCCGCCACCTCCGTCACGCTCACCAACGTCCCCGCCTTCTGCGTCGCCCTGGACCGCACGGTCGAGGTCCCCGGCCACGGCACGGTCGGCTACGACCTCGCCTTCGGCGGGAACTTCTACGCCTTCGTCGAACTCGACGCGCTGGGGCTGCCGTTCGACCGCGCCCGCAAGGACGACCTGCTGGCCGCCGGGCTCGCCGTGATGGACGCCATCAACGCCTCGCCGGAGCGACCCGTGCACCCCGAGCGGCCGGAGATCGCCGGAGTCAAGCACGTCTACCTCGCCGCTCCCGGCTCCGACGCCGACCACTCGCGGCACGCCATGGCCATCCACCCCGGCTGGTTCGACCGCTCCCCGTGCGGAACGGGCACCTCGGCCCGGATGGCCCAGCTGCACGCACGCGGCCAACTTCCCCTCCATCGCGACTTCGTCAACGAATCCTTCATCGGCACTCGCTTCACCGGCCGTCTGATCGAGGAAACCACGGTCGGCGCACTGCCCGCCGTCGTACCGACGGTCACCGGACGCGCCTGGATCACCGGCACCGCTCAGTACTTCCTCGACCCGGACGACCCCTTCCCCGGAGGTTTCCTCCTTTGACTCCTCCCCCTCCTGAAGGAGAGGGATTCCTAGCTCACGTCGCCTGCCCCCCCGGCGGAGGTGCAGGTCTTACACGATCAGCGCCAGCCGGGTACGAGACCAGCCCGGACCAGCATCACTCGGGCAGAGTTCTTGTCTCTCGGCGAGACGGCTCCGCACGCGGTGCAGGTATACGTTCGTTCGGAAAGAGGTAGTGCGTGCTTGGCTCTCGCTCCGCACTGCGCGCAGTCCATCGTGGTGTGCGCGGGGTTGACCAGGCGCACGGTCCGGCCGTGTTTCCTGGCCATCTCGATCAAGGCCGCTTTGGTGGCTGCGATGGCGGCGTCGGCTGCCTTGCGGGCCATGGTGGTTGTTGCGAGGAACTTAGGACGGAAGTCTTCCACCGCGATGGCGTCATGGTCGCGGACGACGTTCTTGGCCCACTTGCGACCGGTGTCCTGGCGCTGCCGGGACACCTTCTTGTGCAGCTTCGCCGCCTGCCGCTTCGCCTCGCGGTAGCCCTTCGACCCGGCCTGACCTCTCGCGGGCTTCCTGCGGGCCATCATCCGCTGATAGCGGGCGAGTTTCTGCGCGGCCGCGCGGCCGTGCTGGGCGTGCGGAAGGTCGTGGGCGTCGGACGTGGTGGTGGCGGTCTCCTTCACACCCCAGTCCACCCCGAGGACGCGGCCGGTGGCAGGCAGGTTCTCAACCGGCGCGGGAACGACAAAGGACGCGTACCAATGACCGATGCTGTCGCGGTAGACCCGTACCGACGAAGGCGACTTGGGAAGTTCCCGCGACCACACCACAGTCACGTCGATGCCGCCCGCAAGGTGCAGCCGCCCGTCTTTCAGGCGGAACCCACGCCGGGTGTAGTTCAGACTCGGGTCGGCCTCGCGCTTCTTCTTGTAGCGGGGCATCCCCGCCCGCTGCCGCATCGGCAACCGGGCTTTGATGTCCTTCAGCGCCTTGGCACGAGACTTCCCGAAATCCCGAACGAGCTGCTGCTGAGGAACCGACGAGCCTTCCCGCAGCCACCCGGTTCGGGTGCGGGCCTCGGTCAGCATCTTGTCCAGCCGGGCCGGACCGCACTTCTCCCTATCGACGTGAGCCTTCTTCGAGCGGGCCACACACTCATTCCACAACCAGCGACACCGCGCCCACTCCGCCTCAAGAGCAGTGTTCGCGGTGGACGACACCCGCAGCCGGAAGGTGTACCGGGCGTGCCCGGCATCCTCCGATATCGCTGCGGTCATCATGCATCACAACCTATCCGGGAGGACTGACAGTTGAGAACAATCGGCCTTGGGGGACTTGCTCACCCCCTCACCGACTGGATACCGCTTCGCCCCGGCGGCGAAACGGCTACCTCTGCCCTGCTCCGCAGGAGCCCGATTCCTCCCCGGCCTGAAGGCCGGGGCCTCCTCGGAGGAATCCTGTGACCGACGCCGCCTTCCCCATCACCTCGCACAACCCGGCCGACCCCTCCGACGTCCTGCTCCAGATCCCGGCGCCCGGCGCCTCGGGGGCGGCCGACGCCGTGGGGCGGGCCCGCGCGGCCCAGCCCGACTGGCTGCTCGGCGGGGCGGCCGCCCGCTCGGCCGCGCTCGGCGCGGTCGCCGCCGCCATCGACGCCGCCGCGGCCGAGCTGACCGCACTCGCCGTCCGCGAGGTGGGCAAACCGCTCGCCGAGGCCCGGGCCGAAGTCGCCCGCACGGCCGCGATCTGGCGCTACTACGCCCAGGCACCGTACGAACCCGTCGGCGCCGTCCACGAGACCGCAGTGGGCCCCGGCCTGCTTCTCACCCGCCGCCGCCCGCACGGCGTGGCCGCACTGATCACGCCCTGGAACTTCCCGTTCGCCATTCCCAGTTGGAAGGCCGCCCCGGCGCTCGCCGCCGGCAACGCGGTCGTCCTCAAGCCCGCGCCCGAGGCCACCGCCTGTGCACAGCGCCTGGCCGAGATCGTTCAACAGGCCCTACCGGACGAGGTGTTCACCCTCCTGCCCGGCGGAGCCACCGAAGGTCAGGCGCTCGTCTCCACCGCCGACGCCGTGTCCTTCACCGGCTCGACCGCCGTGGGCCGGGACGTCGCCCGCGCCGCCACGGAACGGGGTGTCCCGGTCCAGGCCGAGATGGGCGGTCTCAACGCGGCGATCGTCCTCCCCGACGCCGACATCGAACGGGCCGCGGCCCATCTCGCCGCCGCCATCGCCGGGTACGCGGGCCAGAAGTGCACCGCCACCAGCCGCGTCATCGCGGTCGGCGCGGCCCTCGCCCCCCTGCGTGAGGCGCTCGCGGCGGCGCTGCGAGCCGTGCCGGTCGGCGATCCGGCCGACGCGGCGACCGTGAGCGGGCCGCTCATCAGCGAAGCGGCCCGCGACCAGGTCGGGGACGCCCGGCGTGGCCTGAGCCCGGTGGTGGGCGGAACGGTGCCCGACGGGCCCGGCTGGTACGCGGCCCCGACCCTGGTGGAAAAGGTACCCCCGGGGCACCGCCTGCTGCGCGAGGAGGTCTTCGGTCCGCTCGCCGTCCTGCTGCCCGCCGACGACCTCGCCCACGCCGTACACCTCACCAACTCCGTGCCGTACGGCCTGGTCACGTCGGTCCACACCGCAGATCTGGACGCGACGCTGTGCGGCCTCGACCGGCTCGACACCGGAATGATCCGGATCAACGCACCGTCCACCGGCGTCGACTTCCACCTGCCGTTCGGCGGCACCAAGGCATCCAGCCACGGGCCGCGTGAACAAGGGCGGGCGGCGCTGGAGTTCTACACCTCCACCCGGACCTACACCCTGTCACCGTCGAAGGCAACGTGACATTGTACGGTGGTCCACACCAGACCGAAGGGACCACGAGCGCCATGGGGCACCTGAAGCACCGCGACCTCAACGTCGGCCGGGAGCGGCTGCGCGACCAGGTGAGCAACGCCCTGCGGGCCGCCCTGATCTCCGGTGAACTGCGGCCGGGCGCGGTGTACTCGGCGCCGGCGCTCGCCGAGGACTTCGGGATCTCCGCCACCCCGGTGCGCGAGGCGATGCTCGACCTGGCCCGCGAGGGCCTGGTCGAGCCCGTCCGCAACAGGGGCTTCAGGGTCACCGAGGTCAACGAGCGCGACCTCGACCAGTACACCGAGATCCGCGCGCTCATCGAGATCCCCACGGTCGGCCAGGTCGCCCGCACCGCCGCCCGCGAGGAACTGGAGGCGCTGCGCCCGATTGCCGAGGAGATCGTGCGGGCCGCCCGCGATCACGACCTCATCGGCTATCTGGAGGCGGACCGGCAGTTCCACCTCTCGCTCCTCGCGCTCTCCGGCAACGACCGTCTCGTCGAGACCGTCGGCGACCTGCGCAAGCGCTCCCGCCTGTACGGCCTCACCGCCCTCGACGAGCGCGGTGAACTGATCCCCTCGGCCGAGGAACACCTGGAGCTCCTCGACCTGATGCTCTCGGGCGACGCGAAGAAGGCCGAGCGGTGCATGGCCAGGCACCTGGGCCACGTCCGCTCCCTGTGGGCCGGCGGCGGCAGCTCCTCCCCGGCGCAAACCCTGGGGGCGACCCGGCGTTCCGGGACGCGTTCCTCCTGAGGCGACGAGCCACCGAGGCGGCGAAGGGCCCTCCATAACGCCGCGCTATGCCCGAACAAGGGCTCCCCGCAAGCAGACGGCTGAGCCATGCTGACCTGTGCGCACAGATGCAATGTCACACCTCACCGATGCCTCCGTCCCCCGGCCCCTCCCTCGTCGTGCCGCACTGTGAAAGGGCACCATGAACCCCGCTTACGCCACCACCGATCATCTCTTCACCGTCCCGCTGGACCACTCGCTTCCGGACGGCCCGACCCTCCAGGTGTTCGCACGCGAGGTCGTCGACCCGGCCCGCACCAAAGACCAACTGCCCTGGCTCCTCTACTTGCAGGGCGGCCCCGGCGGCAAGGCACCCCGCCCTTCGGCGGGATCGCCGGGATGGCTGCCCCAGGCGCTCAAGACCCACCGGGTGCTCCTCCTCGACCAGCGCGGTACCGGCCGCTCCACTCCGGTCACCGCCAAATCGGCCTCCCGGTTCGCCTCTCCGTCCGAACTGGCCGCCCACCTCGGCCACTTCCGCGCCGACGCGATCGTGGCCGACGCGGAGCTGATCCGCAGGCAGCTGTGCGGTGACGAGCCCTGGGAGACACTCGGCCAGAGCTACGGCGGCTTCCTCACCCTCACCTACCTCTCCCAGGCCCCCCACGGCCTACGGTCCTGCTACGTCACCGGCGGCCTGCCCGGACTCACCGCGACCGCGGACGACGTCTACCACCGCACCTACCCCCGCGTACGGGACCGGGTCCTCGACTTCTACGCCCGCTACCCCGACGACGCCGCCCGACTCCGCGAGATCGCCGACCTTCTCGCGTCCGACGACATCCGGCTGCCCGGCGGCGACCGCCTCACCACCCGCCGTCTGCGCACCCTCGGCCTCGTCCTCGGAATGGGCGACGGCTTCGAACGCCTTCACTGGCTGCTCGACGAATCCCTGGCCCCGGACGGCGAGTTGACCGACACCTTCCTCCACCAGGTCGAGTCCCTGACCGGTTTCACCGACAACCCACTGTATGCCGTCATGCAGGAGACGCTGTACGGGCAGGGAGCCGGCCCGACCGCCTGGGCCGCCGCCCGGTCACTGACCGACTTCCCCGAGTTCGCCGAGGACGCCGACCCCCTACTCCTCACCGGAGAAATGATCTACCCCTGGATGTTCCGCGAGATCAAGGGCCTGCGCCCCTTCGCGGACGCCGCGGACCTCCTCGCACAGCGCACCGACTGGCCCCCGCTCTACGACCCCCGGCGCCTCGCCGCCAACCAGGTCCCCCTGGCCGCGGTCGTCTACCACGACGACATGTACGTCGACGCGGGACTCTCGCTGCGCACGGCACATGACGTCGGCGCCACCCGCGCCTGGGTCACCAACGAATGGGAGCACGACGGCGTCACCGCCTCCAACGGCCGTGTCCTCGCCCGCCTGATGGACCTGGCCGCCGGACGCGCGTAGCCCTCCCGTCCCGCACTCCCCTCCTCCCTCCCACGACAGGAGTGACATGTCCCTCCTCTCCACACGTCTGCGCGCCTTCACCGCGGCTCTCGCCCTCACGTCCTGCCTGGCCACCCCCACATCGGCGAACGGGGCCACGCCACCGCCGACCCGACGTCCTTCGTCCCCCGCCACCGACTGCGCACTGCCCGGCAGGACCGGATGGACCGACGAAGGCCACGACACGGACCACACCCGGTTCCAGCGCGCCACCGGAACCAGGCGCGTCCTGATGCTGTTCGTGGACTTCCCCGACGCCAAGGCCACCGACTCCACACGGGAGTACGCGGCCCAACTCGCCCCCGCCGCCGACTGGATGCGCACGGCCAGCTACGGGCGCACGCGCCTCGACCTCACCGCACTGCACCGCTGGGTCCGCATGCCGGCGACTTCGGACTCGTACGGATTCCGGCGCGGCCTGACCTTCGAGGCCCACGAGAAGTACGTACGGGACGCGATCACCGCCGCCGACCCGTACGCGGACTTCTCCCGCTACGACATGGTCTACGTCGTCCCCACCAAGGCGGCCTCCGCGATCTCCTTCTCCCCGACCTACCTCTACGACCCCACCACGCCCGGGGTGACCGCCGACGGCACCCGCATCAAGTGGGCCGTGACCTTCGGCCAGGACATGTGGCACTGGGGCCCCAAGGTCGCCGACCACGAGACCGGCCACACCTTCGGCCTGCCCGACCTGTACTCCTTCACCGGCACCACCCACCGGTACGTCGGCGGCTGGGACGTCATGGGCAACATCGCCGGCCCCGCACCCCAGTACCTGGGCTGGCACTCCTGGAAGCTCGGCTGGACCCGTGACGCCCAGGTTGCCTGTCTGGCCGCACCCGGTCGACGCACCGTGCGGCTGACCCCGGTGGAACGACGCGACGGCACCAAGATCGCCGTACTGCGCACCGGTGCGACGACGGCGTACGTCGCGGAGTCCCGCAGGGCCCAGGGCCACGACGCGGACGCGTGCTCGCGCGGCGTCCTCATCTACAAGGTCGACTCCGCGACCCGGACCGGCGAGGGTCCGGTCCAGGCCATGAACGGCCACCCGTCCGCGAAGCCGCGAGCCGGCTGCACCCCCCTCGACCTGGCGGCGTACAGGCCCGGCCAACACTTCACAGACCCGGACAACGGCGCCCGAATCGACGTTCTCGCGGGTGACACAGCGGGGGACGCGGTGAAACTCAGCAGGTCGTAAGTCATCAGGGAACAACGCGGGCAGCACACGCGGCGGCCGGAAGACCACCGCATGGGCAACATTCCCAAACCGCCGGGCGGCTGCCCATGCGTGTCATCTGCCGCGTGCTCGGCCTGCCCGGGGAGGAACGACCCTGGCTGCACCGGAACCCGTGCCCGTCGTCACTCATCCCTCCGACCAGGCCGCCGGCCTGTTCACACAGGTCACGGCCTTGATAGGGAAGCAGAAAGCAGCAGAGGCGGTACGGGCACGCTTCGAAGGCCCAACAGCCCCTGTGCTAGGCCAGTTCGAAGAGCAGTGAGCCTGCGATCACAGCAACTCCGGGTCTCTTGCGACGTCATTGGTGCTTCATCCGCCACGAGGGAGGGTGTGCGCTCCTGCACAGCGGCGAAGATGTCGTCGAGGAGGTAGTAGTTGTGGCCGACGACATGGCGACCGAGCCGGTCCACCGCCGCGGCGACGAGGCCGTCATATGGCCCCCTCTCGTCACACAGCCACGGGCCGAGCTTGGGCCGGGGCATCGGGTCCGTGGCTCCCGACACCTCCCTCTCGGTCAACCAAGGAAGCTCAACCGCACCCTGCGGTGCGGGTTGTCGATGTTGGTGTCCGCGAGGCTCCGTTAAGGCAACTGGCAAGGTACGCGATCGCGCCCTTCACATGATGTGTCACCGGAGTCGTGTCAGGGTGAACGAGAGCGTGAGAAGTTGCAGTTCAGGGCCGATTTACGACCAGTTGGACAAGCTCTCAGGAACATGAAGCGCCATATGAGCGTCACTGCTCGCTAACTGGCCCCGCGCCCGAGCACCTGGACTACCGCGGCATCCTCACCGACCTCCACAGAGCCACCGATCCCCCCTCCGGACACAAGTTTCAGGTCCTCTGCCGGTTCGACGTCCGCGACTTCCGCAATCACGCCCATCGCCGCCACCACTCGCTGCCCAGTGGCGCTGCCCTCCACCTCGGCAGTGGCCTACTCCTCCGGGAAGGATGCCTCGGCCTCTCCTTCGGCGACCGCCGACAGAACGTAGTGCTGGTCTTGGCCCGTCCCCGTCCAGGAACCGGCCCGCTCCCGGAAGCTCTTCGGCACCATCAGAAAGCAAAACCGCCAGGCCAATCTTGGGCAAACAGGATCTGCCCGAGCAATGCCAGCACCCGAACCCATTCAGGACGAAGCTATCGCGGCTCCCCTCCCGACCCGCGTTGTCCCAGCAGTACAGGGCCCGCAAGGGTGCGGCGGCAGCGCGGCCCCAGGATCCGACTTGGACCAGATTCACCGCCGCTTCAGAGACGGCGCCAGGTGGTGCAGGCGCGTGTAATAGTCGGGGTGCGAGGACAGGAGCTTGCCTGAAAGGCTCCGCCTACCGCCGCGAGCGGCGGTTCCCGGGTCAA
The DNA here is from genome assembly GCF_029011865.1 of Streptomyces yunnanensis. Classification (NCBI taxonomy): domain Bacteria; kingdom Bacillati; phylum Actinomycetota; class Actinomycetes; order Kitasatosporales; family Streptomycetaceae; genus Streptomyces; species Streptomyces yunnanensis. The sequence goes on from NZ_CP095749.1 coordinate 1,717,963, forward strand.
TCGCAGCCATCTTGCCACACCCGGACAGAGCGGAAGCCGCCGCAGGCCCGCCCTCCCGTTCCGCCGCCTGCATCAACTGCAACACCTCGGCGAGCATCGGCCCAAAACCAGCCACTACCGCATGGTGATCCGCCCTCAGTTCGGCCCGACGGGTCACGGCGGCGAGCAGATACGGAGCGGCCATCAGCGTCAGGGTGAGGAACCAGTACTTCCACGCGACCGCCAGCACAATGGCGCCTGCCGCAAGAAGCAGCACTGCCGCCCAGAAGCTCATGCGCCCACGGCCCACGACGGTGACGAGCCGGATCAGCCTCCGCACAGCAGCCCACGCAAACCGCACCGGAGCCGCATACCACCGCCCCAGGACCAAGGACCACGCGTGACCGCGGACGTGATGCCCCAGCTCATGAGCGAGGACCGCGGCCAGCTGACCATCAGACAGGTGCTCCAGTGAAAACCGAGTGACGCCCACGATGTGCCCCGCCGCGGCCACGGCGTTGAGGTGATCGCTCTCCTCGATCCATAGTTCGTAGGCGCGGCCGTCTACACCCGTCCGCGCCGCCACTTCCCGCCACAGCGGTGCCAGTCGGTTCAATTCCCCCGGGGTGGGGTGACGGAGGTTCAGCACATGGCGGGCCAGGGCTCTCTCGGTGGGCCGATGAAACGCCATGGCACCTGAAGCGAGCCAGAGCAGGCCCCCCAACCAGCCCATACCGGGGAACAGGAGGTGGGAGAGCGTCACCACGATCACCAGGCTGGCGAGGAACGAGGGCAACTGCAGCAACAGTTGGCCCACAGCCGTGGCGTCCATGCCCCGCTGCCGCTTGGCGAGGTGCACACGCCCACGGCGGCCGAGCGCCTCTTGCGGCACGCGCTTCTCAGAAACGGACTGCTGTTCCGGATTCCCGGCGGAGTGAGATGCCTCGGACTGCGTCGCGCCGCCCGGGTAGGGCGGTGGAGGCGGAATCATCTCGTCCGGACAGCACGAGGATGGAAAGAGAACAGCAGCGGGATAAACCGGAGCTTCGGGCAGGGAAGTGCGGCCGGGCTGGGCGGGTTCGAAGGCAGTGGTCATGAGAGGCTCCTGTCTCGACATACGGCCGGATCGTGACGATGCGGTAAAGAGCAGGCCGGCGCGGTGCATTCAGCCGGCGAGACGCGCAACGAGCAGAATCACCACTCCCGCGCAGTAGGCAGCCAGACCGGTGCGGATCCACCGGTGTTTGGCACCAACGATGCGGCTGTTCTGGGCCAGCGCCTCCAGTAGCCCGTCGTCCTGGTGTGCCTCGGTGACGGCGAGGGCCTCGGCGAGCCGGCCTCCTTCCGCGGCGCGGCGGATGTCGTCGAAGTACGTCAACGGCCGCCCCGGAGACCACCGGCTGGTGCTGTACCGGGGCAAGACGGCGAGGAGTAGGCATCCCAGTGCGCCGGCCAGAGCGGCCATGGCCACACACAACAGCACGCTCCCGGGGGCGGAGAGCCCGGATAACGACCATCCCCGAGCCGCGAGCAGGCCACCGAGCAGGCTCACCGTCATGCTCATGACCCCCAGAAGCAGCGACGCCTTGCTGTCCGCACGAGCTGTCTCGGAGCGCAGCTCCGTGAGCAGACGAGCTCCCACCGTCGGAATTTGCACACCCCCACTGCTCATCGCCCCTCCTCGGTGCTGCCGGCGGACGACCCGCCCCTCGGCTTGCGGAAATGCACCGGGGCACCGGGGTGCGCGGCCCCCGACAGGGAGCCCGGCGCGGGAGGAGCCGAAGCGATACCGGGCAAGTTACGTGCGAGGAGCCCCTCCAAGATCTCCACGGCCTGCTTGTTCAGCCCCGCGCGCTGGTAGTCTTCCGGGTTCCCTTCCTTCAGTACCTGCAGGGCGACCTCTGACTGGCTCCGGATCAGCTGGAGTTGGTCCCTCTGCAGGTTCTCCATGACCAGCCGGGAATCCTCCGGGTGCTGTGCCAGGTGCAGGGCCCACATCGCCACACCGCCGTGCAGGAGGTAGTACTCGTAGTAGCGGACCTTCTCCGCCTCCAGCTCCCTGGCTTCCTCATCCTGACGGCCCCGCAGCATGGCCATTTCGTGATCGTGCCGGGCCTGCTCCACATTCCGCTCCGCCTTGAGCCGGTCCTCCCGCATCGCCACGTCGTGCGACAGTCGCAGCTGTTCGTCGCTGTACCGGATCCGGCGGAGCTCCCGCTGGTGGCCGATCGCCGCGTCGTCCAGCTTGAGCCGCACGGCGTACGCCGTGCGCAGCCCCGCCTCCTCTCCCAAATCTCCCGCTCTAGCGAGAGCTTGGTACACGGCGCGTTCGGCGTCCGCGCTCCGGTCGAGTGGGAATCCGCGGCTGACCGGGTACATCAGCCTTTCCAACCGGCGCCTCAGGAGAGCGGGCACGTCCCGTTCCCCGCCGGCCACGAACCGTCCCGGCCGGGATACCTGCCAGGTCAGCTCCACCTCAGCGGTGAAGTCGAAGGCGTCGTTGTCGCTGGGCAGCAGCAGGGACACGGTGCAGGCGTGCACCCCCATGTCGACTTCGTAGACCGCGGTGTACCGCGTCACGGCGAACAGGGAGCGCGCCGGCCGGTGGGGTGGCAGGTAGACCTCGAACTCCCCTTTGTCCGTGGTGAATACCAGCGCGTTGTCGATCCGGCTGTAACCCCTGCGGTGACCGAACCGGGACAACTGACGCACGGTCAATACGGGGTCTATCAACTCGCTGTGCCGGTCTGCCCCCTGGTCCCAGTCGGGTTCGCGACGGAGGTCCACCATGGTTTCTCTCTCCTCACTCAGTGGTGTTCCGAAATTTCGCGGCCGTGGCCACAGACGGGAGGCGGCACCTCACAGCACGCCCCGCAGACGGGAGGCCACCGCGGGTGGGGCATCCGCACTCCCGCGGCGACCGCGCAGTGTCAAGAGCATGTGATCGAGACGCTTGCGGTCCTCGTCGGAGCCGACCAGCGCCGGAAGTAGCATCGCCAGTTCCCGCTCGGCCTGCGGATCGCCGTCCGCCTCACGAACCCAGCCGGCCAGCGCCTTCAACGCATCGGCGGTATACCCCAGATCGCCCAGCGCGGTCCGCCACAGCAGGGATAGCTGCTGCGCGTCCTCGGCCGGGCCCGCTGAGGCGGCGGCTGTATACCACCGCAGCATCAGCCGGTTGTCGGCGCGCGTACAGGCCAGGACGAAAGCGTGCAGCGCCAGTCGGCGGCCGGAAGGCCCATCCCGGAGGATTTGGAACAGGCCCCGCAGCAGCCGGCTGCGCACCGGCGCCGATTCGTCGCTCAGCAGCAGCGCGGCGGACTCGGCGATGTGCTGCGCCTCCTGCTCGTCGTCCCCGGTACGAGCGGCTTCCGCCAACGCGTTCAACGCTTCGTCGGGCATCCTGGCGCCCACCAGATGTAGGTTTCACTGATCTGACCCATCGTTAGGTCTCCTGACCTGGGATTTCATAGAGCGGTCCTGCCGTTGTGTCGGTGGTTTCGTCCCGCGGTGCTGTCGTTTTCCTCGGCGCCGCGGGACGTCGGGTGATCGTGGAAGCGGCTTGATGCGCCGCGGTGGTGAGTGAGTAGAACGTTCGTCGGCGTGCGGAGCCTGGCCGTTCGGCACGGGTTTCGAGGCGGCTTGTGAGCCAGCCGGCTGCTTCCAGGCGCTTGACCTGCTTATAGACGGTGGTGAACGGAATGCCGGTGGCGGTGTGGATCTGGGCTGAGGAGGTTTCCTGGTCGCTTTGTGTCAGCAGGTGGTCGAGGAGAGGGTGCAGGGACGAGGGGATGTTCAAGCGCTGAGGGGCGGTGCGTGCGGGTGCAGAACCGTGAGGGCGGCGCGTTCGCCGTCGACGACTGCTGTCGCGAAGTCGACCGCGTCGGGAGCTGGTAGTGGATCTAGGCGAGATCCGAGTGCGTCTTGCATGAGCGCCCGGACCTGGCTGTTGTCGAGGTCTTGAAGGAGCGCCGTGCCTCGGGCGGTGGGCCGCTGAGGCGAGTGGCGGACAGACCGGTGGAACAGCTGGGTGCCGATGTCCTGCTCCAGTTGGTGGAACTGGCTGGCCAGCGCGCTCGGCATGACGTCGAGGTGCTGGGCTGCGGCCGTGAGGGTGGGGAAGACCATGTTGATCTGGAACCTGCGGAGGCGGAGCCAGCCGTGCAGGGTTCCTTCGACCGCTGCTCGGATGTCGGCAGGCACCGATTCGTCCAGCTTCGCGTTGAGCGCCGTCAGGCTGCGTGCGCTGAACGGGCGCCGGGGGATGCCGAGTGCCTCAAGGTGGCGGATGACGACGTTGCCGTTGGTGCCGATCTCTTGGGCGATGTCGTCGATGCCTCGGGCCCGGTCGAGGTACTGCTCGCGGAGCCATTCCTCGTTGTCGATGGTGCGAGGACGGTTTCCGCGGAAGATGGTGACGCCGAGTTCCCTGGTGTGCTGGATGACGTGCTTGATCGGGAGCCCGTGGCTCTTGGCGATCGCGTGGAGAGGTGTCTGGCCTTCCACGTATTCGCGATTCAGGAAGTCGGGGGTCAGGATGGTGCGTCGTCGCTCCTGTAGTCGCCAGATTCCGAGTCCAGTGTTGAGGTCAGTGACGTCGGTGAGCGTGTTCTGCCAGGCATCTCGGGCAGCGTCGTTCAGGGAGAGCAGGTCGGTAGCGGTCAGTGACTCCATCAACGGTGATAGGCACTTGTCGACTTTTGAGAAGGTTCGGTCGGGGTCCATCCGTTGGTGGACGGGGAGAGAGTCGAGCTGATCCTGGGCCTGCAGCAGAGGGTGCCCGTGGGGAGGGCGAGGGCAGGGAGTTCGCCGAGGTCGGCTCCGCAGACTGTCCTGAGGCCGGTGCGGCGCATGCAGCGCCCGGGCGGGTGCAGGTGAACGGACCTGGGCAGGAACCCGCGAGGTTCGGCGTGGCAGCTGGGGCAGTGTCTGTGCAGGAGCACCTGGTGCTTGGTGCAGGCGAAGGTCCAGGGTAGCCACCAACGCGTCGGGAAGCGCCCTTGTCCCTCGTTGAGGCATTGCGGACAGAATCGCCAGTGGGGCGCTCGGCGCCCGAAGAGAGCGGGCGGGACGGCAGACTGCTCAAGCACTCTAACGCGCAGGTTCAGCTGTTTCTTCAGCCGTTGAAACATCTCCGGAGGCAGCCCCGTCAAGAGGTAGTGAGTACGTTCCTCCGTCGGCAGTCCGAGAGCGTCCAGCAGTGCGGACAGCGATGTCCAGGAGCGGCGGGCGAGGGCCTCGAGCCAGCTGTCCAGGCTCTCGCCGGGCTGCGGGAGGACGCGGATCGCCAGAGTTCGGGGTTCGCTCACGACACCTTCTTCTGCTTCTGCCCGGGCCGACTGACGAGCCGGCCGGCCTCGAGGGCGTCCTGCCATTCCTGGCGGGCCCGTTCGGACGCGGCGTCGTTCTTCACCTGGTCCAGTAGTTTCGTGTCCAGACGCTCGACGCCGGTGCGTACGGCTCTTTGACAGCCGCGGTTGACCAGCGTCATGAGGGAGCCGATATGCCCGGTGCTGCGGGCGAAGAGATAGTCGGACAGTTCGTCCGCGATCATGCCGGGGTGCTTGTGCGCAAGGACGACGCGTTTCTCGATTGCGAGGAGGATGTCGCGCCAATCGCGGCGCCCCTTCTCGGTCTTGATGTCGAACGCTTCCAGGCCCAGTCGCGTCGTGCGGCGTCCGGTCTGGGCGAGGACCGCGTCTTCGTAGCTTGCTCCCTCGCTGAACAGACCCCGCTTCTCCAGGCCGACGCCGACCATCAGCAAGGTCACTGGGAACTCGTTGGCAATGTATTTGAAGTGGTTGCTGACCTCGATCCCGCTCTTGTTCCGCCACTTCAGGAAGTGCAGGTCGTCCACGATCAGCAGATTCGTCTGCGCGGACAAGACGGAATCGAGCGCGCGATAGCCGAATTCGGCAGTCGTGCCGCGGTGACGGCCTGGGTGCCCGTAGTACTCCAGGATGGCCCGGTTGAAATCGCGCATTCCGGTGTTGCTGGTCAGGCCGACGCGGCAGACCGGCCAGCGTTCATGGCCATCGTCGGTGTACTGGCCCTCTTCCTTGATGATGCGACGGTGGAGCTTGCGGGCGAAAGCGAGAACGGCCGTGGTCTTGCCCAGACCGGGAAAGGCGTCGAGAGCGATCCCGCCCTTGACCTTGTCACCGTCCTGGTCGTTGCTGTCGAAGATGTCCCAGAGGTCTTCGTGCAGGGCCTGCATCTGCGGGGTGTCCAGCGGGCCGAGGTTCGCATGCCACTTGCGGCGGGCGCGGTTGTACTCGGTCAGCGCCTCATCACACAGCTTCTTCAACTGCCGACGAGACAGCAGATCCGGACGGATCCGGCGCGGGGCATCGGCAAAGCGGCCGAAGCCCTCCTTCCGGGACAGCGTGAGGTGATCCAGGCGGGAACGCAGATCGGCTTCCTCGGCCAGGGCCCGGGGCGTTCTACTCATCGTCATCAACGTCCTTCAAAGCCGTGGCGTAGAAGTCGATTTCCTCGTCCAGCTCCTCCAGGTCGTCGGCGTCGTCATCCCCAGTTCGGCCTCGTCGGACTCGGCAGCCGGAGGCGAGGGTTGTTCAGGAAGGGACAGCACCCGGGCGACCGACGGCAAGACGTTGACCTCGGAGGCTTCTTCCTCGGGCAGATCCACGGCGGCCTGTTCACGAGAGAGTCGCAGGGCCATGCGCCGTTCGACCAAGGAATTGCCGAGCCCGAGATTCCACCGCTCCAGCAGCAGCGCGACGGCGAGCCGGTCGTTGGGGTAGGTGTACTGCTTCGCGGCCAGGCGCCGGGCGAACTGCAACGCTTCCTCGCTCAACGGCATCTGGAGACTCGCCGCGTGTTCCCACTTCAGCGTGTGCCACTTGCGCTCCTCGTCGCGGAAGTAGATGCGGGTGACGTCATCGGGGTCGGCGAAGAACGGGAGCCGTCGCTTGGCCAGCTCGACGTCCGATCCGGCCATGTCCTTCAGGCCAGCAAGCCCCGGACCGTCGTAGCGGCGTCCCTTGATCTCGACGCCGTAGTGCTGGACGGTCCGCATCGTGACCTCCAGGAACTCGTAGGCGAGATCCGGATCACGCGGCACTTCGATGTAGCCGGCCCGGGCGAGGCCGTGCTCGAACATCGCGGCCGGTGACAGATCCACATTCGGCAGGTGCGGATCGACGAGACCGCTGTGCGGTCTGCGGTGATACACACACGCCACCCACTCGCGGATGATCGCCTCGAGTTCGTGCAGGAAGAAGAAGGCGTCCTTTTCAGGATTGAGCCCCCGTGAATGAATGTCGGGGCCCTTGTAGCCGGGCAGCACCTGCAGCAGGTCTTCCCGCACGGTCCTGAAGAATCTTTCGACCGGCCCCTTGTCCCGGCCCGTCCGTAGTCGGGCCGGCTGGATCGACATGCCCAACCGACGGCAGACGCTGGTCAGGTGGGCGGAGAGATAGATCTTGCCGTGGTCGACGATGACCGTCTCCGCCGCTAATGCAGGGCCGACGGCTCCCGTGACGGGACCATGGACTGCCTCGGCATCCACCAGGACACCGCGGGGGATCCCGTGATCGGGCCAGGCCGCTTCCTTCGGCCAGGACTCAGGGATGGGCCGGGGCCGGTAGGTCTGGAAGAGAACGGCAGCCGCGTCAACGGCCTTCGTCGACACCGGAGTGACACGGATGCCGGTGATGCAGCGGGTGTACCAGTCCATCGCGACCGTCAGCTCCGCCTGCACCCACTTCAAAGTCACCGGGTCGAAGGCGAAGACATCCAGTCGCGTGGTGTCCATCAGCACGTACTCGCCGGGCCGCGTGGGCCGCAGCTTCCCGTAGACACCGTCGGGACGATCCGCGATCTCCCGGTTGCGCTTTGTACTCAACCGGAACGTCGGATGACGCCGCTCGAGCTCGTGCATCCACCGATACCCCGCCGTCCGCTTCGGCAGCGGCACCGCGTCCGGCCCGAAACGCTCCTCCAGCCGGGCCTGCACCCGCTCCAACACGAGCTTCACGGAGGGCCGGGACTCTTCCTTGTACTCGCCCAGAACCTCTTCAGCCACCTCCACCCAGCGCGGATCGGCATGAGACAGCCCACCCTCCACCTGTGCCTTCTTCGGGGCGAGCCCCACCTCACCGCCCTCAAGGAATGCACGTGCCCACCGCTCCACCGACCGCACGGTCAGGCCCAGTTCGGCCGCCTTGGCCGCGTAGCGCTTCCCCAACGACAGGCCGGGAGCGTACTCAGGCCGTGGCTCACCCGGCCTTGCCAACTCCTCGCATCCCGAGCGGTAACCCGTCAGCATCTCCCGGACGTGCTCGGCCCGTTCAAGAACCTCTTTCCGTTCCTCCTTGGTCAGCCGACCCAGCACCACGGCAGCCAACTCAACGTCGTCGGCGGCCGGACCCCCGTCCTTGGGGATCACCTCAGCTCGATCCGAGGTCAGCAGTTCCCGTACCGACATCCGCGCCAGCCGGTCACGGGCGTCCTTGAGGATGACCTCCATACCCGTAGCCAGGCTCGCGAGCTCCACGACCTCGACCGTCTCGCCGTCGAGCCTGAAGCGCGTGCCGACACCAAGCCGTGTTCCCGCCCCGCTCATGCGGCCCTCCTCAACACGTGCCCCGAGCTGAGCGGCCGGTCCAGCTCCGTCGTCACGTGCCCAGACCACAGCAGGTGCAGCACCGCCGACTTCACCAGCGGCCGGGGACGATCGGGCAGCAGCCGGAAAGCCTCACGCAGCGACCGTCCCTCCAGCTCACAGGCCCGCAGGCCGTCCAAGAGGCCCGGATCGAACAACCAGTCCCTGCGGTAGCCGGCGAGGAAGCGGATGTTCTCCAGCTCATGAAGGTCCGGTTCACTCCAGACCTCGTAACGCCACCCGCGGGAGGCGACCGCCGCACGAGTCCACGCGAACGTGAACGCGACTTTGGGCCGCTCCAGCCGATGCCGCGGCTTGACATCCACGACCACCGGCCCGTCATCCGTCAACAGCAGATAGTCCGGGATGTGCCGCCGTAGCTTGCCCTCAACCTCTGCCTTGAGCAGGAAAGGCTGAGCGACGACATGCCGGACGTTCGGGGCGAAGTCCGCGAACAGCAGCCGTGCCAGTTCCAACCGCGACTCGTAGATCACATGGTCGCGTACCGTCGCCGCCCAGTACGTGCCCGAGTAGTGCTGCTGGCCCTTGTGCCAGCGGAACGTCCGCCACGGCTGTGCCTTCCGCAGGAGATCGAGTGGCACGGACGCCCACTCCAGATCCTCCACCACGGACTCGTCGGTCTTCCGGACACTCACCTGTAACGACGTAGCCAGATCTGTCGTGCTCATCGGACCCCAAACTCGCGTTCTCCAGGGCGGCTTGATCGACCGCCGAACGCCGTTGGCATGCCCCGGTCGTCTGCGTTGATGACGACCGGGACGCTCCGGTACACAAAGAGGGGAACTACTAGTAGTGCTTGGTCAGGTTGATCTTGGTGGTGCGTGTCCTTCTGGCGCTGCGTGCGTTGATGGAGTGTGACGCCAGATGAAATCGCTGCTGTTCGTGGCGAGTTGGAAGAATTCGCGGCTGAGGTGTTCGAGCCTTTCGCGAGGGATGGGCAGCGTTGGTGGGGGCAGGTCTACCTGCGGGGATTGCTGACCGACGGCAAACGCAAGTCGGTGGAGCCCATGGCCGCCCGGCTTGGGGCCGACGGCAATCGGCAGGCGCTGGCCCACTTCATCACCACAAGCCCGTGGGATCCGTCCCATGTCCGAGCCAAGCTCGCCTGGAAGATGGAAACCGCCATCCGGCCGACCGCTGCGATCTTCGACGACACCGGATTCCTCAAAGACGGGACTGCCTCGGCATGCGTGTCTTCGCAGTACACCGGCACGGCAGGCAAGGTCACCAACTGCCAGGTCGGGGTCTCGCTGCACCTGGCGTCCGACCACGCCTCCGCTGCCGTGGACTGGCGGCTGTTCCTGCCCGAGACCTGGGATCCCGCCTCGCCGAAGGCCGACTCGGACAAGACTGCGCGGCGTAGCGCCTGCGGCATCCCCGCCGACGTCGGGCATGTGGAGAAGTGGCAGTTGGCCTTGGACATGCTCGATGAGACCCGCTCGTGGGGAATCGAGGTGCCGCTGGCCATCGCGGATGCCGGATACGGCGACTGCGCGGCGTTCCGGCTCGGCCTTAACGATCGCGGACTGAACTATGTCGTGGGGATCTCCACCACGCTGTCGGCTCACCTGGGCGATGCCGTGCCGGTGACACCGGCCTACCAGGGGAACGGACGTCCCCCGGTGGCGAAGTACCCGGACAAGCCCAGGTCGGTCAAAGAACTGGTGATCGCAGTGGGCCGGAAGGCGGCGCGGCCGGTGTCGTGGCGGGAGGGCTCCCGGCCCGGACGGGGCCGCTTGGGCCTCAAACGGATGTACTCACGGTTCGTGGCCCTGCGGATCCGGCCCGCCGGACGCGAGATTCGCCAGGCCACCGAAGGGCCGGAGCTGCCGGAGTGCTGGCTGCTGGCCGAATGGCCCACCACCGAGCCGGAGCCGGTGCAGTTCTGGTTGTCCGACCTACCCGCCGACTTCCCGCTGACCACCCTGGTGAGGCTGGCCAAGCTCCGCTGGAGGATCGAGCACGACTACCGCGAGATGAAGCAGGCCCTGGGCCTGGCCCACTTCGAGGGCCGCACTTGGAACGGCTGGCACCACCACGTCACCCTCGTCTCCGCAGCCCACGCCTTCTGCACCCTGCAACGACTGGCCACATCCCCAAAAGACACGGCGCCGGCCTGAGCCTCTACACAGTCATCCGCGAAATGCAGACACTCCTCGCAACCTGGGCCGGCGCCTGCCCCACCTGCCACCGCGACATACCCACACCCGCACCAACCTGACCAAGCACTACTAGAGAAGGAGGCATGAATCCCGTCCGCATGTCGTATCCGACACAGCTACGACATTCCCGCGCGGAATCCGACGCGGGAAACGGGATCCCACACCAGAGCGTAGGCCCGGATGGCTGTCCAGCGAAGCCGTGGTCCGGCTTCTTCGTCGCACCAGGAGCGGAGGATCTGCGGGATGTTCGGCGCACCGATGGCATGCGCCGCCGCGAGGGCGTTGGCGGCGACGAGGCAGTCGCGATACACCTTCGACTTCGCCCAGCCCTCGATGAGCAGTGCCATCGCCGACGGCAGGTCGGTCTGGGCGAGTACCGCGGCCGTCACTGCCGCACGGGTACGTACCAGCGGTCGGCCGTCCTGTGCAAGCTTCCGGAGCCAGGCGAGCAGAGCAGGCCGCGCGGAGGGGTGACTCGTCCAGACCTCGCGGAGGACCTCTACAGAGGCTCTGGGCTCCTGGAATCGGGCCATGCGCTGGAACACAGGGCCCCACTCGGTGTGCTCCTCCTTGCGGTACTCAACGGCTCGGGCCAGGCGCAGGCGTTTGGTGATGGACGTCCCAAAGATGCCGACCTGGGGCTCCCTCCCGGCGTCCTCGGTTCTCTGGAACTCTGCGTACAGGGTGTCGCTGAGTTCCGCGGTCAGGGCGTAGGCGGCTTCATCGAACGCCGCCAGGGAGATGAGGAAAGCCCGGTCCCGGAGAAGGGTCTCGTCGTCTCCGAACCATTCCCTGACTTGCTCACGGACCAGCTCCGGGCCGACGTCCGCCAGCTTCTCCCGGGTGATCGTGCCGTCCGCGTGCCCGGCCAGGGCCTTCGCGAACTGCGCCGCCTCCCGTAGCTGGTGGTCGTCGCGGTCGAGGAACTCCCGGGAGAGGTCGAGCGCCAGCAGCTCGCGCTCCCTTTGAGGGTCATCCACCAGGGCGTGCAGATGTGACCGGAGCACCGCCTGAGGAGACGGCGGTTGCCACGAGACGGTGTCGACGCCCCGCAGGATCGCGAGCAGGTCAACGGTGATGACCAGATAGGCACCCTTCTTCCGGAGCACATCCCGCACGGCCCACAGGTCGATGTCGCGCAGCGGGTTCTCCCTGCCGGTCACCAGATCGCTGACGAGGTAGCCGTGCTGATCGCCGTTGACCTCGTCCAACAGCGCGGTCGGCCGGGTGTTGGGGTCGATGGCGCGTACGGGCACGGCATCCAGCGAGCGCAGCAGCATCAGGGCGGCGCTGCGTCGGCCAGTGAAGGGCGCGCCGTACAGCACGAGAACCCGCTCCTCCCGCAGCCGGTCGCGCAGGGGGTGCACAAGTTCCTCGTATCCGGCGAACTCCAGGGCCAGCTGGTCGAGTTCGGCAGGGGGAATGTTTCCGGAGATGTGGGTGGTGGCGCCGAAGCGGTAGTGGTGCTCCACCTTCGTGCCGAGGACAACGTCGCCTCCTACGCTGCCCCCGCTGACCCCGGTCTGATCGCCGCCGACGAGGCTGCCGCCGACGGCGGCCGGGACGTGTTCGTACAGATCACGCCGAGCCGCCCAGGGGTCCTGCGGGCGGTCATCCTCCATTTCAGTGTGCTCATCGTTCGTCTGCTCCTGCTTGCCGTCCGCCGGGTCTGTATCGTCCTGAGGACGTTCCGATGGCTTGTCACCGGACTGCTCGCTCATGTCTGCTCACTCCGGCCCTCACGCCGGACCGTGCCCATGATCACGTCGCCCGTGACGTGGCCGCCGCTGACCCCGGTCTGACCGCCGTTGACCTGGCTACCGCCGACCGAAACCGTTCCACCGTTGAAGGCGAATGCCGCCCCACCGCCCGCAGGCGCCGCGGCGGTCGCCGCCGGAGGCTGCCCGGCGGCATCCTCGTGCGCATCTCTGCCGCCGTGCCCGGCAGACGCCGGCTCCGGTACAGGGGTGGTGGTGCCGTCCGGCGGCGGCCCGTGCAACCACAGGTCGAGCCGGTCCTTCTTCACGGACACCACCGCGTGGTGGAACTCCTCCGGGCGCAGCCCGCGGTGTCCGTGGCGAACCACGCCTTCGTAGACGGGGGACGACACTCCCAGCACGCAGTCCGCTTCCCTCTGCGCGAGCGCTTCGCGCAGGGCGTCGGCATCGAGCAGCCGGCAGGACTGGTTGAGGTCGTGGCCGACGAGCCCGCCCACCGTGCCCTGCTTCGGGTCGAAGGCGACCTCTCCGGCGGCCAGTACCGTCCGCAGCCGCATCTGCGCGCTCCTCGATGCCAGCCGGTTGTACTGGGACAATGCATCCGGGATGACCGTCAACAGGGACCTGAGCAGCACCGTTTTCGGGATGTCGGCACTGACCAGCACGATCAGACCGTCCCCGCGGTCCTCTCGGTACTGCATGTTCCGCTCGACACCCGCCGCGGCCAGAGTGTCCTCCACCACGTTGTGCAGTTCCCGGCGCAGGCAGGCCTGCACCACATCGTCCCGTCGGCTGAAGTCCTCGATGTCCAGCAGCAGAATGGTGCGGTTGACGGGTTCCGTCAGGACCAGGGTCATGGGTGCCTCTCGGACGGTCGGGCTCGGTCCGGAGCACTATCTCGTGAGGGTCTGACAATCGAGAAGGAACACCTGCACACAGCGTCTGTAGCCAATGGCACACAACTCGCCCCGGCTGCACGGCCGTCGGCTATTCGCCGCCCGCTATCCGGCGCAGCTGGTCCGAGTGGACGATGACCAGTCCCCTGCGGCTGGTCCGGACGACGTCACGTTCCCTCAGTTCCTTCAGAAGCCTGGCCACCGCCTCTCGAGAGGCTCCGACCGCGCCTGCCAGCTCGTGCTGGCTGAGGCCGCTGGTCAGGCGCACTCCCTCCGCGTCCTGCACCCCGTGTGTGCGCGACAGCTCCAGGAGCAGGAGCGACAACCGCTGACGGACTCCGAGTGCGCCTTGCTCCACGCGTCGCCGGTCGCTGGCCTGTGTCCGGTCTCCGATGAGGCTGAGCAGTTGGCGGGACGAGGCCGGGAAATCCGCGAGATGGCCCAGGAATCGACCACTCTCGATCGTGACAGCCTCGACCTTCCCGAGCGCGGTAACCGTCGCCGAGCGCGGGCGGCCGCTGACTGCGGAGGCCTCCCCGACGACGTCGCCCGGACCCCGCAGGGCAAGCAGCGCTTCGTAACCATTGGCTGTGGAGCGGGTGACCTTGGTCCAGCCGGCGAGGATGACCACCACGTGGGTGGACGGTTCGTCCTGATGCACCAGTACGGACCGCGGGCTGTACTTCATGGGCCGGCCCAGCTCCAGCAGCGCGACACGTTCCTGGTGTTCCAACCGGACCAGGAACGGAACTTGATCGTCGAGTCTGCCGGTTCGTGACGGTGCCGTGGGGCTGCCCGGCGCGGAAACGACTGCTGCTCCCTGCTGCCCCGGCACAGGTCCGGCCACGCCGTCGGTTTCCACCCGCACTCCCCCCAAGGCCAGTTCGCTCCATCGTATTTCAGCGAAGCTTTCTCATCACGCTGTACATCCAGCCGATGCCAGACGGATCACGGCGCCCGGCGCACTTAGAGGTCCTAACAAAGGCGTTGGACGTGTCTGTAGGTGATGAGACATGTAGCGAGTCCGAGGAAGGCTTCATGGAGGTCGTCCCGGCGCTCCCATCGGATGCGCAGGCGACGGAAGCCGTGCAGCCAGGCGATGGTTCGTTCGACGACATATCGGAAGACGCCCAGGCCGGAGCCGTGTGGCTCGCCTCGCCGCGCGATCACGGGACGGATGCCGCGCTGCCACAGCAGACGCCGGTACTTGTCGTGGTCGTAGCCACGGTCGGCGAGCAGTGCGTCGGGCCGGTGGCGGGGCCGGCCGACAACCCCGGCGACAGGGGGGATCTTGTCGAGCAGGGGCAGGAGTTGGGTGACGTCGTTGCGGTTGCCGCCGGTCAGCGACACCGCGAGCGGGATGCCTTGGGCGTCGGTGACGACGTGGTGCTTGCTGCCCGGCCGTGCGCGATCGACCGGACTGGGACCGCTTTTGGGCCCCTACGGGCCGCCCGCACATGGGAAGAGTCGATCACCGCCCGGGACCAGTCCAGCTTCTTCGCCGACCGCAGCTTCTTCAACAGCAGCACATGCAGCTGGTCCCACACCCCGGCGGCATTCCAGGCGGCCAGCCGCCGCCAGCAGGTCATACCCGAACCAAAGCCCAGCTCCTGCGGCAGGTACTCCCACTGGATGCCGGTGTGCAGCACGAACAGGATCCCGCACAACGCCTGCCGGTCCGGCACCCTCGGCCGCCCCTCAACCAGCTTCGGCCCCGGCTTGGGCAGCAACGGCTCGACCAACGCCCACAGTTCATCCGACACGATCCACGGCCGCGACTGACGTTTCCCCACGACCAGACCAACGAGCAAATAGGCCAGCAGTCACATGATCAACCACTTCTGTTAGGACCTCTAAGCCTCGATTCACCGGCCCGGTTCTGACGTGATCATTTCTGTGTTCTCGGGGAGGTGGCTGGTTGGAGGGCATGCGGTACCCGCTGGTCTGCCCAGCTTTTCCACATGGGTTTCGGTCGGGCCTTCGCGGGCGGATGAACAGGGTCGGTCACGCTGTTGGGGGCGCATGGGCGGCAGTGAAAAGTTCGGTGAACGCGTCGCGCCAGCGCCACTGTTCGGGCAGGTGCAGCGTCAGGCGTCGGGCTGACCGTGCCAGGCGGGCGGGAACGTGAATCAGGTGTGCGCGGAGGGTGGCGGTGGTGGCCTTGCTGTGGAAGACGGAGGCCAGTGCTCCGGCGCTTCGTAGCAGGTTGTGGGTGAGGGCCCACAGGGTCAGCCAGGCGGCGTTGGCGTTGAAGTGTCCGGAGGGCAGGTGCGCGAGGGGGCCGGCCTTGCCGTCGGCGATGACCTGCTCGATGACCGCGTGGTGGCGGTGCTGCTGTTCGGCCTGGAGGGTTTCGAAGGGGCTGTCGGTGAAGAACGGGTGGTAGCGCCAGGTGGGGAACAGCTCGCCCTGCTCGCCGACGGTGGCAGGTTTGGCCAGGTCACGCACGCGCCGCACGATCAGTCGGGCGGTGACGTGCTCGGCTTTCTTCCGGCCGGTGAAGGCGGTGTAGGCGCCGATCTCGGCGACTTCCGCGTCCGAGATCAGCTCGCCGGTGTCGGGATCGACGACGGCCCTGGGATAGCGGATCGGCTGCCAGGCATCGTCGGGGATGGTGGCGACGGCCCGTTTGATGGACGGGTTCATGCCGCAGGCCAGGGAGAAGTGGGCGCCGGCCCGGCGGCAGGCAGCGACCACATCGGCGTTGTAGAACTGCGAATCGGCCCGCAGGATGCGGATGCCGGTGCAGCCGGCCTCGCCAGCGGTGGCCAGGGCCTCGGTGACCAGCCGCTCGGCGCCGCGGGAGTCGGCCGCCTTGCCCTGCCGCAGTCGGACCGCGGCGATCACCGGCCGCGCTGTCGGGGTGCAGATCGTGGCCAGCAACGGGTGCAGGGTACGTATCCCTTTGAACCGGCCGACCTGGGCGCCCTGCTTGGCGGGGCCGAATACGCGCTTATGGGTGGAGTCGACGTCGATGAAGGCGACTTGGTCGGCGCCGGGCAGCAGCGGGGTGTGCAAGGCCAGGTTCCGCAGGAACTTCCGGTGCACCG
This sequence comes from Streptomyces yunnanensis, assembly GCF_029011865.1. Taxonomy (NCBI): domain Bacteria; kingdom Bacillati; phylum Actinomycetota; class Actinomycetes; order Kitasatosporales; family Streptomycetaceae; genus Streptomyces; species Streptomyces yunnanensis. The sequence continues at coordinate 1,734,415 of NZ_CP095749.1, forward strand.
CGTGGAGTTGCAGAGCATGGCCGTGGGTGAAGGAGCGCAGGAACGTGCCCAGTGTCGAAGGAGCACGGATCCCCGAGAACGCCGCCGGTATGGCGCCGTGCCGCAGCCGGTCCGCGTCCTCGATGCTGTCCGCTCCCGCGCACATCGCCGCCACCAGCGAGGTCACCTTCGCAACCGGGTTCGCCCCACCGCTGTTGTCCGCGCCGTCGATCCGTACCGTGGCGCGGACCAGCTGTGAAAGCCGTCCCCGCTCGGCAAGACGCATCACCGGGACCAGACCAGCGTCCGCGACCAGATTCCGATCGTCGAACACGGCACAGACCGCCGAAGCGGCATGGGAAGATTGCATCTCGCGGATGTTCTCTCGATCTGTGGACTTGGGACTGTAGGAAGAACCATCATCCCAGGTCAGAGAGCATCCGCGTTCTCATGTCCGGGCTCTGGACCGGCCATTGATCGGTGAATCGAGGCTAAGAGGTCCTAACAGAAGTGGTTGATCATGTGACTGCTGGCCTATTTGCTCGTTGGTCTGGTCGTGGGGAAACGTCAGTCGCGGCCGTGGATCGTGTCGGATGAACTGTGGGCGTTGGTCGAGCCGTTGCTGCCCAAGCCGGGGCCGAAGCTGGTTGAGGGGCGGCCGAGGGTGCCGGACCGGCAGGCGTTGTGCGGGATCCTGTTCGTGCTGCACACCGGCATCCAGTGGGAGTACCTGCCGCAGGAGCTGGGCTTTGGTTCGGGTATGACCTGCTGGCGGCGGCTGGCCGCCTGGAATGCCGCCGGGGTGTGGGACCAGCTGCATGTGCTGCTGTTGAAGAAGCTGCGGTCGGCGAAGAAGCTGGACTGGTCCCGGGCGGTGATCGACTCTTCCCATGTGCGGGCGGCCCGTAGGGGCCCAAAGCGGTCCCAGTCCGGTCGATCGCGCACGGCCGGGCAGCAAGCACCACGTCGTCACCGACGCCCAAGGCATCCCGCTCGCGGTGTCGCTGACCGGCGGCAACCGCAACGACGTCACCCAACTCCTGCCCCTGCTCGACAAGATCCCCCCTGTCGCCGGGGTTGTCGGCCGGCCCCGCCACCGGCCCGACGCACTGCTCGCCGACCGTGGCTACGACCACGACAAGTACCGGCGTCTGCTGTGGCAGCGCGGCATCCGTCCCGTGATCGCGCGGCGAGGCGAGCCACACGGCTCCGGCCTGGGCGTCTTCCGATATGTCGTCGAACGAACCATCGCCTGGCTGCACGGCTTCCGTCGCCTGCGCATCCGATGGGAGCGCCGGGACGACATCCATGAAGCCTTCCTCGGACTCGCTACATGTCTCATCACCTACAGACACGTCCAACGCCTTTGTTAGGACCTCTAAGTGCGCCCGGCAGTAGGCATCATTTCAGGCACTTGGTGGTTGGGCGGCCGTCCCAGCGGTAGCGCGGGGTCGCACGGCGGATGAGCATACGCAGTGCGACGATCGCGGCGGACAGGTAGAGGTAGAAGTCCACGGCCCGGCTGCGCTTCTCGGTGCAGCGCCATAGCCTGTCGCGGGGCGAAGGGCCTTCGGAACGGGTGGTGGCCTCTGCTTTCCACAGAGAATCCACAAGGTCTTCCCTCATCATCGCCGTAGTTTCCAAGGTGAGAAAGGGAAAGCGTGATGGACTTCTCAGGAAAACGGCTGTGGTCGTTGGCACTGGCGCTGACCGTGGGACTGGGCGTGTCGGCATGTGCGGGGAAGGGCAGTGCCCCAAGTAGCCGTACCAGCTCGTCGGCACTCTCCGCAGCAGCCCTCCCGCCGGCCTCGTCCGCATCCGAGCCCTCGTGCCAGTCCTCGGCCGCACCAGCGCAGTCGCAGCTGGGCGGTGTCCACACCGCGAGTCTGACCGTCCCGGCCCGGCCCTTCGGACTGGCCTACGCCCGGACGGGCCACATCGCCTTCGCCGCGTTGAAGACGGAACTCGGGGTGCTGTCCACAGACAGCACCCAGCCCCGGCTCCTACGCAAGACTCCGCTTCCGGCCGCCAGTGTGGGGAAGGAAGGCGCCACCGGCGTCGCCCTCACCCATGACGGACGCGAACTGCTCATCGCCGCGGGCAGCGGAGCGATCGTGGTGGACACGGCCAAGGCTGCGGCAGGAGCACCGGGGGCCGTGCTGGGAACGCTCACCGGCACGGCCGGGACCAGCGCGATCGAGGTGACCGTCTCACCCGATGACCACTACGCCTTCGTCAGCCAGGAATACGGTGACACCGGCACCGGCCACCGCGGCGACATCGAGGTCTTCGACCTGCGCAAGGCACTTCGCGGTGGATTCGGCCAAAGCTCCCTCATCGGCAGCCTGACCCTGGGCCAAGCCGTGGTCGGCACCGCCATCTCCCCCAACGGACGCTGGCTGTACGCGACCAGTGAGGTCGCCCCGGGCCAGAAACCGACAGCAGGCGGCAAGCACGGCGAGCTCAGCGTCATCGACCTCGCCACCTTGGAAGCGACTCCGCAAAAGGCCCTGCGTGGCAGCGTCCTGGCCGGATGCAACCCGGTACGGGTAGCCCCCTCACCGGACGGGAAGACGGTATGGGTCACAGCCCGCAAGAGCAACGCCCTGCTCGCCTTCGACGCCGCAAAACTCACCACCGACCCCCAGCACGCCCTGCTGACTTCCGTTCAGGTCGGCACCGCCCCCGTCGGACTGACCTTCGTACGAGGCGGCAGCCGCATCATCACCGCCGACACCAACCGATTCCACACCCCAGGCGCCACCACCGGACTGACCGTGGTCGACACCCGGGCCGCCCTCACCGGCAAACCAGCCAACCTCGGACGCATCCAAACCGGCGCCTTCCCCCGAGAGTTCGCTCTCAGCCCCGACGCAAAGACCCTGCTCGTCTCGGACCACGACTCAAACCAAATCCAAGCGATCGACACCACCACGCTGCCATAGAAGCGCCCGGCAGCAGGCGCGCTCGGTGGCCTATCGGGCGCCGGAGACCGAGCAGGCACGAGCCCAGGCGATCATGGAATTCTACACTCAGTGATCACCGGAGGGCTCGTGCCTGTCCTTCCACCATGCGTGCTCGAACCGCTGTGGACCAGTTCGCGGCGCTACTGCCCAAGCACGTCGACACGCACCCGCTCGGCTGCCACAACCCGCGCGTCCCCGACCGTGTCGTCTTCGATCACGTCATCGCCGCCCTCGTACACGGCTCCGGCTACGAGCGCATCGCCGGCCCCGGCTGCTCGGACCGCACGATCAGACGCCGCGTCACGTACTGGGCCCAGCTCGGGATAGCCGAGCAGATCCACGCACTCGCCCTTCAGGCGTACGACCGCACGATCGGCCTGGAGCTCGACGAACTGCCCGTTGACGGCTGCATCACCAAGGCCCCCTGCGGCGGCGAGGCCGCCGGGCGCTCCCCGGTGGACCGGGGCAAACAGGGCCTGAAGCGCTCGGTGGCCACCGAGGGCACCGGCGTTCCGCTGGGCATCATCTCGGCTGGGGCCAACCGCCACGACTCCCCACTGCTCGTGCCCACCCTCAAGGCCGCCGACGAGCAGGTCGGCGGGCTTCCCGATCAAGTCAACGTGAACCTGGACCGCGGCTACGACAGCGACAAGACCCGTTGCGCGCTCGTGGAGTTGGGCTTCACCGGCGAGATCGCCCGCACGGGCGTCCCCGCCACGGTCCAGGCCGGCAAGAGGTGGGTGGTGGAGCGGAGCCACGCGTGGATGAACGGCTTCGGCAAGCTACGGCGCTGCACCGAGAAGCGCAGCCGGGCCGTGGACTTCTACCTCTACCTGTCCGCCGCGATCGTCACACTGCGTATGCTCATCCGCCGTGCGACCCCGCGCTACCGCTGGGACGGCCGCCCAACCACCAAGCGCCTGAAATGACACCTACTGCCGGGCGCTCTTAGGGCAGATCGTCGTCCGTCTCCCCCGGGTAGACGGCTGTGGTGGGCATCAACCTGTAGTCCGTGACCGATTCCTGCGCCAGGAGGCGTGCGACCGTGAGCCGGTACGGTTCCAGGGCGTCCCGTTCGGCGGGCGTCAGGTGCTGTGAATCGGCAACGGCGAGGGCGGATGCCAGCACCTTCGCCGCTTCTGCCGCTTCCGCCTGCCGGTCGGCCCCGCTCAGCAGCAGGCCGTAGTTGTTGTAGACCGCGACGACCAGCCCCGACCATCCGTGCTCGTCCTCGCGGGCCAGGTCGAGCGCAACCTCGGCGGCCTCCTCGGTCACGCGCAGCGCGGAATCCGGTTTCCCGGCCGTGGCCGACACGGTGCCCAGGCGCGTCAAGGCTTGGACGAGCAGCGGCCGGTGGGCCGGGTCGCGCCGCGCCAGGGTCCTGCGCGCCTTGGCTGCTCGCCGGGCGACCCGCAGGGCCGGGCGGCGCCGGTCGAGCACCACCAGCCGGTAGCCGAGGACGTCGAGGCAGTCGGCATGGACGGGTCTGTACGCGTCGGGATCGGCTCGAGCGAGCTTCGCGGCGAAGGCCACGGCTGTGCGGGCGTGCCACCAAGCATGGTCCGGCTCACCGCGGGCCTCGAAAAGGTCTCCGATCTCGCGCACCGCCTGGAGCAGCTGCGCGGCCGTCTCCCTGCCCTTCGGGGACCAGATCCGAGAGGAGAAAGAGCGTTTGTAGCGCAGCATCAGCGCGCCGAGGATTTCGTGGACCACCTCCGAGTTCCGCCTCGTCCGGGCCACCCGCTGGTGGAGGGGCAGCAGCACATCGAAATAGTCGGCGCTCTCCAGTACCTCCTGGAGCACGTCCCATCCGGGGGTTCCCGAGCTCAGTACGCCGGCGGCAGCCGGGAGGAAGTCCAGGGGACGGGTGCGGATCAGGGTGCCTATTGTCTCCATCAGCCAGTTGGCCGGCTCGTGGGAGCCCCGGCGGTGCAGGGCGACACGGGTGCGGTCGAGGACCGTCATGGCCTGCTCGGCCTGTTCGAAGGTGCAGTCGGCGAGTACGGAGGTCAGCAGGCCGACGGACGCGTCGGCGCTTTCGGCGTCGTCGATCACCTGGGACAGCAGCAGCTCGGCGAGCCGGTCGGGTTGCAGGGGTGCCCAGTACAGGCCGGGGTGCGGGTAGAGCCGGTGCAGCAGTTCGGCGGCGCTCGCCAAGGCATGCTCCGGCAGCGTCTCCAGGCGGCCGAGGGCCGCCTCGGCCTGCTCGGCGGAGACGGCGGAGAACAACGCGGGCAGCAGCAGGACGCGCCTGACCGACGCGTCTTGCGTGGGCAGTGCCGGCTGGTGCCCCCGCGCCAGGTCGGTCCAGTACTGCTGCTCACGGCCGAGCACGCGCCCCAGCGGGTCCCCCGACCCGACGCGGACTCCGTCACGGCGCGCCAGTACCTCATCCAGGGCCAGTGCGTGAAGGCTCAGTACGTCGTCGGGGCCGTCGGCTCCTGGCCCGGCCGGAGGTGCCGAGGCGGGCCCGCCGATGATGGCGGCGTGGAACGCCTGCCATGCGGCGGACAGCACCGGACCGGGTCCGGTGCGCTCGCCGAGCGGGGAGAGGCGGACCGGATCGCCGTCCACGACGTCCCGGTTCTTCAGACTGGTCCACCACGGGCCGCCCGACCGGGCGAGCAGCAGCACGCGCACCATGCCGGGCTCTTCCTGTTCCAGGGCCGTCAGCAGCGACTTGTTGGGATCGGTGCGCGTTTCGGCGTAGTCGACCACCACCAGCACCCGGTACCCGGCGTCCACAGCCTCCGATATCCGTGGACTGGTTTCGTGCGGGTCGCCCGGCAGAAAGCCGGCGATCCAGCCCTTCTCGCGGAGCACCTGGCACAGCCGCATCGCGAGGCGGGTCTTGCCCGAGCCGCCCGGCGCGGTGACCAGACGCATGCCCCTGTCGTCCGGCCGCAGGCACCAGTCGAGGAGGTCGTCCAGTTCGGGCCGGGCGATGAAGGGCACCACTTCGTTGCGGGTCTGCAGCCACCAGGACGGTGGCCGGTCCCGCCGGGGAGCCGCAACGCGTGCCGGGTGCCGGTCCGCACCGAACAGCCGGGCGTGCAACTCGGCTCTGCGCGAGGCCAGATCGAACCAGGCGGTGCCCGGCCGGTGCCGGGCTCCGCCCCCGGCGGCTGCCGCGTGCTCGGCGATGACGTGGGCCGGGACGATCCAGCCTCCCTGCACCTCCCGGCGTTCGCGTGATGCCTTGACCATGCCGCACACCCTGCCGGTCATCGTGTCCAGCACCAGAGCGCCGCTGAGGCCCGCCTCGATCCGGTCGTCCTTGACCCCCAGCAGGGAGCCGGCCGGGCCACGGACGGTCAGCGACAGCGAGTCCCGCTGCACGTCCGGCTCGGCGGTGAATCGGCTGAAGCCGCGGGCCAGGACGACCGTGCCGGCCTGCGGCGGCTCCTCGGCGAGCCACACCCCTTGCCGGTCCAGCGGCTCGTGCAGACGGACCAGGGCGATGTCCGGGCTGTCGTAGTACCCGTCGCCGCCACGCCGTGGCGGATGGCGGGCGATCACGGTACCGGTACGGTCAGCGGAACCGGACGTCCAAACCAGCACCTCGTCCGCGGCCCTCTCGACGACGTGGGCGCAGGTGACGACCAGTTCCGGGGCAAGGACGAATCCGCTGCCCTTGAACCCTCCGTCGACGTATATCGCCACGGCGTGGCTGTCCGCGAGTTCGATCAGACGAGGGTCCAGCTCCACGGCGGGCTCAGTTTCCCGTCCGGAGGCCGCCCTCGGTGGCCCGGTCCCAGCCCATCCGGACGGTGACGCTGGCCTCGCCGCCGGTCTCGGCGATGACCGCGACCAGCTTTCCCGTCTTCACCGCCAGCTTGACCCCGAATTCGACGTCGATCCGGTCGGGCGGTTCGGGCAGTGACTCACGGACGCTCTCCAGCGCCCACCGGCCGACCTCGCTCAGTGCCTGGCGCGTCTGCGACAGCCGGAGGCGTCCGGTGTCGGCGACATCGGACCCCCTGCCGACAAGACCTCGGCCAGCACGACCTCACCGCTGTCCAACTCGACCTCGACCAGATGGCTCCGCCCGCTCACCACAGTCCCCCCGCTGTTCCTCAGTCCGTTCGACTGGTGGCGCGAGTATATCCCCGCCGCCTCTTCGGCATCGGAGGGCAACACGCCTTCTTTAGGCGGGAGTTGGCGGGGCACCCTCGCTTTGCCGCTGACCGGTGGCGTCGTGCGCTTGCCGCACGAATGCCAGAACTCGGTCGGCGAGTTCGGGGAGGGCCGCCCGTACCGGCTCGCTCAGGCCGGTGCCCAGTGCGGCGTCGGCCGCTTCCACGGCGTGCACGACGAGCGCACGCGGCAACCGGTCGTGGACTCCAGCCCTTGCACCCCTCCTCCCCACTCCAGCACTTGAAAGGTCCCATCCTTGTCTCGATTCTCAATAACTTGCCTGGGTTTATCGAGCAGTAGAAACTCACCTACAAAGGCAAGTTGGTCTTCGATCCTGACGTAGAGTGCCGTTGCGAGGGTGTCCAAGTCAGTCTTCACACAACGACGTTGGATGCCCTCGCGCCATGTCCGCAGGCGATCCCCTGGACTCAGTTGGCGCGGGCGCCGGGGGTCGGCGGCTGTCCGGTCGAAGCCGAAGGTATCCATCCCCCGTGCGGGGGAGTCGAGTTGGACCTTGCGCGTGATTCGGCGGAGCGGACCGCGAGCCAGCATGGGGCCATGGTCACGTTTGGGACACCGACAGCCGCTGCCGTCTCCGAGAATAAGCCCCCTGCCCGTTGGGTGGTCCGAGTCGCGCACCTTGCGGCACTCACTGCTGCGCCGTCCGGGATCTGGCGGATCGCGATGGGGGTCGGCATACCGGTGGGGTTCAACACCACGGGATGGGACATCCCCAGCTGGTTCAGCGCCATGTGCATCGCGATGAGTTTGGGTACCGAAGGGCTCACGTTGCTCACACTGGGGCTGGTCAAGCCCTGGGGCGAGGTCGTGCCGGGCTGGATCCCGCTGATCGGGGGGAAGCGTGTCGCGCCACTGGCGGCGGTGATTCCGGCGTTGCTCGGCGCGGCCGTTGTGATGCTGTTGACGATCCCCCGGGCGGGCGGCTTCGGAGGGGCCCAGGGAGCCCCGACCGGGCCGGCGCTCGTCGTGATGGACACCTGTTACGCACCACTGCTGCTGTGGGGACCACTGCTCGTGGTCGTCACGATCTCCTACTACCTGCGGTGCCTGAACTGAGCAGGCACAGTCAACCTCGTTGGATCGCACAACGGGCCATGGCAGTGGATCTCACGCCGCACCGTCAGCAGAGCCGGGGAGAACTGACTGCGCTCTCCGCCATGGGTCACTTCGGCCCATCTGAATCAATTGGGTGTGGCGTCGATTGTGCACTGCATCGGTAGCGCTTCTATCTGCTCCTACGCGCCCCTGCGTCCCGTCTATGCATCGCAGCCTGAGACAGGCATCGTGACGAGTGCCAACGTGCGTGGCCCCGCTGGCGGGCGTATGAGCAGGCCCGCCACCGTTCCTCATCCGAGGCCGTCCAACTGGACGTCGGTGCAAGGGCTCGAACGTCTGCCCGTCTCCAGGCGAAATCTGACTGGCTGACACTTCAGGGAACTTGCCTTGCTGAGCCTGTCCGAGAGGCTTCGTGTGCAGGGGAGGCGGGGGGTGAGGGCGGTTCCAGAAAGGATCCCTCATGGTGTGGCTGCGGGAGCGTCATCAAGCCGTGCAGGCCCCGGCCCGCGAGGGACGGTACGCGGATCTGTACACACGCTGGTTCGGGCCCCTTCCCTCCGCAGATGCACCGGTGATCGTTTTGATTCACGGGCTGGGTCTGTCGGGCAGATATTTCACTCCCATCGCGCGACGACTGGCGGCGAGAGGGCACACCGTCGTGGTGCCCGACCTACCGGGCAACGCCCGGCCTCGTGCCTCGGTCCGCGCCACGCCGGATGTCCAGGAACTGGCGGCGATGCTGGGGCGCTGGCACACCGCCGTCGGCATCGGCCAGTGTGTGCTGGTGGCGCATTCGGCCGGCTGCCAGGTGTCTTCAGCGTTCGCGGCTCGGAATCCGCAGCTCGTCGCACGCATGGTCCTGACCGGCCCGGCCCCCGACCCCGACGTGCCATCTGCCTGGCGTCAGCTGTGGCGCCTGTTGGCTGATGCGCCGCGTGAGCCTTTGCCTTTGCTGTTCCTCGTGATTCGGGACTATCTGCGTACGGGACCGCTCCGGTTCCTGTCCGCACTGCGCCGGGCACTGAGTGACGCTGAAGGACCGTTTGAGGCGCGTTTGTCGGTGATTTCCGCGCCTACGCTCGTCATCCGTGGATCCAGCGACACCCTCGCGTCCGCGGAATGGACGGAGCGCGCTGCCGCCCTCCTCGAAAGGGGGCGCGCGATAGTGGTGAGCGGCGCAGGCCACGCGGTTCACTTCAGGAAGCCGCAGATTGTTGCCGCTCTGATTGAAGATTTTTTGTGCGAAGGAACGGGCTCCTGACGGCTGTGCGGCGCCTGAGGAATGGCGATGTCGTCCCGTAGTGAGGCTCTGCGCCGAGGTGCTGCGCTTGGCTTTGCCATGAGCCGGCACGTGGCGTTTGTTCGCCATGACGGGCTGACGGTCAGGCATGTGGCCCGTGGCGGGAAACGGGAATCGATTCACCAGTCACATTGATGTGAAAGGCGATATGCGAATGCAGGCAAGTTAAGGAAAGGGAGTTGAGGTGCAGGCAGGGCGCACTCGCTGAAATCCCTGAAAGGTAGATCTTTTTTCTTTTGCCGATTTAACCGTTGCGAAATCCAGCCACCTTGGCAAACATGGCCTGTAAGCGAAATCATCCGGCGCATGCTGGGCCTGTCCGGTATGCGCTGAATCGCATCACCGACAGAATGGGTCACACTCATGAGGCTAGTCGGAAAACCATCGGCGGCCCCTCGTTCAGCAATGAAGAGGGCAAAGTACGCCGCAACTGCCGTCGCTTTCAGCGCGGTCTTCGTCACGCTCGGCGGGAGCCAGCCCGTGCAGGCGAAGGAGGCGCGGGCGCATATTCTGGCACCGCTTCCCCAGATCACCTGTGACAATGTCACAGCCACGGTCAACTACAGCAAGCCCTTCTTCCTGCAGGGAACCACGAGCGCTGTAGAGACGTCCAACAACATCAAACTCGGTTCCGAGGGCTTGGCGCATGTCCCTTGCCTGGGTGACACATCGGGCAAGGGAATCGTCGGAGGCCACGGATTTCTGGTCGCCCAGAAGGTCGGAAACTGCGTCAACGTCACAGTCAATGGCGTGGCACACATCACCTGGACCAACGCGCGTGGGCAGGATGTCGGCACGAGCGAGATCACCTATACCGCCGCGGGTCCCATCGTGGACACGGTGATCCTCGGCGGAACGGTGACCGAAGGCGACACGTTCCTCAACAACGAAGTCACCAACAACAGCATCAACGACGACAACGTGTTCCAGACGGCTGCGGAATGCGCCTCCAACACGGGCGTCTTGACGCAAAGCGGCGGCGCCCAGCTGATTCTGACGACACAGTGACGTCAGACGACAGCAGGTGAACGGGCAAAACGTGGTGGGGCGGGGATCCCAATCCCGCCCCACCACCATGTGTTCGTTCAATCCGCTTCACTTGATCGGTCCGTGGCGGCGACTGAACCGCGGGAACCACCAGTTCGCGCGGCCGGCCAGCCGCATGACCGCGGGCACGAGCAGCATGCGCACGAGGGTCACGTCCAATACGACCGCGACCGCGAGGGCGAAGCCGATCTGCTTGATCTCCGCCACGTCGACCAGGACGAAGGAGCCGAAGACGGCGGTCATGACGGCGGCGGCAGCGGTGATCGGCACCGCCGTCTGCGCCACACCCTCGACGACGGCGGCCGAGTTGTCGCCGGTACGACGCCAGGCTTCCTGGATCCGCCGGACGAGGAACAGTTCGTAGTCCATGGAAACCGCGAACAGGAATGCGAAAGTGAGCAACGGCAGAAACGCTTGAATCGTGCCGGTGCTGGTGAATCCAAGGGGCCCTTCCAGATGGCCGAACTGGAAGACCCATACGGTCAGCCCATAGGCGGCCAGGGCGCCCAGCATGTTCGTCAGAAATGCCTTGACGGGCACCGGAATACTGCGGAAGACGGCTATGAGGAAAAAGAAGGAGAGAATGAGGATGAAGGAAATGATGAACCAGAGCTTTCCTGTGGTCTCATTGCTGAGGTCGAGGTGCTCCGCGGTCATTCCGCCGACGAGCACCCTCGCTCCGGGTACGTCCGCGAGCGCCTCCGGGATGACCTGTCCGCGCAGCCGCATGACCAGTTTCATGGCCTCGGCACTGTCCGAAGCGGCCACCGGCACGACCGAAAGCACCGTACTTCGCGAATCCGCGCTGACCAGAAGCCGCTTCGCGGTGATCCGGAGGGTGGCGGGGGTGGGCCGCTCCGGCGGCGTCCCCGGTTGCGTCAGAGTGCTGACCGAGTCGACGGAGTACACCGCCGGGTCGTGCGCCAGCCGTGCGCTGAGCCGCGTGACCGCGTCGAGATCGCGTTGGGAAAGGGGGCCATGTGCGGTGGTGTAGACGAGGTTGACCGGCATGGACTGGCCGGGTGTGAAGCCCCGCTCGACGAGGCGCTGCCCCTTGCCGACCGTCGTCCCCTTGATCGCCGGCACACCGAGGTCGACGCCCAGCCGCAGGTGAAGCGTGGGCAGAGCGAGCAGGCAGAGCGCTCCCGCGGCCAGCACCGTGACGAGGACGGGCCGCCGCATCACCCGCCGCGCGAACGCGGCGAACCATGGTGAACCGGTCTCCGCCAGGGCGCCTCCGGCCCTCGTGTGCCAGGGAATGCGCCCTTTCTCCAGCCGCTGGCCAAACAGGGCAAGGAGAGCGGGCAGCAAGGTGAGCCCGGCAAGCAGGGTGCAGGCCGCCGCGATCATCGCACCCACACCGATCTGCCGGATGGTGGGTGCATCGATGAACAGCAGACCGGACATGCCCAACACGAACACGATGCCGGACAGCACAATGGTGGTGCCCGCATGCCGCATGGCCGCGGCAATCGCCTCCTGCACGACCTGGGTGGAAGGGGGCTCTCGGCCGATGCGGCGCTGGGCGAGCTCGACGCGGAACCGGGAGACGACGAACAGCGAGTAGTCGATGCCCAGGGCCAGCCCCATCATCGGGATGATGGTCTCCAGCGTGGAGTCGAAGCGGGTGAACGAACTCAACGCCCCGACTACACCGAACGCGACGAGCACGCCGGCGCCGGCCATCAGGATCGGCACGCAGGCGGCGACCGCCGTTCCCATCGCGACCAGCAAGAGAAGCAGGGCGACCGGGACACCGATCAACTCGGCTCGCTGGGTGCCTGCTTTCTCCTGCGTGATGATCTCTGAGAACACTCCGGAGTAGCTGACCAGATCCGCCTCGACCCGACGGTCCTGTCCGCGCTGGAGAAAGGCCGCCAATCGCTGTACGACGTCCTGCAGTCTCGGTGCATCGCGTTGCAGTGCGTCCTTGGTGCCGCGGAAGAACACACCGGCCAGAGCGGTGTGTTTGTCCGCGGACACCCGGCCCGTGACGGAGAAAGGCGACACCGTTCGCTGCACATCCGGGTCCCGTTGCAGGCCCAGGGAGACGCCCGCAATCAGCGTCCGGAACAGCGGATCGTTGACGGTCAACGTGGAGGAGTGGAAGACGATCACGCCGACCTCAGGCCCCAGTTTCGGGAACGTGGTGCTCAGCAGCTGTTCCACGTGCGCGGATTCGCTGCCATTGACCCGTGCCGTCCGGGCGGTCTCATGCTGGGTAAAGGACGGGATCTGCGACAGAGCGACCATCATGGCGAGCAGCCAGCAGCCGACCACGACACCGGGCCGTGCCGCCATCACGCGGGCAAGTCGGACTACCCAAAGTTCCTGGTTCAATGGCACGCCTTCCGCGGTTACTTCACGACGAACAGGGACTGCCGTTCCTTGGTTCGCTTGTGGACCTGCTGCTCGGCTCGTATCGGGCGAGCGCTGTCGTCAACGTGCCGGCGTGGCCGCCTTGCCGGCTCCGGTACCGCCCAATGAGCAGTGAAATGCGGAGAATTGTGAAGGGTGGTAGCTGTGCTGTGCCAGCCGTCGGATGTGGTGGTCTACGTGGGAAGCCCACAGTGATATCCGCGGGACTACTGGCTCAGGCCGATGGCGACCACGAGGCCGCGGCCGTAGCCCGAGGCCGGTTCGTCGGGGCCGACGCAGTGCTTGTGCTGTTGGACGCAGTGCTTGTGCTGTTGATGGTGAGTGCGCAAGCCTGACGCTGAGCAGTCCGATCTTGGCAGTGTAGGCGCGGATGGCTGTCGGTCCCGAACGATGCGGGCGATGGCGCAGTCGTCCTTGTCGTCTGCGGAGTTGTAGGTGCATCCGCTGGGCAGTCCGGTGACGCCGAGGGTTGTCGGGGGCAGTTGGATGGACACGTCCACGTCCGTGGCCTGGTTGCGCTTCAGGCCGACGTGACCTCGGCAGCCTGAGAGGCGGCGGAGACGGTGATTGTGGGTGCCTCCTGGGCGGCTTCATCGGCCAGTTGGTACGCAGCAGGAACGTGCCGGCAGAGGGGCCGGGATCGACGCGCGGGGTCAGGGACCGGTGACGGTGGTATCGACGGGACGCTCCTGAGGGGGCGAAGTATCCGATGCCGGCGCTTTCGGTGGGGAGGCCGCCCATGCTGCCCGTGCAGGACACGAGCGAGGCGAAGGCATCCAGGCTGCCGGGCAAGTTGTCGCCCGCGGAGAAGCCTTCGCCGTCTTGGGGGCGAAGGCCGGCGGGGAGGTGAAGTTGACGATGAAGGCTTTGCCCGGCGCGAGCGAGGTCGGCGTGACCGATGCTGTCGGCGCGGCATGTGTCGATCCCGGAAGGCCGGCGTGAGGCAGACGGTCAAGGCCAGAACGGCGAGTCTGATCAAGGGCTCGACGTGCGAGCCAGCTGTCGTTGTGCGCATGAAGTACTCCGTGCGTGCCGATGTTCAGTCGCGGCGCTGGAGAAGAGAGCCCGACCTCCTACGGCCCACAACGCGACTAAGAGGTCCTAACAGAAGTGGTTGATCATGTGACTGCTGGCCTATTTGCTCGTTGGTCTGGTCGTGGGGAAACGTCAGTCGCGGCCGTGGATCGTGTCGGATGAACTGTGGGCGTTGGTCGAGCCGTTGCTGCCCAAGCCGGGGCCGAAGCTGGTTGAGGGGCGGCCGAGGGTGCCGGACCGGCAGGCGTTGTGCGGGATCCTGTTCGTGCTGCACACCGGCATCCAGTGGGAGTACCTGCCGCAGGAGCTGGGCTTTGGTTCGGGTATGACCTGCTGGCGGCGGCTGGCCGCCTGGAATGCCGCCGGGGTGTGGGACCAGCTGCATGTGCTGCTGTTGAAGAAGCTGCGGTCGGCGAAGAAGCTGGACTGGTCCCGGGCGGTGATCGACTCTTCCCATGTGCGGGCGGCCCGTAGGGGCCCAAAGCGGTCCCAGTCCGGTCGATCGCGCACGGCCGGGCAGCAAGCACCACGTCGTCACCGACGCCCAAGGCATCCCGCTCGCGGTGTCGCTGACCGGCGGCAACCGCAACGACGTCACCCAGCTCCTGCCTCTGCTCGACAAGATCCCCCCTGTCGCCGGGGTTGTCGGCCGGCCCCGCCACCGGCCCGACGCACTGCTCGCCGACCGTGGCTACGACCACGACAAGTACCGGCGTCTGCTGTGGCAGCGCGGCATCCGTCCCGTGATCGCGCGGCGAGGCGAGCCACACGGCTCCGGCCTGGGCGTCTTCCGATATGTCGTCGAACGAACCATCGCCTGGCTGCACGGCTTCCGTCGCCTGCGCATCCGATGGGAGCGACGGGACGACATCCATGAAGCCTTCCTCGGACTCGCTACATGTCTCATCACCTACAGACACGTCCAACGCCTTTGTTAGGACCTCTAAGGGGAAAGTCCCAGCCACCCCGCGGCCTGGCTAGAGCGCGCGAAAGCGAGCAGGGGCGCAGCACGGCCATCCCCCACACAAATGCGATACGGAAGCGCCAGCTGTGACACCTGGCCCGCACTGAGGCAACGCTCCTTCTGCGGCATCGGGCTTGGCAACCTCTCATCGTTACTGGCGACGCCGCGTTATGGGTTGAGCGCTACCGGTGGACAGTGGACTCTCAGCGGGTTCGAGAACTGAGCGCGCTGACCGTCTCGTCGCGGTGCCTGTACACCTGCCACACGACCCGTCAGGCAGAGCCTCGTGCCACAGCAGCCACGTTTGCCCTGTTGTGATGCGACGCGCCGCTCGGGTCCTGTCCTGGGTGGCGTGCAGCCGTGAGCAATTGTCAAACCCTGTGGATCTGATCGCTCCCTCACGGCCGGGCGTCGATCGCATCGTCAGCTGCGATGACGACGAGCCGCGTTTCGTCTCACAGACTGGCGCTTTGCCGTTGCCTGGTGGATGAGCTGCTAGCTTCCGCGTCATGGTGGACCGTGACGACAGGACAGCCGACCGGATGCTGGTGGCCGGTGCCGAGGGTGGTGTCCTGGTGTTCGGTATCACGCCGCCGCGGCTGAGTACCACGCCCGAGCGGATCCGGGAGATCACCGCGGCTACCTTGGCGCGGTTGGACTTCCTCGATGTGGACGCTCTGGCGCTGTACGACATCGCCGATGAGAGCGACCGCAATCCGGCGGAGCGGCCGTTTCCGTATCTGCCGACGATCGATCCCGCCGTGTATCACGCGGAGTACCTCGGCGGGTGGAACCGCCCCGCGGTCATCTACCGGTGCGTCGGCAAGTACACCGAGGCGGAGCTGCGGACCTGGCTGCAGATGGCCGACACCGACCGCGTGCTCTCCGTCTTCGTCGGCGCGTCCTCGAAGGGCAAGGCGGTGCGGACCGGCTTGTCCGAGGCGCAGGCCCTGCGCCTCGACGCTCGTCCGGACCTGCTGCTCGGCGGCGTCGCCATCGCCGAACGCCCCGAGGAGCATCAGCGGCTGCTCGCCAAGCACCAGGCGGGATGCGCGTACTTCATCTCGCAGGTCGTCTACAACCCTGACGCGGCCAAGAGCATGGTCTCCGACTACTACTACGCTTGCCGCGAGCGGCAGCTGGAACCCAAGCCCGTCCTGTTCACGCTCTCGGTGTGCGGGTCGGTGAAGACGCTGGCGTTCCTCAAGTGGCTCGGCGTGGACGTCCCACGCTGGCTGGAGAACTCTCTGCGCCACGCGGACGACACGCTGGCCGAGTCCTACCAGCACTGTCTGGCGAACGCCCGCGACTTGATTGCCTTCTGCCGCAAACTCGGCATGCCGTTCGGTTTCCTCGTGGAGAGCGTGTCGATCCGCAGGGTCGAGATCGAGGCTTCGGTCGCTCTGGCTGCCGAACTGGGCCGACTGCTGGGGCGAGGCCGACCGTCCGCATGAGGCCGGTCGTGAACGTGCAGCTGCCGGATCCTGCGATTGGGACGTAGCTCAGGCTGCTGTCATCTCCTCGCGTTCGACGAGGACGCCCTTGTCGAAGCGGGCTCCGGCGCGGACGAGGGCGACGAGGTGGGGCGCGTTCACAGCTCGCCAGCGGGCCTGGGCGGACTCGACGAGCTTGAACACCATCGCCAGGGCGGCGGCCCGGGAGCCGGCACCCTTGGTGACCTTGGTCCGCAGCCGGACGGTCGCGAAGGTCGACTCTATGGGGTTCGTGGTGCGCAAGTGGATCCAATGCTCTGCGGGGAAGTCGAAGAACGCCAGCAGCTCGTCCTCGTCGTCGACGATCTTCTTGACCGCCTTGGGGAACTTCGCCCCGTACTGCTTGGCGAACGCCTTGATGGCCTTGGCCGCGTGCTCCTTGTCCTCGGCGTTGTAGATGTCCTGGATGGCCTTCTTCGCTGCGGGCTGGGCCGACTTCGGGAGACTGTCCAGACAGTTGGCCGTCTTGTGAAGCCGTAAAGAATCAAGGTGCTGCTTTACAGGTGTGGGCTCGTTGTCAGGGTATGGCGGTTCCGGAGGAGATCTGTTCCCAACTCCAGTGCAGGTTCTCGGTGTTGTTGCCCCATCTGAACGAGCGGCAGCGGCGGCTGGCCCTGGCCACCGAGGCCCGACTGATCGGGCATGGCGGGATACGGGCGGTAGCGCGGATCGCGCAGGTCAGCGAGACGACCGTGCGTCGTGGCGTGTCGGAACTGGAAGCGGGGGCCGGGCCACTGCTGGACGGCCGGGTGCGTGCACCAGGCGGAGGCCGCAAGCGGGCTGAAGCCAACGATCCTGCCCTGCTCAAAGCCTTGTTGGGCCTGGTCGAGCCGGACGAGCGGGGAGATCCTCAGTCTCCGCTGCGGTGGACAACGAAGTCGCTGCGCAACCTGGCCGAGGAGCTGACCCGGCAGGGGCACCCGGTGTCCGCGCCGACGGTGGGCCGGCTACTCAAGCAGGAGGGCTTCAGTCTGCAGGCGAACGCCAAGACTCTCGAGGGTGCCCAGCATCCCGACCGGGATGCCCAGTTCCGCTATATCAACGAGCAGGTCAAGCAGCACCAGGCCGACGGTGAGCCGGTAATCAGCGTGGACACGAAGAAGCGGGAGCAGATCGGACGGCTGCCCATGGCCGGCCGCGAGTGGCGGCCCAGGGGCGACCCGGTCGAGGTGGAGGACCATCACTTCTTCTTCAGCGGTCCGGACGTTCAGCAGGCGATCCCGTACGGGATCTACGACATCGCCCGCAACACCGGCTGGGTCAACGTCGGTGTCGACCACGACACGTCGGTCTTCGCGGTCGAGTCCATCCGCCGCTGGTGGCGCTGTCGCGGCAGCCTCGACTACCCAAAGGCGTCACGGCTGCTGATCACCTCGGACGCGGGCGGCTCCAACGGTTACCGCTATCGGGTCTGGAAGAGCGAACTGGCTGCTCTGGCCGCCGAGACGGGCCTAACGATCACGGTGTGTCACTTTCCTCCGGGCACAAGTAAAGTCGGGTAGCCGGAGGGATTCGCACCCTCCGGCTCCCACAGATCCGTACGTGACGATCTCTCGTCATACGGCTCTTGTCATCCTGATCACCAGGCCAAGGAGGGGGAACTGACCCATCTCCACTGCGCGAACATCCCCGGGCGGCGCTTGGCTGCCCTCTGGAAGGCCGCGATGGCCTTCCTCATCGCGCGAAACCGTCTGTACTTGTTGCGGAGCCAGCGCACCAGGTAGGCGTTGATGCGCATCAGAAGTGGATACAAGGCCGATCGGTAGAACCGGCCGTAGTACTGCATCCAGCCCGCGACGATCGGATTGATCCGCTGCGCGAGTTCTTCCACGGTGTGGTTGACCCGCCGGTGAAGCCGCCAGGAGCGGACCTCCTCGCCGAGTCGTTTGAGGGCGTCCCTGCTGACCGCGGGACGGAACGACCATCTGATGCGGCCGTTCTTGTCCCGCATCTGGCGCTGTTGGAACGTGAACCCCAGGAACGTGAAAGACGTGTGCTCGTACGAGCCGCGCCGCAATCCGTCCTGGCAGTAAACGATCCGGGTCTTGGCCGGGTGCAGACGCAGCCCGACCTCGGCCATCCTGTCCGAGAGCGCGGCCAGCACCTGGCGGGCCTGGCGCTCAGTGACGCAGTGCACGACCGCATCGTCCGCATAGCGTTCGAACGAGACAGCAGGGAACTCCCGGGCCATCCAGACGTCGAACGCGTAGTGCAGGAACAGGTTCGCCAAGACGGGAGAAACCGGGGCTCCTTGTGGCGTCCCGCACTCCCGTTCCAGCAGGGTGCCGTCGGGCATCTTGAGCGGGGCAGCAAGCCACCTCCGCACATACAACTTCACCCAAACGGCTTCGGTGTGTGCTTCTACCGCCTTGACCAGGAGGTCCCAGGGCACACTGTCGAAGAACTGGGAGATGTCGAACTCGACAACCCAGTCCCGTTTCCAGCTGCGTTCCCGACACTTCTCCACGGCATCCAAGGCGGACCGTCCGGGCCGGTATCCGAAGCTGTCCGGATGGAAAATAGGATCCACCCTCCGCACCAGATGCCGGGCCACTACGGTCTGAGCCACACGATCAGCGACGGCGGGAATACCAAGGATTCTCTCACCGCCGCCATGTGGCTTAGGAATAGCCACCGCACGCACCGGAGGAGGAAAGTAGGAGCCCGACGACATCCGGTTCCAGACCCTGTAGAGATTGTTCTTCAGGTCCTTCTCGAATTCGGCGATGCTCTGCCCGTCCACTCCCGGTGCTCCCCTGTTAGCCCTGACTTCCTCCCATGCTTCTTTGACTTCCCACTTAGAAATCTCAAACGGCTTGGCCTGTGACTTCAACTGGCTCACCGAACTCCTCCCGGACACCGTCCGGTTGATGCGATCAACACAGTCACGGACGACCCGGCCCCTTCGCTCCACCCCCGTTACAGGGGCTTCACCACTACTACGAGCCGGTCCGCCGGCACGTCCCGCGTCGGTACTCGGCCCCTTCGCGGCACAACCGCTCGGGGTGCTCCTCTCGCCCGCCCCTACCAGGACGGGCTGTATCGGTACGCGCCTTCTCCTGTTCCACATGACCGCGGCAGATCAGGTTCACGTCGTCTCCATGCCGGACACCGCCTGGCCAGTCGGCGGGCTCCCGCCAGGCTTATCCCGGGACGGTTCCAAGCTTCCCGGTTTTGATGTCGTCGGAATCTTTTCGACACGTCAGCAACGATTCACTTGCGTTCGTCTCCCTGATCCCCACCTGACGCCTCTTGGACGCCTTTTCCTCATCGCTCACCACGACAGTCTTCGGCTAACGCGGCATGAGGCGGTTTGAAGCCTCCCCCCGCAGGGCGACTTCGAAGGGCCAATCCTTCATCGGTCACGCAGCACTGCTGCAAGAAACTCGTCCTACATCGAATTCCCCTCTGCATTCAGGACACACTGGAACAAAATCGAGCACCGGCTGTTCTCCCACATCACGCACAACTGGCGTGGCAGGCCGCTGACCAGCCATGACGTCGTCATTGAGACGATCGTCGCCACCCGTACCCGGGCCGGTCTGCGCGTTGAGGCCCAACTGGATCCCGGCGACTACCCCACGGGCATTGCGATCAGTAAGGATCGCTTCGCCGCGCTGCCGCTGGTCCGGCATGAGGTCCACGGCCAGTGGAACTACACCCTGTTGCCCGAACCCTCCGCGCCGCAGGCCCTGCCCACCAGCGAGGCACATGGCGTCTCCGGCCGGCGCCGCGAGCTTCTCGCCCGCCTGGCGGACCCCCGCCTGACCGGGCTGAGTAGTACGGAACTCGCGGATCTACGCGCCGAGTTGGCCCCACTACAGGCTGCTCGGTCCCAGGAACGCTACAGCGAGCAGCGGGGTGGACGGGCCCGGCGCGCCACCGGCAATCAGCGGGCCAAGCCGCTGTTCGACGACGCCGCCCGGGTTCTGCTCACTCTCCTCTACCAGCGACAGGTCTGCTCGATGAAGCTGCTGGCCGACATGCTGGAGGTCACCCCTGAATGCGTCGGCCACCTTGTCGCCGAGACCCGCCGGGTCCTGGAGGACCACGGTCACCAGCCCGGATACGCCCACAGCCGGTTCACCAGGGCGGACGCGCTGATGGCCTTCCTCGACACCGACCAGACCCCGCCGCGCACCCGGATCATGGAGAGCCTGTCCCATCCGCGGCTTACCGGCATGTCCCGCGCGGAGCTGGATGCGCTCACTCGCCGGCTCTCTCCACGCCAGGTTGCCCAGGCTGAACGGGCCTCCTACCAGCGCCGGGGCGCCGATCGCCAGCTGGGCAGCCGCGGCGGCGTCTTCCCCCAGAAGCTGGGTGACAGAGAGCGCGTCGTGGTCGCCATCCTCTACCTGCGGAAACTGTGCACCCTGGACGTCCTCGCCGACGCGCTGGGGGACGTGAGCAGGTCCTCGATCGGGAACGTCGTCCGCGAGATCCGTCCCCTGCTTGCGGAAGGCGGACTCCTCCCGCCTCCGGCCGCCACCCGCTACCGCACCGCCCCCGATCTCCTCGCGGCCGCGGACGAGTAAACCGACACACCGACAAGTTGATTCCTTACGGCTTCTGTGGACCCAGCACCGCTGGTGCCGGGTTTCCGGGAAGACCTCATTCAGCGCGGTCCAAAAGCCGAGGGCACCGTCGCCGACGGCGAGG
Source organism: Streptomyces yunnanensis (assembly GCF_029011865.1). NCBI lineage: Bacteria > Bacillati > Actinomycetota > Actinomycetes > Kitasatosporales > Streptomycetaceae > Streptomyces > Streptomyces yunnanensis. Next base: position 1,755,451 of record NZ_CP095749.1, read on the forward strand.
ACCGGGGCCCGCATGCCGCGGCGCTGACAGTCCCGCAGCAGGCCGGCCCAGGACTCCGTCGACTCACGGTAGCCGTCAGCCATCGCGATCAGCTCCTTGGTGCCGTCCGCGCGCACCCCCATGACGACCAGGACCGCGGCCCTCGCCTCCTCCAGACGGATACGCAGGTGGATGCCATCGGCCCACACATAGACATAGTCCGTGGCAGACAGGTCACGCTCGCTGAACGCCTTGTGGTCGGCCTGCCACTGGGCGGTCAGCCGGGTCACGGTGGCCGGCGAGAGCCCGGCCGAGGATCCGAGGAACTGCTCCAGCGCGGGCACGAAGTCCCCCGAGGACAGGCCGTGGAGGTAGAGCAGCGGCAGCACTTCGCTGATCTTCGGGGACTTGCGGGCCCAGGGCGGCAGGATCGCCGAGGAGAACTTCTTGCGCTCACCGGTCGTCTCGTCGATGCGCTTGTCGTTGACGCGCGGGGCCTTGACCTCGACCGTCCCGGCAGCGGTGGTCACCGTCCGGGGCCTGTGGTGGCCGTTGCGGACCACAAGGCGCCGCCCTCGTTCGTCCTTCTCGTCTGCCAACTCGGCTATGTACGCATCGACTTCGGCCTCCAGCGCGGCGGCGAGCATCCGCCTCGCACCCTCCCGGACGATCTCGTCGATGAGTGAGGAGCCGGTGGCGGTGGTGCCGTCGGCGTTGACTACGCTGAGCACGGGCGTCCCTTCCCGACCCGCGCGCCAACGCGGGCCTACTCGATACCAGTCGATCGATCACTCGGGAAGGTACGCCCTCCCGAGCCGATCCACAGGATCTGAGCATTGCTCCTGATCGGGGCTATGACGGCCTGGCACGGCAGCTCTCCGTGGGAGGGCAGGCTGCAAGCAGCCACTGTGACTGTTCATTTGATATGACCTTTGTGGTTGCATCTGGCCTAACGTCGTATGCCGGACGTAGCGTGCTGTGTGCTGACGCGGGGAATCGGCTGCTGGCCCGCCGCTCGGGCCAGCGAGGAAAGGGGAAGGTCGCTTGATGAGACCATCTCCAGTTCGCCCACTCCAACACCGTCGCACACACCTCGTACGTATCCTGCGGACAGTGGCCGCCGGGGCCGCCGCGGGCGTGCTGGCCCTGGCCGCTGAGGTCTTGGCGGGACCGCAGGCCCACGCGGCCGACCCATGCACCGAGGTCGGCGGCGTCTGGACCTGCCCGAACGGGATCCCCGCCAACACGATCGTGACCATCAACGCGTGCACCACCGTCAACGTGGAAGGGACCGTGGCCGGGACCTTGAATGTCACCACCAGCGGGGCGTGCAACGTCAACATCATCATTCCCGTCCTCGGCCCCCCGCTGCCCGCTATCTCCTCGGGCGGCACCGTCAACCTGAACGGGTCGCGGATCGTCCTGGAGGCCACAGGGTCCGCCGGCAGCCCTGGCCAGCCTGGTAACGCCGGAACGGTCAACCTCACCGGCGCCAAGGGCACCATCAACGGCGGCAACGGCATCGGCAGTGGCCTCAGCGGCTTCGCCGGCGCCGGTTCGACCGGGACCGTCACCGTCAAAGGCGGAACCCTCGCCCTCAACGGCGGCGACAGCACCGGCTCCGACGGCGGCTTCGGCAACAGTGGAACCGCCACTGTCAGCAACAACGGGACCCTCAACGCCACCGGCGGCGCCGGCGGCAACGGCGGCGGCCGAATCGGCGGCACCGGCCGCCCCGGCAACGCCGGCGCTGTCACTGTCACTAACAGCGGGACCCTCAACTTCACTGGCGGCGCAGGTGGCCCCGGCTCCATCTGCGGTTTCGGTGGCGGTGGCAACTTCGGCACCATCAAGGCACCCGGCTCTGGACCGGTCACCATCGATGTCACCGGAGGCGCCGGAGGCGTCGGCACCAGATCCGGCGGTCTCGGCGGCAACGGCAACACCGGGAATGGCGCTATCACCGGCGCCCGCGCGGCCGTCACCGCCGTCGGCGGCATGGGAGGCAGTTCTGCCGGTACCAGCGCGCGCGGCAACGTCGGCGGCACCGGCGGCGACGGCGAAGGCACCAGCCTAGGCGGAGGCTTCCCCTCCATCACCGCCGGCACCATCACGGCCACCGGCGGCGCCGGAGGCATCGGCAGCGCCCGTGCCAGCGGCGGTCAAGGCGGCAACGGCAACAGCGGGGGAGGCACTCTCACCAGCGCCACCATTGTTGCCACCGGCAACAACACCGGCACCATCAACTGCCCATAGATACCGTCATCGCCTAGCGGCATCACGAGCGCTCGCTTCCTCTGGGGGTGAGACAACGACCTGGACGGCGGGCCTTCCCTCGGTGTTGTCGACCGGTTCAGGATGGCTTCTCGTCCTGAGCCGGTGGCCGGGCGCCCTGAAGCCGGAAGCCGGCGGGTGAGTTCGGGCGATCTGGGCCCTGCCGCCGCACTGCTGTCCGGGGCGGCAGGATCCGCGCAAACCAAACGTGCCGGCGGCGCGTTGCGGCCCCACCGGCACCGCCGACACTTCAGGACCGAACCACCACAACGACCAGGAGAAGGAGCCGGCAACCCGGGCAGGTCCCCCGGGTTATCCTGCCGCTCAGCTTCCTGAGGTCAGCAGGGGCCGATGATGGGACCACGGCCTACGCGGTCACCCTGGCGTTCGTCCAGATCGGCGAGTTTGCCGGTACTGTGTGGCTGTCCAGGTGCGCGCGCAGCGCCGGGTTGTCGTGGTGCAGGGCGGCGATGACTGTGGCGGCCGCATCCAGCCTCGTGCCGTCCGCGTAGAAGTTGTGGACCATGTCCCGGACTCGGTCCGGACTGGTGAATGCCACCTCGCCGATCTCCGCCAGGTCCACGCCCTGAGCGAGCCGTCCGCCGGTCCGGAGGGTCAGCTCCGGCGCACACATTCTGGGCTGTTGCCCACCGGCGGCGCACAGGGTTCGTGGCGCGCTCGGCACTGAGCCTGTGCACTCCTGTGATGTGCGGTCGGGATCTGGCCAACTGGCCGAGAGCGGTGGGCTAATGGTCTCACCGTGCGTCACTCCTTTCGGAAGCCCAGGAGGCACCGTGTTCGCCGGCATTCGCTCTCGGACCCTCGGCATCACCGCGACATTCACGCTCGCGTGCGGCGGTCTCCTCGCACCCGCCACCGCACACGCCGACGCCTCGCTCCTGTCGTGCATCGGCACTCAGACCGTCACCTACGATCCGCCGCTCACCAACACTGCCAAGTCGACCAAGGTGACCATCACCGAGGTCTACACGTCCTGCACGGACACGGCCGGTATCACGTCCGGCAAGGGAACGTTCCAAGTCACCGAGACCGCGTCCTGTACCTCCCTCAACAACCCGCTCGGCACCCAGGACCAGCCCACCTACCAGTGGAACAACGACAAGAGGTCCACTGTGCTCTTCAAGGTGACCTCGGTGGTCCGACTGGGGAACGGCACATCCCAGATCACGGCCGTCGGCACGGTGACCCAGGGATTCGGGAAAGGCAGTGTCGCCACGCGGACGGTCACGCTGCCCGATCTGAACCCCACCGCGTGTTCGGGCAAGGGAGTCTCCAGCCAGAGCGGCCCGGCGACGCTGACCTTCGCGTAGCAGCCTCGGACGACACGCCCTGGCCTCGAACGACCGCCGCCCCGCACAGAGTGCCCCGCTGGTCGGCGGCGGGGCACTCGCGCCATGCGGCCCCGCTCCGCCAGCAGGGGACTCGGGGCGGGTTGGTGGAGGCACGTGACAGCCGAAGCATGACCTGATCCGGATGCACGAGAGTCGACCTACCTGCACACAGCTATATTCCGAATACGCATAGTGGCGACGCCTCGTCGTTCCCGCACTCGCATCTCCAGATGGGAGCAGCATGAGACTCCACACCCGGCGGCGCGCCGCGTCACGGTTCCTCACCGGACTCACCCTCTGCGGATCGTTTCTGATCAGCGCATTGCCGAGTGCTACACCCGCGGCAGCGTCCGACGCCGCACCACGGGCGGCCTCGCGACCGACGCAGGCCAGGCACACCGATCAGGTGCGCGAGCGGGCCGATTTCCTCATGGCGAGGACCTACCGCCAGTTCCCCGCCTACGCACGGCAGCACGAGAAGCCCTTCGACTGGACAACCGACGGCTGCTCACCCCCCACCCCGCGCCCGTGGGCGAAGGTCTTCCACGACGCATGTGTCATCCACGACTTCGGCTACCGCAACTACGGCGGACAGGGCCTGCGCCTGGACCCCACCGAAGCCCGGCGCAGGACCATCGACGACCGCCTCCTTGAGGAGATGCTCCGGATCTGCCGCGACCAGCCGGACGCTCTCCCGGACTGTCCTGGCGCAGCGCGGACGATGTATCAGGTCGTGCGGCAATTCGGAGGCACCGCCTTCTACGTTGGGTAGGCGCCGGATTTCACGTCGAGTGGGTGCCCAGCGTGGCCGACATCGGCTGACTGGGGTGAGAGGGCGAACAGGCCGAGTTCGAGTTCGCCGGGGCCGGCCCCTCGCAGACGGGGCTGTCAGTGGGCGCTATGAGGCTCGATGTCCGCTACAGGGCTGGCGCCGGGTAAGGCTGACTGTTCCTGGGGTTCGGTGCGGGGTTACGGGCGAGGCTGGACGAACAGACCGGGCTTGGGTTCGGTGAGTATCCCGCGGCTGACCAAGCGTTTGAGTTTGGAGCGAATGTCTTCGGTGTGCTTGCGCAGGAGGGGCAGGTCGAGGACCAGGCACAGGTGGCGGGCTCGCAGCGGCCTGTCCCGGGCGGCGAAGACGGTCACTATCTACTGGTAGGCGGGGTGTTCCGGCAGTTCGGGTGCCGGTGAACTGCCCCTGGTCTGCTTGGTGTCGGGTTCGTCGGCGAGGGCAAGGACCGTCTTGCGGGTGATCCGCAGGTGATCGAGGTGCTCGTCGAGTTCACCGAGCCATGCGGTGAGCTCTTCGATCTGCGTCCACACCCGCTCGGCCTGGTCGGTCACGGCCTGCTCACGGGCGTCGATCCGCTCCAGGAGCGGCTTCGCGGTGTCGGTGCCGGTCATGCGTCCCGCCAGGTGAGTGCGGTGACGCCGGTCAGCCGGGGCCCGTCCTGTCGGCGCGCCTCATGATCCGCCGGACGACGCTTGCTCCTGTCCGAAGAGGCGAGCCAGGGCCCGACGAGTGCGCTCGGCAGCGGCCGGATCGGCGAAGAGCTGGATCTCCTGGTTGAAAGCCATGTAGAGCCCCACCAGTTCGTAGGCGACCTGTTCGGGATCCGTGCCGGAGGGCAAGTCACCGCAGTCGACGGCGATGCGCACCTCATCGGCCAGCCGCCGGCGCCACACCCTGTACAGGCGTGCCACCGCATCACGCACGGGGCCGCTGCGTGCATCGAACTCGACGGCTGCGGTGGTGAAGAGGCAGCCGCCGGGGAAGACCTCGCGCTCTGTCTCGATGTAGGCGATCCAGGCGTCGCAGACAGCCTGCAGCCGGGGAAGGCCGGGCTGTTCGTGCTGCGCCCGTTCCCATACCGTGCGCGCGAAGACCGCGGAGGCCCCTTCCAGGGTGGCGAGTTGGAGGGATTCCTTGGTGCCGAAGTGTCCGAGTACTCCGGCCTTGCTCATGCCGAGGTCCATGGCGAGCCGTCCGATGGTCAGTCCTTCGAGGCCGTCGACCGAGGCGACGGCGATGGCATGTTCCACGATCCGCTCCCGCGTCCTGCGGGCCTCGGCGACGGACTTACGGGGGCTCATCCCGTCATCGTAGCCAACAACCACTCTTTTAGCATCCGACCGATCGGTTGCTATATTCCCGGCACTGCCGTCCGACCAAGGAGCACCGCCGTGCCTGGATCCCGTATCGCCGCCCTGGGGCACTACCAACCCGCCCACGTCCTCACCAATGACGACCTGGCCGGCATGGTCGACACCAGCGACGACTGGATCCGCCGCCGAACCGGGATCGCCACCCGACGAATCGCCGCGCAGGACGAGTCGGTCACCGACCTGGCAGCCGCCGCCGCGGGCAAGGCACTGGCCGTATCCGGCCTCCAGCCGTCCGACATCGGCCTGATCACCGTGGCGACCTGCTCCGCCGTCGATCGCTGCCCCTCCATCGCCGCCCAGGTCGCGGGCCGCCTCGCCATCCCCTCCGCCGTCGCCTACGACCTCAACAACGGCTGCGCCGGCTTCTGCACCGCCATCGCCGGCGCGGACCACGCGCTACGAGCGGGCGCTGCCCGGCACGCCCTGGTGATCGGCGCCGAGAAGATGTCCGACGTCACAGACTGGAGCGACCGCAGCACCTGCGTCCTGCTCGGCGACGGCGCAGGCGCCGCAGTCCTCAGCGCCGACGAGAACGAGGGAGTCGGTCCGGTCGCCTGGGGCTCGGACCCCACCCGCAGCGATGCCGTGCGCCTGGTCGACGACTGGCACCCCCGCTTCGTCCAGGAAGGCCAGACCGTCTTCCGCTGGGTCACCACCGAACTGCCCGCCATCGCCCGCGATGCCTGCCACCGCGCCGGACTCACCCCCGCCGACCTCGCCGGCATCGTCACCCACCAGGCCAACCTCCGCATCATCGAAGCCGTCATACGCCAACTCGACCTGCCTAAGGACGTGATCGTCGCCAAGGACGTCGTCGACTCCGGCAACACCTCGGCCGCATCCGTCCCCCTGGCCCTGTCCAAGCTCACCGAGCGCGGCGACATCCCCTCCGACTCCCCCGTCCTGCTGCTCGCCTTCGGCGGCGGCCTGTCCTGGGCGGGCCAGGTCGTCACCTGTCCCTAGCCACACACAACCCACCACCGGCCCTCCTGCCAAAGGAACCACGTTGCACTTCGACAACACACGCCCCATGAGCCCCGGCGGCGTAGGCGGCCTGCTGGCCGCCCTCATGGCCCGCGCCGGACACCGGGTGATCTGCCTCGCCGGCGAGCAGACGGCACAGACACTGCGCCGCGACGGAATCCACGTGCGCAGCAAGCAGTTCGGAGACTTCACCACACAGGTCGAGGCCGACACGCAGCTGGGTGAACCGGCCGACCTGTGCCTGATCACCGTCAAGCAGACCGCCCTCGAACCGGCCCTGCAGCGTGTGCCGTCCCCAGTGCTGGGCGACGGCCTCATCGTGCCGCTGCTCAACGGCATCGAGCACCCAGCCCTCCTGCGCCGCCACTACCACCCCCAGCAGGTGGCCCCGGGAGTGATCCGCGTCGAAGCCACACGCAGCGCGCCGGGACTCATCGAGCACGGCAGCCCCTTCACCGATATCGACCTGGCCAGCGACTCGGCGCCGCGTGAACGCCTCGACGCGCTCGCGGCAACACTCACCACTGCCGGTATCCGCACCCGCGTCCGCGACGACGAGACCGCCGCGCTCTGGGCGAAGCTGGCCTTCCTTGCCCCATTCGCCCTGCTCACCACACGGTACGGACTCACCGTGGGCGAGATCCGCACCACTCGACGCCCGGAACTGCTGGCACTGCTTGAGGAAACCGCCGCCGTCAGCCACGCCTGCGGGGCACCCGCCGACACCGCAGCAGCCCTCCAGCTCTACGACGCCTCCCCTCCCGACGCCAAGTCGTCCATGCAGCGAGACGCCGAAGCCGGACGCCCCCTGGAAATCGACGCCATCGGCGGCGCACTGCTACGAGCCGCCAAACAGCACACCGTAGACGTACCCCTCGCCACCCGCCTGGTGACCGAACTCGCAGACCGGTAACCCCAGAACCACACTGCCCAGGCGACACCGACAGGCCGGTGACGCCCCATAACCGGCGGCAAGCCGCCCCGGCCGCGTAGACGGATCCGGACCGCTACGACGAACCAGGGCGGGTGCCGACCTACCTCAGATCACCCCACCAGAAGCCAGGTGACACAGTCACTCTTCCCTCTGCCTACCGCGTCATCGGTGAGGGCCAGAGGAAGGACTGCCCTGGCCTGGCTCGCGCGAGTGATGCCGAGAGTGCGCTACGAGGCTCCACGAGGAACGGTACAAGCCCGATGAGCGCGTCCCTTCTGAGTCTGAGCTGTGCGACCGGTTCAACGTGTCACGGGAAACCGCCCGCCGAGCGATACGGGTCCTGCGAATTCGCGGGCTCGTAGTCACCCAGTGGAGGCGAGGATCGTACGTAGCCGGCGAATACGAGAACGGGCACGCACCCTCGCCCTGCTGGGACTGCTGGCGGTGACCGGCCCCCTGACCGTCTTCGCGCCGCTGCTGGGCGTCCCGGCCCTGATCACCGCGATCTGGTGGCTGTGGACCGCGCGGCAGTGGCGCAACCGCGACAAGGCGATCGCAACGGCGGCCGCCCTGGTTCCGCTGCTGTTCCTGATGTCGCAGTGGGTGGTCCCTACGGGCACGCTCACCTTCGGTCTCGGAGCATTCCTCCCGGTCCTCCTGGCCATCCCGCTGCTCCCGGCCGTCGCCGGCGGCTATCTGCTGCGGGCGGCCAGCCGCCCGGCGTGACGGGAATCCAGCTGCTGCCGATCGGCGCCCTACCACACACGCGAGCGCGCACCGGCCCGGACGCGCCCGAGCCGGCTGATCCGCAGAGGGCGGCGCCGGTGGCTGCGGCTGGTCACCGCACGTCCGGCCCGACCGACGAACTCTGAACATCCCCCACCGACATGAGGAGAGAACGATGCAGGCACAGCTCGCACACCAGATGGCCATTGCCCCTACGGGCAACATCATGATCGCCTGCGCAATGGGTGCCGCGGCCCTCGGACTTCTCGCGTTGTACTTCGGCGCCCTGCTCGGCATCGTCAGGTCCGACCTGACCAGCGGGATGAAGCTGGTCTGGCTTGCCTTCGCCTTGATGGCCCCTTTCTTCGGGTGCCTGCTCTGGTTCCTCGTCGGTCGCCGCGATGCCCAGCGCCGGGCGGGCATCGCCTGATTCCAAGAGCGTGCCATCGACGGTGCCTGGGCCGTAGGTCAGGGGCTCGGGCACACTTCCATGGCGGGTTCTCCGCCTTCTGGGCGGTAAAGCCTGACTCGTGTGTCCTGCGGCTTGGTGCCGTGTGTGGTGGCGGAGGCGTCGGCGGCGGTGCAGACGAGCTGGTGGAGGGCGGTGCGGTTGGCTGTCCAGCCGCGCGGTAGGTGCACATCGGCCGTGCTCGGTTGTGGTGTGACGGCGGTGGGCGCGGGGGCGCCGGGTGGGATGAGGCTGACCAGGCCGCGGGTGCGCTCGGCGCGGTCGGGGCCGGCCACGAGCTGGTTCATGGCCGCCTGGAGGGTGTTGGGGCGATTGTCGAGGCGGGAGACGCGTTCGAGGCCGAGGGGCGAGGAGAAGTAGACGTGCACAGTGGCGGGCGGGCGGCCTTGCGTCCGGCGCAGTCCGGAGGCGGGAACTCCTGCTCGGGCGGGGCCCGTGTCGTCGATGCCGCAGGCGGTCAAGGACACCAGGCACAGGGCGAGTAGCGGCGCGCACGCCGCGCGGGACCTCATCACGCCGGTTCCTGGGGCAGTGTGAGGGTGAAGACCGCTCCGCCTCCGGGCGCGTTGGCGGCAGTGAGAGTGCCACCGTGCAGGCGCGCGTTCTCGGCGGCGATGGCGAGGCCCAGGCCGCTGCCCTCGCTGCGGGTGCGGGCCGCGTCGCCCTTGGTGAAGCGGTCGAAGACGTGGGGCAGGGTGTCCTGCGGGATGCCGGGGCCGCCGTCGGTGACGGTCAGGACGAGCCGGTCGTCCTCGGTCCGGGCCTGGACGTCCACCGGTACGGACGGGCCGCCGTGGCGCAGGGCGTTGCCGATGAGGTTGGCGAGGACGACATCGATGCGCCGGGGGTCGAGACGGGCGCGCAGCCCCTGCGGCACGTTGACGCCGACCCGGTCCTGCCAGTGCCGCAGGCCGAGCGTTTTGCCGACGAGTTCGCCGATGTCGATCTCGTCGAGGTCCAAGGCGGCGGCACCCGCGTCGAACCGGGAGATCTCCATGAGGTCCTCGACCATGCGGCCGAGCTTGTTCGTCTCGTCGGCGACCAGTTCCAAGGCCTCGGCGGTCTCCGGGGCCAGCCGCCCCGAGCCGGCGTCCTCGTTCAGGACGCCGGTGACGGCGGTCATCGCGGCGAGGGGGGTGCGCAGTTCGTGGGAGACGTCCGCGGCGAAGCGACGCGCTCTGCTCTCCATGGCGCGCAGGGTGGCCGCATCGGCCTGGAGTGTGGCGGCCATGGTGTTGAACGTACGGCCGAGGTCGGCGAGTTCGTCGTCGCCGGTGACGCGGATCCGGGTGTCGAGGGCGCCGGCGGTCATGTTCTCGGCGGCCGAGCGCAACTGCCGTACCGGGCGCAGGACGCGGCGGGCCGCAAGCAGCGCCGGGACAACGGACAGCAGTACGACGGGCAGGGCGCCGGCACGCGCGGCGGAGAGAAGGGTGGCGACGTCTCCCTGCTCTTCGGTGAGCGAGAAGGACGCATAGACGATCAGTCCGGAGGGCTCAGAGGGGTGGCCCTCGCGGGTGACCGGCAGGGCGAGTGCCAGCCAGGGTTTCCCGGCATGGTGGAAACGCTGGACGACGGCGGTGTGCGCCGAGGAGGCGGCGTGGCGCAAGGAGGCGGGAAGGGCGGGTGCGGGGCCCGCGGCGGAGACGGGTGCACCGTCGCGGTAGGTGGCCGCGGTGCGCCAGCCCTCCCGGGAACCGCCGGCCCGGTCGAGCTGGAGCGCGAGGGTGCGCAGGTCCGTCTCGGCGGGCGCGTACGGCAGGTCGGGGGCCAGGGAGTTGACCTGGGCGCGGAGTTGGTGCACGGCGCTGTCCCGGGCGCGGTCCAGGATGGCGGCCCGTGCCTGGTGGAAGGTGAGGGCGGCGGCGGTGAGCGCGCTGAGGGCTGACACCAGGAGGAAGGCGACGACGAGGCGGGTGCGCAGGCCCCGCGGGAGGAGGCGCCTCACAGCGGCCCGAAGCGGTAGCCGAAGCCGCGCACGGTCTGGATGTAGCGCGGGTTGCGTTGGTCGTCCTCGATCTTGGCGCGCAGCCGTTTCACGCACGCGTCGACGAGTCGCGCGTCGCCGTAGTAGCTGTGTTCCCAGACCTGTTCGAGGAGCTGCTGACGGCTGTAGGTGTGCCCCGGGGAGGCCGACAGGAAGAGCAGGAGCTTCAACTCGGAGGGGGCGAGGGTGAGTTGCCGGCCGCGCTTGCACACGCGCACCCCGATCCCGTCGATCTCCAGATCACCATGGGCCAGGGGCTGGTCACCGTGGCCGGGGCGCGGCTGCGAGGGGGCCAGGCGGCGCAGCACCGCGCGCATCCGCGCTTCGATGACCTCGCTGCTCGCGGGTTTGACGATGTAGTCGTCGGCGCCCGCTTCCAGGCCCACCACGACGTCGATGTCGTCACCGCGGGCGGAGAGGATCACGATGGGTACCTGGCTGCTCTCGCGGATGCGCCGGCACACCTCCAGGCCGCTCATGCCGGGGAGCATCAGGTCGAGCAGCACGATGTCCGGCGCGAAGGGTGCGAGCGATGCCAGGCCGTCCTCGCCCGTGGCGACCGCCTCTGTCTCGTGGCCGTAGTGGTGCAGTCCCAGTGTGACGCCGCGGCGCACGCCGGGATCGTCCTCGATCAACAGAACGCGTGTCATGCGCCGGCCTCTCCTCTCACTCGTCGGCAAACTCACCTCGTATGGCACCTCAAAATGGTGAATACCGGCTGAAGATGCGCATGCGGGCGGCGTGTCAGCGAGCTTTCTGAGGCGCCTCCACCGGGATGGTCGTGCCGGTCTCGTCGCACCTGACCCTCCATGCCTCTGACTCTCCCGACTCGTACACGCGCACGAGGACATCGACAGGCCGTCTCCCGCCCGGGATCCCCGGGGCCGCGGCGGCCGTGCACACCAGCTGGTTCACCGCCATTCCGTCCAGTTCCACCACGAGCCACGGCAGGTACAGGTCCACCACTCCGGGCCCCGCCGCCGTGGCCCGGACCCGGTGTGTCCCGGCCGGCAGCGCGGTGACGAGCCCGCGGTCCCGCTCGTTGCGGGTCGGTCCGGCCAGCAGCTCGTCCAGCGCTGTCTGCGGCCCGGCTCCGGCGGACGCCGCACGGCTGACGGGCCAGGTCCCGTTCGGGGCGACGAAGTACGCCCGCACCCAGCCGGCGGCGCCGACCGCGCGGCCTCCGCCGGCCGGCGCACCGGCCGCCTCCGGCCGGGTGTCTGAGACACCGCAGCCGGCGAGCGCCCAGGAGGTGAGCAACACGGCCACGGCCGGCGCCTTGCGCGCCACGCCCCACGGCACCCTGCCCGGCCCACCGGGCCCGTGTGCACCCTTCATCGGCATGCGCCCAGTTTCCCCGCACGCCGCCCGGGCTCCGCGCACCCCGGGTCTTACGGCGCCGTCAGCCGCTCGATGTCCACCGTTCCCGCGCCGGGCTGCGGTTGCGGTACGGCCGCCCACACGCCCGCCGCCACGGCGAGGGCGGCGGCGAGCGCCAGCAGGCCCCGGCGCCCGGTCGCCCACCTCGCCCGGAAGCGGGCCGGGTCCTCCACCCCGACCTTCGTCAACCAGGCGGCCAGCAGCGACACCCCGATGGCCACGGCGGTACGCCACCACCCGCCGAGCCCGAACACCGTCTGCGGCAGCAACAGGTACACCGGCCAGTGCCACAGGTACAGGCTGTACGACAGCTCCCCGAGCCGGCGAGGGACGGCGCTGCCGGCGAGCCGGCCGGCGCGTCCGTCCGGTGCATGGGCGAGCAAGGCGATCAGGGCGGCGGCTGCCAGGGAGTGCGCGAACAGCCCGCCTCGGAAGAGACCGGGCGTGTTCTGGCCATCCGTCAGAACCCATGCGGCGCCGATACCGCACGCCAGCACAGCGCACACCACATCCACAGCGCGCCCCGGTACGCGGGCGACCATACGCCGGACCGGCGCCGTAGCCGCCAGCGCACCGAGCAGCAGGGCGAACGCCCGGGTATCGGTGCCCTCGTAAGCGCGCGTCGTGTCCACGGCGTCGCCGTAGTGGAGCATCAGCACGAGCGAGACGAGCGCCCCCGCGCCGGCCAGAGCGGCGATCCGCCACTGCCCGCCCCGGCCGCGCCCGGCGAGCGCCACCACCAGTGGCCAGGCCAGGTAGAACTGCCACTCGACGGCGATGCTCCACAGATGTGCGAAGACGCGGGAGCTGGAGGCGTTCCAGTACCCGATCTGCTCGGCGACGAAGTGCCAGTTCACCGCCTGCGCCGCGACCCACGGCGCGTCCTCCAGCGCGAAGAGCAGCACGGACGCCGCCCCGAACGCCCAGGTGAGCAGGAGGGTGCCGACGCCCACAACGGTCAGCGCCGGCAGCAGGCGGCGCGCCCGCCGGCCCCAGAATGCGGTCAGGCTGATCCGGCCGTGGCTCGCGACCTCCCGCAGGAGCAGGCCGGTGATCAAGAAGCCGGACAGCACGAAGAAGAGGTCGACGCCGAGAAAGCCGCCGCTCAGATGCCCGGCGTGGAACAGCAGGACGGCCAGGACAGCCAGTCCGCGCAGCCCGTCGAGCGGGGCGATGTGGGAGCCGGGCGAGGCGATATGGGTGCCGGGAGGACGGCCGGGAACAGGCCCGCGCCGCAGCCGGCTGCGGGAACGAGATCCGTGCAATCCGGGCACGGGCAGAGGCGAAGACACAGCGAGCCTTTCTACGCAGAGCGGCTCAGCGGCAGCCGAGCTTGCCGTACCGCTCGTCTCCGGTCCACGAGCCGGTCGCCCACTTCTTCGGGGCAGCCGGGGTGAAGCCGTAGGTTGTGCCGAGCTGTTGCGTGAACCACTTGGCGAAGGCGGCCGAACCCTGCTGGCAGGAGTGGATGCCGTCGGACGAGCGCTGGGCCTTCCCGGCCTTGGGGTCGGTGCCCCACAGCGCCGAGGCGTCGACGAACCGGACCTTGCCGCCACTGTGGTCGGCAGCCTGCTCGGCTGCCTTCGGCGCGCTCGCGATCGCGCTCTCGTACTTCTTGTAAAAGTCGTCGATCTTGAACGGCGGGGCCGAGACGATCACCAGCTCGGCGCCCGCCCGCTGCGCGGTCCTCGCAAGCTTCTCGTACGAAGCCCGCTGCTGGTCGACGCTGCCCCAGTCGTAGGTGGTGACCTGGTAGGCGACCACGTCCGGGCGGAAGGACGTGATGTTCTTCGCGAGGTCCTTCCATGTCGACTCCGCGATCTGCCCGGCCATCCTGTCGCCGCCCTCGACGACCGTGCCGCCGCCGTCGGACGCCGCGTTCTTGAACCCCACACCGCTCGCCTTCAGTGCCGCCTCCAGGGGCGGCGCCTCAGCACCGGCTATGGAGTCGCCCATCCACAGGACTCTCTTGCCCTTGCCCTGTGGCCCCTGCTGCGCCGACTCACCGGGGTCCGTCTTCGCGGCGCCGTCCCCGCCGTCCGCCGTCCCGCAGCCGGTCAGCACGGCGCCGGTCACAGCCGTGACAACGAGGGCGGCGGCAAGCGGGGCCCATCGACCGCGCCGGTGACGATGCCGGTAAGGGGGCTGATGCTCGTGACGTGAGGTGAAGTTCTTGTCCATGCCCTCAGGCAAACAGCGCACCGAGCCGATCGACGGGGCGGTCATCTATCGGTCACACGATGAGCCACGGGCCGTCACACGGCGACGGCGCCCGGCGGCTAGTTTTCCACCACGGCCGCACCCACTGCTGAGGCGTTCCACACAGCCGGCACACATCCGGGGGAACGAAGCGGGGCGCGATTCCGCCTCCCTCCTTCGGCTCCCCGCGTCCGCAGTGGCCGGGCTCCTGCCCATCGGAAAGGGGGAAGGGGCGCGGCCTTCCCCACGCAACTCCCGATGAGAGAAAGCGAAGACGGACATGACCACACCCGTCACCACCACCCCCGCACACAAGGCACCGCGCCGAACGGGGAGGCGTGCCGCCGTACTTGCGGCATCCGTCGCCCTCATCGCCGCGCCGATGCTGGCCAGCACAGCTACGCCTGCCATGGCCGAGGACGGCAACACCTTCTACACGAGTGAGCAGGAGGTCATCGACCTCCTCCGTAACAGCTCGCCCCTCTATGCCCATGAAGCCATCCAGGGCTACCCGGTCACCGGTCAGGACACCAAGGGGATCACGCTCGAAGAGGCGAAGAAGGTCTATACACCTGACCAGGCGGTCACGGATGCCCAGAAGTGGCTGACGGGCTTCGACGCCACCTCTGGTTTCGAAAATTTCGGCACGGAGGAACGCACGAGCAGCACGGAGGACAAGGATCAATGGCTGGGCAACAATGATGCGAAGACCATGTGCGGCAAGCCCAGCGACGAGCTCGCGCGGCAAAATCGCAAACTGACGTGTGGCTTTGTGGGAAAGCTCGACACGGAATACCCGACGATGCAGTCCACGTCGAAGACCACCGGTAAGGCGAAACTCACCTACACGACCCAGGCCAGCGTATCCAGGGAAGACAACACGACCAGTGGCTGGTCGGCGGGCGGCAAGATCACCCTCACCGCCACGCCGGAGAACCAAGGGGGCAGCGCCGAGGGAAGCTTCACGTACAACCAGTCGACCAGCACCACGAACAAGTGGGCGACCATGGCCGAGGAGCGCAGGGAAGTCGACATCCCGGACAAGACAACGGGATGGCTCGAAGCGCGCGCAAACGGCGGGTGGTACACCGGATACATCCTCCAAAAGATTGACGACACCGACGGCAAGGCGGAGAAGATCGTCGCGATTCCCGCACGCGTGCTCATCCAGGCGCCGCAGGACTCCTCTCCCATTACGTGGGTAAAGCGCCAGTCCTAAGAGTTGTCCCGTAATCCCACGAGGCTGAAGGTCATGCTGTGTCCGGGTCGGTGCCGATGGCACCGGCCGAGCGAAGTGAACGCCCGAGGTCTCCTGTGAGGATGCGGGGGTGTCGCCGCCACCACCACAGGTCGGGGCCGGGCAGCCTGTGAAACTGGTCGAGTGCTTGGCCGTCGTCGTCGATGGTCGCGGCCTTGCACCGGTCATCCAGAGCTTTGATCTGCGGGGTCCAGAGCTGGACGATGTGTTCGTCCAGCAATAGCCAAGCCTCGTGCAGCCAGTTTCGGCAGTAGAGGTCGTTGGTGTACTCGTAGATGTCGTCGCCGTAGCCGCGCTCGATGGCGCCCACCAGGTCGGCCCACGCGTTCACCCTTTCAGCGACCGTGAACGCTGTCCGCCAGCCGCGCTGGTGCAACAGCTCTCCCACCTCGGTTTCAGTAGCCACGGGGGTGAGGCTCTCATGCCGAATCCGTCCGGGCGACCGGGATATGTCCCGCCAGAGACTGTAGCGCCCTGGCACCTGCTCCTCAATGTGGAACCACTCATCCAGTTGGCCGAGGACGAACGCGGCGAGCCTTCTCGTCAGGGAACGTTTCGGGTGCTGGCAGCAACGCCTTCTGTCCGTAGCGCACTTGGCCGACTCTACGGCGCCCCAGGGCTCTACGACAGACGACCTCAGCCGATACGGAGACCACCCACGCTTTCGCGGTGCGACCTCGGCGGTCTGCCCCGCGACCAGAATCTTGATCTCGCCGCGGATGGAGCGGACCCTATCGACGCCCTGTCCGCCCGGGTTGCCAAACCGGCAGTCGCGCCGGTCAATGCAACCACCACTGCAACCATGGAGCAGTACATCGTGCTTGATCACGAGGGAATCTCAATTCTGCGGCCTCCCGTTGCGCAGCCTTGCTGACCCACAACTGGCAGTCGGGGACCATTCGAGAGATGCCGACCAGCGACGCCCCGTGCAACGTCAAGAACTCGACGACCTTCCGCAGCGCCACGGGCGTCCGGATCTCGGCCCGCTCCAACAATCACTCCACCCCCGTGGAGGCCCCTTCCAGCCTGGCGCCTGACCAAGCTCGCCCCTCCCCGGTTCCGGCCAAACTCACCCGACCCCACGCCGCAGCACCTCAAAAACGGATCCCAAGGGATTTACCAAGCCCATCCGAGGACCTGCGCATCATCCAGGCGCTCGTCACCGAAGCTGAGGCGCAGGGACATATCGCTCCACTCGGACCGCCATAAGGCGCTCCCCACTCCCCCACCGCCCAAAACAAAGAGATCACTGCTTAGCAGCCCCGGACCTCGATCGCACTGAGCAAGCGGCCATCCCTCATTACGGCACAACCCAAGCATGCCCCCTTAGCCTCGATTCACCGGCCCGGTTCTGACGTGATCATTTCTGTGTTCTCGGGGAGGTGGCTGGTCGGAGGGCATGCGGTACCCGCTGGTCTGCCCAGCTTTTCCACATGGGTTTCGGTCGGGCCTTCGCGGGCGGATGAACAGGGTCGGTCACGCTGTTGGGGGCGCATGGGCGGCAGTGAAAAGTTCGGTGAACGCGTCGCGCCAGCGCCACTGTTCGGGCAGGTGCAGCGTCAGGCGTCGGGCTGACCGTGCCAGGCGGGCGGGAACGTGAATCAGGTGTGCGCGGAGGGTGGCGGTGGTGGCCTTGCTGTGGAAGACGGAGGCCAGTGCTCCGGCGCTTCGTAGCAGGTTGTGGGTGAGGGCCCACAGGGTCAGCCAGGCGGCGTTGGCGTTGAAGTGTCCGGAGGGCAGGTGCGCGAGGGGCCGGCCTTGCCGTCGGCGATGACCTGCTCGATGACCGCGTGGTGGCGGTGCTGCTGTTCGGCCTGGAGGGTTTCGAAGGGGCTGTCGGTGAAGAACGGGTGGTAGCGCCAGGTGGGGAACAGCTCGCCCTGCTCGCCGACGGTGGCAGGTTTGGCCAGGTCACGCACGCGCCGCACGATCAGTCGGGCGGTGACGTGCTCGGCTTTCTTCCGGCCGGTGAAGGCGGTGTAGGCGCCGATCTCGGCGACTTCCGCGTCCGAGATCAGCTCGCCGGTGTCGGGATCGACGACGGCCCTGGGATAGCGGATCGGCTGCCAGGCATCGTCGGGGATGGTGGCGACGGCCCGTTTGATGGACGGGTTCATGCCGCAGGCCAGGGAGAAGTGGGCGCCGGCCCGGCGGCAGGCAGCGACCACATCGGCGTTGTAGAACTGCGAATCGGCCCGCAGGATGCGGATGCCGGTGCAGCCGGCCTCGCCAGCGGTGGCCAGGGCCTCGGTGACCAGCCGCTCGGCGCCGCGGGAGTCGGCCGCCTTGCCCTGCCGCAGTCGGACCGCGGCGATCACCGGCCGCGCTGTCGGGGTGCAGATCGTGGCCAGCAACGGGTGCAGGGTACGTATCCCTTGAACCGGCCGACCTGGGCGCCCTGCTTGGCGGGGCCGAATACGCGCTTATGGGTGGAGTCGACGTCGATGAAGGCGACTTGGTCGGCGCCGGGCAGCAGCGGGGTGTGCAAGGCCAGGTTCCGCAGGAACTTCCGGTGCACCGCGTGGAGTTGCAGAGCATGGCCGTGGGTGAAGGAGCGCAGGAACGTGCCCAGTGTCGAAGGAGCACGGATCCCCGAGAACGCCGCCGGTATGGCGCCGTGCCGCAGCCGGTCCGCGTCCTCGATGCTGTCCGCTCCCGCGCACATCGCCGCCACCAGCGAGGTCACCTTCGCAACCGGGTTCGCCCCACCGCTGTTGTCCGCGCCGTCGATCCGTACCGTGGCGCGGACCAGCTGTGAAAGCCGTCCCCGCTCGGCAAGACGCATCACCGGGACCAGACCAGCGTCCGCGACCAGATTCCGATCGTCGAACACGGCACAGACCGCCGAAGCGGCATGGGAAGATTGCATCTCGCGGATGTTCTCTCGATCTGTGGACTTGGGACTGTAGGAAGAACCATCATCCCAGGTCAGAGAGCATCCGCGTTCTCATGTCCGGGCTCTGGACCGGCCATTGATCGGTGAATCGAGGCTTAGCCGCCCTGCTCCCGGCTGCATGCACGGGGCACCAGATGCTCCTCAAGGCGGATATCGACAGAGATCGACTCCGAAATCGAGCCTACGCAACAGCTCGACATCCGAAGCCATTCGCCGCCCGATCTGCGACACACGAGGCGACGACATGACTATCCGTCAGTTTTAGCTGACGGGTAGTCATGAATGTCAGCATCGAGTCAGCATGCGTCCTGCCAAAGGTGGTGACAGGTGGCGACACATGCACATGTACCAATCCGCCCCACACTACCTCTGAGCTGCAAAGATGCTGGCCAACCCGCTACACCCGCAACATCGCCACTGACCCGGTGTCAATGGTATCCGAAGTGATACTGAGTACCATCGGGCGCTGTAACCCGCCAGTATTCGCCGTCGTTGTCACCGTTGCCACGGTCGAGGTCGGTCAGCCTCTCTACCCTGGTGCCATCATCATGCTTGAGCTTCCAGGCTCCGGTCTTGTCGTCCTTGACCAGTTCATTGGTCACACCGTTGAGCGAGATGGTGGCGTTGTCGGTGCCCCAGCATTGGTCACCGTTCTTGGCTTTGTTGTTGCCGTCCTTCATGTCGTCGATACACGACTTGTAACGACGCTCGATGAAGTTCTCAGACAATGACCAACCATCACCGACCCAGTTAGCCTGATTGTTGGTCGCCGCAGTACGGCCGTCGACTGCCTGTGACGAATAGCTGAGGTCCAGCTTGGGTTCAAGCCCTCCTGGCACCTTGGGCGGCGTCATGGGGTAAGACCAAGTGAAGCCGCCTGCGGCGCCGCCGGCCTCCCAGGAACCCGACGGGGACATAGAGGTAGCTTTGTAGTCGCCCGAGGAGCCTGACACGGCAGCAGTTGCAGCTAGCAACATAGGGGCAGCCATTGCCGATCGGAGTGCCGCTCCACCCGCGTGCGCTTCTTTCCCGTCGCTGGAGGAGGGAAGCGTCACTTTGGCTTTGAGCTTGCCGGCGTCGACGTCGTTGTTGACCTCTTTGAGCGGTACGCGTGCCCTGCACTTGTCGTTGCCTGGATCGGTTATCGCGCATCCAGGAAGCTGAACGAGCGTGAGGCGAGAGGCCCAATCACCGCCGTAGGCGTACCGGAAGCCGGAGTAGTCGAGTTCGAATTCGATGTCACCTCCGGAGGTCGCTCGCCCTTGTGGGCTGATCTTGAGGAGGACGCCCTCGACGTTCGCCTTGTCTGCCGCCGAGCGATCCAGGGTTTCAACGACTACCTTGTCAGGCGTCGGTTCCTTCTTCTCTGACGCTCCTTGTGCGCTTGCCAGCGTCACAGGAAGCGTGCCAGCCCTCAGTTGCCTTACGGGGCGGCGCCCGGAACTTGCTTCGGTCTTGACCAGGTCCGCTGTTGCCTTGCCGGGTTTGGGCCAGGTCACTGACGGCGCTTGCTTCCAGGCATTGGCTGCGGCGTGGTCTCCTCCTGCCGCTTGACGGGACCTCACCTCCGAAACCGGCACAGGCTTGGTCTGCTCGGGGACCGGTATCCGCGATTGTCTTGTCGAAACGGCAGTTGCTGGTGCCGTCGACAGCATTCCCGAGGCCAGCGCCAGCGTGATTGCGCTCGCTATCACCCCCCGCCACGACTGGGGTCTCAGTCTCGTCAGACGTGGTTTTCCTGTGGCTGAACCACAGTTGAAGGAACGCAGCACACTGCCCTCCATGATCGATGAAGTAACCCAGGAACATTAGCTTCCCTTTACATTGACCATAGGGGGCCAAGGTCCCGAAACGGACAGGGCGAAAGTCCCGGAAACCTTCGAGGTAACGCTGGGATCTCGATCCCATCCAGACTTTCGTTACTCCAGCGACCATGGCCCCTTGCATTACGCTCTTTTGACGCGCACTTACCTGAGCTGCTTCGACAGCTTGGTGTACTTGCATCTCTTCTTGCCGCATCACCCCGGAAGGACTGGACGTGCCCGCACCCCCCTCGCGAAGACGACTCAGGCATTGGCGTTCTCTGCTGGCCTGTGCTATAGGAGGAGGGCTCGTGGTGACCGCCATGCCATCAATATCCCTCGCAGTTCCAGCAGTTGACGGTAAGGAATCTGTCGCCCCTGCCTCAGAGGTGCAGCGTGCAGTGGAACGCGCCGCTGAAACCGGAACACCGGTTGAGTTGACATCGCACAGGACCGAGTCATCCTCGGTTTTCGCCAACCCCTCCGGGACGTTCACTGAGGAACGACACAGCGTTCCCCAACGCGTCCGGAAGCAAGGCAGGTTGCTGGATATCGACCCCACCTTGCAGAGTGCTGAAAATGGAACGCTTTCAGCCAAGGCCACTGCCGTGGGGATCGAGTTCTCCGGTGGCGGCAAGGGCCCCCTGGTAACGGTCACCCGGGACGGCCGAAGCCTGTCCCTGTCCTGGCCGGGTGAGCTGCCAAAGCCAACAGTGGCCGGGGACACCGCGACGTACCCGAATGTGCTGCCCGACGTGGATCTGAAGCTACGCGCGGGCAACGACGGATTCGGTCAGCTTCTGGTGGTGAAAACACCCAAGGCCGCCGCCAACCCGGATTTGAAGTCCATCCAGTACGGCATGACGACCGACGGAGTGGACGTCTCCACTGACACGCACGGCAACATTTCGGCTGTCAACCCTGCCGGGCAACAGGTGTTCGCAGGGCCGACACCCCGGATGTGGGACAGCTCCAGCACGAAGGAGAAGACGCAGACGTTTGCGGCAGTGCCGCGCTCAGCCACCAATGCCTCCGAAGAGCCACAAAACCAGGTTCCGCAGGACGAGTTCCTACCTCGGCCAGGCGCCAAGGAATCAGCCCTGGGTGTGGCGGTGTCGGGCAACAACCTGGCACTCAAGCCAGACACTGACGTGCTGGCAGGCAAGGGTACGCAGTACCCGGTCTACATCGACCCGTACATCAGCGGGTCACGCCTGGCCTGGACGATTGCCTACAAGAAGTACCCCAACAGCACCTTCTACAACGGGGCCGGCTGGATCGAGCGGGACGGGAAGAAAGGCACCTCCACGGCCCGGGTCGGCTACGAGAACGAGACCAACGGACTCGGGCGGTCCTTCTTCAGCATGAGCACCCGCAACCTGTGGGGCAAGGAGGTCATCAAGTCCACCTTCCGAATCAAGAACACCTGGTCCTGGTCGTGCGAGAAGCGCGAGACCCAACTCTGGGATACCGGGTCCATCAGTTCCAGCACCAGTTGGAACAACCAGCCTTCCTGGCAGCGGAAGGTGGCCCACACTACGGAGAGCCGGGGCTGGGGTGGCAACTGCCCCGCCGGCAACCTGGCCTTCGACGTGACCTCGGCGGCCAAGGACGCCGTGAAGAACAAGTGGGCCCAGTGGACTCTGGGCCTGCGCGCCGCCAACGAATCAGACGTCTACGGGTGGAAGAAGTTCGACGCCAAATCCGCCGTACTGTCCACCGAGTACAACACCCCGCCCAATGCGCCATCCAACCTCGACACCTCGCCCAGTACCCGGGTGAACGGCAGTTGCAGCCCCTCGAACGGCGGATACGTGACGCTGGGCAATACCGATGTCGCCCTCACCGCCAAGATCAGTGACCCGGACGGCGGCACGCTCAAGGCCCGGTTCATCGTGTGGCCCACCGGCGGTTCGGGGTTCGTCCTGGACAAGACCATCTCCGTGACCAGCGGCACCATCGCGCGGGTCGCCATCCCGAAAACCACCTTCCAGAACAAAGACGGCGTCACCTTCTCCTGGCAGGTCCAGGCCCAGGACGGCAGGACTACGTCGGCCTGGACCCCGAATCCACCGTGCCGCTTCCGCGTGGACACCACACGCCCCAGTACGCCCCCGAGCATCGCCTCAGACCAATACCCCGACGGCAGCAACGGCTGGCCCACCAAGACCGGCATCGCCCGCACACCGGGCACCTTCACCCTCTCCTCAGGCGGTGTGAAGGACGTCCAGAAGTACGAGTACTTCACCGAATGGGACGCCACCGTACGGACCGCAACTCCTGCCTCCGCCGGAGGCTCCGCATCCGTCAAGCTCACCCCCATGGCCGCCGGGCCCCACATGCTCTACGCCCGCAGCCTGGACAAGGCGAACAACCGCTCCGACCTGGCTGCCTACCTGTTCTACGTCAACAGCTCAGGCCAAAAGGACGCCCCCGGCGACCTCAACGGCGACGGCCACCCCGACATGTACGCCGTCACCAAGGACGGCGAACTCCAGCTCTTCAACGGCCTTGGCGACGGCCGCCTGGGCCCGAAGGCCAAGGCCAGCGACCGCAGTTTCAAGGACTCGCTGATCACACACCGCGGCGACTGGACCGGTGACGGCTACGAGGACCTCATCGAGCACCGCTACGACCCCGTCGACAAGACCAAGAAGCTCTACGTCCACCCCAACGAGGGCCACGGCCACCTGTCCGGCAACACCGCACCGATGGAACTGCGCCTGTACGACCAGGCCAACAACCACTGGCAGAAAGCCGACCAGATCCTGGCCGTGGGCGACCTCGACGGGCCGACCGACCTGGACGGCGACGGCGTCATCGGCGACTACGACCTTCCTTCCTATCCGGACCTCCTCGTCCGCGAAGGCAAGCTGGTGTGGCTCTACTTCGGGTCTGCGTCCGGCTACCTGGACGAGAACCCCGACCAGCCACCGCTGCTCCTCAACGCCCATAACACCGAAGGCATCGACCTTTTCGCTCCCGGTGACTTCGACCATGACGGGCACGCCGATCTCGGCGTCCGCAGCCTCGACAACGGCGCCGTGGGCGTCTACCGCGGTGCGGCGCTGTACGGCACCGCACCCGGCAACCCCGTTCTCGTCGGTCAAGGATTCACCCTCGACAAAACACCACTGATGACCTCGCCTGGGGACGCTGACCACGACGGCAAGTTCGACGTCTGGCTCGTCACCACCGACGGAACCCTGTGGTGTTACCCGGGCAACGAGGTACTGCGCTTCCGCGTCGGTGAGGGCTGGAAGGACTACCGAGCCATCAGCTGATCCGAACCCCACTCGCGCTACACGTGGGGCCGGCCCATGAGCGCCGGCCCCACGCCTATTCCCCATCAAGGAAATACCGCACGTGAAGATTCGAATGGTCCCTCTCGCCCGCCGGAGCCTGTGCGTTGTCGCCCTCGCTGCCACACTCACGACGGCTGCAACCGCCGGCCCCCTGACGGCCGATGCAAGTGAAGCTACCCCCGCCCCGGGAAACCCCCAGGCCCAGCCCCGTGGTGTGCCTGATCTGGACCCGCCCAGCGCGACGAGGGGCGACCAGGACAGCAGCAAAGGGAAATCCGCGTCGGGTACAGAGGAAGAAGATCTGACCCGGGCGAAGGGCACCGGGATACCGGCGACCGCACTGGACGCATACAAGAAGGCTGCGCAGGCAGTGACAGGCAGTCGGCCTGGCTGCCATCTCCCATGGGAACTGGTCGCCGGGATCGGGCGAGTGGAGTCCGTACACGCCTCCGGCTACGGGCTGCGCACCGACGGCTCCACGGAGAAGCCGATCCGCGGGCCGCGACTGGACGGGCACGGCTTCGCACTGATCCGCGACACCGACGGCGGCCGCTGGGACGGCGACACCGAGTTCGACCGGGCCGTCGGTCCCACCCAGTTCATCCCCTCCACCTGGCAGACGTGGGGCGCCGACGGCAACGGCGACGGAAACAAGGACCCCAACAACATCTACGACGCCGCCCTGGGGACCGCCCACTACCTGTGCGCCGGCGACCGCGACCTGCGCCACAGTGCCGACCTGGACCGTGCCATCCTGAGCTACAACAACTCCCGCGCATACGTGAATGTCGTGCTGGAGTGGATGCGCACCTATCAAGGCGGCACCGTCACCGGGATCCCCGACGACTCCCCGGCCACACCACACCGGCCGGATCCAGCTGCGCCGTCAACGTCCCTACCCTCGCGCAGGGTTGCCTTGAAAGCAGGGCCCCTTCCGCTAGCCGACCGGCCGGGCACCTCTAGCCGGCCCACCCCCACACCCACGTCTCCGGCCAAACCCCGGCCGGAGACCACACCGCAGCCCGAGACCAAGCCAACCCCCGGCACCGAAACAGCCCCTGGCACCAAGCCCACGCCGAGGCCCACTCCCCAGCCTCATAGTGCCACCGCCCTGCACCGCCTCGGGGCTGCGACTCTGGAGACCGCCGCGGGCACGGATCCGGACCGACAGCTCCAGGTACGCGCCACCGATACCCACGGCGCCCCGGTACCCGGTGCGAAGGTGACGTACGAGATCGGCGGGGCCGAAGGCGCCGCCACAGCACAGTTCCCACACAATGCACGCCGTGTCGCCGTCACCGCCAACCGAGAAGGCATCGCCGCCGCACCGCGCCTCCGCGTCGGTGACATCCCCGGCCTGGTCACCGTCCGCGCCATCCTGCACGGCAGCGCCACCATCCGCGCCGTGGCCTTCACCATCACCATCCGCCCCGTCCCTGCGGATGCCCTGACCCTCCTCGCCGGCCCCCTGCCCGAGACAGCGGCCGGACGCCCCTTCGCTGGCCCGGTCCGGATCCGCGCCACCGCCCAGGGCAAGCCGGTCGCCGGTACCCGGCTCACCGCCACTCTCCTCACCGGTACGGAACAGCCTGGCGACCACACCGGCCCCATCGAGAACCACCAGGGCCCCTACTTCACGACCAAGCAAGACGAGCACGACGGGCAGAACAAACAGGGCGAGAACGGTGAACCCGTCCAGGCCCTTACCCTCCCCGCCACCGGTCCCAATGGCATCGCCACCCTCCCGCGCCTCCACGCCGGCCTGCGAACCGGCACCTACACCCTCCGCGTCACCACTGGCGAAGGCACCACCCTGGACATCCCCGTCACCGTCACTGCGACGAACCCAAAGCACTGACCTCACGATGCCCCGACCGTCCGCCAAGGGCCTGTAGAGTCTTTTGGTGTAACTGGGTTGGTTTGTCTGTCAGATGCGGGCTGCTGAGAGGCGGCCGTCGAAGGTGATGTCGAACGCCTGAAGAGCCCGCTTCCAGCGGCTGGTCCACCGCTTGCGGCCGGTGCCGGTCGGGTCCAGGCTCATCACCGCGAGGTAGACGCACTTCAACGCGGCGGCCTCCGAGGGGAAGTGTCCGCGGGCCCGAACGGCCCGGCGGATGCGTGCGTTGACGCTCTCGATCGCATTGGTGGTGCAGACGATGCGGCGTATCTCGGCGTCGAACTGCAGGAAGGGCACGAATTCGGCCCAGGCGTTCTCCCAGAGCCGCACGATCGCCGGATACTTTTCGCCCCAGATCTCGGTGAATTCCAGGAAGCGGGTGGTGGCCGCATCCTCGGTCAGCGCCGTGTAGACCGGCTTGAGAGCCTTGGCAATCTTGTCCCAGTCCTGCCGGGCCGCGTATCGGAACGACGCCCTCAGAAGATGAACCACGCACGTTTGCACGATAGTTCGGGGCCAGACCTCGCTGACCGCGTCGGGCAGACCCTCAGCCCGTCGCAGACGAGCATCAGCACGTCCTCCAGGCCGCGGTTCTTCAGTTCCGTCAGCACCCGCAGCCAGTGCTTGGCTCCCTCGCCCCCGTCGCCGGCCCACAGGCCGAGGATGTCGCGGTGCCCCTCGGCCGTGACGGCTAAGAGGTCCTAACAGAAGTGGTTGATCATGTGACTGCTGGCCTATTTGCTCGTTGGTCTGGTCGTGGGGAAACGTCAGTCGCGGCCGTGGATCGTGTCGGATGAACTGTGGGCGTTGGTCGAGCCGTTGCTGCCCAAGCCGGGGCCGAAGCTGGTTGAGGGGCGGCCGAGGGTGCCGGACCGGCAGGCGTTGTGCGGGATCCTGTTCGTGCTGCACACCGGCATCCAGTGGGAGTACCTGCCGCAGGAGCTGGGCTTTGGTTCGGGTATGACCTGCTGGCGGCGGCTGGCCGCCTGGAATGCCGCCGGGGTGTGGGACCAGCTGCATGTGCTGCTGTTGAAGAAGCTGCGGTCGGCGAAGAAGCTGGACTGGTCCCGGGCGGTGATCGACTCTTCCCATGTGCGGGCGGCCCGTAGGGGCCCAAAAGCGGTCCCAGTCCGGTCGATCACGCACGGCCGGGCAGCAAGCACCACGTCGTCACCGACGCCCAAGGCATCCCGCTCGCGGTGTCGCTGACCGGCGGCAACCGCAACGACGTCACCCAACTCCTGCCCCTGCTCGACAAGATCCCCCCTGTCGCCGGGGTTGTCGGCCGGCCCCGCCACCGGCCCGACGCACTGCTCGCCGACCGTGGCTACGACCACGACAAGTACCGGCGTCTGCTGTGGCAGCGCGGCATCCGTCCCGTGATCGCGCGGCGAGGCGAGCCACACGGCTCCGGCCTGGGCGTCTTCCGATATGTCGTCGAACGAACCATCGCCTGGCTGCACGGCTTCCGTCGCCTGCGCATCCGATGGGAGCGACGGGACGACATCCATGAAGCCTTCCTCGGACTCGCTACATGTCTCATCACCTACAGACACGTCCAACGCCTTTGTTAGGACCTCTAAGGCCATGTAGATCGGACGGTTGGCGACCTGCCCGTCCCTGATCTTGACGTTGACGCAGTCGATGAACACGACTGGATAGACAGGATCCAGAGGCCGGTTCTGCCACTCGGCCATCCCCTCCATGACGGAGTCCGTGATCGTGGAGATGGTGGCCTTGGAGACCTCGGCTCCGTATACCTCGGCGAGATGGGCCGATATCTCACCGTGCGTGAGGCCCTTGGCGGACAGCGACAGCACCATCTCGTCGACGCCGGTCAGCCGGCGCTGCCGCTTCTTGATGATCTGCGGCTCGAACGAGCCCTCCCGATCCCGGGGCACCTCGATCTCCACCGGCCCGACGTCCGTCAGGACGGTCTTGGACCGCTTGCCGTTCCGGGAGTTCCCGCCGTTCTTCCCGGCAGGGTCGTGCTTGTCATAGCCGAGATGATCGGTCATCTCGCCGTCGAGCGCAGACTCCAGCAGCCGCGTCGTCAGCTGCTGCAAAAGTCCGCCCTCTCCGGTCAGCTGCAGCCCGTCGACCTGGGCCCGACAGACAAGCTCCTCGATGAACCTCTCGTCCACCGCTGCCCGCGCCGCCTCAACGGGCACGGTCCCGGGCTCTGCCTCGGCTGCGTTCTCGCTGGTCACAGGTGCAATCCTCCATGATCGGAGTTACACCGTTCTTTTTACAGTCCCGGTCCGTGGCTCCGGACACCTCCCAGTCGTCGGCCCAGCCGATGATGTGGCCGCCGACAGATGCGGCGGCTGTCAGAACGTCCTCCCGTTGGCGCTCCGGGGACGATGTGGCCAGCTTCATGCGAGACAGGCGCCGCACGCCGAGCAGGCACTTTCCGCATCCGTCATAGAGGCGTTCGATCATGTTCAGGTCCGTACCGCGCAAAGCTTCTCCGTTTCGAGCACGCAGAGTACGGAGATTTCGCGGCCACTCCCAGGACGATCTTGGTCAGCCTAGGAAGCTCAGTCGAACCTTACGGTTGACATTAGAGATGTTGGTGTCGACCAGGCACACCGACTGCCAGGTGCCGAGGGCGAGTTCGCCGGCGAGGACCGGGAGGGTGGCGTGTGGGGGGACGAGGGCGGGGAGGACGTGGTCGCGGCCGTGGCCGGGGGTGCCGTGGCGATGGCGCCAGCGGTCGTCGGCGGGCAGGAGGTCGTGGAGGGCGGCGAGCAGATCGTCGTCGCTGCCGGCGCCGGTCTCCAGGAGCGCGACGCCCATCGTGGCGTGCGGCGTGAAGACGTTCAGCAGTCCGTCGCGGCCCTGTGCCGTGTCCCGTAGGAAGTCGACGCACTCGTGGGTCAGGTCGTGGACCGTCTCCGTGGAGCCGGTGCGTACGTCAATCTCTCGTGTCGTGAAGGTTGCAGCCATGCGGTGATGTTCTCAAAGAAGACAAAGAAGGCGAAGGAGGGGAAGAAGGGGAAGAAGGCGAAGGAGGGGAAGGAGGGGAAGGAGGGGAGGGGGTGAAGGAGACCGGCATGCGCGCGGGGAGGGGGTGAGAGGTGGGCGCAATGGTCGGTCAATGTTGTGGCAACAAAGGTCCGGGGGCCGAGACGGGGGTTTGACCGGTCCTGGGGGCGGCGCTACGTTCGTCGGCATGTCTACGTCAGCCCTGCTCACCACGCGCGGTCACATCGACCTGCTGCGGGTGGCCTCTGCCGCGTGTTGTCGCCGCGGCCGCGGTTGTTGACGTTCTTTCCGTTCGTGATCCGCGGATCCGCTCGCTGAATCTGCTGGGTTTTCTGTCGTCCGGGCCGGGCGTTTCGGTGCCGATCGTGGTGCGGCGCGCGGTGCCGCGGCGCTGACCGTGGTGTGCAGCGGCGCGACCTGGTCCGGTGCGTGCGTTCGGGTTCTTCTGTGTCTGGGGTTGTTGATGAGCGGTGAGCAGGCTGCCGCGGCCGGACGGGTTCCGGCCGGTGTGCCGGTGGGGCCGGGCGGGGCCGTCGCGTTGTCCCGGGTGGTGCCGGTGTCGGGACGGCGGTGGACGGTGCCGCGGTGGGTGCGGCGGGCCGTGGGGCCGGTCGGACTGGTCGTGGTGTGGCAGGTGTTGAGCGCCGGCGGGGTGTTGCCGGCGGACCTGCTGGCGTCTCCGGTGGACATCGCCCGTACGGCCGGCGGCCTGGTAGCGGACGGGACGCTGCCGTCCGCAATGGGGGTGTCGCTGCAGCGGGTCGCGGTGGGGTTGGTGTCGGGCGCGGCCGTCGGGATCGCGCTGGCGCTGGTGTCGGGGCTCTCGCGGCTCGGTGAGGACCTGGTCGACGCGACCGTGCAGATGTTGCGGTCCATTCCCTGGGTGGGGGTCATTCCGCTCTTCATCATCTGGTTGGGGATCGGCGAGGCGCCGAAGATCGCGCTGATCGCGGTCGGGGTGGCGTTCCATCTGTATCTCAACGTGTACGCCGGGATCCGGGGCGTGGACGCGCAGTTGGTGGAGGCCGGGACGTCGCTCGGGCTGGGCCGGTGGGGGCTGGTCCGGCACGTGGTGCTGCCCGGGGCGCTGCCCGGCGCCATGACGGGGCTGCGGTACGCGCTGGCGACGGCCTGGCTGGCGCTGGTCTTCGGGGAGCAGGTCAATGCCGACGACGGGCTGGGCTTCCTGATGAACCAGGCCCGGGAGTTCTTCCGCACCGACGTGATCGTGGTGTGTCTGGTGGTCTACGCGATGCTCGGGCTCCTCGCCGATTTCCTCGTCCGTACCCTCGAAAGGCTGTTGTTGCAGTGGCGACCGACGTTCACGGGGCAGTGACCCCCGGCACCTCGACCCGGCCGCCCGAGTCGTCTCGGCCGTCGGAGCCGGTCGCGGCGGCTACGGTCGCCGGGGCGGCGGACGCGCAGGAGGGCGGCGGGTTCGCGGTGCGGGTCGACGGGCTGGTGCGGGAGTTCGACCGGCGGCGGGTCCTCGACGGGGTTCGACTCGACATCCGGGCGGGCGAGTTCGTGGCGCTGCTCGGGCGCAGCGGGTGCGGGAAGTCGACGTTGCTGCGGGTGCTGGCGGGGCTCGATCGGGAGATCGAGGGCGAGGTGCTGGTGCCGCGGCGCAGGGCGGTGGCGTTCCAGGCACCACGGCTGATGCCGTGGAAACGGGTGTGGCGGAATGTCGTGTTGGGACTGCCGGGTCGCCCCGAACGGGCCGTGGCGGAGCGGGCGTTGACGGAGGTCGGGCTCGATCACCGGGCGGATGCCTGGCCCAAGACTCTCTCCGGGGGCGAGGCGCAACGGGCGTCGCTGGCGCGGGCGCTGGTGCGCGATCCGGATCTGCTGCTGCTCGACGAGCCGTTCGGCGCGCTGGACGCGCTGACCCGGATCACCGCGCAGCGGCTGGTGGCCGAGGTGTGGCGGGAGCGGGGCTGCGCGGTGCTGCTGGTCACCCATGACGTCGAGGAGGCGCTGCTGCTGGCCGATCGCGTGCTGGTGATGGCGGACGGCCGGATCGCGCACGAGACGGCGGTGGAGCTGCCCCGGCCGCGGGACGTCGGGGACCCGCGGTGGACGGCGCTGCGCGCCCAACTGCTCGGCCGCCTGGGCGTGGCCGAAGCGGACGGCGGCGCGGAAAGCGGCATGGACAGCGGCAGGGACGGCGGCGCGGGCGCGCGGCGGACTCCTGACGGACGGGGTGCCGACAGATGACGTCCGGCGTCCGGCAGCTGACACCCGACGGGCCACCCGGCCCCGGCGCCATCCCGGCCGGCTCCACATCCCGACCGGCGCCACCCTCCCGACCAGCCCCGCCCCCTCCCGGTGGGGAACGGCAGAACGGAAGTGACGGACCCCTTATGAGACGTGCATCGATCACCGGCCGGGCGGCGGGCCGCCGCCGGCCGTCCCTCGCCCTGGCCGCACTGCCCCTCGTCCTGGTGCTGGCGTCCTGCGGCGGTGCCTCGCGGGCGGACGGGACCGGGGGCGGGCTCGGCGGTCGCACCGACGGCAAGGGGTCGCCGACGCTGAACGTCGGGGACCAGAAGGGGGGTTCGGAGTCGATGCTGCGGGCGGCCGGCGAGCTGGACGACCTGCCATACACGATCAAGTGGTCGACGTTCACCTCGGGACCGCCGCTGCTGGAGGCGGTCAACGCCGGGGCGGTGGACGTCGGGGCGGTCGGCAACACCCCGCCGGTGTTCGCGGGTGCCGCGCGCTCGAAGATCAAGGTGATCGCGGGGTCCCACAGCCGGTCGGACGGCGAGGCGATCCTGGTGAAGAAGGACTCGCCGCTCAGGTCCCCGGCGGAGCTCAAGGGCAGGTCGATCGCGGTGGCGCAGGGCAGTTCGGCGCACTACCAGTTGATCGCGTCCTTGCAGGCCGCGGGGCTCTCGCCGAAGGACGTCACGCTCAACTACCTCCAGCCGGCGGACGCGCTGGCCGCGTTCACCCGCGGGAAGGTCGACGCCTGGGCGGTGTGGGACCCGTACACCTCGCAGGCGCTCGACCAGGCCGGCGCCCGGATCCTGACGATGGGTCAGGGACTCGTGAACGGGCTGAGTTTCCAGGTCGCCGCGCCCGCCGCGCTGGACGACGGGGCGAAGTCGGCGGCGCTGAAGGACTACACGGCGCGGCTGCGGCGGGCCCAGGACTGGGTGTTCCGGCATCCGGCGGCCTGGGCGAAGACCTGGGCGAAGGCGACCGGGCTGCCGGAGGGGGTGGCGCGGGACGCGGTCCGGCGCACCCGGGGGACGGCGGTGCCGGTCGCGGTGGACCGGGCCGCCATCGGCTCCGAGCAGCGCATCGTGGACGCCTTCGCCGCGCTGAAGCTGATCCCGCGGTCCTTCGACTTCGGGGAGTTGGTCGATCCCCGCTTCAACGGCGGTCTGCCGCCTTCGGGCACGGCGCCGCGTACCTACGGAAAGGCCCAGTGACATGTCCGTACATCTGCATTGGTTCCTGCCGACCGGCGGTGACGGTCGGACCCTCGTGGACCGGCACGCCTACACCGACGGGGGCATCCGACGGGACCGGATCACCCCGGTGAGCGGGGTGCGCGCACCGGACGTCGGGTATCTGACGCAGATCGCAGGAGCCGCCGAGCAGTTGGGGTTCGAGGCGGTGCTCACCCCGACCGGTACGTGGTGCGAGGACGCCTGGCTGACGACGATGGCGCTGTCGCAGGTCACCGAGCGGCTGAAGTTCCTGGTGGCGTTCCGGCCGGGGGTGATCTCACCGGTGCTGGCCGCGCAGATGGCGGCCACCTTCCAGCGGGTCTCGCGGGGGCGGCTGCTGCTGAACGTGGTGACGGGCGGGGACTCGACCGAGCAGAAGCGGTTCGGTGACCATCTGGACCATGATCAGCGGTATGCGCGCACCGACGAGTTCCTGCGGATCGTGCGGGGGGTGTGGGGCGGCCGGCCGTTCGACTTCCAGGGGGAGCACTACCAGGTCGAGGGCGGGCTGACCGCGCTGCCGCCGGATCCGCTGCCGGAGATCTTCTTCGGTGGGTCCTCGGCGGCGGCCGGGCCGGTGGCGGCGCGGAACGTCGATGTCTATCTGACCTGGGGCGAGCCGCCGGAGCAGGTGCGGCAGAAGATCGACTGGATCCGAGGGCTGGCGGAGCGGGAGGGGCGGACGGTGCGGTTCGGGATCCGGCTGCACACCCTCTCGCGGGACTCCTCGAAGGAGGCGTGGGCGACCGCGAACCGGCTGCTGGACGATCTCGACCCGGACACCGTGGCCGCCGCCCAGCAGGCCCTGGGCAGGAGCGAGTCGGTGGGCCAGCAGCGGATGTTGGCGCTGCACGGCGGTTCGCGCGACGCGTTGGAGATCTCGCCCAATCTGTGGGCGGGGGTCGGCCTGGTGCGGGGCGGCGCGGGCACCGCACTGGTCGGCAGCCATGCCGAGGTGGCCGACCGGATCGAGGAGTACCACGCGCTGGGCGTCGAGCACTTCGTGCTGTCGGGATATCCGCACCTGGAGGAGGCGTACTGGTTCGGCGAGGGGGTCCGGCCGGAGCTCGCCGCGCGGGGGTTGCTGCCCGCCGGCCCGTCGCCGCTGGCCGGCGTCCCGGCGGCGAACGGGCGGCCGGCCTCGGCTCCGGGTGGCGCACCGCTGCTGGTGGCCGGCGGGCGCTGAGCCGGACGCGGCACGCGCGGTGGGGTCGGGCGGGAAGATCCCGGCCCCACCGCGAGTTAGTAGAAACGTGAACTACACCGGGGTGCGCGAGGTCGAGGTCGTGGTGATCGGCGCCGGGCAGGCGGGCCTGGCCGCCGCCTTCCATCTGGGACGCACCGGCTACCGGCCGGACGCGGACTTCGTGGTCCTCGACCACTCCCCGCACCCCGGCGGCGCCTGGCAGTTCCTCCCCCAGCTGGTCGTCGGTGGCCCGCACCTCGGCCGTCCAGCAGCTGATCGAGATCGCGCCGGTGGCCGCGGCGACGACCTGGGTGACCCGCCGGCCGCCGGTGTTCCGCACCGGGCCGTCGAGGCCGATGTGCTGCTGTACGCGACCGGCTTCCGGGCCGCCATCGACCATCTCGCGCCGCTGCGGCTGCGCGAGGCGGGCGGCGGCATCCGGATGGCCGGGACCCGGGCGGTGCGCGACCCCCGGGTGCACCTCGTCGGCTACGGGCCGTCCGCCAGCACCGTCGGCGCCAATCGGGCGGGCCGGTCCGCGGTCCACGAGATCCGGCGGCTGCTGGCCGGGACGGCGGACGGACCGCCGGCACCGGACGGATCGCGGCGGGCCGGGGCCGGGATCCGGGGCACGGCCGTACCCGGTCCCCGCCCGGCCGACGACCTCGTGGGGCGGGCGCCCGGTTACGCGGCCGGCGCGGCGGCCGTCCCGTCCACCGGGACGCGGCTGAGTTCCCGGGCCCGCAGCCGGGCGTAGCCGGGCCGGATCACCTCGTTGATCAGGGCGGTCCGCTCGTCGAAGGGCAGGAAGGCGGCCTTGGCGGCGTTGACCGTGAACTCCTCCAGTTCGGCGGTGCCGTAGCCGAAGGTGTCCCGCAGGTGCTGGAACTCCTGCGTCATGGTGGTACCGCTGACCAGGCGGTTGTCGGTGTTGAGGCAGACCCGGAAGCCGAGCCGGCGGAGCAGGTCGATGGGGTGCTCGGGGTAGCTGGCGGCGGCGCCGGTCTGGAGGTTGGAGGTCGGGCAGACCTCCAGGGCGATCCGCATGTCGCGGACGTAGGAGGCGAGCCGGCCGAGGGTGACCTGGCCGTCCGCGCCGATCGTGATGTCGTCGGTGATGCGGACGCCGTGGCCGATGCGGTGGGCGCCGCAGCGCAGCACCGCCTCGTGGATGGAGTCCATGCCGACCGCCTCGCCGGCGTGGATGGTGACCCGGGCGCCCTCGGCGCGCAGGTAGTCGAAGGCTTCGGCGTGCCGGCTCGCCGGGTTGCCGATCTCGCCGCCGGCGATGTCGAAGCCGACCACGCCGCGGTCGCGGTGGGCGACGGCGAGCCGGGCGATCTCCGGGGACCGGTCGGCGTGCCGCATGGCACACAGCAGCGTGCCGATGCGGATCCGGTGGCCGGCCGCGGCGGCGCGGCGCTCGCCGTCCCGGAAGCCCTCGTTGACCGCGTCGACGACCTCGTCGAGGGTGAGGCCGTCGGCCAGGTGCTGCTCGGGGGCGTAGCGGACCTCGGCGTAGACCACGCCGTCGGCGGCCAGGTCCTCGGCGCACTCGGCGGCGATCCGGGACAGCGCCGCGCGGGTCTGCATCACGGCGCAGGTGTGCGCGAAGGTCTCCAGGTA
This sequence comes from Streptomyces yunnanensis, assembly GCF_029011865.1. Classification (NCBI taxonomy): domain Bacteria; kingdom Bacillati; phylum Actinomycetota; class Actinomycetes; order Kitasatosporales; family Streptomycetaceae; genus Streptomyces; species Streptomyces yunnanensis. Next base: position 1,790,320 of record NZ_CP095749.1, read on the forward strand.
GCGCTCCAGGGAGCCGGAGTCGGCGGCGTCGCGGAACCACACGGCCAGGGCGGCGGGGTCGGTGGTGGGCAGGTTCCGGTAGCCGATGGCCGCGGCCAGCTCGATGATCGTCTCCGGGCGCAGACCGCCGTCGAGGTGGTCGTGGAGGAGCACCTTGGGGGCGCGGCGGATGCGCTCCCGGTCGAGGGCGTGGGCGGACTGCGGCGGAAGCTTGTCAGACAAGGTCATGGGGCGGGAGTATGACACGTCCCACCGCCACCGGGCGACCGGGTCCCGGCGGGCGGTCGGGCCCGGCGGCGTCCGGGCCGGTCAGCGCGCCTGCCACACCGGGAGCGCGGGGGCGCCCGGCGGCAACATGTGCTTGGCCGCCAGCAGCGGTGTGCGCTCCAGCCGTACGACCTGGGTGACCAGCACGCCGGGGGTGTCGGCGGGGCGGCCCAGCTGCGCGCCGCGCTGCCGGCCGAGGGTGGTGGCCACGATGGTGCTGCTGCCGGTCAGCGGCAGCCCGCGCCCGGCGTCCAGCAGCAGGCCGAGCATCGACGACGCCCCGCCGCCGGGCCCCTCGAACGCCGCGACGGCGTCCGGCAGCAGCTCCGCCAACGTCTCGTCCGAGGCCCACTCCTGGGTCAGGCAGGCCGGGAGGCCGCCGACCTCGATCACGCTCTCCCAGAAGCGCACCTCGCCGTGGGCCGGCAGGACCAGGTGCTGGGTGGAGAAGTCGGTGGGCTCCTCGCGAGTGCGGGCCAACGGCACCGTCACGACCTGCCGGCCCGCCCCGAGCAGCGACTCCACCGGCTTGAGGAACTCGAAGCCGCGCGGCGGCAGATGGTGGCTGACCGTGCGGCCCACCCCGCGCCGCACGGTGATCACGCCGTCCTCCTGGAGCAGGATCAGCGCCTCGCGCAGCGCCGGACGGCTCACGCCCAGTTCGGCGGCGAGCCGGGGCTCGGTGGGCAGGGTCGAGCCCGGCGGATAGGTGCCGGCGCGGATGGCCTCGACCATCCGCTCGTACAGCGCGACGACCGGCCGCCGCTGGGGCCGGCCCGCACCGTTCCCCCGCTCCCGTTGTCTGCCAACCATCTGCGCCTCCCCGCGTCCGTGGTCCGACCGCCCGCACCGCGCCCCGGGCAGGCGCGCACGGCCAGTTTCCCACCGAGGAGGCGCCGGTGACCGTCCAGCCCGACTCGCCACCCGAGAGCCGGGGCCACGGAGACCGCCCCCTCACTCCCCCTTGTCAGACAACACATCAGACAACACATCGGACAACACGCTTCCCAACAGACAGGCGCCGCTCCCCCTCGTCCCGGGCGGGGAGCGGCGCCTTCCGTGCGTCGGCGGGTCAACTGCCGTGGTGGGCCGGGCGCTTGGCCAGCGGCCGGCTACTTCTCCAGCGGCCGGTGCGCGGTCTCCGGCAGCGCCAGATAGACGAAGAAGGACACCAGGCAGATCACCGCGACATACCAGGGGAAGAGGTCCGGATGGCCGGCCTGCTTGAACCACGTGCCGACGTACGGGGCGGTGCCGCCGAAGAGCGCGACGGTCAAGGAGTACGGGAAGCCGATGCCGGCGGCGCGCACCCGGGCCGGGAAGAGCTCGGCGTTCACCGCGGCGGCGATCGAGGTGTAGCCGGTGAGCAGCACCATGCCGGCGCACTGCACCAGCAGCAGGGAGACGAACGCGTCGGTGACCAGGTGGAGCAGCGGCACCGCCGACACGGCGAAGCCCAGCGCGAAGACGAGCAGCATCGGCTTGCGGCCGATGCGGTCCGAGAGCAGACCGCCGAGCGGCTGGAGCAGCGCGAAGAAGGCCAGCGACAGGGTGCCGACGGTGAGCGCGTCGCCCTTGTCGAAGCCGGCGTTGACCTGCGCGTAGGTGGGGAGGTAGGTGGTCCAGGTGTAGTACGCGATGGTGCCGCCGGCGGTGATGCCGCAGATCAGGAGCGACTGGCGGGGGTAGCGGCGCAGGCCCTCGAAGAGGCCGGGACGGCCGGCCGATTGCGCGGTACCGGCTCCCGCGGCATCGGGCTCCTGGGTCAGGGTCTCCCGGGCGCCACGCCGGATCCACAGCCCGAGCAGACTCAGCAGGGCGCCGAGGAGGAACGCGATCCGCCAGCCCCACCGGCCCATCTGGTCCTCGGTGAGCAGCCCGGCGAGCAGCGCCCCGGTGCCGGCGGCGAGCAACTGGCCGGCGGTGGTGGAGACGTACTGGAAGCTGGCGAACAGGCCGCGCCGGCCCGGCCCGGCGGACTCCACCAGGAACGTGGTGGACGCCGCGAACTCGCCGCCCACCGACAGGCCCTGCACCAGCCGGGCGACGACCAGCACGATCGGGGCGAGGACGCCGGTGGCCGCGTAGGTGGGGGTGAGCGCGACCAGCAGGCTGCCGCCGCCCATCAGGAGAATGGTCAGGGTCAGCGCGGCGCGCCGGCCGCGCCGGTCGGCGACCGCGCCCATCAGCAGCCCGCCGATCGGTCGCATGAAGAAGCCGACCGCGAACACCGCGAAGGTGGAGAGCAGCGGCACCAGGGAGTTGCCGGCGCCCTTGGGGAAGACCTGGTCGGCGAAGTAGACGGCCAGGAAGGAGTAGGCGTACCAGTCGTACCACTCGACGGCGTTGCCGATGGAGGCGGCGGCCAGTTGCCGCAGCCTCGACGGCGGACGGTCGCCGCCGGGTGCCCGGTCCTCGGCTATGGGCTGTGCGCTCGACATGGTCCTTAAGCTCCCGGTCCTTCTCCTTGGCCTGCCGCTGGGGCAGGATGACCCGACAGGTGATCATGTACCGATGAGGCGGGTCGCCGCCAGGGGAAATGGCCGGTCGGGCCGCAGCCGCAAGACCGCGGAAAGGCGGTGGCAATGTTGCGGCAACGTCCGGGCGATGCCCGGTGGTCCGCCGCCCCGGCCGGCGGACCGCCGGGAGGCGAGCGCGAGGAGGAGGCACCGTGCGGGTAGCACTGTTCGTCACCTGCATCAACGACACGCTCCAACCACGGACCGGGCGGGCGGTGGTGACCCTGTTGGAGCGGCTGGGCGTCGACGTCGCCTTCCCGGCCGAGCAGAGCTGCTGCGGCCAGCCGCAGTTCAACACCGGCTACCGGCACGCCACCGAGCCGCTGGTGCACCGCTTCGACCGGGCGTTCAAGGACTACGACTACGTGGTGACCCCGTCCGGCTCCTGTGCGGCGATGGTGCGGGACAACTATCCGCGGATCGCGGCCAGGGCCGCGGCGGAGGGGCGCGGCCGGGAGCTGATCGGGGCCGCGGCGCGGGCCGTGCCCAAGACATACGAGCTGACGGAGTTCCTGGTGGACGTGTTGAAGGTGACCGACGTCGGCGCGTACTACCCGCACACCGTCACCTACCACCCCACCTGCCACGGCCTGCGGGCGCTGGGGCTCGGGGACCGGCCGCGGCGGCTGCTGGCGCAGGTCCGGGGGTTGACGCTGAAGGAGTTGCCGGGCGCCGAGGAGTGCTGCGGGTTCGGCGGGACGTTCGCGGTGAAGAATCCGGCGGTGTCGACCGCGATGGGCGCCGACAAGGTCCGGGCGGTGACCGGGACCGGCGCGGAGGCGGTCTGCACGGTGGACAACTCCTGCCTGCTGCACATCGGGGGCATGCTCGCCCGGCAGGGGTCGCCGGTCCGGCCGGTGCACCTCGCGGAGATCCTGGCGAGCACGGAGGCGGACACCGCGGCGGGCGACGCGGCCGGCCGGGCCGCCGGGGCGGAAGGAGGCGCGCGATGAGCCGCAGCTTCCTCGGGATGCCGGCGTTCCCCCGGGCCGCGGCCGTCTCCACCCGCGACCCCCGGCTGCGGGCCAACCTCGCCCACGCCACCCACACCATCCGCGACAAGCGGGCCCGGGCGGTGGCCGAGCTGGACGACTGGGCGCAGCTGCGGGCCGCCGGCGCCGCGGTGAAGGACCGGACGCTGCGTCATCTCGACCACTATCTGGAGCAGTTGGAGGAGTCGGTGGCCGCCGCGGGCGGCCATGTGCACTGGGCGGCGGACGCCGACGAGGCCAACCGGATCGTCACCCGGCTGGTCCGGGAGACCGGCGAGCGCGAGGTCGTCAAGGTCAAGTCGATGGCCACCCAGGAGATCGGCCTCAACGAGGCGCTGGCCGAGGCGGGCATCCGGGCGTACGAGACGGACCTGGCGGAGCTGATCGTGCAGCTCGGCGACGACCTCCCGTCGCACATCCTGGTGCCGGCGATCCACCGCAACCGCGGCGAGATCCGCGACATCTTCCGTCGGGAGATGGGGAAGTGGGGGCGTCCGGCGCCGGAGGGGCTCTCCGACTCCCCCGCCGAGCTGGCGGAGGCCGCCCGGCTGCACCTGCGGGAGAAGTTCCTCACCGCCAAGGTGGGGATCTCCGGCGCCAACTTCATGGTCGCCGAGACCGGCACCCTGGTCGTCGTGGAGTCCGAGGGCAACGGCCGGATGTGCCTGACCCTGCCGGAGACCCTGATCTCCGTCGTCGGCATCGAGAAGACCGTGCCGACCTGGCAGGACCTGGAGGTCTTCCTGCAGTTGCTGCCCCGCTCGTCCACCGCCGAGCGGATGAACCCGTACACCACCACCTGGACCGGGACCACGGACGGCGACGGGCCGCGGACCTTCCATCTCGTGCTGCTCGACAACGGGCGGACCGACACCCTGGCCGACGCGGTGGGCCGGCAGGCACTGCGCTGTATCCGCTGCTCGGCGTGTCTGAACGTCTGCCCCGTCTACGAGCGGGCCGGCGGGCACGCCTACGGGTCCCCCTACCCCGGCCCCATCGGTGCCATCCTCACCCCGCAACTGCGCGGCATGGCCAGCCCGTTGGAGGAGTCGTTGCCGTATGCGTCGTCGCTGTGCGGGGCGTGCTACGAGGTGTGCCCGGTGGCGATCGACATCCCGGAGGTGCTGGTGCATCTGCGGGAGCGGGTGGTCGAGGGCGGCCCGGTGACCCGGCGCGGGGCCCGGGTCGTCCTCAAACCGGCCAAGGGACATGCCGCGGAGCGGGCCGCGATGCGCGCCGCGGCCTGGGCGTTCGACCATCCCGGGGTGCTGCGCGGCGGGATGCGGCTGGCCGCCCGGACCCGGCGGCTGCATCCACGGCGGCTGCCGGGTCCGGGCCGCGCCTGGTCCGACACCCGCGCGCTGCCGACGGTGCCGGCCGAGTCGTTCCGCGACTGGTGGCAGCGCACCCGGGGCGATGCCGGGGGCAGCGAGACGGGAGGCGTCAAGTGAGCGGCAGGGACGTGGTGTTGGCGCGGGTGCGCCGGGCGTTGGCCGACGTACCGCGCGGCGAGGGGCCGCACGATCCGCCGGTCCCCCGGGACTACCGCCGGGTGCACGGCTCCCGGACGGTCGAGGAGACCGTGGAGCTGCTGGCGGAGAACCTCGCGGACTACCGGGCGGTGGTGCACCGCTGCGCGCCCGCCGGGCTGCCGGCGCTGATCGCCCGGCTGCTGGCGGCGCGCGGGGCGCGGACGGTGGTGGTGCCGGCCGGGCTGGACCCGCGGTGGCTGTCCGCGGCGGAGGTCGCCGCGCGCCCCGATCGGGCCACGGACACCGCGCGGGACCTGGCCGCGGTGGACAGCGTGGTGACGGGGTGCGCGCTGGCCGTCGCGGAGACCGGCACGCTGGTGCTGGACGCCGGACCGGATCAGGGGCGGCGCCGGATCACCCTCGTCCCGGACCACCACATCTGTGTGGTGCGGGTCCCGGATCAGGTCGTCGGGTCGGTCCCCGAGGCGCTGCCGCGGCTGGCCCCGGAGCGCCCGTTGACGTGGATCTCCGGGCCGTCGGCCACCAGCGACATCGAGCTCGACCGGGTGGAGGGGGTGCACGGCCCACGGACGCTGGAGGTGGTGCTGATGGCGGCGGACGGCTAGGGCGCCGCCGGGCCGCGCGGAGGGTGACCCTGTCGGTGGTACGCACCCGATGCGTACCACCGACAGGTGTCTGGGTACCCCGCGCGCCGGGCGGAAGACTCCTGGTCATCGCGATCGAGCAGCGGACCGAGAGGCAGACGGCAACCCATGAGCGACAACGACAACTCCCCTACCTGGCAGGCTGGTTGGGCCACCGCGGTGCAGCGGCCGAGCGTGGGGTTCCACAAGAACTGGGCCGAGGAGGGCTTCGCGGACCAGACCCTGCGGCAGACCGTGCGGGTCACCGGCGCGGGGACCCGGGCCCGGATCAAGCTCTCCAACCGGTACGGCACCGCGCCGCTGGAGGTGTCCGGCGCGAGCATCGCCCGGTCCGGCGACGGGGCGGCGGTGGCGGCCGGTTCGGTCCGGCGGCTGACCTTCGACGGGTCGGAGTCGGTGCGGATCCCGGCGGGCGCGGAGGTCTACAGCGACCCGGCGGAGGTGACCGTGGCGGCGCTGGAATCGCTCACCGTGTCGCTGTACGTCGCCGGGCCGAGCGGGCCGGCGACGTTCCACGCGCAGGCGTGGGCCACCACGTACCGGGCCGCGGGCGCGCAGTTGGGGGAGGTGGATCCGGCGGTCTTCGGGGAGACCACGGTGTCGTGGTACTACCTGGCCGCGGTGGAACTGGCGGACGGCGGTCCGGCACGGCGGGACACCGTGGTGCTGTTCGGCGACTCGATCACCGACGGCTTCGGGTCGACCGTCGACGCCGACCGGCGCTACTCGGACGCGCTGGCCGAGCGTCTGGCCGCCGAGGGCCGTCCGCTGCGGGTCCTCAACCTGGGCATCGGCGGCAATCTGCTGCTGAACGACTCGGAGTGGTTCGGTGAGCGGGCCGGGGCGCGGTTCGACCGCGATGTGCTGGCGCAGCCGGGCGTGCGCTCGGTGGTCGTGCTGGTCGGCCTGAACGACATCGGGTTCAGCGAGGTCGACCTGCCGACGTACAAGCCCGCCCCGGACAACGCCCCGGAGCAACTCATCGCGGGATACCGGGAGTTGATCGAGCGGGCGCATGCGGCGGGGGTGCGGGTCATCGGGGCGACGATCCTGCCGTTCAAGGGGTCGGAGTACCACACCCCGGCCGCGGAGGCGAAGCGTCGGGCGGTCAACGAGTGGATCCGGACGGGCGGCGCGTTCGACGCGGTGGTCGACTTCGCGGCGGTGATGGCGGATCCGGCCCACCCGGACGCGCTGCTGCCCGCCTACGACTGCGGGGACTTCAAGCACCCGGGCGACGAGGGGTACCGGGCGATGGCGCGGGCGCTCGATCCGGCCGCGCTCTGACCACCGGCCGGCTCCCCGCCGTCGCTCTCCCCCGGGTCGCCCCGGCCGCGCCGCGGGACGCCCCGGGGGCGGTCACACCAGGATCCCGGGGGCGCGGCCGTCGTCCGCGGGGTCGGCCGCGTCGCCGTCCGCGGCCTCCCGGTCGGTGTCGCGGCGGACCAGGGCGGCGTAGCGGCCGTCGGCGGCCAGCAGTTCGTCGTGGGTGCCGCGTTCGGCGATCCGGCCGCCGTCCAGGACGACGATCTGGTCGGCGTCCCGGACCGTGGAGAGGCGGTGCGCGATGGTGAGGGTGGTGCGGCCCGCGGACAGCGCGTCGACGGCCCGTTGGACGGCGTGTTCGGTGCGGGTGTCCAGGGCGCTGGTGGCCTCGTCGAGGACGAGCACCGGCGGGTCGCGCAGGATGGTCCGCGCGATGGCCAGGCGCTGCTTCTCGCCGCCGGAGAAGCGGTAGCCGCGCTCGCCGACGACGGTGTCGTAGCCGTCGGGGAGGGCCGCGACGTGGTCGTGGATCTGGGCGATCCGGGCGGCGCGCTCGATCTCCTCGTCGGTGGCTTCGGGCTTGGCGAAGCGGAGGTTCTCGACGACCGAGGCGTGGAAGAGGTAGGTCTCCTGGGAGACCACGCCGACCGCGCGGGCGAGGGTGTCGAAGCCGAGGTCGCGGACGTCGGTGCCGTCGAGGGTGACCCGGCCGCCGGTGACGTCGTACAGGCGCGGGACGAGGTAGCTCAGGGTGGTCTTGCCGCTGCCGGTCGGGCCGACGACGGCGAGGCTGCTGCCGGCCGGGACGGTCAGGTCGATGCCGTCGAGGGTGGGGGCGGCGTCCGGGTCGTAGCCGAAGGAGGCGTTCTCGAAGCGGATCTCGCCGCGCGGGGCGGGGAGGTGGACGGGTTCGGCGGGCTCGGCGATGGTGACCGGCAGGTCGAGGTACTCGAAGATGCGCTGGAAGAGCGCGAGCGAGGTCTGCATCTGGACGCCGGTGGCCAGCAGGGAGACGGTGGGGCGCAGCAGGCTCTGCTGGAGGGTGACGAAGGCGACCAGGGTGCCGAGGGAGAAGGCCGGGCCGCCGAGTTGCAGGACCAGGCCGGCCGCCCAGTAGATGAGCGCGGGCATGGCGGCCATGACGATGCCGATGGTGGCCATCCGCCAGCGGCCGGCCATGTTGGCGCGCACCTCCAGATCGACCAGGCGCTCGGACTCGCCGGCGAAGCTCTTGGTGAGCGAGTCGGCGCGGCCCATGGTGCGGCCGAGCAGCACGCCGCTGACCGAGAGGGACTCGGTGACCATCGCGGACATGGTCGCCATCTGCTTCTGCCGCTTGGCGGTGATCTTCTTGCGTTCGTTGCCGACCCGGCGGCTGATCCAGACGAAGAGCGGGAGCAGCAGCAGCGAGACGACGGTCAGCCGCCAGTCGAGGGCGATCATGGCGACGACGGTGGCGGTGACCGAGGTCAGGTTGGAGACCAGGGACGTCGCGGTGGAGGTGACGGTGGCCTGCATCCCGCCGATGTCGTTGGCGATCCGGGACTGGACCTCGCCGGTGCGGGTGCGGGTGAAGAAGGCCAGCGGCATCCGCTGGAGCTTGGCGTAGACGGCGGTGCGCAGGTCGTGCATGACGCGCTGGCCGACGGTGGTGGAGATCAGGGTCTGCAGGACGCCGAAGACGCTGGTGGTGACCGCGGTGGCGATCATGCCGAGGGCGAGCAGGGTCAGCAGGCCGGTGCGCCGGCCGGGTATGGCGACGTCGAGGATCTCGCGGAGGAGGAACGGGGAGGCCACCGAGACCAGGGAGGAGGCGGCGACGAGCAGGCCGACCAGGGTCAGCCGGCCGCGGTAGGGGCGGAACAGCGCGAGGATCCGCCGCAGCTGGACCGGGGCGTCCGGGTCCTTGGGGGGCGGGGTCCAGTTCGGTTCTTCGGGACGCATGGGCTCCTCACGAGAGCGGGAGGACGGGAACGCACGAGGGCGGGAACCAGGAGGCAGGGAGGAGGAAACTTTGCCGAGCCTAGCTCATTGTTACCTATACTCACAATGAATCTTGTCCTGTACCCTGGGGCCATGTCCTCCCCCGAGCCGTCGGTCGGCGTCAACGAGGCCAACGTGGCCGAGCAGCTGGTGCGGCTGACCCGCCGGATGCAGCGCGCCCAGAAGCGCCACATGGCCCACCTGGACGTCCCCTTCACCCCCGCGCAGTCCCGCGTGCTGCGGATCGTCGGCCACTGCCGCGACACCCCGCCCCGGATGGCCGACCTGGCCGAGCGGCTGGAGGTGGTCCCCCGGGCGGTGACGACGCTGGTGGACGCGCTGGAGGCGAACGGCACGGTGCGCCGGGTGCCCGATCCGACCAACCGCCGGGTGGTGCGGATCGAGCTGACCGACACCGGCCGGTCCGCGCTCCGGGCGTTGCGCGGCGCGCGCCGGGCCGCCGCGGAGGAGATCCTGGCTCCGCTGACCGTCGCACAGCGCGAGGTGCTCGGCGGTCTGCTCGCCACCCTCGTCGACGGACCGGGTGAACCGCACTGACCTGACGCACTGGCCTGCCGCGCCACCTGACGCGCAGTCAACCGGAGGTGACCGTGCCCCTGCTGGAGCCCACGCCCGAGGCCCTGCGGCCCCGTACCACCCGGCCCGCACCGGACCGGGTGCCCGAGCGGCTGGCGGCCGGCACCCCCGAGCCGCTGCGCGGCGACCTGATCGCGCTGCTCGGCCCGGACAAGGTGCGGCACACGGTCTCCGACCTGGTGCGCTACGCCTCCGACGCCAGCCCGTACCGCTTCCTCCCGCAGGTCGTGGTGGTCGCCGAGACCACCGAGGACGTCGCCGCGGTGTTCGCCTACGCCCGCGCCCACGGCCGCCATGTGGTCTTCCGGGCCGCCGGGACGTCCCTCAACGGCCAGGCGCAGGGCGAGGACATCCTCGTCGACGTGCGCCGCCACTGGGCCGGGATCGAGGTGCTGGACGACGGCGCCCGGGCCCGGATCCGGCCCGGCACCACCGTCCTGCGGGCCAACGTCACGCTCGCCCGGTACGGCCGGCTGCTGGGACCCGACCCGGCCAGCGCCATCGCCTGCACCGTGGGCGGGGTGGTCGCCAACAACGCCTCCGGGATGACCGCCGGCACCACCCGCAACTCCTACCGGACGCTGGACTCGCTGACCTTCGTGCTGCCGTCCGGCACCGTCGTCGACACCGCGCGCCCGGACGCCGACGCCCGGTTGGCGCGTGCCGAACCGGTGCTCTGCACCGAACTGCTTGCCCTCAAGGCGGAGATCGAGGCGGACCCGGAGCTGGTCGCCCGGATCCGCGCCAAGTACACGATCAAGAACACCAACGGCTACCGCCTGGACGCCTTCCTCGACGGGCGGACGCCGGTGGGCATCCTGCGCGGGCTGCTGGTCGGCTCCGAGGGGACCCTCGGCTTCATCGCCGAGACGGTCTTCACGACCCTGCCGCTGGACCGGCACACCTCCAGCGCGCTGCTCTTCTTCCCCACCCTCGCCGCCGCGGCCGCCGCCGTCCCGCGCTTCACCGAGGCGGGCGCCCGGGCCGTGGAGCTGATGGACGGCAACACCCTGCGCGCGTCGGTGCGGGTGTCCGGGGTGCCCGCCGACTGGGCGGAGCTGCCCAAGGAGACCGCCGCGCTGCTGGTGGAGTTCCGGGCGCCGGACGAGGCGGCTCAGCGGGCGTACGAGGAGGCGGCGGCGCGGGCGTTGGACGGGCTGGAGCTGGTCGCCCCGGTTCCGTCGGTCGCCAACGCCTTCACCCGGGACGCGGCCGTGATCGGCGGCTACTGGAAGGCCCGCAAGGCGTTCGTCACCGCGGTCGGCGGCTCCCGCCCGTCCGGTACGACCCTGATCACCGAGGACTTCGCGGTCCCGCCGGCCCGGCTCGCCGACGCCTGCACCGCGCTGCTGGAACTCCAGGACCGGCACGGCTTCGACGCCGCGGTCGCCGGCCACGCCGCCCACGGCAACCTCCACTTCCTGCTCGCCTTCGACGCCGCCGACCCCGACGACGTGGCCCGCTACGCCGCCTTCATGGACGACTTCTGCCGGCTGACCGTCGCCCGGTTCGACGGCTCGCTCAAGGCCGAGCACGCCACCGGCCGGAACATCGCGCCGTTCCTGGAGCTGGAATGGGGGCCGCGGGCCACGGAGTTGATGTGGCGGATCAAGGAGACGGTGGACCCCGGGGGCATCCTCGCCCCGCGGATCCTCCTCGACCGCGACCCGCGGGCGCATCTGCGCGGGCTGAAGACGATCCCCCGGGTCGAGGCGGTCGCCGACCCGTGCATCGAGTGCGGCTTCTGCGAACCGACCTGCCCCAGCGAGGACCTGACCACCACCCCCCGCCAGCGGATCGTGCTGCGCCGCGAGATGCACCGCCAACCGCCCCGCTCCGCGGTCAACGACGCGCTGCTGGACGCCTACGGCTACGACGCGGTGGACACCTGCGCCGGCGACTCCACCTGCAAGCTGGCCTGCCCGGTCGGCATCGACACCGGCGCGCTGATGAGGGACTTCCGGCACCGGCGGCACTCCCCGCGCGAGGAGCGGATCGCCGAGCGGACCGCCCGGCACTTCGCGACGGTCGAGCGGGCGGCCCGGCTGGCGGTGGCCGCCGCCGAGCGGCTGGACGACCGGTGGCTGACGACGGTGACCGGCGCCGCCCGCAAGGCCGTCCGCCCCGACCTGGTGCCGGAGTGGCTGCCGCAGCTCCCCGGCGCCGCGGCCCGCCGGCTGCCCCGGACGCGCCGGACCGACGCGACCGCGGTGTACTACCCGGCCTGCGTCAACCGGATCTTCGGCGGACCCGCCGACCACCGCGGGCCGTCCCTCCCCGAGGCGGTGGTGGCGCTCGCCCGGCGGGCCGGCCGCCCGGTGTGGATCCCGCCGGACGTCACCGGCACCTGCTGCGCCACGATCTGGCACTCCAAGGGCTACGAGCGGGGCAACCGCCTGATGGCCAACCGCGTCGTCGAGGCGGCCTGGGGCTGGACGGCCGGCGGACAGCTGCCGCTGCTGGTGGACGCGTCCTCCTGCGCCCTGGGCCTGGCCCACGAGGTCGAGCCGCACCTCACCCCGTTCAACCGCTCGCTGCACGCCGAACTGACCGTCGTGGACTCGGTCGTCTGGGCCGCGGACCTCCTCCCCGACCTGCCGGTCCACCGCACCCTCGGCTCCGCCGTCCTCCACCCCACCTGCGCCATGCAGCACCTGGGCGACGAGGAGGAGTTGCGGCGGGTCGCCGAGGCGTGCGCCCGCGAGGTGGTGGTCCCCGACGACGCGGGCTGCTGTGCCTTCGCCGGCGATCGCGGCCTGCTGCACCGGGAGTTGACCGAGTCCGCCACCGCGAAGGAGGCGGCCGAGGTCACCGCCCGCCACTTCGACGCGCACCTCTCGGCCAACCGCATGTGCGAGATCGGCATGGACCACGCCACAGACGGCCGGGGGTACCGCTCGGCCCTCCTCGCCCTGGAGTGGGCCACGCGGCCGGGCACCTCCGACCCGGCCGGCGGGTGAGGACGCGCGGGCGTCAGCGGGCCACGTGCAGGGCCACGGCGCCGTGCGCGGGCACGGTGAACTGCGCCTGCCCGTCGCCGCCCACGGTCACCGTGTGCCCGTCGCACGCCGACGGGTTCGCCGCGACGACGTCGCAGTACGTCCCGGCCGGCAACGACGTCGCGAACGTCCGGTTCACCGCCCCGTCCCCGGCGTTGAGGGCGACGAACCCCGCCGAGCCCCGTCCGAAGGCGATCGCGTTGCCCCCGTTGTCCCACCAGTCGGTCAGCCCCGCCGAGCCCACCGCGTTGCGGAAGCCCACCATGCCGGTGATCTCCCGTTTGGCGTGCTCGTCGGTCCAGCCGGAGCTTCCGGAGGCGGGCGGGCCGGCGTCCTTGTCGGACCACTGGTAGCCGGAGTAGACGTTCGGCGAGCCGTACGGCGAGGCGAGCATGAAGACGTTGGCGAGGGTGTACGTGGCGCCGTCCTTGTACGTCAGGGTCGAACCGTTGCGCTCGGTGTCCCAGTTGTCGACGAACGTGCGGGCCCGGTCGCTGCCGAGCTTGCCGTCGGCGACGGACTTCAGCTGGGCGAGGTTGCCGCTCTGGAAGGCGCTCTTGAGGTGGGTGCCGTAGCGGAACTCGTCGACGTCGCCGGTTGCGGTGTACTCGTCGGGCTGGACGGCCTCGCCGGCGCCGTAGACGACCTCCTGGACCCAGTACCCCGGGTCCTTCATCTTGCCCTTGACGGCGGCGAGGTCGGCGGCGGCGATGTGCTTGGCGGCATCGATCCGGAAGCCGTCCACACCCAGTGACCGCAGGTCGTCGAGGTACTTGGCGAGGGTGGTGCGGACGTAGTCGCTGCCGGTGTCGAGGTCCGCGAGGCCGACCAGTTCGCAGTTCTGGACGTCGTCGCGGTTGGTGTAGTCGGAGATGTTCCGGCGGCAGCCGTGGAAGTCCCAGTCCTGGTAGGAACCGGGGTAGTTGTACTTGGTGTACTGGGTTCCGCCGGTGCCGGTACCGGATCCGGCCGCCATGTGGTTGATGACGGCGTCGGCGATGACCTTGACGCCGGCGGCGTGGCAGGTGCCGACCATCGAGGCGAGCGCGGCGCGGTCGCCCAGCCGGCCGGCGATCTTGTAGCTGACCGGTTGGTACGAGGTCCACCACTGGTCGCCCTGGATGTGCTCGGAGGCGGGCGAGACCTCGACGTAGCCGTAGCCGGCCGGGCCGAGTTGGTCGGTGCAGGCCCGGGCGACGTCGGCGTACTTCCACTCGAAGAGGGTGGCGGTGACGGTCCGGTCGCCGGGTGGGGTGGCCTGCGAGGGCCAGGGGGCGAGGGCGGCCAGGCCCGCCGCTGCCAGTGCGCCGGTCAGCGCTCTGCCCGGCATCCGTGAGCGGTGCCCGCCGCGCGGCTCCTTCGGCACGGCGCGGTTGCGGCTCCTGCGTCGCTGCATGGTGAAGGCTCCTTCGTCATGGGGCACGGGGACCGCGCCCACGAGAGCAGCCACGCGCCAGGCCGCCATGGGGGGATTCCGCTTCGGAGCCTGCCTTTTCGCGCGTGGACACGTCAAGGCTTTCGGCAAGGCTTTTCAGGCTCTTGCGAAAGACACTGAAGGAAGCGGACGGGGCACCGCTGTGCGGCCTCCGCGGACGGGTGCGAAGAGTCCACGTACGCGTACCAAGAGTCCAATGGGCCCTCTTGTGCCCCAGGCCACCCAACCGACAGGGTCCTCACCGAGGTTCACGACTGTCCCGCGTACGATCCGCTCCTTTGGAGGACCGATGCACGAGGCACAACCGCAGAACCAGGAGCCCAACGAGGCCGGACCCAGCCGCCGTTCGGTCCTGTGGACCGCCGGCGCGGCGGGCGCCGGACTGGGGTTCGCCGGGCTGGGCAGCGGGCCGGCGGCCGCGGCCGCACCCGGGGCGGCCGGCTCGGCCGAGGCCGCCGCCGCACCTCCCAGGCCCCAGGGCAGGACCATGATCGGGGTGCCGTTCGAGCCGCGCAGCACGGTCCGCATCGGCATCATCGGCCTCGGCAACCGGGGCGGCAGCATGATCGACCTGTTCCTTGCGATGCCAGACGTCCGGGTCGTGGCGCTCTGCGACCCGGTGAAGGACAAGGTCGTCAAGGCCGCGGCGAAGGTCACCAAGGCCGGGCAGCCCGCGCCCGCCGTCTACACCAACGGCGAGAACGACTTCGAAAACCTCTGCCGGCGCACCGACATCGACTTCGTCTACGCGGCGACGCCCTGGGACCTGCACTTCGAGATGGCGAGGACCGCCCTGCTCAACGGCAAGCACGTCGGCACCGAATGCCCGCTGGCGCTGCGCCTGGACCAGCTGTGGGAACTGGTGGACCTCTCCGAGCGCACCCGCAGACACTGCCTCCAACTGGAGAACTGCTGTTACGGCAGAAACGAGATGCGGGTGCTGCGGATGGCGCACGCCGGCCTCTTCGGCGAACTGCTGCACGGCGCCGGGGCGTACATCCACGACCTGCGGGGCCTGATGTTCGATCCGACGTACTACGAGGGGCCCTGGCGCCGGCTGTGGCACACCCGGATGCGCGGCGACCTCTACCCCAACCACGGCTTCGGGCCGGTCGCCAACTACATGGTCGTCAACCGCGGCGACCGGGCGGTGCGGATCGCCAGCTTCGGCTCGCAGGCGCGGGGCCTGGCCGCGTACCGCAAGGAGCACATGCCGCCCGGCGACCCCAGCTGGAAGGAGTCCTACATCGAGAGCGACCGGACGATCAGCCTGGTGCAGACCGCCAAGGGCCGGGTGATCCGGCTGGAGCACGACGTCTCCACCCCCCACCCCTACAGCCGGATCAACAGCCTCGGCGGCACGAAGGGTCTCTTCGAGGACTACCCCGAGCGGATCTACCTGGAGCCCGACCAGAACAACGACGAGTGGGGCGACTTCGGCCGGTACGCGGAGTGGGACCACTGGCTGTGGAAGGAGCACGCCAACCCGCCCGGCGGCCACGGCGGGATGGACTACATGCTGGTCCTCCGGCTGACCCAGTGCCTGCGTCTCGGCCTGGTACCGGACTTCGACGTCTATGACGCGGCGACCTGGTCCGCGCCGGTGGCGCTGAGCGACCGCTCGATCAAGGCACAGGGCGCCCCGCAGGAGATCCCGGACTTCACCCGGGGGCTGTGGCGGAAGGCGCGGCCGGGGATGGACTCCCAGAAGCCCGCCGAGTGACGGGGCGCGCGGGGCTCCCGCGCCCCTCCTGACCTCCGGCAGACGTCCGGGACCCGGTGGCAGGCCGTCCGCCACCGGGTCCCGGGCGTCACCACACGCCGCGCTCACCGCCCTCCGACTGCCGCCCGCCGGCCGTCACTTCTCTCCGGGGGCGACGGGGGCGTCGTCGGGCTCCTCCTGGCCGGCGGGGGCGGGAGCCGGCTGCGGCGCCCTGCCGGCCGGGGCCGCGCCGGCCAGGACCTGCTTGGCCGTCACCCGGTCCAGCGCCCCCTCCCAGCGGGACACCGCGAAGACCGCGACGCAGTTGCCGAGCAGGTTGGTCGCCACCCGCATGGAGTCCATGATCCGGTCGACGCCGAGCAGCAGGGCGACCGCTGCGGCCGGGATGACGCCCAGCGCGGTGGCGGTCGCGGACAACGCCAGGAACGCCGAACCGGGCACGCCCGCCATGCCCTTGCTGGTCAGCATCAGCACCAGGACGACGGTGATCTGCTGGCCGAGCGAGAGGTGGACGCCGATGGCCTGGGCGATGAAGAGCGTGCCGACGGAGAGGTAGATGGAGGCGCCGTCGAGGTTGAAGGAGTACCCGGTGGGCAGCACCAGGCCGACCGCGTCGTCCCGGCAGCCGGCGGCCCGCAGCTTCTGCATCATCCGCGGCATCACGGTCTCGCTGGAGCCGGTGCCCAGCGCCAGCAGCAGTTCCTCGCGGGTGTAGCGGACGAACTTCCACAGGCTGAGCCCGGTGACGGCCTTGAGGGCGAGCCCCAGCAGGACGAGGAAGACCAGCGCGACGCCGTAGCAGACCGCGATCAGCTTGCCGTACGTCGACATCGCACCCAGCCCGTACTGGCCGACGAGGTGGGCGGTGGCTCCGAAGACCGCGAGCGGGGCGAGCTTCATGATGTAGCCGACGATGGTGAAGACCACGTCCTGGGTCTGCTCGATCAGCGGCAGCAACTGGGGCACGCGCCGCTGCCCGAGGTGCAGCAGCGCCGCCCCCACCAGGCAGGCCAGTACCAGGACTTGGAGCAGCGAGTTCTCGGCGAACGCGCCGACCGCGCTGTCCGGCAGCGCCTCCAGGGCGAACTGGCTCGCGGAGGGCAGTTTTCCGCCACCGGTCCTGGCGTCCACCGCGCCCTGGTCGAGGGAGGCCGGATCGACGTGCATCCCGGCGCCGGGGCTGAAGACGTTGGCCGCCAACAGGCCCACGACCAGGGCGATGCTGGTCGCCGCCTCGAACCAGATCAGGGCCTTGACCCCGATCCGCCCGAAGGACTTGAGGTCGCCCGCCTTGGTGATGCCGGCGACGACGACGCAGAAGACGAGCGGGGAGATGACCGCCTTGATGAGGCGGACGAAGCCGTCCCCGAGCGGCTGTAGCGAGGAGCCCGCCTGCGGCCAGAGGCGTCCGACCAGGACACCGAGCAGCAGGGCGAGCAGCACCTGGGCGAACAGGCTGGTGCGCAACATCCGCCCGGCACGGCGGGCGATGCTTCCGGTGGCGTGCGGCACGGGCACTCCTCCATGGACGGATTTTGAAATGCGGAAACATATTTCCGCGGTCCGTCACTATGGCCGGTTGTCGTTTCTCCCGAAAGAGGGCGGGTAACTTCCCGTGAAATCTTGGAGCTTGATCCAAAGGAGCGGCGTCTCCCGGCTTCCGTCCCTAGGGCGGGAGCGGCGGACTCAGCCGGACAGGTGGGCTCTGTCCCCCATCACCACGACCGGGTGCCGCGCCGGATCGAGCGCCCGCAGCAGCGCTGCCATCGCGGACTTCGCCACACTCACGCAGGCCGAGGTCCCGCTCCCGTGGTCCAGATGGAGCCAGACCCCGCCGCCCTTGGACTGCCCCTGGGGGCGCGTGGGATCCAGCGGGGACGCCCCGACGACCCGGTTGTAGTTGATCGCCACCACGTAGTCGAAATCGTGACGGGTGTTCTTCGACCAGTACGTCGGCGGGGTGAATGCCGCCGCGTGCGTGTAGGGCAGCCGGGTCCCCGGATCGGGCAGCACGCCACCGGCGTCGGTCAGGGAGAAGACCCCGACCGGGCTGCGCTGGTCGTCCTCGTGATGGTCCGGCGTCCAACCGCGCCGCCCGTTGTGCGCCGGCCAACTCCCCTTGCGGTCCCAACCGTTGGTGCCCTTCTCGTACAGCACCACCGTCGCGTCCGGGGAGTTCGGGCCCGCGCCGTAGACCGCGACGACCTGGCGGGTGGCGGCCGGGATCCGCGCCCGCAGCGCCGCGCCGACGCCGGGGACGCTCGCGGAGTGCGCGGTGTCCGGCCCGCCGCCGGCCGACCCTCCGGGATGCGGCCGCGCCCCGGCGCCGTCCCCCGCGGCCCCCCTGCCGCCCTTACCGTCCCGGCCGTCCTCGCCACCGGCTCCGCAGCCCGCCACGAGGAACGCCGTCGCCGCGGCCACCGCCGCCATCCGCACCGCACCGCCCGCTGTCCGCATGACGCCCATGCTCCCACCTCGCCCTGACGACCCTTCGCCCGCCGGCCGCCGTGTCCGCGGGCCCGCCGGCGTCCATGGCCCGGAAGAACCGTCGGCTTTACCGGCTTTCGGTGGAAAAACGGTTTGAAACCGGGCCGCCCGGCACGCGAACCTTCCCTGTGCCCCCGCTCGCGCCGGGGCCTGTCACCAAGGCGCGAGGGCCGCGCCGGCCTGCCCGGACGGCGTGTCACCACTCCCCCGACCACCACCGCCGCTGCCGGCCCGCCGGGCGGGCTCGGCCCACCCCCACTCGCCGCGACAACTCCTTGGACATCATGCGCATTCGCGATCTTCCCCACCCCGACCCCGGCGTCCCCGACGTCCGTACGGGCGGCAGATTCCTCGTGTGGCTGTGCCGGAAACAGCGCGGCGGGCAGGCCAAGGCCCTCTTCTGGGGGCTGGTGCACATGGCCGCGATGGCGTCGTTCCCGCTGCCGGTGGGCCTCGCCGTGCAGGCCGCGGTGGACGGCCACGGCGCCCGACTGGTGCTGGCGGGCGGCCTGCTGGCGGTGCTCGGCGGACTGGTGGCGGTCGGCGATGTCATGTTGCACCGCGCGGCCGTGACCAACTGGATCGTCACGGTGGCCCGGATGCAGCAGCTGCTCGCCCGCAAGACCTCCGAACTGGGCGGGGCGATGACCCGCCGGGTGGCGGCCGGCGAGATCGTCGCGGTCAGCACCGGCGACCTGGAGCGCATCGGATGGTTCGTCGAGACGCTGTCCCGCTTCGGCGCGGCCCTGGTGGCCTCGGTCGGCGTCTGCCTCGCGCTCGTCGTCTACCAGCCGCAGCTCGGCCTCGTGGTGGCCCTGGGCACTCCCCTCCTGGCGCTGGCCGTCCTGCCGCTGCTGCCACCGGCCACCCGCCGGGCCGACGCCCAGCGCGAGAAGGCCGGGCGGGCCACCGAACTCGCCTCCGACACCGTCGCCGGGCTCCGGGTCCTGCGCGGGATCGGCGGTGAGGACCTCTTCCTCGGCCGCTACCGCAGCGCCTCCCAGGAGGTCCGTCGGGCCGCCGTCCGCAGCGCCCGCATGTGGTCGCTGATCTCGGCCGTACAGGTCGCCCTGCCCGGCCTGCTGCTGATCGCCGTCGTCTGGCACGGCGTCGGCCTCGCGCTCGACGGCCGGATCACGGTCGGCGAACTCGTCACCATCTACGGCGCGGTCTCCTTCCTGCTCTACCCGCTGCGCCACTTCGAGGAGATGACGATGTCCTGGTCCTTCTCCCGGCCGTCGGCGGAGCGCACGGCACGCGTCCTGGCACTGAGCCGGCCGGCGGGCGGGCGGCTGACCGACCCGGAACCGCCGTCCGGCGACCTCCACGACCCGGACAGCGGGCTGACCGCGCGGGCCGGCCGGTTGACCGCCGTGGTGTGCGGCGACCCGGACGCCGCGGGCCGTCTCGCCGAACGCCTCGGCGGCCATCCCCCGTACCAGGACCCGTTGCCGGTCCCGGGAGCGGCCCCGGCGGCCCCGGCGACCACCGGCCCGGACGCCGGCGGGGCGGAGTCGCCCCGTCCGCTCTCCGTCGTCCTCGGCGGCACCCCGCTGGACGACGTCCCCCGCGGCACCGCCCGGACCGCCGTCCTGGTCCAGGACAAGGACCCCGTACTGCTCTCCGGGACGCTCGGGGAACTCCTCGACGTCCCGGCGTCCGGCCGGGTCACCAACGAGGCGGCGCTCGACGCGGCCCAATGCGGCGATGTGCTGGCCGCATTGGCCCAGGCGTCCGCCGACGACTCCGGCGACCCGATGCACACCCACATCACCGAACGCGGCAGGTCGCTCTCCGGCGGCCAGCGCCAGCGGCTGGCCCTGGCCAGGTCGCTGGTCGCCGACCCCGAGGTGCTGGTGCTGGACGAACCGAC
This sequence comes from Streptomyces yunnanensis, assembly GCF_029011865.1. Taxonomy (NCBI): domain Bacteria; kingdom Bacillati; phylum Actinomycetota; class Actinomycetes; order Kitasatosporales; family Streptomycetaceae; genus Streptomyces; species Streptomyces yunnanensis. The sequence goes on from NZ_CP095749.1 coordinate 1,810,598, forward strand.
CAGCGCCGTCGACGCGCACACCGAGGCCCGGGTCGCCGACGGACTGCGGGAGATCCGGGCGGGCCGCACGACCGTGCTCCTCACCTCCAGCCCGCTCCTCCTGGACCGCGCCGACCACGTCGTCTTCCTCCAGGAGGGCAAGGTCGCCGGCGAGGCACCGCACCGCGAACTGCTGCACACCCACCCGGAGTACCGCGCCGTCGTCACCCGCGAACCGGACCCCGCCCCCGCGACGCCGCACACCACCGACCGCACCGTCATCGAGGAGACCGCATGATCGGCCTGGCCCCGCCGGAGCACGATCCCAACGCGCCCACGACCGTCGACACCCTGCCGGTCGGCTCGCCGGCGACGGTGCGCGCCTATGTGGCCGAGCTGATCCGCCGCCACCGCCGGGACTTCACCGTCCTGGTCACCGTCAACGCCGTCGCGGTCATCGCCTCGATGGTCGGTCCCTATCTCCTCGGCGGCCTGGTCGAGGACCTGTCCGCGGGCCGCGGCGGACAGATCCAACTCGGCCGCACCATCGGCCTGTTCGCCCTCGCCCTGGTCGTCCAGACGGCGTTCGTCCGCATGGTGCGGCTGCGCGGGGCCATGCTCGGCGAACGGATGCTGGCGGACCTGCGCGAGGACTTCCTCGTCCGGTCGGTGGCCCTGCCGCCGGGCGTCCTGGAACGAGCCGGCACCGGCGACCTGCTGTCCCGGATCACCACCGACATCGACCGACTCGCCGAGGCGATGCGGGAGGCCGTACCGCAGCTGTCCATCGGTGTCGTCTGGGCCGGTCTGCTGCTCGGCGGGCTCACCGTGACCGCACCGCCGCTCGCGCTGTCCGTGCTGATCGCGCTGCCGGTGCTGATCGTCGGCTGCCGCTGGTACTTCAAGCGCGCACCCGCCGCCTACCGCTCCGAGGCCGCCGGCTACGCCGCGGTCTCCGCCGTCCTCACCGAGTCCGTGGACGCCGGCCGCACCATCGAGGCGCACCGCTTGAACACCCGCCGGATCGCGCTGTCGGAGCACCGGATCCGCGCCTGGACCCAGTGGGAGCGCTACACCCTCTCCCTCCGCTCGGTCCTCTTCCCGGTCATCAACGTCACCCATGTGGTGATCCTCGGCGCGGTCGTGGTGCTCGGCGGGGTGTTCGTGCTGCACGGCTGGCTCACCCCGGGGCAGCTGACCACCGGCGCGCTGCTGGCGCAGATGCTCACCGAACCGGTCAACCTGGTCCTGCGCTGGTACGACGAGCTCCAGGTGGCCCAGGTGTCGATCGCCCGGCTCGTCGGTGTCCGCGAGATCGAGCCGGAGGCCGCCGACGCCTCGGTGGTTCCCGGCGGCCGGGAGATGCGCGCCGAGGACGTCAGCTTCGGCTACCGCGCCGGCGTCGACGTGCTGCGCCAGGTCTCGCTGAGCGTGCGCCCGGGCAGCCGGGTGGCGCTGGTCGGCCCGTCCGGTGCCGGGAAGTCCACGCTGGGCCGGCTGCTGGCCGGCATCTACGGACCGCGGGCCGGCTCGGTGTCGTTGGGCGGCGCCGAGCTCTCCGCGATGCCCGCCGAACGCGTGCGGGAGCACGTCGCCCTGGTCAATCAGGAGCACCACGTCTTCGTCGGAACGCTGCGCGACAACCTGCTGCTGGCCCGCACGGACGCGGCCGACGCCGAACTCTGGGCGGCCCTGGGCGCGGTGGACGCGGACGACTGGGCCCGCGCCCTGCCCGGCGGTCTGGACACCGAGGTCGGCTCCGGCGGCACGGCCCTGACACCGGCCCGGGCCCAGCAGGTCGCGCTGGCCCGCCTGGTGCTGGCCGACCCGCACACCTTGGTGCTCGACGAGGCGACGTCGCTCCTGGACCCGCGCGCCGCCCGTCATCTGGAGCGGTCGCTGGGCAAGGTCCTGGACGGGCGCACGGTCGTGGCCATCGCCCATCGGCTGCACACCGCCCACGACGCCGATGTCATCGCGGTCGTCGAGGACGGCCGGATCAGCGAACTGGGCAGCCACCGGGAGCTGGTCGCGGCCGACGGTGCGTACGCGGCGCTGTGGCGGTCCTGGCACGGCTGAGCCGCGGACGCACGGTGGCGCCCCACGGATCCGTGGGGCGCCACCGGGGAACGGGACCGGACGAGCCGCACGGGTCGCACGGGTCGCACGGGTCAGATGTAGCCCAGTGCCCCCAGCGCGCCGAGGCCGCCCAGCAGCATGAACGCCGGCATCAGCACCTTCAGCTCCACCCGGCTGCCGGCCCGGAAGCGCATCGGCTTGGGCGTGCCCAGCGGGTACCAGCGCTTGCGGCCTATCGGGATGGGCCACAGGATCGGGCAGCCCGAGACGGTCAGCGCGTCGCCGATGTCGTGCACCAGCGCGCCCAGCATGATCGGCAGGCCGAGCCAGAGGTACTCCTGCCCCGGCTCGGTGAACAGCCAACTCGCGCCGTTGCCCGGCAGGTCCATCTCCTGGGCCAGGATCCACGCCGCCGCGGCGCCGAGCAGCCACACCAGCACATCGCTGGAGACCCGCGCCGCCCGCCACAGCAGCCCCTCGATGGCCAGCACCATGTGGACGAAGAGGATGCCGAGCACCGCCCACCGCCCGCCCTCCATGGCGAGCAGGGACATACCGGCGCCGATCAGCACCGCCCACAGCCAGGTGTGGGTCAGCGTCCGGTGCCCGCCCGAGCGGTGCGAGTCGCCGCGCATCTTGGTCGCCTTGTAGGCGGCGTGCGAGAGGGTGTCGACCACGTCGCACAGCCAGCGCGACAGCGGCCCGAAGGCACGCGAGATCGTCGCGGCCTTGTGGTCGAGGTCCGGCGCCAGTGCCGCCCCGGCACAGATCAGTGTGCCGCTGACCAGCACCGGCCAGGGCATCGGATACCCGGCGCCGTAGGCCGCCGCCCCCACCCCCAGCCAGGCCGCGGCTCCGGACAGCGAGTGCGCCGGTCCCATCATGGTCGTTCCCCACCCCTTGTTCTGCGCTTCTGACGCCTGGTCGGCGACACAGCGTAGCGTCAGATGATCTCCGGTCGGGGAGCGGGTGGCGGGCCGGAACACGGGCGGGCGACGGGGCGAACACGATCCGCACCCGGCCGTGCGCGGGGTGTGCGCACCCCTGCCGACGGAGGCGCGCAGCCGCCCTCCCCGGCCGCCGTCGGCCTCCAGTTGATCTCCATCCGGAGCACCGGTTCCCGGATCCGGGCCGAAGGCAGGCAGTATGGGGGGCGTGACCCTCATCGATCATCTCCCGAACACCGCCGACCCCGACGCCCTCTTCGAAGCCTTTTCGGGCTGGGCCGAACAGCAGGGCATCTCGCTCTACCCTGCCCAGGAGGAGGCGCTGATCGAAGTGGTCTCGGGGGCGAACGTCGTCCTGTCCACCCCCACCGGCTCCGGGAAGAGCCTGGTGGCGGCGGGCGCGCACTTCACCGCGCTCGCCAACGACCAGGTCACCTTCTACACCGCGCCCATCAAGGCGCTGGTCTCGGAGAAGTTCTTCGACCTGTGCAAGCTGTTCGGCACCGAGAACGTCGGGATGCTCACCGGCGACGCGTCGGTCAACTCCGATGCCCCGGTGATCTGCTGCACCGCCGAGGTGCTCGCCTCGATCGCGCTGCGTGACGGCAAGTACGCCGACATCGGCCAGGTCGTGATGGACGAGTTCCACTTCTACGCCGAGCCGGACCGGGGCTGGGCCTGGCAGATCCCGCTGCTGGAGCTGCCGCAGGCACAGTTCGTCCTGATGTCGGCGACGCTCGGCGACATGTCGCGCTTCGAGGAGGACCTGACCCGGCGCACCGGCCGGTCGACGGCGGTGGTCCGCTCCGCGACCCGGCCCGTGCCGCTGTCGTACGAGTACCGCAGCACGGCGCTGACCGAGACGCTGACCGAGCTGCTGGAGACCCGCCAGTCGCCGGTCTACATCGTGCACTTCACGCAGGCCGCCGCCGTGGAGCGGGCGCAGGCGCTGATGAGCATCAACATGTGCACCCGGGCCGAGAAGGACGAGATCGCCAAGCTGATCGGGAACTTCCGCTTCACCACCAAGTTCGGGCGGAACCTCTCGCGGTACGTCCGGCACGGCATCGGCGTGCACCACGCGGGCATGCTGCCGAAGTACCGGCGGCTCGTGGAGAAGCTGGCGCAGGCGGGTCTGCTGAAGGTGATCTGCGGCACCGACACGCTCGGCGTAGGCGTCAACGTCCCCATCCGTACGGTGCTGTTCACCGCGCTGACGAAGTACGACGGGACGCGGGTGCGGACGCTGCGGGCGCGGGAGTTCCACCAGATCGCGGGCCGCGCCGGCCGGGCCGGCTTCGACACCGCCGGCTTCGTGGTCGCGCAGGCCCCGGAACACGTCGTGGAGAACGAGAAGGCGCTGGCGAAGGCGGGCGACGATCCGAAGAAGCGCCGCAAGGTGGTCCGCAAGAAGGCGCCGGAGGGCTTCGTCAACTGGGGCCAGAACACCTTCGAGAAGCTCATCGGCTCCGACCCCGAGCCGCTGACCTCGCGTTTCCGGGTGACGCACACGATGCTGCTGTCGGTGATCGCCCGGCCGGGCAACGCCTTCGAGGCGATGCGACGCCTGCTGGAGGACAACCACGAGCCGCGCCGGAACCAGCTGCGGCACATCCGCCGCGCGATCGCGATCTACCGCTCCCTCGTGGACGGCGGGATCGTCGAGCGGCTCCCGGAGCCGGACGCGGAGGGCCGGATCGTCCGCCTCACCGTGGACCTCCAGCAGGACTTCGCGCTCAACCAGCCGCTGTCGACGTTCGCACTGGCGGCGTTCGACCTGCTCGACCCCGAGTCGCCGTCGTACGCGCTGGACATGGTGTCGGTGGTGGAGTCGACGCTGGACGACCCCCGGCAGATCCTGGCCGCCCAGCAGAACAAGGCGCGGGGCGAGGCGGTCGCGCAGATGAAGGCCGACGGCGTCGAGTACGAGGACCGCATGGAGCGCCTCATGGACGTCGAGTACCCCAAGCCGCTGGACGAGCTGCTGTCGCACGCCTACGGCCTCTACCGCAAGAGCCACCCCTGGGTCGGCGACCACCCGCTGTCGCCGAAGTCGGTCATCCGCGACATGTACGAACGCGCCATGACCTTCACGGAGTTCACCTCCTTCTACGAGCTGGCGCGCACCGAGGGCATCGTGCTGCGCTACCTGGCCAGCGCGTACAAGGCGCTGGACCACACCGTGCCGGACGACCTGAAGTCGGAGGACTTCCAGGACATCGTCGCCTGGCTGGGCGAGATGGTCCGGCAGGTCGACTCCAGCCTGCTGGACGAGTGGGAGCAGCTGGCCAACCCGGAGGAGGAGACGGCGGAGCAGGCGGCCGAGCGGGCGGATCAGGTCCGGCCGGTCACCGCCAACGCGCGGGCGTTCCGCGTGCTGGTCCGCAACGCGATGTTCCGGCGGGTGGAGCTGGCGGCACTGGACAAGGTCGAGGAACTCGGCGAGATGGACGCCGAGTCCGGCTGGGACGCCGACGCCTGGGGCGAGGCGATGGACGCCTACTGGGACGAGTACGACGAACTGGGCACCGGGCCGGACGCCCGCGGCCCGAAACTCCTGCGGATCGACGAGGACACCGCGCACGGGCTGTGGAAGGTGCGGCAGACTTTCGCCGACCCGAACGGCGATCACGACTGGGGCGTCTCGGCCGAGGTGGACCTGGCCGCCTCCGACGAGGAGGGACGCGCGGTGGTCCGGGTCACCGACGTGGGGCAGTTGTGAGCCGACGGCTTCGACCGAGGCCGCCGAAGGAGATGACGGAGGGCCACCGGTCATGACGAATCCGGCCGAGAAGCTGGTCGATCTGCTGGACCTGGAGCAGATCGAGGTGAACATCTTCCGTGGCCGCAGCCCGCAGGAGAGCCTCCAGCGGGTCTTCGGCGGGCAGGTCGCCGGCCAGGCGCTGGTGGCCGCCGGGCGGACCACGGAAGGGGACCGCCCGGTCCACTCGCTGCACGCGTACTTCCTCCGGCCGGGCCGGCCGGGGGTGCCGATCGTGTACCAGGTCGAGCGGGTCCGCGACGGGCGGTCCTTCACCACCCGTCGGGTCGTCGCCGTCCAGCAGGGACGTACGATCTTCAATCTGACCGCCTCCTTCCACAAGCCGGAACCCGGCTTCGAACACCAACTGCCGATGCGCCGGGCCGTACCCGACCCGGAAGAACTGCCGAACGTCGCGGAAGAGGTCCGCACGCACCTGGGCGGTCTGCCCGAGGCGCTGGAGCGGATGGCCCGCCGCCAGCCGTTCGACATCCGCTATGTCGACCGGCTGCGCTGGACGCCGGACGAGATCGAGGGCGCCGAACCGCGCAGCGCCGTCTGGATGCGCGCCGTCGGCCCGCTGGGCGACGACCCGCTGGTGCACACCTGCGCGCTGACCTACGCCAGCGATATGACGCTGCTGGACGCGGTCCGCATCCCGATCGAGCCCCTGTGGGGCCCCCGTGGCTTCGATATGGCCTCCCTCGATCACGCGATGTGGTTCCACCGTCCCTTCCGCGCGGACGAGTGGTTCCTCTACGACCAGGAGTCCCCGATCGCCACCGGCGGCCGGGGCCTGGCCCGCGGTCGCATCTACGACCGCGCCGGCCGCCTGTTGGTCTCCGTGGTGCAGGAGGGGCTGTTCCGCCAGCTCGGTGACTGAGGGGCGCGTGGGCGGCAGCGGCGGCACCGCCTTACGCTCGCCTCATGGACTTCACCCTCACCGCGGCGGAGGAGACCGTCGTCCGCCATGTCGCCCTCCGCCTCCGGGCCGGCGTGCCGCCCTCCGACGACGACGTGGCGGACGAGCTCGGCGACGAGGCCCGCCCGTTGCTGCAATCCCTGTTGGACAAGGGCTGGCTCGTCGTCGGCGAGGGGCGGACGCTGGCCCTGTCCACCATCGCGCGGGCCGTGGTGGCCGACCGCGGGGATGCCGGGGAGCCGCAGGGCTGACGCCGGGCGGCCCCGCCGTTCCGCCACCCGCCTCGCCCGTGCCTGCCGTCGTGGCCCCACCGCGCCGCGGTGCTACGCCCGCACGGAGAGGCTTCTGGGGTCCGGCCCCCAGGTCGGGCCGTTCCCCGGGCCCGTCCCCCGGGTCGGCGGCCGGCCGGCTCGGACGGTGGCCGATGGACGGACCCGGCCGGGATCCTCGCGGCGGGCTGTCTCCAGAGCCCGGGAGAGATTGACCCGGTACCACAGGACCTCGTCGAACTCCTCGGCCGTCAGGACCCGTTCGAAGGATTCCCGGGCCGCCGGGGTCGCCGTGATCATGGAGGCGAGGACGGGCCGCAGCCGACGCAGCAGGGCGCGCTCCAGCGGATCCTCGGCCACCGAGGCGAGCTCTTCCGGCGGCAGCACCGCGGCGATCACCGCGGCCGACTGCCACGGATCGTCGGTCCGCCCCATCAGCTGGGCGACCCGGCGACTGCGCCACTGGCGGGCCCGCCAGTCCTGTCCGCTGGTGAGCATCACGCGCATCGCGACCGGGGTGTTGCCCTGCAGCAACTCCGGCTCGCGGTCGGCGAACTCGGTGATCTCCGAGGCGAGATAGAGCCAGACCACCGCGCCGAAGCGGTTCACATAGAAGCGGACAGGGCCCACACATCCGGCCCGGGTGAGCCGCAGGGCCCGGCCGGGGCCGATGCCCATCAGCGCCGCGGCCTCATTGGTGGTGACCGCGCGCAGGCGTGCGCGGAGCGTCTCGGGGAATCCCGGCTCGGCCCGGAGCCGGGCGACCTCCGCCGCCGGCACCCGGTGCCGGGCGGGCGGCCCGGCGCTTCCCGGCCGGCGGTCGGGCACGGCCGGTACCGTCCGTACCTCTCCGAGCTGCGTGGCGAGTTCGAACTCGCCGGTCCGCAGCTCCAGTTCCTGGGCGGCCCGCGCCATCGAGAGCGTCTGCCGCCCGTCGCACATCACTGTCACCGTCATGGTGCTTCCCCCTGCGACTCGATCGTCGATCACTGACGGTTACGACCATAGCCGCGGGCGGTGACAGCGCGTCAACGCTCGATTCAGACCTGTGGATAACTCTCCGGTCGGCGCACCGCAACGCCCAGGTGCTCCCCGACGCGGTTGACCAACAGCGTCATCTCGTAGGCGATCTGACCCATGTCGGAGTCGGCGCCGGCCAGCACGCACAGGCAGCTGCCGTCCCCCGCGGCCGTCACGAACAACACCCCGTCGTCGAACTCGACCATGGTCTGGCGCACCCGCCCGACCCCGAAGTGGAGCGCCGATCCCTTCGCCAGGCTGTGCAGTCCGGAGGCGACCGCCGCCAGGTGCTCGGCGTCCTCCTGCTCCAGCCCCTGGCTCGCGCCGGTCACCAACCCGTCGTTGGACAGCACCAGCGCGTGCCGTACCTGCTCCACCCGTTTGGTCAGGTCGTCCAGCAGCCAATCGAGTCCGCTGCTCAGTGCCATGCCCGTTCCTCCCCGTATCCCCGTCCGCAGGTGTGGCCGGACGGCAGTTCGCGGCCCGTCGGCGGGCCGCCGTGCCAGCCTGTCCCACCTCCGCCCTGTCGGCAAGCGGCTCCGCACCCGGCGTGCCCCGTGCCTTCCGCGTTCTGTCGGCGGCGAGGATGGCGGCATGGCACACACAATGACGAAGGATGAGTGGCGGGCGTTCCTTTCCGAGGGCACCCGGACCGGAAAATTGTCGACCGTGCGGGCCGACGGCGCTCCGCACATCGCACCGGTGTGGTTCCTCGTGGACGGCGAGGAGCTGGTGTTCAACACCGGCAAGGAGACGGTCAAGGGTCGCAACCTCGCCCGTGACGGCAGGGTGGCGCTGTGCGTCGACGACGATCGGCCGCCGTTCGCGTTCGTGGTGGTGCAGGGGACGGCGGAGCTCAGCGAGGAGCTGTCGGACGTCCGGCACTGGGCGACCCGGATCGCGGCCCGCTACATGGGCGAGGAGCGGGCGGAGGCGTACGGCGCCCGCAATGGCGTCCCGGGTGAACTGCTGGTGCGGGTCCGGATCGACAAGGTGGTCGCGCTCACCGAGGTCGCGGACTGAGGGGCAGGGGGCGCGGACGGTTCGCCCTTCCGCGCCCCGGGCCGGTCAGCCCACCGAGTCCAACTGCCGGGCGGAGTGCATCCGTCCGGCGTGCTCGACCAGCCGGACCAGCACCTCCTTGCCCGAGTCGCGATCCCGGGCGTCGCAGAGCACGACGGGTGTGCCGCGGTTCAGGTCCAGGGCGCGGGAGACCTCGTCGGCCCCGTAGGACCCGGCACCGGGGAAGCAGTTGACGGCCACCACGAACGGCAGGCCGCGGCGCTCGAAGTAGTCGACGGCCGGGAAGCAGTCCGGCAGCCGCCGGGTGTCGGCCAGCACCACGGCTCCCAGCGCGCCCTCCGACAGGTCGTCCCACAGGAACCAGAAGCGGTCCTGTCCCGGCGTGCCGAAGAGGTACAGGGCGAGCCCCGACCTGATGGTGATGCGGCCGAAGTCCATCGCCACCGTGGTGGTGGTCTTGGCCGCCACTCCCCCGGTGTCGTCGAACGCCTGGCCCACCTCGCTGAGGCGCTCCTCGGTGCGCAGCGGACGGATCTCGCTGACCGCGCCCACCAGGGTCGTCTTGCCCGCCCCGAAACCGCCCGCGACTAAGATCTTCAGGGCCAATCCGGGGGCAGGACGAGGAACTACGTCCTCCGGGGTCCCTTGTACGGCGTTCATCGGCCGTCTCCTTCAAGGTGCGGGTCCCGCCAGGCGCGGGTGTGCGGATCCAGGGCACAGCGATGGGACCGGGGCGACACCGGGTGCCGTCCGGAAATCCATGGCGAGGACCGTACCGCCCGCTGATCGGGATTTTCTCGAATTCGGGAAAGCCGCCCGGACATCGGGTCATGATGTGGTTTCCGGCCATGCCGTGCCGTCGTTCCCGTCGCCGCACACGCGTTCCCCGGGAGCACCGGCCTTGGGGGATCATGTGCGCATGACGCAGCAGCGGGCACCGCAGTCACCCGGACGACGCACCGTGTCCGCCGGGGCCAACACCTCGGCAGCGGCCGTGGAACGCAACGGCATCAACCCGGTGCCGGACGCCGAACGGCACGGCACGCCCCGCTCCCTGTTCTGGCCGTGGGCCGCCTCCGGGCTGTCCCTGCTCTCCATCGCCTACGGGATCTACGTGACGGGGCTCGGCCTCAATGCCTGGCAGGCGGTGGTCACCGGGACGCTGGGCTACGTGCTGTCGTTCCTCCTGGTGGGCCTGGTGTCGGTGGCCGGGGCGCGGACCGGCGCGCCCACCATGGCCATCGGACGGGCCGCTTTCGGCCGGCAGGGCAACAAGCTCCCCACCGTGTTCAGTTACGTCTCCAACGTCGGCTGGGAGACCGTCCTGGTAGCGCTCTCCTCCCTGGGCGGCGCCGCCATCCTGGCGCGCGTCTCGCCGGCGGTCTTCGCCCGGGCTGACGGGCGCACGCCGACCACCGGGGCCCAGGCGCTGTGCTTCGCCGTGACCGCCGTCTCGGTGGTGGTCGTGGGCATCTACGGACACGCGCTGATCATGAAGGTGCAGAAGTACCTGACCGCCGCCATCACCGTGATGACCGCGGCCTACCTGGTGCTGATGGCCGACCGGATCCACCCCTCGGCCCTCCTTGCGGGGCGTCCGGGCGGGCTCGGCACGGCCATCGGGGGCGTGGTCTTCGCGATGACCCTCCTGGGGCTGGGGTGGGTCAACTGCGGGGCGGATTACGGCCGTTACCTGCCCCGTGGCAGCAGCGCCCGGGCGATCACCGGCTGGACGACGCTGGGCGGGGTGCTGGCCCCGGTGGCGCTGCTGGTCTTCGGGGTGCTGCTGAACGCCGGCGATCCGAAGCTCGCCGCGGCGGCCGCCGCCGATCCCGTGGGCGCGCTCGCGGCCGCGCTGCCGACCTGGTTCCTGGTGCCGTATCTGCTGACCGCCATCGGGGGGTTCGCGTCCGGGGCGATCATGGACATCTACAGCTCGGGGATGTCGCTGCTGGCCCTCGGAGTGCCCGTCAGGCGGCATCTCGCGGTGCTGGTGGACGGGGCGTTGATGACCGTCGGCGGCTGGTACGTGCTGTTCGTCTCGCCCAGTTTCTTCGCCACGTTCCAGGCGTTCCTGTCCGTGGTCGGGGTGGCGATGGCGGCGTGGACGTCCGTCTTCCTGGTCCAGCGGTGGCGCGACCGCCGCTGCAGTTCCGGGCCGTCCGCGGCGCCGGCCATAGGGTGGCCGGCGGTCCTCTCGCTGGCCGTCGCCACCGTCGTCGGGCTCGGCCTGATCACCTCCGCCGATCCCCACATCGCCCGGGCCGTGGGGTTCCTGCTCACCGACCGCGCCGCGCACGGCACACTGGGCGCGATGAACCTCGGGGTGGTGGCCGCCCTGTTCGTCGCGGGCATCCTCTATGCCGTCACCGCGCCACTGGCCCACCGCCCCACCGCTCCCGAAGGAGACCGATGACCAGCCTGCCCACCACGCGCCCGCACGACGTCCGCGCGTTCTTCGGTGCCCGCGCCGCCGGTTGGGACGCCAAGTTCCCCGACGACGGCCCCGCCTACGCCGCCGGCGTCGCCGCACTGGGCCTGCGGGAGGGTCAACGGGTGCTGGACGCCGGCTGCGGCACCGGACGCGCCCTGCCGGCCCTCAGAGCGGCCGTGGGAGCGCGCGGGGCGGTGCTGGGCGCCGACCTCACCCCGGAGATGCTGACGGCCGCCGTGCGGGCCGGACGCGGCGCCTGCGCGGGCCTGCTGCTCGCCGACGTGACCCGGCTTCCGCTCCCGTCGGCCGCGCTGGACGCCGTGTTCGCCGCCGGGTTGGTCTCCCATCTGTCCGACTCCGCGGCCGGGCTGACCGAACTGGCCAGGGTGGTGCGCCCCGGTGGCCGGCTCGCACTCTTCCACCCCGTCGGGCGGGCGGCCCTCGCGGCGCGCAAGGGACACCCGCTCACCCCCGGCGACCTCAGGGCCGAACCCAACCTGCGTCCCCTCCTGGCCGGCAGCGGCTGGGACCTCGTCCGGTACGTCGACGAGGACGCCCGCTATCTGGCGCTGGCGGTCCGCCACGGGTGAGGCACCCTGACGGACCGCACACCGCGGGCCGGTCCGACGGACCGGGGGCGGACACGAGCTACGACGCCGCCGGGTCCTCCTGGACGCGTGCGTCGTCGCCCACCGGGTGGACGGGGCAGCTGCCCAGCCGCCAGGACGACGGGAAGGTCCCCAGCTCGGCGACCCGGTAGCCGTCGGGGTAGCCCTTGATCTCCGGGTTCTGACGGCCGTAGTGCGGGGCGCGGCGCGGCGGCAGCACTCGCACGGCCCTGGCCCGCAGCTTCAGGGCGGTGCGCACCGCCGTCCGCACCGCGGGCCGGGGCCGGTCGAAGCGGAAGGCGTCCAGCAGCGTGTCGTCCAGGAGGGCCATGCTCGCGCTGCGCACCACCGGGGCGAGCGGGCCGTACCAGCCCGCCATCAGGTCCAAGGACGCGTCGGCCACCCGACGGGCACCGGGGTCCCAGCCGAAGTGCGCCTCCTCGTAGGCGTCCAGGAAGACCTCGAACTCCTGGTAGGTCTGCGGGATGTCACGGATCCCCATGTGGCGGCCGAGGGTGCCGTAGTACGCGGCCATCGCGCGCTTCTCGTGTTCGCTCAGCCGCCGCCAGCCGTACTGGTCGATCCAACGGATCGGCACCACCACGAAGGTGCACAGGACGTAACGCATGTCCTCGTCGGAGATGTCGTAGCTGTGGTGCATCTGGTTGATCCGGCGGATCGCGGTCCGGCCGTCGCCGCTGTCGAAGCCGTGTTCCAGAACGGTGTCCAGGAGGAGGGCCGTGTCGTCGTAGCGCTTCTGCGCGCGCTCCGTCAGCTCGGCGGTCTCGGCGAGCAGCCGCCCGATGCTCGGCACCGCGTAGGTGCGGTAGAGCGCCAGTTCCAGCGCCCTGGTGATGTCCCAGGGGAACTCATGGGCGTAGGTGATGCGGTGGATCCGCAGGAAGTCGCGCTCCGGATCGAGCCGTCGGATCTCCCTCAACCAGTCGTAGCGCCGCACCTATTGTCCATCCCTTCCTCGGCCGAAGTTCCCACAGTATGGGCTGCGGGCACACTTCTACGACGGTGTAGGGCGAGGGGCCGGGGGTCGGGATGACCGGATTCATACGCGACATGGCCGGGGTGCTCCACCTCGGCAGACGGGCCGGCGGCAGACGTCCGGCGGTGTTCCACCGCGGCGGCCGGCCGGCGGGGCGTCCGCACAACATCTTCGAGGCGGCGGCCTGCTATGTGGCGGCGGGCGCCGAGGGCGACGAGGAACGGGGTGCCCAGGCGGCGGAGTGGGTGTCGCCCGAGGCGCTGGCCTTCGGCATCAACGAACTCGCCTGCCGGGCCGTGCTGGCGCTGGCCCGGGAGCGCGGGCGGTCGCCGCAGGAGGTCGCCTATGAGCTCCTCGGGCTGCCGCTGCCCTGACGGGCCGTGGCCCCGGCGATCCCGCGGCCCACGTCACAGGATCGCATCGTCGCAGCGTACGGCTGGTGACAAGGCCGGGCCCGGCCAATTAGGGTGCGCGGCGAAGTGCGGACCGGCTATGGAAGGGAGGCGCGGCGTGCCGACGACCGAGAGCGCCGAGGACGACCAGTTGTTCGTGCTGACGGCGGTGCTGCTGACGCCCGCGCAGTTCCCCAGCGTGCTCGGCGACGACTACCCCGAGGTGTGCGCGGGACTCGGCCTCGAACCGTACGCGGAGGGCTACGGCCTGGTCCTCGGCCAGGACGGCACGGGGGCGCGCTGGACCGTGGCCACCGAGGACGTGTCGTTGGTGGCCTGCGCGATCGCGGCGTGGGATTGCGGCATGGAGTACGACCTGTCGCCGGGCGAGGAGAGCATCGTCGTGGCGCTTCCGGGGTGGCCGCTGGCCCTGGCGGTCGCCACCCCCGGGATACCGCAGCCGCACGACCCCGAGCCGCAGGAGGGCGACCGCGCGCCGCTGGCGCCGCCGGACGCCGGCGACTGGGGGCCCGCCCAGCGGCGGCTGGGCGCGGACGAGATAGCGCTGCAGTGGGCGTCCTGGCGGGCGCAGGTGGAGGACGAGGAGGTCTCCTTCGCGGAGCCCGGCGAGGAGCGGCACCGGGGCGTGCGACGGGTGCTGGCGGAGGCCCGCGGCTATCTCGTCGATCCCCCGCCGCCGGGTCGGGTGCGGTCGTCGTTCGCCGCCGGCGAGGCCCGTACGCTGCGGGTCGACGGGCCCGGGTGGAGCATGGTGGCGCGCACCGACGACATCGCCTTCGTCCTGCTGGACGACGAGCCGGGGCAGGTGCACCCGGTGGGGCGGGGACCGGAACTGCCCGGGCTGCTGGCCTCGTTGGACGGCCTGGCGGCCCGCCCCCTCTGACGGCCGCGGCCGGCCGGGCCGCCCTCGGGGGCGCGCCGGCCGGAACCGCCGGCTCAGCGGCCGAGCTGCTTGTGGCCGACTCGGCGCAGCCGGCGCCGCTGGGAGGGGTCGAGCGTCAGATACGCGACGGCCGGGATCCCGACCATGACCAAGACGGCCGCCCAGAACGGCAGCAGCCACAGCAGGATCACTCCCACCGCGACGCCGCCGATCGCGACCTTCGCCTGTGTGGACATCCTTCACGCCCTTTCCGCGGCGGGTGCCGCGCTCTGTCGTATTCCATTGAACGCCGATTCGCCGCCGGAGGTTCCCTCGACGGGCGGATCGTGCTGTACCCTCGGGCGCTCCACGCTCCAGTAGTCAAATTTGAGGAGTACCGCCCCGGTGGCTTCCCTCCCCTCGGTCACACCCGCCCTGCTCCCCGCTCTCTCCCCCTGCGCGGCAGTCTTTCTGCCGTCCGATCCGCCCCGGCTGGGACGCATCGCCTTCTGGCGCCCGGACGGCGAACCCGTCCTGGACGCCTCCGCCGACACCGCGCCCGGTGGGGCCGGCGCGGACCGGCCGGCACGGGAGCAGCTGACCGTCGCCCTGCCCAACGGGCCGGAGGACGGCGGCGCGGAGAACGGCAGCGGTGGAGACGGCGGCATCACCATGTGCGCCGTGCCGGCCCTGGTGCTGCCGGTGGCCGCGGCGCTCCCCGTCCTCACCCGGATACGCGGCGGCCGGCACACCCACCCGGCGGCGGCCTTCTGGGGCACCGCCGCCCTGCTGGCGCTCCGGCTCGCGGCCCGCGGCCGGCTGCTGCCCGGTCTCAGCCCCACCGACCACGACGCCTGGCGGGCCGGCCCGCTCGACCCGGAGGACGTGGCGCAGCTGCGCGACCTGGCCGCCGCCATGCCCCCGTACGCCCACGCCGCCCCGCTCCCGGGGACCGCCCCGGTGCGGCTGCCGGAACCCGAGCGCCAGGTGCGCGCCTTCCTGGACGCGGTCGCCGACGGGCTGCCCCGTACCCCCGCGGCCGAACTGGCCGCCGGCGGACCGGCCTTCGCCGCGCCCGCCCCGCAGCACATCCCGGAACAGCGCGCGTGGGCCGCGGAGGTCGCCGCCGGGCACGACGCGGGGGTGCGGATCTCGCTGCGCGTGGAGGTGCACGGGGCGGGCCCGGCCCTCACGGAGGCGCCGGACACGGAACCGCGGCGCCCGGATGCGGCGGAGCCGGATCGCGGGCGCCCAACGGGCCCGCAGCATCCGGCCGGACCCGACGCGGACCGGGCACCCGGCGCCGATCCTGACGTCACGTTCGCCGCCGTCGTGCAGGTCCACAGCGCGGACGATCCCACGGTCGTCGCCGACGCCGCCGAGGTGTGGACCGGCACGGCACCGGCGGGGCGGGCGTTCGGCCCGCAGGCGCGGGCGGAGACCCTGCTGACGCTGCGCCGGGCGGCCGCCGCCTGGGCGGCGTTGACCCCACTGCTGTCCGCTGCGGTGCCGGACGCGCTGGAGCTGGCGGACGAGGAGGTCGCCGAGTTGCTGGGCCCGGCGTCCGGTGCGCTGGCCGCCGCCGGGGTCCGGGTCCACTGGCCGGAGAAGTTCGCCCGGACGCTGACCACGCGGGCCGTGGTGGGGCCGCCCGACGGGCCGGACGCCGCCGCGCACGGGCCCGGGGCCGGCGGGGTGCCGTCACTGGTCTCCGCCGACGCACTGCTCTCCTTCAGCTGGCGGTTCGCCATCGGTGACCAGGAGATCGACCGGACGGAGCTGGACCGGCTCGCCGAGGCGCGCCGCCCCCTGGTACGGCTGCGCGGCCGGTGGGTCCTGGTGGACCCGGAGGCGGTGCGCGCCGCCCGGGACCGCAAGGACCACACGGTCACCCCGTTGGACGCCCTGGGTGCCGCGCTCACCGGCAGCACGGAGGACGAGGACGGGCGCCGGGTGGAGGTCCAGGCGTCCGGCTGGCTCGCCCGGTTGCGCGACCGGCTGGCCGACCCGGAACGCGCCGAGGACCCGGCGATCGGCCAGCCCCCTGGGCTCGCCGCGACCCTGCGCGACTACCAGGTGCGCGGCCTGGGTTGGCTGCACCGCATGGCCTCGCTCGGCCTCGGCGGCTGCCTGGCCGACGACATGGGCCTGGGCAAGACCATCACGTTGATCGCCCTGCACCTGCACCGGCAGGCCGATCCGGAGTCGGCCGGACCCACGCTCGTCGTCTGCCCCACCTCCCTCATGGGCAACTGGCAGCGGGAGATCGAGAAGTTCGCGCCGGGGACGCCGGTGCGCCGTTTCCATGCCGGGCGGCGCAGCCTGGCGGACCTGGCCGACGGGGAGTTCGTCCTCACCACCTACGGGACGATGCGACGGGACACCGCCAGACTGGCGGAGGTCGCCTGGGGGCTGGTCGTCGCCGACGAGGCGCAGCACGTCAAGAATCCCTTCTCGGCCACCGCCCGGGCGCTGCGCGCCCTCCCCGCCACGGCCCGGGTGGCGCTGACCGGCACGCCGGTGGAGAACAACCTGTCGGAGCTGTGGGCGATCCTGGACTGGACGACGCCGGGGTTGCTGGGGCCGCTGGCCCGGTTCCGCAGGCGGCACGCGCAGGCCATCGAGGGCGGCGCGGCCGGTTCCCCGGAGGCCGCCGCGGCGGCCGAGCGGCTGGCCCGGCTGGTGCGGCCCTTCCTGCTGCGCCGGCGCAAGTCCGACCCGGGGATCGCGCCGGAGCTGCCGCCCAAGACGGAGACCGACCGGGCGGTGGCGCTCACCGCGGAACAGGTCGGGCTGTACGAGGCGGTGGTGCGCGAGGGGCTCGGCGAGATCGCCGGGTCGGCCGGCCTCGCGCGCCGCGGCCTGGTGGTGAAGTTGCTGACCGCGCTCAAGCAGATCTGCAACCACCCCGGGCACTACCTCAAGGAGCCGCCGGGCGGACCGGACGCCGGAACCGCGCGGTTCGCCGGGCGGTCGGGGAAGGCCGAGCTGCTCGACGAACTGCTGGACACCCTGCTCGCCGAGGGCGCGAGCGTCCTGGTGTTCACGCAGTACGTCCAGATGGCGCGGCTGCTGGCGGAACACCTGGCGGCGCGCGGGGTGCCGGCCCAACTACTGCACGGCGGAACACCGGTGGCCCGACGGGAGGAGCTGGTGCGGCGCTTCCAGGACGGGGCGGTGCCGGTGTTCCTGCTGTCCTTGAAGGCGGCGGGGACGGGCCTGAACCTCACCCGGGCGTCGCACGTCGTGCACTTCGACCGCTGGTGGAACCCGGCGGTCGAGGCGCAGGCCACCGACCGGGCGTATCGGATCGGGCAGACCCAGCCGGTGCAGGTCCACCGGATGGTCGCCGAGGGCACGGTCGAGGACCGGATCGCCGCGCTGCTCTCCCGTAAACAGCAGTTGGCGGACGCGGTCCTGGGTTCCGGCGAGGCGGCGCTGACCGAACTCACCGATGCCGAGCTGGCGGACCTGGTCGCCCTGCGCGGGAGCGAGTGATGACGGACGCATACGAGGAACACAGGGGGAAGGACGGGCCGGTGTACGAGGACATGAAGGGTGAGGACGGGGCGTACGGGAGCGGGGCCGACGGGGCGGGGCCGGAGCGGACGTTCGCGGCGCTGCCGGTGGCGCGCGGCCAGGGCTTCGCGCGGACCTGGTGGGGACAGGCATGGCTCAAGGCCCTGGAGGACACCGCGTTGGACGGCGCGCAGCTGAAGCTGGGCCGACGGCACGCGCGCGCCGGGGCGGTCGGCGCGGTCTCCGTGCGGCCGGGCCGGATCACCGCCGTCATCGAGGACCGCGACCACACCCGGTACCGCTCCGACGTGCTGCTCCAGCAGCTGTCCCCGGCGGACTGGGACCGGCTGCTGGACGTCGTCGCGGACCGGTCCGGACACCTCGCGGCACTACTGGACCGCGACATGCCGCCGGCCCTGGTGGAGGACGCGGCGGCGGCCGGGGTCGAACTCCTGCCGGGAATCGGCGACCTGGAGCCGGAGTGCGGCTGCGAGGCGTGGGACCACTGCGCGCATTCGGCGGCGCTGTGCTACCAGGTGGCGCGGCTGCTGGACCAGGATCCGTGCGTGCTGCTGCTGTTGCGCGGGCGGGGCGAGGAGGAGCTCCTGGACGAGCTCCAGCGGCGCAGCGCCTCCCGGGGCGGGGCGGCGACCGGACCGGCCGGTCCCGCTGGCGGGGAGGCGGTCGGCGTCCCCGCCGTCGAGGCGTACGCGGCGCGGGACGTCCTCCCGCCGCTGCCGCCGCTCCCCTCCCCGGTCACGGTCCCCGGTCCGGCGCCGGCGCTCGGCGGTGGCGCCGCGCCGGCCCCCGGAGTGGCGCCGGACGCGCTGGAGTTCCTGATCGGGGACGCGGCGGCGCGCGCCCGGCTGCTGCTGTCGGAGGCGCTGTCGCCCGGGCACGCCGACCACCCGCCGGCGCCCGCTTTGACGCCCGCCCAGGACGCGGTGCGGCTGGCGGCGACCGGGCCCGGCGCGGCCGTCACGGCACGCCTGGCGGACGGTTCGGGGCGCGACGCGCGGGGCCTGGATCTGGCCGTACGGGCCTGGCGGTTGGGCGGTCCGGCCGGGCTGGCGGTCCTGGAAGAGGAGTGGACGCCGGCGCCCGAGGCGCTGTCCCGGTTGCGGGACCGGCTGGCGGCCGCCTGGGAGGACGAGGCGTCCCGGCCGCGGCTACGGGCCACCGGGAATCGCTGGACCGTCGTGGGCGGCGGCACCCAGCTCCGCTACGGGCGCGACGGCCACTGGTGGCCGTTCCGCAAGGAGGGCGGTCGGTGGGCGCCGGCCGGTCCGGCCGCGGACGATCCGGCGGCGGCGCTGGCCGCCCTCGCGGCCGACCTACCGGACGGGCACACGGAGGGGAATCGCACCACGGTGCGAGAAACATCACCTTTGGTCAGCCCTTGACACCTGATGGTCAATTCGAGTCGACACCAATGACAGGATGGAACCGAATCCGCACCCATTTCGTGCGATTCATTCCGCGACTCTGCCCGCTTGCATCCCCGTACGCCGGCATTCGGCAGCCTGCGCTCGCGTATGTCCACCCGTCGACCGATCCGACCGTTAGGCCCGTCCTGCCATGCCGCTCGCCTTCCTCCGCCGCCTGCGCGACCGTACGCCGCACAGCCCCCAGCCCGCCCTCCCCCGCGGGGCGGGCGCGCTGGACCTGTGCGTCGACGATCCCGTCGGACTGCCGATGGCCGGGGCGGAGATCTCGGTGCGGGACGCGAGCGGCCGGGAAGCGATGGCCGGCCGGACGGATCCCAACGGCCGGCTGACCGTCACCCTGCCGCCCGGCGGCTACCGGCTCCTGGTGACCTCCGACGGCTTCCGACCGGTCCGCTGCGAGGCCCAGGTGACGGCGGGCGAGCGGACCGCGCCCCGCCCGATCACGCTGGAACTGGCGCCGGCACTGCCGCTGCCCGAAGCCGGCCAGTGGCGGCTCGACCCCGACCACAGCGCCATCCGGTTCACCGCCCGGCACATCGGACTCGCCGAGATCCACGGCCGGTTCAACCGCTTCGAGGGCGGGCTGTGGATCGGCGAGCGGATGCAGGACTCCCGGGTCGAGGTGACCATCGACGCGGCGAGCATCGACACCGGCGTGCGGATGCGCGACGACCACCTGCGGTCGGCGGAGTTCCTGGACGTGGCCCGCTTCCCCCACCTCCAGTTCACCGGCGACCGGTTCGTCCACAAGGGCGGCAGCCGGTGGGCGGTGCAGGGCGTGCTCCATCTGCACGGCGTCAGCCGCACCGTCCAGTTGGACACCCGCTACCTCGGCATCGGCACCGGCATCATGGGCGAGACCCGCACCGCGTGCCAGGCCGTCACCGAGCTGCACCGCGAGGACTTCACCCTGGACTGGCGCAAGATGCTGGCCAGGGGCATCGCCGCGATCGGCGCTACGATCCGGATCGAGCTGGACATCCAGGCGGTCCGGCCCGAGTAACAGCCGCACGGAAGAGGGTTCCCCATGGCCGGCCCGTCGCCCCAGTCGCCGTTCACCGAGGCGCTCGCCGCCGGACCGGTCGTCCTCGATGGCGGGCTGTCCAACCAACTGGAAGCGGACGGCCACGACCTGAGCGACGCCCTGTGGTCGGCCCGGCTGCTCGCCGAGGAACCGGAAGCCGTGGTGCGGGCCCACCTGGCCTACTACGAGGCGGGCGCCCAGGTGGCCATCACCTCCAGCTACCAGGCCACGTTCGAGGGGTTCGCCCGGCGCGGCACCGGCCCGGAGGAAGCCGCCGGGCTGCTGCGCCGCAGCGTCGAACTGGCCCGCGAGGCGGCGGCGCGGGCGCACGCCGCCGGGGTCGCCGGGCCGCTCTACGTCGCCGCGTCGGCGGGCCCGTACGGCGCGATGCTCGCGGACGGCTCCGAATACCGCGGCCGGTACGGGCTGTCCGTGGACGACCTGGTGCGCTTCCACCGGCCGCGCCTGGAGGTCCTGGCCGCTGCCCGGCCCGACGTGCTCGCCCTGGAGACGGTGCCGGACGCGGACGAGGCGCGGGCGCTGCTGCGCGCGGTCCGCGGCCTCGGCGTCCCGGCCTACCTGTCGTACAGCATCGCCGGCGACCGCACCCGCGCCGGGCAGCCGCTGGCCGAGGCGTTCGCCTGCGCGGCGGACGCGGACGAGGTGATCGCGGTCGGGGTGAACTGCTGCGCGCCGGACGACGCCGACCGGGCGGTGGCGCTCGCGGCCCGGGTCACCGGCAAGCCGGTGGTGGTCTATCCCAACAGCGGGGAGAGCTGGGACGCCACGGCCCGGGGCTGGCGCGGCAGCCCGACCTTCCACGCGGACCGGGTGACCGGGTGGGTCGGGGACGGCGCCCGGCTGATCGGCGGTTGCTGCCGGGTGGGCCCGGATGCCATCGCCGAACTGGCGGCGGCACTGGGCCGCTGACCGGGCCGCGGGAAAACGGGCGGCGGGCCGTCAGCGCCCCCGGCTAGGGCGCTGCGCTGAGCGATCGCCGTCCTGACAGGCCAGGGGCGTTACCCAGCCGCAACGGACGCACCGGCGACAGAAGTCCCGGCCGATGGCAGGATGCAGGCCAACTCGCCGCACCTCCGGCCCGGTTGACCGTCACGGCACTCTTGGAGGACCTGTGACCGCTCGCTCCGCGTTGCCCGTTCTGGCCGCCGCCGCGGCCACCGCCCTCCTGGCGGGATGCACCAGCACCGCGCCCGTCGGACAGCAGGGCCGGGGCCCGGAACTGGTCCGCCCCGGAGCGCTCCTGACCTGCACCCACCTCCCCTACGCCCCCTTCCAGGTCAAGCGCGACGGCAAGGTCGTCGGGTTCGACGTGGACCTGGTGGACCTGGTGGCCAAGAACCTGCACGTCACCCAGCAGATCGTCAACACCCCCTTCGAAGGCATCGAGACCGGCCAGGACTTCGCCATCCGCACCTGCGACCTCGCCGCCGCGGGCATGACCATCACCCCCGCCCGCGCGAAGGTCATGGACTTCTCCGACCCGTATTTCAACGCCACCCAGGCGCTCCTGGTGAAGCGCGGAACCTCGGTGAAGAAGATCGAGGATCTGAAGGGCAGGAAGCTCGGCTACCAGAAGGCCACCACCGGCGCGCTCTACGCCAAGGCACACGGAAAAGGCGTCGAACTGGTCGAGTTCGAGGACGTCGGCCTGCTGCTGACCGCGGTCGGATCCGGGCAGGTCGATGCCGGGATCAACGACAACGGCGTGCTCCTCGACTACGCGAAGCACAACCCGGACACCCACGTGGCGGCGGAGTTCGACACCGGCGAGCACTACGGCTTCGGCGTGCGGAAGGGCAACGACGCGCTGCGGAAACGCATCAACGAGGTCCTCGCGCGGGCGAAGAAGGACGGGAGCTACGACCGGATCCACCGGAAGTGGTTCGGCTGATGCCCCGGCCCCCGTCCAGGCGCCGCCGGGCGCGGCTGGTCCGCGGCGCGCAGTACGGCGTGCTGGTCGCCGCGGTGGCGGCCCTCGCCCTGGCCGCCGACTGGCGCCGGCTGGGATCGGCGTTCTTCGACGTCTCCGTCGCCAAGGCGCTGTTCCCCGACATCGTCACCACCGCGCTGGTCAACACCGTGCGCTACACCCTGCTCGGTTTCGGCTTCGGGCTCGCGCTCGGGCTGGTCCTCGCCCTGATGCGGCTCTCCTCGGTGCCGCCGTACCGCTGGCTGGCGGTGACCTACATCGAGTTCTTCCGCGGGATCCCCGCCCTGCTGGTGTTCATCGCGCTCGGCTTCGGGGTGCCGCTGGCCTTCCAGGTCGCCCTCGACCAGGGCGTCACGGTGATGCTGTCACTGGGGCTGGTGGGCGCGGCCTATATGGCGGAGACGATCCGGGCCGGTATCCGGGCCGTGCCCAAGGGGCAGGCGGAGGCGGCGCGTTCGCTGGGCATGTCGCAGGGCCGGGCGATGGTCTCGATCGTCGTGCCGCAGGCGTTCCGGATCGTGCTGCCACCGCTGACCAACGAGCTGATCCTGCTGACGAAGGACTCCTCGCTGGTGTACCTGCTGGGCCTGTCGCTCTCCCAGTTCGAGCTGGCCAACTTCGGGCGGGATGCGCTGAACGAGCACAAGAGCCTCACCCCGGTGCTGGTCGCGGGGCTGCTGTACCTGGTGATCACCCTGCCGCTGGGCCAGTTGGTCCGGCGGTTGGAGGCCCGCACGGCGAAGGCCCGGTGACGGCGCGAGTGTACGGGCGGGAACGGAAGAAGCGGCGCCACGGCGGGCAGGGGGCGGGATGACCGGCGGCGGGGACGGCAACGGCGAGAACGCCATCGAGGTGCGCGGGCTGCGCAAGGCGTTCGGCGCACTGGAGGTGCTGCGCGGGATCGACTTCTCGGTCGCGCGGGGCGAGGTGGTGTGCGTCATCGGACCGTCCGGTTCCGGGAAGTCGACGCTGCTGCGCTGTGTGAACCTGCTGGAGGAGCCGACCGCCGGCCGGATCACCGTCGCCGGCACCGAGGTCACCGACCCGGAGGTGGACATCGACCGGGTGCGGCGCCGGATCGGAATGGTGTTCCAGTCCTTCAACCTCTTCCCGCACCTGACCGCGCTGGAGAATCTGACCATCGCCCAGCGCCGGGTGCTGCGCCGCGACCGGCCGACGGCCGCGCGGATCGCCCGCGACCAGCTGGCGCGGGTCGGCCTGGGCGACAAGGAGGCCGCCTACCCGGCGCAGTTGTCGGGCGGCCAGCAGCAGCGGGTGGCCATCGCCCGGGCGCTGGCGATGGACCCGGAGCTGATGCTCTTCGACGAGCCGACCTCGGCCCTCGACCCGGAGCTCGTCGGCGATGTGCTGGCGGTGATGCGGGCGCTGGCCCGGGACGGGATGACGATGCTGGTCGTCACGCACGAGATGGGATTCGCCCGGGAGGTCGCCGACCGGGTGGTCTTCATGGACGGCGGGCTGGTCGTCGAGGAGGGCACCCCGGGGCAGGTGGTGGGCGCTCCCCGGCACGAGCGGACCCGGGCGTTCCTCTCGGGCGTCCTGGACCCGGCGGCGGCCGAGGTGGACGGCACGGACGCGGCAGACTGGACGGAGGGCACGGGGCCGACCACCGAGCGCCGGACCTGACGCCGCCGCCCGTCCCCGCCGCCCGGTGCTCCGGACCGGCTCAGACCAACGGCTTGGTGAGCTTCTTGGTGTTGCTGCGGTTGCCGGTCAGGCTGCACACCACGGACTTGATGCCCAGCTTGTAGCCCTTGGTGTTGGGGAACTGCACATAGGTGCCCTCGGCCGTCCCGGCGGGCTGCTTGGACGCCTTGTCCGGGAGCTGGATCGAGCACAACGAGGACGCCTTGTCCTTGATCTCGCTCTCGGAGGTCAGACCGGCGGGGAGGGTGTACACGAAGACGACCTCGGCGTCGTGCGGCCCGGTGCAGGGGGCCGACAGGTTGTTGCCGCCGTTCCCGCCCGGCGGGATGTCGAAGCAGTCGCCGGTCTTGAGGGTGTAGAAGGGGGCGGTACGGCCGGTGGGCGCGGACGCGGAGGTCTCCGGGCCGCTGGGGGTCGCCGAGTCGGACGGGGTCGGGGAGGCGGAGTCGGAGGCCGACGGGCCGGCGCTCGCCGGGGTGCTGGGGCCCGGCCTGGCCTGATTGCCGCCGCCGCCATCGCTGTTGGCCCATATGACGCCGCCGATGACGAGCGCCACGACGAGCACGCCGGCGCCGATGATCAGCGCGATGGTGGTGCCGTTGCCGCCGCCCGAGGGCGGCGCGGGCGGCTGCTGCCAGCCACCGGGGCCGGGCGGCCCGTAGCCACCGGCGGGCGCGCCGTACGGGCCGGCCGGCGGGGCCGACGGCCCGTAGCCGCCCGGCCCGTAGCCGCCCGGACCGTAGCCGCCCGGCCCCGGCTGCTGCCCGCCCGCCCCGTAGCCGCCTCCGGGCGGACCGAAACCACCCGGGTCACCCTGGGGCGGCTGGTGCGGCGGCTGGTTGGACGGCGGGGGCGGGGGAAAGCTCATGGCGGAAGTGATCGCTTCTTTGGTGTGGAGACAAGGACGCGGTGACCGATCTGGACCGTTCCGGGGTGAAACATCCACCCCGTGGGCGCCGTTGACGAACCACGGCCCGGGACGGACACTCCCGATCCTGATCGCCCGGACAGACCCTAACGTGCCCGACGTGTACGCCTCACTGCCCGGAGGTGCTCCATGTTCACCGACCTTCCCCTGGACGAACTGCGCCGCTACCGCCCTCCCCTGCCCGAGCCGCCCGGCTTCGACGCGTTCTGGCGACGCACGGTGGACGAGGCCCGGGCCCATGACCTCGCCCCCCGGTTCACCGCGGCCGACACCGGCCTGACCCAGTTGCACACCGACGACGTGGAGTTCGCCGGTTTCGGCGGGCACCGGATCCGCGGCTGGTTCCTGCGCCCGCGGACGGCCACCGGACCGCTGCCGTGCGTGGTGCAGTACCTCGGCTACGGCGGCGGCCGGCTGCTGCCGCACGACTGGCTGCTGTGGCCGGCCGCCGGCTACGCCACGCTGGTCATGGACTCCCGCGGCCAGAGCGGCCCCAACCGGCCCGGCGACACCCCCGACCCGGTGGGCGCCACGCACCCGGGCGTACCGGGCAAGCTGACCCAGGGCCTGCTCGACCCCGACACCTACTACTACCGGCGGCTGTTCACCGACGCCGTACGGGCGGTGGACACGGCCCGCGGGCACCCCGCGGTGGACGCCGAGCGGATCGTGGTCGCCGGCCACAGCCAGGGCGGCGCCCTCGCGCTGGCCATGACCGGGCTCGTCCCGGGGCTGGCGGGCGCACTGATCGACGCGCCGTTCCTGACCCACATCCGGCGCGCCCTGGACGTCACCGACCAGGGGCCGTACGGCGAACTGGCCCGCCACTTCGCCGGCCGGCGCGACGACATCGACACCGCGCTGCACACCCTCGACCACTTCGACGGCCTGAACTTCGCGGCCCGCGCCACCGCCCCGGCGCTCTTCGGCACCGCGCTGCGCGACGAGATCGTCCCGCCGTCCACCGGGTTCGCCGCCCACCACCACTACGCGGGCGACAAGCGCCTGGAGGTGTGGCGGTTCAACGCGCACGAGAGTGGCGGGGGCGCCCAGCGGACCGCGGAGATCCGCTTCCTGCGCGAGCTGTTCGGCGGCTGATCCGCACCGGCCGGCGACGGCCCGCGCGTGTCGTCCACAGGCCACCCGCGACCCGCGGCACGCGGATTACGATGCGGCTGCGCACCGGGGTCCAGAGCGGCCGGGAGCCCCGGGGCAGGGCCTGGACCACCGGCCGCCGAGGGAGAGTGCTCGATGGGCGCACAGTCGGCCGGACCGCTGGTCGTCGGGGTGGACAGCTCCACGCAGTCCACCAAGACGCTGGTCGTGGACGCGGAGACCGGCGAGGTGCTGGCCCGGGGCCAGGCACCGCACACGGTCGGCGGCGGCCCCGGCAAGGAGAGCGACCCCCGGCAGTGGTGGCGGGCGCTGGGCGAGGCGCTGGCCCAGTGCGGACCCGCCGCGCGACAGGCGTCCGCGATCTCCGTCGCCGGTCAGCAGCACGGGCTGGTCACCCTGGACGCGGCCGGGGAGCCGGTCCGCCCGGCGCTGCTGTGGAACGACGTCCGGCCCGCCCGGGAGAGCGCGCGGCTGATCGCGGAGGGCGGCGGCCCCGAGGCGTGGGCCGAGCGGACCGGAAGCGTGCCCGGCCCGGCGTTCACGGTCGCCAAGTGGGCCTGGCTGTGCGCCCACGAGCCGGCCGCAGCGGCCGCCACCGCCGCCGTCCGGCTGCCGCACGACTACCTCGTCCAGCGGCTGACGGGCCAGGCGGTCACCGACCGCGGCGACGCCTCGGGCACCGGCTGGTGGGCGGGGTCCACGGAGGCGTACGACCCGGAGGTCCTGGACCGGGTCGGACTGACCCCTTCGATGCTGCCGCGGGTCGCGCTCCCCGGCGAGGCGGCGGGCACCGTGCGGACCGACGAACTCCCCCTGCCGCACGGCGCGTTGGTGGCCGCCGGGACGGGCGACAACATGGCGGCGGCCCTCGGCCTGGGTCTGCGTCCCGGTCAGCCGGTGCTGAGCCTGGGCACCTCCGGCACGGTCTACGCGGTGACCACCCGCCGGCCCGCCGACCCCACCGGCACCGTCGCCGGCTTCGCCGACGCCCGCGGCGACTGGCTGCCGCTGGCCTGCACGCTCAACTGCACGCTCGCCGTTGACCGGGTGGCGGCACTGCTCGGCCGCGACCGGGAGGCCGTCGAGCCGGGCGGCGACGCCGTGCTGCTGCCCTTCCTGGACGGCGAGCGGACGCCGAACCTCCCGCGCGCCACCGGCCTGCTGCACGGCCTGCGCCACGACACCACGGCCGGCCAGCTGCTCCAATCCGCCTACGACGGCGCGGTGTTCGCGCTGCTGCGCGCGCTGGACCAGGTGTCGGGGCCGGAGACCGCGCCCGGTACCCCGCTGCTGCTGATCGGCGGCGGGGCCCGGGGCCGCGCCTGGCGGGAGACCGTGCGGCGGCTGTCGGGCCGCCCGGTGGTGGTGCCCGAGGCGGGCGAACTGGCCGCGCTCGGAGCGGCGGCCCAGGCTGCCGGGCTGCTGCTGGGCGAGGATCCGGCGGCGGTGGCGCGCCGTTGGGGCACGGCCCGGGGCGCGGAGTACCCGGCGCGGGAGCGGGACGACGCCGCCTGGGAGCGGCTGACGGACACGCTGACCGACGGCGCGGCGCTGCTCGGCGGCTGACCGCACCTGCCGTCGAGAATCGCCCCGGCACACTTTGCCCAACACCGAAAGATCTAAACCCTTTCCACGGAAACTATTTTCCATGCCACCCCATCGAGCGATTGTGCGGATAAAAACAGCGCCACTATCTTCGAGGCGGCGGCGAGCTGCCGGGACATTTCTCACGTTCTCCCCGGTGTTCCGCGCCGCAGCCTCGACGAGATAGGTGACATGGTGACGATTGCCGGCGAGACGCTGTCCGGAAGCGCCGAAGAGAGCCAGAATTCCAGCCTGAGTACCTCCGCCGCGCGGAATCTGGCGACGACCACCAAGACCGCGCCGCAGATGCAGGGCATCACCTCCCGCTGGCTGCTGCGGCTGCTGCCCTGGGTGCAGGTCTCCGGCGGCACGTACCGCGTCAACCGGCGCCTGACCCACACCGTCGGCGACGGGCGGATCGACTTCGACATCGACGGCGGCTCGGTCGCGATCATCCCCGAGGAACTGCGCGAACTGCCCACACTGTGGGAGTTCACCGACCCCACGGTGCTCTCCGAGCTCGCCCAAAGGTTTACTCAGCACGAGTACGCCCCCGGCGAGATGATCGCCCGGTCCGGCGCCCCGCACGACCGGGTGGTGCTGATCGCGCACGGCCGGGTCGACCGGATCGGCACCGGCAAATACGGCGACGAGACCGTCCTGGAAGCGCTGGCCGGCGGCGACCACCTCGGCGACGCCCCGCTGAACAGCGCCGACGGGCAATGGGAGTTCAGCTACCGGGCGGTGACCCGGGTGACGGTGATGGCCCTGGCGCGCCAGGACGCCCAGGAGGTCATCGGCCGCTCCCCGGCCCTGCGCGACCACCTCGCGGCGGGCCCCGACGGCGCCGCGCGGCCGACCAACGCCAGCGGCGAATCCGCCGTCACCCTCACCTCCGGCCACCATGGCGAACCCGCCCTGTCCAGCACCTTCGTCGACTACGACCGATCGCCGCGGGAGTACGAACTCAGCGTCGCGCAGACCGTCCTGCGCACCCACACCCGGGTCGGCGACCTCTACAGCGACCCGATGAACCAGGTCGAGGAACAGCTCAAGCTCACGGTGCACGCGCTGCGCGAGCGCCAGGAGCACGAGATGATCAACAACCCCGAGTTCGGGCTGCTGCACAACGTCGACCTCAAGCAGCGCATCCCCACCCGCAGCGGCCCGCCCACCCCCGACGACCTGGACGAACTCCTCGCCACGGTCTGGAAGGACCCGGGCTTCCTGCTGGCCCACCCCAAGGCGATCGCCGCGATCGGCCGGGAGTGCAGCACCCGCGGTCTCTACCCGGACGCGGTGGACTTCATGGGCCACTCGTTGCCGTCCTGGCGCGGGGTGCCGATCTTCCCCTGCAACAAGATCCCGGTGACGAAGGAGGGCACCAGCTCGGTGCTGCTGATGCGCACCGGCGAGGACCAGCAGGGCGTGGTCGGACTGCACCGCAGCGGAATTCCCGACGAATACGAGCCGAGCCTTTCGGTGCGTTTCATGGGAATCGACGACAAGGCTGTCGTGAACTACCTGGTCAGCGTCTACTATTCGGCGGCAATTCTCGTACCCGATGCGCTGGGCGTCCTGGAAGACGTGGAAATCGGGCACTGAGCGGAATTCCCGCGGCGGCGACTACCGCACCGCGCGGACCGGTAGCGCATCCCGCCGCACCCTTCTCCCTTCTTTCCCGCGCATTTCCCGGAATTCTGAGCACCGAATTCCTACGCACCGATCGGAACAGGTGACCTCCCACCATGACCACATCCGTGGATCCCACGTCCGGCCCGCAGACCGACGGCGCCGAGCAGCTGCGGTCCAGCCTGGACACCGCGGCCGCCCGCAATCTGGCGACCACGACCAAGACCGCGCCGCAGATGCAGGGCATCTCCTCGCGCTGGCTGCTGCGGCTGCTGCCCTGGGTGCAGGTCTCCGGCGGCACGTACCGCGTCAACCGGCGCCTGACCCACACCCTCGGCGACGGCGAGGTGGAGTTCATCACCGAGGGCGCCGAAGTCCGGGTCATTCCCCAGGAGTTGCGTGAGCTGGCGCCGCTGCGCGGCTTCACCGACGACCCGACGCTCCAGGAGTTGGCCGGACGGTTCGCCCAGCGGGAGGTCGCCCCCGGTGACGTCCTCGTCGAGCGCGGCACGCCGACCGACCAGGTCATCCTGATCGCCCACGGCAAGTTCGAACGGATCGGCGCCGGCAAGTACGGCGACGAGACGGTGACCGCGGTGCTCGCCGGCGGTGACGCGGCCGGCGACGCGGCGCTGCTGGCCCCCGACGCCGCCTGGGAGTTCACCCTCCGCGCGGCCACCCGAGGCACCGTCCTCACCCTCTCCCGTGCCGACTACGAGGAGGTGCTGGGCCGTTCGGCGGCGCTGCGCGAGCACATCGAGAGCTTCCGCACGGCGCTCGTCCCGGCACAGAACAAGCACGGCGAGGCCGCCATCGAACTGGCCGCGGGGCACGTCGGCGAGCCGGCGCTGCCGGGCACCTTCGTGGACTACGAGCGGTCGCCCCGCGAGTACGAACTCAGCGTCGCGCAGACCGTGTTGAAGATCCACTCACGGGTCGCCGACCTCTACAACGACCCGATGAACCAGCTGGACCAGCAGCTGCGACTGACGGTCGAGGCGCTGCGCGAGCGCCAGGAACACGAGATGGTCAACAACCGCGAGTTCGGGCTGCTGCACAACGTCGACCTCAAGCAGCGCATCCCCACCCGCAGCGGCCCGCCCACCCCCGACGACCTGGACGAGCTGATCTCCCGGCGCCGCAAGACGCAGTTCCTGCTGGCGCACCCGCGGACCATCGCGGCCATCGGCCGGGAGTGGAACGCCCGCGGGATCTACCCGGCGACCGCGGAGATCGACGGGACGCCGGTGCGCGCCTGGCGCGGCATCCCGCTGCTGCCCTGCAACAAGATCCCGATCAACCCGGACCAGACCAGCTCGATCCTCGCCATGCGGGTCGGCGAGGAGAACCAGGGCGTGGTCGGACTCCACCAGACCGGCATCCCGGACGAGTACCGGCCGGGCCTGTCGGTGCGCTTCATGGGCATCAACGACCAGGCCGTCGTCAATTACCTGGTCAGCGCCTACTACTCGGCGGCGGTGCTGGTGCCGGACGCACTGGGCATCCTGGAGGACGTCGAGATCGGACACTGAGCGACCGGAAGCGATCGGATCGGACACCCCGTCACCCGGGTGCCCACCACGGCCTGACTCTCCGTCAGAATTCGGCCGCGGCACGGCACCCGGGTGACATGCATGCGGTCCGATCAGGGGGCGTTGCGCGCTTTTGATCCACGGCGGGCCTTCTTTGGTCAAGCCATTGACACAACGGCCATTCCCTTGGCAGGGCGCGTGCTGTTGCGCATGATGAACGCACCGGCCGTGCGTGACATGTACGCGACCACCCCTCGGTCCTTGTCAGGAGTTCGCATGGAACCCGACCAGCACTTCCCGGCCCGTCGCCGACTGCTCACCGGCGCCGCCGCGTTCGCCGCGGCCGCCGCCCTCACCCCCCTCACCCGGGCCGGCGCCGCATCGCCGCGCAAACGGCGCACACGGACCGCCGACTACCCGCCCGTCCACTGGACGCCGGCCAACCCGGCCAACTACACCGCCGCGAACCGCCCGACGCAGTACCCGATCGACACCGTCGTGATCCATGTGACGCAGGAGTCCTTCCCGGACACCCTCCGGCTCTTCCAGGACCCCACGCACAAGGCCGCCGCGCACTACGTCGTCCGCTCCTCGGACGGCTACACCGCCCAGTGCGTCCGCGAACGGAACGTGGCCTGGCACGCCGGCAACTGGGACTACAACACCCGCAGCATCGGCATCGAGCACGAGGGCTGGATCGACGACCCGAAGTGGTTCACGGAAACCCTCTACACCCACTCCGCGCTGCTCACCGCCGCCATCTGCGACCGCTACGGCATCCCCAAGGACCGCAGGCACATCATCGGGCACGTCGAGGTCCCGGGCACCGACCACACCGACCCGGGCCAGTACTGGGACTGGGCGCACTACATGGACCTGGTCAAAGAGGTGTCCTTCTGGGACCGCACGGGGGACTGGGGGCACAAGGGGGACTGGGGCGGACACAAGGGGGACTGGGGCCACAAGAGCGACACCTACTGGGAGGACCTGCTCGACATGTGACGCCCCGTCTCGACATGTGACGCCCCGCCCTCGAAATTCGGCGTCCCGTCACACACGCCGCCGCGCCGGACCGGGCCCCGACGGCCTCCCGGCAACCGCGCCGCCGCCCGCACCGGGCGACACGGCACCGTTCCGCGGATGTTCGGAATCCCGCCATCCGCGGGCCATAGTGAGCGCTGACACCACCTGGGACAGTTGACATGGCGTCAGGGGGCTGTTGTGAAACGGCGGTTGGGCAGGATCCGGACGGTGGCGACCATCGCGGTCGCCTGGGGTGTCCTGGCCGGTGGCGGGGCGGCGGGCGCGACCCGGGCAGCCGCCGCCGACGGGTTCACACGGACGGCCCCGGTGCGACTGGCCCGCGGGGTGACCTACACCGAGTTCCGGAAGACCCTGCCGCGCGGTATCGTCCACGGCCACCTGCTGACCGTCGACCTCTCCGACCCCGCGGTCTCGGTGGACCTGCTCCACCCGTCGGCGGTCGCCGCACGGGCCCCGGTGTCCCAGCTCGCCGACGACCGGGACGCGCTCGCCGCGGTCAACGGCGACTTCTTCAACATCAGCGAGGCCCAGCACCCCGGGGTGGAGGTCACCGGCTCCTCGGTGGGACCCGCGGTGTCGTCCGGACGACAGCTGAAGGGCGCGGTGCCGGACGGCCAGCGGTTCGGCCCGACGCTGCCACCGGGCGCCACCACCAAGGACGTGCTCGGCGTCGGCTACAACCACCGGGCCCGACTGGACCGCCTGACGCTGCGCGGCACCGTCCGCAGCCGCACGGGCTCCTGGCCGCTGCGCGGACTGAACCAGTACGCCCTGCCGGAGGGCGGCATCGGCGCGTACACCGCCCGCTGGGGCGAGGTGTCCCGGGAGCGCGCGGTCTGCGGCACCGACACGGACCGCGCGGCGGGCTGCGACACCGACGCCGCCGAGGTCACGATCCGCGGCGGGCGCGTCGTGGAGTCCGCCGACCGGCCGGGCGCCGGGGCGATCGAACCGGGGTCGGTGGTGCTGGTCGGCCGCGAGCAGGGCGCGCGGCACCTGCGCGCGCTGCACATCGGCGAGCGGGTCCGGATCAGCCACCGGCTCGTCGGGCGGCTGCCGGGCCGGCTGCACTGCGCGGTGGGCGGCTTCGCGGTGCTGCGGGCCGGACGCCCGGCGCCCGGTCTGGACACCGTGGCGGTCACGATGCGCACCTCCGCCGGCATCGCCGACCGCGGCCGCACCCTGCTTCTGATGGCGCTGGACGGGGCGAAGGGCCGGCACCAGACGGGCCTCACCGTACGGGAGCTGGCCGGGCTGATGGCGGGGCTGGGCGCGCGGGACGCGGTGGACCTGGACGGCGGCGGTTCCTCGACGTTCGTCACCCAGGACGCGGACGGCGAGGCGCAGGTGCGCAACCACCCGACGGTCGAGCGGGAACGCCCGGTGGCCAACGCCGTGGGGGTCTTCGTCGACGAGTGACCCGCGAGCGACTTCGGGGGTCCGACGGGCGACCGGTGAGCGACCGGGCGACCTCGGGGTGACCGACGGGCGACGGTTCCGGGGCGTTGGAGCGGTGGCGCGGGGCTGGGGCGGTGGCGCGGGGCGCCGGGTGGGGTGTGGGCCCCGGGTCGGGGACTCTGGGGCGTGGCCCTTGGGGCGCATCGGCCTTGGGCGGCGTCGATCTTGGGCCGCGTCCGTCTTGGGGCGTGTGGGTCCTTCTTGGGGCGTGTGGGTGGGGTCCGGGGGCCGGGCCGGGTGCCTGTGCCGCTTCCTTGTTCGGCAACGATTACGGAGAGTTATTCATTCCTGTGTTGTCTACCCAGGGTTTGGGATTGCCCACCCAGGGTGAGGTGAGGGGTGCGGCAGGGTCGCGGAGTCACGGGCGGACGCTGCTGACGACCTCGGCGGCGCTGGCGAGACCGTGGTGGATGTCGGGGGCGAGGCTGCTGCCCGCCAGGTAGAAGCCGAGCAGTCCGCACACGAGGGCGTGCGAGATCTTCAGCTTTCCGCTGCGCAGAAAGATCACGACCAGGATGACCAGCAAGAGGATCACCGAGATGGAGACAGCCATGGACACAACACCTCCTCGACCACCGCCCGAACGGGCGGCAAGCGGTGGCCAGTTTGGCGCATTTCGGGGTATGTCCGGTTCGCGGCAGGGTGCTCCAAACAGGTGATCACTACGGGTCACGAGGGGAGCGCGAGGGGCGGAGGCGGGGTGGGAGCGCGCCGGCCGGGTCGCCGCGCGGGGCCTCGACTTCTCCACGCGAGCGACACGTTCGGGGGGAGTTTCCGGCACCGGTAAAGAAGTGGCATGGATCACTTCACCCCCCGCAACGGAGTGTTGCGATTGACCGTCTTAGCGGCCGACATCGCCGCCGCCCTCACACCACCGACGGAAAGTCCGCCCATGAGCCTGAGCCCCGCCCGGCCGTTCCGGCCGTCTCGGTCCTTGTGTATCGCCTTGGCGCTCATGCCGGTGCTAGGTGTCGGG
Source organism: Streptomyces yunnanensis (assembly GCF_029011865.1). Classification (NCBI taxonomy): domain Bacteria; kingdom Bacillati; phylum Actinomycetota; class Actinomycetes; order Kitasatosporales; family Streptomycetaceae; genus Streptomyces; species Streptomyces yunnanensis. Next base: position 1,844,792 of record NZ_CP095749.1, read on the forward strand.
ACGCTCGCGGCGTGCGACGCGGCCCGGGCGTCGGCGTCGCAGGAGCGGCCGGTGAAGGTGGGGTTGGGGTCGGCGAGCGGGAACCCCACGGTGCAGGCCGGTGACCAGCTGCGGGTCAGCGCGGACGGCGGGGTGCTGACCGAGGTGACGGTGACCGATCCCCGGGGCCGGCAACTGGTCGGCGGGTTCAGCCAGGGCGGGACGGTGTGGACGTCGCGGGCCAAGGCCGCGCCGGAAACCAAGTACTCGGTGCTCGCCCGGACCAAGAGCGCCGGTGGCGCCACCACCGAGGCCAAGGAGTCGCTGACCACCGGGAAGGTGGCCAAGCGGAACCGGGTGTCGTTCAGCCCCCGGCCGCGCGGCGGGGTGGTCGGCGTGGACGATCCGATCCGGCTGACGTTCGCCTTCCCCATACGGGACCGGGGGGTGGTGGAGCGGCGACTGTCGGTGATCACCGACAATCGAATTGAGGGGGCCTGGTCATGGGAGCCCGCGCACGGTGGCAAGGACCGGATCGTCTGGCGGCCGACGCACGAGTGGAAGCCGGGCACCAAGGTCACCGTACGGGCCGAGCTGAACGGTGTGGACTCCGGTGACGGGCGCTTCTTCACCAAGGACTATGGGTTGCGGTTCACCGTGGGGCGCAGTGCGCCCGTCCGGTCGGACCTCGATTCTGACGCGTACATCACACCCGGACTCGGACCTACGCCGGCTTTATGGCAAGGTCCAGGTGGGTGACCCCTTGTGGTGGTCACCGAACCCTCCCTGCGAGGGACAGACAACCGAGGGGCGGGACCGGAGACTGGATGGTCGGCCGGTCGCAGCGGCAGTGGACCGGAGGCGGAGCGAGCGCCTCGTGTCGGGCTGTCGACCCCTTTTCAGAGCCTAATGTGACGGAATGAGCACCGTGCAGGACCAGGATCAACTCACGGGGTGGCGGCGCTTCCGGCGCCGCGTCCCCAATGGCTTCGCCATCCTCTTCAGCTTGCTGGGGCTTTTCTGTGCCCTGACGGCGCTGATCGGGCCCCTTCGGCGCACCCTCCATTCGACGATCTACTGGCTGGACACGCTCACCATCCCGGTGACGCCGAACTTCGCCTACGCCGCGTTCCTCTTCCTCCTGGCCGCGGCGATGACCGCGCGGAAACGGGTGGCCCTGTGGTTCGTCGTCGCGTACATGGTGCTGAACGTCCTCGCCGACGCGCTGTTCCTGGCGGCCGGCTACTGGGAGTTCAGCTTCTCCCTGGTGCTGTGCGCCGGGGCGCTGGTGCTGCTGCTCGTCTCGCACCGTGAGTTCTACGCGATCACCCGGCGCGGCGCGTTCCTGCGGGCCGCGCTGGTGCTCGCCGGCGGGCTCGTGGTCGCGGTGCTGATCGGCTGGGGCCTGGTGTCGTTGGCGCCCGGTTCGCTGGAGAGCGGCGGTGGCAACCGGCTGCTGTGGGCGGCCAACCGGGTGTGCGGTGGGCTGGTCGGCGGCCGGATCGTCGAGGGGTACCCGCCGCACTGGATCGGCACCCTGCTCGGGCTGCTGGGCGCGCTGGCGCTGCTCAACGCCGCCGCCGCGCTGTTCCGATCGCAGCGGATGGAAGCCGCGCTGCACGGCGACGAGGAGGACCGGATCCGGGCGCTGCTCTCGAAGTACGGCAGTCAGGACTCGCTCGGCTACTTCGCGACCCGTCGCGACAAGGCCGTGGTCTTCTCGCCGAGCGGCAAGGCGGCGGTCACCTACCGTGTCGAGACCGGCGTCTGTCTGGCCAGTGGTGACCCGGTCGGTGACCGGGAGGCGTGGGGTCCGGCGATCGACGCGTGGCTGGACGTCGCCGGTCGTTACGGCTGGCAGCCGGCCGTGATGGGCGCGAGCGAGGACGGCGCGAAGGCGTTCGCGCGGGCCGGGCTGGGTGCGTTGCAGCTCGGTGACGAGGCGATCCTGCATGTGGCGCAGTTCGATCTGGACGGCCGGGACATGCGGGTCACGCGTCAGGCCGTCAACCGTGTGGAGCGGGCCGGGGCGACGTTCCGGGTCCGGCGCCACGCGGAGTTGACGGACGCCGAGATGCAGGAGGTCATCCACCGCGCGGACGCGTGGCGGGACACCGAGACCGAGCGTGGCTTCTCGATGGCGCTGGACCGGCTCGGTGACGAGCAGGACGGCGACTGCCTGCTGGCCGAGGCGTTCGACGCGGACGGCAACATGATCGCGCTGCTGTCGTTCGTGCCGTGGGGCAAGGACGGCATCTCGCTGGACGTGATGCGACGGGACCGCAGTGCGCCGAACGGCGTGATGGAGTTCATGGTCGCGCAGCTGTGCGCGCAGGCCGGGTCGATCGGGGTGCGGCGGATCTCGCTGAACTTCGCGGTGTTCCGGTCCGCCTTCGAGGAGGGTGCCCGGATCGGTGCCGGTCCGGTGCTGAAGTTCTGGCGCCGGTTGCTGCTGTTCTTCTCCCGCTGGTGGCAGCTGGAGGCGCTGTACCGCTCGAACTCGAAGTACCTGCCGGAGTGGTACCCGCGGTTCCTGTGCTACGCGGACGCCGGTGCGCTGGCGCGGATCGGTATGGCGTCGGGTATCGCCGAGGGCTTCGTGGCGGTGCCGAGCCTGGGCAAGCTGTGGGGCAAGGGGCACAAGACGCGGGTGCTGGCCCCGGCGAGCACCGCGGGTCTGCCGTCGCTGGACGAGCTGGGCCTGGTGCAGGCCGAGCCGGCCACCGCGGAGGAGCAGCGGGAGCGGGAGCTGGCCGCGCTGCCGGAGCAGGTGCGGGTGCGGCACCAGAAGCTGGAGCGGCTGCGGGAGGCGGGTACCGACCCGTATCCGGTGGGCGTGCAGCGGACGCACACGCTGGGCCAGGTCCGTGAGGAGCACCGGGAGCTGGCGGCCGGGGCGCGTACCGGCAAGACCGTGACGGTGGCCGGTCGGGTGCTGCTGACCCGTGACCACGGTGGTGTGCTGTTCGCGGTGCTGCGGGACTGGTCGGGCGATCTGCAGATCGCGGTGACCCGGGACTCGGGCGAGGACCTGCTGGAGCGCTTCGGTGCGGATGTGGACCTCGGTGACCATGTGGAGGCCGAGGGCGAGGTCGGTACCAGTGACCGCGGTGAGCTGACGGTGTTCGTGACACAGTGGCGGTTGACCGCCAAGTGTCTGCGTCCGCTGCCGGACAAGCGGCGTGGGCTGTCCGACCCGGAGGCCCGGGTCCGTCAGCGGTACGTGGACCTGGTGGTGTCGCCGGGTGCGCGGGAGACGGTGCGGGCGCGCAGCACGGCGGTGCAGGCGCTGCGGCAGGGGCTGATCGACCGGGGTTACCTGGAGGTCGAGACGCCGATGCTGCAGCAGATCCACGGTGGTGCGAACGCGCGTCCGTTCCACACCCACATCAACGCCTACGACCTGGACCTGTACCTGCGGATCGCGCCGGAGCTGTATCTCAAGCGGCTCTGCGTGGGCGGTATGGAGAAGGTCTTCGAGATGGGGCGGACGTTCCGCAACGAGGGCATCTCGTACAAGCACAACCCCGAGTTCACGATGTTGGAGGCGTACCAGGCGTTCGCCGACTACGACGTGATGCTGAACCTGACCCGGGAGTTGATCCAGGGTGCGGCGATCGCCGCGTTCGGCACCGCGACCGCGCGGAAGGCGGACAAGAACGGGCGGCTGGTCGAGCACGACATCTCGGGCATCTGGCCGGTGAAGACGGTGTACGGGGCGATTTCCGAGGCGCTGGGCGAGGAGGTCGACGCGGACACCGATCCGGATGTGCTGCGGCGGCTGTGCCAGGCGGCGTCGGTGCCGGTCAAGCCGGAGATGGGCCGGGGCGACGTCGTGTTGGAGATGTACGAGCGGCTGGTCGAGGAGAAGACCACACTGCCGACCTTCTACAAGGACTTCCCGACCGATGTCTCGCCGTTGACCCGTCAGCACCGGGTCGATCCGCGGGTCGCGGAGCGCTGGGACCTGGTGGCGTTCGGCACCGAGCTGGGCACCGCCTACTCGGAGCTGACCGACCCGGTCGAGCAGCGGCGGCGGTTGACCGCGCAGTCGCTGTTGGCGGCCGGTGGTGACCCGGAGGCGATGGAGCTGGACGAGGACTTCCTCCAGGCTCTGGAGTACGCGATGCCGCCGACCGGTGGTCTGGGTATCGGTGTGGACCGGCTGGTGATGTTCCTGACCGGTCTGTCGATCCGCGAGACGCTGCCGTTCCCGCTGGTGCGGAAGCGCTGATCGCGCGGGGTTCCCGAGCGCCGGCCGGGCTGGATCTTCTTCCAGCCCGGCCGGCGCTTTCGTATGGTGCTAGGCGTTGGCCTGGTGGTGGAGCGGTTCGCCGCGGAGGTAGCGGCCGACCTCGGCGGCGACGATGTCGGCGGCCTTGTGGGCGACCTGCTGGCTGCCGCCGGCGATGTGCGGGGTGAGGACGACGCCGGGGGCGGTGAGCAGGCGGGAGCCGGCCGGGACGGGTTCTTCGGGGAAGACGTCGAAGCCGGCGCCGGCGAGGTGTCCGGTCTCCAGGGCGTCGCAGACCGCGTCGTAGTCGAGGAGCGCGCCGCGGGCGCAGTTGACGAGGACCGAGCCGCGGGGCATCGCGGCGATCTGTGCGCGGCCGATCATGCCGGTGGTCTCGGGGGTGACCCGGGCGTGCAGGGAGACGATGCGGGAGCGGGTGAGGAGTGCGTCGAGGGTGACCTGTTCGGCGAGGCCGGCGAGTGCCTCGGGGCGGACGTAGGGGTCGTGGACGAGGACGTGGGCGCCCATGGCGTGCAGGACCTTGGCGACGCGGCTGCCGATGGCGCCGAAGCCGATCAGGCCGATGGTGGTGCCGTCGATCTCGATGCCGCAGTTGTCGTATTCGTAGTAGTCGCCGCGCCAGATGCCGTGGCGCAGGTCGGTGTGGGTGTCGCCGACGCCGCGGGCGGCGGCCAGCAGCAGGGTGAGGGTGTGTTCGGCGGTGGCGGTGGCGTTGCGGCCGGGGGCGTTGCAGACGGCGACGCCGTGGCGGGTGGCGGCTTCGAGGTTGGCGTTGACCGGGCCGCCGCGGCTGGTGCAGAAGAGCTTGAGGTCGGGGCAGTTGGCGAGGATGCGTTCGGTGAGCGGGCCGTGTTCGGTGACGCAGATCTCGATGCCGCGGAGGGCTTCGATCATGTCGTCCTCGGTGCCGGATGCTTCGTGGACCTCGGCGACGGGGCCGAAGGGGGTGTGCGGCCAGCCGAACTGGATCTCGCGTATCTCCAGTGGGGTGTCCCCGGCCGCCTTGCGTACGGCTGCGCTGAAGAGGCCGGGGCGGATGAAGTGGTTGCCGGCGGCGAGGACGGTGGTGGTCATGGGGGGTGTTTCTCCTGGGGTGCGGTGGGGTGGGGTGGGTGGTGGTGGCTGGTCAGGGCAAGGCGGGGGCGGCGGTGAGGGCGGGGGCGTTGAGGCGGAGGAGGGCGGTGTGGCCGCCGGTGATGCGGATTTCGGTGAGTGCGCCGTTGTGGAGTTGGGGGAAGGTGCGGCGGTATTCGGCGAGGGGGATGCCGAGGAGGTGGCAGAGCAGGACGCGGATGAGGGTGGAGTGGGCGACGATCAGGATGCGGCCGTGCGGCTGGTCGTGGGCGAGTTCGGCGAGGCAGGCGGCGGCGCGTTCCGCGGCGTGGCGGGGGTGTTCGCCGCCGGGGAGGTGGTGCTCGGCGGGGTCGGCGAGGAAGGCGGCCAGGCTCCGGGGGAAGCGGTGCCGCATGTCGTCGCGGGTCAGGCCCTCGCCTTGGCCGAAGTCGAGTTCGTAGAGCCGTTCGTCGATGTGGGGGGTGAGGCCGCAGGCGTCGGCGGCGGGGGCGGCGGTGAGGCGGGCGCGGGAGAGGGGGGAGGTCCAGATGGCGGTGAGGTCGGCGGTGGCGGCCCAGTGGGCGAGGGTCTGGGCCTGTTCGCGGCCGCGGTCGGTGAGCGGGACGTCGGAGCGGCCGGCGTAGCGGTTCTCCGCGTGCCAGACGGTCTCGCCGTGGCGGACGAGGAGGAAGTCGGTCACGGGGCGGCCCTCCTGAGGGCGTGGTCGGCCACGGCGGGGTCGAGCCAGCCGCGGTGGGTGAGTTCGGTGACGAAGCGGTGGTAGGTGGGGAGGTGGCGGGTGGTGCGGTCGGGGGCGGGGCGGATCTCGGTGCCGGGGCGGACCATGGCGGCGGCGGTCTCGGTGAGGGTGGCGCCGGTGGCGGTGGCGGCGAGGACGGCCATGCCGAGGGCGCCTTCGGCGTGTTCGGGGAGGTGGACGGTGCGGCCGAGGACTTCGGCGCGCAGGCGGCACCAGTAGGTGTTGCGGGCGCCGCCGCCGGTGAAGGTGAGGGGGCCGTCGGTGGGGGCGCCGAGGTGGTCGAGGTAGTCGAAGCAGAGGCGTTCGAGGCAGGCGACGCCGAGGAGGTAGGCGTGGAATTCGGTGGCGCGGGTGGGGACGTCGCCGAGGATGAAGGGTTCGGCTTCGGGGGCGCGGAAGGGGAAGCGTTCGCCGCCGGTGGAGACGAGGGGGTAGGCGACGGCGTCGGGGTCGAGGGCGGCGGCCTGGTCGGTGAGCACGTCGAGGTTCTCGCCGTGGAAGTACTGGGAGATGACGCCGGCGCCGCTGCTGGAGGCGCCGCCGGGCAGCCAGGTGTCGCCGGGGCCGCGGTGGCAGTAGACGACGCCGGCGGGGTCGCGGATGAGGTGGTCGCTGCTGCCTTTGAGGACGAGGGTGGTGCCGAGGACGGCGTTCCAGGCGCCGGGGGTGAGGGCGCCGGCGCCGATCTGGGCGGCGCAGCCGTCGGTCATGCCGGCGACGATGGCGGTTCCGGTGGGGATGCCGGTGGCGTCGGCGGCTTCGGGGCCGACGGTGCCGAGGACGGTGCCGGGGCGGACGACGTCGGGCAGGAGGTCGGTGGGGATGCCGAGGGTGTCCATGACGTCGTGGGGCCAGCGTTCGTCGATGAGGTGGTAGCCGGTTTTGAGGGCGTGGCTGGTGTCGCTGGGGAGTTGGCGGCCGGCGAGTTTCCAGGTGATGAGGTCGACCTGGTGGAGGAGGCGGGTGCCGGTGGCGAGGGCGGGGTCGTGGTCGAGGAGCCAGCGGAGTTTGGGCAGGGCCCAGGAGGGCGGCATGCTGCGGTAGCCGAGTTCCTGCCAGGTCGGTGCGCCGGCGGTGTTGACGGCTTCGGCCTGGTCGGTGGCGCGGCCGTCGTCGTACATGAGGGCGGGGGTGCGGGGGGTGCCGTGGGTGTCGGTGAGGAGGAGGGTGCCGGAGGTGCCGTCGATGGCCAGTCCGCGGATCCGGTGGGTGTCGAGGCCGGCGAGGGCCTCGCGGCAGGCGTCGGCGAGCGCGGTCCACCACTGGTGGGGGTCTTGTTCGTGGCGGGTGCCGGTGCGCTTGCTGGTGAGCGGGCGGGCGGCGGTGGCGAGGAGGGTGCCGGTGCCGTCGACGGCGAGGCAGCGGGCGCTCTGGGTGCCGAGGTCGAGGCCGAGCCAGATGGCGTCGGGGTCGCCGTGGGGGGCGGGTCCTGGGCCGGTGGGTCCGGGGGCGTGCGGGTCAGACACGGATGCCTCCTGGGGCGGGGGTCTCGGCGGGGTGGTGCGTGGGGTCGGTGCGACGGGGGGTGGGGGTGGTGGCGCGGGGTGCGGCGGGGGTGGGGCGCCAGGTGGTGGTGGTGCGCCAGCCGGCGGTGCGGGCGAGGCCGCGCCAGGTGAGGAAGTCGTCGTGGAGCGCGGCGTAGAAGGCGGCGCGCTCGGGGTCGGGGTGCCAGCTGCGCTGCATGTGGACGTAGGTGTCGGCGGCGCGGTGCATGCTGCTTTCGGCTCCGGTGCGGACCAGGCCGGTGAGGAAGGCGCCCTTGGCGCCGATTTCGGTGTCGCCGGAGCGGGCGGTGGGCACGCCGGTGGCGTCGGCGATCAGTGCGCACCAGGCGTCGCTGTTGGCGCCGCCGCCGCACAGGCGCAGTTCGGTGATGTCGGTGCGGGCGGCGGTCAGGCAGTCGCGCAGGACGAGGGAGAGGCCGTCGAAGACGGCGCGGGCGAGGTCGGCGGGGGTGTGGTCGAGGGACAGGCCCCAGAAGGAGCCGCGGGCGGCGGGGTCGAGGAACGGGGCGCGTTCGCCGGCCGGTGAGAGGTAGGGCAGGAACATCAGGCCGCGGGCGCCGGGTTCGGATTCGAAGGCGAGGCGGGAGAGTTCGGGTGGCCCGGGCAGATGCAGCAGGCGGGCGGCCCAGCTGAGGACTTCGGCGCCGTTGAGGGTGGGGAAGGCGCGCAGGACGCGTTCCCGGCCGCGGTAGGCGATGTTGACGCCGGAGGGTTCGCCGGTGGTGTCGATGCCGGTGCGGACGATTTCGGTGCACAGGGTGGTGCCGAGGATGCTGCATGCCTGGCCGGGGTTGACCACGCCGACGCCGCGGGCGGTGGCGGCGATGTCGTAGGGGGCCATGACGACGGGCAGGCCGGCGGGCAGACCGAGTTGGGCGGCGGCGCCGGTGGTGAGTTCGGCGATCCGCTGGTCCTCGCCGAGGACGGTGGGGAGCAGTCGGGCGTGGTCGGTGAGGCCGAAGAGTTCGACGATGGCGGGGTCGTAGTCGCCGGTGGTGTGGTCGAGGAAGGGTGCGGAGGCGTCGGATTCGTCGGTGGCGCGGACGCCGGTGAGGCGGAGGAAGAGCCAGCCGGCGGCGGTGAGCGAGGTGGCGGAGCGGGCGAGCCGGTCGGGGTCGTGGGCGGCGAGCCAGGCGAAGAGCGCGTTGGGCATGCCGGCGCAGGTCAGTGAGCCGTTGCGGCGGAAGGCGGCTTCGAGGAGGCCGTCGCGTTGCCAGGTGGTGAGCAGGTCGCCGGCGCGGCCGTCGGACCACAGGAGGGCGGGGCCGGTGGGGCGGCCGTGGTCGTCGATCAGCCAGGCGCCGTCGCCCTGGGCGGTGAAGGAGACCAGCCGGACGGGGTCGGTGAGGTCGGTGAGCACGTCACGGACGGTGCGGACGACGGCCTGCCAGACGGCGTCCATGTCCTGTTCGGCCCAGCCGGGGTGGGGGCGGAGGACTTCGGTGGCGACGCGGGAGACGGCGATCTCGTTGCCCTGGTCGTCGAAGACGACGGACTTGATGACGGTGGTGCCGGCGTCGATGGTCAGTACGGACATCAGCGGGGTCCTTTCACGCCGAGGCCGGGGTGGGGTGCGGCGCGGCGGTGTCCGGGCCGGTGGCTGCCGCTTCCGGTCCGTCCGGCAGTTTCAGGAGGAGGGTGAGGGCGCAGCTCACCGCGTACATCCCCGCGAAGATCCAGACCACCCCTTCGACGCCGAGCGGCCCGACGAAGGCCGCGACGACGGCGGGTCCGACGAAGGTGCTGGCGCCGGCGCCGAGGTTGAGGGCCGCCAGTGCCTGTCCCTTGTGTCGCGGTTCCAGCGAGGGCATCAACGCTGATATCGGTACGTATCCCGCCAGAGTAGCGCCGTAGAACGCGGCGACCAGGAGGGCGAGCGGGAAGTTCGGTCCGGCGGTCGTGGGGACGTAGAACAGCAGCAGGGTGCTCAGGGTGCAGCCGGCGCCGCCGCACCAGGCGATGGTGCGGCGCCAGCCGATGCGGTCGCCGACGACGCCGAACAGCAGGTTGGCGAAGATGTTGGTGGCGAACATGGCGCTGAGCAGGTGCAGCCATTGGGTGAGGGTGAAGCCCACCGTCCTGGTGAAGTGGACCGGCAGGATGACGAAGAAGCCGAACTGCGAGGCGGTGTTGACGACCCGGACGAGGGAGCCGGCGCCGACCCTGGGGTTGCGCCAGAGGATGGTGACGCTGCCGGCGAGGGTCGCCAGCGGCCCCTCCCCCGCGGTCCGTGGGCGGCGGGCGCCGTGCTCGTCGCGGACGAGGAGCAGTGCGATCAGTCCGCCGGCGGCGACGAGGGCCAGCGCGGCCCACAGCGTGGCGTAGGCACCGATGCGCGGGATCAGGCCGCTGGCGACCAGGGAGCCGAGCGTGGGCAGTCCGCCGGTGAAGGCGAACCAGAACCAGCCCATGGCGGTGCCGAGTCGGGCGCGGGGGGCCACTCCGGCGATCCAGACGAGGAAGCCGTAGGCGAAGAGCGGGTAGCCCAGGCCGCGCAGGCCGTAGCCGAGGAGCATCAGGGGGTAGCTGGTGAGCGGGAGGGCGGCGGCGAGGAAGAGGACTTGGAAGGCGGCCCAGGCTGCGAGGCCGGTTCCCATCACGCGGCGGGGGCCCCACAGGTCGGAGAGGACGCCGGAGAGCCAGGCGGCGATGCCCGCGGCGATGCCGTAGACGGTGAAGAGCAGGGCGACCCGGGACTCCGGGATGCCGCGGTCGATGAGGTACGGCGAGAGGTATCCGGACTCGACGCCGTCGCCGATCATGAAGAGGAGGAGCCCGAGGTACCCCCAGGCGAGGGTGGGCGGTATGCCCAGGCGGGTCAGGAGCGCGCGGTGCGCGGGCAGCGGAGGGTTCGTCATCGAAGCTCCCCTTCTTCTGCGGCGGGACGGATGCGGGCGGGTCCGGGCCGGCGGACGGGGGTGGCGGGATCCGCGGGGCCGGTGGACGACGCGGTGATGCAATCGCTCGCGCAAAAGGGGCGTCAAGGGTGGCTGGAATCTTCCCATCGCGGTGGGGAGCGGCCGTGGTGCGTCGGGGCGGAGCCGCATGCGGCGGGCAGGTGCTCCTGGCGCGCCGCGTTACCTTCGTGTGAACATCACGCGACGCGTTCACGCGGGTGACGGTGGCACGAAGCGGAGGGAACGGGGCGATGGACCGGGTCGAGGCCCAGGAGGAACGGCGGCGCCGGATCCGGGAGTCGGTGGTCGCGCGGGGTTTCGTGCGGACCTCGGAGCTGGCCGCGGAGTTCGGGATCAGTCTGATGACCGCGCATCGGGACCTGGACGCGCTGCAGGCGCAGGGCTGGTTGCGGAAGGTGCGGGGCGGGGCGACGGGGCTGCCGTCGGCGCAGTTCCACGGCACGGTCGCGGAGCGGATGGCGACGATGGCGGCGACCAAGCGGTCGCTGGCGCGGGCCGCGGCGGCGCTGTTGGTGCCCGGGCAGACGGTGCTGCTGGACGACAGCACCACGTGTCTGATGCTGGCGCACCAGACGCCCGAGCACGCCCCGCTGACGGTGCTCACCAATTCGCTGCCGGCGATCACCACGCTGGCGCAGGAGCCGGGCATCTCGCTGATCACGCTGGGCGGGGCGTACTTCCCGGCGTACGACGCCTTCATGGGGCTGCACACCGCGGACGCAGTGCGGGCGTATCGGGCCGATGTGCTGTTCCTGTCGACGACGGCGGTCGCCAAGGGCCGCTGCTACCACACCTCGCCGGAGACGGTGCTGGTCAAGCGGGCGATGATGGAGAGCGCGGCGCGCCGGGTGCTGGTCGCCGACCACACCAAGTTCCGCAAGGACGGGTTGTACGCGCTGGCGCCGCTGGCCGACTTCGACCTGCTGATCACCGACGACGGGTTGTCGGCGGAGGAGGTGCGGGCGGTGCGGGCGGCCGGCACGGAGGTGACGGTGGTGCCGACGCGCGGGACGGCGGGCGAGGGCTGAGCCGCGGCGGTGCGCGGCACCGGCCGCCCCGGGGCGCGCAGTGGGTCGGGGCGGCCGGTGCCGGAGCGGTCCCGGAATACCCCGCCCCCGCCCGCCCGTTGTGGCCCCACAGGGGGCGTTCGCTCCCCCTACGGGATCTGTTCGCCCGTCCCCCAGGGGCTACCCCAGCCCCAGCGCCCCGGGGTCGGTGGCCAGTTCCCGCAGGGCGGCTCGGGGGTCCTTGAGGAGTCGGCGTTCGGTGAGGTCGAGGATGCCGCAGGTCGCGGTGATCTCGGCGGCGACCGTGCCGTCGGCCTTGCGCACGGTCTGCTCGATCACGAAGGTCTTCCGCTCGCCCCAGACGAACCGGCAGCTGACCGCGACCTCGTCGCCGGCGCGGAGTTCCCGCAGGTAGCGGATGGTGGTTTCGAGGGTGACCGGGCCGATGCCGCGGGCCAGCAGCGCGGTCTGCGGGATGCCGCCGGCCTGGAGGACGGACCAGCGGGCGTGCTCGGCGTACTGGAGGTAGACGCTCTGGTTGAGGTGGCCCTGGGTGTCGGTCTCGTAGCCGCGGACGGCGATCGGCACGGTGAAGGGCTCGTCCGCGCCGCCCTCTGTCGCCACATGTGCCACTTCGGTCACGATCGCTCCTGTCTTTCCCGTCCGTCACGCGCCGGACCATCGTAGGGGGAACGTTCAGGCCACGCCCGGCATTCCGGTGGCGGCGCCCAGCTCCGCCCAGCCGACGGTGCGGTCGCACCAGCGCTCCAGCAGCGTGCGGTCGTGGCCGACGGCGAGGACGCCGGCGCCGCTCTCCCGGCGGTAGGACTCGACGACGGCGACGAGCGCGGCGGTGGTGGAGGCGTCCAGCATCGCGGTCATCTCGTCGCAGATCAGCCAGCGGGGGCGGAGCACCAGGGCGCGGGCCAGGCAGGCGCGTTGCAGCTGGCCGTCGCTGACCTCGTGCGGGCGGCGGGCGAGCAGGTCGTCGCCGAGGCCGACGAGGGGCGCCAACTCCCGGAGGCGGGTGGGGATCTGGTCCTTGCGGCCGGTGGCGCGCAGCGGCTCGGCGATCGCGTCGGCGAGCCGCAGGCGGGGGTCGGCGGAGAGCCGGGGCTGTTGGAAGAGGACGCCGAAGGCGGTGCGCTGCTCGCGCGGGGCGCGGTGGCGCCAGCCCCGGGCGGGGGTGCCGTCCAGGACGACGGTGCCGGCGTCCGGCCGGTGGAGCAGGGCGGCGACCCGGGCCAGGGTGGATTTGCCGCAGCCGCTGGGGCCGAGCAGGCCGACCGCTTCGCCGGGGGCGAGGGTCAGCGACGCGCCGCGGACGACGGGGGCTCCGCGGTCGTATCCGGCGGTGATGTCACGCAGTTCGAGCACGGTCGGGCTCCCTCTCCGGCGGCACCGGGTGGTGGCAGGCGACGCCGTCGCGCGGCGCGGGGAGCGTCGCGCAGGTCGTGGTGGCGCGGTCGCAGCGGGCGGCGAAGGCGCAGCCGGCCGGCAGGTCGCCGAGTTCGGGCGGCATGCCGGGGATGGGGGTGAAGGCCCGGCCGGGCAGCGCGTCCAGCAGGCCGCGTGTGTAGGGGTGGCGGGGTCCCGGGGTGCCGAAGAACCGCCGGGCTTCGGCGAGTTCGACGATCCTTCCGGCGTACATCACGGCGACCCGGTCCGCGATCCGTTCGGCCGCCGCCAGGTCGTGGGTGATCATCAGCAGTGCGCGGCCGGCCTCGGTGTGTCGGCGGAGTTCGTCGACGGTGCGGTCGACCAGGTCGCGGTCGAGGCCGGTGGTGGGTTCGTCGGCGAGGAGCAGGGGGGCGTCGCCGGCCAGGGCGAGGGCGGTGGCGGCGCGCTGGGCGAGGCCGCCGGAGAGCTGGTGCGGGTGGCGGTCGAGATGGCCGGTCGGGAAGGCGGCGCGTGCGGCGGCGCGCTCCGCGGCCGCCCGCAGCCCCGCTCCGCGCCGGACCCCCGTCAACTCCCTTACCGTTTCCTCTAGTTGGGAGCGCACGGTGCGGACGGGGGTGAGGTGGGCGGCGGGGCTCTGCGGGATCAGTCCGATCCGTCGGCCGCGTACCGACCGGGCCAGTTCGGTCTCGGGGGCGGCGAGCAGTTCGGTGGCGCCGTGGGCGTCGGTCAGCAGTGCGGTGCCGGTGGCCTCGGCGTTGCCGGGCAGCAGGCCGAGCAGTGCGGAGGCCAGGACGGACTTGCCGCAGCCGCTCTCGCCGACGAGGACCAGGCACTCGCCGGGCGCCAGGTCGAAGTCGGCGTCGGTGACCGCGGCGACGGACCGGCCGCCGGGCATCCGGAAGCGGACGGTCAGTCCGCGCACGGCGAGGCGGGGCGGGGCGGTGGCGGCTCCGGGCTCCTCGTCGGTCCCCGCGGGGTGCGTGCCGGTGGTCGGGGCGGGGTTCGGGGCCGGGCTCGGGTCGGGGGTCCGGTGGGCGGTCACAGCGTCAGCTCCGATCGGCGGCGCGGGTTGAGCCGCTCCCGCCAGGCGCCGGCCAGGCCCGCGACGGCGAGGGTGGGGACGATGATGAACAGGCCGGGGAAGAGGGTGGGCCACCAGTCGCCGGCCAGCAGGGAGCTGCGGGCGGCGTTGGCCATGATGCCGAGGCTCGCCTCGTGGGCGGGCAGCCCCAGGCCGAGGAAGGACAGTGCGGACTCGTGCCAGACGGCGTGCGGGACCATCAGGACGGCGGCGAGTCCGGCCTGCGGCAGGACGCCCGGCAGGAGGTGGCGGACGGTCACCCGCCGGCGGGAGGCGCCGCCGGTGAGCGCGGCGTCGAGGTAGGGCCGGGAGCGCAGCGAGAGCACTTCGGCGCGGACGATCCGGGCGGTGGACAGCCAGTGTGTCAGCGCCACCGAGATGATCACCGGCCAGACGCCGGGCCGGAACATGGCGACGATGAAGATGCCGAGCAGCAGGTGCGGCACGGAGGAGAAGAGGTCGACCAGGCGCATCATGGTGCGGTCGGCCCAGCCGCCGAGTGCCCCGGCGAGGGCGCCGACGGCGGTGCCGAGGACCGTGGCGACCAGGGCTGCGACCACTCCGACCAGCAGCGAGACGCGCAGTCCGTAGACGCAGCGGAGCAGCAGGTCGCGGCCGACCTCGTCGGTGCCGAACGGGTGGGCGGCGGACGGTGGTTGGAGTTTGGCGGCCAGGTCGACGGCCTGCCGGTCCAGGGGGAACAGCAGCGGGACGAGGACGACGGCGAGGACGACGACGGCGAGGATCCCGGCGCCGGCGCGGAGTCGGAGGGCGTGTCGCGGAGCGCCGCCGCGCCGGCCGCGGGCGCCGGTGGTGGTGCTAGCCATCGAATCCCACCCTCGGGTCGGCCAGCCCGTAGAGCAGGTCGGACAGCAGGTTGCCGGCGAGGACGGCGGCGGTGGCCAGGACCGTGAGCGCGGCCAGCAGCGGGAAGTCCACGCTGGTGGCGGCCTGGACGGTGGCGGCGGCGATGCCCGGCCAGCTGAAGACGGTCTCCACCAGCAGGGCGCCGGTGATGAGTTCGGGTACCCGGGAGCCGATCAGGGTCAGGACGGGCAGCAGGCCACAGCGCAGCGCGTGGTGGCGCAGTACGGTGCGTTCCCGCAGGCCGCGGGCCCGGGCGCCGCGCACGGGGTCCTCCGTCAGCGCGTCGCCGACGCCCTGGCGGACGTAGAGGACGAACCATGGTAGTTGGGAGGCGGCGAGCACCAGTGCCGGCAGGGCGAGGTGGCGGGCGATCTGGCCGGCGGTGACGAGGTCGGTGCCGGTGTCGGTGAGGCCGCCGGCCGGCAGCATCCCGAGTTTGAGGGCGCCGAACCAGACGGCGAGGAGTCCGAGCCAGTACGGCGGGGCGGCTTCCAGGACGTAGGCGGTGGCGGTGACGGCGCGGTCGAGGGCGCCGCCGCGGCGCCTGGCGGCCAGCACGCCGAGGAGGGTGCCGAGGGTCACGGCGAGGGCGAAGGCCAGGGCGCACAGCAGTACCGACCAGCCGAGGCGTTCGCCGATGACCTGGGAGACCGGGGCGCGCAGGCTCGCGGAGTCGCCGAGGTCGCCGGTGAGGGCGCTGGTGAGCCAGTCCCACCAGCGGGTCAGCAGGGGCCGGTCGACGCCGAGGTTGTGGCGGAGCTGGTCGAGGTTCTCCTGGGAGGCGGTGAGTCCGGCGGTGCCGGCGTAGGCGCGCACCGGGTCGAAGGGCGAGGCAGCGGCGATCGCGAACACCCCGAGGGTGACGGCGAGCAGGACCGGCACGGCGGTCAGGGCCCGCCGTGCCGTCATCCGCGCCATCGGCCCCCAGGGCAGCGTGGAGGGGGCGGTCACTTCGCGGGCTGCCAGTCCTCTGCGTTCCACCAGGGGCCGGAGGCCAGTCCGTGGTCGTGCGGTTCGACCTGGGTGGTGAGGTCCTTCCAGCGGTCGTCGACGACGTAGAGGTGGTCGACGTGGGTGAGGAAGATGTAGGCGGGGTCCTCGGCCAGTTCGCGCTGGACGGTGTCGTAGGCGGTCTTGCGGGTCCGGTGGTCGTCGGTGCGGCGGGCGGCGACGAGTTGGTCGTCTACGGTCTTGTTGGCGTACCGGGACATGTTGTTGAAGCCGTCGCCGGCGAGCGAGGAGTGCAGCAGCAGGTACTGGTCGAAGTCGGGGTCGGCGGGGCTGCCGCCGCCGGCGAGGACGGCGTCCTGCTTCATGTTGGGCTCGATGGCCTCCCAGGTGCCGGACTCGACCTTGGCCTCGATGCCGGCCTTCTTGGCGTCGGAGGCGAAGGCGAGTGCGTGCTCCTGGCGGAGCTTGTCGCCGGAGAGGTACCAGAGGGTGAAGGAGGCGCGTTGTCCGTCCTTGGCGCGGACGCCGTCGGGGCCCGTCTTCCAGCCGGCCTCGTCGAGGATCTGCTGGGCCTTGCCCAGGTCGTGCGGGCGCTCGGTGCCCTTGGCGAACCAGGGGCTGTCGGTGGGCACCGGTCCGTAGGCGGGCTTGCCGGCGCCGCTGAGGATGCCCTTGACCATGGCCTGGCGGTCGACGGCGAGGTCCAGTGCCCGGCGTACGGCGCGGTCGCCGGTGACCGGGTTGGCGCTGGGCAGGGTGACGTTGCGGTAGTCGAAGGTCTTGGCGGCGAGGGTGCGGCGGCCGGTGTCGGACGTGAAGGTGGCGGCGAGTTCGGGCGGCAGGATGGCGCCGTCGAGGTCGCCGGAGCGCAGCCGGGTGGCGCGGATGTCGTCGTCCTTGATGATCGCCATGGTGAGGCGTTTGACCTTCGGCGCGCCACCCCAGTAGTGGGGGTTGGCGGTGAAGGTGAGCTTCTCGCCCTTGGACCACGTGGTGAGGACGTAGGGGCCGGTGCCGACCGGGTGGGTGGTGAAGGGGCCGGTGTTGACGTCCTGCTTGCCGGCGAGGTGTCGGGGGGCGATGGGCAGGACGGTGCGCTCGGCGAACGGCGCGTAGGGGTACTTCAGATGGAAGACGACGGTCCGGTCGTCCTTCTTCTCCACGGTGTCGAGGGCGTCCAGCTCGGCCTTGGAGGCGTTGTTGGTCTTCTCGTCGAGGATGGTGGCGTAGGTGAAGACCACGTCGTCGGCGGTGAAGGGCGTGCCGTCGCTGAACTTCACGCCCGGGCGGAGGGTGAAGGTGTAGGTCCTGCCGCCGTCGGTGACGTCGGGGAGCGCGGCGGCCAGTGCGGGCTTGAGGCGCATCTCGGCGTCGTGGGTGAGCAGCCCGTCGAAGATCTTGGAGTTGCCGTCCTTGCCGTAGCCGAGGAGCGGGCTGAGCGTCTCGGGTTCGTAGGCGATGCCGACGACGGCGGTGTCGGTGGGCTTGGTGCTGCCCCGGCCCTCGTTCGGGGCGGCGCAGGCCGCCGCGGTGAGCGCCATCGTGGCCGCCAGCGCCGTGGCGGCCACTCGCCGTATGGACCGGGACGTCATGCCCACACCCCTCTTGAAGATCGACTGTTGTTGCGAACCGCTCGCATTTGTGCGGTTGCCATTAAACAGTACGGAAAATCTTCGCAATGCAGCGACCTGCACGAACATTCAGGATGACCGTCTGTGCGGCTACTTTGAGGGCTACGTTCGTTCCTGGCCTTGCTTCATAGCTGCATAGCCGTGACTTCACCACCCGGCGCCGTCCGTCAGCGGGGCCCTGGCCGTGGCCACCTCAGCGTAGGCGGCCGGCGGGGGCTCCGCGAAGACCCGCCGGACAGGCCCTAAGCGCGGATGGCGGCCCAGGTCACGTAGCCCCCATCGAAGCCCTCATGCTGGCCGACATCCTCGGCGACTCGGTGCACCAGGTACATGCCGGCTCATCGTCCGGCTCCGGCAGGGTCTGGTCTATTTCGCCAATGGAGATCAGGACATGTGAGCCGTCGTACGAGATGCGTCCGGCGAGGTCGACGCTGACACGATGACGCGCGGTAACGTCAACGAGTTCCGTAAGGACGGCGAGCACAGCCTCACCTAGAGGCACCACCTTCGGCGTCGAGCCGAGCAACGCCGGCAGGACCATCGCCGCGAATCCACGGGCACGTCGCAGCGCCTCGGCCGGACCATGCTCGGGGCCAATCCTGAACTCAAGGGAGTTCTCCTGCCCCAGGATCTGCTGCGGGGCGGGGCTTTCCAGATGCACAGACGTGGTCGACCGCAGGCTGGAAGCCATGAGCATCGGCATGGCGTCGGAGATCGCCATGGCTTGTCCGTCCCGTCGGATGACACGTGGTCGAATATTGGTTCGATACGCGAGAGGGCGCGGAGCGCAAAGAGGGAAGCGCGGCAACGCCCGCTCGTGCGACGACGGAGATAGGCGGAACCGCCGAGGTGGGCGGTTGCCTGAATGATCGACGCCCCTCGTCATGGCAGCACAGGAGGTAGAACAGGCAAAGCAGCCAGTAACCACCCACGGCTAAACGTACTGACCCGAGGCCCATCAAACGGGTTCGATCATGATTCGTCAAACCATCTGTGGCAGGCCGCCACGTACATCCAACGATCGTTGGATCACGGGATAAGGCACGGATAATGGCTCCAAAACCTGCCAAGGAAGACCGACACCACCGTGACCTCACCTCATGCCCAGCGGCAGAGTTCCTTCGCCGCGCGACTGAACCTCCTATTCGAGGCGTGCGCCCCTGAAGACTCCAACAACCCTGGCCGGTACGTGGAGTACAAGAACCAGCAGGTTGCCGACGAGATCAATCGCCGCAACGAAGAAGGCAGCATCACCGCCGAGTACATCCGGCGCCTACGCAGAGAGGACGGGCCCACCCCCTCCATCGAGAAGGCCAGCTACCTAGCAGACTTCTTCAAGGTTCCACTCGACTACTTCCGTCTGCCCTCAGACGCTGCCGAGTCCTCCGCGGTCGTCCAGTCCGTACTCAAGGAACTCAACCGATTCCTCGTGGAACGACGCAAGTCAGATGAAAATGAAGAAAACGAGACACTTCGGGTGCTAGCCCGCTCCGCCCGCGGCCTCTCCCCCAGGGCCAAACCCGCGCCGTGAACTACGTACGCTCGCTGCGTCAGGTCGAAGACATGGAACACGCTGCCGGCACTGCTGACGTGCACTCGTCGCCTGACATCTGACCGAACAGCAAGGTGACTGCCTCCGGTGACACACGCCGACAAACACATCCGCAGCGCGCTTGATGACTTCCCTATTCCCGACCCCCTCACCATTACGAGCCTGTTCGAGGTGGTCCGGTCCCGCTACCCGGGACCAGGTCGCCTGGAACTGTGGCGCGGCGCCCCGCCGCTGACTGGACTTCGGGCCAACGGCTTGTGGTTGACACTGCCTGACCGAGATCTCGACGCCATCTGGGTAGCGCCCGAACTCCACGGCGCCGCAGCGGTCCACACCCTGGCTCACGAAGCAGGCCACATCGCCCTCGGGCACGTCCCCTTCGAGCTGTCGACGCAACCCGAGCCAGAGCCGTACGAATACCTCAGTCCGGAGTTCCTCTCCGGCTCTCTCATCGGCCGGCCACGGTCACAGGACGGCGGGCTAGCCCCAGATGAGGCACGAATCGAGGACGAAGCCGAGCAGTTCGCCTTCGCACTCCGGCGTACCGCGGCCGATCAGGCTCACGCACGCCGCTTCCAGAGTGATCCTCTCCTGGACCGGCTGCACCACAGCCTTTGACCGTTCTCGCCCGCCCCTGATCCTGGAACATCCTCAAGTGCCCGAAAACATCGTCGATGTCCTGTCGACCATCGCCCCATGGGTCGTCGTCCTCCGAATACGCGCCCGGCCCCGAACTCCCGGCCAGCGTGCTCTTCTGGGGACCTTCATCGCCCTAGGGGCTGTCTTCAGTTGCGATCAACGGCCCGCGTCAGGCTGCTGATCCAGATGGTTGCTGCGCGGAGATGGAGTGCGGCGAGGTAGCTCTCGGGCGTCTTGTCGTAGCGGGTGGCGATGCCTCGCCAGTCCTTCATCCTGTTGATCGCCCGCTCAACCGTGTTGCGTTCGCGGTAGAGATTGGTGTCATGGGTGACAGGTCTGCTGCCCCGGTTGCCTTTCTTCTTGCGGTGCGCGGCCTGATCTTTCTTCTCCGGGATGACTGCCCTGATGTGGCGTTTGCGCAGGTGAGCTCGGTTGGCCCGGGAGGAGTATGCCTTGTCGCCGGCCACGGCAGCGGGCCGGGTGCGGGGACCACCGACCGGCAGGCGGATGCGCACCTTCTTCAGGACGGGGATGAACTGGGGGCTGTCTGCGGCCTGCCCGACGGTCAGGAGAAGTGCATCGGCCGGCAACGTCGGTCGGCGGCCAGGTGGATTTTGCTGGTCAGCCCGCCGCGGGACCGGCCGAGCAGGGCGGCTGTCAGCCGGGCCCGCCGTCGGCGCCGGATGCGTCGCCGCTCGGCGCGGGCAGGGTCGCTCTCGCCGTCCCGCCCGCCTTGTTCCTCGCACGCTCCCCCTTGTGTGAGGCTGCCTCCTCAAGTGCGGCCAGGGTCTCCTCGCTGACCCGCATGCCGGCCGCATCGTGATGAGCCCGCGCCGTGGTGGAGTCCACGCCGACCAGGGAGATATCGATCTCGTCCCTGCGGGCGGCCTCCGCAATCGCCCCTTCGAGCAGGGCCTGGAAGACGCCCGCGTCCCGCCATCACATGAAGCGGTTGTAGACCGTCTGCCAAGCACCGAACCGCCCAGGCATCTCCCGCCACCGGCTGCCGGTCCTAAACCGCCACATCACCCCCTCGAACTGCTCACGCAGCCGCGCGGGATACGGACCGAACCCGCCGATCGGCAAGAACGGCCCGATGAACTCCCACTCCTCATCGGCCAGTTGCGCACACGTCACACCACACTCCTACCGGACCGGCACCCTACCCGGGGACCAAACCCAATTTTGATCACAACCGAAGACAGGTCCTAGGGCGCGTCTTCAAATGATCTTGAGTGGTGGATCATGGTTGGGTGATACGTCGTCATGAACTGTCCGATGCCGAGTGGGAGTTTGTCCGGCCCTTGTTGCCTGAGTCGTTGCGGGGCAGGAAGCGGCTGGACGATCGGACCGTGCTCAACGGGATCGTGTGGAAGTTCCGTACCGGCACGGCTTGGCGTGATGTCCCGGAGCGGTATGGACCGTGGGCCACGCTGCACACCCGTTTTCGCAGGTGGGCCCTGGACGGCACGTTCGAGCGAATGCTGCGGGAGGCCCAGGCGAGGGCGGACGCGGCCGGGGACATCGACTGGCTCGTGTCGGTGGACTCCACCGTGGTCCGCGCCCACCAGCACGCTGCCGGGGCCCGAAAAGGGGGCTGCGCGAGCCCGCACTCGGACGGTCCAGGGGCGGTCTGACCAGCAAGATCCATCTGGCGTGCGACGCCCTGGGCCGCCCGCTCGCCTTCACTGTCACCAGTGGCAACACCAACGACTGCACCCAGTTCACCGCCGTGATGGAGGCGATTCGGGTTCCCCGGGTCGGTCTCGGACGGCCACGGGTCCGGCCCGCCCACGTCCTGGGCGACAAGGGCTACAGCTCGAAGGCCATCCGCGCCTGGCTCCGGCGGCGCGGCATCGGCCACACCATCCCCGAACGGGCCGACCAGATCCGTAACCGGCTCAGGCGCGGCAGCCGGGGCGGACGCCCGCCGGCCTTCGACAGGCAGCTCTACAAGCAGCGCAACGTGGTCGAACGCTGCTTCAACCGGTTGAAGCAATGGCGTGGCATCGCCACCCGCTACGACAAAACCGTCGAGTCCTATCAAGCAGCCGTCACCCTCGCATCGCTCCTGATGTGGGCGTGACATTTGAAGACAACTCCTAGCGGTCGGCGCGACCCTTCGCCTCCACGTCGTCGACGCATGGCTGGCCAAGATCACCGGTGTCTGCGACGCCGCCATGCTGCCCAAGCATCTGATGGTGATGCTGTGCTGCCTCCTGTTGATCGGCTGGGTGGACTCCATCGTTCCGCCGCAAGCGTCGGAGCCTGCCTGGCGCCGGTGGTTCCGGCTCAAAGCTCGCATGATCCTCGGGGCCTTCACCGGCGACGCCGCGATCTGTCTGTTCCCTGGCACCTCGCCATCCATCGTCGCGCCAGACGGTTCCACCGACTTCACCGGAGCCCAGCACAGCAATCTCGTGGGCACGCTCTACATGGTCGTTTACCTCCTGCCCCCTGGCCGTCGCTTTGGTGATGTCCGCGGTCTTGTGTCGGACGGCCGCCCGCCGCACGGACCACTTTCTGCTTCGCCAGTGCATGAGGCTGATGTCGGCCGGTTGCTGGGTCGGGGCTACCTGCCCGATCTATCTCGGCGTCGGCCTGATGAACTGGTCCGAAAACATCAACCAGCGCGCCTTCCACCTCAGCGGTTCCCTCATCCAGGCGGCCGCCATCCTCTTGGTGGTCCTCGGCAGCAGCGTTACTGCGGTTTTCGGCGTGAAGTCGTCACCAACGACTTCACGCCGAAAACCGCAGTAGCTTCCACGGCTCCTCTGTGTCCTGCGACATGGCCATGACCCGCAGCTGTGCCCGGGACACTTCGACGGCTATCCAGCCCCGACCGTGGCCATGTCCGGCATCGCCCTGACGACGCTCACCGACCTGCTCATCACTCAGCCCCCCAACACCCGTTGGCACCAAAGGAGCCAGGTGCGGTCGTACCCGGCACTCTGTTCACTACTGCTCGGTCTCCACGAAACCTGCATCCGCACCGAAGGCAGCGGCGGTCGGGTCGAACCCGGGCGGACTGTCCCTGAGAGCCAGGTCCATGCCGGCCAGCTTCGCCTTGACCTCGTCGATCGACTTTGCACCGAAGTTGCGGATGTCCATCAGGTCCGCCTCGGAGCGCGCCACGAGCTCACCCACGGAGTGGACGCCCTCACGCTTGAGGCAGTTGTACGACCGAACGGTGAGCTCCAGCCCCTCGATCGGCAGCGCCAGGTCGGCAGCCAGAGCGACGTCCGTCGGGGACGAGCCCATGTCGATGCCTTCGGCTTCGGTGTTCAACTCGCGGGCGAGACCGAAGAGTTCGACCAGCGTCTTGCCGGCCGAGGCCACGGCGTCGTGCGGACGCATCGCCTGCTTGGTCTCGACGTCGACGATCAGCTTGTCGAAGTCGGTGCGCTGCTCGACACGCGTGGCCTCGACCTTGTAGGTGACCTTGAGGACCGGCGAGTAGACGGAGTCGACCGGGATCCGGCCGATCTCCTGGCCGGCCTGCTTGTTCTGCACGGCGGAGACGTAGCCGCGACCGCGCTCGACCGTCAGCTCCATCTCCAGCTTGCCCTTGCCGTTGAGCGTGGCGAGGACGAGGTCGGGGTTGTGCACCTCGACACCGGCCGGGGACACGATGTCGGCGGCGGTGACCAGACCCGGGCCCTGCTTGCGCAGGTACATCACGACCGGCTCGTCGTGCTCCGAGGAGACGACCAGTTGCTTGATGTTGAGGACCAGGTCGGTGACGTCCTCCTTGACGCCCGGAACGGTGGTGAACTCGTGCAGGACGCCGTCGATGCGGATACTGGTGACGGCAGCGCCGGGGATCGACGACAGGAGAGTGCGGCGGAGGGAGTTGCCGAGGGTGTAGCCGAACCCCGGCTCCAGCGGCTCGATCACGAACCGGGAGCGGAACTCGTCGACGACCTCTTCGGTCAGTGACGGACGCTGAGCAATCAGCACGAGGTATTGCCTCCAGTGTTTGGCGCCCGCTATGTGACGCCGTAGACACCACGAACAGTACGGGCGGTTCGGCCTCCAATGGGGCCGAACCGCCCGTACCCGCCCGTCTGCTGCCAGCCGGCAGGCTCAGCTCCTCCCGGAGTGGACTCCGACGATCAGCTACCCCTGCCCCTGAAGGCCACCCACCAGCGCAGTCCGTAGGTGCATACTGAGGGCAATGACAAAGCCTGCTGCACCGAAGCGTCATTTGCCCACCAGCCCCTTCAAAGCACCGGCCACCCCGACTCCCAAGCACTTCGCCGTGGGCGACCAGGTCACACACGACATGTACGGCCTCGGCCGGGTAACCGGCATCGAGGACGGAATCGCGGCGCTCGTGGATTTCGGCTCGGCGCAAATGCGGATCTTGAGCCCGTACACCACGATGACCAAGCTGTAGGACCGCTGCGCCCCGTCACGGCACGCCAGGCCCCTCTCAGGGACCTACACACAAGGGATACGTCTCATCGATCTGACGTCGCTGTTCTCCGCCCCGGAGGGGCAACCCCGCCGCACCGTTACGGCATCGCCGCCTCCGACGACAAACCCCTTCCAGGCCCCGGACTTCGGGGAAGACGAGACCTTCCTGCTTGAGGATGTGCAGCGGACCACCTCGGGCACGCGTACCGCGCAATCCCAGGCAGCGTAGCTCCCACGAGAGCGGTGGTTTCGGCGGCTAGTTGTAGGGCGTGTCCGGCAGGTCGTGGGCCTGTTCTGATGCGTCACACTCGGTGGTCAACTGCTCTATCCGGCCAGGATGCACGAAGATCCTTCCCGTCTGGGCGGACTTCCGGAAAGGATGTTCAGCCAGACCCACACGCTGTCAGCACGACTGAAGGAGTACCCATGGCAAAGCTCAAGGGCCAGGTGAAGTGGTTCAACGAGTCGAAGGGATTCGGCTTCATCACGCCCGCTGACGGCAGCAAGGATGTCTTCGTGCACTTCTCCGCGATCCAGGGCAACGGCTTCAAGACCCTCGCCGAAGGGCAGAACGTCGAGTTCGAGATCCAGGACGGTCAGAAGGGCCCGTCCGCAGTCAACGTCAC
Source organism: Streptomyces yunnanensis (assembly GCF_029011865.1). NCBI lineage: Bacteria > Bacillati > Actinomycetota > Actinomycetes > Kitasatosporales > Streptomycetaceae > Streptomyces > Streptomyces yunnanensis. The sequence continues at coordinate 1,869,436 of NZ_CP095749.1, forward strand.
CGCGATCTAGGAACGTCGGGCGCGAGCCGGCCCTGCTTCCGGCGCGGGTTGAGGTGAAACTGCGACGCTGCCTCAACCCGCCGGACGCGCAGGTGGACGGCCAGAGCACAACCATGACCCTGGACATCGGGGTGCAGCAGGAAGCCCCATAAGCCCTGGTCCATCCCGTGGTTCAACCCGCGAACACGCGGCTGCAGTCGTCTGATCTCTGCGAGGCCGGGGCGACTCCGGTCGGTCTCCCATGGCTACTTCCATGGCTACCTACGTAGCCGTGCGGTCAGGTTTGAACCGGTGTGGAACGGGGCCCGGCGGCCCCCTCTTTCCTGCCGAGATGGGCACCTGACCAGCGTTTTCGCCGGCCGGGGCCCACTCGGGTGGGCGAGTACACCTATACAGTACGTAAAGGTGTGGTCATGAACCGGTCCGAGGTGGCCCTGGTGCGCTAAAAGCACACGGGCCGGAGGTCACGGGGTGCCGGTCACCAGCTTCAGGTCCCACTTGCGCAGCGGCCCGTCGATCGGCTGGAAGATGGTGACGGTGTCCCCGCCGACGTCGCAGGTCGCGGCGCCGCCGCCGGAGTGCACGCCCACCGCCCTCGGGGCGCCGGGCTGGCTGACGTAGGAACCGCCCGAATCCCCGGCCGCCGAGCAGGCGTTGGTGAAGGACAGCCCGGAGATGACGGTGCTGCCGTAGTCCACGGTCTGGTCGGTGCGGGTGATCTCGCCGCAGTGCCAGCCGCTGGTCTGGCCGGAGTGGCAGATCGACGTCCCGACGATGCCCTCCTGGGAGCCGGTGACGGTGACCGGGCTGCCGCCCTGCCCCCGCACCTCGGGGCTCACCTGCCAGCCCGGCTGGTCCACCGCCACCAGGCCGAAGTCGCCCGCGTAGCCGTTGACGCTGAGCTTCCCGCCCTTGTTGGAGGTGCCGATGCGGCTGCCGTCCCTGCCGTACGCGGGCTGGTTGGCCTTCAGCGTGCAGTGACCGGCGGTCACGAAGCCCTGGAAGTGGTGGGGTCCGGTCACCGAGAAACCGATGGAGCAGATGCCGTCGGTGCCCGGCATCCAGCGGTCGCCGCCGATGATCGTGCCGCCGCCCTGCTGGCGCGGCGCCTGGTCGCTGCGCTCGACGGTGACCGGGACCCGCGAGCGGACGGCGATCTGCCGCGCGGTGCTCTCGAAGCCGGCGGTGCGGGTGGTGCGCGTCGCGCGGTCGACCCGCACCACCACCCCGTTGGCGCGCTCGTCGATGCCCCAGCCGGTGACGCCCGGGATGCCGCGGCCGGCCCGATCGGCGATCTGCCGCACCACGCCCTGGAGCGTCGCCCGGCTGTGCCGGACGCTCTTGGGCACCGCCCCCAGGGACCGCACCCGTTGGGCGTCGGCGGGTCCGGTCACGGCGACGACGAGCCGGCCGAGTGCCTTGTCGAACCACATCCCGGCGGGCGGCGCGGCCAGCGCCCGGCGCACCGCGAGGGCGGTGTGCTGCGCCTCGGCCTCCTGCGCGAGCCGGGTCCGGGCCTGGGACGGGGACAGCCCGAGGTCCCGGCGCATCGCGTCGAGCATGCTGCGTTGCGCGGGCTGCGGGCTGGGGTCGGACTGCGGCAGGGCCCGCGCCGGGCCGTTCGGGGTGACGGCCGCCACCAGGGCGGTCGCGGCCGCGCCCCACAGGGCGGCCTTGGGAATGCGCCGTTGCATCGGGGTCTCCTCGTGGTGTCGAGTACACGTCGGCCGGACTTGGGCGGGTGCTGGGATCAGCCCCGGGCCCTGCCGCCACGCCCCGTCGTCCGCCGCGAGGGCGGGCGGGAGGGTGACGACAGTGCCGCAACGAGCCTCCTCGACGCCGTGCCGGCCGGCACGGGGAGAGCGACGGCATCATGGACCGATGAGCTCCGCCGCAGGTCCCCAAGTCCCCAACGTCCGCGGCCCCGTTGCGTTCGACGCGCTGCCCGGGGCGCTGCGCAACGTCGCCTACTCGGCCGCCCGCCATCCGGGAGCCGGGCCACCTGAATGCCCGTCACACCCGGCCGGACCTGCGGCGGGTACGGCGGCGCCCCCGGACCTCGCCGGCGGCGCCAACTGCCAGCGCTACGCCTATGCCGTGCTGGCCCACTTCGGGCTGCGGGTGCCGCCGCTGCGCTCGGCCGAGCTGTGGGCGGACCGCGCGGCGACCCGGCGGGCCGCTCCGCCGGAGCCGCTGGACCTGGTGCTCTTCGACGCCGGTCCGCTCGCCGGGGGGCCGGAGGGATACGGCGCGCACGTCGGCGTCCACCTGGGACCGGATCGGGTGCTGCACCTGTGCCGGGAGGTGGGCCGACCGGCGGTGTGGGGCTACGCCGACTTCGCGGCCCGGGCGCGGTACGCCCGCTTCCTGGGCGCGAAGCGGGTGGTGCCGGACGGCTTCCGGGAGGGGTAGCGCACCGGACCGGCCGGGCCGGTCGGAACCGGGCCGGTCAGAAGTCGCCGCCGCCGAAGCCGCCGTCGCCGCCGCCCCCGAAGTCCCCGCCGCCGCCGAAGCCTCCGCCGAAGTCGCCGGGGTCGAAGTCGGCGCCGGTGACCTCGCCGCCCTCCGCCCCCTGGTGGCCGCCGAGGTCGGCGCCGTAGGCGGGGCCGGTCATCATGAGGTGGCCGAGGGTGGTGCCGATGAGCAGGCCGGGGAGCAGCCCGCCGCCGAAGTAGCCGCCGGCCCAGGGGGCGTAGGAGGGACCCGCGTCCCAGTACGGGCGGTCGCCCTGTGGGGTGCGGACCGTGCGGGCCAGCGGCTCCCGGCCGTCGTCCAGGCGGCTCTTGTCGGCGGCGCAGACCGGGACGGTGCGCTCGGCGCCGCCGGGCGGGGCCCAGGTCGCGTCGGTGACCGAGGGACCGTGCCGGGGGTCGAAGAAGCAGGGCAGCCGGCGCTCGGGCAGCGGCCGGCCCTCGCGGCGCGCGGCGAGCGCGGCGAGCGCGAAGCGGCCCTCCTCCAGTTCCTTGGTCACCGCCTGGACGTCGCCGGGGTGCTCGGCCGCGGCCATCGCCGACTTGGCGTCCTCGTAGGCGTCCAGGGCGCGGGAGTAGTCGGCGCGCATCGCGTCGTCGGCGCCGGGCTCGGCCGGGTTGAAGTCCAGTCGGTCCAGTTCCTCGCCGAAGGCGGTGATGTCCTCGTCGACCACGATCCGCAGGTCTTCGAGGGCGGCGCGCTCCTCCTCGGCCCGCTTGCGGCGGTTGCGGCGGGCGATGGCGTACGCGCCGCCGCCCCCGATGACGATCAGCGCGCCGAGGCCGACCACGGTGCCGGTGTCGATCCCGCCGCCGCTGCCGGTGCCGCCCCAGGAGGCCGGGGCGTGGCCGTGGGCCTCGGTGGCCGCGGTGTCGACGAAGCTGTTGAGGCGCGCGGAGACGGTCGGGTACTGCGAGCGCTTGACGGCGCCGACGAGGTTCTGGACCGCGGTGCGCGACATCACCCGGGGGTCGGCGCCGGCGTTGAAGCCGTCGCCGAACTCGACGGCGTAGACCCCGCTGATGCCGACCTTGGTCCGCAGGTCCCGGAGCAGGGTGGACGGTTGGTAGTCGGAGGTCCGGGGCAGGACGGCGACGAAGACCGGCCTGCCGGAGTCCTTGATCTTCTTGGCGAGGGCGTCCGCCTCAGTGGCCGAAAACTGACCTGAGGCGCGGGGGTCGACGTAGACCGGGCCCTTCCGCAGGGCGGCGGCCGCCTCGTCCAGCCCACCCGCGGCATGTGCGCCGGGCGCGGCCACGGTGACCATCGCGAGGAGGGCCGCCAGCAGCAGGAGCACCGGTCCGATCAGCACACGGCGGGTTGCGGTCTTCATGGCTCCGACGCTACCTGAACGGCACTTTCAAGACACCCTCGCCAGTTTACGGATTTTTTACTCACCGTCGGGGTGCGGCGGGCAGTATCCCGCCTCGCCGCCGAGCTGTCGCGCCGGAGCTGTCCAAGCAGGTGGTCGCCGGGCGGGGGCCTTTGATGATCAAGGTCGCCGGGGATGTTCCGGCTCGTCCCTCCCCGACGAAGCCCGGGCGCGCCCCGCGGCAGCGCCGGCGCGAGGACCCGAGGGACGACTCGTCCCTCCCCGAGGAAAGGAGGACGCGATGGGCAAGGTCGCCGAGGCGGCCAACTCCCTCGCCATCGCGGTCGCCGCCACCGCGGTCGGCTGCACGCTGGTCCTCGAACTGGCCCCCGCGCACCACGTGGGCTTCGCCCGCTCCGCCGCCCCCACCGTCTCCCCCGCGGTCGCCGCGCGCACCGCGACCACCGGCCGCGCCGCCGTCACCCACGGCGGGCCGGACGTCCCCGAGGACCCCGCCGTCTCGGAGGACCGGGAGGACCGGGAGGGGCCGGTGGCTCGCGACGGGCCGGTGGATCGCGCCGGCCCGGACGATCCGGCGGGCCCGGAGGATCCAGCGGACCCGAGGGTTCCGGAGGACCGGCAGGCTCCGGATGACCAGCAGGCCCCGGACGCCGACGCCGCGGCCGCCGTGCCGGGCCCGGCGCGGGCCCGCCCCGCCGACTCCCCGCCGGACGCGGCGCCGCCCGGCACCGGGCGGCCCCCGGCCGGGCGGATCCAGGTCACCGCGCCCGCCGACCAGACGAGCCTGCGGGTCAACGGCAGCTTCCCGGTCGCCTGGACCAACACCACCGGCACCGAGGTGGACGTCTGGTTGAACGCGGCGGCCGGCCCCGGCCGGATACAGCGGCTGGCGCTGGTCTCCCCACGGGCCGGTGCCGGCCGGGCCGGCGAGGTCCTGGTGACCCTGCCCGAGGTTCCGCCCGGCCCGGCCTACGCCCTGGAGGTGACCGCCGGCAACGGCACGGCGCACGCCTTCAGCCGACCGTTCACCGTCACGAACTGACGGGGCGACAGCAGGCGGGACTTCGCGGACCCTAGCGCGGACCCTAGGGCGCGGCCAGGTCCACCAGGGTGGCCAGCGCGTCCCGGTGGCGCCCGGGCGTGCCGAGGGCGAGTTCGTCGGTCTTGGCGCGCTTGAGGTAGAGGTGCGCGGGGTGCTCCCAGGTCATCCCGATGCCGGCGTGCAGCTGGATGCACTCCTCGGCGGCGCGCACCGCCACCGGCGCGCAGTACGCCTGGGCCACCGCGACCGCCACCGGCGCGTCCGGGCCGTCGCCGGCCAGCGCGTCGGCGGCGTTGCGGGCCGCGGCCCGGGCCGAGGCGACGTCCAACCACAGCGCGGCCATCCGGTGCTTGAGCGCCTGGAACGAACCGACCGGGCGGCCGAACTGGGTGCGCTCGCCGGTGTACCGCACGGTTTCGGTCAGGCACCACTCGGCGAGACCGAGCTGCTCCGAGGCGAGCAGTCCGGCGCCGGTGCGCAGCGCGCGCTGCACGGCGGTACGGGCCCGCTCCCCGCGGGCCAGCGGGCGGCCGGGAGCGCCCTCGAAGACCACGTGGGCCAGCGGCCGGGTCAGGTCGAGCGGGGTGACCGGCTCGGTGCGCACGCCGTCCGCCGCGGCGTCCACCGCGTAGAGCGCCGGGCCGTCCGGGCCCTCGGCCGGGACGAGCAGCAGTCCGGCGCCGGCGGCGTCCGCGACCGAGGTGACCCGCCCGGTGAGCGCGCCGTCGGCGTCCGCCCGTACGGTGGCCGGGCCGGTCCCGCCGGGCGCGGTCGGCAGCGGGACGGCGAGCGCCCCGACGGTGCGGCCCTCGGCGAGGTCGGCCAGCGGGCCGGCGACCTCGGTCCGGTCGGTGTCGCAGCCCAGCAGCGCGGTGACCGCGAGCACCGCGCTGGTCAGATAGGGCACCGGTGCCACCGCGCGGCCCAGTTCCTCCAGGACGACGGCGGCCTCCCGGGGGCCCGCGCCCTGTCCGCCGAACTTCTCGGGGACCAGCAGACCGGCGACGCCGATCTCGGCGGTCAGGGCCCGCCACAGCTCCGGGTCGTAGGGCCGGCCGGTCTCCAGGGCGGCGAGCACGGTGGCCGGATCGCAGCGGTCGGCGAGCAGGGCCCGTACGGCGGCGCGCAGGGCGTCCTCGTCCTCGGAGTAGAGGAGGTCGGGTTCGGCGGCGGGGGTCGTGGGAGTCATCGGGGGAGGTCCTTCCACGCGACGTCCTTGTCGGTGCGCGGCTCGGGCGGCAGGCCCAGGACGCGCTCGGCGACGATGTTGAGCAGCACTTCGGAGGTGCCTCCCTCGATGGAGTTCCCCTTGGCGCGCAGATAGCGGTAGCCGGCCTCACGGCCGGTGAAGTCGACGCCCTCGGGGCGGCGCAACGTCCAGTCGTCGTAGGTGAGTCCGTCCTCGCCGAGGAACTCCACCTCCCAGCCGCTGATCTGCTGGGCGAGCCGGGCGAAGGCCAGTTTCATGCCGCTGCCCTCGGGACCGGGCTGGCCCGTGGGGGCACCTCCCGCTCGAACGGAGTTGAGAGTGGAGGAGAGTTGCTGGCGCAGCCGTTCGCCGGTGAGGCGGGCGACCTCGGCCTCCACCCAGAGGGTCAGCAGCCGCCGGTGCAGGTCGTGGGTGCGCAGTTCGGGGCGGTCGCGCCAGGCGGCCGCGGCGACGCCGATCATCCCGCCCTCGCGCGGGGTGCGGACGCCGCCGATGGCGACCCGTTCGTTCATCAGGGTGGTGCGGGCGACCCGCCAGCCGTCGCCGACGTCGCCGAGGCGGTGGGCGTCGGGGATCCGCACGCCGCTGAGGAAGACCTCGTTGAACTCCGCCTCGCCGGTGATCTGACGCAGCGGGCGCACCTCGACGCCGGGGTCGGTCATGTCGCAGACGAAGTACGTCAGCCCCTGGTGCTTGGGCACGGCCGGGTCGGTGCGGGCGACCAGGATCGCCCAGCGCGCCAGATGGGCGCTGGAGGTCCAGACCTTCTGCCCGTCCACCACCCAGTTGCCGTTCTCGTCCCGGACGGCGCGGGTGGCCAGCGCGGCCAGGTCGGAGCCGGCGCCGGGCTCGCTGAACAGTTGGCACCACACCTCCTCGCCGGTCCACAGGGGCCGCAGGAAGCGCTGCTTCTGCTCCTCGGTGCCGTAGCGGAGGATCGTCGGGGCGGCCATGCCCAGGCCGATGCCGATCCGGCCGGGGTCGTTGTCCGGGGCGCCGGCGGCGGCGAGTTCGGCGTCCACGACGGCCTGGAGGGAGCGCGGGGCGTCCAGGCCGCCGAGGCCCTCGGGGAAGTGCACCCAGGCGAGCCCTGCGTCGAAGCGGGCGCGCAGGAAGTCCAGCCGGTCGGTGTCGGACCAAGGGTGCGGGCCCTCGGCCAAGGGTGGTGGTGGGCGACGGGTGGGCGGTTGGGTGGCGAGCAGTTCGGCGGTGCGCCGGCGCAGGTCGGCGGCGTCGGTCATCGGTTCTCCTCCGTTCCGGGAACCACCACGAGGCGGCCGACGGAGTCCCCGTCGGCGACCCGTTGGACGGCGTCGGCGGCCCCCGCCAAGGGGACCCGGTCGCCGATCAGGGGCTTGATCGCCCCCTGTGCGGCGAGCTTGGTCAGCTCCTCGTGGCAGGCGTCGACGGCGGCCGGGTCCTTGGTGTTGTACAGGCCCCAGTGCAGGCCCAGGATCGCGTAGTTCTTGACCAGGGCGTGGTTGAGGGCCGGGGTGGGGATGGCGCCGCCGGCGAAGCCGACGACGAGGATCCGGCCCTCGAAGGCGATGCACTTGGTGGACTTGGCGTACGCGTCGCCGCCCACCGGGTCGTAGACCACGTCCGCGCCCCGTCCGCCGGTGGCCTCCTTCACCGCCGCGACGAGGTCGTCGGACCGCCGGTCGAGGACCAGGTCGCAGCCCAACTCGCGGGCGGTACGGGCCTTTTCGGGGCCGCCCACGACGCCGATGACCCGGGCGCCGGCGGCCCGGCCGAGCTGGACCGCGGCGCTGCCGACGCCGCCGGCCGCGGCGTGCACCAGCAGCGTCTCGCCCGCCTGGAGCCGGGCCCGGCGGTGCAGTCCGAACCAGCCGGTCTGGTAGCCGATGTGCAGTGCGGCGGCCTCGGCGTCGTCCAGTGCCTCGGGGGCCGGCCGGACCGCCGCGGCGTCGGCGACGGCGAGCTCCGCGAAGCCGCCGCCGGGCAGTGCCGGCTGGGCCAGCACCCGCGCGCCGACCTCGCCGGTCGCGCCCTCGCCCACCGCCAGCACGTCGCCGCAGATCTCCACGCCGGGGGTGAACGGGAGCGGCGGCCGGACCTGGTACTGGCCCCGACACAGCAGCGCGTCGGGGAAGTTGACGTTGGCGGCCCGCACCCGCAGCAGCAGCTGGCCGGGGCCGGGCTGCGGGTCCGGTACCTCCTCCAGCCGCATCACCGCTCGCGGCTCCCCGTTCGCGTGCACGCGCCATGCCTTCACGTGATGCCTCCACAGACCTGAAGTCGTACGGCCGACACGGGGGCCGGATCCGGCCCCCGCCACGGGCATACTAAGCAGTCGGTAACGTCCAGGGAACAGTTCCGGCCGGCCCCGTCGCGGGTGATCCGCCGGGCCCGGGGCGGGCCCCGCCCGGCAGCCTGCCCCTGACAGGGACAGGCGGCCCGGCCACCGCGTGACGCACACTGGCGGGCATGGACGCATCCGCCGCCACCGGCCCCTCCGCGCTGGGGGACTTCCTGCGCACCCGCCGCGCCCGGCTGCAGCCGGAGGACGTCGGCCTGGTCTCCTACGGGGCGCGCCGCCGGGTCCCCGGACTGCGGCGCGAGGAGCTCGCCCAGCTCGCCGGCGTCAGCGTCGCCTACTACACCCGCCTCGAACAGGGCCAGAGCCACAACGCCTCGGAGGGCGTGCTGGACGCCCTCGCCCGGGCCCTGCGGCTGACCCCCGACGAGCGCGCCCATCTGCGGCAGCTCGCCCGCCCGACGCCGAACCGGCGCCGCCCGGCGGTCCGCCCCGACACCGCCCGCCCCGGCGTGCGGCAGCTGCTCGCCGCCGTGGAGGGCGTGCCGGCCCTCGCCCTCGGGCCGCGCTTCGAGGTGCTGGCGTGGAACCGCCTCGGGCACGCCCTGATCGCCGGCCATCTGGACTTCGACAGCCCCTCCCGTCCGCCGGACCGGCCCAACACCCAGCGGCTGCTCTTCCTCGATCCGCACACCCGCGAGCTCTACCCCCAACGCGAGGAGGAGACCCGGCGCGCGGTCGCCTCGCTGCGGGTGGCCGCCGGGCAGCGCCCCGACGACCAGCAACTGGCCGAGCTGATCGGCGAGTTGTCCATGAAGAGCACCGAGTTCAGCGGTCTGTGGTCGCGCCACGTGGTCAACAACTGCACCTTCGGCACCAAGCACTTCCACCATCCGCTGGTGGGCGAACTGGCCCTGGACTTCGAGATGATGCAGACCCCCGACGGCTCCGGCCAGGGCGTCCTGATGTTCTCCGCCCCCGCCGGCTCGCCCTCCGAGGCCGCGCTACGGCTGCTCGCCGCGGAACGCGGCCCAGACGTCCGGGTCCTCGAACCCCAGCGCCCATAGGCCCCGGCCCCGCACCCCGTACTCCGCCAGCAGCGGCAGCTGCGCCCGGACGCCCCGCGCGTCCTGGTACCAGACCTCGTGCCGCTCGCCGCCGCGCGCGTAGCGGAAGTGCGGGGTGCCGGAGACCTCGTCGAAGGTGTACGGGGCGCCCACCCGCCTCCGCAGCGCCTCGGCCTCGTGCCAGGTCACGTGCGTGGCGCGCCGGCCGCTGCCCGGCACCCAGTCCCAGCCGTATCCGGGGAACGCCAGCTCGATCCGGTCCCGGGGCACCTCGGCGGTGGCCTGGCGCAGGATCTCCGCGTACCACTCCTTCGAGGACAGTGGCCCCGGCTCCCCCATGGACCAGTGCAGGTCGTAGCCCATGTACCGCACGGTGTCGGCGAGCGCGCCCAGCTTCCGGTAGTCGAAGGCCGCGCCGGCGCCGCGGGTCCGCGGCATCACCGTCACCACGCACGCCTTGCCGCTGCCGTGCAGCCGGGCGCAGAGCTCGCCGACGAGGGTGACGTAGCCGCTGCGCACCCGCGCCCGGGCCGCCGCGTCGCCGGTCACCGCCATCGTCTCGTAGTCCAGGTCGAGGCCGTCGTACCCCTGGCGCGCCACCGTCGCCACCAGCGCGTCGACATGGGCCCGGCGCCGCGCCGGGTCGTGCAGCAGCGCCGCCATCGCCGTGGCGTCCGGCGTCTCGGTCACCGTGGGCACCACCGCGATGCCGGCCCGGTGCAGCCCCGCCACCATGTCCGGGCGGACCGCGCCGGGCCGGCCGGTGACCGCGCGCTCGGACGTCGCCTCGTACCAGAAGGGGCTGACCGTGTGCAGCTGCCCGGCGTGCGCCAGCGCGTCCCGGTAGGCCCCCTCGACGTCGCCCCAGAACGGCAGCCACGCCGACATCCCGCGCTCCCGTGTCCGGGGCACGGGAGCCGCCCCGGACGGCAGCACCGCCCCCACCACCAACACCAGGGCCAGCAACAGCACTCCGCCGACCCGCTTCCGCATCCGCCACGTCCGCGTCATGTCCCGAGCCTCGCCCGGCCCGGCCCCCGGCACTCCTCGACGCGGCCGAACGGCGGGATGGCGGGACGCCGGCCGGGGCGACGCCCGGGGCGTGTCTGCCGAGCAGGGTCAGCGCGCGCCGTTCGCGCTCATGGGGGCCGGGCCCCTCGGCGGCACGGAAGCGTTTGACGACCCGGTCCGGGTGGAGGGTGAGGTCGTGGGTGTGCCAGCGGCCCGTTCCGGAGGGCGCGGGCGGCGGTGTCCGGTGGGTGTTCACCGGACGGACGGTGACACGGGCGGGGGGCCGCGGCATGGACGGCGGCCGGCGACACGGGGCGGTCGCCGGCCGCGGGGGCGGTCGGTCGGGAGGGCGGTCGGTCGGTCGTCGTTCAGGCCGTGGTCGGGTCCGGGGTGCGTTCGCCGGGAAGGGTCTCCTCGATCCGGCCGGCCGCGAGGGCCTCGGCGAGGGTGAGGCGGTCCTGGGCGAGGGCGACGCAGGTGGCGGTGTCCATGCGCAGGACGGTGTCGGGGTGGGTGGCGGGGCCGTCGGCGTAGCGGGCGGCGGCCGGGCCGTCCGGGTCGAGGACGACGTGGAAGGCGCCCTCGTCCAGGGCGACGTCGATGACGCGGACCGCGTCGCCCGGGTAGTGCCGGGCGAGCCGGGCCATCAGCGGGACCGCGGACCAGTGGGCGCGGACCGCGTCGGTGGGGCGCTGCTCGTCGAGGGCCGGGGCGCCCCAGTCGGCGAGCGCGGTCAGGGCCGGGAGCAGGGCGCGGCCGCGCGGGGTGAGTTCGTAGACGAAGGCGGCGCCCGGCGGGGGGAGGCGGCGGCGGGTGAGCAGTTCGTCGCGCTCCATGTCCTTCAGGCGGGAGGCGAGCATGTCCGTGCTGACGCCCGGCAGGTCGGCGTGCAGGTCGGTGTAGCGGCGGGAGCCGCCCAGCAGTTCCCGGACGATCAGCAGCGTCCAACGGTCGCCGACGGCGTCCAGGGCCCGGGCGACGGCGCAGTACTGGTCATAACTTCGGCGCGGCATGACACCAGCATAGACATGTGATTGGATTTTCCAAGCTAGAAGTTGGGAAAACCAAGTACGGTGTCACGCGTGCTGCCGCGCCCCGCGGCGGGCGAAAGGACCAGGGAGGCCGCCGCATGCAGTTCAAGCAGTCCAGCAAGATGGCCGACGTCTGCTACGAGATCCGCGGCCCGGTGATCGAGCACGCGGACGCGTTGGAGGAGGCCGGCCACAGCGTGCTGCGGCTGAACACCGGCAATCCGGCACTGTTCGGCTTCGAGTGCCCGGAGGAGATCCTCCAGGACGTGATGCGCAACCTCTCCCGCGCGCACGGCTACACCGAGTCCCGGGGCATCCTCGCCGCCCGCCGCGCGGTGGCCCAGCGCTACCAGGAGGCCGGGCTGACGGACGTCGACGTCGACGACGTCTATCTGGGCAACGGCGTCTCCGAGCTGGTCTCGATGGCGGTCCAGGCACTGCTGGACGACGGGGACGAAGTCCTCATCCCGGCACCCGACTTCCCGCTGTGGACGGCCGTCACCAGCCTGGCCGGCGGCAAGCCGGTGCACTACCTGTGCGACGAGTCCGCCGACTGGCTGCCGGACCTCGACGACCTCGCCTCGAAGATCACCGACCGGACCCGGGCGCTGGTCATCATCAACCCCAACAACCCCACCGGCGCGGTCTATCCGCGCGAGCTCCTGGAGGGCATGCTCGACCTGGCCCGCCGCCACCAGCTGATGGTCTTCGCCGACGAGATCTACGACCGGATCCTGTACGACGACTCCGTCCACCACCACGCCGCCGTGCTCGCCCCGGACCTGGTGTGCCTGACCTTCAGCGGCCTGTCCAAGTCCTACCGGGTGGCCGGGTTCCGCTCCGGCTGGCTGGTGGTCTCCGGCCCCAAGGAGCACGCCGCGGACTACCTGGAGGGGCTGGGCACCCTCGCCTCCATGCGACTGTGCCCCAACGCCCCGGCGCAGTACGCGATCCAGGCGGCGCTCGGCGGCCGGCAGACCATCAAGGACCTGGTCCTCCCCGGCGGCCGGCTGCGCGAACAGCGCGACCGGGCCTGGGAGCGGCTCAACGAGATCCCGGGCGTCTCCTGCGTCAAGCCCAAGGGCGCGCTGTACGCGTTCCCCCGCCTCGACCCGGCGGTCCACAAGATCCACGACGACGAGAAGTTCGTGCTCGACCTGCTGCTGCGGGAGAAGATCCAGGTCGTCCAGGGCACCGGCTTCAACTGGCCGCGCCCGGACCACTTCCGGATCCTCACCCTCCCGCACGCCGACGACCTCGACGCGGCGATCGGCCGGATCGGACGCTTCCTCGCCGGGTACCGGCAGTAGACCGGGGCGGCGCGGCCGGGGCACCCACCGCCCCGGCCGCGGTCACGGTCGCGCACCACCCGAACGGACGTACGGGTTTTCCCTCGGTGCTCCCCCGTCCCACCTGCCCGGTCCTCCCTGCCGGGCCGCCCACCGCGGGCAGGCGCTCTTGAGCGGGCCGCCCGCAGCGGCTTAGGTGGAGGGCGGCAATCCTGCCGCCGCCCGGAGGGGAGAGGGAAGCGATGCCCGTACCACCGTCGATATCGGAAGCGGAACTCGAAGCCCACCTGAGTGGGATCTGTTTCAAGACGGGCCCGCCGCGCCGCATAGGCGTCGAGATAGAACTGCTGGTCCACGACGCGCACAACCCTCGATGTCCGGTCCCACCGGATCGGATGCGCCAGGCGGCCCGCGCACTGCGCGCCCAGCCGCTGCACTCCTGCCTCACCTTCGAACCCGGCGGCCAGCTGGAGCTCAGCTCGCTGCCCGCCGACTCCCTCACCGCCTGCGTCGAGGCGGTGGCCGCCGATCTCGCCCGGGTCCGGCCCGTCCTGCGGGAACTGGGCCTCGGTCTCGCGGGCCACGGCCACAATCCCTGGCACCCGCCCCGACGGGTGCTCACCGCACCGCGCTACAACGCCATGGAGGCGTACTTCGACCGGCACGGACCGGCCGGCCGGTCCATGATGTGCGGCACCGCCTCCGTGCAGGTCTGCGTGGACGCCGGTCACGAGGAGCCGGGACCGCTGGGGCTCGGCAGACGGTGGCTGCTGGCGCACCTGCTGGGCGCCGTGCTGGCCGCCGCGTTCGCCAACTCCCCGCTCGCCGAGGGGCGCCCGACGGGCTACCGCACCACCCGCCAGGCCATCTGGACGCAGATCGACCCGGGCCGCACCCTCGCCCCGCCCCAGGACGCGGAGCCGCGCACCGCGTGGGCCCGCTACGCCCTGGACGCCCCGGTGATGTGCGTCCGGAGCCAGGACGGCCCCTGGGACGCCCCGGAGGGCCTCACCTTCCGCGAGTGGATCCGCACCGGACTGCCCCGGCCGGTGACGCGGGAGGACCTGGACTACCACGTCACCACGCTCTTCCCGCCGGTGCGGCCGCGCGGTCATCTGGAGCTGCGGATGATCGACGCGCAGCCGGGCCCGGACGGGTGGATCGTGCCGCTGGCCGTCACCGCCGCCCTGTTCGACGATCCGGAGGCGGCCGAGTTCGCCTACCGGACCGTCAAACCCCTTGCGGAGACCGCCGGCCTGCGCCCGGCGCCGGAGAACCCGCTGTGGCGGACCGCGGCCCGGGACGGGCTCACCGACCCCGAGCTGGGCGCCGCCGCGGTCGCCTGCTTCGCCGCCGCGCAGGAGGCGCTGCCGCGGCTGGGCGCCGCCCCCGGGATCCGCGCGGCGGTCGCGGAGTTCACCGAGCGCTATGTGGCACGCGGCCGGTGCCCCGCCGACGACCAGCTGGACGCGCTGCCCGCGGCGGACGCCGCCGGCGGCCCGGACCCGGCGGGCGGCGGGCCCGGCACCGCGGCCGAGGGCCGCCTCATCCGTGGGAAGGACAGCCTGTGACCATCGACCCCGAGCCGTTCCGGGAGCGGGCCGCCGCGGCGCTGCTCGCCGCCCGCGACCGCACCCGCCTGCTGACCGGCTGCGTCGAGGACCCCGACCTGGTCGCCCAGCACTCGCCGCTGATGTCCCCGCTGGTGTGGGACCTGACGCACATCGGCAACCAGGAGGAGCAGTGGCTGCTGCGCACCGTCGGCGGTCGTGACGCGCTGCGCCCGGACATCGACTCCGTCTACGACGCCTTCGAGCACCCGCGGGCCGAGCGGCCCGCGCTGCCGCTGCTGCCGCCGACCGAGGCCCGCGACTACGTGGCCGAGGTCCGCGGCCGGGTGCTGGACGTCCTGGAGCGCGCCGAGCTGCACGGCGGCCCGCTGCTGTCGGCCGGCTTCGCCTTCGGGATGATCGCCCAGCACGAACAGCAGCACGACGAGACGATGCTGATCACCCATCAGCTGCGGAAGGGCCCGCCGGTGCTCACCGCGCCCGAGCCACCGCCCGCGCCCACCGGCCCCCTGCCGTCCGAAGTGCTGGTCCCCGGCGGGCCGTTCCTGATGGGGACGTCCACCGAGCCCTGGGCGCTGGACAACGAACGCCCGGCGCACCGGCGGACGGTGTCGTCGTTCTTCCTCGACACCACCCCGGTGAGCAACGGCGCCTACCAGCGCTTCATCGAGGACGGCGGCTACGACGACCCGCGCTGGTGGGCCCCGGAGGGCTGGGCGCAGGTCGGCGAACACCGGCTGCGGGCGCCGTTGTTCTGGCGGCTGGAGGGCCGGCAGTGGCTGCGCCGCCGGTTCGGGGTGACCGAGCCGGTGCCGCCGGACGAGCCGGTGCTGCACGTCAGTTGGTACGAGGCGGACGCGTACGCGCGGTGGGCCGGGCGGCGGCTGCCCACGGAGGCCGAGTGGGAGAAGGCGGCCCGCCACGACCCGGCGTCCGGGCGGGACCGGCGCTACCCGTGGGGCGACGCGGACCCGTCCCCGGAGCACGCCAACCTCGGTCAGCGGCACCTGCGGCCGGCCCCGGTCGGCAGCTACCCGGACGGTGCCTCGCCGCTCGGCGTCCACCAGCTGATCGGCGACGTCTGGGAGTGGACGGCGAGCGACTTCCTGCCCTACCCCGGCTTCGCCGCGTTCCCCTACCGGGAGTACTCCGAGGTGTTCTTCGGCAGCGCGCACAAGGTGCTGCGCGGCGGCTCGTTCGCCGTCGACCCAGTCGCCTGCCGCGGCACCTTCCGCAACTGGGACCTCCCGGTGCGGCGGCAGATCTTCGCCGGATTCCGCACCGCCAGGGACGCCGGGCCGGCGGCCGAGGACGTCATCTGATGTGCCGTCATCTCGCCTATCTGGGGCCGGAGACACCGCTCGGTCAGGTGGTGCTGGCGCCGCCGCACGGGCTGTACCGGCAGTCCTGGGCGCCGCGCCACCAGCGGCACGGCACGGTCAACGCGGACGGCTTCGGCGTCGGCTGGTACGCGCCGGGCGACCCGGTGCCGGCCCGCTACCGCCGGGCCGGGCCGATCTGGGCCGACGAGCAACTGCCCGACCTGGCCCGGGTGATCCGCACCGGGGCGCTGCTGGCCGCGGTCCGGGACGCCACCGTGGCCGGCGCCGACGCCGAGGCCGCCGCCGCGCCGTTCGCCTCCGGGCGGTACCTCTTCAGCCACAACGGCGCGGTGGCCGGCTGGCCGGACGCCCTGGCGCCGCTGGCCGCCGGGCTGCCCGCGGCGGAGCTGCTGCGGCTGGCGGCCCGCAGCGACACCGCGTTCCTGTGGGCCCTGGTGCACCACCGGCTGGCCGCCGGCGACGACCTGGGGCGGGCGCTGGCCGGCACGGTGGAGGAGGTCGCCGCGGCGGCCCCCGGCTCCCGGCTCAACCTGCTGCTCACCGACGGCACCGGCATCGCCGCCACCACCTGGGGCGACACCCTGTTCCACCGCGCCGTCCCCGGCGGCGGCCGGGTCGTCGCCTCCGAGCCCTATGACGACTCCCCCCACTGGACCGAGGTCCCCGAGAGCACGCTGCTGTGCGCCACCCGCACTGAGGTCCATCTCACCCCGCTCAAGGAGCCCGCAACGTGAGCCCGCTCAGCATCACCCGCACCCTGCCCGCCGACGCCACCGCGGCCGCACTGCGCGCCGACGTCGTCGCGGGACTGTCCCGCACGCCCAAGCAGCTGCCGCCGAAGTGGTTCTACGACGCCCGCGGCAGCGAGCTGTTCGACGAGATCACCACCCTGTCCGAGTACTACCCCACCCGCGCCGAACGCGAGATCCTGCTGGCCACCGCGGACCGGATCGCCGCCGCCACCGGTGCCCGTACCCTCATCGAGCTGGGCTCCGGCTCGTCCGACAAGACCCGCCACCTGCTGCGCGCGCTCACCGACCTGCACACCTACCTGCCGGTCGACGTCAGCGAGTCCGCGCTGCGGGCGGCCGGCGAGGGGCTGCTGGCCGAGCACCCCGGGCTGACCGTGCACGCCCTGGTCGCCGACTTCCAGCAGGGCCTCACCCTGCCGCCCGCGCCCGGGCCGCGGCTGCTGGCCTTCCTCGGCGGCACCATCGGCAACCTCCTGCCGGACGAGCGGGCCGCGTTCCTGCGCGCCGTGCACGACCTGCTCGCGCCCGGCGACGCCCTGCTGCTCGGCACCGACCTGGTCAAGGACGAGGCCACCCTGGTCGCCGCGTACGACGACGCCCGCGGGGTGACGGCCGCCTTCAACAAGAACGTCCTGGCGGTCATCAACCGCGAGCTGGGCGGCGACTTCGACCCGGAGGCGTTCGACCACGTCGCGCGGTGGAACGCCGCACAGGAGTGGATCGAGATGCGGCTGCGGGCCCGCACGGAACTGACCGTCAAGATCCCCGACGTGGACCTCATCGTGCCGTTCGCGGCCGGTGAGGAGCTGCGCACGGAGATCTCTGCGAAGTTCCGGGAGGAGGGGGTGCGCACCGAACTCGCCGCCGCCGGGCTGCGGCTGACCGAGTGGTGGACCGACCGCGCCGGCCGGTTCGCGCTGTCGCTGGCGCTGCGGGTCTGACCCGTTCCGGCCACCGGGTGCCCTGTCCCCCGCCGATGTGGTTCGATGCCCCGATCGCACATCCGTACGCGTCGCCGGGCTCGCCCGCCGCGTGCGGACCCGCACGGGCTCGACGGAGGGGCAGGGCATGGGCACGGCGCTGGATCGGCGGAGTTTCCTCAGGGGCGCGGCGGGGCTGTCCGCCGCCGGGCTGCTCGCGGGCATCGGCGGTGGCGGGTCCGCGGCGGCCGCCGCCCCGGCCGCGGTGTCGGTGCGGGACTGGATGTCCGCCCTCGGCGACGCCACGCCCGTGCAGCGGCTGAGCATCCCCGGGACCCATGACTCCGGCGCCCGGATCGGCGGGCCCTGGGTGGAGTGCCAGAACACCTCGGTCGCCGACCAACTCGCCTCCGGCATCCGGTTCCTGGACGTCCGTTGCCGGGCCATCGACGACGTCTTCGCGATCCACCACGGCGCGTTCTTCCAGGAGCTGATGTTCGGCGACGTGCTCAACGCCTGCCGGGACTTCCTGCGGGCGCACCCGTCCGAGACCGTGCTGATGCGGGTCAAGCAGGAGTACTCGGAGGTCTCCGCGGCGGAGTTCCGCCGGATCTTCGGGATCTACCTGGACGGCAAGGGCTACCGCTCGCTGTTCCGGCTGGAGCAGGGCCTGCCGACGCTGGGCGCGGCCCGGGGGCGGGTCGTGCTGCTGGCGGACTCCGACGGGCTGGGCGGGGTGCGGTACGCCGACCCGGCGCTGTTCGACATCCAGGACGACTACATGACCGAGCCGATCGGGAAGTACCCCAAGGTCGAGGCGCAGTTCCGCAAGGCCGTCGCCCAGCCCGGCAAGCTCTTCGTCAACTACGTCTCGACCGCCGCCCTGCTGCCGCCGCGGTCCAACGCCGACCGGCTCAATCCGCGGGTCAAGAGCCTGCTGGAGGGCGCCGAGGGCAGCGCCTGGCGGGGCCTGGGCATCGTCCCGATGGACTTCCCCAACGAGTTCGGGATGGCCGAGACCCTGATCCGGCACAACCTGGCCGGGCTCGGCGTCACCCTGCCGGCCCAGCCGCACACGTGATCGGCCGTCGAACCGAACCACTACGCGCCGCCGTGCATCAGACTGGTTGAAATGTCTGGTTCCGGCGCTGCCCCCGCCCCGCACGACGGCGCGCGGTGCGGCGGCGCCGGCTGAAGCGCAAGGCGGCACCTGGTGGAGACGAGCGAACGCGAGCCCGGGGCGGCGGAACAGGACGCGCGGTGCGCGCCCGGCACGACCGGGGCGGCCCGGTCCGGGCCGGCGCCGGAACCGCCGGAGCCCGGCGGGCCGGTCCGCACCGGGCGGGCCCGCGCGGGGGTGCCGCTGCGGGTGACCCTGACGCTCGGGATACTGACGGTCGTCGTGGGCGGGACGGCGCTGGCCCTGAAGGCCGCGCGGCAGGACCCGTACGTGGCGCCCGGGAACCCGGCAACCGGCACGTACCTCGCCTCGCGGTCCGCCGGTGACCGGGCCGCCGCCGCGGTGCTGGCCGGTCCGTACCGCGAGGTGCCGGGACCGGCGGCGACCACCGCGCGCGGGGCCGACGGCGCGCCGGCCCCGCTGCCCGTCTCCCGCCCGCTGGTGGCCAGTGCGGCGACCCCCGCGCCGCCGGTCGGCGCGCTCTTCTCCCCCGGCGACGACGGCGACGCCGGTCACTACTGCACCGCCAGCGTGGTGCACTCCCCTGCCGGGAACCTCGTCGCCACCGCCGCGCACTGCGTCCACGACGGCGGGTTCCGCACCCGGCTGGTCTTCGCGCCCGGCCTGCACGACGGGGTCGCGCCGTACGGGCTGTGGGTGCCGACCCGGATCGACGTGGATCCGCGCTGGATCAGCGACCGGGACCCGGATCACGACGTGGCGTTCCTCCGGGTCCGCCGGCACGGCGGCACGGACCAGCGCATCGAGGACGTCACCGGCGCCGAGCAGATCCGGTTCGACGCCCCGCCCGGCCGACCGGCGCAGTTGACCGGCTACCCGTCCGACCGCGACACCCCGGTGAGCTGTCGGCACACCGCGGACGCGGAGGGGCCGAGCCAGCTCCGCTTCCCCTGCGCGGGTTTCCCCAACGGGACCAGCGGCGGCCCGATGCTCACCGACGTCGACCCGGTGACCGGCACCGGCTCGCTCATCGGGGTGATCGGCGGCCAGGACGAGGGCGGCGACGACACCACGTCGTACAGCAGCCGCTTCGGGTCGGACGTGGCGGAGCTGTACCGGCGGGCCGTCCGGGGCTAGGGCCGTCAGGCGCCGCCGCGCGGGACGACCGTGGCGAGGACCGACGGCAGCGGGTACCAGTCGGCGGTGGCGAAGCTGGCGTGCGCGGCGGCGAGTTTCCCGACCCGGGCCAGCGCCTCGACCTCGGTGGGGTGGGTGGGGTCGAGGGCCGGGGGCACCTTGTGGGCGTCGGTCATGATGAGCAGGTAGTGCCGGGCGTCGCACCAGGAGGTGTCGATGGTGCCGTCGAGGTACGTGGCCGCGTCGCCGTCGAACACCACGAACCAGGGGCGCAGGGCGGGGTCGGCGTAGCGCTCCCGGGGGTCGCCGGGCGCGGCGCCGTGGACGGCGGGGAAGGCGGTGGCCCGGCCCAACTGGCCCCGGGCGGCTAGGTCCTTGAGGTGGCCGGCGTATTCGACGTCGGTCCACAGCTTGTCGAGCGGGTTGTTCTCCTCGACGGTGCCCGGTATGAGCTCGAAGAGGAACTTGCCGGCCAGGTCGGCGCGCGAGGGCCAGCCGCCGGCCCGCACCGCCTCGTCCAGCGTGGTGTGGCCGGCCGCCAGCTCGCCCGGGCCGTACACCGCGTCGCCGAGTTTCTGCCGGATCAGGGCGTCGAACTCGGCCGGTCCGCGCCCGCCCTTGGCGTTGAAACCGTCCTTCATCTCGACCTTGACGAGGATCGGGCGGTGGCCGGGGTGGGCGTCGTGCCAGGCGCGCATGTCGGCGAGGCAGCCGGCGAAGCCCTGGTTGCGGTCCTTGGTGCGCAGTTCGGCGGCGGTGGTCGCGCCGACGCAGTTGCTGTTGTTCCCCAGCGGGTTGCTGTGCGCGACCCGCCACGACACGCCCAGGCCGTTGGTCCAGACGTCCACCTCGACGAGGGCGGCTCCGGAGTCCAACGCATCGGCGAAGTACGGGTACTTGGCCTTCTCGTAGGCGTTGTGGACCCCGACCGCGGTGGTGGTGTCGTAGGTGGAGGAGGTCGTCGTGGCGGCCGTCGCCGTGGCCGGCTCCGCGCCCGCCGGGCCGGTCGCCGCGATCATCGCCGCCGCCGCGACGGCGACCGTTCCCGCACACCGCTTCCTGTTCATGTTCCCCGCTTTCCCCTGGTGTCCTGCCTGGTCGGTCAGCAGCGTACGGGAGTTGGCGGTCGGTAAGCGGAACGGGAGCAGGCACGATACGGTCAGCGACGCGAACGACTGAACGAAAGGGCGTACGAATGCAAAACCGGGGGAACGCGACCACCTCCAGCGGGCTGTCCTGGGCGGCCGCGGTGTTGACGGGGATGGTGGCGCTCTACATCACGCTGGTGGCCTTCGGGAACATCACCGACTTCGGCACCAACCAGGCGTACGTCCGCCATGTGCTGGCGATGGACACCACCTTCCAGGACCCGGACCTGATGTGGCGGGCCATCACCTCGCGGACGGTGCAGGACGCCGCGTATGTGGCGGTGATCGTCTGGGAGTCGGCGGCGGCGCTGGTGCTGCTGGCGGCCACCGCGCTGTGGGCGCTGCGGGGGCGGTCCGGCGGTGCCCCGCGGGCCCGGCGACTGGCCACCGTCGGGCTGCTGATGATGATGGTGCTCTTCGGCGCCGGGTTCTGGGCGATCGGCGGCGAGTGGTTCTCGATGTGGCAGTCGAAGCAGTGGAACGGGGTCGAGGCCGCGGTGCGGAACTTCCTCATGACCGGCGTGGTGCTGCTCCTGGTGCAGCTGTCGGGGATGGTGTCGGGGATGACCGCGCGGCCGGCCGGCGCGGACGACGGCGCCGAGGACTAGGTTCTGCAATCGACGATCGGCGGCGGGTGCGGGAGGATCCCGCACCCGCCGCCGGTGGTTCGGCCGGGGGGTCAGCCGGCCGCGTAGACGTCCTCGATGTAGCGGCCGGAGGCGGTCAGTTCACGCAGCCATGCCTCCGACTCCTGTTCCGAGGCGCCGGTGCCGGCCCGGTGCACGGCGCGGAAGGCGGCCCGGACGCCGGGGGCCATCCGGCTGCCGTCCCCGCAGACGTAGACCCGGGCCCCGGCCCGCAGCAGCTCCCACACCTCGGCAGCCTCGGCCTCGATCCGGTGCTGGACGAAGCGGTGGCCGCGCTCGGGGCGGGCGCTGAAGACGGGGCGGACGGCGAGCGCGCCGGCCCGCTCGGCGGCGGCGAACTCCGCGGCGTGCAGGAAGTCGCCGTCGGGGTCGTCGCAGCCGAAGTAGAGCCGGGCCGGGGTGGTCCGGCCGGTGGCGACGCGGTCGGCGACGGCGCCGCGGAAGGGCGCCAGTCCGGTGCCGGCGGCGACCATGATGACCGGGGTGTCGTCGGCCGGGTCGAGGCGGAACGCCTCCCGGCACGGCTGGACCCGGGCCAGCAGGGTGTCACCGGGCCGCAGGGTGTGCAGATACGTCGAGCCGGTGCCGCCGGGCAGCAGCGAGACCATCAGGTCGGCATGCCGGGGGTCGGCGGCGGGCGACGACGACAGCGAGTAGTGGCGGATGCGGAGCGGTGACAGCAGCTCCAGCACCACCGGCCAGGGCAGTGCGCCGCGCAGCGCGGGGTGCGCCTCGATCAGCTCGACGAGGGTGCGCGGATCGTCCTCGGAGAGGTTCTCCAGGGCGTGCCGCTCGGGCGGGCAGGGGTTGTGGGCGGCGAGCAGGGCACGCTGCTCGCCGGTCGGGCGGGCGTTCAACTCCAGGTGATGCGCCAGGAGTTGGCGGACCGTCAGCGGACGGTCGACGGGCAGCGTGGCGCGGGCCGGGCGGCCGGCGGGCGGGCGCAGCGCCAGGACGGTGTCCAGGTCGACGCCGAGCGCCCGCGCGGTGCGGGCCACCGCCTCCGGGGTGTTGACCGGCAGCACGGCGAGGTGGTCGGCGGTGCGGTAGCTGACGCCGTCGGGCAGCGCCAGCCGCAGGAAGCGCTTGGGGCGCGGCCAGCCCTCGGCGGTCAGGTCGTACGCCTCGGTCACCGTCATCGGGACGAGTTCGTGCCGGGCGGCGAGCGCGTCGAGCGGGCCACCGGTGAGCGCGGCGACGGTGTAGCCGGAGTCGTCGACGGCGTCGGAGGTAGCGTCGCCGATGGTCGCCGGGTCGCCGTGGCGGATCAGCAGCTCGACGCGGAGTGCGACGGCGAACTCCTTGACGGTGCCCATGAGTTCACCGGAGGCGTCGGCCTCGGCGCGCGGCAGCAGTTGCGCCCCGCCGAGCGCGGTCAGCCGGTCGTCGATGAGGGTGGGGACCTGCTGGTAGGTGGCGGCCCAGTTGCGGTCGCCGACGCCCAGCACGGCGTAGCTGACGCCGGCCGCGGCGCCCTCGGGCGCGGTGGCGAGCCAGGCGGTGAAGTCGGTGGCGTCGTCGGTCGGCTGACCGTTGTAGGAGGCGGCGACGATGACGACGGGGCGGTCGGCGGGGAGTCCGCCGGCGTAGGCGTTGAGCGGGGCGACGTCGGTGGCGAAGCCCAGGGCGGCGGCCTCGTCGGCGAGCCGCTCGGCGAACTCCCGGCAGGTGCCGTAGTTGGTGCCGTGCAGCAGGAGCAGGCCGGTGTCCTGTGGGACGCGGGTGGGCAGGCCGTCGTCGGGGGCGGCGCCGGCGGCGGCGCCTTCGGCGGACCCGCCGGGCAGCACGGCCAGCGCGGCGCGGACCGCGGCCCGGTCGGCGGGGGTGCGGGGGGCGAGCGCGAGGGTGAAGCCGTCGGGCTTGAGGGTGAGGGTCTCCTTGACGCGGAGCCGGTAGCCGGTGTGGTCGATCAGCCGGTAGCGGTGCACCAGCAGCGCCAGCAGCATGGTCGCCTCGTGCAGCGCGAACTGCCGCCCGATGCAGGCGCGTTCGCCGGTCCCGAAGGGCTTGTAGGCGTGCGGGGAGCGGGCCGCCTCGGCCTCCGGGGTGAAGCGGAACGGGTCGAACGCCTCGGGGTTGTCGCCCCAGGCCGGGTCGCGGTGGAGCATCGGGGTGAGGACGGTGACCAGTTCGCCGGCCGCGACCGGGTAGCGGCCGCCGAGCACGGTGTCGGTGCGGGCCTGGCGGGTGAAGGCGGCGGCGGTCGGCCACAGGCGCAGCGCCTCGTTGAGGACCTGGCGGGTGAACGCCAGCTTGCCGATGTCCTCGAAGGAGGGGTCCGGCTCGGGGGCGTCGCCCCACAGCTCGTCCGCCTCGCGCTGCGCCAGCCGCAGCGCGACCGGATCCTTGAGCAGGTGGTACAGGGCGAAGGAGAGCGCGCCGGAGGTGGTCTCGTGGCCGGCGATCAGGAAGGTGATGACCTGGTTGCGGATGTTGGCGAGGTCCAGGACCGGGCCCTGGTGCGCACCGTCGCCGTCCCCGGCGGCGAGCATCAGGCCCAGCAGGTCGTCGTCGCGCTGCTCCCCGCCGGCCCGGCGGGCGGCGATCACCTCGTCGACGACGGACGCGAGGTAGTCGGCGTCCGCGCGGAACGCCGCGTCGGTGGCGGAGTGGTCGGTGCCCGGCTGGCGGGCGAACCTGGTCATGCTCCATTCCAGGCAGCGCACCATCGCCTCGACGAAGGGGTGCGGGGTGTCCCGGGCGAACGACTCGAAGTCGAAGCCGAAGCCGGCCAGTCCGATGGTGTCCAGCGTCATCCGGGTCATGTCGTCGG
Organism: Streptomyces yunnanensis; assembly: GCF_029011865.1. Taxonomy (NCBI): domain Bacteria; kingdom Bacillati; phylum Actinomycetota; class Actinomycetes; order Kitasatosporales; family Streptomycetaceae; genus Streptomyces; species Streptomyces yunnanensis. The sequence goes on from NZ_CP095749.1 coordinate 1,893,601, forward strand.
CGACCTCGATGGGGCGGCCCTCGGCCATCCGCCCGTCCCAGGCCGCCATGACCCGGCGGGCGACCTTCAGCATCGCCGGGTGGTACGTCCGCATCGAGCCCAGCGCGAAGGCCGGCATCAGCAGTTCGTGGGCCTTGGCCCAGTTGGGCTCGTCGTTGTAGGCGGTGAACAGACCGTCACCGGCGAACTCCCGCACGTCCTCCAGGATCACCGAGACGCCCTTGGCGAAGCGGGTCTCGTCGGAGACCTCGGTGACCAGGTCGAGGGAGGAGAGGAACAGGGTCTCGCGCGCACCGAACTTGCGCGTGAAGGCCGGGCCGTGGATCCGGGCGAGGTCCATGGCCTGCTGTAGGGGTGTGTTGCTGATGCCGGTCGCCGTGAGGTCCGCGACCGGGGCGCCCGTGGCGTCCGTGAGGTCGCCCGTCCGGGGCGCGATGGTGTCGGTCATGCCTCCAGCGTGACCGGCCCGGTGACCGCCCTCGCCCCGGGGAACTGCATGATTGTGCAGTGGTTCGTCGTCGCGCACTCTTGCGCGCGGGGCGAGGATGGGGCAGGGGCGGCCGGCGGCACGGGAGAAAGGGCGGAAACCGGGCGATGGGCGGAGCGACGCACGGTGGTGCGCCGGAGGACGACACGGGCGGGGACTGTCCACGCCGGGAGCCGCAGGCCCTGCCCGACCCGCCACCGCCGGCCAACGCCTACCGCGACTACTTCGTGATGCTGCTGTACCGCATCCCCACGCCGATCGCGGTGTGCCGGGTGGACGGTCTGGTGCTGATCGCCAATCCGGCGATGGCGGCGCAGTGGGGCGCGGCCCCCGGGCAGTTGCGCGGCCGCAATCTGCTCGACCGGTTCCGGCCGCGGGACCCTGCGCAGATCGCCCGGATCATGGAGGCGCTGCGGCTGGGCCGGCGGTCCCGCTATCCGGTCGAGGTGCGGTGGCGGACCGGGCCCGGCGAGCCGGAGCGGCAGGGGGAGCTGACGATCGATCCGGTCGGCGACCCGTCCGCGGCGCCGCCGGCGCTGCTGGCCCTGTTGCGGGAGGACGGCGGGGCCACCGCCGCCGCCCCGCCGGCCGTGCCGCGCGCCGCGGCCAGCCCCGTCGAGGCCCGGATCCTGGCGCTGGCGGCCGGCGGGGCGACCACCGCCGCGATCGGCAGCGCCCTGGGCCTGACCGTCGACGGGGTGAACTACCACCTCACCCGGCTGGCCCGCCGCTGGCGCGTGCAGGGCCGCACCGCGCTGGTGGCGAAGGCGTATGTGCTGGGGGTGCTCGCCCCGGACCGCTGGCCGCCGGCGCCCGCGGCATCCGAGGACGGCGGCGCGCACCCCACCGCCCCCTAGGGGCTTCTGCACGTGTGTGCGGATAACCTCGCTGGTGTGGAGGACAATGCAGCCGCGCGGTTCGAGCGCGGAACGGACGGCCCGAAGGTCATCGTCGTCGGCGTCGACGGCTCCGACTCGTCCTGGCGCGCCGCGGCGTACGCGGCCGGACTGGCCAGGCGCCAGGGCTCGAAGCTGGTGATGGTCTACGTCCAGCCGGTGCTGGCGACCGGGGCCGCGCTGGGCGCGCCGGTCATGGACGCCACCAACGAGGTGGCCGAGGAGCTGATGGCCGAGATCCGCCGGGCCACCGAGCGGCTCGACGGGATATACCAGCTGCGGTGGGAGTTCCACACCCTGCGCGGGGACCCGTACAACGGCATGGTGCAGATGGCCGACGAGCTCAGGGCGGACGCGGTGGTGGTGGGCGCCTCGGAGTCCGCCGGGCACCGGATCATGGGCTCGGTCGCGGTGCGCCTGGTGAAGGCCGGCCGGTGGCCGGTCACGGTCGTCCCTTAGGTCGTGTCCGGCTCCGCTGGTGGGCCGGGCGCGGCTGAGGCACGGTGGAGGGTGGACGGGCGGAGTGCCGCCCCGACGAGGGAGACCACCGTGACCGACCGCACCTATCGCGTCACCGAGATCGTGGGGACGTCCCAACAGAGCGTGGACGCCGCGATCCAGAACGGCATCAAGCGCGCCTCCAACACCCTACGCAATCTCGACTGGTTCGAGATCACGCAGGTCCGCGGCCATATCGTCGAGGGCCGGATCGACCACTACCAGGTCGGTCTGAAGGTCGGTTTCCGACTGGAGGACACGGGCTGAAGCACCGGGGCCGAATGGCTCCCCGCCGCCGCGTCGCCTTCGTCCGGCGTGGCCGGCGGTCCATGATGATCCGCCGTCGGACCACGACGGGCACGTACCGAGCGTACGGAGGGATCACCCATGGCACGCCTGCTGCGCGCGGGAGAGGGCGTATGGCGCCGTAAACCCATCGAGCACATCGAGGAGCCCGAGGGCACCGCGTCCCAGCAGCTCACCCGCGAACTCGGGCTGTGGCAACTGACCGCGATCGGCGTCGGCGGCATCATCGGCGCCGGCATCTTCACGCTCGCCGGCACCGTCGCGCACGAGAAGGCCGGCCCGGCGGTGCTGGTCTCCTTCCTCATCGCGGGCGTGGCCAGCGCCGCGGCGGCCTTCTCCTACGCCGAGTTCGCCGGGCTGATCCCGAAGGCGGGCTCTGCGTACACCTACGGCTATGCGGTGCTGGGCGAACTGGCCGGCTGGTTCATCGGCTGGGACCTGCTGTTGGAGTACACCGCGATCGTGGCGGTGGTCGCGATCGGCATTTCCGGTTACTTCTCCTTCCTGCTCGGCGAGCTGGGCCTGAAGCTGCCGGCGTGGCTGCTCGGCGCGCCCGGCACCGGCCCCGGGCACCGGGTGGACCTCTTCGCGGCGGTGCTGTGCCTGCTGATCGCGTATCTGCTGACCCTGGGCATCAAGAACGCCGCACGGTTCGAGACGATCGTGGTCGGGCTGAAGGTGCTGGTGGTGCTGGTCGTCATCGGGGTCGGCTTCTTCCACCTCGACACCGGCAACTACCGGCCGTTCTTCCCGTTCGGGGTGAGCGGCGCGTTCACCGGCGCGGCCACCGTCTTCTTCGCGGTCTTCGGCTACGACGCGATGAGCACCGCCGCCGAGGAGTCCCGGGACGCCCAGCGCCACATGCCCAGGGCGATCATGTATTCGCTGGCCGTGTCGATGGTGCTGTACGTGCTGGCCTGCCTGGTGCTGACGGGCATGCAGAACTACCGGCAGATCGACCCGGAGAGCGGTTTCTCCTCGGCCTTCAAGTCGGTCGGGCTGACCGGGCTGGCGGACGTGATCGCGGTCGGCGCGATCATCGGCATCCTGACCGTGATGTTCACCTTCATGCTGGGGGTGACCCGGGTGTGGTTCTCGATGAGCCGCGACGGGCTGCTGCCCAAGTGGTTCGCCAAGACCAGCGCCACCCACCACGTGCCGGTCCGGGTCACCTGGATCGTCGGGGCGGCGTCCGCGCTGATCGCCGGTTTCCTGCCGATCGGGGAGGCCGCCGAACTGACCAACATCGGCATCCTGCTGGCGTTCGTGGTGGTGTGCGTCGCGGTGATCGTGCTCCGCTACCGGCGCCCCGAACTGCCGCGGACCTTCCGCACGCCGGGCATGCCGGTGGTCCCGGCGATCGGGGTGTGCTTCTCGCTGTGGCTGATCACCTTCCTGGAGTGGCAGACCTGGGTGCGGTTCGTGGTGTGGTTCCTGGTCGGCCTGGTCATCTACTTCTCGTACTCCTACCGGAAGTCGGAGCTGGCGAGGGCGGACGGGACGGCCGCGGGGCGGCGGTGACGGCCCGTACGACCCCCTCGCCGGCCTCCGTCCAGCGGTAGAGCACGCTGCGCCCGGCCCGGCGGCGGGCGATCAGGCGGGCGTCGCGCAGGACCTGGAGGTGCCGGCCGACCGAGCCCAGGCCCTGGCCGGTGAGCGCGACGAGCTGGGTGGTGCTCTTCGGCGTGCCGAGCAGCACCAGGACGGCCGCCCGGCCGGGGCCGAGCAGCGCGGCCAACGCCCCGGGCGCCGGCGGCCGGTCCGGCTCGGCCAGCGCACCGGAGCAGGGGTAGACCACCGCGGAGCGGTGCGGCCGGCGTCCGCCGGTGTCCCAGCACAGCCAGGACTGCCGCGGGGTGACGGGCACGAACAGCAGCCTGACCCCGTCCAGTTGGCGCGGCGGCTGGCCGTGCACGCCGATCCGCAGGCGGTTCTCGCCGAGCCAGCGCAGGCCGGGGCGCATCCCGTCCAGGGCCGCGGCCCAACCGCCGTCGCCGAGCCGGGCGGTGCGCGCCAGCACGTCGGCCTCCAGGACGCGGCGGCGGCGCGGCCAGTCCGGGAGCACGGTGTGCCGCCAGACCCAGTCGAGCAGGGCGGCGGCGCGTTCCGGCAGGTCGTCGCGGTCGCGGAGGGCGGCGGGCAGCGGGGCACCGCCGCGGGCCTCGACGAGGTCGGTGCGGGCGGTGGCCGGCGGGGTGTCGCGGACCCGGGCCAGTTCGGCGGGGAAGTCCTGGTCGCGGTCGCCGCTCGGGGCCGGGGTCAGGAAGGTCGCGTTCCAGGCGGGGCCGAGGGCGCAGCGCACGAGCAGGGCGGTCGGCGGGTCGTCGGCCAGGCGGGCGCGGTAGGCGGGCAGTCGGGCGTCGAGCCAGGCGCGTTCGCCCGGGTCGCCGGCGCTGCCGCGGTGCAGCGTCTTCAGGGCGGCGGTGGTCTCGGCCAGCGGTGAGACGACGAACCGGCCCGCGGCGAGGGTGTCCGCGTCGACCTGCCACCAACCCATGCCCGCCGCCCCCTCGTTGCGCGCTCGTTTCGCGCGCCCGCGAAACTGTACGTCGGGGCGCCGGACGGCCCGGAGACTCCCGGCATGCGCACCTATCGCGAGCTCTTCCGCACGCCGGAGTTCTCCCCGCTCCTCGTCGCGTCCGCCTGCCAGGTGGCCGGGCAGACGGTCGGTGGTCTGGCCCTGGGCACCCTGGTGTACGGGACGACCGGCTCGCCGCTGCTGTCGTCCCTGGCCATGTTCGGCCCGGCCCTGGCCCAGGTGGTCGGCGCGGCCACGCTGCTGTCGGCGGCCGACCGGCTGCCGCCGCGCGCCGCGCTGACCGGCCTGGGCCTGCTGCCGGCCCTCGGCACCGCCGTCCAGGCCCTGCCGGGGCTGCCGCTGTGGGCGTCCTTCGCGGTGCTGACGGTGCTGGGGGTGCTGGCCTCCCTGGGCGGCGGGGTGCGGTACGGACTGCTCAACGAGCTGCTGGCGCGGGAGGGTTACCTCCTGGGCCGCTCGGTGTTCGGCATGGCGTCGGGGGTGCTGCAGATCGGCGGCTTCGCGGTGGGCGGGGCGCTGGTGGCGACGCTCTCGCCGCGCGGCACCCTGCTGGTCGCGGCCGCGCTGTACGCCGCCGGGGCGGCCGTCGCCCACCGGGGCCTCGCCGCCCGGCCGCCGCGCGCCACCGGACGCCCCTCCCTCGCCCGGACCCGGCGCGTCAACGCCCTGCTGTGGACGGACCGGCCGCGGCGGTCCGTCTACCTCGCGCTGTGGCTGCCCAACGGCCTGATCGTCGGCTGCGAGTCGCTCTATGTGCCGTACGCGCCCCGGCAGGCGGGGCTGCTGTTCGCCTGCGGTGCGCTCGGCATGCTGATCGGGGACACCTTCGTCGGCCGGTGGGTCCCCCGTCACCGGGCGGGCCGTCTGGCGGTCCCGCTGTGTCTGCTGCTGGCCGGGCCGTACCTGGTCTTCGCGGTGCGGCCGCCGACGGCCGTGGCGGTGGCGGCGGTGCTGCTGGCCACCCTCGGCTACGCCTCGGGCCTGCTGCTCCAGGACCGGCTGATGGCCCTGACCCCGGACGAGCTGGGCGGCCACGCCCTCGGGCTGCACTCCTCCGGCATGCTCACCTGCCAGGGGGTGGGCGCCGCCCTGGCCGGGGCGCTGGCCGAAGGGCTCCCGCCGGGGCGGGCGATGGCGGCGCTCGCGGTGGCGTCGATGGGGGTGACGGTGGTGCTGGCGCCCGGGCTGCGGGCGGAGCCGGCGCCCCGCGCGCCGCACGGGACGGGCGCCGCACGCGACGCATGACGCCCGGGCGGGGCGGCCCGCCGGGCGGGTTCAGTCGCGCCGCCGCAACCGCCGCAACCGCCGCCGCGCCGCTCGCCAGCGCTGCCCGACGCTCCGGTGCCACCACAGCCACCACGGCAGGCGGCGGCGCGGAACGTACGCCCAGAGGTCCATGTCGGCCTCGGTGTCGCGCGGGCAGCGGCGCAGCAGCGCCAGACAGCGGGCGTCCACCGTGCGGTGCAGCCGGGCGGTGTGGGCCAGCGCGACGATGCCCTGGTGGCGCAGGCCGGCGTCGTCCGCCGCCAGGGCCCGCTCCAGGGTCCGTGCGACGCGGGGCAGGATCGCCTGGGGGCTCGGGTGGGTGAGCGCCAGGCCGATGACCGCGACGCCGACGCGTTCCTCGCCGCGGGCGAAGGCGGCGTCCACCTCCTCGGGGCGGTCGGTGCCGAGCAGCGCGGAGTCCTCCTGCCAGTTCATGCCCCGGCCGGGGACCGCCCGGGCGAGCAGGAACTCGGCGCGGCCGGCCGCGAGTCGGGACTCGGCCACGGTCCGGTCGCCGCGGTCGGCCCGGCGGCAGCCGGCGAGGTGGTCCCAGATCCGCCCCGCATCACGCCCGTCCCCGTCCTCGTCGGCGGGCGCGATCTCCCGGCAGACGGCGTGGAGTTCGGCGGTCCGACCCGTCGCCACCGAAGCGCCCGCCCGGTGGATCCGCTCGAACGCGATCCCCTCCGTCCCGAGGTCGCAGCGCCGGAGGAACGCCAGCTCGACGGTGTCCTCGGCGGTCAGCCTGGCGTGCAGGTACCCCCAGGCGAGTTCGACCGCGTCCAGGGCGACGGCGTACCGGACGAACGCGGCGGGCAGGGCGGCGGGAACGGCCGGGTCCGGCTGTTCCGGTCGCGTGTCCCGGTCTGCCGGGGGTGGTTCCGAGAGTTGCACAAGGCAAGGGTAGGCGAGGGGCGTTGGCGCATCGCGGCCCCTTGACGCGCCCTGCCCCGGGCCCAAGAATGAGCCCGCCCTGACAACGTTGTCGGCCCTCCTGGAGGTCTGCCCATGCCCTGGACCCGACGCACCCGGCCGCGCACCGCGGGCGCGGCGGTGGCGGCCGTGCTCCTCGGGAGCGTGCTCACCGCCCCGGCCGCGCACGCCGCCCCCGCCGCGCCGGCCGAACCGCCCGGTGGCCGCCTCACCGACCTGGTCAACCCCTTCATCGGCAGCCGGAACGACGGCAACACCTACCCCGGGGCCGCGGTGCCGTTCGGCATGGTGCAGCTCTCCCCCGACACCGGGCACACCACCGGCTACGACTACGACGACGACCACATCCGCGGATTCGGCTCGGTGCACATCTCCGGGGTCGGCTGCGGGCTCGGTGGCGACCTGCCGGTCCTGCCGACCACCGGCGCCGTCACCGAGACCGACGACGCGAAGTACGCCGCGGCCTTCACCCATGACGGCGAGTCCGCCCGCCCCGGCTCCTACCGCGTCCGGCTGACCTCGTACGGCGGGATCACCGCCGAGCTGACCGCGACCGCCCGCACCGGCCGCCAGCGCTACACCTTCCCGGCCACCGACCGGGCCAATGTGCTGCTCAACGCCGGCCAGTCGCTGCACCGGACGGTCTCCACCCGCGTCGAGGTGCTGGACTCCCGCACCGTCCGCACCGCGATCACCGGCCGCGGCTTCTGCCAGGACACCCGGCCGTACACCGTCTACACCGTGACCCGCTTCAACCGGCCGTTCACCGCGTACGGGACGTGGCGCGGCGGCACCGTGACGCCCGGGTCCGGGGACTCCACCGGGCCCGGCCGGAACGGCGCCTACGTCCGGTTCGACACCCGCAAGGACCGCGTCGTCGAGGCGACCACCGCCCTGAGCTACGTGGACGCGGCCGGCGCGGCGCGCAACCTCGCGGCGGAGGGCGGGAGTTCCTTCGACCGGGCGAGGGCGGCGGCGGACGCGGCCTGGGAGCGGCGGCTGGGCCTGGTGCGGGTGCGCGGCGGCGACCGCACCCTGCGCCGGACCTTCTACTCCTCCCTCTACCGCTCCTTCCTCGCCCCGAACCTCGGCTCCGACGTGGACGGCCGCTACACCGGCTGGGACCAACGCCCGCACCGGGCACGGGAGTTCACCTATTACCAGAACTGGTCGCTGTGGGACACCTACCGCACCCAGACCCAGCTGCTGTCGCTGCTCGCGCCGCAGGAGGCGCGCGACATGGCGCTGTCGGTGCTGCGCATCGACAAGGAGGGCGGCTGGCTGCCCAAGTGGGGCTACGGCACCGTCGAGACCAACATCATGACCGGCGACCCGGTGACCCCGTTCCTCACCAACGCCTACCGTCAGGGACTGCTCAAGGGCCACGAGGAGGAGGCGTACGCCGCGCTGCGGAAGAACGCCGACGGGGTGCCGCCGGCCGCCTCCCCCGCCGTCGGCCGGGAGGCGAACGCCGCCTACCTCAAGAACGGCTACGCGCCGTACCTCAAGGGCCGCCCGCACACCAAGCCCGGTGACTCCGACTTCGACCACGGCGCCTCGGCGACGCTGGAGTACGCCCTGTCGGACGCGATGCTGGCGCAGATGGCGCGCGACCTGGGCCACCGCGCGGACGCCGCACGGTACGCCGCCCGGGCGCTCAACTACCGCACGCTCTTCGACCGTTCCACCGGCTTCTTCCGGGCCCGGGACGCCTCGGGTGCCTTCGCCGGCCCCGCCGACCCGGCCAAGAGCGAGGGCTTCCACGAGGGCACGGCCTGGCAGTACCAGTGGCTGGTGCCGCAGGACCTGCCGGGGATGGTGGCGCTGATCGGCGGCAAGGAGAAGGCCACGGCCCGGCTCGACTCCTTCTTCGCCTACCGGCAGTTGCTCGCCGACCCGGCGAGGACGGCCCGCGAGGTGTGGGTGAACGGCCCCTACGACTACTACAACGCCGACAAGTACAACCCGCAGAACGAACCCGACCTGATCGCCCCGTACACCTATCTCTCCACCGGGCAGCCCTGGAAGACCACCGACGTGGTGCACGCCGCGCTGACCCTCTTCACCGACACCCCCACCGGGATGACCGGCAACGACGACCTGGGCACCATGTCGGCGTGGATGGTGCTCTCCTCGATCGGCGTCTTCCCGGTCCAGCCGGGCACCGACACCTGGGGCCTGAGCACCCCGGTCTTCGATCGGGTGGACCTGACCCTGGACCGCCGGTACTACCCCGCCGGCCGCTTCACCGTCCTGGCCCCGGGCACCTCGTCCGCCCACCGCTACGTCCAGTCGGTGCGGCTCGACGGCACGCCCCGGGACCGCACCTATCTGACCACCGCCGAGTTGCGCGCCGGTCGTGCGCTGGCGTTCTCCGTGGGCCCGGAGCCGTCCCGCTGGGGCACCGGCGAGGGGGCGGCCCCGCCGCCGGTGGGGACGCCGGGCGCGCTCACCGCGGCCCCGCGGCGGCCGGCCGGGGGCGGGCGCTGAACGCACCGCGGTCAAGCGGCGGGACCGGGCTCCGGCCCGGTCCCGCGACTCAGCCCTGGACCGACTTCCAGAACTCGTCGAAGGACATCAGGCCGTCACCGTCGCTGTCCTTGGCCTTGATGACCGCTTCGGCCATCGGGCCGGTGACCAGGTGGTCGCCCATCGCGGCCATCGCGCTCTTGAACTCGTCCGGCGTGACCCGGCCGTCGCCGTCCGCGTCGAACTTCGCGAACGTGGCCTTGGCCTGCTCTATGTCTGCCACGGGTGGTGCCCCTTCGTCGTGCCGCAGCCGGTCTCTGTGCCGAACCGCGAGGTGAACTGACCCGCGTACATTAGCGGACCGTCAAGAACGCTCCGGGTATGCCCTACTGCGGGCTCGGGTGAGGTAGGGGGAGGTGCGGCTGCCGGGGGCGGCGGCGACCTCGGCGGGGGTGCCCGCGGCGACGATCCGGCCGCCCTCCGCGCCGCCGCCGGGGCCCAGGTCGATGACGTGGTCGGCGCCCGCCACCACGCCCATGTCGTGTTCGACGACCACGACGGTGTTGCCGGCGTCCACCAGGCCGTGCAACTGCCGCAGCAGCACCTCGGTGTCGGCGGGGTGCAGACCGGTGGTGGGTTCGTCGAGGAGGTAGAGGGTGTGGCCGCGGCGGGCCCGCTGGAGTTCGGCGGCGAGCTTGATGCGCTGGGCCTCGCCGCCGGAGAGTTCGGTGGCGGGTTGGCCGAGCCGCAGATAGCCGAGCCCGACGTCCTTCAGGGTGCGCAGGCTGCGGGCGGCGGCGGGCACGTCGGCCAGGAACCCGGCCGCGTCGTCGACGGTCAGGCCCAGGACGTCGGCGACGGTCCGGCCGCGGTAGGTGATCTGGAGGGTCTCGGGGTTGTAGCGGGCACCGTGGCAGTCGGCGCAGGGGGCGTAGGTGCCGGGCAGGAAGAGGAGTTCGACGGCGGTGAAGCCCTCGCCCTGGCAGGTCTCGCAGCGGCCGGCTGCGACGTTGAAGGAGAACCGGCCGGCGGTGTAGCCGCGGGCGCGGGCCTCGTCGGTGGCGGCGAAGACCTTGCGGACGGCGTCGAACAGGCCGGTGTAGGTGGCGAGGTTGGAGCGCGGGGTGCGGCCGATGGGCTTCTGGTCGACGCGGACCAGCCGGTCGACGGTCTCCAGGCCGGTGGCGGCGGTGAGCCGGGCGCGGGGCGCCGGTCCGGTGTCCTGGTCCTCGGTGGTGGTGGTGTCGTCGGCGTCCGGGCGGGGGTCGGTGGTGCCCAGGTGGTCCTGGACGGCCTCCGCGAGGACCCGGGTGACCAGGGTCGATTTGCCGGACCCGGAGACGCCGGTGACGGCGGTGAAGACGCCGAGCGGGAAGGCGGCGTCCAGGTCGCGGAGGTTGTGCAGGGTGACGCCGTGCAGAGCCAGGGTGCCGGTGGGCGTGCGCGGGGTACGGGCGGGGGGCGGTGCGGCGGCGAACAGGAAGCGGCGGGTGGCGGAGTGCTCGGCGTCCGCGAGGGCGGCGACCGGGCCGCTGTGCAGGACCCGGCCGCCGTGCTCCCCGGCGCGCGGGCCGATGTCCACGATCCAGTCGGCGTGCCGGACCACGTCCATGTCGTGCTCGACGACGAAGAGGGTGTTCCCGGCCTCCTTGAGGCGGCCGAGCACGGTGAGCAGGGCCTCGGTGTCGGCGGGGTGGAGGCCGGCGGAGGGTTCGTCCAGGACGTAGACCACGCCGAAGAGGCCGGAGCGCAGCTGGGTGGCGAGGCGGAGGCGCTGGAGTTCGCCGGCGGAGAGGGTGGGCGCGGGTCGGTCCATGCTGAGGTAGCCCAGGCCGAGTTCGGTGAGGACCTCGATGCGGGCGACCAGGTCGCGGGCGAGGGCCGGCGCGGGTGCGTCGCCGGGGCGGGCGGCGGTGGGGCGGAGGAGTTCCGCGAGGGTGGCCAGCGGCAGGCCGGCGAGGGTGGCGATGTCCCGGCCCTCGAAGGTGACCGCCAGCGCCTCGGGGCGCAGTCGGCGTCCGCCGCACACCGGGCAGGGCTCGGCGGTCATGTACTGGCGGACGCGCTTGCGCAGCGTCTCGCTCTTGGAGTCGGCGAAGGTGTGCAGGACGTAACGCCGGGCGCTCATGTACTGGCCCTTGTAGGGCCGTTGGATGCGGCCGGCCTCGCGGACCGGGTGGACGGTGACGACCGGCTGTTCGTCGGTGAACAGGATCCACTCGCGGTCGGCGGGCGGGAGGTCGCGCCACGGGCGGTCGATGTCGTGGCCGAGCGTGGCGAGGATGTCGCGGAGGTTCTTGCCCTGCCAGGCACCGGGCCAGGCGGCGACGGCACCGTCGCGGATGGAGCGGGACGCGTCGGGGACGAGGGAGTCCTCGGTGACGCGGTGGACGGTGCCCAGCCCGTGGCACTCCGGGCAGGCGCCGGCGGCGGTGTTGGGCGAGAAGGCGTCGGAGTCGAGCCGGCCGGTGCTGCCGGCCGGATAGTCGCCGGCGCGGGAGAAGAGCATCCGCAGGGTGTTGGAGAGGGTGGTGACGGTGCCGACCGAGGAACGGGAGGTGGGCGCGGAGCGGCGCTGCTCCAGGGCGACGGCCGGCGGCAGCCCGCTGATCTCCTCGACCTTGGGCGCGCCGACCTGGTGGATCAGCCGCCGGGCATAGGGGGCGACCGACTCGAAGTAGCGGCGCTGCGCCTCGGCGTAGAGGGTGCCGAAGGCCAGCGAGGACTTGCCCGATCCGGACACCCCGGTGAACGCGACCAGCGCGTCCCTCGGGATGTCCACATCGATACCGCGGAGGTTGTGCTCACGGGCGCCGCGCACCCGGACGTACGAGTCGGTCATGTCTCCATGATCGGACACCGTCCGCCGGGGCGGCGGCACCCCTGCGCGATGGGCGCCACGCTCAGCCGGTGGCGGTGGCGGCCCGGACCCGCTCGCGTGCCTCCTCCCAGGGGACGGGGGTGGCGATCACCGCGCGCAGCGCGCGTATCTGACGCGGTGGCAGGGCGCAGGCCAGCACGCCGACGGCCAGGCCGTCGCGGCCGTAGAGCGCGACGGCGCGGCGGGCTTCCCCGTCCAGGACGGTGGTCTCCACCTCGTCGGCGCCGCTGGTCAGGCCGTATGCCTGGAGCTTGAGGCCGTACTGGTCGGACCAGAAGTAGGGCACGGGGGCGAACGGTCGGCGCTCCTGCGGCTCCGCGCCCTCCGCCGTGGCCACGGCACCCTCGGTGGTCAGTTCGGCGACGAGGTTGCGGGCGGCGGCCATGGCCTGTTCGGTGGCGTTCATCCGGTGCTCGAAGCGGAGCGGGCGACCGTGCCCGGGGTGCTCCCAGCGGGCCACGTCGCCCGCGGCGTAGATGCCGGGGGCGGCGGCGCAGTAGGCGTCGCAGCCGAGCCCGTCGGAGGTGTCCAGGGCCGGGTCGGCCAGCCAGCCCACGGCGGGCTCGGAGCCGATGGCGAGCAACACCAGGTCCCCGGGGTGCCGGCTGCCGTCGGCCAGTCGGACGCCGGCGACCCGGGTGGCGCTCCCGTCCGCGACGGTCTCGAACTCGGCCACCTCCCCGGTCACCAGGCGGACGCCGCGGGCCCGGTGCTCCTCGGCGAGGAGTTCCCCGATGCCCGCGCCGACGGCGGCGGCCATCGGCACCGGCTCCCGGCCGACGAGGATGACCTCGTGCCCCAGCTCCCGGGCCACCGCGGCGGCCTCGCAGCCCAGGACGCCGTTGCCGACCACGACCAGGCGGCGGGCGCCCTCGGACAGCCGGTCGCGCAGCGCCAGCGCGTCGTCCAGGGTGCGCAGGGTGAAGACGCCTGCCAGGCCGTCGGCGCCGGGCAGTGTGCGGGCCGCGACGCCGGTGGCGATGATCACGCCGGCGCAGGCCAGGCGCTCACCCCCGTCGAGGGTGAGGGTGCGGGTGGCGATGTCGAGGCCGGTGGCGCGGGTGCCGAGCCGCAAGTCGAGGCCGAGCGGGGCGAGTTGCTCCTCGGTGCGCAGCAGCAGCTTCGCCGGCTCCCAGGCGCCGTGCAGCAGCTGCTTGGACAGCGGCGGCCGGTCGTACGGGAGGTGGGGCTCGTCGCCGATCAGGGTCAGCGGGCCGTCCCAGCCGGCCCGGCGCAGGGCCTCGGCGGCGGTGATCCCGGCGGCCGAGGCGCCGACGACGGCGATCGGACGGGTCGTCATTCCTGCACCTCGATCACGGCGGCGGGGCAGATGGCGGCCGCCTCGCGGACCGCGGCGTGCTGCGCGGCGGGCGGCTCGGCGTCGAGGAGGACGACCACGCCGTCCTCGTCACGCTGGTCGAAGACCTCGGGGGCGACCAGCACGCACTGGCCGGCGGCGCAGCACTTGTCGGCATCAAGGGTGATCTTCATGGTGGTGGCTCCGTGGGCGTTGGTGGGGACGGTGGGACGGTCGGTGCGGCCGGTCACCATGTGACGGGCAGGGCGTGGCAGCCGTAGATGGCCATGTCCGTGCGGAAGGGGATCTCCTCGACGGGCACGGCGGGCCGCAGGGTGGGGAAGCGGCGGAGCAGGGTGGCTATGACGACCTGGAGCTCGACCCGGGCCAGGGCCTGGCCGAGGCACTGGTGGATGCCGTAGCCGAAGGCGACGTGGTGCTGGGCGTTGGGCCGGCCGACGTCGAGGCGGTCGGGGTCGGCGAAGACGCTGTCGTCGTGGTTGGCGGACGGGACGGCCACCACGACGCCCTCGCCGGCGCGGATGAGCGCTCCGCCGATCTCGATGTCGGTGGTGGCGACCCGGCGCGGGCCGTTGCGGATGATGCTGTGGAAGCGCAGCAGTTCCTCGACGGCGCCGCGGATCAGCGTCGGGTCCTGGCGGAGCCGCTCGGCGGAGTCGGGGTCCTGCATCAGCGTCAGGGCGCTGAGGCCGATCATGTTGGCGGTGGTCTCGTGCCCGGCGATCAGCAGCAGGGCGGCGAAGGCGGCGACGTCGTCGTGGTCGATCTCGCCGGTGCGCTGCTGCTCGACGATCAGCCGGCCGAGGATGTCGTCGCCCGGCTCCTGCTCCTTGGCGGTGACCAACGCGTCGAGGTAGTCGCGGAGTTCGCTCCGGGCGGCCTCGCGCTCCTCGTCCGCGATGGTGCGGGAGAGCAGCTTGCCGGTGAGCCGCTGGAAGACCTCGTGGTCGTCGTAGGGGACGCCGAGCAGCAGGCTGATGACGAGCGAGGGGACGGGCAGGGCGAGCGCCTCGACCAGGTCCACCGGCTCGCCGGCCCGGCGCTCCATCGCGTCGCACAGCTCGTCGGTCAGGCGCTGGACCTCCGGGCGCAGCGCCTCGACGCGCTTGACCATGAACTCGCGGGTGACCATCCGGCGGAGCCGGGTGTGCTCGGGCGGATCCATGCGGATGAAGCCGCGGTTCTTGGTGTTGCCGCCGCCTGTCATGCCGCTGAGCGGGTAGCCGTGGAGGGTGGTGTCGGAGCTGAAGCGGGTGTCGCCGAGGATCGCGCGGATGTCGGCATAGCGGGTGGCCAGCCAGGACCAACTGCCGTCGGGGAGCGAGATCTTGGAGATCGGCTCCTCGGCGCGCAGGGTGCCGAACGCGCGGTGCGGGTCCCCCCGCTCCAGCAGGTCGGCGTGCGGCGGCGCTTCGAAGGGGCAGCCGCTCGGGGGTTGGACGGGCGGCACCGGGGCGGCGGGGGCTGTCGTGTCGGTCATCTCGGTCATCTCGCTCCTCGTGCGCACACCGATCGGGTGTGCGCCATGAGTCGATCCTTCGCCTAACAAGCGTAAACTTACATCCGTAATGATCGGGTAAACGTCAGGGGGGTATCGGCGAAACGTGAGCGACGGAACACCCGCGGCCGTCCGGCGGCGGGTGTGCGAAGGGAGCCGGGTTCAGTGCTCCAGCAGCAGTTGGAGGAGCTCCTCCACGAACCCGTCCAGCCGGCTGGTGTCCTTGCGGCTCGGCATGACCTGCCAGATCATGACCCGGCCGTGCACCGCCGACCACAGCAGATACGGCGCCTCGGCGCGCGAGCCGCGCACCCGCCAGCCGGCCTCCTCGCAGGCGGTCAGCGCGTGGTGCCAGCTGCGCACCAGCAGCCCGGCCGGGTGCCCGGCAAGCCGCTCGGGGCCGACCGGGGTCTGCCGGGTCTCGTAGAGCAGGCGGTAGTTCGCCGGGTGCTCTATGGCATAGCGGCAGTAGGCCCGCAGCTGGGCGCGCAGCCGGTCCACCGGGTCGGCGTCGTCGGCCTCCGCTGCGGCGTCGGCCATCGCGTGCGCCAGCCGCTCGTAGCTGATCTCCAGGGTCGCCCAGACCAGTTCGGTCTTGTCGGCGAAGTGCCGGTAGATGCTCGGCGCGGCGACCCCGGCCTCCCGGGCCACCGCGCGCAGCGACAGCGCGTCCTCGCTGCCGACCTCCTCCAGGAGGCGCTCGGTCGCCCGCAGCAGTTCCTCCCGCAGGCGCTCGCCCTGTCCGCGCGGGTTACGGGGCCGGACGGCCGCACTCTCGCTCACTGCCCTCCGGTCCTTTCCTGGCCTGGCCGATCCGGTCGTCGGCGGGGTCGGCACACTTCACCAGGGTTTCACACCCCGGCGGCGGACCGTACCGGAGGCGCACAGTCCGATCCGCCCGACCGCGCGCCGGCCCGCCCCCGCCCCGCCCGTCACCGCCCCCGCACCAGCCCGTCCACGCCGGCGCCCCGGCTCGACACCGCCCGGTCGATCTCCCCGGCCGATCTCCGCCCGGTCGGTCTCCGCCCGCACATCCCGGCACCTGCGGGCCCGGGTCCGGGCGCGAGACCGCACCCGCGGACCGGTCTCGGTGAGCAGCGGGACACACTCGACCCCGGCGACACTCGCGGACGGTCGTGGTCACCGGGTTACGGACGGTGACGGCGTCGCCCTTGGCGCCGGTGAAATCGAACCCGCCGTTGGTCCACACCAGGCGCGACAGGACCAGTTCGCACTCAAGAAGACCTGGCACAGCCGCTGCGATCTTCTCGGACTTCAGAAAGCTGTTAGCCATGCCCCCTCAGGGCAGGGGCCCCGGGCCATCACCCAGCGCAGCCAAGGGCTTTGGGCATGAACCCTTGGTTTTGGTGTTGCGTGAAGGCCCCAAGAACATGAGGTGGTGTTCCTGGGGGAGTTGGGGGCGTGCGGTACCAGCGTCAGAACCGCAAGCATCGAGCAAGGAAGCGAGAGATCGATTCAGCGCCACCCACAAAGAGGACCTTGGGCCTATCGGCACATGGCTGGGGAAAGTTGTCGCCAGATTAGCCAACAGCCTTACAACGAGGAGTAGTTAATGCGCCGCATCGCCTGCGTCATCGTCGGGACCATGGCACTCTTCGGGGTCCTCGTCACCCCGGCCCAAGCATCGACTGGCCCCATCGCCGATCACGCTCTCGCCCTCGTCGGCCATCTGTGGGGCGCCGTCGCTCCGACAAGCCTCACGGACAGCGCGGCACACGCGGCCCTCGAAGCCAGCAGGTGACGACGAGGCCCCCCAAGCCGTCTACGGGCGGGCGCGCGGGATGCTGCCGGACGGCCGGGGCGTCCGGCAGGTGGTAGCGGCGGGCCAGGCGCTCCCGGTGCAGTTCCGTCTCCAGCTCCGTGGCCCGGTCGGCCACGGCCTGGAACTGCTCCGGGATCCGGGCCGCCTTCAGCGCCTCTGCCGTCTCCCGTGCCTCGGTGCGGCGCTTCGCCGCCTCTGCCCGTACGGCCTTCAGCTCCGCTCGGAGCGCGTCGGCGCCCCGCTCCTGGCCGTCGCCGCGCTCCTCCGGCTGCACCGGCCCCTCGGGGCCGTTCGTCGTGTCGGCCGAGCTCGATGCGCTGTCGGCGGGATTCGGCCGGCCCGGAGGGTGATGGGAGGTCTCCGTGCAGGAACCTCTCCTCGGTGTCGTCAGGATTCGGTGTGCAGTCCGGCCCCAGGTGCCCGGGCCGGACAGTTAGGTGAAGCAACGGGGCCTGATTGGGTTAACTGCCTTGCGTAAACGGATCGAAGGACAGCTACCAGGGGACGTTCCCAGCACGTAGTTCCGCTTCGACCCTTGGAGATTTCCATGCGCATTCGCACTGCAATTGCTGCCGCAGCCCTGGTCGCGACAGCCGTACTCCATGGCGCAGGTGCGGCCGCCGCCGTCGCGCACAAGGCTCCCTCGACCCATTCCAAGCAGGTCGTCTCCTCTTCGGATGACGACGACGATGACGACGAGATCGGCCAGAGCGATGAAGACTGAGCACGTATGAGGGGCGAACGGCCGGCTCATGTGCCTGGCTAGTGCCCACCAGACGCCTCAACGTGGCGACGCCATGCCCTCCGGGCCTCAACTCCGGTCATTCCGCGGGTGAGTGCCTGCCATTGGCGGTCGTAGTCGCGGGCCTGAGGGGTCATGAAGTCATTGCGTAAGTAGACGAGGACCGTCTGGCAGTGACACCCGTTGTGATAGCGGGTCAGGTCCTCCCGGGCGACCGGAGGCCGCCGGTTCGCGCGGACCCGGCCGTCCGGGGAGCCCTCTGGCGTGCGCGGGCCGCCTCCGGCCGCCGTGGCCTGGGACGTGTGGATCGCACCCCGACTGGCGAGCATGGAGCAGAACGCACCCGGGTTGCCGTCGGTGATCCTCGATCCTCGCCCAGCCCACGACCCGCCGATCCTGACGCGACGCCTGGTCGATCAGGTCCCGGCCGGCCCGCAGAGTCTCGCGGTCGGCCGCTCCGGCGGAGGCCGGGCCGGCGGTTTTCCACCGCCTCCTCCAGCTCCTGGAGAAACCCGCCGCCGTCCAGCCGTCGTCCAACCGCCCGGCCCGGGCCTCGTCCGCGTCGGCCTGCTCCAGCCGCTGGCGGTATCGGCGCCATTCTGTCGCCAGCGTTCGACCGGCCGTCACCCGCCGACCGCCACTCGACGACGACAGCTGCACCGCAGGCGGGCGCTCGGCCGGAGCACCACCGCGCGGCCAGGACACCTCACCGGCAAGCGAAGTGAGCGCTGCCCTGCCGCAGTTCTTTCGGATGCCTTTCCACCGGCCTCCGTCCGGACACCGGCCTCCGCCGAGCCGCCGCACCCTCCGCGCTGGGCTTCCGCACGTGGTGCCAACCGCACAACGCTTGAAGGTTCGAGTCCGCCGGCAGGCGGGAACGGCGGTCACTGCTGTGCCAGGCCACTGATGCCCCCTTGGTAAACGGGCGGTCAAAATCTCCGGGGTCACGCACTCAACCTCCCCAAGAACTACCTGTTGTCCGCAGGGGCACGTGTAGTGCGATGTCAGGCATGGCACAGAAGCACGAACAGACGGCCAATCCCCAGGCACCTGCTTTCGAACTTCGATGCGGTGGCCTCCATGTGACCATTCAGCGCATCCCCGCATGGCTCATCACGCTCGCGACAGTGACCATTGGCAGTGGCGCCGCCTGGTGGACGAGCCGTTGAGGTAGGGCACCGACAGCCGGCCCGCTACGGCTCAGCCGAATCGGTAGTTCAGCAGGTTCGGCGACCCACTTGCCCCCCTCGGCATGCCAACAAGTCGCTCTGCCCTGCCAGTTGATCGGACGTATGGTCTTAGGCGGCGTTCATCAGGAACCAGTAAGGGACTTCGGCATGCCAAAGGTTTATATCGTCAACCGAGCCTGGGAAGCGGACGAGAAGGTCTACATCGTCAACCGCGCCTGGGATGCGAAGGAGAAGGTCTACATCGTCAACCGGGCCTGGGAAGCGGACAAGAAGGTTTATATCGTCAACCGGGCCTGGGAGGCAGACAAGAAGGTCTACATAGTCCAAAACGCTTGGGAAGCGAGCTGATCGCCCTAGCCGCGCATATCCCCCTATCCGGCCTCAGTCCCAGATGCCTGATCGTCGAGCACACGGGACGGGCGCCGGCTCGGCTGGAGCGGGATGAAGACGCGCCTGATCCACCTCCGCAGAGGACGCAAGTCACCCACAGGTGAAGCCCGCTGCCGGAATCGAACCAGCGGCCACCCGATCAACGATCGGGCACTCGCCCATTGAGCTACGGAGTCAGGTGCTCAACTCCCGCGCGGCATACCGGAAGACGCCGGGGCGTGGGAGGGGCTGAGGCGCCCGCTGTACTCGTGGGCGTCCTCCACGCAGTTGGTGTTCCAGCGCCGGCCCCTCCGCGAGTCGAGACCGTCACCGTCGAAGATCACACGCCGCTTGTCTGTGCGTTGTTGGTGGAGAGGTCGCGACGGGCGTCGCCCTCTCCCCGCACCTTGGGCTTGCGGGCGAGGATGTCCCGGAGCGGGCGATCGTTGGGTATTGCCGTGTTGTCCACTTTGCCGTTATCTGCCCATGAGCAATCCGGCCTTGCGCGCGCCCCTGCTCAGCACCGTGTGCCGGATGGTGTGGCGGATGGGCTTGAGGTCCGAGCGTCCGGTCTTGATCGCCTTGTTCACGTTGAGCACGCGGCCCGCCTCGGCGTCCCACCACAGCGGGACGAACTCGGCCTTGGTGATCTTCCAGCGATCGCCCGGAGTGGGCGGCGGGGTGAACGTGAACCGGGCGGCAGCGCTCATCCTTCCGTTCTCGTCGTGATGGGTGCCTCCGATGAGGTCGCCCAGCCCGTAGGCGACCCATGTGCCGCTGCCGCGCGTGTCAGCCTGTGGTTGTCGGCCGTCCGGTGTCCGGGCGACCCGGGCGCCGGGCAGCCTCTCGAACGGCTGTGGGGTGTGTGCGTGGCTGCCGACGATCAGGTCGATGTCAGGGCGGCCGGCGGTGCGGGCGGCGGTCAGGACGCGGGCGAGCCGGCGCTGGCGGGCGTCGGGGGCGGTGCGGTACTCGGTGCCCCAGTAGAGGCTGACGGCCACCACGTCGGCGCCGGCCCGGCGGGCCGCCCGGGCGTCGGCGAGGATCCGCCGGGGGGCGATGCGGTTGACCGCCCACGGCGCGAGCCGCGGGGGCCGGGCGTCGTCGGTGCCGTAGGTGTAGGCGAGGTGTGCCACCAGGGCACCGCCGGGGGTGCGCAGCAGGGCCGGGCGGGCGGCCTCGGCGGCGTCCCGGGCCGTACCGGTGTGCCGCAGGCCGACCGTGTCCAGTACCTCAAGGGTCCGGCGCACCCCTTCGCCGCCCCGGTCGAGGGCATGGTCGGAGGCGGTGGCGCAGGAGTCGAAGCCGGTGGCCTTGAGCGCGGTGGCCACCTGCGGCGGAGCCTGGAGTTCCGGGTAGCCGGTGAACGGGCCGTCCAGCGGGCCGAGCGGCGCCTCCAGGTGACACAGCGCCACATCGGCGGCGCCGACGACGGGGGCGACGCCCCGGAGCATCGGCCGGAAGTCGTAGCCGCCGTCCACCGGCGCGTCGTCCTGTGCCGTGCCGAGCGCCTCGGGGTGGGCGGGGATGACGTCGCCGGTGGCGACCAGGGTGAACGGTCGGGCCGGGTCGGCGGCAGGGGAACGAGCGCCGGCGCGGCGGTGCGGCGCGAGGGCGCGGTGTGCGGGATGCGAAGGGGCCGATGGGGTTGCGGACGGGTCGTCCGGCCGGGCGCCGCAGCCGACGGCCAGCGTGATCAGCAGAACGACCGCCGCATACCGAGTTAACGCGCTCATATCCGACAGATACCAGGCCCCCCGCGCGGGAAAATGACCGCGTGCGGTGATGTCCGGCGGTGTCCCTCGGACGGCCGACCCGGCGCCCGCGGCCGGCCGCCCGGCCGACCACCGGATGCTCCCCGTCGCGCCGCCGCACCGTCGGCCGCCGACCGCGCGCCCGCCCGGACGGCTTCCGACCGCCACGACCGCCACAATTCCCCGGTCCCCCGCATCCGTTGTCCGCACGTCGACAGCAACACAGGCCCTTCGCCGACCTGTTGACGGGTGATCCGCCCGGACACGCCCGGGGTCCGTCCGACCATGACCCATCGGACAGGCCCTAGGGTGGGCCGGTATGGACGAGGAGCCGCTTCATGTGACGGTGTGGGACGAGGGGCCGACCGGTGCGCCGCGGGCGCTGCTGGTGCACGGCACGATGACCTGGGGCACCGAGTGCTTCGCCGGGCAACGACCGCTGGCCGGGATGTTCCGCCTGGAGCTGATGGACCGGCGCGGCTTCGGCGACAGCCCCGACATCGAGCGCAGCGACTACGCGGTGGACGCCGAGGACATCGGCTGGCTGCTCGGCGACGGGGCCCACCTGGTGGGGTACTCCTACGGCGCGGCGGGCGCGATGCTGGCCGCCGCGGCGCGTCCGGAGGCCGTCCGGTCGCTCACCCTGATCGAGCCGTCGCCGCTGCGCACCGCGGCCGCGCACCCGGTCGTGCGGGCGGCGGTGGAGCGGATCCGGACGGCGTTCGCGAGCGCCGAGGGGGCCGGGGAGATGAGCGCGGAGGAGTATCTGCGGCAGTCCACCGAGGCGTACGGGATGCGGCTGCCGGAGAGCACGCCGCACCTGCTGCGGGCGGTCCGGTCGGCGATGCGGGAGCGGCCGGTCTGGGACGCGCAGATCCCCCTGGCGCCACTGGCCCGGGCGCAGATCCCCAAGACCGTCGTCAACGGGACGTGGGAGACCGCGCACCCCGACTACCGGGCGTTCGTGGGCGACGCGCTGGCCGCGTGCGGGGAGTACCTCGCCGACATGATCGGTGCCCGGCACGTGCGGGTGCCGGGCACCGATCACGCGCCGCACCAGGACCGGCCCGAGGTGGTCAACGACGTCCTCGCCCGGCTGTGGCAGAGCTGACCGGGCCGGCGCTCCCCGGCGCGGCGTCGGCCCGGACTCACGCCACCTCGATCCCGAAGTCGCCCACCAGCGCGGCCAGCCCGCCGGGGTAGCCCTTGCCGCCGAGGACGAAGTCCCAGTCGCCGCCGGCGCGGCGGCGGAACGCGCCGAGCACCAGCGCCCGCTCGCCGGGCCGGCCGTCGGAGACCGGCAGCCGGTCGAGTTCGGTGCCGGCGGCGTCCAGTAGGCGGATCCGGGCGTCGGTGAAGCCGGTGAGGTCGCCGTCCGGGTCGGTCTCCGGGTCCACGGCGGCGACCAGGACCAGCCGGTCGGCGTCCGGCGGCAGGTCCTCGAAGCGCACCCGCAGGGCGGCGCGGTCCTCGATCACGCCGGCCAGCATCCGCACCGAACCGTCCGGCGTGGCCGGGTTGTTGAAGAAGACGAAGTGGTCGTCGTCGAGCACGGTGGTGCCCTCGCAGACCAGGGCGCAGACGTCGAGGGCGGCCGGGCCGGACCAGTTCATGGCGAGGGTGGTGTGGTCCGGGGCCGGCTCGGCGGGCTCCGGGGTGTCGGGGCCGGCGTCGCCGGGGCCGAGGCGGCCGCGCAGCCCGTGCCGGCCGAGCAGGTCGACGAGTTCGGGTCCGGCGATGAGGGTGAGCGGTTTGCCCTGGGCGAAGCCGTGCGCGCCGGGCCCGAAGTGGGAGGTCGTCACCAGCACGCCCTTGTTGGCGCCCTCGGACTGGACGGTGCCGTAGAGGTCGCGGACGGCGGACGGCGGGACGGTGTTGCGGTAGCGCTTGACCTGCACGACGATCTTGCCGCCGCGGATCGGGTCGGGGTCCAGGGCGTCCACGTCGATCCCGCCGTCGCCGGACCGCTGGGTGGTGACCGCCCGCATCCCCATCGCGCGGAACAGCTCGGCGATCAGCTGCTCGAAGGCGAGCGGGTCCATCTCCAGGAGGTCGGGGACGCCGTCGGTGCCGTGGGAGACCACCGCGCCGCCGGCGATGTCGTCCGGCCGCCGCCCGGGGCGGACCGGGGTGCGCTGGTCGGGGCGGGCGGAGAGCTGGCCGCGGAGTCCGTCGGTGAGGCAGTCGAGGGCGCTGACCTGGTCCAGGCGGTAGGACTCGACGGCGCTGCGGGGGGCCAGGACGGTGGCCAGGAAGATCGTGGCGGGGCGGCCGGTGACCGGGTCCACGTCGTCGACGAAGCCGTTGAGCGCCACCGAGTCCAGGGCGCCGTGGGTGTCGGCGGCGAAGAGGTCGCGCAGCACCAGCAGGACGCCCTGGGCGAGCACCTCGCGGTAGAGCGCCCGGCGTTGGGCGGCCGGGCGGGCGGTCTCCCGCTCCTCGTCGGCGGTGGGCAGGTAGCGGACCGCCTTGACCTCGG
The DNA here is from genome assembly GCF_029011865.1 of Streptomyces yunnanensis. NCBI lineage: Bacteria > Bacillati > Actinomycetota > Actinomycetes > Kitasatosporales > Streptomycetaceae > Streptomyces > Streptomyces yunnanensis. The sequence goes on from NZ_CP095749.1 coordinate 1,917,009, forward strand.
GGACGACGTCGTAGCCCGGCAGTTCCCAGTCGAGGACGAGCTGGCGGGCGGCGGTGTCGTAGCCGGCGCTGAGCTGGCGCGGGAAGCCCTCGGGCCAGGACGTGCCGGAGTACAGGGCGGCGGAGAAGTACTCCACGACGGCGTCCGCGTCGCCGGCGCGCAGGCCCGCGACGAGTTCCTCGACGCCGGCGTTGTGCCGGCGGATCTCCGCCAGGGCGCCGGCCGCCCATTGGTCGTACTGCTGTTGGTAGGCGGTCAGTTGGGCCTGTCGCCGGGCCTCGGCGGCCTGGGCCGTGTACCAGTCCTGCTCGAAGCGGGCGCGGGCCTCCTGCCGGTCGCGGTCGCGGCGGGCGCCGGAGCGCAGGCCGCCGGTGGGCACCTGGTAGCGGGCCGGGTCGGGCATGGCCACCGGGGCGGCCAGCGCGCCGGGGGCGAACGGTTCGACGCGTTCGGGGCGGAGCAGGGCGGCGGGGGTGAAGGCGGGGGCCCGGCAGCCGTCGGCGAGCAGGCCGGTCAGGGCGGCGACGCGGGCGTCGAGTTCCTCGGTGCGGCGGCGGGCGTCGGCCTCGCGCTGCCGGCGGTAGGCGGTCTGCCGCTCGCGGTGCATGCGGGCCATGGCGCGCTCGGCGGCGCGGGCCTGCCGCTCCTGTTCCCGCTGCTGTTGCAGCCGGGCGCGGTGTGCGGCCTCCGCCTGGCGCTGCTGCTGGCGCTGTGCCTCGGCCCAGATGCCGAGTAATCCCTGGGAACGGCGGCTCATCTGACGGTTCGTCCTCCCCCCGGGGCGGCGCCCCCGGTACCCGCGGCAGCGTGGCGTCTGTGCCGGTCTGCCCTGGTCTGCAGTGGTGAGGCGACTTTAGCGGGGGGTGCCCGGCGGCGATCAGGGGGTGACCGGGCCATGGTCCGGACTCGGGGACCGGCCGGCGTCCGATGCCCCCACCTCCACAGAAATCACAGAGGAGACGCTGATCCAGGTCCGGGCCGCGCTGGCGGGCGCCGCACCGGGCAGCGAGGTGATCGTCGCCTACGAGCCGGTCCGGGCGATCGGCGCCCGCGCACCGGCGCCCGCCGGGCACGTCCGCGCGGTGGCCACGGCGGTCCGCGGCGCGCTGCACGACCACGACGTGCGCGGCCGGCTGATCTACGGCGGGACCGCGGGCCCCGGCACCCACGGCGAGCCGGCCGGTGCCGTCGACGGGCTGTTGCCCAGCGCGGCCAGTTCCGTGCCGGCCAGCAGGAACGCCCCGACGCCGAAGTCGGCGGTGCTGTCGTAGGTGACCGGCTGGCTCGACTCCGGCCGGTCGCCGACGTTCTGGACGTACCCGAGGAAGCCGTCGGGGTGCACGGCGGTGGCCGCCATCGCCGCCCAGGCGCGGGCGGCCACCGGCAGGTAGTCGCCGCGCGGGACGACCCCGGAGCGGATCGCGGCGGCCATGGCGAAGGTGAAGAACGCGGTGCCGCTGGTCTCCGGGCCGGGCAGGTGGCCGGGGTCGGCGAGGTTGACGTTCCAGAAGCCGTCCGGTCGCTGGGCGGTGCGCAGCGCGGCCAGTTGCGCGGCCAGGGTCCGGCGGTAGCCGGCCGTCGGCCCGAAGGTGTCCGGCAGCACCGCCAGCACCTTGGCGTGCGCCGCCGCCACCCAGCCGTTGCCGCGCGACCACAGCACCGGTCTGCCGTCCGGGGAGGTGATCCCGCCGGGCAGGAAGCGCTGGTCGCGGTACCAGAGTCCGCTGCCGGCGTCGCGCAGTCCGGGTCCGCCCTCGGCGTCCCGGGTGTGGCGGTAGAAGGCGTCCATCGCGTCCCAGTAGGAGCGGTCGGCGCGCAGCGCGCCGAGCCGGGCGAACGACGGCATCGCCATGTGCAGCGCGTCGTCCCACCACCAGTCGTCGTGCCGTTGCGCCGCCCCGTCGGTCATCCGCCGCACGGACTCCTCGATGGCGGCCGGTTTCGCCGGGTCGGGCGCGGGGTCCACCGCACGGATCCGGGACGGCCCGCCGAGCGCGACCGGGTCCTCGCCCGCGCCGCCGAGGCCGCCCCGGGCCGGGCCGCCTACCGGGCGAGGACCCGCCGCACCGTCCCGGTGGTGGCGCCGGGCCAGAGCGTCTCCCTCGCGCATGACGCCTACCGGCGTGAAATCGCCACCGGTAGGCGGGAGTTGACCGGAGTCATATCCGGCGGCCGTGCCCCTCCCAGTACGGGTCCCGCAGCTGCCGCTTGAACAGCTTCCCCGACTCGTCCCGGGGCAGCCGCCGCTCGAACACCACGGTCCGGGGCACCTTGTACCTGGCGAGCCGTTCGGCGACATGGGCGCGGACCGCGGCGGCGGTGAGCCGCACCCCGGGGTCGGTCTCCAGGTGCGCGGCGAGGGCCTCGCCGAACTCCTCGTCGGGGATGCCGAACACCGCCGCGTCGTGCACCCCGTCCAGGGCGAGCAGGCAGCCCTCGATCTCCGCCGGGTAGATGTTGACGCCGCCGGAGATCACCAGGTCGTTCCGGCGGTCGCTGAGGTAGAGGTAGCCGTCCTCGTCGAGGTGGCCGATGTCGCCGAGGGTGACGTATCCCGGCCGGCCCGGCGCCTCCATGGCGGCGCGTTTGCCGGGGTCGCCGAGGTAGCTGAAGCGCGGCCAGTTCTCGGCGGGCCGGACGTAGATCTCGCCCGTGGCGCCGGCCGGCAGCGGCGCGCCGTCGGGCCCGAGGACGGTGACCGCGCAGGTGCCCTGGGCGCGCCCGACGGTGCCGGGGTGGGACAGCCACTCCGCGCTGTCGCACCAGGTCACCGCGCCGGTCTCGCTGCCGCCGTAGTACTCGCGCAGCACCGGTCCCAGCCAGTCGATCATGGCGTGTTTGATGTGCGGCGGGCAGGGCGCGGCGGCATGCACCACCGAGCTGAGCGAGGACAGGTCGTAGCGCTCGCGGACGTCCTTGGGCAGCCGCAGCAGCCGGACGAACATGGTGGGGACCACCTGCGCCTGCTCGATGCGGTGCCGTTCGACCAGCCGCAGGAACTCCTCCGCGTCGAAGCGCGGCATCAGCGTGATGTCCAGGCCGGCCGCCAGCGCCAGCACCGCGTGCTGGCTGGGCGAGGCGTGGTAGAGCGGGGCGGGGATCAGGGTGCGGCCGCCCGGGGCGACCGCGAAGTACTCCAGAAAGCTCGTCACGGCCTCGGCGAGCCGGTCCGGGCCGACCGGTTCGCGCAGAACCCCCTTGGGCCGTCCGGTCGTTCCGGAGCTGTAGATGACGGTGGGCGGACGGGCCTCGGCGGGCCGGGCCAGCGGCGGCCGGTCGGCCAGCCAGTCGTCGAGGACGGGGTACCGGCCGGTGACCGGTGGGGCGGTGGTGCCGCAGGCCGCCGCCACGCCGGGCGGCACGGCGACCTCGACGACCCGCACCCCCTCGGGGAGGACGGCGGTCACCGCGTCCAGCAGGTCGGTGTGGGCGAAGACCACCGCGCTGCCGCTGTCGGTGAGCACATGGCGCAGGTCGTCCTGGCGGAAGTGCCAGTTGACGGGGACTGCGGCGGCGCCGAGCTGGGCGGCGGCGGTGGTGATCTCCAGATGGGCGGGCTCGTTGCGGAGCACCACGGCGACCCGGTCGCCGGGGGTGACTCCCCATGCGGCCAGGCCCGTTGCGATCCGTGCGGCGCGGTCGAGGAACTCCGGATAGCCGCGGGCCTGTCCGGCGCAGCGGATGGCGGGGGCGCCGGCGGCGGGCGGTGCGACGGATTCCATGGTGCCTCCAGAGGGAGCGGCCAGGACCGGCGCACACCGGTCCGGCTCATTGAAGCGCCAACCGCCGGGCGACCACCAGAGCGCACCGCGCCATCCCCGTCGGGTGCTCCGATCGCCCCGTACAGGGGGCCGTCCCCGGTGGCCGCTCCTATCCTCGGGACCATGGGCAACAACGACATCCTGGGCACCCACGGCGAGGCGCTGAAGCTCTTCGGCGACCGGGTCCACGCCGTCCGGGAGGACCAGTGGGAGGCGCCCACCCCGTGCGCGCAATGGTCGGTTTTCGACCTGGTCAACCACCTGACCGCAGAGCAGCTGTGGGTGCCCCGCCTGGTGCGGGACGGGTCCACGATCGCCGCGGTGGACGGGGACTTCGACGGCGACCAGCTCGGCGAGGACCCGGTCGGCGCCTGGGACCGGGCGTCGGCGGCGGCGATGGCGGCGTTCGCCGAGCCGGGCGCCCTGCACCGGTCGGTCCACCTCTCCTACGGCACCACGCCGGCCGACGCGTACTGCACGCAGCTGACGGCCGACGCCGTGGTGCACACCTGGGACCTGTCCCGGGCGATCGGCGCGGACGAACGGCTGCCGCAGCGCCTGGTGTCCGCGGCGCTGCGCGAGGTGGAGCCGTACGCCGACGTGTTGGAGGGGTCGGGGCTGTTCGCCGCGCCGGTGGAGCCCCCGGCGGACGCGGACGACCTGACCCGGCTGCTGTGCCTGCTCGGTCGCCGGCCCTAGGGCCTGTCGTCAAACTCCCGTCGTTCGCCCGGAGGGCGGGCCTCGCGGCGTCTGGTGCGTACGATCTCAAGGCGGAGGGTCATCCCGGTACCGGGCGTACCGGGATGAGCCCGACAACGCAGCATGGGGGTCCCCCCGCGCCCTTAAGGCGTGGGGGAGTGCGTGCCAGGCGTCGCGAGGCAGGCGGGAGTTTGACGACAGGCCCTAAGGGGCGGAGCAGGGGCCGGCCCCGTCCCCGCGGAGGGGGTCGGGGCCGGCGGACACCCGCGGTCGGGTCAGTCGATGCCGCGGACGATATGGGGTTCGACGGGATCCTCTTCGCAGCCGGCCAGACGGACCGGAGCACAGCGGTCCCAGGCTTCGAGATTGCGGACTTCCTTGATACGCCCGGGGCGCTCGCCCTGCTTCAGACGGGGCTGCTTGTGTTGAGCCTTGTGCAATGCCACCACGCACTCCTTCATCGAGGTATTGGTTCCGACGCGGTGGCGCCTTGTTCACAAACCGGGAGGTCGGCCAGGGTTTGTGGCGTTCCCGCGACGGGCCAATGGTGTTGGCGTCTCCCAGGAGGGTCGTCCGTCGCCCTCCAGAATATCGACGCGGCTCGTCGGCCGCTCGACTTTTTCCGGTGAAATCGGCACGTCTCGGCGCGGCGGGAATCCCGCCCGGCACCACCACGGCCCCGGGGCGCCCCGGACACGCTGCGTCATTCACCCGGACGGCCGTCAGCCCCTCTTCCGCGCCGCGTTCCCGGCGCCCCGGTTGCCGGGGTCGGGGGCCTGCGTAGCGTGGAAAGGTAGGGCGTATGCGCGAGGGCGCCCTCCCGCGTGCCGTGTCCCGGCGCCGGTGGCCGCGGTGCTACCCATGGGCGCGTGGAATGGTTCTCGGATCCCGGCTCCTGGCTGGGGCGGCTGGTCTTCCAGCGTCTGCTGGCGGTGCTCTACCTGGTCGCGTTCGTCTCCGCGGCCCGACAGTTCCGGGCTCTGCTGGGGTCCCGGGGGATGCTGCCGATCCCGGACTTCACGGCGCGGGTGCCGTTCCGGCTGTCCCCGTCGGTCTTCCAGCTGTGCTACTCGGACCGCTTCTTCGCGGGCTGGGCCTGGAGCGGGGCGGCGCTGGCGGCGGCGGTCGCGGCCGGGGCGGCGGACGCGGTGCCGCTGTGGGCGGCGATGTCGATATGGGCCGTGCTGTGGGCGATGTACGTGTCCATCGTCAACGTCGGGCAGACCTGGTACGGGTTCGGGTGGGAGACGCTGCTGCTGGAGGCGGGGGTGCTGGCGGTGTTCCTCGGCAACGCCGACACCGCTCCCCCGGTGCTGATCATGTGGCTGCTGCGGTGGCTGCTCTTCCGGGTGGAGTTCGGCGCCGGACTGATCAAGATGCGCGGGGACCGCTGCTGGCGCGATCTGACCTGCCTCTACTACCACCACGAGACCCAGCCGATGCCGGGCCCGCTCAGCTGGTTCTTCCACCACCTGCCGAAGCCGTTGCATCGGGTCGAGACGGCCGCCAACCACGTCGCCCAACTCCTCCTGCCGATCCTGCTGTTCACCCCGCAGCCGGTGGCCGGGTGGGCGGCCCTCGGGATGGTCGCCACCCAGCTGTGGCTGGTGCTGTCCGGCAACTTCGCCTGGCTGAACTGGATCACCATCGCGCTGGCCCTGTCGGCCGCCGCCCCGCTGTGGGCCGGTCCCCCGGCGGCGCCGGGTGCCCCGCCGGTGTGGTTCGAGGCGGTGGTGGGCGCCGCCGCGGTCGGCGTCCTCGCGCTCAGCTACCGTCCGGCGCGCAACCTGGTCTCCCGGGGCCAGCTGATGAACACCTCCTACGAGCCGCTGCACCTGGTCAACTCCTACGGCGCGTTCGGCAGCATCACCCGGGTCCGCCGGGAGATCGTCGTCGAGGGCACCGAGGACGAGGTCTCCGGCCCCGGGACGACCTGGCACGCCTACGAGTTCCACGGCAAGCCGGGTGAACTGCGGCGTCTGCCGCGCCAGTTCGCTCCCTTTCACCTTCGGTTGGACTGGCTGATGTGGTTCGCGGCGCTCTCGCCGGCGTACGCCCGGGCGTGGTTCCTGCCGTTCGTGGCGCGGCTGCTGGAGAACGACCGGGACACCCTGCGGCTGCTGCGCCGCAATCCGTTCCCCGATCTGCCGCCGGCCCGGGTGCGGGCCAGGGTCTTCCGCTACCGCTTCACGACCTGGCGGGAACTGCGGGAGAGCGGAGAGTGGTGGCACCGGACCGCGGAGCGGGAGTTCCTGCCGCCGGTGTCGCGGTCAGCTCTGTACGGAAGGCGATGACCATCTCGCGGGCGTGCCGCAGCCCGATCCGGGCGAAGTCCCGCTCCAGCAGGTCGAGTTCGGCCAGGGTCCGGGCGCGGTCCCGGCCCAGCCGGGCGCGGGACTTGGCCAGGCCCAGCCGGGAGAGCGCCTCGCCGCGCGGCTCCCCCATCGCGCGGAACTCGTGCAGCGCGCCGGTATAGGTGTCGCGGGCCTCGGCGTAGCGGCCGGCGCGGTAGAGGACGTTGCCGCGCATCTTGTGGTTGTAGGCGAGCGCGCCGGCCAGGTCCATGGTGCGGCAGATGACCTCCGCCTCGGACAGCAGGGCCAGCGCCCGGTCCGGCTCGCCGCGGACGGACAGCACGTCGGCCACCCCGCGCAGCGACCAGGCCCGGCCACGGAAGTCGTCGGCCTCGGCGGCTATCCGCGCGGACTCCTCGAACAGCTCCAGGGCCTTGCGGTGTTCGCCGGTGTTGCGGTGCATCTGGGCGATGCCGGACATCGCCCAGACCATGTGCCGGGCCTCGCCGTGCGCCCTGGCCTGGTCCAGGAGTTGCTGGTGCAGCTCGGCGACCGCGGCGTAGTCGCCCTGGATGCGGCCGGTCTCGGCGAGGCCGGCGAGGGAGTAGCCGTGGGCCAGGCGGTCGCCGCCGGTCTCGGCCAGCGCCACCGCGTGGCCGAGCAGCCGCCGGGCCAGCGCCAGGGTGCCGCACTGGCGGGCCAGGGTGCCGCCGCTCCACAGTGCCCAGGCCATGGCGGCCGGGTCGCCGGCGGTCCGGGCGCTGCGGTAGGCGGCCCGCCAGGCGGCGCCCGCGGCGTCCGCCCGGCCCAGTCGCCGGTTGGCCTCGGCGACGGCCAGCTGGGCTCTGGACCGGGCGAGCGCGGTGTCCGCGTCGGCGAGTGTCCGGTGCGCCGTGGCCAGCACCTCTTCGTAGGAGGAGTTCACGCTCAGCGCCGAGCCCAGTTCGCCCTGGTACTCCGGGGCGAATGCCTTGCCGTACATCAGATCCATGGCCTCTCGATCATTCGTTTGCCTTGCTCACGAACGTACGAAAGAGGGAGGGTGCGGCGAATCCGTCCCCGTATGGGTTGTGGCGTACGACTGGAGTGCTACGCGTGGGGGTGCTGGTCATCATCGCGACGTACGGGGCGCTCGGGGTTCGGGGGGCCGGGGTGCGCTGACGGGGCGTCATAAGCGGTGCCCTTGCGGGGCGGTGTGGGGCGGGTCACCCTGGCTGGCACCGGACCGGAGGTGTGGCATGGGCGAGGCGGCAGGGGCGCGCGGCGGGATCGGGCGGCGACGGTTCGTCGGGGCCGTCGGGGCGATCGGGGCAGCCGCGGCGGCAGGGGCGGCCGGGGTCGGCGCTCCGGCGTGGGCCGGGCAGCGGCGACTGCGACCGCTCTTCCTGGGGACGTACACCTCCAAGCCGGGGGGCGGCACCGGCATCGGGCTGGCCGGTTACGACCCGGCGACCGGGGCGCTCGCCGCCGGCGGCGGCGTGCTCCCGGGGATCGCCGATCCCTCCTACCTGGCGCTGGCGCCGGACGGCCGGACGCTCTACGCGGTCGACGAGCAGGAGGACGGCGCGGTGACGGCGGTCGCGCTGCGCCGGGGCGGCGGCGGGCCGGTGGTGCTCGGCGCCCGGTCCACCGGCGGGGCCGGGCCGTGCCACCTGTCGGTGCACCCCGGCGGACGGTGGCTGCTGAGCGCCAACTACCTCTCCGGGAGCGTGGCGGTGCACCCGATCGACCGGCGCAGTGGCGCGCTGGGGCCGCGCACGGACCTGGTCGTCCACAGCAGCCCGCCGCCCGGCCCCGGGCAGACCGGGCCGCACGCGCACCAGATCGTCACCGCGCCGGACGGCCGCCATGTGCTGGCCGTGGACCTCGGCAACGACACCGTCTACACCTACCGGCTCGACCCGCGGGCCGGGACGCTGACCCAGGTGGCGCACGCGGCGCTGCGGCCGGGCGCCGGGCCGCGCCATCTGACCTTCCACCCGTCGGGCCGCCACGCCTATCTGGCGAACGAGGTCGACAACACGGTGGTGGTCTGCGGCTACCACCCGCGCAGCGGGCGGCTGGTGCCCGGGGCGCCGCAGTCCACCGGGACCGGTCCGGGGGTCAGTTATCCGGCGCAGATCCTGGTCACCGGCGACGGCCGGTTCGCCTTCCTGGCCAACCGCGGTGACAACAGCCTCACCCGGTACGCCGTGGAGGCGGGCGGGGCCCGGCTGCGGCTGTTGGACACGGTGCCGGTGGGCGGCGATTTCCCGCGGCAGATCGCGTTCTCGCCGGATCGGCGGTGGCTGTTCGCCGCGAACCAGAAGTCGGGGTCGGTGACGGTGTTCGCGGTGGATGCCCTGAGCGGGGCGCTGGTGCGGGTGGGCGAGCCGTTCGCGGCGCCGATGGCGGTCTGCGTCCTGCCGCGCTGACCGGCGCTGCGCGCCGGGCCGTCGGCGGGGTCGAAACACTGCGGCAACAGGCCCGCACGATGGGCGCGTTAGCGTCGCGCCCATGAGCACGGGAACCACAGCAGCCGGCGCCGATGGCGCGCCGGACACCGCGAGCCCCGGCGCGGATGCCGCCGGCACCGACACCGGCACCGGCACCGGCCTCCGGCAGGGGCTCAAGCGCCGCCATGTGCAGCTGATCGCGCTGGGCGGGGTGATCGGGGCGGGGCTGTTCGTCGGCAGCGGGGAGGTGGTCCACTCCGCCGGGCCGGCCGCGGTGCTGTCGTTCCTGGCGGCCGGCGGACTGACCGTGCTGATCATGCGGATGCTCGCCGAGATGACCGTGGCGCGGCCGGCGCTGGGCTCGTTCTACGCGCACGTCCGGGAGACCCTCGGGCACCGGGCGGGCTTCGCGGTGGGCTGGCTGTACTGGTACTTCTTCGTGATCGTGGTCGCGGTCGAGGCGGTGGCGGGCGGCCGGATCGTCCGGCTGTGGCTGCCCGGCGCGCCGCTGTGGGCGGTCAGCCTGGTGCTGATGGCGCTGCTGACGGCGACGAACATGGTCTCGGCCCGCTCCTACGGCGAGTTCGAGTACTGGTTCTCGTCGATCAAGGTCGTGGCGATCGTGGTCTTCCTCTTCCTCGGCGCGCTCTTCGTGCTCGGGCTGTGGCCGGGGTCGGGCGGCGGGCTGGCGCAGCTCACCGCGCACGGCGGCTTCGCGCCGGCCGGGGTCGGCGCGGTGCTGGCCGCCGTCGTGCCCTGCGTCGGCTTCTTCACCGGCGCCGAGATCGTCACCATCGCCGCCGCGGAATCGGTCGAGCCGGAGCGGGCGGTGGCCCGTGCCATCCGGTCGATCGTGCTGCGGGTGGTGGCGTTCTACGTCCTGTCGATCTTCCTGGTGGTCGCCGTGGTGCCGTGGACGTCGAAGGCGATCGAGGTCAGCCCCTATGCGGCGGTGCTGGACCGGCTGGCGGTGCCCGCGGCCGGGACGGTGATGAATGCGGTCGTGCTGGTCGCGGTGCTCTCCTGCCTGAATTCCGCGCTCTACACCTCGTCCCGGATGCTCTTCGCGCTCACCCGCAACGGGGACGCGCCGCGCGGTTTCACCAAGGTCAGCGCGAGCGGGGTGCCCCGCCGGGCGCTGCTGGCCGGTACCTCGGTCGGATATCTGTCGGTGATCGCGGCGTGGATCTCGCCCGATGTCGTCTTCTCGTTCCTGATCAATTCCTATGGCGCCATTGCCCTGTTCGTCTATCTGGCGATCGCGGTCGCGCAACTGCGGATGCGGCGCCGGCTGGAACGCGAGGAACCGGCCCGGCTGACGCTGCGGATGTGGGGCTTCCCCTGGCTCAGCCGGCTGACCATCGCGCTGATGGCGCTGGTGATCGGGGCGATGGCGGTGCTGCCGGACAGCCGGGCGCAATTCTGGCTGAGTCTGCTCACGCTGGGTGTCGTCCTGGCCGCGTACGAAATCCGCCGGCGGGTCCGGCGGAGCTAGATCAGGTCGCGGGCAGGCCGTCCGCGGCGCCTCGGACGGCCTGCCCTCCCCCTCTCGCACACCCACTTCCAGAATTCCTCGGAAACCCCGCCAGATTCCTTGGAGATACCCCCCAGTTTCTCCGTGTATTCCGTTTTGGATTTCCAGGAGATTCACTGTACGGCGGATCTTCGGCGGCGGCCGCTCAGCCGCCGCAACTCACCCCTTGCTGGAGGCTTCGACCCGAAGCCGGGTGCCCGGATAGATGAGGTTCGGGTCCTCGCCGATAACCTGGCGGTTCTGCCGGTAGATTTCCTGCCAGGGCTTTCCGTGGACCACGGCGATACCGCTCAGGGTGTCTCCCGCATTGACCAGCACCAGGCCCACGGAAATCCGGTGCGGTGCCTTCTTGTAAGGCTTTTCCTGGGGCCTGTGGTGACGACCGTGGGTGCGCTTGGGCGTGATCTTCTCGCGGGCCGGCAGGGTGTGCACGCCGCCGCGGGCGACGCCGTGCAGCCCCAGCGAGGCGGAGCAGGCCGGCCAGGCGCGCCAGCCCTGGCGGGCCAGTACCCGTTCGGCGACCCGGATCTGCTGTTCCCTGGACGCCCGTGAGGCGCGTGCCGCATAGCTCCCACCGCCGAAGGAACGCCAGGTCGAGTGGCCGAACTGGAGCCCTCCGGAGAATCCGTTGCCGGTGTCGGTCCGCCAGTTGCCGCCGCTCTCGCACTGGGCCAGGCGGTCCCAGGTGCCGGTGCCGACGGCTTCGGCCGGCTCCTCGGACACCGCGCCCAGCGCCCCGGCGGCCAGCAGGACGGCGGCCGCGGTGACCCCCCGGGCCCCCCGGCCGCGCAGTGCCTCGCCGCGGACGGCCCGCTCCGCCGGTTCACGGATTTCCGCTGCCCGGCATACCTGCGGTTCCGGCGATTCCTGCGTTCCCGGTACCTGCTGAGTTTCCATTTTCGTGCTCCCGTCGCTTGTGCTGTGCGTACTGAGGTGTCGCTTGCACCGAATGTCTTGGGTGCCGGCATTTCGGTGAGCGCGCAGAGATGTCAGCGATTTCGGCGAGTTTTCGGATTCTGGATCGTCGGGTGGTTTTTTGCGGGCCATCGAATTCGACGAGGAAGAGACAACCATGGGCCGCGTCGGCACCGGCAGAGCGCGCGGTAGCGCCTTCGACGGGCGCTCTGCCCCCTCGCCGTCGGAAGGGGGACGAAATCCTCCGCATGGCGCACGGACCCGACGGGTAGGGGCGCACCCCTCGTGCCCGGGGTACCCGACCGAGCGCCAATCGCCTGGGCGTTCGACTTCCGGGGGTTACGCCCAGTACATCCGCCGGGGTCGATGCATACGCGCGGCGGGGGGCCGCACACACCGCGCACGGCCCGCGGGCCGGTGCAACCAGCCGGGTTTTACCGGAACTTGGCAGGTCGTTCCGCGGTCACCGGCCCGCCGCGCGGCGCGCACCGGCCCGGCGCACCGACACCCCACCGGGCGGCCCGCCCCGTGCGCCCCCGCCCGCGCCCGCATGCCCCGCATCGTCGCGCGTCACCGCGCCGCCCGTGCGCCCCTCCGCCCCGCCGACCCGCCGCCCGCGGGGGGCGGGGAGCACCGCGCCAACGGGGTGGCACGTGCGCGGGGCAAGCGCACTGGCCCGGCTCGACGCTCACGCTCGGGGCGCCTCGCCGGGGGCCAGGAAGTGCCGGAGCAGGTCCCGGAATTCGGCCTCGAAGGCGTCGTAGCGGGAACGGAGCACGGCGCCCGGCCAGCCGTCCGGGAGGAGGGGCGCGGGCAGCAGCGGGTCGGTGAGGAGGTGGCGGAGGACCGCCGCCGCGACGGTGAAGCGGTCCGCGGGGGTGTCCGCGCGGTCCAGCGCGGCCAGCAGTTCGCGGGCGTCCGCCGCCCAGCCGTCCAGGTCCCACAGGTTCCGGGCCAGCGCGGCCGGGTCGCCGTCGGGCGCGCCGGCGAACCAGGTGCACTGCGCGGTGGCCACCGCCGGGCGGGGCCGGTCGAGGTTGGCGGGGCGCAGCCAGCTGCCCTCGCGCAGCTCGGCCAGCCGCAGCCCGGCCATCGCCTGGCGCAGCGCGGTGCGTTCGGCGGGCGGGCGGCTGCCGTCCGCGGTGACCACGGCGATCTCCCATGCGCCGTGCCACGGGCGGGTCCGCGGCGCCCGGCTCTCGTCCTGCCGGGCCTGCCGCGCCAGCAGTCGCGCAGTGAGCGCATAGCCGCCGGTCTGCTGCCGGAGGTCACCGGCCGCCACCATCCGGGAGAGCGCGACCCGGACGGTGCCCTCGGCGATGCCGAACAGTTCGCCGACCCGCACCAGCGCGCGCACCGGCAGCCGGGGCGGGTGGTGGCCGAGGAGGGTGCTCAGCACGACGGAGCGGGCGGTCAGCGGCCGGAGGGCGAGCGGGGCGTCGTTCATAGGTGCCCGGAAGTCTAGGTCGTGCGGGTGGTGGGACCGGGCGCGGGGAGCGCCCGGGGCCGGGGCGGCGGGGCCCGCGACCGTCCGGCGCCGCGCCCGACCGCGGCTCCTTACGCCCTTCCTTCGACTGTCGAGAATCTGTAACGTCGCGGTATGACCGTCACCCATGAAGTAACCAATCAGGCCCCACCGCTGACCGGTTTCAGCACCGCGGACGAGCCGGCGCTGCTGGAGGCGCTGCGCCGGGAGGGCGGCGCCTGGGGCGAGTCCGAGGTCGCGGAACTCGGCGCGCTGGCCGGTTCCGAGGCGGTGCAGGACCGGGCGCGCTGGGCAGAGGGGCAGCCGCCCCGGCTGCACACCCACGACCGGTACGGGCACCGGGTGGACGAGGTCGAGTTCCACCCGGCCTGGCACGAGCTGATGACCACCGCCGTGGAACACGGTCTGCACGCCGCGCCGTGGACCGACGACCGCCCGGGGGCGCACCTGGTGCGCGCCGCCAAGTTCTACGTCTGGTCGCAGGCCGAGCCCGGCCACGGCTGCCCGATCTCGATGACCTACGCCGCGGTGCCCGCGCTGCGCGCCGCACCCGAACTCGCCGCCCGGTACGAGCCGTTGCTCGCCGCCCGCACCTACGACTTCGGGCTGCGCGCCCCGCTCACCAAGCGCGGCCTGATCGCGGGCATGTCGATGACGGAGAAGCAGGGCGGTTCCGACGTCCGGGCCAACACCACCCGGGCGGTGCCGGTCGCGGACGGCAGCTACCGCCTCACCGGCCACAAGTGGTTCACCTCGGCCCCGATGAGCGACGTGTTCCTGGCCCTGGCGCAGACCGACGAGGGGCTGAGCTGCTTCCTGGTGCCGCGGGTGCTGCCGGACGGCACCCGCAACGGGATGCGGCTGATGCGCCTGAAGGACAAGCTGGGCAACCGCTCCAACGCCTCGTCGGAGATCGAGTACGAGGACGCCGTCGCCTGGCCGGTGGGCGAACCGGGCCGCGGGGTGCGGACCATCGTCGAGATGGTGAACATGACCCGGCTGGACTGCGTGCTGGGCTCGGCGGCCGGGATGCGGGCGGGGCTGCGGCAGGCGCTGCACCACACCGCCCACCGGCAGGCGTTCGGGCGGGAGTTGGACCGGCAGCCGCTGATGCGCTCGGTCCTGGCCGACCTCGCCGTCGAGTCGGAGGCGGCCACCGTGCTGGGGATGCGGCTGGCGGCGGCGGTGGACCGCTCGCAGGCCGGCGACGCCGGGGAGGCCGCGCTGCGCCGGCTGGCGCTGGCGGCCGGCAAGTACTGGGTGTGCAAGCGCGGCAGCACCCACGCCGCGGAGGCCCTGGAGTGCCTGGGCGGCAACGGCTACGTCGAGGACTCGGGGATGCCGCGGCTGTACCGGGAGGCGCCGCTGCTGTCGATCTGGGAGGGCTCGGGCAACGTCGCCGCGCTGGACGTGCTGCGCGCGCTGGGCCGCGAACCGGCGGGGCTGGAAGCCTACTTCGCCGAGGTCGAGACCGCGGCCGGCGCCGACCGGCGGCTGGACGCGGCGGTCGCCGGGCTGCGCAGGATGCTCGGCGGGCTCGGCGACCCGGAGCGGGCCCAGCTGGTGGCGCGGTCGCTGGCGGAGCGGCTGGCGCTGGTGCTCCAGGGGTCGCTGCTGGTGCGGCACAGCACCCCGGCGGTCGCCGACGCGTTCTGCGCCTCCCGGCTGGACGGCGAGTGGGGCCACGCCTTCGGCACCCTGCCGCCCGGCGCCGACCTCACCGCGATCCTCGGACGCGCCCGGACCGGCGAGGACGCCGCCTGATGGCGGAGGAGAGCCAGGAGGGCCACGCCTCGGTCCGGGTCGAGCGGGCCGGGCCGGTGACGACGGTGGTGCTGTCCCGGCCCGCCGCCCGGAACGCGGTGGACGGGCCGACCGCACGTCAACTGGCCGCCGCCTTCCGCGCGTTCGACGCCGACGAGGAGGCGCGGGTGGCGGTGCTGTGGGGCGAGGGCGGCACGTTCTGCGCCGGTGCCGACCTCAAGGCGGTCGGCACCGCGCGCGGCAACCGGGTGGCACCGGACGGCGACGGGCCGATGGGCCCGACCCGGATGCGGCTGGGCAAACCGGTGATCGCGGCGATCGCCGGGCACGCGGTGGCCGGCGGCCTGGAGCTGGCGCTCTGGTGCGACCTGCGGGTGGCCGAGGCGGACGCGGTCCTCGGGGTGTTCTGCCGGCGGTGGGGCGTCCCGCTGATCGACGGCGGCACGGTGCGGCTGCCCCGGCTGATCGGCGCCGGCCGGGCCATGGACCTGGTCCTGACGGGACGCCCGGTGCCGGCCACGGAGGCCCTGGACATCGGGCTGGTCAACCGCGTGGTCCCCACCGGCACCGCCCGCACCGCGGCCGAGCGGCTGGCCGCGGAGCTGGCCCGCCTCCCGCAGGCGTGCCTGCGCAGCGACCGGGCGTCCCTGCTGGACCAGGAGGGCCGGGACGAGGAGACCGCGATGGCCACCGAACTGCGGTACGGGCAGGTGGTGTTGGCGGAGGGGCTGGTGGGCGCGGCGCGGTTCGCGGCGGGCGCCGGGCGGCACGGGGCGGCGGACGACGCCCGATGACCGACGGCGATCTGACCTACCCCGAGCGGGGCGGCACCCGGCGCTCCCCGCTGCCGCCCGGCTATCGCCCGCTGCGCGAGGCGGTCCGGCTCGGCCACGGCCGGGCGGTGTTCGCCGCCGCCGGCGACGCGGTGGCCGGCTTCCGGATGCACCGCGCGGCCGGCACCCGCATCCGGGCCGAAGCGCCGCGGGCCGCCCCGGGCGTGGCCGTCGACGTCTCCGTGGGCCAAGGGCCTGTCGTCAAACTCCCGCCTGCCTCGCGACGCCTGGCACGCACGCTCTCCGCGTTGTCGGGCTCATCCCGGTACGCCCGGTACCGGGATGACCCTCCGCCTTGAGATCGCACGCACCAGACGCCGCGAGGCCCGCCCTCCGGGCGAACGACGGGAGTTTGACGACAGGCCCTCGGCCCGCTGCGGGTCACCGGCCCGTGCCGGGTGGTGTGGACCGTGGACACGGCGGACCGGGCCGGCTTCGGGTACGGGTCCCGGCCCGGCCATCCGGTGTGCGGCGAGGAGGCGTTCGTCGTCGTGCACCGCCCGGACGGCTCGGTGTGGCTCGTCGTCACCGCCTTCAGCCGGCCGGCCCGCCCGCTCGCCCGCCTCGCCGGCCCACTGCTCCCGCTCTTCCAGCGCGCCTACGTCCGTCATCTCGGCCGTACGCTGCGCCGGTTGGTCCGCCGGGCGGACGACCACCACTGATCGCAGCACCGGGCCGGTGGCACCGGCCGCGCGGGCCGCGGCGCACGCCTGAGTGCCCCGGGCACCCTCCCGGCCGTGACGTGCGGTAGCACCGTCACCGCGGGTCACGGCCGCCGGGAATGCGGGTCCCCGGGGCCCCGCCTAAGGTGTTCGCATGGCCGAGCGGCCCCCCGACCCCTCCGCGGAGGGCTACGACCCCCGTGCCGACCGGGAAACGCCCCGGGTCGAGGAGGCGGCATCCGGGGTGTCCCACCACGAGCCGATCGACCTGCGCGAACGACTCTCGCTCAACCGCATGGGCACCTTCGACTGGGACCTGGACCGCGGGCGCATGGACCTGGACCCCGGTGCCATGGAGGTCTTCGACCTGCGCCCCGGGGAGTACGACGGCGCGCCGATGTCGCTGATCTCCCGGGTGCCGCCGGAGGAGGGCCTGCGGCTGGACGCCGCGCTCTCCCAGGCCCTCCAGGACGGCAACTCCTCCTACGGCGCGTACTTCCGGATCCAGTGCCGCGACGGGACCCGGCGCTGGACCCACTCCCAGGGCCGGATCCTGCACGACGCGCGGGGCGTGGCGTACCGGGTCATCGGCATCGTCCGGGAGGCGACCAGCGAACTCGCCGACTCCGCGCTGCTGCGCTCGCTCCAGCAGGAACGGCAGCGGCAGACGGTGATGGTGCAGCAGACCACCGCGGCGCTGGCCCGCGCCCTGTCGGTCAAGGACGTCACGCGGGTGCTGACCGGCAGCGGCGGCGCCCGGCGGTTCGGCGCGGACGCGCTGGTGCTGGGCCTGGTCGAGAACGACCGGTTCGAGGTGATCGCCGCCGCCGGGCTGGACGGCGAGGTGCCCGCCGACATGACGCACTCGCACCTGGACGACACCCTCCCGCTGTCCGACGCGGTGCGCTCCCGGCGGCCCAGCTTCCTGAGCACCCGGGGCGAGCTGATCGCCCGCTATCCGCGGCTGCGCCCGTACGTGGACGTGCTGCCGACCGGCAGCGCCGCCTTCCTGCCGCTGATCGCGCAGGACACCGTGCTCGGGGCGCTGGGGCTGTTCAACCACGAGCCGGCGGTGCAGTCGCCGGAGGCCCGGAACCTGGCGCTGGCGCTGGCCGGTGTGGTGGCGCAGTCCCTCCAGCGGGCCACCCTCTTCGACCAGGAGCGGGAGTTCGCGACCGGGTTGCAGGCGGCGATGCTGCCGCGCCGGCTGCCGCCCATCGCGGGCGCCGAGGTCACCGTCCGCTACCACCCGGCGAGCGTCGGGCGGGACGTCGGCGGCGACTGGTACGACGTGATCGCGCTGCCGCAGGGCCGCACCGGGCTGGTGGTCGGCGACGTCCAGGGGCACGACACGCACGCCGCGGCGGTGATGGGCCAGTTGCGGATCGCGCTGCGCGCCTACGCCAGCGAGGGCCACCCGCCGGAGACGGTGCTGGTGCGGGCCTCCCGCTTCCTGGCGGAGCTGGAGACCGAGCGGTTCGCGACCTGCACCTACGTCCAGGCCGACCTGGAGTCCGGGGCGCTGTACGTCGCCCGGGCCGGCCACCTGGGCCCGCTGATCTGCAACGCCTCCCGGCACGTCGACTGGCCGGAGATCTGCGGCGGGCTGCCGCTGGGGCTGGCCACCGGCTTCGGGGAGGACCGCTTCCCCGAGACCCAGCTGTTCCTGGAGCCGGGTTCGACGCTGCTGCTGTGCACCGACGGGCTGGTCGAGCAGCCCGGCCAGGACATCTCGGCCGGGATCGACGCGCTGTCCGCCGCGGTCCGCGCCGGTCCCACCGCGCTGGAGGCGCTCGCCGACCGGCTCTCCGACCACCTGTGGGCCCAACCCGGCTCGGACGACGACATGGCGCTCCTGCTGCTGCACCGCAGCACGATCCCGGGCGAGGCCGCCACGCCGCGGCTGCGGCTGCACGTCCACCAGGCCGACCCGGCGGGCACCGCGGAGGTCCGCTCGGCGCTGCGCCGCACGCTGGACCAGTGGCGGGCGGGCGCGGTCACCCACGACGTGGAGGTGGCCGCCTCCGAGCTGATCGCCAACGCGCTCACCCACACCGAGAGCGGCGCCCTGGTCTCGGTGGAGCTGGTGCCCGGTGCCCCGCGCCGGCTCCGGCTGGAGGTCGAGGACCGGTCCAGTCAGTGGCCGCGGCGCCGGCACCCCGGCGAGACGGCGACCTCGGGGCGGGGGCTGCTGCTGGTGGAGGCGCTGTCGGACCGGTGGGGCGCCGAGCCGCGGGGGTCGGGCAAGGCACTGTGGTGCGAGTTCGTGCTGCCGGACGACCTGGTCGAAAACGGAGCCTGAACTCCCTTACCTGGGGCGGGAGATGGGCTGGGCGGATTGCCCGGGCCGGACGGTCGGAATCGGGCCTGCCGCCCGGATGATCGTGCCAGGATGGCGGCGACGATCCGTCATGGGGGAGGACATCGATGAAGGATTCGGACACCGGCAGATGGTTCCCGAACGGCGCCGCCAGCCGCGTCGTGCTGATCGGCACCAGCCGCTTCACCAGCCCCGACCTGGAGAACTTCCCCTCGGTCGCGGGCAACCTCCAGGCACTGTGGACCGCGCTCACCCACCGGACCCAGGGTCTGCTGGCGCCGGAGCACTGCCGGGTGGTGGCCGACCCGGCCGACCCGGCGGCCGTGGGGGCGGCGCTGGCCTGGGCGGGGCGGGAGGCGGAGGAACTGCTGCTGGTCTACTACGCGGGCCACGGCATCGTGGACGACACCACCGGCCTGCTGCACCTGGGCCTGATGCACACCGACCGCGACCACCTCGGCTTCTCCGCCGTCCCCATCGACCTGGTCCGACGGCACGTGGGCGAGGCCCGGGCCAGGGCCCGGGTGCTGGTCCTGGACTGCTGCTTCTCGGGCCGGGCGATCTCCGCGATGACCGGGCCGACGGACCTGGCCCTGGGCCAGCTCGACCTGGCCGGCACCTACACCCTGACGTCCACCACGGGGCACCGCCCCTCGCTCGCACCGCCCGGTGAGCCCTACACCGCCTTCACCGGCGCCCTGTTGGACGCCCTGGCCGCGCCGGTACCGCTCACCCTCGACGAGATCCACGCGCAGGTGGACCGCACGCTGCTGGCCAGGGGCCTGCCCCGGCCGCAGCGCCGGTCGGCGGGGGCCGGGGGCTCGCTGGTGCTGATGCGGGGGCCGTCGGGGGTGGCCGGCACGAACCGCGCGGACGGCATGCCCGGGGCGAGCGGCACGAGCGGGGCGACCGGGACGCCCGGGGCGTTCCCGCCCCCCTCGTTCGGCCCCGGCTGGACCGTCCCGCCACCGCCGCGGCCCACGCGGCGCACCGCCCGGCCGGTGCTGATCGCCGCGGCGGTGGGCGGCGCGCTCGCCGTGCTCCTGACGTCGTCGCTGATCAGAGGGTTGATCGTGGGCGACGACGGACACGCCGGCGACCCCGCGGGCCGCGGTGGCACGAGCAGCGGGAGCCCGTCCGGGACCCCCGGCACCGGCTCGGGCGGTGACGCCGCCGGGCCGAGCGCCGCCAGCAGTCCGCCGCCGTCCCACGCGCCCTCGCCCAGCACGGCGAAGGTGCTCTACCACGACCGCCGGCTGACCTTACGGGCGGCGGCCTGCCTCGGCTCGCCCATCCAGGCGCTCGACCTCGACGCACCGTCCTCGGGCCCGGCCGCGATCGGCTTCTCCGCCGACGCCGACCTGCTCTACACCGGCTGCCTCCAGGGGAATCTGTACGGCGCCCAGGCGATCCTCGCGCCCAACGACGGTGTGCAGGTCGGCCGCGCCGACGCCGGCACGGACACCGCCGAGGCGTGCCGGGCCGCGGCCCAGGGCAACCCGGTCGGGCCGCACCCGGACGCCTCGAAGATCACCGCCGGTACGGTCTGGTGCCTGGTGACCAACCGGCACCGCGTCGCCAAGGTGACCTTCACCAAGGTGGACACGGCGGACGACGGCAGCGGCGCGAACGCGGACAACCCCACCTTCGAGCTGACCGCCACCCTGTGGGACGCGCCCGCCACGTCCTGACCGCCGGCCCGACCACCGGCGCCGGTCACTCCTCCGGCCCGTACCACAGCGTCGTCATGTTGCAGAACTCGCGCATGCCGTGGCCGGAGAGCTCCCGGCCGTAGCCGGAGCGCTTGGCGCCGCCGAAGGGCATGCCGGGGTGGGAGGCGGTCATGCCGTTGAAGTACACCCCGCCGGCCTGGAGGTCCCGGGCCAGCCGCTCCTGTTCGACGGCGTCCCGGGTCCAGGCGTTGGAACTGAGGCCGAACGGCGTGTCGTTGGCGAGCTCGATCGCCTCGTCGAGGTCGGCGACGCGGTAGAGCGTGGCGACCGGGCCGAACGCCTCCTCGTGGTGGATGCGCATGCTCGGGGCGATGCCGGCGAGCACGGTCGGCTCGTAGAACCAGCCGGCGCGGTGGTCGGGCGGACGCCGGCCGCCGCACAGTGCCCGGGCCCCCTGGTGGACCGCGTCGTCGACGAGTTCCTCCAGGTCGGAGCGGCCCTGTTCGCTGGCGAGCGGCCCGATGTCGGTGGCCTCGTCCATCGGGTCGCCGACGGTGAGCGCGGCCATGCCGGCGGTGAACCGCTCGGCGAAGGCGTCGTGGACGTCCTCGTGGACGATGAACCGCTTGGCGGCGATGCAGGACTGGCCGTTGTTCTGGACCCGGGCGGTGACGCCGACCCGGGCGGCCTTGTCGAGGTCGGCCGAGGGCAGCACGACGTAGGGGTCGCTGCCGCCCAGTTCGAGGACGGTCTTCTTGATCTCGTCGCCGGCGACGGCGGCGACCGAGCGGCCGGCGGGTTCGCTGCCGGTGAGGGTGGCGGCGGCGATCCGCGGGTCGCGCAGCACCTCCTCGACGGCGCCGGAGCCGATCAGCAGGGTCTGGAAGCAGCCGTCGGGGTAGCCGGCGCGGCGGAAGAGCTCCTCCAGGTAGAGCGCGGTCTGCGGGACGTTGGAGGCGTGTTTGAGCAGCCCGGTGTTGCCGGCCATCAGGGCGGGTGCGGCGAACCGGACGACCTGCCAGAGGGGGAAGTTCCAGGGCATCACCGCGAGGAGGGTGCCGAGCGGGCGGTAGCGCACCACCGCGCGGACCGCGCCGGAGTCGCGGACGTCGGCGGGGTCGGGCCGCTCGTCGGCGAGCAGCGCCTCGGCGTGGTCGGCGTACCAGCGCATCGCCTTGACGCACTTGGCGGCCTCGGCGCGGGCCTGGACCAGGGGTTTGCCCATCTCGGTGGTGAGGGTGCGGGCGACGCCTTCCTGGTCGGCTTCGAGCAGGTCGGCGGCGCGGTGCAGGAGTTCGGCGCGGCGGGCGAACGACGTGCCGCGGTGGATCTGGAACGCCTGGTCGGCGCGGACCAGGCGGTCCTCGATCTCGCCCGCGTTGAGCGCGTCGAAGGTCTTGAGGGTCTCGCCGGTGGCCGGGTTGACCGTGGCGATGGCCGTGTTGGCCATGGTCGGCACCTCCTTGCGGTGTGGTGCGGTGGCGGGGTGCGACGGCCGGGCTCAGGGCCCGGCCTCACATGCCTGTCTGCCCCGCGGCTCCCAGGTGAGCGGCCGGGGGGCCGGGGACGGCTCCGGGACCGGGTCGGGGTCGGGTCCGGGCGGGCGCGGCACCGGCGAGGGTTCCGGGGGGATCGGCTCGGGCGGCTCCGGCGGTTCGGGCGGCCCGGGCAGCGGTTCGGGCGGGGCGGGCCCGGGCGGCGGCTCCGGGATCGGGCCGGGCGGGGGTTCCGGGACGGGGCCGGGCGGCGGGCCACCGGGGTCCGGCGGAAGCGGCGGGGGCTCCCGGTCGCAGACGGGTGTGCGGTCACGGCGGACGAGCGGTTGCCGCTGCACGACGGGCCTCCGGGATGAGACGACGGGTGGCGCATGAGCCCCCGTACCCGAGTCTGGCCCGTCCGTGGCCGGGCCGCACGGCGGATTCCGGCGCCGGGGCGGGTCGGTCTTCCGTCACCGGCCGGCCCGGCCCCGGGGCGTCAGGGCTGCGGGTCGCGGGCGTCGTAGCGGGCGAAGGCGCGCCGGCCCAGTCCGAGCGCGGTCACGACCAGGACGCAGGCCAGGCCGCCGCCGACCACGGCGACGGCGGGCGAGCTCAGGTCGGCCGTGGAACCGGCGAGGAAGTCGCCGAGCCGCGGCCCGCCGGCGACCACCACGATGAAGACGCCCTGGAGCCGGCCGCGCATCTCGTCCGGGGTGGCGGCCTGCAGCATGGTGCTGCGGAACACCATGGACACGGTGTCCGCGCAGCCCGCGACGGCCAGGAAGAACAGGCCCAGCCACAGGTGCCGGGAGAGGCCGAAGGCGGCGATCGCCGCGCCCCAGGCCGCCACCCCGAGCAGGATGGCCAGGCCGTGCCGGCGGACGCCGCCGAGCCAGCCGGAGAACAGCCCGCCCAGGACGGCGCCGACCGCGGGGGCGGCGACCAGCAGGCCGACGGTCCTGGCGTCGCCGCCGAACCACAGTGCGGCGATCGCCGGGTACAGCGCGCGCGGCTGGGCCAGCACCATCGCCGCGAGGTCGGCGAAGAACGTCATCCGCAGGTTGGGGCGGGTGGCGAGGAAGCGCAGGCCGTCCAGGACGGAGGCCCGGCGGGGCGGTCCTTCGCCCTGGTCGGGCCGCATGGCGGGCAGGCGCCACATCGCGTAGAGCGAGGCGCCGAAGGCGACCACGTCGATCAGGTAGGCCGCCTGGTAGCCCCACAGGCCGACGATCACGCCGCCCAGCATCGGGCCGCCCATCAGGCCGAGGTTGGTGGTGAGCGACTGGAGGGCGTTGGCGGCCGGCAGCTGCTCGGTGGGCAGCAGGCGGGGGATCATCGACGAGCGGGCCGGGGAGTTCATCGCGAAGCAGACGGCCTGGAGCGCGACGACGGTGTAGAGCAGCCAGACGCGGTGGTAGCCGGCCAGTGCGGCGGCGGCCAGCACGACGGACATCACGGTGGCGCCGGCGGCGCTGGCCAGGCCCAGCTTGCGGCGGTCGACGGTGTCGGCGATGGCGCCGCCGTAGAGCCCGAAGACGACCAGCGGAACCAGGGAGCACAGGCCCACCAGGCCGACGGAGAAGGTGGAGCCGGTGATGGCGTAGACCTGGAGGGAGACCGCGAGCGCGGTCATCTGCTGGCCCATCCAGGAGACGGTGTTGCCGCACCACAGGCGGCGGTAGTCGGGCGAGGTACGCAGCGGGGTCAGGTCGGCGAATATCCGTCCGCGCGGCGGTATTCGGGGCTTTTCGCCCGCGTCGGCCGGGCCATCGGCCGGCGTGTCAGAGGTCGTTGTACTGGGCACGCGGCAGTAAACCACGCCACCCGACCGCAATGGAATAGGCGCAGGGGCCGAGTGCCCCTTACCGTCCGGCCTCCTCCCCGTCGCCGCCGTCCAGCCCGTACACCCGCCGCGCGTTGCCCGCCGCGAGCATCCCGGCGACCCGCCGGGCGTCCGCCGCCGACCAGGCCCCGGACGCCGTCCAGGCGCCCAACACCTCGGCCAGCGCCGTCCGGAACAGGGCGCTGCCCACCACGTACAGCTCCGGCAGCCCGTAGGCGTCGGTGGAGAACAGCAGCTTGCCGAACGGCGCCAGTTCCAGGAACTCGGCGAGCACCGCGGGCGCCCGCGGGCCGACGTGGGTGAGGGTCAGCCCGACGTCGGCGTGGACGTGCGGGAAGACGCCGGCCAGATAGGCGGCCTGCCGGTGATACGGGTAGCAGTGCAGCAGCACCAGATCGGTGCCGGTGTCCGCGGTGGCCCGGACCAGGTCGGTCAGCAGCGTCGGGTCGGCGTGGTCCAGCCGCAGGTCGGGATCGCCGAAGCCGGTGTGGAGTTGGAGCGGGCGGCCGGTGGCCACGGCGAGCCAGATGAGGTGGCGCAGCAGGACGGGGTCGGCCAGCCGGGGCGCGCCGGCGGCGAGCCAGTCGCGGGCCGCGGTGCGCACCGCGTCCGGGCCGGGCGGCCGGGGGTCCAGGGCGAGGCCGTGCCGGTAGGCGGCCACGGACTTGAAGGCGACGGCGGTGTCGGCCGCCGCCCGCACGGCGCGGGCCAGGGCGTCGGCGAACTCCTCGGCGGCGTCCGCCGTGCCGTCCCCGCGGTACCCGGCCGCGGTCCGGTCGGCCAGCGCCTCCAGCCGCACCACCTCGCGGCCGGTGCCACCGCCCGCCTCGGCCGTCTCGGCCGGCCCGGTGAGGTCGCCGGGCAGGCCGGTGTCGACGAGGTAGACGCCGATCCCGGTCGCGGACAGCAGCCGCCGCGCCGTCGCGTCCGGGCCCAGTTCGCCGCGGCGGGCCAGATAGCGCTCGGGCGGGCAGTGCGCGGGCAGGTCGAGCAGCGGCGGGCACCAGCGGCGGACCGCGAAACCGGTCTGGGTGTCGAAGTAGCTGGTGCCCGCCGCGGGCGGCCGGTCCGCCTCGGTGAGGAACCCCGCGAACGTCCCGGGGTCCGGCGCGTAGCGGACCACCCCGTGGCAGTGGTGGTCCACCAGCGGCGGCAGCCCGTCCAGCACCGCGGAGTCGGGGGCGGCGGGCCCCGGGGCGTCCGCGGCCATCACCAGCGCCAGCGGGTGGCCGTGACGATCTCCTCCGGCTCGCACTCCGCGTAATGGGCCTCCTCGGCCCGGCGGACCGCGAGCACCGCACCGTGCAGCACCTCGCCGAGCGCCTCGCGCAGCGGCACCGACTTCTCGAACCGGTCGGCGGCCTCGGTGAGCGTGGCGGGCAGCCGCACGATGCCGCGCCGGGCGCGCTCGCGGACGCCGAGGACGCCCGGGTCGCCGATCTGCGGGGCGGGCAGGTGGGCCGCGGTGTCGATGCCGTGCAGCCCGGCGGCGATCACCGTGCCGACGGCGAGGTAGGGGTTGGCGGCGGCGTCGAAGGTCTTGACCTCGGCGTGGCCGCCGTCGGGGTCGTCGGGCGCGCCAACCACCAGCCGGAGCGCCGCCTCGCGGTTCTCCACGCCCCAGCACTGGTAGACCCCGGCCCAGTGGGAGGGCAGCAGCCGCAGGTAACTGGCGGGCGAGGGGCAGCCGATGGCGAGCAGGGCGGGCAGCGCGTCCAGGATGCCGGCCAGGAACGCCACCGCGTCGGGCGCCAGGGACCACTCGGCGCCGTCGGCCCGGTGCAGGCTCGTCCCCTCGCGGTGGAGGCTGAGGTGGAGGTGGCAGCCGTTGCCGACCTCGCCGGCGACGACGGACGGGGCGAAGGTGGCGCGCAGCCCGTGCCGGGCGGAGACCGCGCGGATCGTCTCGCGCACCAGCACCACGTCGTCGGCGGCGCGTACCGGGTCGGCGGGCGCGGTGCTCACCTCGAACTGGCCGGGCGCGTACTCGGGATGGAGCTGGAGGACCTCGACGCCCTGGACGGTGAGGGCCTCGGTCACGTCGCGGAGGTAGTCGGAGAGCTGCACGACCCGGGCCATGCCGTAGGCGGGGCCGGTGCAGGGGTAGTCGAGCGGGGCGGCGTCGGCGGACCCCTGCGGGGCGCGGGTGACCACCCACTCCGTCTCGAAGCCCATCCGCAGGTCGAGTCCGGCGGCGGCGGCCCGCTCGGCCATCCGGCGGGCGAACAGCCGCTGGCAGGCCGGGTGCGGCTGTCCCAGCAGGTCGTAGCGGTCGACCGGCGCCCAGGCCCAGCCGGGCTGCGCGGCCAGGAGGGTGAGCCGGTCCAGGTCGGGGATGAGGCGCAGATCGCCGTCCGGGCCGCCGAGGTGGTCGGAGGCGGTGATGGCGTCGTCGGAGGTGAAGACGTCGAAGACGGGCGACATCCCGACGCCGCGCGCCACGGCGTCCGCCAGTCGCCGTGGCGGAATGGTCTTGACGCGCGTGATGCCCGCGTTGTCCACCCAGGTCAGCGCGACGTTCCCGACGCCCTCCGCGTCGAGCCGCGCCGCCGACTGGCGGGCGTTGTCGCCCTGTTCCGCCCGCGATCCCATAGAGCAGTCCTCATCTGGCCGTGCCGATCCCTCGGCGCCCGTGCCCGCAGTGTGCCGGGGCGGCCAGGGCCTCCCCGGTCAGGTGCAGTTGAACTCGCACCATACGCATTTTCCGCCGCCGCGCGGTTCCACTCCCCAGACATCCGCCAGCCGGTCCACGAGCAGCAGGCCGCGGCCGGAGACGCCGGCCTCGCCCGGTTCGCGGCGGCGCGGCAGGCTGCTGGACCCGTCCTCGACCTCCAGCCGCAGCCGCCGCTCGACGCCGTGCGGCATCCGGATGTTGACCACCGCCTCGCCGTCGGTGTGCAGCAGGGCGTTGGTGATCAACTCGTCGGCGACCAGCTCGATCTCCTCGGACCGCTCACGTGCGCCCCAGGCGCGGACCGCGGCGCGGATCATGTGGCGGGCGGCGGCCAGCGCCTCGGGATCGGCGGGCGGGATGTGCTGCCGGAAGCGGCCCACGGTGTCGTGCTCGGGCGGGCCGAGGCGGCGCAGCAGGAGCAGCGCCATGTCGTCCTCGCCCCGCCGGTCGTCCGCCGACTCGCAGAGCCGGTCGGCGAGTTGCTGGACGTCCTGCGGGCCGTCCCGGACCTCCCGGGCCAAATGGTGCATTCCGGCGTCCAGATCGGCGCCGGGCTCCTCGACCAGCCCGTCCGTGCACAGCACCAGGGTGTCGCCGGGGGCCAGGTGGACGGTGGTGACGGGGTAGTCCAGCAGCCGGAACTCGGAGGAGATGCCCAGCGGCAGCCCGCCGGCCACCGGGAGCCGGCGGCAGATGCCCTCGGCGTGCCGCACCAGCGGATCGAGGTGGCCGGCCCGGACGAACCGGGCGGCCCCGGTGCTCAGGTCGGCGTCGACGTACGTGCAGGTGGCGAAGCGGTCGGTGTCGAGCTCGTTGAGGAACGCCGAGGCGCGGGCCACCACGGTGGCCGGCGCGTGCCCCTCCGCCGCGTAGGCGCGCAGCACGATCCGCAGCTGCCCCATGAGCGCGGCGGCCTGGGTGTCATGGCCCTGGACGTCGCCGATGACCGCGGCGACCCGGCCGTTCGGCAGCGGGATCACGTCGTACCAGTCGCCGCCGATGTCCCGGCCCATCCGGGCGGAGCGGTAGCGGACCGCGATCTGCGCCTCGGCGACGCCGGGGATCCGGCGCGGCAGCATGGCCTGCTGCAGGCCGGCGGCGATCTCGTGCTCCTGGTCGTAGAGCATCGCCCGGGCCAGGCTCTGCGCGATGCTGCTGCCCAGCGCGACCAGTACGTTGCGCTCCTGGTCGCGGAAGTCGCTCTCGCGCTCGAAGAAGAGCCCGATCACCCCGATCAGGCGGCCCTGCGCGATCAGCGGCAGATAGGCGCCGGAGCTGACGTGGAGCGGTTCGATGGCCGGCCACAGCCGCGGGTAGTGGTTGCGGAACTCGTCCCGGCTGTGCACGAACCGCGGGGTGAGGGTCCGCACCACCTCGCTCATCGGGAACTCGTCGCCGACCCTGGTGTACTCCAGGTCCGGGACGAAGCTGCCGGCCTTGCCCTCGGAGACCAGCCGGATCCGCCCGGCCTCGACCAGGCCGAGGATGATGTTCTCGGCGCCCAGCCGGCTCAGTCCCTGCTCGTCGGCGAGGACGCCGATCACCTCGCCGACGGTGCGGGCGTGCGCCAGGGCGGCGGTGGTGCGCTCGACGATGCTGGTGTGCCGGCGGCGCTCCTCGGTGACCGCGATCCGCTCGGCGGCCTGGGCGTACTCGTCGGAGGCGTCGCGGACCACGCCGATGATGCGGCGGGGCCGGCCGGTGGGATCGCGGCGGATGCTGCCCTGGGCGTGCGTCCAGCGCAGTGCGCCGTCCCGCAGCCGGACCCGGAAATAGGCGCCGTAGGAGTCGCTGCCGTCCTTGAGGGCGCGGGCCACCAGGGCGTCGAGCCGGGACGCCTCGTAGCCCGGCACCCGGCAGCCCAGCGTCGTGGGGCGGTCGTCGTACTCCGACGGCAGGAGGTCGAAAACCTCCAGTGCGGGCGGATCCATGTGCATCAGCCCGCTGTCGAGGTCCCAGTCGAAGCCGCCCATCCCGTTGAGGGCCAGCGTCAGGTCCGGGTGGGCGGGCCAGTCGTCCGGCACCGACACGGTGGGCCGCTTCGCTCCCCGGTCA
Organism: Streptomyces yunnanensis; assembly: GCF_029011865.1. Taxonomy (NCBI): domain Bacteria; kingdom Bacillati; phylum Actinomycetota; class Actinomycetes; order Kitasatosporales; family Streptomycetaceae; genus Streptomyces; species Streptomyces yunnanensis. The sequence goes on from NZ_CP095749.1 coordinate 1,945,435, forward strand.
GCCATGCCGTCACTTTGCCACATTCACCCTTATTGCGGCTTGTCCGCACCCCCGGACCAGGCGGCCCGACCTCACCCGCCACACCACTGACTCAAGCATCAGCATCCCCTCAACACCCCTCCACACTCACGCCTGGAACAGCCATTTCCTGTCTTACACCCGGCGAAAACCGTTGCGATGTTCTCAACACCCTGTTAGCGTCCCCGGCCATGGACGAAGACCCCGGGGGCCGGATCGCCGACGACACCGGACACGTCACCGACCGCGTCCGACAGGTGATCGCGCGGCTCGGCTGCAGCCATCGCGAGTTCGCCCGCCGGATCGTGATGGACCCCTCCAAGCTGTCCCGGTCACTGGGCGGCACCCGGCGCTTCACGCTCGCCGAGATCGTCCGGATCGCCGACACCGGCGGGGTGGACACCGGCTGGCTCCTGGGCGCCCCGGAACGCCCCGCGGCACCGGCCGAACGCGCCCCGGCCGCGGTCCCCGACGGCGGTCGCCCGCTGCAGATCGTCCGGGAGACCGTCCGCCTGATCGCCGAGCACGGCTTCCACGCCGTGCGGGTCGCCGACATCGCCGCCGCCTGCGGCACCAGCCCGGCCGCCGTCCACTACCACTTCCCCGGCCGCGACGAACTGCTGGAGGCCGCCGTCCGCTGGTGCATGGACGAGGACACCGAACGCCGCGCGGCCGGACTCGCCGCCGCCCCCGACGCCCGCGCCGAACTCCTGCACCTGATCGCCCTGCAGACCCCGCGCACCGCGCAGCAACGCCGACAGTGGCTGGTCTGGCTCGACCTGTGGGCCCAGGCCGCCCGCGACACCGCCGTGGGACGCCTCCACGAGCACTACTACCGGCAGTGGCGCGCCACCGTCGCCGACGTCCTCCGACGCGGCACCGGCCAGGGCGTCTTCCGCCCCGTCGACCCCGACGTCACCGCCCTCCGGCTCACCGCGCTCATCGACGGCCTGGCCACCCAGGTCCTGGCCACCGCCCCGGACAGCACCAGCCCCGACACCATGCACGCCGCCCTGCTGACGTTCGTGGAGAACGAACTGGACACCGACCGACCGACGCCCCCGACCACCGACCCGACCCGCACCTGACGACCGCCGCCGGACACCGGGAGCTCACCCTCACGCGGCGGCACCGCGCGCCTGTGGAGACCGGGGCCGCGGGTCCCGTGGGCCCTGTGGGTCCCGTGGACCCAGTGGGCGTGACGAACCCCGTGCCGGTGTGCCGCACTGGGGCCTGCGCCCGGCGCCCGGCGCCCTGTGCCCTGTGCCCTGTGCCCTGTGCCCGGAAGAGTAGAGCCACGCACCAGCCGACGGCCGACCAGCTCACCGCCCCTGCCCGAGCGCGCCCCTCCCCCTCACCCCCGCACACCCTCCGACCGAAGGAATCCCATGACCACGCCCACCAACGAGGTCGTCATCACCTGCGCCCTCACCGGCGCCGGCGACACCGTGCGCCGCTCCCCGCACGTCCCCGTGACGCCCGAGCAGATCGCGGCGTCCGCCGTCGAAGCGGCCGCCGCCGGCGCCGCGGTGGTGCACATCCACGTACGCGACCCCGAGACCGGCGACCCGTCCCGCGACCCGCGCCTCTACGCCGAGGTCGTCGACCGCATCAAGCAGACCGGCACCGACGTCGTCATCAACCTCACCGCCGGCATGGGCGGCGACCTGGTCATCGACCCGGAACGCCCGCTCACCCCGCTGCCCGGCACCGACCTGGTCGGCGGCCTGGAACGGCTCCCGCACGTCGAGGACCTGCTCCCCGACATCTGCACCCTGGACTGCGGCTCCCTCAACTTCGGCGACGGCTCGACGCTCTATGTCTCCACGCCCGACATGCTGCGCGCGGGCGCCAAGCGGATCCAGGAGCTCGGCGTCCGGCCGGAGTTGGAGATCTTCGACACCGGCCAGCTGTGGTTCGCCAAGCAGCTGCTCGCCGAGGGGCTGCTGGACGACCCCGCCGTCTTCCAGCTCTGCATGGGGATTCCGTGGGGCGCCCCGGCCGACCCGGGGGTGCTCCAGTCGATGGTGAACATGCTGCCGGAGGGCGCCCAGTGGGCCAGTTTCGCGCTCGGCCGGATGCAGATGCCGTGGGTCGCCCAGTCGATCCTGCTCGGCGGCAACGTCCGCGTCGGGCTGGAGGACAACCTCTACCTCAGCCGTGGCGTCAAGGCCACCAACGCCCAACTCGTCGAACGCGCCGTCCAGATCACCGAACTCCTCGGCGCCACCGTGGCCACTCCGGACCAGGCCCGCGCCCGCCTGGGCCTGAAGCCGCGCGCCTGAGCCGCTGCCCGTCCCCGCCCGGTCCCCCCTTCCCACCCCCAGGAGGCAGTGCCCCATGCCCTTCACCCCCTCCACCACCCCCGAGTCCGCGCGCCGCGTGGCCTGCATCGGCGCCGGCGTCATAGGCGGCGGCTGGGTCGCCCACTTCCTCGCCCGCGGCTACGACGTCACCGCCTGGGACCCCGCCGAGGACGCCGAGGAGAAGCTCCACCGCCTGGTGTCCGCCGCCTGGCCCGCCCTGGAACAGCTGGGCCTCGCCGACGGCGCCTCCCGGGACCGGCTGACGGTCGCCCCGACCCTCGCCGCGGCCGTCGCCGGCGCCGACTTCGTCCAGGAAAGCGCCCCGGAGAAGCTGGAGTTGAAGCGCTCGCTCCTCGCCGAGCTCGACGCCGCCGCGCCGCCCGGTGTGGTCATCGCCTCCTCCACCTCCGGCTACCCGATGACCGACATGCAGACCACGGCGACCGACCCGGCCCGCCTGGTCGTCGGCCACCCCTTCAACCCGCCGTACCTGATCCCGCTCGTCGAGGTCGTCGGCGGTACGCACACCGACCCGGCGGCCGTGGCGTGGGCGTCCCGCTTCTACGACCTCGCCGGCAAGTCGGTCATCACCATGGACCGCGAGCTGCCCGGCTTCATCGCCAACCGCCTCCAGGAGGCGCTGTGGCGCGAGGCCCTGCACATGGTCGCGAACGGCGAGGCCACGGTCGAGGACATCGACGCCTCGATCACCGAAGGCCCGGGCCTGCGCTGGGCGTTCATGGGCCCCTGTCTGACGTTCGCACTGGCCGGCGGCGAGGGCGGCATGGCCCATATGCTCGACCACTTCGGCCCCTCCCTGAAGTCTCCCTGGACCCGCCTGGAGGCCCCCGAACTGGACCGCGCGCTCCGCGACGCCATGGTCGACGGCTGCGCGACCGCGGCCGGCGACCGCGGCTACGCCGACCTGGTGGCCGAACGCGACCAAGGCGTCATCAACGTCCTCCGCGCCACCGGCCGCCTTCCCCACCCCGCCCCGCACCGCCCGCAGCCAGCCCGCCCCAGGGACTCCGCGCGCCTCCCCCGCCCCCACCCCCTCCCCCTCTCCCCGATCCCCCTCTTCCGCCAGGTCGTCCAGGAGGACTGGATCGACTACAACGGCCACCTCAGCGAGGCGTACTACGTCCTGGTCTTCGGCTTCGCGACCGACGCCCTGATGGACGCGTCCGGCCTCGGCGCCGACTACCGCACGCGCACCGGCCGCTCCCTCTACACCGTCGAGGCGCACGTCCGCCATCTCGCCGAGGTGCCCCGCGGCAGTCAACTGGCCGTCCGCACCACGGTGCTGGGCGTGGCCGCCAAGAAGCTCCGCGTCCTCCACGAGATGTACCGCTGCGATTCCGCCGGCGAGCCCAGCGGCGATCCCGTGGCGACCGAGGAGCTCTTCACCCTCCACGTCGACCAGCGCCAGGGCCGCGCCGTCCCGTTCCCCGACGCCACCCGCGACCTGCTCGTCGCCGCCGTCGCGCCGGCGCCGGAGTGGGCCGGCCACGGGATACGCCCGGTCGGCGCCTGACCGGGCACTGCGCGGCGTGCCCGGCCGGCGCCCCGAAAAGGGCATGCTCCGCGGACGCGGTTGTGCTCTGATCACCGATCATGCAGCCCATGCGAACGCCTCTCCCCGATACCTCCGATCTACCGGCCAGGATGGAACGGAACCTGGCCGAGCACGCCTGCCATCTGCACCGGAGCCTGGCCGGCGCGACCGTCACCGAGACCACCGATCTCCTGGTCGCCGACAGCGGCCTCGGCGACGACACCTTCAACGTCGTCGCCGCGGCCCGCTTCGCCCCCGGCGCCGCCCCCGCACGGATCTCCGCGACCGTGCGGGCGGTGGCCGGGATCGGCCGCCCCTTCTCCTGGTGGGTGGGCCCGGCCTCGACACCGACGGACCTGACCACGCTGCTGTCGGCCGCCGGCCTCCCCCCGTCCGCCCACGAAACGGCCATGTGGGCCGCGCTCGACGACACCCTCCCTTCGCCCTCGGCCGATCTGCTCGACATCCAGCCGGTGACCACCCCCGATCAGCTCTCCCACTACGCCACGGTCCTCGCCGCGAACTGGAACCCGCCCGCCGACACCGTCCTCCGCTTCTACGACCGGGCCGCCCCACAGGCGCTGGCGGCCGACTGTCCGGCCCGTTATCTCGTCGGCTACGCGGCGGGCCGTCCGGTCGCCTCGGCCGAGGTCTTCCACCACGCCGGCGTCGCCGGGATCTACAACATCTGCACCCTGACCGAGCACCGCCGGCGGGGTTACGGCACCGCCCTCACCCTGGCCGCACTGCACGCGGCCCGCGCCGCGGGCGCCGACGTCGCCGTCCTCCAGGCGTCCGCGGACGGCGAGCCCGTCTACCGCCGGCTGGGCTTCCACCCGTGCGGCCGGTTCACCGAACACGCCCTTGCCCCCACGCCCCCCGTGCACAACACCCACCGGGCAGCGGGGAGCTGAGCAGCCCGTATCCGCCGAAGCCCGTGAGCCGTTCCCGGCTCATCCCTTCGTGAGTGCCGCGGCCACGCGGAGTGTCATCTGGACCTGTGTGGCGTCCCGGTGGGTGGGGTTGAACGAGAACACCGCGCGGCGCTGCTGGTCGCGGGTGGCGACCATGAAGGAGCCGTAGCCGTACCGCTCGCCGGTCTTGCCCCAGAACGTGATGCCGTTCATCGTGACGGTCTGCAGGCCGGCGCCGTAGCGGGCCGGGCTGCCGTCGATCATGCTCACGCCGGCGGGCAGGGTGCACATCCGCTCCAGGAACGGCCGCGGCAGCAGCGTGCCGGAGAACAGTGCGGTCAGGAAGCGGTCCAGGTCACCGGTGGTCGATATCATCTCGCCCTCGCCCCAGGCCGCCGTCTGGTCGTAGTCGGTGATGTCGAGCAGGCTGCCGTCGGTCATCCGCAGATAGCCGTGGACGTGCGGGCCGTGGATGCGGACGTCCTTGCCTGGCACGGAGGTCTGCCGCAGGCCGAGCGGGCGCAGGATGCGGCTGGTGATCACTTCGCCGTAGCGGCGGCCGGTGAGTCGCTCGATGAGCAGGGCGAGGAGCACGTAGTTGATCCCGCGGTACTCCTGTTTGCTGCCGGGCGCGAACTTCATCGGGCCGGACGCGACCTGGGCCACCAGTTGCTCCGGGGTCCATCTGTCGTAGCGGTGGCGGGCGATGGCCTCGGGGGTGGAGAGGTCCGGTACGCCGGCACCGGATTCGTCGGGCAGGCCGCTGGTGTGGTTCAGCAGCTGGGTGGTGCTGAGGGAGGGGAAGGCGGACGGGAGGAGGCCGGGGAGGTAGCGCTGCACGGGTGCGTCGAGCACGAGCCGGTGTTCGGCGGCCAGTTGGAGGATCACCGTGGCGACGAACACCTTGGTGATGCTGCCGATGCGGAAGGTGTCGTGCGCGCGGACGGGCCGGCCGCTCGCCCGGTCGGCGACGCCGGCGGTGCCGTACCAGCTGCCGGCGGATCCGGTGACGCGCAGCTGGGCGCCGGTGGCCTCGGGGTGGGCCAGATCGGAGATCGCGGTGCGCAGGGCCGTGACGTCCAGCGGCGGCAGCGGAGTGGGTGGGACGGGCGGGTGGGCGGGTGGCCGGGGCGCTGCCGCGGTGGCGGCGCGTGCCGGGCCGGTGGCGGTGAGTGCCGCCGCGCCGGCCAGTGCCGCGCCGACGACCGCGCGCCGGGAGAGGCACGTCGGACCGGAGGGCGGGGAGGAGGGGGACAGGGCCGGGGCAGGGTGGGCGGATGCCGCTGCGGAACGCGCGGGGAGAGTCGTGTCTGAAGCCATGTCTGAAGTCATGTCTGACACTGTGCCGATGGCGGGGCTCGCCGGCCTCAGGGATCTCCCTGAACCCGTCCCGGATGCGACCCTGAGGGTGTACCCGTCCGACTCACGAACGGAGATCAGGGTTATGTCCACGCAAGGCCATCACATCGAGATCAAGCACGGCACCGAGCACGTCCGGGTGGTGGTGGAGGGGCAGTTGCTCGCGGAGAGCCGGCAGCCGCTGCTGCTCTTCGAGACCGGCTGCCCGGTGCGGTACTACCTGCCGCCGGAGGATGTGCGGATGGATCTGCTGACGCCTTCCACGACGCATACGGTGTGCCCGTTCAAGGGCACCGCCTCCTACTGGTCGCTCGAACAGGGCCCTGAGGATCTGGCCTGGGCCTACCCCGAGCCGCATGCCGAGGTCGCGGAGATCAAGGATCATCTCTGCTTCTACGAGGTGCAGTTGGGGTAGCGGGCGCGCCGCGCGGGGGTGCCGGTGCCGCCCGTGCCGGACGGCCGGCTCGGCCCCGGTCGTCCGGGTCGGCCCACCACCCTGCGCGCCCCCTGCACCCCGTGCGTCCCGTGCACCCCATGGCGACGCCGGTCCCCACGGGGCGCACAATCGAAGGGTGAATGCCCCGGAGGACCATCGACAGCGCACCCGGTACGAGGAGGGCGGCGCCCCGGCGTCCCGCTCCCGTGATCGCGACGAGCAGGGGCGGGCCCGCAATGCCCGCCCGCGGGACGGGCTGGGCCGACCGCTCCCCTACGGCTCTGCGGGCGTCGCCCGGCAGCCGGAGGGGGTGTCCCGCACGCCGGACGAGTCGCTGGCGGAGGCGCAGCGGCTGCTGGACGCCGGGATGCCGTTCCATGCCCATGAGGTGCTGGAGGACGCCTGGAAGGCGGCTCCGGAGGCCGAGCGGGAGCTGTGGCGGGGGCTGGCCCAGCTGGCGGTGGGGCTCACCCACGCGGCGCGCGGCAATGCCACGGGTGGTGCGGCGCTGCTGGGGCGGGGTGTGGCGGCCATCACTCCGTATGCCGAGGCCGCTCCGTACGGCATCGACGTCGGCGGGTTGTCGGCCTGGGCGCGTGGTCTGATCGACCGTGTGGCCGGTGCCCCGGAGGGCGGACCGGCGGGGCCGGTCCCGGCAGCCGGGGCGGCTCCCCGGCTGCGCGGTTGAGTACCTGAGGGCCCGCGGTGCCGCGGGCCGTCCGGTCTGTCGGGTTCCCGCCTGGTGGTCGGCGGGTCAGGAGTCCTCTCCGTCGTCGTCATCGGGGCCGCTCCGGCCGACCGGTTCGGAGCGCGCCACATGGTCGAAGCCCCAGTCCAGCAGTGCGCCGGCTTCCTTGTAGACGCCGTTGAGCTCACCCGACTGGGGGTTGAGCACGGTGGCGATCAGGGTGTGGCCGTTGCGGCGGGCGGCGGCGACGAGGGTGTTGCCGGCTTTGCTGGTGTAGCCGTTCTTGACGCCGATGATGCCGGGGTAGCGGGACAGGCCGTGCGAACCGACCAGTATCCGGTTGGTGTTCTCGATCTGGACGGATCCGCCGCCGGCGGCCGGGAAGGCGACGCGGGGGGTGGAGCAGTAGCGGGCGAAGTCCTCGTTGGCGAGGCCGGCGCGGGCGAAGACGGTCAGGTCGTAGGCGGAGGACACCTGGCCGGGGGCGTCGTAGCCGTCAGGGGACTTGACCGTGGTGTCGCGGGCGCCGAGTCGGCGGGCGGTCTGTTGCATCTCCCGGGCGGTGGCCGACCAGCCGCCGTTCATGGCGGCGAGGACGTGCACCGCGTCGTTGCCGGAGCGCAGGAAGACGCCGTTCCACAGGTCGGCGACGGTGTAGCTCCGTCCTTGACGGACGCCGACGAGGCTGCTGCCCGAGCCGAGGCCGGCGAGGTCGCCGGCGCTGACCTGGCGGACCCGTTTGGCGGGGAACTTGGGCAGGACGGTGACGGCGAAGAGGGTTTTGAGGGTGCTGGCCGGGGCGAGTTTGCGGTGCGAGTTCTTGGAGGCCAGCACTTTGCCGGTGTTGACGTCGGCGACCAGCCAGGCCAGGGCGCTGAGGCCGCCCGGCAGGTGGCGTGCGGGGGCCGCGGCCTGACGGGCCGTCGGTGCGGCGGCGGGTCGGGCGTCGGCCGGTATGGGGCTGAGGGACACACCGGCGGCGGCGATCATTGCCAGCGCACCGGCCTTCTTGGACACAAGCGCGTCGAATGCCATGAGGTCACGCTAAGGAGGGTGCGCGGTGGGCGCAGCGCGGATGCGCCAGACGGGCCACGGGGCGGTGATGCGCCGGGGCGTGTCCGTGAGGCCCTGCCTGCCGTACGGCGCGCGGTGCGCCCTCTCGCCGCACCGGGCGAACGACGGGAATTTGACGACAGGCCCTAGGGATGTGCGCAGTCGCAAAGAGGGACCCGCCCGGTGCGACGGGGGATGCACACCGGGCGGGTCACAGCACTTTTCTACCTCATGACTGAACGGTTACGCATCAAAAACTTGTGCGTTCCCGGATTACCAGGCCACCGGCAGCGAAATCAGGCCACGTGCTCGAATTGTCCGTCGGTGGCGCACTTCGTCCCGCGGGACGTCGAGGCGCAGGTCGGGAAAGCGGCTGATGAGCGCGCCGATGGCGGTCTCCGCCTCCATCCGGGCCAACGGTGCGCCGAGGCAGTAGTGGATACCGTGCCCGAGGGCGAGGTGACCCGACAGCTCGCGGGTCGGGTCCAGTCGGTCCGGGTCGGGGAACCGCTTCGGGTCACGGTTCGCGGAAGCGATCGAGAGCAGCACGCTCTCGCCGGCGGGGATGCGGACGCCGCCGATCTCCACGTCCTCGACGGGGAAGCGGCGGATGGCCAGGGCGGACGGTCCGTCGTAGCGGAGGAACTCCTCGACGGCGCGGGTCAGTTCGGCTGGATTTCGGCGCAACGCGGCGAGTTGTTCGGGGTGTTCGAGGAGAGCGAGGACGGCGTTGCCGATGAGCTGGACGGTGTTCTCGTAGCCGGCGAAGAGGATGAGGAAGGCGAGGGAGGTCAGTTCGTCCTCGCTGAGCCGGTCGGCGTCGGTGCCGTCCGCGGTGTCGTCGCGGACCGCGATGAGGTCCGAGAGCAGGTCGTCGCCGGGTTCGGCGCGCTTGGCGGCGATCAGTCCGGTGTAGAACTCCAGCATCGCGCCGATCGCGTGCTTCATCGCCTCCGGGCGGCTGGGGTCGGGGGTGATGAGCGCGTCCGACCAGGCCAGGAAGTCGCGGCGGTGCTCGGCGGGGATGCCGAGCAGGTCGCAGATGACGGTGATCGGCAGCGGTCCGGCGTAGTCCGCGACGAGTTCCGCGCGGCCCTTGGCCGCCATGGCGTCCAGCAGGTCGTCGGCGATCCGCCGGACGGGGGCACGGAGCGCTTCGACGCGGCGCGGGGTGAACGCCTTGACGACCAGGCGGCGGATCCGGGTGTGGTCCGGCGGGTCCATGTTCAGCAGGTTGGCGTCGAGGGCGGGCGGCAGGGCGAAGCCACGGTAATTGCCGGGCGTGGCATGCCGTTTGTCGAGCGAGAGCCGGGGGTCGGCCAGGGCGCTGCGGACGTCGTCGTAACGGGTGACCAGCCAGGCGGGCTGCCCGTCGGTGCCGGCGATCCGGTGCACCGGGCCGGCCTCGCGCAGGGCGGCCAAGGCGGCGTACGGGTCGTCCAGGAGCGGGGTGGTGTCGATGCGGGCGTCGGGGCCGGTCTCGGCGGTGTTCTGCATGAGATCCGAGCGTAGGCGGTATCCGTGGAGTCCCGCCCGCAGGGAGCGCCGGGCGGCACCGGCCGCGTGGGCCGGTGCCGCCGTGCGCGGAGCGGGAGGCCCGGACCCCCGTACCGGGCCACCCCGTTTGTGGGGTCGCGGTCAGCTGCGCGCCGTGGCGCTGCGCTGCCGCAACTCGGTGAGCACGGTTTCGATCAGCGGTGAGTGGTAGACGTCCGCGACCAGTGCCAAGTGCTCGTATTCGGCGGTGAGTCGGATGGCTTCGTGGCCCTCGCCGACCACCACGCTGTCGGCGCCGTGGGCGGGGACGTGGCCGACCGCGCGGTTCTCCAGGCCGCGTCGAAGGGCCGCCGCCTCGGCGACCGCGGCCAGTTGCCGGTCGTCCAGGGAGACCGCGCGGGCGCGTTCGCGGACGATGTCGATGGCGTCGGACTCGACGTGGCGGCGGATGCCGCGCTGCACGTCGCGGATCTCGGCCATCTGGCGGTTGGCGCGCCATTCCAGGTCGGCGAAGGGCCAGCGTCCGGACCACCGGGAGTCGTCCATGGTGACCTCGGGGGTCTGCGCGGTGACGGTCCGCCAGAGGGGTGTCAGGCGGCGCAGCCGGCGCCAGGCGGCGACCCGCGGGCCGGCCGCGGGCAGGGAGAAGCCGGCGAGGACGAGGATCGCGGCGACGGAGGCGCTGAGCGGGGCGACGCCGTTGGAGAGCCAGGGCGCCGGCTGCCCGGCCCATGACAGCGCGAACCCGATGACCTTGCAGGCGCAGTAGACCAGGCCGAGCCAGCAGCCGGCGGCCAGCACCCGCAGTCCGCGGGCCAGCCACGAGCCGCCGAGCCGGGCGGCGTAGCGCGGGCAGAGCGTCCCCAGGCCCGCCAGGCTCGCCCCGAAGATGGCCAGATACAGCACCAGGAAGAGCATCACGCCGGGGGCGTCGGTGTAGGCGGTGCTGAAGTCCCGGGGGTGCTCGACGGCGTCGGGGCGGCCGACGGCGAAGCCGGTCACGGCCACCACCCACAGCAGCGCCACCGCGCCGACCGTCGCCCGCGCCCTGGTCCGCGCCCGGGCCCTGGCCGCCTCGCCCTCGCCCGCCGTCCAGCGGAGCAGCAGCACCAGGGCGCCGGCGGCGAACACCACGACGGAGGAGTAGAGGAAGACCATGGCGAGGTTGGCGACGCCGAGCAGCCGGTCGAATTCCCGGTAGAGGCTGGGTGCGGAGAAGAGGAAGACCGTGGCCACCCCGCCGGTCATCACGCAGGCGAGTCCGAGGTCGGTGTTGGAGCGGTCGCGGAACCAGGCGACCGCCTTGTAGGCCACCAACGCCCAGGCCGCGGCCCCGAAGCAGAGGTAGACGACGTCAAACACCGGCTTCCTCCTCCGGCCCGGTGGCCTCCTGCTGGCGCCGGATGTGCTGGAGGGCGGGCCCCAGTGCCGCCGCGACCTCTGCGGCCGGGCCCTCCAGCGGGAGTTCCCGCTCCACCGCGGAGGGCACCACGTGCTCCATCAGGAGCGTACCGAGCACTTCGGTCTCCCGCTCGGCGAGGTTGTCGTAGCCGTGGTGCCGGGCGAAGCCCATGGTCAGGCCCATCCGTCGCATGGCGGTGGCGACGTCCACGGACGGGGTCCATATCCGCAGCGCGTCCTCCGTGACGGCCGGGTCCTGGGCGTGCCCGAGGAGGAGGTGGCTGAGTTCGTGCAGCACGATGTGGGTCTGGTGCCAGGGGGAGGTCTTGAGCTCGTAGAAGACCCAGTAGCCGTCGTCCGTGGTGGCGGTCATGCCGGAGACGACCCCGCCCAGGCTCATCGGCACCAGGTGGACGGGCCGCTCCACCCGTGCCGCGACGATGTCGCAGATCCCCCGCAGATCGGTCGAGGCGGGCAGCCGCAGCTCCTTGATGAGCTGCTTGCACCGCCTGCGCATCTGCCCCACTCGCATGCTCGTCCCGTCCTCGTGTCCGGCCCGCCGCCAGGTAGTGAAGATCCGGTCGCGCTCAGCGGTCTGTATCGGGCCGTGCGCCACGCCGATCACCACCCTGCTCCGACGGGCCGTCCGGCAGGTTCATCTGCTGGCGGAACTGGGAGATGATCGTCGTCAGACTGTCCTGCACCTCCGGGGGCAGCCCGACCGAGCGCAGTGCGATGGCGCGCACCCGTTGGTCCCGCATGGCGGCGAGGAACCGGACCTCCTCCTCCACCCGCGCGGCCTGCGGCTGCGAGAGGTCCCCCAGCAGGTAGCCGACCGGAACCGCGAAGAACTTCGCCAGCGCCCGCAGGAGTTCGGGACCGGGGTTGGTCCGCCGTCCGTTGCGCAGCATCGACAGGTACTGCTCGGTGACCTTGACCCCGCCGTACTCCGCCGCCCCCTGGCTGATCTCGTCGGCCACGTGGGCGTTGGTGTACGGCGCGCCCGGCGGGTGCATGTGCGCGAACAGGTGGTTGAGCCGTTCCGCGAGCACGCTGCCCTCCCCCTTGGGCCGGCTGTCGCCCCCCACTGTCATCCCCCGTTCGTTCCCTCGCCCCAACGAGCAGTTAAGGCTGCTGCTGCCACGTTCCCATCCTGACATGCCGGGAACGCGCCGCACCAGTCCACGTACGGACAGTGAGGAGCCTCGAACTTAACCGCGAGTTGAGTGACATGGCAACAACCACCCGTCGATCATGACGGGACTCATCTCACATCGGGAGGACGAGGGCCGAACACATCCGTTACGGACACCGGGTGGCCGGCGCGGAGTTCTCGTCCGCGCAGGGACGGCGGACCGCCACCGCACGGCATGCCCGCACCCGCGAGAGGGCGAGGTGCAGCAGGGGCCGGACTACACGGGCAAGCGCCCGTTCGTCATCGGCAGCGGCGCCGAACTCCGCTACGGCGCCGTGGCGTTGAACACGCGGACGGGTGTCGGCCACCTGACGGCGACCGCGCCACGTGGGGCGCCCTCCCGGGACACGCGCTGAACCCCGTGCGGAGCGGCATCGCCGTCGTGCACCACGCGCTGCCGTTCGGGGCGGCGGAGCACGATGTCCGTCACGACGGTGCGCTTGAGACCCGTCAGGTGCGCCGGCCCCCGCATGGGTCCCAGGAATGATCAAGGGACCGCTTCAGATCTCTCTGAAACGGTCCCTGACCTGCGACTCTTTCGAGTCGGGACGACAGGATTTGAACCTGCGACCCCTTGACCCCCAGTCAAGTGCGCTACCAAGCTGCGCCACGTCCCGATGCCCGGTCCGCCGGGGAGTTCCCCGGGCGGTCGTGCACGAGAACAATACCGCATGTCAGAGGGTGCGTGCTGCCATTTCCCGGCCGGGGCGGGCGACGGGGCAGGTGGCGGGGCGGGCGGGATGAGTACCCGTACTCATGCGGCGGCGTCACCGCGCGGCCACGCTACGCGCATGACTACTCCATCGATTCAGCGGCCGACGACCACGGCCTTCTTCGTGCAGGCCGCGCTCTCCTTCGGGCTGTCGCTGGTGGCGCTGACGATCGGGATCATCAAGCTGCCGGTGGGCGCCTGGGAGCGCTCGTTCCTCGCACTGGGGCTGGTCTTCGTGGTCTCGTCGGCGTTCACCCTGGCCAAGTGCATCCGCGACCGCCAGGAGGCGACGGAGGTGACCAACCGGGTGGACAAGGCCCGGATCGACAAGCTCCTCATCGAACAGGACGTCTTCAAGCCGGGTCAGCTCTGATCCCGGCCGCCGCGGGCCGCGGGTCGCCGATCCGCGGACCACGCCTTGACCTCAAGTTTGCTTGAGGTTGCATGATCCGTCTCATGACGACGACAGCGACGGAACCGACCGCGGCCGGGTCCCTGCCCGGCTCCCACGGATTCGACGAACTGCCCCGGCTGATGGGGCTGATGACCGGCGACGAGAAGCACGGCCCGGCGGCCACCTCCACCCTCGACGCCCTGTGGGTGCTCTACGACCGGGTGCTGCGGGTCTCCCCCGCCACCGCCGCCGACCCCGACCGGGACCGCTTCCTGCTCTCCAAGGGCCACGGCCCGATGGCCTACTACGCGGTGCTGGCCGCCAAGGGCTTCGTCCCCGCCGACTGGCTGCCGGGCTTCGGCACGTACGACTCGCCGCTCGGCCACCACCCCGACCGGATGCTGGTCCCCGGCGTCGAGATCGGCAGCGGATCGCTCGGGCACGGGCTGCCGCTGGCCGTCGGCACCGCGCTGGGGCTGCGCGCCCAGGGCCGCACCGGACCGGCCGTGTGGGTGCTGATCGGCGACGCCGAACTGGACGAGGGCAGCAACCACGAGGCGCTCGCCTTCGCCGGCCCGGCCGGCCTGGACCGGCTGCACACCCTCGTCATCGACAACTCCTCGGCCACCCACGGCTGGCGCGGCGGGATCGCCTCCCGCTTCGAGGCCGCGGGCTGGTCCGCCGCCACCGTGGACGGCCGCGACCACCGCGCGCTGTACGAGGCGTTCCGCGCCCCGCACCCGGGCCGGCCGCACGCGGTGGTCGCGCGGGTCGAGCCCAAGGCCCCCGCCCGACAGGCGGCCCCCGAGCGCGCAGCCTGACCGCACCCGCCCCCGAACACCCCGTCGTACGGAAGGAATTCAGTGATGGACACCATGCGGGAGCGGTTCGCCGCGGTCACCTCGCGGCTGCTGGACGAGGACCCGCGGCTGGCCGTGGTGCTCGCCGACATCGGCGTCGACGGCTTCGCGGACGCGGCCCGGCGGCACCCCGAGCGGGTGGTCAACGTCGGCATCCGCGAACAGTTGTTGGTCGGCGTCGGCGGAGGGCTGGCGCTCGCCGGGCTGCGGCCGGTGCTGCACACCTTCGCCAGCTTCCTGGTGGAGCGCCCCTTCGAGCAGCTCAAGCTGGACTTCGGCCACCAGGGCACCGGCGGGGTGCTGGTCAGCGCCGGCGCCTCCTACGACTGGCCGAGCGGCGGCTTCACCCACATGGCGCCGGGCGACGTGGCGCTGCTGGACACCCTCGACGACTGGACGGTGCACGTGCCCGGCCACCCGGACGAGGCCGAGACGCTGCTGCGCGAGGCCGCTGCGGCCGGCGACGACAAGGTGTACGTGCGACTGTCCGTGCAGGTCAACGAGGTGCCGCGGCCGGTGGGCGGGGCGGGGTTCGACACCGTGCGGGAGGGGCGCAGCGGGGTGGTGGTCGCCGTCGGGCCGATGCTGGACAACGTGCTGGCCGCCACCGAGGGGCTGGACGTGACCGTGCTCTACGCGACGACCGTGCGGCCCTTCGACGGCCGGGCGCTGCGGGCCGCCACCGGGACGGCCGGCTCCTCGGACGTGGTGCTGGTCGAGCCGTACCTGGCCGGGACCTCCACCCGGCACGCCAACGACGCGCTGGCGGACCGGCCGCACCGGGTGCTCGGGCTCGGCGTCGGCCGCCGGGAGCTGCGTCGCTACGGGCAGCTCGCCGAGCACCTGGCGGCGCACGGGCTCGACCCGCAGGGGCTGCGGGCGCGGATCACGGGTTTCCTGGGCGCGTAGGCCCGGACTGTGACGGGCAGTCAGATGTGCTTGTCGAGCCAGGACAGCAGATCGTCCTGGACCTCGTCGCGGTTGGTCTCGTGGAGGATCTCGTGGCGGGCGCCCGGGTAGGCCCGCCAGGTCAGCTCGCGGATGCCGAGGTAGCGGTAGTCCTCCATCAGCTCGTGGACCAGGGTCATCCGCTGGTGGCAGGGGTCCTGGTCGCCGACCGCGACGTGGATCGGCAGGCCGCGGGGGATGCGGGCGAGGTGGGCGGGGTCGTTGACCTTGCGGATGGCCCGTACCCAGTCCAGGACCAGGCCGGCGCAGAAGGGGAAGCCGCAGTCCTCGTCGGCGGCGTAGCGCTCGACCTCGGCGGTGTCGCGGGAGAGCCATTCGTAGCCGGTGCGGTGGGCGAAGGCGTCGTTGAAGGAGCCGAAGGTGCGCGGCAGGAAGGGCGAGGGGTGGGCCCGGCCGTGTGCCGCGATCTCCGCCTCCAAGTCGGTCACGGCGGCGTCGATGTCGAGGCCCGGCAGGGTGCGGAAGGTGCCGGTGAGGATCAGTCCGGCGAGGTCGGCGCCGTACTCCTGGGCGTAGTCGCGGGCCAGCATCGCCCCCATGCTGTGGCCGAGGAGAACGAGGGGGAGGCCGGGGTGGGCAGCGGCCGCGTGGTCGCCGATGCCCTTGAGGTCGCCGACGACGGCCCGCCAGGCGTCCTCGCCGGTCACCCCGCGGCCGCCGGTGGAGGCGGCGGTGGCGCCGTGGCCACGGTGGTCGGAGGCGACGACGGCGTAGCCGTGGCCGGTCAGGAACGTTGCGAAGCGGTCGTAGCGGCGGGCGTGTTCGGCGGCTCCGTGGGCGATCTGGACCAGGGCGCGCGGGGTGCCGGAGTCCGGGAGCCAGGTGTAGGTGGCGATGCGGGCGCCGTCGGGGGCGTGGTGGACGTCCTGTTGCATGGGGGCTCTCCTGGGGCTGGCGGGTCGTCGCTCGGGCCCACTGTGACCCGCCGGGCCGCGCTTGGCCACGGGGCGCGCGGTGGAGATGGCCCACGGCCCGCCCGGCATGACAGGATCGGGCGGTTCTGTGTCGGCACTGTGCCGCAACCCCCTTGTACAGGAGGATCGTTGGACACCACAGACCGCCCCGAGCACACTCCCGCCCCGCGCTCGCCGCTCTCCCGCCGCAGATTCCTCCAGGGCACCGCCTCGGCCGCCGCCACGGCGGGGCTGGTGGGCGTCGCGGCGCCCGAAGCCGCGGCGCTGCCCGCCGCGCCGGCCGGCGCCCCGGCCGCCGGCGCCGCAGCGGGACTGTCCTTCACCGCCGCCACCAACGGCGCGGCCACCCTCGCCCCGTCCGGTGACCACCTGGTCGCCGAGGTGCAGAACGTGCTGTGGTCGCTGCCCCGCGAGGGCGGTGCGGCGCGGGCGCTCACCCCGCCGGACCTGGAGCCGACCCGCCCGGTGTACTCCCCCGACGGCCGCCGGATCGCGGTCTGCGCCTACCGGGGCGGGAACTTCCACCTGTGGGCGCTGGCGCCGGACGGCTCGGGCCTGACCCAGCTGACCGACGGGCCGTGGGACGACCGGGGGCCGGCCTGGTCGCCGGACGGGACCCGGATCGCGTTCGCCTCGGAGCGCGGCGGCGACCCGGTGAAGGGCAGCCCGTACCGGATCTGGGTGCTTCAGGTGGCGTCCGGGCGGCTGACCCGGGTGACCGGGCTGTCCGGTCAGGACGGGCCCCATCAGGGCGGCGCCTGGGAGGACTTCGACCCCTGTTGGTCGCCGGACGGCGCGCGGATCGTCTTCGTCCGGGGTCGGCTGGCCGATACGGGGCTGGAGTCCCGGACGGTGGCGTCGGTGCCCGCCGACGGGCGGGGCGCGGTGCGCATCGAGCACACCGAGACGGCCGCGGCGCAGGTGATGGTGCCCGCGCTGTCCCCGGCCGGGCGGTTGGCGTACCTGCGGGTCACCGACGCGCCGGGCTCGATCTGCACGCTGGTGGTGGACGGTGCGGCGGTGGCGGTGGACGGTGACGTGGAGCCGGTGCCGCCGCGCTGGGTGGCGCGGGACGCGCTGCTGGTGACGGTCGGCGGGCAGTTCCGGATCGTCCGGCCCGACGCGCCGCAGCGGGCCGAGACCATTCCGTTCGCCGCGCAGCTGCCGCTGGACCGTCCGCGGTACCGCGTCAAGGACTACGGCTTCGAGCGCACGACGGCCGGACCGGTCCGCGGTATCCACCTGCCGGCGCTCTCCCCGGACGGCCGTCGGGTCGCCTTCGCCGCCCTCAACTCCCTTTGGGTCGCGCCCACTTCGGGCGGTGGCGCGCCGCGCCGGATCACCGCGGCCGCGGCCACCCGGTATGTGCTCGCGCCGAGCTGGTCCCGGGACGGTCGGGCGCTGGTGTACGCGGACGACCGGGACGGTCTGTTCGCGGTGCGCCGCCGGGAGTTGGCGTCGGGCGCGGAGACGGTGTTGGCGTCCGGCGGGCGGGTGCAGCCGGCGCTGTCGCCGGACGGCGGCCGGCTGGCGACGCTGGACATGATGGGCAATCTCGCCGTGCGGACGCTGGCGGACGGCACGGAGAAGGTGCTGGCCGCGCCGATGGGGGCGGGCGGGCTGCCGGGGCGGCCCAGTTGGTCGCCGGACGGCCGCCATCTGGCGCTGTGCGACCGCAACCGGCTCAACCGTCGGTTCCGCGAGGGCTACAACGTCATCCGGATCGTCGACGCGGAGACCGGGAAGGACCGGCTGTACCAGGTCGCCGAGCACGTCTCGATCGCCGATCGCTACGACTCCGGTCCGGTGTGGTCGCCGGACGGAAAGTGGCTGGCGGTGATCGCCGAGTCGGCGCTGTGGGTGCTGCCGGTGCGGCCGGACGGGACGCCGGACGGTGCGCCGCGCCAGCTGACCGAGGAGGCCGCGGACCATCCGTCGTGGTCCGGGGACTCCGGGACGCTGCTGTACCTCTCGGCCGGGAAGCTGCGGCTGGTTCCGGTGTCCGGGGGTGCGCCGCGGACCGTTCCGGTCGCGCTGGAGCGGCGGCCGGCGCGGGCCCGGGACACCGTGGTGCACGCGGGCCGGTTCTGGGACGGCACCGGCGAGACGGTGCGCGAGGACGTCGATGTGGTGGTGCGGGACGGGCGGATCACGGCGGTGGAGCCGCACCGGGCGTCCCGGGCCGGGGCCGCCCGGCGGGTGGACGCGGCCGACCGGACGGTGCTGCCCGGGCTGTGGGACGCACACACCCATCCCTGGCAGCTCACGTACGGCGGGCGGCAGACCGCGCTGCAACTGGCGTACGGCATCACCACCACGGTGTCCTGCGGCGGCTTCTCGTACGAGCAGGCGCGGCTGCGGGAGGCGCTGGCCGCCGGAGTGCTGGCCGGGCCGCGGCTGCTGACCTGCGGCGAGCTGCTGGACGGCGGGCGGGTGGCGTACAGCATGGGGCGGGCGCACCGCACCGAGGCGGGGCTGCGGCGGTCGCTGGCCCGGGGTGCGGCGTTGGACTGGGACTTCGTCAAGACCTATGTCCGGGCGCCTGGTTGGGTGATGGCCGAGGCGGCGCGCTTCGCGCACGAGCGGCTGGGGGTCCGCTCGGGGAGCCACCTGCTGAGCCCCGGGGTGCAGCTGGGCCAGGACCTGACGACACATCTGCAGGCCACCCAACGGCTGGAGTTCGGGCACGCGGTGTCCGCCTCGGGGCACGCGTACGAGGACGTCGAGAACGTCTACACGGCGGGCGGGCTGCACATGCTGGCCACGCCGTTCTCGGCGTCGCCGCTGATCGGCGAGGATCCGGCGCTGGCCGAGGACGCGCGGGTGAGTCGGCTGATGCCGCCGTGGGACGGTGCGGTGGTCCGGGAGAACGCCGGACGGCGGCCGACGCCCGAGCAACTGGCCGCCATCGGGACCGAGGTGGGCGTCTACCGTCGCGTCCTGGACGGCGGCGGTCTGGTGGCGCTGGGAACGGACCAGCCGCTGGTGCCGGTGGGGCTGTCGCTCCATCTTGCGCTGCGGGCGCTGCACCGCGGCGGGTTGAGCGTCGTCGAGGCGCTGCGGACGGCGACCGTGCTGCCGGCCCGGGTGTTCGGCGCGGAGCGCGACCTGGGGACGCTGGAGGTGGGCAAGCTCGCCGATATGACGCTGGTGGACGGCGATCCGTTCCGGGACATCGGCGCGCTGGTGCGGACGTCGGCGGCCCTCAAGGGCGGTCGGCTGTACGAGCAGCGGGCGTTGGTGGAGTCGTTCCCGGCGCCCGGCGGGCCGGCGGCGCGCGCGGCGGCGGGCACCGACTGGCTGGCGGTGGGGCGGCAGCAGCGCCGCGAGTCCTGCTGCGACATCGGCCACTGACGGCCGGGAGGCGAGGGGTGGCGCGGCTCCGGGAGGGTTCGGGGCCGCGCCGCACCGCGCCCCGGGGTGGGGGTTGTGCGGCGCATCCGCGCGCTCCAAATGCGCGTATGGATGCGCCGGTCCGATGTTTTGCGCGCCCCGGAGCTGGTATGCCAACGGGTATTGCACGCAGTGAGCAATGGATTACTGTCCGGTACGATCATGGCGGCACCGCCCGCGCCACCCCGCGGAAGGGGAGCGGCCAGCACGCGGAAGTTCGCGCAGGAGGGCTCGTCTTGCATCGCTACTTCACCGATCAGCGGCATGAGGCGCTCCGGCGCCGGGTGCGGGATTTCGCCGAGCGCGAGGTCCGGCCCCGGATCGCCGAGCTGGAGGCGCGTCGCGTCGCCTGCCCCGACCTCTCGCGGCTGATTGCCCGTCAGGGCTGGATCGGTGCGACGGTGGACCGCGCGTACGGCGGGATGGGTGC
Organism: Streptomyces yunnanensis; assembly: GCF_029011865.1. NCBI lineage: Bacteria > Bacillati > Actinomycetota > Actinomycetes > Kitasatosporales > Streptomycetaceae > Streptomyces > Streptomyces yunnanensis. The sequence goes on from NZ_CP095749.1 coordinate 1,965,529, forward strand.
CGGGCACGTCGCCAAGACGCTGATCATCGAGGAGCTGTCGCGGGTGAGTGCCGCGATGGGCGCCATGGTGCAGGCGTCCCAGCTGGGCGTGGCGAAGATCGTCCACTTCGGCAGCGAGGAGCAGAAGAAGACCTGGCTGCCGGCGGTCGCGTCCGGCGACTGCCTGCCGACCATCGCGGTCACCGAACCGCAGTCCGGTGGGCACGTCCTGGGCATGTCCTCCACCGCGGTCCGCGACGGCGACGACTACGTCCTCAACGGCCGGAAGAGCTATGTCGGCAACAGCCACGTCGGAGATCTGCACGGGGTGGTGGTGCGCACCGGCGAGGGCTCGAAGGGCCTGTCGGCATTCCTCGTGGAGTCCGGCATCCCTGGTTTCCGGGTCGGCCCGCAGCGGCCCGCGATGGGCCTGCACGGCTTCAGCTTCGGCGAGTTGTTCTTCGACGACTGCCGGGTGCCGGCGACGCACCTGCTGGGCCGGGAGGGCGACGGGCTGGCCGTGGCGTACTCCTCCAGCATGCTGTACGGGCGGCCGAATCTGACGGCGGTCTCCCTCGGCATCCACCAGGCCGTCCTGGACGAGACCACGGCGTTCTGCACCGAGCGGCGGCGCTACGGCGAACCGCTGGCGGAACTGCCGAACATCAAGCTGAAGTTGGGCCGGATCCAGTCCCGGATGCTGCTGGCCCGGCTGTCCGCGTACCACGCGGTGCACCTGCTGGACCAGGGACTGGCGTGCGATGCGGAGCTGATGAACGCCAAGTTGGTGAATGTGGAGTCGGCACTGGAGTCCGCGCGGGACGCGATGGACATCCACGCCGCCTGCGGGCTGTTCACCGACCGGCCGGTGGAACGTTTCCTGCGCGACGCGCACCACATCTTCGCGCCGGCCGGCACCTCCGACATCCAGCTGTTGCGGCTGGGCGAGTTGGCGCTGGGGCAGGGGAAGGGCGAGTGGTCGGGCCGGCTCGCGGAGCTGCTGCGGCCGGCGTCGGCGGAGTGGTCGGAGGAGGACGGGCTGCCCGGCGGGCGGGAGGCGCTGGCCCGGGTGTCCTGAGGGCCGGACCCCCGGAGGACCGGGTGTGCCGGGCGGCGCTCCGCGGCGCCGCCCGGGCGCGGGCCCCGGCCGGCCGTCGGGCCTCCGGGGCCGCGGGCGTGCCCGGTCAGGAGGCGTCGGCCTCCCGCTGCCGCTGTTCCATCTCGTGAATCAGCGCGACGAGTTCGGCGGCGAACGCCTTGATGGTGTGCAGTCCCTCGCGCCCCCAGGGCCGGGGTTCGCGGTCGATGACGCAGACGGTACCCAGGGTCGTCCCGGTGCGGTCGATCAGCGGAGCGCCGAGGTAGGTGCGGATGCCGAGCTCGTCGACGACGGGATTGCCGGCGAACCGCGGGTAGTCGCAGACGTCCTCCAGGACGAGCGCCTTGCGCCGCACCACGACGTACGGGCAGTAGCCGTGGTCCCGGGCCATGATCCGCTCCGGGCGGCCGCTGGGCGGCGCCGGGCCCAGCTCGACGGAGGTGTCGAGGTCGGGGGCGTAGAGACCGGCGAAGTACTGCTCGTTCTCGTCGATGAAGTTGACCATGGCGTAGGGGGTGTTGGTGGTCCGGGCGAGCCGGCGCGCGAACTGGTCGAACGCGGGCAGCGGGTTCTTGCCGATGCCCAGCTCGCGCAGCCGGGCCACCCGGGCCGGCGCCTCGTGGTCCTCCGGGGTGATCAGCAGCCGGCGCGTCAAGTCGTCCGTGAGGTGGGGTAGTTCGGACGAGGGATAGCGCCAGGACGGATAGCGCGAGGGGAACGGGAAGCGTGCGGAGGGGACGTTCATGACGGCTCCGGGGTGGAGGTGAGGACAGGTGAGGAGAGGAGGTGGGCGACGAGGGACAGCAGCACCTGGGTGCCGGAGGCGCACTGGCGGGCGTCGCAGAGCACGACCGGGATCTCCGGGGCGAGATCCAGGGCGGCCCGTACCTCCTCGGGCCCGTAGTGGTGGCCGCCGTCGAACTCGTTGACCGCGACGACGAACTGGATGCCGCGCCCCTCGAAGAAGTCGACCGCGGCGAAGCACTGGTCCAGCCGCCGGGTGTCGGCGAGCACCACCGCGCCGAGCGCACCGTGGGACAGTTCCTCCCACAGGAACCAGAAGCGGTGCTGCCCGGGCGTGCCGAAGAGGTAGAGGACGTGCTCCGGGCCGAGGGTGATCCGGCCGAAGTCCATGGCGACGGTCGTGGTCGTCTTGTCCGCGACGCCTGACAGGTCGTCGGTGCCGACGCTGATCTGGGTGATGAGCTCCTCGGTACTGAGCGGTGCGATCTCGCTGACCGCGCCGACGAAGGTGGTCTTGCCGACGCCGAACCCGCCCGCGACCAGGACCTTCACCGCGGTGGGGAAGGAGTCGGCCTCGGGGTCCCCGGGGAGCCGGGGATCAGAGTCGTTGACGCAGTCCATGCAGCACCGCCTCCAGCAGGGCACGGTCGGTACGGGGGGCGGGCCCGGCCGAGACGGCCGAGGGGGTTCGCGCGGTGAGCGCTCCGCAGTCGACGAGGTCGGCGAGGAGCACCTTGGTGACCACGGCGGGCAGCCGGACGTGCGCGGCGACCTCGGCGACCGGGACGGGGCGGTAGCACAGCCCCAACACCCGGTCGTAGTCCGGCCCTTGGAGGCCGGCCGGTCGCCGTCCGGTCGCCCGCACCATGGTCATCAGATCGAAGTGCGCCGTGGGGCGGGTGCGGCCCCTGCTGACGGTGTACGGACGGACCAGCCGGCCCGCCACGTCGTCGACCCACGGTGCGTCCGGGCCGGGCGACCGCTGCCGGCGGGGCAGGGCAACGGTCAACGGCCACCCGCCGGGGCCTGGTGGCGCGGGGGCGTCGCCAGGTACGGCCGGACGCTCTTGACCAGCATCCCCATCTCGTAGCCGAGCACGCCGGCGTCGGCCTCGCGGGAGGCGAGGACGGCCAGGCACGCGCCGGACCCGGCGGCGGCGACGAAGAGGAAGGTCTGCTCCATCTCGACGACAACCTGGAGGATGTCGCTGCCCTCCCCGAAGCGGGAACCGGCGCTGCGGGCGAGCGAGTACAGGCCGGAGGAGAGCGCCGCCATGTGGTCGGCGACGTCCGGTTCGAAGCCGTGGGATGCCTTGACCAGGCCGTCGGCGGAGAGCAGGACGGCGCTGCGGGTGTGCGGTACCCGTTGGACGAGTCCGGTCAGCAGCCAGGAAAGGTCGGTGTGCTGATTGCCGCGGAACTCCGCGGGCGCCTGCGCGCGCACTTCACTCACCATGGTGGGGGTCGTCTCCTCGGGGGCGGGCCATCGGGGCGTCGTGATCAGGGGCAAGGAGCAGTTCGGGGTCTCCGGGGCTGCCGGGGGTGCCGTCCTGGCCCGGGGTGGTGGCAGGAGCGGGGGCGAGGTGGCCGGCGGCGGCGAGGCCGGCCGCGTAGCTGGGGTCACCGCGGCTGAAGCCGCGCTGGTAGGCGGCCATCAGGTTGGGGTCGTGGAGGCGGTCGGGGCCGGTGCGGTGCGGCGGCGGTGGCGGCGCGTCGCGCAACTGGGGGGCGATGTGGGCCTGTTTGATGCGGCGCGGCAGCCTGGGGCGGGCGACGTCGTCGGCGGGCGGCGGCGGGGGCGGCAGGACGACCGGCCCCGGGTCGGCGGGGTGCCCGCCGCCGAGCGGGGCCCCGGTCGGGCCGTCGGGTGCGCCGGAGCTGTGCTGCGGGGCGTTGGCGGCGGCCTCGACGCTGGCGGCGGTGGCCGAGGCCGGGGTGCGGACGATGCGCCGGCGGGTGGGACGGGCGTCGGTGCCGGTGCCGGTGCCGGTGGGGAGGACACCGACCGCGGCGGCGAGGGCGTCGGTGTCGGTGTCGGCGGCGGGCGACGCCGGAGCGGGGGCGCCGACGTCGGACGGGGCCGGGCCGGCGGCGGCCTCCCGACGGTCGGGGACGTCGTCGAACCGGTCGCCGTAGGGCCGTTGGCCGCGCCCGGGACCCGGGTCGGGTTCCTCGTCCTCGTCCTCCATGCCGTCCGGGAACTCCTCGCGGGTCTCGGCCGAGTTGGCGCCCAGCAGCTCCGGCGGGACGATCACGACGGCCTGCACACCGCCGTAGATGCTGCTCTGGAGCCGCACCAGGAGGCCGTGCCGCTGGGCGAGCGAGGAGACCACGTAGAGGCCGATCCGGCCGTCGTCCAGGAGCTCGGTGAGGTCGATCCGCTCGGGGTCGGCCAGCAGCCGGTTCATCTGCTCCTGTTCCTCGGGCGACATGCCCAGGCCGCGGTCCTCGACCTCGACGGCGAGCCCCGCGGTGACGTGCCGGGCCCGCACCGTGACCGGCGTCTCCGGATCGGAGAACTCGGTGGCGTTCTCGACGAGTTCGGCGAGCAGGTGCACGACGTCGGCGACGGCGTGCCCGCGCAGGGTGCCCTCGAAGGGCGACACCAGCTTGATCCGGGTGTACTGCTCGACCTCGGCGGTGGAGGAGCGGACGACCTCGGTCAGGGTGATCGGGCGGGTCCACTGGCGGCGGGTGATGGCGCCGCCGAGGACGGCGAGGTTCTCGGCGTGCCGGCGGATCCGGGTGGCCAGGTGGTCGATGACGAACAGGCCCTTGAGCAGGTCCGGGTCCTCGACCTGGTGCTCCATCTCGTCCAGGGTCAGGATCTGGCGGTGGACCAGGGACTGCAGGCGCCGGGCGAGGTTGACGAAGACCTCCAGCTTCTGCTGGTTGCCGGTGGCGTCGCTGCGGACGATGCCCACCGCCTCGATGAGCGCGGCCTCGGCGGCCCGGCCGGTGGCGGCGACCTCGTGGGCGAGCCGGCCCAGGGCGTCGCCGCCGGGCTCCGCCAGCGGCTCCCGGTCGTCGGGGGGCCGCAGCCATTCGTCGTTGCGCACCCGGTCCAGGAGGTCGGTGAGGTCGGTCTGGGCGCGGGCGCACACCTGGCGCAGCTGCCCGCAGCGGCGCGCCAGACCGCGCGCCTCGGCGCTGCCCGCCAGGCCGCCGAGCAGGACGATGGCGCAGACCACGGCGAGGCCGCCGGCCAGCACCGCCCACTCGCGGCCGGTGAGCCGGGCGCCGCCGCTGCGCACCACGAACGCGGCGACGCCCGCGCAGACGACGCCCGAGAGCAGGGCGGGGACGGCGGCGAGCCGGATCAGGCGGGACCGTATGGCCGCGTCGGACACCGGCTCCGGGAAGGCCGCCCGGCCGTGCCGTCCCCCACGGGACCTGGGAGTCTCCGGGGACGTCTCGGTCCTCTGCGGGGTAGCGGTAGGCATGGGCGCCCTCCGGATCGGCCGTTGGCAGTTCACGGAGCACGCACGCTAGTTGTTGCGGGGGTGGGGTTCGGACCCCCTTCGGGGTTTCGCTACCCCACGCCACCTCCCTGAGGAGGCACCCTCCGTACGGAAGTGCGAAAAGATCCGAACTCCCGTACAGAAAAGGGCTGTTGAGGAAGGGAACACTCGCCTCAACCGCACCACGACCCCCGCCTCACCACGGGAGTTCCCCCAAGGACCGGCCCCACCACGACGGCCCGCCCCCGGCCACCCCTGCCCACCCTGACGCACTGCGCGCGAGGGGGGCAGCACTGTACCCACTTGACGCCGACACCGACCTTGCGGAGGTCTCGGGTGCGGCACCGGCGCGAGGTCCGCGCAACGCCGGTGCCGCGGCGACGGCTACCGCTCGGCCACCAGCTCCTGCCGGTCGGCCGAGGGCACCGGCGGCCATGCCGGCCAGCCGTGCGCGGGCGGCACGGCGACCGCCCGCCACCACGGATACGGGGCCGGCGGGTCGGCCGGCTCGAACGGCTTGCCGGGCACCGGAGTCACCACACCGGCACCCGCCCTGTGACCGGCGTACAGGGTCCGCTCCCCCGGCTCGGCCCAGGGATGCGGGGCGAGGTTGAACGTCCCCCAGTGGATCGGCACCATCACACCGACGGACGGGTCGCCCTGTTGCAGGTCGCGGTGGGCCCGCATGCCCTCCTCCGGGGTCATGTGGATGTCCGGCCAGAAGTCCGAGTACGCGCCTATCTGGATCATCGTCGCGTCGAACGGACCGTGCGCCGCGCCGATCTCGGCGAAACCGGAGAAGTATCCGGTGTCGCCGCTGTGGTAGACGCGGTGCTCGGGACCGGCGACCACCCAAGAGGCCCACAGGGTGTGCTGGGGGCCGCGCAGACCGCGACCGCAGAAGTGCTGGGCCGGCGTGGCGGTGAGGGTGAGCCCGCCGACCCGGGTCGACTCGTGCCAGTCCAGCTCGGTGATCCGCGCCGCGGGTACGCCCCAGAACTCCAGGTCGGCGCCGATCCCGAGCGGCACGACGAAGACCGCGCCGGAGTCGGCCAGCCCCTTGATGGTGGGCATGTCGAGGTGGTCGTAGTGATCGTGCGAGATCACCACGACGTCGACCGGCGGCAGCTCCGCCAGCTCCATCGGCACCGGATGCAGCCGCTTGGGCCCGGCCCAGCCGAACGGTGAGCAGCGCTCGCCCCAGACCGGGTCGAAGAGCACCCGCCGCCCGTCGATCTCGGCGAGCACGCTGGAGTGTCCCGTCCAGGTCAGCCGCAGCCCGGAGGCGGGCGGGCGGCCCCAGTCCTCGGCGGTCGGGCGGTGCACCGGGATCCGTCCGACCGGCGCCCGCCGCAGCCGCCCCTCGCGATGGAGCTGTGTGCGCGCCATCGGCAGCGCGGCACCGCGCAGCAGCTGTCGGGTGGGGGCCGGGTTGCGGAACTGACCGTCCACGAACTGCGGCGATCTGCGCATCCTCGCCAACCGCTCCCCCGTCGGCTCGGCGCCGAAGCTCGCGGGGCGCAGCGCGGTCAGGCGCGTGGGGCGGGGTCGGGATGCGGTCACGGCACCTCCATGGTCGGGGCAGTCGCGAAGTGAACGGACCGCGCGAACGCCGGGTTCCGGCACCGCCGGGCCACCCTGCGGGACCCCGGCTCCGGCGCCGGCACTCCGGCTCCGGCGCCGGCACTCCGGCTCCGGCGCCGGCACTCCCCCGGGCAAACGGCCCGGCCGGCCGATGCATTCCCGGCCCGGCACGACGGATGCACAGACGTGCCTACGACGGGATGGCCGGGAGCGCCAGTCCAAGACACCCGTTCGGGTGAAGGGAAGGCGGGTCAGCGGACCCGCTGGGCGGCGCCGCGCGGGGCCGCCCACCGGGTCCGCTGACCCGTTGTCACGCCGCCTCCACCGCGTCCGGTGGGTGCGGCAGGCCCGGGCGGCGCGGCAGGAGGACGGTGCGCAGCAGGACGTGCGGGGTCATCAGGCGGGAGGGCGGGGCGGTGAGGCAGAAGACGTCCCGGAAGGCGGCGCCGACGACCCGGTCGATGGCGGCGCGGGCGGCGAGCCGGCCGAGGTACCACGTCGTCAGTCGCTCGCCGAGGCCCGCCGTGGTGGCGGCCCCGCCGACATAGGGGCGGTCCGCGCCGACCGCGGTCATCCAGGCCGGTTCCGCGGCCCGGCCGATCGCCCGCTGTGCCCGGGCGAGGACGCCGGGCCCGAGGCCGCCGGCGGCGTCGAGGGTGTCCCGCACGGCCAGTGCGCCGAGCGCGGCCACCGACATGCCCTGGCCGTAGACCGGGTTGAAGGTGCAGGTGGCGTCCCCGAGGACCAGGAGGCCGTCCGGGGCGGCACCGGGGCGCTCGTAGTGCCGGCGGCGGTTGCAGGTGTCGCGGAAGCCGTGCACCGGCGAGACCGGTTCGGCGCGGGCCAGCAGTTCGTGGACGTAGGGGTCGCCGATGGTGGCGCTGAAGGCGGCGAACTCCGTCTCGTCCGTGGGCGGGTGGTGGCCGCGCACTCCGGACAGGGTCAGCAGCCAGTTGCCGCCCTCCACGGGGACGTAGGCGGCGCCCCGCGGGCACTCGGGCCATCCGGGGACGTTGACGCCGAACTCGGGTGCGCCGTCCTGGTCGAGGGGGCGGTACATCCGGGTGGCGTAGGCGAGACCGGAGTCGACGGTCTCCTCCTGCGGCGCCCGGCCGCCCAGTTCCGCACACCACCGGGGCGTGCGGGAGCCCCGCCCGGAGGCGTCCACGACCAGGTCGGCGGGGAGCACCCGGGCCGTCCCGGCGGAGCGGTCGCCGTCGCGGCTGCGAACCGTGACGCCGGTGACCCGCCGGGCGTCGCCGGCGAGGCCGACGGCCTCGGTCGCCTCCAGGACCTCGACGCGGGTCGCCGGGCCGGCGTCGCCGCGCAGCACCCGCTCGCGGACCACGGCGTCCAGGACCGGTCGGGTGACGCTCAGCGTGGGATGCCGGCGCTCGTCGAAGCGGCGCTGCCACCCGGTGGGTGTACGGGTGAGCAGATCGCGCGGCAGATACAGTCTGCGGGCCCCGGCCGCGGTGAGCGCGGCGACCGTGCCGGGCAGCAGCCGGTCCACCGCGCGCTGTCCGCCGCTGAGGAGAAGGTGCAGGTGGCGGGCTTGCGGGACGCCCTTGCGGAAGGTGCGGTCGGCCGGGTAGCGGTCCCGTTCGACGACCGTGATCGTCTCGACGTGGCCGCGGAGGGCGGTGACGGCGAGCATCCCGGCGAGTCCGCCGCCGATCACTATCGCGGTCCGCCCGCGCCCGGTGTGCTCCGCCATGCGTGCCCCATTCTCCCCGACGGCCGGCCGTCGCCCCCGGTGCCGGACCCGATCACTGCTGCGCCTCAGCCTCAGCGCCCTCCGCGTCGGTGTCAACGGCCCGTTGCCCACCCCGACCGATTCGATGAGCTGACCGTACAACTCCCCCTTCACCTCACTCTCCTGGTGAGTCGAAGGGGAGGGCATCCGACGTCCGACGGGGGTCGGGCTGACGGGCCGTCGGGGGCGCGCGACCGGGGCCGTCGCCCGCTCACCAGCGCCCTGCGGACCTGCGCGGTGGCCTCGGGGGCGCCCCTTCCCCCGCGCGTCACACCAGTCCCTAACATCCCGATATGAGGCGAGTGTGCGTCTAGACTCCCGACGGCGGGCGCACCGCGGCCGCGGCCGCTCCCACCAGCACGGGACTCGTCTCACCAGCAAGGGATTCAGGGACGCTTGTGACCTTCCAGCAGGTATCTGAGCCATATGACGTACTCGTCGTCGGCGGATCGGGCGTGGACACCATCGTGCGGGTCGGCGCGCTGCCCGTACCGTCCGCCGACAGCCATGCGGTGCCGCCCATCAGCGAATGGGCCGGGCACACCGGTACCGGTGTCGCGCTCGGCTGCGCGGCGCTGGGACTCACCACCGGATTCGTGGACTTCCTCGGCGACGATCCGCCGGGCGCCCTGGTCCGCGAGCGGTTGGCCGGCAGCGGCGTCGACTTCCACCCGCTGATCTCCCCGCACGGCACCCGCCGGGCGGTCAACCTCGTCTCGCCCGACGGCCGCCGGATGTCCTTCTACGACGCCCGCGACCCGCTCGATCTCCGGATGTCGCCCGAGCACTACCTTCCGCTCCTGCGCCGCACCCGGCACGTCCACCTCACGATCAGCCACTTCGCCCGTCACCTCTACGAGGACATCGAGGCGCTGGGCGTCCCGGTCTCCACGGACCTGCACGACTGGGACGGCCTGACCGAGCACCACCGCGACTTCGCGTTCCGCTCGGACCTGGTCTTCCTCAGCACGGCCGGGGCCGGCGAGCGGATCAGCTCGATCATGCGGGAGATCCTCCGCGAGGGACGGGCCCAGGCGGTGATCGCCACCGCCGGCGCGGGCGGCGCCTATCTGCTCACGCCCGAGGACCGCACCCCACGCCTGGTGCCGGCCGCCGTGCCGCCCGCCCCGGTCGTGGACAGTAACGGCGCCGGCGACGCCTTCACCTGCGGTTTCCTCTACGGCAGGATGTCCGGCCGGGACCTGGAGGAGTGCGCCAGGCTCGGTGCGGTGGCGGGTGCGCACGCCTGCACGGCGGCGGGCACCCACACCGCCCTCGCCGGGCCGGACGACCTCAGGGCCGCCCTCGCCCCGCCCCCGCAGGCCCCGGTGCCCGCCGCCGAGGTCGAGCCCGAACCCGAGCCTGAGCCTGAGGTCGAACCCGAGCCTGAGGTCGAACCCGAACCCGAGGCCGAGGTCTCCGCGACCGGCGCCTAGGGCGTGTCCGCAAGGTCCCGTCGTTCGCCCGGAGGGCGGGGCGGGCGGTGTTCGGTGCGTGCTCTCGGCGTGCCGTGCGCCGAACGGCAGGCGGGACTTTGCGGACACGACCTGGCTCCCGGCCGCGGGCCCGAGGCTCGAACCGACGCCCTTCCGTGCCGTCCGGGGCCGCGCCGCTTCAGTCCTTGCGGCCCACCACCCCGTAGAAGATGGTGTTGTTGAGTTCCACCGGACCGGGGACGGCGCCGTCCGGTCGCCACAGCGGCACCCGCACGACGCCCGGCTCCAGTGGGGTGAACGGCCCGAGGAGGGCGGCGATCTCGTCCTTGGTGCGCAGCGCGAGCGGGGTGGTGGCGCTCTTGTAGACCTCCTCCACGTGCGCCCGGGCCGCCTCGTCGACCCGGCCCTCGGCATAGCCCTCGTACGGTTCGTACGTGCTGTGCGAAAGCACCAGGTGACTGCCGGCCGGCATCGCCGCGCCGAACGCGGCGAGCAGCGCGGCGGGGTTGTCGTCGTCCCCGAGGAAGTCCATCACGCCGCCGACCAGCAGCCCCACCGGCCGGTCGAAGTCGATCAGCTCACGGACCGCCGGGTCGTCCAGGACGGCCTTGGGGTCGCGGATGTCGCCGAGCGCGAAGGCGGTGCCCGGGGCGTTGGCGAGCCGGGCCCGGGCGTGGGTGGCGACGATCGGGTCGCTGTCCACGTAGACCACCCGGGTCTCGGGGGCGGTCTCCCGGGCCACCTCGTGGGCGTTGGGCGAGGTGGGGATGCCGATGCCGAGGACGAGGAACTGGCGGATGCCGGACGCCACCACCGCGCGCACCGCGCGCCGGCGGAAGGCCCCGTTGGCGCGGACGCTGTCGCGCACCTGCGGGTGCAGTTCGATGACCCGGTCGCCGGCGACCCGGTCGACCTCGTAGTTGTCCCAGCCACCGAGGAAGTAGTCGTACATCCGGGCCGGGTGCGGCCGGCTGGTGTCGATCTCGTCGGCGGCGAAGCCGAGGTGGTCCGGCCCCGGGGGGTACGGACCGATCTCCGGAACGCCGGCGTCCGCCTCGAGAGGGCTGTGCTGGTCGCTCATGGCTCCTCCCTCAGTGCGCCGGACACGGCGCCGCGGAGAGCAGGAAGTCGGCGTGGCCGGCCTTCGCGCCCTCGATGAAACTGACCATCTCGCGGTGGGTGTAGATCAGCGCGGGGCCGTCCGGGTCGGTGGACTGGCGCAGCGCGACCCGGCCGTCCCGCAGGCGCATGGCCTCGACGCACTCGCCGCCGTTTCCGCCGCTCCACGGCTTGGACCAGCCGTCGGTGCCCAGTTCATTGGCGGGCATGCCGTTGTAGATACGTATGCGATCCATGGGGGGTTCAGATCTCCTTGCGAAAGCCACCCAGAATGGCCTCGGTGGTGTGTGCCGGCGCGGCCTGCGCACACATCCGGTCCAGGGCCTCCAGGAACTGCGAGACGTCGTTGCGCTGGTCGAAGTACACGGCTCCGACGAGGCTTTCCGCGTACGCGATGTCCGGGAGCTCCGGGATCGGGAAGCGGAAGATGTGGAACGGCCCGTACATGGCGGGGTGCGGGCCCGCAGCGAAGGGCATCACCTGGAGCCGGACGTTCGGCATCGAGGTGGCCTCCATCAGCCGGGTGATCTGGTCGCGCATCACCTTGGGTCCGCCGATGGGCCGCCGCAGCACGGTCTCGTCCATGACCGACCACAGCATCGGGGCGTTCTCACGGGTCAGCAGTGCCTGGCGCTCCATGCGCAGGGCCACGATGCGGTCGATGTCGGCGGGGGCGGCGTGCGGCATGCCGGCGCGCAGCACGGCGGCGGCGTAGTCCTCGGTCTGCAACAGGCCGGGGACGTAGTGCGGTTGGTAGGAGCGGATGAGGTTGGCTTCGCTCTCCAGGCTGACGAAGGCGCTGAACCACTCGGGGAGGATGTCGCGGAAGCGGTGCCACCAGCCGGGGCGGTTGGCCTCGCGGGCCAGCGAGACGAAGCCGTCGATCTCTTTGCGGTCGGTGACGCCGTAGGTCGCCAGCAGCTTCTCGACGTAGGGGATCTTGAGGCCGACCTCGGCCTTCTCCATGCGCCGTATCGTGGCGTGCGTCACGTCCAGCGCGGCGGCGGCGCGCTCGAAGGAGAGTCCCGCCTTCTCCCGCAGATCCTGCAGTCGCTTGCCGAGCACCACCCGCAGGACGGTCGGTGCACCTGCAGACCGTGGGTCCGCCACGTCCCATCCCCTCCAACCAGCTTCAGTGTTCAGCAGTGTGTCATGCCGTCATCAGCTCGAACAGACTGCACTTTCAATTCTGCAAATTACAGACTGATCCTTGCCAACGGTGAGCAACATCGCACATAGTTATGTCGTGGCTTCCTACAAAAACGCTCCGTCGTTAGGGCGATGCGGCGGCTTCCTCGCCCAGAGCCCGCAGGACGCGTTCCACTTGCCGGCGCGGCGCACGTCCGTGCCCGAGGCGCGCAAGCGCGTCAGCACGCTGCTGCGCGAGTGGGGCGCCGCTCAACAGGTCCGCGACGACGTGGAGTTGGTGGTCACCGAGCTGTTCACCAACGCGGTGCGGCACACCGACAGCGAGAAGGTCGGTTGTGAGATCACCCTCGTCGGCGCACACATACGCATAGAGATCGCCGACGAGGGCGGCCCCTGCGTCTCCGCTCCGCACGCCCGGCCCGGCACCCTCGACCAAGAGGGCGGGCGCGGGCTGCTGTTGGTGTGTGCGCTCTCCGAGAGCTGGGGCACCCGGCCCGACGACAGCGGCCGGGGCCAGGTGGTCTGGGCGGACCTGCCGTACCGGACGGCGGCGCACTGAGGGTTGTCCCGTAGGGTCTGCCCGCCCCCGACCCGTCGGACAGACCCCAAGGCCCCGCGCCGCCGCGAGGCGGGCACGGGGCCTTGTATGGGGAAAAACCTACAGCGGCAGCAGATCGGGGCGCTTGGGCTCGACGTCGTCCCCGGAGGAGACGCCGCGCAGCCGGCGGCCGATCCACGGCACCAGGTGCTCGCGCGCCCAGTGGACGTTGTCCCGCCGCGCCTCGGCCGCGGTCCGCTCCGTCTCCGGCGGCCACGGCTGGTCCGGGTCGGCCGGCACCGCGAGCCCCAGCACCTGCGCGGCGCGCAGCGCCACCCGGGTGTGGCCGTCGGCGGACAGGTGCAGCCGGTCCTCGCTCCAGGCCCGCCGGTCCTGGACGGACTTCAGCGACCACAGGTCGAGCACCGGGCAGTCATGCCGATCGGCGATGGCCCGCACATGGGCGGTGTACGTGGCGATCTTGCCGCGCAGATGCTTGAGGACCGGGACGCCCCGGGTGTCGAAACCGGTGCACAGCAGCACCGTCGGGACCGTCTCGCGCAGCGCCGCCACGGCCGCCTCGTAACGCTCGGCCACCGCGTCCGGGTCCGAGCCCGGCCGCAGGATGTCGTTGCCGCCGGCACAGAACGTCACCAGCTCGGGGGCGAGCTGCTGCGCCCGGGGCACCTGTTCCTCGATGATCCGGTCCAAGAGCCGTCCGCGCACGGCAAGGTTCGCATAGCGGAAGTCCCCCTCGTCCCGCTGGTCGGCGAGGAGGACCGCGAGCCGGTCCGCCCAGCCGATGTACGCCCCGTCCGGACCGGGATCTCCGACTCCCTCAGTAAAGCTGTCCCCGACGGCTGCGTACGACCCGATGGCGCTGTTCGCGCTGTTGCTGATGTTCTTCGAATCGTCTGCCACGTCAGGACATACTTCACCTTGAGAAGTGACCTACGCCACCGTAACCAGGGGTTGACGCGAGGTGATTAATGCCACCAGGTCAAATTCTTCTCAAGTTGGAATAATGATCGATCACGAAGTGCTGTCAGGGCGCCACACATGGGGGATGATGCGCGCCGTTGCGCCGGTGTTGCACGGCGCTGCCACCTGATTGCCTATTGCAGCAATGTCGTATCGTCGAAGAAGCCCCCGCCTCGTCGACGAGCAGCGTCGGCGACCGATCCCGAGGAGCGCCCGTGACGCAGCAGACGCCGCAGGTCCCCCAGTCCCCGCCGGAGCTCGCGGAGGTCCGCAACTTCCGTGACGTGGGCGGACTGCCGACCGTGGACGGGCGTCGCATCCGGCACGGGCGGCTCTTCCGCAGCGGCCACCTGGCGCACGCCACCGCAGAGGATGCCGCGTTCCTCGCCGGACTCGGGCTACACACCATCTTCGACTTCCGCAACGCGGCCGACATCAAGCTGGAGGGCCCGGACGTCACCCTCCCCGGCGTGCAGAACGTCAACATCCCGCTCACCGATCCCGCCGACGGCGCGGAGTTCTGGACGATGGTGCGGGACAGCGAGCTGGAGCAGCTGCGGGTCGTGCTCGGCGACGGCAAGGCCGCGGGCCGCATGGCGAACACCTACCGCGAGATCATCACCACCCGCACCGAGGACCACAGCCGGGTGCTGCACGCGCTCGCCGAGGACAGCGTGCCGGCGCTGATGCACTGCGCGGCCGGCAAGGACCGTGCGGGCCTGTCCATCGCGGTCACCCTGCTCGCGGTCGGCGTGGAGCGGGACGCCATCGTGGCGGACTACCTCAAGTCCAACGAGCCGGCCGGGCGCTACAAGGTCCACCGCTCGGACAGCTCGGCGGCCGGGATGTCGCCGGAGGTCATGGAGCTGCTCTCGCCGCTGTTCGGCGCGCACCTCGACTACCTCACCGCCGCGTTCGACGCGATCGAGGAGGTCTGGGGCTCGACCGAGTCCTACCTCGCCGACGGGCTGAAGCTCTCGCCGGCCACCCGCGAGCGGCTGCGCGACCAGTTGCTGGCGGACTGACGCCCCGGGGGTGGGTCACGGTTCGGTGACCCACCCGGCCAGGTCCGGGTCAGCGGTTGGCGACCGCCTGTTTGACCAGTGTCCGCCCGAAGTCCCACATCAGGCCGCCGCCGCTGTGGGCGTCGTCCATGACGGCCGTGAACGCCTCGACGAACCGGTCCACTTCCCGTTCCCCGATGATCAGCGGCGGAATCAGCTTGATGACCTCCAGGTGATCGCCGGAGACCTGGGTGAGGATGCGGTGGCGCTGGAGCAGCGGCACCACGACCATCTGCGCGAACAGCCCCTTGCGGGCGGCCTGCAGCATCGTCCAACGGCTGCGCAGGCCCAGGGACTTGGGGCGGCCGAACTCGATGCCGACCATCAGGCCCCGGCCGCGCACCTCGTGCAGCAGCTCGTACCGGTCGGTCAGCGCGGCCAGTCGGGAGCGCAGCAGATCACCGGTCCGCCGGGCGTTGGCGACGATCCCCTCGTCCTCCATCACCGAGAGCACCGCCAGACCGGCCGCCATTGCCTGGGCGTTGGCGCCGAAACTGGCGGAGTGCACGAGCACCCGGTCCATGGACGAGTAGACCTTCTTGAAGATCCACTCCTTGCCCAGGGTGGCGCCGACCGGGACGTAACCGCCGGAGAGCGCCTTGGCGACGCAGACCAGGTCCGGTTCCACGCCCTCCTCGTGCTGGTAGGCGAAGAAGTCGCCGGTGCGGCCGAGGCCGGTCTGCACCTCGTCGACGATCAGCAGGGCCTTGTGGCGGTGCAGCAACTCCTGGGCGGCGCGCAGGAATCCGGGCGGGGCGGCGGTGACGCCCTTGCCCTGGACGGGTTCGACGACGAAGCCCGCCACGTCGCCGCGGCCCAGCTCCCGCTCCAGCGCCGCCAGGTCGCCCAGCTCGATGGCGGTGTCTGGCAGGAGCGGGGCGAAGCCGTCGCGGAAGCCGTCCTCGCCGTTGACCGAGAGCGAGCCGGTGGTCAGGCCGTGGAAGGCGTGGGTGCAGTAGAGGATGCGCGGGCGGCCGGTGGCGCAGCGGGCGAACTTCAGGGCGGTCTCGACGGCCTCGGTGCCGCTGTTGCCGAAGAAGACCCGGTCCAGATGGGGCGTGTGGCGCAGCAGCTTCTCGGCGAGCAGCCCGGGCAGCGGCGGGCAGTCGAAGCGGGTGAGGTCGGCGAGCTGGGCGTCGAGCACGTCGTGCAGGGCCCGGCGGACGACCGGATGGTGCCGGCCCAGGCCCATCACACCGAAGCCGGCGAGCATGTCGAGGTAGTCCCGGCCGTCGGCGTCGTAGAAGTAGGCGCCCTCGGCCCGTTCGTAGAACTTGTCGAAGCCGATGGTGTGCAGCATCCGCGGGAGCTGGTGGTTAAGGTGGCGGCTGTGGAGTTCGTAGCGCTCGGCGCCGCGCTCGGCGAGCAGCTCGGTCAGGTCGAATCCGGTCACGAGGTGTTCTCCTTACGGGCGGCGGGCCGGGCCGCCCAAAGCCGGGCCGGCGGCACCGGGACGCCCGGTGCCGCCGGCTCTCCACTCGTCGCGTCAGCCGCGGTTCCCGCCGACGGTCTCCCTGGCCGCCCGGAGGGACTCCTTCAGGGAGCCCATGGTGGCCAGGACGGCGGTGGGCTCGTAGCCGCAGTGCGCCATGCAGTTGGCGCACCGCGGGTCCTTGCCCCGGCCGTACTTCTCCCAGTCGGTCTTCTCGATCAGCTCGCGGTAGGTCGGGACGTAGCCGTCGCTCATCAGGTAGCAGGGGCGCTGCCAGCCGAAGAGCGAGTAGTTGGGGATCGCCCAGGCCGTGCACGGGAAGTCGGCCCTGCCCTCCAGGAAGTCCAGGAAGAGCGGGCTGTGGTTGAGCCGCCACCGCTGGCGGTTGCCGCCGGCGAACGCCTTCCGGAACAGCTCCCGGGTCTGCTCCACGCCCAGGAAGTGCTCCTGGTCGGGGGCCTTCTCGTAGGCGTAGGCGGGCGAGAGCATCATCTCGTCGACCTTCAGGTCGTCGTTGAGGAAGTTGAGGACCTCGATGATGGTCTGCGGGGTGTCGGTGTTGAAGAAGGTGGAGTTGGTGGTGACCCGGAAGCCGCGCCGCTTGGCCTCCTTGATGGCCGCCACCGCCTCGTCGAATACGCCCTCCTTCGCGACGGATTCGTCGTGTCGTTCCCGCATTCCGTCGATGTGTACCGCGAAGGCGAAATAGGGCGAGGGCGTGAACTCGTCCATCTTCTTGCGCAGCAGCATCGCGTTGGTGCACAGGAAGACGTACTTCCGGCGAGCCACCAGCTGTCGGACGATCTCGTCGATCTGAGGGTGCATCAAAGGTTCGCCGCCGGCGATGGAAACCATCGGGGCGCCGGATTCCAGCACCGCGCCCACCGCCTGGGCCACCGGCATCCGCTGTTTGAGCACCCCGGCCGGATGCTGGATCTTCCCGCATCCCTCGCACTTGAGATTGCAGGCGAAGAGCGGTTCCAGCTCGACAATCAGCGGAAACTTCTCCCGCCTGCGCAGCACTTTCTGTTCAAACAGATAGGTCCCGACCCGGATGGATTGACGGAGCGGCATGGCCATCTGGCTCACCTCCTGGGGAGCAGCAAAGAACGGTGCCATTCAAAGAAAACAGGAAAGACCGAGCGCAGCACCCGGAAGGCAGATATTCCACCGCGTACCGTCCCGATGCGCACGAGTTCATGTTCCGGAGCGTCCACGACCACCCGGACGGCCGCAACCGCGCGGCTGCCGCAGCGCACCGCCGTCCGGAGCGTCGCGGCGGACTCCATGTCCACCGCGATCGCCCCCTCGGCGTGCAGTGCGGCCCGCTCTACGCCCCGTACGACGTGGTCGGAGCCGCGCAGCAGTCCGCGGTGCACCCGCAGGCCGCGCTCCCGCAGGGCGCGCACCAGGAGGCCGTTGTCCGGGCAGGGCACGTCGGGGACGCCGGGCCGGTGGTCCCGGGTCGCCTCGGCGACGATCACGTCGCCGGGCCGCATCCCGGGGACCAGCCCGGCGCAGAATCCGCTGGCCACGACGGCCGAGCCGGCGGTGGCCGAGCCCGCACCCAGCGCGACGGCGACGGCGCGCTCCGCTGCCTGGGGGCCCATGCCGGTGCGGAGGGTGACCGCCGGGTGACCCGTCGCCCCGCGGTCACCGCCCCGCAGCGCGAACCGTTCGATGCCGAGCGCACAGGCGACCAGCAGCGGCGGATCCGCGTCCGGCGGGGGCCGTCTCGGCATCAGTCCCCCACCGGTGCCCCGGCGGTTCCGCCGGCGGCCGGTCCGCCGTGGACGTAGCGGCCGAGGGCGGTCAGGGGGAAGACCTGGCGGTAGAGGTGGTAGTTGATGGAGAAGTCCCACGGGAAGCCGGTGCCGGTGAAGTACGGCTCGTCCCAGGAGCCGTCCGGCAGTTGGGTCTCCACCAGCCAGCGCACCCCGCGGCGCACCGCCTCGCCGTCCCGCTCGCCGGCCGCGAGCAGCGCCATCAGCGCCCAGGCGGTCTGCGAGGCGGTGGAGGCGCCGCGCCCGGCCCAGTGCTCCTTGTCGTGGTACGAGCGCTGGTCCTCGCCCCAGCCGCCGTCGTCGTTCTGCACCCGCTCCAGCCAGCTGACGGCCCGTCGGACGGCGGGGTGCGAGGCGGGGATCCCGGCGGCGGCCAGGGCCGGCAGCACCGACCCGGTGCCGTAGACGTAGTTGGTGCCCCAGCGCCCGAACCACGCGCCGTCGGGCTCCTGTTCGGCCAGCAGCCAGGCGAGGCCGCGGCGGGTCCGCGGGTCGTGCGCCCGGCCGACCTCGGCGAGCATCTCGACGACATGGGCGGTGACGTCGGCCGAGGGCGGGTCGACGACCTCGCCGAAGTCGCAGAACGGCAGCCGGTTGGGGAACGGGCTGGTGTTGTCGGCGTCGAACGCGCCCCAGGCGCCGTTCTTCGACTGCATCCCGACGTTCCACCGCACCGCGCGGTCGATGGCGGCCTCGACCCGCTCCGGTTCGGGATGCCGGACCCGGCGCAGTGCCAGGACCACCTCGGCGGTGTCGTCGATGTCCGGGTAGTTGTCGTTGTGGAACTCGAACGCCCAGCCCCCGGAGGGGAGTTCGGGGCGTCGCACGGACCAGTCGCCGGGCCGGTCGATCTGCTCGCCGAGCATCCAGTCGGCGGCCCGGACCAGCTGCGGGTGGTCGGCGGGCACCCCGGCGTCGGCCAGCGCGATGGTGGCCAGGCAGGTGTCCCAGACCGGGGACTGGCACGCCTCGATCATCCGGGTGGGGGCACTCCCCCTGGCTTCGCCGGGGGGACCCCCACCCGGGCCGTCGGGCCCAGGGGGACCGTCCTCGCGCCACACCGCGAACCGGTCCAGGGACTCCAGGCCGGCCCGCAGCACCGGGTGGCCGAGGTCGTAGCCGAGCAGGTGCAGGGCGATGACGGAGTAGACGGCGGGGGGCTGGATGCCGCCCCAGCAGCCGTCGTTCTCCTGCCGTTCGACGATCCAGCGGGCGGCCGACCGCATCGCGGCGGCACGCGGCCGGCGCAGGGCGACCTTGTGGTAGAGGTGCAGCGCCTTGTCCAGGCGTTGGAAGAGGCCGTCCCAGCTCACGGCGGGGGCCAACGGCCGCGGCGGGTTGGGGTTGCGGGGGTCCGCGTGCAGCTCGTCGAGGGCGAACGGCGCCGGGCGGACCGGGCGTTTGGCCGAGACGACGGTCAGCGGGACGATGGTCTGCCGGGCCCAGCAGCCGAAGGCGTAGATGCTGAGCGGGAACCACTTCGGGAAGTAGATCAACTCCGGGGGGAGTTCGGGCAGGTCGTCCCACTTCCACCAGCCGAAGAGGGCCAGCCAGATCCGGGTGAAGACCCGGGAGGCGGCGATGCCGCCGTGCTCGCGGATCCAGCCGGAGGCGTCGGCCATGTGCGGGGCGTCCGGCTCGTCGCCGGCCAGCCGCAGCGCCACGTACGCCTCGATGGTGGCGGAGAGCTCGCCGGGGCCGCCGTGGAAGGTGGCCCAGGTGCCGTCCTCGCACTGCTCGCCGCGGATGTGACGAGCGGCGGCCTCGGTGATCTCGGGGTCCTGGATGCCCAGGAACTGACGGAGCAGCAGGTCCTCGGCGTCCATCGTGACGTTGGTCTCGAGGTCGCCCTTCCACCAGCCGGCGGGGTCCTGGAGGGAGAGCAGGTAGTCGGTGGCGCGGGTGGTCGCTTCCCGCGCGGCGTCCGCCGTGTCCTGGAGCACGGCGGTGCCCGGTCTGCCGTCCGGGCCGGCCTGTGCGGTCTCGGCGGCGGCATCGGTGGCCGAGGAGCTCCGGGGCGGGAGCGCCCCGGTGCTGCCGTCGGTCGTCGCTGTCATGGCTTCCCCTTCTGCAGTGAACTGTCAATGCGTGCTCAGGGATTCCGTCGGCCGGCGCCGAAACGGCGCCGGCCGGCGACTGCGATCTAGTTCGTGTTGATGGTCATCATCTCTCTCGTACGACGACGAAGTCCGCGAGCGCAACCAGCTGCGCGCGGACCCGTTCCGGCATGTCGATCTCGTCCAGGGCGGCGATCGCGGTGGCGTGCTGCCGGCGGGCCTCCTCGGAGGTCCACCCGCGGCCGCCGGCCTCCTCGATCAACGCCGCGCGGGAGGCGAATTCTTCCTCGGTGAAGTCGGCGATCTCGGTCTCGCTCTTCTTGGCGTCCGCGGCCAGGATCTCGGCGAGCCGCTCGGAGGCGGGCCCGCCGGCGGCGAGCGCGGCCACGACCGGCAGCGACTTCTTGCGCTGCCGCAGGTCGCTCCAGGTCTGCTTGCCGGTGGCCTCCGGGTCGCCCCAGATGCCCAGCAGGTCGTCCACGGCCTGGAAGGCGAGGCCGAGGTGGTAGCCGTACTTCTCCAGGATGTCGGCGGTGTGGTCGTCGGCGCCGCCGAGGACCGCACCGATGGAGACCGCGCAGGCGAGCAGGGCGCCGGTCTTGTTGCCCTCCATCTCCAGGCACTCCTCGACGGTGACCCGCTCGCGGTGCTCGTAGGAGATGTCCTGGGCCTGACCGTCGATCAGCTTGCGGGTGGCCAGGGTCAGTCGGCGGGTGGCGCGGCCGGCGTCGACCGTGCCGAGCTCCAGCAGTATTTCGTTGGCCAGCGCGAACAGCGCGTCGCCGACCAGGATGGCCTGGGCGGGGCCGTGCACCTTCCACACGGTGTCGCGGTGCCGGCGCTGTTCGTCGCCGTCCATCAGGTCGTCGTGCAGCAGCGAGAAGTTGTGCACCAGCTCGACGGCGACCGCACCGGGCACGCCGACCGCGGGGGCGGCACCGGCGACCTCGGCGGACAGCAGGGCGAGCGCGGGCCGCACCGCCTTGCCGCCGTCACCGGCACTGGGCTTGCCGTCCGCGTCGATCCACCCGAAGTGGTAGGCGGCGACGGTGTCCATGGGAGGGGCGAGCCTGGCCACGGCGGCACGCAGCACGGGAGTGGCGAGTGTCCGCCCGCGCTCCAGCAGCGCGGTGACGCTCGCGGTGTCGATAGCCGGGGAAGCCACGGTTTCTCCTCTGTTTCCGATGCTTGTGCTCGTGCCAGCGCCCGTATGCGCGGTCATGCCGCCTCCTGAGGCAACTGGCCCTGGGGGACGCCGAGTTCGGTGAGTGCTGCACGGGCGGCGGCGGTGCCGCTGCGGACGGCGCTCTCCATGGTCGCGGGCCACCCGGTGGCGGTCCACGCACCGGCCAGGAACAGGCCGGGGACTTGGGTGCGGGCGGCCGGGCGGAGCCGGCCGACGCCCGGTGCGGGTGCGAAGGTCGCGGTGCGCTCGCGGGTGACGAAGAAATCGAGGATCCGGGCGCCCCGGGCGGCCGGCAGCAGCCGTTCCAGCTCGGGGAGGTAGCGGGCGCGGAGCTTGGCGACCGGCTGGTCGATCTCCTCCTGCGCGGCCGACTGCGAGAGGGCCAGGTACTGGCTGCGTGCGTGGCCGGGCGTACGGGACAGCCCGGAGGCGCCGGTGCGGTCGAAGACCCACTGGACCGGGGTGCCGACCGCCGCGAAGAACGGGCGGCGCACCACCCGGCGGTCGTAGAGGACGTGGACGTTGAGGATCGGCGCGGTGCCGATGTCCAGCAGTCGGTCCTTGGCGGGCAGCGCGTCCCCGGGCAGCAGGGCGTGCGCCTCGCGCTGCGGTACGGCCAGGACGACGGTGTCCGCGGTGAGCGTCTCCCGGCCGTGCGGGCCGTTCTCCACCGCGACCTGCCAGCCGCCGCCGTCGCGGGTGACGGCGGCGGCCCGGGTGCGCAGGGCGATCCGGACGCCGGCCTTGCGCAGCGCGTCGGCGGCGCGGGTGTCGTGCACTTCGCCGAGCGGCACCCGGGCCCAGCCGATGTCGGCGGCGCCGGGGGCGGAGAGCAGCCCGGTCTTGAAGACCTTGGCGGCCAGCCCCAGCGAGGCGTCACCGGCGGAGGCGTTGAGGGTGGCGATGCCGACCAGGTCCCACAGCGCTTCGACGGCGCGCGGGGACTGCCCGTGGCGGCGCAGCCAGCTGCCGAAGTCGACGGCGTCCAGCGCGGGGTCTGCCGGGTCCAGGCGGCCGAGGGCGAGGGTGGCGCGGACCACTCCGGCGCGCTCGACGGGTGAGAGGTGCGGGTAGAGCGCCAGGCTCTTCGCCAGGTGGAGCGGGACGGGCAGGGCGGTGCGCCGCAGCCGGCCGAGCCGCATCCGGCCTCCGGCACCGGCGGGGTCGAGGACCGGTACGTCCATCCGGTCCTGGAGGGGCGCCAGGCGTTCCGCGCCGAGCCGTTCGAGGTGGTCGCCGTAGGCGGTGCAGCAGCGGAGGTAGACGTGCTGGCCGTTGTCGACGGTCAACGGGCCGACGGCGGAGTCGCGGCGGAAGGAGAAGACCAGGCCGCCGAGCCGCGGCCGGCCCTCGACCAGCGTGACCCGCAGTCCCGCGTCGGCCAGGGCCAGCGCGGCGGTGGTGCCCGCGAGTCCGCCCCCGATGACCACCGCGGCCGCCCCTTCGGGACGGCCGGAGGGACGGGCGGAGTCGTGCCCGGGCAGCGTGGTCCCTGCTGTCATGTGATCTCCCCCCTTACGCCTGTCATGGACGCCTCCGTCCGACGAAGGGTTGCCCGCCGCGCCGACGCCGGACCGTGATCGGTGTACGCGGTCCGACGGCTCATCCACGCCTCCTGCTCACGGCCTGCCGGCGGCCGATCGCCCGGGCGTCGAGCCCGGAGAGCCCGCGTACCGCGACGAACGCCTTCTCCCGGCCGGGCAGCGAGACCCGGCCGCGGAGCACCGCCTCGGGGTCGTCGGCGATCCGGGACAGCAGCCGGTGGTAGATACCGGCCATCGCCGCCACGCACGCGCCGCTGCGCCGGTCGAGCATGGGCAACAGCCGGAAGCCCTCGGCGAACAGCGCGCGGGCCCGCCGGACCTCGAACTGCACCAGGCCCGCGAAGTCCGCACCGGGCGGCGGCACCGGGCCGTGAAACCCCGCCGAGCAGCCGAACTTGGCGAGATCCTCGGCCGGAAGGTACGTCCGCCCGTTGCCCGCGTCCTCGCGAACGTCCCTGAGGATATTGGTCAGTTGCAGTGCGAGCCCGAGCGTATCGGCGTACTCCGGGGCGCGTTCGGCGTCGAATGCGCCGGGTACGGTGCCGAACACACCGAGTGAGAGCCGGCCGATCGCCCCGGCGACGCAGCGGCAGTAGACCTTGAGCTCGTCCCAGGTCTCGTAGGTCTCGCCGCGGACGTCCGCCAGCACCCCGTCGATCAGCTCGTCGAGCGCGCCGAGCGGGACGGGGAAGCGCCGGGCGGTGTCGGCGAGCGCCACGGCCACCGGGTCGGTGTCGTCCTCGGCGATCCGGCCGTCCTTGATCCGGGCGAGCAGGGCGCGGGTGTCCTCCAGGCGCCGGCCCTTGGCGTCGGGGGGCAGGGCGCCGTCGCCGATGTCGTCCACCCGGCGGGAGAAGGCGTACAGCGCCGACATGGCCTGCCGCTTGTCGGCCGGCAGCAGCCGGATCCCATAGGCGAAATTGCGCGCCTGCTGCCCGGTGACCGTTTCGCAGTAGCGGTACGCAGCGAGCACCGGCGCGGACATCTGTGCGGTTGCCTCCACGGTCCGACTCACCCCTCTCGTCGCAGTGTCGCCCCGACCTCGCGCAGCAGGCTGAGCTTGGTCGGTTTGGGCGGTCCAGGGAGTACGTCGTGATCGGCGGCCGCGACCGCCTGGAGCGCGGCGCGCCCACCGGCGACGAAGCCGGCCAGCAACAGCTTGAGCCTGCCGTGCACGCTGCCCACCAGGGGCGCGCCCTCGTCCAGCAGCTCACCTGCGCGTTCCGCCTCGAAGGCGATCAGTGCGCGCACCGGGGCGCCCCCGGTCGGCGCGGCCAGGTCGGCCTCGGTGACGCCGAATCGCTTCATGTCCTCGGCGGGCAGGTAGATCCGGTCCCGGCCGAGGTCCTCGGCCACGTCCTGGATGTGCTCGACGAGCTGCAGCGCGGTGCAGATGGCGTCGGAGAGCCGGATGCGCTCGGGGCTGGAGGTGCCGGTGACGCCGAGGACGAGCCGGCCGACGGGGTTGGCGGACAGCTCGCAGTAGGCGGCGAGGTCGTCGTAGGTGCCGTAGCGGCTGATCCGCTGGTCCTGGCGGTTGGCCTCGATGAGGCCGAGGAAGGGCTCGGGGGTGAGCGCGCAGCGGCGGACGGTCGGGCCGAGCCGGCGCATCAGCGGGTGCTTGGGGCCGGGCGCCCGGTCGCTGAAGACCCGGTGCAGGTCCGCCTCCAGGGCGTCGAGCAGCGCCGGGCGGTCGTCGCACTGGACGCGGTCCAGCCCGAGGAGGACGGCGTCGCCGCCACCGGGCGCCAGGTCGCCGTCGCCGATGTCGTCGACGAGGCGGGCGAAGCCGTAGAGGGCCATCAGGTCGGCGCGCCAGGCGCGGGGCAGGAAGAACGGGGCGACCGGGAAATTCTCGTGCGCGGCCTGATCGAGCACGGTGCGTGTGTGGTCCTTCCCGCCACCCACCGCCACCTTCCGGGGGAAGGCGCGACGCGCCTGCTCGTCTCGTCGGCTCACCGGGGGCTTCCCGGCGCGTTGTGGAGCCGGAGCGAACCAGTAGCCATTGCCGTCACGTCTCCCGTTCTACACCGCCGGACAAAACATCCCATTTCGGACACGCCGCAGCGTGCGGGCACCTCCCGCCCGAGCGTAGTCGAGAGAGGGAGGCGCACTCCGAACGAGCTTCCGTCGCTCGCTCGGGTGAAGATTGCCCGACTTGCACCACTTGTGCTGTTTCAGTACGCGTACAGCTTACGCCGTACATCGCACGCACATCCGGGCGGGCTCGGAAGCCTCGGGCAACGTTCTGGTCAACGTCGCACACGGGCCAACTGTTCCCGTGCCCCGCCGAGTTGACCATCCCTTCACCATCGAAGGCCCCCGCGAACCGGACTCGCGAGGGCCTCCTGCGAAGGATGGGCTATTTGCCCGTCTCCTTCTCGTACGCCTTGATGACCTCGTCCGTCGGGCCGTCCATCAGCAGCTCGCCCCGCTCCAGCCACAGCACACGGTCGCAGGTGTCCCGGATCGAGTTGTTGTTGTGGCTGACCAGGAAGACCGTACCCGCTTCCTTGCGCAGCTCGCGGATGCGGGCCTCGGAGCGCTTCTGGAAGGCCCGGTCGCCGGTGGCCAGCGCCTCGTCGATCAGCAGCACGTCGTGGTCCTTGGCCGCCGCGATCGAGAACCGCAGTCGGGCCGCCATACCGGACGAATAGGTGCGCATCGGCAGCGAGATGAAGTCGCCCTTCTCGTTGATGCCGGAGAAGTCGACGATGTCGTCGTAGCGGGAGCGGACCTGCTCGCGGGACATGCCCATCGCCAGACCGCCCAGGATGACGTTCCTCTCGCCGGTGAGGTCGTTCATCAGCGCCGCGTTCACGCCCAGCAGCGAGGGCTGGCCGTGGGTGTAGACCTTGCCGCGCTCGGCGGGCAGCAGTCCGGCGACGGCCTTGAGGAGGGTCGACTTGCCGGAGCCGTTCGAACCGATCAGGCCGATCGACTCGCCGCGGTAGGCGGTGAAGGAGACGCCCTTGACCGCGTGCACCTCGCGCACGCCCACCGACGGCCGGCGCCGGATGATGCGGCTCAGTGCCGCGGTCGCGCTGCCCTTGCCCGCACCGGTGCCGTAGACCCGGTAGACGATGTGCAGCTCGTCCGCGATCACGGTCGGGATCCGCTCCTGCGTCGCCGTCGTCGACGGGACGCCGTCCATCTGCTCAGCCACGTCCGTACCGCTCCTCAGCCTTCCAGAAGTACACAAAGCCCGCGACGCCGGCCAGCACCGCCCAGCCGAGCGCGAACGCCCACACGTGCGGCGGGAGCTGGCTCGCCTTGAAGCTGTCGATCAGCGCGAACCGGATCAGGTCGATGTAGACCGCGGCGGGGTTGGAGTAGAGCAGCACCTCGACCCAGTGCGGGACGTGCTTGCCCTTGAGGATCACGCTGATGCTGAACATCACGCCGGACGCGTACATCCACGTCCGCATGATGAAGGGCATCAGCTGCGCCAGGTCCGGCGTCTTGCTGCCGAGCCGTGCCATGACCATCGCCAGGCCGGTGTTGAACACGAACTGCAGCAGCAGCGCGGGCAGCACCAGCAGCCAGGACCAGGTGGGCACCTGGCCGAAGGCCAGCAGGATGACCACCAGCACACCCATGGAGAACAGCAGTTGCTGGAGCTGCATGAGGCAGAACGAGATCGGCAGGCAGGCCCGCGGGAAGTGCAGCGCACGCACCAGGCCGAGGTTGCCGGAGATCGCCCGCGTACCGGCCATCACCGAGCTCTGGGTGAAGGTGAAGATGAAGACACCGGTCACCAGGAACGGGACGTAGTCCGGGACGCCCTTCCGCGTGCCGATCAGCAGGCCGAAGATGAGGTAGTAGACGAGCGCGTTCAGCAGCGGCGTCGCCACCTGCCAGACCTGGCCCAGCTTCGCCTGGCTGAACTGCGCGGTCAGCTTGGCGCTGGCGAAGGCGGAGATGAAATGCCGGCGGGCCCACAGCTGCCGGATGTACTCCGCAAGGCTGGGCCGGGCACCGCTCTGCGCCAGGTCGTACTTCTGGGCCCGCTGGAGGGGGGTGAGTCCTTCGTCGGCGGATGGCGGGGCACTCATGGCGACCGCACTGTCGTGCGTGGTCTCGCTCACAGTTGACACTTTCGTCCTCAAGGTGCGCTACCGGGGACGCCCCGGTTTGCGCCTGATGCTCTCAGATACGAGCTTGTCAGATGATGGGAGGGCGGCCCAGCCGGGTCAGTCGCCAAACGGTAGCCCACTTCATGGGACGCCTGGGACCGCACGGAGTGGACCAGCCCTCCTTGAAGCCGCCCAGCCAGGCCCGGAGCCCCGGCAGCGACGGCCGGCGCGCGAGGGTGAGCAGGAACCAGACGCCGAGGTAGGCGGGAACCAGCGGGGCGGGGAGATTCCGGCGGGCCAGCCAGACCCGGTTGCGGGCCACCATCCGGTGGTAGACCGCGTGCCGGGCCGGGGCCGTGGTGGGGTGGTGCAGGACCATGTCCGCCCGGTAGTCGACCAGCCAGCCGGCGTTCAGCGCCCGCCAGGCCAGATCGGTCTCCTCATGGGCGTAGAAGAATTCGTCGGGCAGGCCGCCGACCTCGGCGAACACCGTGGTGCGGACCGCGTTGGCACCACCGAGGAAGGTGGTCACCCGCGAGGAGCGCAGCGGGTCGGAGGCGCGCAGCCGCGGCACGTGCCGGCGCTGGGTCGCCCCGGTGTCCGGGTCGGCGATCCGGAAGCTGATGATGCCGAGCTCACGGTCCGCGGCGAACGCCTGCCGGCACAGCTCGGCGGTGTCCGCGTGCGGCAGCAGCCCGTCGTCGTCGAGGAACAGCAGCGCATCGACATCGAAGCCGTCCCGGCCGTCGGTGCGGAACGCCTCGATGCCGACGTTGCGGCCGGCCGGGATGCCGACGTTCTCCGGCAGCTCGACGGTCCGCACGGTCAGTCCGGGGACGGCCAGCTCGGGCAGCGGCGCGCCGTTGCCGACCACCACCACCTCGATCGGCTCGCCGTCCTGCTTGGCGACGGACTCCAGCAGCGCGCGCAGTTCCTCGGGGCGGTTGCCCATGGTCAGGACGACCGCACCGAGCCGCATTCCGGGTGCCCCGGTCACTTGAGCCTGCTGGAGGCGAGGATCGACACGAGGTGCAGCAGGGTCTGCAGGAGCGCGATGCCGGCCAGCACCGCGACGCCGAGCCGGGAGAAGAACAGGTCGCCGCGCACCGCGTCCACGATCGCCAGGACCAGGATCAGCAGGGACGCCTCGATCCCGAGGACCAGCCGGTGGAACTTCAGCGCCGCGGCGGCCTTGCGGGCCAGCGCCAGGCCGGACGAGCGCGGCTCGGACGCCGCCTCCTTGACCGGCGGCAGACCGCCCTGGTGGCGGGCGACGCCGACGAGGTCGGTCTCGGCCTTGATCAGGATCGCGCCGACGGCGGCCAGCGTCCCGAGGAACGCCCAGAGCCAGTCGATCCGCCCGGGGCCCCACAGGTCCGCGGCACGCAGGCCGAAGCCGACCAGCACCGCGGCGTCGCAGAGGTAGGCGCCGACCCGGTCGAGGTAGACGCCGCCGAGCGAGAACTGCTTCTTCCAGCGCGCGACCTCGCCGTCGATGCAGTCGAAGAGGAGGTAGAGCTGGACCATGACCACGCCGAGCACGGCGCCCCAGATGCCGGGCACCAGCAGCGCCGGGGCCGCGAGCACGCCGAAGACGGTCATCACGTAGGTCAGCTGGTTGGGCGTGACCCGGGTGTTGACCAGGTACCGGTCGCAGCGCAGCGAGATTTCCCGCATGTAGAGGCGGCCGCCCCAGTGCTCCCCGCTGCGCCGGTCCTTCACGCCCTCGGGGTGAACGACCGGGCGGAGTTCAGCTACTGATGGTTTCGGCATAGTCGGCGTATGCGTCCCTGATCTGATCGGTGGACAGGTCCAGGTGCTCCAGGATCGTGTAGCGGCCTGGACGGGTCTTCGGGGCGAACTCGACGGCCTGCACGAACTCCTCGTCGGTGAAGCCCATGTCGCCCGGGGTGACCGGCAGGCCGTGGCGCTGGAGCACCTCGACCATCAGCGCGGAGGTCGCGCGGTCCCCGCGCAGGTGGGTGGCGAAGGCGGCGGCGAGGCCGCACTGCTCGCCGTGGCTCGCCGCCCGCTTGGGGAAGAGGATGTCGAAGGCGTGGTTGATCTCGTGGCAGGCGCCGGAGGCCGGGCGGCTGTCGCCGGCCACCGACATCGAGATGCCGGTGAGCACCAGGCCCTCGGCCAGTACCTGCAGGAAGTTGTCGTCGCCGACGCCCCCGGGGTGGCGCAGCACGGCCTCGCCGGCCTGCCGGGCCATGGCCGCGGCCAGCCCGTCGATGGCCTCGCCGGTCTCGCGGTGCGACAGCTCCCAGTCCGCGACCGCGGAGATGTTGGAGATCGCGTCGCCGATGCCGGAGCGGACGAAGCGGACCGGTGCCTCACGGATGACGTCGAGGTCGATCACCACGGCGATCGGGTTGGGCACGCCGTACGAGCCGCGGCCCGCGTCGTTGTCGAGGGTGGCGACCGGCGAGCACAGCCCGTCGTGCGACAGGTTGGTCGCGACCGCCACCAGCGGCAGGCCGATGCGCGCCGCGGCGAACTTCGCACAGTCGATGATCTTGCCGCCGCCCAGGCCCACGACGGCGTCGTAGTGCCCCTTCTTCATGGCGTCGGCGAGCTTGATCGCGTCGTCCAGGGTGCCGCCGCCGACCTCGTACCACTCGGCGCCGGGCAGGGCGGGGGCCAGCCGCCGGCGCAGCCGGGCCCCCGAGCCGCCGCTGATCGCGATGGCGAGCTTGCCGGAAGCCGAGATGCGCTGGTCGGCCAGCAGACCCGCCAGGTCGTCCAGGGCGCCGGCGCTGATGTCGACGACGACCGGGGACGGGATGAGGCGGGTCAGTACTGGCATGCGATGTCACGGCCCTTCGCGAGGTCGTCGTGGTTGTCGATCTCGACCCACTTGACGTCGCCGATCGGCGCCACGTCGACCTTGAAGCCGCGGTTGACCAGTTCCTGGTAGCCGTCCTCGTAGTAGAGGTCGGGGTCCCGCTCGAAGGTGGTCTTCAGGGCGTCGGCCAGCTCGGCGGCGGCCTCGCCCTCGATGAGGGTGACGCCGATGTACTCGCCGGTCGCGTCGGCCGGGTCCATCAGCTTGGTGATCTTCTGGACGCCCTTGGCGGGGTCCGCGACGACCTTCATCTCCTCGTCGGCGAGCTGCTTGACGGCGTCCAGCGCGAGGATGATCTTCTGGCCGTTGCCGCGGGCGGCGAGCAGCGTCTGCTCGACGGAGACCGGGTGCACGGTGTCGCCGTTGGCGAGGATCACCGAGTCGTGGGCCGCGATCACGTCACGGGCGCACCACAGGGAGTAGGCGTTGTTCCACTCCTCGGCCTTGTCGTTGTCGATCAGCGTGATCTTGAGGCCGTACTTCTGCTCCAGGGCCTCCTGGCGCTCGTACACGGCCTCCTTGCGGTAGCCGACGATGATCGCGACCTCGGTCAGGCCGATCTCGGCGAAGTTGCCGAGGGTCAGGTCGAGGATCGTGGTCTCCCCGTCGACCGGCACCAGAGCCTTGGGCAGGGTGTCGGTGTAGGGGCGCAGACGCCGTCCGGCGCCGGCAGCCAGCACGAGGCCGATCATGCGGGTTCTCCTTCATCGTGTACGGCGGGTGCGCCGTGCTTGTGTGCGGCCACCCAGAAGCGGATGCTCTCGGCGAGCACCAGCAGCGCCAGGACCGCAGCGAGTGCCGTGAGCGCGATCGTGAAACCTGTGGCGGGCAGCAGGGCGGCCAGGAAGGTGATCACGAGGATCCGTCCTTCGTGCCCGCCGGTCGCCCGGACCAGCCACCGCGGTGGGGCCCCGGTGCCACCGCGGATGCGGTAGACCGTGTCGTAGTGATGGTAGGCGACCGCCGCGATCAGCCCGAACGCCGCGGGAAGCGCTCCGTGGGCGTCCGCACGGGCGGCCAGCACCAGGACCGTGAGGTATTCGCCGGCCCGGAAGAAGGGCGGGACGAGCCAGTCCAGGGCGCCCTTGAGCGGGCGGGACAGGGCCGCGGCGGCCAGCAGCGCGGAACAGCACGCGACGCCGACGGTGAGCCAGGAGGCGGGGTCGGGCTGGGAGATCAACCACACCAGCAGCATCGCGGACGAGAGAAAGGCCATAACGGGCGCCAGGAGGGAACCGGACCGGCTCCGTCCCCGGCCGCCGCCGGTCAGCAGCTCGACCAGCGGGCCGTAGTCGGCGAGGTCCGCGAGCGCGCGGGCGGCCCGGTCGGTGCGCCGGGCGCGGCGGGCCCGGGAGCGCAGCACCCGGCCGGCCGTGGTGTAGCAGGCGGCCAGCGCGCAGCCGACGAGCAGGGCGTAGAAGACGATGCGCGGGGTGGTGAGCGCGGTCAGCACGGCGATCATGGCCCAGCGTTCGCCGATGGGCAGCACGATCATCCGGCGCACCCAGACGGTCCAGCCGACCTGGTCGAGCCGGTCGGACAGCGCCACGGCGGGGCCGGCGCTCCCGGCGCCGCCCTCGAATTCGCTGCCTTCGTTGAAGGCGAAGTCGACGACGTGCCGGCAGGTCTGGAGGATCATCGCGCCGAGCGCCAGCGCCCACACGTCGTCGCCGCCCCGGGCGGCCCCGAGGGCGAGCCCCGCGTAGTACGCGTATTCCTTGGCGCGGTCGAAGGTGGCGTCCAGCCAGGCGCCCAGCGTCGAGTACTGCAGCGAGTAGCGGGCGAGCTGCCCGTCGGTGCAGTCCAGGACGAAGGAGAGCAGCAGCAGCACGCCGGCGGCGACGAAGCCGCCGCGGCTGCCGGTGGCCGCGCAGCCCGCCGCGATCAGCGCGGTGAGCAGGGAGGCGGTGGTGACCTGGTTGGGGGTCAGGCCGCGGCGCGCGCACCAGCGGGCGAGGTAGCGCGAGTACGGGCTGATGAAGAAGGTGGTGAAGAAGCCGTCGCGGGACTTGACCGCGGTGCGCAGCCGGACCGCCTCGTCGTCGACGGCCGCGACGGCCTCGCGGGCCTCCGACCGCTGGTCGGGGGTGAGCGCGAGGGTGCCGACCAGGCTGCCGAGCTCGACGCGGTGCAGTCCGACGTCCGCGCGGTCGAGCGCCTCGGTGAGGGTGTCGGTGAGCACGTCGGTCAGGTGGGCGGTGCCGGCGCCGACCGGGATGCGGCCGGCCGCATGGTCCAGCGCGGCGCGGGCCTCGGCCTGCACGGTGAGCACGCCGGGCACCGCCGCGGCCGGGAAGCGGGGGTCGGTCAGGGCGAGCCGCAGGGCGTGCAGGTGGCCGACGAAGCGCGGGTCCACCAGGGCCACCCGCTGCTGGGCGGGCACCTCGGCGAGCAGCTCGGTGGCGCCGCCGGGGTCACTGGCCGTGCGGACGTCGAAGCCCAGTGTGCGCAGGTCGGCTTCGAGCGACGACCCGGCGACCGGCGGACCGGTGAGGATGGCGGTCGACAGACGAACTCACTCCTTGGATGCTGACGAGCAGCGCCGGTCGGTCCGCATTCGGCACGAACTACCCGGGCGGCGGGCGTGGCACACCTGGCCCTCGGGAGCCGGGAGGCACGTCGGCAGAGGCTATCCGATCGCGGGATGCGGCCGTTCACCACGTATTCACCACTCGATCGGGTGAGCGACGGCTGCGCCTGCCGCGATCATCATGGTGGATCGGGGCGCGCCTGAACAACTGGCCGCCGGGCCGGGTGCCGGTTATGCGGGGGCTGGTCACGGTTGCCGGTGAGCTGCTGTGGCGAGGGCCATGCCGGTCGCCGACGCGGATCCCGCCCGCCGCCGGCGACCGGTGCGGGACGGGGCGCGCGGGCGGTCCGTCCGGTTCCGGGACACGCGGCGCCGCGCGCTGACCGGCAGTGCTCTGCCACTGATGGGAGCGCTGGTGGGGCAGACTTGACACCGACGACCGACGACAAGGATGCGCATGCCGATCACACCTGCCAACGGACAGACCGCCGGAGCCTCCGCGGTGGGCGCGCCGGAGGGCGCCGCCGAGCCGATCATGCTGGAGCTGGTCGACGAGGACGGCACGACGATCGGCACCGCGGAGAAGCTCGCGGCGCACCAGGCTCCCGGGCAGTTGCACCGGGCGTTCTCGGTCTTCCTCTTCGACGAGAAGGGGCGGCTGCTGCTCCAGCGCCGGGCGCTGTCGAAGTACCACTCCCCCGGTGTGTGGTCCAACACCTGCTGCGGTCACCCGTACCCGGGCGAGATGCCGTTCGCGGCGGCGGCCCGGCGGACCGCGGAGGAGCTCGGGGTCGCCCCCGCGCTGCTGGCCGAGGCCGGGACGGTGCGCTACAACCATCCCGACCCGGACTCCGGGCTGGTGGAGCAGGAGTACAACCACCTGTTCGTGGGGCTGCTGCGGACCGAGCCGGCGCCGGAGCCCACCGAGATCGCCGAGGTCGCGTTCGTCACGCCGGAGGAGCTGGCCGAGCGGCATGCCCGGCTGCCGTTCTCCGCGTGGTTCATGACCGTGCTGGACGCGGCACGTCCGGCGGTCCGCGAGCTCACCGGGAAGTCGGCGGGCTGGTAGCGAGCGGGGCCAGGGGCAACTCGGCCCAGATGGCCTTGCCGCCGCCCGCGGTGTGCGCCACGTCGCACTTGCCGCCCACCTCCGTGGTGAGCGCCTTGACCAGCCACAGCCCTCGGCCGCCGACGTCGCCCTCGTCCGCCTCCAGCGCCTTGGGGCGGTAGGGGTGGTCGTCCTCGACGGCGACCCGTAGCCAGTTGGCGCCGAGGGTGAGCTGGACGGCGATCTGGGGGGAGAGCAGCGCGGCGTGCCGGACGGCGTTGGTGACCAGCTCGGAGACGATCAGCAGCAGCGTGTCCAGGATGGCGTCGGCGACGGGCACGTGCTGTTCGGTGAGCAGATCCCGGACCGCGTGGCGTGCCTGGGGCACCGACGACTCCAGTGCCGGGGCGGTGAACCGCCAGACACCTTCGTACGCGAGCGGGGAGGTCAGCTCCTCGGGGGGTTCTGCAGAAGGTCCGGAAGGCATCCTCACACGACGAGTGTTGAGAATGTGCTGGTCCGGGCCGGCCTCCTGAACACAAGTCAGCGCCTATCGACGGCTTTTGGTCGATTCTGACGGGATTGATCTGCCTCGCGACGCGTCTCGTCGCCTTTCCGTCGCTTTTCTTTGGTGGCGCCCCGGACCGGACGCCGGATCTCCGCCGATACCGCCGCGGCCGGGGTATGGATCAAGCCACTCTGCCCTCCTCCACCATGCCGACCACGCGCCGACCGCCGATCCCCATGGCGAGCAGGCCCAGCCCGTCGAAGAGCAGTTCCAGGGAGAAGAAGCAGCCGATGACGTAGAGGCTGCTGTGCGGCCAACTGGCGAGGACCAGGACGCCCAGCAGGATGCCGAGCGCCCCCTGGAGCAGCGTCCAGCCGAACTGCGGCCCGCGCACCACCACGGCGCCGGCCAGCCGGAACAGCCCGCCGGTCAGGAAGAGCAGGGCCGCGAACATGGTCAGTGCGGCGGCGGTGGCCTCGGGCAGGCGGAGCACCACCACCCCGGCCGCGATGTTCAGCGCCGCGACGATCACCGCGAGCCAGAAGAAGTTCGAGCCCCGGGACTGGATGGCGTGCGCCAGCCCCACCACGCCGCCGATCAGCAGCAGCCAGCCGAAGAGCAGCATCGTGGTGAGGGTGGCCACGGCGACGTAGATCAGCCCGACGATCCCGGCCAGGACGAGGACGGCCCCCAGGACCGCGAGCAGCCCGAAGCTCCGCCCCAAACGGGCCGCAGTCGGACTGCGCCGGGAAGACTTGGACTTGCCGGCCATCACCGCCTCCTCGATCGGGGACCGTTTTTCCCGGTATACCGCGTATGGGGAGAGGTGGCAGGGCGAGCGGGGAGCGCCGGTGGGCACACACGACAGCAGGTCCGGTGCCTGAGCATCGGACCTGCTGTTCTTCTGAGTAGCGGGGACAGGATTTGAACCTGCGACCTCTGGGTTATGAGCCCAGCGAGCTACCGAGCTGCTCCACCCCGCGTCGGCTCGGATTACCTTACGGGGTCCCCGCTCCGGAAACAAATCGAATGCCGGAGCGGGCCGGGGCCGCATCGCGCCAGGTCACACCGGCCGATCGGTGATCCGCCCGGCCTCCACCTCGATCCGCCGCGTGGTGTGCACCGCCGTCAGCATCCGACGGTCGTGGGTGACCAGCAGCAGGGTGCCCGGGTACGAGGCGAGCACGGACTCCAGCTGCTCGATGGCGGGGAGGTCGAGGTGGTTGGTCGGCTCGTCGAGGACCAGGAGGTTGACCCCGCGGCCCTGGAGGAGGGCCAGTGCGGCTCGGGTGCGCTCCCCCGGCGAGAGGGTGGCCGCCGGGCGCAGCACATGGGCCGCCTTGAGGCCGAACTTGGCGAGCAGGGTGCGCACGTCGGCGGGCGCCAGGTCCGGGACGGCGGCCCGGAAGGCGTCCATCAGCGGGGTGTCGCCGTCGCCCCGGAACAGCTGGCCGCGGGCCTGGTCGATCTCGCCGACCACCACGCCCGGGCCGAGCGACGCCGCCCCGGAGTCCAGCGGCAGCCGGCCCAGGAGGGCCGCGAGCAGGGTGGACTTGCCGGCGCCGTTGGGGCCGGTGATGGCGACCCGGTCCGCCCAGTCGATCTGGAGGTCGACCGGGCCGAAGCCGAAGTCGCCGCGCCGGACCGCGGCCTGCCGGAGGGTGGCCACGACCGCGCCGGCCCGGGGCGCCGCGGCGATCTCCATCCGCAGCTCCCACTCCTTGCGGGGCTCCTCGACGACCTCCAGCCGCTCGATCATGCGCTGGGTCTGCTTGGCCTTGGCGGCCTGCTTCTCGGTGGCCTCGACCCGGCCCTTGCGGCCGATCTTGTCGTTGTCGGTGGCCTTGCGGCGGGCGTTGCGGACGCCCTTCTCCATCCAGTTGCGCTGGGTGTGCGCCCGGACCTCCAGTGCCGCCTTGGTGTCGGCGTACTCCTCGTAGCGCTCGCGGGCGTGCTGGCGGGCCCGTTCGCGCTCCTCCAGGTACGCGGTGTAGCCACCGCCGTAGGTGTTGACCTGCTGCTGGGCGAGGTCGAGCTCGACGACGCGGGTGACCGTGCGGGCCAGGAACTCGCGGTCGTGGCTGACCAGGACGGTGCCGGCGCGCAGGCCGGTGACGAAGGACTCCAGGCGGTCCAGGCCGTCCAGGTCGAGGTCGTTGGTGGGCTCGTCGAGGAGGAAGACGTCGTAGCGGGAGAGCAGCAGCGAGGCGAGCGAGGCGCGGGCGGCCTGGCCGCCGGAGAGGGTGGTCATCGGCTGGTCGAGGCTGATCGCCAGGCCCAGCTGCGCGGCGGTCTCCTCGGCGCGCTCGTCGAGGTCGGCGCCGCCGAGGTCGAGCCAGCGCGTGAATGCCGTGTCGTAGGCGTCGTCGGCGCCTGGGCGCTCCCTTGCGAGGGCCTCGGTGGCGGCGTCCAGGGCGCGCTGCGCCTCGGTCACGCCGGTGCGGCGGGCGAGGAAGGCGCGCACCGACTCGCCGGGGCGCCGGTCGGGCTCCTGCGGGAGGTGGCCGACGGTGGCGGTCGGCGGGCTGAGGACGAGGCCGCCCTGCTCCGGGGGCGCCAGCCCGGCCAGCAGGCGCAGCAGGGTGGACTTGCCGGCGCCGTTGGCACCGACCAGGCCGATCACATCGCCGGGGGCGACGACCAGATCGAGACCGGAGAACAGGACGCGCTCGCCGTGGCCGGCGGCGAGATCTTTGGCGACGAGGGTTGCGGACATCAGACCGCCGATCGTATCCGGCCGGGCGCGCGGCGGCCGCTCTAATATCCGGGCATGGAACCGGGACTGAAGACGCATGTCAGCGGTGGTACGGCGACCGTCACCATCAGCAACACGGGCAAGCGCAATGCGATGACCGTCCAGATGTGGCGGGAGCTGCCGCCGCTGCTGGCGCGGCTGGCGGACGACCGCGCGGTGCGGGCGCTGGTGCTGACCGGGGACGGCGGGACGTTCTGCGCGGGGGCGGACATCGGTTCGCTGCGGGACGCGTCGGGCGCTTCGCAGGGGTTGGCGGTGGTGGCCGAGGAGGCGCTGGCGGCCTTTCCGCGGCCGACGGTGGCGGCGATACGCGGCTACTGCGTGGGCGGCGGCGCCCAGCTGGCGGCCGCCTGCGATCTGCGGTTCGCGGAGGAGGGGGCGCTGTTCGGGGTGACGCCCGCCAAGCTGGGGGTGGCCTATCCGGCGTCCGCGACCCGGCGACTGGTCCGGCTGGTGGGACTGTCGGCCGCCAAGTACCTGTTGTTCTCCGGGGAGTTGATCGACTGCGCGCGGGCGCTGCGGACCGGGCTGGTGGACGAGGTGGTGGCCGAGGGTGAGCTGGACAAGCGGATCGCGGAGTTCACGGCCGTGCTGGCGAGCCGGTCGCTGCTGACCCAGACCGCGGCGAAGGAGCTGGCCAACGGGACGTGGGACGTGCCGCCTGAGGAGGCGGAGGCGCGCGGGGCGCACTGGGCGGCGCAGGCGCGGGAGAGCGGCGAGACCGCGGAGGGTGCCGCCGCCTTCCTGGAGCGCCGGGCGCCGCGGTTCACGTGGCCCGAGGGCTGAGCCGCCGCCGGCCACGACTTCGCGGCCGGCGGCAACCTTCCTGACGGACCGTCACTTCTCCTGGAGGGCCGTGTCCCGCCAGCGCCGGCCGGTCAGGATGGAGCGGCTGTTGTCCCGCATGGCCGCGACGACCTCGGCCGGGGCCTTCTCCGGGGCACCCGCGTCGTAGGGCGGCTGGGGGTCGTACTCGATGCCGAGCTGGATGCTCTGCGCGACGAAGTCCCCGGCGATCCGGCCGGCGAGGGCGAGGCCCATGTCGATACCGGAGGAGACGCCGGCGGCGGTGACGTACTTGCCGTCGAAGACCACCCGCTCCCCGGTCGGCTCGGCCCCCATCGTGGACAGCTGGTCCAGCCCGAGCCAGTGGGTGGTGGCCCGGCGGCCCTTGAGGAGACCGGCGGCGGCGAGGACGAGCGAGCCGGTGCACACCGAGGTGGTCCAGGTGGTGCCGGCGTCCACCGCCCGGATCCAGTCGTGCAGCGGCCCGTCTTCCATGATCGCGGTCTGCCCGGGGCCACCCGGGACGACCAGGATGTCCGGCGCGGTGACCTCGTCCAGCGTGGCGTCCACGACCAGACCGAGGGAGCCCTTGTCGCTGCGGTGCACGCCGGTGCGCTCGGCGACGAAGACCACCTCGGCTCCCGGGACGAGGCCGAGCGTCTCGTAGGGGCCGATGGCGTCGAGGGCGGTGAAGCGGTCGTAGAGAAGGACGGCGATCTGCATGAGTTCCTCGTTCCTGTCGTTCCTGGTGCGTGGTGGTCGGGGCGGCTGGGCGGGTCAGGGCCGGGGGGCGGGGCGGAAGCGGCGGCGGTATTCGGCCGGGGAGGCGCCGAGGACCCGGACGAAGGCGCGGCGCATCGCCTCGGTGGTGCCGTAGCCGCACTGCCGGGAGATCTGCTCGATGCCGTCGGCGGTGTCCTCCAGGCGCCGCCGGGCGGCCTCCAGGCGGACCCGGTCGACGTAGCGGCCGGGCGTCATCCCGGTCTCGTCGCGGAAGGCGCGGGCGAAGTGCCGCGGGGAGAGCCCGGCGCGGTCGGCCAGCGCCTCGACGCACAGGTCCGCCGCCGGGTTCTCGGTGATCCACTGCTGGACGTCGCGCAGCGGACGGCGCTCCGCGGTCTGCGCGGCGAGCTGGGCGCTGAACTGGGTCTGGTTGCCCGGCCGGCGCAGGAAGACCACCAGATAGCGGGCGATGGACAGTGCGAGGTCACGGCCGAGGTCCTCCTCGACCAGGGCCAGCGCGAGGTCGATCCCGGCCGTGACGCCCGCGGAGGTGGCCACGTTGCCGTCGCGCACGTAGATCGGCTCGGATTCGACGCGGACCGCGGGATGGCGTGCGGCGAGCGCGTCGCACAGGCTCCAGTGGGTGGTGGCGCGGCGACCGTCCAGCAGTCCGGCCGCGGCCAGCAGGAAGGCGCCGCTGCAGACCGAGACCACCCGGCGGGCGCGGGGCGCGTGCTCGGCCAGCCAGTCGACCAGCCGCGGGTCGGGGATCCGGGTGCCGTCGCCGCCCGGCACGACGAGGGTGTGCGGCGGTTCGGCGGCGTCGAGCGCGAGGTCCGGGACGAGGGTCAGGCCGCTGGTGGTGCGGACCGGGGCGCCGTCCGGGCCGGCGGTGCGGATGCGGTAGGCGCCGGGGACGCCGCCGCAGGCCCCGTTGAAGACCTCGACCGGGCCGGTCACGTCGAGGCTCTGCACGTCGTCGAAGAGGACGACCAGCACGTCGCGCTGTTCCATGGCATCCATCCTGGTCAGCGATGCCGATGGCGGCAATGACTGATTTCCCACCTTTCCTGCCATGGCCGGTCGGCGCCCCTGGAGCGCCCCACGGGGGTGGCGCCATACCGACGGGTCGGTAACCTGCTCGCATGACCTCTTCCAGCGCACTGCCCGATCGGGCCGGCCGGCACTGCCACAACGTCCTCAACCCCTTCCACTCGGCGCACTACTTCGCACCGGAACTCGGCGCCGAGATGGCGGGGTTGGGCGTGAACGGGCGCGCCGGGTACTTCGTCTCCCGGAGCGCTCCCATGGGCGTGGTGGGCCCGGGAACCGTCGCCGCGACCTTCTACTCCTTCAAGTACGAGCTGATCGCCGAGCATCTCCCGCAGGCGTGGCGGAGCACCACGCCGCAGGCCGTCCTGGAAGCACGGCTGCGCGCGGCGGACGCCACGTTGCACCGGCTGCTCGGCGCCGAGGCGCTGGAGTCGCCGGAGATGGCCGAGGCGGCGAAGCTGGCGCTGCGCGCCACCGAGGGCTGTACCCGGCACGCCCGGCCGCTGTACGCCGCGCACGCCGACCTGCCGGTGCCCGACGCGCCGCACCTCGCCTACTGGCACGCCGCCACGCTGCTGCGCGAACACCGCGGCGACGGCCACCTGGTGGCCCTGCTCGACGCCGAGCTGGACCCGCTGGAGGCGCTGGTCACGCACACCGCCAGCGGGCGCGGGATGAACTACCGCGGCATCCTGGCGACCCGCGGCTGGTCGCAGGAGGAGCTGACGGCGGCCCAGGAGCGGCTGCGCGAACGCGGACTGCTGGGCGGCGCGGACGAGCTGACCGAGGCCGGGGCGACGCTGCGCAAGGACCTGGAGCGGACGACGGACCGGCTGGACCGGGCGCCGTACGAGCACCTGGGGGCGGCGGGCGTGGCCCGGCTGACCGAACTGGCGGGCGCCTTCGCCGCCCGCCTCATGGAGGCCGGGGCGTTCCCCGCCAGCCTGTTCGACAAGGAGTAGTCGCACCGGCCTCCTCGTGGCCGCCGGGGTGTGGTGCGTCTTCTCACACCCCGGCGCTCCCGGCCGGGCGGTGCGACAGTCCGGGCCGCCAACCGGCACAATGCAGGCTCAGGAAAGTCGCTGGAAGGCGGGCAGGATCAACGTGACGGCAGCCACTGAGCCCATCGGGGCACTCGGGTCCATCGAAGCGCGGATCGCCGACGAGCTCGGCGTCAAGGAGCGGCAGGTGAAGGCCGCGGTCGAACTGCTCGACGGCGGCTCGACCGTCCCGTTCATCGCGCGCTACCGCAAGGAAGCGACCGAGATGCTCGACGACGCGCAGCTGCGGTCCCTGGAGGAACGGCTGCGCTATCTGCGGGAGCTGGAGGAGCGGCGGACCGCCGTCCTGGAATCCGTGCGCTCCCAGGGCAAGCTGGACACCGCGCTGGAGGCGCAGATCCGCGGCGCCGAGTCCAAGGCCCGGCTGGAGGACATCTACCTGCCGTTCAAGCCGAGGCGGCGCACCAAGGCGCAGATCGCGCGGGAGGCGGGGCTGGAGCCGCTGGCCGACGGGCTGCTGACGGACCCGTCGGTGGAACCGAGCGCGTCCGCCGCGGCGTTCGTGGACGCGGACAAGGGCGTCGCCGATCCGGCCGCGGCCCTGGAGGGCGCGCGGGCGATCCTCACCGAGCGGTTCAGCGAGGACGCGGACCTGATCGGTGAGCTGCGCGAGCGGATGTGGACGCGCGGCCGGGTCGCGGCGAAGGTGCGGACCGGCAAGGAGGAGGAGGGCGCCAAGTTCGCCGACTACTTCGACTTCGCCGAGCCGTTCACCGAGCTGCCCTCCCACCGGGTGCTGGCGATGCTGCGCGGTGAGAAGGAGGACGTCCTCGACCTCACCCTGGAGCCGGAGGACCCGGCGGAGGCGGGCGAGGGCCCCAGCGCCTACGAGCGGTCCATCGCGCACCGCTTCGGGATCGCCGATCGGGGCCGGCCGGCCGACAAGTGGCTGCAGGACACGGTCCGCTGGGCCTGGCGCACCCGCGTCCAGGTGCACCTCGGGATCGATCTGCGGCTGCGGCTGCGGCAGGCCGCCGAGGACGAGGCGGTCCGGGTCTTCGCCGCGAACCTGCGCGACCTGCTGCTGGCGGCCCCCGCCGGGACGCGCGCCACGATGGGCCTGGACCCCGGTTTCCGTACGGGCGTGAAGGTGGCGGTGGTCGACGCGACCGGCAAGGTGGCGGCGACCGAGACGATCTACCCGCACGTGCCGCAGCAGAAGTGGGACGCGGCGCTGGCCACCCTGGCCCGACTGGCGCGGGAGCACCGCGTCGAGCTGATCGCGATCGGCAACGGCACCGCTTCCCGGGAGACCGACAAGCTGGCGACCGAACTGATCGCCGCGCAGCCGGAGTTGAAGCTGACGAAGGTGATGGTGTCCGAGGCGGGCGCCTCGGTGTACTCGGCCTCCGCCTTCGCCTCCCAGGAACTGCCGGACCTGGACGTGTCGCTGCGCGGCGCGGTGTCCATCGCGCGGCGCCTCCAGGACCCGCTGGCCGAGCTGGTCAAGATCGACCCCAAGTCGATCGGGGTCGGCCAGTACCAGCACGACCTGTCCGAGACCAAGCTGTCGCGCTCGCTGGACGCGGTGGTCGAGGACTGCGTGAACGGCGTCGGCGTGGACGTCAACACCGCCTCCGCGCCGCTGCTCGCCCGGGTCTCCGGCATCAGCACCGGCCTGGCCGAGAACATCGTGAACCACCGGGACGACAACGGCCCGTTCCGCTCCCGCAAGGCGCTCAAGGACGTGTCGCGGCTGGGCCCCAAGGCGTACGAGCAGTGCGCGGGCTTCCTGCGGATCCGGGGCGGCGACGACCCGCTGGACGCCTCCAGCGTGCACCCCGAGGCGTATCCGGTGGTGCGCCGGATCGTGCAGACGGCGCAGAGCGAGGTCGGCGAACTCATCGGCAACACGGCCGCGTTGCGCGCCCTGCGCCCGGCGGACTTCGTCGACGACTCCTTCGGTCTGCCGACGGTCACCGACATCCTCCAGGAGCTGGAGAAGCCGGGCCGCGACCCGCGGCCGGAGTTCCGGACCGCGACCTTCAAGGAGGGCGTGGAGAAGATCGGCGACCTGGCGCCGGGGATGATCCTGGAGGGCGTGGTGACCAACGTCGCCGCCTTCGGGGCGTTCGTGGACGTGGGCGTCCACCAGGACGGCCTGGTGCACGTCTCGGCGATGTCGAAGAACTTCGTCAAGGACCCGCGGGACGTGGTGAAGCCGGGCGACATCGTCCGGGTCAAGGTGCTCGACGTGGACATCCCGCGGAAGCGGATCTCGCTGACCCTGCGGCTGGACGACGAGCCCGGCAAGGGCGCGCCGGCCGGCGGCGGCGAGCGGCGCGGCGGTGCCGGCGGCGGCCGGGGGCCGCGCGAGGGCGGCCGGGGCGGTGCGCCGCGGCAGCGGCAGGGCGGCGGCCAGCGTGGCGGCGAGCGCCGCGGCGGCGGCCGGGAGGCCGCTCCGGTCAACGACGCGATGGCGGACGCGCTGCGGCGGGCCGGGCTGTTGGGCGGCAAGGGCGGTCGCTGACCGCGATGACCTGACGGTGGATCGGGGCGGGCGGCACTGCTGCCCGCCCCGATCGCGCGCTGCGTACCCCGCCCGGTCCCGGGAGCGAGGAACCGCGATCGCCATACCGCGGGCGAGGAACCGGGAACGACAGACCGAGAGCGATAAATCCGTGGACGGGCGCCGGGCCGCCCGACTAGCCTGCGGATCATGACCAGCCCCGAGTCCTCAAGACGCTAGCCACCGGGCGTCGTCCGGTGGCTGTTCGACCTTCTCCGCCACCGGACCGCCTTCTTCAGGCAGGTCTTGTTCCTTGCGGTAGCCGGGGCTGCCGCTTCCTCAACCGGCCGTACCGATCGCCGTCGGCCTTGCCGACGCCGCCCTTCGGCCCGTGCCGGTCCTTGGCGTGGTTGCGGAGATTTTTCTATGCCGTTCACTCTCTACATGCTCGCGCTGGCGGTTTTCGCGCAGGGCACGTCCGAGTTCATGCTGTCCGGGCTGATCCCGGACATCGCCGCCGACCTCCAGGTGTCCATCCCGGCCGCCGGCGCGCTCACTTCGGCGTTCGCGGCCGGGATGGTCGTCGGGGCGCCGCTGATGGCGCTGCTCAGCCGGCGCTGGCCGCGGCGGCGCGCCCTGTTGGTCTTCCTGATCACCTTTCTCCTGGTGCACGTCGTGGGCGCGGTGACCACCGACTTCGGCGTGCTGCTGGCCACCCGCGTGGTGGCGGCGCTGGCCAACGCGGGATTCCTGGCGGTGGCGTTGGCGACCGCGGCCGCGATGGCCGCGCCGGGCGCCACGGGCCGGGCCACCTCCGTCCTGTTGGGCGGCACGACGCTGGCCTGCATCGTGGGCGTCCCGGCCGGTGCCGTGCTGGGGCAGGAGTGGGGCTGGCGCTCGGCGTTCTGGGCGGTGGCCGCGGTGTCGGTGCCGGCG
This sequence comes from Streptomyces yunnanensis, assembly GCF_029011865.1. Classification (NCBI taxonomy): domain Bacteria; kingdom Bacillati; phylum Actinomycetota; class Actinomycetes; order Kitasatosporales; family Streptomycetaceae; genus Streptomyces; species Streptomyces yunnanensis. The sequence continues at coordinate 2,009,217 of NZ_CP095749.1, forward strand.
GTGATCGCCATCATGGCGTCGGTCCCGGGCGGTCCGGCCGGCGCCGGGGCGAGGGGTGCCGGCGGTGAGCTGCGGGCCCTGCGCCGTCCGCGGCTGCTGGTGGCGCTGCTGCTGGGGGCGCTGGTCAACGGTGCCACGTTCTGCACCTTCACCTACCTCGCGCCGCTGGTCACCGGTGTCACCGGTTTCGGTGCCGCCGGGGTGCCGGTGGTGCTGGCGCTGTTCGGGCTGGGTTCGTTCGTCGGGGTCACGGCCGGCGGGCGGCTGGCGGACCGGCGGCCCCGTCCGCTGCTCGCCATCGGGGGCGCGGCGCTGCTCGTGGGCTGGGTGGTGTTCGCGCTGACGGCCGGGAACGCGGCGGCCACCGTCGTGCTGGTCCTCGTCCAGGGGACCCTGTCGTTCGCGGTCGGCTCCACCCTGATCGCCCAGGTGCTCTACGCGGCGGTCGAAGCGCCCACGCTGGGCGGCGGGTTCGCGACCGCCGCGCTCAATGTCGGCGCCGCGGCCGGCCCGTGGTGGGGCGGCGGCGCGCTCGCCGCCGGCTTCGGCTACCGCGCGCCGCTGTGGGTCAGCGCCCTGCTGGTGGCCGTGGCGCTGGCGGTCGGCGGTGCGGCGGAGGGGGTGCGGGTCCGCCGGCGGGCGGCCGGCGGTGCCGGGGAGGCGCCGGCGCCGGCCCGGTGAGCGGCCCGACCCGGCCGCCGGGTCAGCGGGCGCCGGCGTAGCCGCGCAGCCGCTCCAGTTCCGCGGCGACGTCGGTGAGGGTCGCGCAATCCGGGACCGGCCGCAGTACGGGCGGCGGGGTGCCGGGCGGGCGGCGGCCGGGGTCCTCCAGGGCGTCGGCCATGGCCGAGAGGGCCCGGCAGAGCCGCTCGGCCTCCTCCGGGCCCGGGCGGTGGGCGCCGCGGTCGAGGCGGACGGCGCAGGCGGTGGCGGCGTCCACGATGCGCTCCGCCGCGGTGACCACGGTCGGCCAGTCGGGGCCGGGGTCGCGGGCGGGGTGGAATTCCGCGGCGGCGGTCTCTGCGGCGGCCCGCGCCTGGGCCAGCGTCCGGTAGGCGTGCCGGCGCAGCGCCAGCCGGCGGGTGGCGACGGCTCCGGGGGCGGCCCCCTCGGCGACGGGCGCCGCGGGCCGGGGTTCCAGGACGTAGCGCAGGAAGCGTTCGGTGCTCCGCAGCGCCTCGGTGACCCGGGGGCCGACCCTGCGGCGCGGGTCGGCCAGGTGCGGCAGGTGCCCGACGACGAGCACGATCGCGCAGGCCAGGGAGGTGTCGACGATCCGCTCGGCGGCGGCCTGCCGGGCGCCGCCCACGTACACGAAGGACAGCACCATCAGCGTGATCGCCCCGGTCTGGAGCGCGAAGTGCCGGGTGGCGAACGGCAGCAGCGCACCGCCCGCGCCGGCGATCACGGCGGGCCACCAGCTGCCGGACAGCCAGGCCCCGGCCGCCGCGAAGACCAGGACCCCGGCCGCGGTGCCGGCGAACCGGTTGACCGTGCGGGAGAACAGTGGGCCCAGGTCCGGCTTGACGAGGAAGGTGACGGTCGCCGGGAGCCAGTACCAGTGGTCGGCGCGGAGCAGCAGCGCCACCGCCGCGCTGGCGCCGATGCAGACGGCGACCCGCAGGCCGTAGTCCCGGCCGGCCGGGCCCAGTGCTCCGCGGACTCCCCCGGTCCGGGCGGACGGCAGGTCCTCGCGGGTCGTCGCCGGGGGCAGCGGCCGTTCCCGGGCGAAGGCGACCGCGGCGTCCAGCAGGGCGTGGTCGAAGGCCCCGCGGGCGGCGGAGCTGCGCTCCGGGGCGGAGAGCCGGCCCGGTGACCGGCCGGTGCGCAGCGCCTCGGCGAACCGGCGCGGGCCGGCGGCGACCCGCGCCGGCAGCGGCCGGGCCTCCCACAGCAGCGCGACGCTGGCCTCGCAGAGCGCGGTGGCCGCGGCGAACCGCTCGGCCAGCAGCAGTTCCTCGGGGCGGGCCGGCCGGCGCAGCAGTCGGCTGGTGAGCCGGCGCAGCCGCAGCGCCTCGTCGGCGCGGTCCAGGGCGGCGGTGAGCCGGCGCCTGGCGGGCTCCGCGCCCGGCCCGCCGACCGCCGCCAGGGCGTCGGCGAGCGTGTCGAAGACGGTGGCGACGGCTGCCCGTTCGCCGCTGAGCGGTCCGCCGGCCGGGCGCGGCGAGCGCAGCACGAGCCGCAGCAGGAGCAGCCACAGGCAGCCGGCGAGGACGTAGAGGGCCTTCGTCCAGGGTGCGCCGGGCAGCGGCATGCCCGCGCCGAGGACGGTGGCGGCCAGCATCTGCATGCCGGCGGTGGAGCGCACCGGTCCGGCCACGCTGCCCGCGCCGGAGACGAAGCCGACGGCGCTCAGCGCGGGCACCACCCACCAGCCCGCGTCGGCGGCCCGCAGGGACGCCCCCAGCAGCATGCCGAGTGCGGCGGCCAGGGCGGGCAGGCCGATGTGGACGATGCCGGTGCGCCGGGTGCCCGGGCGGTCGTTGACGCCCGCCAGCATCGAGCCGAGGGCGGTCAGCACGCCGGGGGCCGGGTGCCCGGTGGCGATCCCCGCGGCGAGCAGCGGGCCCGCGCACAGCGTGCCGCGAGCCACCGCCGCCCAGGGCACGGGCAGCCGCTGCCAGCGGAAGGGGTGGGCGAGCCAGGCGGGCACGGCGCGCCGGGGGCGGGGCATGGGTCTCCTCGGACGAGGGCGAAGGCACGGAATACGGGGTGCGCGACCACGGGTGGTCGCGGGCGGATCCGAGGGGCGTCATCGGCCGACGGTGCCGGGCCCCGGTCGGGCCGACGGCACGGGCCGGTCCACCGGGGGCCCCACCAGCGTAAGGTCCCGGATTGTCCGCCTCACGGCCGGAGGGTTACGTCCGCGTCACAGCAGGACAAGATCACGGCGACCGGACCACCGGATGCGGGGCGATGGGGAGGCTGCGGAGATGACGAACGAGCGGTCGGCGGGGACGGGTGGGGCGATCGCCCCGGGGACAGCCGCCCCGGACACGACGGACACGAGCGCGCCGACCCCCACCTCGGCGGCCCCGGACATCTGCGTTGTCGGCGCCGGCGTGATCGGGCTGACGTCGGCGATCGTGCTCGCCGAGGCCGGGTACCGGGTGCGGGTGGTGGCCCGGGAAGCGGCCGACGACACGACCTCCGCGGTGGCCGGCGGTCTGTGCTGGCCGTACCTGATCCGGCCGCACGAGGAGGCGGTCCGCTGGTCGCTGCGCTCGCTGGAGGTGTTCACCGGGCTCGCCGGGCGGCCGGCGGAGACCGGGGCGCGGCTGGTGGCGGGCGTCACGGCGGGGGCGGCGGGGACGGCCGGCGGCGAGCGCGGTCCCGCTCCCGAGGAGGGGCTGGGGGCCTGGTACGCGGCGGTGCCGGGGCTGCGGCCGGCCCGCGCCGAGGAGCTGCCGCCGGGCTGTGGTGCGGGGTGGTGGGCGCGTACGCCGCTGGTGGAGATGCCGGTGCACCTGCGGTATCTGGAGCGACGGCTGGCGGCGGCCGGCGGGACCGTGGTGGCGCGTCCGGTGGCGTCCCTGGCGGAGGCGGCCGACGGCGTCCGGGCGGTGGTGAACTGCTCGGGGCTGGGCGCCCGTGAACTGGTCCCGGATGACGGGGTGCAGCCCGTCCAGGGGCAGTTGGTGATCGTCGAGAATCCGGGCATCGAGGAGTGGTTCACCGTCGCCGACGCGGGCGCGGAGGACGCAGCGAACTCGACGTATCTCCTGCCGCAGCCCTTCGGGCTGGTCCTGGGCGGTACGGCGCGGGAGGGGGCGTGGTCGCGGGAGCCCGATCCGGCGGTGGCGGAGGCGATCGTGGCGCGCTGCGCCCGGTACTTCCCCCAGGTGGCGCGGGCCCGTGTGCTGGCGCACCGGGTGGGGCTGCGGCCGGCCCGCCCGGCGGTGCGGCTCGCGGCGGAACGGCTGCCGGACGGGACGGTGTGCGTGCACAACTACGGCCACGGGGGTGCCGGGGTGACCGTGTCCTGGGGGTGCGCGGACGAGGTGCTGCGCCTGGTGCGGGACGCGGTCGCGCCGGCGTGATCGTGCCCGACCCCTCGCGCCGGACTGGCGGTGCCTGACTGGTCGCGCCTGTTCGGACGTGCCTGTTCGGACGTGCCTGTTCAGCGGCCGATCGGGGTGCCGGCCACGAGCGGGCGGTCGGCGCGTGCGTCCAACAGCAGTGGGACCAGCCCGCGCAGTGACTGGCGCAGCGGGACGGTGGCGCCGCCGTCGCCGTCCCGCCACCAGCGCACGCCGTGTGCCGCCAGGACGGCCCGGGCCCGGGCGAACTGCGCCGCGTCCAGGCGGTAGGCGCGCGGCGGGCGGGTCAGGACCCGGTCCGCGGCCGGGGGTTCGTTGTCGGCGCCGCCGAGGTAGACCGGGCCGTGGTCGGCCAGGCCGGCCGCCCGGGCCGCGGCGGTGACCGCCTCGATGCGCCCTCGGTGCTGCTCGACGAAGGCGAACAGGCCCTTCAGCGCGGCCAGTTGGGAGGTCACCCGGCGGCGGTTGTTCAGCGCCGGGTCGGCCTTCTCGGCGTCCGTGAGGGGGTCCGCGCGGGTTTCCACGAGCTGCCCGAGGGAGCCCTTGATCCCGACGGTGTTGCGCAGGATCCGCTCCTGGCCGTCGCCGGCGACCTGCTTGACGGGGGCGCCGGTCACCGGGTCGGTCCAGATGCCGTAGACGCCGGTGCTGAAGCCGGCCGCCTGGGCGGCGGGGCCGACGAAGTCCGTGGACAGAGTGGCCGAGGCGCGGCGGACGGGGTCCGCCGTGTTGAGGTTGCGCGGCCACAGGGAGAGCAGGTCCTTGACGTAGTACGGCGCCTTGGGCGTGTATTCGTGCAGGTCGTAGACGGTGTCGGGGCGGTAGTCGCGGAGCACCGCGGCCATCGCGCGGGCTTCGGGGGTGGCGAGCGCGAGGTGGTCGCGGTTGATGTCGGTGCCGTCGGCGTTGCCGCGGGTGTCGGCGGCCCGGCCGTCGGGGTTGGCGGTGGGGACGACCAGCACGCTGGTGCGCGCCAGGAAGTGCCGGGTGGCCGGGTCCTGGGCGAAGGCGAGGTCGCGGACGGTGGTCAGGCACGCCTCGCGGCCGGAGGGCTCGTCGCCGTGCTGGGAGCAGATCAGCAGCACGGAGTTGCCGCGCCGGACGTCGGCCGGGCGTTCGGGGGTGGGGGCGCCGATGCGGACCAACCGCAGCGGCCGGCCCTGTGCGGTGGTGCCGATCCGGTCGAGGCGGACCCGGGTCGAGGCTTCCGGGGCCCGGGCGACGGCCGTGAGGAACGCCGCCTCCTCGGACCCGGTGGTCCAGCGGGCGCCGTGGCTGGTCTCGAATCCCGTGCGGGGCAGGGGAGTCGAGGTGGCGCCGGTGGTCGCGGAGGGGGCGAACGCGGCGGTGAGGGCGGCGGCCAGCGCGCCGAGGGCGAGACCGCGGGAGCGGAGGGATCTGAGGGGTGTCACGAGGGTGCCTCCGGGGGTCGGCGACAGGGGGGTGGGCCGCCCCGTGCCCGCGGGGCGGCCCCTGGCCGGACGCTGCCGGTCAGTCTCCGTTCGGTAGCCGGCTGGGGTCCGCCGGCGGGGCGATGCCCTTGAGGCCGGTCCCGGTCGGGCGGTCGACCGCCGGGGTGCCCGCGGTCGCCCGGGCCAGGGCGGGGGCGCCCCCGGTCACCGGCAGCCGGGCGGTGGTGCGGGCCAGGTCGAGGGTGAGCGTGGGGCGGGAGGCGGGCGGGTCGATCAGGTTGGCGTCGGTGCCGCCCACGATGAGCGCGAGCCGGTGTCCGGCGGGCACGACGTGGTCGCTCGCGGCCAGTTGGAGGGTGAGGGTGTAGGGCTTGCCGGGGGTCAGCGGGTGACCGTGCTGCGGGTCGGTGGCGTGGCCGAGGTCGGCCCAACCGCGGCTGAAGACCGTGAAGCCGACCTTGCTGACGTCGGCGGCGGTCTCCTTGAAGCAGCCGGTGTCGCCGGTGGTGCCGGCGCCCCAGCAGGTGCTGTTGGTGCGGGTGACGATGCCCTCGCCGTCGGCGCCGTAGTTCCGGATGGTGTCCGGGCCGAGGTCGACGAGGACCGCGGAGAGGTGGGCACTGGTGGTGCTGGGGGTGGCGGTGACGGTGACCGTGCCGGCGCCGGAGAGCCGCAGCGGCGCGGACAGCGGGCCGGTGGTGAAACCGGCCTTGGCCGGTGTCGCGCGGTCGACGGCGGCGGCCCAGTCGGCCTCGCCCAGCGCCGGGTCGTCGGTGAGGACCGCGGTCTGGCCGGACGGGGCGGGCCGGTTGTTCAGGACGCCGACGCCCGCGGTGGTGCCGGTGCGGGGGTACAGGGGGACCGCGGCGGTGCCGGCCGCGGGCCACCGGGCGTCGGTGGCCCAGGTGTCGGGGGCGCGCTCGACGTCGGCCATCGGGGCGCGCTCGATGCCGTTGTCGTAGCCCATCAGGTAGTGGTCGAACCACTGGTGGAGGGTGCGGACCCAGTCGGCGCGGCGGTAGTCGAAGGGGTCGACGTGGCCGGTCTGGGAGAGCCAGATCTTGCGCTGGACGCCGTGCCGGGCGAGCGCGTCCCACCACTGGCCGAAGTGCTTGGTGCGGACGTTGAGGTCCTGCATGCCGTGGACGAGGAAGACGCTGGCGCGGACCCTGTCGGCGTGCCGGACGTAGTCCCGCTCGGTCCACAGGTCGGTCCAGTCGCCGTTGCGCGGGGCGCCCTCGACGAGCTTGCGCTGGACGGCGGCGCAGTTCTTGTGCGCGGCGGGGCTCTCGACGGCGGCGGCGAGCCCGTCGGGGCCGCCGTCGTAGAGCGCGGCGCCCTGGGCGAAGTAGTAGTCGTACCAGGAGGAGATGCCGGCGATCGGGACGATGGTCTTCAGGCCCGGGACGCCGGTGGCCGCGACGCCGTTGGCGATGGTGGCGTCCCAACTCTTCCCGATCATGCCGGTGTTGCCGTTGGACCAGTCGGCGGTCACGGGTTTGCCGCCGCTGCGGGCGGTGTAGCCGCGGGCCCGGCCGTTCAGCCAGTCGACGACGGCCCTGGCGGACTGGACGTCCGAGCGGCCGCCGACGTCGATGCAGCCGTCGGAGCGGTTGGTCCCGGCCAGGTCGACGAGGACGGTCGCATAGCCGCGGGGCACGAAGTAGTTGTCGTAGAAGAGCGGGAACTGGACCGGGCGGCCCTGGGCGTCGTAGGTCTTCTTCTGGCTCTCGTTGCCGCGCCCGCAGCAGGAGTAGTAGGGGCTGGCATCCATGATCACGGGGACCCGACGGCCCTGCCGGGCGGGTTCGGCGGGCCGGATGATGTCGGCGGCGACTCGGTCGGGGCGGCCGTCGCCGTCGCCGTCGAGGCCGGTGTTCACCCAGACCGTCTCGCGGATGGCGTTGGCGTAGGAGTAGACGGGTTTGCTCTCCCGCGGGGCGGGGGCGGCGGTCACCGCGCCGGGGGCGGCGAGCAGCGCGAGGAGGGCGAGGACGGCGGCGCCGACCAGGGCTTTCCATGGGGTGTGGGGAGGTCCCAATCGTATTGTCACGGGCGGACCGTAGCGCGGGTCAACTCCCGTGCAGAAGGGGGCCGTCAGGGGTGCATGTCGATGAGATGTCGGTCATGTGTCAGATGTGGCCATGGACATGACGCGGTCGCCGATGCGCACATAAGCTCCGTAAGAGATCCACCTCCCCTACGAGTTGGAGGACTCGTGCGTCACAGACTCCTGGTCCCGGGTGCGGCGGCGCTCAGCCTGATGCTGGCGATCCCGGCGTCGGCTGCTTCCCCGGCCGATGTACACGGCACACCCGGTGCCCCCGGCGTGGGCGACAGCTACTACCCCGACAGCGGCAACGGCGGGTACCACGTCTCCCACTACGACCTGCGGCTCAAGTACCAGCCGAAGACGGACCTGTTGGAGGGCACGGCGACCCTGCTCGCCCGGACCACACAGGATCTCTCGCGCTTCAACCTGGACTTCGGCCTGAAGGTCAGCGAGATCCGGGTCAACGGCAAGAAGGCCACCTTCGCCACCTCCGGGAAGCACGAGCTGGAGGTCACTCCGGCCGCGCCGCTGGCGAAGGGCAAGGACATCAGCGTGGTGGTGCGCTACGCGGGCAAGCCCTCCGAGCTGAAGATCGACGGCTTCACCGCCTGGGCCCGGACGCCGGACGGCGGGGTGGTGGCCCAGGAACCGGACTCCGCCGTGTGGTGGTTCCCCAGCAACGACCACCCCACCGACAAGGCGACGTTCGACATCTCCGTCGCGGTGCCGGACGGCACCCAGGCGCTGAGCAACGGCGTGCTGGCCTCGCAGAGCTCCAAGCTCGGCTGGACGCGGTACAACTGGCGCTCGGACAAGCCGCAGGCGACGTACCTGACGACGCTGGCGATCGGGAAGTTCGACATCACCACCGACACCACCGCCGACGGCCTACCGGTGATCAACGCGGTCAGTCCGGACCTGGGCGCCAACCTGGGATCGGCGCGGGCGAGCATCGAGCGCACCACCGAGGTCACCGAGTGGCTGGAGGGCGTCTTCGGCCCGTACCCGTTCAACTCGGTCGGCGGCTACGTCCCCAACGTCCCGGCGCACTACGCGCTGGAGACCCAGACCCGGCCGTTCTACGGCAAGCAGGCGTTCGACAAGGGCACCAACGTCTCGGTGGTGGTGCACGAGCTGGCCCACCAGTGGTACGGCGACAGCGTGTCGCTCAAGGACTGGAAGGACATCTGGCTCAACGAGGGCTTCGCCTCGTACAGCCAGTGGCTGTGGTCGGAGAAGGAGGGCGAGGGCACCGCGCAGCAGCTGGCGGACTACGTCTACGCCCAGCACCCGGCCGACGACGCGTTCTGGACGGTGAAGCCGGGCGACCCGGGCGCGGACAAGCAGTTCGACTCCGCGGTCTACGACCGGGGCGCGCTGGCCCTCCAGGCGCTGCGCAACAAGCTCGGCGACAAGGTGTTCTTCGACATCCTCAAGTCCTGGCCGACGGAGCACCGGTACGGCAACGCCGCGGTCGGGGACTTCGTGAAGTTCGCCGAGCGGAAGTCCGGGCAGCCGCTGGCCGGCTTCTTCGACACCTGGCTGTACCAGCCGACCAAGCCGGCGGCCGGCGCGGGCGCGCGGGCGTTCGCCGCGCAGGGTCTGGTCGCCCAGCCCAAGTCCTGGAAGCAGATCGCGGCCACCCACGACGTGCACGACGGTCACTGACCGGGCGCGGCGGGCGGGGTCGGGGCATGCCCGGCTCCGCCCGTCCGCGGCTCAGCTGCGGGCCGTCCGGCGCTTCCGGCGGGCCCGGCGGGCGATCGGCATGAACCGCAGCCGTTCCGGCAGCACCGGCGTCATCAGCCGCACTGCCAGCCCCAGGCGGCGCAGCCTGCGCTCCTGGGCGGCGGTCCACGGGAGGCCGATGGCGCGCCGGGCGTCCGGCGGCATCAGGCCGATGGTGACGAACCGGCGGAAGCGGGCGAACCCCGGCATGATCGCCGGCCAGGCCAGCCGGAGCAGCAGCCGCAGCCACCAGGGGCCGCGGTCGGGCGCCGGCAGCGGCCGGTCGGTGGCGATCAACTCCCGCACCACCACGGTCTCCGCGATCTCGGTGTCGAGGACCTCGCGGTAGTACGGCCAGAACTCCTCGATGGTCTGCGGCATGTCCCGGTCGTGGATGCCCAGGATCCGGCCGACCTGGAGCCATTCCGCGTAGAGCTGCCGTTCCTGCGCCGGGGTGAAGGGGCGGCCGAGGTAGCGCTGGGCGTGCCGGAAGACGGGGTAGCCGGTGGCGTGCACCCAGGCGTAGTACGCGGGGGTGAGCGCGTGGTACTTCCGGCCGTACGCGTCGGTGCCCTGGATGGACCGGTGCAGCCGGCGCAGCCGCCGGCCCTCCTCGACCGCCTCCGCCCCGCCGTACACCCACAGTTGGAGCGAGGCCAGCGAGCGTTCGCCGCGCCCCCACGGGTCGGTGCGGAAGACCGAGTGGTCGTCCACGCCCGCGCCCACCGCGGGGTGGGCGACCTGCATCGTCAGCGCCGCGGGCAGGGTCAGCAGCGAGCGGACGTCCCCGACCAGCGACCAGAGGACGCCGCCGGGCGGCGGGGGTTCCGGGTCCATGCGTTCTGATGCCGTTCGTGCCGTGTTCATACGGTTGCTCATCATACGGCGGCGCCCAGCGGCCGGCGGGTCCGCGGGTCGGTGCCGGGCCGGTGGGTGTTCCAGTAGGCCAGGAACAGCGCCGGGGCGATCCGCAGCGGCGGCGGCACCGGCGCCATCAGGCAGCGCACCACCCGGGCGAACCGGCGCAGCCGGCGCTGCCGGCGGTCGGTCCAGGCGAGCCCGAACCGCTCGCGGAGGACGGGCGGCAACACGCCGATGGTAACCAGCAGGGCGTAGTGGGCGGCGAGCGCGGCGAACGGCCGCCAGAGCACCGCCGGGGCCCACCACACCGGCGGCTTCTGCGGCCGGGCCAGTTCCGCCAGGACGTCCCGCACCGCGTCGTTGAGCTCCAGCCGCTCGGCCACCACACGGTCGTAGTAGGCACAGAACGACGCCCAGTCGGGCGGCAGGTGATGGTCCTTCAGGCCCCAGACCCGGCCGACGTCCCGCATCTCGCGGTAGTACTCCTCGGTCTCCTCCGCCGTCAGGCCCGGCCCGAAGAGCCGGAGCGCGTCCACCGGGCCGCGGACGAGGGTGGCGTGCACCCAGTGGTACGCCTCGGGGTGCAGCGCGTGGTAGCGGCGGCCCTGCGCGTCGGTGCCCTTCATCTCCCGGTGGACCTCGATCAGCCGCCGGGCCTCGGCGGTGGCCGCGGCCTGCCCGCCGTAGACGACCGTGCCCAGCGAGCCGACGGTGCGCAGGAGTCGTTGCCAGGGCTCGGCGCGGAAGTTCGAGTGAGCGGCCACGCCGGCGCCGACGACGGGGTGCGCGACCTGCAGCAGCAGGAGCTGAGGGGACGTCAAAAAGGCTCGGATGTCGCCGAAATGGCGCCAGGCGACGCCGCCCCGGCGGGGCGACCGGACCTGGGCGGGGAGGCGCCCCGCCGCATGGCCGAAGGGGGTGTCGGATGCTGCCGCGGTGTCCATTCCCGCCTCCTCGCTGAATCCGTGTCAGCAGTGTTGACGCGGCTCGTGAAACAAGTCAATAGTCCTTGTAACATTGACTCACTCCATCGGGAGGTCCCCGAAATGGCCGCGAGCACATGTGAGTTGAGCCCCGAGGGACGGACGCACTGGAAGCGCACCGCCGTGATGCTGGTGCCGAGCACGGCCTGCGTCGGGGCGCTGGTGCTCGCCCTGGCGCAGGGTGCGATGGCGGCCTCCTTTGCGGTGTCCGGCAAGAACTTCAAGGTCTCCGCCGACGAGATCACCGGCCAGGGGATCGCCAGCTTCCCGTCGTCGCTCGGCGGCTCGGACGGCACCGGCCACGCGGTGCTGCTGGCCGGCATCAGGACCGGTACGGCCAAGGGCGTCTGCCTGTCGATGAAGCAGCGACTGCCGTTGGTCGGCGAGGTGTCGCTGCTCGTCCGCTCCGGCGGCGACCGGCCCGTGCGGGGCGAGAACATCGTGGTCGACGCCGACGCGCTCACCAGCAGCGGGGGCCGGGTGACCGGCGTCCAGGCGGGCCGGGACGCCGCCACGCTCACCGGGGCGCCGGGGGTCGACGGGCCGCGCGGACTCTTCGGCGTCCAGGCGACCAGCGCACTGGCGCGCGACGTCAAGAGCACCGCCTGGGCCTCCAACGGCGGGTCGCTCACCCTCGACAAGGTCGAGATCGAGCTCAGCCACTCCGGCAAAGAGTGCTACTAGGGCGCTTGGAGGCTCCGTGCTCACCTTCGTCCTCGGCTTTCTCGCCGAACTCGCCAAGGAGACCGGCAGTTGGCTCGACCGGGTCCTTCCCCTGCCCGGAGTGCGCCGGCCGCTGCGGTCCTGGCGCCGCCGCCGGCCGTTCTGGGCCGGGCTGTGGGCGGTGGCCGGCGGTCTGGAGCTGATCGCCCTGCCGCTCGCGCCGCTGCCGCTGATGCTGAAGGTCGGCATCGGCGCGATGTCCGCGGTCGGCGTCGGCCTGGTGCTGATCGCCGGTGGCCTGTTCTTCGTCTTCGCGCCCGCCCAGCGGATGTTCGTCTCCGTGGTGACGGCCATCGCCTCCCTGGTCTCGCTCGCCACGACCAACCTGGGCGGCTTCGGGGTCGGCTGCGGGCTGGGGCTGCTGGGCTCGTCGATGGCCTTCGGGTGGCTGCCGGACCCGGCGGCACCGGAGTCGGCGGGGACCGGCCGCGGTACGGAAGGGGCGGACGGAACGGCGTCCGCTGCGGGCACCGAGGCGGTGACCGCGCGCCCAAAAGCGCCTGAGGGCCGCGGCGCCCGGCCACCGCGGCCCGGTGCCTGCGCCCTCGCCCTGACGCTCCCGCTCGCCCTCGCCGCCGGACTGCTCACCCCCGCGCCGGCCCGCGCGGCCGACCGCGACCCGCGCGACACGCTGGGCCGGATCCCGCTGCCCTGCCTGACCGGCCTCGACACCGGCGGCGCCGACAACCCCCCGCCCACCGGCCCGCCCCCGTCCGGCGGCGACCGACCGGCGCCCCCGACCCGGACCGCCCGCCCCGGCGAGATCGGCGCCCCCGACGACACGACCGCCCTGGCCCCGCCCGTCGTCGTCGGCGAACAGCCCGGCCCGGGCCGCGCCACCTACCCCGTCAGCCCCTACTACCCCACCGTCGGCGCCACCCGCCTGGCCGCCACCGACGCCCTCGTGCACGGGGCGACGTACCTGCCCACCGCGGGCGGCGGCCGGATCAAGGTCCTCTGGGTGCACGCCGCCCGGATCGTCGCCGACGACTACCGCCTGCGGGTCACCGGCCCCGACGGCACCGACCACCGCCTCCACGTCCAGCTCGACATCCGCGACGTCGACGTCTACGCCACCTACCTCCAGGGCGCCCTGGAGATCCCGTGGCTGAACGTCAGCACCCCGCGGCTCTGCCTCGGCGCGGACGTCGTCCCCGCCAACCTCCCCCTCGCCGTCCGACTGCCCTCGCTCACCCTGCGACCGGTCACCGCGGGCCAGGTGCTCGTCGACGCGGCCGAGGTCCGCTACCGGCTCCTGGGCAGTCACTAGGAGACCGCCGCGCACCTGTCCCCCTCAGGAGGCACTCACATGGGCCGCTACACCCGGCTGCGGGAGATCCGCCGAATGGACCCCGCGCGGGACTTCGAGCAGATCTTCCGCTGGCTCACCCAGTACGAATTCCCGTGGGACTACGCCCAGGGCGTCTCGGTCGCCTTCCTGCGCGACTACGGCGTCCCGCGCATCTCCCAACTCCTCGACCGCACCCAGGAGTTCGAGCGCAACGGACAGAAGCGCCACGACGACACGGTGCTCCTGGGCTACGAGATGGCCGCCAACGGCTTCGACTCCGCCCGGGGGCGCGCCGCCGCCCGGCACCTCAACCGCATCCACGGCAAGTACCGCATCCCCGACGACGACTTCCGCTACGTCCTCGCCACCACCGTCGTCGGCCCCGGGCGCTGGATCGACCGCTACGGCTGGCGCCCCCTGTGCGCCAACGAGAAGGCCGCGCTCGCCCTGGTCGGCCACAAGCTCGCCGAGCTGATGGGCATCCCCGACGCGCCCCGCACCATGGCCGGCTACGAGAAGCTCCTCGACGACTACGAGGCTGCGATGTTCGCCTACGACCCGGCCAACCACCGGGTCGCCAACGCCACCTTCCGGGTCATGGCCTCCTGGTACCCGGCCGCCCTCCGCCCCGCCGTCGCCCGCTTCTCCCTCGCCCTGCTGGACGAACCCCTGCTGCGCGCCCTCGGATTCCCCGTGCAGCCGCCCTGGTTACGGACCCTGGCCCACCGCGCGCTCCGCGCCCGGGCCACCGTGGTCCGGCTGCTGCCCGCCCGGCCCGACTCCCGGCCCGGACTGTCCCGGCCCCGCTCCTACCCCTTCGGCTACACCCTCGACGACCTCGGGCCCGCCTGGGCCCAGCACCGTCCGCTCCGCCCGCTGCCCCGTGAGGACACCCGATGACCGTACTGATCTCCCGTTCCCCGCTCACCGGCGAACCGGTCGGCGAGCATCCCGTGCACGGCCCCGAGGAGGTCCGGGCCGCCGTCGGCCGGGCCCGGGAGGCGGCCCGCGCCTGGGCGGCCTGCGGGTGGGCGGGCCGCCGCGCCCGCCTGCTCGCCTGGAAGCGGTCGTTGGCCCGCCGGCTGCCCGAACTGGCCGAGTCGATCTCCGCCGAGACCGGCAAGCCGCCGCACGACGCCCGCGCCGAGGTGCTGCTCGCCCTCGTCCACCTGGACTGGGCCGCCCGCAACGCCCGCCGCGTCCTGGGCCGCCGCCGCGTCCCCTCCGGCCCGCTCGCCGTCCACCAGCGCGCGCTGCTCGCCCACCGCCCCCTGGGGGTGATAGGCGTCATCGGCCCCTGGAACTACCCCCTCTACACCCCCATGGGCTCCCTCGGCTACGCCCTCGCCGCGGGCAACGCGGTGGTCTTCAAACCCTCCGAACTCACCCCGGGCGTCGGCGTGTTGCTCGCCGAAACGCTCGCCGAGGCGGTCCCCGACCGACCCCACCTCCTCCAGACCGTCACCGGCCGCGGCGCCACCGGCGAGGCCCTGGCCCGCGCCGGCGTCGACAAGGTCGCCTTCACCGGTTCCCCGGCCACCGCCCGCAAGGTCGCCGCGGTCTGCGCCGAGCGGCTGACCCCGCTGCTCGTCGAATGCGGCGGCAAGGACGCCGTCCTCGTCGACAGCAGCGCGGACCTGGACGCCGCGGCCGACGCCATCGTCTGGGGTGCCATGGCCAACGCCGGCCAGACGTGCGCCGGCGTGGAACGGGTCTACGCCGTCGCCCCGATCCACGCCGCGCTCTGCGAACGGATCGTGCACCGTGCCCGCGCCCTGCGACCCGGCTCCGGCCCCGACGCCGCCTACGGCCCGATCACCCTCCCCGCCCAACTCACCACCGTCGAGCGCCACCTCAAGGACGCCCTGGCCGCCGGCGCCCGCGCCCTGCTGGGCGGCCCGGAGTCGCTCCGCCCGCCCTACGCCGACCCGGTCGTCCTGGCCGACGTCCCCGAGGACTCCCCCGCCATGCGCGAGGAGACCTTCGGACCGGTCGTCGCGGTCAACGCCGTCCGCGACCTCGACGAGGCGGTGGCCCGCGCCAACGCCTCCGACTACGCGCTAGGCGCGGCGGTCTTCATCGGCGACCGCCGCACCGGCCTGGCCCTCGCGCAGCGCCTCGACTCCGGTGCGGTGTCGGTCAATTCCGTCCTCGGCTTCGCCGCCGTCCCGGCCCTCCCCTTCGGCGGTTCCGGCGCCTCCGGCCACGGCCGCATCCACGGCGCCGAGGGCCTCCGCGCCTTCACCGCCCCTCAAGCGCTCACCGTCCGCCGCTTCCGTCCCCCGGTGGACCTGACGTCGTTCACGACCCCGGGGCGCCGAGCGACACGCGCGATCGAGGCGGGCCGCTGGCTGCACAGCCGCCGCTAGTGTCCTGAGTCGGGGACCGGGCCCATCGGTCAGCCCGGGCCCCAGCACCTCCTACGCACCGTCCGCCCCCTACCTGTCTCCCGTCCCTCACCGATTCAGCAGGGGCATGAGATAGCGCCGCGCGAACTCCCGCGCCTTCTCGTCGTCGTCCAGTTCGAAGCAACTCACCGGATTGAGCAGGAAGGACACGGTGATCCGCACCATCAGCTCGGCCACCGCCACCGGATCCCCGCTCTCCTGCTCGTCCCCTTCCTCCCCCGTCACCCGTCGCGCCCGCCGCAAGTGCCCCGCCAGATACCCCCGCATCGCGAGGAAGGAGGGCCCGCTCTCCACCGTCAGATACGGCAGCATCGTCTCCGGCTCCAACCGCATCAGGCCGCCGATCAGCGGATGCCCCCGGATCAGCCGCAGGACGGCGGCGAACCCCTCCACCATCCGCTCCTCCATCGTGGGCAGTCCGGCCACCGCCGCGTCCACCTCGGCGACGAACTGGCGGTACTCCCGCAGCAGCACCCGCTGCACCAGCTCGTCCTTGTTGCCCACCCGCCGGTACACCGTGACCCGGGAGACCCCGGCCCGTTTGGCGACGTCATCGACCGTGGACCGCCGCAGCCCGAAGGTCATGAACTGCTCCCGCGCCGCGTCCAGGACCCTCTCCGTCAGCGCGCCGCCGTCCCCCGGGGCCCGCTCCAACGCCCGGGCCGGCAGCTTCCGTTCGTCCCCCATCGGTCCCCCTTCTCGCACCCGAGGCCCACCACCGTCACCGGAACCGTCACCGTGTCCGTGACCGTGTCCGTCCGACGCAGCCGTCAGCGACAAAGACACTAACCGAATCACTTTGTAACGACGGCCTGTCCGGGCGGCATCCCATGACCCGGTGCGCCCACGACCTCCCCCCGGCCGAGTGCTGTCCATCGCGACACGGGAACGGCACCTCAGGACGGCCGTGGCGTCGACCGTCCACCGCGGGACCAACGACATCCGGCGCGCGATCTTCAGCAAGTGCCTCGGTCTGTCAATCTTCCGCCCACCGAGAGGTTACCTAGAAGTAACTCCAGCTGGTTTGATGTGCGTCGCCGGTTCATCACCCCCCTGCACGTACTCCACTCCACGTACCCCACTGCACGTGGCTCGCTTCGAGTCCCCCACCCCAAGTCCCCCCTCTGTCGGGAGTTTCAGTGCCGCACTCCGCGCTGCGCACGTCCCGGGTCGCCGCGATCGCCGTGGCCCTCGCCGCCACACTGGCCGTCGCGTCCCCCACCGCGTCGGCCGTGACCCCGTCGGCCGCGGCCGGCCCCACCGGATCCCCGTCGGCCGCGAGCGCGCCCCGGCTCAAGGTGCTGACCTACAACACCTTCCTGATGAGCAAGAACCTCTATCCCAACTGGGGCCAGGACCACCGCGCACAGGCCATCGCCTCCGCGGACTTCTTCCACGGCAACGACGTCGTCGTGCTCCAGGAAGCCTTCGACAACTCCTCCTCCGACGCACTGAAGTCGCAGGCCGCCGCGGAGTACCCGCACCAGACGCCGGTGGTCGGCCGCAGCCGGAGCGGGTGGGACGCCACCGGTGGCGCCTACTCCGCCGTCACGCCCGAGGACGGCGGGGTGACGCTGCTGAGCAAGTGGCCCGTGCTGCGCAAGGAGCAGTACATCTACAAGGACGCCTGCGGTTCGGACTCCTTCTCCAACAAGGGCTTCGTCTATGCGGTGTTGGACGTCAACGGCACCAAGGTGCATGTGGTCGGCACCCACACCCAGTCCACCGACTCGGGCTGCAAGGCGGGGGAGGCGGCGGCCGACCGCGCCAAGCAGCTCAAGGAGATGGACGCCTTCCTCGATGCCAAGAACATCCCGGCGGACGAGGAGATCATGGTCGCCGGCGACATGAACATCGACTCCCACGGCTCGGAGTACGACGCGCTGCTGGCCAACGCCGACCTGGCTCCCGCGGACAGCCGCACGGGCCACCCGTACTCCTTCGACACCCAGGAGAACTCGATCGCCGCGTACCGCTACCCGAACGACCCCCGCGAGGACCTGGACTATGTGCTGTTCCGCAACGGCCATGCCCGGCCGACCGGTTGGCGGAACACCGTGATCAAGGAGCAGTCGGCGCCCTGGACCGTCTCCAGCTGGGGCAAGGACTACACCTACACCAACCTCTCCGACCACTATCCGGTCGTCAGCGGCTGACCGACCCGGCAGGGCGGCGGATCGGCCTCGGCAGCCGATCCGCCGGCCCGCCGGACGGCCCGCCCTCCCGGGACCGTCAGTGGTCGTAGACCGTCACGGCAACCCCGCGGCCGATCAGCCGCTGGGTTATCAGCGGCTCCACCCGGGACCACTTCCCGCCCGCCAACCCGCAGCCGATCCGCGGCATATGGACCGAGGCACCCAGCTCCAGCGCCTTGTCCGCGACCCGGCCGAGCCCGGCCGCTATCGCCTCGTACCGCACCGGCACGCCCTTGCTGCCGATCCTCGTACCCCGTTGCCCGACGACATTGGCCACCCACAGATGCTCATCGACCGACACGAACTGGACGGCGCCCAGCCCGAAGTCGTTGCGTGCCCGCTCGCGGTGCCAGCGGCGGTAGGCCCGCTCCGGCTCCGGCCAGCGGCGGGAGAGGGCGAGCACGAAGCCCTTGCCCCAGCCCCCGAGGTCGTTGCAGACGTGCACGATCATTTTGACGCCCTTGCCCTGAGGCGCGGTGGCATCACCCTTGAGGTAGGTGATGGCGGCGTCGATCCCCGTTTTCTCAGCCATGACCCCACGGTAAGGGCGACCACTGACAACGGGCCCGGACACACGAGGGCGGCCACGGCGACCCTCCGGTCCTCCGCGGCCGCCCTCCGCTGTGCGGGCGTGCGTCCTCGCCTGGACTACTCGGCGAGTTCGCGCTCCTCGGCGATCCGGCGGACCCGTCCGCGGACCGCGAACCAGCCGCCGACCAGCGCCGCGGCGAGCACCGGGATCAGCAGCACGGTCTGCCGGCCGACGCCGTCGTCGAACCACATCAGCACGATGACGCCGAGCAGGAAGACGATGGTGGCGATGTCGGTGACCGGCGTGCCCGGCAGGCGGAAGCGCGGGCGCTCGACCAGGCCCTCCTTGGCGCGGCGGACGAACACCATGTGACAGACCATGATCGTGCACCAGGTGCTGATGATGCCCAGCGCCGCAATGTTGATCACGATCTCGAACGCCTTGCCCGGCAGCCAGTAGTTGAGCCCGACACCGAGCACACACACCGCGGAGGTGAGCATGATGCCGCCGTACGGCACCTGGTTGCGGTTCATCCGCCCGGCGAACTTCGGCGCGGAGCCCGCCATGGACATCGAGCGCAGGATACGGCCGGTGGAGTACAGCCCGGAGTTCAGGCTGGACATCGCCGCGGTGAGCACGACGAGGTTCATCACGTCGCCGGCGTGCGGGATGCCGACGTGGGACAGCACGGTGACGAAGGGGCTCTCGTTGGCGCTGAACATGTTCCACGGCAGCAGCATGGCCAGCAGGATCACCGAGCCGACGTAGAAGATGCCGACCCGCCACATGATCGAGTTCACGGCCTTGGGCACGACCTTGTGCGGCTCGCTGGTCTCACCGGCGGTGACGCCGACCAGTTCGACGGCGGAGTAGGCGAACACGACGCCCTGGAGCACGATCACCACGGGGAGCAGACCGGTCGGGAAGATACCGCCGTGGTCGGTGATCAGGTTCAGGCCCGGAGTGTGCCCGTCGACGGGGTGGTGAGTGGCCAGCAGGAAGATCCCGATGAACATGAAGACGACCAGCGCCGCGACCTTGATGATCGCGAACCAGAACTCCATCTCACCGAAAATCTTCACCGAGATCAGGTTGATCGAGAGCACCACCGCCAGCGCGATCATCGCCATCACCCACTGCGGGATGCTGGTGAACATGCTCCAGTAGTGGGTGTACAGGGCGATCGCGGTGATGTCGGCGATACCGGTCGTGGACCAGTTCACGACGTACATCCAGCCGGCGACGTAGGCGCCCTTCTCCCCCAGGAACTCCCGCGCGTAGGAGACGAACGAGCCGGACGACGGGCGGTGTACGACGAGTTCGCCGAGCGCTCGGACGACGAAGAAGGCGAACAGACCGCAGACCGCGTAGGCGACGGCCAGAGCGGGACCGGCGGAGTGCAGTCGGCCACCCGCGCCCAGGAAGAGGCCGGTGCCGATCGCGCCGCCGATGGCGATCATGTTGATGTGCCGGCCCTTGAGGCCCTTGCTGTATCCGGCGTCCCCCGCATCCTGCCGGATCCCGCTCCCCCCGTCCGATGGCCGCTGGGCTTCATCCACGACGGTTTCTGTGCTCACTACTGGTTTCTCACTTTCGGAGCGCTTGGCCATGGCCGGTACCGCGGATTGCGCGAACGGCCAGTCGCACACCTTCCACGAGTTGCGCCGCCCCGTCTGTGTGCGAGATCACATGGCGTACATTCGCTCCAGGATTCGTCCGTATTTGTGGCGAATAACACCGCGCCGGAGTTTCAGCGACGGCGTTAGTTCGCCAGATTCCGGACCCCATTCCTCGCCCAGCAAGGAAAATCGCTTGACCTGTTCCGTGCGATTCAGCCGATTGTTGGCCGCCGCCACGCCCCGCTCGACCTCCGCACGGACGGCCGGATGCCGGGCCAGTTCCGCGAGGCTCCCCGCGATGCCGTGCCGGGCCGCCCAGGCCGGAGCCAGCTCCGGATCCAGCACCAGCAGCGCCACCAGGTACGACCGGCCGTCGCCGTGCACCAGGGCCTGCCCGACGAGCGGATGCTCTTTGAGGGCGTTCTCGACCAGCGCCGGCGAGACGTTCTTGCCGGTCGACGTCACGATCATTTCCTTCTTGCGGTCGGTCAGCCAGAGGAAGCCGTCCGCGTCGATCCGGCCGATGTCGCCGGTGCGGAACCAGCCGTCCGCGCCGGTGGCCGGCTCCACCGTCCCGTCGGCCCGGAGGTACCCGGCGCACACCGTCCGGCCGCGCACCTCGATCTCGCCGTCCGCGGCCGTACGCACCTCCAGCCCGGCCAGCGGCCGGCCCACCGAGCCCAGCCGGAAGCCGCCGGGGCCGTTGGTCGTGGCCACCCCCACCGTCTCGGTCAGCCCCCACGCGTCCATGATCACGATGCCGAATCCGGCCCAGAACCGCACCACCTCCGGCGGCATCGGCGCGGAGGCGCTCGCCGTCCACACCAGCCGGTCGAAGCCGGCCGCCGCCAGCAGCGGGTCCAGCACCTGCGCCTTCGCGGTGGCGTACGCCGCCGCCAGCGCGGCGGGCGGCTGCTCCCCGCGCTCCCGGTGGGCGACATGGGCGCGGGCGGTCTCGGCCGCCGCCGCCACGGCCTGCCGATGCTCGGCGGGAAGCTCCGCCAGCGCGGCCCGGACGGCCGCCGCCAGCTTCTCCCACACCCGCGGCACCCCGAAGAACTGCGCCGGCCGCAGCTCACGGGCGGTCGGCGCGACGGCCGCCGGATCCGCGCACAAGTAGACGTGCGAGGCCCGGAAGACCGGCAGGTAGAGGCCCAGCATCCGCTCGGCGATGTGCGCGAAGGGCAGGTAGCACAGGTGCGCGGCGTGGTCCGGCAGCTCGACGACGCCGTCCAGCGCCAGCGCGTTCAGCAGCACATGGCGGTGACTGACCACCACCCCCTTGGGGTCACCGGTCGTGCCGGAGGTATAGACCACGGTGAGGGTGTCGCCGGCGTCGCCGTGCCGCCAGGCGGCCTCGAACTCCCCGGGGGCGTACGCCTCGGCGCCACGGGCCGCCACCGCGGCGAAGCTCTCGTACCGGCCCGCCGCCCCGCGACCGGCGACCGGCGGCCCGTCCGCAGGTTCGACGACCACCAGCCGCTCCAGCCGCGCCGCCGCATCGTCGAGCAGCGGCTCCCAGCGCGCCCGCTCCCGGGGGCCCTCCACCACGGCCAGGCGGGCCCGGCTGTGCCGGGCGATATGCGCGATCTGGCCCGGTGCGGCGGTGCCGTAGACCGTGACGGGCACCGCGCCCAGATGTACCAGGGCGAGGTCGCCGAGCCAGTGCTCGGGGCGGTTGCCCATCATGAGCAGGACGATCTCCCCGCGGCGGACGCCGAGCGCCCGGAACCCGGCGGCCAGTTCACCGATCCGGCGGCGGGCCGCCGCCCAACTCAGCGTCCGCCAACCGCCGTCCGGGCCGCGCCAGGACAGGGCCGGCCGTGCGCCGTGGTCCTCGGCGTTGCGCAACAACAGGGCGGGCAGCGTGAGTTCGCCCGGCTCACCGGGCATACGCAGGAGCGTGGTCATGGCGGCCTCCCGAGGGTGTGGGCCTGATCTGCGGACCGTATGGAGGACCCAGGCCCTGCCCGAAGGGGGCCCGGCTGCGCGCTGAGCGGTGAAGAAGGTTTCACAGGACTGGTGAGACAGCAATACTGTTGAACATGATGGAGTCCGCCCCCGGCCTGACCGTCGACGAGCTCGCCGCCCGCGCCGGCGTCACGGTCCGCACGATCCGCTTCTACAGCACCCGCGGCCTGCTGCCGCCGCCCGAGATCGGCCCGCGGCGGGTCGGCCGCTACGGCCCGGACCACCTCTCGCGGCTCGCGCTGATCGAGGAACTCCAGCACCAGGGCCTGACCCTGTCCGCCATCGAACGCTACCTGGCGCAGCTGCCGCCCGATCTCAGCGCCCAGGACCTGGCCATCCACCGCGCCCTGGTGGCGAGCTGGATCCCGGACCAGGCGGAGGACGCCACCCGGGACCAGCTGGAGCGACGGGTCGGCCGGCAGCTCACCGAGGAGGACCTCGACCGACTGGCCGCGATGAACGTCCTGGTGCGCACCGAGGATCCGGAGGTCTTCCGGGTCGATCCGGGGCTGCTGCACCTGGGGACGCGGCTGCTCGACGTGCCGATCGCGCTGGAGACGATCCTGGCGGCGCGCACCGTCGTCATCGAGCACACCCGCTCGGCGGCCCGGGAGCTCGGCCGGCTGTTCAAGGACGAGGTGTGGGAGCCGTACCGGGACGGCGGGCCGGACGCGGAGGAGGTGGCGCGGATGAAGTCGCTGTCGGCCCATATGCAGCCGATGGTGGTGCAGGCACTGGTCACCGCCTTCCAACGGTCGATGAAGGAAGAGCTGCGGGAGTGGCTCGGCAAGGGCACGCCCGAGGGCCGGGCGGAACACGGCGGCCGGGGCGAGCGCGGCGGCGCGGACGCGGGGTGACGGGGGCGGGCCGCGACGGCCCGCCCCCGCGCACGCTCAGTCGCTGAACTTCTCGCCCCGCTCGGCCTTTTCGACCAGCAGCGCGGAGGGCGCGAACCGGTCGCCGTAGGCCGCCTGGAGCTCCCGGGCACGGGCCACGAACCCGGGCAGACCGACGAGTTCCTCCCGGCCCGGCCCACCCTGGTAGCCGTTGATGTACTGGAGCACACCGCCGGTCCAGCCCGGGAAGCCGATGCCGAAGATGGAGCCGATGTTGGCGTCGGCTACGGACGTCAACACGCCCTCCTCCAGGCAGCGGACGGTGTCCAGCGCCTCGGAGAACAGCATCCGCTCCTGCATGTCCCGGAACGGGATGACGGCGCCCTCCCGCTGGAAGTGCTCGCGCAGCCCCGGCCACAGGCCGACCCGCTTGCCGTCGTCGCCGTACGCGTAGAAGCCCGCGCCGCCGCTGCGACCGGGGCGCCCGAACTCGTCCACCATGCGGTCGATGACGGCGTCGGCCGGGTGCGGCTGCCAGGTGCCGCCGGCCTCCTCCACGGCGCGCCTGGTCTCGTTGCGGATCTTGCGCGGGAGGGTGAGGGTGAGCTCGTCCATCAGGGACAGCACCTTGGCCGGGTAGCCGGCCTGGGCCGCGGCCTGTTCGACCGAGGCCGGGTCGAGGCCCTCGCCGATCATCGCCACGCCCTCGTTGATGAAGTGGCCGATGACGCGGGAGGTGAAGAAGCCGCGCGAGTCGTTGACGACGATCGGCGTCTTCTTGATCTGGCGCACCAGGTCGAAGGCGCGGGCCAGCGCCTCGTCACCGGTCCGCTCGCCCTTGATGATCTCCACCAGCGGCATCTTGTCGACCGGCGAGAAGAAGTGCAGGCCGATGAAGTCGGCGTCCCGCTCGACGCCTTCGGCCAGCAGCGTGATGGGCAGGGTGGAGGTGTTGGAGCACAGCAGCGCGTCGGGCCCGACGATGTGCTGGATCTCCTTGAACACCTTGTGCTTGAGGGCGACGTCCTCGAAGACCGCCTCGATGACCGCGTCGCAGCCGGCGAGGTCGGCGGGCTCGGCGGTGGGGGTGATCCGGGCCAGCAGCTCGTCGCGCTGCGCCTCGGTGGTCCGCCCCTTGGCCAGCGCCTTGGCGAGCAGCCCCTCGGAGTACTCCTTGCCCCGCTCGGCCGCCTCCAGGGTGACGTCCTTGAGGACGACCTCGATGCCCGCCCTGGCACAGGCGTAGGCGATGCCCGCGCCCATCATGCCGGCGCCGAGGACGCCGACCTTCCGGACCGTGCGCGGCTCGATGCCCTTGGGGCGGTTGGCACCGGAGTTGACGGCCTGGAGGTCGAAGAAGAACGCCTGGATCATGTTCTTGGAGACCTGGCCGGTGACCAGCTCGACGAAGTAGCGCGCCTCGATGGTCTGCGCGGTCTCGAAGTCGACCTGGGAGCCCTCGACGGCCGCGGCGAGGATGTTGCGCGGCGCCGGGTAGGGCGCGCCGTTGAGCTGCTTCTTGAGGTTGGCGGGGAACGCCGGGAGGTTGGCGGCGAACTTCGGGTGGGCCGGGGTGCCACCGGGGATCTTGTAGCCCTTGACGTCCCACGGCTGCTGGGACTCGGGGTGGGCGTCGATGAACTCCCGCGCCTTGACGAGTAGTTCCTCGGGGGTCGCGGCGACCTCGTGGATCAGCCCGTTGTCCTTGGCGCGGGTGGCGTTGTACTGGGTGCCCTGGAGGAGCACCTTCAGCAGCGCGTCGGTGATGCCCAGCAGCCGGACCGTGCGGGTGACGCCGCCGCCGGCGGGCAGCAGGCCGAGGGTGACCTCGGGCAGGCCGATCTTGGTACCGGGGGTGTCCAGGGCGACACGGTGGTGGCAGGCCAGGGCGATCTCGTAACCACCGCCCAGCGCGGCGCCGTTGATGGCGGCGACGACGGGCTTGCCGAGCGTCTCGATCCGCCGCAGGTCGCGCTTGATGCCGTTGCCCGCCTCGAACGCCTGCTGCGCCTGGGCGGGGGTGACGGCGATCAGGTCGCGCAGGTCGCCGCCGGCGAAGAAGGTCTTCTTGGCGGAGGTGAAGATGATGCCGCGGATCCCGTCCTTCTCGGCCTCCAGGCGGTCGGCGACCGCGGTGAGGGAGGTCTTGAAGGCGTTGTTCATGGTGTTGGCGGACTGGTCGGGGTCGTCCAGGACCAGGGTGACGACGCCGGTCTCGTCCTGCTCCCAGCGAATGGTGGTGGATTCACTCATGGTTGGTACTCCGTGGTGGGCGGGACGAGGGGGTCAGAGACGCTCGACGACGGTGGCGACGCCCATGCCGCCGCCGACGCAGAGGGTGGCGAGGCCGTAGCGCTTGTCCTGCCGCTCCAGCTCGTCGACGAGGGTGCCGAGGATCATCGCGCCGGTGGCGCCGAGGGGGTGGCCCAGGGCGATGGCGCCGCCGTTGACGTTGACCTTGTCCAGGCTGAGGCCCATGTCCTTGACGAAGCGCAGGACGACCGCGGCGAACGCCTCGTTGATCTCGACCAGGTCGATGTCGTCGACGGTCAGACCGGCCTTGGCCAGGGCCTTGCGGCTGGCGGGCGCGGGGCCGGTGAGCATGATCGTCGGCTCGGAGCCGGAGACCGCGGCGGAGACGATGCGGGCCCGCGGGGTCAGGCCGTAGCGCTCGCCGACCTCCTTGGAGCCGATGGCGACCAGTGCGGCGCCGTCCACGATGCCGGAGGAGTTGCCGGCGTGGTGGACGTGGTCGATCTTCTCGACCCAGTGGTACTTCTGGAGGGCGACCGCGTCGAAGCCGCCGGCCTCGCCGATGGCGGCGAAGGACGGCTTCAGGCCGGCCAGCGAGTCGGCGGTGGTGCCGGGGCGCAGATGCTCGTCGTGGTCGAGGACGACCAGGCCGTTGCGGTCCAGGACGGGAACGACGGAGCGCTCGAAGCGGGCGTCCTTCCAGGCCGCGGCGGCCCGCTCCTGGGAGAGCGCGGCGTACTCGTCGACATCGCGGCGGGTGTAGCCCTCGATGGTGGCGATGAGGTCGGCGCTGATGCCCTGCGGGACGAAGCCGGTGTCGAAGTTGGTCATCGGGTCGGCGAACCAGGCACCGCCGTCGGAGGCCATCGGGACCCGCGACATCGACTCGACGCCGCCGGCCAGGACGAGGTCCTCCCAACCCGAACGGACCTTGGCCGCCGCCATGTTGACGGCTTCGAGCCCGGAGGCACAGAAGCGGTTCTCCTGTACGCCGGCGACGGTGTCGGGCAGGCCGGCGGCGATCGCGGCGATCCGGGCGATGTCGGAGCCCTGGTCGCCGACCGGTCCGACGACGCCCAGCACGATGTCGTCGATCGCGGCCGGGTCCAGGTCGGGGAAGCGCCGCCGCACCTCGTGGATCAGGCCGACGACCAGGTCGATCGGCTTGGTGCCGTGCAGCGCGCCATTGGCCTTGCCGCGGCCGCGGGGGGTGCGGACCGCGTCGTACACATACGCTTCGGTGCTCACTGAAAAGCCTTTCTTCGCGGCCCGGGGTCGGGGGCCCGCGGGGTCAGCCGCTGATGTCATGCCCCGGGACGGCACAGTCGGGGAGGGTTAGCCGAGCAGGGAGCGGCCGATGATCTCCTTCATGATCTCGGTCGTCCCTCCGTAGATGGTCTGGATGCGGCCGTCGGTGAAGGCCCGGGCGACGGGGTATTCGGTCATGTAGCCGTATCCGCCGTGGAGTTGGAGGCAGCGGTCGGCCACCCGCTTCTGCAGCTCGGTGGCCCACCACTTGGCCATGGAGGCGTGCACGGCGTCGAGGGTGCCGTCGGAGTGGTCGGCGATGCAGCGGTCGAGGAAGGCTCGGGTGACCGCGCACTCGGTGGCCATCTCGGCTATCTCGAACCGGATGTGCTGGAGCTTGGCGAGCGGCCGGCCGAACGCCTCACGCTCCTTGACATAGCCGGTGGTGATCTCCAGCAGGTGCTCGGCGGCGGCGATCCCGGCGATCGCTATCGCCATCCGCTCCTGGGCGAGATTGGTCATCAGGTGCACGAAGGCACCGTTGAGCTCACCGAGGAGGTTCTCCTTGGGCACCCGTACGTCGTTGAAGAACAGTTCGGCGGTGTCCTGCGACTTCTGGCCGATCTTGTCGAGGTTGCGGCCCCGCTCGAAGCCGGCCATCCCGCGCTCGACGACCAGCAGGCTCAGGCCGTGCGCACCGCCCTCGCGGGTGGTCCTGGCGACGACGATCACGAGGTCGGCGAGGATGCCGTTGGAGATGAAGGTCTTGGAGCCGTTGAGGACCCAGTGGTCGCCGCGGTCCTCGGCGGCGGTGCGGATGCCCTGGAGGTCGGAGCCGGCGCCGGGCTCGGTCATCGCGATGGCGGTGATGGTCTCGCCGGTGCAGAAGCCGGGCAGCCAGCGGCGCTTCTGCTCCTCGGTGGCGAGCGAGGTCAGATAGGGACCGATGATGTCGTTGTGCAGCCCGATGGCGAAGCCCGGGGTGCCGGCGCGGGTGAACTCCTCGGCCAGGACGGCGCTGTAGCGGAAGTCGGTGGCGCCCCCGCCGCCGTATTCCTCGGGCACGGCCAGGCCCAGCAGTCCCTGCCGGCCGGCCGCCCGCCAGGCGTCCCGGCTGACGATGCCGTCCTTCTCCCACTTCTCGTAGTGCGGCGTCACCTCCTTGGCGAGGAAGGTGCGCACCGTCTCACGGAAGGCGTCGTGGTCCTCGGTGAAGATCTGGCGCTTCACTCTGCTGTCCCTTCGGGGATGGTCCTGGGTGGTCGGCGGGGCTGCTCGGGCGGGGGTCCGGGGTCCCCCGGTGGGCGCTTCCTCGTGCCCGGTCCCCTCAGGCCCGGCTCGTGACGGGCTCGCCGAGCGCGGCGGGATCGGGGCCTATGGGCCGGACGTCGAACGTCGTCACGCCGGCCTCCCGGCACACGGCGATCGTCCGCTCGGCCTTCGTCCGAGAGGGCGCCCATGCAGCCGTAGGCGGCGGCGAGGTCGTGGTGGAAGTACTTCCCCCTCGCGCCCATGCCGCCGGCGACGGTCTGCGGCGGCCGAGCGCGGGGGCGCGTCCGGCCCGTCCGAGGGCGGCGGCCCCTTCGGCGGCGCGACGCGGATCGGTCGGGCACCGAAGGGTGGCGGAGAGCTCCATCAGCGGGCCGCCTCCTTCCGCTCGGTGCGGCGCGGGCCGTCGGCCGGTGCGGCGAGGCCGGGCACGCGCCAGTCACGGGCGACCTCTTCGGTGTCCGCTCCGGGCCGGGCGGGAGGTCTGCGGACCGTCCCCGGGGTGGCCGAGAAGCGCGGCGCGGGGGCGGGTTGGGTCAGGCCGGCGTGCTCGGTGAAGGTGCCGCGGGCGGCGAGGTGCGGGTGCGCCGGGGCCTCGCGCAGGGAGAGCACGGGTGCCACGCAGGCGTCGGAGTCCTGGAAGACGGCGGTCCACTCGTCCCGGGTACGGGTCCGGAACCGGGCCGCGATGGCGGTGCGGAGCTGCTCCCAGGCGGCGAGGTCGTCCCGGCCGGGGACCTCGTCCGCGATGCCGAGCAGCCGGATGAACTCGGCGTAGAACCGCTGCTCCAGCGCGCCGACGGCCATGTACCCGCCGTCGGCGGTCTCGTAGGCGCCGTAGAACGGTGTGCCGCCGTCGAGGAGGTTGGCGCCCCGCCGGTCCTGCCAGCCGCCGGCCGCCAGCATGCCGTGGATCATCGCCGTCAGATGGGCCGTGCCGTCGACGATCGCGGCGTCCACCACCTGGCCCGCTCCGCCCTCGGTGCGGGCGTGCTGGAGGGCCGCGAGGACCCCGATAACGAGGTACAGGGAGCCGCCGGCGTAGTCGCCGAGCAGATTGGCGGGGATGGCGGGCGGGCCGTCGGGCGGGCCGATCATGCCGAGGGCGCCGGTGATGGCGATGTAGCCGATGTCGTGCCCGGCGGTGCCGGAGAGCGGGCCTTCCTGCCCCCAGCCGGTCATCCGGCCGTAGACCAGGCGGGGGTTGCGCGCCAGGCAGGGCTCGGGCCCGACGCCCAGCCGTTCGGCCACGCCGGGGCGGTATCCCTCGATCAGGACGTCGGCACGCTCGGCCAGGTCGAGGACCTGCGCCACCCCGGTGGGCTGCTTCAGGTCCACCAGCACCGAGCGCTTGTTGCGGTTGGTGATGTCGGATGCCGGATCGATGCCCAGCCCGGCGCCTCCGGGGCGGTCGACCCGGACGACGTCGGCACCGAGGTCGGCGAGCAGCATGGCCGCGAACGGGCCGGGGCCGATGCCCGCGAGCTCCACCACCCGCACCCCGCTCAGCGGGCCGTTCCCTGACTGCGTCATCGCGCCCCATGCCTTCCGCACTGTGACACTTCTGATGTAACACTCGTGATGTTAAGAACGTGTTCCACTTTCCACAAGCCCCCCTGTGCCAAGTGGCCGTCAAGACAAAAGGCCCGCGCCGGCGATGCTCAACTGCCCTCGCCGTCACGGACCTTCGCGCGCCTGCTGCTGCGCCTAATTCCTGCCGAGCCGGTCGATGAGCCGCTCGGGCGCTATGCAGCGGCGGGGCGCGACCGCGCGCGCCGGTGCCGTCATCGGCCCTGCCGCCTTCGCCATGCCGTCCTCCACGTCCGCTCCCCCGTCCGGCACCGCCCGCGGTGCCTCCGGCGGGCCGCGCACCGCCCGCGCCGCCCATCGCCCTCAACGCTAACCGCGACCACTGACAACGGCCCGCGGAGCGCCGGACACCGGTCCGGCGGAGGGACAATGCCGTCATGTCACACCTCGCCGCCGCATTATTCGACGTCCGCGCCGGCCAAGGGCTGCGGCAGTTCGCCGAGCTGGCCATCGCCCTGCTGCTGTCCTCGCTGATCGGGTTGGAGCGGGAGGCCCGGCAGAAGAGCGCCGGGCTGCGCACCCACACCCTCGTCGGGGTCGGCAGCGCCCTGTTCATGGAAGTGTCGATCCACGGCTTCGGCTCGCTGCTGGGCACGGACGGCGTGGCGCTGGACCCCTCCCGGGTCGCCGCGCAGGTCGTCTCCGGCATCGGCTTCATCGGCGGTGGGCTGATCTTCGTGCGACGGGACGCGGTCCGGGGGCTGACGACGGCCGCGACCATCTGGCTGACCTGCGCCATCGGGATGGCCTGCGGCGGTGGGCTGCCGCTGCTCGCGATCGGCGCCACGGCGGTGCACTTCCTGATCGTGCGCGGCTTCGCGAAGGTCTCGGAGCGGATCGCCTCGGGACCCGCCTTCGACCGGGTCGAACTCCGCCTCGCCTACCAGGCACAACACGGACTGCTGGGACGAATATTGGAGCTGTGCACCGGGAGCGGGTTCCGGGTCACCGACGTCCAGGTGGAGACCGGCCAGGAGGACGGCCACCCGGCGGCCGAGGTGCTGCTCCGTCTGGAGGGCAACGGTTCCGCGCATCCCCTGGTGGAGGCGCTGACGGAACTGGAGGGCGTCCGTGGCGTGGCGCTGGGGCGGCGCACCGACAGTACGGAGTGAACCCGGCCGCGTCCGCGTGCGGCGGCAGCTGCCACCGCCCTCGGACGCCGCGTTCCCCCGCCCCTCGTCACACCGCACCGGGCGACGCCTCTCCACGGGCGGCATCCGGCCCGCCGGCCCCGCCCGCGCCCACGCCGCGCTCGGGACCCGACGTGAGCAGGTCGCCGGACACCTGACGGTCCACCAGCCGCGCCAGCCGCCGCGGGACATCGCCGCCCACCAGGACGACGACCAGGAGCGTCAGCCCGAAGGTGAGGACCGCCAGCGCCCGCCCCAGGGACATCCCCCGGGCGAGCTGCGCCCCGAGGACCGGCGCCACCGCGCCGCCCAGCGCCCCCACGTTGTAGACGAAGCCCAGCGACGCGGCGCGGGCCCCGGTCGGAAAGTGCCCCGCGATGTACTTGGGCAGGATCCCGGAGATGCCCTGCCCCAACGCCAGCAGCATGAAGATCAGCACCCCCAGCCCCACCAGACTCCCGCGCACCGCGAACACCGGGAAGACGAACGCCAGCGAGGCCAGCAGGGTGTACGCGTAGGCGCGCCGGGTCCCGAGCAGGTCGCCGGTGAACCCGGCCAGCCAGCAGCCGGCCATGGTGCCGAACCCCGCGAAGAACATCACGTCGCCGACCTGCGCGGGCGTGTATCCCAGATCGGACTTGAGGTAGGTGGGCAGCAGCGCCTGCACCGGCCAGCTGTAGAGGAAGGCGCAGAACACCGTCACCATCAGGGAGACGTACAGCAACCAGCCGCGACGTCCGCCCAGTTGTGCGGCGAAGGCCACCAGGCACAGCACTGCGACCGTGGCCGACCAGGGCACGAACCCCGCGCCGAGCGGGGTGAAGGCGCAGAACAGCGCGGCCGAGGCGACCGCCGCCAGCACGACGTTGGCCTGGCGCCGCAGACCGCCGGTGAACAACGGCCGGAACAGACTTGGGCGTTCCGGGCGCCGCGCCCCGGGTCCTGCCCCGGCGGCGCCGATCTCGGTGTGCCAGTCCCCCGCCTCCGGCAGCGAGCGGCGCATCCACAGGGCGACGAGGACGGGCAGCACCCCGATCCAGAACATCCAGCGCCAGCCCCACGTGGGCACCACCCAGGCATAGAGCTGGGCCGCGAGGACCGTACCTCCCGCATAGCCGGAGATCAGGAATCCGGAGGCCCGGTTGCGCAGTCGGGTCGGCCAGCTCTCCAGGACGTAGGTCACGCTGGTGCTGTACTCCCCCGCCATGCCCACCCCGATCACCAGGCGGGCGACGAACAGGCTGGTGTAGTCCCAGGCGAACCCGCAGGCGAAGGTGGCGAGCGAGTAGAGGACGATGCTGGCGATCATGGCCGTTCGCCGGCCGTGACGGTCGCCGAGCGACCCCAGGAGCGCGCCGCCCAGCCAGCGGGTGATGAAGGCGGCGGAGACGAGGGAGGCGGCGGTCGCGGTGTCCAGGCGGAAGTCGTCGGCGATCTCGGTCAGCACGAGCGTGATCAGCACGAAGTCGAAGCCGTCCAGGAGGTAGCCGAGCCAGGCGGCGGACACCGCTTTCCACTGGTGCGGGGCGACCTCGTGGTACCAGGGGCGGCGCGGCGGCCGGTCGGGGATCTGCGCGGGGTGCATCATCGCGGGAACCGCCTTCCTCCAGCAGCGACCCGGCCCACCCGTCACACCTACCCGGTCAAACCGGACATCGGACGTCCCCTCTCCCGCACGAATCTGGACCCGCTCCCCCTCCGCGTCAAGACGGGACGCACCAGGCCGCGCCCGGGGGCCGGCAACCACGCCGCCCCACCCGTTCGTTGACGTACGTTCGACAACTCCCTAAGGTCCGGACCCCGGACCAGAGAGGACGCAGATGCCACGGCAGGACACCCCAGGGCGGGACCACGACCTCGTCCTGTACGGAGCGACCGGATTCGCCGGCGCGCTCACCGCGGAGTACCTGGCCCGGCACGCCCCCGAGGGCTGCCGCTGGGCACTCGCCGGACGCAGCACCGCCAAACTGGAGCGGCTGCGCGACCGGCTGACGGCCGTCAACCCGGCCTGCGCGGACCTCCCGCTGCTCCGGGCCGACAGCGCCGACCCGGATTCGCTGCGCGCCCTCGCCGCCGGCACCCGGGTGCTGGCCACCACCGTCGGGCCCTATCTGATGCACGGTGAGCCGCTGGTCGCGGCCTGCGCGGCGGCCGGCACCGACTACCTGGACCTCACCGGCGAGGCGGAGTTCGTCGACCGGATGTACCTGCGGCACGACGCCACCGCCCGCGCCTCCGGGGCCCGTCTCGTCCACGCCTGCGGCTTCGACTCCGTCCCGTACGACCTCGGCGTGCACTACACGGTGGGGCTGCTCCCCAAGGACGTGCCCGTGCGCATCGACGGCTTCGTGCGGACCAACGGCCAGTTCTCCGGCGGGACCCTGGCCTCGGCGCTGACCGCGGCCTCCCGCCCGGCCGCCATGGCCCGCGCCGCCCGGGCCCGCCATCGAGCCGAACCGCGGCCCACCGGCCGTTCCGTGCGCGCGCCGTTCGGCCCGCCCGTCCACAGCCGCGAGACCCGTACCTGGGGCGTCCCCCTGCCCACCCTGGACCCGCAGATCGTCGCCCGCTCCGCCGCCGCCCTCGACCACTACGGTCCCGACTTCCGGTACCGCCACTACGCGGGGGTGCGCCGGCTGCCGACGGTGGTGGCCGGCGTGGTGGGCGCGGGGGCGCTGTCCGTGCTCGCCCAGGTACCGCCCGTCCGACGTTGGTTGTCGGGCCGGCTCCAACCGGGCGACGGGCCGAGCCAGGAGCGGCGGGCGCGGAGTTGGTTCAAGGTGCGGTTCGTGGCCTCGGGCGGCGAGGTGCACCTGGTCACCGAGGTCGCGGGCGGCGACCCCGGCTACGACGAGACCGCCAAGATGCTCGCCGAGGCGGCGCTCAGCCTGGCCTTCGACGACCTCCCCGAGACCGCGGGCCAGGTGACGACGGCCGTGGCCATGGGGGACGCGCTGATCCGGCGCCTTCGGGACGCCGGGATCACGTTCCGGGTGGTCAGCCGGTAGCCGAGGCGGCGGTCAGACGTTCGCCAGGGCCTTGCGGCACAGCGAGTCGGCGGCCCGGGTCGTCTCCGGAAGGCGGTATCTGGCCGCCAGTTGGAGCGTGTGCGCACAGGCCCGGTCGAGGTCGACCCGGTGGCCCACCGACACGAAGACGGGTTTGACGCCCCGTTGGGTGCGCAGGGCACGTCCCACCTCTTCGGGCTCACCGCCCGCCACCTGGTCGTCCCACAGCGGCGAGGTGGCGCCGCGCTCCGGCCCCGGCGCCTGGTAGGAGAAGGTGAAGGGGGTCTTGGCGACCCCGATGGTGGGCAGTCCGGTCAGCACCCCGAGGTGACTGGCGAGGCCGAAGCGCCGCGGATGGGCGAGCCCGTAGCCGTCGCAGACCACCAGGTCGGGAATACGGGCCAGCCGGTCCAGCGCGTCCAGGACTGTGGGAATCTCCCGGAAGGCGAGCAGCCCGGGGATGTAGGGGAAGGGGACCGGGCCGACGGCGGTGGCCTCGTCGACGACCGCGAGGGTGCGGGCGTCCAGGGCGACGGCGGCCGCGGCGACCACGTCCCGCTCGTCGTCGTAGGCGACGTCCACGCCGACCACGGTGCCCTCGAAGCCCGGTTCCGGGCCGGCCTCGTCGAGTCGTACGTGGGCGCGCAGCCGGTCCTGGACCGCGCGGGCCCCGGCCTCGTCCGCGGGCCAGTGCCGCAGTTCGTCAGCGCGGGAGATGATTCCGGAAGTGTCCATGGTGCCCGCAACGCTACCGAACCGCCGACCGGGTGCGACGGCCGCGTACCGGCCCCGGCCGACCGCCACCCCCCTCCTCTATATTGCAGCCATGTTCATCTTGGAGCTGACCTACACCGCGCCGCTCGACCGGGTCGACGCCGCCCTCTCGGACCACGTGGCGTGGCTGGAGCAGGGGTACACCGCCGGGCACTTCATCGCCTCCGGCCGGAAGGACCCGCGCGACGGAGGCGTGATCATCGCCGCCGGGATCGACCGGGCGACCGCCGAGAAGCTCACGGCCGAGGACCCGTTCGTCCGCGAGGGGGTCTGCGAGTACCGGATCACCGAGTTCGTGGCGACGAAGACCGCACCGGCCCTGGCGGAATACCGGGAGCAACTCCCCTCCTGAACCCCTCGCACCTCTTGAACTCCTCGCACCGTGGCCCGGCCCGCCGGACGTATCCGGTGGGCCGGGCTTCGTGTGGGTGCATCAGGAGGGTGAGGCCGGGGACGCGGCCGAACCGCCGAGCGGTCCGGCGCCGACCGGGCCGGGCTCGGGTGCGGTGGGCCAGCGACCGCCGTTGCTCCAGTAGTCCTGGATCTCCTCCAGTTGACGGCCCTTGGTCTCGGGAGCGGTGACGGCGGCGAACGCCAGGGCGCAGAGCGCGAGCACGCCCAGGCCCGCGAAGGTCGCGGCGGCACCGGCCTTGGCCATCAGCGACGGGAAGAACTGGGCGATCACGAGATTGGCGACCAGGTCGGCGGTGAGCATCACCGATGCCCCCGTGGAGCGCAGCTGGGCCGGGAACGCCTCGCTCGCATAGACCCAGATCAGCGATCCGAAGCCGAAGTTGAAGGCGGCGGTGAACAGGAGGATCGCGGCGAAGCCCACCCAGGTGGTGGCGCCGTGCAGTTTTCCCGCACTGAAGACGACGGTCAGCACCGCGAGCATCACCGCCATCGTGCCGATCCCGGTGAGCAGCACCACCCGGCGGCCGAGGCGATCGATGATGAGGATGGCCAGCACGGCGGCGACCAGCGAGGCGAGTTCGACGAAGGACGGCAGCAGGAAATTCTGGCCGTTGCCGGTGAACCCCATCTCCTCGAAGATCTGCGGGCTGTAGTACGTCACGGCGTTGATGCCGGTGATCTGGCAGAAGAATCCGAGGCCGACCACGAAGACCGCGGCGCGGGCATACGGCTTGCGCAACAGTGAGCGCACCGAGCCGCCGCTCTCCTCGGTCAGTGCGGCGCGCACCGCGGCGACCTCGGCGTGCGGGTCGGCGTCCGGGTCGGTCGCCGCCATGACCTCGACGGCCCGTTCGGTACGTCCCTTGAGGACGTACCAGCGGGGGGTGTCCGGCAGTCGCAGCAGCGGGATCACGACAAGGGCCGCGGGGATCGCCGAGAGGCCGAGCATCCAGCGCCAGTGACCGCCGCCGGACAGGCCCCAGTTGACGAAGTACGTGAGGACGATGCCCACGACGGTGGCCACCTGGTAGGCGGCGACGGAGGCACCGCGGATACGGGCCGGGGTCGATTCTGCGACATAGAGCGGTGCCGCCACGATCGAGATGCCGATGGCGACACCCAGCAGGAAGCGGACCGCGTCGAGCACTTCGACGTTGGGGGCGACCGCGGACAGCGCGACGAAGACCGCGTACGAGCAGGCGACGATCAGCATCGCGGCCCTGCGGCCCAGCGCGTCGGCGAGTTTGCCGCCGATCAGCGCGCCCAGGATCGATCCGAACACCAGGATGCTGTTGACCAGCCCCTTCTCGGTCTCGGTGAGGTCGAAGTCCTTGCTGAGGAAGACCAGGGCGCCGGAGATGCTGCCGGTGTCGTAGCCGTAGATGACGCCGACGACGGCGCCGGTGAGGGCGAACAGCCGGCCGGTGCGGCGTGGCATCGGCGGCGACGGGCGCGGTGCGGAGAGCGGGGCAGTGGACATGGGGAGTCCTTTGTGCGACGGAGCGTCATTGCTGCGTAACGGCATGGCGGGCACCTGGGCGCCGCGCCCTCAGCCATGACCGGACCCGTGCCCGCATGACTGATCTTGCGAATATCAGGCACCTTTCACACAGATGTCAACAGCCACCTACCCGTTTTTCGCTTCACTCCACGTCCACTTCACGCCATGCCGCTCCCCCACCTGGCGCGGTAGCGCCACGCACCCCGTCTACCGCGATCACTCGCACGAGGGATGGAACGAGTGCACGAAGATGCGTAAAGTCGCCTCTAGCGAAGCAGAAAGTTGCAGTCGGACTGCAATCGATCAGCAACCATCGATCACGCACCACGGGAGGGTGTCCATGAGCGGGACGTCGTACATGGAGCAGGAGCTGCGCAGCCAGCCGGAGACCTGGCGGGAGGCCGCGCGGATCGGCGCCGCCGACGGGCCGCTGCCCAAGGCCGGTCAGCGCGTGGCCGTCGTCGGCTGCGGCACGTCGTGGTTCATGGCGCAGTCCTACGCGGCCCTGCGCGAGGGCGCGGGGCTGGGCGTGACGGACCCCTTCCCGGCCTCGGAGGCGTTCCTCGGCGACGGCCGCGGCTATGACGCGGTACTGGCGATCACCCGCTCGGGAACGACGACCGAGGTGCTGCGGGTGCTGGAGGCGGTCAAGGGGCGGATCCCCACGGTGACGGTGCTCGGCGATCCCGAGACCCCGGCGGTCGAGCTGTCCGACGAGACGGTCGTGCTGCCGTTCGCCGACGAGCGGTCGGTGGTGCAGACCCGCTTCGCGACCACGGCACTGACGCTGCTGCGCGCGCACCTGGGAGAGGACGTCGCCCGGGCGGTCGGCGACGCCGAGGAGGCACTGGCGACGCCGATCGAGCAGGAGTGGGTGGACGCCGAACAGTTCGCGTTCCTCGGCAGCGGCTGGACGTACGGCCTGGCCAATGAGGCGGCGCTCAAGATGCGGGAGGCGTCGCAGAGTTGGACGGAGTCCTACCCCGCGATGGAGTACCGCCACGGCCCGATCTCGATAGCCGCTCCCGGCCGGGTGACCTGGCTCTTCGGCCGGGCACCGGAGGGACTGGAGGCGGAGGTGACCCGGACCGGAGCGCGCTTCGTCTCCCATGCCCGGGATCCGCTGGCCGACCTGGTGCTGGTGCAGCGCGTCGCCCTGGAGCGGGCCCGCGCCCGGGGCCTGGACCCGGACAACCCCCGCAGCCTGACCCGCTCGGTGATGCTCCAGGAACCCGCCACGTCCTAGCCACGGACCCCGGCCCCGCGGACCCGCGCCCCCTCCTCATCCCGCCGTTCGCCATTCACCGATCACCGATCACCGTTCGCCAATCGCTATTCACCGATCGCCGTCAACTCACCCCTTCCACAAGGGAGTCAGGACACATGCCCCTCGTCCCCACCGCGTCGATCGTCGATGCCGCGCGCGAAGCGCGGGTCGGCGCCGCGGCCTTCAACGTCATCCATCTGGAAACCGCCGAGGCGCTGGTCGCCGCCGCCGAGCGCACCGGCATCCCACTGATCCTGC
The DNA here is from genome assembly GCF_029011865.1 of Streptomyces yunnanensis. Taxonomy (NCBI): domain Bacteria; kingdom Bacillati; phylum Actinomycetota; class Actinomycetes; order Kitasatosporales; family Streptomycetaceae; genus Streptomyces; species Streptomyces yunnanensis. Next base: position 2,046,581 of record NZ_CP095749.1, read on the forward strand.
AGATCAGCGAGAACTGCATCCGCTATCACGGCAGCCTGCTCCCCCTCACCAGGGCCACGCTCGCCCTCGCCGAGGGGTCCACGGCCCAGATCGCGGTCCACCTCGACCACATCACCGACGCGGAGCTGGTCCACCAGGGCATCGGCGCCGGGGTGGGCTCGGTCATGGTGGACGCCTCCGCCCTCCCCTACGAGCAGAACGTCGCCACCACGGCCGAGCTCACCGCCTGGTGCCATGAGCGCGGCGCCTACGTCGAGGCGGAACTCGGCGAGGTCGGCGGGAAGGACGGTGTCCATGCGCCGGGAGCGCGTACGGATCCCACGGAAGCCCTGGCCTTCGTCCGGGCCACGAGAGTGGACGCCCTCGCCGTCGCCGTCGGCTCCTCCCACGCGATGCGCGAGCGCACCGCCGAGTTGGACAAGGAGCTGATCGCGGCGCTGCGCACGACGCTGCCTGTGCCGCTGGTCCTGCACGGCTCCTCCGGGGTGCCGGACGACGAGCTCCGTCGGGCCATCGCCGCGGGTATGACGAAGATCAACATCTCTACCCATCTGGTCTCCGTCTTCACCGGCTCGATACGGCGGACGCTGGATGCAGACCCGGCGCTGGTCGACTCCCGGAAGTACCTCAAGCCGGCCCGGGAAGCGGTGGCCCAGGAAGCCGCCCGACTGCTGGAGGTCCTGAACACCCCGGTGACCGTCCCCGACCTACGGACCGCGGAGGCGACAGTGCGGGGCTGAGCCCCGGCCATCCGCCGGCCGGGCGCCCCACCGCTCGCCGCCTTGGCCGGACGCCCCGGTTGGCCAGCGGGCCGGCCCCGGCTCCGGGCCCGCACGACGTATGAGGGGAGCGCGCGGAGACCAGGAAGTGGAGGTGAGCGGAGGGGCGGAAGTGCGCGGGTGGACCTGAGCGGAGGGAGGTGAGCGAGCACGGGTGGAGGTGGGCGAGTGGGCCCGGGCCGGGGAGCACTGCCTGCGGGAAAACGAATTAGGCTCGCGCCATGAAGCGCCATGAACGAATGAACGCACTGCTCGAGCTGCTCGGGGATCGGGGCCGGGTGGATGTCGAGGAGGCGGCGGCCGAGCTGGAGGTCTCGGCCGCCACGATGCGGCGCGACATGGATGCCCTCGCCGAGCAGCAGTTGCTGGTCCGCACCCGGGGCGGGGCGGTGCTGAGCTCGGTGGCCTACGACCTTCCCATCCGGTACAAGCAGGGACACCGTTCGACGGAGAAGGAGGCGGTGGCGAAGGCGGCCGCGCGGCTGGTGGAGCGCGGGGACGTGGTCGGGCTCAGCGGCGGGACGACGACCACGGCGATCGCGCGGGTGCTCGCCACCCGGACGGACTTCGCCGAGGCGGGTCCGCAACCGGACCTCACCATCGTCACCAACTCGCTGAACATCGCCAATGAGCTGGCCGTCCGGCCGCAGATCAAGATCGTGCTCACGGGCGGTGTGGCGCACTCCCGTTCCTATGAACTGGTGGGTCCGTTCAGCGAGTTGGTGCTCCAGCAGATCTCCATCGACATCGCGTTCATCGGGGCCAACGGCGTGGATCCGGTGATGGGGGCCACGGTGCACGACGAAGCGGAGGCCCGGATCAACCGGCTCATGGCCGAGCGCGCCCGGCGGGCCGTGGTGGTCGCGGACTCGTCGAAGATCGGTGAGCGGTGCTTCGCCAGGGTCGGTGACGCGGATGTCTTCGACACCCTCATCACCGACGCTGCGGTGGCGGAGGAGACCCGCAGGGAGTTCACGGAGCGCGGGCTGAAGGTGGTGGCGGCCCGCCCGTCCGGGAACGACTGACCGCGGCGTGCCGGCAGCCGTCGGGCGCCGCCGGCCGCCGGCGCGTCACCGGACCGGGTCACCATCACCAGATCGCGCCATCAGGCCGGGACACCAGGCCCGGCCACCAGGTCGCGCCGTCGGGCCTGCGCCACCACGCAGCTTCATCAGACCGCTCCACCAGACCGCCGCACCAGACCGCCTCACCAGGCCGTGTCGCCGCGGAGGGTGGCGTCGGCGCCGCCGTCGGCGAAGAGGATCTGGCCGGTGACGTGGGTGTTGTCCGGGGAGGCGAGCCAGGCGAGGAGGGGGGCGATCTGCTCGGGGCGGGCATGGCCGTGCAGCGGCATCGGCACGCTGGCGTCCACGACCTCGCGCATCGCCGCGTCACCGAGCAGCGGTGCGGTCATCGGCGTGACGACCGTGCCGGGAGCGACGGCGTTGAGCGGGATGCCGGCGCCCGCCCAGTCGTCGGTGATGGCGGTGCGGCGCAGCCAGCGGGCGATGGCGTGCTTGGAGGAGCCGTAGACGGTGTGGCCCTCGCCCCGGTCGATGGCGGCCTGGGCGGCGGCGACGGCCGCGTCCTCGTCACCGGCCAGTGCGGCATCGACGATGGCCGGGTCCGGCGGGTGGACGGCGGCGACGGAGGAGACGAGGACGGCGCGGGGATCACTGCCCGCGGCGAGCAGGGGGCGCAGTCCTTCAAGGGTGGCGACCGCGCCGAAATAGTTGACCTGGAGGGTGAGGGGGCGGAAGTGGGCGAGTCCGGCACAGGCGATCACGGCGTCCAGCCGTCCGTCGGTCAACTCGTGGGCACGCTCGGTCAGTTCGGCGCGACCGGCGGGGGTGGCGAGATCGGCCGTGATCTCGGCGCCCTGGAGATCGGCGCCGAGCACGGTGTGGCCGTCGTCGCGGAGCCGGGCCGCGGTGGCCCGACCTATGCCGGAGGCGGCGCCGGTGAGGAGGTAGGTGCGGCGAGGCATGGGCGGCTCCTTCGGTCCCTCATGCACGGACCGTCAAAAGCGGTCCGTCGTGTGCGGACGTTCACCTTCGGGCTCCCACCTTCGGACCGTCGCCTTCGAACTCCCCACCCTCGGACGTTGGCCGTCGGGCTCTCGCCGTCGGGCCCTGGCGTTCGGACTCGCGGCGGTGGACTCGCGTCTTCGAGCCCGCTCCCTCGGGGGTGTGGGCGTCGGGCTCGTGCGGGCGGGCGGGACGTCGTGCGGGCGGAGGGTGCGGACGGACGGGCGGGGTGCGGCAGGTGGAGCGGGAGCGGAAGCGGGGCCAACATATCTTTTTTGGCATGACGCGCCAAGGGGCTTGTTCGTGACAATATGTGGAGCCGGGCAGCGGGTCGGAGCAAGCGGCCATGGGGAGCGGGCGGGACGGAGGGACGGATGACGACAGTGCGGGGCAGACCCTCGTTGACGGAGCGGCGGCGGCAGGAGACCCGGATGGAGATCGCCGAGACCGCGGCCGCCCTCTTCTCCGAGCGCGGGTACGAGGCGACGACCGTCGAGGACATCGCGTCGGCGGCGGGCATTTCACTGCGCACCTTCTACCGCTACTGCGCGGCCAAGGAGGACGCGCTCACGCCGGTGCTGACCTCCAGCGTGGGGGTGCTCGTCGAGCAGCTCACCGGCCGGCCCGTGGACGAGCCGCTGACCAGCGCGGTACGGGCCGCGTTCGACGCCCCGGCGTCGGCGCGGCGGCTGGCCGACCCGGACAAGGCCCGGCGGCTGATCCGCGTCATGAGCAGCGTGCCGGCGATCCGGACACGATGGCTGGCCGCGGGGCGCGACATGCAGGACCAGCTGGTCCCGGTGCTCGCGGCGCGCACCGGGGCCACCGAGCACAGCATGGAAGTCCGGCTGCTGGCCTGCGCGTTGATCGATGCGCTCTCGGTCGCCATGGAGCACTGGGCATGGCAGGACGAACCCGGCGATATGGCAGAACTCACACGACGGGCCCTGGCCTATCTACGGGTGGACGAGCTCCAGGCAGCGGCTCGGGGCTGAAATCCAGGGGGCGGGTGTGGAGAATGGGGCGGGGCCGAGCAAGGCCCGCAAGCAACGACAGCCGCGCGGCGAGGGTCGCGAAGAAGACCGCGGGCGCGCTGGGGCGGGGCGATCGACCGGTCGCCGGACGAGGACCGGTCGACGGACCGCCACCGCGCCGTGAACGGGGGAAAACAGATGCGGAAGATCATGTCGATAGCGGTGGCGGGCGCGGTGGCGGGCGCCTCGTTGACGCTGGCCACGGCGACGCAGGCGGCGGCCGACCAGGTGCCGCGGTGCGTGAAGGTGCGCGAGTTCTTCAGCCAGGGCGGGCAGCGGTACGTCCGGCTGACGAACCTGTGCGCCCAGCGGCCGGCCTGCTACACCATCGTCATCCCGCACCAGGCGGATCCGCAGGGCCGGCTCCCCAAGGGCGCGACGAAGGACGTGCGGTACGGCACGACCGCCGGGCCGCGGGCCCTGTACGTCAAGAACGTGGCCTGCTGACGGGCGTCGCTCGCGGATCCACGGGGCGTGCGGCAGGCGTCCCGTCCGGCGTCAGGACGGGAGTGCGATGCCGTCCAGCACCATGGCCAGGTATTGGCGGGCGATCTCCTCGGGGCTGTGCCGGCCCTCCGGTCGGTACCAGCTCGCGGCGACCCAGACCGTGTCGCGGAGGAAGCGGTAGGCCAGCCGGAGGTCGAGGTCGGCGCGGAAGACGCCCTCGGCCACGCCGCGCTCCAGCGTGCCGAGCCAGGCCCGCTCGAACTTCCGCCGGGATTCGGTGAGATAGCCGAAGCGCGGCTGGGTGGCGAGGTACCGGGCCTCCTTCTGGTAGATCGCGACCGCGGCACGGTGCCGGTCGATCTCCCGGAAGGACTCGGTGACCAGCGCCTCGATGGTCTCCCGCGGCCCCAGGCCCGCCTCCAGCACCGCGTCGTAACCCGCCCACAGCTCGTCCAGGAACGCCGCGAGGATCTCGTCGACCATCGATTCCTTGGAATCGAAGTGGTAGTAGAGGCTGCCCGCCAGCATCCCGGCCGCGTCCGCGATCTGCCGGACCGTGGTCGCGTTGTAGCCCTGCGCGGCGAACACCTCCGCCGCGGTGTCCAGGAGTTCACGCCGGCGGTCCGGCGAAGCGGGGGCGGTGGTCGGCTCCACCTTCCCCGCACTCTTGGGGCTCGTCGCGCGCCCCGCGCTGCGTGCGCCCGGTGCGCTCTTCGCACCCTTGGTGGTCGCGGGGCCCTTGGTGTCTTTGGCGTTCTTGGCGGTTGGCACGTGGACATTGTCGCGTGCCGGCGGGGTGATCCGACCCATAAACTTTATGAGTAAAACACCTGCTAAAGTTTTTGCATGGGGAAGCACGCCAAGCACGTCAGGTCCACGGGGCGGTCGAAGGCACAGCGGACGACCGCCGGGGCGCCGGGCGGGGCGACCGCGGTGCGGTTCCGGCCGCTGCCGGTCCGGAGCACGGTGCGGCTGCGGCGGCCCGTCGACATCTGGCACAAGCCGGCGCTGAGCGCCGTGGTGGCCCTGGGCGTCCCCGATCTGGTGCTGCTCGGGCTGGGGCGACTCGACCTGGTCCTCTACACCTCCGCCGGCGCGATGTGCGCCCTGTACGCGCACGGCCTGCCGTATGCGGCGCGGGCCAGGACGCTGCCGTGGGTGGTGCTTGGGATGGTGGCCAGCCTGGCCGTCGCGCTGACCGCGGCGTCGCTGGTGACCTCGGCCGCGGTGCTGGTGGTGCTGGCCTCACTGCTCGCCGCGGTGCACAAGATGGTGTGCGATGCGGCGCGGATCGGGCCGCCGGGAAATCTGATCCTGACGTTCATCGCGGCCTCGGCGTTCTTCGTGCCGCAGCGGCCGGCGGAGGTGCTGCCGCACACCGGACTGGCCCTGGCCACCGGAGCGTTCGCCTGGTTGGTGTGCATGGCGCCGGCCCTGGTGCGGCCGCGGGGGCCGGAGCGGATCGCGACCGCGCGGGCCCTGGAGGCCGCCGCCGGACTGCTGCGGGCACGGGCGGTAGCCGGCGCCGCGCCACCGGCCGGGGGTGCGGAACCGGCCCGGGTGACGGAGCCGGCCGGGGTGGCGCATGCCCGGCACGCCACCGCGGCGGCGGTGAACGCCGCCTGGCACGCGCTGTTCCTGGTCCCGGCCCGTACGCCGGAGGCCGCGGCGGCACGGGCGGGGCTGGAGCGACTGCTGGTGCGGGCGGAGTCGGCACTCGGCGGTGTCCCGCGGGATGCGACGGCGGAGGCCGATCAGCTCGGCGGTTGGGCGCGGGAGCTGCGGACCGGGCGCCCCCTGCCCGAGGTGGCGCCGACCACTGCGGAGGCCGAGGAACTGGCCGGGGTGGCATGGGAGTTCGGAGTGGCGCGGGAGCCGGGCCTGGCCCTGCGAGCCGGCGGCGGGGAGCCCCGGCCCCGTACGGCCGGCGGGCGCCGTGCCGGTCGGTCGGCCGTGGACCCGAGCGGGCTGCGGCGTCCGGCACCGGGACGGCCGCGGGGTGTACGGGCGGTGGTGGGACGGCTCCGGCCCGGTTCGCCGCTGTTGCCCATCGGGGCGCGGGTCGCGGTCGGCTGCGTCCTGGCGGGCTGGGTCTCGATGGCGGTGGGGGTCGGGCATCCCTACTGGGCCGTGGTGACCGCGGCGTCGATCTACCAGGCCAACACCACGCTCTCCTGGCAGCGGGCCTTCCAGCGCACCCTCGGGAACCTCCTGGGGCTGGCGCTGTTCACCGCGCTGCTGCCGGTGTTCCGCACCGGGCACCTCGCGATGATCGTGCTGGCGCTGGCGTTCCAGCTCGGCGCGGAGGCCATGATCAGCCGGAACTACTGGCTCGGTTCGGTGTGGGTGACCCCGATGGCGCTGCTGCTGACCGAGTTCGGCCGGCCGCTGGCGGCCGGCACGCTGATCGCCGACCGCTGGCTGGACACCGTGGTGGGTGCGGCGGTCGGGCTGGTCTGCTGCGTACTGGTCACCAACCGGCGGGCGTCCGATCAGATCGATCGGGCCCTGGAACGGGTCGCGGAGGCCGAGGCCGCGGCGACCCGGCTGCTGGCGGACGGGCCGGCGGCGCCGTCCGGGTCGGCCGGGGAGCACACCGGAGCGCACACGACGGGCGGGCAGCGCGCCGACGCGGACGGGCCGGGCGCAGCGCGCGAGGGCACGCTCGGGACGGACGGAGCAGACCGGCCGGACGGGGCCGACGGGACTGGTTGGGCGCGCGAGGCCGGTTGGGCGCGTGAGGCGCTCGCTGGGGCCCTGGTCGAGCTGCGGGAAGCCGTCGAGGTGGCGGCGGGTGAGTGGTGGCAGCGGGCGCTCCCCGAGGAGCGGATCGCCCGCGCCGAGCAACAGGGGCACCGCACGCTGGCGGTCCTGGTACGGCGGCTGGCGGCGCCCGCACTGGCCGCCTGACGTGCCCCTCGGAACGGCCCTGGGCAGGCACAATGAGGTCGTGGGCGACCGGGATGCCGGCCGGCCGGACGGGGCCGAGAGGAGAGTGCGGGTGACCGAGGACATCGTCGCGGGGGTGCTGCGCCAGTGGCAGCAGGTGCACCCCGGGCTGGACACCGGCCCGATGGCGGTGATCGGGCGGCTCAACCGCTGTTCCGCGCTGCTCCAGCAGGCCGCCGACGCGCCGCTGCGACGAGCGGGGCTGACCCGGCCCGAGTTCGACATCCTGGGCACCCTGCGCCGGATGGACCGCGAGCTGACCCCCGGCCGGGTGGCGCGGGAGACCTTCGCCTCAGGGGCGGCGGTCACCAAGCGCGTCCGACAGCTGGAGGAGCGCGGGCTGATCAGCCGCCGGCCGGACGACCGGGACCGCCGGGTCGCCCACCTCTCGCTCACGGAGGAGGGGCGGGCGACCATCGACCGGGTGCTGCCCGAGCAACTGCGCTACGAGGCGGCACTGTTGGAGGGCATCGGCGAACAGCGGCAGGAGGAACTGTCCGTGGCGCTGGGCGAGTTGCTGGTGGTGCTGGAGGGGCGGCTGGCGAGCCTGTTGGACTGAATCGGCTCACCCCGCTGCCCCTCCCGCCGGGGAACAGCGCGTCATTCCACCGGGAACGGCTCGTCGCTCCAGCGGAACCACGCCGCGTCGTCCTCGATGTGCAACAGGAACTCCGCCACCGGGCCGTCCGGCGCGATCAGCCGGACGCCGTCGCTGGCGCGGGCGTAGGCGTCCTCCCAGGCGGCCAGGTCGTCGTCGACGGTGTCGATGAGCGCCAGCTCGCGGACGAAGTGCGGCCGCAGTTCGGCGAAGGCCGGGCCGGGGGTGAAGCGGCCGTTCAACCAGGGGAAGTCCGCCTCCGTGACGGTGATCTCGCCGACCACGTCGGCTCCCCGTTCCACCCGCCAGGTCTCCCCGATGTACGGCATTGCCGCCTCCCCTTGGTCATGCTGGTGACGCGCGGAAGCGCCCGCCGGGGGGGTGGCGGGGCAGGTCCTGCGCGACGGTCGGACGACAGGATGGCAGACCCCGCGAGCGGGCCGAGCACGATGGCGGGAAAGCGCGGAAAGGCGGCCGAGGGGCCCATACCGACCAACTGGGCCGCGCGTCAGACCCGATCGGCAGCGGAGCCCTGCCGCTCCACCGCCCTCACTCGGCGTCGCCGCCGACACCACGACCGGCACCGACACCACGACCGACGCCGACACCACCATCCACGCCGGTACCGCCGTCAGCGTCGACGGCGCTTCCGCTCCCCGCGCCGCCCCCGGTGCCGCCCCGCGCCCCGAACAGGTTGTCCAGCTGCCGGTCCAGCACGGCCAGCGCCTGCTCCGGGCCGTGGACGCCCAGCAGGACGTAGGAGGCCAGGCCGTCGGCGAGGGCGATCAGCAGCATGGCCTCGTCCTCGGTGGCGCGCTCGGGCGGGATGTCGCCGTGCTCGGCGGCCAGCCTCAGCTGGTCGACGAAGAAGTCGCGGAGCTTGGGGATACCGTCCCGGGCCTCCGCCCCCAGGGCGGGGTCGTGGACCGCACGGGAGTAGTAGGCGGCGGCGACCAGCAGGGCGGCGCGGCTCTCCGCGTCCAGGGGCAGCATCCCGGCGCAGCAGGCCCGGAGCACCGTACGCGGCGTGGGGGCCTCCTCCAGGGCACGGATGCGCTCCCCGATGCGTTCGGTGGCCTTGCGGTTGATGTACCTGAGAGCGAAGAGCAGCAACTCGTCCTTGTTGCGGAAGTAGTGCTGGATCCGGCCGAGCGAGATGCCGGCCTCGGCGGCGACATCGCGCAGGCTGACCCCGTCCACGCCCCGGGTGTTCGCGAGCCGCCAGAGCGCCGCGGAGATCTCCTGGCGTCTGGCTTCGTGATCCACCTTCTTGGGCACGGGCGACCCCTTTCTTCCGCACTGCCTGTTTCTTCCGCACTGCCTGCTCTTTGCCACCGGCCGACTTTTACAAGTCGCCCGTACCGTTATAACGTACCGCCACACAATACGTTTGACTTGGAAAACGGTGACTCCTCATGCCCGAGCACGCCGCACCGCTCCTCCGCCCGCCGCGCCACCGCGTCGATCCCCGCGCCCGCGCCTGGTGGCGGCTCCAGGCACTGCTCACGCTCAGCGGCCCGATGCTGCTGACCGCGCTGGTCCTGGCGGCGCTGTCGCTCCTGTTCTTCCCGGGGGCACTGCCGTGGCTGGGGCCGCTGCTGCTGGTCGTCCTGGTCCTGCCCGCGATCGGCTACCTCGTGGCCATGCCCCGGATGCGGTACGCGGTGCACGCCTGGGAGCTGGGCGAGCGCGCGGTCTACGCGGCGGGCGGCTGGTTCTGGCAGAAGCGGCGGATCGCGCCGCTGTCCCGGGTGCAGACGGTGGACACCGTGCGCGGGCCGATCCAGCGGCGGTACGGACTGGCGACGGTGACCGTGACCACCGCCTCGACCGCCGGCGACATCAAGATCGCCGGCCTGTCGGACGCGGACGCCGATGAGCTGTCCCGGCGGATCGGCGAGGTCGCCCAGGACGTGCCGGGGGATGCCGCATGAGTTTCCTGAGTCAACCTCTATGCCGCGACGGGTGTGTCGGCACTCGTGTTGATCTTCCCGTTGGCTTGGTGAGTGGCGGGGTCGTAGCAGGCTCCGTCGCGCCAGCAGGCCCAGATCACGCGGAGCCAGGCGCGGGCCAGGATGCGGATGGCGTGGGGGTGTCGCTTCTTGCGGGTCCTGGCGTCGGTGTAGATCTTCGCAGCCCAGTCGCTGCCGTGTCTGCTGTTGTCGGCGAACGTCGTGACGGCCAGGCGTGCGCGGCGGTTGGTCGCGTAGCGGAAGGCGACGGTGCGGGACTTGCCGGAGGCTTTCGTGACCGGGACGACTCCGGCTTCGGCGATGAACTGCTCGCAGGTCTGGGAGCGTTCGAGGATCGGGCCGAGTTCGCCGATGATCTGGGCGAGGTTGATTTTGCCGATCCGCGGCATGGTCGCGAACAGCGGTGCGTAGGGGTGGGCCTTGACGGCCTCGGTGATGGCCTTGTCCAGCGCGCGGAGGGTGGCACGGGTGCCCTGGACGAGCTGGACCTGGATGCGGATGAGCTGTTCGACGGCGGCCGGGCTGAGCCGGGACGCAGCCGAGGGTGCCGAACGCAGACGCTCGATGAGGAAGCTGCCGGGCTTGTTGCCGGAGTAGCCATGGCGTTTGCACCAGGCTTGAAGCCGTCCGGCGGTGAGCTTGGAGGCGGCGGCCGGGGTGGGGTAACGCTCCAGGAAGGCCAGGGCGATGTCGCTGTCGAGTTCGTAGAAGACGGCCTTTCCGCCGGGCCAGTGGGCGTCCAGCGACGCGGCGAGCTGGTTGACGGCGGCGACCTTGGCCTCGATGTGGTCGGCGCGCTGGCGGGTGAGCGCCTGCAGGTCCAGCGTGGCCTGGTCGGTGGGCTCCAGGCGGGGCAGGAAGTGCCCGTCGGTGCGCAGGTAGTCGGCGAGTTTCATGCTGTCGCCCGCGTCCGTCTTGGCCTTGGCGGCACCCCAGCGCGGCCGCATCGCGTGGAAGGCGTTCGGGTGCACCGGCACCACCGGGTGACCGGCGGCCAGCAGCCGGTCGACGACCAGGCCGCGGGTGGTCTCGATGGCCACCGGAAGATCCGCCGGAGCCCCGTATCGGGCCAGGCGGGCCAGCGTCTTGGTGATGCCTTCCTCGGTGTGTGCCAGTTCCCACCGGTCCACGCGGGCGCCGAGGTGGTCCATGACGGTCACGTCGTGGGTCTCGGTCGCCCAGTCCCATCCGATGAACACGAAAGAAGTACTCCAGTGTCGTGCGCGGAGCACCTGCTCGGTGGTGAGGACGTCTGCCGGGAGCTCATTAATCGGCCCTCTGCGGGGCGTGTCCCTGAAGCCGATCAGACGGCCTCGGGCCCGGCAGGGCCGGCGGAACTCATGCTGGCCGTCCAACGGCTCGCACCACTGGCCGTACCCCGCCGGGACCGAGAGGTCACAACCCTACCCATGAGGGCTGCAGAAGGGATGGTCCTCTAATGAGCACCCCCTGGAACGACACCGCAGGCAGCGGCGCGCCGACCCCCGCGCCGCACGCCGCGCCCGAGTGGCGGCGGCTGAGCCCCCGCACCCTGCTGGTGCACTGCGGTTGGCTGGGCGCGCCGCTCGGCTCGTTGGCGCTGACCGCGCTGGCCACCGGCGGCCGGATCACCGGCGGCGCATGGCTCACCCTCGCCGCGGTCGCCGCCGTGTTCGCCGTGGTCACCACGGCCGGGTGGATCCGCTGGGCGCGCACCGACTTCCGGGTCACCGGCGAGAACCTGGAGGTGCGGAGCGGGCTGGTCACCCGGCGGTCGCGGAGCGTGCCGCTGCACCGGATCCGCACCGTCGACCTGACGGCGTCGCCGCTGCACCGGCTGCTGGGCGTCACGGTCCTGCGGGCCGGCACCGCGGGCTCCGGGGAGGGCGGCGGCGAACTGTCGCTGGAGGCCCTCCCGGTGGCCGAGGGCGAGCGGCTGCGTGCGGAGCTGCTGGCCCGCGCGGCCACCGGGGCGGTCGCCGAGGACCCGGTGCTGGCGCGGATCAGCTGGCGCTGGCTGCGGTATGCGCCGCTCACCTTCTGGGTCGTCGGTGGGGTGTTCGTCGCGGGCGGTTCGGTCTATCGGGCGCTGCACGAGATCGGTATCGAGCCCTGGAAGATCGGCTTCGTCCGGCGGGCGTTCGAGGAGTTCGGCAACGGGATGCTCTGGCTGACCGTCCCCGCGGCGCTGCTCGCGGTGATCGCGCTCGGCTCGGTCGGCGCGGTCGTCCTCTACGTCGAGAACTGGTGGAACTACCGCCTGGAGTGGGCCGACGCCGGCACCCTGCGGGTGCACCGGGGGCTGCTGACCACCCGCTCGGTGACCATCGAGCGCGCCCGGCTGCGCGGGGTGGTCCTGCGCGAGCCGCTGCTGCTGCGGGCCGGCGGCGGGGCGTTGGTGCGCGCGGTGGCGAGCGGCCTGGGCAACAAGGAGGAGAACCGCAAGCGCAGCGGGCTGCTCCCGCCGGCGCCCCGGCGGGAGGCGGTCCGTGTGGCCGGCGGGACGCTGCAATCCCCCTTCCCTGACGCGTCAGTGACGGATCGTCAGGATCTTCAGGGGCGGCACCTGGCCCGGCATCCGCGGGTCGCGTTGCGCCGGCGACGGGTGCGCGGGCTGCTGTTCGCGGTGCTGCCGGGCACCGCGCTGCTGGCCGGGCTGGGGGCGGCGTTCACCCCCGTGCTGCTGCACGCCGCGTGGATCTATGCGGTGGTCACCACGCCGGTGGTGCTGTGGCTGGCCCGGGACGCGTATCGGAATCTGGGGCACGGGATCGTCGGCGAGCATCTGGTCGCCCGCTCGGGCACGTTCAGCCGGGACACCCTGGCCCTGCGGCGCGAGGCCGTCGCCGCCTGGACGTTCAGCACGTCGCCGTTCACCCGGCGGGCCGGGCTGGTGACGCTCACCGCGGCGGTGGCGGCGGGCGAGGAGGGCTATCGCATCCCGGACCTCGCCGAGGGCCTCGCGCCCGCGTTCGCGGCGACGGCCACTCCGGGCATCCTGGACGAATTCCTCACCCACCCGGCGCGGAACGGCGGCCCGACGGCGGCGACATGACGCATATCACACCCCCGGCGCATGCACGGCGGGGCCGGGCCGACCGTCCTACAGGATGACCGCGCCCGCGCCCCGCGGGCCGACCACGTCGTGAGGGAGCCGCCGCGATGCACGCCGCCATCGACCAAGCCGTCCAGGTCCGTCTCCTCGCGACGTCGGTCGGTCATGCGGTGCCCGCGGTACTCCGCTACCAGCGGACCGATCCGCTGGCGGTGCGGATGACCTTCCCGCCGGAGATCTCGCTCGACGGGGCTGCGGTGGACTGGGCGTTCGCCCGAGACCTGCTCGCCGAGGGGCTGCACGAAGCCGTCGGGCGGGGCGACGTACGGGTGCGGCCCTCGGGTCCGGAGCGCACGGTGATGGAGTTCCACGCCGACGAGGGCATCGCCATGGTCCAGTTGCGGACCGCGGAGGTCCGGCAGTTCCTGGCCCGCTCGTACGAGGCGGTGCCGGCCGGGCGCGAGCACGAGCACCTGGGCGTGGAGCACGAGCTGGCGGAGCTGTTCGGCGCCGCGTGAGGCGGAGCGGCACCGCGCGGGCGACGCGGGACGGAAGACGACGAACGGGCCGGTGGTGACCGGCCCGTTCGGCTGTATGGGGCGTGCGTCAGAGCACGGACCGCCCTACCGCTGCGGGAAGCCGAAGCCGTAGCCCTGCTGCTTCATCCACGGCAGCAGTTGCCGCAGCGACTCCACCGTGCGGGCGCGGTTGCCGCCGCCGTCGTGGAAGAGGACGGTGGGGCCGTTGCGGAGTTCGCCGCGGACGGTCGATTCGATCTGCGCGACGGAGCCGCCCTCAAAGTCCTTGCTGTCGACGTTCCAGCCCAGCGGGCGCATGCCGCGCTCGGCGGCGAGCTTGCGGCTGTAGGGGGTGAAGGCGCCGCCGGGGGCACGGTAGTACTCGACCTTGGCGCCGCCCGCCGCGTCCTCGATCATCTTCTGGGCGTCGAGGATCTGCCGGGACTGGTAGTCCTCGGAGCGGTGGTCCATGGCGGTGTTGTGGTTCACGGTGTGGTCGCACAGCTTGTGGCCGTCGGCCACCACTTTCTTGACCAGGGCGGGGTGCGCCGCGGCCTGCGGACCGATCATGCAGAAGGTCGCCTTGACGCCGTTCTCCTTCAGGACCTCCAGGACCTTCGGGGTCCAGACGGGGTCCGGTCCGTCGTCGATGGTGATGTTCAGGCTGCGGCCCGGGCGGTCGGAGGCGTGCACGATGGACGGGTCGACCGGGGCGCTGCGCGGCGGCTGGGCCGGCTTGCGGTCCGGGCTGACGGTGTCCGCCTCGGCGCTGGGTTGGAGGAGGGCGAACGCTCCCACGACCGCCAATGACGCCACCGCCGCGGTGGCCACGCCGATGATCCCGCCCTCGATCCCGAAGCGTCGTCCCGTGCCGAAGCGCCCTGCCATGTCAATCCCGCCCCTCGTGTGCTCTGCTGTATACGTGCCGGCGACTTGGTGTGCCCCTTTACACGGACGCCGCCTGCACCCCCACAGATGCACAGGACTCGGGACAGGATGCTCCTGTTACGGATCCATCATGAAACTTATTGATACTGGACCCATGCCACGTGTACTGCTGATCGAGGACGACGCCGCCGTCCGGGACGGAGTGTCCCTGGCGCTGCGGCGGCGCGGCCATGACGTCGCGGCCGCGGCCAGCGGCGAGGAGGGACTGGCGACCCTGCCGTCCTTCCGCCCCGACATCGTGCTGCTGGATCTGATGCTGCCCGGCAAGGACGGCTTCGAGATCTGCCGGCTGATCCGCGCCGAGCGACAGTTGCCGATCATCATGCTCACCGCCCGCGGCGACGATCTCGACGTGGTCCTCGGGCTGGAGGCCGGGGCCGACGACTACATCGTCAAACCGGCCCGTGGCGAGGTCCTGGAGGCGCGGATCCGGGCGGTGCTGCGGCGCACCGCGCTGCCCACCGACGGCGCCCCGGCCACCGAGCCGGGGCCCGCGCCCGTGGAGACCTACGGCGAACTGGCCATCGACCGGGCCGGTCTGGTCGTCAGCAAGGCCGGTCAGGACCTGGCGCTGGCGCCGTCCGAGATGAAGCTGCTGCTGTTCCTGTCCGCCACCCCGGGCCAGGTCTTCAGCCGGCAGCAGCTGCTGGAGCACGTCTGGGAGCACAGCTACCACGGCGACGCGCGGCTGGTGGACGCCTGTGTGATGCGGCTGCGGACGAAGATAGAGGACACCCCGCGCAGCCCCCGGTACGTCCAGACCGTGCGCGGCTTCGGTTACCGCTTCGGACCGCTGTGAGCCGCCTCCGCCGCCTGGTGCCGGGCGTCTCCGCGGTGCGCGGACTGCGCGCCCGGCTCGTGGTGGCGTTCTTGCTGGTGGCCGCGGTCAGTGCGCTGACCACCGCCGGGCTGACCTATCGCGAGGCCCGGAACGCCATCCTCCAGCGGTCCCAGGACACCGCCGTCAACGACCTGCGGGCCCAGGTCAATTCGCTGGCCCCGGAGCTGGCGGTGCCGCCGTCCCGGTCCGACCTGGACTTCTTCCGGGTGAAGCTGGAACGCTCCGGCAAGTCCCGGGACTGGGACGTCTCGGTGCACTACAACGGCGTCCCGGACGACGACGAGGGCGGGCTGCGGCGCGACATGACGGTGCCGGCCGACTTCAAGGCGTCGGTGGAGAAGCGCCGGGTGCCGGCCTTCCAGCGGATCGAGCGGGACGGCGCGCCCTGGCTGCTGATCGGGATGCCGGTGCGGCAGAGCGACGGCCGGCCGTCCGCGCTGACGGTCTACGCACAGCTGCCGCTGCGCGCCGAGGAGGCCAACGTCGAGGCGCTGGTGAGCGCCGCGCGTGGCGGGGCGCTGCCGGCCTTCGCGCTGGCGGTGATCCTGCCGCTGTTCGCGGCGCGCGGGGTGCTGCGGCCGGTCCGGGGGCTGCGGCAGGCCGCCGGGCGGATCGCCGAGGGCAAGCTGGACACCCGGCTGGAGTTCAAGGGTGCCGACGAACTCGCCGATCTTTCGCGGACGTTCAACGAGATGGCGGCGAAACTGGAGGAGAGCATGGCGGAGCTGCGCCGGATGGAGGCCAACTCCCGACGGTTCGCGGCCGACGTCTCGCACGAGCTGCGGACGCCGCTGGCCGCGATGTCCGCGGTCACCGACGTGCTGGACGAGGACGCCGACTCGCTCGACCCGGACACCGCCTCCGCGGTCCGGCTGATCAGCCAGGAGACCGGGAAGCTGGCGCGGATGGTGGAAGACCTGATGGAGGTCTCGCGGTTCGACGCGGGCGCCGCCGCGCTCCACCTGGACGAGGTCGACGTCGCCGAGACGATCCGCAAGACCCTCCAGGCCCGCGCCTGGCAGCAGCGGGTGACCGCGGACCTGCCGGACGACGTCCGGGTCCGGCTCGACCCGCGCCGGCTGGACGTGGTGGTGGCCAACCTCGTGGGCAACGCCCTGCACCACGGCGGCGAGCCGGTGCGGGTGGTGCTGCGTGCGCCGGAGCCCGGCGACGCCACGGTGCTGATCGAGATCCGCGACAGCGGTCCGGGGATAGACCCCGAGGTGCTGCCGCACGTCTTCGACCGCTTCTACAAGGCGGACTCGGCCCGCGCCCGCTCCGAGGGCAGCGGGCTGGGGCTGGCCATCGCGCAGGAGAACGTCCGGCTGCACGGCGGCACCCTGCGCGCCGCCAACTCCCCCGAGGGCGGCGCGGTGTTCACCGTGGAACTGCCGCTGCGGCAGGAGGAGGCGCCGGCCGGCGGGGCCGACGACGAGCCCGCCGGGCAGCCCGCCGCCGGGAAGGGGCACGACGCCGCATGATCAACCGACGTCCGACCGCGCACGGTCCGGCCGCCCGCCGTACCGCCGTCCGCCGCCCCGGCCGCCGGGCCGCGCTGGGCACCCTGGCCGGGGTGCTCACCGCGACGCTGGCCGGCTGCGGCATCGAGCCCACCGATGTGATCGACGCCGGTGAGCCGGCGACCGGGGTGCGGGCCCCGGGCAAGCCCCCGGCCGATGTGCAGTTGTTCTTCTACGGCCCGGACGGGCTCCATCCGGCGACCCGCCCGGCGAAGGAGCCGTTGGACCCGCAGGAAGCGATCAACCTGCTGGTGCAGGGGCCGAACCACGCCGAGCGGATGCGCGGGCTGTCCAGCGTGGTGCCGAAGTTCCCCGGTCCGCTCACCGCGACGTCCGGGCCAGGGCGGGTCGCGATCACCCTGCCGGTCAACGCCAAGCTGGTGGACCCGGCCTCGCTGAACCAGCTGGTGTGCACCGCGGCCAACGCCCGGGTCCCCGGCGACAAGCCGCCGGGGCAGGTCACGGTCACCCTGGTCGGCGACGGCGTCCGGGTCGGACCCATGGTCTGCGGCGGCAACAACGCCTTCCCCCTGGTCCAGCCGACCCCGACCGGCGCGAACGACAGCGCCGGCGCGGGCGACTGACCGGCCGCTCCCCGTCCGTCCGGGCCCGGGCCGGACGGGGAGCGTGCGTTACGGTGAAGGAGCGAGGACCGTCCGGACCGCACCTCGGGAGAATCCCACGATGACCGAGCGCAAACCCCCCGGCGTCAGCTTCGAGAGCTGGGTCGACAAGCAGATCCGTGAGTCGGACGAGCGCGGCGGCTTCGAGCGCCTGCCGGGCTTCGGCAAGCCCCTCCCCCATCTCGACCGGCCGTACGACGAGACCTGGTGGATCAAGGAGAAGATGAGCCGGGAACAGCTCTCCTTCCTCCCGCCCACCCTCGCCCTGCGCAAGGAGGCCGAGGAGGCGCTCAAGGCCGCCGCGGAGGCGCCGAGCGAGGCCGCGCTGCGCCGCATCCTGACGGAGATCAACGACCGGATCCGGGCGGCGCTGGCCGCACCGCCCGAGGGCCCGCCGCTGAACCTCGTCCCGTTCGACATCGAGGAGCAGGCCCGCATCTGGCGGGCGCGGCACGGGAGTTGAGCTCCGGCGCGCGGCGCGTCAGGGCCCGGTCGGCGCCAGCCGGACCCGTAGGAACCGCGGTCGGTACAGCTCCACGTCGCCGTTGACCACCGGGTCGGCGGGGGCGCCGGGCGGGCCGAGCCAGTTGACGTCGTAGCTGAGCAGCAGCCCGGCGTCGGTGGTGAACTCCGGGTGTGCCTGCGGGTTGTAGACCGCGAGGTGGTCGGGGTCGGGGCCGGCCGGGCGCGGCGGGGTGATCCGGCCGGTCGGGCCGTGCCAGGGGCCCTGGGGCGAGCAGGCCCAATAGCCGGTGATCGTCCGCAGTCCGGCGCCGCCCGCGGTGTCCATGGTGAGCAGCACCCAGGTGCCCCCGGCCGCGCGGACGACGGTGAAGGCGCTGCCGACGCCGCGCCGGCCGCCGCCGCGCAGGACCGGCGCGGCCCGCCCGGCGTCCGGCTGCCAGTGGGCGCCGTCCCAGAACCGCCAGGCCGCCCGGTCCGCGAGCCGACCGACCGGGACCCGGGCCAGATAGCCGCTGTCGGCCGGGGACGAGGGCGGGTCGTCACCGCCGAAGACGTAGTTCCAGGCACCGTCACGGACCAGCGCGGTGCCGTAGAGGACGGCTCGGCCCGGGTCGGCGACCGCGCTGCGGTCGGCGACCGGGGTGAGGGACTCCAGCCGGAGGTCGGGCAGGGAGAGGGTGGCGACCTCGGTGCCGCGGGGCACGCCGAAGATCCACGCGCCGGTGCCGGGGACGCGGTTCCACAGCAGCACCCGGACGACCCGGTCCGGTGAGCCGGGGGCGCGCGGTTCGACGGTCGCGTGGACCGGCCAGCGCCAGCCGCCGCCGGGCGGGTCGGGGAAGAACGGCCCGGGGGCGGCGGGGGTGCCGCCGGTCAGGGTGCGCTCCGGCGTGCCCGAGGAGTTCATCAGAACGAGGGAATTGTGCCGTAGGAACGGCGTGCCGCCGGCGTCGGTGGTGCGCCAACGGTAGGGCGCGCCCTGGGGGTTGGGCGGTGGGTGGACCCGGTCGAGGAAGGTGTCGGAGAACAGCCAGAGCGTCCGGCCGTCCGGAAGGCGCACCGAGTGGGTGCCGTCGCCGCCGGTCCAGTCGTCGCCGCGGGAGTCGTCGTCGCCGTAGCGGGCGAACGCCGTGGTGGTCGCCGGGTCGGTGGTCCAGGAGGCGGGGGTGCGGCCCGTGCAGGCGGCGTGGTCGTCGGTGCCGTGGGGCGGCGCCGGCGCCAGGAGGGCGGCCACGGCGGTCAGGAGCAGGAGGGCCAGCAGGCCGGCGGCGAGCGTGGTGCGGGTGATCGGCGGGTGGCGCATGCCGCTCCTCGGTGGGGTGCCGGGCCACCGTAGCGCGGCGGACGGCGCCGTCTCGGGAGCGGCAGGCGGAGCGGCCATCGCCCGTCCGGGGCGGGTTCGCCCTGTTCATGGCGTTCGGCGGCCGGCTCAACGAGGGCAAGGTCACAGCCTTGCCCCCTGCTCCGGCCGACGGTCGCTCGCCTAGCCTGCTGCCATGACCGCCGAGTCCCCCGAACTCCCCCTGGCCGCCGCCTTCCCGGCGGCCGAGCGCGAGCAGTGGCAGCGCCTCGTCGAAGGGGTGCTCCGCAAGTCGGGCGCCTCCGAGGCCACCGGTGCCGCCGCCGAGGACGCGCTCGCCACGGATCTCCAGGACGGGATCCGCGTCCGACCGCTCTATGCCGCACAGGACGCGCCACCGGCCGCGGGCCTGCCCGGTTTCCCGCCGTTCATAAGGGCGGGCCGGCCGGAGGGCACGGCCGGCTCGGGGTGGGACGTGCGCCAGCGGCACGCGGGCACCGATCCCCGGCGGGTCAACGAGGCGGTGCTCGCCGACCTGGAGAACGGGGTCACCTCCGTATGGCTGACCGTCGGTGACGGCGGCGTCCCGGTGTCCGGTCTGGCCCAGGCGCTCCAGGGCGTGTATCTGGACCTGGCGCCGGTGGTCCTGGACGCGGGTGCGGAATTCCCGGCGGCGGCAGCGGAGTTGCGGCGGCTCTACCAGGAGTCCGGGGTGGCGCTGGCCGAGACGGCGGGCGCGCTGGGCGCGGACCCGCTGGGCGTGCTCGCCCGGACCGGCGACGACCGCGGGCTGGCCGACGGACTGGCGGCCGCCGCCCACCTGGCCGGCTGGGCCGAGGAGAGCGCACCGCGGATCCGCGCGGTGACCGTCGACGCCCTGCCGTACCACGAGGCGGGCGGCTCGGCGGCCGAGGAGTTGGGCGCCTCGCTGGCCACCGGAGTGGGCTATCTGCGGGAACTGACCGCGGACGGGCGGGGCCTGGGCATCGACGCGGCCTGCCGGCAGCTGGAGTTCCGGTACGCCGCCACCGCCGACCAGTTCCTGACCATCGCCAAGCTGCGTGCCGCCCGGCTGCTGTGGGCCCGGGTCGCCGAGGTCTGCGGGGTGTCGCCGGCCGCCGCCGCGCAGCGCCAACACGCGGTCACCTCGACGGTCATGATGTCCCGTCGGGACCCGTGGGTGAACATGCTGCGCACCACGGTCGCCGGGCTGTCCGCCGGCCTGGGCGGCGCGGACGCGGTGACGGTGCTGCCGTTCGACGCGGCGCTGGGCCTGCCGGACGCGTTCGCCCGGCGGATCGCCCGGAACACCCAGTCGGTGCTGCTGGAGGAGTCGCATCTGGCGAAGGTGATCGACCCGGCGGGCGGCTCCTGGTACGTCGAGCAGCTCACCGCCGAACTGGCCCGCGCGGGCTGGGCGTTCTTCCAGGAGATCGAAGGCGCCGGCGGCCAGGTCGCCGCGCTGCGGTCCGGGATGCTCGGCGACCGGCTGGCGGAGACCTGGCGGCGGCGCAGCGCGGACCTGGCGCACCGCCGGGAACCGATCACCGGTGTCAGCGAGTTCCCGCAGCTGGCCGAGTCGCCGCTGGAGCGCGAGGCGGCCCCGGCACCGGCCGGCGGGGGGCTGCCGCGGGTGCGCCGGGACGACGCGTTCGAGGCGCTGCGGGCCCGTTCCGATGCGCATCTGGCGGCACACGGAGCGCGCCCCACGGCATTCCTGGCCGCGCTGGGCCCGGTAGCGGCGCACACCGCGCGGGTGGCGTTCACCGCCAACCTCTTCCAGGCGGGCGGCATCGAGACCACCGCGGAGCAGGTGACGGCGGAGTCGGTGGCCGCGGCGTTCGCGGCGAGCGGCGCGCGGATCGCCGCGGTGTGCTCCAGTGACGCGGTGTACGCCGAGCAGGCGGCGGAGGTGGCCGCGGCGCTGAAGTCGGCGGGCGCGGTGCGGGTGTATCTGGCGGGCAAACCGCGCGAGCACCGGGAGGATTTCGTGGCGGCCGGAGTGGACACGTTCGTGTTCGCGGGCTGCGACGCGGCCGGGGTGCTGTCCTCGGCCCTGGATGTCACGGAGGTGGCGGGATGAAGGAGACGGCACGACAGGCGGGCGCCATCCCGGACTTCAGCACGGTGGAGCTGGGCGAGACGTCCAGGGCGGCGGCGTCCGGTGACCGGGACCGCTGGACGCAGGCCGTCCAGCAGGCGACCGGCAAGAGCGTCACGGACCTGACCTGGGAGACGCCGGAGGGCATCGACGTCAAGCCGCTCTACACCGCGGACGACCTCGACGGCCTGGACTTCCTGGGCACCTACCCGGGCATCGCGCCGTATCTGCGCGGCCCGTACCCGACGATGTACGTCAACCAGCCCTGGACGATCCGGCAGTACGCGGGCTTCTCCACCGCCGAGGAGTCCAACGCCTTCTACCGGCGCAACCTCGCCGCCGGCCAGAAGGGCCTGTCGGTCGCCTTCGACCTGCCCACGCACCGCGGCTACGACAGCGACCACCCGCGGGTGACCGGTGACGTCGGCATGGCGGGCGTGGCGATCGACTCGATCTACGACATGCGGCAGCTCTTCGAGGGCATCCCGCTGGACAGGATGACGGTGTCGATGACGATGAACGGCGCGGTGCTGCCCGTTCTCGCCCTCTACATCGTGGCCGCCGAGGAGCAGGGCGTACCGCCCGAGAAGCTGGCCGGGACCATCCAGAACGACATCCTCAAGGAGTTCATGGTCCGCAACACCTACATCTATCCGCCGCAGCCCTCGATGCGGATCATCTCCGACATCTTCGCGTACACCTCGCAGAAGATGCCGCGCTACAACTCCATCTCGATCTCCGGCTACCACATCCAGGAGGCGGGGGCGACGGCCGACCTGGAGTTGGCGTACACCCTCGCCGACGGGGTGGAGTACCTGCGGGCGGGCATGGCGGCCGGTATGGACGTGGACTCCTTCGCGCCGCGGCTCTCCTTCTTCTGGGCGATCGGCATGAACTTCTTCATGGAGATCGCCAAGCTGCGCGCGGCCCGGCTGCTGTGGGCGCGACTGGTGAAGCAGTTCGACCCGAAGAACCCCAAGTCCCTCTCGCTGCGCACCCATTCGCAGACCTCGGGCTGGTCGC
This sequence comes from Streptomyces yunnanensis, assembly GCF_029011865.1. Lineage (NCBI taxonomy): Bacteria > Bacillati > Actinomycetota > Actinomycetes > Kitasatosporales > Streptomycetaceae > Streptomyces > Streptomyces yunnanensis. Next base: position 2,068,761 of record NZ_CP095749.1, read on the forward strand.
TGACCGCGCAGGACGTGTTCAACAACGTCACCCGGACGTGTGTGGAGGCGATGGCCGCGACCCAGGGCCACACCCAGTCGCTGCACACCAACGCGCTCGACGAGGCGCTGGCGCTGCCCACCGACTTCTCGGCGCGGATCGCCCGGAACACCCAGCTGTTCCTCCAGCAGGAGTCGGGCACCTGCCGGGTGATCGACCCGTGGGGCGGCAGCGCGTACGTCGAGCGGCTCACCCACGATCTGGCGCGCCGGGCCTGGGCGCACATCGAGGAGGTCGAGGCGGCCGGCGGCATGGCCAAGGCGATCGACGCGGGCATCCCCAAGCTGCGCGTCGAGGAGGCCGCGGCACGTACGCAGGCGCGGATCGACTCCGGGCGGCAGGCGCTGATCGGCGTCAACAAGTACCGGGTGGAGACGGACGAGGAGATCGAGGTCCTCAAGGTCGACAACTCCGCGGTGCGGGCCCAGCAGATCGACAAGCTCAAGCGGCTGCGGGCGGAGCGCGACGAGGACGCCTGCCGGCGGGCGCTGCGGGCGCTGACCGAGGCGGCGAAGGCCGCGCCAGGGCCGGGGCTTGAGGGCAATCTGCTGGCGCTGGCGGTGGACGCGGCCCGCGCGATGGCGACCGTCGGGGAGATCTCGGACGCCCTGGAGGAGGTCTACGGCCGCCACTCGGGCCAGATCCGTACCATCTCCGGTGTGTACCGAGACGAAGCGGGACCCTCGTCGGGGGTCGAGCGCACCCGGGAGCTGGTGGCCGCGTTCGAGCGTGCCGAGGGCCGCCGGCCGCGCATCCTGGTGGCCAAGATGGGGCAGGACGGCCATGACCGCGGCCAGAAGGTGATCGCTACGGCCTTCGCCGACCTGGGCTTCGACGTCGACGTCGGCCCGCTGTTCCAGACCCCGGCCGAGGTGGCCCGGCAGGCGGTGGAGGCCGACGTGCACATCGTCGGGGTGTCCTCGCTGGCGGCCGGTCACCTCACGCTGGTGCCGGCGCTGCGGGAGGCACTGGCGGCGGAGGACCGGGAGGACATCACCATCGTGGTCGGCGGGGTGATCCCGCCGCAGGACGTCCAGCCGCTGCGGGACATGGGCGCCGCCGCGGTGTTCCTGCCCGGCACGGTCATCCCGGACGCGGCCCACGACCTGGTGCGGGACCTGGCGTCGGTCCTCGGCCACGAGCTGTAGAGCGGAGGGGCATGCCTGCGAGGATCGATGTCGACCGGTACGCCGAGGGGGTGCGGGCCGGCTCCCGGGCCTGGATCGCCCGCGCGGTCACCCTGGTCGAGTCCACCCGCGCCGATCACCGGGCGGCGGCCCAGCAGCTGCTGGTGCGGCTGCTGCCGTACTCCGGCGCGGCCCGGCGGGTGGGCATCAGCGGCGTGCCGGGCGTCGGCAAGTCGACCTTCATCGACGCGCTCGGCTCGCTGTTGACCGGGATGGGACACCGGGTGGCGGTGCTGGCCGTCGACCCGTCCTCCAGCCGGACCGGCGGCTCCATCCTCGGCGACAAGACCCGGATGGAGCGGCTGGCGACCGACCCGGCGGCGTTCGTCCGCCCCTCCCCCACGTCCGGCACGCTGGGCGGGGTGGCGCGGGCGACCCGGGAGTCGATCGTGGTGATGGAGGCCGCGGGATACGACGTGGTGCTGGTGGAGACGGTCGGCGTCGGCCAGTCGGAGACCACCGTCGCGGGCATGGTCGACACGTTCCTGCTGCTGACGCTGGCCCGCACCGGGGACCAGCTCCAGGGCATCAAGAAGGGCGTCCTGGAGCTGGCGGACCTGGTGTCGGTCAACAAGGCGGACGGCCCGCACGAGCGGGACGCCCGCTCGGCCGCCCGTGAACTCGCCGGCGCCCTGCGGCTGTTGCAGCCCGCCGACGCGGCCTGGACCCCGCCGGTGCTCACCTGCAGCGCCCGCGAGGGCACGGGGCTCAAGACGGTGTGGGAGCGGATCGAGCAGCACCGCACCCTGCTGGAGTCCACCGGCGCGCTCGCCGAGCGGCGCCGCACCCAGCAGGTCGACTGGACGTGGTCGATGGTCCGGGACCGGCTGATCGACCGCCTCCAGGAGCATCCGGAGGTCCGTCGGCTGGGTCCGGAGGTCGAGGGGGCGGTCCGCGCGGGCGAGATCACCGCGACCCTGGCGGCGGAGCGGCTGCTGTCGGCCTTCGGCCTGGGCGACGGATCGGCCGAGGGCCTGACCGGCGGCGCGCTCGGCGGCGCGACCGGCGACGTGACGGACGGCGCGTCAGGAGAGCGCGCGAGCGCGACCTGAGCGGGTGACGGCCGGGCCGCGACGGCTGCCCGGCCGCCCCCTGCGCCCCCGGGGCCAGGGCCCCTTACGGGTTCCCCTACACCGTCGGGAGGACGTGCGAACCGGTCGCGCTCCGGGTGCGGTAGGGGAAAGTGTCTCCCCCTGTACGACGCCCGGGCACGCCCCGGCGGCGGATGATCAACTCCGGAGGCGGCCGTTGCCGGGCCGCCGTGCCCGAACTGGAGACCGCCGTGCCGAGCCCCTTCCTCCACACCACCCCCGTGGACCCCGCCACCACGGCGTCGCCGCGCCTCGCGGCCGTGCACGCCCAGTTGGCGGGCCACTTCGGCCCGGCCGGGATACCCGCGGAGTTCCGGCTGCTGTTCGGCGTGCCGGACCTGCTGTGCGCGACCTGGGTGGCGGTCCGCGAGTCGCTGCTGACCGGCAGCGCCGCCCGTACCGACAAGGAGTTGGTGGCGGCCGGCGTGGCGCGGGCCCGGCGGTGCCCGCCGGTGTTGCGCACCCATGCCCGGGCGCTGCACGCCGCCGGCCACCGCACGCTGGCCCGGACGGTCCGCGACGGCGGCGCCCCCAAGGACCCCGACCACGCCCGGCTGTTGGCCTGGGGCGCGGCCACCGGCGCGCCGGACGCCCCACCGGCCGGGCCACCCGGCCCGCCCGACCACGCCCCCGAACTCCTCGGCACCGCCCTGACCGCGCACTTCCTGACCCGGCTGGGCTCCGCGCTGCTGTCCGCGCGGGCGGACCGCGCCGCCGAGCGGTGGCCGCACCGCCTGCTGGGCGGCGGGGGCGCGGCGCGTCCGACACCAGCCCACGCGCCGCGCCCCGGGGAGAGCCTGCCGCTGCTGGCGGACCCGATCGGCCCGGAGCCGGCCTGGGCCGGCGGAGCCCCGCTGGGCGCGGGGATCGCGGCGCTCCGGTCCGCGGCGGTGGCGGACCGCGACCCGTGGCTCTCCGACGCCGTCCGGACGCGGGTGCGGACGGTCGTCGCCGCTCATGGCGGCCACCCGTCCGACACTGGCCTGACAAACCGTCAGCCTGCGGCCCGGTCCTGGCTCTACGCCGCGCTGGAAGGGTTGCGCGGCGCCGACCGCCCGGCCGTCGCGGTGGCGCTCCTGGTGGCCCTGGAACCGTCCCAACTCACCGCGGCGGACGTGGAGTTCTGGCGTCTCACGGCTCCCGACGGGGCGGCCGACGACACCGCGCTGCTGCGCCTGGCCGGGTTCGGCGCGTACACCGCCGTGGAGCGCGTCGAGCGGTCCCTCGCCGGGGCGGCGCTGGGTGCGGGTACTCACTCGCGGACCTGAGTAGTCCGACTCATGACGCCCGGGTGCCGGACCCCGAAGATGTCGGTACCACCCACCGACCGGGGCCGGGAGACAGCATGGGGGCCAACAGCTATCCGCAGGACGTCGAGCGCGGGCTCTTCGAGGGCAACCCGCTGGCGGACCTGATCGAGGGGTTCTGCCTCACCCTGGAGGCGGGCGGCGAGCTGGAGGCCGGACCGGTGGTGCACGTCCAGCTGCGGCCCGGGGTGGCGCTGTCCGCGGTAGAGGCGGACCAGCTGGCCAAGATCTGCCAGCAGGGCGTCCAGCGCCAACTGGACTGTCACGCGGGGGATTTCGCGGCCCATCCGGAGCAGGGTCCGGCCGCGAACGAACTGGCCATCGCCGTGCATCCGTACCGCAGCGGCCCGTTCGCCGACCCCGCCGCGATCCGCGACGGCTATCTGCTGCGCGGCGGGTCCTGAGCACCGGGGCCGACGCGGCCGGTCCGCCTCGGTCAGAAACGCCCTAGGGCGCTTCTGACGGATCTCCGTGGAAGAAGGAGCGGCGCCTGGTGCGTGCGATCGCAAGGCGCCGGGATGTCTTCATAGCGGAGCTATGGGGACATCCCGGCAACGCAGCGAGCGGGCGTGCCAGGCGCCGCGACGCCGCGGAGATCCGTCAGAAGCGCCCTAGTCCTCGGCGGCGCCCTTCAACGCCGTGTAGTACGCCACCGCCACGTCCCGGAAGCGGGCCGCGGCCACCGACGGATAGCCGTCCGCGCGTCGGACGAGGCTGAGCGTGCGGAAGCAGCCGGGGGCGTCGAGGCGCACCCAGGCGATCGGCTCGTGCGCGGTGGCCTCGCGGGCGAGCGCGGGGCCCAGGCCGATGCCGAGTCCGGCCTGGATCAGGAAGAGGGTGGCGGCGGGCTCCTCGCCCTCGCAGGCGATCAGCGGGCGCCGACCGGTCGGCGCGAACAGCCGGTCCAGCAGGACGCGTTGCCAGTGACCGGGCCCGGTGGTGATGAACGGTTCGCCGAACAGGTCGCCGACCGAGACCCGCTCCCGGTCGGCCAGCCGGTGCCCGGCCGGCACCACGAGCTGCACCTCCTCGCGCCGCAGCCGCACCGCCTCCAGCCCCGGCCCGTCCAGCGGCTGCGAGGCCACGCAGAAGTCCACCTCGCGGGTCCGGAGCTGATCGAGCATCATCTCGGGGGTGGACTGCAGGAGCCGCACCGCGACGCCGGGGTAGGCGGCCCGGAAGTCGCCGAGCAGGTGGGCGAGCGGCATCAGGGTCTCCGCGGCGATCGCCACGCTCTCCTGGTCGGTCCCGGCCGCGTCGTGCAACTCCCGTCGGGCATCGTCGAGTTCGTCCAGGGCCCGCTCCACCCGGACGAGGAACGCGGCCCCGTAGCGGTTGAGCCGGACGGTGCGGCCCTGCCGGTCGAAGAGCGGCACCCCCAGCTCGGCCTCCAACCGGGCGATGGTGCGGCTCACCGAGGGCTGGGCCACCCGCAGCTCCTCGGCGGCCCGGCTGATGTGTTCCCGTCGCGCGACCGCGCGGAAGTAGCGCAGCGACAGCAGATCCATCGGCTCCCGGTCCCCGGCGGTCGGTCCCGCGGCAGCTCAGCCGCGCGCCATCACCGTAGCCCACACCGTTTTGCCGGACGCGTCCGGCGGTGTCCAGCCCCAGGAGTCGCTGAGCCGGTCGACGAGGTGGAGTCCGCGCCCGCACTCGGCCAGCTCGTCCGGCGGTCGCAGCACGGGCGCCGTGGTCCCGCCGTCGGAGACCGCGCACAGCACGCCGTGCTCCTGTCGGGTCAGCGCCAGCCACGCCTGGCAGAAGCGCTCCTCCATGAGGAAGTCGAGGCCCATGCCGAGGGGATCGACGGAACCGTGCCGAAGGGCGTTGGTGACCAGCTCCGAGACGATCAGGACCGCGTTGTCGGCGAGGTGCGGGCACATCCGCCAGGCGTCGAGGGTGCTCCGGGTGAACCGTCGCGCCTCCGCCACGGTGCACTGCGCACCGCCGAGGGCACAGGCCGCGAAGCCGTCCGGGCCGGGCATCCACCACGATTCACGGCCGGTGGTGGCCGCTGGCTCCCCTCCTTCCCGGAGGCTGTCGCGCTCGGACTGTGCCGGGTGTGTGGTCATCACGATCTCCGCGGAGGGGCATACGGGTTGGGCGCGTCCGGGACGGTCTGGGCGGGGCCGCCCCAGAGGGCTAATATCCTCGTCAGCCGTCCATCGCTGCAAGTGCATCTGCAATTACATCGACACGGACGGCAACCCAGGGACAGGATCACGCCAACCGTGATCACGGTCCCGGATCGGTCCCGAGCACACCCCCACCAAGGGAGCAGCTGTGATGGAGTCGATGACCAACGGGATGCCGGCCACCGGCATCGAAGGCGCGGTGTGGCGCAAGAGCCGCCGCAGCAACCCCAACGGCAACTGCGTTGAACTGGCGCTTCTTCCGGACGGCGGAGTCGCGGTGCGCAACTCGCGACACACCGCGGGACCCGCGCTGATCTACACCCGCGCCGAGATGGCCGCCTTCGTACAGGGCGCCAAGGACGGCGAGTTCGATGATCTGTTCCCCCACGACTGAGCAGAGGACCACCCTCACGCGCCATAACTGAGGCATATGTCGGCCGGATAGTCGGCGTAGGTGTACGCCCTCAAGGGGCAATGGGACACTGGGCGTTCGCCCGACCACTCAGGGGAGTCACCATGAGCGCCGCGCAGCCGAGCAGCGACCCGTCCCTGCGCCGCTATCTGGACCATCCACGCGGCGGCCCGACCGTTCTCCGCATCGTGCTGGGCACCCAGTTGCGCCGGTTGCGGGAGGCCGCGGGCATCACCCGCGAGGCCGCCGGGGACGCCATCCGCGCCTCCCACGCCAAGATCAGCCGCCTGGAACTGGGCCGGGTGAGCTGCAAGGAACGCGATGTCGCCGACCTGTTGACGCTGTACGACGTCACCGACAGCACCGCCCGCGCCACCTTTCTCGCCCTCGCCCGCCGGACCGGCAAGCCCGGGTGGTGGCACCAGTTCAGCGATGTCCTGCCCAGCTGGTTCGAGACCCATCTCGGCCTGGAGTCGGCCGCCTCGGTCATCCGCACCTACGAAGTCCAGTTCGTACCCGGCCTGTTGCAGACCCCGGAGTACGCCCGCGCGGTGGCCCGGCTGGGCAACCCGGGATCCACTCCGGAGGAGACCGAACAGCGGGTCGACCTACGGATGGAGAGACAGCGGCTGTTGACGCTCACCGACGCGCCCCGGCTGTGGGCCATCATCGACGAGGCGTGCCTGCGCCGCCCGTTGGGCGGACCCGAGGTGATGGTCGGTCAGGTCCGGCACCTCCTGGAGATGGCGCGGCTGCCGAACATCACCCTCCAGGTCGCACCGTTCGCCCTCGGCGGCCTCGCCGCGGCGGGCGGCCCGATCACCATCCTCCGCTTCCTGGAACCCGACCTCCCCGACATCGTCTATCTGGAGCAGCTGACCAGCGCGCTGTACCTGGACAAGCGCGACGACGTCGACCACTACCTGGCCGTGATGGACCGGCTCAGCGCCCAGGCCGAGTCACCGCGGAACTCCCTCGCGATGCTGGAGCGAATGGTGGAGCGGGCGGGCTGACGGGCGGGCCGGGCCCGGATCCCGCCCCGCTCCGGCGCCGTCGCGCCGCTACGGCTTGCGCGCCACGCCCCCGTACTCGATCCACTCCTGCGTCAGCTGCCTGGGGCCGACGTCCGACGGATCCGGTCGCCAGGTCGAGACCTCCACCAGCCCCGGCTCCTGGATCTCCAACCCCGTCAGGAACGACCGCAGTTCATGCTGCTGCCGCACCCGCCCCCAGTTCCCCTGGGTACTGACCCGCATGAACTCGGTGACGAAGTCCCGCGTCGCGACGTCCTCGCTCACGAGCTGACACACCACCAGGAAGCTGCCGGGGACCAGCCGTTCGGCGGCCCGGCGGACCACGGCGGCCGGGTCGTCGGCGTCCGGGATGCAGTGCAGCACGGAGACGAACAGCGCGGCGACCGGCTCGTCGAGATCGATCAGCCGCCGCACCTCCGGGCTGCCGAAGATCCCGTCGGTGTCCCGCATGTCCGCCTGGATGACGGCGGTGTTCTCGTTCTCCTCCAGCAGCGCCCGGCCGTGCGCCAGCACGATGGGATCGTTGTCGACGTAGACCACCCGCGATCCGGGATCGACCTGCTGGGCGACCTGGTGGACGTTGTCCTGGGTCGGCAGCCCGGAGCCGTGGTCGATGAACTGCCGGACGCCCTGCTCGCGGGCCAGCCAGCGGACCGCCCGGCGCAGGAACCGCCGGTTGTTGATCGCCAGCACCTGGGTGCTCGGGACGACCTTGCTCAGCTCCTCGCACGCCTCGCGGTCCACCGCGTAGTTGTCCTTGCCACCGAGGTAGTGGTCGTACATCCGCGCGACACTCGGGATGCTCACGTCGACGGCGCTGGACAGCTGCCGGTTTTCTTGGCTCATTCCCCACTCTTCCCGTCGGATTGCGGTGCGGGTAACGGTACGACCACCAGGCGTCAGCTCCAACTGGCGGGCGGGGACGGGCAGTCGGGCGGATGCGCCGATGGGCGCGGGCCGAGCGATTCGCGCCATCCCGCCGACGGACGCGGCGGGCGCGTGGTGGTCGTACCGTTACCCGCCCCGGGGAAACGCTGCGACCGGCCGGCGTTCTCATCGGCCTCTCACGGTCCGCTCATGGCCCGGTCACACGGCGTGCCTACGGTCGAGGCCGGGGCCGCGATCCGTCGGCCGGAGGAGAGGGCACCGTGTACCACCTGACCGGCGTGACGAAGGACTACCGCCGCGGCGGTGAGCTGGTGCGGGCCCTGGACGGCGTCGCGTTCTCCGTGGCGGACGGCACCGCGCTCGCCGTCCAGGGGCCGCGCGGCGCGGGCGCCTCGACGCTGCTGCGGATCCTCGGCGGACTGGAGCGGCCGACCCGGGGCAGCGTACTGCTCGACGGTACGGATCTGGCCACCGTCACCGCCTCCCGGCTCGGCCGGATCCGCGCCGAGTCGATCGGTCTGATCGGCTCGGGCGACGGCGACGATCCCGGGCCGCTCGCGGGGCTGACCGTGCGGCAGGGCGTGGCCGCCGCGCTGGCCCCGCTGCGGCTGCGGCCGGCCGATCGCTGGGAGTTGGCCGGGGACGCGCTGGCCGAGGTCGGGCTGTCCGCCCGGGGCGACCTGCTGCCGGGGCAGCTGGACCGGTACGCGCGGCGGCGGGCGGCTCTCGCCCGGGCGCTGGTGAAGCGGCCCACCGTGCTGCTCGCGGACCGGCCGACCGCGGGCCTGCCGCCGTCCGCCCGGGCGGAGTTCACCGAGCTGCTGGTGCGGGTGTGGGGCGAGTACCGGCTCACCTGCGTCGTCGCCACGGACGACGAGGCTCTGGCGGGGCGTGCGGCCCGGCGGTTGGTGCTCGCCGGCGGCCGGGTGGTCGCCGCGGGCCGGGTGGCCGGTTCTGGTCGGAGCGGGGCGACGTCCTGGTGTCCGCGCGGGGCGGGCCGGTAGAAGAGGGGCATGACCACAGAGCAGAGCGAGTCCACGGGCCGGGCGCCGCTCGGTCCGCCCGCCGGCGACCGGTCGGAGCCGCCCGGCACCGAGGAGATGGTGCGCGCCAACGAGGCCAACTGGGACGCCCGCACCCCGGTCCATGTGGCCAGCGCGTTCTACGGGCTGGACGGGTCGCGGAGCGCCGAGGACTGGTTCGCGCCGTTCGAATGGTCCGACCTCGGCGAGCTGGCAGGGCGCGATGTGCTGCACCTGCAGTGCCATCTGGGCACCGAGACGGCCGCGTTCGCGGACCGGGGCGCACGGGCGGTGGGGCTGGACTTCTCCGCCGAGGCGGTGGCGCAGGCCCGGCGGCTGGCCGCGGAGACCGGCCGGGAGATGGAGTTCGTGCGGTCGGACGTGTACCGGGCGGTCGAGGCGCTCGGCGACCGCCGGTTCGATGTGGTCTACACCGGCAAGGGCGCGGTGTGCTACCTGCCGGACCTCGCCGCGTGGGCGGGGACGGTCGCCGCCCTGCTGCGGCCGGGCGGAACGTTCTACCTGGTGGAGTTCCACCCGCTGCTGAACGCGCTGGGCCCGACGCCGCCCACCGACCCGGACACCCCGCCGCTGCTGCTCCGCCACGACTACCTGGCCGGCCGGGGCCCGCTGCGCAGCGACACCCCCACCACGTACACCGACGGCCCGCCGCTCCAGGGCGCCACCACGAGTTACGAGTGGCGGCACGGCGTCGGGGAGGTGCTCGACGCGCTGATCGGGGCCGGGCTGACCCTGCGGGGCGTCCGGGAGAGCGAGGTGCTGCCGTGGCCGCGCTTCCCGTCGATGGTGCCGGACACCAACGGCTGGTGGCGGCTGCCCGACTCCGAGCCGATCGTTCCGCTGCTGTACGCGGTGCGGGCGGTGAAGCCGGAGCGGCCGTAGCCGGGTGCGGCGCGCGCTCTCCGCTCAGTCGGCGCGCCGGTAGACCGAGCGCAGCAGTTGGTCCTTGGCCGGGCCGGTGACCCGCCACTCCAGGTGCCAGCGGTCCTCGGCGACGGCGGTGAAGGTGCCCTCGTAGCGGTCCGCGGCACAGGGGTGGACGGCGGTCCAGCGGCCGGTCCGCAGATCCAGGTCGTGGAACGGGCGGCCGTCGGCGAAGGAGACCGCGGCGGTGCCGTCTGACCGGGGCCGCAGCCGCAGCGTGCGGGTCGCCGGGTGCACCACGCCGTCCCAGGTCAGCTCGCCCTCCTCGACGTGCCGGAGCACCCCGTCGGGGCCGTCCGGCCGGAAGTCCGCGGTGCCGCGGAAGCTGCCGTCGGTGCCGGCCCGCAGGTCGTGCACGGCGCGCTCGACGAGCCAACGGCCGGTGAGATAGGCGGCGGCGTCGGTGACCAGGTACATGCCCCCATTGTCGGGCAGCGCCGGGCGGTCACCCGATCGGCCCCACCGCGCGCCCCGCCGGCCCGGCCCGGCGCCCCGTACCGTGCGGTCCCCCGACAGCGGAATTACGCTCGGTGCGGAGATCACCACCGAAAGAGAACATCGCGGCCGGGTGCCCGTCCCGTGTGTGCCCGCCGCCGGCACCCACCCGGAGACGCGACCGAAAGGCCCACCCATGCCTGAGCTGTTCATCGGCGGTCAGTGGACCGCAGCGGCCGACGGGCAGGTGCGGGAGATCCGCTGCCCGGCGGACGGCACACTCGTCGCGACGGTCGACGAGGGCGGACCGAAGGACGTGGCGGCGGCGATCACCGCGGCGCGGCTGGCGTTCGACGACGGGTCGTGGCCGCGCACCCCGGCCGCCGAGCGCGGTCGGGTGGTGCTGCGGGTCGCCGAGCTGCTGGAGCGGGACCGGGAGGCGCTGGCCCGGGCCGAGTCGCTGGACACCGGCAAGCGGCTGGTGGAGAGCGGCTACGACATGGACGACATCGCGGGCTGCTTCCGCTACTTCGGCAATCTGGGGGCGGCCGGCGGCACCGACCGGGTGGTGGACACCGGGATCGCCGAGGCCGACAGCACGGTGCGGCACGAGCCGGTCGGGGTCTGCGCGCTGATCACGCCGTGGAACTACCCGCTGCTGCAGACCGCCTGGAAGGTCGCGCCGGCCCTGGCCACCGGGAACACCTTCGTGCTGAAGCCGAGCGAGCTGACCCCGCACACCGCGATCCACCTGATGCGGCTGCTGGCGGAGGCCGGGGTGCCGGACGGGGCGGCCAACATGGTGCTGGGCACCGGTCCCCTCGTCGGGGCGCCGCTGACCGAGGATCCGCGGGTGGACATGGTGTCGTTCACCGGCGGTCTGGTCACCGGGCGCCGCATCATGGCGGCGGCGGCGCCCACCGTGAAGAAGATCGCCCTCGAACTGGGCGGCAAGAACCCCAACATCGTCTTCGCCGACGCCGACTTCGACGCCGCCGTCGACTACGCCATGACGGCGGTCTTCCTGCACTCCGGGCAGGTCTGTTCGGCGGGCGCCCGGCTGCTGGTCCAGGAGGACCTGCACGACCGGTTCGTGGACGAACTGGTGACCCGCGCCCGGCGGATCCCGCTCGGCGGCCCGTTCGACGAGCGGGCCCGCACCGGTCCGCTGATCTCCGCGGCGCACCGGGCGAAGGTCGCGGCGTATGTGGCGGCCGGGCTGGACGAGGGCGCGGTGCTGCGCTGCGGGGGCGCGCCACCGGACGACCCGGAGCTGGCGGACGGCTTCTACTACCTGCCGACGGTGCTGGACGAGTGCACCCCGGACATGTCGGTGGTGCGCGACGAGTCGTTCGGGCCGGTGCTGACAGTGGAGCGGTTCCGCGACGAGGAGGAGGCGGTGTCGCTGGCCAACGACACGGTGTACGGGCTGGCCGGGGCGGTGTGGACGCAGGACAGCGAGCGCGCGCACCGGGTGGCGTCCCGGCTGCGGGCCGGCACCGTGTGGATCAACGACTTCCATCCGTACGTGCCGCAGGCCGAGTGGGGCGGGATGAAGCAGTCCGGGATCGGCCGGGAGCTGGGGCCGGCCGGGCTGGCGGAGTACCAGGAGGCCAAGCACATCTGGCGGAACACCGCACCGCGCCCGCAGAGGTGGTTCGAGTGACCGGTTCCGGTTCCGTTCCCCCCGGCGCCGCCGAGGGGTCCGCCGACGACGGCGGGCACGAGGACGGGGCGCTGGCCGAGCTCGGCTACAAGCCCGAACTCAAGCGCACCCTCGGCAACTTCCACACCTTCGCCGCCGGCATCAGCTACATCTCCATCCTCACCGGCACCTTCCAGCTGTTCTACTTCGGCGTGAGCCACGGCGGCCCGGCGTACTGGTGGTCCTGGCCGATGGTCTTCGTCGGCCAGCTGATGGTGGCGCTGTGCTTCTGCGAGCTGGCCTGCCGCTATCCGGTGGCCGGGTCGATCTACAACTGGGCGAAGCAGCTGGGCGGTCCGCACGCGGGGTGGCTCGGCGGCTGGATGATGCTCACCGCGTCGATGGTCTCGCTGGCGGCGGTGGCGCTGGCCTACCAGGTGACGCTGCCGCAGATCTCGTCGTGGTTCCAGTTCGTCGGCAACGGCACCGGAAAGACCGACGCGGCGGCCAACGCGGTCCTCCTGGGTACCGTCCTGATCGCCTTCACCACCCTGGTCAACGCCTTCGGAGTGAAGCTGATGGCGCGGATCAACTCGGCCGGCGTGGCCATCGAGCTGATCGCCGCGATCGTGCTGATCCTGCTGTTGGCCGCGCACGTCACCCGCGGCCCGGCGACCGCGCTCACCGACACCTTCGGCAAGGGCCACGGCGAGACCCTGGGGTACTTCGGCGCGTTCCTGACCGCCTCGCTCGCCTCCGCGTACGTCATGTACGGCTTCGACACCGCCTCCTCGCTGGGTGAGGAGTCCAAGGACCCGACCCGCAACGCCCCCCGGGCGATCCTGCGCGCGCTGATCGCCTCGTTCGTCATCGGTGGTCTGATCCTGCTGTTCGCGCTGCTGGCCGTCCCCGACCTGCACGACGAGCGGCTGTCGGTGGACGGCCTCCAGTACGTCGTGCTGGCCACCCTCGGATCGACGGTCGGGCAGATCGTCCTGTGGTGCGTGGTCGTCGCGATCACCGTCTGCGAACTGGCGGTGCACACCGCCGCCATCCGGCTGGCGTACGCGATGGCCCGGGACAACAACCTCCCGGCGTCGGCGCGGCTGGCACGGGTCAGCCCGCGGTTCCAGACGCCGGTGGTGCCGGCGGTGGTAATCGGGGTGATCGGCGTCGCGATCCTGCTGATCAACGTCAATCAGCCGCAGATCTTCTCGGTGATCACCAGCATCGCGATCATCATGATCTACCTGGCGTATCTGATGGTGACGCTGCCGATGCTGGTGCAGCGGCTGCGCGGCAGGTGGACCGCGCGCGCGGGCGCCTTCTCGCTGGGCCGGTTCGGTCTGCCGGTGAACGTCCTGGCGGTGCTCTGGGGCCTGGCGATGTCCGTCAACCTCGCCTGGCCGCGCGCCGCGGTCTACAACGCCACCGGCCCGCAGCACTGGTACCTGCGCTGGGGCGCCTTCCTGTTCATCGGCGTCGTGGCGCTCGGCGGCTTCGCCTACTACTGGTTCGTCCAACGGCACCGCACCGGCGTGCTGGCCTCGCACGCCGCCGAGGGCGCGGACTCCGGCGACACCGCACCCGCACCCTGATCCCGTCCCGTCCGCCCCGTCCGTCCTGTCCGCCCCGTCCGCCCCTCCCGACCTGGAGACAGCGCCATGTCCGACACACCGCACGTGGAGCAGACCGACTCGTTCGACTACGTCGTGGTCGGCGGCGGCACGGCCGGCGCGGTGGTGGCCGCCCGGCTCAGCGAGGACCCGTCCGTCACCGTCTGCGTGCTGGAGGCCGGCCCCTCCGACGTCGACGACGAGAACATCCTGCGGCTGGACCGCTGGATGGGCCTGCTGCAGTCCGGCTACGACTGGGACTATCCGGTCGAGCCGCAGGAGAACGGCAACAGCTTCATGCGGCACGCCCGCGCCAAGGTGCTCGGCGGCTGCTCCTCGCACAACTCCTGCATCGCCTTCTGGGCGCCGGCCGAGGACCTCGACGAGTGGGCCGCACTGGGCTGTACGGGCTGGGGCGCGGCCGACTGCTTCCCGCTCTTCCAACGCCTGGAGACCAATGACGCGCCCGGCGAGAACCACGGCCGGTCCGGGCCGGTGGTGCTGCGCACCGTCCCGCCCAAGGACCCGTGCGGGGCGGCGCTGCTCCAGGCGTGCGCCGCGGCGGGCATCCCGACCACCCCGTTCAACACCGGCACGACCGTGGTCCGCGGGGCGAACTGGTTCCAGATCAACTGCCGCCCGGACGGGACCCGTTCCTCCGCCTCGGTCTCCTATCTGCACCCCGTCATGGGCCGCCGCCGGAACCTCGACGTGCGCACCGGGGTGCAGGCCAAGCGGCTGCGCTTCGACGGCGACCGGCGGTGCACCGGAGTGGACTACCTCTCCCCCGACCTGATCCACACCCGCACGGTCGCCGCCCGCCGCGAGGTGATCGTCTCGTGCGGGGCCATCGACTCCCCCAAGCTGCTGATGCTCTCCGGCATCGGCCCGGCCGACCACCTGCGCGCCACCGGCGTCACGCCGCTGGTGGACGCGCCGGGCGTCGGTGCCAACCTCCAGGACCACCCCGAGGGCGTCATCATGTGGGACGCCCGGCAGCCGATGGTGGACACCTCGACGCAGTGGTGGGAGATCGGCATCTTCTACGACACCAAGCCGGGCCTGGACCGGCCGGACCTGATGTTCCACTACGGCCAGGTGCCGTTCGACATGAACACCTACCGCCGCGGCTATCCGACGTCCGAGAACGCCTTCTGCCTCACCCCGAACGTCACCCGCGCCCGCTCGCAGGGCACGGTCCGGCTGCGCACCCGCGACTTCCGCGACAAGCCCCTGGTGGACCCACGCTACTTCACCCACGAGCACGACGTCCGGGTGCTGACCTACGGGCTCCGGCTCGCCCGCGACATCGTCGCCCAGGCCCCGATGGCCCAGTGGGCCGGTGCGGAGCTCGCCCCCGGCCCGGACGTCACCACCGACGACGAACTGCTGGACTACGTCCGCGCCACCCACAACACCGTCTACCACCCGGCGTGCACGATCGCGATGGGCGCCGCCGACGACCTGGCCGCGCCGCTCGACCCGCAGCTGCGGGTGAAGGGCACGACCGGTCTGCGGGTGGCGGACGGCTCGGCGATGCCGTTCCTCACCGCGGTCAACCCGTGCATCACCACGATGATGATCGGCGAGAAGTGCGCGGACCTGATCCGGGGCGCGTGACCTTCGGGGCTTCGCGGCCCTCGCCCCGGTCGGCGCGCCGCGCTCAGTCGGCGGCCCGTTCCGCCGCCGGGCGCACGTGGGCCGTCCACTTCTCCTCGATGCGGCCGAACTTCCAGATGGCGAGGGCCGCGATCCAGGTGAGGAAGAACAGCCCGACGATGGCGAAGCCGAGGACGTTGAGGTCCAGTCCGCCGATCCAGTCCCAGAACCCGCCGTGCAGGCCGAGCTTGTCGGCGAGCAGGCCGAGCAGCTCCACCGTCCCGATGATCAGGGCGACGGCGACCGACAGACCGGTGATGGTGAGGTTGTAGTAGACCTTGCGGACCGGCTTGGAGAACGCCCAGCCGTAGGCGAAGTTCATGAACGAGCCGTCGATGGTGTCCAGCAGGCTCATGCCGGCCGCGAACAGCACCGGCAGGCAGAGGATGGCGTACCACGGCAGCCCGGAGGCGGCGCCGGAGCCGGCCAGCACCAGCAGCGCGATCTCGGTGGCGGTGTCGAAGCCGAGGCCGAAGAGCAGGCCGAGCGGGTACATCTGCCAGGGCTTGGTGATCGACTTCATGACGCGGCCGAGCAGCCGGTTCATCAGGCCGCGGTTGTTGAGCTGCTCCTCCAGCGCGGCCTCGTCGAAGTGGCCGGCCCGCATCCGCCGGAAGACGCCCCAGATCCCGACCAGGATCACGATGTTGATCGCGGCGATGACGTAGAGGAAGACGCCGGAGACGGTGGTGCCGATCATGCCGGTCACCGTGTGCAGCTGGGAGTTGTCGTCCTTGACCGGCCCGGCGAGCGCCTTGACGCCGAGGGACAGCAGGAACGCCAGCCCGAAGACGATGCTGGAGTGCCCCAGCGAGAACCAGAAGCCGACCGAGAGCGGTCGCTGACCCTCGTGCATCAGCTTGCGGGTGGTGTTGTCGATGGCGGCGATGTGGTCGGCGTCGAAGGCGTGCCGCATGCCGAGGGTGTAGGCGGTGACCCCGATGCCGATGCCGAAGCTCTTGGTGCCGAGGCTGTAGTGCTCCGGTGCCACGATCGCCACCAGGGTGAACCAGCCGATCACGTGCAGCGCGAGAATGAACCCGGCCATACCGGCCATCCGCCCCCACTCGGCGCGGGTCATCGACCGCGCGATCCGCTGCCGGCGCGACGGCGGGGCCTGACCGACCAGGGTCGGGGAGGGGGGCGTAGGCATGGGTGACACTGCTTTCTTCCGTTCCACCCCGGCCTCTACCGGGGTGCCCCCCTTACATTCCTGCGGGCCGGTTTTACTTGCAACCAATGTGCAGTAAAGCTCGCGACTGATCTCGTGCACACGGGTCAGGACCGCGGGCAGGCGCAGACCCCTGGGCCGGCGCGGGGCCGGCCGACGGGCGGGGACCTCAACTTGGTGACGCGCAGCCTCAGGGCGCCGGGCTCGCCGGGGCGGAGCGCGCCGTCGAGGGTGACGCGGTAGCCGTCGACCTCGGCGGTGGCGGCCGGCCGGGGCGCCCGCGCCGGTCGGTAGGTGCCGGCCGCCGCCAGGTCGGCACCGAGCGTCAGCCCGCCCTTCGCACCGCCGGGGGCGAAGTCGGCGAAGACCCGGTAGCCGCCGGCCGCGGGCAGGTCGACCGGGGTGGACCAGGTGCCGTCGGCGGCCCGCCGCGGGTGCAGGTGGCGGAAGACCGTGAGGTCCCGGGAGGCCACGATGAAGTGGAATTCCTTGCCGTGTTCGGGCCGGTAGGCGGTGACCGGGCGACCGGTGCGGTCGTAGACGACCGCGAAGCGGAGCTCGGCGGGGGTGCCGGCGGTGACGGCCGGGGTCTTGAGGTCGAGGGAGTAGCCGCCCTCGGCGATCTGGAGTCCGCCGGGTGCCGCCGCGGCGGGCGCACGGCCGTCGTGCGCGGCGTGGTCGGCGTGCCGGGCGGCGGGGGCGTCGGGTACCACGGGCCCACCGCCTTCCCCGCGCCGTAGGCGGAGCCGAATGTCGCGGCGAGCGCGGTGGCGAAGATCCCGACCTTCAGTCCGGTGTGCATGACGCAATCCCTCCTCACGGGCCGCCGGTGGCGAGTACCGCCGGTGGCGCGGCCGATCAACTCGCTCCACACCATACCCCCAGGGGGTAGCAGGTCAAGGCACCGGAAACGCTTGCGAGCGATACGGGTGAGGGGTATACATGGAGCCACGCCATCGATACCCCCCTAGGGTATGACGGAGAGGTGGGGGCCACAGCCGTCGTCCCCCACGCCGGCGCGGCGGACGACCGTCCCCGGCCGCCCGCCGGCGCCCCGTACCCCCCGTTCCGTGAGCTGCGAGGAGCAGACAGACATGACCACCACCAGCCCCGGCGCCACCGAGGTCGAGCTCGCCATCGGCGGCATGACCTGCGCCTCCTGCGCCGCCCGGATCGAGAAGAAGCTCAACCGCATGGACGGCGTCGAGGCCACCGTCAACTACGCCACCGAGAAGGCGAAGGTCGCCTTCCAGGACGACGTCTCGGTCCAGGACCTGATCGCCACGGTGGAGGCCACCGGCTACACCGCGCAGGAGCCGGCGCCGGCCGCGACCGCCGGGGAGACCGCCGCCGCGGACGGCGCGGGCGACGGCGGCGGCGCGACGGAGGACCCGCTCCGCCCGCTGCGGCAGCGGCTGATCACCGCGGTGACGCTGGCCGTTCCGGTGATCGCCCTGGCCATGGTGCCGGCGCTCCAGTTCACCAACTGGCAGTGGCTGTCGCTGACCCTGACCGCGCCGGTCGTCACCTACGCCGCCTGGCCGTTCCACCGCGCCGCGTGGACCAACGCCCGGCACGGCGCGGCCACCATGGACACCCTGATCTCGGCCGGCACCCTGGCCGCGTTCCTCTGGTCGCTGTGGGCGCTGTTCTTCGGCACCGCCGGTACACCCGGCATGACCCACCCGTTCGAGCTGACCGTCGCCCGCTCCGACGGCGCGGGCAACATCTACCTGGAGACGGCCGCCGCCGTGACCGCCTTCATCCTCGCCGGGCGGTACTTCGAGGCGCGCGCCAAGCGGAAGGCCGGTGCGGCCCTCAAGGCGCTGATGGAGCTGGGCGCGAAGGACGTCACCGTGCTGCGCGACGGGCACGAACAGACCATCCCGGTCGGGCAGTTGCACGTCGGCGACCGCTTCCTGGTCCGGCCGGGCGAGAAGATCGCGACGGACGGCACCGTGGTGGACGGCGCGTCCGCCGTGGACGCCGCCATGCTCACCGGGGAATCGGTGCCGGTGGAGGTCTCGGCCGGCGACACCGTCACCGGCGCCACCCTCAACGTCGGCGGCCGGCTGGTCGTCGAGGCCACCCGGGTCGGCGCGGACACCCAACTGGCGCGGATGGCCAGGCTGGTGGAGGACGCCCAGAACGGCAAGGCGGCGGCCCAGCGGCTCGCCGACAGGATCTCCGCCGTCTTCGTCCCGATCGTCATCGCGCTCGCCCTGGCCACCCTGGGCTTCTGGCTCGGCAGCGGCGCCGGACTCACCGCCGCCTTCACCGCCGCGGTCGCGGTACTGATCATCGCCTGCCCGTGCGCCCTGGGCCTCGCCACACCGACCGCGCTGATGGTCGGCACCGGCCGCGGCGCCCAGCTCGGCATCCTCATCAAGGGGCCGGAGGTCCTGGAGACCACCCGCAAGGTCGACACCATCGTCCTGGACAAGACCGGCACCGTCACCACCGGCCGGATGACCCTGCTGGCCACGCACACCGCGCCGGGCACCGACAAGGCCGAAGCGCTGCGGCTGGCGGGCGCGTTGGAGCACGCCTCGGAGCACCCGATCGCGCAGGCCGTCGCGGCCGGCGCCGGCGCCGAGGTGGGCACCCTGCCGACACCGGAGGACTTCGCCAACATCGCGGGACTGGGCGTGCAGGGCGTCGTCGAGGGACACGCCGTGCTGGTCGGCCGGGAGCAGCTGCTCGCCGAGTGGGCGATCACCCTCCCCGACGAGCTGGCGCGGGCCAAGGCGGCGGCCGAGGAGGCCGGGCGGACCGCGATCGCGGTGGCCTGGGACGGCGCGGCGCGCGCGGTCCTGGAGGTGGCCGACGCCGTCAAGGAGACCAGCCCGGAGGCGATCCGCCGGCTGCGCGCCCTCGGGCTGACGCCGGTGCTGCTGACCGGTGACAACGCCGCGGTGGCCCGGACGGTGGCGGCCGAGGTCGGCATCGACCCCGACCAGGTGATCGCCGAGGTGCTGCCGCAGGACAAGGTCGCGGTGGTCCGGCGCCTCCAGAAGGAGGGCAGGTCGGTGGCGATGGTCGGCGACGGCGTCAACGACGCGGCGGCACTGGCCCAGGCGGATCTCGGGCTGGCGATGGGCACCGGCACCGACGCCGCCATCGAGGCCGGCGACCTCACCCTGGTCCGCGGCGACCTCCGCGCCGCGGCGGACGCCATCCGGCTCTCCCGCCGCACCCTGGGCACCATCAAGTCCAATCTCTTCTGGGCCTTCGCCTACAACGTCGCGGCCCTGCCGCTGGCCGCCGGCGGACTGCTCAACCCGATGATCGCGGGTGCGGCGATGGCCTTCTCCTCGGTCTTCGTCGTCGGCAACAGCCTGCGGCTGCGCGGATTCCAGGCAGCGGACAAGTGATGCCCGTACGATCCCTGCGCCGCCTCGTACGGGCCTGAGGGCCCCCGCCCGGCCGGGCCGGCCGGCACACCGCACGCACCGCCGACACCCCCGTACCGCCCGACGGTAGGGGGGTGTCGGCGCGCGGTGGCCCGCGAGGAGCCGGCAGGGGGTGCGCGGCGCACCGGCCGCTCCCTGCCCTACCCTCGGGTGCGGGAGGTCGAGCGGATGCGAACGAGCCGGCGGATGCGGGCGGCCGGTGCCTGGGGGCACCTGCTGCTGGTCGCCGTGCTCGCGCTGGGCGTCTTCGCGATGCACACGCTGGGCCATCCCACCGGCCATGCCGACGCCTCACGGGCACGCATAGGGACCGCCGCCCACGCGGCCGCCACCCGCGCCCACCCGACCCCGGACCACGGCATGGCCACGATGGCCGGGCCGGCCGCGTCCCCCGAGCACGCCACCGCGCACCACGGCGACGCCTCGCGCTCCCACCCGCCCGGCAAGGGAATGGACATGACGTCCCTGTGCCTGGCCGTCCTCGGGAGCTGGGCGCTGGCCGGCCTGTTGTACGTGGCGCTGCGCCGTCGGAGCGACCGGCCGGTCCCGCTGCGCGCCCGCACCCTGGCCGCGCTGCGCCCCAACCCCCCACCGCGCCCTCCGGACCTCGCCCACCTGTCGGTACTGCGGATCTAGGCCGAACGCCACCGCGGGCGCTGCACGCTGCCCGCACACCCCGCGTTCGCCCGAGACATCCACC
Organism: Streptomyces yunnanensis; assembly: GCF_029011865.1. Classification (NCBI taxonomy): domain Bacteria; kingdom Bacillati; phylum Actinomycetota; class Actinomycetes; order Kitasatosporales; family Streptomycetaceae; genus Streptomyces; species Streptomyces yunnanensis. The sequence goes on from NZ_CP095749.1 coordinate 2,089,460, forward strand.
GAACAGACAGCACGAGGTATCGACATGACCGCGCAGCAGCGCAACACCCCGCTTCCGCCCGCCCGCCGGACCGCCCGTCCGGGCGCCCGCCGCCTCGCCCTCACCGGCCTCGCCGCCGCGGCGGCCCTGCTCCTCGCCGCCTGCGGCGGCACCTCCGAGGGGAATCACAAGAACGCGGCGGACCACGGCGGTACGCCGTCGGCCACGGCCGGCACCACCGGCGCGAACCCCGCACCGGGCCCGGTCGGCGACACGGACGTGATGTTCGCGCAGATGATGATCCCGCACCACCAGCAGGCCCTGGAGATGGCCCGGCTCGCCGACGGCCGCGCCGCCGACCCGGAGGTCAAGAAGCTGGTGGCGGCGATCGAGCAGGCCCAGGACCCCGAGATCCAGCGGATGCGGTCCTGGCTCAAGGCGTGGGGCAAGCCCGAGTCCGCCGGCAGCATGCCCGGCATGGACCACGGCTCGGGCTCGATGGACCACGGCTCCATGGGGCACGGCTCCGGCATGTCCGGAATGATGTCCGAGAAGGACATGAAGGAGCTCAAGGCCGCCACGGGCCGGGACTTCGACCGGAAGTTCGCGTCGATGATGATCGAGCACCACAAGGGCGCGATCGACATGGCCGAGGACGAGCAGAAGAACGGGCGCAACGCCACGGCCAAGAAGCTCGCCGATGACGTCGTCCGCGGCCAGTGCGCCGAGGTCGCCCAGCTAAAGAAGCTCCTCGACCGGCTCTGATCCCCGCCGTCGCGGTCGCCGCGGCCCCGTCCCCCACGGGCCGCGGCGACCGCCGCGCACCGCCCGCCGCTCAGGCCAGATATCCGCCGTCGATGTCCAGGACGGCGCCGGTGACGAACGACGCCCCGGGGCTCGCGAGGAAGACCACGCCCGCCGCGATCTCCTCCGGCCGCCCGAACCGGCCCATGGGATTGGCCGCGCGCTGGGCGTCCGCGAAGTCCCCCTCCGGCGGGTTCATGTCGGTGGCCACGCTGCCGGGCTGGACGACGTTGACCGTGATGCCCCGCGGCGCCAGGTCCCGGGCCGCGCCCTTGCTGTAGCCGACGATCGCGGCCTTGGTGGCCGCGTAGTCGGCCACGCCCGGGAACCCGGCACGGCTCGCCAGGGTCGAGCCGACGGTGATGATCCGTCCGCCCTCCCCCAGGACGCCGGCGGCGGCGCGGACGGCAGAGGCGACGCCCCCGACGTTGACCGCCAACTGCCGGTCGAACGCCGCGAGATCGCCCTCGACGTCGTCCACCGCGCCGTTGACCGACACCCCCGCGTTGTTCACCAGGACGTCCAGCCGCCCGAAGTCGGCCACCACGGCGGCCACCAGGTCGGTGACCTGCTGCCGGTCCCCCTGGTCGGCGCGGTAGGCCGCCGCCCGGACACCGGTCTTCGCCAGCTCCGCCACCACCGCGTCGGCCCGCTCCCCGGACGCCGTGAAACTGATCGCCACCGCGGCCCCCTCGGCGGCCAACGCCCGGGCGATCGCCGCCCCGATCCCCCGCGAACCACCGGTCACCAGGGCGACCTTGCCCGCCAGCACCCCGTCCGCCGTCCCGTCCATAGCCATGCCGACGCCCCGCTCCCTGCTGCTCATCACGCGCCATCCGCGTTTTGGACTGACCAATACGAAATATGGATCGCACGCTACCACGACTTTGGACCGATCGGTACACAACCATGGCGTCGGCCGCCGCCCCGGAGCGACCGGAGGTGCCGGCAGGCCGGGCGGGGACGACCCCGTCCGGCACCCGCTCGACGCCCGAGCCCCCCGGCCGCCGGAACCCACAGTCGCCCAGGGCCTCCCCGGCAACCGCAACGAGGCGGTCAGGACGTCGAGTTGACGCACCCCGTCCCCGGCACGGGCCGATGGCGGCCACGGTGCGGCCGGGTCATGTCGTGTAGTCCGCGTTGATCCGGACGTAGCCGGCGGACAGGTCGCAGCCGAACACGGTGGCCTCGCCGTCCCCGATGCCGAGGGTGACGGCGATGTCCACCTCGCTGCGCCGCATGGCGTCGGTGAGCCTCCCGAGCACGTCCGGGGTCGGCTCGGCCGGGTAGACCTCGGTGTCACCGAACGCGACCGTGACACGGCCCGGCACGATGTCGCGGTCCTCGGTGTTCTTGCCGATGGCCATCAGGACCCGCCCCCAGTTGGGATCCGCGCCGTGCACGGCCGATTTGACCAGGGGGGAGTTGACGATGCTCTTGGCGACGCGCCTGGCCTGCGCGGCGTCGCGCGCTCCGGCGACGGTGACCCGCAGGAGCTTGGTGGCCCCCTCCCCGTCACTCGCGAGCTGCCGGGTGAGGTCCAGGCACAGGTCGGCGAGGGCCGCGGCGAACTCCGTCGGATCGACCGGGCCGGCCGCGCCGTTGGCGAGCACCGACACGGTGTCGGAGGTGGAGGTGTCGGTGTCCACGCTCAGGCAGTTGAACGTCCGGTCCACGGCCGTTCGCAGCGCGCGGTCCAGGTCCGCCGCCGCGATCGCGGCATCGGTGACGACGTAGGCCAGCATCGTGGCCATGTCCGGCTCCAGCATGCCAACACCCTTGGCGATGCCGACGATCCGGGCGTCACCGACCGTGCGGACCGCGGTCTTGGTGCGGGTGTCGGTGGTCATCATGGCCCGCGCCACGTCCAGCGGCGCCGCGGTGAACGCGTCGGTGCCGTGCGGCGCGGCGTGGTCGAAGTGCCCCCGGATGGCATCCATCGGCAGCGGGCGCCCGATGACGCCGGTGGACCCGATGAGCACCTCGTCCGCCGGGATCCCGACGAGCCCGGCGACCCGGCCGACCACCTCGGCGGCGTTCTCCGCGCCCTGTCGACCGGTGGCCACATTGGCGTTCTGCGCCAGGGTGACCACGGCGCGCAGCCGCCGCTCGGCGGCGTGGGCGCGACTGAGGACCACCGCGGGCCCGGCGAAGAGGCTCTTGGTGAACATCGCGGCGCTCACCGCCGGCCGGTCCGACACCACGATCGATATGTCGTCACCCTGCTCGCGCAGCCCGCCGTGCCCGGTATAGCCGCGGAACCCCGTCGGCCACACGGGGCCACCTTCACTGGAAGAATGATTATGCGTCACACAACATACCTTTGCAGGCCGCTCCTCGGTCTGTCCAGCACCCGGGCAGCGTTCTCCCGGTTCTCCCGGTTCTCCCGGTTCTCCCGGTGCCGCCGGGCGCGCAGGGCCGACCCGTGGTGCGTAGCGTGGACGCTGTGGGGACTCCCCGCCGAGGAGCAGGGACGTGAGGCCGGAACTCGACTACCGGGCGCTGTTCGCCGCGACGCCGAGCCCGTACCTGGTGCTGGGCACGGACCTGGTGGTCGTCGACGTCAACGACGCGTACTGCCGGGCCACCGGCCGGTGCCGCGAGGAGTTGGTGGGGCAGCACCTGTTCGTCGCCTTCCCGGACAACCCGATGGACCGGATGGCCGACGGCGTGCGCAATCTGCGCGCCTCCCTGGAGCGGGTCCTGGAGACCGGCAAACCGGACACCATGGGAGTGCAGCGGTACGACATCCCGGTCACCGCGCGACCCGGGACGTTCGAGGAACGCTGGTGGTCCCCGGTCAACACACCGGTCCACGGGCCGGACGGGCAGGTGGCCTACCTCATCCACCGCGTCGAGGACGTCACCGACTTCCTCCGCACGCGCGGCATCCCCAGCAGCGGCCGATGGGCCGGGCGCTCGCACTCCGAGCGGGCACAGAGCATGGAGGCCGAACTGTACGTACGGGCCCGCGAACTCCAGCGCCTGAACGACGAACTGCGGGCCGCGCACGCCCGGGAGCGACAGGTCGCCGTCACGCTGCAGGAGGCGATGCTGCACTCCCCCGACCTGGCCCGGCACGAGGACGTCGCGGTGCGCTATCTGCCGGCGGTCGGCTCGCTGAACGTGTGCGGCGACTGGTACGACACCGTCGACCTGGCCGACGGCCGCTTCTCGGTCGCGGTCGGCGACGTGGTCGGCCACGGTCTGGAGGCCGCCACCGTCATGGGCATGCTGCGCAGCGCGCTGTCCGCGGCGAGCCGGGCGGTCTCCGGCCCGGCGCAGGCGCTGGAGGTGCTGGGGCTGTACGCCCGTTCCGTGGAGGGTGCCCTGGCGACCACCGCGGTGACCGCCTTGATCGACACCCGCGGGAAGCTGATCGTCTACTCCAGCGCAGGCCACCCGCCGCCCGTGCTGCTGAGCGCCCAGGGGAGCTGCCGGCTGCTGGACCAGGCCACCGACCCACCGCTCGGCGCGCGCCCCGAGCACGTGCCCCGCCCGCAGGCCGGCACCGCCTACGGCACCGGCGACACCCTCGTGCTCTACACCGACGGCCTCATCGAACGCCGGGACGAGGACATCGACTCCGGCCTCGACCGGCTCACCGAGGCGCTGACCACCATGGGCCACCTCAGCCCCCAGCGCCTGGCCGACGCCCTGCTCGCCCGGCTCGGCGTGGCCGGCGGCGCCCGCGACGACGTCGCACTCGTCGTCGTCCGCCTGTGACCGGGCCCGTCCGGCGTCGAACCTGCCACCCGGCGCGCGCAACACCGCCGCGGAAAGCGTCCCGCGCCCGCCGTCCCCTCCCACGCGGATGGCTGCGGGACGCTCCCCGTGGCGCGGGCCTGCGACCCGGCCCCCGCTCAGCTCAGCGACGAACCGGACGGGACCACGACGCCGTAGAGGTCACCGATCGTCGCGAGCGCGCTGTGCTGGAGCTGCTCGGCGGAGACCTCGGCGACCGCCGTCGCCAGCGGCCGGGTCGCGCAGGCGTCGGCGACGACGGTGGGCCGGTTGCCGCGCAGGAACGCGCCCTCCGCCGTGAAGGTCACGCACATGTGGGTCATGAACCCGATGACGACGACGTCCTTGTTCCCGGCGGCATCCACGCGGTCGCCCAGGTCGGTGCCGACGAACGCGTTGGGCGCGGTCTTCACCACGACCGGCTCGCCCTCGACGGGCGCCACCAGGGGGTGGATGCGGCCGATGTCGTCCCGGATGTCGTACGGACTGCCCGCGCCGCCGTCGTGCATGACGTGGACGACCTTGGCCCCCGCCGTCCTGGCCCGGGCCAGCAGCGCGGCGGCGTTGTCGAGGGCGGCCTGCCATCCCGACAGCTCCATCACGCCGCGGGTGTAGGTGTTCTGGTAGTCGACCAGGATCAGCGTCGCGTCTGCCAGTGACGCCGGCTTCTGATCCAGGCCGTTGACGTCCCGCAGGGTCTTCGTCGGCATCGTCGTGCACACCTTCTCGGGCTGGGAATCGGAGAGTTGGAGCCATCGCGCGCTGGCACACCCCACGCTACGATCCGGCCGACATGGCGGCAATGTCATGTAACTTGCAGATACAGACACGCCCGGCGCCGGCCCCACCGGTCCCGCCCGAGGCATCGCCACGCCACCGCCGCCGACCGGACGGAGCCCCCTTGAGCAGCGTCGAACGGTTCATCGTCGTCCTCCTCTTCGACGGCGTCGACCTGCTGGACGTCACCGGCCCCCCGGAGGTCTTCGCCCTGCTGCGGCGGGAGACGGACGACGCGACGGGCTACCGCGTCGTACTGGCCGCCGAGACCATGGACCCGGTCACCACCTCCGCCGGGGTGCGCGTCCTCCCCGACCTCACCTTCCGGGAAGCCGCCACGAGGGCCATCGACACCCTGATGGTCCCCGGCTCGGTCGAAGTCGACGACCAGCGCCGGGTGCGCGCCCTCACCGACCCCACGGTGGTCCGGTGGGTGCAGACCCTCGCCGGCCGGGCCCGGCGCATCGCCTCCGTCTGCGTGGGAGCGCATCTGCTCGCCGCCGCCGGCCTGCTGGACGGCAGGCGCGCCACCACCCACTGGTCGACCGCGCACCAACTCGCCGCCGAACACCCCTCGGTCGAGGTCGACGCCGACCCGATCTTCATCCGCGACCACGACGTGTGGACCGGCGCGGGCATCACCGCCTGCCTGGACCTCTCGCTCGCCCTGGTCGCCGAGGACTTCGGCGAGGCCGTCGCGCTGCGCATCGCCAGGCAGCTGGTGATGTACCTGAAACGACCGAGCGGTCAGAGCCAGTTCAGCGTCCCGATCGAGCCCGCCTCGACCACCCGGCGGATGGACGAGCTGCGCCACCACGTCACCCGCCACCTCGCCGACCGCCTCACCGTCGCCGACCTCGCCGAGCACGCCCACGTCAGCGAACGGCAGCTCACCCGCATCTTCAAGACCGAACTCGGCACGACCCCGGCGGCCTACCTCGAATCGGCCCGCGTCGAAGCCGCACGGAACCGGCTCGAATCCACCGACGACACCCTCGAACGCGTCGCGACCGCCTGCGGCTTCCACACGACGGACACCCTCATCCGGGCGTTCCGCCGCAAGCTCGACACGACACCGACGGAATACCGCAACCGCTTCCGGCACTCGACCTAACGGTTGTCCCGTAATCCCTGGCGGGCCAGGACAACGAACCCGGCCGCCCGACGACCGGCCTGTGGCAGGCTCACGCCATGCCCTTCGACCACAACGACCACTACCACCGCCTACTGCTGCGCCAGGTGCCGCGGAGCTGCACCACGGCCCTGGACGTCGGCTGTGGCACCGGCCGGTTCGCGCAGCGCCTGGCCGCCCGGGGCATCGAGGTCGACGCGATCGACCCCGCCCCGGAGGTCATCGCACAGGCCCGCGCCCACACGGAGCGGTCGGGCGGCGCCCACGTCCCCCGCTTCCGCCGGGCATCCGCCACCGACATCGAACTCCCCCACGGGCACTACGACTTCGTCTCGTGCCTGGCGAGCCTGCACCACATGCCCTTCGACACGGTGACCGCGCTGCGCGACGCCCTCGCCCCCGGCGGGGTGTTGGCGGTCCTGGGGTGCTACGCCGAGCGGGGCTGGCGCGACTGGACGTGGGGCCTGGCGGCGGCCCCCACCAACGCCGTCGCCCGACTCGCCGTCGCCACCGGGGACCGGCTCCGCCCTGCCGCGGCGGCGCACCGGGCCCGGCCCGCACCCCCGGTGAGGCAGCCGACCATGCTCCTGCCGGAGATCCGCCGGCAGGCCGCCGCACTGCTGCCCGGATGCCACATCCGCAGACTGCTGTTCTGGCGCTACCTGCTCGTCTTCCGCAAGGACTCCTGACGAGCACGGCCGCACCCCGGGCTCACTCGGACGACGGGCCCCTGGCCTCCCGGGCCGCGGAGGTGAGCGACATGTCGGCGTAGCGTTCGCCCGCGACCCGGCCGGCGAGCGGCTCCAGCAGCGCCAGTTCGTCGGCGGACAGGACGATGCGGGTGGCCCCGGCGTTCTCCAGGAGACGGCTGCGCTTGCGGGTCCCGGGGATCGGGACGACGGTCAGGCCGTGCACCTGGGCCCGCTGCTGCACCCAGGCCAGCGCGATCTGCGCCGTGGTGGCGCCACGCTCGGCCGCGATCTTGTGCAGGGGCTCCAGGAGGGCGACGTTCGCCTTGGCGTTGTCGCCGGAGTAGCGCGGCAGCAACTGCCGGAAGTCGCTGCCGGAGAGTTCCTTGCCCGCATCGGCGAAGGAGCCGGTCAGAAAGCCCCGACCGAGCGGCGAGTACGGCACGAACGCGACACCGAGCTCGGCGGCGGCGCCCACCACGCTGTGCTCGACGTCCCGGCTGAAGACCGACCACTCCGTCTGCACGGCGGTGATCGGGTGCACGGCGTGCGCCTCGCGCAGCTCGGCCCCGGTGACCTCACTCAGTCCCAGGTGCTTGACCTTGCCCTCCCGCACCAGTTCGGCCATGGCACCGACGGACTCGGCGAGCGGGACGTCGGGGCGACGGCGGTGCATGTAGTACAGGTCGATGACATCGACGTCCAGGCGACGCAGGCTCGCCTCGACGGCCTGCTTGATGTACGCCGGGTCGTTGCGAATGGCCCGGTAGCCCGGGTCGTCGGCGCGGTATTCGATGCCGAACTTGGTGGCCAGCGTGATCTCGTCGCGGTGCGCGGCGACGAACGGCGCGAGGAACTCCTCGTTCGCGCCGACCCCGTACATGTCGGCGGTGTCGATGAGGGTGACACCCGCCTCGACGGTGGCCTCCAGGGTCTCGCGGGCCGCCGCGTCGTCCGTCTCGCCGTAGGCGGCGCTGATGCCCATCGCACCGAAGCCCTGGACACCCACGAGCGGGCCACCGGCGCCCAACTCGACCTTGCTGATCTGCTGTACGGCGTTGCTCATGATGGCGCTCAGGCCCCTTCCGGCGCCCGACGGGCGCCCGCATAAAAGTCGATCTTTGTTTCGAGCACGTCGAGGGTGCCCTGCAACTCCGCGATGCGCGCGAGGACCTCGTGCCGGGTCCGCTCCAGAATCTCCCGGCGTTCGTCGAAGGTCTCCTCGCCCCGACGGACCAGCTCCGCGAAGCGGACCATGACGGCGATCGGCATCCCGGTGAGCCGTAGCTTGCCCAGACAGGCCAGCCATTCCAGGTCGTGCTCGCCGAACCGGCGCTGCCCGGCGTGCGACCGCTCCACCTCCGGCATCAGCCCGATCTGCTCGTACCAGCGCAGGGTGTGGGCGCTGAGCCCGGTGAGCGCCGCGACCTCGCTGATCGCGTAGCGGCCCCGGCCACCGGAACGCGGCCGGACCGGCCCCGCGGACGCACTGCGGTCCACGTCCGGGGACTTCACGGGAGTGGTGTCGATCGCCGTCATGCCCGTCACGCTAGAACGCTCGAGTGCACTCGAAGCAAGCGCCCGCCGCGCGGACCGTCCACCCCACCCTGTGTGTCGCCGACCTACCCGCCATGGCCGCGCGTAGAGCGTCGGAGCCGGACCCCGGCTCGTGTGTGGCCGCTCCTGGCCTGTCGAGGGTCACGAGCCGGGGCTGCACACCGGCCGGGCACCCGAATTCCCCGCCCGCAGCCCCCCTGTCCGCCGCAGCGCGCGGCACCACCGCGCCCGTCACACGACGGAGCCGGCACCCGTCGACCGACGTGTACCGGCTGACTCCCCGCGGCAACTGCCCCACGCCCCCGTGCCCACGGGCAAGAAACCCCTCTCGCGGGACGGCACGAGCCGAGCGCCCACACGTCGGCAGTTCACCGTCGCCGACGGCGAACTGCCGCGTCAGACCACCTGCGACCCACGCCGCGACGATGTCCACATCCGCGCCGAGCGCATCCCGACGATCCAGGTGACCGAAGAACTCGACGTCACCTCGCCGAACACTGCGCTCCGCACCGATCCTCCACCGCCGCGGCTTGAGAAATAACCGCTGTTCTCGTTCAGATACGAGCGGCGCGGCGGCCCCGGCGGTAGAGCAGGGTGCCACCCATCAGCAGCACGACGCTGCTCGCGATCGCCAGGCCGGTCTCTGCCTCACCGGTCTTCGCCAGCTGGGGGCGAACAGGAATGTGGCGGTGGACCCGGTGCTCGGGAGCGGGGGCCGGCGCCGGAGCGGCCGGCACATGCGCGTGCGGTGCCGCCGGGCGTTCGTGACGCATCTGCGGCTTGTTGCGGTGCTCCTTCTCCTTCATTCTGCGGTGGTGCGGCCGCGCATGACCCTTCTCACCGTTGACGCAGTCGTTGCCGAAGGCGGGGTTGAGCGCCCCGACCACGTCCACGGTGTTGCCGCATGCGTTGACCGGGATGTGAACGGGCACCTGGACCTGGTTGCCGGACAGGACACCGGGGGACCCGGTGGCGGATCCCCCGGCTCCGGCGTCGGCGACCGACGCGCCGGCCCCTGCGAGCAGCAGGCCGCCAGTGGCGACCGATGCGGCAATGACCTTTTTGATCACGTGACTCCTCCTTGACAGCGCGGCCACATCCGCGGACCGCACAACACACAACGACGCCGGACGCAGAAAGCTCCGAATGCGCCATTTCGATCACTCTTTCAGCTTGATGTGCATACTCACTTCGGGAGAGAGGTGCTAATTATGTTTGTATGCCGATGCTTTTCTCATGACGCCGAGTCGCGGCAAATTCCAGGAAAATAACACCCCGGCAACACCTTCATATTCGTATTTCTAATCTACAAAAAGGCATACGGAAGGGCGCCCCGAGTGCGGCATGCCACCCGTTCGTACGGAACTCGCAGGTGACCTCGGAGCGCCCTGATCGGCAAGGGGTTGCTCAGTGGCCGAGCAAAGGCAACCGGCCGAGATGGAGAGGCCCGATATCGCTGGCGACCTTCAGCGGGTCACCGATGATCCCGCGGCCGCCCGCACCGAGGCCGCCGGCGTGGGCGGGTACCGAGAGGACCCCGGTGAGAGCCACGGCTCCCAGAAGGGTGACAAGGGCACGGCGCATGACTGCTCCTACTTCGTTCCGTACTGCTGACGTGCGGTTGGCACAGGCCACCCTGGCACTCGCGCACCGCCGACTCCCCCGCCCACGCCAAGCGGTCACCTGATCGCGCGACGCCGAAAAGCCCGAACAAGCCGCACCCCGATATCAACGCGCCGCCCATACGACAGAAGCCCCGCACTCCACCCCCTCGAATACCTTCGACCAAACAGGGGAATTCGACCTGACGCCAACTCCCACCCCGTGCCACCGACGCCCGAAAACCGCCCCCCGTCCACCAAGTCGCAAATTCGACATCATACAATCCGGCGCGTCGTTGAACGACTTCAGAGGCATTTCGTATTAGCCTCCCTGGCAGTACGAAGTCGTTGCATAAACGACCTCACCCGCTCAATTCACCGGAGAAGAAATGCGCAAGCTTCACAAGGCTGCTCTCGTGGCTGCTGTCCTCAGTAGCGTCACCATCCTCGGTGCCGGTACCGCCAACGCCGATGGCGAGAGGGGCGGCGGCAGCGCCCGCTTCGACATCAAGCAGAGCGCCGAGTGCAGATCACACGACACCAACGTCGACATCCTCGGTGAGGTCGGGATCGCGAACGGTCTGGGCGGCAACCTCCTCAACGGCGAAGGCTCGCCGGGCGCGCAGAACACCCACATGGGCTCGGCCATGGGCTGCAACAACGGGGCGTTCAGCAAGTAACCGAAAATAGCCAGGGGTTCCGGCATCCAGGTCGCAGACCGGGCGCCGGAACCCCTGCATGCCGGGGCCCGAATCCCCTCCCGCCGGGGCACGTTGACCCCCGACGCCTTCGCCCCCGACGGCACGCCGCGGCCCACGACTCCGGGCGGCACCGCAGAGCAGAAGAGCCCCACGCCCGGCCGAGTTCGCGGCGCCGACCACCTCCGCACACAACCAAGGGACCGGTCGCCGACGTGCGACCGGTCCCTTGGCACGGCAGCCGACGCGGGATCACCCGCCCCGACCGTCCGTCACATAAGGCTCAGAGGTTGACGTGCGGACCTTTGAAACCCTTGGGGGCCGAGAAGTGGTTGGAGCAGTTCATCTGCGGACCGACGTTCGTCTCCTGGTCGCCCAGCAGACCGTTCTCGGGCCACACCACACGGTCCCTGGCGGTCGACGCGCACCGCTGCTCCTGATCGATGACGATGTGCTTGCCGTCCTTCGTTCGGTAGGCGGCCTCGTACTTGTGAACGCAGACCTTGTTACCCGCCTCGCCGCGGCTGCACTGATCCCCGCCCTCTGCATGCGCTTGGGAAGCGATGGCGGAGGCCGCGGTGAGGCCGCCCATCAGTGCCACGATTGCTGCGATCTTCTTGCGACTGAACATGTACTGCGTTCCTTTGTGGTTGACGCCCGGGCGCGATGCACCGAACGAGCCCGCGCCCGAGCCCTGAGAATGCCGAAAAAGGGTTCTGGTGCCCGGACCCGAAGGCCGGACACCAGAACCCCGTCTTGCTTACTTGCGGAGGGCAGCGCCGTTGTTGCAACCCATGTTCGAACCCTGGCGGGTCCCCTGCTCGCCGGCCTTGCCTTCGCCGTTGAGCGCGTTGCCCAACACACCGTTCAACAGGCCGACCTGGCCGAGGACGTCGACGTTCAGGTCGTGCGACCGGCACATGGTGTTCTGCTTGATCGACACCTCCTGGCCCTTGTCATGGCCGGACTGCTGGGCCGGACCCTGCTGCACCGGAGCCTGAGGAGCGGCCTGCGGAGCAGGAGCCTGCTGGACGGGGGCCGGCGGGGCGGCCTGGGGAGCGGGGGCCGGCGCGGGAGCCGGCTGGGCCGGAGCCTGCGGGGCGGCCTGCGGAGCTGGAGCCTGCTGGACCGGAGCCGGCTGAGCAGCCTGCGGTGCGGGAGCCTGAGGAGCGGCCTGCGGAGCCGCCTGCTCGCCGTGCGGGGAACCGCCGGTGGCGACGGCGCCTGCCGCGGACTGGGATACGGCCCAGGCCGCGACCTGCGGCCCGCCGCCGTACCCGTCAGCCAGGCTGACTCCGGCGCTGACGGTGGAGAAGCAGCCGACGGCTGCGACGACGATGGCAACTCTCTGAAGTTTGCGCATGGAACCTTTGATCCTTGATTGCGTGGGATGGAGATGACATGCCGCGATTACCTAGTGTGAGGATATGCAGACCCAGAGTGGCCAATCATGGATTTCGCTCCTCTACACACTTCGTGTCGGACCCGCAACAGGAGGCCCCACCACTTACGCCCACGACGAGCCGGCCACGGCGCACCCCGGCGCCCCGTACCGCGAACGAAGTACGCGCAGCGATCACCGCAGACCCACGCCGAGGAATCCCCAACCGTTAAACGCACACGGCTAGTTGACGCCGACACGAGCAGCAGAAAAAGCGCGCGACGGGATCCGGGGCACGCCAGATGGCGTCTACCGAACCCTTCTCCTGCGCCCTCCGGCAGGGAAACGAGACGGGCCCCCAACAGGGGCACGGGAGCCGCCCAACTGTCACCCGTTTGCCATCGGCGCCGTGTCCGCGATTCTCGAGAATCGACGAAAGCGCCGGCACCAAAAGCCCGACGACGGATGCGCACAATCCGAAATGACGGCACGTCAGACAGCTATATGGACAGCGCCTTGACGCAGGCCGGACCCCAACTCCCGCAGCACCGCGACACGGAGCGCCTCGCCGCGGGCCGGCGAGGCGCCCGTCACCCACCCGACACAATGCGCACAACGGACTGGAACGCTCAGATTGGCTACTGCTAGTGTGCGCGCAGTCACAGCCAGCAAGCAGGGCTTAAGTACAGGTACGAAGGTCGAGGGTTCCATGCGCAAGCTTCAGCAGGTCATGATCGTGGCCGCAGCGGCCGGCGGTCTGTCCGCCGTCGGTGCCGGGGTCGGCACTGCCTACGCCCACGAGGGCGGGAGGTCGCACAACGAGCTCTTCCGTCCGTACCAGGAGTGCAGCCCGCAGACCGTAGCCGATGCCAACCTCCCGCTCGGCGTACTCGCCGTTCCCGAGACCTGGGGCACCACCTGCGGCCAGTTCAACCACTCCTTCACCAAGTAGGACCACCGGGATCGTCGCACCCGACACCGGACGCGGGCCCTTCGGGAATGTTCCCCCGAAGGGCCCGTTTTCTTGTTGCCGGCCGGCACGCGCCGCACCGATGCGGCCGAACGAGTGGTTCACCAAGGACCTTTCGAGCCCCCCTCGGCCCGTTGAATCCCCAACCCACCAGGAACTTGGGATCGTTACGGGCGTTCAACCAACCCAGGAAGCTTCTAACATCCGGCGCGTCTCCCAGCAACCGAGAATCTTTCGTATTAACTATCCGCAACTGCACGAAATCGATCGGTAACCGATCGTTTCCGCACCAACCCACGGAGAAGAAATGCGCAAGCTTCAGAAAGTTGCTGTCGTAACCATCGCCCTGGGAAGCATCGGATTCCTCGGCGCCGGCACCTCGTACGCCAGCGGGGGCGGCGGCGTCGGCGTCCACCAGGGCTCTCAGTGCCGGACGCACGACCTGAACGTCGACGTCCTCGGCGAGGTCGGCATTCTCAACGGCGTGTTGGCCAACGTCCTCAACGGCGAGGGTTCCCCGGGCGCGCAGGCCACCCCGATCGGTTCGAGCATCGGCTGCAACAACAGCGCGCTCGGCAAGTAACCGGGCGGGGTTCCGGTGTCCGACCTGCGGGTCCGGGCACCGGAACCCCTTTCGGCATTCTCAGAGCTCGGGCGCGGGTCCGTTCGCGGTCACCGCGCCCGAGCATCGACCACAAAGGAATGCAGTACATGTTCAGTCGGAAGAAGATCGCAGCCGTCGCGGCACTGATGGGCGGCCTCACCGTCGCCTGTGTCATCGCCCCTCAGGCTCAGGCAGCGGACACCAGAGGACTCTGCACCCGGGACGTCCAAGGGAACGTCAGCTGTCTTCAGAAAACGACCAGTGACGACGGCAAGTACAGCCTCACCCAGCAGCAGAACTGCCAGCCGTCGTCGCCCCTCCGGCTCCCCACACACGGAGTGCTCAATCCGGGGAGCATGATGGTCGGGCCCGCCGTCACCTGCAGCAACTCGGCTCCGGTGCCCGGCGACTCGCAGCCCGCAACGGATGAAGAAAACCGCGGGTGAGCTGTGGTGCGCATCGTCGACGGGCATGGCGAAGCCGGGTCTCCTGCAAGACACGCAGGCGACCCGCGAGCATCCCGTCGACCGGAGCCGGTCGACGCGCCGCCGGGCAACGTGACGGCACGCGCGCCGAACCGGCAGCACCACAGGCTGCTTTCCCCTTCTGTCTGATCACGGGGTGACGACCCACAGCACCCCGTCAAACGGTGGATGGCCGGGCCGAGTTGATGTCGGTCCGGCCATCCGCCGTTCGTGTGCCCGGCGAGCGTACGCGCCGCCCTGCAAACAAAGCGTCCCGGCGCCGAGTTCGTGGCTCGGCACCGGGACGGTGAAAGCTCCTGCGTGATGGGCAGTCGCTCAGAAGGCGCTGTTGTCGCAGCGGAAGTCCGAGCCCAGGTGAGAGGGCTGCGAACCGGGCGCGCCCTCGCCGTTGAGGGCGTTGCCCAGCGGGCCGTTGAGAAGTCCCACTGCCCCGAGGACGTCGATGTTCATGTCGTGCGACCGGCACTCGGTGCCCTGACTGACGTCGAGGTCGTGCCCCGGCTCGCCGTGGGCGTATGCGGTGCCTGCGCCGAAGGCTCCGACGCTGCCGAGTGCGGCAGCCACGACGGCGACCTTGTGGAACGTGCGCATGTCTTCTCCGGTGATTGAGCGGTTGTGACGGGTGGTTGGACTGCTTCTTGCTGCCACGGAGGCCGGTGTGGTGCCCCGTGGCGCGGCATCGGCAGGCCGGAACGGGCAGCCCCCTGCACGGCGAGCGCAGAGGAACCCTTGGAGTTCGGGTGCACGAGGGTTGATCGGGAAGGGGAACGGCGCACCGGACAGCGTCCATGAACTGCGACTCCGGACTCAACAGACCTGTTCTGTCCGGCTGTTGTGACCGGAGTGCGCTCGGCGGCGACAGTCGGTGGCTCGGCCCCGCTGTCGCCGCGGTTCGGCGCCGGTACGCCGGAGCGTCCCGGTCAGGCCATGCGGGGCAGGTCGAGCTGACCCAGCGGAGGCGCCGCCAGCCGCCCCATGCCGAGCGGGGACACCTGCGGAACGTCCGGGGAGATCAAGGGATTGACCAGCGGATTGACCTGCGGGTTCACCTGAGGCGACACCCGGGGAGCGGGCTGCGGGGAGAAGACCTGCGGGACGGAGACCTGCGGCGCCACCTGGGGCGTGACCTGCGGGGCCGCCTGGGGGGCGACCTGCGGGGCCTGAGCCGGGGCCGGGGCCGACGCCTGCGGGGCGGACTGGGGGCCGCCGGGAGACGTGGAGGCCATTGCGGCACCGCCCGAGGTGGCCGCGGCAGTGACGTGCGGCGCCTCGTACTGCGGGGCCGCCTGCGGCTGCGGAGCGGGGGCCGGAGCCGGTGCGTACTGCTGCGGAGCAGGGGCCGGAGCCGGGGCCGGGGCCGGTGCGTACTGCTGCGGAGCGGGGGCCGGAGCCGGAGCCGGCTGCTGCACGTACTGCGGAGCCGGAGCCTGGGGTGCCGGCTGCTGCACGTACTGGGGCACCGCCTGCTGCGGAGCTGGCTGTTGGACGTACTGCGGAGCGGGGGCCGGCGCGGGAGCCGGCTGCTGCGCGTACTGCGGCACCGGCTGCTGCGGAGCGGGGGCCGGCGCGTACTGCTGCGGAGCCGGGGCCTGAGGAGCAATGGGCGGGGCGGCACCGTTGTACCCGGCAGGAGCATCGGCATGACTCACGCCGGCGCCGATGGTGGACAGACCGCCAGCCGCTGCGACGACGAGTGCGATCTGATGAAGCTTGCGCATAAAACCCTCGGCCCTTCATTACCTGTATGGAAATCTGATTACTTATCGCTGTCTTGAGTGCGCAAACAGAGGTAATCGCGGGCTTCGCGCCCTGCGCACCCCGTGCAAAGCCACGGCGGGAGCCACTCGAAGGACCGCGGCGACACCAGCCGTAGGACTCTCCGACGGACCTCGGATTCGGCGGTGCAGCGCATCGCTTCGCCTCCGATTCACGTCGGGCACCGTGTCGACATCGTCGCCGCAGACCGCCCAAGTGCCGGGAAGCAGAAGCCATCCCGTCCGGCGGCCCATTGACCCATTCGCTGTTCTCTCCCACCGAGGAACGGCGCATCCCCGGGCCTGGTCACGGGAATCGGTGCACGGTCACCCGTTTGCCCAGCGGCATGAATCATTTGGAGTGTCAGCGGCGTGGACGCGGGTCCGCGACGCCCGAACCCCTATACCGACATCGCCAACTTCGCACCCAGGAAGGGGCATTGTCGATGATCGCGGACACCACCGAGGATACGCGGGCGCGGTCAAGCGGAAGCCACGATGAAAGGATTCTTTCGCGATAATGCGACCGGAGTTCGGGGGGAATTGGGCCGGAGCGGTGACTTCGCACTCGCCCCGGTCGCAGCAAGAGGAACCCATGGCGAACCGATACGCGCGGAGACGGTCTCAAGGATCGCAAAAAGGGTTCTCGACGCCGGCCTTACGGCTCGGCGTCGAGAACCCTATGGGTGACCTGCTCGACTGCTACTAGCGGGTCAGAACGCGCTGTTGTTGCAGCCCATGCTCGAACCCATGTGAGTGGACTGCGCGCCCGGCGAGCCCTCACCGTTGAGCGCGTTGCCCAGCAGGCCGTTGAGGATGCCGACCTCGCCGAGGACATCCACATTCAGGTCATGAGAACGGCACTGGCTGCCCTGCTTGATGTCGAACTTGCCGCCGCCCATGCCGCCGTCGGCGTTGGCGGTGCCGGCGCCGAGGAAGCCAACGCTACCGATGGCAGCAGCCAAGACGGCCGCCTTGTAAAGCTTGCGCATTTCTTCTCCGGAAGTTTGAGCCGATGTGATCTGCGGTGTACCGACTTCGTACACTTGAGGAGGCTAATACGAAATATCCATCATCCTTGAGCGACGCGCCGGATTATGGGATCGAAGTTTTAGGAAGTTGCCCCGGAACCTGAGCAGTTCAGGCGCACATGAGTCCGAGTGGCCCAAGACACCGCAATGGACCGGATTCGGGCCGCGCCCCAAGGTCCCTTTGCCCAGGTCACGCAAGAAGGCCCTTCGAGGGAATCCCCTCGAAGGGCCTGCGGCGGTCGTCGCCTTGCTACCTGGCCGTTGCGTGGGCGTTGGCCTGGGCATTGTTCTGGGTGCAGTCGAAGCCCCGCGTCTCAGGAGTGGCCAGCAGGCCGATCGGGACGTTGGCGTCGAGCAACGACTGCGGGCTGCACTCCTGGTACGGGCGGAAGGCGTTGTTCTGGTCGTGCGGACCGGATTGCGGCAGGAGCTGCGCCACCTGAGGCGAGAGTTGCGGGTTGAGCTGCGGGTTGAGCTGCGGGGACACGTCCGGGCCGCCCTGCGGAACGAGGGGTTGCGGAGCAGCGGCCTGCTGCGGCGCGGCCTGCTGCGGGCCTCCGTGCGATCCGGAAGTGTGCGACGTGGCGCCCGAGGCCGTCCAGGCGTCTGCCTGCGGGGCGTCCGGTTGAGTGGCGGTGGGCGGGCCGCTGTACCCGACAGGAGCGTCGGCGTGGCTAGCGCTGGCGCCGATGGTGGACAGACCGCCAGCCGCGGCGGCGACGAGCGCGATCTGGTGAAGCTTGCGCATGGAACCCTCGGCCCTTCATGACCTGTATGGAAATCTGATTACTTATCGCTGTCTTGAGTGCGCAAACAGAGGTGACCCCGGGCTTCGCATCTTGCGCACCCCGTGCAGAACCACGGTGGAAGCCTTCCGCGGGACCGCGGCAACACCCGTCGTAAAGGCATCCGGGGCGGCCGGGATTCGATGGCGCGGTCCATCGTCTCTCCTCCGATTCGCTTCGGACGTCGCGTCGACGTGGTGGCCGCGGGCCGCCCCAATTGCCAGGGACGAGAGACGATCCCGGCCAGCGGCCCATAGGCCCAACAGCTGTTCTCTCCCAGCGGGGAACGGCACTTGCCCGGGCCTGGTCACGGGAATCAATGCACGGTCACCCATTTGCCCACCGGTATGAATCATTTGGAGTGCCGGTGCCCTTTCCTTAGTGGAAGGGGGTGTGTCCGAAGCCCTTCGGATGGTCGCCGGTACGCGGTGCTCGGCGGAGGGGCGGACGTTCGGAAGCGGTGGGCTTCGGTCCTGTCGTTGACCGCAGTTGACCGTCCCGTCGGCAGGCGCGGGTCGTTGGCGCGGGCGTCCCGGGAGGTCGATGCCGCCCGATGGGTTTGTCGAACTGGATTTCGTGGGGCGGAAGTTGTGGTGGGGAGGGGCGGTGGGCGGTGAGCGTTCGTGTGGGCGGCGGTCATGGAGCGCGGCGGGGTGCTTCGTGTGCTCTTGTCCGAATGCGACCATGACGCATGGTTTTTCGACGGCTGGCGCATCTGCGCCGACGACCGGATCCGAGCCACGCCCTGATGCTGATTCCGATCGGGTTGATCGTCGCGGTGTGCTCCGCGGATGCCCTCTCACCGCCGGACGTCCATCTGCGGCCGCTCCTGGTCGCCGCCCCGGCCCTCGGCGCGGCCGTCGCCGGGCCGGTGCCGACCGCCCTGATCGGTGGGCTGGCGCTGGCCGCCGACCTCATCGTCGCCGCCCTGCAGGGCGTGTTGTTCACGGAGAACCTCTACGCGCAGATCGGTGCCCTGATCGTGGTCTCCGCACTGGTCTTCGTCTTCACCGTCGTACGGGAACGCAACGAACGCCGCCTCTCCCGCAGCCGCTCCGTGGCCGCCGTCGCCCAAAAAGTCCTCCTACGCCCCCTCCCCCCACACAGCGGCGACCTCGAAATCGCCTCCCTCTACCTCCCCGCCGAAGAAGAAGCAGAAATGGGCGGCGACCTCTTCGCCGCCGCCCGCACCACCGCCAGCACCCGCCTGATCATCGGCGACGTCCGCGGCAAAGGACTCCCCGCCTACAGCCACGCCGCCCTCATCCTCGGCGCCTTCCGCGCCGCCGCCCACCGCCAAGCCACCCTCCCCCGCCTCGCCCGCCACCTCGACGGCGCCATCCGCTGGGACACCAGCCAATGGCACACCACCACCAACAACACCAACCCCAACACCAACACCGGGACCGGGGTTGATACCGAGGCCGACACCGGGACCGGAACCGGGACTGGTGCCGGCGTCGGGGCTGGGGCTGGGGCCGAGGAGACCTTCGCCACCGTCTCCCTCCTCGACATCCCCGACCACCGCCACGAACTGAGCACCATCAGCTGCGGCCACCCACCCCCACTCCTCCTCCGCAACGGCCACGCCCACCCCCTCACCCCCCACCACACCGCCCTCCCCATCGGCCTCGGCACCCTCGCCGGACCCCCCAACTACCCCATCGAAACCTTCCCCTTCCACCCCGGCGACCTCCTCCTGCTCTACACCGACGGCGTCACCGAAGCCCGCAACCCCCACGGCACCTTCTACCCCCTCACCGAACGCGCCCCCGCCTGGACCCACCACACCCCCACCACCTCCTCCAACAACTACGCCAAGACCTCCTCACCCACACCAACGGCCGCCTCACCGACGACGCCGCAGCCGTCGCCATCCGCCGCCTCCCACCCCACCCCCACACCCCGACCCGAACGGCGCGTGACGGGCCGTCGGGGGTGCGCCCGAAAGTTGATCGCTATACCTCACGGCTGGGCCGTTCGTGCTGCTCGACACGGCGTGTCGAAGCCCCCAACCCCCGGATGGCTGCGCCGGGGTGAGCAATAGTATGTATATCGGATTAGCCTCCGAATCAGCGCAAACTGGATCTTTGATGCCTGTTCCGCTCGATTCAAGGAGGAAAAATGCACAAGCTTCGCAAGGCCGCTGCAGTGGCTGCCGTGATCGGCAGCGTCGGGCTCCTCGGCACCGGTACCGCTCACGCCCAGAGCAGCGGAGAGCACGGCGGCGGCTGCAAGAACCACGAACTGAACCTCGACATCCTCGGCGAGGTCGGAATCGCCAACGGCCTGCTGGCCAACTTGCTCGGCGGCGAGGGCAGCCCCGGCGCGCAGGTCACCAGCGCGGGCAACTGCCGCTAAGGAACCCCCGCCACAAGCCGCGCAAATTACCCGCAACGGCCTCGGCGCCAGGGCGACAAGCCCGGGCGGCGGGGCCGTTCGCCGCTCTTCGCGAGTCATACGGGCCCCGCGACAGGCCGGCGCGCCGTCTGGTCACTTGGCGGAATTCCGTCGATCAGGACGGAAGCGAACGGCGCGTTGCGAGCGGGGGGAGGCGGTTCCTCCTGTTGCTGCCGGTGGACGTGGACGGTCCATTGGGTCCACGTGCGGTGAGACCGCAGCGATGGCCCGGAGAACGCCTGACACGCCGACCGTCGACGCCCCCTGGGGGGCCGCCGGACGGCGGGCCATACCTCCAGGTTGCATGACCATGCATTCCGATGCATAATCTTTCCATGTCTAAGGTCCTCACCTCCCTTCCGGCCGGCGAGCGCGTCGGCATCGCCTTCTCGGGCGGCCTCGACACCTCGGTCGCGGTCGCGTGGATGCGCGACAAGGGCGCCGTCCCGTGCACCTACACCGCCGATATCGGCCAGTACGACGAGCCCGACATCGCCTCGGTGCCCGGCCGGGCGAAGACCTACGGTGCCGAGATCGCGCGCCTGGTCGACTGCCGTGCGGCGCTGGTCGAGGAGGGCCTGGCCGCGCTCACCTGCGGGGCGTTCCACATCCGCTCGGGCGGGCGGGCGTACTTCAACACCACGCCGCTCGGCCGCGCCGTCACCGGCACGCTCCTGGTGCGGGCGATGCTCGACGACAACGTGCAGATCTGGGGCGACGGCTCGACGTTCAAGGGCAATGACATCGAGCGGTTCTACCGGTACGGCCTGCTGGCCAACCCGAACCTGCGGATCTACAAGCCGTGGCTGGACGCGGCCTTCGTCAGCGAGCTCGGCGGCCGTAAGGAAATGTCGGAGTGGCTGCTCGCCCACGACCTGCCCTACCGGGACAGCACGGAGAAGGCGTACTCCACGGACGCCAACATCTGGGGCGCCACCCATGAGGCCAAGACGCTGGAGCACCTGGACACCGGCGTGGAGACCGTCGAGCCGATCATGGGTGTGCGGTTCTGGGACCCGGACGTCGAGATCCTCACCGAGGACGTGACGATCGGCTTCGACCAGGGCCGGCCGGTGACGGTCAACGGCAAGGAGTTCGCCTCCCCCGTCGACCTGGTCATGGAGGCCAACGCCATCGGCGGGCGCCACGGCATGGGCATGTCGGACCAGATCGAGAACCGGATCATCGAGGCCAAGAGCCGCGGCATCTACGAGGCGCCCGGCATGGCCCTGCTGCACGCCGCGTACGAGCGGCTGGTCAACGCGATCCACAACGAGGACACCCTCGCCCAGTACCACAACGAGGGGCGGCGCCTGGGCCGGCTGATGTACGAGGGGCGCTGGCTGGACCCGCAGGCGCTGATGGTGCGCGAGTCGCTGCAGCGCTGGGTCGGCGCGGCCGTCACCGGCGAGGTGACGCTGCGGCTGCGGCGCGGTGAGGACTACTCGGTCCTCGACACCACCGGCCCGGCCTTCAGCTACCACCCGGACAAGCTGTCCATGGAGCGCACCGAGGACTCCGCGTTCGGCCCGGTGGACCGGATCGGCCAGCTGACCATGCGCAACCTGGACATCGCCGACTCGCGCGCCAAGCTGGAGCAGTACGCCGGCCTCGGCCTGATCGGCACCGGCAGCCCCACCATCGGCGCCTCCCAGGCCGCCGCGACCGGGCTCATCGGGACCATGCCGGAGCTGCCGGAGGGCGGCGCCGAGGCCATCGCCTCGCGGGGCGAGGTCTCCGAGGACGACGCCATGCTGGACCGGGCCGCGATGGAGTTCGGTACGGACTGACGCCGCCGGGCGAGCCCCCGCGGGGGGCTGTGCGGACGGAGAAGGCCGGCTCGGCGCGGTGCGCGTCGAGCCGGCCTTCTCCGTTGGCCGGGGCCGGTGGCGGCGCCCCCGGCTACTGCTGGGCGGCGTCGGCGGTCCGGCGGGCGCGGCGCCGCCTGACGCGGTCCGCGCCGATCAGCGCCGCCACCACGACGGCCGTGCCGGCGAGCTGCTGCCGGCCGTCCCCGCTAGTGGCCATGACGGCGAAGACGCCGAGGATGGCGGCGAACGCCAGCCAGGTGAGGTAGGGGAAGCCCCACATCCGCACCAGGAGCTGATCGGGCGCCTCGCGTTCCAGGCGGCGGCGCATCCTCAGCTGGGTCAGGCAGACGATCGACCAGACAACCAGCACCGAGCAGCCGGCGATGTTGAGCAGCCAGGCGAACACGGTGGTCGGCCAGATGATCCCGGCGATCACCGCCGCGAAGCCGAACACACAGGACGCCACCACGGCGGCGGCCGGGATGCCCCGGGTGACCTTGCCCAGGAAGCGCGGGCCCTGGCCCCGGCTGACCAGCGAGTACGCCATCCGCGAGGAGCCGTAGATGTTGGCGTTCATCGCGGAGAGCAGGGCCACCAGCACCACGATCTGCATGATCGTGCCGGCGGCCGGGATGCCGAGCCGGTCGAGCACGGTGACGTACGGGCCGTCCGTGGCGACCTTCGGGTCGTTCCACGGCACCAGGGTGACGACCACGGCCATGGAGCCGATGTAGAACACCGCGATGCGCCAGACGGCGGTGCGGACGGCGCGGGCGACGTTGTGGCTCGGCCGGTCGGACTCGGCCGCCGCGATGGTGACGGTCTCCAGGCCGGCGAAGCCGGAAATGGTGGTCAGCAGCCCTGCGGCGAGGCCGGCGGCGCCGGTCGGGAAGAAGCCGCCGTGGCCGGTGAGGTGGCGCGTGCCCGGGGCGTCGCCGAACACTCCGAGGATGCCGAGCACGCCCAGCACCAGGAACGCGACGATCACGGTGACCTTGATGGCGGCGAACCAGAACTCGAACTCGCCGAAGTTCTTGACCGCGGTCAGATTGCTGGCGCAGAAGAACGCCATGAAGATCGCCACCCAGCCGTAGGCGGGGATGAACGACACCCAGGTGTGCATGATGGCGCCCGCCGCGGTGGCCTCGGCGGCCACGCCCGCGCAGAGCATCAGCCAGTACATCCAGCCCGAGGTGGTCCCCGCCCAGGAGCCGAGTTCCTCCTCGGCGTGTACGGAGAACGAGCCGGTGGAGGGCCGGGCCGCGGACATCTCGCCGAGCATCCGCATGATCAACATGACCAGGGCGCCGGTGCCCACGAAGAGGAGCACGATGGCCGGGCCCGCCGCGGCGATGCCGACCCCGGAGCCCACGAAGAGCCCCGCGCCGATCACCCCGCCGAGCGCGATCATCGACAGATGACGCTGCTTGAGTCCGTGCGACAACGCGGGCGCGGCGTCCTGCACGGCCTGCGGGGAACCCTGGGTTGACCGGGTGAGATTCCGAGTCATGGTCGTGCCTGTTCATTGCTTGAGACGTTCGATGAGCCTGACGAGTCTGCGGGGCGGGTGACGCGCGGGGTGTGAACGCCCGCTATTCGGACGCCGCGCTCACGCGGAGTGAGGGGGTGGATACGCCCGGAGAGTCCGGTACGCCTGGAACATTCCGGTCCGGCATGGCGAACTCCACGCGGCGGTGCGGGAGTTCGCGATGCCGGGCACGGCCGGGACGGGCCCGGCGGGCGGGGAAGGCTTCCGTCATGAGGATTTCCACTGACGGGCCGTCCAGCGGGACGTCCGGGGCGGTGCTCGCGCGCCGGAGCGTGGTCGCGGGTGCGGTCGGCAACTTCATCGAGTGGTACGAGTTCGGCGTCTACGCGTACTTCGCCACCACCATCGCGGCCGACTTCTTCACCCCGCAGGGCGGCGGGGCCGCGGAGGCGCTGGTCAGGACGTATGCGTCGTTCGCGCTGGCGTTCTTCTTCCGGCCGGTGGGCGCGCTCCTCCTCGGCCGGGTCGGGGACCGCTACGGGCGCCGGCCGGCGCTGGTCGCCGCGGTACTGACGATGACCGCCGCGACGACGGCGATCGGCCTGCTGCCCACGTACGCCACGGTCGGTGCCGTCGCGCCCTGGCTGCTGACGGCGTTGCGGATCGCGCAGGGCCTGTCGGCCGGTGGGGAGTTCGGCGGCGCGGTCGCCCTGATGACGGAGAGCGCACCGCCCGGGAAACGGGGGGTGTACGGGGCGTGGCAGTCGCTCACCGTCGCGTTCGGGCTGCTCGGGGGTGCCGCCGCCGCGACGCTGGTGACGTCTGCGCTGACGGAGAGTCAGGTCGCGGGGTGGGGATGGCGGCTGCCGTTCCTGGCGGCGCTGCCGATGGGGTTGGGTGCGCTGTGGCTGCGGCTGCGACTGGCGGAGTCGCCGGCGTTCGTGCGAGCCGCGCGGGCGGATCGGGTTCGGGTGCGGGTGGCTCCGGGGGCGGCCGGGAAGTCGACGGCCGGGCAGGCGGTGCCCGGGGCGGCGGCCGGGGAGTCGGTGTCGGCGAGGACCGTGTTCGCGGTGGTGGTGGGATGCGGGCGGCTCATGGCGTGGTCGGCGGCCGGGTACACCTTCCTCGTGGTGCTGCCGACCTACCTTCAGCAGACGGTGGGCAGGAGCGCGCAGCAGGCTCTGCTGGCCACGGTCGTCGCCAACCTCGGCTTCGCCGCCGCGATCGTGCCGGCGGGCGCGTTGAGCGACCGGCTGGGCCGGCGGCCCGTGATGGCCACCGGGGCGGTCCTCGCGGCGCTGTCGGCGCTGCCCCTGCTCCACGTCGTGCAGGATCCCGGTGCCCCGGTGTGGCTGACGTGCGGCGCGGTGGCGCTCGCCGGTGCCCTGGTGGGCCTGTTGGCCGGTCCGGGGCCGGCGATGCTGGCCGAGATGTTCCCCACGCAGGCCCGTCACACCGGCCTCGGCGTGGCCTACGCGCTGGCGAACGCGGTCTTCTCCGGCTGTGCGGGCCTGCTGATCACCGAGCTCGTCCGCCGCACGGGCAACCCCGACGTCCCGGCGTACTACGTCGTCGTCACCTGCGCCGTGGGGGCGCTCGCCCTCGCCACCTCGCGGGACGACGGTCATCGCCGGGCGCTCCGGGACTGAGGGCCGCCGGCCGGCGGCGGACCTCCCAGGGCACCGGCCGGGACGCCGGCCGGACGACCGACCAGGGGCACGGCCTCCGGGCGCGTCCGGGCTTTCGCACCCCCGTACTAGTGTGGAAGGTGCACTACGCACGAAGCGAGGGCGCGCACCGGGCGAGGGCGCGCACGAGGCGAGGAACGATGGCGCACGGCGAGCGGGGGCTGGCGGCCGACCAGTGGCGTCACTGGCAGGAGACCTACTCCGCGCACCCCGGCATGTACGGGAGCCGGCCTTCCGCGCCGGCCCGGCATGCCGCCGAGGCGTTCCGTGCCGCCGGTGCCGCGAAGGTGCTGGAACTGGGCGCCGGCCACGGCCGCGACGCCCTGCACTTCGCCCGCGAGGGCTTCACCGTCCACGCGACCGACTTCAGCGCCACCGCCCTCGACCAGCTGCGCCACGCCGCCCGGGTCGAGGGCCTCGGCGACCGGATCACCACCTCCGTGCACGACGTCCGTGAGCCGCTGCCGCTGGCGGACGACTCCACGGAGGCGGTCTTCGCGCACATGCTGCTGTGCATGGCGCTGTCCACACCCGACATCCGGGCCCTGGTCGACGAGGTCCGGCGCGTCCTGCGCCCGGGGGGCGTGTTCGTCTACACGGTCCGGCACACCGGCGACGCCCACTACGAGGCCGGTACCGGACACGGCGACGACATCTACGAACACGGCGGCTTCGCCATCCACTTCTTCTCCCGGCGCCTGGTCGACGACCTCGCCGAGGGCTGGTGCCTGGCGGACGTCCACGCCTTCGAGGAAGGCGAACTCCCGCGCCGTCTGTGGCGCGTCACCCAGACCCTGCCCCGCTGAGCGGACCGGGCCCGGCCGCGGCGCGGAATACCCGGCGGGCGCCTCGGAGTTACCCCTGCGACCGACTTGGTCGGCGGCAGTCGATCGCCCCGGCGCCAGTGAAGGAAGTTGACGCACCATGACGGGAACGACGTTCGTGATCGGGGCGGGGCCCGGCATCGGCCAGGCCGTGGCCCGGCGGTTCGCCGAGGACGGCGCGTCGGTGGCGGTGCTGGCCCGCTCCCGGTCCACCGTCGACGGCGCCGTCGCGGCGGTCGAGCAGGCCGGCGGCACGGCTCTCGGCCTGCTCGCCGACGCGGCCGACGAGGCATCGCTGCGCTCCGGCCTGGACGCCGCCGTCGAACGGCTCGGCGTCCCGGACGTGCTCGTCTACAACGCCGCCTGGGTCCGCTACGACCGCCCCGGCGAACTGTCCGCAGCGGAGCTGACGGCGACGCTACGGGTCAACGTGGTCGGCGCGGTGAGCGCGGTGACGCACCTGGCTCCGCGCATGGCGGCGGCCGGAGGCGGCACCGTTCTGCTCACGTCCGGTATGCCGGCCCCGCGCGCCGGGGCGACGAGCCTGTCCCTCGGCAAGGCCGCGCTGCGCGCGGCCCGTTCGGTGCTCGCCGACGAGTTCGGGCCGCGCGGGGTGCACCTCGCCACCGTCACCGTCGGCGGACCGGTCTCCCCGGGATCCGCCCTCGACCCCGACCGGATCGCCGAGCACTACCTGCGGCTCGCCCGGCAGTCGGCCGGGGCGTGGGAGCACGACGTGCTGATCGACGGCGGAACGGTCGAGTAGCGAGAGGCCCGGTGCGAACGGTCGGTGCGGCCGGTGCGGCCGGCCGATCCACGACGGGCGCCCTCCCCGTCGGCGGGCCGGTCGCCTACCGTGGTGTCCATGCCGTACGGGACTCCCGGCCATGACCCGGCGTCGGCGCGGTTGCGCCGGCACATCTTCGGCGACGACGCCGAGCAGTACGACACGGCCAGACCCGGCTATCCCCCGCAACTCGTCCAGGACGTCCTGGACTTCTCCGCTCTGGCCGCGCGCGACCCGGCGCTGGAGGTCGGTGCCGGAACGGGCAAGGCGACGCTGGCCTTCGCGCGGTCCGGCGTACCGGTGACCTGCGTCGAGCCGGACGTCCGCATGGCCCGGGTGCTGCGCCGCCGCTGCGCGGAACTGCCCGAGGTCACCGTCGAGGTCGCCGACTTCGAGAGCTGGCGCCCCGGGCGGCGCTACGGGCTGCTGTACTGCGCACAGGCATGGCACTGGGTCGATCCCGCCGCACGCTGGGACAGAGCGCGGGCCGCACTGTCGCCCGGTGGAGCGATCGGGCTCTTCTGGAACCACTGGTTCCTCTCGTCCGGTGAGCTGGCGGAGCGCCTGACCGCCGCCCACGCCCGGCACGGCATCGAGATACCCGCGGACACCCTCCTCGATCCCCGCCCCCGCCCCGCGCGCCGCGGCCCGGAGTCCCGGCAGTGGCGCGAGATGACGGCGGCCGGCTTCGTCGCCCCGGAGCACCGCCTCTACACCTCCGTCCACGAACGGTCCACGTCCGCCCTGCTCGGCCTGCTCGCCTCCTACGGCGGCTACCGGGCCCTCCCGGCCCGGCCCCGCGAGCGGGTCCTCGACGAGGTGGCCCGCATCGTGGACGCCCACGGCGGACACGCGCAGGTGAGGGTGATCACGAGCCTCTTCCTGGGGCGGACGGCGCGCTAGCGGTGCCGTGTCGTGCCGACACGACGGGCGACACGACCTAGGCCCAGGGCGGGCGGCCACCGCCGGCCCAACGGGCCAGGCCGCGGCCGTCGATCAGCCGGAGCGGTGCGGCGAGCGAGGCGTTGGCGACCTCGGCGTCGCGGGTGAAGCGGGAGGTGGTGACGATCACGGCGTGGTCGCAGCGGTGGTAGTCGCGGTACGTGCCGTTCGCGGTGTAGATCGCGGGGGCGCCGACCCGGTTGCCTTCGGCGTACCGCTTGCACTGCACGGCGACCCGTCGGCCGTCGTGCAGGACGACGAGGACGTCCAGCCCCCGGTCGTTGGCGCCGCCGGAAACGGTCGCGGAGCGCACGGCGGGGTCGCGGCGGGCGAGGTCGGCGACGGCGTGCTCGAACTGGGTGCCGGTCATGTGGTGGTACGCGGCGAGGGTGTGGGTGACGTCCCGGCGGGGCCCGATCGGGCCGGGGAGGTGGAGGCGGCCGGTGCGGGCGAGGAAGACCGACGTTGCGCCGGCGACGGCGAGAACGCCGAGGACGAGGGTGGTGACGGGGTACTCGCGCGCGACCGCGACGAGGGCGACGAGCAGCAGGCCGGCGACGACGAGGCGGGTGGCGGCCTGCTCGCGCGCGCGGCGTCGGGCGGCTCGGCCGCGGGGGCGGCGGCCGGGGCGCCGGGTCGGGCGGCGGGCGGGACGTCGGCCGGGACGCCCTGTGGTGGCGCGTGGTCGTCGGGCTCGCGTGGTCATGCGGGTTCCTCCCCCTGTCGGTTGCCGTCGGCAGCCGTCCCGACCTCCGGGTCGACCGCCGTCGCCCCGCTCACCGGCAGGACCCCTCCCGGCCCTCCTGTGTAGCCCGAACCCGATGGCGCTGCCCCGCAGTTGCAAAGGGTTGGCGCGAACGTGCCGGTGGCCGGCGGCCGAGCCCGGGGGCCGTCAGGCCGTCAGCGTTCGCGGCGGAGGAAGGTGCGGGCGCCGCGCAGGGTGGTGCGTAGGGTGCGTTGGGTGCGGGCGCTGTCCAGGCGGACGTCCAGCGCGCCCGGGGAGCCGGTGTCGGCGCGGCGGCCGGCGGGCAGTCGGGAGGCGTCCAAGGCGTCGCGCTCGGCGATCAGCACACCCAGTTCATGGCGGCTGACCGCGTCCGCTCCGGCAAGGTGGCACACCCCGGTGTGGGCGGAGGCGGTCAGTTCCAGGAGGGCCCCGGCGAGGTCGGCGACGTGAACGGGGCACCGGAACTCGTCGGTGAACAGCGCGCCCTCGCGCCGCCCGGCGGCCAGGTCGTGGACCAGGGCCTCGTGCGCGGAACCGCCGTCGCCGATGATCAGCGAGGTGCGGGCGACGACGGCGGCCGGGGCGAGCAGCCGGATCGCCGTTTCGGCGGCGGCCTTCGCGGCACCGTACGGCGTGAGCGGGTCCGGTGCGGCGGATTCGTCGTAGTGGACGTCGGCACCGGAGAACACGGCGTCGCTCGACACCTGCACCAGCCGGGCCCCGTGCTGCGTGGCGGCCACGGCCAGCCGGATCGCGCCGTCGGCCGTGATGGCCCAGTCGGTCTTGCGATACGCCGCGTTGACGACGACGTCCGGTCGGGCCGCGCCGAGCACCCGGGGAAGCTGCTCGCCGCGGCGGAGGTCCAGGGGCAGCCAGCGGGCCCCGGGGACGTCGCCGGCGCGGGTCGCGAAGGTCGCCGTCACGGTGTGGCCGGCCGCCGTCGCCCGCTGGATCAGCTCGCGGCCCAGGAAGCCACTGCCGCCTACGATCAGGATGTTCATGGAGCGTGAGGCTAGAGCCTGGGGGTGTCCCGTGACAGTCCGTCGCGGTCCGTGGCGGCTTCTAGCCGCTCACGCCCAGGAAGCGCAGCACCGCCAGGACGCGGCGGTGGTCGCCCTCCGCCCTGGGCAGGTCCAGCTTCGCCAGGATGTTGTTGATGTGTTTGGCCACCGCGCTTTCGCTGACCACCAGTTGGGCGGCGATGCCCGCGTTGGAGCGGCCCTCGGCCATCAGCGCCAGCACCTCGCGCTCGCGCTCGGTCAGGCGCCCCACCGGGTCGCTGGGGCGCCGCACCAGCAGCTGTGCCACCACCTGCGGGTCCAGGGCCGTGCCGCCGGCCGCGACCCGGCGCAGCGCCTCGATGAACTCCTCGACGTCGGCGACCCGTTGCTTGAGGAGGTAGCCGACGCCGCTGGTGTTCGTCGCGAGCAGTTCGGCGGCGTAGCGCTCCTCGACGTACTGGGACAGCATCAGGACGGCGGTGTCCGGCCACTGCTGCCGGATGACCAGCGCGGCCCGCACCCCCTCGTCGGTGAAGCCGGGCGGCATCCGGACGTCGACGACGGCGATGTCCGGGCGGTGCTCCTCGACGGCCCGCAACAGCCCTTCCGCGTCACCGGCCTCGGCCACCACCTCGAACCCGGCGGTCTCCAGAACTTTGACCACGCCGATCCTGAGCAGGACGGAGTCCTCGGCGATCACAGCGCGCTTGGCAGCGTGCACGGCAGCTCCACGGTGATGGTGGTCGGGCCCCCGCGGGGGCTGTCGATGGCGAGGGTGCCGTCCACCGAGGCCACGCGGTGCGTGAGCCCGGTCAGGCCGGTTCCCCCGGAGGGGTCCGCCCCTCCCCTGCCATCATCGACGACCCGGACCCGCAGCGTGTCACCGGCCCGTGCGACCGTCACCTCGGCCCGACTGGCCCGTGCGTGCTTGGTGACGTTCGCCAGCGCCTCGGAGACGACGAAGTAGGCCACCGCCTCCACGGCGGGCGCGGCCCGCTCGGGCACGTCGACGGCGAGTTGGACGGGCAGCGGCGCCCGGGCGGCGATGCCGGAGAGCGCCGCGTCCAGTCCGCGGTCGTCCAGGACGTGCGGGTGCAGGCCGCGTACCAGGTGGTTGAGTTCCTCCAGGGCCTCCTTCGCCTCGCGGTGCGCCTCGTCGATGACCGCTCGGGCCTCGGGCGGCAGATCGGTGAGGGTGGCCCGGGCCAGGCCCAGGTTGACCGCCAGGGACACCAGGCGCTGCTGCGCGCCGTCGTGCAGATCGCGTTCGATGCGGCGGCGCTCGGCGTCCGCGGCGGCCAGCGTCTCGGCCCGGCGTTCGGCCAGGTCCTCGACGCGCTGTGCCAACTCCTCGGCCCGGCTGGGCCCGAGCAGCCGCCGGGCGATCACCGACTCCAGGCGTAGCAGGGCACCGGTCAGGCGCGGCAGGAACGGCAGGACGACCAGCCCGGCCACGGCCATCTTCCAGCCGTCGACGTTGGCCCATTGGATGAAGGCCCACTCTTGTGGAAACAGCCAGTACCAGGCATAGAACGTGATGCCGCCGATGCTGCCCACCCACAGGGCGAGTGCCACGGCCTCCACGACGCCCAGCACCGGACCGGCCAGCTGGTGGTAACCGAGGTGGCGCCAGTACGCGGCGGTGCGCAGCCGGCCCCGGGCACGCCGGAAGGCGTCGGGGGCCTTCACGGGTGGGGTGTGGGGGATGTCGGTGTCCGCGTACGCGGCGAAGCGGCGGCGCTGGAGCCAGGTCACCGATGTCGCGCCGGCGGTGGCGAACAGCAACGGGGCCACGGCCACACCGGGTGCGTAGACGACGGTGAGGCTGAACCACACCCACAGCAGGAAGGCGGCACCGTGCAGCAGGACGCCGGTGTACAGGAAGGCGGCCTGCGCGCTGAGACGGGTCCGGCGGCCTGGCCGCCCCTCGGATCGGGTCATGGGTACGACGGTAAACGCCCAGGTCAGCGGGGGCTATCACGCCTGTATCCGGAACCGTGGTGAAGCTGGTGCCACCCCAGGTCGGACAGCGGTGCTACTGACTGCGGGCGGCGGGGAGCGGAGTGTTGATCACGAGCCCGACGGACGGGTTCGCGACACCGGAAGGATCCTCCGCCGCCATGGCCCTGAGCACCCTCACCCCCCTTGCGTACACGGGCCGTTGCTGCACGGGGACCCGCGTCGGCCGCGGTGGGCCCGCGCGCCCCGGCCGGGCGCGCCGCTGGCAGGGCCGCATACTCGTGGGCTCCGGGCTCGCCCTCCTGCCCTGGCTCGGCTACCTCGCGGGCACCCTGCCGCCGGTCGAGGCGATCGCCTGGGTCACCCTCGATGTGTTGGAGGCCGTCGCCCTGCTCGCGGCCGGTACCCGCCTGTGGCGCGCCGACCTCCGGCACCGCGCCCCCGCGGCCGCCGCGGCCGTCCTCCTCCTCGCCGATGTCTGCGTCGACGTCGCCACCGCCGCCCCCGGCCCGGAACTGGCCGTCGCTGCCGCGATGGCCGTCGCTGCCGAACTGCCGTTGGCGGCCCTGTGCGGGTGGCTGGCGCGGCGTCGGTCCGCCTGACCCGGGGGGATGGGACACGGTGCTCGGCCGCGTCCGCCGGCGGTCACCTCACTGGCGTTCGGCCAGGCTGGCGACGGAAGCGTCCGGGTCCGTCCGGGGGCTGGGGGCCGGCGGGTCGGTGGGAAGGCCCTCGTCGCGCAGAGCGCGGCAGACGTCCGCCAGGAGGGCGAGGTGCGGGGCGTCGCCGTCGGCCTCGGGCCAGGCGATCGCGAACGTACACGGCGGCAGGTCCGTCACGGGGAGGTAGCGGACGTCGGGCCGCGGATAGAGTTCGGCCGCGACGGCCGGCAGGAAGGCCCGGGCGCCGTCGAACGACACCGCGGACAGCAGGGATTCGACGCGGGAGACCTCGTGTGCGGTGTAGCGCACCGGGACGCCGTCCGGTCGCGGGTCGACGGACCAGAAGTCGCGTACGGCCCGGGGCACCTGCGGCGTCAGGCTCACCATGGGGCGATCGGCGAGGTCCGCCAGGCAGACCGAGGCGCGCTGGGACAGCGGGTCGGTGCTCGATAAGCACGCCACGCGCGCCTCCGTCGTGAGCGGCTGGATGTGGAAGTCCTCGGCCACCGGCAGATAGACGAAGGCCGCGTCGATCCGGCCGGTCGCCAGGCCCGTCACCTGCTCGACCAGGTCCACCACGCGGAAGTCGATCTCCAGGGCGGGGTGTCGGGTGGTGAGGCCGGCGATGACGCGGCGGGTGGCACCGAGCGCGGTCGCGCAGTCGGTGAGTCCCACCCGGAGCCGGAGGCCGCCGCCCTCGGCCAGTGAGGACAGGGCCGCGTCGCGCAGTTCGTCCGTCGCGCCGACGATGTTCCGCACCAGCGGCAGCAGCGCGCGACCGACCGGGGTGACCTCCACCCGCCGGCTGGTGCGGGTGAACAGCCGGACTCCCAGCCGGCGTTCCAGGGTGCTGATCTGGAGGCTGAGGGCGGGCTGGGTGAGGTAGAGCCGCGCCGCGGCCCGGCCGAAGTGCAGCTCCTCGGCCAGCGTCAGCAGCGACCGCAGTTGCTGAACCGACGGATCGTAGACACCCGCCATGGACGCCTTCCTCCCATTTGATCAATGGATGGCACCCCGTCATCCATCAGGCATGTTAATCGATGGATCCTTGCGTAGGGCCTTGATCCGGGGGGAAGCTGGCGTTACTTCAGCGTGCTGCGGGGGGAAATGACGCCGCTGGGGAAAAGGTGCCGAAAAGTGACCACGGCTTCCTTACTCCTGCCCAAATCCACCCGCAGGCATGCGGAAGTGCTCTCGGTCGTGTTCATCCGGGAGCGACCGTCGAGCTGAATGCGGGAGATTCCGTTGCGGGTGAACGCACTTGCCGGTATGGCGGAATCGCCGCGTCCAGCGCGCCGGCCGCGGCGGCGGATTACGCATCGCGGGGGAAGCGGCGGCAGTTTCCGGTCCAATTCCTTCTTGTGGTGCGTACCGTTCCGCTCCGGTCGCCGGTGACGGTTACGGGGGATGCTGGCATACAGCCCTCCAGAGAGTGTCGGACGAATTGATTGAACCCGGAACCCGGCCTGTGGTCGGGCCCGGAACGAGCAATTCATTCATCTCGGAGGAACGTTGAACGGAAAAATGATGGAGGCGTCGACCACGACGCAGGTGTCCCAGCGTGTCCTGGAACTCCTGTACCGATATCGGCGCGTCGACGAATCACTGGTCGAGCAGGACGGCGACACCGCGGGCGACGATCCGTGTCCGGCGTGTTGCGAGGCACACCGGGAGCGGATGGAGCACTTCATCGAGCGCGATGAGCCCATCCACTTCGTCGTGCCGGCCTTTCCGGCGAAATCGCCGAACCAGAGCAAGGTGCTCGGCGTACTGCCGGACCTCGGCGAGCGTCTGGCGCTGGGATTCCTGCAGTCGCTGTGCGACTACGTGGGCCACTTCTACCGTCCGGGCGCCCGGGTCACGATCTGCTCGGACGGCCATGTCTTCGGCGACGTGGTCGGCGTCGCCGACACCACGGTGACCGAGTACCGGGATTCGCTCACGGAAATGATCAGCACCGCGCGGTGGTCCGCCATCGACCTGTTCGGCCTCAATGACGCGTTCGGCGGCATGCACTATCCGGTGATGCGGAAGGTGCTGGAGGAGAACTACTCCGCCACCCTCGCGGAGCTGAAGGAGAAGGTCCGCAGCGACCGCGGCACGCGGTCGCTGTTCAACGGGATACACCGCTTCATGTTCGAGGACGCGGTGGCCCGCCGCGGCGCCGACGCGTCCCGGACGAAACTGCGCAACGACTCGAAGGACACGGCGTACCAGACCATCCTGCGCAGCAACGCGTGGAGCCGGCTGGTCGCCGCGACATTCCCCCGGGCGATACGGCTGTCCATACACCCGCAGCCCCCGCACTCGGAGAAGTTCGGTCTGCAGCTCATGCCGACCAGGGACGGCTGGCTGACGCCGTGGCACGGCGTGGTGCTGGACGACGGGGTGAGCTGTTCCCTCGTCAAGCGCTGGGACGCCGAGCGGCTGCACGCCACGGTCGTGTGGCGGGACGGCCGCCCGAGCCACTTCATAGCGCCCCATCTCTCCACGGCCGCACTGGAAAGGGTTTCCTGACATGGCCACTTCGACGACACCGCACGGAGCGCTCACGCACACGCCGCTGCGGCCCTTCGGCCGCATTGTGGAGGCCGCCGGCGGGGCGCGGATCACGGATGTCCCGGCCGAGGTGCTCGCCAGGTGGACCGAGGAATCGCGGGTGTTGGTGCTGCGCGGCTTCGATCTCATGGCGAAGGAGGAATTCGGCACGTACTGTCGCCGCTGGGGCGAGGTGCTGAAGTGGGAGCCCGGCGAGGTCATCGACCTGGTGGTCGAGGACAACCCGAGGAACTACCTGTTCGCCAGCGGCGATGTGCCTTTCCACTGGGACGGCGCGTTCGTGGAGGCAAATCCGCGGTACTTCTTCTTCCAGTGCCTGAACGCCACTCCGGGCGCCGGCGGGGAGACCGTCTTCTCCGACACCACCGCGGTCTATCGGGACGCGGACGCCGAGCTCCGCGAGCAGTGGGCGGGCATCAGCCTGACCTATTCCACCGAGAAGCTGGCGCATTACGGCGGACTGATCACCGAGCGACTCGTCTCCCAGCACCCGGCGACCGGTGTACCGGTGCTGCGCTTCGCCGAGCCCCTGGACCCCGCGGTCTACAAGAACCCGGTGCACGTCCAGGTCGACGGATTCGGTGCGCCGGCGGCCGAGGAGTTCCTCGCCGGCATGGCGGAACGGCTGCACCGGCCCGAGTACTGCTACGCCCACGACTGGCGGACGGGAGACATCGTGATCGCGGACAACTACGCGCTCGTGCACGGCCGCAACGCGTTCTCCGGCCCGACGAACCGGCATCTCCAGAGGGTCGAGGTCATCTGAAGCCCTCCGCAGGACCTTTTCCCGTCCCCGCACAGGTGGAGCGAAAGAATGAGCATTGGCATTGTGGGTGCCGGAATCTCCGGACTGCACCTGGCACTTCGGCTGCAGCAGCTCGGTCTCGACACCGCGCTGTACACGGCCAAGGAGCCGGACGGCATGCGCAGCGGGCCGCCGCTGAACTTCGTCACCCGTTTCGATTCCACCAGGAGGCGGGAAGAGGCCCTCGGTATCACCCGATGGTCGTCCAGCGCCTACGACAACGCGTGGATGCACATGAACGTCGAAGGCCCCGGCGGATTCGGATTCCGGGGCCGGCTTCCGCAGCCGGCGAGTTCCGTCGATTTCCGGATGTACCTCGCCGCGCTGTTGGAGGCATATGCCGATCGGGGCGGTGACGTGACGGTCCGCTCCGTCGCGGACGGGCCGGAGCTGGCCGGGCTGGCCGGGCGGCACGACCTCCTGGTCGTCGCCGCCGGCCGGGGGGCGCTCACCGACACCTTCGGGCGCGACCCGGCCCGCTCGCCGTACCGCACCGCACCGCGTCACCTGGCGGGCGGGCTCTTCCACGGGGTCCTGCCCGCCGACCCGCCGGGGATGACCATGCACATGGTCCCGGGCGCCGGCGAGATCCACGCCCCGGCCTACCACTCGTTCGCGGGGCAGGTGACCGTCGTCCTGGTCGAGGCGGTGCCGGGCGGCCCGCTCAGCCCGGTCACCGAGACCGACTACCGAGAAGATCCCGGACGGTTCGGCCGGGACGTGCTGGATCTGATCACCCGTCATGCGCCGCTGCTCCGGGAGCGGATCGACGCGCGGGAGTTCGCCCTCACCCGCCCCGTCGACATGCTGCACGGCGCCGTCGTGCCGGTCGTCCGGCACGGCTGGTCGGACGTGGGCGGGGGCACCTTCGCGCTGGCGGTCGGCGACGCCTGGATCGCCAACGACCCGTTGACGGCGCAGGGCGCCAACCTCGGCTCCGCGCTGGCCTTCCAGCTCGCGGACGAGCTCGCGGCCCACCGGGGCCCGTACGACGAGGAGTTCTGCCGCACGGCCTCGGGTCGGATGTGGACCACCGCCCGGCCCGTCGTGGAGTGGACCAACCTCTTCATCGGCGAGCCACCGCCACAGGTGGCGAGGCTGCTGGCCGCGGCGGCGGGAGACCAGCGGGTGGCGGACGCCTTCGTGGCCAGTCTCGACCGGCCGGAAGAGATGTGGCGGACCGTCAACTCAGCTGGCCAGACTGAGGAGTTCATTGCGCAGGCGCAGGCAGTGAGGAGCGGGGTATGAGCGTCGACGTCGGCCTGGTCTGGGACGCCGTGGGGGACATCGCCGGCGGTCGCGGCCTCCTGGAGACCGCGCGCACCGCCGGGCTGGACACCTTCCTGGTGTTCGACCACCTGATCAACGTCTTTCCCCGGCAGGCGTGGGACACCGATTTCAGCTACCTGGCGGCGGCGCTGCCGACCCCCGACCGGTGTCTGGACTTCGCCACCGTGCTGGGCAACTTCGCGCCACAGGCGGGGCCCGTCCGGCTCGCGATCGGGGTCACCGACCCCAACCGCCGGCACCCCGCCGTGCTGGCCCAGACCGCCCTCACCCTCGCCCAGCTCACCGAGCGGGCACCGGTCCTCGGCATCGGCGCGGGCGCCGAGGAGAACCTCCGGCCCTACGGCGTACCGCACGACCGCAAGGTGAGCCGGGTCGAGGAGGCGCTGCAGATCCTCCGGATGTTCTTCGACGGCGAGGGGCCGCACGACTTCCGGGGGGAGTTCTT
Organism: Streptomyces yunnanensis; assembly: GCF_029011865.1. Classification (NCBI taxonomy): domain Bacteria; kingdom Bacillati; phylum Actinomycetota; class Actinomycetes; order Kitasatosporales; family Streptomycetaceae; genus Streptomyces; species Streptomyces yunnanensis. The sequence goes on from NZ_CP095749.1 coordinate 2,126,840, forward strand.
CACCCTGGACCAGGCGCTCATGGGCCTGCCCGCGCCCGAGGGCCGCACCCCGCGCATCTGGCTGGGCGGCAACCGCGACCGGATGCTGCGCCTGGCCGGCCGCTATGCCGACGGGTGGCTCCCGTCGGAGCTGATGACGCCCGAGGAGTACGCCCGGCGGCTGGGCGTGGTGCGGGCGGCGGCCGTGGCGGCCGGCCGCGACCCCGACGGCATCGTCGCCGCCGGCGGAGTGCCCATCGTGGTGGCCGAGACCGATGCCGCGGCCCACGCCCTGTTGCGCGCGAAGCCGCTCCGCTTCCTCGCCCTGCACGCGGGCGCGGAGTCCTGGCGGGCGCACGGGTTCGCGCACCCCTTCGGGGAGGACTACCGGGGGCTGGTGGAGCTCCTGCCGCATCGGCTGACCCGTGCCGAGGTGGACCGCGCGATGGCGGCGGTCCCCGACGAGCTGGTGGCCGAACAGGTCGTCGTGGGGAGCCGGGAGACCGTGCTGAAGCGGATCGGGGAACTGCTCGACGCCGGCATGCGGCACCCCATGCTCATTCCGGCCTCGGCGATGGCCTCCCCCGAGGCCGCCGGGTTCACCATCGAGTCCGTCGGTTGGCTCGCCGAGCGGCTGCGGTCGGCTTCCACCCCCGAGGGAGGGGTCGCATGACGAGCGTCGGCATCATCGGATCCGGCATATCCGGCGCACAACTCGCTTTGCGCTTACAGCAGTTGGGCATTGCGGCGACGGTCTACTCGACGCAGGACATCGACCAGCTCAAGTCCGGCCGACCGCGCAACTTCCCGGCGCGGTTCGCGCCCACCCAGGAGCGCGAGCGCCGGCTGGGGGTGTCCGCCTGGGACTTCCCGGACGCGCAGGTGCATCACTGGTCGCTCACCATGCACACCGACGGGCCCGCACTCGCGTTCCCGGCCCGGCTCGCTCCGCCGTCCAGCGTGGTGGACTTCCGGCTCTATCTGCCGCACCTGCTGGGCGAGTTCGTCGCGCGCGGCGGCACGCTCGACGTGGGCGAGCCCGCGGTCGAGGACATCGCCCGGCGGCACGATCTGACGGTGGTGGCGAACGGCAGCCGCTCGTTGCGCGAGCTGTTCCCGCCGATGCCGGAGCGCTCACCGCACACCACCCCGCAGCGCATCCTGTGCAGCGGGCTGTACTTCGGCATCGACGAGGCGGTGCCGCACTCGCTCGACATCCACTTCCTGCCGGGGATCGGGGAGATCCTGCGGCTGCCCTTCTTCTCCCCGGCCGGGCGGGCGGACGTGCTCGCCTTCGAAGCGGTGCCCGGCAGTCCACTGGAGTCGGTGAGCCACCTGGACGCCGACGTCGACCCGGGGGCCTTCCACCGCGCCGTGCTGGACCTCGTCGCGACGTACGCCCCGTCGCTCCGCGAGCGCATCGACACCGGGGACTTCGCGCTCATCTCGCCGGGGGAGGTCGCCCAGGGCGGGATCACGCCGGTGGTCCGCCGCGGCTGGGCACGACTGGCCGACGGGCGCTGCGCGCTGGCGATCGGCGACGCCTGGATCACCAACGATCCGCTCACCGCGCAGGGCGCCAACCTCGGATCGCACACCGCCTTCGCGCTGGCGGAGCTCATCTCGACGGCTCGGGGGCCCTACGACGAGGAGTTCTGCCGGTCCGCCTCCGCCGCGCTCTGGGAGCACGCGCGGCACGTCGTCGAGTGGAGCAACGCCTTCCTCGACGCGCCCGCGCCGCACGTGACGGCGTTGTTCGCGCAGGCCGCGGCGGACCGGCGGGTGGCCGACGCGTTCGTCAGCGGGTTCCACGACCCGGTCGCCATGTGGCGCACGCTCTCCAGCGAGGAGGGCGTGGCGTCCTTCGTGGCCGCCTGCCGGAGCGGGACGCCGGCGGAGCCGAGCCCCGTCGGACCGCACCCCACCGGTCCACGGCAGGGCTGACCCCGCCCGGGCCTCGGTCCCGGTACCGGTCCCGATTCCGATCCCGATCCCGATCCCGATCGCGACAAGGAGAGCGATGTCACTCCCGGACATGACGTACGACGAGAAGGGGCGGCTCATCCCGGAGTCCGAGCAGACCGCGGTCTGGCTGCTCGGCGGGCTGGCGCAGATCCGGGTTCCCGGCGCGGCGACCCGGAACTCCTTCACCGTCGTCCAGCACACGGGCAACCGCGGCTACACCACGCCGGTGCACGTCCACGACTTCGAGGACGAGATCTTCGTCGTCCTGGACGGCACCCTGCGCATGGTCTGCGACGGCGAGGAGCAGATCGCCGAGGCGGGCTCGACGATGATCGTCCCGCGGACGATTCCGCACGGATTCGTGACGACGTCGCCCAACGCCCGTTTCCTGACCATCCACTCGACGCCGCAGCCTGACCGCAGGCCGCAGTTCGACCTGTTCCTGGACGCCGAGATACCGCACGCGAAGGCGCTCACGCTGCCCACGGAGGACGTGGGCGGCCCCGACCTCGACCACATCATCGCCCTTGGCTCCCAGTACGGGTACGGCTACGCGGGCCCGCCGCTGACCCCATAGGCACCGCCCCCCGACAGACCTGACAGACCCGACAGAAGAGACGCCATGTCGTTGAAGCTCATGACCCTGATGCTGTGCGTGTTCGGCATCACGACCGGTGAGTTCGTCATCGCCGGCATCCTGCCGGACATCGCGCACGACCTCGTAGTGTCCATCCCCGCCGCCGGACTGCTGGTCACGGCGTATGCCATCGGAATGATCGTCGGCGGCCCGGTGATGACCGCGCTGACCGCACGGTTCGCCCGCAAGCCGCTGATCGTGGCCCTGCTGGTGATCGTGGTCGTCGGGAACCTCGCATCGGGCCTGGCCCCGGTCTACCCCGTGCTGTTCGTGGCACGGATCGTGACCGCGCTGGTGACCGCCACGTTCTTCGCCAACGCGATCGTCATCGCGGCCTCGACGGCGCCCGAGGGCAAGCAGGCGTCCACCGTCTCCAAGCTCGTCTTCGGGATGAACCTGTCGATGATGCTGGGGGCGCCGCTCGGCACCTTCATCGGCAACAACTTCGGCTGGCGGGCCACCTTCTACGCGATCTCGGCGGTCTGCCTGCTGGGCCTGCTGCTCGTGCTGCGGTTCGTGCCGGACGTCGGGAGTTCCACGCCCGGCACGTCCGCCGTCACCGAGTTGCGGGTGTTCGGCAACCCCAGTCTGCAACTCGCCATCGTCATCACGGCGGTCGCCAACATGGGGCTGCTGATCGTGTTCACCTACTTCGCACCGCTGCTCACCGACCTCACCGGCTTCGCGGCGGGCACCGTCCCCGTCCTGCTGCTCCTCTACGGCGTGGGGGCCGCGGTCGGCAACTTCGTCGGCGGCTGGCTGTCCGACCGTGCGTTGATGCCCTCGCAGGTCGGCCTGTTGGGGCTGCTGGCGCTCGGTCTGGTGGCCATGTGGGCGGTCAGCGGCAACATCGTGCTGACGGGGGTGATGGTGTTCCTGATCGGTGCGATGGGGTTCTCGGTCATCCCGGGGATGCAGACGCGGGTGCTGAACACCGCCAGCGCCGCCCCGACCCTGGCCATCGCGGTGAACGCCTCCGCGTACCAGCTCGCCGCCGCGCTCGCCGGCTGGCTCGGCGGCCGGGTCATCGACAGCGGACTGGGGTTGAAGTCCGTCTACCTGACCAGCGCCGCCGTCACCGTCCTGGGCATCCTCCTCAGCTGCTACGCGTGGTTGAGGGACCGTACGGCCGCCCGGCCCGGCGCGCGGGAGGAGGCGGCCGGGGCCGGAGCGTCGTCGGCCTGAGCCCCGCCGGCGGGGCCCGGGCGCGCTCCCACCGGTCCGCCCGGGCCCTGCCGGATCCACCGCACACCGTCACAACGGGAGGAAGCAATGGCTCGTGAGGCCGCCCTGGCCACGGGGGAATGGGCCGAAGCACACCTCGGCTCCGACGAGGTGTGCTTCGTCGAGACCGGCAACGAGGACACCGAGTACCGCAAGGGACACCCGCCGGGCACCGTCTGGATCAACTGGAGCGAGTTCCAGGACGAGGTGCGGCTGGGCGTCGTGGACCGGGCGGAGTTCGAGCGGTTGATGCGCCGGAAGGGCATCCGCGACGAGGACACCGTCGTCGTCCTCTCGTCGAACTCCAATCTGCTCGCCACGCTCGCCTACTGGTACTTCACCCTCTACGGGCACCGGTCCGTGAAGCTGCTGGACGGCGGACGGCGCAAGTGGGAGTCGGACGGCCGCCCCCTGACGACGCGGGTACCGGACCGCCCGGGCTCGGAGTACCGGGCCCGGGAACAGGACGCGTCGGTCCGTGCGCTGCGCGACGACGTGCTCGCCGGCATCGGGGCCAGGAACATCATCGACGTCCGGGCGCCGGAGGAGTACGCCGGTCGCACGTTCGCCCCGGGATTCGCCGGTGCGGCGTTCGCCCCCGGCCACGATCCCCACGAGGTGGCGCAGCGGTCCGGGCACGTGCCCGGCGCGGTCAACCTCCCGTGGGAGGCGGTCGTCGCGGACGACGACACCTTCCGTTCCCAGGAGGAGCTCGCGCAGCTCTACTCCGGTCTGGACCCGGCCCTCGGCAGCATCACCTACTGCTGGGTCGGGGCCCGCTCGGCGCACTCGTGGTTCGTGCTGCGGGAGTTGCTGGGCTGGCCGGACGTCAGGAACTACGACGGCTCCTGGGCCGAGTACGGCTCGCTGATCGGGGTGCCGGTCGCGCGCGGCCCCGAAGGCTGACCCCGCGCCCGCCCCACACGCACCCACATCCACATCCACATCCACATCCACCAACAGGCATCGCACACCTAGCGGGAAGGAGAAGGGCCGGCCCGTGCGCACGGCCCACCACGTCGATGAACGGAAACAACAGGACGCCGTCCACCGGGACGACGGAGGCCGACGGCCGGCTGCGGGGCAAGGTCGCCCTGGTGACCGGGGCCAGCTCCGGGATCGGCGAGGCCACGGCCAAGACCCTCGCCGCCCAGGGCGCGAGCGTGGTACTGGCGGCCCGGCGGCAGAAGGAACTCGACCGGGTCGCCGGGGAGATATCCGACGCCGGCGGCACCGCGACGGTCGTACGGACCGACGTGTCGATCGACGAGGAGGTGGCCGCCGCGGTGCGGGCCGCGGAGGACCACTACGGCGGGCTGGACATCGCCTTCAACAACGCCGGGGCGATGGGCACCATGGGCCGGGTCGCCGAGCAGCGGCCGGAGGTCTGGGCCGCCGACGTCGGCACGGTGCTGACCAGCGTCTTCCTGTGCATGCGGCACGAGATCCGGGCCATGGAGCGGCGCGGCGGCGGGACGATCGTCAACAACGCCTCCCAGCTGGGCATGGTGGGCTTCGGTCTCGGCATCAGTTCCTACGTCGCCGGCAAGCACGGGGTGGTCGGCCTCACCAAGGCCGCCGCGCTGGAGTACGCCGCGCAGAACATCCGCGTCAACGCCCTCGCGCTGGCCACCGTGGACACCCCCATGTACCGGGAGGGCGTGGGCGGGAACGCGGAGATGGAGCAGATGTTCGTCGGGCTGCACCCGCTCGGCCGGATCGCCAGCCCGCAGGAGGCGGCCTCCGCCGTGGCCTATCTGGCCGGCGACGAGGCGGGCTTCTTCACCGGCTCCGTACTGGTCATGGACGGCGGATGGACCGCCCAGTGACCCGGGCGCCCGGCCACTGACGGAGGAGAGGGCGGGACATGCTGACCGAACACCCCGCGTCCATCGGGCTCCACCACCGCCCCGGCCGCGTTCCGCGGGTCGTCGGCTCCGGTCTGACGGTGCCGCTGGTGACCGGGCGACGGGTGCCGTACGTCAATCTCGACCACGCGGCGAGCACCCCCTGCATGGTCGAGGTGCGCCAGGGGGTGGAACGACTGCTTCCGTGGTACGCCAGCGTGCACCGCGGTGCCGGGTTCGCGTCCCAGGTGAGCACCCGGACCTACGAGCGGGCCAGGGACGCGGTGCGGCGCTTCGTGGGCGCCGCGCCGGACGCCACGGTGGTGTTCACCCGCAACACCACCGACGCGCTGAACCTCCTGGGGCGGGCGGTGCCGCCGCACACCACGGTGTTCCGGTTCGCCGCCGATCACCATGCGGCGCTGCTGGCCTGGCGCGGTTCCCGGGTGTGCCGGCTGGGGGTGCCCGCCGGTCCCGGGCAGGCGGTCGAGCTGCTGGCCGGGGCGCTGGCGGACGCGCCGCCGGGACCGAGGCTGGTGGTGCTCACCGGGGCGTCCAACGTCACCGGGGAGCTGTGGCCGGTGGCCGCGCTGGCCGAGGTGGCGGCGGCGCACGGCGCCCGTACGGTGCTGGACGCCGCCCAGTTGGCCGCGCACGGGCCGGTGGACCTCGCCGGGTGGGGAGTCGACTGGGTGGCGCTGTCCGGGCACAAGATGTACGCGCCGTTCGGCGCGGGCGCGTTGGTGGGCGCGGCCGACTGGCTGGCCGAGGCGGATCCCTACCTGGCCGGCGGCGGCGCGAGCGCGCGGGTCACCGCGGACGGCGGGCGCGAGACGGTGGTCTGGTCGGGGCTGCCCCACCGGCACGAGGCCGGCTCCCCGAACGTGGTCGGCGCCCATGCGATGGCCGTCGCCTGCGAGGCGCTGTCGGCGGCCGGCTGGGACGCGATCACCGCGCACGAGCGGGCCCTGGCGGCCAGGTTGCGGGACGGGCTGGCGCGGATTCCGGGCGTGTGCCGGCTCGGGATGTGGGACGCGGGGTCGCCGGCGGTCGGCGTCGTGTCGTTCGGCGTCGCGCGCTGCGGCGGTGACCCGGTCGACCAGCGCCTGGTCGCGACGGCGCTCTCCGCGGAGCACGGCATCGGTGTGCGGGACGGGGCCTTCTGTGCCCATCAGGCCGTCCGCGCGCTGCTGTGCCGCGCCCACCCGCACGAGCCGGGTCGGGCGCTGCGGGCCAGCATCGGCCTGGGGACCACCGCGGATCACGTCGACCGCCTGCTGTCGGCCCTGGCCGAGCTGGTGGCGGACGGCCCGCGCTGGACCTACCGGAACACGCCGGACGGGTGGTGTCCGGTGCCCGACCCCCGCCCGCTGCCGGATTTCCTGGCGCACCGGGATATCCCGGAGGGCGTCCGACGGGAACAGGAAGGCGTCACACCATGAACTCCGCCAGGGAACCGCGCAGGAAATTCGGCGTCATGCTCTATCCCGACCAGCCCTTCCCGGTGCTGGCCGAACGCCTGGGATGGCTGGAGGAGCTGGGGTTCGACCAGGTCTTCCTGCCGGATCACAGCGCCGACCTCCGGGACCCGCGCCACACCTGGTTCGACAGCTGGACCGTCCTGGCCATGGCCGCGCTGGGCACCCGGCGGATCAGGATCGGCACGCTCGTCGCGAACCAGATCCTGCGTCCGCCGGCGCAGCTGGCCAAGCAGGCGATCGCGCTGGACCACCTGTCGGGCGGTCGGTTCGAACTGGGCGTCGGCGCCGGCCTCTTCGCCTGGGACCACCACAGCGTCGGTGGGGTTCCGTGGCCGCCCGGCGAGCGGGTGCGGCGGTTCGCCGACTATCTGGCCATCGTGGACGGCGTGCTGCGCGGCGGGGCGTTCAGCCACCCCGGTACCCACCTGTGGGCCCGGGATGTGGTGACGGTGCCGGGGTCGTTGCAGTCCCCGCGCCTGCCGCTCATCGTCGGCGGCCAGTCGCCGACCCTGGTGCGGGTCGCCGCCGAGCTCGCGGACGCCTGGAACACCCACGGCCCGCCCGGCGCGACGGCCGAGGAGGTGCTCCGCATCACGACGGAGCAGAACGCGCGGATCGACCGGCTGGCGTCGGCGGCCGGACGGGACCCGTCGGAGATCCGGCGGGCGTACACGATCTTCGGCCCGTGGGACCCGAGAGCCGGGCGCCACGGCTACGAGGAGATCTTCGAGCGCTTCGGCACGGCCGGTGTGACGGAATTCGTCCTCGACTGGCCCGGCGAGCGGCACGCCGAGGAATTCGCGCGCGTCGCCCGCGAGGTGATTCCGCCGCTGCGCGGCGACTGAAGTGAACACAACGGGGGCGGACGCCCAGCAACTCGCGTCTACGAAGGTGAGCGCAATGACAGCAGAAGTGACCGGAACAACCGGCGGGCAGGCGCCCGGCACCCAGCCCGAGGGCCGGCACCGGCCCGCGGCGGCGATCGCGGTGACGGGGGCGGACCGGCAGTACGCGGATCTCGTGAGCGGGCTCAACCAGCGGTACACCGCCGCTCCGGAGGCGATCCGGTTGGCCACCTCCACCGAGCAGGTGGTCGGCGTCGTGCAGGAGGCCGTGCGCCGGGGGAAGCGGCTGAGCGTACGGTCCAGCGGGCACTGCTACGAGGATTTCGTCTACCACCCGGACGTGCAGATCATCCTCGACATGTCCGGCATGCGGAACATCTCCTACGACCCGCGTCTGAACGCCATCGCGATCGAGTCGGGCGCCACCAACCTCCAGGCGTACCAGACCACTTACCCGCGTTGGGGCGTCGTCGCGCCCACCGGCTTCTGCTATTCGGTCGCCATGGGCGGCCATGTCAGCGGGGGTGCCTGGGGGCCGCTGTGCCGGACCCACGGACTGGTCGTCGATCACCTCTACGCGGTGGAGGTCGTGGTGGTGGACGCCGCGGGGCGCGCCCGCGCGGTCGTCGCCACCCGGGAGGAGGACGATCCGCACCGGGATCTGTGGTGGGCCCACACCGGCGGTGGGGGCGGCAACTTCGGCGTCGTCACCCGCTACTGGTTCCGCTCCCCGGGGGCGAGCGGCCGGGACCCGCGCGGGCTGCTCCCGCGGCCGCCCGCCGAACTGCTGGTGAACGCGGTGAGTTGGCCGTGGGCCGAGCTCGGCCGGGCGGACTTCCACCGGCTGGCGCAGAACTACGCGGAGTGGCACGTGGCCAACTCCTCGCCCGACAGCCCGCAGCGCGCCCTGATCAGCCAGCTGGTGCTCAACCACCGGTCGGCCGGGCAGATCGGCATGGTGGCCCTCGTCGACGCCTCGGTACCGGACGCCGAGCAGATCCTGTCCGACTACCTCAAGCAGTTGGGCGACGGCGTCGGCGTCGCGCCGGGCGCGATGACCGCGGCGATGGGCGAACTCCCCGCCCTCCCGCGGTTCGCGCAGGCCCGCCGGCTGCCGTGGCTGCACGCCGTGCGGATGCTCGGCACCACCAACAGCGTGCTCAACGACCCCACCCTGCGGGCCGAGTACAAGTCGTCCTACATGCGGGCGGCCTTCCCCGACGGTCACCTGGAGGCGCTCTACCGGCACCTCACCCGCGACGACCTGAGCAATCCGAACCTCAATGTGCTGCTGACCTCGTACGGCGGTCGGATCAACGCCGTCGACCCGGCCGCCACGGCGGCCCCGCACCGGGGCGCCGCCTTCAAGATGCTCTGGCAGGCGTTCTGGAACGATCCCGCCGACGACGACCGGTACATCGGCTGGGCCCGGGACTGCTACCGCGAGGTGTACGCGGACACCGGCGGCGTCCCGGTCCCGGGCGACGTGACCGACGGGTGCTACGTCAACTATCCCGACATCGACCTCGGCGATCCGCGTTTCAACACGTCCTCGGTGCCCTGGCACGACCTGTACTACAAGGAGAACTACCCCCGCCTGCAGCAGGTCAAGAAGCGGTGGGACCCGCGGAACGTCTTCCGGCACGCCCAGTCCGTCACCCTGCCCGACGCCTGACGCGCCGGCCGGGCACCGAGCCGTTCCGCACGCCCAACTCCCGCCAAGGAGCCCTCAGATGACGTCCCTGCTCGCCGTGTCCGGGAGCCCGTCCTCGGATTCGCGCACGGCGCTGCTGGCCGGCCACCTCGTGCGGCGCCTGTCGCTGGTCGGCCTGCCGACGACCCACCTCAGGGTCCGGGACCTGCCGGCGGCGGAGCTGCTGGCCGGCCGGACCGAGCACCCGGCGCTGCGGCGGTCCCTGGACGCGGTCGAGGCCGCGTCCGGGATCGTCGTGGCCACCCCCGTGTACAACGCCGCCTACAGCGGCCTGCTCAAGGCGTTCCTCGACCTGCTGCCCCGCACCGTCCTGGCCGGGAAGGCGGTGCTGCCGCTCATGACCGGCGGCAGCTCCGCACACGCCCTGGCGATCGACTACGCGCTGCGCCCGGTGCTCTGCGCGCTGGGCGCCCGGCAGGTCGTCCGCGGCGCCTTCGTCCTGGACCGGACGATCGAGCCGGGCCCCGACGGTGCCCTGCGGATCCACCCGGACACCGCTCCCCGCCTGGACCGGGCCCTCGACGAGTTCCTGGTGGCCCTCACCGACGGCGTCACGGTCTCCGTCATGACCGGGAGTTGAGGCGGCTCGCCCCCGCGGCGCCGTCGCGGGGGCGAGCCGGCCGGGTCAGGCCGAGGCGGCGGGTGCCGCCCCGGCGATGAGCAGGTCCAACAGCGACAGCAGGGCGCCGCGGACGTCCGCGCGGGAGCGGGCGTCGAGCATCAGGACGGGGGTGTCCGGGTCGCCCAGGTGCAGGGCCGCCCTGATCTGCTCGGCGGTGTACGGCTGTTCGCCGTCGAAGCAGTTGGCGCCGATGACGAACGGAAGCCCGCGGTTCTCGAAGAAGTCGATGGCCGGGAAGCTGCGGTCCAGCCGTCGGGTGTCCACCAGGACGATCGCGCCGAGCGCCCCCGCCAACAGGTCGTCCCACATGAACCAGAAGCGCTCCTGGCCCGGGGTGCCGAACAGATAGAGGACCACGCCGGCGTCGGCGAGGGTGATCCGGCCGAAGTCCATGGCGACGGTGGTGGCGGTCTTGAACTCGATGCCGTCGAGGTCGTCGACGCCGATCCCGGCGGCGGTCAGCCGCTCCTCGGTGCGGAGCGGCTCGATCTCGGAGACCGCCTCGACCAAGGTCGTCTTGCCGACCCCGAACCCACCCGCGATCAGGATCTTGACGGGGGACTCTTCCTGGGCGCTTGTGTCATATCCGGGCAAGGTTGTCCCTGATTTTCATGAGCAGGTGGACATTGGAGGTTTCGTTCGCTTGCAGGGGCGGCCGGTGCTGGATCAGGCCGCGCTCCGCCAACTCGCTGAGCAGGAGCACCATCGGGGTCAGCCGCATGTGCATCCGCGCGGCGATCTCGGCGACGGCGCGCCCGTTCGGCGGTTGGCACATGCCGAGGATGGCCTGCCACTCGGTGGGCAGACTGCCGTCGGCATCCGCCGCGACCCTGGCGGTGATCAGGGTGTCCATGGTCAGGGCGGCGCCGGGTGCGGTCGTCCGCCCGTCGGTGAGGGCGTACAGCCGCGCCCGCCGCCCCCTGCCGGGCTGTTGTTCGGCGGTCATGACGACTTGGGTGCCGGAACCCGCTCGGGGGTGCCGAGCCACTCGCCGAGCGCCTGCGAGGCCCGGACCACTTCGCCGCCGAGCTCCCCGAGGCGGGCCTTGCGCGAGGTCACGACGATGAGCGTGCTGCCCTCGCCGCACCCGACGATGCACAGGTAGCGCTCGTTCATCTCCACCAGCTGGCGGATGACCCGGCCGCCGTCGACCTCCCGGGAGATCGCCTTCATGGTGGCCGCGATGCCGGAGGACGCCGCGGCTATCCGTTCCGCCTGGTCCCGTTCCAGTTGGTACGAGCTGAGCATGATGCCGTCGTTGGAGAGCAGCACGGCGCCCTCGATGCCGGCGATCCGGCTCAGATTGTTGTCGAGGATGCTGTAGATCACGTCGTTCGTCGTCATGACTTGTCCCGTCGGAGCTCGATTTCCACTGTCTCGGTGCCCTGCTCGTAGTCCGCCCAGGCGTCGGCGACCTCTTCGGGCGTCGCGGTGTCCGGGCTGACCGGTTCCGAGGTGCGGCGTTCGCGGAGCTGCTGGGCGATGTGCGTCTGCGGTCTGCGCTCCGGCAGGGGCGGCGGGGCGGCGTCGTCGCCGGGCGGGGTGCGTACCGCGGCCGGCGCCTGGCTCGGCTGCCGGCGCGGCAGCCCGGCCACCGTGGCGGTGGGGGCGGGGGTGGCGGGGCGCGGGTGCAGGGTGAGTTCGGGCTTGCGCGCTTCCCGGCGGTCCGGCGCGGGGGTGCGGGGCGCCGCCGCACCGGGCGTGCTCGCCGGCTCGCCGCGGACCAGGTGCTCGGCGGGAATGATCACGATGGCGGAGGTCCCTCCGAACGTCGAGCGGCGCAGGGTGACCCGGGCCTGGAGCTGGTCGGCGAGGTGCCCGACCACGAAGAGGCCGAGCCGGTGGGCGTTCTCGGCCAGGACGGAGTAGGGCGGGGCGGCGTGCAGCCGGCCGTTCATCTCCTCGTAGCGCTCGGCGGCCACCCGCGGACCGCGGTCCTCGATCTCCACCGACAGCCCGTCCGTGACGAGTTCGGCCCGGATGGCGACCTTCGATGCGGGCGGCGAGAACCGGGTCGCGTTGTCCAGCAGCTCGGCGAGGAGGTGGCTGATCTCGCTGATCACCCGCGGCTCGACGCTGACCTCGTCGAGGGCGATCCGCTCGATCCGCCGGAACTCCTCGACCTCCGCGGCGGCCTCGCGCAGCAGGTCCGCGACGCGCATGGGCTCGACGTGCGGGTCGGGGATCTCGCCGCCCGCCAGGATGAGCAGGTTCTCGATCTGCCGGCGCATGCCCACGGTCAGCTGGTCGGACTTCATCAGCTCGGCGAGCAGCGCCTCGTCGTGGCCGAAGGTGTCCTGGAGCTCCTCGGTCAGGCCCAGTTGGCGGCTGACCAGGTTTCCGGTGCGGGAGGCGATGCCGGCCGCGAACATGCCGAAGCCGCGGCGTTCGTCGGCGAGCTGCCGGTGCCCGTCGACGGACACCGCGACGGAGCGGGCGAACGCGTCGCTGATCCGGCCGACCTCGTCCCGCTCGTGGCTCTCCGTCGGCAGCGCGTCGGCGTCGATGCCCTGACCGCGCTGCAACCGGTCCACGATCTCCGGCAGGGTCTCCTCGGCGACGGTGACGGTGCGTTCGTGCAGCAGGGCCAGGCGGCGCAGCACGGTGCGCGTGGTGAACACCGCCACGGCCACCACGAGCAGCAGCGCGGCGGCGCTGATCCCGACCATCCACGCGAGGTCGCCGTCCAGGTCCTCGGCGGTGGCCTCGGCGTTGCCGATCACCGTGCGCAGCTGGTCGGCGTTGAGTGTGGTCAGCTGCGGGACGAGCTGTGCGTACATGTCCGGCCAGTCGTGCGTCGCCCGGGGCAGCACGACGCCGCCCGGTACGTCCTGGTGGTCGGAGAGGGCCGCGTCCTCGATGCGGGCCTTGGTCTTCCAGGCGTCCGAGGACTGGATCTGCGCGACGGACTGTTGTCCCTTTTCGGACAGATACGGAACGATCGACGAGACGTACAGGAAGCGTTGGGCGCCCACGGCGTCGGTGAACTCGCCGAACTTCGCCGCGCTCAGCTTCCCGGTCGGGCCGGCGGCGGCCAGGAGGGTGTCCTCGCGGGCGAGCACCTCGGCCGCCTCGATCAGGGCGAGCACCGGCCGGCTCTGCTGGCTGAGCGCCGCGTCGTCCAGGTTGCTGAACTCGCCGAAGACGCCGATCAGCTGCTCGATCACGCCGCTGTAGTAGGCGGTGGTGCGGTCCGCGCCGCCGCTGCGGACGTCCGTGCGCTCGCGGTAGGTGTCGAGCTGCGCCAACTGCTTCTGCGCATCCCGGACATGCTGGTCGATCCGGTCGTCCTCCCGCGTGTCCCGGGCGCCGGCGGCCTGCTGGAACGCGGCCACCGCACGGTCCGTGTCCGCGCGCCCGCTACTGAGGTCCGTGTGCGAGACCGGCCGCCCGGCCCAGCGCGCGGCCGCCGTGCTGCGCTCGGCCTGGAGCGCGGTCATCAGCTCGTACAGGGGGGTGCCGATCCGCTCGCCGTCCGCCACGTCGGCGCGCAGGTTCGCGGACTGCCGGAGCAACCGGTCCGCGGTGAAGAAGCCCTGGGCGCCCATGGCAACGGTGGGCACCACGGCCAGCCAGATCAGCAGGGTGCGCAGCCGCACCGCACCCCGTCGCCGTTTTCTCGCGGTCTTGCGCTGTCCGTCGGGCCGTGGGCCTTCGGGGTCTATGGATGTCATCAGTCCTCGTGGGCGGAGAGGGGCGATCAGAAGACCAACAGCGGTTCGGCGGTTCCGCCCGGGTAGGGGGAAGACACCAGTCCGACATCGGCAGGCCGTGGGGGGTGCCGATCATATCCAGCCACCAACCGAAGGGTAGAGGTTGCCCCGGCAGGCAACGACTGCTAACCATCAGCGCATGTGCTCGGTGGCGGAAGTGCCGTCAGAGCCGCGCCACCTCGGCCAGCTCGGCCCGGGCCAGCCGCACCTCCTCGATGGCCTGGAGGTGCCCGCCGTCCGCCGCACAGCGTCCGGCCCGCTCCAGCAGCCGCCGGGCCTCCTGCGGCGCCGCGCCGCCCCGGACGCGGGCCAGCGCCGTGAGGGCGAACGCCAGCGCCGTGCCGCCGAACGGCTCCGCCAGTTCGACCGAGGCCAGCGCCAGGCGTTGGGCGTCCGCCCGTTCACCGCGCAGCAGATGCAGTTCCGCCAGGTTGGCCCGTTCGAAGGCGGTCGCCGTGGGGCGGCCGGCCTGTTCGGCCAGGGCCAGCGCGCGGCGCCCGTACACCAACGCCGCACCGTGCCGTCCCGCACGGCGCTCGGTCTCCCGCAGCACGGACAGCACGGTGGCCAGCAGCGCCCGGTCACCGGACGCCTCGGCCGGTGCCAGCGCCGCCGTTGCCGGGCCGGCCGCCTCGCCGGCGAGGCCGGACAGGCCCAGGCAGACGGTCTGCTGGGCCAGCGCACGGGCCAACAGCACCGGATGGTCGGCCCCCCGCGCGGCCCTGGCACAGCGCTCCGCCGCCCGCGCGGCCGCCAGACCCTCCGCGTACCGTCCGCAGTAGGAGAGCACCGCCGAACGCGCCATGTGGTGCGCGGCCCTGATGTCGCCGGGGGTGTCGGGGCCGGGCGGATGGGCGTCCAGCACCGCCAGCGCCGCGTCGCCGCGACCGCGGCCGAGCACCTCCGCCAGCCGGGCGGCGGCCAGGGTGCAGGCGTCGCGCAACCCTTGGCGTTCGTACCCGTGCAGGGCCTCGCGCGCCACGGTGAGGGCCTCCGCGTACCGCCCCGAACGGTCCAGGTGCAGCGCCCAGTCCAGCCGTACCCGTGCCGCGTCCGCCTCCGGCCGCGCCGCGCCGCCGTGCGGTCCGCGGTGGTCGGCCAGTGCGCGCCGCAGATCGGCGCGGCGGCGCGCCAGGCGCTCCCGGGCCGGTTCGGCCCAGGGGGCGTGGCGGTCCTCGGGCAGCAGCTCCCCGTCCAACTCCTCCAGCGCACGGACGAGTTCGGGGCGCCCACCCCCGTCGAGGGCCCGTCGGGCGAGGGTCTCGGCCTCGTCGACGTCCACGCGTACCGTGTCCGGTACCAGTCGCAGCAGATCGCCGTCGGCGGCCAGATACGCCGAGGTGCCGCGCGGCGGCAGTTCGGGTTCCAGCGCGTGCCGGGCGGTGTGCAGCGCCACCCGCAAACTGCCCAGTGCGGCGCGTAGTTCGGCGTGCGGCCAGCACACCGCCATGATCTGCTCGCGGTGCAGCGCATGATCCGGGGCGAGGGCGAGCAGCTTGACCAGGGTCCGGGCGCCGGTCCTGGACCAGCGCGCCGCGAGCGGCACGCCGCCCTCGCGCGCCAGCCGGAACCCGCCGAGCAGGCGAATGCGCAGCAGTGGGGGATTCATGAGCCGGACACTCTAACCCGTGGTGAACTCCTCCGGCGGATACGGGAGTTACACCCGCGTTACTGGCCGGATCTGGTCCCTGGTCGGGGCACGTCGTCCGGGGTGCACCCGTGGGAACGCGTCAATGTCGTCGAGTCCGCCCGGTGGCCGGGTGACGTGCGTTGACGATGCGACGGGGGGTGCTGAGGATGGGCCCGTGCACACCGCCCGGCCGGCGACGTCTCCCCCACCGACCCCGTCCCGAGGAGGAAGCGTGAAGCGCTCCTACGCCCTTGCGGCGTCCGTTCTCGTCCTGTTGTCCGGTACGGCCGTGGCGGCCAACGCGGCCAACGCGGCCGGCACGCCGCGCGGCGGCCCCGCCACCGCGCCCGCACGGCACCACCTGTCGGCCGCCGCGGCCTGGTGCGCACAGCAGGGCGGCACGGCGGAGACCCGCGTGCCCTACTACACCGGCACCGGCAACAAGATCACCCCGCTGGGTGGTGAGCGCGAGATGTGCCTCTTCACCGCCGGCGACGGCAGCAAGATCATGATCGGCGCGGACACCCTGGCCGCCGACAAGCCGACGCTGGCCGCGCTCGCCTACGTCCGCAAGCCCAGCGGCCCGAGCAGCCCCGGCAATCCCTCCATCGCCTACTGCCAGGGCATCAACGGCACCGCCATGTTCGGCAACCGGCCCACGGACGGCGGCGGTTGGGGTCCCAGGAACGAGACCGACCCCTCGAAGGCGACCTCCGCCTGCATGTTCGCCGACGGCTCGGTGATCGACGCCTGGGGGCTGAAGTACCACCAGGGCGGCGTCATCCGCGGCGCCGACCTGACGAAGAAGTTCCGCGCCACCATCCCGGGGGCGTGACGGCGGGCGGCGCTGCCGGGGCGGGCGGTGTCCGGTGCGGCGAGAGCACGCACCGGACGCCGCCCGGCGGCCGGGACCGTGCGGGCAGACCCTAGAGACTCCACGACACCGTGCCGTCCGCGGAGACCGGACGGCGTGCACGACCTCCGGTGGCGGCTCGACGCCGGCGTCGGCCTCGACGTAGCGGCTGACCTGGCTCTTCGTCAGATTGCTCAACCCGATCCGCACGCTGGACTGCAGGCGCAGCAGCCCGCCGATGCCGCGCCGGCCCTCGGCCGCGAACGACGGCTCGGGATCGTGGTAGGTCACCACCAGCAGCACCCGGGCGTGGTGCAGGTACGCGGACAGGAACTCCAGCAGCAGGACGGACGGTTGGTCCGCGGACTGCACGTCCTCCAGCACGATCAGCAGGGGCCGGCGCGCGGAGTGCTTGCGCACGAACGACGTCAGCGACTCGAACAGCCGGAACCTGGCGGCCTCGGGCGAGACCTGCGGCAGCGGTGCCACCTCGCCGATGCGGGCCCGCAGTTCGGGCAGGAAGGTGACCACGTCGGACACGCCGTCGCCAAGCGCCGTGCGCAGCGAAGTGGCTGTCGCCCTCGCCCTGATCCCTCGGATGGAACCCGCCGAAGCGGTCGACGACCTCCGTGCACAGCTGCTCGTACCGCTCGACCGCGGTGACCATGGTCTGCGGGTTGGTGTCCCACAGGCGGGTCGAGTCGCACACGTCGGTCAGCAGGAACGTCACCGTGCCCGTGGGCAGCCTGGCGGTCAGCCGGGCGCGTAACCGCCGGACGAAATCCACCGGGGAGGGCGGGCGCAGCACCGGGTCGTGCGCGAGACCGGTGCGCAGTACGTGCGTGATGAGCGCGGCCTCCCGCGGCGAGGCGCTGAGCCCGTGCTCGGCCGCCGACGCCGGCGACAGGCCCGTCAACAGGTGCATGGCGAGCGCGGCGAGACTGTAGAGGTCGCTCGCCGGGGTCGGCTCCTCGCCGGCCAGCACCTCCGGCGCGAGAAAGGGCACGACCGCCGCCGGCGCCGGCCCTCGCCGGGCCCGCACGAGCGAAGTGGCCAGGCCGTGCACGCACACCCGCCCGTCCGGCCGGACGACGAGCCGTTCCGGGCTGAGCGCCCCGTGCGCCATGCTCGGTCGCCGCGCCCGCAGGAATTCCAATACGTCGGCGATCTGCGCGAGTTGGTCGAGCGCTACCGCCACCGGAAGCGGACGGGTCCCCCACCGCTCACCGTCGACCCAGTCGCTGATCAGGCAATACCGCGCATCGTCGTGGAACGCGTCGCGCAACAGGACGAGCCCGGGATGCGGCGGCATCGCCAGCACCTCGCGGATACGCTCGGACAGCCGCCGACGCATATGTGCATCGTCGAGCCGTTGGAACTCAAGGTTCACCAGCCGATCGAGCTGGCGGTCCCTGGCCAGCAGGAATCCCTGGGCATCCGACGGACCCGGAACCACTTCATACCGATCGCGCACGTACGAGGACACTGCGCCGGCACCTCCCCACTCCCGCGCGCCCCTGACGGGCGCTCGACCACCACTTCACCCGCGCCGGCTCCGACAGCCGTGTCACGCGCAGGAGAAAGCGGGGAACTCCTCGAGGGAACTCCCCCCGCATGACGCCCCTGCTAATTGCCGGACTGCCGCCGCAATCCCGCCGGATCGATCAGTGCGATACACGGACCGCGCAACTCGATGAGCCCGCTGCTCGCGAGCGACTGCAACCCCCGGTTCACGGCCGGCCGGGACGCGCCGATCATGGCGCCCAGATCGGACTGGGTCAGCCCCAGGTCGAGCACCGCCGGCGCGCCGGCGAGTCCGCGCTCGTGGGCGAGCCGCAACAGCACACTCGCGAGCCGGCCGCGCAGATCGAGGAAGGCGAGCTCCCCGGTCTGCTCGGTGAGTCTGCGCACCAGCCCGCCGAGCAGTTTCAGCAGCGCGTCCATCACCGGCGGATGCGTGTGCATCAGCCCGAGCAGCACCGGACGGTTCAGCAGCAGGGCCCTGGTCGGCTTCGTCGCGATGACCGACGCCGAGCGCGGCACCTGGTCCAGCACCGCCATCTCCCCCACCACCTCGCGCGGCCCGAGCGTCGCGAGTACCAGTTCATCGCCCTGCACCGACGTGAAGACGACCTTCACCAGACCGGAGACGATGATGAAAAGCCGGTCACCGGGATCTCCCTGATAGAAAAGGAATTGACCACGGGAGAAATTACGCGACACGCACGAACGAGCAACGCTCAACAGCGCGTCCTCGCCGAGCGATTGAAACAGCGTGGTGCGGGCCAACGTGGCCACTACTTCAGCGTCCACGGGAGGCTAATTCCCCTCGAACGGCAACAGCCACGCTCGAACGGAGCCGGAATTCCGGGCCCCGACACCGAGAACAACCACACCCCGCGGAACTCACCATCGGCACACACGCATCAACCGCGATAAAATTCGGCGCTCCCCTACCAGCCGCGACATACACGCACTACCCCCCACGCTGCCGATCCTCAATTAACCGAAATCAGGATACCGCCCAGCGCCCAGCGGGGATCATCCCACCGATAAGCGACACCCGCAACGATCCCACTCTCCGATCATGTGAAAATTTTGTGACGGCAGCTACCGGCCGGTTTCCACTTCTCCCACAAAGCGGGCCAAATTCATTCACCCAGACCGGCCGACCCGCATCACCCCCGGCCACCAATCGACCAGGATTCCGATTCCGGCAACAAGAAATTCCCCTCACCAATCCCCGTTTCCCCCTCCCCTTTCCGCAATCGATAACAGAACGCGGAACCGACGCCCGCCCCCACCGGACGACGCACGGCAGGCGGCGGATCGAGGACGGCAAACCGAGGGCGGCCCACCAGGGCACCGCAGACCAGCACCTTTAGGACATACGTTCACGATGTAACTTGAACGTGAAGGCTCGCGATTCGTACCGTAGGGAACGCGATCAGGAGGCATGGCATCGAGTTCATGCCCGCACAGGGGGAGCATCGCCCATGACGAGGAAGACGACCACGGGGTTCGCCGTCAACGACACGGCGCCACTGGGGGCATCGCCCGACCGCCACTAGGGCCTGTCCGACCCTGACCCATCGGACAGACCTCGGGCCGCGTCCGCGAAGTCCGGCCCGCCGGGCCGCACTCCACGCCCGAACGGCACCGCACGCGCCCAACAGGCCCGTGCCCCGGGCGACTTCGGCGCCGTAGCCCTCCGCGCCCGAGTGCGACGCGTGACGTCCGACGCGGCCGAGCCGAACCGCCCGGCACCGCCGAGTCATGCGTCCCCTCGGCCCGGCCGGCCGGCCCCCACCCCCACCGTCACCGTCATTGGAGGCACAGTGCGACACGGTCGCATATCCGTCTGCACAGGTCCGGCCGTCCTCGCCCTCGCCCTCGGGCTGTGGGGCCTCACGCGCGAGCACAGCATGTGGCGTGACGAGGCGGCGACATGGCAGGCGGCACATCGGTCGCTGGCGGAGATAGCGCACATGGTCGGCCAGGCCGACGTCGTCCACGGCCTCTACTACGCGGTGATGCACGCGGTGTTCGTCCTCTTCGGCGACAGCCTGGTCACCCTGCGGCTGCCCTCGGTGCTCGCCACCGCCACCGCGTGCGGCCTGACCGCACTGGTCGGCGCCCGGCTCGCCGGACGCTGGGCCGGGATGGCGGCCGGCTGTGCGCTGGCGGTCGTCCCGGCGGTTCAGGAGCACGCCCAGGAGGGGCGGTCCTATGCCTTCGTCCTCGCCTTCGTGATGCTCGCGACCTGGCTGCTGGTGGGGGCCCTTGAGCGGCCGACCGGTCGGCGGTGGGCCTGGTACGCGGGGGCCGTGCTGGTGGCCGCGTGGCTCAACTGGTTCTCGCTGTTCGCGCTCGCCGCGCATGCCGTCACCCTGGTGTGCGTCCGGGCCGACCGCGCCCGCCGGGTCGGGTGGGGGCTCGCCGCCTCCGGGGCCGTCGTCGGAGCCCTGCCGGTGATCTTGACCAGTCGCAGCCAGGTCTCGCTGGTCTCCTGGATCAAGCCGCTCGGCTGGTCGACCGTGCTCGGTGTGCTGATCACCGTGGCGATCGCGGCCCTCTGCGCGCTCCTGCCACGGGCGCGCCGCCCCGAGCGCACCCGAGCGGGAGAGCCGCACGGGCGGGTGACCCTCGCAGCCGTCGCGCTGCCGCTCTGCGCGGTGCCGCAACTCGGCCTGGCGTTGATGTCCGTGGTCAAGCCGCTCTACGTCACCCGCTATGTGCTCTTCGCGTACGCAGGTCTCGCACTCTGCACAGGCGTCCTCGTGGTCACGCTCGCCACGCGCCTGCGGACCCACGCCCGCATACTGCTGCCGACCACCGTGGCCGTCGCCCTCGTGGCGCTGCTGCCGATCGAGCTCCGGCTGCGCACCATGGAGAGCCGCGTCGACGACGTGCTCACCGCGGCGGCCACCGTCGACCACGTCCGCAGCACCGCCGACGGTGTGCTGTTCCTCCCCGCCGCGCGCCGCGACACCGCCCTCGTCTCGCCCCGGGCGTTCGCGGGTCTGCGGGATCTGGCGCTGGCCCAGGGGCCGGTGGAGTCCGGCACGCTGAAGGGCATAGAGGCCGGGCCGCGGGACATAGAGCGGGCCATGCTGAGCGCCCGACACATCGTGCTCGTCACCGATCCCGGTCCGAGCCGTGCCGCTTCCGCAGCCGACCGCACCAAGCGGCGGGTCCTGGACACCTACTTCGTGCGCCGCTCGGACAGCGTCCAGCGGGGCCGCAGGGTGAGCGTCTACGAGCGACGGGCGACGGGCCGTCCCCACTCCCCGAGCGCGACTGGGCCGAAAGGGTGACGATGGAGGTGTCCAGACCTGATCCTGCTGTTCCAGAGAGAGGCAGGCGGCATGACTTCCCCCTCCGAATCCTCAGGCAACAGCCCGCCGCGTGAGCCGCAGGCCGAGGGCGCCTCCCCGATGGGCGAGGCGCTGGGCACCCTCGCGAACCGCAGCTGGCAAGCCCTGATCACCATCGGCCTGGCATCGATCGCCCTGGGTGTGGCCGTGCTGGCCTGGCCGGGCAAGACACTGCACGTCGTCGGCGTGGTCTTCGGTATCTTCCTGCTGGTCAGCGGTGTTTTCCAGCTGGCGGCGGCCTTCGGCGCGCACGTTCCCGGCCATCTGCGGGCGCTGCACTTCATCACGGGTGCGCTCAGTGTTCTGCTGGGGCTCGTCTGCTTCCGGGGCACCCTGCAGTCGATACTGCTGCTGGCCCTCTGGATCGGCTTCGGCTGGTTGTTGCGCGGCATCATGATGACGGCGGCCGCGGGGTCCACTCCCAACATGCCCGCCCGCGGATGGCAGATGTTCCTGGGAATCATCACCGTCCTCGCCGGCATCGTCCTGATCGTCTCGCCGTTCCCCTCGATCGCCGTGCTCACCATGGTGGCGGGAATCGCGGCCATCGTGCTGGGCGTGGTCGAGGTGGCCCATGCCATCCAACTGCGCGTCGCAGCCGGCCGGCTCACCAAGGGCACCACCACCAAGCACCGGTCCCCGTTCCACTTCCACCCCCACCCACAACACTGACCCGCGCTACGGACCGATCGCGTAGCGCCCTCCACCAGCCACCGGGGCGGCGACTCCCGCCGCCCGGTGGCGCACAGCCGTGGTCGCGACCACCCACCGGACCACGAAAAGTCGAGACGGGTCGCAATCGGGGCGGTGCGCAACCGAGGGAGCCGTTCACCGTCCTGCGCAACAACATCCACCCGGACGTGCTGCTCGAACTGGCCCCCTTGCGCGAAGCGGTGAAAACCGGAGTCCTGGGCGGTATCAGCGCTATCAGCGGTACCAGCGGTGAGGGGGACATCGGATACCTCGGATACGTCGGATACGTCGGATACCTCGCCAGGGAGGACTGCGCCGCGGTGGGCGCGGCCCTGCTCGCCGAGGGCGGGCACACGGGCGAGTGCCTCGACGTCACCGGGCCGGTCGCGGTGAACTACGCGGGAATCGCCGACGCGTTGACGCAGGCCACCGGCCGACCGGTGCGCTTCGAGGCACGGCCCGAGCCGGAGACCGCCGCCGCGTACGCCGCGCGCGGTGCAGTCGCCGCCGGGGCGGGCGGCTGGACGCACCGACGTGCGAAGGACAGTGCGCCCCAGCCTCACCCCGACCGTCCTGACCGGACCGGGCGTGATCCCGACGCTAGAGGGCCGAGCGGCCTGCCGCGAGGCGAGCTGCCCCGTTCTCCGTACGAGACGCTCCATCGGGCACGGGGACAAGCCGAGCTGAGCAGACCACGCCCGCGCCCGATCCCGAGCCCGAAAGGAAAAGGCCCCCTCCTCTTACGAGGAAGGGGCCTTTCATGGAGCGCCCGGCCGGCCTTGCACCTGCATCTCCCACCGGTTGGTGGACGTCTTTCCTTGGACCACGGACGCATGACTCCCACCCGCTGCCCGCGGGGCGAAGTTGCGTCATGATCATATCGGATCCGCGATGCCGCCGCGAACCGCGCCGGAGCCCCGGACGTCACCCGAGGCGAGCTCGACGCAATCAGCGGCGTCATGCCGTGGTCAGCGATGACCTGCCGTGGTCACCAGCGGCATGCCACGGCCGGTGGTGGCAACTTCCCCTACCCGCGCGCCTCTCCGCCCCGCGCCGCGACCAGTACCGCGCCGGCCACGGCCAGGAGGGCGACCGCGAGGCCGAAGGCGGTGGCCGCCGCCGGCAGGCCGATGGCGTCACTGAGGTAGCCGTCGGCGACCGGGAGGGTGCCGGCGAGGAGGTAACCCCCGGCGTTCAGGGCCGCGTTGGCCTCCGCACGGCGGGCGGCCGGGACCTCGCGGCTGAGCAGCGTGAGCCCGCCCAACTGGCCGGCGCCCTGGCCCGCACCGGCCAGCACCACCGCGGCGACCAGAGGGACGAGCGTGGCGGTGTGGATGGCGGTGACCAGCGCCAGGGTGCCGGCGACGGTGGCCGCGCCGGAAGCCAGCAGGACGGTGCGGACGGCCATCCGCCGCAGCGCGAACTGCACGCCGGTGGCGGACAGGAACATCACCAGCGCCATCCCGCCCGCCAGCGCCCGGTTCGCGGTGCCGAGCAGACCGGCCAGCAGCGAGGGCCCGAGCGACAGCACGAAGGACGTGGCACTGATGCCCGGTGCGAACGCGGCCAGTCCGAGGGCGAGATGACGCCGGTTGGCCCGCGGCACGGCCGGCAGCCGGACCCAGGAACCGGACGCGCCGGCGCCGGCCCCGCGGTCTCGCCGGGGCAACGGCATCCTGACCACCGCCACCAGCGCCGTCACCAGCAGGACGGCTTCCACGGCGAAGACGGTCACGGTGGGTGCGGGCGCGGTCTCCGACAGCACCCCGGCCAGCACGGGGCCGATCCCGGCGCCCAGGACCATTCCGGTGGACGCCAACAGCGGCCCGATCCTCCGCCCGGCCGCGACGTCCGTCACCGCCGCCATGCCGGCCGACACCGCGACGCCCGTGGCCACGCCGGTCAGCAGGCGGGCAACGACCAGGGCCGCCACCGAGGGTGCGGTGGCGTAGACGAGGCAGGCGACAAGGCCCAGGAGCAGCGCCGGCACCAGGACCGGCTTGCGCCCGATGCGGTCCGAGGCCACTCCCGCCACCGGCAATGCGCCCAACAACCCGACCACATAGGCCGCGAAGATCAACGTCAACGTGCCTGAAGTGAAGCCGAGTTGGCGTTGCCAGACCGCGTACAGCGGCATCGCCGCGTTCGACAGGACGAAGACGGCGACCACCGGCCACGCGGCGAACCAGATCTCCCTGGTAGGCGGCACCGATGACGTCGACGACGCGGTCGGCACCGACGGCTCCGCACGGGAAGCCGCCGGGCGCGGCGCACGAGTTCCGGGCATGGGCGCCGTACGGGTTTCAGGCATGGGTGTCCCCTCCTCATCCAGCCAGTACGAGATGATTCGCACAAGCGGTACGAGAAGATTCGTACAGGGTTCTGCAGTACGATGCAAGTCGTACTGCAGACGACGGGTACGGGTGAGGCCGCCGCACGGGAGGGACGCAGCCATGGGCACAGACATGGAAACAGGCATGGACACAGACACGGATACCGACACAGAAACGCGCACAGGCATGAGCACAGGCACACGCACAGGAACAGGCGCAGGTGCTGCGAGAGGCACAGGCAGCACGAGCGCCAGGGCGTCGTCCACGGCACCTCGCCGGCGGACCGGACCGCGGTCCACGGACGCGTCGCCCAGCTCGGGTGCAGCACGCCCCGATATCGCCGCGCTCCAGCGGCCCGTACCGGCCGACGCGCCCGAGCCACTGACGGAGCCGGAACGGGACGCCCTGCGGCTGGAGGTCGTCATGGGCGCGCTGAGCGATCCACTGCGGATGCGGATCGTGCGCACCCTGCTCCTGGAGTCCGAGGACTTCGACCACACCTGCGGCTGGTTCGGCCTGGACCGCCCCAAGTCCTCGCTCACCCATCACTTCCGGGCACTGCGGGAGGCCGGGCTGATCCGTCAGCGGCAGTACGGACTGGAACGGCGCAGCCACGTCCGGATCGAGGACCTGGAGGCCCGGTTCCCCGGACTACTGACCCTGGTCGCCAACTGGCAGGAATAGCAACCGACTTGACACCGCCCGTCGCAAGCCAGCGCCCCCTGTGCCGCTCCGGGCGAGTGGCACCCACCACCCACCCGGGAACACCGACCCCGCCTCGAACACGGCCCGGTCCATGCCCGCGAGCAGGGTCGCCACCAGTTCGACCCCGTGGACCGGAGCCGGCGCGGCGGCCGCCAATCCGCCTCCGTCGGCGATCAGGACCACGTCCGGAGCCATGACCTCCATCAGCTCCTGCAACTGCCCGGTGCGCAAGGCGGCCAGGAACAGTTCCAGGCCACCGCCTCGGCGATCTCACCGTAGGACATCGCGAAGACCTCGCGGAGCACGAACACCGCCCGCTCCGCCGGCCCGAGCGTTTCCAACACGGTCAGCATCGCGATGGAGACACTCTCCGCGAGCTCGACGTCCTCGGCGACATCGGGGCTGGTCAGCAGCGGTTCGGGCAGCCACTCCCCCACATAGTCCTCGCGGCGGCGCGACAACGTCCGGACCACGTCCTCCGCATCGGCCGCCGACCCGAGCATCTCGTAGGCGACCGTGAACAGCAGGCTGCGATGGGTGACTGGGGGCCCCTCTGGGGGAGGGTCCCCACTCATGCCGTCGACGCTGCTCCGGAGCCCCCGGGACGCGCGGCGAGCGGAATCTCGCAGGCATCGGAGAACCCCTGCGACTCGACCCCGTTCGCCACGTTGACCCTGGTCGCCAGGTTGACATAGGCGATGAACGTGGTGAGTTCGACCATCGCCGGCGGACCGAGCCGGTCGAGCAGGCTCGCGTACATCGCGTCGGTCACGGTCGGCGGGGTGCTCGTCATGGCCTCGGCGTACTCCAACACGTCCCGCTCCAGCGGCGTGAACACCTCAGACCCGCGCCACCGCGGGACCTGGCTCGCCTTGGTCAGGTCCAACTTCGCGTTCTGCGCCTGGAAGTAGCCGACGTCCAGGCACCAACCGCAGCCGACCAGCGCCGCGACGGCCATGTGCGCGAACGACTTCAGGCTCGCGTCGGCCGCGTCCCACGCGCCCACCTTGCCACCGAACTCCAGGTTGTCCTGCGCCACCTTGGGGCTGTGCCACGTCACCTCGACGTTCTCAGGCACCGCACCGAGCTGCTTGACCATGTTCTCCCTGACCTCAAGCGGAAGCTCAGCCTTGGGAATTCGTAGCGCCATGGCGTTCTCCTTGTCTCCTTGCTCGTCCGACCGTTCGCCATGAAGACACCGCCAACTCCACGAATGTGACAACAGATGACGCGGTCGACGGCCGAGGTCAAGGCGCGGCGGGTGTCGCCGTCTTCAGTGGCACCAGACACCGGTAGTCAGTGTTACTGTGTACCGGTACTCGGCACTACCGAGTAGCCGAAGGGGGTGCTCCATGAGCAAGCAGTTGACGGAGATGCTCAAGGGGACGCTGGAGGGCATCGTCCTGGCGACCCTGTCCGGCCGGTCCGCGTACGGCTACGAGATCACGGCGTGGCTGCGGGATCAGGGCTTCGCCGACATCGCCGAGGGCACCGTCTACGCCCTGCTGGTCAGGATCGAGCGGCGCGGATTGGTCGACGTGGAGAAGGTCCCGTCCGAGAAGGGGCCGCCGCGCAAGGTGTACTCCCTCAACGCTCAAGGGCGGGAATATCTCGAAGAGTTCTGGGGGACCTGGAGCTTTCTCACGGAACGGCTCGAACAGCTTCGCAAAGAAGGCAGATGACCATGTCCGACGTCAAAAGGGCGGCTTTCTCGCAAAGGTGATCGGCCCCAAGCGGCGGTGGCGGCGGTACGAAGAAGACCGGACGGCCTGACAGCGCGCGTCAGCGTCGGCATCAAGACGGCGACACCAAGACCGCGGCACCACGACCGCGGCACCACGACCGCGGCAGCCGGTATCAGCGCGGCTGGCGATGGCGCATGCCATGAACACTTCGGGCGATTGCGCCCTCGGGGCTGCGAACGGGGCCACGCCGCGCTCACCCCTGACCCTCGTGCGTCGCTCACGGCTGCCCTGAGCGCCACGCCGGGACGGGTCTTGCAGAGCGAACACCGCGTGTATCGAACACTGGAGATTCATCATGGGAAAAGGCACCAACGGCTTCTCCGAGGCAGGGCTGCGCAGAATGCGCGAAGTGCTTGCGGGCCCTGTCGATTCCGGGAAGATTCCCGGGCTGGTCGCCCTCGTCAGTCGGGGCGAGGAAACACACGTCGAAACGCTCGGGACGATGCGCCACGACGGTGGCGCACCGATGCGCCGGGACACGATCTTCCGTATGGCCTCGACGACCAAGCCGGTCGCGGTCGCGGCGACGATGGTCCTGCTGGACGAGTGCCGGCTGCGACTCGACGACCCGATAGACCGGTGGCTGCCCGAGCTCGCCGACCGGCGGGTGCTCAAGCGGCCCGACGGCCCGCTGGACGACACCGTGCCGGCGCGGCGTCCGATCACCGTGCGGGACCTGCTCGGCTCCACCTGCGGGCTCGGACTGGACATGACGGCGCGGACCTCTCCGATGATGGGCGCATTCTTCGAGCAGGGGGTTTACGGCCAGGAGGACGGATGGCTGTTGCCGGCACCGGAGCCGGATGAGTGGATGCGGCGCCTGGGCACGCTGCCGCTGATGCACCAGCCCGGAGAGCGGTGGCTGTACAACGTCAGCGACGACGTGCTCGGGGTGCTCGTCGCCAGGGTCACCGGCCAGCCGTTCGAGACGTTCCTGCGCGAACGCATCTTCAGTCCGCTGGGGATGAAGGACACCGGTTTCCACGTGCCCGCGCACAAGATCGACCGACTGCCGCCCCTGTACGCCCCCGATCCGCAGACCGGAGAGTTCCTCGTGGAGGACGAGGCCGAAGGCGGACACCACAGCCGGCCTCCGGCGTTCCCGTCGGGCGGCGGTGGACTCGACTCGACCGTCGACGACTACCACGCCTACTTCCGGATGCTGCTCAACCACGGGATGCACGGGACCCAACGGATCCTGTCCCGGCCCTCCGTGGAACTGATGACCACCAACCGCCTCCCGTCCGAGCAGCTGGCCGCCCGAGAAGCCGTGGCCCGCAACCTCGTCCATCTGTCATACGGCCTGGGGCAGCACGGCGGTTGGGGCTTCGGCATGGCGGTGCGCACCTACCGTGGTGACTTCGCGCCCATCGGCCAGTTCGGCTGGGACGGCGGAAGCGGCACCACGACCTACGCCGACCCGCACAACCAACTCGTCGGCATCCTGCTCACCCAGACCGGGATGTCCACCCCGGATTCGGCGCGGGTCATCCACGACTTCTGGACCACGCTCTACCAGGCGATCGACGACTGACCCGACTGACCCGCCTGCCTGGTCGAGGCAGGTCCGGCAACAGACCTCGACCAGGCTCCGACCGTCGACATTCCGTCCGCGGACCGACATCCCGTGACGGGATCCGTCTGCACGCTTCGGGTCGACGGCACCGTCACCGCCGCCGCGACGATCCGCCTACGGCTACGGCTACGGGCATCCGCATGATCCGTCGGACAGAACCTGGCGGCTCCTGAACCGCCGGGCCGCCTCCTGGAGGTGCGCCGGTCTGCGCAGGCTGAGCAGCACCGGTTCGTACAGCACGGTGAGCGCGACGGCCGCCTCGATCTGCCCGGCGGCCGTGGGCTGTTCCTCCACCACCGGCGGGGCCAGCGGGCCGCGGAGCGCCTCGCGGGCTGACCAGGGCCGCTCCGGCGGACCAGGGGGT
Source organism: Streptomyces yunnanensis (assembly GCF_029011865.1). Classification (NCBI taxonomy): domain Bacteria; kingdom Bacillati; phylum Actinomycetota; class Actinomycetes; order Kitasatosporales; family Streptomycetaceae; genus Streptomyces; species Streptomyces yunnanensis. The sequence goes on from NZ_CP095749.1 coordinate 2,155,643, forward strand.
GGACAGGGCCTGGAACGAGCGGCTCATCGTCTGTTTGGATGCCCACCGGACGGCAATACGGAGGGGTGACGCAGACATGGTGTCCACAGAGAGCCTGCTGGCATTCGCGGCGATGTCGCTGCTGGTGATCGTGATTCCGGGGCCGAGCGTGCTGTTCGTGATCGGCCGGGCCCTCGCGCACGGCCGGCGCACGGCGCTCGCGACGGTCCTCGGCAACCTGATCGGCTCCTACGTCCTGGTGATCGCCGTGGCATGGGGCCTCGGCGCACTGGTGGAGACCTCGGCGGCAGTGTTCACCGGCGTGAAACTGGCCGGTGCGGCGTACCTCGTCTACCTGGGTGTGCAGGCGTTCCGACACCGCAAGGAGATGCGCGCGGCGGACATGGAGGCACCGAGGGGCGAGCGGCGCGGCGATCTGCGCACGATCCTGGACGGTGCTCTCGTGGGCGCCACCAACCCCAAGGGCATCGTCTTCTTCGCGGCGGTGCTCCCGCAGTTCGTGAACCACTCGGCCGGTCAAGTCCCGCTCCAGATGATGGAGTTGGGACTGATCCCGGTCGCCATCGGCCTGATCACGGACACCCTGTGGGGACTGGGCGCCTCGGCGGCCCGTTCCTGGTTCGCCCGCTCGGACCGCCGCCTGTCGAAGGTCGGCGGGGCGGGCGGCCTGGCGATGATCGGCCTGGGCGTGACGGTGGCGGCGACGGGCCGCGCCGACTAGGACCTGTCCAGGCCGTCTCAACTCACCCTTCTCCAGGGGTATATGAGGCGATCCAGCCCACGTCTCACTGCCGTGGCGGTCTCGGCGGTGGAGCCACCGGAGTCGGCCCCACCACACAGCCGGGCGGGCGTTTACCCATGGGCGCTGATCACGCCGCCGGCGCTGAGCACGATGTACACACCGTTGGCGTCGAGCCCGACGTCGTGCTGCTTCGTCTCCAACGTGGCGTCCACCGAGCCGTCGTGGCCGATGATCTGCGCGCGGTACCGCAACTCGCCGACCTTCGTCACCTCGGCCGTCCATCCACCCGCGAGCTTGAAGGTGCCCGGTCCCCGGTGTCCACCGCCCATCCAGGAATGAATCTCGCCACCCATCGTGAGCACGACGAACATGTCATTGGCGTCGAGCCCGGCGTCGGCCTCCTGCCCCTTCGTCTCCAGCGTGGCGACCACCGAACCACGACTGATGATCTTGGCACGATAGCGCTGGGAACCGAGGTCGTAGATCTCGGCCTTGCTGCCGTCCACCAGGCGCTCGGTACGCACCGGGGACGACGTCTTCGCCGTACCGGCGTGCGAACCGCCCGACCGCCTGCCCGCAACGCCCGCCTTGGCACCGGCTTGGGCAGAGCTCTTGGCGACTAACACCGGCGTGAGCAGCCGAAGAACACCGGCCCTCACGCCCCACCCGGGCCGGCGGTGGGCCGACGCAGCGGCAGGCACAAGGACCCCGACCACGGGCCCCGACCTCACCGCCGGGCGACCTCACCCCTCTCCCCCGACGGAGGTGAGGATCGCGAGCGTCTGCGACAACCGCTCTCCGCACCATCCGCCGCCACCCCGCCTGTCGGCACGATCACGCTCAGGACGAACGCCGACGGGAAGTCGCCACCGGGGCCAACGCTGCTGCCTGATGCGACTCAGGTGGCAGAGGTACGACGACCGCCTCGACGGTCGGAGCCGCGGCCACCGGTCCCGGCAGCACCGCCCGTGGCCCCACCGGAACCCGCCCGTCGGCCGGTTCCGCGAGCAGCCTTGCCGGAGGCCGCGCCGGTCGTCGCACCGGGCGCGGACCGGCGGTCGGAGCTCCGGCCGCCCGCGCCGACGGCACCGCCCGTGGCCCGCCCGGATCCCGACCGGCGGGCAGCACCGCGCCCACCGGTCGCCGAGGAGCCACCGGACGCCGTCGCCCCGGCCGCTGCCCGGCGATCCGATCCCCGGCTCTCCGTCCTGGTGGCAGTACCTGTCGCCGCCTTGGCCTCGCCGCCGCCGCCGCTGCGGCGCCGGCGGCCGGATCGCCGACCGGGCTTGGCACCGGCCTTCCGGTCCGGGTCGGACGCCGTCGCCGGCTGGGGCACCTCGATGGTGACGGCCACGCCGGAAGGCTCGCGGGCCCCGGTGATGGTGGCCAGTTCCGCGTCGCCCGACTTGATGCGGGCTGTCCGGGGCCGGATCCCTGCGTCCGACATGAGCCGGGTCATGTCCCGCTTCTGCTCGGGCAGCACCAGCGTGACCACGCTGCCGGAACCGCCTGCGCGGGCCGTGCGACCGCCCCGGTGCAGGTAGTCCTTGTGATCGGTCGGGGGGTCGACGTTCACGACGAGGTCGAGGTCGTCGACGTGTATGCCACGGGCCGCGACGTTCGTCGCCACCAGCGCGGTGACCTGGCCGTTCTTGAACTGCTCCAGGGTGCGGTTCCGCTGCGGCTGGGAGCGGCCCCCGTGCAGTGCCGCCGCGCGGACACCGACGGCCAGGAGCCGCTTGGCGAGCCGGTCGGCGGACCGCTTGGTGTCGAGGAAGAGGATGACCCGGCCGTCGCGGGCCGCGATGCGCGTGGTGACGGCCTTCTTGTCGGTCTCGTCCTGGACGTGGAGCACGTGGTGCTCCATGGTGGTCACCGCCCCCGCGGACGGGTCCACGGAGTGCACCACGGGGTCGGTCAGGAACCGCTGCACCAGGCGGTCGATGTTGCGGTCCAGGGTGGCCGAGAAGAGCATGCGCTGTCCGTCGGGCCGTACCTGCTGGATCAGCTTGGTGATCTGCGGCAGGAAGCCCATGTCGGTCATCTGGTCGGCTTCGTCCAGCACCGTGATGCGTACGTCGCCGAGCACGCAGTCCCCGCGTTCCACGAGGTCGTTGAGCCTGCCGGGCGTCGCCACGAGCACTTCGGCGCCGCGCCGGAGCACCCCGGCCTGCTTGGTGATGGACAGCCCGCCGACCACGGTGGCCAGCCGGAGGTTCACCGCCGTCGCGTAGGGGGTCAGCGCGTCCGTCACCTGCTGGGCGAGTTCGCGGGTGGGCACCAGCACGAGGGCGAGGGGTGCCTTGGGCTCCGCACGCAGTCCGGCCGTGCGGCCCAGCAGCGCCAGCCCGAACGCGAGGGTCTTGCCGGAGCCGGTGCGTCCCCGTCCCAGCAGGTCGCGGCCGGCGAGCGAGTTGGGCAGGGTGGCGGCCTGGATGGGGAACGGGGTGGTCACGCCTTGCGCGGCGAGGGTCTTCAGCAGCCCCGCAGGCATGTCCAGACCGGCGAAGTCCTCGACGGCGGGCAAAGCGGGTGTGGTGCTTTCCGGCAGCCGGAAATCACGCGGTGACGAAGCGGACTGTGGGGATGACGAGGCACGCCGGTTCGACTTCTGGGGCCTGCGGGACATGCAGTGTTCTGCCTTCCTGGAAACAGCACAAACCGGGGTCCGCACCATGACGGTGCGGACCCCGGTGAGCGGATACGCGTCCGGCAATCAGGCGGGGATGATGTTCTCCGCCTGCGGGCCCTTCTGGCCCTGCGTGACGTCGAAGGAGACCCGCTGGCCTTCCTGGAGCTCACGGAAGCCCTGGGACTGGATGTTCGAGTAGTGCGCGAAGACGTCGGGGCCGCCGCCGTCCTGCGCGATGAAGCCGAAACCCTTTTCGGCGTTGAACCACTTCACGATTCCCTGTGCCATGAACTTCTCCTTCTGTAGGCAGAGGCCCCATCCGGAGATGCCGGAAAACAATTAATGCGCCTGAAGGAGAAGCATTCCCGTCAGGCGCACATAGGTTCATGGGTACCACAACTGCAACTCGACGACCTTAGCACAGCTCGGCGGCTCGCATCCGGGCCACCAAGGCGCACACCGGAACGGGGCCCCTCGGGGCCCTTCGGTGATCGCGACGGTCGCCCGCCCTCCGCCCCCCACGCAGCCCAACACCACACCACCCTCCCCAAGCCGCCGACCCCGCCCGCACATCGAAATTCGCGCGCGGGTGCGACAAAACTGCTGGTGAAACGGCATGCGGATGCTTCATGGAGCACGGTTGAGCCTCAGGGCTCGGGGAGTCCATTTGTCGAACTCCTCAGCTTGGGTTGCGACGCGGAGTGAGCAACTTCGCACCGTGCGGAGTCACCCGAGGAGTGATCCATGAAGGCGGCGTTACCCCTGCTGCCCTGCCCCCTGCCCCTGCTGGACTTGCGTCAGGGCCTGTCGGGGATCGGTGGCCACGCGCCTCGGCGACGGGCGTGGGTCTCACGGTTGCGCGCCCCGTGGCGGCTTCCGTTCAGCGTCTCGGACCTCCGCCCGTATGAGGAGGTGCCTGATGAGGCGGGCGGCCACGGGGAGTCGCCGTGCGCCTGCCGTCGAACGCCGCATCCCGGCCCCCGTACGAGACGGGTGCCGGGAGGGAGCAGCAGCGAGAGCGTCACATACCGCCGACGCCGACGCCTTCGTTGCCGTTGCGGCCGAGGCCGCCGACACCGACATCGGCGCAGGCATCGACGCCACCGACGCCGACGCCGACGTCCGGGCTGCCGACGCCGCCGACACCGACGCCGCCGTCGCGGCTGTGGCAACCGCCGTGGCCGCCGTGGCCGCCGCCGTGGTCACCGCCCTGCGCCTGCTGGGTGACGGCCGCGAGGGCCTGCGAGTGGTCGGGGGCGGCGCTGGCTATACCGGCGCTCAGGAAACCGGTGACGGCAGTAGCGGCCAGTACCGTGGCAATCGAACGGAACATGATCAGATCCTTTCGCTTCCCCCCTGTTTGTCCCGCTCATCCTCACCGCGGTCGGACGGTTCTGCCGGTCGGTGCGGGCCATCGCAGTGACGGAGGGCGGACACAGCACCGATGAGGCGTGGTGGCGGACGGCCACGGCGACGCCCTGATCCCCGGCCGCGGGCGGGACTCGTCCGCTCTCAGCGGCCTGCTGCCGGCCGGGTGCTGGAGGCGGCCGCAACGGCCGTGGTCAGTGGGTCGCGGGCCGGGCGGCCGAGAAGGTCGGCGAGGTCGGGGCTGGTGCCGTCCAGGAAGCCGTGTCGGATGCCGGTGGCGATCGAGGCGAGCATGGGCGGTTGGAACGGCAGGAGCCCCGGCGTCTCGTCGAGGAGTCTGCGCCGGTACTCGCCCAGGCCGATGGTGCGGTGCACAACCCCCAGCCGGTCGGCCACCTGACCCGCCGTGATCGGCGTGCCGACGAGGTCGTGGACGCGCCCGCGGTGTCCGGCGGGATCGGCCGCGACGATCGCCGCGGCCTCGGCGAGATCCTCCCGCGCGACCGCCGCCAGCGCACCGTCCCCGAAGGCGGACTCCACACCGTCGTCGGCCCACGTCAGCAGGGTGCCGAAGAGTTCGGCATACAGGCCGTTGCGGAGGATCGTCCACGGCAGTCCGCTCGCCTGGACGAGGCGTTCGGTGACCCGGTGCGCCGGCGCGAAACCGAGGTGGTCGCCGGCCGTGGTCAGGCTCGTGTAGACGACGTGGCCGACGCCGTCGCGGACGGCGGCGTCCAGCACCGCCGCGTGCCGCCCGACGACCTGGTCGTCCTCGGCGTATCCGGCGGAGATCAGCACCAGGGTCGACACCCCGGCGAGATCGAGGCTCGTGCGGTCGTCGAAGTCCAGGCGCCGCATCCCCTCGTCCGGCGTGCGACTGCCGCCCGTCGCGGCGACGCCGCGGGCGCGCAGCGCCGCCAGGGTGGCCGAGCCGAGGCTCCCGTTCGCTCCCGTCACCAACATCATGTCCATCGCAGTCTTCCGTCGTGGTTCTCATCGGTAACTACGCTTGATCCTCGATCGGACGCCCACCGGCCACAAGAAGGCAGTTTGATGTCACCCACGCACACCGGGGTAACCACCCCCGCCGACCTCGACCCCTGCGGACGCGAGGACCACCCCGACTGCGGGATCCGCGACGTCCTGGACCGCATCGGCGACAAGTGGTCGGTGCTGGTGATCGTCGAGCTCGCGGGCGGGCCGCGTCGGTTCCGCGCACTCCAACGCGCCATCGACGGCATCTCCCAGCGCATGCTCACCCTCACCGTCCGCAGACTCGAACGCGACGGCCTCGTGCTGCGCACCGTGTACCCGACCGTCCCAGCCCAGGTCGACTACCGCCTCACCGAGACCGGAGCCGGCCTGACCCACCTGGTCAAGGCACTCGCCGACTGGTCGCTGGCGCACCGTGCCGCCATCGCCGAAGCACGGCACGCCTACGACCGGACGCACCCCGACCACGACATCCACTGACGAGATCCGCAGTCACCGCACGCCGGTCACTGGTGCCTGCGCGGTGCTCCGTACCAGCGCCAGTCCTTCCGACGGGGACGAGCGGGGGTTTCGAGGCGTCCGGTGGCCCACAGGAGCGTGGCCGAGGCGCCGTCCACGAGGGGCACGTCGGGGAAGAGCCGGGTGAGGACGCGGCTGCTCAGGTCCTCCGGCGGGGACCCGTCGCGCTGAAGCCCCCGAGCGATGTCATGGGTGTGGACGAGGGTTTCGACGACGCCCATGGCCGCGAACCCCTCCGGGTCGGAGGCGCCGAAGACGTGGGGGGCCAGCACGGTGGGATCGGTGCTGTCCACGACGGTCGCGAGCAGCCCCCCGCATGCCTCGACGACGGTCAGCAGGCCCTCCGGCCCCGCCGTCTCGTCGCAGAAGATGACGTTGGCGGGCCCCTGGGGGCGACCGGTGGAGATGCGCAGAGGTACGCGTGGCACGCCGCTCGGGTGCGCGAGACCGAAGCGCAGCGCATAGGTGAGCAGGTCGTCCGCGAGATGTTCCAGGGTCTCCCAACACGTCCACTCCAGTTGGCCGGCGGCCGCGTGCCATTGGGGGGCGGGGGCACCGGAGAGGGTGGCGACGCAGTGCGCGACGGCGGCGCGAACATGCTCGCCGCGTACCAGGATCTGCGTCTGCGGGTGTGCGGAATGCGTCATCCCGGCAGGCTACTGGTGGCCGTTCCGGGCCCGGCCTGCCCGGTGCCGCCTCCGAAGACATTGGTTCAACTGGCAAGTAGGGCTGTGGCCGAGGAGGCGACCGCCTCGTCCGTCCCAGCAGTGGCCCGAGCGCGCCTTCGGGCAGAGACTTGAAGTGCACACCCACACATCCCACGCCCCAGCGACATTTCCGCGTGCTGCTCTTCGCGGCACGAGGAACGGGGCTGTGGAGGTATCGGTCGGTCGGGCCTTCGCAATGTCCTCTCTCCTCTCCTGGGGCACGACAGCAGGAGTCGGACCATGGCCGATATTTGGATGCCGCAGGCCATCAAGGCGGATCTCGACGACCACGCCCCGTGCGATCCGGCATTTCCGCCGAAGGCCATCGCGCACATCACGGCGGACCGCACGGCCACCGCGGCGGCACCGGCAGACCTGGTGCCTTTCGCAGATCTCCAGAAACTCTTCACCCACGACGGGAAGGGGAAGGCGCCCCACATTCTGTGGGATCCGTTCGCCGGCACCTTCGCCCAGTTCTTCCCCGCGACGTCCCGGAGCAAGGCGCTGCGCGACCTTCCCGGCGGCACGCGGACCAACCGCGCCGGCGAGGTCGTCATTCAGATCGAGGCGCTGTTCTTCCCGTTCTGCCGGGTCAAGGGCAAGGTGTTCGCCGCGCTGGCCGACACCCCGTGCCACGGCTGGCAGGAACTCAACGACTGGGTGCGTTCCTGGGACGTCCCGGACACCTGGCCCATGGGTCAGCCCACCGATTTCACCTCCCACCGCTCCGCGCGCGTGTGGAAGTCCCAGGGTGGCTGGTACGCGCACGCCCACGTACCCGAGAACGACCATGTGGATCCCGGGTCCTGGCCGGTGTTCGCGGCGCGGATGGCGCCCGCCGAGCCGTTCCCCGGCGCGGCCTTCTTCCACACCGGTCAGAAATCACCGGTCATCGCCGCGATGCACCGCCGTCTGGTCGCCGAGGACTGCGACCGGTACCGGCCCGGCGATGTCATCGACGTCTGGGAGGTCGACGATGTGAAGTCCTATGCCGCATGGCAGCAGAAACTCGGACTCTCGGGCCGGGATGCGGACGGCACTCCGGGAAAGCCCAGTTGGGACCGACTGCGGGTGCCCCACCTCGCCTGACGTTCCGCTGCCGGCCGACAGGCCGGTGAGATCCGTCGAGGAGGCACGATGGTTGCGCTCTCCAATGTCCGGTTCAGCAAGCACAACGATGATGTGCGGTCCACTCAAGATGCCCTGATCGCGGCGGGGTTCAGCATTCCGCAGGGGGCCACCGGAGTCTTCGACGACCAGACCAGGGCCGCGTACGCCGCCTGGCAGCGCAAACTCGGTTTCACGGACAAGCAGGCCGACGGATTCCCCGGGTGCGCCTCCCTGACGAAGCTCGGTCACCAGGCGGGATTCGAGGTGGCCTGCCGGCATCCGGGGGCGATCGCCACGGACGTGGTCCGCTTCGTGAAGAACACCAACGTCCCCAAGAGCGAGGCCACGGCACAGGGATTCGCGGTGACGGCCTGCGAAATGACCGGTGCACCGCCGACCTGGGTGACCGGGGTGAAGAACCGCGCGAATCTTCTGACCCTGATGTTCCGGGAGTCGTCCTTCAATGCGAACGCGGTGAACACGGCCGACGTCAATGCGAAGGGTCCGGTCCAGGTGGATGGCGCGCGGTTCAACTGTTCTCGCGGGTATGCGCAGGTGACCGCCGAGACCTTCGCGGAGAACCACCAGGAAGGGACCTCCGAGCACATCTACGATCCCGTGGCGAACATCTCGGCGGCGATCAACTACATCTGGCGCAGATACGGCGACATCTCACGCGTGCAGCAGGCGAATCCGAACCTGCCGCCCCATCCCTATTGAGCCCTTCAGGATTCCGCCACGACCCCGACCCCGTTGTAGGCCGCGAGCCAGCCGGCGGCGAAGCGGTCACCGTGGGTGAAGACCGCTGCTCCCCGTCGGCCCGTCGAGGGGTCGTCGGGGGCCGCGGGCGGGTACTCCAGGCGGGCCGACCGGCCGTCCGCCGTGTACCGGACGGTCGTCGCGCCGTCCCACAGGCAGATCACCGCACCGTGCGGTGCCTCGACGCGCACGGAGCCGGGGTGCGAGGTGAACGCGGCGCCGGTGGCCCGCAGCTTCAGCAGTGCCTGGTAGCGCTCCGGTGAGAGCGCGCTGTCGCGCGGTGGGGTGGTGCCCGTCCAGTCCGGGGCGCCGACGCCCCGGTCCCGCGCCGCACGCCACATGCGCGGGACGAGCCGGGTGGCGAGCTGCGGCGTGGCCATCCGCCCGCACATCCACAGCAGCCGACCTCCTGGCGACCAACAGCAGTACCGCGTGGGCCAGTTCGCCCGGCAACAGGCCCTCGTCCTTGTCCGGCAGCCCCCGGTCGTGCTCCAGCCGCTCCGCGCGGCCCTGATGGTGCAGCACCCGCCGCAGCGTGGCGCGCGCCCGGTCGCTGAAGGCCGCTTCCGCCAGTTCGGGGAGCTGGATGCTCAGCAGCTCGGTCAGGAGTGCCTCGGCATGGTCGGGGTCCTTAGGCACCCGCACCCCGCGCACGGCTTCGGACAGCTCGTGCGCGAGCTCGGCGTCGACCATGAAGCGGCTGGTCAGCATGCCCGGTTCGGTGGCCTCCAGGAATTCCGCGCCCTGGGGGCCGGGAGCGATGCGCAGGAACCCCGCCTCCGCCAGCTGAAGCGCCGCGTCATGGAGCGGTTCGACGCTGTCGTGCCCCTGGTGGAAGGCGAACGTGTCGGTCCACCAGTCCTCGGCCTCCTTCATCGAGCCCACGCGGCCCTGCACCACTTCGGCGAGGAGATGGTTGGGCAGCCGGTCACCGATGCGGGAGCACACGGTGTAGCCGGCGGTCAGCCGGGCCTGCCACTCCGGGCGTTCCGTCTCGTCCGCCAGCAGGAAGGCCCAGCCCTCCCGTTCTCCCGCGCCGACCCGCCCGGCGCGGCCGAACATCTGCTGCACCATGGACACTTCGATCCGGTTCCGGCCCAGCCGGACGTCGCGCACGACGACGGCGCGGGCAGGGAGGTTCACTCCGGCGGCCACGGTGGAGGTCGCGACCAGGACGTCGATCTCGCGGGCCCGGAAGGCGCGTTCGGTCTCGCGTTTGAACGGCCAGTCGCGGTAGTGCAGCCCCACGCCGGCGCTGGTGCACAGCCGCTCGACGCGTTCCGTGTCGTCCGCGTCGACGCCCCGCGTCGGCACGCCCCGGTCCGCGGCGAGGGCGAGTGCCGTCGCACGCACCCCGCGCTTGCTGCTGCAGAAGACCAGCACGCTGCCGTCCTCGTCGGTGAAGGACCGGGCCAACTGCACGGCCGCGTCCGTGCGGGCGGTGACGGCCTGCGTGGATCGTTCGCCGTCGCGCAGCGCGGGGAGCATGGGGATCTGCCAGGTCAGCCGGGTGGGCCGCCACGAGGTGCGGATCAGCCGGGCCCCCAGCCACGCGGCGACCTGGTCGGCGTTGGCCACCGTCGCCGAGAGTCCGACGATGTGGGTCTGGGCGCTGTCCTCGCGCACCCGCGTCAGGACGGCTTCCAGCACGGCGCCGCGCCCCGGATCGCCGAGCGATGGGGTCTCCCCTGCTCATTAAGAGCTTGGGGAAGGATCTCGTCGACGACCAGGCAGCCGACCTCGGCGAGGGCGCCGCCGAGCGATCCGTTCCGGCAGATCGCCTCGAACTTCTCGGTGGTGGCGACCCAGATGTCGGCCTCGCGGATGAGCTGGGTGTCGACGGCGTACTCGCCCGTGAGCCGGACCACCTCCAGCCCGTGACGTCGCCAGTTCTCCAGGTCGCGGTCGAGTTCGTCGGTCAGCGACCGCTGAGGCACGAGCCAGGCCGCCTTGCGGCCGCGGGCGTGCGCCCACAGTGCGGCGACCATGCCGATCGGTGTCTTGCCCGCTCCGGTCGGGGCGACGACGATCAGGTGGTCGTCGCTGTCCATCACCGCCGGAACGGCGTCGGTCTGGGCGGGGTTGAAGGTGGGGTACGGCAGCAGGCCGGCCCAGTCCTCGGGAACGAGGTCGGTCACCGGTATGTACGGGACGTCGTCGGCGGCCGGCAGGTCCTCCAGGGCGTCCCACTGGGCCGCGAACGCGTCCCGGGCCGCATGGGCCCCGGGGCCCGCGACGGGCGCGGGCGGCATCGGGGATCCCTTTGCGGAAAACGTGCGGACCGGGTGGGCCACCAGCCCCGTGGCGGCGCCGAGGTCGGATACGGTGCCGACCTGTTCGCCCTCCCTCCAGTGCCGGGCGCTGCGGAACGGTATGCCGTGGGCTGCCAGGTGCGCGCGCAGGTCGTCGAAGGCGGGGCCCTCGGGGAGGATGACGCGGACGTCGTCGGCCGCCGAGACCGCCTGCTCGGGCGGTCGCCAGGCCGGGTCGGTCACCTTGCACCACCACAGGCGGCGCTGCTCGCTCTCCCTCGGCACCGGGAGGTCCGCGGGCCAGGCCGGTCCTGTGGAAGCGGCGATGACCCTGAAGGGGGTGAGGGTGACACCGGGTTCCACGGGGCAGGGGCCGAGGAGCGCCTCCTCGACGCCGGCGACGAGGGCCGGTCCGGTCACCTTGAGCCGCGGGGCCGCGGTCTTCTTCACCGTGGGCCGCGGCCACAGCTTGTCGTAGGTCTTCACGCCGAGGTCGGCGAGCGTGTACGCCGCGGGGCAGACCGGGCAGACGACGGCCACGTAGCGGTAGACCCGCCCGCCCGACTCGTACGGCCTGCGGAGTGCGTACATGCGCCCGTCGCACTCCGGGCAGGTGCGGGGCACCTCCTCCTCGTAGCTCCACCCCGGTTCGGTGAAGCGGTCGGTGAGCCCGGTGCCCTGCAGTGCGACGCCCCAGCGTTCCTGCACGACTTCCACGACCGTCTGGCCGAACTCGGCCGTCTCCACCACGAGTTTCCCCCCTTGCCTTGCCGGCCCGGCCGGCCGCGTGTGTCAGTCGACGATGATGCCCGGGTGGCAATGGTCATGATTCCATCCGGGCTGGATCGCGTATCCGCAGTAGCAGAGCCCGGACCGGGCGGGCTTGCCCTCGGAGCGACGGCGCAGTGCCACCGCGAGCGGCTGCCGAGCGAGCCACGCCCCGGCGTCCTCGCCCTCCCAGCGGCCCAGTGCTTCGGGGGAGGCGGCCAGCCCGTCCACCAGCGTCGCGAAGATGTCGTCGGCCTGCCGGAGGAGGAAGCGCAGCACATTGCCGCAGTACCGCGGCTCCATGTCGTCGAGGCGGTGGCGGCGGTCCTGGGCGTCCTGCCAGACCTCGTCCTGGTTGAGGAGGGTCACGTAGTGCTCCTCCATGGTCCAGGACCGGGGTCCCCCGTCGGCCTCGCGGGTCTGCTGGTTCCGTACGGCCTCGTATGACGTGCGTGCCTTGCGCAGCAGTTCCTCGAACCGGGCAGGACGTTCCGCCGCGAGCCGCTGATAGATGTCCCTGGCCTCTCCGGTGACGGCCAGGGCTTCCTCCTGGTGCCCGCTGCGCGAGAGGTAGGAGCCGAGGGTGGAGAGGACTCCGGCCAACTCCGGCTCATGGGCGGTGGGGTTGACGGCGGCCAGCTTCCGGTGGATCCCGGCCGCCTCCCTCAAAGCGGACAGCGCCTCCTCGCGACAGCGGGCGCCCCACAGATAGACCCCCAGATTGCCCAGGGACACCGCCAGGTCGGACTCGTCCACGGCCATGGAGCGGGTGAGGTCGGACAGGTGCGCCGCGGGCTCGGCGGCCACCAGCCGTCGGATGGTCCCGACGGCCCGCTCCGCGGCGGTGCGGGCGTCCGTCCAGCGACGCAGTCGAAAGGAAGCGACGGCCGCGTTGGACAGGGCCACTGCCAGGCCCGGTTCGTAGACCGCGGGATCGTCCACCGCCAGCCGGTGGAAGATCCCCGCGGCCTGCTGGGCGGCAGCCAGGGCCTCCTGCTGCTTTCGCGTCTCCGTCATGATTTCACCGAGTTGGACGAGGGAGAGCGCGAGGCCCGGTTCATGGGCCTCGGGGTCGGCGGCGGCCAGTCGCCTGAAGAGGGCGACCGCTTCCTCGGCCGTCCGGCAGCTCGCGTCGGTGAGGTCCAGTTGGGCGGCGCATCCGCTCAACTGGACCAGTGCTGCGGCGAGTTCGGGTTCGTACGCGGCAGGTTCGGCGACCGCCGACTGCCGGAAGATGTCGACCGCCCGTTCGGTGGCCGCCATGGCCTCCTCCCGGTGTCCCGCCCGGATCATCCGGAACCCGAGGTTCTGGTGCAGCCGGGCGTGTTGGGCGGGGTCGTCCGTGGCGGCGAGCCGATGGCGGGTGAGGCGTTGGGTGAAGGCCGCGATCCCGGCGTCGAGGTCCACCTGGCCGTGCCCGGGAAGGTGCGCGTCGATCGCCTCCAACACGGCGGTGTCGAGGTCGCAGGCGGCGAGCGCGCTCAGCGCGGCGGCGCCCGCGGCGAGGGCCAGGGCCGGGTCGGCGCGCAGCACTGCTTCGAGGTGCCGGACCGCGTGCGGCCAGCGGTGCGGCGCCGCCGCCGAGGCCAGGAAGGTCAGCACGCGGGCGGTGTGCCCGGGCGGCGCGCCCTGCCCGTCGCGGGCGACGAGCGTGCGGGTGGTGTCCGCCGCCCAGGACGCGGCGGGATAGCCGGTGGCCTCGTGCCCGGGGAGGCTCAGGGCGAGGAAGTCCTCGGCGAGCCGGTCGGGATAGAGCGGCTCCAGGACGGCGCCGGACTCCTCTGCCGGATAGCACGTGGTGTGGTCGGCCAGCAGCCGTCCGGGGTGCTCCAGGCCGAGACTGCTCAGCAGTGCGGTGCCGTTCGCGTACGTGGTGGCTCCGGTGAGGGCTGCGGTGAAGACCACATGGCCCATGGCACCGGGCGGGGTCGTGTAGTCCAGGCCCTCCAGGCGGTTCTCGTAGAGCTGGGTCCAGTGCCGGCGTTCGCGGTCGAGCAGGTACGCGGACAGACCCTCCATGTCCTGCGGGGGCCGGCTGCCCCGGGTGTGGGCGTCGACCGCCACCAGCGCGGCCATGTGCAGCGCCAGGACGAGCCCGAAGTCCGGCCGGTGCAGAGAGCCGGGCGGTTCGATGACGGACGGGTCGGCGAGTCCGTACCGGGCCGCGAAGCAGTCCCGGGCGACGAGGAACATGGCCCGCCGAACGCCGAGTTCGCCGCCCCGGTCGTCGAGCGGGGGCAGCGCCAGGTCTCCCGTCGCGGCCTCCGCCTCCTCAAGGGCGGCCCGCACGGCGGGCCAGGGGGCGACCGACCGGCCCAGGAGCAACACCCGGGTCGGCAGCGGACGGTGGAGCAGCTGGTTGCTCAGCAGCCAGGTCAGGTGGGAGAGCGGCCAGCGGTCGGCGTAGTCGACGACCAGTAGCAGCCCGGCGGCACCGTCGAGGCGCAGGTCCTGGCTTCCCGGGCTCGGTCGGACCGTCCCGGAGCCATGGGTGGCCGTGACGACCTTCCAGCCCGCCGCGGCACTGTCGGCGGCGAACCGGGCCGCCAGCCGGGTCTTGCCCTGCCCGCCGGGGCCGTGCAGCCAGGTGGCCGCGAGGCGCGGACCGTCGCCGTCCCGCCATGCGGCCAGTCCGGCCCGCTCCCGGTCGCGGCCGGTGAAGTCCACGACCTGGAAACGGGCGTTGAGCAGGCGGCTGGGCTGGGCGGTCAGCCACGCGGCGTCCCGGCCCGCGGGGCCGGCAGACGGACCGTACTCGGAGAGCAGGTAGACCGGCCCCCGGTCGGGAAAGACGTGCAGATCGGCACCGATGACGCCGTACCCGAAGCCGTTCTCGACGCGGACGACTTGCCCGGGCCCGGAACCCATGCGGCTCAATGCGCCTCTCCGCTGCCGTCCCTCCGTCCGGGTGCCGTCTGGTGCACGATGACGTTGCCGCCCTGGACGGCGAAGACCTGACCACCGTCTTTGGCGACGTTGTTCTGGACCCATGCCCGCTGGTCCTCGGGCAGACGGTCCCGGATCTCGCCGATCAGCTCCTGAAGGTCACCGGCGGCGTCCGGGTACTCGTCCAGCAGCGACTCCAGCTCCAGCAGCCACACGGGAAGCAGGCTCTGGCGCACCCGCTCGGTGTCGCCGGCCCGCTCGATCAGGGCCACGTGGTTGTCCAGTTGGGCCTCGATGGCCGACTGCTGGTCCTGCCCGCGACGGCGGAACAGCCTGGCGATCCCGCCACGCGCAACCGCCCAGGAGTCCGTGGCCATGGCCCCGACCACGGTGGTCCCCCCGGCCAGAATCAGTTCCTCCAGCATCATGTCCCCCTCGCCCTGCAATCCCATGATCGCTTCCGTGAAGGGACATTATCCATCGGCTCTGGCGACCGGCCATGGCGATGTCGGTGAGACGACCGCGACTGTGAGACGACCGCGACTGCACCGCCCGCGCGCATCACGGACGAGCCCCGGCGAGCGGAAGCCTCCTGGGCCGAGACGCGGACGCAGCTCAGTCGGCGAACGCGCCGGTGATCCCGCTCGGTGAGATGGACAAGAACCGGATGTGGCCACGTACATGCGTCCGATGCGAGGGGACTTGAACGTTGCACGGGGGACGTGGCCTGGCCGGAGTCAGATCGGTCCGTAGACGGCGGCGGGGGCACCGGTCACGAGCGCCCAGTAGCGGTCCCCGTACGACCAATGCCACCACTCGCTCGGGTAGTTGACGAAGCCCTCCTCGCGCAGACACCGAGCCAGCAGGTCGCGGTTGTCGCGCGCGGTCGGCGACAGACCCGGAGCGTCGAAGGGACACCACCTTTCGTCGCCCGTGCGGTGCCCGTTCACCGCGCCGCCCATGTCCAGTTCCGCGCCATCCGCGTCGACGAGCGTCAGGTCCACCGCCGCGCCGGCGCAGTGCGGGGCCACCTCGACCGGGGAGACGAAAGCGCTGGCCTGACGCCGAAGCTCCGCCGGGTCGCTGATGCCCGAACAGCGAAGGCGATCCTCGTACCGTGCGAACCGACGGGCCTGCTCGGCCGGACTGCGATGCCCCTCGATCACCAGGAGCCTGATTCCCGTGGGGAGTCTGTCGGAGGCCGAGCCCAGGTGTTGGAGCACGCCGGCCCTGACTCGTCCGTATGCCCCGAGCTCGTCCCGCTCTCGCGGGTCCAGCGTGATGGCCGGCACTGTGGCGATCTCCGCAAGGGGTTCGCCGCAGTCCGCCACCGGAATCTCGATCACTCTCGGATCGCTCAGCAAGATCATGCCGAGCGAGCCTAGGGCCTTGCTCGATGGCTCAGGCACGAGCTACCGGTCGCGCGGTGCGGTGGTGGCTGGTCCGGCCAGGTGACTGCATACGTCGCGGCGGCTCCCCGCCGGATTCGTACATAGCGCAGGAGCTCACGAATGATGCCGGCGTTACCCGACGCCCAACTGCTGTCTGGCGCAAGGGCACTCGGGGTGGTTCGGTGTTCGATGTTGGACCACCGCGCTCCATCAGCGTCGCGGGTGGCGCGGGCGAGGAGGTCCGTGACGAGGAGTCGTGTGAAGTCGGGGCGGTCGCCCTGCTCGGCGATGCCGTCGCAGGCCAGCGCCAGGACTCCGGCTGTGCCGCAGCACCGTCCGTTGTTGTCCCAGAATCCGGGGAGCAGGCGGCGTGGCAGGCCGGACCGGGTCACGGCATGCCAGCAGTTGTCGGCCATGATCCCGTAGAGCGAGAGCCAAGCCGGTCAGGCCGAAGTACAGGGAGTCGCTTTCCCAGCCGTCGACGGCGGCGGACACGCTCCGAGCAGCGCGCACGGCGGCCTCGCCGTACCGGTCGTCGCCGAAGTGCCGCCAAGCTTGCCTTCGGTCTCCCGTGCGTTCCGGAGCAGCCAGCGCAGAGCATCCGCCGCCAGCGCTTCGGCCTCGCCCGCCTCCGCGCTCGTCGTGTCCGCCGTCATAGCGCCTCACTGTGGCACGCCACGCCGACCTCGCCCAGGCAGTTGTCGGTCGCCAGGTGGGTCTTCTTCTTCGTCGGTGAAGTTCGCCCTGGCCGGAGACACCAGTCTGTAGTGCGAAACGTGCACGTTCTTGAGGGAAGTTGATGAGGCGGCAGATGGAGCGCGCAGGCTCGACGCCGGCCACGTCGTCACTGCCTTCGCTGAAGGTGATGGTCACGTCTTTGGTGGCGAAGGAATTCCGGTTGGCGAGGTACATGTGGGGCGGCTGGAGGCGGGGGTGGTGGTCCAGTCCCTGGCCGAGGTCCGGCGGGATGGTGCGCCACGCGACGACGTCCCGCACCGGGCGGTGCGGCGGGGCACCGCGGATCAGCCGAACAGCCTTGAGCCTAGCGGGTGTTGTCGGTCGAAGCCGGGGAGGATCAGGAATGTCGCGCTGGCGGTTGTGGTGGTGAAGGGCAGCAGCGCGTCGGAGGTTTCCATGTGGGTGAGGGTGGCGGTGAAGGTCCGCAGGTCGTTCTGGAAGCTGATGAAGAGCAGGCCGGGGGCGGGCTCGTCGGTGCTGTAGGAGCGGCGGAGCATGAGGCCGGTGCCGACCACGGTGGGGTTCGCCCTGCGCACGTGGGCGTCCGCGGGGACGAGGTAGCGTCCGTCCGGTGTCTTGGCGCCGAGTTCGGGGTTGGTGGCGATGGTCCCGCCGGAGAGGGGGACGCCGGTGGCGCGGCGCCGCCCGAAGACCGCTTCCTGCTCGGCTACGGACAGCGCGGCGAACCGCGGCAGGTCGAGTTCCATGCGCCGCAGTACGGCAAGGGTGCCGCCGGCGACCGCGGGGGGCCCGGCCAGCCACAGGTCGCGTTGTTGTTCGGCGGTCGTGTGCGGGCCCACGATGCCGTCGATGAAACCGAGCGGGTTCCGTGGCGCGGTGAGGCCGTTGCCGACCGGCGCGTTCGTACCGCGGCGTGCGGACTGCCGCCAGCGTTCGTGAATGCGGTCACCGGCCCGGTCCAGGAGCGCGGCGGCGACGACCGGCAGGAGCAGCGGGTCGCTGGCGCAGATCTGTATCAGCAGGTCCCCGCCGCGTGCCGGTGGGGCGATCCGTTCGCGGGAGAATTGCGGGAGGTCGGCCGCGCCGGGCAGTGTGGCGCCGGCCGTGCGCACCAGCCGGGGGCCCACGCCGACGGTGACGGTGAGGTCGCCCGGCGGCAGGCCCAGCAGTCGCGGGTCGGTCCCCGCGGCGAGTGTGCGGATGGCCTGGCCGAGTTCGGCCAGTAGCGGGCCGGCGGCCGCGGAGGTGGCGAGGTCGGCGACCACGGCGAGCAGGTTGGGCTGGGCCGGTTGCGGGAGCGTGATGCCTGCCTGGTGCCGGCCCGTCGCCGGAACCGGCATGGGTGTGGCCGCCGCGGAAGGGGCGTGCCGGCCCGGCTGGGCGGAGTCCGAGGTGCACCCGGCGGTCAGACCGGCGGCCACCATGGCGCCGGTGACATCGAGGAACGTGCGGCGCGACGGGTGCTGATCGGCACGGTGCATGGTGTGCAGAGTGCCACACCCGCATCGTGCGTGCCGGTCAACCTCCTTATTCTGGCGTGGAATTGGGCGTCGTGCCAGACTGGGATCATGCCTCGATCAGGTCTTCGCATGGTGGCCGCGGTGCTGGGCACGCTGACGCTCGTGGTCGGCTGCGGCGGCGTCGAGGGTGGGTCGGGCGGCGGTCGGCGTCCGAGCGGTGCGCAGGTGACGATCCGCGTCCCGGCCGATGCCCCGACGATCTCGACTGCGGTGTCGTTGGCCCGGCCCGGTGACCTGGTGCTGGTCGCTCCGGGCGTGTACCACGAGTCGGTGAAGATCGGCACGGCTCGCATCACCCTTCGCGGCGCGTCCCGGGACAAGGTCGTCATCGACGGGCGGTTGCAGCAGCCGAACGGTGTCGTCGTCGCGGCGCCCGGGGTGGCCGTGCAGAACCTGACCGTGCAGAACAACACGCAGAACGGGGTGCTGGTCACCGGTTCGGCGAAGGCGGCCGGCGGGCTGCCGGGGCGTTCCGGCGGCTACGACACCGGCGATGAGCCCGTCACCTTCCTGAAGTCGTTCCTGGTCTCGCATGTGACCGCGACCCGCAACGGCCTGTACGGCATCTACGCGTTCTCCGCGCAGAACGGTGTCATCGAGCATTCGTACGCGTCGGGCGGGGCCGACTCGGGGATCTATGTCGGGCAGTGCAAGCCGTGTCACATCGTGGTGCGCGACAACGTCGCCGAACTCAACGCGGTCGGCTACGAAGGCACCAACGCCAGTGGCGACATGTACGTGGTCGGCAACCGTCTCGTCGGTAACCGGGTCGGCCTGACCACCGACTCCGACCACCAGGAGAAGCTGCTCCCGCAGCGGGGCGCCGTCATCGCGGGCAATCTGATCGCCGCCAACCAGCAGAAGGCCACCCCGGAGCAGGCCGACGGCGGGTGGGGCACCGGCGTCGGCATCGACGGCGGCAGCGACAACCAGTTCATCCGCAACCGCATCGCCGACAACAGCAACGCCGGGCTGGTGATCACCGCGACCGCCGACATGCCTCCGGTCGGCAACCAGATCGTGGACAACGCCTTCACCGGCAACGGCGTCGACGTCGGCTGGACGTTCCCCACCGCCACCCGGGGACGGGACAACTGTCTGCGCGGCAACGCCCTGCGGACCACCGTGCCGGCCGGGCTCGCGACAGCCGCGTCCTGCCCGCTTCTGGCCAAGTCGCCCTCGCCGGGCGGCAGGTGGGCGATGCCGACGGCACCCGGTGGCATCCCGTTCACCGAGGTCGCGGCGCCCGGTCCACAGCCGCAGTTCCCCCACGCCTCCACTGCGGGCGCCACCGCTGTCCCGGCCGTTCCGGTCCTACCGGACACGGCAGGCATCCCGCTGCCGTCGGCGTCCCTGCTCGCCGCACACGCGCGGGTGGGGACCTCCTGAACAGCGGCTACCGCGTCGGGGCGACTTTGGGCACCGCCTTGACCGGAACGTACTTCTGGGTGTCGAAATCGATGACCACCGGCTGCGACGCGGACCCCACGTCGACACGGACCCGGTGCATGGTGCCGTCCGAGCCGACCCAGTAGCGCACGCTGCCGGCGGTACCGGAGCGGTCGCGGGAGGACGGCCCGGTCATGACGTCCACCCGATGCCCGTCCACCTCGTCCCGTCCCCACCAGGCGGCGCCGTTCTGCGGCAGCAGTTCGGCGTTGTCCGGCCGGTCGCTGCCGAGCCGGAGCGCGATGGCCAACGAACTGTCCAGCGAGCTGCCGGACGACTGCAGCGGACGGCCGTACCAGCCCGAGCGGGGCGGCGACGCGGGCGGGTGCGCGGGGGCGTTCGCCATCGGGTGGACGAACACCGAGGTAGCCGTCCACTCGATCAACCCGTCGCTGGAGGTGTCGCGCCCGGTGCCGTGCACCACGCCGTAACCGGCTTTGTCCCGGTAGTCGACGGACCCGGTGACGATCAGCCCGCCGGCGGTGCCTGGCACGGTGATCGTCACCGCGCGGCCGCGCGCCTCGTAGTTGCGGAACCGGGTGATCGCCAGCCGGTTCGCCTCGTCCGAGGTCAGTGCGCGCGGACCGCTGGGGCCGGAGCCGCCGCCGGCGACCAGGAACGCGGCCGCCGCGACGGCCGCCGTGCCGATGACGGCTGCCGCCCAGCGTGGCCGCAGCCATCGGCGCCGGTCGGCCGCACGGCGCGGTGGAGCTTGCCGGATTCTCGCGCTCCGCACGCGGCTCGACGCTGACACTCTTCTGCTTTCCCCTCTCCCTCACCCCACTGGTCGGCCGGCGTGCGGTTGCGGCGACACCCGGCAGTCCGGTGGCGGACGACGCCAGGGCCGGCTCTCGTGGACCGGCCGAGACGTGATCTGTCCGCCCGCGCCCTGCGGATCGCGGGCGGGCAGATCACTGTTGTTCGGTTCGTTTCAGTGTTTCTGGGCGCGACGCTGCCGGCTCAGGAACGCGATGACCAGGCCCGCACTCACCAGCAGACCGGCGAGGCCCATCATCTTCGGCAGCCCGGACGTACCGGTGTGCGCCAGCGAACCCGTGCCGCCGCCGGCCGGGGCCGGGCTGGCGGGCGACACGGGTGACGGCGGCGTGGAGGCCGGCGGCGAGGTCGGAGTCGGTGTTGGGGTCGGAGTCGGTGTTGGGGTCGGAGTCGGTGTGGGGGTTGCCTTCGGGATGTACACCCCGGCGTCGATCGTGTGGTCGACGCCGCCCGGCTTGTCCGGCGCCGTGACCGGCGCGTAGCCGTTGCACAACCGACCGGTGGTCGGCGGCGTCACATTGGAGTCGTGTGCACGGTTGGCACCGGCTCGCGGGAGCGTGAACCGCAACTCGCTCGCCGCGGGCCGGCCGGGCACCTTGCCGGTGTCCGCGGTACACACGTCGAACTGCACCGTGTACTTCGCACCCGGCGTGAGCTGGTACGCGGCGCCGACACCGCCGAAGTAGTACTCGCCGGCGGCATCGGTCCTGGTCGTGGCGACCTGCTTGCCGCCCGCGTCCAGCAGGTTGATGGTCGCCCCCGGCAGCAGCACCTCCGCCGGGTCCTGGATCCCGTTGTGGTCGCCGTCGAACCACACGAGGTTGCCGATCTGGATCGGCGCGTTCGCCGCCGCGTACGCGATGTCACCGAGCCCGCCGGCCTTGCCGAACCCGTTCTGTTCCTGACCGATGAACTGGTACGCGTTGGCGGTCGGAGCGTTGCCCGGGCCCTGACCGGTGGTGATGTCGTAGTAACCGGTCCCGGCGGTTTCGATGTTGACGGTCGGGTCGAACTCCGTGCTGACGACCCACTGTTGCTGCGGAATGTAGGCCACCGACCCCAGCGCGGTCTCCTGGTGCCCGCCGGCGAAGAAGTCGCCCGGGAAGTATTCGACGACACCGTCGCCCTGGCCGCCGTCGGTGGCGCGGTTGGCGTGGTTGGGGCAGTTTCCGGTGCCTTCCCAGGCGTATCCGCCGCTGGGACCGGCGCAGGCCATGGTGATGTCACCACCGGACATGCCGAGTTCCGGGGTGTTGTTCAGCGGGCGGGGGTCCAGCCCCTTCGCGCTGAGGACGTCCATGAACCGGTCGCGGAAACCCAGGATCATCGAACCGTCGCGGGCGAAGGCGAGGGAGGCGAACTCCGGCTGCGGATCGATGAAGGCGCCGCCCACCTTCCGTTCGTCCCACGTGGCCAGGGTGGTGTTCCACGGGTTCCAGTGGGTGGCCTGGGCGACGTCGCCGGCACCGGTGAAGACGGTGCCGCGCTTGTCGGTGAGCGGGTGGGTCAGCACCGTGGTGAACCGCTTGCCGTCGTAGGTGTAGACGACGGCTTTCAGATCCGCGCGCCGTTGCGTGCTCTCCGCGGTGCACACGCCGCCGACGTACAGCGTGTTGTCGTGGGCGGCGAGGCCGAACGGCCGCCAGTCGCCGGGACTCGCGCACCCCGGGTCCGGGATCCGCACCGTCGCCTCGGGCGCCGAGGCGGTGGATCCTGTTGCGTCGAAGCTCACCAGGCTGCGGGTGCGCAGGTTCACCGCGTACAGCGTGCCGCCGTCCTCCGACAGGGCCAGGCCACCGATGCTCTCCTTGCCCGGTGCGTCGGTGAACCCGGGATCCTTGATCATGTCGGCGGTGTCGTGCGGCGTCATGGCAGCGCCCGACACCTGCGCGAACAGCTTGGGCGCGCCCCCGCCGTCAACCGGCACCGTATAGATCGCGCCCCCGCCCTTCGGCCCGTACGGGGCGTACCGGCGGGCGAACGCGCTCTGGAACAGCCGGCTCCGGTACTTGTCGTACGCCAACCCGAACGTCGTGCCCACCTGGGCCTGCGTGGCCAGCGTGGTCGGGCACGACACACCGGTGGGGCAGGTGCCTCGGGTCTTCGTCCCGAACGCCACCAGTGCCCGGGTGTCGGTTCCGCTGGCGCCGTTCTGGACCGGAACGAAATACCGCGAGTCCGGCAGTGTGTAGTCGGCCGGATTCCACACCCCCGTCACCACCGAGGCGTTCTTTCCGCCCGACACGTCCACGAACGACGTGAAGCTGTCGAAGTGGTTCCCCACCGTCGACGCGGGCGCCGCCCGCAGATAGTCGCTGTACGGTGCCGGGACGCTGACGTCGACGCGGTAACGCCCGCCGTTCAGCACCTTCGACCGCGACACCACGACCTTTCCGGTGGCATCCGTGACGCCGGTGACATGGTGCCCGGCGGGGTCGGAGAGCTCCACCTTCATGCCCCGCTGCGGCACGTCCATCGTCGTGTTGATCACGCCGGTGCCGAAGAAGTCGCGCAGCACCTCAACTGTCAGCGTGCCGTCGGCGGTTGAAGCGACGGCGGGTCCGGCCGTCGCTCCCACGGCGCCGCCCGCCAACAACAGAACAGATAACCCCACGCGCGCCAGCGGCTCCACGAGCCCGCCGGCCGACCGGCGCGAGTCTCTGCCGACTCGGTTCATGGCATCACACTCCCCACACTTCTCTCGTCATGCCTCTTGTCATGCGTCTTGTCATGTGCCTTGTCATGAAAACGCAGCCCCCCGCGTCTCGTCGCACGCCCACTTCACGGGCCCCGAACGGGGACTCTGGTCGCGAACATCACGGAAAAGAAAAAGGGCCCACTGCTGTTGCGTGGACCGCTTTACGGTGATCGTTTGCAGGTATTGCGGGCACGCCGTAAGCGTCGCAGGCCAGGAAAGGTGAACGCGCGTTCAGCGCCTCGGGCAGGACCGCCCCGGGTGGTGCATTTTCGCAGCTCAATCACGGCACCCTCACCCCCCACCGCCGATCCCACCGACCGCCATCGCGAGCAGCGCGCGATATGCTATCCGCCGAAGTCGCGCCGGCACCAGCAGAATCCATACATTCATCGGGAGCCGCGATAGTCCCGAGCGGCGGACAATAGCGCCCGCAAGAATGTGCGACATTGACATTGCGACATTGACATGCCGACCGGGTCCGGTTCCGTTGGTGACCGGACGCCCTCCCCACCCGACGGCTGCTCGCCGGCGCGCTCAGGACGCGAGGATGCCGATGCCGTCGCCGAGCACGCGTTGACTGATCCGCCGGGCGGAGGATCAGCCTTGCGGCGTCTGCCCCGCGAGCACCTTCTGGAGGCGTTGCGCGCCGCTCTGGATGGCCTGCCGGGTATCCGCGTGGCCGGCACCGCCGAGCCCGCCGTTGGTCACGGAGACGGCGTTGGGACCGATCCGTGCGGCGGCCGCTTCGAGCGCCAGGGTGGTCTTGAGGCCCTGCACGGTGGTGACCATGGACATCCGCACGCCGAACCGGTCATCACCGGCCTTCGGCAGCGACGTCTGGACGACCTGTGCGATCGCCTTGTTCCCCGACGGGTCCACGGCGGTGAACCCGTCGCAGACGTTCGGCAGAGTCTTCAGCCAGGCCATGCCCTTGACGGCATCGGCCTGGGAGAACGCCGCCACCTGGTACGTCATCCTGGCGTTCCTGGACGGTTCGGTGAATGCCTCGGTGGCCTTGGCCGTGGGCGTGGCTCCGATGAGGTTGCCCGACCTCAGCCGCTCCAAGAGCGTCTGGCAGTCGGCCTTGTTGGCCTTGCTCCGCAGCAGGGCGTCCTGCCGTCCGGTGCCGCCGCCGGCGGCGGGGTTCCACTGGGCGCCCAGAGCGGACGGGCTGATCAGGGACGCTTCGGCCTGGCCCCCGGTGAGCTGCGCGGACGGCGATGCCGACTTCGTCGCCGACCCGGACGGCCCACCACCCGAGCATGCTGCCGTGGCCACCAGGACGCCCGCGGCCAGTACGGCCGCCACGTAGCGGGGCGGGCTGGACGATCGGTCCATCGCGGTCCTCCCAGGTGAGCCGTACAGCTCCGAGATCACCACCCGCCGCTCGCCCCCGCAACCACGCCGTGGCGTGCGGGTGGCGCACGGGCCGCACGGGTTGTCGGCACGGCCAGGGTCCGTCCGAGGGGTCAGGGCCGAAGCCGGCCCGCCGACGGACCGGGAGTGCGTGTCGCTTCGCGTGTCCGGTGGTCAGCGCCGTGACGTCCTCGGCGCGTGCCCCTTCGGTCAGACCGGCTCCCGGTCGTCCGGCGCCGGGGCGGCCGCGGTCAGTCGGTCGGTGATCTCCGCGGCGGACAGGACGAGCGCGAAGCCCTTGCGCAGAACGGCGAGTTCGGGTTCCTGCCGGGACTCGTCGTCGGTGGCCGTGACATCGGCTCCGAAGACGACCTGGTAGCCGCGTTCGTATGCCTGCCGGGCCGTGGTGCCGCAGCAGTAGTTGGTGAGCGTTCCCGTGACGATGACCGTGTCGCGGCCGAGGTTGCGCAGCACGGTGTCGAGCGGGGTGTCGTAGAACGCCCCGTAGGACGGCTTGCGGATCACGACGTCATCGGGGCGGCGACCCATCCCGCCCCAGACCTCGGCGGGGCCCGGTCGGCGCCAGTCGGTGTCGGCGTGCGGGAGGAAGCGCAGGGCGTGTGGCCGGTCCAGTCCGAGATGGGTGTCGTCGAAGATCGTCCAGATCACCGGGACCGAGGCGTCCCGGCAGTCTTCGACCAGTTGCCGCAGCCGGGGCGCCATCCGGGTCGCCGCGGGCACCCAGAAGGGGCTCCAGCCTGGCCGGACGAATTCGTCCTGCATGTCGATGACCAGCAGCGCCGTCCGTTCGGGTCGTACGGCGAACGATGCCTGGCCGTGCTCGTAGGCGTGGCGCGCCCGTGCGGTCACCCATTCCTCGGTGTACGTCATCCCTGCCCCCTATATCGATTCGAGGTACCTCGTTTCGATGTGCGAGAGTAGCAGCATGCTCGAACTCGCCATCCTGGGATTCCTGGCCGAGGGGCCGCTGCACGGCTACCAACTGCGCCACCGGATAGCGCACTTGTCCGGCCATGCCCGGCCGGTCAGCGACGGCAGCCTCTACCCGGCGATCAATCGACTGGTCCGTGCCGGGCTGCTCGACCGACGGACCGAACCGGGCACCTCGGCCGCCCGGCGCCACACCCTGAGCCTGACCGACACCGGCCGCCGCGAGCTGTTGCGCCGACTGCGGGACGCCAACGGCCTCGACATCACCGACAGCACCCGGTACTTCACGGTCCTGGCCTTCCTCTCCCAACTGCCCGACACCACCGAGCAGCACGCGGTGCTGCGCCGCCGACTGGAATTCCTGGAACGGCCCGCGAGCTTCTTCCACGACGGCGACCGCCCCCTGCGTATCGACGACACCGACGACCCCTACCGCCGCGGCATGCTCACCATCGCCCGCGCCACCAGCCGCGCGGAAAGGTCCTGGCTTCGGGAGGCGTTGGCCTGACGCGGCCGCGGGTCAGCCGCCGGTCACCTGCTGCCACAACCCGGCGCTTTCGCCGTCGAGTACGTGCCGGCCGATCCTCTGCTGCCAGGCCCGTTCACCGCCGTCCTCGTCGCGCCAGGACCACATGCGGGTGGTGGCCAGGCGGAGCGGGCTGAGTTCGGTGAAACCGATCGCGCCGTGCAGTTGGTGGGCGATGCGGGTGATCTCGGCCACCGAGGCGGCGGCCTGTGCGGCGGCGAGCCACGCGGTGAACTCCGCGGAGTCCGGCTCGGACAGGGCGGACGCGGCCGCCTCGACGGCCGCGGCGACCAGGGCCGCCTCCTCGACGAGCTTGGCCTCCTCCTGCTTGACGGCCTGGAAGTGGCTCAGCGGTCGGCCGAACTGCACACGGGAGGAGGTGTGATCGACCGTCAGCTCGACACAGCGGCGTGCCGCACCGGCGATCAGGGCGGCCCGCGCCAGGCCGGAACGCCATGCGGCCTCCCGGACCAGCGCGGCCGGAACGCGGCGGACCCGCTCGGCGGGCACGGCCACGTCGAGCAGCACCAGGTCGTCCCTGGGCTCGCCCGCCAGGTTGGTGCCCGCCACCCGCCGCCACTCGGTGGCTTCGAGGAGGAAGAGCACGGGCCCGCCGCCCGGGCCCTCGGTCAGCACGACCGCGGCTTCGACGGCCCGGGCCCACGGCACCCGGTGCAGCGTGCCGCTGACCCGTAGGGCGTCATCGGTGCCTGCCGCCCCTGACGGCCCGACCCTGCTGTCGGTGTCCACGTGGGTGAACCGCACGTCGAGCGGGCCGGCAGCCACGGTGAGTTGGCCGTCCGGGACGGCGAGCCCGGCCGCGGCCAGCAGCGGGCGTGCGACGAGCAGCGTCTCGGCGAGCGGTGCCGGGGTGCTGCGGTAGCCGGCTTCCCGCGCCAGGGCCACCAGGGCGGTCGGGGCCGTGTCGAGCGGCGGCAGGGCGTCGGCGGCGCGTTCGGAGAGGGGTTCGGCGACGGACTCGGCGCGCGATTCGATGCTCATCGGGACAGCTCCAGACCTCGGGTGATGATGCCGCGCAGGATTTCGTTGGTGCCGCCGCGCAGCGTGTATCCCGGCGCGTGCAGGATCGCGGTGGCCAGCAGTTCGGGGTAACTGCCGCGGGTGGCGTCGAAGCGGGCGGCGATCGGCAGGATCTCGCGGACCTCGTTGACGAGTTCGCCCTCGAAGCGGGTCCCGAGGTCCTTGACCAGGGCCGCCTGCACGTCGGCGGGGCGGCCGGCCGCCAGCGCCGCCGCCACCCCCAACGACAGCTGCCGGACGGACGCCAGGCGCGCGGTGAGCCGGCCCACCCGGGCCTGCTGCTCGGGACTGCACCCGCCGGTCCGCTGCAACTCCTTCACCAGGGCGGAGAGGAGCGGCAGCGTGGACAGGAAGCGCTCGGGTCCGCTGCGTTCCAGGGCCAGTTCGCCGGTGACCTGCCGCCAGCCGTCACCGGGGCGCCCGAGCAGTGCCTCGTCGGTGAGCTCGACGCCTTCCAGGTGGCAGTAGTTGAAGGTGTGCTCGCCGCTGAGGAGACGGATCGGCTCGACCCGGACCTGCGGATCGCGCAGGTCGACGATGAACTGGCTCAGCCCGGCGTGGCGGTCCTCGGACTCGTCGGTCCGGGCGAGCACGATCGCGTGGTCGTTGACGTGCGCGCCGCCCGTCCACATCTTGGTGCCGGTCAACCGCCAGCCGCTGGCGGTCCGCTCCGCCCGGGTCCGTACCGAGGCCAGGTCCGACCCGCTGTCCTGCTCGCTCATCCCGATCGAGAAGAAGCAGGCACCGGCGGCGATCCGGGGCAGGAAGTGGCTCCGCTGCGCCTCGGTGCCGTGGCGCAGGATGGTGGGCCCGGCCTGCCGGTCGGCGACCCAGTGGGCCGAGACCGGGGCGCCGGCGGCCAGCAACTCCTCGATGACGACATAGCGTTCGAGGTTGCTGCGCCCGCCTCCGCCGTACGCCCGCGGCAGGGTCATGCCGATCCAGCCGTGCCGGGCCAGGCGGCGGGTGAAGGCGGGGTCCCAGCCGGTCAGCCAGGAGTCGGGCCGACCGAGGACGGTGCCGGCGGCCCGTTCCGTGGCGAGGAAGTCGCGCACCTCCTGTCGTAACCGGGTTGCTTCGGGTGGAAGTTGGACGGCCCCGAGATCGAGGTCGGAGAGGGACATCGGGTGCTCCTCGGTCGGAATGGTGGGTGTACGGAGTGACGGGTACGGAGTGACGGGTATGCGCAGTGGTGGGTGTGCGCAGTGATGGGGGTGCGGTCGGCGGTGGTGGTCAGGCGCCCGTGAAGTGCGGGCGGCGGCGCTCCCGGCGGGCCTGGATGCCCTCGCGGAAGTCGTCGGTGGTGGTCGTCACCGGCTGGGCGAGTCCCTCCCAGGTCAGCGCCCGCTCGACGGTGGGCTGCCCCTGGGCCAGGCCGCTCTTGGTCAGCCGGACCGCCAGCGGGGCCGCGGCGGCGATCTCGTCGGCCACGTCGAGCGCGGCCCGAAGCACCTGGTCGGCCGGCAGCGCCTCGTGCACCATGCCGATGGTGGCGGCTCGTGCTCCGCTGATCAGCCGCCCGGTCAGCAGCAGTTCCCGCGCCCTCGACGGGCCGACGGCCTCGGCGAGCAGGGCGGTGGTGGCCATGCCCGGATGCAGGCCGAGTCGGACGAACGGCGCGCCGAGCTTCGCCTCCGCCGCGGCGTACCGCAGGTCGCAGGCCAGGGCCAGCGCCAGTCCGGCGCCCACCGCGTGGCCGTTGACGGCCGCCACCGTGGGGACGGACAGGTCACGGACGGTCAGCCAGGTCCGGTAGAAGTCCGACAGCTGGGCCCGGGTGCCGGACAGGGGCTGGCCGTGTCGGTCGGCGAGTTCCCCCAGGTCGGCGCCCGAGCAGAACGCGGGGCCGGTGCCGGTGATCACGACGGCGCGCAGGTCGGGGTCCTGGCGCAGGGAGCGCATGGCGCGCCGCCACTGTGCGGTCAGCCGTCCGGTCATCGGATTGCGCTTGTCGGGGTTGTCGAAGGTGAGCACGGTGACGCCGTTCGGCCGGTGCTCGACGCGCAGCGGTTCCCCCGCGTGCGGCGCTGCCTGCTCGTCCAGGGGTGCTTGCTCGTTCACGGGGCCTCGATTCGGTCCGCGGGTACGGGTGTTGGTGGCTGTTGGTGGCTGTTGGTGGCTCGGGCAGGCGGCCGGTGGCCGATCTCGGCGAAGACCTCCTCGGTGTGCTCGCCGACCCGCGGGCAGTGCCGGTGCAGGCCGGCGGGCGTGGCCCAGAAGCGCACGGGCTGGCCGATGAGGCGGTAGCCGCCCTCGGTGGGGTGCTCGGCCTCCCGGAGCAGACCGCCTTCGGTGGCGTAGGCGCTGGTGGCGGCCTCCGTCAGGCTCAGCACCGGGGCGGCGGGGATGCTGGTCGCGTCGCAGAACTCCTGCCATTGCGCGTTGGTGTGCCGGGTCGTGAACTCACCGACCAGTACGTAGAGTTCGTCGGCGTTGTGCACACGAGCGGCGTACGACGCGAAGCGCGGGTCGTCGGCCAGTTCCGGGCGGCCCACGAAGGCGAAGAAGTCGCGCCAGTTGCGGTCGCTGTAGGGCAGGATGCACATCCAGCCGTCCGCCGTGCGGGAGGCCGCGCGGCGGGGGCTGAGCGCCCGCGGGTAGCCGATCGGCCCCTCGGGCGGGTTGAGGGTCGCCGCTGCCAGGTGCTCGACGAGGTTGAAGGCCAGCATGGTGTCGGCCATCGGGACCTCGACGTGCTGGCCTTGGCCGGTGCGGTCACGATGGTGGAGCGCGGCGAGCACCGACTGCACGATCACCAGGCCGCAGATCTTGTCGGCCAGCACGGTGGGCACATAGTGCGGGACGCCGCTGACCTGTTCGTTCAGCCACACCAGGCCGGAGGCCGCCTGCACGACGTCGTCGTAGGCCGCGTGCCCGCCGAGGGGGGAATCGCTGCGGAAGCCCTGGGCGTTGAGGTAGACCAGGCCGGAGTTGACGGCCGCCACGTCCTCGTAGGCCAGGTCGAGGCGCCGCAGGGCCTGCGGGCGGACGTTGGTGAGGAAGACGTCCGCGCTCGCGAGGAGGGCGAGCAGCGCGTCGCGGCCGCCCGGGGCCTTGAGGTCGAGGGCGACGCTGCGCTTGTTGCGGTTGAGGTTGAGGGTGATCACCCCCATCCCGGGGCTGCGGGTCGGCGGGTAGTGGCGGGTCAGGTCACCGGTCGGCGGTTCGACCTTGATCACGTCCGCCCCCAGGTCGCCGAGCTGTTGGGCCGCGTACGGACCCATGATCACGCTGGCCAGCTCGACCACCCGCACGCCGTGCAGTGGACCGACGCCACCGTCCGTTTCCCGTCCTGTCGACATGGCACGTCTCCGATCTCCGCCGGGGCCGGCTTCGTGCACCGGTCCGTTGACAGCCAGTCAAATCCTCGGCGACCCATATCGTCCAATACTTCTTCCCTGCGGCTTACATATGCTGTGGAATATGGAATTGACTCAGCGCATCCTCCAACAGGTCGTCGTGTTGGCCGAGGAACAGCACTTCGGCCGCGCTGCCGAGCGGCTCGCCATGCGCCAGCCGCCACTCAGCCAGGCGATCCAGCGACTGGAGCGCGGCCTCGGCGTCACCCTGTTCGACCGCCTGCCGCGGGGAGCCCGACTCACCCCGGCCGGCCGCGCGTTCGCCGAGGACGCCCGGCGGCTGCTCGAAGCGCAGGCCGCCGCCGTGGACCGGGCCCGACGGATCGCCAGCGGACACGAGGGCGAGCTCCGGCTCGGGTTCATCAGCAGCCTCGGCTACGACTTCCTGCCGCGCCTGCTGCGCCGCACCCACGCGCAGTTGCCCGAGCTGCGGCTGCACCTGGGGCAACACCCCTCCGCGGAACTGGTCGACATGCTCCAGGCCGGGACGCTCGACCTCGCACTGGTCCGGCTCCCCGTCACCGGCACGGAACGACTGACCGTCCGGCGGATCGGCGTGGAACGGCTGGTGGCGGTCCTTCCCGAACACCATCCGCTGGTCGCCACGTCACGCCTCGACCTGCGGGAACTCGCCGAGGAGCAGTTCGCGGTGCCCAAGCCCGGCGCCCTGCCCGGACTGGCCGAGCAGGTTGCGCTCGCCTGCGCGCAGGCCGGCTTCACGCCCCGAGCACGCGGCCAGGCGGACGACCTGCCGGGGCTGCTCAGCTACGTCGCCGCCGGCCTGTGCCTGGCGCTCGCCCCCGAGCAGGTGCGCACGCTGGGCATCCCGGGCGTGGTCTACCGTCCCCTGCACGGCGATTCGCCCTACCTGGAGAGCACGGTCGCCGCCGTGCACCGCGCGGACGGCCCCGATGCCGCCGTGCAACAGGTCCTGAAGCTGATCGAGCCGGATCTGCCGACGGTCGAGTGCGCGCCGTAGACCGCGGTGACCACGTTGCGCGGGGCAGGTCCGCTTCACGCCGGGATTGCGTTCTTGGGGATTGCCTGGAAGGTCCTGAACGAACTCTCGGGGTGCCATTGCCGTTTCCTTGGTTCACACCCTGATCACCCGGCGTCAGACTGGCTGAAAGTGTTCCTTGCGAACCGCTGGGGAGCGGGCGGGCTGACGCCCGGTCAGGGGATCGACCTCAACGATCTCCTCCCCTCCCCCGCGGTGCGGCTGTTGCTGGAAGGGCGGGTGCGAGGTGCGCAATTTCCCGAAGCGCAGCAGCCTTGGACGGCAGTCCCGCCCGCACACCCGGCAGACCGATATCGCCCCCTCGCTCCCGAGGGGGCGTGCCGCGGTCCGTCCTGTGCCCAGACCGGGACGGCCGCAGACCCACGTCGTGGCGTGATCCGTCGGCGGCAGACCGACGCGCGTCCATACCGACCCCAGGTCGAGCCACCCCCTGCGCAGGGCCTGCCCGCGCACCCATGGCCGCGCCTGCCGCCATGGGCGGCCCGCCGAGCCCGCCTTCCGCGGGACCGTCCACCAGAAGCGAGGTCGATGTGCAAGCGTTCCTGGACCACGCCCGTAGCTTTCCCCGACGCGTCACCCAACAGGGCGGCAACTTGGGCAAGTTGGCCCATGGCCAGCGGCCGATGGCGCTGTTCATCACGTGCTCGGACTCCCGCGTGGTCCCGACCATGTTCACCGGAGCCCGACCCGGCGAACTGTTCGAATTACGGACAGCAGGCAACATCGTCCCTCGCTACCGGCCCCAGGCCGCCTGTGCCGTCGCCGCGACACTGGAGTACGCGGTCACCGCCCTGCACGTACCCGACATCATCGTCTGCAGCCACTCACACTGCGCCGCCGTGCAGGGCCTGATGCACCCGCGTCAACTGACGTTCCTGCCGCTGCTGGAGAAGTGGCTCGGCCTGTCCGGCCACGGGACACGTGCCGCAGGCGAACCGCCGACCGCACGTACGGCACGCGTGGCACATCCCGACCGGCCGGACCCCGACACCGTTGCCCAGCTCCACACGCTGATACAGCTGGGCAACATACGCTCGTACCCGTTCGCCGCCACGAGGATCGCGGCGGGGAAGCTACGCCTGCACGGCTGGTTCTACGCCGTCGAGACGGGACAGGTCTCCGTTGAACATCCGGGCAGCTGCCGCTTCCAACCCCTGTGAACGGCATGCCGCAGCGCTGTGCGCTTCCTCCACCGGGACGTGGACGGCTTCGATCGCGCCGCTAGCAACGGACCGGCCAGCCGCTCTGCCGGATGACGTTGTCGGCGGACATCCAGCCCGCGTTCTTCGTCCCGCCGATGCGGACGTAGAGCCACTTGTGGCCGTAGGCGTTCTCGACCGAGCAGTGGAACCACAGCTTCGTGCCTGAGGTGGTCGCGGCCACGGAGGAGCAGACCTGGTAGGGCCCCGTCAGGATGTGGTGATCGCCGGACAGGTAGCCGTACATTCCCGGCTTCGGGTCGTGGTGGCTCCAGCCGCTGCAAGTCGTCGGCCCCGAACCGGGCTTGGCCGAAGGGGAGGCGGACGTGCTCGGCGTGGCACTGGGCTTGGCCGACGGCGGGGCGGAGGAGGGAGAGGTCGCACCGGACGGTTTTCCGGATGCCGTGGACGGCGAGGAGCCCGGGGAGTTGATGCCGTCGGCTGCTCCGCCGCCGCTCGGCCGGCCGTTACCCACCGGGGAGCCGGCTCGGGGCGCTGCCTGCGGCCCGTTGCCGTCCGCCGCACCGGGCTGCGCGGTCAAGGCGTACGTGACACCGCCTCCCGCGAGCACGACGAAGGCGGCCGCGGCCGCGATGAGGGCACGACGTGAGCGCCGGCCGCGGCCGGCGGCGGGGCCGGCACCGTGAGCGTGGCCCGCGGTCGGCATGCAGGGCTGTGTGACGGGCGGCGGGCCGGACGGGGGGTAACCGGTGTGCGGAGGCTGCGGGAACGACGGGTGGAACGGCGGCACGGCACCGAATCCGGGCGGCGGCACCGGGGTGGCTGCCTGGGGAGGCGTCGGGCCGACGGCCTGTACCGGCGAAGGGGCGGGCGCCATGGGGGCCGGCGGCGCGAGGTTCATCGTCCTGCCCGCGGCCGCCCACTGCAGCATGTCACGCGCCTGCTCGGCCGTGGGCCGGTTCTTCGGATCCTTCGCCATCAGTGCCTGCAGCACCGGCGTCAGCGGCCCCGCGCGCCGGGGCTCCGGCAGCGGCTCGGTGACGATCGCCGACAAGGTGGACCACACGGACGTCCGGCGGAACGGTGACGTGCCTTCCACCGCCGCGTACAGCGTCATGCCGAGCGACCAGATGTCCGACGCGGGGCTGGGCACCGTGCCCTGCGCGCGCTCCGGCGGCAGGTAGTCCAGGGAGCCGACCAGCTGACCGCTGTGGGTCAGCTTGGCCATGGCCTCGTCGCCGGAGGCATCCATGGAGGCGATGCCGAAATCGGTGAGCACGACCCGCCCGCCGTGCTCCAGCAGCACGTTCGCCGGCTTGACGTCCCTGTGCAGTACGCCCACCCGGTGCGCGGCGTCGAGCGCGTCCATCAGCTTGGCGCCGATCGCCGCCGCCTCGTGCGGCTCCAGCGTGCCGCGCTCCGTCAGCACGTCGTCGAGCGAAGGTCCGTCGACGAGTTCCATGACGATGACCGGCAGGCCCTGCTCCTCGGTCACGTCGTGCACGGTGACCACGCCGCTGTGCCGAATACGGGCGGCGGCCTGCGCCTCCCGCTGCATCCGGGTCCGCAGATCGGCCAGTTCGGGTGCGGAGGCGTCGGTGAAGGCCCGCAGTACCTTGACGGCGACCTCGCGGTTCAGCAGTTGGTCCACGGCCCGGGCGACCACGCCCATGCCGCCCCGCCCGATCGTCGCGGTCACCCGGTAACGGCCCCCGAGGACCTTGCCTATCAGCTCTTCGCCGCTCGCTCCCCCGGCCGTCACCGCACGCTCCGTTCCTTCGCCGCTCATCGCTTTTCGTCGTTCGTCCCTGGCGCCCCAGAGTAGAGGCAGCAAAACCGGAGGCGACACGGGGAGGGGATCGCACAGCGGCACCCCCTGGCGGGCGGAAACCGCGGGCCGGGCGGAGGTCGATTCGGCCGATCCGGGAAAGTGCCGTAGAGTTCCTGTTGCCGACGCGGGGTGGAGCAGCTCGGTAGCTCGCTGGGCTCATAACCCAGAGGTCGCAGGTTCAAATCCTGTCCCCGCTACTCATATGTGAAGGCCCGGTGGTTCCCACCGGGCCTTCACTGTTCGTTCCCACAGGTCGTCGGTCAGCAGGCGGATCCGCCGCTGGTGGTCGTCGGGGCTGGTCGGAGGTGGCCGGCACGGAGACCGTGACCTGGTCGGGCAGGAGGCCGTGCGCGCCCAGGTCCGCGGGCGTCAGGTGGCGTGCACTCGGCGTCATCCCCACCAGGTCGATGGCTGTGCCCCTCACCGTCCCCCGACGGTTGAGAGACCCGGGTCAGGCCCCGTCCGCCGGCACCGAGAACAGGGGGCGGAAGTAGGAAGGGTCCGCCTTCTCCTCGACCATGCGTCCCTCGGCCTCGACCCACGCATGGGCGCCGAACGGTAGACGGGCGCGTACTCCCACCGTCCAGGTGGGCCAGGTGCCGCGTGCCCGGCAGAGCAGGACGGTCGCCAGCGAACGAGGCAGGCACCCCTCGTCCCCGGCGCAGCGAAGGCTGACGGCCACCACGGCGTCCCGGGCGGCGCGGGCCTCCGCGTACGTGGCCGCGCGGGCGCCCCTGCGCAGACGGGTCAGTATGGCGCGGGTCCGGGCCGGCGGCTTGGCGACCAGGCGCCGGGCGACGGCAACGGCGAGCAGCACCAGGAGGCGGCGGCCCGGCGAGAGCCGGACCTCCGTGCGGTGCGGTACGACCGAGCTCACGCCTGCTGCACCACCTTCGCCTGCTGGAGACTGGCCATCAGCTGCTCCACGTCCGCGCGGGCACGCGACTCGTCGACGTCGAAGGAGGCCATCAGCCGCTCGGTGGTCTCCTGCACCGTGCTGCCCTCGACCAGGGCGCGGAAGGCGAGGGAGGCGGTCGCGTTGAGCTGCCAGTAGCGGCCGTCGCTGCCGTTCAGCAGAACGGTTCCGTAGTCGGTGTCCACGGTCGAGACGTCGGGGTGCAGTCTCCATGTCATGGTTGTCTCCTGCTCGGGTCCTGTGGCGGGCTCAGGGGCGGGTGGCGGCTGCCGGTCGGAAGGCCGTGGCCCGGGCCCATAGTTCGCAGCTGAGCGCGGACTGCATCGCACCTTGGTGGAGGCTGTTGGTGTAGGGCAGGTCGAACAGCTCGCGCAGCGGTCCGGGGTCGACCAGGCCCAGGGCGGCCAGGCGGGAATCGTCCCAGAGTTCCGCGAGTTCCCGGCGGTGCGCTTCGAAGCCCTCGGCGACGATGGTGGTGCCGTCACCTTTGGTCCGACGGGTCAGCACCTCCGGCGGCATGACGTCTGCCATCGCCGCCTTGATGAGGGGTTTGAACTCCCAGGGAGTGACGCGTTGTTCGGGTCGAACGGCCAGGCATGCCTGGATGACGCGGTCGTCGAGGAAGGGGGAGGTATGGCTGAAGTCCCCGGTCTCGGTCAGTTGGTGGCACTGGCGGACCATCCGTCCGGCGTCCTGGATGGCCAGGAGGTCGTTGTGCCGCCCTCGCGTCGACGCCAGTGGCTCGACGGCTGCGGCCGTGTCGCGCAGGGTGCGGGTCACCAGGTCCCTGGCGTCCGGGGTGAGCCATGCGGGCAGGCCCGGGAAGTGGCCCCAGGCGGACAGCGGGCTCGGGGTGCGAAGAGCGCGGCCGTGGGCCCGGTCCGTGAACCAGCGCCGGTAGGAGTGGCCCTCCAACAGACCTCGGGCCTCGGTGCCCCAGTCGCTCCGGCGCAGTTGGGTCAGCACCCTCAGGCGCTGGGCCGCCAACAGCGGCCGGTGGCGCAACAGGTCGTGGTGATAGGCCGGGTGACCGCACAGCAGTTGGTCCCCACCCAGTCCGTCGAGGTGCAGCCACGAGCCGTGCGCGAGGGCCCGCTGTCGCACGGCGCGCAGTCGGGGCGCGCTCAGTACGGCGGTTGACGGCTCGTCGGGAACGCCCTCAACCGCCGTGAGGCCGCCGAAGAACCGCGGCAGTTCGCGGCTGGAGTAGACGATGTGGTTGAGGTCCGGGAGGCCGGCGGCGGCCTGCCTGGCCCACCGGGCGTCCTCGTCGGCCCGGTCGTCGTTCTCCATGGTGAGCACGGTGAGCGAGGGCCGGTGCCGGACGGCCAACAGGGCGATGCTGGTGGAGTCCATGCCGCCGGAGAGGTCCGCGCTGATCGGCCGGGTGCCGCAGGCGCGCACCCGCACCGCGTCCTCCAGTGCCTGGCGCAACAACTGGCCGCCCGCGGTCAGCGAACGCACCGGTTCGGGGGCCTGCCACCAGCGTTCGACCAGTGGCCGCCGGCCGTCCTGCGGCAGTGCCAGGTACCAGCCCGGAGGGACTGCGGAGACGTTGCGCCACGGCGGCAGGTCGCCCAGCGGGTGCGGCAGCACGTCCAGGGTGCGCAGGGCGAGCAGGGCCGGATCGAGCGGGGCGTCCAGTACGGTCGCCAGGACGTCCGCGCGGTCGGCGGCGAGGGTGAGTGTGCCGAGCTCGCCATGGAAGATCCGGCGCAGCCCGGAGGCGGTGCCCTGTACGCGCAGGCGGCCGCGCACGGAGGCGACGAGGTGGTAGCTGCCGGCCCAGGCCAGGCCCAGTCGGTCCAGGTCGGTCAGATCGTCGATCCGGTCGGCCGCGGCGGCGAGTTCGTCCCGGGTCGCCGAGCAGTGGCCGATCACGGCGAGCCGGGTGTCGCCCCGTTCGGCCACCAGGACCCGGTCCTCGGCCAGCCGGCCGGCCACACAGGGCCGGCCGGACGGGTGCCTCAACAGGACACGCACACCGTCCGTCGGGAACCGACCGATGGCGGCTGCCGCGCCCTCGTCATCCGGCAGCGCGACGAAGTACTGCCAACCGACATCGGCCATCTCAGTGTCCTTACGGGGTGTGCCGCATCAGCGTCGGCCCTAGTGGAGCTTGTCGTAGAAGTGGAAAAGGTTCTCGTAGCCGGTCAGCCCGAAGTAGCCGGTGTCCTCCTGGAAGGAGCCACACTCGATCATCTTGGGGGCCTCGTAGGTCTGGAGCTTGTCGGTCTCCTGGAGTTCGTTGCCCTGCATCACAGTTCACCTCCCCGTTGACTGGTGCGACGGCCCAGGGCGGAACGCGTTCCGGTGCGGACGGTTCCGCGGACGCCGGGATGACTCCCAACTCTCCGCCGATCGACGGGGCTTGCGCCCCGTCGCCGCCCTGGGTGTGATCGACAGAGAACCACGCGGCTCACCGCGATTCAAGATCCACAATCGACCGTCCTGCTATGAATATCCCGGAATACCCCCTCCCACTTTTGCCCCAACAACCACTGACTTCACATGGGTTGCACTATCAACAGCCCGAGGACCCGCCCCACCCCCACCCCTCACCCACGAAACCGGCGCCAGTCACACCCCACCGAAGACGCACCCACCGCCTGCGGCAAGGCGATCACCGTCCATCGACACGATCAGCGACCCGAACCGCGGGAGAAGGGAGGGGGCCGGGATGCCCCATTCCGGAGACCTTGCGGCGTCCTCATCAGCCGTCGCGGACTCACCAACTGGAACAACGCCCAGGCGGAGCTCGTTCAGACAACCGATCCTCGGCCAGCCACAACGACGAGTTGGGCACGCCTAAGGTGAACCAGTGGACACCGAGGCATTGCGATCGTTCGTCCGGGCAGCCGAGCTCGGCCAGTTCCAGCATGCGGCCGATGAGCTGGGCGTGACACAGCAGGCAGTCTCCAAGCGGATCGCCACCCTGGAGCGCGAGCTGGAAGTGCGCCTGTTCACACGTACTGCCCGAGGGGTTGAGCTGACACTCGACGGTCAGGCGTTTCTCTCCCATGCCAGGAGCATCGTCGCGGGAGTCGAGCGCGCCATCAACGCGGTCAGGCCGGGCTCCCGGGCCCTCCGGATCGACGTTCTCGGCCTGCGAAGCGCGCAAGCCGTCGTCCTGCACGATTATTGGCGGTCGCGTCCCGAAGCCAATCTCGACGTGGTGACCCTCAGAGCCAACGACCCACGTGTGGTGGTCGCCGCCGTCGAGGCAGGCGATATCGACGCCTCGTTTCGAACCGTCATTGCCCCGGCCGCACTACCACCCGACCTGCACATGATCCATGCCTTCGACTCCCCGCTGGAACTTCTCGTCGGACCGAGACATCCGCTCGCCTCCGCACGAAGACTGACGCCGCCACAGCTGCGCAAACACCGGATATGGGTGCCGGGTATCGCACCCCGAAGCGAATGGGCGGAGTTCTACGATCAGCTCGCCACGGACTTCGACCTGCGCATCGACGCGGCAGGCCCGCACTTCGGGGACGAAGTGCTCCTGGACACCCTCGCAGAATCCGCGGACGTGGCCACCCTGGTCGGGGCACGCGACCGGTACATCTGGCCGACGAACCACGACCTACGCCGCATCCCTATCGTGAATCCGACCCTCGCATACCCGCTCTCGCTCATCCTCCCCAGAACGAATCCGCATCCGGAACTCCGCGGAATCATCACCCACCTTGGCACCCTGCCCAGGCTCCCCGACGCGGTCTGGCGCCCGTCCTGGGCCACGACACCACAGCGCGCCGAGAGCGGCGAGAGCGACATCGAGAATGCTCAGAGGCCCCGCCCCCGCCCAAGATGACTCGATCACCCCATCGCGGCGCGCTCCCGCCCCGCCCTCACCCGCACGCCTGCCAGACCCGCCGAGCACGGCGGCGA
This sequence comes from Streptomyces yunnanensis, assembly GCF_029011865.1. Taxonomy (NCBI): domain Bacteria; kingdom Bacillati; phylum Actinomycetota; class Actinomycetes; order Kitasatosporales; family Streptomycetaceae; genus Streptomyces; species Streptomyces yunnanensis. The sequence continues at coordinate 2,194,965 of NZ_CP095749.1, forward strand.
AGTACGAACGTCGCCACGTCGCCACGTCGCCAACCACGCATCCCTCGAATACCGAAGACCCGTTGCGTGATCGCCCGAAACGCCGCGCGCACCGAACACACCCTCGCCTGGCCCAGCACCAGGCCATGCTCCCCGCACACCTCCAGAGTGATATGGGCAGTGGCCAGGACGATCTCCACCTCCCCCGCTGCCTCAGAACTCTTCCGGACTCTTCCGGACTCTTCCGGCTCCGGTGCGGCACTACCTGTGAACTCTGCCGGCGGCCGGGAGAATCCCCAGCAGACTCGACAGCCGCTTGACCGTGTCGGCTTGGCCGTCCGCGTGGACCGTGGTGATACCGAGCGCGGCTGCCGGAGGCAGATTCCCCGGGTTGTCATCGACAAACACACACGCCTCCCCGGGCAAATCCATACGTTCCAGGGTGCGTTGGTAGATTTCCGGATCGGGTTTCGCGATGCCCTCCCGCTCAGAGACCACCGTCACGTCGAACAGCTTCCACACGCCCAACGCCTCGTATGGGTCGTACGGGTCCAGGCCGAAGGAGTTCGACAACAGAGCCACCGTGTAACCGGCTCGCCGAGCAGCCCGCGCCAGAGCGATCATGTTCGCCGCTGGGCGCACACCCGACCACGCTCGGCCCATCAGGTTGTGGTGATCGTCCACCCCCAGCAGCGGAGCCGTGCGGCGATTCCACTCGGCTTGCGACAGCCGTCCCGACTCAAGTGCCGCGTACAGTTCCCGCCCCTCGGGGAGTTCAGCAAGGGTGATTCGCCATGCGTCGGGCGCGAGGCCCTCAGATGCGCACCAGGAGTGCAGCGCGGCCTGTACCCCCTCGGTCAGCACCCCTACGAAGTCCAAGATCAGCCCCCGATAGGGCGTGCGGCCGTCAGTGCCCCGTGCCACGCTTCCACCAACCTCCCCGGTCAAGCCACGACATCGCGAAGGTACCCCCCTCCGGCCCCACGGCAACGGCCCGGGGCGGGTCGCTCTTCAAAGAGGGCCGCCTTGGCTCATACCGCTCTCCCCACGACGCGTCGGCGAGCGACGGCGACCAGGAGGCGGCTGGCTACATCTACTCGTCCCCGGGTGCGGCGCCGCGCCCCACTCCCCTCATGTTGAGCGGACGCGGTGTCCGGGATGACCGGTGGTGAGAAGGTCGCCCCAGGCCCAGCAGACAATGGGGAAGTCCAGCGCATCCAGAGCGAGTCGAGCGGTTTCCACGTCGGAGGGTTCGGTACCGGTGGCCTCGGCCACCAGGTCCGTGACGTAGTGGAGGCCGGTGCCGACGAGGGCGTACCACGCGCGGTTCTTGCTGAACGTCGCGCTGTGCGCTGGGGGAAGACGTGAGGCCGCGGCTTCGACCTGGGCACGGGTTACGGTGTGACGCGTACCGCCGGACGCAAACTCAGCGGAATCGGGCTTGTTCCTCATGATGCTTCGCTCTCATCGCAGCGGGATTGACCGGACGATCAACAGCTCCTTCACGGCATTCTTGATTCTTGTCGCTCCGTAGCTGGAGCACACAGCACTTGGCCAAGTCCATCCCGGACGACCTCGTACCGCGCCGTGCGGCGTACCGCCGGCCCCACAACGTTACGGCCCGCACCTGGCGGTGCCGAGCCCGTAACCTGCGGGCCCGGCACCGCGGGGGCGTACCGTCCACGCCACTCGGTCCGCATGACGGACTGGGTGGAGAGCGATCGCTCGTGCACCCGGGGATGCTGGTCCGCCGCCGTTTCAAGGCAGAGGCAATGGTGTTCGCTTGTCTTGCGGAGGAACTGCGCTGCGGTGATGTCGTCGTGATCGGCGCCGAGGGCCGTGGTGACTGGACCCGCATGCTCCTGCCCTGGGAGCAACGCACGCCAAGCTCGCGGGCTTCTGCGAGCAGGCCGGCTTCCCGGCCACCGCAAGTGAGTTCACCGCGAGCCAGCGCGGGAGACAGCCGAGTAAGAGCCCAGGTAAAAGCCCAGGCAAAAGCCCAGGTCAGAACCGACTCCGTGGGAATTTCAGCCGCACGCGGCGGCGATGGGCACGGAGTTCGCTCGTTCGGCTGAGGTGCGGGGGCGAGGTCTGGTTCAATGCGAGCGACGAGGCAGCGGTGTCCCTCTGGGGGGGTGATGTGGCGTGGTCACGCCGGGTGGACCGAGCGAGCCGAAGGACGCCCCGTCGGTCTCCCGCCGGCTCCAGTCGCTGCGGGCACTCGCCGAGCATCCCCGTACACCGCGCGCGGAGCGCGAGTTGGCGGCGGCGCTGGCGGCCGCGCTCATGAAGCGGTACGGACTGGGAGCGCCCGAGCGGCGGGACGGGATCGCGCGGGACGGGATCATCGTGGTCCGGTTGGAGCCGGACAAGACGGTGGAGGTCCTGGTGTTGGACCCGGACGCCGAGCAGGCCACCCGACAGATCGCCGGCATCATGGGCCGGGACGGCGGCGCGCCCGTGAGCTGGAACGTCCATCGGCTGAACGCACAGGGGCTGAACCCGGGGATCGCGGTGTGGCGCAAGGCCGGCGCGCTCACCCAGCAGCGGGCCGTGAACTTCATGGCCAGCAACATCACCCGCCGCGGCGGCAGCCTCGGCGGATTGGGGAGCATCGGCGGGACGGCCGTCGTCACCGGGTACGACACCGCGACCGGCGCGCTCGCCTCCACCCCGCTGGAGACCCTGGAACACCTCCTGGAGACGGAGGCATACCGCGACGCCGCCGCCCAACTGCGCGCCTGGCGTACCGAACACGGCGTCAGCACCCGCCCCACGTCGACGCGCCCGCGCCCCACCGCGCTGCGGGTGCTGACCGTCGAGGAAGTCGGCAGGCTCACGCCGTGCGCGCCCTGGGAAGCCAGGCTCCAGGCGGAGATCTGGGTCGAGGGCGAGTGGGCCGACCTCGTCGAGTACGAGGACACCCGCGCGGTCTGCCGCCGGCACGGCCGCGGCTGCCGGGAGTGCCCGGCCGGCAGAGCGTGGGACTGGCACCCACTGCCCACCGTGGACGGCCTGCTCACCCGCCTGGCCGCCCACGGCCTGACCTGTGGCTTCCCCCCGCCGTCCCTGTCGGTCGGGCCCGGTGCCTACCGCGACGGGCGCCCGGCGGGGCGCGGCGGATTCAGCGGGCTGACGGTGCTGACCGTCGAGGAGGTCTGCGCGCTCAAGGGCCGACCTCCGCACGAGGCCCGCCTGTGCTCCCAGGTCCGGTACGCCGAGAGCCGCGAGCCCCGGATGACGAGGGAGCACGTCGCCCTCTCGGCGGCCTGTACGCGGCACGGGACCGCCTGCCGCACGTGCGCCGCCCGCGAGTGGGAGTGGACCGGCCTCCCCACCCTGGACACCCTCACGGAGCTCGCCGGCGCCTACTCACTGGAACCGGTGTTCCCGCCCGCCGCCCTCCACGTCAGCGCCGGTACGTACCAGGCACGGCCCCGCCCGCGAGAGAAGCGAGAAGAGATCGCATGACCGCACATGTCCCGCCCGCAGGCGCCGATGCCACCGCCGATCTCGCCTCCGGCGCCCTCGCCCGAGCCCGCGCGGCCGGCGACCGCAGGGCCGAGGCACGGGCGCTGTGCGACCTGGGAGCGGCGCTGACCCGGGTCGGCCGGGCGGGCGAGGGCCGGTATCTGTGCCGCCGCGCCGCGGGCCTGGCCGCCGAGGTCGGCGACCGGCAGGCCGAGGAGGCGGCGTTCGGCGCGCTCGGCCACCACCTCACCGAGCTCGACGCGCTCGGGGAGCGGTGGCGGGCCGTGCTGCTGGAGGGCGGGGACGAGACCGGCTTCTTCGCAAGCCCCGCCGCCGCGCGGTCCGACGCCTCCTACGCCACGGGCGGGCACCCGGACGACGCCCCCGCCAGGCTCACCGGCGTCCCCGTCGTCGAACTCGCCTGCGGCTTCGTCGCGGTGAAATTCCTCGGGCCGTTCGTGGAGAGCTTCGCCGGCAAACTCGGCGAGCGGCTCGGCGAGTCGACGGTCACCGCCACGGGCCGGCTGCGGCTGCTGTGGCACCGCCGCAGCGGCCGCCGGGACCTGGACGTCCTCACGCCCGGCGAGCGTACGACGCTGGTCCTCCCGGACGACTTCGACGACGCCGCGCGCCTCGCCGCCATCGACCTCGACCTCGGCGCGGACGGCGTCCGCGGCGCGGAACTGCACTGGGACGCCGACGCCGGCACATGGAGCCCGGTGAACACCTGACCACGACGCCAACGAAGACGGGGGCACGGATGCGTGAGCAAGCGGTGTGCGACACCTGTGGCACGACGACCCGGCGGTCCAGCGGCTATCACCTGCCGACCAAGCACGTGGTGGTGTCGGAGGCGTACTGGCGCAGCTTCTTCCGGACGGCGGTCGGCATGGTGCGCGACCTCGACTGGGACGAGCACGCCCAGGCCGGCGTCTTCGGCCGGCTGATCAACCAGTCCGCGAGCAGCGCCACACCCTGGCTGGTCTGCGAGGAGTGCAGCGAGTGGTTCGTCTTCGACCGCGCCGCCGCCCGCGAGCACGCGCGACGCGGCAGCGTCCCCGAGGGCTCGGGCGCGGTCGATCCCGCGGGGTTCGCGCCCTTCGCCGCCGCCGCGTGGGAGCACGTCGTCGGTCGCTGGCCGGCCAACGTCCAGCAGCCGACGGTCGGCGACACGTGCGACCTGTGCGCGAAGAAGATCTACCAAGGCGAGCTGGCCGGCCGGATCGGGGCCGGGACAGCGGAGGCGTACCTGGCGTCCGGGGTCCTGGAGACTCCGCCGCTGAGCCCGCCCCGCCCGGACCAGCAGGGCTGGCTGGCGTGCTGGGTCTGCCTGAGCCGCCTCCAGACCAGGGCGGAGCGGGCGCGGGGCGGCCGGTGAGCTCCGAACTGGCCCGCGCGGAGGAGCTGTTCGAGCAGGGCAGGGACCTCTTCCTGCGCGGTCGGTACGAGGACGCCGTACGACTGCTCGCCGCCGCCGCGGAGTTGGCCCCGACCGCGGTGGGCTGCCAGTTCCTGCTGGGCGCCGGCAGGTGGAACAGCGGCGACACCGCGGGCGCCCTGTATCCGCTGGCGCTGTGCGTGTACCTCGACTCCGAGCACGCCGGCGGCCGGTTCGCCCTCGGTGTGGCGCTGCGCGAGCTCGGCCAGCCCGAGCAGGGGGCCGTCCATGTCGCGTACGCGGCCTACCGGGGCAACCGGCAAGCTGCCGCGCAATTACGGGAGTTGGCTCTGGCGCACTGCCCGGACTGCGGCGGCCCCGTCACATCGGGGGCGGCCCGCTGCGACGGCTGCGCGGGCATTCCGCGGCAGATCAGCGCGCCGCGCCCGCGCACCTGGTCGTGGTCCCACCTGCGCTCCGACGACGCCCGTTCGCGGTGGACGCTGCCGTACGAGCGGCTGGCCGACCTCGGCCACGGCCACCTCACCCGTTACGCGGACCACGGCGACCCCCGCGACATCGACGACGCCCTCGCGTACCTGGAGTTGGCCGCGGCCACCGCCTCCGCCGCCGACCGCCCCGCCCGCCTCACCGAACTCGGCAGCGCCTACCGCCGGCGCTTCGCCTGCCACGGGCTGCCCGCGGACCTGGACCACGCGATCGACTGCCACGAACAGGCCCTCGACCAGGTCGCCGCCGACGCCCCCGAGCAGGTGATCGTCCTCGCCAACCTCGGCGTCGCCTACGGGGCCCGCCACGAGTCCTCCGCGGCCGCCGCCGACCTGGAACGGGCCATCGGCTTCCTCGAACGGGCGATGGCGGCCCCCACCGAGGACCCGGACGAGCACCTGTCCACGATGGCCAGCGCCGGCGTCTTCTACCAGCGCCGCCACCTGGCGGGCGGCGACGAGGCCGACCTCGACCGTGCGATCGCACTCCAGGACGCCGTCGTCGAGGCATCCCCGCCCGACCATCCCCGATACGCCGGCCGGATGGCCAACCTCACGGTGGCCTACCTGAACCGCTACGAACGCCACCGTCGCCTCCCCGACCTGGAACGGGCCCTGCTCCTCGCCGACCGCGCGGTGGCGGCGACGCCCCGCGACAGCCCGGCCCTGCCGATCCGGCTGGCCATCCGTGGCAGCACCTGGTTGCAGCTCCATCTGGCGGACCTGCCGGGCGAGTCGGGCGACACGCGCGACCGGCCGCTGGGTCGCGCGCTCGACGACCTGCGGCGGGCGATGGACACCGTGCCCGACGGCCAACCGCACGTGGCCGACGTCCTCGCCGAGCTGGTCAGGGCGCATCTCGTCCCCGGAGCACGGCACTTGGCGCCCGACCGACGGACGTTGGAGGCGTGGGAGGCGCGGCTCAAGGCGGCGCGCGGGGCCACGCCGAGCAGGCGGGCGGTGGCCGGGCGGAACCTGGGCGTACTCGCCAACGTCCTGGGCGAGTACGACCTGGCCGCCCGCGTGCTGGACGCCGCCATCGCGCTGACGCCCGCCGTGCCGCTGCGCGGCACCGACTGGAGCGACCAGGAGCGGCGGTTCGGCGAGCCCCGGGGCCTGGTCAGCCAGGCGTTCGCCGCGCACTGCGCCCGCGGAGAACCGCTCCAGGCGGTCCAGCAGGCCGAGCTGGGCCGCGGCATTTCGCTGGCGACCGTACTCGACGCCCATGACGACCTCGCCGACCTGGAACGCGAACTGCCGGAGCTGGCCCGGCCGTTCCGCCAGGTACGCAAGGAGCTCGCCGCGGGGTCCGCGGCCGAGGCCGTGCTGTGGGACCGGTACGGGCAGCTGGTCGCCCGGATCCGCGAGCACCCCCGGTTCACCCGTTTCCTCATGACGCCCCGCGTCGAGGAGCTGCGGCGGGCCGCGGTCGGCGGCACGGTCGTCGTCGTCAACTCCGCACGGAACAGGGCCGACGCGATCCTGATCGGCCACGAGGGCGACCTCAAGCAGGTGCCGCTGCCGGACCTCACCGCCGATCACGTGGAGGCCCAGTCCGAGGCCGTGGTCGGCTCCGCGCATGCCGGGCTGGCGGACCGGCTCGGCTGGCTGTGGGACACGGTCGTCGGGCCGGTCGCGGAGGCGCTGCCCCCAGGTCCCGGGCCGCGCCGGGTCTGGTGGCTGCCCATCGGGCTGCTCGGGATGTTCCCGCTGCACGCCGCCGGTCACCCCGGCCGGCCCGGCGCCCTGGACTCGTTCGTGTCCTCGTACACCCCTACGCTGCGGATCCTCGCGCACGCCCACGGCCACCCCGCTGCGGTGGCCCGGCGGCAACTGACCGTCGCCCTGCCGAGCACGCCCGGCCTGCCCGGGCTGCCCGGCGCCCTCACCGAAGCCCTCGACCTGCACCGCCGCCATCCCGACCAGCCGCCGCTGCTCAACGAGGACGCCACCACGAGCCAGGTCGCCGCCGCGCTGTCCACCGCCACCTGGGCGCACTTCGCGTGCCACGCGCTCGCCGACCACGCCGCGCCCTCGCACAGCGGACTGTGCCTGAGTGACGGCATGCTCACCATCCCGGAGATCAGCCGGCTCGCCGTGGCCGATGCGCAGCTCGCCTACTTGTCGGCGTGCTCCACCGGCCACCGCAGCCTGGAGCACGTGGACGAGTCGCTGAACCTCGCCTCCGCCTTCCAGCTCGCCGGCTTCCGGCACGTCATCGCGAGCCTGTGGCCGCTGGCCGACGCCTTCGGCGCGGTGGCGGCCCGCACCTTCTACGCCGAACTGTCCGGCACTGCCGACGACGCCCCCGCGGCGCTGCACCGTACGACGCTCGCCATGCGCGACCGCTACCAGGGCCGGCCCGACCTGTGGTCCTCGCTCATCCACAGCGGCCCGTAACCCGACGCGTGGCGCGGGCCGGCCCATGCTGTCCCGCAGTCCGCTCCGCAGGCCCGGCGCCGCGCGAGTGGCCTGCCGCACCGCGCAGTCGGACCCATTGAGCGCGATCGAAAGCGTTCGGCCTCGACGGAGGCGAAGGCGGGCAGTCCAGCGATGGCCGAGCCGCTCCCGGTCGCCCTCAGCTCATCAGCTCGGGCGTGAAGTAGTCACGCAGGCGAGCGATCTTCCCGTCGCGGACGCGGAAGATCTGTACCAGAGAGACGATCACGTCACCCCCGTCCCCGTCCCCCTCCTCCCCCTCCCCGTCGAAGACGACGTCGATTTCGACGATGAAGACGTCGGGGTCGGAGGTGGTGTGCAGCACGTATGCGGACTTCTCAGGGTTCGGCGGACGGTTGCCCTTCGCCTGCCGCTCGTAGTACGCCGCCATGGCACTGCGGATCTCCTCGCGACCTACCAGCCTCCTGGGGAAGGTGGCGCCGGCCGGCATGAGCGGCGCCTCGAAGACACCGTCCGCGGTGAAGTTCTCGGCGAGGGCGTCGGCGTTGCGGGTCATGGTGCCGGCGTAGACATAACTCTCGAAGATCTCCTGCGGCGTTCGGGACACGGCGGCCTCCATGGAGTCGGGCACAGGAGACCACACCATCACAGTGACGCTTCCGGAAAGGCGGTTTCCGGGAATGATCACGTTCCGCGGCATCAACCGCGCCGTCCGGAGCCGCGCTTGGTCACCCACCGCTGACCGGCGACACGTCACTGTCCTCGGACACGGGGCCGTGCCGTAGATGCCGCTGGAGTTCGGGACCCGGCAGACGGTCTACCAGCGGCCCGCCCGGGCTGCCTCTTCCGCCCCCGCCCGGTAGCTTCTGAGCAACCGTCCCTCTCCGTTCGGGGGTTTCCGTGGCCGTCGTACGTGCCGGTGTCGCGCTCTGTACCGTCCTGCTTGCCCTGCCCCCGGACGGCAGCGGTCCGCCCCTGCCGGACCGGCTGTCCGACACCGGCGGGGGCAGTCAGCTGATCACCGCCGTCGCGCCCCGCACCGGCGCCACGACGGGGACGCTGACCTGGTGGGACCGGCGGGGCGGCAAGTGGGTCGTGGCCGGCAGCGCGCCCGCCCGCTTCGGGGCGAAGGGCCTCGTCGAAGGCGGCAAGCGCAGACAGGGCACCAACACCACCCCCACCGGCCTGTACGACCTTCCCTACGGCTTCGGGATCAAGGCCGCGCCCAGCGGGACCTCGACGCCGTACCGCCGGGTGAACCGGAACTCCTGGTGGTGCGAGGACGATCGCTCGCGCGCCTACAACCGCTGGGCCGAGCCGCTGCCCGCCGACTGCCGCGCCACCGAGTCCGAGCACCTCGCCGACTACTACACCCAGTACGCGCACGCGCTCGTCATCGGCTTCAACTACAAGAAGCCGGTACGTGGCCGGGGCGCGGGCATCTTTCTGCACGTCAACGGGCGGGCGGCGACGGCCGGTTGCGTCTCCGCGCCCGCGGACGCCGTGCGCCGGATCCTGGCCTGGGCCGAGCCCCGACAGCGGCCGCACATCGCGATCGGAACCACCTCTGGTCCCACCGCGATCACTCGTTACTAGAACGAGGGCCCCGAAGGGTCATCGCGACGGCGGCGGCGAGCGTGCGGCGCAGCACGGCTCACGTTCCTTTTCCTCCGCGCCGTGGTTTCCGGGATTGCCCAGGGCCAGGGCGGCGAGGTTTCCGAAGTTACCGATGGTCACGGTGAAGTGTTCCCCGATGGCCGCATCGGCCTCTGGGATGACGATCGTCCCGTGCTGGCTGGCGTCCTGAACCCCACGGTCGACGGCGCGGGTGCACTGGAACCGCGGGTCCAGATGGGTTGCGGGGTGGTCGAACCGGGCCCGGGCAGCCGTGTGGTCATGGCCACGGGGGAATTCCACGTCAGCGAACGAGCAGCCACTCAGCCTGAAAACGGGCGGCATCGGGCGCACGCTCCGCCCGGGTCCGGCGCAGTGCCAGGACGCGACGCAGTGGCAGGGGCGGTGCAGTGGCAGGGGGCGGTGCAGTGCCAGGGCGCGGGCGGCTTCGGACGCGCGGCGGCGCCGAACGCAGGTCTCCTCGGACGAGACTGGCTGCTGGTCCGAGGACACCTACGAGTCCGGGAACGCCCGCCGGCCGATGCGCTCGGTCACGCGCCGCGGACAGGTTGCCGTGCCTGCGGGCAGGTTCCGATGGTTTCCGTTGCGCCCCTTTGCTCGTTGTTCATGGCGGGGGTGGCCTTCGCCGACCGCATCAAGCTCCGGAGGAGCAGGACCATGACCACACTCACCGCCATGCCCACTCCGCCGGACAGGGAAGCCACGCAGCGCGCCCGGGTCGGCCGGATGCTCGTCGCCCCCGATTCGATCCCGGAGACGGCTGCCACCCTGCTGCCGGAGGACCTGTCCGGCCCGCTCGCCGTTGTCTACGTCTCGGTGCTGGCGGTGTACGCCTCCGGGCAGCCGGTCGACTCGATCACTGTGGGCGTGCACCTGCACTGCCGGGGACGGCTCGCCGAAGTCGGCGGAAGCACATACCTCACGGCGCTCGCCCAAGCCGGGACGGGCACAGTCTCGTTGGCGGCGTTGCCCGCGTTCCATCGGCCGGCGGACGTGGTCCCCATGCGCACTCCCACAGCCTGCCGCACTTCACCGCCGTCCAAGGAACTGCTGTGGGACAAGGTGATCGCCGAGTTCACCAGCGCGGCGCTCTCGACGACGAGCACCACCTCGACCTCGTACATGCCGGCGACGTAGGCGACGTCCGTTCGCTCCCTGCCCCGTGGGCCGGGGGCGAACGCTCCCCCCCCCCGCCCGTGGCCCGGACGGACCAGCCCCTCGTGGCCGCGGCGCCGGCTTCCGCACCGCTGCCCTGGTCCGCGCCGGAGCCCCGCTTCGAGGGTGGCCACCGTCTCGAACGCCCGAGGCCCTCGCGGCCTGCTCGAAGCCGCGGGGGGACGGGCCGGCCGCCGGGCGTGTCTGGGACCACCGGCCGCCTGACGGCGAAGTGCCACACCCCGCGGTTCATCCTCGTGCCCACCCTGCGCGAGGACCTGGAGCCCCTGGTTCCCGTCGACTGCCCGGTCCGGGCAAGCCGTGGTGGCAGCGGCCGGCCCGGTGCCTGCCCCGGCGCCCGAGCGTTCCGCCTCGCCGATCCGTAGCGGGCACACCCGATAGCCGAGCATGAGATGCGCCAGACGTGTCAGACGTGTCAGACGTGTCAGACGTGTCAGACGTGTCAGGTGCGGCAGGTGCGTCCGATCGGGACTGTCTCGTCGTGCTCCGGAGTTCCTTGGCCTCTGCGCTGTGACGACCGGTCAGGCTGCCGGGCGGATCAGGCCGCCGGTCTTCTGCCGAAGTGCCGCTTCCAGTCGGTCGCGGGTCTCGGTCTGGGCGGCGATCCGCTCGTTGAGGACTGCCAGCCGTTCCCAGGCAACCCGCAGACCCTTGTCCGACGGCGCTGCGGCAGCCACATCGCCGTCCAGGCACGGCAGGAACACGCGCACATCGTCCAGGGTGAGTCCGGCGGCCAGCAGATAGCGGATGTTGCGCACCCGCACCGCCGCCCCCTCCTCGTAGACGCGGTAGCCATTCGACGCCCGCTCGGAGGAGATCAATCCCGCCTGCTCGTAGTGCCGTAGCGCACGCGCGGTCGTCCCAGTCACCTTGGCCAGCTCGCCGATCTGCACCCGCCCCACCTCCTGGGCCACTCCTATCACGCCACGACCGCTCCACCGTCGACCGGGAGTACGACTCCGGTGATGAACGATGCCGCCGGTGCAGCAAGCCGGGTGATCGCCCAGGCCACCTCCTCGGGGCGGCCGATCCGGCCCAGCGGAGTGTGTGCCAGCTGCCATTCCCGCACTGCGGCCATGCGCTCCGGCGTCAGGCCCTGATGGTCGCCGATGGGGGTGTCGACCGCGCCCGGGGCGACGGCCACGACCCGGATCCCGCGGGGTGCCAGCTCGACCGCCCAGCTGCGGGTCAGCAGTTCCAAGGCGGTCTTGGTCGCGGCGTAGACCGAGCTGCCGGGCCAGGCCCGCTGCCCCACCGACGTACTGACGTTGACGATCACCCCGTGCGCCGTCTCCAGGAACGGTAGCGCGGCTTGGGCCAGCAGGATGGGGGCGACGAGATTAGTGGCGAGCTGAGGCGCGATGCTCTCCGGCGTCAGCGTGCCGAGGGCGCCGCTGCGCACGATGCCGGCGTTGTTGAGCAGCACGTCCAGTCGGCCATGTGTCTCCAGTACGGCTTGGACGATGCGCTCGGGCCCGCTCTCGGCGGTGATGTCGGCGGCCAGGGGCGTGATCCGGTGGTGCCCGGCAGCGGTCTCCTTGAGCGGTTCGATGCGCCGTCCGATCGCGATCACATGGGCGCCCTCCGCGGCGAAGGCGCGGGCGGTGGCCCGGCCGATCCCGGTGCCGGCCCCGGTGATGGCGACGACCCTGCTGCTCTGTGGTGCGGTGCTGTTCATGCCGGCCATCGTTCAACCCTGCCGCCAGCGGCAAGGTCAAGTAGCTGTCCTCCTGCGACCAGCGGTCATCGGTTCGCCGGTTGCCTCGGTGACTCCGTAGTGGTTGACGTCGAAGACGGACGTCCGGGCCGCGACCGGGCACTGCCGGCCGACAAGAGCGGCCCGACGCGGCTCGGCTTCGCCCTGACGCTGAAGTTCGTCGAGCAGGAAGCTCAGGGCGCCGGTGTGAGGGAAGGACGGGGCACCGATCCCGTGACCCTGCGAAGAGCCCGAGCGCATGAACGAACCCCGCGCAGCAGCCGGCATCGAGTCCTTCGATGCGTACGTCGCCGAGTTCTCCCCGGCCTGACGCTCGCTATCGGCCACGTGCTGCGGAGCACCGCTCGGGGCCCGCCTGCCGCAGGTATCGATCCACCGCGGACAGCGAGAAGGGCCCCTAGGGTCTGTCCGACCCTGACCCATCGGACAGCCCCTACCCCCGCCACCGCACCCCGTACCGCCGCCGCAGCCGGTTGATCTCCCACCAGGCCACCGCCGTCACCGACACCGGGCCACCGAGGAACGCGCAGACCGCGAGCGGCACCGGGCCCGGCGGCAGGCCGCCCGCCAACAGGCCGAGGAAGGCGAACACCCAGACCAGGACGGTGGTGACCAACGCGGGCAGCGCCGCATGCAGGGCGGACAGATTGAAGGCGTGGCGCAGCGCCGGACCGGAGGCGAAGCAGAGGAAGAAGATCACCCACCAGAACGGCGCCCAGCACACGAACATCACCAGCACCCAGAGCAGTAGCCCGGGCGGCCCGTTGGAGTTGCCGGACAGCAGACCCATCCCCTTGCCCGCCGCCGTGAACCACAGTGGCACCAGCGTCCAGGCACCGAAGTACCACAGGGCCGATCGGCCGGCCGGCCACAGCTGCGTCCGCATGGCCCGCCGCGTCCCGGGCCTGGCCGCCCAGAAGAGCAGTGCCACCACCACCGCCGCGCTCAACAGCGCCAACCAGGGTGCGAACAACAGCCGTTGCAGGAACTGCTGCTGTGCGTCCGCCACGTCCTTCCAGCCGCCGAACACCGCCAACAGCGCCCCCGACATGACGAGGGCCGCCCAGGCCCGCACCCGCTGCACCAGGAGCACCTCGGGATCCTCGACGTGCCCTTCCGGGCGTACGGGGAAGACCCGGCGCGCCATACGGCGGGCCGTACGGGCCAGTTGGTAGCCGACCAGCAACGGCACGGTCAGCCACCACAGGAACGGGAGGAGCAGCACCAGCAACACCCACGGGGACATCTGCTCCCGCCGCCCCCGCAACACCTCATCCAGCGGCGGCCATTCGTCCTCACGCAGCCGTCGCCACAGCGGCGTGTACGGCCGCGGCGGGTCGCTCGCGGGCCGCCGCCCGCCGTACGGCGACCGCCCGGACGGGCGAGGTCCGTCGATGCTCACGGGCGTCCCTTCGTCCCTTCCACGGTCCCGGAAGGGGACGCGACCCGGCCCGGCCACGGTTCCCGACCGGACGCCCCGTGCCGCCGGGACGCGGCCGGAGCGGCAGAGCCGCCGCTGTGTTGGACGACCGCTGTGTTGGACGACGCTCTGCATGTTTGTGAAGCATCGGGTTCGCGACACCCGCGATGGGCGTGATGTGCGATCTTGCTGGGCAGTCCGTGTCTGCTTCGTACACGACGACAGCGTGTGTACCGAAAGACCTGAAAGTGCCGTACGCCTCACTAGGCTTGTGCGTCGAGCAGAGGAGTACGCATGAGCTTTCGCCTGAAGGCGATCAGCCGCGAGGACCATCTGACCTTCGTCCGGGCCCGGGCCGCGGTGAGTCACATGCAGGTCCCCTCGTGGGGAGATGTGAAGCCGGACTGGCGAGCGGAGAGCCTCGGCTGGTTCGACGAGAGCGACCGCCTCGTCGGCGTGGGGCTGGTGCTGATGCGGCCGTTGCCGAAGCTGAAGCGGTACCTCGCCTACGTGCCGGAGGGACCGGTCATCGACTGGGCCGCGCCGGATCTGGAGCGGTGGCTCGATCCGATGCTCGCGTACGTGAAGGGGCGCGGCGCGTTCTCGGTGAAGATGGGGCCACCCGTGGTCGCCCGGCGCTGGAGTGCCGAGGCCGTCAAGGCCGCCATCGCCGATCCGCGGGCCCGTCGGCTGCGCGACGTGGAGGCCACCACGCACGAGCCGGGGGCCTTCGACCTCGCCGACCGGCTGCGGCGGCTGGGCTGGCAGCAGACCGAGCCTGCCGGCGAGGACGGCTTCGCCGCAGGTCAGCCGCGTTACGTTTTCCAAGTGCCGTTCGCCGGGCGGTCCCTGGAGGAGGTTCAGCGGGGCCTCAACCAGCAGTGGCGCCGCAACATCAAGAAGGCGGAGAAGGCCGGCGTCAAGGTCGTCCGAGGCGGCTACGAGGACCTGTCCGCCTTCTACGAGATCTATGTGGAGACCGCCGAGCGGGACCGCTTCGTTCCCCGCCCGCTGTCCTACTTCCAGCGCATGTGGACCGCGCTGAGGGCAGAGGACGCCGACCGCATGCGCCTCTACCTCGCCCGGCACGAGGGCGAGGTGCTCGCGGCGGCCACGATGCTGACCGTCGGCGAGCACGTCTGGTACTCCTACGGCGCCTCTACCGGCCGCAAGCGCGAGGTCCAGCCGAACAACGCGATCCAGTGGCGGATGATGTCCGACGCCCACGCGCTCGGCGCGGGCGTCTACGACTTCCGCGGCATCACCGACACCCTGGAGGAGAGCAACCACCTGCTGGGACTCCTGCGGTTCAAGGTCGGCTCCGGCGGCGAGGCCGTCGAATACCTCGGCGAGTGGGACTTCCCGCTCAACAAGGTCCTGCACAAAGCCCTCGACCTCTACATGTCCCGCCGCTGATCCTGCGGCTGCCTCGTGCCGATCGTCCATACCGATGCGGCGAGCGTGGAACACCAACCACGGGCGGGCCGGTTGCACTGCCCGTCGTGCCGTACGGGGCTCGGACCGGGACGCCACCGACTGGACCGAACGCGAGATCTTGGCCGACTGGCCGACTGGCCGGCTGACCGGCTGACCGGCTTCGATCTGGAGACGGCCAGCCGGCGCGCTAAAGGCCCGCTAGGCGGAGCGGGTTGGGTCAGCCGCAGTCGGGCGTCATCGATCCGACGGGCGCGCCGCTCAGTTCTTTGTCGCCGAAGCCGTCGATCTCCTGCTCGGAACCGGCGAAGTGTGCCTTGTCGTTGAGGCGCACGATGCAGCCGAAGGTGTCGGGGATCGGGTTGCGTGCCGACAGTGGCTTGATCACCGGGTCGAGCTTGTCGACCTCGGGAAACGTGAAGCCGGTTTTGGTGACCTTGACGTTGAGCCGGTAGAGGATCTGCCCGGTCTGGTGCGCTCCGCTGAAGAGGCAGAACTCGCCCTTGTGGCAGGCGTTTGACGCCGCGGCGGCGTCGGCGGCCGAGGCGGTGGGGTTGGCGGATGCCGAGAGGCCGATGGCCGTCAGAGCGGCCAGACCGAGGCGTATAGCGCCATACGACACGAGAACTCCTTGAATGGGAAACGAAGGGGCAAACCTGCCGCGGGTCAACCTACCGAAGATCAACTCACGGTCAACGGGCCGTCACGGGATCAAGCCACTGCCGGCCAGTACCAGCAACAACGGTCGACCGCGCACCCCGACAGGAGCCTCGCGCCTCGGCCCGGGAGCCTTCGGTGGCAGGCTGGTCTTCGTGCCGCATCGCCGAGGGTGCCGGTGACCCGGGAACCGAGCGGCTACTCGGGATACGGCCGGGAGCCGTGGCGGCGTCCTGGTCTCTCACGAACCGCTGCGCCGCCGGTCGCGAGTCCCACGGGTACGGGCCTGTCGGGTCGGCCATGCGAAAGGGCCGGTGCTGCGGCTTGAGTTCTAGTAGTCGTTGCAACACCCCAGCTCAGGGGATGCAATGGACTTCAAGATCCGAAGGGACCGGACGGCTCAGGGCCCTGTGAAGCTGGGCCGGGAGCGCGCGGAATACTCCCGGCTCGTGCAGCAGGGCTACAGCAACAAGGAAGCCTGCCGACTCGTCGGGATCGATGCCCGGACCGGCAGGAAGTGGCGCAACGGTCGTAGCGCCGACCGCAGACAGAAGGCGGCACCACCGATCAACGCGGTGGTGCCGCCTTCCGGGCCTTCCCGATATCTGCGTGAGGCCGATCGGATCCACATAGCCGACCGGCTCCGGGAGAAGGCGACAGTCCGGGCGATTGCCGCCGAGCTCGGCCGCAGCCCGTCCACCATCAGCCGGGAGATCCGCCGCAACCGGCACCCCGACAGCGGCCAGTACCGCCCGCACGCCGCCCAGGCCCGTGCCGACGCCCGCAGGCCGCGACCCAAGCCGGGCAAGATCGGCCAGAACCCCGAGCTGCGGGACTTCATCCAGGACCGCCTGACCCTACGGTGGAGCCCGGAGCAGATCTGCCAGGCTCTGCGGGCACAGTTCGCCAACCGGCCGGAGATGCACGTGGTCCACGAGACGGTCTACCAGGCCCTCTATGTCCAGGGACGTGGAGAGCTCCGCCGCGAGCTCGCCCGAGCCCTGCGCTCAGGCCGCGCCCGCCGCAAACCCCACCGTCAGGTCGCCTCCCGCCAGCCACGGTTCACCACACCGATGGTCATGATCAGCGAACGGCCCGCGGAAGCATCCGACCGTGCCGGCCCCGGCCACTGGGAAGGCGACCTCATCATCGGCAAGGACGGCAAGTCGGCCATCGGCACTCTGGTCGAACGCGCCACCCGCTACGTCATGCTCCTGCACCTGCCCGGCGACCACGGCGCCGAGCGCGTCCGCGACGCGCTGGTCACCACGGCCCAGACCCTGCCCTC
The DNA here is from genome assembly GCF_029011865.1 of Streptomyces yunnanensis. NCBI lineage: Bacteria > Bacillati > Actinomycetota > Actinomycetes > Kitasatosporales > Streptomycetaceae > Streptomyces > Streptomyces yunnanensis. The sequence goes on from NZ_CP095749.1 coordinate 2,212,029, forward strand.
CCACCTTCGACGGTCCCTGACCTGGGACCAGGGAAGTGAGATGGCCGCACACGGCTCGTTCACCATCGCCACCGGCATCCCGGTCTACTTCTGCGACCCGGCCAGCCCCTGGCAACGCGGCTCTAACGAAAACACCAACGGCCTGCTGCGGCAGTACTTCCCCAAGGGCACCGACCTGTCCGTCCACACCCCGCAGCACCTGGCCGCCGTCGCCACCGAACTCAACGGCCGCCCACGCAAAACGCTCGGCTGGGAAACCCCAGCCGAGCGCCTGCATAAACTGCTCGCGGCCTAGACAACCGACCACGTGTTGCAACGACCGCTAGAAACCGCCCGGTCCACCGGCCCTTGGTGATGCGAGGTCAGTCCGGTGTCACCCGGCCCGCAGCAGTTCGCGTACGTCCTGCCAGTCACGGTCGATTGCCGCCACCCGTTCGTCCCGCCATGTGGAGGGGGGCACCGCACGGTGGTTGCGGAGTTCTCGTACGAGCAGCATGGCCCGGTTCAGAGTGAAGGCGGCGCGGACGGACGGGGAGCCGGCGGCCACCAGCGCCTCGATCTGTGGACGGGCTTCCGGGGTGGCGGCCAGGGCGATCCATAGAACCGCCAGGTCGTGACCTGGGAGGTAGTGTCCCGCGTGCTCCCAGTCGATCACTGTGACCTGTCCGTCGGGTCGGATGACGAAGTTGGTCGGCAGGGGGTCTCCGTGGCCTGGTACGAGGACGGTGCCGGCCTGGTGGAACAGGTCGGTCATGGCCTGGTGTTCCTGCGGGGTGGTCAGGCCCTGGCGGTGGTCTCGGTCCAGACGTGCGAGGTAGTCGAGGGTGCGTGTGAACGCCCCTGCGGGGGGACTCCATCGACCGAGGTCGGTCATGGCCGTCAGCATGGCGGTGACGTGTGCGGGGTCCAGTGCTTGTGGTGGGAACCGGTCGCGGCCCGGGACCGGGCAATGGCCGCGGACGTGTTCGATGACCAGTACGTGGTGCCGGTTGTCGGCGGCGACGAGGGCGGGAACGGGCACTGGCGGGGGTGTCTCGGCGAAGGTCCGGTAGGCGTCGATCTCCGTGCCGAACTTCTCGGCCCACAGTGGTTCCGGGGTTGTCAGCAGTTTCGCGACGGCCGGTCCGTCCTCGCAGTCCCCCGCGATGAGCAGGGACTTGTCGGTTCGGGAGAGGAATGCCGTGGGGCGGAAGTCCGGTCGTAGCCGGATGACCGGTGCGGCGGCGCCGGTGAGTTGGTCGGGCACGGGGCTCCTTGCTGTTCTCTGCGCGGAGCGGCCGGGTGTTCGGGGCTGGATTCCGCGCGCGCAGCGGGGCGGTTTCCCCGGTGCGTTCATGAGAACGCGCTGGCCGTGCCTCCTGGTGCCCGCGACCCGCGCTGTGAGGGGTTCCGGGTCCGCGTCCTGGTTCAGGGCGGGAAGAAGTAGCGGCCTTCCTGGCGGCGGCGATGGCAGGAGCCGGCGGCGAGCGAGACCGGGGACGGGCGGCGGAAACGAGCCCCAGGCGCGTCCGCCGATTCAGTACCTGGCCGTGAATCGCCGATACAGGAGCCGACGCGGGAAAGGAATCACCGACGAGGGGATTGGATCATGGCCATCGTCAACGAGTGGCAGATGGTGGGCAACATCGCTGCCGGGCTCGGCTTCGGCGCTGCCATCGGCCTGGAGCGGCAGTGGCGGGCCCGGATGGCCGGGCTGCGGACGAACGCGCTGGTGGCCGCCGGGTCCGCGCTCTTCGTGCTGCTGTCCAACTACGGCTTCGCGCAGGCCACCAGCACCATCGGGTACGACGGCTCGCGGGTCGCGGCCCAAATCGTCTCCGGCATCGGCTTCCTTGGAGCCGGTGTCATCATCCGGGACGGGCTCAGCGTGCGCGGGCTCAACACCGCGGCCACCCTGTGGTGTTCGGCAGCGGTGGGCGCCCTGGCCGGTACGGGGCTGTACGTCCTGGCGGGACTGGGCACGGTTGCCGTGGTGGGCGCCAACCTGCTGCTGCGACCGCTGGGCCGGCGCCTGGACCGGGAGCCGCACGGCGGCGCCGAGGTCTCCACCGACTACTACTTCGAGGCGGTGTGCACCGAGCCCGAGGAGGCACACATCAGGTCCCTGATCGTCCAATCCGTCGCCCGGCCCGGCTTCCGGCTGCGCTCGGTGTACAGCCGCGACGCGGAAGAAGGGAAGGTCACCGTCGCCGCGGAACTCACCACCGAACACCGTGACGACTCCCTCCTCGAAGCGGCCGTCAGCCGACTGTCGTTGGAACCCGCGGTCTCCGCAGTCAGCTGGACGGTCATCGGCCACCCGGACGAGGACGACATCAACTACCCCGCCGACGAGCCACCCCACCACCGGCTCCGGAACCCCTTCACCCGGTGGGGCCGTGGGGGAACGCGCCGGCGCTAGCCAGATAGCAGGAACAAGCCGGCGGGCCAGGTGGCCTTCAGCGTTCGACCTCCCCGAGGTCCGGATGGCGAGGAGGCAGGCGAAGCGTCGAAGCGAGGGTCAGATCGGCGCCGCAGCCGGCCGTAACCGCGCCGCCGGGCCGGATCGGCGGATTGCCGGGCGTCTGCGGGCCGCGCTCAACCACGGCGTCACCGTACGACGCGGCCAGCGCTACACGCTCCGCGTCAAGGCGATCTCGACTCCGGTCGGGCCGTGATCAATCTCAGCGGCCGCAACTGTTCACATCAGCGGCCGTAACTACTCACGCCCGTGCACGTACAGGTCGCGCAGCAACGCGATCTCGGCTCCGTGGTGCATCACCTCGCGATTGACGTGAAGGACGACCGTCGCCAGCGGCCGGTCGGTGAACGGGCCCGAGCTCGGTCCGAGCAGGCGGCCGAGCTCGGCCGTCGTCGCCGCGCGCATGCCGGACGACCAGTTGTCGTAGGCCCGGTCGAGGTGTTCCAGTGCGGCCGCGGCAGTGCCGGCGTAGACGTGGTCGTCGTAGTCGATCGACGGCCCGCCGAAATACATCTCAGTGCGCTTGGCCAGGACGTGGACGGTGAGGTGCGCCAGCCGCCAGGCAATGGTCGTGACCGGTGCGGGGACAGGGGCGGGGAAGGCGTAGTCGACGGTGAACCGTCCGCCGCCCCTCTCGCTTTCGCTGCGGCGCGGGCGCACGGTCCAGCAGTCGGGAACCGGCTCCCAGAAGTACTCCTCGTCGGTCAGCCCCACCAGGCGGGGACGCAGCCGTTCCCGCCAGTGCCAGTCCAGTTGGTCGCCGAGTTCGTGGGCCCAGTCAGTCCTTGCGCGTGGGTCGGGTGCAGGTCTGTCCCGAGCGGGAGCCGTCAGCTCCGCGTGGTGATCCGACGTCACACCCGTACCTCCAACATGCGCCTTCTTACCGTGCATGTGCGGCTCCCTGCGGCTCAGTCTACGGGCGACTCGGGCGATGCCCCCGTACCAGCGGAGCCAGGGGCACCACAGCCGCCTTGACCTTGGACTCGCCGAGGGAGCCTCACACATCCTGTCCCCGCTACTCGCATGTGAAGGCCCGGTGGTTTCCCACCGGGCCTTCACATGTTCGTGTTCTCAATTTCGACCTGGCGGTGGTCCGGCCGGCCCGGACGCCGGGTCAGCGTACGTGGACGGTCTTGGTCTGCGTGATGATGTCCACGCTCGGGTGGCCGCCGCGCGGGCCGTCGACGCCGTAGAGCACCCCGCGGAACTGGAGCACGCCCCGATGGCCGGCCTTGACCCGCACATCGACCTTCGCCTCGCTGGCGCCCACGGTCACGATCCGGCCGCACTTGACGGTGTGCCAGGCACCATGCGTCCCGACTCGCTCCTGCGCGCAGAACTTCGCGTACTGCAGCGCGTCACTGTCGCCCTGTCCCTTGACATAGACGCCCTGGCCGAGCTTCACGGTACCCGGCGACACGCTGAGAGTGGCACTTCCCTTGGCGAACGCCGGCGTCACCGCCAGCACGGCCGCAGCCACCCCCACGGCACCCACCGCGGCGAACCTCGCCCCCCGGCGCCCGAACATCCCGCTTGCGGCGCGCCCGTCTCCACGATGCGTCATCGCTGTCCTCCCGTTGCTGTGATCTCTCGTCTCGCTCTCGGACGACCATCAGCTTCAACGGTCGGGTTGGCGTTGCGCTAACGGACGGCTAACGCGGTGCAGCGACGTACCGCAGCGAGCTCGCCACCGACGACATCACCCTCTTCATCCCCGGCGTTCGGACGTGACTGATTCGGCTGGCACGTCGAGAGTTCGTCCGTCGACATGCTGCCGCCCGCCCCTGGCAGCGCGGATCCAACGAGAACGCCAACGGCCTGCTGCGGCAGTACCTCTCCGAGGGCACCGACTTGTCCGTCCACTCCCGCGATCGCCTCGACGCCGTTGCCGCCGAACTGAACAGCAGGCCCCGCAAGAACCTATGCCGGCCCGGGTCGGTCCGGGTTCGGGATGAAGGCGGGTAGCGCGGCGAGGCTGTGGCGCACTGCCTCGCCCCCGTACGCGAACATCTGCCGCTCGTAGCTGTCGACCGCGGAGAGAAGATCTTGACGACCCTCGGCTGCCTCGATCAGGCAGCGGCCCAGCAGGTCGGCATCGCGCAGAGCGGTGTTCGCACCGTTGCCGCCGGTCGGAGAGGTGGCGTGGACAGCGTCACCGAGCAGCGTGACCGGACCGGGCGCCCAGCGCTCACCTGGCTCGACCACCCCGATGGACAGCAGGGTGCTGTTGTCCGGGTCGGCCTGTTCGATGAGCGCCTGCAGGTCCGGATGCCAACCTTTCATCCTGGACAGCGCGGCTTCCTGTGCCGTCACGGTGCCGAGAGAGCCGTTCGGCGGGAGGATCATGGCCCAGCGCACGTAGTCATGGATGTCAGGGAGCGTGACTTCGGGTGCCAGTTTCTCCGCCGCTTCCTTTGGCGGAACGGGGAACCGCATCGCCCCGAGCAACAGACTCACTCCGCCCCCGACGATCTTCCCGCCGTAGGCCCGGGACAGGCCGGCGAACTGCTCCGTCAGCGGCGTGCGGCCGATCACGAACCGAACGCCGGTGTCCCTCGGGGTGGTCTGCGGCGTCAGCACCTGGCGGACCGCGGAGCCGATCCCGTCCGCCCCGACGAGCAGATCAGCGGTTGCCGGATCGCGTTGCGCGAACCGGGCTTCGACCCTGCCGTCGTCCAACACCTCGTAACCGGTCAGCGCGGCCCCGGTGTGCACAGGCAGTCCGGTCAGCAGCAGGTGCCGGAGTACTTGCCGGTCGACCACGATCCCGCTCCTGGCAGGGCCGAGTTCGCCGATCTTGTTCAGCTGGGCGTCCAAGGCCAGTCGCTCGACGTAGGCGTCACTGACGACCGCGTCCAGCAACGGGTGCCACTGCCGTGGCAGACAGCTACGCAGCGCCTCGAATCCGACCGGGTCCAGTACGAGCCGGTACCCCTGAAATCGTGCGGTGATCGCCGGGTCCCGCTCGTACACGTCGACCTCGATCCCGGCACGGCGCAGACCCTGCGCCAGGCACAGACCCCCCAGACCGGCTCCGACCACGGAAACTCGCATCACGCACCTCCTGAACAGACTGTCCGAACCCTGCTCAGGACCTGAGCAGGGGGTACGCCAACCACGCAGAGACGAACTTAGTTCTTCGTCTACGATCTAAGTTCTACGAGGCGAACTTAGATCGTGTCAAGCTATAGTGATCGGCATGCCCTCCGATCCCCGGCAACGCCGAGCAGCTCGTCACGCCCAGCCCGCTGGGGAGCCCTCAGCTGCGTCCCCGCGCAAAAAGCCCATCACGATCGACCGGATCACCGACGCCGCCCTACAGGTCGTGGCCACCGAGGGCTACGACGCACTGACCATCCGTCGAGTCGCCGCGGTACTCTCCACCGGGCCGTCGTCGCTGTACGCGCACATCGTGAGCAAAGAGGACATCGACGATCTTCTCGTCGGCCGGCTCTGCTCCGAGGTCGTGCTGCCCGAACCGGACCCTGCCACGTGGCGCAGGCAGATCCTCGACGTGTACGCGCAGCTCCGCGACCAGTACCTGAAATACCCCGGAGTCTCCCGTGCCGCGCTCGGCGTGGTCCCGACCAACCTCTCCACGTTGCGGGTCAGGGAAGGGCTCTTGGCGATCCTGCTCGCCGGCGGAATCGAACCGCGGAGCGCCGCCTGGGCGCTCGATGCTCTGTCCCTCTACGTCAGCGCCTACGCCTTGGAGCAGTCGCTGGTCCAGCAGCGGCGCAAACACCCCGACCAGGAGTGGGTCCTTGGCCGCGAGGAGTTGATCCGCCGGTTCACCGCGCTGCCGGCCGACACGTTTCCGCAGACCCGACGCCATGCCGCTGAGCTGACCTCCGGCACCGGACACGACCGGTTCGACTTCACCCTCGGACTGATGATGGACAACCTCACCCAGCTCCAGCCCCGGCCGACACCGACATCCGGCACCACCGGATGAACGCCGCAGCCCGAGGCGGCCGGTTCCTGGTCGCGTAGCCGGGCGAAGTCGAACGTCGAGCTCGGAGTCGTCCACGGCATCGGCCGCGCGTTCTTGACCGACGGCTCGCGGTTGCGGATCACCACGTCTGACTGCGCGCTGGTCCTCCGGGACGGGTACGCGCCCCACCCGTACGGCGCCGCGGTGCCGGCCCACGTCGCGGGGTTCCCGCCCAAGGCGGACCGGTCAGGATGAGCGAGGCAGTGGCTTCCACGCGAGTGTCGAGCGTTCTCCGGAGCGGTATTCGTGCGGGTCGACCTCAAGGCGTGCTTCCACCGATTTCGAACCGGAGCGTGCCAGCACGATCGTCGGCTTGCACACGTCGGTCATGACGTTGGCCGGGTGGTCGATGTGAAGCCACCGGCCCAGTGGCCGGGCGAGGTCCGGTACCTCGTCGACGACCGTGGTGAGGAGCACAGGGATGTTGACGCGGATGTTGCGGACGGTCCACATCAGACGGTCTCCCCACGACTCCTCTTCGGAGACATCGTCGATGAGGTCGTGCATGGGGTCGCTGGACGGCTCGTGCGGCTCCCGGGTCAGGCGTTCGTATCGTTCGATGACGATGAGGCGTGGCGTCCGGCCCTCGATGTGGATCTTTGCCGCCGCGTTCACGTGGGAGTCGGTCGGGTCGGGGATCTCCTTGACGACGAGCGTCTTGGGCTGCGTCGAGGGCGGGTATCCCGTGAAGAGGACAACGGGGAGGCCGGTATGGGCGGCATGGACCGCAACGTCGCGGCCGACCTTCGCCTCACGCGTTCCCCGCTGCGCGATGATGCCGACCTTGTGCCGGAAGTTGAGCTCGGCGAGCTGCGTCAAGTCCGGCCAAGGGGTGGGCACCAGGGTGGATGCCTCGTCTCGCTGACGACGGAGTTGTTCAGCGACGGATGCGCCGGAACCATCGATCTGCTTGGTCATCTGGTGCCCCCTCTGGTTGGCCCGTCATCGTCTCAAGAGACAGGCCGCACAAGCGGCTTCCTTCGCACTCCCGCTTCCAGCATCCCGCCGGCGACCACTTCTCGTGGCGTGGACCGCAGCCCACTGCTGTGGATTCACTGCCGCGTCGAACAGGCCCTACAGGCAGTGGACTTGTGGGGGTCGTAGCGGCGTCGGTGGCAGGCGCACCAGGGCCAGTCCGCGCAGGCTGGGCAGCGGGTGTGGGGGGCGGTGACGGGTACGCCGCAGGCACCGTCCTGGCCGGTGCACTCGCGCATCGGTGGCCGGTAGGCGACGGCCTCGGCGGTGGTGCGGTTCGCGGCCGAGCCCGGCTCCAACTCCTCGGCGTCGTCCCGCTCGCGCCGTGACGCAAGGAGTCGTCCGCCTCGGCAGACGGTGCACGGTGCGTCGTCGCGGCCTGGCTGGTCGGCCAGGTGCCAGCCGTCCTCGCACCGGCCTGCGCACGCAGTGGGGGCCAGTAGCCACACGGCGACGTCGTCGGGCCGGTATCCCTCCTGGTTCGCCTCGGCCTCACGTCGGAGGGGGCGTCCGGCCCAACTCCCCCACCAGCGCCGCTCCACCCGTGCCGCCAACTGCCGCGGGGTGCGGGTTTGCAGCTCGGTGTGGATGGTGTCCATGACGGTGGGCGGGATGGCGCCGCCGCAGGCGCGGAGCACCTTGTCGGGCAGCGCCGCCAGGACCGCGCGCACCGGATCACCCGCCGTGCCCGCGTCCTGGCAGGCGTCGCACTGGTCCCAGTCCCACGTCCGCGGGAAGAAGGTGAGCGGCCACCGGTGACGGTGGTCCTTGCGGCGCTGCGGGGCGACGTGGACGACCTGGTCGGCCGGGGAACCGCGGTCCGGCAGCGGCGTGGAGCAGGTCCGGCACATCCCTCGGCAGGTCCGGCAGCGTTGCCCGTCGCGGGTAGGGGCCTGGCAGGTGGGGCATTCGCGCCGGCACACCTGGCACAGATGGTCCTCGGGGTGGGGTTGCGGCAGCCAGCGGTGCTCGCCCTGGCAGCGCACGCACCGGCGCGGGTCGGTCTCCTCCCGGTGGGTGGGCAGGATCGGCTGGCCCGGGCACTGGTCGCAGCGGACGGTGGCCCGCTCCCGGTTGGCGTCGAAGCGCACGCTCATGCGGCAGTCCTCCCGTGGTTCCGCGCCGCCGCGGCAGCGAGTTCGTCAGCGTAATGGGTCGTGAACGCGCACCACGTCGTGGTCGCCGCAGAGCGCCGGCGCGCCTGTTCGGTCGACCGGCCGCGCCGGTCGGGCACCTTGGCGCCGTACGCGCCCCGGGCGTTGTCAGTTGCCCGAAGGAACCTGGGAGCGATGGGGCTCAGTGCCGCAATTGCCACGGTCGTTGTGTTCGCCGTGTGCGTCGTGTTCGTCGTGTTCGTCGTGTTCGTCGCGTGCGTCGCGTGCGTCGCGTGCGTTGTGTTCGTTGTGTTCGTTGGTGGGATCGGCTGGATTGGCTGGATCGGTGGGACTGGCGGGGAGACCCTCCCGTTGCGCAAGGTGGCGTTGCAGCATGGGGGCGCTGGTGAGGGCGAGGAGGAGGGCGACGGCACCGGCGCCGATAGCGACGGCGAAGCCCCAGCGGGTGCCGTAGGCGTCGACGACGACTCCCGAGACCGCCGCGCCGAGCGCGACGCCGCTCTGCAGGCCGGCGATCATCCACGTCATGGCCTCGGTGAGCTGGTGCTCAGGGGTGGTTCGCTCGACGATGCCCATGATGACCACCATCGTCGGGGCGAAGAAGACTCCGGCGACGAAGACCACGGCGGCCATTCCCGCGATGTTGTCGACCAGGAGGAAGGGCAGGGTGGTCAGGGCGGTTCCGGTCACGCCTATGACCAGCAGCCGCGGGAGCGGGATGCGGAGCTTCAGGGCGCCGAAGGCGAGGCCGGAGATTCCGGAGCCGAGGGCGTAGACCGCGAAGACGAGGCCGGAGAGCGCCTTGTTGCCCTGCTGTTCGGCGAAGGCCAGGCCCATGGTGTCGACCATGCCGGCGATGGCGCCCCCGAAGAGGAGGGTGAGAGCGAGCATGAGTACGGGGGCGGAGAAGACCACCGGTGCGCCGCTGGAGGTCTCCGTGCGCGGCTTGACGGGCGGTTCGGTGCGCTTCTGCGGCACGAACAGTGCGACGCCGACGGCGAGCAGGACGGCCGCGGCGAGCGGCGCGGCCTGGGGGAACAGCGCCGTGGACAGCGTCACCGCCAGCGCCGGGCTGATGACGTAGGTCAGTTCGTCGACCACCGACTCCATGGAGTAGGCCGTGTTCAGCTGCGGGCGGCCGCGGTAGATCTCCGTCCACCGCGCGCGCACCATCGCGCCCATGCTGGGCATCAGGCCCGACAGCAGGGCGAAGACGAAGAGGGTCCAGGTGGGGGCGCCGGTGGTGGCACAGAGCAGTAGGGCGCCCAGCGCGATCACGCTGATTCCGGTGGCGACCGGCAGTACGCGGCCCTGCCCGCGCCGGTCCACGATCCGGGAGACCTGTGGCCCGAGGAAGGCCATGGAGAACGTGAAGGTGCCCGCCACCAGACCGGCCAGGGCGTACTGGCCGGTCGTCTCGGAGAGCATCGTCAGGATGCCCATGTGGGTCATGGGCAAGGGAAGTCGGGCGAGGAGGCCGGCGGCGCTGAACGCCTTCGCGCCGGGAGCGGAGAAGATTTCGCTGTAGGGATTTGCCATGTTTCGTCCAGAGGTTGGGGTGATCCCGTGCGGGCGGTGGCAACAGGCAGGGACGTTCCTGCCGCCGCGCGCCACGCATGAGGGCACCGAGCAGACGACGGAACAACAACTGGGACTATAGTCCCAGTTTCTGGAGCAGGGAAACCGGGCCGGTCCGTGAAGTGCTTGTTTCGCCTCACAGTTGGCGTCGGCAGCGGTTCGGGACCGCTGCGCCCGCGGTGTGCCGGCGGGCCGGGTTATGGTGCTGGCGCCCACCCCCAGGCAGGAGAGTTACCCGACATGTCGATCCCCGACGAGCCCATCACCGACGGACGCAAGGCCAAGGGCGCTCGCCGACGGCGGGCCCTGCTGGAGGCCGCGGTGCGGGTGGTCGCCCGGGACGGCGCCGCCGGCGCCACCCATCGAACGGTCGCCCAGGAAGCCGGCCTGCCCACCACGGCGACCACCTACTACTTCGACAGCATCGACGCACTCCTGACCGCGGCCCTCACCAGCTGCATGGAGGCCGACTCCGCGCGCGTCCGGGAACTGATCGAGGCACCCCCGGCGGCCGACGGCACCGACAGGATCCGGGGCCTGGCACTGTTCATGGCCGACCAGCTCGCCGACCGGTCGCACCTCCTGGCCGAGTTCGAGCTCTGCCTGCGCGCGGCCCGGCGCCCGGAACTCCGCGACACCACCAGCCGCTGGACGGCCACGCTCGCCGACTTCGCCCGGCTCTTCACCGACGACCGGCTCCGGATCACCCTCTTCACCCATGCCTACGACGGCCTGCTACTGAAGGCACTGCTCGGCGACGAGCCCACGACGGTGGCGGACTTCGAGGCCATGCTGCGTGAACTTCTCCCCACTGGACAGTGAGGGAATTCCGTGGTTCGCAAGGTGTTGAAGCGTGATCGTCAACGAATCGCAACATTTTAGCCCGATTAGGCTCGTAATCCGCGGAACCCTGAGGGTAAGGTTGACCGTAGAACAGCCCGGGACGGACACCCCTGGGTCAGATGGATGCAGTCGTACGCAGGGGGGACGACCTTGTCCGGCCAGAGGGAACCGAGAGCGAGCCACGGGCCGAGAAGGCCCCGCGAGCCCAGCAGGATCCGCGTCCTCGTCGCCGACGCGCACGCGGCCGCCCGCGCCGGCTTCTGTCTGCTCGTCTCCTCCGCGCCCGACATGGAGGTGGTCGGCGACGCCGCCGACGGGGAGTCCGTCGTGGCCCTGGCGCGCAGCACCGCGCCCGATGTCGTGCTCATGGACACGCATCTGCGCGAGCCCGACGGCCTGGAGGCGACCCGGCAGATCACCGGCGATCCGGCGCTGCGGAACGTCCGGGTGCTGATGCTGACCATTCACGACGACGAAGAACACCTCTTCAAGTCGCTGGCCATGGGGGCGGCCGGCTTCCTGCCCGTCGACACCCAGCCCGCACAGCTTCTGGAGGGCATTCGCGCGACCGCCGCGGGCGCCTCGTTCCTCAATCCGTGGCACACCCAGAAGGTCATCGAGCGGTACGTTCCCCGCCTGTACGACGGCTCCGCCGTCAACCGGCCGGCGCTCGCGGAGCTGAGCGACCGGGAGCGCGAGGTGCTCGCCCTCATCGGCGAGGGGCTCACCAACTCCGAGATCGCACAGCGGCTGAGTCTCAGCCCGCTGACCGCCAAGACCTATGTCAGCCGCATCATGGCCAAGCTCGGCGCCCGTGACCGGGTGCAGCTGGCGCTGGTGGCGGTCGAGAGCGGGCTCGCCGCACATGCCTGTGTGCCGGTGGCCCCCTGAACGTCCGCCAGGGGGCCACCGGCCTCACCGCGCCACCGGTTGTTCCCACGGCGCTGCGGCGTCCAGGGCGAGCAGGTCCTGCACCGCGCAGCGGATGATGCGCACCGCCTCCTCGACGCGGTCGCGGTGTGTCCGGTGCGAGACGATGCAGGCCCGGATGATGAATTGGCCGTCCAGCAGGGTGCTGGAGAGGAAGACGCGCTTGGAGTCGTTGATCCTTTCCAGCAGCCGGCGGTTGAACGCGTCCGGGTCGCCGCGCTCGGGCAGATAGCGGAAGGGCACGGCGGTGAGGTCCGGGTCCAGGGGGACCTCGAAGCCCGGGGTCGTGCGCAGCTCGTCGTAGAGGTAGCGGGTCAGCTCCAGCTTCTCCTCCAACGCGGCGCGGAACGCGGCCAGTCCGTGATACTTCACCGGAAGCCAGAGGCGCAGGCCGCGGAAGTCACGGGACAGCTCCATGCCGTACTCCGATGCGCTGGGGATCTGTTCGTCCAGGCCGTCGGTGTCCTGGAGGTAGTCGGCCTCCACGTGGTGGGCCGCACGCAGCCGGAATCCCTCGCGCACGATCAGCGCACCGGTGCCGTACGGGATGAAGAACGCCTTGTGCGGGTCGAGCGTGATCGAGTCGGCCGACTCGATGCCCTGGAACAGCCGACGGCCGTACTCGGTCATCCGGAACGGGCCCCCGTAGGCCGCGTCCACGTGGAACCACATGTCGTGGGCCCGGGCCACCTCGCCGACGCGCGCCATGGGGTCGACGGAGCCGGTGTTGGTGGTGCCGGCCGAGGCGGTGACCATGAAGGGCCGCAGTCCCGCCGCCCGGTCCGCCTCGATCATGGCGGTCAGCGCGTCCGCGTCCATGCGCAGGCGTTCGTCCGTCGGCACCATGCGGATGCGCTCCCGGGGAAAGCCGGCGAGGTAGGCGGCCTTGGCGCAGGAGGCGTGCGACTGCTCGGAGGTGTAGAGCACGCCGGTCGAGAAGTTCTCACCCAACTTGGCTTTCCGGGCGGTTATGACCGCGGAGAAGTTCGCCATCGATCCGCCGGAGGTGAGCACTCCCCGGGCCTCTGGCGGATAGTCGAAAAGGTCGCACAGCCAGCGGACCACGGTCGCCTCGATCTGAGCCAGCGCGGGGGCTTTCGCGGCCAGGCTGACGTATCGGTTGAAGCCTGCCGCGAGGAAGTCGGCGAGAGCAGATACATAGAGGCCGCCACCCGGAATGTAGGCCATGAAACCGGGGCCCGAGTTGTTGACCGCCTTCTGCGAGCTGACCGCGACGGTGTTGAGCAGACTTTCGAAGGAGGTGCCGATTTCCGGTGCCTCCTCGCGGAGCGCTTCGGCCAACTCCAAAGCCCCGTCGAGGTCTTTCGCGGGCGCCTCGGGGAGGTCGTTGACGAACTGCTCGACGACGAGCATCGCCGCCTCGCTCATGGCGCGCATCTCGGGGCCACTGGGTTCCAACGGGTATTCACGCATGCCTCGCATCGTAGCGACGCGAATGCGCCCGACCGCCCCCGAGAAACCCCACAAAGCAGCAGCTCATAAGGGTACGACCGGCAGTGTCAACTTTGGGTGTACAGGAACCTCGGCAGCGCTTGCGCGACTGTCTCCCCGGGGTGACACGAGGGGCGAAAGTGTATCCCCGGGGAGTATCCGAGATTGCTGGCCGGGGAGGGATGCGGCGTACCACCGCACGGAAATAGCCTTCGGTTGTCGATCGGGCCGATGCTCTTTACGTTCCGCGCTTTCAGCGAACGCATCCCAATTCCCTCGCGCACGGCCCATTCCCTTACCTTCCCTTCCCTTCACTGATACCGGAGTGAATTCATGAGCACTGTCACCGGCATGCCTGCCGCCGGCCCGTCCCAGGCCATCTCCGATGCGGACCGGCTCGATGCGCAGGAGATTCTGGAGCGCGCCCGCAAGGCCGCACCCGTGCTGCGGGAACGCGCCGAAGAGATCGAGCAGAATCGGCAGTTGCCGCGAGACGTGGTGGAAATCCTGCGCGACACCGGCGTGTTCCGGATGGCGGCGCCCGGATCCTGGGGCGGTCCGGAGATGACGTCCGTTCAGCAGACCGAGGTCATCGAGGCCATCGCCACCGGAGACGCCTCGGCCGCCTGGTGCGCGATGATCGGCTCCGACTCCGGGATCTTCTCCGGCTACCTCGACGACACGGTGGCCCGCGCCCTCTTCCCCCGCCTGGACACCATCACGGCGGGCTTCGTGAACCCCACCGGGCGGGCCGTCCGGGTCCCCGGCGGCTTCCGGGTCAGCGGCAAGTGGCACTTCGGCAGCGGTATAACGCACAGCGACCTGCTGCTCGCCGGCTGCGTGGTGCATCGCGACGGGGCGCCGGAGTCGGCCCCCGACGGCGACGGAGTCCACTGGCGGATCGTGATCGCCCGCCGGGAGGACTTCAGCGTCCACGACAGCTGGTACACCACCGGCCTGGCCGGCAGCGGCAGTTGTGACTACTCCACCGAAGACCTCTTCGTACCGGAGGAGCACACCTTCAGTCTGCTGGAGCCGCAGCGCACCGGCACCCTGCACGCGGCACCGGACGCCATCCTCCGCACCATGCCGGGGGTTCCGCTCGGCGTCGCCCGGGCCGCCCTCGACCACGTCCGTGAGCTCGCCGCCACGCGCACCGACAAGTCCACCGGCACCCCGTGGTCCGCGCACTACCGCTTCACCACCGCGATCGCCGACGCGGAGATGGACCTCGCCGCGGCCCGCTACGCGGTGTACACGAGCCTTGCGGAGCAGTGGGCCCGGCTGGAGCGCGGCCAGCAGCCGACGCCGGACGAGCGGGTGGCCACCGCGCTGGCCCGTTACAAGGCGTTCGAGGTCGCCCGGTCGATCGTCAACCGGCTCTACACCCTCGTGGGCGGTTCGGCCATCTACCGCAAGCGGTCGCCGATGGACCGCTGGCTGCGGGACGTCAGCACCATGAGCCAGCACGTGGACGCCGGGGTGCAGAACCTCAAGGCGGCCGGAGAGCTGCTGCTGGGCGGCCAGATCCCGCAGAAGACCCTGCTGTGGTGACCGGCGCGGGCACCGCTCGCCCGACGCCCACACCACCCCGCCGGACCCACCGGACCCACAGCACCCACCGGTTCCACGGCACCCACAGCACCCACAGCACCCACAGCGTTCACGACACCCACGACATCCACGAGGAGATGCGAACCCCGTCATGACGGACACCACCACACTCACCTCCGCCAGCACCCCCACTGCCCCCACTGCTCCCACCGCCCCCACCCTGCGCGCGAACCACGAAGCCACCCCTGCGACCATCGCGCCGGCCCAGTTCCGCGCCCTGATGTCGACGTTCCCGACCGGCGTCGCCGTCGTCACCACCGGCGGTCCCGAGGACCCGCCCCGCGGTCTGACCGTCTCCTCGGTCAGCAGCGTCTCCCTCGATCCGCCGACCCTGCTGGTCTGCCTGAACCGCAACAGCAGGACCCTGGAGAGTGTCCTGGAGCGGCGCACCTTCGCGGTCAACCTGCTGCACGCCGGGGCCCGTTCGGCCGCCACGCTCTTCGCCTCCGGGGACCCGCGCCGCTTCGACGCCGTGGAGTGGGCCAACTCCGCGGAGTTCGGCGGCCCGCACCTGGTGCGCGACGCGCACGCCATCGCGGACTGCCGGGTCTCCCGCACCCTGCGCGTCGGCGACCACGAGGTGATCTTCGGCGAGATCTTCCGCGTCGAACAGGACCGCCCCGAGGACGCCGACCCGCTGCTCTACGGGATGCGCACCTTCGCCTCCTGGCCCGCCGCCGCGGCCTGACCCGCCCGGCCGCCGTCGTCTCCTCAGCCCCCGGCCCTCCCGCAAGGAACGCCCCCATGCCCTGTGCACCCCACGAAGCCCGCGCCGACGCCCCACCGGCGGCACCGCGCGTCCGCCGAACCCGACTGACCCTCGCCCTCCTGGCATTCGCCCACCTGATCATCGGCCTCGACTACAACATCGTGTTCGTGGCGCTCCCCGGGATCGCCACCGACGTCGACTTCACGGCGCAGAACTTGCAGTGGGTGGTCAGCGGTTACACGGTGGCCTTCGGTGGCTTCCTGCTGCTCGGCGGGAGGGCCTGCGATCTCTTCGGCAGGCGCCGGATGTTCACCCTCGGCCTCGTGCTGTACGCCGTCTCCTCCCTCGCCGGCGCGCTCGCGACCACGCCCGGGCTGCTCGTGGCCGCCCGGGCCGGGCAGGGCATCGGCGGCGCCTTCCTCACCCCGGCCACCCTCTCCCTGGTCACCTCCCTCTTCGCCGAAGGCCGGGAACGCAACCGGGCGCTGTCCGTCTGGGGCGGGGCGGCCGGGTGCGGGATGGTGCTCGGCTCGCTGCTGGGCGGGGTCCTCACCGAGACCTTCGGCTGGGAGGCCGTCTTCCTCGTCAACGTCCCGCTCGCCGGCCTCGGCATCGCGCTGGCCGCCCCGCTGATCCCGGCCGACGGAACCCTCCGACGCGGCCGGGTGTTCGCCGAGTTCGACCTGTACGGCACCCTGACCGGTACTGCGGGGGCCACCCTCCTCGTACTGGCACTCGTCCAGGGCCCCGAGTCCGGCTGGACCGCCCCCGCCGTCCTGATCAGCGGAGCCGCGGCGATCGTGCTCCTGCTGGCCTTCCTGGTGATCGAGCGGCGGGGCCGGAACCCGCTCATGCCCCTGCACCTGTTCCGCAACCGCAACCTCAGCACCGGCACCGCCGTCACCTTCACCTTCATGGCCACCTTCGGGGTGCTGGCGTACTTCCTCACCCTCTACTTCCAGAACGTGCACGGCTTCAGCGCCATGCAGACCGGTATCGCCTTCGTCGTCCCCTGCGCGGGGGTCCTCGTCGGTACGGCCGTCGGCGGTCGGCTGGCCACCCGCTTCGGCATGCGCGCCACCCTCATCGGCAGCCTCGTCCTGGGTGTCGCCGGAACGGTCGCCTTCGCCCTGTCGCTCTCCCCCGACGCCTCCTTCACCGCACTCCTGCCGGGCCTGAGCCTGCTCAGCCTGGCCCAGGGCGTCGTCTACACGACGATGTACGCGGCGGCGATGACCGGCGTGGACGAAGGCGACCAAGGCATCGCGTCCGGTATCGCCAGCACCGGTGAGCAGGTCGGCAGCGCCGTCGGCCTGGCCGTCCTCGTCGCCCTCGCCAACGCCGGCACCCGCGGGCTCACCGGTGCGGAGCTGCGCACCGCCACCAGCGACGGGGTGCGCGCCGCGGTGCTCGCCGCCGCCGCAGGTATGGTCCTGATGATCCTGATCTGCGCCAACTTCCGGAACAGCCGCCGCGTGCCCGCCACCGAAGGGCCCGCGGCAGCCACACCCGCCGGGGCAGTTCAACCGGAAACCGTCCGGACCGCTCGTTGAGCATCCGCCCATGAGCATTCGCCCGTGAGCACCGGCCCATGAGCACCCGCCCATGAGCATCCACCCAGGGGGAGACAGCATGACCGTGTCCGCATCCGGACGACCGGCGGACGCACCCGACCGCAGCCATGTGCCGGACGGTCCGGGACACCACCGTCCCGCTCATCCGGCACCCGCCGGACGCGCCCTGAAGCAACGGCACCTCACCCTCATGGCGTTGGGCGGCGCGGTGGGCACCGGCCTCTTCCTCGGCTGCGCGCAGACCATCCACAGTGCCGGCCCCGCCGCCGTCTTCTCCTACGCGCTCGCGGGCCTGCTGGTGATCCTGGTCATGCGGATGCTGGGCGAGATGGTCGTCACCCGCCCGATGTCCGGCTCCTTCGCCGACTACGCGCGCCTGGCCCTCGGCGACTGGGCGGGGTTCACCATCGGCTGGCTCTACTGGTACGCGTTCGTCGCCATCGTCGCCATCGAGGCCATCGCGGGCGGCCGGATCGTGCACGACTGGCTGCCCGCGGTGCCGGACTGGGCGGTCAGCGTGCTGCTGCTCACCGCCATGGCCGTGGTGAACCTCGTCTCCGCCGGCTCGTTCGGCAGCGTCGAATTCTGGCTGGCGATCGTCAAGATCGGCGCGATCCTGGGGTTCCTGGCACTGGGCGCCGCCTATGTCTGCGGCTTCTGGCCCGGCGACGGCAGCCCGCACCTCAGCCACTTCGTGGATCACGGGGGCCTGCTCCCCAACGGCCCCGGTGCCGCCCTCGCCGCGACGGTGGTCGTCATCTTCGCGTTCGGCGGCACCGAGATCGTCACCATCGCCGCGGCCGAGAGCCCCGACCCCGGCACCGCCGTCACCAGGGCCACCCGTCAGGTGTTCTGGCGCGTGCTCCTGTTCTTCCTGGGTTCGATCTTCCTCGTGGTGGCGATCGTGCCGTGGGACACCCTGGTGGGCCCGGAGAGCCCGTACGCCGTGGCCATGACGCGGATGGGCATCCCGTTCGCCGGCACCGTCATGACCGCGGTCATCCTCGCGGCCCTGCTCTCCGTGCTCAACTCCACCCTCTACGCCTCGTCGCGCATGCTGACCACCCTGTGCCGACACGGGGAAGCACCGCGCAGCCTCGCGCACACCAACCGCCGCGGCACCCCCACCCGGGCCATCCTCCTGGGCACCGTCATGGGCTACGCGTCCATTGGCGCCCAAGTCCTCCAGCCGGACCGGACGTTCGGCTTCCTCCTCGACTCCACCGGAGCCGTGCTGATCTTCCTCTACATCACGATCGCCGTCTCCCAACTACGCCTCCGCGCCCGCGCCGAGCGCATAGAACCCCACCGCCTGACGTTCCGCATGTGGGGCTACCCCTACCTGACCTGGCTGACCATCGCCGCACTCCTGGCGATCCTGCTCTCCATGGCGCTCCTCCCAGGCACCCGCCCCCAACTCCTCATGAGCCTGATCAGCCTGGGAACCGTACTGACGGCCTACGCGGCCCGCCGCTGCACTCGCCACCTCCGCACACCCCACCCGAGGCAACCTTCATGCTGAGGCCCACGCTTCCCCAGCCGCGGTGCCCGCCGGCGGGCGGGCCCGTTCTCAACCACACCCCGCCTCTGTGTCCGAGGGGGAGTTGGACCCATGCCCCTACCCCACGGATCACATCGCTCGCTACCGAGCTGGAGCTACTCCGACAGTCCAGCCGCTTCTCTCCGATACGCAGAGGATTTCGAGCCGTCATCGCTCAAACGTGTGGCATCTGCTGACGTATGTCGGGCTCGGGAGGGGGCACGGGAACTGTGCGACCGGCCCCACTTGACCCGCAGGCGAACGACAGGACGGTCGGCCGTGGCTTGTTCGCGACCTTCCACTCGGCAGGACTGTTCTGTTGTCTTTCGGGGATGGTGATGGTCGTGACAGCCGATGTGGTGATCGTGGGGAACGGCGCGCTGGGCCTGTCGGTCGCCGTGGAGACGGCGCTGCGGGACCGCTCCTTGCGGATTGTCGTGGTCGGCTCGGAGGCGCGCCCTGGTTCTGCTTCCGTGGCGGCGGGAGCGATGCTCAACTGCTTCGCCGAGGTCACGGGGCGTACCGGTGAACATCCGGCGTCCCGAGCGAAGTTCGCGTTGGCGCGCGAAGCGGCTCGCCTGTGGCCGGGCTGGCTGGAGCGGCTCGCGGAGGCAGCGCGGCATGTGGCGGTTCCGGTCAGGAGCACCCGGGGGACGCTGGTCGTTCTGGGGGCGCGCTCCACGGGTGACGGCGTGGGCAGCATGCGGGCGATCCGCGCAGCCGCCGAGGAGCACGGCGAGCCGTTCCAGGACGTGGATCCCTACGGCATCGGCGTGTTGGAGGCGGAGGCGGGTGACCAGCCCGTGGACGCCTTGTACTTGGAGAACGAGGGGGCGGTCGACGCCCGACATGTGCTCGCGTCCCTGGACGCCGCTGCGTCAGGGCTCGGCGTCACGCGCGTCGCCGACGAGGTGGTGTCCCTGGTGACGGCCAAGGACGCGGTCACCGGGGTGCGGCTGTCCTCGGGAGCGACGCTCCCCGCGGGAGCCGTTGTCCTCGCGACGGGCGCGGCGAGTGGGCGCCTGATCGAGCAACTGCCCCCGGGTACGGTGCAGCCGCTGCTGAGCGGAACGGGTGTGGCACTGGAGACCCAGCGCGTGCGGGGCGAGGCCGTGCCGTATGTCGTGCGCACGCCCACCCTCGTCGGCGGTTGCGGGCTGCACGCGGTACCGCTCGGCAACGGAGTCGAGTACCTGGGCGCGACCAACCACGTCTACTTCGACGCGCCTGCCGGACCGCGGCTGGGCATCGTCCAGCCGCTGCTGTCCGGCTACATCGCGCAGTTCGACCGGAACATCGCGTTCTCGGCCGTGCGGCGCTGGCACTACGGCCTGCGGCCGGTCACGCTGGACACCTTCCCGCTTCTGGGCCGCGCGCCGGTGCCGCGCTTGTTCTTCGCAACGGGGACCTACCGTGACGGCTTCCACAGCGCCCCCGCGATCGCCCGCCACCTGGCCGGGCTCCTCACGGATGGCCCCGCTCCGGAGCACGATCCGTACGCCGTCTTCGCGCCCGGCCGGAAGCCCATCGAGACGATGACGGTGGACGACGCCGCAGAGCGCTTCGCGCAGATGGCACTGCTCGTCGCCGTCGAACGCGGCATGAGGCTGCCGTACATCTTCGGTGCGGAACCGATCGCCGCGGCGTGCCGGCAAAGGGCGCTGGAGTGCGTGGAGCAGCTGGGCGTCCCGGTTGCGCTGGCACCTGAGATCCTCGGCGCCGTGTCCGAGGCCGATGCCAACCGGATCCGGCAGGTGGCCGACTATCTCAGCACGGTGGCCGCCCGTCCCTGACCAGCTTTCCTCCGACTCCGCTCCCGCTTGACTCGCCTTGCCCACCCCGTCACCGACACACACGCGGCCCTACCCGACACAACGACCGCCATCACAGCATGAGTCCCGCCGGCATCCGTCCTCTCCGGTCGGGCAGACGGGCGCCTGCCTGCCCGACCGGGTGGGAGACCGGTCGGTTGCGACCCGACGGCCGCCGCGCGGGCGGCGCCGGAGTCCACTCCCACGATGGAGACGACCTGTGCGCGGGCATGCCGAGGCCACCGCCACCGCCGCCGCAGGGCGAGGCAACCCAGCCCGGCGGCGCCGAGCCCCAGCGCCAGCCACCGGTTCCCCGGCACGTCGGTGAACCGGGCGACGATCCGGTCCGTGGCCAGCATCGCCGCCACGGCCGGCACCGCCTCGACGGCGGACCGCACCAGCGCACGTCCGCGGGTGCGCTTGATCGTCACAGCAGGAGTGTAGGCACCGCGCGGCAGGTCACCGGCCGGGCCGCTGACGGACGCAGGCGGGCGCAGGCTCTCCGGCCCGGAACCGCACGGCGGGCGGGGCAGCTCGTGTGGTGGTGGCCGGTGGGTGACCGCATTGCGGGGAGAGAAACGGGGAGGGGAGGCAACGCGGCCGCGGATAATCCCGTCTGTCCTCATACACACGTGTTCCGTATGGCCGCAAAGGCCCCGATTGCTGGATTTCTCATGCTGCGCTTCGGCCGACGGTGGTCCGTCCCCGTCTGCACCGCGGCCCTGGCCGGGCTGGCGTCCGCGGGGATGGTGCTGGCGGCGGGTTGTGCGCCTGCTGAGGGGACGCGGGATGCCGGCACGGCTCCTTCGGTGTCCGTCCCGGAGAGTGCCTCTCCGCTGTGGCCCGGCCGGTCCCCCGCGCCGTCCCGCGGCGGGCCCGTCTCTGTCCCTTCCGCCGTGCCCGTGCCGGAGGTCACCGTCCCCGGCGGTTCCGAGGGCGGTCTGCGCAAGGTCCCGCCCGAGCGGCTGCTCCGAGCGGACCCCGGTGTGCCCGAGGTGGTGAAGGGCTCGTTGGGGCACTGTCCCGGTATGCGCTGCCGGTTGCGTGCCCCTGTCTATGTGGACCTCACCGGCGACGGGAAGCCCGAGTTGGTGCTGGCCTTCGACGACGACAGCGGACGTACGTGGATGTGGGTGTACACGGCTTCGGGGGGCTCGGTGCGGCGCGTACTGGACTACGCGGGGCCGTCGCAGGTGACCGCTGCCACCGTCGGCCGGGACCTGGTGGTGGACGAGTCCGGCGAGGGCCGGAAGGCGACAGTCCGTTACCGCTGGAACGGCCGGGTGCTGGCTCCCGTACCCGTCGGATGACTCCGGCCCCCGCTCCCTTTGATGCCTGGTCTGATTCCTGATGCCTGCCCTGATTGCTGTGAGGACCCCATGACCCAGCTCCTGCTCGTCGAGGACGACGAGGTCATCCGCAACACCGTCCGTATGGCGCTTGAGCGCTACGGATACGAGGTGTGCGTCGCCGAGGACGGTCTCACCGGCCTGGAGCGGTTCCGCGAGCAGGAGCCGGACCTGCTGCTGCTCGATGTGATGCTGCCCGAGCTGGACGGGATCGGGCTGTGCCGCCGGGTGCGCGAGTTCAGCCTGGTCCCGATCCTGATGATGTCGGCGCGCGGCGATGCCCTGGATGTGGTGTCGGGCCTGGAGGCGGGTGCGGACGACTATGTCGTCAAGCCGGTGGAGAGCGCGGTGCTGGTGGCCCGGATCCGCTCGCTGCTGCGCCGGGCGAGCTTCGCCGCGCACCCGGCCGCGCAGGACGACAGCCAGCCGCAGGACGTGCCGGAACCCGCCGCGCTGGTCTTCGGTGAGGTGGAGATCGACCCGGGCGCGATGGAGGTGCGCCGTGGCGGGAAGCCGGTCTCGCTGACCCCGACCGAGCTGCGGCTCCTGCTCGAACTCGCCGCGAACCCCGGGATCGTGCTGGACCGGCGGACGCTGCTGCGCGAGGTGTGGGAGTACACCTGGGACGGTGACAGCCGCGTCGTCGATCTGCATATCCAGCGGCTGCGGGCGAAGATCGGTGCCGAGCGGATCGAGACGGTGCGTGGGTTCGGCTACAAGATGCGGCGCTGACGACGATGCGCAGAACGTGGACGCTACGGTTCCTCCGGCGCTGGCGGTCGCTGCGTTGGAAGGTCGCCGCGCTGGTGGCGGCCGCGGTGTGCGCCGTGGCAGCCGGGATCGGCGTTCTGGTGCACCAGGCCACCTACGCCCGGGCACTGAGCCAGGCCCGGGACACCGCGCAGCGCCAGCTCGACCTGGCGGTCACCACCTATTCCCGGACCGGTGGCACCCAGGGGACGGGGGCCCGGCTCGATGCGTCGGGCGTGCCGGACGACCTGAAGGCGTTGGTGCGCAAAGGTCATCAGGGCACCGCGTTCGGCCGGAACCCGTACGGGCCGGTGATGTGGGCCGCGCGACCGGTCGGCGGCCGGATGCTCTGCGTCGACGTCGACATGCGTGCCGACCTGCGCAATCTCAAGCTGCTGGACGCCACCATGGGCCTGGCCGGGCTGATCGCCGTCGGTGCCGTGCTGCCGCTGGGCGCGCTGAGCGCGGAACGGCTGGCCCGGCGGCTGCGGTACGCCGCAGGGACGGCGCGGCGGATCGCGGACGGCGACCTGGACGCACGCATCGGCGCGGGCGACCGGCCGGGCGACGAGATCGCGGAGATCTCCACCGCGGTGGACTCGATGGCCGCCTCGCTACAGCAACGGCTGCGCAGCGAGCAGCAGTTCACCGCCGACGTCGCACACGAGCTGCGCACCCCGCTGATGGGCCTGGTCACCTCGGCCGAGCTGCTGCCGGAGGGTGAGGCCGCCGACTACGTACGGGACCGGGTGCGGGTCCTGCGCACACTGATCGAGGAGTTGCTGGAGATCTCTCGGCTGGACGCGGGTGCGGAGCAGGCCGATCTCGCGCCGTGCCCGCTGGGCCCGCTGGTCGAGGACTGCGTGCGGCGGACGGGGCTTGAGGCCGAGGTGCGGGTCACCGGCAGGGCCGTGGTCGACACCGATCCCAGAAGGTTGGACCGCATCGTGGCCAACCTGGTGGCCAACGCCCACCGGCACGGCCGGCCGCCGGTCGAGGTCAGGGTGTCGGGGGCGGTCGTCACCGTACGCGACCACGGCCCTGGCTTCCCCGACGCGCTGCTGGCGGACGGTCCGCAGCGGTTCCGTACCGGCGCCCGGGAACGCGGCCGCGGCCACGGTCTGGGGCTGACCATCGCCCTCGGTCAGGCGCACGTCATCGGTGCCGGGCTGGACTTCGCCAACGCGGCCGACGGGGGCGCGATCGCCACCGTACGGCTCCCCGAACACCCACCGACCTGACCCGCGCCCGGCCGATCAGCGGCACCGCCCGGCCCGTTACCGGTGCCGCGTCCAGCACGGATACGCCACCGACACACCACTGATACACGGCCCTACCGAGTCGATACCTCGCCCCGCAGACCCGATACACGCCCGAGCAGCGGCCGATATCCCGCCATCTCCGGGCGGAGATCTCCCCCTCCCACGATGGCAGCGGCCGTCGCGGATGACCCGCATCCGCGACCGAATCCGCACACCACAGGCTCGGAGGTCTCCACCATGGGCGCTGCACACACAAGGGCCGGGCGGCGAACGGCACGAGGACGCGGACGGCGGCGGCGCGCGGGCCCCAGGACCGGCCTCAAGCGGCGCCGACTGGCCTTGACTGCCGCGTCCCTCGCCACCGTCCTCGCCCTGGGCGGCTGGCTGCTGTACGCCCGGCTCGACGCCAACCTCGCCACCACCGACGTCGACGCCGCCCTGGGGTCCGACCGTCCGACCCGCGGCCCGGACGGTTCACTCAACATCCTGCTGCTCGGCTCCGATTCGCGGGCCGGGCAGAACGCGGAATACGGCGCGGACGCCGGTGGCGCCCGCTCCGACACCGCGATGCTCGTCCACCTCGCCAAGGGACGGCGCGAAGCCACGGTGGTCAGCATCCCCCGCGACACCATGGTCACCCGCCCCGCCTGCCCCCTGCCCAACGGCCGCGCCTCGCGCGCCGCCACCGCGACCATGTTCAACTCCGCCTACTCCGTTGGTGGTTCGGCCTGCGCCGTCAAGACCGTCGAACAACTCGGCAGGGTCCGCATAGACCACGTCCTGGACGTCGACTTCACCGGCTTCAAGAAGCTGGTGGACGCGGTGGGCGGCGTCACCGTCACCACCGACCAGGCCATCCACGACAGGGACAGCCATCTCGACCTGGAAGCGGGCCGCCACCGGCTGGACGGCGAGCAGGCCCTCGGCCTGGTCCGCACCCGGCACAGCATCGGGGACAGCAGCGACCTGGGCCGGATCAAACTTCAGCAGAAGTTCATGGCCGCGCTCGCCCAGCAGCTGAGCGGCTCCGGTCTGCTCACCGACCCGGTACGGCTCTACCAGGTCGCCGACGCCGCGACCAGCGCACTGACCACCGACAAGGCACTGGGCTCGGCGCAGGCCCTGCTGGGCCTGGCCCGCAGCCTGGCGGACCTGCAACCGTCCCGGATCGCCTTCCGGACGCTGCCCGTCGGCCCGTACCCCAAGGACCCCAATCGCGTCGCGGTCAAACGGCCCGAGGCCGACGCCCTCTTCACCGCCGTACGCGACGACACCGCCCTACCGCCCGTGAGCACGAAAGAGAAGTGAGCCGCACCATGGCCACCCACCACTCCACCCCCGTCGATCAGACCGCGCGGCTCATCCCGCCCCGCCCGGACGCCCCGCCGCCCCGCCGCCCGTACGCGCCCGGCCTGGACGGCCTGCGCGCCCTCGCCGTGACCGCCGTGGTCCTCTACCACGTCAACCCGGCCTGGCTGCCCGGCGGTTTCCTCGGCGTCGACGTCTTCTTCGTCCTCAGCGGCTACCTGATCACCGACCTGCTGCTGGCCGAGCACCGCCGCGGCGGCCGCATCGACCTCCGCGGCTTCTGGGCACGCCGGGCCCGCCGTCTGCTGCCCGCCCTCGCCCTCGTCCTGCTGACCACAACCTGCGCCGCCACCGTGCTGCGTCCCGACCGGCTGACCACCGCGGCCGGAGACCTGCTCTCCGCCGCCACCTTCACCAACAACTGGTGGCAAACAGCCACCGACGCCTCCTACTTCGCACACTTCGGACCACCGCCGCTCTTCCAACACCTGTGGACCCTCAGCCTGGAGGAGCAGTTCTACCTGCTGTGGCCCCTGGCCCTGCTCGCGCTGCTCCGCGTAGTGCGCCGCAACGGAGCACGGGCGGCACTGGCCGGAGCCGGGGCCCTGGCCTCGGTGGCCGCGATGACCCTGTTGTACGAGCCCGGCACGGACGCTTCCCGCGTCTACTTCGGCACCGACAGCCACCTCTTCCCCCTGCTGATCGGCTCCGCCCTGGCCCTGCTGCGGCCCGCCGCGGGACTGCTCCCCGGCCAACTGCCGTGCAGCGTAAGGACAGCGGACATCGCCGGCCTCGCAGGACTGTCCGCCCTGACCATCCTCTCCTGGACCGCCTCCCAGGACGCCGACGCCCTCTACCCCGGCGGCTTCGTCCTCGCCGCATGCGCCGCCGCCCTGGCCGTACTCGCCGCCGTCCAGCCCACCGGCCTGCTCGCCCGGGCACTCGCCGCCCCCTGGCTGCGCTGGCTCGGCAAGCGCAGCTACGGCATCTACCTGTGGCACCTGCCCGCCCTCGCACTGGCCACCCCGGACGAGCGCACCCCCGGCGACGTGCCACTGAACGCCCTCGCCGCCGCCACCGCGTCCATCGCCCTCGCGGCACTCACCCACCGGTTCGTCGAAGAGCCCATACGGCGCCAAGGCTTCCGGACGACCGCCCGCCGGATGCACCGCGCCCTGACGACCGGGACCGCCACCCGTCACGCCGGGGCGGTGCTGTGGGCCAGGACCGCGGCAGGCATCGCCGTAACGGCCGTCCTGGTCGCCGGTTGCGGCGTGGTCACCGCGCCCATGGACGGCAACAGCGCCGCCGACCAGATCCAGGCCGGACAACGCGCCTTGGAGAACAGTCCGCAGACCGCGGCGCACACCGAAAAGATCAACGCGATCGGCGACTCGGTGATGGTCGCCGCGACCCCGGCGCTGAAGCAGAAGTTCCCCGGCATCGACATCGACGCCAAGGTCGGCCGCCAACTCTCCCTGGCCGCCAAGGAGATCAACACCCACAAGCAGCAGGGCCCGCTGGGCGACGCCGTGGTCATCGGCCTCGGCACCAACGGCGTCGGCGGCGCCGAAGACCTCCAGTCCGCCGTCGACGCCATCGGCCCGGACAAGCCCATCGTCCTGATCACCGTGCACGCCCCCAGGCAGGGCTGGCAGGACAAGCTCAACAAGGCCGTCAAGGCGGTGGCCGCGCGAAACTCCTCCCACGTCGCCGTCGCCGACTGGGACAAGGCCATCGCCGGCCACACCGACCTCCTCGCCAACGACGGCATCCATCCCGGCCCCGGCGGCGGCAAGATCTACGCCGACACCGTGGCCCACGCCCTGGCCACCCTGGACGGCAGCCGATGAGGACACCGCCTCGGGCGAGGCACACGGACCTGCCGCGCCGTCCACCACCGGACCACATCCGCCCGGTGTGCCCGTCGCTCGGGGCGGAACGCGGCAGCCGCGCCGTCACGTCGCTACGTCATTGATCTCGTCGTCGGGTCCCCGGCACCGGAGCGGAAGGGCGCGGCCGATCCCCACCCCGCCGCCGAAATCGCAACGCCGACGCGGCGGTTCCGGGCGGACCGGCCGCCGCCCGCCGCCCGAGGCCGACCGCCTTGCACCAGGGCATGATCGAGGGGCGTCTCGGGGCACACGGACGGCACTGCCCTCGGTAACGGGGCTGAGGCCGAGGTCAGCTTCGCGCATCGCCTTCTCGACGGCCGGGATCATGCTGTTCTCCCAGGCATCTGGGTGCCCATGCTGAGTACGAGGTCGGACCGGGCCGATCCGGGGCACCGGCTGGTCCCGCCAACACAGGGGTTCACCCAAAAGCGCACCCGAGATCCCATGCGCTCGACACATGCCCCATAGATGGACATACTCGACTAGAGCGAATGAATAGGTCTGGGGTCGAGCGGGCTTCAGCTGGGACGTCAGGCTCCACCTCTTCGACCCATCGACGGGCTGCGTTCCCGGACCGTGTTCCGCTCTACCTTCACCTTCGACGTTTCCGACACCATTCCGGCCTGCTCGGCGATATCCGCACGTGACCCGAAGCCCGATTGCCATGCGCGGAGTTACTCGACCGAAGAGAGCCGTCTACCGCAGGAAGCCAACTCCCTCAGCCGTAAGGGGCACCAGTGACCGCACCCCCAAGGAAATGCCGCACCACAGGCCGAAGGGGCGTTCCGTGGCGGCCGGCGCCGACCGCGGGCTTTCTGAGTCAATTTCGCACGACATGCGGCCTGGTCGCACCCCTCGTACGATGATCCATGGAGGCTGACGCATGGATGAATCCCCCGTAAGCGACATGGTGTCACCACGGTAGGACTGTCCATGATGGCTACGTCTACCGACCGCTATCCCTACGCCTTCCACATCGCCCTTGACGGGAACGGTTTGAACGGGCTGGAGGGTGCGGCGGGTGTCTGCGTCTTCCGCTACAACCCGGACAGCGGCGAGTACGCCTACCGTGTGCAGTACTACGACGGTGTGGCCGGCGGCCATGCCATCAGCATCACGCCCGACCGGAAGTTCGGGTTTCTCGGCAATGCCGGGCAGCAGATCCTGTTCTACGATGTCGAGTCGCTGGACGAGCGCGAGCGGGTCTCCACCCTGCGGTTCGAAGCCCCCGATGCCTCCATCAAGAGCAGCACGCACATGGTGTGGCTGGACAACACCCAGGGTGTCACCGCGATCGGTGACGGCCTCTGGCTGGTGGACCTCGATCGCCCGACCAAGGCCGAGCGCATCGGCGAACACCTGCTCAAACTGCCGCACGCCATGAAACGCACCGCCTCCGGCCGCTATCTCGTCTACGGCGGTATGGACCATCCGGGTCAGGGAGAGGCCGCCGAGGTCGGCATCTTCGACCTCGAAAAACGCGTCGCCCGGCGAATCCCCCTGCCGACGACCTGCTGGCACGTAGCCTGCCATCCGCGCGAGGACCTCTTCTACGCACTGTCCTTCCGGGTCCATCCTCAAGAGGGCCGGGACTGGCACGAATGGGCCATGGCCTACTTCAAGGAGTACGTGTTCGAGATCGACGCCCCCAGCGGGCAGATCCTGCGGCACTGGACCTGCGGCCAGAACGTGCCCGCGCACATCAACTCGGACGTGTGCGTCTCCGACCGCGAGCTGATCTACTGCAACGGCGGCAGCGGCACCATCGTCATGATCGACCTCGCCGACTTCACCTCGTACCGTGTCATCGACGAACGGCCGGGACTGTCCTGGCAGATGCGCTCCGCCCGGCAGGCCGCTCGGCAGGTCACCGACGCTTTCACCCGGGGGTCCCCCGTCCCCAGCAGCAGGCATTTCGTCGGTGCTCTGCGCGTCACGCGCGGCACGCTGATCGACTCGGTCTACGCCTGCCAGCTCTCCGCCGACCAGAAGCTGCTGTTCACCGCCAACCGCGGGCTCAACACGATCACCGTCTACGACTATCCGGCCAACGCGGTGCGGCTGCGGGTCAAGATGCCGGAGCTGCGCGCATACCTTCCTGATCTGCCTGTCTGGACCGATCCCCGGCTGGGGTTCCACCACAGCACCCTGCTGAGCCCGGTCCCCGCCCCTGCCGGTGCCGACCTGAGGAGTGTCCATGAGCACTGAGACGACCGAAGAACTGGCCGCCGAAATCCGGCGCAGCTGGGAACACTTCCGGACCGCAGCCGTCCGGATTGCCGAACTCCAGACCGCGATGTGGAGTGACTATGCGGAGTTGATGACCGGGCTGCTCAACGGCAAACCCACCTGGGGCGACGTCAACAGGGTGTATTGGGAGTTCGTCGGCGGCGAGGGCGTGAAGTTCGCCTCGGCGCTGGGCGGGCTCGGCATCGACTACGCCCGGAACGTGGCGGAGCTGGCCCGGGAGCACGAACGGCGCCTCTGCGAGCAGTTGCGCGCATCTGCACCCCAAGCGGTGCCGGACGACAGACCCGGCGGAGGAGGGGGCGCCAAGGCCGGCCCCTCGCCCCGTTCCAGGGGCACGAAGCGATGACGGCGGTCCCGGACGGCCGGCGTACTGTGACAGGCACCGACGCCTGACTGTGCCCCACCGCCCGTGCCCGGGCGCTGCGGTCAGCTCAGCGCCCTGACGTCCTCGTCCAGTTGTCGGGGAACCAGTTCCCGCGCGGCCATGACCTCCGGATGTGGCCGCAGCCCGGACCTGATCCGGTCCGGTACGTGCGGGCTGGTCACCAGCCAGCCGAGGGCCTCGGCGAGCGCCTGGCGCGCGGGGCGCGGCGTATATCCCAGAGCAGCGGCTTTGGCGTGCTCGTACCAGTAGTAGCGGCCCATGGTCCGGGCCTCCGCGCGGGTGGTCGAAGGTGTCCGAGCGCTCAGCACCGCCCGGATCTCCGCCAGCGTCGCCGCCACGTACGCGCCGGCGTGCGAGGTGGTGGCCCACGGCCCGTGGGTGCCGCACAACTCGGAGACGGTCTGGTGGATGGTCCGCCACGCCCAGTTCTCGCCGCCCAGCAGATAGCGCTCCCCGGCTGTTCCCTGCTCCGCGAGCAGTAGGTGGCCGTCGGCGACGTCGCGGACGGAGACGATGTTGCATCCGCCCGGGTAGGAGGTGCGCAGGGGATCGGCCAGATAGCGGGTGAGCAGCGCGTTGCTCGGGACCAGCCGCCAGTCGGGCCCGCCGACCACGATGGTCGGGCAGGCGGCCACCACCTCCACTCCCAGTTCGGTGCCCATCGCGAGCGCTGCCCGCTCCTGCTCCAGCTTGGTGAGGAAGTAGTCCGGCAGATATTCCTCGCCAGGCATCCCGTTCTCGTCGCGGGAGACCGGACCGTCGGACGAGCCGCAGGTGACCGACGACGAGGTCACCACCACCCGCCGGACCCCCGCCGCCGCTGCCGCCCGCAGCACCTCTCTGGTGCCCTCCACGTTGGCCCGGGCCAGATCCTCCCGGGTCACGTCCCAGTACGCGAACACGGCGGCGCAGTGGAACACCGCCTCACAGTCCTCGAACGCGGGCCGCAACGTGACGGGGACGCGCAGATCCGCGTCAACCACGCAGACGTCGAGCGCACGCAGCTGCCGCGTGTCGCTGCTACGGCGGACCACCGCCCTCACCTCATGGCCGGCGCCCAACAAAGAGCGCACCACCTGCGCGCCGACGAGTCCGGTGGCTCCGGTCACACACGCTTTCACAACGACTACCTCGATCGCCTGTCCCGGGCCACGGCTTCGCGCAGCCCCTGCCAGAAACCGGTGACCGCGGGACGCAGCTCTTCCCGGAGCTCCTCCAGCAGCCCGAAACGGGACGGGACGTCGCCGGGCGCGACATGCCTGAACCCGTCCGCCCCCAACTGACCCGGCAACTTCGACACGGCCAATGCCTGGGCCGTGATGCTCCGTACGAGCCGGGCGGCCTCGGTCAGGCGCTGGGTGGGCAGCTCGGCGGCCAGCATGTCGTCATGCTTCTCCCAAGGGCGGCCGATCCGGTACGGCCGCCCCTCGTACTGCGCCTCGAAGTTGTCGAGCGTGCGGGTGAAGAACCGCTGGTAGGAGTCCTGCACCAGGGGCTCCCTGAGCTTGGGCCGGGTCTCCGGGCGGAACACCTGCCAGGTCAGCGGCAGCGTGAACCGCTGGCGCACCCGGACCACGATCCGGGTCCGGTTTCCGCCGTCCGCCGGGAGAAAGACCACCGAACCGTCGTCGTACTCGGCGGAGCCGTTCGGGCTGTGGACCGTCTGCCAGGCGATCCGCTGCGACCGCTCCTCGTAGCTGATCTTCTCAAGCTTGCAGACATCGATGGGTGGGCCGCCGTAGAACGCCATGTAGTTGGGCTGCGCCAGATACAGGTTGCGTTCGATCTGGCGGGTGGGCCGCCCCTGCACGTCGCGGGACACCACATGGACCCGTCCGCCCAGATAGTCGGTCATGTAGCTGATGGTCCGGCTGATGTCCACCCGCCGCACGAACTCCGCGTACGGCGCGTTGACGGTGCGTTCGCAACCGAAGAGGATCGAGTGGTCCAGGTGTTGCCACCGCATCAGCCAGGCATCTGCGGGCAGCGCGTCGATGATGTCTTCCAACGGTTGGAGGAGGCCGTTGATCCGGTCGAAGTCACGGCGGGTATAGGCGTCCGGGTCGACGGCGAGAGAGACGTCCCTCCGCCGGATCCTCTCCTTCCCGAACCCGGTCCGCCACGCACGTACGGTGGACGACGCGGATGCGGCCGCCCCGACCACCGTGCAGAGGGCTGCGGAAGCCGCCGGGTTCTCGTCCGCGACGCGGATCAGCGTGGTGAGGAGGCGCGAGAGCCGTGCCAGCGCGGGATCGGTGACCTCCGCCGTGCCCGGGGTCACCTGCCAGGAGGCAATGCTGAACAGCCGGTGCGCCCGTCCGTCCGGGGCGAGTCGGCGCACCGCCTCGACCAGGGCTCTCGGCGGGTTGCGCCAGCCCTGATAGGGCGTCAGGTCGCCGTCGAGGTGATAGCCGTCCGGCAGCCCGTGGTCGCGGAGTACCCGCGCGTTGAGCGGCGACGAGACGGGGTCGACGTGCATGAGCAGGGCACCGACCAGGTCCGCCAGCGCCCCGTCCGGCGCGGCGATGACCGTCCCCGTTCCCAGTGGTTTGCCCACGTACGATCCGGCACACCCGTGACTGCTCACCACCGCATCGATGATGTGGAAGTCCGGTGCGTAGGAGCGCAGCAGATCCACCACGACCTCGGCGCCGTCGCGTCGCGCCCGGTAGTGGTGGTGCTTGTCGGCCTGCGGCAGCACCCCCAGCAGATTGGCCAGGCAGAGGGCGTACCCGAACTCCGGGTGGGTGCTGTTCTTCGCGATGTTGATGCGGAAGTCCGCCTCCAGCCAGGCACGCGCCATTCCACTGCCGTGCAGCACACTGGAAGGGGGGAACCCCGCCGGTTCGACGTCCTCGGACAGGTCCACGATCCGGTAGGCGTTGCCTCGTTGGGTGCGCCCGCCGTAGCCGAGCCGGCGACAGGTCTCCAGGAGCCCGGGACCCTCGAGCCACACGTCCGGACCGCAGCGGGCGGCTCCGACGGTGATGTTCCGGTAGCCCCTGTCACACAGCAGGTCGATCAACTGCTCCACGAGCACGGCGCTGACGGCGGTCGTCGGATCGCCGTACGCGGATGTCCCCGGCGTCACCAGCACTGACAACCCGCCCGGATCGCCGGCCGCACGTTCGTCGAGTCGCTGCCAGAGCCCGGCCCGGGTGACCGCCTCTGCCAGCAGGCGCGTGGGCATGAGGGGACGGGTCCGGGTGGACCGGACCACGGCGGCGACGGTGGCCATGTCGCCCCTGGTGCCGGTGGAAGAGACCGCACGCGACAGCACTGCTGCGACCTCGTCGTGGGAGATCAACGTCATGGCCTCCGCCCAGGGGCGCATCGTTCAATGGTGCGCTCGGTCGACCCAACCACCATCTGACATATAGCGACCAAACAGGCGCAAATATGCGCAAAAACGATGCTACTGGATAGGCGACAGGTGCATGGCAGGACGCGCTTGAGTCCACCCGAATCATCGTCAGGTCAGCAGTACACGAGCGTGACATCGGTGGCGGGGCCGCTGCCGCCGCCCCGCCCCCGGCTATCCTCCCTCCTCCTGAACAGACCGGGAGGTCCCTCACCATGAACAGCACCACGTCGTCCTTTCCCGAGCGGATCGAGCTCTCGGGGGAGGGGCTCATCCTGCGCGACTGGACGGAAGCGGACCTGGCCGCGATGCCGGAGCTGTTCGACCATCCCGACATCGCGTACTGGACGCCGATCGTCTCCCCCTTCGACGAAGCGGCCGCCCGCGCACGGCTGGACCGGGACCGGCAACTGCGGGCCGAGGGCACGACCATCCTGCTCGCCATCACCCTCGACGGCGGCGCACCGCTGGGCGAGGTGATGCTGCGACGTGCCCCCGAGGGCACAGAGCTCGGCTACGCCGTCGGCCCGGCACACCGTGGCCAGGGACTGGCAATACGGGCGGTACGGGTCATGGCTGCGTACGCCTTCGAGCAGCTGGGCGTGGACCAGGTGATCCTGGAGCTGGAGGCCGACAACGCCGCCAGCGTCGCCGTGGCCACCAAGGCCGGCTTCAGCCTGCTCGACGTGCCGCTGATCGAGGGTCAGGAGAAGGGGCGGCCCTACGCCCTGCAGACATGGGGCCTGAAGCTCACCCGATCCTGATCCTGACCTTCTGTCCCCTTGCCACACACGACAAGTGCCATCACCCGATCACGCAACCCATAACGCCCCGGCTGGTGTTGACGCCTCCCACACAGTGGAGATGGCGGCTCAAGGCGGTCTGTTACGGATGATCGACCGGACGGGGACGAGTTGGCGCACCGCAGTGGCCGGTTACTGCGGTTGCTCGTCGTGCGGCCTGGCAGGCGAATGCGCGCCAGGCCGCACGACGGGTCGGGGTGGCCGGTTCCGGCACGCCGATGACGAGTCGCCGTGAGGGGGCTGTGGAGGTCCTCCGGGGGTTATCGGGTCCTGAAGCGACGGAAGAGGTTCCGGGCCACGTACACGCCCGGGCCGCCGAAGCCGACGATGTCGACGCGTCCGTCATGGGTGATGTCGGTGAGGAAGCGGGGATGGCGGTCGACCCGCCAGCCGCCCGCGTCCTCGTTGTACCCAAAGCCGCGGCACACCAGTTGGGCCTGGTCGAACCGGCCGCCGCCGCGGCTGTGCGACACCCAGACTCCCTCGTCGCCGAAGCCGACGATGTCCGGGGTGCCGTCGCCGGTGACATCGGCGACGACGCGAAGGTGCTTCTTGCCCGTCCACCCCTGGGCGAGCCCGAAGTCGTTCAGGACGAGTTTCGCGGGCTCGAACGTGCCGTCGCCGCGCCCGCGTGAGACGACGACGCCCTGTGGGCCGAACCCGACGATGTCCAGTGCTCCGTCACCGCTGGTCCTGACCAGGAACCGGGGGTGCTCCTCGACCGAGCTCCACCCCTGGCCGGTCCCGAAGTCGTCGAGGACGTGCACAGGGTCGGCGAACTTTCCCTGCTCGTCCTGGCGTGACACCCAGACACCGTCGTCGTGGCAGCCGACGATGTCGAGCCTGCCGTCACCGGTGGTGTCGGCGAGAAAGCGGGGATGCTTGTCGACAAGCCACCCGCCGGCCTCCTTGCCGTAGCCGAACGCCTTGAGGGCCGGTTCGCTGGGGAGCGGTGCGAACGTGCCTTTCTCGTCCTGGAGCGATACCCGGACGCCGTCGTCGTGGCAGCCGACGATGTCGAGCCTGCCGTCACCGGTGGTGTCGGCGAGAAAGCGGGGATGCTTGTCGACAAGCCACCCGCCGGCCTCCTTGCCGTGGCCGAACGCCTTGAGGACCAGCTTGCCGCCCGCGGGCGTGAACGTCCCGCCCGCCTCCTGGGAGGACACCCGGACACCGTCGGCGGACAGCACGACGACGTCGGGCTTGCCGTCGCCCGTCGTGTCCGCGAGGGTCCACAGGTCCGCGGGACTCGCGGAGGGCGCGGGCTGCAGGACGCGTTCGTCGTCGTCGAATGTCCCGTCGCCTCTGCCGGACGACGCCACAGCCCCCTTCGCGGGTTTGAGTCCTACGATGTCCTTTCGCCCTGTTCCCGTGGTGTCGGCGAGGAACCGGGCACCGAGTCCGGCCCACCAGCCCGGTTGCCCGCCGGGGGATGGGGTATCCCCTGCTCGAGCGAAGCCGAGAGCTTGGGGAAGGTTGGCCCCGTCGCTCTTCCACCCGCCGGCGTCCTGGTCGCTGCCGAACCGCTTGAGGACCAGCAGCATGTCGCTGAAGGAGGGCGTCGCGTCGGGTGTCGGCCGCAGCGCGGTCGAGCGGGCCAGCCGCCAGGACCGGCGGCCGTTCCAGTGGCTCAGTGGTGCCCAGCGCAGCACGAGGTCACTGGTGCGCTCCGGCTCGGCCGTGACGAACCGCCAGCGCTGGCCCTTCGCGCTGTCGTCGTGCTTGCGCAGGACGATCCGGGTGTCGCCCTCTCCGGGGTCGGCGAGGTCGAGAACGGCGCCGTCGGTCGCGCCCTTGATGAAGTAGAGGCCCGCTTCGCCCTCAACGGGGACGAGGTGCCACTGCTGGCTCTTCTTGCCTGCGGCGGCGTCCGACTGGCGGACGCCGCGGTCCGCGGCGGCGGGGTCGTCGAGCACCTTGCCGTTGGCCGCGTTGCGGATTACATATGCCTGGTCGTCTTGTGCTTGGCCGCCTTGCGCGGACTGCACAGGAGTGACAGGGGTGAGCTGCCACTGCTCCGGTTTCGGGCCGCCATCGGGGAAGTCGCGGACGACGAGCGTCCCGTCCGTGCTCGGCGCGGCTTTGGTGCCGAGGGTCTTCCCCGTGGCGGCGTTGACGATCTCCAGCTTCAGTTCTTCTGTGGGCACGGCCATCGTGGTGCCTCTTCCAGGCGGTTGGGGCGTTGGCTCGGGACGGTGGTGGCGCGGCGGTGGTCGCGGATCACGTGAAGACGTGGTGGTACGGCACGTTCCACTCGTTGGGCAGCCGCGGGTAGAACGTGTTGATGACCGTCCCGGTGAAGTCCCCGCCCCAGTTGTAGGTGAGACGCACCTCGCTGTCGGCCGTCACCGCGTAGTCCTTGAACCCGAGGATGGCGTCGGGGTGGGTGATCGGCACGAACGTGATCCCGCCCCACGGCGTCACCGTGACGACCCAGAGCTGGGTGTCCTCGGGCGTGCCGTTCTTCCCGCGCCACTTTTCGCCCACCTGGCCGGGAAGGCCGACCTGGACGGTGTCGGCGGTGCTCTGGGGGGCGTCCTGGTGGACGGTGATGCGCCTGCGCTGCGGCTTCGACGCGCCGTCGTCGCCGCGCCCGGAGTCGGCTCCGCCCGTGCCGGCGGGTTTGGGCGACACCTGGCCCGCGGCGCTCTCGATGAAGTACAGCGGTCGCTGCCCGAAGAAGCCGCCGGGGGTGATGTACCAGAGGTGGCCTTGCGCCTCCTTGGTGGCCGGGTCGAGCGCAGTGGCCAGCTTGGCCCCCTTGTCGTGGCTCTTCTCCCCCAGCTCGGCGGGCCGCAGGTAGCCGCCGTTGAAGGCGTGGACGAGCATGACCGGCCGATTCTCGATCAGCGCCGCCACGATCGCGTTGTCATAGCTGTTCACCGGCACCGGGCCGCCGACCACCAAATTCGACATCGTCGTGCGTTCTTGGGTGTACATCGCGGAAACCTCACCTCTTCTGAATGTGGAGGACAGCGTCGGGCACTCGGCGCACTGGCCTATCGCGCGGCATTACCGCAAGCCTGGCCACTTCCATTCGAAATAAATTCGAAAACGAATGGGTGGCCGATGCGAATACCCTCACCCGCGGCAACGGCCGAGGCCACAACGCCCGCAGGCAGGACTATCGAAAAGTCATCGATCGAGCGACCGACTGTGCTTCAACGTGGCGTAGTCTTCGGCAAGTTGGGAGCAGGGTCAACGGCCAGTGGCCTTAATCAGCCAATTACAACGTGATGCACTGAGGCAACCTTTCCGGGCAATGCGGCTCGTGATAACTTCGCTTGCCGGAACGTGCGCTATCCATTTTTTCCACTTCACCGAGCGTGGTTCGACCGGAATCAGTCGAGGATGGGGAATGCCTTCCACTGCATACAACCTGGAACATGCCAAGCGCCAACCGCTGACGAAGAAGAACCTGCGAGAACTCGACATCGAGCAGAATTGGAAGTCCATCCTGGACCACCCCAACCTGGTCTACGTCGACGAGAACGGTGTACGGCACAAGCCCGTCGGGTTCTCCGTGAACAAGTCGAGCTTCGGCGCCTTCCCCGGGACCGCGTCCCAGCTGGGCTGGCTCGCCTACATGAACCTCGGGGAGCCGCTGATCGAGGAGCGGGGCAACATCACCCAGCCCCCACCCGACATGTTCTCCACACGCACCTACGCCAACCGCAGCAAGGACTCCAAGATGACCTTCACCGACTCGGTGGACTTCACCGTGTCGAACGCGGTCACGTGGTCGCTCCAGGGACAGACCCAGCTCACCTTCGGCGGCAGCGTCAGCGCGCAGCTCCAGCTGCAGCTGCAGACCCAGCTCAAGATGGACCTCCAGAAGCAGCTTCAGAACGAGGTGGCCGGCAAGAACACGAACACGGTGACCAACAAGAACAGCAAGGACAACGTCGGGGTGGACAACGCCAACGCCAGCGAGGCGAGCGTGCGGAGCGCGGCGACGAACTCGGTGACGGACTCGGTGGCGTTCACGACCCAGGGCACCGCCACCGGAACCGCCACGCTCAACGCCCAGTTGATGCTGGGCATCACGGCCTCCGTCGGCGGCACCCTGACCACCACCTGGGACTCGAAATCGCAGATCTCCGGCGATGTCCCGCCGGACTCCCGCGTGCAGACCATGGTCACGCAGCGGCGTACCCGCAAGCAGTACTCCTACGAGATCCCGGTGACCTTCTCCGGGTTGATCGCGGTGAAGTACGACGTGCCGGTGGCGGTCCTGTCTCCTCCCCAGTCCGCGGACTACCCCGGCCTCGACCAGGTGGTCGCCCGTGACATCGGCGACATCGACCTGGCCGGCGGCGGCTTCCGCATGAAGGGACTGGCCGAGGTCGTCTCCGCCCTGGAGGTCGACCACACGATGTTCGACGGTGAGAGCCTGACCGACAGCGAACGAGCGCTGTACAAGCAGCCTTGACCGGCGGGCGGCGCCGCCACGACGACGACCAGGGGTGACGACCATGGTGTTCGACAACATCTTCGGCTTCGCGGGCACGAGCGCGGGGCTCTTCTCCGTGACCACCGACAGCGACAAACCGCAGCCGGGTGCAGGCGTCGACTTCGAGGACGCCGACGACGACACATACGACGACAAGAGCACGAGCCTGTTCAACAGCGCCATCCACGGGGCTTCCTCCCGCGCCAAGGTCGTGCAGGAGCAGTCGCCCGAAGCGCGGGCCGTCCTGGGCTTCCTCGGCTCCTTCATCCAGACCACCCAGGCGCAGGCCAGTGCGCAGTCCACGTACGCCGGAAATTCCAGCTCGGTGGCCACGGCGGCGGCCGCCCGCATGAACGCGTCGAGTCCGACGGTGAAGGAGGACCCCGGCCTTCAGAAGGACGAGGACCTGAAGAACAAGCAGAAGCGGAGCGATTGCGCCAAGACCCCCGAAGCACCCAATCCAACCGAAGCACCCAAGCCAACCGCCGACAAACCGTCCAAGTACACCCAGTAGTGCCCGGGTTCTGGAACCGACCACTGACGCCGCATGCGGGTGAGCGCAGGTAGGCGCGGGTTCGTCGGACGGACGTAGGGACTCCGGCAGGCATGTCAGGTCAGGCTGAGACAGGGCCATCGTGCGCTCCCACTGCGTGAACTGGCGTTTTCGCAGGGTGAGTTGCACGATGGCCCCGCCGTTGTTCAGCTGGGCACCATCGACGGCAAGCGCGTCCAACAGCCCGAGGCTACGCCCCGATAGCGGCGCTCCCGTACCTCTCCGAGGCCACCGTCCGTCTCGTCTCGGCGAGGGCCCGCCGCCACAGAGAACAGGCGGGTTCCCTGTCGGCGAGGGCGACGGAGAGGTGGTCCAGCAGTGTGCAGACGGCGTCGATGCGGGTAACTGTCGTCATGCACCGGCCGGGGAGGGGAAAGTCCTCTGGGGCCGTGAGGCTGGTGCTGAGCGTGTTGACGGTGTCGGCCAGCCACAGGACGAGCAGGCGGCGCAGCCACTCCTGGGCGGCTCGTGCAGATTCACGTGGCGTGGAGGCTTCGACGTGGGCCGCGACGCCGTCCAGGATGTGGTCGGGGCTCTCCGTATCGTCCGCCCTGCCCTCCGGAACCAGTCCTGTGACCAGGCGCAGCGCTGTACGGGAGACGACCTTCGCCAAGTCCGCACCCGGGAGGGAGTGGGACAGACTCGGATCGATGAAGGTCGGCGGCGACTCCGGGCCGTCCGCGAACAGGACGTGTTCCGGTTCGAGGTCTCCGTAGCACCACACCCGCCGGCCCGCGGCACCCGGCCTGAGCTGGGCGTGCAGTCGCGCGACGATGGGTGCCAGGTGGTGGGCGTGGCCCGTCCTCATCAAGTAGGAGGACCCGCTGATGCCGTTGAACTTCCGCAAGAAGGTGGCGGCGATGGACTGCTCGGCGATGGCCGCCCCGTGCAGTCGGCTCCCCAGGGCGGGACAGCGCAGGCATCGGAGCTCTCGTGCCGTCGCAGCGAGTAGGTCGGCGGTGTGCCGCGGGTGACGTTCGATGGCCTCGCTGAGCGTCGGTCCCGGTGCCGGGGTGGTGAACAGCACTCCCCCGGTGGAACCGGCCACGCCGGCGACCCGTAGGCCAAGTCCCGACAAGGCGGACAACTGGCGTGCCTCCCGGTCCAGCAGTTCGCCGGGCCGGGACAGGTAGTCGGCCTGCTCGGCACGCAGACGCGTCAGGTCTCCCCCGGCGCCGAGCAGTACGGCAGGCATCGACATTCCGAGCAGCGACGCCTTCGCGAACAACGGTCGGCCCGCCACGTCCACGCGGCGCACGAAGCTGAACTCGCTCGGCACCACCGCCCCCAGGCGCACGGGACGTTGCGGCCACAACGTGTCGGCCGCGTTCAGGATCTGCCTGTCCAGGAGGGCACGGACCTCGGCTGGTGCGGGAAGCGTCAACCGTTGATCCCCGCGTCGGTGCCAGGCAGCGTCTGTCGGGCGGCCCTGCATGGTCCTCGTCGCGCCGACGATACGCGAGGCCGTCACGAGCGGCCCCGGCCCGCCGCCGGCGAGCCCGGACGACCTCGTTCAGTCGGCCGGCACACCTCCAGCACACGGGTGGCATCCCGTACGTCCGCGAAATCGGCGAACCTCTCCAGTACTGAGACCACGCGGGAAACGTCAGCCTGCCCGACGACGCGACCGACGCACTGGCTGAACTTCTCCCAAAGGTGCGGCGGGTGGAGAACCTCCGTTCGGCCCACAGGGCTGTCCTCGGCCATGTGGCGAAGGACGCCGCCGGTGACGGTGAACACCGTCACCTCTGCCGGCACGCGCACGTCGCCGGACCATGACGCCGCCGCCACGCTGACTCTTGTCCGGTTCATCAACTGTCGTATCCGCGGACTCAGATACGCCTCGTCCTCGAAATGCGCCGAGTCGATCCCACCCTCCAGGAGAGCACGAGCCACCACGTACTGAAGGCTGAACTTCCCCGCGAGAGGCTCCGGTAGGACGGGTCGGTCGGTGTGCGGCAGACACCGGCGGTCCACGACGATGTCGATCCGTTCCACGTCCTCGGGTGCGAAACGCCGCTTCCGATGCAGCGCGATGGCCGCCTCCAGCGCGGAGTGGGTGCTGCCACAACACTCGTGTTCCTTGACGGTGTTGGAGCAACGGTTGATCTCCAGGGTGGAGTCGCCGGCACCGGGGACAGCAGCCGCGAGTTCGTAGCGCCCCGGGCCGCTGTACAGGTCCAGGAAGCCACGTGGCTCCTCCAGAGCCCGTGGGTTGGCCGTGCATCCCTGCGCGGCGAGGCGAGCGGCGAAGAGGCCCTCGCGTACGGCACGGCCGACGTGCAGGGGTTTGACCATGGTCCCGATGTTGGCCTGGAGCCCGGCGGCCGACGAGGCAGCGATGGCCAGAGCTGTCGCGCACCGCTGGGGGGACAGCCCGAGCAGACGTGCTCCGGTGGCCGCCGCGCCGAGCACGCCGAGGGTGGGGGTGGAGTGCCAACCCTTGTCCCAGTGGCTGGTGCCGACGGCTCGGGAGATCCGGATGACGGCCTCGTAACCGGCCGCATACGCCTCGGCCACCTGCCCGGCCGAGGAGCCTCGCTCTTCCGCGAGGGCCAGTGCGGCGGGGATGAGCACGGCGGAGGGGTGGCCGCCCATGATGGCGTTCGTATCGTCGTAGTCCAGTGCGTGCGCGGACACGCCGTTGAGCAGCCCGGCGTCGAGCGCACTGACGCGGTCGGCCGTGCCCAGGACGAGGCTCGGGCCCGGGCTCAGGGGCCCGGCGGCGGCTCGTGTCAGCCGGGACCCCTCGGCAGCGGAGCCGGCGTACGCCACACCCACCGTGTCGACCAGCGCGGTGTGAAACACCGTGTGCCCATGGTGTGTCAGGTCCTGGTGGCGCACACCCGCGATCCGCGTGCCCAGGAGCTCCAGTACGCTCGCCGAGCCGGTCCCGGAGTGGTCCGTCATCGTGGTGATCGTCCCTTCTGGTGGGCGCGGTG
The DNA here is from genome assembly GCF_029011865.1 of Streptomyces yunnanensis. NCBI lineage: Bacteria > Bacillati > Actinomycetota > Actinomycetes > Kitasatosporales > Streptomycetaceae > Streptomyces > Streptomyces yunnanensis. The sequence continues at coordinate 2,253,936 of NZ_CP095749.1, forward strand.
CCGGGGCCGGTGATCGGCGCACCAGCGGTGTCATGTGCGGCGTGCGGACGTGTGACTCATGTCGGCGTACCGGTCACCGGCAACCCGGGCTGCGAGCGGTTCGAGGACGGCCAACTCCTCCGCATTCAGCTTGAGTTCGGCTGCCGCCGCGTTCTCCTCGACTTGACGGACCTCCTGGGATCCCGGCACCGGCACCACGGTGAGGCCCCAGGAATCAGCCCGGTGCTGTACCCAGGCCAGGGCTATCTGGGCCGGAGTCGCGGCGTGGGCGCGGGCAAGGGAACGTACCGGGGCGAGCAGCGCGACGTTGATGGAAGCGTTGTGGCCCATGAACCGTGGATGGGATCGACGGAGGTCTCCGGCGGGGAGGTCGTCGGTGGAGCGGAAGCCCCCCGTCAGCAGGCCGCGGCCGAGGGGCGAGTACGGCACGAGTGCGACACCGAGTTCGCGAGCCGCTTGCACCGGTCCGTCCTCGATGTCCCGGGAGAACACGGACCATTCCGACTGGAGCACGGCGATCGGATGTACTGCTGTCGCGGCTCGCAGCTCAGCCGCGGTCGCCTCCGACATCCCCAGATGGCGGATCTTGCCCGCCGCCACGAGCTCCGCCATCGCACCGACGGTCTCCTCGATCGGGATGTGCATGTCCCGCCGGTGCATGTAGTACAGGTCGATCGTCTCGACGCCCAGTCGGCGAAGGCTCGCCTCGCACGCCTGCCGCACATACGCCGCGTCTCCCCGGATCTTCCGCCGACCCGGCGTGCCCGCGGTGGGGACGAGGCCGAACTTGGTGGCCGTCACCACCTGATCACGATGGCCGAGCTTGAGGAAGGAACCGAGCAGCTCTTCGTTTGCGCCCCACCCATACGCATCGGCTGTGTCGAAAAGGGTCACGCCCAGCTCCAGGGCACGGCTCATGACGGCCAGGGATTCCGCCCGGGTGGCCGTGCCGCGGATCTCGCCGTAGAACTCGTTCATGCCCATGCAGCCAAGGCCCTGGACGCCTACTTCGGGGCCGTTGGTACCCAGCGTCACACGCCGCATGTCATGTCTCCCCGGTGTTCTCGTGACGGGTGGAGCGTGTGCGGGAGGGCGCGGCGTGACGGGCATCGGCTGCCTCGTAAGCGGCAGACCGCAGCCACGTCGCCCGCTCTCGCGGCCCCGCCAGGCACAGACTCGCGAGGTCCAGCGGATCGAGGAAGATCTCGGCTCCGGTTTCGATGTCGCGTACGTGCAGCCGCGGCCCGTTGGCGGCGGTGTCCGGGTGCACTTCGACCGCCGCGAATTCGTTGGCGATCAGGAAACCGCCCTCGGCGGAGGAGGCGGTCACAGCAGGAAGGCCAGAGGGCCGTTGACGGCATGGGGGTCCAAGAGGCCGACGCGTTTGCGCCGGATGAGGGGGCGTTGACCGTCCGTGCTCAGGCAGTGGAGATAGTCACCGGCGATCACCCCCTGCCGGCCGAGCCTGGCGTGCACCAGGACGAAGGTGGAGACGACGTCCACGTCTGCGCCATGAGGGCAGGGGGACACGTCGCATCCGGACACGACACGGCGCACGGTCGAGGGTGGTACCTCGGCGTGTGCGTACCCGCTGGAGAGCCGGAACAGCCGATCGAGGATGCGCTTGCGGTCGTCGCAGACGATGCTGAGACTGTCTTCGGGGTCGGTGGCCGCCGGGTCGACGGGCACCCAATATGTCGCGTCGTCGGCGTACAGCCGCAGCCAGTCGTCATACCGCCGCATGTCGAGCAGGTGCGCCTCGTGCCTGGCCAGGGCGAAGTAGGGCTCGGCGCGGTCGAGTTCGGTGCCGGTGCCATCCATACCGGTGTGGGTCATCAGCTCACTTCCGTCCAGCGGTGAACGGCTGGCTCAGCAGGGCCGCCCACTGGCTGTACAAGCCTCGTTGCGGTACCTCGTCGGTGATCGCGGCGCGTGGTCCGTGGTCCCCGTTCTCAAGACGGTGGGTGCCGCGTTCGAAGGAGACCCAACCGTCGACGGGGCGGTTGCCGTCGTGCACCCGGCCCAGCATCTCCAGGTCGTCGGGGGTGCCGAAGCCGGCTGGGCCCCAGAAGAGTTCGTGGTAGCGGCGTCGCAGCCCGTTGATCGCGGGCGGGGCGGCTTTGATCATCAGGGGTTTGAGGGTGATCACCGTCTCGTCGACGGCCACCGGCTCGATCTCTCGGATGTGAATGCCGATCAACTGCAGGTTGGGGAAGACGGAGAGGTTGTAGCCGGGGCCGGCGTTCGCCTCCAGCAGCGCGCGGTATTCGTCCTCCACCAGCCCCAGCCGCTCAGCGCTCAGGCCGTCGAAGCCGGGCAGGGTCGCCAGCCTCCGGCTCAGCACCTCACCCGCCACCTCGCTCTGGTCCAGTACGACGTGGCCGTGGCCGAGGTCTCGTGTGCAGCCGCCCTCCTCTTGCACGATGTAGCGCGACTGCTTACCCGTGCGGCGCTGCATCACGGCAAAGAAGGAGGAGTGGGTGAAGTTGGCGTGGTAGCCGTCCACCCCGTTCTCCACCTGGAGCTTCCAGTTCCCCCGATAGCGGGAGGTGTGCGCGCACGCGTCAACGCACAGCTCCCGTCCACCGGCGTGGTCGACATAGCCGTCGATGTAGTCGGTTGCGGGGCCCAGATGCTCACGCAGTGCGGGGACGTCGGGCCGCAGGCTGGCGAAGACGAAGCCCCGGTAGCTGTCCAGACGGGGAGCCGACCACAGATCGCGGCCGTGCTTCGCCGTGCCGCCGGGATAGCCGTCCGGAAAGGAGACGCCCACCAGTTCGCCCGTGTTGTGGAAAGTCCAGCCGTGGTAGTGGCACCGGAAGGCGTTGGCATTGCCAGAAGGCGCCTGACACAGCTCTGTCCCGCGGTGCGTGCAGCGGTTGCGCAGCAGCCGGATCGCACCGTCGTGCCCGCGCACCAGCAGCATCCGCTGCCGTCCGACCCGCACCAGCCGGTAGTCGCCGGGCTCCGCAATCTCGCTCTCGTGGCCCACGTACACCCAGGAGGAGTGGAAGATGCGCTCCATTTCGAGCTCGTAGATCCGCTCGTCCCGGTAGACGGCAGTGTGCGCACGGACACCGTCGAACCAGTTCGCCGGGTTGAAGGACGCAGCGAACACGGAAAGTTCCTCTGCGGTGACGGTCACGCCTCATCCTCCTCGGTCGGTCGAAACTCCCGGTGGGTCAGGGACGTGAGGGGTACGCACCCGCCTCGACCCGCGAGGCCGTGGTCCGGCGGCTCTGGAGGCCGGCACCGGGAGCCAGGAAGGTCTTGAGCCGCTCGCCGGCCCCGTCGGCGGCGAAAACCCGCTCGAAGTCCTCCAGGGCGTGGGTGTCTCCGAGCAGATCGGAGACGTCGTGCCGGACAAGGAACTCCAGGGATGCCTGGAAGGTCCCGTAGGCCGCAGACTCGAAGATCACTTCCTTGCGCAGGGCGGCGGTGAGGTCGATGCTGACCGGCGCGGCCGGTCGGCTCTTCAAGACGATCCGTCCGCCGGGCCGCACGGCACGGATCATCTCCTCGAAGGCCGAGGAGACGGGCTGGGTCTCGACGATGAAGTCGTACGCGTCCACGGCGAGCGGAGCCGTGCGGGCGGCCGCGACGTGACGGAAACCGGCGCTGTCCAGCACCCGTGCGGTCAGGTCGGCTATGCGGTTGGCCCCGTAGACCATGCCCAGGTCATCGGTGCGGATCCCCGTCTTGAGGACTGCCAGGGACGCACACACCGGCTCGGCGTAGGCGCCTTCACGGAAGGACAGCCCGTCCGGTAGGGGGCGCACCACCTCGGCGGGGACGGCTACGAACTCGGCGAAGGCGCCGTGCCGGGCGACTCCCAGGAAGCGGTGGTGTGCGCAGCACTCGGGGGTTCCCTGGGCACAGCGCGCGCAGGTTGTGCAGGGCAGCACCGGCATCACCGCGACACGGTCACCGGCCGCGAACCGGCTGACGCCTGTCCCCGTACGCGTGACCGTGCCGGAGAACTCGTGGCCCAGGATCAACGGGTCCGCGCTGGGGATGCGGCCTTGGGCCACGTAGATGTCGGTGCGGCACACCCCTGCGACTTCGACGCGGACGAGCACCTCTCCCGGTGCCGGATCGGGAACGGGGACTCGCCGCACCCGCACGGAATTCCCTTCCTTCACGACCGCCCGCATCCGGGTCATCGAAGCCTCCTCACAGCCGGGCGACGTGCGGTGGCTCGGTGGCCTGAGGGACCGGCGCGGTCATCGTCATTCACGGTGGATTCCTTCCGCGGACAGACATAGCGGTTGCCGACTCCCGAGTGTTCTCTGCCTGCGTCCATCGGCACCAGAACGCCTTGCCAACTTGTCTCGAAGGCGACGGCGTGCACATCCACCACACCCCGACGACACATCAGAGGCACATTTCTCTCGCCAGAAAGACGCTGCGGTCGGGAACCAGTCAACCTACCCGGCCCGTGCTGATGCGCGCGGCCGGGGTTGGGACAGGCTCAGCACGGTCGGCGTGGGGATGCCAACGACATCTGGGGGGTGGCGGATTCCTACCTGAGACCGACGCGGCAGGTGTCTGATGGAATCGAGGGGGTAATCAACACCCTCGTTCCCATCATCCGACGGAATTCTGGATCAAGCAGGGAGTGGGTCTCACAATGCCCGACACCACGCTCTCCGGCGTGACAGTGCAGCCGCTCTCCGGTCACATCGGCGCGGAGATCTACGGCGTGGATCTCGCAAAACCGCTGGACGATTCGGTGATCGAAACAATCAGGTCTGCCGTGCTGCGCTGGAAGGTGGTCTTCTTCCGAGAACAGGACATCGACCACGCTGCACACGTAGCCTTTGGGCAGCGATTCGGCGAACTCATCAGGATGCCGGCGCGCGGCTCCGTCTCCCCCAAGGACTACCCGGAAATCGAGACGACCGCCGACTTCCTCGAACACGGCCCGACTTTCGGGCTGGACAACAACGAATGGACGGAACGCAATCGCCATTCGCCCTGGCGCGGCTGGCACATCGACGCCAGCCCCCGCATCGACCCGCCCACCGCCACCATCCTGCGGGCCGAACAGGTGCCCTCGTACGGCGGCGACACGATGTGGGCCAATCTGGCCGCCGCGTACACCGGCTTGTCGGAAGCCGTACAGAGGCTGGCCGACGGCCTGCGGGTCGAGCACCGCCTCGGGGTCACCTACCGGCCCCGGCCGGGTCGGGACGCATACGTGGAACATCTGATGGAAAACCAGGCGGCCACCATCCACCCCCTGGTCCGCGTACATCCGGAAACCGGTGAACGGGTGCTGTTCATCGACTGCCAGTACATCGAGCAGATCATCGGCGTCTCCCGTTTCGAGAGCCAAGGTCTGCTCAGCATGTTCACCGAGCAGATTCTACGGCCCGAATACACCGTACGTTTCCGGTGGGAGCCAGGCAGCGTCGCCTTCTGGGACAACCGGTCCACCATGCACCTGGGGCCGGTCGACACCGCCCATCTCGAAAGCGGTATACCGCGAATCATGCACCGGGTCATGGTGGTGGGTGACATTCCCGTGGGAGTGGATGGCAAGCCGTCGGAGTCACTCGTCGGCGCACCATTGAACCCCAAGCTCAGCTGATCCCCGCCCCGTTCAGACCCGCGCGACAGTCAGTCGGCAAGGAGAGGAACAGCGACGAAATGCGCAGAGTACATCTCGCCGGGTTGAACGTATCGGCGCAAGGGCTCGGCTGCATGGGCATGTCGGAGTTCTACGGGAAAACCGACGATTCCGAATCGCTAGCCACCATCGGCAGGGCTCTGGACCTCGGTGTGACTTTCTTGGACACGGCCGATCTGTACGGCAGAGGAAAGAACGAGCGGCTGGTCGGCAAGGCCATAGCAGGGCGGCGGGATGAGGTCGAACTGGCCACGAAGTTCGGCATCTTCCGAACGGACACCGCCGATCCGATCCAGCGCGGATATCGGGGAGAGCCGGCATACGTACGGCGGTCCTGCGAGGCCAGTCTTCAGCGGTTGGGTGTCGAAACGATCGACCTGTACTACCTGCACCGCGTGGCCCTCGACACTCCGATTGAGGAAACCGTGGGCGCCATGGCGGAACTGGTCGCAGCCGGGAAGGTACGACATCTGGCGTTGTCCGAGGTGACGGCCGAAGAACTCCGTCGGGCGCACGCCGTCCACCCCATCACCGCCCTACAGAGTGAGTGGTCGCTGTGGTCCCGCAAGGTCGAAGCGGAGGTGGTGCCCGCCTGCCGCGAGCTGGGGATCGGATTCGTTCCGTACTCCCCTCTCGGCCGGGGGTTCCTGACGGGTGCCCTGAGCGCGACGACCCGGTACGACCGGGACGACTTCCGTGCGGACAATCCACGATTCGAGCCGGCGAACGCCCGGCGCAACGCGGCCCTCGTCGACGTCATACGCGCCATCGCCGGAACCCGGGGGGCGACACCCGGGCAGGTGGCCCTGGCCTGGGTGCATCAGCAGTCGCAGACGCACGACCTTCCTGTCGTCCCCATACCCGGGACCAAGCGGCGCACATGGCTGGAGCAGAACGCGGCCGCCGCGGAGCTGGAACTCACACCGGACGAGCTGGCGCAACTCGACCCGCTGGCCTCGCAGGTGGCCGGAGAACGGTACGGGGAACGCCAGCCCTACCGAGGCGGGCTGGTCAGCGATTTCGAGTGAGCCATCGTGCCAACTCACCAGCTGCCCGGCCGCAGTTCAGGGTCAGGCGACAGTAAGGCCCGCCAGATCAAGGCCGATACGGCCCGAAGTCGGTCGACGGGCCCGCGTACCGACGACGGACTCCGCTTCTCATCGACGGGCCAGAGTCGAACTCCGGGCGACGTCAGCGATGCAGGCAAGCACACTCTTCCTTCAGTAGGAGACTCCTGATGCCTAACATCACGGTGAACGGCGACCCGGTCGCGGTCGGCGGCACACTACCGAAGCCAGGCAGCACCGCTCCGGATTTCACATTGGTCGGTGCGGGCCTGGTGAACCTCACGCTGCGGGACTTCGCCGGCAAGCGCAAGATCCTCAGCACGTTCCCGAGTGTCGACACCCCCACCTGTGCGTCCTCCGTTCGCAAGTTCAACGCGGAGGCCGTGAACCTCGCCAACACTGTGGTGCTGTGCGTCTCCGCCGACCTGCCCTTCGCCCAGGCGCGTTTCTGCGGCGCCGAGGCCCTGGACAACGTCCGCGCCCTGTCCGCCTTCCGCAATCGGGAGTTCTTCACCGACTACGGGGTGGCGATCGAGGAAGGGCGGCTGGCCGGCCTGGCCGCCCGCGCCGTCGTCGTACTGGACACCGAGAACACAGTCCTTCACTCGGAGCTTGTCTCGGAGCTCTCCCATGAGCCGAACTATGAAGCCGCTCTCGCCTCCTTGGAGTAGGGGGCCTTCCTCCCGGATCCTGGGCCCTGTCTGACTTCCAGGACAGGGGCAGCGCCCCTTCGGCGGTGAGCGGCGTGATCGGTGGTGGTCACCACGCGGCGCACCCCGCAACCCGGCCGGCGCGTGATCCGCATGCGCAAGGAGATGTGCGGCCTGACTTGTGGGCCAGTGAGCTTGAGGAAGTGCTGCGGAGGGTCGGTCACCGGTTCAGCCGGGCAGATCTGCGGCGTCGGATGCGTGCCTGCGCTGCAGAGCCTTCTGCACCAGGCCCGGTGGGATGCGGACGAGGTCCGTGACGACGTGCAGGCGTACGTCGCCGACCGGCCCCTCTTCGTTCCCGTCCCGAGCGCACTCCGGCGCGGCACGTCGCGCGGTGGGGCCGGCGGTGTCTCTCCAGGTCGACTGGCGGTGAGTGGTCCCTCCGTTCAGCGTGCTGGTGAGACGGTCGGAGGGCATGTGGTCGTACGTGGGAATCCTGGCCCAGGAGTACCGCTCGGCGTCGGCCAGTTCCTTCGCCGTGGGCACATGCTCGGCGGGTTCGCCGTTCCAGCGGCGGCCAGGAGGTCTTCAAGGCGCTGCTCACCGAGCGTCTTCTTCTGCTGTCCGGATGCCCTTTTCGGTGGGGGCACGGTACTCGCCTCGTTCTCGGCAGCGAGGGAGGCGCCGGGAGCGGGGTCCTGCGATGGGGCGGGGCGTACGGCCGTTGACCGCGCTCCGGCCTCGGGATTGCGTGGGCCGGTCGTGCCGTTGTGCGGAACGCCTCTACCGGTGATGGCGGGCCAGAGTAGGGCACGCACCGAGGTTCGATCGGGACACACCTGTTCATCGACCGTCCTTGCCTTGCGCAGCTGAGGTCTGGTGGCTGAGGGGCGTGGCCGATCCGGGCGCACCTCGACGGCCGGAACAACGGCTCTCGTCTTCGGCAGTCCACGGGCGACGGATCCGACTGTTCCGGGACCCACGTCTGAATGTCAGTGCGGACCTCTACGGTGGGAGATCACATGCTGCCGAGCAGTGCCGAGCCGGTGACGGAGGAGGGCGAGGGGCGTGCGCAGGGTTCCACCGGAGATGTTCCGGTTCACCACGGGTGAGAGGTCCGATCTGTACGGGGCGGTGCTGGACGCCTTCGGTGCGGCCGGCGAGCGCCTGGAAACGGCGCTGGGGCTCGACGCCGTACGGGAGGGGCTGCGCGCGGTGGGGTGGCTGGCGGCGGTCGAGGACGAGGACCTGCACGAGGCGCTGAAGCAGCTGGGGCGCTGGGAGCTGCTGGAAGTGGTCCAGAACCACGCGGAGAACTACCGCACCGCCGAGGAGTACGAACGCCGCAATCTGCAGTATTCACTGACCCGTCGAGGTGAGGCCGCGCTCGCCGGGGTGCGGCACGCGCTGGAGGTCCTCGCCTCGACGGGGGCACTGCAGACGGCCGTGCTGGAGGCGATCGCGGATCGTCTCGACGAGCTGTGCCTCCTGGCCGGTGAGCCCGCCTCGGCCGATCGCCGGATCTTCAGCACGCTGCGGGAGCTTGAGGGGCACCTGGAGGCGCTGGTGGAGAACACCAAGGCGTTCAACGGTGAGTTGCAGCGGCTGCTGCGCGCCGAGGGCGCGGACCTAGAGGTGTTCCGCGAGGTGAAGGCCGCCACCGTCGCGTATCTGCAGGAGTTCCTGGTCAACCTCGACCGGCGCGGTCAGGCCGTGGCCGCTGCCGTGGCCCGGGTGGAGGCCCGAGGGATAGCCACGCTGCGGGAGCGGGCCTTGCGGGGAGCCGAGCTGCCACCGGTGGCAGGCGAGGATCCCGCGGCCGGCTGGCTGGAGAGCCGGCGGGCACGCTGGGCGGGCCTGCGGGCGTGGTTCCTGCCGGACGAGGGGGCGCGGCCGCGGATCGAGCAGCTGCACGACATCGCCCGGCGGGCCATCGTCTCCCTCTTGCAGGTCCTGGAGCGGATCAACGAATCGCGGCGCCGCTCCTCCAGTGCCGTGCAGGACTTCCGGGAGCTGGCGCACTGGTTCGCGGCGGCTCCGGGAGAGGAGGATCTGCACCGGCTGTGGTCGGCGGCGTTCGGCCTGGGTTCGGCGCGCCACGCCCACCTCGCCCATCCCGACCCGGAGTTGATCCCGTCGTCGCTGCCGTGGTCCCAGGCTCCGCCCGTGGAGGTGTCGGCACTGCTGCGTACCAGCGGCAGGACCGAGCGGTTCACCCGTACGGCCAAGGTGCGGGATGTCGCGGCGGTCAAGGCGGAGCGCGCCGAGCAGGCCCGCAGGGAACGCGCCGAACTCGCCCGCGCATGGGCGGATTTGGCGACCGACGGACCGGTGCGACTGTCCTCGTTTCAGGAGCTGGACACCGCCGTCTTCGCCCGGCTGCTCGACCTCCTGGGTCGAGCCATGTCCACCCTGCCGGATGCCATGGGAGTGCGGCGCGCGACCACCGGCGACGGCCGGGTGGAGATCGCCCTGTCCTCTCCTCCCGACAGCCGCACCGCCGTGCTGCGGACGGAGAGAGGCGTGCTGGCCGGACCGGACTACGTCGTGTGCATCACGGCGGCGGGTGGAGCGGGTGCGTTCCCGGCGTCGCGCGCCGCACGACAGGAGGTGGCGGGATGAGCACGCTCGCCAATCAGCTGGCCGCCGCCGAGCGGGAAGAGGTGGCCCGCGGCATCCGCCTGCTGCTGGCTCGCCCCCTGCTCACCGAGGCCGCCGACCCGCCCGGTTTCGATCTGGTGCGGCGCCGCCGCGAGCCGCTGGCCAAGTGGTTCGACTACACCTGTGGCTGGAGCCTGGTCGTGGAGCCCCGCCGCGGGTACGCGCGGCTGGCCAAGGTCCGCGCCGGTGTCGATGGCTCCCGCCCGGCCCGCAGGGCGCGTTCCGGCCGGGCGCCGTTCGACCGCCGGCGCTATGTGCTGCTGTGCGTGACCGCCGCCGAGCTGCTGTCGATGCCGATGACGACCATCGGCCTGCTCGCCGACCGCGTCGTGCAGGCCACGGCGACAGATCAGGCGCTGCCCGCCTTCGACCCGGTCCACCGGCCGGAACGGATGGCGTTCGTCGACGTCCTGAAGTTGCTGGAGGCGTACGGCGTGCTGCGGGCCGTGGACGGCGCGACCGAGGCGTACGTGGCCTCACCGGAAGCCAAGGTGCTCTACCGAGTGGACACCACCTTGCTGATGAGGCTTCCCACGGCTCCTGTCGGAGCCTCCCGGCTGGCCGTGCCGCCGGACGAGGTGCCGCTGCGGTTCGAGGAGCTGCTGGCCGGGCTGGTGCGGGAGCGGCGTTACGGCGGCGCCCCCGAAGCGGCCGGTAGCGGCGAGCGGGAGGAAGTACGAAACGAGCCCGCAGCCGCCTCGGACACGCAGCGCAACCTGTGGCTGCGCCACTCGGTCCTGCGCCGCCTCTTCGACGACCCCGTCCTCTACCGCGTGGACCTCACCGACGAGGAGCTGGCCTACGTCACCTCCCTGACCGGACGTCAGATCCTGCGTCGCTCGGTCGAGCAGGCCGGCTTCGTCCTGGAGGAACGGGCCGAGGGGTTCCTGCTCGTCGATCCGGACGCGCTCGCCACCGACCTCCGCTTCCCCGACGACGCGTCCACCGCCAGGGTTGCCGCGCTCCTGCTTCTGGAGTCGGTCTGCTCCTCGCCCGGGGGAATGCTGCCCGAACAGTTCGCCGAGGCCGGCGCCGATCTCCTCCGTCGCTTTCCCCGTTGGGCGAAGGCGTACCAGTCCGCGGACGGTGCGGTGCGGCTGGTCGAGGACGCCGTGCGGGTGTTGTGCGACGTCGGGCTGGTCCGGCGGGCCGGGGGCCGCGTCGTCGCGCGCCCGGCGGCGTACCGCTACCGCCTCGCCGAGACGACGAGCACCGATGCGGACGACCGGCGCAGACACAGACAGGCGACGGGCACGAACCCGCCTGCGACGCCGAGTACGACGCCCGCGTTCGACACACCGGACGAAGGAGACGAGCAGTGAGCGTGACGGAACTTCCGCTGCCCCGGACACCGGAGGCGCCCGCCGGTCCGCCCCAGTCGCCCGGGGACGCGGCGGACGTGGCCCGGGGCCGCTGGCAGCCGTACCGCGCGGGCATTCTCAACGTCTGGCGCTACTACGACGAGACCTTCACCTTCCACCAGGGTCGCCTGCTGCTCCGCGGCCAGAACGGCTCCGGCAAGTCCAAGGCCCTGGAGCTGCTGCTGCCCTACCTCCTCGACGCCAGCCTGCGCCCCAACCGGCTGTCCACCTTCGGTGGTTCGGAGCGCACCATGCACTGGAACCTGCTCGGCGAGGGCGCCTCCGGCAAGACCCGCGTCGGGTACGTGTGGATGGAGTTCCGCCGCATCGGCGAGGACGGCACGGAGCAGTGGTTCGGCTGTGGAGCGCGGCTGCAGGCGAGCGTGCACACCAGCGGGGTGCACGCCGACTACTTCACCACCACGGGCCGGATCGCCCACCCCGACGGTCTGTCCCTCACCAACGAGTCCGGCCAACCGCTGACCCGAGCCGCCCTCGCCGAGGCCGTGCGCGACCACGGCGCGGTGCACGCCTCGTCCGCCGACTACCGCACCGCGGTACGGCGAGGGCTCTTCGTGGGCATGGGCGAGCAGCGCTACGAGTCACTGCTGACCGCCCTGCTCCAACTGCGCCAACCCAAACTGTCCGAGCGGCTCGACCCGTCACTGCTCTCCACCCTGCTGTCCCGCGCCCTGCCCCCGCTGGGCGAGGCCGAGGTCGCCGAACTCGCCGAGGGCTTCGAACGGCTGGACCGCCAGCGCGAACACCTCAGGCAGCTCGACGAGGAGGTGGCGGCGGCCGAGACCGTCGCGGCCCGCCAGCGCAGCTACGCCCGACGGGTGCTGCGTGCCGGTTCCGCCGCACTGATCTCGGCGACCACCGAGATGGACAACCTCACCCGTGTCGCCCGCCACAGTGCCCAGGAACACGAACGGGCCCTGGAAGGGCGGGAGTCGGCCCAGGTGCAACGGGAGGAACAGGAGCGGCGCGGGCACGCCCTGGAGGAGACCATCGAGGGCCTGCGGGAGAGCGACGCGTACCGGCAGGGCGAGGAACTGGACCGGCTGCGCCGCCGTACGGAGGAGGCGGCCGCCACCGCCGGGCGGCTGTGTACCGCCGCACAGACCGCGCGCGACCGGGCGGAAGACGACCAGCGGCGCGCCGACGAGGCGGTGCGCCGTGCCCGCACACTCGACGACCACGCCCACCAGGCCGCCGAGGAGGCCCACCGGTCCGCTCGGACGGCGGGCCTGGAGTCCGTCCACCACGAGGCGAAGGCACTCCTCGACGAGGTACGCGCGCCCGCCGACGGAACGGTGTCGGCGAGGGCCGCCGGCACGACCGAGATCGCACCGCCCGACAGAACGACGGCCGAGGACCGGGCCCGGCGGGTCCGGCAGCTGCTCCGGGGCGCGGTCACCGCCCGGCGAGCGCAGATCACACTCGTCGCCGAGGCCATGGAGGCGTACGAGCGGGCGGTGCGCGACCGCGGCACCGCCGAGGAGACGCTGGAACAGACCCGCACCCGGCTGGCCGAAGCCGCCGGCCGGCGAGACGAAGCAGCTCGCGCCTGGGACGACGCACTCGCCGCACTGGCAGGGCGGCTGCGCGTCTGGGCCGCGGGCTGTACGGAACTCCGGATCGCCGACCCTGAGGAACTGGTGGCCAAGGCGGCCTCCGAGACCCAGGTGACGGCCCAAGTGGAGGCCGCCGCGCGCACGGTGGAGCGAGAGATCACCGAGGGCGAGTCCGCAGCCCGGGGCGTGCGCCGGGCCCTGCTGGACGAGCGCAACGGCCTGGTGGAGGAGGTGGAGCGGTTGCGCGGAGAGACCGACCTGCCGCCCTCGCCCCCGCCCACCCGCACCGCGGACAGATCGACGATGGCCGGCGCGCCGCTGTGGCGGCTGATCGCCTTCCGCGAGGGCGTCCCCGTCGCCGTCCAGGCCGGAGTGGAGGCCGCATTGGAGGCGTCGGGCCTGCTGGACGCCTGGGTCGGTTCTGACGAGAGCGTCACGCTACCCGGCCACGACACCCGGGCCGAGGCGGCCCTGGCCCTGTCCGCCCCGGGCACCAGCCTGCTGGAGGTGCTGCGCCCGGAGGAGGACCTCCCGGTCCCGGCCGAAACCGTCACCCGCCTCCTCGCAGGCATCGCGTACGGCACGCGTCTGCCCGACGGCCATCCGGCGGCCGTCTCCGCGGAGGGCGCCTGGCGCCTCGCACCCGCGACGGGCACCTGGAGCAAACCGGAGCCCGCCCACATCGGCGCCCTCGCCCGTCAGCGGGCCAGGCAGCGCCGGATCGGCGAACTGACCGACCGCATCAGCCGGACCAACGCCTCACTGGCCCTGCTCGACGATGAGCTGCGCGCCCTGACCACCCGCCGCGCCCGGCTGGACGCCGACCTGTCGACCCGCCCCGACCACCGGGAGCTCGACGCCCGGCGCCGTGACCGGGACCGCGCCGAGGAACGAGTGGCCGCCCGGGACGACTCCGTCCACGACGCCGCCGCACACCTGGAGGAACGCGAGAACGACGTGGCAGCCACGCTGCGCGCGCTCAGCCGGCAGTCGGCGGAACACGGCCTGCCCACCGACCGCGGCCGTCTGCGCGAACTGTCCACCGCCGTCGACGCGTTCCGGGACACCGCCGACACCTGGGCGGACGCCTGTCTGAACGCCGTCGCGGCGGCCGGCGGCGCCGGGCAGCTGGCCACGCAGGCGGCCCGATCGGATCAGACGGCCCGCGAACGATCCGAGGAAGCGGCGGCCGCACAGGCCGAGGCCGAGGGGTTGCGGGCGCGTCTGACGGCGGTGGAGTCCACCGTCGGCGAGGACTATCGGCAGGTCGTCGCGCGCGTCGCCGAAGCACGGAACGCGCTGCGCCGCTGCCGTGAGGAAGCACGGCACGCGAGCGAACACCTGCTCCGTCTGGAGCGGCGCATCGGGGAACTGCGAGCCACCAGCGAACGGGACGCCGAGCGCCGGGAACAGGCCGTCGCAACCCGAGACGGCGCGGCACACCGCTTCCGCCACCTGTGCCTGGCCGGCCTGGCCGAGGACGCCGGCAGCACGCTGGAACTCCACGCCGAGGACGGGGCCAAGGCCACCCTGGAGGCCGCCCGCGCGACAGCGGCGAAGTGGCCGGACATCCCACACGCCCCACGCAACCTCGGCGACGCCGCCACCCGCCTGTCCGAGGCGGTCCACCAGGCCCGTCAGCACCTCGGCGCCCGCACCGACCTGGACCTGGAGGCCGACGAGGACGTCCAGCTCTTCACCGCCAGCCTGGACGGCGTACGCGTCGGGGCGGCGGGCCTGCTCGGCACGCTGACGCAGGAGCGCGACCGCAGCCGCGACGACATCACCGCCGCGGAACGCCGCCTGTTCGACCAGATCCTCACCGGCGACATCCGCCGCCATCTCGCGGCCCGCATCCGCCAGGCCGGCGAACTCGTCGACCGGATGAACGGCCACCTGGAACACGTCCGCACCGCCTCCAACGTCGCCGTCCAGCTCGTGTGGCAGATCCGTCCGGACCTCCCCGACGGCACCCGCACCGCCCGCGAGCTGCTGCTCAAGGACCCGGGGCGGGTCACCGAGGGCGACCGGGAGGCGCTGCACACGTTCTTCCGCTCCCGCATCGAGGAGGCCAAAGGAAGTGACACGGCGGCGAGTTGGGAGGAGCAGCTGGGCGAGGTACTCGACTACACCGCCTGGCACCAGTTCACCGTCCGCCTCGACCGCGCGAACGGGGCGGGCTGGCAACCGCTCACCAAGAAACTGCACGGAGCACTCTCCGGCGGGGAGAAGGCCATCGCCCTCCACCTGCCGCTGTTCGCCGCCGTCTCCGCCCACTACGAGGCCGTACCCGAGGCACCGCGGCTGATCCTGCTGGACGAGGTCTTCGTCGGCGTCGACACCGTCAACCGCGGACAGGTCTTCGCCCTGCTCACCGCGCTCGACCTGGACCTCATGCTGACCTCCGACCATGAGTGGTGCACCTATGGGGAGTTGCCCGGCATCGCCGTCCACCAGCTCCTCACCGGCGCCGACGACGACGCGGTCACCAGCGCCCGCTTCGTGTGGAACGGGACGGACCTGGAGACGCCCCAGGACGCACCGGCGTCGCGGGAACCGTCGCGGGAACAACAGCCCACCGCCATGGCCGACGAGCGGTACACGCCGTCAAGCGTGACGACGGAGCCGGCGCCATGACGCACAGCGGAACACCCCGGGGCGAACGGGCCCTGGCCCGCACCGAACTGCGCCCACTGTGGCAGGCGGTCCACGACCGCCTGTCCTCCGGCCGGCCCGTCACCCGCGTGCGCCTCGGCCCCCTCGACGACACCCAACGCGAAGCCCTCGCCGACCTCCTCGGCCTGGACCGCCTGCCGGACGCGCGCCCTTCCGTCCTTCTGTCCCGCCTGGAAGAAGCGGTGGCCGAGAGCTGCGGCCACACGGTACGCGACGTCGTCACCGAACTGATCGGCCCGCTCAGGGACCGAGCGTCCGAACGGCGCCGCGAGGAGGACGAACGGGCCGCCCTCTGGGCGTGGTTGGACGGCCACAGCACCGTACGGGCGCAGCCCGCACTCGCCGACTGGACCGCCTCCTGCCGAGCCGCCGGCCTGGTCGGCGGCTCACCGGAGCGAACCCGCACCCTGCTCACCGACGCGCTCGCAGTGCTCGCGGCGCTCCCCGCCCGAGGAGAGCCACTGCCCGCCTTCGCCGCCCGGGTCCTGAACGGCGACTCCCACGCCCTCGACGACGGCACCCGCGTCTCCTCCCTGGTGCTGCGTGCCCTGGCGGCCCTCTACTGCGCCGACCCACCACAGTCCGCAGAGCATCGGCGCGCCCTGTGGGGCCGTGCCGGCATCGCGGACGACGAGCTGTCCGCCACCGTCCTCGCCGCCGGGCTGCGACCCGTCGGCGACGGGCCGCTCGCCCGCGTGACACGGGCGTGCGCCGAGGCCGGGCAGGCGGCCAGCCTCACCCTCGCCCAGCTGCGCGCCCCAGGCACCTTCGCCCTCCCCACGGGGGCCGCGCCGGTCGTCCACATCGTGGAGAACCCCAGCGTGCTGGCCCTCGCCCTACGCCGTTTCGGGCCGGGCTGCCCGCCACTCGTCTGCACGTCGGGATGGCCCAACAGCGCGGCCGTCAACCTCCTTCGCCTGCTCGCGGACCACGATGCGGCCCTGCGCTACCACGGCGACTTCGACGGCGAAGGCATCCGCATCGCCGCGTACGTCCTGGACAAGACGCCCGCCCGGCCCTGGCGCATGACGGCAGCGGACTACCGCGCCGCAGCCGCCCGCACACCGCACGGCCCTCCTCCCGGCCGTCTGACCCCGGCCCCCTGGGACCCGGAGCTGACCACGGCGATGGCACAGCACGGAATCGCCGTAGTCGAGGAACTGATCGCCGACGTGCTCCTGGAGGACCTGACCGACGCCACTCGGCCGGCACGAGCACAGCAATGAACGCCCCAAGAGAGGTACGTCAGGACGGTATTCCTGGTCAGTTGTGGACGACGCCGATGCCGCCCTGCACGTTGTCCAGAGGGTGACCGGGGAAGGCTCCCCAGGTGGCGGCCGAGGGCTTTGATGGCGTCGAGGTGGCGATGAGGCTGGCGCCGGGGGTGCCGTGAAGCCGATCGTTGGCGACGGTGACAGCGGAGTCGAGGAACTGCGTTCCGGTGCCGGGCAGTTCGGCGACGCCGAGGACTGGCCCGAAGTACCCGGTGGAGAAGGTGGACTCGTCCGGGTCCGCGAGGTCCAGGCCAGTGAAGAGGGTGCGTTGCGGGGTACCGCCGGGCTTCTCCGCATCGGGATGGAGGTCACGGGCGGAGCGGACGCGGGCTTCGCAGCCGGGGTACCAGGCCGGCCGGGTGCGGTGGCCAGGGCCCGGCGGAGGGCGGCGAGGAAGGCATTCCACTGGGGCTCGACCACGGCCCGCTACGGCCACAGCAGGAAGAACGGAGCCCGGAAGCTCGCCGCCTCCCGAGCCAACAGGCTCGGCCTGTCATACCTGGTCTGACCTGGGGATTCGCTGGGCCGTTGGGCACGTGGTCGGCCACACCACCGCCCAGAAATGACGAAAGCCCCTGGTAAGGGGCTATTCGCTCTGGTGTCCGAGGGGGGACTTGAACCATACGTACACGCCGGTGATGCGGGGCGAATTGCGGTTGCCGTAACCGCCGATTCGAAGTCCGGGCAGACGCCACCGATCATGGCTGGTCGTTCGTATGGCGGTGAGCTGTTGACCGGCTGATCGCCTTCGCCGACAACACCTCCTTCGGCGATGTCGACCGCGCGGGGGCAACCGAGGCCCTGGCGAGGGTGGCGGGGTACCGGGACCGCACTGCCCAACCTGTCAACCTCCTCGCCGATAACGTCTCCCTCCACGACTTCGCCCGCGCGCGAGCGCCCCAGGCCCTGTGGAGGGGAGCGGGGAACCGCGACCACGCTGCCCTGGGCTGGAGCGGGGCGGAGGCAAGAGCGCAGACATGGACAGGGGCAGAGTGGCAGGCGGCGGCCGAGAGCGAGCTGCCTTGAACCCGTAGAGAAAGTTGTCACTCTTCGGCTGGTCTGGTCAGTCATGCCGCGTGCTGCGGCTCACGCCCGGGCTCCAGGTCGGCCTCTCTTCCTGTGGTCCTGGCCTGGGCAGCAGCCTCGATTCGCCGCGCGAGTCGAGGAATCGTGAGGTTTGCCAGGGCGGCAGCAGCAGGCCCTTGTTCGTCTTTTTCTTTTGTAGCGGCTGCGGCGGCACTCACTGCGGCTGAGCAGGCTGTTGCGGGTACGACATGAATCCCCCCGATGCGCAAGTAGTTTATGTGGAAGCGCGGCAGAAGATCGCGGATTGCGTAACCAATCCGTTTGAACTGGACAAACAACGACACGCCGCAGTGGAGCGGGCACAAGTGGAAGATGAGCGTGGGTGAGTGGCGCCCTGTCAGTGGAAGCGCGCTTGTTCCTGGCGATCCCGGCCAGCACCGCCAGGACGACCACACACGAGGACTGCCTCGAGCGTGACACGGATGCGGGGTGGGGCTACTACGGCGGGAAGGTCCACCGCTACGTCGCGGGTGTCGGGTGCCCTGGACAGCTCGGAGTCCCTGAACTCATCGCGGGACGCGAGGATTTCAGGCGAACGGGTCGCCCGCCACCCCGCTGAGGCGGACCAGCCCGGGCCTGCCCTCGTCGATGACGCGCACGTACAGCGTGTAGGCCGAGCCCGTTTCCTCGGCCTTGGCGCGGTCCAGGCCAGGACCTCCTCGGCGTCGGCGCCGGCCAGCTCGTACTCGTCCGACACCCTTGCCGACCTCTCCCAGATGTACGCCCGATAGTGGCGGCGTCCTGCTCCCAGATGGTGTCTTGCGGATCCACTTCTCGTACGTGCAAGGGGCGATCGTAGCGGCCCGGACCGCGGGCAGTCCGTTGACGTGGGGCAGTGGCCTGGGAGCGCCCCCGCCGCTACCTCCCCGAAGGCAGCATGGACGAGCTCTGTACTCCTGGGACTGGCGCAGATGGCCCGCGGGTATCCGGAGGATATCGCTGCGGAGTGCCGGATGACCGTGGATGAAGCGGCCAACTGGCGGGCGATCGTGCTGGTGCAGGCGGAGGCCGAAGCGGAGTGATGCGCTGTCATGCTGGGTGCTATGGAGTTCACGTCCGACCACTGCGCCAACTGCGACGCGCCACTTCCTGACGACCTGTCGCACCGGCCCGTGCTCTTCTGCAGCACCGGTTGCGCCCAGCTTGCCGAGTCGATCCGCTACCGGCGCAAGCTGCGGAACGAGGGTCGTGAGGACGATACCGAGGCCATGTATGGGTTCCGCATGAAGTTCCTTCAAGCTCTCGCGGGCGGCTACCGGAATATACGGACCAGGCCGGAGGTTCGGCAGGCCGTGATCGAGCGGGCTGCAGGCTCGTGCGAGATGTGTGGAGCGCCTGGTGCGGAAGTCGACCACATCGACGGTCCCTCACCGGAGCCGGAGAACCTCCAACTGCTGTGCCTGGACTGCCACCACGCCAAGACCGAGGCGCGGCTACGCCCCGCGTCCGCTGAGGAGCGCGCCCATATCGAGCATATTTTCGCCACCCGGGTCATGCCGGCGGAACCGGCGCGGCTGTGTGACAGCTCGGAGTGGGTGGCGTCGTGGCGCGGATTGCGACGAGAGCGGGCCGCCCGGCTGCGGGCACGCGGGATAGCGGGATCCCTCCGGACCGTGCAGAAGGGTGCGAAGCCTCATCAGCGCTCCACCCCCCTCACGCAGCCGGTCCCACCGCCCCCGAGAAGGCCGGAGTCGTCCCGGACGATGCGTCCGTTGGACTTCTACCCGGCTCGCAACGGCAAGGGAATGCTCCATGCCACAGTGCGCGATGGGCGGGGTGCGTACCCGCACGAGAGGGCGACGGCCGGCGAAACCGCTTCTTGTCGGCGGACGCTGCTGCTGGATACCACGGCGGAAGCGGTGACCATCCCCGCAGGGACGCTCGTTCAGGACGCCGCCGGGATGCTCAAGGTCTGTCAGCGGTGTCTGGTGTCGGCCGAGCGGGAGCGCACGGAGTCGAGCATCGGCCGTGCGCGTCTTCACTTGGCCGTGGATATCGCCTGCCGCCCCCGGAAAGGCACGCCGCATATCGTCTACCAGGACGCTCCACAGAAGCGACGGCCGGAGGGGCGCAACCCCCTCCAACCGCTGTGCGGAGTCCCATTCCTCGTCGAAAATGGGCCGGTGACGACGTTTGCAGCGGGGACCACGATCGATGTCCTCGACCGGCGCCGGGTATGTGGGAACTGCGTAGCCTCCGCTGGGGGCTGGCCAAGCTAAACAGCATCGATACGACCGCTGGTGATGGGTGACGACGGCCGGGCGGGGTTTCTCGCTCTCCGGACACACCATCAGCTTCCTGCGTATCTGCCGTTGGCCTCTTGTCGACGACGGCGATATTGGGTCTGACCGCGATTCCGTCAGCGATCTTCGTGCTGCGGCAGACTGCCGACGAATTCGATCTCAACTCTCGACCGCACTGTCGAAGTCATGGCCGATCCGCCAGGGTCCAGGGGTTGGGTCGTGCACCGCGAGTTCCACGGCGGTGGCGTCCGGCAGCTCTCGCTGTCGACATTCTTCACCGCGAGGGCATCGGTGTGCCGGAGGACGTAGTAAGGCCACACGTCATTCCCGGACCATCGGCTCGAGGGTTCCCCGTCACGGTGTAGGGCCTGTCCGTTGGGACAAGTGACAGGCCCTGCAGACACGCCGTGGTCGGATTCAGGCACGTAGAGCGAGCGGCCGCCTCCTCAGACCGACTCGTCCCGCCCTCCGGATCGCCTCCTGCCAGACCGATGGCGCCGTCACCGTCGTCGCGACGTGACTCCCACCTCGGACGTGACGCTCGGACAGAACCGTCTGATCAACCGCCTCAGGCGGCCCGGCGTCCGCTGCCAGGCGGCGGGAGAGATAGTGACTCGTGTGGCCGGCCTCGAGGGCATCGCACAGGGCCGTGAAGTGCTCGGTGTCGGAGGGCATGCTCAGCTGCCGCAACAGGGCGAGGGCGGAGTGCGGTTCGAGGTCTCCGTAGAAATCGTGATAGCTGCCCAAGATGGCGCGGAATACCGCGGGCTGGAGCTCGGGGAACGTCGCCGCTGTCCGGTAGACCGGGTACTTGACGGGCCAGGACACGGGGCCCGAGGCACACAGAACGCGCCGGGCACGGCGGAACAGGGGACCGCCGGCTATCCCGGCTAGCGCAGTTCCGTCCAGAATCTCTGCCAGGTCGTGGCCCACCACCTCGGCGAAGGCTGCCTCGGCCGTGGCCGGGTCCTCGAACCAGTCGACCCAGAGAGAGTAGATCACCGCTTCGGGCTCATCAGGGGCTTCCAGCCGATGGCGGTATCCCGCCCAGAACGCCTCAGCTGGCAGCGGGTCCCGGTTGTCCTTCAGCGCAGCGCGGATCTCGCAAGTCACCCAGTACTCACCGAGCAGATCCAGCAGACCGAAGGCGAGCCGCAACCGAGCAGCCGCGTCGCGGCCGCGTTCCTCCAGCGCCACGCTCGTCCACGTGTGCGCCACCTCGCTCGACGTCAGCGTCCCCGCGGGAACTCCGCCTTCGGCCCAGACACCGTCGCTGACCTGCCTGACCCCCTGCGCTTCCAGCCAGCGCCGCGCCTGCTCTATATCCCCGCAATTCATCACAGAAGTGTAGGTCCCGCAGGCAGGAAACCTCGCGGTGCCGTCGGGCGCGGGGTCCCAGCACCGGCAGCCAGAGCACTGCTTCAGGATCCTGGATCCGCCAGTTGCCGGGCAGGGCCATGCGCCATCAGCGCTGCCGATGCTGAGCAGTTGCAGCAACGCGTAGGCGTGCCAGGCCTGTCCTGCTCATTTTCCGTTGCCTCGTGCGTCTGGTGATGCTGGAGTGAGCGGATGGATCAGGACACAGTGCTGGCGGTCTTCGATCGCGAGATGCGGCAGGGCATCCGGGCCGATGAGCCAGGAGCCCGGGTAGAGCGGGTGGGCGGCGTCGTACGCCATGTCGGCGCAGACGCCGACGGCTGGAACGGAATCGTCTGGTCGGAGCTGGACGAAGCCACGGCGGACGCCGTGATCGCGGAACAGGTGGAGTACTTCACCTCGCTCGGGCGCGGGTTCGAGTGGAAGCTGTACGGGTACGACCGGCCGGCCGACCTGCCCGGACGGCTGCGGGCAGCGGGTTTCGTGCCCGAGCCCGAGGAGACGCTGATGGTCGCCTACATCAAAGACCTGCCCACGAACGTCGAACTGCCCGAGGGCGTCCGCCTGCTCCCGGTGACCGATGCTGCCGAGGTCGAGCTCGCGGTGACCGCGCAGGAGCGGGCGTTCGGCGAAGCGCGGCCGTACCACCGGCAGCTGCTGCTCGGCCAGTTGGCCGCCGGCCTGCCTCCCGCGGTCGTCGCCATGGCCGGTGACGTGCCGGTGAGCGCCGCACGGATGGAGCTGCACCCGGGTACCTCCTTCGCGAGCCTGTGGGGCGGGGGCACAGTGCCGGAGTGGCGCGGCCGGGGCCTCTACCGGGCCCTGGTCGCCTTCCGCACCCGCATCGCCGCCGAACACGGTTACCGCTACCTCCAGGTCGACGCGTCCGACCAGAGCCGTCCGATCCTGCGGCGGCTCGGGTTCGTACCGCTGGCCACCACCACCCCGTACGTACACACGCTCGACTGACCTCACGCGGAACTCGGCGCCGGCCGACGGGACGCACCGGCGGTTGGCGAGGGCGATAAGGCCGCCGATGGCCGCGAGGCGAATTGGCACCGCCGCGGAGGCGGTGGCGCTGAGAGTCCCCCAACCTTGCCCATGCCCTGCCCGGTGTGGACCTGACTGGGTCCGTCGGGCACGCCGTAACGCTTCGAGAGTCCGGGAGCAGCGCCGATTACCGATGAGGCCCTTGCCTTCGGCAGGATGGGCGCCATGACCGAGATCCACACCCCCCGTCTCCTGCTCCGTCGCTGGTGTGATGACGACCTCGCGCCAATGACCGAGATCAACGCCGACCCGCGGGTCATGCACTGGATCGACGACGGCTCGGTGCGCGACCCGGACCAGACGGCAGAGGACATCGAACGGTGGGAGGAGGAGTGGGACGAGGAGGGCTTCGGCCTCTTCGCCGTCGAGCTGCTGGCCTCAGGTGAACTGGCCGGCTTCACGGGTCTGTCCGTGCCCGAGTTCCTTCCGGAGGCGCTGCCCGCCGTGGCGATCAGCTGGCGGCTCGGCTCACAGTTCTGGGGCCAGGGATACGCATCCGAAGCAGCCCAAGCCACGCTGGAGTTCGCGCTCCAGGACCGTGGCCTCGATCGCGTCATCAGCATCAACCGGGTGGGCGACAACGCCTCCGAGAACGTCATCCGTAAGCTCGGCATGGGGCCGGAACGCGAGACGGCACACCCGGTGTACGACTTTCCGCTGCACGTTCACACCATCGATCTCACCGAGTTCCAGGCGTGAACCAGCCGAGCCGCCGGATCAGCACGAGACAGCCGCCCGCCGTCCGTACGTCCCCAACCGCATTGACCGCCACCGCGTAGGCGAAAGAGGCTGCTTTCCCGCCGCGACCTGCACTTTCACGGAACTGCGGCCGCCACACGTGGCCATCGTTGCGACCCCAGGCTCTGGCCACCGCTGGCACCCGCAGTGAAAATCACGAGAGCTGGAAGCGTGGCGCGCGAACGGCGCAGGTGCTTCTTCCTTTTGTCGATCGAATTACGGAAGCGCTAGCGACACCCCCGTCACACACGGATCTCGCGCCGATCAGATATTGATTACGTGAGTCCCACCGGCATGTTTTATCGAAACGACGTGCGATAGACATTTGCCCTGTCGCGACATGTTACCAAAGAGGGAAAAGGGAATAGGCTAATTCGCTTCGATGCCTTCCCGTTCGGCGTACATCACGGTACGATTCTCGTAACCCAGGGGTTTGCACAGGGACCTGCCTGAAGGGGTCCGTGGCCTCGTTCTACAGGTCGCTTGCGCGAGGCAAGAAATTCGGCAACGCCATTCCTCCATTTCCCCAGAAGACGCTCCTCCGTCCGCGTACCAGTAATTCTATTTTGAATCCCCGGAGGAGTGAAGTGCGTCTGTTCGACTTCGCGCGGCGCCATTCTTCTTGTTTTTGTGCGGGGTTACTACCGTCGATGCAGATCTATTTCTTCGTGAAAGGAGGAGGCATGTCAACTGAAAAGGGTACTCAGCGAAGCCTGGAGGATGACGTCGGGGAGGTCACGGACACGACGCCGAAATGGCGCCGCCGTCTCATTCGTCTCGGTGTCTACGGACTGTTCGCGGCCCTGGCTGGAACCGCGGTGACGGCCATGGCCGCGCCCGTGGCGCCGCCGCGGGCGGGTGGTACCGCTGCCGGCGCCATCATCTGTGCGAACGGCTCAGGGGCCGTGACGAAAACCGACGACCCGGGTGAGCAGGGCGAACCGGTGAAGTACCAGGCAACGGGCTCGTGCGAGGTAACGGGCGCGGAGAACGGCACCGCCATCGGCAAGTCAATGTTTTCCATCGCGCGGAACAATTGCGCGAACGCGTCGACGAACGTCACGGCAAGCGTCACGTGGCCCGACGGAACGAAGAGCTCCGGTGCGGGAACCGTGGTGTGGGTCGCCACCGCCGGCCAGGGAATCTCGGCCAGCATCGTCAGCGGCTCGATCACAAGCGGCGCCTTCACCGGCGCGCTGGTGAAGGGTGAGGGCACCGCGCCCGAGCAGGTTCGGCTCGACTGCATTACAAGTGGGACCTTCGCCGGGGCCACCGGCTCCGGTAGCGGGGCGGTGAGCCCCACCTGAGGAGTTCAGCAGGCTTGCGCCGGGCACTACCACCTGCCCGGCGCAGGTTCCAGCAACGGGATCCCGGGATCCGCTGAGAACACCGGGACCCCTCCTGCGACCGAAGTCGGTACCTGACGGAGCCGACGCAGTGCGTCCCGCCCCGCAACGCCAGCGACTGTACGCCGACGGTGCGCGTGCGCCACCTGGGGCCGAGGTGCGAAGCCGACAGTGTGCTTGCACCGAACTCGCCCTCAGTAGCACACGTCGTGGCCTGTGTTCGAACGCCCTCACCCATGACAGACGGTGGAAATCATGGAGATCTTCGCGCCCGCAACCGTACCTTCAGAGCCGCGTGAGAATCCGGGCCGCAGCGCCGAGCCGTGCACACCAGGAGCCGGCCGGCTAGCTCGACCACCGAGCCCTTGGGGCCTCCACGATCCGATCCTGCGCGGGTTCTCCGCTTGCTGCCGCCGGCTCCTGATCGCGTTCGGGGACGGAAAAGCCATCGGGGAGGGCGCGTGTTCGTGACGCTCGGCCGTGCCGCCGCCCGCCGCAGATGGGTCTTTCTCGTGGTGCCCCTGGTGTTGGCCGCGTTGGCGGCGGCTGTGGCGTCAGACATCCACGAACGGCTCAGCTATGGGGGATTCATCGCGCGCGACGCCGAGTCGAACCGGGCCGCCATGGCCATCCGCGACCGCATCGGGCGTGGTGGCGCGGACGTGATCGCCATCTACCGCAACGCCCACCACACGGTGGAAGAGCCGATGTTCCGCCGTGCGGTGGAACATTCGCTGGCCACTGCGCCGAAGGGAACCATCGTCTCGACAATGACGTATTGGTCGCGCGATCTGCCCCTGCTGGCATCGAAGGACCACCACGCGACGGCCGTCCTCATCATGCTCGCCGGGTCCGACGACACCAGCCGCACGGCCAGTTACCACCAACTGCGCCCAGCGCTGCGGGCAGAGGGTTTCCGCGTCCAGTACACCGGGCCGGTCGCGGTGGTCGACGGAGTCGCAGAGCGGGCCCTGACGGACCTGAACCGCGCCCGGCTCATCGCGCTTCCCCTGGTGTTCGCCCTGCTCCTGTTGATCTTTCGAAGTCTGGTGGCGGCCCTGTTGCCGGTCGTCATCGGCGGGCTCAGCATCAGCATCACGCTGGGCGTTCTGGTGTTGCTCAACGACGTGGTGGAGATCTCGGCCATCACCCTGAGTCTGGTGACCGCGCTGGGACTGGCTCTCGGAGTGGACGCCGCCCTCTTCGTCGTCGGGCGGTTCCGCGAAGAGCTTGCCGGCCGTGCCGGCGTGCCGGACGCGGTGACGACCGCCTGCGCGACCGCCGGCCGCACGGTGTTTCTTTCCGGGGCCACCATGAGCGGAATCGCTCTGGGGTTCCTGCTCTTCCCCATCGGCATCCTGCGGTCGATCGGTGTCGCCGCTGCCATTGTCATCACCGTCAGCGCCACCCTCAGCGTCACCGCGCTGCCCGCCGCGCTGGCCCTCGTCGGTTCGCGCCTCACCACACGAAGGCTCCGCACGCCACGACGGAGGCGCGCGGACCCGGCGGAGGGCCCCTGGGCCGGACTCGCCCGGGCGGTGATGGCTCGGCCAGGGCACTACACGATCGGCGTCCTCTTGACCCTGCTCGTCATGACGGCACCCTTCGCACACATCACCCTCGGGTTCCCGGACCAGCGAACCCTGCCCGCCGACGCGCCGGCCCGCCTGGCTTCCGACGCCCTGCAACACGACTTCGCACTCGGCGGACTCGACGCCGTGCAGGTGGTGGTTTCCGTTCCGCACCGGCTGGACACCCCCACCGGGCAGCGGACACTCAGGGCCTGGGGTGAGGAACTCATCCGTCTTCCTGGCACCGGTGCCGGGCTCATCGCTGCGACGTCCCAACACAGCGCAGTGATCTACCTGACCCACGACAGCAGCGCCGAAGACCCGGTCACCCGCACCTTGGTGCAGCGCATCCGCGCGCTGCACCCGCCGGACGGCGGGGAAGTGCTGGTGGGCGGGTTGTCGGCGATGGCCCAGGACACCCTCCAAATGCTGGGCCGCCGACTACCGTGGGTCCTGTTCTCCATCGCGGCGTTCACCTATGTGCTGCTGCTGACGGCGTTGCGGTCGGTGGTCCTGCCGGCCAAGGCACTGCTCGTCAACGCGCTGTCCATCGGCGCCTCCTTCGGCGCACTCGTATGGATCTTCCAGGACGGGCACCTGACATGGCTGGTCGGCGCCGGCCGCACCGGCTACATCGACGTCACCCAACCTGTGACCATGCTGATCCTGCTGATCGGCCTCTCGACGGACTACGAGCTCCTTCTCCTGTCGCGCATCCGCGAGCAGTACGACGCCACCGGAGACAACGCTGTTGCGGTCGCGACCGGGCTACAGCGGTCCGCGCCGATCATCACGGCGTCCGCGGCGGTGGTTCTGGTCGTCAGCGCGATCTTCACCACCAATGGCGTGATCCTGGTCAAGGAGTTGTGCGTCGGCGTGTTCATCGCCGTAGCGGTGGACGCCGGCCTCGTCCGGGCGCTGCTCGTTCCGGCTGCCATGCGGATGCTGGGGCGAGCCAACTGGTGGCTACCTGGAACACGCAAAACTCGGCCTCAAGTGCCCGGAAATTCCGACGAGTTCACGCCCTGAGTACCGAAACACCAGTGCAGAAGCAGCCCCTGGACTCGGACACCCATCGGATCACGCCCAAGACCCAGGGACGGCGAAGAGCGCGGATGAGGAAGCAGCCCGGTTCGCACCCTGCCGGCTGGGGGCGCAGAACGCCTTCGTGCGGTTGGACGACGATGGCGGCCAAGAGGACACGCAGAACATCGAGCACGGAGCGATTTTCATGGGATAGTGCCTCGACTCAACTGCCTCGTAGGCCCATTTTCCTGATGCGGTTGAGCCTGCCCTCTATCCCTCCGGGCCGAAGAGATCGCCTGGTGTACGGCACCAATAGTCGGCGGCCTCCTTGGAATACGATGCACTCATCGAGCGGAATTCCGTAGCATATTTGAGCGGATCGCCGGTGGCAGCTGTACTGGAGAGACTCCCGGCCAGCTCCTCAGCGTGGATCGATACCCGTCCCTCAAGTGAATATCCGTTACGGGCGATCTTGCTCGGCGCCTACCGGGGGAATCACAAAAGCGCTAGCCTCAAACGAGAAGCCTGATATTCCCGTTCCCGTCGAAACGGCAATGGGTGCTTGGCTGCTTCTTTCCGTTGGTCGCTGTCTGAGTGGGGTGCCCATTGACACGGACCGATGCCGTCGACCGCCGCCTGGCCAACGATCCGATTGCGATCGTGGGCGTTGCCGGGATGTTCCCCAAAGCGCGGGACGTACAGGAGTTCTGGGACAACATTGTCGCGAGCCGGGACTGCTCCGAGGAGGTCCCTGAGGCGTGGTGGAGCACGGACGACCACTACGACCCCGACCCCTTCGCCGAGGACCGGACCTACTGCCGCCGCGGGGCGTTCCTGGCTCCGGTGGTGTTCGATCCGCGGGAGTTCGGGATGCCGCCGAACAGCGTCGACTCCGTGGGCCTGGTGCAACTGCTGAGCCTGATGGTGGCCAAGGACGTGCTGGCCGATGCGGCCCGCGGACGTCGGGACTGGCTCGATCCTGAGCATGCCGGGGTGGTGCTCGGGGTATGTGGGACCAACTCCACCTTGATCCCACTCGCCTCCCGGCTGCTCGCTCCCGAGATGGTGCGGACGATGGTCGCCTTCGGGATCCCGGAGGAGCAGGCACGCCGGGTCATGCGCACGCGTCTGGCCGGCTTGCCGCCCTGGACCGAGGACTCCTTCCCCGGAGTCCTGGGAAACATCGTCTCCGGCCGGATCGCCAATCGGCTGAACCTGCGGGCCGCCAACCACACCGTGGACGCGGCCTGCGCCAGCTCGCTGGCCGCACTGCGCTCAGCCGTCGATGAACTCCTCTGTCGCCGCGCCGACTTGATGCTCACTGGAGGCTGCGATGCGGACAACTCCATCGTTCCCTATATGTGTTTCAGTAAGACGCCCGCGCTGTCACTGAGTGGACGGGTACGGCCTTTCGACGCGGAGGCGGACGGCACACTAGTGGGCGAGGGTGTCGGGATGCTGGCGCTCAAGCGCCTGGACGACGCCGAGCGGGACGAGGACCGGGTCTACGCGGTGCTGCGGGGATTGGGCAGCTCCAGCGACGGGATGGCGCAGAGCATCTACGCGCCCTGCGGTGAGGGCCAGTTGGTCGCACTGCGACGGGCGTACGAGGACGCCGACTGTCCGCCGCGGTCAGTGGGGCTGATCGAGGCTCACGGGACCGGCACCCCGGCCGGCGACGGTGTCGAACTGAACGCGCTCAGCGAGCTGCTGGGCGCACCCGGTGAGCACCGCTTCGTCGCCGTGGGAAGCGTGAAGTCGCAGATCGGCCACACCAAGGCCGCGGCCGGGATCGCCGGGATGATCAAGGCCGTGCTGGCCCTGCATCACAAGGTGCTGCCGCCCACCATCAATGTGGACACCCCCAGCCCGGCGGCCACCGGTGAGAACAGCCCGCTCTACCTCAACACCACCACCCGTCCGTGGGTGCGCGACGCCTCCCGGGAGGTGCGTCGGGCGGGCGTCTCCGCGTTCGGCTTCGGCGGGGTGAACTATCACGCCGTCCTGGAGGAGCATCGCGGTGGGGCGGGAGCGCCGGAGCACGCGCTGCACCGCACTCCGAGGGCCTGGCTGTGGCATGCCGCCGACCCGGACGAGCTGCGGAGGCGCCTGGAGCGGGAGGAAGCCCCGGACGACGGTCCGGTACCGGCCGGGCACGCCCGGGTCGGCTTCGTGGCCACCAGCACGGAACACCGCGACGCACTGGTGGCCACGGCCATCCAGCAGCTTCGGGTGAGCTCCGACCATGACAGCTGGAGCCACACGCGGGGCATCCACTACCGCCGCCGTGCGCTGCCACCAGAGACGAAGGTCGGCGCACTCTTCACCGGTCAGGGCAGCCAGTACGTGGAGATGGGCCTGCATGCCGCGCTGGCCGTGCCCCCGGTGCGGGCGGCCTTCGACATCGCAAACGTGCTCTTCCCCTCCTCCGACAGTCTGGCCCGTGCGGTCTTCCCGCCGCCCGGCGACCCGGAGGGCCGGGCTTGCGAGGACCGGCTGCGGCGCACGGCCTACGCGCAGTCGGCGATCGGTGCGCTGTCCATGGGCCAGTACCGCTACCTGCGGGAGCTGGGGTTCGTTCCGCACGGCCTGCTCGGCCACAGCTTCGGGGAACTGACCGCGCTGTGGGCGGCCGGCGTCTGGGACGACGAGACGTTCACGGCGCTGGCCCGCGCTCGCGGGCAGGCCATGACGCCCCCGCCGGGCCGAGAGGACGCCGTCGGCACCCTGGCAGCGGTGCGGGCACCGGAGCCGGAACTCCGGCAAGCGCTGTCCATGCACACCGAACTGACGGTGTGCAACCGCAACGCCCCGAACGAGCACGTGGTCGGCGGCCCGGCCCCCGCCGTGGAGCGGTTTGTGCGCGAATGCGTCACCCGGGGAGTCCCTGCGCAGCGGCTGCCGGTCGCCGCCGCGTTCCATACCTCCCATGTGCAGCACGCGGTCGAGGCGTTCGGCGCGGCCTGCGCCGCGACCGCGTTCGCGCCACCTGCCCTGCGGGTCTACGCCAACACGGCCGGGGCAGCCTACGGCCAGGACCCGGAGGCCAACCGCCGCACCCTCGTCGAGCAGCTGTGCCGGCCGGTGGACTTCGCCGCCCGCCTGGAGGAGATGTACGCGGACGGCATCCGGATCTTCGTGGAGTTCGGGCCCAGGCACACCCTGACCGGTCTCGTGGAGCGAACCCTGGGCGAACGCGGTGTGACGGCGATCTCCTGTGACATCGGCGGCGCCGCCGACAGCTGTGCGGCCTTGAAGCAGGCCGCCGTCCGACTTTCCGTCCTGGGGCTGCCGCTGAGCGGTATCGACCGCTACGACGTCCCGCCGCGGGCCGAGCGCCCCACCCCTTCCAAAGTCGCCCGCACTCTGGAGGGCCCGCTCTTCGCCACCGTGTCCCGCCGCCCCGCCTACGAGAGGCTGCTTGCCGAGGAAGGCTCTCGAAGCGCGGTTGAGCTGCGCCGTGCCCTGTCACCGGAACCGGAGTCCCCGGCACCCGCTGTCGCCGCGGACCCGGCCGCGCGGGAGTGGCAACCCGACCCCCTCTCCCGCGCCGCCGCCGAGCATCTGGCCGCGCACACCCGCTACCTGGACGGTCAGCTGCACACGGCGGAGCAGCTGACCCGCCTGCTGAGCCGGAGCGCCGCGGACGGACCGATGGACGCGTCACTGGCCGCCGCGGTCAGGGCCGTCACCGAGCACAGCCTGGCGTTGGGGAACGCGCACACCAGGGCCGGGGAGGTCGTCGCCAGCCTGCTGCGGCTGCCCGCCGTCGGCCCCGCGTCCCTGCCGGGCACGTACCCGCACGGCGACGCACGACCGGAGCTGCCGGGTCCCCTGACGGCGGACGACGCCAGTCCCTCGCCGGCCGCCCCGCCAGCCGGTGAGCCGCCTGCCGATGTGGGCGATTCGCAGGGCTCGGACAAGTCGGCGCTGGCGCAGCTGTGGGCTGTGGAAAGGGGCGACGCCGAAGACGAACGGCTTCCGATGGACATCGACGGCCTCGATCCGGAGGAGTTGGAACGGGTCTTTCGCGAAATCGTGGCTGAGAAGACGGGCTACGACATCGACATGATCGAGCCCGATATGGACATCCAGTTGGACTTGGGAATCGACTCACTGAAACAGGTGGAGATCGGCGCGGAGATGTGGCGCCGCTACCCGGTGATCAGCCGGACCGAGTTGTACCAGTTCAGCGAAGCCAGAACAGTGCGTGAGCTGACCGAGAAGCTGCACGAGGTCCTCGCCAGCTCCCGACCCCAGCTGCAGTTGTCCTTCGGCGACGGCGAACTGGGCCGGGCCTTCGTCGCGTTGCGCGAGTTGCCCGAGCCGGATGTTTGTCCGCACGCCTATCCGGACCAGCCGCACGCGCTGCTGCTGGACGACGGAGGTGACCTGTCCGCCACGCTCGACGCGGCTCTGAGCTCCCGCGGTTGGCGGACCAGCCGCCTGCGCGTCCCCTGCGCCGCCCCCGCCACGGCCGAGGAGCAGACCCGTACCTGGGGGCTGGGGGACTGGGAGGAGGCCACGCTCTCCGGTGGACTTGCCGAGGTCTTGGCCGATGCTCCCCGTCTCGATCTGTGTGTCCTCCCGATCAGTCCTTCCGCTGCCTTGCCTGCCGCCCAGGTGGTCGAACAGCTCCGGCACGCCGTGCTGGTGGCCAAGCACGTCTGTCCCGCCCTGCGGGCGGCGGCTGCGGGCGGAAGGCGGGCCGGGCTGGTGACGGTTACGCAGCTCGACGGGGCCCTTGGCTACGCCGGGACCGGCGGCGCCCCGGCCCTGGCCCTGGCCTCGGGCCTGAGCGGATTGGCCAAGACGGTCGCCTTGGAAGAAACGAGCCTGTTCTGCCGTGCGTTGGACTTCATGCCCGGGCTGCTCGCTCAGCACGTCGGCGATGCCTTCATCGCGGAGATCACCGACCTCGCCACCGACCTGCGCGAGGTCGCCCGGGACGGAACGGCCCGCCGCACACCGTTCCTGTCCGACACACCGTTCCCACCCGAGTACCTTCGCCCGTCGTTGCCCTCGCCGCGGGAGGCGGAGCCCGCCGCTGCACGGGAAGCCGGTCCGACGACGGCACTGACCGGAGAGGATCTGCTGCTGATCACCGGAGGGGCCTCCGGGATCACCTCCTGGTGCGTGGCCGCACTGGCCCGTGAGCACCGGTGCGGCTACCTCCTCCTTGGCCGTACCCCACTGACCGAGGAACCGGAGTGGGCGGCCGGAGCGGACAGCGCCGAGGATCTGCGTGCTGCCCTGGATACCAGGGCGCGCGAGACGGGCGAGGATCCCGGCGATCCCGCAATCCACACACGGCTCGACGAGCATGCCGAGCAGCTGCTGTACCAGCGGCGGATCCGCACCGCGCTCGACGAGCTGCGCGCGCAGGGCGTCGAAGCCGAGTACGTCGCCGCAGACGTACTCGATGCCCAGGCGCTGGCACAGGCCCTCGCCCCGTACGCACCGCGCGTCACCGGAGTCATCCATGGTGCGGGCGTTCTGGGCGACAAGCCGCTGGCGGAGATGACCGCGGAGTCCCTCACACCGGTGGTGGACACAAAGCTCCGTGGAATCCACCACGTGCTCGACGCGCTGCACATCGACCGCCTTCGGCACCTGGTTCTCTTCTCCTCGGTATCCGGCCTCTGGGGCAATCTGCGCCAGGCCGACTACGCCCTTGCCAGCGAGGCGTTGACCCGCTTCGGCTGCGCCTTCCAGACCGCCCACCCCCGGTGCCGGGTCGTGTCGTTCGTCTGGGGCCCGTGGACCGGTGGCATGGCGGCCCCGATGCAGCGGCTCTTCAAGGAAGCAGGAGTGCCGGTGCTGACCCGGGAAGCCGGGTGCGCCTACTTCCTGGCACGGATGAGCGGCCGGGACCGCGACGCTGCCGGGGTCACCGTCGCAGGACCGCTCGGGCCGCTGTACCGCCGGGTGGATCGGCTGCCCCCCGCGGGCCTCACCGCCTACCGAGTGCTGACCGGCCTCGGCCAGGAGCCGGTCCTGTGCGACCACCGCATCGGCCAGGTGCCGGTACTCCCCATGACGGCCGCCGCGGGCTGGGCCCTGCACATGGTCGAACGCGCACACGGCGGCAGTCAACCGGTGGTCGAGTTCCGCGACTTCCGAATCGCCCGAGGGATCTTCTTCCCCGAAGGACACCCAGAGCGGTACCGCATCCACCTGGTACCGGATCCGGAAGCCGGCCCGGACACCGTACGCGCGACCGTCCACGACGCCACCACCGCGGACGAACAGCTGCACTACGCGGGTGTCTTCCGACGGGCGGAGCGGCCACCGGAAGCGCCGCGCGAGCAGCTGCCGCGTTACGAGATCACCGAGGGACTGCACCCCGGTTACGACGACGGCAGGCTCTTCCACGGCCCGACTCTGGCCGGTCTGCGCAACGGTCGTGTGGACGAGTCCGACCGGCTGATCGTGACCGCCCGGATGCCCGACCCGCCGCTCGGCAAGGGAGCGTTCGGGGGCCGTCTCTACAGTCCGGCCTTGGCCGACCTGCTGCTCCAGGCCGCGCTGCTGGACCTGCTACGGCAAGGCGGCGACGGCCTCCTCCCGCTGCCGGTCAGCGTCGAACGGGTGGAACTGTTCTCCCCCTTGCCCGACGACGAGCCCTTCGTGATCATCTCCGCTGTCGACTCCGGGGACAACCCGCTCTTCGCCACAGGCACGCTGACCGCCTGCACGCCCGACGGACGGATCCACCAGCGCTGGAGCGGGGTGCGCGCCCTGTGGATCGAACCGGAAACCGCCGTTCGCGGCACCACCGCCCGAGCCGGCTCCCCCATCTACAGCCAAGTACTGCCCGGGACGTCATGATGGAAGAACTCACCTTCGAGGGAGTCCCCCTCGGCGAACTCACAGCCCCGCCCGGCTCCCCGCCGGCTCAGCAGTCGACCAGGCCGCCGGCAGCGCGGCCCGGCAGCAGGCCCATCACCGTCCCTCCCGCGGCGCCGGCCGCGACGATGGCCGAGCAGCTCCAGCGGGCCCACGCCGCCGTACTCGACACCCATCGGGCCATCAGTGCCTGGCAGCTCGCCCGCACGGCCATGCTCACCGGCACCGCGGAGGTCCTCCGGACAGACGGCCCGTACCCCACCGACGACGGCCCAGCGCCGCTCCCCCGCCACGAGATCTACGACGGCACGGCAGCGGTCCTCGAGACGGCGGCCAACGCGCTCCCGGGCGACGGCACCGGCGCGATCGACCTGACCTGGCGCAACACCGTGCCGGATGCGCCCACGGCACTGGACGCCCACCCCGCCACCGGCTCCGGCGGACCGCCCCTGCCGTCACAGTGGTACGTCCGTGACGGGGACCGGGTCATCGCCGTCGTCGCCAGGCATCCGCAGGCCCCACCGTGGCCACGACGGCCAGTCCCCCGCTACCCGCGCGATCCGCGCCCCCTGGCCCGTACCTCGGTGGAACGGCTCTCCGCCGCCGAGCTGGACGCCCTGGCCGCGGGCGAGTTCGCCACGGTCTTCGGCGCCGCGTTCGACCAGCGCGGCCTGTCGCCCGAGGCCCTCCCCGCACCCTGGCCGGCCCGGCTGCTGGCCGAGGTCACGGCCATCGAGCCCCGCGGCGGCGTGTACGCACAGGGCTTCTTGCGGGCCACCGCGCACCTGACCGCGGACGAGCGCACCGCCACCTGGCCGCGGCTCATCGTGACGGCGAGCGAACTCCTGCGGGTCTACGCCTTCCACCGCGGGTTCCACCTGTGCCTCCCCGGTGCCAGGACCACCCCCCTGACCGACCGTCCCGCCCTGGTCGAGCTGTTTGACACCCCCGCGCCACAGCAGGCCGAACTCCGCCTGGAGATGGAGGTGACCGAACTCGGCATGGTCCCACGGCCGTACCTGATCGGCGACTGCCGCATCACCGGGGGCGGGCAGCTGGTCGCCCACCTGCGTGACCTGGGCATCACGCTCCGGGAGAGGCCGGGAGCCGATCTGGCCTTCGGCTTGGAGCGGGAGGGCTGCCGCAGAAGCGCGGCCGGGCAGTGGGCGGTGTGCAGCGAACTGGTGCCGGCCGTCGCCGCCGAGGGAAACTACAGAGCCCATACGCTCCACGACGTCCGCGACCTCCACGGCACGGCGCAGGTCCGCCCGCGGCTGCCCCGCGGCGACATGCTCATGCTGGACCGCTGCCGCCAAGCGGAGATTGGCGCCTGGCGCGAGTACCGGCCCGGCAGCTGGCTGGCCAGCGAACACGACGTACCGGAGGATCCATGGTATGTCCGTGAGAGCGGCGGCGCCCTGCCGCAGTTGGCGCTCATGGAGATCGCGCTACAGCCCCCAGGCATCTTCAGTGGGCTTCTCGGCGTCCTGGGAGAGTACCCCGACCAGGACCTGACCTGCCGCAACCTCGACGGCACCGCTCGGCTGCTGCGCGAGGTCGATCCGCGCGGCGCGACCGTCGAGCAGCAAACCACCCTCACCTCGCACACCCCCCTCCCCGGCGGCCTTATGCACCGCTACAACTTCTCACTGGGCACCGGCGGCAAGCCCTTCTACACTGGCGAGACCGTGCACGGGTACTTCACCCCTGAGCTGCTGGCACAGCAGCAGGGCCTGGACGGCGGTCGCCGTGTCCCGCCCTGGCTGGACCGCTGCCCGCCACCCCCGGCGCAGGTGCGCCACCTGGATCTGCGCGAGGACACCCGGCTGGGCCACGGGCGGATGGCGCTCTTGGAGGACACCGTCCTGGTTCCCGACGGGGGCGTGTACGGCGCCGGCTATCTGCTGTGCACCAAACCGGTGCGCCCCGACGACTGGTACTTCGAACAGCACTTCTTCCAGGACCCGGTGATGCCGGGCTCGGCCGGGGTACAGATGCTCTACCAGGCCGCGCACGCCTACGCGCTGCACACCGGTCTGGTGGATCACCTCCTGCCGCACCCGCACTTCGCCATCGCGGTCGGCGAGGAGGTGCGGTGGACCTACCGCGGACAGATCCTCCGCGAGCACCGACAAGTCCGCGGCGAAGTGCACATCCGCGAGGTGCACCACGACGGCCGAGCCGTCCGGATCCTGGCCGACGGCAGCGTCTGGCGCGACGATCTGCGCATCTACCAAGTGGACAACATCGCCGTACAGGTCACATCCGCCCGGCGGAACGACAGGGGGGAAGCGGGATGACGACCGTCAGCCACGACCCCGAGGGGTTGTACGAGGTGCTCGCGGCACTCGACCGCCCCTGCTACATCGTCAGCAGCGAGGGCCGGCCAGGCGCCACCCACCATCCCCCCGCACCCGGCTCCGGTACCACCCTGCTCGCCGCCGTGGGCCCACTGGCCCCTCAGCGGCTCGGCTCCGCGGACTTCCGGCGCCACCACGGCCTCCGCTACGCCTACATGGCGGGCGCGATGGCCGGCGGCATCGCCTCCGTGGAGCTGGTCACCGCACTGGCCCGCGCCGGACACCTGGCCTCGTTCGGCTCCGCGGGACTGCCCGAAGACCGGATCGACCAAGCCCTCGGCCGCCTGACGGCAGAACTCGCCGCCACAGACACGCCCTTCGCCTGCAACCTCATCCACAACCCCCTCGCGCGCGCGATGGAGAAAGCCTGCGTGGACGCCTGCCTGCGCCACGGGGTGCACTGCCTGGAAGCATCCGCTTTCGTCCAACTCACCCCGGACCTGGTGCGCTACCGGGTGGCCGGACTACGCCGCGACCCCGCCACCGGGGTCCGGTCCGAGCACCGGCTGATCGCCAAGGTCTCCCACCCGCACACCGCCGAGCTGTTCCTCCGCCCAGCCCCCCACGAGATCGTCGCCGATCTCAAGGCCCGCGGACTGGTCCCCGCCGAACAGGCCGAACTCGCCCGCACCGTCCCCATGGCCGACGACATCACAGCCGAGGCGGACTCCGGCGGACACACCGACCGCCGCCCGCTGGCCATCCTGCTGCCCGCCCTCATCCGCCTGCGCGACCTGATCGCCCGTGAACACCCCCACCCGCACGGTACCCCGGTACGCATCGGCGCCGCCGGCGGCATCGGCACCCCGCACGCCATGGCGGCCGCCTTCGCTCTGGGCGCGGACTACGTCGTCACCGGCTCGGTCAACCAGGCCACCACCGAGGCAGGCACCTCGCCCGGCGTGAAACGCCTTCTCGCCCAGGCCGGCCTGGCAGACTGCACCATGGCCCCGGCGGCCGACATGTTCGAGCAGGGCGTACAAGTACAGGTCCTGGCCCGCGGAACGCTCTTCCCCGGCAACGCGGCCCGGCTCTACCGCCTGTACCGAGAGCACACCAGCCTGGACGACCTCCCGGCCGACGAGTGCCGTCTGCTCCAAGAGCGCATCCTGCGCCGCCCGTTGGAGCAGGTCGTGGACGAGTGCACCGCCTACCTGAAGGCCCATCAACCCGACCAGCTCCCGCGCGCCGAGCGGGACCCGAAGTACCGTATGGCCCTGGTCTTCCGCTGGTACCTGGCGATGGCCTCACGCTGGGCCACCTCCGGACAGACCGAGCGCTCCGGCGACTGGCAGGTCTGGTGCGGTCCGGCAATGGGCGCGTTCAACGCATGGACCGCCGGCAGCGCGCTGGCCGCCCCGGAACAACGCCACGCCGCCACCATCGCCGAACACCTCCTGCGCGGCGCCGCCTTCCACAGCCGGGTCAGCCAGCTGCGCCTGTCCGGTGTACGCCTCCCGGCCTCCTGCGCCGAATACCGTCTGCCGTCGCCTTCCCCGCGGACCCCAGCGTCCGCGGGGAAGGTGGCCGCCCGCGCCACACGTCACCTGAGCCCATCCCCCTCATCCCGACTGCCCTCTGATCGGCTCCGACGGAAGCCCAGGTCTTGAAGACGTCACGGCCGGGACCCGAATTCACCAGCGGCATCACCGATAGCCGGGCCGCGCCTTCGGGCTATGCCCTGCTTGGCGGGGTGCCGCATTCGTGCTCGGCGAGAGCCTGCAGACCCGCTCTCGACATCGGCTCGACTCCGCCCACTCGGTCCCACGTGGGCGGACCGCTGGTTTTCCCGATGGCGGACACGGGCCGATGAAGTGCCGAACACGCCGACTCCCCACAGACGGAATCGTAATCACGCACGGTAATGCTAACCGGTCAACTCCGGGCCGTAGGCCTTCTCGTCGAGTGCCGGATGACGCAGCCCCTGCACTACGGGCCGGTCGGCGCCCGGCGTTCCAGGCCAGCGTTGGCGACAGCGATGCTGGGGGTGTTGCCCGGCTCAATCTGCAACACCATCCGCTCCAACTCCAGGGCCTGATCGACGTAGAGGGTCATCAGCTGCACCGCGCACAGGGCCAGATGTCGCCCCGGTAGGCGGCACCCACGGCATGGCCCATGTCGCGCCGGACAGATCCAAAGGTCAGCGTCCGACCACTGATGAAGGCTGTGAGCCTAGTGAGGGCCGATCGAACTCGGCAGCTGCCGGCCCATGTGGCGGGCCGCGCTGTGCCTTCCGTTTCGTTGCGTCGCATCCTGCCTTGGAGCTTGAACCCCTGACGCGGTACCGCTCAATCCGCATGCATCTCCATGACGGAGTCCGTGCGCGGTACCAACCACACCCGGTAGGAGAGGTGGATCCGAGTCGTATTCCCCAGCCGATGTGAACCCCCACGCCACGTGCAGACGACGGAGCGGTCACAGCCCTGAGACCACGAGGCCACAAGCCCCGAACACACACGATCTCCACATGAACCCGACACGAACCCCCACACCCGAGCTCGGGAGAAACCCCAGGTCAGCGCACTGCCCCACCAAAAGCCCGCGCACCCATTTCGACGGCCCATCTGGCCTCCACGCACAAAATGCCTGGTCAGCGCGCCGACCAGGCATTTTGCGTGCGTGTCCGAGGACCGAGTTGAACCTTACACACATGCCAGTGATGCGGGGTGAATAGCAATTGCCGTAATCGCAGAACGTTGACGCGGTATCACGACCGCCACGAAAACATGTAGGACTGCCCCGGCCAGAGCAATGCTGGGCTACACAATGCAAGCCTTATCCGCGCGGCATTGGGCACCGCAGTGTTCAACGAGTACTTCCAGTCGAACGCCGTCATCGACCGGCCGTCATGGCCGTGCGCAGCATCGCGCT
This sequence comes from Streptomyces yunnanensis, assembly GCF_029011865.1. Classification (NCBI taxonomy): domain Bacteria; kingdom Bacillati; phylum Actinomycetota; class Actinomycetes; order Kitasatosporales; family Streptomycetaceae; genus Streptomyces; species Streptomyces yunnanensis. The sequence continues at coordinate 2,293,351 of NZ_CP095749.1, forward strand.
GGATCAGGTCGCGCAAGCTGCGCCCTCCGGCGAGCTGCCGCCCTATGTCACCGAGGTGTTCGACCCTCGGACCATCGTCGTGAGCAAGATGGACTTCGACCGCAGCGTCTTCGAACGCGAGCCCGCCACCTTCACAGCGACCGCGCGACGGTCGAACAATGGCTGACCCTCTGCTGGTAGTAGGACGCGATGGTGCCCTATGCAGCGCAGCAGAGCCTGTGGCCGGTCAAGCACGGCACCTACCGCAACCGCTCCCCCGGCGAGCCCCACGACGCGGTCAGCGACTGCCGGATGCTGACGCGGCTGGAGGAGATGGCGCCGACGAACCTCCGCCGCGAACCCGTGAGCCACGGTTGGAGTTGTTTCGCCGGAGCTGCCGGGGCGCGGAGTGCCCGAGTGGGTAGTGTGTTCCGGCCCCGTTGCCAACCTGCCTGAGGTCGAACACTGGCCGGTTCAGCGCAGTTACACAGGCCACGACGACTGCGCGAGGCGGGCGAGGGCAGGAGGTCGGCATCGGGGTCACGGCAGGTCGGCAGGGGTGCGGTGTGCACGTCGTGGAGCATCTTCTGAGGGCCGGTGAGACCGCCTTTTCCAGGCATCCCTGATGTGGCGTGAGAATGCCAAGGAGTCGGCAGGGTGCTGTGGACAGGAGATCGTGCAGGCAGCACCGTTACGGAACATCGTCATGGCCTTTGGCGCCGATGTGCGTTGTGGGCCGTGCCCGCGGAACGTGATCAGTTCTCCTGAGGGCGGTGATCGTGGTAACTGCGCGAAGCTACGGGATCAGGGCAGGGGACGAACGGGAGATCGCCGTCATCGGCGTCGCGTGCCGCACCTCCGGCGCCGATACGGTCGAGGATTTCTGGGATCTCCTCGACCGTGGAGAGCGGCGGATTGCACCAGTGCCGACAGTGCGGGTCCCGGGCTACGAAACCACTGTGGACGAGGTGCCCGCACCCATGGCCGCGCTCATCGACCGCCCCGAGCGGTTCGACGCGGATTTCTTCGGCATCAAGCCCACCGCGGCCGCTGCGATGGATCCACAGCAACGTGCCTTGTTGGAGAGCAGCTGGCACGCGCTGGAGAGTGCCGCGTTGGCGCCGGCGAGTTTGGCCGGTGAACCGGTGGGGGTGTTTGCCGGGGTGTCGTCTTACGACTACCGGGAGTTGGCGCTGCGTCGCAACCAGGTGAGCTCTCACACCCTCGCGGGTTCGCTGCACGCGTTTCTGGCCAACCGGTTGTCTTTCCACTACGACCTGCGCGGTCCCAGCGTCACCGTCGACACCGCCTGTTCGAGCGGTCTCACCGCCCTCGCGCTCGCCGTCATGGCGTTGCGGGCCGGGCAGTGCTCGATGGCGTTGGTGGGGGCTGCGAACATCATCTGCGACGGGTTCTACCACGCCACACTCCAGCAGGCGGGGGTGCTGTCGAGCACGGGGCGGTCTGTGGGCTTCGACGCCGCCGCCGACGGGTACGTGCGCGGCGACGGTGTGGGGTGCGTGGTGCTCAAACCGCTCGGCGCGGCGCTCGATGACGGCGATCCGGTGCACGCCGTCATCGCGGGTGTGGGGATGAACCACGACGGCCGGTCGGCGACCCTCACCGCCCCCAGTGCGCAGGCGCAGGCATCGTTGATCCGCGGTGCGCTGGCCGACGCCGGGGTGCCTGGGTCGGCGATCGGATACCTGGAGGCGCACGGCACGGGCACGGAGGCCGGTGATCCGGCGGAGATCGCTGGGATCGTCGACGGGCTGGGCCTCCGCGATCACGGGAGCATGGCCGGGCCCGAGGGCCGGCTGTGGGTCGGCACGGTCAAGGCCAACGTCGGCCACACCGAGTCCGCGGCCGGCATTCTGGGCCTGCTCAAGGGAGTCGGCGTGCTGCGACGTGGGCGCATTCCCCGCATGCCGGGGTTCACGGCCGTCTCGCCGACGCTCGAAACGGACGGTCTTCCCCTCCAGTTGGCGGGTCGGGACGCCAACTGGCCGCGCTCCGACGCACCACGGCTCGTCGGCGTCAACTGTTTCGGTTTCGGCGGCGCCAACGCCCATGTCATCCTCCGGGAGCCACCCGATCCCGCCAGTCGGCCGGGCTCACGCACTGCCGGCACGCCGCACCGGTTCGAGGGGCGCTCCCACTGGCTGGGCCAGGCCCCCGGCCTCGATCACGACTCTGGGCTGATGACACGGGACGCACAGCCTCGGGTGACCCTCACCCCTGTGGACCACGCGATGCCTGCCCCGGTGGCCGGGCCGGAACCGGCCGAGGTGCTCGCCGCCGTCAAGGAAGCCGTGGCCACGGTCCTGATGATCCCAGTGGACGACCTCGGCGACGACGACCGGTTCCACGACCTCGGGCTGGATTCCATCCTCGCCGTGGAGTGCGTCCAGAAGCTCAACAAGCGGCTCGGCGGGACGCGCCGGTCCGAGGTGCTGCATCGGTTTCCCAGCAGTCGACTGCTCGCCGAGCACCTCCTTACCGAGCCGGCCGACGAGGGGCAGCGGCCATGACGAGCGCCGGCGGCCCGGATGAGGTGTTCGCTCTCGTGCGTACGCATCTGCTGGCGATCCGCCCCGACTTGGTTGCCGACGGCGTCCAGCCGGATCGCTCCATGCGGGAACTGGGCGTCAACTCGCTCGACCGCCTCGACGTCGTGGTGGCCACGCTGACCGATCTCGGTGTCGACGTGCCCAACGACGAGTTGGCCGCGGCCACCGACCTCGGCGAACTGGCCGAGATCATCCACCGGCACCGGTGAGCCGCCCGTGACTGCGCTGGGATCTGCTCCCGTGATCACCGGTATGGCTGTGCTCAACCCGCTCGCAGACAGTGTGCCCGGCTTCGCGGCCGCACTGCGCAGCGGGCGCAGCGCCATCGCCATGACCCCCGAGGCCCGGACTGGTCGTGAGCACGCCACGGTCGGCGCATGGCTCGACGACTTCACGGTCACCGGCTGGGCACGGCGGCACTTGGCCGAGGATCCCGATGCCGGGCAGCGCCTCCGGATGGCCACGGCGCGGTGTGCGCTGCCCGCGCAGACTGCCGCCTGTGTTGCCGTCGCGGCGGTACGTGCCGCCAAGTGGGGTGCCGCGGACGTGGATCGCGCAGCTCTCCTCATCGCCGGGAACAACCTGGCCCTCGACTACTACGCGCGAACGGCCGGTGCCGACCGCCTCCCGCCGTCCCATGTGCTGACACACGCCGACGTCGACGTCATCGGCGTGGTGAGTGAGGCGACTGGTGTCCGGGGCGAGGGCTGGACCGTGGGAGGAGCCACCGCCAGCGGCACTCTCGCCGCGATCCAGGGCGCCCGCCTCGTACGCGCCGGCCTGGCGGCCGGATGCCTGGTGGTTGCGCCGCTCACCGATCTCTCGCCACTTGAGTTTCGCGCCTACCGCATGAGCGGGGTGCTGGCGTGCCCCGACCGCGACGACCCGCCGCCTCGGGCCTGCCGGCCGTTCGACCGGTCGCGGTTGGGCTTCGTGTACGGGCAGGGCGCCGCCGCCATCGTGGTGGAGAACGCCGAGCGCGCCGCCCAGCGCTGCGTCACTCCGCTGGCGGCCATCGCCGGGACCGGGCAGCGGCTGGACGGGCGCCGCGGAGTCGAACCCACCCGTGACGGGCTGGCCGACGCGATGCGGGCCGCGCTGGCCGAATCCGACATCGATGCCTGCGATGTCGACTATGTCAACGCGCACGCGGCCGGCACGGTGGCAGGTGATGCCGTCGAAGTGGCCGCTCTGGACGCCGTGTTCGGCGGACGGGGCCACCAGCGCCCCCTCGTGAACTCCACGAAGCCACTTACCGGGCACGCCATGACGGCGGCCGGCCTCCAGGAGATCGTGGCGTCGGTCGTGCAGATGCGGGACGGGTTCTGCCACCCGAACCCGCAGTTGCGGGACCCGCTTCCCACCACATGCCGGTACGCCGCGCAGGAAGCGCAGGCAACCCGGATCGACGTGGCGCTGACCAACAGTTTCGCCTTCAGCGGTATCAACACTTCTCTTGTCCTCACCACGCGCTCATAGCGGAGGGTCCATGCGTCGGGTCGGAATCGAGGCCGTGAACGCCTACTGCGGGTTGGCCTGGGTCGACGTGGCCGAGCTGCTGTCCGCACGGGGGCTGGACACCAGCCGGGTTGCCAACTTGATGATGCATCGGCGCAGTGTGTCCCTGCCATGCGAGGACGTCGTGACCTACGCGGTCAACGCCGCCCAGCCGGTCATCGCGGCGCTGTCGCCCGAGCAGCGGGAGCGGGTGGAGCTCGTCCTCGTGGCCACCGAATCGGGGATCGACTTCAGCAAGGCCGTGTCCAGCTGGGTGCACGACCTGCTCGGGCTGAGCCGCCGGTGCCGGGTGCTGGAGGTCAAGCAGGCGTGCTATGCGGGCACGGGTGCGCTTCAATTGGCGGCCGCGGTGGTGGCCGCCAGCCCCGTAGAGGGAGCACGCGCGCTCGTCGTGACCACGGACGTGCCCGTCGCGAAGATCGGGACCTACCACGAACCGGCTCAGGCACCAGGCGGAATCGCGGTCCTGGTGAGCGACCAGCCGGACGTGGCCGTGCTGGACCACGGTGCGAACGGGTTCCACAGCTTCCACGTCATGGACGCCTACCGGCCGGCGCCCGACCTCGACATCGTGGACACCGACCTGTCCCTGATGACCTATCTGGAGTGCCTCCAGGGCGCGTTCGCCGATTATGCCCGCAAGGTTGACGGCGCCGACTTCGTCACGACCTTCGATCTGCTGGCCATGCACACGCCGTTCCCCGGCATGGTGAAGGGAGCGCACCGAATGCTGCTGCGCCGCCTCGGCAAGGCGGACAGCCTCAATGTGGAGGCCGACTTCGCCACCCGGGCCGAGCCGTCGATCCGCTACGCGCGGCAGGTGGGAAACCCCTACTCAGGAAGCGTTCTGCTGGCCTTGATCAGCGCGATCACGCACGCCCCGATCGACTCGGCGCGGCGCATCGGCGTGTTCTCCTACGGCTCCGGGTGCGGTTCGGAGTTCTACAGCATGGTGGTCACCCCGCAGGCACGGCCGCGCGTCTCGGCCATGGGCATCGACGACGCCCTGAGCGCCAGGCAACAGGTCGATCCCGCACGCTACGACGCCTTGCGCTCCGCACACCTGACCTTCGGCACCCGCACCGCGACGATTGATCTGGCCCCGTGCGAAGAGCTGCTGAAGGGGCGCTCCGCTCCGATGCTGCTGTTCACCGGGGTCACCGATTACCACCGGCGGTACGAGTGGTGGGGAGGCCACGATGCCTGACGGGGAGGCTGTGATGCCTGGCGAGGAAGCCGTGTCCGTCGAAGCGGGGCCGGGACACCTGCTGGTCCGGCTGGACCGCGAACACAACACCCTGGACAACGCGTTGGTGTACGGCGTTCTCTCGGCCCTGGACACCGCGGAAGCAGATCCCAGATGCGCCGCGCTGGTAATCCACGCCCGAGGGCCGGTCTTCTGCTCCGGTATGCCCCTGCGTGCTGACGCCGAACTGCCGGCGGGTTGGGCCGACGACGCCGCCCAACCGCCTCCGTGGCACCTGTTCCAGCGGCTCACGCAGGCCCCCGTGGTCACCGTGGCGGTCGTCGAGGGCGCGGCGTCGGGCGGCGGTGTCGGGCTGGCGGCCGCCTGCGATCTCGTGGTCGCCGGCGCAGCGGCCCGCTTCCGGCTGACCGAGCTCCTCCTCGGCCTGGTGCCCGCGATGGCGCTGCCGTTCATCGCCCGCCGGACAGGCCCGCAGGTGGCCCGCCGCCTCGCTCTGACATGCGGGGAGATCAGCCAGGAAGAGGCGGTGCCCATCGGTCTGGCCGACTTCGCCACCGGTGACCCCGCGCCGCTCCTGCGCCGGTTGCTCGTCAGCCTCCGCAGGCTGGACCGCGACGCGGTCGGGGCGCTGAAGTCCTATCTCCGTACGGCGGCTCCGGTCCCCGACGGGCTGGCCTCCGTCGCCCGGGATCTGCTCGTCCAGCGGATGCAGGCACCGTCGGTCGCCGAGCGTCTCCGCACCCTGCATCAGGAAGGACTCCTGGGATGAACGACGAGGAGATGGAGGAGATGAACGACGACGGTCTGGTGGAGGTTGAGCGGCACGGTCGGGTGCTGGTACTGCGCATGGTGGACGCGGCCCGGCGCAACGTGCTGAGCCAAGGGCTGCTCTCCTGCCTGGCGCGCGAGTTCGCCGCTGCGGAACGCGATGAGGACACCCACGTCGTAGTGCTCGCCGGCCTGCCGGAGGTGTTCTCCCTGGGGCTGTCACGGGAAGGGCTGCTGGCCCTCACCGGCGGAGCGAGCGTAGGCAGCACCGAATCAGCCGTGTCGGCTCCCGTGCGGTGCGCCCTGCCGGTGGTGGCGGCCATGCGGGGACACGCGATCAGCGGTGGGCTCCTGCTGGGCACCTACGCCGACGTCCCCGTGCTCAGCGACCGCTCCTGCTACGGAGCCAACTTCATGCGCTACGGAATCAGCCCCACCGCGGGTGCGACCTATGTGCTCGGCGCCCGGCTCGGTGAGTTCCTTGCCAACGAGATGCTGTTGACCGCACGCAACTACCAGGGCGCCGAGCTGCGCGGACGGGGCGTGCCCGTACAGGTGGCTCCGCACGACGAGGTGGAGGACCGCGCGATGGCGATCGCCGAGGAGATCGCCGCCGCGCCCCGCCGCTCGCTGATCCTGCTCAAACGCCAGCGCACCGCCCGGTTCCGGGCCGCCGTGCGGGAGGCGTGCCTGCACGAGGTGACGACTTTCGAGACGCTGATGGCTCTGCCCGAGACCCGTCGCCGGATCGAGGCGGGCTATCCGACGTGGACGGTGGAGTCATGAGTACGAGGACCGTCTGCTGCTTCCCGGGCCAAGGAATCCAGCGAGTCGGGATGTGCGCCGACCTGTTCGACCGGTTCCCCGAGGAGACCACGTTGGCGAGCGAGGTGCTCGGCTACTCGATCCGCGACCTGTGCCTGCACGGCCCGGCGGAGAAACTCGCCGACACCCGCTTCACGCAGCCGGCGATCTACGTCGCGAACGCGCTCGCCTGGCGATCGCGTCGCCCCGACTTCGAGCCGGCCGGCGCGCTCGGCCACAGCCTGGGCGAGTACAACGCGCTGGAAGCGGCCGGGGTCTTCGACTTCGCGACCGGACTGCGCCTGGTGCGGGACCGGGCCGCGGCCACCGCCAGATGCACCGCTGGGGGCATGCTCGCCGTGGTCGGGCCGACCACCGAGCAGCTGCGGGAGCTGCTGCGGCGAGCCGGTCTCGACGGAGTCGACATCGCGAACCTCAACTCGTGGCGGCACCAGGTGCTGGCCGGTCCCGACGAGGAGCTTTCCGCCGCGGCGCGGGAACTGGCGGCGGCCGGCGCTCGCGTGGTGACCCGCCTGGCGGTCAGCGGGCCGTTCCACTCGCGCTACATGCGCTCGGCCGCCCTGGAGTTCCAGCACGCCTTTGACGGGCTCACCTTCGCCGAGCCCGAGTTCCCCGTCTGGTCCAACCGCACCGCGCGGCCCCACACGTCCGCGGACACCGCACGACTGCTCGTGGACCACCTCACCCATCCGGTCCGCTGGCGGGAGTGCGTGAGCGCGGTACTCGACGAGGGTGCGGCCGAGTTCGTCGAAGTCGGCGAGTCCACGGTGCTCACCAGCATGATCCGGCACATCCGGGCCGAACGCGAGGAGGGCGGAGATGACGGAGACCGTTACTGATCCTGTCGCGATCGTGAGCATGGCCTGCCGATTTCCCGGTGACGTGGGGGACCCCGCCGGGCTCTGGGAACTCGCGCTGTCGGGCCGGGACGCCATCACGCCGTTCCCCGCGGACCGCGGGTGGGACCTGGAGACCCTCACCGCACCCGACGCTGCCGGAACGCCTCGATCACACACCGGACACGGCGGATTCCTGCACCACGCGGCCGACTTCGACCCCGGGTTCTTCGGCATCTCACCTCGTGAGGCACTGGCCATGGACCCTCAGCAGCGGCTCCTGCTGGAGACCTCCTGGGAGGCCGTGGAACGGGCCGGGATCCTGCCGTCCGAACTCCGGGGCAGCGGAACCGGCGTGTTCGTCGCCACGGCATACCAGGACTACGCGGCACGCCTGCGCGGCACGGGCCCGGACATCCACGGCCACTGGGTGACCGGGAACATGGGGAGTGTCAACTCAGGCCGCATCTCTCATGTGTTCGGGCTCGGCGGGCCGGCGATCACCGTCGACACGGCGTGTTCCGCCTCGCTGGTGGCTCTTCACCTGGCCTGCCGGTCACTCCGCACCGGCGAGTGCCCGCTGGCACTGGTGGGTGGCGCCGCCGTGATGTCGATCCCCGACTACTTCATCGAGTTCACCCGCCTCGACGCGCTGTCGCCGGACGGACGGTGCAAGCCGTTCGCCGCCGCCGCGGACGGCATGGGGCTGAGTGAGGGCGTGGGGGTGCTCCTGGTGGAGCGCCTCACCGATGCCCTCCGCCTGGGCCACCCGGTGCTGGCCCTCGTCCGGGGCTCGGCCGTCAACCAGGACGGCGGGCGGAGCAGTCTGACCGCGCCCAGCGGCCAGGCACAGCAACAGGTCATCCGGCAGGCACTCGACGATGCCCGACTCTCCGCCGCCGAAGTGGATGCCGTGGAGGCCCATGGCACCGGCACCCCGACCGGTGACCCCGTAGAAGCCGAGGCGCTGCTCGCCACATACGGGCAGGGACGACGCGCCGATCGCCCACTGTGGCTGGGCTCGCTGAAGTCGAACATCGGGCACACCGCCACCGCAGCCGGAGTAGCCAGCGTGATCAAGATAGTCGAGGCCATCCGGCACGGTGTCCTTCCCCGGACCCTGCACGTGGACGAACCGTCGCCCGCGGTCGACTGGTCGTCGGGTGCTGTCCGGCTGCTGCGGGAGACCACCGAGTGGCCGGAAACGCGAGCACCGCGCCGGGCCGGGGTCTCCGCGTTCGGCATCAGCGGCACCAACGCCCACGTCATCCTGGAACAGGCCCCGGCAGCAAGGCGACCAGCGCGACGGGCACGCCGCTCACCGGGTCGGCCTGTTCCGTGGGTGTTCTCCGGCAAGACGTCCACGGCTCTACGTGCCCAGGCCGAGCGGTTGCAGGCATTTGTGCGTGCCCGGCCGGACGTGGACGTGGCGGACGTCGGACTGTCCCTGGCCACGACCCGCACCACGTTCGCGCACCGCGCGGCCGTGGTCGCCGGCGATGCCGCCGGTTTCGCCCGCGAACTGGAGCGGTTCACCCACGAAGGCACAACGTACCCACCTCGGGGAGCCGACGACGACGGCGCAGGCGTGGTGTTCGTCTTCCCGGGCCAGGGCGGCCAATGGCACGGGATGGGGCGGGAGCTGCTGGCCTCGTCCCCCGTGTTCGCCGAGCACATGCGGGCGTGTGCGGAAGCGTTCCGGCCGTGGCTCGACTGGTCACTGCTCGACGTAGTCTGCGCATCGTCCGGCGACGTCGAGTCGGACCGGGTGGACGTCGTCCAGCCGGCCTTGTTCGCGATGACGACGTCTTTGGCTGCGGTCTGGCAGTCGTACGGTGTCCGGCCCGCCGCCGTGGTCGGACACTCCCAGGGCGAGATCGCCGCCGCCTACGTAGCCGGCGGACTGACCCTCGCGGATGCCGCACGCGTGGTGGCCGTGCGCAGCAAGGAACTGCGGCGCTGCTCGGGCCTGGGCGGTATGGCGTCGATCTCCGCACCGGCCGGCGAGGTCGAGGCGCGACTGCGCAAGTGGGACAGGCGGGCGGGCGTCGCTGCCGTCAACGGCCCGGCGATCACGGTGGTTTCCGGGGAGTCGGGGGTGTTGGACGAGGTCGTCGCCGAATGCACCGCAGAAAACGTGGACGCACGGCGGATTCCGGTCGACTACGCGGCGCACTCGGCGGAGGTCGAGGCGATCCGTGACCGGCTGCTGGAGGGGCTGTCCGGCCTGGTGCCGCGCGGCGGCGGCGTTCCGCTCGTCTCCACCGTGACCGGACGGCTCCTGGACACGGCCGGACTGGACGCCGACTACTGGTACCGCAACCTTCGGGAGCGCGTCCGGTTCGCCCCGGCCGTAGGTGCGCTGCTGGCGCGGGAGCACCGGCACTTCATCGAGATCAGCCCGCATCCGGTGCTGGTCATGGGGATCGAGCAGACCGCGGAGGACGCCGGGATCGACGCGGCGGTGATCGGGACGCTCCACCGCGACGAGGGCGGCCGGTTCCCGACGGCCGTGGCCGACGCACACGTGCACGGCGTTCCGGTCGACTGGGACGCCGCCTTTGCCGACACGGGGGCACAACGGATCGAACTGCCCACCTACGCCTTCCAACGCCAGCGGCACTGGCTGGAGCCCGTCGGCCGGATGGTCAACACGGCAGGGCTGACCGCGTTGGACCATCCTTTCCTCGCCGCGGTCGAAGAGCGTCCCGACGCCGAAGAGACCGTGTTCGTGGGGTGCCTGTCCCTACGCACTCATCCGTGGTTGGCGGACCATATGGTGCTGGGCACTCCGGTGCTGCCCGGCACGGCCTTCGTCGAGCTGGCTGTCCGGGCGGGCAGCCAGCTCGGTTACACCCGCCTGGAAGAACTCGTCTGCGAAAACCCACTGGACCTCTCGGTAGAAGAGGACGTTCAGCTGCGGGTGGTCGTCACTGCGGGCGAGGACACCGCACACCAGACAGTCGCCGTTCTCTCCCGACACGCTGCCGACCACGACGAGGAGACGTGGACCCTGCACGCCACCGGAGTCCTCCACCGGGACGAGACCACGCACAACCCGGCGTCAGTGGCCGAGAGTTGGCCTCCCGTCGGAGCGCTCCCCGTGTCCTGGGACGACCTGTACCGGCGACTGAGCGATATCGGCCTCGACTACGGTCCCGCGTTCCGCGGCCTTCGGGCAGTATGGCGGCTCGGCGAGGAAGTCCTGGCCGAAGTGACCGTGCCGGAGAGCGCATCCGGCGACCCCCGGCCGTTCACCGTGCAGCCCGCCGCGCTCGACGCGCTGTTGCATGCCGTGCTCGCCGGCCGGCTGCTGCCCCGTCACCGGGAGGACGGGGTACTCCTCCTGCCCCACACATGGAGCGGGGTGACCGCCCGGGCGTCCCGAACCGCTACGCTGCGGGCCAGACTCCGTGCGCTCGGCGCGGACACCGTGTCGGTGATGGTGACCGATGACACCGGTCAGCCGGTGTTCAGCGCGGACTCCCTCACGCTCCGCACGGTCAACCCGGATCAGCTGCGGTCCGCGGGCGGGGCCGGATCACTGCTCCACGTCTCCTGGCGCCCGGCACCCACACCCGCGAACGTCCCCATCGGACAGTTGGCGATCGTCGGCGCGAACCGGCCCACGACGCTGCGGGTACACCCAAGGTACCCAGACCTGGGCAGCCTGACCAATGACATCGTGCGGGGTGTTCCCGCGCCGCAGACCGTGCTCTGGCTGCGGCCCGGTACCGACTTGACCGCACCCGGGCATGTTCGCGCTGAGATCAACCGCGTGGTGCGCCAACTGCGGGACTGGCTCGCCGATGACCGCGTCGCGGCCTGCCGTCTGATCGTCGTCACCTGCCAGGCAGTCGCCGTCGAACCCGGCGAGGACGTGCGTGACCTGGCCAACGCCGCGGTGTGGGGCCTGGTGCGCTCCGTACAGGCGGAGCACCCCGACCGGTTCGTCCTCGTCGACGTCGACACTGCCGACGCGTCGTACGCCGCCCTGACGGACGCCGTGGCAACCGGTGAGCCACAGCTGGCCATCCGCGCGGGCAGCCCCGTCGTGCCTCGCCTGCAGCCGGTCACACCGGACGGGGCGCTCGCACCTCCGGCAGGGACGACCGTCACCACACCGTGGCGGTTGGCCGTCCGCGCCGACGACAACCGGGGCGAGCTGGCCCGCCTCGCCTGCCCTGAGGTCAACGACCCCCTCGGCCCCGGCCAGGTGAGGGTCGCGGTCCGGGCCGCCGGCCTGAACTTCCGGGACGTGCTGACACGCCTGGGGATGGCGCCCTACAACACCGCGTTGGGAGTGGAGGCGGCCGGAGTCGTCGTGGCGGTCGGCGACGGGGTCGACGACCTCGCGCCGGGCGACCGGGTGATGGGACTGGTGCCGGAGGGATTCGGGCCACTGGCAGTGACTACCCACCGCATGCTCACGCGGATGCTTGCGGGATGGACCTTCCCCCGCGCGGCCTCGGTACCGGTGGCGTTCCTGACCGCGTACTACGCGCTGGTGGACCTCGCCGGTCTCGGACCGGGCGAGTCCGTGGTGGTGCACGCCGCGGCGGGTGGTGTCGGTATGGCGGCGATCCAGGTGGCACGGCACCTGGGTGCGGAGGTGTTCGGCACGGCACACCCAGGAAAGTGGGACACGCTGCGCGCCCTCGGACTGGCCTCCGATCACCTCGGCTCCTCCCGGACCACCGCGTTCGAGCAGCGCTTCCTGGCGACGACCGGCGGGCGGGGAGTCGATGTGGTCCTGGACTGCCTGGTAGGGGAGTTCGTCGACGCGTCCCTGAGACTGCTGCCGCGCGGCGGCCGTTTCGTCGAGATGGGCAAGGCCGACGTGCGCGACCCCGAGCAGGTGGCCGGGGACCATCCCGGCGTCGTGTACCAGGTGTTCGACCTGATCGCCGATGCCGAGGAAGAGCGCATCGGACAGATGCTGACCGAGATCAGGGAGCTGTTCGAGCGGGGCGTGTTCCAGCCGCTCCCGATCAGCACCTGGGATGTTCGCCACGCTCCCGAGGCGTTCCGCCACATGAGCCAGGCCCGGCACGTCGGAAAGGTCGTGCTGACCGTACCCGCTGCGTGGGATCCCGAGGGGACGGTTCTCATCACCGGCGGCACGGGCGTGGTCGGCGGCCTCATCGCGCGCGAACTGGTCGCCACTCACGGGATACGGCACCTGGTGCTGGTCAGCCGCCGAGGCCAGGACGCTCCCGGCGCCCCCGAACTGGTACGCGAGCTGGAGGTGCGGGGCGCACAGGTGACGGTGGCCGCCTGCGACGCCGCCGTGCACACGGAACTGGCCACCGTCCTCGCTGCCGTACCACCAGCGCATCCCCTCACCGCGGTGGTGCATGCCGCGGGAGTCCTCGACGACGGGCTGCTCGCCACACTGACACCCGAGCGCATGGACGCGGTGTTACGGCCGAAGATCGACGCCGCTCTGCACCTCCACGAACTCACGCGGGATCGCGAGCTGTCCGCGTTCGTTCTGGTGTCCTCCGCCTCGGGCATCCTGGGGCCTGCCGGACAGGGCAACTACGCGGCGGCGAACGCCTTCCTGGACGCGCTGGCCCACCACCGCCGGGCGGCCGGCCTTCCCGCACTCTCCCTGGCCTCCGGTCTGTGGGCGCCGGCGAGCGGCATGACGGGCCACCTCGGGCGCGCCGAGATGAGCAGGATCCAACGGGCCGGCATCGCCCCGATGTCCACCGTGAGCGGTCTGACGCTGATCAGCCGCGCCCTGCTACTCGACCAAGCGGTGATGGCACCGATACGCCTCAACGATGCCACGCTCCGGGCCACCGACCCGGCGACCGTGCTGCCCATACTGCGCCACCTCGCCTGCCCCACCCGGCGGACCTCCGCGTCCCTGCCCGAAACCCGGAGCGGCGGCGACGGCTTCGCGGCGCGACTTGCCGCCCTCGCGCCGGAGCGCCGGTCCACCGAGGTGCTGGATGTGCTCCGCTCCCACGCGGCCACCGTGCTGGGACACAGCTCTCTGCAGGACATCGACCCGGTCGCCACCTTCAACGCGCTCGGCTTCGATTCGCTGACCGCTGTTGAACTGCGCAATTACCTTGCTCGAAGCACCGGCTTACGGCTCCCGCCGACCCTGGTCTTCGACTACCCCACACCGCATGCGCTCAGCGAGCACCTTGTCTCCCTGCTCACCGCGGCGGAACAGCCCTCGGACACACCGCCCCGCAGAACCGGGCAGCCGCCGGACCGGTTCGACACGGCCAGCCTTGACGAGCTGGTCGACCTGGCGCTCGAAGACGAGTAACCACCATGCCCCGGTCTGGCCCCGAGGAGGACATATGGCATCCCCGTGCCTGCTGATGTGCGGCGTCGCCACACTTCCCGCGCGCTGCACAAGCTGCACAGGCGGTACGGCATGACCGCGCCCCGCATCGCCCCACTCGACCCTGAGCATCTCGCCCCCAAGGTCCGGGAACTGCTCGACGCGCTGCCCGACACAGCGCTGCGCACCGCCAACATCACCACCACCCTCGCCCGCCATCCGGAACTCCTCGCCGCCTCGTTCCCGTTGTCCACGATGCTGCTGTACGCGGGCACACTGCCGGATCGGGACCGGGAGCTGGTGATCCTGCGTACCGCGCACCTGGCCGGGTCGGCGTATATCCATGCCCAGCACGTCCGAATCGGCCACCTCACCGGCCTCACCCCCGCCGAGATCGCGCGGACGGCGGCGGGCCCGGGCGCCGATGACTGGAGTGCGCACGAGGCGGCACTGCTCACCGCCGCCGACGAACTCCACCACCATGCCTGCATTTCCGAGGCCACCTGGCAGCGGCTTGCCCAGCACTACGGCGAACAGCAGTTGATCGAGGTGTCCGTGCTGGCCGGCCATTACCGCATGTGGGCGGCCGCCCTCAACAGCTTCGGCGTAACTCCGGACCCCGCACCGCCCACAGCCGAACGGGAGGTGAGTGATGCCACAGGATGACGACCGGGTGCTCCGGGCACTGCGCGTCGCCCTGCGCGAGAACGCTCGCCTCAAGCAGGAGAAGCAGCAGCTGGTGGAGAGCTGGCGCGAACCGGTGGCGATCGTGTCGATGGGCTGTCGCTTCCCCGGCGGAGTCACCACCCCGGAAGAACTGTGGCAACTGCTGGCCGAGGGCCGCGACGTCATCGGGCCGCTGCCCGACGACCGGGGCTGGGATCTCGCCGCCTGGCACCGACTGACAGCCCGGGACTCCGCGAGCCCGCCATCGCTCGCAGGTGGTGGCCTGAGGGACGTTGCGGGTTTCGACGCCGCGTTCTTCGAGGTCTCCCCACGCGAGGCCCAGGCCATGGATCCGCAGCAGCGCCTGCTACTGGAGGTGACCTGGGAGACGCTGGAGCGCGCCGGCATCGACCCCACGCGGCTGCGATCCACCAACACCGGAGTCTTCATCGGCCTCATGCCGACCACCTACGGCGGACCGGTACAGCTGCCGGACGACGGCCTGCCCGGCGAAGGCTACCGACAGGGCGGCACGACCCCCAGCATCACCTCCGGTCGCATCGCCTACGCCCTCGGGCTGGAAGGCCCCGCCGTCAGCGTCGACACCGCCTGCTCCTCCTCCCTCACCGCCATCCATCTTGCCTGCCAGGCCCTGCGCACCGGCGACTGCGATGTCGCCCTCGCTGGCGGCGCCACCATCAACTCCACGCCGGAGATGCTGGTCGGGCTCGCCTCGCTCGGCGTCCTCGCCCACGACGGCCGCTGCAAGGCATTCGCCGCCAGCGCCGACGGCATGGGGCTCTCCGAGGGCATCGGCCTGGTACTGCTGGAACGGCTCGCCGACGCCCGGCGCAACGCACATCCTGTGCTCGCCGTGATCCGCGGCTCCGCCCTCAACCAGGACGGCGCCTCCAACGGACTCACCGCGCCCAACGGCCCCGCCCAGCAGCGCGTCATCCGAGCCACCCTGCGCAACGCCGGATTGGCGCCGGGCGACATCGACGCGGTGGAGGCCCACGGCACCGGTACCACGCTGGGAGATCCCATCGAGGCCCAGGCATTGATCGCCGCCTACGGTGGAGAACGCGAAGGTCCGCTGTACCTGGGGTCCATCAAATCCAACCTCGGCCACACCGTCGCGGCGGCGGGAGTCGCCGGGTTGCTGAAGATGGTGCTCGCGCTCCGCTATGATCAGTTGCCCCGGACCCTGCACGCCGGCGAGCCAAGTCCACACATCGACTGGGACAGCGGCGTGCTCCACCTGCTGCGCGACCCCGTCCCCTGGCCGTTCGCCCCGGGCCGCGTCCGGCGCGCTGCTGTGTCGTCGTTCGGCCTCTCCGGCACCAACGCCCATCTCATCCTGGAGCAACCGCCCCCGGAGCCGGAACCGGCCCGCGCGGTGCCGCCCGGCCCCCCACTGTGGCTCCTGTCCGCACGCAGCCCCGCCGCGCTCCGCGACCAGGCTGCCCGGCTCGCAGCGCATCTGGCCACCCGCCCCGAGGCCGAACCCTTCGCGGTGGCCCGGGCGCTGGCCACCGCCCGTACCCACTTCCCACACCGTGCGACCATCGTCGGACATCCCGGGGAGTTGCGGCCGGCCCTCGACGCGCTGGCGCAGGGGCACCCGCATCCACGAACCAGCCGCGGCATCGCGCCGCGCGGCATCCCTGGCAAGGTGGTGTTCCTTTTCCCCGGGCACGGCGCGCAGTGGCCGGGGATGGGGTGTGAGCTGTATGAGGCACAGCCGGTGTTCCGGCAGCATCTGGACGCCTGCGCCGAAGCCCTGACCCCGTATACAGGCTGGCGGTTGCTGGATGTGCTGCGCGGGCGGCCGGGTGCGCGGCCGCTGGACCAGGTGGACGTGGTGCAGCCTGCTCTGTGGGCGGTCATGGTCGCCCTTGCGCGTCTATGGGAGTCATACGGGATCGTGCCCGATGCTGTGGTGGGCCACTCCCTGGGAGAGATCACCGCCGCCCACGTCGCCGGGGTACTCACGCTGGAAGACGCGGCTCTTGTGGTGGCTCGCCGCGGTCAGGTGCTTCGCCCGCTCGCCGGCTCCGGAGCCCTCGCCGTCCTGGAACTGTCCGAGGAACAGGCGTGTGAGCTGCTCGCCCGCCACTTCAACGAGGCCGGGGTGGCAGCTGTCAACGGACCACGCTCCACGGTCGTCTACGGTGCCCCGAACACCGTGGCGAAGCTGGTACGCCACTGCAAGGAGGCCGGTATCCGGGCACGGCGGGTTCCGATCGACTACGCCGCCCACTCCCCGCACATCGAGACCGTCCGGCGGCAATTCGAGGAGTCCCTTACCGACATCCGCCCCCGGACCGCGTCAGTCCTGTTCCACCCTTCCACTGACGGTCACCCCCATCCTCTACCAGGCTCGGTCCTGGACGCCCGCTACTGGGGAGACAACCTCCGCAACCCGGTCCGATTCCAGGGCGCCGTGGAAGCGCTGCTGTCCGACGGGCACACCACTTACCTGGAAGTCTCCCCGCACCCCACTCTTGTTCCCACGGTCGAGGACATCGTCGAGCAGTGGGCGTCCGGCCATTCCGCCGACGCCGAGGCGGTCACTGTCACCGGCACACTGCGTCGCGGCCCCATGAACGCCGGTCTGCCCGCTGCCCTGGCCCGGCTGCACCTGCGCGGCCACACCATCGACTGGCCGCGGATTTTTGCCGACGACGGTACCCTGCCGGTTCCTCTCCCCACTTACGCCTTCCAGCACCGGCGATTCTGGCTCAGCCCGGCCGAATACAGCGGCACGCCGGCAATGCCCGAGCCCCGCATCGAGCGTGTGACTCCCTCTCCCACCCGCGAGGAGCCCGAACTCGCCCTTCAGCTCGCACAGTTGCCCGCCAAGGAACACCCCGCACTACTCCTGACAACAGTACGTACCCACATCGCCGCAGTCCTCGGGCACAGCAGCCCAGACGACATCCCACCCCACACACACCTGGCCGAGCTGGGCTTCGACTCGGTGAGCGCCACGCAACTACGACAGCGACTCAGCGAAATCAGCGGGCTCGGACTGCCCGCCACCACAGTGCTCGACCACCCCACAGCCCACATGATCGCCACATACCTGGGCGAGCGGGTCACCTCAGGGCAAGGCAGCGTGCAGGCAGCGCCGACTGCGCCGACCGCTTCGAGCAGCCGCGCCCGCGAGGAGAACACCGGGACTGCCGATGCGCCCACCAGTCTGCTCACCCTGCTCGTCCGCAAAGCCCTGGAACGCGCCGAACCGGCCGCTGTCGACCTGCTTACTCGGGCCGGACGGCTCCTACCGGTCTCTGCCACACCTCAGCCCGAAGGCACCACCCCACTGGTGCAGTTGGCACACGGTCCCACCCGCCCGGCCTTCGTCTGCGTGCCTTCCCTTTTCGCGGGCGCGAACCCCTTCCACTACGCCCGGCTCGCCACAGCCTTCCGCGGCTCCCGCGACGTACATCTGCTGCCCGCCCCCGGCCACCGATCCGGCACCCAGCTCCCGAAGACCGTCTCCGCCTTCGCCCGCACCCAGGCACGCGTACTGGGCAAGCAAGCCGAGCAGGCCGTGCTCCTCGGCCACTCCTCAGGCGGCTGGGCCGCACACGCCATCGCCACCGAACTGTGCAGAGCGAAGACTCCACCCGCAGCACTCGTGCTGCTCGACACCCCTTCCCCACAACGCGTCAGCTCCCGTCACGCAGCCGCAGTACTGCAACACCTCCTGGACCAGCCAGACACCGCGACACTCGACGACTACGAGCTCACGGTCAGCGGGGCCCACCTCGGCCTCTTCGCCGACTGGAGCCCCGAGCCGCTGCCCATCCCCACCCTGCTGATCAGGGCCACGCGCCCGCTCCCCGGCACGAGGGCGCCGTTCCCCTCATGGGAGTTCGCCACGACCGTATGGGAGGCCGACGCCGACCATTTCTCACTCCTGCATGATCGCGCGCCCGCCATCGCCATCATGATCGACGACTGGCTGGCAAATCTCAGGCCCAGCCGTAGATCGTGACCTTCACATCTGAGATGCGGTTTGTCACCGGTAATGGCCGGCATGGGCTCGGGTTTGTTGGTGGCCAAGCCGCAGGGAATTCACCCGCCCATCTCGACCAGCCGGTCGACTCCTCATGCAAGTGCCTGCCCACCGCACGGATTAGGCCGTTGGAGTGAGTTCCCGAGGGGGGACTTGAACCATACGCACATGTCACTAATGCGGGGAGAGCTGCAGCCGCCGTAGCCCAGCACGACCGATACGCGATTATCGCGCCGCCGCAGAAAACCCCACTCTCCATAAGCTACTACTCTGCAGGCGCCCGATGCATCACTCGTATGAGTGAACGCTTATATTCAGTTTGAATTGCATCAGGTGCCAGAGACCAAAGATCACTGGGCCTGGTCCACGCTTGGGATTTCGGACTGCCTGCTGCAGGGATTTGGTTGTCGGTGCAATGCAGAAGCTACTCCGTTGTGCAGCCTGGTTCGGCCTCGAACGCCAAGAGGGCCAGCCCGCTGACTTGGATGACGGCGTTCCATTCGTCCTGGTTCAGGTCCGGGAATTTGTCAAGTACGCAGTCAGGTAAAGGACAGCCATCGGCGCTCAGCAATACTTGTGCGACGGAGAAGCCCGAGGGGCTGAGGCACATCCGCATCACTGGCTGCGGCTGTTCTATGGGCAGTACTGCGACGTGCTGAGCGGCCTCCTGGTTGTCGGGAGTCTCCGATGCGAAGTCCAGAAGCGTGGTTCGTAGCTGTGCTGTGAGTTCGTCCCGCGGCACCTCCGGGCGTTCCGCGATCGCGATCAGCGACTGGCAGAAGCGCTCTCTGGCCAAAGCTCGGGCCGGCCTCGGAAGGCGCTGCGGATGCCGTGTGGCGTCATCGGGAACAGACTCGGGCTCCGACTCAAGCATGGTGAGATGGGCCGTGAGTTGACTGGCTGAATGTGCCTCCTACGCACGGGAATCAGGCTTGGCGATACTGAGCGCTGTCACCCGACGGTCGCAGCGAACACTGGCGAGTGGGGGAGCTGAGCTATGCCCGCAGGCTCGAACGCTGCGCAGATCGATGTGAACCTGGTGCGGCGAGACGTAGAGGCCCATCAGGTGCCGTTGCCCGGCCGCAAGGCCCGCGAGCAGCCCGGGACGGCATGCGCTCTCTTCGCTCCCTGCGAGCCTCTGTAATCGCCTCCGCGCGCCCGGCTCGGAAGGATCAACGGCTTCGCAGCGGGCCGTGAGCGATCAGGGGCAGGCGGGAGTTCCACTTGCACGGCCGGTTGATTGACCTTGGGGGTGGGATGAACCAATACGTCTTCGAGAACACGGCGGTTCAGGCTCCGGACCGGTTCACAGCGCTGGAGGAATGCTACGACCCGGTGTCGCGGGCGCAGTTGCTGCGGACCGGGGTGGGGCCGGGGTGGCGGTGCTTGGAGGTCGGCGGCGGCTCGGGCTCGCTCGGTGCCTGGCTCGCGACCGTGGTCGGCAGCACGGGACGAGTCGTCGTGACGGACGTGGAGCCGGGCCATCTGCATGGTCTGCGGTACCGCGGTGACGTGCAGGTCCGGCGGCACGACATCACGCGCGATTCGCTGCCGGAGGGGGAGTTCGATCTGGTGCACGCCCGCCTGGTGCTGCTGCACCTGCCGCAGCGCGAGGAGGTGCTTTCGCGCCTGGTGAAGGCGCTGCGGCCGGGCGGATATCTGTTGTTGGAGGACTTCGACTGCGGGTACGTGCCGGTACTGGCCGCCCCCGGAGAGGACGGGGCCGCGCTCTTCGAGCGGGTCCACGAGGCGCTGATGGACCAACTGCGCGCGGCCGGCGCCGACCCGTTGTGGGGGCGCAGACTGTTCACGGCGCTGACAGCCTGCGGTCTGGAGGGGGTGAACGCCACGACGTACGCCGAGGCGTGGCGGGGCGGTGAGACCGGCGTACGGCTTCACCAGGTCAACACCGAGCAGCTGCGCACCGCGCTGCACGCCCGTCACGTCACGGAGGAGGATCTCCAGGCGTTCTGGGCGCTGTTGCGGGATCCGAGGTTCGCCGTCGCCTCGTATCCGCTGGTCTCCGCCCGGGGGCGCCGCCCTCTCGACCGTCCGGAGGTGACGTCATGAGCGCTCCCGTCTCCGCGCACTACTGCGAGACCGCGCTGGACATCGCGGAGGGGCCACTGGCGCTCGCCTGCCGCCTGGCCAGATCCGGGGCGTTCAGCGACTACATGGTCTACGAGAATCAAGGCATCTGGTCGTTCGCTGCGGGGCGGCTGGCCGAGCTCCGGCTGAGCCCTGCAGGCATGGAGCTGACCTGCGGGCCGCTGGTGCGTCACCTGCCGCTCGCGGAGGGCCTGCCGGGGGTCGGTTCGCTGCTGGCCGGTCTGCCGCTGCGGGGATGGCGGGCGTACGGCTGGGCGAGGTTCGAGCTGGCCGACGTACTCTCGGGCGCAACGCTGCCGGAGGACTCGGGCGATCTGCTGTTCCTCATGGTTCCCGCCTCGGAAGTGCGGATCACGGACTGCCGGGTCCTGCTCCGGGCGTCCGACGAGGAACGACTGAAGCACCTGGCAGGGCTTGTCCGCTCGGACCCTGGCCCGCCCGCGCTCACGGAGGCCCGCCTCACCCTCAACGCCGAGGACCATGGGAACTACCGGGCCGCCGTGGCCACCGCGGTAGCCGCCATCGAGGCAGGGCACCTTGAGAAAGTGGTCCTCTCGCGGGAGGTGACCGTCCCTTACACCGTCGACCTGGCCGCCAGCTACTACGCGGGCCGCCACCACAACACGCCGGCCCGGTCCTTCCTCCTGGACCTCGGCGGACTGCGGGCCGCCGGATTCAGCCCGGAAACCATCCTGGAGGCCACCGGAGACGGCCAGGTCACCACCACTCCCCTGGCCGGTACCCGTGCGCGGACCGGCTCGCCGCACACCGACGCCCGACTCCGCGCAGACCTGCTCAGCGACCCCAAGGAGATCCACGAGCACGCCATCTCCGTCAGACTCGCCTGCGACGAACTCGCCTCGGTCTGCGGCACCGTGCACGTCCGGGACTTCATGACCGTCCAGGAGCGGGGCAGCGTCCAGCACCTCGCCTCCGCGGTCAGCGGACGGCTGCGCAGTGGACACGGCCCATGGCACGCACTCGCCGCGGTCTTCCCCGCCGTCACCGCCACAGGCATTCCGAAGCAGACCGCACGCAATCTGATCCGCGAGGTCGAACTCACTCCCCGCGGCCTGTATGCGGGCGCCGTGCTCACCTGCGATGACGACGGCGCCCTCGACGCCGCCCTGGTCCTGCGAACGATCTACCAGGACACTGACCGAACCTGGCTGCGCGCCGGCGCAGGAGTCGTACGCCATTCCCGCCCGGAACGCGAACACGAAGAAACCTGCGAGAAGCTCAACAGCGTGACCCGTCATCTCGTGCCCGGTGAATGAACCCAGCCCGTCACGGCAGCCGCGGCGCTGCGCGGTGGAGACGGTATCCGCAGGGCAGGCCACCGTCTCCGGTACCGAGGACAGCGATCTTCATGGTGAAACCTTCCTTGTGAGGGGAGAAGAGGGGGTGGTTGCGGTTGTCCAGGGGCTGTCGAGCCCCTGCGGGTTGGGGCGGCGATGTGTGTTCGGCGTCGTCCACGGCAGCTGCGCCTACCCTGGGACGGTGCGGGTGAGGCCGCCACGACGAGCGTCAGGTGTACGTGCCCAGGTCGCATGCCTTGCTGAAAGGGCCGGTCGTGAGTGTGGTGGTCCTCCCGCGTGCCTGATGCACTGGGGAGGTCACGGCTGGTCCTGGTGGAGCCTTTGCAGCCGGTCGCGGGTGGTGCGGGGCAGGTGGGCCACGACGCGGTCCCAGGAGTGTTCGATCATGTCGGCGAGCTCGTCGGCGGGCACGGTGCCGTCCAGGACCACGGTGTTCCAGTGCGGCAGGCGCGCGTAGTAGCTGGGGCCGACCGCCGGGTACTGCTCGCGCAGGTGCAGGGCGAGATCGGGGTCGCACTTGAGGGTCACCTGGTCGGGGCGCGAGGCGTTGGCTTCCGTCAGGACGGCGAAGATCTTGCCGCCGACCTTGAAGAGGGTCATCCCGGGGCCTGGCTCGTTCTCTGCCACCTCCGGCAGTTCCATAGCGAACTCCGCGACATCCGCTGGAGTCATGGCGGTGTCTCCCTTCACCTTGCGAGCCGCCCCGGGCCCCGGAGCCCGGGACCTGGGGCATGGTGCGGTGGTCAGCGGTAGTCGTCGGGGTCGGGGGCCGTGCCGGTGGTCATGAAGTCCTCGAAGTACCGTGCGGGGTCCGGGGAGGAGCCGTCGGCGTCCGTGAAGCCGTACTCCTTGGCCAGGGCGCCGGCGGACAGCGAACGGCCGTTGAGACGGGCCACGTCCGGGTCGGTGGCGAGCGCCGCCACCGCCCGTGCGACGTAGGCGGGGGTCTCGGAGACCGCGAAGGTCGGGTCCACCTTGCAGCCCTCGCGCCAGTTCTCCTCACGCACCCCGAACATCTCCAGCACCGCCTCGGTGCGCATGAAACCGGGGGTCAGACTCACAGACGTGCAGCCGTACTCGCCGGCCTCCGCCGCCAGCGCCTTCGCCATCCTGATCGGCGCGTACTTGGCCAGGTCGTAGTAGAACGGCTCACGGTAACGGCGGTTGAACTCCTCCGTACCGTCGGTCATCTCCACCACCAGGCCACCAGGCTGTCGGATCATCAGCGGCAGGGCGTAGCGGCTGGTGACGAAGTGGGTCTCGACGCCGAGCCGCAGCATCCGCAGCCCCTTGTCCATGTCGCACTCCCACATCTTCTGGCCGTGCTCGACCAGGCCGTCGCCGCCCCAGACGGCGTTGACGAGCACGTCCAGTCGCCCCTGCTCGTTGTCGATGCGCTCGATCAGCGCCCGCACCTGCTCCGGCTGGAGGTGGTCGACGACGACCGCGATGCCCTCGCCGCCGGCCGCCGTGACCAGTTCGGCGGTCTGCTCGATGGTCTCTGCCGGGCGGCCTGTCTCGCTCACGCTGCCGTGGGTGGTGCGGCCGGTCACGTAGACGGTGGCGCCGACCCGGCCGAGCTCGACCGCCATGGCCCGGCCCGCACCCCGGGTCGCCCCCGCGATCAGCGCCACCTTCCCGGCCAGCGCCTTCCCTTTCCCCTTCCCCTCGCCCATGCCCGTGCTCCCGCCTGTGATCTTGGTGGTGTCCCGAGAAGTCATAGCGGAAGCATCACCTCCGTATAGGACAGGATGCGTCCTATACGGACCATTCGGGGACTCTGCGGATATAGGACATGAATCGACCTATATCCGTGTCAACCTCTCGGTACGACGCCTCAAGGCAACAGAAAGGCCAGCAGTCATGACCAGCAACACCGTTCACGCGGACGCCCGCGAGCTCGCTCACCAGTGGGTGAATGCCTACAACGACCAGGACTTCGACCGGTTCGGGGCGCTGTACACCGACGACGTCGCCTACACCGTCAGGGCCTACCAGCTTGCCTTCCACGGCCGGGATGCCTTCGTGGGCCACATCCAGGAGTACGCGGCCGCCGTCCCCGACCGCAAGCTGACCCTCAAGCGGATCATCGCCGACGGGGACGCCATCGCCCTCGAAACCGACTTCGCGGGAACCAGCTCCGGGGCCGTGCCGGCCCTGCCCCCGGCCGGCCAGCGGGTCACCGCCAGCTTCTGCACGGTCCTGCAGCTGCGCGAGGGCAAGATCGCCGCGCAGGACGACTACGTCGGCGGGCAGTGACCTCCCCGCACCGAAAACACCACCACCCCAACACCGAAAGAAGCCCGACGCAGGCCATCGCGACCGATCCGGACGCCGCCCGCCCCGAGCGCGGGCCGTCCCGGCCGGCACCGATGGCCTGCACATCTGACCGCGAGGTGCCGCCATGCCGATGACCGTTGACGAACGTGAGCAGTTCCTGGCCGAGCCGCACCTCGGCGTCCTGTCGGTGGCCCCGGGCGATCCGGGTCGAGCACTGGTGAGCGTCCCCATCTGGTATGCCCACGAGCCGGGCGGCGAGGTGTGGATCACCACCGACCGCGCCTCCAGGAAATACGGACTGATCCGGGCGGCAGGCCGCCGGTGGATCGGTGGCGAGGGTCATGGGGCGTCGGGACGGGCCAGTCCTGTCTGGTAGGCGATGACCACGAGTTGGGCTCGGTCTCGGGCGCCGAGCTTGGTCATCGCGCGGTTCGCGTGGGTCTTGGCGGTGAGCGGGGTGACGAAGAGCCGCTCGGCGATCTCGTCGTTGGACAGCCCGGCTGCGACCAGGGTGACCACCTCCTGCTCCCGTGGGGTGAGTGCGGCCAGTTGCGGTGCCGCGGCCCGGTCGGGTGGTGCGGGTTGGGTCAGGAAGCGGGCGATCAGGGCTTTGGTCGCGGTGGGCGAGAGCAGGGAGTCGCCGGCGGCGACCACGCGGATCGCATCGAGGAGTTCGTCAGGGTTGATGCCCTTGCCGAGGAAGCCGCTGGCTCCGGCGCGTAGTGCCTCCGCGACGTACTCGTCGTTCTCGAAGGTGGTCAGCACCAGGACCTTCACCCCCGCAAGATTCTCGTCATCCCTGATCAGCCTGGTTGCTGCGAGGCCGTCGAGGTCGGGCATCCGGATGTCCATCAGCACGAGGTCGGCGCGGTGGCTGCGGGCCAGTTCGACGGCCTCGCGGCCCGTTGCGGCCTCCGCGACGACCTCCATGTCGGGGGCGGAATCGAGCAGCATCCGGAAGGTGCCGCGCAGGAGTGCCTGGTCGTCGGCGAGCAGGACACGGATCGTCATGGTCAGCCCTTTCGGCCGGCGCGCAGCGGCAGTTCGGCGCCGACACGGAAGCCCCCGCCGGGGCGCGGTCCGGTGGTGAGGGTGCCTCCGGCGGCCTTGGCCCGTTCGCGCATCCCGATCATTCCGTGCCCGGTGCCGGTGCTGGTGTCGCGGGCTCCGTCCATGTCGATGCCTGTGATGGTAGGGCCGCTACCGCGGTCGTCTGCCGCGATGCCACAGCCATCGTCCTCGACGGTGATCTGCAGGACGTCGGTGCGGAAGTCCAGGCGGATCCGCGCGGACGCCGGGCCTGCGTGCTTGCGCGTGTTGGTCAGGGCCTCCTGGATGATCCGGTAGGCCGCCAGGTCGGTGATCGGCGACAGCGCGCCCGGATGCCCGGTGTGCTCCAGGGTGACGTCAAGGCCGGAGTGGCGGAAGGAATCCAGCAAACCTTGGAGGCCGTCCAGTCCCGGTGTGGGTTCGCGGGGCGCGACGGGGTCTTCGCCGTACCGGAGCAGTCCTACGGTGGCACGCAGTTCGTCCAGCGCCGACCGGCTGGTGTCCCGGATCCGTTCGAGCGCCTGGTAGGCGTGGTCGGGGTCGGTGCGCATGAGGTGGTGGGCGACACCTGCCTGGGCGTTGACCAGGGTGATGTGGTGGGCCACCACATCGTGCAACTCCCGAGCGATCCGGAGGCGCTCCGCGGTGACCCGGCGGCGGGCTTCGCCCTCCTTGGTGCGCTCGGCCCGTTCGGCTCGCTCCATGGCGGCGGCGAGTACTTCGCGGCGGCTGCGGACGGCGTCGCCGACGGCCACCGGCGTGAGTGTCCAGGCGATCAGGGCAAGGACCTGCGGGATGTTCTCCAGGCCCGGGCGGAAGATCAGCGACGCGGTGATGAGCGCGACGGCTGAGCATGCGCCAACCTGCCAGGCTCTGCGCCGGTCGCTGCCGATCGCCGCCGTATAGAGCGCGACGGCCGTGGCGGCGGGCGTCGGCCTGGGGAGCGGGAGCAGGACGAACTGAGCCAGGTGCACGGTCACGGTCATGGCCACCACAGGGAGCGGCCAGCGGCTCCGGGCGATCAGCGGCACACAGGAGACCGCGAGGGCAGTGACGGACCAGGAGATCGTGGTGTGGTCGTGGAAGGCGATGGCGGCGGCCACCGGGGCGGCCAGAGTGAAGCAGCTGACTGCGACAGTCAGGTCGCGCGCGAGCGGCGAGGCTGCCCGCAGCCACCGCCTGAACCGGTCGATCATTTCCACGCTCCCACGGTACGCAGCCCGGGCCGGACCGGCGATGACGGCGGTCCGGCCAGGCGGTTCTCGCGGGCTCATGGCCGGAGCCGGAGGATGCCCGTCTGCCGGGACTTCCGACTCGGCAGCAGGAGCCGAAGACTCAGGCGATGACGGCAGTTGCCGCGGCGATGCCCCGCCTGCTGCGGGGCAGGCTGATACCGCGCGACAGGTCATGGGTGCCTCCTTACTTGAGGGAAAGGCGCGGGCTTTGGTGCGGCTTGCCGGTGTCCGTTGCCCGTCGGCAATGCCTGTCTGGGAAGTGCTGCGGGGCAGGGGCGGTGTTCCGGGCAGGGGGCGTCAGGCGGCGACGTCCTCGCTGATGTGGCTGCGGTACTCGCGCAGGGCGCGTGCGCTGTTCCAGCCGAGCGCGCCCACCACGCGGTCGCCGTCCGCCTTGTAGAGCGCGACGAACGTGCGTGCCTGTGGATCTCCGTCGACGACTTCCACAGTCGCGTCGGAGGGGCACCAGCCGTAGGTTTGGATCTTGGTGTCGTACTGGTCGGTCCAGCCGAACGGGACGGGTGCGTAGGGCACTGCCTCCGCCGGGCCGGACAGGAGGTTCTTGGCGGCGGCGATGGCCTGCTGGGTGGCGTTGGCGCGTTGTTCGAGGCGGACTCGGCGGCCGGCCCCGGGATGCGGCCAGTTGGCGACGTCTCCTGCCGCGTACACCCGGGGTGCGGCCCGGCAGGTGACGTCGCAGAGCACCCCGTTTGCCAGTGGGATCCCGGAGTCGGCCAGCCATGCGGTTGCCGGCACCGATCCGATCGCGACCACGACGACGTCGGCGGGCAGCCGGGTGCCGTCGTCGAGCACCACCGCGGTGACCCGCCCGTCCTCGCCGGTTATGCCGGTGACATGGCGGCCCATGCACAGGCGGACACCGTGGTCGCGGTGCATGTCACCCGCCAACCCGCCTACCCCGGGGCCGACTTGCCTGGCCAGCGGGGTGGGCTCGACATCGACGAGGGCGACGTCCAGGCCGAGAGAGCGTGTGGTGGCGGCGATCTCGCTGCCGAGAAATCCGGCGCCGATCACCACGACGCGGGGCCCGGCCAGCAACTGGGCGCGCAGTGTCAGGGCCTCGTCCAGAGTGCGCAGCACGTGCACGCCGGCCAGGTCGTGGCCGAAGGGCAGGCGACGGGGGCGCAGTCCGGTGGTGATGATCAGGCCGTCGTATCCCAGTCGTTCCCCGTCCGCCAGGGTGACGGTGCGCCCCGCCGTGTCCAGGCCGGTCGCCCGGCAGCCCAGTCTCAAGTCCATGCGCAGCCGTTGGAGGTCGGTGTCCTGGCGCAGGGTGGACCTGTGCGGTTCCCAGTCACCGGCCAGCACCTGTTTGGACAGCGGTGGACGGTCGTAGGGAGTCCGCAGTTCCTCGCCGACCATGGTCAGCTTCCCGGTGAAGCCCTCGCGTCGCAGGGCGTCGGCCGCGGTGAGACCCGCGGCCGACGCGCCGACCAGGACGATGTGGTCCATGGTGGGCACTACTCCACCACCTCGATCGCCAGGGCGGGGCAGCGGGCGGCGGCGTCCTTGACCTGGGGCAGCGACGCGTTGGGCGGGGCGGCGTCGAGGAGTATGACGATGCCGTCCTCGTCCCGCTGGTCGAAGACGTCGGCGGCGGCCAGTACGCACTGGCCCGCGCCGACGCACTTGTCCTCATCGATGAGGATCTTCATGGTGGTTCTCCGTGTGGTGTGTGGTGTTTGGTGTGTGGTGCGACGATGCGCTGGTGTGTGCCGGCCTCACCAGGTCACGGGCAGCTCGTGGACGCCGTAGACGAGCATGTTGTCGCGCATGGGCACCTGCTCCACCGGAAGCGCCAGTCGCAACGTCGGGAACCGTTCCAGGAGCGCGGACAGTGCGGCCTTCATCTCCACCCGGGCCAGCTGCTGGCCGAGGCACTGGTGGATGCCGTGGCCGAACGCCAGGTGCGGGCTGTACGGCCGGCCCACATCCAACTGCTCCGGGGCGTCGGTGAAGCGTGCCGTGTCCCGGTTTCCGGATGCCAAGGAAGCGACCACCAGGCTGCCTGCCTTGATCTGGTGGCCGTGCAGTTCCACGTCCTCCAGCGCCGTGCGGCGCACGCCGAACTGAACGACCGTCAGGTAGCGCAGCAGCTCCTCGACCGCTCGGTCCATCAGGGACGGGTCGGCACGCAGCGCTTCCAGCTGTTCGGGGTTGCGCAGCAGGCACATCGTGCTCAGCGCGATCATGTTCGCGGTCGTCTCGTGCCCGGCGATCAGCAGCAACACCCCGACGCCGGCAAGTTCTTCGTCGGTCAGCTCTCCGGAGCGGACCAGGTCACTGAGGATGTCGTCGGTGGGGTTCGCCCGCTTGGCGACCACCAGTTGGTGGAGGTACCCGCGCATCGCCTTCTGAGCCTGCTGGAGTTCCTCGGCGCTCGCATCGAGTCGGACGATCGTGGCCGAGTTGCGCTGGAACTCCTCACGATCGGCGTAGGGCACCCCGAGCAGCTCGCAGATCACCAGTGAGGGAACCGGCAGCGCGAAGGCTTGGACGAGATCGACCGGGCCCTCGGCCTTGGCCATCGCGTCCAACTGCTCGTCGACGACCCGCTCCACCGCAGGCGCCAGCTGCCGCATCCGGCGCACGGTGAACTGCCCGGTGAGCAGCCGCCGGAAGCGGGTGTGCTCCGGTGCGTCCATCATGATGAACATCCCCGGAGGAGGCGGTGGCACCGGTGCGCCCTGTGCCGCGGGGTCGCCGGCTCGCATGATGCGGCGCTTCGAGCTGAACCGCGGGTCGGCGAGGACCGTGCGCACGTCTTCGTACCTGGTGACCAACCAGCCGGTCGACCCGTCCGGGAAGGTCATCGGTGTGATCGGGTCCTGCTCACGCAGCGTCCGGTACTCCTCCGGCGGATCGAAGGGGCAACTCCGCACTGTGGGCTGCGTCCTGGTGGGCTGGGAGTTCGTCACGGAAGTCACGGAAGAGTCCTTTCCAGAGGGAGAGATATCTCGGTGTTCGTGCGGTCGTTGGTGCCGCAGTCGTGGCTGCCGAGGGCGCGTCGGTAGACGCGCCAGCCGAGCAGTGCGCTGAGCGCGACGACGGGGAGTCCGCAGGCGTCGGCCGTGCCGAGGGCGACGGCCTGGCCGGACAGGTACAGCGGCAGCTGGATCGCCAGCATCGCCAGACTCGCGGCCAGGATGACCAGGTTGCCCTTGATGAACGCCCGGCGCCGCACCGTGCACCGGCGCCAGCCGGTCCGCTCCTTCGTGATCAGCCCCACCACCAGGCCCATCGGCGGCCAGCCGAGCAGCAGCAGCACGGCGTTCGCCAAGGCGATGACGCTGTGCATCACCAGGTTCGGCAGGAAGAAGTCGGTGGCCTGCCCGGTCTTCGCGGCCAGAGCACCCTGGACGCACACGAGGCCGAGGACCGCGAGCGCGCGCCACACCGACTCCCTGCGCACCACCCGGTACACGCAGACCCCGGCCGCTGCCGCCAAGGCGAGTACCAGCGCGACGGTGAGCTGGTGAGTGAGGGCGTAGCTCACCGTGAATCCGAAGACGGGCGCGACTTCGACCACGGCCGCACGCAGCCGATCTCGGGCGGCCGCCCGGGCGGCGTCCGCACCGTCGCCCACATGATGTGCTTCAGGGTCCACGGCTGCTCCAGGTTCCTCGACGGACAGTGCGCATTTCACCGCTTGCGGCACCTCCTACCGTGCCGTCTCGCCCCGAGGCCGTCGTCGCCCGTCCGCAGACTCTTGGCCTGCCGCAAACGCAGTACGAGGCCGGCAGCGCCTGCTACGAGCGCAGACATCGACCGCGCGGCACCCGGGCCCGGCGGATCCGCCGCTACATGGGGCGGCGCCTGCGCTGTTGCGCTGTCGCTCGCCGCCGCGCCAAAAAATGTCGGCGATCGGCCAGGGCGGACCTTTGTCGCCCACGCACGGCGGGCCCAGCACAAGACAGCGGCGAAGTGCTTCCTGCCCGGACAGACCCGAGACCAGCCAGGTGACGCACCGAGCCGCCGGTGAGTCGCGTTGCGGATCACCGGCAGGTTCGCAGGATGGCTGTGAGGAGTACCGGACGCTTCGCGTACTTCCGGCGTCGAACCATGCTGCGCCGCCCACCGGCATCAGGCCCCATGCGAACACCACGGGGGCGGACCGCCAGCCAGCTGGTGCCCAGGTGCCCACAACAAGGAGGAAATCGTGCCCACTCTGACCACGCGTGACGGTGTCGAGATCTACTACAAGGACTGGGGCAGCGGACGCCCGGTCGTCTTCCTTCATGGCTGGCCGCTGAACGCGGACGCCTGGGAGGACCAGATGAAGCTGGTGGCCGACCACGGCTTCCGCGGAATCGCGCACGACCGCCGGGGCCACGGCCGGTCCGCTCAGCCCTGGGGCGGCTACGACTTCGACACCTTCGCCGACGACCTGAACGACCTGATCACCGCGCTCGACCTACGAGACATCACCCTGGTCGCCCACTCCATGGGCGGCGGTGAGCTCGCCCGCTACATCGGACGCCACGGCACCACCCGGATCAACAAGGCCGTCCTGCTCTCGGCGATCCCACCCCTGATGATCAAAACGGAGGGCAACCCCCAGGGAGTTCCGGCCGAGGTGTTCGAAACCATCAGGACCGGCATCCTCAAGGAACGCTCCCAGTTCTGGAAGGACTTCGCACCGGCGTTCTTCGGCGCCAACCGCCCGGACAACCAGGTCACACAGGGCAACATGGACGCGTACTGGCTCATGGCCATGCACCAAAGCATCAAGGCCGGCGTGGACTGCGTGACCGCCTTCGCCGAGACGGACTTCACCGAGGACCTCAAGAAATTCGACGTCCCGACCCTCATCGTCCACGGCGACGACGACCAGATCGTGCCGATCGACACCACCAGCCGCAAGGCCGCACGACTCATCCCGAACGCCGTCCTCAAGGTCTACGAGGGCGCCTCCCACGGCATCTCCGTCGTCCCCGGCGAGAAGGAGAAGTTCAACCAGGACCTCCTGGACTTCCTCCAGAACCGAGTTGGGTAAGCCCCAACTAACTAATAGAGCTTGGTCACGATCAGCTGTACAGCGGCACAGCTGCACTCCCCGAAACCCGCCACCGCTCGATTCGGCAGACTCCTCCATGGCGGAGGCAGTTCGTCGCACCAACTACACCCGGCAACAAGGGCGGATGCGACTCGCACCCCTCAACGTACCGACACGAACCCCCACGTCGCACGCTGATAAGCGTGCAGGTCAGGGCCCTGCCTCGCGAGAAAGCAAGTCCCGAGCGCACACGATCTTCACATGCACCCGACACGAACCCCCATGCCTGAATTCGGAAGAAACCCCAGGTCAGTGCACCGCTCTGCCAAGAGCCCGCGCACCCCATTTCGACCACCCATCTGGTCTCCACACGCAAAATGCCTGGTCAGCGCGCTGACCAGGCATTTTGCGTGTGTGTCCGAGGGGGGACTTGAACCCCCACGCCCGATAAAGGGCACTAGCACCTCAAGCTAGCGCGTCTGCCATTCCGCCACCCGGACTCAGGTGGTCTTCGCGGGGCGTTCCCCGCGGCGACATGGACAACAATACCAAGGTTTCGGAGTGCCCTTCACCTGCGTATCCACACCGGACATAAGGCGCGTTTATGGGTGATGAGGGACGGGCGGACGAGGCGGTTGGGTCGCGAGAGTGCGCCCGCGGCGGACCCGCACCCGGAGGCGACACAAGCAGGGGCAGGGCGGGCGACGCGAAGGCGGAGCGGAGGCTGGCCGGCCGGCGGGCGGATGGCGTGATCGTTGCCGTTCCTCGCACTTCCCCGCGCTTCCCCTGGACAACGGTCGGGGGATGCGGGATAACGGGTTCATGCAGCTTTGTCGACTGACGACTGTATACAGTCTTCCGAGTTCTGTATGCATGAGCGACGATCGGCGCAGATGCAGATGCAGATAGATGGAGGAGTAGGAGAGACGGGAGGTGTGGGAGGCGCGGGAGGAGCAGGACAAACCGCACGAGTCGTATCAGCCTCACGCGCCACACAAATCACAGCAGTT
Organism: Streptomyces yunnanensis; assembly: GCF_029011865.1. Classification (NCBI taxonomy): domain Bacteria; kingdom Bacillati; phylum Actinomycetota; class Actinomycetes; order Kitasatosporales; family Streptomycetaceae; genus Streptomyces; species Streptomyces yunnanensis. Next base: position 2,326,074 of record NZ_CP095749.1, read on the forward strand.
CACGCGCCACACAAGTCACAGCAGTTCACGCGTCACATGCGCCGCATGCACCTCACACACCGCAGCAGTTGCACGGAGTGCGCATGCAGGTGATCAGCGCGACGGAGAGTTGAGTCGAAGGGAAGCGATGTACATGGCGGAGGACGGTCAGGACGCGGGTCTCGCTCGGGGTAGGCGGGAGGGCGGGGGTGCCCGGGGGGTCGGGAGCGGCGGACCCGGTCTCGTTTCCGGTGGGCACTTGGTTGCCAAGGCGCTCAAGGCGGAGGGGGTGGAGGTGATCTACACCCTTTGCGGGGGCACATCATCGACATCTACGACGGGTGCGTCGACGAGGGGATCGACGTGGTCGACGTGCGGCACGAGCAGGTCGCCGCGCATGCTGCGGACGGGTATGCGCGGATCACCGGGCGGCCCGGGTGTGCGGTGGTCACCGCAGGGCCCGGTACGACGGACGCGGTGACCGGCGTCGCCAACGCCTTCCGGGCCGAGTCACCGATGCTGTTGATCGGTGGCCAAGGGGCGCGCACCCAGCACAAGATGGGGTCGCTCCAGGACCTGCCGCACGTCGAGATGATGACGCCGATCACCAAGTTCGCGGCCACCGTGCCGGACACCGCGCGGGCCGCGGACATGGTCTCGATGGCGTTCCGGGAGTGCTTCCACGGTGCGCCCGGCCCGTCGTTCCTGGAGATCCCGCGCGATGTGCTGGACGCCGAGGTGCCGGCCGACGCGGCCCGGGTCCCGCGGGCCGGGCACTACCGCGCCTCGACCCGCTCGGCCGGCGACCCCGACGACGTCCAGCGGCTGGCCGATCTGCTGGTCCGCGCGGAGAAGCCGGCGATCCTGCTGGGGAGCCAGGTGTGGACGACGCGCGGGAACGAGGCCGCGGTGGAGCTCGTCCGGGCGCTGAACGTCCCGGCGTATATGAACGGGGCCGGGCGCGGGACGCTGCCGCCCGGCGATCCGCACCACTTCCAGCTGTCGCGGCGGTACGCGTTCGCCAACGCCGATGTGATCGTGATCGTGGGGACGCCGTTCGACTTCCGGATGGGGTACGGCAGGCGGCTGTCGCCGGACGCGACGGTGGTCCAGATCGACCTGGACTACCGGACGGTGGGGAAGAACCGGGACGTCGATCTGGGGATCGTGGGTGACGCGGGGCTGGTGCTGAAGGCGGTCGCCGAGGCCGCGTCCGGGCGGATCAACGGGGGTGCCGGCAAGCGCAAGGAGTGGCTGGACGAGCTACGGGCGGCCGAGCAGGCGGCGGTCGAGAAGCGGTTGCCGCAGTTGCGGTCGGATGCCTGTCCGATCCATCCGTACCGGTTGGTGAGCGAGATCAACGAGTTCCTGACCGAGGATTCGATCTACGTCGGGGACGGCGGGGACGTGGTCACCTTCTCCGGTCAGGTCGTCCAGCCCAAGGCGCCCGGGCACTGGATGGATCCCGGGCCGCTCGGCACGCTCGGCGTCGGGATCCCCTTCGTGCTCGCGGCCAAGCAGGCCAGGCCGGAGAAGGAAGTGGTCGCGCTCTTCGGTGACGGCGCGTTCAGCCTGACCGGGTGGGACTTCGAGACGCTGGTCCGCTACGACCTGCCGTTCGTCGGCGTCGTCGGCAACAACTCCTCGATGAACCAGATCCGTTACGGGCAGCGGGCCAAGTACGGCGCCGAGCGGGAGCGGGTCGGGAACACCCTCGGCGATGTGCCCTACGACAAGTTCGCGCAGTTGCTCGGGGGGTACGGCGAGGAGGTCCGGGACCCGGCGGACATCGGGCCGGCGCTGCGGCGGGCGCGGGAGTCGGGGAAGCCCTCGCTGATCAACGTGTGGATCGATCCGGACGCCTACGCCCCCGGAACGATGAACCAGACCATGTACAAGTAGGAGGGAGTCGGCCGTGTCCAAGGCACTCGACGGCATTCGCGTCCTCGATATGACGCATGTTCAGTCCGGGCCGTCCGCAACACAGTTGCTCGCCTGGCTCGGGGCGGACGTGATCAAGCTGGAGTCGGTCGGCGGCGACATCACACGCCGTCAGTTGCGGGACGTACCGGACGCCGACTCGCTCTACTTCACGATGCTCAACTGCAACAAGCGGAGCATCACCCTGAACACCAAGACACCGCGGGGGAAGGAGCTGCTGACCGAGCTGATCGGCCGCAGCGACGTCCTGGTGGAGAACTTCGGGCCCGGCGCGGTCGACCGGATGGGGTTCACCTGGGAACGCATCCGCGAGATCAACCCGCGGATCGTCTACGCCAGCATCAAGGGCTTCGGCGAGGGCCCGTACACCGGCTTCAAGGCGTACGAAGTGGTGGCCCAGGCCATGGGCGGGGCGATGGCGACCACCGGGTTCGAGGACGGGCCGCCGCTGGCGACCGGCGCGCAGATCGGCGACTCGGGCACCGGGGTGCACTGCGTCGCCGGCGTCCTCGCCGCGCTCTTCCAACGCACCCGTACCGGCCGCGGCCAGCGGGTCAACGTCGCCATGCAGCATGCGGTGCTCAACCTGTGCCGGGTGAAACTGCGGGACCAACAGCGGCTTGCGCATGGGCCGTTGACGGAGTATCCGAACGAGGGCTTCGGCGACGAGGTGTGCGCGGCAGCGGCGGCAACGCCGGCAGCAGGGCAGTCGGCAAGGTGCAGATGCGCTCCCCAACGACTACGTCTATGTGATCGTGCAGCCGGTCGGCTGGCGCTGCTCACTGACATCACCTGAGCCAATAATGATTAATCCGGATCGCGGACGGATATTTCGCCCATGCCATTAATAAAAGGCTGCTGTATACAATGAAGCAAATATCGATAAGGAGTGAATAACGCCGCCGCCCGTGGCGGAGGTGTTTTAGAGTAATAACTCGCCCACAGACATCTCCCTGTGGTCATCCCCGTGCAGGCTGACTTGGCTGAGATCATCAAACTAATGAGGATCCTCACTGGCCGCCGACGGCAGGTTTGAGGTCAGAGAGCACATCCAGCGGTAATTTTCACCAGACACTGATTGCCAGCTTCGCTGAAGCTCTCTCCTTGACTCTGTTTGCATCTGTACTTCTGATTATCTGACTAAGATCGAGGGCCATCTGCCCATATATATGTTCATATCTGGATGAGCTGATGATCCGTGAGATATGGATCACCGCCAATGCCGTTTTCCGCCTAAGGTTATCTACTGCTTACATCTACCCAGTGACGATCCAGCCCGCGGAGGGACTGAGGAAGATCATCAGATGGTCATGACTGATCTTTCGCTCCTCAGATCGCCACTTAAGAGATCATTTCTAGTGATCAGCCTGGTCTGGCGGCGTCGAGGTGTTAGTGTTCACCACCATTATCCGACCGATCTGCGGCGGCGCGCAGCGCGCGGCTGCAGCAGATTTGCCGAGCAGGTAGAGGCATCAAGGTCACCGATCCGACGTCTGGCATCGGCGCGCGCCTGGCTGGGCGCATCCTAATGAGGTGCTCATATGCTGCCAGACACCTCCGTCTGCGCCGGTCTTCCGGCTGAGGTAGCGACGCCGCGCGCGCGCTGCCGCCGCCTGCCGCTACGTGTCACTCCACAAGGCGGCAGGCGCAGATGCGCTCGCGCGGTGTCTGACACCAGAACAGATCCTGAGCCAACCAACAAACGTTTTCCCAAAAATACCTTCCACCGAAATACTTCGGACGTTGAGGAAGTCCTGAAACCCAAAAACAGCTCTTGTAAGAGGTGCATCATTTTCACGCCATTGCGAAAGGATCCTGTTAAGAGAATTACAGACCCATGAATATAATGAATAAAGGAGAGAATGGTGAGAAAGAGGCACGGTACAGTACATATGGTGAAGTTGTTTACATGCAGCACACATTTATGTCCCATCACTACTACTACAATAATAATATCAATAATAACATAACAATAATACACAATAATATTAATAATACAATATTAATATTACGTCACTACAATAATACAATAATACAATAAGCAATAATAATAATAATAACAACAAGGTTGCATGGCGAATAGATCTACACTGAGGTTAATCCGGCCGATTTGCAGCTTCCCCTGACGATCTGGCAGGCGCAGGACTCCCACCGCCGACGACATCCTCGGCCGCAAGGCGTACCGCTCGGTGCGGGACGTGCCGGGCGAGGTGGACGTGGCGGTGTTCGCCATCCCCGCGCCGCTGGTGCCCGCGGCGCTGGAGGAGGCCGGTCGCAAGGGCGTCCCGAACGCGGTGCTGATCCCGTCCGGTTTCGCCGAGACCGGTGAACACGCCCTGCAGCAGCGGATCGTGGCGATCGGGACCGAGTGGGGCATCCGGCTGCTCGGGCCCAACATCTACGGCTACTACTCCACCTGGCAGGACCTGTGCGCGACGTTCTGCACCCCGTACGACGTCAAGGGCGGGGTGGCGCTGACCTCGCAGTCCGGCGGCATCGGGATGGCGATCCTGGGCTTCGCCCGGACCACCCGGACCGGCGTCTCGGCGATCGTCGGGCTCGGCAACAAGGCGGACGTGGACGAGGACGACCTCCTCACCTACTTCGCCGAGGACCCGCACACCGACTGCATCGCGATGCACCTTGAGGACCTCAAGGACGGCCGGGCGTTCGTCGCGGCGGCCCGGGAGACGGTGCCGAAGAAGCCGGTGGTGGTGCTCAAGGCGGGCCGGACCGGTGCCGGGGCGCGGGCCGCGGGGTCGCACACCGGCGCACTGGCCGGCGACGACGCGGTCTACGACGACATCCTGCGGCAGGCCGGGGTGATCCGGGCGCCGGGCCTGAACGACCTGCTGGAGTACGCCCGGGCGCTGCCCGTACTGCCCGTCCCCCGGGGTGACAACGTGGTGGTGATCACCGGCGCCGGCGGCTCCGGGGTGCTGCTGTCGGACGCGCTGGTCGACAACGGGCTGCGGCTGATGGACGTCCCGCCCGACCTCGACGCGGCGTTCCGCCGGCTGATCCCGCCGTTCGGGTCGGCCGGCAACCCGATCGACATCACCGGCGGGGAGCCGCCGGCCACCTACGAGGCGGCGCTCCGGCTGGGCCTGTCGGATCCCCGGATCCATGCCCTGGTGCTGGGCTACTGGCACACCATCGTCACCCCGCCGGCGGTCTTCGCCGAGCTGACCGGGCGGGTGGTGGCGGAGTTCCGGGCGCGCGGGATCGAAAAACCGGTGGTGGCGTCGTTGGCCGGCGACACTGAGGTCGAGGAGGCGGCGGCCCGGCTCTTCGCGCGCGGGGTGGTCGCCTATCCCTATACGACCGAGAAGCCGGTGGCGGTGCTCGGCGCGAAGTACCGCTGGGCGCGGGCCGCAGGGCTGCTGCGGACCTAGGTCGTGTCGTCTTCTCAGTGAGCACGGAGAGATCGGACAGAGGGCGCGCTGACCGGATTTTCGATTCCGAGGTGAAGGGTATGGACCGCAGCGAACGGGACGGCACGGAAACGACCGCAACGATCTATCGGGAAATCGTCGACGGCAAGGGCCGGGTCTACCGGGTCGGCGAATCCGACCGGGAACTTCTCGGCGGCCACTCGCGGAAACTGATGGTGTATCTGCCGTGGCTCGCGATGATGGCCATCGGCGTCTCCGAATACGCCTACGGTTCGGCCGAGGGAACGCTGTCGCACGCACATGGGTGGACGCAGAGCGACACCTTCTGGATTCTGAGCGTCTGGGTCTTCTGCCAGGCCGGAATCGCCTTTCCGGCGGGCTGGTTACGGGAACGCGGCATCCTCACCGCGCGCCGGGCCATGCTCCTCGGGGCGGTGCTGAGCCTGGTGGGCTTCGTGTCACTGGCGCACCTGGACGATGTGCTGGCGGCGATCTGCGGTTTCGGGGTGGTCGGCGGTATCGGCTCCGGGCTCGTCTACGCCACCTGCATCAACATGGTGGGCAAATGGTTTCCGGAGCGGCGCGGCGCGAAGACCGGATTCGTCAACGGCGGATTCGCCTATGGCGCACTGCCGTTCATCTTCGTCTTCAACTACGCCTTCGACTTCGGGGATTTCCAGGACGTACTGGACGGCATCGGGATCTACGTACTGATCGTGGTGGCGGGCTGTGCCTGGTTCTTCAAGGATCCGCCGAAGGATTGGTGGCCCGTCGAGGCGGATCCGCTGAAGGCCGGCGGGTCGGGGCAGGGTCCGGCATTCCTGGCGAAGAATCCGCCGGCGGTGCGGCAGTTCACGCCCAAGGAGGCGATGCGCAGCGGGATGCTCCCGTTGATGTGGGTGAGCGTGGTGCTGACCGCCGGCGTCTCGATCTTCGGGATCTCGTTCCAGGTGGACTTCGCCAAGGACGTGGGGTTCGGCCCGCTGGTCGCGGCCTCGTCGATGGGGGTGATGTCCGTCGTCAACGGCGTCGGCCGGGCCGTGGTGGGCTGGCTGTCGGACCTGTGGGGCCGGAAGGCGACCCTGGTGTTCGTGATCGTCGTCCTGGGGCTGGCCCAGTTCGGGGTGTTGTGGGCCGGGGACATCCACAGCCAGTGGCTGTTCCTGTTCTTCGCCTTCCTGTCCGGATTCGGCGGCGGCGCCTTCTATCCGCTCTTCGCGGCGCTCACCCCCGACTACTTCGGCGAGAACTACAACGCCTCCAACTACGGACTGGTCTACAGCGGCAAGTTGATCAGCGGTCTGTTCGGCGGCGGACTGGGTTCGACGGTGGTCAGCGCCTGGGGCTACAACGGCGCATATCTGCTGGCCGGCGGCCTTTCCCTGGTGGCTGCGGCGTTCACCCTGCTGCTGCACCAGCCGGGTCGGACCCGGCTGCGCGACGTGCCGCCCAACCCCCGGCCGATCAGTAGGGAAATGACCTGAGCGGGACGACACGTTCGGGTGCATTCCCCTTCAGCGGGGATCGGCGCCGTGTCCTGGGAGCGGCGGGGCCGTTTGGGTGTGTGCCGACGGAAGACGTGCCGCGAGCGGCAGAGCGCGCGCGCCACGTCCGTTTGGCCGGCGGTAGACGCCGCTTGATCTCTGAAGCAGAAAGGGACTGTCCACCATGACGTACTCCAAGGCCGCTGCGGTTGTTGCCGGCGCGGTAATGGCCCTGGGCGTCGCCGCCCCCGCGTTCGCCGACGGCCACCGGGGTGTCGCGACGGATGCCAAGAACCTGCTCGACAGCAGCCCGGTGGCCAAGAACGTCGTCAAGAAGCCCCCCGTGAACATCGACGCCGTCGTCAACGCCGTCGCCAAGACCGCGGACAAGCTGAAGACGACGCAGGACGCCGGCAAGCTCCCGGTCGGCAAGACCACCATCGGCAAGGCCGCGCACCCGCGCCACTGATGGTCGCACTGCCGGCCGGCGCTTGTCGGACGGAGCGATGACGGAATGCCGGACGCCCCGTTCCTGCCACGGCAGGGACGGGGCGTCCTCCGGTGTCGGGGGCTTCCTGGGAAGCAGAACTCCCGGTTGTCTCCCCGGTGATCAGCCGGCGGTCGTCCGGGGCTGCTCGGCCCTCGCCTCGCCGCTGGTCACGGCCCGGTCGGCGATGGCGCGGTGGTGCTGGACGACTTCCCCGATGATGAAGTTGAGGAACTTCTCGGCGAACGCCGGGTCCAGTCGGGCGTCTTCGGCCAGGCGGCGCAGACGGGCGATCTGGGCGGCCTCGCGGGCCGGGTCGGCGGGCGGCAGGCTGTGCCGGGCCTTGAGTTCGCCGACCTGCTGGGTGCACTTGAACCGCTCGGCGAGCAGGTGCACCAGTGCGGCATCGAGGTTGTCGATGCTGCCGCGCAGATAGAGCAGCCGCTCCCGGGCCGCCTCGTCGGCGACGGAGGCCGCCTCGCCGGCCGCCGGTGCTGTCCCTTCGCTCATGTGCGTCTCGCCGTTTCTGGTCGGGTTCTGGGTGGTTCGTCCGTGATCAGGTGGTGCGTGATCGCCTGCACCCTACCCGGCGGTGGGCCGGTCATCTCCGCTGGTCTCGCGGATCGGACGGGAGGTGGGCCGGCGGGGGCGAGGATCGGCCACCCGTGAGGGCGCCGCCGCGTCAGGCGTCCTCGCCGTCGCGTTCGTGGTACGTCCGCCGGGTGTGCTCGGTGTGCGCGCGCATGACGGAGGTGGCGCGGGCCTCGTCGCCGTCGGCGATCGCCGCGATCAGCTCGCGGTGTTCGGCCCAGGACCGCTTGCCGCGCTTGCGGGCGACCGGGGTGTAGTACCAGCGCACCCGCCGTCCGACCTGCGCGGCCAGCTCGGCGAGGACGGCGTTCCCGGCCAGCTCGGTGACCTTGGCGTGAAACGTGGCGTTGAGCGCCACCGCGGTCTCCACGTCGTCCTCCTGGACGGCGCGCTCGCCCTGGTCGCAGAGCCGCTCCAGCTCGGCGATGCCGGCCGGGTCGGCGTGGACCGCGGCGAGCCGGGCGGCCTCGGCCTCCAGCAGCGTGCGCACCGTCAGCAGCTGGTCGGCCTCCTCCTCGGTGGGCTCGTGAACGAAGGCGCCCTGGGCGGGGCGCAGATCGACCCAGCCGTCGGTGTCGAGCCGCTGGAGCGCTTCGCGGACCGGCTGGCGGGAGACCCCCAGGTGGCCCGCCAACTCGCTCTCGACCAGGTGCTGGCCGGGGCGGAGCGCGCGGGTGGTGATCAGTTCGAGCAGTGCCTCGTAGACGCGCTCGCGCAACGGGCCGGGGCGTTCGAGCTTGGGCACGGTGCCCTGCGGCAAGCCTCTGGACAGCATCGAGGTCCCCCTCCATCATTGGCTATCGTCTACAGTCTACCGAGCGTCCCCGCTCCCCCACAGGCCGCCGCGGCGATCCGCCGGCCGGCCACGGTCCGCACCGGCGGCGCCGGACGAACGCCCGTACCGGACAATGGACGGGCCATCACCACAGACAGAACCGGGGCTGATCAGACATGGGACGGGTCACCGAGCGACGCCGCGTCATCCGGATCCGCGACGGCGCGGTGAGCAGCCGGCCGGACACCCTGGTCGCCGAGGAGCCGCTGGAGATCCGGCTGAACGGCAAGCCGCTGGCGATCACCATGCGCACCCCCGGTGACGACTTCGCGCTGGCGGCGGGGTTCCTGGTCAGCGAGGGCGTCCTGGGGAGCGCGGACGAGCTGGCGAACATCGTGTACTGCGCGGGAGCCACGCGCGGGGGAGAAGCCGAGACCGGGGGCGGCGGCAACAGCTACAACGTCGTGGACGTCCGGCTGGCGGACGGGGTCGTCGTCCCGGACCTCACGCTGGAGCGCAACGTCTACACCACGTCCTCGTGCGGGCTGTGCGGCAAGGCGAGCCTGGACGCGGTGCGGACCACGGCCCGCTGGCGGCTGGACGACGCCCCGGATCCCGCGGTCCGGCTCACCCCGGAGACCCTGGCCGCCCTTCCCGACCGCCTGCGGGCCGCCCAACGGGTCTTCGACCGGACCGGCGGTCTGCACGCGGCGGCGCTGTTCACCGCGGACGGCGAACTGCTCGACGTCCGCGAGGACGTGGGGCGGCACAACGCGGTGGACAAGATCGTCGGGCGGGCGCTGCAGGACGGCCGACTGCCGCTGTCGTCCGGTGTGCTGATGGTCTCCGGACGGGCCTCGTTCGAGCTGGCGCAGAAGGCGGTGATGGCCGGCATACCCGTGCTGGCCGCGGTCTCCGCGCCGTCCTCGCTGGCCGTCGACCTCGCGGCCGAGACGGGGCTGACGCTGGTCGGCTTCCTGCGCGGGCGGTCGATGAACGTCTACGCGGGCGCGCACCGGCTGGCGCTGGACCCGGCGGCCGCCGCGGGCTGACGCCGCCGGCCTCCCTGCCCCACTCCCCCTTACCTCACTCCCCCGGTGTCACGATCCGGGTCAGCAGTGCGACCAGTTGGGCGCGCTCCTCGTCGCTGAGCGCGGCGGTCAGTTCGGCGTTGGCCGCGTCGCCGAGCCGCTCGGTGCGACGCAGTCGCCGCTTCCCCTCGGCCGAGATCTCGATGGCGTTCTTCCGCCGGTCCCTGGCGTCGGGGGTGCGGGTGACCAGCCCGTCCTTCTGCAGGTCGTTGACGATCGCGACCATGTCCTTGGGGTCGATCCCGACGGTCCGGCCGAGCTCCGCCTGGGAGACCGGGCCGAGTTCGGCGACGGCGCAGAGCACGGCATGGTGCATCATCCGCATGCCCTCGGCGGCCAGCGCCTCGGCGACCAGCCGGTGCCCGCGGGCGGCGGCACGGCCCAACAGCCAACTGGGGAGGGCGCGGATACGGCTGGGGGCGTAGGGGGTGTCGGCCATGGGGCCACCGTACCCAGGAAACCGTGGGTCCCACCAACGTAAGCGCCAGGGAAGAACCGTTGGACTTCCCAACGGTTTCATGGTTATCGTTGGGGCACCCAATGAAACCGGCCGCGGTGCTCGCGGCTCGTTCCCACGGAGGTGACGGCCCATGCGCCAGGTGCGATTCCATACCTACGGCGGCCCCGAGGTCCTGCGGCTGGAGGAGACCGAGGACCCGACGCCGGGACCCGGTGAACTCCTCGTCCGCACCGAGGCGATCGGCGTCAGCCTGCCGGCGGTGCGCCGGGTGCGCGGGGACGGCAAGGGCGGCGGCGATCCGCTGCCCGGCGTCATCGGCGGCGAGATCGCGGGCGAGGTGATCGCCCTGGGTCCGGACGTCACCGACTTCGCGGTCGGCGACCGGGTCACCTCGATCACCCTGACCGGCTCCTACGGCGAACTCGCCCTCGCCCCGGTCGCGCTGGCCAGCCGTGTCCCCGACGGCGCGAGCGCGGTCGAGGCGGTGGCGCTGGTGCGCGGCGGGCACGTCGCGCTGGCCGCGCTGAGCACCGCGGCGCCGGCCGCCGGCGAGTCCGTGCTGATCACCGGCGCGGCCAGCGGCACCGGCCACCTCGCCGTCCAACTGGCCAAGCTCCAGGGCGTCCCGCGGGTGGTGGCCGCGGTCGGCTCCCCGGCCAAGGCGGAGTTCCTGTACGGGCTGGGCGCCGACGAGGTGGTGACGTACGACCAGGAGTCCTGGGGAGAGCCGGTCGACATCGTGCTGGACGGGGTCGGCGGGGAGCTGCTGCCGCGCGCCCTGGCCGCCGTCGCGCCCGGCGGGCGGCTGATCTTCTTCAACTCCGGCGGCGGCACGGTCCCGGCCTACGAGCTGTTGGCCGGCGCGAAGACCATCACCGGGCTGACCATGCGGCGCTTCGTCGCCGTCCATCCGGAGATGTACGCGCGGCACCGCGCGCAGTTGTGGGAGCTGGCCGGCGCCGGCCGGCTACGGGCCGCGATCCACGCCGAGCTGCCGCTGGCGGACGCCGCGAAGGCCCACGAGATCATCGAGGCGCGGGCCAACCTCGGGAAGGTGGTGCTGCGGCCGTGAGGCGCCGCGACCCCGTAGGACGCGGTCGTCCCACCGGCCCCAGGTGGTGCACACGGCGCAGTGCGCCCGGCCCGGGAGAGTGAATTCCGGGTCGGGCGCGGAGAACCGACGCAGGCTCCTTGTCGCACCTCCCGCACGGCAGTAGCTTCCGTCACATCTGCACATAGGACGTTGGATGTCCTGATGACCCGACCCGATGCCTCGAAGGGCAGGCCGGACCATGACGTCAGATCTCCGCGCGCACCCCCGCCTCCGCCGCAGACCCCGGCACCGCCGTGCCCAGGCCGCCGCCGTCGCGCTGGCCGCCACCGCCCTCGCCGCCCTGGCCACGGCTCCGGCCCGGGCCGCCGCTGACGCCCCTTCAGGCGGCTTCGACCAGCAGGTGCTGTTCAAGGCGGCGCACGAGAAGGGCTACTTCTGCTTCCGTATACCCGCCATCGTGCGGACCGTCCGCGGCACCCTCCTCGCCTTCGCCGAGGGCCGGGTGCACGACTGCGGGGACGCCGGCGACATCGACCTCGTCCTCAAGCGCTCCACCGACGGCGGCCGGACCTGGGGGCCCCTCCAAGTCGTCAACCACGGCGACGGGGACACCCACGGGAACCCGGCGCCCCTGGTGGACCGCCGCACCGGCCGCATCATCCTCGCCGAGACCTACAACAAGGGCCGTACCGACGGCCTCAGTTGCGACGTCCCCTGCGACCGCACCCCGCATCTCCAGTACAGCGACGACGACGGCGCCACCTGGTCCGCACCCCGCGACCTGACCCGCAGCATCCGCCCCCGCCGGTGGAACTCCTGGTACGCCACCGGCCCGGTGCACGGCATCCAGCTCGCCCACGGACGGCACGCCGGGCGGCTGGTCTTCGGCGTCAACGCCGAGAGCTACACGGGCGCCCGGATCACCGCCAACCACGCCGCGCTCGTCCACAGCGACGACGGCGGCACCACATGGCGGGTGGGTGCGTTGGACACCTGGCCGATCGCCCCGGACGGAACCTTCCGACAGAAGCCGTCCGAGATGACCCTCCTGGAGCGCTCCGACGGCTCGATCTACGTCAACGGCCGCGAACAGGACGGCACCGACCTCGGCAACCGCACCGCCACGGTGAGTCGGGACGGCGGCGACTCCTTCACCGCGCCGTTCCGCACGATCCCCGACCTCTACACCCCGATGGTGCAGGCGTCCGCGCTGCGGCTGCCGCGCTCGTCCGGCGACGGCGGCCACGGCCGCACCCTGTTGGCCGCGCCGGCCGACCCGGACCGCCGCCGCACCATGACCATCCGCTCCTCGTACGACGAGGGCCGCACCTGGGAGGGCGTGGACCGGGGCGCCCGGGTCAGCGCCGACTGGTCCGGCTACTCCGACCTGGTCGCCGTCTCCCCCACCGTCACCGGCCTGCTCTACGAGGGCGGCACCGCCGACGCCCGGGACGAGATCCGCTTCGCCCGCTTCACCGAGCAGTGGCTCGGACCGCGCCGCGGCCCGGACCCGACCACCCCCGACCGGGCCCCCGGCGCCCGGCCGGCCCTGGTCCTGGGCGGCGCCCGGCTCACCGACGGCCCCTTCGGCCGCGCCCTGTCCTTCGACGGCACCGACGACGCCGTCCGCCTCCCCTACCGCGACTCGCTCCCGCTGGGCAGCCGGGACTTCACCTGCGCCCTGTGGTTCCGCTACCGCGCCGCCGCCGGCGAACAGCCGCTGCTGTGGATGGGCGGGGTGGGCAGCAGCTCCCCGCAGGTCGCCCTTGCGGGCGATCCCGCGCACCACCGGATCACCGCGCTCCTCACGGCCATCGACGGCGCCCGGGCGCCCGCCACCGCCAAGGTCGCCACCGCCGGCGCGTACAACGACGGCGACTGGCACCACCTCGCGCTGCGCCGCGCCGGCGGCCGGCTGCTGCTGACCGTCGACGGCACCGCGACGACCTCGGCCGCGGACGTTCCCGGATCGGTCAGCCGCACCTCGGTGTTCGGCGTTCACCTGGGCCAACGGCCGGACGGCCGGGCGCAGTTCACCGGTGCCCTGGCGCAGGTGCGCGTCTACCGCCGGGCGCTCACCGACGCCGAACTCTCCCGGGTCCGCGAGCGCAACGCCTCAGCGGCCGGCCCGCTGGTGCTCGGACTCCCGCTGGACCGGGTCGACGCCGACCGCTGAACCGCCCCGGTCGGGCCCGGAGCCATCGGGCCCGACCGCCGGCGGCGGCTCGGCGTCGGCCCGCGCCGCGTACCGCTTCGCCAGCACCGCGCACACCATCAACTGCATCTGGTGGAACAGCATCAGCGGCAGCACCGCCAACCCGGCCTGGGCACCGAAGAGGACGCTGGCCATCGGCAACCCGGCCGCCAGGCTCTTCTTCGAGCCGGCGAAGGTGATCGCGATCCGGTCGCCGCGCGGGAAGCCGAGCTTCTTCGAGCCGTACGAGGTGACCGTCAACATGGCGGCCAGCAGCACCGCCTCCACGCCCAGCAGGCACAGCAGCCGCAGCGGGGAGACCTGGTGCCAGATGCCCTGCACCATGCCGGCGCTGAACGCGGCGTAGACGACCAGCAGGATCGAGCCGCGGTCGACGTACCCGAGGACCTTCTTGTGCCGGGTGAGGAATCCGGCCACCCAGCGCCGCAGCACCTGCCCGGCGACGAACGGGAGCAGCAGCTGGCAGACGATCGAGACCAGGGAGTGCGCGGAGAAGCCGCCGCCGTCGCCGTGCAGCACCAGCCCCGCCAGCAGCGGGGTGACGACGATCCCCACGATGCTGGAGAACGAGCCGGCGCAGATCGCCGCCGCCACATTGCCGCGGGCGATGGAGGTGAAGGCGATGGAGGACTGGACCGTCGAGGGCACCAGGCACAGGAAGAGCAGACCGGTGTACAGGGCGGGCGGAAGCACGAAGGGCACCAGGAACCGGGCGGCCAGGCCGAGCACCGGGAAGACCACGAACGTGCAGGCCAGCGTGGCCAGATGGAGGCGCCAGTGGCGCAGTCCGTCCATCGCCTCCCGGGTGGAGAGCCGGGCCCCGTAGAGGAAGAAGAGCAGCGCGACGGCCCCGGTGGAGGCGCCGTCCGCGACGGTGGCGGCGGCGCCGCGGGCGGGCATCAGGGCGGCCAGGCCGACCGTACCGAGCAACGCGAGGAGGTAACCGTCCACGGGGAGCCAGGCGGGCAGGCGGAACACAGGGCGGCGCATGGTCTCTCTTCGGGTTCGACGGCTCACGGGTGGTGGCATGGACGGTGCCCGCTCCAGACTGCCGGGCGGAACGGCAATCGGGAACCCCTCTTACCGTGGTGACTGCCATCATGAAGCACGATGAGCACCGGGAGCACCGGGAGCACCGGGAGCACCGGGAGCACCGTCGGGAGGCGTCGTCCGTGTTCGAACCCGCGCAGCTGCGCACCTTCCTCGCCGTGGCGCAGACGCTGAGCTTCACCCAGGCCGCGCACCGGCTGGGGCTGCGCCAGTCCACGGTGAGCCAGCACGTACGGAAGCTGGAGGAGGCCGCCGGGCGGCGGCTGTTCGCACGGGACACGCACGCCGTGGACCTCACCGAGGACGGCGAGGCGATGCTGGGGTTCGCGCGCACCATCCTGGAGGCGAACGAGCGGGCGGCGAGCTTCTTCGCCGGGACCCGGCTGCGCGGGCGGCTGCGGTTCGGCGCGTCCGAGGACTTCGTGCTGACCCGCCTGCCGGAGGTGCTGGAGGGCTTCCGGCGCGACCACCCGGAGGTCGACCTGGAACTGACCGTGGAGCTCTCCGGCACCCTGCACGAGCTGCTGGCGGCCGGCCGGCTCGATCTCGTCCTGGCCAAGCATCGGCCGGAGGGGCCGCGGGGGCGGCTGGTGTGGCGGGACCGGCTGGTGTGGGTGGGCGGCGAGCGGCTGCGGCTGGACCCGCAGCGGCCGGTGCCGCTGGTGGTCTTCCCCCCGCCCGCGGTGACCCGGGCGCGGGCCCTGGAGGCGCTGGAGGGACAGGGCCGGGAGTGGCGGATCGCCTGCACCAGCGGAAGCCTGAACGGGCTGATCGCGGCGACCCGGGCGGGGCTGGGCGTGATGGCGCACACGCGCGGGATGATCCCGCCGGGCCTGGTGCGGATACCGTCCCGGGCCGGGCTGCCGGAGCTGGGCGGGGTGGACTTCGTCCTGCTGCACGGGGAGCGGGCGGGGGCGGCGCGCGGCCCGGCGGAGGCGCTGGCCGAGGCGATCCTGGCGGGCGGCGACCGGCTGCACCTCCCGTAGGCGGCCGTCCCGGCGCCCGAGAAGGCACCCGGAATCCGCCGTACCGCTTGAGGTCGCCGGCGCCGTGCGCCGGGCGGCGCCGGCGCCCTCCGCGGGCCTGCCCGGGATCTCCCGAGAACCTCCCGGAGATCGTCGCAGCGCCCCGGAATATGCCTCCGACGTGCTCTGACCCCGCGACAGATGCAGAGATTTGGTGCAGATCCAGTCCCGGCACAGTGTTCGTCCAGCGGTGAACCAGTCAAGCAATGTCCACCGTTACCCGAAGTAACCCGATTTCCCGTCCTGGCCGGTTACGGTGGCAGCGCCGTCGCGGCGTGGTAGCGCCCTCCCACCGGCCGTCCCCGTGGGGTACGGTCGCGGCCTTGTGAGAAGCACCACGAGGAGCTGGGTCATTGCGCGAGTTCACCGTCCCTCCTTTGGCGACCGCGCCCCGGGTCGGCGGGCTGGCCGACTCGGTGTACGACAACGCGGAAACCGACCCCGGACGGACCGCGCTGGCGCGTAAGGACGCCGCCGGGCAATGGCGGAACGTCGACGCCGGGCAGTTCCGGGACGAGGTGATCGGACTCGCCAAGGGCCTGCTCGCGCAGGGCGTCCGGTTCGGTGACCGGGTCGGCATCATGTCCCGCACCCGCTACGAGTGGACGCTCTTCGACTATGCGCTGTGGTCGGTCGGCGCCCAGTCCGTCCCGCTGTACCCCACCTCGTCGGCGGAGCAGGTCTTCTGGATGCTGCACAACGCCGAGGTCTCGGCGTGCCTGGTGGAGCACGAGGACCACGCGATGACCGTCGGCTCGGTCGTCGGCAGACTCCCCCAGCTGCGGAAACTGTGGCAGCTGGACGCCGACCCGGTCGCCGAGCTGACCGCGGCCGGGGCGCACCTCGACGACGAGGTGGTGCACCGGCACCGGATGGCGGTCACCCCGGAGGCCGTCGCGACGATCATCTACACCTCCGGCACCACCGGCCGCCCCAAGGGCTGCGTGATCACCCACGCCAACTTCATGGCCGAGGCCGACAACATCGTGCTGCGGTACGACAAGGTCTTCCGCTCCAAGCCCGGCGACGAGGCGGCCACCCTGCTCTTCCTGCCGCTGGCGCACGTCTTCGGCCGGATGGTGCAGGTCGCGGCGGTCCGCGGCCGGGTCAAGCTCGGCCACCAGCCCGAGCTCTCGGCCCGGGCGCTCCTGCCGGACCTCCAGGCGTTCCGGCCCACCTTCGTCCTGGCGGTGCCCTACATCTTCGAGAGGGTGTTCGCCGCGGCCCGCCGGCGGGCGGAGGCCGAGGGCAAGGTCGGTCCCTTCGACAAGGCCGTCGAGATCGCGGTCCGCTACGCGGAGGGGCTGGAACACAAGGCGTTCGGCACCGGCCCCGGCCCCGGCGCCGGGCTGCGGATGCAGCACCAGGTCTTCGACAAGCTGGTCTACAGCAAGGTCCGCGAGGCGCTGGGCGGCCGGGTGCGGCACGCGATGTCCGGGGGCTCGGCCATGGAGCGCCGGCTGGGCCTGTTCTTCGCCGGCGCCGGCGTACGGATCTTCGAGGGCTACGGCCTGACGGAGAGCACCGCGGCGGCCACCGCGAACCCGCCGGAGCGGACCCGCTTCGGCACCGTCGGCACGCCGGTCCCCGGCACCAGCGTCCACCTGGCCGAGGACGGCGAGGTCTGGCTGCACGGCGGCCAGATCTTCCAGGGCTACCACAACGACCCCAAGGCGACCGACGCGGTGCTGCACGACGGCTGGTTCGCCACCGGGGACCTCGGCGTCCTGGCCGAGGACGGCTATCTGACGATCACCGGGCGGAAGAAGGAGATCCTGGTCACCTCGGGCGGCAAGTCGGTCTCGCCGGTGCCGCTGGAGGAGCGGGTGCGGGCCCATCCGCTGGTCGCCCAGTGCATCGTCGTCGGCAACGACCGCCCGTTCATCGCGGCGCTGGTCACCCTGGACCCGGAGGCGGTCACGCACTGGCTGGCGATGCGCGGCAAGCCGGAGATGCCGCCGCGCGACCTGGTGCGCGACCCCGACCTGGAGACCGAGATCCGGCGCGCCGTGGTCGCCGCGAACACGCTGGTCTCGCAGGCCGAGTCGATCCGCACGTTCCGGATACTGGCCAACCAGTTCAGCGAGGAGCACGGCCTGCTGACGCCCTCGCTGAAGCTCAAGCGCAAGGCGATCGAGGCGGCGTACGCGGCGGAGGTGGACGCGCTGTACCGGGGGTGAGAGCGGTGGGTCCGCGGGCCGGCCGGACATGACGGTGAACGGGCGGTTTTTCTCGGCGTGCACGGGAATGTCCGGGGGCGGATGATCGTTGACGTCCCCGAACACGACAGTCGACGTAAGGATCGAATCCCCCGTGAGCACGGTTCCGTCCATCACGCTCAACAACGACGTCACGATGCCCCAGCTCGGCTTCGGCGTCTGGCAGATCCCCGATGACGAGGCGTTCACCGCCGTCAGCCACGCCCTTGAGGCCGGGTACCGCAGCATCGACACCGCGGCCATCTACGGCAACGAAGAAGGCACCGGCAAGGCCCTCGGCGCCTCCGGCATCGCGCGCGAGGAACTCTTCGTCACCACCAAGCTGTGGAACTCCGAGCAGGGCTACGACTCCACCCTCCGCGCGTTCGACGCCTCGCTCGCGAAGCTGGGGCTGGAGTATGTCGACCTCTACCTGATCCACTGGCCGCTGCCGGCCCGCGACACCTATGTGGACACGTACAAGGCGTTCGAGAAGATCTACTCCGAGGGCCGCGCCAAGGCCATCGGCGTCTCCAACTTCTTCCCCGCCCACCTGGAGCGGCTGCTCGGTGAGACCTCCGTCGTCCCGGCGGTCAACCAGATCGAGCTGCACCCGCAGCTCCAGCAGGCCGAGTCCCGCGCCTTCCACGCCCGGCACGGCATCGCCACCGAAGCCTGGTCGCCGCTGGGCCAGGGCAAGGGGCTGCTGACGGACCCGACGATCGTCAAGATCGCCGAGAAGCACGGCAGGACCCCGGCCCAGGTGGTCCTGCGCTGGCACCTCCAGGTCGGCAACGTCGTCATCCCCAAGTCCGCCACCCCCTCGCGGATCCGGGAGAACTTCGACGTCTTCGGCTTCGAGCTGGACGGCGAGGACCTGTCGGCCGTGGCCGGCCTGGACTCCGGCACCCGCCTCGGCCCGGACCCTGCCACGTTCGACGTGGCCTGAGGGCCCGACCGCTCGCGTCACGGCCCGGGCCCGCTGGTCCGGGCGTCGTCCGGGGCACGGCCCGCGGCCGTGTGCGCGGTGCGCCGCGGCGCCGTCCGTCCCCTCGGGGCGGGCGGCGCCGCCGTATGTCGGGGCGCTTCCCGAGGGGCCGTTCCGCCGGAGCGCGGGGCGCCGGGCCGCGGCCCCGAGTGGCGGGCTCCGCGGGCGGCGGGAAATGTGGAACGGGGGGGGCGGTCGCGCAGCGGCGCCGGCCGCCGGGGGCGGCTGCCGCTGGGCGGCCGCCACTCCGCTCCGAGGAGGCACCGATGCCCGACGTCACCACTCCCTACGCGCCCGGGACGCCCTGCTGGGTCGATCTCGCGGCCCCCGACCAGAAGGCCGCCATCGACTTCTACGCCGGCCTCCTCGGCTGGACCGGGGAGATCGGTCCTCCGGAGACCGGCGGTTATGCCGTCTGCCAGCTGAACGGGAAGCCCGTCGCCGGCATCATGGCCGCCGTCGCGATGGGCGACCAGCCCGCTCCGCCGACCGTCTGGACCACCTATCTGGCCAGCGCCGACGCGGAAGCCAGCCAGCGGGCGGTGGAGTCCGCCGGTGGCACCGTGCTGATGCCCGTGATGGACGTGATGTCCCTGGGCCGGATGTTCATCGCCGCCGATCCGACCGGGGCGGTCTTCGGCGTCTGGCAGCCGGTCGACTTCCCGGGCGCGGGCGTGGTCAACGAGACCGGCGCACTGATCTGGAACGAGCTGAACACCACCGACCGGTCCGCCGCCTCCGCCTTCTACCGGGCCGCCTTCGGCATCGAGTCCACGACGATGGAGGGCATCGAGCACTACTACGGGCTCCAGGTGGACGGCCGCCACGTGGGCGGCATGCAGCCGATGCCGGAGCAGCTCCCCGCCGACACGCCCTCCCACTGGCTGACGTACTTCGCGGTGGCGGACGCCGATGCGGCGGTCGCCAAGGTCACCGCGTCCGGCGGCAGCGCGATCATGGAACCGTTCGACATGATCGCCGGACGGATCGCCATGGTGACCGACCCGCAGGGCGCGGTCTTCGCCCTGATCCACCCGAAGGCGATGGAGTGACCCGAACTGCCGACAGTCCGCCGATTCGGCTTGTAGCGGCCTTGGTTGACGTGGCCGCCTTGGTTGACGTGGCGGCCTTGGCTGAGGCGTGGTGGACGGCCGCCATGGCTACTGCTCCTGGGCGCGGGCGGTGTGCACCGTCTGCACGGAGAGCAGGAAGGCGTCCGGGCGGCGGGTGATGCCGGCGGGGTCGTGGGGGTCGACGAGGCGGGTGAGGGTGCTCAGGTCACCGGGGTCGAGCTGGTCGCCGTACTCCTCCACGGCGTGGCTGAGGTTGGCCTGGATGTAGCGGCGGACGTCCTCGGCGAGCGGGGCCGGCAGGTCCAGCAGGAAGCTGCGGGTGCGCGGGGTGCGCAGTCCGGCGTTGGCCAGGAAGGCGGGCCAGTCCTCCAGGGTGTCGGTGGCGTCGGGCAGGGCGGCCCGCATCTCGGCGAACCAGTCCTCCGCCGCCGCGTCCAGACGGGCCTGGAGTCCCGGGCGGCCGACGCCGATGTCACGCGGCAGGAAGCGCGGGGCGAGGCCGCCCTCGCAGACCGCGAGCAGGCCGCCGGGCCGCAGGTGGCCGGCGAGCGCCGCCACCGCACCGCGCTGGTCGCCGACGTGGTGCAGTGCCTTGCTGGACCAGATGAGGTCGGCGCCGCCGAGCGAGTCCAGGCCGTGCGGGACCTCGGCGCAGTGGGTGTGGATCCGGTCGGCCAGGCCGAGCCGGTCGGCACGGGCGCGAGCGCGGGCCAGCAGGGCCTCGGTGGCGTCCACCGCGCACACCTCGGCGTCCGGGAAGGCCCGCGCCAACAGGCAGCTGACGACCCCTGGGCCGCTGCCGACGTCCAGGATGCGACGGACGGTCGGTGCGCGGGACCCGACGCCGGGTGCCGCGGCCCCCGATGCCCCGCCCGCCCCGCCCTCGGGGCCCTCCGGGGAGAGCAGCGCGCGGAGCCAGGCGGCGGCCTGCTCGTACAGCGGGGTCTGGATCTCGGCGCCCCGTTCCAGGAACGGGCCGAGCACCTCCCAGTCGATGGCGCCGCCCTGGTCGGCACCGGCGTGGGCGTGCCTGCCGGGGGAACCGGGCAGCGGGCCGGGCGAAGGCTCCCCTGGCACGGGGCGGTCGTCACTGCTCATGGCATCGAGCCTCCGATACGGGGTGGGCGCCGGCAAGCGGCGGGGCCGGTCCGGCGGCCCCGGCACGGCCCCTGGTTCGGACCGGGGGCGGGGTCACCGTAGGGTCTTGGCCTGTGGGTACTCCGGGATGGATGCCGCCGACGGAGACCGAGCGGCGGCTGTATGAGGCAACGGCACGTGGGGACGGGGACGGACAGGTCGCGGCGATCGCCGGTGAGGACCTGTATCTGGCGGTGCCGCAGCAGGGGCAGGAGCCACTGCCCGTCTACGACGATCCGACGGCGGGCGGTAAGTGCATTCCCGTGCTGACGCGCGGCATGCTGCCGCCGTGGGAACCGCAGCGACTTTTCGACCGGGTCTCGGTCGAGGAGCTGGCGCAGGACTGGCCCAACGACAAGTGGCGGCTGGCGATCAACCCGGGCACGCCGTTCGCCGCGTACCTGTCCGCCTCGCCGGCCCACCGCGCGGCGTGGCTGCGGGTCCGGGCGCAGGTCGGGGTCCGGCCGGGCGGGCTGCTGGTCACCCTCC
Source organism: Streptomyces yunnanensis (assembly GCF_029011865.1). Taxonomy (NCBI): domain Bacteria; kingdom Bacillati; phylum Actinomycetota; class Actinomycetes; order Kitasatosporales; family Streptomycetaceae; genus Streptomyces; species Streptomyces yunnanensis. The sequence continues at coordinate 2,347,506 of NZ_CP095749.1, forward strand.
CCCATTGCTTTAATGGCATGGGAGGTGCCCCCATCGCGGCGCCGCTGCACGGTCCGGTGGCGCAGGGGCTGGCCTGTGGCGCGCCGCTCGCGGTGCACCACAGCGTGCCGTGGAACGAGCTGGGCACGGCGTTCCTGGACTACTCGGAGGACGCCGAGACGCTGCGCGCGCAGTGGTCGGTGGCCGATCCGGTGAGCTGGCAGCAGCGGTTCGACCAGTTGCTCGACGGGCAGTTCGTGCCGGCCGAGGCGGAGACGGCGCTGCGCGCCCGGGCCGCGGCGTCCGGCGGGGAGTCCGGTGGCGCGTCCGAGGGCGGGTCCCCTGCCGGGGCCGGTGACGGTGCGCCGCCCGCGGTTCCGGAGCTGGTGGACCGGTACGAGGAACGGTTCAGGACGGACGGGCTGCTGCCGGCCGACGGCCGGGTGGTGTCGCTGGTCGCACTGGACCTGGCGCACGCGGTGGCCCTGGTTCGCTGGGGCCTGGGCGCGCGGCTGTGCGCGCCGCCGCAGGCGGAGCAGGCGGTGATGCGGGTGGCGGCGCGGGCCCGGGAGGTCTACGGCTCGTGGGAGGAGTTCGCCGCGGGCTACGCGCTCGGGCGGGCACTGGCGTACGACAACGGCTGGTTCGGGCCTGCCTACGCGGAGACGGCGCACCTCCACCGGGTGCTGACGCAGGACCCGGCGTCCCCCTGGCGGGGTCTGTCGTTCGACTGACGGGCCCCTGGCTCCGCCCCCGGGCGGGCCGGTCACCCGCCCCTCGCGGACGCCGGCCGCGTCGGGGCATGATGCAGCCCGGGGACCGGGACGATGCCGGACCAGTACGACACAGGGGACGGATACGACATGGGCGGGAGCGGTATGCGGAGCGTCGCGCGGCGCTGGGCCAGGACGGCGGGGGTCCGGCATGGAGGCTGAGACCGCATCGTCCGTGGCCCCGGTGCGGACCGGGCCGGAGCGTCCGCCCCGCCGCCGGGTCTGGCAGCGGTACCGGACGGCGCTGCGCCGTACACCGCTGTCCGTCTGGCACGACGACCTGACGGACTACGCGGCGAGCCTGACGTACTACTCGGTGCTGGCGCTGCTGCCGTCGGCGATCGTCACCATCTCGCTGATCGGGCTCGCCGACCCGGCCGGCACCGAGCAGCTGATCAACCACCTCAGTTCGATCGCGCCGGCCGAGTCGGGGGCGACGGTCCGGCACGCGCTGGTGGTGATGGCGCACCAACGGACGGCCGCCTGGGTGGTGGTCGGTGGTGCGGCGGTCAGCGCGCTGTGGTCGTCGTGCAGCTATCTGGCGGTGTTCCGGCGGGCGCTGCACGCCATGCACCGGACGAAGGACGACCGGCCGCCGTGGCGGAAGGCGCCGCGGATCCTGGTGACCGCGCTGCTGCTGATGGCGCTGCTGATCTGCAGTGCGGTGGCGCTGCTGGTGAGCGGGCCGGTGGCGACCGCGCTGGGCCGTGCCCTGGGGTTCGGCGAGGCGGGCGAGACGCTGTGGAACCTGCTCCAGTGGCCGTTGCTGCTGGTGCTGGCGACCGTGCTGGCGATGGTGCTGTTCCGGTCGGGGCCGCCGAGTTCGCGCGGGGTGCGGCGGGCCGGGCCGGGCGGGGTGCTGGCGGTGCTGCTGTGGCTGGTGGCGTCGGCGGGCTTCGCCTTCTACGCCTCGTACGTCGGCACCTTCAACCGGCTGTACGGCTCGCTGGCCGGCCCGGTGGTGTTCCTGATCTGGTTGTGGTTCTCCAACCTGTCGCTGCTGTCCGGGGCGCAGTTCAACGTGGAGCTGGCGCGCGCCGGGCGGGTCGTCCGGCCGCGCCGCCCGAGCTGACGTCGGACCGGGCCGGCCTCGGAACGGGCGACGGCGGGGCCGGTCAGCGGGCGCCGTGCGCCGCGGCGATCTCCTCGACGCGGCGGGCCAGGCCGAAGTCGAGATGGGTGACCCGGCCGCCGACGCTGTGGGTGTTGACCGAGACGCCGAGGTGGTTGTAGCCCAGGGTCAGCTCGGCGTGGTGGCCCAACTCCTCCTGGATCTGGGAGATGTGCACGACCATCGCGGCGGCCTGGAAGTGCCGGTCGAAGCGGTAGCGGCGGTGCAGGTGGTCGCCCTCGACGGTCCAGCCCGGCAGTTCGATGAGGCGGTCCGCGATCTCCGCGTCGTCGAGTGGTGCCACCTGTGCGTTCATCGCGTTCGCCTTCCCGCCGGGTACCGGTCGCCGCCGCTGGGCGCGGCGGTCCCAGCCTGTCACGTCGGGGCGGTCGCGCGCCCGTCCACGCGGGGCGAATGGGGGCGGCCGGTGCGGCCAGGGCCTGTCCGGGCCGTCGCGAACCCAGAAGTTACCATAGGTAACACCTGGCCGGTCGGCTAGCGTCCCCGGCATGACGACTGCCACGGCGTCCGCGCCGGAAACCACGGGTGTGGGCACCCTGTTGCGAGAATGGCGGGACCGGCGCCGCATAAGCCAGCTGGAACTGGCGCTGCGCGCCGACTCCTCCGCCCGCCACATCAGCTTCATCGAGACCGGCCGCGCCCGCCCGAGCCAGGAGATGGTGCTGCGACTGGCCGAACACCTCGACATTCCCGTCCGGGAGCGCAACGCCCTGCTGATCTCGGCCGGTTACGCCCCCGCCTTCCCGGAGACCCCGCTGGACGACCCGTCGATGTCCGAGCTCCGGGCCGGCATGGACCGGCTGCTGGCGGGCTACGAGCCGTACCCCGCCCTGGTGGTCGACGGGATGTACCGCGTGCTGGCGGCCAACCGGGGCGTCGAGGTGCTGCTGGACGGCGTCGATCCGGAACTGCTCCGGCCGCCGATGAACGCCATGCGGATCACGCTCCACCCGCGCGGCATGGCCCCTCGCATCCGCAACTTCCCGGAGTGGCGGGAGCACCTCTTCGCCCAGCTGGACCGGCAGTTGGCGCTGATGCGGTCCGCGCCGCTGCGCGCACTGCACGACGAGCTCCGCTCCTACCCGCTACCGGCCGGCGGGCGGGAGACCGCGACGCCGGGCGACCACCCGCCGTTCGCCCTGCCGCTGGTGATCGAGCACCGCGGCACGGTGCTCTCCTTCCTCTCCACCATCGCCACCTTCAACACGCCGATGGATGTGACCGTTTCGGAGCTGGCGCTGGAGGCGTTCCTGCCCGCGGACCCCGAAACGGCCGAGCATCTGCGCAAAGCGGCGGGGTGAGGGCGGTTCACCTCGCCGGTACGCGGTCCAGGAAGCCGAGCACCGACCGGATCCGACCGTCCTCGGCCAGCCGTACCACGTCGAAGCCGGCGACCGGCGCCGACCCGTCCGGCGCGACCAGCTCCCAGCCGAACCGGGCGATGTCGTGGTGGCCGTCCACCACGCCCAGCGGCCGGAACACGAAACCCGGGAACTGCTCGTGCGCGCCGGCGATCGCCGCCGCCAGCCCGTCGTGCCCGGCGACCTCGGCCAGCGGGTCGGTGTAGGTGGCGCCCTCGGTGAACGCCGCGGCGACGGCCTTGGCCCGGGCGCCCTCCTCGGTGGCATTCCACGCCACCAGGTACCGCTCGGCGGCGGCCGCGTGGTCAACGGTCCGCTCGGCGGCGCCCTGCTGCACGTTCTGCGACATCGTGAACTCCTCGTGGTATCCGTCGCGGCGGCCGGTGGGATCCGGGCCGCCGGGTGACTGACGGTTCGTCAGCATCGGTTCACGGCCCGGAGTACGCCGGCCCGTGAACCGATGCCTCGACTCTGCCGGAGCGGCGGACGAGGGTCGATTACGCATGAGGTAATGCCCCTGGTCGCGGCGTGCGGCCAGGGGCATCGGGGTCGGCGGGCGGGCGGCTAGGGCCTGTCGTCAAACTCCCGCCTGCCTCGCGACGCCTGGCACGCACGCTCTCTGCGTTGTCGGGCTCACCCCGGTACACCCGGTACCGGGATGACCCTCCGCCTTGAGATCGCACGCACCAGACGCCGCGAGGCCCGCCCTCCGGGCGAACGACGGGAGTTTGACGACAGGCCCTAGCTCGCCGCGGGGACGGGGGGCACCGCCGCGTCCGCCGGAGCGTTCCCGGCCGCCTCCACAGAAGCGGTCTCGGCGCCCTGGGCACCCTCCGTCGCGTCCTCGGACACGGTCGGCCGGCGCCCGCGGCGGGCCGCCATCAGCGCGTACACCAGGATCCCGGCGAACAGGAACAGCACGCCCTGGTAGATCGCCGCGTAGCCGGCGCCCGCCACCAGCCAGAAGGTGAAGCCGAAGGCGACCACCGCGAGGGTCAGGTCGCGGGCGAAGCGGGCCGGGCGGACCTTGTCGCGGCGGCCGGAGAGCAGGAAGTAGATCTGGGCGCCGGCGGCCAGCAGGTAGGGGACGGTGGCCGAGAAGGTGGTGATCAGGACCAGGATCTCGAAGACGCCGCCGGTGCCGAGGAAGTAGTTGATCACGGTCAGGGCGGAGGCCAGCACGGCGGCGGCCAGCACGCCGAAGGTCGGCACCCCGCGCCGCTTGGTGAGGAAGGCCGCCGGGAAGAGGCCGTCCTTGGCGGCGGCGTACGGGGACTGGGCGCTCATCAGCGTCCAGCCGTTGAGCGCGCCGATGATGGAGATCACCGCGGCGGCCGCGATGACCGTGCCACCCCAGTGGCCGCCGAACATCGCGTCCACGGCGTCGGAGAACGGCGCCTTCGAATTGACCAGCTTGTCGTGGGCGACGGTGCCGAACACCGACAGGGTGCCCAGCAGGTAGACGACGGCGGCACCGACGGTGCCCAGCACGGTGGCCCGACCGACGTTGCGCTCGGGGTTGCGGACCTCGCCGGCGCTCATCGCGGCGGACTCCACGCCCACGTAGCTGTAGAGGAGGATCGCGGCCGCCGCGGACAGCCCGCCCAGGGTGCTGCCGCCGCCCTCGTGGAACGCCCCGAGCTTGTGCGGGTCGAAGAAGAACAGCCCCACGACCGCGATGAACAGCAGCGGCACGAACTTCAGCACCGTGGAGACCATCTGGACGGCCCCGACGTACCGGGTGCCCGCGAAGTTGGCGAGCGCCGGCAGCCACAGCGCGCCCAGCGCCACCATCAGATCGACGCCCCGGGACGCGTGTCCGGGGAAGAGCACATGGACGTAGCCGACGGCGGCCACCGCCAGCGCGGCGTTGCTGACCCAGGTCATCGTCCAGTACGACCAGGCGGAGAGGAAGCCGGCGAAGTCGCCGAACGCCTCGCGCGCGTAGACATAGGGCCCGCCGGTGTCCGGATGGCGCTCGGCGAGCCGCCCGAAGACCAGGGCCAGGGCGATCGCCCCGAGGGTGAGGACGCCGAAGGCGACCAGGCTGACGGTGCCGAAGGGGGCGACCGAAGCCGGCAGCAGGAAGATTCCGCCGCCGATGATGTTCCCCATCACCAGGGCGGTAGCGGTCCCCAGACCGAAACGGCGGGTGTGCCGGTCGTGCATGGCGTGGTGGGCCCTCTCGTCGTGCGCGGTGCACCCGGGATTGCCGGGCCAGGACATGGTGGGCGACCGGAGGGCCCCCGCAAAATCACCGGTTTTTGTCCCGCCAGGGGTGGGGCGACCGGAAAAACCTTCGGGCTGCCCGGCCTAGCGCCGCAGGTCGTCCGCCTCCGGCCCGAGCCGCCCGTACGGCTCCTCCGCCCCCGGGCCGACGGGCAGTTGCGGACCGTCCGCCTCCCGCAGCCAGCGCCGCAGCACCTGGTGGACCTGCTCGGCGCCGGTCAGCGGCGTCCCGTCCGGGACCGGCGGGGACAGCTCCGCGGGCCACAGGAGGAAGGGCCGGCTCTGCGGGCCGCCCAGCCCGCCGTGCGAGCCGATCTGCTCCTCGAAGGCGTGCACCGCGCCGGTCGCCGGATCACAGGCGGAATTGATCATGAGGTCGGCGACGTGCGGGAACCGGTCGGTGCGGCGGACCGCTTCGGCCGCACCGGGCCCGAAGGGCGCCAGCGGGTCCGCGCCGACGACCCGCCCGGTGTCGAGGTGGTGCTCGCCGCCGTCCGGGCCCAGCACCACCGCACCGTGCGCGACCGAGCGGACCAGGACGAAGCCGATGCCCGGGTGGCCGGCGAGGGTGTCCAGCAGCGCCGGATGGCGGCGGTCCAGCTCCTCACGGGTGATCCGGTCGGGGACGTCCGGGAACGAGACCAGGCCGAGGTTGCCGGAGGCCAGCACGACCGGCTGCGCGCCGGGCCGGTCCCCGTCCGCCGTCCCCTCCGGCCGGCCCAGCGCCGCCCGCGCCGCCTCCCGGGCCTCGGCGCCGCTGGCGGTGCGCCCGGCCCGCCGCCGGACCGGCAGCCCGCACCCGGCGCGGACCAGGTCGCTCAAGGTCAGCCCGTAGCGGTCCCGGAAGGTCGCGCCGGGGCTCTGGCCGTGGTCGGAGAGCAGCACGATGCGGTACGGCCGGGGCGCGTACCGGCCGGCCTCGGCGATCAGCTCGATGCAGCGGTCGAGGCGACGCAGCACCTGGTGGGTGTCGCGGTGCACGGGCCCCGAGTGGTGCGCCACCTCGTCGTAGGCGACCAGGTCGGCGTAGACCGCGGTGCGGCCGGCCAGCATGTCGCCGAGCACCGCGGCTACCACCACATCGCGCTCGACGACGGTGGCGAAGGCCCGGATGACCGGGTAGAGGCCGCCCCGCCTGACCCGTGGCCGCTCGCGGCGGCAGCGGCTGCGCAGCGCCTGGCCGACCTCCCGCAGGACCTCGGCGACGAAGGAGACCGCGGTCCGGGTGGCGTTGGCCGGGTCGGAGAAGTAGGCGAAGTAGCCGGCCCGCGAGCGGTTGTACCGGCCGCGCCGGGCGGCCACCGACATCACCAGGGCGACCTGGTCGGCACCGCCGCTGAAGAGGTTGCCGCGGCTGGCGCCGTCGTGGGCCAGCAGCCCGCCGTCGCCGGTGCGCGCGACCGCCCGGCGCTGGAGTTCGGCAGCGCTGCTGGGCCGGTTGCTGACGATGAGGTCGCCGGTCTCCTTCTCGTACCAGCGGAAGGCGGGCAGGTCCTCGTTGCTGCCGTGCAGGATGGCGAGCTGGCTGGCGCCGGTCTGGCTGGACCAGTCGGTGCGCCACGGGGCGAGCCGGTGACTGGTGCCGACCCAGCGGGCGAGGGTCGGCATCAGCGGGCGCTCGCCGCGGGTCGCCTCCCGCAGCACCTCATGGCCGACGCCGTCGAGCTGGAGGAAGACCGTCCCGGGCGTGGCCGGCCCGCGGTCCGCGCCGGCCCGCCTCCCCCGCCGGCCGGCCAGCCGCACCAGCCGACGCCGGTACGCCTCGTCGTTGCGCACCGCCAGGAAGGTCGAGGTCGCCGAGGACGCCGCCGACATCACGGCCGCCACGATCACCGCGGTCTCCGGCGTGGTCTGCCCCCGCCCCGCCGGGACCACGTCCAACGCGACCAGCAGCAACGACCCGTTGAGGAAGAACACCAGCAGCCCGAGCACCAACGCCGGCACCAGCAGCAGCGCGCGCACCAGCAGCGGCCACACCAGGGCGCTGAGCAGGCCGAACGCGCCGGCGGCCAGCGCCGCGGTGAGTGCGGTGCGGGTGAGGCTCTCGCCGCCGACGGCCTGCAGCCGGAAGTCGGGCAGCACCGCGGCCAGGGCGAGCAGGGTCAGGCTGGAGACCGCCCAGACGGCCAGCACCCTCAGGAGGGCGCCGCCGAGGGCCTTCCACCGCGCGGTCCGCACGCCGTCCCGCCCTCCCCGCTCGGGCCCGCCGCACCAGCCGGACGGGCATTCCGGCCAAGGGTGTCATCAAAGCGGGCGGGTGTCATAAAGCGGGCGGGGATTGTGGGCGGGGAGAGTGGACGGGGCTGGGGGCAGGGCACAGGGGGCAGGGCAGAGGGGCAGGGCATGTGCCCGCCGCTCGCTGGACGCGTCCCCGGGACCTGCCTGCGGGGTGCATGAGGGAGGATCGGTAACGATCGGAACGGGTACGCGGCAGGGCGGCTGGACGATGAGCGACCCGGCCCGGCCCGGGCAGGGCGTCGCGGCCGGAGCGTCCCGGATCGGGCGATGCCCGGCCGGGCAAGGAGGTGGACCGAGCATGTCCGTGAAAGTCACCTGGTGGGGACATGCCACGGTGACCGTCGAGGACTCCGGGGTGCGGGTGCTGACCGACCCGCTGTTCGTCGCCCGGCTCGCCCACCTGCGGCGCCGCCGCGGCGCACTGCCGCCCCCCGAGGCGGCCCACGCGGACGCGGTCCTGATCTCCCATCTGCACGCCGACCATCTGCACCCGGCCTCGCTGGCCCGGCTCGCGCCCGGGACCCGGCTGATCGTGCCGTACGGCGCGCCGGCCGCCGTACCCGGACTGCGCAAGGTGGCCGCGGCCAGGGGCCTGCCGGTGAGCGAGCTGCGGCCGGGCCAGGAGTGCCGGATCGGACCGCCCCGGGACGCCGCCGCCCTGACCGTCCGCGCGGTGCCGGCCGCCCACGACGGCCGTCGACTCCCCTACGGACCGCACCGCGTCCCCGCCCTCGGCTACGTCATCAGTGGTACGGCCCGCACCTACTTCGCCGGCGACACCGGACTGTTCCCGGAGCTGCCGGACGAGGTCGGGCCGTGCGAAGTGGCGCTGCTGCCGGTGGGCGGCTGGGGACCGTTCCTCGGCCATGGCCACCTCGACGCCCGGCGGGCCGCGGTGGCGGCGGCCCGCCTGGCACCGTGCAGCGCGGTGCCGGTGCACTACGGCACGTACTGGCCGATCGGTCTGGACGCCGTCCGGCCCCACGAGTTCCACGCGCCGGGCCAGGAGTTCGAGCGACAGGCCGGGCTCCTCGCGCCGGAGGTCACCGTGCACCGGCTCGGGCACGGCGAGTCGGTGCACCCGAGGACCACCCGATGATGCCCACGGGTCCCCACCGGCCGGCACGACCATCAACGGCACGCCCATGAGCGGCACGACGCTGGCCGACGGCCTCCACCAGGTGCTCACCCATGCCCCGCCGGAATCGACCCAGCAGGCGGTCGGCTACCCGTCGCTGTTCCTGCTGGTGGTGCTGGGCTCGCTGGTGCCCGTGGTGCCCACCGGCGCGGTGGTCAGCTCGGCGGCGGCGGTCGCCTTCCACCACAGTTCGCCGCTCGCCCTGCTGCTCGTCTTCGTGGTCGCGTCCGGCGCCGCGTTCCTCGGTGACCTGGGCCTGTACTGGCTCGGGCGACGCGGCGTCCACTCCCGCAACGGCTCGCGCTGGCTCGCCCGGCTCCGTGATCGCGCCGCACCGGAACGCCTGGCGCAGGCGCGGCACAGGCTGCGGGAGCACGGCGTGTTGGTGCTGGTGCTCTCCCGCCTGGTACCGGCCGGCCGGATCCCGGTCATGCTGGCCTGCCTGCTCGCCGAGATGCCGCCCCGGCGCTTCGCCCGCGGCGACCTCCCGGCCTGCCTGGCCTGGGCTGCCACGTACCAGCTGATCGGCCTGCTGGGCGGCTCCCTCTTCCGCGAACCCTGGCAGGGCGTGGCCGCCGCGATCGGCCTGACGGTGCTCTTCAGCGCCGCCCCGGTCGCATGGCGCCGCCTCCGCCCGTCGCCGGCGGACGGCGAGGAACAGTCGGCGGAAGGGGAGGGATGACGGACGGGGCGGGGGCGGACGAGGGACGGAGGGCGGACGGGAGGGGGGACACGCGGGAGGGGCAAGGGTAGAGGGTGGTGGGTGTAAGGGCGGTGGGTGTGAGGGCGGGGCCTCAGCGCTCCGCCAGCACCCGCGACGCCCCGACCGGCAGATCCCACAGGTCCGACCGCGGACGGCCGGTCGCCGCCCAGGCGGCCCGGATGCGGTGCAGCGGCTCCAGCGGCGGCTCGGCCGACAGCAGGAACGTCGACCAGTGCATCGGCGCCAGGCACCGCGCCCCCAGGTCCTGGCAGGCCCGTACCGCCTCCTCCGGGTCGGTGTGCACCGGCCGCAGCATCCAGCGCGGGTCGTACGCCCCGATGGGCAGCAACGCCAGGTCGATGTCCCGGTAGCGGCGGCCGATCTCCTCGAACCAGTGGCCGTAACCGGTGTCCCCCGCGAAGTGGATCCGCCGCCCGTCGGGGGCGGTGAGCACCCAACCGCCCCACAGGGAACGGCAGGTGTCGGTCAGCGTCCGCTTGCTCCAGTGGTGCGCGGGCACGAAGTCGATCCGCACCGGGCCGGCGGGGCCGGCCAGTTCCACCGCCTCCCACCAGTCCAGGTCGGTGACCTGGGTGAAGCCGCGCCGCCGGGCCCAGGGCGCCAGTCCCGCGGGAAGCAGCAGCGGAACGTCGCGCGGCAACCGTTTCAGCGTCGGCGCGTCCAGGTGGTCGTAGTGGTTGTGGCTGATGACGACGGCGTCGACCGGTGGCAGGTCCTCCCAGCGGACCCCCACGGGGGTGACCCGGGCGGGCGTACCGAGGATCTTGCGGGACCAGACCGGGTCGGTGAGGACCGTCAGCCCACCGATCCGGATGACCCAACTGGCGTGCCCGGCCCAGGTCAGCGCGAAGGTCGTGGGACCGGCCTCCGGCATCGGGCCGGGCTCGAAGGGCAGTTGCTGGATCTGCCGGAGCGTCTCGGCCGCCGGGCGGAGCTTGCCCTCCCGCGCGATCCGGGCCAACGCGCGGACGCCGGGCAGCGGCGCGGTCAACCGGTCGGTGAAGTCACGGGGCCAGGTGCGGGGCTCCCCCAGGGGGCGCGGTTCGGCCAGCGGGTGCGAGGGCGGCGCGGTCTCCGGGAGCGCCGCGGTGGCAAGACGCCCGCCTGCCGTGCCCGCGACCGCGCCACCACCAACCTCCTCTGTAACGGCGTTACGGCCGCCCGCAGCACCGTCACCGCGGCCCCCGCCCCCGCCCCCGCGCTCACTACCGCTCCCCCTGTGACGATCACCGTCGTGGCGATTGCCGTTGTGACGATCGCCAACGCGTCGGTCGTCGGCATGCGAACCCCGCTCGGCGCCGGAGGTCTCGACAGGGGAGGTCTCGTCGAGAGGGGTCTCGTCGACGGAGGTCTCGTCCAGGGACGTTTCCTCCAATGAGGTCTCATCCAGGGACGTCCCATCGAGAGAGGCCGTATCGAGAGCGGTCTCATCGAGGGAGCGCCCGGCGAGAGAGCGCTCGGTCTGTTCGGTCATCCAGGGGCTCCATTCGAGGGCCGGGCAGAACCGGAGTCACGAGGCGGGCGGGCGAGTCGCGCCGGAGCCGCGCCCAGTTCGGCCAACGCCCGACCCAGATCGCCCAACCCCGCCCGCACATGGGGAAGTTGGAGTGGATCGGCCGTGTTCAACACCCGCTGCCGCAGCTCCATGTCGGCGCCGAGCAGGGCATCCACTCCCAGCCGCACCCGTAGGGCCTCCGGATCGTCCTCGAAACGATGGGCGCCGCGGGCCGCCCACGACGCCAACTCCCCTTCCAGTGCCGCCGATCCGGTGGGCCCACGGGCGCCGAACGACCGCCGCAACGGTTCGAGGTCGGCGTAGAGGGAGCTGCCAGCATGCGGCGGGCGGCAGAGCGCACCGGCCCCGGTGAGCGTGCGGTACAGCGCCCCGGTGAGTGCCCCGTACACCCGCGCGGCGGCCGCGGTCCGCTCCCGTACGGCGTCGGGCTCGGCGAGCGCATGGGTGACCGCACAGGCGAGCGGCCCGGGAAGCGGGGTGTGGATCCGGGTGAGGGTCTGCAGGACCGCGTCCCGTAGGAGGGCGCCCCGACGGGTGCCCGGAAAACGGGCCAGCGCGACGGGCCAGGAGGCGGGCAGCAGCGCCGCCCGCAGATCGGTCAGCACCACGACCTCACCCGGCAGCATCTCGGCGGGGCTGAGCACCACGGTGTCATGCGGGTCGTGCAGCAGGTCCCGGCTCGATTCGTCGCTGACGACCCACAGCCCCTCCTCGGCCGCCGCCTCGCACACCTCGTGCAGTTGCTCCGGTGGCGGGCAGGTGCCGGTCGGGTCGTCGGCGACGGAGAGGACCAGGACACGCGGGGTGTCGCCGTGCATCCTGGCCCGCCGTACGGTCTCCAGCAGCGCGAACGGGTCCGGCAGCCCGCCCGATTCGGCCGGTACCGGCGTCAGGTGGACCGGCCGCCCCAGCAACCTGGCGGGCGGCGCGTACCACTCGGCGCACGGCCGCGTCAGCAGCACCGCACCGTCGACCGCGGCATACAGGGCGAGCAGCAGAGCGGCTGCCCCTGGGGCGGCCAGCACCCGATCGGCGGGGGTGAACAGGCCGCGGCGCTCCCAGTAGCCGCAGGCGGCGGTGCGCAGCGGTGCGGAGCCGCCGGAGGGTTCGGGGGCGGTGCGGCCGGCAGCCGCGGAGAGGTGCGCGGCGAGTTCGGGAAGGACCGGCAGGCCCACCGGCGGGGCCGGATCCGGCTCCCGCTGCGGATCCGGGGCGGTCCGCTGCATCCGTACCTCCACTCCACGGCGGCCGGTCGGTCGTGGGCCCATCACATGATGAACGGCCCCGACCACCTTCGCAGATCACGGGAGTGGCGACCGGGGGCGACACGTCAGCGGAGGGTGACCACTGCCTCCTGAGGCGAACGCGGAGCCCGCCCGGCCGAACGGCGCCGACCGGGCGCCCTCCCCCGGCCCGCCGCCATACCCCGCCGTCCCCGAGCCGTCCCCGCACCGCGCCCGCCCGGCCGCGCGGCCTCGGACCGCTACGCCTCCGCCTCCGCCTTCGCCTCGGCTGCCGCCTCCGCCCTCCGCCCGCCCGTAGGCGCCTCGTACCGATGCACCTCCACCGTTTCCTCCGCCCCTGCCGCGCCCCACACCTGGCGCTCGGTGCCGCGCCGCACCCATCCCCGGCGCTCGTACAGCGCGACCGCCGAGGTGTCGGACGTCTTCACCTCCAAGACGGGCCGCACCCCCCGGGCCGCGGCCTCCGCCTCGACGGCGGCCATCAACCGCGCGCCGAGGCCGTGCCCCCGCGCGCCGGGCGCGACATAAAGGCGGCTCACCTCGCGTCCGCACAGCGCGGCATGGCCGGCCACCGTGCCTCCCGCCTCGGCGACCCACGCGGCGGTCAGCCCGTCGGGGGTGAGCCACCGGCCCGGCTCCTCGGGCCAGTGGTGGGGGTAGCCGCTGTGGGCGTGCACCTCGGCGAGAACCGCCACACAGGCACCGAGGTCAGCATCCCCCCGCCTCCGAACCACCCACGCCTCCCGTTCCTCCACCGCTCCCACCCCTCACGCTTCCCCGCCCGCAACGCCCGCAACAGCCAGCGGCCACCGGCCACCGGCCACCGGCCACCGGCCACCGGCCACCGGCCATCAGTGTCTCCCCCCTGCCTGCCTCGTCCCTCCCCGGGTACACGTGCCCCATGCACAGCCGAAAACTTCTCCCGCACCTCGACCGGTGGGCCTTCGATCGGATCGCCGCGCGCGAATGGCCGGGCGCCCAGCGCGTACTGCCCCGGCTGACCCGCAGTGCCAATCACGGGCTGCTGTGGTTCGGTGTGGCGGCCGGGGCGGCGGCCCTGGGCGGGCGGCCCGCGCGTCGGGCCGCCCTGCGCGGCATGGCCTCGCTGGCCCTGGCGTCCGCGACGGTGAACACCCTCGGCAAACGCTCCGTACGCCGCGCCAGACCGCTGCTGGACGCCGTCCCGATGATGCGTCAGCTCGGCCGCCAGCCCTTCACCTCCTCCTTTCCGTCCGGGCACGCGGCCTCGGCGGCGGCCTTCGCCACCGGTGTCGGCTTCGAGAACAAGTGGTGGGGCCTGACCCTCGCCCCGCTCGCCGCCTCCGTGGCGTTCTCCCGCGTCTATACGGGTGTGCACTATCCGGGTGACGTGCTGGCCGGTGCCGCGCTCGGCGTGGGCGCGGCCTTCGCGGTGCGCGGCATGGCGCCGACCCGCGCCCAACTGGCCCCGCCCGCCCGGCCCCGCGCCGAGGCGCCCGCACTGCCCCGCGGACGCGGACTGTACGTGGTGGCCAACGCGTCCTCCGGACAACGCTCGGGGCCGCGCCCCGACCGGGCCGCGGAGGTGCACGGAGCGCTCCCGCAGGCCGAGGTGGTGGTCTGCGGCGGACCGGACGGCATGCCGATGGACAAGGCACTGGAGGAGGCGGCCGAGCAGGCCCTGGCGCGGGGCGGTGCGCTGGGCGTGCTCGGCGGCGACGGCACCGTCAACGCGGCGGCCACGGTCGCGGTGCGCCACGGACTGCCGCTCGCGGTCCTGCCCGGCGGCACCCTCAACCACTTCGCCTACGACCTGGGCGTCGAGACCTACGCGGACGCGGCGCGCGCCGTGGAGAGCGGCGAGGCCGTGGCCGTCGACCTGGCGCGCTTCCAGGTCGGGCCGCATCAGGACGGCCAGTACTTCCTCAACACCTTCTCCATCGGGGCGTATCCGGAGCTGGTCCGGATCCGGGAGCGGTGGGCGCATCGGATCGGCGCCTGGCCCGCCGGGATCCTCGCCGCCTGCGAAGTGCTGCGCTCCTCCACGCCCCTGAGCATCGAGATCAACGGCGAACGGCACGCCGTCTGGCTGCTGTTCGTCGGCAACTGCCAGTACCGCGGCCTGGGCACCGCGCCCGTACGGCGCCACGACCTGGCCGACGGCGTGCTCGACGTCCGCGTGGTGCACGCCGGTCGGCTGGCCGGCATCCGGCTGCTCACCGCCGCCCTGCTGGGCACCCCGCGCAGTTCTCCGCTCGTGGGCGAGGCCCGGCTCCCCCGCCTGCGCATCGGCGGCCTCCCGAACGGCACCCCGCTCGCCTACGACGGCGAAGTGAGCGCCGTACCCGGCGAGTTGACCCTGGAGAAGAGGAACGAGGCCCTGACCGTCTACCGCCTCCTCCCCAACTGACCAACCCCACACCCACCAGGAGCCACCACCTCGCGTCCACATCGCAAGACATATCTCTCGCCATACGAGACACCGGCGTACCGTGTGAGGCAGTCCGCCGTAGGGCATCCGCACCCCGGCCGCGTTCCGACATGGCCTCGTGCGGCAGCCCCCGATGTCCGCGAAGGAGCCGATCCATGCCGCAGGAGTCCGCCGTCTACACCCACGGCCACCACGAGTCCGTACTGCGCTCGCACACCTGGCGCACCGCCGCCAACTCAGCCGGATACCTGCTGGATTCACTGCTGCCCCACATGCAGGTCCTCGACATCGGCTGCGGCCCCGGCACCATCACCGCCGACCTGGCGGCCCTGGTGCCGGACGGCCAGGTCACCGGCCTGGACCACGCGCCCGGCATCCTGGAGCAGGCCCGCGCCACGGCCGCCGCCCGCGGAGTGCAGAACGTCCGCTTCACGGTTGGCGACGTCCATGAACTGGACTTCCCCGACGACACCTTCTGCGTGACGCACGCCCACCAAGTCCTGCAGCACGTGGGCGACCCCGTGCAGGCGCTGCGCGAGATGCGCCGCGTCACCAAGCCCGGTGGCATCGTCGCCGTCCGCGATGCGGACTACGCCACCTTCACGTGGTACCCGGAGGTGGCGGGGATGGCCGACTGGCTGGACCTCTACCGCCGGGTGGCCCGCGGCAACGGCGGCGTGCCGGACGCCGGGCGCCGACTGCATGCCTGGGCACGCCAGGCCGGCTTCGCGCCGGAGAACATCACCGCGCAGGCGAGCACCTGGTGCTACCAGACCCCCGAGGAGCGCTCCTGGTGGTCCGAACTGTGGGCGGACCGCACGGTCGCCTCCTCCTACGCCAAGATCGCGATCGACGGCGGATACGCCACCGAGGACGACCTGACCCGCATCGCCGCGGCCTGGCGGGAGTGGGGCACCGAGGAGGACGGCTGGTTCGGCATGCTGCACGGCGAGATCCTGTGCCGGGTTTGACGTAGCGTCAGATCGACACTTCCGCCACCTCGCCTCCACCGCGTGGGCACACCGCAGTCACACCACGGTCAGGGTTCGCGCAGTCACCGGCAGCCCAACTAGGCTGATTCATATGGACATTCTGGGGACCTCACTTCGGGTATGTGTCGGCGACCTCGATGCCGCGGTCACGGTGTACGAACGACTGACCGGTGCCGAGGCGATCCGCTTCCAGCGCGGCGGGGTGGCGGTCGCCGCGGTGGGATGCTTCTTCCTGATGAGCGGCCCCGAGGCGGAGCTGTCGGTACTGCGGAAGATCACCGCGACCCTCGCCGTCAAAGATGTCGACCAAGCGGTGGCCGACCTCACCGCGGTCGGCGCGGACATCATCGCCGGGCCACTGTCCACCCCCATCGGACGTAATCTGATTGCCCGTCACCCCGACGGCTCTGTCTTCGAGTACGTCGATCGCGCACAAGGCAGCTAGCCTCTCCGCCGCACTCCCTTCACCCGTCGGAGGACGGCCGGACGGCGTCCGATGCACACTCGCGGCGCGCCGTGCGGCGCCCGGGTCGCCTGCTCGCCCCTCACACCCCTCACACCTCCAGGACGATCTTGCCTCGGGTCCGGCCGGCCATGCTGCGCCGGAACGCCTCGGCGGCCTCCTCCAGCGGGAGCGCCGTATCGACCTGCACGGTCAGCTTCCCCGCGTCCGCGAGGATGGCCAGGGCGGTCAGATCGGCGGTGTCCGGTCTGACCCACACCATGTGACCGCCCTTCGCACGGACCTCGCCGTCGGCGATCGACACCACCCGGCTGCGGTCCTTGAGCACCTCCTGCGAGACGTCCACGGCCCCACCTCCGACGAAGTCCAGGGCGACGTCGACGCCTTCGGGCGCCAGGGCGCGCACCCGGTCCGCGAGCCCGTCGCCATAGGTCACCGGTTCGGCGCCCAGGGACCGCAGGAAGTCGTGGTTGCGCTCGCTGGCCGTGCCGATCACGCGGGCCCCCTCGGCGACCGCGATCTGGACGGCCAGCGAGCCGACACCGCCCGCGGCGGCGTGCACCAGCACCAGATCGCCCGCCTTGGTCCGCGCCCGCTTGAGGGATTGATAGGCCGTCAGCCCGGCGAGCGGGAGCCCGGCGGACTGCTGCCAGCCGAGCGTGTCGGGCTTGCGGGCCAGGGTGCGCACCGGCGCGGCGACCAGCTCGGCGTACGTGCCGTGCTGCACCTCGTCCTTGCGGACGTAGCCGATGACTTCGTCGCCCACCGCGTACTCGGTGGCGTCGGCGCCGACCGCCTCGACCACTCCGGCCACGTCCCACCCGGGAATGAGCGGGAAGTGAGCGTGCATCATGCCGTCCAGATAGCCCGCGACGACCTTCCAGTCGACCGGATTGACGCCGGCGGCGTGCACCCGGATCAGCACCGAGTCCGGCCCGACCTTCGGATCGGGCTGCTCGGAGTAGGTGAGAACCTCAGGGCCGCCGTAACTGTTCGTGGTGATTGCCTTCATGTTCGTCACAACGCGTGATGATCCCCGAGGATTCCGCGCCCTTGCGATCTTTTCCAACTGGCATATGCCAACCTGCGCAGGGGCGCCCCGGGCGGTGCCGTCCTCCCTGCCCGAGGCGCCCCGCCTGCGCTATGCCGTTTCCGCCGGCCGCATCCGGAACTCGTACCGCTCCGGCAGCGGATGCTCCGCGCGGGCCCGGGCCGCGGATTCCGCGGTGATCGGACCGTCCCCCGCCACCAGCCGCTCGGCGAGGGCGTACCAGGTGTCGCTCAGGACCTCGGCGCCCTCCCGAAGATCGGCGATCTCGAAGCCCTCGTCGAAGATCTCGCGCGCCGCCGCCGGCTGTCCCTGGGCGAGCAGGACCTGCGCCGCCAGGAGGCGGAAGCGGCCGCCCGCGCGCTCGGCGGGGCGCAGCGCCGCCAGCATCCCGGCGGCGGTGTCGGCCCGGTCCACCGCCAGCAGCACGGGCACCGCCTCCCGGACGAGGGCCGGCAGAGCATCCCGCCAGGCCCTGGCCACCGCCGGATCGTCGGACCCGGCCGAACCGACAGCACAGTCGAAAGCCTGCGTGAACCGGTCGGCGGCGTGCGCGGTCTCGCCCGCCACGGACTCGGCGACGGCCAGGCAGTACAGCGGCAGGCAGCCGGCGCCGTGCGCCAGCGCACGCTCCCAGCTGCGGACGGCCTGTGCGCGGTCGCCGGCGTGCCACTGGGCGAGCCCGAGGTGATACTCGACGGCCGGCCCCGGACGGGCGGACTCCAGCAGGTCGCGCCAGGCCGGGGCGACCGGGGCGGGTCCGGGGACCGGGCCGGCGGCCGGCAGCTCCCCCGTTCTGACCAGCGTCAGCCAGGGCTGCTGCTCGGCGCCCAGGGTGGCCGGGGCGAACGGTGTGCCGGGGAGCTCCAGGCCCGCGCGGGCCACTTCGAGGGCGCCCCAGCCGGAGCCGGTGGCCAGTTGTTCCTTCGGCTCCACGTCCGCGTACGGGAGCCAGGCCGCGTACGCCGCATCGACCTGGTCCCGGGGCAGTACCGCCGCCAGCCGGGATTCCACGGTGCCGCGCGCCGCCGTCCAGTCCGCGCCGTGGACCTGGACGGGGTCGGCGTCCAGCGGCCCGTACGCCTCCAGCCAGCTGAACTCCCCACCGGCGTCGAGCGGGACGTGCTCCAGTTGGGTACGGGCCAGGCCCGCTTGGATCTCCGCGTAGCCGCCGGTGCCCGGTTCGGTGAGCCAGCGCTGCCAGCGCCGTCCGGCCCGTCCGGCGCCCCACAGGAAGAGCTTGCGGCCGGAGAGGGCGGCGGTGGAGGTCTGCACCAGTCCGCGGCCGTCCCGGTCCAGGGAGGCGATCCAGGGGCGGGCGTCCTCTGGCAGGTCGTAGAAGTAGTCCGCGGGGAACTCGCTGCGCAACGGGTAGGTCCGGTCGGCTCCGGCGGACTCCGGCACCGGCACGCGCCGCAGCGTGCGCTCGTACCCGAAGTGCCAGGCCGCCTCGGCCGGGGCCAGTACACGGGTGTGCTCGTCCTCGGGGACGGCGGTGTTGGACCACCAGTACACCGGGGCGGTGTGGTGGTGCGGATTGCGGATCCGCACGCCCACGTAGAGGAACTCCGCGCCGTCGGGCAACCACAGGTCCACCTGGAACGGCAGGTCGCGCAGCCGCTCCCACTCCCACAGCCGCAGCATCTCGCCGCCATCGGGAGCCGGGACCCGGGCGGCGTGCAACGGAGCGCACGAGAGGGTGGTGTGCCCCGTGGCGCCGATGTTCCATTCGATGCCGCCGGAGAACCACGCCCCGTTGAGGGCGAAGGCGGCGGGCTGCACCACCGGGTTGCGGTAGAGCAGTTCGCGGCCGGTGGGCTTGTGGTGGAGGGAGTACACCCGGCCGCCGAGGCCGGGCAGGACGGTGGCGCGCAGCTTGTCGTTCTCGATGACCAGCGCGTCGAGGTCGGTGCGACGACGGTCCCGACCGTAGCCGTCGCGCATCCGGGTGGGCAGGATCGAGCGCAGCGGCCGATAGCCGATCTGCCGCGCCATGTCGGCGGGCAGCGCGGTGTCCCGGGGGATCTCGATGCGGTGCACGTCTTCGGGGCCGCGCAGCGCGGGCAGTGGGTTGTCCGGGCCGAGGGCGGCCAGGGGAAGGGTCAGGGTGGTGCGTCGCACACTCGTGGCCACGGCTGCCTCGCAGGATCGGACCGGACCCCCTCGGCTACGGCGGCCCGCTGTTGACCATGGAACAACGTGATCGGCCGTCTGAACAGGGCCCCTGTTGGCCAGGTGGGGTCAGGGTTGCGCAAAGACACCCGCGAGGAGGTCGGCCAGCAGTACTGCCCCGGATCCGTCGGGGTCGCGGTCCGGGTCGTAGATCGCCACGGTGATCCCCACGCAGCGCGGGGAGGCGGCCAACGGGGAAAGCAGCGCCCGTAGTTCGTCGGTGAACAGGCCGTCGGGGTCGGGGCTGTCGACCGCGGGCATCACCGAGGGGTCCAGCACGTCCGCGTCCAGATGGATCCAGAAGCCGTCCAGCGGGGAGTTCTGGAGGTGCCGCAGCGCCGCCCGGGCGACCGCTTCGGGGCCGCGCCGCCGGATCTCGCCGACGTTGGTGCAGCTGATGCCCAGTCGGGCTAGCTCCTCCTGGTCCTCGTCCGCGTCGCGGACCCCGAGGAGGCTCACGTCCTCGTCGCGGACATACGGGCGCATCCCCTCGATATCCGTCAGGCCGGCCTGGCCGCGGCCGGTGATCTGGGCGACGCCCTCTCCGGCCGCGGCGCCGACGGGGCCGGTCACCTCGGTGTTCCCCGGATGCCGGAAGTCGCCGTGTCCGTCCAGATAGGCCACGCCGTACCGCCCCAGTCGCCGCAGCGCGAGCACCGCGCCGAGCAGGATGCTGCAGTCGCCACCGAGGACGACCGGGAAGTCGCCGCTGCGCACGTGTCCCTGCACCCGGCGGGCGAGCCGCGCGCTGTAGGCGGCGATCGCCGCGGCGTGGAAGTCCCCGTCTCCCTCGCGCCAGTCCCCCAGGCCGTAACGGGGCGGCACCACCACCCCGCCCTCCAGTGCGCCGAGCCGCCGCAGCAGTCCCTGTTCCCGCAGCGCTCCGGCGAGCTTGTAGCAACCGGGCACCGCACCGGGTGCGGGCGGCCGCAGTCCCAGGTTGGAGGGGGCATCGATGAGCACGTTCCGGCGCATACGGCGATCGTAACGGGCGGCCGGTAAACGGCCGGTCGTTGCAGGGGGTTGCAGGGAAAACCGCAGGCGGTCGGGGGCCCGCACGCATAGCCTCTACTGCTGCACACGTGGAACGCAGACCAGAACGGAAGCGGTGGAGATGGCCACGCAGCACACCTACCGAGTGATCGTCCGCGGCAAGTGGGACCACCTCACGGCGGAGGCCCGGGCGCAGCTGCTCGCCGAGGTGGACGACCACGGGCTCGCCCAGATGAGGTTCACGCCCGAGGGCTCGCTGGCCTACGACGCCGCCCTGCACGCCTTCAGCTACCGCTACGTCATCGTCTCGGACGCCGCGCTCGGCGAGGAGATGGCCGCCGCGCTCGGCGAGGAGAAGGCGGAGGGCGCGCTGCGGGCGGCGGGGCTGGGCTACCGGGAGCTGCGGGCCACCGCCACCGACATGGACACGATGAAGATCAACCGCAAGGACCGGTAGCGGGCCGCCCGATGGCGCGCGCTATCCCTGCCGTCCCTCCGGGGACGGCTCGTTGAAGCGCAGCCGGTTGCCGAACGGGTCGGTGAGGGTGAGACAGGTGCCGAACTCGTCCTCCTCCAGGCCGGGACGCAGGTACGGGTAGTCCTTGGCGGTCAGTTCGGCGTGCAGGGCGCGCACCCCCGTCAACTCGACGTACACGGTCGAGCCCGGGGTCGCATCGCCGTGATGCTCCGAGAGGTGGAGGACCAGGCCGCTCCGGGACACCTGGGTGTAGAGCGGCATGCCGGGTGCGAAGCGGTGCTCCCAGTCGAGGGTGCAGCCGAGGTAGTCGACGTAGAACTCGTGTGCCTTGGCCACGTCGAAGATCCGGAAGATCGGTACCGCGCTCCGGACGACGACCTCCCCCGCCTGGGTGCCGTCGCCCCCCTTGGTCCTGCCCTTCTCCTTGGTGTCGCTCACTCCGCCTCGCCGCCTCTCCTGGCGCCCCGGTCCGCCCGGTCGCCTTCCTGGTCCGCCTAGTCTTCTTCGTCCTTCTGGACCATCTCACGGGTGAGGGCCCAGCGTTCGTGATCGCGCCAGGCGCCGTCGACGAAGAGGAAGTCCGGCGAGAAGCCCTCCAGACGGAAGCCCGCGCGCTCGACCAGGCGGATCGACTGCTCGTTGGACGGCTGAATGTTGGCCTCCAGACGGTGCAGGCCCAGCGGGCCGAAGGCATAGCGGCGCACCAGTCGTAGTCCCTCGCTCATCAGGCCCCGGCCGGCGGCGTGGGCGAACACGCCGTAGCCGATGGCGCCGCTGAGGAAGGCGCCGTGCACGATGTTGTTGACGGTGAGGTAGCCCGCGATCCGCCCGCTGTCGTGCGCACAGATCAGGAAGCCCTCGCGCAGGGGTTCCTGAAGTCGCGCCAGGTAACCGTCGTACGCGGCGTCGGTGCCCGGCGGAAAGAGCCAGGGTCGGTGCAGATCCATGCTCTGCCGGACGAGGGCGGTGAACTCCTGCCGATCGTCGGCGGTGAAGCGCCGGATGCCCACCCTGGGGCCACGGGCGAGGTAGCGGTCGGTGCTCGTCATCGGCAGATCGTACGAGGGAGGGGCCGTGCGGGCGGGCCGACTGCCCCGTTTCCCGACGGCCAGGCCGCACCGCGGACTCCGGACGGGTGTTGACCGGCCGGCCCGGAGTCCGCGGGTGCGTCCCGTGGTGGACGGGAGCGCGGGGTCGTCAGCGCCACACGGGCGCATCGGTGCCCCAACGCCCGGACGGCGTGGCCCAGTTCACCGGGCCGCCCTCGAAGGACACCGGGGGCAGTGCGTGCAGCAGTCGCCCTGCGGGGCTGTCGGTCTCGCGGAGGTGGTGGGCGGGGTCGTAGCCCGTGGTGACGGCGTACCCGGTCGCCGCCTCGACGGCGGGCCGGCCGGGCGTGTCCCCGAGGTCGTGCACCAGCCAGCGTGCCGTACGGCCCAGCGCCAGCGTCGCCAGGTGCGAACCGCCGGTCCGGGCCTGCTCGGTCAGTGCCCGCAGCACCGCAGCGGCCAGCAGGTACCCGGTGCCGTGGTCCAGTGCCTGCGCGGGCAGCGCGCCCGGGGTGCCGTCGTCACTCGCCTCGACGGCGGCGATGCCGGTCGCGACCTGTACGACGCTGTCGAAGCCGCGCCGGCCGCCCCAGGGGCCGTCGTCGCCCCAGGCGGAGAGCCGGGCCACCACCAGCCCGGGGCGGCGTTCCACCAGGGCCTCGGGGGTGAGCCCGAAGCGGTCGAGGGCGCCGGGGCGGTAGCCGGTCACCACCACGTCCGCCTCGGCCAGCAGCGCCTCGAAGGACGCGCGTCCACCGGGCGATCCCAGGTCCAGCGCGGTGGAGCGCTTGCCGAAACCGGTGTCGCTGTGGGCGTCCTGACTCTCCGGCAGCTGCGGTGCGTCGATGCGCAGGACGTCCGCGCCGAGAAGGGCCAGCGTCCGGGTGGCGACCGGGCCGGCGAGCACTCGGGTCAGGTCCAGCACGCGCAGCCCGGCGGCGGGCAGCACCGGGTCGCCGGCTCGGGCCGGCAGTACCCGCGGCGGGGCGCCGGCCCCCAGGTCCTCGCGCGTCAGCAGTGGCTTCCGGGCGAGGGCGGCGCCCTGCTCGTGGGCGGCCCACTCCTCGGGGGTCCGGGCGGCGACGGCCAGCCCGCCGGCCGCGTAGACGGCCTCCTGGAGTTCCTCGGCCCGCCGTGCGGCGATCACGGCCTCGGCGTCGGCGGGTCCGGCGGTGTCCGGGAGGCCCAGCGCGCCGAGCAAACGGGCCCGGTGGTGCGGGTAGTTGGCATGGGTGCGCAGCCAGCCGTCGGCAGTGCGCCAGAACCGGGAGAGCGGGGCGAAGGTCGACGGGGCGCGACCGTCGATCCGCAGATGCCGTTCGCTGACGAAGGCGGTGGCCACGGCTCCGTCGTCGACCCGTACGGCGGGCAGCGGGCCGCCGTCGCGCTGTGCGGCCAGCTCGGCCGCGGCGAGCGCGCAGACGGCCACGGTGGAACGGGCCAGGGCCATGACCGGGAGGCGAGCCGGCAGCAGGCCGGACGGCCCGTCGTAGGAGATGTGTTCCGTGAGCCCGAGGTCGCCGCCGAGCGCCGCCCACGCCTGGTCCGTGCCGAGGTTCTGCCGCCGTCCCGTGTCGTCTCGTTGCATCATGAGCCGAGTCTGGCACTGAGTGCCATCCATGGCTAGCAGGACGGTCGTTCTCGACCTTCCTCCGGGACGGCGGGCCGCCACCGCTCGGCCGCGCCGGGCGCCGCCAGCGCCAGTTCACGGTGGGCCCGGCGCAGCGCTCCGCGCACCACGAAGGGGTGGATGCGGCGTATGACGGCCAGGTAGAGGCGCCCTCCGCGGTGGTGGGTGCGCACGACGGTGCCGAGCGTGATCTGGTCGCCGGCGACCAGGAGCGAGGCCCGGAAGTCGAGGTGACCGGCGTCCTTGCCCAACAGGATCTCCCCGCCCCGCCGCGCGAGCACGGGGAACGACGCCCCGCGCAACACCCCTTCCCAGGCTTCCGGTTCGCGCGGCATACCTGGTCGCAGCGGCAGCTGCCAGGCGTCCTGGAAGTCCGTACGCGAGAAGGCACTGCGTGCCAGGTGCGCGCCTTCCGGTAGGGCGACGGCCGTCGGCCGGTCCCACAGGAGGCGGTTGAGCAGCCGCACCCGGGGCGACCGGTGGACGGGGGCACCAAGGCGTCCGGTGGCGGCCCGTTCGAGGTTGTCGAAGAGTTCCTCGACGACGGTGCCGTGGACGGCGCGGATCGCCAGGTGCCAGACGATCCGGCGGGCGAGGGGGAGCCGGGACTCCAGGACGTGGTCGACCCGGCAGCGGTCCGCCCCCAGGGGGTGGACGGTGACCTCGTGGTGACCGGTGTCCTCGCCGGACGGGCCGGGCGTGAAGGCGAAGCGGATGCGGCGGCCCGGCTCGTAGGCGGCGACGCGGTAGCGGACGAATCCATGACCGCCGTCCGCACCGACCCCCAAGGGGCGGTCGAAGCGCATGGCTGGCCATACGGGCGTCGGGAAGAGCGGGTCGGGCTGGCCGCCCAGCCGGTCGATCAGGGCTCCCACGACCTCCGCCGGGGCCTGGACGGTGCGGGTATGGGCGTCGCGGACCGTGTGCACGGGGCACCTCCATACGGTGGCGTATGTTTTTACCGTACGGTAGCGTATGGTCATGGTGCGACAGCGGACGAAGGAGACCGGCGGCGGCGCCGCACGGCAGCGACTGACCGTGCAGGATTGGGCCGACGCGGCCCTTGCGGCCATGGGGGAAGGCGGCCTGGCGGCGGTCGCCGTGGAGCCGCTGGCGGTCCGCCTGGGCACCACCAAGGGCAGCTTCTACTGGCACTTCACCAACCGCGACGCACTGATCGAGGCCGCCCTGGACCGCTGGGCCGAGACCCGCACCGAAACCGTGATCGCCGAGCTGGCCGACGAGCCCGATCCGGGCGAGCGGCTCCGCCGACTGTTCCTGCGGGCCACCCGCCGGGCCGCCGAGGATCCACTGGAGGTCTCGCTGCTGGCCTCCGCCGCGGATCCGCGGGTGGCCGCCGCGCTCGCCCGGGTGACCGACCGCCGGATCGGCCATATCGCCGCACTCTTCGCCGAGTTGGGCTTCCCCGAGGACGAGGCGCACCGCCGCGGCCTGCTCGCGTACACCGCGTATCTGGGGCACACCCAGCTCAGCCACGCGGTTCCGCGGTCCCTGCCGGCCGGCCCCGCCCGCGACCGGCATCTGGACACGCTGCTGGAAACCTTGTTGCGTCCGGCGGGAACGCCCGGCGCGGGCCCGGACGTTCGACAAGCGAACCCGCAGCGGCGCGTAGCGGGATCCGCAGCCGAGAGGGGGTGATCGCACCCAACCGGACCGCAGTCGCGCCCTGTTGACCGACCTGGCGTGGCGACACCCCGCACACCTCACGCAGACCTCACGCACACCGCACACCCACGGAGATCAGCGCGGCGCACACTGCTCGCCGCCGGGGCGGCATGTCACACGGCAGGCACCGGTGACGTCCCCGTGACGAGCAACTCACCCCACCCGCACGGGAGGAACCGTGACCGAGACCATCTCCTTCCCCCAGGACCGCACCTGCCCCTATCACCCGCCGACGAACTACCGGCCGCTGCGCGAGTCCGGCCCGCTCTCCCACGTCGCCCTCTACGACGGCCGCAGAATCTGGGCGGTGACCGGCCACACCGAGGCACGGGCGCTGCTGGTCGACGGGCGCCTGTCGGCCGACCGGCAGAATCCCGCGTTCCCCATCACGTTGGAGCGGTTCGAGGCCGTGCGGCGCGTGCGGACCCCGCTGATCGGCGTGGACGACCCGGAGCACAACACCCAGCGGCGCATGCTGATCCCCAGCTTCAGCGTCAAGCGGACCATCGCGCTCCGGCCGCAGATCCAGCGGATCGTGGACGAGCTGCTGGACCGGATGGTGGCCCAGGGGCCGCCCGCCGAGTTGGTCTCCGCGTTCGCCCTGCCGGTCCCCTCGATGGTGATCTGCCTGCTGCTCGGCGTCCCCTACGCGGACCATGAGTTCTTCGAGGAGCGGTCCCACCGGCTGCTGCGCGGGCGGTCGGCCGAGGAGAGCGAGGAGGCCCGGCTCGAACTGGAGGGATATCTGGCAGAGCTGATCGCGACCAAGGAAAAGACCCCGGGCGACGGCCTGTTGGACGAGCTGATCACCGAGCGGCTGCGGACCGGCTCGCTGCGGCATGAGGAGCTGGTCCGGCTGGCCATGGTCCTGCTGGTCGCCGGCCACGAGACCACCGCCAACATGATCTCGCTCGGCACCTTCACCCTGCTCGAACACCCCGACCAGCTGGCGCAGTTGAAAGCCGACGACAATCTGATCCCGACCGCGGTCGAGGAGCTGTTGCGGTTCCTGTCCATCGCCGACGGCATGCTGCGGGTGGCGACCGACGACATCGAGATCGCCGGCCGGACCATTCGCGCCGGCGACGGCGTGATGTTCTCGACGTCGATGATCAACCGGGACGAGGCCGCCTACCCGGCCCCGGACGAACTGGACCTCGACCGCTCGGCCCGCCACCACGTCGCGTTCGGCTTCGGCGTCCACCAGTGCCTGGGGCAGAATCTGGCCCGCGCCGAGATGGAGATCGCGCTACGCTCGCTCTTCAGGCGAATCCCCGATCTGCGACTCGCCGTGCCGGCTGCCGAGATTCCGTTCAAGCCGGGGCACACTCTCCAAGGAATGATCGAACTGCCGCTTGCCTGGTAGCACCGATCGGCGCCACCGGAGGCGGTACGCCCACGAAAGGGGCCCGACAATGCGGATCACCATTGACACGAACGTCTGTATCGGCGCCGGCCAGTGTGCGCTGACGGCGCCGTCGGTCTTCACCCAGGACGACGACGGCTTCAGCGCGCTGCTGCCGGGCCGGGAGGACGGCGGGGGCGACCCGTTGGTGCGGGAAGCCGTCCGCGCCTGCCCGGTGCAGGCCATCAAGATCACGGAGGAGTGACGCCGGAACACCCCGCCCCCGACCGGCCGGTGCCGCCGGGCGGCCGCGGCACGCCCGACACGTGCCGCCCCTGACGTCGACACCCACGGCATCCGCCCCATCCGCTACGGCACGACCCCGCGGGTGACGGGGAGTTCGAGGACTCCGCCGTCCTCGGGCGCGCTGGCGACCGACACCCCCTTCACCCCGCGGTTGCCCGCATAGGCGGTGTCACTCGCGGCGATCACCAGCCGCAACCGGTGCCCCGGCTGGTAGCGGTGCACGATGCCCGGCAGTTCCACGGTGAACGCACGGGTCACATCGGGCACCCTGGCCGGGGCGACCAACCGGTGCACCAGCGCCTTCCGACCGTCCGGCGCGACATCGTAGAGCTTGACGAAGAGCACCAGTTTGTCGGCCGCGTCCGAGGAGTTCTGCTCCCGCTCGGCGCGGGGCGAATGCACCCTCAGGGTGACCTTGGGCGCCCCGACCACGTCCAGCGGCCCGCCCGTCACCGGCGCCGAGGTCCAGTCCAGGTAGGTGCCCTTGATGTCGTAGGGCTGGAAGTCCGGCACCCTGACAAGGCCGGCCAGCGAGTTCTCCGAGTGGCTGGTCGGCACCCGCAGATTGCGGTACGCGCGGGTCCCGCGGACCACCTCGGCACGGCTGTCCACGAGCCTGCCGTCACCGGAGAGATAGAGCCGGCGGCTGCCGCCCGCCGGGAAGGCGGACGAGGTGGCGTAGGTGGGACCACTGGTCACCCAGTCCCGGTAGTACGCGAAGGCCGGTCCGGTGTCGGTGGCGGTCCGGTGCCGCAGATACCGGTCGAACCAGGCGAGGATCCGGCGCCCCACGTAACTGGTGTCCAAGTTGCCCCGCGCCAGGTCGAGTTCGCCCTTCACGGGGTCCTTCATCCCGCCGCTGTGGCCCCAGGACTGCCAGATCATCTTGACCGGCGTGCCCTGGGCGGCGAGCGTGCGGTAGGTGGCCGTGGCCTCGTTGAGGTTGAAGAGGGTGTCGGCCTGCCCCTGGACCAACAGGGTCGGCGCCTTCACCGACTTCAGGTAGGACACCGGGGAGACGCTGCGTGCGTACTGGAGCATCGCCCGGGTCTCGTCGGCCGGGTACTTGCGGGACTCCAGCAGTCGCTTGGTGCGGCAGGCCGGCGCGACGAAGTGCAGGCAGCCGAGCTCCCCGGCCCGGGACGGGTCCAGCCTCGGGTGGAGCAGCCCCTGCGCCTCGCCGATGAGGAAGAAGCCGTTCGTCCACTGGTGTTTGTACGCCCCGGGGACCGCACCGCCGACGCCGTCCGTGCGGCCGATGTTGTTCGGAGTCAGGGAGTACGCGAGGTCGTTCCAGGTGATCAGCGGGACCAGCGCGTCGACGCGATGGTCGACCGCGGCGGTGGCCATCTGGATCGCCCCGCCGTACGACCCTCCGATCATGCCGACCCGGGGGTCGCCGGGCCGGTCCTCGGCGACGAAGTCGACGCGGGTGCCGTCGTCGGCGGCCCGCGACCCGGCCAGCACGTCGATCAGTCGGCTTGCCGCCCGGCCGTCGATCGCGGGGTCGTCGAGCGAGATCGGGCAGCCGGTCCGGCCGAAGCCCAGGCCGGAGTAGGCGAGTGCGACATAGCCTCGGGCGGCGAGCGCCCGGGCGGTGGCGTCGGTCGAGCCGTCCGCCTTGCTGCCGCCGAAGCCGTTCGTGGTCAGCACGGCGGGCGCCGGGTGCGCGGCGTCGACGCCCCGCGGGCGGTAGAGGTCGGCGTCCACCGTGCAGTTGCGGTCGCCGGCCCGCACGGTCACCTTGAGCGCGGAGACCGTGTACGGTTCGGCGGCGTCGCCCGCGGCGGCAGCGGGGGCGTTCAGGACGAGGGGCGCGGTGAGGGCGGTGCCGGTCAGCAGGGCCAGCGACATGCGGAGCACGGGGCGGGACACGACTCGGGACACGCTGAGCACGCAGACCTCCACAAGAACACGTCGTACCAACCAGTCGGTAACGGCGCGCTCATGTTGTGACACGAGTAACTAGCATGTCAACGCTCATGACACGAGTCGCTGATAGGACGTCAGTTCACCGCGGTCGACCGGGAAACGGGGGCGAGAGGGGCCGTTCGGACGACGCCGTAGGGCCGACCGTCCGACCCATGGCCACGCCTCGTCACCCGCACCGGCGCGGCTCGTCCGATCGAGCGGCGTGCGCCCGCGCGCCCACCCAACCCGTGCGCCGTCTCCCGGCCGGCGCCCGCCGGCCGATCGGGCACCCGTCGTCAGACGGCGGGCCGGCCGCGGCCGGGCACACCGCGCAGGAAGTGGTCGAGGACCCGGACGCCGAAGTGCAGGCCCTCCACCGGCACCCGCTCGTCCACGCCGTGGAAGAGCGCCTGGTAGTCGAACCCCTCGGGCAGCTTCAGCGGCGAGAAGCCGTAGCCGACGATGCCCAGCCGGGAGAACTGCTTGGCGTCGGTGCCGCCGGACATGCAGTACGGCACGGTGTGGCCGTCCGGGTCGAACCGCTCGATCGCGGCCCGCATCGCGGCGAACGACGGGGAATCCACCGGGGCCTGGAGCGCCACCTCTCCGTGGTGGTAGTCCCAGGTGACCTGGGGCCCGGTGAGCTCGTCCATGGTCGTGCGGAACTCGGCCTCGCCACCGGGGACGACCCTGCCGTCCACATGGGCGACGGCGGAACCCGGGATCACATTGACCTTGTAACCGGCCGACAGCATCGTCGGATTGGCGCTGTTGCGGACCGTCGGCTCCACCAGCTTGGCGGACGGACCGAGCTTGTCGAGCAGGGCGTCGACGTCGACGTCGGGCCGCTCGGGGTCGATGTCGATGCCGTGCAGCGCGGCGAGTTCGCGCAGCGCGGCCCGGACGGTGGGGGTGAGCCGCACCGGCCATGCGTGCGCGCCGATCCGGGACACCGCGTCGGCCAGCCTGCTGACCGCGTTGTCGCGGTTGACCTTCGAACCGTGCCCGGCCCGGCCCCGGGCCGTCAGCTTCAGCCAGGCGGTGCCGCGCTCCCCGGCCGCGATCGGATAGATCCGCATCCCGCCGCCGGCGTGGAAGGTGAAGGCGCCCGATTCGCTGATGCCCTCGGTGCAGCCCTCGAAGAGGTCGGCGTGGTGGTCGGCCAGGAAGCCGGAGCCGTCCTCGGCGCTCGCCTCCTCGTCCGCGGTGAACGCCAGCACGATGTCGCGCCGGGGCCGCGCCCCGCTGCGGGCCCACTGCCGGACGACGGCGAGCATCATCGCGTCCATGTTCTTCATGTCGATGGCGCCCCGGCCCCAGACCACACCGTCCCGGACCTCCCCCGAGAAGGGGTGCACCTGCCAGTCGGCGGGCTCGGCCGGGACCACGTCCAGGTGCCCGTGCACCAGCAGGGCGTCGGCGGACGGGTCGCTGCCCTCGATGCGGGCGACGACGTTCGTCCGCCCCGGGGTGCGCTCCAGCAGAACCGGTTCGACGCCCACCTCGGTCAGCCGCTCGGCGACGTACTCGGCGGCCGGACGCTCCCGGCAGCTGCCGTCGCCGGCGTTGCCGGTGTCGATGCGGATCAGCTCCGAGGTGAACCGCACGACCTCGTCGAGCGCCTGCTGATCGACCGTCTCGGCGGCCGGGCCGGGCCCGTGCTCCGCCAGCTCCCTCTCAGCCATACTGCTCCTCCACGGCGGACGAGACGACCGTGGTGACCGCCTTGAAACACCGGATGGCTTCGTACATGTTCTGACTGGTATACGCGACGCGGCGCTCGCCGCAGCGCTCCACGCCGGGCACGCATGTCGACGCCCCCACCAGGTGTTCGGCGTCGAACTCCAACTCGAACCGGAACGGGCCGCCGCGGACCGGATCGTGACGCACCGCGAGCGCCGCGCCCTCGCGGGCCGCGGCCCGGATCTCGGCCGCCGTACGGGCCGGCGGCCGGCACACCGCCGCATAGCGCGACACATGGTCCTTGACCGCCACGCCGGGCGCCCGCGGCGCGTATTCCTTGGCATCCTCGCAGGTCCGGTCGTCGCCCGTCACCAGCACCACGGGTACCCCGTACTCGGCCACGACGAGGGAGTTGAGATACCCCTCGCTGGCGCGTATGCCGTTGACCCAGACGCCGGTGAGGGTGTTGGCGAGATAGGTGTGGGCCAGTACGCCCTCCGTCCCGGCCCCGGTGTGGTAGCCGACGAACGCGATGCCGTCGACGTCGCCGTGCTGCACGCCCTCGACCATGCTCAGCGCCTTATGACGCCCCGTCAGCATCGCGGCCCGCTCGTCGAGCTGCTCCAGCAGCAGGTTGCGCATCGTCCAGTGGGCCTCGTTGACGACCACCTCGTCCGCCCCGCCGTCGAAGAAACCGGCGATGGCGGCGTTCACGTCGGAGGTGAACATGTGGCGGCAGCGCTCCCACTGCGGTGTGCCCGGCAGCACATCGGCGGGCCACGTCACTCCCGTCGCACCCTCCATGTCCGCGGAGATCAAGATCTTCACGTCTATCAGTCCCATCGCAGGTGAGAGGGCGTGTGCAGGGCCCTCGACCCGTCACGTTACGCGGCGGCGAACACCCCTGCCAGGGCTGTGGACAACTCCGGAGGTCCAGACCACTGAAGATCGTTTACGTCGCCCCTCCCCCTCATTCCAGTTCCTCCTGGCAGCGCTCCAGCCATTCGAGGTCCGCCTGGAGGTGCAGCATCGCGCCCTCCACCAGCAGGTGCGCGACCCGGTTGCCCCGGTCTTCGGACACCGCCAACCTGGACAGCTCCCGCATGCTCTTGAGGTAGTGCCGGCGTTGCCTGTTGATGAGGCGGGTCAGGTCGACCGCCCCGACCCGGGAGGCGAGCGCCAGCTTCATGAAGAACTCGTCGCGGAGCCGCGGCCCGACGGTGGACTCCTCGAACCACGCCTCCACCGCCTCCCGGCCGGCCGCGGTGATCCGGTAGATCCGCTTGTTCGGCCGGTCCGACTGCTCGACCTCCTCGCCCTCGATGAGGCCCGCCCTCTCCAGCCGCCCCAGGGTGACGTAGACCTGCCCGATGTTCGGCCGGGGGTAGGCCGCACCCAGGAGTGCCTCCAGGGCCTGTTTCAGTTCATAGCCGTGCGCGGGTGCGCTGACCAGCAGCGCCAGGAGTGGCAGCCGCACGCCTTCCCTCTCCCTGTGCCCTCGTCGCCCGTTGCATGTCGTCGTCCGCAGTCGAGGTCCCGCCTTCGGGACCTCGTAGGGAAATCCTTTCTCCAGGCTCCCCACTTCCCCACTCCCGCATGGCTAACAGGTACGCAAAGGCGCGGTCACGAACCGGACATGGGGAGGGCGGAGAGCGGGGCCACCCTCGCCAAGCCGCACTCCCCCACTCGCTACCGCCCGTACTCGCTTGCCGCATAAGGGAGTTGGCGAATCCAGGCGGACGATTCATGGCAGACACCGGTGCGGTTCGGTGCAGGATCCCGACGCCATACCCCACAAATCCGGGCACGTACCGTTCGACTTTCGTCATTCTGTTGACACCGAAAAGATGCGGCTACCTAACATGCATGCATCACAGCAACTCGCAAGGCGCCACGCCGACTTGCTCCGTAAGAAGTGGATCCGGCAGATGTTCACAGCCACCGCAGATCGCGGCCTTCCGACCCCCGCCCAGGACACGGCCCAGCGCTGGTGGCGCGATGCGGTCATCTACCAGGTCTACGTGCGCAGCTTCCGCGACACCACCGGAGACGGTACCGGAGACCTGGCCGGGGTCCGTGCCGGGCTGCCCTACCTCAAGAGGCTCGGTGTGGACGGGATCTGGCTCAGCCCGTTCTTCCCGTCACCGCAGCACGACCACGGGTACGACGTGGCGGACTACCGCGACGTGGACCCGGCGTACGGCGATCTCAACGAGTTCGACCGCTTGATGGCCGATGCCCACCGGCTCGGGCTGAAGGTCCTGTTGGACATCGTCCCCAACCACTGCTCCAGTGAACACCCTTGGTTCCAGACCGCTTTGGAGGAAGGGCCGGACGGGCCGTCGCGGCGGCTCTTCCACTTCGCGGACGGGCGCGGGGAGCACGGCGAGCTGCCGCCCAACAACTGGCGGGCGATGTTCGGCGGGCCCGCCTGGTCCCGCATCACCGAGGAGGACGGCACTCCGGGACAGTGGTACCTCCACATGTTCACGCCCGAGCAGCCCGACCTGAACTGGCGCAACCCCGATGTGGCGGCCGACTTCGACAAGGTGCTGCGCTTCTGGCTGGACCGCGGGGTGGACGGCTTCCGCATCGATGTGGCCGCGGGGCTCTTCAAGCACCCCGAGCTCCCCGACTCCCCCGACCCGGCGGCCGACGAGCGCACCCGCGACTCGGTCAACCCGTTGGCCTGGAACCAGCCCGAGGTACACCAGGTGTGGCGGGACTGGCGGGCGCTGTGCGAGGAGTACACCGCCCGGGACGGCCACGACCGGCTGCTGGTGGGCGAGGTGTCGGTGCGGACCCCGGGCGAGCAGGCCGCGTACGTCCGGCCGGACGAGCTGCACCAGGCGTTCTTCTTCCACCTGTTGACCGCGCGCTGGGACATCGGCCTCTTCCGCAAGGTCATCTCCGAGGCGCTGACCGACATCGCGGACACCGGGTCCACCGTGACCTGGGTGCTCAACAACCACGACCAGGTCCGGACGGTCACCCGTTACGCGGGCGAACCGGGCACGCCGGAGGGCGCTTCGGGCCCGGCCCGGGCCCGTGCCGCGGCACTGCTGATGCTGGCCCTCCCCGGCGCGGCCTACATCTACCAGGGCGAGGAGCTGGGCCTGCCCGAGGTCGACGACCTCCCGGACGAGGTGCTCACCGACCCGATCTTCCACCGCACGGGCAGTCGGCAGCACATCCGGGACGGCTGCCGGGTTCCGCTGCCGTGGTCCGGGGACGCCGCCCCGTACGGCTTCAGCGCGGCCGAGGCGGCACGGACCTGGCTGCCGCAGCCCGCGTCGTTCGCCGGGCACACCGCCGACCGCGCGGTGGCCGACACCGGGTCGTTCTGGCACCTGTACCGCGAGGCGCTCCAGCTGCGCCGGGGCCTGCCGCAGCTCGGGGACGGCACGCTGCGCTGGTTGGCGTCGCCGCCGCAGGTGTTGGCGTTCGTGCGCGGTGACGGCCTGGTGTGCGCGGTGAACTTCGGCACCGAGTCGGTGCCCGCACCGGTGGCCGGTGACCCTCTGCTGGCCAGTGGTGCCTGTCCGGCCGGGACGCTTCCGGGGGCCACCGCCGCGTGGTGGATGGACCCGGAGCAGCCGTTGTTGCCGTAGGCGGGCGGCAGTTCGCCGCGGTGTCCGGGCAGTGCGGGGTCCGGGCGGTATCGGGGTGGTGGTGTGTGCCGTTGCCCCGATAGCGCGACCGTGCCGGTGCACGGAGACGTGGGCGTGCGTCGGGCAGGGGGACGCACGGACGGGGCGGCCGGCGGCGCGGGAACCCGTGGGGCCGGCGGAGGCATCGAACAGGGTGACACCTATGCCCGTTTGGCGAATATCACACCCGTTCGCTCTTTTCCCATAGGTCGATCGGCCCCATATTCTGCTGAAGTGCCCGAGAGCGGGCACGGGCCGTCGCTTGATCGCCGTAGCCGGTGGGATACCGGGCGGGCTCCCCTGTGGATGCCAGGCGGGCGGCGCGCACAGTGGGACAGGACACCACCTTCATGCACGGATCACGCACGACACGTTGCACCCGTCGCGGACTGGCCGCCCTGGTGGCCGCCGGAGCGGCGCTCGCCGTATGGAGCACGGCGGCCCCCGCCTCGGCCGGCACCGGCGACCCGGCGAGCACCGGCGGCGACACCGTGGGCGACGCCAAGGTCGTCTGCACCTCCGACCGGCCGGGCCTGGCCCCCACCCTGTCCCACGACATCGCCGCGGCGCTCAACGGGCGCCAGGGCACCTCGGCGCTCGCCCTCTACGACCGCACCTCGGGGACCAACTGCGCGTTCCAGGCGGGCACGCCCTTCGACTCCGCGAGCGTGGTCAAGGTCACCGTCCTCGGGGCGCTGCTGCGGCAGACCGAGGAGGCGCACCGCGCGCTGACGTCGCAGGAGGTCAAGCTGACCACCGACATGATCACCAAGTCGGACAACGCCTCGACCGACGCCCTGTGGCATCAGATCGGGCGGAGCGGGATCCAGCACTTCCTGGACCTGGCCGGCATGCGGAACACGGTGCCCGGGTCCGGCGGCGCCTGGGGCCTGACCCAGATCACCGCCGCCGACCAGCTCACCCTGCTGCAGCTGCTGACCGCGGAGAACGGCGCGCTCGACCAGGAGTCCCGGGACTACGCCCTCGACCTGATGCAGCGGGTCGTCCCCGAGCAGCGGTGGGGCGTACCGGCGGGGGCGCCCGCCTCGACGACCGCCCACCTGAAGAACGGCTGGCTGCCGCGCGCGGAGAAGGGCTGGCGGGTGCACAGCGTCGGCACCTTCGACGGCAGCGGCACCGACTACGCGATGGCCGTCCTCTCCAGTGGCAGCGACACCATGGGCTACGGGGTGGCCACGGTGGAGGCGGCGGCCAAGGTCATCCATCGGGACCTGGCGGCGGCCGGTGATGCCAGGTAGGGGGCGAGCGGGCCGAGCGGCCCGTCGGCGGGCGCGCAGCCGGGCGAAAAGGGCGGCATCTCATCGTCAACTAACGGTTGACGTTCGCGAGATCGTCAACTTATGGTTGACGCATGACAGAACCCGTCCGCATGACGCATCCCGTCCGCCTCGACGATCTGATCGAGGCCATCAAGAACAACCGTTCGGACGTCCTGGAGCAGCTCTCCGACGCCGTGATCGCCGCGGACCACCTCGGCGAGGTGGCCGACCACCTCATCGGGCACTTCGTGGACCAGGCGCGGCGTTCGGGCGCTTCCTGGACCGACATCGGCAAGAGCATGGGGGTCACCAAGCAGGCCGCCCAGAAGCGCTTCGTCCCCAAGGGCCCGGGCGGCGGCTCCGACCTGGGCCCCAACCAGGGCTTCAGCCGGTTCACCGCACGGGCCCGAAACGTCGTGATAGGGGCCCAGAACGAGGCCCACACGGCCCGGAACGACGAGATCCGCCCCGAGCACCTGATCCTCGGTCTGCTCCGCGAGCCGGAGGCGCTGGCCCTCCGGGCCATCGTCGCCCAGGGCGTGACCGCAAAGACGCTCCGCGAGTCGGTGACCGCGCTGCTGCCGCCCGCCGTCGACTCCCTGCCCGCCCTCACCCCGTTCGACGCCCAGTCGCGGAAGGCGCTGGAGCTCACCTACCGCGAGTCCCTGCGACTGGGCCACAACTACATCGGCACCGAACACCTCCTGCTGGCCCTGCTGGAGCAGGAGAACGGCTCCGGGCCGCTCACCGACCTCGGCATCGACAAGACGGCCGCCGAGGCGTTCATCGGCAAGGAGGTGGCCAAGATCCTCGCCGCCCAGCAGGGGCAGTAGCGGGGCGACCGGAGGGACGGGGCCGGGCTCGACGGCGGGAGCCGCGGGGTCCGGCCCCCGACCCACCGCCCCTCAGCCGGTCTCCGCGGCCGGACCCGCCACCACCCAGTGCGAGGGCAGGTCGAGGCGGGACCCGTCGGGCCCGTATTCCGTTGTGGCCAGCGGCAGTTGACCACAGGCGGCGATCCGCAGCCCGTGGGCGCGCAGCAGCCCGGGCACCTCGGCGTCGGGCAGCTCGCCGGGGGTGATGCCGTGGGCGAGGACGGCGCGCACCGTGGCCGGCGGCCCGCCCGGGCCCTGCGCCAGGGTCCGCAGCACCTCCTTCGCGGACGCGGACGGTTCGACGGCGAAGAGCCGGCCGCGGGCACCCAGCAGCGCGGCGATGTGCCCGGCGATCCGAAACCGTTCACCGGCGGCGCACTGGTGCAGCACCCCGCGCAGGTAGACGTTGCAGTCGCCCAGTTCGGCGTGGAGCGCCCCGACGGCCGCCCCGTCGGCGGCGTCCAGCCGACGGAACTCCGCCACCCCGGCCACGTCCTCGGCCCGGGCCCGGGCAACGGCCGCGGCGGAGAGGTCCAGGCCCAGCACGCGCCCGAAGTGGCCGGCCAGATAGCGGGTCTGGGTGCCGTTGCCGCAGCCCAGGTCGACCAACGGCAGTCCGGTGTCGGCGTGTTCGACGAGGAGCGGGAGGTGGCGCGCGGCGGTCAGTGCCGGGTCGGCGTCCCAGAAGACCTGGCCAGCGCCGGTCGGCGCCGCGCGCCAGAAGCCTTCCCACGCCCGCAGATTGCGGCTCGTAGCGGTCATCGCCCTTTGTTACGCCGGTCGGCGACCGCCCGCAAGGGGGGCGGCGCGGTCCCGCGACGGGCTTGCGGGGGCCGGACCGCCGGCCGGTCGTGCCCGATCGCTCAGCGCTGCCCGCGGCGCGCCCCGGGCAGCGACTGCTCGAACCAGACCGTCTTCCCGGTGCCGGTCCGGCTCGTCCCCCACTCCCGGGCCAGCCGGCTCACCACCGTCAGCCCGCGCCCGAACGCGTCGTCGGGGGCCGCGTCGAGCAACTGCGGCAGGGCGTGGTCGTCGTCCGAGACCTCGCACAGCAGGGCGTCGGTGTGCACCAGGCGCAGGACCACCCGCTCGGTGTGCGCATGCCGCACGGCGTTGGTGACGACCTCGCTGACCAGCAGCCGGGCGGTCTCGACGGCCGACGCCAGGCCCCAGGCGGTGAGCTGCCCGGCGGCCAGCCGGCGGGCCCGGCCGACCTCCCGGGGATCGAGCCGCAACCGCCACTCGGCGACCGACTCCGGCGGGATGCCGTTGAGCCGGGCCATCAGCAGCGCCACGTCGTCCTTGCGGTCGTCGGTGACGTTCAGCGCCCGGATGACGGCGTCGCAGGCGTCGTCCATCGAGGCCGCGGGGTGCGCCGCGGACTCCACCAGCGCCGCCAGTCCCACCCCGATGTCCTCGCCGCGCACCTCCACCAGCCCGTCGGTGCACAGCACCAGGCGGTCGCCGGGCGCCACCGGGACCGTCACCGCCTCGCAGGGCACCCCGCCGACACCGATCGGCGCGCCGGTGGGCAGTCGGAGGAGTTCGCCGCGGCCGTCCGCCGCGCGGACCAGGACGGGTGGGATGTGCCCGGCGTTGGCGAGGGTCAGCCGCTGGCCGATCGGGTCGTAGACGGCGTACAGACAGGTCGCCAGGTGGGTGTCGCCGAGCCGCTGGGCGAGGTCGTCCAGGCCGCGCAGCAGCTGCGCCGGCGGCATGTCGATGGCCGCCATGGTCTGCACCGCGGTCCTCAACTGGCCCATCATCGCGGCGGAGTTCAGGCCGTGGCCCATGACGTCGCCGACGACCAGCGCGGTGCGGGAGCCGGGCAGCTTGATGGTGTCGAACCAGTCGCCGCCGACCCGGCCCAGCCGGGTGCCGGGCAGGTAACGGGTGGCGGTGTCGCAGCCGGGCATCCGGGGCGCGATCTGCGGCAGCATGCTGTCCTGGAGCGTCTCGGCGACGTTCTCCTGGAGGGTGTACATCCGGGCGTTGTCCAGTACGAGTCCGGCGCGGGCGGCGAGTTCCGCGCCGGTCACCCGGTCCATGTCGTTGAACTCCGCGCGCTCCGGATGCCGCAGCAGGATCATGAAGCCGAGCACCACGGTGCGCGCCTTGAGCGGGACGACCAGCAGCGACCGGCCGTTGATCAGCGGGCTGATGTCCCGCTTCTCGAACTGCGCGGCGATGGCGTTGCCCAACTCCTCGGTGAGCCGCGGGATCAGCACCGGCTGCCCGGTGGTCATGCACTGGAAGAACGGCGTGTGGACGGGGAACGGCATCGACTCGCCGACCGGGACGACGTCGTCCCAGCGGCCCGGCTCGTCGTTGTGCTCGACCGCGACCCGGTGCCACAGGGTGGTGGCGTCCGGCGCGCCGTCGGGGAACCCCTCGCCGGCGACGACCTGTTCGCGCAGATAGGTGCCGGCGACGTCGGTGAAGCGGGGCACGACGGCCTCGCTGACCTCCTGGATCGTCCGGGTCAGGTCGAGCGAGGAGCCGATCCGGCCGCTGACCTCGTTGAGGAACTCCAGGCGTTCGCGGACCGCGGCGTATTCGAGGTCCGACTCCAGCTCGGCGACGGCCGCCGCGGCGGCCCGCGGGTCGTGCTCCGCCGCCCGCACCGCCCGTAGCAGCCGGGCGCGCCGCTCCACCCGGCGCGGCACGCCCCAGTCCGGAGTCACCGGGACGCGCTCCTGCTGGCTGATCTCCAGTACGGGATAGCCGAGTTCGAGTACCTGCGCGACGATCCGGACGCTCTCCCGGGGGCTCATGCTCGGCAGGATCTCGGGCAGGCGGCGGGCCAGCTCCCCGGCTCCGGGGAAGTCAGTGTGCAGCGCGAAACCGGGCGCGTGGCGCTGCCGGCCGGCGGGGCCCGCCGCGGGGTCCGCGGGAGCACCGGGCAGGGTGGCGGCGTCCGCGGCGAGCACCAGCAGCCGCTCGGTCCCGGGGCCCACGAGGGGGTACGCCCACCACAGCAGGTCCACCTGGCCGGCCTCGGCCGCCATCCGGGCCCGGCCCGCGGTCGGGTGGGACGCGCCGCCGAGGGGCGCCGCCAGTCCGGGCGGAGGGCTCTCGGGAAGGTCCCGCAACAGGCTTCCGGGGCCGCCCGGCGCGTCCTCGTGGTCGTCCCACTCCTCGGTGCCCAACGCGCCGCCGACCGGCAGCAGATCGACCGCGGGGGCGCCCACCGCCTCCTCGCGGGCGGCGCCGAACAGCCGGCGTGCGCCGGTGCTCCAGTGGGAGACCAGCCCTCGGGAGTCCACCACCACGACCGCGAGCGGGATCCGTCCGGGCACCGCCTCCCGTGGGCCGGACGCCCGGAACGCCGGGCCCGAGAGATCGTCGCCGTGCGTCGGGCCACGCTCCATGGGCGGTTGCTCCTTCGTACACCGATGTGGCGCCACCGCTACCACGGTACGACCGCGGGCGGACCCGGCGGGCGGCAATGCGCCAAGAGGGCGTGCGCGGGCGCGCACCCCATCCGAGGCTGCGTCAGTCCTCGTACCCCAGTTGAAGATCCCGCTCGGTCCGACCGCCGCCCGCCAGCCGCAGGACGGTGGCGACCGGCGGGTACCCGGCGGCGATCACGGTGTACTCGCCGGCCGAGAGGTCCACGAAGCGGAACAGCCCGTCGGTGCCGGTGGTCGCGGTGTCGACGACGTTGCCGCCGGCGTCGAGGAGGGTGACCCGGGCGTCCTCGACGCGGTGCCCGTCGCCGGCCCGCACGGTGCCGCGCAGCACCGCGCCACCGGCGAGTTCCACGTCCTGCCGGGTTTCGCGGGACGCCTGGACGGCCACCGGGAGAGCGACCGGCCGGAAGGCCGGGGCGCTGCCGGCGAGCGTGTACGCGCCGGCCACCAACTCCCCCATGGCATAGCCGCCTTCGCGTCCGCTGCGGGCGGTCGCCACCACCTCGCCGCGGACGTCGGTGAGGGTGACCGTCGCGTCCCGGACGGGTGTGCCCTCGGCGGTGGTGACCGTGCCGACCAGGCGCCCGGCGCCGCCGAGCACCACGTCCAGCTCCACCGGGCGTTCGCCGACGGTCACCGTGACGGCCTGCGGCTGGTGCCCGCCGGCCGCCGCGAT
Organism: Streptomyces yunnanensis; assembly: GCF_029011865.1. Lineage (NCBI taxonomy): Bacteria > Bacillati > Actinomycetota > Actinomycetes > Kitasatosporales > Streptomycetaceae > Streptomyces > Streptomyces yunnanensis. Next base: position 2,387,900 of record NZ_CP095749.1, read on the forward strand.
CAGGACGTACCCGCCGACTCCGGGGGCGCTCAGCGCGTACCGGCCGTCCTCCCCGGTGGCGCCGCGGCCGATCTGCCGGCCGGCGGCGTCGATGAGGGTGAGCGCGGTGCGCGGCACGACGCTGCCGTCGTGGTGCCGGACCGTGCCGCACACCGGGACGCTGCCCGGGGCGGGCACGGCCGGCGCGCCGCAGAGGACTGGCTCGTTGGCACAACTCTCCATTGAAGAAAGGGAGTTGACGGCGGGGTCGGGCGTGGAGCGGGCCGGTGGGACGGTGGCGGGGGCGGCCTGGTCGCCGTACGGCGGGTGCGGGGTCTGCGGGGCCTGCGGGGTCTGCGGGGCGTCGGACACCAGGGGGTTCTCTTTCCGGAAGAGGGCGAGCAGGCAGCCCAGGACGAGGACCGGCGCGAGGAAGAGGTAGCTCCCCGGCACGGCCTGCGCAGAGGCGGCGGGGACGTGCCGCAGCGCGGCGGGCAGCGCCGCGACCACCTGTGGGGCGAGCGGACCGGGGTCCGGCAACCGGGCGGCGAGGTGGCCGGCGAGCAGCGCGCCGGCGAGGGCGGCGCCGACACTGCCGGCGAGCCGCCGCAGGCAGGCGATCGCGCCGGCCGGGTCCGGGCCGGGTACGGAGGCCCGGACGGCGAGCACCAGCACCGGCAGCACCAGTCCGAGGCCGAGCCCGAGGATGCCGGCCCAGAGGGCGAAGACCGGGCGGGCGGTGTCCGGCCGCAGGTGGCACAGCAGCCACATGCCCTGCGCGGCCACCACGCATCCCAGGATCGGGAAGACCGTGACGTGGCCGGTGCGGTGGATCAGCCCGCCGGTGGTGAGCGCGGCCAGCGCCAGCGCCCCCGTCAGGGGCAGCATCAGCAGCCCGGAGGCGGTGGCGGTGCTGCCACCGGCCGCCTGGAGGAAGGCCGGGAGGTGGCGCACCGCCCCGTAGAGGGCGAGGGCCAGGGCGGCGCCGACGAGTCCGGTGCGCCCGAAGAGCACCTCGCGGAGCAGCAGCGGCGGGATCAGCGGTGCGGCGGCGCGGTGCTCGACGAGGACGAGGAGGGCCGCGGCGACCGGCGCGCCGGCGGCCGGCCCGAGGATCATCGCGGAGTCCCAGGCATAGCGGCCGGCGCCCCAACCTGCCGGCAGCACAAGGCACGTGGCGAACGCGGCGAGCAGCAGGGCGCCTGCGAGGTCCGGCCGCGGGCGGGCGGCGGGGCGGGGCAGCCGGAGGGTGGCCGCGGCGGCGAAGAGGACCAGCAGGCCGAGCGGGACGTCGAGGGTCAGGCACCAGCGCCAGGCACCGTGGTCGACGCAGTAGCCACCCACCAGCGGGCCGGCCAGCAGGCCCGCGGCGTAGGTCGCACCGGCCGCGGCCGTGCGTCGGCCGCGCGCCCGGGACGGGGCGGCTTCGGCGAGGAGCGCGTGGACGCCGGCCAGCAGACCGCCGGCACCGAGGCCCTGGACGGCCCGGAAGGCCACCAGGGCGGTCGCGGAGTGCGTCGTTCCGGCCAGTCCCGCGCCGGCGGTGAAGACCAGCAGGGCGAGGAGGAGGCCGGCCTTGCGGCCGATGCGGTCGCCGAGCGCCCCGTTGAGCGGCAGCCCGAGGGTCGACGCCAAGAGGTAGGCGGTCACCACCCAGGAAACCCGGGGGCCTCCGGGCAGTTCGGCGGCGATCGCCGGAAGCGCCGGGAGGGCGGCGGTCTGGCCGAGGGCCGCGGCCAGCAGTGCCGCCAGCAGGACCGGGAGGGCCGGCCGCGCCGGGCGGGGGCCGGATGGGGCGGGCGGCTCGTCGAGGAGTGTCGGTTCGTCGGGGAGTGTCGGTTCGGCCGGCTCCGGATCCGGGTCCGCGATCGCTTCGACGGCGGGCGGCCCGGCCGGTCGGTCCGGTTCGCTCAGGGTGGTCCCGCCCACGTTCTGCTCCCCTCGTCACGCTGCTGCGGGCGCCCATTTCTCGCACCGGGCGACAACGGCGATCAAGCGAGGTGAATCGGAACAGGGTGGGCGGGAACGGACGTCAAGTGCCGTGCCAGGGGCGCCTCTTGGGCTCCCATCAGGGGTTTCCGCCGGTGGGCCGCCCGGAGGGCCGGTACACCTCCGCGTAGGGAAAACCACCCGAATCGGTGAGCATGCCGGCGCCCCGAACGGTTTACGGGATGACGCTCCCTCACTTCTCCATGTGGGCCGCGAGGTTGGCGAGGATCGCGTCGTAGATGCGGCCGAGCCCCTTGGGCGCGAAGGTCCGCTCGAAGAACCCGCCGATGCCGCCGGCACCCTGCCAGGTGGTGGTGACGACGACCCTGGCACGGTTCTCCCCGGCCGGGGTGACGACCCAGGTGGTCACCATCGAGGAGTTGCGGTCCTTCTCCACCAGCTGGCCGTCGATCGGCTCGTCCACCTCCAGCAGGCAGTCGCGCACCCGCTTGCTGGTGGCCTGGAGCTTCCAGTGGACGAGGGTGCCCTTGCCGTCGCCGCCCTCGCGGACCTCGTACTCGCTGAAGTGCTCGGGCAGCAGCTGCCGACGCGTGCCGGTGTAGTCGGCGAGCGCGTCGAACACGTCCTCCGGATCCGCCGCGATCTCGCGCTGCGTGGTGGCCTCTACCTGCCCCATGTGTGTCTTCCTCCAGTAGTCGGCTGCCGGACCTGGGTGCGCCGCCAACCTGCGGTGCGCGCGGCCAAGCCAACCACCACTGGGCAGTGCGCCCAAATCCGGGTTGACACCTCGGATGCGAACAGATGTTCTATTGTCGGGGTGGGGGCTCGACAGGATCACAACAGGAGGCCCGATGCGCTGGGACAATCTGGGAGAAAGCCCATCCGCGCTGTTCGGCAGGGATGCCGTCACCCGAACGGTGGACACCCCCGAATTCCGCGGCATCACTTTCCACGAGGTGCGGGCCCGCTCGATCGTCAATCGCGTACCCGGCGCCTCCCGCATGCCGTTCGAATGGACCGTGAACCCGTACCGCGGGTGCAGTCACGCCTGCGTCTACTGCTTCGCACGCAAGACACACAGCTATCTCGACCTGGACACCGGCCTCGACTTCGACTCCCAGATCGTGGTCAAGGTCAACGCCCCGGACCTGCTGCGCCGGGAGCTGGCCGGGCCCCGCTGGCGCGGCGACCACATCGCGATGGGCACCAACGTCGACTGCTACCAACGGGCCGAGGGCCGCTACGCGCTGATGCCCGGCATCATCGCGGCCCTGCGCGACCACGCCAACCCCTTCTCGATCCTCACCAAGGGCACGCTGATCCTGCGCGACCTGGAGTCGTTGCGGCAGGCGGCCGCGGTCACCGACATCGGCATCTCGGTCTCCGTCGGCTTCCTGGACCAGGCGCTGTGGCGGACCGTCGAGCCCGGCGCGCCCGCGCCCGGGCGGCGCCTCGACGTGGTGCGCACCCTCACCGCCCACGGCATCCCGTGCGGGGTGCTGATGGCGCCGGTGATCCCGTTCCTGTCCGACGCGCCGGAGCAGCTGCGGGCCACGGTCCGGGCCATCGCGGAGGCGGGCGCCGACTCGGTCACCCCGCTGACGCTCCATCTGCGGCCCGGCGCCCGTGAGTGGTTCCTCGCCTGGCTGGGCCACCACCATCCGCACCTGGTGCGCCGCTACGAGGCGCTCTACGCCGGCGGCTCCTACGCCCCGACGTGGTACCAGCGCCGGATCACCCGGCAGGTCCACGAACTGGCCGCCGAGTACGGCCTCGGGCCGTTCCGGCCGGGCCGGGCACGCCGGATCCCACCGCGGCCCGCTGAGCCCGCCACGCCCGCGCCCAGCGCCGAACCCGGCCCGGGGGCCACCCAGTTGACGCTGCTGTGAGGACGGGCCGGCGCGGCGGCGACCGGGACGCCGTCCGGGCGAGCGCCGATCGCTCACCGCCACCCGCACGGAGGGTGATCGGCCGGGGCGAATCCCGTGGGGAACCCGGTCGACCGGTGTCCACGACGGATCCGACCCGCTGCCATGGGAACCGGACCGAGGAGCGGATATGACAGGAGCCGATGCGCGGGGAACGGACGGCGCTTTCGTGGGGACCGCCGAGCAGCCGTCGTACGAAGTTGGCATACGGGAGATGACGGAGGCGGATGTCGACGCGGTCGCGGCGGTGCGGGTCCGCGGCTGGCAGGCGGCGTACCCGGGGCTCATGCCGCAGGCGTATCTGGACGCGAGGGGCGCGGCGGAGGGCGCCCGGCAGCACCGGGAGCCGTTCGCGCGCCGCCGGCCCGAGGTCGTCTCCGTGAAGTCCCGTCCGCCGGCCGGCGCCAGCCGTGCCCTGTCGTCGGGGCCGCGCCCGGCCCGTCAGCCCGCCGGGCCGGTGCCGCTGCCGTCCCCCCTCGCCCCCTTGGCCGGCGCACCGTCCTCGGCCGGCACGGGCGGGTCCTCGTGGACGCCCAGCCGGGCCAGCGAGGCGGCGGCCGCCGCGGCGAGCCGGGGGTGGACGGTGGCCGCCCGCAGCGCCGGGACCGCCCGCTTGTCGCCGAGTGCACCCAGCCCCTCCACGCAGGCCAGCGCCACCCGCCAGTAGGGGGTGTGCGGGGTCAACAGCCGTTCCAGGGTGGCGATCAGGGCGGGGGCGGACTGCGGGGCGCGGAGTTCGACCAGCAGGCGGACGGGGTGCAGGGCGTAGGCGGTGCGCAGCGGGTTGGTGGCGAGGGCGGCGGCGGCGCGGGCGGTGCGCGGGTCGTTGAGCCTGCCCAGCGCGTGCGCGGCGGTGGCGCAGCGGACCGGTTCGCGGTAGTTCAGCAGGAGCACCAGGGTCTCGAAGGCGCGCTTGTCGCCGGCGCAGCCGAGGATGAAGGCGGCGATCTCCCGGGCCCACAGGGGGCGCTCCACCGCGATCAGCATCCGGGCCAGTTCCTCGCGCCCGGCGGGGGTGTTCTTGCGGGCCAGTCCGAGCAGCCGCTCGTAGGCGACGAGATCCTGCGGGGAGCGGAGTTCGGCCCGCACCCGGTCCGTCAACTCGTGGAATTCGTCTTCCATTTGCCGCTCCCCTCCCTGCCGGCCGCCCTGGTTCGCAGAGCGTGGCCGGCACCACAACCTAATGACCCGCCTTACCCCTGGCGCTTCGGTTACCCACCGGTTAACCTGCTGGAACGAGCAGCACCCCTGCTCGGGCGGCCTGGTGACGCAGCCGCCGGAGTGTGTCGTCGGTTCGGCACACCACCCAGCACCACCGCCGCGCGGGAACCGCAGCCCCGTGTGGCGACATCCTCACAGCACGCCCCTCAAGGGGGGAAGCGCCACGGCCCCGGGACAGGGCCCGCCGCGCTCCTCCACCGCAGGCGCTGCCCGCAGTGCCGTGGCTCGCCGCGGCCCTTCCGCCGCCGGTCGGCCACGCGTTGCCGCAGCCCCGCACGCGCGTCAACCCCTCAGTCGTCACGTTCTCCCCTGCCCTCAGGGGAACACCTTCAGGAGTCTCGCGATGGGCCGTCAGTCCACCCCTGATCTCTCCACTGCATCCGCAGCCGCCTCCCCGGCTCTCTCCACCATCGCCGTCGTCGGCCTGGGCACCATGGGCACCGGTATCGCCGAGGTGCTGACCCTGGCCGGCCGCGAGGTCGTCGGCATCGACATCGACGAGGCCGCGGTGCGGCGGGCCCGCGCCGCCCTCGAAGCCTCCACCGCCCGCGCCGTGCGGCGCGAGCGGATCACCGAGCGGGAGCGCCAGGACGCGCTGTCCCGGTTCCGCACGTTCGGCGAACTGGCGGCGGCCCGGGACGCCGACCTGGTGATCGAAGTGGTGCCGGAGGACTACGAACTCAAGCGGGAGGTGTTCGTCGCGCTGGACGGCATCGTCCGCCCGGACACCATCCTCGCCACCGGCACCAACGCGCTGTCGGTGACCCGGCTCGCCGCCGACTCCCAGCGCCCCGAGCGGGTGCTCGGCGTCCACTTCTTCAACCCGGCACCGGCCATGAAGCTGGTCGAGGTGGTCTCGTCGGTGCTGACCGCGCCGGTCGCGGTCGCCGCCGTCACCGACCTCGCCCATGAGCTGGGCAAGGACCCGATCGCGGTGGGCGACCGCCCCGGGTTCGTCGCCGACGGCCTGCTCTTCGGCTACCTCAACCAGGCCGCGGCGATGTACGAGTCGAAGTACGCGACCCGTGAGGACATCGACGCCGCGATGCGGCTCGGCTGCGGCCTGCCGATGGGCCCGCTGGCGCTGCTCGACCTGATCGGCGTGGACACCGCCCGCACGGTCCTGGAGGCGATGTACGCCGAGTCCCGCGACCGGCTGCACGCCCCCGCGCCGATCCTGGGCCAGCTCGCGGACGCGGGGCTGACCGGCCGCAAGGCGGGTCGCGGCTTCTACACCTACGAGGCGCCCGGCTCCGCGACGGTCGTGCCGGACGCCCAGACCCCGGCGGACGGAACCGGCGACGGCGCGGCGACCGGCCGGCCGGTCCGCAGCGTCGGGGTCGCCGGCTCCGGGACGATGGCCAGCGGCATCGCCGAGGTGTTCGCCAAGGCGGGCTTCACGGTCGTGCTGGCCGCCCGCAGCCAGGAGAAGGCGGAGCGGGCCAAGGACCGGATCGCCAAGTCGCTGGCCCGCTCGGTGGACAAGGGCCGGCTGACCGCCGAGGCGCGCGACGCGACGCTGGCCGCGATCACCCCGGCCGGGTCGCTGGACGCCTTCGCGGACGTCGATCTGGCGGTGGAGGCGGTGGCCGAGGACCTGGCCGTCAAGCAGCAGCTGTTCCGGACGCTGGACAAGGTCTGCAAGCCGGGCGCCGTGCTGGCCACCACCACCTCGTCGCTGCCGGTCGTCGCCTGCGCCCGCGCCACCTCGCGCCCGCAGGACGTCGTCGGGATGCACTTCTTCAACCCGGCACCGGCCATGAAGCTGGTGGAGGTGGTCCGCACCGTCCTCACCGGCGACGACGTGCACGCCACGGTGCGCGCGGTCTGCGCCAAGGTCCGCAAGCACCCGGTGGACTGCGGCGACCGGGCCGGTTTCATCGTCAACGCGCTGCTGTTCCCGTACCTGAACAACGCGATCAAGATGGTCCAGGAGCACTACGCCTCGCTGGACGACATCGACGCCGCGATGAAGCTGGGCGGCGGCTACCCGATGGGGCCGTTCGAGCTGCTGGACGTGGTCGGCCTGGACGTCTCGCTCGCCATCGAGAAGGTGCTGCACGCCGAGTTCCGCGACCCCGGGCTGGCGCCGGCGCCGCTGCTGGAGCACCTCGTCGCGGCCGGCTGCCTCGGTCGCAAGACCGGCCGCGGCTTCCGTGAGTACGCCCGGCGCTGACGCGCGGCGGCGCCCTGGGGCCGGGGGCGGCTGGGGCGGGCTGCTGGAGCCGTCGCACGGTGGTTTCAGCAGCCCGCCCCAGGTCACCGGGGCCGGAGCGGTACCTCATGCCGCGGGCCGCGAGAATATGCAGTACCTTCCCCACATGTCCCAGCCCGCTCGCCCGCAGTCCTCCGACGCCTCCGACCCGCCCACTCCCGGCACCCGCCGTGCGGCCGCCCAACGCCTCAAAATGCGCCGCGAACTGTCGGCCGCCGCCATGGAGCTGTTCGCGACGAAGGGCTACGAGGCGACCACGGTCGACGAGATCGCGGCCGCCGCGGGCGTCGCCCGACGCACCTTCTTCCGTCACTTCCGCTCCAAGGAAGAGGCGATCTTCCCCGACCACGACGACACGCTGGTACGCGCCGAGGCGGTCCTGGACGCCGCCCCGCCGCACGAGAACCCCCTCGACACGGTCTGCCGCGGCATCAAGGAAGTCATGCGGATGTACGCGTCCGCTCCGGCGGTGTCCGTGGCCCGTTACCGCCTCACCCGCGAGGTACCCACCCTCCGGGAGGCCGAGATCGCCTCGGTGGCCCGCTACGAGCGACTGTTCACCCGCTATCTCCTGGGCCACTTCGACGAGGGCGCACACCGCGAGGGCGACGACGATCCGCTGCTCGCCGAGGTCGCCGCGTCCGCCGTGGTCACCGCGCACAACCACGTGCTGCGCCGCTGGCTGCGGGCCGGCGCGGAGGGCGACGTCGAGACCCAGCTCGACCACGCCTTCGAGATCGTCCGGGAGACCTTCGGCGCGGGGATCGGCGCGGGCCGGGCCGCCACCGGGGAGTCCGCGGCGCCGGCGACGGTCTCCCGGGAGAGCGAGGTCCTGGTGGCGGTCGCCCGCACGGACGCGCCGCTCGACGAGGTCATGCGCACCATCCGCAAGGCCCTCAAGGATCAACGGCGCTGACCCGGTCCCGCGCCGGCCGCCCCGAGCAAGATCCGCGGAGCGCCTGACGCCCCCGCCCCGCTCGTGCTATCCACGGGAACGTGGAGGACGCGAGCGGGGCGGGGCCGACTCCGGGCATTCCCGAGGACCAGCTCCAGCCCCACCGGAGCGGCCTGGAGAGCCAGTTCCACAGCAAGCTCGGCGAGGCGCGCGGCTCGATGCTGATCCTGCTCGACGACGCCGCGGCCGAGGACCACATCGCCCCGCTGATACCGCCCGACGGCCGTCACCGACTGCTGGCCACCGCCCGCACCGCGCCTGCCGACCCTGCCGTCACCGTGCTTCCGCTGGACTCGCTCACGCCCGAGGACTCCGTCGCGTTGCTGGAGTCCGCGACCGCCACCTCAGTGCCGAAGGCCCCACTCGCCGAGACAGCCGCGCTCTGCGGCCATCTGCCGCTCGCCCTGCACGTCGTCGACGGCCGACTACGGGACTCCACTGACAGCGCCGAACGAGTGCTGGCCTCGTTACGGCCGCCGGGTGAGCGGCTGGCCGAACTCGGCCCCGTACGGCGCGCGTTCACCGCCTCCTACACGGCGCCGGCCAAGGGCGCCGCCCGGCTGCTGCGCGTTTGGTGACGGCACCCGGAAGCGAGCCAGGCGCAGTCGCCTCCTACCTGGCGCAGCTGACCCTGGCCGGAGTCACCGCATGGGCCGCCCGGCGGGTGTGGCTGCGCGGCGACGGTGGAGGACTGGGTGATCTCATCGCGATCATGACTCACCGGTGGCACGCGGTGCCGGCCGCCGGCCTGCTGCCCATAGGGGCCTGGACCGGAACACCGTGGGCCGCCGCCGTCCCGGTGGCCCTGCTGGCACTGCACTCCGCCGCCCAACTGTGGCCGGCGTTCCGGACCCGGCGGCTCCGCCTGCGTCGCCCGGAAATCGGCTGACGCCTCACCCGAATGGCGTAATCGGCCCTGCGCACACCGCCCGCGCACAACCCACCACACACCGCAACGAACCCTCCCCCCATCGGCCCATCCGTTGCTCATACGTGCCGGCCAAATGACATCTGAGAGAAATTCTTGGCACTCAGTGTCTTGTCGGCTGGCACGCGGTGTCATACGTTGGGGGTGTCCGGGCGGCCGGCGCATCCATCCAACCGTGGGCGTGCCGACTGTCCCCGCAAGCACTTTGTGCGCCCGGACGCCTGCGTCACAGGCACTCCCCCAGCCACCGCCGGGGGTACCCCAAACCGCGCTCACCCGCGCCATGCCGAGCACCACCGGCCGAACCGACGGCACCTCCTCGCACCACCCCCGACGTTCCCTCAAGCCGTTCCATACGTGCTTCGCCGGAGGCATACCGTGAACCACATACTCGATGCGATCCTCGCGCCGGACAGCACGCGCGAAGACTTCGCCGCCCTTCCCCTCCCCGAGTCGTACCGCGCGGTCACCGTGCACAAGGACGAGGCCGAGATGTTCGCCGGCCTGTCCACCCGAGAGAAGGACCCCCGCAAATCGCTGCACGTCGAGGACGTGCCGGTGCCCGAACTCGGGCCGGGCGAGGCGCTGGTGGCCGTGATGGCCTCTTCGGTGAACTACAACTCGGTCTGGACCTCGATCTTCGAGCCGATGTCGACCTTCGGCTTCCTGGAGCGCTACGGGCGGCTCTCGCCGCTCGCCAAGCGCCACGACCTGCCGTACCACGTCATCGGCTCGGACCTGGCCGGCGTGGTGCTGCGCACCGGCCCCGGCGTCAACGCCTGGCACCCCGGTGACGAGGTCGTCGCGCACTGCCTCTCGGTGGAGCTGGAGTCCTCCGACGGCCACAACGACACCATGCTCGACCCCGAGCAGCGGATCTGGGGCTTCGAGACCAACTTCGGCGGCCTGGCGGAGATCGCGCTGGTCAAGTCGAACCAGCTGATGCCCAAGCCCCAGCACCTGAGCTGGGAGGAGGCGGCGGCGCCGGGGCTGGTGAACTCCACCGCGTACCGGCAGCTGGTCTCGCAGAACGGCGCGGCGATGAAGCAGGGCGACAACGTCCTGATCTGGGGCGCCAGCGGCGGCCTCGGCTCGTACGCGACCCAGTTCGCGCTGGCCGGCGGCGCCAACCCGATCTGTGTGGTCTCCAGCGACCAGAAGGCGGAGATCTGCCGGAAGATGGGCGCCGAGGCGATCATCGACCGCAACGCCGAGGGCTACACGTTCTGGAAGGACGAGCAGAACCAGGACCCCCGGGAGTGGAAGCGCTTCGGCAAGCGGATCCGCGAGCTGACCGGCGGCGAGGACGTGGACATCGTCTTCGAGCACCCGGGCCGGGAGACCTTCGGCGCCTCGGTGTACGTCACCCGTAAGGGCGGCACCATCGTCACCTGTGCCTCGACCTCCGGCTACCAGCACGAGTACGACAACCGCTACCTGTGGATGTCGCTGAAGCGGATCGTCGGCTCGCACTTCGCCAACTACCGGGAGGCGTGGGAGGCCAACCGGCTGATTGCCAAGGGCAAGATCCACCCGACGCTCTCGAAGACGTACCGCCTGGAGGACACTGGCCAGGCCGCCCACGACGTGCACCGCAACCTCCACCATGGCAAGGTCGGCGTGCTGTGCCTGGCCCCCGAGGAGGGCATGGGGGTGCGCGACGAGGAGAAGCGCGCGAAGCACATCGATGCGATCAACCTGTTCCGTGACGCGCCAGCGGAGCGGACCGACAAGGCCAGCCGCGACGCGCCAGCGGAGCGGACCGACAAGGCCAGCCGTGACACCGCGGCGCCGCAGGCCGGCGCGCCGGACCGGAACGCCTGAGGATCGGGACTACATGACTGAGCGTCAGAAGGATCGTCCGTGGCTGATGCGGACGTACGCCGGGCACTCCACCGCTGAGGCGTCCAACGAGCTGTACCGGCGCAACCTCGCCAAGGGCCAGACCGGCCTGTCGGTCGCGTTCGACCTCCCGACGCAGACCGGATACGACCCCGACCACGTCCTGGCCCGCGGCGAGGTCGGCCGGGTCGGGGTCCCGGTGTCCCACCTCGGTGACATGCGACGCCTGTTCCAGGACATCCCGCTGGAGCAGATGAACACCTCGATGACCATCAACGCCACCGCTATGTGGCTGCTGGCGCTCTACCAGGTGGTCGCAGAGGAGCAAGGTCTCGACGAGGAGGCCATCGCCAAACTCTCGGGCACCACGCAGAACGACATCGTGAAGGAGTACCTCTCGCGCGGGACGCACGTCTTCCCGCCGGGCCCTTCGCTGCGGCTGACCACGGACATGATCACGTACACGGTCAACCACATCCCCAAGTGGAACCCGATCAACATCTGCAGCTACCACCTGCAGGAGGCGGGCGCCACGCCGGTGCAGGAGATCTCGTACGCGATGTCCACCGCGATCGCCGTGCTCGACGCGGTGTTCGCCTCCGGCCAGGTGCCCGACGAGCGGCGGGGCGACGTCGTGGCCCGGATCTCGTTCTTCGTGAACGCGGGCGTCCGCTTCGTCGAGGAGATGTGCAAGATGCGCGCCTTCGGCCGCATCTGGGACAAGGTCACCCGCGAGCGCTACGGCATCGAGGACCCCAAGCAGCGCCGCTTCCGCTACGGCGTCCAGGTCAACTCCCTGGGGCTGACCGAGGCGCAGCCGGAGAACAACGTCCAGCGGATAGTCCTGGAGATGCTGGCCGTCACGCTCTCCAAGGACGCCCGCGCCCGCGCCGTCCAACTTCCCGCGTGGAACGAGGCGTTGGGGCTTCCCCGCCCCTGGGACCAGCAGTGGTCGCTGCGCATCCAGCAGGTCCTCGCGCACGAGTCGGACCTGCTGGAGTACGAGGACATCTTCGCCGGGTCGCACGTCATCGAGGCCAAGGTGGACGCCCTGGTGACCGACTGCCTGGCCGAGATCGACCGGATCCAGGAGATGGGCGGCGCGATGGCGGCCGTGGAGTCCGGCTACCTGAAGTCGCAGTTGGTCTCGGCGCACGCCGAGCGGCGGGCCCGGATCGAGTCCGGCGAGGAGAAGATCGTCGGCGTCAACTGCTTCGAGGGCACCGAGCCCAATCCGCTGACCGCCGATCTGGACACCGCGATCATGACGGTGGACCCGGCCAACGAGGACCGCGTCGTGCGGTCCCTGCACGACTGGCGGGACAACCGCGACGAGGTGCGGGCCCAGGACGCGCTCTCGGCCCTGAAGAAGGCCGCGGCGGGCGACACCAACCTCTTCCCGGCGACGCTGGAGTGCGCCCGGGCCGGGGTGACGACCGGCGAGTGGGCCTGGGCGCTGCGGGACGTCTTCGGCGAGTTCCGGGCTCCCACCGGCGTCTCCGGCGCGCCGGTCGCGGTGACCGCGGAGACCGGCTCGCCGCTCGCCGTGGTCCGCGAGAAGGTCGCCAGGACCGCGGCCGAACTGGGCGGCGGCCGACTGCGGCTGCTGGTCGGCAAGCCCGGTCTGGACGGGCACAGCAACGGCGCCGAGCAGATCGCCGTGCGGGCCAGGGACGCCGGCTTCGAGGTGGTCTACCAGGGCATCCGGCTCACCCCGGAGCAGATCGTGGCGGCGGCGGTCGCGGAGGACGTGCACTGCGTGGGGCTGTCGATCCTGTCGGGGTCGCACGCCGCGCTGGTGCCGGACGTGCTGGAGCGGCTGCGTCGCGCCGGGGCCCCCGACCTGCCGGTCATCGTCGGCGGCATCATCCCGTCCGCGGACGCCGCGGAGCTGCGCCGGGCCGGCGTCGCCGCCGTCTTCACCCCGAAGGACTTCGGGATCACGGAGATCATCGGCCGTATCGTCGACGAGATCCGCACTGCGAACAAACTCGACCCCCTGGAGGTCCCCGCATGAGTGCGCCCGTGCAGCGGCTGCGTCCGCGCCGTTCGTGTCTGGCGGTGCCGGGCAGCAACCCCCGCTTCCTGGAGAAGGCCCAGGGCCTGCCGGCCGACCAGGTCTTCCTGGACCTGGAGGACGCCTGCGCGCCGCTGGCCAAGCCGGAGGCCCGGCACACCATCGTCAAGTTCCTCAACGAGGGCGACTGGACGGGCAAGACGCGGGTGGTGCGGGTCAACGACTGGACCACCGAGTGGACCTACCGGGACGTGGTCACCGTCGTCGAGGGCGCCGGCCCGAACCTCGACTGCATCATGCTGCCGAAGGTGCAGGACGCCGCGCAGGTGACCGCCCTGGACCTGCTGCTGACCCAGATCGAGAAGACCATGGGCTTCGAGGTCGGCCGGATCGGCATCGAGGCGCAGATCGAGAACGCCAAGGGCCTGGTGAACGTCGACGCGATCGCCGCCGCCTCGCCCCGCCTGGAGACCATCATCTTCGGTCCGGCGGACTTCATGGCGTCCATCAACATGAAGTCCCTGGTGGTCGGCGAGCAGCCGCCCGGCTACCCGGCGGACGCCTACCACTACATCCTGATGCGGATCCTGATGGCGGCCCGCACGCACGACCTCCAGGCCATCGACGGCCCCTACCTCCAGATCAAGAACGTGGACGGGTTCCGCGAGGTGGCCGGCCGGGCGGCCGCGCTGGGCTTCGACGGCAAGTGGGTGCTGCACCCGGGCCAGGTGGAGGCCGCCAACGAGGTGTTCTCGCCGTCCCAGGAGGACTACGACCACGCCGAGCTGATCCTGGACGCCTACGAGTGGTGCACGTCCGAGGCGGGCGGGAAGAAGGGTTCGGCGATGCTCGGCGACGAGATGATCGACGAGGCGAGCCGCAAAATGGCGCTGGTCATCGCCGGAAAGGGCCGGGCAGCCGGCATGACCCGTACCACCACTTTCGAAGCCCCGGAGGCATGAGCACGATGCAGTTCGGCCGCACCTACGAAGAGTTCACCGTCGGCGACGTGTACAAGCACTGGCCGGGAAAGACGGTGACCGAATACGACGACCACCTCTTCTGTCTGCTGACCATGAACCACCATCCGCTGCACATGGACAGCAACTACGCCGAGCGGACCACCGATTTCGGGAAGAACGTGGTCGTCGGCAATTACATCTACTCCCTGTTGCTGGGCATGTCGGTGCCGGACGTCTCCGGAAAGGCCATCGCCAATCTGGAGATCGAGTCGCTGAAGCACGTGGCGCCGACGTTCCACGGCGACACGCTCTACGGCGAGACCACCGTGCTCGACAAGACGCCGTCGAAGTCCAAGTCCGACCGCGGCATCGTCCACGTCGAGACCAAGGGCTACAAGCAGGACGGGACCCTGGTCTGCGTCTTCCGGCGCAAGGTGATGGTTCCCACCGCCGCGTACATCGAGGAGCGCGGCGGCGAGCAGCCCGGCCGCCCCGAGCTCAAGGCCCCCGCGGCCCGGAAGGAGAAGTGACCTGATGGCGCGTCTCGCACAGACCGACGGTCTGACCGACATCCAGCAGGAAATCCTCTCCACCGTCCGCGACTTCGTGGACAAGGAGATCATTCCGGTCGCCACGGAGCTGGAGCACCGCGACGAATATCCCACGCAGATCGTCGAGGGCCTCAAGGACCTCGGCGTGTTCGGGCTGATGATTCCCGAGGAGTACGGCGGGCTCGGCGAGTCACTGCTCACCTATGCGTTGACGGTCGAGGAGATCGCCCGCGGCTGGATGAGCGTCTCCGGCATCATCAACACGCACTTCATCGTGGCGTACATGCTCAAGCAGCACGGCACGCAGGAGCAGAAGGACTATTTCCTTCCGAAGATGGCGGCGGGCGAGATCCGCGGCGCCTTTTCGATGTCGGAGCCGGCGCTGGGTTCCGATGTCTCGGCCATCTCCTCCAAGGGCGTGCGGGACGGCGAAGAATTCGTCCTCACCGGCCAGAAGATGTGGCTCACCAACGGCGGCTCGTCCACCCTCGTGGCGGTGCTGTGCCGGACGGACGAGGGCCACCCGGAGGGCACCGCTCCGCACAAGTCGATGACGACCTTCCTGGTGGAGAAGGAGGCGGGCTTCGGCGAGGTCCGGCCGGGCCTGACCATTCCGGGCAAGATCGAGAAGATGGGCTACAAGGGGGTCGACACCACCGAGCTGATCATGGACGGTCTGCGCATTCCGGCGGACCGGGTCCTCGGCGGCGAGACCGGGCGTGGCTTCTATCACATGATGGACGGCGTCGAGGTGGGCCGGGTCAATGTGGCCGCACGTGGCTGCGGGGTCGCCCAGCGTGCGTTCGAGCTGGGCGTGGCGTACGCGCAGCAGCGGCAGACCTTCGGCAAGCCGATCGCCCAGCACCAGGCGATCCAGTTCAAACTTGCCGAAATGGCGACAAAGGTGGAGGCGGCCCATGCCATGATGGTTAATGCCGCACGCAAAAAGGACTCCGGACAACGAAACGACCTTGAAGCGGGCATGGCGAAGTACCTGGCCTCCGAGTACTGCAAGGAGGTGGTCGAGGACGCCTTCCGTATCCATGGCGGCTACGGCTTCTCCAAGGAGTACGAGATCGAGCGCCTCTACCGGGAGGCCCCGATGCTCCTGATCGGCGAGGGAACGGCCGAGATCCAGAAAATGATCATCGGCCGCCGGCTACTTGAGGAGTACCGGATCCAGGGCTGAACGTCCCCTTTGGGTCGTTTACCGGTAGATAAAGATCACACCGCGTCATCGTTCTTCGGCCACGGATTGGCTCTGGCTCTTGGCCAGTTGCCGCTCGCAACCGATAGCATCCCTGGAAAGCCGCCGTCCCCCGTATCCATACGCGGCATCCTCCGCTACGAAGGTCATCCATGCCCCACAGCCAATCCTCTGCACAACGCGGTCGCGTCCGCCTCGCGCGCGGAGCATCGCCGTGGCTCCTCCCGACCGTGGCAACGGCGGCGGTCAGCCTGGTCCGTGCCCGCCGGTCCGGACGCTGGGCCGCCGTCGCCGTGCCCACCACCGCACTCGCGGCGGGCATGCTGTGGTTCTTCCGCGACCCCGAGCGAGAGATCGCTCAGGGACGCGTCATCTCTCCGGCCGACGGCGTGGTGCAGAGCATCATGCCGTGGAAGGACGGTCGCACCCGCGTCGCGATCTTCATGAGCCCGTTGAACGTCCACGTCAACCGCGCGCCGCTGGCCGGCACGGTGACGTCCGTGGAGCACATCCCCGGCGGATTCGTCCCGGCGTTCAACAAGGAGAGCGAGAACAACGAGCGGGTCGTCTGGCACTTCGACACCGAGCTGGGCGACATCGAGATGGTGCAGATCGCCGGCGCCGTCGCCCGACGCATCGTCCCCTACGTGCCCCAGGGCACCAAGGTCGAGCAGGGCGAGCGCATCGGCCTGATCCGCTTCGGCTCGCGGGTGGACGTCTACCTCCCGGAGGGTGTCGAGCCGGCGGTCGAGGTCGGCCAGGCCACTACCGCGGGGGTGACTCGCCTTGACCGTGATTGATCCCGAGACCCAGGCGGGCTGGGCGCCGGAGAACGACGAGGACGACGATGACATGCCGCTGTCGACGCGGCTGTCAATAGCGGACACCCTCACGCTCGGCAACGCCATCTGCGGCTTCATGGCGGTGTACTTCACCACCACCGGCGTCCTCATCCCCCACCTGACGGGGACCGAGGACGGCGGGATGGCGCGGCACAGCGCGGCGATGGCCGTGATCCTGATGCTCCTGGCGTCGGTCTTCGACCTCTTCGACGGGCTGGTGGCGCGCAAGCTGCGGGCCTCGGCGATGGGGGCCGAGCTCGACAACCTCTCCGACCTGATCAGCTTCGGGCTGGCACCCGCGTACTTCGTCGTGACCTGGGGCATGGTCGCCCAGGACGCGCACCAGCGGGTGTCGGTGGTCGCGGCGGTGGTGGTGCTGCTGGCGGTCGTGCTGCGACTCGCCCGCTTCTCCTGCGTCACGCTGCGCGACGGCATCTTCCAGGGCATGCCGAGTCCCTTCGGCGCCCTGACCGTCGTCGCCATCGTCCTGCTGGAGCTGCCGTTCCTGCCGACGCTGCTGGCGATCATCGGGGTGGCCTGGCTGATGGTGAGCCGGGTCGAGTACCCCAAGCCGCGGGGCCGACTCGCGGTGGCGATGCTCAGCTGGATCGTGCTCAGCATGGGCATGCTCGCCGCCTGGGCGCTGGACGCCCCCGGCGGCCAGCTGCTGCTCCAGACCGGCTGCTCCCTGCAGATCGTCCTGGGCGCCATGATCCCGGTCTTCGCGACGGCCCGGAGGGTCAACACCTTCCGTGACAACCGCCGCGAGTCGCGCGCCGAGTCGCGCGCCGCCCACCAGCCCTAGCGGACCCGGGCGGCGGCGCCCACGAAGAACGCCGAGAGGCCCCGAGCGGAACGTTCCGCTCGGGGCCTCTTCGCATGCGGCGGAAGCCTTGCTTGTGACGGGAGCCGTGGTGTGCGGCGGGAGTCTTCGCGGGCGGCCCGCGGCACCCCGCCGCGACGTCGTCAGACCAGGAAGTCCCGCGCCAGGCTCTCCGCCGCCCGCTCCAGCAGCGGGCCCGCCTCGGCCATGCAGCGGGCCGGGTCGGACTCCAGGTCCGTCAGCGCATACGCCCGCCGGATACCGGCCGCGGCCAGCGCCTCCTGCGGCAGCTGCAGCCGTCCGCAGACCGCGACCACCTCGATGCCGGCCGCCCGCGCCGCCGCCGCGACCCCGGCCGGCGCCTTGCCGTGCAGGGTCTGCTCGTCCAGCGACCCCTCGCCGGTGATCACGAACGTGGCCCGGGCCAGCGCCGGCGCGAACCCCAGCACGTCCAGCATCACGTCGATGCCCGGCCGGAACGCGGCGTCCAGCCCGACCAGCGCGCCGTAGCCGATGCCGCCCGCGGCACCGGCCCCGGGGGCCAGCGCGTGCTCGGCCGCCTTCGGGCCGACGGCGCGCTCCAGCACCTCGGCGAAGTGCGCCAGCGCGGCATCCAGGACGGCCACGTCCTCCGGGCTCGCGCCCTTCTGCGGCCCGTAGACCGCCGGCGCGCCCTTGGGGCCGGTCAGCGGATTGTCGACGTCACTGGCGAGCACGATGTCCGTACCGGCCAGCCGCGAGTCGAGCCCCGACAGATCGGCCGTGGCCAGCTCCCGCAGCCCGCCGCCGCCCGGCCCCACCGGCGCCCCGTCGGCGTCCAGGAACCGCGCGCCCAGCGCCGCCAGCATGCCCGCGCCGCCGTCCGTCGTGGCGCTGCCGCCGACCCCGAAGACGATCGAGGTCGCCCCCGCGTCCAGCGCCGCGAGCAGCAGCTCACCGGTGCCGTACGTGGTGGCGGTGAGCGGCGCGAAAACGCCCTTCGGGAGGTGCTGGAGGCCGGATGCCTCGGCCATCTCCACCACCGCCGTGCCGTCCTCGCGCAGCGCGAAGGTGGCCGTCACCGGCTCGCCGGTGGGCCCGGTGACCCGCGCCTCGTGCCGGGTGAAACCGGCCGCGAGGGCCGCCGTCGTCGTCCCGTCGCCGCCGTCCGCGACCGGCACCGCCGCCACGTCCAGGCCGGGGACCACGCGCCGCAGACCGGCCGTGACGTGCTCGGCGACCTCGACGGCCGTGAGCGAGCCCTTGAACTTGTCCGCGGCGATCAGCACATGTGCTGTGTTCGTCCTTGCTGCGTCCGCCACCGTGTTTCCCCTTGCTTTCGAACTGGCAGTCGCGCCGCTGCGACCTTATCCGGCCGACGCCCCCGCCGAACAGAGCGACAGAGGATCACCCCCGCCACACCGGTCCGCACCCGTCTGCACCAGTCCGCCCCCTGGATGTGCTTCTCCCGCCTGCCGGCCACCCCCTAGGCTCGCGCCGTGACGACCATGGACGACGACTACGCCACCTACATCGCCGGCCTGCCCCGTGTGCTGGCGGGCGCCGGAGTCATCTTCCGCGATGCGGAAGGCCGCCTGCTGCTCGTGGAACCCAACTACCGCGACACCTGGGTCCTGCCCGGCGGCACCATCGAATCCGACACCGGCGAATCCCCCCGCCAGGCCGCCCGCCGGGAGACCCTGGAGGAGATCGGCCTCGACGTGGCGCCCGGACGGCTGCTCGCCGTCGACTGGGTGCGCGGCGAGGCGCGGCCCCCGCTGGTGTCCTACCTCTTCGACGGCGGAGTGCTGGACGCGGCCCAGCTCGCGGCGATCCGCGTGCAGGAGGAGGAACTCCTGTCCTGGCGCCTCGCCCACTGGGACGAGGCCGAATCGCTGCTGGCCAAGGGGCTGCGGCTGCGGGTCCACGCCGCCCTGGAGGTCCTGGAAGCCGGCCACGGCCCGGCGGAACTGGAGGACGGCCTGCCACCGGCCTGACCGGGCGGCGCCGGGGGGCGCCGGGCGGGGAGAGGGAGAGCGGACGAGCGGGGCCGACCCGCCTCCGATTCCTGCCACCACCCCTCCCCGGAATCCGACTCGCTCCCGGCTCACACCGAACACCGCACACCGCACACCGCGGGACGGTTTCTGGACCTCAACCCTCAGTGTGAGAACCGTGGGTTGATTCCTTGCTTCCGCCCGCCCCTTAGCCTCGTTGCCATGGAAGAGATCGCGGCACGCATCGCGCGGGTGCCGGGAGTCGTCGGGGTCATGCTCGGGGGCAGCCGCGCACGAGGAACCAACCGCCCGGATTCCGACTGGGACCTGGGCGTCTACTACCGAGGCACACCGGACCTGCCCGCACTGGCGGCGCTGGCGGCGGACGTGACCGGCGGCCCGGTCGAGATACACCCGCCGGGCGCCTGGGGCCCCTGGGTGAACGGCGGGGCGTGGCTGGTCCTGCCCGACGGCAGCCATGTGGACTGGATCTTCCGGGACATCGACCGCGTGCGGCGGGTGTGGGAGGACTGCCGCGCCGGCCGCTTCGAGACGGGCATACAGGCCGGCCATCCCCTGGGCTTCTGGTCCCCCGCCTATCCGGGCGAAGTGGCCCTCGGTCAGATCCTGGCAGACGGCTCTGGGGAGTTGAGCCGCCTCAAGGAGGCGACCGGGACGTATCCCGAGCCGCTGCGCGAGGCACTGACCGCTGCCGCCGTCTGGGACGCGGGCTTCTCGGTGGCGTTGGCGGCCAAGTCGTCCGCGGCCACGGACGTCCTGCATGCCTCCCTGTGTCTCTCCCGGGCCATAGGCTGCCTCGTCCAGGCCCTGCACGCCCACCACCGCGTCTGGTGCCTGAACGAGAAGGGCGCCCTGGCGACGGCTGCCACCCTTCCCCACACCCCACCGGACTTCGCCGCCCGCGCCACCGCCCTGCTCGGCGAACTCGGCTTCACCCAGGCCAAGTTGCGCGACTCCCTCACCCGGGCGGAACACCTGGTGGCGGAGGTACAGGAGGTGGTCACTGGGGAGGGGTGACGCGAGGGGGGAGGGGCGGGGAGGGAGGGGGAGGGGGGAATGGGTCGGCCTTCTTCATGCGTGGCGGGCCGGGCCGCTCCCCGCGCCGGAGACCGTGATCGCGGTGGCGATCTCCTCGATGTCGGCCGGGGTCAGCTCCAGCGAGCCCGCGCCGATCCAGCCGTCCACCTGGGCGGACTTGCGCGCGCCCACGATCGCCCCGGTGATGCCGGGCCAGGCGAGCGCCCAGGCGATGGCGACCTCGGCCACACTGCGCCCATGGCGTTCGGCGATCGGCCGCAGCGCCTCGGCGAGTTGGAGGTTGGCGGTCAGGCCGGTCGTGAAGTCGTGGTGGGCGGTCCGCCAGTCCTCGGCGGGCAGGCCGGCCACACGCTCGGTGGAGAAGGCCCCGGTGAGCAGGCCGGACTGCAGCGGCGAGTAGACGATCACGCCGGTCTCGTGGGCGTGTGCCCAGGCGATCTCAGCGGCGGCCGACCGGTTGATCGCCGAGAACGGCGGCTGGATGACGTCGACATGGGCGATCCGCTCGGCCGCGTCGAGCAGATCCGGCGTGTGATTGGACAACCCGATGGCCCGGACCTTGCCCTCGGCCTTCAGGTCGGCCATGACCTGCCAGTACTCCTCCAGCGGGGTGGCGTTGGGTGATACGGCGCCGAAGCCGCCACCGGCGTACTCCAGCGATTCGCCGGTGTCGGGATAGTGCACCTGGTACAGGTCGATGTGGTCGACGCCCAGCCGTCGCAGGGAGTCTTCGACCTCGCGACGGACGCTGGCGGGCTTCATGATCCGCCGAGGCGCGGCCGACGGATTCTCCGGGTTCCAGACCAGGCCGACCTTGGTGAAGATGTAGGGGCGGTCGGCCTGCGGAAGGCTGGCGATGGCCTTGCCGACCAGTTCCTCCGAGTGGCCCAGGCCGTACACCGCGGCGGTGTCGATCCAGTTGACGCCCGCGTCCAGCGCGTGGCGGATCGCGGCGACCGACTCGGCGTCGTCCGTGGCGCCCCAGCTGAAGGTCCAGCCCGAGCCGGACACGGCCCACGAACCGAAGCCCAACCGGGTGATCTCCATGCCGGTACGGCCAAGCGTGACAGTCATGAGTGATGCGCTCCTGTGAATCGGAAAGCCGGAACCGTTCCGGCGGATTCAACTTTCGGCGATGCACCCCGGGGCGGGCAGTGCTCGGCTCTGCCTAGGCACGCCATGACCAGGTCGTGTCCGATGGGTCGGCGGGCAGTGGCTACCACGGGCGCGATGCGTTGTTCTCCCCTGTACCGCATCAGTTGGGTCGTCTCCCGGCAGTCGGTTCCGGCAGTCGGTTCCGGCAGTCGGTTCCGGTAGTCGGCTACGGTTCAGCGAAACCAGAGGGAGGGGGATCCGGGTGCCGAGCCGTATACGACGACGGACCGCGGGGGTGCTGGGTGCCGCGCTGCTGGCCGGGGCGGTCCTGGGCTGTGCGCGGGACGAGGGTGAGCACTTCGTGTCGGTGGGCGGTGCCCGTTCGGCGTGCGAGCTGCCGGTGACGTTGGAGATTCCGACGCCGTGGAAGAAGAAGTCGCTGGACGAGGACGCGGCCGACAAGAAGCGGTCCCGGTACTCCCCCTGCCACCTTGAGCTCGGGACCGGGAAGACGGCGCTGGCCCTCAGGGTCGACGTCTACGACAAGGGCAGGACGAAGACGAGCGCCGATCCGCTCAAGGCGCTGCTCGACTACGACGGCCAGGGCATGTCCAACTACGGCGAGTACTACCACGACGAGTACGAGAACCGGTTGACGATCGCGGGGCACCCCGCCGCGCAGATGGGCTACACGGTCAAGCCGCCGGACTCCAACGTCCCGACCTTCCGGCGACGGATGTTCGCGGTGGTAACACCTGACGCCACGATCGTGGTGAGGGTGGGCGGCGACAACCCCGGCGCCGACGAGCGCACCCGCGCGCTGTACGACCGGGTGAAGTCCTCCCTCCGGTTTGCCTCCTGAGCCTTTGACGACCTGTCGGCGGTCCTTCCCCCGTCCGCCCCGACCGGCGCGCTCGGGCAAGTGCGGCTCCTTTCGCCCCCGTTCGGACTCGGCCGGATCACCGTGTCCCGCACGGCCCTGAAGGGGCGGCGGCCCGGCTCGTCACCGACCCGCCCTGCAGACAGGGCCTGGGTCGGGTCCGCGAAGTCCCGCCTGCCGGGCGGACGACGAGACGTTGCGGGCACGAGCTAGCTGCTGACGCCGACCGCGTGGGCGTAGGTGCTGGGGTCCGGGATGAGGTCGAGCATGGCGCGGGCGACGTCGGCGCGGGGAATGGAGCTGCCGGACGGGCCGCCTTCGACGGCGTGGCGGTAGCGGCCGGTGCCCGGCTTGTCGAGCAGGCGGGGCGGGCGTACGGAGGTCCAGTCGAGGTCGGTCGCGCGCAGGACGGCCTCCATGCGTTCCAGGTCGGTGTAGAGCTCCCTGAGGATGGCCCAGAGCAGGGGGCCGAAGATCCGGTGGGTGAGGAACGGCTGGCCGGCGCCGGTGCGGTTGAGCGGGCCGGCGCTGACCACCAGGAGGCGGCGTACGCCGGTCGCCGCCATGGCCTCCGTCACCGCGCGGGCCGAGGTGGAGGCGGGGCGCAGCGGGTCGTGGCGGCCCAACTGGCCGATGCCGGAGAGGACCGCGTCGGCGCCCTCGATGGCGGGTTTGAGGGAGGCGGGGTCGAGTGCGTCGACGCGGACGACCGTCAGGCGCGGGTGACGCTCGGTCAGTTTCTCGGGGCTGCGCAGTGCGGCGGTCACGTCGTGTCCGTCGGCGAGTGCCTGGCCGACGAGGTGCCGGCCGATGCCTCCCGAGGCTCCGACGACGGTGATGTTCATGGCTCCTCCGGTGATCCTTCCTGGCCACCCCCGCGCGGCGGAGCACGGTGGAACGCAGCGGGACACCGCGACGCACGGGGGTGAGTGAGCACTTACCCACCAGTGTGGGTGAGTGCTCACTCACCTGTCAATGTAGGGTCGTCCCATGAGCCATGAAGCCGCCGCCCCGCTGTCCGGAGGCGCCTTGACGCGCTCCCGCATCCTCGACGCCGCCGCCGCGCTCATGACCGGCGTGGGGCTGACGCATACGACGACCAAGCAGATCGCCAAGGAGGCGGGCTGCTCCGAGGCGGCGCTGTACAAGCACTTCCGGAGCAAGGAAGAGATCTTCGTGCGGGTGCTGCACGAGCGGGTGCCGCAGTTCGCGGACGCGCTGGCGGAGCTGCCGGATCGGGCGGGTGACGAGCGCGGCCCGGCCGGGCACCTCGCGGAGGTGGTGCGCTCGGCCCTGCGGTTCTATCGGCGGTCGTTCCCGATCGCGGCGTCGCTGTTCGCCAGTCCGGAGCTGCTGGCGACGCATCGGCGCACGTTGGACGCCTTGGGTGGCCTCGGGCCGCACAACGCGAGCCGGCAGCTGGCGACGTATCTGGCGGCGGAGCAGGAGTTGGGGCGGATCGCGGCCGGGGCCGATCCGGACGCGGCGGCCAATCTACTGATCGGGGCCTGCTTCCACCGGGCGTTCCTCGACCTGTTCTTCGACGGGGAGGCGCCGGCGGGTGGGCTGCGGCCGGCGGGCGAGGAGGAGTTCGTGGCGGAGACGGTGCGGGCGCTGCTGGGCGGACTCTCGCCGTCGGGCGGCGCCTGACGGGTCGGCGGGCGCCGGGGCGGTGACGCTCGCCGCGTCCCTGGGTGGTCTCAGGCCCATGCCTCCGGCGGGAAGAGGCCGTCGGCGGTGCATTCGAAGGCGAGGAGGCGGCGCTTGCGGTCGAGGCCGCCGCCGTAGCCGGTGAGACTGCCGTTGGCGCCGACGACGCGGTGGCAGGGGACGATGATGCCGATCGGGTTGCGGCCGTTGGCCAGTCCGACGGCGCGGGAGGCGGTCGGGTTGCCAAGTCGTTCGGCGAGTTGCCCGTAGGAGAGCGTCTCGCCGTACGGGATGGTGCACAGGGCGGCCCAGACGCGGCGCTGGAACGGGGTGCCGTGCAGGGCGAGCGGCAGGTCGAAGGTGGTCAGTTCGCCCCGGAAGTAGGCGCGGAGCTGGGCGATGGTTGCGGCGAAGGGCGGTTCGTCGGGGTCGGCGGGGGTGCCGAAGGTCTCCTGTGGTGGGCGGTGGCGCTGGTCGGTCATGTAGAGGCCGCTGAGCGCGTCGCCGTGGGCGACGAGGGTGAGCGGGCCGACGGGGGTGTCGTCGAGGACGGTGTGGGTGACGGGCTCGGTGGGGGCCGTGGTCGCCGTGGTGTGGGTGGGCATCGTGGTGCTCAATTCGTCGGGAGGTGGTTGATGGGGTGGTCGTCGGTCGCCCAGAGGTACTGGACGGCGTAGGCGCGCCAGGGGCGCCAGCGGGCGGAGTGCCGGGTCAGGGCCGCGGGGGTGGCGGGCAGGCCGAGGCCGGCGGCGGCGCGGCGCAGGCCGAGGTCGGTGGGGGTGAAGGCGTCGGGGTCGCCGAGGGCGCGCATGGCGATGCATTCGACGGTCCAGGGGCCGATGCCGGAGAGCGCGGCGAGGCGGGCGCGGGCCTCGTCCCGGTCGCTGCCGACGTCGAGTTGGAGGGTGCCGGAGGCGAGCGCCGCGACGACGCCGGTGAGGGTGGCGCGGCGGGTGCGGGGCATGGCGAGGGTGTCCGGGTCGAGTGCGGCGAGCGCGGTGGGGGTGGGGAAGAGGTGGGTGAGGCCGCCGCCGGGGTCGTCGATCGGTTCGCCGTGGGCGCGGACCAGGCGGCCGGCGTGGGTGCGGGCGGCGGCGGTGGAGACCTGCTGGCCGAGGACGGCGCGGACCGCGAACTCGTCGGCGTCGGTGGTGCGCGGCACTCGGCGGCCGGGGGCCTTGTCGACGAGCGGGGCGAGCTGCGGGTCGGTGCGCAGGAGGCCGTCGACGGCCTCCGGGTCGGCGTCGAGGTCGAGCATCCGGCGGCAGCGGGCGATGGCGCCGGCCAGGTCGCGGAGGTCGGTGAGGGAGAGTCGGCAGTCGATGTGGTCGGGGCGGGGGGCGAGGGCGACGATGCCGTGGCCGTAGGGGAGGTCGAGGGTGCGGCGGTAGGCGCCGTCGCGCCATTCCTCGACGCCGGGGACGGCGGTGGCGGCGAGGTGGCCGAAGAGGTTGTCGGGGTTGAGCGGCTGCCGGAAGGGGAGCCGCAGGGTGAGGGTGCCGGGGGTGGTGGGGCGGGGGCCGGGGCGGGCGCGTCCGCGGAGTTCGGTCGGGGAGAGGGCGAAGACCTCGCGGACGGTCTCGTTGAAGGAGCGGATGCTGGCGAAGCCGGCGGCGAAGGCGATCTCGGCCATGGGGAGTGCGGTGGTCTCGATCAGGAGCCGGGCGGTCTGGGCGCGCTGGGCGCGGGCCAGGGCGAGGGGTCCGGCGCCGAGTTCGGCGCGCAGTTGGCGTTCGATCTGGCGGGGGCTGTAGCCGAGGCGGGCGGCGAGGCCGGGGACGCCGTCGCGGTCGACGATGCCGTCGGCGATCAGTCGCATGGCGCGGGCGACGAGGTCGGCGCGTTCGTCCCACTGCGGGGAGCCGGGGCTGGCGTCCGGGCGGCAGCGTTTGCAGGCCCGGAATCCGGCCTGCTGGGCGGCTGCGGCGCTGGGGTAGAAGCGCATGTTCTCGGGCTTGGGGGGCACTACCGGGCAGCTGGGCCGGCAGTAGATGCCGGTGGTGAGGACGGCGGTGTAGAACCATCCGTCGAAGCGGGCGTCCTTGGATTGCACGGCGCGCAGACAGCGCTCGGTGTCGGTGTGCATGTCCTCCAGGATTCCTCAGCCGACCGGGGTGGGCTGGCGGAAATCCGACATCAACCTCGGCCCATCAGCCCGGACGTCCGCGACCTCGGCGGTGCCCGGACGGCGCGTTCATTCCTCGGCGAGGGCGGCCTCGTAGGCGGTGCGGGCGCGGTCGTCGAAGACCACGAAGCGGATCTCGTCGAAGGCGTCGGGGGCGGCGGCGAGCGCGGCGCGGACGGTGGCGACGGCGGTGCGGGCGGCGTCGTCGATCGGCCAGCGGTAGACGCCGGTGGAGATGGCGGGGAAGGCGAGGGTGCGGGCGCCCAGTTCCTTAGCGATCCGTAGGGATTCTCGGTAGCAGGAGGCCAGGAGTTCGCTGCGGTCCTCGGAGGTGGAGTGGACGGGGCCGACGGTGTGGATCACCCAGCGGGCGGGGAGGCGGCCGGCGGTGGTGGCGACGGCCTGGCCGGTGGGCAGGCCGCGGCCGTAGTGGCCGGCGCGGAGGGCGCGGCACTCGGCGAGGATGTCGGGGCCGCCGCGGCGGTGGATCGCGCCGTCCACTCCCCCGCCGCCCAGGAGCGAGGAGTTGGCGGCGTTGACCACGGCGTCGACGGCCTGTTCGGTGATGTCGCCCTGGGTGAGGGTGAGGATGGTGCTCATGGGGATGAGCCTAGATGATCGATTCCAAGGGGTTAGTGGTCATAGGCGGTCAGTGAGCGCAGGACGGGCTGTCCGGTGTGGTCGTTGTGCCAGATCGCGGCGGTCAGCGCGAGGATGCGCTGCATGACGCGGGCGATCACGCCGGCAGGTGTGCGTCCGTGGTGCCGTTCGAGATCGAGCTGGCCCTTGAAGGTCTCGTTGACCGACTCGATGACCTGCCGCAGCGGCTTGAACAGGCAGGCGTCGGGCCGTTCCGGCTCGCCCTTGCGGGTCGGCCGCAGCAGCCGGATGCCGTGCTGGGCCACCTGGTGCTCGAAGTCGCGGCCGAAGTAGTTCTTGTCGCCGATCAGCGTCTGTCCGGGCCGGGCAGTGACGAGGTGCGGTTCGGAGGCGAGCAGGTCCAGCAGGGTCTCGCGCTCGTCGGCCTTGGCCCCGGTCAGGGCGAAGACGATCGGCAGGCCCTGCAGGGTGCACACCAGGTGCAGGCGCAAGCCCCAGAAGTAGCGGCTGTGACTGGCGCAGTACCCGTACTCCGCCCATCCGGCCAGATCGGAGCGTTTGACGGTCTCGCGCGAGCGCCCGCACTCCACCGGGGTGGAGTCCACGATCCAGACGTCGTCGCTCCAGACAGAGGTGTCGGCGGCCAGCAGCCGGACCACCCGCCGCAGCAGTTCGGCGGCCTTACGCAGGCGTTTGTTGTAGCCGGGCTGTTGGGGCAGGTAGGGGAATAGATGCCGCAAGTGGGAGCGGGCGTGGCGAACCCACTTGGCTTCGGAGGTGAAGCCCAGCATGGCTTGCATCATCGCGAGCGTGATCAGCTCGGCATCGGTCAGTCGCGGAGCGATCCCGACCGCTGGACGCCAGGGTGCCAGATGCGGTGATGCCTTCAGCAGGTCGTCTGTCTTCACATAGAGTGCGGTGGCGAGGGAGTCCAACTCTGTCTTCACACACTGACGTTGGGCTCCCTCCCTTTGTGCGCGCAGCCGATCCCTTGAAATCGATCATTAAGGTGGCAGGGCGGCTACTGTTCCCCGGCGGCGGGCCGTCGTACCTCGAAGTGGAAGAATCCGTATTCCAGTGCCCTGACGTGTACGAGCACCACGTCCGGGTCGCTGAACGCATCATCGAAGGCTGCGTCGAAGCCGACCGTGGCGTCGGCCGGAATCTCCAGAAGACGTCCACCGGCGATATGGCCCCGGGCATCGTAGCGGCGCACGGTACGCAGGGCGCCCGGCCGATCGAAGGGGTAGTTCTCGCCGGGGGTGAACCCGCCGCAGTCATCGGTGTGGATGAAGACGGGGCCCTGTTCGTCGTACGCGCCCGGCAGTGCACCCCTCTCGGCGGCCCAGCGTCGCAACGGGGCGTACGAAACAAGGGCAATCCGCTCGCCGGGCGTGATGGGGCGCAGGCAGCAGCGCAGCGGGGAGCCCGCGTCGTCGCGGGTGGCGATGTACGGGGCGCAGGGACGGTCTGCATCGTCGGCAACCCGCAGTTCCTTGAGGGTGGCTGTGTCAATGGAGAGCACGGTGTACCTGGTCATGTGCCCATGCTGGTTCGACGCCCGTGTGTTTACTGGCAGGAAACGGACGTTGCATTGGCACGCGCCCACACAGAAAGCTGACCGGAAACGTCACACCCGCTGAACGCGGGCCCCCTACGATCGCCACCCCTTGGAATCGATCATCTAGGGTCTGGCCGACGGGTCGTGGCCGGGGCCGCGCCTGACCCGTCGGGCACGCCCCAGGGCGTGGCCGCAGAGTCCCGTCTGCCGTTCGGTGTCCGGTACGCCCTGGGGGGTGCTCAGCGTCCGCCGGCGCGGAGGCGGCGCCAGACGGCTCGGGCGGCGTGGTGGCCGGACATGCCGTGGACGCCGGGGCCGGGCGGGGTGGCCTGGGAGCAGAGGAAGACGGCGGGGTGGGCGGTCTGGTAGGGGACGCGGGTGAGCTTGGGGCGGATGAGGAGGCGGAGGCCGGCGGCGGAGCCGGTGGCGGTGTCGCCGCCGACGTAGTTGGCGTTGCGGGCGGCGAGCTGTGGGGGGCCGGCGACGGCGCGGGCGAGGATCAGGTCGCGGAAGCCGGGGGCGAAGCGCTCGATCTGGCGCTCGATGACGTCGGTGGCGTCGCCCTCCCAGCCGTTGGGGACGTGGCCGTAGGCCCAGAAGGTGTGTTTGCCCTCGGGGGCGCGGGTGGGGTCGATGAGGCTGGGCTGGGCGGTGATGAGGAAGGGGACGGAAGGGTCGCGGCCGTCGACGGCGGCGTCCAGGGCGGCGGAGATCTCGCCGTGGGTGGGTCCGATGTGGACGGTGCCGGCGTGCTGGGCTTCCTTGGCGGTCCAGGGGACGGGGCCGGAGAGCGCGTAGTCGACCTTGAAGACGCTGGGGCCGTAGACGACGTCCCGGTAGGCGTTGCCGAGGCCGGCGATGCGGGCGAGGGCGGTCGGGGAGGTGTCGAAGACGTAGGCGCGGGCGGGCGGGAGGTCGTCCAGGCGCTTGACCTCGAAGTCGGTGTGCACCGTGCCGCCGTGGGCGCGGAGCAGTCCGGCGAGGGCGTCGGAGATGGCCTGGGAGCCGCCGCGGGGCACCGGCCAGCCGTTGGCGTGCGCGGCGAGCGCGAACATCAGGGCCAGGCCGCTGGTGCCGAGGCCGCGGAGCGGGGCGATGGCGTGGGCGGCGAGGCCGGCCAGCAGGCCGCGGGCCTTCTCGTCCTGGAAGCGGCGGTTCAGCAGGGTGACCGGCTGCATGGCGACCAGGCCGAAGCGCGCGTAGGTGAGCGGGTCCTGCGGCAGGCCGAGCCACTGGGTGCGCAGGAAGTCGTGGGCCATGGTGTCCCACTTGCCGGTGAACGGGGCGATGAGCCGGCGGTAGGTGCCGGCGTCGCGCGGTCCGAACGACATGGCGGTCTCGCCGACGGAGTGCGCCAGGACGGCGGCGGTGCCGTCGGGGAAGGGGTGCGCCATGGGGAGGTCGGGGTGGAGCCATTCCAGGCCGTGCCGTTCGAGGGGCATGGCGCGGAAGGCGGGCGAGCCGATGGCGAGCGGGTGCACCGCGGAGCAGGGGTCGTGGCGGAAGCCGGGGAGGGTGAGTTCCTCGGTGCGGGCTCCGCCGCCGATGGTGTCGCGGGCTTCGAAGACCTCAACGGACATGCCGCGGCGGGCGAGTTCGACCGCCGCCGTCAGGCCGTTGGGTCCGGATCCGATCACGACGGCATCGAGCATCGTCGGCACCTGCGCCACTCCCCTCGTGTCCGACCCTCGTCGGTGAGGGTCAGTTGGCGTCAGCCAGCAATCCGAGGATACGCCGCGCCGTTTCGGCGTCCCGGGCCGCGGTGAAGGGGAGCGCGTTGCCGCCCTGGATGCGGAAGGGTGCTCCGGCGACCGTGCCGCTGGCGCCGCCCGCTTCGTGGACGAGGAGGAGTCCGGCGGCGTGGTCCCAGGAGTTTTCCCAGCTGAAGGCGGTGGCGTCGAGCCGGCCGAGAGCTATGTGGAGGTATTCCAGGCCCGCGGAGCCGCAGGGGCGGGGGGCGATGCCGGGGGTCTGCAGGGCGGCCAGCACGCGCTTTTGGTCGTCGGTGGTGAAGTCGGGGTGCGAGGTGGCGACTTCGAGGTCGGCGCCGGGCGCGGGGTGGCCGGCGGTGAGCCGCTCGCCGTTGAGCCGGGCGCCGGCGCCGCGGCGGGCGACGGCCATCTGGTCGAGGGCGGGGGCGTACGTCCAGGAGGCGAGCACCTCGCCGCGGTGGGCGAGGGCGACCAGGGTCGCGAAGCCGGGGTCGCCGTGGACGAACTGGCGGGTGCCGTCGACCGGGTCGACGATCCAGACGAGGCTGTCGCCGTGGAGCGCGTCGAGGACGGTGGGGTCGGCGTGGACGGCTTCCTCGCCGACCACGCGGGAGCCGGGGAGCAGCGCGGTGAGGGCCGCGGTGAGGTGTTCCTCGGCGCTGCGGTCGGCGATGGTGACGAGGTCGTGCGGGCCGTTCTTCTGGACGATGTCCTCGGCGGCGAGCTGCCGGAAGCGGGGCATGATCTCGTCGGCCGCGGCCTGCCGGACGGCGGCCTCGACGGCGGCGAGGTCCAGCCCGGAGAGGTCCGGGGCGGCGGCCGCGACGGTGGGCGGGGTGAGGGTGGCGGCGTCGGTGAGCTCCGTGGTGTCTCCCGGGTTGCGCGTGTCCAGTGCTTCGATCATGCGTCCATGGAACCACGAGCCACTGACACGGCAGCCGGACTCCAGGTGAAATCCGGGTGCCGTACGGGCCACGGGCGGGTGCGGCGGGCCGCCGCGAGGAGCGCCGGCCGCCGCCCGGTTTACCGACATCGTCCCAGGTCAACACCTTGATCAGCGCGCCGAACAGCGCATCGGTCGGCACGCCGATCAGCGCGTCGGTCAGCGAGTGGGTCAGCGGCCGACCGCGTACCCCTGCATGCCGCGCGGGTTGGCCGCGGCCGACAGCACCCCGGTGCGGGGGTCGCGGGCCACCGCGCACAGGCGCCCCTCCGACCAGGCGGCGCCCACCGTGACGTCGTGGCCGCGCCGGCGCAGCCCGTCGATGACCGCGTCGCCGATCCGGGATTCCACCGTGACGCTGCCGGGCCGCATCCCGCGCGGGAAGAAGGAGCCGGGGAAGGAGTCGTTGTGCCAGTTCGGGGCGTCGATGGCGCCCTGGAGGTCGAGCCCGCCGCGGACCTGGGGGCGCTGCGCCACCGCCAGGAAGAAGTGCAGCTGCCACTGGTCCTGCTGGTCGCCGCCGGGGGTGCCGAACGCCATGACGGGGACGCCGTCGCGCAGGGCGAGGGAGGGGGTGAGGGTGGTGCGGGGGCGGCGTCCGGGGGTGAGGGAGTTGGGCAGGCCCTCCTCCAGCCAGGTCATCTGGAGGCGGGTGCCGAGCGGGAAGCCGAGGCCGGGGATCACCGGGTTGGACTGGAGCCAGCCGCCGGAGGGGGTGGCGGAGACGAGGTTGCCCCAGCGGTCGACGACGTCGATGTGGCAGGTGTCGCCGCGGGTGGTGCCGTCGGGGTCGATGCCGGGGTCGGCGGTGGGCGGTGCGCCGGGGGTGCGGGGGCCGGTGCCGCGGGCCACGGTCGGCTCGCCCGCGCCGCTCGCCGGGATGCCCAACGGGTCGAAGCCGCCGCTGCCGGTGGCCACGGCCAGGGCGTGCTTGCTCAGGCGCGGGGTGCGGCCGTCGGGGCTGCCGGGGCGCAGCACGTAGGAGGCGCGGTCGCCGACGAGGGCCCGGCGGGCGGTGTTGTAGTCCTCGCCGAGCAGGGTGGTGAGCGGGACGTCGGCGGCGTCGCCGTACCACGCCTCGCGGTCGGCCATCGCGAGTTTGCTGCCCTCGATGAGGAGGTGGACGTAGTCGGGACTGCCCGGGGCGGGCAACTCCGCGGGCAGCAGGGCGAGTTGTTGGAGGAAGGCGGGGCCCTGGGTCCAGCCGCCGGCCTTGGCGACGGTCCAGCCCTGCCAGTCGTGGGTGACCGGGTCCTCGTAGGTGGCGGTGTGGGCGGCCAGGTCGTCGCCGGTGAGGGTGCCGGCGTGGCGTTCGCCGGAGGTGTCCATGGCGGGTCGGGCCGCGAAGTCGGCGAGCGCCTCGCCGATGAAGCCCTCGCGCCAGATGCGGCGGGCGGCGTCGATCTGCGCGGCGCGGTCGGCGGAGGCGGCCTCGGCCTCGGTGAGCAGGCGGCGCCAGGTGGCGGCGAGCGGGCGGTTGGTGAGGAGTTCACCGGGGCGGACGGCGCGCCCGCCGCGGAGGTAGAGCTCGGCCGAGGAGGTCCACTCGGTTTCGAAGAGCGCGCGGACGGTCTCCACCGTCTCCCCGATGCGTTCGACGGCGGGGTGGCCGTGCTCGGCGTAGCCGATGGCGTGGCGGAGCACGTCGGCCAGGGATTTGGTGCCGTGGTCGCGCAGCAGCAGCAGCCAGGCGTCGAAGGCGCCGGGGACGGCGGCGGCGAGCGGTCCGGTGCCGGGGACCAGGTCCAGGCCGAGGGAGGTGTAGTGGGCGACGGTCGCCCCGGCGGGGGCGGGTCCCTGTCCGCACAGCACCCGCACCGGTCCGTCGGCCGGGGCCAGGATGATGGGCACCTCGCCCGCCGGCCCGTTCAGGTGCGGTTCGACGACGTGCAGCACGAAGCCGGCGGCGACGGCGGCGTCGAAGGCGTTGCCGCCGTCCTCCAGGACGGCCATGGCGGACTGGGACGCCAGCCAGTGGGTGGTGGCGGCCATGCCGAAGGTGCCTTGGAGGGTGGGGCGGGTGGTGAACACGGGGGCTCCTCCTCGTCGTCGGCCGTTGCGGGGCGGCACGGGGTGTGCCGGCTGCGCGCGGGCCGTGGTGGCGGTCGTGGCGATGCGATCACCCGTACCCTCCCCGCGGGGGGCCGACAACCCACCTCCTCCTCCGGTGCCGTCCGATGGGCGCACCGGGTCCGCCGGGGTGGTTCCCGCGGTGCGCCGTCGGCCGGTCCCGCTCCGTCGGGCTCACCGGGTCATGCCTGGCGCGTGGGGAGCACGATCGCCTGGCGCAGGTTGACGTGGCGGGCGCGGCTGGTGGCGAAGGCGATCAGGTCCGCGATGTCGTCGGCGGACAGGCCGATCAGCGCGTCGAACATGCCGTCCAGTTGGCCGGACAGTTCCGCGTTGTCGATGTGGCCGCCCAGTTCGGTGTCGGTCAGGCCCGGTTCGATGTTGGTGACGCGGACGTCGCGCGGGCCCAGTTCCGTGCGCAGGGACTGCGAGAGGTAGGTGAGCGCGGCCTTCGTCGCGCCGTAGACGGCGTAGTGGGGGAACGGGACGTGCGCGCCGATGGAGGAGACGTTGACCAGGTCGGCGGTCCGGCCGGCCGCGGCCGCCGCGATCAGGTCCGGGGTGAATGCGCGGATGACGCGCAGGGCGCCGGCCACATTGGTGTCCAGCATGCGCTGCCACTCGTCGATGCGGCCCTCGGTGACGGGGTTCGGCAGCATCACGCCGGCCGCGTTGACCACCAGGTCGACATCGCCGTAGGCGGCGTGCACCGTCTCGACGGCGGCGTCCACGGAGGCCGCGTCGGTGACGTCGGCGGTGACCACGAGCGCCTGTCCGCCGTCCGCCTCGATCTTGGCGGCGAGCTCGGCCAGCCGGTCGGTGCGGCGGGCGAGCAGCGCCACCCGCACGCCGTGCGAGGCGAGCAGTCGGGCGGTGGCCTCGCCCATGCCGCTGGCGGCTCCGGTGACGACGGCGGTGCGGCCGGCGAGGGTGGCGTACGACATGGGGACTCCCGGGTTCGTGGTGGTCGCCGCCGGGCGTCTCCCGGCGACGTCCACCACCTTGCAACCGGACGCCGCGCCTACCCAGGGTTGCTGTTTTCCTGGGTCCGGCAGTACCAGGAAAGGACGCGGGCCGGGGGCCTAGGATCGCGGCATGGACACATCCATCGGCCGGGAACTCGGCGACTTCCTGCGCTCGCGGCGCGCCCGTATCCAGCCCGAGGAGGTCGGGCTGCCGGGTCACGGCAGGCGGCGGGTGCCGGGGCTGCGCCGTGAGGAGGTCGCCCAGCTCGCGGGTGTCAGCGTCGACTACTACATCCGTCTCGAACAGGGCCGCGGCCCCTCGGTGTCGGACGCCGTGCTCGACGCCGTCGGGCGAGTGCTGCGGCTGGACGACACCGAGCAGGAGTATCTGCGCACGCTGGCCAGGCCCGCGCGCCGCCGCCCGGCCACCGCGCGCCGCGCGCCGCGTCCCGCGCCGCAGCAGGTCCGTCCCGGCCTGCGGCTGCTGCTGGATCTCGTCGACCGGGCACCGGCGTTCATCCTCGGTCGCCGGATGGACGTGCTCGCCTGGAACGCCCTGGCCGACGCCGTCGGCGGCTTCTCGCGGCTGGCGCCCAAGGAGCGCAACATGCCGCGCCAGGTGTTCCTCGATCCGCGGGCGCGCGAGGTGTATCCGGACTGGCCGGCAGTGGCCGCGGAGACCGTCGCCCATCTGCGCCTGGACGCGGGCAACCATCCGCACGACGAGCAACTGGCCACGCTGGTGGGCGAGTTGTCGTTGGGCAGCGAGGACTTCCGGCGGCTGTGGGCGGACCACCTGGTGAAGGAGAAGTCGTACGGGACGAAGCGGATGCTGCACCCGGTGGTCGGCGAACTCTCGCTGCCCTACGAGACGTTGACGGTGCCGGGCGAGCCGGACCAGATGCTGGTGGTCTACACGCCGGAGCCGGGCTCGCAGACGGAGGAGCGGTTGCGGCTGCTGGCGAGCTGGGCGGCGACGCCGGTGTCCCCGGGGGCGTGACGGACGGCCCGCGGGGCGCTCCTCGGGATCCGCCGCCCGCACGGGAGCGGATGGCCTTTCGGGCCGTCCGACCGCCGTGGCGTTACGGTGTCCAGGAGAGTGCGGCGCCGGATCGGGTCGCGGTGCCCGACGAGGCGGAGAGTGTGCAGTGCACGGCGAATACAAGGTCCCCGGTGGCAAGCTGGTGGTCGTCGATCTGGACGTAGCGGACGACCGGCTGCGGAACGTCCGGGTGGCCGGCGACTTCTTCCTGGAGCCCGACGAGGCCATCCTGGAGATCAATTCGGCGTTGGAGGGCGCGCCGGTCGACACCGACACGGCGGGGCTCAGGGACCGTATCGACGCGGCGCTCCCCGAGTCGGCGGTGCTGTTCGGCTTCACCAGTGAGAGCGTGGGCGTCGCGGTGCGGCGCGCCCTGGCCCAGGCCACCGACTGGCGCGACTACGACTGGCAGCTGATCCACGAGGCGCCCCAGTCCCCGGCGCTGCACATGGCGCTGGACGAGGTCATCACCGCGGAGGTGGCCGCCGGTCGCCGGCCGCCCACCCTCCGGGTCTGGGAATGGGACGCGCCGGCCGTCATCATCGGCAGTTTCCAGTCCCTGCGCAACGAGGTCGACGCGGCGGGTGCGGCGCGGCACGGCGTCACGGTGGTGCGCCGGATCTCCGGCGGCGGGGCGATGTTCGCGGAGCCGCAGAGCACCATCACCTATTCCCTCGCGGTGCCCGATGCGCTGGTCTCCGGGCTGTCCTTCGCGGACTCCTACGCCTATCTCGACGACTGGGTGCTGGCCGCGCTCGGCGACCTGGGCGTCAAAGCCTGGTACCAGCCGCTGAACGACATCGCCACCGACATGGGGAAGGTCGCCGGCGCCGCGCAGAAGCGCATGGTCGGTCCGGGCGGCGGGCCCGGTGCGGTACTGCACCACGTGACCATGTCCTACGACATCGACGCCGACAAGATGCTGGAAGTGCTGCGGATCGGCAAGGAGAAGCTCTCCGACAAGGGCACCAGGAGCGCCAAGAAGCGCGTCGATCCGCTGCGTCGGCAGACCGGCCTGCCCCGTGAGGCGGTCATCGAGAAGATGATCGACTCCTTCCGTTCGCGCTACGGCCTGGCCCGCGGCGAGGTCACCGCGGCGGAGATGGCCCGCGCCCGGGAGCTCGTGCGGACGAAGTTCGCCAACGAGGAGTGGACCACCCGCATTCCCTGACCGCCCCCGGGCGGGGTCAGTCGTCGGTGAGGGCGGGGATGATGTCCGCGCCGTAGGCGTCGATGGTGGCCTCGGTGGCGTCGTGCATGGCGTAGACCGCGAACTGGTCGACGCCCAGGGCGCGCAGGGCGCGCAGCTTCTCGCGGTGGGCCTCGGCGGGGCCGAGCAGGCAGAAGCGGTCGACGATGGCGTCGGGGACGAAGGCGGCGTCGGGGTTCCCGGCCCGGCCGTGGTGGGCGTAGTCGTAGCCCTCGCGGGCCTTGACGTAGTCGGTGAGTTCGTCGGGGACGAGGCCGGAGTGTTCGCCGTAGCGGGCGACGAGGTCGGCGACGTGGTTGCCGACCATGCCGCCGAACCAGCGGCACTGCTCGCGGGCGTGGTCGAGGTCGTCGCCGACGTAGGCGGGCGCGGCGACGCAGATGGCGACGTCGGCCGGGTCGCGGCCGGCGTCCACGGCGGCCTGGCGGACGGCCTTGACCATCCACTCGGTCAGGAACGGGTCGGCGAGCTGGAGGATGAAGCCGTCCGCCAGCCGGCCCGCCATGGCCAGCGCCTTGGGCCCGTAGGCGGCCATCCACACCGGCAGGCGGCCGTTCCTGATCCAGGGGATCCGGATGCGGTGGCCGCCGACGTCCGTCTCCCGGCCCTCGGCCAGGTCGCGGATCTGGCCGATCGCCTCGCCGAGCCGCGCCAGGGTGTTGGGCGGGCGGCCGGCCACCCGCATCGCGGAGTCGCCGCGCCCGATGCCGCAGACGGTGCGGTTGCCGTACATGTCGTTGAGGGTGGCGAAGGTGGAGGCGGTGACCTCGGGGGTGCGGGTGGAGGGGTTGGTGACCATCGGGCCGACGATCAGGTGCTCGGTGTGCTCCAGGATGCGGCTGTGGACGACGAAGGGTTCCTGCCACAGCACGGCCGAGTCGAAGGTCCAGCCGTAGCGGAAGCCGTTGCGCTCGGCGCGGCGCATCAGCCCCACGGCGGCGGAGGCGGGCGGGTCGAGTTGGAGGACGACTCCAAAGTCCACTGCGGCGCTCCTTTGGGGGTGCGGGCCGGCCCGGTGGGTCGCGGGGCCGGAAGGGTGGGCGCGGGTGCTCACATGAGGTACTGGCAGGTGCCGCGCGGGATGTACTGGCCGTGTCCGGCGCGTCCGGTGAACTCCCGGGCGTCGATGACGGGTTCGCCGCGGGAGAGGACGGTGACGACCTGTCCGGTGATCCGCTTGCCCTCGTAGGCGGAGTAGTCGACGTTCATGTGGTGGGTGCGCGCGGAGAGGGTCTGCTCGGCGGTGGGGTCGTAGAGGACCAGGTCGGCGTCGGAACCGGGGGCGAGGGTGCCCTTCTTGGGGTAGAGGCCGAACATCCGGGCCGGCGTGGCGCAGGCGATCTCGATCCAGCGGCGGCGGCCGATCCGGCCCTCGACGACGCTCTGGTGGAGCAGGTCCATCCGGTTCTCCACGCCCGGCAGCCCGTTGGGGATCTTGGAGAAGTCGTCGCGGCCCAGTTCCTTCTGGCCGCGGAAGCAGAACGGGCAGTGGTCGGTGGAGACCACCTGGAGGTCGTTGGTGCGCAGCGCCCGCCAGAGCGCCGCATGGTGCTCGCGGGGGCGCAGGGGGGTGGAGCAGACGTACTTGGCGCCTTCGAAGTCCGGCTCGGCGAGGTTGTCGGTGGACAGGAAGAGGTACTGCGGGCAGGTCTCGCCGAAGACGTTGAGTCCGGCGTGCCGGGCCTGGGCGATCTCGTCGATGGCCTGCTCGGCGGAGACGTGGACGACGTAGAGGGGCGCGCCGGCGATCCGGGCGAGCTGGATGGTGCGGTGGGTGGCCTCGGCCTCCAGGAGCGGGTGGCGGACCTCGCCGTGGTAGCGGGGGCCGGTGTGGCCCGCGGCGAGGGCCTGTTGGATCAGGACGTCGATGGCGGGGCCGTTCTCGGCGTGCATCAGGACCAGTCCGCCGTTGCCGGCGGCGCGTTGCATGGCGCGGAGGATCTGGCCGTCGTCGCTGAGGAAGACGCCGGGGTAGGCGGTGAACAGTTTGAAGGAGGTGACGCCCTCGGACACCAGGAGGTCCATCTCCTTGAGGGTGTGGTCGTTGACGTCGGAGAGGATCATGTGGAAGGCGTAGTCGATGGCGCACTGGGCGTCGGCCTTGGCGTGCCACAGGTCCAGGCCGGCGCGCAGTGCCTGGCCGCGGGTCTGGACGGCGAAGTCGACGAGGGTGGTGGTGCCGCCCCAGGCGGCGGCGCGGGTGCCGCTTTCGAAGGTGTCGGAGGAGAAGGTGCCGCCGAACGGGAAGTCCAGGTGGGTGTGGGCGTCGACGCCGCCCGGGATGACGTACTTGCCGGTGGCGTCCAAGACCCGGTCGGCGCCGGCGGTCCAGCCGTCGGCGGTCGTGCTGTCGTGCGCGGCGAGGGCGGCGATCCGGCCGTCCTCGATCAGGACGTCGGCGTGCGTCTCCTCGGCGGCGGTGATGACCAGTCCGCCCCGGACGACCGTACGGCTCATCTCGGCTCCCTACCTGACGCTACGTCACAACCTGGTCTACACCCGTAGATTCCGGACGGGAAGGAGACACCGTAGAAGCATGTCACCCACCGTGGCAATACCGTGACGGAAGATCGGCCGGCGGAGGGGTGTCGCGGCGGCGGTCAGCCGGGTGGTTCAACGGGTGACGCGCGAGGCTTTGGGGGTCGCGCCCGGGAGGGGTGCGGGGGCGGCCGGATGGGCAGGTAACAGACTCCGGAACCCACAACTTCGAAAGTCATCAAGGAATCGCACCTTCACAATCGGCACCAAGGACGTCAAAAAGCGCACACATGACGTCAGAAAGGCGATGCGCCATGGAGCAGAGCACACCGTGGGAGTTCTCCGACGACCGCGGGCGCCTGGTGGTGGCCGGAGCACGGCCGGAACGGATCGTGGCGTACATACAGGCGGGGGCCACGCTGTGGGACCACGGCATCCGGCCGGTGGGCCTGTTCGGCTCCCAGCACGACGGGGTGACGGCCGACCCGGCCAAGGCCGGTGAGCTGCCGCTGGCCGAGATCCGCTACCTCGGCTCGGGCACCGCGCTGCACCCGGACGCCCTGCTGGCGGCCCGCCCGGACCTGGTGGTGGCGGTCACCTACGACGGGGAGCAGGTGTACGGCCTGGAGGCGAAGACCGCGCAGGAGTTGGAGGAGAAGGTCCCGGTCG
The DNA here is from genome assembly GCF_029011865.1 of Streptomyces yunnanensis. NCBI lineage: Bacteria > Bacillati > Actinomycetota > Actinomycetes > Kitasatosporales > Streptomycetaceae > Streptomyces > Streptomyces yunnanensis. Next base: position 2,427,355 of record NZ_CP095749.1, read on the forward strand.
CCACCGTAGCGGTGGGCCCGGGCCGCAGCCTGGCCGAGGTGCGGGAGCGCTTCGCGGCACTGGCCGGCTCCCTGGGACACGGCGAACCGCTCACCCTGGCCAGGGAGTTGGACGCGGCGGAGGACGGACTGCGGCAGGCGACCGGCGGTCCGGTGCGCCCGCGGGTGGTGGCCCTCTCCCCCGCCGGACCGGACAAGGTACACCTGGCCCGTCCGGGCACCTGGCCGGACCTGCGGGCGCTGGCCGAGCACGGCGCGGAGCTGCCCGAGCCGGCGGCCGGCGCCGGGGCGAACTGGTCCACGGTCGGCTGGGCGGAGGCCGCGGCGCTCGCCCCGGACGTCGTCCTGATCGACGTACGGGCCAACGCCGCCAGGGTCGAGGCGCTGCGGACGGACGAGAACTGGCGGGCGATCGAGGCCCGGGTCCGACTGCTGCCGTGGAACCCGGAGGCCCCGGTCAGCCGGCGCGCGCACTCCCGCTTCTTCACCGAGGTGGCCGACGCGGTGCGCGCGGCCGCCGCCCGGGCCTAGGACGTATCCCGACGTCCAGGACGTACCCCAACGCCCGGGAGCCCTCGGTGCGGTGGCCGTGGGGTGCCCGTGCACCCCCTTGACGGCATCTGGAAACAAACCTAACTTTCACTCCCGTCCCCTTCCCCACGTCGGGAGTCCGACCATGAAGCGCCCCCTAACCCCCCACCTCCGCAAGGGTGTTGCCCTCGCCGTCGGCCTCGCGCTGACCGGCGCCTGCTCCGCGGTCGCCCACCGGGCCCCGGCCGCGGCCCGCACCGGTGACGCACCCCCGGCCGCCGGCCGGCACGCGGCAACGCTGTGGCGCGCCGACCCGGCCAGGGGCACCGGCGACTTCGAGGGCACGGAGACCAAGCCGGGCACGGTGCGGGTGGTCGACGACCCGGCCGGCCGGCACGGGAAGTCCTTCGAACTGCACACCTCCGGCGAGAAGGTCGACGGGCCCACCCGGGTGCGGGTGGAGACCCGCGGCCACCGCACCGGCGCCGGCCCGCTGCGCTTCTCCCGGGAGGGCGACGTCTACTACATCGGCTGGCGCTCGATGTGGGGCCCGCTGCCGACGAAGAAGGGCGACTGGGTGGTCCTGTGGCAGCTCAAGGACTACGGCTCGGGCGCCGCCACCCCGCCGCTGTCGCTGCGCGCCCGCGGCGACGGCACCGTCGACCTGGAGTACTGCGACCCCGAAATGAGGACCACGCGGCTCTGGCACACCCCGCTCACCCTCCACGCCTGGCACGACTTCGTCGTCGGCATCAAGGTCTCGAAGGACCCGGCCCGCGGCTGGGTGCGACTGTGGCACGACGGCACCGCCCAGCAGCTGCCCGGCGGCACCGAGCAGTACCCCGCGGCGACCCTGCGCGGCGACTGGGTCACCGACAAGTGGGGCGTCTACCGCTCCGACGGCGTCCAGGGAGCGGCCACCGCCTGGCTCAACAGCCCTGCAATAGGCCGGAGTTACCGCGATGCGGCGCCCGCCGGCTGAGCCATCGGCCGGCGGTTTCGGGGCGGGGTCCGCAAGGCCGGGGCCGGGGCCGTACCGGACGGGGGTCCGGTACGGCCCCGGCGGACGGGAGCCCGGCGCGCGGACGGCTCCTACGACTCCGACGCGTCCGCGAGCTGCCGCTGGGTCTGGCGCAGGGCGTCCGCGAGCAGTTCCGCGCCCTGCTCCGCCTCGGCGACGGTGAGCGTGAGCGGCGGCGCGATGCGGAGCGAGGCGCCGCCCTGGCCGCCCTTGCCGACCAGCAGACCGCGCTCCCGGGCGGCCTCCAGCACCAGCGTGGCGGCCTCCGGCGAGGGCTCGTCGGTGCCCGGCCGGACCAGCTCGATCCCGATCATCAGGCCCCGGCCGCGAATCTCCCGCACCACGTCCAGACCGGCCGCCACCGCCCGCAGCCGCTCGATGAGCAGCCCGCCGACCCGCCGGGCGTTGCCCTGGAGGTCGTGTTCCAGGAGGTAGTTGAGGTTGGCCAGGCCCGCGGCCATGGTGATCGGGCTGCCGCCGAAGGTCGAGATGGAGTTGGCGGACAGGCAGTTCATGATCTCGGCGCGGGCCACCACCCCGCCCAGGGACATGCCGTTGCCGATGCCCTTGGCGAAGGTGAGCAGGTCGGGCGGGCCGTTCTCGGCGTGCGCCTGCCAGCCCCAGAAGTGGTCACCGGTGCGGCCCCAGCCGGTCTGCACCTCGTCGCTGATCCACAGGATCCCCTCGCGGGCCAGCACCTCGCGGAACGCCGCGTACAGCCCGTCCGGCGGGGCGGTGAAGCCGCCGACGCCCTGCACCGGTTCGGCGATCAGCGCGGCGACGCCGCCGGCGGTCTGCTGGAGCATGTCCTCCAGGTCCGCGACGCAGGCCGCGACGTACTCCGCGTCGCCGAGGTCGGCGTACGGGCCGCGGGAGCGCACCCCGCCGTGCACGTAGAGGGTCTGCAGGGGCGAGAGGCTGGTGGGCGACCAGCTCTGGTTGCCGGTGACGGCGACGGTGGAGAACGACCGGCCGTGGTAGCTGTTGCGCATCGCCAGCACCTGGTTGGAGCGGCGATGGGTGGTGGCCAGCAGCAGGGCGGCGTCGTTGGCCTCGGTGCCGGAGGTGGTGAAGAAGACCCGGGCGTCGGGGATGCCGGAGAGCGCGGCGATCCGCTCCGCCAGCTCCACCATGGGCCGGGAGAGGTAGAGCGTGGAGGTGTGCAGGATCCGGCCGGCCTGTTCGCCGACCGCCTTGGTCACCTCGGGCAGTGCGTGCGCGGTCATGGTGGTGAGGATGCCGCCGAAGAAGTCGAGGTAGCGGTTGCCCTCGGCGTCCCAGACGTGCCGGCCCTCGCCGTGGGTGAGCTCCAGGGGTTGTGCGTAGTAGAGGCTCAGCCAGGAGGGCATCACCGCGCGGTGCCGGGCGTGCAGGCTTCCGGTGTCGTGGGTCACGGCCGCACCAGCCCGTCGTAGGCGTCGGGGCGGCGGTCGCGGTAGAAGGCCCACTGCTGGCGGACCTGGTCGATCAGGCCGAAGTCCAGGTCGCGGACGACCAGTTCCTCCTTGGTCTCGCTGGCGGGCTCGCCGACGAACTGCCCGCGCGGATCGACGAAGTAGCTGGAGCCGTAGAACTCGTTGTCGCCGTACTCCTCCACGCCCACCCGGTTGATCGCGGCGACGAAGTACTCGTTGGCGACGGCCGCCGCGGGCTGCTCCAGCCGCCACAGGTAGCCCGACAGGCCGCGCGAGGTGGCGGAGGGGTTGTAGACGAGCTGGGCGCCGTTGAGGCCCAGTTGCCGCCAGCCCTCGGGGAAGTGGCGGTCGTAGCAGATGTAGACGCCGATCCGGCCGACGGCGGTGTCGAAGACCGGCCAGCCGACGTTCCCCGGGCGGAAGTAGTACTTCTCCCAGAAGCCCTTGACCTGCGGGATGTGGTGCTTGCGGTACTTGCCGAGGACGGTGCCGTCGGCGTCGATGACGGCCGCGGTGTTGTAGTAGAAGCCGGACTGCTCGACCTCGAAGACCGGGACGACGACGACCATGCCGGTCTCCCGGGCGAGGTCCTGCATACGGCGCACGGTCGGGCCGTCCGGCACCGGCTCGGCCCAGCGGTAGTGCTCCGGCTCCTGCACCTGGCAGAAGTACGGGGCGTTGAAGACCTCCTGGAAGCCGATCACCTTCGCACCCTGCGCGGCCGCCGCCCTGGCGTGCTCCTCGTGCTTCGCGATCATCGATTCGGTGTCGCCGGTCCAGGTCGCCTGGACCAGTGCGGCACGCACAACATCGGCCATGAGCTGCTCCTTTGTCGATGCGTCAGCCTGCGGTGCGCGCGTCTGCTCGCGTGGAGGCGACCGTAAGGGGCGTCACCGACCGTGGCAAGACCATCTCTCTGTGCGGCGCGGCGGGCGGGGACCGCCGGGGGCGTCGGGGCGGTCGGCCGCGCGCGCCGCGGGGCGGGACCACGGCGCGCAACATGACAGATAAACTTGCAAGTCTTCCTGTCATGAATCTATGCTCGCACCATGCCCGACAAGGACCAGGAACGACTCGCCACCGACCTCGGCGCGACCGTGTCCCTGCTGATGCGCCGACTGCGCGCGGCCTCGCCGCAGGGCGAACTGACCCCCACCCAGCGCGCGGTGGTCGCCCGGATCGACGCCGACGGACCGTCCACGATCGCCGCGCTGGCCCGCGCCGAGCTGGTGCGCCCGCAGTCGATGCGGATGACCGTCGGCGCGCTGGAGGAGCGCGGGATCCTCGCGCGCAGCCCGCACCCCACCGACGGCCGCCAGGTGGTCTTCTCGCTCACCGACGAGGGCCACCGGGTGCTCCGGGACGTCCGGGCCGCCAAGAACAACTGGCTCGCGGTGGCCCTCGCCGAGCGGCTGACCGCCGAGGAGCAGCGGACGCTGGCGGAGGCGACCGCGCTGATACGACGGCTGACCGAGGAATGAGCGCCCCCGACGCGCCGGACCGGGCCGGGGACCGCACCACCGGACCGGCCCAAAGGACGCCCCAACTCCCCTCCGGCGAGGCGGGTTTCGGCGCCCGCCTGATGACCCCGCTGCTCCTGGGGTCGCTCCTCAACCCGATCAACTCGACCATGATCGCCACCGCGCTGGTGGCCATCGGCCAGGACTTCCGGGTCGGCGCCGCCGACACCGCGTGGCTGGTCTCGGCGATGTACCTCGCCAGCGCGGTGGGTCAGCCGTCGCTGGGCCGGGTCGCCGATCGGATCGGGCCACGGCGGGTCTTCGTCGGCGGCACCGTCGCGGTCTGCGCGGCGGGCCTCCTCGGGGCGCTGGCGCCGACCTTCACGCTGCTGATCGTCTCGCGGGTCGTCCTCGGCGTCGGCACCGCGGCGGCCTACCCGGCGGCGATGGCGATGCTGCGCGCCGAGTCACTGCGGGTGGGACGGCCCACGCCCCGGGCCGTGCTCGGCCGGATCTCGCTGGCCGCGCTGGCCAGCGCGGCGGTCGGGCCGACGCTCGGCGGACTGCTCGCCGCCACCGCGGGCTGGCGGGCGGTGTTCGCGGTCAACATCCCGCTCGCGCTGCTGGCGCTGGTCAGCGGCCTGGTCTGGCTCCCGCCCGACCGGAACGGCCGGAAATCGACCACCGCCGACGGGGCCGGCGGCGCGACCCGCGGCTCCCTCGACCCGTTCGGGATCGCGCTCTTCGCGTCCGCGCTGACCTGCGCGATGTTCTTCCTGCTGCGACTGGACGCCCCGCGCTGGCCGCTGCTCGCGCCGACCGCGGTGCTGGCCGCCGTCCTGGTGTGGTGGCAGCTGCGCCATCCGCAGCCCTTCATCGACCTGCGGATGCTGGCCCGCAACCGGGCGCTGGCGCTGACCTACCTGCGGCACGGGCTGGCCTATCTGCTCATCTACTGCGTGCTCTACGGCTTCAGCCAGTGGCTGGAGCAGGCGCACGGCTTCTCGTCCTTCCATGCCGGGCTGGTGCTGCTGCCGATGTCCGGCGCGGCGGCGATCTGCTCGCTCGCCGGCGCCCGGACGAAGGGCATCCGCGCCCCGCTGGCGGTCGCCGCGGCCTGCCTGATCGCCGGCAGCGCGGTCCTCGTGCTGCTGCGCGGCACCAGTCCGCTGCCGGTGCTGCTGGTCGCCGCCGCGCTGTTCGGCATCCCGCAGGGGCTGGCCTCCACCGGCAACCAGGCCGCCGTCTACGCCCAGGCCCCGGCCGACGGCGTCGGCGCGGCGGCCGGGCTCCAGCGCACCGCCCAGTACCTCGGCGCGATCACCGCCGCCAGCCTGATCGGGCTGCTCTACGGGCAGCGCGCCACGGACGCGGGGCTGCACGCCATCGCGCTGCTCGGCGCGGCCCTCGGCGTACTGCTCCTGGCCCTCACCCTCGCCGACCGGTCGCTGCGCACCACCGGCAGCCGGACCGTCGGCTGATCCCCTCGGTCCCCGAACCCGAACCCCTGAGCCTCTGGGCCTCTGGGCCCCCTCATGCTCTGACGCCCCCTCAATTCCCCTTTCGCCACGAGGAGTCACGATGTCTGCCAGCACCCTGGACCCGACCACCGCGCTGGTCCTGATCGACCTTCAGAAGGGCATCACCGGACTGCCGACCGTCCATCCCGCCGCCGAGGTGGTGGCCCGCGGGGCCCGGCTGGCCGCGGCGTTCCGCGCCCACGGACTGCCGGTGGTCCTGGTGAACGTCACCGGCGGCGCGCCGGGCCGCACCGAGGCCGGCCGGGCCAGCGGCACCGGTACCCCGCCGGCCGACTGGGCCGAGCTGGTCGCCGAACTCGACCGGCAGCCCGACGACGTCCTCGTCACCAAGCAGCGGTGGGGTGCCTTCCACGGCACCGAGCTGGACGCGGAGCTGCGCCGGCGCGGTGTCACCCAGGTCGTGTTCGCCGGGATCGCCACCAGCATCGGCGTGGAGTCCAGCGCCCGCGCCGCACACGAGCACGGCTACCACGTCACCGTCGCCGTCGACGCGGTGACCGACCTCGACGCGGAGGCGCACCGCAACAGCGTGGAGCGGATCTTCCCGCGGCTGGGCGAGACCGACACCACGGAGGCGATCATCGGTCTCCTGGGCTGAGGTCGGCGGCCGATGCGGCGGCCTGCCGCGGGGGCCGCCGCTCGTGCCAGCGCAGGGCGTCCTGGAGCTGGGCGGCCAGCGAGATCAGCCGCGGTTCGCCGTGCGCCGGGCCGAGCAGTTGGGCGCCCAGCGGCAGCCCGTCCGCGCTGAAACCGGCCGGGACGCTGACGCCCGGCCAGCCCAGCACGTTCCACGGCCAGGCGTACGGGCAGGCCGCGATCATGGCCTTGTCGGTCTGCCAGCCGCTGAGCCTGGCGAGGGCGCCGACGCGCGGCGGCGGGGTCGCGGTGGTCGGCGTCAGCAGGACGTCGTAGGAGCCGAACAGCGCGCCGATGCGGTGCTGTTGACGGCGTTCCACGGCGCGGGCCCGGCGCAGCGGCAGCCCGCCGAGCAGCCGGCCCAGCCGGGCCGCCTCCTGGGTGCGGCGGTCCAGCAGCCGGGGGTCGGGGACCCGGGCGGCCCACTCGCCGACACCGGCGGTGGCGCGCGGCAGGAAGGCCAGCCCGACCATCCCGTAGTCCGGTTCGGCCTCCTCCACGAAGTGGCCCAGGCCGGCCAGGGTGCGGGCCACCGCGGTCACCGCGGCCCGGACGTCCGGGTGCAGCGACTTGCGGGTGAAGGTGGCGGCGGCCTTCCAGGACAGCGCGATGCGCAGCCGCCCGGGGTCCCGACCGGCGGCCTCGCGGGCCGCGATGGCCGGCGGCCGGTGCAGGTCCCCGTCGTGGTTGCCGCTGGCGACGTCCAGGAGCAGCGCGGCGTCCTCGACGGTGCGGGCCAGCGGGCCGATGCCGGTGATGCCCTGGAACGCCTCGGGGTCCGGCCAGGTCGAGATCCGGCCGCGCTGGGGTTTGATGCCGACGAGGTGGGACCAGGCGGCCGGGATCCGGACCGATCCGGCGCCGTCGGTGCCGAGCGCGGCGGGGACCAGGCCGGCGGCGACCGCGGCGGCCGAGCCGCCGGAGGAACCACCGGGGGTGTGCGCAAGGCTCCAGGGGTTGCGGGTGTCGCCGAAGGCCGGGCCCTCGGTGAACGGCCACTGGCCCAGTTCGCAGGCGTTGGTCTTGCCGACGATGATCGCGCCGGCCAGGCGCAGCCGCCGGACCACCTCGGAGTCGTGCGGTTTGGGCGGGAACACCCCGGCGCAGCCGAACGCGGTGGGTTCGCCCGCCACGTCGGTGTCGTCCTTGACCGCGACCGGCACGCCGAGCAGCGGCAGCCGCTCCCCGGCGGCGAGCCGGCGGTCCGCCTCCGCGGCCTCGGCGAGCGCAGCCTCGGCCCGCACCCGGCGGAAGGCGTTGATGGTGTCCTGGCTGGCCGCGATGCGGTCCAGCGAGCGGTGCACCAGGTCGGTGGCGGTGACCCGCCCGTCGGCCAGGGCCTGGGCCTGCTCGGCGAGGCCCTCCCACTGTCCGTCCAGGCGGCCGGCGGGCCCCGGGCGGTGCGGGCGTTCCGGGGACGGTCCGGTCCGGCGTTCCTGGCTCTCGTCGACACTCACGCTGCGTGCCCTCCCTGGGACCGTTCGTTCGAACGAGCGGTCCCAGGAGGCTAATCGGCTCAGCGGGGGGCGGCAACGACGCCGCGCGGCGCGACACGGCGACGACACACGGACGGCACACACGGCCCGTCCGGGTGTCGCCGGCGGCGCCGACCGGCCCCCGCTGGGGCGTTACGGCGCGGGGTGGACGACCATCGCGGAGCCGCCGCCGCGCCGGACCTTCTCGGCCGCCGCGAGCCAGCGGCCGTCCGGCAGCCGCTGCACGCCGGTGGCCGCGCCGATCTCCGGGTTCAGCTTGAAACTGTGGCCGAGGGCCTCCAGTTGCCCCCGCAGCGGGCTGTCCCACAGGGCCGGTTCGAGCTCGGTGGCGGCGGCGTTGCGCTGGCTGGCGCGCGGTGCGGCGATGGCGTCCACCAACGGCATGCCGCGGTCGAGGTGGTTGACGAGGGTCTGCAGCACGGTGGTGATGATGGTGGCGCCGCCGGGCGAGCCCAGCGCCAGCACGGGGGTGCCGTGGCGCAGCACGATGGTCGGGGAGATGGACGAGCGGGGCCGCTTGCCCGGGCCGGGCAGGTTCGGGTCGTGGACGGCCGGGTTGGCCGGCGCGAAGGAGAAGTCGGTGAGTTCGTTGTTGAGCAGGAAGCCGCGGCCGGGGACGGTGATGCCGCTGCCGCCGGTCTGCTCGATGGTGAGGGTGTAGGAGACGATGTTGCCCCACTTGTCGGCGACGGTGAGGTGGGTGGTGTTCTCCCCCTCGTACGTCGTCGGGGCGGCCGGGCCGGTGGTGCCGCAGGGCGTCGGGTGGCGCGGGTCACCGGGTGCGAGCGGGCTGGTGAGTGCCTTGCCGTCGTTGATCAGGCACTCCCGGGAGGCGGCGAACCGCTTGGAGGTCAGGCCCTTGACCGGGACGTTCTCGTAGGCCGGGTCGCCGACCCAGCGGCCGCGGTCGGCGAAGGCGATCCGGCTGGCCTCGATGTAGCGGTGCAGGAACTGCTTCTCGGTCAGGTGCGAAAGGTCGCTCTTCTCCAGGATGTTGAGCGCTTCGGCGACGCTGGTGCCGCCGGAGGAGGACGGGGCGATGCCGTAGACGTCCAGGCCGCGGTAGGTGGTGTGGGTCGGCGCGTGGCCGAGCGTCCGGTACGCGGCGAGGTCGGCGGTGGTCAGGGCACCGGGGCGGATCTTGCGGGTGCTCCCCGCGCGGACCGGTGGCCGCTGGACGGTGCGGACGACGTCCCGGCCGATCGCGCCGTGGTAGAGGGCGCCGACGCCCTTGCGGCCCAACTCCTGGTAGGTGCGCGCCAGATCGGGGTTCTTCAGCGTCGAGCCGACGACCGGGAGCTTGCCGCCGGGCAGGAAGAGGGCGGCGGTGGCCGGGAAGTCGCGGAAGCGCGCCTCGTTGTCGGCGGTCTGCTTGCGGAAGGTCGGATCGACGGTGAAGCCCTTCGCGGCGAGCTGCTCGGCGGGCTTGAGGACCTGTGCCAGGGAGCGGCTGCCCCACTTCTTGAGGGCGCTGTCCCAGGTGGCCGGGGTGCCGGGGGTGCCGATGCTGAGTCCGCTGGTGACCGCGTCGTCGAACGGTATGGGCTTGCCGTTCTCCAGGAAGAGGTCCTTGGTGGCGGTGCGGGGGGCGGTCTCCCGGCCGTCGAGGGTGCGGATGGTCTTGGTTCTGGCGTCGTAGTAGACGAAGTAGCCGCCGCCTCCGACGCCGGCCGAGTAGGGCTCGGTGACGCCGAGGGCGGCGGCGGTGGCGACCGCCGCGTCGACCGCGTTGCCGCCCTTGCGGAGCACCGCGATGCCGGCGGCGGAGGCGTCCGCGTCGACGCTGGCGACCGCCCCGCCGTAGCCGACGGCGACCGGGGTCTTGGCGGGGGTGCTGCCGGGGGCGGCAGGGCCGGGCCGGGGTGCCGCGGTCCGGGCGGCGGCCGGGACCGCCATCAGGGAGCCGGCCAGCGCGGCGGTGACTCCCAGGACGGTGAGACGTCGGGCGTTCGACATACCTGGACTTCCTCCTAGGGCGGTGCAAGGGGGGCGGCAGGGGCCGGAGCCTACCGGCGCCAACGGCGCGCCGACAGGGGGTATTTCGAGTGCCGACCGCTGTTCGGAGGGGCGGTCGGCGGGCCGGGACGGTTCGGGCCGAGCCGTGCGGTCCCGCCGTATCCATACGGACCGGGACAAGCCGTACGGTCCGGCGGGCCGCCACCGAACACCAGCCCGACAGCGGCTACGCTCGCCCGCCATGGATGACACCCTGCTGCTGCTCCTGACCGCGGCGGTGGCCCTCCTCGTGGGGCTGGCCGTCGGCTGGGCCGGGCTCTCCGCGGTCACCCGCCGCAAGCGCACCCGCGAACAGGGCTTCTTCGGGCTGCCCGACGGTTCCGAGTGCGTCCTGGTCACCCACCGGGACAGCGCCTCGGCGCAGTGGAGCATCCCGCGGCACGACGCGCTGGCGCTGCTGGGACTGGCCTCGGTGATCGAGAACTGCGGCGCGCACCCGGAGGTCGCCCCGCACGACACCGGGCTCCAGGGCTTCGGGGCGCGCACCGAGTTCTGCGTCGGCGACCCGACCGCGCACCGCCGGCTGGCCGCGCACATGGCGAACCTGCTGCCGGGCGTCGCGGTCCACCCGGGTGACGCGACGGGCGCCGGCCGGGGCGCCCTCACCGTCGGCGGGACGACGTACCGGCTGGAGCCGGGAGCGGTGGAGTACGTGCTGCTGGCCCGGCTGACGGCCGGGGAGGGCGGCCGGCCGGTGTTCCTGGCGGCCGGTCAGCGGCCGGTCACCCACCGGGCCGCGGTCCGCCATCTGGTCCGCAACCGGTCCCGGCTGGCCCGCCGGTACGGCGCGGACGGGCAGTTCGCGCTGCTGCTGAAGGTGGTCAACTCGCAGGCGTACGGGCCCGATGTGGTGGAGCTGGTGGCCGACGCCAGCAAGGCGGCGCTGACGCCGGCGGAGACCAAGGGGCAGCACCGGGCGACCGCCTGAGGCCGCTTCACCGACGGGCGGGGGTCCGACTTCTCTGCCAAGCTCGGGGCATGACTCCCCGCCCGCGCACGCCCTTGGTGCACTGGACCGGTGTGCTGCCGGTCGCGGCGGTGGTGCTGCTGGCCCTCATCTGGGGCCGGTCGCTGCCCAGCGCGCTGGTGGGCACGGCGTCGCTGTTCCTGGCCGCGGCGGTGCTGGCCGCGGTCCACCACGCGGAGGTGATCGCGCACCGGGTGGGCGAGCCGTTCGGGTCGCTGGTGCTGGCGGTCGCGGTGACCATCATCGAGGTGGCGCTGATCGTCACGTTGATGGTCGACGGCGGGGAGAAGAGCGCCGGGCTGGCCCGGGACACGGTCTTCGCGGCCGTCATGATCACCTGCAACGGCATCGTCGGGCTCTGCCTGCTGGTCGGTGCGCTCAAGCGGCGGGTGGCGGTCTTCAACGCCGAGGGCACCGGGGCGGAGCTGGCCTCGGTCGCCACGCTGGCCGGGCTGAGCCTGGTGCTGCCGTCCTTCACCACCACCACGCCCGGGCCGCAGTTCTCCGGTCCACAGCTGGTCTTCGCGGCGAGCGCCGCGCTGGCGCTGTACGGCCTGTTCGTCACCACCCAGACCATCCGGCACCGGGACTACTTCCTGCCGCTCACCACGGCCGGCGAGGTGATCGACAGCGAGGACCACGCCGACCCGCCGACCCTCAGGGCCGCGCTGGGCAGTCTCGGGCTGTTGGTGCTGGCGCTGGTCGCGGTGGTGGGGCTGGCCAAGGCGGTCTCGCCCACCATCGAGTCCGGGGTGGCCGCGGCGGGCCTGCCGTCGTCCGTGGTCGGCGTGGTGATCGCGCTGCTGGTACTGCTCCCGGAGACCATCGCGGCGGTCCGCGCGGCCCGCCGGGACCGGATACAGACCAGCATCAACCTCGGCCTGGGCTCGGCGATGGCCAGCATCGGCCTGACGATCCCCGCGGTCGCACTGGCCACGATCTGGCTCAAGGGTCCGCTCGTCCTGGGCCTGGGGGCCAGCCACATGGTGCTGCTGGCGCTCACCGTCGTCGTCGGCACCCTGACGGTGGTGCCCGGCCGGGCCACCGTGCTCCAGGGCAGCGTCCACCTGACGCTGCTGGCGGCGTACCTCGTGCTGGCGGTCAGCCCCTGAGGGGACGCGTGGGCCGCGCGTCGTCCACGACAGCGGGAGGCGGGCGGCGACCCGAGGCCGGCCAGTGACACAGAGTGATCCGGGCGTGAGGGTCGTCACTCTGCGCTCCGAACCCCCACTCGATGGTTTATCGTTCAATTGGCAGCGTGCCCCATGGGCCGCGCCCCGCGATCCGCCCCGGTCGGGTTCCCCCGTCCGGCCGGGGCTTCCCCCCTCCTCCCGGCCCGGTACGGCGGCCTCCGCCCCCGTACGCCCGCCGCCGGACCACCCGTCTTGCCCGCCCCGCATGCCGCCGCGCCGGAACGCGCCTTGAATGCGAGGCATGTCGTTGCCGAATGCGCCGGGCCGCCGGCGGCCCGAAGGGGCCCTGGGGCGCCTCGGGGAGTGGTGTGCCCGACACGCCGTGACCGTCGTCGTGCTGTGGCTGGTGGGACTGGCCGGCGTCCAGATACTCCAGCGGACGTTCGGCGGGGCCCACGCCGACGACTTCTCGCTGCCCGACGCCCGGTCCACCCGGGGGCGGGCGGTCCTCGCCGCGCACCAGCCTGCCGCCGGCGGATTCGCCGGCCAGGTGGTGCTGCACGCCGGCCGGCCGCTGACCGGCCTCGCCGGCCCGATCGCGCGCGCCACCACCGACCTGGCCGGGCTGCCGGGCGTGGCGTCCGCGCAGGGCCCGCTGCCGCCGTCCGACGCGCCGCACACCGGGCCGCGCCGGGCCGACGGCCGGACCGGGTACCTCACCGTGCGGTTCCGGGAGCCGCCGGGGAGCCTGCGGCCGGAGGTCCTGCCGGGCGTGGACCGGGCCGTGGCGCCGCTGCGCGCGGCGGGCGTCCAGGTGGAGTACGGCGGGGCGCTGGGCGACCTGGCGCGCCCGGGCACCGACGACCGGCTGAGCGAACTGCTCGGGTTCGCGGTGGCGGGGCTGGTGCTGCTGGCCGGGTTCGGCAGCGTGCTGGCCGCCGGGGTGCCGCTGCTGACCGCGCTGATCGGCGTGGTCTGCGGGCTGGGCTGCCTGGGGCTGCTGGCCGCCGCGTTCACCTTCGCCGCCGTCTCCCCCACCCTGGCCACCATGATCGGCCTCGGCCTGGGCATCGACTACGCGCTGTTCCTGATCACCCGTCACCGGCAGCTGCTGCGGGACGGCGTGGACCCGGCCGTGGCCGCGGGTCGGGCGGTGGCCGGCAGCGGGCGGGCGGTCCTGGTCTCCGGCGGGACCGTGCTCGTCGCGCTGGCCGGGCTGGCCGTCACCGGCGTCGGCTTCCTCGCCGCGCTGGCCGCCGCGGCGGCCCTCACCGTGGTCACCGCGGTGCTCGGCGCGCTCACCCTCGTCCCGGCCCTGCTCGGGCTGCTCGGCCGGCGGATCGACCGGTTCCGGGTGCGCCGCCCGGTCGCCGCGGCCGGGGAACCCGGCGCCGGGGCGCACCGCGGGCTGCGCGCCGCCCGGCGGGTGACCCGTCATCCGTGGCCGCATCTGGTGGGCGGGGTACTGGTGCTGGCGGTGCTCGCCGTCCCGGCGTTCTCGATGCGGCTGGGGCACCTCGACGACGGCACGGACCCGCCGTCGGCCACCGGCCGGCGGGCGCACGACCTGGTGTCCGCGGCGTTCGGTCCCGGTGCGACCGGGCCGCTGACACTGGTCGTCGACCGGAGCGCGGTACCGGAGGCCGACCGCCCGGCGCTGGCGGACCAGGCCCGGCAGGTCCTCGGGCGGATCCCCGGCACCACCGCGGTCACCCCGCTCCGGGCGTCCCCGGACGGCGCGGTGCTGTCCGCCACCGCCTATCCCGCGCACTCCCCGCAGGACGCGGAGACCGCCGCGCTCACCCGCCGCCTGGCGGACTCCGTGCTCCCCCGGGCCCTGCGGGGTTACGACACCCACGGCTATGTCACCGGTGCCACCGCGACCCAGGTGGACTTCCGGGACCTGATCGCCGCCCGGCTGCCGCTGATCCTCGCGGTGCTGGTCTGCCTGGCCTTCCTGACCGTCCTGGTCGTCTTCCGGGGCGTGCTGGTCGCGGTGCAGGCCGCGGCGGTCGCCCTGCTCTCGCTCGCGGCGTCGTACGGGGCGGTGGTGGCGGTCTTCCAGTGGGGGTGGGGCGGCCCGGCGCTGGGGGTCGCGGGCCGGGTACCGGTGGAGGCCCATGTGCCACTGCTGATGTGCGCGCTCGCCTTCGGGCTGAGCATGGCCTACGAGATCTTCCTGCTGTCCCGGATCCACGCGGGCCGGCCGCGGCACCCCGACCCGGCGGAGGGTGTGGCGCAGGCGCTGGCCGGCACCGCCCGGCTGATCAGCTGCGCCGCGCTGGTCCTGGCGGGGGTCTTCGCGGCCTTCCTGCTCAGCGACGACGCGGTGGCGAAGATGCTCGGGCTGGGCCTGGCGGTGGGCGTGCTGATCGACGCGACGGTGGTGCGGCTGCTGCTGGTGCCAGCGGCGCTGGCGCTGCTGGGCCCGCGGGCCTGGTGGGTGCCGTGGTGGCTGGACCGGGCGCTGCCGGTGGTGGATGCGGAAGGGGCGGCGCGACCGCGGCCCCGACCGCCGCGGGCCGCGGAGCCGGTGGGGCAGGCGGGGGCGGCGGAGCACTGACCGCGGAGCCCACCGGGGCCGGCCGGATCGGGCGGCGGCCCCGTCGCGGTGCGGCCGCGGCCCCGTCGCGCCCGGCCTGCGGGGACCACCGCCTCCGCCGATCATCGGAGTATGGCCCCCACCCCCGGGGGCGGCGGCGCGGCCCCGCCCCCGTATCCCGTGATCCGGCCGATGCTGGCCGTGCTCGGGCCGCTGCCGCCCGAGCCGGAGCAGCCGGCCTGGGCGTTCGAGGCCAAGTGGGACGGGGCCCGCTGCATCGTCAACGTCTCCGACGACGGCACCGTGCGACTGGTCACCCGGGCCGGCAACGACGTCACCACGAGCTATCCCGAACTGGGCCCGCTCGGGCGGCAACTGCGCGGCCGGCCCGCGGTGCTGGACGGCGAGGTGGTGGTGCTGGACCCCGCCGGCCGGCCCGACTTCGGGCTGCTGCAGCGGCGGATGGGCGTGCTCAACCCGCGCCGCACCGCCCGGCTGGCGATGGAACTCCCCGTTCAGCTGGTGCTCTTCGACGTGATGTATCTGGGCGGGCCGCTGCTGGACGCGCCGTACCACGAGCGGCGGGCGGTGCTGGCCGGGTTGGGGCTGGCCGGACCCAACTGGTCGGTGCCGGGGTACGTGGCGGGCCACGGCCACCAGGCATGGGAGGCGGCGCTGCGCGGTGGTCTGGAGGGCGTGATGGCCAAACGGCTGTCCTCGCCGTACCTCCCCGGGCTGCGCTCACCCGACTGGGTGAAGACCAAGTACCAGGAGACGCTGGACGTCGTCATCGGCGGCTGGACGGAGGGACACGGGGCGCTCGGCGGGCTGCCCGGGTCGGTGCTGGCGGGTGTACAGGAGCCGGACGGGCTGCGGTTCGTGGGCGCCGTGGGCTCGGGGCTCTCCGACCACGAGCGGCGGGAGCTGGCGGGCTATCTGAGCGTGATCCCGCTGGACCACTCGCCGTTCGTCAACGACGTGGAGCTGGCGGGGGTGCACTGGGCGGAGCCGCGGCTGGTGGCCGAGATCGCCTTCAGCGGGTGGACGTCGGCGGGCCGGCTCCGGCATCCGGTCTGGCACCGACTGCGGCCCGACCTGACCTGGCTGGGCTGACCGGGGCCGGTCGCACCGCGCCGGGCAGGGCCCCCGGAATGCCGCGAGGACCGGCATTCCGACGGAGCCGTCCGGCGGATTCCCCTCGACCGCCGGCAGCGTCGCCGGAGGCCATCGTCGGCGCCAGCAGCGCAACGCCGGCGAGGGCCGCTCCCCCACTCGCCCGATCACCGGACGATGACAGGTGAATCCCGTCCATCACCGGCGAGTTGGAAAATCCCGCAGCGGCGAATCCTCCGGGCACTACGTCAGGACCGGCCGTGCGCCGGGCGGCTGACATACCGGAGAATTCCCGACGGCCCGGGAAGGATCCGGGGGACGCCGCCCCCGCCCCGACGGAAGGAACCCGCGATGCCCGGCCCCGCCCCCGAGCCCTCCCCCGACTCCGCGCCGGCGCCCGACGGCGTCGGCGACCGCGCGTCCGGCCGCCGTCCCTTCACCCGCTCCCGCAGCCACTTCGCCGACCGCGTCACCGCCGACGGCCGCGACGGCTGGCCGGTGGCGGCCGGCCGCTACCGGCTGGTGGCCAGCCGCGCCTGCCCCTGGGCGAGCCGCGCGGTGATCTCCCGGCGGCTGCTGGGCCTGGAGGACGCGCTGTCGCTGGCCCTCGTCGACCCCCTCCAGGACGACCGCAGCTGGCGGTTCACCCTCGACCCGGACGGCCGGGACCCGGTCCTCGGCATCCGCTTCCTCAGCGAGGCGTACGACGCCCGCGAGACCGGCTACCCCGGCGGCGTCAGCGTCCCGGCCCTCGTGGACGTCCCCAGCGGGAAGCTGGTCACCAACGACTTCCAGCAGCTCACCGTGGACTTCGCGACCGAGTGGACGGCGCTGCACCGGCCCGGGGCGCCCGACCTCTACCCCGAGGCCCGCCGCGCGGAGATCGACGAGGTGATGGCGGACGTCTACCGCGACGTCAACAACGGGGTGTACCGGGCCGGTTTCGCCCCCGACCAGGACGAGTACGACGCGGCCTTCGGCCCGCTCTTCGACCGGCTGGACCGGCTCGCCGACCGGCTGTCGGACCGGCGCTACCTGGTCGGCGACACGCTCACCGAGGCCGACATCCGGCTGTTCACCACGCTCGTCCGCTTCGATCCCGTCTACCACGGCCACTTCAAGTGCAACCGGTTCAAGCTCGCCGAGGACCCGGTGCTGTGGGCGTACGCCAAGGACCTGTTCCAGACGCCCGGGTTCGGCGACACGGTGGACTTCCACCACATCAAGCAGCACTACTACCGGGTGCACACCGGCATCAACCCCACCGGCATCGTCCCGCTCGGCCCGGACCTCTCCGGCTGGCTGACGCCGCACCACCGCGAGGAGTTGGGCGGCCGGCCGTTCGGCGACGGCACGCCGCCGGGCCCGGTCCGCCCGGGCGAGGAGGTCCCGCCGTCGGGGCGCCCCTGACCACCCGACCGGAGCGGGCACCGCATGTCGGGTGCGGCAGAGTGGACCTTCCCTAGCGTGAGGAACCGAAAGGGAAGGAGACCGAGGTGCTGGAGCGGCTGAACGAGGCCATGGAGCACATCGAGGCCCACCTCGACCAGCCGGTCGGGGCGGGCGAGCTGGCGCGGATCGCCATGACGTCGGAGTACCACTTCCGGCGGATGTTCTCGGCACTGGCCGGAATGCCGCTGTCGGAGTACCTGCGGCGCCGGCGGCTGACCGTCGCGGGCGCCGAGGTACTGGCCGGCGAACGGACGCTGCTGGACGTCGCGGTGCGGTACGGCTACGGCTCGGGCGAGGCGTTCGCCCGCGCGTTCCGCAGCATGCACGGCGTGGGCCCGGGCGAGGCCCGGCGGACCGGTGCGGCGCTGCGCTCCCAGCCTCGGATGGCCTTCCGCCTCATCGTCGAAGGGAACAGCACCATGCAGTACCGGATCGTGGCGAAGGACGAGTTCCGGGTCGTGGGCAAGAAGGCCCGGGTGCCCCTGGTGTACCACGGGGTCAACCCCGCCATCGCCGCGTTCGTCAAGGGCCTGGGCCCGCAGACCCGGCGGCGGATCGAGGAGCTGTCCGACCAGGAGCCGAAGGGGATCGTGTCGGTCTGCGACGACCTCGACCCCGGTCGCGCCGAGGGCAGCGAACTCGACTACTACCACGCCGTGGTGTCGAACGCGCCGGTCCCCGGCGACCTGGACGCGCTCACCGTCCCGGCCGGCACCTGGGCGGTCTTCACCAACACCGGGCCCTACCCGCAGGCACTCCAGACCCTGTGGGGGGACATCTACGCCCAGTGGTTCCCGTCGAACCCGTACCGCAGCCGGCCCGGCCCGGAGATCCTGCGCGTGCAGGCGTCGCCGGACGGGACGGGGGCGACCGCGGAGCTCTGGATACCGGTGGAGCGGACGTCGGTGTGACGGAACGGGCCCGACCCGCCAACCCACCTCCGCACAACGTCTGTTGAAGTTCGTCGGCGGCTACTCCGCGCCGGCGTCCTCCGGGGTCCGGCGGGCCAACCCGGCCAGCACGTCGAGGGCCTCGGCCAGGACGTCGAGGGGCGGCGAGGACAGCGCCAGCCGCACCGCGTTGGGGACGTGCCCGGCACCGGCGGCGAAGGCGCCGGACGGGGTGACCGCGATGCCGCGGCGGGCCGCGGCGGCCACGAAGGTGTCCGCCCGCCAGGGCTCGGGCAGCTCCCACCAGCAGTGGTAGGAGTGCGGGTCGGTGCGCAGCCGCTGGCCGGCGAGGCGCTCCGCGGCGAGCCGCTGGCGGGCCGCCGCGTCGGCGCGCTTCTCGGCCTCGACGGCGGCGGCGGTGCCGTCGCCCAGCCAGCGCACCGCCGCCTCCAGGGCGAAACCGGACGGCGTCCAGGCGCCGGAGCGGAGCGCCGCGGCGAAGTCGGGGGCGTCCGCGCGGTCCGGGGGCACGAGGAACCCGAGCGTCAGCCCGGGGGCGAGCCGCTTGGAGAGGCTGTCGACGAGCACCGTGCGCTCCGGCGCGAGGGCGGCGAGCGGCGGCAGGTCGGGGCGGAGGAAGCCGTAGACCGCGTCCTCGACCGCGCAGAGGTCCAACTCGCCCATCGTGGCGGCGAGTTCGGTGCGGCGCGCGCCGGGCATGGTGGTGCCGAGCGGGTTGTGCAGCGCCGGTTGCAGATAGACCGCGCGCAGCGGGGCGGCGGCGCGCAGCGCGTCCGGGGTGACCCCGTGCTCGTCCATCGCCAGCGGGACGAGGGCGATGCCGAGGCGGGCCGCGATGCCCTTGACGACGGGGAAGGTGAGCGCTTCGACGCCGAGGCGCTCCCCGGGCGGGACCAGGGCGGCGAAGGCGGCGGCGAGGGCCTCCCGGCCGCTGCCGGCGAAGAGCAGCCGGTGGGCGTCGGGGGCCCAGCCGGCCCGGGCGAGGTGTGCGGCGGCGGCCCGCCGGGCGGCCGGGGTGCCGGCGGCGGTGCCCGGGCGGAGCGCAGCGGCCCGCGCGTCGCCCTGCTGGAGCAGTTGGCCGAGGCTGCGCGCGAGGAGCGCGTCGTGCCCGGGCAGGACGGGGAAGTTGAGCTCCAGGTCGATCCGGTGGCCGCCGGGTTCGGCCAGCGCGGGCTCGGTCGCCGGGGGCGCCGTGCGGACGAAGGTGCCGCGGCCGACCTCTCCCACCGTCAGGCCGCGGCGGCCCAGTTCGCGGTAGACCCGGGCCGCGGTCGAGTCGGCGATCCGCCGCCGCCGGGCGAACCGGCGCAGCGGCGGCAGCCGGTCCCCCGGGCGGAGCCGGCCCTGGGTGATGGCCGCGGCCAGCTCGTCGGCGATGGCACGGTAGTCCTCCCCCGTCATTGTTGCTCCCCTCCCCGACATTGCACCGAGCGCATTGTTTCTATTGTGCCGAGACAATGCCTCTCATAGCATCGAGCCGTCAACTCCCCGACGCAGCAGGGCCGCAGGTGGTGCGGCAAGGAGAGGTGTGTCATGGCATCGGTGCAATGCGGAGAGACCACGGTCGCCTACGAGGACGAGGGCAGCGGTGCACCGCTGGTCCTCATCCACGGGCACCCCTTCGACCGCTCGATGTGGCGCCCGCAGACGGCACACTTCAGCCGCGCCGGGATGCGGGTGATCGCACCGGACCTCCGTGGCTACGGCGGGAGTTCGGTGGTGCCCGGCAAGACCCTCCTGGAGACCTTCGCCCGGGACGTCGCCGCCCTGCTCGACCACCTCGGGATCGAGCGCTGCGTCCTGGGCGGGCTGTCCATGGGCGGGCAGATCGTCATGGAGTGCTACCGGCAGTTCCCGGAGCGGATCCGGGGTCTGCTGCTCGCCGACACCTTCGCGGCGGCGGACACCGCGGAGGGCCGGGCGGTGCGGCTGCGGACCGCGGAACGACTGCTCGCGGAGGGCATGGACGGGTACGCGCACGAGGTGCTGCCCAAGATGATCGCGCCGGCCAACGTCACGGCGCTACCGACGGTCGCCGAGCACGTCCTGGGGATGATGCGGAACGCCTCCCCCGAGGGCGCCGCGGCCGCCCTGCGCGGTCGGGCGGAGCGGCGGGACTACACCGGGCTGCTGCCGCGGATCACCGTGCCCACCCTGGTCGTGGTGGGCACGGAGGACGAGTTCACCCCGGTCGCCGACGCCCGGGCGATCCACGAGGCGACACCCGGTTCGCGCCTGACGATCATTCAGGGAGCGGGCCACATGCCGAATCTGGAGCGCCCGGAGGAGTTCAACGCGGCGCTGACCGAATTCCTGGCGACGATGCCCGCCCAGGTCGCGCCGGAGGACTGAGCACGCCGGCGCGCGGCGGTCCCGGCGGGCGTCGGGGAGGACGGCCAGTTCGGGGTGGCGTCGACCCGGCCGACGGTCGGCACCGTCCGCGGCCCCGCTACCCGTCGACCCGTCCGGAGGCCAGCAACGCCGTGTGCGGCAGGGACAGTTGCCCGTCGGGAAGGGTGAACTCGGCAGCCAGATCGAGGAAATGGCGCCGGATCCGCTCGACCGTCCCAGGACCCCGGGAGGTCACGACCCGGCCGATGGCCGCCACGCCGGCCGCCGGGCCGCGCCACCACTCCTCCGCCGTGGTGCGATGCTCCCAGGACACCGCGGAGCACGCGACTTCCGTCAACGGTCCGGCCGTTCCCAGCAGTTCAGCGAGACCCCGTTCGGTGCGCGGGAAGTCGTCCTCGGGCGCGAGGGCGGGCAGGTCCGCCGGCCGGGGCACGCCGGCGGCCCGCACCGCGCGGCCGAGCAGCGCCTGGCCCGGCGCGGGCGGTGCGGCCCAGATCGTCAGCGCGATCCGGCCGCCGGGCCGGGTCACCCGGCGCAGCTCCGCCAGCGCCGCCCGGGGCCGGCCGACGTGGTTGAGTACGAAGTTGCCGACGACGGCGTCGAACGCGCCGTCGGGGAAGGGGAGGTGGGGAAGGGCGGCGAGCCGGACGACGGCTCCCGGGGCGGCGGTCGCGGCGCTGCGCGCCATGTCGGGTTCGGCGTCCACGGCGGTCACCCGGGCCCCGCGGGCGCAGGCCGCCGCGGCGGCGGTGCCGGTCCCGGTGCCGGCGTCCAGCACCCGGGTGCCCTCGGTGATGCCCGCGGCGTCCAGCAGCCGCGGGACTGTATACGCGCACAGTCGGCCGAACCCCGCCGCGAACGCGTCGGCGCGGCCCGCCCACGCGAGCCGCTCACCGGCGTCGAACGGCGTCTCCGCCGCGTCCACCCCGTCCGTACCCGTCACGCCGCCCCCTCGCCTCTCGTTCCGTCACGCCCCTTCCGTGAACGTCCCGGGCGGCATCGAACTCCCCTTCGCCGCATCGGCGTTACCCAGCCGTAACCTACCGACGGGTTACCAAGGGTAAGCAACGGACCTTACTCTCCAGTCACATCGGGCCACCGGGCGCCCCTCCTGTCCCAGGATCCTCGGGACAGCGTCCCGTGCGGCTCGCGTCGAGATCTGGAGCAGAAGATGACGTCCTCCCGCACCACGCTGCGCGCCGCCATCGGTACCGTCTCCGCGGCGGTGCTCGCCGGCGCGGTCCTCGCCGGCGCCCCGGCGAGCGCCGCCCCGGCGCCCGCCCGCACCGCGGCCACCGCCCGGCCGGCGGCCACCGGCTCCCCCACCCTGCGGTTCGTCGACATCACCGGGGCCGGCGGGATCACGCTCAAGGCCAACGTCTTCACCCCCGCCGGGGCCGACGGCGGCCGTCGGTACCCGCTCGTCGTGCTGCCCACCAGCTGGGCGATGCCACAGGTCGAATACCTGGCGCAGGCCCGCCGGCTCGCCGAGGCCGGATACGTCGTGGTCGGCTACAACTCGCGCGGCTTCTGGCAGTCGGGCGGGCAGATAGAGACCGCCGGGCCGCAGGACGTCGCCGACGCCTCCAAGGTCGTCGACTGGGCGCTGGCGCACACGCCGGCCGACCCGCACAAGGTCGGGATGGCCGGGGTCTCCTACGGCGCCGGGATCAGCCTGCTGGCCGCCGCGTCCGACAAGCGGATCAAGGCGGTCGCGGCGCTCAGCGGCTGGGCCGACCTGATCGGCTCGATCTACAGCGGGCGCACCCCGCACCTCCAGGCGGCGGCCGTGCTGGGCGGTGCGGGCGCGCTGACCGGCCGGCCCAGCCCCGAACTCCAGCAGGTCCTCAAGGACTTCCTGAGCGCCGACATGTCCAAGGAGAAGGACATGATCGCGTGGGGTCGGAAGCGCTCGCCCGCCACCTACCTCGACCGGATCAACGCCAACGGTGCGGCGATCCTGCTCGGCAACGCCTGGGGCGACTCGCTCTTCCCGCCCGACCAGTACGCGGCGTTCTTCGAGAAGCTCAAGGGCCCCAAGCGGCTGGAGTTCCGCCCCGGCGATCACGCCACCGCCGAAGGGCTGGGGCTGCTCGGACTGCCCAACGACACCTGGAACGACTCCAAGCGCTGGCTCGACCACTACCTCAAGGGCGTCGACAACGGCATCGACCGGGAGCCGCCGGTCCTCCTCAAGTCCCGTTCCACCGGCGCCTACGAGGGCTACAAGAGCTGGCGGGACGTGCCCTCCGCGCACCGCCGGATCGCCCTCGACGGCACCCGGCGCGTCCACACCGGCATCGACTCCGGTGCCGACGGCGGACTGATCTTCCTCTCCAGCATGCTCGACCAGTTCTTCCGGCTGCCGCCGATGGCGTCGATCCCGCTGCTGCCGCGCTCGGCCGCCGCCGTCTGGCAGTCCGCGCCGTACCCGACCGGGCAGCGGGTGCGCGGCACCACCCGGCTGCACACCACCGTGACCAGCACCGCGAGCAGCGGCACCGCCATCGCCTACCTCTACGACGTCGGCCCGCTGGGCCTGGGCAAGCTCGTCACCCACGCGCCGTTCACCTTCCACGACAAGACCCCGGACCGGCCGTTCGGCGTGGACCTGGACCTCTTCGCCACCGCCTACGACGTACCGGCCGGGCACCGGCTCGCGGTCGTCGTCGACACCGTCGACCCGCTCTACATCGCCCAGAACCCCGCCGGCGCCCGGCTGACGTTCTCCTCCCCGGCGGACGACCCGTCGTATGTCTCGGTGCCGGTCCGCGACCAAGACCACGGGTCCTAAAGGCCCCGGCCATGCCCCATCGGGGAGAGGCCCTAGGACCGTCGTCCTACGGCCCGCGGCCGAAGCGGTGGGCGGGGAGGGCTCGTTACGCTCGCCGCCATGAGGACTCTCCCCCCGCCCCGCGACGCCGGGCAACGCAAACGGGACGCGCTGCGGCTGCTGGAGACGGAGGAGGACGCCTGGGTGTCGTCCGCCTCCGCCGACGGCGCGGCCACCCTGGTCCCGCTGTCGTTCGTCTGGCACGGCGAGCGCCTGGTGATGTCCACCAAGGGCACGAACCCCACGGCCCGCAACCTCGCCGCCCGCCCGGAGAGCCGGGTGGCGCTGGGCACCACCCGGGACGTGGTGCTGGCCGACTGCACCGTGGAGGTCCTGGCCAACGACGCGCTGTCGCGGGACGCCGCGGACGCCCTCGGGGCCAAGCTCGGCTGGAACCCGCTCGGTCGCGCGCCGTGGGTCTTCCTCCGCTTCACCCCGCACCGGCTGCTGGTCTGGCGCGAGGAGAACGAGCTGCCCGGGCGGGAACTGATGCGGGACGGCGTCTGGCGGGTCTGACGCCGCACGGGCCCCGCTCGACCACCGGTCGGCCGGCCCGCCCCGGTGAACGGGCCGCCGGGCCGGGCCCGTTCACCCCCGCGCCCGGTGGTCCTCCTGCTGGAGCGTCGCCGGCTCCGGGGCCGCCACCCCGCCCGCCTCGACCTTGGGATTGCGCCGCTACCGCCGGGCGACCCAGGTGGCCAACCAGGACAGCAGCATGCACATCCCGATGTACACCGGCGAGATGATCATGACGACCGGGATGAACGGCAGGTCGTAGTCGAGGTTGGACGCGATGAGCTTGCCGGCGTGCAGGAACTCCTCGTAGGTGATGAGGAAGCCGAGCGAGGTGTCCTTCAGCGCCACCACCAACTGGGAGATGATCGCCGGCAGCATCGCCCGGACCGCCTGCGGCACCAGCACGTACCGCATCACCTGGGTCTTGCGCATCCCCAGCGCGTACGCCGCCTCGCCCTGGCCGCGCTCCACGGCGTTCACCCCGGACCGGAACACCTCCGCCAGCACCGAGCCGTTGTACAGCGTCAGCCCGCTGACCAGGGCCGTCAACGGCTCCGCGCGCAGCGCGACATAGATGAAGAAGATCAGCACCAGCACCGGCATGGCCCGGAAGAACTCCACCAGCAGGGTGCCGGCCCAGCGGATCGGCCGGTGCGCGGAGAGCCGCCCGGCCGCCAGCACCCCGCCCAGCGCCAGCGCCAGCACCGCCGCCAGCCCGAACGCCCGCAGGGTGTTGCCCAGCCCGGTGAGCAGCAGCTCCTGGATGCCCTGATAGGCGAAGGGGGTCCACTTCGCCGCGGTGAACTGGTGGGTGTGGAAGAGGAGGAAGAGGATCCAGCCGACCAGGGCGAGCAGCACCAGCGTCCCGACGAGCCCGACGCACCGGTGCCGGCGCCGGGCTCGCGGACCCGGCAGGTCGTACAGGACGGTGCTCATCGGACCACTCCGTACCGCTTCTCCAGCGCGTTGAAGAGCGCGCTGATGGTCAGGGTCACGAGGAGGTAGCCGACCGCGATCCAGACGAAGGACCAGATGACGCCGTAGCCCCTCTCGTTGAGCGGCCGGTAGACGCCGAGGAGTTCGACGACGCTGAACGAGCCGGCGATCGCGGAGTTCTTGGCCAACGCGATCAGGGTCGATCCGATGGGCGCGATGACCGCGCGGAACGCCTGCGGCAGCACCACCAGGCCGAGCGTCTGCCGAAAGGTCATGCCCAGGCTGCGGGCCGCCTCGCCCTGCCCGGCCGGCACGGTGTTGATGCCGGCGCGCACCGCCTCGCAGACGAACGCGGAGGTGTAGCAGCCCAGCGCCAGGACGGCGAACAGGGTGAAGGGCAGCACCAGACCGAACCGCGGCAGCCCCAGCAGCACCGCGAAGAACAGCAGGGTCAGTGGGGTGTTGCGCAGCACCGTCACCCAGGCCGTGCCGAAGACCCGCAGCGAGCGGACCGGCGCGATCCGGAAGGCCGCCATCAGGAAGCCGAGGACGAGGGCCAGCAGGGAGGCGTAGACGGTCAGTTCGACGGTGCCCAGCAGACCGTGCCCGTAGAGGGAGAGGTTGTCGAGGAGGACGTTCATCGGTCGGTTCCTTGGCTCCTCAGGTCGCCGGGTAGCGGTCGATCGGGGGCGGTGCGGGCGGCGGCATCCCGGACACGCCGAGCGTCGCCTCGTACGCCTTCCGCCAGGTGCCGTTCCGCTCGGCCGCGGCGAGCGCGTCGTCCAGCGCGAACCGCAACGCGTCGTCGTCGCGCCGCACGCCGATGCCGTACGGCTCCTTGGAGAACGGCTCGCCGACGACCTTCAGCTGGTCGGGCACCTTGGCGGCGTAGCCGAGCAGGATCGCGTCGTCGGTGGTGACCGCGTCGACCTGGTAGGTCAGCAGGTTGTCCACGCACACCGAGTAGCTGTCGTAGGCGACCAGGACGGCCTTGGGGTACCGGGCCCGGATGCGCTGGTACGCGGTGGAACCGGCGACCGAGCAGACGCGCTTGCCGGCCAGGTCCTGCGGGCCGCGGATGTCGTGCTCGTCGCTGCGCACCAGCAGCGACTGGCCCGCCAGGTAGTACGGGCCGGCGAAGCCGATCTGCTGCTTCCGTTTGGCGTTGATGGTGTACGTGCCGACATAGAGGTCGATCTGGCCGTTCCGCAGCGCGGTCTCGCGGTTGGCGGAGGCGACGGTGCGGAACGTGACGGCGTGTTCGGGGAAGCCGAGCGCGGCGGCCAGCATCGTGGCGATCTCGATGTCGAAGCCGCGGTAGGTGCCGCTGGCCGGGTCCCGTTCGCCGAGGTAGGGCTGGTCCTCCTTGACGCCGATGACGAGCCGGCCGCGGCGCTTGGCGGCCGTCCAGGTCGGCGAGTCGGGCAGCGAGAAGTCCCGGGCCACCGGGTAGCTGGGCAGGTCGGCGGCGGTGGGGCCCTTGACGGGCGGGCTGCCGGGACGGCCGCAGCCGGCCGCGGCCGGCGCGAGGAGGGCGAGCAGCAGCGCGGCGAGCAGGGCCGGGCGGGCGCGGCGGCGCGGGGCGGGAGGGTGCGGCATCGCGGCGCGCCGTTCAGTGCTCGACGGTCCGGCCGCCCGAACGGCCCGGGGGCACGCCCGGCTGCCGGCCGCCCGGGGGCTGCGCGGGGCGTATGTCGGCGGGGATCCCGCGCGGCTCGGTCAGTGCGTCACGGGCCATGGGCCGCCCCGCCCCCTCTCGTCCGTGCAGCGGAGAGATCGCAACGTACCCATGCGCACGGGGCGCTTCGCCGGTGACACGCGCGGGGCGGGCCGATCGGCCCCGGCGGGTCAGCCCTCCGCGACCTCGGCGTAGAGGTGGGAGAGCTCGGGGGCACCGTCGTCGGCCCAGGCATGGCCGGCCGCCACCACGTCGATCTCCCGGCCGGACGCCAGCCGCACCACCGGCTGCCCGTCCGGCCAGACGTGCCAGACCGCGCCGCGGACCGTGCGCACCAGGACCGTGCCGAGGTAGAGCCCGGCGTCGTTGCCGAGCCAGGTCAGCACCTCGGGGTCGTCGCGCCACACCGGTTGGAGCTGGTCGAGTTCCTCCAACGACCGTACGGAGTCGTCGAGTTCGACCCCGGCGGTGGCCGCCTGGTCGCGCAGCAACTCGCATTCGGAGAGCAGCTCGACGACGCTCTCGGGATCCGCGCGCACCGACTCGGCCAGCGGCACCGATCCGGCCGCGTCCGTGCGCCTACGCCACTTGTCCAGGAAAGACAGGTTCATGGTGCGAGGGTCCCACCCACCCCCGCACCGCGGCCACAGGGCGCGCGGCGCGGCGACGGGGCCGCCTGCGCACCGCCGTGCGCCACCCCGGCGCATCGGGGAGGCGACCGCGGCGCACGACCGGCTCACACGTCGAGGTCGACCACCACGGGCGCGTGGTCCGAGGCGCCCTTGCCCTTGCGCTCCTCGCGGTCGACGTAGGCGTCGGAGACGGCCTTGGCGAACGGGGCGTTGCCGTAGACCAGGTCGATGCGCATGCCGCGGTTCTTGGGGAAGGCGAGCTGGCGGTAGTCCCAGTAGGTGTAGGGACGGTCGTACTTCAGCGGGCGGGGCACGACGTCCGACAGGCCGGCCTCGCGCAGGGCGGCCAGGGCGGCGCGCTCGGCCGGCGTGACGTGGGTGAGGCCCTCGAAGACGGCCGGGTCCCAGACGTCCTCGTCGGTGGGGGCGACGTTGTAGTCGCCGAGGACCGCGAACGGGCGGCTGCCCGCGGCGTCCTCGGCCACGGCCGCCTTCAGGGCCTCGAACCAGCCGAGCTTGTAGGTGTAGTGCGCATGATCGACCTCGCGGCCGTTGGGGACGTAGACCGACCAGACGCGGGCCGGGCCGCAGGTCGCGGAGACCGCACGGGGCTCCTGCACACCGTCGTACTCCGGGCCGCCGGGCAGGCCCTTGACCACGTCCGCCAGACCCACCCGGGAGAGCAGCGCGACGCCGTTCCACCGGCCGCTCGCGTTGACCGCGGCCTCGTAGCCCAGCTCGCGGAGCTGGTCGTAGGGGAACTGCTCGTCGGAGCACTTGGTCTCCTGGACGCACAGCACGTCCGTGCCGGACTTCTCCAGCCAGGCCAGCAACCTCGGGAGGCGGGCGGTGATCGAGTTGACGTTCCAGGTCGCGATGCGCATGTCCGTAAACCTACAGCGCGGCACCGACAATCAGCCCACCTCGGTGTGCGCCCCCGGGGTGAGGCGGCCGTGGTCGGTCCCGCCGAGCTTGTCGATCATGCCGTCGTAGACCGGGCGGGCGTGGTCCTGGAGCAGGCTGTCGTGGATGTCGATGGCCCGGCGCGGGGCGACCGCGCGGAGGTAGTCGATGATCTCGGCGACCTTGTTCCAGGGCGCGTGGACCGGCAGCAGCAGGGTGTCGACGGCGCGGCCCTCGGGGACGGTCAGCGCGTCGCCGGGGTGGAAGACGGTGCCGTCCAGGAGGAAGCCGACGTTGGTGATGCGCGGGATGTCGGGGTGGATCACCGCGTGCAGCTGCCCGTACACCTCGACCTCGAAGCCGGCGGCGGTGAAGGCGTCGCCCTCGCCGACGGTGTGCACCCGGCCGGGGAAGGCCGCGGAGATCTGGTCGGCGACGCTGGCCAGGGTCCAGATCTCGGCGGCGGGTTCGGCCTCCATGGCCCGTCGCAGCCGGCCCTCGTCGAAGTGGTCCGGGTGCTCGTGCGTCACCAGGATCGCGTCCGCGCCGACGGCCGCGTCCTCCTCGCTGAACGCCCCGGGATCGATGACCAGCGTCCGCCCGTC
Source organism: Streptomyces yunnanensis (assembly GCF_029011865.1). Classification (NCBI taxonomy): domain Bacteria; kingdom Bacillati; phylum Actinomycetota; class Actinomycetes; order Kitasatosporales; family Streptomycetaceae; genus Streptomyces; species Streptomyces yunnanensis. Next base: position 2,456,043 of record NZ_CP095749.1, read on the forward strand.
CTTCTCGATCCGGACGCAGGCGTGGGTCTTCTTGGTGAGTTCCATGAGGTCATCTTGCCCTCGGGCCTCACCCCTCCGGGGTCGTCTCCTCCTGGATGACCTTCTGGGCCACCGCGAAGGCGGAGTTGGCGGCCGGGACGCCGCAGTAGACCGCGGTGTGCAGCAGGATCTCCTTGATCTCCGCGGGCGTCAGGCCGTTGCGGAGGGCGGCGCGGGTGTGCAGCGCGAGCTCCTCGCGGTGGCCGCGGGCGACCAGCGCGGTGAGCGTGATGACGCTCCGGGTACGGCGGTCCAGGCCCGGTCGGGTCCAGGTCTCGCCCCAGGCGTAGCGGGTGATGAAGTCGTGGAAGTCGGCGCTGAAGTCGTCGGTGGTGGCCTCCACCTGGTCCACGTGGGCGTCGCCGAGCACCTCGCGGCGGACCTTGATGCCCTGCTCGTACATGCCGCCGCGGACCTGGGCGGGCTGCGCGAGGCCGGATTCGATGGCGGGTGGCGCGTGGGTGGGCATCGGGGGCGCGAGCTGCGGCTTGGGGGCGGCCGCGCTGATGGCGGCGGGGCCGGGCTTGTCCTGCCAGGCGGTGCTGAAGTGGCGGATGAGCAGTTCGCTGACGGCGGCGGGCTGCTCGACGGGGGCCAGGTGCGAGGTGCCGGGGATCAGCGCCAGGCTGGCGTCCGGTATGCCGGCGACCAGGGTGCGGGCCTCGGTGGTGGGCGTGACCTGGTCCTCGGCGCCGACGACGACGAGCGTGGGCACGCCCACCCGGCCCAGGGAGGACCGCACGTCGTAGGCGGCCAGCGCCTCGCAGGCGGCGATGTAGCACCCGGGGTCGGTGGTCCGCACCATCTGGACGGCCCACTCGACGATGGCGGCCTGGCCGCCGGCGAAGCCCGGGGTGAACCAGTGCTCGGGCGCGGTGCGAGCGATCGGTTCGAGCCCGTTGGTGCGGATCACCACACCGCGCTGGCGCCAGGCGTCGGCGGTGCCGTAGCGCGGCGAGGACGAGACCAGTGCGAGGGAGGTGACGCGCTGCGGGCGGGTGAGGGCCAGCTGGATCCCCACGGCGCCGCCCAGGTCACAGCCGGCGTAGCCGAACCGCTCCACGCCCAGGACGTCGAGGGTGGCGACCAGCCGGTCGGCGACTTCGGCGATGGAGGTCGCTGCGTGCGCGGGCGATCCGCCGTGGCCGGGCAGGTCGAAGCGGATGACGCGCCATTGACGTGTCAGCTCGGGGATCTGCCGGTCCCACATATGCCAGGTCGTCCCGAGGGCGGCCCCCAGGACGAGGACGGGGGCGCCATCGGGACCGTCGATCCGGTGCTGCAGGGTCTTCTCGCTCACCCGACCACGCTAACCGACGCCGTGACGCGGTCCTGACACCCGGGTCAGGAAGCGACGGGCACAATCAGAACCGCACGGTCGAAACCACGTAAACCACCGGGTGCCCGGGTTCGTCGTCGCTGACCACGATCCGCTGGGAGGGCTGCGGCGCCGGCCGGTCGACCGCGGTGCCCCGCCAGGGCCAGTCGGCGCTGAAGTCCCAGCCGACCTTCGCCGCCTGCTCCGGCGGGATGGTGACCGCGCCCTGCTTCAGGGCGGCGGCGCTGGTGCCGACGGCCGCGAGGTACTGCGTCAGGCCCCAGTCGTTGGTGCGGAACTGCACGAACAGCGAGCTGGTCTTCCACGAGTTGGTCTCGTAGTAGTAGACGGGCGTGGAGCCGATCGGCACCGGGACGTTGTAGATCCGCTGCTGGAGCTTGGAGGGGAAGGCGTTGGTCAGGCCGGTGGCGGCGGCCTCGGCCTCCTTGTCCTCGCCGCTGTCGCGGCTCTGCTCGGCCGAGATGACGATGTAGCCGGCCGGGATGGTGATCAGCAGGAAGATGACCAGGGCCATGAGGAACGGCCGGCGGGTCCGGGGGCGCGGCGTGCCGCCCTGGTGGTGGTCGTCGTGCAGGGAATCCGGTTCGGTCATCGGCGGCCGGACCGTTCGTAGCGCTCGTAGCGCTCCACGCGGCGGCGGTTGGCACGCCGGAAGCGGCGGGCCACCAGGCGGGCGAGGTCGGCGGCGCCGACCATCCCGGCCTCGGGGCCCAGCTGGGCCTTGGTGATGGTGGCCTCGGGGCGGTAGCCGCGGCCGGTGAGGTGGCGCCGGAAGGCGTCCCGGGCCGGGCCGATCAGCAGGTCGTCGGCGGCGCTGACGCCACCGCCGATGACGAAGCAGGACGGGTCGAGGGCGGCGGCGAGGTTGGCGATGCCGACGCCGAGCCACTGGCCGATGTCCTGGAGGAGCTCGACGCACATCGCGTCGCCCTCCCGGGCCAGCTCGGTGATCAGCGGGCCGGTGATGTCGCCGATCCGGCCGCCGACCCGCTCGATGATGTTGTACGCCACCGGGGAGTCGGCGGCGGCCAGCTCCCGGGCCTCGCGGACCAGGGCGTTGCCGGAGCTGTACTGCTCCCAGCAGCCGCGGTTGCCGCACGGGCAGCGGTGGCCACCGGGGACCACCTGCATATGGCCGAATTCGCCGGCCACCCCGTACTTGCCGCGCTTTATCGCGCCGTCCTCCAGGATCGCGCCGCCGATGCCGGTGCCCAGCGTGATCATCACGAGGTGGTCCTGGTCGCGACCGGCGCCGAACCGCCACTCCGCCCAGGCGGCGGTGTTGGCGTCGTTGTCGACCATGACCGGGACCGCGAGCCGGCCGGCGAGGCGGTCCCGCAGCGGCTCGTTGCGCCAGTTCAGATGGGGGGCGAAGAGCACCCGGGAGCGGTCGGCGTCGACCCAGCCGGCCGCGCCGATGCCCACCGCGTGCACGTCGTGCCGGTCGGAGAGGTCCAGCACCAGCTCGGTGATGGTGTCCTCGACGACCTTGGGGCTCTTGGACTTGTCCGGCGTCTCGGTGCGGACCTTCTCCAGGATGGTGCCGTCGGCGTCGACGACGCCCGCCATGACCTTGGTGCCGCCGATGTCGATGCCGACGGTGGGCACGCGGGGCGCGGTCAGGTGGGAGCGGCGCTCCCTGGCGCCGACGGTGCGGAGGACGGTGGCGCGGGCGGTGCCGCGGTGCGCCCGGTCCCGGTACATGCTCATCGGGTCACCCCCAGGACCTCGTCGCCGGTTCGGCTGCCGGGGCGGCGGCCGGGACAGCCGGGGCGGCTGCCGTTGCTCCCCCACTGCCTGAAGGGCGTGGGTGGGACCCCCGTTCGGCGGCTGCGTGCGCGCAAGAGTCGTCTCGTCCCTGCGGGTCTCGGGGAGGCCGGGGCCTCGCTGGATGGTCCGGTGCGATTGTGCATCACCCGCGCCGTCCGGCGCACCGCGGTGTGGGACGACGCGCCCCGGCGGCGGCCTGCGGCCGTCCCGGGGCGCGTCGACGTTCACTCGGGTCGGTGACCGCCGGGGAACTCCGTCGGGCCGCCGCGGGCCAGCTCGTGGCTGAGTTGTTCCAGCTCGCTGCCGCCCGCCATTTGGCGGGTCAGCTCCTCCAGCGCGATCTCCGACTTGAGGTGGCTGCCGGCCATCGTGCCGCGCTTGAGCAGGACGAAGCGGTCGCCGACCAGGTAGGCGTGGTGCGGGTTGTGGGTGATCAACACCACGCCGAGCCCGGCGTCCCGGGCGGCCGCGACGTACTTGAGCACCACCCCGGACTGCTTGACGCCGAGCGCCGCGGTCGGCTCGTCCAGGACGAGGACCTTGGCGCCGAAGTAGACGGCGCGGGCGATCGCGACGCACTGCCGCTCGCCGCCGGAGAGGGTGCCGATCGGCTGGTCGACGTCGCGCAGGTCGATGCCCATCCGCAGCAGCTCGGCGCGGGTGGTCTCGCGCATGGTGCGCACGTCGAGCCGTCGGAACGGGCCGACGCCGGTGGTCGGCTCGGAGCCGAGGAAGAAGTTCCGCCACACCGGCATCAGCGGCACCACGGCCAGGTCCTGGTAGACGGTGGCGATGCCGCGGTCCAGGGCCTCGCGCGGGGAGCCGAGCCGGGCCTCCTTTCCCTCGATGGTGAAGGTGCCGGCGTCGTGCCGGTGCAGCCCCGCGATGATCTTGATGAGGGTGGACTTGCCGGCGCCGTTGTCACCGAGGACGCAGGTGATCTCGCCCGCGTGCACCTCCAGCGACACGTCCGTCAGCGCCTTGACGTTGCCGTAGAACTTGCTGACGTCGTCGAGTGCGACCAGCGCGGTCATGATTTGTCCTCCGCCCGCTTGCGGACCCAGGCGTTCAGCAGCGTGGCGAGCAGCAGCATCGCGCCGAGGAAGAACTTGTACCAGTCCGGGTTCCACTGCGCGTAGACGATGCCCTTGCTGGCCATGCCGAAGATGAACGCGCCGACCGCGGCGCCGATCGCCGAGCCGAAGCCGCCGGTCATCAGGCAGCCGCCGACCGCCGCCGCGATGATGTACAGGAACTCGTTGCCGACGCCGTCGCCGGACTGGATCGCGTCGTACGAGAACAGCAGGTGCTGGCCGGAGATCCAGGCGGCGAACGCGACGCCCATGTAGAGGCCGATCCTGGTGCGGGTGACCGGGACGCCGACCGCCCGGGCCGCGTCCGCGTTGCCGCCCACCGCGAAGATCCAGTTGCCGGCCCGGGTCCGCAGCAGGATCCAGGTGGCGAGCGCGACCAGCACCAGCCACCACACGATGGTGATCTGGATGTCCACACCGCCGACGGTCAGGTGCGAGGCGAAGACCGCGCGGGCCGAGTCGAAGCCCTCCATGTCGGCGATGGACTTGGTCGAGACGGTGCCGCTGATCAGCTTGGTGAAGCCCAGGTTGAGGCCGGTCAGCATGAAGAAGGTGCCCAGCGTGATCACGAAGCTGGGCAGCTTCGTCCGGGTCAGCAGTACCCCGTTGAGCACGCCGATGGCGAGGGTGACCAGCAGGGACACCCCGACGCCGACCCAGGTGTTGGCGGTCATCTGGTAGCTGAACATCGACGAGATCAGCGCCGAGCTGACGACCATCACGCCGGCCGACAGGTCGAACTCCCCGCCGATCATCAGCAGCGCCACCGGCACCGCCATGATGCCGATCGTCGAGGACGCGTAGAGGACCGTGGAGAGGCTGGCGGGCCGCAGGAACGGTTCGGCGACCAGCGAGAAGAGGACGAAGACCGCGATCGCCCCGACCACCGAGCCCAGCTCGGGGCGGCTCATCAGCCGGCGCGCCAGGGAACGGTGCACCAGCCGCTCGTCGCCCGCGCCGCCGGACGGCGCGGGCTGCCGGGTCGGTGCGTCGGCCGTGCTCATCGGGTCCCCCGCTTCGTGTACTCCTGGAGGGCCGCGGCGTTCTGCTTGGTGATCACCTGCGGGCCGGTGAGCACCGGCTTGCCGCCGCCGAGCATGTCGGCGTTGTACTTGTACAGCCACAGCAGGTCGACCGCCTGGTAGCCCTGGAGGTAGGGCTGCTGGTCGACCGCGAAGCCCAGGGAGCCGTCCTCCAGACCGCTCGCGACCTGCGCGTTGAGGTCGAAGGTGTCGATCTCGGCCTTGCTGTCGGCCTGCTCCTTGGCCTTGACGGCGGTGGGGGCGAACGGCGCGCCGAGGGTGACCACGGCGTCGATGTCCGGGTCGGCCTGGAGCTTGGACTCGATGGACGCCTGCACGTCGGGCATGTTGGTGCCGTCCACGTACAGCTTCTGCATCTCGCCCTTGAAGGTCTTCGCGGCCCCGTCGCAGCGCTGCTCGTGGCCGACGTTGCCCTGCTCGTGCAGGACGCACAGGGCCTTCTTCCTGCCGCGCTTGGTCAGCTCCTCGCCGACCGCCTCGCCGGCCACCGTCTCGTCCTGGCCGATGTGGGTGAGCGCGCCGAACGCCTTGGACTCCTCGGCGCCGGAGTTCACCGTGATCACCGGGATGCCGGCCTTCTCGGCCTTGAGGACGACGTCCTTCATGGCGTCCGGCTTGGCCAGCGACACGATCAGCCCGTCGACCTTCTGGTCGATGTAGGACTGCACCAGCTGGCTCTGCCGCTGGGCCTCCTTGTCGTGCGCGTAGACGAAGTTGATGTTGTCCTTGACGGCGGCCTGCTGGGCGCCGTTCTGCACGATGTCCCAGAAGGTGTCGCCGTCTCCCGAGTGGGTGACCATCGCGAAGGTCCACCGGGGGGTGTGCACGGCGGCCTTGCCACCGGCGGTCTGCGCGGCGCGCTCCTCCTCCGCGCGCTTGCCTCCGGTGCTGCTGCACCCCGCCAGGGAGACGCCGAGCACCGCCGCCAGCACGGCGCCCACGACGCGTCCTCTTCTTCCAACCCTTGCCACGAGGACTTGCCTTTCCCGCTCTTGTCGCTGTCCCGGGTCTGTCTGCTGTCGCCGCACCACCGGCCGGCGGCCGGGCCGGGCAACCTTCCAAGTATCCGTTACCGGCGTTCTGTACCGTTTCACGGGGTCCGGACCCCGGTCGCCGCGAGCGGAGTGGTAAGGGTTCGGACCGTTCCGGACCGGCTGCTTCCGGGTCGGGCCGTGCTGACGCAGATCATGGTGGACCGCCTTCGCTCCCCCGCCGCCGGATTGCGGCTGGACGAGTTCTAGCGGCGCGGGCGGAGTCACGTCAATGCTTTGTCAGAACATTCTGACGAGCGGAACGAAGGATTCCGGGCCCGCCGTCCACCGTACGGCCCGATGCCTTAGGGCCGGACCAGCAGCTGGAACTCGAAGGCGTAGCGGGACGCACGGTAGACGTGCGAGCCGAACTCCACCGCGCGACCGGTGTCGTCGAAGGTGGTGCGCTGCATCGTGAGCAGCGGCGCGCCCTCGGGCTCCTCCAGGCGGGCGGCCTCCTCGGCCGACGCGGCGCGGGCGCCGACGGCCTGGCGGGCGCTGTGCAGCGTGATCCCGGCGGCCCGCATCAACCGGTAGAGGCCGGTCTCCTCCAGCTCGGCGGTCTCCAGCTTCAGCAGCCCGGCGGGGAGGTGGTTGCGCAGGTGGGCGACCGGCTCGCCGTGGGTCAGCCGCAGCCGCTCGACCAGGGCGACCTCCGCGCCCTCGGCGATCCCCAGCGCGGCGGCGACCTGGGCGTCCGCCGCGGTGGTGGTGTTCAGCAGGACCCGGGTGGCCGGCTTCTGCCCGGCCGCCTCCAGGTCGTCGTAGAGGCTGCTGAGCTCCAGCGGGCGCTTGACCTGGCTGTGCACGACCTGGGTGCCGATGCCGCGGCGGCGGACCAGCAGGCCCTTGTCGACCAGCGACTGGATCGCCTGGCGCACCGTGGGCCGGGACAGGCCGAGCCGGCCGGCCAGCTCGATCTCGTTGCCGAGCAGGCTGCCGGGGGCCAGCCTGCCGTTCTCGATCGCGGCCTCCAGCTGCTGCGACAGCTGGAAATACAGCGGGACCGGGCTGTTCCGATCCACGCTGAACTGGACGGGGCCCTCGGCGCCCGCGGCATCTGTATCGCGTTTCCCCACGCTCGCGAGCGTATCCGCCCGCACAGATGACGGGAAGTCCGGAGGTCACATTGTCCGGACAAGGGGGGTTGGGGCGTCCGCCCGCGATGTCGTCGAAGCGGCCCGCCGGGCCCGCCCGGACGCGTAGCATCCCGTCAGCCGGCCCGCCGCGCCCGGCCGTCGGTCCGCCGTCCCCGGCCCGCCAAGGAGCCCCCGTGTCCGTCCGCCGCGTCGTCCCCGACCTGCACATCGCCCACGACGGCGCCGCGGAGGCGCTGGCCGGCCACCGCGCGTTCTACGGCCTGCTCGGCTTCGAGGAGGTCATGAACCACGGCTGGGTGATGACGCTGGCCTCCCCCGCGAACCCCACCGCGCAGCTCACCTTCCTCACGCACGACGCGTCCGCGCCGGTCGCCCCGGACCTGAGCATCGAGGTCGAGGACGTGGACGCGGCGTACGCGGCCGTCCTGGCCTCCGGCGCGCGGATCGTGCACCCGCTGCGGGACGAGGAGTGGGGCGTCCGCCGCTTCTTCGTCGAGGATCCGGACGGGCGGGTGGTCAACGTGCTGGGGCACCGCGGCCCGGCGGACGGCTGACCGGAGCCGCCCGGTCCGCGCGCGGTGCCGCGGCGCCGCGGCCTACTTCATCCAGGCGTCCTCGTACTTCCGGTACGTCCCGTCGTGGGTGGCGAGGTGGACCCACTGGTCCACGTACGCCTTGAACTGGTCGTCGCCGCGGGGCAGTGCGTAGCCCTTCTCGGCGAAGGTGAAGGGCTGGTCGGGGTGGACCGCGCACAGTTCGGGGTGGATCTTGGCCTGGTAGCGGGTCTCGCTGGCGTCGGTCATCATCACGTCGGCACGGCCGGCGATGATCTCGTCGAAGATCGTGGTGTTGTCCGGGTGGACGGTGAGGGTGGCCCGCTTGATGTGGGCGCGGGCGAACTGCTCGTTGGTGCCGCCGGGGTTGACCACGACGCGGATGCCGGGGCGGTCGATCTGCTCCAGGGTCCGGTACTTGTCCTGGTCCGCGCAGCGGACGACGGGGGTCTTGCCGTCGGTGCGGGTCGGCTCGCTGAAGTAGACGGAGCGGGCCCGGGCCAGGGTGATCGAGACGCCGCCCATGCCGATGTCGCAGCGCCCGGACGTCAGGTCGCCGACCAGCCCGGCCCAGGTCGTCGGGACGTAACGGGGCGTGGCGTCCAGGCTCTTGGCGAGGTCTCGGGCCAGGTCGATGTCCACGCCGCGGTAGTTGCCGGTGGCGGGGTCGCGGTAGCTGAAGGGGCGGTAGTCGCCGGTGGTGCAGACCCGCAGCACCCCGCGGCGCGGGACGGCGTCCAGCAGCGTCGCCGGCCGCCGGTCCCGCTGGGCGGTGGCCGCGGCGGCGGTGCCGGCGGCCGGGGCGGAGGCGTAGGAGGCCGCCGGGGCCGCGGCGGTGACGGCGAGCAGGCAGGCGAGGGCGGGGAGGGTCGCGGCGCGCTTCATCGTGGGCTGACTCCTGATCAGGTGGCCGGAGCGCTCAGAGTGGCAGAGCCCGGCCACCGGGTGAAGCCCCCGCCCGGCCCGTGGACGGCCGGGCGACGCCGGCCGGACGCCGGTCAGTCCCCGTACGGGTCCAGCGCCCCGGCCTCGCCGGGCTCGGGCACCGCGTCGGCGAGCCGGGCCAGGAGGTCCGCGGCGCGCTTGGCGACCGTCTCGCGGTCGCCCTCGGACAGGGCCGAGCCCATGCCCACCGCGACCGCGCCGGCCGCGATCCACTCCGGTGCGGTCTCGATCGTCACGCCGCCCGTGGGCAGCAACGGAGCCTGCGGCAGGGCGGCGCGGACGTCGCCGACCCAGGACGGGTGGTGGTCGGCGGCCGGGAACAGCTTGAGGGCGTCGGCACCCAGCTCCAGGCCCCGCACGATCTCGGTGGGCGTGGAGACCCCGGCGAAGACCGGGACGCCGTAGCGGTGGCCGGTGCGGATGACCGAGGCATCCAGGCTCGGGGAGACCAGGAAGCGGGCGCCGGCGTCCACCGCCATCCGGGCCGACGCGGCGTCAAGGACGGTGCCGGCGCCGATGACCGCGTCGTCCCCCAGCTCGCGGGTGAGGGTGGTGACCGCCTCCAGCGCGAAGGGCGTGGTGAGGGATATCTCCAGGCTCGTGATGCCGGCCGACAGCAGGGTGTCCGCGGTGGCGCTCGCCTCGTCGTACGTCTTGCTGCGGACGATGGCGAAAACGCGCTGCGCCAGTGCGGCCCGGGTGATCTCCCAGCGATACACGGCAGTTCGCCGTCCTTCCTTCTTCTCCGACGCCCTCGCCGCTGTGACGCGGCTCACGACAGACCCAGCACTTCCGGGGCGTGCCGCGCCGGCTGATCGCTCGAAGCCCGTTTGCCGCCGATGCCCGCCCATTTCTCGTTTCTACCGAAACGCTACCGGCAACCCCTGACAATCCTCTCTCGGGGTGCGCCCCTGTGCGCCCCTTCTGCCGAGAATGGGCGAAGGAGAGAGGGAAGTGGCCGGTGGGGCCGGGGAGTTCGAGGGAGCACGACGGCGGCCGGGGTGCGTGGGCACCCCGGCCGCCGGGTGGCCGCTCGTGCGGCCGTGCTGTCCGCCTGCGTCAGCAGCCGAAGTCGATGAGGTTGAAGGTCTTGTAGTGGTCGGAGGTGTAGTAGTCCTCCTTCTGCGACTCGTCACCGGTCACGATGCGCCGGGCGCCGCGGGTGGGCGCGCCCGGAGTGATGACGGTGTACTCGTGGTAGTAGCCGGCGCTCTGGGCCGGGAGGACGCCTTCGACGTTGGTGAAGACCGACCCGTCCTTGCCGGGGTACGGGAAGGGGCCGCCCTGCTCGATCAGGTTGAGGGTGTCGATCGCCTGGGACGGCAGCGCGGACTTGCAGATGTTGCCGACCGACTTGACGTGGACGGTCGCGGTGTGCACCGCGGCCGGGTGTGCCGTGGCGGCGGGCGTCGCGGCGACCGCCGTGCCACCGAGGAGAAGAGTTGCAACGAGGGCGCCGGCAGCGCCGATCCTGGTCATCCGTGGGGGGATTCTCATGCCCATCAGCATGACGCGCGTAGACATGCCCCTGTCAATCCCAAAGAGCTGATGTTTCCCGGGAGTTCACGCGACCACCCCACGGTTCGCGCGGGACATCCGAAATGTTCCGCCGCCCCCCGCTCCGCTCGTTTCCCGACAAGCTTTTGCCTCAGAGGCAAATCTTTTGCCTGTGAGACGAGGGCTGGCTATACCGGAGACATGACCGAGCTCCCCGATCCGCCCTCCGGCGCCGCCCCGGAGGGGCTGTCCACCGTCGCCCCGCGCCTGCGCGACCTGCGGCGGCGCAGCGGACTGACACTGGAGGCCGCGGCCCGGCGGGTGGGCCTGTCGCCCGCGCACCTGTCCCGGCTGGAGACCGGTCAGCGGCAGCCCTCGCTCCCGATGCTGCTGGCCCTGGCACGGACCTACGGAACCACGGTATCCGACCTGCTCGGCGAGACCGCCCCGGAGCGGGACCCCATCGTGCGGGCCGGCCGCGCCGAGCCCTCGGAGGCCGGCGGCTGGACGTACTGGACCGTGGGCGGCGCCGGACGCGCCATGCAGGCGCTGCGGGTGCACGTGCCGCAGCGGGTGCAGGGCGACCTGGTGCGGGTGCACCCCGGCGAGGAGTGGCTCTACGTCCTCACCGGTCGGCTGCGGCTCACGCTCGGCGAGGCGGTGCACGTACTGGACCCGGGGGACGCCGCGCACTTCGACTCGCTCGTCCCGCACCGGCTGGCCGCCGCCTCGCGCGACGGGGCCGAGCTGCTGTTCGTGCACACGCTGCTGCAGAGCGGCGCCGCCGAGCTGTGCCTGGGCGACCACGCGCCGCACCGCCGCGGCGGCTGAGCCGCCGTCCGTCCACCGTCCTCCCGCTGACCGCCCGTTCACCGCTCACCATTCACCGTTCCGGAAGGGAAGGTCCGTCCGCCGTGCCCGACCACACCGCTCCCGCCCCGTCCACTCCCCCGGCCGCCGAGGGCGCGCCGGTCGCCCCGACCTCCCGCCGCTACGTCGAGAACAAGCCACCGCGCGGCCTGTACGTACGGGTCTTCATCTACGTCGTGGCGACCCATGCGCTGCTGGCCTTCATGAGCCTGCTGGTGGTCATCGCCAAGTCCCGCTAGGGGCGAGGGGGCCGAGGTCCGGCCGGCCCGGGCCCCCTTGCCCCGCCCCGGCGATCGGGTGAACCCTGCTGCCACACCGTGCCCGACGCGCGCCCGGCAGCGCGCCCGCGGCGCGACGCACGCACCAGACTCGTCCGTGAACCTCGCTGACCGAGGAGGACCGAAGGATGCACCGTACGCGCACCGCGGCCACCACCGGCCTCGCCGTGGCCCTCGCCGTGCTCCCGCTGGCGGGCATGACGGGGCCGTCCGGCGCCGCACCGGCCCACGAGTCCGGCGGCGACCGGGCCAGACCCACAGCCACCGCCACCGCCGCCGCCCTCTCGCCCGTCCCGCAGTCCGTCCACGACCGCTCCGACCACCTCACCGTCACCCGGACCGTGGCCCTCGTCGCCGGGCCGGGCACCGACGCCCCGGCGCTGGCGCTGGTGACGCGGGCCCTGAAGGACGCCGGCGCCGAGCGCGTCGTACGGGCCGGCCACGCCGCCGCAGGAGGCGGGCGGTTGACCGTCTACGTGGACGGGGCGGGCGCCGAGCGCACCCTTGAGGAGCTGGGGGCGCGCGGCACCGCCGGGCTCCCGGCCGAGGGCTATGCGCTGGCCGCCGGCCGCGACCGGATCGCGCTGGCCGGAAAGGACGCCACCGGCACGTACTACGCCGCCCAGACGCTGAGCCAACTGCTGCCGCACCGCACCCGTCCGGGCGCCCGGATGCGCGGCACCGTCGTACGGGACTGGCCGGCGACGGCGCTGCGCGGTGTCATCGAGGGCTTCTACGGCACCCCGTGGTCGCACGCCGCGCGCCTCGACCAACTGGACTTCGCCGCCCGGCACAAGATGAACATCTACGTCTACTCCCCCAAGGACGACGCCTACCTCAGGGAGAAGTGGCGCGACCCCTACCCGGCGGCCCAACTGAACCGGATCCAGGAGCTGGTGGACCGGGCCCGGGCCCGGCACGTGGAGTTCACCTACGCCCTCTCCCCCGGGCTCTCCGTCTGCTACAGCTCGGACGCCGACGTCAAGGCGCTGACCGCCAAGTTCGCGACCCTGTGGGACATCGGGGTGCGGACCTTCGCGGTGCCGTTGGACGACATCAGCTACACCAAGTGGAACTGCGCGGCGGACAAGGCGAAGTTCGGGACCGGCGGCGGGGCGGCCGGGACCGCGCAGGCGCAGCTGCTCAACCGCGTCAACCGGGAGTTCATCGCCCGCCACCGGGGAGCCCGCCCGCTCCAGATGGTGCCGACCGAGTACTACGACCTGAAGGCGACGCCCTACAAGGCGGCGCTCGCCGCCAAGCTGGACGCCGATGTGCTGGTGGAGTGGACGGGCGTGGGCGTGCTCGCGCCCACCATGACCGTCGCGCAGGCGAAGCAGGCCCGGCAGGTCTTCGGCCACCCGATCCTGGTCTGGGACAACTACCCGGTCAACGACTACGTCAGCAAGCGGCTGATGCTCGGGCCGTTCAACGGGCGGGCGCCCGGGGTGCCGGCCCAGCTGGCCGGGCTCACCGCGAACCCGATGATCCAGCCGGCCGCCTCCAAGCTGGCCCTGGCCACCGTCGCCGACTACACCTGGAACGACCGGGCGTACGACGCGCGGGCCTCCTGGGGCGCGGCCATCGAGGAGCTGGCCGGCGGTGACGCCCGCACCGCCCGCGCCCTGCGGGCCTTCGCGGACGTCAACTACACCTCGGCCATCAACCCGCACCAGGCACCCGAACTGTCCGCCGCCCTGGACCGGTTCCGCAAGGACGGCCGGGCCCGGCCGCTGGACGCGGTGCTGAGCGGACTGCGGGACGCGCCCGGCGTGCTGCGCGACCGGCTCCCCGACCGCGACTTCGCCCGGGAGAGCGCGCCGTGGCTGGACGCCACCCGCGCCTGGGCGGTGGCGGCCCGCGACGCCCTGCGGCTGATCGTGGCGGACCGGTCGGGCGACGGGGCGACGGCCCGTCAACTGCGGGCGCGGATCCCGGGGTTGGCGACGAAGGCGAAGTCCTATGTCTACGTCGACATGAAGGGCAAGCGGATCCCGGTGGTGGTCGGCGACGGGGTGCTGGACACCTTCGTCGCGGACGCGCTGGCCGGGCGGAGCGCGCAATGAGGTGATCCCGCGCGGCCGGCGGCGGGCCGCTGCCGCGTCGAGGGGGTGGCCGGGGCCTACCCTGAGGCCCCGGCCACCCCCTCGCGTCCCCCGGAGGAGACCGCCATGGACCGACCTACCCGGCCGTCGCCCGCCACCGCCCCGAGTGGAGGCTCCCCCGGACCTCGTCCGGGGGGACCCCCGTCGCGCCGCGGTGCCGCCGGTGCCCCGCGTCCGAGCGCCGCCGCCGTCCTCGACGAGGCGGTCCGTGCGCTCGCCCCGGAGAACGGCGCCAACCGGCTCGTCCAACGGATCGCCCGGGGGCAGGCGCCGCGCACGGTGTTCGCCACCTTCGCGCTGGAGCAGCACCAGGTGATCGCCGCCGACCGGATCAGCTTCCAGCACCTGGCGCGCCGCGCGGACGGCGATCCGCCGGTGGCGGACTTCTTCGACCTGCTCGCCGAGGGGGAGACGCGGGCCCTGGCGCGGCTGGCGGGCCTGGCGGACGCCTGCGGGCTGACGGCCCGGGAGATCACCGGCTACCAGCCGCGACCGGGCTGCCAGGCGTTCCCGTCGTACGCGGCGCGGCTGGCGCTGGCCGCCGAGCCCGCCGACGCGGCGATCGCGCTCACCGCCAACTTCGCCGCCTGGGGCGGCTACTGCGCCACGGTCCGCACCGCGCTGGCGGAGCACTACGACTTCCCCGAGGCGGCCCACGGCTTCTTCACGCTGTTCGCCGACCCGGCGCCGGAGCTGGCGGTCGCGGCCCGCGCGGCGGTGCAGCAGGGCATCGACACCGGCCAGGCGCGGCCGGCGACGGCCCACCGCTACGGGCAGCTCCTCCAGGCGTACGAGGTGATGTTCTGGAACTCGCTGGAGGGGTGATCCGGCGCGTCGGGGGCGCCGGGCCGTGGGCTGCGGCCGTCGGTCGGCGACCACCCCGGTCCTGACGTGGCGTCAGAACCGGGGTGGTGGACCGGAGGCGGAGGTCAGCCGCCCAGTTCCCGGTGGCGGGTGGCCAGTCGGGCCGTCCCTTCCTCGGTGAGCGAGCCGTGCAGCCGGAGCCGGGCGATGCCGCCGTCGGGGAAGATGTCCAGCCGGACGTGGGTCACCGCGGGCGCGTGGGCCAGCGGGAAGCGGTGGACGGTGTCGGGCTGGAGCCGGGTGCGGGGCAGCAGTTCGACCCAGTCGCCGTGCTCGCCGTCGCGTCCGGACAGCGCCGCCCAGCCGGCCGCGTTGCCCTTGAGGTAGCCGGTGTCGATCTCCACCGCGCGGATCACGGACTGCCCGGTGAGCCGGTAGCGGACCCAGTCGTTGCCGGTGCCGCGGCGGCGCCGGGTCTCCCAGCCGTCGTCCATCGTGCGGGACCGGCCCGGCCGGATGGTGTTGGTGGGCGAGGAGTAGAAGCGGTCCGAGGCGTCCTCGACCCGACCGCCGTTCTCCAGCGCGGCGAGGTCGAAGGTGCCCAGCGCGGCCAGCCAGCGGGGCGCCGGGACGACCTCGCCGTGGACCCGGAGGCGGGCGATGCCGCCGTCGGGGTGCTGGCTCAGCCGCAGGTGGGTGAAGCGTCGCTCGGCGTGGACGGCGAAGCCGTTGGCGGCGTGCCCGCCGATGGCGGTGCGCGGGACGAGGGTGGTCCACTCGACGTCGTCGGCGAGCAGCTCGGCCGGCGCCGGGGAGCCCTCCACGCAGGCGCCCTCGACGCTCACCGACTGCGGGTAGTTGCCGCGGAAGTGGGCGGTGTCGACGACGATGCCGCGGATCACGCCCGGGGCGCCGAGCCGGATCAGCGCCCAGTCGTGGTCGTCGTCGGCCGGGAAGGGGTGGTCGCCGTCGGTGCCGCGGCGCCGCCGGGTCTCCCAGCCGTCCATGACCTTGCCCTTGTGGCCGAACGCCTCGGGGTCGAAGTGGGCGGCGTCGGGCGTCAGGAGGTTCTCGCGCTCGGCGAAGAACTCGTCGTTGGCCGCGAGCACCCCGGCGCCGAGCCGCCGGTCGGCGAGGTCGGGCAGGTGGGAGAAGGGGAAGCCGGCCGGGCCCGGGGTCCGGTAGTCGGCATAGGGGTCGCCGCCGCCGTAGGGGCTGGCGTCCCCGGTGTAGCGCGGGAGGTCGCCGGTGGTCATGCGCGCGGCCTTTCGAGGAGCTCGCCGGTGGGCTCGGCGAGGGCGGTGCCGTCGTTGATCTTCCGGCCGCGCAGCCAGGTGGAGCGGACCACGCCGTGGAGCGTCTTGCCGGCGTACGCGGTGATCTTGTTGCGGTGCTGGAGGTCGGCGGGGTCGACGGTGAAGGTCTCCTCGGGCGCCAGCACCGCGAAGTCGGCGTCCCGGCCGGGTGCGATGGCGCCCTTGGCGCCGAGGCCGACCAGCCGCGCCGGGGCGGCGGACATCCAGCGGACCACGTCCTCCAGGCCGTGGCCGCGCTCCCGGGCCGCGGTCCAGATGGCCGGCAGGCCGAGCTGGAGGGAGGAGATGCCGCCCCAGGCCGTCCCGAAGTCGGGGGTCTTGAGGTCGGTGGTGGAGGGCGAGTGGTCCGAGACGATGCAGTCGATGGTGCCGTCGGCCAGTCCCTGCCACAGGGCGTCCTGGTTGCCGGCCTCGCGGATCGGCGGGCAGCACTTGAACTCGGTGGCGCCGTCCGGGACTTCCTCGGCGGTCAGGGTGAGGAAGTGCGGGCAGGTCTCGACGGTGATCTTGACGCCGTCGGCGCGGGCGGCGGCGATCAGCGGCAGCGCCTCGGCGGAGGAGAGGTGCAGCACGTGGACCCGGGCGTCCAGCTTCCGGGCGAGGTCGATCAGGCCGGCGATCGCGTCGTTCTCGGAGACCCGGGGCCGGGAGGCGAGGAAGTCGGCGTACTTGGGGCCGTGCGCCTCGGGGGCGGCGTCCAGGTGACCGGGGTCCTCGGCGTGCACGATCAGCAGGCCGTCGAAGGCGGCGATCTCGCCGAGCGCCGCCGCCAGCTGCTCCTGGTCGACCTGCGGGAACTCGTCGACACCGGAGGGCGACAGGAAGCACTTGAAGCCGAACACGCCGGCCTCGTGCAGCGGGCGCAGGTCCTTGACGTTGCCGGGGATGGCGCCGCCCCAGAAGCCGACGTCGATGTGGGCCTTGCTGCGGGCGACCTCGCGCTTGATGTCGAGGTTGGCGGTGTTGGTGGTGGGCGGGAGGCTGTTGAGCGGCATGTCCACGAGCGTGGTGATACCGCCGGCGGCGGCCGCGCGGGTGGCCGTCCAGAAGCCCTCCCACTCGGTGCGGCCGGGGTCGTTGACGTGTACGTGGGTGTCCACGAGGCCGGGCAGCAGGACGTCGTCGCCGAAGTCCTCCACCCGGGCGCCGGCCGGCACCGCGGCGTCGTGCGGCAGGACGGCGACGATCTTCCCGTCCTGGACGGTGACGGACGCGGCGCGCGTCCCCTCCGGCGTGACGACGCGCGTGGAACGCAGCACCAGCTCTGTTTCGGACACCCAGTACCTCCCCTATCGTGTGCTTCATGGTCGCGGTCCGGAGCGCGGGCGGCACGGCCACCGCGGGCCGTGCCACCGCCGGCGCGGATTCCCGGGAACCCCGGGGTGACGGTGCAAGCCGCCGCCCCTACGGAATTCAACAGTCTGTTGAATGAGTCTTCACTTCGGACCGCAGCCCGTCAAGACCCCTGTGCGGCGGCCGGTCCGGCGATCGCACCGGACCGCTCCGGCTGCTCGCCCTCCGCCGCCGCCCCGCCCCTGACCTGCGACGGGATGATGCCCTGCGGAATCGGGCCGACGCCCGCCGCCGCCCGGTCGCGCCCCGAGACCAGAGCGTAGAGCAGCCCGGAGAGCGCCATCCCGAAGATCCAGGAGAACGGCGCCAGAGCGTCGAAGGCCGGGACCAGCGCGAGCGAGGCGGCGACCGCGGCGGCCGGCAGGAACGCGAGCACGGCCTTCGGGTTGTAGCCCCTGCGGTAGAAGTAGGCGCCGGCGGCATCGGCCGAAAACAGCGCATCGACGTCGATCCGGCCGCGCCGCACCAGGTAGTAGTCCACGAGCAGGATCGCCACCAGCGGCCCGAGGAAGGCCCCCAGCGCCCCCAGGAAGTACTGGATCACCAGCGCCGAGGAGTACAGCTTCCAGGGCATGACCAGCACCGCCAGCACCGCGGTGATCATCCCGCCGCGCTTGAAGTCCAGGTACCTCGGCAGCAGGTTGGCGAAGTCGTAGGCGGGCGAGACGAAGTTGGCCACGACGTTGATCCCGATGGTGGCGACGATGAAGGCCAGCGCGCCGATGACGGTGACCACCGGGTTGTCGATCTTCTGGATCACCTTCACCGGGTCGTAGATCGCCTCGCCGAAGACCGCGATGGTGCCGGCGGTGACCAGGACGGCGACCACCGCGAAGGCGGTGAAGTTCACCGGCAGCCCGATGAGGTTGCCCCGCCGGTAGGAGCGGTGGTCGGGCGTGAAGCGGGCGAAGTCGGCGTAGTTGAGGACCAGGGTCAGGAAGGTGGCCACGGTCAGGCTGACCGCGATCAGGCTCTGCTGGAGCTGCGCGGTGCCGCTCAGCCCGGTCAGGCTGCGGGTCAGCGAGATGTCGCCGTGCGACGCGACGACCAGGTACACCGCCAGCGCCAGCACCACCAGCCAGACCACCGGTCCGGTCGCGAAGTCCTGCACCTTGCGGATGAACTCCATCCCGCGCGTCAGCAGGACGGCCTGCAGCCCCCACATCACCATGAACGCGATCCAGCCCAGGGTGGACAGCCCCAGCACCGAGTTGTGGTGGTACGCGTCGAGGCCGGGCGCGATCTGGAGCGTCAGCAGCACCACGGCCGTCGAGGCCAGCCAGGTCTGGATGCCGTACCAGGCCACCGCCATCACCGCGCGCAGCAGCGCCGGGATGTTGGCGCCGTAGACGCCCCAGCTGGCCCGGGCGAGCACCGGGTAGGGCACGCCGGTGCGGTGCCCCGCGTGCCCCATCCGGTTCATCAGCCAGTGGACGATCGTGATGCCGGCCAGCAGCGCGGCGAACACCTCCCAGGCCGGCAGCCCCAGCACGAAGAGGCTGGCGGCGAAGGCGTAGTTGCTGATCGCGTGGGTGTCGGACATCCACAGCGCGAAGACGCTGTAGGTGCCCCAGTTGCGCTGCGCCGCCGGCGCGAGGTCCTCGTTGAAGAGCCTCGGGTCCGGCGGCCCCGGACGGTGCTGCGGGGATGTGCTCATGAGTCCTCCCAGGCAGGTTGGGTGGAGCTTAGGTGTCAGTCGTCAGATGCCTGATGTCTTCGGGGAAAATTCGGTGTTACGGACGGAATGCCGGACCCCGCCCCGCTCCCCCGCGGCGACGCCCGCGAGGTGGCCGCTCAGCGGCCAGGAGCCGATGGCCTTGGGGCGGGGCGGCGCGAAACTGCGCTGCGTACTGGTGGTCAGGCCGAGGCCGACCACCGCCTCCGCGAACTTCACCGCGGCGGCGACGCCGTCCACGACGGGCACCCCCAGCGCCGCGGCGACCTTCTCCCGGAGCCCGGCCATACCGCCGCACCCCAGGCAGATCACCTCCGCGCCGTCCCGGACCACCTCGCGCGCGGTCTCGATGATCACGGCGACGGTGCGCTCCGGGTCGTCCTCCAGCTCCAGCACGCCGAGCCCGGTGCCGCGGACGCCGGCGCAGCGCTGGAGCAGCCCGGCGGTCAGCAGCCGGTCCCGGATCTGCGGCACGGCGCGGTCGAGGGTGGTGACGACGCCGTACGCGTGGCCGAGCATCAGCGCCATCTGCGCCGCGCACTCGGTGATGTCCAGGACGGGGACGTCCAGCAGTTCCTGCGCGCCCTCCCGACCCGGTTCCCCGAAGCCGGCCATGACCAGCGCGTCGAACGGGGTGTCCAGGGTGGCGAGCCGATCCAGGACGGCGGCGGCGCTGAGGTACCCCTCGAAGTGGCCCTCGATGGACTCGGGCCCCCACAGGGGTTCGGTGGCGAGGATCTCGGTGCCCGGCGCGGCGACCGCGGTGGCGGTGGCGCGGATCGAAGCGGTCATGGAAGCCGTGGTGTTCGGGTTCATGACGAGAATGCGCATGACGCTCCAACGATTTGGAGGATTCCACAGAATGGACAGTAGGTTTCGCGCAGCAGAACGTAGCTATGGCCACTGGCACCGTCAAGGGATCTCGGGCAAGGACGTGACACCTTGGGGCACAGGGGCGCTGACCGGCGGGAACGACTGTGCGATACGCGGTGTGCCGGCCCGGTGTGACCGGTAGGCTGCTCCGGTCGGGCCCGGCGCCCGCAAGGCAGACGAGCAGAGACCGAGCCGAGACCGATCCGACCCGCCCCGAAAGGAACGCGACGTGCCGCCGTCCAGCGCCAGCACCTCCGCCGCCGATGCCAAGCCCGCGGGCGCCAGCGGCGGCGTCCAGTCCCTTGAGCGCGCCTTCGACCTCCTGGAGCGGATGGCCGACGCCGGCGGCGAGGTCGGCCTGAGCGAGCTCTCCGGCAGCAGCGGGCTCCCGCTGCCCACCATCCACCGCCTGATGCGCACGCTGGTGGCCTGCGGCTACGTCCGTCAGCAGCCCAACCGCCGGTACGCCCTCGGCCCGCGCCTGATCCGGCTCGGCGAGAGCGCCTCCCGGCTGCTGGGCACCTGGGCCCGCCCGTTCCTGGCCCGCCTGGTGGAGGAGACCGGCGAGACCGCCAACATGGCCCTCCTCGACGGCGACGAGATCGTCTACGTCGCACAGGTCCCGTCCCGGCACGCGGTACGGATGTTCACCGAGGTCGGCCGGCGCGTCCTGCCGCACTCCACCGGCGTCGGCAAGGCCCTGCTGGCCGACCACCCGCCGGAGGAGGTCCGCGCCCTCCTCGGCCGCACCGGCATGCCCGCGGCGACCGAGAAGACGATCACCGACCCGGACCGCTTCCTCGACGCCCTCGCCGACGTCCGCCGCCTCGGCTACGCGGTCGACGACAACGAGCAGGAGATCGGCGTCCGCTGCCTCGCCGTCCCGGTCCCCAACTCCCCCACCTCCGCGGCGATCTCCATCTCCGGACCGACCGGCCGGGTGACGGAGGCCGCGACGGACAAGATCGTCCCGGTGCTCCAGGAGGTCGCGGCCCAGCTGTCGGTGGCCCTGGCCAACCAGACGCCGGCGTGACACCCGGGTGGGGCGGTCGCACCGCGCCGCCTCACCCCCTCGGCAGCTCGCCGAAGTGATCGATCCGCTCGCGGACCTCGGACAGCGCCGCGGCGAGTGCGCTCACCGATCCCACCGCCCCGGCTATCAGCAGCAGCGAACGGCGCAGCCGGGCCACCTCGGGCGCGCCGTGGCTCACCATCGCGTCCAGCGCGGCCAGCTCCTCGTCGGCGGCGGTCCGGTCGGGTAACTCCCCCGGAAGCAGGGCCAGTTGACGGCGGAGCCGGGACACCGCCGCACGCAGTTCCCGGACCCGCGGGTCGCTCCCGACCCCGGTCACCAGGCTGTCCCTCGGCAGCTGTTCCACAACGACGGAGCCCTCCCAGGCCGTTGCCCGTTCCGCGATGCGGGACAGTTAACGCCACGGTGTGCGGCCGGCGCCATACGGAGGGACGAAAATCCCGATCACCGCACGGCGCGGCCGGTCGGCAACTCGGCGCGGGGGCCGTGCGACCCGACTCCCGCCCCACCCTCCCCACTCGACTCTCCTGGCCGGTTCTCGCCCCTCGGCCCCCGGTTCCCCGACCCTGCGGCCGGTTCCACGCCGCCCCCGCACGCCCCTCGGACGCCATCCACCTCACCTGCCCCACGCGCCGCACGTGCGGGCCACGCGCGAGTACCCGCCCACCTTCTGACCATGCGTCAGCACGTGCGTTCCCCCGGGCACCCGTTGGCGTGGGCGTATCCCGTACAAGGCGTACGGCGCCGCGCGATGGAGCATTCTCCCTTCCAGGAAATGTCCGGCATATCACCGAATCGCACCTCACTGGACGACCGCCCTCGCGCGTCACCGGACCACGGGAACCACCCACCACCGGACCACGGGAACACCCACCACCGGACCACCGGATCGGAGAACACCATGGAGCCCGATGCAGGCCCCACCCCCGACCCCGAGTCCCGGCGCCTCAGCGTCATCCAGCTCATCTGCCGGGCGTACGGCCTGGCCGACGCGTCCGAGATCACCGAGGAGCACATACAGCGTTACGTCAGCGAGCACCGGCACGGGGACGAGCGGACGGAGCAGCTCCGGAGCCGGCTGCGCCCGCGGATCCCGCGACAGCGGGCAGCGGGCGACGCGGCCTGAAGCCATCTGACGCCGCCCGATTCCGGGCGGCACGGGGCGCCGCGCGACGCCATGGGGTAAGCAGGTCCCATGGCACATCGAGGGGAAAGCGCAGGCGCCGGGGGGACGAAGGGGGCCGGACGGCCCGAGGGGAGGGTGGCCGGGCTGCTGCTCGCCGCGGGCGGCGGACGGCGGCTGGGGGGACGGCCCAAGGCACTGCTCGACCACCGGGGACGCCCGTTGGTCGAGCATGCCGCACGGGTCCTTCGGGACGGCGGCTGCGGACCGGTGCACATCGTGCTGGGCGCGGCCGCCGAGGCCGTCCGGGAGCGGGCGGATCTGGCGGCCTACGGCGTCTCGGTGAACCCGGACTGGGCGCGGGGCATGGGCTCCTCGCTCCGGGTGGGACTGGCCGCGCTGGCCGGTTCGGGGGCGGACGCGGTGGTGGTGTCGCTGGTCGACCAGCCGGGCATCGGCGCCGCCGCGGTGGCCCGCGTGGTGGCCGCGTGCACGGGGCGGGACGCACTGGCGGCCGCGGCCTACGGGGGCGAGCGGGGGCATCCGGTGCTGTTCGGCGCCGGGCGGTGGGCGGAGATCGCGGCCGACGCGGAGGGGGACCGTGGGGCGCGGAGCTATCTCCGACGGCACGCCGGCGCCCTCACGCTCGTCGAGTGCGGCGACGTGGCCGAGCCGTACGACATCGACACGCCGGACGATCTGCGGCGGCTGGAGTGACCGGCGCCCGCCGGACCGGCGCCCCACCGATCGACCGCCCCTCGCCCGCCGCACATTCTGCGGCGGCCGGCGCACCGGGCGACCAGAACACCCGCCCCGGCCGCAGATTGACGGGAATCCGTCGTTCCGGAGCGGGAGTAATGGAGAGTGACCACAGTGGCACCGAGAGCCATTCGATCATCACTTGTGTCGACCCAGAGAATCTCGACGTCAACAAACCATTGAAGTTCCGCGATAAGGAAACTAGTCTCCACTGGTCAGAAGCGCCCTGCTACCCGTACGGCGCCCGCGACCGTATTTCGGAACCCACGGCACCCCGTGCCGCACAGGTGCCCCCGGCGGCCGCAAGGCACCGCCGCTGAATGGAGTGACAGCTCATGTCCGCACCAGCGCCGTCCCCGCTGGCCATCGTCGAAGTCGACCCCGCCCACACCCCCGAACGACAGGGCGAGGTCCTCACCGACGCCGCGCTCGCCTTCGTCGCCGAGCTGCACCGGCGGTTCACCCCCCGCCGTGACGAGCTGCTCGCCCGCCGCGCCGAGCGCCGCGCCGAGATCGCCCGGACCAGCACGCTGGACTTCCTCCCCCAGACCGCGCAGATCCGCGCGGACGACAGCTGGCAGGTCGCCGAGGCGCCCGCCGCGCTCAACGACCGCCGGGTCGAGATCACCGGCCCCACCGACCGCAAGATGACCATCAACGCGCTCAACTCCGGCGCCAAGGTGTGGCTCGCCGACTTCGAGGACGCCTCCGCTCCCACCTGGGAGAACGTGGTGGGTGGCCAGCTCAACCTGATCGACGCCTACGAGCGCCGCATCGACTTCACCGACGCCCGCACCGGCAAGTCCTACGCCCTCAAGCCGGCCGAGGAGCTCGCCACCGTCGTGATGCGGCCGCGCGGTTGGCACCTGGAGGAGCGCCACCTGCAGTTCGAGGGCCGCCCGGTCCCCGGCGCACTGGTCGACTTCGGCCTCTACTTCTTCCACAACGCCCGGCGTCTGCTGGACCTCGGCAAGGGCCCGTACTTCTACCTGCCCAAGACCGAGTCCCACCTGGAAGCCCGCCTGTGGAACGAGATCTTCGTCTTCGCCCAGGACTACGTCGGCATCCCGCAGGGCACCGTCCGCGCCACGGTCCTCATCGAGACCATCACCGCCGCGTACGAGATGGAGGAGATCCTCTACGAGCTGCGCGACCACGCCTCGGGCCTGAACGCCGGCCGCTGGGACTACCTCTTCTCCATCGTCAAGAACTTCCGTGACGGCGGCGCCAAGTTCGTCCTCCCGGACCGCAACGCGGTGACGATGACCGCCCCGTTCATGCGCGCCTACACCGAACTCCTGGTCCGCACCTGCCACAAGCGCGGGGCGCACGCCATCGGCGGCATGGCGGCCTTCATCCCCAACCGCCGGGACCCCGAGGCCAACGAGAAGGCCCTGGCCAAGGTCAAGAACGACAAGGACCGAGAGGCCGGCGACGGCTTCGACGGCTCCTGGGTCGCCCACCCCGACCTGGTCCCGGTCGCCCGCGCCTGCTTCGACGCGGTCCTCGGCGAGAAGCCCCACCAGAAGGACCGCCTCCGCGAGGACGTCTCGGTGGCCGCCGCCGACCTCATCGCCATCGACTCCCTCGACGCCAGGCCCACGTACCAGGGCCTGATCGACGCCGTCCAGGTCGGCACCCGCTACATCGAGGCGTGGCTGCGCGGCCTCGGCGCGGTCGCCATCTTCGGCCTCATGGAGGACGCCGCCACCGCCGAGATCTCCCGCTCCCAGATCTGGCAGTGGGTCGACGCCGGCGTCGTCTTCCAGGACGGCGAGCACGCCGGCACCACGGTCACCGCCGACCTGGTCCGCACGATCGCCGCCGACGAACTCGCCGCCATCCGCGCCGAGGTGGGCGAGGAAGCCTTCACCTCCGGCAAGTGGCAGCAGGCCCACGACCTCCTCCTGAAGGTCTCCCTGGACGCCGACTACGCCGACTTCCTGACCCTGCCGGCGTACGAGCTGCTGGGCTGAGCCCCCCCCCGCGGGAACCCCGAAGGGCCGGTACGGACGGCGGTTTCTAGCGGTCGTTGCAACACGTGGTCGGTTGTCTAGGCCGCGAGCAGTTTATGCAGGCGCTCGGCTGGGGTTTCCCAGCCGAGCGTTTTGCGTGGGCGGCCGTTGAGTTCGGTGGCGACGGCGGCCAGGTGCTGCGGGGTGTGGACGGACAGGTCGGTGCCCTTGGGGAAGTACTGCCGCAGCAGGCCGTTGGTGTTTTCGTTAGAGCCGCGTTGCCAGGGGCTGGCCGGGTCGCAGAAGTAGACCGGGATGCCGGTGGCGATGGTGAACGAGCCGTGTGCGGCCATCTCACTTCCCTGGTCCCAGGTCAGGGACCGTCGAAGGTGGGAGGGCAGGGTCTGGGCCGTGGTGACCAGCGCGTCGCGGACGCGCTCGGCGCCGTGGTCGCCGGGCAGGTGCAGGAGCATGACGTAGCGGGTGGCGCGTTCGACCAGAGTGCCGATGGCCGACTTGCCGTCCTTGCCGATGATGAGGTCGCCTTCCCAGTGGCCGGGGCCGGCACGGTCGGATGCTTCCGCGGGCCGTTCGCTGATCATGACCATCGGTGTGGTGAACCGTGGCTGGCGGGAGGCGACCTGACGGTGGGGTTTGCGGCGGGCGCGGCCTGAGCGCAGGGCTCGGGCGAGCTCGCGGCGGAGCTCTCCACGTCCCTGGACATAGAGGGCCTGGTAGACCGTCTCGTGGACCACGTGCATCTCCGGCCGGTTGGCGAACTGTGCCCGCAGAGCCTGGCAGATCTGCTCCGGGCTCCACCGTAGGGTCAGGCGGTCCTGGATGAAGTCCCGCAGCTCGGGGTTCTGGCCGATCTTGCCCGGCTTGGGTCGCGGCCTGCGGGCGTCGGCACGGGCCTGGGCGGCGTGCGGGCGGTACTGGCCGCTGTCGGGGTGCCGGTTGCGGCGGATCTCCCGGCTGATGGTGGACGGGCTGCGGCCGAGCTCGGCGGCAATCGCCCGGACTGTCGCCTTCTCCCGGAGCCGGTCGGCTATGTGGATCCGATCGGCCTCACGCAGATATCGGGAAGGCCCGGAAGGCGGCACCACCGCGTTGATCGGTGGTGCCGCCTTCTGT
The DNA here is from genome assembly GCF_029011865.1 of Streptomyces yunnanensis. NCBI lineage: Bacteria > Bacillati > Actinomycetota > Actinomycetes > Kitasatosporales > Streptomycetaceae > Streptomyces > Streptomyces yunnanensis. The sequence continues at coordinate 2,481,733 of NZ_CP095749.1, forward strand.
CTGCGGTCGGCGCTACGACCGTTGCGCCACTTCCTGCCGGTCCGGGCATCGATCCCGACGAGTCGGCAGGCTTCCTTGTTGCTGTAGCCCTGCTGCACGAGCCGGGAGTATTCCGCGCGCTCCCGGCCCAGCTTCACAGGGCCCTGAGCCGTCCGGTCCCTTCGGATCTTGAAGTCCATTGCATCCCCTGAGCTGGGGTGTTGCAACGACTACTAGAACTCAAGGACCGCCGTACCGGCCCTTCCACACCCCCGGGTACCATCGCTGGCATGCCGTCGATACCCCTGCCGGAACCCGCTCCGAACTGCGGAAACGGCATACGGGAGACGGCCCGGCCCACTAGGATGGACGGACCCTGCCAAAGCGGGCAGCGGGCAGCGGGCAGCGGGCAGCGGGCAGCGGGCAGCGGGCAGCGGGCAGCGGGTCCGGTGACCGCAGAGCGGTGCTCTTCGCGGCGCGTTCCGCGGTCGCGCTGCACCGGCTCCTGGACGTCCTGCCCGTCTTCTCCGGTGACGACCGCATCGAGCGCCGCTTCTCCCTGATCCCCGGCTCCGATTTCGGCACCGATGCCCTCGCCGCCCTGGACTCCGTCGGCGCCCGCTGCGTGCCCTGGGACGAGGCCGTCCGCACCCCGTACGACCTGACGCTCGCCGCGAGTCCCAAAGGCGAACTCGACCGGCTCCGGGGGCCGCTCGTCCTGCTGCCGCACGGAGCGGGCTTCGGCAAGACGCTCCCCGACGAGGGCACGGTGGACTCCGCATCCGGCCTGGACCCCGCCTATCTGCTGCGCCGCAGCACCCCACTGGCCACGCTGCACGCCCTCGCCCACCGGAGCCAGGTCGCCGAGCTGGCCGTGCGGTGTCCCGCGGCGGCCGCCCGCGCCACCGTGGTCGGCGACCCGACACTCGACCGACTCCTCGCCTCGCAGGGGCTGCGCGACAGGTACCGCACCGCGCTGGGCACCGGCGGCCGCCGGCTGATCGCGCTCACCTCGACCTGGGGCCCGGAGTCCCTGCTCGCCTCGTACCCGGACCTGCCGGCCCGGCTGAGCACGGAACTCCCCGCCGATTCCTACCAGTTGGCGCTCATCATGCACCCGAACGACTACGGCCGGAGCGGTGCACACGATCTCGCCGAGCGCCACGCGCCGGCCCTCGCCACCGGACTCCTGACGCCCCGGCCGTACGAAGAGTGGGCGGCGGTGCTGGTCGCCGCGGACGGGGTGCTCACCGACCACGGCTCGACGGCCCTGTACGCGGCCGCCCTGGACCGCCCGCTGCTGGCCGTCTGCGACGGCGGCGACGAGCTGATCCCCGGCAGCCCGATGGCCCGACTGCTCGCCGCGGCACCGAAGGTGAGCGGTGCCGCGGCAGACACCGGCCGGGTCGCCGAGAACATCGTCCGGGCCATCGAGGGGCACCTGCCGGGATCCGTGCGCGCCCTGGCCGAGCCCGCCTTCGCCGAACGGGGACGCGCCCTGCCGTTGCTGCGTACCGAGCTGTACGCGCGGCTCGGGCTGACCCCGCCGGCCACACCGGCCGAACCCCGGCTGCTGCCGGTCCCCCGCGTTCCGGCGCACGCACCGGCCGTCCACGCGGTGTCCGCCGCCGTCGACGGCGACCGGGTACGCGTCGAACGCCGTCCGCCGCACCACGACGGGCCGGCCGGGCACCTCGCCGCCGAGGAGGACGCGGCGAGCGTGCGGCACGCGCAGAGCGCGGCGGTCCTCTTCCGCCGCGCCGGAGACGCGCCGGCCGCCGCCGCACGGGCCGTGGCGGGCTGGACGGTGGACGGCTGGATCACCTGGGCACTCGACCGGTACCCGGGCCGCCGTACCGCCGCCGTCGTGCTGTCCGCCACCCACTGCGTGCTGCGGCGCCGCGGCGGACCGCTGCTGTCGGCCCGGATCGGGGCGTGCACCGAGGCCGGACGGGTGTTCCGGCCCGATCCGGCGGCAGTGGTGTCGGCAGTGCACTGCTGGCTCACCGCGACCCGCGCGCCGTCCCTCCCGACGACCCTCAACTGCCTCATCGGCGACCGCAGTTATCCGGTCCGCCTCGCACCGGCTACGGACGGCGAGGAGGACCACGCGTTCTGAGAGCGGTTCCGAAAAGCCGCTGGGAACAGGTCCTACCTAGGGCCTGGACGGATCGGGCGGGCTGCCGGTGGGGCGGGAGCGGAGGGCGCGGGCCGCGGCCAGGTACCGCTCGGCGGCGTCCTCGTCCCGCTCCTCTCGGTACAGTCCGGCGAGCGCCTCCAGCACCCGTACCTGCTCGGAGAGGGACCGGCGCTCCCGTGCCGCGTCGAGGGCGGCCTCGTACAGCTGCCGCGCCTCCGCCGCCCGGCCCAGTCGCAGCAGCACCCGGCCCAGCGCGAATCCGGTGCGCGCGGTCATGCGCTCGCGCTTCAGCTCCCGCGCCATCGTATGGGCGATCCCCAACTCCTCTGCCGATCGGTCGAGTTCGCCCAGGCCGGCGCTCGCCTGCCCGAGCAGATAGGTCAGCAGCATCTCGCCGTAGGGGTTCTCGATCTGCTGGTGCAGGCGCAGGGAGTGCCGGTAGTCCGGTACCGCGGCGGACCACTTGCCCTGTTCGGCCTGGAGCCGTCCGCGGAATTCGAGGGCGGAGGCGAACAGCTTGCGGTACTTGTCGTCGTCGCTGGCGAGCAGGGCGGCCGCACGCACCGCGACCTTCAACTCCTCTCCGGCCTCGGCGAACCGCTCGCTCTCCCACAGCGGCCGGGCGAGCTGGCAGCGCATCCGGATCGCGGCCGGCACGTCCTCGGCGTGCAGAGCAGCTTCCCGGCCGATGGTGAAGGAGTCGATGTCCGCGGCACTGCCCGGATGGTCGAGCTGATGCGTCCACAGGGGTTCGCACAACGCCCAGGACTCGGCGTAGAGACCCGCGTCGTAGGCGACGCGCACGCATGAGTGCAGCACCCGACGCTCGCTGTGCAGCCAGTGCAGGGCCGCCGTCTTGCCGGGGAAGTCGACGTCCGGGGTACCGGGCAGTGCCAACATCCGTGCGGCGAAGGTCATTCGCTCCCCAGCGGCCAGTTCGTCGGCGCGCTGCGCCTGGCGCAGGTGCCAGAAGATGTTCCGCTGCCGCCCGCTCGCCGTCTCCCCGTCCGCCCCGTCGGTCGCCGCGCGGCGGCGGGCATGGTCGCGCACGAGGGCGTGCATCCGCAGCCGGACGGCCCGGTCGTCGTCCAGATCCGGGACGAGGTCCAGCAGGCCGGCGTCCTCCAGTTCCTCCAGCGCCTCCTCGGCGGCGTCCTCCCCCGTGCCCAGAAGGGCGACCGCGGCCTGCGGGCTGATCGCAGGCCCGGGTTCGGCGGCGAGCAGACGGTAGAGCGTACGGGCCGGACCGCCGAGGTCGTGGTATGTCGCGTTCCACACCGGCTCCGTCTCCGGCACCCCGTTCCTCTGCAGTTCGATGGTCAGGCCGGCGAGCAACCGCGCCCAGCCGCGCCGCCGGTGCCTGCGGACCCAGTGGCCCGCGACGCGCAGGGCGGCGGGCAGACCGGCGCACAGCCGGGCCAGTTCGGCGACGGCTTCCGGGTCGGCGGCCGGTGTCTGATCTCCGGCGATGCGCAGCAGGAGCCGCACCGCGTGGTCCTCGGTGAGCGGACTCAGCGGCAGCTCGACCGCCACGCCGGGGTCGAGGTCAGGGGGTGTCCGCGGGCCGACGAGCACGACGGCGCTGCCGGCCGAGGCGGGCATCAGCAGCTCGGCCTCCCCCTCGAAGCGCCGCACGTTGTCGAGGACGACGACCAGCCGTCGGTGCCGGGTCTCGTCCAGATACTGCCGGCGGCGCGCGGTGAGCGAGCGCTCGACTTCGTCCCGGGGGACTCCCAAAGCCCGCAGCATCTGGCGCAGCACATCGGAGATGTCCGCGGTCCCATCACGCCGCCCCTCGTCGAGGTCCGCGTACAGCGCGCCGTCGGGGCAGCTCTCCTTGAATCGTCGGGCGAGCCGGAAGCCGAGGGTCGTCTTCCCCACCCCGGTCAGTCCACTGATGCTGATGATCAACGCACGCGCCGGGACCGATTCACCGTCGAGCCAGTCCTCGGTGGCCCGCAGGACGCGTGCCTGTTCGCCTTCCCGGTTCTCGAAGTGCTGGATCTCCAGCGGTAACTGATAGGGGATCTGGCCCGACGACTCAGACGCCCCGTGCAGGTACACCGACCCGATCTGGTTGGCCTGCACGAGGCTCTCGACTCGTGCTTGCCCCGCCACGCTGTTCCGCGTCTCTTCGGCCATGGGTCAACTCTAGGACGTGGCAGTGACAGTGGGCGGTGGCTGACCGGCGCGGGCGCCCTGCGTGCCGCGCCCGACCTTGTCACGTCACCGCCGCCCCCAATGCCACGAAGGTGCAGATCAGGAGGAAGAGGAGGGCGAGGAGGGGGGCGGCGAAGCGGAGGTAGGTGTCGTAGCCGACCTTGGCGAGGGAGACGCCGCCCATGATGACGGCGGTGGTGGGGACCCAGAGGTTCATCCAGCCGCTGGCGGCCTGCCAGGCGGTGACGACGACCGGGCGGGTGACGCCGGCGAAGTCGGCGAGCGGGGCGAGGATCGGCATGGCGAGGGTGGCGTGCCCCGAGGTGGAGGGGATCAGGAAGGCCAGGGGGAGGTTGACGATGAAGACGATGACGCCGAAGAGCGCCGAGGGGGTGCCGGAGACCACGCCCTCGATGGAGTGCAGCACGGTGTCGGTGACCCTGGCGTTGTTCATGATGACCGTGACGCCGCGGGCGAGGACGATGACCAGGGCGGGCGAGATGAAGTCGGCGGCGCCCTGGACGAAGGTCGCGGACAGCCGCTGTTCGCCCATCCTCGCCAGCAGGCCGATCAGTACCGCACCGACCAGGAACATCGCCGCCAACTGCGGGAAGGACCAGCCGAGTTCCCAGGCGTAGGGGGGTGCGTCGGCGCGGCCGGTGAGGGCGCCGGACCACGGGATCACCGAGAAGATCATGAAGGCGAAGAGCAGGGCGACGGCGACCAGGACCGTCTTGTGGAGGGTGGTGAGCGGGGGCGGCTCGGGGACGTCCGGGGCGGTCTGGGCGTGCTCGCGGTCGCCGGGCAGGAAGCCGCAGAGCGAGCGGTCGGGGTCGGCGCGCACCCGGCGTGCGTAGCGGATGACGTAGGCGATGGTGGTGGCGGTCAGCACCAGCCACATCGCGACGCGGAGTCCGATGCCGTCGCCGAGGGAGATCTCGGCGGCCGAGGAGGCGACGCCGGTGGCGAACGGGTTGACGGTGGAGCACAGGACGCCGATGCCGGCGCCGAGGATGATCGCGCCGGTGGCCACCAGGCGGTCGAAGCCGAGCGCGAGCATCAGGGGGACGATCAGGCCGTAGAAGCCCAGGGTCTCCTCGGCGAAGCCCTCGACGGTGCCGAGGAGGGAGAAGACGGCCATGACGCCGGCGATGAGGAGCGCGCCGCGGTCGCGCAGCCGGTGGGCGAGGCGGCCGATGCCGCGGTCCAGGGCGCCGGTGGCGAAGACGACGGTGATGAAGGCGCCGATGGCGAGCACGAAGAGGAAGACGCCGGCGCTCCCGTACAGTTCGCCGGTCAGGTCCGGGCCCACCAGGCCGGTGCGGGCGTCCTTGATGCCGTAGAGGCCGTTGACCGGGGAGAGGAAGAGGTCGCCGAGCCGCTCGGGGAAGGTCCGGCCGGACGGGGTGCGGTGGTAGGAGCCCTGGAGGGGGCGGCCGGCGGCGTTGCGGGCGTAGGTGCCGGAGGGCAGCACGAAGGCCAGCGCCCAGATGACGATCGTGACGAGGACGAGGACGGTGAGGGCGCTGGGGAAGGTGAAGCGGCGCCGCTCCTGCGCCTCCGGCGTCACGCCGCGCCCCGGGGCCGGTGCGCGGCGGCGTACTCGGCGAAGAAGAGGGCCTCGGCGAGCAGCGCCCCGCGGAATTCGGAGCGCAGCATCCGTTCGTTGGGGGCGTGCATGCGGCAGAGGCTGTCCGCGGCGCCGAAGAGCAGGATCTCGGCCTGCGGCACCGCCGCGGCCAGGCCGTTGACCAGGGGGACCGATCCGCCAGCCGCCGCGTCGACGGGCTCGGCGCCCCAGGCGCGGCGCAGCGCGGTGCGGGCGGCGCGGTAGGCGGGGCCGTCGGTGCCGGCCTCGTAGCCGGGGCCGGTGTCGCCGGGGGTGACGGTGAGCGGGATGCCGAACGGGCGCAGCCGCCGCAGGTGGCGGACGAGGGCGTCCTGGGCCTCCTGGGGGTCCTGCCGGGGATGGACGCGGAGGTTGAGCTTGGCGCGGGCGTGCGGGACGACGGCGGCGGCGCCGCGGTCCGCGGAGGGCGCGTCCAGGCCGACGACGGTGAGCGCGGGGCCGCTCCACAGCCGCTCGCCGAGCCCGCCGGAACCGAGCAGCGGGGTGCCGTCGGGCACGCCGGCCCGTGCGCGGAAGTCGTCCTCCGCAAGGGCCGTGCCGTGCCACGGTTCGCGCCGCAGGCCCTCCACCGCGACGTCGCCGTGCAGATCGTGGAGGGTGGCCAGCGCCTTGACGAGGACGAGCAGGGCGTCCGGGGCGGCGCCGCCGTACTGGCCGCTGTGGACCGCGGAATCGAGCGTGCGGACGTCCACGAAGACGTCGACGCTGCCGCGGAGGGCGGTGGTGAGGGTGGGGGTGCCGGGGCGGATGTTCCCGGTGTCGGCGATGATCATCGCGTCGCAGGCGAACGCCGTGGGGTCGGTGGGCGGGTAGCCGTCGAAGGCGCTGCCGTACTCCTCCTGCCCCTCGAAGACGATCTTGATGCCGACGGGCGGCCGTCCGCGCCACGCCCGGAGGGCGCCGAGGTGGACCATCAGGTTGACCTTGTCGTCGGCGATGCCGCGGGCGCGGATGCCGCCCTCGATGCGGGTGGGCTCGAACGGCGGGGAATCCCAGAGGTGTTCGTCGGCCGCCGGCTGGACGTCGTAGTGCGCGTAGAGGAGGACGGTGGGGGCGTCCGGGGTGGGCGGGGGGAGGGTGGCGGTGACGACGGGGGCGGTGCGGGGGAGGTTCAGTTCGCCGATGTCGGTGACGCCGGCGGCCCTGAGCAGTTCGACGACGAGGTCGCGGGCCTGGAGGACGGGTTCGGGCGAGAAGCCGGGGAAGGCGATGGAGGGGACGGCGGCGAGCCGTTCGAGATCGGCGCAGAGGTCGTCCATCAGGCCGTCGACGGTGGTTTCCAGCGCCGAGGCCGTCCCTGACGCGTGGGCTCCGTGGGGCACCGCGGGCCCCCTCTCTGCGGCGCCCGACCGCGCGGGCGCACACGTTGAATACCTGTCACTTTCGTGCGCAATACAGCATATCGGGCATACCGCCGGCGGCCGCGGCAGCGACGTCGATGCCGCGTCAGCCGCCACGACACCCGAGGGAATCGCACTACTATGGGCGTAGTAACGGAGTTGTAAGGGTGGGTGGAGCGTTGGCGCGGCGGCGGGACCAGGTGCTGGACGCGGCGGTCGAGGTACTGGGGGCCGAGGGGGCCCGGCGGCTGACGTACCAGGCCGTGGACCGGGCCGCGGGGGTGCCGACGGGGACCACGTCCAACTACTTCCGCAACCGGGCCGCGCTGGTCGACGGCATCGCCGAGCATCTGCTGGCGCTGGAGCGGCGGGAGTGGGCGGCGCTGACGGCGGGGCCGGCGCCGGTCGGCCCCGGCGAACTGGCCGCGGCGATGGCCGCCTTCGCCCGGCACGCCGCGGGGCCCGGGCGCGCGCGCACGGCCGCCCGATGGGCGCTGCTGCTGGAGTCCGCGGTGCGCCCCGGGCTGCGGGCGCCGCTCGGGCGGGGGCGGCAGGCGGTGCTGGAGCGGAGCACCGAGTGGGTGCGCCGGCTGGGCTCCGGGGCGCCGGAGCGGCACGGGCGGATCCTGGTGGACCACCTGGAAGGGGTGGTGATGCGCCAACTGGCCTTCCCCGAGGGCGCGTTCGACCCGGCGGAGGAGATCCGGGCACTGGTGGGCGGGTTGCTGGCCGGCCCGGAGGGCGGAGCGCGGAGCGAAGTGCGGGGCGAAGTACAGGGCGACGCGACGGGCGGGAACGCCGACTGACGGGGCGGTCGACGGCGGAAGGCGGCGGTCGGCGGGGCCCGGAGCGGGGGTGGGGCGCTCGGCCAACTGGGCGCGGCGGGCGGCACGTTGGGGCGCGCGACGGCTATGCGGCACCCCCGGAGTCTGGTAGGAAAGTTTCCTAACGATTGGGGAACCCCCCACGGCACACTCCGGACAGGAGGACTCCATGCGCTCCCGATCGATAGCCAGGACCGCCACCCGCGTCACGCTCGGCCTGGCACTGCTCGCCGTCCCCGCGACCGCGGTCGCCGCCACCACTGCGCCGGCCGGCCGGGCGGCAGCCCCGGCCCCGGCCCACGCCGCACCCCACACCGCGCGGGCCGCCGTCGGGCTGGACGACCCGGCGAAGAAGGAGATCGCCATGCAGCTGGTGTCCAGCGCGGAGAACTCCTCGCTGGACTGGAAGGCCCAGTACGCGTACATCGAGGACATCGGTGACGGCCGCGGCTACACCGGCGGCATCATCGGCTTCACCTCCGGCACCCACGACATGCTGGAGCTGGTCGAGCTCTACACCAAGCGCAAGCCCGACAACGTCCTGGCCCCGTACCTGCCGGCGCTGCGCACGGTGGACGGCAGCGACTCGCACGAGGGTCTGGACCCGAACTACCCGAAGGACTGGCGGAAGGCCGCCCAGGACCCGGTCTTCCGGAAAGCGCAGGACGACGAGCGGGACCGGGTGTACTTCAACCCGGCGGTCGAGCAGGGGAAGGCCGACGGGCTCGGCGTGCTGGGGCAGTTCGCGTACTACGACGCGATCGTGATGCACGGCGACGGCGACGAGCGCACCAGCTTCTCCAACATCCGCAAGCGGGCGCTGGCGAAGGCCGAGCCGCCGGCCCGGGGCGGCGACGAGAAGACCTACCTGGGCGCCTTCCTCGACGCCCGGGTCTGGGCGATGCAGCAGGAGGAGGCGCACGGCGACACCAGCCGGGTGGACACCGAGCAGCGGGTGTTCCTGGAGCGGGGGAACCTGGACCTGCGCACTCCGCTGGACTGGAAGGTCTACGGGGACAGCTACCACATCGGCTGAGCCCCGGGGGAAAGCCCAACGGCCCGTAGGGAGGCGGCGGTTGCCGTTTCCGTACGGGCCGTTGCGAAGGGGGCGGGCCTCAGTGGGTGGGCGAGGTGGCGGTCTCGCCGTCGTCCATGCGGCCGCGGTCGGGCTGCCGGGGTACCTCCGGGGCGCCGGCCGGGGCGTGCGGATCAGCGACGTGCGGATCGGGGGCGTGCGGATCGGCCGGGGCGGACGGGGCCTTCGAACCGAAGTGGTTGAAGGCGAGGTTGAGGACGATGGCGACCAGGCAGCCGGTGCTGATGCCGGAGTCCAGGACGACCAGCAGGTCCTTGGGGAAGTTGTGGTAGAACTCCGGCGCCGCGATCGGGATCAGGCCGATGCCGAGGGCGGCGGCGACGATCAGCGAGTTCTCGCCCTTCTCCATGGCGGCGGTGGCCAGCGTCTGGACACCGCTGGCGGCGACCGAGCCGAAGAGGACGATGCCGGCGCCGCCGAGGACCGGCAGCGGGACGAGGGAGATGATCGAGGCGGCGACCGGGCACAGCCCGAGCACGACCAGGATCGCCCCGCTGGTGGCCACGACGAAGCGGCTGCGGACCTTGGTCATCGCGACCAGGCCGATGTTCTGGGCGAAGGCGCTGTTGGCGAAGCCGTTGAACAGCGGGCTGACGGCGGTGCCGAGGGTGTCGGCGCGCAGACCGCCCTCGATGGTGCGTTCGTCCGCCGGCCGGCCCACGATCTTGCCGAGCGCGAGCATGTCGGCGGTGGACTCGGTCATGCAGACCAGCATGACGATGCACATCGAGATGATGGCCGCGACGTCGAACTGCGGGGCGCCGAAGTGGAACGGCGTCGGGAAGCCGATCAGACTCGCCCTGGTCAGCGCCGAGAAGTCGGTGAGGCCGACCGGGATCGCGACCAGCGTGCCGGCGACCAGGCCGAGCAGGATGGCGATCTGCTGGAGGAAGCCGCGCAGCACCCGGCGCAGCACCAGCACGATCAGGAAGGTGGCCGCGGCCATCCCGATGTTCTTCAACGAGCCGTAGTTCGCGGCCTGTTCGTTGCCGCCCTGGGACCAGCGGAAGGCCACCGGGAGCAGCGAGACACCGATCAGGGTGATGACGGTGCCGGTGACCACCGGGGGGAAGAAGCGGACGAGTTTCGAGAAGTAGGGCGCGAGCAGGAAGCCGAGGACGCCGGCGACGATGACCGCGCCGAAGATGATCGGCAGCGCGTCGTGCGGGCTGTGCTCCTTGGCGATGGCGACCATGGGGGTGACACCGGCGAAGGAGACGCCGTTGACGAAGGGGAGCTTGGCTCCGACCTTCCAGAAGCCCAGGGTCTGGAGCAGGGTGGCGATGCCCGCGGTGAAGAGGCTGGCCCCCATCAGGAACGCGGTCTCGGTGGGGCTGAGCCCGCAGGCGGGTCCCACGATCATCGGCGGGGCCACCACGCCCGCGTACATGGCGGCTACATGCTGTAGGCCGCTGGTGAACATTTTGAAGGGCGGGAGGGTTTCGTCGACCGGATGCTTCCGGTCCACCTCCGACTTCTGCCCGGTAGGTGCGGCCACTGCGGGCCTCCTGTCGATTTCTGCTCCGCCGGAAGCCGGCGGTGCGAGCCTGTCACGGAGGGCGTGCCATGTGGTGCGGGGTGCCGAAGTCGCGCTGGTGAGCGTGCGAAGGCCGCGCTTGTGGCGCATGGGCGGCTTGTGTGGGGGCGACCGGCCCGGGGGTGCGGGAATCCGCACCCCCGGGTCACGGCGCTTGCGGACCCCGCTCGGGTCCGCAAGCTCAGCCGGGAGCCGTCCCTCCCGGCCGAGTCTTGGGGGTGTGCCGCGTCCGGGGGATCAGCCCTCGGCCGCGATACGGGCCAGACGCTGGGCCTCGGCCCGCGTGGAGCGGGCGATGGCGTCCTCGTCGATGTTGGTGAGGTGGTTGTCCTCGACCACCGGCTTGCCGTCGACCAGCGACAGCGTGACCGGGGCGGCCGGCCCGAAGACCAGGGCGGTCACCGGGTCGGCGATCGAGGAGTGGCCCAGCCCGTCGAGCTTCCACAGGACCAGGTCGGCGAGCTTGCCCGGCTCCAGAGAGCCGATCTCGCCGGTCCGGCCGAGGACCTGGGCGCCGCCGTAGGTGCCGAGCCGCAGCGCCTTGCGGGCGTTGAGGGCGGCTTCGCGGTGGGCGCCGAGGCGGTTGATGAGCAGCGCGTTGCGCAGCTCGGTGTGGAGTTCGCCGGACTCGTTGGAGGCGGTGCCGTCCACGCCGAGGCCGACCGGAACGCCGGCGGCCAGCATGTCCGGTACGCGGGCGATGCCGGCGGCCAGGCGGGCGTTGGACGACGGGCAGTGCGCCACGCCGGTCTTGGTGCGGGCGAAGGCGGCGATGTCGGAGTCGTTCATGTGGACGCAGTGCGCCATCCACACGTCCTCGCCGAGCCAGCCGGTGGACTCGAAGTAGTCGGTCGGGCCCATGCCGAACAGCTCGTGGCAGAACTTCTCCTCCTCCACCGTCTCCGAGCCGTGGGTGTGCATCCGCACGCCCTTGCGGCGGGCGAGCGCGGCGCCCTCCCGGAGGAGTTCGGTGGAGATGGAGAACGGCGAGCAGGGGGCCGCCGCGATGTGCACCATCGAGCCGAACGAGGCGTCGTGGTGCGCCTCGATGGCCTCCTCGGTGCCGATCAGGGCGCCCTCGGTGGTCTCGACGGCGAAGTCCGGGGGCAGGCCGCCGTCCTTCTCGCTGCGGTCCATCGAACCGCGGGCCAGGGTGATCCGGGCGCCGATGTCGGCGACCGCGGCCAGCTCGGCGCCCACGAGGTCCCCGGACCCCTGCGGGAAGACGTAGTGGTGGTCGGAGGCGGTGGTGACACCGCCCTTGACCATCATGCCGAGCGAGCCGTGGGTGGCCGCGGTGAGCATCTCGGCGTCGATCCGGGCCCAGGTCGGGTAGAGCGCGACCAGCCAGTTGAAGAGGTTGTGGTCGGTGGCCAGGCCACGGGTGATCCACTGGTAGAAGTGGTGATGGGTGTTGATCAGGCCCGGGGTGACCAGGTGACCGGTGGCGTCGATGCGGCGGACGACGTTCGCCAGGCCCTCGGGGGCCTTGCCGGCGCCGAGGGACTCGATGACGTTGTCGGCGACGACGAGGTGGCCGCTGGCGTACTCGGTGTCGTCGGCGTCGACGGTCGCGATGGCACAGTTCTCGATGACGATGCGCTGCTTCACCGCGCTGTCAGGGGATGCCGGTGCTGGTGCCATGGTGCTTTCCTCGTTCTTTCAGTGGCGGTTGGGCACGGCATGGCCCTAGGGGATTTGAGTGCCGGAGCCGGGCGAGGCGGCTGACAGTACCGCTGCCCGTGACGTGCCCCGGGTGCCGAGATGGTGGAAGAACAGGTTGAGCGCGACCGCGACCAGGGCTCCGGCGCTGATCCCGGAGCCGAGCACGGTCTGTGCCCAGGCGGGGAACCCGGCGTAGAAGGTCGGCGCGGCGAGCGGGATGATTCCCGCGCCGAGCGACACGGCCACCAGGATGATGTTGGAGCTGTCATCGAGTCCGGCTTCGGAGAGCGTGCGGATGCCACTGACCGCGATCGATCCGAACAGGACGATACCCGCGCCGCCGAGGACCGGCATCGGCACCAGCGAGACCACGGCGCCCAGGACGGGGAAGGCGCCGAGGACCAGCAGCACCGCACCGGCCAGCGCGACGACATAGCGGCTGCGGACCCGGGTCAGCGAGACGACGCCGACGTTCTGCGCGAAGGCGCTGGTCGGGAAGCCTCCGAAGATCGGGCCGAGGAGGGTCGCGATGCCGTCGGTGCGCAGGCCGCGGGTGATGGTGGTGCCGGTGGTCCTCCGGTCGCAGATCTCGCCGAGGGCGAGCATCCCGGCCGACGACTCCGTCATCAGCACCAGCATCACGATGCACAGGGAGAGGATGGCGGCGGGCTGGAACTCCGGCGGGCCGAAGGCGAAGGGCGTGGGCAGCGCGGCGATCGGGGCCGAGCGCAGCCCGTCGGTGCTGGCCATCCCGAACGGGATCGCGGCCAGGGTGCCGACGACCAGGCCGATCAGCAGCGCGATCTGCTTGACGAAGCCCTTGGTGAAGCGCTGGATGAGCAGCACCACGAGGAGGGTGAAGCCGGCCAGCGCGAGGTTCTTCATGGAGCCGAAGTCGGCGGCGCCCTTGTCGCCGCCCTGTGCCCAGCCGACCGGTACGGGCATCAACGTGACCCCGATGAGGGTGATCACGACGCCGGTGACCAGCGGCGGGAAGAAACGCAGGAGTTTCCCGAAGAACGGGCCGATCGCCAGGCAGAACACCCCGGCACACATCACTGCCCCGTAGATGGCGGGGAGTTGGTGGCCCTTGGCGGTGGTCTCGGCGATGGCGAGCATCGGGGTGATGCCGGCGGAGCTGGCCGCGTTGACGAACGGGAGGCGGTTGCCGGCGAAGGTGCGGATGCCGAGCGTCTGCAGCAGGGTCGCCAGGCCGGCGATGAGCAGGCTGGCGGCGATCAGCCGGGTCCGGCCTGCGGTGTCCAGACCGACGGCCTGGCCGATGATGAGCGGAGGGGTGACGACGCCGGCGTACATCGCCGCGATGTGCTGGAGGGCGGCAGGGACGAGCCGTCTGACGGCCGGCTTCTCATCCACCGGGTGAACCGGTGGGGCTGGGTGGTGCGGGGCTTGCTCTTGCAGTGCCATGGGTCGTTCCCCTCGGAAATCGCGTCCCCTCCCCGCTGCGGGGTGGGGAGGGGACGCGAGGCACGGCGTTGCGTCGAGCCGCTAGAGGTTCGTCAGATCCATCGGGATCCGGGCTTCGACACCGTCGCGCAGAACAGTGGCTTCGATCAGGCCGTACGGGCGGTCCGCCGCGTAGTAGACGGCCCCCTCGGCGGTATCGTTCTTGAGCCCGAAGGGCTCCAGGTCCACGAGGAAGTGGTGCTTGTTCGGGAGCGAGAAGCGGATCTCGTCCACCTCGGACCTGTTGTTGATGATGCGCGACCCCATCTGGTACAGGGTCTGCTGGAGCGAGAGGCTGTAGGTCTCCGCGAAAGCCTGCAGCATGTGCTTCTTGACCTGCTCGTACGAACGCTCCCAGTTGGGCATCCGCTGCTCGTCGGACGTCCAGTTGAAGCGCCAGCGGCTGGCGACCTGCGTGGCCAGGATGCGGTCGTACGCCTCCTTCAGCGTCGTGTACTGGTCCTTGATGTACCCCCAGAACTCCGAGTTGGTGGAGTTCATCACGATCAGATCCTTCAGGCCGGAGATGACCTGCCAGTTCTCACCGTCGTAGGTGATCTCGGTCAGGCGGACCTCCTGGCCCTTGCGGACGAACGAGTGCTTGACCTCGTCCGCGCCGATGAAGCGCGAGTTGCCGTCCGAGGTCTCGATGCGCTCCCAGGCGTACTCCTCGATCCGGATCCGGGCCCGCTTGATCGGCTCCTGGCTGGAGACGAAGTGCCGGGCCAGGTGGATGCCGAACTGCTCGGCCGACTCGATCCCGTACTCCTTGGCGAAGGCGTACACGGTGTTCTTGGTCGTGTCGGTGGGCAGGCAGTTGGCGTTCGAGCCGGAGAGGTGGACCTCTTCCAGGTCGCCGGAGAGGGCTACCGAGACGTTGAGGTCCTTGATGTGGTGGGTGTCGCCGTCGCGGGTGATCTTGACAACGCGGTTCTCCGCTTTGCCGTACTGGTTCTGGCCGAGAATCGTGGGCATGTCGGTGCTAGCTCCCTCGGTATACGGAGTAGCCGAACGGGTTGAGCAGCAGCGGTACGTGGTAGTGCTCGCCCGGCTGGACGGCAAAGGTGATTGCCACCTCCGGGAAGAAGGCTCCGCTGTCCCGTAGCGCGGGGGCGTCCTGCTGTTCCTCGGCTTGCTGGTTGACGCTGTGCTGACGTGAAGAGAAGTACGCCTCGGTCTCGAAGTCGATGCGTACGTGGGTGGTGCCCTCCGGCAGTGCCGGCAGGTTCTTGCAGCGCCCGTCGACGTCTGTCTTCCCGGCGCCGTGGACGGTCCACGCACCCGCGCTGCCGGAGCGCACCGAGAGCGTGAGGGCGACGCCCTCCGCGGGACGGCCCACGCTGGTGTCCAGGATGTGCGTGGACACCGACGTCGGTGCAGCCGACTCGCTGCTCATGATGGGTCTCCTTCTGCGATGCGGGTCAGGCGGATGCGGTTGATCTTGCCGAGCTCCACACGGACGATCTCGCGTTCCTGTTCCGGCGAGTTGTCGATCCGGTTACGGACCGCATCGCGCATCTGCTCCCCGGTGCGGCCGGAGGCACAGATCAGGAAAACGTGCCCGAACTTCTCCTGGTAGGCCAGGTTCAGTTCGAGCATCTCCGCCTTGAGGTCGTCGGAGGCGCCGGCCATCCCGCTCTGCTCGCGGTTCGAGGTGGGGTCGCCCGGCTTGGGCCGCCCGATGGGCGGGTGCCCGGCCATCGCCTCGGCCAGGTCGTCCGCGCTCAGCTCCGCCATGGCGGCGTCACTGGCGGTGAACAGGGCGTCGGCGGTGGCGTAGGGGCGCTGGGCGAGAACCTTGCTCCCCCAGGCCCGGCTGGCGCACACCTCGTGCAGCGCGGCCTGCGCCTCACTGGCGTCGGCGGTGTTGAACCGGGTAAGCCCTTGGGGCGTGGTCGACGACACGGGAAGCCTCCGTGGCCTGGTGCTGGACAGCTCTGGTTGGCTGGAAACAGCTAAGACCCCCGGCAACATCACGTCAACACTTTGTTGAAAAGTCGGCAACACAAAAGCCGCCACCCGGGGTCTCCGAGTGGCGGCTTCGGCCGCAGGACGGGCAGTTGCGCCCGCTTCGCCTCAGTCGGCGTCCTTCGCGGCGCTTTCCCTGTTCAGGTAGTTGTACACAGTGAAGCGGCTGACACCGAGGGCGCCGGCGACCGTCTCGACCCCGTGCCGGACCGAAAAAGCACCCCGGCTCTCCAATATCCGCACCACCGACTGCTTGGTCCTGCGGTCCAGCTCGGAGAGCGGCATGCCGTGCCGGCGCTCCAGCTCGGCGAGGATGTGATCGAGCGACTCCGAAAGGTGCGGGAGCCGGACGGCCACCCGGTCCTGCCCCTCCCAGGCCAGCACGACGTCGTCCCCGCTGGCCTGATCGGGTGCGACCATCTGGCCACCCATGGCGTCCACCAGCGGCTTGACCGCCCGGACGAAGGGGTGGTCGGCGGGCTCGGTCACGTCGCGTCCCCCTCGCCATCCGCCGCGCCGCCCTGCCGGTCGTCGGCGATCACATTGACCTGGAGGGAGACCCGGGTCGCGCCCGCCTCCAGGGACTGTCGCAGCAGGGCGCCGACCGCGTCCAGCACCCGGTCGGCGTCGCCCTCGGCGGTGTTGCCGAAGGGGCCGACGTCGACGGCGTCCAGCTCGGCACCGGTGACGATCTCCCGCGCCACCACGGCATGGGCCGGCGCCTCGTCCAGGTCGAACGGCTCCGTCGTGAACTCAACTCTCAATCGCACGCGGTTCAACCTACGCGCGCTTCGCCCCGCCGACCAGAAATTGCCCCCGGCCCCCCTTGACAGCCTCCCCGCCCGCCCGGCAGTGTTCCATTACGCAGAAAATAAGTTCCGCTATCCGGAAGGAGCGCCGGGCCTTATGGGTTTCACGGACACGCGCTTCAACGTCAATCTGTCGATCCTGTTCACCGAGCTTCCGTTGTTGGAGCGGCCGGCGGCCGCGCGGGCGGCGGGTTTCACCGCGGTGGAGCTGTGGTGGCCGTGGGTGGACGCCCCGACCCCGGAGCGGTCCGAGCTGGACGCGCTGGGCGATGCGCTGCGTGATGCCGGGACGCAGTTGACGGGTCTGAACTTCTACGCCGGGCAGTTGCCGGGTCCGGATCGTGGTGCGCTGTCGGTTCCGGGGGTGGAGTCGGAGAGGTTCCGGGCGAACGTGCCGGTGGCGATCGCGTTCGCCGCGTCGCTGGGCTGCACCACCTTCAACGCCCTGTACGGCAACCGCGTCGAGGGCACCACGCCTGAGGAGCAGGATGCTCTTGCGCTGGAGAACCTGGCCTTCGCGGCGCGGGCGGTGGGCGAGGTGGACGGCACGCTGCTGATCGAGGCGCTCAACGCGCCGGAGTCGCCGGCGTGTCCGATCGTCTCGGCACCCAAGGCGATCGAGGTGGTCGACGCGGTCAACGCCGCCACCGGGTTGGACAACGCACGGTTCCTGATGGACCTGTACCACCTGTCGATGAACGGCGAGGACCTCGCGGAGGTCATCGACCACTACACGCCCAAGACCGCACACGTGCAGATCGCCGACAACCCCGGCCGCGGCGCGCCCGGCACCGGCTCGCTCCCACTGGAGGAGTTGCTCGGCCGTCTGAAGAAGGCCGGCTACGACGGCTACGTCGGCCTGGAATACAAGCCGGGCGACCGCCCGAGCACCGAGTCCTTCACCTGGCTCCCGGCCCCGCTGCGCGCCGCCCACTGACCGCGGCCCACGCGCCGCCTGTCGCCTGTCGCCTGTCGCCTGTCGCCTGTCGCTGTCTGGCGTTCCCCTCCCCCCTTTACGTTTGCGTGTGAAAGAGGCTTTTCAATGAGTAATCTGCCGAAGATTGCGTGGATCGGGCTGGGCATCATGGGTTCGCCCATGGCCGAGAATCTGATCAAGGCCGGCTACGCGGTGACCGGTTACACCCTGGAAGCCGACAAGCTGGAGCGGCTGGCCGCGGCCGGCGGCACCGCCGCCACCGACATCGCCGCGGCCGTCGCCGACGCCGACGTCATCATCACGATGGTCCCGGCCTCCCCGCACGTCGAGGCCATCGCCTACGGCCCCGACGGCATCCTGGCGAACGCCAAGTCCGGCGCGCTGCTGATCGACATGTCCTCGATCACCCCGCAGACCTCCATCGACCTGGCCAAGAACGCCGCCGAGAAGGGCATCCGGGTCCTGGACGCCCCCGTCTCCGGCGGCGAGGCCGGCGCCATCGAGGCCGTCCTGTCGATCATGGTCGGTGGCCAGCAGGCCGACTTCGACGCCGCCAAGCCGATCCTGGAAGCCCTGGGCAAGACCATCGTGCTGTGCGGCCCGCACGGCGCCGGCCAGACCGTCAAGGCCGCCAACCAGCTCATCGTCGCCGTCAACATCCAAGCCTGCGCCGAAGCCGTGGTCTTCCTGGAGAAGTCCGGCGTCGACCTGCCCGCCGCCCTCGACGTCCTGGCCGGCGGCCTGGCCGGCTCCACCGTCCTTGCCCGCAAGAAGGACAACTTCGCCCACCGCGACTTCAAGCCCGGCTTCCGCATCGACCTGCACCACAAGGACATGGGCATCGTCACCGACGCCGCCCGCACCGTCGGCGCCGCCCTGCCCGTCGGCTCCGTCGTCGCCTCCCTCGTGGCCTCCCTGCGCGCCCAGGGCGACGGCGGCCTGGACCACTCCGCCCTCCTCCGCGGCGTCGAACGCCTCTCCGGATACGACCTCAAGGACTGAGTCCCAGATCATGGGGGCACGTCGCATTCCCGCCGTCCAGGCGGCCGTTGAGATCATGAAGGACGAGGGCGCCGACACCGTCTTCGGCTGCCCCGGCACCGCGCTGCTGCCGCTGTACGCGGCGATGGAGCGGACCGGCGGCATCGCCCACCTGTCCGCGGGCCACGCCGAGGGCGCCGCGCACATGGCCGACGGCTGGGCCAGGACGACCGGGAAGGCCGGCGTGGTCGCGGTGGCTGCCGGGCCCGGGGCGGTCCGGCTGCTCAGCGGGCTCTACGCGGCCCGGCAGGACGCCGTCCCGCTGGTGTGCGTCACCGGCCGGGAGGCGTCCGCGCCGCCCGCCCCCGCCATACCGCTGCGGCACGCGGGGTACCGGCCGCCGGACCTGGTCCGGCTGGCCGGTGCGGTCACCAAGCGTGCCGAGCGGATCGAGGACCCCGCGCGGATCCCGGGCGCTTTCCGTGAGGCGTTCCAGATCGCGCGGGAAGGCCGACCCGGCCCCGTACTGATCGACGTTCCGGCCGATCTGGCCGGGGTGGAGATCATGTGCGGCCCGGGGCCGGTCGCCCCTTCCGCTCCCGGCGCCGGACCGGCACTGGTGGACGGCGTCCGGTCACCGGCGCCGGGGGCGGTACTCCCCCTGTCCGCGCCCGCGGACCCGGCGGGCACCGGGGCCCACTGGGCCCTCGCGGAGCTCGCCGCGCTCTTCGGCGGCGGGTCGTCGGCGGACACCTATGTCGTCAGCGGGCTGCCGGAGGCGAGCGCCTCCCGTCCGGGCACCGCGCGACGGCACCGGGTGCCGCGGCGGAACGGTCCGCCGGGGTGGGAGGTGCCGACCGCGATCGGGGTCCGGAAGGCACTGGACTCCCGGGGCGAGCGGGCGGCGGAGGTCGTGGTGGTCGTCGACGGTCGCGGCTTCCCGCTGACGGCCGGGGAGTTGGCCGCGGCGGCGCAGTACGAAGTGCCGTTCGTGGTGGTGCTGCTCGGCGGCGCCGAGGACGCCGACCCGTTCACGGACCCGGTGAAGCTCGCCGAGGCGTACGGCTGCGCGGGCCGTGACGTGCTCGATCCGGCGGACCTGCGTTCGGCGGTCGAGTGGGCCCGCAAGGAGGCCGTCTCCACCCGGCGGCCGGTCCTGGTGGAGGTCCGGGCCGAGCGCGCGGCGGACGCCTACGACGGTCTGCCCGCGGACCCGGTGCACACCCGCGCGTACGGGACCTGAAGCCCGTCGCGGAGGGGCTTGTCGGGCCCGTGAGATCAAGCTTCCGGGCGGTGGTCGCGCTGACACCTGTCCTGTCGCGCCCAGGCGCGGCCACCGCCCGGAATACCCACCCCTGAGCAAGACAGATTGTTTCAACAAACTGTTGACGTTTGGTCGGAGCGCTTTCTACGCTCCGACATGCGGAAGCCAACTTCCGCGCTCTCGTACGGAAGGTCACCATGTCGAAGCCCACGCTGACGACCGAGTCCGGCGCCCCGGTCGCCGACAACCAGAACTCTTCGACCGCCGGCGTCGGCGGCCCGATCATTCTCCAGGACCAGCACCTGCTGGAGAAGCTCGCGCGCTTCAACCGCGAGCGCATCCCGGAGCGCGTCGTGCACGCCCGTGGCTCCGGTGCGTACGGCTACTTCGAGGTGACCGACGACGTCACCGGCTTCACGCGGGCCGACTTCCTCAACACCGTCGGCAAGCGGACCGAGCTGTTCATCCGCTTCTCGACCGTGGCCGACAGCCTCGGCGGTGCGGACGCCGTCCGGGACCCGCGCGGTTTCGCGGTGAAGTTCTACACCGAAGAGGGCAACTACGACCTCGTCGGCAACAACACCCCGGTGTTCTTCATCAAGGACCCGATCAAGTTCCCGGACTTCATCCACTCGCAGAAGCGCGACCCGTTCACCGGCAAGCAGGAGCCGAACAACGTCTGGGACTTCTGGGCGCACGCCCCCGAGGCCACCCACCAGGTCACCTGGCTCATGGGCGACCGCGGCATCCCGGCCTCCTACCGCCACATGAACGGCTACGGCTCCCACACCTACCAGTGGACCAATGCCGAGGGCGAAGCCTTCTTCGTCAAGTACCACTTCAAGACGAACCAGGGTGTCCGCAGCCTCTCCGCCGACCAGGGCGCCGAGCTCGTCGGCAAGGACGCCAACAGCCACCAGACCGACCTGCTGCAGTCCATCGAGCGGGGCGTGTACCCCTCCTGGACCCTGTACGTGCAGCTCATGCCGGCGGCCGAGGCGGCCAACTACCGCTTCAACCCGTTCGACCTGACCAAGGTGTGGCCGCACTCGGACTACCCGCTCCAGCGGGTCGGCCGGATGGTCCTGGACCGCAACCCCGACAACGTCTTCGCCGAGGTCGAGCAGTCCGCGTTCTCGCCGAACAACTTCGTGCCCGGCATCGGCCCGTCCCCGGACAAGATGCTCCAGGGCCGGCTGTTCGCCTACGCCGACGCGCACCGCTACCGCCTGGGCGTCAACCACACCCAGCTCGCGGTCAACGCCCCCAAGGCGACCAGCGCCAACAACTACGGCCGGGACGGCCTCATGGCGTCCAACGCCTACGACCGCCACGCCAAGAACTACGAGCCCAACTCGTACGACGGTCCGGTCCAGACCGACCAGCCGCTCTCCGCGCCGCTGGCCGTGTCCGGCTACGTCGGCACCCACGCCGCCCCGGCGCACACCAAGGACGACGACTTCTTCCAGGCCGGTGAGCTGTACCGGCTGATGTCCGAGGACGAGAAGAAGCGCCTGGTGGAGAACATCGCCGGCGGTCTCTCCCAGGTCAGCCGCGACGACGTGATCGAGAAGAACCTCGCCCACTTCCACGCCGCCGACCAGGACTACGGCAAGCGCGTCGAGGCGCGCGTCCGCGAGCTGCGCGAGGACTGACGGGAGGTCAGTCACCTTGCGCACCCGTACCGGCCGGCCCGTTGAGGGGTGGTCGGCCGGTACGGGGAAGTAGCGCGGAGCTCCGCGGAGTCCGGGGAGATTCCAGTGCGGTGGCAGGCTCACCCGCCAAGGAGGGTGGGCCGCCTCCCCGCCGCGGAGCCCGCCTGCTGTCCCACCCCGCTGCCCTCCGCAGCACGCCCCCTCTCCACCGACTCCGTCCGACAGTGTGATGTCCCGTCGCGCCCATCTCTCGCACTGTCGGACGGAAACCACGCGCAGGGCCCGGAGTTCGTACGGTCACGGATTCCGGGCCCTGTGCCGTCCCCGCACTCTCCCCCGGTGCAAGCACCGGCTCCACCGGAGCGGCTGACGCCGTGCCCTCTGCTGCGCACCGACCGCCGCCTCTCGGCGCATTCCCGCCCCGGACAGGCACTTTTGGCGAGACCATGGACGGCAAGCAGAGCCGACCGACCGCCTGCCCGACCTGCCTGGAGCCGAACATGGCCGACAGCGTGCCGGTGCGGTGCCCTACGTGCCGCCGCGAGAACGCCTTCACCCCGCCGACCTTCCCCTGCGCCTGCGGTGCACCGCTGACCCTGCCGGTGCTGCGAGGTGGCGTGCCCATCGAGATACTGCACCGCACCTGGGAGGCGTCCTGGGTGGCGGTGCGGTGCGAGGTCTGCGGGCGGCAGGACGCCTGGCCGGCGCCGGAGAGCGGGTGCGCCTGCGGCACGGTGGTCCGGGTGCCGATCACCCCGGCGCCCGCCGCGCCGCCCGCGCCCGAGAGCCCCGCGGGGGAGCGGCCCGGCCCCGCCGCGGCCACCCGCCCGCAGCCGGCGCCGCGGCCGGCCGTCGGGCCGCCGCCGGAGCGGCCGGTGTTCCGCCCGGTGACGATCCGGACGGCACGGGACTGCATCACCGCCGCCGCGCAGTATCTGAAGTGGCTGGGCTTCTCCGACGTCGCCCGGGCCCAGGAACGGACCGCGGCCGGCGTGGACCTGCGCGGCACCGGCGTGGTCGCCCAGGTCGATCCGACGACCCGGGCCACCGCCCTCCGCGACATCGAGTGCGTCTGGCTCAACGGCCTGAGCGACTCCGCGGTCCCGGTCTCCTTCTCGCTGGCCGGCTACGCCCGCGACGCCCGCTCCCGCGCCGACGAACTGCACGTCCCGCTGTTCGTCATGGACCTCACCGGCACCCCGCAGCCGGTCAACGACGCGGCCGACGAGCTGATCAGCAACGGCGGCCGGCCGCCCGGCTGAGCCCGCCGCCCGGCCCGGCACCGGCAACCCTCCCCCATTGCCTTAAGGGCAGGGAAGGTACCCCCGTGCCCCGGGCGTCCCGGGCTGCGACACTGGGCGTATGCCGATCCACGTCCCGGACCCCGCCGACCTGCCCGCCCTGCGCGCCCTGGAGCGCGCCGCCGGAGAGCCGTTCCGAGCGCTCGGCATGGCGTCGATCGCGGACGACGAACCGCCGCCGCTGACTCTGCTGACGGAGTATCAGCGGGCCGGGCGGGCGCTCGCCGCCTACGACTCCGGGCGGCCGGGCGAACCGCCCCACGGCTATCTCCTGTGGGACCGGATCGACGGCTGCGCCCACATCGAGCAGGTCTCCGTCCACCCGGAGCGGGCCCGCCGCGGGGTCGGCCGAGCGCTGATCGACCGGGCCGAGCGGGAGTGCGGGCTGCCCGCGCTGACCCTGACCACCTTCGCCGACGTCCCGTGGAACGCCCCGTACTACACCCGGCTCGGCTTCCGCCCGCTCACCGCGGCCGAGTTGACGCCGGGGCTGCGGGCGGTCCGTGCCCACGAGGCGGAGTTGGGCCTGGACCGCTGGCCCCGGGTGTGCATGCGGCGGGAAGCGGCGGCGCACACGGTTTGACATGACGCCCCGTCAGCACTGTCGGTGGTGCGGGCCATAATGTGCCGGTGATCGATGCGAACGCCCTCCGCGCCGTCTGCCTGGGATTCAACGGCGCGACCGAGGAGAACCCCTTCCCCCGGCACCCGGAGGTCTCGACGTTCAAGGTGGGCGGCAAGATCTTCGCGCTGACGTCGCTGGACGTGGCGCCGCTGACGGTCAGCCTCAAGTGCGACCCCGAGCTGGCCCTGCGGCTGCGCGCGGCGCACCCCGAGGTGGTGCCCGGCTACCACCTCAACAAGCGCCACTGGAACACCGTTTCGCTGACCGGCGACCTCCCCGACCGGATGGTGCGGGAGCTGATCGAGGACTCCTACGACCTGGTCGTCGCCTCGCTGCCGCGCGCCCAGCGGCTCCTGCTGGACTGGCCGGGCGAGCGACGGTAGCCGGGCCTGCCGCCCCCGGTCCCGACACCCGGCGGATGCCCCGCGGTCGGGCCTCCCACCGGGACCGGACCGCGAGCGGCCGGTCAGGAGCGACCGCGGGACATCACGCCGGGCGGGCGGTCAGCCCCGGGGCGGCAGGACGGCGCGGATGCCGCCCTGCGCGGTGGCCGGGGCGACGGTGTCGTAACCGCCGTTCACCGCACCGTTGCCGGCGTACTCGGCGGTGTAGCCGCCGCTGAGCACCTCGGCGCCGGAGCGCGGCCGGTCGGCGTCACAGGATGCCTGGCCGGCGACGTCCGTCCTGGCCACGCACAGCACCTTGCCGGTGGTGTCCTTGAAGGTGATGGTGGCGTTCCAGACGGCGTCCTGCGGACCGGCGGCGCGGGCCCGCACCAGGGTGGCGTGCAGCCCGACGACCTTCAGCGGCTTGGTGGAGAGAGTGGCCTTGCCGGCGGTCAGCCGGGTCGCCATCTCGGGCACCGTGGCGGCCGGTTCGCACAGCCCCCGGCTCCAGTCGAAGAGCCCGCCGGGGACGCAGGTCGCGTGCCCGTCCCGGGTCGCCACGCGGTGGGTGACCGGGTCGCAGCGGTAGAAGCTCGCGGCGCTGTCGGCGTCGACCACGGTCGGCGCCACGGTCGCCGCGTCCTCGCCGCTCGCGCAGCCGGCGGTGAGCACCTCGCGGGTGGGGCCGCCCGGGCTGCCGGGCTGGACGACGTCGGCGTAGGCGGGGGCGGCGAAGCTCCCCAGGGCGGCGGCCACGGCGGCGGCAGTGGTCGCCCAACGTGCGATACGGGTCATGAATGTCCCCTCTTGGCGGAATCCCGCGGGATGTCCCGCCTGGTTAACGGCCTTGCTGTTCGGCCTGGTTGACGACCTTTCACCCGTCCTCCGAGACCGGGGACGGGCCAGGCCAGGACCCTATCGGCCGGGCGCGCCGGGACCGACGCCGGCCCGGCCCGGTGGCCCCGGTCCGTGCCCCCGAACTCCCCGCCCCGGCAGGACGGATCAGCCCCTCACACCGGGCCCAGGCTGCCCTCCCGGCTCGGCTCGGCGGCTTTTCCCGACGCCGCCGACGCCGCCGGTGCCGCCGGTGCCGGTTGCGCCGGTGGCGCCGCTTCCGGTGCCGCCGTGCCCCACCTCGCCGCGAGCCGCTCGCGGAGTTCGATCTTGCGGACCTTGCCGCTGACGGTCATCGGGAAGGCGTCGGTGATCTCCAGATAGCGCGGCACCTTGTAGTGCGCGAGGCGGGAGCGGCAGTAGCGGGCCAGCTCGTCGCGGGTGAGGGTGTCGGCGGGATCGCGGAGGATGACGCAGGCGGCGATCTCCTCGCCGTACTTCTCGTCCGGCACGCCGACGACCTGGACGTCGGCGATCTTGGGGTGGGAGTAGAGGAACTCCTCGATCTCCCGCGGGTAGACGTTCTCCCCGCCCCTGATGATCATGTCCTTGATGCGGCCGACGATCCGGACGTAGCCGTCGTCGTTCATCACCGCCAGATCACCGGTGTGCATCCAGCGGGCCCGGTCGATGACCTCGGCGGTGCGCTCGGGGTCCTCCCAGTAGCCGAGCATCACGCTGTAGCCGCGGGTGCACAGTTCGCCCGGGGTGCCGCGGGGCACCGTCACCCCGCTCGACGGGTCCACGACCTTGACCTCGATGTGCGGCAGCACCCGGCCGACCGTCGCGGTGCGGTGTTCGAGGTCGTCGTCCCGGCGGGTCTGGGTGGAGACCGGCGAGGTCTCGGTCATGCCGTAGCAGATCGACACCTCGGCCATGTGCATCTCGGACACCACCCGCTTCATCACCTCCTCCGGGCAGGGCGAGCCGGCCATGATGCCGGTACGGAGCGACGCGAGGTCGTAGTCGGCGAAGTCCGGGAGGTTCAGCTCCGCGATGAACATGGTGGGCACCCCGTAGAGCGAGGTGCAGCGCTCGTCCTGGACGGCCCGCAGGGTGGCGGCCGGCTCGAAGGCGGGCGCCGGGATGACGATGCAGGCGCCGTGCGAGGTGATGCCGAGGTTGCCCATCACCATGCCGAAGCAGTGGTAGAAGGGCACCGGCAGGCACACCCGGTCGTGCTCGGTGTAGCCGAGGGTCTCGGCGACCCAGTAGCCGTTGTTGAGGATGTTGTGGTGGGAGAGGGTGGCGCCCTTGGGGAAGCCGGTGGTGCCCGAGGTGTACTGGATGTTGACCGGGTCGTCGGTGGTCAGGGTCTTCTCGCACTCGGCGAGCCGGGTGTGCGGGACGGCCGCGCCGGCGGCCAACAGCCCGCCCCAGGTCCGATCGCCGATGTAGACCACGTCGCGCAGCGCCGGACAGTCGGCCCGCACCTGCTCGATCATCCGCCGGTAGTCGCTGGTCTTGTGGGCGACGGCGGAGACCAGCACGGTCACCCCGGCCTGCTGGAGGACGTACGCCAACTCGTGGACCCGGTACGCGGGGTTGACGTTGACCAGGATCGCGCCGATCCGGGCGGTGGCGTACTGCACGAGGACCCACTCGGCGCAGTTCGGCGCCCAGATGCCGACCCGGTCGCCCTTGCGGACGCCCTTGGCGAGCAGCCCGAGCGCCACCTCGTCGACCGCGCGGCCCAGTTCCGCGTAGGTCCAGCGGCGGTCGCCGGCCACCTCGACCAGCGCCTCGCGATCGCCGAAGCGGGCGATGGTGCGGGCCAGGTCGGCGCCGATGGTACGGCCGAGCAGCGGCCGATCCGCCGCCCCGCTCGCGTACGACGGCTCGGTGTGCGACTGACTGGTCAACAGGGGATCTCCTCCCAGTACGCGGCACCGCCGTCGCCCGCGCGGTGGGCTCGCGCGGCCGATGCGGCGGATCGTGCCGGAGACGGTCTTCGGCAGGTCGACACGGTCCAGCTTGCCCGCCGGAGGGGCCGAACCACCCCAGGGACATCCGGAACGCACCGTGCTCAGCATGGCGTCCAGCGTGCCCGTCGGGTCCGCGCATCGCCTACCCTTGCGCCCCACGAAGACCGGTTCGACCCACGACCTGGGGGATTGCCGTGCCCGAGACCACGCCCACCGCCACGACGGACCTCACCCTCCCCGCCCTCGCCGCGCAGGCCGAGCGCCTGATCGAACACCGGGTGCACGAGCTCGCCGGGCTGTCCGCCGGCGAGTTGCGCGCGTTCGCCGAGGCCGCCGGCGACGGCGCGGGGGACGGCGGCGCACTGCTCGCCGTCCACCCCGACCGGGCCCCGGCCGCCGCCCTCGCACCGCTGCTCCGCCACGCGGGCAAGCCCGGCTTCGTCGTCACCGACATGACGGACGTCGACCGGTTCGCCCCGCTCGACTCCGTCGCACTGCCCGACTCCCCGCTCTACCTCCTCACCGGCCTCGACCGCGGCGACCACATGGCCAACTGGAGCCCGGACGAGGCGCTGCCCGCGCTCACCGCGGAGTCCCGCACCCCGCTGCTGCTGACCGAGGGCATCCACTGGGTGGTGCAGCAGCCCGCCGCCCTGGAGCCCAACCACTGCTTCATGACCATCGGCTCCCGGCTGCGCAAGGCCGACGGGACCCTGGACGCCCGCACCCCGGCGCTGTGGATCAGCGGCGGCACCGGGCGGGACGGCCGGGAGCGCCGCAACGCCCCCAAGGCCGGCTGGTGCTGGGCGGGCAACCGGCACACCTGGCTGGGCTTCGCCTCGGCGACGGGCCGCACGCCGTCCGCGGCCGGCGCCTTCAGGCGCGGCGGTCCGCGGCGCGCGTGCCCCACCGGCGGCGCTCCCCCGGTGGGTCAGCCGCGGGTGGCGAAGTCCTGTGTCCACCAGGGTCCGTTGGAGCTGAGGTTGACCCCCACTCCGGTGGACGTGTAGGAGCAGTTGAGGATGTTGGCGCGGTGTCCGGGGCTGTTCATCCAGCCGTCCACCGCCGTGGCCGGGTCGTTGGGGCTCTTGAAGATGTTCTCGCCCCAGCTCTGCCAGCGGAATCCCGCGTTGGTCAGGCGGGTCCCCGGGTCGACGCCCTCCGGGGTGTCGTGGGCGTAGTAGTCACGGGCGGCCATGTCGTCGGAGTGCGCCTGGGCCGCGGCCTGGATGTGGGGGTCGATGGCGAGGGGGCCGCAACCGTGCTGCGCGCGCTGGGCGTTGACCAGGTCGAGGACCTTCTGGGCGTACTCCGCCGCGGTGCCGGTCGCGGCCCGCGCCACGGACGGGGTGCGGCCGGTGCCGGAGCCGGCCCGGGGCGCGTGCGACGTGGTCCCCCCGGCGGAGCGCGAAGGGCTCGGGGAGGCGGACGTCCGGGGCGTCGGGTGCTGCTCGGCGGGCCGTTCGGTGGCCGAGGGGGTGGGCGACGGCCGGTGGCGGCGGGGCGAGTGCGAGGCGCTGCTCAAGGTCTGCGGGGCGGATCCGTCCACGGCGGGGCGGGCCGCGCCGGACGCGTCGGCCGCGAGTGCCTGGTCGGCCCCGGAGCCGGGGCGTATCAGCAGCAGGCAGCTGCCGCTCACGGCGATGACGGCCGCGACCGCCAGCAGCGTCGTCCGCGCGCCGGGGCGCGGACGTGCGTCGGCACGGTGGTTCCCGCCGCCCGCCCCGGGCCGGCGGCCCGGTCGGGGCGCGGCGTGCCGCCGGGGGGCCGTGGGCGCGTCCGCCGGGTGGCCGGGGGCGGCCGGCGCGGCGTGGTGCGAGGCGGGGCGGTGCGTGTCGTCGTGGTTCATGGTTCCGTTTCCGGTCCGGTCGCGGGGCCGGTGTGGTCGGTGACGGTTGGTCCGTGACCTGCGGCCCGTGCCGGTGACCTGTGGGGGACGGGGGTGTGCGCGGTCCGCCTGAGGGGCGGTCCGTACGGGAGACCACCGGCGCGGACCCGGACAACGGAAAACTCCGCAGATTTTTTCGGAGAGTTCCCACGGGGGCTCCGGAGGGGGCCGCCGGGGCCCGCGCACGACGGTGATCCCGCGCCACGTAGGTTTTTCTGTTATCCCCAGGCGCCGGACGGGTCACCTGAGCACGGGGGCCATGAAGGTGCACACGGATGAACAGGACCGAACAGGCGTGAAGTGGGAAAACGGTACGGCGACCGTCGAGGCGGCCAGGGCGGGTGACGACGCTGCCCGGGAGCAGCTCGTCTCCGCGTATCTGCCGCTGATCTACAACGTCGTCGGCCGCGCGCTGGACGGCCATGCGGACGTCGACGACGTGGTCCAGGAGACCATGGTGCGGGTCCTGGAGTCGTTGGCGGACCTGCGGGAGCCGGCGTCCTTCCGGTCCTGGCTGGTGGCGATCGCCATGAACCAGGTGCGGCGCCGCTGGACCGTCGCCCACAGGGCCCCCGTCGTCGGCCTGGACCAGACAGTGGAACGGCCCGACCGCGCCGCCGACTTCGTGGACGTGACGATCCTGCGGCTGGGGCTGTCCGGCCAGCGTCGCGAGGTGGCCGAGGCCACCCGCTGGCTGGACGAAGGGGACCGCGCGCTGCTGTCGCTGTGGTGGCTGGAGGCCGCCGGCGAGCTCAGCCGCCCCGAACTCGCCACCGCGCTCGGCTGCGGGACCCGGCACGCCGCGGTCCGGGTGCAGCGGATGAAGGAGCAGCTGGAGACCGGGCGCGTCGTCGTCCGCGCCCTGGCGGGGAGGCCGCCGTGCCCCGAACTCGACCGGCTGACCGCCACCTGGGACGCCAACCCGGCGCCGCTGTGGCGCAAACGCATAGCCCGCCATGCGCGCCACTGCGCGATCTGCTCCGCGCACTGGAACGATCTGCTGCCCGCCGAGGGGCTGCTGGCCGGGCTCGCCATGCTGCCGCTGCCGGCGCACCTCACCCCGCACGGCGTCCTGTCCGCGCCCACCGCCTCGGCGGCCTCCGTGGCCTCGGCCGGCACCTCCGCCGGCACCTCGGCGCCGGGCGCCGCGCCGACCTCCGGGCCGGGCGCCGCGGTGCCGGGCCACCGCGCGCATCCCGCGCCGCGGCGAGCGCCCCGCCCGCGCCGGGCCGCCAAGGCGGCGGTCGTCGCGGGCACCGCGGCGCTCGCCGCGGCCGTGCTCCTCGCCCTGTGGTGGCGGTCCGGCCCGGTGCGGGACACGCACCCCGCCGCACCCACGACCGGGCCCACGGCGGAACGGACCGTGGCCGCGCCCGCCCCGGTGCCCTCCGCCACACCGACCCCGACACCCACGCCGACCCCGACGCCCACCCCCACGGCCACCCCGAGCAGCGCGCCGCCCTCCCCCACGGCCACCCCGCCCGACCTGGAGGAACAGGCCACCGCGCTGATCAACCGCAGTCGTGCGCAGGCCGGTTGCGGTCCGCTCCGCATCGACCGCAGACTGCACCTCGCGGCCCAGCGGCACTCCGCCGACATGGCGGCCCGCGGCTACTACGAGCACACGTCGCCGGAAGGCGTCGGCCCCGACGCGCGGATCACCGCCGCCGGCTACGAGTGGAGCAGCTGGGGCGAGAACCTCGACCGCGGCCCGCGGAGCGCCGCCGCCGCGGTGGGCGACTGGATGGGCGACGCCCCGCACCGCGACAACCTGCTCGACTGCCGGTTCACCGCGGTCGGCATCGGCATCGTGCACGGCTCCGGCGGCCCCTGGTGGACCCAGGACCTCGCCGCCCCGCGCTAAGGGTTGTCCCGTAGGTCGTGTCCGTCCGATGGGTCAGGGCCGGAGCCGCGCGCCCCGGCGGGGCGGGGCCCGTCAACCGTCGGCAGGTGCCGGTCAGTTGACCCCGCGCTCCAGCTCGGACCAGTACGGCTGCCGGAGCTTGAACTTCTGGATCTTGCCGGTGGCCGTGCGGGGAATGGCGTCGCGGAACTCGACGGAGGTCGGTGCCTTGTAGCCGGCCAGGTGCCGCTTGCAGTGCGCGATGATGTCGGACTCCTGCGCCGTCGCGCCCTCGGCGAGTACGACGAGCGCCTTGATCGTCTCGCCCCACTTCTCGTCGGGGACGCCGATGACGGCGACCTCGGCGACGGCCGGGTGGCCGAAGATGGTGTCCTCCACCTCGATCGAGGAGACGTTCTCGCCGCCGGTGATGATCACGTCCTTCTTGCGGTCGGAGATCGTCAGATGGCCGTCGTGCTCGTCGAGGGTGCCGCCGTCGCCGGTGTGGAACCAGCCGTCCTCCAGCGCCTCCGCCGTCTCCTCGGGCTTCTCCCAGTACCCCTGGAGCACCGTGTTCGAGCGGGCCAGGACCTCGCCGGCTTCCGAGACCTTCAGCCGGACGCCGAGCGCGGGCACCCCGGCGCGGGAGAGCCTGCGGGCCCGCTCCTCGGCCGGCAGGCCCGCGTCGGCGGGGCGGGTGCGGTTGAAGGTGAGCAGCGGCGAGGTCTCGGTGAGGCCGTAGAGCTGGGTGAACTCCCAGCCCAGCTCCTCCTCCACGCGCTGAATGGTCCTGGTCGGCGGCGGGGCGCCGGCGCAGACGATCCGCACCCGGTCGCGGCCCGGGATCTCGCCCTCCCAGGTCGCCGCGGCGTCCAGCACCATGTTCCACACGGCGGGGGCGCCGCACATGAGGGTGACGCCGTGCTCGTCCACCCGCCGCAGGATCTCCGCGCCCTCGACCTTGCGCAGGGCCACCTGCTTCACGCCCAGGCCGGCCATGACGTAGGGCATGCCCCAGCCGTTGCAGTGGAACATCGGGAGCGTGTGCAGATAGACGTCGCGCTCCCAGACGCGGGTGTGCAGGCCGAAGGTCATGCCGTTGACCCAGATGTTGCGGTGGGTCAGCTGCACGCCCTTGGGGCGGGCGGTGGTGCCCGAGGTGTAGTTGATCGTCGCGGTGGCGTCCTCGTCCGGGTGGGACCACGGGCGCGGTTCGACGCCGAACCGCATCAGGCCGGTCTCGGTCTGCTCGCCGAGGACGAAACGGTGGCGCGCCTTGACGCCGGAGAGGGCCTCGTCGAGTTCCGGATCGACGAGGAGGACCGAGGAGCCGCTCTGCTCGACCAGGTAGTCGACCTCTTCGGGCCTGAGGCGGAAGTTGACCGGGACGCAGATGCGGCCGCTCATCGGCACCGCGAACAGCAGCTCCAGCAGGCGTGCGGAGTTGTGGCTGACGACCGCCACCCGCTCGCCCTCGCCGACGCCCAGCGCGTCCAGGCCGGCCTGCCAGGCGCGGACGCGTTCGGCGAACCGGCCGTAGGTCGACTCGGGCACCGGCGGGGCGGGTTGCCGCGGCTCGTCGACCACGCCCGGGCTCGTCCGGAACCCCAACTCGGCCCGGTCCAGGAAGTCCGCGATCGTCATCGGTGTCCGCATGGTGTCTCTCCTGTGCTCGAAGTACCCGGAACAAACGCGTCCGCGTGGTGGGGTGGAGTCTGGCAGTGTCGGCCGTCCTCCTGGTCGCCGCCGCGTCGGGGCCATCGTGTAAGCGGGGGCGTTGGTCTCACCACCCCCTGTTGGGGGGAAGCCGGAGCCCGGTGCGTGCCGCGGGGCGGACGGGACGGCGGCAGACGGCCGGGGCGCCGCCCGCCCCCGCCGCCGCGCAGGCCCGCAACAGCAGATCGACGCCGGCGGGCGGGCCGACCCGGCGCACCGCGAGGGAGGTGGTCAACTCCATGCCCGGGTTGCGGAACGGCAGGTACGCGACGCCGGGTACGGGCAGCCGGCGGGCGTGGGCGGCGTGGACGGCGGTCCACATCCCCGCGGCGGCGGTGCAGGCGCCGATCGCGGCGAGGGCGGCGTCCAGCGAGCCGTATCGGGGGCCCGGTGCGGGGGCGAACCCGACGGCGTGGCAGGCGTTCACGACCAGGTCGACCAGCGGTGGATTGTGGCAGCGGTCGGTCAGCGCCAGCGGGACGCCGGCGAGTTCGGCGAGGCCGAGGGCGCCCGGTGAGGCGGCCAGCGGGTGTGGGGCCGGGACGGCCGCGACCAGGGGATCCTGCCAGAGCGGCACGAGGCGCAGCCCGCCCAGGGCGGGGCCGGGGGCCGGGCCGCGTACGAACGCGGCGTCCAGGGCGCCGGAGACGACCAGGTCCGGCCGCTCCGGGGCCGCGACGAGGACCGGCTCGACGGTGAATCGCGGCGCGATGCGGGCGAGCGCGGGCAGCACGCGCTCCAGATGCGCGGCCAGGCCCCTGCTGACGCCCAGCCGCAGCGTGCCGGCCGGGGCGGCGGCCACCGCCCGGGGCACCACGGCGGCGGGGCGCGGCGCGACCACGGCACGGGCGCGCTCCTCGGCGGCGAGCAGCGCCCGGGCCTCCGGGAGGAACCGCTCACCGGCGGCGGTCAGCCGCGGCTGCGGCGTCCCGGGGTCGAACAGCTCGGTCCGCAGCTCGTGTTCCAGCCGACGGATCCGCTGCTCCACCGCCGACCGCACCAGGCCCAGGCGCAGGGTGGCCCGCCCGAGCTGCCCTTCCTCCGCGACCACGACGAAACAGCGCACCTGTTGCAGTTCCATGCCCGCCCCTCCCCGACCCGTTGGGCCGTGCCCCCGTAGGCCACCGGCTCCCACGGCGGTCGCCCGCCGCGCAATTGCGTTGCCGCGCCGGCGACGGCGCGGACATCATCCCCCCATGATCGATGCCACCGCCCTCGCCGAGAAGCCGGTCCTCGAAGGCGACCGGATCCGGCTGGTACCGCTCGCGGAGCGGCACGCGGACGCCTTCCACGCCACCTTCCAGGACCCCGAGACCAGACGGCTGACCGGCGCCCATCACCACTGGACGCGGTCCGAGATCGGCGCCTGGATCGCCGAGTGCGCCGACCGCGCCGACCGGCTGGATCTGGCCATCGAGGACCGGGCGAGCGGTGCCTACCTGGGCGACCTGGCGCTGAGCCGGATCGACCGGGACAACGCCCACGGCTCCCTCCGGATCGCCCTGGCCCCCGCCGCCACCGGCCGCGGCCTGGGCTCCGAGGCGATCCGGCTGCTGCTCGACCACGCCTTCGACCGGGTGCGCCTGCACCGCGTCCAGCTGGAGGTCTACTCCTACAACGAGCGGGCCCGGCGCGCCTACGAGCGGTGCGGCTTCGCCCTGGAGGGCCGGCTGCGCGAGGCCCTGTACTGGGACGGTGCCTGGCACGACGTGCTGGTGATGGCGGCGCTGCGGCCGGCGGCTCGCTAGCCGGTTGTCACAGTGGGGGGCGTCCGGCCGCGGCCTCACCCCGCCCCGTGCGGATGGTTCCGGATCTCGATGTTGAGGTCGGACACCTTCGACATGTCCCTGCGCTTCCGCGCCTGCTCGCGCTGTTCGCTCAGCGCGGCACACACGTCACAGCCGGGGGCCGGACCGGGGTCCGGCATCGGTACGCCCAGGTGTACGGGCGGGGGTCCCTGCAACTCCGCGGGCACGTCCTTGCCGAACACGGACACTCCTCTCCGTAGTTGTTCGACTACTGGTGAGGTTCAGAGTGGCCCACCGCTGGGAAGCGTTCAACGTGGCAGCACAGAACGGAAGGTTGGCGAACGAACCGTGAACAAGAACGAGTTGAACCCGGACGCTTCTCCCCAGGCGGCCTTCGGCGCGCGGTTACGCAGCCTGCGGGAAGCATGTGGCTGGACCCAAGAGGCCCTTGCCGACCGCACGGGATACTCCAGCGTGCATGTCTCAGCCGTCGAAAATGCCCGGAAGCCTCCGACCCTCCGGTTCTCGCGCGACCTGGACCGCGCCTTCGGCATCGAGGGCGCGGACACCTTCGAGCGTCAGTACCGCGAGATCAAACACGGCAGCCTGCTGGAGGGGTTTCCCGAGTACGTGAACTTCGAGGGCCGGGCGGTGGAGATCCGGCTGTACGAAGTGGGCGTCATCCCGGGCCTGCTCCAGACACCGGAGTACGCGGCAACGCTGGAAGCCGACGCGGTGCGGCGGGCGGCCATCACCCCCGAACAAGCCGAAGAACGGGTGGAGTTGGTGTCGCGGAGGCAAGCCACCATTGCCCGCGCCCCGGCACCGCTGATTCATGTGGTACTTGACGAGAGCTGCGTTCGCCGGCCGATGGGTGCCCCCACGATCATGGACGCCCAGTTCGATCGACTGCTGAAGTTCGCCGAGATGCCGAACACCCTGCTGCAAATCGCCCCGTTCAAGATGGGAGCGCGACGACCGTTCAGCCTGCCCGTGACCGTGCTGACCATGGCGGACCGCGCGATCATGTCCTACGCCGAGTCGGCGCAGCGGGGACATCTCGAACGGGACGGTGGATCAGTCGTGCCCATACTGACGGCCTACCATCAATTGCAGGCCGAAGCGCTCTCTCAAGCGGCATCCGTGGCCATGATCGAACAGCTTCGAAAGGGGTCCCCGTGACGACCGAATCCCTCCGCTGGTTCAAGAGTTCCTACAGCGGCAACGGCGGCCAGTGCATCGAGTGGGCGCGGGATCACGCGGCGGCCACCGGCGAGTTCCTGGTCCGCGACTCCAAGAACCCGCACGGCCCGGCGCTCGCCTTCGAGACGGCCGCCTGGTCGTCGTTCGTCTCCGCCGTCCGGGGTGACGAGTTCCCCGTCGTGTGACCTCGACGCGACACGGGCATGGGCGCGGCCCCCGGACTGCGCTGCGCCCGTGCCGGGACGTCGGGCAGGCGCGATCTCCCACGGGACCGGCGGGGTCGGAAACTCCCGTCCCGCAGGTCCCGTAGGTCCTACTCCGTCTCCGCCCCGTCGCCCGCGAGCAGCTCGCCGCGCTCGGTGCGCCGGTAGACCACCCGGCGGCCGACCCGCGTCCCGACGATCAGCCCGGCGTCCCGCAGCACGGCCAGATGGCCGCCGACGGTGCCCAGGGACTGCTGGAGCCGGGCGGCGAGTTCGGTGCTGGTGGCGGGCTGCCGCAGGCTGTGCAGGAGGGTGGCGCGGCCGGTGCCCAGGAGGCGTTCCAGGGCGCGGCCGGGGCCGGTGGTGGCGTCCGCCGGGGCGGTGTGCGCGGTGGCGGCGCCGCGCGCCGGATAGACCTGGGCGTAGTGGCCGGGCGGGCCCTCGCACAGCCAGGTGCCGGTGGCCAGGCTCACCGGCACGAAGAGCATCCCGCTGTCGCCGATGACGCGGTCGGGCCCGGGGCGGTGCCCGAAGCGGATGGCGTCCGGCCCCTCCCAGGTGCTGTGCCGGCTCATCTGGTCCAGCGCGCCGGGCCAGCCGCGGGTGGCGAGCAGGCCGGCCCGGTGGGCGATGTCGCGCTCCAGGAGGGCGCGGCGGCGGGGCCACTCCGGGGCGATGTGCGCCGCCCACAGGGCGTGCAGCGCAGCGGCGGTGCGCGCGCCCCAGCCGTGTCCGGTGAGGAAGGACAGGTCGCGGGGGCGGCGGGGGTCGGCGGCGTAGCGGGGATGCGGGTGGGCCAGCGACGTCTCCAGTTCGGCACGGAAGACGGCGTCCGGGACGGCGCGTACGGCGGCGAGTTCGTCGACGAGGGTGGTGCGCAGGCCGTCCGGCGGCGGGATTGCCACGCAGCGGGGCAGCCAGGTCGTCGTGGCGACCAGCCCCACCAGGCCGGCCGCGAACGGGTCGGCGGCCAGAGCGCCGGTGAAGGCCGGGAGTTGGCGGGCGTGCCAGGCCGCGAGCCAGGGGGCGGTCCGGGGCCGGGCCAGCGCGATCACCGTGCCGAGGGTCTCGGCGAGCGGCGACAGCGCGAAGCGGGACCGGGAGAGGGCCAGGGGGCTCAGCCGCAGCACGGCCATCCGCCACCGCCTCCCTCCGGGCCGTTCGCCCGCGGTCGTCACCGGGCCGGGCCGGGCGTCGCCGGCCGGTGCCCGGACCTTTCGTCTCCGGCCGAAAGCATAGGTTTCCGCGCCGGTCCGCGCAGACTCCGGCCATGGACTCCGCCTCCCGCCCCTCCCCCGACACCGGCAACCCCGACGCCCCCGCCTCGCCGCTCTCCCCCACAGCCGCCTCCCCCCTCTCCCACCGTGCGTTTCGCTGGTTCCTGACGAGTCAGGCGGTGTCGCTGCTGGGGAGTGCCATGGCGCCGGTGGCGCTGGCGTTCGCGGTGCTGGACGGCTCGGGCGGTCGGCCCGGCGACCTCGGCGTCGTGCTGGCCGCCCGGATGCTGCCGCTGCTGGCGTTCCTGCTGGTGGGCGGCGCGACCGCGGACCGGTTCCGGCGCCGGACGGTGCTGATGGCCGCGAACCTGGGCGCGGCCGGCACCCAGGGCGCGGTGGCCGCGCTGCTGCTGACCGGGCACTACGCGCTGCTCCCGGTCGCCGCACTGGAGGTGCTCGGCGGGGTGTGCGCGGCGTTCACCACCCCCGCGCTGCGCGGCCTGGTCCCCGAGTTGGTCGGCACCGCGTCGCTGCGGCCCGCCAACGCCCTGCTGAGCACGGTGCGGAACGCCACCAAGGTGCTGGGGCCGAGCCTGTCGGGGCTGCTGGTGGTGGCGGTCGGCAGCGGGCCGGCGATCGCCTGCGACGCGGTGAGCTACGCGGTCGCCGCCGGCTGCCTGACGCGGCTGCCGGGGCACGGCGCCGCGCCCGCGCGGCGGCCGGATTCGGTGTGGGCCGGGGTCCGCGGTGGCTGGCGGGAGTTCCGGCGGATCCGGTGGGCCGGGCCGGCGACGCTGTCGTTCTTCGTGATCAATCTGGTGCAGACCGGGGCCTGGCAGATCCTGGGCCCGGCGCTGACCGAGCGGACCGCCGGCCGGGCCGCCTGGGGGCTCGTGCTCAGCGCCCGGGGCATCGGGCTGCTGGTGAGCGGGGCGGTGCTGTACCGGCTGGCGGTCGGCCGGCTGCTGGCGCTGGGGCAGGCGGCGAGTGCGCTGGGGGCGGTGCCGATGCTGGTGCTCGGGGCGCGGCTGGGCGCGCCCTGGCTGATCGCGGCCGGTTTCGCGGCGGGCCTCGGGGTCTGCGTGACCGGCATCGCCTGGGACACCTCGCTCCAGGAGCACGTGCCGGCCCATGCGCTGTCCCGGGTCGCGGCCTGCGCCGATCTGCTGGCGTACGCGGCGATCCCGCTGGGACAGCTGTGCGTGGGCCCGCTGGCCCGCGCGTACGGCGGCTTCCGGGTGGTCGCGGTCGCCGGGGCGGTGTCCGCGCTGGCGGCGGTGGCGCCGCTGGCGTCGGGGGCGGTGCGCGGGCTCCGGCACGCCCCGCCGGCCGGGGACGCGGTGGCCCGCGCCCGCGGCCCCCGGCGCGTAGGTCCGGGGGCCGCGGGCGCGGGGCGCCACCGCGGGTCGGCTCACAGCCACTCGCCGAACCGGCGGATGTACCAGCGCTTCACGCCCTGGGTGAGCAGGCAGTACGTCGCCAGCGTCGCCACCAGCCACGGGAAGTAGGCCAGCGGCAGCGCCTGCAGGCCCAGCGCCCCGGCCAGCGGCGAGAACGGCAGCCACAGGCCGACGCCCATCACCAGCGCGGTCATCAGCAGCACCGGCCAGGTGGCCCGGGACTGGACGAACGGGATCCGCCGGGTCCGCAGCATGTGGACGACCAGGGTCTGGGTCAGCAGGCCCTCGACGAACCAGCCGGATTGGAACAGCGCCTGGTGCACCTCGCTGTCGGCGCCGAAGACGTACCACATCAGCGCGAAGGTGGTGATGTCGAAGACGGAGCTGGTCGGGCCGAGGACGAGCATGAAGCGGCGGATGCCCCGGGCGTCCCACGTGCGCGGGGTGCGCAGGTAGTCGGCGTCCATCCGGTCCCAGGGCGTGGCCAGTTGGGAGATGTCGTACAGGAGGTTCTGCACCAGCAGCTGGAGCGCCAGCATCGGCTGGAACGGGATGAACGCCGAGGCGACCAGCACCGAGAAGACGTTCCCGAAGTTCGACGAGGCGGTCAGCTTCAGGTACTTGATGGTGTTGCCGAAGGTCAGCCGGCCGCGCAGCACGCCCTGGCCGAGGACGGTGAGGTCCTTCTCCAGCAGGATGATGTCGGCGGACTCCTTGGCGATGTCGACGGCGGTGTCGACGGAGATGCCGACGTCGGCGTCGCGCAGCGCCGCGGCGTCGTTGATGCCGTCGCCCAGGAACCCGACGGTGTGCCCGTCGGCCTGGAGGGCGCGCACGATGCGGGCCTTCTGCACCGGGTTGACCTTGGCGAACAGGGTCGCCGTACGGGCCCGGTCGAGCAGCTCCAGGTCGTCGAGCGCGTCGATCTCGGCGCCGGTGACGGGGGTGCCGGGGTCGATGCCGACCTGCTCGCAGACCCGGGCGGCGACCAGTTCGCCGTCGCCGGTGACGACCTTGACCGCGACGCCGTTGTCGGCGAGCGCGCGCAGCGCCTCGGCCGCGTCCCGCTTCGGCGGGTCCAGGAAGGCGAGAAAGCCGATCAGGGTCAGCTCGGCCTCGTCGGCGACGCCGTAGGAGGTGCGGACGGCCTCCGTGCCGTCGGGGTCGGCGGGCAGGGTGCGGACGGCCACCGCCAGCACCCGCATGCCCTGCCGGCTGTGGTCCTCGGCGGTGCGCAGCACGCTGTCCCGCAGCGCGCCGGTGAGTTCGACGCTGTCGCCGGCGTGGGCGACCCGGTCGCACCGGTCAAGGACCTCCTCCACCGCCCCCTTGGTGATCAGGAGGTGTTCGGCGGCGGGGCCGTCGAGGTCGTTGCGGCGCAGCACGACCGACATCCGGCGGCGCGCGAAGTCGAAGGGGATCTCGTCGACCAGCGTGAAGCGGGCGTCGACGACAACCTCCTCGGCCTCGTGCATCCGGTCGATGACGGCCTGGTCCATCAGGTTGCGCAGCCCGGTCTGGAAGTGGCTGTTGAGGTAGGCGTGTTCGAGGACCTCGGTGTCCGGCCGGCCGTGCACGTCGAGGTAGCGGTCGAGGACGATCCGGTCCTCGGTGAGGGTGCCGGTCTTGTCGGTGCACAGCACGTCCATGGCGCCGAGGTTCTGGATGGCGTTGAGGTGCTTGACGACGACCTTGCGGCGGGACAGCGCGACCGCGCCGCGCGCCAGGTTGGTGGTGACGACCATCGGCAGCATCTCGGGGGTGAGGCCGACCGCGACGGCCACCGCGAAGGTGAATGCCTCCGCCCAGTCGCCCTTGGTGAGCCCGTTGAGCAGGAACACCACCGGGACCATCACCATCATGAAGCGGATCAGCAGGAAGCTGACCTTCTTCACGCCGGTGTCGAAGCTGGTCTCCGGGCGCTCGCCGACCAGCGCGCCGGCCATCGAGCCGAGGTAGGTGTCCGCGCCGGTGGCGACGACGACGCCGGTGGCGCTGCCGGAGGTGACGGAGGTGCCGGTCAGGACGAGGTTGCCGGCCTCGACCGGGTCGCGGGTGGTGTCCTCGCCGCGGTCGGTGGCGAGCCGGGTGTCGGCCTTGGCGACCGGCAGCGACTCGCCGGACAGCGCCGCCTGACTGACCATCAGGTCCTTGGCGGCGAGCAGCCGCAGATCGGCCGGGACGAGGTCGCCGGCGGCCAGCTTGACGACGTCGCCGGTGACCACGTCGGCCATGGGGATCTCGACGGTGGCCGGGAGCCGGCCGCGGCCGGCCCGGCGCTGCACCGCGGTGGTCGTGGTGACCAGGGCACGCAGCGCGTCGGCCGCGGCCCCGGAGCGGTACTCCTGCCAGAACCGCAGTCCGACGCTGATCAGCACCATCGCGCCGAGGATGACGATCTTCAGGTCGAACGGCTCGGTGTCGGCGACCTGGAGCCACTGCCCGTACATCACGGCGACCAGCACGGCGAGCACCAGGATGAAGGGGTTCCGACACGCCTTGGCGAGCTGCACGTACCAGCGCGCCGGGCGGTCCTGGGCGATGGCGTTGGCGCCGTCCCGCTCCCGGCGCAGCTCCGCCTCGCGGTGGGTGAGGCCGGCCGGGGTGCTGCCGAGGTCGTGCAGGACCGTCTCGGCGGGGAGGGCGCTGAACTCGGCGAGCCGGCCGGCGATCCGCCGGGTGCGGGCCGCCAGCTCGGCGGCCCGGCGCTCCCGGCGGGGGCGGCGGCCCGGCGGCGCGAGCGTCTCGGGGGTGGGCGGGGTGGGGGTGGTGGTCGGGGTGGTCTTCGTGATCACGACGAAACCTCCTGACGCACCCGCGGGCGGACCGGCCCCGACCTCCGCCGGAAATCCCGTAAGCCCTCGGAAGCCCCCCCCCGCAAACGGTCCGGAAGACCCCCCGGAAGAAGGCCGGGAGAAGGTCGATGGACGACCGAGAGAAAACCGAGAGAAAACCGAGAGAAGACCGGGAGGAGACAGGGAGAAGACGGGGAAAAGGCCGGATGGGGTCCTGAAGGAATCAGTCGGAGAACGGTCGGAAAACACAGGAGAATCCCCCAGAGGAGGTGATCCCTGCGTCCGATATTCGCCGGACGGAATCCCTAGCGGAATGTTTTCGGGCAGGCCGAAGAAACCGGTGCGCGCGGGCGCTGAGAATTACGGGAAATTACCGGGAAAGGCATTCATCGGTGAACCGGACCGTGCGGAGGAAGGAACCGCCCGACACCCTGGGACCGAAGGCTCCGCACCCTTGCGGGCATGCGGATGTGCCGGGTCCGGCGGGCAGCGGAAAGCGCCCGGGATTCACCGGTGGGAGCACACAGCAGTGCGGGGAAAAGCCGCGATCACGCGGAGAACGGCGCGATCAGCAGCGGGCAGCGCTGCGGCAAGGACTTCCTTCGGGACTCATCCCGATCACCTCCTTGCTCGCGCGGACATCGCGGGGACACCCCTTGGAAGGGACCCTCGGTGCCCCATACTGCCATACGTTCACCGGTTGCCCGTCATTCTTTCGGTCCATTCCCTCAGTGCGGGGTGTGAGGTGCGTCGCCTCGCTCCCGGGCGACCCGCTCGTCATAGGCGGCCCGGGCCACCGCGATTTCGCTTTGGTGTTCCTCGGTCCAGGTGACCAGCGCCTGAATGGTGTCGTGCAGGGTCGCGCCCAGCGGCGTGAGTGCGTAATCCACCCGCGGCGGCACGACCGGATGGACGGTCCGGCTGACCAGGCCGTCCCGCTCCAGCTGGCGGAGGGTGACGGTCAGCATCCGTTGGCTGATGCCGTCGATTTCCCGGCGGAGTTCGGTGAAGCGCAGCACCCGCCGGTCGAGCAGGGCGATGACCAGCAGCGACCACTTGTCGGCGACCCGGTCGAGGATCTGCCGGACCTCGCAGCCCTCCCGGACGTCCCACTGGCGGGCGTCGTAGTCGCAGTCGGCGTCCGCCGCGCCGCCGTCGGCACAGTCGGCGGGAACAGCAGGAACAACAGGAACAGCAGGAACGGCGGCGGTGGCAGCGGCGGCCGGTTGTCCGCCCATGGTTCCTGTCAGGTGACCGGGTGACTTCATAGTGCCTTCTTCCATGATCCCCAACGGTGCCGCACGATGCGGTCAGTAACAAGAGGTAACCGTGAAGGTCACGTGAGGAGCACCGCTATGTCCCGGTCCCCGGCGGCGAACTGGCCGCTGCTGCTCGTCCTGTGTGGGGCGATCTTTCTGGAGGGCATCGACATCGGCATGCTGAATGTCGCCCTGCCCCCGATCCGCGGCGAACTGGGCCTGTCCACCGGCGCGTTGACGTGGGTGATGAGCGCGTACGTGCTGGGCTACGGCGGGTTCATGCTGCTCGGCGGGCGGGCCGCCGACCTGTTCGGGCGGCGCCGGATGTTCCTGGTGCCGCTCGCGGTGTTCACGGTCTTCTCGGGGCTGGGCGGGCTGGCCACCGAGGGCGCCACGCTGATCGCGGCGCGCTTCGTGACCGGGGTGTGCGCGGCGTTCATGGCGCCCGCCGGGCTGTCGATCATCACCACCGGCTTCCCGGCCGGGCCGCGCCGGGACCGGGCGCTGCTGATCTACTCCGGGACCTCCGGCGGCGGCTTCTCGGCCGGACTGATCGCCGGCGGGCTGCTGACCGCGGTCGACTGGCGCTGGGTGTTCTTCGCGCCGATGGTGCCGGCGCTGCTGGTGCTGATCGCCGGGTTGCGCCTGGTGCCGCGGGACCCGGTGCGCACCGGTGGCCGGCCGCCGGTGGACCTGGCCGGCGCGCTCACCGTGACCGGCGCGGTGCTGCTGCTCGTCCTCGGCGTCGAACAGGCCGCGCACGCGCCGGTGTTGCGCACCGCGGCGGTGCTCACCGCGGGGGTGGCGCTGCTGGCGTCGTTCGTGGTGATCGAGCGGCGGTCCGCGGCGCCGCTAGTCCGCCTGGGCCTGCTGCGCTCCTGGCCGCTGGTCCGGGCCAACGTGATGGGGCTGCTGTTCACCGCGGGCTTCTTCGGCTTCCAGTTCGTCGCGGTGCTCTACTTCCAGGAGCTGCGCGGCTGGTCGGCCGAGCGGACCAGTTACGCGATGCTGGCGATGGGCGCCGATGCGGTGCTGGCGCCGGTGCTCACCCCGCGGCTGGTGCGGCGGTTCGGGCACGCCCGGGTGATCGTCGCCGGCCTGCTGTGCGCCGGGCTGGGCTATGCGCTGTTCCTGCCGGTGGGCGCGGACTGGCCGTACCTGGCGATGTTCCCCAGCATGCTGCTGGTCGGGGTCGCCTTCGCCCTGGTCTACGGGCCGCTGACGATCGTGGCGACGGACCGGATCGAAGCCGCCGAACAGGGCCTGGCCGGCGGCCTGTTGTACACCTCGTTCCAGTTCGGTGCGGCCTTCGGACTGTCGGCGGTGACCGCGGTGACGGTCGCGGCGACCGGGGCCGGCGGCTCGCCGGGCGCCGCGCTCGCCGGCTATCACGCGGGGCTGACCGTGCCGGCCGGACTGGCGCTGCTGGCCCTGGCGTTGGGGGTGACCGCGCTGGTGCGGCGCCGCCGGTCCGGGCCGCCGGACGCCGCGCAGGGTCCCGGGCGGGATCTGGAGGCAAGCCGGCACGGGCGCGGCCCCCACGCCGCGCCCGTGCCGTGACGGACGGCACGCCCGTCCTCCCGCGGGACCGGCGGCGTCAGGTACGCCGGTCCCGTAGGTCTTCCTGCCTCCCGTGTGCGGCGGTGCCGCCGCGGCTCCCGCCGTCCCCGACGGGTCCGGGAACGGTAGACGGGGCGTCAACGCGGGTCGCACCACCAGCTCCTGACGATGCGTCAGGCAACTTCACCGATCCGTCCCACCGGGCGGGGGGCATCGTGGTGGATGGGGGTGTGCGCGCCGGTCAGCGGGGCGCCGGTGCCGCCGCGGCGGTTGGCGACGATCTCGGCGGCGATGGACAGCGCGGTCTCCTCGGGCGTGCGGGCGCCCAGGTCCAGCCCTATGGGCGAGCGCAGCCGGTTGAGCTCCAGCTCGGTGAGTCCGACCTCCCGAAGCCGCTGCTGGCGGTCGAGGTGGGTGCGGCGGGA
The DNA here is from genome assembly GCF_029011865.1 of Streptomyces yunnanensis. Lineage (NCBI taxonomy): Bacteria > Bacillati > Actinomycetota > Actinomycetes > Kitasatosporales > Streptomycetaceae > Streptomyces > Streptomyces yunnanensis. Next base: position 2,525,573 of record NZ_CP095749.1, read on the forward strand.
GCCCATCGCGCCGACGTAGGCGACCGGGAGCCTGAGCGCCCGCTCCAGCAGCGGGATGTCGAACTTCGCGTCATGGGTGAGCACGCAGAGCACCGCGCGGGAGTCGAGCTCCTGGGAGTCGAGGTAGCGGTGCGGCCAGTCGACGACGATCTCGTCCGCGTCCGGGAAGCGGGTCCGGGTGGCGAAGACGGGGCGGGCGTCGCAGACCGTCACGTGGTAGTTGAGGAACTTGCCGACCCTGACCAGCGCGGACGCGAAGTCGATCGCCCCGAAGACGATCATGCGCGGGGCGGGCACCGAGGACTCGACGAGCAGGAGCACCGGCTGGCCGCACCGCGAGCCGCTGCGCTGCGCTCCGCCCTCGCCCTCCGCTTCCTCCTCGGACGCGGGGCCGGCCCCGATCTCCAGCGTCGTGGTCCGCCCGGCGTCCAGCAGGGCGCGGGTCTCCTCGACGGCGGTGCGGTCCAGGGCCGGGTGTCCGCCGAGGGTGCCGGTGTGGCTGCCGTCGGGGCGGACGAGGAGGGCGCGGCCGAGCAGGTCGTCCGGGCCCTTGATGATCCGCGCGACCGCCGCCGCCTCCCCTGAGGAGGCGGCGGTCAGCGCGGCGGCGAGCGTCGCGGCGTTGCTGTCCACCGGATGCCCCGCGGGGCCGCCGTCGGCGGCGCCGGGGATGCTCGCCGGTACCGGAGTGATGAAGATGTCGATGATTCCGCCGCAGGTCAGACCCACCGCGAAGGCATCCTCATCGCTGTAGCCGAAGCGCTCCAGGACCGGCCGACCGGTCCGCAGTGCCTCCTGGCACAGCTCGTAGACCGCTCCCTCCACGCATCCGCCGGAGACCGACCCGATCGCCGTGCCGTCGCTGTCGACGGCGAGCGCGGCGCCGGGCTGGCGGGGCGCGCTGCCGTTGGTCGCCACGACCGTGGCCACGGCGAAGGTGCGTCCCTGCTCGACCCACCGGTTCAGCTCGTCGGCGATATCCAGCATGTCGGTCTCCTTACGGATGATGGGGAGGGCGGGCGTTACCTGACGCCCAGCCACTGCTCGATCGGATGGAGCGAGAAGTAGACGAGGAAGATGCCGGTCAGCACCCACATGAAGGCACCGATCTCGCGCCATTTGCCCTGGGCCGCCTTGATGGCGGTGTAGGCGATGACGCCGGCACCGACGCCGGTGGTGATCTGGTAAGTGAACGGCATCAGCGCCACGGTGAGGAACACCGGGATCGACGTCGCCCGGTCGCTCCAGTCCACATGCCCGGCCACACTCATCATCATCGACCCGATGACGACCAGCGCGGCGGCGGCCACCTGGGCGGGCACGAGCTGGGTGACCGGGGTGAAGAAGAGGCAGGCCGCGAAGAGCAGACCGGTGATGACGGACGACAGACCGGTCCGGGCGCCCTCGCCGACGCCGCTGGCCGACTCGATGAACACGGTCTGGCCCGAACTGCCGGTCAGACCGCCGATCGCACCGCCGGCGCCGTCGACGAACAGCGCCTTGGACAGGCCCGGCATCCGGCCCTTGTCGTCGGCGAGCTTGGCCTCGGTGCCGACACCGATGATGGTGGCCATCGCGTCGAAGAAACCGGCCAGCACCAGGGTGAAGACGATCATGGTGACGCTGAGTGCGCCGATGGAGCCCCAGCCGCCGAACTCCACGTGCCCGAAGAGCCCGAAGTCCGGCATGGAGACCGCGTTGCCGTCCAGGGTCGGGGGCGCGCCGCCCCAGTCCTTGGCCGTCAGCCCGCCGAGCTTGGTGGCGCCGATGGCCAGCGCGGAGCCGACGACGATGCCGATGAGGATGGCGCCGGGCACCTTGCGGGCCTGGAGCATGAAGATCAGGAGGAGGGTGATGCAGAAGAACAGGACCGGCCAGCCGACCAGGTGGCCCGAGAGGTCGCTGCCGAGGGTGACCGGGCCGCCGGCTCCCTTGCCCACGAAGCCGGCCTTCACCAGGCCGAGCAGGGCGACGAACATACCGATGCCCATGGTGATCGCATGCTTGAGCGCGAGCGGGATGGCGTTCATGACCATCTCGCGCAGCCCGGTGACGACCAGGAGGCAGATGACGACGCCGTACATCACGCACATGCCCATCGCCTGCGGCCAGGTCATGTGCGGGACCACCTGGGTGGTCAGTGCGGCGGAGACGTTGAGGCCGGCGGCGAGGGCCAGCGGCACCTTGCCGATGAAGCCCATCAGCAGGGTGCAGACCGCCGCACCGAGCGCCGTGGCGGTCACCAGGGCGGAGTGATCGAGGCCGTGCTTCTGGACGTCCTGTACGGAGCCCAGGATCACCGGGTTGAGCAGCAGGATGTAACACATCGCCATGAAGGTGGTGATGCCGCCGCGCGTCTCCCGCGCGAGGGTCGACCCTCTGTCGGATATGTGGAAGTACCGGTCGAGCCAGGAACGGCCGGCGGGCTGGCGCGAGCCGTCACCCGCGTCTTCCGCCGTGGTCCTCGGCTCAGTGGACTGCTGGGTCATGGTTGCCTTACTCCCAAGGTTCATAGGGGCCCTCGCCGAGGCGACGAGATTTGGGATGGATATTCGGCTGCACGACCCGGGGGACGGCCCGAGACGAACGTGGTACTGCCTGCGTCGAGTTGGAGCAGGTCAGCCTGGGGATGGTGCGGGGAGACTCCGGGCGGTGCGCGAAGGAGGACGGACAGGGACACCCCTTACCGCGCACCGCCCGGAGGATCGGGGGCCTGGGGAGGCGGCCCCCAGGCGGTTCTCCGTTACGAACCCGTCAGGTGCTCGGGCCGTACCGGGGTCTTGTTGAGCTCCAGCCCGGTCGCGTTCCGGATCGCCGCGAGGACGGCCGGGGTGGACGACAGGGTGGGGGCCTCGCCGATGCCGCGCAGCCCGTAGGGGGCGTGCTGGTCGGCGAGTTCGAGCACGTCGACCGGGATGGTCGGGGTGTCGAGGATGGTGGGGATCAGGTAGTCCGTGAAGGAGGGGTTGCGCACCTTCGCGGTCTTGGGGTCGACGATGATCTCCTCCATCACCGCCACGCCCAGGCCCTGGGTGGTGCCGCCCTGGATCTGGCCGATGACGGAGAGCGGGTTGAGCGCCTTGCCGACGTCCTGGGCGCAGGCCAGCTCGATGACCTTGACCAGGCCCAGCTCGGTGTCCACCTCGACGACCGCGCGGTGCGCGGCGAAGGAGTACTGGACGTGGCCGTTGCCCTGACCGGTCGTCAGGTCGAAAGCCTCGGTGGGCCGGTGGCGCCACTCCTCCTCCAGCTCGACCACCTCGTCCTCCAGCACGTCGACGATGTCCGCGAGGACCTCGCCGCCGTCGGTGACGACCTTGCCGCCCTCCAGCAGGAGTTCGGCGGTCGCCCACGCCGGGTGGTACGTGCCCATCTTGCGGCGGCCGATCTCCAGGACCTTCTCGCGCACCAGCTCGCAGGCGTTCTTGACGGCGCCGCCGGTGACGTACGTCTGACGCGACGCGGACGTCGAACCGGCCGAGCCCACCTGGGTGTCGGCGGGGTGGATCGTCACCTGGTGGACGCCGAGCTCGGTGCGGGCGATCTGCGCGTGGACGGTGACACCGCCCTGGCCGACCTCCGCCATGGCCGTGTGCACGGTGGCGACGGGCTCGCCGGCGATGACCTCCATGCGCACCTTGGCGGTGGAGTAGTCGTCGAAGCCCTCGGAGAAGCCGACGTTCTTGATGCCGACCGCGTAGCCGACACCGCGGACGACGCCCTCGCCGTGCGTGGTGTTGGACAGACCGCCGGGCAGCTGACGGACGTCGGCGCCCTCGCTGGACTCCCACTGGCGCTCGGGCGGCAGCGGCATCGCCTTGATGCGGCGCAGCAGTTCGGCGACCGGGGCCGGGGAGTCGACCGGCTGGCCGGTCGGCATGATCGTGCCCTGCTCCATGGCGTTGAGCCGGCGGAACTCCACGCGGTCCATGCCCAGTTTGTCGGCCAGCTTGTCCATCTGCGCCTCGTACGCGAAGCACGCCTGGACCGCGCCGAAGCCGCGCATGGCGCCGCAGGGCGGGTTGTTGCTGTAGAGCGCGATGGCCTCGATGTCGACGTCGTCGATGACGTACGGGCCGACGGAGAGGGAGGAGGCGTTGCCAACGACCGCCGGGGAGGCCGACGCATAGGCGCCGCCGTCCAGGACGATCTTGCACTTCATGTGCGTGAGCTTGCCGTCCTTGGTGGCGCCGTGCTCGTAGTAGAGCTTCGCCGGGTGGCGGTGGACGTGGCCGAAGAACGACTCGAACCGGTTGTAGACGATCTTGACCGGCTTGCCGGTGCGCAGCGCCAGGAGGCAGGCGTGGATCTGCATCGACAGGTCCTCGCGGCCGCCGAACGCGCCGCCGACGCCGGAGAGCGTCATCCGCACCTTGTCCTCGGGCAGGCCGAGGACCGGGGCGATCTGCTTGAGGTCGGAGTGCAGCCACTGGGTGGCGACGTAGAGGTCGACACCACCGTCCTCGGACGGCACGGCGAGGCCGGACTCCGGGCCGAGGAACGCCTGGTCCTGCATGCCGAAGGTGTACTCGCCCTCGACGATGACGTCGGCCCGCTCGCGGGCCTTGGCCACGTCGCCGCGGACGATCGGCTGGCGGTGCACGATGTTCGGGTGCGGGACGTGACCGCTGTGGTGGTCGTCGCGGTTCTCGTGGACGAGGACGGCGTCGGGAGCGGTCGCGGACGCCTCGTCCGTGATGACCGGCAGCTCCTTGTACTCGACCTTGATCTTCGCGGCGGCGCGGCGCGCGGTCTCCGGGTGGTCGGCGGCGACCAGCGCGACGGGCTCGCCGTGGTGCCGGACCTTGCCGTGCGCCAGGACCGGGGTGTCCTGGATCTCCAGGCCGTAGTTCTTCACCTCGGTCGGCAGGTCCTCGTAGGTGAGGACGGCGTAGACGCCGGGGGTCGCCAGGGCCTCGCCGGTGTCGATCGAGACGATCTCGGCGTGCGCGACCGGGGAGCGCAGGATCTGGCCCCACAGCATGTCCTCGTGCCACATGTCGGACGAGTAGGCGAACTCGCCGGTGACCTTCAGGATGCCGTCGGGGCGGAGCGTGGACTCGCCGATGCCGCCCTTGGTCTGCGACCCCTGCGTGACCTTGGACGGAATACCGGTGGTGCGTGTGTCTGCCATGGCGTCAGACCCCCTCGGGCTCGGACTGGCGGGCCGCGGCGAGGCGCACCGCGTCCATGATCTTCTCGTAGCCGGTGCAGCGGCACAGGTTGCCCGACAGCGCCTCGCGGATGTCCGCGTCGCTCGGGTTCGGGTTGCGCTCCAGGAGCTCGTCGGAGGCGACCAGCAGGCCCGGCGTGCAGAAGCCGCACTGCACGGCGCCGGCGTCGATGAACGCCTGCTGGATCGGGGCGAGTTCGGCGCCCTCGCCGGTCTGTGAGTCGGTTCCCTTGGCGGACCAGCCCTGGGCCTCCTGCAGGGAGGTGCCGCAGGCGCCGCCCTCGTGGCCGCCGCAGGAGCGGTTCCTGGCGAAGTCGGCGAGCCCCTCGACGGTGACGACCTCGCGGCCCTCGACCTGTCCTGCGGCCACCAGGCACGAACACACCGGCACGCCGTCGAGGCGGACGGTGCACGATCCGCACTCGCCCTGCTCACAGGCGTTCTTGGAACCGGGAAGGCCCATCCGCTCGCGCAGCACGTACAGCAGGGACTCGCCCTCCCACACGTCGTCGGCTTCCTGCTTACGGCCGTTGACCGTGAAATTGACGCGCATTACGCGACTCCCTCCGTGCGGGCGGACTGGCCGCGGTAGGACTCCCAGGCCCAGCCGAGCGTGCGGCGGGCCATGATGCCGACCGCGTGACGGCGGTACGAGGCGGTGCCGCGCACGTCGTCGATGGGGTTGCAGGCGGCGGAGCACAGGTCCGCGAACTGCTTGGCGACCGACGGGGTGATGATCTTGCCGTTCTCCCAGAACCCGCCCTCTTCGAGCGCGGCGGCGAGGAAGGCCTCGGCCTCCTTCGCCCGCACGGGGGTGGGTGCGGCCGAACCGATGCCGGTGCGGACCGTGCGGGTCTCGGGGTGCAGCGCGATACCGAAGGCGCACACCGCGATGACCATGGCGTTGCGGGTGCCGACCTTGGAGAACTGCTGCGGGCCGTCGGCCTTGGGCAGGTGCACCGCGCGGATCAGCTCGTCCGCCTGGAGGGCGTTCCGCTTCACGCCGAGGTAGAACTCGTCGATCGGGATCATCCGCACGCCGCGCGCGGCCGACTCGACCTCGACCTCGCAGCCGGAGGAGAGCAGCGCCGGGTGCGCGTCACCGGCCGGGGAGGCGGTGCCGAGGTTGCCGCCGACGCCGCCGCGGTTGCGGATCTGCGGGGAGGCCACAGTGTGCGAGGCCAGGGCCAGGCCCGGCAGCTCGCCCCGCAGGTTCTCCATGATCTTGGTGTACGGGACGGAGGCGCCCAGGCGTACGGTCTTCTCCCCGACCTCCCACTCCCCCAGGTCGCCGATCCGGTTCAGGTCGAGCAGGTACTCCGGGCGGCGGTGGTCGAAGTTGATCTCGACCATCACGTCCGTACCGCCCGCGATGGGTACAGCGGTAGGGTGCTCTGCCTTGGCGGCGAGCGCCTCCTCCCAGCTGGCGGGGCGAAGGAAGTCCATGGTTGGCCTCTTCTACGAAATCGGGGCGTTCGCTGCACCTGGTCGGGACCTTCGGACCCTGTCGCCATGGTGCCGTTCATGTCTTGTTAACGCGGTTGGGCTTAGTGAACGCGCCCGGCACCCACCCGGTGCAGTCACTGAAACCATGAAGCGGTTGGCTGGCCACGCCGCCCGTCTTGTAGATTCGAACGAAAGACGAGGGATCAAAACCTCGCGGCATTCCACCGGCAACACGAGACAGCACAGAACGGCGGGCGAGGTCATGCGGCTCCGCGCACTCCTGGACACACATTCTCTGGGCCTGAAGCTCCTCGGGGGCGAGGATGAGCTGGACCGTACCGTCCGTGGCGTGATGACCACCGACCTGCGGGATCCCAGTCGTTACCTCTCCGGCGGCGAGTTGGTCCTCACCGGCCTGGCCTGGCGCCGGGAGCCGGAGGACTCCGAGCGGTTCGTCCGCATCCTGGCCGGCGCGGGCGTCGCCGGGCTGGCGGCCGGCGAGGCGGAGCTGGGCGCCATCCCCGACGACCTCGTCCAAGCATGCGCCCGGCACCGGCTGCCGCTGTTCGCGGTCGACGAGAAGGTCTCCTTCGCCTCGATCACCGAGCACGTCGTCCGGCAGGTCTCCAGCGAACGGGCCGGCGACCTGGCCGCCGTGGTGGACCGGCACCGGCGGCTGATGACCTCCGGGCCGGCCGGCGGCGGCCCCGAGGTGGTCCTGGACCTGCTCGGCTCCGACCTGGACCTGCGGGCCTGGGTGCTCTCCCCCACCGGCCGGCAGATCGCCGGCTCCTCGCTGGCCGGCGCCGGGCCAGAGCTGCCCGCGGAGCTGGGCGCCCGCCTGGCCGGCGAGCACCTCGCCGCCGCCCGGAGCGGCCGCCGCGGCCCGCACCGGATCGCCCTGGCGGGGGCCACCTACTCGCTCTTCCCGATCCGCTACGAGGGCCGCGACCTGCGGCAGACGCTGCTCAGCGACTGGCTGCTGGCGGTCGAGGCGGACGCCGGCGACTGGTCCGAGGAGCGCCTGGACCTGCTGCACGGCGTCACCCAGCTGATCGCCGTCGAACGGGACCGCCGGGACGCCGCCCGCACGGTCCGCCGCCGGCTCGCGCAGGAGGTCCTGGAGCTGGTCCAGACCGGCGCCCCGCCGGCCGAGATCGCCGCCCGGTTGCGGGTGGCCGCCCCGGTCCTGCTGCCCGGCCTGGGGGCCGCCCCGCACTGGCAGATCGTGGTGGCCCGGGTCGAGTGGGAGGGCGGCGACGTCCCCGGCGGCCCGGTGGCGCAGAGCCTGCTGGAGGAGGTGCTGGTCGATCCCGGCACGTTCGGCCCCGAGCCCTCGGACCGGATCGCGGTCGCGCACACCGGCGACGAGGCGGTGGCGCTGGTGCCGCTGCCCGCCGTCCCGGAGGACTCCGCCGACACCGCCACCACGGACGGCCTGCACGCCGACCACCTGCTGCGCGCCATCCACGAGCCGCTCGGCCGCGGCCTGGACGGCGACGGCCGGCTCACCATCGGCGTCAGCGCCTCCGTCCACTCGGCCGAGGGGCTGCGCGGCGCCCTGGAGGAGGCCCGGCACGCCCGCCGGGTCGCCGCCGCCCGCCCCGGCCGGGTCTGCGCCGCCGGCCACGAGGAGCTGGCCTCGCACGTCCTGCTGCTGCCGTTCGTCCCCGACGACGTGCGCCGGGCCTTCACCGCCCGACTCCTGGACCCGCTGCGGGACTACGACCGTCGCCACCGGGCCGAGCTGATCCCCACCCTGGAGGCGTTCCTCGACTGCGACGGCTCCTGGACGCGCTGCGCCACCCGCCTCCACCTGCACGTCAACACCCTGCGCTACCGGGTGGGCCGGATCGAGCAGCTGACGGGCCGTGACCTCTCGCGCCTGGAGGACAAGCTGGACTTCTTCCTGGCCCTGCGGATGAGCTGACGGCTTGTCAGGCGGCGACGCCGGGCGGGTCGGTGCGGAGCGCGCACCGACCCGCCCGGCGCACACCGCGCGACCGTCACCCCGCCCCGTCCGGGGTTCCCCCGATCGGGCGACATCGCGTCAACACCATTGCCGCACCGGGCGAACGCTCCGCCCCGCGGCGCCGCCAAACCGCCGCGTATCGGCCACCACGACCACCCCGCGCGATTGTGAAATCTTTCACCCGCCCCCTTGGCCCGACGACGGGATTCGTGCTGAGATGCGCCCACAGCATCCTGTGTTCCCGCTCAATGGCGCTCGGGGAGGGCACTGTGGCGGATACCGCCATGTCCGGATCCGCGGATCCCGCGGATTCCATGAGGTCCGCGGATCAGGCACCGGTCCCGGCACCACGACCGGGAATCCCACCGGCGGCGACCGGCCCGGCGGGGGACGACCCCCTGGACCGCGCCGTGTGGCGACTGCGCTCCCGAGGCTGCTGGGCCGACGCGGCCGCCCTCCTGGAACCCCGCGCGGCCCGACAGGCACCCGCCGCACTGCGCCGCGCCGCGCTCCTGGTCGAGCGCTGCATGTTCACCGCCACCGGCTGGGCCGAGGCCGAGGACGCGCTGCGCACCGCGGAGGCACTGGCCGGCGACGACGAGGAGCGCGGTGGAGCGGCCTGCGAACGCGGCCAACTCGCCTACACCTCAACGGTGTTGGGCGTCCGCGACCGGGCCGACGAGGCACGGTCGGCACTGGGCCGGGCCGCCGCGCTGCTCGCCCCGAGTGCGGCCGGCCGCCCGCTGCTGGACTTCCGCCGCGGCCTGATGGCCGAGCACATCGCCGACAGCCCGGACGCCGCCCGCGCCGCCTACCGCCGCGCACACGCCGGCGCCACCGCCCAGGGCGATGCGTTACTGCTCTCCTTCACCTGGCGTCACCTGGCCGGACTCGCCCTGCGCGACGGGGAGTTGGCGGAGGCCCGGCACGGCTTCGCGGAGTCCCTGCGGATCCGCGAGGAGCTGGGTTTCCTGGTCGGCACCGCACCGGCGCTGGCGGCCCTGGCCGATGCCGCACCGGAGGACGAGGCGGTCCGCCTGCGCACCGAGGCCGCCCGCCTGTTCCGCCTCATGGGCGGCGTCCCCACCTGGCTCGCGCACCAGCTCCCCCCGGCTCCGCCGGAACAGACGGAGCAGCCGGAACAGACGGAGCAGCCGACCGACGCGGCCTAGGTCGTGTGAGGTTCCGTCCGAACCCTGACCCATCGGACAGGCCCGGGGTTCCCGGCGCCCGGGAGCGGCCCCGGCGGGCGCACCCCGGTCGTCAACCCCCCGACCTCGGCCATGCCGCGCGCCGCGCCGATTGGCCGGATCCATACCCCTGCCGGCGGCGGATCGGCCGGGCCGAGGGGGCTGGCGGCGGGTGCCCGGCCGCCGACCGGTCGGTAGCGCCACGCACCACCTGCCCCGAGAATGGCCACAAGTCGCACTGCGACCGGGCGGCGCGGCCTGGATGCTGGTCCGGGACCAGCTCCGTTTGGCAAAGCCTGTCAGGAGGCGCACCGTGGCAGGAGTGACCCACACCAGCACCGGGATCGACTGGGGCAAGGCGCATTTCGAGTCGATCTACAACTGCCCTGATCCGCGCCGGTACTTCAGCACGCTGCAACCCCTCGCCTACCAGATCCCGCACCACGGCCAGGCGATCTTCCGCGCGCTGGCCGACGCCCTGCAACAGCACCGCGGCGACCGCCGGCCGCTCCGCGTCGTGGACCTGTGCTGCTCCTACGGGGTCAACGCGGCACTGCTCAACCACCGGGTGAGCCTCGACGACCTCTACCACCGCTACGCCGACGCCGGGCCCGACGCACCGGAGGGCGACCGGCTGGCCCAGGAGGACCGGGCCTTCTACGCCGCCCTGCGGCGGCCCGGAGCCGCCCGGGTCACCGGCATCGACGCGGCGGAGCGCGCGGTCGGCTACGCCGTGGCGGCCGGCCTGCTCGACCAGGGCTTCGCGGCGAACCTGGAGGCCGACGCACCCGCCCCGGAGCTGTGCCGGGCGCTGGAGGGCACCGACCTGATCACCGTCACCGGCGGCGTCGGCTACATCACCGCGCGCACCTTCGCCCGGCTCTTCGACTGCGTCGCCGAGCCGCCCTGGGTCGCCGCTTTCGTGCTGCGCACGGTGTCGTACCGGCCGGTCTCCGCGCTGCTGGCCCGGGCCGGGCTGGTGACCGAGCGGCTCACCACGCGGTCGTTCCGGCAGCGGCGGTTCGCCGACGAGGCCGAGCGACGGGCCGCCCTGGACGCGCTGTCGGCCCGCGGGCTGACCGTCGGCGGCAAGGAGGCCGACGGCTTTTACCACGCCGAGCTGTACGTCTCCCGGCCCGCCGCCGATGTCGCGGCGCTGCCGCTGGCGGAGCTGCTGCCGGCCCTCTGAGCCCGGGCCGCGCCCCGTCGCCTCAGTGCGGGTGCCGGGCCGCCGACAGGTGCTCCCGGGCGATCCGCTCGATCACCGCGTGCTCCTGGGCGATCAGCGCGTCGAGCAGCGCGGTGTGCTCGGAGGCGTCGGCCAGCAGCTCGGCCGTGCGGAGCCGGGCACCGCCGCCGGCCGACCACTGCGCACGGCGCAGCAGGTCGCCGGTGACCTGGGTGAGCCGGCGGTTCCCGGTGAGCGCCATCAGGCCCTGGTGGAAGGCGTGGTCGGCGTCGGCGTACGCGGCCCGGTCACCGCGGGCCGCGGCGGCCACCCCGTCCTCGGCCAGCGGGCGGAGCTCCTCCCAGCGCTCGGGCGGCACCGCCCGGGCCAGTCGGAGGATCGCCGGCACCTCCAGCATGGTGCGGACCTCGGCGAGCTCGGCGAGATCGCGGGAGCTGCGCTCGCTGACCCGGAAGCCGCGGTTGGGCGCGACCTCGACGGCGCCCTCCGTGGCGAGCTGCTGCATGGCCTCGCGGACCGGGGTCGCGGAGACGCCGTAGCGCTCGGCGAGGGCCGGCGCGGAGTAGACCTCGCCGGGCAGCAGTTCGCCGGCGGCCAGCGCCTGGCGCAGGGCGTCCAGGACCTGGCCGCGCACCGAGTGCCGGCGCGGCCGGGGCAGCAGGGGGCCGGACCCGGGCGCCCGCACCCGGGCGTCCGGCTGCGGCTCCGCTGTGCCCTGCTCCATGGCGTTCCTCCTGCTGGCGTGCTGGGTCCGGGCGGACGACGGGCGTCCGGCGATCGGGGCTCGGGCCCGTCGCCGCCCCGCGTCGTCCGCCGGGCGGACGTGCCGGGCGCCGGGCGACGGGCCATAGCACCATAAGCGCCCGAAGTACCGGTTCACACCTCAGCGGGCACGGGTAGGGATTTCGGATAAGGTAAGCCTTACCTGCCAACGATCGCGATTCGGTGGTCCCCCGCATGCCTCCTGCCGCTGCTGCCGCGCCCGTCGCCCCCGCCGCCCACCCCGCGGCGGACGCCTATGCCCGGCTCGCCGAGGTCTTCCCGGACCTGCGGGTGACCCTCTGGGACGCCACGCCCCCCGAGGGGGACGACTGGCTGGACGCGTCCGCCCTGTTCACGGACGGGCCGGTGCTGGACGGCTTCCTCGCCGACGAGGCGGCCCGGATCACCCGGGACTACGGGCGCTCCGCCCGGCCCGACGTGGTCGCCGGCTTCGCGCTGCACCGCTACGCCTGGCCGGCCTGCCTGCTGATCACCGTCCCGTGGTTCCTGCACCGCCGGGTGCCGCACATCGCCGCGGGAGACGTCCGCTTCCACCGCGAGCTGCGCCGGATGGCGGTACGCGCGGGCTCTTTCGGGTGTCTTCCGGACGACCCGGCGGCGGCCCTGCCCGGCGCCCGGGTGGTGCCGGACGAGGAGGCGCTGCGCGCCGAGGTCCGCGGCGCGGTCGCCGACCACCTGCGGCCGCTCCTGGACGGCTTCCGCGCCCGGATGCGGCGCGGCCCCCGCGCGGCCTGGGGCATGGCGTCCGACGAGATCGTCGAGGGGCTCTGGTACATCGGGCACCTGCTGGGCGAGGAGCGGCGCGCGGCGGCGGAGCTGGCGCGGCTGCTGCCCGGCTCGACCGCGCCGTACGCGGCCGCCGCCGGGTTCCGCGAGCTGACCGGGCCGGACGGCGCCGTCCTGCCCACCCGGGACCGGGCCAGCTGCTGCATGTACTACACGCTGCGCCCCGAGGACACCTGCGTCACCTGCCCGCGCACCTGCGACGCGGAGCGCATCAGCCGCCTCACCGCAACCGCCTGACCCGTCCGCCACCCCCGCGGCCTGCCACGACTCGCACACAACCTCCCCTCGACGCAAGGAAGTTCGAGACTTCCGGGGCATTCCACTGCCGACCCCGGTCACCTTGGCGTTCTCTTGCTCCGAAAACCCCTACGCCCGGGTCGGTTCCGTCAGGATGGCGCGCGCACTCGCGAATCCGCGGAAGTGCCGCCACCTGAACCAAGGAATCCCGGAGTGAGAATGAACGAGATATCGCTGAACTGGATGATTCCGACGTTTCTGCTGCTCGCCGGGGTCACCGCCACCGCCCTGCTCTTCCTACGCGGCAGGCACGCAGGCCGGCGAGCCGGCACCGATCCGTCCTGGGAACGCACCGTGGACCGCCGTCGCCGCAAGGAGGCCGTCTTCGCCTCCGCCGCCTATGCGTTGCTGTTCTGCTGTGCCGCGGTCGCCGCGGCGCTCTCCTTCCACGGCCTGGTCGGCTTCGGCATCCAGAACCTCGGGCTCACCGGAGGCTGGGAGTACCTGGTGCCGTTCGGGCTCGACGGCGCCGCGATGTTCTGCTCCGTCCTGGCGGTGCGCGAGGCCAGTCACGGCGACGCGGCACTCGGCTCCCGGATACTGGTGTGGACGTTCGCCAGCGCCGCCGCCTGGTTCAACTGGGTGCACGCGCCACGCGGACTGGACCACGCGGGCGCCCCGCAGTTCTTCGCCGGGATGTCGCTGTCGGCGGCGATCCTCTTCGACCGGGCGCTCAAGCAGACCCGCCGGGCGGCGCTGCGCGAACAGGGCCTGGTGCCCCGGCCGCTGCCGCAGATCCGCATCGTGCGCTGGCTGCGGGCACCCCGCGAGACCTTCGCCGCCTGGTCGCTGATGCTGCTGGAAGGCGTGGGGACGCTGGACGAGGCGGTCGAGGAGGTCCGCGACGACAAGCGCGAGAAGGTCCGGAACCGGCTCCACCGGCGCGAGCAGGGCAAGCTCGACCGGGCCCGGATCAAGGCCCTCAACCGGCAGCACCGCTCCTGGGGCAGGGGCGGCGGACGCCACGCCCTCCCGGTGAGCGCGCCCCTGCCCCCGGCGGAGGCCGCCCCGCCGGCCGGCCCGGACACCGTAGGGCCGGTCGACCCGACGCCGCTGCCCCACGGCGACCCGGCCAAGCGACCCCGGCCGGCCCTGAAGGCCGTGGCCGGCGCCGAGCCCGACGCGCCCGGCCGGCGCGGCACCGTCGACCTCACCGCCGAGGACGACACCCAGACGATCCCCCGGCTGGACTCCCTGGAGGAGAAACTCGCCGAGATCGAAAGGCAATTCGGCTGAGCGGTGGCGGACCGCGCCGACCCTCACCCCAGGCTTCGCGTCAGGCCGGTCCGCCGCCCAGTTCGAACCACACGCACTTGCCGATCCGCTCGGGCCGGATGCCCCACGCGTCGGCCAGGGCCCGCACCAGCATCAGCCCCCGCCCCGACGTCCCGTCGACCGACGGCGCACGCGGCTCCGGACACCTCTCCGCGAAGTCCCGCACCTCGACCCGCAGCCGGTCGGTGACCCACGCCGTCACCACCGCCCCGCCCTCGGTGTGCAGCAGGGCATTGGTCACCAACTCGCTGGTCAGCAGCGCCGCCAGCTCCGGATCCGCCGGTGCTCCGCCGTCCGGCGGCGCCCAGCGGCCGAGTAACTCCCGCAACTCCCGGCGCACCTCGCCGACCGCCTTCAGATCGGCCTGCCGCACCTTGCGCTCCAGCACCTCCGGTGCCCGCACCGCGACCGGCCCGCCCCCGTGCCCGCCGTCCGCTCGCTGTCGTCTGTTCCGTTCCTCGCACCGCACAGGCTGACGCATGCTCTCCCCCGCCCCCAACGAACCATCGGCGCTCTACCTCGAACAGCCTCACGGTCAGCATTCCCACCGGGCCCGCCGCCATGCTTCCGCTTGTCGTCGGCGGACGTCCGCCCCACGCGGCGGCCCGGCGGGCGGTCAGCGGCGACCCGCCGGCACGGGCCCCGGCGGGCCGAGGTGGGTATACGTTCCGCGACCGCCCGGAGCGAACCGGTCCGCGGGCCGGCGCCGGGCCCGCGTGCCGTACGAGCGTGAGGAGCCCGCTGTGCACGACGACCGACTGCTGGTGGAGGGGCGCCTCGCGCGGGCGCTCGGGCAGCACATCCGGCCCGCGCAGTACCCGGCCCGGACCCCGCTGCGGCTGGAGGTGTGGCACGTGCCCGGAGCGGAGGGAACCCGTCCGGCCGCGGAGGCGCTGTCGGCCGACTACGAGCCGTTCGCGGTCGGCGACGCCTGGGGGCCGCCGTGGTCGACGAGTTGGTTCCGGCTGACCGGCGAGGTGCCCGCGGAGTGGGCCGGGCGCCGGGTGGAGGCCGTCCTCGACCCGGGCTTCACCGACGACGGGCCGGGCTTCCAGGCGGAGGGCCTGGTCCACGACGCGACCGGCGTGCCCCTCAAGGGCATCCACCCGCGCAACCGGTACGTCCCCGTCGCGGCCCCGGCACGCGGCGGCGAGCAGGTCCGGCTGTTGCTGGAGGCCGCCGCCAACCCCACCGTCCTGCGGGACTTCCGCCCCACCGACCTCGGCGACATCCGCACCGCCCCGCGCCGGCCGCTCCACCGCTTCGCCGCCGCCGACCTCGCGGTGCTCGACGAGACGGTCTGGCAGCTGATCCTCGACATCGAGGTGCTCTCGGAGCTGATGCACGAACTGCCGGTCGACCGGCCGCGCCGGCACGGCATCCTGCGGGCGCTGGAGAACATGCTGGACGCGCTCGACCTGCACGACGTCGGCGGCACGGCGACCGCGGCCCGGGCCGAGCTGGAGGACGTCCTGCACCGCCCGGCCGCCGCCAGCGCACACCGCGTCTCGGCCACCGGACACGCCCACATCGACTCCGCCTGGCTGTGGCCACTGCGCGAGACGGTGCGCAAGGCCACCCGCACCTTCGCCAACGTCACCCAACTGGCCACGGAATACCCGGAGTTGGTGTTCGCCTGCTCGCAGGCACAGCAGTACGCCTGGGTGCGGGATCACCAGCCGCGCATCTGGAGCCGCATCAAGGAGGCGGTGCGGAAGGGGAACTGGGCCCCGGTCGGCTCGATGTGGGTGGAGTCCGACGCCAACATGCCCGGCGGCGAGGCCCTGGCCCGGCAGCTGGTGCACGGCAAGCGGTTCTTCCTGGACGAGCTGGGCGTGGAGACCGAGGAGATCTGGCTGCCCGACTCCTTCGGCTACACCGGCGCCTTCCCGCAGCTGGCGCGGCTGGCCGGGGCGAAGTGGTTCCTCACCCAGAAGCTGTCCTGGAACCAGACCGACCGGATGCCGCACCACACCTTCTGGTGGGAGGGCATCGACGGGACCCGGATCTTCACCCACTTCCCGCCCGTCGACACCTACAACTCCCAGCTGCACGGCGGCGAACTCGCCCATGCCGAACGGAACTTCGCCGAGCAGGGCCGGGCCACGCGCTCGTTGGTGCCGTTCGGCTGGGGCGACGGCGGCGGCGGTCCGACCCGGGAGATGCTGGAGCGGGCCCGCCGACTGCGCTCCCTGGAGGGTTCCCCGCGGGTGACGGTCGAGCCGCCGGCCCGCTTCTTCGAGGCCGCGCACGAGGAGTACGGGGCGGCGGCCCCGGTGTGGTCCGGTGAGCTCTACCTCCAGTTCCACCGCGGAACCTACACCTCGCAGGCCAAGACCAAGCAGGGCAACCGGCGCAGCGAACACCTGTTGCGGGAGGCCGAGTTGTGGGCCGCGACCGCGGCCGTCCACACCGCCGGTGCGGCCGACGGCGCCGCGTACCGGTATCCGTACGAGGCCCTGGACCGGCTCTGGAAGACCGTGCTGCTGCACCAGTTCCACGACATCCTGCCCGGCTCGTCGATCGCCTGGGTCCACCGCGAGGCCCGCGACACCTACGCGGCGGTGGCGGCCGAGCTGACTGCACTGGCCGAGGAGGCCCTCGCCGCCCTCGCGGCCGGGGCGGGGACCGGGGCCGCCGCTGAGCAGGGGGATCCTCCCTGCTCGAACGAAGACGAGAACTCGGGGGAGGAGTCGGGGGCCCGGGGAACGGCCGCGCCCGGCCTCGCGGTCTTCAACGCCTCGCCCTACGACCGCCACGAGATCGTGGCACTGCCCGCCGGCGAGGAACACACTGGCGACGACGGCCCGGCCGCGGTCGCCGTCCACGTCCCCGCCCTCGGCTGCGCCCCGCTCCCCCGGCCCGGCACCGCTCCCCGAACCCCCGACGCCTCCCCCGTGCCCGGACCGGTCCCGGTGCGCGCCACCGCCGAGGCCCACCACCTCACCCTCGACAACGGGCGGTTGCGGGTCCGCATCGACGCCGACGGCCTGCTGGCCTCCGTGCGCGATCTGACCGCCGGCCGGGAGGTGCTGGCGCCCGGCGCCCGCGGCAACCTCCTCCAGCTGCACCCCGACCACCCCAACCAGTACGACGCCTGGGACCTCGACCGGCACTACCGCAACCGGCACACCGACCTCACCGCCGCCGACGCCGTCGAACTCGTCGCCGCCGGACCGCTCTCCGCCACCGTGCGGGTCACCCGCACCTTCGGCGACTCCCACCTCACCCAGGACCTGACCCTGCACGCCGGCTCGCACCGCCTGGACATCACCACCGACATCGACTGGCACGAGTCGGAGAAGGTCCTCAAGGCGGCGTTCCCGCTGGACGTGCACGCCGAACGGTCCACCGCCGAGATCCAGTTCGGCCATGTGCACCGCCCCACCCACGCCAACACCAGCTGGGACGCGGCCCGTTTCGAGATCTGCGCCCACCGCTGGCTCCGGGTCGCCGAACCCGGCTACGGCGTCGCCCTCCTCAACGACTCCACCTACGGCCACGACGTCACCCGCACCCCCCACGAGGACGGCCTCGGCACGACCGTCCGGCTCACCCTGCTGCGCGCCCCGCACAGCCCGGACCCGGAGACCGACCAGGGCAGCCACCGCTTCCGCTACGCGCTGCTGCCCGGCGCCGGGACCGGTGACGCCGTCGCCGGCGGCCTGGCCCTCAACCTCCCGCTGCGCACCGCCCCGGCCCCCGCCCCCCGGCACCGCGCCCCGCTGGTCCGGGTCGACGACCCGGCCCTGACCATCGAGTCGGTCAAGCTCGCCGACGACCGCAGCGGCGACGTCGTCGTCCGGCTCTACGAGTCCCGTGGCAGCCGTGCCACCGGGACCCTCACCCCCGGCTTCCCCCTCGCCCACGCCACCGTCACCGACCTGCTGGAACGCCCCCTGCGGGACGAGGAGGAGGGCCCGACCTCGGAGCTGACGCTCACCCTGCGCCCGTTCGAGATCCGCACCCTGCGGCTCCGGCCGCAGTACCCGGCCGCCGCACCGCCGGCCTGAGCCCGTCGGGCGCGCCCCCACCGCGCCCCCGGTCTCACACCCGCGGGATGTTCCGCAGGTTGGAGCGGGCCATCTGCACCATCCGCCCGACCCCGCCGTCCAGCACGATCTTCCCCGCGGAGAGCGCGAAGCCGGAGACCATCTCCGCGCTGATCTTCGGCGGGATGGACAGCGCGTTGGGGTCGGTGACGACGTCGACCAGCGCCGGCCCCTTGTGCCGGAAGGCGTCGCGCAGCGCCCCGCGCAGCTGCTTGGGCTTCTCCACCCGCACGCCGTACGCGCCGGCCGCGCGGGCGATGGCGGAGAAGTCGGGATTGTGGTTGGTGGTGCCGTACGCCGGCAGCCCCGACACCATCATCTCCAACTCCACCATCCCCAGCGAGGAGTTGTTGAAGAGCACCACCTTCACCGGCAGGTCGTACTGGACCAGGGTGAGGAAGTCGCCCATCAGCATCGAGAAGCCGCCGTCGCCCGACATCGAGACGATCTGCCGGCCGCGGTCCATGAACTGGGCGCCGATCGCCTGCGGCAGCGCGTTGGCCATCGAGCCGTGGCTGAACGAACCGATCACCCGCCGGCGCCCGTTGGGCGTGAGGTAGCGGGCCGCCCAGACGTTGCACATGCCGGTGTCGACGGTGAAGACCGCATCGTCGGCGGCCTCCTCGTCGAGCACCGAGGCGACGTACTCGGGGTGGATCGGGACGTGCTTCTCCACCTTGCGGGTGTACGCCCTGACCACCCCCTCCAGCGCGTCCGCGTGCTTCTTCAGCATCCGGTCCAGGAACCTGCGGCTGCTCTTCTCGCGCACCCTGGGGGTGAGGCACCGCAGCGTCTCCCGGACGTCGCCCCATACGGCGAGGTCCAGTTTGGTGCGCCGCCCCAGGTGCTCGGGCCGCACGTCCACCTGGACGATCCGGACGTCGTCGGGCAGGAAGGCGCTGTACGGGAAGTCCGTGCCGAGCAGGATCAGCAGATCGCACTCGTGGGTGGCCTCGTAGGCCGCGCCGTACCCGAGCAGCCCGCTCATCCCGACGTCGTACGGGTTGTCGTACTGGATCCACTCCTTGCCGCGCAGCGCGTGGCCCACCGGCGACTTCACCCGCTCCGCGAACTCCATCACCTCGGCGTGCGCCCCCGCCGTGCCGCTGCCGCAGAACAGCGTGACCTTGTCGGCCGCGTCGACCATCCGGGCCAGCGCGTCGATCTCCTCGTCCCCGGGGCGGACCGAGGGCCGGCTGGTGACCAGGGCGTGCTCGAAGGCGCGCTCGGGCGCCGGTTCGGCGGCGACGTCACCGGGCAGCGAGACCACCGCGACGCCGCTCTGCCCCACGGCGTGCTGGATCGCGGTCTGCAGCACCCGCGGCATCTGCTTGGTGCTGGAGATCAGCTCGCTGTAGTGGCTGCACTCGGAGAACAGCCGGTCCGGATGCGTCTCCTGGAAGTAGCTGGTACCGATCTCGCTGGAGGGGATGTGCGAGGCCAGCGCCAGGACCGGGGCCATGGACCGGTGCGCGTCGTACAGCCCGTTGATCAGGTGCAGATTGCCGGGCCCGCAGGAGCCCGCGCAGGCCGCCAGCCGCCCGGTGAGCTGCGCCTCCGCGCCGGCGGCGAAGGCGGCGGTCTCCTCGTGCCGGACCTGGATCCAGTCGATCGCTGAATTGCGGCGGATGGCGTCCACCACCGGGTTCAGGCTGTCCCCGACGACCCCGTAGAGCCGCCGGACACCGGCCCGCACCAGGATGTCGATGAACTGCTCGGCTACGGTCTGCTTGGCCACCGGGAGAGCCTCCTTGCGCACGACGAACGGGCCGAGGGACATGCATGCCGACGGGCCGGCGGACCGCCGCGCACACGGCCGCGGGAACCGTGGCCGCCTGCCGGCTCCTTCCCATCAACCCACGGGGCGAAGCACTCCGCCTCCGGGAGCCGACGCGGGCGGGGGCGGTACGTCCCGTCACGACTCCCAGACCCCCACCGCCGTGCGGTCCTTGGCGTCGCCCGCGCCCCGGGGCTGGACGGCGGCCAGGAACCCCGCCAGGTCGGGCGGCGCGGGAGCGGACCACGCGGCGGCGAGCCGGGCGGCGAAGTCCGGGTCGGCGCCGAGCGGTTCCGCCAGGCCGGTGCCGCACAGCAGCAGCACGTCCCCCGGCCGGCCCGGCACGGCGCGGAAGCGGAACGGCGCCGTGGGGGGCCCGGCGTCGGCCGGCTCCAGGTCCTCCCAGCCGCCGTGCCGGAGCCGGAACAGCCCGCCCCCGCCGACGCCGAAGAACACCCGGGTACGGCACTGCGGGTCGGCGGGCAGCAACAGGCAGCGCAGCGCCGCCGGGTGCGCGCCGGCCGGCATCCCGAGCTCCGCCGCCCGGCCGCGCAGCGCGCCGAAACCGCGGTCCGTGAGGCGCTGCAACCCCGCCCGGAGCGCGTCGCGCCGGCCGGCGCGGAGGTCCTGCGCCAACCGGGTGGCGTTGCGGTCGACGGCGCCGCCGGCCCAGGCGCAGGCGGCGCGGGCCGCGCGGTGCGCGACCGCTCCGGTGGTGGACAGCCCGGTGGCGACGGCAACCAGGAACAGCGCGTTGCGGCCCGCCCCGAACCGGGCGGTGAGGTACGCCTCGCCGCGGACGTCGCCCCGTCGGTGGACGTCCGCGCCGCGCTGTGAGACGGCGCGGACGGCGAGCGGCCCGAACCGGGCGCCGTCCAGGACCGTGTCCGGCACCGGATCGGCGGGGGCGTCCGGCCCGGCCTCCGGGAACGCGGGGGTGTCGGGCGCCCGGACGACGGGCGCGGGGTCCGCGGCCCCGTCGGGCGGCCCGGCGGCCCGCGGCGCCGACCGGCGGGGCGGCTCCCAGGGGCGCGGCTCCCATGAACTCGGCTCCCACGGCCGCGGCTCGAACGACCGCAGGGTCAGCTCCCCGGGCGCCGCGGGCCCGGATCCCCCGGGCGCGGGGTGCTCGGGCGCGGAGCGGCCGACCGGGTCCCGGGCGGTCCTGGGCGAGGGTGCGCCGGTGGCGCCGCCGGACGGCCCCGTGCCGCTGCCCCCGCCGTCCTCACCTCCCGCCCCGGAGCCCTCGCCGTACAGCTCCCGCCACCACCAGTCGTCCTCCCTGCCGCGGCCCGCCCCCTGCTGCTCCATGGGCCGCATTGTCCCGTCGTGCACCCCACCGGGACAGGGCGCGAAAAGGGCACTCCAGGAAGCGCGTCCGGTCCCCTTCCGGCAGGCTTGGGCCATGCGGGCCGCAACAGAGCGCAGCGTTCGAGCCGTCGCCGGGCGTGCGCCGCTCGGGGCACGCCCGCGCGCCGGCGCCGCCGGGACCGCGGCGTGAATGCCTGGCAGCTGATCGGCGTCGGGCTGGTCCTGCTGTTCGGCGTCTTCGGGGTGCTGGTCCCCGGTATCCCCGGGCCGCTGGTCGTCTGGGCGGGGCTGCTGTGGTGGGCGACGGCCGAGCGGTCCGCCCTGGCGTGGTCGGTGCTGATGGCCGGCACCGCCGTCCTGCTGGTCAATCAGGTGCTCAAGTGGCTGCTCCCGGCCCGCAACGTGCGCGAGGCGGGCGCGCCCTACCGCACGCTGGTGCTCGCCGGCGTGGCCGGTATCGCGGGGTTCTTCGTGGTCCCCGTCGTCGGCTGCCCGCTGGGCGCGCTCGGCGGCCTCTACGCCCTCGAACGCGTCCGGCTCGGCAGCCACGGCGACGCCTGGGCCTCCACCCGTACGGTGCTGCGCGCCGTCGGCCTGAGCGTCCTGGTCGAACTGTTCGCCTGCCTGCTGGTGGTGGGCACCTGGGTGGGGGCCGTCCTCGCCGGGTGAAGGGGGCGAGGAGCGGTGGAACGCCGGTCGCCGCCCGACGCCACCGCCCCTCGCGGGGGGCTAACGGCCGGTCCCCCACCCGGCCCCCTGGCCCCGCTTCCGTTCCGTCATGTGGCGGCCCAGGGCCTGCTTCTGCTTCCAGTCGCGCCGGATCTCCGCGCGCAGTCGGGCGTCCGTCTTGGCCACGATGCGCCGGTTCTCGCGCCGCAGCTTGCGGTAGCTCTCCAGCCGACGCGGCGCCAACTCGCCCGATTCCACGGCGGATCGGACCGCGCAACCGGGTTCGACCTCGTGCGCGCAGTCGTGGAACCGGCACCGCTCGGCCAGTTCCTCGACGTCCGAGAACGTCCGGGACAGTCCGGCCTCGGCGTCCCACATCCCGACGCCGCGGAGCCCCGGGGTGTCGATCAGCACGCCACCCCCGGGCAGCACCAGCAGATCGCGGGTCGTGGTGGTGTGCCGCCCCTTGCCGTCCTGGTCGCGGACCGCCCGCACGTCCTGCACGTCCGTGCCGAAGAGCGCGTTGGCCAGGGTGGACTTGCCGGCACCGGACCGCCCCAGGAGGACGGACGTGGTGCCGGCGAACAGGGCGGACAGCCCGTCGAGGCCGTCCCCGGTGGCCGCGCTGACCGCCCGCACCTGCACGCCCGGCGCGGCGAGCTGCGCGTCCGCGACGAGGTGCCCCAGGGTGGCCGGGTCCGTCACCAGGTCCGCCTTGGTGAGGAGCACCAGCGGCTGCGCCCCGCTCTCCCACACCAGGGAGACGAACCGCTCGACGCGGTCGAGGTCCAGCGCCTCGGCCAGGGACACCGCGACCACCGCGTACTCGACGTTGGCCGCGAGGACCTGCCCCTCGGAACGCTTCGACGAGGCAGATCGCAGCACGGCCGTGCGGCGCGGCAGCAACGCCCGCACCACGCCGTCGAGATGGTCGCCGACCCGGCCGTTCTCCAGGTCGAGCACGGCCCAGTCGCCGGTGCAGGGCACCCGCGTCGGGTCGCCGGTGGCCACCAGTGCGGTGTCGGCCAGGACGGTGCGGACACCGTCGCCGTCCGGCACCACGGCGTCCACCCGGCCGCGGTCGACGCGGGCCACGCGGCCGGGCACGAACCCCTGCCCGGCGAAGGGGGTGAAGAGCTCCGCGAATCCGTCGTCCCAGCCGTAGTCGGCGGTCAGCGGATGTGTGGCGGAGAGCGGAAGAGCGAACAACGGGATGGCCTTTCGACAAGGCACGGTCCCGGCTGTGCGCGCTGGTGCACGCGCCGGGTGGGCCCGGCGCGCGGGAAGAGCGCGGAGAACGAGAGAGGTCGGGTCAGCCGAGGACCGCGGAGGTGAATGCGATGCTGGTCTGCTGGTTGCGGGCCATGCCCGTGGCAGTGACGGTCATCAGTTGCCACCTCCCTGTCCGGTGCGGTTCCTCGACACGATGCGATCGGCGGCGCGGCGATGGCGCCGACGCCGGGTCAGACCGTAGAACAGCCGCAGCCCGTCGCGCCAACGGTTTTCATCCGGGTCGGCCTTCGTACGGGGCGTCAGTGCACGGTCACGGTGACGGTGGAGGAGTGCGTCTTGCCGTGGGCCACGCGGAGCTTCTCCTTGCCCTTCTTGCCGAGCTTGACCTTGACGCTGTAGTGGCCGCCGTGCTTGGTCTTGGTACTGGCGTGCAGCGTGGTCCACTTGCCCTTGTTCAGGTGCTGCACGGTGAGCTTGCTGCCCGTCGGTATGCCCTTGGTCCGACCGCTGAGGGTGACCGACTCACCGGCCTTGACGGACTTCGCGCTCGCCTTGACGTCGATCTTCTCGTGCGACGTGGCGGCGGCCGCGGCAACGGCGCGGGAGTGCAAGTCCGGTACCGCGCTCGGCGCGGCGACCGCGGTGCCCGCCCCGCCGGCCAGCAGCGCCGCGCAGGCGAGGCCGATGGTGGTGGTACGCCAGCGGTACGCCTTCTTGGTGGTCCCCATGGAATTCACCTCACCTGGGTGCACGGGTCCGCCGGCGCGCCCGGATTCCGGTTCCCCGGGCTCCGGTTCAGCTGATTCCGGTTCCCCGGGTCTACTGTCACCGGTGCTGCGGCACACCGGCCCACCCGTGTTCCGCAGGCCGGTGTTCCGGCGTCCTGTACGCCGGCGGCCCGCGTGTTCCCCGTCAGTATGCGAAGCGGACCATGAGGTGACCGTGTGCGGCGGATGTGAGTCCTCACATGTCGCCGTGCGGCGGCTCAACCACTGGTCACGGAGGCCGGGGTGAGCAGCCGGTAGCCGGCGCCGCGGACCGTCTCCAGATGGGACGCCTGGCCCGCCCGGTCGATCTTGCGGCGCAGATAGGCCACGTACTGGTCGACGACGTTGGACACCCCGTCGCAGGGGAAGTCCCAGACGTGCTCCAGGATCAGGGTCCGGGTCAGCACCTCGCCGGGGTGCCGCAGGAACAGCTCCAGCAGGGCGAACTCCTTGGGAGACAGCCGGAGTTCGGCCCCCGCGCGCCAGGCGCGGCGGGTGGCCGGGTCCAGCCGGAGGTCGCCCACCGCCATCTGGGGCGGTCGGGCGTGCGCCCCGCGGCGGGACAGGGCCCGCAGCCGGGCGTACAACTCCGCGAAGCTGAAGGGCTTGGCCAGGTAGTCGTCGGCGCCCGCGTCCAGGCCCCGGACCCGGTCGCAGACCTCGTTGCGGGCGCTCAACACCAGGACCGGCGGCCAGCAGCCGGCGGCGCGCAGCCGGCGGCACACCTCGAAGCCGTCGAAGCCCCTCAGCAGGATGTCCAGGACGATCAGGTCGTACGCCATCTCGCGGGCCCGCCAGACAGCTTCCGGGCCGGTCATCGCCAGGTCGACGACATAGCCCTCCTCGGCGAGGCCGCGGCGCAGCAGAGCCGCCGTGCGGGGCTCGCCGTCGACCACCAGGACGCGCATCCCTCCACGGTAGAAGTTCTACGGACGGACGACATATGGTGCGCCGGGGGACGGAACGTGGTAGAAGTCCCGGCCGTTCCCGCCCCGTTGTGTCCGCTCCGACGCGTCAGTCGTGCGGCGGCAGGTGGCGGACCTGGTGGTCGGCGGCGTTGAGGGCCTCGTCGACCAGGCGTCGCAGATGGCCGTGCCGCAGGGCGTACACGGCGCGCCGGCCGTCCTTGCGGGTGGTGACCAGGCCGGCCAGCCGGAGGCGGGCGAGGTGCTGGCTGACGGACGTCCGGGAGGCGTCGCAGGCCGCGGTCAGGGTGGTGACGTCGGCCTCGCCGGCGCCGAGGCGGCGCAGCAGGGTCAGCCGGGTGCGGTCGGCGAGCAGTCCCAGGATCTCCACGGCGACGGCGAGCCGGGCGCCGTCGTCCGGCTCCTGCGAACCGTGCGCACCTGATAGGTGCATGCGTGCGCTCATACGCACATAATGAGGTGACGAGGGCGTACGGCACAAGCCGCGCCCCGGACCGCGGGAAGGTGCACACCTGTGGACGCGCACATGTCGGTCTCCGACCCCCACCCCCACTCTCACCCCCACCACCACGGCCCCGAGCACCACACCCGCCCCGCCCCGGCCGGCCGCTCCCGCGCGGCCCGACTGCGGCACCGGCTCGCGCACGCCCTCACCCCCCACAGCCACGAGGCCCGGGACAAGGTCGATCCCGCCCTGGAGAGCTCCCGCGAGGGCATGCGCACGCTCTGGCTCTCGCTCGCGGTCCTCGGCCTGACCACCGTGGTCCAGGCCGCCGTCTTCGCGCTGTCCGGCTCGGTGGCGCTGCTCGGCGACACCCTGCACAACGCCGCCGACGCGCTGACCGCGGTCCCGCTCGGCATCGCCTTCGTCCTCGGCCGGCGGGCCGCCAACCGCCGCTACACCTACGGCTACGGCCGGGCCGAGGACCTGGCCGGCGTGGTCATCGTGCTCACCATCGCGGCGTCCGCGGTGCCCGCGCTCTACGCGGCCGTCGACCGGCTGGTGCACCCGCGGGACGTGACGCACCTGTGGGCGGTCGCGGCCGCCGCGCTGGCCGGCTTCCTCGGCAACGAGTGGGTGGCCCGCTACCGCATCCGCACCGGCCGCCGGATCGGCTCCGCCGCCCTGGTGGCGGACGGGCTGCACGCCCGCACCGACGGCTTCACGTCGCTGGCCGTGCTGCTGGGCGCGGGCGGCGCCGCGCTGGGCTGGCGCGCCGCCGACCCGGTCGTCGGTCTGCTGATCACCGCCGCGATCCTGCTGGTCCTCAAGGACGCCGCCCGGGAGGTGTTCCGGCGGCTGATGGACTCGGTGGACCCGGCCCTGGTGGCGGCCGCCGAGGCGGCGCTGCGCGGGGTGCCCGGCGTCCGCGGGGTGGGCGCGCTGCGGATGCGGTGGATCGGCCACACCCTGCGCGCCGAGGCGGACATCGTCCTCGATCCGCGGCTGACCGTGGCCCACGGCCACCGGATCGCGGTGGCCGCCGAGCACGCGCTGATCCACGGCGTGCCGCGACTGACGGCGGCCACCGTCCACCTCGACCACACCCCGGAGGACGGCGCGGCGGACCCGCACGCGGCCCTGGCCCACCACGCCCCCGGTCGCCCGACGCCCGGGCCGGCTCACCCAAGGATCGGGATCAGCCCCAGCCCGAAGACCACGTAGAAGCCGGCCGCCACCGCCAGCCGGCCGGCGGTCAGCTTGTGCGCGCGCATGGTCAGCAGGAGGTAGCCGATCGCCGCCATGGTGATCACGCCGGACCACAGCAGGGCGCTGTCGAAGTGCCAGCTGGTGAAGAGCAGGCCCAGGCCGCTGGGGACGGTGGCCTGGATCATCATGGCGCCGGAGATGTTGGCCAGCGCCAGCTTGGTCTTGCCCTGGCGCACCCAGATCACCGCGTTCATGATCTCCGGCAGCTCGGTGGCGATCGGGGAGAGCAGCAGCGCGGTGACCGAGGCGGAGAGTCCGAGCATCGGGCCGATGGCGTCCAGCTGGTGCACGAAGAGCTGCGAGGCGAAGAAGATCACCACCAGGGTGACCAGGGTCTGGGCGACGACCGCCCAGGTCGCCGGGGACGCGGCCCTGGGCTGGAACTTCAGCGGCTCCAACTCGACGCCCTCGTCGTCCTCCTCGTGGTCGCCGCGGATCTCGCGCCAGAAGTAGACCGCGTACACCGCGAAGAAGGCCAGGCCGAGCACCGGCTTGAAGGCGAAGGCGACCAGGCCGAGCGCGACCTTGACGACGAAGACCGGCAGGAACCACGTCTGGTCCTTGGCCAGCCGCCGCATGTCCCGCTCCGTACCGAGGGGCGCGTCGCCGTTCGCGTCCGCCGCCGCCCCGGAGGCGGACGCGCCGGCCGGGGCCGCGGCGCGCCGCTTGCGCCGCTGGAGCAGCAGCATCGCGCCGGTCACGCCGTACGCCACGGTGGCCAGGGCCAGCGGGCCGCCCATCGCGGCGCCGACGCCGATGTTCTTGGCCTCCGGGGTGGCGCCGGTGGTCACCGCGACCAGGGTCACCACGGACTCCGGGAGGGCGGTGCCGAAGGCGGCGAGGATGGTGCCCACCGCCATCCGGCCCACGTTGAGCCGCTCCCCCAGCCATTCCACGGCGTTGACGAACCACTCGCAGGAGAGATAGATCGCCACCGCACACGCGATGAGCAGGACAAAATGCAACACGCTGATCGTCAGCCTTTCCGCTCCGGCGGGCTTCGAGGGCGACCGACGTGGGAGCGGCGGCACGACTTCGACCCCGCCGACGCGTGAATGATTCGTCGACAAAGGGCCGAAGGTCTCGCCCGCCCGCACAAGTGACTGCGTGGGCCCGGCCACCGGGAGCCGACTGTGGCTCCAGTGTGTCGATGACCGGTTCGCGGGGCTACTCCCCTTCGCAGCCCCTCACCCTACACACCACGGGCGCGGAGCGACGTCAGCGGGACATCGGGGTCGTCGGCGGTCTCAGTCGGACTGCTGGAGCCGCTGGAGCGAGGCGACCAGCTGATCCACCTCCTCGGGGGTGTTGTAGAGGGCGAGCGAGGCACGGGCGGCGCTCTCCAGGCCGTAGTGGGCCAGGGCCGGCTGGGCGCAGTGGTGGCCGGCCCGGACGGCGATCCCGTCGCGGTCCAGCCAGTCGGCGATCCGGCCGGGGTCGTGGCCCGCCATGGTGAAGGTCAGCACCGCGATCCGGTCGGCCGCGGAGCCGATCAGGTCCAGCCCGGGGACCGCGGCCAGGGCCTGCTGGGCGTAGGCCAGCAGCTCGGTCTCGTACGCCGCGACGGCGGGCCGGTCGAAGCCGGTCAGCCAGTTGATCGCGGCGAGCAGTCCGACGACGCCGGCGATGTGCCCGGTGCCGGCCTCCAGGAGGTGCGGGACGGGCGCGTAGCTGGTGCGGTCGAAGGAGACGGACTCGATCATGTTGCCGCCGCCCTGCCACGGCGCCATCGTCTGCAGGATCTCCGGCTTGGCGTACAGGGCGCCGATGCCCGTGGGGGCGAACAGCTTGTGGCCGGAGAAGACGTAGAAGTCGGCGTCGAGGTCCGCCACGTCGACCGGGAAGTGGGCCACCGCCTGGGCGCCGTCCACCAGGACCTTGGCCCGGTAGCGGTGGGCCAGCGCGGTCATCTCCTTGACCGGCGGGACGGTGCCGAGGACGTTCGACGCCTGGCTGAGGGCGACCAGCCGGGTCCGCATGGAGAGCCGGTCGGCGTAGGCGTCGAGGTCGATCTGGCCGTCCGGCCGCAGCGGGACGGGGACCACCCGGGCCCGGGTCTCCTTGGCGACCAGCTGCCAGGGGACGATGTTGGAGTGGTGCTCCAGCACCGGCACGAGGATGTCGTCACCGGGGCCGAGGTTGGCCCGCCCCCAGCTCTGGGCGACGAGGTTGATCGCCTCGGTGGTGCCGCGGGCGAAGACGATCTCGTCCGGGGACCCCGCGCCCAGGAACCGGGCGACCGCGGCCCGGCCCGCCTCGTACGCCTCGGTGGCCTCGCGGGCCATGGTGTGCGCACCGCGGTGGATGTTGGAGTTGCCCGCCCCGTAGAAGCCGGACACCGCCTCGATGACCTGGCGGGGCTTGTGCGTGGTGGCGCCGTTGTCGAGCCAGACCAGGGGTTTGCCGTTGACGGTCCGGTGCAGGATCGGGACGTCGCGGCGCGCCAACTCCGGCGTGAAGGAGGGCTGTTGGGAAAACTGACGGTCCGTCGGGGCGGTGCCGGGCCAGGTGGCGCCGGCGGACTCGGGGGCGGGGGCCGGGGCGCCGGTGGTCGCGCCGGCGGCGGTCGTGGGGGGCGCGGTGGTGCCGGCGGCCGGCGCCGCGCCGGTGGGGACTCCCGTCGCGTCCGGCCCGGTCAGCGGGAACCCCAGGAGATCAGGCGTAGTCATGGTAGCGGGACACCTCGACGTTCTGGAGGACGGCGAGGGCGTCCTCGACGAGGACCGCGGCGTTGAAGTACGCGGTCATCAGGTACGAGGTGATGCCCTTCTTGTCGACGCCCATGTTCCGCATGGCCAGCCCGGGTTCGATCTCGTCGGCCACCTTCGCCGGGCGCAGGCCGACCACGCCCTGCTCGGCCTCGCCGACCCGCATCAGCAGGATCTCGGTGGTGCCGGTGTCCGCCCCGCCGGAGAAGCGCACCTTGTCGGAGGGGAGCAGCGGGACGCCGCGCCAGGTCAGCAGCGGGCTGCCGAAGCTGGTGTCGATGACCGGGGGCACGCCCCGCCGGGTACATTCCCGGCCGAACGCGGCGATGGCCCGCGGGTGCGCGAGGAAGTAGCCGGGCTGCTTCCAGACCCGGGTGAGCAGTTCGTCGAGGTCGTCGGGGGTGGGGGCGCCATAGCGGGCCTGGACGCGCTGGCCGGGGGCGATGTTGCTGAAGAGGCCGTGCTCGGGGTGGTTGAGGAGCACGTCCTCCTGCCGCTCGCGGAGCGCGTGCGCGGTGAGGTTGGCCTGGGTGCGGACCTGGTCCATGGTGCCGCTGTAGAGGTCGGAGACCCGGGTGTGGACGCGCAGCACGGTCTGGGCGAGGTTCATGTGGTACTCGCGGGGCGCGTCCTCGTAGT
This sequence comes from Streptomyces yunnanensis, assembly GCF_029011865.1. Classification (NCBI taxonomy): domain Bacteria; kingdom Bacillati; phylum Actinomycetota; class Actinomycetes; order Kitasatosporales; family Streptomycetaceae; genus Streptomyces; species Streptomyces yunnanensis. Next base: position 2,555,477 of record NZ_CP095749.1, read on the forward strand.
CGACGAAGGTCGCCGGCAGGTCGGGCTCGCCGACGTGCCCGGAGCTGAGGTCGACCGGCACCTCGCTGCCCGGCAGCACCCCGTCCACCGCGAGGTAGGCGTCCATCGCGGCGCGCAGCGCCGGGTCGCGGTCGCCGAGCCGGGCCAGGGCGGCGCGGTCGAGGCTGAGCGCGGTGCCGGGGGTGAGCGCGGTGACCCGGTACGGCGTCGGGGTGGAGCGGGTCCAGGTGTCGAGGTCGAAGAACTGGCCGTCGCCGACCACGTCGAGGAGCGCTTCCTCGCCGTAGCGGCCGCGCGCCCGCTTCTCGGCCCGACCCTGCACGATGACGAGCAGACGGTCCGTCACCTCACCGTCTTCCGCGAGGACTTGGCCGGTGTCGAAGGTCACCTGCGCGAAGGCGCCGGCGAGTTCGGTGAGCAGCGCGTCGTCCGCCTCGCGCAGGTACGGCAGTTCACGCAGGTCGCCGGGGATGACGCGGTGGGTGTCGCCGTCCTGGTAGGTGCTGAGGCGGTCGTCGCCGAGGACATAGGTGCGGCGTCGGTTGACGCGGAAGACGCCGGATTCGACGTCCACCCACGGCAGGGCGCGCAGCAGGTAGCGCGGGGTGATGCCGCGCATCTGGGGGGTGGTCTTGGTCGTGGTCGCGAGTTGCCGTGCCGCATCCGGGGCGAGCGTCATCCGGTCGTTCACTGGGGCCTCCCTACGGGACCGAGGCATGCCGACCGACCGGCGCACGGCCGGTGACATGCGGGACACCGGGATGGTCGGGGCGGGAATATCCGGCCCGCAATGGCCCGTTGGCGGCCCTCCGGCCGGAAACGCTCGCTACCCGAAACCTGGAATTCCGGATATACGTGCGACTACCTTGCGTCGTAGTGCCGCTACGCCGCGTGGAACGCCCCTAGGGCAGGCGGCTCATGGGGCCCGAACGCTCCACGCCGGCGCCCACCCTCTCCTGACAACCGACCAAATTTGCCCTCATGAAGCCACTTTGTCATTCCAAAAGGAACGCTTATGACCCCGCTCAGCTGATCGCTACACAGGGGCGCACAATGCTAAATATGGCTCGTGATGGAAAATTTCGGGCGAAAGCAATATTCCAGGCGTGATGTCGGGCGCCGCCTTCGCTCGGTGCTGAGCGTGCACAGCGTCGCGGGCCAGGTCCTCGCGTTGCAGCTCGCCCTCGTCGTGCTGCTGGTCGTGGCAGCCGGAGTGGCGCTCGCCCTCCAGGCCCAGCAGGCGAGCCTCCAGGAGGCCGAACAGCGGTCGTCGGTCGCCGCGGCGGCCTTCGCACACGCCCCGGGGACCGCCGCCGCGATGCAGTCCGCCGACCCCACCGCGCGGCTCCAGCCCCGGGCCGAGGACGCCCGCAGGGAAGCCGGCCTCGACTACCTCGTCGCGTTCAGCCCGTCCGGCGTCCGCTGGACCCACCCCAACCCGCAACTGATCGGCAAACACGTCCCCGACGACTACGGCCCGGCGCTCGCCGGCCGCACCGTCACCTCCACCTCCACCTCGGCCTTCGGGCGCGCCGTGGACACCACGGTGCCCGTCAAGAACGCCGACGGCCGGCTCGTCGGCCTGGTCGCGGCCGGCATCAAGGTGCAGCGGACCAACGAGTGGGCGCTGCAACGGCTCCCGCTGCTGATCGGCAGCGCGGCCGGCGCCCTGGTCGTCGGGGTCGGCGGGGTGGCCCTGGTGGGCCGCCGGCTGCGGCGCCAGACGCACGGCCTGGACCCGGCCGAGATGGCTCGGATGTACGACCACCACGACGCCGTCCTGCACGCCGTCCGCGAAGGCGTGCTCATCGTCGGCGGCGACGGACGGCTGGTGCTCGCCAACGACGAGGCCCGCCGGCTGCTGGACCTGCCCGACGACGCCGAGCACCACCGGGTCACCGAGCTGGGACTGGAACCGGGCATGGCCGCCCTGCTGGCCTCCGGCCGGGCGGCCACCGACGAGGTGCACCCCGCCGGCGAGCGGCTGCTCGCGGTGAACATCCGCCCCACCGCCCCCTACGGCGGCCTCCCGGGCACCGCCGTCACCCTGCGGGACACCACCGAACTCCAGGCGCTGACCGGCAAGGCCGAGGTCGCCCAGCGGCGCCTGAAGCTGCTCTACGACGCGGGGATGCGGATCGGCAGCACGTTGGACGTGTCCCGCACCGCGGAGGAGCTGGCCGCGGTCGCCGTGCCCCGGTTCGCCGACGTGGTCTCCGTCGAGCTGCTGGAGCCGGTGCTGCGCGGCGAGGAGCCGACCGGGGGGCACGCCCCGATGCGACGGCTGGCGGTCCGCGGCGTGCCGGAGGACTCGGCGGTCTACCGCGTCGGCGAGCGGATCCGCTTCGCGCCCGGCAGCCCGATCACCGCGGGGATCGCCGACGGCCGCCCGGTCGTCGTCCCCGACCTGCGCGCCGAACACGAGTGGCGGGCCCAGGACCCGGTCGACACCCAGCGGATCCTGGACAACGGCATCCGCTCGCTGATCGCGGTGCCGCTGCGGGCCCGCGGCGTGGTGCTGGGCCTGGCCAACTTCTGGCGGGCCACCACCTCCGAGGTGTTCGGCGAGGAGGACCTGTCCTTCGCCGAGGAGCTGGCCGCGCGGGCCGCGGTCTCCATCGACAACGCCCGCCGCTACACCCGCGAGCACGCCACCACCATCACCCTCCAGCGCAGCCTCCTGCCGCGGGCGCTGCCCGAGCAGTCGGCGCTGGAGGTGGCACACCGCTACCGGCCCGCGCAGGCCGGCGTCGGCGGCGACTGGTTCGACCTCATCCCGCTGCCCGGCGCCCGGGTCGCCCTGATCGTCGGCGACGTCGTCGGGCACGGCCTGCACGCCGCCGCCACCATGGGCCGGCTGCGCACCGCCGTCCTCAACTTCTCCACCCTGGACCTGCCGCCCGACGAACTCCTGGGGCACCTGGACGAACTCGTCAGCCACATCGACACGGACGAGGCCCGCACCGGCGGGGCGGGGGCGGGCGAGGACGGCGGCGGACCCGCGGTCGGGACCACGGCTGACGCGGCGTCGGAGACGGCCCCCGGCGCCGCGCCGGCCACCGACGCCTCGCTGGTGGGCAACAGCGGCGCCGGCATCACCGGCGCCACCTGCCTCTACGTCATCTACGACCCGGCCGACGGACGCGTCACCCTGGCCCGGGCGGGCCACCCGGGCCCGGCCCTGGTCCTCCCCGACGGGACGGTGTCCTTCCCCGAGGTGCCGGTCTCCCCGCCGCTCGGCCTGGGCGGCGGCATGCCCGTGGAGACCCTCGAACTGCCCCTGCCCGAGGGCTCGCGGCTGGCCCTCTACACCGACGGGCTCATCGAGGGCCGCGACCGCGACATCGACACCGGTCTGGAACTGCTGCGCAGCACCCTCGCCGGCGCGCCGGACAGCTCGCCGGAGGAGACCTGCACCGCCGTCCTGACCGCCATGCTGCCCGAGCACCCCGGCGACGACATCGCCCTGCTGGTGGCCCGCACCAAGCTGCTGGACCGGGACCGGATCGCCGAATGGGAGGTCCCCTCGGACCCGGCGGCCGTCGGCCCCGTCCGCTCCGCCTGCATGCGCACCCTGGAGACCTGGGGGCTGGCCGACATCGGCTTCACCACCGAGCTGATCCTCAGCGAACTGATCACCAACGCCATCCGCTACGGCGCCCAGCCGATCCGCGTCCGCCTCCTCCACGACCGCGCCCTGATCTGCGAGGTCTCCGACGGCACCAGCGCCTCCCCCCACCTGCGGCGGGCCACCACCACCGACGAGGGCGGGCGCGGGCTGTTCCTCGTCGCCCAGTTCGCCCAGCGCTGGGGGACCCGCTACACCCCCGGCGGCAAGGTCATCTGGACCGAGCAGACCCTCGACGGGATGCGGCCGCCGGGCGGCCCCGAGGACGGCGGCGTCGACCGCCTCCTCGACCAGTGGGACGAGGCGGCCCCGTGAGCAGCGGACCGTGCCGGACGGGCCCCGGACGGCACCGGATGCAGCCCCACCCGCCGCTCGCTAACCTCGATCGAAGGGCCGGAACCCGACCTCTGGAGGCCCCATGACGCAGCTGCCCGAACCGCGCGACATCGCCCCTCGACTGGCCACCGGCGCGTTCATCCTGAACTCCGGGCTGACACTGTGGCGGGCGGACGAGGAGACCGCGGCCTCCGTGCACGGCACGGCGACCACGGCGTACCCGTTCCTGTCGGCACTGCCCGCGGAACAGTTCACGCGGCTGCTGGCGGCCGCGGAGATCGCCGTCGGCGGCGCACTGCTCGCCCCGTTCGTCCCGACCCGGCTGGCGGGCGTCGCCCTGACCGGCTTCGCCGGCGGCCTGGTCGGCCTCTACCTGCGCCTGCCCGGCATGCGCCGACCCGGCAGCCTGCGCCCCACGCAGAGCGGCCTGCCGCTCGCCAAGGACGTCTGGATGCTGGGCATCGGCATCGGCTTCCTCGGTGCCCGGCGCCGCGCCGACGGCCGCCGGTGCCCCTGCCCCGGCTTCCTGAGGGGCCGCTGACCGACCGGCCGGCACGTCACGGCGGGCCGGCCGGACGTCACACCGCGCCGCCGCGCCGGATCCGCACGGCCCGTACCGCCGCCGCACACCCCGCCCCGACCAGCCCCGCCCCCGCGAGGACCCACAGGCTCAGCCGGTCGGTCTGCTGCCAGCCCAGTTCCGCGCGCTGCTGCACCACGAAACCGTCGAAGAACAGCCAGGAGACGAGGACGACGGCCGGGACCAGGCGGGGCCGGGCCGCCGCCGCGACGGCGACGGTCAGCAGCGCGAACGCGACGAGCGAGAACGCCAGGTGGGTGGCCTCGCCGGTCACCAGCAGGACGGTCACCGCGACCGCGGCCGCCGCGGCGCCGACCGGCAGCGCGAGGTCGCGGCCGAGCGCGTCGGCGGGCGGCGGCGCGGCGACCGCCCGACCGACCGCCGTCCCGCGCCCGGCCCGCCGTCCCGCGGCCCGCTCCGGGCGCGAGGTCGGCGCCGGGAAGCGCGGGGTGGGCGGCGGGTGGGCGGGGACGGGGTGGTGAAGGGTCGCCATGAGAGCACCTCCTGGGGCCGGGGGCCTGTGTGCCAGGGTGCGCGGGCCGGCGGGACCGGGACCGATCCGGCGGGGAACTTAACGCGGTGCGTACGGGGGGCCGAGGGATTATGACGCGGCCCTGACGCGGCGCGTATGGACACCGGATGCCCCCGGACGCGCCCCGGGCACCGAGGGGCACCGGCACGTGTTGCATACTCGCTCCTCGTTGCCCCGGGCTCCCGGGGGACAACTCCTGGGCGAAAGCGACAAAAGGCGGCAGGAAGAGCGAGTTGGACAGAATCGGCCCTTATCGGAGCAGGCCGCCGATGCGCCGGACCGGGCGTCTTCGAGGTGGCCCTCAGCGCGCCTCCTGCGTCGCCTCGGCCCACGCCACGCCCTGCCCGCAACACGCCCCGGCCCGTACGACGACCGCACGGCCGGACACCCCGCGACACACCCATCAACCCCCCACCCGCCCGGCCCCCGTGACGGCCGGCGGGACGAACGACGATCGGCAGGACGTGGCCGTATGACCAGTACCCAGGTGGACCCCACTCCGCCGCCCACCGCCCCCGCACCGAGGTGGCGGTCCTGGCTGCTGGACGGCCTGAGCGAGCAGAGCGCCCGCCACCCCGGGCCGCACGGCACCCCGCCCGCCGAGCACAAGGGCCACTCCTGGTGGCGGGTGATGTGCCTGACCGGTGTCGACTACTTCTCGACGCTGGGCTACCAGCCGGGCATCGCGGCGCTGGCCGCCGGACTGCTGTCGCCGTTCGCCACGCTCGTGCTGATCGCGCTGACGCTGCTGGGCGCGCTGCCCGTCTACCGGCGGGTCGCCAAGGAGAGCCCGCAGGGCGAGGGTTCGATCGCGATGCTGGAGCGGCTGCTGCCCTGGTGGGCGGGGAAGCTGCTGGTGCTGGTGCTGCTGGGGTTCGCCGCCACCGACTTCGTCATCACGATGACGCTGTCGGCGGCGGACGCCTCGGCACACGTGGTGGAGAATCCCTTCGCCCCGGCCGCGCTGCACGGCGCCAACCTCTGGATCACGCTGCTGCTGCTCGCCGCCCTGGGCGCCGTCTTCCTCAAGGGCTTCCGGGAGGCGATCGGGATAGCCGTGGCGCTGGTCGGCGTCTACCTGGTGCTCAACGTGGTCGTGCTGGCCACGTCGGCCTGGCAGGTGCTGTCCCACCCGGTCGCGGTCGGCAACTGGTGGGGCGCGATGACCGCGCAGCACTCCTCGCCGCTGGCGATCGTCGGCGTCGCGCTGCTGGTCTTCCCGAAGTTGGCACTCGGCATGTCCGGCTTCGAGACCGGCGTGGCGGTGATGCCGCAGGTGCGCGGCGACGCCGGTGACGACCCGGTCAAGCCGGCCGGCCGGATCCGGGACACCCGCCGGCTGCTGACCACCGCGGCACTGATCATGAGCGTTTTCCTGCTGCTGTCCAGTCTGGCGACCACCATCCTGATCCCGCAGAAGGAGTTCGCACCCGGCGGTTCGGCCAACGGGCGGGCGCTGGCGTATCTGGCGCACGAGCACCTGGGCGAGGCGTTCGGCACGGTCTACGACATCTCGACCATCGCGATCCTGTGGTTCGCCGGTGCGTCGGCGATGGCGGGGCTGCTCAACCTCGTGCCGCGCTACCTCCCCCGCTACGGCATGGCGCCGGAGTGGACCCGGGCGGTGCGCCCGCTGGTGCTGATCTTCATGGCCATCGCGTTCGGGATCACCGTCGTCTTCGACGCCAGCGTCGACGACCAGAGCGGTGCCTACGCGACCGGCGTGCTGGTGCTGATGCTCTCCGCCTCGTTCGCCTCGACCGTCGCGGCCCGGCACCGCGGGCACCGGGGCGCCACCATCGGATTCGGCGCGATCACCCTGGTCTTCGGCTACACGCTGGTCACCAACGTCATCGAGCGGCCGGACGGCCTGAAGATCGCGCTGCTGTTCATCCTCGGCATCCTGCTGACGTCGTTCGCCTCGCGGGTGCACCGCGCCTTCGAACTGCGCGCCGCGGACGTGGTGTTCGACGAGACCGCGGAGCGGCTGATCGAGGAGGCGCTGGCCGCCGGACCGCTGCGGGTGATCGCCAACGAGCCGGACGAGCGGAACGCGGCGGACTACCGGGAGAAGGAGTACAGCCAGCGCGAGGAGACCCACATCCCCGACCGCGGACCGGTGCTCTTCCTGGAGGTGCTCGTCGAGGACTCCTCGGACTTCACCGCGGAACTGCACGTGCACGGGGTGGAGGAGCACGGCGCGCGGATCCTGCGGGTGCAGGGCGCGGGCGTGCCCAACACCATCGCGGCGGTGCTGATGCAGCTCCGCGAGCGGACCGGCCAGGTGCCGCACATCTACTTCAACTGGACCGAGGGCCATCCGTTCAGTCACCTGCTGCGCTTCCTGGTGTTCGGTGACGGAGAGGTCGCACCGGTCGCCCGCGAGGTGCTGCGCCGGGCGGAGCCGGACCTGCGGCGGCGCCCGCGGGTCCACGTGGGCTGACCCGCCCGCTCCCCCGCCCCTCCTCGGCCGCCGGATCACTTCCGGCGGCCGAGTGCTTTGGCGCGGGTGTGCGACCAGCCGGCGAGCACGACGCCGACGGCGACGACGGAGAGATAGGCGGTCAGCAGGACCGGGAACCCGCCGCCGACCCATCCGAGCAGGCCGGTGTTGCCGTGGTCGATCAGCAGGCGGAAGGCGCCCTGGGCGGCGGTGACCACCAGGCCCATGGCGATGATCTGCAGGACGTCGTACTTCATGGCGCTCCTCGAAGCGTGCGGTGATGACGTGCCCTCGGTCTCCTCCGCCGCCGTGACGCGACGCCGCAACACGACGCCGGCGCGAGGCGGGTCGGGCAACGGGTCGGGCAACGGGGAGAACGCGAGTGGGCCGTGATGTGGGCCGGGGTGTGGCCCGGGGTGTGAACCGAGAGGTGGACCGGGATATCGGGGCGGAACGCCGGAGCCTGACCGGCCTCGGACGTGCCCTCCAGCCCACCGGGCGCCGCCCCGTAACGTTACGAACGTATCAGCGCCATGGGTGCCGTATTAGGCTTCAGCATTGCCGAATTCGCTTTTCGTCACAGTATTTGCGAGGTGCCGAATGGACTTGGGCCGTGCGAAAAACAATCCGTCGTGCCGGATGTGCGGAGCGCCGCTGGCCCCGGCCGGGCGCGGACGGCCGGCGCTCTACTGCTCGCGCGGCTGCCAGGCCCGGGCCTACCGGCGCCGGAAGCATCCGCCGGTGCCGCCGCCGACAGGTGCGCCGCGCCCGGCGGCGGGCCCGGCCGGGGAGGCGGCGGCGGACAAGCGGCGGCGGATCATCGAGGCGGTGTGGCGGATCGCGGCGGAGCGCGGGCTGCACGCCGCCAGCATCCGGGAGGTGGCGGCCGAGGCCGGGGTGTCGGTGCGGGCGGTGCAGTACCACTTCGCGGACAAGCACCGGCTGTTGGTGGACGCGCTGCGGCTGCTGCACGACGAGAACGAGCGGATCGCCCGGTCCCGGATCCGCTTCGACCCGGCGGATCCGCGGGGGCTGCTGCGGGACGTGCTGGACGAGTTCCTGCCGGTGGACGCCCAACGGGCCGCGGCGCTGCGGGTGTTCGCGGCGTACTACGCGCGCAGCCTGACCGATCCGGCGCTGGCCGCGGTGTTCCTGCCCGACGAGCATCCGCTGGAGGAGATGGTCGCGGGGATCCTCGCGGCGGCGCGGGACGCGGGGCGGGCCGCGCCGGGGTTGGACGTCCGCCTGGAGGCCGATCTGCTGGTGTCCGCGGCGGTGGGGCTGGGCGGCGATGTGCTGCACGGCCGGCGGTCGTTGGCGCAGGCGCGACGGGCGCTGGCCTACCGGCTGGGGACGCTCTTCGGCGACGGGCCCGGCGGGGCGGCCGAGCGGTGACGGGGGCCGCCGTCGGGCGACCCCCGTCACCGGCTCTCGGCGCGGTCAGCGGAGGGCGGGTTCCGGATAGAAGTCCCGGGGGCGCCCTTGGGCGTCCTTGAGGCGGCCGAGCAGGCTCGCCGGGTATTCGATGAGCCAGTAGCTGGCCGCGGCCACCGCGACGGCGGCGAGGAAGACGATCAGCAGGGCCCAGGGGAAGCCGGACGGGCCCGCGGGCAGCAGTCCGGCGTTGTGCAGCAGGAGCATGACCGGCTCGTGCCAGATGAAGAGGCTGTAGCTGATCAGGCCCAGCGGGGTGAGCCAACGCGCCGTCAGGAAGCGGTTCCAGAAGGTGCGTCGGCGGATGTGGAGGGTGCCGAAGAGCAGCAGCGCCCACAGGGCGGAGGCGATCGGGTGGTAGTAGGTGAAGGTGAAGCCCTCCGCGTCGGACTGGCGCGAGAGGCAGAAGAGGCCGGCCAGCGCGAGGGCGGTCAGGAGCAGCGCGGCGCGCGGGGAGAGGCGGGCCCGGTCGCCGAGCGCGGCCAGGACCACGGCCAGCAGCATGCCGGCCGCGAAGCCGCCGAAGCGGGCCTGCGGGCCGAAGTAGGCGACCCAGTCGGTGTGCGGGATGCCGAGGGCGTAGTGCGCGACGGTGATCCAGGCCAGCGGTGCGGCGAAGAGGAACAGGCAGCCGGCGGCGCAGACCGCGACCCGGTCGGCCCGGCGGCGCAGTCGGCGGCAGGCGCGGACGGCGAGCGGACCGAGGCCGACGAGGACGAAGTAGAAGAGCACCTCCAGGGAGAGCGACCAGGTGGGGCCGAGGGTGTAGAAGATCCGGTCCTGGTCGAAGACGTGGGTGAACGTGAGGTGTTCGAACAGGTCCTGCCAGTCGCCGGGGAGGGTGGGGTTGCGGGTGGCCCAGACCACCAGGACGGCCAGGACGTACAGCGGCAGGATGCGGATCGCGCGACGGAAGAGGAAGGCGCGGGCCGGGCGGGTGGAGCCGCCGTCGAGGGCGGCACGGGCGTAGGAGAGGGTGAGCAGGAACGCCGACAGGACGAAGAAGAGGTCGATGACTTCGAGGGAGAGCACCGCGTCGAGGACGGGGTTGGCCACCGGCGGGTGGGTGCCGTGCGCGTCGTAGGCGGTGTACTGCTGCCAGACGTGGAAGGCGACGGTGCTGAGCGCGGCGAGGCCGCGGAAGCCGTCGATGTCCCCGGCGCGGCGGCGGCGCGGGGGGCCTTCGGGGGTCCGCGGCGGGGCGGGTGGCGCGGCGGTGGCGCTCATCGGCGGGCCACCGCCCTCGTCGCCTGGGCGCGCGGGGTGACCCGCCACTGCCGGTCGCCGAGGGCCTCCTTGAGGTGGGCCTGACGGGCGACCATGTTCTTGAAGTGGCTGTAGAAGACGGTCGACACCAGGAGGTAGGACCAGAACCAGCGGCGGCGGGCGCGGAGTTCGGGGACGGCCAGGCGCCAGGCGAAGAGGGCCTGGACGGGTCCGGCGGCGAGGGTGAGGAGCAGGGCGAGCACACAGACCGGTACGCCCCAGTCGAGGTGCTGGGGCCCGCCGACCTTCCAGGTGGCGTAGAGCAGGATCGGCAGGATCTGCAGGGTCAGCCAGGGCTGTATCTCGCGCCAGCCCAACAGGACCAGCAGGCCGAACTTCTGACGTACCGTCAACACAGGTGAGCGCAGACCGCGCCAGAGGTGCTTGAGGGAGACCTGGAGCCAGCCCTGGGCCCAGCGGGAACGCTGGTTCCACAGCGCGGTGAGGGTGGTGGGGGCCAGTTCGCGGGAGATCAGGGTGCGGTCGACGGCGATACGGGCGCCCGCGGTCAGGGAGCGCATGGTGGAGTCGATGTCCTCGGTGAGCATCGAGCCGTGCATCCGGGTGCGGGCGAGGAGGTCGGTGCGCCAGAAGCCGTTGGAACCGCCGAAGACGCCGAAGCCGTGGAGCCGGGTGCGGCCGGGGTGGCTGACGGCGTAGATCGCCTCGAACTCGACGGCGACGAGCCGGGCGATCCGGGAGCTGTCGCCGTTGCGGATCACGCAGTGGCCCTGGACGACGTCGTAACCGTGCGAGAGCCAGTGCCAGGCGTCGCGGAAGGCGTGCGGGGCGGGGTGGTGGTCGGCGTCGAAGATGCCGACGAACTCGCCGCGGACGCGGGTGACGGCGGCGTTGACGTTCTGGGCCTTGGAGGTGCTGCCCGCGACGGGGAGGAGGACGAGGCGGGGGTCGCGGGCGGCGATCTCGCGGAGGGTGTCCTCGACGGGCAGCGGGTGCGGGGTGTTGTAGGCGAGGACGATCTCCAGGCCGCCCGGGTAGTCCTGGCGCAGGAACGACTCGACGGTGTCGACGATGGTGGCGGCCTCGTTCGGGAGGTACGCGGCGATCACCGCACTGGCCGGCGGATAGGCGGCGCCGGGGCGTTGCGGTCGGGTCGGCGCGTCCAGCGCGTAGAGGCATTCCAGGACGATCAGCAGCGCGGAGAGCACCAGCCCGGCGACGACCGCCCAGTACATGCCCGAGCCGAGGTCCCAACCGGCCAGATAGGTCTGCCGGTAGAGGGCGAACGGCACCCCGATGCCCAGCAGCAGCGCCAGGACCGGGGAGAGCGCTAAGAGCGCGGGGCGGAGCACGGCGCGCAGCGGCGGCCGACGGTGGCGATGGGGGGTGCCACGCATCCAGGGGGCGTAGCGGACCGGGCGGAGGTCGCGGTGGCGCAGGGATTCGCGGGTCGCGTCGCGGGCCCGGTCCACGACGTCGGCGGCATCGGTGCACTCGGCGAGCGGGAGCCAGCCGACGGCGGGGGTGAGGCGGACGTTCTCGTCGGCGACGACGAAGCGGGTGCCGGCGGCGGCGGTCGCGAAGGCGTGCAGTGCGCGCAGGGCGGTCTCCTCGCCGATGCCGGGGAGCAGCATCAGCAGGTGGCCGTCGTCGTCCCGGCCGAGCCGGTCGCAGGCCCCGCCCAGTCTTTCGGCGACGCCGGCGAGCCGTTCGGCGACCTCGCGGCGGATCCGGGGGCCGAGTCGCTCCTCCAGGGCGGCGAGTTCGGCGACGGCGACGACGGCGAGCACGCCGCCGTGCCGGGCGCCTTCGGGGCGCTTGAGTTCGCGGTCGAGTTCGTCGAGGAAGTGCGGCCGGGAGTAGAGGCCGGTGCGCGGATCGCGGAGCAGGTGCTCGACGGGGACCGGGATCCGGCGGAGCTTGGCCTCGATCCGGGCGGAGAGCTCGTCGGGGTCGGACGCCTCGGGTATGCAGTCGTCGGCGCCCTGGCGGAGCAGGTCGGCGGCGCCGGTCGGGCCGGGGGCGCCGGTGACCATGAGGAGCGGCAGGGCCCGTCCGGCGGGGACGGTGCGGACCTCGCGGATGACGTCGGCTCCGGCGTGCCCGGCGCCGGGCTCGTGCAGGGCGACGACGGCGTCCGGGGGCGCCTGGCGGACGCGGGGGCCGGCCTCGCCGGGTGGGGCGTGGGTGACGTCGTGACCGGTGGTGCGCAGGGTGTGGGTGAGGCGTTCCAGGCGTGGCCCTGGGGTGCCGATGACGAGGACCTGGCCGGCCGGGTGGGCACCGGGTGCGGTGGGGTGGTCCGTTCCGCCGAGGAGGGCCGTGGGTGAGCCCTGGGGGTGTGCCGGGTGCGAAGTGAGCACCGGGGATTGTCCTTTCTGGCTACGGGGCACACGGAGGCCGGCGACGGGGGTCCCTGGACAGCGGCCTGTCGGCGGTCCTTGCGGGACGGGACCCGGCGGCCGGGCGCGGGCAGGCCGGCGCAACCGCCGTGGTACGGCGGCGGGTCGGGCATGCCGTCGGGCCGGCTCGTGGGGTGCCGGCGGCTCCGTGACGCGCGATGCGGGGACGGTGACGATCAGGCGGGCGTCGGGCGGCGCTCAGTTGGCGAGGGCCGCCGACGGCGCGCTGACTGTCAGAGACATGACAGCGCGAAGTGGCGCGCCGGGGTGCGTCTTCTCTCGGCGGAACGGACGGCGGCGCGGCGGCGCGCGGCCCCGACGGGCGCGAGCGGTACGGCAAGCGGCAGGCACCGGACCGCGCGGGGGCGGTCAAGCGTGAATCGCATAGGGAGGGTCCCATCCTGATCGGATTGTGGGGGGAGGACCGGATGTCAGGTGTACACCGACCGGCGCTGCTGGGCAAGGCCCATCGGCACCCGCCAGCCTCTGCGATCACTGTGACACCACACCTTCATCCACGTAACGCCTTGGTTACGTCCCGCCTTCGTGATGACCCCAACTGCCGCTACTGCCCGGTAGATACCGGTGCATCGGCTATACCCGGAACGGGAGTTCTGAGCTGGAGGTTCGTACCTCTCGCCGATCTGTTAATCTGCCCGCCCCTGGATGTTCCTCCATGTCCGCTCCCTTCCTCTCCCCCCAGCACCCCCTGCTCACCGGGTGCAGCGAGGTGTCGCGTACGTGAACAGCGTTCCGTTCTCTCCCGCTCAGGCCCGCTCCGCACGGGCCCGGGTCGGCCTGACCACGAGCCAGGCCGCCCAGTCCATGACGGCGTGCGGCTCGCCGGTGCGCCCCGAGGTGATCGAGGCGTGGGAGTACGGCTCCCTGCTGCCCACCGAAGCGCAACTCTTCGCCCTGGCGGATGTGTTGTGGTGCCCGCCGATCGTGCTGATGGGGGTGGAGCCGCGGACGCTGGCCGAGCACCGGATGGCCCGGCAGCTGAGCGCGGAACGGCTGGCGCAGCTGGTCGGCATGGCGCCGGAGGAGTACCGCGCGGCGGAGGGGGCCAACGAGTGGCACGGCGACTACCGGCAGACCAAGGCGCTGGTGGACGCGCTGGGACTGTCGCTGCGCAAGCTGATCGGGGTGATGGGGCGGGTCGAGGAGCTGGCCGGGCACCTGCGCGCGGCGCTTGAGGGCCGTTGGAAGTCGCACGTCGCGCCGATCACCGAGATCACCTCGCTGAACCGGACGCGGGTGGGCGACGCGCTGCGCACCATGCACGCGGAGTTCGCGGACTTCTCCGAGCGGTACATGGGGCACGTGGTGGCACGGAGCGCCGACGCCCGGCTGAAAGCGATCGCGGCCGAGCGGTCGGCGTATCTGCGGCGACTGGTCGACCACTTCTGGGAGTTGATCGGCGAGGCGGGCGAGGCACCGCCGTTCCACTCCGTGCACTAGCCAGCCAGAGCCTGTCCGATGGGTCGGGCGCCGGCCGGAGGCGGGACGGCGCGTCCCGCCGTCCGGCCGGGTGTCAGTACGCGCCCCGGGGGTGCGACGGGGGGCCGGCCGGCGCGGACTCGTCCGGCCCCGGCTCGTCGTCCTCGGCGAACTCGTCCCAGTCGATCTCCAGCGACCTGCGGCGGGTGAGGACGTTGAAGACGAGGTTCAGCACGATCGCGGTCAGACCGCCCAGGGTGATGCCGCTGTCGAGCACCGCCCGGACCCCCTGCGGCATCCGCTCGAAGAACGGCGCGACCGCGGTGGGCAGGAACGCGACGCCCAGACTGACCGCGAGGATCAGGGCGTTGCGCTCCTCGCGGAGGTCCACCTTGCCCAGGATCTGGATGCCGACCGCGGCGACCATGCCGAACATGGAGAGCGCCGCGCCGCCGAGCACCGGGTGCGGGATCGCGGCGACCACCGAGCCGGCCTTGGGCACCAGCCCCAGCACGATCATGAAGCCACCGGCCGCGACGACCACGAACCGGCTCATCACCCGCGACATCCGCACCAGGCCGATGTTCTCGGCGAACGCCACGTAGGGGAAGGAGTTGAAGATGCCGCCGAGGACGGTGGCGACGCCGTCGGCGCGCAGCGCCCGGGCGACGGTGTCGTTGCCGACCGGCTTGCCGGTGATCTCGCCGATGGCGTAGACGTCACCGGTGGTCTCCACCATCGTGATCAGCATGACGACGATCATCGCGATGATCGGGAACGGCTCGAATTTGGGCATTCCGTAATGGAACGGGGTGCTGACACCGAACCAGGCCGTCTGTCCCACACCGCTGAAATCGACGTCACCGAGCAGCCAGGCGACGGCCGTTCCGCCGACCAGGCCGAGCAGCACCGCGACGCTGCTCAGCAGCGGCTTTCCGATCCGCACGATCGCGAGAATGAACAGCAGCGTGCCCAGGGCGTATCCGAGGTTCTTCAGGTCGCCGAATTCGGGCTTGCCCACCAACTGGGCGCCGCCGGCCGCGTCCTGGAGCGCCTGCGGGATGAGGGTCAGCCCGATGATGGTGAGGATCGTGCCGATGACGATCGGCGGGAAATACTTCACCAACTTGCTGAAGAACGGGGCGAAAAGGAATGTGGCGATACCCGCGGTGATGACCGCGCCGTAGACCACCAGCAGTCCGGCGGTGCCGCCGCCCGCGCCCAGTCCGATGGCGATCATCGGGGAGACCGCGGTGAAGGTGACGCCCTGGACGAGAGGCAGCCTGGCGCCTATCTTCCATATGCCGAACGCCTGGATGATGGAGGCGATTCCGCAGGTCAGCAGGTCCGCGTTGATGAGGTAGACGAGTTCCTGGCGGGACAGCCCGAGGGCGTTCCCGAGCAGGATCGGGACGATGACCGCGGCCGCGTAGAAGGCGAGGACGTGCTGGAAGCCGTAGAGGGCGAGTTTGCCGAACGGCAGCACCTCGTCGACGGGATGGGCCCGCTGCCGGGGAAACTGCCGAGGGGATTGTCGCGCGAGTCGTGCCATCTCTGCCTTGCCTTCATGAGGTAGGTGAATAAGAAGGAACCCGGGCCCTATGGTGCGTTGCCCTGCAGGGTGCGGTGCGTCCCGGTTTGCCGGTGCATCCTTCGATCAGCGAACCGAAGTACGGCATTTCCATGGAATGCGCAGGTGCGGGCACATCGGGGCGCTCACCCTAGTTGACCTACGTCGGTCCGCGCGAGTAACCGGGGGCGAGGGCGGGGAATGCGCCGTAAAATCTGAAATATGGCTGAGCGGCCTGATGCGTCCGCCGCGCCCGAACTCCTGGTGGAGTCCGGCGGGGTCACGCAGGTGATGGACCCGGGCCACGCCTACCACGTGGGACGGGACCCCGACAGCGACCTGGTGATCAGCGACGACCGGGTGTCGTGGCACCACGCGGTGCTCCGGGCCACCGAGGGCCACTGGCTGGTGGAGGACGAGGGCAGCACGAACGGCACGTACACGGACGGGCATCGGGTGTCGCGGTACGGAGTCGGCCCGGGGAGCGTGATCCGCTTCGGCAACCCGGCCGACGGCCCGTGCGCGGTGCTCGCCGGTGTCCCCCGCCCGACCACGCCGGTCGGCCATCCGAAGACCGTGTCGCGGCCCGCGGCCACCCACACCTTCCGCCGGCCGAGCACGGTCCGGCCGCTGCCCCCGGCGCGCACCACGCGGATCGGGCGGGCCGACGACAACGACCTGGTCGTCGACGACCTCGCGGTCTCCCGCCACCACGCCGAACTCCGGGCCGGCCCGGACGGCTACCGGATCGCCGACCTGGGCAGCCACAACGGCACCTACCTCAACGGCCGTCCGGTCGACGTCGCCCCGGTGCGCCCCGACGACATCATCGGCATCGGCCACTCCGCGTTCGTCCTCGTCGGCGACCAGCTCCAGCAGTACGTCGACACCGGCGAGGTCTCACTGGACGTGCAGCGGCTGACCGTCCGGGTGGGCCGGGGCGGCCAGCGCCGGACCCTGCTGGGCGGGGTGTCCTTCCCGGTGGGTGAGAAGTCGCTGCTGGCCGTGATCGGCCCGAGCGGGGCGGGCAAGTCGACGCTGTTGAACGCGCTGACCGGGCTGCGGCCCGCCGACGAGGGCACCGTGCTCTACGACGGCCGGGACCTCTACCGGGACTACGCCGAGCTGCGCCAGCGCATCGGGCTGGTGCCGCAGGACGACATCCTGCACACCCAACTGACCGTCCGCCGGGCGCTGGGCTACGCGGCGGAGCTGCGGTTCCCCGAGGACGTCGCGCCGGCCGAGCGGGCGGCCCGGGTCGAGGAGGTGATCCGCCAACTCGGCCTGGTCGAACGGGCCGGGCTGCCGATCCACAAGCTCTCCGGCGGGCAGCGCAAGCGCGTCAGCGTGGCGCTGGAGCTGCTGACCAAGCCGTCGCTGCTCTTCCTCGACGAGCCGACCTCGGGCCTCGATCCGGGGATGGACCGCTCGGTGATGCACATGCTGCGCGGCCTGGCCGACGACGGCCGCACGGTCATCGTGGTCACCCACAGTGTGCTCAGCCTGGACGTCTGCGACCGGCTGCTGGTGCTGGCGCCGGGCGGCACCATCGCCTACTACGGGCCGCCGGAGGAGGCACTGCCGTACTTCGGGTTCGGCCAGTGGCCGGAGGCGTTCGAGGCGTTCGAGAACGACCGCGGGCGGGACTGGGCCGGGGAGTTCCGGGCCTCGCCGCTGTACCGGCGGTACATCGCCGGGGAGACCCGGCAGCCACCGGCACCGCCGGCCCCACGGGCCCCGCAGGCGCCCCGGGAACCGGTGGCCGCGCCCCGGACCCGGCGCTGGGGCACCCAGCTGTGGACGCTGATGCGGCGGTACGCGGCGGCGCTGTCCTCGGACCGGACGTTCCTGATCATCATGGTGGCGCTGCCGTTCGTGATGGGGGCGATGGCGCACGGCCTGAGCGGCGGGAAGCTGACCGCGGACTCGGCGACGAACGTGCTGTTGATCCTGTGCGTGGGCGCGGTGCTCACCGGGGCCGCCAACGCGGTGCGCGAGCTGGTCAAGGAGCGGGTGATCTATCAGCGGGAGCGGGCGGTGGGGCTGTCCCGGTCGGCGTATCTGATGTCGAAGGTGCTGGTGCTGGGGACGGTCACGGTGGTCCAGGCGGCGGTGCTGACGGTGGTCGCCCTGTTCGGGGTGGAGCTCAACGCGCCGGGCGGCAAAGGCGTGTTGCTGCCGCCACTGCTCGAAATCACCCTGGCGGTGGCCCTGTTGGCGTTCACCGCGATGATGCTGGGGCTGCTGGTGTCCGCGCTGGTGCGCAAGGAGGAGGTCACCATGCCGCTGCTGGTGCTCCTCGCGATCGTCCAGGTGGTGTTCTGCGGGGCGCTGCACTCGCTGCGCGGCACGCCGGTGCTGGAGCAGCTGGCGTGGCTGGTGCCGTCCCGCTGGGCGCTCGGGGCCATGGCGGGCACCGTCGACCTGCACCGGATCCTGCCGCAGCCGCTCACCGCGGATCCGCTGCTCCGGCACGCGGTGGGCCCCTGGCTGCTGGACATGGGGATGCTGGTGGTGCTCTCGGCGGTGTTCGGCTTCCTCGTCCTGCGACTGCTGCGGCGCCATGAGCCCGAGATCATGCGCCAGTAGTCGGGACCGTTGGTGCGTACGGCGCCGGGGCCGTGCGCGAGGAGTGCCGAGGAGCCGCCTGTGACCGCGCCGGAGTTCCGTCCCAGCCATGTCGTCCCGCCGGGCGGGATGCCCACGTGGGCGGACCCGGGCGCGGGCCGTCCGCTGGTGCCGCTCGATCCGCTGCTGCCCGTCCAGGTCGTCGAGCGACACGGCGACTGGGCGCGGGCGCTGTGCTCCAACGGCTGGTCGGCGTGGGTGGACGGGCGGCTGCTGCTGTCCGTGCCGCACGACCCGCCGACCGCCGAGCAGCCCGCCGCCTGGGCCGCGGACCCCCGGCCGCTGCTGGCCGCCGCCGAGGGCGCGCTGAGCCGCTACCGACAGTTGGTCGAGGAGATGCTGGCCGGGCGGCTGGACCGGGAGGCGTTCGGTGAGCGGTCGCGGGGGACGCGGGTGGGGGCGGTGGTGGACGGCGACGCGGTGTGGCTGTACGACGCGCGGCACGGGCGGTGGTGCTTCTGCGACGGGGAATCGTTGGTGACGTTCGCCGTGTCGGACGGGCCGATGGCGGAGGGGCCCGAGGCGCGGGAGGCTGCGGAGGCCGCGGAGGAGGTCGCCGACGTGGCGGGGACGGAGGGTACCGGTGGCGCGGGGAGTGCGGGGAGCACGGGGAGCACGGGGAGCACGGGGAGCACGGGGAGCACGGGGAGCACGGGGAGTACGGGGACCGGGGGCGGGCTGCCCGGCGAGGCGGAGTTCCCACCGCCGTACCCACCGCCGTACCCACCGCCGGGCGGGACGGGTGAGCGGCCGTGAACGGGCGGCCGACGGACGCCGGGCAGGCGGGCACCGGCCCGGCGGGCGGCCGGCGCCGGGAGCACACCACCGTGCCGGACGCGTCCGGGATGCGCGGCCGCCGGATCGCCGGGTACCTGCTCGGGGACGAGATCGGCCGGGGCGGGATGGCGGTGGTCTACAAGGCGGCGGACCTGAACCTGGGCCGGACCGTGGCCCTCAAGCTGCTGGCGCCCGAACTGGCCCGGAACGACACCTTCCGGAAGCGTTTCGCGTACGAGTCGCGGGCGGCCGCGGCGATCGAGCACCCGCACATCGTGCCGGTCTACGAGGCCGGGGAGGCCAACGGCCTCCTCTACATCGCGATGCGCTTCATCCCGGGCCGCGACCTGCGGGCGCTGCTGGACGACGAGGGCCCGCTGCCGCTCGCGACCACCTGCCGGATCGCCGTCCAGGTGGCCTCCGCGCTGGACGCCGCGCACGCCCACGACCTGGTGCACCGCGACGTCACCCCGCGCAACATCCTGATCTCCGAGGGCATCGAGAGCGACCGGCCCGAGCACGCCTACCTGACCGACTTCGGACTGACCAAGAAGTCGCTGGCGCTGACCGGTTTCACCAGCACCGACCAGTTCATCGGGACGCTGGCCTACGTGGCCCCCGAACGGATCTCCGGGCGCCCGGTGGACGGCCGGTGCGACCTGTACGGACTGGCCTGCGTGGCCTACGAGATGCTGACCGGGGCACCGCCGTTCCTCCGCGAGGACGACTTCGCGCTGCTCTGGGCCCACCAGTACGATCCGCCGCCGGCGCCGAGCGGGCAGCGGTCCGACCTCCCCCCGGCCGTGGACGCGGTGTTCGCCCGCGCGCTGGCCAAGGCGCCGGAGGAGCGGTACGAGACCTGTCGGGGGTTCGTGGCGGCGCTGCGGGCCGCCGGACGCACCGCGGACCCGAGCATCCGGCGCGGCACCGCTCCCCCGCCCCCGCCGCGCTGGGCGATCCCGGTCTTCCCCGGAGCCGGCGCCCCGGGGACGTAGGGGTCCGGGCCCGGGGCTGCCGCGTCGGCCCGGCCGTCGTGCTCGCCGTCAGCCCCGTCGTCCGGGGTCCGGCGGCCGTGCCGGAGGAGCGTCCCGGACCTCGCCGGGGCGGCGGACCCGGCGCGCCGCGAGGCCGCCGGCGAACCCGGTGACCAGGCCCCAGGCGAACCCCGCCGCCGCCAGCCGCCACAGCTGCGGCTGCAGCGTGACCGCGCCGCCCAGGTCGCCGCCGAGGTCGCCGACGCCGATCAGGGAGAGCCCGTAGTGGGCGTCGATCCGGGTGGCCGACCCGACGACGAGGAGGGTGAGCGCCAGCGCCACCGCCATCTCCAGGGCGTGCCGCCGGGCGGGCCTTCGGACCGGGGTGCGGACCGCCGCGTCGAACGCGGCACCGAGCAGCACCACCGCGGCCACCGCCACCAGCAGCCAGACCCGCCCGTCGTACGCGCCGATCGAGCCGAGGTCGAGGGTGCGCTGTCCGCGGGCCCGCAGCACCTGCTCCAGGGCGTGCGGCAACGGCAGTCCGAGGGATCTGTCGACGTGGCCGGTCCAGGCGCCGCCGGTGCCGATGCCCAGCGCCAGCCAGGCCACGTTCGGCAGCCCGAGCAGGATCACCGCGAGGGTCCGGGCCGGGTCGCCGCGGACGACCAGCTCGACGAGGCCGACGAGGAGCCCGAGCCCGACGTAGGCCAGCAGCGTCAGCAGCATCGCGTGGGCCGGCGGACGGACCGGGGCCTGGAAGCGGAGCAGCCGGGCGGAGAGCGGGGCCTTGCGGGAGACGACGAAGGCCAGCACCAGCACGGCGAGCACCCACAACAGGCCGAAGCCGAGGGTGGCCGGGAGGTCGGCGCGGAAGCCGACGGTGGGGGTGCTGCCGAGGAGGGCGCCGAGCTGGTCGGCGAGTTCGTTGCCGACGGTGACGGTGAAGCTGTGCCGGGCGGCCAGCGCGATCAGCCACAGCAGGACCAGCCAGCAGGCCGCCGTCCGGGCGATCCGGCCGAGGAGTTCGCCGGCCGGTGCGACCGCGCGGTGCCGCAGCGGCCGGAGGAAGGCGACGGCGGTCACCAGCGCGCCGGCGAGGGTCACCGACAGCGGGACGGCGTCCACGGCGGCCTGCGCCTCGACGATGATCCCGGCGTCCCCGGTCGCCTGGAGCGAGCCGCCGGCCGCGGCGACCACGGTGGCGGCGACCACCGCGGGGAACGCGCCCGCGGGCAGGTCGGCCGCGCCGGCCGCCCACAGGCCGAGCGCGGCGGTCACGACCATGGCGACCAGGCCCGCCAGGGCGGCGCCGAGCGCCTCCGCCCAGCCGCGCAGGGCCGGCGGGACGCGGTGGGACGCCGGGCTGCCGGGACCGGCCGCCGCCGGGCCGCGGGTCTGGCTCACGACTGCCTCCTGCGGGTGTCTCCTGCGCGTGAGAGGGGAGGCGCGCAGCGCCTCCTGCCGGGGTGCTGGCGGGGCGACGGACGGGCCTGTCGGACGCCGTCCCCGCCACGGTACGCACGGGCGTGCCACCCCGCTTGCGGAGGACGCCGACCCCAAGCACACAATTGCCTAGAACCACATAAACATTGGCAAATCCGGGCGTTGTGCGCATCGCCGGATGGCCCAACAGCCCCGGGAAGAAGGACCCGTGACCGCTCCACCGCCACCGGACGGCCCGTCGGAGGGCCACCCGACCGGCCCGCCACCGGGTCCCGTATCGGGCCCCTCCACCGGACCCTCCTCCGGTCCCTCGCACGAGCCGACCCGGCCGTGGCAGCAGCCACCGCCGCCGACCGCGCCCGGACGGGGAACGCCCCCTCCCCCGAACCGGCCCGGTGGCCCCGGTGGCCCCGACAGCGGAGACGCCTCGCACGGCGGTCCCGAGCGCCGGCGGCCCTGGTGGCGGTCGACGCCGCGGGTCGCCGTCGCCACCGCCGCGGTGGTGCTGGCGGTGGTACTGGCGGTGGTGCTGACCCGCTCCGGAGGCGGCGGGAGCGCGGGCGAGCTGCACCTGGAAACGGTCGGCTCGGCGGGCCCGGCCCCGTACACCGACTCGACGGTGAACGGGGGCGGCACCGCGACTCCGACGGCCACCCCGTCCGTGGCACCCCGCGGCGACCACCAGCGCGCCAGCGTGTCGGGGTCGGCGCCCGGCCTGTACGGCGGCAGCCGCGACAAGGCCAGCTGCGACGTGGAGAAGCAGATCCGCTATCTCCAGGCCAGCCCGGACAAGGCACGGGCGTTCGCCGGCGTGCTGGGGAAGAGCACCGAGGAGCTGCCGGCGTACCTGCGGTCCATGACGTCGGTGCAGTTGCTGGTCGACACCTGGGTCACCAACCACGGCTACCTGGACGGCAAGGCGACCAGCTACCAGGCGGTGCTCCAGGCGGGCACGGCGGTGCTGGTGGACGCGCAGGGGGTGCCGCGGGTCCGCTGCGCCTGCGGGAACCCGCTGACGCCGCCGACGGCCACCGGGAAGGGGCTCAAGACGCAGGGCAAGCCGTGGCCGGGGTTCCGGGACTCCAACGTGGTGACGGTGCAGCCGGCCCCGAAGTCGGTGAAGACGTTCGTCCTCCAGGACCCGCGGACCGGGGACTACTTCACGCGCCCGGAGGGCACCGACGGCAGTACGGACCAGCCCTCGCCGGCGCCGTCCGCGTCGCCGTTCTCCCCGTCGCCGTCGTCCCCCGAATCCCCCGGTTCGCCGGGCGGCGGCTCGCCGTCGGAGACCTCGCAGTCGCCGGGCGGGGGTACGACGCCGGAGTCGCCGTCCGAGCCGGGCTCGACGCCCGGGCAGACGTCGGGCGGGCCCACCACCCCCGAACAGCCGGGCACTCCGGGGTCCACGACCCCGGAGCAGCCCGGAGGCTCCGGGTCGTCCAGCGGGCCGGCCGGGACCCCCGAGACCCCGACCGGGACCGGCGGCGGCAGCGCCAGCTGACGGGTGCTCGCCCCGGACCCCGCGTCGCGCCCTCCCGACGCCTCCCGGCATCGATATCGAACTGTGTCCTAATAAACCGATGCACCGCACAACCTCTGAAGCGGACAAAACATCTGTATATGCGGCGGATGCCTCCGGCTCCGCCGCTGTCCGTTGTTCAGCTTTGGAGGGACCCTCGTGCACGCCGGAACACGTCGCCACACCGCCCGGTTGATACCCGCCGCGCTCGCGGCCGGGCTGCTGCTGTCCGCGTGCGGTACCGGCGCCGGCTCGTCCAAGGCGGCGGAGCCGGCTGCCAAGGTGACCGTCACCCCGGCCGCCGGCAGCGACGCCGCGAAGCTCGGCTCGCCGATATCGGTCAAGGCGGCCGGCGGCAAGCTGACCGCGGTCGACGTCAAGGACGACAAGGGGGCCAAGGTGCCCGGCCGACTGGCGGCCGACGGGGCGTCATGGACGTCCGACGGCAAGGTCCGGCCGAAGACCACCTACACCGTGACCAGCAAGGCGAAGACGGACGGCGGCAAGGAGTCCTCGTCCACCGCGACCTTCACCACGGAGCAGGCCGACAAGGTCAACAAGCTCACCAACACCCCGGGCAACGGGGAGACGGTCGGCACCGGCATGCCGGTCTCGATCAAGTTCGACCACAAGGTGGCCAAGAGCCAGCGCGCCGAGGTCGAGAAGGCGCTGAAGGTCACCAGCCAGCCGAAGGTGGAGGGCGCCTGGGGCTGGGTCACGGACTGGGACGGCAAGGACCGGATCGACTGGCGGCCCAAGGACTACTGGCCGAGCGGCACGAAGGTCTCCGTGCGGGGCGCGCTGGGCGGGATAGATTCCGGCGACGGCCGGTACTTCACCCGCGACTACGACTACGACTTCGCCATCGGCGCCGACCACAAGGCCGTCATCGACGTGCCGTCGCACACCCTGACCATGTACGCCGACGGCAAGGCCGTGGGCACCATCAAGGGCTCCGCCGGCTCCCCGCAGGACCCGACCCGCGGCGGCGTGCACACCGTCCGCAGCAAGAACGCCGCGGAGACCATGGACTCCGCCACCATCGGCCACGGCAACGAGTGGATGCTGGACTCGAAGTGGGTCACCCACCTCACGGCGTCCGGGACCTTCCTGCACTCCGCCCCCTGGAACCAGTCCATCGGCGTGGTCAACAACAGCCACGGCTGCTTCGGCATGACCACCTCGGACGCCAAGCGGGTCTACGACTTCCTGCCGGTCGGCTCCACGGTCGAGGTGAAGGGCACCAGCAGCACCAAGAAGACCGACGTCGGCAACGGCCTTGAGGTCTGGCAGGAGAACTGGCAGCAGTGGCAGCAGCGGAGCGCGCTGAAGTAGCCCGCCGCCCCCGCACCACGGCACGCACGCCGCCGCCCGGCCTCCGGGCGGCGGCGTGCGGCGTTTGTGGCCGGGCCGGTCAGGCGGTGTGCAGCGCCGGGTCGCTGACGCCCGGCTTGCCGGTCTCGACGTGGCCGGCGAGGCGGCGCAGGAAGCCGGCGTCGGTGTCGACGGTGACCGTGAGGTCGTACCAGCGCTTGCTCGCGGTGAGGTCGATGGACCGGGTGACGGTGCCGCCCGGGTCCACGCGGACGGTCTGCTTGGCCCCGCCGTAGGCGTTGGCGATGGTGAGGCGGCAGGGCGCGGTGCCCGGGTTGGCCAGGGACAGCTCGACCTGGCCGGAGGCGGCGTTGTGGCGGGCGGTCACCTCGGGGGTCTGCTTCTTGCCGGGGCCCTGGAAGGTGCGCAGGAAGCCGTTGGGGCCGTGCACCGTCAGGTGGTAGTCGCCCTTGGAGTAGGCGGTGTTCCAGGTGTCGGAGAGCGTCTTGCCGGCCTCGGTGGTGTACGTCCAGGGGCCGTCGGTGCGGTTGTCGGAGGTGACCAGGAAGCACGCGCCGGCGGCGGCGCCGCCGCTGAAGGTGAGGGTGAAGCGGCCGCCGGCGACGTCGGCCTTGCCGTCGGTCAGCGGGACGTAGCGCAGCGGGCGGCTGGGCCGGGAGCCCGCCTCCTGCTTGGGCAGGACGGGGTTGGCGGGCGGCGTGGGGTGGTAGCTGTCGTGCCGGTTGTGGTCCGGCGGCTGGTAGCCCTTGGTGTCCGGGAGCGCGGCCGGCTTGGTGTTCTCCAGGGAGAAGTCGAACGCGGAGGTGAGGTCGCCGCAGATGGCGCGGCGCCAGGGCGAGATGTTGGGCTCGTGGACGCCGAACCGGCTCTCCATGAACCGGATGACGGAGGTGTGGTCGAAGACCTCGGAGCAGACGTAGCCGCCGGTGCTCCAGGGGGAGACCACCAGCATCGGGACGCGCTGGCCCAGGCCGTAGGGGCCGGCGGCGTAGGTGGCGTTGCCGGGGAAGTGCTCCAGGGCGGTGTCCACGGTGGAGCGGCCCTGGGCCGCGGAGGACGGCGGGAACGGCGGGACGACGTGGTCGAAGTAGCCGTCGTTCTCGTCGTAGGTGATGAACAGGGCGGTCTTGCTCCACACCTCGGGGTTGGAGGTGAGCGCGTCCAGGACCTGGGAGACGTACCAGGCGCCGTAGTTGGCCGGCCAGTTGGGGTGCTCGGAGAACGCCTCGGGGGCGGCGATCCAGGAGATCTGGGGCAGCTTGCCGGCCTTGACGTCGGCCTTGAGCTGGTCGAAGTAGCCGTCGCCCTGCTTGACGTTGGTGCCGGTGCGGGCCTTGTCGTAGAGCGGGTCGCCGGGCTTGGCGTTGCGGTACTGGTTGAAGAAGAGCAGGGAGTTGTCGCCGTAGGTGCCGCGGTAGGCGTCGTCGATCCAGCCCCACTTGCCGGCCGCGTCGAGGCCGTCGCCGATGTCCTGGTAGATCTTCCAGGAGATGCCGGCCTTCTCCAGGCGCTCGGGGTAGGTGGTCCAGCCGTAGCCGGCCTCCTCGTTGCCGACGACCGGGCCGCCGCCGGTGCCGTCGTTGCCGACGTAGCCGGTCCACATGTAGTAGCGGTTGGGGTCGGTGGAGCTCATCAGGGAGCAGTGGTACGCGTCGCAGATGGTGAACGCGTCGGCGAGGGCGTAGTGGAAGGGGATGTCCTGCCGGGTGAGGTGGGCCATCGTCCCGGTGCCCTTGGCGGGGATCCACTGGTCGTACTTGCCGTTGTTCCACGCCTGGTGGCCGCCGTGCCAGTCGTGGTTGAGGCCCTCGATGAACTGCATGCCGAGGTTCTCGGCGTCGGGGTGGTAGGGCAGTACGTCCTTGCCGCCGTCTGCCTGGTACCAGACGGACTTGCCGTTCGGCTGGGTGACCGGGCGGGGGTCGCCGAAGCCGCGGACGCCCCGCAGCGAGCCGAAGTAGTGGTCGAAGGACCGGTTCTCCTGCATGAGGACGACGATGTGCTCGACGTCCTTGATGGAGCCGGCGCTGCGGCGGGCGGGGATGGCGGCGGCGCGGGCGATGCTGCTGGTGAGGGCGGTGGCGCCCGCGGTGGCGCCGGCTATCTGGAGGAAGCGCCGGCGATTGATGTCAACCATGTGTCTGGGGACCTCGTGGTGGGGGAAGTGACGGGGGATCGGATCTGGAACAGGGTGCCGAAGGGTCGTGCGGTACAGCGGTCAGCAGAGTGTTCCAAGAGGAACGAGGATCCGGGAAGGGGGGATGACGCGGAAGTGACACCTCACGGTACGGGGGCGAACTCGCAGGCCGGGGGCGACCCGAGCACGCCGAACGGCCGGCGGGTCACGGCGGTCGTGCCGTGACCCGCCGGCCGTTCGGGGCCGGGCGGGCGCGCCGGATCGGCGGCGCGTGGGACCAGGGGCGGTGGTGGCGGGGCGGTCAGACCAGCGACGCCTCCGACGGGGACGGTCCGGCGGCGACGGTCGGGCCGGCGCCGGGGTCCGCCGGGGGCCCGGCCGCCGGGGCGGGTTGCTCCGCGGCGGGCGCGGGCTCCACCACGTCGGGCACGCTGCGCGGCGACACCCGCGGGGTCACCGGTGCGGGACGGGCCGCCCCGACCCGGCGGGTGAACCAGATGACCTTGCCCTCGGGGGTGCCGCAGGTGCCCCAGCTGTCGCTCAGGGCGGCGATCCGGGCGAGTCCGCCGCCGGCCGCGCGCTCCAGCCGCGGCAGCCGGGGGCCCTCGTCGGCGACCGAGGCGGTCAGGTGCCGGCCGCTCCAGCGGAGTTCGACCACACAGCGGGCGTCGGGGCCGATGTGGCGGTGGACGTTGGTCAGGAGCTCCGCCACCCCCTCGCAGAGGGGCGGGATCTGCGGTTCGAGGTTCCAATGGCGCAGATGCGCGGCGATGATCCGCCGGATCTGGGGGACGCGCTCGGCCGAGGCGGGCAGTTCGACCGTGTAGTGCCGGTCGCCGGGTGGTGTCATGTCGTCGCTCCTCACCGCGAGGCTCACGTCCTTCACCTCGTTGGACCAACGAACCCCGAACACGAAGAGTGAGCATCCATCACGTATGGGTGGACTGCCATGCTGCCCCGGGGGTATCGGGCCCGCAACAGGGGTGAGCCGTATGAGTAGCCCCGCTCTCAGGTGAGCGGGCCGGCGAGCGCGGCCAGTGTCCTGTCCGGGGTCAGCGGCAGGTCGCGCAGCCGGGCGCCGATCGCGTGCCACACCGCGTTGCCGATCGCCGCCGGGGTGCCGACGATGCCGATCTCGCCGATGCCCTTGCTGCCCATCGGGTTGAGGTGCGGATCCTCCTCGTCGAGCCAGTGCGCCTCGACAGCCGGGACGTCGGCGCAGGCCGGGACGTGGTAGGCGGCCAGGTCGCAGGCGGTGAAGTCGCCGAAGACGGGGTCCAGGGCGCTGTCCTCCATGAGGGCCATGCCCAGCCCCATGATCATGCCGCCGACGAACTGGGACCGCGCGGTGCGGGGGTTGAGGATCCGCCCGGCCGCGTACTGGCCGAGCAGCCGGCGGACCCGGACCTCGCCGGTGCGGGTGTCGACCTGCACCTCGGCGAAGACGGCGCCGAAGGCGTGCCGGGCGTACGGGGAGGGCTCCGCGGTCTCCTGGCGGGTGTCCTCGGTGACCGTGATCCCCTCGGCGGGGAGCGGCCCGTGGTGCGCGCGCAGCCGGGCCAGCAGCGACGTGCACGCCTTGTGGACGGCCCAGCCCCAGGAGGCGGTGCCGGTGGACCCGCCGGCGAGCACCGCGGGCGGCAGGTCGCTGCTGCCGATGTCGACCTGCACCCGGTCCTCGGGGGCGCCGAGCACGGCGGCCGCGATCTGGGTGAGAACGGTGCGGGCGCCGGTGCCGATGTCGGTGGCGTTGACCCGGACCCGGTAGCCGCCGTCGGCGGCGGCGTGCGCCTCGGCCTCGGTCTCGGAGATCTGGACGGGGTAGGTGGCCGCGGCGACGCCGGTGCCCAGCAGCAGGTCGCCGCGGCGGCGCACGCCGGGGCGCGGGTCGCGCGGCAGCCAGCCGAAGCGTTCCGCGCCGGCGCGCAGGCACTCGACGAGGTGACGGCTGCTGAAGGGGCGGCCGGTGTCCGGTTCGGTGGCGGGGTCGTTGCGGATGCGCAGTTCGACGGGGTCGACGTCCAGCACGACGGCGAGCTCGTCGAGGGCGGACTCCAGCGCGTACATCCCGGGGGCCTCACCCGGGGCGCGCATCCAGGAGGGGGTGGGGACGTCGAGGGCGGCCAGCCGGTGCACGGTGCGGCTGTGCGGCGAGGTGTACATCATGCGGGCCGGGATCGCGGCCTGTTCGACGAACTCGGCGACCGTGGAGGTGTGGGTGACGATCTCGTGGGCGAGGGCGGTGATCACGCCGTCGTGGCCGGCGCCGATCCGCACCCGGTGGAGCGTGGGGGCGCGGTGGCCGACGACGCCGGGCAACTGGCGGCGCGGCAGGGCCAGTTTGACGGGGCGGCCGGTGTGCCGGGCGGCCATCGCGGCGAGCACGACCTGGGGGCGGGGCGTCCCCTTGGCGCCGAAGCCGCCGCCGACGTGCTCGGAGACCACGGTGATCTCGTCGGTGCCGAGCTTGAACAGCGCGGCCAGGTCCTCGCACACCCTGGTGGCGCCCTGGCTGGAGTCGTGGACGGTCAGGTGGCCGTCGGTCCACTGGGCGGTGGCGGCGTGCGGCTCCATGGGGTGGTTGTGCAGCGGCGGCACGGTGTAGGCGACGTCGACGGTCGCCGGTGCGGCGGCGAACGCCGCGTCGAAGTCGCCGCGTTCGCGGGCCCCCGGGCCGCCGAACACCTCCTCCGGCACGTACAGCCTCGGGTGGTCGGCGGTGATCCGCACGTCGTGGGGTTCCGTGGCGTAGCCGACGTGGACGGCCTCGGCGGCGTCCCGGGCGGCCTCCAGGGTGTCGGCGACGGCGAGCGCGACGTACCAGCCGCGGTGCGGGACGCGGTCCTCCTGGAGCAGGGCGAGGGTGGGGTCGCCGATGGACGCCAGGCGGGGCGCGTTCTCGTGGGTGAGCACGGCGATCACCCCGGGCAGCGCGAGCGCCGCCGCGGTGTCCAGTTCGGTGATCCGGCCGCGGGCGACGGTGGCCGGGACCGGCCAGGCGTAGGCGCAGCCGGGCGGGGTGTGCTCGGCGGCGTAGCGGGCGGCGCCGGTGACCTTCTCGCGGCCCTCGCGGCGGACCGAGGGGGCGCCCAGCGGGTGCGGCAGCGGGGCCGCCGGCGCGAGGTGCGGCGGCCGGTCCGGGGAGGGGGGTCTCCCCTGCTCGTACTGGTGCGAGAGGTCGGGGGAGGCAGTGCGCTCCGGGACGGGGTCGTGGCTCATGGCGCGGGTCCTTGCGGTCGGGGCGGGTCATCCGTGGGCGGCGCGGCCGGCGCGGCCGGCGAGGTCGGTGAGCACGCCGACGGCGAGGGCGCGGGCCAGCGGGACCTTGAAGCCGTTGTCGCGCAGCGGTGCGGCGGCGGCGAGTTCGGCGTCGGCGGCGCGGGCGAAGGTCTCCTCGGTGGCGGGCGCGCCGCGCAGCACGGCCTCGGCGGCGCGGGCCCGCCAGGGGCGGTGGGCGAGCCCGCCGAAGGCGAGGGCGGCGTGCTCGACGGTGCCGTCGCGGACGGTGAGCACGGCGGCGACGGAGGCCAGCGCGAAGGCGAACGAGGCCCGGTCGCGGGCCTTGCGGTAGCGGGAGCGGGCGCCGGGGCGGGCCGGCGGCAGTTCGACGGCGGTGAGCAGTTCGCCGAGCCGGATCTCGGTGTCACGTTCGGGGCTGTCGCCGGGCAGCCGGTGGAACTCGGTGGCGGGGACGGTGCGTTCGCCCTCGGGGCCGTGCAGGCACACGGTGGCGTCCAGGGCGGCGAGGGCGACCGCCATGTCGGAGGGCTGGGTGGCGACGCAGTGCGCGGAGTGGCCGAGGACGGCGAGGTCGCGGTGGGCGCCCTCGCGGGCCGGGCAGCCGGTCCCGGGCTCCCGTTTGTTGCAGGGCTTGGAGACGTCCTGGAAGTAGCCGCAGCGGGTGCGCTGGAGGAGGTTGCCGCCGGTGGTGGCGGTGTTGCGGAGCTGCCCGGAGGCGCCGGCCAGCAGGGCCTGGGAGAGCGCCGGGTAGCGGTCGCGGACGGCGGGCACCGCGGCGAGGTCGGCGTTGCGGACCAGGGCGCCGATCCGCAGCCCGCCGTCCGGCCGTTCCTCGACGCGGTCCAGCGGGAGCCGGCCGATGTCGATCAGGGTGCGCGGGGCCTCCACGCCGAGCTTCATCAGATCCACGAGGTTGGTGCCGCCGGCGAGGAACTGGGCGCCGGGCTGCCCGGCCGCGGCCCGCACCGCCTCGTCGACGCTGGCGACCCTCAGGTATCCGAACGGCCTCATCCGCCGGTCACCCCCGCCCCGGTGACCGCCGCCGTGGCCGCCGCGTCGGCGACCGCCTCGACGATCCGGGGGTAGGCGCCGCAGCGGCACAGGTTGCCGCTCATCCGCTCCCGGATCTCGTCGGCGGTGAGCGCCACCGGCGCCCCGGACCGCGCGGTGTCCGGCGTGACGAGGGAGGGGAAGCCGTCGGCCGCCTCGGCCAGGACGCCGACCGCCGAGCAGATCTGGCCGGGGGTGCAGTAGCCGCACTGGAGGGCGTCGCGGTCCAGGAAGGCTTCCTGCAGGGGGTGCAGCCGCTCACCGTCGGCGAGGCCCTCGACGGTGGTGATCCGGCGGCCGTCGTGCGCCACGGCCAGCAGCAGGCAGCTGTTGGCGCGCCGTCCCTCGACCAGGACGGTGCAGGCGCCGCACTGCCCGTGGTCGCAGCCCTTCTTGGCGCCGGTGAGGCCGAGGTGCTCGCGGAGCAGGTCCAGGACGGTGGTGCGGTGGTCGAGGGTCAGGGTGTGCCGGGTGCCGTTGACGGTGAGGGTCAGTTCGGAGCGGCGGCCGTTGACCGGGTGGGGGCCGCCGGTATCGTCCGGGCGGCCCTCCCCCGGCGCCATCAGGCGCCCCTCGTGACGGGCCGCCGCAGGGTCTCCAGCCGCAGTTCGACCTCCTTCTCCTGGTCGCCGGCGGCGGTGCCTAGGACGGTGACCGCGAACGCCGGCCGCAGGCCCGCGCACAGCTGGTCCACCGCCCAGTAGCCGCCCTGGAGGCTGACGGTGACGGGGGCGGTCAGCCGTCGCGGCTCCGGCTCGGTGCCGCGCTCGCTGACGTCGACGGTGGAGGTCCACACCGTCGTGCCGGGGCCGGCCATCTCCTGGGGCACGTCGTCGGGGGCCCGGTCGGAGCGGAAGGCGGTGCGCAGGGCGCTGAAGACGGCGTGGGCGTCCGCCGTCCTGCAGCCCTCGACCTCCACCACGACCTCGGCCGATGGGTGTTCCGGGTGTGACGCCTGTTCCACGCTGTTCACGGTGGGCCCTTCCTGTGGGTGCCGGTCGGTGGGTACCGGTCGCTTCCAGGCTCACTCCGCGCCACGGTGTGTGCGACCCGAGGCTCGAACGAGTGGTTTAAACGGGCGCACCTGCTCGCCGCACCAGCACGGAGTTACGGTGTGTAGTCAGAGCGCGCTCTCTGTAGTCGCCCTGTCGTCACTGCCGTCCGCACCCCTCCAGGAGCCCCCCGTTGACCAGTAGTCCCCGCGTCGACCAGCAGGCCACCGGCTACAGCCTCCGCCAGGCGGTGTGCATGGTGCGCGCCGCCGAGCTCGCGTACCAGGGCGAGCAGACCATCGAGGCCGCTGCCCGGGAGTGGGGGTTCGACCGGGTGCGCCACCACCACACCGCCTTCCGCCCGCCGTTCCCGCTCCAGGACACGCAGGCGTACACCCTCGGCGGGCGACACATGATCATCACCGCGTTCCGCGGCACCGAGCCCGCCGAGCTGCGGGACTGGCTGTCCGACGCCACCACCCCGCCATGGCCCGGCCCCGGCGGCCGGGGCCACGTCCACTACGGCTTCGCCGAGGCGCTGGAGTCGATCTGGCCGCAGGTCCTCACCACGCTCAAGGAGTTCCGGGACAACGACCAGGCGCTCTACTTCACCGGCCACAGCCTGGGCGGGGCGCTGGCGATGCTGGCCGGCGCCCGGCTCCACTTCGAGGACCCGAAGCTGACCGCCGACGGCGTCTACACCTTCGGCCAGCCCCGCACCTGCGACCCGGGCCTGGCCAAGGAGTTCAACTCCGCCTTCACCGACCGTACGTACCGCTTCGTCAACAACAACGACATCGTCCCCCAGCTCCCGCCGGAGCCGGTCTTCCGCCATGTCTCCGCGCTGCGCTACATCGACTCCCGGGGCGCGGTGCACAACACCATGCCGCTGATCGGCGGCCTGCTGGACCGCGGCCGGGGCCTCACCGCCGATCTGCTGGCCCCCGCCTCGGACGGCGTGCGGGACCACTTCATCGCGGCGTACGTCACCGCACTGGAGAAGGCGGCGGAGCGGCGGGGCTGACCGGGAGACCGGGCGCGGCGGCGGGCCGGACGGCAGGGCCGGGCGCGGCGGTGAAGGGGACGGCGGCGGCGTGCGGGACGATCTCGACCTCGTCGCCGAGGGCCCATTCGGCGGCCCGGGAGGACATCGCGGCCGGGACGGTGTCGCTGATGCCGGGCGCGGCGGCGGGCCGGACGGCGGGGCCGGGCGCGGCGGTGAAGGGGACGGCGGCGGCGTGCGGGACGATCTCGACCTCGTCGCCGAGGGCCCATTCGGCGGCCCGGGAGGACATCGCGGCCGGGACGGTGTCGCTGATGCCGGGCGCGGCGGGGATGTCGTAGGTGGCGTGCGCGTCGTGCGGCAGGACGACGCGATGCCCCCGGGCCAGCGCGGTGCGCGCGGTGGCGGCCACGCACATCTCGGAGAGCACGCCGCAGACGGCGAGTTCGGTCACGCCGGCGCCGGTGAGCAGGTCGCCGAGCGGGGTGTCCGCGAAGCCGTCGTCCTCGGTCTTGCGGACGACCCGCTCGCGGGGGCCGGGCTCGACGGGCAGGTGGAGTTCCCAGCCGGGGGTGTGCGGCGCGTCGACGGCGCCCGGTTCACCGTCGTTCTGGAGGTGGACGACGAGGGCACCGGCCGCGCGGGCCCGGGAGAGCAGGTCGCGGGTGCAGCGCAGGACCCGGTCCGCGTCGGGGACCGCCTCCCGCCCGGAGACGAACGCGGCTTGCACGTCGACGACGACGAGGGCCTGGACGGGGCGGATCGCGGCGGCGGTCGGGGCAGTCATGGTAGCCATCATCCCGTGCCGCGACACTGGTCCGGACGGGCGGGAACGCTTCTGGCCGGACAGGCATGGTTGCCACAGGCATCGACCCGGACGGATCATCCGTACGTGCTCCACGGCCGGGGTGCGTCGTGCTCCGCGCGCGGGCGTCCGGGCGGCGGGGCACGCCGCCCGACCGCACCGCGACGACGCGAGGAGAGCCACTGTGGAAGCCACCACCGTCGAAGGCCACTGCGCACCGGGGTTCGAGGGGGTGCGGCGCGCGTTCGAGCGGAACTTCCGCGAACACCGGGAGATCGGCGCGGCGGTCGCGGTGACGTGGGACGGCGATCCGGTGGTGGACCTGTGGGGCGGTCACGCGGACGCGGCCGGCAGCCGCGCCTGGGAGCGGGACACGCTGGTCAACGTCTACTCGACATCCAAGGGGATGACCGCACTGTGCGCCCATCTCCTGGCGGACCGGGGCGAGTTGGACCTGGACGCCCCGGTCGCCCACTATTGGCCGGAATTCGCCCAGGCGGGGAAGGAGGCCATACCGGTGCGCTGGCTGCTCTGCCACCGCGCCGGGTTGCTGGCGCCCCGCGAACCCCTGGCCGAGGGCCGCGCCTACGACTGGGAGTACGTCTGCGACGCCCTGGCGCACACCCCGCCGTGGTGGGAGCCGGGGACCGCGCAGGGCTATCACGCGACGACGTTCGGGTATCTGGTGGGCGAGGTGGTCCGGCGGATCACCGGGCAGTCGCTGGGGGCGTTCCTGCGCAGCGAGATCACCGGGCCGCTCGGCGCCGACCTCTTCATCGGCACCCCCGCCGAGGAGCACCCGCGGTGCGCCGACATGGTCGGGCAGCTGGGCGACGCAACTCTCGCCGAGCGCTTCCCGGACGCGCCGCTCCCCCCGGTGCGCGGCATCGAGGAGCATCCGCTGGCCCCGGTCACGCTGGCGCTGCGCTACGTCCCGATCGGCGACGTCAACAGCGCCGCCTACCGCTCGGCCGAGATCCCGGCCGGCAACGCCCACGCCTCGGCGCGCGGCCTGGCCGCCGTCTACGCGGCGCTGGCCGGCGGCCGGCTGGTCGGGCCCGCCACCCTGGAGGCGCTGCGCAGTTCGCAGAGCCGGCCGGACGAGCCGGACCTGACCCTGGGCGCGCTCGTCCCGGAGGGCACCGCCACCGCGTTCCGCTGGGGGCTGGGCTACATGCTCAACGACCGGGGGCAGGCGGGCCCCAATCCGCGGGCGTTCGGGCACGGCGGCGCGGGCGGTTCGTACGCCTTCGCGGACCCGGAGAACGGGCTGGCCTACGCGTACACGATGAACCGCTTCGGGGGCGGCACCAGCGGCGAGGATCCGCGGAGCCGGGCGCTGGTGGCGGCGGTGTACGAGGCGCTGGCGGAGGTCCGTGGCCGGGCCTGAGGGCCGCTCCGGCGCCGCCGCGTACGCGCCGGAGCGGCGCAATAATGGGAGGTGCGGCAGGATCCGTCCGGCGCCGCCGCGGGTGCGACGGCCCCGGAGAGAGGGCGTGGTGACCATGGAAAGGGACACCGAGACGGTTCACGAGGCGTACTCGTTCGTCTGCCTGCACTGCGGGCACGGGTGGGAGGAGGAGTACGAGATCCGGCACACCACCGATCTGGCGGGCCACCGCCGCGCCGACTACTTCGCCCACGGCCGCCGGGTGCCCTCTCCGCTGACCCGTGCGGACTGCCCCGACTGCAACCGCGGCCCGATCCGCATCCTGCGCCCCGGCAGGGTGAACGCCGCGCGGTCGTTCCCCCCGTAGGCCGGAGCCGCCCCAGGACCGCGGGTTCCTGCCCTCGCCCTCGCGTCGTCCGGCCCCGCTGGGCCGCCCGGTGCCGCTGCGATTCGGTAACGGCCGCGTACTCCCCGTCCATCAGCCCGGCAAATGTTGCATATGCTCAGGTCGGGGGCCCGGAGGACGGTTTCGGACAGTCGAACGGACCGTGGCCGGCCCCGCAAGCGATCGCCCCTCGGGCACCGCCGGCCATCCGGTCCCCGAGCCGTCACAACGCCGGAGTGGACCTTTGACCGTGGAGAAGGGGGAGCAGCGCACCCGCTCCCGCGTGCTGGCCGCGCTTCCGTACCTGGTCATGGCCGCGGTCAGCGCGGTGGACATCACCGCGGGCCCGGGGGTCGGCTTCCTGCCCCTGGTGTCGCTGGGGCCGGCGTTCGCCGGTCTGGTCGGCGGCTGGCGGCGGACCGCGCTGGTCGGGCTGACCGCGGCGGTGCTCTGCGTCGGGCTGGGGGTGCACAGCGGGCTGTTCGAGAGCCGGCGCGGGCTGACCGCGCTGCTGTCGGTGGCCGGGGTGACCGCCGCCGGCGTGGTGGCCGCGGTGATGCGGCAGCGCCGGGAGGCGGAGCTGGCCAATGTCCGGTCGATCGCCGAGGTCGCCCAGCGGGTGCTGCTGCGGCCGGTGCCGCGCGGCGCCGGCCCGCTGCGGATCGCGGTCTCGTACACCTCGGCGGTGGCCGAGGCCCGGATCGGCGGGGACCTCTACGAGGTGGTGACCTCGCCCGCCGGGGTGCGGATCATCGTCGGGGACGTGCAGGGCAAGGGCCTGGAGGCGGTGGAGAGCGCCGCGGTGGTGCTC
This sequence comes from Streptomyces yunnanensis, assembly GCF_029011865.1. NCBI lineage: Bacteria > Bacillati > Actinomycetota > Actinomycetes > Kitasatosporales > Streptomycetaceae > Streptomyces > Streptomyces yunnanensis. The sequence goes on from NZ_CP095749.1 coordinate 2,591,561, forward strand.
GGCGCGTTCCGGGAGGCGGCGCACGACGAACCGGACCTGCCGGCGGTCGGCGCCCGGGTCGAGCGGGCGCTGAACCGCCATCTGTCCGGCGAGCGGTTCGTGACCGCGGTCCTCGCCGAGATCGGCGACGGCCCGAACGCGACCCTGCTGAACTTCGGCCACCCCTCCCCCCTGGTCGTCCGCCCCTCCGGCGAGGTCCGCTACGCGGCGCCGCCGGAACGCGCCCTGCCGCTGGGACTGATGGATCACCGGCCGGACGCGCCGGTCCCCCACGAGGTGCCGTTCGCCCCCGGTGACCAGCTGCTCTTCTACACCGACGGGGTCACCGAGGCCCGGGACTCGGCCGGCTGGTTCTATCCCCTCGACGAGCGGGCCGTGCTGCTCAAGGACCCCGACCCGGAGGCGGCGTTGCAGGCGGTCCGGGAGGACGTGGTCGACCACGCGGAGGGCCCGCTGCACGACGACGCGGCGATGCTGCTGGTGCGCTACCGCAGGGGGCATCGGGACCCGGACCGGCCGGGACCGGGCGCCGGTCAGTACAGCGGCAGCCCGGTGTAGTTCTCGGCCAGTTCGGCGGCGGCGTGCCAGGAGCCGGCGATCCGGTCGAGCTGGGAGAGCTGCAGCCGGGTGTCGAAGGGGCTCTGCTCGGGGTCGGTGTGCAGGGCCGTGGTCATGAAGTGCGAGAAGTGCTCGGCGCGCCAGACCCGGCGCAGACAGGTGGCGGAGTAGGCGTCGAGCAGCTCCGCCGACCCGGTCCGGTGCCGGTGCGTCAGCGCACGGGCCAGCACGGTGACGTCGGCGACCGCGAGGTTGAGGCCCTTCGCGCCGGTGGGCGGGACGATGTGGGCGGCGTCGCCGGCCAGCAGGATCCGGCCCCAGCGCATCGGCTCGGTGACCGAACTGCGCAGCGGGAGGACCGCCTTGGCGGTGAGCGGGCCGCGGGCCGGTTTCCAGGGGACGGTGTCGACGGCGGCGCGGGCCTGGAGTTCGTCCCAGATCCGCTCGTCGGGCCAGTCCGCCGGGTCGGTGTCGTTGGGCACCTGGAGGTAGAGCCGGCTGACGGTGGGGGTGCGCATGCTGAGCAGGGCGAAGCCGCGGTCGGAGTGGGCGTAGACCAACTCGTCGCAGGAGGGCGGGACTTCGGCGAGGACGCCGAGCCAGGAGTAGGGGTAGCGGCGGGTGAAGGTGCGGCGGGCGGACTCCGGGATCGCCTGCCGGGCCACGCCGTGGAAGCCGTCGCAGCCGACGACGTAGGCGCAGGCCAGGGTGTGCTCGCGGCCGTCGTGGGCGTAGTGGACGCGGGGCCGGTCGGTGTCCGCGCCGGTGACCGCGAGGGCGCGGGCGCCGAACAGCAGCGGCGGGCCCTCGGCGAGCTGGAGCGCTATCAGGTCCTTGACGACCTCCGTCTGGGCGTAGACGGTGACCCGGCGGCCGTCGGTGAGCGCCGGGAAGTCGAGGCGGTGGGAGCGCCGGTCGAAGCGCAGCTCGATGCCCTCGTGGACCAGCCCCTCGCGGTCCAGTCGCTCCCCGGCCCCGCAGGCGCGCAGGACGTCGGTGGTGCCCTGTTCGAGGATGCCGGCGCGCTGCCGCTGCTCGACGTAGGCGCGGTCCCGGCTCTCCAGCACCACGCAGTCGACGGCGGCGCGGTGCAGCAGCCGGGCGAGCAGCAGTCCGGCCGGCCCGCCGCCGATGATGCCGACGGTGGTGTCCCTCGGTGGGGCGGGGGTGCGGGGCATCAGAGGTCCGTTCCTGGGGCGGGGTCGGTGTGGAGCGGGGCGAGGTGGGCGAGGAGGGCGGCGAGGACCTCGGCGGGCCGCTCGACGCCGGCGAGGTGGGCGGCGCCGGACAGTTCGACGAGGCTGGCGCCCGGGATGCCGTCGGTGAGTTCCCGGGCGTGCGCGGGCGGGGTGGCCGGGTCGGCGCGGCCCGCCACGACGAGGGTGGGGGCGCCGATCCGGGGCAGCGCGGCGCGCAGGTCGAAGACGGCGAGGGCGTCGCAGCAGGCCGCGTACCCCTCGGGGGAGACGCCCCGGCGCAGCGCCTCGACCAGGGCGGTGGCCTCCGGTGAGGTGGCGAAGGCGGGGGTGAACCAGCGGCCGGCGGCCGGGTCGGCGACCACGTCGGTGCCCTTGGCGCGCACCAGGGCGGCCCGTTCGCGCCAGCCGGCCGGCTCGCCGAACCGGGCGGAGGAGCAGATCAGGGCGAGCGAGGCGACCCGGCTCGGGTGGTGGGCGGCGAGCCAGGCGCCCACCGCGCCGCCCAGCGACGCCCCGGCGTAGGCGAACCGGTCGAGGCCGCGGGCGTCGGCGAGCTCCAGGACCAGGCCGGCCAGTTCGGGCACGGTGGTCGTCCCGGGGTCGGCCAGCGCATCGACGGGGGTGCCGCCGTGGCCCGGCAGGTCCCAGCGGACGACGTGGAACCGGCCGGCCAGGGCCGGAAGTTGGGGGTCCCAGACGGCGAGCGTGGTGCCCAGCGACGGGCCGAGGACGAGCGGCGGGGCGCCGGGCGGGCCGTCGGTGGTGTGGTGCAGTGCGGGGGCGGCGGGCGGCGTCATCGGGGCTCCTGCGGGTCGTGCCGGTGGTGCGGAGGGTGCCGGGCGGCTGCGAGGTACGCGCGGGGCGCGCGGGCGCCGGGCGGTCCGGGGCGGCGGGCGGGACCGACGGGCCGGCCCGCGGCGTCCGGGGCGCCGGCCCGGCGCGCCCGGAGCGGTGCCTCCAGGACCTCGTCGCGGCCGGTCAGGGCGGTGAGGGCCGCGACGAGGCTCCCCCGGACGTCGTCCGGGGGCACCCCCAAGGGGGCGACCGGATCACCGGCCGTACCGAGGTTGTACCGCATCCCGGGCGCGGGCCCCGGCAGGCCCGCGGGGCGGGAGAGAGCCGGGTGGGCGGCGCGGGAACGGGTGCCCCGGGCCGGCGCCGCCCGCTGCGCCGGTGGTTCAGCGGAAGGCAAGGAAGACCGTCTCCTCGAAGGCGCCGTCCGCGGACTGTTGGAGCTGCACGTCGAAGCGGTAGCGGCCGGGGCCGTCGGGGCGGGCCAGGAGGGTCCGGGCGCGCTCCTCGGGCAGCTGCGCCAGCAGCGGGTCGGTGACGTGCGCCGCGGTGTGCTCGGGGAAGTAGACGCGGGTGAACAGGTGGTGCAGCAGACCGCGGGCGTGCACGCAGACCGCGAGGTGGGGCGCGGCGTTCGAGCGCCCGACGGCTGCGGGGCGCAGGGTGCGGACCGCGTAGTGCCCGCCGGCGTCGGTGGGGACCCGGCCGAAGCCGGTGAAGACCGCGCCGTCGCGGCCCAGGTGCGCGCCGGTGGCCAGGTCGCGGCGCAGCGAGCCGGGGGCGCCCGCCAGGCTGCCGTCGGGGCCGGCCTGCCAGAACTCCAGCAGCGCGTCCGGCACCGGGGCGCCCGCCCCGTCGCGCACCAGGCCGTGCACGGTGACGGCGTCGGGGTGCCCCTCGGGCGCGATCCGGCCGCCGTCGGGGACGGGGAGCGCATGGCCGAAGAAGGGGCCGATGGTCTGCGCGGGCGTCGCGGCGAGCGGCCCGCCGCGGTCGTCGGTGTCCGGCATCAGCGGCCCTCCTCGGTCCAGGTGGCGGACGGGCCGTCGAGGACCACGTCCCAGCGGTAGGCCAGCGGTCCCGCGGGGAGGGACAGCGCGTGGTCGAAGGCGGCGATCAGGCGGTGGCGGTCGGCGGGGTCGCGGACCGCGGCGAGGATCTGGTCGTACGGGAGGAGCGGGTCGCCGGGGAAGTACATCTGGGTGACCAGGCGTTGGGTGAAGGCGGTGCCGAAGAACGAGAAGTGGAGGTGGGCCGGGCGCCAGGAGCTCTCGTCGGGCAGCGGGTAGGCGCCGGGTTTGACGGTGGTGAAGGCGTAGCGGCCCCGGTCGTCGGTGCGGCAGCGGCCGACGCCGGTGAAGTTCGGGTCCAGCGGGGCCGGGTGCCGGTCCTGCCGGTGGGTGTACCGGCCGGCGGCGTTGGCCTGCCAGATCTCGACGAGCTGGCCGCGGACGGGGCGGCCGGCGCGGTCCACGATCCGGCCGGTGACGGTGATGCGCTCGCCGAGCGGCTCGCCGGGGTGCTGCCGGGTGAGGTCGGCGTCCCACTCGCCGACGTCGGCGGGGCCGAACACCGGGCCGGTCAGCTCCACGGCGTCCGGGTCGGTGCCGGTGTCGAAGGGGAGGAGCGGTCGTCGGGGGTGGCGCTCCACCGCGCCGCGGTACGGCGCGGGGGCCGGGGGCGGCGGGGCGGGGGATGCCGGTGCGGTCATGGTGCCCTTTCCCTGCGGTGGACGGGTACGGACCGGGCGGTGGACACCGCTTTCGCCGGGACGCGGTCCAGCGTGCCGACGTTTCCCCCGACGGTCACCGGGGCGCGCCGGCGGCGGCCGCGGCGTCCTGCTGAACCCCCGTCAGGATCCGGCCGGACGTGGCGCGCTCCCGACCCTCCCGACGGTTCAATTCCCTTCCGGACAAAGGGCGTTCGCCCAGTGAACTGAAGTTCACATTGCGTGCTGCCCCCGAGTCTGGGGCCGGCCCCGGGCCGTGTCAACGGGCCGCCCGGTACGGTTCCGGACTACCCCGGACCACAACGCCGCACCGTGGAGAGCCCCTTGCCGCCGTCCGCCTTCCCCGCTCCGCCCGCCCCGCCGCCACCGGAGGCGGTGACGCCGCTGATCCGCGCGCTGGCCGTGCTGCGCGCGCTGACGGCAGCCGGCGGCCGAGCGGCGGTGAGCGATCTGGCGCGGGCCACCGGGCTGGCGCGCGCCACCGCGGACCGCGTCCTGAGCACCCTCGCCGCCCTCGGCCACGTCCGCGCCGAGGGCCGGGACGCGGTGCTCGCCCCCGGTCTGCTGGAACTGGGCAACGCCTACCTCGCCGCCACCGGGCTCCCCGACCGGCTCGGCCCGCTCGCCGACCGCCTCGCCGACACGCTCGACGAGTCGGTGTCGCTGGCCGTGCCGGACGGCGACGGGGTGCGCTTCGTCCACCAGGCGACCCGCCGCCGCGCGATGTCGCTGGCGTTCCGCATCGGCGATCTGCTGCCGGCCGAACGGGGCGCGCCGGGGGCGCTGTTCGCGGCGGACTGGGGCCCGGCGGAGTGGCGCCGCTGGCGGGCGCGCCGGGCCGCCGACCCGGTCGACGCGGGCTTCCCCGCGGTACCGGCCCGGGGCGCCGGCGACGCCGCGCCGGCCGGTGCCCGCCGGATCGCGGCGGACTTCACGGCGCGGGTGGCCGCGGCCCGCGCCACCGGCTGGTCCCCGGACGACCAGCTCATCGAGCCGGGCCTGATCGCCGTGGCGCTGCCCGTCCGGGACCCGGCCGGCGGCACGGTCTGCGCGGTGAGCGTGGTCAGCCACACCAGCCGGCACACCGCCGCCGCGCTGCCGGGCGCGGTCCTCGCCCGGCTCCGCGACACCGTCGCCGCGATGGAGGCCGCGCTGGCCGCGCCGCCCTCCGCCGAGGATCCGGCCGCGCGCCACCAGGCGGCCTGGCGGCGCGCGGCCAAGCGGCAACTAGGCCCGGGATTCGTGGAGTCCGTCGCCCGCGGGCTGGCCGTGCTCACCGCGTTCGGCGCCGGCCGGGCCGCGCTGACGCTCTCCGCCGTCGCCGAGGCCACCGGCCTCCCCCGGGCCACCGCCCGGCGCGCCCTGATCACCCTGGAGCACCTCGGCTACACCGCGGCCGACGGCGGGCGCTTCCGGCTCACCCCGCAGGTGCTGGAGCTGGGCTTCGCGCCGCTCTCCGGGCTCACCCTGCCGGCCCTCGCCCGGCCCCACCTGGCCGCGCTGGCCGAACGGGTCGGGGACTCGGCCTCGTTGGCGGTGCTGGCCGCCGACGGCGACGCCGCCGGGCCGGCCGTCCAGTACCTCGTCGGGGTCCCGGCGGGGCGCATCATGAGCGTCACGATCAGTCCGGGCAGCCGTGCCCCGGCGCCGGCCACCGCCCCGGGCCGGGTCCTGCTGGCCGCCCTGCCGACCGCCGAGCGCGCGGCCACCGGCCCGGCCGGGCTGCCGGCCCTCCTGGACCGGGTGCGGGCCGACGGGCACGCGCTGGTGGACGACGAACTGGAGGCGGGCCTGCGCTCCTTGGCGGTCCCGGTGCACGACCGCGCCGGCCGTGCCGTCGCCGCGGTCGGGGTCGCCACCCACGCGGCCGGCCGGCCGCCGGCGGCCACCCGCGCCGCGGTGCTGCCCGCGCTGCGCGCGACCGCCGCCGCCGTCGAGGCCGAACTGCGGGTGGCCGGGCGCTTCCTGCGGATTCCGGTGCCGTGAGTCAGCCGGCGTCGAGGTCCTCGGCGGCGCGGCGCCGGGCGAGCTCCGCGCGGGCGGCGGCGGTGGCGACCGACGGCCACACCCGGTCCAGCGCGGCGTTCATGGCGGCGCCGACCAGGACCGCGAAGGCGGAGACCCCGATCCACAGCAGGACCGCGATCGGCGCGGCCAGGGAGCCGTAGACGGTGGGGCCCTCGACGGCCGCGGTGAGGTAGAGGCGGAGCAGGAAGCTGCCGAGGATCCACATCGCCAGGGCGACGACGGCCCCGGGGATGTCCTCGCGCCAGGGCGAACGGACCGGCACCGACAGGTGGTAGAGGGTGGTCAGGAAGGCGATGGAGAGGATCAGCACGACCGGCCAGTACAGGACGCGGATGACGTTCTCGCTGGCGGGCAGCCAGCCGACCACCACGTCGGGGCCGGCGACCATCAGCGGCAGGGCGATCGCGCCGGCGGCCAGGGCGGCGAGGTAGAGCACGAAGGACAGCAGCCGGGTCTTGACGATGCCGCGCCGGCCGTCGAGCCCATACATGATCGTGATGGTGTCCACGAAGACGTTGAGCGCGCGGGAGCCGGACCACAGGGCGAGGGCGAAGCCCAGGGAGATGACGTCGGGGCGGCGACCGGTGAAGACGTCCTGCAGCAGGGGCCGGGCGACCTCGTCGACGCCGCGGTGGGACAGGACGGTGCCGGCGGCGCGCAGCAGGTGGCCGCGGAAGTTCTCCAGGGTGGTGTGGCCGATCCACGGTTCGGTGTAGCCGAGGACGCCGAGCAGGCCGAGGATCAGCGGGGGCAGCGAGAGCAGGCACCAGAAGGCCGCCTCGGCGGCCAGGCCGGTGACCCGGTAGCGCAGGCAGCTGCCGACGATGTCCTTGACCAGCAGCCACGCCAGCCGCCGCTTGGAGACGTTGCGGTAGAGCGCCCGGGCACGGGTGAGGCGCCCCCGGGGCGGCCCGTGCGGTTCGGTGGGTTCGTTCGGCGGCTGCACCTCTTTACCGTATCGGGCATGGCAGCTACCACTCATACCGTGACGAACCAGCCCCCGCCGCTCACCGGCTACGACGTCTTCGCCGCCGATCCGGCGCTCACCGAGGGGGTGGCCCGGTACGTCGCCGGGGAACACCTCGGCGAGGTGCGGGAGGAACTGGGCCGGCTGGGGCGGGCGGCCGGTTCGGCCCAGGCACAGCGCTGGGGCGAGCAGGCCAACGGCTCTCCGCCGGTGCTGCGCACCCACGACCGCTACGGGCACCGCATCGACGAGGTGGAGTTCCATCCGGCCTGGCACCGGCTGCTCGGGCACGCCGTCACGGCCGGGCTGACCGACGCCTGGTCGCGCCCGCACGGGCACGTCCGGCGCACCGCGGGCTTCCTGGTGTGGACGCAGGTGGAGGCGGGGCACGGCTGCCCGCTGTCGATGACCCATGCGGCGGTGCCGGCGCTGCGGGCCGAACCGGAGCTGGCCGCGGTGTGGGAGCCGCTGCTGACCTCGCGGGTGTACGACGCGGAGCTGCGGCCCGTGGCGCGCAAGGCGGGCGCGCTGGCGGGGATGGCGATGACGGAGAAGCAGGGCGGCAGCGACGTCCGGGCGAACACCACCCGCGCCGAACCGCTGGCGGCGGCCGGGGAGTACGCCCTGACCGGCCACAAGTGGTTCTGCTCGGCGCCGATGTCGGACGCGTTCCTGGTGCTGGCGCAGGCGCCGGGCGGGCTGACCTGCTTCCTGCTGCCGCGGGTGCTGCCGGACGGCACCCGCAACGCCTTCCGGATCCAGCGGCTCAAGGACAAGCTCGGCAACCGCTCGAACGCCTCGGCGGAGGTGGAGTTCGACGGGCACACCTGGGCGCGCCGGGTCGGGGAGGAGGGGCGCGGGGTGGCGACGATCATCGACATGGTCGCGGCGACCCGGCTGGACTGCGTCACCGCGTCGGCGGCGCTGATGCGGCAGGCGGCGGCGCAGGCGCTGCACCACACCGCGCACCGGGCGGCGTTCGGGCGCAAGCTGGCCGACCAGCCGCTGATGCGCAACGTGTTGGCCGACCTGGCCCTGGAGTCGGAGGCGGCGACCACGGTGGCGCTGCGGCTGGCGGCGGCCTACGACAGCGGCACCGAGCGGGACCGGGCCTTCCTGCGGCTGGCGGTGCCGGCGGCCAAGTACTGGGTGACCAAGCGGTGCACGCCCATGGTCGCGGAGGCGCTGGAGTGCCTGGGCGGCAACGGCTACGTGGAGGAGTCGGGGCTGCCGCGGCTGCTGCGGGAGGCCCCGCTGAACTCGATCTGGGAGGGCGCGGGCAACGTCCAGGCGCTCGATGTGCTGCGGGCGCTGCGGCGCGAACCGGCGGCGCTGGACGCGTATCTGTCCGAGATCGGCACCGTGCGGGGCGCCGACCACCGACTGGACCGGGCGATCAGGGGCCTGCTGACCGAACTCGCCGATCTGGAGGGCATCGAGGCGCGCGCCCGGCGGCTGGCCGAGCGGATGGCGCTGGTGCTCCAGGGGGCGTTGCTGGTGCGGTACGCGCCGCCGGAGGTGGCCGACGCGTTCTGTGCCGCGCGGCTGGGCGGCGATGCGGGGGCGGCGTTCGGCACGCTGCCGCACACGCTGGACCTGGCCGCGGTGGTGGGGCGGGCGCGCCCGGTGGTGGCCGAGTAGGCGCCCGCCCGGCCTCCAGCGGCGCGGCGGCGGTTCGCCGTCCCCTCGGAGCCGTCAGGAGGCGGCTCCGAGGGGGACGGGACAGGGGATAACCGCCGCCGCGCCGGGCAGGGAACGGTGCCGCGCCGACTCGGCACCGATCCCGGTCTTCAGGGCCATCGCGGCGGCTGCGCCGCGGTGCGCCCGCGCAGCGCCGCGTCGATGGCCACGATGATCTCGGCGTCCGGTACGTCCGGCCGGAAGCCGACCAGGACGCCGCGCGCCTCGTAGTACCGGATCACGCGGGAGGCGTCACCCGTGCCGTCCCGCTCCGCCTCGCGCAGATGCACGACGAGGTCGGCGAAGGCCGGTGCGGGCAGCGGACCGCCGAAGCGCGCGACCCGGTCGAGGAGTTGCGGCGCACCGTCGATCACATATCCCGCGCACGGCAGTGGCTGACGCCTGATCAGGACGTCGACCGCGGACAGTCGGGGCACGCCGTAGTGCCCGGCCAGCCGGGCGGCCCGGGCGAGCCGACCGCCCTCGCCGGTGCCGATCACCACGACACGTGGGGCGGCGGCCACCATGGCGTCCCCCTCCCCCATCGTGCCGACGACGCGGGCGGCCGATCGCCTCCCCGGCGGGCTCCGGCGGGTTCTCCGTCGGGTGACCGGCGAAACCTCCGGATGTGGGTCCCCGACCCACAAGGCAGGGGAAGGGTGCCATCGGCCGCTGACACCAGATTTCCCCGCAGGCGTCATAGGCCACAACGGTTGCATGCCGTTGCAACCGATCTGGTCAAGGGGCTCTCCACGGCGGGCGGCTGACGGCACGATGGGCACCGACCGGACACACGGGCACAACGGAGAGCAGTGTGAGCGACAGACCGATCGACAGGACCGGCGGGCGAACCGGGGACCGGCCGACCGACAGACCGGTCGAGAGCGCCGTCCGGTCCGCCCAGGACATCCGGGAGACCTCGCGGCGGCTGGCCGGGCTCCACGAGGTGACGCTGACCGGCGACCACCTGCCGGCGGACGTGCCCCGGGACGCGCCCCGTGCGGTGATCGGCGAATCCTGGCGGCGGGTGCTGGACCGCGGAGTGGACCCGGAGCGGGGGACCGACCAACACCCCCTGTCGGTGGCCGAGTTGGAGCATCGGCGGCAGAAGTCCCAGTTGGCGTCGATACTGCCGGTGCTCAGCGGCGGGCTGCTGCCGACCGCCGACGCCGCCCAGCAGATCATGGTGGTCACCGACGCCGAGGGCCGGGTGCTGTGGCGGGAGGGCAGCGCCCCGATCCGCCGGATGGCCGACCGGCTGGGCTTCGACAAGGGCGCCGACTGGACGGAGGGGGTGGTCGGCACCAATGCGATCGGCACCGCACTGGTGGCCCGCAGCCCGGTGCTGGTGCACTCCGCCGAGCACTTCCTGCGCAGCCACCACCAGTGGACGTGCGCCGCGGCACCCTTGCACGACCCGCGCGACGGGCGGCTGCTGGGCACGGTGGACGTCAGCGGCCCGGCGCCCTCGTTCCACCCGACGACGCTGGCCCTGGTCTCCGCGGTGGCCCGGCTCGCCGAGGGCGAGCTGCGGACCCGCCACCACGCGTCCCTGGAACGGCTGCGGGCGAGCGCGGCGCCGATACTGGCGCGGATCGGCGGGCGGGCGCTGGCCGTCGATCCGCACGGCTGGACGGCCGCGGTGACGGGGATGACCCCGCCGGACCGGGTGGCGCTGCCCAAGGCGCCGGAGGCCGGGCCGCTGTGGCTGCCGCGGTACGGGATGTGCACGTTGGAACCGCTGCCGGGCGGCTGGCTGATCCGGCTCGGCCGGCCGGAGCCGGCGCCCGGGCCGCACCCGGTGGTGCTGGACCTCGGCGGTGCCGACGGTCCGGTGGTGACGGTGGCCGGGCCGGCGGGCAGCTGGTCGCACGCGCTGACCCCGCGCCACGCCGAGCTGCTGTTCCTGTTGGCCGTCCATCCGCGCGGCCGCAGCGCCGCCGAGCTGGCCCGGGACGTGTTCGGCGACGGCGGGCGCACGGTGACGGTCCGGGCCGAGCTGTCCCGGCTGCGGCGCCATCTCGCGGGGGTGCTGGCCCACCGGCCGTACCGCTTCGCGGACGGGGTTCAGGTCGAGCTCCGGCTGCCGGCCAGGCCCGTGGAGCTGCTGCCGCACTCCACGTCGCCGGCGGTGCTGGCGGCCCGGCGGTCGGGGGCCGTCGTCGGGCCGGTGTGAGGGGCCGGAGCGCGCTCGGAGAACACGGTGCCCGGGTGCGGCTGCGGACCGAGGTACTGTGCGGCAGGTCGGTGTCGGCCGTGGTCGAGCGGGTGGCCCACCCGGGCGACGGCTTCCTCGGGGCGGCCCTGCCGTCCCAGCAGATGGACGGGTTGTCCCGTGATGTGGAGGCGGCCCGGGAGCGCGCCGGCCGGCCCCGACTGCTGGCCCGGGTGAGCGTCGCCCTCGGGCCCGGCCCCTTGGGACGCCGCCCCGGAAGGGCCCTGCCCGCTCTCCGGACCGGCCGCCGACCCCCTCCCCCGGTGTGATGTGCTGGCGCCATGAGCCACTCCGTCACCACCTGGTATCTCGAACAGACCTCGCGCACCGATCTGGCGCCCGCCGTCGAGCCGCCCGCCGAGCAGGATGTGCGGATCGTCCGCTCCCAGGTACCCTCGCCCGAATTCAGCCGGTTCCTCTATACGGCGGTCGGCGGGGACATCCTGTGGACCGACCGCCTGGAGTGGTCGTACGCGCGGTGGGCCGAACACCTCGGGAAGCCGGGGACCGAGACCTGGGTGGCGTACGAGCGCGGCACGCCCGCCGGCTTCATCGAGCTCCAGGCCCAGCCGGCGGGGGTGGTGGAGGTCGCCTACTTCGGGCTGCTGCCGGCCTTCCGGGGGCGGCGGATCGGCGGGCACCTGCTCGGCTACGGTACGGCGCGGGCCTGGGACCTGGCCGAGCGGTGGCCGGACGTGCCGGAGACCACGCGGGTGTGGGTGCACACCTGCAGCGACGACGGGGCCCACGCCCGGGCCAACTACGAGCGGCGCGGCTTCCGGCTGTACGACACCACGGCGACCGAGGAGCCGGTGGTCGAGAACCCCGGCCCGTGGCCCGGCGCGGGACCGACGCCGGCCCACGCCGGCTGACGCACGCGCTCACCGCGGACCCGTGGAGGGGGTGCGGCCGGGGATCCGGCGGCACCCCCTCCGTACGTGACGGACGCCACAGCATCTCGTAATGCGGGACGCTGATGTCCATATCTTGGATGACGGTGGACTGGCCAGAGAGCCGCGTGCCACGCTTCCGTCATGTCTCGAGCTGGAATTGCCTTGGTGAGTCGACGCCACGTCGACCTCGGCCGCATGTCCAGCGCCATTTGTCGGGCAGGCTGACGCTGCCCGCGTGAGGGCCCCGCCGCCCTGCGTACCCGGACAGCACTCGGCACCACCACTTCGCACGCCGTCCCCACCGTCGCGGACGCGTTGCCCCCCACCCTGCAGCCCACCGCCGACGCGCGCCCGCGCGCCGCACTTCGGTGTGTCCGCGCAGGTCAACAGGGATGCATCGCGCCGTCCGCAGCCCCCTTTGAGCCGCCCAGAAGGACGAAACCCATGGCCGCCACCCCGGAACGCCCCACCGCCACGACCCGCCGCAAGGCCGGCCGCCACCGCGGCGAGGGTCAGTGGGCCGTTGGCCACTTCACGCCCCTCAACGGCAACGAGCAGTTCAAGAAGGACGACGACGGTCTCAATGTGCGGACACGCATTGAGACGATCTACTCCAAGGCCGGCTTCGACTCCATCGACCCCAACGACCTGCGGGGCCGGATGCGTTGGTGGGGCCTGTACACCCAGCGCAAGCCCGGGATCGACGGCGGCAAGACCGCGGTGCTGGAGCCCGAGGAGCTCGACGACAAGTACTTCATGCTGCGGGTCCGCGTCGACGGCGGCCGGCTCACCGTCGCCCAGCTGCGCGCCATCGGCGAGGTCTCCGAGCAGTTCGCCCGGGGCACCGCGGACATCACCGACCGGCAGAACATCCAGCTGCACTGGGTGCGCATCGAGGACGTCCCGGCCATCTGGGAGAAGCTGGAGGCGGTGGGCCTGTCCACGACCGAGGCGTGCGGCGACTGCCCGCGCGTGATCATCGGTTCCCCGGTGGCCGGCATCGCGGCGGACGAGATCATCGACGGCACCCCGGCCGTGGACGAGATCCACGAGCGCTACATCGGCAGCAAGGAGTTCTCCAACCTGCCGCGCAAGTTCAAGACCGCGATCTCCGGCTCGCCCGTCCAGGACGTGGTGCACGAGATCAACGACGTGGCGTTCGTCGGCGTCGTCCACCCCGAGCACGGGCCGGGCTTCGACGTGTGGGTCGGCGGCGGCCTGTCCACCAACCCCAAGCTCGCGCAGCGCCTGGGCACCTGGGTGCCGCTGGACGAGGTCGCCGACGTCTGGGCCGGCGTGGTCGGGATCTTCCGCGACTACGGCTACCGGCGGCTGCGCACCCGCGCCCGCCTGAAGTTCCTGATGGCCGACTGGGGCCCGGAGAGGTTCCGCCAGGTGCTGGAGGACGAGTACCTCCAGCGGAAGCTGGTCGACGGCCCGGCGCCGGAGCAGCCCGCGCACAAGTGGCGCGACCACATCGGCGTGCACCGGCAGCAGGACGGCCGCTTCTACGTCGGCTTCGCCCCGCGGGTCGGTCGGGTCGACGGCGCCACCCTCACCAAGGTCGCCGAACTCGCCGCCGCGCACGGCTCGGACCGGCTGCGCACCACCGTCGAGCAGAAGATGATCATCCTCGACGTGGCCGAGGACCGGATCGACTCGCTGGTCGCCGGGCTGGAGGCGCTGGACTTCCAGGTCAACCCCTCGCCGTTCCGGCGCGGCACCATGGCCTGCACCGGCATCGAGTTCTGCAAGCTCGCCATCGTCGAGACCAAGGGGCGCGGCTCCGCGCTGATCGACGAACTGGAGCGCCGGATGCCGGACTTCCAGGAGCCGATCACCATCAACCTCAACGGCTGCCCGAACGCCTGCGCCCGCATCCAGGTCGCCGACATCGGCCTCAAGGGCCAGCTGGTGCTGGACGACGACGGCAATCAGGTCGAGGGGTACCAGGTGCACCTGGGCGGCGCGCTGGGCCTGGAGCCCGGCTTCGGCCGCAAGGTCCGCGGGCTGAAGGTGACCTCCGCGGAGCTGCCCGACTACGTCGAGCGGGTGCTGCGCAACTTCGAGGAGCAGCGCACGGAGGGCGAGCGGTTCGCCAGCTGGGCGGCGCGCGCCGAAGAGGGTGCGCTGAAGTGACGCCGCAACGCACCGAGACCGAACGGGAGGAACCGTGAGCGAACGCGCCGCGCCGTTCTACTGCCCGTACTGCGGGGACGAGGACCTGCGCCCCTCCGAGGAGGGAGCGGGGTCCCCCCTGCCCGAGCGGAGCCGAGGGCTTGGGGGCGGATCGTGGGAGTGCCGGGCGTGCAGCCGGGCCTTCCGGCTGAAGTTCCTGGGGCTGCTGGCCCCGGGAGCCGCTGGGTCCGCCCCGTCCCCTTCCGCTTCCCCTTCCGCAGCTCCTTCCGCTTCAGACGGAGGTACGCCGTGACCACCACCACCGACCTTCAGCGGCTCGCCGAGCAGGCGGGCCGCGACCTGGAGGACGCGCCCGCCCTGGAGATCCTCACCTGGGCCGCCGAGACCTTCGGTCCGCGCTTCTGCGTCACCTCCTCGATGGAGGACGCGGTCGTCGCGCACCTGGCCTCGCGGGCCCTCCCCGGCGTGGACGTGGTGTTCCTGGACACCGGCTACCACTTCCCGGAGACCATCGGCACCCGGGACGCGGTGGCGGCGGTGATGGACGTCAACGTCATCACCCTGACGCCCCGTCAGACGGTGGCCGAGCAGGACGCCGAGTACGGGCCGAGGCTGCACGACCGCGACCCCGACCTGTGCTGCGCGCTGCGCAAGGTCAAGCCGCTCGAAGAGGGGCTGGCCCGGTACGACGCGTGGGCGACCGGGCTGCGCCGGGACGAGTCGCCGACCCGCGCCAACACTCCGGTGGTGGGCTGGGACACCCGGCGGCAGAAGGTGAAGGTCTCGCCGATCGCCCGCTGGACGCAGGACGACGTGGACGCGTACGTGGCCGAGCACGGGGTGCTCACCAACCCGCTGCTGATGGACGGCTACGCCTCCGTCGGCTGCGCCCCCTGCACCCGCCGGGTGCTGGCGGGCGAGGACGCGCGGGCCGGCCGCTGGGCCGGCAGCAACAAGACCGAGTGCGGACTGCACTGATGGCGGAGTTTTTGGAGACACAGATGACGGGCGCCACGATCTGGCTGACCGGTCTGCCGAGCGCGGGCAAGACGACCATCGCGCGTGAGCTGGCCGAGCGGCTGCGCGGCGAGGGCCACCGCGTCGAGGTGCTCGACGGCGACGAGATCCGCGAGTTCCTCTCCGCGGGCCTCGGATTCGGCCGCGAGGACCGGCACACCAACGTCCAGCGGATCGGCTTCGTCGCCGAACTGCTGGCGAGCAACGGCGTGAAGGCCCTGGTCCCGGTGATCGCCCCCTACGCGGACAGCCGCGAGGCGGTGCGCAAGCGCCACCAGAGCGAGGGCACCGCGTACCTGGAGGTGCACGTCGCCACCCCGGTCGAGGTGTGCTCCGAGCGCGACGTGAAGGGGCTGTACGCCAAGCAGGCGGCCGGCGAGATCTCCGGCCTGACCGGCGTGGACGACCCGTACGAGGCGCCCGCGGCACCGGACCTGCGGATCGAGTCGCACACCCAGACCGTGCAGGAATCCGCGGCGGCGCTGCACGCGCTGCTCGTCGAGAGGGGACTGGCGTGAGCGACACCCACGCGGGCACCGACCCGCAGCCGGCCGTGATACCCGCGCCGCTGCGCCGCGTGGGCGGAGATGGGGGTGCCCCCGGACGGAGTCTGGGGGAGAACGAAGGGGATACCGCGTGACCACCGTTGCTTCGCTTTCCGAGGAACTGGACAACAACCCCTACGCGTTGTCGCACCTGGACGCCCTGGAGTCCGAGGCGGTGCACATCTTCCGCGAGGTGGCGGGCGAGTTCGAGCGGCCGGTGATCCTCTTCTCCGGCGGCAAGGACTCCATCGTCATGCTGCACCTGGCGCTGAAGGCGTTCGCGCCGGCGCCGGTGCCGTTCGCGCTGCTGCACGTCGACACCGGGCACAACTTCCCCGAGGTCCTCGACTACCGCGACCGCACCGTGGCGCGGCACGGGCTGCGGCTGCACGTCGCCTCGGTGCAGGGCTTCATCGACCGCGGCGAGCTGCGCGAGCGCCCGGACGGCACCCGCAATCCGCTGCAGACGGTGCCGCTGCTGGACGCCATCGAGAAGAACCACTTCGACGCGGTCTTCGGCGGTGGTCGGCGGGACGAGGAGAAGGCGCGCGCCAAGGAGCGGGTGTTCTCGCTGCGCGACGAGTTCGGCGGCTGGGACCCGCGCCGGCAGCGGCCCGAGCTGTGGCAGCTCTACAACGGCCGGCACTCGCCCGGCGAGCACGTCCGGGTCTTTCCGCTCTCCAACTGGACCGAGCTGGACGTCTGGCAGTACATCGCCCGCGAGAAGATCGAACTCCCCGCCATCTACTACGCCCACGAGCGCGAGGTCTTCGCGCGCAGCGGCATGTGGCTGGCGCCCGGTGAGTGGGGCGGCCCGAAGGACGGCGAGCGGCTGGAGATCCGGCAGGTGCGCTACCGCACCGTCGGCGACATGTCCTGCACCGGCGCCGTCGAGTCGGACGCCGACACCATCGAGGCCGTCATCGCGGAGATCGCCGCGTCCCGGCTCACCGAGCGGGGCGCGACCCGGGCCGACGACAAGCTGTCCGAGGCCGCCATGGAGGACCGCAAGCGCGAGGGGTACTTCTAGCCATGAGCACGACCAACACCACCCGTGCGGACCTGACGGTGGAGGCGGGTGCCACCTCGCTGCTGCGCTTCGCCACCGCCGGCTCCGTGGACGACGGCAAGTCGACCCTGGTCGGCCGGCTGCTGCACGACTCCAAGTCGGTCCTCGCCGACCAGTTGGAGGCCGTCGAGCACGCCTCCCGCAACCGCGGGCAGGAGGCGCCGGACCTGGCGCTGCTGACGGACGGGCTGCGCGCCGAGCGCGAACAGGGCATCACCATCGACGTGGCCTACCGCTACTTCGCCACCCCGCGCCGCCGCTTCATCCTGGCCGACACCCCCGGGCATGTGCAGTACACCCGGAACATGGTGACCGGGGCCTCCACCGCCGAGCTGGCCGTCGTCCTCGTCGACGCCCGCAACGGCGTGGTCGAGCAGACCCGCCGGCACGCCGCGGTCGCCGCCCTGCTGCGGGTGCCGCACGTCGTGCTGGCCGTCAACAAGATGGACCTGGTCGACTACCAGGAGTCCGTCTTCGCGGCCATCGCCGAGGAGTTCACCGCCTACGCCGGCTCGCTGGGCGTGCCGGAGATCACCGCGATCCCGATCTCGGCGCTGGCCGGCGACAACGTCGTGACGCCGTCGGCCACCATGGACTGGTACGGCGGCCCGACCGTGCTGGAGCACCTGGAGACCGTGCCGGTGGTCGCCGACCCGTCGGACGACCCGGCCCGCTTCCCGGTCCAGTACGTCATCCGTCCGCAGACCGCCGAGCACCCCGACTACCGCGGCTACGCGGGCCAGATCGCCTCCGGCGTACTGCGCGTCGGCGACGCCGTCACCGTGCTGCCCTCGGGGCGGACGAGCACCGTCGAGGGGATCGACGCGCTCGGCCAGAGCGTGGACGTCGCCTGGGCACCGCAGTCGGTGACCCTCCGGCTCGCCGACGACATCGACGTCTCCCGCGGCGACCTGATCGCCCCCGCCGCCACGGCGCCGTCGGTCACCCAGGACGTCGAGGCCACCGTCTGCCACGTCGCCGACCGGCCGCTGGCCGTCGGGCAGCGGGTGCTGCTCAAGCACACCACCCGCACCGTCAAGGCGATCGTCAAGGAGATCCCGTCCCGGCTGACCCTGGACGATCTCTCCCAGCACCCGGCCCCCGGCGAACTGGTCGCCAACGACATCGGCCGGATCGTGGTCCGCACCGCCGCGCCGCTGGCGCTGGACGCCTACGCGGACTCCCGGCGCACCGGCTCCTTCCTACTGATCGACCCCTCGGACGGCACCACGCTGACCGCGGGCATGGCGGGCACGGCGTTCGCGGAGGCGACCGCGGACCCGGCGCCGGAGGGTGCGACCGACGACGAGGGGTGGGATTTCTGATCATGCTCAGGGACATCTTCTCGACCTTCGCGAAGGAAGGGGGCCGCGTAGGCAGCGGCGCCCTCGGGAGCGGACAGGGCGGAGTCGGCCGATGTATGTGCTGACCGGGCCCGACTCCGTACCCCCCACGTCCTCCCTCCGAAGTTCCACCCTTTCGCCGGGCGCGCCCCCCTAGCGAGGCGCGTACTCCCCCGGCCTTCCGAGAGGAACACCTCCCGTGTCTGCCGTTCGTCATCGCCTCCTGGCGGTCGCCGCCACCGTCCCGTTGCTGACCCTCGCACTGGGGGCCTGCGGCTACGGCTCCCAGGCCCCGAAGGACACCGCGGCCACCGTCGCCCCGAAGGGGCCCAAGGTCGACGGGCTCGATCAGGTCAAGATCGGATTCTTCGGCAACACCACCCACGCCACGCCGCTGATCGGCCTTCAGACCGGCCAGTTCCAGAAGGAGCTGGGCGGCACCGCGGTGAAGTCCTCGGTCTTCAACGCCGGCCCCGCCGAGATCGAGGCGCTCAACTCGAACGCCATCGACATCGGCTGGATCGGCCCTTCCCCCGCGATCAACGGCTATGTGAAGTCGCACGGCAAGAGCCTGAAGATCATCGCCGGTTCGGCCTCCGGCGGTGTCTCGCTGATCGTCAACCCCAAGAAGATCAAGAGCCTGGACGATCTCAAGGGCAAGACGATCGCCACCCCGCAGCTGGGCAACACCCAGGACGTTGCCCTGCTGAACTTCCTTTCCGGCAAGGGCTACACGGTCGACGCCACCACCGGCAAGGGCGACGTCACCGTCCAGCGCATCGACAACAAGGTCACGCCCACCGCCTTCACGCAGGGCAGCATCGACGCCGCCTGGGTGCCCGAGCCCACCGCGTCCAAACTGGTCGCCGCGGGCGGCAAGGCACTGCTGGACGAGAAGAAGCTGTGGCAGGACGGCAAGTTCGTCATCACCAACGTGATCGTCTCGCAGCGCTTCCTCAAGGAGCACCCGAAGGCGGTCGAGGCCGTGCTGCGCGCCTCGGTGAAGACCAACGCCTGGATCCGGTCGCACCCCGCCGAGGCGGTCAAGGCGCTGAACGAGAAGCTGGCCGACCCGGCGATCACCGGCAAGCCGCTCCCGGACGACGTCATCGACCCGGCCTTCAAGAACGTCGACGTCACCGATGACCCGCTGGCCGCCACCCTCCAGGAGGAGGCGGACCACGCCGTCAAGGCGGGGCTGCTGAAGAAGCCCGACCTCAAGGGCATCTACGACCTCACCCTGCTGAACAAGGTGCTCAAGTCCGAGGGCAAGCCGCCGGTCGACGACGCCGGCCTCGGCGGCAACTGACCCCGGCCCCCCGAACTCCCAGGAGGTGACACCGATGACGACCAGCACGCTCACCAAGCCCGCCCCGGCGGACGCCGGCACCACCGGCCCGTACGCCGCTCGTATCCACCACGTCTCGAAGTCCTTCGGCCGCCCCGGCGCGCAACAGCAGGTGCTGGACGACATCAGCATCGACGTCGCGCCCGGCTCCTTCGTCTGCCTCCTGGGGGCCTCCGGGTGCGGCAAGTCCACCCTCCTCAGTCTCGTGGCCGGTCTGGACAAGCCGTCCGCCGGCACCATCGAGACGCCCGGTGGCAGGCCGGCCCTGATGTTCCAGGAGCACGCGCTGTTCCCGTGGCTGACCGCGGGCCGCAACATCGAACTGGCGCTGCGGCTGCGCGGGGTGCCGCGCGCGGAGCGCCGCGGCGAGGCCGAGCGGCTGCTGGAACTCGTCCGTCTCAAGGGCGCGTACGGCAAGCGGGTGCACGAGCTGTCGGGCGGCATGCGCCAGCGGGTGGCTATGGCCCGGGCGCTGGCCCAGGACAGCCAACTGCTGCTGATGGACGAGCCGTTCGCCGCCCTCGACGCCATCACCCGCGATGTGCTGCACGACGAACTGACCCGGATCTGGCAGACCCAGAACAGCAGCGGCTCCGCCGCGGACAGCCTCTCGGTGCTCTTCGTCACCCACAACGTCCGTGAGGCGGTGCGGCTCGGCGAGCGGGTCGTGCTGCTCTCCTCCCGCCCCGGCCGGGTCGCCCGGGAGTGGCACGTGGACATCCCCCAGCCGCGCCGCATCGAGGACTCCGCGGTCGCCGACCTGTCCATCGAGATCACCGAACAGCTCCGTGGGGAGATCCGCCGCCATGGCCAGCACTGAGACCACCGCGCCGTCCGCCAAGGGAAACCCGGGCGACGACCCCTCCGGACCCTCCACCGCCCCGGCCACCGCCCCGGCCGCCGACGCGGGGGCCGGCTCAGCGGGCTCCACGGACGGTTCCCCCGGCGAGGCGACCACGGAAACCCGGACCGGAGCCGGCGCGGAGGCGGCCGGCGCCACGCCCCGTCCCGCCGCCGGCGACCTCGCCGGTCTGGAGGCCGGGCTCGACGCCCTGGACTCCGCCGTGGTCGCCCGGCAGCCGTGGCTGCATACTGCGCTGTCAAAGGCGTTCCCTCCCGTCATCGCGATCGTGATCGTGCTGGCGTTGTGGCAGCTCGCGTACCACTTCCAGCTCAAGCCGCACTATCTGCTGCCGAGCCCGCTCGACGTCTTCCGCTCGCTCCAGCAGAAGTGGCTCGAAGGCACCCTGCTGGGCTTCGTGTGGACCAGCCTCTCCCGCGGCGCCCTCGGCTTCCTGGCGTCGGTCGTCCTCGGCACGGTGCTCGGGCTGATCGTGGCCCGCGTCAAGCCCGTACGGGCCGCGATCGGTCCGATCCTGAGCGGGCTGCAGTCCCTCCCCTCGGTGGCCTGGGTCCCGGCGGCGATCATCTGGTTCGGGCTGAGCGACGCCACCATCTACGCGGTGGTGCTGCTCGGCGCCGTGCCCTCGATCGCCAACGGGCTGGTGTCCGGTGTCGACCAGATCTCTCCTCTCTATCTGCGAGCCGGCCGCACCATCGGCGCGACCGGTCTGGCCGGTGTCCGCCATGTGCTGCTCCCCGCCGCGCTGCCCGGCTACCTCGCCGGGCTCAAGCAGGGCTGGGCGTTCTCCTGGCGGTCCCTGATGGCCGCCGAACTCATCGTCAACGCTCCCGATCTCGGCACCGGCCTGGGCCAGCTCCTGGAACAGGGCCGCGAACTGCAGGACATGTCCTGGGTGTTGGCCGCGATCCTGCTGATCCTGATCGTCGGCATCGGCATCGAGCTGTTGATCTTCGCCCCGATCGAGCGCCGGGTGCTGCGCAGCCGCGGCCTCCTCGTCAAGAGCTGAAACCATGAGCACACGCCCCACTCTCCTCGTCATCGCCCACGGCAGCCGCGACCCTCGGCACACCGCGACCGTCGCCGCGCTCTGCGCGCGCGTCCGGAAGCGGCGGCCGGGGCTGCGCGTGGAGGTCGGCTACCTCGACTTCAACGCGCCCCGGGTGCCCCGTGTACTGGAGCGCCTCTCGGCCGAGGGCGTACGGAACGTGGTGGCGCTTCCCCTCCTCCTCACTCACGCTTTTCACGCGAAGTCCGACATCCCCGCGGTGCTGCGGGAGGCCGCTGCGCGACTGCCCCTGCTCACCGTCCACCAGGCCGATGTGCTCGGCCCTTCACTCCTCCTGACCGGCGCCCTGGAGCGCCGGCTGGAGGAGGCCGGGCTGCGGCCCGGTGACCACCGCTCGACCGGGGTCGTCCTGGCCTCGGCGGGCTCCTCAGACCCGGAGGCGATCGCAGTGATCGCTGAAATCGCGCGGGAGTGGCGGCGCACCGCTGACTGGTGTGCCGTGCGACCTGCGTTCGCCTCCGCATCCCTTCCCCGCACGGCCGACGCCGTACGGGAACTGCGGGCCGAGGGCGTCCAGCGGGTGGCCGTCGCCCCGTACGTCATCGCGCCGGGCTTCCTGCCGGACCGGATCGCCGCCGGTGCCCGCGAGGCCCGCGCCGACATCCTCGCCCCGGTGCTCGGCGCCGCCCCCGAACTGGCCCGGCTGCTGCTGCGCCGCTACGACCAGGCCGTCCGGGCCCGCTCCCGCGGCGACGCGACGGCGTTGATCGCCTGAGCGACACCGACTACCACCGCCTCGCCACGGCCCGCCCCGCCTCACATCTCGTCAGTGCAGGTCAGGGCCAAGGCCAGAGCGGGGCGGGTCGGGTCATGTCGCCATCACCACCCGCTGCCCCGAGGGTGCGTCGGCGCGCCCCTTCTCATAGACCGTGAGTCCCCGCGCCAGGTGCAGGGGCACCAGCAACAACTCGACGACCAGGGCCTTCCAGGCGTAGACGACGTTGACCGCCTTGGTGGCGTAGGCACAGGGGATGTTCACCAGCACGCCCCACAGGGGGAGTTTGCGGCGATGGGCGGCGTACACCAGTGGTGGCAGCGTCAGCAGGAGGTCGGTGCCGGCCCACCACGCGAGGGCGGCCGGTGGTGAGGCGCCGGTCGTCGCGGTGAGCACGAACGGGGTGACCCACCACAGCGGCGCGGTGAGGATCTCGAACAGGGCGAGCAGCACCCAGATCGCCAACAGCGGTTTGTGGACGAGGAGTCGGCCGAGGTGGAGCCGGACGTTCTGGCAGAAGCCGGCCATCCAGCGCTTGACCTGTTTGCGGAAGTAGGTGAGGTTCTCCGGGTCGGCTGCGAGGGCCACCGCGTCGGAGACGTAGACCGCGCGCCGGCCGGCGATCTGCCGGGACCAGGTGTAGTCCATGTCCTCGACGATGGTGCGCTCGGGGAAGCCGCCGCACGCCACCAGTTCGCCGCGCCGGAAGACCGAGCAGCACCCCGAGCAGACCATGGGGCTGTCGGCGAGTGCCTGGATGGGCCGGTGGAAGTGGAACCCGAAGAGGTACTCCGTGGAGCGGCCCCGCTCCCAGACGGTGCGGGTGTGTCGGGTGCGGACCGTGCCCGCGGCGACGGCGACGTCGGGGTCGTCGAAGACCGGGAGGATGCGTTCGAGGTAGTCCGGGGCCAGGACGGTGTCCGCGTCGACGGCCAGGACGAGGTCGGTGGTGCACCGCGGGAGGGCGTGGTTCTGTGCCCTCGCCTTGCTGCCGAGGTTGCGCGGCGGGCGGAGCACCGTGGCGCCGTGTGCGGCGGCTACCTCGCCGGTGCGGTCGGTGGAGGCGTCGTCGACGACCAGGATCCGGTCGGGCGGGACGGTTTGCCGGGCGAGGGACTCCAGCGTGGCCGGTAGCCCCGCTTCCTCGTTGTGCGCCGGGACGATGACGGTGACGGTGTGCATGGCGGGCTCCCCCCTGTCGTGCGGACCGCGCCGAGGACGACGCAGATCAGTCCGATCACTCCGTAGACGATGGTGCTGATGCCGAGAATCGGCGTGACTCCGTGCATGTCACCGACGGTAGCCATGCTCGGCCGTCCACGGATTCGGAGGGAGCCTCCTGTGGATAACCCGACGCGGGGGAAGGCGCGTTGGCGGGCCGCGGGCACGGCGACGCCGGCCGCCGCGCCCCGTGGGGGCGAGCGCGACGGCCGGCGTCAGGTGCCGAACGACCCGATCGGCTGCTGACGGACTACTCCACGACCTTCAGCAGCTTGTTGGGCGTGCCCTGGCCCGGGTTGCTGATCTTGTCGGGGGTGGCCCCGTCCGTCAGCGCCTTCTCCACGTCGGCCGGCTTGGCGTCCTTGTGGTCGGCCAGGTAGATCGCGGCGGCACCCACGACGTGCGGGGTCGCCATCGACGTGCCGGAGATGGTCTTGGTGGCGTCGTCGCTGGTGTTCCAGTCCGAGGTGATGTCGGAGCCCGGAGCGTAGAGGTCGACGACGCTGCCGTAGTTGGAGAAGTCGGACTGCTGGTCGTCCTTGGTGCTGGAGGCCACCGTGATGGCCTCCTTGACGCGCGCCGGGGAGCCCTGGCCCGCGTCGGTGGACTCGTTGCCGGCCGCGACGCCGAAGGTGACACCGGAGTCGATGGCCTTCTTCACGGCCGCGTCGAGCGCCTCGTCCGCGCCGCCGCCGAGCGACATGTTGGCGACCGAGGGGCCCTTGTGGTTCTTGGTGACCCAGTCGATGCCCGCGACGACCTGCTCGGTGCTGCCGGAGCCCTGCGCGTCGAGGACCTTCACGGCAACGAGCTTGACCTTCTTGGCGACGCCGTGCTCGGTGCCGCCGATGGTGCCGGAGACGTGGGTGCCGTGACCGTTGTCGTCCTCGGCCTTGTTGCTGTTGTCGATGGCGTTGAAGCCGTACGACGCGCGACCGCCGAAGTCCTTGTGGCTGATGTGGATACCGGTGTCGATGACATAGGCGGTGACGCCGTCGCCCGCGCTGTCCGGGTAGTTGTACTTGCCGTCACCCTTGGTGTCGGTCTGGTCGATGCGGTCCAGACCCCACGACGGCGGGTTCTCCTGGGTGCCGTCGATGTGGAAGGTGTGGTTCTGGACGACCTTGTCGACGGCCGGATCGGCCGCCAGGCGCTTGGCGTCCTCGGCGGACAGGCCGGTGGTCGAGAAGCCGTCGATGGCGGAGGTGAAGGTCCGCTTGACCTTGCCGCCGTACTTGGCGGCCAGGTCGCCGCTCTCGGCGGCGCGCATCGAGGCGGACTTCTTCAGCAGCACGATGTAGCTGCCGCTGACGGCGCCCTTGGCGTCGGCACCGTAGATCTTGCCCTCGGCGGCGGGCGACGCGCCCGCGGTGACCGCGGTGACGGCGGCGATACCAGTGGCGGCCACGGCGGCGGATATCGCCGTGATGAGCCGCTTCTTGCTGGAACGCTTATGAGCCATGGCGAGGGTTCTCCTCGTTCGTGGTGTGGGGGGAAGCGTTGCGAATGGCCCGAGGAGACCGCGAGATCTCCGGCGGACTGGTTCGAAACCCTGTCGGATTGACGAGTGCAATTCAAGGGCCGCCGGGCCGTGTGAGATTCGCAACAACCCTGTAGAAATACAAAAGGCTTCAGAAGTACCCAAAGGACGCGCTGGAGTTGACGCACGCCGACTCAACTCCGTTTACGTTGGCGCAACGAAGGGGGACAGCTGACGATTCATTTGCTCGTTCAACTGTCCCCCTGTGGCATGCTCGCGCCTCGCAAGATCTGCGTACCGGCGGTTACCCCTACGGGAGTTGGGCCTCGATGAGATCGGCGGCCCGCCGGCTGCCACCCTCGTCCGCCATCTCCGCGCGGATCCGTCGGAGCGTCGCGGCCACATCGGGATCGTCGATCAGCGAGCGCACCGCATCACCCAGCGCCTGCGCCGTCACCTGCCCTTTCGCCAACTGCCGTGCGACACCGAGCCTTTCCAGGGTGTCGGCGTTCATGAACTGGTCGGCGGCCTGCGGTACGCACACCATGGGCACCCCGCTTGCCAGACCTTCCTGGCTGCCGCCCATCCCGGCATGGGTGACGAACACGTCCGCCTGGCGGAGGATCGCCAGCTGCGGGACCCAGGTGTGCACCGCGATGTTGTCCGGGATCTCGCCGAGCACCGCCGGGTCGGTGAACTTCCCGATCTGCAGCACCACATGCCAGTCCGGTCGCCCGCCGAACTCCTCGATGCAGGCCCGGTAGACCTCCGGCGCGTCGGTGAACACCGAGCCCAGGGAGACCAGGAGCACCTTGGCGTCCGGCGCGAGGCCGGCGGGCCGCCGCCAGTCGCCCTGCGCGGAGCGGTCGCCCCGGCAGGAGCCGACGAAGGTGAAGACGGAGGCGTCGACCCGGTCGGCGTTCGGCTGCATGGCGCGGGGGATCAGGACGATGGCGCGGGCGGGGCGGGCGGAGAGGAAATCCGGCACGATGACGCCCGGCACGCCGTGCTCCTCCAACCAGGCCCGGAAGCGCGCGTAGTAGGCGCGGCCGCGCTCGGTGCCCACCACCTCCTCCCGAATCCCCTTGCCCACCTCCTCTTCGTAGCCGTCCCAGGCGACCATGTGCGGGGTGAGCTGGATGGCCGGAACCCCCCACCGGTGGGCGAGCAGCGGCGCCGGGAACGCGGCGCTGTCATGGAGGACGAGGTCCGGGGTGTCGCCCTCGTAGGCCGCGGCGAGCTGCGGCAGGGCCTGCATCGCGTCGTCGAGGAAGGGTTCGAGGTGGTCGAGGACGTCCGGGCCCCAGGACTGCGGATTTTCGTCGATGGGCAGGACGGAGGTCCACGGCCGGTGTTCGGCGCCGGTGGCGGCGACGAGATCGGCGAAGGCGTCCGGGAGGGCGTAGCTGACCCGGTGGCCACGGTCGACCAGTTCGCGGATGACGTCGAGGTTCGGTTGGACGTGGCCGTGCGCCGGGATGCTGAACATGGCGATGTGCGAGGGGTGCTGAGGCATGCCCAGGACCCTATGCGAGACGATACGTATCGTTCAACGGCGAAAAGTCGCCACACTGAAGGTGCGGCGGGCGGCCAACTCCCCCACCCGGCAGTGCTCTTCCGACGGTGGGCGGACGGGCCCCGGAGCGGCATCGGGCACCTGCGACACTGGTCGCGAGACCGCACCGCAGGAGGCAACCCGATGACCGAACCCAGCCCCGCCTTCACCGAGGCGCGCGCCCGGGACGTGCTGGCCGCGGCCGGGCACCCCGGCGCGGCGGCGGACGCCCGGCTGCTCGCACTCGGTGAGAACGCCGTCTTCGCCCTGGGCGAGCGCGGCCCGGTCGTCCGGGTCGGCCGCAGCGCCGAACTGCTGGCGCGCGCCGAGCGGGAGCTGGCCGTGGCGCAGTGGCTGGCGGCCGAGGACGTCGCGGCCGTGCGGGCCGCGGAGCCGACCGCGCGGCTCGTCGACGGGCACCCCGTGACGTACTGGCAGCAGCTTCCGGAGGCCGTCCGGCCCGCCGCGCCGCAGGACCTCGCCGAGCTCCTCAAGCGCGTCCACGCGCTGCCCGAGCCGCCGTTCGCGCTCCCCCGGCGCGAGTTGCTGGACGGCGTGGAGCGGTGGCTGCGGCTGGCCGGCGACGCGGTGTCGCCGTCCGACGCGGAGTATCTGCGCGGCCGGCGGGACGCCTTCGCACTGGCCGCGACGGCGCTGGAGCCGCATCTGCCGCGCGGCCCGATCCACGGCGACGCGCTGCCCCGCAACGTCCACATCGGGCCCGCCGGGCCGGTGCTGGTCGACCTGGAGACCTTCTCCTCGGACCTGCGCGAGCACGACCTGGTCGTGATGGCGCTGAGCCGGGACCGCTACGGGCTGGGCACGGAAGCCTACGACGCCTTCGTGTCGGTGTACGGGTGGGACGTCCGGGACTGGGAGGGCTGCGCCGTCCTGCGCGGATCCCGGGAGACGGCGAGCTGTGCCTGGGTCTCCCAGCACGCGCCCGGGAATCCGGCGGCGCTCAAGGAGTTCGGGCGCCGGATCGCCTCGCTGCGCGAGAAGGACGCGGCGGTCCGGTGGTATCCGTTCTGAGGCGGTGACCCGGCCTGCGGGCCGCACCGGCCGCGTGCCTCAGCGCTGGAACGGGATCAGCGGCCAGGCCGGCTCGACTCTCGCCCGCGGGTCACCGGACCGGCGCAGATACGCCTGGAACGAGGCGGCCTGCTCGGCGGCGGCCTGCTCCTGGAGGGCGTGCAGGGCGCGCGGCGAGGGCAGCGCGACGGCCGGGTACTTCTCCCCGATGCGACGGGCGACGCCGGCCGCGGCCACCGCGTCGGCGCCCGCCTCGTGCGCGCCGTCGAGCGGTACGCCGTAGTGCCCGCAGAGCGCCTGGAGCGCACGCTTGCCCTTGCGGTAGCGGTCCACGTGCTTGTCGAGGACGAGCGGGTCGATGACCGGGGCGGGCGGTCCGCCCAGCCGGTCGGTCAGCGTCGGCATGCCGTGGCGGCGGCACTCGCGGTCCAGGAGCGAGAGGTCGTAGCGGGCGTTCATCACCACCAGCGGTATGTCCGCGCGCAGGACCTCGGTCAGCGCCTCGGTGATCTCCGCTATGGCAGCCGCCGGCGCTCGGCCGTGCTCCTGGACGTATGCGGTCGACATGCCGTGGATCTCCGCGGCCTCGTCGGGGATCGGCACGCCCGGATCCAGCAGCCAGGACCGCTTGTCGGCCACCCGGCCGTCCCCCTCCAGCCGGATCAGCGCGGCCGTGACGACGCGGTCCTGCTCGACGTCGGTGCCGGTGGTCTCCAGGTCGAAGCCGACCAGCAGCTCCTGATGCCAGCTCATGCCGAAACCTCGCTTCGCCCGACCCCGCACCGGCGCGGCGCACACCCCTGCTCGATGCCGTCCCGGCCCTCGGCCGGGCCGATCCCCACGCTGCGCTCACTCATGCGCGGCCTCCTTCGGTGGTTCCTCCCCCGTGGTCCGACCACTCTCCCACGCGCCACTGACAACGGGCCGGGCCGCCCGGCACGCCGCCGCCCGGACCGGCTCAGGAGACCGGCCGCGAGTCCGCCCAGACGCTCTCGAACTCCTCGCGGTAGATCTCGAAGAGCCCGTGGTCGATGTCCCGGCCATCGCGGGCGTCCTGGCGGACCACCTCGCGGCCGCCCCCGCGCAGCACGAAGACCGGCGACTCCATCCCGCGGCTCTTGCGGAGGTAGTGCTGGACGACGGCTATCCCGTCGGGCCCGTCGCCGTCGACGAGGTAGGCGGTGAAGCGCGGGGTCTCGTCGAAGACCTGGATCTCGAAGGCGCCGGGGTCCCGGAGCCGGGCCCGGACCCGGCGCATGTGGAGGATGTTCATCTCGATGGAGCGGCTCATCTCGCCCTTTTTGAGGCCGATTTCGCGCTCCCGGCGGCGGACCGCGCTGCTGGCCGGGTTGAGGAACAGCAGCCGGACCCGGCAGCCGGACTCGGCGAGCCGGACGAGCCGGCGGCCGGAGTAGTTCTGGACCAGGAGGTTGAGTCCTATGCCCACCGCGTCGAGGCGGCGGGCGCCGCCGAAGAGGTCCTCGGCGGGCAGCTGGCGCTGGAGCCGCACCCGGTCGGGGTGCACGCCGACCACGTCGGCGTAGCGGTCGCCGACGAGGTCCTCGACGGCGTCGATGGGCAGCCGCCCGGAAATACGGGTGCCGGCCCCGGAACCGAGGATGTCCAGCAGACGGGCGGAGGCCCGCTCGGCCTGCGCCAGGACGGTTTCGGACAGCGCGCGGTTGCGGGAGACGATGTTGCGGGCCACCTCCAGCTCGTCCAGGACCAGCTCGACCTCGCGGCGGTCGTCCACGTAGGGCTCGAAGCAGGGCCAGTGCTGGACCATCAGCTCGCGGAGCTGCGGGAGCGTCAGGAAGCTGACGATGTTGTCGTCGGCGGGGTCGAGGAGGTAGCCCTTGCGGCGGCTGACCTCGCGGACCGCGACCGCACGCTGGACCCACTCCTGGCCGGCGGGCCCGGCGGCCGCGATGACCCATTCGTCGCCGTGCACCGGCTCGTAGATGGGGCGCAGGACGGCCGCGACGACGGCCCGCAGGCGCTGCTCGACGAGATTCAGCCAGATATAGGCGCGGCCGGCCCGTCGGGCCCGGGTCCGCACCTCGCTCCAGGCGTCGGCCCCCCAGTCCAATTCCGCGCCGATCTCCAGGGGGCGGGCCAGGGACACCGTGCCGGGCGGTGCGTCCACGGAGCCGCCCTCGTGGCCCTCATGACTCTCGTCACCAGGGGGCAACTCCAGCCCGCCGCTCACCTGCCACCGCCTCCCGAACCCCCGTGCCAACGATCAAGGCAGACTACTGCGGCGCGGGGGGCGGTGCAGCAGGATGCATCGAGTCGGATGCCAACTCCCCTTATTCATAGTGCCGGTTGTGGCCGGAAGGCGCGGGGGGAGTGAGCGGTTTCATAGCCGGGGCAGGGGGCGCGGACCGATTCCGGCCCACGCGATGGAGTGTTCCGACGGCGGGCCGTTGACATCGCGCCGCGGGGCCGGACCGGGCGCGGGGCGCCGCGATGGGCCGGAATATCGCTGGCGAAACTGCCGGCATTTGATGTAGTCCGTCGAAGAGGTCCGCTTGAGGGACAGCCGCCGGTCCGCCGCCCCGTACACCGACCGTTCACGCCGGCCACCGACCCCGATCGGCGCACGGTACGACAATCCGACATCGCAGAAGACGACCCACCATTCAGCGGAGTTCACACGAAAATCTCCCACTATCCGGCAGTTTGGGACGTATGGGGGAAGGAATCCGATTCGGTCCGCGGACGGGTGTCGTGGAGCCGCCGCCGCCCCGTAGAGAAAGTGGAAGAGTCTACGCATGCAGGTCTGGCCGGGACAGATGTATCCGTTGGGTGCCACCTACGACGGTGCGGGCACCAACTTCGCGGTGTTCTCCGAAGCCGCCACGCGCATCGAACTGTGTCTGCTGCACGACGACGGGTCGGAGACCGCCGTCGAGCTGCGCGAGTCCGACGCCTTCGTACGGCACGCGTATCTGCCGGGGGTGATGCCGGGACAGCGCTACGGCTTCCGGGCGCACGGCCCCTACGAGCCCGAGCGGGGGCACCGCTGCAATTCCGCCAAGCTGCTCCTCGACCCGTACGCGCGGGCGATGAGCGGCGTGATCGACTGGGACGAGGCGGTCTACGGCTACCGCTTCGGGCGCCCGGAGGTGCGCAACGACCTGGACTCGGCGCCGCACACCATGGCGTCGGTGGTGGTCAACCCGTACTTCGACTGGGGCGACGACCGCCCGCCGCGGACCGCCTACCACGAGACGGTGCTCTACGAGGCCCACGTCAAGGGCCTGACCATGCGCCACCCCGAGTTGCCGGAGGAACTGCGCGGCACCTATGCGGCGCTGGCGCACCCGGCGATCATCGACCACCTGACGGCGCTGGGGGTCACGGCCCTGGAGCTGATGCCGGTGCACCAGTTCGTCCAGGACCACCGGCTGGTGGACGCCGGGCTGAGCAACTACTGGGGCTACAACACCATCGGCTTCTTCGCCCCGCACAACGCCTACGCGTCCTGGGGGGATCGCGGGCAGCAGGTGCTGGAGTTCAAGACCGCGGTCCGGGCGCTGCACCGGGCGGGCATCGAGGTCATCCTCGACGTCGTCTACAACCACACCGCCGAGGGCAGCCACCTGGGGCCGACGCTGTCCTTCCGGGGGCTGGACAACGCCTCCTACTACCGGCTGTCGGACGACCGCCGGTACTACATGGACACCACGGGCACCGGGAACTCCCTCCTGATGCGCAGTCCGCACGTGCTTCAACTGGTGATGGACTCGCTGCGCTACTGGGTGCAGGAGATGCGCGTGGACGGGTTCCGGTTCGACCTGGCGGCGACGCTGGCCCGGCAGTTCCACGAGGTGGACCGGCTCTCGTCGTTCTTCGACCTGGTGCACCAGGACCCGGTGGTCAGCCAGGTGAAGCTGATCGCCGAGCCGTGGGACGTCGGGGAGGGCGGCTACCAGGTGGGGAACTTCCCGCTGCTGTGGACGGAGTGGAACGGGAAGTACCGGGACACCGTGCGGGACCTGTGGCGCGGCGAACCGCGCACGCTGGCGGACTTCGGCTCCCGGTTGACCGGTTCGTCGGACCTCTACCAGGAGGACGGGCGACGGCCGCTCGCCTCGGTCAACTTCGTCACCTGCCACGACGGTTTCACCCTGCGCGACCTGGTCTCGTACAACGACAAGCGCAACGAGGACAACGGCGAGGACAACCGGGACGGCGAGCGCTTCAACCGGTCGTGGAACTGCGGGGTGGAGGGGCCGACCGAGGACCCCGGGGTGCGCCGGCTGCGGCTGCGGCAGATGCGGAACTTCCTCGCCACGCTGATGCTGTCGCAGGGCGTGCCGATGCTCAGCCACGGCGACGAGTTCGGCCGCAGCCAGCGCGGCAACAACAACGCGTACTGCCAGGACAACGAGCTGACCTGGGTGCGGTGGCCGGAGCCGGGGGCGCCGGGCGGCGCCGGGACGCTCGACGCCGACCGGCCCGACGGCGCGGGCGGGACGGAAGAGACGGGCGAGGCGGGCGAGGCGGACGGGGGCGAGGCGGTCGAGGGGGACGGCGGGGCGGTGGTCGACACGCCGGCGGCGGCCGAGCGGGAGGAGGAGCTGGCGCTGCTGGCGTTCGTCCGGCAGATGGTGTGGCTGCGGCGGGACCACCCGGTCTTCCGGCGGCGGCGGTTCTTCCAGGGGCACCCGATGGAGGGCACCCACGACGAGCTGTCCGACATCGCCTGGTTCACCGAGGTCGGCGCGGAGATGGGGACGCGTGACTGGCAGTCCGTCCACGCCAAGTCGCTGACGGTCTTTCTGAACGGGAGCTCGATCTCGGAACCGGGGCCGCGCGGCGAGCCGATCACCGACGACTCGTTCCTGCTGATGTTCAACGCCCATGACCAGGAGAAGGAGTTCACGGTGCCGGAACACCTGGGCCGGCAGTGGCAGGTCGTGGTGGACACCGACCGGCCGGCAGCGGCGGCGGACGGCCGGGGCGCCAAGGTCAAGGGCGGCGACCGGCTGACGTTGGTCGGGCGGAGCCTGCTGGTGCTCCAGCGGCCGGCCTGAGCCGTCGGGGGTCCGGAGGTTCAGGGGGCCGGGGTGCGGTCCGCCGCGGCCCCCCGTCCGGGCCGGGCGGTGCGGACGGGGGCGGTGGGCCGGGAGCCGGCGCGGGTGGCGAGGGCGACGCCGAGGATCAGCACGGCGGCGCCGACGGCGACCGCGAAGGCCGCGGACGGGCCGTACGCGTCGGCGAGCCGCCCGGAGACGGCCAGCGCGACGGCCTGGCCCCCGACCACCGCGCTGGTGAGGAACGCCATCGACTCGGCCAGCCGGGTGGCGGGCACCAGCCGCTCGGTGAGCCCGAAGAGAGTGATCAGGTGCGGCGCGAACGCCACCCCGAGCACCACGACGACCAGGTAGAGCGCGGCCATCGACCGGACGAACAGCAGCGGCACGGACAGCACGATGAGCGCGGCGGCGGCCGCCCGCCAGCGGGTCGGCAGGCCGATCCGGGCCGGTACCAGCGCGAGCGAGAGGCCCGCGGCGGCGCTCATCACGCCCATCGCCGCGTACACCAGCCCCGCCTGGGCGGGCTGGTGGAGGCGTTCGGTGAGCGCGGTGATGCCGGCCTGGCAGGCGCCGAACATGGCGCCCTGGAGGGCCGTCGACAGGCGCATGGCGTGGACGGCGCGGGGCATCCGGGTGCGGGCGGGGCGGACGGCCCGGGCGGCGGCGTTCGCGGCGGGCCGCACGGCGACCGCGGTCGGGTGCAGCGCGAACGCCGAGCCGCAGACCGCCAGCAGCGCCGCGGCCAGGGCCAGCGCCACCGCCGGGTGCGCCAGGGTGGCGGCCAGCCCCACCAGCGCCGGACCGAGCACGAACGACACCTCGTCCAGGGTGCCCTCCAGGGACAGCGCGGCGCTCACCAGCCGGTCGTCGGCCGCCGCGCGGTGCGCCAGGGCGACCAGCCGGGTGCGGGCCAGCGGGCCGATCTGGGGCACGCTCGCCCCCGCCAGCAGGCCGATCGCGGCGAGCGGCGGCGTCGCCGTCCGGGTCAGCGCGGCCGTCACCAGGGCCGCCACCGCCAGCGCGTTGAGCCAGCAGGCGACGAGCACCACCGGGCGCTGGCCGTGCCGGTCCGCGAGCCGTCCCATCAGCGGGCCGGCGACCGTCTGACCCGCCGCCAGGGCGCCGCCCACCAGGCCCGCGGTGGTCAGCGAACCGCTGGTCTCGGCCACCAACAACACGCTGCCGAGCTGGCACATGGCGGTCGGCAGCCGCCCGAGGAAGGAGACGACGGGCAGCAGCGGTCCGCTGAGGGCGAGCACCCGGCGGTAGGTGGCGGTGGCGGCGGTCATCACAAGAAGCTATCCACCGCACCCGCACGATCCGTAGCGGCGGTACGTACAAAGCGATACCGCGAAGGGGCTTTCCGATTCGGACGAAAACACGACCGGCGGGACGGCCCGGGATGACGCAACCCGATGACAGAACGGGCCGTGGGCGGGGTACGGGTGTTCCCATGACGCAGCCTTCGAGTCCGTCGCCGACCGCCACCTACCGGCTGCAGCTCCAGCCGGACTTCCCGTTCGCCGCCGCCGAACGGGCGGTACCGTACCTCGCCGCCCTCGGGGTGTCCCATCTGCACCTCTCCCCCGTACTGGAGGCGGTGCCGGGGTCCACCCACGGGTACGACGTGACCGGCCACGCGGCGGTCCGGGCGGAGCTGGGCGGCGAGGAGGGGCTACGGGCGCTGGCGGCGACGGCCCGGGCGCACGGCCTCGGGCTGGTCGTCGACATCGTGCCCAACCACATGGCGGTGCCCGCTCCGCTGTCGCTCAACGGGGCACTGTGGGAGGTGCTGCGCGACGGGCCGGCGTCGCGGTACGCGCACTGGTTCGACATCGACTGGGACGGCGGGCACGGGGGACGGCTGCTGCTGCCCGTCCTGGAGGGGCGGATCGGGGACGAGCTGCCCCGGTTCCGGGTCGAGCGCGGGCTGCTGCACTACGGGGAGCAGGTCCTCCCGCTGCGCCCCGGTACGGAACTGCTGCCGCTGCCGCGTCTCCTGGAGGCGCAGTGGTACCGCCTCGCCTGGTGGCGGTTGGCCCGCACCGAGCTCAACTACCGGCGTTTCTTCACCATTTCGGAGCTGATCGGGATCCGCGTCGAGGATCCGGAGGTGTTCGACGCGACGCACGGGACGGTGCTGCGGCTGATCCGGGAGGGGGTCGTCGACGGGCTGCGGGTCGACCATCCGGACGGGCTGGTGGATCCCGGGGGCTATCTGGCGCGGCTGCGGGCCGGGACCAAGGGCTGCTGGACGGTGGTGGAGAAGATCCTGACCGGCGCGGAGCGGCTGCCGGACGGCTGGGCCTGCGCGGGCACCACGGGCTATGACGCGCTCCGCCACATCGACGGGCTGTTCGTCTGCCCGCAGGGCGCCGGGCGGCTGTTCTCGCACTACCGCGACTTCGTCACCCCGTTGGCCGACGAGGGCGGCGACTGGGACGAGACGGTGCGCCGGGCCGCCTACGAGGTCGTCGAGCACGACCTGGCGGCGGAGGTGGAGCGGCTGGTACGGACCGCGGCGCGGATCGGCGAGCGGGTGCCCCGGCCGGGCGACCATGCGCCGTGGGCACTGCGGCAGGCGGTGCGGGAACTCCTGGTGCGGCTGCCGGTCTACCGGCCTTACGCCGGGGAGGCCACGGACACCGCCCGGGCCGCGGCGGACGCGGCGATGCTGCGCGCCGCGGCGGAGCGGGCCCGGGCCACCTTCCGGGTGCCGGAGGAGGCCGGGGCGGTGGATCTGGTCCACGACCTGGTGCTGGGGCGGTTCGGATACGACGCCGACGGCACGGACGGCGCGCAGAGCGAGGCGGGCGGGGCCGGCGCCCCGGGTCCCGATGCCGTGGAGCGCGAGGCCGTGGAGACGGACGCCGTGGACCCCGATGTCGCGGACTTCGCCGCGCGGTTCGCGCAGACCGCGTCCGCGCTGCACGCCAAGTCCGTGGAGGACACGGCCTTCTACCGCTACCCGGTGCTGCTGTCGGCCTGCGAGGTCGGGGGCGATCCCGGGGAACCCGCGCTGGGGCCCGGGACGTTCCACGAGTACTGCGCGCGGCTGCAGCGGGACTGGCCGGAGAGCGGCACGGTGCTCTCCACGCACGACACCAAGCGCAGTGCCGATGTGCGGGCGCGGATCGCGGTGCTCTCGGAGTGCCCGGACCGCTGGCGGGACGTGTTGAACGTGGTGGCCGACGGGCGGGAGGTCGCGGACGGTGCGGTGCGGGTGGATCCCCTGGTGGCCTGGTCGGCCTGGCAGACCGCGTTCGGGCTGGGTGCGTCCGCCGCCGGCGGCCCGACGGCGGAGCAGTTGACGCCCGCGGTCCTCAAGGCGGTGCGGGAGGCCGGGTTGCGCACGACCTGGACGGAGCCGGACGCGGTGTACGAGGAGGCGGTGGCGGAGTTCGTCCGCAGCGGTCCGTGCGGTCCGGCCGCCGACCAACTGGCCGCGCTGGAGGCCGAACTGTCCCCGTACGTCCGGGCGAACGTACTGGCCGCGACGCTGCTGCACCTCACCATGCCGGGCGTCCCCGACCTCTACCAGGACACCGAGCGGGAGTACGCGGCGCTGGTCGATCCGGACAACCGGCGGCCCGCGCGGTGCGATCCGGGACCGCTCACGGCGCTGGACGACGGTGCCGCGCCGGTCGGGCTGTCCGCCGAGAAGCTGCGGCTGACGGCCACCGCGCTGCGGCTGCGGCGGGCGCACCCGGAGTGGTTCGGCGCCGCCGCGTCGTACGAGCCGCTGGCCGCGGAGGGCCCGGCGGCCGAGCACTGCGTGGCGTTCGTCCGGGCGGGACGGGTGGTGACGGCGGTGACCCGGCTGTCGCTGCGGTTGCGGGAGACCGGTGGCTGGTGGGACACCGGGCTGCGGCTGCCCGCGGGCGGCGACTGGCGGGAGCTGCTGACCGGCCGCACGCTGGCGGGCGGTGCCGCGGTGGGGGTGGACTCGCTTTTGACGCAGTGGCCGGTGGCGCTGCTCGTACGGGAGTAGCGCCGAGCGGCGGAGGCGGCGGCAGGGGTGCTGTGACCAGGCATACTTGACGCAGCGTCAGGAGCCCTCGGCGGCACCCCACTCCCGCAGCAGCTCGGTGAACTCCGCCGCTGCGCCGGTCAGTTCCACCCGCGAGAAGACCGTGATATCGCGGCGCCACGGCGGGTCGGTGGGTATCCGCGCGCAGTCCAGGCCGGTCAGTTCGTGGGCCGCGGTGAGCAGGACGCCGACGCCGGCCGAGGCCATCCGGACGGCCGTCGAGGTGTGCTGGGTGCGGACGGCGGTGCGCGGGGTGAAGCCCGCCCGTTCGCACTCCACGTCCAGCCAGCGGCGGCCCGCCAGCACCGGTTCCAGGCTGCACCGCACCCAGGGCCGGTCCGCCAGGTCCGTCAGGCGCAGCGACTCCCGGGCGGCGAGCGGGTCGTCGTGCGGGACGACCACCACCATCCGCTCCCGGCCGACGACGGTGACCGGTCCCGGCCAGTCCTCCGGGCGCGGCCCCAGCGCCACGTCGGCCACCCCGCGCGCCATCCGGTCGGTCAGTTCGTCGGTGGTGGCGTACTCGTGGAGCACCAGGCGGACCCCGGGGCGCAGCCGGGTCCAGCGGGCACAGACCGCCGGGAGCACCCCGATGGCCTGGGCGTGCACCGTCGCGATGTGGAGTTCGCCGCTCTCCGCCCCGCCGGCGGCCAGCGCCGCACGGCGGGCCTGGCGGGCACTGCGGACGGCGAGTTCGGCGTGCGGGTAGTAGGCCCGGCCCATCGCGGTCAGCCGCACGCCGCGGTTCATCCGCTCCAGCAGCGGACCGCCGACCTCCCGTTCCAGCGCCTTGATCTGGTGCGAGAGCGCGGACTGGCTGACGTGCAGCGCCTCCGCGGCCCGGGTGAAGGACTGCTCCTCGACCACCGCCACCAGGTATTCCATCTGCCGCAGACTCATCCGCCGCTCCCCGCCTCCCCCGTGCGCTCCCATGCACACAGTGCATCGCTCCCATAGAAACATTGCCTTGGACTCATGACCGCGGGTGGGCGGAGGCTGGGGCCATGAACACGGACTCGCTCACGGACCGGCCCGACGCGCCGGATGTCGTCGTCATCGGCGGGGGCACCGGCGGCTACAGCACCGCCCTGCGGACCGCCGCCCTCGGACTGCGGGTGGTGCTCGCTGAACGCGATCTCGTCGGCGGCACCTGCCTGCACCGCGGCTGCATCCCCAGCAAGGCGATGCTGCACGCCGCGGAACTGGTCGACGGCATCGCGGAGGCGGGCGCCCGCTGGGGCGTCAAGGCCAGCGTGGACGCGGTGGACTGGGACGCGCTGACCGCCACCCGGGACGACATCGTGGCCCGCAACCACCAGGGCGTGAGCGGCACCTTGGCGCGCGCCGGGGTGCGCGTGGTGCACGGTTCGGCGCGTCTGACCGGGCCGCGTTCGGTGGTCGTCGACGGGCCGGAGGGCGGCACGTTCACCGCCCGGCGCGGGATCGTGCTGGCGACCGGCTCCCGGCCCCGGACGCTGCCGGGTCTGCCGGCGGACGGCCGGAGGGTGGTGACCAGCGACGACGCGCTGTTCGCGCCGGGCCTGCCGGCGTCGGTGCTGGTCCTGGGCGGCGGGGCGATCGGCGTCGAGTACGCCTCGTTCCACCGCTCGATGGGCGCCGAGGTCACCCTGGTCGAGGCGGCGGACCGGCTGCTTCCGCTGGAGGACGAGGAGGTCGGCCGGCATCTCCTCCGGGGGCTGAAGCGGCGCGGGATCACCGTCCGCACGGGTTCGACGCTGACCGGCACGGAGCTGCTGCCGGACGGTGTACGGGCCACCGTCGTCACACCCAAGGGCGAGGAGGTGGTGG
The DNA here is from genome assembly GCF_029011865.1 of Streptomyces yunnanensis. Classification (NCBI taxonomy): domain Bacteria; kingdom Bacillati; phylum Actinomycetota; class Actinomycetes; order Kitasatosporales; family Streptomycetaceae; genus Streptomyces; species Streptomyces yunnanensis. The sequence goes on from NZ_CP095749.1 coordinate 2,629,901, forward strand.
TCGAGGCCGAGCGGCTGCTGGTCGCGGTGGGGCGGGCCCCGGTGACCGACGGGCTCGGGCTGGCGGCGGCCGGACTGGCCGTGGACGAGCGGGGGTTCGTGGCGCCGGCGGACTGGTCGCGGCTGGAGACCGCGGTGCCCGGCATCCATGTGGTCGGCGATCTGCTGCCGCCGCCGTCGCCCGGGCTGGCGCACGCGTCGTTCGCGGAGGGGCTGTTGGTCGCCGAGACGCTGGCCGGGGTGCCGTCCCGTCCGGTGGACTACGCGACGGTGCCGCGGGTGACGTACTCCAGTCCGCAGACCGCGTCGGTCGGGCTGAGCGAGGCCGCGGCGCGGGCCCGGGGGCTGGAGATCAAGGTCAACACGATGCCGCTGACGGCCACCGCGAAGGGCATGGTCCACGGGCAGGGCGGCATCGTGAAGGTGATCGCGGCGGCGGACGGGGCGGGTGGCGAGGCCACCGGCGCGGTGCTGGGCGTCCACCTGGTGGGGCCGCACGTCTCGGAGATGATCGCGGAGAGCCAGCTGATCGTGGCGTGGGACGCCGAACCGTCCGACGTCGCCCAGCAGGTGCACGCCCATCCGACGCTGTCGGAGGCGGTCGGCGAGGCGTTCCTGACGCTGGCGGGGCGGGGGCTGCACCAGCACTGACCGCACCCGCGCCGGGCCGCTCTGCCGCTCCGTCGCCCGCCCCCGGGCGCCCGACTACCGCGCCCCTTCCCCGCCCCTTTCCCGTCCTTTCCCCGCTCCTGCCGCGTTCGTCAGCGCTCGGGCGGGGCCTGGCGCTCCGTCAGGACGTAGTCGACCTGCCCGAACCTGATGTGGTCGCCGGGACCGACCGGTATCTCGCCCACCAGCCGGCGGCCGTTGACGCAAGTGCCGTTGGTGGAACCGAGATCGCGCAGCATCCAGCCGGTGCCCTCGCTGCGCAGCTCGGCGTGGTTGCGGGAGACCGTCTCGTGGTTGAGCCGCAGGCCGACGCCCGGGGCCCGCCCGATCAGCAGCGGGAACGGCCCGGGCTCCGGCAGCAGCAGCTTCGGCAGCCGCTCCGTGCGCCAGGCCCTGCGCACCCGGATGTGGAACGCCGACACCCGGCCGACCATCCGCAGCAGCAACCCCTGGACCTTGCCGCGGCTCTCCAAATCGGCCGTGGCGGCCGCGAGATCGGAGTGCTGCTGGGCGGTCAGGACGAGTTCCAGCCGGCGCAGGAAGGTGTCCTGGGACAACCGTCCCTCCGCCGCACCGTCGCGCAGCAGCTCAAGGGCGCGTTCCCGATCGGCGTCGGAAGGCCGCGCGGGGAACTGGAGCGAAGTCATAGCGTGATTGTCCGGCCTGCGGCGAGTCGGTGTCCAGGCGATGTCGGTGCCCCACCGCGCCGCGTCCTTCCGTCCACGGCGGCGGCGTGCTTTGGTCGTCGGTAACCGGGGCCGCCTGGTGTCGGGCCGGCCGGGGCCGCAGTGACGAAGGAGGACAACGGTGCTGTTCGAGGTATGGGCGCCGGGTGCCGGGCGGGTCGCCCTCCAGTGGGCCGGCGACCGGTCCGACGAACCCCCGGTCCCGCTGGAGCCCGCCCCCGGACGCCCCGGCTGGTGGCGCGCCGAGGCGCCGGCCCGCGACGGCGACCGCTACGCCTTCCGGCTCGACGACGGCCCGCCGCGGCCCGACCCGCGCGCCGCCCGGCTGCCGGAGGGCCCCGGCGGACCCGGCGCGGTCGTCGAGCACGCCGGGTTCGCCTGGCGGCACCCCTGGCCCGGCCGTCCGCTGCCCGGCGCGGTCCTCTACGAGCTGCACATCGGGACGTACACGCCCGAAGGCACCTTCGACGCCGCGGCGGCCCGCCTGGGCCACCTCTCCGACCTCGGCATCACCCACATCTCCTTGATGCCGGTCTGCCCGTTCCCCGGAACCCACGGCTGGGGGTACGACGGGATCGCGCCCTGGGCGGTGCACGAGCCGTACGGCGGGCCCGACGGGCTCAAGCGGTTCGTGGACGCCGCGCACGGCCACGGCCTCGGGGTCGTCCTCGACGTGGTCCACAACCACCTCGGCCCGTCGGGCAACCACCTCCCGGAGTTCGGCCCGTACTTCACCGACGCCCACCACACGCCCTGGGGGGCCGCGGTCAACCTCGACGCCCCCGGTTCCGACGAGGTCCGCGGCTATCTCATCGGGAGCGCGCTGGGCTGGCTGCGCGACTACCGCATCGACGGACTGCGGCTGGACGCCGTGCACGCCCTGCACGACGACCGCGCCCAGCACTTCCTGGCCGAACTCTCCGCCGCCGTGGACGCGCTCGCCGCCCAGCTGCGCCGCCCGCTGTTCCTGATCGCCGAGTCCGACCGCAACGACCCGCGCACCACGGCACCGCGGGCGAGCGGCGGCCTCGGCCTGCACGCCCAGTGGAACGACGACTTCCACCACGCCCTGCACACCGCGCTGACCGGCGAGTCCCACGGCTACTACGCCGACTTCGCGCGCGACCCGCTCGCCGCCCTCGCCAAGACCCTGACCGGCGGCTTCTTCCACGACGGTGGCCACTCCAGCTTCCGCGGCCGCCGCCACGGCGCACCGCTCGACCTGCGCACGACCCCGCCGCACCGGCTGCTCGCCTACGCCCAGACCCACGACCAGATCGGCAACCGCGCCCACGGCGACCGGCTCACCGCGGCGCTCTCCCCCGGCCTGCTCGCCTGCGCCGCCGCGCTGGTCCTCTGCTCCCCCTTCACCCCGATGCTGTTCATGGGCGAGGAGTGGGGCGCACGCACCCCCTGGCAGTACTTCACCGACCACCCGGACCCGGAGCTCGCGGAGGCCGTACGGGCCGGCCGACGACGCGAGTTCGCCGCGCAGGAGGGCGGCGCGGCGCACGGGGACGGGCTCGACGCCGACTGGCCGGACCCGCAGGACCCGGCCACCCGCGACCGCTGCGTCCTGGACTGGGCCGAACCCTCCGCCGCACCGCACGCCGCCCTGCTGTCCTGGTACCGCACCCTCCTCGCCCTCCGCCGCACCCAACCCGCGCTGACCGACCCCGACCCGTCCCGCACCCGCCTCACCCACGACGCGTCCGCCCGCTGGCTCCTCCTCCGCCGCGGCCCCGTACACCTGGCCGTCAACCTCGCCTCTGAGGGCACGTCAACCATCCCGGTGGGCCCCGCCGGGGCATCCCGCTTCGAAGCGGTGGCGGGCTGGCCGCGCCCGCTGTACCCGGAGGCCGACGGGACACTGCACCTGCCGGCGGAATCGGCGGTGGTGTGGGTGGGGGACGGGGCGGCGGATGGGGTGGGGGATGGCGTGGGGGATGTTCCCTAGGGGGTGGGCGCGCCCCCTGTTGGGCCACAACGCCGGTGCGGGGTGGGGATGTTCCGCGGCTGGCCGGGCGGCGGCGCCGGGCTGCCGGCCCGCCGTCCACGGACCGGCGTGAGGGGCGACGGACCCCGGCCGCCGTGCCCCGGGGCGCGCCGCCGGCGAGCGGTTCAGCGCTTGAGTGGTTCAGCCGCCCAGCAGTTCTGGTCGTGCAGTTCTGCCGCTCTGCCGTTCAGCGGTTCTGTGCGCTTCAGCCGTTCAGCGGGCGAACTCCTCGACCATGGCCTTGCAGAAGGCGGGCAGGTCGGCGGGTTTGCGGCTGGTGACGAGGGTGTTGGCGGCCTGGGTGCAGACGACGACCTGTTTGTCGACCCAGGTGCCGCCGGCGTTGCGGATGTCGGTGCGCAGGCTGGGCCAGGAGGTGAGGGTGCGGCCGCGGACCACGTCGGCCTCGATCAGGGTCCAGGGTGCGTGGCAGATGGCCGCGACCGGTTTGCCGGTCTCGAAGAAGGACGCGATGAGGGAGATGGCGCCCTTGTCGAGCCGGAGGGCGTCGGGGTTGGCCACGCCGCCGGGCAGGACCAGGGCGTCGAAGTCGGCGACCGACGCCGCGTCCACGGTCAGGTCGACGGGGAAGGTGTCGGCCTTGTCGAGGTGATGGAACGCCTGGATCCGGCCCGACCTGGTGGAGATCAGCGTGGGGGTGCCGCCCGCGGCGAGGACCGCCTGCCAGGGCTCGGTCAGCTCGATCTGTTCGGTGCCCGCGGGGGCCACCAGAAACGCCACCTGCATGGTGCGCTCACTTCCCTTCATCCGGGCGGCCGGATGGCCGGACGGGGCCGGAAACCGCCGGTCGGTCGGTGGGACGTGTCCCTACCGACCGACCATAGCGGGAGGAACGGGGCGGCTCATCCGCTGGTGTGCGGCGACCCCGGGCGGCCCGCGCCGCCCCGCGGGTCAGGCGGGCGGGCGCGAGGCCGCGGTGACCGTCCCCACCCCGTCGCCCCCTTCCAGCTCGCGCTCACTCTCGGCGACCGCCGTCGCCTCCGCCGCCCGGTCGAGGTTGCGGCTGAGCAGGTAGTACAGGCCGCCGCCGACCAGCAGGCCGGGGACGAAGGCCAGGTCCGCGCCGCCCAGCGCCTCGGTCACCGGGCCGGAGTAGAAGGACGTGGAGAAGAACGGGATCATCGCGACGAAGCCCGCGACGTAGGCGGCGATGCCGCGCCAGGACCAGCGGCCGTAGATGCCGGCCGGGTCGAAGATCGCGGTGACCGCGTAGTGGCCGCGCCGGACCCAGTAGAAGTCGACCAGGTTGACCGCCGTCCACGGGATCAGGAAGTAGAGCATCATCAGCACGAAGGTGTTGAAGCTCTCCAGGTAGTTCTCCGGGAGCAGCATCGCCACGGTGAAGACGATCAGGCCGATGGCCACGATGCCGGCGATCCGGATCCGGACGGTCGGCTTGACCGCGCGGAAGGCGTCGATCGCACTGGTGGTGGTGAGCATCGCGCCGTAGGCGTTGACGGCCATGATGCCGACCAGGGCGACGGAGGAGACGACCACCGCGAAGGTGCCGAAGCCGGGGATGATCGCGTTGCCGACCTGACGGATGCCGCTGATCGCGTCCGGGTGCGGCAGCGCCGAGGCGAGCAGCGCGCCCAGCGACATCAGCCAGGCAGCGGAGCCGGCCGCGCCCGCGTACGTCCACCAGATGACCTTGCGCGCGGAGACGTCGCGGGGCAGGTAGCGGGAGTAGTCCGAGACGTAGACGGCGTAGCTGATCTGGTAGCCGGCCGCGGCGGAGAAGACGACCAGGAACGACGTCCAGGAGCCGTGCGCGGCGTGCCCGGCGGCGGCCGCGGAGTGCGGGTCGAGCTGGATCAGCGCGCCGACGGTCAGCACGCCGAAGACCGCGATCAGCACGTAGGTGAGCCAGCGCTGGACGAGGTGCAGCAGGTCGTGGCCGACGACGGCGAGCACGATGGCGACGCCGATGATCAGCACGTACCAGAGCGTGGTGCCGCCGGGGAAGACGGTCCGCAGGCCCTGCGCGGCCAGGACGACGTTGAAGACGTTGAAGCCGACGTAGACGAAGACCACCGCGGCGAACGGGACGATCGCGCCGCGGATGCCGAACTGGGCCCGCGACTGGATCATCTGCGGCAGGCCCATCCGCGGGCCCTGGTTGGCGTGGAAGGCCATGAAGAAGGTGCCGAAGCAGGCGCCGAGGACGACCGCCGCCACGGAGGCGGGCAGGCTCAGGCCGAGGGCCGGGCCGAGGAAGCCGGTGACCATCGTGGTCAGCACGAAGTTGCCGGTGAACCAGAAGGGGCCCTGGTGCCACACCTTCCCGTGCCGCTCGCGGACGGGTACGTAGTCGATGGAGCGGACCTCGATCATGCGGGAGCCTCGCCCCTCGCTCGTGCCTTCCACGGGTGCCGTGGGATCCATGGGTTACTCCTCGGACGTGGCGACGGGGTGTGCGCGGACGACACCGCGGGAGGCCGCCTGGCAACTGCGGACTCCGCGGTGGTGTGAACCTAGGCGCCCGGCCGCCGGGACTCGATCGCCCGATAGTCCATTCAATGGCATGCCCCTTGGACGATCAGTCCATCTCGATCTACCTCGACGGTCGTCCGTCTTCGCATGTCAGAAGGACAACGAGGCGAAGCCGACCCAGGTCTTTCGCCACGTTGCCCACCAACTGCTCGCGAACTGACCCCGGTTGTGCCGCAAGGACGGCGAAGCCGAACTGGTCTCCCGCTGCCCAGCCCCGCTGCTGGGCCTCCACCCACCGTGCCCCGTCAGCATCGTTGTCCACGACAGAGTTCGCCCACTGGCGCATTGCGGGATCCCGGCTCACTTCAACCAATGCGGCAACGTCCGCCATGCGCCAGGGGCGAAGAACGAGAGCGGGAGAGTCAGGCGTCGCGGTCACCTGAAGCACGACGGCGGCATTCACCAACCGATCGTAAGCGGCGGTGTTTTCACCCGACGCCAGCCGCGTCCGGCCCATGTCGCCTTGCGACCGCCCCGTCAGTGCTGTGTCCGGACGCGCAGGGCCTGGACGGACCAGTCGATGACCGGAGCCAGACTCTCCGGGGCCGGCCAGCCGTTGACCACTGCGAGCAGCTGGAGGTATCGCTCCTTGCGGGGAGGATGCCTGATATCCCGGGCATATCCGGGATGTCAGGTCGCTCGTTCGCTGCTCGCTATCGGGCCCCGCGGCCGGGGGCGGGCGGGGTGCGCGGTCGCAGGCGCTCTCCCTGCGGCCCGAACATGATCAGGTACTCGACCGGCCCGCCGGGGCCGACGTTCGCGACCCCGTGCGGGGTACGGGTGTCGAACTCGGCGACGTCCCCGGCGACCAGGACGAGGTCCTGGTCGCCGAGCGCGAGCCACAGCCGTCCGTACAGGACGCACAGCCACTCGTAGCCGTCGTGGGAGACCTGCCGCGGCCGCGTCGGCGGTTCCTCGACGGCGGGAAGGATGTGCTTGTGGGCGTGCAGTCCGCCGACGTAGCGGGTCAGTGGTAGGACTGCCTTGTCGTCGCCGAGGCTCAGCGGCACCGAGGTGCGGCGTTCGGCCGCAGGGGCGGGTGCGGTGCCGGCCAGCTCGTCCAGGGAGACGCCGTACTCCTTAGCCAGCTGCAACACCACTTCCAGGGTGGGCTTGCGCCGGCCGGTCTCGATCCGCGACAGCGTGCTCGGCGAGATGCCGGTCGCACAGCTGACGCCGGTGAGCGTGGCGCCGCGGTGCTCGCGTGTGGCCCGCAGCAGGGGGCCCATCGCCGCCAGTGTCTCGGCCACGTCGTCGCCTGCCATCGCCCCTGCACCTCCCGAATGTGGCGCTCCGTCACCCTGTCCCGCAAGTTTGCCAGAATGGCAACATTCATCGCGTCGGATGGTCGCCGCGCCGCATGATCGATGGGTACCCGCGACGACCAGCGAACCGAGGAGAAGTCCCCATGCAGTCCGAGCCGTCCACCGTTCTCCGCCACCGCACCGTTGAGGCCCCGGCCGGGCGCCTGCACCTGGTCGAGCAGGGCGCCGGCCCGTTGGTCCTGCTCGTGCACGGCTTCCCCGAGTCCTGGTACTCCTGGCGCCGCCAGCTCCCGGCCCTCGCCGCAGCCGGCTACCGGGCGGTGGCGATCGACGTGCGCGGTTACGGCCGCTCCTCCAAGCCTGCGGCGACCGACGCCTACCGGATGCTCGACCTGGTGGAGGACAACGTCGCCGTCGTGCGCGCCCTCGGCGAGGAGAACGCGGTGGTCGTCGGCCACGACTGGGGTTCCAGCATCGCCGCCGCCTCCGCCTTGCTCCACCCCGAGGTCTTCCGCGCGGTCGGCCTGCTGAGCGTCCCCTACGCGCCGCCCGGCGGGCCCCGCCCCACCGACGTGTTCGGCCAGATCGGCGGCCCCGAGCAGGAGTTCTACGTCTCCTACTTCCAGGAGCCCGGCCGCGCCGAGGCAGAGATCGAGCTTGACGTCCGGGGCTGGCTCGCCGGCTTCTACGCGGCCCTGTCCGCCGACACCATGCCCGCCCAGGGCGAGCCCGACCCGCACTTCGCTGCCCGCGGCGGCCGGCTGCGCGACCGCTTCCCCGCCGGCACCCTCCCGGCCTGGCTGACCGAGGACGACCTCGACGTCTACGCCGGGGAGTTCGAGCGCACCGGCTTGACCGGCGCCCTCAACCGCTACCGCAACATGGACCGCGACTGGGAAGACCTCGCCCCCCACCGCGGAGTCCCGATCAAGCAGCCGTCCCTGTTCATCGGCGGCGCCCTGGACGCCTCCACCACCTGGATGTCCGACGCGATCGCTGCCTTCCCCACCACCCTCCCCGGCCTGACCGCCTCGCACCTCCTGGACGGCTGCGGCCACTGGATCCAGCAGGAACGCCCCGAGGAGGTCAACCGTCTGCTGACCGGCTGGCTCACCACCCTCACGGACTGAACCGCCAGGCACGGGCCGAGGCTCCTGCTTCCGGCCCGCATCGCCACGCGGCACCTCGGCGACGTGGGCCCGCCAGGTGTCCGGGGGAGCTCCGCCAGCCTCAAGCAGCTTGAAATGAAGGCGAACGGCAATGCCTCTGACCGCTCCTGGACCCTCCCCCGCAGCACTCGCAGTCCCGTGCGCTCTGCGGCCGCCGCGGCTCGTTCGAGCACCGCGGTCTTCCCGAGACCGGCCTCTGGCCCATCACGTCAGGCTCATGTGCCCCTCACCACGATCAGCTTGCCGCGGGTGTGTTCCTGCGCGCGTTCGTAGGTGCCGGGTTCCGGGGCGGGATGGGTCGCATTCCTCACGCGGCCGCCGCGTCGTACCACCAGGCTGACGTCGATCAGTCGGTCGGCCGGCAGGGCGATGTTCACCACGGCGTCAACGCCGTCGGGGTAGCGCCGTGACACCTCGGCGACGATGTCGGTGGTGAGGCAGTCGATGACCTCGTCGGCGCCCAAGCCGCGGACGTGGTCTTCGTCGGCGGCGCGCGCGGTGGCGATGACGTGTGCCATCACCGACCCTGCGCCCCAGCTCCCGGAGCAACAGTGACAGCCCACCGCACGCGTCGCTGACACCTACGCGGCACCGAAACGCCAGTCAGCACCCACCCGGGCTGACAGTCGATCGCTGAACCAGGGCACGTGATCGAGACCACCCGTCGAGCCGGGCTTGACCCGCATCAAGTTCGGCTCGACGACCGGGCGTTGATCGAGTGCCGGGGCGACGGACCCGAGGTATCGACGGTGTTGGTCACAGTCACCACGACCTCCGCTCCCTGTACGGCCTCGGCCGCGGTGGCGGCAACCGTAACCGGCAGGGGTGAGGGCACGCCTCGGGCACGCTTGGGGTGCCGGTCGAACAGACGGACCCGGGCGAGGGCGGGAAAAGCGGCCGGCAGCATATCGAGGTGATGTCGGGCGGGGTTGCCGCAACAGACAGGGCGGCCCCACCCCGCGCCCTCGCATAAGGGTTGACGGCGCGCTGCCTTCGAACAGGGCGGCACTCCTGCGCACGGTGGCTGCTGGGCGACGCCCCGCGGGGAACCCTGTGGCCGTGTGGACGGCCGAGCGGCTGTGGGGGGAGGGCCAGCCGAGAGGGTGGCGGTCGCCACCTGTCGGAGGAGCCGCGTTGAGGGAGGCCAGCACGTGCCTGCCAGGGATCGAAGTCCGACGCCACGGACGCCGGGTGGGTTGTGACGCCAGTCGGCGCACCATGCGTTTGAGAGGTCCGACATATGCGAGAAACATATGCCATATCCACTCTCCGTGGTTGTTCGCTGACCACTCCATCAGGCTCCAAGGAGTTCTGCATGACCACAACCCCCGCGCGCCCCATGGCCGTACCCGCGATGGAGCAGCTGCCCACGCCGGAACTGCGCAAGTCGAGGGAGATCCAGGGCAACGTTCTGGCCGCGTTCAACAAGGACTACGTGGCGTTCCGCTATATGCAGTTCCCGGACGACAGGGCAAAGGGCCGCGGATGGCTGTCGGTGATCCTCAACACCGTGTCGGTCACCGCCGACGTGGAGGACTTCAACGAGGAGTTCTCCCTGTCCCGCCGGGCATTCGGCCACGACCCTGACAAGCAGGCGACCTGGGTAGGGGTGTCCCTCACCTTCGCTGGTCTGCTCAAGGTCGCAGAGGACGGTGAGCAGACCCTCAAAGAGGACCTCAAGAACTTCCCACAGTTGCTCAAGGGCGCACCCGCGAGCGCGGAACGGCTCAAGGACACCGGAAACAGCGCCCCTGACAATTGGCTGTTCGGCTCGTCGGGGAATCCACCGGTGCACGCGGTGCTCCTGGTCGCCTCGGACAGCGAGGAGGCCCTGAATGCCAAGCTGGAGAACATCGAGGTAGCGGACCAGGCACACGGCGTCAAGCTGGTCCATCAGGATGACGGCAAGACCCTGCCCCCGCCTCTGAAGGGGCATGAGCATTTCGGTTTCAAGGACGGCATCTCGCAGCCCGGGGTCAAGGACTTCCACCGCGAGGACCCTCGAAACCCCGGTTACCGCGAGAACCGGGCCGGTGCCAAGCTCATCGAGCCCGGCGAATTCGTCTTCGGCTACCCGACCGAGCCGAACAGCAAGAACCGCACCGGGCCAACGTGGATGAAGAACGGCTCACTCCAGGTGGTGCGTCGGCTGAGCCAGGATGTTGTGGGCTGGTGGAATGCGGTGAACGAACAGGCCGGGAAGTTCGATGGGCCCATCACCGCCGAACTGCTCGGAGCGTGCCTGGTCGGCAGAGAACAGAACGGTGACCCCCTTGCAAGGGGTATCGAAGGCGACGGCAACGACTTCGACTACAAGAACGACCAGATGGGTTACCAGACCCCCTGCGCGGCGCACATCCGTCGGACCAATCCCCGCATGGGTAGACCGGGGCTCACCGCGGACAGCAACCGCATCATGCGCCGGGGCATCCCGTACGGCCCTGCCTTGGAGGAGGACTCCGAAGCGGATCGTGGGCTGATGTTCGTCTGCTACGGCACCTCCATCGACGAACAGTTCGAGTTCGTCCAGGCGGACTGGTCCAACGCCCCGGGCTTCACTCCTGGGGCGCAAGGGGCACCCAACTGCATCGACAAGGTCACCGGACCCGAGGGCGGCGGCAGGATCGAACTGCACAAACCCTTCGTGACGAAGGGCGATATCCACATGGCCCAGTTCGTCACCACCAAGGGCGCCATCTACGCCTTCACTCCCTCGGTCACCACGCTGCGCCACCTCGCCGCAGGCAAGAAGCTCCCCAGGAGCTGAGGCGCGCCGTACAGCACTCCTCCCCCCTACCCCGACGGGAAGAAGGCATGGACACCACCAGCACCCCTCCCTCGAACACCTCTCCCGGCTGCGAGCCTCCCTCGGAGATTCACCGGCAGCTCGCCAAGGCCCTGCTGCTGATCGGCCCGGAAGGTGAAGACCTCACGCTGCGGTATCTCAAGACGCTCATCGACACCGGGCTGCCCGCCGCCACGGAGGAGAACCGCAAGCACGTACTGATCGTCGGCGCGGGCATCGCGGGCCTGGTCGCCGGTCACCTGCTGAAGAACGCAGGCCACGAGGTGACGATCTTGGAGGCCAATGCCAGCCGGGTGGGCGGCCGGATCAAGACGTTCCGCACCGAAGACGCCGGCAAGAAGCCGCCGTTCCAGGACGAGCGCCAGTACGCGGAGGCCGGGGCGATGCGGATCCCGGACTTCCATCCGCTCACCGTGGCGCTCATCGACAAACTCGGGCTCCACCGACGGCTGTTCTACAACGTCGACGTCAAACCGGGTACGGGCAACGAGAACGCGCCGACCCCTCCCGTCGTCTACCACTCCTTCAAGAACAACGAGAAGTGGCAGTACGGGAGCGACAGCCCCGATTTCAAGGAGCCGGAGAAGGCCAACCGCACCTGGATCCGTACCAACCGCACCCAGAACCGCAGGGGGCACTACGCGAACAACCCACGTCCGATCAACGAGGGCTTCCAGCTCTCCGGCAGCGAGGCGTGCACGCCTGTCTCCGAGATGGTCCACGAGGCCCTGGAACCGGTCCGTAACTACTACTCGTACATCGACGACAACGGCAAGCGCGTGCGCAAGCCGTTCGAGGAGTGGGTGGAAGGCTGGGCCGAGGTCATCAGGGACTTCGACGGCTACTCCATGGGCCGGTTCCTGCGGGAGTACGCGAAGTTCAGCGACGAGGCGATCGAGGCCATCGGCACCATCGAGAACATGACCTCACGCCTGCACCTGGCGTTCTTCCACACCTTCCTGGGCCGGAGCGACATCAACCCGAGCGCCACCTACTGGGAGATCAAAGGCGGCAACTGGCAGCTCCCCCAACGGCTCGCGGACCAGCTGGCCGGCAGCATCGAGATGGGCCAGCGGATGATCCGGCTGGAGTACCGGAACCCCGGCAGCGACGAGGCACCCGGCCGGATCACAGGATCGTGCGGCCCTCAGGTCGTGATCGACACCGTGAGTGAGGCGGACCCGCTGGCGCCGCCTCAGACCTGGGTGGGTGACATGGCCATCGTCACCGTTCCGTTCTCCAGCCTGCGGTTCACCGCGGTGCACCCGCCCTTCTCGTACAAGAAGCGCCGCGCCATCATCGAAACGCACTACGACCAGGCCACGAAGGTGCTGCTGGAATTCTCCCGCCGCTGGTGGGAGTTCACCGAGCAGGACTGGAGAACAGAGCTCGGCGAAGAGCTGTACAAGTGGTACCAGGAGCAGGGCGAGGACGAAGCCGAGGCCGCCAGGGCCATGCCGCAGGAGCTGCTGGACTCGCCGACCGGTCCGCTCGGCAGCCGCAGCGGCCTGGAGCCCGCACAGGTCAACCAGGCACAGCTGAAGCACTACCGCAACACGCCGCTGCGCCAGGCTCCCGTCCGGGAGGCCACCAACGCCTTCGGCGGTGGCTCCACCACGGACAACCCCAACCGCTTCATGTACTACCCCTCCCACCTCGCCTCCGACGCTCTCGACGTTCAGGGCGGCGTGGTCCTGGCCAGCTACAGCTGGTCGGACGACGCCGCGCGTTGGGACTCCATGGATGACGACGAGCGGTACGTCTACGCCCTGCGCAACCTGCAGACCGTCCACGGTCGCCGCATCGAGGCGTTCTACACCTACCGCGGGCAGACCCAGAGCTGGCTGCGCGACCGGTACGCCTTCGGCGAGGCCGCGGTGTACACCCCCCACCAGATGACCAGCTTCCATCTCGACGCGATGCAGCCGGAAGGACCGGTGCACTTCGCCGGCGAGCACATCTCACTCAAGCACGCCTGGATCGAAGGAGCGGTGGAAACCGCCGTCGCCGCCGCCATCACGGTGCACGAACACCCCGCCCCACCCCCTCTCGACATCGCCGCCATGGCACCGGAAGAAGCCCGCCCGCAGGAGGCCCTGACATCATGACGAGCACCGAACAGTGGAACGTGGGCCGCTACCTGGCCACACGCCTCGAACAGCTCGGCATCACGCACCTCTTCGGAGTGCCCGGCGACCATCTCGGCCCGTTCCTGACGATCATGCAGGACAACACCGAGGTGAAGTGGGTCGGCACCCCCACCGAGACAGGAGCCGGCTACGCAGCCGACGCGTACGCCCGGGCACGTGCCGCCGACGTCACCCCGGCCGACGGCGAACAGGGCATCGGCGCGGTCGCGGTCACCTACAGCGTGGGGTCCTTCAACCTGCTCAACCCCATCGGCGGCGCGTACGTCGAGTACGTGCCACTGATCGCCATCACCGCCGCGCCGTCGTACGAGCAGTGGCTCAACTACCAGGCGGTCGGCCTGCTCACCTCCCATATGAGCCAGCGCCGTGAGAGCAATCTCGACGTCTACCGCCAGGTCACCGTCGACGCCCAGGTGATCTCCAACGCCGCACTGGCCCCCGCCCAGATCGACACCGCGCTCACCGCGTGCCTCTCCGAACGCAGACCCGTCTACCTGGAGGTCATGGACGATCTCTGGAAAGCGCCCTGCGAGGCGCCCCAGGGCAGGCTGGAGCGCCGCGTTCGCCCGTTCACCTCCCGCAACCGCGACATGCTCAAGGATGCGGTCAAGGCCACCGTCGAACTGATCACGCACTTCAAGAACCAACATCCGGGCAAGAATCCGATCCTGTGGGCTGGCGAGGAGGTCGACCGCTACCGGCTGGCCGAGGAGTTCACCACGCTGGTGGCGGACACCGGGATCCCGTTCTGTACGACCATCGGCGCCAAGTCCGTCGTCTCCGAGAACACTCCGGGGTTCTCCGGCGTCTACAACGGCAAGGCGAGCGACCCGGATGTGCACGCCGCCTTCAAGGGCGCGTGCTGTCGGATCGGCCTGGGCACCTGGTCGACGTCGAAGAACCTCGCCGGCACGAAAACCATCGGCCCCGACTGGGTCGTCGCCGCCCGCGACGGTGTCAGCGTCGGCACCTCCTACTTCCCCGATGTGCAGCTCGCCCGCTTCATCCCGGAACTGGGCAAGGCGCTCACGCAGTCCTTCGGCCCTCGCGAACTGGCCTCCGACGCCTTCGCCCAGGCCCACGACCAGGGCCTCGACGTCCCGGAGAGCACCGCCGCCTACCTGGCCGGCCTCAGCTCCGCGGATCAGGCCATGCCGTCACCGCTGACCTACGACACCTTCTTCGAGCACATGAGCGCGTTCCTCAGGGACGAGACCACGGGTTCCGGCACCAGCGCCACCACCCCGTACACCGTCATCTCGGACGCCGCGTTCGCCCTGATCGGCTCGATGAACCTGCACATGCCCGAACGTGCCTCGTACATCGCGCAGAACAGCTGGCTGTCGATCGGCTATGCGGTCGGCGCCACCACGGGCATCGCACTGGCTCGGCAGGAGCAGGAGAAGCGCCCTGTGGTGTTCGTCGGGGACGGCTCGTTCCAGGAGACCTGCCAGGAACTGTCCACCCATGTCAGGCAGTTGATCAATCCCGTCGTCTTCGTGCTGGACAACGAGGGCTTCTACGGGATCGAGCAGATGCTGATCAATCCCTGCTACTACAAGGGCCGGACGTCGGACGGTGCCGACTTCTACAACGTCCTTCACCCGTGGAACTACGACCGGCTGGCCGAGGTGTTCGGCTCGGAGAAGACTCCGATGTACGGCGAGCAGATCCACACCCACGGACAGCTCGCCGGACTGCTGAACCGGATCGCCAACCCGGAGGACCGCATCAACGACGGCCCGATCCTGATCCAGGTCAAGCTCGACCGCCACGACTATCCCAAGGCCATGACGTACAAGATCAAGGAGAAGTGCCCCGACTGACAGACCGACATGAGGAGGAGGCCACCACTGGCGCTGGCCTCCTCCTCGTCGATGTACGTGACGGCTGCAGAAAGCGCCCTGGACGAGGCGACAGGGTTCGGCACCTTCACCTGACCTCGATCCTTCGTGACGGTCCATCGGTTCATCCGGTGGGCCGTTTCAAATAGTCGGGGTTGATGGACATGCCGATGGCTCGGCCGCCGCGTCGGATCGGCGCAGGGTTGAAGTTCCCACCTCTGGGCTGGACAGCGTGACAGTTGTCCGAGGACGCCGCCCTGGTGCTTCCGCCCGCGGTGGGGCGGGTGGGACTCGAACCCACGGCCGACGGATTATGAATATGTGGTGGACACTATGTCTATGTCCTTGCGTATCTCGGACCTGCTGGCCCGACCCGGCCTGCATCTGGCCCTCACCTACGACGTGCCGCCCGAGCTGCTGTCCCGCACGATCGAGGCGGCGACCGTCTCCGACCTCCTGGTCCCGGGGAAGTGGCTGCAGGGCGGCGAGCTGCTGATGACGATCGGGCTGCTGCTGCCGATGGAGCCGGCGGCCTGCCGGGCCTACGTCCGCGACGTGGCCGAGGGCGGCGCGGCCTGCCTGGCACTCGGGCTGGGGCACGGACTGCCCTACCAGGCGGCGCCGGAGCCACTGGTCACGGCGGCGCGGGAGGCCGGGCTGCCGCTGCTGACGGTGCCGGACGAGGTGCCGTTCATCGCGGTCACCAAGGCGGTCTTCGACGCCCGGGCCACCGAGCAGCGGGAGGTGCTGCACCGGGCGTTCGCCACCCAGCGGCGGCTGACCGCGGCGGCGGCGACCAGCGACGGCCTGCAGCCGATGCTGGAGGAGTGGACGGCCGCCACCGGGATCGGCGCCACGGTCCTCGATCCGCTGGGCCGGCAGCTGGCCACCGCCGAGCAGGAGCCGCGGACGCCCCTGGAACACGCCCACGACCTGGTCGAACGGGTCGCCGCACGGGGGCTGCGGGGCAGCGCGACCAGCACCTTCGGCGGCCGGCAGCTGGAGGTGCAGCCGCTCGGCGCCCGCCGGCTGCGCGGCCTGCTGCTGCTCGCCGGCCGCCCGGACGACGCCGCCCGGTCCGTCGTCCCGGGACTGATCTCGCTGCTCTCCCTGGAGCTGGAGCGACGCCACCTGCGGGACGAGCCGGAGCGCCGCCGGCGGTCGGCGCTGTTGTCGGAGCTACTGGCCGACGAGGAGCTGGCGGCGGACCGGGCCCGGGACATGCTGGCCTCGGTGGGGCTGTCAGCGGAGCGGGTGCGTGCGGTCGTCGTGGAGAGCGCGCCCGCCACGGGGGCGGGCGGCGACCCCGCGCCGGTCGGGCCGTCGGAGGGCGCGGCCCAGGAGACGGCGGCCGATCTGGCGCTGGCGATGCCCGGGGGCCTGGTGCGGGTGACCGGAGGTCCGGGGCCCGCTGCGGCGCCGCTGATCGAGGCGGTGGTGGGTGAGGAGCTGGACATCCACGCGGTGCTCGGGCGGTTCGCGCCGCACTGCCCGGCGGGCATCGGCCCGGCGACCGCGCCGGAGGCGGTCCGGGTGTCGCTGCGGCAGGCGACCGGGCTGCTGGCGGTCAGTCGGACCAGCGGCGCGCCCGTGGAGGCCCGGCAGAGCGAGGCCGCCCGGCTGCTGCTGGGGCTGGGCGACCGGCGGACGCTGCACGGCTACGCCGACACCGTGCTGGGCCCGCTGGACCTGGCCGAGCACGGCGAGGAGCTGATCGCCACCCTCTCCGCCTGGCTGGAGACCGGCGGGGCCTGGGACGCCACCAGCCGCCGGCTCGGCGTCCACCGGCACACCGTGCGCAACCGTCTGGACAAGGCGATGGACCTCACCGGGCGGCGCCTGGAGGACCCCGACGACCGCTTCGACCTGTGGCTTGCCACCCGGATCCGGCGCGGCGGCGCCCCCCTGCCCGGGAGCCGGTGACGGCCGGGCACGCGGGCCCGGCGGGCCGGCGGCACAGCTGTTGGATCATGGAAGTCGCTTCACTCTCCCCGCGTCACCGTCTTTACTGCTGAGGTGACCTACGAGATCCGCACCTTCGCCCCCGGCGCCCAACACGCCACCTCCGGGCCGGCCCCCGCCTCGCGCGAGGGCCGGCTGGTGGCCGTCAGTGATCTGCACGTCCGGTACGAGGAGAACCGCGACATCGTCGAGCGGTTGCGACCGGAATCCGACGACGACTGGCTGCTCGTCGCCGGCGACGTCGGGGAGTACTCCGAGGACATCCGGTGGGCACTCGGTTTGCTGAGCGAACGGTTCGCCAAGGTGATCTGGGTGCCCGGCAACCACGAGCTGTGGACGCCCGCCCAGGACCCGCTCCAGCTGCGCGGGGTGGCCCGCTACGAGCATCTGGTGGAGATCTGCCGGGAGTTGGGGGTGATCACCCCTGAGGACCCCTATCCGATCTGGGAGGGCGCGGGCGGCCCGGTCGTCATCGCACCGCTGTTCCTGCTCTACGACTACTCCTTCCGGATGCCCGGCGCGAGCTCCAAGGAGGAGGCCCTGGCGATCGCCGAGAAGGCCGGGATCGTCTGCACCGACGAGTACTTCCTCCACCCCGACCCCCATCCGTCCCGCGAGGCGTGGTGCCGGGCCCGGGTGGCGGAGACCGAGGCCCGGCTCGCCGCGCTCCCGGAGGACCTGCCGACGATCCTGATCAACCACTGGCCGCTGGTCCGCGAACCCACCAGACCGCTGTGGTACCCGGAGTTCGCCCTGTGGTGCGGGACGGAGGCCACCGCCGACTGGCCCCGGCGGTTCCGCGCCGCCACGGTGGTCTACGGCCACCTGCACATCCCCCGACTGATCGTCTGGGACGGAGTGCCTCATCAGGAGGTGTCGCTGGGCTACCCTCGCGAGTGGCGGCGCCGCTCCGGCTCCCCCGGCCGCCCGGTCCAGATCCTGCCCGTCGCGACCACCGGAGTGCCCGCGTGATCGAGAAGCTGCTGCCCCCGCCGATAGCGACCGCCGAGTCCTTCCACGACGACCCGGTCTCGGAGATGTACCCGGAGGAGTTCGCGCTGGTGGCCGAGTCGGTGCCGCACCGCCAGCGGGAGTTCGGCACGGTGCGCAACTGTGCCCGCCGGGCCCTCGGCACGTTCGGCATCGCCCCCGGCCCGGTGCTTCCCGGGCCCGGCCGCGCCCCGATCTGGCCGAAGGGCATCGTCGGCGCGATGACCCACTGCACCGGCTACCGCTGCGCCGCGGTGGCCCGGGCGACGGACATCCGCTCACTGGGCGTGGACGCCGAGCCGCACGCCCGTATAGACGACCCCGGCGTCCTGGAGCTGGTGTCCCTCCCCGAGGAGCGGGCCCAGATAGCCCAACTCTCCCGGCACCAACCGGAGATCTGCTGGGACCGCCTGATCTTCAGCGCCAAGGAGAGCGTCTACAAGGCGTGGTATCCGCTCACCGGCCGCTGGCTGGGCTTCGAGGACGCCCACCTCACGCTCGACCCCACCAACGCCAGTTTCACCGCCCGGCTGCTGGTACCGGGCCCGGTGGTGGACGGCCGGAGGCTCGGCGAATTCAACGGCCGGTGGCTGATCGGGGCGGGACTGGTGGTGACGGCGGTGACGATACCGGCGTGACGGACGGGGCCCGGGCACCCGGCGCGGAAGCGCCCGGCGGCGCCCCGCCGCCCGGGCCGGTCCCGGCTCGCCCCTCCCGTCCGGTCCCGGCGGCCGGGAAACGCCTCCGCGCGCCCACCCCCGACATGGGATGATTCGGGGCTGTGACGTGGAGGAATCCGCCGGACGCGGAGCAGGCCCACCGGACGCGCCGGGCGACGCCGCGGCCGCTGCCGCGGCCCGGAGGAGGCGGGGGCGACGCCTCCGGAGACCGCCCTCGGCCGGGCCGCGGTGCGCTGCGCCGCGTCGCCGGCAGCGACCACCCCATGGAGAACCGCTCCGCCGAGAGAAGGCTGACATGAAGATCGAAGTACGGCATAGCCCCTCGTTCGCGGTGGCCCGGGTGCACCTGGCGGCGGGCGAGGCCGTCCGCGGCGAGTCCGGGGCGATGATGGCCACCTCCGCGGACATCGGGGTCGAGGCGAAAGCCGAGGGCGGCCTGTTCAAGGGGCTCAAGCGCAGCGTCCTGGGCGGTGAGTCGCTCTTCGTCACCCGCTTCACGGCAGGGCCCGCGGGCGGCTGGGTCGATCTCGCCGCGAACCTCCCCGGCGACGTGACCGCCATCGCCGTCGACGGCGGCGTCAACCTCGCCCGCGGCGCCTGGCTGTGCTCGTCCGAGGGCATCGACCTCGACACCAAGTGGGGCGGGTTCAAGAACCTGGCCGGCGGCGAGGGCGGTTTCCTGGTCCGCGCGGAGGGCCGGGGCCAGGTCCTCGCAACCTGCTACGGGGCGCTGGACGAGGTCGAGCTGGGGCCCGGCGAGCAGATGGTCCTGGACTCCGGGCACCTGGTCGCGTTCGACGACGGCGTCTCCTACACCACGCGCAAGGTGACCCGCGGGCTGATGCAGACGCTGAAGTCCGGCGAGGGCCTGGTCTTCGAGTTCACCGGCCCCGGCCGGCTGTGGACCCAGAGCCGCAACCCCCATGAGCTGGTCACCTGGCTCACCGCGAAACTCCCCTTCAGCCGGGGATAGTTCGGCACCGGGGCGGGCCCGGCCGGGAGGTGCGCCGTCTCGGGCGCCCCGGCCGGGCCCTGTGGCACCCGCGCCCCGCCCGGCACCGCGCGCCGTCCTCGCGCCGTCCGGCCGGGCCGACGTCCCGTCATATTTTCGTACGCCCGCCGGAGCGGGCAGCCTCGCCCCGAACCGACGGCCCGGAATCCGAAGTCAGCCGTGCGGCCGAGTGGGCTTGACCCGGCACACCGTCAAAGACGGCCCGGGCGGCACCAGTTGCGGCACCCGTTGCGGCACCGGTTGGTGACGGCCGCGGAATTCGGCGCGTCCCTGGGCAAGTGCGTCACATTTTGCATTAATCTCCACTAACCGTATGAAGACGATCAATTACCGATCGTATCCGATCGATTTTCGGAGATAACATGCGCAAGCTTCGCAAGGCTGCCGTCATGGTGGCTGTCCTCGGCAGCGTCGGCCTTCTCGGCGCGGGCACGGCCTCCGCCAACGCCGGGCCGGGCGGTGGCCACCGCCAGCTCCAGCCGAGCCAGCAGACCGCCATCCGGACGCTGCCGGGCCAGCAGGTGATCATCCGGCAGCAGCCGCAGGTCATCATCCGGCAGCAGCCGATCCGGCAGTACACCGCCCCCCAGCAGCCGAGACGGCAGATCGTCGTCCGGCACCAGCCGGTCCGTCAGAACATCGTCCGGCAGCAACCGATCCGGCAGCCCGTCGTCCGGCAGCAGTCCAACGGCCGGCGCGGCTCGTCGCACGGCCACAAGATCGTCATCCGGCAGTTCACCTCGTGCCGGACGTTCGACAAGAACGTCGACGTCCTCGGCGGGGTCGGGGTCGCGAACGGCTGGTTCGGCTCCTGGCACCGGTGGTTCGACCGGCGGGGCGTGGAGCACACCAGGATCGGCACGACCGTGGGCTGCAACAACGTCGTCCGCTTCTGAGCGCCCGGCACCACACGCCCGACGCACCCCGCGCAACAGCGCGGCCCGGATGCCCGCTCCTCGCTCGGTGAGGGGCGGGCATCGGTGTGCGGACCACGACCGCTTCCGGCGCTCTCCACCAGGGTGCACCCCCTCACCCGCCGACGCGGGACCCGGCCTCGTCGGGAATCGGCCACGGCTGACAAGCTGTCCCGGGCGGGACGGCATCGGGCGTCCCGCGACCGTGGGGAGGACCTGTCGTGGGTGTGGGTGTGGGTCTCGGTGGGACGCCGTCGGAGCATGCTCCCGGCGCGACGACGCGTCAGGTGCCGCCCATCGACCCGGAGTTGCGCACCGTGCTGGCGGCCATGGACGAGGCGGCACGGAGACCGGTCACCCCTCAGGACCTCGCGGCCAGGCAGGAGCGGGACGCCGCGGCCCGGCCCCGGCCGACGGTCCGGGAGCTGGCGGACGGCGGCCGGTTCGAGGTGGCGGAGGTGTCCGCGCCGGGGCCGCGCGGCGGGGGCGAGGTCAGGCTCGTCAGCGCCCGGCCCGCCGGGATCGCCGGGCCGCTGCCACTGCTGTACTACCTGCACGGCGGCGGCATGATCATGGGCAATGCCTGGTCCGTGCTTCCGCGGCTGCTGCGCGAATGGGCCCTTCCGCTGCGGCTCGCCGTCCTCTCCGTCGAGTACCGACTGGCGCCGCGGGCGCAGTACCCCGACCCCGTGGAGGACTGCTACGCCGGGCTCGTGTGGGCGGCCGACCAGGCGGCCGGGCAGGGCTTCGACGCGGACCGCATCATCCTCGGGGGAAAGAGCGCCGGCGCCGGCCTCACCGCGGCGCTCGCCCTGCTGACCCGCGACCGCGGCGGGCCGGCTCCGATCGGTCAACTGCTGCTGAGCCCGATGCTCGACGACCGCAACGACACCTTCTCCGGCCATCAGATGGCCGGCGTCGACACCTGGGACCGCACCTCCAACGCCACCGCGTGGCAGGCGCTGCTGGGCGACCGGTACGGCGCCGCCGACCTGCCGCCCTACGCGGCACCCGCGCGCGCCACGGAGCTGTCCGGGCTGCCCCCGGCCTACGTCGAGGTCGGGTCGGCCGAGACCTTCCGGGACGAGGCGGTGGCCTACGCCCAGGCGATCTGGCGCTCCGGCGGCGAGGCCGAACTCCATGTGTGGGCCGGTGCCTGCCACGGCTTCGACACCCTCGCGCCGCGGGCGGCCCTCAGCCTGGACGCCCTCGACGCGCGTACCCGCTGGCTCCGCCGGATCCTCGGACGCTGAGCCCGCAGCGGGGGCCGGTCCATCGGCCGGCGGCGCGGGCGGAGCAGCGGCGATCGTCACAGCCCGCCCTCCTCCATCAGGTCCAGGTCCGGCGGGACCAGCGTCGTCGACTCCACCAGGCCCTTGAGCAGGTTGTGCAGCAGGCTGTTGTCCGAGGGGCGGCCGGCGGACGTGTCGTGCATCAGCGGGTGGGGAACCCGGTGCCGTGCAGGCGCCGGCGCACCGCCTCGATGCGGTACTCGACCTTGCGCCCGCTCCAGCTCTCCTCGGAGCGGAGGTAGCGGAGTTGCTCGGCGGCGCGGCCGTGGCTCAGCGGGCGCGGGTCCTCCTCGCAGAGCAGGTAGCGCTGGCCCAGTACGACCAGCAGCAGCCGTTCGTCGTCATCCATCGGCCACCGGTCGGGGGCCACGGTGTCGGCGCGGCGACGGGAGACCGGGCCCTGGTCGTCGTGGCCCGTCACATACAGCTCGACCAGGTGCTCGCGGAATCCGGACCCCCGCACGAACAGCGGGGTGTAGCCCGGTGCGAGCGGTACCGGCTCGCTGCTGCCGTGCACCATCCGGCCGCGCGGCAGCCGCAGCAGCTGCTGCCCGGTGTTGGTGAGCCACCACTGCCGTCTGCGGAACGTCAGTTGACCGTGCCGGCGGCTGACCCGCAGGTCGTCCACGCCGACGCCCAGATCGACATCGGGCCGCTCACCACGGCCGAAGCGCACGGTCAGTCCCGTCCGCGGCGGCACCTTGATGCCGCCGGTGACGGTACGGGCGTGCAGGGTGCCGGGCCCCGTCGAGGCGACACCGCGCGCCAGGCTGTCGGAGAAGTGCATCGCCGGTCTCCTCGGATGGTGGCTCCAGGGCGTGTCCCTGGTGAGGTGCGGACGGCCTGCCATGGTGCGCCCCGGTGTTCGGGAGCCGTCCCCACGGTGTGCCGCTAGGACGTCGCAGCGGTCGAAGTTGCCGTAGGCGGGGTCCAGCTCCGCCCGCCGAACCGCCCGAGCACGGACGGCTCGACCAGCGCGCAGGGGTCGGCGGTGCGGTGGTCGCCCCAGCGGGACCCGGCGTCCGTCGCCCGCGTCGGCGTGCCGTCCGACGGCGCCGCGGGGCCCTGACCGCCGAGCAGGATCCGGACGGCGAGGACGACGACGGCGCCCAGCACGGCGGCCGATCCCGCGCCGATGAGCAGGCCCCGGAACCGCCCGATCCCGGCCGGCGGCGCTGCCGGCGCGCCCGCATCGTCGACGCTCGGCGCCGGCGTCGGCGCTGGCGTTGGCGTTGGCGCCGGCAGCGGGTCTTGTGGACCGGCGACCTCGCGGAGCAACCGGAGGGCCTGTGCCGCGGTCGGTCGGTCGGCGGGGTCGCGGGCCAGCATGGCCGGCAGCAGTTCGCTCAACACGCCCAGATCCGGGGCGAGTTCGACCTCGCCGCGGGCGGCCCGGCGGGCGAGGACGTACGGGTCGGCGTCCGCGCCGGTGGCGCCGGGGCGCGGCGGCCGGCCGGTGACCAGGTGGTGCAGCGTGGCGGCCAGGGAGAAGACGTCCGAGGCGCGCTCGGGGCGACCCCGGACGACCTCGGGAGCCGCGTAGTCGGGGGTGTAGCCGGCGGGGCGCCGCGGGGTGAGGGTCGCCGGGCGGCGCGCCGCGGCGGCAGCGGCGGCCGGTCCTCCAGGCTGCCCCCGCAGACGTACTCCATCACCAGCCGGGTCTGGCGCGTGCGCCGTCCGCGGCCCACCCGGAGCCGTCCCGGGGCGGGCAGGGTGAGCACGTCGTGCAGGGTGACGACGTGGGGGTGGCCGAACCGGGCGAGGGCCCGCGCCTCGGCCTCCAGCACGTCGAACGGGGCGGTCCCGTCCGCCGCGAGCAGCCGCTTGAGGACGACATCGCGCGGCAGCCGCTGGTCGCGGGCCAGCCACACCTCGCTCATGCCCCCGCGCAGCGGACCCCGCGTGAGCCGGTAGCGCCCACCCATCGTCGTTCCCAGGCGCACCGAGACGCCCCCTCACCCACGCTCCGGAAGTCCGCTGCCTGCGACCACCGAACGTAGTGGGTCACCGGGGCGTCACCGTGCGCCTTCACCGGATTTTCGCGTTCATCGGTGCAGGCGGGTCCAGCGCGTCCGTGGCGCGGCGGGCCCCCGCCGCGCCGACCGCTGGCCGAGTACCGCGCCCACCGCCCCGCCCACGGCCACGAACCCCACGGCCACCAGGGGCGGCGCGTCCACCCCGACACCGTCGAGGGCCCCGGTGAGCACCGGGACGAGGAACAGCACGAGGCCGACCATCGCCACTCCGCCACCGACCGCCACCCCGACCACGAGCCCGCGCTGCCGGCGCATGCCGCGCCGGGTCCTGGCGATCTTCTCCGCGACCTCCGGCAGCGCCACCGAGTCCTCGCCGCGCAGGTGCTCCCACAGCTCCCGCAGCCTCGCCACGTCCTCGTGCAGCCCGAACACCGTCTTGCTGTTGAGGTGGGGAAGCAGCAGCCGGCGCCCGTCCCGGTCGTAGAGCACGACGAACTCCGCGATCATGCCGGAGTCCGCGACGGCGGACGGGTTGGAGTGGATCTCGATGGCCTGGATGTCCGGCCACGCGGTCCCGCGCTCCCCGAACGGCCTGCGGAGCGTGATGCCGTCCGGCCCGGTGAACGTCGCGACGCGTCCGGACGCGATCCGCAGGAGGAGGAACACCAGGATCAGGAAGGCGGGCAGCGCGAGCAGCAGCCACAACGGCGCGCCGTTCCGGGAGATCTGCGCCAGCCCGGCCAGGATCCCGGTCAGCCCCACGCTCGGCAGGGCCAGCCCGCCCAGGCATCCCGCCGGAGCCCGGTACTCGGGGAAGTGCACGTCCTCGTCGATGGTCATCGTTCCTCGCCCGCCCTGGATCGCCGGTCCGCTCCGGTGTCCGGACCGACCGGAGCGCGGCGTCACCGTAGGACCGGGCGCGCGGGACGGGTCCCGGCGGTCCGCGGCCGGCGTCGGTCGCCCGCGGGGGAGGGGGAAGCGGCGAGGCGGGGCGGTCGGGTCGGGAGGGGGCGACGGGCACCTCCTCCCGACCCGACCGGTGCTCAGCTCTCGTCGGAGAGCAGTCGCAGCGAGATCGAGTTGATGCAGTACCGCTGGTCCGTCGGCGTCGGGTAGCCCTCGCCCTCGAAGACGTGGCCGAGGTGGGAGCCGCAGCGGGCGCAGCGGACCTCGGTGCGGACCATGCCGTGGCCGCGGTCCTCCAACAGCTCGACGGCGTCGGTGTCCTTGGGGTCGTAGAAGGACGGCCAGCCGCAGTGGCTCTCGAACTTGGTGGTGGAGCGGAAGAGTTCGGCGCCGCAGGCGCGGCAGGAGTAGACGCCGGCGGCCTTGGTGTCGGTGTACTCGCCGACGAAGGCGGGCTCGGTGCCGCCCTGGCGCAGGACGTGGTACTCGGCCGGGGTCAGCTCGGCGCGCCACTGCTCGTCGGGCTTGTCGATCTCGTACGTCATCGGGGGCTCCTCAGCTCATGCGCCCAGGCGGGTCAGGATGGCGGGGCCGAGGTCGGTCACATCGCCCGCGCCCATGGTGAGAACAAGGTCACCGGGGCGGCTCATTCCGGCGATCAGGTCCGGGATCGCGCTCTTGTCGGCCTCGGGGGTGACCTGGGCGCCGGCGGCCCGGGCGGCGTCGGTGATCAGGGCGCTGGTGACGCCCGGGATCGGGTCCTCGCGGGCCGGGTAGATGTCCAGGACGACGGAGGCGTCGGCGAGCGCGA
Source organism: Streptomyces yunnanensis (assembly GCF_029011865.1). Taxonomy (NCBI): domain Bacteria; kingdom Bacillati; phylum Actinomycetota; class Actinomycetes; order Kitasatosporales; family Streptomycetaceae; genus Streptomyces; species Streptomyces yunnanensis. The sequence goes on from NZ_CP095749.1 coordinate 2,655,542, forward strand.
GCGCCTGGCCCATCTCGGTGCCCAGCTCCTGGGTGCGGGAGTACAGGTGCGGCTGGAAGACCACGAGGATGCGGCCGCCGGACTCCTCGGTGGCGCTGCGGATGGCCTCCAGGTCGGCGGTCATCTCGGTGGGGTGGTGGGCGTAGGAGTCGATGACCTGGACGCCGGCGGCCTCGCCCTTGAGCTGGAGGCGCCGCTTGACGCCGGTGTACTTGCCGAGGGCGTCGGCGAGCTGGTGCGGCGGGAGGTCGAGGGCGACACCGGCGGCGAGCGCGGCGACGGCGTTGCCGGCGTAGTGCCGGCCGGGGACGGAGACCGTGAAGGTGAGGATCTTGCCGCTGGTGAGGGTGACGGTGACGTCGCTGGCCAGACCGTGCGGGGTGATCTGGAGGATGCGGACGTCGGCGTCCTTGGACTCGCCGTAGGTGACGATCTCGATGTCGTCGCGGTCGGCGAGGCGGGCGGTCAGCTCGCGGGCGCCGGGGTGGTCGGCGGAGACGACCAGGGTGCCGCCGGGGCGGACGCGGTCGACGAAGGTCTCGAAGGAGGCGTAGATCTCCTCCATCGAGGCGTAGTTGGCGTGGTGGTCCAGCTCGACGTTGAGGACGATGGCGACCTCGGGGGCGTACTTGTGGAAGCTGCGGTCGCTCTCGTCGGCCTCGGCGACGAAGATCTGGCCGGTGCCGTGCTCGGCGTTGGATCCCGGGGCGTCGAGGTCGCCGCCGATGGCGTACGACGGCTTCAGGCCGAGGGCGCCGAGGGAGACGGCGAGCATCGACGTGGTGGTGGTCTTGCCGTGGGTGCCGGCGACGGCGATGGGGCGCAGGCCGTCCATGAGGGCGGCGAGGGCGTCGGAGCGGTGCACGACGGGGACGCCGCGCTGCTGGGCGGCGGCGAGCTCGGGGTTGTCGGGGCGGATCGCGGAGGAGACCACGACGCTGGTGGCGTCCTGGGCGAGGTGCTCGGCGGCGTGCCCGATGTGGACGGTGACGCCGAGGTCGCGCAGGGCCTTGGCGGTCGCGGAGTCCTTGGCGTCGCTGCCCGCCACCGCTGCGCCGCGCTGCGCGAGGATCTTGGCGATGCCCGACATGCCGGCACCGCCGATGCCGATGAAGTGCGGCCGTTCCATCGAGGCTGGGATGGCGGTGGCGGGTGCCATGGATGGGTCTCCCTGATCGTCGAGCGGATCGTGCGGTCGAGCGTGGTGTCGTACGTCGTGCTGCGGACGATTCTCGCACCCGGCACCGACAGCGGCGGTCCGCGACCCCGCGGCGGTGTGCGCCGCGCGGCCGGCCCCGCGGCGGCGACGCTCAGCGGCGGATCAGGCCCTGGGCGGTGGCGGCGGCGACCGCGGCGGTGCGGGAGTCGACGCCCAGCTTGGAGTAGATGTGGACGAGGTGGGACTTGACGGTCGCCTGGCTGAGGAAGAGCCGCTTGCTGATCGCCGCGTTGGACAGGCCGTCGGCGACGAGCTGGAGGACCTCGGTCTCGCGGCGGGAGAGGGCGGTGGCGGGCGTCCGCATGCGGTCCATCAGGCGCAGCGCGACGGTGGGGGCGAGCGCGGACTTCCCGGCGGCGGCGGCCCGCACCGCGGCGGCGAGCTCGTCCGGCGGGGCGTCCTTGAGGAGGTAGCCGGTGGCGCCGGCCTCGATGGCGGCGAGGATGTCGGCGTCGCTGTCGTAGGTGGTCAGGATCAGGACGCGGGGGGCTCCGGGGCGGCCGGTGATCTCGGCGGTGGCCCGGGAACCCAGCATCCGGCCGCCGAACTGGAGGTCCATGAGGACCACGTCGACGTCGAGCCGCCCGGCCAGTTCCACGGCTTCCTCGGCGGTGGGGACGTCGGCGGCGATCTCGAAGTCCGGCTCGGTCTCCAGGACGGCGCGGAGTCCGGCGCGGACGACGGGGTGGTCGTCGGCGAGCAGCAGCCGGACGGGGGCGGCGGGTGCGGTCACGGGGCGGCTCCCGGTGCGGTCTCGGGGGCGGCGGACGGGTCGGGGCAGGGCAGGGTGACGGCGAGTGCGGTGCCCTCCCCCGGGGCGGACTCGACGGCGAGGGTGCCCTGGAGGGCGCGGGCCCGGGCGCGCATCGCGGCCAGCCCGAAGCCGGAGTCGCCGGCCGCCGCGGAGCCGGGCGGCGGGACCTCGGCGGGCACGAACCCGGCGCCGTCGTCGACGACGTCCAGGGCGACCTCGGTGTCCATGTAGCTCAGGGTCAGCTCGACGCGGCCGGCGGCGGCGTGCTGGACGGTGTTGGCGAGCGCGGACTGGGCGATGCGCAGCAGGGCGACCTCGTGCGGGGTGGGCAGCGGGGCGGGGACGCCGGAGACCTGGCAGTGCACGACCAGCCCGGAGGTGCGGGCGGTGGCGGCGCACAGCCGCTCCAGGGCGGCCGGCAGCGAACCGGCCTCCAGGTCGGGCGGGCTCAGCGCGCGGACGAAGCGGCGCGCCTCGGCGAGGTTGTCGACGGCGGCGGTACGGGCCTGCCGGATGTGGCCGAGGGCGGTCTCCGGCCGCTCCGGCACGGCCCGCTCGGCGGCCCGGAGCAGCAGCTGGATGCTGGACAGGCCCTGGGCGAGGGTGTCGTGGATCTCGCGGGCCAGCCGCTCCCGTTCGGCGAGGACGCCGGCGGCCCGCTCCGCGACGGCCAGTTCACTGCGGGCCTCGGTGAGCTCCTCGATGAGGCGGCGGCGCTGCTCGCTCTCCCGGTAGAGGGCCTGGTAGCCCAGGACGACGGCGATCGAGACCGCGGCGCCCAGGACGGGGCCGATGACCGTGCCGACGCTGAGGGTGTGGGTGTGCCAGGCGAATCCGGCGATGGCGAGGGCCGTACTGGCCGCGACGGCGGGCAGTGCCCAGCGCAGCGGCAGCAGGTGCAGCTGGACGAAGAAGAGCGGGAAGGCCAGCCAGACGCCGTCCGGGGTAAGCGCCAGCAGCACCATCCAGACCGCGACCACGGCGGCGAGCCAGAGCGCGGCGGCGCGGGAGGAGCTGCGGACCCGGGGCAGTACGGGGCCGAGGACGTAGAGCGTCAGCAGGACCACGGCGGTGGCGAGCACGGCCGGTGCGGTGGGCCTCCCGTCGGCCACCGCGCGTACGGCGGCGAGCGCGAGCAGCGCGGCCACCATCAGATGGAGGCACAGGCGCAGGACGCGCAGAACAGGGGTGAGGGAGTGGTCGGTCCTGGCTTCTTCGGTCACGGCCCCTTCAGGCTACGGTCCGGTTCCGCCGCCGGCATCAATCGAAAGGTGGAGCGCGGGCATCCAAAGGTGGAGGCCGGACCGCATCTTTCGGCCCCGGTGAACCACACCTGGGCGCGATGCCCGGTACCCGCGCGGTGGGCGACGGTGGGAGCCAGTCGCCGGGCAGCGGGCCCGGCACCGTTGTCGAGGATGGCCGCGCCGGTGTTCGTCGCCTGGAGAGATCTGAGATTCGCCAAGGGCCGGTTCGCCCTGATGGGGACCGTCGTCACCCTGATCACGGTGCTGGTGGGGCTGCTGTCCGGCCTGACGGCGGGGCTGGGCCGGGAGAACACCTCGGCGATCACCGCGCTCCCCGCCGACCACCTGGTCTTCTCCGCTCCCGCCGGGGACGGCAAGCCGTCGTTCACCGATTCCCGGCTGCCGGAGCGGACGGTGCGGGAGTGGGCCCGGGTGCCCGGTGTGCGGAGCGCGGAGCCGCTGGGGATCGCCACCACGAAGGCCGAGGGGGCCGGCGGGAAGTCGGCGGCGGTGTCGGTGTTCGGGGTGCGGCCCGGGTCGCACCTGGCGCCGTCCGCGGGGCCGGCCGGGGACGGCACGGTGGTGCTGTCCGAGAAGGCCGCCTCGACGCTCGGTGTACGGGCCGGCGACCGGGTCTCGTTGGGCGGCCGGAAGCTCGCGGTGGCGGCGGTGTCGGGCGCGGCGATGTACAGCCACACGCCGGTGGTGTGGGCCTCGCTCGGCGACTGGCACCGGCTGTCCGGGAGCCCCGGCGGCGCGGACTCCGGGGGCGCGACCGTGCTCGCCCTGTCCACCACCGGAGCGGACGGCCTGGCCGCCGCCGACCGCCGGCTGGACACCAGGACGGTGGCCGCCGCGGACGCCCTGACCGCGATCGGTTCGTACAGCGCCGAGAACGGCTCGCTCCAGTTGATGCGCGGCTTCCTGTTCGCGATATCCGCGCTGGTCATCGGGGCGTTCTTCACGGTCTGGACGATCCAGCGCAGCGGCGATGTCGCGGTGCTCAAGGCGCTCGGCGCCTCGACCCGCTATCTGCTGCGGGACGCCCTCGGCCAGGCCGTCGTCCTGCTGGTGGCCGGCACGGCCCTGGGGACCGCGACGGCGGCCGGGGTGGGCGCCGCGGTGGGCGGCACCGTGCCGTTCGTGCTCGACCCGTCCACCGTGCTGGTCCCGGCCCTGATCATGATCGCGCTGGGTGCCGTGGGCGCCGCGCTGTCCATCCGCCGCATCACGTCCGTCGATCCGCTGACCGCCCTGGGAAGTGCCCGATGAGCCTCGAACTGTCCGATGTCACCCTCACCTACCCCGACGGCGACACCCGGCTGACCGCGCTGGACGCGGTGTCGCTGACCGTGCCGGCGGGCTGCCTGACGGCGGTGGTCGGGCCGTCCGGGTCCGGCAAGTCCAGCCTGCTGGCGGTCGCCGCGACGCTGATCCGGCCGGACCGCGGGCGGGTGGTGATCGCCGGCCGGGACACCACGGGGCGAAGCCGCGCGGAGCTGACGACGCTGCGCCGCAGCACCATCGGGACGGTCTTCCAGCAGCCGAACCTGCTGCCGGCGCTGACCGCGGCCGAGCAGCTCCAGGTGATGGCCCATCTGGACGGCCGCTCGCCCCGTACGGCGCGGTCCCGGGCGCGGGAGCTGCTGGCGGCGGTGGGCCTGGCGGACCAGGCGGACCGGCGTCCGCACCAGTTGTCGGGCGGCCAGCGGCAGCGGGTCAACATCGCCCGGGCGCTGATGAACGAGCCCTCGGTGCTGCTGGTCGACGAGCCGACCAGCGCACTGGACCACGAGCGGGGCGCGGCGGTCCTCGGCCTGCTGACCGAGCTCACCCACGCCCGCGGCACCGCGACGGTGCTGGTCACGCACGACCGCTCCCACCTGGACGCGGTGGACGCGGTGGCGGAGGTGCTGGACGGCCGGCTGACCTCAGGGGCGGGCGCCGGGGTGTGAGGGTGTATGGGACGGGCGGGGGGACCGGCGCGTCCCGTACGCGCGGCTGCTAGTCGTCACGGTGCGAGAAGGTGGGGAACAGGCCGTGCTTGTCGGTCGCCCGCCTCGTGCCGGTTCCGCTCTCGGGCGTGGACTCCTCGGTCTCCGGGGCGGCCTGCCGCGACCGCTCCGGGTCGCGCTCGTCGTCCCTGGCCCGGCCCTCGCGACGACCGCGCTTGCGTGGCGCGTCCGGTTCCCGCTGCTCCGCCATGACGTCCCCTTTCCTCGATGCGCCGGTCCTCGGCGGTGCCGGCTGCGGCCCGCGGTGGGCCGCTTCCTGACCAGGAACGCACCGAATCGGGACAGCAGTCCGCTACAGATACCCCGTTCGGGTGGCGGGTCGGTGCGGGATTGACGTGATCCGGCGGGTGCGGGCCGTACCGGAGCGGGTCAGGCGCCGGACGCGTGCGGCTGGTCGTCGGCGGCGTGCGAGAACAGCTTCAGGACCGGGACGCCGACCTTGTGGCGGGCCCGGGAGGCCCAGTCGCGGTGGAAGAACTCCTCGACGAAGTGCGGGGTGGTCAGCACGATCACCTCGTCGGCGCCGGTCTCGTCGACCACCGACTTCAGCAGGTCCAGCGGATGGTCCTCGACCACCTGGCCGACCGCCTCGGAGCCCGCGGCGCGCAGCGCCTCCAGGGTGTGCGACAAGCCCTGTTCGGCGGGGAGCACGGCGTTCGCCCCGCCGGGCTCGTCGCCCTCCCGCACGGCGTCCTCGAACTCGCCGAGCGCGACATCGTCGATGGCCCGCAACAGGACGTCCTGTTTGCCGCGCGGCTGCATGAGGACGACGAAGGAGACCGGGTCATCGCCGTGCAGGGTGGTGACGAACTCCACGTCGGCGGGCGTCAGAGGCTTCTCGATCATCAGTACGCTCGTGAACACGACGGACGCCCTTCTTCTCTTCCGCACCGCTCGCCACGGTGCCCACAGAAACCATCCTGCCCCGTCGCCACACGGGACCTGTCGGCTTTTAGTGTGCCCAACGGAAGCTAAGCGGAACAGATAATTCCGCTCTTTCGAGAACCTGCGGCGCTGTCAGAACCGGCGGTAACGGGTGAACAGGAATCCGGACTCCTCCAGCACGGACACCAGCGCGAACCGCGCGGGAACCGCGACCGCGGGCCCGTCCATGATCCGCTGCGCATCGCCCACCGCCACCACCGGGGCCAGCGACAGACACATCTCGTCCAGCGCCCCGGCCGCAGCGAACTGCCCCAACAGGCGCGGCCCGCCCTCGGTGAGCAGCCGGGTGTGTCCCCGTCCGGCCAGCACCTCGGCCACCCGGGCCGGGTCGACGCCCAGCCCCTCGCCGGCGAAGAGCACCTCGACACCCGCCGCCCGGGCCGCGCGCACCCGGTCCTCGGGGGCGCCGGCACCGGTGAGCACCAGGGTGGGCACCAGCGGCTCGGTGAACAGCGGCAGGGCGAAGTCCAGCTCCAGGCCCGCGGTCACCACCGCGATGGCGGGGGCCGGGCCCTGTCCGGCGGCGGCCCGCCGGTCGGCGAACGCGGCCCGGGCGCGGGCCGGCCGGTAGCCCTCCCGCCGGACCGTCTCGGCGCCCACCACGACCGCGTCCGAGAGCGCCCGCAGCACCCCGAAGATCCGCATGTCGGCATCCCCGGAGAGCGGCTGGGAACGCCCCTCGTGGTGCGCCGCACCGTCCAGGGAGGACACCATGTTGGCGCGCAGCCATCCGGGGCGGCCGGCCCGCACCGGGTCGTCCGCCTCCGGGTACGCATAGGCCGTGGCCAGCTCGTCCAGCGTCCACTCGCGGTCGGCGGTCGTATCGGGACCGGCGGTCCGGTCGGCCTCCGGGGTGGGGGTGGTCGGGGTGGGGAAGGGGAACAGGCGTCGCATGGGCGCAGTGTGACATGCCTCGCTCACCCGGTCGGGTGATGCCACGCAGCGACTAGGCTGGACGGCTGTGTCACCTTCCCACTGCTCGTCCTCCCCCGCCCCCTCTCCGATAGCCGCGCCCCCGGCCGACGGGGACCGCGCCACGGCGCCCACCGCGCTCACCTCCCGCGCGCCGCACGTCCCGGCCGAGCGCCTGGTCGCCGAGATGGTGCCGCCGCCGCGCTTCCAGGGCGCCCGCTTCGACACCTACCTGCCGGACCCGGGGCAGCCCAGCCAGGCCGAGGCCGTGCAGGTCCTGCGGACGTTCGCCGCGGGCATCGACGGCGCGGACGCGGACACCGGCGGGAAGCGGCGCTGGTTCTCCCGGGGACCGAAGAAGACCGCCGCGCCCAAGGGCCCGCGCGGGGTCTATCTGGACGGCGGCTACGGCGTCGGCAAGACCCACCTGCTTGCCTCCCTCTGGCACGCGACCCCCGCCGCCCCCGAGCTCAAGGCGTTCGGGACCTTCGTCGAGCTGACCAACCTGGTCGGCGCGCTCGGCTTCCAGCAGACCGTGCGCACGCTCGGCTCCCACCGGCTGCTGTGCATCGACGAGTTCGAGCTGGACGACCCCGGCGACACGGTGCTGGTCTCCACCCTGCTGGGCAAGCTGGTGGAGTCCGGTGTGGCGCTGGCCGCCACCTCCAACACGCTGCCCGGCAAGCTCGGCGAGGGCCGGTTCGCCGCCGCCGACTTCCTGCGCGAGATCCAGGGCCTGAGCGCCCACTTCCGCGCCCTGCGCATCGACGGCGAGGACTACCGGCACCGCGGCCTGCCCGAGGCGCCCGCCCCGTACGACGACGAGACGGTGGCCCGCGCGGCGCACCACACCCCCGGCGCGTCGCTCGACGACTTCCCGGCCCTCCTGCACCACCTCTCGACGGTGCACCCCAGCCGGTACGGCGCGATGTGCGACGGCATAGCGGCGGTCTGCCTCACCGACGTGCAGGCGGTTCCGGACCAGTCCACCGCGCTGCGTCTGGTGGTGCTCGCCGACCGGCTCTACGACCGGGAGGTGCCGGTGCTGGCCTCCGGCAAGCCCTTCGGCGAGCTGTTCAGCGACGAGATGCTACGCGGCGGCTACCGGAAGAAGTACTTCCGTGCCATCTCCCGGCTGACCGCGCTGGCCCGGGACGCCAAGACGCTGGTGGCGTAGCCGGCGGCCGGTCGTCCGGCGGGCGCCGGGCGGGTCAGCCCGAGCAGGCCGAGCGCTGGGCCTCCTGCCACTCGCAGACCGGGCAGCGGACGATGCCCGGCCGGGACGCCGGGTATGCGGTCGGACGGCCGCACTCGACGCAGTCGGCGTGGGGCTCGCCCGCCTCGGCGCCGGGGGCCTCCGGGCCCGGGTCGTCCGGGTCGGGCGTGGGGTGCGGATCGGTGCGGGGCATGGGGCGAGCGTACGCCGCGGACCCGGAGCCCTCAGCCGCGGCGCCCGCTGAGGGCGCAGGCCAGGGCCGTGGCTGCGGACGCCAGCGGCACCGCGACGGCGAGCGACAGCCAGGGCACGGCGACGGTGCCCCGCTCGGAGCCGGTGATCATGCCGCGCAGCGCGGCGTTGGCGGGCGACGCGCCCAGCACGAGGACCAGCAGCGCGGCGATCAGCCCGACCGGGACGCCCCAGCCGGGGCGGCGCAGCACCGGCGGGGAGCACAGCGCGCCGATCCCGATGCCCAGCAAGAGGCAGACCAACGCGGTGAGCAGCCCGGCGCCGGTCGCGGGCAGCACCGGGACCGCGACCCGGTGGCCGGTCGAGTGCGGGTCGGAGAGCAGCGCGACGAAGGCCGTCCCGGCGAGTGCGAGGACCAGCGCCGCGCCGACCGCGGCCAGCAGCGCGGCGAGGTGCGCCCGGCCGGGTCCGGCGGCGGCCGCCACGCAACTGCGGGCGGCCGGCGGCTCGTTGGTGGCACAGATCCGGGCCAGCCAGACGGAGACCGGCAGCAGCCCGCCGGCGGCGTAGCCGTACGCGTCCAGGATCGGGCCGCCGGTCTGGACGCCGATCGCGAGGAACGCCGCGTAGGCGAGGAGCGGCGGCAGCCAGCGGTAGGAACCGACGAGCAGCGCCGCCTGATAGCGGATCAGCGGGGGCAGGGAGGCGGTCATGGACGGGGGGCCTCTCCGGGAGCAGGGGTTCCGGGGGTTCCAGGGGTTCCGGGGCCGGGCGGCTCGGCGGCGGCGACCACCCGGATGTGCCAGGGCGGGCGCGCGGTGAGCAGGGCGCGCAGCAGGGCGTCGGAGTGGACGGTGGCGACGGTCAGCCGCAGGCTGTTGCCGGGGCCGGCGGCGAGGTCCGGCGCGCCCGGCAGGCCGGGCGGCGGCGGGCTGCCCGGCGGACCCTCCGCCTCGACGACGGTCCGCGGGCCGGCACCGGCGTCGACCCCGTCGGCCGGCTCGGCGGCCGTACCGGGCTCCCGGGGCAGCAGCCGGCCGTCGGCGACGCGGTAGCGGGCGCTCGCGGCCCCGGCCAGTCGGCGCGGGTCGTGGTCGACGAAGACCACGGTGCCGCCGGCGGCGACCCGTTCGGCGACCGCGCGGTCCAGGGTGTCGCGGGCAGCCGGGTCCAGCCCGGTCCACGCCTCGTCCAGGACGAGGAGTTCGGGCTCGGCGAGCAGTGCCTGGGCGACCGCGACCTTCTGGCTCGTCCCCTTGGACAGCTCGGCCAGCGGTGTCCGGGCGTGACCGGCGGCGCCGAAGCGCGCCAGCCACTCGGCGGCGCGGTCCGCCGCCTCCGGTGTCCGCAGGCCGTGGACGCGGCCGAGGTGGGCGAGATAGCCGGCGGCGGTGAACGGCAGGGCGGCCGGGAACCGCTCGGGGACGTAGGCGGTGCGCGGACGCCCGGTGATCCGACCCGTGGTGGGCCGGTCGATGCCGGCGAGCAGCCGCAGCAGCGTGGACTTGCCACTGCCGTTGGTCCCCTCGATGCGCAACAGCGCGCCCGCCGGCACATCGAGCCGCACCTCGCGCAGCACCCAGGGCCCGCGCAGGCCGTAGCGCCGCCCGACCCCGTCCAGCCGCATCCGCTGCGCATCCTGCCGCGGCATCGGCCGCACCTCCCCCGCTCCCCTGTTCCCCTGTAGCCGCCGACGGTAGCCGGGCGCGGGCAGCATCGCTTCGGCGGGCGCGGGCTCGGCGACCGTCGGCGGTCGCGAGGGGGACTGTCGGTGGCGGCTGGCAGACTGATCGGGTGACCAGTACCGAGACCGCCGGCCCGTCCGGCGAGCACAGCGCGCCCACCCGGATCGACGACCAGCGGGCGCAGGCCCCCACGGAGCCAGCGCCGGAGTACGTCCTGCCGCTGGTGGTGCGCGTGGAGCGGGCCGCACCCCCCGGGCGCACGGACGCGCTGGAGACCGCGGCGCGGGCGGTGCTGGTACTGCTCTCCGACGAACGGGCCACCGACGCGGGCGAGTGGGCCCGTGCGGTGCACGACTGGCAGGACTCCCGGATACGGAAGGTGGTCCGGCGGGCGCGCGGAGCGGAGTGGCGGCGGGCCGAGGCCCTGCCCGGCATCACGGTCACCGGCCGCGAGGCCGAGGTGCGGGTCTTCCCGCCGGTGCCGCTGGACGGCTGGCCGAAGGACCTCGCCCGGCTCCAGGTCTCCGGCACCGAGCTGGACGAACCGCAGGCCCCCGCGGAGCCCGCGGACGGCGCGCCGGTGCTGTGGCTCAATCCCGGGCTGAAGATGTCGGCGGGCAAGGCGATGGCACAGGCCGGGCACGGCGCACAGCTGGCCTGGTGGGAGCTGTCCACGGCGGAGCGGGAAGCCTGGCGCGCGGCAGGGTTCCCGCTGACCGTGCGCACCGCGACGCCCGCGGCCTGGCCGGCACTGACGACCAGCGGACTGCCCGTGGTGCGGGACGCCGGGTTCACCGAGATCGCCCCCGGGAAAACCGTGGTGACCGAAGGGGGCAGCCGATTCTGCCCCCTCCCCCGCACACGACGGCCGTAGGTCGCGCGGATTGCGGACCACGGGCTGCCCGGCGTTCCGGACGGCGCCCGACCGAAGTCTGCCCTCGGGGCGACACCGTGGCCGCACCGGGCAGCACAGCAGGTCCCACCTGACGCGCCGTCAGCAACTACGGTCGGAAGATCTCCACATGAGGCGCCGAAGGGGACGCAGGGGACCAGATCGAAGGTCCGCCGCCCCTTTCGAACACCCCTATCCACCACCCCGCGCACCCACGCCACCCGCCGCGAACTGGCCGATTTCGACCGTGAGTTCCGTGCCCCTTACGGAATCGGGGCGTCGGGGTTCAGTGCCGCTGATCGAGGGTGGTCGCTTCGGCGGTGGCCTTCAGCTCGCGCAACGGCGCGTGGATCACGGCCTTGGCCCGGTAGCGAACCCGCGCGGGGGGCGTCGCCGGCGGCGGGGGCCCCGGTGGACCGCTCCCCCGTCCCCGCCGGCGGTCCGGCCCACCGCGGGACATACCGTGTCACCCATGCTGACCTCGCTCATCGGCTTCACCGTGGTGGCCGCGCTGCTCACCGTCTCCCCCGGCCCGGACTTCGCGGTGGTCCTGCGGACCGCGCTCGGCTCGGGGCGGCGCGCCGCACTGTGCAGTGCGCTGGGGATAGCCGCCGGCTGCTTCGTGTGGGGGCTGGCCGGGGCGGTGGGGCTGACCGCGATGCTGGCCGCCTCGCAGACGGCGTACGACGCGCTGCGGGTGGCCGGAGCGGTGTATCTGGTGTGGCTCGGGGTGCAGGCGCTGCGCGGCGCCCGGCGCCGGAGCGGCGCGGACGCGGCGGAGCACGGGCCGGCGGAGGAGGCCGCCCCGGCCGTTCCGGGCAGCCCCTGGCGGGCGTTCCGCGGCGGACTGCTGACCAACGTCCTCAACCCCAAGGTCGGGGTGGTCTACCTCTCCCTGCTGCCGCAGTTCATCCCGCACGGCGCGCCGGTGGTCGGCACGACGCTGCTGCTGGTGTCCGTGCACGCGGTGCTGGGTGTGCTGTGGCTGGGCGGGGTGGCCCTGGCGGTGCACCGGGCGCGGGCGGTGCTGCAGCGCCCGCGGGTGCGGCGGCGGCTGGACCAGGCCACCGGCGGCGTGCTGGTGGCGCTGGGCGCGGCGGTCGGGTGGGAGGTCGCCCGCTGAGCCGCGGCGGGACGCAACGGCCGGCGCACGGCACGGTCCGGGCCGGCCTCTGGTGAGAGAAGCTCAAATCAACCTCTGAACCGCGCGGGTGCGGGATTCGCCCCGCCCGCGCCGGGTCAGGACTACCCCGACCGTGGGGAGCACAAAGGGGGAACCATGCGTCGTTTGGGGACGGGCATCGGCTGGCGGCCGGAGATCGCCGCGGAGATCGCCGCGCTGCCCGGGGTGGACTGGGTGGAGGTGGTGGCCGAGAACGTGTGCCCCGGCCATCTCCCGGACGCCCTGCGGGAGTTGCGGGAACGCGGCACGACGGTGATCCCGCACGGGGTCTCGCTCGGGCTCGGCGGCGCGGACCGGCCGGACGCCGGGCGGCTGGCGGCCCTCGCCGAGCGGGCCACCGCGCTGGAGGCCCCGCTGGTCACCGAGCACATCGCGTTCGTCCGCGCCGGCGGCCCGCTGACCGCGTCGCCGGTGCTGGAGGCCGGGCACCTGCTGCCGATGCCGCGCACCCGGGACGCGCTGGACGTGCTGTGCGAGAACGTCCGGATCGCCCAGGACGCGCTGCCGGTGCCGCTGGCCCTGGAGAACATCGCCGCGCTGTTCGCCTGGCCCGGCGAGGAGCTGACCGAGGGGCAGTTCCTGTCCGAGCTGGTCGAGCGCACCGGGGTCGGGCTGCTGATCGACGTCGCCAACCTCCACACCAACCACGTCAACCGCGGCGAGGACCCGACCGCGACCCTCGACGAGCTGCCGGTCGAGGCGCTCGCCTACGTCCATGTCGCGGGCGGCGTCGAGCGGGACGGGGTGTGGCACGACAGCCACGCCCACCCGGTGACCCGGCCGGTCCTGGACGTCCTCGCGGAGCTGTGCGCCCGGACCGATCCGCCCGGCGTGCTGCTGGAGCGCGACGACGACTTCCCCGAGGGCGGCGAGCTGGCCGGCGAACTCGACGCGATCCGCGCCGTGGTGGAGGAGGCGCGCCGTGTCCGGGCGGCTTGAGGCGGTGGCGGACACCGGTCCGGCCCGTGCGCGGTTGGCGCTGGCGCAGGCCGCGCTGCTGTCCGCGCTGGTGGCCGGGACGCCCACCCCGGAGGGCTTTGATCCGGCCCGGCTGCGGGTGCAGAGCCGGGCCCTGGCCGCCAAGCGGGCCTCGGTGGTCGCCAAGGTGGCACCGGAGCTGACGGAGATCCTCGGCGACGGCTACCGGTCGGCCTTCCTCGGCTACGCCCGGCGCCGCCCCATGGCCGGCGGCTACCGCCAGGACGCCCTGGACTTCGCGGCGTTCCTGCTGGCGCAGGACCACCCCGCGGACCCCGTGGCACGGCGGCGGCTGACGCACTGGTGGCGCGACCGGGCCGGTCCGCGACCGCCGTCCGGGGGCCGCGCGGCACAGCTCGCGCGGGCCGCCGCCCGGCGGGCAGGGTCCCTGCAGCGCGCGCTGCGCCGGAAGTGAGGTGCCGCCGTGTCGTTCACGCAAGGGGTGTATCTGAGCCTCGGCCTGTCGTCGCTGGCGCTGCTCGTCGGGGCCCTGGTGGTGCGGCTGCGGACGCCGGCGGTCGGGCGGGCGGCCGGACCGACCCGTGACGTCCGGGAGTTGGCGTTCCTGGCCGGCGGGCCGGGCCGGGTGGCGGACACCGCGCTCTGGGTGATGCACGAGGACGGGCGGCTGGCGATCGGCGGCCCGGGCGTGGTGACGGTGCGGCGCGCCGCCGCGCACGACCCGGTGGAGGCGGCCGTGCTGGACGCGGTCGCCGCCACCCCGGGCGGGGCGCTGGCCGCCGTCCGCGGGCGGGTGATGCGCAGTGCGGCGGTGCAGGAGGTCGGCGACCGGCTGGCGGCCCGGGGACTGCTGCGTCCGCCGCGCGCCGGCCGGGGCTGGCGGCTGCTGGCCGGGCTCCAGGTGAAGGCGAGCCTCGTGCTCTTCGCCGTCGCGCTGGTGCTGTCCTTCCTCGCCGTCCGCGACGGCGGTGGTCCGTGGGCGCCGCCGGTGGCCGTCCGGGTCGTCCCGGCGGTGGCCGTGGGCCTGCTGGTCGGGCTGCCGTGCCGGCGGTTGTTCACCCGCCGGATCACCCGGGCGGGCCGGTCCGCCCTGGCCGCGGCCCGGCCCCGGGGCACCCGGCCCGACGACCTCCGGGGCCTGGAGGCGGCCTGGCGGGTCGCCGGGCTGGCGGTGGCGCTGGGCGGTACCGCGGTGCTCGCGGACGAGTTGCTGCGGGACCACTTCGTGCAGGCCCAGGGGGCGGTGGCGGCCTCGACACCGTCGGGCGGGTCGTCGGCGGGCTCCGGCGGGTGCGGCGGGGACGCGGGCTCGGCGTGGTGCGGCTCCTCAGACGGCGGTGGGGACTCCGGATGCGGGGCGTCCTCGTGCGGCGGCGGGTCGTCGTGCGGCGGGAGTTCGGGCTGTGGGGGCTCCGGGTGCGGCGGCGGGGGCTGCGGCGGCGGTGACTGACGAACCGTCAGATCGGGTGTCCGCACGAAGGGGCTGGCCAGGGCGGCGAGTTCGGCGCCCCGGCCGGCCGGGGCGCACTATCCACAGGGTGAGAAACGTCATGGCGGCCGCGCCCGCCGTCCCGTAGAACGTCCACCATGTGGCTCCTCTTCCTCCTGCTCGCCTGGGTGGCGGCGGTCGTCTCCTGTGTCCGGGTCTGCCGCACGGCGGTCGTCACCGGCCAGGCCCAGCACCGCGCCCAGGACACCCCACCGGACACCGCGCCGGACGCCGACGGCGCCCTCGCCGGGCTGACCCTGTACGAGACGGCCTATCTCTCCGGCGGCCCGCACCGACTCGCCGATGTGGTGCTCGTCCTGATGGCCCAACAGCGGCGGCTGCACCTCGCCCACACCGGCTGGGCCACGGTCGTCGACCCGGTCGGCCAGGACCCCGTCGAGCGGGCCGCGCTCACCGCCATCGGCCCCGAGGGGCAGTGCCGCATACCCGCCGTCCGGACCGCCCTGTCCGGCACCGATGCGGTCCGGGGGCTGGCCGACCGGCTGGTCGACGCCGGTCTCGCGGCGCCCGCCGCGATCCGCACCGCGGTCCGCCAGGTCCGCGGCGCCGCCCTGGTGGTGCTGTCGGCCGCCGGCGCGACCTACTGGACGGCCCCGTCCGGCGAGCCCGACCGGCTGGTGCTGGCGTGGTTCGCGCTCCCGCTGATCCTCGCCCTCGGCACCTGGGCCATCGCCCGCGCGGAGGCCCGCCCGTCCATCGGCTGGGCCACCGAGGCCGGCGCGGCGCGGCTGCGGCAGGAGCACCCCGGCGTGCGGGACAGACGTCCGGCGCCGGAGCCGGCCGGCCTGACGGGACTCGCCCTGCACGGACCCGCCGTGCTCGTCGATCCCGGTTTGCGCGCGGCGCTCCACTCTTCCGGGGCATAGCGTCCGACACCGCCGTACGGTGCTTTACTTCGCCCTCGGTTGGCCCAACTATCCCTTTTGTATGCCCACCGTGCGACCCCGTGCAGCGAGCCCCTCCCCGGAGCCCCGCACCGCGCACCATATGAAGGGACGGCTCGTGAGAGCACTTGCGTTGTACGGCGCCCTCGGGTCGCTGGTCCTGACCGGCCTCGCCTCCGCACCGGCCGGCGGCGCCGCCCGGGACCCGGCGGCGCCGCCCGCCCCTGTTCGCCCCCTCACCTTCGGCCGGTGCGCGGGCGTGGAGCACCTCCCGGCCTCCGTCGAGTGCGGCACGCTCGCCGTCCCGCTCGACTACGCCCGGCCGCACGGCAAGCAGATCAAGCTGACGGTCAGCCGGACCCGGGCCACCTCGTCCGCCGAACGGCAGGGCGCCCTGGTCTTCAACCCTGGCGGCCCCGGCGCGTCCAGCATGCAGTTCCCCCTCTACGGAGCGCTGCCGACCTGGCGCCGGACCGCCCGCGCCTACGACTTCGTCGGCTATGCGCCGCGCGGGGTGGGGCGCAGCGCCCCGCTGTCCTGCCAGGACCCCAAGGACTTCACCAAGGCGCCCACGGACAGCCCGCGGTACCCCAGCGAGTCCTTCAAGCAGAAGAAGGTGGCGGAGGCGAAGGCGTACGCCCACGGCTGCGCTCAACGGGCCGGCGCCGACCTGCCGTTCTACAACTCGGTCAACAACGCCCGGGACCTGGACATGCTGCGGGCGGCGCTCGGCGAGAAGAAGCTGACGTTCATGGGCGCGTCCTACGGGACGTACTTCGGGGCGGTCTACGCGACGCTGTTCCCCGGCCATGTCCGCCGGATGGTCTTCGACAGCGTGGTCAACCCCGATCCCCGGCAGATCTGGTACCAGAACAACCTCGACCAGAGCGTCGCCTTCGAGCGCCGCTGGGGCGACTGGCTGCGCTGGGTCGCCAAGCACGACGCCACCTACCACCTGGGATCCGACAAGCAGGCGGTGCAGCACTCCTACGACACCGTCATCCAGCGGCTGCGGCGCGCGCCGGTCAACGGGAAGATCGGCCCCGGGCAGCTCCAGGCGGCGTACCTCAAGACCGGCTACAACGACGCGTTCTGGCCGATGCGCGCCGAGGCGCTGTCGAAGTACCTGCGCGGCGACGCCCAGCTGTTGATCGCCCAGGCACTGCCCTCCGGCGACGGCCAGGGCGAGGAGAACGCCAACGCCGTCTACACCGCCGTCGAGTGCAACGACTCGGCCTGGCCGCGCAACTGGCACGTCTGGGACCGGGACAACACCGCCCTGGCCCGCACCGCGCCGTTCGAGACCTGGGACAACGCCTGGATGAACCTGCCGTGCGCCTTCTGGCCGGAGCACCGGCAGTCGGCGGCGGCCGGCGTCGAGGAGGCGATCCGCACCACCACCCAGCGGGCCGTCAAGGGCGCGTCGGCCGGGGACGCCCTGGCCCACGCCTCCCAGCAGGCCGCCGACACCGACCTGGACGACGCGCTGTACGGGCGGGGCCGCCCGCTGGACATCCGCACCGAGCCCGGCGCGCTGCCGCCGGTGCTGCTGCTGGCCGCCGAACGGGACGCGGCCACCCCCTACCCGGGCGCGCTGGAGCTCCAGCGGCGACTGCCCGGCTCGTCCCTGGTGACCGAGCGGGACGCGGGCACCCACGGCATCGCGTACGGCGACAACCTCTGTGTCAACACCTACGTCGAGACGTACCTGCTGCACGGGAAGGTCCCCGGGCACCGGGCGTACTGCGGACCGCGCGCCGAGCCGGTGCCGGGGCAGCCGCTCCAGCGGGCCCGGCCGACGCTGGTGCAGCAGGTGAAGGGGCGGTAGCCGCCCCGGAGCGTGGAGGTCGGGGCCGTCCCTTCGGGGGCGGCCCCGACGTCCGTGTTCCGGGGTGTCCGACCGGTCAGGCCAGGCCGGCGACCAGCTCGGCGACCGGCTTGCGGCGGCCGGTGTAGAACGGGATCTCCTCGCGGACGTGGCGGCGCGCCTCGGAGGCCCGCAGGTGGCGCATCAAGTCGACGATGCGGTGCAGCTCGTCGGCCTCGAAGGCGAGGATCCACTCGTAGTCGCCGAGCGAGAAGGAGGCGACGGTGTTGGCGCGGACGTCGGGGAAGCCGCGGGCCATCTTGCCGTGGTCGGCGAGCATCCGGCGGCGGTCCTCGTCGGGGAGGAGATACCAGTCGTAGGAGCGCACGAACGGGTAGACGCTCACGTAGTCGCGGGCGTGCTCGTCGGCCAGGAAGGCCGGGATGTGCGACTTGTTGAACTCGGCGGGACGGTGCAGCGCCATGTTCGACCAGACCGGCTCCAGCGCGCGGCCCAGACGGGTGCGGCGGAAGCGGTTGTACGCCTCCTGGAGGTCGTCGGAGTTCTCCGAGTGCCACCAGATCATCACGTCGGCGTCGGCGCGCAGCCCGGAGAGGTCGTAGGTGCCGCGGACCACCACGTCCTTGGCGGCGAGCTGGGCGAACAGCTCCTCGACCTCGTCGGCGTAGCCGGACCGGTCCTCGGGGAGGACGTCGCGCAGCTTGAAGACCGACCAGAGGGTGTAGCGGATGACCTCGTTGAGGTCCTTGGCCTTCTTGCCGGCGTTGGGGATCTTGTCGGAGGCGGGGGTGGAAGCGTCTGTCATGTCGTCCATTCTCACTCGCCGCCGGCGACGCCCGGCGTCAGGGTCCCGAGGACCTCGTCGGCGGCCCGGTGCGCGGAGGCGATGCACGCCGGGATGCCGACGCCGTCGTAGAGCGCGCCGCAGACCCGCAGCGGGCCCGGCAGTCCGGCGACCGCGGCCCGGATCCGCGCCACCCGGTCCACATGGCCGACGGCGTACTGCGGCAGCCCGCCGTCCCAGCGGGTGACGGTGGTGGCCACCGGCCGGGCGGTCAGGCCGACCGCCTCGCCGAGGTCGGCGAGGGAGAGGGCGACCAGTTCGGCGTCGTCGCGCTCCAGATCGGCCTCGTCGCCGTACCGGCCGAGGGAGGTGCGCAGCACGAACAGGTCCGGGTGGGCCTCGGCGATCCAGTTCCACTTGTGGCTGGCGAAGGTCGACGCCTTGATCCGGTGGCCGTCGACCGGCGGGACGAGGAAGCCGCTGCCGCGCGGAACGGCCGTCAGATCGGCGCGCCGGAAGGCCATGGTGACCAGCGCCATCGAGGCGTACTCGACGGCGGCCAGCTCGCCGGCGGCGGCCGGGGAGCCGGCGCGCAGCAGGCGTTCGGCGGCCGGCGCGGGCGCGGCCAGGACCACCGCGTCGGCGGTGAGCACCCGGTCGCCGGCCTGGACGTGCCAGCCGTCCGCGGCGCTCCAGCGCAGCTCGCGCACCGGCGTGCGCAGCAGGATCTCGCCGCCCGAGCGGCGCACCGCGTCGGCGACCGCGCCCGGCAGCGTCCCGATGCCGCCGGCGATGCCCATGAAGACCGATACCGGGCCGGTCGCGGCCGGCCCCTCGGGCACGGCGGCCGCGGCGCGCTCCTGGATGCCCCGGACGCCCTCGATCAGCGAACCGCCGCGCCGGGCCGCCTCGAAGAGCTGCGGGACGGCGGCGCGCATCGAGATGCGGTAGGCGTCGCCCGCGTAGACCCCGCCGAGCAGCGGCTCGACGAGCCGGTCGACGACCTCCCGGCCGAGCCGGGCCGCGACGTACGCGCCGACCCCGATGTCGGTGCCGGCCTCGGTCGTCGGCAGCGTCCGGTCGTCCTCGATGCGCGCCAGGCCCTCCGGGGAGAGCACGCCGGAGGCGGCGAGCGGCCCGAGGTCGCCGGGGACGCCCATGACGTGCCCCTTGGGCATCGGGCGCAGCGCACCGCGGGTCCACAGGGAGGCGGTGGCGGTGCCGGGCGGCTGGAGCCGGTCGGCCAGGCCCACGGCCCGCGCCAGCTCCACCGCCTCCGGCCGCCGGGCCAGCATCGATTCGGCGCCGAGATCGACCGGTACGCCCGCGATGTCACCGGCCAGCAGCTTGCCGCCGAGGCGCTCCGACGCCTCCAGGAGGGTCACCCGGGCCCCGCCCGCCAGCAGCCGGTGCGCGGCGGCCAGCCCCGCGATACCGCCGCCGATGACCACGACATGACCGGGCGCGCCGCCCGTACCGCTGTGCGCTGTGCTCATGTCCTCCACTCTCTCAGAGCCGGTTCCGGCGCCCGGGAGCCGGTCCGGGCAGCGGGACCGCGACCTCTTCGGCGGGTTGCCGGGGCGGCGGGCGCGTCGGGCGGAACCGGGGAGACCGGCCGGTCCGGCGCGTCCGGTGAAGGTGGCCGGACGCCCCGTTGACACCGGGCGGTGCCGGGCAAAGACTCGGGGCGGCGGGTGGCGATCTTCGTACCGCCCGGCCGCCGAGCCGGTGTCGCGAGGACAGCGCAGACAGCGAAGACAGCGAGGACACAGCCTGATGACCGAGCCACACGCACCGAACGCCGTACGGGACGTCTACATCGTCGACGCGGTACGGACCCCGGTCGGCAAATACGGCGGCGCGCTGGCCGGATTGCGCCCCGACGACCTCGCCGCCCATGTGGTGCGCGCGCTGGTGGACCGCACCCCGGAGCTCGATCCGGGGCGGATCGACGACGTCTACTTCGGCGACGCCAACGGCGCGGGCGAGGACAACCGCAACGTCGCGCGGATGGCCGTGCTGCTGTCCGGGCTGCCGGTCGGCGTCCCCGGGGTGACCGTCAACCGGCTGTGCGGGTCCGGGCTGGAGGCGGTCATCCAGGCGGCCCGCGCCGTCGCGCACGGCGATGCGGAGATCGCGGTGGCCGGCGGCGTGGAGTCGATGAGCCGGGCGCCGTACGTACTGCGCAAGCCGGACCGGGCCTTCCCCGCGGGCCATCAGGAGATGTTCTCCTCGACGCTGGGCTGGCGGATGGTCAATCCGCGGATGGCGCCGGAGTGGACGGTCCCGCTGGGCGAGGGCGCCGAGCTGATCGCCGACAAGCACGGCATCACCCGCGAACAGCAGGACGTGTTCGCGCTGGCCAGCCACCAGAAGGCGGCCCGGGCCTGGGCGGCGGGCGCCTACGACGCGGAGGTCGTGCCGGTGCCGGGGGCGGAGCCGGCACGCGACGAGACCGTCCGGGAGAACTCCTCGCTGGAGGCGCTCTCCCGGCTGAAGCCGGCGTTCCGCAGTGAGGGCGGCACGGTCACCGCCGGCAACTCCTCGCCGCTCAACGACGGCGCGGCGGCGCTGCTGCTGGTCAGCGAGGAGGGGCTGCGGGCCACCGGGCGGGAGCCGCTGGCCCGGGTACGGGCGAGCGCGGTGACCGGTATCGAGCCGCAGCTGTTCGGGCTCGGCCCGGTGGAGGCGGTCCGGCGGGCGCTGGAACGGGCCGGGCGGAGCTTCGGCGATCTGGCGGTCTGCGAGCTGAACGAGGCGTTCGCGGCCCAGGCGCTGGGCTGCCTCGCCCAGTGGCCGGATCTCGACCCCACCGTGGTCAATCCGCGCGGCGGCGCCATCGCCATCGGGCACCCGCTGGGCGCCTCCGGGGCCCGGCTCGCCGGCGCGGTGGCCCACCAACTCGCCGCACAGGGCTCGGGCACCGGGCTGGCGGCACTGTGCATCGGGGTGGGGCAGGGGCTGGCGATGGTGCTGGAGCGCTAGGGCACCTCTGGCGTCTCAGGGCGCTTCGACCCGGACGGCCCGCCGGGAGGTCGGGGTCGGCCGTCCGGCGGGCGCGCGCCGCCGTCATGGGGCACACTCGTTCATCAATCAACTGTCCCGGTGCTCACGGAGGTTGGCGCGATGGCCCTGCTCGATCCCAAGGACTGGCTCTCCCTGCACGGCGACCCCGCCGAGGCGGTGGAGCCCGCGACGGGCGAGGTGCTGGCCACCCTGACGCTGGCCGCGCCCACCGACGTCGCGGACGCCGCGGCCACGGCCGCCGCGGCGCAGCGGGACTGGGCGCGCAGGCCGTACCCGGAGCGGGCCGCGGTGCTGCGCCGGGCCGGCGATCTGCTCCAGCAGCACGCCGCGGAGATCGGCGAGTGGATCGTCCGGGAGGCCGGCAGCGTCCGCGGCAAGGCCGACTTCGAGCTCCGCACCGCGGCCGAGGAGTGCTACGAGGCCGCCGCGCTCGCCCACCGTCCGCTCGGCCAGGTGCTGCCGTCGGCGGCGCCGCGGCTGTCGTACACCACCCGGGTGCCGGCCGGCGTGGTCGGGGTGATCGCGCCGTTCAACGTCCCGCTGATCCTCGCCGTCCGGTCCGTCGCACCGGCCCTGGCGCTGGGCAACGCCGTGGTGCTCAAGCCCGATCCGCGCACCGCGGTGTGCGGTGGGCACGTCCTCGCGGCGGTCTTCGCCGAGGCCGGCCTGCCGGCGGGGCTGTTGCACGTGCTGCCCGGCGGCGCGGACGTCGGGCGGACGCTGGTGGCGGACCCGCGGGTACGGGTCATCTCCTTCACCGGCTCGACCGCGGCCGGCCGCAGCGTCGGCGCGCTGGCCGCGCAGCACCTCAAGCGGGCCCATCTGGAACTGGGCGGCAACAGCGCGTTCCTGGTGCTGGAGGACGCCGACCTGGACGCCGCGATGTCCACCGCCGCCTGGGCGTCGTTCTTCCACCAGGGACAGGTCTGCATGACGGCGGGCCGTCACCTCGTCCACGCCTCGCGCTACGAGGAGTACGTGGCGCGGCTGGCGGCGAAGGCGGACGCGCTGACCGTCGGGGACCCGTTCCGCGCGCAGGTCCACCTCGGCCCGGTCATCGACCGCGGACAGCTCGGCAGGATCGACGCGCTGGTCCGGGAGAGCGCCGCCGCGGGCGTGCGGATCGCCGCCGGCGGCACCCATCACGAGTTGTTCTACCGGCCGACGGTCCTCGCCGACGCGGACCCGGACGCCACCGGGCCCGGCTCGGTGGGCGCGTCCCCCGCGTACTGCGAGGAGGTGTTCGGCCCGGTGGCCCCGGTCCGCGCCTTCCGGACCCTCGACGAGGCGGTGGCGCTGGCCAACGAGTCGTCCTACGGGCTGGCGCTGGGCGTCGTCACCCGCGACGCGGCCCGCGCCCTGGAGCTGGCCGACCGGATCCCCACCGGTCTGCTGCACATCAACGACCAGACCGTCAACGACGAGCCGGTGGCCGCCTTCGGCGGACTGGCGGACTCCGGTACCGGCTCCCGCTTCGGCGGCGAGGCCAACCTCGACGCGTTCACCGAGACCCGCTGGACCACGGTGCGCGCCACCCCGGCCGCCTACCCCTTCTGAGCCGGCCCGCGCGGTCCGCCCGGGAACCGCCGGTGCCGCGCGACGGAACGGCGCACCGCGATCATGGAACGGACCGGAGCGCGCGGAAACGAACCGAACGCCGCGGAAGAGCGACAACGGACGAAAGGAAACGGGGATGGCGACGCCGGAGCGGCTGGTGGTCATCGGCGGCGATGCGGCGGGGATGGCCGCCGCCTCACAGGCCCGCCGCCACAAAGGGCCCGAGGCACTGACCGTCACGGCCTTCGAACGCGGCCACTTCACCTCGTACTCGGCCTGCGGCATCCCGTACTGGGTGGGCGGCGTGGTGGACGGCCCGGACGCGCTGATCGCCCGCACCGCCGAGGAGCACCGGGCCCGGGACATCGACCTGCGGCTGCGCACCGAGGTCACCGAGATCGACCTGGACCGGGGCCGGGTGCGCAGCCGGGACCTGGCGGACGGCGGCCGCGAGGCGTGGACCGGCTTCGACAAGCTGGTGGTGGCGACCGGGGCGCGCCCGTTGCGCCCGCCGCTGCCGGGCATCGACGCACCGGGCGTGTACGGGGTGCAGACGCTGGACGACGGACAGCGGCTGCTGTACGGCCTGCGCGGCGCGGCGGGCCGGCGGGCGGTGGTGATCGGCGCCGGGTACATCGGCGTGGAGATGGCCGAGGCGCTGGTCCACCGCGGCTTCCAGGTCACGGTCCTGGACCAGGGCGCGCAGCCGATGTCCACCCTCGACCCGGACATGGGGGCGCTGGTGCGCACCGCGATGTGCGACATGGGCATCGAGGTGGTGACGGGTGCGCGGGTGACCGGGGTGCTGACCGACCAGGACGAGGGCCGGGCCCGGGCGGTGGTCACGGAGGACGCCGAGTACCCGGCCGACGTGGTCGTGCTGGGGCTGGGCGTCCGTCCGGAGACCGCCCTGGCCGAGGCGGCCGGGCTGCCGCTGGGCGCGTCCGGGGGACTGCGCACGGATCTGGCGCTGCGGGTGGCCGGCCAGGAGCACGTCTGGGCGGGCGGGGACTGCGTCGAGGTGCGTGACCTGGTCACCGGGGAGCACCGGCACATCGCGCTGGGCACCCACGCCAACAAGCACGGCCAGGTGATCGGCGCCAATGTGGCCGGCGGCTACGCGACCTTCCCGGGTGTCGTCGGCACGGCCGTCAGCAAGGTCTGCGACCTGGAGATCGCCCGCACCGGGCTGTTGGAGAGCCAGGCCCGGGCGGCGGGGCTGCGGTTCGTCACGGTCACCATCGAGTCGACCAGCCGCGCCGGCTACTACCCCGAAGCCCGCCCGATGCACGTGAAGATGCTCGCCGAACGGCGCACCGGACGGCTGCTGGGGGTGCAGATCGTCGGACGGGAGGGCGCCGCGAAGCGGGTGGACATCGCCGCGGTGGCGCTCACCGCGGGGATGACGGTGGAGCGGATGACCGCCCTGGACCTGGGGTACGCCCCGCCGTTCTCGCCGGTCTGGGACCCGGTCCTGGTGGCGGCCCGCAAGGCGGACGCGGCGGTGCGGGCGGCCGGGAGCACCGGCCCGCGCTAGCCGGGGGTGGGCCCGCCCCGCAGGCCCGGCCCGCCCCCGGCTCAGCCGCTCAGCGCGCGGTCTGCGTGTGGACGTACTCGACGAGGCGGGTCAGCGCCTCCGGGTCGGTGTTGGGGAGCACGCCGTGGCCGAGGTTGAAGACGTGACCGGGGAGGCCGGCGGCGGCGTCGAGGACCTCGCGGGCCTTGGTCTCGACGGCCTCGCGGGGGGCGAAGAGCACGGCCGGGTCGAGGTTGCCCTGGAGCGCCTTGCCGGGGCCGACCCGGCGGACCGCCTCGTCCATCGGGACCCGCCAGTCGACGCCGACCACGTCCGCGCCGGCCTCGCCCATCAGGCCGAGGAGTTCGCCGGTGCCCACGCCGAAGTGGATCCGCGGGACGCCGTAGCCGGCGACCGCGTCGAAGACCTTGACGGAGGCCGGCATCACCGAGCGCCGGTAGTCGGCCGGGGAGAGCGCGCCGACCCAGGAGTCGAAGAGCTGGACGGCGCTGGCACCGGCCTCGATCTGGACCTTGAGGAAGGCGGCGGTGATGTCCGCGAGCCGGTCGAGCAGATCGGCCCACAGCTGCGGGTCGCCGTACATCAGGGCCTTGGTGCGCTCGTGGTTGCGGGACGGGCCGCCTTCGACGAGGTAGCTGGCGAGCGTGAACGGGGCGCCGGCGAAGCCGATGAGCGGGGTGGTGCCCAGCTCACGGGTGAGCATGCCGATGGCCTCGGTGACGTAGGAGACGTCGCCGGGCTCCAGCGCGCGCAGCTGCTCCAGGTCGGCGCGGCTGCGGATGGGGTTCTCGACGACCGGGCCGATGCCGGGCTTGATGTCGAGGTCGATGCCGATGGCCTTCAGGGGCACCACGATGTCGCTGAAGTAGATCGCGGCGTCCACGCCGTGCCGGCGCACCGGCTGCAGCGTGATCTCGGTGACCAGCTCCGGCCGCATGCAGGAGTCGAGCATGGCGATGCCCTCGCGGACCTTGCGGTACTCGGGGAGCGAACGACCGGCCTGGCGCATGAACCACACCGGCGTGTGCGGCACCGGTTCACGCCGGCACGCCCTGAGGAAAGCCGAGTCGTACGTAGCGGTCTGCTGCTGGCCCGTAAGGGCATCGTTGGCGCTCACGCGCCAAATCTTCGCACGCGCCCGACGGCACCTCCGAATGGGCGACGCGCGCACCGGGTGTCCTCCGCGTATGAGGGGCGTCTTCCGCCTACCCTTCCGGGCATGGCTGCGGCTCAAGAACACCTCGCGGACAGCGCGGACGAGACCCCGATCCCCTTCCGTCAGGCGGTCGAGGCGCTTCGCGCGGCACGACTGCGGCCGGAGATCGAGACCGGCCCGACACCCGCACCCAAACGCCTCGCCCCGTACGCCTACGCGCTGGAGGCCGCGGTCGTCGAACGCGGGGCGGGGCCGGACGGCGAGGACCGGGACCTGGCGGACGGCCGGCTGGTGGTGCTCCATCAGCCGGCCGGCGACGAGACCTGGCAGGGCACGTTCCGGGTGGTGACGCTGGCCCGCGCGGAACTGGAGCCGGAGATGGGCGCCGATCCGCTGCTGCCCGAGGTCTCGTGGTCCTGGCTGACCGGGGCGCTGGAGGCGCGCGGGGTGCAGTACGGCGCGCCGAGCGGCACGGTCACCCGGGCCGGGTCGTACTACTTCGGCGGGCTCGCGGCGCGGGAGCCGGCGACCCAGATCGAGATCCGGGCCTCGTGGACGCCGGCCGAGGGGCCGGGCGGGGTGCCCGATCTCGCGGCGCACCTGTCGGCGTGGTGCGATCTGCTGTGCCAGGTGGCGGGGCTGCCGCCGGCCCCGGTCGACCCCCCGCCGCGCGGCGGGGTGGTGGCGCTGCCGCAGCGCCGCGGCCCGCAGGCCCGCTGAGGAGTCGTCCGCCCCGTCCATACGACGGCGAGGTGCCGCACGTCCGGGATGTCCGGAAGTGCGGCACCTCGCCGTTTCCGTACGCCTGTGATCACCTCAGTGTGCACTCCATGCTCACCTTGATCGCTCACGCATCCGATTTGCCCGAATTGCCCCTAACTAAATCGTGATCAAACTCTAAAGTCCTGCCGGATTGCTGCCGAAGAGGTCAGTGACCCTTCAAACACGGATCATTCCGGCTTTCCCCAGCCGGCTTCCGTCCCCGCCACTCCCCAGGAGGCCCGGTGTCAGTTCTCCTTGAGCAGCCTTCGAGCCTGGTCGCCTACCGCCCGAACAAACCGACCGCCATGGTCGTCGTAGCCGACCCTCGCGTTCGCTCCACCGTCACCCGTCACCTGTGGGCCCTCGGCGTACGTGACGTGATCGAGGCGTCGTCCATCGCGGAGGCCCGTCCCCGCGTCGGCAACCCACGCGACATCTGCGTGGCCGACGTCCACCTTCCCGACGGCTCCGGCCTGACCCTGCTGTCCGAGACGCGGGCGGCCGGCTGGCCCAACGGCCTCGCGCTGTCCGCCGCCGACGACATCGGCGCCGTGCGCAACGCCCTCGCCGGCGGCGTCAAGGGCTACGTCGTCACCGGCACCCGCACCAACCTGGGCCTGCCGGGCCGGCCGGGCGCCGCGCCGATCGGCGCCAACGCGGCCCGGATGCAGCGCCGCCCGCCGGGCGCGCCGGGCCACCCCGGCGGCTACCGCGAGCTGTCGGGGCGCGAGGTGGAGGTGTTGCGGCTGGTGGCGGAGGGCCAGTCCAACAAGGCCATCGGGGTGTCGATGGGGCTGTCGGCGCTGACCGTCAAGAGCCACCTCGCCCGGATCGCGCGCAAGCTCGGCACCGGCGACCGGGCCGGGATGGTGGCGGTCGCACTGCGCACCGGCATCATCCACTGAACCCCGCTTCCCGACCCTTCTCGCCCGTCGAGGGAACATTCCCCCGACGGGCGACGTGCATACACAGATACCCTTGACTGGTGACCGACGCCCAAAAGACCGCAGCAGACACGACACTGCGAGCACCCGGAGAATCGCCTCCGGATTCCCGACCGGCGCCGGAACCCCTACTGGAACCCCGCGAGGGCATCCCCCCGGTGACCGCCACACCCGAGGCGCTCGCCGAGGTCGTCGCCGCCTTCCAGGCCGGTCGCGGTCCGGTCGCCGTGGACGCCGAGCGTGCCTCCGGCTACCGCTACGGCCAGCGCGCCTACCTGGTCCAGCTGCGCCGTGAGGGCGCCGGCAGCGTGTTGATCGACCCGGTCGGCTGCCCCGACCTCTCCGCGCTCGGCGGGACGATCTGCGACACCGAGTGGGTGCTGCACGCCGCCACCCAGGACCTGCCCTGTCTGCGCGACATAGGGATGGTCCCCACCAAGCTGTTCGACACCGAGCTGGCCGGGCGACTGGCCGGCTTCGCCCGGGTCGGCCTGGGCGCCATGGTCGAGAACGTCCTCGGCTACGCCCTGGAGAAGGGCCACTCGGCCGTCGACTGGTCCACCCGCCCGCTGCCCGATCCGTGGCTGCGCTACGCCGCGCTCGACGTCGAACTGCTGGTGGACCTGCGCGACGCGCTGGAGGAGGAGCTGGACCGCCAGGGAAAGCTGGAGTGGGCCCGGCAGGAGTTCGCGGCCATCGCCACCGCTCCCCCGCCGCCGCCCCGCAAGGACCCCTGGCGCCGCACGTCCGGTATGCACAAGGTGCGCCGGCGTCGGCAGATGGCGGTCGTGCGGGAGCTGTGGACGCTGCGCGACCAGGTCGCGCAGCGGCGCGACGTCTCCCCCGGCAAGGTGCTCGGCGACGCCGCGATCATCGAGGCCGCGCTCCAACTCCCGCCCAACACCCACGCGCTGGCCGCGCTGTCCGGGTTCGGGCACCGGATGGGCCGGCGCCAGCTGGAGCAGTGGCAGGCCGCCGTGGACCGCGCCCGGGCGCTGCCGGACAACGAGCTGCCGCAGCCCGGCCAGCCGTTCAACGGCCCGCCGCCGCCCCGCTCGTGGGCCGACAAGGACCCGGCCGCCGCCGCCCGGCTGTCGGCCGCCCGCACGGCGGTGACCGCGCTCGCCGAGCAGCTGAACCTCCCCCAGGAGAACCTCATCACCCCAGACACCGTCCGCAGGCTCTGCTGGGAGCCGCCGGCCGGCCCGACCCCGGAGACGGTCGCCGAAGTCCTGGCCGGACACGGCGCCCGTCCCTGGCAGATCGAGCTGGTCGCACCACTCCTCACTGAGGCACTGGTGGCAGGCGGTTCCTGACCGGCCCCGCGACACCACCGACGGCCCCGGCCGCGCAGCACCGCGCGGCCGGGGCCGTCCGCGTTCCCGGCGGCCTTCGCATCCGCGACACCCGGAGGGTTCCGGCCACCGGGCGGTGTGACGTTCGCCGCTCCGGGCGAGGGGGGTGTGCAGCTTGGTTACCCGTAAGTAGCATGGGCATGTGACGCGTCCTCCGGGGCGCGCTTGCAGCAGTGCCATCCCGCACCTGGAGGAGAGCCAACGTGCCTCGTACCGCTAGGGACGTCGTCTTCGTCGACGGCGTCCGCACCCCGTTCGGCAAGGCGGGCCCGAAGGGCATTTACCACGAGACCCGCGCCGACGACCTGGTCGTCAAGTGCATCCGGGAGCTGCTGCGCCGCAACCCGGACCTGGACCCGGCCCGGATCGACGAGGTCGCCCTCGCCGCCACCACCCAGATCGGCGACCAGGGCCTGACCCTGGGCCGCACCGCCGCCATCCTGGCGGGGCTGCCGAAGTCCGTGCCCGGTTTCTCCGTCGACCGGATGTGTGCCGGTGCGATGACCGCGGTGACCAGCGTCGCCGGCGGGGTGGCCTTCGGCGCGTACGACATCGCCGTGGCCGGCGGTGTCGAGCACATGGGCCGCCACCCGATGGGCGAGGGCGTGGACCCCAACCCGCGCTTCGTGTCGGAGAAGCTGGTCGACCAGTCCGCGCTCTTCATGGGCATGACGGCGGAGAACCTCCACGACCGGCTGCCGCACCTCACCAAGCAGCGCGCCGACGAGTACGCGGTGCGCAGCCAGGAGAAGGCCGCGAAGGCGTACGCCAACGGCAAGATCCAGGCCGACCTGGTGCCGATCTCGGTGCGCCGCACCAACGCCGAGGCCGGCGAGACCGGTTGGGGCCTGGCCACCGCCGACGAGCCGATGCGTCCGGGCACGACGCTGGAGAACCTCGCCGGCCTGAAGACCCCGTTCCGGCCGCACGGCCGGGTGACCGCGGGCAACGCCGCCGGCCTCAACGACGGCGCCACCGCCTCGCTGATCGCCGCCGAGGACGTGGCCCGCGAGCTGGGCCTGCCGGTCAAGATGCGCCTGGTGGACTACGCCTTCGCGGGCGTCGAGCCCGAGGTGATGGGCATCGGCCCGGTCCCGGCGACCGAGAAGGCGCTGGCCAAGGCCGGTCTGACGATCGACGACATCGGCCTGTTCGAGATCAACGAGGCGTTCGCCGTCCAGGTGCTCTCGCTGCTCGACCACTACGGCATCGCCGACGACGACCCGCGGGTCAACCAGTACGGCGGCGCGATCGCCTTCGGTCACCCGCTGGCGTCGTCCGGCGTGCGTCTGATGACGCAGCTGGCGCGGCAGTTCGAAGAGCAGCCCGAGGTCCGCTACGGCCTCACCACCATGTGCGTCGGCTTCGGCATGGGCGGCACGGTCATCTGGGAAAACCCGCACTGGGAGGGCAAGTGAGCACCACCGCTGAACTGTTGAAGGGTGCGGCCGAGCTGTTCCCGGACGAGGTCGTGACGCAGGCGCACGTGCGCCACCTCGACCTCCCCAAAGGCGCGGGCCGGTTCGCGCTCATCACGCTGGACAACGGCCTGGACCACACCAAGCCGACCACCTTCGGCCCGCAGTCGCTGGCGAACCTCAACGTCGCGATCGACCAGGTCGAGAAGGAGGCCGCGGACGGCGAGATCGTCGGCGCCGGCATCACCGGCAAGCCGTTCATCTTCGCCGTGGGCGCCGACCTCAAGGGCGTCGAGCTGCTGGCGCGGCACGAGGACGCGCTGGCCATCGGCAAGGGCGGCCACGACGTCTTCAAGCGGCTGTCGGCGCTTGCCGTGCCGAGCTTCGCGTACTACAACGGCGCCGCGATGGGCGGCGGTGTCGAGGTCGGTCTGCACTGCACCTACCGCACCGTCTCCAAGGCACTGCCGGCGTTCTCGCTGCCCGAGGTCTTCCTCGGCCTGGTCCCCGGCTGGGGCGGCTGCGCGCTGCTGCCGAACCTCATCGGCGCGGACCGCGCGGTGAGCGTGATCATCGAGAACTCGCTCAACCAGAACAAGCAACTCAAGGGCGAGCAGGTCTTCGACCTGGGCATCGCGGACGCGCTCTTCGAGGGCGCGGACTTCCTGGAGCGGTCGCTGGACTGGACCGCGGCGGTGCTCAAGGGCGAGACCGAGGTCGCCCGTCCCGAGATCGACCGCGGCGAGGCGTGGGACGCCGCCGTGCAGCGCGGCAAGGCGATCGCGGACAGCAAGGTGCACGGCGCGGCCCCGGCCGCCTACCGCGCGCTGGACATCATCGCGGCGGCCAAGAACGGCGACCTGCGGCAGGGCTTCGACGCCGAGGACCAGGCGCTCGCCGACCTGATCATGGGCGGCGAACTGCGGTCCGGCATCTACGCGTTCAACCTGGTGCAGAAGCGCGCCAAGCGACCGGCCGGCGCGCCGGACAAGTCGCTGGCGCGGCCGGTCACCAAGGTGGGCGTCGTCGGCGCCGGCCTGATGGCCTCCCAGCTGGCGCTGCTGTTCGCCCGCCGCCTGGAGGTCCCGGTCGTCCTCACCGACATCGACCAGGCGCGGATCGACAAGGGCGTGCAGTACGTCCACGGCGAGATCGACAAGCTGCTGCTCAAGGGCCGGGTCAACCAGGACAAGGCGAACCGCCTCAAGGGCCTGGTCAGCGGCCACCTCGACAAGGCCGCGGCGTTCGGCGACGCGGACTTCGTCATCGAGGCCGTCTTCGAGGAGATGGGCGTCAAGCAGCAGGTGTTCGCCGAGGTCGAGGCGGTGGTGCCGGAGCACGCCATCCTCGCCACCAACACCTCCTCGCTGTCGGTCACCGAGATGGCCTCGAAGCTGAAGCACCCCGAGCGGGTCGTGGGCTTCCACTTCTTCAACCCGGTCGCGATCCTGCCGCTGCTGGAGATCGTCCGGGCGGAGCAGACCGACGACGCGTCGCTGGCCACCGCCTTCGCGGTCGCCAAGTCGCTGAAGAAGACGGCCGTGCTGGTGAAGGACGCCCCGGCGTTCGTCGTCAACCGCATCCTGACCCGCTTCATGGGCGAGATCCAGAACGTCATCGACGAGGGCACCCCGGTCGAGGTCGCCGAGAAGGCGGTCGAGCCCCTGGGCCTGCCGATGTCGCCGCTGGTCCTGCTGGAGCTGGTCGGCCCGGCGATCGGCCTGCACGTCTCCGAGACGCTGCACGGCGCGTTCCCGGAGCGCTTCACGGTCTCCCCGAACCTCAAGGCCGTCGTCGAGGCCGGCAAGCGCGGCTTCTACGTCTACGACTCCGGCAAGCCGGAGCTGGACCCGGAGGTCGCCGCGCTGCTCAAGCAGGGCGACGCGGTGCTGACCGAGGAGCAGGTCCGCGACCGGGTGCTGGACGCCGTCGCGCAGGAGATCCGGCTGATGCTGGACGAGGGCGTGGTGGCCGAGGCGCAGGACATCGACCTGTGCCTGATCACCGGCGCCGGCTGGCCCTTCCACCTGGGCGGCATCACGCCGTACCTGGACCGTGAGGGCGTCTCCGAGCGGGTGACGGGCAAGAAGTTCCTGGCCCCGGGCGTCGCGAGCGTTCCCGCGTAAGGGACTCCCGCCACAGGGAAGTTGGCGCGCGGACCGGCTGGGTGGAGCCGGTCCGCGCGTCTTTCGCGTGCGGCGGGCGGGGCCCCGGGCGGTGCCGTCCGTGGCAGGCTGACGGCATGGATTCCTTGGTCGTTGTCGATGCCGCGAACGTCGTCGGCTCGGTGCCCGACGGCTGGTGGCGGGACCGGCGCGGCGCGGCCGAGCGGCTGCGGGACGCGCTGCCCGGCTGTGCCGAGGCGGGCCTGCCGGGGCTGGTCGAACCGCCGCTGGAACTGCTGCTGGTGGTGGAGGGCGCCGCGCGCGGGGTGGCGTCGGTGCCGGGTGTGCGGGTGGTGTCGGCGGACGGCAGCGGCGACGACACGATCGTGCGCCTGGTCGCCGAAGAGGGCGCGGGACGGGACTGCCTGGTGGTCACCGCGGACCGCGGGCTGCGCGAACGCGTACAAGCGCTGGGCGCCCGCGTGACGGGCCCGCGGGCGGTGTGGGGCGGCAGGGGGCGGAGCGGGGCTCCGTAGCCGCCGAGAGCGGCGCCTGCGGCCGCCCGGGGAGGTACGCGCCGGGCGGCGGGCGAGGGCGTTGCGGACCCGGGCCGGATCGGACCGCGCTAGGCCGTGTCGCGCTGTCGCTGGCGGACGGCGAGGCGGCTGTGGGTGCGCCCGTAGACGAAGTAGACGGCGAACCCGAGCGCCATCCAGATCGCGAAGCGGATCCAGGTCTCGGCCGGCAGGTTGAGCATCAGCCAGAGCGAGGCGAGCACCGACAGCAGCGGGACGAACGGGACCAACGGGGTGCGGAAGGCGCGCGGCAGATCGGGGCGGGCGCGGCGGAGCAGGACGACGCCGATGGCGACCACGACGAAGGCGAAGAGCGTGCCGATGTTGACGAGTTCGGCCAGCACGTCGATGGAGGTGAAGCCGGCGACCACCGCGACGACGACGCCCAGGACGATGGTCGAGCGGTGCGGGGTGCCGAACTTCGGGTGCACGCGGGAGAAGAGCTGCGGCAGCAGCCCGTCCCGGCTCATCGCGAAGAACACCCGGCTCTGGCCGAGCAGCAGGATCATGCACACCGAGGTCAGGCCGACCGCCGCGCCGAAGCTGATCAGGCCCGCGTAGAAGGGGTGGCCGACGTGCTTGAAGGCGTCGGCGAGCGGGGCGTCGACGGAGAGCTGGTCGTATCTCTCCATGCCGGTGACGACGACCGACACGGCGACGTACAGCAGGGTGCAGATGGCCAGCGAGCCGAGGATGCCGCGCGGCACGTCGCGCTGCGGGACGCGGGTCTCCTCGGCCGCGGTGGCCACGATGTCGAAGCCGATGAAGGCGAAGAAGACCACCGCGGCCGCCGCGAAGATGCCCATCACCCCGAAGTCGGACGGGGCGAAGCCGAACATCAGCTGGGAGAGCGGCGCGGTCAGGCCGCCGCCTGCCGTGCTGGGCCGGCTGGGCGGGATGAACGGGTCGTAGTTGGCACCCGAGACGAAGAACGAGCCGGCGATGATCACCAGCAGCACGACGGTGACCTTGACGCCCACGACCACCGTCGTCACCCGGGACGAGAGCTTCATGCCGAGCACCAGGATGCCGGTGATCACCAGGACCAGGACACAGGCGAGCAGGTCGAAGCCGAACTGCCCGCCGTGGCTGCCGGACAGCATCGACGGCAGGTGCAGCCCCCCGGTGTCGAGCAGCGAACGGACGTAGCCCGACCAGCCGACGGCGACCACCGCGCACCCCAGGGCCAGCTCCAGGATCAGGTCCCAGCCGATGATCCAGGCGGGCAGTTCGCCCAGCGAGGCGTACGAGAAGGTGTACGCCGAGCCGGCGACCGGCACGGTGGAGGCGAACTCCGCGTAGCACAGCGCCGCCAGCGCGCAGACCACGCCGGCGACGACGAACGAGAGCGCGACGGCGGGTCCCGCCTGCTCCTTGGCGATCTTCCCGGTGAGGACGAAGATGCCGGTGCCGATGACGACACCGACGCCGAAGACGGTGAGGTCCAGCGCCGAGAGGGACTTCCTGAGGGCGTGTTCCGGCTCCTCGGTGTCCTGGATCGACTGCTCGATGCTCTTCGTCCGCAGGACGCCGCGATCGCGGCGCGTCCCGCCCCCTGGTCCGTGTCCCTGTGGTCCGTGCTGTGTGCTCATGGGCGAACCTCCGCCTGGACTGCCCTCGCAACTCTCCTGAACTGACCGAGTTTCCGCAATGTCTGGAAATGGTCATCGTCGGCGGGGCCTCCGGGCCCGGGGATTCACCCGATGGGGTGGGGAATGGCGGAGATGCCGATGGGCCGGCCGGAACATCCGTAAGGACGTCCGGCCGGCCCATCGGGCGGGCGGTGCGGGCCGCGGGTCAGTCGCGGGCCACCTCGGCGGGCGCGGTCGCGGCCCCGCCGCCGACCGCCTCCGGGGCGACCGGTTCCGCGGCGGCCGGGACGCCGGCGGTGCGCCCGGCGCCCGCGGCGTCGTCGTCGCGGTTGTCCATCTTGGCGACCAGCCCGGTCACCTGGCGGGCGATGTCCGGCGCGGTCAGCCCGATCTCGGCCATGACCTCCTTGCGGGAGGCGTGGTCCAGGAACCGCTCGGGGATGCCGAAGTCGCGCAGCGGG
This sequence comes from Streptomyces yunnanensis, assembly GCF_029011865.1. Lineage (NCBI taxonomy): Bacteria > Bacillati > Actinomycetota > Actinomycetes > Kitasatosporales > Streptomycetaceae > Streptomyces > Streptomyces yunnanensis. The sequence goes on from NZ_CP095749.1 coordinate 2,690,233, forward strand.
ATGTCCACGCCGGCGTCCCGGAGCGCCTGGGCGACGGCCGAACCGACGCCGCCGGTGCGGATGTTGTCCTCGACGGTGACGACCACCCGGTGCTCGGCGGCCAGGCCCGGCAGCGCCTCGTCGACCGGCTTGACCCAGCGCGGGTCCACGACGGTGGTGGAGATGCCCTGCTTGTCGAGCAGGTCGGCGACCTCCAGGCACATCGGGGCGAGCGCGCCGACCGACACCAGCAGGACGTCCGGGCGCGCGACGGAGTCGGCCGGCCGGCGCAGCACGTCCATGCCGCCGACCCGGTCGACGGCCTCGACGGCCGGGCCGACCGCGCCCTTGGAGTAGCGCACCACGGTCGGCGCGTCGTCGATCTCGACGGCCTCCCGCAGCTGGAGGCGCACCTGCTCGGCGTCGCGCGGGGCGGCCAGCCGCAGGCCGGGCACGACCTGGAGGATCGACATGTCCCACATGCCGTTGTGCGAGGCGCCGTCGGTGCCGGTGACGCCGGCCCGGTCCAGCACGAAGGTGACGCCGCACCTGTGCAGCGCGACGTCCATCAGGACCTGGTCGAAGGCGCGGTTGAGGAAGGTGGCGTAGACCGCGAAGACCGGGTGCAGCCCGGCGGTGGCCATGCCGGCGGCGGAGACCGCGGCGTGCTGCTCGGCGATGCCGACGTCGTAGACCCGGTCCGGGAACGCCTTGGCGAACTTCTCCAGGCCGACCGGCTGGAGCATGGCCGCCGTGATGGCGACGATGTCCTCGCGCTCCTTGCCCAGCGCGACCATCTCGTCACCGAAGACGCCGGTCCAGTCCTTGCCGCCGGAGGAGAGGGGCAGGCCGGTGTCGGGGTGGATCGGGCCGATGCCGTGGAAGCGGTCGGCCTCGTCCTGCTCGGCGGGCTTGTAGCCGCGGCCCTTCTCGGTGAGGCAGTGGACGATCACCGGGCCGCCGAAGCGCTTGGCGCGGGCCAGCGCGGACTCCAGCGCCTCGATGTCGTGGCCGTCGATCGGGCCGACGTACTTCAGGCCCAGGTCCTCGAACATGCCCTGCGGCGCGATGAAGTCCTTCAGGCCCTTCTTGGCCCCGTGCAGCGTCTCGTAGAGCGGCTTGCCGACGACCGGGGTGCGCTCCAGGATGTCCTTGCCGCGGGCCAGGAAGCGCTCGTAGCCGTCGGTGGTGCGGAGCGTGGCGAGGTGGTTGGCCAGGCCGCCGATGGTCGGCGCGTAGGAGCGCTCGTTGTCGTTGACGACGATGACCAGCGGGCGGTCCTTGGCGGCGGCGATGTTGTTGAGCGCCTCCCAGGCCATCCCGCCGGTGAGGGCGCCGTCACCGATGACGGCCACCACCCGGTCGTCCCGGCGGCGGACCTCGTTGGCCTTGGCGATGCCCTCGGCCCAGCCCAGGACGGTGGAGGCGTGGCTGTTCTCGATGACGTCGTGCGCGGACTCGGCGCGGGAGGGGTAGCCGGAGAGGCCGCCCTTGGCCTTGAGCTTGCCGAAGTCCTGGCGGCCGGTCAGCAGCTTGTGGACGTAGGACTGGTGTCCGGTGTCCCAGAGGACCTTGTCCTTGGGGGAATGGAAAACACGGTGCAGGGCGATGGTCAGCTCGACCACGCCGAGGTTCGGGCCGAGGTGTCCGCCGGTCTTGGAGACCGCGTCGACGAGGAAGCCGCGGATCTCGCCCGCGAGCTGCGTGAGCTGCTCCGGGGAGAGCCGGTCCAAGTCGCGCGGCCCCTTGATACGGGTCAGCAATGCCACCCCATGCCTCCTTGCTGCCGTAGGTCGAGCTTGCCGATCAGATGAGTCTAATGTTGCGTCCGCCGCCGGCGCGGCCGGGCCCGGCGATGTATGTCACTCGGGTGACAGCCGCCTCGAACGCCTGTTTCCAGCCGCCCCGGCAGTTCCCCGGGCACGGCACGGCCCCCATCGGAAGACGTCCGATGGGGGCCGGTTTCCGCCCTGTCGCGCAGACTGTTGCAGTCTTACGACATTGCGCGGCCTCAGTGCGCCGGGGCGCCCCGGCGGAGACGCGACAGGGCCTAGGTCCGCCCGGCGGTCTTCTGGGTCCGCCGGGACACCGAGTCGATCACCACGGCGGCCAGCAGCACCGCGCCGGTGATCATGTACTGGATCTCGCTCGCCATGCCGAGCAGGTTCAGGCCCTGCTGGATGGACTGGATCACCAGCATGCCCAGCAGCGCGGACCAGATCTTGCCGCGGCCGCCGAAGAGGCTGGTGCCGCCGATGACCGCCGCGGCGATGACGTTCATCAGGGTGTTGCCGGAGCCCAGGTTCTTGGTGGCGCCGCCGGAGAGGCTGGCGATGAACAGCCCGCCGAAGGCGGCGAGCATCCCGGAGATCGCGAAGACGGTGATCCGGACCCGGTTGACGTTGATGCCGGCGCGGCGGGCCGCCTCGGCGTTGCCGCCGACCGCGAAGATCTGCCGGCCGTAGCCGGTGCGGCGCACCACGAAGTCCGCGACGACCAGGACGCCGAGGAAGAGCACCAGGGCCAGCGGCAGCCCGCGGGCGCCGGACGGCTCGTTGAGGACGTAGGCGACGGCGAAGGCGATCACCGCGACCACGCCGGTGCGCAGCAGGATCTCGCTGAACGGCCGGGACGGCAGGGTCGCGGCCCGGCGGCGCCGGCTGTCCAGCAGCAGGGAGCCCGCGTAGGCGAGGACCGCGATCAGGGCCAGGCCGTAGGCGGCGGCCTTGTCCTCGAAGTAGTAGCCGGTGAGGTTCTCCACCAGGCTGCCGCTGGGCGTGTTGATGGAGCCTTCCTTGCCCATCATCCAGATCTGCAGGCCGCTCCAGCCGAGGAATCCGGCCAGGGTGACGACGAAAGCGGGCACGCCGATCTTGGCGAAAAAGAAGCCGTGCAGGACGCCGATGACGGCGCCGGCGGCGATCGCGATCAGGACCGCGAGCCAGTCGTTGACGCCGTGGGTGACGCTCAGCACCGCCCAGACGGCCGCGCCCACGCCGGCGACCGAGCCGACCGAGAGGTCGATCTCGCCGAGCAGCAGGACGAAGACGATGCCGACCGCCATGATGCCCAGGCCGGAGGTGTAGACGCCGATGTTGGCGAGGCTGCCCGCGGACAGGAAGCTGCTGTTCTTGAGCTGGAAGACGACCGCGATGATCACCAGGCCGACGATGACCGGCAGGGATCCCAGCTCACCGCCGCGGATCCGGCGCACGAACTCGCCGAAGTAGCCGGCGAATCCTTTCTGTCTGACCAGCAGCCGGGGGTCGACGGCGGCCGGCTGCGGGGTCTCCGGCGTGGCCTCGGCAGTCTGCTGTTCGTTCATGCCCCGGCCTCCTTCTTGAGCTGGTCGGTGCGCGCCTTGCGGCGGGTGACGGCGTTGTCGTCGGCACCGGTGATGGCGGCGATGATCTCTTCGTGGGAGGTGTCCGCGACGTCGAAGACACCGTTGTTGCGGCCCAGCCGCAGGACCGCCACCCGGTCCGCGACGGCCAGCACGTCGGCCATGTTGTGGCTGATCAGGATGACGCCGAGGTCGCGCTCGCGGAGCCGCTCGACGAGGTCGAGGACCTGCGCGGTCTGCTCGACGCCGAGGGCGGCGGTCGGCTCGTCGAGGATGACGATCTTCGGGTCGCCGATCAGCGCGCGGGCGATGGCGACGACCTGCCGCTGACCGCCGGAGAGCGCGGCGACGGGGATCCGGACGCTGGGGATCCGGATGGACAGGGTGTCCAGCAGTTCCTTGGCCCGCTTCTCCATGGCGATCTCGTCGAGGACGCCGGCGGTGCTGAGCTCGTTGCCGAGGTAGAGGTTGGCGACGACGTCGAGGTTGTCGCAGAGCGCGAGGTCCTGGTAGACGGTGGCGACGCCGAGTTCCTGGGCGTCGTGCGGCTTGGTGACGCGGACCGGCGCGCCCTCCCATTCGATGACGCCGTCGTCGACCGGGTGGACGCCCGAGATGGTCTTGACGAGGGTGGACTTTCCGGCGCCGTTGTCGCCGACGAGGGCGACCACCTCACCGGCGCGGATCTCCAGCGTGACGTCGGTGAGCGCCTGGACGGCGCCGAACCGCTTGGAGACCCCGCGCAACGCCAGGACAGGCGTAGCGGACACGTGAATCATCTCCTTCACCGCCGTCGCTGCGGCGGGAACGGTGGTGCGAGTGCGGGGGTGTGCGGGCCCCCGGCGCGGCGACCGGGGCCACCGGGCCGGGGGCGGGGGCGGGACGGAAGCGGGCCGGACGGGGCCCGCCGCCCGCCCTACTTGATGCCCGCCGCCTCGCACGCCGCCTTGACGTCGGCGGTGCAGATCTGGCTCGCCTGGTAGACCTTGTCCTTCAGGATCGTGTCCTTGATGTTGTCCTTGGTCACGACCTGGGCGTCGTAGAGCTTGGCGGGGATGCCCTTGACCTCGCCGCTGAGGCTGTCCACCTTGGTGGGCGTCAGGGAGTCGGCCTTCTCGCCCTTGAGCAGCTTGACCGCGATCTCGGCGGTGGTGTCGGCCTGCGGCTGGATCTGCTTGTAGATGGTGAACGCCTGCTCGCCCTTGAGGACCCGCTGGAGTCCCGCGAGCTCGGAGTCCTGGCCGCCGACCGGGACGGTCATGCCCCGCTGCTTGAGGGCGGTGATGATGCCGCCGGCCATGCCGTCGTTGGCGGAGTAGACGGCCTGGATGCCGTCCTTGCCGAGCGAGTCGATGGCCGCGTTCATCTTCTTGTTGGCCTCGTCCGACGACCAGTCCGGGATGTCCTGCTCGTAGACGACCTTCTTGACCTGCTTGTCGAGGACGCTGTGGGCGCCCCGCTTGAAGAACGGCGCGTTGGGGTCGGTCGGCGAGCCGTTGATCATGACGACATTGCTGTCCTTGGCCTGGTCGCCGAGCGCCTTGACCAGTGCCTCGCCCTGGAGGCGGCCGATCTTCTCGTTGTCGTAGGAGACGTAGGCGGAGATCTGGCCCTCGGCCAGGCGGTCGTAGGCGACGACCTTGACGCCCTGCTTGGCGGCCTGGTCCACCCAGGACCTGGTGGCCTTGTAGTCGACCGGGTCCAGGACGATCACCTTGACGCCCTGCGTGATCAGGGCGTCGAACTGCTTCTTCTGGGTCTGGGTGTCCTGGTCGGCGTTGTTGTACTTGACCTTGCAGTCCGGGCAGAGCGCCTGGATCTTCTTGGTGATCAGCGGGCGGTCGAAGGTCTCGTAGCGGGTGGTCTTGTTCTCCGGCAGCAGCAGACCGATGGTCTTGCCGTCGCCACCGCCGCCCTTGGCGCCGTCGCCGGCCTTGCCGCAGGCGGCCACGGAGAGCGCCATCGAAACCGCCGCGGTGCCTATGACGACGCGACGCGTCCACACATTGAGCACATTCATTGGGGGTGCCTCCCTGACGTGGCCGCGTCGTTGCGGCCGAGGTGGCTGGAAGTCAACTCGGCCGCCAGCCGACCGTCAAGGAGTAAATTCTTAACGAGATGACAACGGTGCCATGCGTTAGGTGTGTGAACGTAAGCCGTTCACGCTATGGCTGCCGCGTCCGCGCCGCGCGCCCCGTCGAGCAGGGTCGAATCGCCCATCTCGCTCAGCACCAGGGCGAGCGCGCCCAGCACCTCGGCGCGGCCCCCGAGGGTGCCCGGCACGATGCCCAACTGCCGTGCGGCGCTGGGGATCGCGTACCGCGACACCGACTCCCTGATCGGGCCGAGCACCAGCTCGCCGGCCTCGGCGAGGTCCCCGCCGAGCACCACCCGACTGGGATTGAGCAGATTGCACAGATTCGCCACACCACTACCGATATGGCGTCCTACGTCCGCGATGACCCGGCGGCAGCCGGGGTCGCCCTCGCGGGCCAGCTGGACCACGCGCGGCATGGTCAGATCGGGCCCGTGGCTCGGCTGGAGCAGCGGGAGGACGTAGCGGGCGGCGGTGAAGGTCTCCAGGCAGCCGCGGTTGCCGCAGCGGCAGACCGGGCCGGACTCGTCCAGGGTGATGTGCCCGATCTCGCCCGCCGTGCCGCCCGGGCCGCGGTAGATCTGCCCGCTGATCACCAGGCCGGCGCCGACGCCACTGGCCACCTTGATGTACGCCAGGTCCGCCGCGCCGCGGCCGCCGCCCCACACCAGCTCGCCGAGCGCGCCGAGGTTGGCGTCGTTGTCGACGTAGACGGGGACGCCGAGCCGCCCGGACAGCTCCTCGCCCGGATTGGTCCCGGACCAGCCCGGCAGGATCGCGGTGGAGCCCAGGGTGCCGGACTCCACGTCGATCGGACCGGGGACGCCCAGCCCGACGCCGATGATCTTGTCGGTGCTGACCCCGGTGCGCGCGATCAGCCGACTGACCAGCTGCTCGGCCCGGTCGAAGCCCTCGGCCGCGGAGGCGTCCACGTCGATCGGCTCGGCCTCCTCGGCGAGCACCTCGTGGGCGAGGTTGCCGACCGCCACCCGCAGGTGGGAGTGGCCGAAGTCGACGCCCACGACGATGCCGGCGTCGCCGGAGAGCGAGACGCTGCGCGCCCGTCGGCCGCCCGCGGAGGTGGGCGTCACCTCGACCGTCCCGCCGTCCTTCAATTCGCGAACGATGTTCGAGACGGTGGCCGCGGACAGCCCCGTGCTCCGGGCGATCTCCGCCTGGGTGAGCGAGCCCGCCATGCGCACCGCTCGGACGACCCGCTCCAGATTGGCCCGGTGCAGCGAGGACTGCGACCCCGGAGTCTCCATCGACTCATCCACTCCCGCCTGGGGCGGACAGTGCGACGACTGCCCGCCGGCCGCACCCACGTCATCGGGGGACGGCAACCGATTTCAACATGTGAACTCTAAGCAGAACTCCAGCGGGGAAGTCTCGTCAAGGCGTTGAGCCCGAGCAGCATCGGGACGGCCGGACATACGGGCAGGGCGGTCCCGCCCGGTGCGGGACCGCCCTGCGCCACGCGGCGGGCGCTACTTGAGCGCGCCGGCCGTCAGCCCGGCCTGCACCTGCCGCTGGAAGATGACGTAGACGAGCAGCACCGGCAGCATCGCGATCATCATGCCGGCCATCAGGCCGCCCCAGTCGCCCTGGTAGCCCTGCTGGAGCGCGAGGTTGGCCAGGCCCTGGGTGAGCACGTACTTGTCCTCGTCCTGGTTGAGGACCATCGGCAGCAGGTACTGGTTCCACTGCCCCAGGAAGTTGAAGATCCCGACGCTGATCAGGCCGGGCTTGGCCATCGGCAGCATGACCTGGAAGAACGTCCGGGCGTGCGAGGCACCGTCGATCATCGCCGCCTCCGCCACCGAGGTCGGCAGGGTGCGGAAGAACGCCGTCATGAAGAAGACGGTGAACGGCAGCGAGTAGGCGATGTAGACGGCGATCAGGCCCTGGTACGTCGCCAGCAGCGGCACGCCCGGGAAGTCCCGCAGCACGAAGAACAGCGGGATCACCAGCATGAAGACCGGGAAGGACATGCCGGCGACGAAGAGGTAGTAGATGAGGCGGTTGCCGGGGAACTCGAAGCGGGCCAGGACGTAGCCCGCCATGGAGCCCAGCACCATCGTCCCGGTGAGCGAACCGCCCACCACGATGAGGGTGTTGAGGAACATCTTGCCGATGTTGGCCTTCTCCCAGGCGTTGATCCAGTTCTCGAAGTGGAGCTTGCCCGGGAGGGACCAGGGGGTGGTGAGGATGTCGCCGCTGCTCTTGAACGAGCTCCACAGCACCCACAGCAGCGGCATGCCCACCATCAGCGCCCACACGACGAGCATGCCGTGCGAGAAGACGTTGAGCGTGCCGCCCTCGGAGGTCCGGCGCGGCCGTGCCGCGGTGGCCCGGCGCGGTCGCGCCTCGGTGGTCTCTGTCGTCGTCATGCGCCCTGCCCCTAGTACTCGATCCGCTCACGGCGCGCGAAGCGCATCGTGAGGACGGCGAACAGCAGCGTGACGACGAGCATCGCGACGCCCATCGCCGCCGCGTAGCCGAACTGACTGTCGCGGAAGGCGGTCAGGTAGAGGCGGAGCGGGACGACGTCGGTCGCGCCGTCCGGACCGCCCATGTTGACCGACATGATCTGCACCAGCGCGAACGCGTCCATCGCGATGATGCCCATGTAGACCCAGCCCGTCTGCACGGTGTCCCACAGCAGCGGCAGGGTGATCCGGAAGAAGGTCTGCGAGCGGCCGGCGCCGTCCAGCAGCGCGGCCTCGTAGATCTCCCGGGGAATGGAGGCCATGGCGGCGGAGAACAGCACGACATAGAAGCCGACGTTGGCCCAGACCATCACCAGCATGATGCAGGCCAGCGCCAGGCTCCCCTCCCCCAACCACGCGCTCTGGAAGGAATCCAGACCGACCACGCCCAGCAGCGAGTTGAGCATGCCGTCGTGCGGATCCGGATTGTAGATGTTGAACCAGATCACCGAGATGATGGTGATCGAGATGACCTGCGGGAAGAAGTAGACGAATTTGTAGAACGTCGCGCCGCGGACGCCGGTGATGACCGCGCCGCGGCGGGCCCGGCCGCCGACGTTCAGCATGAACGCGAAGAACAGTCCCAGCGCCAGTGTGGCGATCGGCACCAACACCAGCATGACGACGTTGTGTTTGAGCGCATTCCAGAATTCATCGCTGTGCAGGAGTTTGCCGTAGTTGGCCAGCCCGACGCTCTTGGCGGTGCCGCGCAGTCCGCTCCATTCCGTGGTGGAAATCTGGAACGCCTGGACGAACGGCGAGATCACGAAGATCCCGTAGATGAGCAGCGGCAGGGCCAGGAACCCCACGATGAATCGGTACTTGCCGTGTCGCATGAGCTCCCCGGCCCTCCCTGGTCAGCGGTGGTACGTGGACGGATTCCCGGTCACGAGGCCCGGTCGGGAAACGCGGTCAGGAAGCGCGGTGGAACTTGGTGACCGAACTGTCCTTGGCGACCTCGTCCGCGTATTGCTGCGCCTTCTTGATCCAGTCGGCCGCCTTGAGCTCACCGGTGAGCAGCTGGCTGGTGAGACCGCCGAGCTTTTCGTCGGTCAGCTTCGGGTACCACTCCTGGAGTTGGATCATCAGGAGGTTCTTGCCGCCCTCCTTGACGGCCTTGGCGGCGGACGCCAGGCCGGGCGAGAGCTGCATTCCGTCGGTGGCGCCCTGGACGGCGGTGAGCGACTTGACCTTGGTGGCGAAATTCTGCGCGTGCTTCTTGGAGACCAGGATGCGCAGCAGCTCCATTCCGCCGAGCGGGTTCTTGCCGCCCTTGGCGACGATGAACGGCTCGCTGGGTTCGGCGCGCAGGGTGCCGTGCGGCATCTTGTCGCCGCTGCCGCCGTCGAAGAGCGCGCCGACGGCCATGCCGAAGTCGGCCGGGGTGGTGGGCGCGGCCTCGTTCTCCACCCAGGAGCCGTTGGGGATGAAGGCGGCCTTGCCGCGGGTCCAGGCGGTCTGCGACTGGATGTGCGTCAGGCCCTGGCTGCCCTCCAGGAAGTAGCCCTTGGCGGCCAGTTCCTCGTAGTGCCCGACGACCTGCTTGACGGCGTCGTTGGAGGTCCAGGCGCCCGGCTCCAGGTTGTCGATGGCGATCCACTTGTCCAGGCCGCCGATCTTGGCGATCTGCGCGAACAAGTTGAAGTGGACGTAGTACGGGTACTTCCCCGGATACGTCCAGGGGGCGATGCCGGCCTTCTTGATCTCGGCACAGAGCTTGATCATGTCGTCGAAGGAGGTGGGATAGGCCCAGCCCTTCTCCTTCAGCAGCTTGTGGGAATACCAGGTGCCGTACACCGTGAAGGCGTAGTAGAAGACGTCGAAGGTGTCCTTGTGCTTGCCCTTTTCGACGGTGCTCGGGTAGAGCGTGTCCCGGACCTTCTTCTTCGGGTCGTCCAGTGACGGGGCGTCGAGCAGCGCGGTGAGGTCCTGCAACTGCCCCTGCGCGGACAGCTTGTTCATATCCAGGTGGTCGGCGCCGGAGTTGTCGATCAGGTCGGGCGGATTGCCGCCGGCGAATCGCGGCTGGAGTTTGGGGCCGATCTGCTGGGTGCCGGTGTGTTTGACCGTGACGCCGTAGGTCTTGTTGTAGTCGGCCTCGGCGTCCTTGGCGTACTGGTCGCCCAGACCGCCCTTGAAGATGAATGCCTCCAGCGGGGCGCCGTTCTTCACGCCGAGCGGATTCTTGGCGGAGGTCGTGCCCTTGTTCTTGATGCCGTCGTCCGAGCCGCCGCCGCCCCCGGTGGCGCAGGAGGTCAGGGTGCCCACGGCCGGTACCGCGAGAATTCCCAGGGCCGCGGCCCGCTTGACCAGATCGCGACGGCCTACTTCTGAGGTGGATCCCATGCTCAAGTCCTCGCCTTCTTCAGGACTTTAGGCGGTGTACCGGAGCCACCCCGGCACCGCGGGTCAGATGAAGCTGAGTTGTACGGGATGTGCACCGGGCGAGCTAGGGATGTGCGGGGGATTTCGTCCGTCCCCGCTTTCCCCCCGGATTCCGGCCTGGCGGTCGTACGGCCGGTTTCGGACGCCGATAGGTATAGTCCACTTCCGGCCGAACGGGCAAGATCGGATACCGGGTTGGTCGGGAGTCTTTCCCTAGTTGAGACCTCCCCGGTATGCGCCTTCGGCAGCCCTCCTCGGGGGCGCGGCCGGGAGCGCGCGACCGGCGACGCTCGGCCGGGGTGCGACGTCGGCCGTCCCCGTGGGGCCGGCGCCCGTACCGGGCGGCGGTCCGAGCCGGTGCGCGCACCGGACTTCGCGACACGGCCGGCGCCGCCCCGGCGCACCCTTGACACCCATGCCCCCGGGCACCTTACTTATCTCCTGCACTACGCAACTGACAACGATGTCAATCCCGTTGAGAGGGCTCGCGTGCGGCACAGACACCGGCAGCACAGACACCGGCACGGTCCACTGCGGAGGATCGCCCGTCCCGCCGCCCTCGTGGCGGCCGCCCTGCTCGTCGTCTCCGCCCCGGGCGCAACCGGCGCCGCCCAGGCAGCCCCGCCCCGGCCTCAACCGCCCGGTACCGCGGCGGAGTTCCGCTCCTCCTTCGAACCGGGCCAGCCGGCCCCGGACTGGACCGACGCCGTCGAGACCGGCCCGGACGGCCGGCCGAGGGCCTCCGGCGTCGCCCCCTCCACCTCCCCCGGCGGGCCCGGTATGGACACCGCCCCCGGCACCGGCCCCGCCGACTCCCCCACCGCCAAGGCGCACGCCGGATTCACCGGCGGCCACGCCCTGCGCTACGCCGGCACCCACACCGCCGCCGGCCGGGCCTATTCGTACAACAAGCTGTTCGCGGTGCACCTCCCCGTCACCCCCGCCACCACGCTCTCGTACAAGCTCTTCCCGGAGCTGGCGGAGACCGATCTCGACTACCCCGCCACCCACGTCGCGGTCGATCTGGCCTTCACCGACGGCACGTACCTGAGCGAGCTGGCCGCGACCGACCAGTACGGGGCCCCGCTGACCCCGCAGGGCCAGGCCGCCGCCAAGACGCTCTACGTCAACCAGTGGAACAACCGGGAGTCGCGGATCGGCGCCGTCGCCGCCGGGAAGACCATCGCCCGCGTCCTGCTCGGCTACGACGCGCCGCGGGCCCCGCGCACCGCGCCCGCCTTCCGCGGCTGGCTCGACGACCTCGTCATCGCCCCCAAAGCCCCGGAGAAGCCGCTCGGCCACCCCTCCGACTACGCGGTCACCACCCGCGGCACCCTCTCCAGCGGCGGCTTCTCGCGCGGCAACACCTTCCCCGCGACCGCCATGCCGGGCGGCTTCACCTTCTGGACCCCGGTGACCAACGCCGGCTCCACCGACTGGCTCTACGAGTACGCGCGGAAGAACAACGCCGACAACCTCCCCACCCTCCAGGCGTTCGGCGCCAGCCACGAGCCGAGCCCCTGGATGGGCGACCGGCAGACCTTCCAGGTCATGCCGTCCCTCGCGGCCGGCACCCCGGACGCCTCGCGCACCGGGCGCGCGCTGCCCTTCCACCACGAGCGGGAGACCGCGCGGCCGTACCAGTACGCGGTGACCTTCGACAACGGCCTGCGCACCGAGATCGCGCCGACCGACCACGCCGCGGCGATGCGGTTCACCTTCCCCGGCGCCGACGCCAACCTGATCTTCGACAACGTCAGCAACAAGGGCGGCCTGACCCTGGACTCCGCGCACGGCGTCGTCTCCGGCTACTCCGACGTCCGCAGCGGCCTCTCGGTCGGCGCCACCCGGCTGTTCGTCTACGGCGTGGTGGACGCACCGGTCACCGCGAGCGGACCGCTACCGGGAGGCGGGGGCAAGGACGTCACCGGCTATCTGCGGCTGCGGCCGGGCGCCGACCGCACGGTGACGCTGCGGCTGGCCACCTCGCTGATCGGCGTCGCGCAGGCGAAGGCCAACCTCGCCCGGGAGATCCCCGACGGCACCTCCTTCGCCACCGTCCGGGACCGCGCCCGTGCGCAGTGGGACGCGCTGCTGGGCCGCGTCGAGGCCGAGGGCGCCACCCGCGACCAGCTGACCACCCTCTACTCCAGCCTCTACCGGCTCTACCTCTACCCCAACTCCGGCTCCGAGCAGGTCGGTTCGCGGGTCCGCTACGCCAGCCCGTTCTCCCCGCCGGTCGGCCCGGACACCCCCACGCGCACCGGCGCGAAGATCGTCGACGGTGCGGTGTACGTCAACAACGGCTTCTGGGACACCTATCGCACGACCTGGCCGGCCTACGCGCTGCTGACCCCCGACCGGGCCGGCAAGATGGCGGACGGGTTCGTCCAGCAGTACAAGGACGGCGGCTGGATCTCCCGCTGGTCCTCGCCCGGTTACGCGGACCTGATGACCGGGACCAGTTCGGACGTCGCGTTCGCCGACGCCTACGTCAAGGGCGTGCGGTTCGACGCCGAGGCGGCCTACGACGCGGCGGTGAAGAACGCCACGGTCGCCCCGCCGTCCGCCGGCGTCGGCCGGAAGGGCATGGCGACCGCCCCGTTCCTCGGCTACACCAGCACCGACACCCGCGAAGGCGCGTCCTGGGCGCTGGAGGGCTACCTCAACGACTTCGGCATCGCCCGGATGGGACAGGCCCTCTACGCCAAGACCCACAACCCCCGCTACAAGGAGGAGTCGGCCTACTTCCTGGGCCGGGCCCGCAACTACGTGCGCCTCTTCGACGACCGCACCGGCTTCTTCCAGGGGAAGGACGCCCGGGGCGGCTGGCGGCTGCCGCCGGACCGCTTCGACCCCCGCGTCTGGGGCTACGACTACACCGAGACCAACGCCTGGACCTTCGCCTTCGCCGCCCCGCAGGACACCCGCGGACTGGCCAACCTCTACGGCGGCCGGGCCGGCCTGGCGAAGAAGCTGGACGCCTACTTCAGCACCCCGGAGACCGCCGCGAAGCGGTTCGCCGGCTCCTACGGCGACGTCATCCACGAGATGACCGAGGCCCGCGACGTGCGGATGGGGATGTACGGGCACAGCAACCAGCCCTCGCACCACATCGCCTACCTCTACGACGCGGCCGGGCAGCCGTACAAGACCCAGGAGAAGGTCCGCGAGGTGCTCTCCCGGCTCTACCTCGGCAGCGAGATCGGCCAGGGGTACCCCGGCGACGAGGACAACGGCGAGATGTCCGCGTGGTACGTCTTCAGCGCCCTGGGCTTCTACCCGCTGGTGATGGGCCAGGGCGAGTACGCGGTGGGCTCGCCGCTGTTCACCAAGGCCACCGTCCACCTGGAGAACGGCCGGGACCTGGTCGTCAACGCGCCCCGCAACAGCGCCCGGAACGTCTATGTGCAGGGCCTCCGGGTGAACGGGAAGCCGTGGAACTCCACCGCCCTGCCGCACGCGCTGCTCGCCCGCGGCGGGACCCTGGACTTCGCCATGGGCCCCCGCCCCTCCCGCTGGGCCACCGGCCCGGACGCCGCGCCCACCTCGATCACCGGGGACGACAAGGTGCCCGCGCCGCCCACCGACCTGACCGTCCCGGACGGCGGCCCGCTGACCGACGACACGTCCGACACCGCCGCCACGGTCTCCCGCGCGACCTTCACCGTCCCCGCCGGCGCCACCGTCTCCTCGTACACCCTCACCTCCGCCACCGCGGGGAAGGCCCCCGGGGAGTGGCTGCTGGAGGGCTCCGACGACGGCGAGCACTGGGTCGCCCTGGACCACCGGAGCGGCCAGCGCTTCCCCTGGGACCACCAGACCCGCCCCTTCGCCCTGCCCACCCCCAGCACCCACCGCCACTACCGCCTCACCCTGCCCCACCCGGCCACCCTCGCCGAGACGGAACTGCTGGGGGGAGGCGCCCGAGTCGGGGCGTCGCGGCCCTGACGGGCGCGGGACGGCCCCCGGACGGCACGTGTTGGAAGGATCACAGGGCGGAACAACAGGGGCGGAGTCGGACAGACGGCCCGGGGCCTGCCGCGCCCGGGGGTGTCGGACGCGGGTCTTCTCGCGCGTTTCGCGGGGTTCCGTCCAGCACTGCCGAATTGTCGCCCGGGAAATGGTTGTACGGCCGGAACGGGAGATTCCGCGCCTGCCGCCGAAGTAGTTGACAGGTGAAGAAGCCGTGACAAGATCCTGAGCTCCGGACACCTTCGGCGCGCCCCACGGGGGCGCGCCGTCGTCGTACCGGATCCCATCGATCCCCACCACGGAGAACTACGTGGCAATACTCTCCGGCCGCAAGCGCGGACGTGCTCTGTCCCGTCTCGCCACCGCGGCCATCGCCGTCGCGCTCGCCGGCACCGCTGCCGGCACTTCCCACGCGGCGGACAACCCCGGCTCGGCGGCCCAGAACGCCGTGCAGGGCGCCCCGCAGGCGCCCACCAGCGCCCCGAAGGCGATCACCAGCGGCACCACCGGCTCGACCGGGAACGCGGCCAACCCGATCTTCACCCTCTTCGGTGTGGAGTCCTCCGGCGCCACCTACGTCTACGACGTCGACGGCTCCGGCAAGTACACGGCGCGCGAGAAGGTCGACGACCTCGGCGACGTCCGCGCCAACCAGCAGGCGGTGGACAACGACGCCGACGGCATCGGCGACGGCGTCTGGCTCTGGGAGCCCGGCGGCGACCTGTACTTCAGCAACGACGCCACCCCGGACAGCGTCCGGATCGGCGGCGGCTGGAACACCTACGACAAGGTGCTCTCCCCGGGCAACCTGGGCGGCGCCAAGGAGTACGACATCATCGCCCGCGACCGCAGCGGCGTGCTGTGGCTGTACCTCGGCTACCCCGACGGCAAGGTCACCGCGCGCACCAAGGTCGGCGCCGGCTGGCAGATCTACGACCAGATCGCCGGCAAGGGCGACCTGACCGGTGACGGCAAGCCCGACCTGATCGCCCGCGAGAAGGCCACCGGCGACCTGTACCTGTACAAGGGCACCGGCAACGCGAGCGCGCCGTTCGCGGCCCGCCAGAAGATCGGCACCGGCTGGGGCGG
This sequence comes from Streptomyces yunnanensis, assembly GCF_029011865.1. NCBI lineage: Bacteria > Bacillati > Actinomycetota > Actinomycetes > Kitasatosporales > Streptomycetaceae > Streptomyces > Streptomyces yunnanensis. Next base: position 2,705,588 of record NZ_CP095749.1, read on the forward strand.
CTACAACGCCCTGCTCTCCTCCGGCGACGTGAACCTCGACGGCAAGACCGACTTCATCGCGCGCGACGGCTCCGGCCGCCTCTTCGTCTACTACGGCACCGGCAACGCCGCCAGCCCGTACCAGGCACGCGTCCAGATCGGCACCGGCTGGAACATCTACACCAAGCTGTTCTCCTGACCGGTGCGGCGGGCCCGGCCGGCCCGGCCGGCCGGGCCCGCCGACCGCACTGCCGACGGCGTGCAACGCGAGGGCCGCACCCCCCTTCCGGGGAGTGCGGCCCTCGTCTGCCCTGCCGTACCGCCTACGTGCGGCGGTGCTTACTTACGGATCAGGCTCCGCAGCACGTACTGCATGATGCCGCCGTTGCGGTAGTAGTCCGCCTCACCGGGGGTGTCGATGCGGACGACCGCGTCGAACTCGACACCGGTGTCGGTGGTGACCTTCACCGTGCGCGGGGTGGTGCCGTTGTTGAGCTCCTCGACGCCGGCGAAGGAGAAGGTCTCCTCGCCGGTCAGGCCGAGGGACTGCGCCGAGGTGCCCTCGGGGAACTGCAGCGGCAGCACGCCCATGCCGATCAGGTTCGAGCGGTGGATGCGCTCGTAGGACTCGGCGATGACGGCCTTGACGCCGAGCAGCGCGGTGCCCTTGGCCGCCCAGTCGCGGGACGAGCCGGAGCCGTACTCCTTGCCCGCGAGCACGACCAGCGGGATGCCCTGGTCGATGTAGTTGCGCGAGGCGTCGTAGATGAAGGAGACCGGGGCACCCTCGACGGTGAAGTCGCGGGTGTAGCCGCCCTCGGTGCCCGGCGCGATCTGGTTGCGCAGGCGGATGTTGGCGAACGTACCGCGGATCATGACCTCGTGGTTGCCGCGGCGGGAGCCGTAGCTGTTGAAGTCGCGGCGCTCGACGCCGTGCTCCGTGAGGTACTGGCCGGCCGGGGTGTCGGCCTTGATGGCACCGGCCGGGGAGATGTGGTCGGTGGTGACCGAGTCGCCCAGCTTGGCGAGGACGCGGGCGCCGGCGATGTCGGTGACCGGGGTCGGCTCCATCGCCATGCCCTCGAAGTACGGGGGCTTGCGGACGTAGGTGGACTGCGCGTCCCACTCGAAGGTGTTGCCGGTCGGGATCGGCAGCGCCTGCCACTGGGCGTCGCCCGCGAAGACGTCGGCGTAGGACTTGTTGAACATGTCCTCGCCGATCGCGTTCGCGACCACGTCGTTGACCTCGGCCTCGGTCGGCCAGATGTCCTTGAGGTAGACCGGGTTGCCGTTCTGGTCGGCGCCCAGGGCCTCCTTGGTGATGTCCACCTTCATGGAGCCGGCGAGGGCGTAGGCGACGACCAGCGGCGGGGACGCCAGGTAGTTCATCTTGACGTCGGGGTTGATCCGGCCCTCGAAGTTGCGGTTGCCGGAGAGCACCGAGGTGACGGCCAGGTCGTGGTCGTTGACGGCCTTGGAGACCTCCTCCGGCAGCGGGCCGGAGTTGCCGATGCAGGTGGTGCAGCCGTAGCCGACGAGGTTGAAGCCGACCTTGTCGAGGTACGGGGTCAGGCCCGCCTTGTCGAAGTAGTCGGTGACGACCTTGGAGCCCGGGGCGAGCGTGGTCTTGACCCACGGCTTGCGGGTCAGGCCCTTCTCGACCGCCTTCTTGGCCACCAGCGCGGCGGCGACCATGACGTACGGGTTCGAGGTGTTGGTGCAGGAGGTGATGGCCGCGACGGTGACCGCGCCGTGGTCGATCTCGTACGTCGAGCCGTCGGGGGCGGTCACGGTGACCGGGTTGGATGGGACGCCGTTGATGGACGCCGGGGCGTCGGAGGCCGGGAAGGACTCCTTGCCCGCCTCGTCGGCGGTGTCCACGTAGTTGCGGACGTCCTGCTTGAACTGCTCGGCGGCGTTCGCCAGGACGATACGGTCCTGCGGGCGCTTCGGGCCGGCGATCGACGGGACGACCGTCGACAGGTCCAGCTCCAGCTTCTCGGAGAAGTCCGGCTCGGCCTTCGGGTCCAGCCAGAGGCCCTGCTCCTTGGCGTACGCCTCGACGAGGGCGACCTGCTGCTCGCTGCGGCCGGTCAGCTTCAGGTAGTTCAGGGTCTCGTCGTCGATCGGGAAGATCGCCGCGGTGGAACCGAACTCCGGCGACATGTTGCCGATGGTGGCGCGGTTGGCCAGGGAGGTGGCGGCCACGCCCTCGCCGTAGAACTCCACGAACTTGCCGACGACACCGTGCTTGCGCAGCATCTCGGTGATGGTCAGGACCAGGTCGGTGGCGGTGGTGCCGGCCTGAAGCTCGCCGGTCAGCTTGAAGCCGACGACGCGCGGGATCAGCATGGAGACCGGCTGGCCGAGCATCGCGGCCTCGGCCTCGATGCCACCGACGCCCCAGCCCAGCACGCCCAGGCCGTTGACCATGGTGGTGTGCGAGTCGGTGCCGACGAGAGTGTCGGGGTACGCCTGGCCGCCTCGCACCATGACGGTGCGGGCCAGGTGCTCGATGTTCACCTGGTGGACGATGCCGGTGCCGGGCGGGACGACCTTGAACTCGTCGAAGGCGGTCTGGCCCCAGCGCAGGAACTGGTAGCGCTCCTTGTTGCGGCCGTACTCCAGCTCCACGTTCTGGCCGAACGCGTCCTTGGTGCCGAACTTGTCGGCGATGACGGAGTGGTCGATGACCAGCTCGGCCGGCGCCAGCGGGTTGATCTTCGCCGGGTCGCCGCCCAGCTCCTTCACGGCCTCACGCATGGTCGCCAGGTCCACGACGCACGGCACACCGGTGAAGTCCTGCATGATCACGCGGGCCGGCGTGAACTGGATCTCCTGGCTCGGCTGCGCCTGGGAGTCCCAGGTACCGAGCGCCCGGATGTGGTCGGCGGTGATGTTGGCGCCGTCCTCGGTGCGAAGCAGGTTCTCCAGCAGCACCTTGAGGCTGTAGGGCAGACGGGCCGAGCCCTCCACCTTGTCCAGCCTGAAGATCTCGTACGACTCGTCGCCCACCTGCAGCGTGCTACGGGCGTCGAAGCTGTTCGCCGACACGACAGTCTCCTTCAATGATTTCGCGCGTACCACCGCAATCCTGCCGTCACAGGTTCGTCGCCGATCCGCTAAGGTGAACCTAAGTTAGGCTCGCCTTACTCATCCGGCCGCGGTACGCCTCCCGGCAGATATCTCGATGTCGAGATAACTCTAATACATCGCTGCTGCCTGGTCATGCCCTGCCGTCCTGACCGCTGTCATCCAATCGAGTCGTCGACGGCGAACCCGGCCGCTTCGGCCTCCTTGCCGGCGAACCCGGCCGGGATCGCCTCGCAGCCGTTCCGGCCGCGCCGGCTCCAGGAGGCAGCCGCCGAGGGACTGCCGGTCGAGTCACTGGGGCCGGCCACGGACATCGATGTCGACGCGTCGCGCCTCAGCTCGCGCGCGGCCCGTCAACGGTGAGCTCGCCGTCGGGTGCCAGGGTGAACCGGACGCCGTCCATCGCGGACGTGGTGGTGGCCGAGGTGCCGTATGCCTTCAGCGTGAAGCCGTCCGCCTTGCCGTAGTGCCCGTCCGCCTCGGCGGCGTCGCTCCAGGAGTTGACCCGCACCCGCACCGACCAGTCGTGCACCCGCTTCTCTCGCCACGGCCCCCAGCTGTCCCGCGGCAGCAGCCCCGCGCCGCGGCCCGAGAACAGGTACCAGCCGACAAGTCCGAGCAGGACCGCGGCGGTCACGGCCATGAGCCGCGGCGCGGTCGGCCGCCGGGGAACGCGTATGACGGGCACGGGAGTTCCTTCCGTTCGGGTGTTGAGCTCTGTCGGAGGAGAAGACGGTTCTCCGCCGGGCCGCGCTCCCTTGCGCCACCACTTGCCGGTACGGCTCAGCCGTTCCCGTACGCCGCCAGCGTCCGGTCGATGGCCGGGCCGAGGAAGGCCCGGGTGAGCTCGGCGCGCCGGGCCGGCCAGTCCGCGCGGTGGGCTTCGGGCGCGCCGGCCGTGGCGGCCGCGGCCGGCGCCGGCGAGCTGGCCGGCGGGCCGTAGCGCCGGTGCCGGATGTCGGCGAGGACCTGTGCCGGCGCGCCCAGGCCCGCCAGGACGGGCAGGGCATGGCCCTTGCTGATCAGGGTGCCGTTCCGCAGCGTCACCGTCGCCCGGGCCAGGGTCAGCAGCCCGAGGTCCACCCAGATGTCGCGCAGCCAGTATTCCGGGTGCTCCAGCGCGGGCCGCCAGAACCCGCGCAGGTCGGCGAGGACGAAGGCGGTCAACTGGGCGTCGGTCACCGGGGGCAGGAGCGCGGCGGGGCCGTCGCCGTACAGCACCAGGCCGAAGGAGTGGAGTTCGCGGCGGGTGACCGGGGTCAGGGGGCGGTGCGTCAACTCGTCATGGGCCCAGGCGAGATGGGGGTGTGCGGGGTCGTCCGGCGCGGTGCGGTCCGGATAGGCGCAGTGCAGCGCGCGGGCCGGCGGGCCGCCGGTGGCGGCGAGACCGCGGTGGAGCTCCGCCAGGCGACGCTCCTCCTGCGGTGTGGCGGGGCGGGCGAGGACCGCGATCAGGTCGAGGTCGCTACGGCCCTCCTGGTAGTCGCCGCCGGCCAGCGAGCCGTGCGCCCACAGCGCCCGCAGTGGCACCCGCTCCTGAAGCCCCGTCAGGAAGGCGCGGAGCAGGGCGGCGGTGGACGGTGGCGGTGCCGGTGCCGGTCGGCGTGCCTCCGTCGCCGTCCGCATCGCCGACTGCATCGCCGTCCTCTTCTGCCCGGCCACCGCAGCGGCCTCCGGGTACCCGTCCCCGCCCCACTGCCCCGCCCGCACCGGCCCAAACCCCGTGCGGCGCCGGGCCGGCGGCGGTCACCCGCCGTCCAGCCCCAGCCGCACCACCCGCACGATCTCGTCGTCGGTCAGTCCCAGGTCGCGGGCCTCGGAGATGAGCCGCTCGGTGGTTTCCCCGAGGCGGGCGCGGGCCGGCGAGGCGGCGCCGGTGACCACCGCGCCGCGGCCACGGCGGAGCTCGATCAACCCCTCCTCCTTCAGCCGCTGGTAACCGCGCAGCACCGTGTGGACGTTGACGCCGAGGGAGGCGGCGAGTGCCCGGGCTGCGGGCAGGCGTTCCCCGGCGCGCACCGAGCCGTCGGCGATCGCGCCGCGCACCGAGGCGGCGATCTGGTCGCCGAGCGGGACGGACGAGCCGGGGTCGACACGGAACAGCACGTCAGCTCCCTTCTCCCGAGCGGTGGCGGTCGAGGTAGGCGTTGAGCAGCGCGGCGGCGGTGGCGGAGTCGTCGACCGTCACCACGAACTCCCGGCCGCTGGTGAGCCGCAGCACCACACCCTCGCCCGAACGGAGCAACAGGCCGCTGCGGCCGGGCTGGATGCGGTACCCCCAGCCACCGTACTCGGCGAGCGCCCCGATCCGGCGGCTGGTCGCCTCCGCCACCTTGGCGAGCGGGATGCGGTGCAGCGGGACCGGCAGCAGCGTCGGGGTGAGGCTCAGCCCGCGCCGGTCGACGGTCACCCGCACGGAGCAGTGGACCGCGACCGTCAGGCCGCCGAGGAGCATCACCGTGCCGCCCACCCAGCCGGCGAACACCCCGAGCAGGACCCCGGCGCACGTCATCGCGGCGGCCAGCAGGGCCATCGGCGGCGAACTGACGGTGCGGGACCAACCGGCCCGGGTCCCGGCGGGCAGGTCCAGACGGCGGACGGTCCCGCCCTGCGGACGGGATGCCTCCGGTTCGGCGCCGGCCAGCAGCCAGCCCAGCGCCCCGGCGACCAGGCCCGCCCCCAGCATCACGGCCACCTGCCAGGCGGGCAGCCGGAGCCCGACGGGGTCACCGCCTCGGGCGTTGCCGAGCAGGATCGCCACCGACGCCCCACCGAGGCAGACGGCGGTGAAGTAGGCCGTGGCGACCATCCAGCGCCCGGCCCGCGCGGGCAGCCCCCGCTGGACGAACAGACCGAGGCCGACGCCGAGGACGAGCAGGCCCACCAGGCACTCCGCGAGGAAGCCCTGGGGCGAGGAGTAGCCGTCGGGGCGGCCATCGGTGGCGAAGTGGGTGGCGAGCCGTTCGGGGAGCCGCCCGGCGACGCACGCGTAACAGGCGCCGAGGGTCAGCGTGACGAGGATGAACGGCAGGGCCGCTATCCAGCCCCGCGGGCGGGTGTTCACGGGGCCGGCGAACGGCGTGGATCGCTTCATGACAACCTCCAGTTGTTCGCATAGTAGTAGAACAACCCGGAGAGCACTCGCCAACGACACATCAATCTCATATCTGAGATACGGTCACCCCATGGCAGACGACTACCTCGTACGCATCGGCAGGCTCATCCGTGACGCCCGGCAGCACCGTGGCTGGACACAGACGCAGCTCGCCGAGGCGCTCGGCACCAGCCAGAGCGCGGTCAATCGGATCGAGCGCGGCAACCAGAACATCAGCCTTGAGATGATCGCCCGCATCGGCGAAGCCCTGGACAGCGAAATCGTCTCGCTCGGATACGCCGGACCGATGCATCTGCGGGTGGTCGGCGGGCGCCGACTGTCCGGCAGCATCGACGTCAAGACGAGCAAGAACGCCTGCGTCGCGCTGCTGTGCGCGACCCTGCTCAACGCGGGCCGCACAACTCTGCGCCGGGTGGCCCGCATTGAGGAGGTCTACCGGATCCTGGAGGTGCTGGGCAGCATCGGCGTCCGCACCCGCTGGATCAACGACGGCAACGACCTGGAGATCGTGCCGCCGGCCCAACTCGACCTGGACGCCATGGACACGGAGGCGGCCCGACGCACCCGCAGCGTCATCATGTTCCTCGGTCCGCTGCTGCACCGGATGGACCACTTCAAGCTGCCCTACGCGGGCGGCTGCGACCTCGGCACCCGCACGGTCACGCCCCATATGACCGCCTTGCGGCACTTCGGCCTGGAAATCACCGCGACCGACGGCACCTACCTCGCCGAGGTCGACCGCGACGTCGCGCCCAAGCGCGCCATCGTCCTGACCGAGCGCGGCGACACCGTCACCGAGAACGCGCTGCTCGCCGCCGCCCGACACGACGGCGTCACGGTCATCCGCAACGCCTCCTCCAACTACATGGTCCAGGACCTGTGCTTCTTCCTGGAGGAGCTGGGCGTGCGGGTCGACGGCATCGGCACCACCACCCTCACCGTCCACGGCGTGGCGAAGATCGACCGCGATGTGGACTTCGCGCCCTCCGAGGACCCGGTCGAGGCGATGAGCCTGCTGGCCGCCGCGGTCGTCACCGAGTCGGAACTGACGATCCGTCGGGTCCCGGTGGAGTTCCTGGAGATCGAGCTGGCGGTCCTGGAGGAGATGGGCCTGGACCACGAGCGCAGCGCCGAGTACCCCGCCGACAACGGCCGCACCCGCCTCATCGACCTGACCGTCCGCCCCTCCAAGCTCCAGGCCCCACTGGACAAGATCCACCCGATGCCGTTCCCGGGCCTGAACATCGACAACGTCCCCTTCTTCGCCGCCATCGCGGCCACCGCCCAGGGCCAGACCCTGATCCACGACTGGGTCTACGACAACCGCGCCATCTACCTCACCGACCTCACCCGGCTCGGCGCCCAGGTCAAACTGCTCGACCCGCACCGCGTCCTGGTCGACGGCCCCACCCGCTGGCGCTCCGCGGAAATGATGTGCCCCCCGGCGCTGCGCCCCGCCGTCGTCGTCCTGCTGGCGATGATGGCCGCCGAGGGCACCTCGGTCCTGCGCAACGTCTACGTCATCAACCGCGGCTACGAGGACCTCGCGGAACGCCTCAACTCGATCGGCGCGCAGATCGAGATCTTCCGGGACATCTGAAAGTCTTCAGAAGCGACGCCGCTACGCCCCTCCTGACCTGAACGGATGCGAGTCGGGAGGGGATTCGGCGGCTTCTGTGGGACTTCTCTGGGACTTTGGGCCCGGACCGAGAGCCTGTCGGCCTCAGGGGACTGGGGACCAATTGCCGGCGAGGGCTTCCAGTACCACGTCAGCCACCAGTTCCTCGACCACAGCGGTACCGTGCTCGGTCATGGCCTGGGTCGATGCCGGATCCCCAAGGTGCTGCGGTGAGGCGACCGGGACAGGGCCGTGCGGGGTGCGGGCGACCGCCGCGCGGTAGCCGGCCGCCGTCATGCGCCAGGGATTGATGCCGCACCATCGGCATCTGGTCAGCGGGGCCGGCGGCAGCAGCCAGACCTCCCAGCAGCGGGCCGGGGCTCGCCGTGCCTAAGGGTCACAGGTCCGGGCGGATCTTGCCGCCGATGTGGGCCAGGCGGATCGTCCGTTCCTTCGGGACCAGGCGGAGGTGGATACGGCCGGCGCCCGGGGTGAACCGGGCGTGCAGGTCGAAGGTGCGTGTTTCCCCGTCCAGATCGGTGAAACGGCACACGCGCTTGCGGGTCTCGCCCTCCGGGGTGACCTTGGTCCGCCACTCGGGCTCAGCCATGGTCGCCGGGTCCCAGGCTGCGACGGCTTCCTCCAGCCCTTCCAGAACCCGCCGTACGGGCACCACCCAGTGCGGATTCAGGCCGCGGAGCTGGCCCTCGACGCGCGGCAGGAACGTGAGGTGCGGGTAGAGGTCGGCCTGGTCGTCCCAGATCCGCGAGCCGGTGGTGACACCCTGCCGGCGGGTCTCCCGGATCCAGTCCAGGTGCCCGTCGAGATGCGGCTCGGCGGACAGGTGCCGGACGTCGACGGTATCGTGCCGCATCTCCAGCGTGCCGTCGTCGTCTTCGACGAGTTCGCTTCGCTCCAGGGGGACACGATCGGCCTGCCACTGCCGGGCCACCGGAAGGCTGACCGCGATGCCGTCCATGAAGTGCGCGGCGCCCAGGCCGAGGATCACCTCACCGTCGTGGCGGTATTCGAGATGGTCGGCGGCATCTTCCGCCGGGAAGACGCTCCGCACGGGAGATCTGCCCTGTAAGCCCCGGAGGCGCTGCCAGAGCACGCGGTTGCGCGGGCTGGCGCCGATCCACTTGTTGACGGGATAGCCCTCGGCGATCTCCAGCGCCTTGACGTCCACCTCGCTCACCAGCGCCGTGCCCGATCCGCCCGCGGCCGCGGCGGCACGCACAGCGTCCACGAAGTCGGCCATGGCCCGCTCGGCGCGCGCCGGATCGCAGGCCGTGCCCCAGGACTTCTCGTTCAGAAACAGCAGTGGCACGCTTTCCTCCCCCTGTGTCGGCCCGTGGCGTCAGTCCAGCAGCTGGTCGAGCGAGTTCTCCCACTCGTCGAAGAAGCCCTCGGGCCACTGTTCGAGCATGCCGTCCTTGTCGATGCGGGGGGTGACGACCTCGGCACCCGCTCCATTGCCGCTGAAGTAGTGCACTGCCGTGTCTTCCGGCTGCAGGACACCCTGTTTCACGGCGATGCGGACACCGTTCAGCACATGGTCGCTGTGTGTCTCGACGATCAGCTGGGCGCCGGTTGCGGCGGCCGCGGAGAGCAGCGCGGCCATCCTGCTCTGCCCCTTCGGGTGCAGATGGGCCTCGGGGTTCTCCAGCAGGATCAAGCTCTCGGGCGTCGCGGTGAGGCAGGCAACGACGACGGGCAGCGCGTAGGTGAGGCCGAAGCCAACGTTGGTGGGGCGCCGGCGACGGGTGGCGTTGATGCCGGCGGTGCCGCCGAAGCCGTAGGAGAGACGGACCGAGTCGGTGCCTTCGATGGCGTCCATCTCGATGTTGACGCCCGGGCACAGCTCCTGCATCCAGGCGATCGTCTGGTCCAGGAGTTGGGGTGAGGTGGCGCCGCGATGACGGAGCGGACCGTCGGGCACCTCCGTCGGTACTTCCTGATCTGTATGGTGACGCAGGTAGTTGACGGTGTGCTCACCCCGCACGCCGAGGAACCCGCGCGCAACGGCGATCTGGTGGGAGCGGGGGTAGGTGACCGCCGGGGTGATGCGATCGGCGTGCAGGTACTGAAAGGGCTGCTCGGCCAGGTGCGAGCGGACCGATCCCTCCGCCAGCGGCATGACGTCCCGGTCGGGATGACGAATGTCGTACGCGGCGGCCCACGTGCGCTGCTCGCCGTCCTCCTCGATGACGAAGCCGACGAGCGGCTCGTTGACGGCGGCAAATTCCTCGACGGGCCCGAAGTCTTCGTGCAGCACGTCCTGGGCCGTGCCTAGGGCCACAAGATCTCCGTTGAGCAGCAGCCCGCCCCCGGCCCGCTTGGTCCGGGTGAGCATCTGCGTCTCGTACGACTGCCGCAGCAGCCCCAGCGCCTGCAGGACGCTGCTCTTGCCGGAGGAATTGAGGCCGGTGAGGAGCGTCAGCGGGCCGAGGGGGAGTTCCAGACGGCGGAACGCCTTGAAGTTGCTCAGTGCGATGCGGTTGATCACTGCTCGGTCCCGCTCCGTTCCCCGTCGAGCGCGCCCTCGAAGAGTTCCTTGACGGCATCGAACCGCTTCCGCACCTTCCTGGCGTCGCCGGTGCCCACGGAGATGGCGCGTTCGAACTCGGCGTCCTCCATGAGCTCCGCGAAGGCGTCGAGGACGTCGATCTGCCGCAGCACCTGGCGATCACCGTCACCAAGGCCGGCGAGATTGACGGAGACCGCCTCGAAGAGGGCCTTGTTGATGGGTGACTTGCGCTGCTGGTTCCGGCGGTACTTCCGGAAGGCGTGGTGGCCGAAGATCTTCTCGGCCGCAAGCATCGCCGTGAGGAACTCGGTCCGCAGCCGGTCCTCTTCCGCTCTGTCGAGACGGTTCACCTGGTGCATCGCCTCGGCAAGGAACGCGTCGAAGTCCCCGGGCTTGTAGGCATGCGGAGAAGTCATCCGGAACGCCAGGAAGCGCAGAACCATCTCGCGGTCGGCCATCCGGTCGCCGACCACGCTGTAGCCCGTGGCCCGCCGGAACTCATCGGTCCCCGCAAGCTCCGCGAGGAGCGTGCGCGCCCGACCCGAGATGAGTGCGTGCCGGATCTCCTGCCGGGTGAGGGGCTCGCCTCCGGTGTTGATGCGTGCGAAGACGTTGAACATCACCGGCTCGGGGGTACCGCGCCGGATGACGTGGACGACGACCTCGGTCTCGCGCAGCCGGATCTGGAGCTTTCCGGAGAGGTTCGCGAAGCCCGCCCCCTCGAAGTTGCGCAGGTACTCCAGGCCCGTCAGTTTCAGCGGGTCGGCGCCGACCGTCTCCGGCTCCACGAAGCGGGCGATGGACGTGAGGCGCTGGATGCCGTCGACGATGGCCCAACTGCCGTCCTTCTTCTCAGCGGCGTAGAAGGACGGGATGGGGATACGCAGCAGCAGCGACTCGATGAGTCGGCTCTGCTTGCCGTCGGTCCAGATGCCCGCCTTGCGCTGGAAGTCCGGGGCGAGGTCGATCATCTCGTTGCGCAGCCGGGACAGCATCAGATCGACGGTCGTCGTCCGGGTGTCGATGTCGATGTGCTCGGGATCGAAGGGAGAGGTGATCTGTTCGATCACCACATCCTCGGCCTCCTCGCGCTCGATGTCGGTCGGCCGGCCGTCTGCGGTGACTTCCACGGAGAACAGAACGGAATCGAGTTCCCCGACCTCGGCCGCCGCGTCCTGATACCGCTCGAACACCGACCGTTGGTCCCGTGTACGCCCTTGGCTCTCCTCCAGCGCGGCCATGTCGTCTCGTCGCCCTCCCCCTGATGCCATGCGGGATCACCGTGTCCGCTCCGATCGGCCCTCACCCTACCGTCCGTGATCCCGCGGTGACGGCCCGATCGGTCAGGACAGTGGGCCAGGGCGCGAAGCCGGGCATCGCGGCTCCTCGTCGGCGGGCTCGGGGTACCCCGCAGGGCGGACAGACCCGTGTGCGAGAGGCACCCCGTCTGTGGACAGGACCTCCGTTGATCGAGCGCAGGCTGCGATTGACGCGGCCGGCGGGAGACCTTGGCGTCTGCGTGCTGGTCATTGATCTCGCAGCCGAGGAAGCGGGCCGCCCGGCGCGGCCGTGGGTGATCAGCGTCTTGCCCTGATTCAGTTCCTGTTTGAGGTCGTCGCGCAGGCACGTGGCCAGGCACTTTGATGGCCTCGGCTTCGATATCAGCCGCTGAGGCGGCGTCCCCTGGATGCCCGTCTGAGCGGGGCCGCAACCCCTTCCGGGGAGCGCTCTTCGCTCAACGTGCCTGTCGGCGCTGCGCGTTCCGCGCCGCCTGCGGCGCCTCCTCGCCACTCAGCGTGGCGAGAACGAGGCTGCGCTGTCCTCGGAAGCTGCGGATGACCTGCTGGCGGACGAGATCGGTACTCGTACCGGTCGTGCCGATCTGACCCGTCTCGGCTAGGCGTGTGAACAGCGTGTTGTCCAGGTAGGCCGGAACGTTCTTGTAGCCGAACCGGACCGCGCCGCCTCGCCCGTCCTTCAATCGGTCGTCGTCGCAAAGCGATTCGAACTGCCGACGGGAGAAGTACATACCGCGGATCATCTCCGTCGTGTGCGGCGGCACGGAACGCGGATGGCAGAGCTTGATCCAGCTCGGGCCGGGGTCCAGCCGCTGTTCGTCGGCCAGACCGGCCTGCATCTCCGCGTACCGGTCCAGGCTCCTCATCCGTACCAGTTCCTTGGCGGGGTTCCGGTCGCTGTTCGGGTAGTAGAAGCCGCCCCGCTCGGCGTTGAGCTTCTTGTACTGCACGAGGACGAGGCTGTGGCGCGTGACGTTGTAGAAGACGTCGCAGCCGAGGGCCTGCTCCGCCGGGGTGCGGTTGGCGTTCGCGACCAGCAACGTGCGGCCGTGCTCGCGGAACTGTCGCCAAGCCACATGGTTTGTCTCGTCGCCGAGCCACCCGTGCATCGTACGGGTGTCGTGCATGACGAAATGGTCCTCGGGTGGAGGCTGATCGCTCAGCATATCGGAGCGGGCGGGACGGTCCTGTAGAAGCGGCTCCGGTGGGTCGAGCAGCTCGTCAGGACGGCGATTTCCGCCTGCGTCCCGGCCATGCGTGCGACGGCCAGTGTCGCGTCGCGTTGCAGAGCCACTTCCCCTGCAGCCCGCGAGTCGCCGAAGCCCCAGGACTCGATGACCCCTTCGATCAGTTTGACCGCTTCGGTCAGTTCGGGCCGGCGCCGCAGCAGCAGGGCGCGTATCGCCTCGCCGGTCCTCTTGCTCTGCTGGCCCTCCTCGACCAGATGGCGCCGCTGGGCCGCGGTCAATCGGTCAAGCAGCTCGTCGAGCGGGAGGGGCCTGCGCAGCCGGCTCACATGGGTGACGCGCAGTTGCTGCTCCTGGTCCCTGGCCCCGCGTCGGCGAACGGACTTTCCCACGCGGTGATCTCGTACCGCCCGTAAGTGTCCGTGGAGGCGATCAAGAGCAGGTGACGGCCCTTCGGCCACAGGTCACGCTGGCGCGTGAACGACCATTCCCCGTCATGTCGTCGGGATTGTTGCAACTTCTCAAGGAACTCCAGGTACTCGTCCTCGTATTCACGGCACTTCGTGATCGCCCCCGTGACCGTATCCTTGCTGTTCTCACTGACAAACGGGCCTCTTCTCGCCGTCTACGCAGACAATTTGAGGAATTCTCCGTCCAGGTAAGCCAGCTCCCCGTCGTGGCGCAGCGCCTCGACCGGCTATCCGTCCAGATGCAGGCCCTGTGGGCGGGCCCCCTCGGGCACAGGAGCCATAGACAGTGCTGCCAGCACACACTCGGAGGTGCCGTCCTGGGCACCGCGCAGGGCAGGCAGTTCCTGGGAAACCTACGAAGCAGTCATCACGCAGCCGAAGTTGGCGACGATCCCGAGGAGTTCGGTGCACACCGCCTGCAAACACTCGACCTCGCCCCACCGCCTGACTTCGGCGGTGATCACGGGAGACTGGCGGCTGCTTGATCCTGATCCCGGGCCGCGGGATCTTCACAGGCCGCGAGCCGTTCGTTCAGGGCGGACCACCGATGCACAAACACCAGCCCAGACGGCCCGCACGCCCTGCATGGAGCCGAAAGAGTGGCTGCCGGTAGGGGAGTTCTCTGGGACTTCCGGCTGCATCAACGGATACGAGCGTGAAACATCCGAAGGGCCATTCGCTCAGGTCAGTGACCTGCGACCGCACATCGCCGCAGGCCACCGCATCCGCTGGTCTCTCCCGGTACATCTGAGCATCCGGCACACGATCGGCGAGCGGACCGGCGCACGGGTCCGGGCCGGCGGTGGCGCGGCCCGGCCGGCGTCGGTCAGGTGCCGACGTCCGTCGGGTGTCGGTCGGCGTCGCGGTACAACTCCTTGGCGATGAGGGAGCGTTGGACCTCCGTGGCGCCCTCGTAGATGCGAGGGGCGCGGACCTCGCGGTAGAGGTGTTCCAGGAGGTGGCCGCGGCGCAGGGCGCGGGCGCCGTGGATCTGGACGGCGGCGTCGACGACGTACTGGGCGGTCTCGGTGGCCAGGAGCTTGGCCATCGCCGCGCGGCGGGCGATGTCCGGGGCGCCGCGGTCGTAGGCGGCGGCCGCCGCGTAGACCAGGAGCCGGGCGGCCTCGACGCGGGTGGCCATCTCGGCGAGCCGGTGGCCGACGGACTGGAGGTCCTTGAGCGGCCCGCCGAACGCGGTGCGCGTGCCGGCGTGCGCCAGCGCGGCGTCCAGCGCGGCCTGCGCCATGCCGACCGCGAACGCGCCCACGCTCGGCCGGAAGAGGTTCAGGGTGCGCATCGCCACCCCGAACCCGCCGCCCACTTCGCCGAGCACGTCGGCGTCGGTCACCGGGGTGCCGTCGAAGGCGAGGGTGCCGATCGGGTGCGGGCTGAGCATGTCCAGCGGCTCGCCGCCCAGCCCCGGGCGGTCGGCGGGGACGAGGAAGGCGGTGATGCCGCGGGCCCCGTCGGCGCCGCCGGTGCGGGCGAAGACCGTGGCGAAGTCGGCCTCGGGGGCGTTGGAGATCCAGCACTTCTCGCCGGACAGCCGCCAGCGGCCGGGGCCGTCGGGCTCGGCGGCCAGCGCGAGCGCCGCGGCGTCCGAACCCGCGCCCGGCTCGCTCAGCGCGAAGGCCGCGACCGCCCGGCCGGCGGTCACCTCCGGCAGCCAGCGGGCCCGTTGGGCGTCCGTCCCGGACTGCACGATCGGGCAGGTCCCCAACCCCTGGAGCGCCAGGGCGGTCTCCGCCTCCGTGCACTCCTGGGCCAGCGACTCCCGCAGCAGGCACAGGTCCAGCGCCCGCGGGCTGCCGCCGTCGGGGAAGAGCCGCGCCAGCAGGCCCAGTTCGCCGAGGGCGGCGACCAGCGGGCGGTTGACCCGGCCCGGTTGCCCCTCCTCCGCCAGGGGACGCAGCCGTTCGGCCGTCCGGGCGCGCAGCCGGGCGCACCATTCCTGTTCCTCCGGTCCCAGCGCGAATGCGGTCACGAGGCGGCTCCCCTGGTAGCGGTACCGGACGCGGCGACGGCTCGCACGGCCGGCTATCGCGGTCTGTTGACTGCCGTCACGAAGACGTTACGCTGACGAGCATCCGTACGGCAGTCCTCCCGGTCCCCTCCCCCACACCTCCACCCCTCCCCGGCCGCCCGGCGGCCCTCCGGCGCAAGGGGGCACACCCCGCATGGAGCTACGGTCCTCGGCCCACACCGACACCTTCACCCGCGACCGGCTGCCACCGCCCGAGCAGTGGCCGCACCTCACCGACCTGGGCTATCCCGACCGGCTGAACTGCGGCGCGGAACTCCTCGACGGCACCATCGCCCGGCTGGGCCCGGACCGGCCCGCGCTCCGCGACGCACACGGCCTGGTGTGGTCCTACGGGGAGCTGCGGGCGCGGGTGGACGCGCTCGCCCGGCAGCTCACCGACCGGCTCGGCGTCGTGCCCGGCAACCGCGTGCTGCTGCGCGGCCCCACCACGCCCTGGCTGGCCGCCTGCTGGCTCGCCGTCATGAAGGCCGGCGCGGTGGCGGTGACCGTCCTGGCCGCGCACCGGCCGGACGAACTCGCCACCTTCTGCCGGATCGCCCGGGTCCGGCACGCGCTGTGCGACGCCGCCGCGGTCGCCGATCTGGACCGGGCGAAGGTCCCGGGGCTGCGGATCGCGACGTTCGGCGGGGACGGCCCGGACGACCTGACGCGGTGCGCCCGGCCCGACGGCGCGCCGTACCGGGCGGTGCCGACCGCCGCCGACGACGTCGCGCTGATCGCCTTCACCTCGGGCACCACCGGCCGCCCCAAGGGGTGCCTGCACTTCCACCGCGATGTGCTCGCCATGGCCGACACCTTCTCGGCGCAGGTGCTCCGGCCGCGACCGGACGACGTGTTCGCCGGCAGTCCGCCGCTCGGCTTCACCTTCGGGCTCGGCGGGCTGGTCGTCTTCCCGCTGCGCGCCGGCGCCTCGGCGTACCTGGCCGACTGGGGCGGGCCGGAACGGCTGCTCGGCGACATCGCGGCCCACCGGATCTCGGTGCTGTTCACCGCCCCGACCGCCTACCGGACGATGTTGGCGCACCTCGACGGGCACGACCTCGGCTCGCTGCGCCGCTGTGTGTCCGCCGGCGAGAACCTGCCCGCCGCGACCTGGCGGTCCTGGTACGAGGCCACCGGCCTGCGGATCATCAACGGCATCGGCGCCACCGAGATGTTGCACATCTTCCTGTCCGCCGCCGACGAGGCGATCCGCCCGGGGACGACCGGGCTGCCGGTGCCCGGCTTCGAGGCGCGCGTGGTGGGCCCGGACGGCCGGCCGGTGCCGGACGGCGAACCGGGGCTGCTGGCGGTCCGCGGCCCGACCGGCTGCCGCTACCTGGCCGACGCCCGGCAGACCGCCTACGTCCGCGACGGCTGGAACCTCACCGGCGACACCTACGTACGGGACCGGGACGGCTACTTCCGCTACGTGGCCCGCGCGGACGACATGATCATCTCGGCCGGGTACAACATCGCCGGCCCCGAGGTGGAGGACGCCCTGCTGCGGCACCCGGACGTCACCGAGGCGGCGGTGGTCGGACGGCCCGACGAGGAGCGCGGCCAGGTGGTCGTCGCCCATGTGGTGCTGCGGGACGGCGTACCGCCCGGGGCGGAGACCGTCGCCGCGCTGCGGACGTTCGTCAAAGCCGAGATCGCGCCCTACAAGTGCCCGCGCGAGGTGGTCTTCCACCGCGCGCTGCCCCGCACCCCGACCGGCAAGCTCCAGCGCTTCCGGCTGCGCGACCGCGATCTAGAGTGAACCGGTGAGCGACGAGCAAGCCCAGCACACCCCGCGGTCCCTGATCGTCACCTTCTACGGGGCCTACGGACGCGGCACCGCGGAAGGCTCCGGCGGTGCGCCCGGCCCGGTGCCGGTGGCCGCGCTGATCCGGCTGCTCGGCGTGCTCGGCGTGGATCCGCCGTCGGTGCGCTCGGCGGTCTCCCGGCTCAAGCGACGCGGACTGCTGATCCCGGAGCGCACCCCCGCGGGCGCCGCCGCGTACGGGCTCTCCGACGCGGGCCGCCAGTTGCTGGAGGACGGCGACCGCCGGATATTCGGCCGGCCGGCCGGCTCGCCGGAGGGATGGGTCCTGGCCGTCTTCTCCGTCCCCGAGGAGGAGCGGCACAAGCGCCATCTGCTGCGCTCCCGGCTGGCCCGGCTGGGCTTCGGCACCGCGGCACCCGGTGTGTGGATCGCCCCCGCCCCTCTCTACGAGGAGACCCGGCACACCCTGGAACGACTGCGACTGGCCGACTACGTCGACCTGTTCACCGGCACCCACGCCGGTTTCACGCCCACCGCGCGGGCCGTGGCGCGCTGGTGGGACCTGGACGCGCTCGCCGCCGGGCACCGCGCCTTCCTGACCGCGCACGAACCGGTCCTGTCCCGCTGGACCCGGCGCCGCTCGCTGCCCCCCGAACCGGCCTACCGCGACTACCTGCTCGCCCTGGACGCCTGGCGCCGCCTGCCCTATGCGGATCCCGGTCTGCCCCCGGCCCTCCTGCCGGAGGACTGGCCGGGCGGCCGCGCGGCGGAGGTGTTCGCCCGGCTGCACGACAAGCTGTGGGCGGCGGGCGCCCGTTATGTGGGCGAGGCGACGGACGGGTCGTACCGCACCCGGAACACCGGCTGAACTCCCCCGCTCCCGGCACCGCCAGGAGCGGGAGCACGCCCGCGTCCCCATCCGCCCGTCGCCCTCACCGCCGGCCCGCGGCCCCGTTCCCCTGGGCCGCGGACACTCCCCGTGCCCCCTGTGTCAGCGTCGCCGCTGCTGCGCTCCCACCGGGACGGCGGCGGCCCGGCGCTGCCGGACGACCGGACCGGCGGCGGACGCCGGGCGCGGCCGGGCGGCGGCGATCACCGACACCACGTCCTTGAAGGAGCTGCACATCCGCGTCCCGGCGACCGCGGCGAGCTCACCGAACGTTCCGCTGCCGTAGGTGACCGCGACCGGCTCCATGCGCGCCGTCACCGCCATCCTCATGTCCCCGACGGTGTCCCCTACATACGCGCTCTGCCAGGCCGGGACCCCCAGCCGGCCGGCCGCGCGCAGCACCATCTCCGGGTGCGGCTTGCCGCGCCGGACCATGTCCTGCCCGACGACCGGGCCGACCAGGTCGCGGATGCCCATCACATCGAGCAGGGCCTCGGCGCTGCGGGTGGTCTTGGAGGTGGCGACGGCCAGTTCGACGCCGTGGGCGCGCAGCGCGGACAGACCGGCCGTCACTCCCGGGTAGAGCAGCTGCGGACCCTGGCACAGGACCTCGTAGGAGAACAGCTCCCGGTAGCGGGTGAGGGCGGCCTGCACCCGGCCGTCGTCCTCGGGCCGGCCCAGCAGCCGCCCGAACGCGGCGGACGGGGGCTTGCCGATGGCCGCGGCCGCCTGCCGCGCGGTCACCGAACAGCCCTGCTCCGCGGCAACCTTGACCAGCAGCTTGCTGATCGCGGGCAGGGTGTTGGCGAGAGTGCCGTCCAGATCGAAGACGGCGGCCCTGAGCGTTTCGCCGCCGGCGCTCCGCGCGCCTCTCACAGGACGTTCGCCGACTTCCATTGATACGCGCATGGATGGGGACCTTTCCGGTTTCCGATGGGTGCGGGGGCTCGGGTGACTGTGCGGGCTCAGCTGGTCGGGCGTGCCTGCGGTCGACGACTGTGGCGGCGGAGTCGGTCTCGCCGGGCGCACCGTTGTCCAAGGGCGGTACGCGACCCGTCGAAGCGGCGGCATCGGGAGGGATCGTCCCGTTTACCGCCTCCGGAGATTTAAAAACCGCCTGCGCTGTTTGTCAATGCGCCTTAGCCCCTCCCTGACGCTCGACAAGCATTCCCCGCCCGGCCAGACTGAACGCGCCGGAGCCCAGCCGTCCGCCATTCAGGTCCGAACCAAGGGCAAACGATCACTTCTCGACAGAGGCGGGGGGATCTGGCCGATTCCCTTCGGGGGTAGCGAACCGCGCGGTTGGTTTTCTTTGTAGACTACGTTCACGTTGCAGTCGTACGAGAGACGGGACGGACACCGTGCCCACGCAGCATCGCGCCATCCAGAGCCGTCAGGCGCTCATCCGCTCGGCCGCAGAGACCTTCCTGGAAAAGGGAGTGCCCGCCGCGGGCATGGTCGAGATCAGTCGACGGGCCCGCCTCAGCAAGGGCGCCCTCTACTTCCACTTCACGTCCAAGGACGACCTGACCCTCGCGGTACGGGACGCCGCCCTGGCCACGCTCAACGAGATCGAGGAGGGCTTCCAGCGCTCCCCCGAGCCGCTGACCGTCGCCGTCCGGGACTTCACGGTCGAGCTGTTCGACCGGGTGCAGTCGGACGCGGTGCTGCGCGCCGGGCTCCGGCTGCGCCCGGAGACCGCGCCCGGTCTGGACATCCACGCCCTGGAGCAGCGCTGGTACGCGCTCTTCCTCGACAAGGCGGTCACCTGCGGCACCGGTGAGCCGGTCGGCGTCGGGGGCGGGCTCACCGGCCCGCACCCCTCCGACGCCGAACCCCGGCGCACCGCCCAGCTGTTGACGTCGATCGTGGTGGGGCTGCTGCACCTCGGCGGCGGGGACCAGACATGGTGGGACGCGGAGGCGGTCACCGGACTGTGGGGCCTGCTGCCGACCGTCTGCGGCCGGGTCACGACCGCCGACATCCCCGCGCCGGCGCAGGTCCCGGCCGGCTGACCGTCCCGCGGCGACCGGCGGTCCGCGCCGCACCCCGGCTCCGTGCCGGCCTCCCCACCCGACCAGGACCGCCCCCAGACACCCCCCTGGTGAGCGCCGGAGCACCCTGACCCCCGCTCACCCACCGGCGGCGCGCACGAGAAGACGAGGCAGCCGCCCCGCAGCCCTCGGCCGCCTTCCGCGGCCCCTTCCGCCGGCAGCCCGGGGTGTGCGCACGCCCGCAGCCGTGCGGCGCCCCGCGGCACGTGAGGGGCGCCCCCTTCGTCGTCTGCCGTGAACTCCCGCCTGCCGTAGGGCCGGTGGGCACGTTCACGGATGTGAGGGCACCGCCGGAAGCCTCGGTCGGCCACGCCCGCGGGGCCCCGGCGACCGCCGCGACGGCGGCCGCGCAGCACCGCTCGCCCGGCCCGATCCATCGCACTCGGCGGCATCTCGGCGACGACATGGATACGTGACGATCCGTCATATCCGCATCCCGGCACAACGGTCGTGCGTACACCGGCTGTCGGCGTCGCGGACTCCCGCATACCGCACAGTTGGCTTCCTTATGATGCGCCAAGAGATCGCGCGACCACGACGGCAGGTCTCCCCAGGTGCAACACCATCACGACAGCATGCGGAGGACGACCGGTGGTCACACAGGAACGCGCAGTGCGCACCCGACGCACCGTCCTGGAGGCCGCGGCCCATGTCATCGGCGCCCGTGGGTACCGGGGGGCGACGATCGCGAAGATCATCCAGCGCGCGGGGGTCACGAAGGGCGCGGTCTACTTCCACTTCCGGTCCAAGGACGCGCTGGCGCGTGCGGTCATCGAGGAACAGACCGATCCGTTCGTCCCCCCGGTCAGCGACTCCCGGCTCCAGGACGCCATCGACTTCTCCCACCAGGTCGCGCTGGCCCTGCGCAGCGACCCGATGTTGCAGGCCGGCACCCGGATCGCGGTCGAGACGACGTTCACCGAGGAGCCGCTGGTCCCCTACCAGGCGTGGACCGACATCATGACCGCGATATTCACCGACGCCCAGAGCAACGGCGAGTTACTGCCCGCCGTCGCGCCGGACCGGGCCGCGGAGTTCTTCGTCGCCGCGTACCTGGGCGTGCAGTTGTACTCGCACGCCGCCTCCAACCGCGCCGACCTCCCCGAGCGGGTCACGGCGCTGTGGAGACACACCTTGCCCGGCCTGGCATCGCCGGGCGCACTGAGCCGTCTGGACCCGCAGGGCCGGCCCCGGAAGGTCGCCGGCTGAACGCCCGTCCGTGGCCGCTCCGACGAGGTCGGCGGCGCTCCCGGCACCGGAAAACAGACCATGCGGTTCGTCAGTGCAGCGTGAGGCGGGGCTTCGGCGCGTCGGTCCGGCCGGTCGGCGGGGTGCGGCTGCCGGCCTGGTAGGGCAGCGGCCAGGGGGCGCCCGGTCCGGTGTAGCTCTGTTCGGCGGCGGCGTGCAGGGTCCAGTGCGGGTCGTAGAGGTGGGGTCGGGCCAGCGCGCACAGGTCGGCGCGGCCGGCCAGGATCAGGGAGTTGACGTCGTCCCAGGAGGAGATGGCGCCGACCGCGATGACCGGGATGCCGAGGGTGTTGCGGATGCGGTCGGCGAACGGGGTCTGGTAGGAGCGGCCGAAGTCGGGGCGTTCATGGGGCACGACCTGCCCGGTGGAGACGTCGATGGCGTCGGCGCCGTGCTCGGCGAAGGCCGCCGCGATGGCCACCGCGTCGTCCGGGGTGGTGCCGCCCTCCGCCCAGTCGGTGGCGGAGATCCGCACCGTCATGGGGCGGTCCGCCGGCCATTGTTCCCGTACCGCGTCGAAGACCTCCAGGGGGAAGCGGAGACGGCCGGCGAGCGAACCGCCGTAGGCGTCGGTGCGCCGGTTGGTCAGCGGCGAGAGGAATCCGGAGAGGAGGTAGCCGTGTGCGCAGTGGAGTTCGAGGAGGTCGAAGCCGGCGCGCGCCGCTGCGGCCGCGGAACGGGTGAACTGCTCGCGCACGGCGGCGAGTTCGACGGCGCTCAGGGCGTGCGGGATCTGGTTGACGTCGGGGCGGTAGGGCAGTGCGGAGGGGGCGACGACGGGCCAGTTGCCGTCCGGGAGCGGCTGGTCGATGCCCTCCCACATGCGCCGGGTGGAGCCCTTGCGGCCGGAGTGGCCGAGCTGGACGCCGAGGGCGGTGCCGGGGGCCTGGGCGTGCACGAAGTCGGTGACGCGCCGCCAGGCCCGTTCGTGTTCCGGCGCGTACAGCCCGGAACAGGCCGGGGTGATCCGCCCCTCGGGGCTGACGCACACCATTTCCGTCATCACCAGGCCGGCGCCGCCCAGCGCCCGGGCGCCGAGGTGGACGAGGTGGAAGTCGCCGGGGGTGCCGTCGCCGTCCGCGGAGTACATGTCCATAGGGGAGACCACGACCCGGTTGCGCAGGGTCAGCCCGCGCAGCCGGAAGGGGGTGAACATCGGCGGCGTCCCGTCGGGGACGCCCGCCTCCCGGGCCACCGTGTCGGTGAAGCCCGCGTCGCGCAGCCGCAGGTTGTCGTGGGTGACCCGGCGGCTGCGGGTGAGCAGGTTGAAGGCGAACTGGTGCGGCGGCTGCGCGGTGTACGTGGCCAGGTCTTCGAACCACGCGAGGCTGGCGCGGGCGGCGCGCTGGGTGGAGGCGACGACGGGGCGGCGCTCGTCCTCGTAGGCGGCGAGGGCGTCCGGCAGGGTGGGCTGTTCCCGGAGGCAGGCGGCGAGCGCGAGGGCGTCCTCGACGGCGAGCTTGGTGCCGGAGCCGATGGAGAAGTGGGCGGTGTGCGCGGCGTCGCCGAGCAGCACGATCCGGCCGTGCGACCAGCGTTCGTTGACGACCGTACGGAAGGCGCTCCAGGTGGAGTTGTTGGTGCGCAGCGGACGGCCGCGCAGGGTGTCGGCGAAGAGCTCGGCGCACCAGGCGGCCGAGGCGTGCTCGTCGCTGGTGTCCAGGCCGTTGGCGCGCCAGACCTCCTCGCGCATCTCGACGATGACGGTGCTGGCGCCGCCGTCGGACGCGCCGGGCCGGGCGGGCGACGGGTGGGGGTGCCGCTGAGGCGTCGTTGAGGGGAGTGGGGTCTCCCCTGCTCGAACAGGGTGGAGAGCTTGGGGAAGGTCGGGCGACGGGCGGGCGTAGGGGTAGGCGTGGAGCTGGGCGATGCCGTGGCCGGTGTCGGCGATCTCGAAGCGGAAGGCGTCCAGGGCGAAGTCGGCGGAGAGCCAGATGTAGCGGCAGCGGTGGGTGGTCAGCCGGGGCCGGAAGACGTCGGCGTGCGCGGTGCGGGTGGTGCTGTGCACTCCGTCGGCGGCGATCACCAGGTCGTGGTCGCGGGCGAGATGGGCGGCCGGCGGGGCCTCGGTGCGAAAGCGCAGCCGGACGCCCAGCGCGCGGCAGCGCTCGTGGAGGACCGCCAGCAGCCGGCGGCGGCCCAGGGCGGCGAAGCCGTGGCCGCCGGAGGTGAGGGTGCGGCCGCGGTGCACGATGTCGATGTCGTCCCAGCGCACGAACTCCGCCTGCAGGGCGCGGTAGACGACCGGGTCGGCGTGTTCGATGCCGCCGAGGGTCTCGTCGGAGAGGACGACGCCGAAGCCGAAGGTGTCGTCGGGGGCGTTGCGCTCCCAGACGGTGATCTCGCGGGCCGGATCGAGGCGTTTGAGCAGCGCGGCGGCGTAGAGCCCGCCGGGGCCGCCGCCGAGGACGGCGACCTTCAGCGGCCGGTGGCCCGGGCCGGCGGGCGCGGTCACTTCCCCTGCCACTTGGGCGGCCGCTTCTCGGTGAAGGCGGCGTGGAACTCGGCGTAGTCGGCGCTGTTCATCAGCAACGCCTGGGTGGATGCGTCCAGTTCGACGGCGGCGGCCAGTGGCATGTCGAGTTCGGCGGTGAGCAGCGCCTTGGTCTGGGCGTGGGCGAGCGCCGGGCCCTCGGCGAGCCGGCGGGCGAGCGCGGCGGCCCGCTCGTCGGCGCGGCCCTCCTCGGCCAACTCGCTGATCAGGCCGAGGCGTTCGGCCTCGGGGGCGCGGACCGGGTCGCCGAGCATCAGCACCCGGGTGGCGTGGCCGAGGCCGATGACGCGCGGGAGGAGGTAGGCCGCGCCCATGTCGCCGCCGGAGAGGCCGACCCGGGTGAAGAGGAACGCGAAGCGGGCGGAGGGGTCGGCGATCCGGAAGTCGGCGGCCAGGGCGAGCACCGCGCCGGCGCCGGCGGCCACCCCGTGCACCGCCGCGACGACCGGGAAGGGGCACTCCCTGATCGCCCGGACGACCTGCCCGGTCATCCGGTTGAAGTCCAGGAGTTGGGCGGTGTCCATGCCGAGGGTGACACCGATGATCTCCTCGACGTCGCCGCCGGAGCAGAAGCCGCGGCCCTCGCCGGCCAGGACCAGGGCGCGCACCGAGCGCTCCCGGGAGAGTTCGGCGAGCAGGTCGCGGAGGTCGGCGTATGCCTCGAAGGTGAGCGCATTGAGCTTCTCGGGGCGGGCGAGGGTGACGGTGGCGACGCCGTCCCCTCTGCTGACCCGGATGTGCTGCCATGCGCCGGTGCTGCGGGCGGATCCTGCGAACGGGCTCATCGAACTGCCTGCCCCCTTCAGCCGGACGGCTGGTGCGTGCGGTGGCCGCGGATGCGGTGCGGGACGTGCGAGATGCCCTTCGAAGCTATCACCGCTCTGTGACTGTCGTCACGAGGGCGCGATATCTGGTCGGGGTGCGGCGTGCCGCACGCCGGGGCGGCGACCGGGCCGGAAGTCCCGTCCTCCGCGGGTCGCACGTCCCGGTCGCCACGGTCTCCCGGCCCTGCTGCGGCCGGGGCGCGCGGCCTAGCGTGGAGGCGTCCACAGGGCCGAGGGCGCCCGCCCCGGCCCGCCGCGAAGGGAGCGGCGCATGCCGGTGGCGCAGACGAAGGAACCGACCGCGCGGCACGGGTCCGAGCCGTCCGGCCCCGAGTGCTGGCGGATCGAGCTGCCGCACGCCCCGTCCGCGGTGTCCCTCGCCCGTGCGCTGACCGGCGCCGCGCTCCGCGATCTGCGGGCCACCGCGGACCGGGCGACCGCCGCGCTGCTCGCCGCCGAACTCGTCGCCAACGCCGTCGCGCACACCCGCGGCCCCGGGCCCGTCGCCCTGGTGGTGCGGGCGCGGGCGGCGGGCTGCGAGGTGGAGGTGCACGACGCGGATCCCACGCCGGTGGTGGGGCTGCTCGCCGCGGCCTGCGACGCGGAGCGGACGGGGCGCACGGCGGGTCCGGCCGCCGGGAGTCCGGGGGCCGCGGTCGGTCAGCGCTCGCCGGTCGTCGGGCGGGGGCTGCGGCTGGTGCGGGGGCTGAGCACGGCCGCCGGCTGCCGGCGGACGCCGCACGGCAAGGCGGTGTGGTTCACGCTTCCGGCGCTGCGGGAGCCGCGGCTGCCGTGACCGCGGGCGCACCAGCGGACCGCCCGTCCGGGTCGGTGGCCGGTGCAGCACCGGCGGCGCCTCCCCGGGGCGGCTCCGCACCCTCCTGACTCTCCTGGGCGGTGCCCGTCCCGGACCCGGGGGTTCCGTCCCCGACGGCTGCGGCCGAGAGGCGCGAGTGCCGGCGCCCGTACAGCTCGTACCCGACCACGCCGACGGCGAGAAACACGGCCAGCTGGAGCCAGGTGGCCGGGCCGGTGCCGTAGACGAGGTAGCCGCAGAAGGCGATGCCGAGCAGCGGGCTGAGCGGGTAGAGCGGCACCCGGAAGCGGCGCGGCAGGTCGGGCCGGTTGCGGCGCAGGATCAGCACGCTGACGTTGACCGCCGCCATGGCCACCAGCGTGCCGGCGCTGCTCAGGTTCATCACCATGTCCAGCGGGACGACCGCGGCCGGGAGGGCGAAGACCCCGGCGACGATCCAGGTGTTGGCGACGGGCGTGGCGGTCCGGGGCGAGACCCGCGCGAAGACCCCGGGGACCAGCCCGTCCCGCGCCATCGACATCAGGATGCGGGTCTGCCCGTACATCACGGCCAGGACCACGGAGGCGATGGCGACGACCGCGCCGAAGGCGATCACCGTGCCGCCGATGCCGGAGTGCGTGACCCGGTCGACGATCAGCGACAGCGCGGCGGGGCGGCCCGCGACCTGCCCGGCGGAGAGCGCGCCGATGGCGGCGAGCGCGACCAGGCAGTACAGGACGGTGACCACCCCGATGCAGACCATGATCGCGACGGGGACGTCGCGGCGCGGGTTCCGTGCCTCCTCGCCGGCGGTGGTGATCGAGTCGAAGCCGATGTACGAGAAGAACGCGACGGAGGCGCCGGAGGTGATCCCGGCCAGGCCCTCCGGGGCGAACGGGGAGAGGTTCCCGCTGCGGAAGGCGCCGAAGCCGATCACGCAGAACAGCACCAGGACCAGCAGCTTGAGCACCGCCATCGCGGCGGTGGCGCGGGCGCTCTCCCGGACGCCGCGGACCAGCAGCACCGCGGCCAGCAGCACCACGAGCACCGCCGGGAGGTTGACGACGCCGCCGTCGCCCGGCGGGTTGGCGAGCGCGGCGGGCAACTGCCAGCCGGTCAGGCTGCCGAGCAGCTGGTTGAGGTACTGGCCCCAGCCGACCGCGACCGCCGAGACCGAGACGCCGTATTCGAGCAGCAGGCACCAGCCGACGAGGAAGGCGGCGCGCTCGCCGAGGGTGGCGTAGGCGTAGGAGTACGAGCTGCCGGAGACCGGGATCGCACCGCCCAGCTCGGCGAAGGCGAAGGCGGTGAAGATGCAGGTGACGGCCGCCAGCACGAAGGAGGCGACGACCGCGGGGCCGGCCTGGGCGACGGTGTCGGAGAGCCCGACGAAGATGCCGGTGCCGACGATGGCACCGACGCCGAAGCAGATGAGCTGGAACAGGCCCATGCTGCGCCGCAGGCCATGGCCCTGGAGGTCCGCCCCTGATTCGGCGATGAGGAGGTCGGGGGACTTGATGCGCAGTCCGGACGCGCCTGAGCGGGGCATGGGGTGGTTCTCTCTCTGGTGGTGCGAGGCGCGCGGCGCGGGTGGGCCGGGCACGCAGCGGGGCCCGGACCGGTGGGTCCGGGCCCCGTCAGCGGCTCGATGGTAACCGCCCGGGTCGCATGAGCGCCCGGGCCCCCGAATGGCTATGCGCCAGGTCCTAGCGGCCCAGCGTCGCCACCATCACGGCCTTGATGGTGTGCATCCGGTTCTCCGCCTCGTCGAAGACGACCGAGTGCGCGGACTCGAAGACCTCGTCGGTGACCTCCAGCGAGGTCAGGCCGTGGCGGGCGTGAATCTCCCGGCCGACGGCGGTGCCGAGGTCGTGGTAGGCGGGCAGGCAGTGCAGGAACTTCACCCCGGGCCTGCCGGTGGCGCGCAGCACGTCCATGGTGACCGCGTACGGGGCGAGCAGCGCGATCCGCTCGTCCCAGACCTCCTTGGGCTCGCCCATGGAGACCCAGACGTCGGTGGCGACGAAGTCCGCGTCCCGGACGCCCTCGGCGACCTCCTCGGTGAGGGTGATCCGGGCCCCGCTGGCCTCCGCGAGGGCCCGCGCCCGGGCGACGACGGCGTCCTCCGGCCACAGCTGCCGGGGCGCCACGATCCGCACGTCCATGCCGAGCAGCGCGCCGGTGACGAGGTAGGAGTTGCCCATGTTGTTGCGGGCGTCGCCGAGGTAGGCGAAGGCGGTCTCCTCCAGGGGGCGGTCGCCGCCGTGCTCGACCATGGTCAGGACGTCGGCGAGCATCTGGGTCGGGTGCCAGTCGTCGGTGAGCCCGTTGTAGACGGGCACCCCGGCGTGCGCCGCGAGCTCCTCGACGTCGGCCTGGCGGCTGCCGCGGAACTCGATGGCGTCGAACATCCGGCCGAGGACGCGGGCGGTGTCCTTGACCGACTCCTTGTGTCCGATCTGCGAGCCGGACGGGTCCAGGTAGGTGGTCGACGCGCCCTGGTCGGCGGCGGCGACCTCGAAGGAGCAGCGGGTCCGGGTCGAGGTCTTCTCGAAGATCAGCGCGATGTTGCGGCCGTTCAGGCGGCGGACCTCGGTGCCGGCACGCTTGGCCGCTTTCAGCTCGGCGGCCAGGTCGATCAGTCGGCGGAACTCCTCGGCGCTGAAGTCCAGCTCCTTGAGGAAGTGGCGGCCCGTGAGGTCTATCGCCATGGGTGGGCTCCTCGTTCGCGGCGGGTCAGGGTGGGGCGGGTGCGTGAGTGGGCGAGTGGGTGGCGGGAGAGGCGGGTGGAGGGACGGGAAGCGGGTCGATGCCGGAATCGGACCGGTGGCAGGATCGGAGCGACGCGCCACCGATTCACCGACTCCTCGGTTCCTCGATGCTTCGGCTCACCGGCTCACCGGCACGTCGACTTACCGGCTCACCGATACATCGATCCCCCGGTACATCGATTCACCGATGCGTCGAGCGGGTGGCGGACCGCCTCATCGACGGGCCGCCGGCTCGACGAGTCGGTGACTCGACGCATCGACAGCTCGCTCGACCTCCTCCCGCACTGGAAGTCTATACGAGTCATCGCATCTGTATACGGATACCCTCCGGCGGCCGGCCCGACCTCCCCGGAAACCCGGCTCAGCCCAGCCCCGGCACCGCGTCCCTGGCCACCGGGCAGCTCATGCAGCGCGGGCCGCCACGGCCCCGGCCGAGCTCACTCCCGGGAATCGTGATCACCTCGATGCCGCGCTTGCGCAGGAAGGTGTTGGTGGTGACGTTCCGCTCGTAGGCCACCACCACGCCGGGCTCCACCGCCAGCACGTTGCAGCCGTCGTCCCACTGCTCCCGCTCGGCCGAGTGCACGTCCTGGGTCGCGGTGAGCACCCGGATGTCGGACAGGCCCAGGGAGGCCGCTATGGCGCGGTGCATGTGCTCCGGCGGATGGTCGGTGACCTTGAGGTCCTGCGCGCCCGCGCCCGGTTCGATGGTGTACGAGCGGAGCATGCCCAAGCCCGCGTACTGGGTGAAGGTATCCCCGTCGATCATGGTCATCACGGTGTCCAGGTGCATGAACGCCCGCCGCTTGGGCATGTCCAGCGCCACGATCGTCTGCGCGGATCCCGCCGCGAACAGCCCGCGGGCCAGGAGTTCCACCGCCTGCGGAGTGGTCCGCTCGCTCATGCCGATCAGCACCGCCCCGTTGCCCAGCACCAGGACGTCACCGCCCTCGATCGTCGAGGGGAAGTCCGCCTGGCCCTCCGACCAGACGTGGAACGCTTCGTCGCGGAAGAGCGGGTGGTGGTGGTAGATGGCCTCGTAGTGCACGGTCTCGCGCTGCCGGGCGGGCCAGCGCATGGAGTTGATCGACACGCCGTCGTAGATCCAGGCGGAGGTGTCGCGGGTGAAGAGGTGGTTGGGCAGCGGCCCCAGCAGGAAGTCGTCCAGGTCCATCACGTGGAAGCGGACCGAGGTGGGTTCGGGGTGGCGTTCGAGGAACTCGCGCTTGGTCATCCCGCCGACCAGCGCCTCGACGAGTTCGGGCACCGGCAGTTCGTCGAACGCCGCCCGCAAGTGGTCGGTCGCCAGCGGCCCGTACTCCTTCTCGTCGAAGACCCGGTCCAGGACGAGCGTCCGCGCTTCGGGGATCTGGAGGCTCTCGGCCAGCAGATCCCCGAAGAGGTGCACCTCGACACCCCGGTCGCGGAGCACGTCCGCGAACCCGTCGTGCTCGGCCCGCGCCCGCCGCACCCACAGCACGTCGTCGAAGAGCAGGGTGTCCTTGTTGGAAGGGGTGAGCCGCTTCAGTTCCAGATCGGGGCGGTGCAGGATCACCCGGCGCAGCCGCCCGGCCTCTGAGTCGACATGGAATCCCATCTCCCCATCTTGTCGGCTCCGGGCGCCAAGTGCCGGGAGTCGGGGGATGTCGAGGGATGTCGAGGGATGTTGGCCGGCCGGCCCGCCCTTTCCCCTCGCCCCGTCTGCTCCCGTCTACCCGTCACTCCCGCCTACCCGTCACTCCCGGCCGCCCGTCGCTCCCGTCTACCGCCGCGGCCGCCCGTCCCGCCCCAGGGCCAACGCCGCCACCACCGCGCCCGCCGCGGTCACCGCCGCGATGATCCAGCCGCCGCGCAGCGCCCCGAGCTCCGGATGCTGCTGGCCGCCCATGGCGGCGACCAGGACGGCGACGCCGAGCGCGGTACCGGCCTGCCGGGACACCATCAGGACGCCCGAACCGAGGGAGAGTTGGCCGCTGGGCAGCGATCCCGTGGCGGCGAACATCACCGGCTGGTAGAGCCCGGTGCCGAACCCGGCGAGGATCAGTCCGGGCAGGAACCGCGTCGCGTAGTGCGTCCCCCCGCTCCCGTCGCCGGCCAGGAAGGACCACCACAGCGCCGCCACCACGAAGCACACCGCGCCGATCACCGCCGTCCCCCGGTTCCCGACCGCCGCGACGATCCGGCCGGAGACCGCCGAGACCACCAGCACGGTCAGCGGCCAGGGCGCCATCGCCAGACCCGCGGTCCGCACCGGGTAGTGCCAGACGTCGGTGAACAGCAGGCTCGCGGCGAGCATCATCACCCCGTAGGCGACGAAGTAGCCGAGCAGCCCCAGGGTGGCCGGAGTGAAACCGGGGGTGCGGAAGAGCGCCGGATGCACGACGGGGTGTTCGGCCCGCCGGACGTGGCGGACGCCCAGTACGCCGGCCAGCACGCCGGCGGCGAGGACGGCGAGCGTGGCCGGCGCGGTGTAGCCCCACTCGGGGGCCTCCACGAACGCGGTCACCAGCGCACCGACACACACCAGCACCAGCGCCGTGCCGGGCAGGTCCAGCGCCTGCCGTGGCCCGCGCACCGATCGGGGCAGCAGCCGGACGCCCGCGACGACCGCGAGCAGCACCACCGGGACGTTGATCAGGAAGATCAGCCGCCAGTCGACGGCGGTGAGCAGCCCGCCGATCACCGGGCCGGAACTCGCCGCCACCGCGCTGACCGCCGTCCACGCGCCGACCGCGGTCGCCCGCTCGCGGGCCGGGAAGGCGGGCAGTGCCAGGGAGAGCGAGGTGGGGATCAGTACCGCGGCGGCCACGCCCTGCACCACCCGCGCCACGATCAACAGGGTGAGCGTGGGCGCCGCCCCGCAGGCCGCCGACGCCAGACCGAACAGCACCATGCCGACCAGGAAGCAGCGCCGCCGCCCGGCCTCGTCGGCGAGTCGGCCGGCGGGCACGAGGAGTGCGGCGAGCACGACGGTGTAGCCGTTGAGCACCCAGGAGCGCGCGGCGGCCGGCGCCGGCGCGAAGTCCTGGCCGATGGCCGGGAACGCGATGGTGACCGCGATCAGGTCGAGCACGGCGAGGAACTGCGCCGCGGAGGCGATCGCCAGGATCAGCCAGCGGCGGGGGTCGGGGGCTTCGCGGGTGACTGTGGAGCCGGGCAGATCGCGAGTGGCCTTGCGCGCGGCGGAGGAGGCGTCGGTCTGTGGGGCGGAGGAGGCGTCGGTCCGCGGGTCGGCGGTCCGGGTGGCGGGGTGCCCGTCGGTATCGGTGGGGCGGGGAACGGGGGCCGCGCCCGTGGGCGCACCCGTCCCCCGGTCGCTCGGAAGAGGAGTGGTCATGTCGATCAAGCATCGGCCGTGCGCTCCCCCGTCACGAGTGGCAGCACTGCCACCACCCGCTACATTTCTGCCACGCGCTCTGCCACACTCACGCCATGCCCTCCCTCGCGATCGCCGTCACCGCCGGAATGCCGTTCTTCGAACTCGCCGTCCCCTGCCACATCTTCGGCTTCGACCGACTCCAACCGCCCCCGGACTGGTACGACGTCCGGGTCTGCGTGATCGGCGACGGGGCGGGGGAGACGAGCCTCGCCGGCGCGTGGTTCAACACCCGGACCCCGTACGGCGTCGAGGAGTTGGTCTCCGCCGACACGGTCATCGTGCCGGCGTCCGCCGACGTCCACGGCGACCCACCGGACGAACTCGTCGTGGCGCTGCGCGAGGCCCACCGTCGCGGCGCGCGCGTGGTCTCGTTCTGCTCGGGCGCCTTCACCCTCGCCGCGGCCGGGCTGCTCGACGGCCGGACCGCCGCCACGCACTGGATGTACGCGGCTCTGCTCGCCGAGCGCCATCCGACGGTGAGCGTGGACCCGACGGTCCTCTACGTCGACCACGGCGACGTGCTCACCGGCGCGGGCGCCACCGCCTCCATCGACGTCTGCCTGCACCTGATCCGCGAGGACTTCGGCACCGGCGTCGCCAACTCGCTCGCCCGACAACTGGTCGCGCCCGCGCACCGCCCCGGCGGCCAGGCACAGTACATCGAGACACCGCTGCCGGAACGCCGCGACGACTCCCTCGCGCCGGTCCTGCACTGGGCCGCCGAACGGCTCCGCGAGCCGCTGACCGTCGCCGACCTCGCCCGGCATGCGCACACCAGCCCGCGCACCCTCGTCCGGCGTTTCCACGCCACGACCGGGACCACGCCGATGCAGTGGCTCCAGTCCCAACGCATCGCACGGGCACGGGAGTTGCTGGAGAGCACCGACCTACCCGTGGACCGGGTGGCGGAGATCGCCGGCCTGGGGACGGCCGCCAACCTCCGCCGCCACTTCACCCGGGCGATGGGCGTGCCCCCGGTCGACTACCGACGCACGTACCGGGCGGCACGGGTGGCGTGAGACCAACGGGGGCGCCCCGTGCCTGGGCCCTGGGGCTTGCCCGCCCCAGGCCCAGACCAAGACCCTGGCCCAGACCCGGGGCGCGGCGCGTCGTACGTGCCGGCGACTCCTCGCCGCGGCCCGCCACGCCTCGCCCCGCTACAGCCGCGGGTCCACCGGCTCCGACTCCAGCGCGAGCACCGCGAAGACCGCTTCGTGCACCCGCCAGAGCGGCTCCCCGTCCGCCAGCCGGT
Source organism: Streptomyces yunnanensis (assembly GCF_029011865.1). Classification (NCBI taxonomy): domain Bacteria; kingdom Bacillati; phylum Actinomycetota; class Actinomycetes; order Kitasatosporales; family Streptomycetaceae; genus Streptomyces; species Streptomyces yunnanensis. The sequence continues at coordinate 2,738,376 of NZ_CP095749.1, forward strand.
CGAGCGCCTCCAGCCCCAGCGCGTACTCGCGCAGGGCCAGCGAACGCTTGTGGCCGAGGTGGCGGACGCGCAGGCGCCGCAGGTTCTCCGGGCGGGTGTACTCCGGACCGTAGACGATCCGCAGGTACTCCCGGCCGCGGCACTTGATGCCCGGCTGGACGAGCCGGCCGTCCGCCTGCCGGACCAGCGCCCGGACCGGCTTGACGACCATGCCCTCACCGCCTTCCGCGGTCAGGTCCAGCCACCACTCCACACCGGCCGCGACCGACGCCTCGTCCTCCGTGTCGACGACCAACCGCCGGGTCGGCGCGAGCAACCGTATGCGGTCGGCAGCGGACCCGGCAGGCGCGTTCCCCACCGTCGGGTCCGTCACCGTCGGATCGTCCGTCGTCGGATCCGCCACCGTCGCGCCCTCCCCCGACGGAAGCGACTGATCCGCCGCTATCAGCCGGTCGATCAGGGCCAGTTGCTCGGTGTGCGGCAGGCCGGCCAGGCTGCGCCCCTCGACCGCGAGGATCTGGAACGGCGCGAGCCGGATCCCGGCCAGCCCCGGCCCGGCCTCCGCGGGCGACGGCGCAGGCTCCCCCACCCGCCAGCAGTAGCGCCGGTACGCGTCGGTGAACGCCGCGGCGTCGGCGGCCCGGCCGCGCTGCCGGTCGAGCAGCGCCGCCACCTCGACCCCGCGGTCGGCCGCCGCCTCCAGCGCGCCGAGCACCCCCGGGAACGCGGCCCGGGAGGCCGCACCCACCGCCGCGTACTGCGTGCGCAGCAGACCCGTCGCCTTGAGGGACCACGGCATCAACTCGGCGTCCATCAGGAGCCATTCGGTGTCCAGCTCCGACCACAGCCCGGCCCGCTCCACGCAGTCGCGGACCCGCCGCAGTATCCGCTCGGTCGTCTCCCGGTCGTCGAAGAACGGACGCCCGGTGCGGGTGTACAGCGCACCCGAGACCCCCGCCGCCGACACCCCGAACCTCTCGCGGGCCACCGTCTCGTCCCGGCAGACCAGCACCACGGCCCGGGAGCCCATGTGCTTCTCCTCGCAGACCACTTCGCGGACGCCCGCCGCCCGGTACTCGGCGAACGCCTCCCGCGGGTGCTCCAGGAATCCCTCGCCGCGCGCATCCGCCTCCTCGGACGGCTTGGCGGTCGCGCACGGAGCCATGGTCGGCGGGAGATACGGCAGCAGCCTCGGGTCTATCGCGAAACGGCTCATCACCTCCAGCGCGGCAGCGGCGTTCTCCTCCCTGACGGCGAGGCGGCCCATGTGACGGGTCTCCACGACCCGCCGGCCGGCCACGTCGCCCAGATCCAGCGGCCGGCCGTCCGCCCCGCCCGGCGCCTCCGTGGCCAGCGGCTTGGCGGGCTCGTACCAGACGCGCTCCGCCGGCACGTCCACCACCTCGCGCTCCGGCCAGCACAGCGCGGTCAACTTCCCGCCGAAGACACAACCGGTGTCCAGGCAGATGGTGTTGTTGACCCAACCGGCGCGCGGGGTCGGCGTGTGACCGTAGACGACGGCGGCGCGGCCGCGGTACTCCTCCGCCCAGGGGTACCGCACGGGCAGGCCGAACTCGTCGGTCTCGCCCGTCGTGTCGCCGTACAGCGCGAAGGACCGCACCCGGCCCGACGTGCGGCCGTGGTACTTCTCCGGCAGCCCGGCATGGCACACCACCAATCCACCCCCGTCCAGGATGTAGTGACTGACCAGTCCCCGAATGAACTCCGCGGCCCCGGCGCGGAACGCCTCGTCCTCCTTCTCCAACTGCTCGATGGTCTCGGCGAGACCGTGCGTGTGCTGAACAGCGCGACCGTTGAGGTAACGTCCGAGCTTGTTCTCATGATTCCCGGAAACGCACAGTGCGTGACCGGCCGCCACCATTCCCGTCACCAGGCGCAGCACGCCGGGGCTGTCCGGCCCCCGGTCGACGAGGTCGCCGACGAAGACCGCCGTGCGCCCCTCGGGGGGGCACCGCGTCCACGGCCCGCCCCTGGCCGTCCCGGGCGAGCTCGTACCCGAGCCGGCCCAGCAACGTCTCCAGTTCGGAGCGGCACCCGTGGATGTCGCCGACGATGTCGAACGGACCCGTGAGGTGGCGCAGGTCGTTGAACCGCCGCTCCCTGACGACCTCCGCGGCCTCGGCCTCCCGCTCGCCGCGCAGCACATGCACCTTGCGGAAGCCTTCACGCTCCAACTTGCCGAGCGAGCGCCGCAGTTCACGCTGGTGCCGCTGGATGACGCGGAGCGGCAGCCCGGCCCGGTCGGCACGCGCCGCGTTGCGCTCGGCACAGACGTGCTCGGGCACGTCCAGCACGATCGCCACCGGCAGGACGTCATGCTCGCGCGCCAGCTGCACCAGCCGGGCACGCGACTCCGTCTGCACATTGGTGGCGTCCACCACCGTCAACCGCCCGGCCGCGAGCCGCTTGCCCACGATGAAGTGCAGCAGCTCGAACGCATCGCCGCTGGCGCTCTGGTCGTTCTCGTCGTCGCTGACCAGCCCACGGCAGAAGTCCGACGAGATCACCTCGGTCGGCTTGAAATGCCGGGCGGCGAAGGTCGACTTACCGGAGCCCGTCGCCCCGATCAGCACCACCAGCGACAGATCGGGCACGGCAAGCACATGCGACACCTCACGAGGACCACGAGACGCCGACTCACCAACCGCCCGTTCACCAACCGCCCCCTCGACGGACGACGACTCGACGGACGGCTGCTCAAGCGGTGCCGGCCCGACGGACGGCTGCCCGGCCTGGGGCCGCGACATACGGTCCGACTCACTCATGCCGCTACCGCCTTCCCGCTGCCGGAACTGCCAGGACTGCCGGAACTACCGGAATCACCCGGTCCGCTGTTGCCATCGCCAGCCTCAATGCCCTGACCATCCCTGATGTCACCATTGTGACCCCCGTCGGCCACACCACCGACACTTTCGCCCCGGCCCCATCCCCCGCTTCCGCTCACACCCGCACCCACACCCACACCCACACCATTGCTGCCGTTCGTACCTTCGCTGCCCTTGACGCCTTCCTCGCCGCCCTCGCGGACGAAGCACGCAAGCTGGGTCGGCGGCCCGACCTCCGGGTCCTCCGGCCCCACCGGGCCGAACGTCACCGCATAGCCATGCCGCGCGGCGACCTCCCCCGCCCAGCGCCGGAACTCGTCCCGCGTCCACTCGAACCGGTGGTCCGCGTGCCGCACCCGCCCGGCGGGCAACGACTCCCAGCGCACGTTGTACTCGACGTTGGGTGTGGTCACCACGACCGTTCGGGGCCTGGCCACCCCGAAGACCGCGTGCTCCAGCGCCGGCAGCCGCTCCGGATCCACATGCTCGACGACCTCGCTGAGCACCGCAGCGTCGAACCCCTTGAGCCTGCTGTCCGTGTACGCCAGCGAACCCTGGACGAGCCGCACGCGCCGCGCCTGCCGCTCCGGCATCCGGTCGAGGCGGAGCCTGCGCCGGGCCTCCTGGAGGGCCCGCATCGACACGTCCATCCCGACGATCTCGGTGAACTGTCCTTCCTTGAGGAGCGCGCCGACCAACTGCCCCTGTCCGCAACCGAGATCGAGGACCCGGGCGGCTCCGGCCGAGCGCAGCACTCCGAGGACGGCCTCCCGTCGCCGCACGGCGAGCGGCACCGGCTTCTCCTCGGTGTCCGCCTCCTCGTCCACCGCGTTGTCGATCTCCTCGACGGCCGCGTCATCCGCCTCGGCGAGCCGCTCCAGCTCCAGCCGCGCCATCGCCTCACGCGTCAGCGACTGGCGGCGGGCGAGATAGCGGCCGACGATCAACCGCTGCTCCGGGTGGTGCTCCAGCCAGCCCTCACCGGCTCGCAGCAACTTGTCGACCTCGTCGGGCGCCACCCAGTAGTGCTTGGCCTCGTCCAGCACCGGCAGCAGCACATACAAGTGCCGCAGCGCGACGGCGAGTTCACATGCGCCCTCCAGCACCAGCCGTACGTAGCGCGAGTCACCCCACTCGGGAAACGTCTCGTCCAACGGCAGCGGCTCGGCCAGTACCGACCAACCCAGTGGCCGGAACAGCCGCTCCACCAGCGCCGCGCCGCCGCGAGCAGGCAGCGCCGGCACCTCGATACGGAGCGGGATCGGCCGCCCCACCAGCTCGGGACGGGCCGCACACTGCCCCTTCATCGCACTCGCGAAAACACTCCGCAACGCCACCGCCAGCAGCGACGACGCAGCGTAGGGACGGTCGTTCACATACCGCCCGAGCGCCGCGTCCGGGGCCCCGCCTCGCCCCTTGCCCTGCCCACGCCGCACCAGGGCGACGGGATCGACCTCCAGCAGCAGCGCCGCCGTGCACCGTTCCGCGTCGGCCTCCGGGTAGAGGACATGCGCGGTGCCGTGCGCCGTCGAGAACTGTTGCGCCCGGTCGGGATGCTTGTGCAGCAGAAACCCGAGGTCGGTCGCGGGGCGGTCGGTCGTACCGGTGGTGGTTATGGTCAGAAACACACCTTGAGTATCGATGTGTGTGGCGCTGATTCCCCACCGATTTTCCCAGCTCTGCCACCTGCTTCGCCCCTCCCCTCCCCCTCCCCCTCCCCCCCCGCTCCGCAACCCGCGACTCCACGCCCCACACCCCGCCTCCCGCCTCCCGCCTCCCGCCTCCCGCCTCCCGCCTCCCGCCCTACGGCAACGCACCGACAGCGGCCGGCCCCACGGCACCGCCCAACCGGACAGCCATACCGTCCCGGCCGCCACGGCACCGCCGTCAGCTCAGCTGGGACTGAACCTGCGCGGAGATCAGCTCCAGGTGATCCAGGTCGTCCAGATCCAGGATCTGCAGATAGGCCCGGGACGCGCCGATGGCGGAGTAGCGGCCGAGCTTGTCCACGACCTCGGCAGGCGAGCCCGCCAGACCGTTGGCCTTGAGTTCGTCCACCTCGCGCCCGATGGCCGCGGCCCGCCGCGCAACCTCGGCGTCGTCCTTGCCGACACAGGCGACCAGAGCGTTGGAGTACACCAGGTCCTCGCCCTTGCGCCCGGCGGCTTCGGCGGCCGCCCGCACCCGTCCGAACTGGCGCTCACTGTCTTCGAGTGAGGCGAAGGGCATGTTGAACTCGTCGGCGTACCGCGCCGCCAGTCGCGGGGTGCGCGTCGCGCCGTGTCCCCCGATCAGCACCGGCACCTTGCCCTGGGCGGGCTTGGGCAGCGCGGGCGACTTCTCCAGTTGGTAGTGCGTCCCGTCGTAAGAGAACTCCTTTCCGACCTCCGTGGCCCACAGTCCGGTGACGATCGCCAACTGCTCCTCAAGCCGCGCGAACTTCTCCTTGGGGAACGGGATGCCGTACGCCTTGTGCTCCTCCTCGAACCACCCTGCGCCGAGGCCGAGTTCGACCCGACCGCCGGACATCTGGTCGACCTGGGCCACCTGGATGGCCAGCACGCCAGGCAGGCGGAAGGTACCGGCCGTCATGAGCGTGCCGAGCCGAATGCGCTTGGTCTCGCGGGCCAGACCGGCCAGGGTGATCCAGGCGTCCGTCGGACCGGGCAGCCCGTCGACGTTGCCCATCCGCAGGTAGTGGTCGGAGCGGAAGAAGGCGTCGAACCCGAGGTCTTCGGTGGCCTTGGCGACCTTCAGAAGGGTGTCGTAGGAAGCCCCCTGCTGGGGCTCGGTGAAGATGCGTAGATCCATACCTCCATCCTGCATGGTGGTCGGCGAAACAGTCGCCGGTGCCTACCAGCCCATCGGGTGGGCTCGTTTTGGCATATGTGGAGTGCGTAGTCGGTCCGGCATGCCGAGTGGGCGGGAGCGAAGCTGCCTGGCCGGCGGGGTGAGCGGGCGACTGGGCGTGCGGTGAAGAAGGTGAAGAAGGTGAAGAACGAGAACCCGCCGGCGCGGCTCCCTGCGCGGGAGGCGACTCCGCCCTTGCCTCAACCCACGTCCCGGCTCCGGGCCCCGGCCCCGGTCGCATGCCCCACCCGAGCAAAGGTGCAGCGACAAGCAGCGAGGGCGCAGAAGAAACATGAGAGGAAGCGGGAGGTGGAAGGAGGAGGAAGCGGGAGAGGGAACGGGCGGTGACGAGGAACCCGACGAGCACGATGACGGTAACGGGGCCCTGCCCCGTCAGATCCGTGTCACCTACTGGCTGCCGCCGGAACGAAGCCGCGGAGGGACGCGGAGGTGAGGAGGGAGGGGTGCAGGGGAAGCGGGAACAGGCGAGGGCAAGGGCAGGAGGGGCGCGGACGTTTGCCCGTTCCGGGCATGGCCTGCCGGGGGCACGGGTGACGCGCCTCTACCCGGGCAAGCCGGTTGAACTGGTCGGCCAGCATGGGGTGCCAGCTGGGCCGAGGGTGGTTCCCGAGGGCAGGGCGGGAGGCGGCCCGCCCTTCGTCAGGCAAGATGCCGGTCGCGTACCTCCAGTTTCTCCAGTATTCCGGCGGCGTGGTCTCTCGATTCGTCGGCGGTGTCCATGGCCTCGACGCAGGTCCAGTACATCCCCTCCTCCTCGGCCGAGATCACCACTCCCACCAGCGCCTCGCACACCTCTCGGAGCAGTTGGCAGAGGCCGACAAGGACTGCCTTGACGTCACGTATCTCGGTCAGCTGAGCCGCCCGCAACCCGTCGGTGGTCGCTGTCGAGCACAGCAGTCCCCCGCTGAACCGCCCGCTCGCATCGCCCAATCCCCGGGCTCTGGACCGCACTTCGTACGGACCGAATATCGCGAGATGGCTACCTATCGCCTCTGCCAAGGCTTGTGCCTGCCACGCCTCGACGAGCACGTCATGCACCGTGTTCGCCTGTGCCAGACTGCGCCGACTGGCCGCGATGATCCGCACCGCGTCCATCTGCGTTCCTCCTTCCTTCTCCATGTGCATTCACCCCGCTCTCCTTCCACTACCCAGAGTGAGGGTCAACAGCCAAAAACGCCAGAGGAATTCGCAAATCTGTGGACAACCAAGGCGCTGTGGAAAGATCTATGACTCCATAGAGTGACGAGAGGCGATTTCGGAACGATCGCGGCGGAAGTTTCGGCCCCCACGGGCACCTCACGTGACTGTGCTCCCACCCATATCCCAGCATGAATCGCGCCACGTACGGCACTCAAAGCACTTTCGACACACCAGCCACCGCAATCCCTGCCGTTGGACGTCGTTCCCATTCCGCATAAATCACGACTCACGGCGCGCCGCGCGGAGGTGGCGGTGCGGGCGACAGCGGCGGCAGTGGCCGCAGTGGCGCACGGGCCGGCGCACGGCAGGCAGCGCGAGCCGTCCCACGACCGGCGCGAAAAAGCCGGCGGGGTGGAGGTCCTTGCCCCGCCCCGCCGGCCGTATCCCCTCGGGCGACGCCCGCCGCTGGTCCGTCCGACGGCTACTCGTCGCCCCGCGGCCGGTCCGGCGGTGCCTGCCGAACCGCCGGGAACCGCGTCTCATTGCGTTCGATCTTCGCGGCGAGCGCGGTCAGCGGGTCGATCCCCAGTGCCTGGCAGAACTGCAGGAGATACGCCAGGACATCCGCGACCTCGTCCGCCACCCGGCCGGCGGACTTCGGGTCGGACATCACCTTCGCCGACTCCTCCGGCGTCAACCACTGGAAGATCTCGACCAGTTCCGCGGCCTCGACACTGAGCGCCGCGGCCAGGTTCTTGGGTGTGTGGTATTGCTGCCAGTCCCGGGCGGCCGCGAACTCGGCCAGGCGTCGCTGCAGGGCATGAAGATCCTCACTCATACCCCTAGGTGTAGCACCTGCACCTCGGGCAGCCCCTCGGCGACCGACGGGTCCCGCACCGTGCCCAGCAGCCTGACGTGTCCGCGTTCGGCCATCCGCACCGCCAACGACACCAGTTCCCGCACCTGCCGGCGATCCATGCACCGGTCCATGCCGTCCGCCATCACCGTCATCTGCTGCAGCGCCGACGGGATCTCCCCCGCCGGATCCATGGCAAGCACCCCGGGACCGGTCAGGAGCACCAGCGCCAGCGCGAGGAACCTCAGTTCGCCGTCGCCGAGCTGCTCGACGGGCATCTCTCCCAGAACACCACGGTCGAGGACGGTCCGGAGGTCCCGCGGATCCGGAGTCGCCTGCCGACCCTGCACCGCGGCACCATCTGCTTCTCCGGTGGCCGCGGCGTCCGCCGCCGTCGCCGCGTCCGGCTGCCGGGGAACCGCACGCAGCCCGTCAACGGGCCCGGAACACGCCTCCCGTACGGCCGCCACCAGCACGGCGTGCCTCCGGGAGCATTCGCGGCTGGTGCGCTCCAGTACGGCGGACAGGTTGTCGCAGGACGATCGCAGCCGCCCTTCGTCGCGCTCTGCCTCCTCACCCCAACCGCTGGCCCCAGCGCCGTTCCGTGCGCCTTTGCGTCCGCGCGTACCCGTCGTACCGCCGGAACCGCCGGATCCCCCTCCTTTCCCCGGGCGGCCGGAGCCACCACCCCGACCACCGGCGCGCGTGCCGGCACCACGCCCCGCGCCTCCCGTGCCTGACGTACCGCCTCCGATACCGCCGTCAGGCGCACCGCCATCCGCCGGCTGGCCCCGCATGACCTCCGGTCGCGGATCGCACACAAAGGCTGAACGCAGCGCCACCACGACTTGTTCCGCGGCGGCCAGGACGAGGCGCTGCCCCTCCGTCTTGCCCGCCACACGCAGCGGGAGGAGGGAGGTGGCCAGCCGGTCGTCGGGCAGCGGCGCACGGGTCACCGGCGTCGCACCCGCGGTGTGCCAGGCAGCCTGGACGGCGTGACGGGCGGGGTCGGTGAGAGCGGTGGTGAGCAAGGTCTCGCCGCGACCCGTCAACCGCTCGCCGACGATGCGGAGTTCGGGTTCGGCCTGTACGGCGAGGTCGAGGTGGACGGGGCCCACCGGGCCGTCGACCGTACAGCCGAGACGGAAGCCGCGCCGCCCCTGGTCATCGGGGCGCGCGCCGGCCGGTACGCAGGCAGAGGCCCCACCCGCCACCACCCCCACGGCCCGTTCCAGTGGGTCTCCGCTGCCGAGCCGGGCGAGGATCTCGTACGCCTGCAGCACACTGGACTTGCCGCTTCCGCTGTCGCCGCTGAGCAGGGTCAACGGGCCGAGCGGGAGGGTGGTGCCGCGATGAGACTTGAAGGCGGACAGCCGTAATTCGATGACGGCCGGACGCGGACTGTCGGTATCCATGCGGGGACGCTACGCAGTCGCACGCACGGAGAACCGTTACGCCCAACTGCTCTTCCTACGAATGGGGGACGGAGCCCGTTGCCGGTTCCGCGACCTCGGTGCCGACCGGCGCCAACAGGAACACATTGGTGTCCACGCGGTGCATCCCGCTGCCGAGGCCGAAGACGACGCCGCTGGCGAAGTCCAGGATGCGCTTGGCGACATCGGTGTCCGCGCTGCTGAGGTCCAGCAGGACCGGCAACTGCGCCATGAGGTACTCGGCCACTTCCCGGGCATCCGCGAAGGTCTGGACACGGATGACGATGAACCGCCGTGTTTCTTCGGTCGGTTCGTCGTCCGGGAGCGCGCGGTGGTCGGGCCACGAGGGCCATTCGCTGCCGCCGCGTAGCGGTACGACTTCAGCGAGCCCTTCCCACTGCTCGTCGGTGGCATCGGGGCCGTTCACCGAATCACCTCACCCAGAGGAGCGCTGGCTTTCTGCGGTATGTGCATCGCACGATTCTAGAGATAAACCTACAAACGTCGCTGACTGCGACACACGAGGCGGCGCAGCCGTTCCCATCCTGCCTCATAGCCCTGACCAGTGCGGACAGCTCGGTGAATCCACCGGGTCGAGTTTCTGTATGCCTGTTCATCCTCTCTTGTGACGGAGCACGCGCCCGCCCCCAAGGCCATGTTGCGGGCGTGCCTGACAACTACTCACGCTGCCGGGCGCCATGCATCCCTGAGCGTTCGTGAGCTCCTGCCCCCCGGGCGGATGTGTGGTGTGCACCGCCACGAGGGAAGACGTGTCGTTCGTCACGGGGACGGCGCGGCGGACGGGCGACGGACCCGAGGCGGTCCGCAACCGGTAGAGGACTCACGTTCGTTGCCACCACGCGGCGGTGCACGGTCCGGGCGGAGACGACGGGCCGGGCGTTGACGCAGGTCGAGGGCATTGTCAGTGGGGTCTCTTACGGTGGATGCATGAGTACGGAGAGTGTCCGAGAAGGGTTGGCGTGGGCAGGGTCGCGCCCGCCGTGCGAGAGACGGGGCGGATCGCTCGGCGGGTCGTGGCGGCCTGCGGGTCAGCGGGCCAGACGACCGAGGAGAGCCGAGGCCGCGGCGATACCGGCGACCGAGGCGGCGACGAGGACGGCGAAATCGAGGGCCAGATGAGAGGGGGTCCCCAGGAGCAGCCCACGGAGGGCGTCGACCTGATAGCTGAGGGGGTTGATCCGACTGACGGTCTGTAGCCAGCCGGGCATGACCGCCACGGGGTAGAGGGCGTTGGAGGCGAAGAAGAGCGGCATGGTGATGGCCTGGCCGATGCCCATCAGGCGGTCTCGGGTCAGCACGATGCCGGCGATCGAGATCGACAGGCAGGAGAAGAACGCGGAGCCGAGGATCACGGCGACGGCCACGCCCAGCAGCCGTAGCGGATTCCAGGTCATGGCCACACCGAGCAGGGCGGCGATGACGATGACCACCACGGCTTGGAGCAGTGCCTTCAGTCCGGCGGCGAACGCCTTGCCGGCGATCAGGGCGGACCGCGGGGTGGGGGTGACCAGGAGTTTGGTGAGGATCCCGGCGTCCCGCTCCCAGATGATCATGATGCCGTAGAAGATCGCGATGAACATGGCGGACTGGGCGATGATCCCGGGCGCCAGATAGTCGATATAGGGGGTGCCACCAGTGGGAATGGCCTTGATACGGGTGAAGGTCTCGCCGAAGACCACGAGCCACAGGGCGGGTTGGACGGCGCGGGTGTAGAGCTCCGTGCGGTCATGGCGCAGTTTCTGCAGCTCGACCACGCACATCGCGACGACTCTGGCGGGCAGCACCCGCCAACCCGTGCGCGGGCGCGGTGGAATCAGCAGCAGGTCCAAGTGGCGGGCGGCGGCCGGGGGCTCAACCGACCCTGGTTGCGGTGCGGCGGGTGCTTCTGACATCGCGGAAGTCTCCTGACTGCTCGTCGAGTCCGGTGCCGGCGACGTCGCGGAAGACGTCCTCCAGCGTCGGCTCGACATCGGACGAGACAGAAGTGCGGGGTGCGGACGGTGTCGTCGTGGTGGTGCGCGCGGCCTGTGCCCGACGGGTACGCAGGTCCGAGCGGAGTTCGGCGGGTGTGCCGAGTGCGCGGATCCGGCCGCGGTGCATCAGGGCGACGCGGTCGCAGTACTGCTCGGCCTCGTCCATGTAGTGGGTGGTGACCAGGACGGTCATGCCCGTTGCGGCGCGGACCACGTTGATGTGCTCCCAGACGGTGGTGCGGGCGATCGGGTCGAGGCCGATCGTCGGTTCGTCGAGCATCAGCAGGCGGGGTGCGCTGACCAGTGCCTGGGCGAGTTCCAGTCGGCGGATCATGCCGCCGGAGTACGTACTGGCGAGCCGATTCGCGGCGTCGGTGAGGCCGACAGCCTCCAGCGCCTGGCCGACGCGGGCGGCGCGCTCGCGGCGGGGTATGTCGAAGACCCGGGCGAAGAGTGCGACATTCTCCCGGCCGGTCAGTCCGGCGTCGGCGGACAGCTGCTGCGGCACGTAGCCCAGGAGTCGCCGGACGGCCATCCGCTCCCGTGCCGCGTCATGCCCGAAGACTCGCACCATGCCCGTGGGGACGGGCAGGAGGGTGGTGATGCAGCGGATGGCGGTGGTCTTGCCCGCGCCGTTCGGCCCGAGCAGGCCGAAGACCTCACCGGGGCGGACGGACAGGTCCACCCCGTCCACGGCGCGGGTCTCACCGAAGGCGTAGCGGAGGCCGCGACAGGCGAGGGCGTCGGGAACGGGAGCCGGGTCCGGGGCGGAAGTCCGGTCCGGGTCGGGAGCCCGGTCCGGGTCGGGGGCCGTCGGCCAGCCGGTCGGTGTGCCCGCCGTGTGCAGGTACTCCGCGGTGTGCCGGGACGGCGCGGCGTGCAGGGACTGGCCGGGGGCGGCCCCTGGGACCGGCCGGACCGGGTCTTCGCTGGTCATGGTCCCTCCGTCTGCTGATGCAGGTTGCGGGCGAGCTGGCGCAGCGCCGGAAGAGCGGCCTCCAGCGCGGTCCGGTCGGCTTCCGGGAGGCGTTCGAGCTGTTCGCGGACGAGGGCGCTGCGGCGGGTCTCCCAGTCATGCAGCCGCGACCGGGCCGCCGGGGTCGGGAAGAGCAGGGCCGAGCGTCGGTCGGCGGGGTCGGTCTCCCGGCGGAGGTACCCGGTTCCACTGAGCTGGTTGACCAGGGTGGAGACCGAGTTGCCCGCCAGGTAGAGCTCTTGCGCGGCGGCGGAGACGCGGATGCCGGGCCGGATGGCGACCAACCGCAGGAGTTCGACCTCCGCGCCGCGCAGGCGAGGGCCGGGCAGGCCGGGCCGGAGCCGCCGGCGGATCAGGCGTTGGATACCCGCCAGTACGTCGGCCAGCTCGTCGGGGAGGTCCCCATTAGCCATATATCGACTTTAACTCTCATTGAGAGGCAAGGCAGGTGGTGACTCGTCGACGGGGTGGGACGCCGGCCGATCCCGGAGCGGTAGGTACCGATGCCGGATCGGTAGGCGACGGGGCGGGCCGGCGCTCGTGGCCCATCGTCCACCACGGGTGCGACGAGGCAGGGCGGTAGCATCGCGCTCCATGGCCAGGCCCAAAGAGTTCGATCCGCACGCCGCGCTCAAAGTGGCGATGCAGACGTTCCGCCGCCGGGGGTACGAGGGCACGTCCGTGCAGGATCTCGTGGACGCGTTGGGGATCAATCGCTCCAGTATGTACGCCGCTTTCGGTTCCAAACACGACCTCTATCTCAAGGCCCTGGAACGCTACAGCGCGGACGAGAAGGCCAAGGCGGAGAACGATCTCGCCGGCGACGGTCCCGCGCTGCCCGCCCTGCGCGCCTTCCTGCTGTCCTACGTGGACGCCGCCCTGACGGACCCCGAACGCAACGGGTGCCTGGTCACCCACGGCGTGATGGAACGCGTTCCCTGCGACCCCGAGGCCACCGCACGGCTGCGAGCCGCCCTGCGCGGGATGGAGGACGCCTACACCGCCCTGCTGCTGCGGGCCCGGGCCAACGGTGAACTCGCGCCGGGTACGGACGTGAAGAGCGTGGCGCGGTTCCTCGTCACGTTCACCCAGGGGCTGCGGGTGATGGAGAAGGCCGCGGACCGGGAGTACCTGATCGAGGCCGTGGACCAGGCACTGAGCGTCTTCCGCGCCGAGTCCGCCGACGCCGCGGATGCCGGGGCGGGCAGGGCGACGCCCGACTAACACGCCGACGGCTGACGGTCGCCGACCCACCCCGGCCGTCCCTCGCCGGTCAGTGTCCCGGAGGAGGAGGCGGGGCCGGAGCTCCTACGGGCGGCGCGATCCTGCGGTGACGACGAAGTGACGTGCGCGCATCGGCCCCCTCGGGAGCAGCGGGCGCGACGGTGCCCGAACGGGTCACGGGGCGCCCGGCACCGGGGTCCCACCCCGAGTCCACCACCCGCTTCTGGAAGACGATCGCGCCGCCCAGTACGGCGCCGCCGATCACCAGCATCATGATCGCCCCGCCCGTGGGCCCCGCCTTGGCCGCATAGCCGATGAGGGTGCCGAACCAGCCGAAGTCGGCATCGCCGAAGGTGGTGTTGGCCTTCCCGAACGCGCCGAGCACCTTGAGCAGCAGCGCGGGCAGGAAGGTGATCAGGACGCCGTTGAGGAAGGCGCCGGCGATCGCGCCGCGCCGGCCGCCGGTCGCGTTGCCGTACACGCCGGCCGCACCACCCGTGAAGAAGTGCGGTACGAGACCGGGCAGAACGAGCGCGAGTCCGAGGGCGGGATGGAGCAGCCAGGTGAGGAGAGCAAGACCGGCCAGGCCCCCGGTGAAGCTGGCGAGGAAGCCGATCAGCACCGCGTTCTGGGCGTACGGGAAGACGATCGGCGCGTCCAGGGCCGGCACCGCGCCGGGCACCAACTTGCCGGCGATGCCCTGGAAGGCGGGGACGAGTTCGCCCAGGATCGTTCGGACTCCGAAGAGGATCACGGCGACCGCGATTCCGAATTGCAGTCCCTGCATGACGGACTGCATGAGGTAGTTGCCGAGGTTCCCGGCCATGCTGCCACCGGCGACCGCGAACGCCTGGAAGGCGGCGCCCCGTCCCGCCTTGGCCAGGTAGGCAAGCGCCATGACCACGTAGATCAGCACCATGGACAGTGCGGTGGCGACCATCGAGTCCCGTAGGAAGCGCAGGCTCTCGGGCAGCTTCATGTCCTCGGTACTGCGGCTGCGCTGGCCGACGAGCCGCCCCGTGGCGCCGGCGAGGAGGTAACCGGCGGTGCCGAAGTGGCCGATGGCGATCGAGTCGTTGCCCGTGACGCGCCTGGTCCAGGGGTGGACGAACGCGGGCAGCGCGACCAGCAGGATGCCCAACAGGACGGCGCCGACGGCAACCACTACCGACGTCGGCTGCCCGGCGGCACTCAACACCATCGTCAGCAACGTGGCCATGAAGAGGATGTGGTGCCCTGTCAGGAATACGTAGCGAAGGGGTGTGAACCGGGCCAGCAACAGGGCGACGGCGAAGCCGAGGATCATCAACCAGGCGACCCGCGCACCGAACCGCTCCTGGGCGATGCCGACGATCGCCTCGTTGGCCGGGATCACCCCGTGTGCCCCGGTGGCGCCCTGGATCATGCCGCCCAGTGGACCCAGCGCGCTGACGACCAGCCCCGCCCCCGCACCGATGAGCAGAAAGCCGAGCGTGGCCTTGAGGGCACCACCGGCTATCTGCCCGACCGGTTTGCGGAGTGCGATCAGCCCCGCCGCCGTGATCAGGCCGATCAGGCAGGCGGGCCGGCTGAGCACCTCGTCGACGAGGAACGTGGCGATGGACAGGAGCACGGTCACGGGCGGTCTCCCCTCTCGGCGCGGCGACGAGCGCCGTCGGCTTCGGACGTCAGGTCACTTCCGCACAACGCACCACCTCCGGGAAGCGTGTTGCTTCCGGATGCCATATCGGCGTCAGACGTCATAGATGTCGCGCAGTACCCGGTCGACCTCTCCGGCGCTGGTGAAGTCCTCGACGGCCACCACCGGGACGTCGATCTCGCCCAACGTCCCGGCGATCTCCCGGGACGTGAGGATCGCGACGGCCTCGGCCGCCTTGCCCCTGGCGGAGATGGTGTCGGTCGCCTCCACGGTGACGTGGCGGGCCCAGCCCCACTGGGCAAGTACCCGCTCCAACGTGGTCTTGAGGAAGAGGCTGGTGCCGAGTCCATTGCCGCAGACCGTCAAGATCTTGTGCACGACGGGAACTTCGGCGCTTTCGGCCGGGCTGCGCGCCTCTGGCGCGGCCAACAGCGCGCGCAGCGATGCGGGGTCCGGAGCCTCCCGCAGCGCCCGGGCGATATCGGGGTCGGCAAGCAACCGCGCCAGAGCGGCGAGCGCCGCCGTATGGGCGCCCTGATCCCGCGCGGCCAGGGCCACGACGAGAGACACCGGGTCGTTCGACTCGTGCCCGAATTCCACGGGTCGCGCCGGCCGGACCCAGGACAGCGCAGTCCGGAGCACGGCGGGCGAGGGGCGGGCGTGGGCGAGGGCGAAGCCGGGCGCGATGACGATGTACGGACCGTTCTCCACCACGTTCCCGATCATCTCTGTGGTGTACGCGGCGGTGGTGGCGCCGGTCTCCACCAACAGTCCGCCCGCCACCCGGATCGATGCCCGCCAGTCCGGAACCGGTACGTCCAGGCGCACCGCCGCGACGGGGAGGAGATCGCTCAGAGCTGCCATGGCGGGACTCTACGGGCGCGCGGGTGGTTGCGCACCGGCCCTTTCGTTCCTTCCGTGGCCAAGGAGTTGGCGAGAGGGGCCGGTGCGGGCGCAGGGTGCGGGCGCCGAGTGTGAGGTGCTGGTGCGGGAACCAGCTGGTTGGCAAAGGGAGGCGTCAGGGTCGGAGTCGGGGTCGGAGTTCGGGTGGGGATCAGGGTCGACTCAGGGATGCGTCAGGGCCGGCGAGGGAGTGGCGGTGGGCGGACGCGGGGACAGATCAGTCAGGAGGCGGAAGGCGGCAGCACATCGGTGGCACGGCACCGACGGAAAGTCCGACCAGGCAAGGAACAGGAGGCCGGGAAGCCAACCGCGGGGCATCCAGTGGGTATTGTGGCGCCGCGTGGGCGACAGCACGGTGTGGACCTTGGCAATTGCGGCAGTGACAGGCGGAACGGCGGTCCTGGCCAGCTGGGTGACCAGTCGCGGCAGTACGCAGGCCGCCAAGATCCAGGCAGAGACGGCGGCGCGCTCGCAGCGCGCGGAGAGGCTGCGGGAGAGCCGACGCACCGCCTATCTGGACCTGATCGAACAGACCCACCGCATCGGCGAGTTGTACTGGGAGATCTCCGCGGAGCTTCGGGAGTCCGCCTCGTCGACGCGGAACACCAGGCTCGACGCCCTGCTCGACCGGGAGATCGCGGAGTACGCGAAGATCCGCCGCTGTGCGCGGGTCGTGGAATTGGAGGGCCCGCCGTCGGCCGCGGCCGCGGCACTCGCCCTCCAGAAGGCGACCGGACCGTTCTACGAGGCGCTCAGGGCGGGCCGCGCGGACGGCGCGGACTGCCAGGAGGTGTTCAACGCCGCGTACACCCCCTTCTGGAAGGCGCTGGAGAACTTCGTGGACTCGGCCCGGGACGCACACCAGACAGACTGAGCACCCCCAGGCGGGGAGAGAACGCGCCCCGAAGGCCCCATACCCCGGATCCTCACACGAGCCGGTCGAGGATCTCCGCGTCACACGGGGCGACCTCGCCGAGCCGGCCGTGCAGCGCCTCGTCCGCCCACTCCGGGTCGGCGACCACCGCATGCGCCACTGCCGCCAGGTCGAGCTCCTCCAGTCCAGGCTGTCCGGTAACGGGGCGATCTCGCTGGCCCGCGACCGTTGGGTACGTCCCCGCAACCCTTGGGTACGTCCCCGCAACCCGTCGAACTCGTAGACGTCGCCACAGCACCTAAAACGCCCCGCAACCGGATCACCACGACCTACGCGCCACCGGGCCCCACCCGGCGAAGGCCCCGTCGACCATCACCACGGCCCTCCGGGATGGCCCTGGTGTCGTCAGTACGGGAACGGCGCCACGAAACAGCGGTCACCTGCCCGACAAGCACCACCCGCCGTCCGGTCCGCCGAACGATCACGGTGGAGAGCATGCGCATCGCCATCTCGCTCATCGGAGCGCTGCTCGGGGCGACGACCGTCCTCACGGTGGAGAGGGTCATACGGCCCGCCCGCCGGGCTTCCGGCCACCCCATCACCCGTTTGGCGTAGCAGGGCGGTCACCGGCACCCGGCGTCGAGTGCCCCGGCGGTAACGGGTGAAGCGGGGTCGTCACGCGCCGCGCCCACCGGTCCCGCACGGGAACGGCCAAGGCGGGGCCGGTACCGCCTGCGTACGATAACCGGGACGAAAAGGGCCTTTCTGGCCGACCAGCGAGGGCACGCATGCCTTCTTGCCGCCCGTGACCGCGGGCGGCAATTCGCTCGTCGCTCGCAACAATTCAGCTCTCCGACGAATCCACCCCGTCCGTCTCACTCCAGGAGTCCGGAATGGCACAGGAAGCCGATAACACCGTCTGGAACTGCCCATTCGATTACGCCGAGGCGCTGGAGTTCGATCCGACGCTCCGACGCATCATGACCGAAGAACCGGTCGCACGTATTCGACTGCCCTACGGCGAGGGCGAGGCGTGGCTGGTCACGCGGTACGAGGATGTGCGGACGGTGACGACGGACCGGCGGTTCAGCCGGCACGCAATCATCGGCCGGGACTTCCCACGGATGACGCCGGAACCGATCGTCCAGGACGAGGCGATCAACGTGATGGACCCGCCCGCGAGCAGCCGGCTGCGGAGCCTGGTGGCCAAGGCGTTCGCCCCGAAGCAGGTGGAACGCATGCGGGAGGGCACGCAGCGCGTCGTGGACGAGTTGCTGGACCGGATGGCCGAGGACGGGGCGCCGGGCGACCTGATGGACAACCTCGCGCAGCCGCTGCCGCTGACCACGATCTGCGAGGTGCTGGACATCCCGGAGGACGAGCGCGCGCAGCTGCGCGGGTACGCCCGGACCATGATGAACGTCAGCCTCGACAACAAGGACAACGCCATCCGCGCCAAGTCCGAGATGCGCGAGTACTTCACGGAGCTGACCGCACGGCGCCGGCGTGACCCCGGGGACGACCTGATCAGCGCGCTGGCGACGGCCCGCGTCGGGGACGAGGTCCTCGACGCGAAGGAACTCACCGTCATGGCGATGGTGCTCCTCATCACCGGCCAGGACACCACCACCTACGAGATCGGCAACCTCTCGTACACGCTGCTGACCCGGCCCAAGGACCTGGCGATGCTGCGGCAGCACCCCGAGGCGCTGCCTCAGGCGATCGAGGAGATGCTGCGGTTCATCCCGTTCCGCAAGGGAGTTGGCATCCCACGCGTCGCGCTGGAGGACGTGGAGCTGAGCGGGGTGACGATCCGGGCCGGGGACATCGTGCACGTCTCGTATCTGACCGCCAACCGGGACGGCGCGAAGTTCGAACGCCCCGACGAGCTGGACCTCTCGCGCGAGCCCACCGGGCACATGACGTTCGGCTGGGGCGCGCACCACTGCTTGGGGGCCCCGCTGGCCCTCACGGAGCTTCAGGTCGCACTCAGCACCCTGCTGAAGCGGTTCCCCGACCTGAAGCTGGCAAAGCCGGCCGAGGAAGTCCGGTGGAACACCACGGCGATCTGGCGCTATCCGCTGGCTTTGCCGGTGGTGTGGTGAGTTGTCGGGGCCGCGGTAATTCCGCGGCCCCGGCTGCAGAATGCGGAACTCACTCCCTTGGCGTACGGTCTAGGAATGACCCATCTGCACGGGGAGAGTTCATTCTTCGACGGATGGCCCGCTCGCGTCCTTCCAGGGGTCTGTGTCGTGAGATCGACGGAATCGACGAAGATTTCGCCGGTCGACATGGAAGCGACAAAGACGCGAAATGCAGCGCGAGAACAGCACTGAGCGGACCACAGTCTGCAAGGAGTGCATCCGATGGCCGTTTTGTGCAAGCCGGCAATCGCGGTCCCTGAATACATCATCACCAGGGACGACACCCTCGAACTGGCACGTCAGCTGCACGCCAACCACTCGCAGCTGAATCTCGTGCTGAGACTGATCGAGCACACGGGCGTCGTACGGCGGCATCTGATCCAGCCGATCGACAAGGTGCTGGAGCATCCGGGATTCGACGCCCGCAGCGCCATCTACGAAGAGGAGTCCAAGGCGCGCGTCCCCGCTGTCGTGCGCCGGGCACTCGACCACGCGGAGCTGGAGCCACGGGAGATCGACCTGATCATCTACGTGTCGTGCACCGGCTTCATGATGCCGTCGCTGACGGCGTGGCTCATCAACCACATGGGGTTCCGGTCGGACACGCGTCAGATTCCGATCGCCCAACTCGGTTGTGCCGCAGGCGGTGCCGCGGTAAATCGCGCACACGACTTCTGCCAGGCGTATCCGGACGCCAACGTCCTGATCGTCGCGTGCGAGTTCTGCTCGCTGTGCTACCAGCCCGACGATGACGGAGTCGGATCGCTGCTGTCCAACGGCCTGTTCGGGGACGCGGTGGCGGCGGCCGTGATGCGCGGCAAGGGCGGTACGGGCGTCCATCTGCAGCGGAACGCCTCGTACCTCATACCGCACACCGAGGACTGGATCTCCTACGCGGTGCGCTCCACCGGGTTCCACTTCCAGCTGGACAAGCGGGTCCCGGGCACCATGGAGCCGCTCGCGCCGGCGCTCCGCGCCCTCGCGGAGGAGCACAAGTGGGACGCGGGGAACCTGGACTTCTACATCATCCACGCAGGCGGCCCGCGCATCCTCGACGACCTCTGCCGCTTCCTGGAAGTGCCGCCCGAGGCATTCCGCTTCAGTCGGGCGACGCTGACCGAGTACGGCAACATCGCCAGTGCGGTGGTGCTCGACGCCCTGGCCCGCATGTTCGACGAGGCGTCGGCACAGGACGGTCAGCGCGGCCTGCTGGCCGGCTTCGGCCCCGGCATCACCGCGGAAATGTCCCTGGGCACCTGGACGTCGTCGCCGAACTGAGCCGCGGAGCACGCAGCTCGAATCCCTGGGCAGTGAGCCTGACTTGACGAGCCGTCGCGGGGCGGCTCGTCAAGCATGTGCACGACGCGCCACACCGGCCGCGCCCACTCCCCCGCCGTTCACCACCGGCCTACTCAACCGCCACCGCGAACGCGCTGATGAAGGTACCCACCGCGGCGGCAACAGTGGCGCGCAGTTCATCGTCGGAGACAGTACGGGTGCCGAGGACAGTGCGCCCCTCCAGCGGGCCGGTGAGCAGCGCGACGAACTGCTCGGCGGCCCGCACCGGATCGGTCAGGCGCAGTCGGCCGGCCAGAGCCAGCCGGGCCAACCGGTCCGCGAGCGCCTCCGACAGCTGGTTCGGGCCGTGCCCCCACACCTTGTCGAAGAGCTCCGGGAACCGCGAGATCTCCGCGTACAGCAACCGTCGCAGGGCCCAGGCTTCGTCGCTGGAGTGGCACAGCAGCAGGCGGTACCCGACGTCGGCGAGCACACCGGACAGGTCCTCGACGTCACTGGCGAGACCCGCGACAACCGCGAGACTCTTGGCGGTGGCCTGCTCGGCGGTGGCGGCCATGGCCTCCCGGAAGAGGTCCTCCTTGCCCCCGAAGTGGTTGTAGAGCGTCGGCTTGGCCACACCGGCCTCATCGGCGATCGCATCGACGCTCGCCTTCCCGTAGCCCTCACGAGCGAACACGACGAAGGCCGCATCGAGGATGGCGTGACGTTTGTCGATCCGCCCACGCCCGGCCCGCCGTGAGGCCGAGGACGCTGAGAGATTGGCTCCACTCACCCCGCCAGCATACCTACGCCCCCAATACCCTGAACTATCCGGTTCAACCAGCCCATACGCCTACCCCCCCCAACCCCACCCCTGCCTTCAACACCCCGTCACCAAGCGCACGTTGAGACCCATCGGCTGCGCGCCGCCCCTCCCCGGGGGAGACTCCGGCCCAGCCCAGGTTCGGTAGACGCATCCGCGCCGCGACGAACAGACCGGTCACCCGGACCTCCCCGCGAATGTCGGGTACTGCGGCAGGACGGTTTCACCGGCGGATCGTTAGGAGCCGGCCTCTCAGGCCGCGTTGGCTTCCTGGTTGCCTCTTCCCAGGGGAGAGGCACAAAGGCTCGGCGATATGGAACCGGAGGAGCAAGTGGAGCAGGACTGCCAAGTCGGCACCACCTCGTGCCGCGGGTCCCCGTTCCGAAACGCAAAAAAGCCCTGTTGGGAACCGAGGTTCCCAACAGGGCTTCTTCTAAAATTAGTTCGGCGGCGTCCTACTCTCCCACAGGGTCCCCCCTGCAGTACCATCGGCGCTGAAAGGCTTAGCTTCCGGGTTCGGAATGTAACCGGGCGTTTCCCTAACGCTATAACCACCGAAACACTATGAAACACTAAACAACCGTTGGTCTGTTCGTGGCTTCAGAACCAACACAGTGGACGCGAGCAACTGAGGACAAGCCCTCGGCCTATTAGTACCAGTCAACTCCACACCTTACGGCGCTTCCATATCTGGCCTATCAACCCAGTCATCTACTGGGAGCCTTACCCCATCAAGTGGGTGGGAGCCCTCATCTCGAAGCAGGCTTCCCGCTTAGATGCTTTCAGCGGTTATCCTTTCCGAACGTAGCCAACCAGCCATGCCCTTGGCAGAACAACTGGCACACCAGAGGTCCGTCCGTCCCGGTCCTCTCGTACTAGGGACAGCCCTTCTCAAGACTCCTACGCGCGCAGCGGATAGGGACCGAACTGTCTCACGACGTTCTAAACCCAGCTCGCGTACCGCTTTAATGGGCGAACAGCCCAACCCTTGGGACCGACTCCAGCCCCAGGATGCGACGAGCCGACATCGAGGTGCCAAACCATCCCGTCGATATGGACTCTTGGGGAAGATCAGCCTGTTATCCCCGGGGTACCTTTTATCCGTTGAGCGACGGCGCTTCCACAAGCCACCGCCGGATCACTAGTCCCTACTTTCGTACCTGCTCGACCCGTCAGTCTCACAGTCAAGCTCCCTTGTGCACTTACACTCAACACCTGATTACCAACCAGGCTGAGGGAACCTTTGGGCGCCTCCGTTACCCTTTAGGAGGCAACCGCCCCAGTTAAACTACCCACCAGACACTGTCCCTGATCCGGATCACGGACCCAGGTTAGACATCCAGCACGACCAGAGTGGTATTTCAACAACGACTCCACACCAACTGGCGTTGGCGCTTCAAAGTCTCCCACCTATCCTACACAAGCCGAACCGAACACCAATATCAAGCTATAGTAAAGGTCCCGGGGTCTTTCCGTCCTGCTGCGCGAAACGAGCATCTTTACTCGTAATGCAATTTCACCGGGCCTATGGTTGAGACAGTCGAGAAGTCGTTACGCCATTCGTGCAGGTCGGAACTTACCCGACAAGGAATTTCGCTACCTTAGGATGGTTATAGTTACCACCGCCGTTTACTGGCGCTTAAGTTCTCAGCTTCGCCCCACCGAAATGGAGCTAACCGGTCCCCTTAACGTTCCAGCACCGGGCAGGCGTCAGTCCGTATACATCGCCTTACGGCTTCGCACGGACCTGTGTTTTTAGTAAACAGTCGCTTCTCGCTGGTCTCTGCGGCCACCCCCAGCTCAGGAAGCAAGTTCCCTCACCGGAAATGGCCCCCCTTCTCCCGAAGTTACGGGGGCATTTTGCCGAGTTCCTTAACCATAGTTCACCCGAACGCCTCGGTATTCTCTACCTGACCACCTGAGTCGGTTTAGGGTACGGGCCGCCTTGAAACTCACTAGAGGCTTTTCTCGACAGCATAGGATCATCCACTTCACCACAATCGGCTCGGCATCAGGTCTCACCCTGCATGAGAGACGGATTTGCCTATCTCTCGGGCTACACCCTTACCCCGGGACAACCACCGCCCGGGCTGGACTACCTTCCTGCGTCACCCCATCGCTTACCTACTACAAGTCTGGTCCGTCGGCTCCACCACTCCCCTTCACCCGAAGGATCCAGGGCGGCTTCACGGACTTAGCATCGCCTGATTCAGTATTGGGCGCTTCAAAGCGGGTACCGGAATATCAACCGGTTGTCCATCGACTACGCCTGTCGGCCTCGCCTTAGGTCCCGACTTACCCTGGGCAGATCAGCTTGACCCAGGAACCCTTAGTCAATCGGCGCAAGAGTTTCCCACTCTTGTATCGCTACTCATGCCTGCATTCTCACTCGTGAACCGTCCACAACTCGTTTCCACGGCTGCTTCACCCGGCACACGACGCTCCCCTACCCATCACAACAGGCGTTAGCCCTCATGCTGCAATGACACGACTTCGGCGGTGTACTTGAGCCCCGCTACATTGTCGGCGCGGAATCACTTGACCAGTGAGCTATTACGCACTCTTTCAAGGGTGGCTGCTTCTAAGCCAACCTCCTGGTTGTCTCTGCGACTCCACATCCTTTCCCACTTAGCACACGCTTAGGGGCCTTAGTCGATGCTCTGGGCTGTTTCCCTCTCGACCATGGAGCTTATCCCCCACAGTCTCACTGCCGCGCTCTCACTTACCGGCATTCGGAGTTTGGCTAAGGTCAGTAACCCGGTAGGGCCCATCGCCTATCCAGTGCTCTACCTCCGGCAAGAAACACACGACGCTGCACCTAAATGCATTTCGGGGAGAACCAGCTATCACGGAGTTTGATTGGCCTTTCACCCCTAACCACAGGTCATCCCCCAGGTTTTCAACCCTGGTGGGTTCGGTCCTCCACGAAGTCTTACCTCCGCTTCAACCTGCCCATGGCTAGATCACTCCGCTTCGGGTCTTGAGCATGCTACTCCAACGCCCTATTCGGACTCGCTTTCGCTACGGCTTCCCCACACGGGTTAACCTCGCAACATACCGCAAACTCGCAGGCTCATTCTTCAAAAGGCACGCAGTCACGACCACACAGCAAACTGCATGGCGACGCTCCCACGGCTTGTAGGCACACGGTTTCAGGTACTATTTCACTCCGCTCCCGCGGTACTTTTCACCATTCCCTCACGGTACTATCCGCTATCGGTCACCAGGGAATATTTAGGCTTAACGGGTGGTCCCGCCAGATTCACACGGGATTTCTCGGGCCCCGTGCTACTTGGGTGGCTCTCAAGCAAGCCGCTGACGTTTCAGCTACGGGGGTCTTACCCTCTACGCCGGACCTTTCGCATGTCCTTCGCCTACATCAACGGTTTCTGACTCACCGACCGGCCGGCAGACCGATCAAGAAAGCTCCCACAACCCCAACCACGCAACCCCTGCCGGGTATCACACGTGACTGGTTTAGCCTCATCCAGTTTCGCTCGCCACTACTCCCGGAATCACGGTTGTTTTCTCTTCCTGCGGGTACTGAGATGTTTCACTTCCCCGCGTTCCCTCCACACTGCCTATGTGTTCAGCAGCGGGTGACAGCCCATGACGACTGCCGGGTTTCCCCATTCGGACACCCCCGGATCAAAGCTCGGTTGACAGCTCCCCGGGGCCTATCGCGGCCTCCCACGTCCTTCATCGGTTCCTGGTGCCAAGGCATCCACCGTGCGCCCTTAAAAACTTGGCCACAGATGCTCGCGTCCACTGTGCAGTTCTCAAACAACGACCAGCCACCCACCACCCCAACCCGAAGGCTGAGTTCACTGGGGCCGGCATCCCGAAGGCTCAGACCATAGTCCGCACCCTCAGACACCCAACAGCGTGCCCGACACCCAGACCCGACCCGATCCGCGTTCCACGCCCAAAGGCAGTACTAGCGTCCCGATCGATCCCTGTGTGCCGAGTAGTCAACGTTCCACCCATGAGCTAACCACCGTCGAACACTCGCCGACGTAGTGGCTCTGGACAATCTTGCGACTGCCTAGATGCTCCTTAGAAAGGAGGTGATCCAGCCGCACCTTCCGGTACGGCTACCTTGTTACGACTTCGTCCCAATCGCCAGTCCCACCTTCGACGATTCCCTCCCACAAGGGGTTGGGCCACCGGCTTCGGGTGTTACCGACTTTCGTGACGTGACGGGCGGTGTGTACAAGGCCCGGGAACGTATTCACCGCAGCAATGCTGATCTGCGATTACTAGCAACTCCGACTTCATGGGGTCGAGTTGCAGACCCCAATCCGAACTGAGACCGGCTTTTTGAGATTCGCTCCACCTCGCGGTATCGCAGCTCATTGTACCGGCCATTGTAGCACGTGTGCAGCCCAAGACATAAGGGGCATGATGACTTGACGTCGTCCCCACCTTCCTCCGAGTTGACCCCGGCAGTCTCCTGTGAGTCCCCATCACCCCGAAAGGCATGCTGGCAACACAGAACAAGGGTTGCGCTCGTTGCGGGACTTAACCCAACATCTCACGACACGAGCTGACGACAGCCATGCACCACCTGTACACCGACCACAAGGGGGACCGTGTCTCCACGGTTTTCCGGTGTATGTCAAGCCTTGGTAAGGTTCTTCGCGTTGCGTCGAATTAAGCCACATGCTCCGCTGCTTGTGCGGGCCCCCGTCAATTCCTTTGAGTTTTAGCCTTGCGGCCGTACTCCCCAGGCGGGGAACTTAATGCGTTAGCTGCGGCACGGACGACGTGGAATGTCGCCCACACCTAGTTCCCAACGTTTACGGCGTGGACTACCAGGGTATCTAATCCTGTTCGCTCCCCACGCTTTCGCTCCTCAGCGTCAGTATCGGCCCAGAGATCCGCCTTCGCCACCGGTGTTCCTCCTGATATCTGCGCATTTCACCGCTACACCAGGAATTCCGATCTCCCCTACCGAACTCTAGCCTGCCCGTATCGAATGCAGACCCGGGGTTAAGCCCCGGGCTTTCACATCCGACGTGACAAGCCGCCTACGAGCTCTTTACGCCCAATAATTCCGGACAACGCTCGCGCCCTACGTATTACCGCGGCTGCTGGCACGTAGTTAGCCGGCGCTTCTTCTGCAGGTACCGTCACTCTCGCTTCTTCCCTGCTGAAAGAGGTTTACAACCCGAAGGCCGTCATCCCTCACGCGGCGTCGCTGCATCAGGCTTTCGCCCATTGTGCAATATTCCCCACTGCTGCCTCCCGTAGGAGTCTGGGCCGTGTCTCAGTCCCAGTGTGGCCGGTCGCCCTCTCAGGCCGGCTACCCGTCGTCGCCTTGGTGAGCCACTACCTCACCAACAAGCTGATAGGCCGCGGGCTCATCCTTCACCGCCGGAGCTTTCCACACGGAGATCATGCGACCCCGTGTCATATCCGGTATTAGACCCCGTTTCCAGGGCTTGTCCCAGAGTGAAGGGCAGATTGCCCACGTGTTACTCACCCGTTCGCCACTAATCCCCGACCGAAGCCGGTTCATCGTTCGACTTGCATGTGTTAAGCACGCCGCCAGCGTTCGTCCTGAGCCAGGATCAAACTCTCCGTGAATGCTTACCGGCCTGCGTTTAATTAAAAACTGCCGGTATCAACACTCGCGTTGAGCGGAACCACAAGGAGGAATGATCCTCGCGGTTCACAGCGTCCTCGCTGTGCGCCTCCCAAAGCTATTGGAAGGACTTTTCAAAGGAACCTCATCTCCATGATGGAGACGGGGTATCAACATATCTGGCGTTGACTTTTGGCACGCTGTTGAGTTCTCAAGGAACGGACGCTTCCTTCGGCCACCCTCTCGGGCTTCCTCCGGGCGCTTCCCTTCGGTCTTGCGTCTCCGACTCTATCAGATCCTTTCGGCTCCGATTTTCGCCGGTGCGATTCGGCCTTTCGGCTTCCTCGCGGTTCCGACTTTATCAGATCCTTTTTCGTTTCCGGGCCGCTTCCCGAGGGGCGCTACCAGCTTCGAATTCGGTTCCGATTTTCGTCGGAGGGGTTCGCCTTTCGGCGTGATCACTACTTTAGCGGATTCCCTCGGCGACTCATAATCGAGTCCCGTTCCGAATTTCGGCATGCCGAAATTGTTCCCGGTGAGGGGCCGTTCGGTAGTGGTGTGCCGCTGATGCGGCGGAATGGCCGCCGTGGAGCCTGTCGGCTCCGCGGCAACTCGAAGAACTTACACGATCCTATGGGTGCGGCGCGACCCGGGGCCTGTCCGCGGTGGTTCGAGAGAGCCCGGACCGCCGGGCCGTGTCCGCCTGGCCGACAAAGCACCTGGTCAGCGGGCACCCATGAGGCATGGCGCAGCCCGATGTTCTGTCCTCGGTCAGCGCTCTCGCGGGGATGGGCCAGCTGCGAGGGGCCTTGTGTCTCGCTTCGGCGACCTCGTCGGCCCCGGCGCACGTCGTAAGGGCTGCCGCAGGGGGCCGCTCCTCATGGGGCGGAGGCCGGAGTGCTCTTCCTGTTTCATGGCGCCCCGCCGCCTCTGCGTTGCCGGAGATTCCGGGAACGGGCGGTGTCTGGGCTGGGGTTCCTGGCGCTGGAAGGCCAGGGATCCAAGCGTTGAGGGCTGTCGTGCGTGCCGTACGTGCCAGGCGGGCAGGCAACCGGCCGCGGAACGGCGACGAGCGCACCGCGGGGTGCGGTGCGCTCGTCGGGGCGACGCCGAAAGCTCGGGTCAGGAGCGTTTTGCGACCTTTTCCAGGATCACCACGCACTCGACGTGGTGCGTCATCGGGAAGAGGTCGAATGCCCGCATCCGTCGCGGTGCGTAGCCGACCTCGCGGAAGTATGCGAGGTCGCGGGCGAGCGCGGCCGGGTCGCAGGCGACGTAGGCGATGCGGCGCGGGGTGAGGGTGGCGAGGTGGTGGACGGTTTGTTTGCCGGCGCCGGCACGGGGCGGGTCGAGGACGACGAGGTCGACGTCGGTGATGCCGGTGCGGGGGAGGATCTGCTCGACCTTGCCCTGTTCGATGCGGACGCGGTCGAGGTCGGCGAGGTTGTGGCGGGCGTCCTCGACGGCGCGCTTGCTCGATTCGATGCCGAGGACGGCGCCCTTGTCGCCGACGCGCTCGGCGAGGGCGCCGGCGAAGAGGCCGACGCCGCAGTAGAGGTCGAGGGCCATGTCGCCCCTCTTGGGCATCAGGCCCTGCATGACGGCCTCGACGAGGAGGTCGGCGGCCTTGGGGTGGACCTGCCAGAAGCCTCCGTTGCCGACCCGCCAGGTGCGGCCGGCGGCGCGTTCGCGGACGAAGGGGCGGCCGTGGACGCGATGGACGCCGCCGTCCTTCTCGTTGACGCGGAGGACGGAGACCGGCTTGTCGAGTTCGACGATCGGGAGGCGGCCGCCGGGGCGGGGGGTGAGGACGACCTGGCGGTCGTGGGAGCCGGTGGCGGCGATCGCCTCGACGGTGGCGATCTGCGGCCAGGTGCGCCGCTCGATGCCGAGTTCGGAGACGCCGGGGGCGGCGATCATGCAGTGGGTGACCGGCTCGATGTCGTGCGAGCGGTGCTTGCGCAGGCCGGGGTGGCCGTCGGCGTCCACGGCGTACTGGACGCGGGTGCGCCAGGCCGGGACCTCGCCCTTGGCGACCTTGTCGCCGGGCGCCGGTTCGACGGTGCCGTCCCAGCCGCTCTCCTCGGGGGTGAGGCCGGCGAGGCGGGCCAGCTGCTCGCTGACGACGGCGGCCTTCAGGCGGCGCTGGGCGCCGGGCGCGGCGTGCTGCCAGTCGCAGCCGCCGCACCGGCCGGGGCCGGAGAACGGGCAGGGTGCCTCGACGCGGTCCTTGGAGGGGGAGAGGATCTCGACGGCGTCGGCGCGCAGGAAGCGGGCGCCCTCCTCGCCGTCGGTGACGCGGGCACGGACGCGTTCGCCGGGCAGGGTGTGCCGGACGAAGAGCACCTGTCCGGACTCCGTGCGGGCGATGCAGTGCCCGCCGTGCGCGACCGGGCCGATCTCGACCTCGTACTCCTCGCCGACCAGCGACTTCCTGGGTTCCGGCGGCGTGTCCGGCTGCATGGCGGGGAGCTCCTGGGGATGGGGGACGAAAACTGTGAAGGTCGGCCTTCGGAGGAAGGCCGACCGTCAATTTTACGGGGTGTGGTGCGGTGCGCCGGCCCGGGCGGAGGGCCGGCGCACCGGGTCACTTCTTGGTGGCCGCGGATTCCTGCTTCGGCCCGGTGACCTGGCCGCGCCGGACCGCGCCGGGCGCGTTCCACTCGGCGCGCTTGCGGGCGCGCTTCTTGGCGGCCTCGGAGGAGTCGAGCTGCCAGGGCACGGAGGTGACCATGACGCCGGGGGTGAACAGGAGACGTCCCTTCAGGCGCAGTGCGGACTGGTTGTGGAGCAGGTGCTCGTACCAGTGGCCGACGACGTACTCGGGGATGTAGACGGAGACGGCGTCCCGGGGGCTCTCCCGGCGCAGCGACTTGACGTAGTCGATGATCGGCCGGGTGATCTCGCGGTACGGGGAGGCGAGGACCTTCAGCGGGACCTCGATGCCGCGGCGCTCCCACTCGTCGCGCAGGGCCCGGGTGTCGGCCTGGTCGACGTCGACGCTGACCGCTTCGAGGGAGTCCGAGCGCATCAGCTTGGCGTAGTTCAGGGCGCGCAGGGTGGGCTTGTGGAGCTTGGAGACCAGGACGATGGCGTGTACGCGGGAGGGGCGGACCACGTCGTCGTCGGGCATGTCCGGGGCGGCGATCTCGTCGGACACCCGGTCGTAGTGGCGGCGGATCGCGGTCATGGTCACGAAGAAGATGACCATGCCGAGGAGGGCGACCCAGGCGCCGTGGGTGAACTTCGTCAGGAGGACGACGACGAGGACGAGGCCGGTGAAGAAGGCACCGAAGGCGTTGATGGCGCGGGAGCGGTACATCTTGCGGCGCTTGACGGGGTCCTTCTCGCCCACCAGGTGGCGGTTCCAGTGGCGGACCATGCCGATCTGGCTGAGGGTGAAGGAGACGAAGACGCCGACGATGTAGAGCTGGATCAGGCGGGTGGAGTCCGCGCCGTAGAGGTAGACCAGGACGGTGGCGGCGCCGGCCAGCAGGACGATGCCGTTGGAGAAGGCCAGCCGGTCGCCGCGGGTGTGCAGCTGGCGCGGCAGGTAGCGGTCCTGGGCCAGGATCGAGCCGAGCAGCGGGAAGCCGTTGTAGGCGGTGTTGGCGGCGAGGAAGAGGACCAGCGCGGTGGCCGCGGCCAGCACGACGAAGAGGAAGCTGCCCTTGCCGAAGACCGCCTCGGCGACCTGCGAGATGACCGGGTTCTGGGTGTAGCCGGAGCCCAGCGGTTTGCCGTTGTTCAACAGGTCGGTGGCCGGGTTCTCGGCCATCCGGACGTGGGTGGTCATGGCCAGCGCGATGATGCCGCAGAACATGGTGACGGCCAGCCCGCCCATGAGGGCGAGGGTGGTCGCGGCGTTCTTCGACTTCGGCTTGCGGAAGGCGGGCACGCCGTTGGAGATCGCCTCGACGCCGGTGAGCGCGGCGCAGCCGGAGGAGAAGGCGCGCAGCAGCAGGAAGATCAGGGCGAAGCCGGCGAGGCCGCCCTGCTCGGCGTGGATGGTGTAGTCGGCGGTGGGCGCCTTCATGGTGTCGCCGAGGACCAGGCCGCGGATCGCGCCCCAGAGGATCATGATGAAGACGCCGGCCACGAAGACGTACGTGGGGATCGCGAAGAGCTTGCCGGACTCCTTGACGCCGCGCAGGTTCATCAAGGTCAGCAGCACGATGATGGCGATGGCGCACAGCGTCTTGTGCTCGACGACGAACGGGACCGCGGAGCCGAGGTTCTCCACTCCTGAGGAGATGGAGACCGCGACGGTCAGGACGTAGTCGACCAGCAGGGCGCTGGCGACGGTCAGGCCCGCCTTCGGCCCGAGGTTGGTGGTGGCGACCTCGTAGTCGCCGCCGCCGCTCGGGTAGGCGTGCACGTTCTGCCGGTACGACGCGACGACGGTGAACATCAGCACCACGACCGCGACCGCGATCCACGGGCTGAAGTGGTACGCCGAGACTCCCGCGACGGACAGGACCAGCAGCACCTCGCCGGGCGCGTACGCCACGGAGGAGAGCGGGTCGGAGGCGAAGACGGGGAGTGCGATGCGCTTGGGGAGAAGGGTCTCCGCCAACCTGTCGCTGCGCAGTGCGCGCCCGATCAAGATCCGTTTGGGCACGTCGGTCAGTTTGGACACCAGAGGATGCTAAGCCTTCGTCAAGGTCTGCGCCCACCCGCAACCCGGATGGGTGGAGGCACTCGAATGCGCCACCATGCACAACACCCCTCGACTCCGCATCCGGTGCGCGGTACCTCCACAGCATCTACACGATTTGTGCACGGCGGCACCGTCGATACAGGGAACCCCGCGGGCCCGGATCCCGTGGTGGACGTCATGGCGCCCGGGCGTGTCGCGGGGCGTGCGCTCACTCCCCGCGCAACGCCGGGCGCGGCCGACGGGACAGCAGATCGCCCAGCCCCTCCCGGGTCGCCGCCAGCAGCACCACGTCCTGCGGCCGCAGGACGTAGTCGTCCAGCTCGTCCGCCAGGTGCGCCGGCTCCGGCCCGTCGCCCGGCCGCGGCGCACCCGCCTCGGGCTCCACCGCCGACTCGTCGGGCGCGGAATTGTCCACGGCCAGCACCCGCAGCCGGCCCGGCCGCAGCACCTCGCCCACCGTCCGCCCCTCCAGGGCGGCATGGCCGCGCACCTCGACGCGGGCGACCAGCAGCACCCGCCGCTCCACCGGAATCGCCCCCAGGATCTCGCGGCCCATCATCGCCCCGGCGAAGGCCGGCGCCGCCAGGAAGGAGACGCTGCGGCTGCGGGTCCGCGCGCCCGGATGCGCCGCGCGCAACGTCCGGTACACGGCGGCGGCGAACCCGTCGTCGAACAGCCGCAGGGTCACCCGCAACCGCGGATTGACCGACCGGGCGTACAGCGCGGCCTCCAGATTGGTGGTGTCCTCGCTGGTCAACGCCAGCAGGGTGCGGGCCCGGTCGGCCAGCGCGGCCTCCAGCACCCCCTCCTGCGTCACGTCCCCCACGACCGTCGGCACCCGTAGCCGCCGCGCCAGGGCGATCCCGCGTGCCTCCGGATCGGCCTCGATGCACACCACCGGGATCCGCATCTCGTGCAGCCGCGCCAACACCCGGGTACCGATCTTCCCCAGACCCAGCAGCACCACGTGCCCGGACAGCCCGCGCGGCGGCCGGCGCAGCGCCGAGGCACTGCGGAACGTCCCCAGCCCCTCGAACGCCGCCGCCACCAGCACCGGCAGCAGCAACAGCCCGACCAGCCCGGACAGCAGCTGGAGCAGTTTGCGGGCCAGCGGCTCCCGGAGCGCCGGCTCGTTGATCGCGAACAGGTCCAGCAGCGTGAGGTACGCGGCGTGCCACGGCGGCACACGGGTCGTCAGCGACTCGGCGACGGCCAGCGCCAGCACCGCCCCCACGATGCCGGCCAGCGGCCAGCGCAACCGCCGGGAGAAGAAGGAGGCGAGCGGCGCGCCCCGGCCCCGCAGCCGGCGCGGCCGCACCGTCCGCCCCGTATAGGCGACGGTCTCCAGCACGACCCGGCCGCAGCCGGTGGCCGCCCCGGCGGTGGCGTCGTCCGGCAGCAGCACCGGCCCCTCGTCCCCGGGTGCCGCGCCGGGCGCGGCGGCGGGCGGGCCGGCCGCATCACCGGGCGGGTCGCCGGGCGACGGCGACAGCAGCGCCAGGGTGCACAGCCGCCGCGCCCCCGCCGGACCGGACTGCCCCGGCGCACGCTCCACGGCGCGCAGCATCAGCCCGTCCGCCTCGATGACCTTGCTGGTACCGGCGACCGCGGTGGCCACCAGCGCCGGCGCGACGGTGTCCGCGTCGGACAGCACCATGGTCGACGCATCGACCCGCGGCGCCCGGGCACCGCCCCCACCGCCGCTCGCCGCGACCGCCGCGGCCTGGTCCAGCAACTCCTCCAGATGCTGGCCGAGTTTGCGGTTGTAGAGCCGGATGACCAGCCGCAGCCGGGGATTGAGACGGCGGGCCCGCAGCGCGGCATGGATGTTGAGATCGTCGTCGTCGTGGACCAGCGCCAGGGCGCCCGCCTCCGCGATGCCCGCCTCGGTGAGCGCAGCCTCGTCGACCTGCGCCGCCACCTGGACCCGTATCGGCTCCGGCGGCGCCTCGCCGTCCTCGCGCGCCACCGTGGGCGGCGGCAGACCCGGCGCCGCCCCCGGGCCGGTCCGCGCCACCGCCGCCGACATCCGGCCGAGCAGCGCGGAGGCCCGGCCCAGACCACGGGACGACGCGGGGACGCGGGGCCGTTGCGGCTCCCGCGCGGACGGCACGATCAGCGTCACCCGTTCGCGGTAGACGTCGCGCAGCTCGACGGCGAGTCGATGGGCCAACGCATCATCGCCGCACACCACCATGTGCGGCGCAGGAGAGCCCTGTTGGGGCTGATGTGGCAGTTGTGGCACACGTCGTAGCGTGCCCTACCCGCCCGCCCCGGCGCAGCCACGCCGCACGATCCCACACCACCCGCCGCCGGCCCGCACCACCAACCGGGTCCTACCGCGCCCCCTACCGGACCCGCCATTACGGCTACGGTTGTACCGGACCACGGTGCGGCCGGCGCTCCCGTCTGACGCACCGGGCCGAGGTCACAGACCGCGGCCCCGCGTCGCCGGTACGTCGGAGAAGGAAGTAGTGAGCAGGGTGTTTGGGCAGGTCAGCGCGCTAGTACAGGGCACGGGGTAATCAGCATGCACATCGTCATCATGGGGTGCGGCCGGGTGGGCTCCGCGCTCGCGCAGACCCTGGAGAGCCAGGGCCACACCATCGCGGTGATCGACCAGGACCCGACCGCGTTCCGCCGCCTCGGCTCCGCCTTCGGCGGCCGCCGCGTCACCGGCGTCGGCTTCGACCAGGACACCCTCCGGGAAGCCGGCATCGAGGAGGCGGGCGCCTTCGCCGCCGTCTCCAGCGGCGACAACTCCAACATCATCGCCGCCCGAGTGGCCCGCGAGATGTTCGGCGTGGAGAACGTCGCGGCCCGGATCTACGACCCCCGCCGCGCCGAGGTCTACCAGCGCCTGGGCATCCCCACGGTCGCCACCGTCCGCTGGACCGCCGACCAGATGCTGCGCCGGCTGCTCCCCTCCGGCGCCGAACCCCTCTGGCGCGACCCCAGCGGCGGCGTCCAGCTGGCCGAGGTCCACACCGCCCCGTCCTGGGTCGGCCACAAGATCAGCACACTGCAGGAGGAGACCGGAGTTCGCGTCGCCTTCCTCACCCGCCTGGGCGAGGCCATGCTGCCGACCTCCCAGACGGTCCTCCAGGAAGGCGACCTGGTGCACGTGATGATGCGCACCGACGAAGTCGAAAAGGTCGAGGCGGCATTCGCCCAGGGCCCCGAGGAGGCGCACGCATGAGGGTCGCCATTGCAGGCGCCGGCGCAGTGGGTCGCTCCATCGCCGGCGAGCTCCTGGAAAACGGTCACGAGATCCTGCTCATCGACAAGGCGCCCACCGCCATCTCCGTCGAGCGGGTACCGCTCGCCGAATGGCTGCTGGCCGACGCCTGCGAGATCACCTCGCTCGACGAAGCCGCGCTCCAGCGCTGCAACGTCGTCATCGCCGCCACCGGCGACGACAAGGTCAACCTCGTCGTCTCCCTGCTCGCCAAGACCGAGTACGGCGTGCCGCGGGTCGTCGCCCGCGTCAACAACCCCAAGAACGAGTGGCTGTTCAACGAAGCCTGGGGCGTCGACGTCGCCGTCTCCACCCCCCGGCTGATGTCCGCCCTGGTCGAGGAGGCCGTCAGCGTCGGCGACCTCGTCCGACTGCTGCGCTTCAGCCACGGCGACGCCAACCTCGTCGAACTCACCCTCCCCCCGGAGGCCGCCCTCGCCGGCACCCGCGTCGGCGACGTCGACTGGCCCGAGGACACCTCCCTGGTGACGATCATCCGTGGCACCCGCGTCCTGACCCCCAACAAGGACGACGCCCTCGAAGCCGGCGACGAACTCCTCTTCGTCGCCGCCCAGTCCCGCGAGGAACAGCTCGAAGACCTGCTGTCGGTCCGCCGCGACGACAGCTGAGCCGCCCCGCACCACGCGAAGGGCCCGGAAGCCACACGGCTCCCGGGCCCTTCGTCACACCTGCCGCGGCGGCTCAGCGGCGATGCCGCGGCCCCTCCTGCGACCGGTCCGCGACGGCCGGCCCCGGCTTCGCCAACCGCTCCCGCAGGTCCTGCTCGGCCTTCTCCTTCGCCTCCATCTCCGCGAAGACATCGATCGGCGCCGGCGCCTTCACCAGGAACAGCCACGTCAGATACACCGCCAGCAGGAACGGCGGGATCTTCAGCGCCACCAGCACCCACCCCAGCTGCGTGGTGTCCGCCCACCAGTACAGCGGGAACAGGACCATGCACTTGGCGAGCAGGATCAGGCCCCACGCCCAGCTGGCCTTGGCATACGCCTTCTTCCGCCCCGGATTACGGGTCCGCCAGGAGAGGTTCTCCTTGAACACCGGCCCGAGGATCAACCCGATCAACGGCACCCCCGCGAGGGTGGTGATGATGTAGGCGAGGGCCAGGCCCAGCGTGTACAGCATCCCCGGCAGATAGAAATCCTTGGCGTTGCCGGTCATCATCGCGAAGACCACGCCGAAGGCCACCCCGAAGACTCCACTGAAGGCGTGCTTGACGGTGTCCCTCCGCACCAGGCGCACCGCACACAGCACCAACGACACGGCCAGCGCCGCGATCGCCGAGACATGCAGATCCTTGTTGACCGTGAAGATCGCGACGAACAGCAGACCCGGCAGAACCGTCTCCACCATGCCGCGCACGCCACCGAACGCCTCGAAGAGCGCCGCCTCCGTCACCTGCCTGCCCTCGGCATCAGAGCCCCCACCCGACGCCGGCGGTGCGGCGGCGGCCGGAACGCCCACGGGACGATCAACGGGGGCGGAAGCCTCAGGCTCAGTGGTCGGTCGGTCGTACGACGTCACCGGCTACTCCTGTCCGAGCGGTCGCAGTTCGTACTTGGGATTGAAGAGCACCCGGCGCCCGTGACTCAACGAGATCCGGCCCGAGGCGATGAGCTTACGGCCCGGCTCGATCCCGACGATGGAACGGCGACCCAGCCACACCACGTCGAGCGCCGCGGAGCCGTCGAACAGCTCCGCCTCCAGCGCGGGCACACCGGCACGCGGCCGCAGCGTCACATGCCGCAGGGTGCCGGAGACCTTCACTATCTGACGGTCGTCGCAGTCGCATATCCGGGTACACCCCGTGGCCTGCGCATCCTCCTGCAACTCGGCGGACTGCAGCTCCTCCTCGGAGGACGACAGCCTGTCGAGCATCCGGCGGAACCGGCCGGCCGGCTTCTCGGGTCGGGTCCCAGCACTCATAAACCCAGCGTACCGGGGCCCGCGCGGCCTCCCCCGCACCCCGCACCAGCCCCCCACCCCCCACGTTCACCCCTCGAAGGGACGACCGGCCCACGGACCGGCCACCGGGCCGTCCCCCACGAACAGCCCCGACCGCCGGCCGCACCCGGACCGCCCCCGCGTTCACCCCTCGAAGCGATACCCCATCCCCGGCTCCGTGATGAAGTGCCGCGGATGCGAGGGATCGCTCTCCAGCTTCCGCCGCAGCTGCGCCATGTACACCCGCAGGTAATTGGTCTCCGTCCCGTACGACGGACCCCACACCTCCTGCAACAACTGCTTCTGGCTCACCAGCCGGCCCTGGTTGCGCACCAGCACCTCCAGCAGGTGCCACTCCGTGGGCGTCAGACGAATGTCCCGGCCACCCCGGTTGACCTTCTTCGCCGCCAGATCGACCGTGAACCCCTCGGTCTCCACGATCACCTCGTCGTCCGCCGGCCCCGTCGGCTCCGCCCGGCGCACCGCCGCCCGCAACCGCGCCAGCAGCTCGTCCATCCCGAACGGCTTGGTCACATAGTCGTCCGCCCCCGCGTCCAGCGCCTCGACCTTCTCGTCCGACGTCTGCCGCGCGGACAGCACCAAGATCGGCACCCGGGACCAGCCCCGCAGCCCCTTGATGACCTCCACACCATCCATATCGGGCAGTCCCAGGTCCAGGACCACGACATCGGGATGGCGGGCCGCGGCAAGCTTCAAGGCGGTGGCCCCGTCGGGGGCCGCGTCCACCTCGTACTTGCGCGCCTTCAGGTTGATCACAAGGGCGCGAACGATTTGCGGCTCGTCATCAACCACAAGCACCCGGTTCACTGGCGTTCTCCTCGCGGTGTCGGTCGCCGACGGGCGACGCCCGCCGGCCAAGTGGTGTGTGCGGCCGGTACCGCCCGGCCGGTGTCATGGCCCCCTCCCGGGCCGCGCGGCGGACACGCACCGTCACCGGAACGCGACCGTATACCGCCGCAGGTACCTCCGCCGTGGCCACGACTCATGTCGTCGCCTGCGCCGGAAGATCAGGACGGACCGGCGGAACCCCCGCGGCGGTCGGCAACGTCAGCACCATCGTCATCCCACCCCCCGGAGTGTCCTCCGCGGCCAACGTCCCACCGATCGCCTCCGCGAAACCACGCGCCACGGCCAGCCCCAGCCCCACCCCGGCGCCCCGCGGAGCATCCCCGTACCGCTGGAACGGCTCGAAGATCCGGTCCTTCGCGCTGTCCGGCACACCCGGACCCCGGTCCGCGATCCGCAACTCCACCCGGTCACCGAGCGCACTGGCCGCGACCAGCACCGCCTCACCGTCCGGGCTGTACTTCACGGCGTTCTCCACCAGATTGGCCACCGACCGCTCCAGCAGCCCCGGATCCACCGCCACCATCGGCAGCTCCTCCGGGATGTCCAACGTGACGCTGCCCTCCGGGACCCCGCCCAGCGCCATCGGCACCACCTCATCGAGATCGATCTCCCGAATCAGCGGCGTCACCGTACCGGTCTGCAGACGCGACATGTCCAGCAGATTGCCCACCAGATGATCGAGCCGGTCGGCGCCCGCCTCGATCCCCTCCAGCAGCTCCGCCTCGTCCTCCTCCGACCACGCCACGTCGTCCGACCGCAACGACGTCACCGACGCCTTGATGCCCGCCAGCGGCGTCCGCAGATCGTGGCTGACCGCGGCCAGCAACGCCGTCCGGATCCGGTTCCCCTCGGCCAGCTCCCGGGCCCGCTCGGCCTCCCCCACCAACCGCTGCCGATCCAGCACCACCGCGGCCTGCGCGGCGAACGCCGACAGCACCCGACGGTCCTCCGCCGGCAGCACCCGACCGGTCAACGCCAACGCCATGTGGTCCCCCACCGGCACATCGACGTCCGCGTCCTCCGGGCGCGCGAGCGGCGACACACCGCCCTCACCGCCGGCCCGGCCGGCACACGTCCAGGGCTCCACCTCGCTGCGCCGCTCCAGCAGCACCACGGCGTCCATCCCGAACGTCTCCCGCACCCGCTCCAGCAGCGCGTCCAACGTGGTCTCACCACGCAGCACGCTCCCCGCCAGGAACGACAGGATCTCCGACTCGGCCCGCAACCGGGCCGCCTGATGCGTCCGCCGGGCGGCCAGATCCACCACCGACGCCACCGACACCGCCACCGCGAAGAAGATCGCGATCGCCACGATGTTCTTCGGGTCGTTGACCGTGAGCGTATGGGTGGGCGGAGTGAAGTAGAAGTTCAACAACAACGACCCGACCGCCGCCGACGCCAACGCCGGCAGCTGCCCACCGAGCAGCGCCGCCACCACCGTCAGGAACAGGAACAGCAGCACGTCATTGGCCAGCCCCGGACCGTTCGAAAGCCGCGTGAGCAGCAACGACAGCAGCACCGGACCGCCGACACCGATCAGCCAACCGGCGATGATCCGGGACCGTCCCAGCCGCGCCCCCCGCGCCACCGGCAGCCCCCGGCCCTTGGCCACCTCGTCGTGCGTCACGATGTGCACGTCGAGATCCGGCCCGGACTCCCGGGCCACGGTCGCCCCCACGCCCGGCCCGAACATGTACTGCCACGTCTTGCGGCGGCTCGACCCCAGCACGATCTGGGTGGCGTTCACCCCCCGCGCGAACTCCAGCAGCGCACCCGGTATGTCGTCCCCGATGACGTGATGAAACGTCCCTCCCAGGTCCTCCACCAGCGTCCGCTGAACGGCGAACTCCTTCGGCGACGCCGACGTCAGCCCGTCACTGCGGGCGATGTAGACGGCGAGCACCTCACTGCCGGAGCCCTTCGCGGCCATCCGGGCGGCCCGACGGATCAGCGTCCGCCCCTCCGGACCGCCGGTCAGGCCGACCACGATCCGCTCCCGCGCCTGCCAGGTCGAACGGATCGAATGCTCCGCCCGGTACTGCTGGAGGTACTCGTCGACCCGGTCGGCCACCCACAGCAGCGCCAGCTCCCGCAGCGCGGTGAGGTTGCCCGGCCGGAAGTAGTTCGACAGCGCCGCGTCGACCTTGTCCGACTGGTAGATGTTGCCGTGCGCCATCCGCCGCCGGATCGCCTGCGGGGACATGTCGACCAGCTCGATCTGATCGGCGCGGCGGACGATCTCGTCCGGCACCGTCTCCCGCTGCCGCACGCCCGTTATCGACTCGACGACGTCCCCGAGCGACTCCAGATGCTGGATGTTGACCGTCGAGATCACCGTGATCCCGGCTTCCAGCAGCTCCTCCACGTCCTGCCAACGCTTGCCGTTGCGGGACCCGGGAACATTGGTGTGCGCCAGCTCGTCCACCAGCGCCACGGCGGGCTTGCGCTCCAGCACCGCATCGACGTCCATCTCGGTGAACGTCGAACCCCGGTACTCCAGCTCCCGGCGCTGGACCTGCTCCAGCCCGTGCAGCATGACCTCGGTGCGGGGCCTGCCGTGGTGCTCGACGAACGCCACCACGACGTCCGTACCGCGCTCCACACGCCGGTGTGCCTCGGACAGCATCGCGTACGTCTTGCCGACGCCCGGTGCCGCGCCGAGATATATCCGTAGCTTGCCGCGTGCCATGGCCCCATTGTCTTACGTGAAGGTCGCCCCCACCGGGCTGGACCTGATGCGACCCTACCGACCCTTCCCTGGAAAAAACGCCCAGGTAGCGGCTTCCCGCCCGGTCTTGACGCGACTCTGATACAGCCTCTGACCTGGGGCCGATCGGGGGTGGCGGGCCCTTGCGGGCAGGGATTGCGGGGGTGGGCGGGGCACGGCGGGCGAGGGGAACGTCCGCGGCCGGAGGGACGTCGGCGGCCGAGGGGTGACGACGGGGCAGAAGGGTGACGCCGACGGCATGAGCAGGGCAGGCGGCGAGGAAGGAGTGGTCCCGGCGGGACCGCCGAAAGGACCACGCGGGCGACTCGACGGGAGCGGGTGGGTGCACGGGTGGGTGGCGGGCCCAATGCCCGGCCGGGGTGGCGTGCGGGGGCGGCCGGGCGCCCCTCAGAAGTGCCCACCAGCGGCGCGATTGGCCGAAACAAAACCATCGCGCCCGCCGATCGGCCGCTGTAACGATGCCCGCATGACCCCCACACCCTCCGAACGCCCCGCCGGAGCGACCGAGATACACCTCGCCCACACCGCCGAGCTGGACACCGCCACCCTCAAGGCCGCCCGCATCCTCCTCTACGATGTCTTCGACGACATGACCGCCGAGGACTGGGAGCACTCCCTCGGCGGCCTGCACGCCCTCGTCCACGAAGGCGGCGAGCTGATCGGACACGCCGCCGTCGTCCAGCGCCGGCTGCTGCACAACGGCCGGGCACTGCGCTGCGGCTACGTGGAGGGCGTCGGGGTCCGCGCGGACCGCCGCGGACAGGGCCACGGCGCGGCCATGATGGACGCCCTGGAGCAGGTCATCCACAACGCCTACGACCTCGGCGCGCTCGGCGCCGCCGACGAGGCCGCCACCTTCTACGCCGCCCGCGGCTGGCAGCTCTGGCGCGGCCCCTCCTCGGCCCTCACACCGGACGGCATCCAGCGCACCCCGGAGGAGGACGGCGCCCTCCACGTCCTCGCCACCTCCGCGCCGTTGGACCTCGAGGGTGAGCTGACGTGCGATTGGCGTGAGGGGGATGTTTGGTAGGGGGAGCGGGGGGGGCGGGGGCTTGGCTCAGGGGGGCTCCCACGGGGGAGCCCCCCTCCCCCCTCCCCCCTCTCACCCCACCCCTCACCCCTCCCCCGCCAGCGTGACCACCCCGTCCTCCAGCTCCAGCACCCGGTCGGCGAAGGTCAGGAGGGTGGCGTCGTGTGTGGCGACGAGTGCCGTGACGCCCTCGCTGCGGACGACGGCACGCAGCAGTTCCATGACCTCCAGACCGGTTTCGGCGTCGAATTGTCCCGTCGGCTCGTCGGCGAGGAGCAGCGCGGGACGGTTGGCGAGAGCGCGGGCGATGGCAACGCGCTGTTGCTGGCCGCCGGAGAGCTCTCCCGGGCGCTGGGCGGCGTGGTCGGCTAGGCCCACCAGGGACAGCAGGAGTGCGACGCGCGCTTCGCGCTCCCGTGCTGGGACCTTCCGCAGCCG
This sequence comes from Streptomyces yunnanensis, assembly GCF_029011865.1. Classification (NCBI taxonomy): domain Bacteria; kingdom Bacillati; phylum Actinomycetota; class Actinomycetes; order Kitasatosporales; family Streptomycetaceae; genus Streptomyces; species Streptomyces yunnanensis. The sequence goes on from NZ_CP095749.1 coordinate 2,779,890, forward strand.
CAGCGGTACTCCGACGTTCTCGGCGGCGTTGAGTATGGGTATGAGTCCGAAGGTCTGGAAGACGAAGCCGATGCGGTCGCGGCGCATCGTGAGCCGTCCGTTCTCCTTGAGACCGGCCAAGGGTGTGCCGTCGACGGTTATCCGCCCGGAGTCCGGGGTGTCGAGGCCGCCGATGAGGTTGAGGAGCGTGGTCTTGCCGGATCCGGAGCGGCCGCGCAGGGCGACCAGTTCGCCGCGTGGGACGCTGCAGGTCACGCCGCGCAGGGCGTGTACGGCGCCCGTACCCGTCCCGTAGCTGCGGTGGAGGTCCTCGACGACGGCCATCGCCTCCGCCTCCTTCGCCTCCCCTGCCTCCTGCTCCTGCACCTCCTCCGGCGCGACGTCGGCGGAGGCGATGGCCGTGCCCGCGATCGCCGTACCGCCGTTCCCCCTGCTGCTCCTGCTGCTCCTGCTGCTCCTGCCCATGATGCGTCCCCCGCTCTCGTCTTGGTCTCGCCGACGAACCGCCCGTTTCACCTCCAACTGACCTGACTTTCCCCTCAGTTGGATTCGGAGAGGGCCGAACGAGACTCCCGTGTCGGCGTGTTGTCCGTCGGTTGCGAAACAGTATGAGGATCGGGCACTTGAGCCGGCAACGCTTGTGGATAACCCTGGGACGACCGGGGGCGCCCCAGGGGCAACTCGGAGAAAGAGCAGGTCAGATGTAGTCCTGGCGCGGCGGGTGTGCGAAGCGCCGGACACTGCGGGTGGTGCGGCACGCGAAGGGGCGGCCCCGGGGAAGTGCTTCCCTGGGGCCGCCCCTTTGTGCGGCCGGTGAGGCGTCGCGTGTGGTGTCTCAGTAAGCCACCGTCCGTCACCGCTGTCCCTGTGTCAGGTCCCGGAGTGCCACGTTCAGCTCCAGGACGTTGACGCGGGGCTCTCCCATGAAGCCGAGTTGGCGTCCCTGGATGTGGTCCTGGACGAGCTTCTCGATCGCGTCGGCGGAGCGGTGGTTCTCCTTGGCGACGCGGTTGACCTGGAGGAGCGCGTACTCGGGGGAGATGTCCGGGTCGAGGCCGGAGCCGGAGGAGGTCACGGCGTCGGCCGGTACCTGGGACTCGGGGACGCCGTAGGTGGTGGCGACCCACTGCTTGCGTTCCTTGACGGCCTTGACGAGGTCGGCGTTGGTGGCGCCCAGGTTGGAGGCGCCGGAGACCTGCAGGTCGTACTGGGGGTTGACGGGGGGCGTCGCCTTCCGGTTGCTGCCCAGCCCGGCGGAGGGCCGGGGCTGGAAGTACCGCAGGTCCGGGATCGGGTTGCCCTGCTTGTCGGTGCCCTTGTCGTAGCGCTGACCGAGGAGGGAGGAGCCGACGACCTTGCCGTGGGAGGTGACCTCGGAGCCGTTGGCCTTGCCGGAGAAGGCGGCCTGGGCGACTCCGGTGACCACCAGGGGGTAGATCACGCCGCAGACCACGGTGAGGACGAGCAGGGCGCGCAGGCCCGCGGTCAGCAACCGGGCGGTGTTGCGTACGGAGTTGTTCATGGCGGTCACCCGATTCCGGGGATGAGGGAGATCAGCAGGTCGATGATTTTGATGCCGATGAACGGTGCGATGAGGCCGCCCAGTCCGTACACGGCGAGGTTGCGGCGGAGCATCTTGTCGGCGCTGACGGGCCGGTAGCGCACGCCCTTGAGGGCGAGCGGCACGAGGGCGACGATGATCAGGGCGTTGAAGATGATCGCGGACAGGATGGCCGAGTTGGGGCTGGACAGCCGCATGATGTTGAGGGTGTCCAGGCCGGGGTAGGCCACGGCGAACATCGCGGGGATGATCGCGAAGTACTTGGCGACGTCGTTGGCGATGGAGAAGGTCGTCAGGGCGCCTCGGGTGATGAGGAGTTGCTTGCCGATCTCGACGATCTCGATGAGCTTGGTCGGGTTGGAGTCGAGGTCGACCATGTTGCCGGCTTCCTTCGCGGCGGAAGTGCCGGTGTTCATGGCCACGCCGACGTCGGCCTGGGCCAGTGCCGGGGCGTCGTTGGTGCCGTCGCCGGTCATGGCGACGAGCTTGCCGCCGGCCTGTTCGCGCTTGATGAGCGCCATCTTGTCCTCGGGCGTGGCTTCGGCGAGGAAGTCGTCGACGCCGGCCTCGTCGGCGATGGCCTTGGCGGTCAGCGGGTTGTCGCCCGTGATCATGACCGTCTTGATGCCCATCTTGCGCAGCTCGTCGAAGCGTTCGCGCATGCCGTCCTTGACGACGTCCTTGAGGTGGATGACGCCGAGGACGCGGGGGCCGCTTTCGTCTTCCAGGGCGACGAGCAGCGGGGTGCCGCCGGCCTGGGAGATGGTGTCGGCGAGTTGCCGGGCGTCGTCGGTGAGGGTGCCGCCGCGTTCCTGGACCCAGGCGAGGACGGATCCGGTGGCACCCTTGCGGATCTTGCGGCCGTCGACGTCGACGCCGGACATGCGGGTCTGTGCGGTGAACGGGATCCATTCGGCGCCGGTCAACGTGTCGCCGGTGAAGTCACCCTCGCGCAGTCCGTACTTCTCCTTGGCGAGTTGGACGATGGAGCGTCCTTCGGGGGTTTCGTCGGCGAGTGAGGACAGCTGGGCCGCGTCGGCGAGTTCTTCCTCGGTGGCTCCGTGGACGGGGACGAACTCGGAGGCGCGGCGGTTGCCGTAGGTGATGGTGCCGGTCTTGTCGAGCAGCAATGTCGATACGTCGCCTGCGGCTTCGACGGCGCGTCCGGACATGGCCAGGACGTTGCGCTGGACGAGTCGGTCCATGCCGGCGATGCCGATGGCGGAGAGCAGTGCGCCGATGGTGGTGGGGATGAGGCAGACCAGCAGGGCGAGCAGCACGATCATGGGCTGTTCGGCGCCGGCGTAGATGGCGAACGGCTGGAGGGTGACGACGGCCAGCAGGAAGACGATAGTGAGGGACGCGAGGAGGATGTTCAGCGCGATCTCGTTGGGGGTCTTCTGGCGGGCGGCGCCTTCGACGAGGTTGATCATCCGGTCGATGAAGGTTTCGCCGGGCTTCGTCGTGATCTTGATGACGATGCGGTCGGAGAGGACCTTGGTGCCGCCGGTGACGGCGGAGCGGTCGCCGCCGGATTCGCGGATGACGGGTGCGGATTCGCCGGTGATGGCGGATTCGTCGACGGAGGCGACGCCTTCGACGACGTCGCCGTCGCCGGGGATGATGTCGCCGGCTTCGCAGACGACGAGGTCGCCGACGCGGAGTTCGGTGCCGGGTACCTGTTCTTCTTCGGTGCCGTTGAGGCGGCGGGCGACGGTGTCGGTCTTGGCCTTGCGGAGGGTGTCGGCCTGTGCCTTGCCGCGGCCTTCGGCGACGGCTTCGGCGAGGTTGGCGAAGATGACGGTGAGCCAGAGCCAGGCGGCGATGGCCCAGCCGAACCAGTCGGTGGGTGCGGCGCAGGCGAATATCGTGGTGAGGACGGAGCCGACCTCGACGACGAACATGACGGGTGATTTGACCATCACACGCGGGTCGAGCTTGCGCAGGGCGTCCGGCAGTGAGACGAGCAGTTGCTTGGGGTCGAAGAGACCGCTGCCCACGCGGCCGTCGCCGGGCTGCTGCCCGCTGGTGGCGTCCTGCTGCGGAGCGCGGGTCGGAGTGGCGGTGGACATGGGGCCGGACTCCTCCGGTTTCACGGGGGCGGTCATGACAGGCCCTCCGCCAGCGGCCCGAGGGCGAGCGCCGGGAAGTAGGTCAGACCGGTGATGATCAGGATCGTGCCGACGAGCAGCCCGGCGAAGAGCGGCTTCTCGGTACGGAGGGTGCCTGCGGTCTCGGGGATCGGCTGCTGTTCGGCGAGCGAGCCGGCGAGGGCGAGCACGAACACCATGGGGAGGAAGCGGCCGAGGAGCATGGCCAGGCCGATCGTGGTGTTGTACCAGGGGGTGTTGGCGTTGAGTCCGGCGAATGCGGAGCCGTTGTTGTTGGCGCCGGAGGTGAAGGCGTAGAGGACTTCGGAGAAGCCGTGCGGGCCGGCGCCGACCGCCTTGGTGTTGAGCATGGAGCCGAGTGCGTCGGGCAGCACCATGGAGGCGGCGGTGAAGCCGAGTACGAGGGTCGGCGTGATGAGGATGTAGCAGGCGGCGAGTTTGATCTCGCGGGTGCCGATCTTCTTGCCGAGGTATTCGGGGGTGCGGCCGACCATGAGGCCGGCGATGAAGACGGCGATGACGGCCATGACGAGCATGCCGTAGAGGCCGGAGCCGACGCCGCCGGGGGCGATTTCGCCGAGCATCATGCCGAGGAGTTGGAGGCCGCCGCCGAATGCGGTGAAGGAGGAGTGGAAGGAGTCGACGGCTCCGGTCGACGTCAGGGTGGTCGCGATCGAGAAGATCGCGGAGGAGCCGACGCCGAAGCGGTTTTCCTTGCCTTCCATGGCGGCGCCTGCGGCTTGGAGTGCCGCGCCGCCGTGGGCGAACTCGGTCCACATCATGAGCGCGGTGAAGCCGAGCCAGATGATGCCCATGGTGGCGAGGATGGCGTAGCCCTGCTTCACGTTCCCGACGAGCTTGCCGAAGGTGCGGGTGAGCGCGAAGGGGATGACGAGGATCAGGAAGATCTCGAAGAGGTTGGTGAAGGCGGTGGGGTTCTCGAACGGGTGGGCGGAGTTGGCGTTGAAGTAGCCGCCGCCGTTGGTGCCGAGTTCCTTGATGACTTCCTGGGAGGCGACGGCGCCGCCGTTGGTCTGCTGGGCGCCGCCCATGAACTGGCCGACTTCGTGGATGCCGGAGAAGTTCTGGATGGCACCGCAGGCGACGAGGACGAGGGCGCCGATGATGGAGATGGGGATGAGGACGCGGATGGTGCCCCGTACCAGGTCGGCCCAGAAGTTGCCGAGTTCGCCGGTGCGGGAGCGGGCGAAGCCGCGGACGAGGGCTACGGCGACGGCCATGCCGGTGGCGGCGGAGACGAAGTTCTGTACCGCGAGGCCGCCGGTTTGGACGACGTGGCCCATGGCCTGTTCACCGCTGTACGACTGCCAGTTGGTGTTGGCGACGAAGGACGCGGCGGTGTTGAAGGCCTGGTCGGGGCTGATGGCGGCGAATCCGAGGGAGAGCGGAAGGTGTCCCTGGAGTCGCTGGATGAGGTAGAGGAAGAGCACTCCGGCGAGGGAGAAGGCCAGGACGCCGCGGAGGTAGGCGGGCCAGCGCATCTGGGTGTCCGCGTTGGCGCCTATGCAGCGGTAGATGACCTTTTCCACGCGCAGGTGGCGGGGGGAACTGTAGACGGCGGCCATGTAGTCGCCGAGGGGGCGGTACGCCAGGGCGAGCGCTGCGATGAGCGCCGTGAGCTGGAGCACGCCCGCGAGAGCGGGGCTCATGTGGCCCGCTGCGTTGGCAGCTGTCGACACCTCAGAACCTCTCCGGGAAGACGAGAGCGAGGACCAGGTAACCGAGGAGGGCGACGGCCACGATGAGGCCGACGATGTTCTCGATGGTCACAGCTTCGTCACCCCCTTGCCGACGAGAGCCACCACTGCGAAGACCGCGAGGGTGGCGACGACGAAGGCCACGTCGGCCATCGTGTGCTCCTAGATGGGCAGACGGAATGGGACCCCTAGAGCAAAGCGTCGTTCCTGCGCCGCTTGTACGCTGTTGACGCCTCCCTTACGGCCATTAGCGTTCCGTTGACGGTTTTCTTACGCCTCCTGATCTGACCTGCACAAACGTCAAGGGGCCGTACTCCTGTGCGGGAGTACGGCCCCTTGTGACCGTCGTGATTGAGCCGCCGCGGCGGCGTTTTCGCACCCTGCGGGGTTGCGGGCGGGTCAGCGGATCTCGGTGATCTCCGGTCCGCGTTCCAGGCGCTCCACGCCGCCGCCGAAGCGCGACCCTTCGGCCTGTTCCTGCTGAACGCCGTCCGGCACCATCTGGGCGTCGTCGGGCAGCTTGAGGACGATCGGGTCGCGGGGCGCCATCGGGCCCTCGCCGCGGACGACGACGGTGTCCCGGAAGATGTGCTCCAGTACACCGGCCGCCTGCGGCTGCACCGCACCCTGTCCCGAGATCACGCCGCGCAGGAACCAGCGCGGGCCGTCGATGCCGACGAAGCGCACGACCTGGACGCCGTTGGTGCCGTCCGGCAGCTGCACCGGGACCTGGGCGCGCAGCTCCCAGCCCAGCGGGCCGTCGACCTCGTCGATGACGCCGCCCTGCTGGGTGATGCCCCCGGCGATCTCCTCGCGGACCTCGCCCCAGATGCCCTCGTTCTTGGGGGCGGCGAACGCCTGGAGCTGCACGGCGCTGTCCTGGAGGACGACCGTGGCGGCCACGATCGCGTCGCCGGCGACCTCGACCCGCAGTTCCATGCCCTCGACGCCGGGCACGTAGAGGCCGCCGAGGTCGACCCGGCCCTCGCCGGGCTCCTTGACCTCCGACACGTCCCAGGGGCCGTCGGGGCGCGGCGCGGGCGGGAGATTGAGCCGCGCGTGCGTCGCGTCGCCCTCGTCGGTCTCGACCTCGTCGGTGAGCACCGTGTCCTCGGCCGGCTCTACCGGAGCCTCGTTCTTCTTGCGACGTCCGAACACGTCACTGTCCTTCCCGGTCGCCACCGACCGATGCGAATGCGTTCCCGCCCGTGGGGCCGTCCACCGCCGCGTGACCGCCGGTGGACCCGAATCCCCCCTCGGCCCGCGCCGAGCCGGGAAGTTCCGCCACCTCGTGGAAGCGCACCTTCTCGACCTGCTGGACGACCAATTGGGCGATCCGGTCGTACCTCCCGAACCGCACGCTCTCGCGCGGGTCCAGATTGACCACGATCACCTTGATCTCTCCACGGTACCCGGCATCGACCGTCCCGGGGGCATTCACCAGCGCCAATCCGCAGCGGGCCGCGAGTCCGGACCGTGGGTGGACGAATGCCGCGTAGCCGTCGGGCAGGGCGATCGACACCCCGGTGGGGAGGACGGTGCGCTCCCCCGGTGCCAGTTCGGCGGCCTCAGTGGTGACGAGGTCGACGCCGGCGTCTCCTGGGTGTGCGTAGGACGGAACGGGAACGTCCGGGTCCAGGCGGCGCAGGAGCACGTCCACCGGATTCCGTAGCTGACTCACGGGTTCACCTCGAAGGCACGTGCGCGCTTGACCTGGTCCGGGTCGGCCATGGCCGCCTGGATCTCCTCGGTCCTTCCGTTGTCGATGAAGTGGTCGACCTTGACTTCGACGAAGACCGCCTGGGCGCGTACCGCGACCGGGCCGTCGGGGGCGCCTATCCGGCCCACCGCCGTCGAATAGATCTTCCGGCCGTGTACGGCGGTGACCCGCGCTTCGAGGTGCAGCACCGTGCCCAGCGGGACGGGCGCGAGGAAGTCGGTCTCCAGCCGTCCGGTCACCGCGATCACCCGCAGCAGCCAGTTCAGGGAGCCGAGGGTCTCGTCCAGCGCGGTGGCCAGTACGCCGCCGTGTGCCAGGCCGGGCGCGCCCTGGTGGGCCTCCTTGACGGTGAATTCGGCGGTGATGCTCACGCCGTCGCCGGCCCGGGCCTCCAGGTGCAGCCCGTGGGGCTGCCCCGTGCCGCAGCCGAAGCACCGGTCGTAGTGCGCGCCGAGCAGTTCTCCGGGGGCCGGCGCGTCCGGGTGCCGGACCGGGGGTGTGGCGCCCTCGGGTGGCGTCAGCCGCGTCCTGGGTTGGTCAGTTCCACTCACGAGTGCAGACCCTACCCGCGCGGATAAGGGGTGAGTGCCGCCGTGCCAAGCTGGGGGCATGCAGTCGTACGAAGAACGTCTCACCGCGCCCCGTTCCTGGTGGGTGATCGCCGCCCTCGTCGGCGTCGCCTGTGCCCTGATGTTGCTCCCGCTGGGGACACTCCCGATGCTCGGCGGGCTGATCGGCGGCGCGGCGCTGTCGGCGGTGGCGGTGAGCTCGTACGGCTCGGTGCGGATCCGGGTGGTGGGCGGCGCGCTGATCGCGGGGGACGCGAAGATCCCGGTGTCGGCGCTGGGCGAGGCGGAGGCGCTGGACGCGGCGGAGGCGCTGGCGTGGCGCACGTACAAGGCCGATGCGCGGGCCTTCATGGTGCTGCGGAGCTATGTGCCGACGGCGGTGCGGGTCGAGATCACCGATCCCGAGGATCCGACGCCGTACGCCTATGTGTCGACGCGGGAGCCGGAGCGGCTGGTGGCGGCGCTGGCGTCGGCGCGCGGCTGATCGGCCGGGGCGTCGGGGAGGGCGTCCCAGGGGATCTGGTGGCGGCGCAGGTCCGCGCGGATCGTGTGGGCGAGTTTCCTGGTGTCGCGGCGGTTGAGGAACGCGCCGACCGCGGCGCCGACCAGGAACGGCGTGAGGTTGGGGAGGTTGCGCAGGGTCCGTTTCATGATCTGTTGGCGGAGCTCGCGTCTCATCTGCCCGCCGAGCGCGACGTTGAGGGACGCGGGTGCGGCGATGTCGATGCCGCGTTCCTGGGTCCAGGACGTCAGGTAGGCGGCGGCGCGCTGGGTGAGGTTCCCCGCGGGGCGCAGGCCGTAGACCTCGTGGAGTTCGGCGATCAGTTTGATCTCGACCGCGGCGATGCCGGCGACCTCGGCGGCGAGTTCGGCGGGCATGGCGGGCGGTACGGGCAGCATGGCGGCCGCACCGACGCCCGCGCCGACGGTGGCGGTGCCCGCGCAGGCGCCCGCCACCAGCTTGTCGGCGAGTTCCTCGGGGGTCAGACCGGGGAACTGTTCCCACAGGGCGGCGAGGTCGCGCACCGGGATCCTGGGGGCGGTGGCGATGATCCGGTCAGCGATCACGCCGAGCGCCGACCGTACGCCGTCGCGGCCCCTTCTGGCGCCCCGCACGGCTGCGCCCGCGAGCGAGGCCGGTCGGCCTCGCCGCTTGAGTTCACGGGTGGTCCGTTCCTCGGGCAGGGCGGTCGGGTCGGCGGGCACGGGCGCGGTTTCCTCGCGTGATCGTGCGCCGGCCGCCGGACCGTTGCCGCCCTTGCGGCCCCTACGGAACGGGTTTACGCCCGGCACGGCGTAGGCCGCGATCAGGCCGCGCAGTCGCGGCAGATCGGGTTGCCGTTCTTGTCCTCCGCAGCCAGCTGGCTGCGGTGGTGGACCAGGAAGCAGCTCATGCAGGTGAACTCGTCCTGCTGCTTGGGCAGCACACGGACCGCGAGTTCCTCGTTGGACAGGTCGGCGCCGGGGAGTTCCAGGCCCTCGGCCTGCTCGAACTCGTCGACGTCGACGGCCGAGGCGGACTTGTCGTTCCGCCGCGACTTCAGTTCTTCGATGCTGTCCTCGTTGAGGTCGTCATCGGTCTTGCGTGGAGTGTCGTAATCCGTAGCCATTGTCGCTCTCCCCCTCTGGGTGTCTGCGGTGTCTCAGCGCTCGTAACGCGTGAGAGGCCGGACTTGTGCCCGACCTGAGGCGGAGATTTTGCCTCACATCAAGGTCTGTTACTCAATCGACACCCAACCGCACCCCTGAAGAGGTGATCGGTTTGGATGGCGATCAGGACCGTACACGGTCCGAATGTCGCACCTCGCGCAGCCCATCACGTGTACTTCCCGTGATCAGGGCCTTGGGAAACCCGGATTTTCCCGGCTTTCCACCAGGCAATTCGATCACGGAGGGTAGATGGCCGGAAAGGGGCCTCTGTGAGGGATCACACACGCTGAAGGCGGCGGGCGGACCCGCCGAATTCCGCGCAAAGCGAACTCGGCGAAGGATCCCCAAAGACCCCCCGCCTCGTCAAACCGGAAAGTCGAACGAGGCCGGGTGGAATCCGGGTGTACGGCCGCCGGACGGGCGACCGTACCACCGGGTAGCCGGAAAGTTCCCGATGCGGTGCACGACCCCGCCAGCGGCCGCACAGGGGCCTTGTCGTCCGTCTCAGAGCGGGAGGACGACGCGCATGTCGAGTCCGCCGCCTTCGCGGGGTTCGGCGGTGATGGTGCCGTCGTGGGCGCGGACCACGGACCGGACGATGGACAGGCCAAGGCCCACGCCCTTGTCGCTGCCGGTCCGCTCCGTACGCAGCCGCCGGAACGGTTCGAAGAGGTTCTCCACCTCGTACGCCGGCACCACCGGCCCCGTATTGGAGACCACCAGCACCGCACACCCCGGCTGCGGCTCCGTGGCCACCTCCACCCAACCGCCCTCGGGCACGTTGTACCGCACCGCGTTCTGCACCAGATTCAGCGCGATCCGCTCCAACAGCACCCCATTGCCCTGCACGAACACCTGCTGCCGCACCCCGCGCAGCTGCACCCCCTTGGCCTGCGCCTCCTCACGCGTCTGATCCACCGCCTGCGAGGCCACCTCCGACAGATCCACCGGACGCTTGTCCACGATCTTGTTCTCACTGCGCGCCAACAGCAGCAACCCCTCCACCAACTGCTCACTGCGCTCATTCGTCGCCAACAGCGTCTTCCCCAGCTGCTGCACCTCCGGCGACGCCTGCGGATCCGCCAGCTGCACCTCCAACAACGTCCGATTGATCGCCAACGGCGTCCGCAACTCATGCGACGCGTTCGACACGAACCGCCGCTGCGACTCAAACGCCCGGTCCAACCGGTCCAACATCTCGTCGAAGGTGTCCGCCAACTCCTTCAGCTCGTCATCCGGACCACCCAACTCGATCCGCCGATGCAGATCCGACCCCGCCACCCGCTGCGCGGTCCGCGTGATCCGCCCCAACGGCGACAACACCCGCCCCGCCATCGCATAACCGAACGCGAACGCCACGATCGTCAACCCCAACAACGCCAACAACGAACGGTTGAGGAGGTTGTTCAGGGCGACCGCCCGCTGGTGCATCAGGCAGTTGTTGACGGCCTCCTGGAGCAGCGCCCCGGAGGTCTCCGTGGGCAGGTCGCAGATGTCGCTGGTGGACTGGAACTTTCCGCCGAGAATCTTCAGCGGCAGCGCGCTGCCGTCGTGCAGGGCGGCCGCGGCGAGCATGTAGATGATCGTGAGCAGCACGATTCCGGCCATCAGGAACATGCCGCCGTACAGCAGCGTGAGCCGTATCCGGATGGTGGGCCGCAGCCAGGGGAAAGGCCGGACGTTGACCGGTTTTGGGTCCCAAGCTGGCTTGGGGGGCACCGGTGGGGGCGGTGGTGCCGACTTGGAGCTGGAGAACGAGGGCAGGGAAGGCATCGCCGGTCAGATCCGGTATCCCGAGCCGGGGACGGTGACGATCACCGCGGGCTCGCCGAGCTTGCGGCGCAGCGTCATGACCGTGACCCGGACGACGTTGGTGAACGGGTCGGTGTTCTCGTCCCACGCCTTCTCCAGGAGCTGCTCGGCCGAGACGACCGTGCCCTCGCTGCGCATGAGGACTTCCAGGACCGCGAACTCCTTGGGGGCGAGCTGGACCTCCCGGCCGTCGCGGAAGACCTCGCGGCGGTTGGGGTCGAGCTTGATCCCGGCGCGCTCCAGGACCGGCGGCAGGGCGACCGTGGTGCGGCGGCCGAGGGCGCGGACCCGGGCGGTCAGCTCGGTGAACGCGAACGGCTTGGGGAGGTAGTCGTCGGCGCCGATCTCCAGGCCCTCGACGCGGTCGCTGACGTCGCCGGAGGCGGTGAGCATCAGGACGCGGGTGGGCATGCCCAGCTCGACGAGCTTGCGGCAGACGTCGTCGCCGTGGACGAGCGGGAGGTCGCGGTCGAGGACGACGACGTCGTAGTCGTTGACCGCGATCCGCTCCAGCGCGGCGGCGCCGTCGTAGACCACGTCGACGGCCATGGCCTCCCGGCGTAGTCCGGTGGCCACAGCATCGGCGAGCAGCTGCTCGTCCTCGACGACGAGAACACGCACGTCGCAGTCCTTCCTTACGGCCCTTGATGAGCAGGGCACAACAACGTTCAGAGCCCTTCCATCCTGCCCCGAAGAGTCATAAACCGGCGGTAAGGGGGGTGTGGAGGGGGCTGGGGCAGTGGGACGGGGCCGGTGCGGCCCCGGATTTCCGGGCCGTTTGAGGTTTCCCTGAGAGTGCGCGTGGGGAGGACGACTGCACACCCGCGATCACGCCCTGTACCGGCGTCTTGCCACGCTCGGTATCCATCGCAGGGACCACGCCGTGATCGACCCACCCGTCGGCACACCCCCGTGCCACCGACCCACGACGAGGGGGCGCACCATGGACGCGTTCACCGCAGGTATTTTGCAGCGCATACGGAACACCGAAGCCGATCTGGTCCGGGCCCGCGAGTCGGGTGACGAGTTCCTCGCCGAGGTCGAGCTGGCGGAGCTTGAGGACCTGAAGCGCCTGGCGACCGAGCACGGCGTTCGCTACAGCGTCAACGCCTGATTCCCGGCCTCGTAGGACAGCGGCTGCGCCCCGGCACCGAGGGATGGTGCCGGGGCGCAGCCGTGTCCGTGTGCGGACCGTCGGTCCGGGGGACGGTCAGTCGTGCCAGGCGCCGAGGTCGTCGAGGAGCGGCTGGAGCTCGGCGAAGACGCCCGGGGAGGCGGCGAGGGTCAGCTCGTGGGAGGGGGCCTGGCCGGGGCGGCCGCCGGTGAGCGCGCCGGCCTCGGAGGCGATCAGGACGCCGGCCGCCAGGTCCCAGGGGTTGAGGCCGCGCTCGTAGTAGCCGTCGAGCCGGCCGCAGGCCACGTCGCACAGGTCGATGGCGGCCGAGCCGCCGCGGCGGATGTCGCGGACCTGCGGGAGCAGGGTGCGGACCACCTCTGCCTGGGCGGCGCGCCGCTCGGTGAGGTAGCCGAAGCCGGTGCCGACCAGGGCCTGGGAGAGCGGTGGGGCGGGGCGGTGGTGGATCGGCTCGCCGTTGAGGTGGGCGCCGCGGCCGCGGACGGCCTGGAAGGTCTCGCCTCGCATGGGGGCGGTGACCACCCCGACAACCGTCTCGCCGTCCTTCTCGGCGGCGATGGACACGGCCCAGGAGGGCAGCCCGTACAGGTAGTTGACGGTGCCGTCCACGGGGTCGATGACCCAGCGCACGCCGCTGGTGCCGGTGCTGCCGGCGCCCTCCTCGCCGAGGAAGCCGTCGGTGGGGCGGTGCTCGCCGATGAAGTCGGTGATCAGCTTCTCGGAGGCGAGGTCCATCTCGGTGACGACGTCGATGGGGCTGGTCTTGGTGGCGGCCACCCCCAGGTCGGCGGGGCGGCCGTCGCGCAGCAGGGTCGCGGCGCGGCCGGCGGCCTCCAGGGCCAGCTCCAGGAGTTCGTCGTGGAAGGGGTCGGTGTGCGGCGGGGCGGTGTACTGGGGGTCGGGCACGGTGCTCCTTGCTCGGACGAGCGGTGGTCGGGGGCTCGGGCGGGCGGCGGGGTGTACGAGGCCGGCGGGGCGGGTTACGCGGGGGCCTCGGCCGTGGGGCCGGTCCAGTCGGCGCCGGCGGCGGCCGGGCGGGGTGTACGGGCGGGGCAGCAGCCGACGGGGCAGAGGTCGTGCGAGGGACCGAGGGCGCCCAGGGCGCAGCGCTCGGGGGTGGTGCCCCGTTCGGTGGCGGCGCGCTCCAGGAGGAGGTCGCGGACGGCGGCGGCGAACCGGGGGTCGGCGCCGACGGTGGCCGAGCGGGCGACCGGCAGGCCCAGTTCGGCGGCCTTGGCGGTGGCCTCGGTGTCGAGGTCGTACTTGACCTCCATGTGGTCCGAGACGAAGCCGATGGGGGCCATGACGATGGCCGGGACGCCGGCGCCGTGCAGCCGCTCCAGGTGGTCGCAGATGTCAGGCTCCAGCCAGGGGATGTGCGGGGCGCCGCTGCGGGACTGGTAGACGAGCTGCCAGGGGTGGTCGACGCCGGTCTCGGCGCGCACGGCGTCGGCGATGCTCCGGGCGACGTCCAGGTGCTGGGCGACGTAGGCGCCGCCCGTACCGTCCTCGGTGTGGTCGTCGGGGGTGCCGGAGGTGTCGGCGGCGGCGGTGGGGATGGAGTGCGTGGTGAAGGCGATGTGGGCGCCGGCGCGGGTCTCCTCGGGAAGCTCCGCGAGGGCCGCGAGGACGCCGTCGGCCATGGGGCGCACGAAGCCCGGGTGGTTGAAGTAGTGGCGCAGCTTGTCGACCCGGGGGACGGGCAGGCCCTCGGTCCGGAGGGTGGCGAGCGCGTCGGCGAGGTTCTCGCGGTACTGGCGGCAGCCGGAGTACGAGGCGTAGGCACTCGTGGCGAGGACGGCGATGCGGCGGTGTCCGTCGGTGACCATGGTGCGCAGGGTGTCGGTCAGGTAGGGCGCCCAGTTGCGGTTGCCCCAGTAGACGGGCAGGTCGAGGCCGTGTTCGGCGAAGTCCTTGCGGAGGGCGTCGAGGAGTTCCCGGTTCTGGGCGTTGATGGGGCTGACGCCACCGAACAGGAAGTAGTGCTGGCCCACCTCCTTGAGGCGCTCGCGGGGGATGCCGCGTCCACGGGTGACGTTCTCCAGGAACGGCACGACGTCGTCGGGGCCTTCGGGGCCTCCGAAGGACAGCAGCAGCAGGGCGTCATAGGGGCGGGGGTCGCGCTGTTCGGGCATGCCTCCGATCCTCCCACTCCCGGCCCGGCGGCGAGGGGTCAGGCCCCGGTAGGGGTGAGGGAAACGGGCGCGAAAACTGGGGGGCGCAGGGGGCCGCGCGACCCGTAAGCTGTATCGGCCACCGACATTCCTTACCGACTTCCTCACCCGGCGGAGCACCCCGTTGCCCAGTCCTTACCGCGCCATATTCGGCCGCCCCGGCACCAAGTCGTTCTCCGCCGCCGGGCTGCTGGGGCGGATGCCGCTGTCGATGATGGGCATCGGCATCGTCACGATGGTGTCCCAGCTGACCGGTCGGTACGGGCTGGCCGGGGCGCTGTCCGCGACGCTCGCGCTGTCCGCGGCGGTCCTCGGGCCGCAGATCTCCCGGCTGGTGGACCGGCATGGCCAGCGGCGGGTGCTGCGGCCGGCCACGCTGGTGTCGCTGGGGGCGGTCGCCGGGCTGCTGCTGAGCGCGCAGCAGCGGTGGCCGGACTGGACGCTGTTCGCTTTCGCGGCCTGTGCGGGCTGTGTGCCGAGCGTGGGCTCGATGGTGCGGGCGCGTTGGGCTGAGCTCTACCGGGGGTCGCCGCGTGAGCTGCACACCGCGTATTCGTGGGAGTCGATCGTCGACGAGATGTGCTTCATCCTCGGCCCGATCCTCTCGATCGGGCTGTCGACGGCATGGTTCCCGGAGGCCGGGCCGCTGCTGGCCGGGGCCTTCCTGGCGGCGGGGGTGTTCTGGCTGACGGCGCAGCGCGCGACGGAGCCGGTGCCGCATTCCCCGGAGCAGCGGGCGAAGGGATCGGCGCTGCGGTCGCCGGGCCTGCGGGTGCTGGTGGGGACGTTCGTGGCGACCGGAGCGATCTTCGGGGCGATCGACGTGGTGACCGTGGCGTTCGCCCAGGAGGAGGGCCACAAGGCCGCGGCGAGTCTGGTGTTGGCGGTGTATGCGCTGGGGTCGTGTGTGGCCGGTGCGGTCTTCGGGCTGCTGCACCTGGCGGGGCCGCCGTCCCGCCGGTGGCTGGTGGGGGTGGCCGCGATGGCGGTGAGCATGGTGCCGCTCCAGTTGGCCGCGTCGTTCACCGGATCGCTGGTGCTGCTGGCCGTCGCGTTGTTCCTCGCCGGGCTGTCGATCGCGCCGACGATGGTCACCACGATGGCGTTGGTCGAGGAGCATGTGCCGCGGACGCAGCTGACCGAGGGCATGACGTGGACGAGCACCGGGCTCGCGGTGGGCGTGGCGCTCGGCTCGTCGGCGGCCGGCTGGGTGGTGGACGCGGCGGGTGCCGCCCACGGTTACGTGGTGCCGCTCGCGGCGGGCGTCCTGGCCGCCCTGGTGGCACTCGCCGGCTATCGCTGGCTCCGCCCGCGCACCGCCCGGCCACCGTCCTCGCCCACGGCCGGCAGCATCCCCGCCCCGGCGGAACTCCCGGCCACCGAACGCCACGACGAGACCCGCGCCGGCTGACCCGGGGCATCGCGGCGCGACGGTAAACGGGACGACACCAACGACGGTCGACGCCAACGGGGCACCCGGCGCCGGCCGTTGGGACAGCCGACGCGCTGCGAGTCACCACGGGTCGCTGCGGGAGAGTCCTCCCCGTCCCGCCCGCATCAACGCGACAGGACCCTCCGTCCCGTCTGCACCGCCGAGGGGACCGCCCGTCCGTCCACACCACCAATAGGGCCACCGCTCCCGTCTGCACCGCCGGAATGCAGAGCCCTCCCCCCTGAGCGCGCACCCCTCGTCACGACGCCCAACGTCCCACCGACCCACTGCCCCACCTACCGGTACAGGTGACTTCAGAGGCACGGCGTTGACTCTGCGCCCGGTTCGTGACCGGGGTCCGCACCCGGTGGGCGGGTGGCCGAAGCATGCTTCTCCGGATTTCCTTGTTACCGGCGGTACGACATGTCCGGGAGCCGTGCGATTGCACCCGTTTTCTCGTGTGTGTGATTCCCGTCACCCCGCCTGGAAGTGGCGTCGGCGGCTGGCATCATGCGCTGACCAACGGCGGTCGAATGCGACCGGCCCGCGCCGAGGGGAGGCATCGTCACCATGGCAGTCACGAACGTCATCGGCGGCTCGAGAGGGCGCGGTTCGGGAGGCTCCTGGCGGAACTGGGCGGGCAACGTGACCGCCCGCCCCGCCCGGACGGTGGCGCCGGCGAGCACCGAGGAACTGGCGGCCGCCGTCCGGACTGCCGCCGCGGACGGGTTGACGGTCAAGGCGGCCGGCACCGGGCACTCGTTCACCCCGGCCGCCGCCACCGACGGGCTGCTGATCCGCCCCGAGCGGCTCACCGGGATCCGTCGGATCGACCGCGCGGCGGGGACGGTGACCGTGGCCGCCGGCACGCCCCTCAAGCTCCTCAACCGGACGCTGTCCGCGCACGGGCTGTCGCTCGCC
The DNA here is from genome assembly GCF_029011865.1 of Streptomyces yunnanensis. Classification (NCBI taxonomy): domain Bacteria; kingdom Bacillati; phylum Actinomycetota; class Actinomycetes; order Kitasatosporales; family Streptomycetaceae; genus Streptomyces; species Streptomyces yunnanensis. The sequence continues at coordinate 2,796,693 of NZ_CP095749.1, forward strand.
AACATGGGCGACATCATGGAACAGACCGTCTCGGGGGCCACCAGTACCGGAACCCACGGCACCGGCCGGGACTCCGCGTCGATCGCGGCGCAGATCACCGCCCTGGAGTTGGTCACCGCCGACGGTTCGGTGCTGCGCTGTTCCGCCGAGGAGAACCCCGAGGTGTTCGCGGGGGCGCGGCTGGGTCTGGGCGCGCTGGGCGTGGTGAGCGAGCTGACGTTCGCGGTGGAGCCGGAGTTCCTGCTGACCGCCCGTGAGGAGCCGATGCCGTTTGACGAGGTGACCAGCCGCTTCGACGAACTGGCCGCAGAGAACGAGCACTTCGAGTTCTACTGGTTCCCCCACACCGGCAACTGCAACACCAAGCGCAACAACCGTAGCCAGGGTCCGGCGGCGCCACCCGGGAGGGTGAGCGGCTGGTTCGAGGACGAACTGCTGTCCAACGGGGTGTTCCAGGTGGCGTGCGCCGTGGGGCGGGCGGTCCCGGCCGCGATACCGGGCATCGCGAAGATTTCCAGCCGGGCACTGTCGGCCCGTACGTACACCGACATCCCCTACAAGGTGTTCACCTCGCCGCGGCGGGTGCGGTTCGTGGAGATGGAGTACGCGCTCCCCAGGGCGGCGGCGATCGAGGCGCTGGGTGAACTGAAGGCGTTGGTGGAGCGGTCGGACTTCAAAGTCAGCTTCCCGGTGGAGGTGCGGACCGCGCCGGCCGACGACATCGCACTTTCCACGGCGTCGGGCCGGGAGACCGTGTACATCGCGGTGCACATGTACCGCGGGACGCCGTTCCAGGCGTACTTCGGTGCCACCGAGCGGATCATGGCGGCGCACGAGGGGCGGCCCCACTGGGGGAAGCTGCACACGCGTGACGCCGGGTACCTCGCGGAGGTCTATCCGCGGTTCGGCGAGTTCACCGCGTTGCGCGACCGGCTGGATCCGGAGCGCCGGTTCGCCAACGGGTACCTGCGGCAGGTCCTCGGTGACTGAGGGACGACCGGCCGGTCCATGATGCGCCGCGGCCCGGTGCCCCGTGGGGGGTGCACCGGGCCGCGGTCGTGGGTGGTCCGCCGGTAGGGCGGTCCGCCCGTTGGGGGCGATCCTTCGTCAGAGGGTTCAGGGGGCGTTGGGGTCAGGGCTCTGGCGGCCGCCGGGGTTCTGCTCGCCCTGCTGGTGCCCCGGGGTGGCACCGCCGCCGGTCGAGCCGGTGCCGTCGCCCTTGCCGCCGTCGCTCCCGGTGGACGGGCTCGACGACGTGTCGGGCGACGAGGACGTGTCCGGACTCGGGGAGCCGGTGGCGTCGTCGCTCGGGGTCGGCTTCGGGCTCTGCCCGCTGTGGCCGCTACCGGTGCCGCCGGTGCCGCTGCCGCCGGAGTGGCTGGGACCGGGTGACGGAGTACTGCCGTCGCGACCGGTGTCGTTGCCGGTGGAGTGGCCGGGGTCCGGAGTCTGCGGGGTACTGGGCCGGTGCGGGGCGACGTTGCCGGTGAGGAAGTTGCCGACGGTGGTGCCCTTGGTGCCGCTCGGCGTCTCCTGGGTGATCAGCTCGGTGGCGGTGACCACGCCCATGGCGAGCACGAAGACGGTGAGCGCACCGAGCGCGGGCCGCTTCCAGCCGCGCAGACGGGTGCCGTAGGTGGCGCTGGTCTCCTCGGTCCCGGGGAGAGCGGCACCGGGCGCGCCGGCCTGCGGGAGGACGGCGGTCGCGTCGTCGCCCCTGAGGGCCGCCCGGCCCAGTGCCATGGTCCGCTCGGCGGGCCGCGCCATCAGCTGCGTCGCCTCCGGGTCCTGGACGGGTGGCTGCTGCTGGGCGCGCGGGATGAGCTGGGTGCGGGCGGTGGCGGGGCCGGGGTCGCGGGCCGCGACGGAGGTGACGGGGTCCTCCGTGCCCTGCTTGTCGAAGGTGGGCAGCACCCGCGTGGGACCGGCGGGCGCCGGGGGTTCGGTGGTGGGCTGGGGTTGGTTGGTGGATCGGGTTCGGGTGATGGAGACGCGGTGCGGCTTGGGTCGGGTGGTGACCGCCGCTTCCTTGATCTGCTCACCGGTGCGCCGGAACAGGTGTTGGAACAGGGAGCCGCCGGTCGTGGCGACGACACTGACGACGCCTGCGCCGATGATGGTTCCGTACACACCGAGCTGACCCGCGAGGTACGCGGCGACGGCCGCGGCGAGTGCGCTGCTGGCGACCTGGGCGACGCTCAGGTCGATCCGCTTCTCCTTCTGCTTCGTGTCGGCTTCGGTTTTTTCGTCCATCTCCTACCTTTGATCGCCCCTTCGATCCATCTTGCATGGAGAAGTGACCAAATGGCGGAGTCAATAGTTCCGAATCTGTGGAATCTGTGAACCTCGCCACCCTTGTCGCAGGTAGAGAGGTCGACAAGGTGACTTGCCCGGACCGCCCGCCAAGAACTTCCACGGCGCGGCGGTCCACTTCGGTGGCCCGAATGGAGTACTGTGGCGAGCCCTGGCCCCGGTTCCCGTCCGGCTGCCCGGACCCGCGGGAGGGGGCACTGAAGGTGACACTCTCCTTGGGGCGCCGTCGCTCGGCACGGGTGGTCGGTGACAGGGCAAGCGGCATGGTCACCGAGCGTTGCGAACTGGTAACCGTGTCATAACGGCGTTGCCGGGCCAAGCCCTGACACGCCGGGCAACTCGGCAATGTTGTGGCAGGCTGCACCCGGGCAGGCCACACTCGACTAGCGGAAGCAGCGACGCACGTGACGTCGGCAGGCACCACCCGGGAGGTCCCCATGCCCGAACTGCGTGTCGTGGCCGTCTCCAACGACGGCACACGGCTGGTGCTCAAGGCTGCGGACAGCACCGAGTACACGCTTCCGATCGACGAGCGGCTGCGCGCCGCCATCCGGAACGACAGAGCGCGGCTGGGCCAGATCGAGATCGAGGTCGAGAGCCACCTGCGCCCGCGGGACATCCAGGCGCGGATACGAGCCGGTGCCTCCGCTGAGGAGGTCGCGCAGCTCGCCGGCATCCCCGTCGACCGGGTGCGCCGCTTCGAGGGACCGGTGCTCGCCGAGCGGGCGTTCATGGCCGAGCGGGCCCGCAAAACCCCTGTGCGTCGCCCGGGCGAGAACACCGGCCCGCAGCTGGGTGAGGCCGTCTCGGAGCGGCTGCTGCTGCGCGGCGCCGACAAGGACAGTGCCCAGTGGGACTCCTGGCGCCGGGACGACGGCACGTGGGAGGTGCTGCTCGTCTACCGGGTCGCGGGTGAGCCGCGGTCGGCGACCTGGACGTACGACCCGCCACGCCGACTGGTGCAGGCCGTGGACGACGAGGCGCGGGCGCTGATCGGCGAGAGCGACGACACCCCCGAGCCGAGCTTCCCGTTCGTGCCCCGTATCGCGCGGCTGCCGCGCGACCGGCCGCTGGACCGCGCCCTGGACCGTCAGATGCCGGAGCGGCCCGGCGAGGACCGGGAGCGGGAACGAGAGGCGCGGGCCGAGGAGGCCACCGGCGAGCGGGAGCGGGAGCGGGATTCGCTGACCAGCCTGCTGGAGGCGGTGCCCAGTTTCCGGGGCGACATGGTCGTGCCGGACAGCGCCAAGGCGCCGCAGAAGGAAGAGACGGAGCAGGCCGAGGTCGAGGAGCCGCCGGCCCCGGCGGCGAGCGCGGGCGCGGGTTCCGCGTATGCCGATGTGCTGATGCCGCGGGCGGTCGCCGGCCACCGCGACCGGCTGACCGGGACGACGGACCGGCAGGCCGAGGCGGACGGGGTGCGCCCCGGGCGCCGGGCCGCGGTGCCCAGCTGGGACGAGATCGTCTTCGGCACCCGGAGGAAGAAGCCGGAATAGGCCGTAACGGCCGGGTTCCGGCCGTGTTGTGCGTGACGACTTCGCCCGCCCCCTGCACATAGGGGGTGGGCGAAGTCGTTGCGTGGGCCCGTCGCGGGCCTCAGTGGCCGCTCAGCCGGGCTGGGGGCCGGTGGCGACGGGGCGGGAGGGGTCGGCGCACCATTCGCTCCAGGAGCCGACGTACAGGGCCGCGGGGATCCCGGCTACGGCGAGGGCGAGGACCTGGTGGGCGGCCGAGACGCCGGAGCCGCAGTAGACGCCGACCTCGGTGCCGGGCGTGGCGCCCAGCGCCGCGAACCGCTTCGCGAGTTCGGCGGCGGGGCGGAAGACCGTGCTGCCATCGGCGACGTTCTCGACCGTGGGGGCGGACACCGCGCCGGGGATGTGACCGGCCACCGGGTCGATGGGTTCGGTCTCACCCCGGTAGCGCTCCCCTGCCCGCGCGTCCAGGAGGACGCCGCGGCGGGCCAGTGCGGCCGCGTCGTCCGCGGTGAGCAGCGGCACCGCAGCGGGCGCAGGGGTGAAGTCACCCGGCTCCGGAGTCACTTTGTCGACACTCAAGGGGCCGTCGGACGCCCGCCAGGCGGCGAGTCCACCGTCGAGGACGCGCACGTCCGGGTGGCCCGCCCAGCGCAGCAGCCACCACGCACGGGCCGCGGCCCAGCCCTGGCCGCCGTCATAGGTGACCACCGGTCGGTCGGCACTGACACCGGCGGCCCGCATCGCGGCGGCGAAGGCGGCGAGGTCGGGCAGCGGGTGCCGGCCCGCCGCGCCGGGCGGGCCGGCCAGTTCGCCGTCGAGGTCGACGTAGACCGCGCCGGGCAGGTGGCCGGCCTCGTACTCGGGGCGGCCGGGCGGGCCGCCGAGCTGGTAGCGCACGTCCAGGAGGAGCGGAGCGTCGGGGCCCGCCAACTCGCTCGCGAGTTCGGTAGCGGTGATGATGGCATTCATGGGACTCATCCTTGCGTAGCAGTGACTACGTACAGAAGGCGGGTGCCCACCCTCCGTATGACGGAGTTCGTCGGCGCCGTAACGCCGCCGAAACGGAAGAGGAACGTCAAAACGGGCATTCTCCCTCGTGAACGCGCCGTGGACGGCGCGGCCGGGGCGCACACCCGGTGACAGGGTGCGAGCATCTGCTCGGGACCCGCGCCCGTACCGCACATGGCCAGCACCCTGATGCTCCGAGGAGAGAGTGACGATGACGACCGAGGCAGCAGCCCGGCGGATGCCCGGCGCGCCCTGCTGGGTGAGCCTCCTGGCACACAGCCTGCCCGCGACGCAGGAGTTCTACGGCGCGCTCTTCGGCTGGGAGTTCCGCCCGGGGCCGCAGCATTTCGGTCCGTACGCCCGTGCCTTCCTCGACGGCCTGGAGGTGGCCGGGGTCGGTGAGCTGGCGGCCGACCGGCACCTCCCGGTCGCCTGGACCACCTACCTGGCCAGTGACGACGCGGACGTGACCGCCGAGCAGATCCGTTCCTGCGGCGGCACGGTGGGCGTGGGCCCGCTGGACGCCGACGACGCCGGCCGGATGGCGATCGCCTCCGACCCGCAGGGCGCCATCTTCGGCGTGTGGCAGGGCAGGGCGATGCTGGGCACCGCGGTCAGCGGCGAGCCGGGCACCCCCGTATGGAACGAACTGGTCACCCAGGAGACGGACTCCGTCGCCCCGTTCTACGAGCATGTCTTCGGGTTCGAGTCGGAGGCCGTGGTCTCCGCCGACTTCGACTATCTGACGCTGCACATCAAGGGAAAGCCGGTCGCCGGCATCCACGGTGTCGGCAACGCGCTGCCGCGCGACCGGGGGCCGCACTGGATGACGTACTTCGCCGTCTCGGACACCGACGCCGCCGCCCGTCGGGTCGTCGAGCTGGGCGGCCATGTGCTGCGGCCGGCGCGGGACTCGGCGCACGGCCGGCTGGCGACCGTCACCGACAACGACGGCGCGGTCTTCACGATCATCCAGCGGCGCTGAGCCGCCCCGCGGCCCGGTGCGACTAGCGCTGGGCGTCGACCGGCAGGACGTCCGGCGAGAGCGCCGCCGCATGCGCGGTCGCCGCGGTCTGCAGGCGGCGGTGGTGGCGCCGGCACAGCACTTCGTAGCCGACCTCGGCCGGCCGCTCCGCCCCCTCGCCACCGGTTTCGCCGCGCACGTCGCCGACGACGACCTGCGCGCCCTCGACGACCATCCGGCCGTCGACCGTGCGGGCGTTGTGGGTGGCCCGGGCGCCGCACCAGCACAGCGCCTCGACCTTCAGCACCTCTATGCGGTCGGCGAGTTCGACCAGCCGCTGGGAACCGGGGAAGAGCTTGCTGCGGAAGTCGGTGGTGATGCCGAACGCGAAGACGTCCAGCCCGAGGTCGTCGACGACCCGGGCGAGCTGGTCGATCTGCTCGGGGGCGAGGAACTGCGCCTCGTCGGCGATGATGTAGTCCACCCGGCCGCCGGAACTGAGGTGGTCCACGACGTGGGCGTAGAAGTCCAGGTCGTCCGCCGCCTCGACGGCCTCGGTGACCAGGCCCAGGCGGGAGGAGAGCTTGCCGCGGCCGGCCCGGTCGTTGCGGCTGTAGATCATGCCCTGTAGGCCACGGGCCGAGCGGTTGTGCTCGATCTGCAGCGCCAGTGTCGACTTTCCGCAGTCCATCGTTCCGGAGAAGAACACCAGCTCGGGCATGGGGGGTGGCGGGCCTTTCGGGCTCGTACGGAAGGGACGGTGCGGGTCGGGCAATACGGGGCCGCGCCGACCTGGCGCGGTGACGGGTCAGGTGCGGACTTCGAGAAGCGGCACCAGCTGCTCCACCGGGGTCATGGAGCCGTGCAGGCCGACCATCTGCGACTCCCCCGGCTCCCGTTCACTCGCGATGATCGCCATGTCGGCGTGGGCGGCGGCCACCACGTCGCCGATCCGGGCGCGGACCCGGTCGTCGACGTGCGGCCCGAACCAGCCCGCGGCGATGGCCTCCTCGCGGCTGGCGACCCACATCTGGTCGCCGACCACCTCGCGCCAGACGGTGAGCACGTCGGCCGCGGCCCCCGGGTGGGCGTAGACGTGCCGCGCCCGGCCCTCGCCGCCCAACAGGCGTACGCCGGCGCGCAGTTCCCAGTCCTCGTCGAAGTCGATCCGGGAGTCGGGGTCGAAGGGGATGTCGATCATGCCGTGGTCGGCGGTGATGTACAGGGCGCTGCGCGGCGGGAGTTGCTCGGCGAGCCGTTGGGCGAGCCGGTCCACGTAGAGCAGTTGGCCGCGCCAGGCGTCGGAGTCGACGCCGTAGCGGTGGCCCTTGCCGTCGACCTCGGAGTAGTACGTGTAGACCAGGGAGCGGTCGCCGGCGGCGAGTTGTTCGGCGGCGAGGTCCATCCGCTCCTCGCCAGAGAGCCGGCCGTGGAAGGTGCCGCCGCTGAGCGCGATCCGGGTGAGGGGGGTCTGCGCGAAGTCCGGTGCGGAGACCTGGCAGGTGTGGATGCCGGCGGCGTCGGCGAGCTGGAAGACCGTCGGGTAGGGCTGCCAGACGTGTGGATCGGTCCACGGCCGCCAGCGCAGCTGGTTCATCAGCGCGCCGGTGGCGGGGTCCTCGCAGGTGTATCCGGGCAGGCCGTGGGCGCCCGGTGGCAGGCCGGTGCCGACCGAGGCGAGGGAGGTGGCGGTGGTGGCCGGGAAGCCGGCGGTGAGCGGCTGGCCGGTGCCGTTGAGCGAGGTGCCCAGGAGGGAGGTGAGGAACGGGGCCTCCTCCGGGTGGGCGCGCAGCAGCTCCCAACCGAGCCCGTCGATCAGGAAGACGCAGGCGCGGTCGGCGGGGGCCAGCTCCATGTCCGTGGTGACGCCGGGCAGGCCCTGGCCGGCGACGACGGCGGGCAGCAGGTCGGCGAGCGAGCCGGTGCCGTAGCGGGGCACCGGGGCGGTCAGCGGGTCGAGCGGTTCCGGTTCCGGCCAGAAGGGGGCGGTGTGGGCCATCAGCGGGCGCTGGTGGCCGCGGTGGCCTCGGAGAGCGCCTGGGCGAAGGCGAGGGTCTCGCGCACCGAGTCCGGGCCGTCGCCGGCCTCGCTGACCCGGAGGGAGAGGTCGTCGGCGGTGGAGGAACCGGTGTAGCCGTGGTCCGCGTCGCAGTTGGGGTCGCCGCAGCTGGCGGGCTCCAGGTCGAGGCGCGCGACGGCGCCCCAGCCGATGGTGAGGACGACCTCGCGGGGCAGCTGGCCGGGAGTGTAGGACTCGGGGTTGGCGACGACGCGGCTGAGCACCACGGACGAGATCCGGCCGAGCTTGACGGACTCCGTGGACGTGGTGGCGTACGGGGACGGGGAGGTGGCGTCGGCGGCCTGCTCGTCGGTGTGGCTGACGATGAAGCGGGTGCCGGTCAGGACCAGGACCGTGACGTGGCGACGGACCTCGTTGGCGTCGAAGGTCGTCTCCTGGTGGACGAGGTACGACACGACCGGCTCGCCGCCGACCGCGGCCTGCACCGCCTCGGCCACGAGCGTCGGGTAATAGCCACTGCGCTCGATCGCCGCGCGCAGCCCCTGGGTCGTCGTACCGGTCTTAGCCATGGGGTCCATCTTACGGGGCGCACCGGGCCGCGAGACCCTCAGTAGACGGGCAGCCGGCGAGGGCCCAGGTCGGTGGTCGCGGGCGGTCTGGCGAGCCGGACCGAGGCGCTCAGGACGGCCAGGCCGTGTGGGGCGACGACGACCGGTTCGAGGTCCACGGCGACCACCTCGGGGTGGTCGTCGACGAGCCGGGACACCCGCAGCAGCAGTTCCTCCAGGGCGGCGGTGTCCACGGGCTGGGAACCGCGCCAGCCGAACAGGAGCGGGGCGCTGCGGATCGACCGGATCTGCTCGGTGACCTCGCGGTCGGTGGCCGGAATCAGACGGTGGGCGATGTCGCCCAGCAACTGGGAGGGGGCACCGGCCAGCCCGAAGGAGAGGACCGCGCCGGCGGCAGGGTCGATGGCGGCGCGGACGACGGTATCGACGCCGCGCGGCACCATCGACTGGACGACCGGCCGGAGCTCTTGGGGAGAGCCCAGGAAGTCGGTCAGTTCCGCGTAGGTGCGGCGGAGTTCGGCCTCGCTCGCGATGTCCAGGCGGACGCCGCCGAGGTCGGCGCGGTGCCGCAGGTGGGGGGCGGTGGTCTTGAGGGCGACCGGGTAGCCGAGCCGGGCGGCGGCGCGGACGGCGGCGTCCGGGTCGGGTGCCGGGAGCGAGGGGCGGGTGTGGATGCCGTAGCGGGCCAGCAGTGCCTCGGCGTCGGCGGGTGGCAGCGCGACGGAGCGGCCGGGGGCGACGTCCCCGGTGAGCCGGTCGAGCAGCCGCTCGATGTCGACGCCGGCCGCCGCCTCCTGGATGTCGTCGTACTCGGGAACCCGGCCCGGCTCGGCGGCGGACCGGCGCCACGCGGCGTACCGGACGGCTTCGGCGAGGGCGCGGACGGCGCGCTCGGCGGCAGGGTAGGCGGGGATGTGGACGGGACGGGGGCGGGCCGGGGTCTCGGGGGTGGCGGCCTGGCGGGCCTCCGGGGCGGGTGCCCGCTCCGGGGCGTACCCGGGGGCCGGCGGGCGGGGTGGGGCGGGGGGCTGCTCCTGGCTGCCGGAGGGGGGGCGCTGCGCCGGGGTGGTCGGCTCCTGGGGTGCGTGCGGGGCGTCGGGCCCGGGCGGGGCCGCGAGCGTTTCGGCCAGGTCGTCCATGGCGAGGTGGACGACGGTGACCGGCTTGCCCGGGTCGGCGGCGACCGCGGCGCGCAGGGCGTCGGCGAGCGCGGCGCCCTCGCTCCCGCCCAGGGAGGCGGCGCCTTCCTCCCCCACCCACGGGATGGCGGTGACGACGACGGCGTCCCAGCCGTCCCCGGTGAGCGCCTCGGCGAGGGCGGCGCGGAAGTCCTCCGGGGTCGCCGCGGAGGGCAGGACGTGGGGGCGCTGCGGGCGCAGCCCTTCGGTGAGGCAGGCGTCGTAGGCCAGGAGGGCCAGCGATTCGGAGTTGCCCAGGATGGCGACGCGCGGGCCGGCCGGCAGTGGTTGGGAGGCCAGCAGCAGCCCGGCGTCGATCAGCTCGGTGACGGTGTCGACGCGGATCACGCCGGCCTGGCGCATCAGGGCGGCGACGGTGCTGTCGGGGACCCGGACGGTGGGCACGGCGTGGCCCAGGGGGGCGGTGCCGTGATGGCGGGCCCCCTTGGCGACCACCACGGGTTTGACGGCGGCGGTGCGGCGGGCGAGCCGGGCGAACTTCCGGGGGTTGCCGATGGATTCCAGATAGAGGATCGCGACGTCGGTGTGCGGGTCGTCGTACCAGAACTGCAGGAGGTCGTTGCCGGAGACGTCGGCGCGGTTGCCGGTCGAGGCGAAGGTGGAGATGCCGGCGATGCCGCCGTCGCCGGGGCCGCGCGTGTGCAGTCCGCTGAGCAGGGCGATGCCGATCGCTCCGGACTGGGTGAACAGGCCGATCCGGCCGGCGCCGGGCATCCGGGGGGCGAGGGAGGCGTTCAACCGGACGTCCGGGGCGGTGTTGAGCAGACCGAAGGCGTTGGGGCCGATGAGGCGCATGCCGTACGAGCGGACCTGGCGGAGCAGGGCGCGCTGTCGCTCGCGACCTTCGACGCCGGCCTCGGCGTATCCGGAGGAGAGGACCAGCACCCCTTGGACGCCGTGTTCGCCGCAGTCCCTGACGACGTCGGGGACGCCGGCCGCGGGCACGGCGATGACCGCCAGGTCGACCGGCTCGGGGATCTCGCGCAGCGTGCGGGCGGCGGGGACGCCCTCGGGCTCCAGGTGCCGGACGCCCTCGGGGAAGGCGTGGTTGACGGCGTGCACGCGGCCGGTGAAGCCGGCATCGAGGATGTTGCGCAGCGCGGTGCGGCCGAGGCCGCCGGGGGCGCGGCCGGTGCCGATGACGGCGACCGAGCCGGGGGCGAGCAGCCGCTGGACGGAGCGGGCCTCGGCGCGCTGTTCGCGGCCGCGCATCACGGCCATGGACTGCTCGGTCGGTTCGAGGTCGAGCTCCAGGCGGACGACGCCGTCCTCGAAGGTGCGCTTCTGGGTGTAGCCGGCGTCCGTGAACACCTTGATCATCTTGGTGTTGGCGGGCAGGACCTCGGCGGCGAACCGACGGATGCCGCGCTCGCGGGCGACCGCGGCGATGTGCTCCAGGAGGGCGGAGGCGACGCCGCGGCCCTGGTGGGCGTCCTGGACGAGGAAGGCGACCTCGGCCTGGTCGTCGTCGGGGTTCTTGGCGGGCAGCCCGCGCTCGTCGATCCGGTCGTAGCGGACGGTGGCGATGAACTCGCCGCCCACCGTGGCGGCCAGGCCGACCCGGTCGATGTAGTCGTGGTGGGTGAACCGGTGGACGTCGCGGTCGGACAGGCGGGGATACGGGGCGAAGAAGCGGTAGTACTTCGATTCGTCCGAGACCTGCTCGTAGAAGGAGACCAACCGCTCGGCGTCGTCGGGCGTGATGGGCCGGATGCGTGCCGTGCCGCCGTCGCGCAGCACCACGTCGGCTTCCCAGTGGGTCGGGTACGCATGATCCGGCGGCATCTGCATGCGGACAGCGTACGGCGGGCCGCCGACAACGAGCTCGACGTGCGTACGCTCGATTTCCCGGTCCCTGCCGCAGCGGGACCGACGGCCCGGAAGAGAGCCGAACAGCCCGGACGGAAGGCCGGGGCGAAGTGCTACGGGACCACTCCCGGCACCGTGCGAGAATGGTCTAGACAACAGTCACGACTTTGAAGGGCAACACCATGGCTGAGCGCCGCGTCAATGTCGGTTGGGCCGAGGGCCTGCACGCCCGCCCCGCGTCGATCTTCGTCCGAGCGGCCACCGCCTCCGGTGTCGCGATAACGATCTCCAAGGCGGACGGCAACCCCGTCAACGCCGCCTCCATGCTCGCGGTTCTGGGCCTGGGTGCCCAGGGTGGCGAGGAGATCGTCCTGGCCTCCGAAGCCGATGGCGCCGAGGCTGCGCTCGACCGTCTGGCGAAGCTGGTCGCGGAGGGCCTCGAGGAGCTCCCCGAGACCGTCTGAGGAGCACCGGGGCCCCGCGTCCCGACTCCCCCTTCTGCTGGTGCGGCCCCGCCGCGGTGACCGGGACAACCGGGTACTGCGGCGGGGTCGTTTGCTTGGGCGGCGGCACGGAGGCGCGCCTTCTTGCGGCGAGGGGCGCCGGGGCCGTCGCATGTCACGTCGCCCGGGGCCGCGACGGGAGGCGGATTCGACGGCCGGCGTCACGCGGCCGGGCCGGAAACGAGCGGCCGGGGAAGGCGGGAGGCGGGCCGTGAGCACGCCGGACAGGGCTTCGCGAATCCTCCGCCCCGCCATGTATTGCTCAGGGCGTCAAGAAATACCCGTCCCCGGTCGGAGTTCTTTCCTTCAGCCTGCCGAATTCTCGATCGCGGCAGGATTCCCGAAAACGGAATCCCGAATCAGGGGTTGCGGAGTGCGGAGCACGAACTCTCCACCCTATCCCGCTCCACCCCTCCCGCCCCATCCGCCTTCCTTCCCCATGGCGGCAATTCCGCTACGCCATCTCTTTGTATACGGGGCGAGTGTTAAGTGCGGGCGCGTGCCGTGTTGACGGCTCGTTTCGGCTCCCTCACCACGGGAGCGGCGCGCCGCAGCCGGTACACGGGAAGCGACCGCTCGATGTGGGCCGCCATGAGGGCACGGGCGCGTTCCGCGTCCCCCCGGGCGATCGCGTCAAGCACGGCACCGTGTTCGTCCCACGAGTCGGTGACTCGGGTCGGCGGTTCCACGACGTACATCCACTCGATCTTGCGCCGCAGCTGGGTGAGCAGTGCCGTGAGGCTGGGGCTGCCGGTCGCCTGGGCGAGCGTCTCGTGGAACCAGCTGTCCAGTTGGCGCAGGTCGGCGGGGTGGCCGTGGCGGGCCCGCTCCCGGCCGAGCCGTACCAGGCCGCGCAACACCTTCAGGTGGGCGGAGCTGCGGCGGGCGGCCGCGCGGGCGGCGCCCAGCGGCTCCAGGAGGGCACGGATGTCGAGAAGGTCGGCGGCCTCCTGTTCGTCGAGTTCGGCGACGCAGGCGCCCGCGTGGTGGCGGGTGGTGACGAATCCCTCGGACTGGAGGGTGCGCAGCGCTTCCCGCACGGGGACCCTGGAAACGCCGTAGCGCGCGGCGAGAATGTCCTCGATCAGCCGACTCCCCGGCGCGAGTACGCCGGAGACGATGTCGTCGCGAATCGCTGTGCACACCGCATGCGCGGAAATATGGCCTCGCATCGTCCGTGCCTCCGCCGTAATCTCCGAAAAAGTGCCGCCCCGTCGGCGACTTTCTCCGACTCTATTCGAACGCGGAGGGTTTTCCCTCAGCATGTCGTGAATTCACCGACGCTTTTCGGCCGGTGCGCACGGCCTCCGGGCGGGCGGTGCGCCGGCGGCCCCGGGGGACGACGGAGCCCCGGCCCACCAGGGTGGCGGGCCGGGGCTCCGGGGGACGGTGCTGCGGCGGAGAGATCCGGGTGAGGTCAGACGGTGACGCCGTGCGCGCGGAGGTAGGCGACGGGGTCGATGTCCGAGCCGTAGTCGGGGCCCGTCCGCGCCTCGAAGTGGAGGTGCGGGCCGGTGGTGTTGCCGGTGTTGCCGGAGAGGGCGATCTGCTGCCCGGGGGTCACCGTCTGGCCGACCGTCACCCCGATCGACGACAGGTGACCGTATTGGGTGTACGTGCCGTCGTTCATCTTGATCACGATGTTGTTGCCGTACGCGCCGCCCCAGCCGGCCTCGACGACGGTGCCCGAGCCCACGGCGTGGACGGACGTGCCGGAGGCGGCGTGGAAGTCGATGCCGGTGTGGCTGCCGGAGGACCACAGGCCGCTGGACGCCTTGTACGCGGTGGAGACGTAGGAGCCGGTGACGGGGGCGACGAAGGTGTTGAGGCGCTTGCGCTCGGCCTCGCGGGCGGCGCGCACCTTGGCCGCGCGCTCCTCGTCGGCCTTCTTCTTCGCCACCTCGGCCAGCCGCAGGGCCTCCGCCTCGGCCTTCGCCCGGGCCGCGGTGGCCTCGGCGGCCGCCTGCTGCGCGTCGGCCTGGGCCTCGATCCGGACGGCGAGCTCGTCACCCATCACGACGGCCTGCTGGAGGCCGGTGTCGTGGTGGGCCGCCTCGCTCGTGGCGGCCAGCGCGGGCGACGCCACGGAGGCGACGACACCGGAGGCGGCGAGGGTGGCTATGCCGGCGAGGTTGCGGGTGGTACGAGCGGTGCGGGTCGCGCGGCGGTGCTTCCCGGTGGCACGGGTGAACGCCATGTACTGGCTGGTCCTTTCCTTCCTTCTCGCCTACCGGGTTAGCTGACGGGTTCGGAGCAGGAAGGTCTCCTACGGGTTCCTCCGGAGAGGCGCCCGATTCACCCCAAGGGACATGTGGGTCCCCGGCTCCCCTGGCTCGCGCCGTACGGGGACTCGGCGATGGCTGCCCGGTGCCACTGTTGTGGCGGACTTGTGACGAACAGCCGGACCGACGCTAATCGGGACAACTTTCAATCGGCAAACAGAACCGGATTTTTGTGCGCCACGCCACACGCGAAACGGGCAACCGGCACAACCGGCCGGGCATCTCCGACCGCCCGCCGCGCGTGATCCCGCGGAGCCGTGTGCGCCTCGGAAGTCACGGACCCGGCGCGCACACGCAGCGGCTCCCGTGGCAACTGACCACCACGGGAGCCGCTTTGTCGATAAGTGACGAGCCGTCTGCTGACCGCCGTCACCGACGGGATCAGCCGCTGACGACCGTCACCTCGCCGATGCCCAACGCCTTGACGGGCTCGGCGATCTGCGCCGCGTCACCGACCAGGATCGTCACCAGCCGGTCCACCGGGAAGGCGCTCACGACCGCCGCGGTCGCCTCGACGGTGCCGGTCTTGGCGAGCCGGGCGTACAACTGCGCCTGGTAGTCGTCCGGGAGCTGCTGCTCCACCTGGTCGGCCAGCGTCCCCGCGACGGCCGCGGCGGTCTCGTACTTCAGCGGCGCGACACCGACGAGGTTCTGCACCGCGACGTCACGCTCGGCGTCCGTGAGCCCCTCCGCCGCGAGGGTGCGCAGCACCGTCCACAGGTCCTGGAGGGCCGGCCCGGTGGACGCGGTGTCCACCGACCCGCTGATGGCGAGCAGGGCGGCGCCGGTGGCCCCCTCCGGCGAGGACGGGGCGGAGGAGCGCAGCACCTGCCCGAAGGCGCGCACCCCGTAGGTGTAGCCCTTCTCCTCGCGCAGCACACGGTCCAGCCGGGACGTGAGGGTGCCGCCCAGGCAGTAGGTGCCGAGCACCTGGGCGGGCCACACCTGGTCGTGCCGGTCGGCGCCGACCCGCCCGATGAGCAGCTGCGTCTGGACGGCGCCCGGGCGGTCGACGATCACCACGCGCCCGGCGTCGTCGGCCACGACCGCGGAGGGCTTCGGGGGCTCGGCGGTGGAACCCGTCCAGGCGCCCAGGGTGCCGGCCAGCGCCGCGTCCAGGTCGACGCCGGTGAAGTCGCCGACGATGACGGCGGTGCCGGTGGCGGGCCGGACATGCGTGTCGTAGAAGGCGCGGACGGCGGCCGCGTCGATCCGCGCGACGGTCTCCTCGGTGCCCTGGCGGGGCCGGGACATCCGGGAGGTGGCCGGGAACAGTTCCTTCGACAGCGCCATCGCGGCACGCCGGGCCGGGTTGGCCAGCTCGTGCGGGATCTCGTCGAGGCGGTTGCCGACGAGCCGCTCGATCTCGCTGTCGGGGAAGGCGGGGGCGCGCAGCGCGTCGGCGAGCAGCCCGAGGGCGCGCGGCAGCCGGGAGGCGGGGACCTCCAGGGAGACCCGCACACCGGGGTGGTCGGCGTGCGCGTCCAGAGTGGCGCCGCAGCGCTCTAGCTCGGCGGCGAACTCCTCCGCGGTGTGCTTGTCGGTGCCCTCGGACAGGGCGCGGGCCATGATCGTGGCAACGCCGTCGAGACCCTCGGGCTCGGTCTCCAGAGGGGCGACGAGGTTGACCTCCACGGCGACGACCTGCTGGCCGGGGCGGTGGCTGGTCAGGAGGGTCAGCCCGTTGGCCAGCCGGCTGCGCTCGGGGGCCGGGAAGGCCCACGGCTTGGGGGTGCCGCCCCGGGGCTGCGGGTGGAACTCCATGGTGCTCACGGGGGCGTCTGCGGGGGTGGTGGCGTCGGTCACTTGGCCGCCTCCTCTTCCTCGGTGCCGGCGGCGTCGGTCTGCGCGGTGGGCTCGTAGACGAGCACGGCGCGGTTGTCGGGGCGCAGGCGGGCCTTGGCGATCGTCTGCACCTCCAGCGGGCTGATCTCCAGGACGCGCTGGACGGCGGTGAGCGCGAGCTGCGGGTCGCCGAACAGGACGGCGAAGCGGCACAGTTCGTCGGCGCGCCCACTGACCGTGGCAAGCCGGTCCAGCCATTCGCGCTCCAGTTGGGCCTGCGCCCGCTCCATCTCCTCCGGGGTCGGCCCCTCTTCGGCGAAGCGGGCCAGCTCCTCGTCGACCGCGGCCTCGATGGCGGGCACCTCCACGCCACCGGACGCCTTGACGTCCAGCCAGCCCAACGAGGGCGCGCCGGCCAGCCGCAGCAGGCCGAAGCCGGCGGCAACCGCGCTCCGGTCGCGGCGCACCAGGCGGTTGTACAGGCGGGAGGACTCGCCGCCGCCCAGGATGGTGAGCGCGAGGTCCGCGGCGTCGGCCTCACGGGTGCCGTCGTGCGGGAGGCGGTAGGCGGCCATCAGGGCACGGGAGGGGACGTCCTCCTCCACGACCGTGCGGATCTGGTCGCCGATGGTGTCGGGCAGACCGCCGTCGCGGGGCGGCTGCTTGCCGTCGTGCGAAGGGATCGAGCCGAAGTACTTCTCCACCCAGGCCAGCGTCTGCTCGGGGTCGATGTCGCCCACGATGGACAGGACCGCGTTGTTGGGCGCGTAGTAGGTGCGGAAGAAGGCCCGCGCGTCCTCCAGGGAGGCGGCGTCGAGGTCGGCCATCGACCCGATGGGGGTGTGGTGGTACGGGTGACCCTCCGGGTAGGACATGGCCGTCAGCTTCTCGAAGGCCGTGCCGTAGGGGACGTTGTCGTAGCGCTGGCGGCGCTCGTTCTTGACGACGTCCCGCTGGTTCTCCAGGGACTCGTCGTCGAGTGCGACCAGCAGCGAGCCCATCCGGTCCGCCTCCAGCCAGAGGGCGAGCTCCAGCTCGTGGGCGGGCATGGTCTCGAAGTAGTTGGTGCGCTCGAAACTGGTGGTCCCGTTGAGCGAGCCACCGGCGCCCTGGACGAGCTCGAAGTGGCCGTTGCCCTTCACCTGCGCGGATCCCTGGAACATCAGGTGCTCGAAGAGGTGAGCCAGGCCCGTACGGCCCTTGACCTCGTGGCGCGAGCCGACGTCGTACCAGAGGCAGACGGCTGCCACCGGTGTCAGATGGTCTTCGGAGAGCACCACGCGCAGGCCGTTGGCCAGCCGGTGCTCGGTCGCTGTCAGGCCGCCGGAGCCGGCTTGTTCTGTGGCCGTGTGACCCATGGGCATGTACGTCCCTTCGATCCGCTTGCGAGGAAGTTCTGTCACTGTATGCAACCGCGTCGGCATCTGGCGAAGTTCCCGTGCGGAAGGCCCCGAACGTGCGCCGTCGCCGCCCGCGGGGCGTCAATGGGGGAGTCGTGGTGAGCGTTGTCAGTGGGGCGGTCCACAATGGTCCGCGTCAGACTCATCGGACTCGCCGGTCGGTCCGCCGGCCGGCCGGTCAACGTTGATCCCAGCGTGGGTCCGAAGCGTTGACCCAACAGCGTTGATCACACATCGGCAGTAGACGCAGCAAAAGGAGCCGCAGCCGCGATGGCCCGCCGCAGCACGAAGACCCCGCCGCCGGACGACTTCGAGGAGAGGATCCTCGACATCGACGTCGTCGATGAGATGCAGGGTTCCTTCCTTGAATACGCGTACTCGGTCATCTACTCGCGCGCCCTGCCGGACGCCCGCGACGGCCTCAAGCCCGTACACCGCCGCATCCTCTACCAGATGAACGAAATGAGCCTGCGGCCCGACCGCGGCTATGTGAAGTGCGCCCGGGTCGTCGGCGAGGTGATGGGTAAGCTCCACCCGCACGGCGACGCGTCGATCTACGACGCCCTGGTGCGCATGGCGCAGCCGTTCTCCATGCGGCTGCCCCTGGTGGACGGGCACGGCAACTTCGGTTCCCTGGGCAATGACGACCCGCCCGCCGCGATGCGGTACACCGAGTGCCGGATGGCGTCGGCGACGTCCCTGATGACGGAGTCCATCGACGAGGACACCGTCGATTTCACACCCAACTACGACGGCCAGGAGCAGGAGCCGGTCGCCCTCCCCGCCGCGTACCCGAACCTCCTCGTCAACGGGTCGTCCGGGATCGCCGTCGGTATGGCGACGAACATGCCGCCGCACAACCTCGGCGAGGTGATCGCCGCGGCCCGCCACCTGATCAAGCACCCGAACTCCGACCTCGACACCCTGATGCGCTTCGTACCGGGTCCGGACCTGCCGACGGGCGGTCGGATCGTGGGTCTGGGCGGTGTACGGGACGCGTATGAGAAGGGCCGCGGCACGTTCAAGATCCGCGCCACGGTCACGGTGGAGGACGTCACGGCCCGCCGCAAGGGGCTGGTCGTCACCGAACTCCCCTTCACGGTCGGCCCGGAGAAGGTCGTCTCCAAGATCAAGGATCTGGTGGGGGCCAAGAAGCTCCAGGGCATCGCGGACGTGAAGGACCTCACCGACCGCGAACACGGCCTGCGACTGGTGATCGAGGTCAAGAACGGCTTCAACCCCGAGGCCGTGCTGGAGCAGCTCTACAAGCTCACGCCGATGGAGGAGTCCTTCGGCATCAACAACGTGGCGCTGGTCGACGGCCAGCCGCTGACGCTGGGCCTGAAGGAGCTGCTGGAGGTCTACGTCGACCACCGCTTCGACGTGGTGCGTCGGCGCAGCGAGTTCCGCCGCACCAAGCGGCGCGACCGGCTCCACCTGGTCGAGGGCCTGCTAACCGCTCTGGTGGACATCGACGAGGTCATCCGCCTGATCCGCTCCAGTGAGAACAGCGCCCAGGCCAAGGAGCGCCTGATCGAGCGGTTCTCGCTGAGCGACGTGCAGACCCAGTACATCCTGGACACCCCGCTGCGGCGGCTGACCAAGTTCGACCGGATCGAGCTAGAGGCGGAGCGCGACCGGCTGGAGTCCGAGATCGCGGACCTGACCCGGGTCCTGGAATCGGACGCCGAGCTGCGCAAGCTGGTCTCGGGCGAGCTGGCCGTGGTCGCCAAGAAGTACGCCACGGCGCGCCGCACGGTTCTGCAGGAGTCGGCGGGCGCCTCGATCGCCGCGGTGCCGCTGGAGGTCTCCAACGACCCGTGCCGTGTGCTGCTGTCCTCCACGGGCCTGCTGGCGCGCACCACCACGGCGGAGACGTCGTTCGACGCCGACGCCAAGCGCGGCAAGCACGACGTGATCGTCTCGGCGGTGTCGACGACCGCGCGCGGCGAGGTGGGCGCGGTGACGTCCTTCGGGCGGCTGCTGCGGCTGGCGGTGATCGATCTGCCGCAGCTTCCGGACACCATGACGCCCAGCCTCTCCGGCGGCGCGCCGATCTCGGAGTTCTTGAGCCTGCAGGACGACGAGCGGCTGGTGTGCCTGACGACGCTGGACGAGTCCTCGCCGGGTCTTGCGCTCGGTACGGAGCAGGGCGTCGTGAAGCGGGTGGTGCCCGACTACCCGTCCAACAAGGACGAGTTGGAGGTCATCACCCTCAAGGAGGGCGACCGCATCGTGGACGCGATGGAGCTGCGTACGGGCGAGGAGGACCTGGTCTTCATCACCGACGAGGCGCAGCTGTTGCGGTATCCGGCAGCACAGGTGCGGCCGCAGGGCCGGCCGGCGGGCGGTATGGCCGGCATCAAGCTGGGCGAGGGCGCGAAGGTGATCGCCTTCGCGGCGGTCGATCCGGCCGTGGACGCCGTGGTGTTCACGGTCGCCGGGTCGCACGGCACGCTGGACGACTCGGTGGCGACGGCCAAGCTCACGCCGTTCGACCAGTACCCGCGCAAGGGCCGGGCGACCGGCGGTGTGCGCTGCCAGCGGTTCCTGAAGGGCGAGGACTGCCTGACGATGGCCTGGGCCGGCCCGGCGCCGGTACGGGCCGCTGACGCCAAGGGGGCGCCGGTACCCCTGCCGGAGCCGGATCCCCGCCGGGACGGCTCCGGAGTGGCGCTGGACAAGCCGGTGGCAGCACTGGCCGGTCCCGTGTAACCACGACGGCCTGCACACACGACGCCGCCGGGGTGGTAAACGACCACCCCGGCGGCGTCGGTTGTACCCCCGGGAACCGGCGTGGACAGCGTTGCCGCCTGTAGCGGCGCCTACGACATCAACTCCCGGCCTCGGGAGGCGCTCCCCGTGACGGTGCCTCTCCGTGGCAGGCCGACGGCACCCGGCACTCGGCCGTCGCGCTCACGCCTCTTGCTCGGGCACGTACCGCAGCACGCCCCACATGCTGTTCTCATCGGCCTCCGCCGGCACGGTCTGGCGGCAGTTCTCCAGTTCCTTGCGCAGCGCCGGAGCATCGATACCGCTGCCGATCATCACCAGCTGGGTGCACCGCTCCTCCCCCTTCGGCCACGGCTCGGGGTAGAAACGCAGGAAGTTGCCGACAGCGTGCAACATGAACTTCTGACGGTTCTCCGCAACGTCGAAGTGGACGAACCCCTTGATGCGGTAGAGGCCGCAGGGTCGGCTGTCGAGGAACTCCATCAGGCGGCGCGGATGCATCGGCTCGGCGGACGTGAACTCCACGCTCTCGTAGGCGGCGTGCAGGTGCCCGGCGTGGCCATGCTCGCAGTCACGGCAACTCTGGTGGTCGTGGTCGCCATCGCCATCGACCGCCTGGCCCGGGGCTCCGTTGGCGGAAGCCTCGCGCAGCAGGTCCTCGAAGGACAGTTGGCGCACAGCCGCGTCGCGGTCCTCCCCAGGCCCACGGTCGAAGAAGATCTCCGGATCGATCCGCCCGTACGCCGTGCAGATCACCGGCCTCCCGGGAGCGAGATCCCCGAGCGTGCCGACGAGCTTCTGACGCGCGTCGTCCCCGATCCTGTCGGCCTTGTTGAGCACCACGAGGTCGGCGATGCCCACGTGCCGGTCCAGTTCAGGGTGCCGAACGCGAGAGTCCGCAAACTCCGCTGCGTCGACCACCTCGATCAGTCCGCCGTAGACGATCCGGTCGTTGTCGCTCGCCAGGATCATGCGGATGAGTTCCTGCGGCTCGGCCAGCCCACTGGCCTCGATCACGATCACGTCGATACGGGCCGCGGGACGGGCCAACCGCTCCAGGTAGGTGTCCAGCTCACTGGTGTCGACGGCACAGCACAGGCACCCGTTGCCGAGCGAGACCATCGAGTCGACCTGCCCGGCGACCGTCATGGCGTCGATCTCGATGCTGCCGAAATCGTTGACGATCGCACCGATACGGATGCCGTCGCCGGCACGCAGCAGGTGATTGAGGAGGGTGGTCTTGCCTGACCCCAGGAAGCCCGCGAGCACGACGACCGGGATCTGTTGCGTGGCCAAGGGGAGCGCCTCCATGGTGCGGGTGGCGGGCCGCACGGCCCGGCGGCGGACGAGCTGTCGATCGTAACGGACCGCCCATGCCAAGGGCCCCGTCCTGCTACCCGTCCGGCCCGGAGACCGCCCGGGATCAAACGAACCGCGGCGGTCGTGAACAGCGACCGTGCCGTATGAGGCGCATCCACTCCTCAGGCCACTCCACGGATGCTCTCGAAGTTCCGGCCCTACCGGTGGCCGAGGTCCGCACCGCCGCCCGTCTGGAGCCTGCGACACCTGCGCACCGACGTCACCGCCTCCGCCGACCCTCATGGGGTGCCTTCGGCGTCGGCCTCCTGCGTTTCGGCCGCGCCGGGCGGCGTCGCAGCCGTCGGCCTCCGTGCCCGATTCCGCTGTACCGGAGGCACGACAGACCACCGCCACTCGTCGTGGCATGCCTCGCGGTCCTCCCGGCATTCCGGGCATGGCCCTCCGGGTTAGGCTCACCTTTGTGAGCACATGCGCTACCGCTTCCCTCGAAGCGTCCGAACCTCTCGCCGGAACAGCAGCCACCGCCCAGACCTGGCTGCTGATCGAGCAGACCGGGCCATGGGGAGCCAAGGCGCTGGCGGACAGCCACCTCGACCCGCACGTCGGCCGGGCCCTGGAAGCCGCGGCAGAAGGTACTGGCGTGCGCGTTGCTCTCATCCGTCGGCCCGGGCGCCATGCCGACCTTCACGGCATCCCCCGGCGTCGGCTGTTCCTCGCGCACACCGCTCCCGGCCGTTCCTGGATCCGCACCACCATCGTCACCGACCCGCGAGCCGCGCTCGGGCTGGATTTCGCCGCCGCGGGAGCCGGAGACCATCTCGATCTCTGGGAGCCGTACACCGGCGAACCTGTGGTGCTTGTGTGCACCAACGGCAAGCGGGATCGCTGCTGTGCGCTCCTCGGCCGCCCGCTGGCCGCCGAGCTGGCCGCCGGGGGCGGCGCGACGTGGGAGGTGACGCACATCGGAGGTCACCGTTTCTCCCCCACGCTGTTCGTCCTCCCCTACGGCTACGCCTACGGACGCGTCTCGACTCAGCTGGTCAAGGATGTCGTGGAAGCTGCGCGAGGTGGTCTCGTCACGCTCGACCAGTGCCGGGGCCGTTCGACGTGGGACCGGCCGGCCCAGGCCGCCGACCTCGCGGTCCGCGAGCTGATCCGGGAGCGCCGCGCGGACGCACTCGACGTCGTACGGACCGATCCGGTGCGGCCCGAACCGGCCGGACCGGGGAGTGGCCACGGTCCGACGCCCGGAGACGGACCGATGGCGAACGCCGTTGACAGTTGGGCCGTTACCGTTGCGCACACGGACGGGCGAGGCTGGAGAGTCGTGGTCGATCAGCGGGCCGATGGTGCTCCTGCGCCCGCCAGCTGTGGTGCGCCGCTCGGTCCACCGACGCGTATGGCGGTCGCCTCCATCACCGCGCTCGCGGACGGCGTTGCTGCGGGGCAGTCCCGCTCGCCCGCGCTTCCGCCGTTCTGATTCCGGCGGTGGATCCGGCTCCGCCGCTTCGCCGCCTCGACGGGGGTTCCGTGCCGTGTCGACCGGTCCCGCGCCGGTCTCCACAGCACGGGCCAGCGCAAGCCCCAACGCCAGTCCCAGTGTCGCGGCGAACCCCAGGCTCAACATCGGCCCCATCGACCGCAGCACGGTTGCCATACTCCGGTTGCCCCGCACCCCCGCATCCGACGGCCCCGCGCCAGCGCCTGCAGCCCACATGTCTGCTCCCCTCCGCGCGCTGTCCCCGCGCGCACCCCGGCCGGTGCATTCACCCGCTCAACACGGCGCTGCCTGGCAGCCACCGAGCGACATGGGACGGACCACCGGCCTCGGACCTGACACTGCGAGGCTACGCACGCACAATCCGCAACCGCACCGGCTGTGGATAACTCCGCGTCGGCCCCGGCCCGGACTTCGCCGTGCGCTCAAGTCGTCCCGGCGTGAGCCCTCGCAGCGCGGGGAACCGCTCCCTGCCCATGGCCGCGGAGCGCCATCCGGCCCTCACGACGCCCGCGGCAAGGGCAACGGTCGCCGGCGCCACCAGCACTGTGCCGACGGGACCGGCCAGCGTCTCTCCGCGTCGACTCACCGTGCGGACGCCCCCGGAGGCTCCGCGAGGCCGTGCCGGTAGGCATAGTGGATCGCCTGCGCCCGGTCGCGTAGTCCCGCCTTGGCGAACAGGTTGTTGATGTGCGTCTTCACCGTCGCCGTGGAGACGTGCAGGGTACGGGCGATCTCCGGATTGGTCTGGCCCCCCGCCACGAGACGCAGCACCTCCACCTCCCTGGCGGTGAGCCCGTCCGGCGGCTCTGCGGGTGGTTCGGGACGGCTCGGTGCGGGCTCGGCGATGCGCTCCAGCAGGCGACGTTGGATCTTCGGTGACAGCCCCGCGTCGCCCGAGAGCACGTCGTCGATGGCGCGGACGATCTCGTCCCCGTCCGCGTCCTTGGTGAGGTACCCACGAGCGCCGGCCTGCAGGGCAGGAAAGAGCGAGTCGTCATCGGCATACGTGGTGAGCACGACGACCTGGGTTCCGGGATGGTCCGTGCGGATGCGGCGAGTGGCCTCGACACCATCGCAGCGCGGCATTCGCAGATCCATCAGGACGACGTCGGGGGCGAGTTCGGCAACGAGGCGGACGGCCTCGTCGCCATCGGCCGCCGAACCGACAACCTCGATGCCCGGCAGCAGCCCCAGCAGCATCACGATGCCCTCGCGTACCACCGTCTGGTCATCGGCCACGACCACACGCGTCGTTGTACACGCCGTCATGCGGGCACCTTCAACCGCACCACAAAACCCTCCTCGTCGGGGCCGGATTCCAGCGTTCCACCGAGGAGTTCGGCGCGCTCCCGCATCCCGAGGAGACCGTACCCGGAACCGCTCTTCGCGAGCTCACCCGGTTTGCCGCGACCGCCGAAGTCCCGCACCACCAGGCCCACGTTGCCCTCTTCGTACTCCAGCCGCATCCGCACCCGGGCTCCCGGTGCGTGCTTGCGCACGTTCGTCAGTGCCTCCTGGGCGACCCTCCGGATCGCGAGTCCCGCTTCCGCGGAGAGTGCGCGCGGCTCGCCCACGACGTCCAACTGCGCGCCCTCAGCGGCCGCCAGACGGCGTAGGAAGTCCTCGACCGGGGCCATCTCGCCGCGGAGGGCTGAAAGGGCCTCACGCGTGCCGTCAAGCCCTTCTCGCGCCATCCCCCGGCAGGCCGCCACCTGCTCCAGCAGCTGTTCGCGATCCGCCTCCAGATCGCTGCTGCGCTGGATCAGTTGCCGAGCCGCCTCCAGATGCACCAACTGGGCGCTCAGGCTGTGCGCGAGGACATCGTGGATCTCACGAGCGATCCGCCCCCGTTCGGCAAGGGCCGCAGTCTCCGCCTCGGCTTTGCGGGCCGCGCGCTCCTGGACCAGCAGCCGCTGCGTACTGCCGCGCGCCTCGGCGTCCAGGCGTACGACGTAGCCGGCCAGCGCCAGGCCCGTGGCGGTCACGGCGGTGGTCAGCCAGTTGTCGCTGTTCACCACGGCGAACGCACCGAGTGCGAGGGCGGAACACGGCACCGCGGCGCTGAGCGGCAGTCGCTCCATCGCCGTCATGGCGCAGGCGCACCACACGACGATCGCCGGCAAACGGGCGCCGACCAGAAAGAAGCCGAAGGCGGTGGCCTCCAGTAGGGCGAACAGCACGATGGAGGGCCAGATCCGCCGCTCCAGTGTCATCCGGAAGAAGCCTCGGAACGCCAGCACGGCGATGACGACTCCGGCACCCGCCGCGGCCAGTCCCCAACCGCTGAAGGCCCCTCCCCCGAAGGTGGCCCAGAGCAGGCCGACAAGCGCGATGACGCGGATGCCGCGGCCGATCCACAGACGAGTCTCGCTGAGGCCCTCCTTCGAGAGTGCCTCCCGCAACGGCCATCGCGTCCAGGCATTCGGCGGCACTTCGGGTCCTTTCGGTGCGCGGCGCAGGGCCTCAGCCCGCGACAGGGACACCGTACGTCCGCTGGAGCCCCTGGGCCCGCCAGGCGGTCACACCTGCACGGGTGAGCAGCATCGCGGCTACGGACAGCAGGGTCGACTGGCTGCTCTGGTGGACCCCCAGGACGGCGGCTACACCCATGAGTCCCAAGCGCAGCGCGATACCACCGAGCCATACGCCCGCCGCCGCCCAGGTTCCCTTGGTCCACACCGCGCCGTTCTCGTCCGTCCACAGGCGTGTGGTCCACGCCCAGGCCGCTCCACTGGCCAGTCCGATCAAGAGCGTCGCGAGCAGCAGCGCTACGGAGGCGGCGCGATGGGCGGGGTCCAGGAGGCCGGGCTGCCGCAGCGCCAGGAAGACCAGGATGACCGGCATCAGCCACCACTTCCTGCCCTCCGACGTGACGCGCTGCGCCGTGAACTGCCGTGCAAAGACGATCGCGACGATCGCGACGAGCACAGCGATGTTGAGCAAGCCGCTCATGGCCTGAAGCCTCCGTGGGACGGGGAATTTCGACGCTCCCGACGCTACGGAGAGAGCCCCGTGGCCCGGATCGGAGCCAGGGTGGGACATGGGTGGAAAGGGCGACGGGCGCCTCTCCACCCGTGGGTGGAGAGGCGCCCGTACCGCGCTGTGACCGGCTCAGGTGTCGATGCGTGAACGGTCCAGAGTGGCGGCGGAGTTGGTGATGAACTCCTTGCGGGGAGCGACTTCGTTGCCCATCAGGAGGTCGAATGCCTTCTCCGCGGCTTCGAGATCGCTGATGTTGATCCGCCGCAGGGTGCGGTGGCGCGGGTCCATGGTCGTCTCGGCGAGCTGGTCGGCGTCCATCTCACCGAGACCCTTGTAGCGCTGGATGCTGTCCTTGTAGCGGACGTTCTTGCGCTGGAGCTCCAGGAGGGTCTGTCGCAGCTCGTTGTCCGAGTACGTGTAGATGTACTTGTCCTGGCCCTTCTTGGGGCTGACCAGCTCGACACGGTGCAGCGGCGGGACGGCGGAGAAGACCCGGCCCTGTTCCACCATCGGCCGCATGTAGCGCTGGAAGAGCGTCAGCAGCAGGCAGCGGATGTGCGCACCGTCGACGTCCGCGTCGGCGAGGAAGATGACCTTGCCGTAGCGGGCGGCGTCGATGTCGAAGGTGCGCCCCGAGCCGGCCCCTATGACCTGGATGATGGCGCCGCACTCGGCGTTCTTCAGCATGTCCGAGACCGACGACTTCTGGACGTTGAGGATCTTGCCGCGGATCGGCAGCAGCGCCTGGAACTCCGAGTTCCGCGCCAACTTTGCGGTGCCCAGCGCCGAGTCGCCCTCGACGATGAACAGCTCGCTGCGGTCGACGTCGTCGCTGCGGCAGTCCGCCAGCTTGGCGGGCAGGGACGAGGACTCCAGTGCCGTCTTCCGCCGCTGGGCCTCCTTGTGCTGGCGAGCGGCGATGCGCGTACGGGCCGCGGCGACGATCTTCTCCAGTACGGAGCGGGCCTGCTGCTTGGCGTCCCTCTTGGTGGAGGTCAGGAACGCCTTGAGTTCCCTGCTGACCACCTGGGCGACGATCCGCGACGCGGCGGAGGTGCCGAGCACCTCCTTGGTCTGGCCCTCGAACTGGGGCTCCGCGAGCCGCACCGTGACGACGGCGGTGAGGCCCTCCACGGCGTCGTCCTTGACGACGTCGTCCTCGGCGACGCGCAGCAGCTTGCTGGCCCGCAGCACCTCGTTGACGGTCTTGGCCACCGAACGCTCGAACCCGGCGACGTGGGTGCCGCCCTTGGGGGTCGCGATGATGTTGACGAACGACTTGATCGTCGAGTCGTAACCGGTGCCCCAGCGCAGGGCGATGTCGACGCCCAGTTCACGGGTGACTTCGGTGGGTGTCATGTGGCCGCGCTCGTCGAGCACCGGCACGGTCTCCTTGAAGGTGCCCTGACCGGTCAGCCGCAGGACGTCGCAGACGGCCTTGTCCTGGGCGAGGTACTCGCAGAACTCGCTGATCCCGCCGTCGTAGCGGAACGTCTCTTCCGTCTTCCCGGCGCCGTCGATGCCGCGCTCGTCCCGGACCACGATGGTCAGGCCGGGCACCAGGAAGGCGGTCTGGCGGGCACGGGCGTGCAGCGTCTCCAGGGAGAGCTTGGCGTCCTTGAGGAAGATCTGCCGGTCCGCCCAGTAGCGCACCCGGGTGCCGGTCTTGGTCTTCGGGATGCGCTTGCCCTTGTGCAGCCCGTTGGCGGGCTCGAACGGGGCGTCCGGTCCGGATTGGGTGAAGGCACCGGGGACGCCGCGGCGGAAACTGATCGCGTGCGTCTTGCTGTTGCGGTCGACCTCGACGTCCAGCCGCGCGGAGAGCGCGTTGACCACCGAAGCGCCGACGCCGTGCAGACCGCCGGAGGCGGCGTAGGAGCCACCGCCGAACTTTCCGCCGGCGTGCAGCTTGGTCATCACGACCTCGACGCCGCTGAGCCCGGTCTTGGGCTCGACGTCGACGGGGATCCCTCGGCCGTTGTCCTGGACCTCCACGGACCCGTCGTCGTGGAGGATCACCTCGATGTGGTCACAGTAGCCGCCGAGCGCCTCGTCGACGGAATTGTCGATGATCTCCCACAGACAGTGCATCAGGCCGCGACTGTCCGTCGAGCCGATGTACATGCCCGGGCGCTTCCGGACGGCTTCCAGACCCTCAAGGACGAGCAGATGCCGCGCGGTGTAGTTGGAACCGTCCCGGTCTGCCCCGGTCAGCACTGCGGTGGACGGCACGGACATCTCGGCGGTCACGCGGTTCGCTCCTCGCTGAATTTCTGACAGTCCGCATTCCGCGGACTCGGTTGTGGCGGTGTCGCCGGTGAGAGGGTACCGAGGCCCAGTAGAGCCGATGTGACGCCACCCGTGAGCGTGACCATGGTAGTAGAATTTCGCTCGTACGTTCGATCGCTCGATAGGGTGACGTCCTAGTGACGTGCACATCACGTTCCCTTCGAGGCATGAACCATTTAGGCTCCGGGCACGTCCTCATCAACAACCGGCAAGCCAGCCGGGAGGGCAGACTTCAGCAACTAACGTGAATCAGACCACCACGCACTACGGCTCATTCGCCGCCACCCGGCAGCACCCGGCCCCTCGGAAGAAATTTTTCGAGGAAAAGGCACGAGCGGGAACGTTTTCGGCCTGGTTGGATGTTGACCCTGGTACGACAGCTCGTCGAGCTAGAGAAGAGGCGACGTGACTACTGTTCTGACACCCGCGAGCCCGCTGACGGCCGCTGACCGGTGCGACCGCTGCGGCGCCCAGGCATACCTGCGCGTCGTCCTGATGTCCGGCGGAGAACTGCTCTTCTGCGCCCACCACGGCCGCAAGTTCGAGCCAGAACTCAAGAAGATCGCCGCGGAAATACAGGACGAGACGGAGCGGCTCACGGCCACTCCAAGGTCTGCGTCCGAAGAGGAACGCTGACACATCGCAACCACGACGAGCGAGTAGCGGCTCAATGCCGTGCGGCGGGCGGACTTTCCGGCACGACCGGGGAGGCCGCCCGCACTCGTGCTCGCTGCGGCCTGCCCGCGTGGCCGGCGTCTTTGAGTCGGCGTCGCCCAGTCGGCGCCGTTCAGTCGGCGCCGTGCTCGAGTACGGCCGGGAGCAGCGCGGACGCCCGGGTGTAGACACCGGGGCTGCCCACGCGCCCGCAGCCGGTCCCCCACGACACCAGCCCCACCAGCTGGCCGCGCACAACCAGCGGCCCGCCGCTGTCCCCCTGGCAGGCGTCACGCCCGCCCTTCAGTTCCCCCGCGCACAGCATCGAGGTGGCCTTGTACGTGCCGTCGGCGCTGCCCGGGTAAGCCTGCGTGCACACGGCGTCGCGGAGCACGTTCACCTTGGCCGACCGCAGCCGTGATGCGTAGCTGCCGTCGCCCGTCATGTCGCCCCACCCGTAGACCCTGGCGGCGGCGCCAGGGTCGTAGACGCTGTCGTTGGGGCGCGCTATTTGAATGGGTTGGTTCGGGACTCTCTTCTGGAGGGTTATGACAGCCATGTCGCCCTCGTTGGTCCAGCTGTTGTAGTGCGGATTGACCCACACGTTGGCGATCTTTATCTCCTGGCCGCCCTTGCTGGTGAGGTTGTTGCGACCCACGACGACGCGCAGGTCCTTCACCTCCTGCCAGGGCAGTCCCAGGACTTCCCGGCCCAGGCAGTGCGCGGCCGTCACCACCGTCGCGTGCCCGACCAGCACACCGCCGCAGAACTGACCGGAGCGCCGGTTCCCGAACCGCTGGTGCGAGGCCAGGGCGACCGCCCAGGGGCTCTGAGAGAGGCGGACGGGCTTCCCCCCGACCACCAGGTCATCTGCGGCCGCTGAGGCCGGCACGGCGAGGATCAGGGCAAGCGCCCCGAGGGTGGCGCGTACGGTGGGGCGCATACGGACTCCCGACTCTGGGAAAGTGGTCGCCTACCCAGAGTGACCCAAACGGGCGCGCCCCGCACCCGGACGGCCGCGAGCCCGGCGCTCCACGGAGGTGGAGGGCCGGGCTCGCGGCACGATCGGAGCCGTCTCGACTAGTCGAGGTAGTCCCGCAGCACCTGGGAGCGCGACGGGTGGCGCAGCTTCGACATGGTCTTGGACTCGATCTGGCGGATCCGCTCACGGGTGACGCCGTAGACCTTGCCGATCTCGTCGAGGGTCTTGGGCTGGCCGTCCGTGAGGCCGAAGCGCATGGACACCACGCCGGCCTCGCGCTCGGAGAGGGTGTCCAGCACCGAGTGCAGCTGCTCCTGGAGGAGCGTGAAGCTGACCGCGTCGGCCGGGACGACCGCCTCGGAGTCCTCGATGAGGTCACCGAACTCGCTGTCGCCGTCCTCGCCCAGCGGGGTGTGCAGGGAGATCGGCTCGCGCCCGTACTTCTGGACCTCGATGACCTTCTCGGGGGTCATGTCGAGTTCCTTGGCCAGCTCCTCCGGGGTGGGCTCGCGGCCCAGGTCCTGGAGCATCTGGCGCTGGACGCGGGCCAGCTTGTTGATGACCTCGACCATGTGGACGGGGATACGGATCGTGCGGGCCTGGTCGGCCATGGCACGGGTGATGGCCTGGCGGATCCACCACGTCGCGTAGGTCGAGAACTTGTAGCCCTTGGTGTAGTCGAACTTCTCGACCGCACGGATCAGACCGAGGTTGCCCTCCTGGATCAGGTCCAGGAAGAGCATGCCGCGGCCGGTGTACCGCTTGGCCAGGGAGACGACCAGTCGGAGGTTGGCCTCCAGGAGGTGGTTCTTCGCCCGGCGGCCGTCCTCGGCGATGATCTCCAGCTCGCGCTTCAGCTTGGGCGCGAGCTTGTCGCTGTTGGCGAGCTTGTCCTCCGCGAACAGACCCGCCTCGATGCGCTTGGCGAGCTCCACCTCCTGCTCGGCGTTGAGAAGCGGGACCTTGCCGATCTGCTTGAGGTAGTCCTTGACCGGGTCGGCGGTGGCGCCGGCCGCGGCGACCTGCTGGGCGGGCGCGTCGTCCTCGTCCTCGTCCGACAGCACGAAACCGGCGTTCTCGGCGGTCTCGGCGTCGGTGGGCTCACCCTTGCCGGGCGCCGGGGTCTCCTCGGTCAGCTCGTCCTCGAGCAGATCGTCGACGTCCTTCTTGGACCCGGTCTTCTTCGCGGTGGCCTTCTTGGCCGTGGTCTTCTTCGCGACCGTCTTCTTGGCGGCCGTCTTCTTCGCCGCGGCCTTCTTCGCAGGCGCGGACTCGGACTCACCGAGGGCCGGATCCGCCATCGAGGCGGCGGCCGAGGCGGTGGTGGTCTTCTTCACCGTCGCGGTCTTGGCCGCGACGGTCTTGGTGGCGGTGCGCTTCGCCGGACTCTTCGCTGCGACGCTCTTGCGGGTGCGCTTGGGCGCCTCTGCGGCACTGACCATCAGCGTCACACCCTCCTCGTCGAGGATCTGGTTGAGGCTGCGCAGAACGTTCTTCCACTGGGTTGGCGGAATCTGGTCAGCCTCGAAGGCCCGACGCACGTCATCGCCGGCGATCTGCCCATCTGCCTTTCCCCGCTCGATGAGCGCCATCACAGACTCGGACTCGGCGATCTCCGGCGGGAGCGTACGGGATGTGCTGGCCGACACGAACAACCTCTCGGAACGTTGGAAACGGCTTCCGACCCCGTCCACTGTGGATCGGAGCCGACGACCGCCGGTGGGGATGGACCGACGGCGCAGGGGCAACCGGGGAGTTGAACAGCGCCACGAACGCCGCTCGTATTCCCTCCTCGGCTATCACCTCTTACGTCATCGCGCTTCCCCGGAGAGCGTTACGCCCAATCTGCGTGGCCCGAGTCACACCCCATAACGACCCATTCCCAGTCATATGCAGTGCAATCCTCTCAAAGTCTTCCGCCGGATCCGGACGACGCCCCGGATCCGGCGATCTTGTGCTCCTTCGGTACGTGTCGCGCGTCCTCGGCAGGGGCGCACGGGGCGCGAGTCCGCGCGGTGCTCACGGTCCGCACGTGGTCGGGTACGGGGCTTCAGTGCTCGCGCGGCGCGGGGACGACGTGGTCCACGGGCGTCCCGGCACCCTGGCCGCCGACCTCGCCATGGGCGGCGAGGAGCTGGCGCATCGCGGTCTCGGCGGCGGAGGCGTCGCCGGAGCCGATCGCGTCGACGACCCTCATGTGCTGACCCACGGACGTCTCGACCGGCCGCTCACAGCCGCTGCCGGGTCCACCGGAGACGTGCAGGGCGGAGGTGACGATGCCCGCGAGGTGCTCGAGCATGCGGTTGCCGGCGAGCTGGAGGAGCAGGGTGTGGAACTCGGCGTCGGCGCGGGCGAAGGTCATGGTGTCGCCCTGGGCCGCCGAGTGGCCCATGATCTCGACCATGTCGGCGAGCCGCTGCTGGATGTCCTCGCGGCCGTGGCCGGCGGCGAGCCGGGCGGCCAGCGGCTCGATCGTCCAGCGCAGCTCGCACAGCTCGCGGCGCTGGTCGTCGCGCTGCGGCCCGTAGGCGCGCCATTCGATGATGTCGGGGTCGAGGAGGTTCCAGTCGCTGACCGGGCGTACTCGGGTCCCCACGTTCGGGCGCGCGCTCACCAGGCCCTTGGCCTCGAGGACGCGCAGGGACTCGCGGACGACGGTGCGGGAGACCTCGAAGCGCTGACCGATCTCCTCGGGGACGAGCGGGCGGTCGGCGCCGAGGTCGCCGGAGACGATCATCTGGCCGAGCTGCTGGACGAGTTGGCCGTGGAGGCCGCGGCCGCGGCTGCCCGCCGCGCGCCGGCCGACCCGGCCGATGTCTGTCTCGGAGCCTTCCCAGACCGGCGAGACGCGCTCGGTGCGGTCCTGGCCGGCCGCGTTGGCGGCGTTGGCGTAGGGGTAGCGGTCAAGCTCGCCGGGGCCTGCGAGGCCGGTGTCGCCGGGGCGAGCCGCGGTCATCATGGTGTGCGCAAGGGTACTCACGCATCCTTTGTCGGCGACACCCTGAACGGCCTTGAGGTCTTTGGTGAAAAGCACACGAAAGGGTGATCGCCCGTTATCTCGCAATTGACGCTTTATCGGAAAGAAATGCGCTTTCGTCGGTGAGTTGTGGACAGCGGGCGCAACAACGGGGCCTGGAAGCGGACGTTTTGGCCGATCGGCGCCTCCGGCCCGTTAGCACGGTGAACACATAAGCGCAGACCAGGGCGGCGAGGGCAACACCCCTGCGCAGACTGCGGGTTGGGGCACCAGCGGCGCCATGTGCGGAAGACCTCGATCGGTTCCGGAAGGTGGTCGGAGCGCCTCGGGCGGAGTGTGGGGGCGGCGTCGAGCGCGGTCGTGCGCGTCGTGGTGCGCGGCGGCCAGTCGCTCTGGGGCGAGCGGGAGTTGGCGGACGTCGGCGGGGACTTCCGCGGGGGTCGTGGGGCGCGTGGCGGAGTTCGTCGGGGCGTTGCGCGGGAGAGGGGTGCCCGGCGATCACATGAGGCGAAGTCGCCGTGGTGGGTGGGTTGCCCGGGCGGCCGCTGCCGGGCGGGGCGCGGAGTCACCGGGGACGGTGAGTTCGGCGGCGGCTTCTTGACGGCGCGGGGAGGTGTGTACGCAGGCAGGCGGGTGGCGCGCGGCGGCGGCCGGTGCGAGGCCGGCCACCGTGGGGACGGCGCGGAGCGGGTCAGACCTCCGGGCGCAGCATCGGCGGGTTGAGGAGGGTCGCGCCGCCGGCGCGGAAGAGCTGGGCGGGGCGGCCGCCCTGGCGGGTGGTGGTGCCGCCGGTGGGGACCAGGAAGCCGGGGGTACCGGTCACCTTGCGGTGGAAGTTGCGGGGGTCCAGGGCGACGCCCCAGACCGCCTCGTAGACGCGGCGCAGTTCGCCGACGGTGAACTCCTGCGGGCAGAAGGCCGTGGCGAGCGAGGAGTATTCGATCTTCGAGCGGGCGCGTTCCACGCCGTCGGCGAGGATGCGCGCGTGGTCGAAGGCGAGCGGGGCGGTCAGGTCGCCTTCGCGGGTGTGGGCACTGCCCTCCTGGTCCAGGAGGGATTCGACGGGGGCCCAGCGGGCGCTGTGGGCGTCGCCGCCGGCCCGGGGCGCGGGCAGATCGGGGGCGAGGACGAGGTGCGCGACGCTGACCACGCGCATGCGGGGGTCACGCTTGGGGTCGCCGTAGGTGGCGAGTTGTTCGAGGTGCGCGCCGTAAGCGGGCGGCGGGCTGCCCTCCGGCGGGTAGGCGTGCAGGCCGGTCTCCTCGACGAGTTCCCGGGCCGCCGCCTCCGCCAGGTCCTCGTCGGCGCGGACGAATCCACCGGGCAGGGCCCAGCGGCCCTGGAACGGCGGCTCACCGCGGCGCACGGCCAGCGCGCACAGGGCGTGGCGGCGCACGGTGAGCACGACCAGGTCGACGGTGACGGCGAAGGGCGGGAAGGCCGACGGGTCGTAGGGAGGCATGCCGTGATCATAGTCGTCCGCCTGACGATAAACAGGTCATGCGGGCTTCAGGAGCCCAGTTGCAGACCGTCCGCGGCTTCCTCGACCATGCCCATGCCGAGCCGGCTGATCCGTACGGCGAAGGGCTGCTCGGCGAGGGTCAGTCCGGTCAGTTGCATCGCGCCGAGCGGGGGGTTGCCGAGCGGGCGCACGGCGACCGTCCCGGCCGGGACGTCGGGGCGCAGTCCGGCGAGGGCGAGGAGGATCTGCACCGCGCCGGCCGCCGCGACGGCCGCGGGGCGGCAGGCCGCCGGGTGCGGGGAGGGGACGCCGCCTGCGGTGCGCTGCTCCCCCGCGAACATCTCGGGCAGGCGGTGGCCGAAGCTCTCGGCGGCGTCGAGGATGCCCCTGGTCAGGGTGGCGGCGGCGGCCTCGTGACCGGCCGCCGCGAGTCCGGCGACGGCGACGGCGGTTTCGTGGACGCGGACCGCTCCGCTGCGGTGGCCGAACGGGTTGTAGCCGCTCTCCTTGGCGCCGAGTCCGCGCAGACCCCATCCGGAGTCCATGACAGGGGCGCGGAGCAGTCGGGCCAGTTGGTCGGTCCGGGCGGCGTCCAGCAGGCCGGGGGCGAAGGTTCCGCCGCCGAGCAGGCCGGTGTCGAGGAGGTGGGCGGCGGTGGCGCCGAGGTGCGGGACGGGGCGGCCGTCGGCGGTGAGCAGGGCGGCCGGGCGGCCGCCGGTACGGTCCTCCACCCAGAAGTCCGTGCGGAAGCGGGCGCGCAGGTCGGCCGCCCAGTCGCGGAGCGCGGGGGCGCCGGGGGATCCGCAGGCGTCCAGGAGATCGGCGCCGAGGAGGGCGGCGCGGTGGGCGTGGGCCTGGGTCTCGCAGCGGTAGGGGCCGTCGGGTGCGGGGTCGGGGAGGTAGCCGCCGCGGTCCGCGCCGCGCGGGTCGGTGGCCGTGCGCAGCCACTGCAGGCAGCGTTCGGCGGCGGGCAGCAGCCGCTCGGTCTCGTGGTCGGGCAGGCCCCAGCGGCGGGCCTCGGCCAGGACCGCCGGGAAGAGGAGGGTGGCTTTGATGCCGGTGCAGCCGGGCGGGGCGTGGGGTCCGGAGTCCCGGAGGGGGCCGGGAATTCGGCCGAAATCCGCTCCTGGGGTGGCTTGTTGGGTGCGAGCCAGGGTGCGCAGGGTGGCGGCGGCGAGCCGGGTGCCGAGGGGGAGCAGCATCCGGGCGGTCCACAGGGCCTCGGCGGGGGCGAGGCCGCAGCGCCAGGGGAAGCCGCCGGCGACGAAGACGTCCGTGGGCAGGGCCGGGTCGCGCATCAGCAGGCCGTGCAGATCGTCGAGGCTGCCCGCCATGAGGGCGTCGGCGCGGGGGTCGTCGCACTCCAGGCGGGCGGCGGACCAGGAGCGCGGGGGCCGTTCGCTGCGGGCGCGGGGGCCGGTGGGTGCGGTGCGCGGGCCGGGGACCGGGATCCGGCCGACCCGCCCGGCCGGGGCCGGTTGTCCGCCCGGGCCGTATTCCAGGCGGGGGTGGAGCTCGATGGTGCGCCGGCCGCCGGGGGGCAGCTCCAGTTCCCAGCGGAGCAGGCCCGCGGAGGCCAGGGCGTCCTGTGGTGCGGGGGTGGCGGTGACCGTCGCGTGGGCCCCGCGACCGGACCAGCGGAGGCCGGATCCGTGGACGGCGGCGCGGAGTTCGGGGCCGGGGAGGCCGACGGCGACGGCGCCCAGGTCCGCCAGGTCGGTGCCCAGGTGGATCTCGACCGGCAGCCGGACGGGTCGGGCGGCGCTGCTGTGGAAGGTGATCTGCTCGGTGCCGTCGGCGGACCGCAGCCGCTCCATCCGGATCTCCGGGTCCGGTCCGCGCTCGCCCGCTCTGCGGATCACGCCGGTGAACCGGGCGCGGTCCGCGCCGGTCAACCGCCCCTGGACGACGAGGGGTTCGCTGCCAGCGGCGCGTACCTCGCAGCGGGAGAGGATCCGTCGGCCGTCGCGGTAGCAGCCGTCCAGGCCCCGGCCGGTCAGCTGCCCCGTGGGGGACGACACGGCGAGCGAGGGAAGGGCCACGCAGACCAGTGCCGCGTGCACGGGCTGGGGCTGCGGCGGCCGGGCCGGCGCGGTGCGCCGCTCTCCGACGGGCCGGTGGGTCGGCTGGGTGGTGGGGACGATCCCTGGCACGCTCTGCGCTCCATGGTGAGGTGGGGGTCCTTTCGGACTACGCCACTCAGGTGAACGGTGCGGCCGGCGCCCAGGTCACGCCGGCCGCGTCCGGCTCCGCGCGGTCACCGCCGGCTTCGGTCACCGTCCCTTCCGGTCCGGCGGTCGCCCGATGCTCCGGTCGTGCGGGAGCCGGGGCCGGTGCCGCCCCGTGGGCCGCGGGTCCGGGCGGAGTCCCCCGGGCGCGGTGGGGTCGGGCGCTGCGCGGGTTGTCGTCGGCCCGCCGGGGGCGCGGCGGTGCCGTCGGCGGCGGTCTCGGCGGTCCGGGCCTCCTCGATCGCTTCGGTCGCCTCGGTCTCTTCGGTCTCGTCGGTCGCTTCGATCTCGTCGGGCTCGTCGGGCTCATTCGCCTCCTCGCGCTGCCGGCGCAGGCAGCGGCGCAGCGGCTCGGGGTCCAGGCCCTCGTTGATGGCGCGGTGCAGCAGTTGGGCGAAGAGGCAGTCGGGGTCGGCGGTCAGGGCGCGGCTGAGGGCGACGCGGGCGGCGGGGCCGTCCGCGGTGGACCAGCAGACCCAGCCGGCGAGGGTCAGGGGCGCCGCCGCGTGTTCGCCGTAGCCGCCGGTGCAGCGGCGGGCGAGGGCGCGCCAGAGCCTGAGGGCCGCCGCGGCGTCGGGGCCGTCCATCCATTCCGCGGCGCGGTCGCGGGTGGTGCGGTCCTGGAGGCCCAGGATGAGGGTGGCGGCCTCGGTGTCGGTGATCAGCGCGTCGTCGCAGGCGTCGCGGGCGCGGTTGCTGCCGGAGGGGGTGTCCTGACGGAACCGGTGGATCATCGCGGCGGTGCGTTCGAGGGTGGCGCGTTGGACGGCGGTGGCGCCGTCCGGGCGGAGCATCCGCGGCAGGAGTTCGGCGGCTGCTTCGTCCAGCGCCTTTTCCTGGTCGGCGCCGCGCCGTCCGGTGCGGGGCGCGAGCCGCGCCTCCATCTCCTTGAGCG
Source organism: Streptomyces yunnanensis (assembly GCF_029011865.1). Lineage (NCBI taxonomy): Bacteria > Bacillati > Actinomycetota > Actinomycetes > Kitasatosporales > Streptomycetaceae > Streptomyces > Streptomyces yunnanensis. Next base: position 2,834,046 of record NZ_CP095749.1, read on the forward strand.
AGCCGCGCACCTGCATTCCGGCGTAGGCGGCGGCCGCGGCCATGACGGACGTGCCGGGCAGGAACAGGGGGGTGCCGTCGGCGGGGCAACAGCGGTAGTCGGGGCAACAGTAGGACCAGTAGCGGCCGTTGGAGAGGCACAGGGCTTCCAGGACCGGTACGTCCAGGGCGCCGCAGGCGGTGCGCAGCCGCTGGGCCAGGGGGCGGAGGCGCTCCTTGACGTCCTGGCCGCTCTGGCCGGGCGCCGGTTCCCGGCAGAGGAAGACGAGAACGCCGACGAGGCGGTCGGCGCGCTTGCGGGCGCCGGAGATCAGGCAGTCGGCGAGTTGGTCGCCGACGTCGGGCCAGTGCGACGGGTCGGTGGGGATGCCGAGCCGGAGCCGGCCGCCGAACCGGGCGCGCTCGCCGTGCACGGCGACCATGACGATGCTGTCGTCCGGATAGAAGCCGAGGAGGTACGGCAGGGCGTCGGCGAGTTCGGCCGGGCCGCGCAGGGTGACCTGGGGCTCGGCGGGCGGGCCCGCGGCCGGGGCGGTGGGGTCGGCGGCGTCGGTGGGGCTCCCGGCCTCGGCGGGCGGGGGGTGGGCGCTGCAGGAGAGGGCGGGGCTCGGAGGGTCGTAGGGGGTGGGCGGCTGGTCGTGGGGTGTCGAGGGGGCGGGTGGGCTCGGGCGGGCCGGGGGCGGGGGTGCGGGATCGCCGTCGGTGGCGGTGGGCCCGTGGCCCGTCCCGACGGTGTGGGGGTCGGGGTCGTTGCGCGGGGCGCGGGTGGGCCGCGCCCCGTGCGGATGGGTGTCGTCGATGCCGGGCTCGTGTGGTTCGCTGTGCGGATTCATGGTGCGAAGATCCCGCGGTCGTGCGGCGCTCCGCGACCCCTGTGGATAACTCGTGGGCGAGGCGGTGCTCCGCCGTCTTCCGCCGTGCCGAGGGCCGGCGTGCCGCGCGGGGCGGGGCGGGTGGTCGGGAGGGCTCCGGAGTCCGAACCGGCGTCTGACTCCGGGCCCGTTCGCATCCGTCCGCAAGGGGGCGTGCGCCTTACGGAGGGTTCATCGTTGCGGGGAGCCGGCCGACCGTCGTGCGGCGGGCCGGCCGCTCAGGTCCCCGTGGAGGAGTGCGCCGCCGAGGGGGGTGAGGGTGTGCTGGACCTTGTTGAAGGTGCGCACGGTGGTGATCAGGCCGGCCGCGCGCAGGACCGAGGTGTGCTGGCTGGCCGCGGCGGAGGAGATCCCGACGCTCTCGCCGACCTCGGTGGTCGTACGGCTGCGGGTCAGGCTTTCGAGGACGGCCGCCCGGGTGCGGCCCACCAGGGCGTGCAGGGCGTGGTCGGCGCACTCCTTGGGTTCCCAGAGGGTCTCCGCCCAGTCGCTGTGCGCGGGAGTGGGGTAGACCAGGGTCACCTGGCAGGCGTCGTCGCCGTCGCCCAGGAGCGTGGGCGGGCGGCCGGCCAGGAAGAGGGAGGGGGCCAGGACCAGCCCGTCCGACTCCAGCTTCACGTCGTCGCCGGTGCCTGGTATTTCCAGGACCGGCGGCGTCCAGCGAATGGCCGGGTGGAGGGTGCCGAGCAGTTTGCCGACGCCGTCGCTGAGCATGATCTGGCCACGGGCGGTGCGGTCGGCGTGCAGTGCCCGGGCGATCGCGGCCCAGTAGGGCGCGACCGCATGGGCGTGGAACTCCTCCAGATCGCGGACGACTTGTGGCCGAACGGGTCGATCGGCGTGGTCGGCGCCGGTCGGCGACTCGTTGCCGTCGCGCCGCAGGACCTGATCCATATCCGGTAACGGCCGTATGACCTGTGCAAGTTTCACCAATGCGCGGATATTCGCCGTACTTCCTATCCGCTTGCGCCATGGCTTGAAAACGGGACCACCCCCGCCCACGCTGAGCATTTCCAGCGCGAAGAGGGCCTCCCGTAACTGGCTGACCTCGGGTGAAACTCTGGTCCTTGACAAGCTTTCTGACGTAAAGTATATGCGACGCATACTCCCCCGCAGGATCCGTGCGCATCGTCGACCCGGTCTTGGTTTCACCGGCGACTAGCCGCTCCACCACCGTCCAACTCGCAAGTCCATTCGACGCTATCACGAGCCAAACCGGTTGGCATTCGACAACTCTCAGAAACCCGTGTGGCCTTGGGGTATCCGGCAGTTGGCACAACCATGAGGGTTCAGCTGACTGCACCTTGACGGTGGTGTCAGCCAGTCGGGCGCAACGTGGGCAGCCAGTCGGGGCGGCCCGCCTCATACCGCGCGATCGAGGCGTCGCGCTGCAGAGTGGCCGAAATGGCATCCTGGCCCTTGAGGAGGAGTTGCCGGGCCCGTTCGTTCACGGTGAAGTCCCAGCCGTCCGCCCCCTCGTGACGTCCCGTCGTCAGCCGGCAATTCACCAGGTCGACGGTGATTTCCCGCTCCGGGTCCCGCTCCACCCCGGCCATCAGGAGTTCCACGACCGACAGCGGTTGGTCCACCGGCAGCAATCCGTTGTTCATCGCGTTGCGCTGGAAGATGTCACCGAAACCGGTGGCGATCACGACCCGGAACCCACCGTCTTTCAGCGCCCATACGGCGTGTTCCCGGGAGCTGCCGATTCCGAAGTTGCGGCCCGCCAGGAGCACTCCGGCGCCCCGGTGCTCGGGGCGGTCCACAATGAAGTCGGGTTCCTTTCGCCAACGGGCGAACAGCGCGTCCGCATAACCGCTTTTCGTTACCCTCTTGCAGAATTCGGCGGGCACGATCTGATCGGTGTCGATATTGTCCCGGCGCAGGGCGACCGCCCGCGCGGTGTAGACCTGAAAAGGCGTCGGGCCGGCCGGTGGGTGGTTTTCCGGGGAGGGCTCCGGCGTCCGTTCCGGCATCGGGTGCGAAGAGGGGGGCGAGGCGGTCAACGGGACTCCGTTCCTTTCGTCCTACGGGGGCCGGTCCTCGGGGCGCTACGGGACCAGGTCGGCCGGTGCGGCGAGACGGCCGACCACGGCGGTCGCGGCGGCCACGGACGGCGAGACGAGGTGGGTGCGGGCCTGCCCGCCCTGGCGGCCCTCGTAGTTGCGGTTCGAGGTGGAGGCACAGCGCTGGGCGCCGCGCAGCCGGTCGGCGTTCATGCCCAGGCACATCGAGCAGCCGGGCAGCCGCCATTCGCCGCCGGCGGCGGTGATCACCTCGTCCAGGCCCTCCCGCTCGGCCTGGGCGCGCACCTGCGCGGAACCCGGGACCACGATCAGTCGGGTGCCGTCGGCGACCCGGCGGCCCCGCAGCACGCCGGCGGCGGCCCGCAGGTCCTCGATCCGGCCGTTGGTGCAGGAGCCGAGGAAGACCACGTCGATGGCCAGTTCGCGCAGGGCGGTGCCGGGCGTGAGGCCCATGTAGTCCAGGGCGCGGTGGGCGGCCTGGCGGGCCTGGGGGTCGGCCAGTTCCTCGGGGTCCGGGACGACGCCCGCCACCGGGGCGACCTGGGCGGGGTTGGTGCCCCAGGTGACCAGCGGGGTGAGGGCGGAGACGTCCACGGTGACCGTGCGGTCGAAGGTGGCACCGGGGTCGGTGTGCAGGGTGCGCCAATGGGCCAGCGCGGCGTCCCGCCGGGCGCCCTCGGGGGCGTGCGGGCGCCCCGCCAGGTAGGCGAAGGTGGTCCGGTCGGGGGCGATCAGGCCCGCGCGGGCGCCGGCCTCGATGGTCATGTTGCACAGCGTCATCCGGGCCTCCATGGACAGCCCGCGGACGATCTCGCCCCGGTATTCGATCATGTGGCCGCGGCCGCCGTTGGTGCCGATCCGGGCGATCAGCGCGAGGATCAGGTCCTTGGCCCCGACCTCGGGCGGCAGCGTCCCGGTGAACTCGACTGCCATGGTGCGGGGGCGGTCGATCGCCAGGCACTGGGTGGCCAGCACGTGCTCGACGTCGCTGGTGCCGATGCCGAAGGCGAGGGCGCCGAACGCGCCGTGGGTGGAGGTGTGGCTGTCGCCGCAGACCACCGTCATCCCCGGTTGGACCAGGCCCAGTTGGGGTCCGACGACGTGGACGATGCCCTGGCGGTGGTGGCCCATCGGGTAGAGCTCGACGCCGTGGGCCGCGCAGTTGGCGCGCAGGGTGTCGAGCTGGGTGCGGCTGACGGGGTCGTGGACCTCGTGGGTGTCGGTCGGGACGTTGTGGTCCTCCAGCGCGAGGGTCAGCTCGGGGCGGCGCACACCGCGGCCGGCGAGGCGGAGTCCGTCGAACGCCTGGGGGGAGGTGGCCTCGTGCGTGAGGTGCAGATCGACGTAGAGCAGATCGGGCTCGCCCGGCGCCCGGTGGACGACATGGCTTTCCCACAGTTTCTCGGCGAGCGTTCTCGGTTCGGCTGCGGTTTCCGGTGCGGCGGGCGCTTCCGGTGCGGTGCTCTTCCCCGGGGCGGTGGTGCCGGATCGTTCGGCGGTCGTTCTCGGGATGCTCATCGGATTCCCCCGGCCCAGCTTCCGGTCCGTTCGGCCGGTGGGCGAACGGCAGACGAATTTCCCGAAGGCTTTCATCGGGCCCCGGCACCGGCCAGGGCATTAAGCCGAGGCCGAATGTTCCAGGTGGCCCCACCCGGGGTGGGGGTAGCCCCCGGTGCACCAAGTACAGCTGACCCCACGGTGGTTGGCCTGCTGACGTCACTGTGTTCCCGGCTTCTCACGGCCAGCATGAAGGGCGGCCGGGCCGTGCGCGTCCGGGCGGAGAGGGGACGTGACCGACATGCTCGGCAAGAGGCGGCTGACACGTGTGATCGGGCTGGTTCTCCTCTCCGTCGTGGGTACCGGCGGCTGGGTCGCGGGCAGTGCGCAGCAGGCCGTCACGGGCCCGCCGCCGGGCACCGCCGCCTGGCGCGCGGACCGTTCCCTGGGCCGGGCGCTGCCCGATCCGGCGGGCGCCGCACCGCGGGAGGTGGCGGCTTTCTTCGCGCGGTTGGACGGTGTGCGGCGGGAGGAGTTGGCGGCGCGCCACCCGCTGGTCGTGGGAAATCTCGACGGGGCTCCGCTTTCCCTGCGCTATCGGGCCAATTCCCTGGCGATAAGGGCCGAGGAGGAGAAAGCGGAAAGGCGGGGGGACGGGCGGAGCGCCGCGCGGTACGCCGCTTTCCTCCGGCCCGGGCGGCGGATTCTCGCCTTCGATCCGCGCGGGCGCGGCCAGCTCGCCGAGGTCTACGGTGATGTGGCGGCGGCGCGGCGGACGGCCGTCGTCGTGCCCGGTTCCGATATCGATCTCGGGTCGTTCGAGCGGGCCGAGGATCCGTACGGCACGCCGTCCGGTATGGCGCGGGCGTTGCGCGCCAAGATGGCCGAAAACACCCCTGGCACGCCGACGGCGGTGATCGCCTGGGCGGGGTACACGACCCCGGTCGGCCTGGGCCCGGATGCCGCCACCGGCCGCCTGGCCGAGGCCGGCGCGCCCCGGCTGAACCGCCTCCTGGCCGGTCTGCAGGCCCTCGGCCGGCCCGCGCCCAGCGTGTTCTGCCACAGCTACGGCTCGGTCGTGTGCGGGGTGGCGGCACCGGCCACGGCCCCGGGCGCCGTCGCCGACCTGGTCTTCCTCGGCAGCCCCGGCACCCGCGCGGACACCGCCGCCGGTCTGCGCAGCACCGCCCGCGTCTGGGCGGCCCGGGACGCCACCGACTGGATCGGCGACGCCCCGCACACCCGCCTGCTGGATCTGGGCCACGGCCCGGACCCCACCGATCCCGCCTACGGTGCGCGTCGCGTCTCCGCCGACCGCGCCCGGGGCCACACCGGCTATTTCGCCCCCGGCACCGATTCCCTGGCCAACTTCGCCGACATCACCCTCGGCGCGTACCGCGCCGTCCGCTGCGCCGCCGATCGGCAGGAGTGCCGCCATGACCTCGGTTGATCTGCTGGCCCCGGTGCGCCGTGCGGTCGCGGCGGTGGACGCCCGCACGCCGGCCGGCCGGGACCGCGCCCTGGACGGTCTGCGGGCCCTCGCCCTGCTGTCCGTACCGACCGGCCACTGGCTGCTCGGCGGCTTCACCCGCGACGCGGACGGCGCCCTGCACAACGCCAGCCCGCTGACCGTCCTCGGTTTCCTCGCGCCGCTGAGCTGGGTGCTGCAGATGCTCGGGGTCTTCTTCCTGGTCGGCGGCCATGCGTCGGTGCTCTCGTACCGGCGGGCCGCCGCGCGCGGCACGTCCACGGCCCGGTGGCTGCGCGGGCGGCTGGCGCGACTGGGCCGTCCGGTGCTCGGGGTGACGGCGGTATGGGCCGCGCTGTTGCCGCTGCTGTCCGTGCTGGGGGTGCCGGCCGCCACGCTGCGCACCGGGGCGACGCTGGTCGTCCAGCCGCTGTGGTTCGTCGGCGTCTATGCGGGAGTGACGGCGCTGACCCCGTACTGCGCGCGGGCCGCGCGGCGGCTGGGCGGCTGGGCGGCGGCGCCGCTGCTCGGCTGCGTCGCCATGGTCGATCTGCTGCGCTACGGGCCGTTCGCGGCGGCGATGCCCGGTTGGCTGGGCCTGCTCAACCTCCTCCCCGGCTGGCTGTTCGCCTATCAACTCGGCGTGAGCTGGGGCGAGAAGCGGCTGGGGAAACGGGCCGGGTGGGTGCTGCTGGCCGGTGGCGCCGCGCTGTTCGCGCTGCTGCTCCTCGTCTTCCACTACCCCGCGAGCATGGTCGGCGTCCCCGGCCGGGACCGCACCAACTCCCATCCGCCGTCGCTCCTCGTCCTGGCGCTGGCCGCCGCCCAGTCCGGTGCCGCCGTGCTGCTGCGCGACCGCCTCGGCCGGCTGCTGCGCCGCCCGGCCCTGTGGGCGCCGGTCGTCCTGATCAACCTCTCGGCGATGACCCTCTTCTGCTGGCACCAGACGGCGATGCTCGCCGCGGCCGTGCCGGGCTCCTTCTTCGGCGCGGTGCCGGGGCTGACCACGGCGCCCGTCGGTCTGCCGTGGCTCGTGGCCCGGCTGGCGTGGTTGCCCGTCTTCGCGGCGGCGCTGCTCCTGATCGGGTGGTACGCGCGGCGCTTCGAGGCCCCCTGGACCGGGGCGACCAGGGGGCGGCGAGCCGCCGCCGCGCTGCTCGCCACCGGGTTCGCGCTCTACACGGTCGCCGGATGGTGACCGCGCGGCCCGGCGCGCGGCCCGGCGCGGGGAGTCAGTCGCGGAGCATCTGGGCCACCAGGAAGGCCAGTTCGAGGGACTGGCGGTGGTTGAGCCGGGGGTCGCAGGCCGTTTCGTAGCGGCGGGGGAGGTCGGCGACCAGGACCTCGTCGCCGCCGCCGATGCACTCGGTGACGTCGTCGCCGGTGAGTTCGACGTGGAGGCCGCCGGCGTGGGTGCCCAGGGCGCGGTGCACCGCGAAGAAGCCCTCGACCTCGCTGAGGATGTCGTCGAAGCGGCGGGTCTTGTGGCCGCTGGGGGCCTCGAAGGTGTTGCCGTGCATGGGGTCGCAGACCCAGGCGACGGGGGCGGCCTGCGCGGTGACCTTCTCCACGAGGGTGGGCAGCCGGTCGCGGACCGCGGCGGCGCCCATCCGGACGACGAAGGTCAACCGGCCCGGTTCGGCGGTGGGGTTGAGTTTCTCGCTGTAGGCCAGGGCCTGGTCGGCCGTGGCGTTCGGGCCGAGTTTGACGGCGATGGGGTTGCGGATGCGGGAGAAGTACGCGACGTGGGCGCCGTCCAGGTCGCGGGTGCGCTCGCCGATCCACAGGAGGTGGCCGCTGCCGGCGTACGGGAGGCCGGTGCGGGGGTCCGTGCGGGTCAGCGCGGCCTCGTAGTCGAGCAGGAGGCCCTCGTGGCCGGCGAAGAACTCGACGGCCCGTAGTTCCCGGGGGGCGACGCCGCAGGCCGCCATGAAGCGCAGCGAGCGTTCGATCGCGTCGGTCAGCTCCTCGTAGCGGCGGCCGGCGGGCGCGTCGGAGACGAAGCCGCGGTTCCAGGTGTGGGCCCGGTGGAGGTCGGCGTAGCCGCCGGTGGCGAAGGCGCGGACGAGGTTGAGGGTGGCGGCCGACGCCTCGTACGTCCGGCGCAGTCGGCGGGGGTCGGGGCGGCGGTCGGCGGCCGTGAAGGCCAGGCCGTTGACGGCGTCGCCGCGGTAGGCGGGGAGGGTGACGTCGCCCTGGGTCTCGGTCGGCCGGGAGCGGGGTTTGGCGTACTGGCCGGCGATCCGGCCGACCTTGACGACGGGGACGGCGGCCCCGTAGGTCAGCACCACGGCCATCTGGAGGAGGGTGCGCAGTGTGCGGTTGATGGCGTCGGCGGTGACCGCGGCGAAGGTCTCGGCGCAGTCGCCGCCCTGGAGCAGGAACGCCTCGCCGCGGGCGACCGCGGCCATCCGTGCGCGCAGTCGGTCGCACTCCTCCGGGAAGACCAGTGCGGGGGCGCGGGAGAGCCCGTCGGTGACCTCGCGCAGCAACTCCCGGTCGGGCCAGTGGGGTTGCTGGGCGGCCGGGCGGCCGCGCCAGGCGTCGGGGGTGGTGGGTGGGGGCGGGTGGTGCGTCGTCATCGCGGGCCTTCGCTAGGGGTGGGAACCGACGGAATGCGCCTGGATTCGCTGCGGTGGGCGCCACTGCCGAAAGGATTCCAACCCGTCCCGCGGAACGCGGTCAAGCGCCCTCGGAGTGGACTGCTGCGGCATCGCCCAATTGGTCTGGTCGCCGTCCTCGGCGAAATGCTTGGCTTGCGGAATGGAATGCAGAAGTGGAGCCGCCGCCCCGCCAATTGGCGTGCGGGTGTCGGTGCGGGAACTGGCGCCGCACGATCCGTTGCGGCTTTATGCGGCCCTGGAACGGGAATCGGGTCGCGGCGAGGTTTTTCTCTTCGAGAGCCTTTCGGGGCCGGAGCGGGGCCGCCGCTGGGCGGTGGTCGGGCACGGCCGGCTGGCCGAGGTGCGGGTGTTCGCCGGGCGGGTGGAGATCGAGGGCGCGGCGCCGCTGCGCGCGCACCTCGCCGCGGCGGCCCGGGCGGCGGGGATGGCCGAGGGGAGGTTCCGGCGTCCCGAGCAGGTGTGGGAGTTGTTGCGCCGGGCGCAGGCGCTGTTCGCGGTGTCGGGCGAGGGCCCCGGGGAACTGCCGGACGACTCCTACGCGTTCGGGTTCCTGGCCGCCCTGGGGTACGAGGCGGCCTGGCACATGGACGCGTTGCCGGAGCGCAGCGGTGCGGTCGGCGGGCCCGACATGACGTTCACGCTCTACCGGGAGACCGTCTGGTACGACCGGCGGGAGGGCCGGGTGCGGCTGTTGAGCGCCCGGTCCGCGGCGTTCCCTGATGCGGCGGCGGTGCCGGACGTCGCGGCGCTCCTGGCGCGCCCGGCGGAGGACCTCACCGACTGCCCCGAGGCGCCCGCGCCGCGTTCCGTGCGCGACAGCGTGGACCGGGGGACGTTCCTCGGCTGGGCGCGGCGGTGCCTGGAACACATCCAGGTCGGGGACATCTACCAGATCCAGATCGGGCACCGGGTGGACGTCGCCACGGATCTGACGCCCGTCGAGGTGTACCGGCGGCTGCGGCACCGCAACCCCTCGCCGTACATGTATCTGGCGCCGCGCGCCGGGGACACCCTGATCGGCGCCAGTCCGGAGCTGTTCTTCCGTACCGAGGGCGGCTCGATCGCGATGCGGCCGATCGCCGGCACGACGCGGCTGGTGGCCTCGGAGGAGGAGAACCAGCTGCGGGTGAAGGAGATGCTGGCCAGCACCAAGGAGCAGGCCGAGCACGTGATGCTGGTCGATCTGTGCCGCAACGACATCGGGCGGGTGTGCCGGCCGGGCTCGCTGGCGGTGGACGACCTGATGGTCGTCGAGGCGTACTCGCACGTCTTCCACATGGTCTCGACGGTCACCGGGGACCTGGAGCCGGATGCCGACGTCTGGCGGTCGCTGTGCGCGACCTTCCCGGCGGGGACGATGACCGGCGCGCCGAAGCTGCGCGCGATGGAGATCATCGACGGGCTGGAGCGGGAGCCGCGCGGGATGTACGCGGGCGCGGTCGGGCTGATCGACGTGCGGGGCTGGAGCGAGCTGGCGCTGTGCATCCGCACCGTGGTGCACGACGGGCGCACCGGCACCTACTCCACGCAGAGTTCGGCGGGCATCGTGGCCGAGTCGACGCCCGAGGCGGAGTGGCAGGAGACCCTGGCGAAGATGGGCGCCGCCTATTGGGCGCTGACCGGGAAGGAGCTGGCGTGATGCGGGTGCTGCTGGTGGATGCGTATGACAGCTTCGTGCACATCATCGCCCAGTATCTGCGGGCGTTGGGGGCCGACACCGAGGTGGTGCGGTCGCGGACCCGCGACCCGGAGGAGCTGGCGGCCGGGCGGCCGGACGCGGTGGTGCTGGGGCCCGGTCCGGGGCATCCGGCCGACTCCGGGCACGTGGAGCTGGTCCGGCGTTTCGCGGGGACGGTGCCGGTGCTGGGGGTGTGTCTGGGGCATCAGGCGATCGCGCTGGCCTTCGGCGGGCGGGTGACGGTGGCCGAGCATCTGCTGCACGGGCGCACCAGCTCCGTGCGGCACGACGGGGCCGGGGTGTTCGCCGGGTTGGGGTCGGGCACGGTGGCCACCCGCTATCACTCGCTGATCGTCTCCCGGCCGCTGCCGGACGCGCTGGTGGAGACCGCGACGTCCGAGGACGACGGCTATGTGATGGGGCTGCGCCACCGCGAACTGGCCGTGGAGGGCGTGCAGTTTCATCCCGAGAGCATCATGACGGAGGGCGGGATGCAGCTGTTCGGGAACTTCCTCGCCGGCGCCGGGACCGGGACCGGGCCCTCCTCCGCCCGGTATGCCGCCCCCAGCGCCTGCACGGCCTCCGCGATGCCGGTACCGGGCACCGTCGCGTAGCCCAACACCAGGGCGGGCGCGGCGCGTTCGGGTCGGGCGTGGTAGAGGCGGCCGCCGCGCACCAGTACCGAGCGGCGCAGCGCCCGCTCGACGAGGGCGGCCTCGTCGGTGCGGGGCGGCAGCCGCACATAGGTGTGCAGTCCGGCCGCCGCGCCCTCGATCCGGGCGCCGGGCAGATGGCGGAGCACGGACTGGACCAGGGTCTCGCGGCGGATGCGGTAGCCGGCGCGGCGGCGGCGCAGATGCCGGTCGAAGTGGCCCGAGCGCAGGAACTCGGCGAAGGCGAGCTGGGTGAAGACGTCGGAGCCCAGGTCGCGGTGGGAGCGCATCGTCTCCAGCGGGGCCAGCAGCCGGGCGGGGGCCGCCAGCCAGCCGAAGCGCAGGCCGGGGGCGAGGGATTTGCTGGCGGTGCCGCCGTAGACGACGCGTTCGGGGGCCAGCCGTTGGAGCGCGGGCGGGCGGGCGCCGCGCTCCAGCCACAGGTCGCCGTCGTAGTCGTCCTCGATCACCCAGGCGTCGACGTCCCGGGCCCAGCGGATCAGGGCCTCCCGGCGGGCGGTGGTGAGGGTGGCGCCGGTGGGGAACTGGTGGGCGGGGGTGACCAGGACGGCCCGTGCGCCGGTGCGGGCCAGCGCGTCGACGTCGATGCCCTCGGCGTCCACCGGGACCGGCACCGGCCGCTGCCCCACCTCCTGGAGGAACTGCCGCTGCCGGTGGTGGCAGGGGTCCTCCATGGCGATGCGGTCGACGCCCTGGTCGGACAGGACGGAGCACAGCAGGCCGAGCGCCTGGGCGAAGCCGGACATCACCATCACCTGGCCGGGGGTGGTGAGCACCCCGCGGGCCCGCCCGAGGTACTGGGCGAGTTCCTCGCGCAGCGCGCCGACGCCGGACAGCGGCGGATAGTCCAGGTCCTGCGGGCCGGCGCCGCCCAGGGCGCGCTGGTAGGAGGCGAGCCATTCGCGGTGCGGGAAGCCGGTCGGGCCGGCGGTGCCGGTGCGCAGGTCCCAACGGGCCGGTGGGACCAGGCCGTCGTCCAGCAGCGTGGGCCGGGTCGGCGGCGCGGGCGGCGCCGTGTGCGGGGCGACGCGGGTGCCCGAGCCGCGGACGGCCTCCAGGTAGCCCTCGGCGATCAGTCGGCCGTACGCCTCGACCACCACGCTGCGCGAGACGCCGAGGTCCTCGGCGAGTTGGCGGCTGGAGGGCAGCGGGGTGCCGGGGTGCAGCACTCCGGCGGCGATGTCGCGGCGCAGGGTGGATTCGATCTGCGCGGTGAGCGGTAATGCGGAGTTTCGGGACACGTCGATGAGGGCGTGCCAGGACATTTCTTCTTCCCCTTCTTCTCCCCGTCGGTGGGCGGAAAGTGGACCGGAATTGCTGGGGTGAATTGGTCTGTCGGCCGGTTTACCGCGGACCTCAGAATTGCCGTGAGGAAAGGGGGCCACCGGTGACCGATACGGATCGGCATGCGACGGCTCGACATGCGGCGGACCGGGAGGTGTCCTGGGCCGCGCTCCTGACGGCGCTGCTGGCGGGCGAGGACCTCACCGCCGAGGACACCGCCCGGGCGATGGACCGGGTGATGCGGGGCGGGGCGACCCCCGCGCAGCTGGCGGGGCTCGTGGTGGCGCTGCGGGCCAAGGGCGAGACCGTCGACGAGGTCGAGGGGTTCGTCCGGGCCATGTACGCGCACGCGGTGCCGCTGGCGGTGCCCGGGCCGACGCTGGACATCGTCGGCACCGGCGGCGACCGGTCGCACAGCGTCAACATCTCCACGATGTCGGCGATCGTCGCGGCGGGCGCCGGCGCGCGGGTGGTCAAGCACGGCAACCGCTCGGCGTCGTCCGCCTCCGGGTCGGCCGACGTGCTGGAGCGGCTGGGGGTGGCGCTGGACCTGCCCGCGGCGGACGTCGCGGCCCTGGCCACGGAGGTCGGCATCACCTTCGCCTTCGCGCCGATGTTCCATCCCTCGATGCGGCACGCCGCCGCCCCGCGGCGGGAGTTGGGCATCCCGACGGTCTTCAACGCGCTGGGCCCGCTGACCAATCCGGCGCGCCCCACCGCGCAGGCGGTGGGCGTCGCGGACGCCCGGCTGGCGCCTCTGCTGGCCGGGGTGCTGGCCCGGCGCGGCGCGTCCGCGCTGGTCTTCCGCGGTGATGACGGGCTCGACGAGCTGACGGTCACCACGACCTCCACGGTCTGGTCGGTGCGGGACGGGGCGGTGCGCGAGGAGGTATTCGACCCGCGGGAGGTCGGCGTCGGTCACGCCCCGCCGGAGGCGCTGCGGGGCGGGGATGCCGCGCGGAACGCCGAGGTGGTGCGGGACCTGGTGGCGGGTGCCCGGGGGCCGGTGCGCGACGCCGTGCTGCTGAACACCGCCGCCGGACTGGCGGCGCTCGCGCCGACGGACGAGCCGCTCGCGGTGCGCCTGGCGGCCGGGATGGCGCGGGGCGCGCGGGCGATCGACTCGGGGGCGGCGGCGGAGGTGCTCCAGCGGTGGGTGCGGGTCTCCGCCAAGTTGGCGGCCGGGGGCGGGCGGTAGGGCGGCGGCCCCCGGCGCCGCACCGGGGGCCGCCGCACCGTGCCGCGTCAGCGCCGTCCCGCGGCGCGCAGCGCGGCCAGCGTCCGCCGCGGGCCGTCGGCGCCGGTGACCAGGGCCTCCCCCACCAGTACGGCGTCCGCGCCGCGGGCCGCCACCGCGGCGACGTCCGCCGGGCCCCGGATCCCCGACTCGGCGATCCGGACCACGTCCTCGGGGAGCAGTGCCGCCAGCCGGCCGAAGACGGACCGGTCGATCTCCAGGGTCCGCAGGTCCCGGGCGTTGACCCCGACGACCCTCGCCCCGGCGGCCAGCGCCCGCTCGGTCTCCGCCTCGTCGTGCACCTCCACCAGGGCGGTCAGGCCCAGTTCGGCGGCGGTCGCCATCAGCGCGACCAGCTCCGGCTGCGGCAGCGCGGCCACGATCAGCAGTGCCAGGTCGGCGCCGTGCGCCCGCGCCTCCCACAGCTGGTAGTGCGTGACGATGAAGTCCTTGCGCAGCACGGGGAGTTCGACCCGGGCCCGGACCGCGTCGAGGTCGTCGAGCGAGCCGCGGAAGCGGCGCTCCTCGGTGAGCACGCTGACGGCCGCGGCGCCCCCGTCCCCGTACGCGCCGGCCAGTGCGGCGGGATCGGCGATCGGGGCCAGCGCTCCCTTGGAGGGGCTGGCCCGTTTCACCTCCGCGACGACCTGGACGCCGGTGGGCCGGCGCAGCGCCGCCACCACGTCGCGGGCCGGCGGCAGCGCGGCCACCCGGTCCCGCAACGCGGCCTCGGGCACGGCGCGTCGGCGGACGGCGAGGTCCTCGCGTACTCCCGTCACGATCCGGTCGAGCACCGTCGGCGTTGTCGGTGTTCCCGGCGTTGTCGGTGTTCTCGGTGGCATCACGGCGCCACCGGGGTGCGCGGCAGGGCGGCGCGCCGGGCCGCGGAGCGCACCGCGCGGCGCACCGCCTCGCTCTCCTCGGGGTGCCGGCCGACGGCCCAGAAGGCGCGGGCGCCCACCACCACCTCCAGGTAGGCGACGATGCCGTTGAGGCGGCCGGAGACCCGGTCGACCTGGAGGTGGCGCACCTGGCCGGTCGCGCCCAGCGCGCCGAGCAGGTCCTGTGCGGGGGCGTGCCAGCGGTCGGCGGCGGCGCCGGTCGGTTCCGCGATCGGGGGGACCGGCGGGCGCGAGGGGGCGTCCGCGGCGCGCGGCAGGGCGTAGGTCTCCTCGAAGGCCAGCCACAGCTGCGGGGCGGACGCCTCGCCCCCGGCGCGTTCGCAGCGCTGCTGCATCACCGCGGCGAAGTCGATCTGCAGGCGCCGGGGCAGTTCGAGGCCGTATTCACTGCGCAGGAGGTGGGCGATGCCGCCCTTGCCGGACTGGGTGTTGATCCGGATCAGGGCCTGGTAGTCGCGTCCGATGTCGCGCGGGTCGACGGGGAGGTAGGGCACGTCCCACACGCCGCGGTCACCGGCCTTCTGCCGGGCGAGCAGGCCCTTGCTGATGGCGTCCTGGTGGGTGCCGGCGAACGAGGTGTAGACGAAGTCGCCCGCCCAGGGGTGTCGGGCCGGTACCGGCATCTGGTTGCAGTCCTCGACGATGCGCCGGATGCGGTCGATGGCGCCGAGGTCCAGCATCGGGTCGACGCCCTGCGAGAAGAGGTTCATGGCGAGGGTGACCAGGCAGACGTTGCCGGTGCGTTCCCCGTTGCCGAAGAGGGTGCCCTCGACGCGCTGCGCGCCGGCCAGCACGGCCATCTCGGCGGCCGCGACGCCGCTGCCGCGGTCGTTGTGCGGGTGCACGGAGAGCAGGGTGCGGTCGCGGTGGGCGAGGTGCCGGCTGACGTACTCGATCCGGTCGGCGAACTCCTGGGGCGGGAAGACCTCGACGGTGGCGGGGAGGTTGATGCGCAGGGTGTGGTCGGCGCGGGGTGCCCAGAAGTCCAGTACGGCGTTGCAGATCTCCAGCGCGTAGTCGGGCTCGGTCTGGGTGTAGGACTCGGGGGCGTACTGGAGGTAGAGCTCGGTGCCGGGGAGGGAGTCCTGCAGGCGCAGGGCCTGGCGGGCGCCGTCGAGGGCGAGGGCGAGGGTGGCCTGCCGGTCGGCGCGCAGCACCAGCCGCCGCTGCGCCTCGGAGGTGGGGTTGAAGACCTGTAGGCAGGCGCGCCGGGCGCCGCGCAGGCTGCGGACCGTCCGCTCGATGAAGTCCTGGCGGATGGGGGACATCACCTGGATGACGACGTCCTCGGGGATGGCGTCGTCCTCGATGAGGTGGCGGACGAAGGCGTGGTCGTCCCCGGAGGCCGTCGGGTAGCCGACCTCGATCTCCTTGAAGCCCATGGACACCAGGAGGTCGAACATCCGGCGTTTGCGCTCGACGTCCATCGGTTCGATCAGCGCCTGGTTGCCGTCGCGCAGGTCGACGCTGCACCACAGGGGAGCTTGCCGGGCCACCCGGTCCGGCCATGTGCGGTCGGGGAGTCCGAGGGGCCGGTAGGGGTGGTACTTGCCGGTCGGCATGCGGCTGGGGCGCTGCACGCCGGTGTGCGGCAGGAGGGGTGCGGTGTGCCGTGCGTGGACGGTGCTGTCCTCCATGAGGGTCCTCCCGTAGGACAGTGCGGAAGGGCGGGGCGCCGCGCCGCGGAGCGGTTGCCGCGCGGCACCGTTCGCCGTGGGTGGCGAGCCGTCAGGCTCTTTCGTGCGGTCTTGCGGTGGTCTCCGGGCCGGCCGCCGCGCGCAGTTCGAGGGTGCAGCACTTGACGCTGCCGCCGCCCTTGAGCAGTTCGGACAGGTCGACGCCGAGGGGTTCGAAGCCGCGCGCGCGAAGCTGCGCGGCGAGCCCGGTGGCCGCTTCGGGCAACACCACGTGGCGGCCGTCGCTGACCGCGTTGAGGCCGAAGACGGCGGCGTCGGCGGGGTCGGCGAGGACCGCGTCGGGGAACAGGCGCCGCAGCACGGTGAGGCTGCCGGGCGTGAACGCCTCGGGGTTGTACATGACCTCGTCGTGGTCGAGGACGGCCAGCGCGGTGTCGAGGTGGTAGTAGCGGGGGTCGGTCAGCTCCAGGCCGATGACCGGGCGGCCGAAGAACTCCTGGGCCTCGGCGTGTCCTTCGGGGGCGCTGCGGAAGCCGCGGCCGGCCAGGATCCAGCTGCCGGTGACCAGGAAGTCGCCCTCGCCCTCGTTGATGTGCTGCGGGTCGTGCAGCGTCGGGTGGCCGGCGGCGCGGAACCAGTCCAGGTAGGCGGGGCCCTCGGCGGTGCGCTGGGCGTTGCGGAAGCGGGCGCCGAGGACCCTGCCGTCGATGACGGTGGCGCCGTTGGCGGCGTAGACCATGTCCGGCAGGCCCGGGATCGGGTCTATGAGCTCCACCTGGTGGCCGAGGTCGCCGTACAGGGCGCGCAGCCGCTCCCACTGGGCGACGGCCAGTTCGGCGTCGACGGGCTTGGCGGGGTCCATCCAGGGGTTGATGGAGTAGCTGACCTCGAAGTGGGTGGGGCGGCACATCAGGTAGCGCCGGGGCCGGGCGGTACGGGCACGGCGGTGGGCACGGGACGCGGACTCGCTCATGATGCTCCAGTTCACGTGGGTGTGGGGGGCTCGGACGGGCGGTGCGGTGGGGCTCAGGCCGGGGACGGCCAGGCGCGGTAGGACCGCAGGCCGTACAACAGGGGCTCGGTGTCGGCCAGTTCACGGATCCCGTAGACCTCGCCGAAGACCATGCGCTGGCCGCCGACGCGTACGGTCTCGGTGATCCGGCAGTCGGCGACCGCCCGGGACGCCTCGGTCAGATGGGGGCCGGCGCCGCCGGCGGGCGTGTCCCAGGCGGTGACGGCGAAGCGGTCCGGGTCGCCGGAGGCGAACAGTTCGGCGGTCTCCCGGCCCTTGGCGTGCAGCAGGTTGACCGCGAAGGTGCCGGTGTGCAGGGCGGCCGCCAGGGTGGGGCTCTGGCTCCGCATCCCGACGAGCAGCGTCGGCGGGTCGACCGTGACGCTGCACAGCGCCGAGCAGGTCATGCCCCAGGGGCGGTGGTCTTCGTCCACGGCGGTGATGATCGCGACGCCGCTGGGGAAGCCGGACATCAGTGCCCGGAACCGGTCCGGACCGGTCGCTTCGCGGGCGGTCGCGGTCGCGTCGGCAGGTGTCGTTGCGAGGTCCAAGGTACTCACCGCTCGGCTGGTAGAAGGGTGGGCTCCGCGCCCACGGGGACGGGGCGGGTGCGGCGGTCGGCGACCCACAGCAGCGGGCCGCTGAGTGCGGTGGTGACCAGCGCCATGATGATCAGCGCCAGATAGAGGCCGGAGGTGAGGATGCCCGCGCTGTAGCCGGTCTGCAGGACGACGATCTCGGTCAGGCCGCGGGTGTTCATCAGGGCGGCCAGGCGCAGCCCTTCGCGGTGCGACCGGGCGCCGGCCCGCGCGCCCAGATAGCTGCCGATCAGCTTCCCGGCGATGGCCAGCCCGGTGCCCAGCGCCACCGCCGGCCAGGAGAACACCGCGTCCGGGCCGACGGCGAGCGAGGTGCCGGTGATCGTGAAGAGGAGCGGCAGGGCCACCCGGCCGGCCCTGCCGAGGGTGTCGGCGGCCCGGGTGAACGGGCCGCGCTCGCCGTCGGCGGGCAGCGCCAGGCCCATCAGCGCCGCGCCGAAGACCTCGGTCAGGCCGAGTTGGCCGGTGGCGGTGGCCGCGCCGAAGGCCGCCGCGGCGACCAGGACCAGTACCGCCGTGGGGTGGGCGGCGGCCGCGGTCCGCACCGGGGCGGCGGCGGCCAGCCGGCGCACCGCGTAGGCGCCGAGCGCGCCGCCGGCGAGGACGGCGCCGGCCCTCCCGACGCCGCCGTCGCCGGTGGCCAGCGCCACGGACAGCGCGAGCAGCACCCAGGTGACCGCGTCGATGGTGACCGCGCTGGCCATCGCCAGCCGCCCGGTCTCGGTGTGCTGCATCCGCCGGTCCTTGAGGATGCCGGCCAGTACCGGGACGGCGGTGACGGCCAGCGAGACGATCAACAGCAGTACCAGCGCCGGGGTGTCGGCCCCGCCGCGCAACCGGGGTCCGCCGTAGCGCAGGACCCATACGGCCAGCAGTGCGCCGGCGGCCATCGGCAGCAGCGCGGAGCCGACCGTCAGCCAGGCGACCGCCCGGCCGCTGAGCCGGGACGCGCCGCCGCGGATCTCGTGCGCGGCTCCCACCAGGAACAGCGCCAGCCCGAGGTGGCCCAGCTCCGCCAGCACGTCCTTGCCCGGGGAGTGCGCACCGCCCCAGCCGAACCGCGTGACCAGCAGCACTCCCAGCAGCAGGCAGACCGAGATCTCGCCGACCACCTCGGGCTGGCCGAGGCGACGGGCCGCCCAGCGGCCCAGCAGCGCGGTGGGGACGATCGCCCCCAGAACCAGCACCGGTTGGGCGAGGGTCAGTGCGTCCACGGTCTCTCCTTCGTCCTGCTGGGGGCCGACGGTCAGTGCATCTGGGCGAGGTACTCGTACTGGCTGGGCAGCCGCTTGGCGATGTCGCGGGCCTGGTCCTTGAGCCGCTGGATCTCCTGCGCGGCGCGCGAGTCGTCCATGTAGGCGAGGACGGGCGCGGCCTTGGCCTCGAAGCCGCCGAGGCCGAGCAGCATCGCGTGGTAGGAGTAGGGCTCGAAGCCGTGGTAGTGCGGGAAGATCGTCTCTTCGGTGGGCAGCTTGGACTGCCACGCCTCCAGGCGGGCGGCCAGCCCGTCGGGGAGCTCGCGGGTCTTGGCGTCCCGCCAATAGGCGTTGTCGTTGCGGGCCGCGGTCCGGTAGTGCAGCACCAGGAATTCCCGTACGCCGTCCATGGCATTGGCCACGGTGCGGTTGTAGGAATCGCGGAGCTTCGGGTCCCACTTCGCGTCCGGGAAATGCTTGACGAGTTCCTCGATGCCCTGCTGGATGAAGAAGATGCCGGTCGATTCCAGCGGCTCGACGAATCCGCTGGAAAGGCCGATGGCCACGCAGTTGTTGACCCAGGACTGCCGGCTGCGGCCGATCCGCATGCGGATGTGATTGGCCTCGACGTCCGCGGCCTGCGGGCCGACGAATGCACGCAGGGTGCGCTCGGCCTCTTCGGGGGTGGTGTAGTCGCTGGCGTAGACGTAGCCGGTGCCGATGCGCTCGAAGAGCGGGATCGTCCAGATCCAGCCGGCCTCCTGCGCGGTGGCGGTGGTGCACGGGCGCAGCCGGGTGTGCTCGGCGTCGTGCGGGACGCGCAGCGCCACCGCGCTGTCGTTGGGCAGGGTGTTCTGGTACGAGACGAACGGTTCGCCCAGCGTCTTGTTGAGCAGCAGACCGGCGAAGCCGGTGCAGTCGATGAACAGGTCGCCGGCCAGCTCGCCGTGTTCGCGGGTCTTGAGGTGACTGATCCAGCCGCGCTCGTCGCGGACGACCTCCACCACGTCGTCCTCGATGTGCCGGGCGCCGCGCGCGGTGGCGTACCCGGTGAGGAAGTCGGCGAGCAGCGACGCGTCGAACTGGTAGGCGTAGGGGAACTGGGTGGCCTGTTCGGCGAGGGTGGAGCGCTCCAGGTCCATGGAGCCGCCGCGCTCGACGAAGTCCTGCTCGAAGAGGGTGCCGTCCAGGTAGCGCGGCGAGCGCATGGTGTCGCAGATCTCGGACATCAGGAAGACGTCCTGGTCGAAGCGGTCGCTGGGCTTCTTGTTCAGCCACCACTCGGTGAGCGGGAAGCCGTCGACGACCCGCAGCCGCTCGAAGGGGTGGTAGAAGTAGTGGCCCTTGGCGCGCCAGTTCTCGAAGCGGATGCCGAGCTTGTAGGTGGCGTTGCACTTCGGCATCCAGTCGTTCTCCGAGAGGCCGAGGTAGTCGAAGAAGTGCCGCACGGTGGAGAACGTGGCCTCGCCGACGCCGATCGTTTTGATCCGCTTGGACTCGATGACGGTGACATTGATGCTCTCACCGAGCGCGGCCCGCAAATACGAGGCCGTCATCCAGCCCGATGTACCGCCGCCGACAATAACTACGCTGGAAAGCACGAAAATTCCTCCGGAGATGGTGGTGCCGGGCGGGAAATGCGTCGAGTTGGCGCTCAGCTTTCAGCAGGCCGCGACGGAGTAACAGGCTCTTAAGCGCTGTTGAAAAGACGCATCTCAGGGCGCATTTCAGGCCACTTGGCGAAGTCGGCGCAGGGTGTCGCCGGCGCCGTCATTCGGCGATCGGGACGATCTTGGGATCGGCCAGCGCGCGGTAGTCCTCGGTGGCCAGCGCCACCGAGAGGTCCAGGCGGGCCGCGTTGAAATACAGGACGGGCTCGTCCAGCAGCGCCGGGTCGGCCAGGACGGTGAGCTCGTGGTGGAACGAGAAGGGGATGATGCTGCCGCTGGCGCAGCCGCCCAGGCGCTCGGCGAGCGCGCGGTCGGCCAGCTTGGCCCGGCGGGCGCCGCACTGGGCGGCCACCCGAGGGAGGGCCACCCGCCGGTCGCCGGGGATGACCGCGAGGACCTGCCGCGCGGCGGGCAGCGCGTCCGGCACGGTGACGATCATGCACTTCGCCGCCGCGGAGAGGGGGTGCCCGCGCAGCTCGCTGGCCCGTGCGGTGTTCCCTTCGGGCGGGTGCGGGAGCAGCCGGTAACGGGCACCGACCGCGTCCAGGAGCCCCAACAGTCGTGCGGATGCCGGGCGTTGACCCTGCCCGGCGTCCGGGGTCGGCCGCGTGGTCATGTGCCGGCCGGCTGCGGCGCCGGGGCGACGGGCCGCATCCAGGACCAGCGGTCGGGCAGTTCCCCGCGCTGGATGCCGAAGAGGGCGTCGGAGAGCCGGGTGGTGACCTCGCCGGTGGTGCCGTCGCCGATCGTCCAGGTGCCGTCGGCGGTGCCGACCTCGCCCACGGGGGTGATCCGGGCGGCGGTGCCGCAGGCGAACACCTCGGTCAGCTCGCCGCCGGCGCAGCCGCGGCGCCACTCCTCCAGGCTCATCGGCTCCTCGGCGGCGGGCACTCCCAGGGCGGGGGCGAGTCGCAGCAGCGCGTCCCGGGTCACCCCGGCCAGCAGGCTGCCGGACAGCGGCGGGGTGACCAGACGGGCGTCGCGGCCCGAGCCGTAGACGAAGAAGAGGTTCATCCCGCCCAGTTCCTCCACCCAGCGGCGCTCCACCGGGTCGAGCCAGACGACCTGGTCGAAGCCCTGTTCCTGGGCCTCGGCCTGGGGCAGCAGGCTGCCGGCGTAGTTGCCGGCGCACTTGGCGGCGCCGGTCCCGCCGGCCGCGGCCCGGGAGTAGGTCTCGGTGACCTGGACCCGTACCGGGCGCTGGGCGGGGCCGAAGTAGCCCTCGGTGACGAAGGCCATCAGCAGGAAGCGGTACTCGCGGGCCGGGCGCAGCGCGAGGGTGCGTTCGCTGGCGAACAGCAGCGGCCGCAGGTACAGGCTCATGGCGGGGTCGTCGGGTATCCACTGCTGGTCCTGGGCGACCAGGGCGTCCACCGCGGCGAGGAACAGCTCCTCGGGCGGTTCGGGCATCATCAGCCGGCGGGCGGAGGCGCGCATCCGGCGGGCGTGCGCGTCCGGCCGGAAGACGCCGACCGAGCCGGTGTGCGAGCGGAACGCCTTGAGCCCCTCGAAGACGACCTGCCCGTAGTGCAGGCCGACCGTGGCGGGGTCCAGCACCAGCGGTTCGTAGGGGCGCAGCTCCGCCTCGTGCCAGCCCCGTTCCTCGCTCCATCGGACGGAGACCAGGTGCTCGGTGAAGGCGGAGCCGAAGGCGGTCGAGGTGGTGCGTTCCGCGCGCTGCGACGGGGTCAGCGGGCGGGCGACGGGTTTGGACACGAGGTGCACTCCGGCCTCCTGTGGCGGGTCGTGCGGATCGGGCGGTCGGGGCGTCAGACCAGCGGGGCGAAGAAGTAGGTGTCCCGCTGGCGGAAGCACTGGTCGTCGTCGCGGTGCACGAAGAAGTCGGCGAATTCCAGGGAGACTTCGCTGCCGTCCTTCAGGACGCCCTCGAAGACGCCGGTGACCGCGCTGCGCTCGCCCTCGACCAGGAGCGAGGTGACCGTGTGCCGGCCGCGCGCGATGACCCGCTCGCCGGTGTAGAAGGCGCGCAGGCCCTGGTGGCCGCGCATCGGCGGATAGCCGGGGCGCCGGTAGACGGCGTCCTCGGTGAACAGCGCGATCAGGCCGGGCACGTCGGCGGCGTCCACCAGGCGGTAGTACTCCCGCACCTTGGCCGCCCGGGCCTCGTGGGCCGGGTCCGTTGTGTCAGTGCGCACCGTCGCCACCTCCCGCGCCCGCCATGGCGACCAGGGTCTGCCGCTCGCCGGTGTAGGGGCGGCGGCCGTGCGAGACCAGCAGGTTGTTGACGATCAGCAGGTCGCCGCGGACCCAGGGGAAGGCGTACAGGCACGTCTCGAACGCGTCCCGGACGGTGTCCATCTCCTCGTCGGTGATGGGCGTGCCGTCGCCGAAGTAGGCGGCGCGCGGCATGTCCTCCTCGTCGAACATCTCGGCCAGCGCCTCCCGGGCGGCCGGGGGCAGGTTGGAGGTGTGGAAGAGGTGGGCCTGGTTGAACCACGACTCGCGGCCGCTGACCGGGTCGGTGACCAGGGCGGGCCGGCGGTGCCGGGTCCGCAGGCCGTCCTCGGTCCAGGTGAACTCGATGCCGTGCTGCTTGCAGTAGCGCTCGACCTCGGCGCGGTCCTCGGTCTGGTACGACTCCTGCCAGGTCAGGCCCATGCCCTCGCGGTAGGCGCGGGTGTAGAGCACGCCCTGGTCGCGGAAGCGGGCCACCAGGTCGGCGGGCAGGTGCTCCAGCAGCGCGCGGGTGTCGGCGAGGGGGGTCTCGCCGCCGGTCTCGGCGGCGACGATCGAGGCGAAGAACAGCCAGCGCGGGTAACTGTGCGCGTACGCGCTCTCGTTGTGCTGGACGATGGTCTGGTTCGCCGGGTACTCGGTGGAGGTGTAGACGTTGCCGTCGACCTGGCTGCGGGGCGTGGAGCGCTCGGTGTAGCTGAGCAGTTCGCCGCCGATCCGGGCCGCGACGTCGTTGAGCAGCGCGGCGTTGTCGACCACGCCGCGCACCAGCACCGCGCCGTGGGTGTCGAGGGCCTCCATGAGGTGCGGGCGCTGTTCGGCGGCCCAGCGGGCGATGTCCGCGGTCGCGCCGGGGGCGTCGGCCCGGAAGCCCTCGTAGACGACGACTTTGGTGTGTGCCGTGCCCTCCAGGCGGCCGGGCCGGCCGCCGAGGAGGGTCAGGTGCTCGGGCAGTTCCTCAACCATGGTGCTTTTCCGCCTCTCTTGCTCAGGCACCCATGGCCTCGATCAGGGACTTGGGGCGCATGTCGGTCCAGTTCTCGTTGACGAATTCCAGGCATTCCTGGCGCAGTTGCGGGCCGAAGGCGACCTCCCAGCCCTGGGGGACCTCGGCGAAGCTGGGCCACAGGGAGTGCTGTCCCTCGGTGTTGCGGAGCACCAGGTAGAAGGCTTCGTCATTCTCGAAGGGGTTGGCGGACATGGCATTTTCCTTTCGTTGCGTCCGGAATTTCGGAGATTAGCCGAGGAGGGTGCGCAGTTCGCGCAGGAAATCTTCACCGAGCGCGGCGATGGTCTTTTCGTGGTGCACGGCACGGGAATAGCGCAGGGTGAGGCGGAACCGCCCGCCGTGCACCGCTCCCGCGAGGTCGAGCAGATGGGGCCGCTCGCCCCGGTCGCTCTGCTGCGCGGCGGCCGGCAGGACGGCGGCGAAGGGCCCCGCCGCCCGGTCGCCGCCGGGGGTCTGGTCGAAGCGGCCGAGGTAGTTGAAGACCACCTGCGGGGTGTTCGCCGAGGTCAGCGTGGGTGCCTTGGCGAGGTGTCGCAGCACGCCGTAGCCCCGGCCGCGGCCGGGGACGGCCCGCAGCAGGCGTGCCACCGCCTTGGCCCTGGCGCGCGGGCCGTCGCCGGCGGACCGGGGCAGATGGACCGGGTAGAGGGTGGTGAACCAGCCGACGGTGCGGGAGAGGTCCAGGTCGTCGAATATCTCGTCGCGGCCGTGGCCTTCGAGGTCGACCGTAATGCCGTCGCCGCCGGTCCATGCGGAAAGCGTTGCACCGAGGGCGGTCAGCAGAAGATCTTCGGTACGGACCCGATGGGCGCCGGGCGCGGTCCGCAGCAGCGCTTCGGTTTCCTTTTCGGTCAGTTCGACCGTGAATTCCGCCTCGGACGATACCGTATGCGCGCCGTCGGCATCCACCGGAAGGGCCGCGGAATTCCGCGCGGTCTTCTCCAGTATTCCTTCCCAGTAGGGGAGTTCGCCGTCGAGGGTGGTGGCGTGGTCGCGCAGCCGCGTCGCCCACTGGGCGAAGGACGTCGGTACGGGCGCCACCCGGATCGGCTCGCCGGTGCGCGCCTGGGCGTAGGCGGCCTCGACGTCGGACAGCAGGATGCGCAGCGAGACCGCGTCGGTGACCAGGTGGTGGGCGACCAGCAGGAGCCGGGAGGCGTGCGCCGCACCGCCGTCGAAGAGCACCGCCCTGGCCACCGGCCCCCGGGCGAGGTCCAGGGAGGACTGGACCGCCGCCACCGCGCGGTCGAGCGTCGCGGCCAGCGCGTCCGCGGCGACGCCGGAGACGTCCTCCCGGTCGAACGGCACCGGCACGGTGTCCGGCGCGGGCCGCTGGGTCCGCTCCCGGCCCTCGGGGAACCGCATCCGCAGCGCCTCGTGCCGTGCCGTCACGGCCCGGACCGCCGAGGTCAGTGCGGCGTGGTCGGCGTCCGGGGCGAGCTCCAGCAGCACGGACATGTTGTAGTGCCCCGGCGCGGTGCGGTAGGTGTCGAGGAACCAGTGCTGTATCGGGGTGAGCGGCGCGGGCCCGGTGGGCGCCGGCGCCCCGGGCCGGGCCTCGTCCGCCGTCCGGGCCGCGTCCCGCCCGGTGTCGATCAGCTCCGCCAGTGCCCGCACGGTGTTGCTGCGGAAGACGTCCTTCGAGGTGAGCGGCAGGCCGGCGCGGCGGATCCGGGCGACCAGTTGGATGCTGAGGATGGAGTCGCCGCCCAGGTCGAAGAAGCCGTCGTCCAGGCCGATGTGGTCCAGGCCGAGCAGCTCGGCGAAGACTCCGGCGAGCAGCCGCTGGGTGTCGGTGGTGGGCTCCTCGGCGGGGGCCGGGGCCGCGGCGGCGGCCTCCGGTGCGGGCAGCGCCGCGCGGTCGACCTTCCCGTTGATGGTCAGCGGCAGTTCGGGCAGCACGACCAGCGCCGAGGGGACCATGTACTCAGGCAAGCCGCGGGCCGCGAACTCCTTGAGCGCCGCGGCGTCGGGCGCCGGACCGTCGGGCCGCGGCGCCACATAGCCGACCAGCCGCAGCCCGCCGGGCCCCTCGGCCGCGACGACACAGACCTGGCCGACGCCGGGGGCCGCGGCCAACGCCGCCTCCACCTCGCCCAGTTCGATCCGGTGCGCCCGGATCTTGACCTGGTCGTCGGTGCGGCCCTGGTACTCCAGGCCGCCGCCGGCGGTCCACCGCACCAGGTCCCCGGTGCGGTACATCCGCTCCCCCACTTCCCCGAACGGATCGGCCACGAACCGCTCGGCGGTCAGCCCCGGACGTCCCAGATAGCCGCGGGCGAGCTGGGCGCCGGCGACGTACAGCTCACCGGGCACGCCGACCGGGACCGGCCGCAGCAGGGCGTCCAGGACGTGGGCGCGCATGTTCCACGACGGGCCGCCGATGAGCACCGGGCCGGACGGCACCGGGTCCTCGGGGGTCAGGCGGTGCACCACGCAGCCCACGGTCGCCTCGGTCGGCCCGTATTCGTTGACGACGGTCGCCCCCCGGTGGCCGCCGCGCCAGGCGTCGAGCGCCTCGCCCAGGAGCTGTTCGCCGCCGACGACGAGGTCGCCGTGGGCGAGCACCTCGGCGGGCAGCGACTCCAGCAGCCCGACATGGCTCGGGGTGGCCTTGAGGAACGTCGGCACCGGCCGGCCCCCGGCGCCCCACAGCGCGGGGTCGAGGTCCTCCAGGTCGCTGACGTAGACCGTGCCGCCGGCGATCAGCGGGCCGAAGAGGGTGGTGACGGTGAGGTCGAAGGAGACCGAGGAGTGCAGCACGGCGCCGCCGCGGATGCCGGGGTAGGAACCCTCGCACCAGCGCAGGTAGTTGACGAACCCCCGGTGCGGCACGACCACGCCCTTGGGGCGGCCGGTGGAGCCGGAGGTGTAGATGACGTAGGCGGCGTTGCCGGGGCGCAGCGGCGCGCGCCGGTCGCAGTCGCAGAGGTCGGTGCCCGGCTGTCCGGCCAGCGCCGCCAGGACGGCGGGGTCGTCCAGGACCAGGCACGGGGCGCCCGCTCCCGCCGGCGGGGCTGCGGGTCCGGCGGCGAGCACACAGGCCGGGCGGGCGTCGGCGAGCAGCGCGGCGATGCGTTCGGCCGGGTAGTCGGGGTCGACCGGGAGATAGGCGGCGCCGGCCTTGAGGACCGCGTACAGCGCCACCAGGAGGCCGGCCGACCGGGGCATGGCGACCGCGACGACGTCCTCGGGCCCGATGCCCAGGCTCACCAGGTGGCGGGCCAGGCGGTTGGCGCGCTCGTTGAGCGCGGCGTAGGTGAGGGCCGCGTCGGCGGAGACCACCGCGGGGGCGTCGGGGGTGCGGGCCGCCTGGTTCTCGAAGAGGTCCATGACGGTGGCGTCCGGCAGCGGGTGGCGGTCGCCGGTCCGGTCCGCGGCGACGCGTGCCCGCTCCGGGGCGGTGAGCATCGGCAGGGCGGCCATGGGCCGTTCGGCCGCGGCGGGTGCGGTCAGCGCCTCGGCGAGGGTGGCGAGGTGGCCGGTGAGACGGGCGATGGTGGGCTCGTCGAAGAGGTCGGTGCTGTATTCGACGGAGCCGCGCAGCGCGCCGTCCTCCTCCCAGTAGTTCAGGGTCAGGTCGAAGAGCGAGAAGTCGCGGGCGAGCGGCTGCTCGGACAGCCGCAGGCCGTGCAGCCGCATCGGCTCGGCGGGCGTGTTCTGGAACGCGATCAGCGCCTGGACCAGCGGCGGGCGGCTCAGATCGCGCTCGGCGACCACCGCGTCCACCACCCGCTCGAAGGGCACCTCGCCGTGCGCGAAGGCCGCGAGCACGGTCTCGCGTACGGAGTCCAGGAACTCCCCGAACGGCAGCTGCTCGTCGACGTCCTCGCGCAGCACCAGGGTGTTGACGAAGAAGCCGATCAGGTCCTCCACCTCGCCCCGGTCGCGGCCGGAGTTGAGGGTGCCCACGGCGATGTCGCGCTGTCCGGTCCAGCGGGCGAGGACCAGTTGGCTGAGCGCGGTGACGGCCATGAAGAGCGAGGCGCCGTGCTCCTGGGCGGCGCGGGCGAGCCCGGCCGTCGCGGCGGGCGACAGCGCGAATCCGCGCAGGGCGCCCGCGTAGCCGCGCACCGGCGGGCGGGGCCGGTCGGTGGGCAGCTCCAGCGGCGCCACCCCGTCCAGCTTCCCCTTCCAGAAGCCGAGTTGGCGGGTCAGCTCGGCTCCGGTCAGGTGGTCGCGCTGCCAGACGGCGTAGTCCGCGTACTGGACGGCCAGCGGGGCGAGGCCGGCGTGCCGCAGCACCTCGGCGGCGTCCCGGGAGCCGCACTCCAGCGCCGCGTCGTAGAGCGCGCCCAGCTCGCGGGCGACCACGCCCATCGACCAGCCGTCGGTGACGATGTGGTGCAGGGTGACGGCGAGGGCGTGCGCGTCGTCGGCGGCCCGGACGAGCAGCGCCCGCAGCAGGGGGCCGGTGCGCAGGTCGAACGGGACGGCGATCTCGGCGCGCAGGGTGTCCTGGAGTTCCGCCTCGCGGGCGGCGGGGTCGGTGGCGGTCAGCTCGGCGAGCGGGACGGCGACGTCGTAGGGCTCGCCGATGCGCTGTACGGCCTCGCCGTCGACGGTGTCGAAGGTGGTCCGCAGCACCTCGTGGCGGCGCACGAGGGCGGAGAGCGCGGCGGCCAGGGCCCCGGTGTCCAGGGGGCCGGTGAGCCGCAGGACGCCGCCGGCGTTGTAGGCGGCGTTGCCGGGCTCGAACTCGTCCAGGAACCACATCCGGGCCTGCGCGAAGGACAGCGGCAGCGCGCGGTCCCGGTCGGCCGGGGTGATCCGGCCGGTGCGGGCGGCGGCCCGGCCCGCGGCGACCTGTTCGGCGAAGCCGGCGATCGTCGGCCGGTCGAAGAGGGCGCGGGCGGACAGCTCGATGCCGAAGGTCTTCCGCACCCGGGAGATCACCTGGATGCTGAGGATGGAGTTGCCGCCCAGCTCGAAGAAGTTGTCCGTCACGCCGACGCCGTCGAGCCTGAGCACCTGCATCCAGATGCCGGCCAGCGTCTCCTCCAGGGTGTTGCGGGGGGCGACGCGGGCGGCGGCGGAGGCGAAGAGGGCGGGGTCGGAGGCGGGCAGGGCCTTGCGGTCGACCTTGCGGCTGCTGGTCATCGGCAGCGCGTCGAGGGCAACGACGACGGTGGGCACCATGTAGTCGGGCAGGGTGCGGGAGAGCAGTTCGCGCAGCTCGGCGGTGTCCGGGGCGGTGGCGCCCGGGTCCGGCACGACATAGCCGATCAGCTGCTTGCCGCCCGCGCGGCCCTCCCGCGCCACCACCACCGACTGCGCGACGTCCTCGTGCGCGGCCAGCGCGGCCTCGATCTCGCCCAGTTCGATGCGGAAGCCGCGCACCTTGACCTGGTCGTCGGTGCGGCCGAGGTACTCGATGACGCCGTCGGCGGTCCAGCGCACCAGGTCGCCGGTGCGGTACATGCGCGTGCCGGGCTCGCCGTAGGGGTCGGCGACGAACCGCTCGGCGGTCAGCGCCGCGCGCCCCAGGTAGCCGCGGGCCAACTGCGGGCCGGTCAGGTGCAGTTCGCCGGCGACGCCCACCGGGACCGGGCGCAGCCGGCGGTCCAGCACGCGGATGCCGGTGTTGTGGACGGGGCGGCCCACGACCGGGCGGGGGCTGTCGGCGAGTGCGCACCACAGGGTGTCGACGGTCGCCTCGGTCGGCCCGTAGAAGTTGTAGCCGACGGTGTCGGGGGCGTCCCGCAGCTGCTGCCACAGCGCCTCGCCGACCGCCTCGCCGCCGAGCATCAGCACCGCGGGCCGGTGGTCGTCGCCGGTCAGCAGCCCGGCGGCGAGGACCTGTTCGGCGTAGGTCGGGGTGAGGTCGAGCAGGTCGATGCGTTCCTTGCGGACGTATCCGACGATCGCCTCGGGGTCGCGCCGCACCTCGTCGTCGATGACGTGCAGCTGGTGGCCCGCGACCATCCACAGCAGGCCCTCCCACGAGGTGTCGAAGGAGAACACCGCGGTCAGCGCGGCCTTGAAGCGCCGTCCGCCGGCGGCCCGGGACGCGGGGCGGATGAACTCGGCCTCGTGGTTGCGGTAGAGGTTGAGCAGCCCGGCGTGGTCGGTCAGCACGCCCTTGGGGCGGCCGGTGGAGCCGGAGGTGTAGATGAGGTGCGCGGGGTGGGCCGGGCGCAGCGGGGTGCGGCGGTCGGCGTCCGTGGGGGCGGTCACCGGGCAGGCGGCCAGCAGCGCGCGGGCGGACGCGCCCGTCAGGTCCAGGGCGGGGACGGACGGCGGCACCCCGAGCCGGGCCGCGGTGTCCTCGCCGGCGACCACGACCAGCGCCGGCGCGGCGTCCGCCAGCATGAACTCCACCCGGTCGCGGGGCAGGTCGGGGTCGACGGGCACATAGGCCGCGCCCGCCTTGAGGACCGCCAGGATGCCGATGACCATGTCCTCGGTGCGGGGCAGCGCCAGGGCGACGAGGTCCTCGGGGCCGACGGAGCGGGAGAGGAGGTGGTGCGCCAGCCGGTTGGCGCGCTCCTCCAGCTCGCGGAAGGTCAGCGCGACGGCGTTGCAGACCAGGGCGGTGGCGTCGGGGGTGCGGGCGGCCTGCTCCTCGTACACCGCGGGCAGGGTGGTGGCGGGCAGCTCGCGCCGGGCACCGCTCCAGTCCACCAGCAGCCGGTGCTCCTCCTCTTCGGTGACCATCGGGACGCGGTCCATGGGGCGGCCGGGCTCGGCGGTCAGCCGCTCGGCGAGGGTCCGCAGGTGCGCGCAGAGCCGCTCGACGGTGGCCGCGTCGAAGAGGTCGGGGTTGTACTGGACGGCGCCCAGGAGGCCGCCGTCGCGCTCCCAGAAGTCGAAGTCGATGTCGAAGAGGGACTGTTCGCGGGCGAAGATGTACTCCTCCAGCGTCAGCCCGGACAGCCGCAGCGGTTCGGCGGGGGTGTTCTGGAGGGAGACCATGGCCTGGACGAGCGGCGGACGGCTCAGGTCGCGGTCGGTGACCACCGCGTCCACCACCCGCTCGAACGGCACCTCGGCGTGCGCGAACGCCTCCAGCACGGTCTCCCGCACGGAGTCCAGGAAGTCGCCGAAGGACCGGGCCTCGTCGACCTCCGCGCGCAGCACCAGGGTGTTGACGAAGAAGCCCACCAGCCCCTCCACCTCGCCGCGGTCCCGCCCGGAGACGGAGGTGCCCACGGCGATGTCGTGCTGTCCCGAGTAGCGGGCGAGGACCAGTTGGCTGAGTGCGGTGACGGCCATGAACAGGGTCGCGCCCCGGTCCCTGGCCACCTTGGCGAGCCGCTCGGTGGTCCCGGGCGACAGCGAGAAGAGGTGCTGGGCGCCGGCGGAGGTGCGCACCGCCGGGCGCGGCCGGTCGGTGGGCAGCTCCAGCGGGGCGACCCCGTCCAGCTTGCCGGTCCAGTAGGCGAGCTGGCGGTCCAGCTCCGCGCCGGAGAGCCGCTCGCGCTGCCAGACGGCGAAGTCGGCGTACTGGAGGGGCAGCGGAGCCAGGCCGGCCCGTTCCAGGACCGCCGGGACGGTGGCCTCGCCGGGCCGCAGCGCCGCGTCGTACAGGGCGCTCAGCTCCCTGCCGATGATCCCCATCGACCAGCCGTCGGTGACGATGTGGTGCAGGGTCAGGGCGAGGATGTGCTCCCGCTCCTCCAGCCGGAGCAGCAGGCCGCGCAGCAGCGGGCCGGTGCGCAGGTCGAAGGGGCGGGCCACCTCCGCGCGCAGCAGGCTCCGGACGATCGCGTCCCGGTCCTCCCGGGGTGCCCGCGGGACCTGTGCGACCGGCACCACCACCGGGAAGGGCCCGCCCACGATCTGCCTGCCCTGCCCGTCCACCGCGTCGAAGGTGGTGCGCAGCGACTCGTGGCGCGCCACCAGCGCGGAGAGGGCCAGTTCCAGCGCCGGGACGTACAGCTCGCCGGTGAGCCGCAGCGAGGTGCAGGAGTTGTACTCGGCGCTGCCGGGCTCGAACTCGTCCAGGAACCACAGGCGTTGCTGGGCGAAGGAGAGCGGGAGGTCCCGGTCCCGGCCCACCGGCACGATCCGGCCCACCCGCCCGTCCCCGGCGTCGCCGGCGAGGCGGGAGCGCATCCGGTCCCGGAGGTGCTCGGGAAGGGACTGTATCCAGCTCTCGCGGGATGCCGCGGCGTCCATGCGTGTCTCCTTACGTGCGTACTACGGGTGAGGGGGTTCTCGGAGGGCTGCCGGCCGGGCTAGTCGCGCGGCTGCTCCTGCTCCAGTTCGGCCAGCAGCTGTTCCTCGACCGCCGCCGACAGGGCGGCCACCGTCGGGTTGTCGAACAGGGCGCGGGCCGGCAGATCGGTCACGAAGACCTCGCGGACGCGGGAGATGACCTGGATGCTGAGGATGGAGTCGCCGCCGAGGTCGAAGAAGTTGTCCTCGACGCTCACCTTCGCAAGGCCCAGCACCTCGCCCCAGATGCCGGCGAGGATCTCCTCGCCGGGGGTGCGCGGCGCGACGTGCTCGGCGCGCTCTCCCGCCGCCTCCTCGGGCGAGGGCAGTGCCCGCCGGTCGACCTTGCCGTTCGGGGTGAGCGGGAAGGCGTCCAGGACGATCACCGCCGCCGGGACCATGTAGGCGGGCAGCGAGCGGGCCATGAACTCCTTCAGCTCGTCGGGCGCGGGGGCCTGCTCCGGCACCGGCACGGCGTAGGCCACCAGGCGCCTGCTGCCCGGGATGTCCTCGCGGGCCAGCACCAGGACCTGGGCGACGCCGGGGTGGGCGGCGGCCGCGGCCTCGATCTCCCCCAGCTCGATCCGCAGGCCGCGGATCTTGACCTGGAAGTCCGTGCGGGAGACGAAGTCGAGGTTGCCGTCGGGCAGCCAGCGCACCAGGTCCCCCGAGCGGTACATCCGCGCGCCGGGCTCGCCGAACGGGTCGGCGACGAACCGCTCGGCGGTGATGCCGGGCCGGTTGACGTAGCCGCGGGCCATGCCGTCGCCGGTCAGGTACAGCTCGCCCGGCACGCCCGGCGGCACCGGCCGCAGTGCGGGGTCCAGGACGTAGACGCGGGTGCCGGCGATCGGGGTGCCGATGGGCAGCGGGCCGGCGTCCGCGGGCCCCGAGCTCTCGGCTCCTCCCCCACCGCCCACGAGGTGGAGCGAGGTGAAGACGGTGCCCTCGGTCGGCCCGTATCCGTTGATCATGCGGACGCCGGGCAGTTGGGCGACGACCTTGGTGGCGTGTGCCGGCGAGAGGGTGTCGCCGCCGGACATGATCAGCCGCAGCCCGGAGAAGATCCGCACGTCGCTGTCGACCATCTCGTGGAACAGCCCCGCGGTGATCCAGATCGCGGTCACCTTGCGCGTGTGCAGGAACTCCCCGGTCTCGGCCGCCGACATCACCCGGGACGGGCTGACGGCCAGCGCCGCGCCGTTGAGCCAGGCGCTCCAGATCTCCAGCGTCCCGGCGTCGAACGACACCGTGGCCAACTGGCCCACCACGTCCCGCTCGCTCATCGCCAGCTTGGGGTCGCGGGCCACCCGCAGCACTCCGCGGTGCGGCAGCACCGCGCCCTTGGGGCGGCCGGTGGAGCCCGAGGTGTAGATGACGTGGGCGAGGTTGTCGGGGTGCAGCGGCACCTCGGGCGCGGTGTCCGGGTACCGGTCGGCCGCCTCGTCGTCCGGCGCGTCGAGCAGCACCCGCCGGGCGTCGCCGGGCGGCAGCGCAGCCGCCGAGGCGGTGTCGGTGACGACCAGCTCCGCGCCGGAGTCGGTGACCATGAACGCCAGCCGGTCGGCCGGGTATTCCGGGTCCAGCGGTACGTAGGCGCCGCCGGCCTTGAGCACGGCCAGCAGGGCCACGAACAGCTCGGCGTGCCGCCCCAGGCACACCCCGACGCGGGTGTCGGGGCGCACTCCGAGGTCGATCAGCCGGTGGGCGAGCCGGTTGGCCCGGGCGTCCACCTCGGCGTAGCTCAGCTCCCGCCCGTCGACGAGCAGCGCGGTGTTGCCCGGGGCGCGGGCCACCTGCTGCGCGAACACCTCGGTGAGGGTGGTGCCGCGCTCGCCGGGGGCGCCGCGGCCCCACTCCTCCAGGATGCGGTGCCGCCGCTCGGCGTCGACCAGGTCGAGCGTGCCCAGGGTGCGGTCGGCCCCGCCGGGGGCGGCCACCGTCTCGGCGTGGAGGGTCAGGTCGTCGCGCAGCGCCTCGATGGTGGAGCGGTCGAAGACCTCGGGGTCGTACAGGAGCGTGAGGGTGAGCCCGTCGCCGGTGTAGGCGGCGAGGTTGAGGGGGTAGTTGGTGGCCTCGACGGCGCTGATCTCGCCGAGCTTCAGGCCGTTCTCGGCGGCGGCGTCGGTGTCCACCGGGTAGTTGGCGAAGACGACCAGGGAGTCGAACAGCGCCTGGTCGGCGGGGAGTTGTCCGAGTCCCTGGATGCGGGTCAGCGGGAGGTGGTCGTGGCGGCGGGCCTCGACCTGTTCGGCCTGGAGGCGCTGGAGCCACTCGACCACGCCCAGCTCCGGTGCCAGTCGGGTGCGCACCGGCAGGGAGTTGATGAACAGCCCGAGCATGTCGTCGGCGCCGGTCAGCTCGGTGGGGCGGCCGGAGGTGGTCGCGCCGAACACCACGTCGTGCTGGCCGCTGCGCCCGGCGAGCATCAGCGCCCACAGGCCCTGGACCACGGCGTTGACGGTCAGCCGGTGGCGGCGCGCGAAGGCGTAGAGGCGCTCGGTCAGCTCCGGCGACAGCTCCACTCCCACCCGCGCGGAGGACCGGGACTGGCCGGCGCGGTCCGTCGGGCGGTCGTACGGCAGGGCCACCGGGGTGTCGAACCCGTCGAGCACGCCGCGCCAGAACTCCTCGGCCTCCGGGACGTCCCGCTCCCGCATCCAGCGGGCCTGGTCGGCCAGACGCCGGCCGCCGGCGATGGCGGGCAGCGGTCGGCGGTCCCGGCGCGCGGTGTAGTCGTCGAAGACGAGGCTCAGGACGCGGGCCAGGCTCCAGCCGTCCAGCAGGATGTGGTGGAAGGTGAACAGCACCCGGATCCGGTCGTCGGTCAGCCGGGCGACGCGCAGTCTGGCCAGCGGCACCTGCCGCAGATCGAGCCCCCGCGCACGGTCCGCGCCGACGCACGCGTCCCAACGGGCGGACTGCTCCTCCTCGTCGGCGCCCCGCCAGTCCACGATCTCCACGGGCAGCGTCACCTCGCGGTGCACCACCTGCACCGGCTCGGCGACGCCCTCCCAGACCACGCCGACCCGCAGCGCCTGCACCTCGTCGACCACGTGCTGCCACGACGCGGCGAACTCGGCCGGGTCGGGGACCCCGTCGACGACGAACATCAGCTGCTCGAAGTAGGCGGGCGAGGCGGATTCCATCAGGGCGTGGAAGAGCATTCCGGACTGCATGGGCAGCAGCGGCAGGACGTCCTCGACGCCGCGGCCGTCGCCCACCACCCGGTCCACGCCGGCCTGGTCGAGCCCGGACAGCGGGAAGTCGGACGGCGTGCAGCCACCGGCACCCGGCTCCGCGCAGTGCGCGAGGAACTCCTCCAGGGCGGCCATGAAGCGGGACACCAGCCGGTCCACCGTCGCGTCCTCGAAGACGCCGTCGGACCAGCCCCACTCCATCAGCAGCCGGCCGTCGGCCACCCGGCCGACCACGTCCAGCGCGTACGGCCGGGCGTCCAGCGGGCTGGTGTCGCCGTCCTGGACGAAGTCGGACGCGCGGATGAGGGCCTCGCCGGACGGGGTGGCCGCGGTGTCGAACTGGCCGAGGTAGTTGAAGCTGACCTGCGGCCGGACCGTCCGACCCAGCTCGCCCGCCGCCGAATCCGGATCCCCCAGATACCGCAGCGCGCCATACCCCAGACCACGATGCGGAACCCCCCGCAACGTCTCCTTCACCGACTTGACCAGCCCACCCCACCCCTCACCCGTCGCCAACTCCACCGGGAAGACCGTCGTGAACCACCCCACCGTCCGCGACAGATCCACCCCCTCGAAAACCTCCTCCCGACCGTGCCCCTCCACATCCACCACCACCCGGTCCTGACCCGACCACTCCCCCAACACCCGACCCAGAACCGCCAACAACACCTCGTTCACCCGCGTCCGATACACCCCCGGAACACGCTGCAACAACCCACGCGTCGCCTCCACCGACAACTCCGCCGACCGCACCCTCAACCCACCCGGCACCACATCCCGCACACCCGGCAACACCGTCGACACACCGGCACCCACACCCGACCAGTACGCCAACTCCCCATCAAAACCACCGGCCTCGACAAGCCCCCGCAACCGCGACGCCCACTCCTGGAACGACGTCGACTTCACCCCCAAATCCACCGACGCACCCGACACCACCTGCCCGTACGCCACCTCCACGTCCTCCAACAACACCCGCCACGACACCCCGTCCACCACCAAGTGATGGGCGACCAGTACCAGTTCGATGTCGTCCTGGGCGTCCGAGGCGAAGGTCAGGGCGCGCAGCAGCGGGCCTTCGGTGAGGTCCAGGCCGCTCTGGGCCTGTGCGACCAGGCGGTCCCGTTCGGCCCGGCGGGAGAGGGCGGAGGGCAGGTGGGCGAGGTCCGTGTGGTCCACGGCGACGGGGGCGTCGGCGGCGTCGGCCACGGACTGGGTCCAGGCGCCGTCCGCGCCGCGGGCGAAGCGCAGCCGCAGCGCGTCGTGATGGGCCACCACCGCGGCCACCGCGGCCGCCAGCGCCGCGCGGTCCACGTCCTTCCCGAGGGTCACCGCCATCGACATGTCGAAGTGGTGCGGGGCCTCGGTGTGGGAGGTGAAGAACCACTCCTGGATGGGCGTCGTCCCCACCGGCCCGGTCACGGTCGGCCGGGCCGGTGCGGGTGCCGCCTGCGCGGTCTCCGCGATGCGCTCGGCCAGGGCCCGTACCGTCTGCTGGTCGAAGACGTCCTTCGGGGCGATCGACAGGCCCGCGGCCCGGGCGCGGGAGACGACCTGGATGCTGAGGATGGAGTCGCCGCCCAGGTCGAAGAAGTTGTCCTCGACCCCGACCGCCTCCAGACCCAGCACCTCCGCCCAGATCCCCGCCAGGGTCTCCTCCACCGGAGTCCGCGGGGCCGACCGCACCGCATCGCCCGACACCGCCTCCGGCGCCGGCAGCGCACGGCGGTCGACCTTGCCGTTCGGCGTGAGCGGCAACGCGTCGAGCGTGACGAACACCGAGGGCACCATGTAGTCCGGCAGTCCGTCGGCGAGGTACGCGCGCAGGGCGGCCGGGTCCAGGGCGTCCGGTTCGACCCCGGCCGCGGGCGAGACGTAGCCGACCAGGCGGGCGCCCGGCCCGTCCGTGCGGAAGAGCACCGCCACCTGGCCGACGGCCGGGTGGCCGGCCAGCGCGGTCTCCACCTCGCCCAGCTCCACGCGGTGGCCGCGCACCTTGACCTGGGCGTCGACCCGTCCCACGAAGTGCAGTTGACCGTCGTCGCCCCAGCGCACCACGTCGCCGGACCGGTACATCCGGGCGCCCGGCGCGCCGTAGGGGTCGGCGACGAAGCGCTCGGCGGTGAGCCCGGGCCGGTTCACATAGCCGCGGGTGACGCTCTCGCCGCCGATGTACAGCTCACCGGCGACGCCCGGCGCGACCAGCCGCAGCCAGGGGTCGAGGACGTAGGTGCGGACGTCGACGCACGGGTGGCCGATCGGCGGGGCGCCCGCGCGCCCGGCGACCAGCGGGTGGCTGAAGCTGGTGGCGATGGTCGCCTCGGTCGGGCCGTACCCGTTGACCATCCGCCGGCCGTCCGCCCAGCGGTCGACGAGATCGGCGCTGACCGCCTCCGCGCCGACCAACAGCATCCGCAGGTCGGGCAGTTGCACGGCCGGCAGGGTGGCGAGCATGGCGGGCAGGATCATGGCGTGGCTGATCCGGTGGTGCTGGAGCAGTTCCACCAGCTGCTCGGCGGAGAGCGTCTCCGCCGGCGGGAGGACGAGCGTGCCGCCGACGCCGAGCGACATCAGCACCTCGATCACGGAGGCGTCGAAGCTGGGGGACGCCAGTTGCAGCACCCGGCAGCCCTCGGCCACCGCGAGGTCCCTCACGACGGTGGTGAGCAGCGCGGCGAACCCGGTGTGCGGGACCTCGACGCCCTTGGGGACTCCGGTGGAGCCGGAGGTGTAGATGATGTAGGCCGGCGCCTGCGGGTCGTCGTGGACGTCCGGGAGGGTGTCCGGCAGGGCCGCCAGCTCGGCGCCGAGGGTGTCCACGGCCACGACCGGGACGGTGCCGAGCGCGGGCAGCGTGCCGTCCAGGCGCTGTTCGGTCAGCAGCAGCGTCACGCCCGAGTCGGTGACCATGTGGGTGATCCGCTCGGCCGGGTACGTCGGATCGATGGGGACGTAGACGGCGCCGATGTGGAGGACCGCGCGCAGGGCGACCAGCCAGTCGATGCCGCGCTGCAGGGCGACCCCGATCCGGTCGCCGGCGCGCACGCCCAGGGAGCCGAGGTGGTGCGCCATCCGCCCGATCCGGGCGTCGAGTTCGGCGTAGCTGAGGGTGGTCCCGCCGCAGACGGCGGCCGGCAGGGCCGGCGTACGGGCCGCCTGGTCGCGGAAGATCTCGCCGAGGGTGCGCTGTGCGACGTGCCGCTCGTCGCGGCCCCACTCCTCCAGGAGCCGCCGCCGCTGGCCGGCGTCGACCAGCTCCAGGTCGCCCAGCTTGCGGCCGGTGGCGCCGGCCACGGCGCGGGCGTACCGGGCGAGTTCGTCGCACAGTCCCCGCGCCGTCGCGTGGTCGAGGACCTCGGGGTCGTAGGCGAGGACGAACTCCAGCCGGTCGCCGCCGTAGGCGAGCAGGTTGAGGGGGTAGTTGGTGGCCTCGACGGCGCTGATCTCGCCGACCTTCAGGCCGTGTTCGGCGGCGGCGTCGGTGTCGACCGGGTAGTTCTCGAAGACGACCAGCGAGTCGAACAGTGCCTGGTCGGCGGGGAGGTCCGCCAGCGCCTGGATGCGGGTCAGCGGGAGGTGGTCGTGGCGGCGGGCCTCGACCTGTTCGGCCTGGAGGCGCTGGAGCCACTCGACCACGCCCAGCTCCGGTGCCAGTCGGGTGCGCACCGGCAGGGAGTTGATGAACAGGCCGATCATCTCGTCGGCGCCGGTCAGGTCGGTGGGGCGGCCGGAGGTGGTCGCGCCGAACACCACGTCGTGCTGGCCGCTGCGCCCGGCGAGCATCAGCGCCCACAGGCCCTGGACCACGGCGTTGACGGTCAGCCGGTGGCGGCGCGCGAAGGCGTAGAGCTGCTCGGTGAGTTCGGTGGGGAGCTTGATGGCCGCCCGGGCGGAGGAGCGGGACTGGCCGCGGACCGCCGGGCGGTCGTGCGGCAGGGCCACCGGGGTGTCGAACCCGTCGAGGACGCCGCGCCAGAACTCCTCGGCGGCGGGCAGGTCGCGGTCGGCCAGCCACCGCGCGTGGTCGGCCAGGCGCCGTCCGCCGGGGACCGCGGCCGTGCCGACTCCCGCGTAGCCGTCGAAGACCGCCGACAGCACCCGGGCCAGGCTCCAGCCGTCCAGCAGGATGTGGTGAAAGGTGAACAGCACCCGGATCCGGTCGTCGGTCAGCCGGGCCAGGGACAGTCTGGCCAGCGGCACCTGCCGCAGATCCAGTCCCCGCGCACGGTCCGCGCCGACCCACGCCTCCCAACGGGCGGACTGCTCCTCCTCGTCGGCGCCGCGCCAGTCCGCGATCTCCACGGGCAGCGTCACCTCGCGGTGCACCACCTGCACCGGCTCGGCGACGCCCTCCCAGACCACGCCGACCCGCAGCGCCTGCACCTCGTCGACCACGCGCTGCCAGGCCGCGCCGAAGGCGGTGGCATCGGTGACGCCGTCGACGACGAACATCAGCTGCTCGAAGTAGGCGAGGGAGGCGGATTCCATCAGGGCGTGGAAGAGCATTCCGGACTGCATGGGCAGCAGCGGCAGGACGTCCTCGACGCCCCGGCCGTCGCCCACCACCCGGTCCACGCCGG
Organism: Streptomyces yunnanensis; assembly: GCF_029011865.1. Classification (NCBI taxonomy): domain Bacteria; kingdom Bacillati; phylum Actinomycetota; class Actinomycetes; order Kitasatosporales; family Streptomycetaceae; genus Streptomyces; species Streptomyces yunnanensis. The sequence goes on from NZ_CP095749.1 coordinate 2,873,567, forward strand.
CCTGGTCCAGGCCGGACAGCGGGAAGTCCGACGGCGTGCAGCCGCCGGCGCCCGGCTCCGCGCAGTGCGCGAGGAACTCCTCCAGCGCCGCGTTGAAGCCGGTGGCCAGCCGGTCCATGGTCGCGTCCTCGAAAACGCCGTCCGACCAGGCCCACTCCATCACCAGCCGGCCGTCGACGACCCGGCCGACCACGTCCAGCGCGTAGGGCCGGGCGTCCAGCGGGCTGTGCTCGCCGCGGGGGTTGGGCAGCATGGCCCGGTAGAGGGAGCTGTCGGCGGTCATGCCGTCGAACTGGCCGAGGTAGTTGAAGCTGACCTGCGGCCGGACCGTCCGACCCAACTCGCCCGCCGCGGAGTCCGGATCCCCCAGATACCGCAGCGCGCCATACCCCAGACCACGATGCGGAACCCCCCGCAACGTCTCCTTCACCGACTTGACCAGCGCACCCCACGGCTCACCCGTGGCCAACTCCACCGGGAAGACCGTCGTGAACCACCCCACCGTCCGCGACAGATCCACCCCCTCGAAAACCTCCTCCCGACCGTGCCCCTCCACATCCACCACCACCCGGTCCTGACCCGACCACTCCCCCAACACCCGACCCAGAACCGCCAACAACACCTCGTTCACCCGCGTCCGATACACCCCCGGAACACGCTGCAACAACCCACGCGTCGCCTCCACCGACAACTCCGCCGACCGCACCCTCAACCCACCCGGCACCACATCCCGCACACCCGGCAACACCGTCGACACACCGGCACCCACACCCGACCAGTACGCCAACTCCCCATCAAAACCACCGGCCTCGACAAGCCCCCGCAACCGCGACGCCCACTCCTGGAACGACGTCGACTTCCCCCCCAAATCCACCGACGCACCCGACACCACCTGCCCGTACGCCACCTCCACGTCCTCCAACAACACCCGCCACGACACCCCGTCCACCACCAAGTGATGGGCGACCACCGCCAACTCGGATTGCTGGTCGCCGAGTTCGAAGAGGGCGAAGCGGATCAGCGGGCCCGCGGAGAGGTCGAAGCCGGTCTGGAGGGCGTCGGTGATCTCGGTCATGGCGGTGCGGCGGGCCGCCGCGTCCAGGCCGGACAGGTCGTGCCGGTCCAGGGCGACGGTCTTGTCCTCGGCGAGGTTGCGCTGCCGCCAGCCCGCGCCGGTGCGCTCGTAGCGCAGCCGCAGTGCGTCGTGGTGCGCGACCACCGCGGCCACCGCGCCGGCCAGTGCCTCCGGGTCGGTGCCGGGGGCCAGTTCGAGCTGGAGCGCCTGGTTGAAGTGGTGCGGCGCCTCGCGGTGGGTCCGGAAGAACCAGCGCTGGATGGGGGTCAGTACCACGGGTCCCTCCACGGGGGGCTCGTCGAGGACGTCGGTGTCGTCGTCGGCCGCGCTCTGCAGCCCGGCGGCGAGTTCCGCGACGGTCTGCCGTACGAAGATGTCCTGCGAGGCGAGCACCAGGCCGGCCCGGCGGGCGCGGGAGACGACCTGGATGCTGAGGATGGAGTCGCCGCCCAGGTCGAAGAAGTTGTCCTCGACCCCGACCGCCTCCAGACCCAGCACCTCAGCCCAGATCCCCGCCAGGGTCTCCTCCACCGGAGTCCGCGGGGCCAACCGCGCCACATCGCCCGACACCGCCTCCGGAGCCGGCAGCGCACGACGGTCGACCTTGCCGTTCGGCGTGAGCGGCAACGCGTCGAGGACCGCGTAGAGGGGCGGGACCATGTGGTCGGGCAGGGTCGCGGCGAGGTGGGCGCGCAGGGCGGCCGGCTCCAGGGTGGCGCCGGGGCGCGGTACGGCGTAGCCGACGAGCCGCTTGGCGCCGCCCCGGCCCGCCGCGGCGGCGACCACGACGGCGCGCGCCACGTCCGGGTGGGCGGCGAGCGCCGCCTCGACCTCGCCGAGTTCGATCCGGAAGCCGCGCACCTTGACCTGGTCGTCGCCGCGCCCGAGGAACTCCAGCATGCCGTCGGCGGTCCAGCGCACCAGGTCGCCGGTGCGGTACATGCGGGTGCCGGCGTCGCCGAAGGGGTCGGCGAGGAACCGTTCCGCGGTCAGGTCCGGCCGGTTGGCGTAGCCCTGGGCCAGCCCCTCGCCGGCGATGTACAGCTCGCCCACGATGCCCTGGCCCACCGGGCGCAGCCGGCCGTCGAGGACGTACAGGCGGGTGTCGGCGATCGGGCGGCCGATGGGAACGGTGTCGTGCGCGAGGTGTGCGGGCAGCAGCCGTGCGGCGGCGGCGAAGGTGGTGGTCTCGGTGGGTCCGTAGCCGTTGATGAGGGCGAGTTCGGGCAGGCGGGTGAGGACGGTGCGGCAGTGGCGGGCGGAGAGGGCGTCGCCGCCGGCCAGCAGGTGTCGCAGTCCGGCGAGCACCTCGACGTCGGCGTCCACGACCTCGTGGAAGAGTCCGGCGGTCAGCCACAGCGTGGTCACGCCGTACGAGGAGAGGAACGCGCCCAGTTCGGGGGCGGCGAGCACGCCGGGCGGGGCGATGGCGAGGGTGGCGCCGTTGAGCAGGGCGCCCCAGATCTCGAAGGTGGCGGCGTCGAAGGAAACCGAGGCCAGCTGGGCGACCACGTCGCCCTCGGTGAGGGACAGGTAGGGGGTGTGGCGCACCACGCGGTCGACGGCCCGGTGGGGGGTGAGGGTGCCCTTGGGGGTGCCGGTGGAGCCGGAGGTGTAGATGACGTAGGCGCCGCTGTCGGGGGTGACGGTGACGGCGAGCGGGTGCGTCGGCTCGGCGTCGAGGGCGGCCCGGTCGTCGTCCATCAGGAGGCGGGGGACGTGGCCGGTGCCGTCGTCCGCCCCGTGCTGCGTCCGGTCGGTGACCAGCAGCGCGATGCCCGCGTCCGCGCTCATGAACGCGCGGCGGGCGGCGGGGTACTTCGGGTCCAGCGGCACGTACGCCGCACCGGCCTTGAGGATGCCGAGCAGGGCGCAGATCAGCTCGGGGCCGCGCTCCAGGCAGACGCCCACGCGGTCGCCGGACCGCACCCCGCGGGCGGCCAGGTGGTGCGCCACCTGGTTGCTGCGGGCGTCGAGTCGGGCGTAGGTCAGGCGGGTGTCGGTGTGCAGCAGGGCGACCGCGTCGGGGGTCCGGGCGGCCTGGTCGGCGAAGAGGGCGGTCAGGGTCGCGGGGGCGATGCCGCGCCCGGTGGCGTTGTACTCCGCAAGGACGCGGTGGGTCTCGTCGGCGCCGAGCATGCCGGCCTCGGCCATGGGGCGGTCGGGGGCGGTGGCCAGCGCGCCGAGCAGGGTGCGCAGATGACCGGCGAACCGCTCCATGGTGGCGGCGTCGAAGAGGTCGGTGCTGTATTCGAGGGAGCCGCGCAGGGTGCCGTCGGGGCGCTGCCAGAACTCCATGGTGAGGTCGAAGAGCGCGGCCTCACGCGGCAGTTCGAGTTCGGCGGTGTCGATGCCGGGCAGCCGCGGCAGGCCCACGGGGGCGTTCTGCAGGACCAGCACGGCCTGGACGAGCGGCGGGCGGCTGGGGTCGCGTTCGGGCAGCACGGCGTCCACGACGCGGTCGAAGGGGACGGCCGCGTGGTCGAGCGCCTCGCGCACCCGCTCGCGGGTGCGGGCGGTGAACCGCCGGAAGGTCTGGGTCTCGTCGACGTCGGCGCGGAGCACCAGGGTGTCGACGAAGAAGCCGACGAGGTCGGCGATCTCGGCGCGGTCCCGGCCGGTGTCGACGGTGCCCAGCGCGATGTCCCGCTGCCCGGACCAGCGGGCGAGCAGCAGTTGCACGGCGGCGGCGAGCGGCGCGAAGAGGGTGCCGCCCTGTTCGTGGCCGAGCGCGGTGAGCGCCCGGACGGTGTCGGCGGGCAGGTCGAACAGGTGGCGGGCGCCGGCGGAGGTCCGCACGGCCGGGCGGGGCCGGTCGGTGGGCAGCTCCAGGGGCGCGACGCCCGCCAACGTGTCCTTCCAGTAGGCGAGTTGGGCGTCGATGTCCGGCGCCTGCAGCCGGTCGTGGTGCCAGGCGGCGAAGTCGGCGTACTGGACCGGGAGCGGGGGCAGGCCCGCGGCGGCCGGGAGGTGCTCGGGCCCGGCGTCGGGGGCGGCCGAAGCGGCGGCGTACAGGGCGCCCAGCTCGCGGGTCAGGAGGTCCATCGACCAGGCGTCGGCGGCGATGTGGTGCGCGGTGAGCACCAGCAGGTGCTCGTCGGGGGCGGTGCGCAGCAGCAGGGCGCGCAGGACGGGGCCGGTGCGCAGGTCGAAGGGGGCCGAGACCGCGGCGCGCAGTGCCGCGTCCAGCCGGTCGCGGGCCGTGGCCGGGTCGGTGTGACCGGTGAGGTCGGTGCGCGGCAGCGGGACCTCGGTGGGCTCGCCGATGACCTGCAGGACCCGGCCGTCCGCCTCGGTGAAGGTGGTGCGCAGCGGTTCGTGCCGGGCGACCAGGGCGGTGAGCGCGGCGGCGAGCGCGAGGTGGTCCAGCGCGCCGGTGAGCCGCAGGCCGGTGGCGCAGTTGTAGGCGGCGCCGGGCTCGTAGGCGTCCAGGAACCACAGTCGCCGTTGGGCGGAGGAGGCGGCCAGCGCGGCGTGCCGGTTCACCGGCACCAGCGGCTCGGTGGCGTCCGCGCGCCCGGACTCGGTGAGGTGGGCGGCGAACCGCGCGATCGTCGGGTGGTCGAACAGCGCGGTGGTGGCGGGTGTCAGCCCGATCCGGCCGGTCACCTGGAAGGCCATCCGCAGGGCGGCGATGGAGTCGCCGCCGGCCAGGAAGAAGTCGTCCTCGACGCCGACGCGGTCCACGCCCAGCACCTCGGCCCAGATCTCCGCGAGCGCCCCCTCCAGGTCGGTGCGGGGGGCGACGTAGGCGGCCCGCTCGGTGGCGGTGGGTTCGGGCAGCGCCGCGCGGTCGACCTTGCCGTTGGGGGTGAGCGGCATCCGGTCCATGGCGACGAAGGCGGTGGGGACCATGTGGGCGGGCAGCCGCTCCGACAGGTGGGCGCGCAGGCCGGCGGCGTCGGGGGCGGACTCTGCACGCAGCGGGACGTAGTGCGCGAAGAGCCGCGGGGTGCCGTTGCCGGCGTCGAGGGTGACGACGGACTGGAGCACCTGCTCGTGTGCGGTCAGCGCGGTCTCGATCTCGCCGAGCTCCACCCGCAGACCGCGGATCTTGACCTGGTGGTCGGCCCGGCCGAGGAATGCGTAGGCGCCGTCGGACAGTCGCCGCACCAGGTCGCCGGTGCGGTACATCCGGGATCCGGCGGGGCCGTGCGGGTCGGCGACGAAGCGCTCGGCGGTGAGGGCGGCGCGGCCCTGGTAGCCGCGGGCCAGGCCGGGGCCGGCGATGCACAGTTCGCCGACGCCGCCCTCCGGCACCGGGCGCAGCAGCTCGTCCAGCGCGGTCACCCGGACCCCGGCGATGCCCCGGCCGATGTGCGGCGCGCCGTCCGGGTCGGCCGGCAGCGGCCCGTTCAGGGTGACGGTGACGGTGGCCTCGGTCGGCCCGTACGCGTTGAACATCCGGCGGCCCCGGGCCCAGCGGGCGACCAGCTCGGGCGGGCAGGTTTCGCCGCCGGTGGCCAGGCCCCGCAGGTGCGGCAGCTCGACCGGGGGGACGGTCGCCAGCACCGACGGGGGGATCATGGCGTGGGTGACGGCCTCGCCGGCGAGCAGAGCGGCCAGCTCCTCGCCGACGGCCTGGGTGGGCCCGTCGGGCAGCACCAGCGTCGCGCCCGCATACCAGGTCTGCACCAGGTCGGCGATGGACACGTCGAAGTTGGGCGAGGCGAACTGGAGCACCCGGCTGTCCTCGTCGATGTCGAGGGCGGTGGCGTGCGCGGCGCCCAGCACCTCGATGCCCCGGTGGGTGACGGCCACGCCCTTGGGGGTGCCGGTGGAGCCGGAGGTGAACAGGACGTAGGCGGTGTTGTCGAGATGCAGGGCGGGGACGGGCGGGGTGTCGGGGGCGTCCTCGTCGGGGGCGTCCAGCAGCAGGGTGGCGGGCGCGTTGGACGGGCGGGTGTCGAGGTCCGACGCGCTGATCACCAGGGCGATCCCGGCGTCGTCCACCATGAACGCCAGCCGTTCGGCGGGGTAGTTGGGGTCCAGCGGCACATAGGCGCCGCCGGCCTTGAGGACGGCCAGCAGGGCGACGATCAGTTCGGGGCCGCGCCGCAGGCAGACGCCCACCCGGGTCTCGGGCCCCACGCCCCGCGCGGCGAGCCGGTGCGCGAGCCGGTTGGCCCGCCGGTCCACCTCGCCGTAGCCGAGCCGCAGCGGCCCGCAGGTGACGGCCGAGTGGGCGGGCCGGCGGGCGGCCTGGGCCTCGAAGAGCCCGTGCAGGGTCGTGCCGTGGGCCGCGGGACGGCCGTGGGTGAGGGAGCGGTTGTCCAAGTTCATGCCGAGACCCCATAGAGCGCCGTTGGTGTGGGTGAGGTGTGCTGACCGCCGTCGGGGTCAGGGCGTGTCCCGCAGGAGGGTGCGGCCGCTGTACTGGAGGGCGTGGACCGCGCCGGTGCGCGCATCGACGGCGAAGCGCCCGAGGAAGGCCCCGGCCCCCCGGGCGGCGAAGGTCCGCCGGGCCAGCGGCTCGGCCAGTTCCCGTGCCCCGCCCGGGAGTTCCAGTACGAGGTGCGGGCCGTCGAGGCCGACCGTCACGGCCAGCTCGCCGTTGCGGTAGGTGCCCGTGCAGTCCGCGAAGGCCGCCGCGCCGGCGGGGGCGCCTGCCTGCGCGAGGGAGGGCGGGGGTACGGGGCGGTACACGCCGACGTCGACGCCCGCGTCCCGCAGTGCGCCGACCACGGCGTCCCACAGGGCCTGCCCGGTCGGGGAGTTGGTGGTCAGCGCGACGACGGTGCCGCGCCGGGGGTGGATCCGCAGGTGGCAGGTGGCGCCGTCCAGCGTGCCGTCGTGGCCGAGCCAGCGGTTGTCCGCGGGGCCGAAGTGGCCCAGGCCCGGGCCCCAGCCGTCGGCCAGCCCGAACGGGTCGGCGCCGGCCGTGGGCCGGGTCGCCTCCCCCAGGGCCGCCGGGTCGGCCAGGTCCGGGCGGCCCGGCTCCGCGAGGTGGAGCAGGCCCAGCCGCACCAGGTCGGCGGCGCTGCCCGCGAGCCCGCCGGCGGGCAGCGAGCCGGGTTCGGCGGGCAGCGCGGTGACGGCGGTGCCCAGCGGGCGCAGGAGGTAGTCCCGTACCGCCTCGTACCAGGGCAGTCCGGTGACGGACTCCACGACGCGGCCCGCGATGCCGTAGCCGACGTTGGAGTAGGAGAAGGTGCCCGGGGCGGGCCGGGCGTCGGCCGGTGCGGCCAGGAAGCCGGTCAGCCAGCGGCGCAGCGAGGAGGCGTCCGCGTCGTCGTGGTCGGAGGGCAGTCCGGCGGTGTGGCTGAGGAGTTGGCGGAGGGTGGCGGCGAGGGCCGGGTGGTCCTTCCGCGCTTCGGGGACGGTCCCGGCCTCGGGGAGCCATTCCCGTACCGGCCGGTCGAGGTCCAGGTCACCGTCGCCGACCAGTTGCAGGACGGAGGTGGCGGTGAACACCTTGGTCGTCGACCCGTAGGGGAAGGCCGTCGCGGAGTGCACCGGCCGTCCGGCGCCGGGCTCCTCCTCGCCGAACTCCCAGGTCTCCAGCGCGCCGTGGTGGTGGACGGCCAGCTGCCCGCCGGCCACGTCGCAGTCACGGGCGAGACGGTCCAGGTCGAGGTCGAGGGGGGAGCCGGCACCGGCGCCGTACCCCGCTGGATCCGCTGAGTCCCCGTGCACCGCGAACGCCCTCCCCCGCTTCCGGTCGTGCCCCGGCCGCGGGATGCGACCGGGGCGGCCGGCCGCGGCACAAGGTCGCGGACGGCCGTTCGAACGGAAGTCTTCAGGAGGGCGAAAGGTTCGAACAGGGCTTTAAGTGCAGTGGGAAAGATGCACGTCAGAGGGGCAAAAACGGGATCGGCGGGCCGGCTCAGCGCTCCCTGGTGGGGAGGACCGCGACGGCGATCAACAGCAGCAGCACGCCCCCGGCGGCGTTGCGCAGGCCCGGCTCGATGGCGGTCCAGTCGAAGGCGATCGGCGCGAGTGCGCGGATCTGCTGGACCACCCACAGCACGCAGGTGGCCAGCCCCACGAGTGCGGCCAGCGCCATCGCCGCCTTGGAGCGGACCGCGAGCGCGAGGAGCGCGAGCGCTCCGGCCGCCGCGAGCGGCAGCAGCATCGAGGTGGCGGTCGCGGCGCCGCCCTTGTCGGTCAGTCCCGTGAACAGCTCCGCGACGGGCACGGACCGGGGATCGCGCCCCTGGTACCAGGGTTGGAAGGCGCTCAGTACGAGCGCGGCCGCCCCGATGAGGGCCAGTAACGCCGTCACCGTCAGTCGTCGGGCCATGGTGTGGGCTCTCCTCGTCTCGTCTCTCGTGGTCAGCGGCGGGCCAGGTCGGCCGGATGTCGGGTGCGCAGCGCCGAGCGGGCGGGCAGCAGATACCCGGCCGCCGAGGTGACCACCACCGTCAGGACGATCAATCCTGCCTGCGCGGGCGGGATGTAGGGCGCCGAACCGGTCAACGCGAGGCTGAACGCGGTCAGCGGGATCGCCGCGGCCAGCGCACCGACCACCACCCCGACCGTGACGACGATGGCCGCCTCGACGCCCAGCATCCGCCGCAGCTGTCCACGGCTCGCGCCGACCAGGCGCAGCAGGACCAGTTCGCCCCGGCGACCCACCATGATCAGGGTCAGCGTGCTGAGCACCGCGATGGCGGTGAAGCCGCCGATCACGCCGACCGCGACCACGGTGATCACCTGGCCGATGCCCCGGTCCTCGGCCTGCAGGTGTTCGGTCGTGGGCCGGTCGGTCACCTCGGTGTGCAGGGCGGCGGTCGTCAGGGCGCCGGCCAGCTCCTTGCGCACGGCGGCGGGGTCGGCGCCCGGCTTCAGGCCCAGCAGGATGCGGGAGTTGAGCGGGGCGGCCAGGTGCGGGGCCAGCTCCTGGGCGGCGAAGAGGAAGTCGCCGAGCGCCAGGGAGTTCTGGTAGACCGCGGCGACCTTCAGCGGGACGGCGGCGCCGTCGCCGTAGCGGAGGGTGACCGTCGAGCCGGGCTTCAGGTCCAGCGAGCGGGCCCGGTCCTTGCCGACCGCGACCGTGCCGCGGCCCAGGTGCGCGAGCGTCCCGGAGAGGACGGCGGGGTCGAGGGTGGCGGACAGCGCCGCGGGGTCGACGCCCATGACCGGCAGCCGGTCGAGCTTGGGCTCGCCGGTCTCGCGGCGGGCCAGCACGACGGTGCTGTGCAGGACGCCGGTGGCCGCGGCCACGCCGGGCACCTCCCCGGCGCGGCGGACCGCCTCGTCGGGGATGCCGGGCCCGTCCGTGGTGACCGCGAGCTGCGCGCGCAGGGCCTGGGCGGCCTGGGCGCCGCCCTGCCGGTCGAGGGTGGCGCCGGCCGAGAGCTGCACCCCGACGAACGCCACCACCAGCACGATGGGGGTGATCGCGGCGCCCAGGCGGCGGGAGTTGGCGTGCGAGGAGGCGGCCGCGAGGTAGCCGCCCGCCCCGCCCAGTCGCCGCGCGGGGACGGCCAGCAGCCGCATCGCCCCGCGGGCGATCCAGGGCCCGAGCAGGGCGCAGGCGATGACCAGCGCCAGCGCCGCCGTACTGGCGGCCGCCGCGGCCAACTCCCCGTACTGCAGCGCCGCGGTGCCGGCCGAACTCATGCCGAGGAAGAGCACCACCAGCCCGGTGACGGTCCGTCCGCGGCCCGGCTGTGCCGGCTCGCGCTGCGCCTCGCCCATCGCCTGCGCGGGACGGAGCTTGGCCATCCGGCCGCAGGCGAGCGCGGCGGACAGCCGGGCCACCAGCAGGGTCAGCCCGGCGGTCAGCACCGGCACCGCGAACATCCAGACCGGGGTGGGCAGTTCGAGACCCATCGGCACCGCGCCGCGCTCCTGGAGCATCGCGATCAGCTGGAGGAAGACCGGCACCGCGCCGATCGCGCCGAGCAGCGCGGCGGCCACCGCGACCACGTTGATCTCGCGGGCGACGGTCACCCGCAGTTGCCGGGGCGTGGCGCCGACCGCGCGCAGCAGCGCCATCTCGCGGGAGCGCTGGTGGACCGCCTGGGCCACGGTGCTGGAGACCACCAGGACGGCGATCATCAACACGGTGACGCAGACCGTCGCGAGCAGCATCAACAGGCTCATCCGGCTGGGCGCCGACTCCAGGAACTCCGGTTCGCCGCGGCCGTTGCCGGTCAGCACCCGCAGTGCCGTGGCGTCCTCCTTGTAGCGGGTGCCGGCCGAGGCGTCACGGGCCGGGTGCGCGCCGTCCAGCGCCTGGCGCAGCCGGGGGTAGAGCTGGCGGACGTCCACCCCGGGGTCGGCGAGGATCCCGATGGCGTCGGTGGTGGCGGGGTGCCCGGCGAGCCGACGGGCCGTCTCGTCGTCGAAGAACACGGCGCCCTGGTGGCCGAGCCCGGTGGCGTCGCCCCGTGCCGCGGGCGCGGCGATGCCCACGACCTCGTACGGGGTGGGGGCGGCCAGCGTCTGGAGCGTGAGGTGCTCGCCCGTGCGGACGCCGGCGCGGGCCGCCAGGTCGCCGTCCAGGACGACCTGCCGGGGCCCGGTCGGGGCGTGCCCGGCCCGCAGGGTGAAGGGGGCCAGCGCGGCGGCCGACCAGGGGTGGCCGAAGATCGGGGAGTTGCCGGAGTCGCTGCGCGGACCGGCCACCGCGCCGCCGTCCTTGGCGGCGAGCGCGACGGGGACGGCGTCGTCGGCGACGGCCGCCTCGACCCCCGGGACGGCCGCGAGCCGCGCGCGCACCGCGCGTGGTACCCGCACCCGCTCGGTGAGCGACTGGGTCTCCGTCATGGGCGGATCGCCCCAGGGCTTGGCGGTGTAGCGGGTGGTCTGGTCGCCGGTGACCACCGCGGTGGTGGCGGCGTAGCGCTCCACCCGGGCGTGGCCGACGAACGCCGACAGGGTCGCCAGCGCGAAGCTGCCCAGCAGCAGCGAGGTCAGCACCAGCGCGGCGAACACCGCGGCCCATGCCTTGCGGTGCCGCCGCAGTGAACGGCCGGCCAGGAAGCGGGCGGTGCGCAGGGTGCGGGCCGGGGAGTCGGCGCGCACCGGCCGCACCTCCGCGGGGCCGGTCCGGGGTCCGGTGGCAACAGACATCGCGCTCACCGCTCCCCGAGTGCGGCGAACGTCCGGGCGACCGCGTCCGGTTCGGGGCGGTCCATCCGGTTGACGATCCGGCCGGCCTCGATGAACACCGCCTCGTCCGTCCAGGACGCGGCCACCGGGTCGTGGGTGACCATCACCACGGTGTGCCCCTCGCGGTCCACCGCGTCGCGCAGCAGGGTGAGCACGTCGCGGGCGGTGACCGGGTCGAGGGCGCCGGTCGGCTCGTCCGCGAAGATCACGGCGGGGTCGGTGACCAGCGCGCGGGCGATCGCCACCCGCTGCTGCTGGCCGCCGGAGAGCGTCAGCGGCGAGTCGTCGGCCCGGTCCGCGAGCCCCACCGCCGCCAGGACGGCCAGCGCCCGCTCCCGCACGGCCGGGTCCTCGGGCCGGTCGCCGCCCAGCAGCAGCGGCAGCGCGGTGTTCTCCGCCACGGTCAGCGACGGCACCAGGTTCAGCGCCTGGAAGACGAAGCCGATCCGGTCCCGGCGCAGCCGGGTCAGCCCCGCCTCGCCGAGCCGCGACAGATCCGTCTCGCCGATCCGCACGGTGCCCGAGGTGGGGCGGTCGAGCCCGGCGGCGCACTGCAGGAACGTGGTCTTGCCGGAGCCGGAGCGGCCCATGACGGCCAGGAACCGGCCGCGCCGCAGGGTGAGGCTGACGTCGTCCAGCGCGTTCACGTCGCGGCCGCCGCGGCGGTAGCGCCGGGTGACCGACTCCAGGGCCAGCGCGGCCGTCGGTCCGGCCTCCTGTGAAGCGGCCGCCGCCGCGGCGCGTTTCGCCGTGCGAAGCCTGACCATGTGCGTCCTCCGGGCTCGTCCGAGGACGGCTGTTCCGCCAGTCGTCCTGTCTGCTGTGAACGCTATGGATCACGGCCGCGGGGCACGAGAGAGCGCACACCCGTCCCGGGGTACAGCCAGCCCCACCATCGCCCGGGGTGACCGGCGCACCGCGCATCCGCACCCGTTCGGCATACGGTGATCCGTATCCTCACCACGCGCCGGGACCGCAGGTGTGTCCCGCACCGGAGGGAGCCCACGATGGACGACTTCGCCAGACAGTTACGCGCCAGTTGGCATGCCGGCTACTACCTCTACTTCGGCATTCCGCTCGCCTGGTTGTGCTTCCTGACCGCCTTCCTGGTGCCGATCGGCCTGCTGTTCACGGTGTTCGTGATCGGCGCCCCGGCGATGCCGGAGATCGTCCGGCTGCTGCGCCGACTGGCCGGCTACGAGCGGGTGCGCGCCGGAGGTTGGCTGGGCGCCCCGGTCCCCGAGGAGTACCTCCCCCTCGACGGCGCCCCCGCCGACCGGGTGCGGCTGGCGCTCACCGACCCCGGCACCTGGCGCGACACCCTGTGGCTGCCGATGGCCACCGTGACGTTCGTCGTCTTCAGCGTGCTGACGGTGCCGCTGTGGCTGGTGGGCCTGTTGGTGGACGGTCTGGGGATGGGGCTGGGCGGCCGGCTCGCCCGGCGCCGCGAGTCGGAGTACGGCGTGCCGGCGACCCCGCGCCGTTCGCTGGTGCTGCGCCACATCGTGGCCCTGGCCGACCTCCAGGCCCGGTGGACCGCGGCGCTGCTGCGCCCGTCCGCCTCGGCCCGGCTGGCCGAGCGGGTCGCCGAGCTGTCCGAGAGCCGGGCCGGCGCGGTGGAGGCGCACAGCGCCGAACTGCGCCGTATCGAACGGGATCTGCACGACGGGGTGCAGGCGCAGCTCGTCGCGCTGTCGCTGCGCATCGGGCTGGCCAAGCAGCAGCTCCGCAGCAATCCGGACGCCGCCCTGGCCCGCCTGGACGAGGCGCAGGCGGGCGTCGAGGGCGCACTGGCCGATCTGCGGCAGGTGGTCCGCACGGTCCATCCGCCGGTGCTGACCGACCGGGGGCTGGCCGGTGCGGTACGGGCGTTGGCCGCCTCCTCCGACATCCCGGTGGAAATGAGTCTGAATTCGGTGGAGAACGGCCACCGGCTGCCCGCGTCGGTCGAGGCCGCGGCGTATTTCGTGGTGGCCGAGGGGCTGACCAACATCCGCAAGCACTCCGGGGCCACCCAGGCATCGGTACGATTCACCCGGGGCAACGGCGTGTTGAAGGTGACCGTGACCGACGACGGCCGCGGCGGCGCCGACGAAGTGGGCGGCAGCGGCCTGGTCGGCATCCGCCGGCGGGTCGCCGCGCTCGACGGCACGACCAGCCTCACCAGCCCCGAGGGCGGGCCGACCAAGCTGAAAGTGGAGCTGCCGTGCGGATCGTGATCGCCGAGGACAACGCGCTGCTGCGGGAGGGCATGGTCCTGCTGCTGACCAGCAACGGCCATGAGGTGGTGGCCACCTGCGCGGCCGGCCCCGAGGTGATGCCCGCACTGCGCGAACACCGCCCCGACGCCGCGGTCCTGGACGTCCGGCTGCCGCCCAGCTTCCGCGACGAGGGCCTGCGCGCCGCCGTGCAGGCCCGCAAGGAACTCCCCGACCTGCCGATCCTCGTGCTCTCGCAGTACGTGGAACAGGCGTATGCGGCAGAGCTGTTGGCGCAGGGCGCCCGCGGGATCGGCTATCTGCTCAAGGACCGGGTCGGCCGGGTCGAGCAGTTCCTGGAGGCGCTGGAGCGCATCGTCGGCGGCGGCACCGCGCTCGACCCCGAGGTCATCACGGAGATCGTCAGCCAGAAGGCCGCCGCCCGCCCGCTGCAGGCGCTGACCCCGCGCGAGCACGAGGTGCTGGAGATGATGGCGCAGGGGCTGGCCAATGCCGCCATCGCGGAGAAACTCGTCATCACCGAGCGCGCGGTGAGCAAGCACATCCGCGGCGTCTTCGACAAGCTGGGCCTGCCGCCGGAAGGCGGCAGCGTGCACCGCCGGGTGCTGGCCGTGCTGGCGTTCCTGGGGAACAGCGCACCGGAGAGCCCCGCGGTCTGAGCGGTGCGCACGGCACCCGTCAGCGGCACCCGGGAAGCGGAGAACCCGGGTGTCCGGAGACGGGGGACTCCGAACACCCGGGTGGGGGAATTCCGCGCGGCCTCGACGGAGGACGGGCCGACCGCTGGGGAATTCCCGGTCTGTGGGGCGGCTTTCGCGCGGCCGGCCCGGCCGGACTCCCGCTACAGGTAGTCGCCCACGGAAGTGCACGTACCGCGGAGCTTCTTGAGCCGCTTGTTCTGGCCGGCGAGGTACTCGGTGACCGAGCCGGGCGTCCGCTCCTTGAGCGTCGTCCCGCGCAGTTCCTTCGCGGTGTCCTGCGCGGCCTTGCGGAGCTTGGCGTCGTCCGTCTGCATCGCCAGCTCGTCCAGCCTGTCGGCCCGGTCCTGGACGTCCTTCTCCGCAGCCGCCGCGTCCTTGGGGTGGGGGTCGAACAGCGCCACGTCCAGGATCTTCAGACAGGTGTCCCCGCGGTCGAGGGCCTTCTGCGGTGAGTTCTCGCAGGCCGCCATGGAGAATGCCGCCGGGACCACCAGGGCGAGAGCGACCGCCGCCCTGGTGACGGACCGCCACTTTCCGCGCAAGGGGCCCTCACGGGTCACGGACGCATGCATGGTGCTGCTCTCCTCGGAGGGTTCGGAGGGTCCGTAGTGCTCAGTCATCGGCGGTTCCGGCCCGCTGCCAGCGCACCACGCCCCAGAGCAGTGCGATCGCGTCCAGGGTGAAGCCCGCGATCATGACGGTGGTGTGCGTGTCCCCGGTGACCACATGGGAGATCACCGACGTCAGCATGGCGCCCGCGAAGAAGACGAACAGCGGGGGAACGATCCAATGGGCGCCGCGCTCGCGGTGCGTACGTGCCATGAGAAGTCTCCAGTCGTACCCGTCGGCTCGCACGGCCCGAGCCGCGCTGTCTGCCTCCATGCTGTCCGAGCGACCGTCGACCGGTCAGTACACCGCGCCCCCGAACCGGGGTGGAGCCTGCACCACCATCGCGGGTTCAGCACGTGGGCACGGCCCCCGATCCCCCTTCCCACCAGGGGAGTTCCGCCCACCCTTAAACACCTGCCGCGCCCGGCGGGGCGATGACAGCATGCGCCCATGACGCTCCCCCTGCGCCGCAACACCAACTACCACCTGCTGTGGGGCAGCCAGGCGCTCTCCGAACTCGGCGCGCAGATCTCGGTGTTCGCGCTGCCGCTGCTGGTCCTGATGCTGACCGACTCGGCGGTCGACGCGGGCGCGGCCGGCGCCGTCAGCGCCCTGACCCGGCTGGTGGTGCTCGTCCCGGCCGGTGCGCTGATCGACCGCTGGCACCGCAAGCGGATCATGCTGCTGTGCGAGCTGGCGCGGGTGCCGATGATGGTCGGCCTGGCGCTGATGCTGCTCGGCGACGGCGTCGCGTTCGGCTACATCCTGGCCGTCGCGGTCGTCGACGGCGCGGCCGCCGCGATGTTCGCGCCCGCCGAGGAGGCCGCCCTCCCCCAGGTCGTCACCAAGGAGCAGCTGCCGACGGCCGTCTCGGTGAGCGCGGCCCGCAGCTACCTCGCCACCCTGGCGGGCCCCGGCATCGGCGGATTCCTGTTCACCGCCCACAAGGCGCTGCCGTTCCTGGTGAACGGGGTGACCTACGCGGGCTCGTTCGTGATGCTCCTCTTCCTGCGGCTGACGGGACCGGGCGGGCCGGGCGCGGCGGGCACCGCCGGCGCGCGGCGCTCCCTGGTCGGCGAGATCGGCGAGGGCATCGGGTGGATCTGGCGGCGTCCCGTCATCCGGGCGAGCATGGCGGTCGCGGTCGGGGTGAGCGTCTGCTTCAACGCGCTGTACCTCATCGTGCTGACGCTCGCACAGCGCGCGAAGATCCCCGCCGCCGAGATCGGCGCCATCGGTGTGCTGGTCGGCGCGGGCGGTCTGGCCGGCGCGCTGCTCGCGCCCCGCATGCACCGGCTCCTCACGCCCCGCGCCGCGATCATCCTCCTGGGGTGGCTGGGCGCCGGCCTGACCCCGCTGCTGCTGGTGCGGACCAGCGGCTATCTCTTCGGTGCCGTGCTGGCCGCCATCGCCTTCCTGGCGCCCACCGTGCAGACCGCCGTGGTGACCTACCAGATGGCGCTCACCCCCGACCGGCTGCGCGGTCGGGTCAGCGCGGCCCTGGGACTGGCCGGCGGCGTCGCGGGCGCCGCGGGCCCGCTCCTCGGCGGCGTCCTGGTCGACGCGGGCGGCCCCGCCCAGGCCGTTCTGACCTGCGCCGGCGTCCTCCTGCTGGCCGCGCTCGCGGCGGGCGTCAGCCCCGCCCTGCGCGCCTTCACCTCCGTGCACGGCACACCGGACGAGGACGGGACGCCGTCCCCCTCGCCGTCCTCGGTTCCTTCCGCCGCCGACCCGGCCAACGCCGCCGGTCCCGAGCCGACCTCCGCAACCTCCGAACCCCTGGAAAGGTGACCCATGCCCGTCCCACCCCGCTCGCCCCGCTGGGCGGTCGCCCGCCCGGCGCGCCCCACGGCGGCCGTCCGGCTGTTCTGCTTCCCCTACGCCGGCGGCGGCTCCAGCATCTTCACCTCGTGGAGCCGCTTCCTGCCCGAGTCCGTCGAGGTCTGCCCCGTACTGCTGCCGGGCCGTGAGGAGCGCTTCGGCGAAACGCCGCAGACCCGCGTCGAAGAGCTCGTCCCGCAGCTGGCCGAGAACCTGGCGAGCTGGTTCGACCGGCCCTTCGCGTTCTTCGGCCACAGCATGGGCGGCGAGATCGCCTTCTCCCTGGCCCATCACCTGTGCCGGGCGGGCCGGCACCGTCCCGCGCACGTCTTCGTCTCCGGCTGCGTCCCGCACCCCAGCCCGCTCCTGCGGCACACCCTGCCGGAGGGGGAACTGCTCGCGGAGATACGGAAGATGAACGGCGCCCCGCCGGAGTTCCTGGAGAACCCCGAGCTGATCGAGCTGCTGCTGCCCATGCTGCGCGCCGACTTCGCACTGTCGGAGAGCTGTGTGCCGGCGCCGGACGCCGTGATCCCCGTCGACGTCACGGCCTTCGCCGGATCCGCCGACCCGGAGGCCACCCACCGCCAGGTCCAGGACTGGGCCCACCACGTCGGCGGTCGCTTCACCTCGCACGAGCTGACGGGCGATCACTTCTTCCTGCGGGAGGCCGCACCGCTGCTGGAGATCGTCGGTCGGACGCTGGCCTAGGGCCGGTCGTCACCTCCCCGCCGTCCGCCCGGCGGCGGCTCAGCGGCCGGCGCCGAGGCCGCCGGCCCGCTCCAGGCACTCCCGGATCGCCTGCGGGCCGGCGTCGGCGATCATGTCGACCACCGCCCCGTCGTCCAGGAACACGACGGCATCGGCCTGCGCCGCCGCGGCCGGTGCCGTCGTGGCCATGACCACCGCGACGCCCCGCTCGTCCACGGCCCGCCGCAGCGCCGCCCCGCACTCCTCCGACGCGTCGTCGGCGAGCAGCAGCTCGGGGCGGCGGGCCAGCGCGGCCTCCAGCGACGAGGCGCCCTCCTCGGCCGTGGGCCAGCTGACCGTGACGCCGCCCTGGGCCCCGGCCCGGCGGCGCAGCGAACCGGACGACGGCCGGGTCTCCCCGGACAGGCACTTCAGCAGCGTGGTCTTTCCCGACTTTTCCTTGCCCATTACGGCGAGGAAGCTCCCGACCGTTACCCCGAGGTACACATTGCGCAACGCGTGCACCGCGCCCGGGGCCGATTCATAGACTTTCGATACATTGTCGAGCGTGACGACGTCGGGGGCGCGGTCGACAAATTCGCCCGACTTCACGTAGCTCATCGATGCCTTCTCCTATACCGCGGCGAAATGATCCGCCGCCGCGCCTGACTGGCGTATCAGCTGCGCCCAACATACCGATGGTGAGCGACCCGGAACAGGGGGTTCTCAAGTGGGTCACAGGTACAGTTAGCTCACCCAAGGCCGTAGTGCGAGCACCCTCTCCCGCTCCGGCGTGTCGGAGCTCACCAGCGCAAATACCGCATGATCCGGAACCGTGCCAAAACGGTCGACGGGACCTTCAGGATCTCGCTGTTGCTCCCGTTTACCCAGTACAGGGGCCGCTTGTCCCGGCTGCACCCGTTGGTCGGGAGCGCCTGTTTAATGGCACATCACCCGCTTACGGAATGCACTCCGGGGCCGTCGAGAACCGCCGGGACACCTCCATGACGCAATTTCGGCCATGCCTTGGCGAGAAAAGAACACGAATATTCGTAGTGATCCATGAATCACTTCACGAATCCCTCACACCTCATCGAGCAACCACCGCTATCGACCGCATATCGCGGCCCGCTAAAGACTTGCGTGTCGACCGGGCCGCCGAAGAGTGTTTCGGCGCCGTAACACCGACGCGTCGCCTTCGTATCGGCCCGGCCCGCCGCGGACGCCGCCCGAGGTATCCCGCACCGATGACATTCGGCCGCACCCTAACCCCTGGGGGCTTACCCCGTCCACATCGCGAGACGGGGCATTGCCCAGACATTACGACCGAGGAATTTTCGCGACAGGGCGCGAAATTCGGCCGACGGGGCCGAATCGGGCCGGTGGGTCCGTCGCCGGACCACGAGCCGGGGCCGGACGGCTCAGCCCGCCGCGGCGAGCACCAGCGGCAGCACCGGCCCGCTGCCCGCCCGGCGGAGCAGACGGGCGGCGACGGCGAGCGTCCAGCCGGAGTCGGTGCAGTCGTCCACGAGCAGGACGGGGCCCTGCGCGCGGGCCAGGGCACCGGCCAGCTCCTCGGAGACGGCGAACGCGCCGGACAGCGCCCTGAGGCGCTGCGCGGAGTTGCTGCGGCGCGGGGCCTGCCCGCCGCCCGCTTCGGTGTACGACAGCGAGCCGAGGAAGGGGAGCCGGCCGATGGTCGCGATCCCCTGGGCGAGCGACCCCACCAGCTGCGGGCGGGTCGAGGACGGCACCGCGACGATCCCCACCGGCCGGCCGGCGGCGTCCGGGGCCTGGGACGCCCAGCCGCCCGGGGAACGCGCCCAGTCGGCCAGGACCGCCACCGCGGCCCGCAGGACGTCGTCCGGCACCGGCCCGTCGGGCGCCTGCTCCGCCAGCAGCGGGCGCAGGCGGTTGCCCCAGCCGATGTCCGACAGCCGCCCCAGGGCGCGCCCGGTGGCGCACTGTTCGCCGGCCGGGATGCGCCCCTTGAGGTCGATGCCCAGCGCGGGCATCCCCGTCGGCCACATGCGGCGCGGCTCGATCTCCACCCCCGGGCGGTCCAGCTCCTTCACCGCCGCCGTCAGCGTCTCCGCCGACACGGCGGAATCGGCCCAGGGCCCCGCGCAGTTGTCGCAACGGCCGCACGGGGCCGCCCCCTCGTCGTCCAACTGCCGGCGCAGGAACTCCATCCGGCACCCGGTCGTGCCCACGTAGTCGCGCATGGCCTGCTGCTCGGCGGCCCGCTGCCGAGCCACCCAGGCATAGCGCTCGGCGTCGTACACCCACGCGGCCCCGGTGGCGGTCCAGCCGCCCTTGACCCGCTTGACCGCGCCGTCGACGTCCAGCACCTTGAGCATGGTCTCCAGCCGGCTGCGCCGCAGGTCCACCGCCGCCTCCAGCGCCGGCACGGACAGCGGCCGACCGGCCTCCGCGAGCACCGCGAGGGTCTGCCGGACCTGCGCCTCGGGCGGGAAGGCGGTGTCGGCGAAGTAGCGCCAGATGGCCTCGTCCTCCTTGCCCGGCAACAGCAGCACATCGGCGTGCGCCACACCGCGCCCCGCGCGCCCGACCTGCTGGTAGTAGGCGATCGGCGAGGACGGCGAGCCGAGGTGGAGCACGAAGCCCAGGTCCGGCTTGTCGAAGCCCATGCCCAGCGCCGACGTCGCGACCAGCGCCTTGACCCGGTTCTCCAACAGGTCGGCCTCGGCCTGGAGCCGGTCGGCGTTCTCCGTGCGCCCCGTGTAGGAGGACACCGGGAACCCGCGCTGCCGGAGGTAGGCGGTGGCCTCCTCGGCCGCGGCCACGGTCAGTGCGTAGACGATGCCGGAGCCCGGCAGCTCGTCCAGGTGCTCGGCGAGCCAGGCCAGGCGGTGCGCGGCGTCCGGCAGCCGGACCACCCCCAGCCGCAGGCTCTCCCGCTCCAGCGGGCCGCGCAGCACCAGGGCCTCGCCGCCGCCGGTCCCCAGCTGGTCGGCCACGTCCGCGGTCACCCGGGCGTTGGCGGTCGCGGTGGTGGCCAGCACCGGGACGCCGGGGGCGAGCTCGGCGAGCATCGCGCGCAGCCGGCGGTAGTCGGGGCGGAAGTCGTGGCCCCAGTCGGAGATGCAGTGCGCCTCGTCCACCACCAGCAGGCCGGTCGTGGCCGCCAGCTTGGGGAGCACCTGATCACGGAAGTCCACGGAGTTGAGGCGTTCCGGGCTGACCAGGAGGACGTCGGTCTCCCCCCGCTCCACCTCCCCGTAGATGGAGTCCCACTCCTCCGGGTTGGCCGAGTTGATGGTGCGCGCCCGGATCCCGGCCCGCGCCGCCGCCTCCACCTGGTTGCGCATCAGCGCCAGCAGCGGCGAGACGATCACCGTGGGGCCGGAGCCGCGTCGGCGCAGCAGCGCGGTGGCGACGAAGTACACCGCCGACTTGCCCCAGCCGGTGCGCTGCACCACCAGGGCCCGCCGGCGCTCCGCCACCAGTGCCGCCACCGCCTGCCACTGGTCCTCCCGCAGGCGCGCCGACCCTCCCGGGTCGCCGACCAGCTCGGCGAGGATGGCATCGGCTTCGGTACGGAGCTCCGGTTCGTCCATGCCCCCATGCAACCCGATGGTCGGGGCTGTCAGCCAGCTCACCCCCTGTGACGGGTACCTCGCGAACGGTCCCCGGGCCGCCGGCCGAGCACGCCGGCGCACGGTCGCCGCCGGCCCAGGGGGGCGGACCGCTGCGGACGTCGCCCGCCGCCCCCCCGGGCGTCGCCGCCGAGGGCCGTTCACCCCGCAGGCGTGAACCGGCCGCTACCGGCCGGGGGTTGGGCCGGGGCCGGCGGGCGGGGTGGCCGTCGCCGACGCCGGTGCCCTGGGAGAAGGGAGGGGAGCCCGGGCATCGGCGGCGAGCGCGGCGGGCAGGGATAGCGAGGGCACACCGGGTGTTTCCGGCCGTGCGCGGGGAATTGCTCGTTGCCGCAAGCCTGTACGAGCCGCGAGAATGGGAAGTGCTTCCCGGTATCCGGCCGTTCGCGGTCCGACCGGGTCATGCCGTGGTGCACCGGCGCACCCGGCCATGGCCCGCGGCACGGACGCGTAGACGAAGGGAGGACGATGACCTTCGGATTCGCCCGGCCCCCGCAGGACCCACCGCCCGATGCGGACGGCCCCGCCGCCCGGTTGGGGCGGCTGCTGGAGCCCGCGGAGTGGGCGTCGGCGGGGATCCCGCTGCTGCGCAGTCCCCGCGAGGTCGTCGGCGAGCTGCACGGCCGCCATCTCCCCGGCCCGTCCACGGTGATCGTGGCGGTGCTGGACGCCCAGGAACGGATCGTCGCCAGCGCGTCGTTCACCGGCCCGACGGCGACGCCCGACGGCTGGGAGTACCGCAACGCGCTGCTGACCCAGCTGCGTCGGATCATCCCGCACGACCTGCGGCTGCGGGTGCCGGTCCGGACGGCGGTGCTGCTGCTCTGCCGGGAGGGCGAGCCCCGTTGGACGGAGGTGGACGGGGCGTGGATGTGGGGCCTGCGCGATGCCTGTACGTTGCACGGCCTCCGCTGCGGGGCGTTCATCGCGCTGACCCGGGACCGCTGGCAAGTTCTGGGCGAAGAGCGGGGCGGGCGACGCCCCAGGACGGCCGTCCCCACGAAGTCCGGACGCGGGCCGGATACGGCACGGGCCGGCCGCGACACGGGGAACGGGACGGTCGACGCCCCGGCCGCCGGCACCACCGGCCCGCCCGCCCCGGAGGACGTCGTGCCCGGAGCCGCCGCGCCCCCGCCGGGCCCGCGGACCGCGGAGCGACCGGCCGGCCTCCCGGACGGACCGGCCGACCAGGGACCGGTGGCCCCGCAGCGCGTCCCACCGGAACGGACCGCGACGCCGGGCGAGCAGCCGCGCGGCAGCGGCCGGGGAACGCCCCGGCGCGCCGCCGGCGGCACGCCCGAAATCCGCCGTCACCCGGCGGCACGCTAGGGCCTGTCGTCGAACTCCCGTCGTTCGCCCCGTGCGCGGGCGCGCGAACGAGCCCGACCGGCCACAGGGCCGGCGGGCCGCGCCCGACCAGCGGGGGTCAGGCGTTCGCGCCGAGCACGGCGTTGATCCGCTCCGGGTCGCCGCAGACGATCAGCAGCGCTCCGGCACGGGCCATGGCGGCCGGCAGTGCCCGCGCGGTGACCGCGTCGTCGCCACCGTTGACGGCGACGACCACGACCGGCCGTCCGCCGAGGCGTTCGGCGCCGGCGTCCGCGTAGAACACGTCGTCACCGGCGTCGTGCTGGGCCCAGTAGGACCCCTCGCCGAAGGACAGTTCGTGGGCCGCCCACGGGTGGTTCTCGCCGGTGGTCAGCACCAGGACCTCGCCCGGCGCGCGGCCGGAGTCCAGGAGCAGGTCGACGGCCTCGTCGGCGGCGTCGACGGCTCCGTCGGCGGGAGCCGGGATCAGCTGGAGCTGGGTGCCCACGACGGCTTCGGCCGTGGCGGCCGGAGGCTGCGGGGAACCGGTGCGCTGCGCCGGCGGGGCCGGGACGGACCCTCGGGGCGGAGCGGCAGGTCCGGGCTTGCCCGGACGGGCACTGGACGCGGGGGCGCCTCGCGGCGGGGCGGGGCGGGGACCGGGACCAGGGACGGGACGGGGGGTCGGCGCGGTGCGGCCGGCGGCCGGAGTTGCGCGGGGACCCGGGACACTCTCGTGAATCTGAGGCTCCTCGGGGATGAGAGGCATAAAGGGATGTCTATCAAACGTAGGTGCGGGACATGTCAGTGGGTACCGAATTCCCGCCCCGCTCCGCTCAGAAGTCGAAGCCGAGTTGGCCACCGGCTTCCAGAGCGGCTGCTTCGGGGGTGACGCGCACCTTCTTCAGGTGCCGCCACCGGGGCAGGGCGTCCATGTAGGACCAGGACACCCGGTGGTACGGCGTGGGACCGTGCTCCTCCAGGGCGGTGCGGTGGGTCGGCGAGGGATAGCCGGCGTTGGTCGCGAAGTCGAAGTCGGCGTATTCCAGACCGAGTTCGGCCATCATGGCGTCCCGTCGCACCTTGGCGATCACGGACGCCGCGGCGACCGCGATGCAGGACTGGTCGCCCTTGATGACCGTACGGACCCGCCACGGCGCGCCCAGGTAGTCGTGCTTGCCGTCGAGGATGACCGCGTCCGGCCGGACCGGAAGCGCCTCCAGGGCGCGTACGGCGGCGAGCCGCAGTGCCGCGGTCATGCCCAGGGCGTCGATCTCCTCCGGGGAGGAGTGCCCCAGACCGTACGAGGTGACCCAGTCCGCGAGCACGTCGCAGAGTTCGGTGCGGCGCTTGGGGGTCAGCAACTTGGAATCGGTGAGTCCGTCCGGTGGCCTACGGAGGCCGGTGACGGCTGCGCAGACGCTGACCGGGCCGGCCCAGGCCCCGCGTCCGACCTCGTCGATCCCTGCGACGATCTTGGCGCCGGTGGTGGCGCGCAGTGATCGCTCGACGGTATGGGTGGGAGGCTCGTACGGCATGGCGCCAGCCAGGTTACGCCTATTCGGCGCCGTCGTCCGCATCGGATCCCGAGCAGCGGCGCACGGGCGCCGGCGGAGGGCCGCACGCGGCGCTCCGCGGCGACTGCCGGCGGCGCCGCGCAAGCCCGCGGACGGGCGCGCGGAGAGCACCCATCGGGCGTGAAGTCGCCTGCCGGCAGGGACCGTTGCGCTCCGGGGCCAAGCGGTCCCGGGGTGCCGGTCAGAGCGTGGGGGCCCAGGCGGGCAGCGGTTCGGTGCGGTCGAGCCATTCCTGGGGCGGGGTGCCGCCGGGACCCGCGGCGACGATGCCGCCGACGATCCCGCAGGTGGTGTCGACGTCGCCGCCGGCCCGGACGGTGGTCCAGAACGCCCGCTCGAAGTCGCCGAGGTTGCGGGCGGCGGCCCAGAGGGTGAAGGGCACGGTGTCGTGGGCGGTGGTGCGGCGTCCGCAACCCAGGACGGCGGCGACGGTGCCGGGGTCGCCGTAGTCGAGCATGTCGCGGGCCCGGCGCAGGCCGGCCTGTACGGCGCTGCGCGGGATCAGGGACAGTACGCCGTCGATCAGTTCCGCGGGGCCGGGAGTGCGGGACGGGTCGGCGACCAGGGCGGCCGCGGCGGCCACCGCCATGGCGCCGACGACGGCCTCGCGGTGCTGGTGGGTGGGGTAGGCGGAGATCTCCGCCTGGTGGGTGGCCTGCTCGGGGTCGTCGGCGTACCAGGCACCGAGCGGGGCGATGCGCATGGCGGCGCCGTTGCCCCAGGAGCCGTGGCCGTTGAAGAGCGCGGCGGACAGTTCGCGCCAGTCGCCGCCCTCGCGGATCAGGCGGAGGAGGCGGTCGACGGCCGGGCCGTAGTCGCGGCCGTCGTCGTGGCGGTCGGCGAAGGAGCGGGCCAGGGCGTCCTGGTCGACGCGGTGGTGGGTGGTGAGGACGGCCAGGACGGAGCAGGCCATCTCGGTGTCGTCGGTCCACCGCCAGGGCGCGGGCGGCAGCTCGCGGCGCTTGAGGGCGGGGTAGTGGGCGGGGACGAAGAACTGCGATCCGAGGGCGTCGCCCACGGAGAGGCCGCGCAGGCTCGCCAGGGCCCGCGCACAACGCTCGGCGTCACGAGGATCAGGGGTCGTCATCGCTGTGCACTTTAACCGGTGACGCCATAAGGCTCGGGTTCACACCAGCGGTCGAAAGGGCGGTCGAGGGTGTAGCGGCCGTCCGGACCGAGGAGCAGGGCGCGCCAATCGGCGTTGCCGGGGTTGGACAGCGACTCGAACTCGGCGACCGACCAGTGGAACCACCGCATGCAGAACAGCCGCATGGTGAGGCCGTGCGTGACGATCAGGACGTTGGGCGGGTGGTGCGGGTCCTCGAAGCTGCGCCAGAGGCTCTCCAGGAAGGCCCCGACCCGGTCGTAGACGTCGGCGCCGGACTCGCCCTGGGCGAAGCGGTAGAAGAAGTGGCCGTAGGCGTCGCGGTACACCTTCTGGCGCTGCACGTCGTCGCGGTCCTGCCAGTTGCCCCAGTCCTGCTCCCGCAGCCGGGGCTCCTCGCGGACCCGCACCCGGTCGGGATCCAGGTCCAGGCACCGGAAGGTCTGGTGGGTGCGGCGGTAGGGCGACACATAGGCGGAGACCCGCTCGTGGCCGAACATCGCGCGCAGCGCGCGACCGGCCTCCTCCGCCTGGCGCAGCCCGGTCGCCGTCAGGGCGAGCGCGTGGTCCGGCTCGCGCTCGTAGACGGTGTCGTCGACGTTCCCCACGGACTCGCCGTGGCGGAGCAGGACGATGCGTCGGGGCCGGGCCATGCCGCCAGCCTAGAACGCCTGCCCTGTACATGCCGGGTGCGGCGGAGGGGCACCGGGGGCGGGGCACCGGCCCGCGCAGGGGCCTCAGCAGGCGACGAGGGCCGGGCGGCCGTCGCGCAGCTCGTAGGGCCGGCCGGCGAAGCGGCGCCGCAGCAGCCGGTCGTGGGAGACCACGACCAGGGCGCCGGGCCAGGCCGCGAGCGCCTCCTCCAGTTCCTCGACGAGGGCGAGCGCCAGATGGTTGGTGGGTTCGTCGAGCAGCAGCAGGTCGGCGGGGCGGGCGAGCAGGCGGGCCAGGGCCAGCCGGCGGCGCTGGCCGGCCGAGAGCGATCCGACGGGGACGTGGAGGTCGCGCTCCCGGAACAGGCCGAAGGACAGCAGCAGGGCGGCCAGCGCGTCGGGGTCGCCGGCCAGGCCCCGGCCGAAGGCGGCCAGCAGCGGCGCGGCGGGGCGGGAGACCGGTATCTCCTGGGCGAGGAAGCCGATCCGGCCCCGGCGGACGACCGTGCCGCGGTCGGGCGCGGTGGCGCCCGCCATGACCCGCAGGAGGGTGGTCTTGCCCGCGCCGTTGGCACCGTGGACGAGGATCCGCTCGCCGGCGCGGACGGTGAGGGCGTCCACGGCGAGGCGGTCGCCGACCCGGACGTCGTCGAGGCGGACCAGGGTGCCGGCGGTGTCGCCGGAGTCGGGGGCGGCCCGGAAGCGGAGCGGCTCGGGCGGCCGGGGCACCGGCTCGGCCCGGAGCCGGCGGAGCCGTTCCTGGGCGTTGCGCACCCGGCTGGAGACGGATGCCTGGACCCGCCCGCGGTCGCGGTCGTAGGCCATCTTGTTGTTGTCCTTCATGCCGCGGTCCTGGGCGACGCCGCGTGCGGCGCCGGCGGCGTGTGCGGTGAGCCGGGCGATCTCGTCGCACCACTGGGCGTGCTCCTGCTCCCAGCGGCGGCGGGCGGCGGCCTTGGCGGCGAGGAAGGTGCCGTAGCCCTCGCCGTAGCGGACCAGGGCGCGGCGGTCGGCGTCGACCTCGACGACGGCGGTGGCGATGCGCTGCAGGAAGAGCCGGTCGTGGGAGACCGCGAGGACCGTGCCGCGGTGGGCGAGCAGGGCCTCCTCCAGCCAGTCCAGGGCGGTGGCGTCGAGGTGGTTGGTCGGTTCGTCGAGGAGCATGACCTCGGGCGCCGCGGAGATCAGGCAGGCCAGGCCGAGGCGGGCCTGTTCGCCTCCGGAGAGGCTGCCGAGGAGCCGGCCGCGGTCCAGACCGTCCAGGCCCAGGCCGTGCAGCGCGCGGTCGACGCGGGCGTCGGCCTCGTATCCGCCGCGCAGCTCGAAGCGGGTGAGCAGGTCGCCGTACGCGTCGAGCTGCGCCGGGGCGGCGTCCCCGAGGGTCGCCTCCAGGGACCGCAGCCGGCGCTCGATGTCCCGGAGTTCGGCCAGGGCGGCGTCGACGGCGTCCTGGACGGTGCGGTCCGGGGGGAGGTCGGGGGTCTGGCCCAGGTAGCCGGTGCCGCCGTCGGCGGTGAGCAGGACGCGGCCCTCGTCGGGCGGCTCCAAGCCGGCGATGAGGCGCAGCAGGGTGGACTTTCCGGCGCCGTTCTCCCCGACGATCCCGAGGCGCTCGCCGGGGCGCACGGCCAGGGAGACGCGGTCGAGGAGAGGGCGGTCGGCGTGGGACTTGCTGACGTCGTGCAGCGAGATCTGAGTGGGCACGTGATCCTCCGGGTGTTGCCGCGGGCACGCCGGACAGCACCCCCGCCGACCAGCAAACGCAACTCCTGTCGCGTTACGATGAGGATGACACACCCACACCACTAACGCAACAGGAGTTGCAATTGTCCGGCGAGGGCGAGAAGAAGCAGTCCGAGAGCGACGGTCCGGCGTCCTCCCCCACCCCCGGCACCCGGCGCCCCGGCGGGCGAACGGCCCGCACCCGGGCCGTCGTCCGCGACGCCGTCCTGGCCGGCCTCGGCGAACTCGGCTACCCCGGGCTGACGGTCGAGTACGTCGCCGCCCGCTCCGGGGTGCACAAGACCACGCTCTACCGCCGCTGGGGCGACGTGGAGGGCCTGGTGGCCGACGCCCTGGACCTGGCGGGCGAGGACAGCTGGCTGCCACCCGACACCGGGTCGCTGGAGGGCGATCTGCGGGCGCTCGCCCGCGAGGTCGTCACCTCGTTCACCGAGCCCGCGACGGGCGCGTCCGGTTCCGTGATGATCGCGGCCGGCTTCCAGTCGGAGCGGGCCGCGGCGGCGCTGAGCGCCTACTATGCCGAGCGGTTCGCGCGCTGCGAGGCCATCGTGGAGCGCGCCGTCGCGCGCGGGGAACTACCGGCCGGCCCGGAGGGGGCCGCCGTCGACGCCGGGGCACTGGTGCGGGCGGTGCCCGCCCCGCTGCTCTGCCGGCTGTTCATCACCCGGGAGCCGGTCGACGAGGCGCTCGCCGACCAGGCCGCCGCGGCGGCACTGGCCGCGGCCCGCGCGGGCGCCTTCACCCCCGGCCGCGTCACCCCCGGCCGCCCGACCGGCGACGCCTCCGCCCCGCCGCGACAGGGGGTCTGACCGCGGCGCTCACACCGTCCAGGAGGGTTCGAGCTGCACCACGTCGCCCGCGATCGCCCGCACGTCGGCGGCTATCTGGGCCCGCAGCGCCAGCCGTTCCACCCGCTCCGGACGGTACTTGCCGCGCTCGGCCGCCGACTGCCACATCGACAGGACCAGGAACTCCTCGCCCGGCGCCCGCCCGACCATCCCCCGGAGCATGCCGGGCGACCCGGCCATCGCCGGGTTCCACACCTTCTCCTGCATGAGCACGAAGTGATCCACCCGGTCCTCGCGCACCTGGCAGTGCGCCAACCGCAGCACGTCCGCGTCGCCGAAGGCCGGACGGAACCCCACCTTCACGTCGAATTCGTGCTCGAACAGCCGGACTTGCGGGTCCTTGTAGGTGCCGGTCTGGGCGGCGGCCAACCGGTCGTGCGAGCGCGCCATGAAGGAGTCGTAGAACGCCCGGCTCTCCCAGAAGCCGACCAGGTGGGCCACGCCGGGACGGGAACGGCTCCACCCCCCGGCCTGTCCCCGGAAGCCGGGCTCTCCCAGGAGCCCGGCCC
Organism: Streptomyces yunnanensis; assembly: GCF_029011865.1. Taxonomy (NCBI): domain Bacteria; kingdom Bacillati; phylum Actinomycetota; class Actinomycetes; order Kitasatosporales; family Streptomycetaceae; genus Streptomyces; species Streptomyces yunnanensis. Next base: position 2,902,107 of record NZ_CP095749.1, read on the forward strand.
ATTTCCGCTGCCCCCGCTCGAACCCTCGGCGGTCCACGACGGTGAGGCGAATCCACTTGACCAGCACCGCGCCATCGTAAGGCCCGGTGACGACCGGAACCGCTGCCCGCCTGCTTCCTGCCGCCCCGAACTCCCTTACGGGCGCGCGTCGCTGGAGGCCGTCACGCCCACCCGGCGCCCCACCTCCTCGACGACGGTCCGCCACCGGCCCTCCCGACAGGCGCGCCCGGCCATCCGCACGCCACCGGAGAGCGTTCACCACCCCCGAACACCCCGCCCGCGCTCCCTCGCCCTCACCGACGCCCTCGCCACCCATCTCCGGGACGAGACGACGACACGAACACCCCCGGAAGCAAGCCGCCTTGCCACCCCCGCGGCACCCTCGGAGCACCCTCAGAGCAATAGACTCACCGCACCGAAGGCAATGCGCTCCATTGCACCGACACATGGCGTCACATTGCACCGAAAACAGTGGGCCCTTTGCGTCGAAGCCACGAACACCCATGGCTGGTCACGGACTTACCGGGCCGACTCCCGCGACCGCGTGGCACGATGGTCGAACACGGGGAAAACCCGGGGAGTTGTCCGCGGAATCGCAGACGGGCTGGGCCACGGGAGCTGACGGAAGGGGACCCGGTGAGCACGTTCAACAAGGGGATTGAGAAGGTCGTGGTGGCACTCGGATGGGATCCCAGCCCCATCGGTGAGCCGGACATCGACCTGGACCTCATCGCGGCGACGTACCCGGCGGACGCGCCGCACGGAGAGCCGGCCTACCTGGTGCACTTCGACAGCCGATCGCCCGACGGGACCATCACGCTCAACCGGGACAGCCGGACCGGCCAGGGATTCGGCGACGACGAGGTCATGACGCTGGAGTTGGAGCGACTGTCCGAGCGCTACGCCCGCGTCGTGGTGGGCGTGGTGATCCAGCAGGCGCACGGCCGCAAGGTCTTCGGCGAGGTCGCCAACACCCTCGTCGAGGTACGCGAGGGATACACCAGGCTGGCCCGCAACGACTTCGCCGGCGTTCCGGACGCGACCGCGGCGGCCTGCGCCGAGTTCGCGCGGGACGCCTCGGGTGAATGGCGGTTCCAGCCCGTACTACGCGGGTTCGACACCGACCCGGATGAGTTCACCCGGCTGATGGGCGCCTGACGGTCACCTGCGGCAGATGTGGAGGGGAGGCGGCGACGAGCCGCCTCCCCTCCGACGTTCCACCGCCGCGCACGCGCCCCAGGGGACGCGACCGTACGCGCTCAGCATCCGGGCCGATCACGCTCCGGCGGACATACGGGCCCAGATCTTCACCATGGGAGCAGGAGTGAAGATCACGGCAGCGGCCCGTGGAGCGGGCCCACCGGAATATCGCCATGCCGAAATACCGCGCCCCAGGGTTTCCCACCCACTTCCCACCGGCTTCCCCCGCTCTCCCCGCTCCCCCGCCCCACGCCTCTTCCCGTCCTCTTCCCGTCCTCTTCTCCCACGCTCCCCAGGGACCCCGGCATAACCACTTGCCGCACTACGCACTCGTGCCCAGGATTACCGCCATGCCTGTTCTCACCGCGCCCGACGGAACCCCGCTCGCCTATCACCTCGTCGGGAAAGGCGAGCCGCTGCTCTGCCTTCCCGGTGGCCCGATGCGCGCCTCCGCCTACTTCGGCGATCTGGGCGGAATGGCGGCCCACCGGCAATTGATCCAACTCGATCTCCGCGGCACCGGTGAATCGGGCATCCCCACCGATCCGGCGACCTACCGCTGTGACCGGCAGGTGGACGACGTCGAGGCGCTCCGGGCCCACCTCGGCCTCGAATATGTCGACGTTCTCGCGCACTTCGCGGCCGGCGATCTCGCCCTGCTCTACGCGGCCCGTTTTCCGGCGCGCATCCGCAGCCTCACCCTGGTCGCCGGTCGGGCCCGTGCCCTGGGCATCGACTTCACCGAGGCGCATCGGCGGGAAGCGGCCGCCCTGCGGTCCGCCGAACCGTGGTTCCCGGACGCGTACCGCTCCTACGAGGCGGTCTGGGCCGGCACCGCCACGGATGCCGACTGGGACGCCATCGCCCCGTTCTTCTACGGCCGTTGGGACGCGGCGGCCATGGAGCACGCCGCGTCGGAGGTCGCGCAGACCAACGAAGAGGCCGCGGAGCGGTACGCGTCCGCCGGTGCCTTCGACCCGGCCGCGGCGCGGGCCGCACTGGCCTCGCTGGATGCGCCGGTACTGCTGCTCGCCGGCGAACGGGACGGCGGCCCGCTGCCCCGGGTCGCCGCAAAGATCGCCGCGCTGCTGCCCGGCGCCACGCTGACCGTCCAGCCGGGCGCCGGCCACTTCCCGTGGCTGGACGACCCGGAGGGTTTCACCCGGACCGTCGGGGACTTCCTCCCCTAGGTCGTGTCCGCCCCCCGACGCGACAGGGCGGTGGAGCCGGGTCTCCCCGTACTCCACCGCCCTGGTCAGCTCAGGCCCACCGGCCGATCACCGGCCGTCGCCCCCTCGGGGCGCCGGGCTCAGCTGCAACCGCTGGTCGAACCGCAGCCCTCGCAGAGGTAGCAGCTGCCGGCCCGCTGCATCTTGGTGCCGCAGGAGAAGCACAGCGGCGCGTCGGCGTTGATGCCCAGCTGCATCTCCACCAGCTCGGCGTTGGTGTGCGCCTGCTTGGGAGCCGGCGCGGCGGTCTCCTCGACGGCCTTGATCGCCGGGGCCGGGTCCTTGACCGTGTCGGTCTGCCGGGGCGCGGACTGGGCCAGGCCCTCCACGTCGACCTCGTCCTCGGGCAGCTCGTAGGAGCCGGTCTCCAGGTGGCGCTGGCGCTCCTCGACGGAGTGGATGCCGAGGGCCGAGCGGGTCTCGAACGGCAGGAAGTCCAGCGCCAGGCGGCGGAAGATGTAGTCGACGATCGACTGCGCCATCCGCACGTCCGGGTCGTCGGTCATACCGGCCGGCTCGAAGCGCATGTTGACGAACTTCGAGACGTAGGTCTCCAGCGGCACGCCGTACTGGAGGCCGACCGACACCGCGATGGAGAAGGCGTCCATCATGCCCGCGAGGGTCGAGCCCTGCTTGGACATCTTCAGGAAGACCTCGCCGAGACCGTCGTCCGGGTAGGAGTTGGCGGTCATGTAGCCCTCGGCGCCGCCGACGGTGAAGGAGGTGGTGATCCCCGGGCGGCCCTTGGGCAGACGCTTGCGGACCGGGCGGTACTCGACGACCTTCTTCTCCGCGGTCTTCGCGGCGGCCTCGGGCTTCTTCTCCTCCTCCTTCTTCTTGGCGGAGAGCGGCTGACCGACCTTGCAGTTGTCGCGGTAGATCGCGAGCGCCTTCAGGCCGAGCTTCCAGCCCTGGAAGTAGACGTCCTCGATCTCCTCGACGGTGGCCGACTCCGGGACGTTGACCGTCTTGGAGATCGCGCCGGAGAGGAACGGCTGGGCCGCGGCCATCATGCGGACGTGGCCCATCGGGGAGATGGCGCGCTCGCCCATGGCGCAGTCGAAGACCTCGTAGTGCTCCGGCTTGAGGCCGGGGGCGTCGACGACATTGCCGTGGTCGGCGATGTGGGCGACGATCGCCTCGACCTGCTCGGGCTGGTAGCCGAGCCGCTTGAGCGCCTTGGGGACCGTGTTGTTCACGATCTGCATGGAGCCGCCGCCGACCAGCTTCTTGAACTTCACGAGCGCCAGGTCCGGCTCGACGCCGGTGGTGTCGCAGTCCATCATCAGGCCGATGGTGCCGGTCGGGGCCAGCACCGACGCCTGGGCGTTGCGGAAGCCGTTCTTCTCGCCGAGGCGCAGCACGTCCTGCCAGGCTTCGGTGGCCGCGGCCCACACCGGGGTGTCCAGGTCGTCCATGCGCACCGCGCTGCCGTTGGCGTCGGAGTGCTGCTTCATGACGCGCTTGTGGGCGTCGGCGTTGCGGGCGTAGCCGTCGTACGGGCCGACGACCGCGGCCAGCTCGGCGGAGCGCTTGTAGGAGGTGCCGGTCATCAGCGAGGTGATGGCACCGGCCAGGGCGCGGCCGCCGTCGGAGTCGTAGGCGTGGCCGGTGGCCATCAGCAGCGCGCCGAGGTTGGCGTAGCCGATGCCCAGCTGGCGGAAGGCGCGGGTGGTCTCGCCGATCTTCTCGGTGGGGAAGTCCGCGAAGCAGATCGAGATGTCCATGGCCGTGATGACCAGCTCGACGACCTTGGCGAACCGCACGGCGTCGAAGGACTGGTTGCCCTGGTCGTCGTCGTTGAGGAACTTCAGGAGGTTGAGCGAGGCGAGGTTGCACGAGGAGTTGTCCAGGTGCATGTACTCGCTGCACGGGTTGGACGCGGTGATGCGACCGGTCTCCGGCGAGGTGTGCCAGTGGTTGATGGTGTCGTCGTACTGGATGCCGGGGTCGGCGCAGGCCCAGGCGGCCTCGGCCATCTTGCGGAACAGGCCCTTGGCGTCGACCTCCTCGATGATCTCGCCGTTCAGCCGGCCGCGCAGGCCGAACTTCGCGCCGGACTCCACGGCCTTCATGAACTCGTCGTTCACGCGGACCGAGTTGTTGGCGTTCTGGTACTGGACGGACGTGATGTCGTCGCCGCCCAGGTCCATGTCGAAGCCCGCGTCGCGCAGCGCGCGGATCTTCTCCTCTTCCTTGACCTTGGTCTCGATGAACGCCTCGACGTCGGGGTGGTCGACGTCCAGGACGACCATCTTGGCCGCGCGGCGGGTGGCGCCACCCGACTTGATGGTGCCGGCGGAGGCGTCGGCGCCGCGCATGAAGGAGACCGGGCCGGAGGCGTTGCCGCCGGAGGAGAGCAGCTCCTTGGAGGAGCGGATGCGGGAGAGGTTCAGGCCGGCGCCGGAGCCGCCCTTGAAGATCATCCCCTCTTCCTTGTACCAGTCCAGGATCGACTCCATGGAGTCGTCCACGGAGAGGATGAAGCAGGCGCTGACCTGCTGCGGCTGCTGGGTGCCGACGTTGAACCACACCGGGGAGTTGAAGCTGAAGACCTGGTGGAGCAGGGCGTAGGCCAGCTCGTGCTCGAAGATCTCGGCGTCCGCCGGGGAGGCGAAGTAACCGTTCTCCTCGCCGCTCTTGCGGTACGTCTTGACCACGCGGTCGATGAGCTGCTTGAGGCTCGACTCGCGGGCCGGGGAGCCCACCGCGCCGCGGAAGTACTTGCTCGTGACGATGTTGACCGCGTTCACCGACCAGGAGTCGGGGAACTCGACGCCACGCTGCTCGAAGTTGACCGAGCCGTCGCGCCAGTTGGTCATGACGACGTCACGGCGCGCCCACTGGACCTCGTCGTACGGATGCACGCCGGGGGTGGTGTGGATGCGCTCGATACGCAGACCCTTGCTCGCCTTGCTGCCCTTGGCGCGGGAGCCTCGTGCCGGGCCGCTCGTCGTCTCTGTCATTCCGCCTCCCTGTACGGGCAAACGCCCATATGTGCACACAAATTCCGTGGCACGGTGTATGTCTTCCCGCACCGGGGCGCCCTGCTCTCGCCCCGACCCGGGTCTGGAAGTGCGCGCCGAACTCAGTCGGCGGCGGTGGCGGGCACGGGAACGGCCGGCTCGCCGGCCTCCTCGTTGCTCCCGCCGTGCGCGGGCGGCCCCTGCTCGCGCTGCTCCCGCAGCTCGGCGATGGCCGCCTCGAAGTCCTCAAGTGAGTCGAACGCCCGATAGACGGACGCGAAGCGCAGGTACGCGACGAGGTCGAGTTCCTGCAGCGGGCCCAGTATGGCGAGCCCGACGTCATGGGTGGTCAGCTCGGCGCTGCCGGTGGCGCGCACCGCCTCCTCGACCCGCTGGCCGAGCTTGGCGAGGGCGTCCTCGGTGACCGGACGCCCCTGGCACGCCTTGCGCACCCCCGCGATGACCTTGGTGCGACTGAAGGGCTCGGTGACCCCGCTCCGCTTGATCACCATGAGTGACGCCGTTTCGACGGTGGTGAAGCGGCGGGAGCAGTCGGGGCACTGGCGGCGCCGGCGGATCGACGTCCCGTCGTCCGTGGTGCGGCTGTCGACGACCCGACTGTCCGGGTGCCTGCAGAAGGGGCAGTGCATGGCTCCACCCTCCTCACCCTCGAAAACGGACGCACGCCAAGGGAACCGGCGTACGGCGACGGAACCTCCGGCCGGTCCGTACGGGCCCTTCGGAGCAGCCACAAGCATAGGCGATCCGTGGGGTCCGACTGACCCGGCACCACAACTTGTAGGCGGCCGAAGGCATCTAAGCACTAGATGTGGTGTCGGGGTGCTTATATCTGCCTACCGCGTGTCGCGGTGGCCGCGGGCCGGCGGGCCGTCCAAGAGGGTACGGGAAGCCACCCGGCGCGGGGGCCGGAGGGGCGGGGATGACACAATCGGCCACGTCGCGGCGAACCTCCCCCGCGGCACCGTCCCACGCTTTTCGGGACGGGTTCCGGCCGGCATTTCGGACAGGAATCCGGACGGGAATCCGGGGCAGGACGTCCCGGAGGCCCGAATTGCCATTCGGCCATACACCGCGGCACTTGATCAGGTCAGCCAATCGCGGAATTTTTCACTCGAACGTGTGTTTGGCGCAACCTTTCGAAAGCAACTACCGTTGGCTAACTAGGGAGAACATTTCGAGAGGGGCCGACGTGACCACCACCGCAGACAGCGCGACCATCACCGCACAAAGCCACTCCCAGAGCCGATTCGAGCAACCGCAAAGGGCACCGCGGCCGATGGAAGACACCACGTCGGACTCCGAAGAGCACAAGCCGACCCGTTCGCTGCCGGGGCGCCCCCCGGGCATTCGCGCCGACAGTTCCGGGCTCACCGACCGCCAGCGCCGAGTGATCGAAGTGATCCGGGATTCGGTGCAGCGGCGCGGATATCCCCCGTCCATGCGGGAGATCGGCCAGGCCGTCGGGCTCTCCAGCACCTCCTCCGTCGCCCACCAGCTGATGGCCCTGGAGCGGAAGGGCTTCCTGCGCCGCGACCCGCACCGCCCGCGGGCGTACGAGGTCCGTGCCTCGGACCAGCCGACGAGCGCGGCGACGGAGACCGCCGGCAAGCCCGCCGCGTCCTACGTCCCGCTGGTCGGCCGGATCGCGGCCGGCGGCCCGATCCTTGCCGAGGAGTCCGTCGAGGACGTCTTCCCCCTGCCCCGTCAGCTGGTCGGCGACGGCGAGCTGTTCGTGCTGAAGGTCGTGGGCGACTCCATGATCGAGGCGGCGATCTGTGACGGCGACTGGGTCACCGTCCGCCGCCAGCCGGTCGCCGAGAACGGCGACATCGTCGCCGCCATGCTCGACGGCGAGGCGACCGTCAAGCGCTTCAAGCGCGAGGACGGCCATGTATGGCTGCTGCCGCACAACGCCGCGTACCAGCCCATCCCCGGCGACGAGGCGACCATCCTCGGCAAGGTGGTGGCGGTGCTGCGCCGGGTCTGACCGCGCCCCCACGACCGAGCCCCGGGACGGAACCACTGCGCCGGTTCCGTCCCGGGGCTCTGCGCTGTCCCGGCGGGCCCCGCTCCCCGGCTACTCCCCCGCCGCCTCCCTGGCCGCCTTGTCGATGGCGGCCAACGAGCGGCGGACCTGATTGCGGTCGGTGGTGTACCAGAAGTCCGGCATGGACTTGCGGAGGAAGGAGCCGTAGCGGGCCCGCTCCACGCGCGGGTCCAGCACCGCGACCACGCCGCGGTCGCCGGTGGCCCGGACCAGACGGCCCGCCCCCTGCGCCATCAGCAGCGCGGCATGGGTCGCCGCGACCGCCATAAAGCCGTTGCCGCCGGCCTCCTCCACGGCCTTCTGCCGGGCGCTCATCAGCGGATCGTCCGGCCGCGGGAAGGGCACCCGGTCCATGACCACCAGCTGACAGTTCGGGCCCGGGACGTCCACGCCCTGCCACAGCGACAGGGTGCCGAACAGGCACGTCCGGGCGTCCGCGGCGAACGTCCGGATCAGCTCGCCGAGGGTCTCCTCGCCCTGGAGCAGGACCGGCATGTCGAGCCGGCCGCGCATCGCCTCCGCCGCGGCCTGGGCGCCCCGCATCGACGAGAACAGCCCCAGCGTCCGGCCACCGGCCGCCTCGATGAGCTCCGCCAGCTCGTCGAGCATGTCGGTGCGGCTGCCCTCCCGACCCGGCTGGGCGAGGTGCTTGGCGACGTAGAGGATGCCCTGCTTGCCGTAGTCGAACGGCGAGCCGACGTCCAGGCCCTTCCAGACCGGCTCGTCCTCGCCCGCGGTGCCCTCCGGGCCCAGGCCCAGCGAGGCGGCCACGCCGTTGAAGTCGCCGCCCAGCTTGAGGGTGGCGGAGGTCAGCACCACGGAGCGGTCGGTGAAGAGCTTCTCCCGCAGCAGACCGGAGACCGACAGCGGCGCCACCCGCAGCGACGCCCCGCTGAAGCGGGGTACGGCTCCGCCGCGGGGCTCATGGCGCTCGTACCAGACCACGTCGTACTCGGAGCCGTTCGCGATCCGCTCGGCGACGTCGTGGACGTTCTCGACCGCGGCCAGGGCCTGCTTGCGGACCGCGTCCTCGTCCTGGACGGACTTGTCGCGGGTCGAGCCGAGCGCGACGATCACCGTGCGGGCCGCGTCCCGCAGCGCCATCAGGCAGTACGCCAGCTCCTCGGGGATCTCCTCCAGGCGGCCGGGCAGCGCCAGCTCCATCAGCCGCTCGAACGTCTCGGCGGCGGTCTGGAGCTGATCGGCGGCCTTCTCGTCGACCAGCTTGGCGGCGCGCCGCACGGCGCGGTTGACCTGGCCGGGGGTGAGCTCGCCGGTGGCCACGCCGGTGACCCGGGAGACCAGCTCATGGCCCTCGTCGATGATCAGGACCTCGTGCTGCGGCAGGACCGGGGCGCCCTCGATGGCGTCGATCGCCAGCAGCGCGTGGTTGGTGATCACCACATCGGCGAGCTTGGCCCGCTCCCGGGCCGCCTCGGCGAAGCACTCCGCGCCGTACGCGCACTTCGAGGCGCCCAGGCACTCGCGCGAGGAGACCGAGACCTGGCCCCAGGCGCGGTCCGAGACGCCGGGGGAAAGATCGTCGCGGTCGCCGGTCTCGGTCTCGTCCGCCCAGTCGCGCAGCCGCAGCAGGTCCTTGCCGAGCTTGCTGGTCGGCGTCGCCTGCTCGAAGACGTCGAAGAGGCCGTCCTCCTCGTCCTGCGGGGCGCCCTCGTGGAGGCGGTGCAGGCAGAGGTAATTGGAGCGGCCCTTGAGCATCGCGAACTGCGGCCGGCGGCGCAGCTGCGGATGCAGGGCCTCGACCGTCCGCGGCAGATCGCGCTCGACGAGCTGGCGCTGCAGGGCGAGGGTGGCCGTGGCGACCACCACCCTCTCGCCGTGGGCCAGCGCCGGCACCAGATAGCCGAGGGACTTTCCGGTGCCGGTGCCGGCCTGCACCAGCAGATGGGCCTGGTCGTCCACAGCCTCGGCGACGGCCTCGGCCATGGCCACCTGGCCGGGCCGCTCGGTGCCGCCGACGGCGGAGACGGCGGCGTGGAGCAGATCGGGGAGAGAGGGCTTCGTCATAGCGCTTGCAAGCCTACTCGGGACCACCGACAGCGCGGGGCGATCACCGGCCGGGCAGCGATCACGGTGCGTACAGGGGGTTGGGGACGGTGCCGTGCACGGCGGCGTGCGGGCGGTCGCGACGGTCGCGGTAACCGTCCACATGCAGCCGGTTGCGGTTCAGACAGAGCCGCTCGATCTTCGGGGTGAGCAGGTCGAAGGTCTCCTGCCGCTCCTTGAGGTGCGGGAACCGCTCGTGGTGGCGCAGGATCTCCGCCCGGACGAGTGACCAGAACTCTCCTTCGGGGACGCCGAGTTGCTCCTCGCACAGCGGCGCCAGATAGCGGAAGACGCCGACGAACAGGCCGGAGTGGATGAACTGGGTGAGAAACGCCGGGGGTTCGGTCAGCAGCACCGCCCGGACGTCGTCCGGCATGGCGTCCTGCTCGGGCAGCGGCTGGGCGCTGGTGTTGACGTCGTCGACGAAGTCCTTCATGGCCAGCCGGGTGGGGACGTCGTCCTCGTCGAAGACCACGATGGCGTTCTCGCCGTGCGGGGAGAAAACCGTGCCGTACTGGTAGAGGAAGTGCAGCAGGGGCGGCAGCAGCGCGCCGAACAGCCGGGCCAGCCAGTCCCGCGGGGACAGGCCGGAGCGGTGCACCAGCTCCGCGGCCAGGGCGCGGCCGGCGGGGTCGGTCTGCAGCAGGGAGGCCAGGGTGCGGGCCCGCTCCCCCGGGTCGAGCCGGCCGGCGAGCGGCTCCCGCCAGATGCAGCCGAGCAGTTCCTTGTACTGGTAGGGGACGCCGGGCAGCCGGTCGTAGAGGGGGTGCTCGACGGTGACCGAGGCGGTCTCACCGAGCAGGATCACCCGGGTCTCGTCGCGCAGATACGTATCGCCGTCGCGCAGGCCGTGCACCCAGGCGGTGACGGCGGGGGCGGCCAGGGTGCGCTCGGTGGGCAGGCCGCGCCAGACCAGGGTGTTGAGGATGGACAGCGGCAGCTTGACGGTGCGCGCCCGGGGGCGGGTGAGGTTGAGGAAGGTGCGGATCGACTGCTGCGGGAGCCGCAGGTCGTTGTCGCTGGGCAGCGGGACGAGGGATCCGTCGGCGAGTTGCGGGGCGAAGAGCGGGGCGATGGTCTCGTCCCACTGCCAGGGGTGCACGGGGAGGTAGAGGTAGTCGGCCGGGTCACGGCCGGCGTCGGCCAGGGTGGCGGCGAAGGCGCGCCGGGTGGCCGGGGCGAGTTCCTCGCCGTAGAGGCGGTCGGGGGTGGCCAGGGCGGGGACGCCGCGGTAGTGGGCGAGACGGCGGTGCGCGGCGAGCCAGGGCAGCCGCTGCGGGGTGCGGGCCTCGGGGGCCCAGGTCTCGGCGTCGGCGGCGGAGAAGCCGAGTCGGCCCTTGTTGGCGACGAGCCAGGGGTGGCCGGTCTGGTGGCCTTCGAGGGCGGCGTAGTCCAGGTCGGCGAGTTCCGCGGCGCTGAGTGCGGTGGCGTCCAGGCGGGTGTCGGCGGCGAGGGTGGCGGTCAGCTCGCGGATGAGGTGGCCGGTGGTGTCGCCGGACAGGCTCAGGACGGTGTCGTGGGCGTGGGTGAGGAAGCGCAGCGGATCGGCGTGCGGGGCGATCGAGTGGGGGTCGACGCGCCAGTGCCCGTAGGCGCTTCTGCGGGCGGTGAAGCGGTAGGTGAGGTCGTCGGTGACCCGTAGGCGGTAGCGGGGGCTGCCGTCGGGGGCGGTGCCGTCGGGTTCGGGGACGAGGATCTCCTCGTAGGCGAATTCCGCGAGGGTCTTGGCGAAGAGCCGGCGGGCGGCGCGCTGCCAGGCGTCGCGCGACGGGGTGTGCCCGGTCGTGGCGGACGGGGCGCGGCGGTCGGCGGGAGCGGAGGCGGCGGGAGCGGAGGGACGGGGCGCAGGAGACAAGGTGGGACTCCTCGGGACGGGACCGGACCGGCACGTGCGGGGGACAACCGGGCCGGCGGGACGGATGGCGGACCGGGCCGGGGCCGTCGACGGACGGCCCCGGGGTCAGAGCAGGTGGCGGTGGGCGCGGTCGCGGATCATCAACGCCGCGCGTTTCTCGGGGAGTTCGATCTCCTCGGCGTAGCGGAAGCCGGCGCTCAGGAACGCCGCCACGGAGCCGGTGTTGCACAGGTCCGGTTCGGCGAGGACGCGCCCGCACCGCGGGCGGTGGTCGAGGACGAGGTCGGCGGTGGCGCGCAGCAGCGTCGTGCCGAGGCCGCGGCCGCGGTCGCCGGTGCCGCCGATGAGTAGGTGGATGCCGGTGTCGTGGGGGCGGGCCCGGTAGTAGCGGGCGATCCGGTCCAGATCGGCGCGGTAGATCTCCCAGTAGCTCATCGGGACGCCGTCCAGCACGCCCAGGCACGGCACGCTGCGGCCGTCGCCGTCCAGTTGGGGGCGCAGATGGGTGGCGGTGGTCTCCGGGGGGCCGGCCAGTTCCCAGAAGGCGGCGACGGCCGGATCGTTCATCCAGGCGACGATGCGGTCCAGGTCGCGGTCGAGGTCCACCGGGACGAGGGCGAACGTCCCGGCGGGGGTGTCGGCCGGTGGCCAGCCGGCCAGGTCGTCCAGCAACGGGCCCGCGGCCGGGGTGGGGGCCGCGGGCGGCGCCGCGCCGGGGTGGGGCGCCGGCCGGTCGCCGAAGGTGTCGTCCGGCGCGGTGGTGGGGCCGGAATCGGTGGGTGGCACGTGACGCTCTCCTGTGGGGCTGGGGGACAACAGGGCCTAGAGCGCGAGCGGATTGGACAGGGTGACGTAGACGGACTGGGTGTCGACCGGGCCGACCAGTTCGTCCAGGCCGTGCAGCCTGGTCGCGAGGTTGGCCTTGCAGCGCAGGGTGCGGGCGGAGAGCAGTCGCTCCGGCAGGGTGGAGCGGTGCGCCCGGGGCGCGGCGGCGGCATCGACGAGGAACCGTCGGAAGGCGGCGAGCAGCACCTCCTCGCGGATCAGGCGGGCCGCGCCGAACGCCCCGATGAGGCCGAGGACGTTGTTGATGCCGAGGTAGTAGGCGAACCGCTCGTCGGTGACGTCGTCGGCGACGAAGGTGTCGCTGGCGGTGCCGATGCCGGGCAGCCGGCTCTCCAGTTCGGCGCGGCGGGAGGTCCGGAAGTAGTAGCCCTGGTTGTCGCGGTAGCGGCCGCCGGCCGGCCAGCCGTCGGCGTCCAGCAGGACGAGGGTGTTCTGCTGGTGGGCCTCCAGGGCGACGCCGGCCGTCCCGTCGAGCCACAGGACGGGCCGGACCACCGCTTCGAGGTAGCGCAGGAACCACTCCGTGGCCACCGCGCCGGCCGGCCGCCCGGTGCGGGCGCTGAGCCCACCGACGACGCTCTCCAGGCGGGAGCGCATCGCGCCGTGGCCGGGCCAGGGGCGGGGCGCGGTGAGTCCGGCGATGCAGACGGCGTCGTCGGCGGGGCCGAAGGGCTGGTGGCGGACGACCACGTCGAGGCCCCGGACGGGGGTGCCGTCCGGCCCGTCGACGGCGAGGTAGGCGGGGTCGCGGACGATGTCGAAGCCGGGGGTGCCGGGGAAGGCGGCCCGCCACTGCGCGGCCAGGCCGGTGCGCAGCAGCCGGTGGACCTCGACGCCGCGGATCAGCTCCTTGCGGAGGTTCTCCCGGCGGGAGTTGGTGATGCGCAGGCCCAGGGAGAGCTTGAGCATGGCGGGCGCCCCGGGGCGGCAGACCGTGCGGACAGAGGAGGTGGGGTACCAGCGGGGGCCGTGCGGGCCGAGGTCGTGCAGCAGTCCGGCGTCGCGCAGCGCGGCGGTCTCCGGGCGGGCGGCGAGGTCCCGGGCCTGCCAGGGGTGGAGCGGCAGGGGCACCGTGCCGTCGGGGAGCGGCAGGCCGTCGCCGGCCAGTTCGGCGGTGAGTTGCCCGGCCGGCACCGTGCGGCCGCGCTCGGTCCAGGCGGAGTCGGCGGCGACCGCGTCGGGGTGGACGGCCATCCAGTGCAGCGGGAAGGCGCCGCGGAGTTCGGGCGAGTAGGCGACGGTCTCGGCGTCGGTGAGGCCCTCGCGGCTCTTGGGCGTGGGGTGCAGGGGGTGGCCCAGGAGGAGCGACTGCTCGGCTTCGAGGAAACGGGAGCCCTGTTCCTCGGCGGGGCGGGCGCGCCGGTCGGCGATGAACAGGGCGGTGGTGCGCACGGAGTTGGCGACCCGGCCGACGAGTTCGGCGCCGTCGCCGTCCGGGGCCTGCGGGGCGTCGTCCGCTGCGGGCGGTTCGTCGCCGTCGGCGACCCGGTGTTCGCCGCCGTCCGAGGCGCGCCGGTCGCCGCCGTGCGCGGCCTCGCGGCGCAGCAGGGCGGCGAGGGTGACGGCGTCCAGCGGGGCCGAGCCGGGCGGGGTGCCCTCCAGGGTGGGGGCGCCCAGGCGGTGCCAGCCGGTGGGTGACCAGTAGCGGACCGGGATGTGCAGGGCGGTGGCGCTGGCGTGCAGCGGGAGGCGCAGCCGGCCGCCGGCCGGGCGGGCGGTTCCGTGCTCGCGCAGCCAGCAGCGGAGGAGGTTCTCGATGCCGGCGGCGTCGGCGGCGACGGCCGGGTCCGGGTGGTCCAGGGGGTCGGCGTCGGGGTGGCGCACGGGGTCGTGCGCGCCGGGGACGCGGCGGCCGGCGGCCGGGGTCTGCTGGTGGCAGGTGTCGTCGCCGGGGCGGCGCTGCTGGCGCGGGACGGACGGCTCGATGAGGCCGGCCCCCTGGTGCGGGAGGGGGAGCCGTTCGGCCGCGTGGGCGGCGTCGGGGCCGGGGCGTTCGTTCATGCGGGGGTGCCTCGCAGTGTCGTGGGGGACGAGCCCGTGGGCCCGGGGGCGGTGCGGACGGCCGCCGCGATGGCGTCGGCGAGGCGGTCGAGGACCGCGTCCGCCTGTTCGTCGGTGAGGGTCAGGGGCGGCAGCAGCCGGACGACGGCGGAGTGCCGGCCACCGAGTTCGACGATCAGGCCGCGGTCCAGGCACGCCCGTTGGACGGCGGCGGCCAGCGCCGGGTCGGCGGGGCGGGCACCCAGCGGGTCGGCGTCGGCGTCCCGGTCGACGATCTCGATGCCGAGCATCAGGCCGCGGCCGCGGACGTCGCCGACGCAGTCGTGGGCGGCGGCGAGCTCGCGGAGCCGGGCGAGCATCGTGGCGCCGAGCTCCGCGGCGCGGCCGGCGAGGCCGTTGCGGCGGACGTAGGCGAGGGTGGCGGTGCCGGCGGCCATGGCGAGTTGGTTGCCGCGGAAGGTGCCGGCGTGCGCGCCGGGGCGCCAGGCGTCCAGCTCCTCGCGGTAGACGATGACCGCGAGCGGGAGGCTGCCGCCGATCGCCTTGGACAGGACGAGGACGTCGGGGACGATGCCGCTCTGTTCGACGGCCCAGAAGGTGCCGGTGCGGCCGACGCCGGTCTGCACCTCGTCGACGATGAGCGGGATGCCGCGGGCGGCGGTGAGCTCCCGCATCCGGCGCAGCCAACCGGCCGGGGCGGGGATCACGCCGCCCTCGCCCTGGACCGGTTCGAGGATCATCCCGGCGGGCCGGGGCACCCCGCCCTTGGGGTCGTCGAGGAGGTTCTCGGTCCAGCGCGCGGAGAGTTCGGCGCCGCGCTCGCCGCCGACGCCGAAGGGGCAGCGGTAGGCGTAGGGGTAGGGCAGCCGGGTCACGCCGGGGTGCCGGGCGCCCCCGGAGGCGGCCAGGGCGTCCGCGGTCATGCCGTGGTAGGCGCCGGAGAAGGCCGCCAGGCCCTCCCGTCCGGTGGCGGTGCGGACGAGGGTGAAGGCGGCCTCGACGGCGTCGGTGCCGGCCGGGCCGCAGAACTGGATCCTGCCCTTTTCGGCCAACTCCTCGGGCAGGGAGGCGAAGAGTTCCGTGGTGAAGGCGTCCTTGACCGGGGTGGCGAGGTCGAGGACGTGCAGCGGCGCGCCGGAGTCGAGGACGGTACGGATGGCTTCCAGGACCACGGGGTGGTTGTGGCCCAGCGCCAGGGTGCCGGCACCGGAGAGGCAGTCGAGGTAGCGCCGGCCGTCGGCGCCCTCGATGGTCAGCCCGCGGGCGCGCACCGGGACGATCGGCAGCGAGCGCGCATACGTACGGGCGGCGGACTCACGCAGGGCCTGGCGGCGCAGGATCCCCTCGTGGGCCGGCGGCGCGGCCGCCGGCACGGTTTCGGTCAACGCCACGGCAGTTGTGTCCTCCTGCTGGTGAACTGCTGGATACCGCGCGGGCCCGGCAGGCAGCCCGGCCGTCCCCCGTACGTACCAACGACGCCACCCGCGCGGGAACACGGGCCACGTCAAGATCCTTGACGGCCGGGAACCGCGGACCCGAGTACCGCCGTCCCCCCGGACACCGGCATAGTGGGGGCTGCACCCGGGTCTTGCGGTTCATGACAAGAACCGGACCGGGGGCTCCGCTCATGAGCCGCTCCGGCTCAGTCCGTTTGACACAGGGGGAGAACCACCCATGCGATCGATACGTCGGCCAGTGCTGGCCGCCGCCGCCCTCACCGCCGTCGTGGCGCTGACCGCGACCGGCTGCGGGCCGTCGGGCGACAACGCGGATGCCAAGCCGACCGCGTCGTCCCAGGACACCACGGGCGGGGGTGCGATCAAGATCCCCAAGGAGCTCCAGGACAAGCTGAAGGAACACGGCGTCGACCTGGACAAGTGGAAGAACGGGGAGTGGAAGAACTGGGACAAGGACAAGTGGCTTCGCGAAGCCGGCGAGTTCATCAACCCGGTCATCAAGAACTTCTGGGACCCGGACAAGATCAATAAGGTCAAGCCGCCCCAGGACCCGAGCAAGCCCTCGGACATCACCGAGGACCAGGGCAAGACCGACCCCGAGCCGACCGCGGTCCCCGCGCGCGCGGTGAAGACGCCCTACACCTCCACCGCGCCCGGCGTGGGCCTGCTGCTGTTCAGCACGCCGAAGGGCGAGTCGCGCTGCTCGGCCACCGTCGTCAAGGACCCGGCGCACCCGGGCAAGTCCAACCTCGTCTGGACCGCGGCGCACTGCGTGCACGCCGGCAAGGACGGCGGCTGGTACCGCAACATGATGTTCGTGCCGAACTTCAACCGGACCGGCGCGTCGGCCGCCCAGATGAAGACCACCCCGTTCGAGGACCGCGTCCCGTCCGGCAAGTGGTGGGCGGACGACATGGCGACGACCAAGGAGTGGATCGCCGACGGCGGCGCCGTCCCGGGCGTGCCGATGGCGCCGTACGACTTCGCGCTGATGCACGTGAAGCCGGAGGAGAGCACCGGCGGCAAGTCGCTGGAGGAGATGGCCGGCAGCGCCTACGCGGTGGACTTCGGCGCCCCGGCGATGACGAAGATCTCCAGCCTGACGGCGCAGGGCTACCCGGCCGAGCCGCCGTTCGACGGCGCGACGCAGCAGTCCTGCACCGACAAGCCGACCCGGCTGACGCTGGACGCCAAGAAGCCGACCATGTACCGGATCGGCTGCACCATGACCGGTGGTTCGTCCGGTGGCCCCTGGTTCATCAAGGGCGCGGACGGCAAGCCGGTGCTGGTCTCCAACACGTCGATGGGGCCGCGTCCGGCCCAGTGGCTGGCCGGTCCGCACCTGGGCACCGAGGCCAAGTCCATCTTCGACGCGATGAGCAAGAAGTGGGCGAACCAGTAGCAACGACGTGAGCGGGCGGCGCCGGACGACGGCGCCGCCCGCCCGTGAGCGCACCCACGACCACGGCGAAGGCCCGCCCCCGGGAAACCGGGGACGGGCCTTCGCCGCGTCCTGCGCGCGCGTGGGTCCGGGCCGTCAGGCGGCCGGGAGGAACGGGCGGAACTCGGCGGCCAGTTCCTCGTGGACCCGGGCCTTGAGGACCGTGCCCTCGCCGGTGTGCTCCTCGGAGATGACCTCGCCCTCGGCGTGCGCCCGCGAGACCAGGGCGCCCTTGGTGTAGGGCACCAGCACCTCGATCTCGACCTGGGGGCGCGGGAGTTCCGCGTCGAGCAGGTCCCGCAGCTCCGCGATGCCCTCGCCCGTGCGGGCGGAGACCACCAGGGCGCGCTTCTCCTGGCGCAGCAGCCGCTGGAGGGTCAACGGATCGGCCGCGTCGGCCTTGTTGACGATCACGATCTCGGGCACCTCGGTGGCGCCCACGTCGCGGATCACCTCGCGGACCGCCGCCAGCTGCTCCTCCGGCACCGGGTGCGAGCCGTCCACCACGTGCAGGATGATGTCGGCGTCGGCGACCTCCTCCATCGTGGAGCGGAACGCCTCGACGAGGTGGTGCGGCAGGTGGCGGACGAAGCCGACGGTGTCGGCGAGGGTGTACAGCCGCCCGCTGGGGGTCTCGGCCCGCCGGACCGTCGGGTCCAGGGTGGCGAACAGGGCGTTCTCCACCAGGACACCGGCGCCGGTGAGGCGGTTGAGCAGGGAGGACTTGCCGGCGTTGGTGTAGCCGGCGATGGCGACCGAGGGGATCTTGTTGCGCCGGCGCTCCTGGCGCTTGACGTCCCGGCCGGTCTTCATCTCCGCGATCTCCCGGCGCATCTTCGCCATCTTCTCGCGGATCCGCCGCCGGTCCGTCTCGATCTTGGTCTCACCGGGACCACGGGTGGCCATGCCGCCGCCCGTCGAACCGGAGCCACCGCCACCCATCTGCCGGGACAGCGACTGGCCCCAGCCGCGGAGCCTGGGGAGCATGTACTGCATCTGCGCCAGCGAGACCTGCGCCTTGCCCTCCCGGGACTTGGCGTGCTGGGCGAAGATGTCGAGGATCAGGGCGGTCCGGTCGACCACCTTGACCTTGACGACGTCCTCCAGGTGGATCAGCTGGCCCGGGGAGAGCTCACCGTCGCACACCACGGTGTCGGCCCCGGATTCGAGCACGATGTCCCGCAGCTCCAGGGCCTTGCCCGAGCCGATGTAGGTGGCCGGGTCCGGCTTGTCGCGACGCTGGACGACGCCGTCGAGCACCAGGGCACCGGCGGTCTCGGCCAGCGCGGCCAGCTCGGCGAGGGAGTTCTCCGCGTCCTGCACCGTTCCGGACGTCCAGACGCCGACGAGCACCACGCGCTCCAGGCGCAGCTGGCGGTACTCGACCTCGGTGACGTCCTCGAGCTCGGTGGAGAGTCCGGCGACGCGGCGCAGCGACGCACGGTCGGAGCGGTCGTACTGGTCGCCGTCGCGCTCCCCGTCGATCTCGTGGCTCCAGGCGACGTCCTCTTCCATCAGGGCGTCGGCCCGAAGGCTCTCGGGGAGGCGCTGCCGGTCCTGCGGAAGGGAAGAAGAGGAGGTCATTTGATCCTTTGCGTCGTAGGAAGCCCCCGGGGACCGGGCGGTCCCGTCGGGACTGGTGTGGCTCTGCCGTTCGATCTGCTCAACGCCCGGGCCGCCCCGGAGATTCCCGGTGCGGCCGGCGTCGGCCCGTTGATGGTCGCACGGCCCGGAGACGGACGTCACGCGGGTTTCCGGTGTGCGCCGGGTGCGCCGTGCGGGCCGGTGCCGCCCGTAGAGCCCGCGTGCCGTCCGCTCCGGGCGACGGTCACCCCTTGTGCAGGTGCGGCGCACCGGGCGTGGTCGCCACGTGCCGCTCCGCGGACTGCTGCTTGCCGCCGTCCGCCGGGACCTTCTTGACCTGCTGCTGCTTCCAATCCGGGTGGCCGGGCATCGGCGGGGTCTTGGCGCCGTACAGCCAGTCCCAGAAGAAGCCGGAGAGGTTGTGGCCGTAGACCTGGGAGGCGAGGTCGATGAAGTCGGCGGTGCCGGCCACCCCGTCGCGGTGCTTGGCCACCCACTCCCTCTCCAGGCGCTCGAAGCCGGCCTTCCCCATCTTGTGCCGCAGGGCGTACAGGACCAGGGCGCTGCCGTCGTAGATCACCGGGCGGAAGATGCCGGTCTTCCTGCCCTTGTCGGGGACCTTGGGCAGGGCGGGCGGGCCGCCCTCCGCGCGCCAGCCGTCGGACGCCTCGTAGGCGTGTCGCATCCGGGTCTCCAGGGAGGCGCGGTGGTCGCCCTTCTCGTCGGCGTAGAGGGCCTCGTACCAGGTGGCGTGGGCCTCGTTGAGCCAGACGTCGGACCACCGGCGGGGGCTGACGCTGTCGCCGAACCACTGGTGGGACAGCTCGTGCACCATCACCGACTCCACGTACCAGTCGGGCAGCTGGACGGTGGTGAACAGGCGCTTCTCGAAGAGCGAGAGAGTCTGGGTCTCCAGCTCGAAGCCGGTGCTGGCGTCGGCGATCAGCACCCCGTACGCCTCGAACGGGAACGGTCCGACCTTGCTCTCCATCCAGGCCATCTGATCCGGCGTCTTGGCGAGCCAGCGGGCCAGCGGGAGCCGGGCCGAGGAGGGGACGACGTCGCGCAGCGGCAGCCCGTGCGGGCCGCGGTGGTTCACGACGCTGGACCGCCCGATGGAGATCTGCGCCAGCTCGGTGGCCATGGGGTGGGCGGTGCGGTACGTCCAGGTGCGGCGCGCGCCGCGGGCGCCCTCGCCGACCGGCAGCCCGTTGGCGACCGCCACCAGGCCCTCGGGCGTGGTGATGTGGAACGTGAACTCGGCCTTGTCGGAGGGGTGGTCGTTGCACGGGAAGACCCGGTGCGCGGCGTCCGCCTGGTTGGCCATCGCCAGTCCGTCGGTGGTGCGGATCCAGCCGCCGTCGCCCCGGCCGCGCGGGTCGCTGGTGTGCTGGACGACGATCCGCAGGTCCTGCCCGGGGTGGATGTGCGAGGCGGGGGTGAGGACCAGGTCCTCGCCGGCCTGCTCGTGTCGGGCGGGCTGCCCGTCGACGAGGACGGAACGCACGGTTCCGTCGGCGAAGTCGAGGTTGAGCCGGTCGAGGTTGGCGGTGGCCCGGGCCTTGATCACGGTGACCACGTCCATCGGACGGTCGTTGTGGCCCGAGTAGTCCAGGGAGATGTCGTACGAGGTGACGTGGTAGCCGGGGTTGCCGAGCATCGGGAAGAGGCGGTCGCCGATTCCCAGCGGCTCGGCGGGCTGCGGCGCGGCCGCGGCGATCGTGGCGGCGACGGCGAGGCCGAGGGCGGCGGCCCGGCGGGGGATCCGGCCGCGGCGCGCGCGGGGACGGTCCCGGTCGAGGGCGGAACGGTCGGCGGCTGGCCCGTCGGGCTCGCCGGACGGACGGCGCAAGGGAAGGGACATGGGCTACCGGTATCAGCGCGGCCCGCCCGCCCGTGGACGGCACGGCTGGACGGCACCCGAACGAGCGGCTGCTCGCCCGTCCGCTTGCGCTCGCGCGCGCGTTCTGCCGTCGGACGGGCGGGTTCCGGGAGCGGGTCAGCAGTTCCCCGTGCGCACCGCCGCGGCGGCCCGGACCACGTCGAAGACGCCGGGTACCTGGCGCATCGCGCGCATCAGGGAGGGCAGTCCGGCGGCGTTGGGCAGGTGGAGGGTGTAGGTGTGCCGGACCAGTTGCTCGTGCGGGGGTTCGACGGCGGCGGAGACCACCGCGGCGCCCTGGGCGGCGATCGCCTCGGTGAGGTCGGGCAGCAGGTGCGGCCGGCTGAACGCCTCGGCCAGCAGCGTCACCCGGCAGCCGTGGCCGCCCTTGGCCGCGCCCCGCCAGCGCACCCCGACCGGCTGCCGGCCCATCGCCGCCATCCGGGCCACCGCCGGACACAGGGCGCGGTGCACGGTGACCGTGCCGCCGCGGACCGCGAAGCCGGTGACGGTGTCCGGCGGCACCGGGGTGCAGCAGCCGGCCAGCCGGACGGTGGCGCCGGGCAGGTCGGCCAGCACCAGGCCGGAGGCGGCCCCGGCGCGGTCCGGGCCGGCCGGGCGGTGGGCCGGCACCCGGCGGCGTTCGCCGTGCCTCCCGGCGGGCGCGGCGGGCGGTTCGCCGGTGCCCTGGGACCGGGCCAGCCAGCGGGAGATGGCGAGTCGGGCGGCGGGGGTGCGGGTGTGGTCGAGCCACTCCGGCGAGGGTCCGGCGGAGTCCTGGGCCATCAGCAGGTGGAGGTTGTCGCCGTCGTGCAGGACGGTGCCGAGCGTGGCGAGGCGGCCGTTGACCCGGGCGCCGATGCAACCGTGCGCGGCCTCGCCGTGCTTGGCGTACGCCGCGTCCACGCAGCTCGCCCCGGCGGGCAGCCCGATGGTGCCGGCCGGGCCGTCCGCGGCGGCGTCGGTGCAGAAGACGGTGATCTCGCGGTCCTGGGCGAGGTCGTCGCGGAGCGAGGTCCAGAAGGTGTCGGGGTCGGGGGTGGTGCGCTGCCATTCCAGGAGCCGGTCGAGCCAGCCGGGGCGGGTGGGGTCGGCCCGTTCGCCCTCGGGTGCGTCCGCGCCGTCGGTGGGGGCGTAGGGGTTGCCCAGCGCGATCACCCCGGCCTCGGCGACCCGGTGCATCCGGTGGGTGCGGATCAGGGTCTCGGCGATCTCGCCGGTCGCGCCGCCGACGGCGGTGTGCAGCGACTGGTAGAGGTTGAACTTGGGGGCCGCGATGAAGTCCTTGAACTCCGAGACCACCGGGGTGAAGCAGGTGTGCAGCTCCCCGAGGACGGCGTAGCAGTCGGCGTCCTCGGCCACCAGGACCAGCAGCCGCCCCAGGTCCGCGCCGGAGATCCGGCCGCGCGCCAGCAGGACCCGGTGCACCGAGACGAAGTGCCGTGGCCGGACGAGGACTTGGGCGTCGATGCCGGCGTCGGCCAGGATCGTCCGGGCCCGGACGGCGATCGCGGTCAGCGGGTCGGGGTGGCCGCCGTACTTCTCCACCAGGTGCCGGGTCTCGGCGTACTCCTCGGGGTGCAGGATCGCGAAGACCAGGTCCTCCAGCTCGGTCTTGAGCGCCTGGACGCCGAGGCGTTCGGCGAGCGGGATCAGCACGTCGCGGGTGACCCCGGCGATCCGGGCCTGCTTCTCCGGGCGCATCACGCCGAGGGTGCGCATGTTGTGCAGCCGGTCGGCGAGCTTGATGGACATCACCCGGACGTCGTTTCCGGTGGCGACGAGCATCTTGCGGAAGGTCTCCGGCTCGGCCGCCGTGCCGTAGTCGACCTTCTCCAGTTTGGTGACGCCGTCGACCAGGTAGCAGACCTCGGTGCCGAACTCGGCCCGCACCTGATCCAGCGTCACCTCCGTGTCCTCGACGGTGTCGTGGAGCAGGGAGGCGGTCAACGTCGTGGTTTCCGCGCCCAGTTCGGCGAGGATCAGGGTGACCGCGAGCGGGTGGGTGATGTACGGCTCGCCGCTCTTGCGCATTTGGCCGCGGTGCGAGGACTCGGCGAGTTGGTACGCCCTGCTGAGGGTGTCCAGGTCGGCGTCGGGGTGGTGGTGGCGGTGCACCTTGGCGACGTGTTCCAGGGCGTCCGGCAGCCCGTCGCGGGGGGCGGGGCCGAGGAGTGCGGCGCGACCGATGCGGCGGAGCCCCCGGAGCGCCGGCCCGGGGCGGCCGCGCCGGCGGTCCGCTGCTTCAGGGTTACCAGGGTTCGTGGCCTCTGCGCTCATGGGCACCTCCGGCGGCGTCGACCGGCGGTGGGACGCCGTCAGTTCGGGCGCCTGGGCCGGTGCTTGATGCTACCGAGCCCATCACGCAGTGCTGTCCGCCTCTCGCTCAGCGTGAAACGGATCACCCATTCGAGGGAACTTTCTGGCCGGAATCGTTTCTCCTCGCCGAAACCGCTTCCCCTGGGCGAGGGGCGTGCTCCGGCGCCCGTCAGCCGGCGAGCGCGCCCGCCAGCCACTCCGGCGCGAAGGTGCCCTCGGCCACGATCACGGCCGGACCGGTCATCTCGACCGTGCCGTCCGGCAGCTCGGTGATGGTCAGGCTGCCGCCCAGCACATCGACGACGTACGTCACCGGGGTGCCGGTCGCGGCCGGGTCCAGGCCGTCCCGGCGGGCCGTGGCGACGGCCACCGCGCAGGCGCCGGTGCCGCAGGAACGGGTCTCGCCGGCGCCCCGCTCGTGCACCCGCATCGCCACGTGGCGCGGGCCGCGGTCCACGACGAACTCGATGTTCACACCGTCCGGATACACCGCGGCCGGGCCGAACTCCGGCTGTTCCCGCAGCTCACCGGCGTGCGCCAGGTCCTCGACGAACGCGACGGCGTGCGGGTTGCCCATGTTGACGTTGCGGGCCGGCCAGCTGCGCCCGCCGACCTCGACCACCACGCCGTCCTCGGGGAGCACGGCGCGCCCCATGGAGACGGTCACGTCGCCGGTCTTGGCGAGGTGCACCCGGAGCACCCCGGCGCGGGTGGCGATCGCGAGGTCGCCGGCCTCGACCAGCCCGGCGTGCAGGAGGTAGCGGGCGAAGACCCGGAGGCCGTTGCCGCACATCTCGGCGATCGTGCCGTCGCCGTTGCGGTAGTCCATGAACCACTCGGCGTCGTCGGCCATCGCCCGCGCCTCCGGGTGCGCGGCGGACCGCACCACGTGCAGCAGCCCGTCGCCGCCCACCCCGGCGCGGCGGTCGCAGAGCCGGGCGACGGCGGTCGCGGGCAGGTCGATCCGGCCGTCCGGATCCGGGACGATCACGAAGTCGTTCTCGGTGCCGTGGCCCTTGAGGAAGGCGATGCGCTGCGTGCTGGTCACCCCTGAATCCTACGGGGAGGGCGGAGCATCGGCCGGTCGGGGCCGGGCCGCGGCGGACGCCGGGCCGCGGCGGGCGCCGGGCCGGGGAGCGGGGCCTCAGCGGAGGCGGGCCACCCGCCAGATCGCCAGCGCGGCGAGGACGGCGACCACGGCCGCGTACAGGAGGACCACCCGCCAGCTGGCGCGGCGCCCGGAGCCGCGGACCGGGAGGCCGGGCCAGGTGTGGCCGACCCGGCGGGCCGCCATCATGCCCGCGCCGGCGGCGCAGCAGCACAGCAGCAGGCCGAGCATGGCGATCACCGCGCCGCCGTCGCCGCCGAACTCGAAGGCCAGCGGGAAGGCGAACATCAGCGAGCCGACGGCGGCCAGCGCCACTATCGGGGCGAGCTGCCACAGCCGCAGCCGCCGGGGCGGGCGCAGGTCGCGGAAGGACTCGCCGCCCTCGGGGGCCTGGCCGGGCTCCGCGTCGGGGCCGTCCGAGGCGTCGAGGGTGGCCGGGTGGCCGTCGGGGATGCCGTCTTCGGGCGTGTGGAGGCGGTCGTCCGGCTCGGGGCGGGCGTCGTGCACGGCCGGGTCGTCCTCGGCCTGCGCCGCCGCCCCGGCACCGTCCCGGTCCGGTTGTTGGGCTCGGTTGCGAGGGCCGGCCTCCATTGCCACGCGCCCTCCCCACTGCCAGCTTGCACGCCTCGATCGATGGTCGATGATGACACGCCCTCAGGGGCCCGGATGACGGCCGGAGCGTCCCGATGCCATGACGTGATCAGGCTGTGACCGGTCGTTCGAGCAACGCCAGTGCCAGGGACGGGAGGTCGGCCCGTCGGTCGGCGGCGCCGCTGAGCCAGTGGACCCGCGGGTCCCGGCGGAACCACGAGTCCTGACGGCGCGCGAAGCGCTTGGTGGCGCGCACCGTCTCATCGCGCGCCGCCTGCTCGGTGCACTCCCCCGCCAGGTACGCCAGGACCTGCTGGTAGCCGAGCGCCCGCGAGGCGGTGAGGCCCTCGCGCAGCCCCTCGGCCTCCAGTCCGCGCACCTCGTCGACCAGGCCGGCCTCCCACATCCGGTCGACCCGCGTGGCGATCCGCTCGTCGAGCTCGGGGCGCTCGACGTCCACGCCGATCTGCAGGGTGTCGTAGACCGCTTCGTGGCGCGGGAGGTTGGCGGTGAACGGGCGGCCGGTGAGCTCGATGACCTCCAGGGCGCGCACGATCCGGCGGCCGTTGCCGGCCAGGATGGCGCGGGCCGCCTCCGGGTCGGCGGCGGCGAGCCGGGCGTGCAGGGCACCGCTGCCCTGCTCGGCGAGCTCGGCCTCCAGGCGGGCGCGCACGGCGGGGTCGGTGCCGGGGAAATCCAGAACGTCCAGGGCACCGCGGACGTAGAGGCCGGAGCCGCCGACCAGGACCGGGGTGCGCCCCTCGGCCAGCAGCCGGTCGATCTCGGCGCGCGCCAGCCGCTGGTACTCGGCGACGTTGGCCGCGCGGGTGACGTCCCAGATGTCGAGGAGGTGGTGCGGAACGCCCCCGCGCTCCTCGGGGGTGAGTTTGGCGGTGCCGATGTCCATGCCGCGGTAGAGCTGCATCGAGTCGGCGTTGATCACCTCACCGCCGAGGTGCCGGGCGAGCGCGACGCCCAGATCGGACTTTCCGGCCGCGGTGGGGCCGACGACGGCGATGACCCGCGGAGCGGGGGCGACGGTGTTCACCCCGTCAGTCTCGCAAACCTCCCGGTGCCATCTCGAACGAGCGACGTGACGGGGCACGGACGGCATCGTTGCCTGAAGCGAGATCCCGAACGCCGGTGCGCTGCCGGGGCCCGTCGGGCGGCGCAAGGGGACGCTCCGGGCGATGAGGGATTTCGCCCACATGAGGAGCGTAGGAGCAGTTATGGGCGTGTTTTCGCGGTTCCGCCGGCGCAAGTCCGACGCGGCGGAGGAGGGTGCCGCGGTGGCGGAGGCTGCGGCGGAGGAGACATCGGGGGCGGACGGGGCCGCCGACCCGGAACCGGCCGAGACCGCGGCGCAGGCGCCGGCGGAGACGGCAACGGAGGCGGCGGAGGCACCGGAGGACGCCGCGGGGGACCCGGCGGCGGACGGCGCGGTGGAGCCGCCCGAGGAGGCGGACGACACGGCGGAGGAGGACGCGGCGCAGGGCGCCGGGGGCACCGAGGAGGGGGCGGAGCAGGCCGCCGCGAAGCCGGACGACACGGCGGCGGACGGCGCGGAGCCGGCGTCCGCCGGGACGGGCGCCGCAGACGGTGCCGCCGGGATCCCGCGGCAGCAGGCCGCGGAGCCCGCGGTGGACAGCGAGGCGGGCGGCGGCACGCGGAAGTAGCCGACCGTCGACAGCCGCGGCGCGGCGGACGCGGGGCGCTCCGGCTCCCCCGGGTCCGCCGCGCCGCGGCGTGCGCGGCCGGAAAGGCACGAACCGCCGGACACGCAGCGAACGACGCCGGTACGCCCGAGCCGCTAGACCGCCCGGCCGCGCGGGATCACGTCCAGGCCGCCACCATGTAGCCGACGCCGTACGGGGCCTCCTCGCGCAGCAGTTGGCCGCGCAGCCCGGCGCCCTCGGCGGCGCCCGCCAGGACCTGCCAGCAGGACCGTCCGGACGCGAGCAGGTCGGCGGCCAGCCGGTCGTCCAGGGCGGCCAGCGCGGTGGTGTCGGCGGTTCCCAGGGCGCGGGCCGCGTCGGCGTCGAACGCCTCGGCCCGCTCGTCGAAGTAGCCCGGCGCCTTGATCGAGCGGCGGGCGCTGCCGTCGCCGAGCACCAGGAGCGCCACCCGGGACGCGGACCCGGCGAGTTCCCGGCCCAGTGGGCGGCAGCGGTCGCCGGGCAGCCGCTCGGCCACCCCCAGCGCCTCCACGGGCGCGTCGGACCAGGCCGTACGGGACAGCAGCCAGGCGCCGACGGCCAGCGACGGCGGCAGCTGCGGCCCGGGCACCGGCGCCGCGCCGTCGGCGGCGGCCAGCGTCACGTCGAGGTCCACCCCGAAGCCGCGGAACGAGCCGGGGGCGCCCTGCGGATACCGTCCCTCGCCGCTCTCGTCGGCGGCCGGGCCCAGCACGACCAGCCGGTCGGGCCGGGCCGCGGCGAGCACCCCGACGGCGTCCAGGCAGGCGGCGCGCACCGGGTCCAGCTCCGGTGCGGCACCGGCGGCGACGTCGGGGACGAGCAGCGGCGGACAGGGGCAGATGGCGGCGGCAACGAGCATGCACGCAGCGTAACGCCCGGGCCGCCGCGCAGGGCCGCCGGTCGGCCGGGAGCGGCCGGGGTCAGTCGCAGCCGCAGCCGGGCGCGGCTGCCGGCAGCGGCGCGGGGACGCCGACCTTCGGCAGGCCCAGCAGCACCCCGGCCGGCTTGGCGGCCTCGGTGGCCTGCCGCTTCTCCCAGGCGTCGCCGGCGCGGGTGCGGCGCACGTCCAGGACCGGGCCCTCGGCGAGGAGGTGGTGCGGGGCGGCGTAGGTGACCTCGACGGTGACCACGTCGCCGGGGCGCACCGGCTCGTCCGGCTTGGTGAAGTGCACCAGGCGGCTGTCGGCGGCGCGGCCGGAGAGCCGGTGGGTGGCGTCGTCCTTGCGGCCCTCGCCCTCCGCGACCATCAGCTCCAGGGTGCGGCCGACCTGCTTCTTGTTCTCGTCCCAGGAGATCTCCTCCTGGAGGGCGACCAGGCGCTCGTAGCGGGCCTGCACGACCTTCTTGGGGATCTGGTCGGCCATCTCGGCGGCGGGGGTGCCGGGGCGCTTGGAGTACTGGAAGGTGAACGCCTGGGCGAACCGGGCCTCGCGGACGACGTGCAGGGTCTGCTCGAAGTCCTCCTCGGTCTCGCCGGGGAAGCCGACGATGATGTCGGTGGTGATCGCCGCGTGCGGGATGGCGGCGCGCACCTTCTCGATGATCCCGAGGTAGCGCTCCTGGCGGTAGGAGCGGCGCATCGCCTTCAGGACGGTGTCGGAGCCGGACTGCAGCGGCATGTGCAGCTGCGGCATGACGTTGGGCGTCTCGGCCATCGCCGCGATCACGTCGTCGGTGAAGTCGCGCGGGTGCGGGGAGGTGAAGCGGATCCGCTCCAGCCCCTCGACCTTCCCGCAGGCCCGCAGCAGCTTGCTGAACGCCTCGCGGTCGCCGATGTCGGAGCCGTAGGCGTTGACGTTCTGGCCGAGCAGGGTGATCTCGGAGACGCCCTCGGCGACCAGCGCCTCGACCTCGGCGAGGATGTCGCCGGGGCGGCGGTCCTTCTCCTTGCCGCGCAGCGCCGGGACGATGCAGAAGGTGCAGGTGTTGTTGCAGCCGACGGAGATGGAGACCCAGGCCGCGTAGGCGCTCTCCCGGCGGGTCGGCAGCGTCGAGGGGAACGCCTCCAGCGACTCGGCGATCTCGACCTGCGCCTCTTCCTGGACGCGGGCGCGCTCCAGGA
This sequence comes from Streptomyces yunnanensis, assembly GCF_029011865.1. NCBI lineage: Bacteria > Bacillati > Actinomycetota > Actinomycetes > Kitasatosporales > Streptomycetaceae > Streptomyces > Streptomyces yunnanensis. The sequence goes on from NZ_CP095749.1 coordinate 2,930,480, forward strand.
GGACCGGCAGCTTGCCGATGTTGTGCGTGCCGAAGACGACGTCCACCCAGGGCGCCTTCTTGACGATGGTGTCGCGGTCCTTCTGGGCCAGGCAGCCGCCGACCGCGATCTGCATGCCGGGCCGCCGGGCCTTGGCCGGCGCGAGCCGGCCGAGGTTGCCGTACAGCCGGTTGTCGGCGTTCTCGCGCACCGCGCAGGTATTGAAGACGACGACGTCGGCGTCGCCCTCGTCGGTGCCCTCCGGGGCCCGTACGTAGCCCGCGTCCTCCAACAGGCCCGAGAGCCGCTCGGAGTCATGGACGTTCATCTGGCACCCGTAGGTGCGCACCTCGTACGTTTTCACTTCGGCCCCTGCTCCACCGGCCACGTCGTTACCGCTCACCCGTCCAGGGTACGGGCTCCCGCCGGGGTGCTCTGCGGCCGTGGTCGCGGGGCGCGACCACGGGGGCGGCACGCGCTCAGGCCGTGGCGAAACGGGACCGCGCCTCGCCGTGCAGCCGGCCCGGTGGGAGCTTCCGGCCGAAGGCGACCATCAGGAGGTCCTGGGCGGCGCCGCGGAGCGGGGTCCCGGTGCCGTAGGACCAGTCCAGGTCGTCGGCGCGCAGGGCGACGCCGTCGAGGTCGGCGCCGAAGAACTTCGCGCCGCGCGGGGTGATGCCGGCGAGCAGGACCCGCAGCCGGTCCTCGGGGACGCGGCGGTCCAGGCCGAGCGGGACGGCGATGTCGAGGCCGTGCACGACGTCGTGGCCCAGGGCCGACTCGAAGCCACCGACCGGTGGGGTCCAGGGGTGGTGCGCGTTGTCCCGCAGGGCCGCGGTGAGGGCGGCCGGCGAGAGGGTGGCGGCGTCCTTGCGGGCGCAGCGGTCGGTCATCCGGTGCAGGCTGCCGCGGGCCTTGAGGAGCTCGGCGGCGATCTTGGGGAAGGAGTAGCGGAAGCCCAGCGACATGTGGGCCGCCACCTCGCGGACCCGCCAGCCCGCGCACAGTGAGGGCGCGTCCCACTGCTCGGGCGAGAGGGCGTCCAGCAGGTCGGCAAGCTCGCGGCGTTCGGCGGCGATCGCGGCGCGGATGTCCATGGTTGCTCCCCGGGTCCGGGTCCGGCCTGGTATGCGGTGGGCCGGTCGGTTTCCAGGATCTTGGCGGCGCGACCATAAGTCCAAGAGTTTGATCTTCTCGCACCTAGAATTCCTGGTTATGGAACTTCGACAGCTCCAGTACTTCGTCGCGGTGGCGGAGGAGGCCAACTTCACCCGGGCCGCGGCCCGTCTGCACCTGGCCCAGCCGGGCGTCAGCGCCCAGGTCCGGCAGCTCGAACGGGAGCTGGGGCAGCCGCTGTTGGACCGCTCCGGCCGGTCGGTGACGCTGACCGAGGTGGGCGCGGCCGTGCTGCCGTACGCGCGGGCCGCGCTGGCCGCCGTCGAGGGCGTGCGGGAGACCGTGGCGGAGTTCACCGGGCTGCTGCGCGGCCAGGTCACCCTCGGGCTGGTGTCGGGGGCCGACGCGGTGCGGGAGGCCGAGGCGGTGTCGCTGCTGGCGGACTTCCACGACGCCCATCCGCAGGTGGACATCGCGCTCACCGAGGACAGTTCGGAGCGGATGCTCGCCGCGCTGCAGTGCGGGGAGTTGGACCTGGCGCTGCTCGGGACCGCTGACGCGGAGCCGCCGCCGGGGCTGGCGTTCCAGATCGTCGTGGACCAACCGCTGGTCGCGGCGGTCGCCCCGGACGATCCGCTGTTGGCGGACGCGGACGGCGGGCGGATCCCGCTGACCGCGCTGCGCGGCCTGCCGCTGATCAGCCTGCCGCGCGGCACCGGGAGCCGCGCGGCGCTGGAACGTGTCTGCGCCGACGCGGGGTTCCGGCCGCGGATCGCCTTCGAGGCGGCGGCGCCGAAGCTGCTGGCCGGGCTCGCGGCGCGCGGCCTGGGCGTGGCGGTCGTGCCGGCCGGCGCCGCGGCGGGCGCCGGCGGGCTGCGGACGCTGGAGTTCCGCGGAGCCCGTCCGCGGGGCCGGATCGCGCTGGCCTGGCGGGCGGACGGGCCGGCCGGGCCGGCGGCCCGGGCGCTGCTGGAGCGGCTGCGGGGGGCCTTGGGGACGGCGCCCCGGCCCGGTGACCGGACGGCGGCCGAGACGTGACCTTCCGGCCCCTCCCGTAGGGGCGTGCGGACTGGCAGGATCCGGCCCATGGCGATCCTCCCCCGCCCCGGCCGCCGCCGGGCGCTGACCGCGGCGTCCGCGGCCCTGGCCCTCCTCGGGCTGGTGCTGTGGTGCGTGCAGCCGGGCGGATCCGCCACGCCCCGGGGCCGGGTGACGCTGGCCACCGGCGTGCCGACCGGGGTGTACGCGCGCTACGGGGAGCTGCTGAAGGACGATCTCGCGCGGGACCTGCCGGAGGTGGACCTGCGCCTGGAGCGGAGCGAGGGATCGATCGACAATCTGCGCCAACTGGCCACCGGGCGGGCCGGGTTCACCATCGCCACGGCGGACGCGGTGGCGGCCTACCGCGACCGGCGGGAGCCCGGCGCGGACCGGCTGCGGGCCTGCGCCCGGCTCTACGACGACTACATGCAGCTGGTGGTGGCCCGGGGGTCCGCGGTGCGCTCGGCCCGCGACCTGCGGGGGCTGCGGGTGGGGGTCGGCGCGGACGGGTCGGGCGTCCAGCTGATCACCCGGCGGCTGTTGGAGGCGGCCGGCCTGGACTTCGGGACGGACATCGTCCCGGTACGGGTGGGCATCGACCGGATGCCGGGCATGTTGGAGCACGGCGAGCTGGACGCGTTCTTCTGGTCGGGCGGGCTGCCGACGCTGGCGGTGCAGCGTCTGACGCAGCGGTACCCGGTGCGGCTGGTGCAGCTGGGGGACCTGATCCCGGCGTTGCACCGGCAGGGCGAGCGGACCCGTTACTACCGTGCGGCGGTGATGCCGGCCGACGCCTATCCCCGGGTCCAGAACGGGCAGGCGGTGAAGACGATCGCGGTGGCGAACCTGCTGGTGACCACGGACCGGGAGGACGCGGCGCTGACGTTCGGGATCACCCGGACCGTCATCAACAGCCGGGACGCGATCGGCCACGAGGTGCACGCGGCGCAGAACGTGGACCTGCGCACGGCGGTGTTCACCGATCCGCTGCCGCTGCACACCGGGGCCCGGGACTACTACGTCTCGGTCAAGCAGTGAGCGGAGCGGCGGGAACGGCCGGGAGCGGCGGGGGCGTCGCCCGGTGTGCGGCGAGCGGGTCGGTGCGTGCACGGTGCAATGCCGTGATTGCCTCGGTGCAATGAGCGGCGCAATGAGCCGCGCCAGAGGTCGCGCGATGCGGGGTGCGCGATGCCGCGGACCGGTCAGGGCGCGCTGCGCGGCACGGAGACGGTGACCGTCAGGCCGTGCGGCGGGTGCGGCGCGTAGGCGATGGTCGCGCCGCCGGCGGCGAGCAACGTGCGGGTGATCGACAGGCCGAGGCCGGAGCCGGAGACGTTCTGGTGCCGGCCGCTGCGCCAGAACCGGTCGCCGATCCGGGCCAGTTCGTCCTCGGCCAACCCGGGTCCGCGGTCGGCGACGGTGATCGTGACGCGTTCGCCGTCGGGGGTCACCGCCACCGCGACCGGTTCACCGGCCGGGGTGAACTTCAGGGCGTTGTCGACGACCGCGTCCAGGGCGCTGGAGAGGGCGACCGGGTCGGCCCATCCGGTGACCGCGGGGCGCCCCTCGTAGGCGAGGCGGACGCCCTTGTCCTCGGCCAGCGGGCGCCAGGCGTCGACGCGTTCGGCGGCCAGCGCCGCGACGTCGGTGAGCTGGAGGTCGGCGGCGGCGTGCTCGGCGAGCGCCAGGTCGAGGAGGTCGTCCAGGACCCGGGCGAGCCGTTTGCCCTCGGTGCGGACGGAGGCGATCTCCTCGTTGCCCTCGGGGAGTTCGAGGGCCAGCAGCTCGATCCGCAGCAGCAGCGCCGACAGCGGGTTGCGCAGCTGGTGGGAGGCGTCGGCGACGAAGGCGCGCTGCTGTTCCAGGACGTCCTCGACGTGGTCGGCCATCTCGTTGAACGAGCGGGCCAGCCGGCGGAGTTCGGGCGGCCCGGCGGTGGCGGCGACCCGGGCGTTCATCCGGCCGGTGGCGATGTCGTGGCTGGCCGCGTCGAGCACCCGGACCGGGCGCAGCACCCAGCCGGTGAGCCGGAACGCCGCGGCGACGGCGACCAGCATGGCCGCGCACTCCCCGGCCGCGATCAGCAGCCAGCCGTGCAGGATGCGCGCCCGCATCCGGCCGGTGGGCGAGTCGGTGACGACCACGGCGACCACGTCGCCGTCCCGGATGACCGGCGAGGCGACCGGGATCCGGCCGGCGTCGTCCCAGGGCCAGATCTGGTGCGGGTCGTGGCTGCGGCGGCCGGCCAGCGCCTCGCTGAACGCCTGGGCGCCCTCGCCGCCGGTGGGCACCGTCAGGTCCTGCGGGGCGGCGGCCATCGGGGTGCGGTCGCGGTAGAAGACGCCGGCCCGGATCCCGTAGAGCTCCTCATAGCGGGTGAGTTCGGCCCGGAGGGTGGCCAGCCGCTCGTCCTCCTCGGGGGTCTTGCTGCCGGCGTCGGCGCTGGGGCGGGCGGTGACGAACTGGGCGAGGGAGGCGAACCGGGCGGCGTCGTCGATCCGGTCGACGACCACCTTCTGCTGCTCCACCCCGGCGGTGATCACGCCGAGCGGCACGCCGAGCGCGAGCAGCACGCCGGCCATCAGCACGATGAGGAGCGGGAGGAGTCGGGTGCGCACGGGGCCGGGCAGCCGTCAGGGGGCCGGCGGCCGGCCGTCCGGCGCGGGGCCGGCGGCCGGGGCGACCAGGCGGTAGCCGACGCCGCGGATCGTCTCGATCAGCGCCGGCATGCGGAGTTTGGCGCGGAGCGAGGCGATGTGCACCTCCAGCGTGCGGCCGGTGCCCTCCCAACTCGTCCGCCAGACCTCGCTGATGATCTGCTCCCGGCGGAAGACCACCCCGGGGCGCTGCGCGAGCAGGGCCAGCAGGTCGAACTCCTTGCGGGTGAGCGGGACGACCGTGCCGTCCACGGACACCTGGCGGGTGGGGAGTTCGACGGCGAGCGACCCGAGCCGCAGCGGCTCCCGGGGGACGCTCTCCTCGACCTGCTGGTCGCCGCCGGTCCCTGCCGCGCCGGTGCGCCGGCTCACCGCGTGGATGCGGGCCAGCAGTTCGCCGGTGTCGTAGGGCTTGACGACGTAGTCGTCGGCGCCGAGGTTGAGGCCGTGTATCCGGGAGCGGACGTCGGAGCGCGCGGTGACCATGATGACCGGGGTCGCGGAGACCTTGCGGATCCGGCCGCACACCTCGAAGCCGTCCTGGTCGGGCAGCCCGAGGTCGAGCAGCACCACGGCGAACGGCTCGGCGTCGTCGGGCAGCAGCGCCTGCAGCGCCTCCCCGCCGCTGCGGGCGTGCACCACGGTCAGGCCGTGCCGGGACAGCACCGCGGACAGGGCCGCGGCGACATGGTCGTCGTCCTCGACGAGCAGCAGTCTCATCGGGCCCTCCTCTCGGTACGCGTACGGGCCACAGGGCATCTACGGCGATGGGTGGCCCACCCGTCAAGAGGCCGCCACCTCCGGTCCGCCATCCGTTACCCACCCGGTACCCCCCGGGGACGTACCGTCAGTATTCGCTCGCCGCCCCGCCCGCCTGCCCGTTCACGCTAGGTGTCCGTTTGCGGCCGGATCGTTATGCTCAATTCTCGCTCAGATGTAATGACGCTGGTCGCAGCCCGTCATTAGGGTCCTCCCAACCGAGGAGGACGGAGCTGTACGCCGATGAGCGAAGTACCGGTGGCCAAGAACGCCGGGGGCCCTGCGCCCACGGGAGAACCGTTGGTCGTGCTGGACAACGTGAACAAGCACTTCGGCGCGCTGCACGTGCTCCAGGACATCAACCTGACGATCCGGCGCGGCGAGGTGGTCGTGGTGATCGGGCCCTCCGGGTCCGGCAAGTCCACCCTCTGCCGCACGATCAACCGCCTGGAGACCATCGACACCGGCAGCATCGGCATCGACGGCAAGCCGCTGCCCCAGGAGGGGCGTGAACTGGCCCGGCTGCGTGCCGACGTCGGCATGGTGTTCCAGTCCTTCAACCTCTTCGCGCACAAGACCGTGCTGGAAAACGTGATGCTGGGCCAGACCAAGGTCCGCAAGACGGACAAGGTCACCGCGGAGAAGAAGGCCAGGACGCTGCTCGACCGGGTCGGCGTCGGCGCCCAGGCGGAGAAGTACCCCGCCCAGCTCTCCGGCGGCCAGCAGCAGCGGGTGGCGATCGCCCGCGCCCTGGCGATGGACCCGAAGGTGATGCTCTTCGACGAGCCGACCTCGGCGCTGGACCCGGAGATGATCAACGAGGTGCTGGAGGTCATGCAGCAGCTCGCCCGGGACGGCATGACGATGGTCGTGGTCACCCACGAGATGGGGTTCGCGCGCTCCGCGGCGAACCGGGTGGTCTTCATGGCGGACGGCAAGATCATCGAAGAGGCCGAGCCGAACCAGTTCTTCAACAACCCGCGCAGCGACCGGGCGAAGGACTTCCTGTCGAAGATCCTCCACCACTGAGGCCGTAGTCGGGCCACCATGATTGCCAACACCTGTTGAACCAAAGGATGTTCACCATGAGGATGCGTAAGACGGCTGCGGCGGGCGCGATGGTGCTCGCGCTGGCGGCGACGGCGACCGCGTGCGGCGGCCAGTCCGGATCGGCAGGCGACAAGCAGCCCGGAAGCGACGTCTACAGCGCCGACTACACGGTCGCCAAGGACATCAAGGTCGACTCCCCGACGCTGCAGAAGGCCCAGAAGGCCGGCAAGATCACCATCGGTGTCAAGGCCGACCAGCCGTTCCTCGGCTTCAAGGACCCGGCGACCAACACCTACTCCGGCTTCGACATCGAGATCGCCAAGATGATCGCCGCCGACCTGGGCTTCTCGGCGAAGCAGATCAACTTCCAGACCGTCGACTCCAACGTCCGTGAGACCGCCATCTCCAAGGGCCAGGTCGACTACTACGTCGGTACGTACACCATCAACGACGAGCGCAAGAAGCAGGTCAGCTTCGCGGGCCCGTACTACACCGCCGGCGCCGACCTCCTGGTGCGCCAGGACGACAAGGCGATCACCGGGCCGGACACCCTCCAGGGCAAGAAGGTCTGCTCGATCGTCGGCTCCACCCCGCTCCAGGAGATCAAGAAGAAGAAGTACGGCGCGGTCACCAACGAGCAGGCGAAGTACTCGGACTGCGTGAAGTACCTGCTCGACGGCACGGTCGACGCGGTCACCACCGACGACGCGATCCTCAAGGGCTACGCCGCCCAGCGCCCGGGCAAGCTCCGCGTCGTCGGGAAGCCCTTCACCAAGGAGCCCTACGGCGTCGGCCTGGCCAAGGACGACAAGGCGCTGCGCGACGCGATCACCACCGCACTGGAGAACCACATCAAGAACGGCGACTACAAGAAGGCGTACGAGGGCACGCTCGGCAAGTCCGGCTCCGCCTACGTCGCCCCGGAGACGCCGCTGCCGCGCTACTGACGGCCCGCGCACGCACCGGACCGCGCCGCCCCGTACGCCCGCCGCGACGGGTGTACGGGGCGCGCTGTCTTCCGCGCACCCCCACCGCCCCGCGGGCGGCGTCGCGCAGTTGCCCGTAGTACCCCGCCGTTACCCGCCGCCGACCCGACCGCTACCGCGGAGACCCCATGAACGTACTCCTCGATTATCTGCCCGAGTTCCGGGACGGGTTCCTCGGAACCCTGGCGATCACCGCGTCCGCCGCGCTGCTCGCGCTGGTGCTCGGCGTGCTCATAGCCGGTTTCCGGGTCTCTCCGGTCCCGCCGCTGCGCGCCTTCGGCACGGCCTGGGTGACGGTGCTGCGCAACACGCCGCTGACGCTGCTCTTCCTGGTCGCCTTCTTCGTCGTGCCGCAGATCCTCTTCCAGGGTGCCAGCCCGTACGTCCTGGCCACGCTGGCGCTCGGCTTCTACACGTCCTCGTTCGTGTGCGAGGCGGTGCGGTCCGGCATCACCACCGTGCCGCTGGGCCAGGCGGAGGCGGCCCGCAGCCTGGGCATGAGCTTCCCCCAGACGCTGCGGCTGGTCGTGCTCCCGCAGGCGACCCGCACCGTGATCCCGCCGCTGAGCAGCATCATCATCGCGCTCACCAAGAACTCCGCGATCGCCGGCGCGTTCGGCTACGGCGAGCTGTTCAACGTCTCCAAGCTGCTCAACGACAGGGGCTACCCGATCGCCTGGATCTTCCTGTGGACGGCGCTGGCCTACCTCGTCATCACCTTCGCGGTCAGCGGCCTGTTCCGGCTGCTGGAGCGCCGGTTGGGGGTCGCCCGATGAGTGCAACCGGCAGCCGTGACACCAGGAACGACATGTACGGACGGGCGCCGTCGCCGCGCACCGGCGGGACGGGACGAAGCGAGGTAAGGGCATGAGTGGCGCGAGCGTTCTCTACGACGTGCCGGGGCCGAAGGCGAAGGCCCGCAACCGCGTCTACAGCGTCATCGGCGCGCTGGCGGTGCTGGGGCTGATCGCCTTCGCGTTCCTGCGGCTGGACGCCAAGGGCCAACTGGACCCCGAGGTCTGGCGGATCTTCAACTACGCCGGGGTGCGTACCAGCATCCGCGACGGTGTCCTGACGACCCTTCAGGTCTTTGCGGTGGCGGCGGTGCTGTCGCTGGCGCTGGGCCTGCTGCTGACGGTGGCCCGGCTCTCCGACCACAAGCCGGTCCGCTGGCTGGCCACCGGCTTCATCGAGCTGTTCCGCGCGGTCCCGCTGCTGATCACGATCTACGCACTGTGGGTCATCCTCCTCACCAACCGGGACGCGCTGGGCCTGACCGGTAGCCAGCCGCAGTTCTGGGCGCTGGTCGCGGGCCTGACGGTCTACAACGGTTCGGTGCAGGCCGAGGTGCTGCGGGCCGGCATCAACGCCGTGCCCAAGGGCCAGAAGGAGGCCGCGTACGCGCTCGGCCTGAGCAAGACCCAGGTCATGACGACCGTGCTGATCCCGCAGGCGGTCCGGGCGATGCTGCCCACGATCATCAGCCAGCTGGTGGTGACCCTGAAGGACACCTCGCTCGGTTACATCATCACCTTCGAGGAACTCCTCTACACCGCCCGCCTGATGAGCACCAACATCATCGTCAACGGGAACGACACCTACATCCCGGTGATCATCGTCATCGGCAGCATCTACGTGGCGATGTGCCTGGCGCTGTCCGCCCTGGCCACCTGGATCGAGCGGCGCGGGCGCCGGGCCCGGACCGGCATCCGGGTCGGCGCGGCGGCCGAGCCGGTGGCGGCCGCGGACGCCGCGGAGAGTGCCGAGGCCCCGGCCGGCACGAAGGACTGACGGAAGGTCCGGCCCACCGCGGCCGGTACCGACCGTCCGGAGGCGGTGGCAACGGCGCCACCGCCTCCGTCACTTGACGGCGGCGGTCGCAATGGGTTGCATACGCTGTGTGATCACGCACCGGGCCCCCACTGCCAGTTCCCGCACGTCCCGTACGTACCGCCGGATCCAGGGGGCCGCGCCGTGGAGCCGGTGATCGTCGTCGGGGCCGGCCCGGTCGGACTCGCCCTCGCCCTCGCGCTGACCCGGCACGCGGTACCCGTCGTCGTCCTCGACGAGACCGACGGCCAGGAGGAGCCCCGGCCCGCCCGCACCGTCGTACTCCGCCCGGACACCGCGGCGTTCGCCGCCCGGCTCGGCTGCGCGGACGCCCTGTCGGGCACCGGCGCCCGCTGGTCGGCGTGGCGCACCATGCGCCGCCGCCGGCTGCTGGAACGGGTCGCGTTCGGCGACGACGCGTCCCCCCTGCACCTCCCCCAGCACGCGCTGACCCGCGCACTGCGCACCGCGCTGACCGGCGAACCGCTCGCCCAGGTCGTCTCCGGCAGCCGGCTGGCCGCCGTCGAACAGGACGCCAAGGGCGTCAGCGCCCAGACCCGCGGCGACAACGGAACGTGGTGGCGCGGGAGTTACCTGGTCGGCTGCGACGGCCCGCGGTCCACCGTGCGCAAGCTGCTGGACGTCCGCTTCCCCGGGCGCACCGCCGTCGAGCGGCACGCGGTGGCCACGCTGCGCACCGAACTCCCCTGGCCCGGCGAGGCGCTGCTGCACCGCTCGCCGGCCCGGCACGGCGGCGGACGGGTCAGCGAGGTGTCGGCCCGCCCGCTGCCCGGCGGGGTCTGGCGGCTGGACTGGCTGCTGCCCCCGGGGCGCGATCTGGTGACCCCGGACGCGCTGGTGGCCCGGATCCGCGACTCGCTGGCCGGCTGGGCGACGGAGGCCGCGGACGGGCCCGGCGACGAGGGCGGCACGCCCGGCGGACGCGGCCACACCGGCCTGGTCCCGCCCTACGAACTCCTCGACACCGGTGTCCACACCGTCCACCACAGGCTCGCCCGCACCTGGCGGCGGGGCCGCGCCTTCCTCGCCGGCGACGCCGCCCATCTGCTGGGCGCGCTGGGCACCCAGGGCCTGGACGAGGGCCTGCGGGACGCCGAGAACCTCGCCTGGAAGCTGGGCCTGGCCTGGCACCACGGCGCCACCGAGACGTTGCTGGACAGCTATCAGGTCGAGCGGCGGGGCGCGGTCGCCGCCCGGCTGCGGGCCACCGACTCGGCGCTGCCGCTGCTGCGGGACGGCGGCGCGGTGCGCTGGCGGACGGTGCTGCCGGGCGCGGCGCGCGGGCGCAGCACCCTGCTGACCGACGGCCACCTGGGCCGCGGTCCCCTCGGCGGGGCGCCCTCCTACGCGGGGACGCCCCTGGCGGCGCCCGCCGGGCTGCCCGGCGAGGCGACCGTCGGCACCCTCCCGGGGGCGCCGGTGGTGGAGGTGCCGGTCACCGCCTCCGACGGCTCGTCGGTGGGGCTGCGCGACCGGCTCGGGAGGGGGCTGCTGGTGGTGCTGGTGGCGCCCGGTACCGGCGTGTGGGACCGGCGGCACTGGCAGTCGGCGGGGCTGATGCCCCGTCTGTCGGAGGCGGTCGCCGCGCTGCCGATGCGCGCGGAGGTCCTCGTCACCGAGGCGTATCCGGGGGCCGCGGCGCACACCGTGCTGGTGGTGCGGCCCGACGGCCATGTGGTCGCCGCGCTGTCCGGGGTCCGCCCGGACGAACTGGCCGCCTGTGCGGACGCGGTGCGCGGCGGGGCGCCCGGGGACGGGGTCCGGCGGCCGGCCGCGGACGGGACCGCCGGGGAGTCCGGTGACCGGCCGGACGGCGCTCCGGCGGAGCCGTCGGGGGACGCGGCGCCGGTTGACCCTCCGGGAAGCTCCGTGCTTCACTCCGAGAGTGACTGATCACGGCTCGCGATTCTGGCGGAGGGTCCATGTGGACCTGGTCCGCTATGCGGGCTGCAGGTGTCGTCCGTCCTGTTGATCTCCTCCGCCGTGGCCGGTGCCGCGGCGGCCTCCTCTGCGCGGCAGTGCGTCGTGGTGCGACGGCCGCGCCCCTCACGATCACTCAGGACGGTTTCCGTGCCCGATGTACAGTCCCCCGCGCGCCCGCGTGCCCGCGCCCATGACGGCGGCCCCGGCGCCGCCGAACTCCTCGACTTCGCCCGCCGTACCGCCGCCGACCGCGCGCTGGTCGCGTCCCTGCCGCTCGATCCGGAAGGCCGCACCTGGATCCGGCTCGACGGGCCGGGCGGCAGCGAAGCCTGGCTGATCGGCTGGCCGCCCGGCACCGGCACCGGCTGGCACGACCACGGCGGTTCGCGCGGCGCCTTCGCGGCGGCCGCCGGGGAGTTGACCGAGCAGTCGCTCGCCGCCGCGATCCCCACCGAGGGCTGGAAGACCCTGGAGCTCGCCGACGGCGTCGACCGGGAGCGCCGGCTGAGCGACGGGCGGGGGCGGGCCTTCGGTCCGCACCACGTCCATCAGGTGCTCAACCTCTCCCCCGACACCCATGCGGTGTCCGTGCACGCCTACTACCCGCCGCTGCCGCTGATGCGGCGGTACAGCCGCAGCGGAGCGGTGCTGCGGCTGGAGGAGATCGAACGCCCGGGGGAGTGGACATGAGCGAGCGGAGCGGGCACACGACGGTGGGGCGTGCGACCGGCGCACGCGGGGGCGGGCGACGGGGGTTCGCGGCATGAGCGGGATCGAGGAGATCGAACGCCCGGGGGAGTGGACATGAGCGAGCGGAGCGGGCACACGACGGTGGGGCGTGCGACCGGCGCACGCGGGGGCGGGCGACGGGGGTTCGCGGCATGAGCGGGATCGACGAACTGCTGGCCCGGGCCCGGCGCGCGCTGACCCGGGTGGATCCGGAACAGGCCGCGGCGCTCCAGGCGACCGGCGGTCTGCTGGTGGACATCCGCTACGCGGAGCTGCGGGAGCGCGACGGGACCATCCCCGGGGCGCTGATCGTCGAGCGCAACGAGCTGGAATGGCGGCTCGATCCGACGGGCGCGCACCGCGCTCCCGAGGCGACCCACCACGCTCTGCCGGTCGTCGTGATCTGCAACGAGGGCTACGCCTCCAGCCTCGCCGCGGTCTCCCTGCACGCACTGGGCCTGCACCGCGCCACCGACCTGATCGGCGGCTTCCAGGCATGGCGCGCGGCGGGCCTGCCGGTGGACGGCTAGGCCCTGTCGTCAATCTCCCGTCGTCCGCCCGGAGGGTGGGCGGGAGCGTGACGCCAAGGCCCGTGCAGGGGCCGGGAGTTCGAGGGCGCAGGGCGACCGGGAAGCCACCGGCCGGGACGCTTCAGGCGTCCGGCAGGTGGTGGTCCAGCATCTCCGGGTCCTCGCCCTCCTCCTCCTCCAGGGCCCGGCGGACGACGCGGAGGGCGAGACCCTCCGGATAGCCCTTGCGGGCCAGCATGCCGGCCAGCCGGCGCAGCCGCTTGTCGCGGTCCAGGCCGCGGGTCGCCCGCAGCTTGCGGTCGACCAACGCGCGGGCGGTGGTCTCCTCCTGCTCCGGGTCGAGGCGGCCGACGGCCTCGTCGATCAGGGCGGAGTCCACCCCCTTGGTACGGAGCTCCCGGGCCAGGGCACGGCGGGCCAGGCCCCGGCCGTGGTGCCGGGACTCCACCCAGGCGCCGGCGAACGCCGCGTCGTCGATCAGCCCGACGTCCTCGAAGCGGGCGAGCACCTCCTCCGCGGCCTCCTCGGGGATGCCCCGCTCCCGTAGGGCGTCGGCGAGCTGCCGACGGGTCCGCGGACTCCCGGTGAGCAGGCGCAGGCAGATCGCCCGCGCCTGCTCCTCGGGCGTACGCGGCGGTCCCGACCCGGCCCTCGACGGGAGGGGACCACCGCCGTCCTCGGCTGCGGCGCCACCTTCGGGAGCGGCGCCGCCCGCGCGGCCACTACGGTTCTCGGCGTCGCCGACAGCGCCGTAGCCGGCGCTGTCGGGCCATTCCGTTCGCCGTGTCATGGCGGGTCAGCTCTTGGTCGCCGCGGCCTTGGTGCCCTTGGCGGTCTTGGCGGCCGCCGCCGGCGCGGCCTTGGCCGGCGCCTCCGCCGCCGGGCCGGCGGCGTCCGCGCCGGGCTCCGCCGCGGCGTCCGCCGACCTCACGCCGATGCCCAGCTTCTCCTTGATCTTCTTCTCGACCTCGTTGGCGAGATCGGGGTTGTCCTTGAGGAAGTTGCGGGCGTTCTCCTTGCCCTGGCCGAGCTGGTCGCCCTCGTAGGTGTACCAGGCGCCGGACTTGCGGATGAAGCCGTGCTCGACGCCCATGTCGATCAGGCCGCCCTCGCGGCTGATGCCCTGGCCGTAGAGGATGTCGAACTCGGCCTGCTTGAAGGGCGGCGCGACCTTGTTCTTGACGACCTTGCAGCGGGTGCGGTTGCCGACCGCCTCGGTGCCGTCCTTCAGGGTCTCGATCCGGCGGATGTCGATCCGGACGGAGGCGTAGAACTTCAGCGCGCGGCCACCGGTCGTGGTCTCCGGAGAGCCGAACATCACGCCGATCTTCTCGCGGAGCTGGTTGATGAAGATCGCGGTGGTCTTGGACTGGTTGAGCGCGCTGGTGATCTTGCGCAGGGCCTGGCTCATCAGACGGGCCTGGAGGCCGACGTGCGAGTCGCCCATCTCGCCCTCGATCTCGGCCCGCGGCACCAGGGCGGCGACCGAGTCGATCACGATGAGGTCCAGGGCCCCGGAGCGGACCAGCATGTCGACGATCTCCAGGGCCTGCTCGCCGTTGTCCGGCTGGGACAGGATGAGGTTGTCGATGTCGACGCCGAGCTTCTGCGCGTACTCGGGGTCGAGGGCGTGCTCGGCGTCCACGAACGCGACCTGACCGCCGGCCTTCTGTGCGTTCGCCACCGCGTGCAGGGTCAGGGTGGTCTTACCGGAGGACTCCGGTCCGTAGATCTCCACGACCCGGCCGCGGGGCAGGCCGCCGACGCCGAGGGCGACGTCGAGGGCGGTCGAGCCGGTCGGGATGATCTCGATGGGCTCCTTCGACCGCTCGCCCATGCGCATGACCGCGCCCTTGCCGAATTGCCGTTCAATCTGTGCGAGCGCGGCGTCCAGCGCCTTCTCGCGGTCGGTGCCTGCCATGGGTTCCACCCGGTTTGCTTGAGTCGATCGCTTCACGTCCATGACGCTAACCCCTGCCACTGACAATGCGCCCGGACCCCGGCTCCGGCCTGTGGATAACTCCGCGGACGGCCCTGGATTCCCCTGGGCCGGAGCCGCGTCAGGCGGCCGGATTCCCCATAAGAATGGATGTTCGATTTTGGTGTCAAGCGCGCCGCTCGCCGCACCGCCGCGGCGCCGGAGTCACTCCGCGTCCCGCCGCGCCGCGCCCGGCCCGCCGCCCCGGACGGGAACCGGGACCGGGTCCGGGCCGGTCGTCCCGGCGTCCCCAGCGCCCTCCGGCGCCGCGCCGCGCCGCCGCGACCAGCGGCGGACCCGGGGGTCCGGGGTGACCTCGTACCGCTTGACGTACGCGCCCAGGAACGCCTGGAGCGTCGCGGTGGCCGGGATCGCGATCAGCGCGCCGACCGCGCCCATCAGCGCCGTGCCGGCGATCACCGATCCGAAGGCGACCGCGGGGTGGATGTCCACGGTCTTGGCGGTGATCCGGGGCTGGAGCAGGTAGTTCTCGAACTGCTGGTAGACCACGACGAAGCCGAAGACCCACAGCGCGTACCAGGGGTCGACGGTGAACGCGATCAGGATGGGCAGCGCACCCGCCATGTACGTGCCGATCGTCGGGATGAACTGCGAGATCAGGCCGACCCACATGCCGAGCGCCGGGGCGTAGGGCACACCCAGGATCTCCAGCAGGACGTAGTGCGCGATGCCCGATATCAGCGCCATCAGCCCGCGGGAGTAGAGGTATCCGCCGGTCTTGGCGACCGCGATCTCCCAGGCGCGCAGCACCTCGGCCTGACGCCGGGGCGGCAGCACCGAGCACAGCGCCCGCCGCAGCCGGGGGCCGTCGGCGGCGAAGTAGAACGAGAACAGCGCGATCGTGAGGAGGTTGAACAGCCCGCCCAGCACCTGCGCGGAGACCGCCAGGACGTTGTTGGCGCTGTCCTGGACGTACTTCTGCAGCCAGTCGGAGTTCAGCAGGTTGTTCTGCACCTGAACCCGGGAGAGGTGGGTGTGGAAGGTGCTGTTGATCCAGCTGATGACGGAGTCCAGGTACTGCGGGAACTCCTCGACCATGGTGGCGATCTGGCCGGCCAGCATGGACCCCAGCAGCGCGAAGAAGCCGACCGTGGCGACGACGATCGCGAGGAACACCAGGCCCGTGGCGAGCCCGCGGCGCATGCCCCGACCGGCCATCCAGTCGACGGCCGGCTCGATGGCCAGCGCCAGGAAGAACGCGATGAGGACGTTCAGCAGCAGGCCGATCAGCTGGTGGAAGCCCCAGGTGGCGAGCTGGAAGCAGGCCACCAGCGCGAGGGCGAGCACCATGGCGCGCGGCAGCCAGCGCGGCATCCTCGCCTCGCGCCGGTCGCCGGACCGGTCCTGCGGCGGGTCGTCGGGGCGGGGGCCGTCGTGGCTGCTGGTCTCATCTGTCACGGACACGCTGCCAAGTGTCGCCTACCGCACCGACACCCGGTCGCGGCCCGCTCAGCGCTTGCTCTGCGGCACGTCCATCACCGCGCAGACCACCCGCCAGACCTCCTTGGCGCTCCATCCCGCCGCCAGCGCCTCGTGGATGGTGCGACCGCCGAGCTCCGCCATCACGTGATCGCGCGCGAACGAGTCGGCGTAGCCCGCACCGAAGTGGTCCGCCATCCGCTCCCAGAACACCGTCAACCGCATGAATCCCGCCTCGTACCCACTCCGGCCTGCACGTTCCCCGGTTTCCCGCCTCCCCACGCGAGTGCCCGGGAGGGCATCCGGGCCCAGCCCCCTTCATACCGCCGCGGCCGGATGAAAGGCCAGCGAAGATCGACGGGGGCCGGGGACTCCCGGTGCCGTGGCCGGCGCCGCCGCCCCGCCGCGGCCGGGTCGCGCCCGCCCCGGTTTGTCGCGGCGTGGCCCGGGTGACCGGTCCGATCACCCCTCTCACACTTGCTAGATTGCGCAATCGAGCAGTCAAATGTGAAACCGGCTCGGCGCAATCGTCGTCTTCTCGGCCGGAACCACCCCTTGCCGCCCCGCGGCATGCCCCCGCGACCGCCTCGCCGGTCCAGCCGTCCGAAGGATGCGAATGACAGGTCAGCGCACCGAAGCCCCGAACGGGTACGACGACCTGGCCCGGGACCCGGCACAGGTCTCACGCCGGGTCCCGGGCCCGCGCCGCCGCGGGGACCGGCACCCGGGAGCGGCCGGCATCGGGCCGGCCCCCGGGCGGGCCGGTGCACGGGCGGACCGGGCGGGGCGCGGGCGCCCGGCGCTCCGGGCCGCCGTGGTGGCGCTGGCGGTGACGGCTGCGGGTGCCGCGGTGGACGTGGCGCTCGGCGGGCGGCCGGGCTGGGCGTTCGCGGTGGCCGCGGCGCTCGGCGCGGCACTGACCGGCAGGACCTGCACCCGGGCCGGCGCCTGGTGGCTGATATCCGCGCCGCCCCTGGTGGTGGCGGTCGTCACCGTGGCGTGCGAGCAGGTGGCGGGCACCACCACCGTCCAGGGCAAGGGACTGACGACGGCAGCGGTGCGCTGGGCCGTGGACGGGTTCCCGGCCATGGCGGCGGCCGAGGCGGTGCTGATCGTGGTGCTGACGGTCCGGGGCATACGGGCCGGCCGGCGCGGCGGCCGGAAGCGGAGCAGGAGGAACAGCGGTGCATGACGACCACAGCCCCTACGGGCGGAGTCCGTACGGACCGGACGGCCGGGAGGCCGGGGGGACCGGCGGGCGGGCCGCACGCCGGCGGCCGGCCGACGGGCGCGGCGGACGGCGGCGCTCCCCCCTGGTCGTCGCCGGACGGACCGCGCTCGCCCTCTCCTCGGCGCTGGTCCTCCTGGCCAGCGGGGTGTCCTGGGCGGCGTACAGCTGGGTCAGCAGCGGGCTGAACACCTCCGACGCGCTCAACGCCATCGGCGGCAAGGGCGCACCCAAGCACCTGGACAATTCGGTCAACCTGCTGCTGATCGGCCTGGATTCGCGCAAGGACATGAACGGCAACGACCTGCCGCGGGAGTTCGTCAAGGACCAGCTGCACGCCGGGTCCAGCGACATCGGCTACTACAACACCAACACCCTGATCCTGATGCACATCCCGGCGGACGGCGGGAAGGTCACCGCGTTCTCCGTCCCGCGCGACGACTATGTGCAGACCTTCAACGGGGACGGCACCTCCCAGGGGCACTTCAAGATCAAGGAGGCGTACGCCAACGCCTATACGGGCGCCCACGACAAGTTCTCCGCCCAGGGGGTCAAGGGCGCCGACCTGGAGAGCCGGAGCCGGGAGGCCGGCCGGGAGGCGACGCTGGCGACGGTGCAGAACTTCCTCCAGGTGCCGATCGACCACTTCGCCGAGGTCAACCTGCTGGGCTTCTACGACATCGCCAAGGTGCTCCAGCCGATCGAGGTCTGCCTGAAGCACCCGGTCAAGGACCGGTACTCCGGTGCCGACTTCGGCGCGGGGCACCAGCAGCTCAACCCCAAGCAGGCGCTCGCGTTCGTGCGGCAGCGGCACGGCCTCGACGGCGGTGACCTGGACCGCACCCACCGCCAGCAGGCGTTCATCTCGTCGGTCACCCACAAGCTGAAGAGCCAGGGGGTCTTCACCGACCTGGGCAAGCTGCAGGGGCTGTTCGACGTGGTGAAGAAGGACCTGGTCATCGACAGCAAGTTCGACGTGCTGGACTTCGCCCAGCAGGCCACCAACCTGACCGGCGGGAACGTGGTGTTCCACACCCTGCCCATCGCCGGCTTCGCCACCCGCAACCGCGAGTCCGTCAATCTCGTGGACGTGCCCAAGATCCGGTCCATCGTGCAGTCCCTGATCGGCGAGAACCCCGGTTCCTCGGACCGGCCGGGCGACGGGGCACCGTCGCCGTCCGCGTCCGTGAAGGCCGCCCCGGCCACCGTCGACGTCCTCAACGGCTCCGGGAAGAAGGGCGCCGCGGCAGACGAGCTCAAGGCGCTGACCGCGCTCGGCTACACCGCGGGCCGCACCGAGAACGCCGCCCCCCGGCAGCGCACCACCGTCCTCTACGGCGCCGGCGCGCAGGAGGCCGCCCGGCAGATCAGCGACCGGCTGAGCACCGCAGCGCCGGTCTCCTCCGCCTCGGTGCCCGCCGGACACGTCCAGGTCGTCCTCGGTGGCGACTTCACGGCCCCGCCCGCCACCGGGGCGACGACCCCGGAGAAGTCCGCCGACCCCGGCACGAAGGACAGCGCCCCCTCGCCCGTCCCCTCCGACGCCTTCGCCGGCGACTCCGTCAAGGAGGGCGGCATCCCCTGCGTCAACTGACGCCCGGCGGGCCACCGGTGACCCCGGTGGCCCCCGAACTCCCCGCCCGTCACCGGGGCACCGCCGGCACCGGCGGCCGTACGGGCCGGGGGCGCGCCGCCTAGACTGGGCCGACCGGGGCGAGAAACGGGGAGAGCCGCAGTGGTGAAGAGCATCGAGGGAGCGGGCCGGGAGACGGCCGCGATGGCCGATCCGTCCGCCGAGGTACTGGCCGAGGCGGCCGCGGTGTTCGGGTTGCTGGCCTCTCCCCCACGGCTGCACATCGTCTGGGCACTGGCCCAGGGCGAGAGCGACGTCAGCGGACTGGCCGAACGGGTCGGCGGCGCCCTGCCCGCGATCAGCCAGCACCTGTCCAAGCTCAAACTCGCCGGACTGGTGCGCTCCCGCCGCGAGGGCCGCCGGGTCGTCTACTTCGTCGACGACCCCGACACCGTCGCCGTGATGCGCACCCTCGTCGTCCAACTCGCCGCCCGCGACGCGCACGCCGCGCAACCCCGGCTCCGCCGCCTGGGCGGCTGAGGGCCGACCCGGACCCGTCCACGCTCCCCGACGCCCCAGACGTTTTAGATATTGCGCAATCATGGAACCAAGATGAGGTTCCCCGCGTTGTCCAGGACGACAGCACAGACCGGCTCCAAGGAACGCTGGAGGGTTTTTCATGGGTGTGACCCTGGCCAAGGGCGGCAACGTCTCGCTCAGCAAGGAGGCCCCCGGCCTCAGCGCGGTGACCATCGGGCTGGGCTGGGCCGTCCGCACCACCACCGGCGCCGACTACGACCTGGACGCCTCCGCGCTGCTGTGCGCACAGTCCGGCAAGGTCGTCTCCGACCAGCACTTCGTGTTCTTCAACAACCTCACCAGCCCGGACGGTTCCGTGGTGCACTCCGGGGACAACCTCACCGGCGGTAGCCACGGCGACGACGAACAGATCCAGGTCGACCTGGCCACCGTCCCCGCACAGGTCGCCAAAATCGTCTTCCCGGTCTCCATCTACGAGGCCGAGCAGCGCGGCCAGAGCTTCGGCCAGGTCCGCGACGCGTTCATCCGCGTGGTCAATCAGGCCGACGGCCGGGAGATCGCCCGCTACGACCTCACGGAGGACGCCTCCACCGAGACCGCCATGGTCTTCGGCGAGGTCTACCGGCACGGCGCGGAGTGGAAGTTCCGGGCCATCGGCCAGGGCTACGCCTCGGGACTGCGCGGCATCGCCCAGGACTTCGGGGTCAACGTCGGCTGAGCGGCGCGTCGGCCGGCGGGTCGGGCGGGACGGTCCGTCCGACGCCGGAGCGGCGGCTTCCGGAGGGAGCGGGACATGGCGACAGCCCGGGCGCGGTGGCGTTGGTGGGTGCTGCCCGGCGCCGCCGTGGCGGTCTGGGCACTGGTGCACACGGGCCACGGCCCCGCCCCCGACGCCGCGCCCCGACCGGCCGGCACGACGTCCACCGCACCGGACGTCACCCCCTCCGCGACGCCCGGCGGCGACCCCGCGGCCCCCCGGCCCGACGGGGCGTACGACCCGGCCGACTGCGCCGCAGCGGTGCGCACGTACGCGGCGGCGGCCGGCGTCCACCCCCACCTGCTGATGGCGATCCTCTACAACGAGGCGTACAAGCCGCACGATCCGGCGCTGGAGCGGGCCTGGCAGCGCTACAAGCCCGATGCCGCGTTCGGCATCGCCAACATGCACCGGGCCGCCTTCGACGAGGTCAAACGCGGCCGGGACTTCGCCGACCGGAAGTGGGAGGAGTTGCCCGACGACCGGAAACTCGCCGTCGAGGCGGCCGCCTGGTACCTGCACGACCTGGACCGCCGACTGCCCGCGCAACGACCGGCCGGCTACTCCCGCGACGACCTGCTGGCGCTGGGCTACAACGCCGGCGCCGGCAACATGCTCGCCTTCGCCCACGGCACCGCGCCGGGCGCCCAGGCCCGGTCCTACCTGGACCGGCTGCACGCGAACTGGGCGCAGGCCGGGCGGGCCGTCGCACGGTGACCGGACCGTCGCGCGGTGACGGCACCGCGACAGAAAGGCGTCAGGACGCGGTGGCGGGACCGTCCTGACGACTTCTCAGTCGCATACTTCAAGCATTGCGCAAGATAGGGAACCTTGCCGATTTCCTTGGCGTTGTAGCCGACGGACGCCTGATGCCGGGAACGTATGGAGGAAGCTCATGGGCGTGGCCCTGACCAAGGGCGGCAATGTGTCGCTCAGCAAGCAGGCCCCGGGTCTGACCGCCGTCAGGGTGGGGCTGGGCTGGCAGGTGGGAACCACCACCGGGACCGGCCACGACCTGGACGCCAGCGCGCTGCTGTGCGGCGAGTCCGGGAAGGTCCTCTCCGACCAGCACTTCGTGTTCTTCAACAACCTCACCAGCCCCGACGGCGCGGTGCGGCACTCCGGCAGCCGCCCCACCGGCGAGGACAAGGAACAGATCGAGGTGGACCTCGGCGCGGTCCCGCCCGAGGTCGCAAAGATCGTCTTCCCGGTCTCGATCTACGAGGCCGAGCAGCGCCGGCAGAATTTCGGCCAGCTGAGCAGCGCCTACATCCGCGTGGTCGATCAGACCGGCGGCGCCGAGCTGGCCCGTTTCGACCTCTCCGGCCAGGCCGCCACCGAGACCGCCATGGTCTTCGGCGAGTTGTACCGCCACGGCACGGACTGGAAGTTCCGCGCGATCGGCCAGGGCTACGCCTCCGGGCTCGCCGGGATCGCGCAGGACTACGGCGTCGAGGTGCTGCGCCCGGAGCCGGCCGCCGCCCCCACAGCCCCCGCAGCCCCGCCGGCGGCGCCCACGCCCACGGCGACGTCCGTGGCCGTGGCCGCCGCCGCCGGAGTGGCGCCGTCCGGAGCGGGCTCCACCCCCGCCACATCACCGCAACCGACAGGAAGTTCCGACATGACCTGCTTCTTCGACCCCAGCCACGGCCCCGGAATGACGCCCGTGATGTGGTCCCCGCAGTGGGGCGTGCCACGCCAGGTCCAGACCTGCGGCGGATGCGCGCAGCGGGTGCAGACCACCACGCCGCCGTTCTACACCCCGGCCCAGGCCGGCTACCCGCAGCCCGTCCAGCAGGGCTACCCGCAGCAGGCGCAGCCGGGCTACCCCCAGCAGGGCTACCCGCAGCAGCCGGAGCAGCACCAGGGCGGCGGCCGGCGCTTCGGCACCGGCGCGCTGATCGGCGCCGGTGCCGCCGGCCTGGTCGGCGGCGCGCTGCTGAACGAGGCGTTCTCCGACGACGAGCCCGAGGTGGTCGTCAACAACTACTACGAGGGCGACGAGTACTGATGCCCCGTCGCACGGCATGACCCCCTCGGCGCCCGGCCGCGTCCCCTGACGGACGGCCGGGCGCCGACGGCGTCCGGCTACTGGGGCGCGATCCGCACCACCCCGGTGACGGTGCCCTGCCACCACACCCTTCCGGGCGTGGCGTTGCCCGCCATCTGGAGCGTGTCGAAGAGGAAGCCGGTCCCCAGGCGGCTGCGGTTCGCCACCCGGCCGGTCTCCGCGTCCACCGCCAGGAAGTCGTAGCGGTCCAGGATGCCGGTCCGGGCCGGGTCCAGGACTCCGGTGCGCTCCACCGTGTAGAGCATGCCGTCCGCGACGGACAGCTTGGGCACCGCCGCCGAGCGGATCCGGGCGTCCCAGCGGACGGTGCAGCCGCTGCCGTCCCGGTCGAGGTCGACCCGGGTCAGCCCGCCGCCGAACGGCGCGCTCGCGGGCTCGGCGGGCCCCGCGCCGTCCGGCACCGCCGGGTACGGATAGCCGTAGGTGCTCGCCACGTACACGCTGTTGCCGGCCCCGACGGGCGAGTTCTCGGTGCCGCTCCCGTTGGGGTCGAGGACCGGGATCCGGCACACCGTGCGGTTGTCCTTGGTGGCCACCACGATCAGGTTCTCCTGGGGCGCGGCGTTGTCGGTGATCGCGAGGTACTCCGAACCGGTGCGCGGCCCGAAGAACGTCGGAGTGGCCCCCGTCCCGTGGCTGAGCTGCCCCGGCTTGCGGGCCGGCCCGCGGTCGTACGCCCGTCGCCACACCACCCGGGGCGTTCCGTCCGCGCCCGCGCGCAGCAGGTACAGCGCGTGGTCGGTGGCCACCGCGGCGCCCTCGGGCGCGGTGGACAGGGAGTTGGCCACCGCTTCGCCGAGGTCCGCCGTGCGCACCGCCTTCGTCGTGGTGTCCACCGTGCCGACGAGGCCGTGCGCGGTCGCGAACCACACCCGCCCCCGCCAGTCCGGGGAGAGCCCGACCACGCTGTCCCCCGCGGCGACGGCGCCGGTCAGCGGCGTCCGCTCGACGACCTTCAACTCCCAGCCGCCGCCCGCCGTCCGGACGTGGGCGATCCGCAGCAGATCGCCGGAGCCGTCGGCGACGACCAGCCGGTCCCGCTCGTCCAGATAGCTGTATATGCCGCCCAGCACGCCGGACTTGGCGAGCTTGAGCTCGGTCAGCGAGGCGCCGGTGGCCGGGTCCAGCAGATGGACGTGCGGCGCCCGGTCGAAGATGCCGGTGCAGACGGCGACCGGGTAGCCGTCCGAGCCGGCCAGCACGGTCGGGCAGGCGGACTGCAGCGCCGTGCGGTGGGCGGCGACCCGGCCGGTCCCCGGGCCCGGTCGGGGCGTGGTATCCGACGAGGCGGTGTCGCCGTGCATGGCCCCCGCCCCGCCCGCGGCGAGGTGGGGGTTGGCGGGCGGGGCCGCGGCCCGCGCGGGCCCGGCCGTACCGAGGACGGCGGCCAGCGCGGCGACGAGCGCCAGAGTGCGGGTCTTCTTGCTGCGAGTGGGCACGGATCGGCTCCAGGATCGGGGAACGGGAGGGCGCGCGCACCGGGGTCGGCGCGCGGGGCGCGGGCGGGACGGCGCATCCGCTGGCCGCTCGGCGGCGGCGACGGTGCGGGACGGGTGCCTCGTCAACCGGTCTACCGGGACGGCGGGTTGACGCTCTGTCCGGTGGGACCGGCGCGCGCACCGCGGGTATCCGGGGCGGCCGGTCCCGCGCGGGTGACGTGGACGGGGCAGTCCGCTGGCGGGCTGCCGTCGGGCGCGGCTGACGCCCGGGACGGCGGCGTGCGCACGGGGCGCGCGGGACGGGGTCAGCGCCCCGCCGGACGACACGCCGCGGAGGCGAGCCGCGCGAGGTCCAGGAAGAGGCGCCGGTGCAGCGGGAGTTGACCCATCACGCGCGGCATTGCAGCACGCGCACCGCGAACCCGCAATCCCCGTCCCGCCCCTGGAGACGCCCCGCGCCCACGGCGGAGATCGTCAACCGGATGCCTCCAGGGTCCCGCCCTCGGAGGGCAGCGGGCCGCGAGCCCGTGCCGGCGCGGGCTTTCGCCCCTACGGTCGGGCCATGGCCGAAAACGTAAGTCCCCCAGCGCCCCCTCTGGCGCGTGCCGAGCGCTTCGTCTGGCTGACCGCCCGGGTGCTGGAGCAGCGGCTCTTCGCGCACCACTTCCTCGGCGGCGGCGCGGATCCGGTCGAGACCGCGCTCACCGCGTACCGCAACGACGACGACGGCTACGGCCACGCCCTGGAACCCGACCTGCGCGGCCCGGTCAGCCAACCGCTGCACACCGCGCACGCGCTGAAGGTCCTGAACCGGATCGGGCGGTGCGACGGCCGCCGGGTGGAGCGGATCTGCCGCTACCTGACGCGGATCTCCACGCCCGAGGGGGCGCTGCCGGCGGTGCACCCCTCGTTGCGCGGCTATCCGGCCGCGCCGTGGATTCCCGTGGTGGACGACCCGCCGAGCTCGCTGCTGGCGACCGGCCCGGTGGTGGGGCTGCTGCACCGCAATCAGGTGTGGCACGCCTGGCTGTTCCGGGCCACCGACTACTGCTGGGCGACCGTGGAGTCCCTGGAGAAGACCCATCCCTACGAGGTCGCGGCGGCGGTGGCGTTCCTGGACGGCGCCCCGGACCGGCCGCGGGCGGCCGCGGCGGCCCGGCGACTGGGCCGGCTGGTACGGGAGCAGGACCTGGTCGTGCTGGATCCGGAGCGGGCGGCCGACGTCCCGGTGGCGGAGGGGTACGCCCCCGGGGAGCACCACTTCGCGTACGACTTCGCCGCCGCTCCCGATTCGCTGGCCCGCGGCTGGTTCACCGACCAGGAGATGGACCGGGCCCTGGACCACCTCGTCGCGCTCCAGGGGGAGGACGGCGGCTGGCCCGTCAACTGGCGCCTGTGGGCGCCCGGTACGGAGGTGGAGGGCCGCCCGCTGGTGACCCTGGAGGCGCTGCTCACGCTCCGGGCGTACGGGCGGCCACTGGGCTGAGCGGCCGGGCGGCCGCCCGCCGGGCCCTTCGACGGCCCGGCGGCGCGGTCACCCGCCCAGGGCGCGCACCCCGGCGGTGACCGCCACCGCGGCCGCGACGATCAGCAGGAACGGGGCGCGCAGCAGCAGGGCGACGACGGCCGCGGCGACCCCGGCGGCCCTGGCGTCGAGCACCAGGTGCCCGCCGTCGCCGAAGGTCTGCTGGGCGGTCAGCGCGGCCAGCAGGGCCACCGGGAGCAGCGCGGCCAACCGCTTGACCAGGGGGCGTTCCAGGACGCCGGCGGGCGCCGACAGGCCGAGGAACTTGACCAGGTAGCAGCCGACGGCGGTGGCGCCGATCGCGATCCAGACGTTCATGTCCGGTCCTCCTCGACGGTGTCGTGGTCCGCGCCGGCCCGCTCCTGTGGGGCGAGCCTGCGCCGCCACCGTCCCTGGACGGCGAGGACGGCGGGCGCGGCGAGCGCCGAGAGCAGCACCGGCACGCCGGCGGGCAGGACCGGCAGCGTCACCAGGAGCAGCAGCACGGCGAGGCCGGCGGTGCACCGCTCCACGGCGGACCGCAGCATCGGCGCGAGCAGCGCCACGAACACCGCGGGGCCGGCCGCGTCCAGGCCCCAGGCGGCGGTGTCGCCGAGCGCCCGGGCTCCCAGGGCACCGCCGAGGGTGGTGAGGTTCCACAGGACGTACAGCGACAGCCCGGTGACGGTGAAGCCCAGTCGTGCGCTGCGCCGCCCGGTCTGGGCCAGGGTGACGGCCGCGGTCTCGTCGATGATCCAGTGGGCGGCCAGCGGCCGGACCGCGCCGCGGTAGCCGAGAACGGCGGAGAGCCGCAGCCCGTAGAAGGCGTTGCGGACGCCCAGGAAGAAGGCCCCGGCCGCGGCGGTGAACGGGTTGCCGCCCGCGGCGAGCGCGCCCACCAGGGCGAACTGCGAGGCCCCGGTGAAGACCAGGAGGCTCAGGGCGCAGGTCTGCCAGACGCTGAGCCCGGCACCGGCGGAGGTCACGCCGAAGGCGAAGCCGGAGAGCCCGACGGCGACGCCGACCCCCAACGCGTCCCTGACGACGGCCGCGTCGGGCCGCTCCGGTACGGACGGCGGCTCGTCGTGCGCCCCGGTGGCGGGGCTCCCCGGGCCGCGGACCTGGGCGGTGCGTATCTCCGCCGGTACTGCGCGATCTGTCTGTTCAGCCACGCCCCGGACCCTAGGAGGGCGCGTCCCCCGCGGTCTTGTACGTTCTTGCGCCCGCCGCCGCGCGCTCCCGGCGGTAGGCGCCCGGCGGCACTCCGACGATCCGGGTGAAGTGCCGGTTCAGGTGCGGCTGGTCGGTGAAGCCGACCGCCACGGCCGTCTCGGCGGGCGGGGTGCCGGCCTCCAGCAGCCGGCGGGCGCGCCGCACCCGGGCGTCGGTGAGCCAGGTGTGCGGCGGCATGCCGTACGCGGCCCGGAAGGCCCGCAGCAGCGCGAACGGGCTGGTCCCCAGTTCCCGGGCGAGTTCCTCCAGGGTGGGCGGATCGGGCATCCGCTCCTCCAGGACGGCGCGGGCCCGGGCGGCGGTACGGGCGCCGGCCGCCCGGGACGCGCGGGCGGGCAGCGGTCCCCCGTGGCCGCGCAGCAGCCGGGCCACCACGATCCGCAGCAGGCTGTCGGCGGCCAGCGCGTTGCCGGCCTCGGCGGCCCGGTGGACGCCGGCGATCAGCCGGCCGAGGCCGGGCTCGTCGGCGACGGTCCGGACGAAGCCCGCGGTGCCGCGCAGCCCGGTGGTCTCATGGGCGATCCCGGCGACGAGGTCCGCCGAGGGGTAGAGCGTGGCGTAGGCCCAGCCCTCGGGGGCGCCGGCCCGCGCGGTGTGCGGCGCCTCCGGATTGATCATCACGACGGAGCCGGGTCCGGCGCGGACGACGCCGTCGCGCAGGCCGACCGCCTCGATCCCGGAGGTGACCGCGCAGAGCACATACCCGTCGTGGGCGTGCCGGGGGAAGGAGTGCCGGACGTAGCGGGCGCGCAGCAGGTCGAGGCCGGGCAGCCCGGGGTAGCGCCAGTGGCGCGCCCACTCGTCAGGGGCCCGCGGCGCGGTGGGCTCACCCTCCGTACTGATCATGCCCATGCCCTCATTGTGCGGATTCCCGGCGGCCGGGCGACAGGGTGTCCGCACCGTGGACGCCGCGCGGCGACGGCGCCGCGGCGGACCGGATTGTCAGTGGTCCGGTGCACGATGGGGAACATGACCGAGGCAGCGCTCGATTCGTTCTCGCCCGCGACCCGCGGCTGGTTCGCCGGGGCGTTCAGCGCGCCCACCGCCGCGCAGGAGGGCGCCTGGCGGGCGATCGCCGAGGGATCCGATGTCCTGGTGGTGGCGCCGACGGGCTCCGGCAAGACGCTGGCCGCGTTCCTGGCGTCGCTGGACGCACTGGCGAGCGCCCCGCCGCCCGCCGAGCCGAAGAAGCGCTGCCGGGTGCTGTACGTCTCGCCTCTGAAGGCCCTCGCCGTCGATGTGGAGCGGAATCTGCGCAGTCCGCTGACGGGGATCCGGCAGGAGGCGATCCGCCTCGGGCTGCCGGAGCCGGACATCCGGGTCGGCATCCGCTCCGGCGACACCCCGGCCGCCGAGCGCCGTGCGCTGGCCACCCGCCCGCCGGACATCCTGATCACGACGCCCGAATCGCTGTTCCTGATGCTGACGTCCGCGGCCCGGGAGGCGCTGGCCGGCGTCGAGACGGTCATCCTGGACGAGGTGCACGCGGTCGCCGGCACCAAGCGCGGCGCCCATCTGGCGCTGTCCCTGGAGCGACTGGACGAGCTGCTCGACCGCCCGGCGCGCCGGATCGGGCTGTCCGCGACGGTCCGCCCGGTGGAGGAGGTGGCCCGCTATCTGTCGCCGCGGCGCCGGGTGGAGATCGTCCAGCCGCCGTCCGGCAAGCGGTTCGACCTCTCGGTGGTCGTCCCGGTGGAGGACATGGGAGAGCTCGGCAGCGCCCCCGTCCAGGAGGGCGAGACGGGCGAGAAGCCGTCCATCTGGCCGCAGGTCGAGGAGCGGATCGCCGACCTCGTCCAGGCCCACCGCTCCACGATCGTCTTCGCCAACTCCCGCCGCCTCGCGGAGCGGCTGTGCAACCGCCTCAACGAGATCGCCTACGAGCGCACCATGGGCACGGCCCTGCCCGAGCACCACAGCCCCGCCGAGCTGATGGCCGAGTCCGGTGCCGCCAAGGGCGCGCCGCCGCTGCTGGCCCGCGCCCACCACGGCTCGGTCTCCAAGGAGCAGCGCGCCCTGGTCGAGGAGGACCTCAAGGCGGGCCGGCTGCCCGCGGTGGTCGCCACGTCCAGCCTGGAGCTGGGCATCGACATGGGTGCGGTCGACCTGGTCGTCCAGGTGGAGTCGCCGCCGTCGGTGGCCTCCGGACTCCAGCGGGTGGGCCGGGCCGGCCACCAGGTCGGCGCGGTCTCCAAGGGCATCGTCTTCCCCAAGTACCGCGGCGATCTGGTGCAGGCGGCGGTGGTCACCGAGCGGATGCGCTCGGGCGCCATCGAGGCGCTGCGGGTGCCCGCCAATCCGCTGGACGTGCTGGCCCAACAGCTGGTCGCGATGGCGGCGATGGACACCTGGGACGTCGAGGAGCTGCTGGCCGTGGTCCGCAGGGCGGCCCCGTTCGCCGCGCTCCCGGAGTCCGCGTTCACCTCGGTGCTGGACATGCTCGCCGGGCGCTATCCGTCCGACGCCTTCGCCGAGTTGCGCCCCCGGCTGGTCTGGGACCGCGTCGCACAGACCGTCACCGGCCGCCCCGGTGCCCAGCGGCTGGCCGTGACGTCCGGCGGCACGATCCCCGACCGCGGCCTGTTCGGCGTCTTCCTCGCCGGCGACAGCTCCGCCAAGGGCGGTGGGAGACGGGTGGGCGAGCTCGACGAGGAGATGGTCTACGAATCCCGGGTGGGCGACGTCTTCACCCTCGGCACCACCTCCTGGCGCATCGAGGACATCACCCGCGACCGGGTGCTGGTCACGCCCGCCCCCGGGGTGCCCGGCCGACTGCCGTTCTGGAAGGGCGACCAACTCGGCCGCCCGCTCGAACTGGGCCGTGCGCTGGGCGCGTTCCTCCGGGAGATCGGCTCGCTCTCCCCCGAGGAGGCGGCCGCCCGGCTGTCCGCCGCCGGGCTCGACGACCGGGCGGTCGCCAACGTCCTGGCCTATCTCTCCGAACAGCGCCAGTCCTGCGGCCATGTCCCGGACGACCGCACCATCGTCGTCGAGCGCTTCCGCGACGAGCTGGGCGACTGGCGGATCGTCATCCACTCCCCCTTCGGGGCGCAGGTGCACGCCCCCTGGGCCCTGGCCCTGGGCGCCCGACTCGCCGAGCGCTACGGCCTGGACGCCCAGGTGATGCACGCCGACGACGGCATCGTGCTGCGGCTGCCGGACGCCGACCTGATGGGCCTGGACCTCCTCGACGGCGACGGCGGCTTCGGCGCCGCAGGCCGCGCGGAGTACGACCCCGAGCAGTCCCCGGTGGGCGCCGCCGATGTGGTCTTCGAGCACGGCGAGGTCGATCAGCTCGTCACCGACCAGGTCGGCGGCTCCGCGCTGTTCGCCTCCCGGTTCCGGGAGTGCGCGGCGCGCGCCCTGCTGCTGCCCCGCCGCAGCCCCGGCAAGCGCACCCCGCTGTGGCAGCAGCGCCAGCGCGCCGCCCAACTCCTCCAGGTCGCGAGCGAGTTCGGCTCGTTCCCGATCGTGCTGGAGGCGGTCCGCGAATGCCTCCAGGACGTCTTCGACGTCCCGGGTCTGACGGAGCTGATGACCGACATCGAGTCCCGCCGGGTCCGCCTGGTGGAGGTCACGACGCCGGAGCCGTCCCCGTTCGCCCGCTCGCTGCTGTTCGGCTACGTCGCCCAGTTCCTCTACGAGGGCGACTCCCCGCTGGCCGAGCGCCGGGCCGCCGCGCTCTCCCTGGACTCCCGGCTGCTGGCCGAACTCCTGGGCCGGGCCGAGCTGCGCGAGCTGCTGGACGCGCATGTGCTGGCCGAGCTGGAGGCCGAGCTGCAATGGCGCACCGAGGACCGCCGCGTCAAGGACGTCGAGGGCGTCGCCGACGCCCTGCGGGTGCTCGGGCCGCTGACCGACGCCGAGTTGACCGAGCGCGGCGCGGAGCCGGCCTGGGCCGAGGAGCTGGCCCGGGCCCGGCGCGCCATCCGGGTGCGGATCGCCGGCGCCGAGCACTGGGCCGCCGTCGAGGACGCCGGCCGGCTCCGGGACGCCCTGGGCACCGCGTTGCCGGTCGGCGTCCCCGAGTCGTTCACCGAGCCGGTCAAGGACCCTTTGGGCGATCTGCTGTCCCGTTATGCCCGCACCCACGGCCCGTTCACGTCCGAGCAGGCGGCCACCCGCTTCGGCCTCGGCACCGCCGTCACCGACGGCGCCCTGCACCGCCTGGCCGCCACCGGCCGCCTGGTCCAGGGCGAGTTCCATCCCGAGGGCATCGGCCAGGAGTGGTGCGACGCCCAGGTGCTGCGCCGGCTCCGGCGCCGCTCGCTGGCCGCGCTGCGCGAGGAGCTGGAGCCGGTGCCGCCCGCCGCGCTGGCCGCCTTCCTGCCCCAGTGGCAGCACGTCGGCGTCCCGCGCCCGGCACCCGCCTCCGGGGCACCCGCACCACCGGTCGCCGCCACCACCTCCGGGTACGGGCTGCGCGGCATCGACGGCCTGGTCCGGGCGATCGAGCAGCTCCAGGGCGCGCCGGTGCCGGCCTCCGCACTGGAGAAGCTGATCCTGCCGTCCCGGGTCGGCGGCTACACCCCCGCCCTGCTGGACGAGCTCACCGCCACCGGCGAGGTGCTGTGGGCCGGCGCCGGCGCCCTGCCCGGCAAGGACGGCTGGCTCTCCCTCCACCTCGCCGACACCGCGCCCCTGCTCCTCCAGCCCCCACTGCCCCTGGAACCGACCGCACTGCACGAGTCCGTGCTGACCGCCCTCGCCCCCGGTTACGGCCTGTTCTTCCGGCAGATCGCCGACCAGGTCCGCGCCACCACGCATCCGGACGCCACCGATCCGCAGCTCGCCGACGCGCTGTGGGAGCTGGCCTGGTCCGGCCGGCTCACCAACGACACCCTGGCGCCGCTGCGCGCCCTGCTCGGCTCGGGCCGCACGGCCGGCTCCACGGCCCACCGCGCCCGGCGCACCGTCCCCCGCGGCAGGTGGGGGCACCTCCGAGCGGAGTTCGGGGGAGGGCCGCTGAACGCCGCCGCGCGCCCCACCGCCTCCCGCTCCGGCCCGCCGACGGTCGGCGGCCGCTGGTCGCTGCTGCCCGCCCCCGAGCCGGATCCGACCCGCCGCGCCCACGCCCTGGCCCGTACGCTCCTGGACCGGCACGGCATCGTCACCCGCGGCGCGGTCGCCGCCGAAGGGGTCGCCGGCGGCTTCTCCGCCGCCTATCGCGTGCTGTCCGTCTTCGAGGAGTCCGGGCAGGCCCGCCGCGGCTATGTCGTCGAGGGGCTGGGCGCCGCCCAGTTCGCGATGGACGGCGCGGTGGACCGGCTGCGGGCGATCAGCAACCAACGGGAGGGCGCCGACGCCCCCTTCCCCGACGGCGGCCTGGGGCAGCCCCGCCGCGCCCTGGTCCTCGCCGCCGCCGACCCTGCCAACGCGTACGGCGCCGCCCTGTCCTGGCCCGAGCCCCCCGAGGGCGCGACCCACAAACCGGGCCGCAAGGCCGGTTCGCTGGTCGTCCTGGTCGACGGCGAGCTGGCGCTCTACATGGAGCGCGGCGGCAAGACCCTGCTGATATGGCCACTGGGCACCGACCCGGCCGAGGCCGCCGCCGACCCCCGGCTCCGGCCGGCCGTCGAGGCTCTCGTCGAGGCGGCCCGGGCCGGCGCCGTCGGCACCCTGACCACCGAGCGCATCAACGGCACCGCCGCCCTCACCTCCCCGTTCGCGCCCGTCCTGGAGACCGCGGGCTTCCACCCGACGCCGCGGGGGCTGCGGCTGCGCGGCTGAGCCCGCCGGGCGGGGGCACCGGGCCCGGACGGGGGCGCCCGGTCCCCCGCCCGGCGGTGCATGATGGCCCCATGCCCGAAGGCGACACCGTCTGGCAGCTGGCGCACCGTCTCCACCAGGCGTTGGCCGGCAGCCCGCTGACCCGCTGCGACCTGCGCGTCCCCCGCCTCGCCACGGTGGACCTGACCGGCCGCGAGGTGCTGGCGGTGGTGCCCCGCGGCAAGCACCTGCTCACCCGCTTCGAGGGCGGCCTCACCCTCCACTCCCATCTGCGGATGGACGGCGCCTGGAAGATCTACGCCCCGGCCGAGCGGTGGCGCGGCGGCCCCGCGCACCAGATCCGGGCGGTCCTCGGCACCGCGGCGCACACCGCCGTCGGCTACCGTCTCCCCGTCCTGGAGCTGCTGCGCACCGCCGACGAGTCCCGGGTCACCGGCCATCTCGGCCCCGACCTGCTGGGCCCGGACTGGGACCCGACCGAGGCCCTGCGCCGGTTGCTGGCCGCCCCCGACCGGCCTCTCGGCGAGGCCCTGCTCGACCAGCGCAACCTCGCCGGCATCGGCAATGTCTACAAGTCCGAGCTGTGCTTCCTGCTCGGCGCCTCGCCCTGGCTCCCGGTCGGCGGCCTGGCCTCCCCCGAGCGCGCCCCGGCCCTGGCCAAGAAGCTCCTGGAGGCCAACAAGCAGCGCCCGGCCCGCGTCACCACCCCGTGGGGGTACCGCCCACGCCCGTTCCAGGGCGGTGGGGGAGCCCGCCCCGACCGCCGGCTGTGGGTCTACGGCCGCGCCGGCCGCCCCTGCCTGCGCTGCGGCACCCCGATCCGCACCGCCGACCAGGACCCCGCCGCCGAGGAACGCGTCACCTACTGGTGCCCCACCTGCCAGCCGTCCGCACCCCCGGCACCCCCGACCCTCTGACGTCCCCCCGGGAACACCCGGCTCCCGCGGCACGGCCGGCACCGCCCGCCACGTCACTCACGACCGGCCGGATCCTCCGCCGCACGACGACGCCACGCCTCCAGGCGCCGCCCCACCCCGGTGCGCCGCCACGCCTCGACCAGCCGTCCCAGCCCACTGCGCCGCCACACCTCGGCGAGCCGTTCCTCGACGGCCGCCGCCACTCCCCCGCGCCCCGTACGGTCGGCCCGCGCCCCCTGACGCCGCCCGCTCCACGGAACGCAGTGCACCGGCAGCAGGCTGAGCCCCCAGCCGGCCGTGGCCACCGCGCCCTCCACCGGCCCCGTCGACCCCGGCCACAGGACCAGCCGGCACACCGCCCAGCACCACAGGCCCCCGACGAGCGCCGCGCATATCCACCGCCCCGGCAGGGGCCTCGCACGCCTCGCCATGCCTGCCTCCTCGGGCCGACGCTAGACCGGTCCCACCACCCGGCGGCAGGGGCGCACCGACGCACGCCCGGCGCGCGCGGTGCGCTCCGGGGCCCCCGGGCGGCGGAGCGGGCCGGCGCCCGGTCAGCGCTCCGCGGTCGAGGGGCCGCCGTCAGTGGGCCTCGGTCAGTGGGCCTCGGCCTGGAACATCCAGTGGTGCTTCTCCAGGTCGGCGGTGAGACCGATGAGGATGTCCTGGCTGACCGGGTCGGGTTCGTCGGTGGCGGCGATCCGTTCCCGCATCCGCCCGATGACCGCGCCGAGCGCGTCCACCATCGTCCGGACGACGTCGCCGTCCTTGACCCAGCCGTCCGGCGCCTCGCTGATGCCGCTGGTCTTGGCGACCGTCGCGGACCGGCCGTCCGGCGTGACCCCGATCGCCGAGGCCCGCTCGGCCACCGTGTCGGCGTGCTGCCGTGCGACGGCGACGACCTCGTCGAGCTGGAGGTGGACGGAGCGGAAGCGCGGACCGACGACGTTCCAGTGCACCTGCTTGGCGACCAGGGAGAGATCCACCAGATCGACCAGGGCGCCCTGGAGGGCGTTGCCGACGACGGTGCGGGCTTGATCGGAGAGCGTGCTGGTGACCACAGACATCCAGATACTCCACTTCAGGCGCATTGCTGGTATTTGGGCGAATAATCCGATTCAGCCCCATGGTACGGGCCGAGGCTCCGCCCCGAGCAGCCCAGCCGGTCCGGCCGGGCATCCGCCCCGACGCCGCACGGGCATGGAGCAAGCCCCGGCGGGCTGCTGCCCGCCGGGGCTGAAGGCTCTGCGTTGTCTGCGGTGTCAGGCCGCGACGACATCCACGACGTCGGCCGGGGGCTTGATGGTCACGCGCTCCTCGGGCATACCGGCCAGGGACGCGACGGACACCGAATTGAGCTTCGGCCGCACCGGTGCCGGCACCGTGTCGGTCGCCGCCGCGGAGGCGGCCAGCTCGGCGAGCGCCAGCTCGTCGCTGACCTCTCGCATCAGCTCGGACATGCGGACATCCAGCGCGTCGCAGATCGCCGAGAGCAGCTCGGAGGACGCCTCCTTCTGCCCCCTCTCGACCTCGGACAAGTAGCCGAGCGACACCCGGGCGGAGGACGAGACCTCGCGCAGGGTGCGGCCTTGGCGCTGACGCTGTCGGCGCAGCACGTCACCCAGCAGGCGACGAAGCAGAATCATCGCTGGCTCCCTCCTCGGACCTCGGATGCGGATCCTTCTCGCCCCACCGTACCGCCTCGGGCCGCAGCCGTGCCGGGAGCAAGTACGTGTTCACTCAGGGCTGCAAACATCCATTCCCCCCGTGTTGTTCCGTATCCTGTGCCCGCGCATTTTCTGTGAGTTCGCTCAACAGCAGCGCGAGCACGGCCTGAACGCTGTCACGACGGATCCGGTCACGATCCCCCGCCAGCGCCAGCCGTCGTACTGATTCCTGGCCGTCCGGGCCCTGGACGGCCACGTAGACGGTGCCCACCGGCTGCCCGTCCTGCGGATCGGGCCCGGCCACGCCGGTGGTGGCGATGCCCCAGTCCGCGCCGAGCACCCGCCGCACCCCGCGCGCCATCTGCCGCGCGACCTCGCCGTCCACCGCCCCGCGCGCGGCCAGCAGCGCGCCGTCCACGCCGAGCAGCTCCCGCTTGACGTCCGTGGCGTACGCCGTGACCGCCCCGCGCACCACCCGTGAGGCCCCGGGGACGGCGGTCAGCTCGCCGGCCACCAGTCCGCCGGTCAGCGACTCGGCCACCGCCAGGCTCTGCCCGCGCCCGGCGAGCACCTCCAGTGCCCCGGCCGCCGCAGAGCCCGGCGCGCTCACCGGGCGTCGGTCCTCTCGGCGGTACCGGCCCGCTCGGCGCGCTCCCGGGCCAGCCCGGCCCGCCGCAGCACCACCGCCTGCCGGACGTAGTCGAGCCCGGTCACCACGGTCAGCACCACCGCCACCGCCATCACCCACCAGCGGAAGGTGGCCAGCGGCCCGCTCAGCACCAGGACGTACATGCCCACGGCGGTGCCCTGCGCCAATGTCTTGATCTTGCCGCCCCGACTGGCCGGAATCACTCCGTGCTTGATCACCCAGAACCGCATCAGCGTGATGCCGAGCTCCCGGAAGAGGATCACGCCGGTGACCCACCAGGACAGGTCCCCCAGCCCCGACAGACAGATCAGCGCGGCCCCCATGATCGCCTTGTCCGCGATCGGGTCGGCGATCTTGCCGAAGTCCGTGACCAGGTTGTACGCGCGCGCCAGATGCCCGTCGAAGACATCGGTGATCATGGCGATGGCGAAGGCCGCCCAGGCGAACGACCGCCAGGCCGGGCTCGTCCCGCCGTCGTGCACCAGCAGCAGCACGAACGCCGGCACCAGCACCAGCCGCAGCATCGTCAGGACATTGGCGATGTTCCACAGCCCGGCCTGCCGGACGGCCGGCGCGGTGCGCGGCCCCCCGGCGGCGGAAGCCGAGGCTCCGCTCATCTGCCCGCCTCCTCGCTACACCCCGTACCGTCCACCGACAGCACCTCCGCCACGAGATCCACGCCCTCGCTCGCGACCACCTTTGCTTCGACCATACGGCCGGGACGCAGGTCCTGGTCGGTCGTGAGCAGCGTGACCCCGTCGGTCTCCGGTGCCTGGTGCGCGGCCCGCCCGACGATCCCGTCGTCCTCGTCGTCGACCCGGTCCACCAGCACCCGGACGGTCTCCCCGACCCGCTCGGCCGCCCGCTGCGCGGTCAGCTCCTCGGCGAGCCGGGACACCCGCGCCAGGCGCTCGGCGACCACCTCGGGGTCGACCTTGTCGTCGTAGCCGGCGGCCTCGGTGCCGTCCTCGTCGGAGTAGCCGAAGACGCCGATGGCATCCAGCCGGGCCTCGCTCAGGAAGCGCTCCAGCTCCGCCAGGTCGCTCTCCGTCTCGCCGGGGAAGCCGACGATGAAGTTGGAGCGGGCACCGGCCTGGGGCGCCTTGCCGCGGATGGTCTCCAGCAGCTCCAGGAAGCGGTCGGTGTCGCCGAACCGCCGCATCGCGCGCAGCACACCCGGCGCGGAGTGCTGGAACGACAGGTCGAAGTAGGGGGCCACCTTGTCGGTGCCGGTCAGCACGTCGATCAGGCCGGGCCGCATCTCGGCGGGCTGCAGGTAGCTGACCCGGATCCGCTCGATGCCGTCGACCGCCGCAAGCTCCGGCAGCAGCGTCTCCAGCAGCCGGATGTCGCCCAGGTCCTTGCCGTAGGACGTGTTGTTCTCGGAGACCAGCATGACCTCCTTCACGCCCTGCTCGGCCAGCCAGCGCGTCTCGCCCAGCACGTCGGAGGGACGGCGGGAGATGAACGAGCCGCGGAAGGACGGGATCGCGCAGAACGAGCAGCGCCGGTCGCAGCCCGAGGCCAGCTTCACCGAGGCCACCGGGTCGTTGCCCAGCCGGCGGCGGAGCGGCGCCCGCGGCCCGGAGGCCGGCGCGACGCCCGCGGGCAGGTCCTGGGGCGGGGCCGCCGGCTCGTCGGCATCGGACTGGGAGTGGCCGGGCAGCGCGACGCCGGCGGCGTCCTGGCGCTCGGCCGGGCTGATCGGCAGCAGCTTGCGGCGGTCGCGCGGGGTGTGCGAGGCGTGGACGCCGCCGCTGAGGATGGTCTGGAGCCGGTCGGAGATGTCGGCGTAGTCGTCGAACCCGAGCACTCCGTCCGCCTCGGGCAGCGCCTCGGCGAGCTCCTTGCCGTAGCGCTCGGCCATGCAGCCGACGGCGACGACGGCCTGGGTCCGGCCATGATCCTTCAGATCGTTGGCCTCCAGCAGGGCGTCGACGGAGTCCTTCTTGGCGGCCTCGACGAAGCCGCAGGTGTTGACGACGGCGACGTCCGCGTCGGTGGCGTCCTCGACGAGCTCCCAGCCGTCCGCTGCCAAGCGGCCTGCGAGCTCCTCCGAGTCCACCTCGTTACGGGCGCAGCCAAGGGTGACAAGGGCGACGGTGCGGCGTTCGGGCATGGTGCTCAGCCTACTTCGTCCCGGACACCCCCATGGCGCGCAGGTCTCCGCCGCCCGTCCCCGGGGCGCGGGACGGGCGGCGGAGACCCTCCGGCCACGGCTCCTCAGCCGGCCTGCGGGTCTCCCGGCGTGTAGCTCAGCCGCTCCACGGAGCCCTCGTCGCCGACCTTCTTGACCTCCTTGCCGTTGACGTACAGCTGTACGGCGCCGGCGTTGCCGACGACGAGGTCGATCCGCTTCTTGTCGGTGAACGTCTTCGACTCCCCCTGCTTGAGCAGCCCGTCCTGCAGGAGTTTGCCGTCGGCGTCCTTGGCGGAGACCCAGCTCTGCCCGTCCTTGGCGGTCACCTTGATCGTGACCTGGTCCTTGGGCAGTCCGGCGATGGCGCTGTCGGAGGGCGCCGGCTGGGCCGGCTGGGGGGCTCGGGGGTGGATGGTGCGGGCCGGGCCCGGCTTGTCGGCCTTGGCGGTGTCGGAGGCGATCGGGGTGCCCTCGTGCTTGCTGCCGCTGCTGAAGAACGTGAAGCCGGCGAAGCCGATGACGGCGACGATGGCCGCGACCATCGCGGCGGTCCAGTTGGGGCGACGGGGTTCCGATCGGATCCGCTCCGCCTCGAAGAGCGGGGCGGCGACGGTCGGGGAGGGCCGGCCGCCGTGCTCGGCGTCGTAGCGTTCGATCAGGGGTTGGGGGTCCAGGGAGACGGCACGGGCGAGCGTGCGGATGTGTCCGCGCGCATAGACGTCACCGCCACAGCGCGAGAAGTCGTCCTGCTCGATCGACTGCACGATGGGAATCCGCACCCGCGTCGCCGTACTGACCTCTTCGACGGTCAGTCCCGCGCCGATGCGGGCCTGCTGGAGGACACGACCGACCGACGGCCGGTCGGGACCGGCGGAAGGCCGGTCCTCTTCAGGGGAGTTGGGGGAGTTGCCGATGGACACGGGGGCGCCTTTCGAGCGTGTAGCCACCTGCTGGAAGTTCAGTCTAGGGGTGTTGCGAAAGGGTCGGGCAAGCGGGAGAGCCGGGTTTGTACGCCATCAGAACGCCCCGCGGCGCTGCCTCGGGGCCGGAGACCGCAGGGGCCTCCTCCGCCTCCCTCAACTTGACGTACGGCCAAGGAAAACGGTTGCCTCCGCGCACGGACAACGCGGTCCGCACGTACGTGCTACTGGATAGCCTCCCCCCGGATGACCGCCAGCACTCCGTCCAATTCATCGGGCTTGACCAACACGTCGCGCGCCTTGGAGCCCTCGCTCGGCCCGACGATGTTCCGGGACTCCATGAGGTCCATCAGTCGCCCCGCCTTGGCGAATCCCACCCGCAGCTTGCGCTGGAGCATCGACGTCGATCCGAACTGGGTGGACACCACCAGCTCCGCCGCCTGGCACAGCAAGTCGAGGTCG
The DNA here is from genome assembly GCF_029011865.1 of Streptomyces yunnanensis. NCBI lineage: Bacteria > Bacillati > Actinomycetota > Actinomycetes > Kitasatosporales > Streptomycetaceae > Streptomyces > Streptomyces yunnanensis. The sequence continues at coordinate 2,969,349 of NZ_CP095749.1, forward strand.
TCGCCGATGTCCTCGTCGATCTCCTTCTTCTGCTTGGTGCCCACCGTGACGTCGTCCCGGAAGACGGGCGTCATCTGGTCCTTGCAGTGCTGGACGACGGCGGCCACCTCCTCCTCGGTGACGAACGCGCCCTGCATCCGGACCGGCTTGTTCGCGCCCATCGGCAGGAACAGCCCGTCGCCCTTGCCGATCAGCTTCTCGGCACCCGGCTGGTCCAGGATGACCCGGCTGTCGGCCAGCGAGGAGGTCGCGAACGCCAACCGGGACGGCACATTGGCCTTGATCAGGCCGGTGACGACGTCGACCGACGGCCGCTGGGTGGCCAGCACCAGGTGGATGCCGGCCGCGCGGGCCAGCTGCGTGATCCGGACGATGGCGTCCTCGACGTCCCGCGGCGCGACCATCATCAGGTCCGCCAGCTCGTCCACGATCACCAGCAGGTACGGATACGGCGACAGCTCCCGCTCGCTGCCCTCGGGCGTCTTGAGCTTGCCGGACCGGATGGCCTCGTTGAAGTCGTCGATGTGCCGGTAGCCGAACGCCGCGAGGTCGTCGTAGCGCAGGTCCATCTCCCGCACCACCCACTGCAGCGCCTCGGCGGCCCGCTTGGGGTTGGTGATGATCGGCGTGATCAGGTGCGGGATGCCCTCGTAGGCCGTCAGCTCCACCCGCTTGGGGTCCACCAGCACCATGCGGACGTCCTCGGGGGTGGCCCGCATCATGATCGAGGTGATCAGGCAGTTGATGCAGGACGACTTGCCCGAACCGGTCGCACCGGCGACCAGCACGTGCGGCATCTTCGCGATGTTCGCCATCACATAGCCGCCCTCGACGTCCTTGCCGAGCGCGACCAGCATCGGATGGTCGTCCCCGGCGGCGTCCGCGAGGCGCAGCACGTCGCCGACGTTGACCATCTCGCGGTCGGTGTTCGGGATCTCGATGCCGACCGCGGACTTGCCGGGGATCGGCGAGATGATCCGCACGTCCGGGGAGGCCACGGCGTAGGCGATGTTCTTGGCCAGGGCCGTGATCTTCTCGACCTTCACTGCGGGGCCGAGCTCGACCTCGTAGCGGGTGACCGTCGGGCCGCGGGTGAAGCCGGTGACCGCGGCGTCGACCTTGAACTCGGTGAAGACGTTCGTCAGCGCGTCCACTATGGCGTCGTTGGCGGCGCTGCGGGACTTGCCGGGGCCGCCGCGGGTGAGCAGGTCGAGCGACGGCAGGGCATAGGTGATGTCGCCGGCGAGCTGGAGCTGCTCGGCGCGCGGCGGCAGGTCGCCGGACGCCTCCGGCGCGGCCTTGGTGAGGTCCGGCACCGACGTCTTGGTGAGATCGGGCACCGAGGAGCGCCGGGCCTCGGGGGCCGGCGTCGCCGCGGGCGGCTCCGCACCGCGGGCCGGCGGCACCGCACCGCTCTGCTCCCCGGTGTCCGCGCCGCGCTCCCGCCGCTCCCCGGAGATGCCGCCGCTGAGCTCGGCGACCAGCGGCGAGGGCTGGACGCCGTGCAGCACCGCGCCGTCCAGCGCGGCGGCGGCCGCGGCGGCCACGTCCACGGCGTCCATCGGCCGGTCGGCGGGCTGCGCCGCGCGCCGCGGCCGACGCCGCTTGGCCAGCGCGGCCTCCTCCAGCACGTCCGGATCGTTGTCCACCGGGGCGCCGCGCCGCGCCCTGCGGGCCGGCTGCTCGCGCCACTCCGCCGCGTACCCGGTCTCGTCGTCCTCGTAGACCGCTCCGGCGGCATCGTCCGACGCCTCCAGCAGGCCGAGCCGGGTGCCGAGCGCCCGGAGCCGCTGCGGGATGGCGTTCACCGGCGTCGCGGTCACCACCAGCAGCCCGAAGACGGTCAGCAGCACCAGCAGCGCCACCGCCAGGGTCTGCCCGACGGTGAAGATCAGCGGCTTGGACACCGCCCAGCCGACGTAGCCACCGGCGTCCTGTATGGCGGCCAGCCCGTCACCCCGCCCCGGGGATCCGCAGGCCATCGCCACCTGTCCGAGGACGCCGACCACCAGCGCCGAGAGCCCGATGATGATCCGTCCGTTGGCCTCCGGCCGCTCCGGATGCCGGATGAGCCGGACCGCGATGCCGCCGAGCAGTATCGGGACGACCAGGTCGAGCCGCCCGAACGCGCCGGTGACCAGCAGCTCGACGAGGTTGCCGACCGGACCGGAGAGGTTGGACCAGGTGCCGGCCGCGATGACCAGCGCCAGGCCCAGGAGCAGCAGCGCCAGCCCGTCCTTGCGGTGCGCCGGGTCGAGGTTCTTGGCGCCGCGGCCGAAGCCGCGGAACACCGCCCCGATGGCGTGCGCGGTACCGAGCCAGCAGGCCCGGGCGAGGCGGTAGACGCCGCCGGTCGGCGACGGCGCCGGCTTCGGCGCGGCCTTCCTGGCCGGCGCCCGCTTCGCCGTGGCCTTCTTGGCGGCCGGGGCCTTCTTGGCCGGCGGCCGCTTCGCGGGCGCCTTCTTGGCGGCGGTCTTCTTCGCGGCGCCCCCGGACTGTCCGGCGCGCGGCTTCGAGGGGCCCGCCGTGCGCTGGGTTCCCTTGCCGGACGTACGTGAGGCCATGCCGACGAGATTACAGGCGCCGGCGTGCGTGGCACGAGCGCACGGCGCTTCACCCATTCGTGTCGCGCGTCGGACTCATGAAGGGCCGTCAGACGGCCTCTTACGCCCCGTCAGCCGGTCGGCGCCCCGGCACCGGGCTCCAGGGCGTCCAGCGCCCGTCGCAGGCCGGTCAGCTTGCGCTCCAGGTGCGCGGCGGTGGCCACCGCCGCGGCGTCCGCGGACTCGTCGAGCTGTTTGGAGAGCGCCTCGGCCTGCTCCTCGACCGCGGCCAGCCGCGCGGAGAGCTCGGCGAGCAGCCCGGCGGACTCCTTGGTCTCGCCGACGCTCTGCCGGCCGCCGTCCAGTTGCAGCCTCAGCAGCGCGGCCTGCTCGCGCAGTTGGCAGTTCTTCATGTACAGGTCGACGAAGACCGAGACCTTGGCGCGCAGCACCCACGGGTCGAACGGCTTGGAGATGTAGTCGACCGCGCCGGCCGCGTAGCCGCGGAAGGTGTGGTGCGGGCCGTGGTTGATCGCGGTGAGGAAGATGATCGGGATGTCGCGGGTGCGCTCCCGCCGCTTGATGTGCGCGGCGGTCTCGAAGCCGTCCATCCCCGGCATCTGCACATCGAGCAGAATCACCGCGAAGTCGTCGGTGAGCAGTGCTTTGAGCGCTTCCTCCCCGGACGATGCCCGCACCAGTGTCTGATCGAGCGCGGAGAGGATCGCCTCCAGCGCCAGCAGATTCTCCGGCCGGTCATCGACCAGGAGGATCTTGGCCTTCTGCACCATGGCCCGTCCTCCTCGCCCCGGCATCGAACCGGACGCCGCCCCAGGGGACGACTCCGTCACGCCGCCCGTCCTTGTGCCGGTCATGGTAGCTGCACCCCGCCTGTCGCCACACCCTGTCACCGCGATGTCACTGTGCACGTAGCAGAAACGCAGCGAGAGACGAGAAGGTTCCCCGAATCCCGCGCTTCCACACGTCCACGGCCACACTCAGTCAGCACGCGATGATCCTCTTCCGGCTCCCATACTGGACGCCCGAGGGACGGCCCGTCACCTCTGGCGCATCCAGTGCTCCATGACCGACAACAGATGATCGGTGTCCACCGGCTTGGTCACGTAGTCCGACGCCCCGGAGTCGATGCTCTTCTCCCGGTCGCCCTTCATGGCCTTCGCGGTGAGCGCGATGATGGGCAGCCCGGCGAACTGCGGCATCCGCCGGATCGCCGCGGTGGTCGCGTAACCGTCCATCTCCGGCATCATGATGTCCATCAGGACCAGCACGATATCGTCGTGCTGCTCCAGCACCTCGATGCCTTCCCGGCCGTTCTCCGCGTACAGCACCGACAGGCCGTGTTGCTCCAGCACGCTGGTGAGCGCGAAGACGTTGCGGATGTCGTCGTCGACGATCAGCACCTTCTCGCCGTGGAACCCGCCCTCGAAGCCCGGGTCGACCAGGTCCTGACCGTTGCCGAGCCAGGACTCGTCCACCTGGTGGCCGGACTGCTGACCCATCGACTGCCCCATCGACGGGGACGGGTGCGGCGCACCGATCGCGCCGACCGCACCGACGGCCGGCTGGCCCGGCAGCGCGAACCGCCGCGCACCGCCCGAAACCGCCCGCCGGCGGCGCCGGTTGAGGCTCCCGCCGCCCGGCTCGCGCTGCGGCTCCTCGCTCTCCTGTCCGCCGTCCTCGACCTCGCGCGCCTCGGCGTCCAGCGCCAGCCCGCCGGCGACCAGCTGCGGGTAGCCCTGCGGCGGCAGTCCGCCCGGGTTGTGCGGCAGGTACAGGGTGAACGTCGAGCCGCGGTTGGGCTCGCTCTGGGCGTGGATCTCGCCGCCCAACAGGCGGGCGATCTCCCGGCTGATGGACAGACCCAGACCGGTGCCGCCGTACTTGCGGCTGGTGGTGCCGTCGGCCTGCTTGAACGCCTCGAAGATGACCCGCATCTTGCTCGACGCGATGCCGATGCCGGTGTCGGTCACCGAGAAGGCGATCATGGCCGCGTCCGGGTCGCGCAGCGAGCCGTGCTCCAGCAACTGCTCGCGGATGGCCACCGGGACGTCCTCGCCGGCCGGCCGGATCACCAGCTCGACGGCGCCGCTGTCGGTGAACTTCACCGCGTTGGAGAGCAGGTTGCGCAGCACCTGCAGGAGCCGCTGCTCGTCGGTGTGCAGCGTCGCCGGCAGCTCCGGCGAGACCCGCACCGAGAAGTCGAGCCCCTTTTCGGCGGTCAACGGCCGGAAGGTGGCCTCGACGTAGTCGACGAGCTGGACCAGCGCGATCCGGGTCGGGCTGACGTCCATCTTGCCGGCCTCGACCTTCGACAGGTCGAGGATGTCGTTGATCAGCTGGAGCAGGTCGGAGCCGGCGCCGTGGATGGTCTCGGAGAACTCCACCTGCTTCGGGGAGAGGTTCCCCTCGGCGTTGTCGGCCAGCAGCTTGGCGAGGATCAGCAGCGAGTTCAGCGGCGTGCGCAGCTCGTGCGACATGTTCGCCAGGAACTCCGACTTGTAGCGCATGGAGACCGCGAGCTGCTCGGCGCGCTCCTCCAGGACCTGCCGCGCCTCCTCGATCTCGGTGTTCTTCACCTCGATGTCGCGGTTCTGGGCCCGCAGCTGCTCGGCCTTCTCCTCCAGTTCGGAGTTGGACAGCTCCAGCGCCTTCTGCCGGCTCTCCAACTCCGCCGAGCGCTCGCGCAGTTGCTCGGTCAGCTCCTGCGACTGGCCCAGCAGCACCTCGGTCTTGGTGTTCACCGAGATGGTGTTGACGCTCGTCGCGATCATCTCGGCGATCTGGCTGAGGAAGTCCTTCTGGATCTGGGTGAAGGGCTGGAAGGATGCCAGCTCGATCACGCCGAGCACCTTGTCCTCGAAGAGCACCGGCAGCACGATGATGTTGGCCGGCGGCGCCTCCCCCAGCCCCGAGGCGATCTTGAGGTAGCCGGAGGGCACGTTCTCCACCAGGATCGTGCGACCCTCCTCAGCCGCCGTCCCGATCAGCGTCTCCCCCGGCCTGAACGTCGTCGGCATCTCGCCCATGGAGTAGCCGTACGAGCCCATCAGCCGCAGCTCGTACAGGCCGTCGCCGTCGGTGCCGATCTCCTGCACGTCGGGCCGCGCGGCGAGGAAGAACGCGCCGTGCTGCGCGGAGACCGCGGGCGAGAGCTCGCTCATGATGAGCGTGGCCACGTCCTTGAGGTCGCGCCGACCCTGCATCAGACCGGAGATCCGGGCGAGGTTGCCCTTGAGCCAGTCCTGTTCCTCGTTGGCTAGGGTGGTCTCCCGGAGCGTGGAGATCATGGTGTTGATGTTGTCCTGGAGCTCCAGGATCTCGCCGGCCGCGTCCACGTCGATGCGGACGTTGTGGTCGCCGAGGGTCACCGCGGCGGCGACCGCGGCGATGGCCCGCACCTGCCGGGTGAGGTTCCCGGCCATCTCGTTCACCGACTCCGTCAGGTCCTTCCAGGTGCCGGCCACGCCGCGCACCTGCGCCTGACCGCCCAGCTGGCCCTCCGTGCCCACCTCGCGGGCCACCCTGGTGACCTGCTCGGCGAACGACGACAGCTGGTCGACCATCGTGTTGATGGTCGTCTTCAGCGCCAGGATCTCGCCCCGCGCGTCGATGTCGATCTTCTTGGTCAGATCGCCCTTGGCGATGGCGGTGGTGACCATGGCGATGTTGCGGACCTGACCGGTCAGGTTGTTGGCCATGGAGTTCACCGACTCGGTGAGGTCCTTCCACGTGCCGGCGACGCCGGGCACCCGGGCCTGACCGCCCAGGATGCCGTCGGTGCCCACCTCACGGGCGACCCGGGTCACCTCGTCGGCGAACGACGAGAGCGTGGTCACCATGGTGTTGACGGTGTCGGCCAGCTGCGCGACCTCGCCGCGCGCCTCGACCGTCACCTTCTTCGTCAGGTCGCCGTTGGCGACCGCCGCCGAGACCTGCGAGATGTTCCGCACCTGGATGGTCAGGTTGTTGGCCATCAGGTTGACGTTGTCGCTGAGGTCCTTCCAGATGCCGGTGACGCCCGGAACCCGCGCCTGACCGCCGAGTTGGCCTTCCGTACCGACCTCGCGGGCCACCCTCGTGACCTGCTCGGCGAACGAGGACAGCTGGTCGACCATGGTGTTGACGGTGGTGACCAGTTCGAGGATCTCGCCCTTGGCGTCGACGGTGATCTTCTTGGACAGGTCGCCGCGTGCCACCGCCGTGGTCACCTCGGCGATGTTGCGCACCTGCGACGTCAGGTTGTTCGCCATGAAGTTGACGGACTGGGTGAGGTCCTTCCACGTCCCGCTGACGCCCTGGACCTCGGCCTGGCCGCCCAGGATGCCCTCGGTGCCGACCTCGCGGGCGACCCGGGTGACCTCCTCCGCGAACGAGGAGAGCTGGTCCACCATCGTGTTGAGGGTGTTCTTCAGTTCCAGGATCTCGCCGCGGGCGTCCACGTCGATCTTCTGCGACAGGTCACCGCGCGCGACCGCCGTCGCGACCTGCGCGATGTTGCGGACCTGCGCGGTGAGGTTGCCGGCCATGCCGTTCACCGAGTCGGTCAGGTCGCGCCAGACGCCGGCGACGCCCGGCACCTGCGCCTGCCCGCCGAGCCGGCCCTCGGTGCCGACCTCCCGGGCGACCCGGGTCACCTGCTCAGCGAAGGCGGAGAGCTGATCGACCATCGTGTTGATGGTGTTCTTGAGTTCCAGGATCTCGCCGCGTGCATCGACGTCGATCTTCTGCGACAGGTCGCCGCGCGCCACGGCCGTCGTCACCTGGGCGATCTGCCGCACCTGCGAGGTGAGGTTCCCCGCCATGAAGTTGACGGAGTCGGTCAGTTCCTTCCAGGTGCCGCTGACGCCGTCCACCCGCGCCTGACCGCCCAGCCGGCCCTCCGTGCCCACGTCCCGGGCCATGCGGGTGACCTGGTCCGCGAACGACGACAGCTGGTCCACCATGGTGTTCACGGTGTTCTTCAGCTGGAGCATCTCGCCGGAGACGTCGACGGTGACCTTCTGCGACAGGTCGCCGTTGGCCACCGCCGTCGTCACCTGCGCGATGTTGCGCACCTGCCCGGTGAGGTTGCGGAAGGCCGTGTTGACGGAGTCGGTGAGGTCCTTCCAGGTGCCGGCCGCGCCCGGCACGGCGGCCTGCCCGCCCAGTTCGCCCTCGACGCCGATCTCCCGCGCCACCCGGGTCACTTCGGAGCCGAACGCCGAGAGCTGGTCCACCATCGTGTTGACGGTGTTCTTCAACTCCAGCATCTCGCCGGCCACATCGACGGTGACCTTCTGCGACAGGTCGCCGTTGGCCACCGCCGTCGTCACCTGCGCGATGTCCCGGACCTGCCCGGTGAGGTTGCGGAAGGCGTTGTTGACGGAGTCGGTGAGGTCCTTCCACGTGCCGGCGGCGCCCGGCACCTGCGCCTGCCCGCCGAGCTGGCCCTCGGCCCCGACCTCGTTCGCGACCCGCGTCACCTCGTCGGCGAAGGTGCGCAGGGTCTCGGTCATCGTGTTGATGGTGTCGGCCAGCTGCGCGACCTCGCCGCGCGCGCTGACCGTGACCTTCTGCGAGAGGTCGCCGTTGGCGACCGCGGTGGTGACCTGCGCGATCCCGCGCACCTGCGCGGTGAGATTGCCCGCCATGAGGTTGACGGAGTCGGTCAGGTCCTTCCACACCCCGGCCACGCCGGGCACCTGGGCCTGGCCGCCCAGCTCGCCCTCCGTGCCCACCTCGCGTGCGACCCGGGTCACCTCGGAGGCGAACGAGGACAGCTGGTCCACCATCGTGTTGACGGTGTTCTTCAGCTCCAGCATCTCGCCGGCGACATGGACGGTCACCTTCCGCGACAGATCGCCCTTGGCGACGGCCGTGGTGACGAGAGCGATGTCACGCACCTGCGCGGTCAGCCGGGACGCCATGGTGTTGACGGAATCCGTGAGGTCCTTCCACGAACCGGACATTCCGCGCACCCGCGCCTGGCCGCCGAGCTTGCCCTCGGTGCCGACCTCGCTGGCCACCCGGGTGACCTCGTCGGTGAAGGCGGAGAGCTGGTCCACCAGGCCGTTGACGGTCCGGCCGACTTTCAGGAATTCACCCCGCAGGGGATGCTCCGAAGAGCTGTCCGAACTCCGCGACCGCAGGTCCATCCGCTGCTCCAGGTCGCCCTCGGAGACCGCGGAGAGCACCCGCCCCACCTCGGAGACCGGCCGCACCAGGTCGTCGACCAGGGCGTTGGACGCCTCGATGGCCGCGGCCCAGGAGCCCTCGGCCGCGCCGACCTCCAGCCGCTCCGTGAGCTTTCCCTCACGTCCGACGACCCGGCGCACCCGCGCCAGCTCACCGGTCAGATGGAGGTTGCGGTCGGCGACCTCGTTGAAGACCGCCGCGATCTCCGACATGACGCCTTCGCCGGAAACCGTGAGCCGCTTGCGGAAGTTCCCGTCCCGCATGGCGACGAGCGCGGCGAGCAGCCGATTCAATGCCGCCGCATCGACCTCAGTCGTCCCATTCGTCCGGGATCGTCCGCCTTTTGCGCGCGTGCTTGCGCCCCGCGCCGCTGCGCCAGACTCCACCGTGTCCCTCCTGCAGGGTCGACTGTTCTCTCCGGGCTCTGCCTTCATGCTTGCCCAGTGTTTCACCATGCCTCAACCAGGCCATAACAGTTCGGCAGCATCGCACACCGTCCCGATGCACGATTGGGGCGAAAGACACGTGACCGGCATCCCCGGGCCCGGCGAAGGTAAGTAACCTGGCATACGGCTTTCCATCCGCCCCGGTATTTCCCTGCGGGCGGTGGTGCGAGCACGACAGGTATTCGGAGGGGCACCACGACCATGGGGGAGCAGATCACCGACACACGCATGAGGAGACCAGTGATCACCGCGCGGGCCGCCGCCACCTTCGAGCCGGTCGGGCGCTCGGTCGCCACTGCCCGTGCCTTCGTCCGCGACACCCTCCAGGGTTGGGGCTACGCCGACGTCGTCGACGACGCCGTGGTCCTCACCAGCGAACTGGTCACCAATGCCGTGGTGCACGCCGGCACCGCCGCCGACGTGCTGTGCCTGCGCACCGACGGCGGCATCCGGATCTCCGTCGCCGACCGCTACCCCGAGCGCGAGATCCCCCTCCAGAACACCGGCCAGACCGTGGTCCACCCCGACCGCGAGGGCGGCCGCGGCCTGCTGCTGTGCGGCGCGCTGGCCGCCCGCTGGGGCGTGGAGTACACCGCCGCCCAGAAACACGTCTGGTTCCACCTCGACCTCCCCGAGCGCCCGGCCGGCACCCGTTCCGCCGGCCCCGCCCTCCCCGTGGACGCCCTGCCGGTCGCCGAGACCCGGGTCCGGGTCGCGGTCGTCCAGATCGACCGCGGCGGCTGCGTCACGTTCTGGAACGAGGACGCCCAGGACCTCTTCGGCTACGACCCCGAACAGATCATCGGCAAGCCCCTCACCGACTTCGCCGCCTGGCCGCACACCCCCGGCACCGGGACCGGCATCGCCGAGGCGCTCCAGCTCTCCCGCTGGGAGGGCTCCTACGGCATAAGGGGCGCCGACGGCCGGGTCGTTCCCGTCTACGCCTCCCATCTGCGGGTCCGCGACACCGACGGCGAGGCGTCCACGGTCTGTCTCCTGGTCCGCGACCACGAGCGCGCGATCCTGCAGAGCCCGCAGCGTCCTCCCTCCGCCGACGGCACCTCCGCGCCCGAGGGTCGGCCCACCGACCCCTTCGAGGTCTTCATCGGCTCCCCCGCCCCCGACGACCTCGACGGCCTGCTCCAGCGCACCGTCGAACGGGCCCGCGACATGCTCGACGGCGACGCCGCCTACCTCCTGCTGGCCACCGACGACGAGACCGAGCTGGAGGTGCGCGCCTCGACGGGCCTGCCCTCCGCCCGCCAGCGGTTCGCCCGCGTCCCCGTCGAGGCCGGCTCCGGGCGCTACGGCTCCGCCCGGATGCCCGCCGTCCACGAGGACCTCACCGCCGTCCCCGGTGCCGTCCCGCTGCTCGCCGGCACGGGCATGCGTTCGGTCGTCACCGTCCCGCTCAAGGTCGAGGGCCGGCTCACCGGCTCGCTGGGCGTCGCCGCCGAGAGCGCCTCCCGCTACACCAACGAAGAGGCCCTGCGCCTCCAGTTCGCCGCCGACCGCATCGCCCTCGCCGTCGAACGGGCCCGCCTCACCGAGCTGGAGAAGCTCCGCCGCGGCTCCCTCTCCTTCCTCGTCGAGGCGTCCGACCTGCTGGCCGGCACCCTCGACCGCGACCAGACCCTGGCACTGATGGCCCAGATGACGGTCCCCACCCTCGCCACCTGGTGCGCCGTCTACACCGTCGCCGACCAGACCTCGGAGCCGGAACTCTCCTACGTCCTCCACGAGGACGAGGACCGCATCGACGGCCTCAAGACCCTGCTGAAGAAGGTCGACCCGCCCGAGCCGGTCCCCACCCCCGGCGCCCGCGTCTGGACCGCCCCCGCCGACGCCGCCCACGACGCGGCGCTGCGCACCTCCCTGCGCAGCCTCGGCCTGGAGGAGTCCGCCCGCCCCTCCAAGGGGCCCGGCGCGACCCTCGCCACCGCCTCCGCGGTCGGCGGCGAGACCGTCGTCCTCCCCCTCGTCGCCCGCAACCGCGTCATCGGCATGCTCACCCTCGGCAAGCCCACCGAGGAGCACTTCCGCCAGGAGATCCTCGAACTCGCCGAGGACCTCTCCCGCCGCGCCGCCCTGGCCCTGGACAACGCCCGCCTCTACAGCGAGCGCACCGCCATCAGCCAGTCGCTCCAGCGCAGCCTGCTGCCCCCGGAGCTCCCCGACATCCCCGGCGTCGAGGCCGAGGTCATCTACCGCGCGGCCGGCGAGGGCAACGAGGTCGGCGGCGACTTCTACGACCTCTTCCCGATCCGCGACGGCGCTTACGGCTTCGCCATCGGCGACGTCTGCGGCACCGGCCCGGAGGCCGCCGCCGTCACCGGCCTGGCCCGCCACGCCCTCCGCCTCCTCGCCCGCGAGGGCTTCGGCGGCCCCGCCGTCCTGGAGCGGCTCAACGCCGCCATCCTCGACGAGGGTGCCCGCAGCCGCTTCCTGACGCTCCTTTACGGCGAACTGTGGCCGCAGGACGACGGCAGCGCGCTCCTGAAGGTGGTGTGCGCCGGCCACCCGCTGCCGCTCCGCCTCCGCCAGGACGGTTCGGTCGAGCCGGCCGCCGAGCCCCAGCCCCTCCTGGGCGTCATGGACGACCTCGAACTCTACGAACAGACCGTCACCCTCGCGCCGGGCGACGTCCTGCTGTGCGTCACCGACGGCGTCACCGAACGCCGCGAGGGCACCCGCATGCTCGGCGACGACGGCCTCACCGACGTCCTGACGACGTGTACGGGCCTCACCGCCGGCGCCGTCGCCGCCCGCGTCCTGCGCGCCGTCGAACGTTTCGCCGCCGAACCGGCCTCCGACGACATGGCCATTCTCGCCCTGCGCGTCCCCGAAATCCCCGCCGCCTAGCCCCAGTCGGGCCGGGCGGCGGGGTAACCCCCGCCCTACACGCCCCACAAATGAAAAAGTCCCCCACCAACCGGCGGGGGACTTTCCCTTATCTGAGCCCCAATACGGAATCGAACCGTAGACCTTCTCCTTACCATGGAGACGCTCTGCCGACTGAGCTATTGGGGCCGGCAACGAGATAAATACTACCCCACTCCCGCACTGTTTCCGAACCGGCCCCGCCGCCCTAGAAAGCCGGTTGCAGCAATCCCCCCAGAGCATTGCAGGCCGCCGCCATCCGCTGCACCTCACGCCGCGTCATTCCGGCATCCACCGGCAGCGCCAACGTCTCGTCGACCGCCCGCTCGGTCTCCGGCAGAAAGACATCCCGCCGCAGCCCCGGCATCCGATACACCGGCGTCTGCACCGGCACCTTGCAGCCAACTCCCTTGGCCCGCAAGGCCCGTGCGAACGCGTCGCGGTCCGGCCGCCCGTTCCCCGGCACCCGCACCACATACCGCTCATAGCCGTGCCCGGCCGCGGGCGTCGGCGTCCGCACCCCGCTCAACCGTCCGTCCAGATACCTGGCGTGTTCGCGCCGCAGCTCCGCCTCCTCCGGCCGCACCCCGGGCTCGTCCTCGACCAGCACCAACAGCCCGTGTCGCTGGCCGACTTCACGCATCCACGCCACGTCCGCCGGCCGCCCGAACCGGTGCACCGCCACCACCGCGGCGGTCTGCCGGGTCACCACATCCGCCACCGCCGCCGGATCCAGGCAGTAGCTCTCGGCATCCACATCGGCGAACACCGGCACGGCCCCCAACTCCATGACGGCCCGGGCGACTTCGGCACTGCCGTAGGCCGGCACCACCACCTCGTCACCAGCACGGACACCGGCCGACCTGAGCGTTCCCACTGTCCCCATGCCGCGGAGCATGTCCAGGACAGTTGAACGTCACGTTACGTCCAAGACTGCAAACCCCTAACAAAAAAGCTCCGGTCCCTGAACCAGAAGGTTCAGGGACCGGAGCTGAATGATAGTTCGGCGGCGTCCTACTCTCCCACAGGGTCCCCCCTGCAGTACCATCGGCGCTGAAAGGCTTAGCTTCCGGGTTCGGAATGTAACCGGGCGTTTCCCTAACGCTATAACCACCGAAACACTATGAAACACTAAACAACCGTTGGTCTGTTCGTGGCTTCAGAACCAACACAGTGGACGCGAGCAACTGAGGACAAGCCCTCGGCCTATTAGTACCAGTCAACTCCACACCTTACGGCGCTTCCATATCTGGCCTATCAACCCAGTCATCTACTGGGAGCCTTACCCCATCAAGTGGGTGGGAGCCCTCATCTCGAAGCAGGCTTCCCGCTTAGATGCTTTCAGCGGTTATCCTTTCCGAACGTAGCCAACCAGCCATGCCCTTGGCAGAACAACTGGCACACCAGAGGTCCGTCCGTCCCGGTCCTCTCGTACTAGGGACAGCCCTTCTCAAGACTCCTACGCGCGCAGCGGATAGGGACCGAACTGTCTCACGACGTTCTAAACCCAGCTCGCGTACCGCTTTAATGGGCGAACAGCCCAACCCTTGGGACCGACTCCAGCCCCAGGATGCGACGAGCCGACATCGAGGTGCCAAACCATCCCGTCGATATGGACTCTTGGGGAAGATCAGCCTGTTATCCCCGGGGTACCTTTTATCCGTTGAGCGACGGCGCTTCCACAAGCCACCGCCGGATCACTAGTCCCTACTTTCGTACCTGCTCGACCCGTCAGTCTCACAGTCAAGCTCCCTTGTGCACTTACACTCAACACCTGATTACCAACCAGGCTGAGGGAACCTTTGGGCGCCTCCGTTACCCTTTAGGAGGCAACCGCCCCAGTTAAACTACCCACCAGACACTGTCCCTGATCCGGATCACGGACCCAGGTTAGACATCCAGCACGACCAGAGTGGTATTTCAACAACGACTCCACACCAACTGGCGTTGGCGCTTCAAAGTCTCCCACCTATCCTACACAAGCCGAACCGAACACCAATATCAAGCTATAGTAAAGGTCCCGGGGTCTTTCCGTCCTGCTGCGCGAAACGAGCATCTTTACTCGTAATGCAATTTCACCGGGCCTATGGTTGAGACAGTCGAGAAGTCGTTACGCCATTCGTGCAGGTCGGAACTTACCCGACAAGGAATTTCGCTACCTTAGGATGGTTATAGTTACCACCGCCGTTTACTGGCGCTTAAGTTCTCAGCTTCGCCCCACCGAAATGGAGCTAACCGGTCCCCTTAACGTTCCAGCACCGGGCAGGCGTCAGTCCGTATACATCGCCTTACGGCTTCGCACGGACCTGTGTTTTTAGTAAACAGTCGCTTCTCGCTGGTCTCTGCGGCCACCCCCAGCTCAGACAGCAAATGTCATCACCAGAAATGGCCCCCCTTCTCCCGAAGTTACGGGGGCATTTTGCCGAGTTCCTTAACCATAGTTCACCCGAACGCCTCGGTATTCTCTACCTGACCACCTGAGTCGGTTTAGGGTACGGGCCGCCTTGAAACTCACTAGAGGCTTTTCTCGACAGCATAGGATCATCCACTTCACCACAATCGGCTCGGCATCAGGTCTCACCCTGCATGAGAGACGGATTTGCCTATCTCTCGGGCTACACCCTTACCCCGGGACAACCACCGCCCGGGCTGGACTACCTTCCTGCGTCACCCCATCGCTTACCTACTACAAGTCTGGTCCGTCGGCTCCACCACTCCCCTTCACCCGAAGGATCCAGGACGGCTTCACGGACTTAGCATCGCCTGATTCAGTATTGGGCGCTTCAAAGCGGGTACCGGAATATCAACCGGTTGTCCATCGACTACGCCTGTCGGCCTCGCCTTAGGTCCCGACTTACCCTGGGCAGATCAGCTTGACCCAGGAACCCTTAGTCAATCGGCGCAAGAGTTTCCCACTCTTGTATCGCTACTCATGCCTGCATTCTCACTCGTGAACCGTCCACAACTCGTTTCCACGGCTGCTTCACCCGGCACACGACGCTCCCCTACCCATCACAACAGGCGTTAGCCCTCATGCTGCAATGACACGACTTCGGCGGTGTACTTGAGCCCCGCTACATTGTCGGCGCGGAATCACTTGACCAGTGAGCTATTACGCACTCTTTCAAGGGTGGCTGCTTCTAAGCCAACCTCCTGGTTGTCTCTGCGACTCCACATCCTTTCCCACTTAGCACACGCTTAGGGGCCTTAGTCGATGCTCTGGGCTGTTTCCCTCTCGACCATGGAGCTTATCCCCCACAGTCTCACTGCCGCGCTCTCACTTACCGGCATTCGGAGTTTGGCTAAGGTCAGTAACCCGGTAGGGCCCATCGCCTATCCAGTGCTCTACCTCCGGCAAGAAACACACGACGCTGCACCTAAATGCATTTCGGGGAGAACCAGCTATCACGGAGTTTGATTGGCCTTTCACCCCTAACCACAGGTCATCCCCCAGGTTTTCAACCCTGGTGGGTTCGGTCCTCCACGAAGTCTTACCTCCGCTTCAACCTGCCCATGGCTAGATCACTCCGCTTCGGGTCTTGAGCATGCTACTCCAACGCCCTATTCGGACTCGCTTTCGCTACGGCTTCCCCACACGGGTTAACCTCGCAACATACCGCAAACTCGCAGGCTCATTCTTCAAAAGGCACGCAGTCACGACGCAAAGAACAAGTCTCTGCGCGACGCTCCCACGGCTTGTAGGCACACGGTTTCAGGTACTATTTCACTCCGCTCCCGCGGTACTTTTCACCATTCCCTCACGGTACTATCCGCTATCGGTCACCAGGGAATATTTAGGCTTAACGGGTGGTCCCGCCAGATTCACACGGGATTTCTCGGGCCCCGTGCTACTTGGGTGGCTCTCAAGCAAGCCGCTGACGTTTCAGCTACGGGGGTCTTACCCTCTACGCCGGACCTTTCGCATGTCCTTCGCCTACATCAACGGTTTCTGACTCACCGACCGGCCGGCAGACCGATCAAGAAAGCTCCCACAACCCCAACCACGCAACCCCTGCCGGGTATCACACGTGACTGGTTTAGCCTCATCCAGTTTCGCTCGCCACTACTCCCGGAATCACGGTTGTTTTCTCTTCCTGCGGGTACTGAGATGTTTCACTTCCCCGCGTTCCCTCCACACTGCCTATGTGTTCAGCAGCGGGTGACAGCCCATGACGACTGCCGGGTTTCCCCATTCGGACACCCCCGGATCAAAGCTCGGTTGACAGCTCCCCGGGGCCTATCGCGGCCTCCCACGTCCTTCATCGGTTCCTGGTGCCAAGGCATCCACCGTGCGCCCTTAAAAACTTGGCCACAGATGCTCGCGTCCACTGTGCAGTTCTCAAACAACGACCAGCCACCCGTCACACACCCACAAGAGGCGCTTCACCGGGGCCGGCATCGCGAAGGCTCAGACCATAGTCCGCACCCTCAGACACCCAACAGCGTGCCCGACACCCAGACCCGACCCGATCCGCGTTCCACGCCCAAAGGCAGTACTAGCGTCTCGATCGATCTCTGTGTGCCGAGTAGTCAACGTTCCACCCATGAGCTAACCACCGTCGAACATTCGCCGACGTAGTGGCTCTGGACAATCTTGCGACTGTCTAGATGCTCCTTAGAAAGGAGGTGATCCAGCCGCACCTTCCGGTACGGCTACCTTGTTACGACTTCGTCCCAATCGCCAGTCCCACCTTCGACGATTCCCTCCCACAAGGGGTTGGGCCACCGGCTTCGGGTGTTACCGACTTTCGTGACGTGACGGGCGGTGTGTACAAGGCCCGGGAACGTATTCACCGCAGCAATGCTGATCTGCGATTACTAGCAACTCCGACTTCATGGGGTCGAGTTGCAGACCCCAATCCGAACTGAGACCGGCTTTTTGAGATTCGCTCCACCTCGCGGTATCGCAGCTCATTGTACCGGCCATTGTAGCACGTGTGCAGCCCAAGACATAAGGGGCATGATGACTTGACGTCGTCCCCACCTTCCTCCGAGTTGACCCCGGCAGTCTCCTGTGAGTCCCCATCACCCCGAAAGGCATGCTGGCAACACAGAACAAGGGTTGCGCTCGTTGCGGGACTTAACCCAACATCTCACGACACGAGCTGACGACAGCCATGCACCACCTGTACACCGACCACAAGGGGGACCGTGTCTCCACGGTTTTCCGGTGTATGTCAAGCCTTGGTAAGGTTCTTCGCGTTGCGTCGAATTAAGCCACATGCTCCGCTGCTTGTGCGGGCCCCCGTCAATTCCTTTGAGTTTTAGCCTTGCGGCCGTACTCCCCAGGCGGGGAACTTAATGCGTTAGCTGCGGCACGGACGACGTGGAATGTCGCCCACACCTAGTTCCCAACGTTTACGGCGTGGACTACCAGGGTATCTAATCCTGTTCGCTCCCCACGCTTTCGCTCCTCAGCGTCAGTATCGGCCCAGAGATCCGCCTTCGCCACCGGTGTTCCTCCTGATATCTGCGCATTTCACCGCTACACCAGGAATTCCGATCTCCCCTACCGAACTCTAGCCTGCCCGTATCGAATGCAGACCCGGGGTTAAGCCCCGGGCTTTCACATCCGACGTGACAAGCCGCCTACGAGCTCTTTACGCCCAATAATTCCGGACAACGCTCGCGCCCTACGTATTACCGCGGCTGCTGGCACGTAGTTAGCCGGCGCTTCTTCTGCAGGTACCGTCACTCTCGCTTCTTCCCTGCTGAAAGAGGTTTACAACCCGAAGGCCGTCATCCCTCACGCGGCGTCGCTGCATCAGGCTTTCGCCCATTGTGCAATATTCCCCACTGCTGCCTCCCGTAGGAGTCTGGGCCGTGTCTCAGTCCCAGTGTGGCCGGTCGCCCTCTCAGGCCGGCTACCCGTCGTCGCCTTGGTGAGCCACTACCTCACCAACAAGCTGATAGGCCGCGGGCTCATCCTTCACCGCCGGAGCTTTCCACACGGAGATCATGCGACCCCGTGTCATATCCGGTATTAGACCCCGTTTCCAGGGCTTGTCCCAGAGTGAAGGGCAGATTGCCCACGTGTTACTCACCCGTTCGCCACTAATCCCCGACCGAAGCCGGTTCATCGTTCGACTTGCATGTGTTAAGCACGCCGCCAGCGTTCGTCCTGAGCCAGGATCAAACTCTCCGTGAATGCTTACCGGCCTGCGTTTAATTAAAAACTGCCGGTATCAACACTCGCGTTGAGCGGAACCACAAGGAGGAATAATCCTCGCGGTTCACAGCGTCCTCGCTGTGCGCCTCCCAAAGCTATTGGAAGGACTTTTCAAAGGAACCTCATCTCCATGACGGAGACGGGGTATCAACATATCTGGCGTTGACTTTTGGCACGCTGTTGAGTTCTCAAGGAACGGACGCTTCCTTCGGCCACCCTCTCGGGCTTCCTCCGGGCGCCTCCCTTCGGTCTTGCGTCTCCGACTCTATCAGATCCTTTCGGCTCCGATTTTCGCCGGTGCGATTCGGCCTTTCGGCTTCCTCGCGGTTCCGACTTTATCAGATCCTTTTTCGTTTCCGGGCCGCTTCCCGAGGGGCGCTACCAGCTTCGAATTCGGTTCCGATTTTCGTCGGAGGATTTTGCCTTTCGGCTGATTCCGACTTTATCAGATTGCTCTGGGTCGGAATTCCGCGGTCCGTGGGAGGCGGTCCGTACGCGCAGCGTGCGGCGCTTCCCGTTCTGGCGGAGCCGTAAACGTACTGGAGCGGGGCGCCTGGATGCAAATCCAGGCACCCCGCTCCTACTTGAGGACCTTCGTACGGACGGTCCGTCAGACCTCGACGACCACGGGGAGGATCATCGGGCGGCGACGGTAGTTGTCCGACACCCACTTGCCGACCGCGCGGCGGATCAGCTGCTGGAGCTGGTGGGGCTCGGCGATGCCGTCCTGGGCCGCCTTGGCCAGTGCCTCGTCGATCTTGGGGACGACTGCGCTGAAGTCCTTGTCGTCGATGCCCGAGCCACGGGCGTGGACGTTGGGGCCGCCGACGGTCTTGCCGGTGCTGCTGTCCACGACCACGAAGATCGAGATGATGCCCTCGTCGCCCAGGATGCGGCGGTCCTTGAGGTGGGCCTCGGTGACATCGCCGACCGAGAGGCCGTCGACGTAGACGTAGCCGGCCTGGACCTTGCCGGCGATCTTGGCGATGCCGTTGACCAGGTCGACGACGACGCCGTCCTCCGCGATGACGATGCGGTCCTTGGGGATGCCCGTCAGCGCGCCCAGTTCGGCGTTGGCACGGAGGTGGCGCCATTCGCCGTGAACCGGCATGAGGTTCTTCGGCTTGCAGATGTTGTAGAAGTACAGCAGCTCGCCGGCCGAGGCGTGGCCCGAGACGTGGACCTTGGCGTTGCCCTTGTGGACCACGTTGGCGCCCCAACGGCTGAGGCCGTTGATCACGCGGTAGACCGCGTTCTCGTTACCCGGGATGAGCGACGAGGCCAGGATGACCGTGTCGCCCTGGACGATGCGGATCTGGTGGTCGCGGTTGGCCATCCGGGAGAGGGCGGCCATCGGCTCGCCCTGGGAGCCGGTGCAGACCAGCACCACTTCGTCGTCCGGCAGGTCGTCGAGGGTCTTGACGTCGACGACCAGGCCCGCGGGCACGTTCAGGTAGCCCAGTTCGCGGGCGATGCCCATGTTGCGGACCATGGAGCGGCCGACGAAGGCGACCCTGCGGCCGTACTCGTGCGCCGCGTCGAGGATCTGCTGGATGCGGTGCACATGGCTGGCGAAGCTGGCGACGATGATGCGCTTCTGCGCGCTGGCGAACACCTGGCGCAGCACGTTGGAGATGTCGCGCTCCGGCGGGACGAAGCCGGGGACCTCGGCGTTCGTGGAGTCGGAGAGGAGAAGGTCGATGCCCTCCTCGCCGAGCTTGGCGAAGGCCGGGAGGTCGGTCAGCCGACGGTCCAGCGGGAGCTGGTCCATCTTGAAGTCGCCGGTGTGGACGACCATGCCCGCGGGGGTGCGGATGGCGACCGCGAGCGCGTCGGGGATGGAGTGGTTGACGGCGACGAACTGGCACTCGAAGGGGCCCAGACGCTCGCGGTCGCCCTCGGCGACCTCCAGCGTGTAGGGGCGGATCCGGTGCTCCTGGAGCTTGGCCTCGATGAGCGCCAGGGTCAGCTTGGAGCCGATCAGCGGGATGTCCGGCTTCTCCCGGAGGAGGTAGGGGACGCCGCCGATGTGGTCCTCGTGGCCGTGCGTGAGCACGATGCCGTCGATGTCGTCGAGGCGGTCCCTGACGGACGTGAAGTCGGGCAGGATCAGGTCGATTCCGGGCTGCTCCTCCTCGGGGAAGAGCACTCCGCAGTCGACGATCAGCAGCCGGCCGCCGTATTCGAAGACCGTCATGTTGCGGCCGATCTCGCCCAGGCCGCCGAGCGGGGTGACGCGCAGGCCACCTTCGGGAAGCTTCGGCGGAGCGCCGAGCTCAGGGTGCGGATGACTCAAAAGACTCTCCTCACCATGCGCGCCACGCTGCCGTCGAGGCACGTGGCGCGCATGACATTCGTGCACTTGCTATGTGGCGGTTGTTGTTCCGTATGCAGTTATGAAGTCTGTGTTCTAAAGCTGTAC
Source organism: Streptomyces yunnanensis (assembly GCF_029011865.1). Taxonomy (NCBI): domain Bacteria; kingdom Bacillati; phylum Actinomycetota; class Actinomycetes; order Kitasatosporales; family Streptomycetaceae; genus Streptomyces; species Streptomyces yunnanensis. The sequence continues at coordinate 2,990,004 of NZ_CP095749.1, forward strand.
CCCGCCGGCGGCGAGATCGCGCTTGAGCTGCTCGGTCTCCTCGGGGGAGAGCTCCACCAGGGGCAGCCGCAGCGGGCCCGCGGGCAGGCCCTGCAGGTCGAGGGCGGCCTTGGTCGTGATCACGCCCTGGGTGCGGAACATGCCGGTGAACACGGGGAGCAGCTTCTGGTGGATCTCCGTCGCCTTGGTGACGTCACCGGTGAGGTGGGCGTCGAGGAGGGCGCGCAGTTCCGGGGTGACGACGTGGCCCACGACCGAGACGAAGCCGACCGCGCCGACCGAGAGCAGCGGGAGGTTGAGCATGTCGTCGCCGCTGTACCAGGCGAGGCCGGAGCGGGCGATGGCCCAGCTGGCGCGGCCGAGGTCGCCCTTGGCGTCCTTGTTGGCGACGATCCGGGGGTGCTCGGCGAGCCGGACCATGGTCTCGGTGTTGATCGGGACGCCGCTGCGGCCGGGGATGTCGTAGAGCATCACGGGCAGGTCGGTGGCGTCCGCGATGGCGGTGAAGTGCCGCAGCAGGCCCTCCTGCGGGGGCTTGCTGTAGTACGGCGTGACCGCGAGCAGGCCGTGTGCGCCGGCGTCCTGCGCGGCGCGGGCCAGCTCCAGGCTGTGCCGGGTGTCGTTGGTGCCGGCTCCGGCGACGACGAAGGCACGGTCGCCGACGGCTTCGACCACGGCACGGACCAGCTGGGCTTTCTCCGCATCGCTGGTGGTCGGGGACTCTCCAGTGGTGCCGTTGACGACAAGACCGTCGTTGCCGGCGTCCACCAGATGTGCGGCGAGCCGCTGCGCGCCGTCAAGATCGAGAGCGCCATCCGCCGTGAACGGCGTGACCATGGCGGTCAGCACCCGCCCGAAGGGGGTCTGCGGTGTGGAAGTCGGAGCCATGGGTCCCACGCTACTCGTAGGGCGCCGCGGGGTGTGCCGCTGGGGAGCAGGGATGTGGACTCCGGCACTGCCTGCTCGGGGGTTCAAGCAGTGCCGGGTCCGTTTGTTCAGCGTAAATGAACTTCTCAAAGTGCCGCAATCCGGACACTTCGGACGAGCTTTCCGGCGGCGGGGCAGCCCGCTCGCCGGCCCGGAAGGTACGGCGCCGTGCGCGCGCGGAGCGTTACGGAGCGATACGACCGTTCGCGTTGAAGGCGGCGTAGGTGAGGGGCATCAGCTTGGCCCAGTGGGCCTCCATCTGCTCGCCGACCATCTCGATCTCGCGCTGCGGGAACGAGGGGACCTTCGCCTGCTCGTGCTGCGTGCGCAGGCCGAGGAAGTGCATCAGGGAGCGGGCGTTGCAGGTGGCGTACATCGAGGAGTAGAGGCCGACGGGGAGCACCGCGCGGGCGACCTCGCGGGCCACGCCGGCGGCGAGCATCTCCTGGTAGGCGCCGTACGCCTGGCGGTAGGAGTCCTCCATGGCGCGGCCGGTGAGCTCGTGCTGCGCGGGGGTGCCCTCGACGAACTCGTACTTGCCGGGGCGGCCCTGCTGGACGAGCTTGCGGGACTCACCGGGGACGTAGAAGACCGGCTCCAGCTGGCGGTAGCGACCGGACTCCTCGTTGTACGACCAGCCGACGCGGTGCCGCATGAACTCGCGGAAGACGAAGATCGGGGCGCTGATGAAGAACGTCATGGAGTTGTGCTCGAACGGGCTGCCGTGCCGGTCCCGCATCAGGTAGTTGATCAGGCCCTTGGAGCGCTCCGGGTCCTTCTGCAGCTCCTCCAGGGACTGCTCGCCGGCCGTCGAGACCCGGGCCGCCCACAGCACGTCGCTGTCCGCTGCGCTGTGCTTGACCAGCTCGACCGTCACCTCGCTGCGGAAGCTGACGGGTGCGCTTTCGGCGCTGTCGGGGGTGTGGGACACCGGCGGTTCCTTCCATTCGATCCTCGTGCGCGTCCAGCCTACGGCCCGCCACCGACAGGCCGGGAAACGGCAGCTGATGCCGCGTTAGCGATGAATCCGTAACAAAACGGAAAAAGGAGGCCCTGCCTGCGAGTCGACGGGCGGTGGTTGATATTTTTCACAGAAGTAACGGAAAACGGGCACCAAAAGGACGCCTCAGTCGTCTTTCCCTGTGACAGTGCCCACTTCGAGGTTCCAAGGAGAGCCCCCTCATGTTCCGCCGGCGAGAGCCCGTCCCGTTCGCCTTCGTTGCCGAGGCAGACCGGTTCCGCAGCAATATCACTCCCCCGCCGCGCCCGCGTCCGTCGCGTGCGCAGCTCGTCGGCCAGTCCCTGATCACCCTCACCGTGGTGGGTGGTCTGACGGGCGCGCTGCTGTTCGGCCTGCCGGCCCTCCAGCAGGACACCTCCGGTTCGACCGGGGTGCACCAGTCCGAGGCAGCGCACCGCTGAGCCGGCGGTGGAGCGGGCCACCGGGGTTCCGCCCGGGTGGTTCCGCTCCGCCAGTCCCGATAGCCTCACCGCTCACAGCTTCCGTCGGCATGACGTCCGTGCTGACCAGCCCTGAGTGAGGACCCAGCCGTGCCCCTGCCCTTCCTGACGGCCGACCGTGCCCTCCAGGCCGACGGCCGTGCGGATCCCGTCCCCCCGCCGTCTCACGGGCCCGACCACTGGCGCCGTCCCTACCGCCCCGGACCGTGGCGCGTGGGGACGGCGGCGGTGTTCTTGCTGCTCGCCTCGTTCGTCCTGTTCTCCGCGCTGATCATCGCGCTGGCCGGGTCGCCGGCCGGGGCGGCGGTCTGCGCGGCGGTGGGGCTGGTGGTGATCGCGCTGGCACTGCGGCTGGTGCGGGTGGGCATCTGGGTCAGCGCCCAGGGGCTGCGCCAGGTGCAGTTGCTGCGCACCACGACCCTGCCGTGGTCCGCGGTCGCGACGGTCCGCACGGTCCAGCAGCCGGTGCGCTGGCTGGGCTGGCCGCGGACGGTGCAGGGCCAGGCCCTGCACGTCGAGCGGGTGCGCACGGAGCCGCTGCGGACCCTGCTGACGGATCACAACGCGGACTTCCTGGGCCGCCCGAGGACGTTCGAGCGGGCCGCCGATGTGCTGGAGGCGTGGGCGGCGGAGTACCGCGCGCGCTGAACACGACGACCGCCCGGGTCCGTACGGAACAGCCGTACGGACCCGGGCGGTCGTCGTGTGCGGGACTCAGGCGGTCCGGGCGGGCTCGGGGTCGCCGGGGACCGGCCTGCCGTCGTGCAGGGCGATGGCGCGCTGCATGGCCTTGCGGGCCCGCGGGGTGTCCCGGGCGTCCCGGTAGGCGACGGCGAGCCGGAACCATGTGCGCCAGTCTCCGGGCGCCTCCTCGGTCTCGGCCTGCCGCCGGGCGAAGACCGCGTCGGCCGCGTCCCGGTCGATCCGGCCGCCGGGGGTGCGCGCGATGTCGTCGAGCGGCAGGCCGCCCTCCGCCTCCAGCGCGCGGGCCAGCCGGTTCGCGTCGCGGGCGAAGCGGGTGTTGGCCCACAGGAACCAGCCGCCCAGGCACGGCAGTACGAAGGCCACCGCGCCCATGCCCATCGCCGCCGGCTCCCCGGTCATCAGGAGCAGCACGCCTTCCATGGCCACCACGCCGAAGACCAGCACCAGCACGGTGGCGAGGAAGATGTACGTGATCTTTCCACCCATTGCCGTCAGCCCAGATCGAGGAAGTTCTCCAGGCCCACCGTCAGGCCCGGGGTGTCCACCACGCGCCGCACGCCGAGCAGGATGCCCGGCATGAAGCTGCTGTGGTGCAGTGAGTCGTGGCGGATGGTGAGGGTCTCCCCCACGCCGCCGAGCAGCACCTCCTGGTGTGCCAGCAGGCCGCGCAGCCGCACCGAGTGCACCGGGACGCCGTCCACGTCCGCGCCGCGGGCGCCGTCCAGGGCGGTCCGGGTGGCGTCCGGCTGGGGCGGGCAGCCGGCCTCCGCGCGGGCCTCGGCGATCAGCTGGGCGGTGCGGGCGGCGGTGCCGGAGGGCGCGTCCGCCTTGTTCGGGTGGTGCAGCTCGATGATCTCGGCGGACTCGAAGAACCGGGCCGCCTGCTGCGCGAAGCGCATGGTGAGCACGGCGCCGATCGAGAAGTTCGGGGCGATCAGCACGCCCGCGCCGGGGGCGGCGTCGAGCCAGGTGCGCAGCTGCGCGAGGCGCTCGTCGGTCCAGCCGGTCGTGCCGACCACACCGTGGATGCCGTGCCGCAGACAGAAGTCGAGGTTCTCCATGACCGCGTCGGGGGTGGTCAGTTCCACCACGACCTGGGCACCGGCCTCGACCAGCGTCTCCAGCTTGTCGCCGCGGCCGAGGGCCGCGACCAGCTCCAGGTCGTCGGCGGCCTCGACGGCCCGGACGGCCTCGGAGCCGATACGGCCCTTGGCTCCCAGGACGGCCACGCGCAGCTTGCTCATCGTTTTCCGCTCTCTCTCGTGGTGGGGCGCCGGCGCTGTCGGCTAGGCGACAGCGTCCTCCAGACGGGCCGCCTGCCGGTCCTTCAGGGGGCCGATGACAGACAGCGAGGGGCGTGCGCCCAGGACATCACGGGCCACCGCGCGGACCTCGTCCGGGGTCACCGCCGATATCCGCGACAGCACCTCGTCGACCGACATGTGCTCGCCCCAGCACAGCTCGCTCTTGCCGAGCCGGTGCATCAGCGCTCCGGTGTCCTCCAGACCGAGGACCGTGGAGCCCCGCAGCTGGCCGATGGCGCGGCGGATCTCGTCGTCGGTGAGGCCCTCGGCCGCCACCGTGTCGAGCTCGTCGCGGCAGATCTTCAGGACGTCGTGCACCTGGTTGGGGCGGCAGCCGGCGTAGACGCCGAACAGCCCGCAGTCGGCGAAGCCCGAGGTGAAGGAGTACACGCTGTACGCCAGGCCGCGCTTCTCGCGGACCTCCTGGAAGAGGCGGGAGCTCATCCCGCCGCCCAGGGCGGTGTTCAGCACGCCCATCGCCCAGCGCCGGTCGTCGTTGCGGGACATCCCGGGCATGCCGAGGACCACGTGGGCCTGCTCGGTCTTGCGACCCAGGAGCTCGAACCGGCCGGCGGTGCGCAGGGTCCGGCTGCCGGCGCGCGGGGCGACCGGGGCGGCGTCCTGCCGGCGCAGCGCGCCGGCCTGCTCGAAGGCGCGCCGCACCAGGCGGACGACCTTGGCGTGGTCGACGTTGCCGGCCGCGGTGACGACCAGGTGGGTGGGGTCGTAGTGCTTCTTGTAGAAGCGGCGGATGCGGTCGGCGGTGAGCGCGTTGACGGTGTCCACGGTGCCCAGGACGGGGCGGCCCAGCGGGGTGTCGCCGAGCATGGTGTGCGCGAACAGGTCGTGCACGCAGTCGCCCGGGTCGTCCTCGGTCATCGCGATCTCTTCGAGGATCACCCCGCGCTCGGCGTCGACGTCCTCGGCCTCGATCAGCGAGCCGGTGAGCATGTCGCACACCACGTCTATGGCGAGCGGCAGGTCGGTGTCGAGCACCCGCGCGTAGTAGCAGGTGTATTCCTTCGCCGTGAAGGCGTTCATCTCGCCGCCGACCGCGTCGATGGCGGCGGAGATGTCCAGGGCGGAGCGCCGCTGGGTGCCCTTGAAGAGCAGGTGCTCCAGGTAGTGGGTAGCTCCGTTCAGGGCCGGGGTCTCGTCGCGGGAGCCGACGTGTGCCCAGATCCCGAAGGTGACGGAGCGGACGGTGGGCAGCGTCTCGGTGACCACGCGCAGCCCGCCGGGCAGGGTGGTGCGGCGGACCGTGCCGGCGCCCGCGGCGCCCTGCAGAAGCGTTTGGGTACGGGCGACGGCCCGCCCCTCCGTGGAGGTGCGGGCCGTCGTCGCGTGCGTGCGGGACGTCACTTGGCGGCGTCGTCCTTCGTGTCGTCCTTGGCGGCGTCCTCGTCCTCGATCACGGGGATCAGGGAGAGCTTGCCGCGCTGGTCGATCTCGGCGATCTCGACCTGGACCTTGGCGCCCACGCCGAGCACGTCCTCGACGTTCTCGACGCGCTTGCCGCCGGCCAGCTTGCGGATCTGCGAGATGTGCAGCAGGCCGTCCTTGCCCGGGAGCAGGGACACGAACGCACCGAAGGTGGTCGTCTTGACGACCGTGCCCAGGTAGCGCTCGCCGACCTCCGGCATGGTCGGGTTGGCGATGCCGTTGATCGTGGCGCGGGCGGCCTCGGCGGCCGGGCCGTCGGCGGCACCGATGTAGATGGTGCCGTCGTCCTCGATCGTGATGTCGGCGCCGGTGTCCTCCTGGATCTGGTTGATCATCTTGCCCTTGGGGCCGATGACCTCGCCGATCTTGTCCACCGGGATCTTGACGGTGATGATCCGCGGCGCGTTCGGGGACATCTCGTCCGGGACGTCGATGGCCTCGTTCATCACGTCGAGGATGTGCAGGCGCGCGTCGCGGGCCTGCTTCAGCGCGGCGGCCAGGACCGAGGCGGGGATGCCGTCGAGCTTGGTGTCGAGCTGGAGCGCGGTCACGAACTGCTTGGTGCCGGCGACCTTGAAGTCCATGTCACCGAAGGCGTCCTCCGCACCGAGGATGTCGGTGAGGGCGACGTAGTGGGTCTGGCCGTCGATCTCCTGGGAGATCAGGCCCATCGCGATGCCGGCGACCGGGGCCTTGAGCGGCACACCGGCGTTCATCAGCGACATCGTGGAGGCGCAGACCGAGCCCATGGACGTCGAGCCGTTGGAGCCCAGCGCCTCGGAGACCTGGCGGATCGCGTAGGGGAACTCCTCGCGCGTCGGCAGCACCGGCGCGATGGCGCGCTCGGCGAGCGCACCGTGGCCGATCTCGCGGCGCTTGGGGGAGCCCACGCGGCCGGTCTCACCGACGGAGTACGGCGGGAAGTTGTAGTTGTGCATGTAGCGCTTGCGGGTCACCGGGGAGAGGGTGTCCAGCTGCTGCTCCATGCGGAGCATGTTGAGGGTGGTGACGCCCAGGATCTGGGTCTCGCCACGCTCGAACAGCGCGGAACCGTGCACCCGCGGGATCGCCTCGACCTCGGCGGCGAGCGTACGGATGTCCGTCACGCCACGGCCGTCGATGCGCGTCTTCTCCTTGATGACGCGCTCACGGACCAGGGTCTTGGTCAGCGAGCGGTACGCGGCGGAGATCTCCTTCTCGCGGCCCTCGAACTCCGGGAGGAGCTTCTCGGCGGCCAGCGCCTTGACGCGGTCCAGCTCGGACTCGCGGTCCTGCTTGCCGGCGATGGTGAGCGCCTGGGCCAGCTCGGGCTTGACCGCGGCGGTCAGCGCCTCCAGGACGTCGTCCTGGTAGTCGAGGAAGACCGGGAACTCGCCGGTCGGCTTGGCGGCCTTGGCGGCGAGGTCCGACTGGGCCTTGCACAGGACCTTGATGAAGGGCTTCGCGGCCTCGAGACCGGCGGCGACGACCTCCTCGGTCGGGGCCTCGGCGCCGCCCTTGACGAGCTCGATGGTCTTCTCGGTGGCCTCGGCCTCGACCATCATGATCGCGACGTCGCCGTCGGGCAGCACCCGGCCGGCCACGACCATGTCGAAGACCGCGTCCTCCAGCTCGGTGTGGGTCGGGAACGCCACCCACTGGCCGTTGATCAGGGCGACGCGGGTGCCGCCGATCGGGCCGGAGAAGGGCAGGCCGGCCAGCTGCGTGGAGCAGGAGGCGGCGTTGATGGCGACCACGTCGTAGAGGTGGTCGGGGTTGAGCGCCATGATCGTCTCGACGATCTGGATCTCGTTGCGCAGGCCCTTCTTGAAGGACGGGCGCAGCGGCCGGTCGATCAGGCGGCAGGTGAGGATCGCGTCCTCGCTGGGGCGGCCCTCACGGCGGAAGAAGGAGCCGGGGATCTTCCCGGCTGCGTACATCCGCTCCTCGACGTCGACGGTCAGCGGGAAGAAGTCCAGCTGGTCCTTCGGGTTCTTGGAAGCGGTGGTGGCCGACAGCACCATGGTGTCGTCGTCCAGGTACGCCACGGCGGAGCCGGCGGCCTGCTTGGCCAGGCGGCCCGTCTCGAAGCGGATGGTGCGGGTGCCGAAGGAGCCGTTGTCGATCACGGCTTCGGCGTAGTGGGTCTCGTTCTCCACCAGGAATATCTCCTCGTCTGCGTCCGCTGCCCGTGTGGCAGGGGACCGTCTTCGGTGGAGCGCCGGTGCGGGCCGGTCTTCGATCGAAGCACCCGGAGTGGTGCCGCATGGAGTGACCATGCGCCGTCCGGGGGCCACTACCGAGGACCGGCGGCCAGGAGGCGCTCCTACCGCGTTCGCTTTTGCGATATGGCACCAGACTACAAAGGTTCCGTCCACCGCGCGGCGGTACGGCTGTCAGGTGCGTACGGCAAAGGGAGCGGCCCCCGGTGGGAACCGCTCCCTTTGTGGCGTCTTACTTGGCGCCCGCCGCGCCGCGGCGGATGCCCAGGCGCTCCACGAGCTGGCGGAAGCGCATGATGTCCTTCTTCGCCAGGTACTGGAGCAGGCGGCGGCGCTGGCCGACCAGCAGCAGCAGACCACGGCGGGAGTGGTGGTCGTGCTTGTGGGTCTTGAGGTGCTCGGTCAGGTCCGAGATGCGGCGGGAGAGCAGCGCGACCTGGACCTCGGGGGAGCCGGTGTCACCCTCCTTGGTGGCGAACTCGGCCATGATCTGCTTCTTCGTGGCGGCGTCGAGCGACACGCGTACTCCTTTGGGTTGTGATCCATGAGCGTCCCTGGATTTACGGCACAGGGAATCTTGGATGACTCGAATGGACCGTCACACAGCGTACCAGCTGGAAACGGCCCCCCGACCGGGTGGTCGGGGGGCCGTCCTGCGGGCGGTGCCGCGCGCTAGCTGCTGGTGAGGCCGCGCACGGTGCCGTACACGTCGAGGACCGCCAGGCACAGCGGCACCAGGGACAGCAGGGCTAGGCCGTCGAAGATGTCGAGGATCCGGCCCCAGAAGGGGGTGACGCCCTTCTTCGGGACGACCAGGCCGACGCCGACGAGGATCGCCGCGCCCGCCGCGATGCTGGTGGAGAACCAGACCGTGCGGATGTTCAGCGGACCGGAGTCCTGGAAGCGCTCCAGGGTGACGAAGATGTCCATCGGCGGGTGCAGCGCGATGCCCAGGATGAGCAGCACGATGGTGAAGATGCCGGCGATGGTCAGGCAGGCGACCTGGGTGGTGTAGTCGAAGAGCCGGGCGCGCAGCATGATCGTGATGCCCGCGGTCATGGCCAGCACCTGGGCCCAGACGTTGTCGGAGAAGCCGAGGACGATACCGGCGGAGCCGACGACCAGGGCGGAGCAGCCGGCGACCAGGCCGAGCAGGAGCTCGTGGCCGCGCTTGGCCTGGTTGCCGATCTTCACGAAGTCGACGGACTCGGTCTCGGAGCCGGACTCCAGGGCGCCCTTGACGATCTGGTCGGGCGAGCGGTAGCCGATGGGCAGGCGGGCGAACCGGGCGGAGAGGCTGGGCAGCCAGGCGACCATGGCGATGGAGACGACGGCGGTGACCGCGGCGACCTCGATCGGGGCGGCATCGGTGAGGATCGCGCCGAAGACCGCGACGGTGCCGACGGCGGAGAGGAAGGCGGCCGCGACGAAGGGCGCGTCACCGCGCGGGAGCAGCACCACCAGCAGCACCGAGGCGATCAGCACCGTCACGCAGCCGACGAGCAGGTGGAGCCGGCCCGGGCCGCCGCCGGTTTCCACGGGGAAGATGCCGGAGCCCGCGATGAGCAGGTGCGGCAGCGCCGACAGGCCCAGGGCGATCGACGAGGCGTGGTCGTCGTAGACCCGGGCGCGGACACCGGCCAGGGCCACCAGGACGACGCCCACCACGCCGGCGATGATGCCGGGGAGGCGGTGCATGTCGCGGTTGACCGGGTTGGAGAACCACAGCGCGAAGGCCATCATCACCAGCAGCAGCACGCCGGCGGTGAGGCCGACGACGCGCATCAGGTCGTCGCTCCAGCGGCTGCGGTTCTGCTTGACCGCGGAGGCGATGGCGTCCGAGACGTCGTCGAAGACCGGCAGCGGCAACGACTCGGCGAACGGCTTGAGCAGCAGCAGGTCACCGTCGAGGATCTGCTGCTGGGCCAGCGACTGCCCGGCGTCGAGCACCGTTCCGTCGCGGCGTACGAGGTGATATCCGGTCGGGGCGCCCTCGGCCTGGGACTGCCCGGAGAGCCGCAGGATCTCCGGATAGATATCGACGAGTGCCACGTCCTCCGGCAGTGCCACGTCGATCCGTGCGTCCGGCGCGGCGACTGTGACCCGGCAGAAGCCGGTGCCAGTGCTCGTGCTCACCTGGCGGTTCCCCCTATCCGTTGGGCGTTTTGTCGCGTCGCGCGCCCTATATATAAGGCCGTCCTGACGGGGCTGTGGCGCGCTCGCGGTGCGTCAGCGTACCGTCCGAACGGGGCACTGCCCCACCCACCCCTTGACTTGACGCGTAACAGTAGGATCAACGCCTGCGTCGGGCCAAGGACTTGGCTCGGGGGACCGTCGAATCCAACGGGGGCGGTCCGAGACTGCGAGATGCATGAAGGACTGATGCCTCGGTGAGCGTTGTCATCGTCAAGCGCCCGCCCCGGTCGCTTCCACCTGAAGTCCCCTCGGAGGAGGTGGTACTTGAGGCACCTCCGGAGCTTCCCCGCGAGGGCGAGCCGGAGAACCTGCTGATGACCTTCCTGCCCATGATGGGCATGGCGTCCTCGGCGGGCTTCCTGTTCATGGGGAAGCAGCCGTTCATGATGATCATGGGCGGATTCATGGTCGCCTCCACACTGGCGATGGCGATCATGCAGATCGTCAAGGCCCGCCAGGGGCCTTCCGGACAGATGCTCCAGGAGCGCCAGGACTACCTCAAGTACCTCGCCCAGAAGCGGAAAGAGGTGCGGCGTACCGCGCGCAGGCAGCGGGACGCGCAGCTGTTCACCCATCCCGACCCGAGCCAGCTGTGGTCCGTCGTGGCCGAGGGCAAGCGGGTGTGGGAGCGCCGGGCGAACGACCCGGACTTCGCCCAGGTGCGCCTGGGGCTGGGGCCCCAGCAGTTGTCCACTCCGCTGCGCGCGCCGGAGACCGCTCCGGTCGACGAGCTGGAGCCGCTGACCGCGCACGCGATGAAGGAATTCCTCGACAAGCACGGCCATCTGGAGAACCTCCCGCTGGCGGTGTCGCTGCGCGCCTTCTACCACCTGACCGTGTCCGGTGACCCGGACACCGTCTACGGCGCCTCGCGCGCCCTCGTCGCCCAGCTGTGCACGCTGCACTCGCCCGAGGACCTGGTGGTGGCCGTGGTGGCCGCGCCGGGTGCGCAGGCCGAGTGGGAGTGGACCAAGTGGCTGCCGCAGGTCCAGGACAAGACCACCGACGGCGCCGGTACCCGCCGGCTGGTCGTCGGCGACCTCGGTGAGATCGAGGAGTTGCTGGCGGACGAGCTGGACGGCCGCGGGCGGTTCAACCCGCAGGGCCCTCCGGTGACCGACACCCCGCACGTCCTCGTCGTGCTGGACGGCGGCGAGGTCCCGATGGACTCGGTGATCGCCGGGGCCGAGGGCCTGCAGGGCGTCTCCATCCTGGAGATCGTGCCGGGCGACCTGGACGAGATCCGCGGTGGTCTGGCCGTCCAGGTGTGGCCGGGCAAGCTGGTGCTGGAGTCGGCGAGCGGCGCGGTCTACAACGGCGTGTGCGACACCCTGTCGATCGCCGAGGCGGAGGCGCTGGCCCGTCAGCTGGCGCCGCTGCGGGCCGGTTCGGGTGCCGACGGCGAGGAACCGCTGCTGTCCGCGCTGGACTTCACCGACCTGCTCAACATCGGTGACGCCGGTGCGCTGGACGTCTCCAAGACCTGGCGGCCCCGGACGCTGTCCGAGCGACTGCGCGTGCCGCTCGGTGTCGACAAGGACGGCCAGCCGGTCATGCTGGACATCAAGGAAGCCTCGCAGCAGGGCATGGGCCCGCACGGCCTGTGTGTCGGTGCGACCGGTTCCGGTAAGTCCGAGGTGCTGCGCACCCTGGTGCTCGCGCTCGCGGTGACGCACTCCTCGGAGACGCTCAACTTCATCCTCGCCGACTTCAAGGGTGGCGCCACCTTCACGGGTATGGCGGAGATGCCGCACGTCGCGGCGGTCATCACCAACCTCGGTGAGGACGTCACGCTGATCGACCGCATGCGCGACTCGATCACCGGTGAGCTCCAGCGCCGTCAGGAACTGCTGCGCTCGGCGGGCAACTACGCGAACATCACCGACTACGAGAAGGCGCGTGCCGCCGGCGCTCCGCTGGACCCGCTGCCGTCGCTGGTGATGATCATCGACGAGTTCTCCGAGCTGCTCGCCGCCAAGCCCGACTTCATCGAGATGTTCATCCAGATCGGCCGTATCGGCCGTTCCATGGGTGTGCACATGCTGCTCGCCTCGCAGCGTCTGGAAGAGGGCAAACTGCGCGGTCTGGACACCTTCCTGTCCTACCGACTCGGTCTGCGGACCTTCTCCGCCGCCGAGTCGCGGACCGCGATCGGTGTGCCGGACGCCTACCACCTGCCGAACGTTCCCGGTTCCGGCATCCTGAAGTACGACACCGAGACGATGGTCCAGTTCAAGGCCGCGTACGTCTCGGGCACCTACCGCGGTCCGGGCGGCGGCGGTCGCGGCGGCAGCGGCGGCGGTCGGGCCAACCGACTCCCGGTGCCCTTCACGGCCGCACCGGTCGTCGAGCAGATCATCGAGGACCCGACCCCGATCGAGCCGGACACCCCCGAGATCGACGACGCGCTGGCCGACACCGTCCTGGACGTCATGGTCCAGCGGATGCAGGGCCAGGGCCCGCCGGCCCACCAGGTGTGGCTGCCGCCGCTGGAGGAGCCGCCCACGGTCAACCAGCTGCTGCCGGCCCTGGCGGTCACCCCCGAGCGGGGCGTGCACGCGCCGGAGTACACCGCGCTGGGCAAGCTCGTGGTGCCGGTCGCGCTGGTGGACAAGCCGTTCGAGCAGCGGCGTGACGTCATGTACCTGGACTTCTCGGCCGGTGCCGGTCACGGTCTGGTCGTCGGTGGTCCGCAGTCCGGCAAGTCGACGCTGATCCGTTCCGCGATGGCAGCGTTCGCGCTCACCCACACCCCGTCCGAAGTGCAGTTCTACTGCCTCGACTTCGGTGGCGGCGGCATGCTGTCCATGGAGGGCCTGGCGCACGTCGGCGGTGTCGCCTCGCGTCTGGACGCGGAGAAGGTCCGCCGTACGGTCGCCGAGGTCACCGGCATCCTCAACGAGCGCGAGGAGTTCTTCCGCTCCAACAACATCGACTCGATCGGCACGTACCGCCAGCGGCGGGCCGCGGGCGCCTTCCCCGACCAGAAGTGGGGCGACGTCTTCCTGATCATCGATGGTTGGGGCACGTTCAAGACCGACTACGAGCAGCTCGACCCGGTGATCCTGGACATCGCCAGCCGGGGTCTCGGTTTTGGTGTCCACCTGATCCTCGCGGCCTCCCGCTACACCGAGGTGCGCCCCGCCCTGCGCGACCAGCTCCTCAACCGCGTGGAGCTGCGCCTGGGCGACCCGATGGAGTCGGAGTTCGACCGCAAGCGCGCGGAGAACGTCCCGATGGGCAAGCCGGGCCGCGGCCTCTCCCCGGAGAAGCTGGACTTCCTGGCCGCGCTGCCGCGCCTGGACGGCATGAGCGACCCGGAGACCATCAGCGACGGCGTCGCCAACCTGGTGCAGACCGTCAACGAGCACTGGAAGGGCGAGCCCGCCCCCAAGGTGCGGATGCTGCCGACGATGCTGCACGCCAGCGACCTGCCCCGGGGCGGCGACTACCCGGAGCACGGCATCGCGATCGGTGTCGACGAGACCACGCTGTCCCCGGCGTTCATCGACTTCGAGACCGACCCGCTGCTGGTCATCTACGGCGACAGCGAGTCCGGCAAGTCCTCGCTGCTGCGCCTGCTGACCAAGCAGATCGCCGAGCGGTACCCGGCGGACAAGGCGCTCCTGGTGGTCTCCGACTACCGGCGCGCGCTGCTCGGCGAGCTGCCCGACTCGCATGTGTACAAGTACTGTGCCGCGGGGCCGCAGCTCCAGGAGGTCATCAGCGGACTGGCCGGTTCGCTGGGCCGACGGATGCCGGGGCCGGACGTCACGCCGGAGCAGCTGCGCAACCGCAGCTGGTACGACCTGCCGGACGCGTTCGTGGTCGTCGACGACTACGACCTGGTGGCGACCAGCAGCGGCAACCCGCTGCAGCCGCTGCTGGAGTACCTGCCGTTCGCCCGTGACCTGGGTCTGCGCCTGATCCTGGCGCGCAGCTCCTCGGGTGCCGGCCGGTCCTCGTTCGAGCCGGTCATGCAGCGTTCCAAGGAACTCGGTGCGCAGGGTCTGATCCTGTCGGCCGACCCGGGCGAGGGCCCGCTGATGGGCAACATCAAGGGCCAGCAGCTCACGCCCGGCCGTGGCATGTTCATCACCCGCAAGCGCGGTGCGCAGCTGGTCCAGACCGGCTTCCTGCCGCTCAGCGGCCAGTAACAGGCGGCCCGTACAACGGCGGTGGGGCGTCCCTCTCAGGAGGGGCGCCCCACCGCCGTTTTCGCTCTTCGGTTGTTCGCGTTGTTCGCGTTGTTCGCGTTGTTCGCGTTGTCCGCGCGCCGCCTTCGGGTCAGCCGAAGGCGCCGTGCTGGGTGACGTCCGGGCCGGGCGGGGCGGACGCGTCCGCGGCCCGGCCCTCACCGGACGCGGCGCCGGCGGCCTTCTCCGCCTTGTCGCCGGCCGGTGCGGCGCCCTTCGCCGGCGCCTTCCCGTCGGCCGCCTTCTCCGCCGCCTTCTCCGCCGCCTTCTGCCGCGCGGCGGCCTTCGCCTCCTGCTCCTCCGCCGCGCGCTGCGCCTCGGCCGGGTTCGTCCGGACGCCCTTGGCGATGCCCTCGCCGCCGCGCGTCGCCGCCGCGCCGTCCCGGGGCGTGCCGAACGGGTCGGGCCCGTGGGCCGCCGAGGACGAGTCCCACTGGTGCCGCAGCTGCGGGGCCTGGCTCTGACCGCCCCGGCCTCCGCGCTTGCCGAACGCGCCGCCGAGGCCGTTGGCGAGCTGGCCCAGCGCCATGAGGCCGTAGGCCATTCCCTGGCCCGACGACTGCGAGGCGGGCTGTGCGGCGCTCGCCGAGTCGCTGTCGTGGGCCCCGCCGGTGCTGTCCTCGTGGTGGTTGTCGGCGGCGTTCTGCAGGTCGGCCGCGGCCAGTTCGAAGACCGGCAGGGACTCGTCGACGGACCGTTTCAGCTGGTGCCACTCGGCGGCGAACGCCTCGCCCGCCGGGCCGTGCCAGTCGGCCGAGGCGGCGGCGCCGACGTGCCGGTCGAGGTCGCGGACGAGCCCGTCCAGGTGCTTGCCCATGTCCCGCCAGCCGGCCGCCGCCTCGTGCAGCGCATGGGGATTGCGTCGTGGTTCCGTCACTTGACGCTCCGCATCATCTCGACCAGCTCGTCCTCCGTGGCCTGGGTGTTCGCGGCGGTCTCCTTGATGCCGCCGCCGACCTCGGCCAGCCGCTGTTGGAGCTGTGCCAGGGCGCGCTCGGCCTCCTCGAACAACTCGCGGAAGGGCCGGGCCGCTTCATCGCTGCCGAAACCGTCCCTGAGCGCGTCGGCGTCCGTACGCCGTCTGAATGCGCTCAAGTGCCGGCTCAGTTCTTCCGCTCGAATCTCGAAGGTCGTACCGAGCTTGTGCAGCTCCTCGGTACTGAGCCGGACTTCATCGGACATCATTTCTCCCCGAATTGAATGACAGCGACCTGCTGTACATCGCCTCAGGTCTAGCACACCCGCAATAGGCCCGAAGCCCCTGGCGGAGTCGCTTGTGCACGAAGCGCGGAAGCGGCTCCGGAGCAATATCCGGCAATACCGACAACCCCTGCCTTGACGACCCGTTCACATCCGTCATTACACTCATGACGCCGGTGCAGCACGCGCGGTTGCTGTGCCACCACGTACAAGGGGGCAGACATGAGCAATGAGCGGCAGATCCAGGACGAGGACCTGATGGACGTCGCCCAGGACCATGAGCAGGCGGCCCGTCTGCGGAAGGCGCTGAAGGTGCTTGCGGAGAACCCCAAGGTGGGCGGCAAGCTCCAGGAGATGGCCCAGGAAGTGCTCTCCGGCCGGATGGGCATGAAGGAAGCCATCGAGACGCCCGGCTACATGGACGCGCTGGGCGACCGGATGAACCAGATCCGGCACGCGGCCGAGAACCAGACGGCGGCCGAGCGCGAGGAGTCCCGCGCGAAGTTCGCCGAGTGGCAGAAGAAGCAGGACGAGGAGGAGGACCGCGAGCGCGCCGAGCGCGACGGCCCGAGCCTCAACCTCGTCACCGGCCCCCGCCGCGGCGGCGGCCGCGGCCACCGCTGAACCGCACCCCTGCCCCCCACCCTGAAGACGAGACGATCCGCCCGCGTGGGCCGGATGACCCGGCATGATACGGGCGGATCGCGGTGATTGTTGGGGTTTTTGGTGGCTTTTCGATCCCGTTTTAACGGGATTCGCGGCGACTTCCCGTCGGCTTCTCGACGGCTTCTCGACGGCGTCCCGCCGGGACCCTCCGCGGGTCCCCCTCCCCGATCATCCGGCTTTTGATCTCCGTTCGGCATCATTCCGCGGCGCCCGGCGGCGTTCCGCATCGCGCGGCGGCGTTCTCCATCGCTCGGCAACACTCGTCCCTTACGGCTCGCTCGACGGAGATCCGGAGGAATATCACGCCGGACAACACCACGCCGATCCACCCCGAGTCGGGCAAGTGCACACGGGATAAGAACGCACCGGAAAAGCACACACCAGACAAGAGCGCGACATCGCGCAGAAATTGCAAAACGGGAATAAGGCCCACCTTTCCCTTGCGCCCCGACCTCCCCCTGCTCGCCCAGGTGCGGCGCCCTGTGTGCCGGTTCCGGAACAGCCGCCCCGCGGCCGTCCCCCGATTCCGGACCGGAACATAGGATCTAGCCAGTACTTGCACGGATCCACGGGAGTGGAGGGCGGGATCGATGGGGGACGAGGAAGTCATGAACGCCTCAGACGACGCGGCCGGCACTGCGGCCCGCTACGCGCCGCACCCGTACGTCGGGGGCCGCACCACCGCCCTCCGTGCCCTCGCCGCCTGGCGCATGCGGTGGCCCGGCGCACCGCGGGTGGTCGTTCTCACCGGCAGCCCCGGCAGCGGGAGTTCCCGCCTGGTCGCGGGCTTCCTGATGCTGTGCGACCCCGACTACCGCAAGCAGCTCCCGCTGGACGACCTGGACCCGGCGACGGTCCCCCCGGACCTCCCGGCGCCGGCCGTACCGAGCCCCCGGGGCCTGACGGCCGCGCAGGTGCTGTGGCTCCTCGCCGACCACCTCGGCCTCGCCGCCGGGCGCACGGCGGACGTCTTCTCCGAACTCGCCGCCCGCGAGGAGCCGCTGACCGTCGTCGTACCGGACGTCAACCTGGCCGGTCCGGTGCGCGCCGCCAACGAGCCGGTGCGCCTGGTGCGCGAGGTCCTGGTACCGCTCGCCGCGACGCCGACGGTGCACCTCCTGGCCGACGTGCCCCGTGAACTCGCCGCCGAGCTGGCCGGTGCACTGCCGCGCGGCCAGGTGCAGGTGATCGACCTCGACGCGCCCGAGTGGGCCGACCCCGAGGGCCTGGTCCTGCACGCCGAGACCGCGCTCACCCCGGAGGCCGGCGCCCCCGACCTCCCGTTCACCACCGACCCGGACGCGCGCCGGGCGCTCGCCGAGGCGCTGGCCCGGCGCGCCGACGGCAGCCGGCTGACGGTCCACCTGGCCGTGCGGTCGCTGTTCACCCACCCCGAGGGGTTCGATCCCGCCGACGAGGCGCAGCTGCCCCGCACCGTCGGCGACGTCCTCGACCTGCACGCCCGCCGCCTGGGCGCCGATCCGCTGACGCTCCGGCAGATGCTGGCGCCGCTGGCGTTCGCCGAGGGCGACGGGCTCCCGGTGCAGCTGTGGCACCCGTTGGCGAACGCCGTCGCCGGACGCGACATGGGCCGGGTCATCGCCGACGGGATGCTGCTCGCCGCCCCGTTCGTGGAGCCGGTGACGCTTCCCGCGGACGGCGGTGACGAGGGTGCGGACGCCGACGAGGGCGCGATGGACGGCGTTGCCGCGGGCCACCCGGAGGCGTCCGGGGATGAGCACACCTCCGGCGCCCCGAAGACCTCCGGTGACGCCCCCCGCACGCTGATCCGCCTGACCCACCCGGGCCTCGCCGCCGAGCTCCGCGCCGGCACGGCGGACCCCCGGGACGCCCAGACCAAGATCGCCATGGCGCTGCTGGAGGCGGTGCCCCAGCAGGACTGGTCCCAGGCCGACCCCTACGTCCGCGACTACCTCGCCGCGCACACCCTCGAAGCCGGTCTGCTCCCGCAACTCCTCACCGACCCGGGCCTGTTCACCCACGCCGACCCGACCCGGCTGCGCACCGCCGTCGAGGCCGTACCGCTCGACCAGTTGGGCGCACCGGCCCGTACGTATCTGCGCACCGCTCCCCTGCTCACCCGCTCCGAGGCCCCGCTCGACATGCGGGCGGCGCTCCTGGAGACCGCGTTCGTCGAGGACGGGCTGCTGCCGTACGCGGAGGCGCTGCACGGGCTGGGCCTGGACCTGCCGTGGCGCACCCTGTGGAGCCTGCCGCTGCCGGGCGTGGCCTCGGTGACGGCCGGGTTCCTGCCGGCGCAGGAGGGCACGGATCCGGCGGCGCCCGGTGGCACCCGGCGCCCCGTCGCCGCGCTGCTGGTCCCGGCGGGAACGCCCGGCTCCCGTCCACTGCCGACCGCGGACGCCCAGGAGCCGACGGCAACGGCGACGACTACGACTACGACTACGACTACGGATACAGCTGCGGATACGGCTGCGGCGGAGCCCGCGGCCCCTCCGTCCGACGCCGCTCCCGCCCCCGCGACCGCGCCCACCGCCCTCCTCCTCCACGACCTCCTCCGCCCGGTCCCGGTCGACGCCGACCCCGCGCGGGTGCTGCGCCCGTCGGAGCAGGAGCAGGCGGCGGCTCCGTACGGGTTCAGCTGCGGCGCCGACTACCTACGGGTGTGGGCCCGGGCGAGCGGAGAGGTGGTGACCGCGCTGATCTCCGACTCCCCGTTCCGGGACGCCGACCTCACCCCGGACGGCATCCTCCTCGTCGCCACCGAACGCGGTGTGACGGCTCGCCAGATCCTTGCCCCGGCACCCGCTGCGGCGCCTGCCCCGACACCGGACGCCGAGCCGACGGACGCCACCGACGCCGCCCACGCCACTGGAGCAACGGAGGCCGCCATCCCCGCCCAGGCCGCCGCGCCGACCACCGTCCCGTCCACCGACGCCGCCGCCCACGGCCGCACCCGCGGCCCCGAAGGAGACCACTCGTGAACACCCAGGCGCAGGCAGACCCCACCGCCCAGCCGCCGGTCGTCGGCCCCGGCAACACCGCCGTGGCGACCTATCTCGACCCGTCCACCGGCGAGGAGACCAGCCTCGCCAAGGTCTCCCGCCCCGGCCTGCCGCCCGCCGAGTACCAGCTGTTCGAGGAGTTGCGGCGGCAGGGCGTGGACGGTGCCGCGGTCCGCGCCGTCCACACCGACCTGCGGCCGGCGATGCTGCCCGGCGGCTACACCGGCGACTTCGTCCTCCGGGCCTTCCCCAACGCCGCGTTCTCCTGCACCACCGACTACGGCGCGCGCCCCGAGGAGCGCGCCGCGGGCATCGCCGGGCTGCTCCGGCACATCGAGACCATGCACCAGCTCGCGGGCCGGCAGGCGCCGCCCCAGCCGCATCGGGCGCCCGTTCCGCAGGCCGTCGCCCCCGCGCCGCCGCTGCCCGCCGCGGACCTCGGCGCCCACCTCGCCGAGGTCTTCGGCCCCGGCGGCGTACGGCGCCCCGACGCCGCGGCGCTCGGCGCCACCCGGCTTCCCGAGGACACCAGGACCACCCTGACCGAGGCCGGCCTCCCCGCCCAGGTGCCCTACTTCTTCACCGCCGACGACCCGGCCGCCCCGCCGGCCGGCGGCCTGTTCGCCGACGTCGCCGCCCACCTCCGGGAAACCGGGACGAACGCCCAGCCGCAGATCCTGGAGATCCTCTCCGGATACGTCCGCCTCGGCACCGACGGCCTGTACACCATCGCCGTCCAGTGCGTCGCACCGGAGGACGACCCGAGCCAGCTGGGCACCCTGTGGGCCGTCCAACCCGGTACCGGCGGCGCCCGCTTCGTCAACCGTTCCCTCGCCGCCCACCTGCGCTCGCTCGCCCTCCTGGTCACCACGCGCCGGCAGCTGGCGCACCTCGACCCGTACGCCTCGGGCGCCGCGGTCGCCGCCTTCCAGGAACAGCTCGTGGCCCTCGATCCCTGGTCCCTGGACGACGCCGACAACTGGTGGTCCCTGGTGACCGAGCAGATGTGGCACGGCCTGTTCTGACGCTCCGACTGGCCTGCGCCCGTACAGGTCGCCCTGCCGTCGACCTGCCGCGCCGCCTGACGCACCGGTCGGCCGTCGCCATGTGCCGCGCCTTGCCTCGCCAAGATCCATGGGATGGTCATCCGGGTACGCGAGGGTACGAGCTCCGTGGAACGGGGCAAGTCGAAACAGAGGGAGTTTCCCGCATGACCGAGATAAAGTTCTGCTTTTCGCAGGACGAGTCCGCCCAGCAGTTCATGGCACTGCCAGGCTGTGCGGCATGGGGAGCCCTCCAACCGGGAATGGGGAGGTTCGCTGCCGCGTCACCCCTGGCCCGAGTCCACCGCCGCAGCGGAAGCGACGACCACGAGCCGGCCTTCGCCCTCACGGCGGCGACGGAGCCCGCCCATACCCTGTGCACCGTCGCCCCCCAGGCCGACGCCGCTCCCTCCCGGACCGTGTTTGCGGTGCATGACGGATCCGGCCGGTTCATCGGCCGGATCACCCAGGGGCGTTCCCCACTGGGAATCCGCCAGGCATGGCGCATCGAGGACGCGGACAGGCAGTGCAGCGCGGTTGCCTACAAGGGGAACATCCGCGGTTGGGTGGCATATTGGGCATGCTCGCCGTTCTGGGCCCTCTTGGCGGTGGTCTACCTCCTCAACGGCGACCTGCACCCGAGCCGTTCACTGTGGAGCAAGCCCCACCGCGCCCGCTGGCGCGTGCGGGCAGGCGGCGGACCGAGGAAGATCGCCCTCGACTTCCAGAACGGCCGATACCGCGCGGACGCCGAAGCACTGGATATGAACCTCATCCATGCACAGGCCGTGCTGTACGGCGCGTAGAGCCAAGGACACCGGCACTCATGCCCCAGCCCCCCGCAAGCACTCGGGCAGGACATTGCCATATCGGGACATTCCCGAGATGGCCTCACCTTCCGCTTATGCAGCACCTCTGCCATATGTCCCATCGCATCACTCAACGACGCACTCGCCGTTTTGAGTCAAATTCAAATTTTTTCTCTTCCGCAAAGCTGCGTTAAGGTGGCGAGATGCGCCGAACCGCGATCGCCGTGCCGGTCGGTGCACCCTGCTCCACTGGCGCGGAACTCGTTTTCGTAAGACCGCGGACAGGATCACCGTAACGAAATAGCCGGGCGAAGGGGGAATCGCATTATGGCGACGGACTTCAAAATCGATGTCGGGCGTATCCAGGAGATGCTGTCCAAGCTCTCAGAGGCAGGCGATCGCATGCGGGACGCACAGCGCCGCCTCGAAAAAGTGGGCCCGAAGACCCTGGGCACCGACGGCCTCGACGATGCCTGTGACGAGTTCCAGGACCAGTGGGGCGACGGCATCAAGCGAATCACAAAAGCCTCAAATGAAATTCACGAGAAGCTCAAGCTGACGCTGGACGCCTATAAGGCAGGCGAAGAAGAAAACGCCAAGATGATGGGCAAGAAGTAACCATCAACGCAGTTCGACGCCGACCCGCCCGGCAGCAGAGAACAGATCAACCACAGGGGGAGACGCATGTCTTGGCGCAGCATGTTCATCGAGGACGACTCGGCCTGGCCCGGCGTCGGTTTCAATCCGGCCAAGGGAGATCTGGGCCAGATCCAGGCACTCGCTTCGGATGTGAAGTCGGTGGGCGACGAGCTGGATGAACTCGACCACATGCTCAAGTCGATCGGCCAGAACGACGGCGCATGGGAAGGCGATGCAGCACAGGCCTTCGCGAAGAAACTCGGCGAACTGCCCAAGTACCTGCGCCAGGGCAGCGAATCCATGCACGACTGCGCCAAGGCCCTACGGGGCTGGCACACCCATCTGCAAGGATTCCAGGACAAGGCCGGAACGATCGAGGCGGAGGCGGCGTCAGCCCGCAAGCAGCTGAAATCCGACCAGGACCACTACAACGGTCTGGCCAAGCAGTACAACTCGCTCAACCTGGCGACGGTGGATGCCAACGATCCGGGGTTCAAGCAACTCATCAGTAATCTGGGCGATGCCAAAGACGCGGCCAACACTTCCAAGGACAAGCTGGAACACCTCATACGCGAGGCCGAGCGCATCCACGCCCAGTGGAAAGACCGCGCCGGCGAGGCCGAACGCGCGATTCTCAAGGCATCGGAGAACCACCCGCCGGACATCCACTGGTGGAACAAGGCCATCGACGGCCTGAAGTCCGGCTTCCGGGCATTCACGGACTGGCTGGTGGACCACGCCGATCTGCTGTCGACCATCTCCTCGGGTCTGGCAGCGGCAGCGCTCGCCTGTGAGTTCGTCCCGGTCGTGGGCACGGTGGCGGGTGGCGTACTCGCGGGCGCCTCCGCTGTCTGCGCCGCCGGAGCCATGGCAGGTCACTGGATCGGCAATGCCCGCGGGAACGGCACACCGGGATGGAAGATCGGTCTCGATGCACTCGGGGTCATTCCCGGAGTCGGCGGCCTCGCGAAGTCGGCAGTCGGGGGCGCCAAAATCGCCGTACGCGCCGCGAACATAGCCGAGGTCGGCGGACTAGGAAAAGTTGCCGCGGGAGCCCAGGGCCTGACTAGGGGATACCAACTCGGCGAAAAAGTCTACGAAGGGATTCGATCCCCCCTCAGCCAGAAGGGCATCAACATGCTCCTGAAAGGTAAATTCCCCGAAGGGAAGGTGCCGAGCACCGTGGAGGCCGGCATCCAATTGCCCATCAAGGCAGGGTCGTTCATCCATGGCGCCGCGAAGCAACTCTCCGGTGGGGAAGACGAGTAGGGGCCCGGCGCAGCGCAGGGACGGTAGACAACTTTCACGCGGCTATTCGGGTTGCGCGAATCGGAGGTAGAGCGGAAGTGCCGCTGAGCGCGCCCGCCTCGACGCACGCCCCTGCCGCGTGCGCAGCGAAGGGACCAGAACATGTCGGATGACACCAGCGATAGCACGACTACGGCGATGCCACCCCAGCAGCAGAAATCGACCAAACTGCGCATCGGCTGGATCATGCCGCCGTTCGTCCGCGAGCTCCCCGTCGACGCCATCGATGACGAATCGGCAGCCACGCAGCTGTACGAGTTGGTCACGGACCTCCTGCCGAATCATCCGCAGGACTACCAGTACCGCTTCGCGCTGGGTCTTTCGGCGCAGTTGGAACCCATGGTGGAGGCCGATGTCATCTACGCCGGACTCTGCCCGCTCGAAGTCGAGGGGCGGCCGAGCCTGTCGACCATAGTCGTCAGCCAGGTGGTGCACGACAGCGCGGACGAGTCCGAGGCTCTGCGCAAGACACGCGAGATACTCGAACGAAAGTACCCGGACGACGACTGGGAATCCGTGGAGTTGAACTGCGGGCCCGCCCTAGTCCGCGTCGGAATGTCCTCGTACGTCATCAACGCGGAATGGTCGGCGTCAGGTCGCGAGCTTCCGGTTACCCAGTCGCAGATGCAGGCCTACATCCCCCTGCCCGGCACGACAGAGATGCTGATCTTTGAACTCAGCTCGCAGGCGGGTGAAGGCTGGGATCTCCACGCCGAACTCTTCCGCGAAGTCCTGAACACGGTCGACTGGGGCACGGACCAGGAGATTGCGGACTACCGCGCCATGCGGAGCGCACCGTCGGCATCGACCTCGACCGAGCCGGACGAGGCCGTCAAGAAGGCCCTCTACTGGCACTCCAGTAGGCTGCTCGACGCCATAGCCCTGCGCGGACGCGTGGGTGGCCAGGACTCCGTTGCCACGATCACCTGCGCGGACTGCTGGGCCAAGGGCCTGCGCACCCCGTGTTCCGCGAAGCACGTGTGGCACATCGATCTCGTGCCGGCCGGTGAGCTTCGCGGAGCGCTGTCGCGGGTGTCGGCGGAGTTCTCCGCCAGTGGTTGGGAATCGGAGACGACGGACGCGGGAGGCACCTTGCGGGCGTGGGAAGTCGACACCTCCGGACAACGCGTGGGTCATTCGTTCACGCTATCCGTCGACGCATCCGCCGTTCGGCTCACAGCCGAGGTGACGTCCCCGTGCACCCGCTCCACCGGCGCCGCCCCAATGGACTCGATTTTCGGGTGAATTGAGAGGTACTCAGAATGAGTCACATGACCTTGCGGGACGCATACGAGCGGTACTGCCCGCCGACGAACGCCACGCCGAGGTTTTCCGTGCCATTCACATCACCCAGAGCGCCAAGGAATTTCAGATCGGCTTCACCGACGGTTCCTGGGGGACAGCCCTGATCCCCCGAGACGACGCCTTCCTCAATGCCTTCCCGCACACGCTGACTCCCGAGGATCCCGTTCCGTAGCGTTGACCTCGCTTCGTCAGCGGTCGTGAGTGCGCGACCGGGGTGTCGGTTCACAGGCGAGCACGTGCCAGACGCCGTGATGCCGTGATGCCGCCCTCCGGGCGACGACGAGAATGTGACGACAGGCCCCGGCCCGAGCCGCTCAGGGCAACAGCAGCCAGTCCGCGGCGATCGCCGCCGCGAGCCCCAGGCCCAGCAGCCAAGTGCCCAGCCGGGTACGCCCGTTGCGGGCGAGTTCGATGACGATCCCGCAGAGTATGAGTGCCGCCCCGTACACCCCGACCACCAGGACCGAGTGGCGGGTCGCCAGTCGCACCACGAGCAGCACCGCCATCGCGGCCATCATCACCGAGGCCAGCACGACCCGCACCCGCCGTGCCTGGCGAGGCGTCAGCCCCATCCGGCTCTCCGCCGGGTCGGCGTCGTCCTGACCGTCGTCGGCCCGGTCCTGCTCGGCCTCGTCGTGCTCGGCCTGATCGTGCTCGGTCCGGCCTTCCTCGGTCCGGCCGTGTCCCGCCTGTTCGTCCTCGACCGGCCCCTGCTCGACCGTCGCCTCACCACTGCGCCCCGCTGCATCCATGAGCGGGAATGCTACGGCGAAGACCGGTGGCACATGGCGCCGGAGACGGAGCGGAGCGACAGCGGACCGGCAGGGAGTCGACGGCGGCGTCACCACGTCTCCACCGCCCAGCACTTGTTGAGGTAGGTCCGGACCTCGTCGAGGGTGAGCCAGCACTCCCACATCTTGCGTGTGGCGCCGTCGCCCCAGGGGTTGCCGAGGCAGATCCGGCCGCCGGCCACGTCGACGTCCTTCACGAAGTAGGCGTGGCTGGTCGCCAGTCGTCCACCGGCCAGCTTTTCGCGGTCGTTCCCCCTGCCCCAGGTGCCGACGGCGACTGCCTGGCCACGCGCCCGCCGGTCGGCGATCTCGTGACAGAGCCAGGGCGAGTGGTAGTCGAGGGGCTGCGGCTCCCGGCCGGTGAGCAGGCCGAACGCGTCGTTCACGAAGCCGCCGGTGACCTGTTCGTAGCCGCCGCGCAGCTTCGCGACGGCCTTCTCGTAGTAGCCGGGCCAGGTCTCCGCGTAGCGGGCGTCGTCCGTGTGTCCCTTGGCGCACCACAGCATGTTGTGGCCGTAGGGCAGGTCGGGCACCATCGTGATGTCGACCGGCCGCCCCTGGACGTAGAGCGTGCAGGTGACCGTGCCGTTGGCCTCAAGTCGGAGATGGCGGGCGGCGTGCTGGGGGTTGGCCTGGATCACCCCTTGGATGCTGGTGAGGAACCAGCAGGTGCCGAACCGTCCCTGGTCCATGTCCTGCCAGGACATCGCCTCCGTCGAGCCGGAGACCCGCTTCCAGTCCTGGGTGAAATAGGCGCCGTCGACCTGCGCGAACGGTCCCTCGGGCAGCACCCAGCCGTGGTCCGCGCAGGCGCACCCCGGGTCGTACTCGGGTTGGCTGCACACCATCCAGGTGCCGACCAGCATCGCCGTGTACGGGCTCACCGAGCGCAGCAGCCAGCTGAACAGTTCGGCCTGTCGGCGCCAGTCGTAGGCCGGTTCGCCGTGCTCGTCCTCGACGTGGGTGAGGTCGTCCCACCGCTCCAGGCCCTGCTGGCCCCACCGGCGGACCACCATGTCCAGCTCGGTCGGCGGCAGCGGGACCAGGAGGTTGGCCACCTGGTCCAGCAGCGAGCGCGCGTTGTAGCGGGTCTCGTCGGCGAACAGCAGGTTCCACGCCTGCCCTCCGACGGCCTCGGCCCGCTGCGGGTTCGGCGGCGGGCCCGGGGGTTGCCAGGGGAGTTCGACCAACGGGTGGCCGTCCTTGACGTAGTTCAGCCGACTCAGCCCGATGCTGTCGTTGACGCCGCGCACCAGGTCGACCGCGCCGAGCACGGCGCCGCCGCCCGGAATGAAGTCCGCGGCGAAACCGGCCACTTGGCGCCAGTTGTTACGGCCGTATCCCACCGTTCCTCCCCCGTACGACTGCCCAACCGCCCGTGGGAGGGGCTGCTTGTGCAGAGCGTGTGATGGGCCTCGCACCCTGGCACCCAGTCTTAACGAATCCTCAGTACGATGCGAGGCTCACAATCGCCTATGAAGCGTACCTGACATGTGGACTCCGGGGTACCTGACATGGGGGACTCCGGGTTTCGGGTTGAGCCCGAGGCAATCGGCAGTTATGAGTCAACGGTCCTGAGCGGGGGGACCGGCTCGGGATGACCCAGCCAACGGTAGCCGGCATCACCCTCTCGTCCGCCATCTTCGACCACCTGCCGAGCGCGCAGAACCTGGCGACGGCACCCCAGAACCCCGGCCAGGCGCCCCACAGGAAGCTCAGGAAGATATTCCCGCCCTCCTCGTGGAAGGAGGGCCGACAGGCGAGGACCGAGAGCGCCGGGAAACTTGCGCCTTTCTCGCCCCGGCTCTCAACTCGCTTGCGGCCATAGCCTCCACGCTTGGAGGCGAGTTTCACAGACCCACGAAGCCACAACCGTTTTCGACGGTCTGTCCATAAAAGGTTGCAAAATCACAGGCGGCATGCCTTACCTCCCGTCCGATTCGTACCGGAATTCCGCCATCGGACCGCTGACTTGAGCGTCGGTACAGGAGGTCTCTCACGCGCCCCAAATGAACGCCAGATAAGGTTTCTCTGCACGTGCGGGGGCGTGCGCCACGACTGAGCCATTCCCCCGCCGTCCTGCGCTCGCCGCACCTCGACCGCACAGCTGGACGCCCAGACCTAAGAGGGGAACTATGCCGCATCGAGAACCGCCAGGAAGTCCCGGCAACGCCGGCCCGTATGAGCAATGGCCCCACCACGGCTCCTCGTTGCAGGGACAGGGCATGGCTCAGTCCCCCTTCCCCGCGCAGGGACCGTCCGCACCGCCCGGCCCTCCCGGCAACGCACCGCAGAACGGCTACGCCCCGCAAAACGGGTACGCCCCGCAGGCCGGTTGGGTCCCACAGGGAGCGCCGGCGACACCCCCTGCCCCGGGAATGCCCGGACCCTTCCCAGGAATTCCCGGGCCCGTCCCAGGAATTCCCGGTATCACTCCGCCCCCGCAAAAGAAGACGGCGCGTTCCTGCCTCATGGCGTTTCTGGGAGCGGTCGGCGCGCTCGCGCTTCTGGCGGGCGGGGCGTTGACCGTCCACACCTATCAAAATTACAACCAGTCCATGAGTAACTCGACCGGATTCGGCCCCACGATGTGGCGTAATGAGCCCATCGACAAGCTGTTTCCCGAAGCCTTGGGGTTCAAGCCGAACGCCCGGTCCGACAGTACGGACCCCAAGCGCGCTCAGTGGCACCGTCTCGGCATATCAGAGAAGACCGGGTGTGACGAAGGCCTGAACAGCGCCTTGGTCACCGAGGTGAAGAAGCTTGGTTGCCGGGGTGTCTTGCGCGCCACCTACGTGGACCCAACAGGCAACACCCTGGCGACGGTCGCTCTCATCGCGTTCCCAAAGGACACCAAGTCCGAGCCCATGCACGGATTCTTCAGCGACCGCGAGGGCAAGGCCTCCTCGGAGGACCTGGTTCA
The DNA here is from genome assembly GCF_029011865.1 of Streptomyces yunnanensis. Classification (NCBI taxonomy): domain Bacteria; kingdom Bacillati; phylum Actinomycetota; class Actinomycetes; order Kitasatosporales; family Streptomycetaceae; genus Streptomyces; species Streptomyces yunnanensis. The sequence goes on from NZ_CP095749.1 coordinate 3,018,108, forward strand.
GGCATATCCCGTCCCGGGTACCCTCGCCGCCAACTGGAGCGATGCACAACGCAACGGCTCGGCCGGCGACTCCTCGAACACTCTCTACATCCCTTACGCCTTCGCGGCCTCGGCCGGTGCGGTTGATGGTCGCAAGGCGGGTCACCTACCGGGCCAGTGGGGCAAATACGACGGGAACCAGGACCGCAGGCCATGGACCGGAGCGGCCCAGAGTCTGATCAGGACCCTGGAGACGCATCTGGGTGAGCTGCTGTTTGAGGAGACCAAGAAATGACCTCGCCTACACGATCCCCCCGCACCGGCACGGCCATTGCGGCGGCCGGCCTCAGCCTGCTGCTATGTGGCACAGCGGCCGCGCCTGCGGCGGCCGCCACACCCACCAGCTGGGAGTACCAGGCGCTCGGGCTCGCCGCGGCGCAGAAGACCGCCCAGGGTGAGGGCATCACAGTCGCGGTCCTGGACAGTGGCGTCGAAGCCGATCACCCGGCGCTGGCAGGACGAGTGACCACGGGACCCGACTTCTTCCATGACGGCCTCCAGTCCGGTAATCCCAACTGGGGAGCGCACGGCACCGCGATGGCCTCCGATGTACTCAAGGTCGCACCGCAGGCGAAGATCCTTTCCGTCCGGGTACTTGACGAGAACAAAGAACACCCGCCGTCTCGGCAGAACAACCCCCTCGCCGAGGGCATTGATTACGCTGTTGATCACGGCGCCAACGTCATTTCGTTGTCGCTGGGCGGTGACCAGTTCGGCAATTACGACGATGACGATGTCAACGCTCTGGCCCGCGCGGCGAACAAGGGGATCCCGGTCATCGCTTCCGCGGGCAACGACGGGGCCATGTTCAACGACACCTCATTCCCGGCCGGTTATCCGGGAGTGATCGCTGTCGCCGCCACCCAGAAGGACGGCAACCGCGCGGACTTCTCCACCGTGCGGTCGTACAACGCCATCGCGGCTCCGGGTGTGGACATCGCCAGTGCGAAGAACACCGGCGGCTTCGCCAATGTCAGCGGCACCTCGCCCGCGGCGGCACTCACGTCCGGCGTCGTGGCCCTGATGCTCTCGCACAACGACAAACTGACGCCCACTCAGGTACGTGAGCTGCTGACCACAACGGCCCATCACCCCGCAGGCGGGCGCAACCCCCTCGTCGGGGCCGGGCAGATCAATGCCGCTGCGGCGGTGCAGGGCGCGTCGAGCCCTCCCGCCGACAAATCCGCCGCAACGAAGTACACGGGCAAGGAGTACCCGATAGGGACGGACGGCACTCCCAAGAAGCACCATCCCCCGATGCAGACGGGGATGTTGGCCGTCGGCTGCACCACGGCCGGGGTCGGACTGCTGATGGTTGTTTCCGCGGTGCTGATAGGGGTTCTTGCCAGGAAGCGTGCGAAGGCGGACGCGGCAGCGCCGTCGCAGGGTCCGCTCCCTTTCGCCGGTCCGCCACGGTAGCGAGGTGACGGGTGGCGGCGACTCGCTCGCGTACGCCATCCGTCATCCAGCTTGTACAGCACCTCGGTATTGAGCCGGACTTCTCGGACATCTTTTCCCCGAATTTCCGGAAGACCCCTGGCGAGTGGCTTCGGCGCGAAGCGGGAACAGCGCGCGGGGAATTTCCGGCAATACCGCCAACCCCGCCTTGACGCCTCGTTCACATCCGTCATTACACTCATGACGCCGGTGCAGCACGCGCGGTTGCTGTGCCACCACGTACAAGGGGGCAGACATGAGCAATGAGCGGCAGATCCAGGACGAGGACCTGATGGACGTCGCCCAGGACCATGAGCAGGCGGCCCGTCTGCGGAAGGCGCTGAAGGTGCTTGCGGAGAACCCCAAGGTGGGCGGCAAGCTCCAGGAGATGGCCCAGGAAGTGCTCTCCGGCCGGATGGGCATGAAGGAAGCCATCGAGACGCCCGGCTACATGGACGCGCTGGGCGACCGGATGAACCAGATCCGGCACGCGGCCGAGAACCAGACGGCGGCCGAGCGCGAGGAGTCCCGCGCGAAGTTCGCCGAGTGGCAGAAGAAGCAGGACGAGGAGGAGGACCGCGAGCGCGCCGAGCGCGACGGCCCGAGCCTCAACCTCGTCACCGGCCCCCGCCGCGGCGGCGGCCGCGGCCATCACTGAGCCGCCCTGCCGGGATCGGGGAGACGATCCGCTCTCGCCTGGCCGGTGCGTCCGGCTCGGGGAGGGCGGATCGTTGCGTGAGGAAGCTGCACCGAAGTCGTCTGTCGACGTTCTCAGGAAACAACGCTCCGGGCACTGCGGATGGCAGCCCAACATCGCCCAGAAATCACGGAAACGGGACAATCGGCCGTCGGCGCGGCCCAGTTCACCTATCCCAGGTTGTCGTGGTGCCGGGGCATCGGCTTGGATCGCCTTCCGTGAGTACCTTCCAGTCGCCGCCGCCATCTGACCAGTCCGGTCCCGGCTTTGGTCCCGCGCAACCGCACTACGGTCAGCCGCAGGGCGCACCCTCTCAGCCGTATCCGCCGCAGTCGCCAATGCCGCCTTACGGCCCGCCGCAGCCCCCAGTGCCGCCTTACGGCCCGCCGCAGCCCCTGCAGCCGCAGATGGTCAGGCCTCAGGGCCCGCCCCCGCAGGCACTCGCGGTCCCCGGCATGCGCCTGCTCGCCCGCTTCATCGACTCCCTGATCATCGGCACGCTGACCCTGGGTGTCTGGATTGCGACGAGTGCCTGGTTGTACAGCCTCAAGGGCGAGGACTCCCGCGGGACGCCTGTGGCGCTCATCCTCATCGCCTGGGAACTGCTCGTCATCCTCTTCTTCGAACCGCTGACGACGGCGATGGGCGGCACCATCGGCAAAGCCGTCTGCGGCCTGCGCGTCGTCCAGGTCGAAACAGGCAACAAGCTCGGCTTCGGTCACGCCCTGGGACGCTGGCTGTGCTATCTGGGCATCGGCATGGTGCCGGTCCTGGGCCTGATCAACGTACTGTCCTGCATCTGGAACGAGCCGTTCCGGCAGTGCATGCACGACAGGGCCGCCAACACCGCGGTCGTCAAACGCCGCTGGCAGTAACACACCGGCCCCGGCACGGCCGTTGGCGACGCCAAGGCTCGCGGCCCTCGCCCCCTGGTCTCTAGAAGACCCGGGCAACTGATGGTCCTGGCAACTGTCCGGGGGGCGGGAACTGCCGGCGCCGGGCAAGGCGGCCCCGGAGCTAACCCTCCTGCTTCATCCGGTCGGCGAACATCTTCGACAGCTTGCTCAAGGTGGGGTCGAGGGCGTCCTGCTTGCCGCTCCCGCTGTACTTCACCGTGCCGACGTAGTGCCCCTCGTGGACAACGACCTGCTGGTCGCCCCGGGCCGCCCCCTCGACACCCACGAACGCCACGCTCTCGGATCCGAACTTCTCGGCGTTCAAGTTCCGAAGTCTGGACGGGTGGTAAGGGGGCGTCCATTTCCGGAAGGCGTCCCTGGCCGCCTTGTCGCTGCCGTACGCGACCACATCGAAGACAGCCCCTTTGCTCTCATCGCCGCTCCTGTACGCGACATGCCCCTGAGCCACAGCACTCTTGCACCAGCCCGAGGGCATGTCCGGGGTGGAGCTGCACTTCTTACGGGCCAGGGCTGCGGTGGACGGCTTGCTGGTCACCGTACTCAGCTCCGTCGGCATGTTCTCGCGCGGCGGCAGGATGCCCTCGGTCGACTTCACTCCCGTCCCGCATCCCGCCAGAGCGAAGGACACGGCAAGCACCAGAACTCCGAACCCCTGCGCCTTCTGACGCCTACCGAACCACACAGCAACTCCTCGGATCTCGACACACGGCTCTCAACTTTGTATCAGGAGAGGATGACGCCACCGCGACGATCCACAGTTCCGTCTCTGCGCGGGGCGGGTATTCAGGGGCATTTCTCTCATTCTCATCCACATCCCGACTCCAGCCCCTCAGCGCAACAGCAACCCGTTCGCCGCCGACACGGCCGTCAGCCCGATACCCAGCACCCAACTCCCCTGTCACGTCGGCCCGGTTCGACTCCCACGCCCCTCACCCTTCGGGAGTGTCTGATCACGCCGATCCGGATGATCGCTCTCGGTCACGTCGGGTATGTCCATGGGCGGGAATACCGGACGGCACGGAGCCCTTGTCGCGACGCTGACGCCGAACGCTGTTGACGCCACCACCGCCCGTCCCGGACCGTATAACCGGACGCCGGCACACACCCCGTCCACCCCGCCTTCACGTACCAACCACGCCGCGCCACCTCCATCACCCCAAAACTCGCGAATTCCACGCGCTTTCACCAAAGCCCTAGACAGGCCAATTCACCAAAATCCCGGCGTCAGTGCCCCACGCCCCTTGGGACGGCGGCCAGTTCGCTCGCCTTGACATGCCCGCACACGGATCGCCTAATGTGAGACCGTTAGGCGTGACGAGCAAGGTGCGGAGCGCACCTGAAAGACGGGGGCGATGATGGCCGGCCAGGAATTTGACGTAGACCCGGACGTCCTGCGGACACAGGGAAACGCCTTTGTCCACATCGGCAACGATTTCTCCAAGGCGTCGAAGAAGCTTCAGGACGACCTCAAGTCCATGGAGAGCCCTTGGAAGGACTGCGACTTCGGCGATCTCTTCGACACGATCTACGTCCCCGTCCGGGACGGCATGTTCAAGTCGATGGACTCCCTCGGTGAGCGCCTCGAAGGCATCGGTCACAAGCTTGAGACCATGGCCCGTTCGTACAGCGAGTCCGACCAGCAGGGCATCCACACCATCAGCGCGGTCGGCCGCCCGCAGATCTGACACACCCCCGCTTCCTTCTCTTCCACTCTCTCCATCACCAGCAATCGACTACCACCGCGCGGGGGACGATCACCGTGTCATTGACACTGCCAAGCGAGGTCAGCTGGGTGCTGAACCTCCTCGGCTACAACTGGCCGGGCGCCGACGAGGACAAACTCCACGAATGCGCCCAGATCTGGCGCAACTTCGCCGAATCGGTGAACCAGGCCCAAGAGCAGGGCTCTCTGGCAGCCAATCAGGTCGTCTCCGCCAACAACGGTGACGCCATCGAAGGCTTCACCAAGGAGTGGGGCGCCTACGGTGGCGGCGGCGCCGGCGGCAGCACCGGGGACCACTATCTCCGCGACGCCGCGATGGCCGCCGAGATCGTCGCCGACGCTTTTGACGCGGCAGCCATCGCCGTACTCGCCGGCAAGATCGCGGTCATCGTCCAGCTCGTCATGCTGGCCGCCGAAATCATCGCGGCGCAGGCTGCGGCCCCCTTCACCTTCGGCACGTCCGAACTCGCCGCGGCCGGCGCCACTCAGGCGACCCGCCTGATCGTCCGTCAGATCCTTGACAAGATCAAGCACGAGGTCATGCAGGCGGCGACCAAGGCCATGGAACACGCCACCATGGACGCCATCAAGAAGCTGGCGAAGAAGGCAGTCTCCCAAGAGGCCCGCAAGGTCGTCACGGACTACGCCAAGAAGCAGATCAAGGAAACGGTCAAGGACACCGTCAAGGAAAAGGTCGTCGACGCGGCCAAGGAGAAGGCCAAAGAAGCCGGCAAGGAGATGGCCCAGAACGTCGCCGAGCAGGGCATCGAGACCCACTTCGGCGAACGCGACGGCATCAAGCTGGACGAAACCGCCAACATCGGCAAGGAGAAGGCCGGCGAATACGTCAAGGGCATCAAGGAGGGCGCGGACTCACTCACCGATCCCAAGACGTACATCGATCACGCCCGGAAGGACCTCACCGACCGCGGCCTGAACCAAGCCCAGAAGCAGGCCGACGCCCACACCGGCGGCGCCGCCACCCGTCACCAGGGAGCCACCGACGCCGTCAAGGAAAAGGTCAAGGGCAGCATCGAGGACGTCTTCGGCTGATCCTCTGCCTCTCCCCCCAGAGCCGCTGCATTACGACCGCCCAGGCCGATAGCGCAGCGGCTCTGTCGCCTTTCCGCCCAACTCCAGCCGGAGGCTGTCGACTTCCGTCGTCCTCCTCAGCCCCTCGCCGCGTCTCTCCCGACGACATACTCCGCCCACACGATCTTCCCTGGGCCACCCGGCCGCGGAACCACGCCCCATCCGGTCGCGAGACACCCGACGATCAGTAGCCCGCGACCGCTCTCCGCGAGCCCGCCGCCCTGCTCCGCCCCCGCCCCGGTTGCTGCGCCCGAGGCGACCGTGGGCCGCCTCTCGCCACGGGTATCGGACACCTCGACGCGGAAGCGCAGAGTGCCGCCCGTCCTGGACACCGTCAGACGCAGTGCGAAATCCCGTCCCGGGACGTGGCCGTGCCGTACGGCGTTGGCGGCGAGTTCGCCGACGATGGCGGTAACGGACTCGTTGATCTCGGTGTCGTAGGGATACCCCCACTCGTCGAGACGGTTCGACGTCAGCCGGCGGGCCAGCCGGGCACCGCGCCGCGTGGAAGTGAAACGCGTGGCGAACTCACCGATTCCGGCGTGGGTTTCGCGGATTCGGGAAGATACCCCGGAAGAGCGGACTGTGCTGTTCATGGGCCCAACCCTCCCGTCACCGACATACCTTTGACGAGGAGTGATGCGCTGACCACGGTGCGTTGTACGTACCGGGAAGCGCCGGTACGCGACGGGTATCAGCCCCGGGAAGGCAACGGACATGGACGACGAAGGCCAGACGGCGGACGACAACGAGCACGGGGAGCACGAGCCCGAGTCGGGCATCCTGAAGGTGTTCGGACGCCAGCTCAAGCGCCTGCGGGAATGGGCCGGCATGGAACGCACCGAATTCGGCGCGAGGACGGGCTACTCCCCCTCCACCATCGCCTCGTACGAGCAGGGGCGGCGCATCCCGCCACCCGAGTTCATCGACCAGGCGGACGAGGTCCTGGGAGCGCACGGCGTCCTCATCGAGATGAAGGAGGAGGTGGCGCGGGCTCGCTACCCGGCATTCTTCCGGGATGCGGCGCGGCTGGAGGCCAAGGCGGTTGGGCTCCATGTTTACGGGACGAAGGCAGTGCCGGGGTTGTTGCAGACCGAGGAGTACGCGAGGGCGGTATTCAACATGTGGCGGCCTCTGCTGGACGAAGAGACCGTCGAACAGCGAATCAGGGGACGACTCGACCGCCAGAACATCTTCGCGTGTAGCCCACCACTGCCCACGATCAGCTTCGTCATCGAGGAGACGGTGCTCCGTCGCCCCCTAGGCGGCAAGGCAGTCATGCGTGGGCAGTTGGAACAGGTCCTGTTGCACAGCCAGCGCCGCAATGTCGAGATCCAGGTGATGCCGATCGAGCGCGAGGAGCACGCTGGACTGGAAGGCCCCTTCACCTTGATCGAAACGCGCGAAGGGCGGAGGATCGCCTACGTCGAGGGGTACAAGGACAGCCGCCTGCACACGGACCGGAAGATGGTCCGGGAGCTTGAGGAACAGTACGGGATCCTCAGGGCACAGGCGCTCACGCCCCGCGATTCGCTGGCTTTTGTCGAGAAGTTGCTGGGAGAAGCATGAACATCGAAGAGACTACGCGGGCCGTGCCCGAGTCGGCCTGGTTCAAGAGCAGCTACAGCACCGGTTCCGGCGGCGAATGCATCGAGGTAGCGTCTCGTGCCACCGCCGTGCACATCCGCGACTCGAAAGACCTCACACGGTGCGCGCTGAGTGCGTCCCCTGCCGCCTGGACTGCATTCGTCAGCTCCGCCATAGTTCAGGCAACCTGAGGGAGACGGCGGGTACTTTGCCCCCTCCGACACGAGGGCAGAGCACCGCCCCACCCAAGTCACAGCGTTCCGAACGCGCCTTTCTCTCAAATGGATTGGGGTCCGCAGCCCGTAGGCCGCGGACCCCAATCCATATCCGCTGTTTCTCCGCTTGCTCTACGCCAGAGCCTTACCGGCCGGGCGGCTGCGTGGGCGGCCCCTGCGGGTAGGAGCCGGGTGCACCGGGCTGCTGCTGATACGGCGGCTGCTGGTTCGGCATAAAGCCGCCAGGACCGCCGGGCCCACCCGGCCCGCCGAAACCACCCGGACCACCGGGGGGCGGACCATTACGCCCCTTCTTCTTGGCCACCATCACCACAATCAGGACGATGACCAGGAGGACGAGCACGACGACGGCAATGAGAATGATGAAGGGAGTGCTCAGGCCCTTGTGGCTCTGGATCTTCAGGTTGCCGTTATCGTCACCGGCAGCGTTGCTGGGGTCGGAAGACGGGCCGGACGAACCACCCCCCACCGCGGGGAACGGGCCGTCCTTGGAGCCAGCAGGAATGTCCTTGGTCAGGGCGCTGAGAGGGTTGATGGAGCCGTAGCCGTAGTGCTGGTCCGGCAGCGTCATGCCTTGCTGGTCCGCCGGGAGGCTGGCCGTCTTGATCAGACGGTTCGCGATCTGGCCGGCAGAAAGGTCCGGGAACTTGGCCCGGAGAAGGGCGGCGGCAGCGGAGACGTAGGCGGTGGAGTCGGACGTTCCGTCGGCCAGGCGGTACTTGCCGTGGATATCCACAACGGGGGTTGCCGACCTGATGTTCACGCCTGGGGCAGTCAGCTTGACGTGAGGTCCGAAGTTGGACTTTTTCCAGACCTCCCCGTGGTCGTCCACCGCCCCCACTGCAAGAACGCCTGGCGCCGCCGCTGGGATTGCGGGAGTGCTGATGCCGTCGTTACCTGAACCAGCAACTAGAAGCACATCATGCTTACGCGCGTAATCAATGGCCTGTTGTTCTTCCGGAGTAATAGCGCTCAATTGGCCAGTGACAAACGACATGTTCACCACCTTGGCGCCTTGGTCGACGGCGTACCTCAGCTCCTGGGCGAAGTCGATCTCTTGCCCAGACTTGTCACTCACGCCAGGGATGGCAACGGGCAAGATCTTTGCATCTGGGGCGAGCCCCTTGACGCCGTCAGCTCCACCCGCACCGTGCCCATGACCAGCGATTAGCGATGCCATCGCCGTGCCGTGGTCTGCGTCGTCGCCAGTTCCCTGGTTCGCAGGGCCGCTGCCCGTGCCGAAGTTCTTGCCCGGGAGAACACTGCCCGTGAGGTCCGGATGGCTCCCATCCACAGGAGTGTCAAGGACAGCGACAGTAACCCCCTTGCCCGTTGAGATCTTCCAGATCGACTCAGCGTCGAACTTTTGCAACGGCCACTGTTCGTTTCTGATCTGGTCTGCCGAAGCAACCGGCGCGGTGCCCAAGAGCAGCGCTCCCGCCACTACCGCGCCGCCCACCGCACGCAGCGTCCGCGTGAAGCTCATGCCATTACACCTTCCTCACAGAGTGGGGCCCGCAGCCCGAGAGCTGCGGGCCCCAAGCGTGTCTGCCGATTGCTTGTCCGGCCGGTCCTACTCGATGACCCGGGGAGCCACATTACGCTCCGGCGTCCAGGTCTCCTCGTCCTCCACAAGGTAGTCGGGACGGCTTCCGTCCTGCCCCTTGCCCTCGCCCTTGCCGCCGTGGGCGCCATGGGCGCCGCCCATCATGCCTGCCGGGCGACGTCCGCCGGAGTTGGCGCCGGCCGCGGTTCCCCCGCGGCTGCGGTGCAGACCGGAGCCACCCTGAGCTCCGCCGCTGGCTTTACCACCGGTCTTCCCGATGATTCCGCCCTTCTGCCGAGCTTGGGGGCCACCGGCGCCGCCGGCGCCCTTGGCGCCCGCACCCTTGCCCGCGCCACCGGCATGGGCACCGCCCATACCCGGCATACCGGGACGGCCGGTGCGAGATCCGGCACCAGCGGCACCCGCGCCACCGGCTCCGCCCTTGATGCCTCCCGCTCCGCCCTTCAGCCCGCCGGCTCCACGGCCGGCACCTGCTCCACCGACCATGCCGCCGCCAGGCAGACCGCCACCGATACCGCCTACACCACCGCCGCTAGGCGCGTGGAGGCCACCGCCACCACCGCCACCGGGAAGGCCGCCTGCGCCGCCGCCAGGCATCTTGACCCCGGGACCGCCGGAGCCACCACCGTGAAGACCGTCCAGGTTGGTCGTCACGTCAGGCATCTTGGGCTTCACCGAGCCCACCGACCCCATTCCGCCACTGATGCCCGGCGTGTTCGGCGTTTTGGGCATCTCGGGCATCTTGGGAGGCGCGGACTTCATGCCCCGCGTGGGGATCTTGAGGCCGCCCCCGGCCCCGCCGCCGCCTCCCAGCCCACCGCCCGTGGGCATGGGCATGGGAATGCCGCCCAGATCCTTCTGGTCGGGGCGTTCGTTGTGCTTGTCGTCGACGATTCCTGTCCCTGGTCCGGTCCCCGGCTTCGCCAACCCCGACGCCCGCGTCCGGTAAGCCGTGCCGAGGGTCTCCATGGCCACCGCAGCCTCAAGCCGCTTCGTCTGATGGCTCGACAGGTTGTCCTTGTTCGCCTCAAGGACTCCGCTGGTGCTGACACCCTTCTTCAGCATGTCGTTCAGATCGTCATCGTCGATCTGGTCCGACCAGGGCATCTCGCCCCAGACATCATCGCTCCAGTTCCAGTCGTCGTGGACCGGAGTGACCTTGTCCATGGCCTTCTGGAGATCGTCGGCCGTCGCGGCCATCATCTTCGCCGTGTGAACGGCGAAAGGCGCTCCGTTCTGGAAGTTCTGGACGATTTCCTGAGCCTTCTTCTGGAAGCGGTTGGCCGCTTCACCGTGCCAGGATTCCATCACCTTGTTCACGGAGTCGGTGAACCGCTTCTGAAGACCGCCTTGGCCGTCCTCGCCGACCAACTCGTCATGCAGGAGCTGCCAGTGACGTGCAACCTCCCGGACCGTCTCATGGCTGGCGCCGTCCAGCATCTTCTTCAGTCCGTCGAGATCGTTCAGATTGAACTTGGTGTAGAACCTGGTGTCCACGTACCGATCCGTGGGCCCACCGCCCGCGTTTTCGCTCACCCTCGTCCCCCTTCTCCTTCACCTAACCGTCAACGTCGTCAGAGCCGCTGTCAATGATGCGTCGTGTTGCGCTGCTCGGCGTCGTCGTAGGCTTCCTTCGTCTTCTTGGACTTCTGACCGAACTCGTCGATCAGATCCGTGATCTTCTTGACGATGTTGTTCTGGATGTACTGCTGCATCTCGGTATGAGCCTTGTGCATGTCCTTCTGCTCACCGAATGAGTTCCCCAGGGCTTTGTCCGGCAGATACGTCTGGTTCTTGGCCCTGTCGTTCGGACCGCCCATGTCCTTCAGGATCTGGTTGAGCTCCTTCACCAGTTGGTCGAGAGCGTCCAGATTTACGCCGTATTGATCAGCCATGCTTGGCCTCCCCGTGTGATGTCAATCCAGTCTTGCGGCGCCAGTCGCGCAGGGCGATCGAGGAGCCCACGACCGCGCCGACGGCCAGAAGGCCGCCGCCGACGATGAAGATGGAGATGCGGGCGCGTCGTTCCTCGGTGGTTTCGCCGAGGGTGGCGACGGCCGGCAGGATCTGGGAGCCGTTGGCCACATCGGACGGTTTGTCCGGCGTGGGTGCGGCGGTCGGTCGGGTGTCGTCGTTGAGGGCGGCGACCGGGTCGATGACGCCCCAACCGATGTAGTCGTCGTGGCCCCGGCGGACGCGCTCGGCGGTCTGCTCAAGGTGCCAGATGATCTCGCGCGGCCCCCACTTGACCTTGTCGTCCTGGTGCTTGGCGATCAGGAGGGCGGCCGCTCCGGCGGCATACGGGGCGGCGAAGCTGGTGCCCTGGTCGACGCAGTTGCCGCCGAGCGGGACGGTGGAGACCATGTCGACGCCGGGTGCGGCGATGCTGACGAAGGAACCGGGCTGGGAGAACACGGCGCGCTCGTTGTTGCGGTCCGAGGCGGCGACGGCGAGCACGTTGTCGTAGTACTTGCTGTACGCGGCCGGGTAGATGTTCTTCTCCTCGCCGCTGGCGCCGCTGTTGCCGGCCGCGGCGACGATCAGGATGCCGGCCTGCTGGGCCCTCTTCACCGCCTGCTCAAGCAGACCCAGTTGGCCCCTGCTGGCGTCGGCGCCCTGCGAGATGTTGATGACCTGGACCTTGGCGGCGATCGCGTCGTCAATGGCCTTGGCGAGGGTGTCGGCGGTGCCGGCCTTCTCGTCGCTGGTCTGCTGGAACGGCAGGATCGTGGCCTTGGGGGCGAGGCCGAAGAAACCGGAGGTCGCGCTGGGGCGGGCCGCGATGATGCCGGCGACCTTGGTGCCGTGGCCGACCTTGTCCTGCGTGGGCTTGCCGCCGACGTACGTCTTGCCGGGGCCCTCGATGGCGTCCTGGAGCTGCTTGTTGCCCGCGTCCACGCCGGTGTCGATGACGGCGACCTTGATGCCCTCGCCCTTGCCGCTCGCCCACATCTGGTTGGTGAGCAGACGCTGGAGAGACCAGGGGGTCTCCTTGATGTCGTCGGTGCCGAACTTGCACTCACCGCTCTGCAGCGGCGTGTTCGTATCCGCTACCGCCGGTGCGGCGGCGGCACTCGACAGGCCGACGATGCACGCCGCCGTGACCAGGGCGCCCGTCGCGCGGCGGCGATGCCCGGTTCGTAGACCAATGGCGCGAGATCCCACGGGTTTTCTGCTCTCCATAGCGGTTGGATGGGCCGAGACGAGGGGTTGCAGGAAGACAGGAGATGGGAGGAGAAGGGAGGAGGTGAGACGACAGGGACAAAGGAGGTGAGGAGGCGACCGAATCGAGGAACGGCGGGTGAGGAATCGGTGACGATGGGAGGAAGGGTTGTGAAGGCGTCACCCGAGACATCCCCGGGACATCCCCGAGGCATCATCGGACGGCAGAAGGGCGAGCGCACTGGTGCAGCGCGCTCGCCCTCATAGACACTGTGCGAGCCGTCGGGGGCTGCTCAGCCGTGTGCCGTCTGTGCCATGCGGCCTCGCGGGATGCGAGGTCAGCCGTTCCAGATGCTGGCGTTCTTGCTTTCGGTGCTCTGGTAGTTCTGAGCGGCCGTGTCCAGCGCCTTGGCGATGGCTTCGAGCGTCTGCTGCAGGTGCTGGGCACGCTGGTCCCACTCACGCTGGCGGGCCTGGTAGCCCTCCTGCGCGGCACCTTCCCAGCTGGAGGCGATCCGCTTGACGCCGGCCTCGAGGTCATCGAGCTGCTGGCGAACATTGTTGGCGGTCTGACGAACGTCGGAACTCGCCTGGCTGATCGTCTGGAAGTTGACCAGAATCTGGCCGGACATGGGGTCTCCTCAGGAGTTGAAGCTGTCTAGTCGATTCACATGCCGTGGCGGCGGACCGGAATCGGAACCGATCTGCCAGGCCGCGGCGGGGTGGGCACGTGCGCCGGGTCAGCGGCGCGGCCTCATCATCCGAACGGGGAAGCCTGGGCGGTGACGTGCGAGATCGACTGAGCCTGCTCCTCTTCGGAGGAGGTGTAGTTGCCCGTGGTCTGGTCGATCGCTTCCTTGATCTCAGCCAGCAGCTGGTTGATCCGGTTGGCGTCCTCGTTCACCTGCGACTGCAGGTTGTGGTACGAGGAGGCCGCCTGGCCCTTCCAGCCGGAGGTGATGGAGTCGACGACCGTCTGCAGGCGCTGGATCTCCCCCCGGATCGACTGGTTGACCGAGTCGATCTTGCCGCTGAACGCGACCATCTCCTCGTGCGTGGTTGTGAACTGACCAGCCATGGTCAACGTCCCCCATGAGACTTGTACGTCGGCCGCGCGGCGCCGGCGAGGCAGTGCGCGGTTGGCATCTCCTGCTGACGCCTCCCGCCACATTACCTACTCCACACGTCTGTTCCCAACAGGGGGACGGCTGTTGTGACGGGATCACAACAATGTCAACTGGGCGGCAGGAAACCGCCGTTCGGTGGAAACGGGCAGATGGGGTGGTTTCGGTCAGGCGGTAGTGAAGGTTCCGGGGAGATGTTGGCGGCTCCGGGAGGGTGTGACGGCGTCCGGGAGCGGTCGCGCGGTGGCGTCGGCGGCCACCGGGGGCGCGTCGCGGGGCCTGCGCGCCGGCAGTGGACAGGCCGCCCCGGCGGGGCGCAGTGCGGCACACGGGGGCGACGGCAAAGAGGCCGCGCCCGGCGCCCCCGTGAAGGGTGCCCGGCGCGGCCTCATACGGTCCGAGAGTGGCCGACAGCGGCCCCCCGGCCCTAGGACGCCTGCGGCTTGCTCGCGCTCGCGACGTCCAGCTGCGGCCCCGCGGAGAGCAGCTTCGACCACGCCTCCAGCATGAGCGGCGGGTGCGCGTCGCCGTAGCCGAGGTGGATCTGCGCCTGGTCCTGCTCCTGCTTGTCGTTACCGGCCTTGGAGGCGGAGTCGTTGTTCCGCGGGATCGAGTAGCGCAGGCCGGTGTCGGTGACCAGGAAGAGGCTGCCGGAGTTCGCCTTGGGGTTGGCGACCTGCTCGTACAGCAGGCCGCTGCCGGGGGTGACGTAGGTCGAGGCACCCGGGGCGATCTTGGCCGGGTAGTCCTTGCCGACCCAGGTGCCCATGCTCGGGAGCCCGTTGGGGTAGCCGAGCTGTTCGACGCCCGGGTACTTGTTGTTCGTGCCCTTGTAGACGCTGCAGGAGACACCGTTCGACGTGGGCGCGCCCAGGCCGCCGGTCTGGGAGCCGTGCGTGAAGTCGTTGGCCGCGGTGACGGTCTCCTTGGGCCACGGGTTGTCCAGGTCCGTGCCCGGAATCTTGCCGGCGAAGACGAACGGGCGGTTGTCGGTGCCCAGCCTGGGGTGGGTGATGCTTCCGGTGGCGACGTTGATCGGTTGCAGCGCCTTGCCGCTGCTGCCGTTCACGGCCGCCGCGTTGGGGCCCTGCTCCAGGAGGTTGGCCACGAAGTTGCTGACCTGTGAGACTCCGTTGAGTTGGACCACGTACTTCTGACCGTTGCCGTCCTGGAGGATCGAGCCGACCTTGCGCGCCGCGGCCGGGACGTCGTCGAAGGGGTACGGCTTACCCGCGTTGTCCATGGTCGGCATGCCGATCGGGAACGGGCTCTTGATCAGCGTGTTCATGAACTCGGCGGAGACCTTCTGCGGTTCCGCCTGGGAGCCGAAGACGATCCGCCGCAGGGTGCGGTCCGCCTCGACGTCGGCGTGCTTCAGGCCGGCTTTCGCCTCCCTCATCCCCTGAACCACGTCGGCGATCATCTGGAACGCGAACCCGTTGCTGTCCACCAGCCACGGCACCCCGTCGGGGTCCTCGACGTACAGGGCCTGGTGGAAGTCGAGCTTGCCCTTCTTGGTGTTGTCGATGTCCAGCTTGTCCTTGCCGTCGAGGACGAAGACGGCCTGCTGGCTCTTGCTGTTCTCGCCGCTGCCGGGGCGGTCGCACACCGCCCAGGTCTTCGGTTGGTCGACCGTCTTCGCGGTGGGCAGTCGGTCCGGGGCGTACGGGATGCCGACGGCCGGGCCGTGCGCCAGCTTTCCGTCCAGCTCCGATTCCTTGACCTTGACGACCTGGAACTTCTTCGGGTCGAGAAGAAGCTTGGCCGAGGCGAGATTCAGAACGGGGTGCAGCAGATTCTGCTTTTGGCCGTTTGCGTCCTTGCTCGGCAGAACGACATAGCGTGTGGTGGATTCATCACCGACGAGGACATTTGCTCCCACCTTGTCCCATCCGGGCGGGGCAACCGGCTTGACGATGCCGCAGGCCCCGAATCCCACGAGCATCACGACCCCCATCACCACGCTGGGCAACACCGCCTTCAGCGGCTTGGGCGCGCTTTCGATCGAGCCGTTCGGCAGCGGCTTCAGAAATGCCGCATTCGTGCGCTTTCGAGCGAACGAATACGCATTCAGCTCGTCCCGACGTGATGCCATTGTTGCTTTCTCTCCCCGCCTGTTGGATCCACATCGACCGCCCCCGGCACTCACGCCGTAGCGCCCTCTACTATGCCGTGTATCGATCGAGCCGTACGGTACGGGTGCCACCTTCCAACGCACCAGTCCGAGAAGCGGCAGCCGATTCGCCTAAGGCACACCACCAGTAGAGGAGCAGGCCGGGGGATGTCCAGCGCCACCAGGGCTCGACGCCGCAATGGGCGGCAACAGCAGCAACAGCCTTCCGCTGCACCGCAGAACGCGGGAAATGGGGGCCAAAACGGTACAGCTCCGGGCAATGCAGGAAGTGGCGGTCGGGCCGCGGCCGGGCCGGTGTCGCCCCGGCTTCGTCAGCAGGCCGGAACCATCGGCGGCGTCCGGGTCCAGCAGCTGGCCATCATCGAACTCGCCGCGGCGCTGGTGCTGGTGGGCCTGTCGATGCACAACGCGGTGGCGCTGACCGTTGCCGGTGTGCTGGCGGTCGTCCTCGTCGTCTTCGCGCTGGGCCGGCGCCGGAAGATCCCGCTGCCCGAGTGGATCACCACCGTGCGCGCGATGAACCGCCGCAGCAAGAACGCCGGCGACAACCTCGCCGCCACCCAGGGCGTCGACCCCGCCTTCGCCCCCCTGGTGGAGTGCGAACCGGCGCTGCGCACCTACGAGTACACCGACAACGAGCAGCGGAACATCGGCTTCGTCGGCGACGGCACGTTCCTCACCGCGATCGTCCAGGTGGACGCCCGCGACGAACCGCTGCGGCCGCAGCGCGGCAGCCACATGGTCCCGCTGGAGGTGCTGCACACCGCACTGGACGTCGAGGACATCCACCTGGAGTCGGTGCAGTTCGTCCAGTACACCCAGCCCGCCCCGGCGCCGCACCTGCCCGAGCAGGCGGTCGCGGCCCGCTCCTACGCGCCGCTGCAGGCCCAGTCGCAGACCCCGGCGGTCCAGCTGACCTGGATCGCGCTGAAGCTGGACCCGGAGCTGTGCGCAGAGGCGATCGAGGCCCGCGGCGGCGGCATGGACGGCGCCCAGCGCTCCCTGCTGCGCGCCGCCGACCAGCTCGTCAGCCGCCTCACCTCGCTCGGCGTGCGCGCCAAGGTGCTCGACGAGCGCGAGGTGGTGGCCGCGGTCGGCACCGCGGTGTGCGTCAGCCCGCGGGCCGCGAACGGCGCGATGGGCCGGGACGGCCGGGCCGCCCGCCGCACCCAGGAGACCACCCGCGCGATGCGCTGCGACGACCGTTGGCACACCACGTACTGGATCGGCCGGTGGCCCCAACTCGGCCTGGGCGGCGCGCCGTTGGCCGCCATCACCCAGCTGCTGACCAGCACCCGGGCGATGGCCAGCACCTTCGCGCTGACCGCGACGCACGGCGGCGGCCGACTGCCGGCCATCTCCGGCTACATCCGGCTGTCGACCCGTAGTGACAACGAACTCTCCGCCGCGCAGGACGAGTTGGAGCGCCGTTCCGGCTCGGTCAAGGTCGGGCTGGTCCGCCTCGACCGCGAGCAGCTCCCCGGCCTGCTGGCCACGCTTCCCCTCGGAGGTACCCGCTGATGGGCACTCCCACGTATCAGCCCCGTGTCAACGTCAGCGGCAGCGGCTGGCGCAACCCTCCGACCGGCGGTCCCGCCGACGGCGCGCGGCGGCCCTCGCACCAGCCGCGTCCGGACGAGGACCAGTCCGGGCCGACCGGGCCGAAGCCGCGGCCGGGCTACGGTCTGCGCGGCCCGCGGCGCAACCCGCACGTGCTGACCGCCGAGTCGCTCGCGGCACTGACCCTGCCGGTCGGCGACGACGGCGTCATCATCGGCATCGACCCGCAGAACCAGCCCGCCGTGCTGAGCCTGGTGCGTCCCGCGCCGATGGAGATCGTGCTGGTCGGCAGCATGTGGATGGCGCAGGTGCTGGCGCTGCGCACGGTCGCCACCGGCGCCCGGGTCGCGGTGGAGACCGCCCGGCCGCCGGCCTGGGGCCAGATGGCACAGGCCGCCGGCGGCGGTCAGCAGTGCGTCTCGGTCTTCGACGTGCGCCAGATCGCACCGCAGGGACCGTCGGTTTCCAGCCCCGTTCTGGTCGTCCGCGACATGGGCGCGCGCCCGCCGCGCAACCAGCTGGCGCCGAGCCCCTGGCAGACCGTGCTGACGGTGCTGCCGTTCCTCGGCCCCCGCTCGCCGCAGATGCTCGGCCGGGCGGACCTGGTCGGTCTGCAGCGGCTCTCGCCCGAAGAGGCGGAGGTTGTGACGCGGATCATGCGGCTGCCGGAGAACGTCGGCGCGGTGCTGCCGACGCTGAGCGACAACGCCATGCTGTGGTGCCGTCGGGACGGCGACCACCAGTTCGTCATGACCCAGCCGACCGAGGCGGAGACCAACCTGCTGGGCGGCCCGCGCCGCATGGACTGACCGCCCACACCGGCCGGTTGTCCGCGGGCGCCGCGTGCGCCCGTTGCACCACCGGCCGCCGGACACGAGCTACGGGCGCACCCACGGGTGCGCCCGTAGGCGTGCGACCGGGCTTGAAGACGACATGGCATCGACTGCCGTTATGGGCCGACTGTTGATTAGGCTGTGGGGAGAGCCGCAGAAGCACATCACATCGGCAGTGCACGACGGCAGTCGATACGGGGATGGAGACTTAGCAGTGGTGGCGCAACCCCGGGTGGCGTGCTCCGACTTCCGATACATCCGATCGATCCGCCTGTATCCGGTCCTGCCGTTCAGGTGCGTTGCAGTAGACCAGGAGGCACAGTGAGAGACCAGGAGGCTTTCCGCCCGGACGGGAACGATCCTGACGACGACCAGTCCGAGTTCGACCTGACCGGTGAGTTCAAGATCGATTTCGCGGCTCCGGCCTGGTACGGCAGCAACGACACCAGTGGTGGTGCGGGCATCGCGGTCTCCCCCGCGACGCCGCCCGCGGGCGCTCAGAGCGCGACCCCGCCGCCGACCGGCCAGCCGCTGTCCGGGCCGCCCGCCCAGGGCGCCCCGGTCCCCGGCGTGCCGCAGCAGTCCGCGCCCGATCCGACCGCGCCTCCCGGCTTCCCGACGCTGCGTCCGCAGGACGCGGGCGCCGACGCCCCGGCCGCTACGTCCGACGGTCCGTCGGCTCCCGTGGCCGCCGGTGCCGCCGGCCCCGCCGCGGCCGACGACGACGCCAACGTCCGTTCCGGCACCGGGCCGGACCCCTCGGCCTCCCTCTGGGACGACGACGAGGACGACGCGCCGGCGGCGCCCGAGACGCAGGCCGCCGCGGCACCGCAGCCGCAGCCGGAGGCCGCGCCGGCCGCCCCCGTGGACGCCGCCCCGGCGCCCGAGGGACAGCCCGCGCCGGCTCCCGGGCCGGATGCCTCCGCCGCGGCCGCGGCAGCCGCCGCAGCGGCCGCCCAGCCGGTTGCACAGCCCGTCCAGGGACAGCCGCCGGCCCAGCCGCTGCCGCCGCAGCAGCAGGCCCCGGTCGCGGGTGTGCCGCAGCAGGGCGTCGCCCCGCAGGCCGCACAGGCCCCGCAGGCCCCGCAGGCCATGCCGCCGCAGCAGGGGGCGCCGCACGGCGTTCCCGCGCAGGGTGCGCCGTGGGCCGGTGCGGACGGGCAGCAGCCGGGCGTGCCCGGTCAGGGCGCCCCGGCACAGGGCGGACTGCCGCCGCTGCCGCCGGAGTTCCAGCCCGCCGACCCGCGCATGGCGCAGGCGCAGGCCGGTCAGCAGCCGCCGGCCGCGCCCCAGCAGGCGCATCCCCAGCAGCAGCCACAGCCGCAGGTCCAGCCTCAGCAGGCCCAGCCGCCGCAGCAGCAGGGTTATCCGCAGCAGCCGCAGCAGGCCGGCTATCCGCAGCAGCAGGGCGGCTACGGCTATCCGCAGCCCGCGTACGGCTACCCCCAGCAGGCCCAGCCGCAGCCCCAGCAGCCGCAGCAGGCCCAGCCGCAGCCCAACGCCCAGCCGCAGCAGCCCGCTTACGGCTATCCGCAGCAGGGCTACCCGCAGCAGCCCCAGCAAGCCCAGCAGCCGCAGCAGGCCCAGCCCGGCTACCCCCAGCAGGGGCAGCCGGTGCAGCAGGGTCACCAGGGCCAGCCGGGACAGCAACAGCAGCCCCCCGGCCAGCAGTTCGGCGACCCCAACGCGGCGGCCAACTACGCCCAGTACTCCCAGCCGGGCCAGCAGCAGCCGCAGCGGGCCACCCCGGGTGCGCCGCTGGGCTACAGCGCCGCGGTCGAGCTGACCTCCGACCGCCTGCTGCGCAACCAGCCCAAGAAGCGCAAGCCGGGTGCCAACGCCCAGCCGTCCAAGTTCAAGTTGGGCGCGAAGAAGGAGATGGAGGAGCGCCAGCGCAAGCTGGAGCTGATCCGTACGCCGGTGCTCTCCTGCTACCGGATCGCGGTGATCAGCCTCAAGGGCGGCGTCGGCAAGACCACGACGACCACCGCGCTGGGCGCCACCCTGGCCTCCGAGCGGCAGGACAAGATCCTGGCGATCGACGCCAACCCGGACGCCGGCACGCTCGGCCGACGGGTCCGCCGCGAGACCGGGGCGACCATCCGCGACCTGGTGCAGGCCATCCCGCACCTGCACAGCTACATGGACATCCGCCGGTTCACCTCGCAGGCCCCCTCGGGCCTGGAGATCCTCGCCAACGACGTCGACCCGGCCGTCTCCACGACGTTCAACGACGAGGACTACCGGCGCGCGATCGACATCCTGGGCAAGCAGTACCCGGTCATCCTCACCGACTCGGGCACCGGTCTGCTCTACAGCGCGATGCGCGGCGTCCTCGACCTCGCCGACCAGTTGATCATCATCTCGACCCCGTCCGTGGACGGTGCGAGCAGCGCCAGCACCACCCTGGACTGGCTCTCCGCGCACGGCTACGCCGACCTGGTCCAGCGCGGCATCACGGTCATCTCCGGGGTCCGTGAGACCGGCAAGATGATCAAGATCGAGGACATCGTGTCGCACTTCGAGACCCGCTGCCGCGGCGTCGTCGTGGTGCCCTTCGACGAGCACCTCGCCGCCGGCGCCGAGGTGGACCTCGACATGATGCGGCCGAAGACCCGCGAGGCGTACTTCAACCTCTCCGCCCTGGTCGCCGAGGACTTCGCGCGCCAGCAGCAGGCGCAGGGGATGTACGCCCAGGCGCAGATGGGCCAGCAGCAGATGGGCGGCGACCCGTACGCCCAACAGGCCCAGCAGGACCCGTACGCGCAGCACCAGGACCCGTACGCCCAGCAGCAGTACGCCCAGCAGGCGCAGCAGCAGGTCCCGCAGCAGGGGCAGCCGCCGGCCGGCTACCCGCCGCAGCAGGGTGGCTGGCAGCAGCAGCCCCCCGCGCAGCCGCCGGCCGGCTGGCAGCAACAGCCCGCCCCGGACGCGCCGTTGCCGGAGCAGGGCGGCTGGACGCAGCAGCCGCCGCCGCAGTGAGCGCGGCATGAACGAAGGGGCGGGGCCCGGCAGTTGACTGCCGGGCCCCGCCCCTTTGTGCGCCGTGTGCGGGCGCCCGGTGCGTCAGACCAGTCCGGAATCGGCGATCAGCCCGCGGGCCTGCTTCACGTCGACCGCCATCCGCTCCAGCAGCGCATCGAGGGTGTCGAACTTCTCCTGGCCCCGGATGTAGGAGAGGAAGTCCACGGCGACGTGCAGCCCGTACAGGTCGAGCCCGACCCGGTCGATGGCGTACGCCTCCACCGTGCGCACCTTGCCGTCGAACTGCGGGTTGGTGCCCACCGAGACGGCCGCCGGCATCGCCTCGCCCTCGACGTGCAGCAGCCCCGCGTAGACCCCGTCGGCCGGGATGGCGGTGTGCGGCAGGGTCTCCACATTGGCGGTGGGGAAGCCCAGTTCGCGGCCGCGCTGCGCCCCGCGGACGACCACGCCCTCGACCCGGTGCGGCCGGCCCAGGACCTCGCGCGCGCCCGCCACGTCGCCCTCGGCGACCAGACGGCGGACCAGCGTGGACGAGAACGGCTCGCCGTCGCCCGCGGTGCCGCGCTCGAAGAGGTCGATGACCTCCACCGTGTAGTCGTAGGTCCGGCCCAGCTCGGCGAGGGTCTCGACGGTGCCCTTGGCCTTGTGGCCGAAGCGGAAGTTCGGGCCCTCGACGACGACCTGCGCGTGCAGCTTGTCGACCAGCACCTTCACCACGAAGTCGGCGGGCGCCAGCTGGGAGAACTCCTTGGTGAACGGGAGCACCAGCACCGCGTCCACGCCCAGGTCGGCCATCAGCTCGGCCCGCCGGTGGTGCGGCGCCAGCAGCGGCGGATGGGTGCCGGGGCGGACCACCTCGCTCGGGTGCGGGTCGAAGGTGACGACCACGGCGGGGATCCCCAGCTCACGGGCACGGGCCACCGCCCGCCCGATGATCAATTGGTGGCCGCGGTGCACTCCGTCGTACGAGCCGATGGTGACGACGCTGCGTCCCCAACCCTCGGGGATGTCCTCCAAGCCACGCCAGCGCTGCACTGTGCCCGCTCCTCGCCCGAACTCTTGTCCGTCCACTGCGCCATTTCGGCATGGCGCAGGTCTAAGACTGCCATGCCGGGAGCGCGGGTTCGCGCGAAGGGTGGCCTGGCCGCTGTTGCATCGGCCACGCCGCGGGGCCGTCCGGCCATCGGCCGGTTTCCGCCGCGGTGCCCTGCGGGCCCGGCACCGGTCCCCGAGCACCGCTCCCCCGGCCCGCCGCGGCCCGCCGCAGCGCCGCCGGCTCGTCCTCGGCGAGCGCGTCCAGCAGCTCCACGGCCCGGGGGTGGGCGGCCCGGGCGAGCGTCTCGACGAGGGCGTCCAGCGCCCGGGCGCGATGGGTGTGCAACAGGGCCTGCGCGGCGTCCGCGACGGTGATCACATGGGGCGCGGCGGGTGCCGTCCGGAGCGGGCGGGTGTCGTCGAACCAGTCGCACAGCAGCGGCTGGATCCGCTCGGGGTCGGCCTTGAGCAGTTCCGCCACCAGGTCCAGGAACCGCCCGGGGCGGAGCTCCGCGGCGCCCGGGCGGAACGCTTCTGCGCCCCCTTCGGGCGGCCCCGCGGGATCGCCGTCGGCCCCTGGCCGGGCGTCCACCCACCTGTCGTCCGCGCGCCCGTCCGCCCCCGCGTCGGCGGCGTGCACCCGGACCCGCGGCGGCCGGGCGAAGGACCGCGACGGCCGCCCGGCCCGCGCGGCCGGACGCGGCCCGTCGGCCGGCAGCAGTCGGCGCAGCAGTTCCAGCCGGTCCGCCGCGGCCAGCGCCAGGCACCGCCAGAACACCGGCCCGAAGACCTCCAGCCCGGTGCCCGCGAAGCCGCCCGCCGCTGCCGCCCGCTCGGTGATCCGGTCGGCGAGCAGCCGCAGCACGCCCAGATACGGCGTGGCGTCCGGCACCCCCAGCAGGACCCCGCTCAGCCGGCCGGCCGCCGCGCCACCGGCCGCCGCCCCGGTCGCGGCCCCCACCAACTCCCGCCACTCGACGGGAAGTTGCTCCTCCACGCGGTCACCGCCGGCCGAACCGGCCACACCGTGAGCACCTGCGCGGGGCCACCCGCCCGCGCTTCCGTACGCGCCCCTGTCGAGCCCCCCGTACACGTCCTCGTACGCCTCTGTGTCGGCGTCCAGCACCACCATCCGCGAACCTCCCCACCCGTTACCGTGCGTGCTCATGGGCGACGACGGTAGACAGACAGTGATCTTCGCGACAGGGCGCACGGCGAACGCGCCCCCTTCCGCGCCGTGATTCACTCCGAGCGCCTGCTCGGTGGGGTGAATCATGAGAACGCGCTGGACAGAGTCTTGGCGAGGGGGATGGTGGAGCGCGGGCCGAACGCTCCGCGCCCATCCGCACGGCCCGCGTTCCACCACTCCCCCGAAGCACGCGGAGGTCGGGCCGGGGCGGCCCGCCCGGGTCCGGCGCCCGTCCCGCCCTCCGGAAGGACGACGGGACGGCGCGGACACGACCTAGGCGAAGACCGCCAGGCTCTTGGCCCGCCCGCCCTGGTTCTCCACCAGCGCCAGGAACGTCCCGTCCGGCCCGAAGGCCGCCACCGGGCCGTCGCCCTCGAAGAGCGGCATCGGGACCCGCGCACCGTTCAGCAGCAGCCGGGACTGCGCCTCGGGGACGTCCCAGCGGGTGAACGCGGCGGCCGCGGCGTCCCCGAGGGGCATGACCGGCAGACCGTCGCCCTCGGGGTCGTCCACCGCCGCCTGGAGCTGCTCCAGCGTCCGCGCCTGGTCGAGCTTGTACGGGCCGACCCGGGTGCGGCGGAGCGCCGTCAGATGGCCACCCACGCCGAGCCCGGCGCCCAGGTCACGGGCGAGGGCGCGGATGTAGGTGCCGGAGGAGCAGACGACGGAGACCAGCACGTCGGTCACCGGGGTGCCGTCGTCGGCCTCGGACTCGTGCACGGAGTGCACCACGAACGAGGAGATGGTGACCGGCCGGGCCGGGATCTCCACGTCCTCGCCGTCCCGCACCCGCTTGTAGGAGCGCTTGCCGTCGATCTTGATGGCGCTGACCTTGGACGGCACCTGCATGATCGCGCCGGTGAGCTCGGCGACCCCGGCGTCGATGTCCTCCCGGGCCAGGCCGTGCGCCGCCTTGGACGCGGTGATCTCGCCCTCGGCGTCGTCGGTGATCGTGGTCTGACCCAGCCGGATCGTCCCGACGTATTCCTTCTCCGTCAGCGCGAGGTGCCCCAGCAGCTTGGTGGCCCGCTCCAGGCCGAGGACCAGGACACCGGTCGCCATCGGGTCGAGGGTGCCGGCGTGCCCGACCCGTCGGGTACGGGCCATCCCGCGCATCTTCGCCACGACGTCGTGCGAAGTGAAGCCGGACGGCTTGTCGACGATGACAAGGCCCGCCCGTCGCCCACCACCCTTGCCAGAGAGCGCTGCGCGCTCGCCCTCCTCGATGGGCTTGTTGCTCTGCCGCTTCATTCTGCCGCTGCGTCCTCGTCGTCCTCGTCGCCGCCCGGCTTGCGGTACGGGTCCGCTTCACCGGCGTACTTGGCGCCCGACGACGCCTGGCGCACCTGGGCGTCCGAGGCCCGGGCCCGGTCGAGCAGGTCCTCGATCGTCTGGGCGTTCTCCGGCAGGGCGTCCGCGACGAACGTCAGCGTCGGCGTGAACTTGGTGCCGGCCGCCGCACCGACCGCGGAGCGGAGCACGCCCTTGGCGCTCTCCAGCCCGGCGGCGGCACTGGCCCGGTCCTCGTCGTCTCCGTAGACCGTGTAGAAGACCGTCGCCTCCCGAAGGTCACCGGTGACCCGGGTGTCGGTGATGGTCACGTGCGTGCCGAGCCGCGGGTCCTTGACGCCGCGCTGCAACTTCTGGGCGACCACCTCCCGGATGAGGTCCGCCAGCTTCTTCGCCCGCGCATTGTCGGCCACTGGTCCGTCTCCTTCTTGTTTTCCACAATTGTGCTTCCACCGGCGACGACCCGCCGGTCGCCCGGTTCAGTCGTCGTCGCCGTGCAGCCGCCGGCGTACGGACAGCAGCTCCACTTCGGGCCGTGCGGCGACCAGGCGCTCGCAGCGGTCCATGACGTCCGTCAGGTGTCCGGCGTCCCCGGACACCACCGCCAGGCCGATACGGGCCCTGCGGTACAGGTCCTGGTCTCCCACCTCCGCGACGCTCACCGCGTACTTGCGGTGCAGCTCGGCGACGATCGGGCGGACGACGGAGCGCTTCTCCTTCAGCGACCGTACGTCGCCGAGAAGCAGGTCGAAGGACAACGTCCCTACGTACATGCAAGACGGGTCAAGCCACCCGTGGGGCCTTCGGGGTGCCTCCCGGCGTCGGCCGGAGGCGTGCGTGTCAGTTCGAACCGTACACGGAACGACCGGGGCCGATCGACGGATATTCCCGCCGACCGGCCCCGGCCCGCCCGCCGCCCGGCCACCGTTCCTGGTGGACCGCACACCGGGCGGACTACTGCAAGATCAGCCGCGCGGCTTCTCCCGCATCTCGTACGTCGCGATGACGTCGTCGACCTTGATGTCGTTGAAGTTGCCGAGGTTGATACCGCCCTCGAAGCCTTCGCGGATCTCGGTGACGTCGTCCTTGAAGCGGCGCAGACCGTCGATGTTGAGGTTCTCCGCGACCACCTTGCCGTCGCGGATGAGGCGCGCCTTGGTGTTCCGCTTGACCTCGCCGGAGCGGATGAGCACACCCGCGATGTTGCCCAGCTTGGACGACTTGAAGACCTCGCGGATCTCTGCCGTACCGAGCTCGACCTCTTCGTACTCCGGCTTGAGCATGCCCTTGAGGGCCGCCTCGATCTCCTCGATCGCCTGGTAGATGACCGAGTAGTACCGGACGTCGACGCCCTCGCGCTCGGCCATCTGCGTGGCGCGGCCCTCGGCCCGCACGTTGAAGCCGATGACGATCGCGTCGGAGCCGGACGCCAGGTTGATGTCGGACTCCGTGACCGCACCGACGCCGCGGTGCAGCACCCGGATGTCGACCTCTTCGCCGACGTCGAGCTGGAGCAGCGAGGACTCCAGGGCCTCGACCGAACCGGACGCGTCGCCCTTGATGATGAGGTTGAGCTGCTGGACCTCGCCCGCCTTGAGCACCTTGTCGAGGTCCTCGAGGGACACCCGGCGGGTGCGCTTGGCGAACGCGGCGTTGCGCTCGCGCGCCGCACGCTTCTCGGCGATCTGGCGCGCCGTACGGTCCTCGTCGACGACCAGGAAGTTGTCGCCGGCGCCCGGGACGTTGGTCAGACCCAGGACCAGGACGGGGGTCGACGGACCCGCTTCCTCGACGTGGTTGCCCTTGTCGTCGAGCATCGCGCGGACCCGGCCGTAGGCGTCGCCCACGACCATCGTCTCGCCGACGCGGAGGGTACCGCGCTGGACCAGGACGGTCGCCACGGCGCCGCGGCCGCGGTCGAGGTGGGCCTCGATCGCGATGCCCTGGGCGTCCTGGTCGGGGTTGGCCCGCAGGTCGAGGGCGGCGTCCGCGGTGAGGACGACGGCCTCGAGCAGCTGCTCGATGTTGGTGCCCTGGCGGGCGGAGATGTCGACGAACATGGTGTCGCCGCCGTACTCCTCGGCCACCAGGCCGAACTCGGTCAGCTGACCGCGCACCTTGGTCGGGTCGGCGCCCTCGACGTCGATCTTGTTGACCGCGACCACGATCGGCACGTCGGCCGCCTTGGCGTGGTTCAGGGCCTCGATCGTCTGCGGCATGACACCGTCGTTGGCCGCCACCACGAGGATCGCGATGTCGGTCGACTTCGCACCGCGGGCACGCATGGCGGTGAACGCCTCGTGACCCGGGGTGTCGATGAAGGTGATGCGACGCTCTTCGTCGTTGACCTCGGTCGTGACCTGGTAGGCACCGATGTGCTGGGTGATGCCACCGGCCTCGCCCGCGACCACGTTGGTCTTGCGGATCGCGTCCAGCAGGCGGGTCTTACCGTGGTCGACGTGACCCATGACGGTCACCACCGGCGGACGCGAGGCCAGCATCTCCTCGCCGCCCTCGTTCTCGCCGAACTCGATGTCGAAGGACTCGAGCAGCTCGCGGTCCTCCTCCTCCGGGCTGACGATCTCGACGTTGTAGTTCATCTCGCCGGCGAGGAGCTGCAGCGTCTCGTCGGAGACGGACTGGGTCGCGGTGACCATCTCGCCCAGGTTCAGCATGACCTGGACCAGCGACGCCGGGTTGGCGTTGATCTTCTCCGCGAAGTCCGTCAGCGAGGCACCGCGCGAGAGGCGAACGGTCTGGCCGTTGCCGCGCGGCAGCATGATGCCGCCCACGGACGGGGCCTGCATGGCCTCGTACTCCTGGCGGCGCTGCCGCTTCGACTTGCGGCCACGACGCGCCGGACCGCCGGGACGGCCGAACGCACCCTGCGTGCCACCACGGCCACCGGGACCACCCGGACGACCGCCGAAGCCGGGACGACCGCCGAAGCCGCCGCCACCACCGGCACCACCGGGACCGCCGCCACCGGGACGACCGGCGAAACCGCCGCCGCCACCCGGACGACCGCCACCGCCGCCGCCACCGGGACGACCGGCGAAGCCACCGCCGCCACCGGGACGACCGCCGCCGCCACCGGGGCGACCGGCACCGCCGGGACCGCGACCGCCGCCGCCGGGGCCCGGACGCGGGCCGGCAGCCGGACGCTGCGGCATCATGCCCGGGTTCGGGCGGTTACCGCCGCCGGGACGCGGGGCACCACCGGGCGCCGCACCCTGCGGACGCGGCATGGCACCGGGGGTCGGACGCGCGCCGCCCTGGCCGCCACCCTGCGGACGCGGACCACCCTGGCCGCCGCCCTGCGGACGGGGACCGGGCTGGCCGGGACGCGGGGCGCCACCGGGCCGCGGGGCCTGCGGACGGGCCATGCCCGTGGAGCCACCGGAGGTGAAGGGGTTGTTGCCCGGGCGCGGACCGGCCGGACGGGGCCCACCGGGACGCGCCGACTGGCCACCGGAACGCGGGGCATTGCCGCGCGACTGGCCCTGGCCGGGCGCGGGACGGCCGCCGGGACGCGGGCCCGGAGCAGCACTCGGGCGGGGGCCCTGGGCTGCGGGGGCCGGCGACGGCGGGGCCTGGAACTCCGGCTGCGCGGGCGCGGCCGGGCCGGGCTTGGGCGCCGCCGGACGGGCCGGGGCAGGCCGCGGACCCGGGGTGGGGCCGGCGGCAGGCTTGGAAGCCACGGGGGTCACCGGGGCCTCCGGGGCTGCCGGAGCAGCCGGGGCCTCCGGGGCAGCCGGGGCCGCGGGGCCCGGCTTGGGGGCGCCCGGCTTCGGGGCAGCCGGACGCGCCGCCTGCGCCGGAGTGGGCGCGGACGGCTTCGCGGGGGCCGACTTGCGCGGCGCCGCGGGCTTGCCGGCGGAACGGCCGCCGCCGCTGCCCGCCTGGAAAGCGTCGGTCAACTTGCGAACAACCGGCGCCTCGATCGTCGAGGACGCCGAACGGACGAATTCACCAAGTTCTTGGAGCTTGGCCATGACGACCTTGCTCTCAACACCGAACTCCTTGGCGAGTTCGTAAACCCGGACCTTAGCCACTTCGCTCCTTCTAGGTCCGGGTGTCCACCGGACCGTCGCTACTTCATGGGCGTACTCATCGCGTACTCATCGAGTGCTCATCGCAATCTCGACCTACTTCCGACTCGCGAGGTACCTGACCGCACGGTTTTCCGTGCGCTGTGCGTTTCTTGCTGTGCGTTATCGCCATGCCGGCTGCTCAACCCGCGCCCCCTTCGATGAACCGGCGCAACTCCGCCGTGTCGAACGGGCCGCGGCCCCGGTAGGCCCGGGGAAACGCCCGGCGGCGAACCGCCAGGTCGAGGCAGACCTGTGTCCGGTGCACATAAGCACCCCGGCCGGGCAGCGTACCGCGAGGATCGGGGACACACTCGCCCTCGATCTCCACGATGCGCAGCAAATCGCCCTTGGCCGCTCGCTCCCGGCACCCCAGACACGTGCGCTCAGGGCATGCGCGGGCATGCGTCCGGCCAGACACTGCTTAAGTCTACCTCCCCACGGCCGCTCCACCCCGATGGGGTAAAGCCCGATCCGCTGCTCAAGAATTCCGCGCGGGCCGCCGCGGCACCACTTCTTTTCGTCCGCCGCGGCCCGTTGTGCCGGTGGCTCAGCCCTGCGCCGGCGCGTGCTCGGTGTCCGGACGGATGTCGATCCGCCAGCCCGTGAGCCGCGCCGCGAGCCGGGCGTTCTGCCCTTCCTTGCCGATGGCCAGCGACAACTGGTAGTCGGGAACCGTCACCCGCGCGGAGCGGGCCGCCATGTCCACGACCTCGACCTTGCTGACCCGGGCCGGCGACAGCGCGTGCGCCACCAGCTCGGCCGGGTCGTCCGACCAGTCGACGATGTCGATCTTCTCGCCGTTGAGCTCGGCCATCACGGCCCGCACCCGGCCGCCCATCGGGCCGATGCACGCGCCCTTGGCGTTCAGCCCGGAGCGCGTCGAACGCACCGCGATCTTCGTCCGGTGGCCGGCCTCCCGCGCGATGGCGGAGATCTCCACCGAACCGTCGGCGATCTCCGGCACCTCCATGGCGAACAGCTTCTTCACCAGATTGGGGTGGGTGCGCGACAGGGTGACCGAGGGGCCGCGGACGCCCTTGACGACGCGCACGACGTACGACCGCAGCCGCGTGCCGTGCGTGTACTCCTCGCCCGGGACCTGCTCCTGCACCGGCAGGATGGCCTCCAGCTTGCCGATGTCGACCAGGACGTTCTTGGGGTCCTTGCCCTGCTGGACGACGCCGGTGACGACATCGCCCTCCCGCCCGGCGTACTCGCCGAACGTGATCTCCTCCTCGGCGTCCCGCAGCCGCTGCAGGATGACCTGCTTGGCGGTGGTCGCCGCGATCCGCCCGAAGCCGGACGGGGTGTCGTCGAACTCGCGCGGCTCGGCACCCTCCTCCAGGTCCTCCGGGTCCTCCTTCGCCCACACCGTCACGTGGCCGGTGTTGCGGTTCAGCTCCACGCGCGCCCGGCGGCGGCTGCCCTCGGTGCGGTGGTACGCGATGAGGAGGGCCGACTCGATCGCCTCGACCAGCAGGTCGAACGAGATCTCCTTCTCCCGCACCAGACCCCGCAGGGCACTCATGTCGATGTCCACGGCTACGCCTCCTCCTTGTTCTCGTCGTTCTCGTCGTTCTCGTCGTTCTTGTCGATCTCGTCGTTCTGCTCGCGCTGGGCGGGCCGCGCGGGCCTGGGGTTGAACTCCAGCTCGACCCGCGCCTTGGCGATCTCCGCGAACTCGACCCGGCGGGCGGTCGGCTTGCGGCCCTTGACGCCCGGCACCTCGAGGTCCAGTCCGCTGTCGTCCATGGCGATAATCCGTGCGACCAGGTCGCCGCCCTCGTGGAGGCGGGCCTTGATCAGGCGGCCGACGGCGCGGCGGTAGTGCCGCGGCGAGGTCAGCGGCCGGTCGGCGCCCGGCGAGGTCACCTCAAGGGTGTACGGGGCGCCGCCCATCGCGTCGGTGTCGTCCAGGACCTTGGACGCCTCGCGGCTCAGCTCGGCGCATTCGTCCAGCTGGACGCCCTCGTCGGAATCGACCACGATCCTCAGCACTCGGCTCTTGCCTGCCGGTGTCACCTCGATCTCTTCCAGATCCAGGTCTCGCGCGGCGACGAGCGGTTCAAGCAGTCCGCGCAGCCTCTCGCTCTGGGTGGTGCTCATCCGGGTGACTCCTCGGCCGCGTGTGCTGTTGTGGTTAGGTCGCGTGTCGGGTCAAAGCCTATCGGTTCCGGCGGGGTACTGACGATTCGGTGGGGGGTCACGGATACCCTCGCCTGCGGTGATCACTACGGAAGACCCCGGGAAGTGCAACGTGCCGAAAGTGGCGCTCACACGCAGAACGACCCTGCTGGCCGGCGCCGCCCTGGGAGGTGCGGCGCTGCTCTCCGGCTGCGCCGACGAGGCCCGGCCCGCCCCGGAGGCGGCCGAGCGCTCGGCCGCCGCGGAGCGGGTGCGGACGCACGCGGCCCGGGACAGCAGGGCACTGCTCGCACGGTACGACGCGACGCTCGCGGCGCATCCCGGGCTGGGGGCGCGGCTGCGGGTGCTCCGGGACGAAGTCGCCCACCACATCGAGGCGTTCACCTCCGGTGCGCCGTCCGCGGCGCCCTCGGCGTCCACGGCGTCCACGGCGTCGACCGCTTCCGCCGCCTCCGACAGCGCGCCCGGCGTGCCGGCCGACGAGCGGAGCGCCCGCGCGGCGCTGGCCGACGCCGAACGCACGCTCGCGGATTCCCGCACCGCGGCGCTGGTGTCCGCGCCGCCCGAACTCGCCCGGCTGCTCGCCTCGGTCGCGGCCGCCGGGGCGGCCCATGCGTACCTCCTGACCGAGGCGTAGTGAGGCGGGAGCCGCCGGGACCGGCGCCGCGCAGGAGGCACACCCTCCTGGGCCGTCCGGGCCACCCGACCACCGCCACGCGGCGACAGCAGCAGCCCGCAACGTAGGGCGCGGAGCCGACCGCGACGCACCCCCGCACCAGAGAGAAAGAACGGGCCATGACGAGGACACGCACGCAGCGCGACGGGGATCGCGACCGGGACGAACTGGCCGCGACGCAGGCCGCGCTGGCGGCCGAGCACGCCGCGGTGTACGGGTACGGCGTGGTCGGCGGGCGGATCGGGGCCGGGCGCCGTACGGAGGCACAGGGCGCGTACGACGCGCATCGGGCCCGGCGGGACGCGCTGCGCCGCACCGTGCGGGAGCTCGGCGGCGCGCCGCAGGCCGCGGCCGCCGCCTACGAGCTGCCGTTCCCGGTGCCGGACGCGCCCGCCGCGGCGCGGCTGGCCGCGGAGCTGGAGGACCGGGTGGCGGCCGTCTACGCGGACCTGGTCCGGGCCGCCGGCGGGGCGCACCGCAAGGAGGCGGCGGCGGCGCTGCGCGAGGCGGCGGTGCGCGCGGTGCGCTGGCGGGGCAGCGGCGTAGCCTTCCCTGGGCTCGTGGAGCGGGCCGCGGCGCCCACCCCGTCGGGCGCCGCGGGCCCCGACGCAAACGCGCTCTGAACGACCGGCCGCGACCGCGGCGACTCCCCCACGATAAGGACAGCTCAGGCATGGCAACGGCACCCATCGAACCGCCGCAACGCTTGGTGAGCGCGCTCGGCGGCGATCCGGAGGGCCCCGTCCGGGCCTGGCTGGCGGCGCTGCCGGAACTGGTCCAACAGCGGTTGGATTCCTGGGAGTTGACGCTGGATCGGGTGCACGCGCCGGGTGGTAGCAGCAGTCTGGTGGCGTTCGTGCGGCAGCAGGACGGCACGCCGGCGGCCCTGAAGTTCCCGGTGCCGGGGCGGGCCGCCGCGCAGGAGGCGGCGGCGCTGCGGGTGTGGGACGGCTGGGGCGCGGTGCGACTGCTGCGGTCCGACGAGGCCAGCGGCGCGCTGCTGTTGGAGCGGTTGCAGGGGTCGGTGTCGCTGCGGTCGCTGCCGGAGGCCAAGGCGCTGCTGGAGGCGGCCGGCACGGTGCGCCGGCTGTGGGTGGCGCCGCCGGCGGGGCATCCGTTCGCGACGGTGGCGGAGCGGGTCGCGGCGGACGCCGAGCGGCTCCGGGCCGCCGGGGACTCGGCGGGTGCCGGGCCGCTGGTGGACGAGGCCCTGGAGCTGGGGCGGTCGCTGCCGGCCGGGGCGGCGGAGGAGTTCGTGCTGCACGGCGCGTTTCGGCAGGGCAAGGTGCTGGCCGGGGAGCGGGCGCCGTGGCTGGCGGTCGGGCCGGCGCCGCTGGTGGGCGAGCGGGCGTACGACCTGGCGCGGTTGGTGCTGGACCGGTTCGAGGATCTGCTGGCCGGGTCGGGGGCGGCCGCGGTGGCCCGCCGGCGGGTGGCCAAACTGGCCGACTCGCTGGACGTGGACCGGGAGCGGCTGCGCGACTGGACGCTGTACCGGGCGGTGCGCGCCGGGGTGCGGGAGTCGGTGTCGGGTGACCGGCGGCGCGGCGAGTCGCTGCTGGAGTTCGCGGCCTACGTGTAGCCGCCGACCGGGCACGCCGGACAGCGGAACGGGCCGGCGGGGCGGGTGCCCCGGCCGGCCCGTTGCCGTTGCGCGGTCAGGCGCTGAGGCGGGCGACGGCCTCGGCGACCGTCAGCTCCTCGCGCTCGCCGGTGCGGCGGTCCTTGACCTCCACGACGCCCTCGCCGGCGCGGCGGCCGGCGACCACGATGGTCGGCACGCCGATCAGCTCCGCGTCGGTGAACTTGACGCCGGGCGAGACGCCGGGCCGGTCGTCGACCAGGACGCGCAGGCCGGCGGCGCCGAGCTGGTCGGCGACGTCCAGGGCGAGTTCGGTCTGCTTGGCCTTGCCCGCGGCGACGACGTGCACGTCGGCGGGGGCCACCTCGCGGGGCCAGCACAGGCCCTTGTCGTCGGCGTGCTGCTCGGCCAGCGCGGCGACGGCGCGCGAGACGCCGATGCCGTACGAGCCCATGGTCACCCGGACCGGCTTGCCGTTCTGGCCGAGCACGTCGAGTTGGAAGGCGTCGGCGTACTTGCGGCCCAGCTGGAAGATGTGGCCGATCTCGATGGCGCGGTCCAGCTTGAGGCCGGTGCCGCAGTTCGGGCAGGGGTCGCCCTCCTGCACCACGACGACGTCGACGTACGCGTCGACCTCGAAGTCGCGCCCGGCGACGACGTTCTTGGCGTGCAGGCCCTCCTTGTTGGCGCCGGTGATCCAGGCGGTGCCGGGCGCGACGCGCGGGTCGGCCAGGTACGTCACCTTCTCCAGGCCCTGCGGGCCGACGTAGCCGCGCACGAGGTCGTCGCGGCCCACGAAGTCCTCGGCGGTGACCAGTTCCACGACGGCCGGGGCGAAGTGCGCCTCGACCTTGCCCATGTCGACCTCGCGGTCGCCGGGCACGCCCACGGCGACGATCTCTCCGTTGACCTTCACGAGGAGGTTCTTCAGGGTGGCGGAGGCCGACACGTCGAGGTGCGCGGCGAGCGTCTCGATGGTGGGGGTGTCCGGGGTGGGGATCTCTTCGAGCGCGGGTGCGCCGGCGGCGTCCACCGGCTTGAGCTCGTAGGTGATCGCCTCGGTGTTGGCCGCGAAGTCGCAGCTCGGGCAGTCGGCGAAGACGTCCTCGCCGGCCGCGGCCGGGGCCAGGAACTCCTCGGACTTGGAGCCGCCCATGGCGCCGGCGATGGCGGCGCAGATGCGGTAGTCCAGGCCGAGCCGCTCGAAGATCCTCTGGTACGCGGCGCGGTGCAGCGCGTAGGACTCGGCCAGGCCCTCGTCAGCCGTGTCGAAGGAGTACGAGTCCTTCATCTGGAACTCGCGGCCGCGCAGGATGCCGGCGCGCGGGCGGGCCTCGTCGCGGTACTTGGTCTGGATCTGGTAGAGGATCACCGGCAGGTCCTTGTAGGACGTGCACTGGTCCTTCACCAGCTGGGTGAAGATCTCCTCGTGGGTCGGGCCGAGGAGGTAGTCGCCGCCCCTGCGGTCCTTGAGGCGGAACAGCTCGGCGCCGTACTCCTCCCAGCGGCCGGTCGCCTCGTAGGGCTCCTTCGGCAGCAGGGCGGGCAGCAGGACCTCCTGGCCGCCGATGGCGTCCATCTCCTCGCGCACGATCCGCTCGATGTTGGCGAGGACCTTCTTGCCGAGCGGCAGCCAGGACCAGACACCGGCGGCGGTGCGGCGCACGAAGCCCGCGCGCACCAGGAGCTTGTGGCTGAGCACCTCGGCGTCGGCCGGGTCGTCGCGCAATGTCTTGAACATCAAGCGGGACATGCGCTGGACCTGTGCGGCGTGGGCCATGGGAGTTTCTCCTGCGTAAGAAAGGTGACTCCCTGGAGGTTAGCCGGAGGGGTGTGGCCCAAGGAAATACGTATCCGCTGCGCTGGGCCTGCCTGCCGCGTTGCCGGCTCTCCCGCCGTGGTCCGATCAGCGGCGTTGCAGGGGAAGGGGGGCGCCCATCACGGCGTAGGGGGTGGGGGCGCTGGGGAAGAGGACCCGGCGGGCGATGTCCTGGTAGCCGAGTGAGCGGTAGAGGCCGCGGGCGGGGCTCTCGGTGTCGATGGCGGAGAGGATGCTGCGGGGTTCGGCGGCGTCGTCGGTGATGGCGGTGATCAGGGTGCGGCCGATGCCGTGGTTCTGGTAGGCGGGGTGGACGTGCAGCTCGGTGATGACGAAGGAGTCGTCGAGCCAGTGGTCCAGGCCCTGGCTGCACAGGTAGGGCTCGACGACGGTGGACCACCAGTAGGCGCGGTCGTTGGGCATGCCGTAGACGAAGCCGATGAGCCGGCCGGCGGGGGTGGTGGCGCCGAGGGCGCGGGCGCCGCGGCAGCCGAGGTGGCGCAGCACGATGTGGCGGCGGACGGCGATCTCGTCGTCGCTGAGCCCGAATGCGAGGGCCTGCACGGCCAACGCGTCGTCCACGCGAGCGGCGAGATCGAGGGGGCCGACCGCGACGTCATCCATGCTCGGAGCGTACAAGGCCGGGCCTCAGAAAAGTACGCTCATGAACGCGCCGACTTCCTCGAAGCCCACTCGGCGGTAGGCGGCGCGGGCTGCGGTGTTGTAGTCGTTGACGTAGAGGCTGACGACCGGGGCGACGTCGTGGAGGGCGTAGCGGAGCACGGCGGCCATCCCGGGTTCGGACAGGCGCCGGCCGCGGTACGCGGGATCGACCCAGACGCCCTGGATCTGGCAGGCGAGCGGCGTGGCGGCGCCGATCTCGGCCTTGAAGATCACCCTGCCGTCCTCGATGCGGGCGAACGAGCGGCCGGCGCCGACGAGTTCGGCGACCCGGGCCTGGTAGAGCAGTCCGCCGTCGCCGGCGAGCGGGGAGATGCCGACCTCCTCGGTGAACATCGCCACGCACGCGGGCATGATCACGTCGAGTTCGTCCTTGCGGATCCGCCGGACGTAGGGGTCGGGCGCGACCTCGGTGGACGGGGCGCGGGTGACCATCAGCGGCTGGTGGGCGCGGATCTCGCGGGCCGGGCCCCAGTGGGGTTCCAGCAGTGACCAGAGTTCGGCGGTGGGGCCGGCGGGGCCGACGATGGAGGAGCAGCGGCGGCCCTGGCGGCGGGCGCGGTCCGCGAAGCCGCGGATGGCTTCGGGGGTGGCGCAGACGGGGACGAGGTTGGCGCCGGAGTAGCAGAGGGACTCCAGCCGGCCGCCGACGTACCAGCCCCACATCTCGCCGCCGAGCCGCCAGGGGTCGAGGCCGGCGACCTGGACGCGGGCGGCGACGAAGGCGTTGGCCACCGGCTCGCGGTCCAGGACCGCGAGGGCCGCTTCGAGCTCTCCCGGTTCGAGGACCTTGAGGGCGGTGGTCGTCAGCACGTGTCGGAAAGCCTCACCGTTGTGGGGCCTGGGAGGCCAGGCGGGAGCAGGTCCTGGCACTGTACCTCCACCGACGCGGGGGCACCCGGGCTCCCTTGGGGCGGACGGGCGCGAGCCCCGCGGCCCGGGGTGGGCGGCGGGGCTCGTGTGCGGCGGGTGCGGCGGCGGTCAGCCGGCGGCGGTGACGACCGGCTCGCCGGAGGCGACGCCGTCGGCCTCCATCTGCGCGGCGATCTTCATAGCCTCTTCGATCAGGGTCTCGACGATCTTGGACTCGGGGACGGTCTTGATGACCTCGCCCTTGACGAAGATCTGGCCCTTGCCGTTGCCGGAGGCGACGCCGAGGTCGGCCTCGCGGGCCTCGCCGGGGCCGTTGACGACGCAGCCCATGACGGCGACCCGGAGCGGGACCTCCATGCCCTCCAGGCCCGCGGTGACCTCGTCGGCGAGCTTGTAGACGTCGACCTGGGCGCGACCGCAGGACGGGCAGGAGACGATCTCCAGGCGGCGGGGGCGGAGGTTGAGGGACTCCAGGATCTGGATGCCGACCTTGACCTCTTCGACGGGCGGCGCGGAGAGCGAGACCCGGATGGTGTCGCCGATGCCCTCGCTGAGCAGGGCGCCGAAGGCGACCGCCGACTTGATGGTGCCCTGGAAGGCCGGGCCGGCCTCGGTGACGCCGAGGTGGAGGGGGTAGTCGCACTGGGCGGCGAGCTGGCGGTAGGCGTTGACCATCACGACCGGGTCGTTGTGCTTGACCGAGATCTTGATGTCGCGGAAGCCGTGCTCCTCGAAGAGGGACGCCTCCCACAGGGCGGACTCGACCAGGGCCTCGGGGGTGGCCTTGCCGTACTTCTTGAGCAGGCGCTGGTCGAGGGAGCCGGCGTTGACGCCGATCCGGATCGGGGTGCCGGCGTCGGAGGCCGCCTTGGCGATCTCCTTGACCTTGTCGTCGAACTGCTTGATGTTGCCGGGGTTGACCCGGACCGCGGCGCAGCCGGCGTCGATCGCGGCGAAGACGTACTTGGGCTGGAAGTGGATGTCCGCGATCACCGGGATCTGCGACTTCTTCGCGATCACCGAGAGCGCGTCGGCGTCGTCCTGGGTGGGGCAGGCGACCCGGACGATCTGGCAGCCGGAGGCCGTCAGCTCGGCGATCTGCTGGAGCGTGGCGCCGATGTCGGAGGTCCGGGTGGTCGTCATCGACTGCACCGAGACCGGTGCGTCTCCGCCCACGGCGACCGTACCGACCTGGATCTTGCGGCTGACCCGGCGGTCGGCAAGCTTGGTCGGTACGTCCGGCATTCCCAGTGCGATGGCAGTCATCTGGCGAGCAACCCCAAGGTATGGATCAAGGCCCGGATTCGGCGGGCTCCGGTCATCGAGCCTACGGCACCCGGGTTGCCGGAAGCACATCGAACCCTGACGCCCCTCGAAAGGGGGCGGCCGGGCACGCCCATACGGTGGCAGCGTGCCCGGCCGGACGATTCACGGACGACGGGGCTATGTCAGCTTCACCGGGTTCACCACGTCGGCGACCAGCACCAGCAGGGTGAAGCAGATGAAGATCCCGGCGACGACGTAGGCGATCGGCATCAGCTTGGCGACGTCGAAGGGGCCGGGGTCGGGGCGCCGGACGACCTTGGCGAAGGCCCGCCGCAGCGACTCCCACAGGGCGCCGGCGATGTGGCCGCCGTCCAGCGGCAGCAGCGGCAGCATGTTGAACAGGAACAGCGAGAGGTTGAAGCCGGCGACCAGGAAGAGCATGGTCGCCACCCGCTGCTCCGGCGGGATGTGCAGGGAGAAGACCTCGCCGCCGACCCGGGCCGCGCCGACCACGCCCATCGGGGAGTCCTGCTTGCGCTCGGCGCCGTTGAAGACCGCGTTCCACAGGTCGGGGATCTTGCCGGGGACCTGCACCAGCGACTGCACGCCCTGCGTGACCATGTTGCCCATCCGGTCCACGGACTGGCCGAAGGTCTGCTGGACGATGCCGCTGGCCGGGGTGAAGCCGAGGAAGCCGGCGGTGACGTACTCGCCGGGGACGTAGCCGCCGTGGCCGTCGGTCCTGGCGACCTTGTTCTCGATGAGGTCGGCCTGCAGGGTCACCTTGGCACCGTGCCGCTCGACGCCGAGGGTCGCCGGTCCGGTGGTCCTGCGGATCTGCTCCTGGAGGGTGCCCCAGTCGGGGACGGCGCGGCCGTTGAAGGTGACGATCTTGTCGCCGGCGCGCAGGCCGGCCGCCTTGGCCGGGGAGTCCTTGGCGCCGGCCGGGCACTTGTCGGTCTTGGCGGAGGCCGAGATGACGCAGTCGGAGACCGAGCCGACCTGGGTGGTCTGGGTGTTGATGCCGAAGCCCATCAGCACGCTCATGAAGATCACCACGGCCAGGACCAGGTTCATGAACGGCCCGGCGAACATCACGATGACGCGCTTCCACGGCTTGCGCGTGTAGAACAGCCGGTGCTCGTCGCCGGGCTGGAGCTCCTCGAAGGCCGCCGAGCGGGCGTCCTCGATCATGCCGCGGAACGGGGAGGTGGAGCGGGCCTGCAGCTTCCCGTCGTCACCGGGCGGGAACATGCCGATCATCCGGATGTAGCCGCCCAGTGGGACCGCCTTGACGCCGTACTCGGTGTCGCCCTTCTTCCGGGAGAAGAGCGTCGGCCCGAAGCCCACCATGTACTGCGGCACGCGGATGCCGAACATCTTGGCCGTGGTGAGGTGGCCGAGCTCGTGCCAGGCGATGGAGAACAGCAGGCCGACGACGAAGACGACTATGCCGAGAATGGTCATCCAGGTCGTCATGCGCGAGCCTCCGATGGGGTGCGTGCCGCCGCGGCGGCCAGTTCGCGGGCGCGGGCGCGCGCCCAGGTCTCGGCCTGCAGGACGTCCGCGACGGTGAGGGAGGTTCCACCGCCGGACGTGCCGGAGGGCCGGGCTCCGTCGTGCTGCTGCTTCATCACCGCTCCGGATGCCAGTCCCTCGTCGACCACTGCGGCGACCGTATCCACAATCCCTGTGAACGGCAGCCCGCCGGTGAGGAACGCCTCGACGCACTCCTCGTTGGCGGCGTTGAAGACGGCCGGGGCGGTACCGCCCAGTTCACCGACCCGGCAGGCCAGCGGCACGGACGGGAAGGCTTCCTCGTCGAGCGGGAAGAACTCCCAGGTCCGGGCCTTCGTCCAGTCGATGCCGGGGGCCGCGTCGGGGACCCGGTCGGGCCAGCCGACGCCCAGCGCGATCGGCATCCGCATGTCGGGCGGGCTGGCCTGGGCGAGGGTGGAGCCGTCGGTGAATTCCACCATCGAGTGGACGTAGGACTGCGGGTGGACGACGACCTCGATGCGGTCGAAGGGGACGTCGAAGAGCAGGTGCGCCTCGATGACCTCCAGGCCCTTGTTGACCAGGGTGGCGGAGTTGATGGTGACGACCGGACCCATCGACCAGGTGGGGTGGGCCAGCGCCTGCTCGGGCGTGACGCCGGCCAGTTCGCGCCGGGTGCGGCCGCGGAACGGGCCGCCGGAGGCGGTGACCACCAGCTTGCGGACCTCGGCGCGGGTGCCGCCGGTCAGCGCCTGGAAGAGCGCGGAGTGCTCGGAGTCGACGGGGATGATCTGGCCCGGCTTGGCGACGGCCTTGACCAGCGGGCCGCCGACGATCAGCGACTCCTTGTTGGCGAGGGCCAGCACCCGGCCGGCCTTCAGGGCGGCGAGGGTGGGGGCGAGGCCGATGGAGCCGGTGATGCCGTTGAGGACGGTGTGGCACTCCGAGGGGCCGGCGGCGGCGAGCTCGGTGGCCGCGTCGGGACCGGCGAGGATCTCCGGCAGCACCTCGCCCGCGCCGTAGCGCGCGGCCAGCGCCTCGCGGAGCGCGGGCACGGCCTCCTCGCGCGCCACCGCGACGGCGGCGACCCGCAGCCGGTGCGCCTGCTCGGCCAGCAGCTCGACCCGGCCACCGGACGCGGCGAGCGCGGTGACCCGGAACCGGTCGGGGTTGCGCAGCACGATGTCGATGGCCTGGGTGCCGATCGAGCCGGTCGAGCCGAGGATCACGATCTCCCGGGGGCCGGCCGGGTGGCCGGCGGCCGGCTCGAAGCGCAGGTGCGGGTGGGCGAGGCTGTCCGTCATGTGGTCCATTGTGGCCGGTCGGCACGGTGCCCCGGCCACCGAGGGCGCCCGCACCCCGTACGGGCGACGCGCGGGCCGCCCGTACGAAGCGGTGCGGGTTTACCGGAAGGGCCGGCGGGCGTTGTCCTTGGTGCTCCGGCCGGGGGCGGCCTCGGCGATCCAGGCACCGTCGCCGCTGGGGTCGACGACGCCCTCCTCCAGCCAGGTGTAGCGACCGCCGAGGACGCCGGAGACGACCTTGCGGTCCAGTTCGTCGGTGTTGGTCCACAGCCGGTGGAACAGTTCCTCGACGCGGATCCGGGCCTGCCGGCAGAAGGCGTCCGCCAGCTGGTACGCCTCCTGGCCGTGGGCGCCGGTGAGCCGCAGGTGCTCGGCCCGGACGCAGGCCGCGCTCATCGCGAACAGCTCCGCGCCGATGTCGACGATCCGGCCGAGGAAGCCCTGCTTGGTCTCCATCTTCCCCTGCCAGCGGGACATCGCGTAGAAGGTGGACCGGGCGAGCTTGCGGGAGGTCCGCTCGACGTACCGCAGATGGCCCGCCAGTTCACCGAACTCCTGGTAGGTGCGCGGGAGTTGGCCGGGGCCGGCGACGAGCTTGGGCAGCCAGCGGGCGTAGAAACCGCCGGCCTTGGCGGCCGCCCGGCCCTTGTCGGCCAGCGACTTGTCGGGGTCGATGAGGTCGCCGGCGACGGACAGGTGGGCGTCCACCGCCTCGCGGGCGATCAGCAGGTGCATGATCTCCGTGGAGCCCTCGAAGATCCGGTTGATCCGCATGTCCCGCAGCGTCTGCTCGGCCGGGACGGCGCGTTCGCCGCGGGCGGCGAGCGAGTCGGCGGTCTCGAAGCCCCGGCCGCCGCGGATCTGGACCAGTTCGTCGGCGATCCGCCAGCCCATCTCGGAGCCGTAGAGCTTGGCGAGGGCGGCCTCGATGCGGATGTCGTTGCGGTTCTCGTCGGCCATCTGGGAGGCGAGGTCCACGACGGCTTCCAGGGCGAAGGTGGTCGCCGCGATGAAGGAGATCTTGGCGCCGACCGCCTCGTGTTTGGCGATCGGGCGGCCCCACTGCTCGCGGGCGCCGGACCACTCGCGGGCGATCTTCAGGCACCACTTGCCGGTGCCGGCGCACATCGCGGGCAGCGAGAGCCGCCCGGTGTTG
Organism: Streptomyces yunnanensis; assembly: GCF_029011865.1. Lineage (NCBI taxonomy): Bacteria > Bacillati > Actinomycetota > Actinomycetes > Kitasatosporales > Streptomycetaceae > Streptomyces > Streptomyces yunnanensis. The sequence goes on from NZ_CP095749.1 coordinate 3,059,808, forward strand.
AGCGTGGTCAGGGCGATCTTCAGGCCGGCGCCCTCGGGGCCGATGCGGTTGGCGGCCGGGACCCGCACCCGGTGGAAGCGGGTGACGCCGTTCTCCAGGCCGCGCAGGCCCATGAAGGCGTTGCGGTTCTCGACGGTGATACCGGGCGAGTCCGCCTCGACGACGAAGGCGGTGATGCCGCCCTTGTGCCCCTCGGAGGCGGGCACCCGGGCCATCACCACCAGCAGGTCGGCGACCACGCCGTTGGTGGTCCACAGCTTCACGCCGTCGAGGACGTAGTCCTCCCCGTCGGGGACCGCGGCAGTCGCCAGCCGGGCCGGGTCGGAGCCCACGTCGGGCTCGGTGAGCAGGAACGCCGAGATGTCCGTACGGGCCAGCCGCGGCAGGAACGTCTCCTTCTGCTCCTGGGTGCCGAAGAGCTTCAGCGGCTGCGGTACGCCGATCGACTGATGCGCGGAGAGCAGCGCACCGATCGCCGGGCTGGCCGAGCCGACCAGGGCGAGGGCGCGGTTGTAGTAGACCTGGGTGAGCCCGAGACCGCCGTACTTGGGGTCGATCTTCATGCCGAGGGCGCCCAGTTCCTTCAGGCCGCGGACGGTCTCGTCCGGGATGCGGCCCTCCCGTTCGATGCGGGCGCCGTCGATCTCCGTCTCGCAGAACTCCCGCAGCGTGGCCAGGAACTTCTCGCCGCGCCGGACGTCGTCCACCGCGGGGGTGGGGTGCGGATGGATGAGGTCGAGCCGGAAGCGCCCCAGGAACAGCTCCTTGGCGAAGCTGGGCTTGTGCCAGTCCTGCTCACGGGCCGCCTCGGCGACCTGGCGGGCTTCGCGCTCGGAAACGTTGCGGATGGACGGAGCGGTCATCAGGAGCTCACCTCGCCGCGGATCGGGAGTTCTGCCGGCGGACCGGTCGGCCGCCGGGCAGTGCTACTTGTGACAAGTACCCGATCCGCGCGGGTTGCACCAGCGGAGCGGAGGCCGGGATGGGGGTACCCCCCATGTCCTTAAGACATGGGGGAGGGTCCCCGCCAAGGGCGCGACGCGCGGCGCCGGGCGGCCTTCCGGCGGGGGTGCGGCATACCGCGCTGGTTGTACGCGCGGGGCGGCTCCTCCCCCCGCCGGTACGGCCCCGCATCCGCCTCGGTCAGGAGGATCCGGGGCGGAACGGGGCCGTAGCGTCTGAAGTCCGGGCTGGCGGGGGGCAGTGCCGGCAACGGGGAACGCGGCGCGCTCCGGAAACAGGGTGCCGGAGCGCGCCGCGCGAGGGGGGCCGGCGCCGGGGGGTGCGCCGGCCGGGACCTGGCGGGCGGTACGGCCCAAGGGATGGCCGTCGCTGTCCACCGGACCAGGCCGGATCACAGGGGGTGCGGGCGGGCCGGGGCGACCGGCCCGCCCGGTTCCGGGATTTCCCGGCGCCTTACAGGTCCAGTCCGGTGAGGATCAGGACCCGCTCGTAGGTGTAGTCGTCCATGGCGTAGCGGACGCCCTCGCGGCCGACGCCGGACTGCTTGACGCCGCCGTAGGGCATCTGGTCGGCGCGGTAGGACGGCACGTCGCCGATGACCACGCCACCGACCTCCAGCGCGCGGTGGGCGCGGAAGGCGGTCCTGGCGTCGTGGGTGAACACGCCGGCCTGGAGGCCGAACTTGGAGTCGTTGACGGCTGCGAACGCCGCGTCCACCCCGTCGACCTTCTGGAGGGTGAGCACCGGGCCGAAGACCTCCTCGGTGGCGAGGGTGGCGCCGGCCGGCACGTTCTCCAGCACGGTCGGCGCGTACGAGGCGCCGTCGCGCTTGCCGCCGGTGAGGAGCCTGGCGCCGCGCTCGACGGCGTCGTCCACCCAGGACTCCACGCGCTGGGCTGCGGCCTCGCTGACCAGCGGGCCGACCTCGGTGGCCGGGTCGGTCGGGTCGCCGGTGACCTGGGCCTCGACCCGCTCCACGACCTTGGCCACCAGTCGGTCGTAGACCGAGGCGTCGGCGATGACCCGCTGCACCGAGATGCAGGACTGGCCGCCCTGGTAGTTGGAGAAGGTGGCGATGCGCTGCGCCGCCCAGTCCAGGTCCTGCTCGGAGGACCAGTCGGGCAGGACGACGGCCGCGCCGTTGCCGCCCAGCTCCAGGGTGCAGTGCTTGCGCGGCACCGAGTCGAGGATGGCGTAGCCGACCGTGTCGGAGCCGGTGAAGGAGATGACCGGCAGCCGCTCGTCCTGGACCAGCGCCTCCATGCGGTCGTTGGGGACCGGGAGGATCGACCAGGAGCCGGCGGGCAGGTCGGTGCCGGCCAGCAGCTCACCGATGATCAGGCCGGAGAGCGGGGTGGCCGGGGCCGGCTTGAGGATGATCGGGACGCCGGCGGCGATGGCCGGGGCGATCTTGTGGGCGCAGAGGTTCAGCGGGAAGTTGAACGGCGCGATGCCCAGGACGGTGCCGCGCGGGAAGCGGCGGGTCAGCGCGAGCCGGCCGGCGCCGCCCGCGTCGGTGTCCAGGCGCTGCGCCTCGCCGCCGTTGAAGCGGCGGGCCTCCTCGGCCGCGAAGCGGAACACGGAGACGGCCCGGCCGACCTCGCCGCGCGCCCACTTGATGGGCTTGCCGTTCTCCGCGGAGATCAGCTGGGCGATCTCCTCGGTGCGCTCCACCAGCCCGCGCACCACGTGGTCCAGGGCAGCGGCCCGCACGTGGGCGGGGGTCGCGGCCAGCTCGTCCTGGACCGCGACGGAGGCGGCGACGGCCTCCTCGACCTGGGCCTCGGTGGGCACGCTCACCGTGCCGACGAGGCGGCCGTCCCAGGGGGAGGTGACATCGAAGGTGGTCTCGCCGGTGGCCTCACGGCCGGCGAGCCAGAAGGCGGTGGGGGCTGCAGCAGTGTTCGGCACAGTGGATCCCGGCCCTTCAGTGATGGTGGGTGGTGCGCGCGCAGCTCTGGGAGCGGCTTGGCGTGGACTCTGCAGCCCACCGTAGGGGTGCGACGCCCTCCTGACGCTTGTCCGAAGCGGCGTAATCCGCGGGGGCGTCTCTCCGTGGTGGAGTCCAGGACCCCGCAGCGACACGACTTCGCAGGCCGGACGGCCCCTGGCGGTGCGACCGGGCCGCCGCGCCGGCCCGTCACCGGCGCGTCCTACTCCCCCGCCCGCTCCGACGTCGCCTTCAGCGCCAGCCACAGCTCCATCCGGACGTCCGGGTCGTCCAGCGAGCGGCCCAGGATCTCCTCCACCCGCCGCATCCGGTACCGCAGGGTGTGACGGTGGACGCCCAGGTCGGCGGCGGCCGCGTCCCACTGGCCGTGCCGGGCGAGCCAGGCCCGCAGGGACGCCACCAGGTCGCCGCGCCCGGTCGCGTCGTGCTCGCGCAGCGCGCGCAGCAGGCCGTCGGCGAAGGCCCGTACCGCGTCGTCGGCGAGCAGCGGCAGCACCGAGCCGGCCGCCACGTCCTCGTGTTCCACCAGGGTGCGGCCGCGCCGGCGGGCGACGGAGAGCGCCTGCTCGGCCTGGCGGTAGGCATGGGCGGCGGCCATCGGACCGGTGGGGGCGGAGAGGCCGATGGCCACGCCGTCGCCCTCCCGGCCGGTGCCGGGCCGGGAGTTCCGGCCGCGCGGGCGCGGCTGTGCGCCGAGGCGGGCCTCGGCCTCGGCGGCGAACGCGGCGCAGGCGTCCGCGGCCGCGCCGCCGTCCGTGACCAGCACGATCAGCCGGCCGCCGTCCGGTACGGCGAGCACCGCCTCGCCGGTGCGGGCGGCGGCGGACTCCATGGCGTCGGCGAGCGCGTCCAGGACGGGCGCGGCGCCGGCGCCCGACGGCGCGGGGGGTCCCCCCGGCTCGAACGAGGCCGGGAGCTTGGGGGAGGCCGGCTGGTCGTCGGCGGGCACCGGCTCGGCCACCACCATCCGGAACGGGGCGTCCAGCAGCCCGCCGTAGAGCCGCCCGGCCACCGCCCTGGCGTGGTCGGGTTCGCCCGCGAGCAGCATCTTCAGCACCGCGTCGCCCAGCCGCTGTTCGGCGTCCTGGAGCGCCCGGGACCGCTCGGTGGTCAACGTCAGCAGCGCGACCGCCGAGTTCACCGCGTACCGCTCGGCGGTACCCAGCGACGCGCCGGTCCCCACGGCGAGCACCCCGCGGGCCCGGCGCCCGGTGCCCAGCGACTGGAGCTCCACCCGGTCGTCGCCGTCGGTGTCGCTGACGACGGAGCTGGCCGGTGCCGGGCGCTCGCGCAGCCGCGCCACGTCCTCGGCGAGCCGGGCCGCCCGCCGCGCCGCCCACTCGGGGGCGGCCGCCACCACCGCTCCGGACGCGTCGTAGAGCGCCGCCCAGCCGTTCAGGTGCGCCGCGAGCCGGGCCAGCAGCTCGGCCGGCCCCTCGGCGCTGAGGGCCGCCCGGGTCAGCTCCCGCTGCGCCTCGAAACCGGCGGTCACCGCGCGGTACTGGTCGGCCGCCACGGACGCCGACACCGCCTTGCTGATCGCGATGAAGGGCGTCCGGCGCGGCACCGCGAGCAGCGGCAGGTGGTGCCGGCGCGCCGCCTCGACCAGCGCCTCGGGCACCCCCTCGTAGTTCACCCCGACCGCGAAGCCCAGCCCGACCACGCCGGCCTCGGCGACCCGCCGCACATACCGGTCCGCGGTCTCCGGATCCTCCGCGTCCAGCTTGAGCGCGGTGATCAGCAGCAGTTCCCCGCCCTCCATGTACGGCACCGGGTCGATCAGCTCGCTGGCGTGCGCCCAGCGCACCGGGACGTTCAGCTGGTCCTGGCCCGCGAGCACGGTCAGCTTGAGCGCGGTGTGGTTGACCAGGGAGGCGAGGGTGTGCGGCATGGGACCTTCGATGGCTCCGGCGGACGGCACGACCGCGACCGGCTGCCGAGTACCCCTGCCGGCCTCCTGCCGACTCCCGCCGATCGTCCGCGCCGCCCGTATGAACGGCTGGCGTGTACGCCGCCCCGTATGAACGGCTGCTGCCGATTCTGCCTCAACGGACGGTTTCGCGAACACTCCCCGACGACGGACGGATCACGACGGATGACGGAGCACCCTGCGGCCCCTCCGCCCTCCCCTTCCTCCCTTTCCTCCCCTTCCCCTCCGGGCCGAGGGCCGCGCCTCGCCCCGGGGAAGGGGACGGGGGTGGTCAGGAGCGGAGGTCGACGAGGACGGGCGGGGCGTGCTCCCCGTCGACCGTGGTCACCGACAGCACCGCGTGCCCGGCCGGCAGCGCGTTCGCAAGGTCGGACGCGGACCATCGCTCGCGCTCGACGGTGCGGACGGTGATGGCCTTGGAGGTCGCCGCCTTGCCGGTGACCAGCTGACGGACGATGTGGAACGCCTTCATCCCGGCGCCGTGCGCAATGATCTGACGGTCCGTCACATCACGTGTCTCCACCCATTCCTTGCCCCACACCTCGGCGAACGGCGCCCCGTCCCAGGGCGTGACGCCCGCGAACGCCATCCGACAGCCGACCGAGCCGAGCAGCGCACTGCGCAGCGCCTCGGGCACGTCGTCCAGCGACCGCAGGGTCAGCACGGCCCCGGCGTTGGCCGAGCGGAGGCGCTGGAGGCCGCGCAGCGCCTCCGCGGTGATGGTGTGCGCTGCCTCGTCGAGGACCAGGCAGGCGAACAGGGAGCGGTCGGCACGGGCCACCGCGCACTCGGCGAACTGGGCCAGGACCAGCCGGGCGAGGATCCGGGACGCCTCGGCGTGGCCGCGCTCGGGCAGCTCGATGCGGACCCGGAGCGGGTGGTCCAGGGCGCGTAGCGAGACCTGCCGGGTGGACCCTGTGGGGTCGAAGAAGGCGGCGAAGGCGGGGCGGTCCAGGAGCGCGATCCGGTCCGCGAGGAGGAGGGCGACATCGCCGGGGCGCTCCGACTGGCGGGCGCGGGCGTCCAGTTCGCGCAGCAGGGTCTGATCGCCGGACGCCTCCAGCGCGGTGCGCAGGGCGGTCACCGCCGACGGCGCACCGTCCAGCAGTTCGCGCAGCTCGGGCACGGTCGGGAAGCGGCCGTGGGCGGCGCGGAACGGGCCGAGCAGCTGGGCCAGGGCGGTCGCCGCGCGCCGGCTGTCGCCGCCGGGCAGCTGCTCGGCGAGGTCGCCGACCAGCGCCTCGGCCAGGATGCCGGACGCCTCGTCGGGATCGGTGGTGCCGCCGTAGAGGTCCAGGTCGCAGTCCGGATCGGGGCGACCGATCCGGACCACCACGTCGAACGCGTCGTCGGGACCGAGCGCGGACCCGGCCGGGCCGACCGCGACGACCGCGCACTGCCCGGCCAGCGCCTGCAGGCACATCGCCTCCACGACCGGACGCACCAGCCGGGTGGTCTTGCCGCTCCCGGCGGGCCCGACGGCCAGCAGCGAGGTGCCCAGCACCCGGGGCTCCAGCGCGCAGCCGCAGCCCCGGTGTTGGTACGGATTGCGCGGGTGGTCGGCCGCGGTGCCGATCCGGACCTGGTGCGCGAGCAGGTCGTGCCGGGCGGTACGACGGGCCAGGTCGCGCTGCCCCGAGGGATGGGCGCAGGCCGCGGCGCCGTGCCGCAGAACGGTGTCGGTGAAGGAGGCCAGGGAGTTCCGGCCGGCCCGCACCGAACGCCACGCCCGGCCGATGCGCGCCACGTCCACGTCGTTCATCGCGCCGCCGCGGGCCTCGGCGGTGAGCCGGTCGGCGGCGTCCGGCGCGCCGTGCGCCCGGAGTTCGGGCCACTGCGCCGGATCACTGGCCGGTTCGGGCGCGGCCGCGGGGGCACGGTCGCGGAGGCGGCGGACCAGAGGCGTGATGAACCGGCGGATCAGCTCGGGCCAACGACCGAGACGACCGAAGACGAACGCGATCCCGAGGATCCACAGCCCGTAGTAGGCGTTGCTGGCCACCAGGAACGCCGTGCGGTCTCCGGACGTGCGCGCCGCGGCCCAGGAGTCCGGCCGGAGGAGTTGGAGAGGCCAGTACCAGTAGGGGCCGAGATATCCGTTCCACAGCAAGGACCACAGCAGCCACCCGCACAAAAACGAGATGATCGCCCCACTGATCAGTTGCCGGGCAGGCACCCGGTCGGGTTCCTCCGCCCTTCGGGGCCGATGTCCGTACGTCCAGATCCCGGGCGGCGCGGACGGCCGCGGCGTGCGCAGCCAGCTGAGCAGCGCCGACTGCCCTCCCGGGGGGCCGGCAACGGCGGGCGGGGCAGTGGGCATGGCCGGTGCCCCCGGCGGAACGGCGGGTGACGGCGGCGTGCGCGGAACCGCGGGACGCGGCACTGCGGGTTCGATTCGGTGTGCTCCGCCGGACGGCGGAGCTGCGGCGGTGTGCTGTGCGTCCTGCGTGCCCTCGGTGTCCATCCGGTGCCCCTTGTCCCCCTTGAGACGTGGCCTGCCGCGTCGGTTCGCCGGCCTGTCGTTGTCATGCCCGCGCGGGCGCGCCGTCGCCGGGCGTGCCGCCGCTCAATTTACTGGCCGCGCCCCGTCGCTATGTCCGGTGCGGACAACGCAACACGCGCACTTCTCCCGAACGGAACATGCCAGACCCGACCCACCGCCCCTAACCTGCGAGAACAAGACCTCTGTACGTCCGTGTTCCACCCCCAGGAGACTGCCATGACCGAACTGTCCGGAGGGCCCGCCCTCCCCCAGGAGCGTCGCGTCGTCACCGCGATCCCCGGCCCCAAGTCCCAGGAGCTGTGGGCCCGCAAGCAGAAGACGGTGGCCGCCGGTGTCGGCGCCGTGCTGCCCGTCTTCGTCAAGCGCGCGGGCGGCGGTGTCCTGGAGGACGTGGACGGCAACTCCCTGATCGACTTCGGCTCCGGTATCGCGGTGACCTCGGTCGGCAACAGCGCGGAGGCCGTGGTCCGCCGGGCCACCGCGCAGCTCGCGGACTTCACCCACACCTGTGCCATGGTCACGCCGTACGAGCCCTACGTCGAGGTCTGTGAGCAGCTGGCCGAGCTGACGCCGGGCGACCACGCCAAGAAGTCGGCGCTGTTCAACTCCGGCGCGGAGGCCGTCGAGAACGCCGTCAAGATCGCCCGTGCGTACACCAAGCGCCAGGCGGTCGTCGTGTTCGACCACGGCTACCACGGCCGCACGAACCTGACGATGGCGCTGACCGCGAAGAACATGCCGTACAAGCACGGCTTCGGCCCGTTCGCGCCCGAGGTCTACCGCGTGCCGCTGGCCTACCCCTACCGCTGGCTGACCGGCCCGGAGAACTGCGCGCAGGAGGCCGCCGACCAGGTGATCACGCAGATCACCAAGCAGATCGGCGCGGAGAACGTCGCGGCGATCATCATCGAGCCGGTGCTCGGCGAGGGCGGCTTCATCGAGCCGGCCAAGGGCTTCCTCCCGGCCATCGCGAACTTCGCGAAGGAGAACGGGATCGTCTTCGTCGCGGACGAGATCCAGTCCGGCTTCTGCCGTACGGGCCAGTGGTTCGCGTGTGAGGACGAGGGCGTCGTGCCGGACCTCATCACGACCGCCAAGGGCATCGCGGGCGGCCTGCCGCTGGCGGCCGTCACCGGTCGCGCCGAGATCATGGACGCCGCGCACGCGGGCGGCCTGGGCGGCACCTACGGCGGCAACCCGGTGGCCTGCGCCGCCGCGCTCGGCTCGATCGAGACCATGCGCGAGCTGGACCTGAACGCCAAGGCCAAGCACATCGAGGAGGTCATGAAGGGCCGCCTCACCGCGATGCAGGAGAAGTACGACATCATCGGCGAGGTCCGCGGCCGCGGCGCGATGATCGCGATCGAGCTGGTCAAGTCCGGTTCCAAGGACCCGAACCCGGAGGTCACCGGGGCGCTCGCCAAGGCGTGCCACCAGGAGGGTCTGCTGGTCCTGACGACCGGCACGTTCGGCAACGTGCTGCGCTTCCTGCCGCCGCTGGTGATCGGCGACGACCTGCTGAACGAGGGCCTGGACATCCTCGAGGCGGCGTTCGGCACCCTCTGAGCGGGCGACCCCGCGCGGCGGTGAGCCGAGCGGGAACCTTCCGGGCGCGGCCCGGGGCACGGCGGAGGCCGTGTCCCGGGCCGCGCCCCGTTCACATGTCCCGTTCGCGCGTGCCCCGTTCACCTGCCGCCCCCTCGGACGGGCGTGCGACGGGGCTGCAGGGGGCGCACGGAGGGCGTGAAGAAGATGTGCGGGGGCAATGGCGGGCACGTGATGCGGCTTACGGGGCGCGCTTCCGGTGCCGTACGGTTTCTGCAGATGAGAGAAACACCCCGCCCGCAGGGGACTGCGGGTGATGCCCGGTCGGCGCTTTCCCGGCTTCGACCTGGCCGTGCCCTCGCGCACACCACCGGGACCCGTGGCACGAGGGGCTCCGGGAAACCTCACCGATCGGATGTCCGCCCGCCCCAGACCCCCCGGGGCGCGCGGCACACCGGTCCCCACAGCCGCTCCGGAACCACCCCCCCTGTTCCGGAGCGGCTGCCTTTTTACGATGTGGGGTGTCTTCTGTGAGGGGGCGGCTCGTCGGTCGGGCACGCCGTTCCCGTGATCCCGACGGTCCCGATGATTCCCCTGATCCCGCTCGTGGTGCGTGGTCGGCGCGGCGGTGCGGGCTCGTCGCGCTGTGCAGTGCGCTGCTCTTCGCGCTGGTCACCTGGCAGGTGGCGGCCCACGGGGCGGTGCGCGGGCTCGACGAGCGGTTGGGCCGCGAGGTGGCGGCGAGCGCCGTTCCCGGGCCGCTCGCGCAGTTCCTCGCCGATCTCGGCAATACGACGGTGGCGCTGCCGGTGCTGTTGGTGGCGGCGGGGTGGGTGCTGTGGCGGCTGCGCCGCGGGGCGGGCAACGGGCCGGGCGGTCCGGTGCGGGCGTGGCTGCCGCCGGTCGCCGCGTTGGGGGCCCTGGCCGCGGTGCCGGCGCTCGTCGTCCCGTTCAAGGTGTGGCTGGACCGGCCGGGACCGCCCCGGATGGCCGGGGCGCACGAGGGGTTCTATCCGTCCGGACACGGTGCGACGGCGGCGGTGGCGTACGGGCTGGTGGCCCTGCTGCTGATCCGGGCGTACGCGGGACGGCGGGGCGACCGGGCCGCGCGGCGGCGGAGCGGTCGGCGCGATGCCGCGGCCCTCGCCGCGCGGCTGGTCGCGGTGGCGACCGGGCTGCTCAACGCGGGGGTCGGGCTGGGACTGGTGCGGCAGGGCTACCACTGGCCGCTGGACGTGCTCGGTGGCTGGTGCCTGGCGGGAGTGCTGCTGCCGCTGTGGTGCGTGGTGTGCGACCGGTGGGGCGGACCGACCGGCGGCCAGGCCGGCGGCCGGACCGGCGGCCGGAATACGGGTCCGGGGGCGGCGCCGGCTGACACCGCCGGGACCGGCGAGGGGCACGGCTCTCGACCACCCGCCCCGCGCCCCGCCGCACGCGACGCAACCCCACTCCGGACGATCACCTGACGCATCGCCACCTCGCCTCACCGCGCCTCGACTCACCGCGCGGACGATCGCCGCGCGTCGGCTACGGCACGTTGACGGGGTTGACGAAGGTGCCCGGGTGGGTGGCGCCGGACTGGTCCAGGATGGCGCCGCCGAAGGGCCACTGGAGCTGGAAGTGCTTCTTCTCGTTCGGCGGGGTGATCAGCACCTGGCCGGGCTCGACCTTCTTGTCGTCGGCGCGGGTGCTGGGCAGCAGGGTGAGGGTGAACGTGGTGTGCGCGTTCGGCTTCAGCACCTTCGACTCCGGCTTCTTGGCCGAGCGTTGGAGATCCCAGGTGGTGCCGTCGGTGCCCTTGATCTGGACGCCCGGGAAGCCGGAGATGCTGCACGGGGTGCCGCTGATGTTCTTCAGCCACACCGCGGCGGTCTGCTGCTGGTCGCTCTTCATGTCCGGCACGCCGCCGCCCTCCGAGCCCCAGCCGGCCTGCAGCCCGTCGGTGGTGCAGTGGCCGAGCCGGTCGCCGGACTGGCCCTTGCGGCCGCCGTGCCCGCCGCTGCCGCCCGTGCCGCCGCTGCTGTGCGCGGAGGCGGTGGCCGCACCGCCCGACCCGCCGGTGGTGCCGCCGGAGCCCTGGGAGCCGGTGCTGCCGCCCTGGGAGCCGGGGTCCGCGGCGGAGACGGACGAGGCCGGGGCGGCGTCGGAGCCGCCGGTGCCGTTGCAGGCGGTGAGGCCGAGCGCGGCGGTGGCGATCAGGCCGGCGACGACGGCGGTGCGGCCCCGGCGGAGCGTGCTGCGGTGCGACATGGTGGGTGTCCCCCTCGTGGTCGGGTGGGCGGTCTTCCGCCGCACCACCAATCTGCCCGGGGCGACTGTTGATCCACTAACGGTTGGCTAACACCGTCCGTGCCCGGACCGATCCGATCCGGGCGAGGGCGGGCGACCGCGCGGGCCGCCCGCCCCGGACGGGCGTCGTCAGGCTCGGCGGATCAGCTGTCGAAGCCCAGGCCGACCTTGTCCATCGCCTTGAGCCACAGGTTGCGCCGGCCGCCGTTCTCGTCGGCGCGGGTCATGGACCACTGGGTGATGCCGATGCCCAGCGAACGCACCGGCTCGGGCGGGAACGGCAGCGGCTTGCTCCGCACCATCTCCAGCTCGGTCCGCTCGGTGCGCTCCCCCGACAGCAGGTCCAGCATCACCTCCGCGCCGAAGCGGGTGGCGCCGACGCCGAGCCCGGTGTAGCCGAGCGCGTACGCGGTCCGGCCGCCGTGGGCGGTGCCGAAGAAGGCCGAGAAGCGGGAGCAGGTGTCGATCGCGCCGCCCCAGGTGTGCGTGAAGCGGATGCCCTCCAGCTGGGGGAAGCAGGTGAAGAAGTGCTCGGCCAGCTTGCGGTAGGTGTCCGGGTGGTGGTCGTACTCGGCCCGGACGCCGCCGCCGTAGTGGTAGATGATGTCGTAGCCGCCCCACAGGATGCGGTGGTCGGCGGTGATGCGGAAGTAGTGGAAGTGGTTGGCGCTGTCGCTCAGGCCGGGCCGGTTCTTCCAGCCGATGGCGGCGAGCTGCTGCTCGGTGAGCGGCTCGGTCATCAGGGCGTAGTCGTAGACCGGCGCGACGAACGGGCGGAGCCGCTTGACCAGCGACGGGAAGGCGTTGGTGGCCAGCGCCGCGTGCCGGGCGAAGACCCGGCCGTAGGGGGTGCGGACCGCGACGCCCGCGCCGCGCGAGGACAGTCGGGTACCGGGGGTGTGCTCGTAGATCCGCACGCCCAGGGAGCGGCAGGCCCGCTTCAGGCCCCAGGCGAGCTTGGCCGGGTGCACCATGGCGACGCCGGTGCGGTCCCACAGGCCGGCCAGGAAGGTGGGCGAGGCGACCTCGGCGCGGACCGCGTCGCGGTCGAGGAACTCGTAGCCGGTCAGGCCCAGTTGCTCGGCTTCCTGGGCCATCTCGTGGAGTTCGGCGACCTGGTGCGGGGCGGTGGCGACGTCGATCTCGCCGGTGCGCTCGAAGTCGCAGTCGATGCCGTGGCGGGCGACCGCGTCCTCGATGGCGTCGAGGTTGCGGGCGCCCAACTCCTCCAGCTTGGTCAGTTCGCCGGGCCAACGGGCCAGTCCGTTGCCCAGCCCGTGGGTGAGGGAGGCGGCGCAGAAGCCGCCGTTGCGGCCGGAGGCGGCCCAGCCGACCTCCTGGCCCTCGATGAGGACGACGTCACGCTGCGGGTCGCGCTCCTTGGCGAGCAGCGCGGTCCACAGTCCTGAGTACCCGCCGCCGACGACCAGCAGGTCGCAGTGCTCGTCGCCGACGAGGGCGGGCTCGGTGTCCGGCCGGGCCGGGTCCTCCAGCCAGAACGGCGTGAGGGCGGCGTCGGCCAGCGCATGGACGGGGGAGACCCCCGAGGTCTTCATGGCAGCTCGTGCCATGGTTCTCAGCTCCTCTAGCTGCGTTTACTGCGCTTACGTCGGTTTCCGGCCATCTGGCCGGCGAACACGCAGAGCACGGCGACCAGGAACATCGCCGTACCGATGACATTGATTTGAACGGGTGTGCCCCGCTGTGCCGATCCCCAGACGAACATGGGGAAGGTCACGGTGGAGCCGGCGTTGAAGTTCGTGATGATGAAGTCGTCGAAGGAGAGCGCGAAGGAGAGCAGGGCGCCGGCGGCGATGCCGGGCGCGGCGATCGGCAGCGTCACCCGCAGGAAGGTCTGCACCGGTGTGGCGTAGAGGTCCTGGGCGGCCTGTTCGAGCCGCGGGTCCATGCTCATCACGCGGGCCTTGACGGCGGTGACGACGAAGCTCAGGCAGAACATGATGTGCGCGATCAGGATCGTCCAGAAGCCGAACTGGATGCCCATGTTGAGGAAGAGGGTGGCCAGGGAGGCGGCCATGACGACCTCGGGCATCGCCATCGGCAGGAAGATCAGGGTGTTGACGGCCGCGCGGGCCCGGAAGCGGTAGCGGGCCAGCGCGAACGCGATCATGGTGCCGAGGGCGGTCGCGCCGACGGTGGCCCAGACGGCTATCTCCAGGCTCAGCCCGAGCGAGCCGCACATGTCGGCGACGCCGCACGGATCGGTCCAGGCGTCGGTGGAGAACCGCGTCCACTGGTAGTTGAAGCGCCCGTTGGGCTTGTTGAAGGAGAAGACCATCACCACGACGTTGGGCAGGACCAGATAGGCCAGCGTGGCCAGTCCCGCCAGGGTGACGAGGTTGCGGCGCAGCCAGCGCAGGCCCTTGCCGGAGGTGCGCCGGGGCGCCGGGGCGGTGGCCGTGGTTGCGGCCGGGTCCTTCGCGGGGGTGTCGGTTGCCGCCATCAGACCAGATCCTCCGTCCCGGACTTGCGGATGTAGATCGTGACCATGGCGAGGATGGCCGCCATGAGGATGAAGGAGAGCGCGGCGGCGGTCGGGTAGTCCAGGACCCGCAGGAACTGCGACTGGATGACGTTGCCGATCATCTTCTGGTCGGTGGAGCCCAGCAACTCGGCGTTGATGTAGTCGCCGGCGGCCGGGATGAAGGTCAGCAGGGTGCCGGCGACGACGCCGGGCATGGACAGCGGGAAGGTGACCCGGCGGAAGGTGGTGGCCGGGCGGGCGTAGAGGTCGCCGGCGGCCTCGTGCAACCGCGGGTCGATGCGCTCCAGCGAGGTGTACAGGGGCAGCACCATGAACGGCAGGAAGTTGTAGGTCAGACCGCAGACCACCGCCAGCGGGGTGGCCAGCACCCGGTGCCCTTCGGTGATGCCCAGGGCACTGGTGACGTCCAGGAGGTGCAGCGCGTTGAGCGCGCCGACCACCGGGCCGCCGTCGGCCAGGATCGTCTTCCAGGCCAGGGTGCGGATCAGGAAGCTGGTGAAGAACGGGGCGATGACGAGGATCATCACGAGGTTGCGCCAGCGGCCGGCCTTGAAGGCGATCAGATACGCCAGGGGGTAGCCGAGCAGCAGGCAGAGCACGGTGGCGATCGCCGCGTAGCCGACCGAGCGGACGAACTGCGGCCAGTATTCGGCCAGCGCGTCCCAGTAGGTGGCGAAGTGCCAGGTGACCTTGAAGCCCTCTTCGAGGGACCCGGTCTGGAGGGAGGTCGACGCCTGGTAGACGAGCGGGGCGGCGAAGAAGACGACCAGCCAGAGGATGCCGGGGAGCAGCAGCCAGTAGGGGACCAGGCGCTTGCGGGTGGGGGTCTTGCGGATCGGTAGCGCCGCGTCCTCGGCGGGCGCCTCCGGTGGCGCGGGGGCTTCGGTGGTGCTCATTAGAGGACCATCCCTTCTGCAGCCCTCATGGGTAGGGTTGTGACCTCTCGGTCCCGGCGGGGTACGGCCAGTGGTGCGAGCCGTTGGACGGCCAGCATGAGTTCCGCCGGCCCTGCCGGGCCCGAGGCCGTCTGATCGGCTTCAGGGACACGCCCCGCAGAGGGCCGATTAATGAGCTCCCGGCAGACGTCCTCATCACCGAGCAGGTGCTCCGCGCACGACACTGGAGTACTTCTTTCGTGTTCATCGGATGGGACTGGGCGACCGAGACCCACGACGTGACCGTCATGGACCACCTCGGCGCCCGCGTGGACCGGTGGGAACTGGCACACACCGAGGAAGGCATCACCAAGACGCTGGCCCGCCTGGCCCGATACGGGGCTCCGGCGGATCTTCCGGTGGCCATCGAGACCACCCGCGGCCTGGTCGTCGACCGGCTGCTGGCCGCCGGTCACCCGGTGGTGCCGGTGCACCCGAACGCCTTCCACGCGATGCGGCCGCGCTGGGGTGCCGCCAAGGCCAAGACGGACGCGGGCGACAGCATGAAACTCGCCGACTACCTGCGCACCGACGGGCACTTCCTGCCCCGCCTGGAGCCCACCGACCAGGCCACGCTGGACCTGCAGGCGCTCACCCGCCAGCGCGCCGACCACATCGAGGCCAAGGTCGCCGCCGTCAACCAGCTCGCCGCGTCGCTGGACGCCCACTGGCCCGGCGGAAAGGCCGTCTTCTACGAACTCGACAGCGACATCGCCCTGGCCTTCCTGGAGCGTTACCCCACCCCGGCCGCCGCCTCCAAGCTCACCGCCGGACGGCTTCAAGCCTGGTGCAAACGCCATGGCTACTCCGGCAACAAGCCCGGCAGCTTCCTCATCGAGCGTCTGCGTTCGGCACCCTCGGCTGCGTCCCGGCTCAGCCCGGCCGCCGTCGAACAGCTCATCCGCATCCAGGTCCAGCTCGTCCAGGGCACCCGTGCCACCCTCCGCGCGCTGGACAAGGCCATCACCGAGGCCGTCAAGGCCCACCCCTACGCACCGCTGTTCGCGACCATGCCGCGGATCGGCAAAATCAACCTCGCCCAGATCATCGGCGAACTCGGCCCGATCCTCGAACGCTCCCAGACCTGCGAGCAGTTCATCGCCGAAGCCGGAGTCGTCCCGGTCACGAAAGCCTCCGGCAAGTCCCGCACCGTCGCCTTCCGCTACGCGACCAACCGCCGCGCACGCCTGGCCGTCACGACGTTCGCCGACAACAGCAGACACGGCAGCGACTGGGCTGCGAAGATCTACACCGACGCCAGGACCCGCAAGAAGCGACACCCCCACGCCATCCGCATCCTGGCCCGCGCCTGGCTCCGCGTGATCTGGGCCTGCTGGCGCGACGGAGCCTGCTACGACCCCGCCACTCACCAAGCCAACGGGAAGATCAACACGAGTGCCGACACACCCGTCGCGGCATAGAGGTTGACTCAGGAAACTCATGCGGCCTCCTCGTCGAGGTCCGCGCCGGCGTCGCCCACGGTCCCGGCGAGCAGGGACTGGTCGGCGTCGAGGCCGAAGGTGTGCTCCGGCTCCCAGTGCAGGACGATGTCGGCGCCGGGGACCAGGCGGCCGTCCCGCCCGATGTTCTGCTCGTAGACGGAGAGTTCGCCGACGCCGGGGACGTCGACGACGTACTGGGTGGAGACGCCGATGAAGCTGGCGATCTTCACGCGGCCGGCCATCCGGTTGTGGCCCTCGGGTATCGCCGCGGCGTCGTCGGCGTGCGCCAGGACGACCTTCTCCGGGCGGAAGCCGACCAGCACCTTCTCGCCCTTGCGGGCCGGGGTGCTACATCGCCGGGTGGGCAGCCGGAGCGTGGCGCCGCCGGCCGTCAGGACGAGTTCCGTGCCGCCGGCCTCGGTGACCTCGGCCTCGATGAGGTTGGAGGTGCCCAGGAAGTTGGCGACGAAGGTGGTGGCGGGGTTCTCGTACAACTCGGCGGGGGCGCCGAGCTGTTCGACCCGGCCGCCGTTCATCACGGCCACGGTGTCGGCCATCGTCATGGCCTCCTCCTGGTCGTGGGTGACGTGCACGAAGGTGATGCCGACCTCGGTCTGGATGCGCTTGAGCTCCAGCTGCATCTGGCGGCGCAGCTTGAGGTCGAGGGCGCCCAGCGGTTCGTCCAGCAGCAGCACCTCGGGGTGGTTGATCAGCGCGCGGGCGACCGCGACCCGCTGCTGCTGGCCGCCGGAGAGCTGCTGCGGCTTGCGGCGCGCCATCGGGCCGAGCTGGACCAGGTCGAGCATCTCCTCGACCTGCTTCTTGACGGACTTGATGCCGCGGCGGCGCAGTCCGAAGGCGACGTTCTCGTAGATGTCCAGGTGCGGGAAGAGCGCGTAGTTCTGGAAGACGGTGTTGACCTGGCGCTTGTAGGGCGGCAGGGCGGTGACGTCCTGACCGGCGAGTTCGACCGTCCCGGTGGTGGGCTCCTCCAGGCCGGCGATCATGCGCAGGGTGGTGGTCTTGCCGCAGCCGGAGGCGCCCAGCAGCGCGAAGAAGGACCCGGCGGGGATGGTGAGGTCGAGCGGGTGGACGGCGGTGAAGGAGCCGTAGGTTTTGCTGATCCGGTGCAGGCGGACGTCGCCGCCGCTGCTCTGGGGGGTCGAGGTGGTGGTCATATGGGTCGTCCCGTGGGTCGTAAGGGGGCAGAACGGCTCGGGCCAGCCCGGTGTGCGGCCGGGCGCCGTCGGGACCGGCTCAGGCACCGGTGAGGTCGGAGAACTTCTGGTTGAACACCCTGTTCTCCGCAGGGTTCAGGGCGCGGAAGGAGTGGGACCGGGCGGTCATCTCCTCGTCCGGCAGGATCAGCGGGTTCTCCGCCAACTCCCGGTCGATCTTTGCGAGTTCCGCGCGCACCCCGTCGACGGGGCAGGCGTAGTTGATGTACGCGGCGAGCCGGGCCGCCACCTTCGGCTCGTAGAAGTAGTCGATGAGCCGTTCGGCGTTCCCCTTGTGGCGGGCTTTGCTGGGCACCATCAGGTTGTCGGTGGAGGTCATGTAGCCGGCCTTGGGGACGGCGTAGCGGATGTCGGGGTTGTCGCTCTGCAGTTGGACGACGTCCCCGGACCAGGCGACGCACGCGGCGAGGTCGCCCTTGTCCAGGTCGTTGGTGTAGTCGTTGCCGGTGAAGCGGCGGATCTGCTGGGTGTCGACGCCCTTCTGGAGGCGGGCGAGCGCGGCGTCGTAGTCGTCGGCGGTGACGTCCTCGGGCCGTTTGCCCATGTCGAGCAGGGTCAGCCCGACGGTGTCGCGCATCTCCGAGAGGAAGCCGACCCGCCCCTTGAGCTGCGGGTCCTCCAGCAGCTGGCTGATCGAGTCGACGCTCCGGCCGCCGGTGGCCCTGGCGTTGTAGGCGATGATCGCGGGGATGCTCTGCCAGACGTAGGAGTGCTTGCGGCCCGGGTCCCAGGTGGGGTTGCGGAACTGCGCCGCGAGGTTGGCCCGGGCGTGCGGCAGGCGGTCCGCTTCGAGTGGCTGGATCCAGCCGAGCGAGATCATCCGGGCGCACATCCAGTCGGTGAGGACGATCAGGTCGCGCCCGGTGTCCTGGCCGTTGGCGAGCTGCGCCTGGATCTTGCCGAAGAACTCGTCGTTGTCGTTGATGTCCTCGGTGTACGTCACGGCGATGCCGGTGCGCCGCTGGAAGGCGTCCAGCGTGGGGTGGCGCCTGCCGTCGTCGCTGACGTCCATGTACTCGGTCCAGTTGGAGAAGTTCAGCCGCTTCTCCGCCGTGGAGTGGTCCACGGTCAGTGCCGCGTCGGTGCGGCCGGCGGGGGCGATGCCGCAGGCCGACAGGGCCGCGGAGCCGCCGACCACGGCCGCCAGGGCCCCGCCGGCCCGGAGCAGCGAGCGGCGGGTCATGGCGAGCCGGCCGGTGGTCAGGCTGCGGCGCAGGGCGGTGAGCTCGGCCGTCGAGAAGGGGGCGTGCGGGGCCGATGGTGCCGCGGGGGCGGGCTGCTCGTGGTGCTCCATGCGCGTGGCCTTTCAGGGGTGTGCCCGGCGTGCGGCCGGTGGTGGCGGTGGTGCGCGGCCCCGGCCGCGGGCGGGTGGGACGCCCGTGGGAGGGGCGCCCCCAGGGCGGGGTCAGCCGCGGTCCCCGAAGATCGTCCGGTGCCAGTCCTTCCTGGCGACCCCGGTGATGTCATACATCACGTGCTTGACCTGCGTGTATTCCTCGAAGGAGTACGCCGACATGTCCTTGCCGAAGCCGGACGCCTTGGCACCGCCGTGCGGCATCTCGCTGATGATCGGGATGTGGTCGTTGATCCACACGCAGCCGGCGTTGAGCTCGCGGGTGGCCCGGCCGGTGCGGTAGACGTCCCGGCTCCAGGCGGACGCGGCCAGCCCGTAGGGGGTGTCGTTGGCCAGCGCGAGGCCCTCGTCGTCGCTGTCGAAGGGCAGCACGACCAGCACCGGGCCGAAGATCTCGGACTGGACGATCTCGCTGTCCTGGGCGGCGCCGGCGATCAGCGTCGGCCGGTAGTAGGCGCCCTTGGCCAGCTCCCCCTGGGGCGCCTCGCCGCCGGTGACCACGGTGGCGTAGCCGCGGGCCCGCTCGACGAACCCGGCCACCCGGTCCCGCTGGGTGTGCGAGATCAGCGGCCCGAGGTCGGTGGACGGGTCGAACGGGTCGCCCAGCCGCACGGTCGCCATCAGGTCCGCCACGCCGCTGACGAACGCGTCGTAGAGCGGGCGCTGGACGTAGGCGCGGGTGGCCGCGGTGCAGTCCTGGCCCGTATTGATCAGGGCGCCGGCGACCGCCCCGTGGACCGCGGCCTCCAGGTCGGCGTCGTCGAAGACCACGAACGGGGCCTTGCCGCCGAGCTCCAGGTGGAGCCGCTTGACGGTGCCGGTGGCGATCTCGGCGACCCGCTTGCCCACGGCGGTGGAGCCGGTGAAGGAGGTCATGGCGACGTCGGGGTGGCCCACCAGGTGCTCACCGGCGTCCCGGCCGGCGCCGGAGACGATGTTGAGGACGCCGTCGGGGAGCCCGGCGCGCTGCGCGGCCTGCGCGAACAGCAGCGAGGTCAGCGGGGTGATCTCGGCGGGCTTGAGGACGATGGTGTTGCCCGCGGCGATGGCCGGCAGCACCTTCCAGGCGGCCATCTGGAGCGGATAGTTCCAGGGCGCGATGGAGCCGACCACGCCGACCGGCTCCCGGCGGATCATCGAGGTGTGGTCGCCGCTGTATTCCGCGGCCGCCTTGCCCTCCAGATGGCGGGCGGCACCGGCGAAGAACGCGGCGTTGTCGATCGTGCCGGGAACGTCGAACTCTTCGCTGAGCTTGATGGGCTTTCCGCAGTTCAGGGATTCGGCGGCGGCGAGGTCCGCGGCGTCCTCGGCGAGCGCAGCGGCGAAGCGGTGCAGGGTGTCGGAACGCTCGCCGGGCGTCGCCCCGGCCCAGGCCGGGAAGGCCCGCGCGGCAGCCGCCACCGCGGCGTCCACATCGCCGGTACCTGCGAGTTCGTACCGCAGGACGGTCTCGCCGGTGGCCGGGTCGACGACGTCCTGGGTGCGGCCGGAGGTGCCGCTCCGAAGACTCCCGGCGATGAATTGCGCGCCCTCGGCGAATCGTTCGGTCACTTCGGATCGCTGGTCCATGGTGCTCTCCTCCGCCGGGCGCCGGGGCCGCTCAGGGCACTACCAGGCGTAGCTATTACCGGAATCGATGGCCGATCCTGACAGAGCAGAAGGCGACCAACAAGTGATTCCGTTGTTGCCTTTTGGTTACGCAACGAATTCTGCGAATTCAGTGGCCCGGCCCCCCGACACGTTGTCAGTGCCCGCTGACAGAATCCCGGCATGATGCACGACGACACGGGGACCACCGCCGCTCGCACCGCCGACGGACCGCGCTCGGTGACGGAGCTGATCGCACTGACCGCCACCGGCCAGCGGGTCAAGTATGTCCACTTCTGGGGGCATCGCCCGCCCCGCGGCGGCGGCATCGGAGCGAGCTGTTTCAGCCAGTGGTGGCCCTCCCCCTTCACCGTCGACGGCGTCCGCTACGCCACCGCCGAGCACTGGATGATGGCCGGCAAGGCCCGGCTGTTCGACGACGCGGACGCCGAGCGCCGGGCCCTCGCCGCCACCCACCCCAAGCAGGCCAAGGACGCCGGGCGCACGGTCCGCGGCTTCGACGAGGAGGTCTGGCGGCAGCGCCGCTTCGACCTGATCGTCGAGGGCAGCCTTCACAAATTCGGCCAGGATCCGGAGCTGCGGGAGTTCCTGCTGGGCACCGGTTCCCGCGTCCTGGTGGAGGCCAGCCCCGTGGACCGGATATGGGGCATCGGCCTCGCCGCCGACGACGACCGCGCCGCGGATCCGGCGCGCTGGCGCGGACTGAACCTCCTGGGCTTCGCCCTGATGGAGGCCCGCCAGCGACTGTCGGAGGGGGACGCCGGCCGGGCCGGCCAGGGGTGAGGCACGGCGGCGGGCCGGCACCGGTCGCCGCGGCCGGCCGAGCGCCCCGCACGGGGCTCCCCCACCGGCCCCACGACCGCCCGGGCCCCCGCCCTACGATGACCACACCGCATCGTCCGCTCTGCGCACCCCACCCCCGCGCACCCTCACCCAGGAGGAACCGTTGTCCGACCTCGACACCTTCATCGCGGGCCTGCCCAAGGCGGAGCTGCACGTCCACCACGTCGGCTCGGCCTCGCCGCGGATCGTCTCCGCGCTGGCCGCCCGGCACCCCGACTCCACGGTGCCCAGCGACCCCGAGGCGCTCGCCGACTACTTCACCTTCCGCGACTTCGCCCACTTCATCGAGGTCTACCTCTCCGTCGTGGACCTGATCCGCGACGCCGAGGACGTCCGCCTGCTGACGTACGAGGTCGCCCGCGACATGGCCCGCCAGCAGATCCGCTACGCCGAGCTGACCATCACGCCCTTCAGCTCGGTCCGCCGCGGCATCCCGGACGCGGCCTTCGTCGAGGCCATCGAGGACGCCCGGAAGGCGGCCGAGTCCGAGTTGGGCGTGGTGCTGCGCTGGTGCTTCGACATCCCCGGCGAGGCGGGCCTGGAGGCCGCCGAGGAGACCGCCCGGATCGCCTGCGAGCTGCAGCCCGAGGGCCTGGTCTCGTTCGGGCTGGGCGGCCCCGAGATCGGCGTCCCGCGGCCCCAGTTCAAGCCGTACTTCGACCGGGCCATCGCCGCCGGGCTGCGCTCCGTCCCGCACGCCGGCGAGACCACCGGCCCCGGCACCATCTGGGACGCCCTGACCTCCCTGCGCGCCGAGCGGATCGGCCACGGCACCAGCGCCACCCAGGACCCGAAGCTGCTGGCCCATCTCGCCGAGCACCGCATCCCGTTGGAGGTCTGCCCGACCTCCAACATCGCCACCCGCGCGGTGCGCACCCTGGAGGAGCACCCGATCAAGGAGATGGTGGACGCCGGCGTCCTGGTCACCATCAACAGCGACGACCCCCCGATGTTCGGCACCGACCTCAACACCGAATACGCCGTCGCCGCCCGTCTGCTGGGCCTGGACGCCGCGGGGGTCGCCGCCCTCGCCAAGAACGCGGTCACCGCGTCGTTCATGGACGACCCGGCCAAGGCGCGGCTGGCGGCCGAGATCGACGCCTACGCGGCGGGCCGGCACGCCTGACCGGCCTCCGGGCGGCAGCCGGAGCGGCTGGGCGACGCCCGTGGCGACTGGGCGGCGGCCGCCCGCGGCACGTACCGCCTCGGCATCGGAACTCCCGCTTCCCACTTGCCGGTTGGCGAGTGCCCGCTGGCGGGTGCCGGTCGGCGGTCGGCGGTCGGCGGTCGGCCTAGGTTCGGCGGCGACGGGGACTCAGCCGCGCACCCGCCCCGCCGAGGGCCGGACCGAACCCCCGGTCGTCCTCACTCCTTGACCAGTTGCCGCGCCACGGTGTGCGAGACGACGGTGGCGGCCGCCGCGGCGGCGATCCCCCGTGCCACGCTGCCCGGGGTCGTCGGCCGCAGCCGACCGGCCCGCCGCAGCCGACCGCGGGCCCAGAGCGTGAACGGGATGACGAGCACCGGCGAGGTGGCGACCCCGGGCGTGTAGCCGCGGACCACGGCGGCCTGCGCGAGGTGCATCAGGCCGTGCAGCCCGAAGCCGTCCAGCGTGGCCTGGAAGAACGCGGACCGGCCGCCGGTGCGGTACCCGCTGGCCGACGCCGCGGCCACGATGCCCGCCATCACCGTCACCGCCACGGCGAACTCCCGCTCGGTGACGCCCTCCACGGCCCGCCAGACCTGCTCGGGCACCTGCGGGAACCGCTTGCGCAGCGCCGGTACGTTCTCCCGCACCCAGCGCGGCCCGAAGGCCACCTCCTCGGCGTCGTGCAACGCCCAGGCGGCGAACAGCCCCAGGGTCACGACCGGCGAGATCCGGCCCCCGGACGACGCGCACGACTCGGACGCCCCACACGGCCCGGACAGCCCGGACGGCTCCGGGAGCTTCGACTGCATCGCAGAGATCGACATAACCGCCAAGTCTGGCAGGCCAGTTGATCACCTCGACCACCGCCCCACCCCCACCCCGACCACGACCCCCACCAGCGGCTACAGCCCCACGATCCCGTTCCACGCCTTGGCGAACTCGGGCCGCTCCTTGGCCGTGACGTCCCGCGCGATGGCCAGCCGCTTGCGCATCGCCCCGTCGGGGAAGATCAGCGGATCCGCGGCGAGTTGGGCCTGTTCCTTGTCCTTGGACGAGGCGAGCACCTCACGCGCGGCCGGCACCGGGCAGACGTAGTTGACCCACGCGGCCAGTTCGGCGGCGACCTCCGGCTGGTAGTAGTAGTCGATCAGCCGCTCGGCGTTCCGCTTGTGGGCCGCGAGGTTGGGGATCATCATGCTCTCCGCCCACAGCTCCGCGCCCTCCTCGGGGACCACGAACTCGATGTCCGGGTTGTCCGCCCTCAGCTGGATCACATCGCCGGAGTACGCCTGCGCGGCGAGCACATCGCCGGAGTCCAGGTCCTTGATGTAGTCGTTGCCGGTGAACCGGCGGATGTGGCCCTTGTGGACCAGGGCGCGCACCTGGTCGATCATCCGGTGGAAGTCGGCGGCGGTCCAGCGGGTGATGTCCACGCCGTTGCCCTGGAGCAGCATGGCGAACGCCTCGTCCATCCCGGACAGCAGGGTGACCCGGCCGCGCAGGTCGTCCTTCCACAGGTCGGAGGTGTGCTTGATCTCCCGGCCCAGCTTCTTGCGGTTGTAGGCGATGCCGGTGATCCCCGACTGCCAGGGCACCGAGTGCGTGCGGCCGGGGTCGAAGTGCGGATCGCGCAGCAGTGGATCGAGGTACCGGGCGACGTTCGGCTGGGCCCCGCGGTCCATCGTCTCGACCCAGCCCAGCCGGACGTACCGGGCGCACATCCAGTCGCTGATGACGACCAGGTCGCGCCCGGTGGCCTGGTGGTTCATCAGCGCGGGGCTGATCTTCCCGAAGAACTCGTCGTTGTCGTTGATCTCCTCGGTGTACGTCACGGAGATCCCGGTGCGCTTCTGGAACCCGTCCAGCGTGGGGCGGCGCTGCGGGTCGCGGTCGTCGACGTCGATGTAGAGCGGCCAGTTGGCGAAGACCAGCTTGCGCTCGCGGGCGGAGCGGTCCGGGGCCTCGCGGTCGGCGGCCTCGACGTACGCCGGCGGCACCCCGCATCCCGTCATGGCGGCCAGCGCCCCGGTCACACCGATTCCGCCCATGCCCCGAAGCAGCGAACGCCGCGAAAGATCAGCCATGGCGAGCACTCTCACGTGCCGCGGGCGGAGGCGGCAAGAGACAGAGCGTCCATTGCCGGGCCTCCGCCCGCGACGGTGTGTCGAGCGTTCCGTGCCGCTCGACGGTGGGGATCCCCCGGTGGGTGCCGGTCGACTCAGCCGTCCAGCGAGGTCATCACGTGCTTGATCCGGGTGTAGTCGTCGAAGCCGTAGGCGGACAGGTCCTTGCCGTAGCCGGACTTCTTGAAGCCGCCGTGCGGCATCTCGGCGACCAGCGGGATGTGGGTGTTGATCCACACGCAGCCGAAGTCGAGGGCCTTGGACATCCGCATCGCGCGGGCGTGGTCCTTGGTCCACACCGAGGAGGCCAGGGCGTACTCGACGCCGTTGGCCCACTCCACCGCCTGCTTCTCGTCGGCGAAGGACTGCACGGTGATGACCGGGCCGAAGACCTCGTTCTGGACGATCTCGTCGTCCTGCTTCAGGCCCGAGACGACGGTCGGGGCGAAGAAGTAGCCCTTCTCGCCGACCTGTTCGCCGCCGGCCTCGATCTTGGCGTGCGCGGGCAGCCGCTCGATGAAGCCCTTGACCTGCGCCAGCTGGTTGGCGTTGTTCAGCGGGCCGTAGAGCACGTCCTCGTCGTCGATCGCACCGGTCTTGGTCTCCGAGGCGGCCTTGGCCAGCGCGGCGACGAACTCGTCGTGGATGGACTCCTGGACGAGCACACGGGTGGCGGCCGTACAGTCCTGGCCGGCGTTGAAGTAGCCGGCGGTGGCGATGTCCTCGACGGCCTTGGCGATGTCGGTGTCCTCGAAGACCACGACCGGGGCCTTGCCGCCGAGCTCCAGGTGGACCCGCTTGAGGTCCTTGGACGCGGACTCGGCGACCTGCATGCCGGCGCGCACCGAGCCGGTGATCGAGGCCATCGCCGGGACCTTGTGCTCGACCATCAGGCGGCCGGTCTCCCGGTCGCCGCAGATGACGTTGAACACACCGCGGGAGTGGCCCAGTTCGTCCAGGACACCACCGATGATCTCGGCGATCAGCACCGTCGAGGCGGGGGTGGTGTCGGAGGGCTTGATGACCACGGTGTTGCCCGCGGCGAGCGCCGGGGCGAACTTCCACACGGCCATCATCATCGGGTAGTTCCAGGGCGCGACCTGCGCGCAGACACCCACCGGCTCACGACGGATGATGGAGGTGAAGCCGTCCATGTACTCGCCGGCCGAGCGGCCTTCGAGCATCCGGGCGGCACCCGCGAAGAAGCGGATCTGGTCCACCATCGGCGGGATCTCCTCGGAGCGGACCAGGGCGATCGGCTTGCCGCAGTTCTCGGACTCGGCGGCGATCAGCTCCTCGGCGCGCTCCTCGAAGCGGTCGGCGATCTTGAGCAGGACCTTCTGGCGCTCGGCCGGGATCAGGTCGCGCCAGGCGGGGAACGCGGCTTCCGCGGCCGCCATGGCCGCGTCCACGTCCGCGGCGCCGGAGAGCGGGGCGGTGGCGTACGGCTCGCCCGTGGCCGGGTTGACCACCTTCGTGGTCCGCCCGTCGGCGGCGTCCCGGAACTCCCCGTCGATGTAGTTGCGCAGACGACGCAGTGCGGTGGTCACTGTGCGCCCCCTTCAATGTCAGATGTCCGGTGGTTGCGACCCCACACTATCCGCGGGAGCCACGTTTTCAACACACCCACACGGCTCGAACAACGAAATCCGTGAAATCTTCCTCGATCAACAACTGATTTCATCGCTTTGGGGTTGCCATACCGTCGAACCTCGTGCACAGTGAAGGACGTGGCCACTCGTGACAGAAACGGCACTCCGTCGATCGACTCCGTCTCCCTGGCGATCATCGAGCAGCTCCAGGAGGACGGGCGCCGTCCGTACGCCGCGATCGGCAAGGCCGTGGGCCTGTCCGAGGCGGCGGTGCGGCAGCGCGTACAGAAGCTGCTCGACCAAGGCGTGATGCAGATCGTCGCGGTCACCGACCCCCTCACGGTCGGTCTCCGCCGGCAGGCAATGGTCGGCATCAACGTCGAGGGCGACCTCGACCCCGTGGCCGACGCCCTGACGACCATGGAGGAGGTCGAATACGTCGTCATGACGGCAGGCTCCTTCGATCTCATCATCGAGATCGTCTGCGAGGACGACGACCACCTTCTGGAAATGATCAACAAGCGGATCCGCACGCTTCCCGGCGTCCGATCCACCGAGAGCTTCGTGTACCTCAAGCTCCGGAAGCAGACCTACACCTGGGGAACGAGATAGCAATGAGCGCCGACCTCTCCAAGACGGCGTACGACCACCTGTGGATGCACTTCACCCGCATGTCGTCGTACGAGAACGCCCCCGTGCCCACGATCGTGCGCGGCGAGGGCACCAACATCTACGACGACAAGGGCAAGCGCTACATCGACGGCCTCGCCGGCCTCTTCGTGGTCAACGCCGGCCACGGCCGGGTCGAGCTCGCCGAGACCGCCTACAAGCAGGCCCAGGAGCTGGCCTTCTTCCCCGTGTGGTCCTACGCCCACCCCAAGGCCGTGGAGCTTGCCGAGCGCCTGGCGAACTACGCCCCGGGCGACCTGAACAAGGTCTTCTTCACCACCGGTGGCGGCGAGGCGGTCGAGACCGCCTGGAAGCTCGCCAAGCAGTACTTCAAGCTCACCGGCAAGCCGATGAAGCACAAGGTCATATCCCGCGCGGTCGCCTACCACGGCACCCCGCAGGGCGCCCTGTCGATCACCGGCCTGCCGGGCCTGAAGGCCCCCTTCGAGCCGCTGGTCCCCGGTGCGCACAAGGTCCCGAACACCAACATCTACCGCGCCCCGATCCACGGCGACGACCCCGAGGCCTTCGGCCGCTGGGCCGCCGACCAGATCGAGCAGCAGATCCTCTTCGAGGGCCCGGAGACCGTCGCCGCGGTCTTCCTGGAGCCGGTGCAGAACGCCGGTGGCTGCTTCCCGCCGCCCCCCGGCTACTTCCGTCGGGTCCGCGAGATCTGCGACCAGTACGACGTGCTGCTCGTCTCCGACGAGGTCATCTGCGCCTTCGGCCGCCTCGGCACGATGTTCGCCTGTGACAAGTTCGACTACGTCCCGGACATGATCACCTGCGCCAAGGGCATGACCTCGGGCTACTCCCCGATCGGCGCCTGCATCATCTCCGACCGCCTCGCCGAGCCGTTCTACAAGGGTGACAACACCTTCCTGCACGGCTACACCTTCGGTGGCCACCCGGTCTCCTCGGCCGTGGCGCTCGCGAACTTCGACATCTTCGAGCGCGAGGGCCTCAACCAGCACGTGCTCAAGAACGAGGGCAACTTCCTCAGCACCCTGCAGAAGCTGCACGACCTGCCGATCGTCGGCGACGTCCGCGGCAACGGCTTCTTCTACGGCATCGAGCTCGTGAAGGACAAGGCCACCAAGGAGTCCTTCAACGACGAGGAGACCGAGCGCGTCCTCTACGGCTTCCTCTCCAAGGCCCTGTACGACAACGGCCTCTACTGCCGCGCCGACGACCGTGGCGACCCGGTCATCCAGCTGGCCCCGCCGCTGATCGCAGACCAGCCGGTCTTCGACGAGATCGAGCAGATCCTGCGCTCCGTCCTCACCGAGGCGTGGACCAAGCTCTGATCATCGCGTCACCTCCTGGTGCGCCAGTGGATAGCTGAACAACTGAACACCAGTGCACAACTGCACATCCGACGGCCTGGATTCGCTCGTTCCCATCCATACGAGTGAATCTGGGCCGTTGTGGCTGCCGAGCCACAAATGACCGAGGATGCGATTCCTTACCGTGCTGGTGACCGATACCCTCCGTGGTCGTTCCCCCCGCCGGGGGAAGCGAGCAGCGAAACAAGCGAGAGGTGTGCAGATGGTGGCCCCGCCTGACAACGACGTTCTCCGGGCCCACGGCCTGCACCACACACACGGCGCCACCGTCGCCCTCGCCGATGTCTCCCTCGATGTCCGCGAAGGCGAGATCTTTGCCGTCTCCGGCCCCCGCGGCAGCGGCAAGACCACGCTCCTCAAATGCCTGTCCGGACAGCTCGTCCCGACCGAGGGCGAGATCTGGTTCAACGGCTCCCCCGTCCACACCCTCTCCTCTCCCAGCCGCGAACGGCTGCGTCTCGACCGGTTCGGCTGGATCGACACCGAACCCCACCTCGTCCCCGAACTCAGCGCCTGGGAGAACGCCGCCCTCCCGCTCCTGCTGCGCGGCGCCGGCCACCGCGCGGCCAAGCACACCGCCATCGAGTGGCTGGAACGCCTCGACGTGGGCATGTGCGCCCGCCGCCGCCCCGGGCGACTCGACCAGTCCCAGCGCCAGCGCGTCGCCATCGCCCGCGCCCTGGTCACCACCCCGCAGGTGCTCTTCGCCGACGAACCCACGGCTCCCCTGCACAGCGCCGACGGCACCCAGGTACTGCGCACCCTGACCACCGCGGCCCGCTCGCACCACATCACCGTGGTCCTGGCGACCTACGACCCCAAGGTCGCCGCCCTCGCCGACCGGACCATCGCGCTGCTGGACGGCCGCCGCTCGGGCGCCGTTCCCGAGACCGCCGGCGCCTCCGATGAGGAAAGCAGGGCAGCGTGCTCGCTCTCCGTCTAGCCCGCGGCACCCACCCCCTCGTCCTGCTGCGCCGTCTCCTCGTCACCGCCGCCGCGGCCGGCACCGGCTTCCTGGTGCTGGCCGCCCTGGGCCACGCCGCCGCCCACCCCGCCACGGCCGGCGACTCCCTGGCCCGGCTCCTGTGGTGCGCCGCCCCGCTCGCCGCCACCGCGCAACTCGCGGTGTCCGTGGCCCGTACGGACCCGGCCGCCCGGCTGCAGCGCGGCATGGCCGCCGCCGGCCTCGGCCCGTTCCGGCTCACCCTGCTCGCCGCAACCTCCACCGCCCTCTTCTGCGCCCTCGGCGTCCTCCTCTCGCTCGTCGTCTTCCTGGCCCTCCGCGGCGACCTGGGCACCGCCGCCTCCGGCACCGGCTCCCACGCCATCGACTCCGGATTGCTCGGCGCCGGTCACCCGCTGCCGTGGATCGGCGCCCTCATGCTGATCTCCGTCATCCCGCTGACCGCAGCCGTGGCCACCGCCTTCTCGCTCCGGCCCCGCACCGAAGCGGGCGTCGTCGACACCGACACTCCTTCGACCACCGAAGCCCCCTCAGGTCTCCCCTGGGGTGTCGCCCTGGCCGCGGCGGGTCTGGCCACCGAGGCGTACACCAGCCCCGCCGGCGCCGCCGCCGGCGGACTGCTGCCCCTCTCCGGTCGGCTGATCGGCAGCCCGCCGGGCGTCCTGGCCGGCTGGGCCCTCGCCGCCATCGGTCTCGTACTGGCCGGCCCCGGCCTGGTCTATCTGTCCGGCCAACTGCTGTGCGCAGGCCGTCCCGGCGCACTGCGCCTGCTGTCCGGGCGCGTCCTCCAGGAGGAGTCGCACCGGCTGGGCCGCCCTCTCGGCGTCCTCTGCGCGGTCGCCTCCGGCGTCTACGCCGCCGGCGTGCTGCACCAAGCCGCTCCTTCCCGTCCTCTCGGTCCGTTCACCGCGATCGGCGCGGCGGTCGTCCTTGCCTGCGTCACCGTCAGCGCGTTGAGCTCCGCCCTCGAATCCCGGGCGGCCCGCGCCCGCAGCACGGCCGCCCTGCGACGGCTGGGCGCATCCGCCTTCGTCCTCCACCGCGCCACGGCCCTCCGCACCACGGCCCTCGTGCTCGTCCTCGGCCCCCTGACCTGGACCGTCGCCGAGATGGCAACGCTTCCGCTGGTGCATTGAGTCGCGGCGTGCAGAGCTCGGGCGCGCCGGCTCCCGTACGTTGCACTTGGGTTGGGCGGCTGCTGGCACAGGGGAGTGTGCGCAAGCCGCTGATGTCTGCGGCGGTGTCCCGTGAAGCGACGTTCCTCCAGCCGACGTTCTCCTTCAGGCGACATTCCTTGAGGCGCTGTTCCTTGAAGCGGTGCCTCTTTGAGGCGGTATTTATCGAGGCGGTATTTGTCGAGGCGGCATTCGTGGAGGCGGCATTCGTGGAGGCGGCATTCGTGGAGGCGGCATTCGTGGACGTGGTGATGCCCGGTGCCACCTGGTCCGCAGTATCGAAGGGCGATGTTGCGAGTTGTGACGCGGCATAGGGCTGTGTGTCATGGGTCTGTGTGTCGTAGGGCTGCTCCGCGAAAGGCCGTGTAGTGAAGGACGGCAGGACAACGGGGACCGCCGGAACGTGATGTGCCGAAGTCCGGTGCTGGGTCTGTCCGTTCCCCCTGCGTGTTCCCCTCTGCGCGTTTCTCCGTGTGCGTTCCTCCCTGTGCGTGCGCCGTTCGATGTTTTGCCGGGTGCCTCCTGCTGGTGTGACGGGGTGCGACAGGAAACCATGGTGATGCGCTCGTGTGGCCGCGGGGGCGAGCCGACCCGGCCGGAGAAGGCGGCGAAGCAGCCAGAGGAAACGTAGAAGGAGCCCTGCTGGGCCTGCTCGGTCTGGTGGGTTGAAGTCGGGCGTTGAGGCGGCCGTCCGGTGGGTGGGCAGGGCGGCTCGAGCAGGCTGTGACACGACGCGGTGGATGCCGTGGATGCGGCGGATGCGGTAGGTGCCGTTACTGGGGCCTGTGGGGCCGTTGGGTTGGCGGCTCGGCGAGGCCCGGCCAGTCCGGGTTCCTTCGGTGTCGGCGACAGCGGACGCCGGGACCTCTCCCGGTGTCGAGCCGCGGTGCCGGGCCGAGTGAAGGGCGTCGGTCGGTCGGGGCGCGCCCGGCCGGGACGGAGCCACGTAGCGCGGTGTGGGGCGACCGGCGACCGACGGGGATGCGCGCCCGGCCGTCAGCGGGCGAGGGCGGTGACCTCGACCTCTATTCGCCACTCCGGCTGGGCCAGCGACGAGACTTCGAGCAAGGTGTCCGCGGGATAGGGCTCGGACAGGAACTCCTCGCGCAGGGTGATGACATGGGCGAGGTCGGCGGCCATGTCCGTGACGAAGATGCCGACCTTCACCACATCGGCGAGCGACGACCCGGCCTCGGCAAGGACCCGTTCGACGTTCGCGAACGCCTGACGCCCCTGGGCCAGGAAGTCGTCCGAGACGGTCCGCCCCTGCTCATCGAACCCCGCCTGACCGGATACGTGGATCAGCCCGCCGGCCTTGATGGCCTGTGAAATCTTGTACGGCTCATACCAGTCCGGCGTGGTCGCGATCCGCTGGATCTCCTGGGCGCTTCCCGCTTCCGTGACATCCGTCGACGACATAACGCTCCCCCTCGCATTTCCATGTGCGCACTCTCTTGCATGCACATACATAAGTTTCAGGCGCATGTACGCTGCTGTCAAGAGCTCAGTGGGAAACGCCTCGGAACGCCGGAGAGCAACGCCGGATCGGCCAGACACCAGAAGAGAACATGAAGAGAGCGGAAACGATGGATGCGGAGCACTGGGACCGGTTCGGAGCACTGCACACACGCATCGAGCAGGAGCTGGCGAAGGCCCTGCAACAGCACCACCGACTCGGCCTCTCCGAGTACCGCGCGCTGGCTCGTCTCGCGGATTCGGAGGACGGCGAACTGCGAATGCAGGAACTCGCCGATCTGATCGGCCTCAACCAGAGTTCGGTCAGCCGACTCGCCTCGCGTCTGGAGTCGTCCGGCCTGACCCGCCGGGACCTGTGCCCCGACGATCGGCGCGGCGTCTACAGCGTGATCACCGACGAGGGCCGCGAGATGCGGAGCAGGGCGCGCCCGACGTACGACAGTGCTCTGCGCACCGCCCTCGACGCCGCCGCCGAAGACGGTCTGCTCGGCCCCCTGGTGAAGTCCCTGCGGTCCTAGCATGGCGGATGTGCAGTCGAGCGCCGAGCCCCCGGTGCCCCTCGGTTCCCAGGAGCACGGCCGCGAGATCAACGCGCTCGCGGAGTTCGACCGGGTCGCCGCGACCGGCAGGCTCGCCGGATATCGCATCCGCTCCCTCGACCTGACGGACCGTACGTTCGCCCTGCTCGCCACGGACACCACGGATTCCGTCTTCCTCGGGTGTGCGATGGAACCGGACGCCGCCGTGAAGGTGCGCGCCGGTGGCGCCCTGGTCTTCCCGCCGGCTCCGGGCCTGGCGTTCGACCCGTATCGCGGCACGCTCTACACCCCGGACGAGCTCTTCGCGGGACTGCTCGACGCCGGCTACGGCGCCACCCCGGATGCGCGCACCTACCGCTGGTATCAGGAGACGAAGGCGACCGGCGATGTGGTCGCCGGCATGCTGCGCAGCATTCATGACGACACCGTTTCCGACGCCCTCGACGAATATCTCGCCGGGGCACGCGTGGTGGGGGTCCTGGGCGGGCACGCCATGGAGCGCGGCTCCGCTGCCTATGCGGGCGCAGCCACGCTGGGGCGCCGGCTCGGCCGCACGGGCCTGACCATCGCGACCGGCGGCGGCCCCGGTGCGATGGAGGCGGCGAACCTCGGGGCGTACGCG
Source organism: Streptomyces yunnanensis (assembly GCF_029011865.1). Classification (NCBI taxonomy): domain Bacteria; kingdom Bacillati; phylum Actinomycetota; class Actinomycetes; order Kitasatosporales; family Streptomycetaceae; genus Streptomyces; species Streptomyces yunnanensis. The sequence continues at coordinate 3,092,571 of NZ_CP095749.1, forward strand.
GCGCCGTTCGAGGACACCATGCTCGACGAAGCGCTGGACCTCCTCTGCACGACCCCGCACTTCAGGCCCTCGGTCACGGCATGGGCGAGCGTCGCGTACGAAGTGCTCCGGAACCGGCCGGGCGGCGGATCGTCCATCGCCATGCCCACCTGGTGCTATGGGCACGAGCCTCCGAATGCCTTCGCCACCCACATCGCGAAGTACTTCGCGAACGCGCTGCGCGAGGAGGGGCTGCTGGCTCGGTCCAACGCCGGCGTGGTGTTCCTGCCCGGCGCGGCGGGGACCGTGCAGGAGGTCTTCGACGCCGCGACCCTCAACTACTACCGGTCGGGCAGTGGACCGACCCCCATGGTGCTGGTGGACCGCGCGTACTGGACGGAGACGCTGCCTGCCTGGCCCCTGCTCCGGACGCTGGCGACCGGACACCCGATGACGGCCCGGATCGCTTTGGTCGACTCCGTCGACGATGTCCCGGAGGCGCTGAGCCACCTCGCCTCTACCGCGACCGACCCTGACGACCATCGCTGAAAGTCGCTCCCCGGTTGCCGTTCCCGGCGGCCGCGCAGGAGCCCCGGGAGCCGACGGGGAGCCTCGTCCGGAGCCCGCCACGGTCGGGCGTTCTGTACCCCGGCCCTCGTCGGCTGGAGAACTTTTCGCCCACCGAGGCAACTCACATCCCGAAATGCGCGTCTGCCAAGCCAGGTAATGAACAGGTAATGCAGCACGCGAACGGAGCCCTCGGTGATCATCGGCCTTCTCACGGCCATAGCAGCGTCCGTCTGCTACGGCACCGGTTCGGTCCTTCAGGCGGTGGGCTCGCGGAAGTCCGCGCGCCGGGAGGCTGCGAAGGCAACCGGTGGCGCCGTCACCCAGCACGGCGGCCCCAGCCTGTCGTCCACCGCCAAGGCAGCCGTGACCTGGGAATTCATGGTCGGCACCGTGCTGGACTTCATAGGCTTCGGGCTGGGTGCGCTCGCCGCGCGGCTGCTGCCGCTGTTCCTTTCGCAGACCGTGATCAGCGCCAACCTCGTGATCACGGCCGTACTCAGCATCAAGCTCCTCAACATCCGGCTCACCCGTAACGAATGGGTCTCCATCGGCGTGGTCTGCTCGGCGCTGGTGCTGCTGGCGACCGCCGCCGGGCCGGAGGGCAGCGGCCATACCCCGATCGGCACCCACTGGTGGCTGTTGGTGGCCTCGGTCGTGATCATCGGTGGAGGCACCCTTATCGTGCGGCTGCTCGGTGGACGGGCGGCGATCCTCGCGGGTCTGCTGTCCGGCCTGGGCTTCGGCGCGCTCGGCGTCGGCGTACGCGTGCTGAACGGTGTGGACCCGTTCCATCTGCCCTCCCTCCTCGGCGATCCGGCGCTGTACGCGATCCTGGTCGCGGGCATCGGCGGCATGTATCTCCACACGGTCGCCCTGCAGATCGGTTCGGTGAACGGGGCCACGGCGGCTCTGGTGGTGGGCGAGACCGTCGTGCCCGGCATCCTCGGCGTGCTGTGGCTGGGGGACTCCTCTCGTCCGGGCTTCGCCTGGATGGCGATCCTCGGTTTCGTGGTCGCTGTGGCCGGGGCCGTCGCTGTCGCCTGGTTCGGCGAGCCGGAGACGGCCCCGGAACAGGGTGCGGATCAGCAGGTACGGAAGGCGGCACCGGGTACGGATACGGGTGCCGATCCGGCATCGGGGGCGGACCGGGAAAGCGTGTCGGGGCAGGAGTCCAGCTGGATGGGTCCGGACGACGGCAAGCCCGCCGGCGCCGAGGGCTCTTCTTCGGAGGGGGCGCGTCAGGCGGCAGTGTGAGCCGTTGCCGGCGCCGAGGGTGAGTCCCCTCGCCACGGCCCGTCGTACGCGGTCGGGCGCACGGTCCTCTCCAGCGTCGCCGGCGCCGGAGTGGGACGGCGGGGTCCCCGGCCCCCGCGATCGCTCACGGATCTCTGGCCAGCAACTGTGCCAGCCGTTCGTAGGAACGGTCCCAGCCCCACTCTTCCGCCACCCAGGCCCGTCCCTTCTCTCCCATCGCCCGCGCGGCTTCCGGGTTGGTCAACAGGGCTATCAGCCGCTCGGCCACGGCATCCGGGCTTCGACCGTCGATGACGTGCCCCGTCTCCCCGTCGCGGACGGTATCGGGTGCACCTCCCGAATCGCCGACCAGTACGGGGAGTCCGGCGGCCGCCGCCTCCAGGAAGACGATTCCCAACCCCTCGACCTCGAGTCCGCGCCGCCGGGTGCGGCACGGCATCGCGAAGACATCGGCCGCGACGTAGAACGCCGGGAGGGTCCAGTGCGGCTGGGCGCCCGCGAAGACCACGCCCTCGTCCAGGGCCTCAGCGGTGACGAGCCTGCGCAGTCGCGGTTCATAGGGGCCGCCGCCGACGAGCAGCACCACCGCGTCGGGCACCCGGCGACGAATCTGCGTCAGCGCGCGGATCAATGTGTCCTGACCCTTCCGCGGCACGAGCCGGGCCGCGCACAGGATCACCCGCCGGCCGGCGAGGCCGTAGCGCTCGCGCACGGCACGCCCGTCGAGCCCGGGGCGGAATGCTTCGGAATCGACTCCGGGGACGAGTCGCGCCATGCGGCCCGCGGCGGCGGGCCCGATTGCGGCCGCTATCGGTACCCGGGTGCTCGCACCGAGGTACGTCACCGCATCCGTCGCCGCACCGATCCTACGGAGCAGCGAACGAGCCCCAGGGGTGCGTGCCCACCAGACCTCGTGGCCGTGTGTGGTGGCCACGATCCTGGCCACTCCCGTTTCCCGCCGCAGTCGCGCGGCCATCAGTCCGAGCGGCGCCGCGGCCCCGAACCACACGCTGTCACATGCGTATCGGCGGGCGAGAGCAGCGGCACGGGACGTGATGCGGGGCGTGGGGAGCAGCATCGGTGCCGGATCGCGGATCACCGGGAAGGGCAATGCGGCGTCATGGGCCGGCGCCCCGGGTTCGGACGACGTGTAGACGACCACCGCATCATGCGGGAAGCGGGTGGCCATGGCATGGACGAAGGTTTCGATACCGCCTTGGCGAGGCGGGAAGTCGTTGGTGACGATCAGCGTGCGGCTCATGGAGCCGTCTCCTCTCCAGGTTCGGGGTCGGCTCGCTTCCGGCCCGCCCCGTCCGCGATCTGTGCAGGGCCGCTCAAAGGTCGTTCGCCGCAGCGACGTTCACGGTCGTCGGTCCGACACTGGTGCGGATGGGCAACTGCGCCGGGTCGGGAGTGCCGGGGTGGGGCGGCCCACGTTGCGGAGTCCACCAGGGGCCGGGACGGCGAGCAGTGACCGGCCGGCGTGCGTGATCCGGCCGTGGCATGCGCCAGGCGCGGCCATGCCCAGAGCACCAGGGGATAGACGAGGTACCCGAAGCGGGTGGCCGGCATCAGTGCCATGGCGAGCGCGAGCCCCATCGCCAGGCGATCGGCCGCCGCCGACACCGTCCGCGGCGGCCGGATCAGCAGCGACGCGGCGACGCCGAGGGCCGCCACCGCGAGCAGCACCATCGCGACGAGCGTCCCGCCGGGGACGTAGGCGGCCAGGAGTCGCCCGGGCAGCGGGCTTTCGGCAGGTGATGCCGTCGTCCCCAACCCCAGTGGGAACGCCAGGACGTTCTCGGCGAAGCCACGGGGGTCGATCAGCAGGAAGGGGAGCACCGCTGTCGCTACCGCGAGCATGGCGGTGGCGCCACAGGTCAGGGCCTGACGTCGGCCATAGCGGGTGGCCACGAGGGCAAGGGCGACCGGCACGGCAGGCCAGGCCGTCCACTTCAGCGCTGCCGCGATGCCCAGCAGGAGCCCCGCGCGCACCGGCTTTCCGCGGCCGGCCGTGGCCAGTCCCCAACACATCAGGCCGATGACCGGGAGGTCGATGCCGCCGACGACCAGCGGCAGGGCCACCAGAGGGCAGACCGCCAGCCACAGCGCGGCAGACACGCTGTCTCGGCGGGATGCACCGCGAGGCCCCGTCCGGCGATCGGGGGCGGCCCGAGCGCTGCGGACGAGCATGTTCACCGCGCCGGCCGTCGACAAGAAGAACGTTCCGGCCATCCACCATCGGGCGTCCGTCAACGGCCCGTCACCGAACAGCGCGTGCGGCAGGCCGAAGACCGCCATGCCCGGCAGGTACGGGTTGTAGTCGGCGACGGTGGCAGGCGCGGGTATGTAGGGACTGCCGGAATGCAGCAGCAGGTCGCCCGAGCGCTGGACGACCGCCACTTCGAGCTGTGCGCTGCCGGCCAGTACGAGAAGGAGAAGCGGCAGGCCCACCGTCCCCACCACGGCAAACGCCAGGGGCAGTCGAGTGCTGATCGTGGGGGCGCGCGGCGTGCCCCACCGTCTCGCGCGGAGCGCCGTGACCACCGCGGCGCAGCCGTAACCGGCCGCCGCGATGAGACCCCACGTGCGGTGCGGCGGAAGGCTGGTGAGCAATCCGAGGCCGAGCGCGGCGACCGCGCACGCGCTCCATCCCCATACCTCGTGGTTCCTGTGTCCGCGGTTCCCACCGTCCGAACGCCACGGTGCGCGCACAGCCCGCAGCGACGCACGACACGACGCCAAGTCCCTTTTCCGAAAAGCAAGTTGACTCTTCATGACGCTCCCGTCCTCGCCTTGATCACGAGGCTATGGACGGTCGGATCACGGGGCGTCAAACGAGCAACCTAACTTCGGCGTCAACCCGTGGCATGACATGCCGATCGTGGATCAACCCGTGCTGCGATGCGGCCGCCACCGCGAGCCGAAAAAATAGCGGCATGAGCACTTCTCTCCGGCAGCGGCTGCGCACCTGGGTCGCGTCGCCGTTCTATCCCTGGACCTCCGGCGGGGCGCTCACGGCGTTCGCGGCCGTGGAGCTGCTGGTCGTGCCGCGGCACTCACTGGTGATCGCGCTCGGCGTGCTGCTGTCCGCGGCAGCGCTGGCGTGGCGGCGTTCCCATCCGGCCACCGCTGCGCTCTCGGCCGCAGCGGCCCTGGTCAGTTTCGCCGCCGGGACAGACCTCTATATCGCGGCGACCGTCAGCGGCCTCATGGCGTGCTACACCCTCGGCCGCCACCGCGTGGCGCATCCGGCGCTGCTCGTCGGCGGCGGCTCGGTGCTCTCCCTCGCGGTGAACGTCTGGCACATCGTCTCCTGGCACCCGAGGTCGTACTCCCTCGATCTGCTCGCCGAGTGGTTCGTGCTGACCGTCGCGATCCTGGCGGCTGTCTCGATGGGTGACGCGGTACGCGCGCGCGAGGAGACGCAGCGGGAGCGGGCGGCAGCGCAGGCCCGGGTCCTCGCGATGGAGCGGCGGCAGGCCGCCGAGGCCGAACGGGCGGCGATCGCCCGCGAGTTGCACGACGTCGTCTCGCACTCGGTCTCGGTGATCGCGGTGCAGGCGGAGAGCGCCACCTACACCACGCCGGACCTGTCGCCGCAGGCTCGCGAGGGCTTCCAGCAGATCGCCGCGTCCGCCCGCGCGTCGATGACCGAACTGCGCCGGCTGCTGGGTGTGCTGCGGACGGACCCTCAGGACCGCACCGGTACGGCACCGCAGCCGACGCTGGAAGCGCTGGGTGATCTGATAGCGCAGCACCGGTCGGTGGGCGGCGAGGTGGAACTGCGGATCAGCGGAGACCGGGTCGAATTGCCGACGTCCTGTGAGCTGTCCGCGTATCGCATCGTGCAGGAGGGGCTGACCAATGTGCGCCGGCATGCCCCGGGGGCACAGGCGGTGGTGGAGATCGACTACCGGCCGGACCGGCTGGCGGTGCGGATCGCGGACGACGGGCCGGGCCAGCCGGGCGTCGTCCACTCCGGTCATGGCCTGGCCGGTATGCAGGAGCGGGCGGCGCTGCTCGGCGGGAAGCTCACCGCCAGCCCCGGCCCGGACGGCGGCTTTCTCGTGGAGGCGGAACTCCCGTGGTGATCAGAGCAATCGTGGCCGACGACCAGGCCATCGTCCGCACCGGGTTCGTCAATCTCCTGGGCACCCAGGACGACATCGAGGTGGTGGGCGAGGCCGAGGACGGTGTCCAGGCGGTCCGGATCGCCGCCGAGCAGCGTCCGGACCTCGCGCTGCTCGACATCCGGATGCCGCACAAGAACGGTATCGAGGCCGCCCGCGAGATCACCCGGGCGTCCGGTGGTGCCACCAAGGCGCTGATGCTGACGACGTTCGGGCTCGACGAGTATGTGTACGACGCGCTGGCGGCCGGGGCGAGCGGGTTCCTGCTGAAGGACACCACGTTTCCCGAACTGCTGCATGCCGTAAGGGTCGTGGCGGAGGGCAATGCGCTGCTGGCTCCCGAGCTGACCAAGCGGTTGATCGCGGAGTTCGTCAAGCAGCGGTCGGCACCTGTTCCCGTACGCACGGTGGAGGAGCTGACCGGCCGTGAGGTGGAGGTGCTCGTCCACATCGCCCAGGGACTGTCCAACGCGGAGATCGCCACCCGGCTGACGATCACCGATCACACCGTCAAGACCCACATCAACCGACTCTTCACAAAGATGGGCCTCCGTGACCGCGCTCAGGCGGTGATCCTCGCCTACGAACTGGGGCTGGTCGTCCCGCAAGGCCGACGCCCCGCCCCTCCCTCACGCGCCTAGGGCCTGTCGTCACCTTCCCGTCGTCGCGCGGGGCGGACGGGAAAGTGACGACAGACCTCGATGGCGCCCGATCCTTCAGGAGCGATCCATGGCACAGCGGCGCAACGCGGCACGGCTAGTCCGCGGCGGCCTTCAGCACCACCACGTCCTCGGCGGCGAACGAGATCCCCACCCGGTCTCCCGTCTCCGGTGCCTCATGGAGTGGGCACGCCGCGTCCATCTGCGGCCCGCCCGACGGTTGGAGCAACAGCGCGACATGCGTGCCGCGGAACGTCCGGGCCTCGACCGTGCAGGGCAGGCCGTCCGCAGCCGAGGTCAGCCGGACGCCGGCCGGGCGCACGAGCAGCCGGCAGGGGCCGTCCGGAGTGCCGGCCGGCACCGGCACCTTGCCCCACGGGGTGGCGGCGGCCTCGCCCTGCACGGTCGCCTCGACCACGTTGTCGAAGCCGAGGAAGCGGGCGACGAACGCAGTGGCGGGCCGCTGCCAGACCTCCAGCGGGGTGCCGCTCTGCGCGATCCGACCGTCCCGCATCACCACGACCCGGTCGGCGAGTGCGAACGCCTCCCCCTGGTCATGGGTGACGGCGAGCACCGTCGTCCCCAACTCGCGGAAGAGCCTCCGCAGTTCGACGACGAGGCGCTCGCGCAGCCCTCGGTCCAGTTGCCCGAGCGGCTCGTCCAGCATCAGCAGGCGTGGGCTCGGGGCGAGTGCGCGGGCCAGCGCGACCCGCTGCTGCTCGCCGCCGGACAGCGAGGCCACGGCCCTGCGCTGGGCACCCGGCAGCCCGACGAGGTCCAAAAGTTCGGTGACGGTGCGCTCCTGGTCGGCGCGGGGGGTTCGCCGCATCCGCAGCCCGAAGGCGACATTGCCCGCGACATCACGCTGCGGGAAGAGCTGGTGGTCCTGGAACATCAAACCGACGCCGCGCCGATGGGTGGGGATCGCCGCCTGATCGCGCCCTTCCAGCAGGACCGTGCCCTCGTCGGCGTGCTGCAGCCCGGCCACCACCCGGAGCAGGGTGGACTTGCCGCTGCCGCTGGGGCCCAGGACGCAGACGATCTCGTGCGCGGCGACGCCGAGGTCGACCGCGTCGAGGGCGGGGGCCGTGCCGGGCATGCCGAAGCGGACGGTGACGCCGTCCAGTCGCAGCATGTGCGGTGCCGCGGTCGGGGCCTGTGCCGTCATCTAGAACTCCCCGGAGTGGTCGATGGGAAGGCGCTCCAGGGCCAGCAGGGCGGCCGCGCACACCACCATCAAGATGGTCGAAAGGGCCATTGCCTGGCCGTAGTTGAACTCCCCCGCGCGGCTGAGCAGCCGTGTCACGGCCACCGGCAGGGTGGGCTGGTCCGGCCGTGCGATGAAGACGGTCGCGCCGAACTCGCCGAGCGACACGGCGAACGCGAAGCCCGCCGCGATGAGCAGCGCCCGCCGCACCATCGGCAGGTCCACCTCGCGCCAGACCTGCCAGGGCGAGGCGCCGAGGACGGCCGCCGCCTCCCGCAGTCGACTGTCGACCGCACGCAGCACGGGCAGCATCGTGCGGACCACGAACGGCACGCCCACCAGGGCCTGGGCGAGCGGCACCAGCCACCACGAGGACCGCAGATCCAGCGGCGGCTTGTCGAGGCTGATCAGAAACCCGAAGCCGACGGTCACGGCCGACACGCCGAGGGGCAGCATCAGCAGCCCGTCGAAACCGCGCAGGAGCCGGGTGATCACCGGTGTCCGTCCGGACGGCCCGGGCTCCGGCCTGGAGCGGGTCAGCGCGGCCGCCGCCAGACCGCCGACCAGCAGCGCGATCCCGGTGGCCGCGGCACCGTAGGCGAGGGAGTTCCAGAGGGCGTCGAGGGGGGCGACGGCGAAGGTGCTGTCGGCGGACGCCGCGGACCGCAGCGTCTCGTAGAAGGCCAGGCCGTAGCCGTCGGGCCCGGCGAAGGACCGCTCGACGAGCACGGCCAGCGGCAGGACGAGCAGCACGGCGATGACCGCGAGCGTGCCCCACAACAGCGCCCACTGGCCGGGGCCGTGCGGCCGGCGGGCGGTCAGGGAGGCGTCGACGAGCCGCAGGGTGGATTCGCGGCGCCGTACCGTCCAGGCGTGCAGCGCCAACAGCCCCAGTACGGCGGCGAACTGGATCACGGTCAGTACGGCTGCGGTGGGCAGATCCAGGAAGTCGGCGGTCTGCCGGTAGATCTCCACCTCCAGGGTGGAGAAGGTGGGACCGCCCAGGATCTGCACGACACCGAAGGAGGTGAAGGTGAAGAGGAACACCATCAGCGCCGCGGCGGCCACGGCCGGTCCCAGCGCGGGCAGCGTCACCTTCCGCCAGGCGGCGAACCGTCCGGCTCCCAGGACCCGGGCCGCCTCTTCCTGCCGCGGGTCGAGCTGGGCCCACAGCCCGCCGACGGTCCGCACGACGACGGCGTAGTTGAAGAAGACGTGCGCCAACAGGATCGCCCACACCGAGGTGTCCAGCCGCACGCCCCACAGCTCGTCGAGCAGGCCGCCCCGGCCGACCAGCGCAAGGAAGGCGGCGCCGACGACGACGGTCGGCAGCACGAACGGCACCGCCACCGCCGCCCGCAGCAGTTGTTTGCCGGGGAAGTCGAAGCGCGCGAAGACGTAGGCGCCGGGCAGGGCGACCAGCAGCGTCAACGCGGTCGAGGCGGCGGCCTGCCACAGGGTGAACCACAGCACGTGGAGGATGTCCGGGTCGCTGAGGACGGTCCCGAACCTGCCGAGCTGCCACTGTCCGCCGTCCTTCACCCCCCGTCCGACGATCTCGACGACGGGGTAGGCGAAGAACAGGCCGAAGAAGACGAGCGGCAGGGCCATCAGGCCGAGCCGCGCCGCCGTTCCGCGCGCGGGCCCCCTTCGGTGGGTGGGGGCTACTTCAGAACGAGCGAGGACCACTGCTTGATCCACTGGTCACGGTTCTTGTTGATCGTCTCCGGTGCGAGCGTCGCCGGCTTGTCGATGTTCGCGCCGTAGCGGGTGAACAGCTCCGGCACCTTGGCGTCCTTGCGTGCCGGGTTGACGAACATCTGCAGTGGCATGTCCTCCTGGAACTTCTTCGACAGGAGGAAGTCGAGCAGCGCCTTGCCGCCCTTCTCGTTCTTGGCGCCCTTGAGCAGACCGCCGAATTCGATCTGCCGGAAGCAGGTGCCGGTCGCGACGCCGGTCGGGGCCTCCTTGGGTGCCGGCGTCTTGCCCATCACCTCGGCGGGCGGGCTGGAGGCATAGGAGACCACCAGTGGCTTGTCACCCTTGCCCTTGCCGGCCGCGGAGCCCGAGAAGCGCTCGTTGTACGCCTGCTCCCAGCTGTTGACGACCTCGACACCGTTGGCCTTGAGCTTCTTCCAGTAGTCCGACCAGCTTCCCCCACTCTCGGCTTCGCTCGAGCGGGAGGTGCCCCCACCGCCGTGGGTGGCGATGGTGCCGAGCTGGAAGGCGAGCCCCGGAGAGGAGGTGGCGGAGTTCTCCGTGACGAGCAGCCCCTTGTACTGCGGCTTGAGCAGGTCGTCGAAGCTCTGCGGCGGCGTGAGCTTGTGCGCGGTGAAGTAGGCGCGGTCGTAGTTGACGCAGATGTCGCCGTAGTCGAGGGGCGTGACCCGGTGGGCGTCCTTGTCGAGCTGGAGGTCGGCGGGGACGCTGTCGAGACCCTGGGCCTTGTAGGGGGTGAAGAGGCCGGCGTTCAGACCGCGCGAGAGCAGCGCGTTGTCGATCCCGAAGAAGACGTCGCCCTGCGGATTGTCCTTGGACAGGATCGCCTTGTTGACGGCCTCGCCGGCGTCGCCGCCCTTGATCATCTTGACCTTGTAGCCGCTCTCCTTCTCGAAGGCGGCCAGGACGGACTTGGAGGCGTTGAACGAGTCATGGCTGACGAGCGTGACGGTCTTGGCGTCCGCGCTGCCGCTGTTTCCCGAGCTGCCGCACCCGGCGAGTGCGGTCATGCCGGCCGCGGCGGCGAGCGCTGCCGCGGTGATCCTGCTGGTGGTGCTCACTGATTTCCTCCTGGCTGGCCAGGAAGAGACGCGGCCCCGCCCGGTGCCCGCTGCGTTCTGCGTCGGTGACGTTCGGCAACGGACGGTGGGCGGGGCGCAACAGCATGAGTGACGACCGAACTTCCTACCCGGAATGACCCGGGCGAGGTTCAAGGGTCTGCGGGCGCCGTAGGGCTACGACGTCTCCGCACTCTCAGCGCTGTGGCGCTCCCCTGTCGGAATGTGCGTGTGTTCGACGACACCGTACCAGCGGGTGGCTCAGCGCTCCGAGGCCGCGAGCTGCCCGCAGGCGCCGTCGATCTCCTGGCCGCGGGTGTCCCGGACGGTCACCGGCACGCCGTGTGCCTCGATGGCCCGCACGAACGCCAGCTCGTCCTCGGGCCGCGAGGCGGTCCACTTCGAGCCCGGCGTCGGATTGAGCGGAATGAGGTTGACGTGGACCCGCTTGCCCTTGAGCAGCCGCCCCAGCAGGTCACCGCGCCACGCATGGTCGTTGATGTCGCGGATCAGGGCGTACTCGATCGAGACCCGGCGGCCGGACTTCTCGGCGTACTCCCACGCCGCGTCCAGCACCTCGCGGACCTTCCAGCGGGTGTTGACCGGTACGAGGGTGTCCCGCAGCTCGTCGTCGGGCGCGTGCAGCGACACCGCGAGGCGGCACTTGAAGCCCTCGTCGGCGAACCGCAGCATCGCCGGGACCAGCCCGACGGTGGAGACGGTGATGCCGCGCTGGGAGAGGCCCAGGCCGTCCGGCTCGGGGTCGGTCAGCCGCCGGATGGCGCCGACCACCCGCTTGTAGTTGGCGAGCGGCTCCCCCATGCCCATGAAGACGATGTTGGACAGCCGCGCCGGACCGCCGGGGACCTCGCCGTCGCGCAGCGCCCGCATCCCGTCGACGATCTGGTGCACGATCTCGGCGGTGGAGAGGTTCCGGTCCAGACCGGCCTGTCCGGTGGCGCAGAACGGGCAGTTCATGCCGCAGCCGGCCTGCGAGGAGATGCACATGGTGACCCGGTCCGGGTACCGCATCAGGACGGACTCGACGAGGGTGCCGTCGTGCAGCCGCCACAGGGTCTTGCGGGTGGTGTCGTCGTCGCACGAGATGTGCCGCACCACCGACATCAGGTCCGGCAGCAGCTCCGCCGCCAGCTTCTCGCGGGCCGCCGCGGGGATGTCGGTCCACTCCGCCGGGTCGTGCGCGTAGCGGGCGAAGTAGTGCTGCGACAGCTGCTTGGCGCGGAACGGCTTCTCACCGATCGCGGCCACCGCCTCCCGGCGCTCGGCCGGACTGAGGTCGGCGAGGTGACGAGGGGGCTTCTTGGCGCCGCGGGGGGCGACAAACGTCAGTTCTCCCGGGGCCGGGCGTGCCATGGGCGGAAACTCCTCTGTGCAACGAGGCCGGGCGGCTTCCGCCGACGCGGAACCAGGGTCCGGACGGGGCCGGAACCAGGAGACCTCACGGATCACCCCCGCGGTCGCGGGGACGGAAAGGGCGCGCCGCGAACGAGCGACGCGCCCCTCAAGGGTAACCGGCGGCGCTCAGCCCGATCCCACGAAGATCACGAACAGCAGCCAGACCACCGGGGCGGTGGGCAGCAGGGAGTCCAGCCGGTCCATGATGCCGCCGTGACCGGGCAGCAGGGTGCCCATGTCCTTGATGCCCAGATCCCGCTTGATCATGGATTCGCCGAGGTCGCCGAGAGTGGCGCTGACCGCGACGGCGACGCCGAGCAGCAGCCCCTGCCACCAGGCGCCGTCCTTGATCAGGAACTGCATGCACAGCGCGCCGGCCACCATCGCGAAGAGGACCGCGCCGACGAGCCCCTCACGGGTCTTGCCGGGGCTGATCCGCGGCGCGAGCTTCTTCCTCCCGAAGCGCCAGCCGATCGCGTAGGCCCCGGTGTCGCTGACGACCGTCAGCAGCAGGAACGTCAGCACCCGCTGCGGCCCGTCGTCCGCGGCGGCCAGCATCAAGGCGACGAACGTCGCCAGGAACGGGACGTAGAACGCCGAGAAGACCGCGGCTGTGACATCCCGGAGGTAGTTCTGGGGCGCCTCGGTCATCCGCCAGACGAGGACGGCGAGCGCGGTGAGCGCCATGGCCACCCATGCGCCCTCGGCGCCGCGCACATATCCGGCGATCACCATGGCGGTGCCGCCGATCGCGAGCGGGACCAACGGCACCCGGATGTCCTTGCGCTCCGCCAGCCGCGAGGTCAGTTCCCACAGGCCCACGACGACAGCGATCGCTATGACGCCGATGAACACCGGCTTGTAGACGAAGAGCGACGCAAGGATGACGGCGCCGAGTCCGACGCCGACCCCTATGGCGGCGCGCAGATTGCGCCCCGCGCTCTTCTTCTGCGGTTTCACTGGGTCACTGTCGGACCCGGGGAGCGAGGTGGGCATGGGCTCCTGCGGCCTGTCGTCGCGGAACAGGGGGCCGCTCAGGCGAGCAGCCCCCCGGTGCTCCGGGTTGTCCCGGTCATCCCGGATGTCCCGATGGTCATCCTGGTGTCCGCCCGGCTCGGGCACGATGGGCATGGGCCGAGTCTGCGCCGCGCCGCCCCCGTCGTGCACGGGACCCGCCGGGACGGGAGGCGCCGCCCCACGCAGCGAGGCGGCCGATCCGTGGTCGGGCGGTCCCCACTGGCCGGCGCCGGGCGGGGTCCCCCAGGATGACTCGTTCATCAGACCTCTAGGAGCTCGGATTCCTTGTGCTTGAGGAGCTCGTCCACCTGCGCGACGTACTTCGCGGTGACGTCGTCGAGCTCCTTCTCGGCGCGGCGCACCTCGTCCTCGCCGCTCTCCTTGTCCTTGACCAGCTTGTCGAGCGACTCCTTGGCCTTGCGCCGCACGCTGCGGATCGAGATCTTGGAGTCCTCGGCCTTGTTCTTGGCGACCTTGATGAACTCGCGACGGCGCTCCTCGGTGAGCTCCGGGAACGTCACACGGATGATGTTGCCGTCGTTGCTCGGGTTGACGCCGAGGTCCGAGTCACGGATCGCCTGCTCGATGTTGCGCAGCGCGCTCTTGTCGAACGGGGTCACCACGGCCATCCGCGGCTCCGGCACCGAGAACGACGCCAGCTGGTTGATGGGCGTCATGGCACCGTAGTAGTCCGCCACGATCTTGTTGAACATCGCCGGGTGCGCACGCCCGGTGCGGATCGCGGCGAAGTCCTCCTTGGCGACCACGACGGCCTTCTCCATCTTCTCCTCGGCCTCGAGGAGGATCTCTTCGATCACCACTTGCTCCTGGTCTTTTCGGTAAGAAGCAGAGCCTCGCCCCTGCCGCGCGTCTTCTCCTGCACGGTGTCCGACCGGCAGGCGGTTGTCCATCCCCGTACCGAGGTCTTCCCACGACCGGGGGTTGCCGCCCGTACGGGCCGACGCCCGCACGGAATCACGGCAGTTGAGGCCGTCAGGCCCGGGTGTTCTGATCGCTGACGAGCGTGCCGATCTTCTCACCCTTCACCGCACGCGCGATGTTCCCCTCGGCGAGCAGCTCGAACACGAGGATCGGGAGCTTGTTGTCCCGGCACAGCGTGATGGCCGTGGCGTCGGCGACCTTCAGGTCGCGCGTGATGACCTCGCCGTATTCGAGGGCGTCGAACTTGACCGCGTCCGGGTTCTGCTTGGGGTCGGAGTCGTAGACCCCGTCCACACCGTTCTTGCCCATCAGCATCGCCTCGGCGTCGATCTCCAGGGCGCGCTGGGCGGCGGTGGTGTCGGTGGAGAAGTACGGCATGCCCATACCGGCGCCGAAGATGACGACCCGGCCCTTCTCCAGGTGGCGCACCGCGCGCAGCGGGATGTACGGCTCCGCGACCTGGCCCATGGTGATCGCCGTCTGAACGCGGGAGTCGATGCCCTCCTTCTCCAGGAAGTCCTGGAGGGCCAGGCAGTTCATGACCGTACCGAGCATGCCCATGTAGTCGGAACGGGCCCGGTCCATACCGCGCTGCTGCAGTTCGGCGCCGCGGAAGAAGTTGCCGCCGCCGATCACGATGGCGATCTCATAGCCGTCACGAACCACCGCGGCGATCTCGCGGGCGATGGCGTGCACGACATCGGGGTCGACACCCAGTCCGCCGCCACCGGCGAAGGCTTCGCCCGACAGCTTCAGAAGGAAGCGGCGCCTGCCGCCGTTCCCGGCTTTGTGTGTGTCCGCGCCGTCGGCACCGTGATTCATTGAGCTCTCCTCGTGCACATACGAAGAAGGCCATTGCCGTGGGTCTGGTCAGATCCCTGTCCGGCAATGGCCTCCTCGTCACATCTGCGGCCGACCGATGAGCGGCCGACTGCGTACGACCCTAGCGGGGCCGTAGGTCATTCGCTGCCGTCGCGGCAGGCTCAGATGCCGACCTTGATGCGCGAGAAGCGCTTCAGGGTGACACCGGCCTCCTGGAGGACCTTCTCGACGGACTTCTTGTTGTCGAGCGCGTACGGCTGACCGAGCAGCGTCGCGTCCTTGAAGAAGCCGTTGAGGCGACCCTCGACGATCTTCGGCAGGGCGGCCTCGGGCTTGCCCTCGGCGCGGGTGGTCTCCTCGGCGACGCGACGCTCGGCCTCGACGACCTCGGCCGGGACGTCCTCCTTGGAGAGGTACTTCGGGGCGAAGGCGGCGATGTGCTGCGCAATGCCCTTGGCGACCTCGGCGTTCTCCTTGTCGAGCTCGACAAGGACACCGATCTGCGGCGGCAGGTCGGGCATGGTGCGGTGCATGTACACCGCCACGTAACCGCCGGTGAACTGCGCGAAGCGGTCCAGGACGATCTTCTCGCCGAGGTTGGCGTTGGCCTCGTCGACGAACGCCTGGACGGTCTTGCCGGCCTCGATCTCGGAGGCGAGCAGAGCCTCGATGTCGGCCGGGTTGGTCTTGGCGACGTGCGCGGCCAGGGCGTTGGCGACGGACTGGAACTTCTCGCCCTTGGCGACGAAGTCCGTCTCGCACTTCAGCTCGAGGATGATGCCGGAGGTGTTGTCGTCGGCGATCAGGGAGACCACAGCGCCGTTCTCGGCGGAGCGGCCCTCGCGCTTGGCGACGCCCTTCTGACCCTTGACGCGCAGGACCTCGACGGCCTTGTCGACGTTGCCCTCGGCCTCTTCCAGGGCCTTCTTGCAGTCCATCATGCCGGCGCCGGTGAGCTCGCGGAGCTTCTTGACGTCAGCGGCGGTGTAGTTCGCCATGGTCTGTGAATCTCTTCTCGGAATCGCGGAAGTCGAAAGATCTACGGGTGGACGGCGGGGGAGGCGCTTGTGGCGCCCTCCCCCGCCGTCATCAACCGGTCTTGAGGTCAGCCCTGCTCGGCCGGCTTCTCGGCCTCGGCGGCCGGGGCCTCGGCCTTGGGGGCCTCGTCGTCGGACTTCTTGTCGCCCTCGAGCAGGTCGCGCTCCCACTCGGCGAGCGGCTCGCCGGCCTTCTCGCCCGGCTTCTGGTCGCCGGTGGCGGCGCCGGAGCGGGCGATCAGGCCCTCGGCGACGGCGTCGGCGATCACGCGGGTGAGCAGGGTGACGGAGCGGATCGCGTCGTCGTTACCCGGGATCTTGTAGTCGACCTCGTCCGGGTCGCAGTTGGTGTCGAGGATCGCGACAACCGGGATGTTGAGCTTGCGCGCCTCGCCGACGGCGATGTGCTCCTTCTTGGTGTCCACGATCCAGACGGCGCTGGGCACCTTCTGCATCTCGCGGATACCACCGAGGGTCTTCTCCAGCTTGGCCTTCTCGCGGGAGAGGACCAGGAGCTCCTTCTTGGTGAGGCCGGAGGCGGCCACGTCCTCGAAGTCGATCTGCTCGAGCTCCTTGAGGCGCTGCAGACGCTTGTAGACGGTCGAGAAGTTGGTCAGCATGCCGCCGAGCCAGCGCTGGTTCACGTAGGGCATGCCCACGCGGGTCGCCTGCTCGGCAATGGCCTCCTGGGCCTGCTTCTTCGTACCGACGAACATCACCGAGCCGCCGTGGGCGACGGTCTCCTTGACGAACTCGTAGGCGCGGTCGATGTACGACAGCGACTGGAGCAGGTCGATGATGTAGATGCCGTTGCGCTCGGTGAAGATGAAGCGCTTCATCTTCGGGTTCCAGCGGCGGGTCTGGTGCCCGAAGTGGACGCCGCTCTCCAGCAGCTCCCGCATCGTGACGACGGCCATGGCCGTACTCCTTGTTTTCTCGGTTCCACCACGACCGGTCGGTCGCAGTGCCTGACGCCCCGACGCGCCTGCCAGGGAGGAACCGGGTGGAACCTTCCGAGGACCGAGAGCGCGGCCGACGTGCTGCCCGAATGGGACTGCTGCACTGGTGGCGGGGCGTGCGAAGTCGACCCGGTGACCCGGATCGCCATCAGAAGTGTACGGGACGGGCGATGCACCGGGCGACACGCACCATTTCGCGCCCTGCAGGGGTGACGCCGTTATCCACAATCGGCCCGTCGTCCACAGCTTTTGACCAAGATCCGCGCGCCGGTCCCGCATCCGCCATGGTCAACACATGCGACGACTCACCGGCCCCGCAAGGCGGCGCCCCCTCACCACACGCCCACCCTCCCGACGACAGATCGTGCTCCGCCCACGACGCTCCGCCCACAAGCCCGACCAGCACACCCGCCAGAAGCCACCCCCTGACCAACGCCCCCGCCAGCCCCACGTGCCCCATCCCCGTCAACCGCCCTCGCACCCGCACCCGCACCCACGGGACCGCCAGGGCCCACCGCCCACGGGCCGAGCGTCGGCACCATCACCGGACCCGCCTGCGGAAGTCCCGTCTCCTGGGCCGACGGCCGCCGGACGGGGGCCTGAGCAGGAGCAGGAGATGGCACCAGGATCGGAAACGGGATTCGAAACAGGAACGGGAAGAGGACCAGGGCCAGGACCAGCGTCGGCGTCGGCGTCGGCGTCGGCGTCGGCGTCGGCGTCGGCGTCGGCGTCGGCGTCGGCGTCGGATCAGGCGACGGCGAAACGGGCACCGTCCGTGGCTCGTGACGGCAGCGCCGCCGCCGGACGGCGCTGGCTTCCTGCCCTCGCCATGTGCGCCCTGCATGTCGTGGTCGTACCCGCGGTGGGGGCGGGCACGATCGAAGTGACAACGGGGGTGGCCGAGGCTGCGGCGCCGTATGCCGAAGCGGCGCTGGGCCCCGGACCAACGGCTCCGACGCCAGAGCGTTCCTGGCCCGTCGACGGTCCTGCCGGCACACGACCCGCGGTGCTACGCAGCTGGGAACCTCCCCCAACCCCATGGGCGGCGGGGCACAGAGGCGTAGACCTGGCCGCATCCGACGGCGCAGTCGTCAGGGCCGCCACGCCCGGACAGATCGCATTCGTCGACACGGTCGCCGGCCGCGGTGTCCTCACCATCGAGGTGTCCGGCTCGGGTCACCCTCCCCTGCACACCACGTACGAACCGGTCCGCGCCACCGCCAGCAAAGGCCAACGCGTCGCCGCAGGCCAGCCGGTCGGCATGCTGGAGGACGGCCCCTACCACTGCCGTGCTCCCTGCCTCCACTGGGGCCTGCGCCGCGGTACGGCCTACCTGGACCCTCTCTCGCTCATGCCTCCAACCGCGTTCCGCAACGGACCCTCACGACTGCTCCCCATCTTCGGTATCCCCTTACCGAGAGGCGTCCCGACAGTCGGACCATCCCGTCCGCATCGTGAGCGTCCTGCGCCAACGGCCCACGAAACGACGAACGTGTCGGCAGGAACCACGGGCGCGGCCCTACTCGGAGCGATCACGCTCGCGGGCGCTGCGCTGTGGGCCTTGGGGCGGCTCCGTCGCCCACCAGAGGGGAGCCGGCGAGCCCGACTTCGCAGCCCCAGCCGTTGGGCTGCGATCAGGCAAAGGCGGCGGAGGCGATGCGGCGCGAGGGCGGCGGTGAAGAGCGGCGCGTAAAGAAGGGTGGTGAAGAGCGGGGCGATGCCTATGCGAACGGTACGAACGTAGGGCCCGGTTTACCGTGCCCTACGGGCCCCGCCATGCGGTGCGCGATACGCGTTAGCAGACCATTTCGAGCTACTGGTTGCTGGCTGCCGGCTGACAGGGGTGGTGGAGGAGGAGCGGGGTGGGTGGGGAGGGGGCGGGGGGGGCGGGGCCCCTGGGGCAGAGAGGCCGCCCGCCCCCGGAGAAACACCCGCACCACAAGCCACCCCTAGGACCGACACGCACCCGGCCCAGCCCCCCAGGCCGCCCCTCAAGTCCGCGCCAGGCTTCAGCTGCGTCCCCTCTTCAGCCGCGCACCCCGTTGAGGACCATGGCCACCGCTGCCTCGGTGATCTCTTCCGGGTTCTCGGCGGCTCCGAGTTCGATACGACGGACCGCGGCGTCGACGACGCCCTGAAGCAGCATGGCGGCGAGGCGGGGTTGGGCGTGGCCGAGGGCGGCCAGCGCCTCGACGATCATGGCGATCAGTCCGCCGTGCGCGGCGCGGATCTTCTCCCGCGCCCCGGCGTCCAGTTCTCCGGCGGAGATGGCGACGACGGCGCGGTGCCGTCGGTCACCGACCAGTGCCAGTTGCCGGCGCACATACGCCTCGACCTTCGCCTCAGGCGTCTCGGCGCCCTCCATCGCCGCCTGGACTTCCGCGGCCCATACGGGGAAGTCGACTGCACACAGTTCTTCGACGACAGCCGCTCGGGAGCGGAAGTACTCGTATACGGAGGAGCGCGCGAGTCCCGTGCGCTCGGCGAGGGCAGGGAAGGTCAGCGCCTCCGTTCCGCCCTCGGACAACAAGGTGCGGGCGGCGTCCAAGAGGGCGCCGCGCTGCATCGTCCGGTGCTCGGCCACCGAGGCCGCTCGAATCCTGGGCACGTCACCACTCTACGGATGGCATCCTCGCCGTGGCACTCCGCATCGCGACACAGATCGGTGCCAGTGCGGCCGTCGACTCCTCATCGGCCTGTCACCCGCGGGGCGATCAAGGATGCAAAGGGCGGCAAGCAGCACCTCGTTCCCCTCCCCCGCTGGTCGCATGGGCTGCCCCACCCACCACTCCAGGCCCGATCCGTCCGATGGGCCCGAGAATCGCCGTGCCCCAGCAGTAGTCCGGTCGCCCCTAGTCCGGTAGTCCGTTCGTCCCCCTAGCCCGGTCGCCCGGAAGCCACCCCGCACAGCACCCGCACGTAGCCCCCTCGCAGCCGTCGCCGGCTTCGGCTCGACGCTCGCGTCCCGGGCGCCCGGCCCTCAGCGTCCGACGTCCGCCAGCTTGGCGCGGAGCTGGAGGACGGACTTGGTGTGGATCTGACTGACCCTGCTCTCGGTGACGCCGAGGACGTTGCCGATCTCAGCGAGGGTGAGGCCCTCGTAGTAGTAGAGGGTGACCACGGTCTTCTCACGGTCGGGCAGGGTGTTGATGGCGCGCGCCAGCAGCCGTCTCAGTTCGCGGTCCTCGGCGATCTCGACGGGGTTCTCGGCGGCGGTGTCCTCCAGGGTGTCCATCAGGCTGAGGCGCTCACCGCCCTCGCCGCTGACGTGAAGCAGTTCTTCGAGCGCGACGACGTTCGCCAGGGACAGTTGACTGAAGACGCCGTGGAGTTCCTCCAGCGGGATGCCCATCTCGCCGGCGACCTCGGCCTCGGTCGGCGTGCGGCGCAGCTGCGCTTCGAGGGTCGCGTAGGCGCGCTCCACGGCACGGGCCTTCTGTCTCACCGATCGGGGAATCCAGTCCAGGGCACGCAGTTCGTCGATCATCGCGCCGCGGATGCGGGTGATGGCGTAGGTCTCGAACTTGATGGAGCGTTCGGGCTCGAACTTCTCGATGGCGTCGATCAGTCCGAAGACTCCGGAGGAGACGAAGTCGGCCTGCTCGACGTTGGGGGGCAGGCCGACGCTGACCCGGCCGGCGACGTATTTGACCAGCGGCGAGTAGTGCAGGATCAGCTGTTCCCGCAGGCGTCCGTCGCCTGATGCCTTGTAGGAGCGCCACAGCTCGTCGACCGAGGAGGGCGGGGCGGGGCGCACGCTGCCGCGCGCGGCGGGTGGTACTGCCGCGCGGTCAGACCCGGAGGTGTGCTGGGGCATTCGTCGCCTTGAGCCGTTCTGCCGAGACGGGGGTGGGTGGATGTATGAGGCTTGAACTGTCGTGAGCGTAGCGTGACCGCGGCGTCGCGGTGTGCGAGGAAGGCGGGTTGGGTGTGCGCAGATACGTTCCGCTGCCCGCACCTCAGGGTTACTTCGCGCGACACGGCGGCACCCGGAAGGAGTCCCGGGGGCGCGTCCGCCGGGGGCGCCCGCCTGGCGGGCGGTGCGGGCGGACGCGCCGGCCTGGCGTGCGGGAACCCGTGCGTACGTTGTGCCGTGCCGTCGCGCTCCAACGGGTCGGCCGCACGCGCCGAACCACGGCAAATCTGGATTCTGCGGTCATTCCCCTCACCCTTTCACCCGTTCGCGCCAGGTCAAGTACCGCCTCGCCGGGAACCTTCGGTCGAGTTGACGCGACGGGCCAACTCCCAGCGTTCACCGCACCTTTGAACGAATCCGAAGGACTGCAGCTCGAAGAGCTTGCCCCGGGTGAGGTCGCGGGGCGTGCCCGACTCCCGCGCGACGTGTTCGGTATCGGCACCGCCGCGGGCGGGCAGCGCTTCGAGCACGCGGCGGGCGACCGGGTCCAGCAGATCGTGCGCGAGGGTCGGGCCGCGGCGCTCGGGGGCGAGGTCTCCGATGCTGCCGACGAGCTCGATGACCTCGTCGGCGTCGGTGACCACCGCCGCCTCGCCGCGCAGGAGTTGATGCACCCCGGCGGACAGTCCGCTGGTGACCGGACCCGGCATGCCCATCGTGAAGCGTCCGAGGGCCAGGGCGCGCCGTGCGGTGACCAGTGAGCCGCTGCGGAGTTCGGCCTCCACGACGACCGTGCCGCGGGTGAGGGCGGCGATGACGCGGTTGCGCTGGATGAAGCGGCTCCGGGTGGGGTGGTCGCCGGGCGGCAACTCGGCCACGAGCAGGCCCTGTTCGGCGATCCGGTCGATCAACTCGGTGTGTCCGCGCGGATAAGGGTGGTCCACGCCGGAGGCGAGCACGGCGACGGTCGCCCCGTCCGCGGCGAGCGCGCCGCGGTGGGCGGCGCCGTCGATCCCGTACGCGGCCCCGGAGACGATGGTCCAGCCGCGGTCGGCGAGTCCGGCGCCGAGGCTGGTGGCGAGGTGGGCGCCGTATTCGGTACAGGCGCGTGCTCCGACCACGGCGACCGAGCGCAGCGCCCAGATCCGCAGGTTGGCGGTGCCGCGGACCCAGAGGCCGATGGGGCGGGCGTCTCCGAGGTCGTCCAGTTGGCCGGGCCACTCGTCGTCGCCGGGGCAGATGAAGCGTCCGCCGAGCGCGGCGACGGCGGCGAGGTCGGCTGCGGGGCGGGCTCGCGCGGCGCGCAGCCGGAGGCCCACGATCTTGGTGAGGCTGGCGCCGAGGGGCGGGGGCACGTCATCCTGGGAGAGAGCGTGCCAGAGGGCCACCGGGCCCATCTCGCGCAGCCAGCGGCCGGCGGTTTCGTCACCGGGTTCGAGGATGCGGGTGAGGGCGGCGCGGGCCGCTCGCTGTGGTTCGTAGGATTCGTGCGCGGTGGGTGCCGGGCGGTGTGCGCGGGGCTTTCGGGGTGTGGTGGGCCTTGCCGTCGGGCGCTCGATGGGCGTGGTCGTGGCGCGGTCGGCGTCTGCGCGTGCACGGCGTGTGGGGCAGGGTCCGCCGGTCTCCGCCCCCGTTCCCGGTCCTGTCCCCGTCGCTGGCTGAGGCTTGGGTACCGGTTGCGGGTCGGTTACCGGTTTCGGCTCCTCCTCACCTGTGACGAAGCCCCATTCGTCGATGGTGTTCATCGTTCACCTCGGCCGTCCGGGGCGGGGGCGAGGGCGATCCGCGGGCGGGAGTCCGGCGTCTTTCGCAGCCTCTCCCCCGGTGCTGTCACCGGTGACGTTCCTGCGCCGGCCGTGCCCGTTTCCGAGCCCCTGCTCCCGGTGTCCGGTTCCTCTCCCGCCTCAGCGGTATGAGCCGGTGCGGTCCGTGCTTTCTCCCGTGCGGCGGCTCTCGCTCGGTCGCTGGGTCGTGTCGCCGCCCCCGGGCCCCCTCCGGCCCCGGCCCTTGCGCCGTCGTGCGCTCGTGTCCCCACTGCCGTTCCCCCCGTCGCCCTTCCTGTCGTCGACTGTCCCGTCGTCACCGCGCCGCGTCGTACCCCCGTGCGGAGTTCCAGCGCCCAGTTGACGTCCTCCTTCGTCGGGCGGTCGCGGCCGGCGAGGTCGGCGGCGGTCCAGGCGACGCGCAGAACGCGGTCGAGGCCACGGGCGGTCAGGAGGCCGCATTCCAGGTCGCGTTCGGCTTGGGCGAGGGCGCCGGGGTGGACCGGCCAGCGGGTGCGCAGTTCGTGGCCCGGTACCTCGCTGTTGGTCTGCCAGGGCGTGCCGGCGAAGCGGGCCGTGGCGCGCTCGCGGGCGGCGCGGATGCGTTCGGCGACGGCGGCGGTGGATTCGGCGGCGCGGCCGAGTGCGATGAGTTCGGACCGGGCGACCGGTTCCACGGAGATCCGTAGGTCGACCCGGTCCATCAGCGGCCCGGAGAGTCGGGCGCGGTAGCGGCGGATCGAGGAGGGCCGGCACTCGCAGCCGCCGGCGGTGGTGCCGTGACGTCCGCACGGACAGGGATTGGCCGCGAGGGCGAGCAGGAAGCGTGCGGGCATCCGCATCATGCCGCCGGCGCGGGCCACGACGATGTGGCCGGATTCGAGCGGTTGGCGGAGTGCGTCCAGGACGCGTGGGCTGCATTCGGCGGCCTCGTCGAGGAACAGCACGCCGTGGTGGGCGAGCGAGACGGCCCCTGGGCGGGGCAGGCCGGTCCCGCCGCCGACGAGGGAGGCCATGGTCGCGGAGTGGTGCGGGGCGCAGTAGGGCGGGCGGTGGACCAGTGGCTGGCCCGGCGGGAGGGTGCCGGCGACCGAGTGGACGGCGGTGACCTCCAGGGATTCCTTGGGGGTCAGGGGCGGCAGCAGTCCGGGGAGGCGTTCGGCGAGCATGGTCTTGCCTGCGCCCGGTGGGCCTTTCAGAAAGATGTGGTGGCGTCCGGCGGCGGCCACCTCCAGGGCGCGTCGGGCGTCGTGCTGGCCCGCGACGTCGGAGAGGTCGGGGAGGTGGTCGCCGTGCGGCAGTCCCGCGGTGACGCCGGTGCCGGGCATGACGAGGCCGGCCAGGAGCGGGTCGGGGCGGCCTTCGTCGAGGGGGTTTTCCTCGTCGGGGACCGGTTCGTCGGCGAGGACGGCGATGAGTTGCCGCAGGCTGCGGATGCCGAGGACGGAGACGCCGGGGACGAGTGAGGCTTCGGCGACGGTCTGTTCGGGCACGACGACCTGGCGGTATCCGGCGTCGGCGGCGGCGAGGACGGCGGGCAGCACGCCGCGGACGGGGCGGACGCGGCCGTCGAGGCCGAGTTCGCCGATCATCATCAGGTCGGTGAGCTCGCGGGGGTCGAGGCGTTCGGCGGCGCCGAGGACGGCGCAGGCCACGGCGAGGTCGAAGCCGCTGCCGCTCTTGGGGACGGATGCGGGGCTGAGGCCGATGGTGAGCTTCTTCTGCGGCCATTCGGCGCCGGAATTGACGACGGCTGCCCGGACTCGATCCCGGGATTCGACCAGGCTCTTGTCAGGCAGTCCGACGAGGGTGAAGGCGGCCACGCCGGGCTCCAGGTCGGCCTGGACCTCGACGACGACTCCTTCGACGCCCACGAGGGCGACGGAGCAGGTGCGGGCGAATCCCATCACGCCACCCCTCGTACGTGTTCGACCACGGGGGCGCCGCGGGCGGGCAGCAGGATGCCGATGACGTCGATGCGTACGCCGCCGGGTGGTGGGCCGCCGTGCCGTTCCAGCCAGCGTTCGGCCAGTAGGCGCAGCCGGGTGGCCTTCTCGGGGCGGACGGCTGCCATGGGGTGTTCGTACCAGCCGGCGCGGCGGGTCTTGACCTCGCAGATGACCAGGGCGTCACCATCGACGGCGACGATGTCGATCTCTCCGTGGCGGCAGCGCCAGTTGCGGGCGAGGATCCGCATGCCGGCTTCGGTGAGCCGCCGGACGGCCAGATCCTCGCCGTAGCGGCCGAGGGCGCTGCGGGACGTGGTCGGTGGGGCCGGCCGCGTGGGCTGTGCCGGGCGCGCGGTCTGCGGTGCGGACACCGTCTGCGCCGTGTCCGTCGTTCGTGGCGTCGCGGGCTGCTTCCCGGTCGCCGTCGAGGGCCTCTCCCCGGCTGTCGGGGGCCGTTCCCGGGCCGTCGTCGGGGACCGGTCTTCCGGGTGCCTTCGCCGCTTGCGATGCCGCGCGCCGGGGCCCGGGCCCGGGGTCCCGGACGTGCGGCACGCGGCCCCTGGCCCGTGGGGATCGGCGCCTGATCCGCGCGTCCCCGCCCTGGTCCCGCCGGTCCCGGCCGCCGTCCCGCCACCGCGGTCGCGGTGGTGGGCTGCCGGATCGGCGTTCCCCGGTGTGTGCGGTGCGGTGCGTGCGGTGTCCACGGCCTGGCGGCCGGCCTGTGTGGCGTTCATGCGGTACCACCTCCGGCACCGACTGTGACGCCTCCACCCGGATCTATTGGATCTTGGTGGATAACCGCATGGTTGTGGATAACTCCCTCACCCGTCAGGGCGACGCGCGGCGGCGGCCGGGCAGCCTGCAGCGGCCGGCGCCGGGCCGGCCGAACCAGCGGGCCCGCGCCGGAGGCTCGGCTCCGTGCCGCCGAGGGGCTCAGCTCCCCGGAAGATCCAGATCGCTCTTGTTCAGCTCTTCGATGTTCACGTCCTTGAACGTGAGTACCCGCACCTGCTTGACGAACCGGGCTGGTCGGTACATGTCCCAGACCCAGGCGTCGGCCATCGAGACCTCGAAGAACACTTCACCCTGGACCGAGTGCACCTGCATCTCGTAGTCGTTGGTGAGGTAGAAGCGACGCTCGGTCTCGATCACGTATTTGAACAGCCCGACGACGTCGCGGTACTCCCGGTAGAGCTTCAGCTCCATCTCGGTCTCGTACTTTTCGAGGTCCTCGGCGCTCATGGCAGATCCCCTTCAGCCGTGCGTCCCCCTATTGTGCGTCAGACCCTCTCGGTCTCCAGGAGCACCGGCGCACTCGGGGGCCCTTCGTCGAGCAGTGTGCGCAGCAGCTCGGCGAGTCTGGTCGGATACACCGTCTCATGCGACACCGACAGTTCCTCCGAGGTCCACCACTTCAGTCCGGACACGCTGCGTCGTTCCAGGTCCGTGTGGCCGGCGGTGTCGGTGGCGGTCCGGTCGGTCCGCGCCAGGTAGTACCACTCGTCCTGCTCCCAGCGTCGCCCGTCGAAGGGGAAGGCGCAGCGACGCTTCCACAGGAGGGGCCCGAGGGCGGCCTCGGTGATGCCGGTCTCCTCGGCGAGTTCGCGGAGGGCCGCCTCCGCGCGGGTCTCCGTGCCCTCCAGGCCGCCGCCGGGGGTGAACCACCAGGTCTCGGTCGGACGGTCCGGTTCGAAGCCGTGGAGCAGCAGGATGCGGTCCTGGGAGTCGAGCAGCACTACGCGGGAGACCTGGCGCACGGCGGTGGCCCGATCGGCCCCGCCGACCTCAGCGGCCCTCGTGCCCTCGACGGCGGCAGGCGGCTCAGCGGACTCGATGGCCTCATCGGCCTCGACGGTCCGACAGTCCCCAGCCACCTCGCGGGTCAGGCCGGACTCCCCAGCGGCTCCGCCGGCCGCCCCGTCCCGTTCCGGCGCCTGCCCCCGGTCCTGCTCCCGCTCCCGCTCATCCACGTCCGCGTCCCTTCCGCCGTGCGATCGGCCCGTATGCCGCACCACCAAGGATGAGCACGGCACCGGCGACGACCGCCAGGACGATGGGGCGGAGCGGTCCCGGCTGGGAGGTGCCCCCGGGGAGCGCGGCGAAGCTCTCGGGACGCTGGAGCATGCCGACACTGCCGAGCGGCCAGGCGCGGGCGTCGACCCGGGCGTCCACGGCGCTGCGCGGCACGGAGCCGTGGTCACCGTCGGTGAGGTGGACGCGGGAGTCGAGGGAGACGTTGCGGTGGTCGCCGAGGAGGAAGAGCTGGCCGGTGGGGACGATGGCCTGGAAAAGGGTGGGCGACGCGGGGCCGTCGCCCTGCAGGTACGGCTCCTCGACGGGGGTTCCGTTGACCGTCAGCAGGCCCTTCTTGCTGCAGCAGGCGACCGTGTCGCCGCCGACGCCGACGACCCGCTTGACCATCGGCAGGTCGCCCCAGGAGGCGTCCTTGAAGACGACGACGTCGCCCCGGCGTATCTCGGAGCCGTTCACCTTCTCGGCGAGGACCCGGGCGCCGGCGGCGATGGTGGGCGTCATGGAGTCCGTCGGCACCGTGTACGGGCGGTAGATCAGCGCCCCCCAGACGAAGCCGCCCAGGAACAGCACACAGCCGACGGCCACGGCCAGACCGGACAGCACACTGCCCGTGGTCCGGCCGTGGCCGTCCGTCGTACGTTCCGTACTGCTGCTCATCCCAGCGCTCCCGCCCCGCGGGACACGCCCGCGTCGAAGATCCGGGACGGCACCTTACCTGGGGTTACGCGCTGCGGTCAGCCTCCGGCGACGCCAGATCACGAGCGGAACCGCGCCGACCAGGCCCAGGGCCGCCGGAGCCGCACCCATTGCCTTGTTGATCCCGGGTTGGTCGAAGGTGTCCGGTACCGGAAGGGTTGCCCAGCGGTTGATGGGCCAGGCGATGGTGAAGGCGCGACCGACGACCTCGTTCTCGGAGACCGTGCCGTTGCCCGGGAGGTTCTGGTGGTAGCGGGAGTCGAGGGAGTCGTCGCGGTGGTCGCCCATCACCCAGATCCGGCCCTTGGGGACGTGGATCGGGCCGAAGGGACGGTCGCCGCACGGGGTGGCGCCGGGGTAGACGTAGGAGTCTTCCTTGAGGGCCTTGCCGTTGACCTTGACGGGGCCGACGCCCTGGCACTCGACGGTGTCCCCGCCGACCGCGATGACCCGCTTGATCAGGTCCTTCTCCTCGGCCGAGGGCATCAGGCCGATGAAGCTGAGGACCTTCTGGACGGGGTTGGGCTGCGGGGTGGGCGTCTCGTTGAGCCAGCCGCCCGGGTCGTGGAAGACGACGACCTCGCCGCGCTGCGGCTTGGAGCCGAACCACGGCGTCAGCTTGTCGACCAGCACCCGGTCGCCACGCTGGAGGGTGTCCTGCATGGAGTCGGACGGGATGGAGAACGCCTGCACCAGGAACGTCTTGATGAGCAGGGCGAGGAGCAGCGCGATGCCGATGAGGATCGGCAGCTCCTTCCAGAAGGCACGCGGCTTCTTGCCTTTGGTCACGCTGCCGGTCGCCTCCTCGTCGGCCGCTGCGTCCGACTGCTTCGATGGATCCGTGCGCGGCAGGCCCGACGCGGACCCGCCTGACTGCGCCTGTGGCTGATGTACGGAACTCGTCGCCTGCCGCGCGGACTCACCGCGACCTGCCGGCTCTTCGGGCTCTTCGGTTCCGGACCGCGCGCCGACCGCCAAGTCCCCCACATCTGCTCCTCACTCCGCGCTCTCGCCTGCCCGTCAACCGGTGCAGGCCCACCACTCCCATAACGAGCGGGAGTTCCGCAGGGGTCGGGAGTACGGTCAAACTCTCGGAGGACACCCTATGCGCTGCGTCCCCCGCCGCCGCCTTCGCGCCCGGCGCGTCGTGGACGGTGGCGAAGGTGTCGGGCTCTTCGAGGAACCGCCAGTGGCCGAACGGCCAGGCGATGACCACGGCCCGGCCCACGACGTTGTCCACCGAGACCGTGCCGTGGTACGGCTCGTCCAGGTGGTACCGCGAGTCCGCCGAGTTGGAGCGGTGGTCGCCCATGACGAAGATCCGCCCGGTGGGGACGGTCACCGTGAACTTCAGCTGGGAGGGCGGGTTTCCCGGGTGCACGTAGGGCTCGGTGAGCGGGGTGCCGTTGACCGTCACCCGGCCCTTGGTGTCGCAGCAGCGGACGGTGTCGCCGCCGACCGCGACCGCGCGCTTGATCAGGTCCTGTTCGTTGGCCGACGGGAGCAGCCCGATGAAGGTCAACAGGCCGTTGATCGGGCCGGGGTTGCCGGCCGACTGGTTCTGCTCGCCCTTGAGCCAGCCGCCGGGGTCCTTGAAGACCACGACGTCGCCGCGGTGCGGCGTGGCGCCGAACCACGGGGTGAGCTTGTCGACCAGCACCCGGTCGCCGATCTTGATCGTCTGCTCCATGGAGCCGGACGGGATGACGAACGCCTGCACCAGGAACGTCTTCAGGACCAGCGCGATGGCCAGCGCCACCCCGATCAGGATCGGGATCTCCTTGAGGTAGGAGCGGCGTCGGCGGCGCTTGATGCGCTTGGCCTGGCGGCGGCGCTCGGCCCGCCCGCCGGTCACCGGGCGGGTGCCGGACCCGTGGTCGTCCTCTGCGGTGCCGCCGTGCATCGCGCCCTCGGTGGCGTCCTCGCGCCCGTGGCGGGGGCGTCCGCGGTTACCCATGGGGGCCTGCCGGGGCCGGTATACGGGCCAGGGACCCCGGGGTGTCGATGGTGCTCCAGCGGCCGACCGGCCAGGTGATCAGGTCGGCGCGGCCGATCACCTTGTCGACCGGGACGGTGCCGCCGCCGGGCTGGCCGAGGTGGTCGCGGGAGTCGCTGGACCGGGAGCGGTGGTCGCCCATGACCCAGAGCCGGCCCGCCGGCACCACGATGTCGAAGGGGACGGCGGAGGGCGTGTCCCCGGGATGGAGATAGCCCTCGGTCACCGGCTCACCGTTCACGTCGATCCGCCCCCGTTTGTCACAGCAGGTCACATGGTCTCCACCGACGCCGATGACGCGCTTGACGTAGTCGGTGTCGTCGGAGCGGGCCAGGCCCAGCGCCGCGCCTGCCCTGCGCAGCAGTCCCGTGACGGGATTCTCCCCCTGCTCCCTGTGAACGAAAGATCCGGTGCCGTCGAAGACGATGACGTCGCCGCGCTGCGGGCCGGCGCCGAAACGGTACGCCAGCTTGTTCACCAGGACCCGGTCGCCGACCCGCAGGGTGTTCTCCATGGAGGTGCTGGGGATCAGGAACGGCTGCGCGACGAAGGTGCTGAGCAGGAACAGGAAGGCCAGGCAGAGCACGAGGAGGGTGACCGGCCGGTACCGCAGCTGCGCCGCCCGGGACCGGAAACGCGCGAAGCGCGACCGTCGCTCCGGCCCCTGAGCGGGGTCCGAAGCGGGGTCGCGCTCCGTGAGCTGTGCGTCGGTGTCCATGGGGCCCAGAGCCTATCCGGCCGGGCCCGGACGCCGGTCGCGAGCGTGGCCTCGCGGTGCACCGGGGCGGATTTCCGCTGCCCGGTGCGGCGCGGCTCAGCGCTCGCGCTTCTCCTTGATCTTGGCGGCCTTGCCGCGCAGCTCGCGGAGGTAGTACAGCTTGGCGCGGCGGACGTCACCGCGGGTGACGACCTCGATCTTCTCGACGATCGGGGTGTGCACGGGGAAGGTGCGCTCCACGCCGACCGAGAAGCTGACCTTGCGGACCGTGAAGGTCTCGCGCACGCCGGAGCCCTGGCGGCGAATGACGACGCCCTTGAACTGCTGCACACGGGAGCGGTTGCCCTCGATGACGCGGACGTGGACGTTGACGGTGTCACCCGGGCGGAAGGCCGGGATGTCGCTGCGCAGTGCGGCGGAGTCGACGGAGTCGAGAAGGTGCATGACCTACTGCTTTCTTCGCTGATGCCACAGGTCATCAGCGGAATCATTCGGAAAGGTTGATGTACTGCCGAGCTGCCGGGCGGACGTCGTTCCCCCTGTGGCAGGGGCGCACACCGGGCGCAGACAGCAGCGGCTCATTCTTCCACGGACTGACTCGTCCGCCCAAATCGGCCGTCCTCGCCCGGTGCCCAGCCCAGGATCGAGAGGATCTCCCGGTCCTTCTTGTCGAAGGCGGCGGGGTCGGCGCGCTCGATCAGATCGGGGCGGTTGCGATCGGTGCGGCGGAACGCCTCGTCGCGGCGCCAGCGGGCGATCTTGCCGTGGTGGCCGCTGAGCAGCACCTCGGGGATGGTGCGGTCGCGCCACTCCGGGGGCTTGGTGTAGACGGGGCCTTCCAGGAGGTCGGCCATGGCCCCGGGGGCGAAGGAGTCGTCCTGGTGGGAGGCGGCGTTGCCGAGGACGCCGGGCAGCAGCCGGGCGATCGCCTCGACCATGACCAGAACCGGGGCCTCGCCGCCGGCCAGGACGTAGTCGCCGATGGACACCTCGCGGACGTCCAGGCGGTCGCCGTACTCCTCGATGACGCGGCGGTCGATGCCCTCGTAGCGGGCCGGGGTGAACACCAGCCAGGGCTTGGCGGAGAGTTCTACGGCGAGCTGCTGGGTGAACGGGACACCGCTGGGGGTGGGGACGACGAGGACGGGTTCCCCCTCGCCGGACGCCAGGATGCCGTCCAGCGCCTCGCCCCACGGCTCGGGCTTCATGACCATGCCCGGGCCGCCGCCGTAGGGGGTGTCGTCGACCGTGTGGTGCTTGTCGTGGGTGCACTCCCGCAGGTCGTGGATGCGCACGTCGAGCTGTCCGCGGGCGCGGGCCTTGCCGACCAGCGAGACGTTCAACGGTTCGAGGTACTCCGGGAAGATCGTGACGACGTCGAGCCGCATCAGCTGTCCTCGCGGGCGGAGGCGATCTCGGCCTGGGCCTCGTCGAGGAGTCCCGGCGGCGGGTCGATGACCGCGCGCTGCTCCTCCAGGTCGATCTCGGGCACGATCTCGCTGACGAACGGGATCATCACCTCGCTGCCGTCGGGGCGCGCCACGATCAGCAGGTCCTGGTAGGGCAGGTGGGAGACCTCGCTGATCCGGCCGACGGCGGTGCCGTCGCGGGTGACGACGTCGAGGTCGATCAGTTGGTGGTCGTAGAACTCCTCGGGATCCTCGGGGAGTTCCTCGGGGTCGACCTCGGCGATCAGCAGGGTGTTGCGCAG
The DNA here is from genome assembly GCF_029011865.1 of Streptomyces yunnanensis. Classification (NCBI taxonomy): domain Bacteria; kingdom Bacillati; phylum Actinomycetota; class Actinomycetes; order Kitasatosporales; family Streptomycetaceae; genus Streptomyces; species Streptomyces yunnanensis. The sequence continues at coordinate 3,124,066 of NZ_CP095749.1, forward strand.
CGCCTCGGCGGCGGTGCGGTCCGCGACGCCCTCGAAGCGCAGCAGCAGCCGGCCGCTGTGGACCCGGCCGGTGGCGATGGTCAGCGGCCCGACGGCGGACGGGGCGGTGGCGAGGACGGCGCCCGGGGCGAGCCGGAGTTCCGGTTCGTCGGTGCGCACCTCTACGGTGACCTCGCCCTTGATGCCGTGGGCGCGGCCGATCCGGGCGACTACCAGCTGCACTGTGCTCCTCTTTGCGGCTAGGCCGCCGCCGCTTTCGCGGAGGTGGCCGAGGAACGTCGGGGTTCCTCAATGGATGGTGACGGTGCTGGATCCGACGGGGTCGCGGTGGTTCCAGCCTCACATACGGACGCGGGCCGGGGACGGCCCGAAGGCCCTCCCCGGCCCGAGCCGGTGTTCAACTTGATCAGCGAACTTGGTCGACATCGACGAGGTCGACGCGGATGCCCCGGCCGCCGATGGCGCCGACGACGGTCCGCAGTGCGCGGGCGGTCCGGCCGTTGCGGCCGATCACCTTGCCGAGGTCGTCGGGGTGGACCCGGACCTCCAGCACGCGCCCGCGGCGCAGGGTGCGCGAGGCTACCTGCACGTCGTCGGGGTTGTCGACGATGCCCTTGACGAGGTGCTCAAGGGCCTCCTCAAGCACGCTCAGTCCTCGGTGGACTCGGAGGTGGACTCGGCCGCGGCCTCGTCCGCCTTCTTGTCGGCCTTCTTCGCCTTCGGGGTGATGGCCTCACCCTTCGGCTCGTCACCGGAAGCCTTGGCGGCGGCCTCGAAGAGGGCGCGCTTGTCGGCCTTCGGCTCGGCGACCTTCATCGGCGCCGGGGCCGGCAGGCCCTTGAACTTCTGCCAGTCGCCGGTGACCTTGAGGATGGCCAGCACGGGCTCGGTCGGCTGCGCGCCGACACCCAGCCAGTAGGCGACGCGCTCGGCGTCGACCTCGATGCGGGAGGGGTTCTGCACCGGGTGGTACAGGCCGATCTCCTCGATGGCGCGGCCGTCCCGGCGGGTGCGGGAGTCGGCGACGACGATGCGGTAGTGAGGCGAGCGGATCTTGCCCAGACGCTTCAGCTTGATCTTGACTGCCACTGGAGTGGTGTCTCCTGGTCTTGACGTGGTGGGGCACAACGAGATGCCACGTGGGGTTGCGGTACTCGGGGCCCCGATGGACGCGTCAGCCGGAGGAGAGAGGGGTCCTGTGCGACTGTCGAGTACAGCAGGCAATTGTGCCACACGCCCGAGGGTCAGCCGACCGCGGCCACCTCGGGGATCCGGAAGGGCTTGCCGCAGCCGCCGCAGACGATCGGCGCCTGGGCCAGTACGGAGGGGACGACCCGCACATTGCGCCCGCAGTCGCAGACGGCCTTGACGCGGACGCCGCCCCCGGAGGAGCCGTGCCGGGCGGCCGGTCCGCGGAAGCTGCGGGTGGTGTCGGTGGCGGTGGCGGCGCTGTGGGCCTTGAGGGCTCTGGTGAGCCGCTCGATGGTGGGGCGGTAGCGCCGTCTCGCCTCGGGGTTGAGCGTGACCAGCGAGAAGCCGCTGCTGGGATGCGGCTCGTCGGTGTGGTCCAGGCCCAGCTCCTCGGCGATCGCCAGGAACCGGCGGTTGTGGTAGCGGCCTGCCCGGGAGGTGTCGCGGATGCCGCGGGCGGCGGCGATGCCGTGGACTGCCTCATGGAGCAGCCGTTCGAAGGAGAGCTCGGCGCCACAGGCGGACGACGACTCTCCGATCAGGGATTCGGGCGCGGCCAGGTCCGGCAGCTCGGGGTGGTGCCGTTGAATGTCGGCCCACGCGAGCGCCAGCTCGGCGGCGAGAACAGGCGGTGTCGTGCTCACGTCGTGACAACGAGCCGGGGTCTCCCAGTGTTCCGATTCCGGGGCATCCCAAATAATTTGCACGTACCGGTCAGTTTCCGGGCATGGGGCGTGGCCCGTGCCCGGTACGCCGATCTGCGGAGAAGGCGCCCCTGGGGCGGCAAGCCGGTACGTAGGGCGCGTACCCCCGCGTACGCCACATGGCGTAAGCCCGCCGCATGTCAGGGCGCCGGACGCGCGGTGATGTTACCGGTGGTACGAAACCCCGTGGGCACCGACCCCACCCGTCCACCGTAGGACAGCGGGATCCGGCGGCGACACGCGGGAGGCGAGGGCCGGGGCGACGGGCGGCGCCGCTGCCGTGGCGGGACGGCACTCCCCGGGGCACCCTGGAACGGCGCTCCGGGAGTGCGGTGGGCGGCGCACACAGGGGCGCGCGGGAGCCAAACCCCGGCGCACCCTCTGGACGCCCGGTCGGATGCGCAGTTGTCTGGATCGCGGGGGCGCACAACGCTCGGAAACACGGGGGCGGACGGTACTGATCAGCTTCGGGTTCTCGGCGAATAGGGGCGCTATCGATGTCTCCCACGCTCGTGCGGCACCAGCTTCCGAACACCGGGCCCGTGCACGATGACGGCCCGGCCGCGCCGACCGGCACCCGCGCCCGTGACTGGGCGGAGATCCAGGAGCGGATGCTGGTACCCCTCTACGAGGCCGCGTACGACCGGCTGGGCATCGGGCCCGGCACCCGGCTGCTGGGGCTGGGCTGCGGGTCCGGGCTGGCGCTGCTGCTCGCGGCGGCGCGCGGGGCGCAGGTCAGCGGTGTGGACGCGGACGAGCGCCGGTTGGAGCTGGCGCGCGAGCGGCTCACGCCGGACGGCATGCCGGAGGTCACCCGGCTGGTCAGCGGCGGGCTGGCGGACGCGGCACCCAAGGGTGCGGCGTTCACCGTGATCACGGCGTTCCACCCGGTGGGCTGCGGCGGCGGTGCGCAGGAGCTGGCCGCGGCGCTGACCGCGGCGACCGCGCTGGCCGAGCGGGGCAGCGCGGTGGTGCTGGGCGGCTGGGGCCCGGTGGAGCGGTGTGCGGCGGCCGGCGTGCTGCGGGTGGCGCAGCGGCTCGCCGCCCCGGCGCCGGCTTTCGGCGCGGGCTGGCGGCCGGCCGGCCGGGACGACCTGGAGGAGCTGGCGGAACGGACGGGGCTGCGGCCCGACGGGTCGGGGCGGGTGGCCTGCCCGTTCGGGTACGCGGACATGGCGAGCGCGGTGCGCGGGATGCTGTCGACGGGCCTGTTCGACGGGGCGTTGGAGGTGGCCGGGCCGCGGCAGGTGGAGAAGGAACTGGTCGAGGCGCTCCATCCGTATCAGCGGGGGGACGGGACGCTCTGGATGGCGAACGTCTTCCGGTATCTGATCGCGCGGACCCGCTAGGGCCTGTCCCGGAACGCGACGGACGAGCCCCCGGCCACGGAGGAGTGGCCGGGGGCTCGTCGGGTGGTGCGGGTGCCGCTCAGTTCATGAACTTCTTGAACTCTTCGGGGAGTTCGAAGTTCTGCGGTTCCTGGCCGGCCTGCGGCAGGCCGAGCGGGTTGCCGGTCGCGGCCGCCTCGCGGCGCGCCGCCGCGGCCTCCTCGTCGGCCTTGCGCTTCATCGGGTTGCCGCTCTTGCGCTTGCCCTTGGCCTGCTTGATCTGCTTCTTCTTCCGGGCGGCGCCGCCCCCCATGCCGGGGATGCCGGGCATGCCGGGCATGCCGCCGCCCTGGGCCATCCGCGACATCATCTTGCGCGCGTCGAAGAACCGCTCGACGAGGTTCTTGACCATGCTGACGTCGACACCGGAACCGCGGGCGATGCGGGCCCGGCGCGAGCCGTTGATGATCGTCGGGTCCTGGCGCTCGGCCGGGGTCATCGACTTGATGATGGCGGCCGTGCGGTCGACCTCGCGCTCGTCGAGGTTGTTGATCTGATCCTTCATCTGCGCCATGCCGGGCAGCATGCCGAGCAGCTTGGAGATGGAGCCCATCTTGCGGACCTGCTCCATCTGGGCCAGGAAGTCGTCGAGGGTGAACTCCTTGGGGCCCTTCGCCAGCTTGGCCGCCATCTTCTCGGCTTCTTGCTGGCTGAAGGTCTGCTCGGCCTTCTCGATGAGCGAGAGCATGTCGCCCATGCCGAGGATGCGGGACGCCATGCGGTCCGGGTGGAACGCGTCGAAGTCGTCCAGCTTCTCGCCGTTGGAGGCGAACATGATCTGCTTGCCGGTGACGTGCGCGATGGAGAGCGCGGCACCACCGCGGGCGTCGCCGTCCAGCTTGGAGAGCACCACGCCGTCGAAACCGACGCCGTCGCGGAACGCCTCGGCGGTGTTGACCGCGTCCTGACCGATCATCGCGTCGACGACGAAGAGGACCTCGTCGGGGCTGACCGCGTCGCGGATGTCGGCGGCCTGCTGCATCATCTCGGCGTCGATGCCGAGGCGGCCGGCGGTGTCGACGACCACGACGTCGAACTGCTTGGTGCGGGCGTACTCGATCGAGTCCTTGGCGACCTGGATCGGGTCGCCGACGCCGTTGCCCGGCTCGGGGCCGTAGAAGCCGACGCCGGCGCGCTCGGAGACGACCTGGAGCTGGTTGACGGCGTTGGGGCGCTGGAGGTCGCAGGCGACCAGCAGCGGCGAGTGCCCCTGGCTCTTGAGCCAGCGGCCGAGCTTGCCGGCGAGGGTGGTCTTACCGGCACCCTGCAGACCGGCCAGCATGATCACCGTCGGCGGCTGCTTGGCGAAGCGGAGGCGCCGGGTCTCGCCACCGAGGATGCCGATGAGCTCCTCGTTGACGATCTTGATGACCTGCTGGGCCGGGTTCAGCGCCTGGCTGACCTCGGAGCCGAGCCCGCGCTCCTTGACCTGCTTGATGAAGGCGCGGACGACCGGCAGCGCGACGTCGGCTTCCAGCAGGGCGATCCGGATCTCCCGCGCGGTGGCGTCGATGTCCGCCTCGCTCAGGCGGCCCTTGCCCCGGAGGTTTTTGAAAGTACTCGCCAAGCGGTCGGAAAGCGTATCGAACACGGCGGTCGTCGATCCTCGGGGTCGGGGGCTTAGGTCCAGTCGGGTTCTAGGGTATCGGGCCCCGCAAGCGAACCCGCTCTGGCCCGCGCCCGCCCCGTGCTCCGGCCGCCGGTGGGGCGCGCCCCGGAGCGCACCCCGCCCGGTGTCACTGGAGCGCGGCCTCGACCGCCTCGGCCACCTTGTGGGCCACCGCGTCGGGCAGCGGCGTCCCGTCCGGCCCCGTGACGTAGAAGGCGTCCACGGCGTTGGCGCCCAGCGTGCTGATGTGGGCGCTGCGCACGGCGACCCCCGCCGCGTCCAGGGCCCGGCCGATCCGATGCAGCAGTCCGTGCGCGTCCTGGGCCCGGACCTCGATGACGGTGGCGGTGCGGGAGCTGCCGGCGACGATGGTGACGCGGGGCGGCGGGGCCAGGGCGGCGCGGGAGCGGCGGGCGTAGGCGCGTTCGCGTTCGGCGAGGCGGCCGGGGACGTCCAGGGAGCCGTCCAGGGCGCGGACCAGGTCGGCGCGGAGCCGGCCGGCCTCGGGCAGCGAGCCGTACTCGGCGGCCACCCGCCAGCTGAGCAGCAGCACCGGGCCCTGGCCGATGGGGTCCAGGGTGCGCAGGTCGGCGGCGCGGACGGTGAGGCGGTGCAGGGCCAGCACGCCGGCCGCGGCGGGCAGCACGCCGGGCTGGTCAGGGACGGCGATGAGGAGTTCCACGCCGACCGGTTCCGGGTCGGCGTCGGCCGGGGCGGCGTCCGGCGGTGCGGTCTCCGGGCGGGTGTGCAGGGCCAGGACGGGGCCGCCGGTGCGCGCGGCCTCGACGGCCAGGCGCTCCTGTTCGGCGGTGGGGGCGTCGGTGCCGCGCGGGTCCGGCGCGGGCTCCCCGGCGAGCCGGTCGGCGACGCGCTGGACGAGGCCGGAGACGAGGCCGGCGCGCCAGGAGCTCCAGGCGGCGGGCCCGGTGGCGAGCGCGTCGGCCTCGGTGAGGGCGTGCAGGAGTTCCAGGGTGCCGGGGCTGCCGACGGCGTCGGCGACCGCGCCGACGGTCTCCGGGTCGTCCAGGTCGCGTCGGGTGGCGGTCTCGATGAGCAGCAGGTGGTGCCGGACGAGGGCGGCGATCACCTCGGTGTCGCCGGGGCCGAAGCCGAGCCGGGCGGCCACGTCGCGGGCGATGGTCTCGCCGGCCACCGCGTGGTCGCCGGGCCAGCCCTTGCCGATGTCGTGCAGCAGGGCGGCGACCAGCAGCAGGTCGGGCCGGTGGACGCGGCGGGTCAGTGCGGCGGCGCGGACCGCGGTCTCGACCAGGTGGCGGTCGACGGTCCAGGTGTGCACGGGGTTGCGCTGGGGGCGGCAGCGGACGCGCTCCCAGTCGGGCAGCAGGCGGGCGATGACGCCCTCGGCCTCCAGGGCCTCCCATACCGGGACGGTGTGCGCGCCGGCGCCGAGCAGGGTGACCAGTTGCTCGCGGGCCTCGGCCGGCCAGGGCACCGGCAGCGGTGCGGCGGCGTGGGCTGCGGCGCAGCGGCGGATGGCGTGGGTGGCCAGCGGCAGTCCGGCCTGGGCGGCGGCCGCGGCGGCGCGCAGCAGCAGGACGGGGTCGCGTTCGGGGCGGGCGGTGCGGGCCAGCACCGCCTCGCCGTCGAGTTCGACGACGCCGTCGGCGAGCGGTGAGCGTTCGCCGCGGTCGGCGGTGCGGCCGTGCAGCAGCCCGCGCAGCACCGGTTTGACGGATCGGGCGCGCAGCACCCGGCCGACCTCGCGCCAGGTGACGTCGGCGGCGTAGGCGATGGTGCGGGCGGATTCGTAGGTCCGGCGGAGCAGGGCGTCCGCGTCGAGCAGGCCGAGGGCGCCGGCGACCTGGTCCTGCTCCTGGAGGGAGAGCCGGTCGGTGGCGCGCCCGGTGGTGAGGTGGAGGGCGTCCCGGGTGTCCAGGAGCCGGGTGCGGGCGGCCTCCAGTCCACCGCGGGGGGCGTCGGCGAGCCAGGAGGCGGCGATGGCCCGCAGTGCGGTGGCGTCCCGCAGGCCGCCGTGGGCCTCCTTGAGGTCGGGTTCGAGGAGGTACTGGAGTTCGCCCTGGCGGGCGGCGCGCTGTTGGCAGAGGTCCCGGAGTTCGGGGAGCCGCCGGGGGGCGCATTCCCGCCAGTCGGCGTAGGCGGCGGTGCGGAGCGCGGCGGTCAGTGCGGGGTCGCCGGCGATGTGGCGGGCGTCGAGCAGGCCCAGTTGCACCTTGAGGTCGTCGCGGGCGGCGCGGCGGGCCTCGGCGGGGGTGCGGACGGAGTGGTCGAGGTCCAGGCCGAGGTCCCAGACGGGGTACCAGAGGCGGTCGGCGAGGCCGGCGAGGTCGCCGGGGGCGACGCGGCCGTCGTGCAGCAGCAGGAGGTCGAGGTCGCTGCGGGGGGACAGTTCGCCGCGGCCGTAGCCGCCGACGGCGACCAGTGCGGTGCCCGGAGCGGCAGGGCCGGGGGCGGCGCGGCCGTTGGAGGCAGGGGCGGACGCCTCGGCCAGCAGGGCGGCGAGCCAGTCGTCGGTGAGCCGGGCGAGGGCGGCGCGGCGGTCGGGGCCGGCGGTGCCGTCGTCCCGGAGGAGGCGCAGCCGGGCGGCGGGGTAGCCGCCGGGTGCGTCCACCGGGGCCGTGGCGGCGGGGTGTGCGGTGGGTTCGACGCTCTCGGTCAACTCGGGCTCTCCTCGGTCGTGTTGTCCCCCGCGGCGCTTCCGCCGCACCCCGCCGCCCTCGGCCTGCGGCTCACAGCGCGTCGGGTCCGCGCTCCCCGGTCCGCACCCGTACGGCCTCCTCGACGGGGACGCTCCACACCTTCCCGTCGCCGATCTTGCCGGTGCGGGCGGCCTTGACCACGACCTCCACCAGCTCCTCGGCGTCCGCGTCCTCGACGAGCACCTCGATCCTGATCTTGGGCACCAGGTCGACGGTGTACTCGGCCCCCCGGTACACCTCGGTGTGCCCGCGCTGCCGTCCGTAGCCGCTGGCCTCGGTGACGGTCAGGCCGTGCACGCCGAACGCCTGCAGGGCGTCCTTCACCTCGTCGAGCCGGTGCGGCTTGATTACTGCCGTGATGAGCTTCACGCGTCCACCTTCTTGGTCGGGGCTTCGCCCAGGGCCGTGGTCCTGCGGGCCGTCGTGCCGCCGCCCGCGCCGGCGAAGTCGTACGCGGTCTCGGCGTGCGCGGCCTGGTCGACGCCGGTGATCTCCTCGTCCTCGCCGACCCGGAAGCCCATCACCAGGTCGATGGCCTTGGCAAGGACGTAGGAGACGACCAGCGAGTACAGCAGGACGCACACCACGCCGACGGTCTGCTTGCCGAGCTGGCCGAAGCCGCCCCCGTAGAAGAGGCCCTTGGCGTCGCTCTGCACGCCGCCGGTGGCGAACAGCCCGATCAGCAGCGAGCCGACGATGCCGCCGACGAGGTGGACTCCGATGACGTCCAGGGAGTCGTCGTAGCCGAACTTGTACTTGAGGCCGACGGCCATGGCGCACAGCACCCCGGCGATCACGCCGATCGCGATGGCGCCGAGCGGGCTGACCGCGCCGCAGGCGGGGGTGATGGCGACCAGTCCGGCGACCGCGCCGGAGGCCGCGCCGAGGGTGGTGAACGAGCCGTGCCGGAGCTTTTCGTAGGCGAGCCAGCCGAGCATCGCGGCGGCGGTGGCGACCTGGGTGTTGACGAAGGCGACCGCGGCCACGCCGTCGTCGTTGTTGAGCCAGGAGCCGGCGTTGAAGCCGAACCAGCCGAACCACAGCAGACCGGCGCCGAGCATCACCAGCGGCAGGCTGTGCGGCCGCATCGGGTCCTTCTTGAAGCCGATGCGCCTGCCGACGACGAGGATCACGCCGAGCGCCGCGGCACCGGCGTTGATGTGCACCGCGGTGCCGCCGGCGAAGTCGATGACGCCCAGTTTGAACAGCCAGCCGCCGTCGCCCCACACCCAGTGGGCGACGGGGAAGTAGACGACGGTCACCCACAGCGCGATGAACAGCGCCCAGGCGGTGAACTTCACCCGGTCGGCGAGGGCTCCGCTGATCAGCGCGGGGGTGATCACCGCGAACATCAGCTGGAAGACGGCGAAGACGTAGACGGGGATGGTGGTGGTGCCCCACAGCTGGGTCAGGCCGATGTGGCCGAGGCCGGCGAAGTCGCTGCTCCAGCCGATGATGCCGCCGGTGTCGGTGCCGAAGGCGAGCCCGAAGCCGTAGAGCACCCACAGGAGCGTGACGATGCCCAGGCTGATGAAGCTCATCATCAGCATGTTCAGGACGCTTTTGACCCGGACCATGCCGCCGTAGAAGAACGCCAGGCCGGGCGTCATGAGCATCACCAGCGCGGAGCAGATGAGCATGAACCCGGTGTTGGCGGGACTGAGGGTGGCTTTCTCCGCGAGGCCGTCTGCGAGCGTAAGGATGCCTGGGGGCATCGGCGTCTCCTCGTCGTCGATGCGGCCCGTGCGGGTGTGGGGTGGGCCGGCTTCGCGATGAGAGTGTCGCGGCGCCGTTTCGGCCAAACCTTGCCGGTGTTTCACCGGGGTGACGAAGTGGTCCTCCGTGTTACGCGCCGATGAATTCCGAGATCCTCAGGGATCCGGCGAGCGGTCGGGTCAGCCGGCGAAGGCGGTCTCCGGGAGCTGGCGGGAGAGCTCGTCGCTGAGCTGGATCACCTCGCTGACGGTCCCGAATTCCCGGACCGCGGTGTCCACCGTCTTGCGGAGCCGGGTGTTGACCCGTTCGGAGCGGACCTGGCGGGCGAACGGTATCGCCTGCTGGGCCATCACGGCGCACGCCTCCGGCTCCTTCTGGAGCAGGTGGACGGTGGCCATGCCGATCAGGTTGAGGGCGTAGGAGCGCTGGTGCTCGGGGTCCTTGCCGAACAGTTCGACGGCGCGCCGCATGACCGGTTCCGCGAGCGAGGCGTAGGTGGGGCTGCGGCCGGCCACATAGGCGAGGTCGCGGTAGGAGTGGGCGTTCTCGGCGTTCAGCTCGGCCTCGGAGAAGAAGCGGATCCAGTCCGGCTCGGTCTCGCCGGGGGCGATGTCGGAGAAGGTGTCCTCGGCCATCCGCACCGCCCGCTTGACCTTGCTGGGCTGGCCCATGCCGGCGTAGGCGCGGGCCTCCATCGCATACAACATCGCCTGGGTGCGGGGGGTGGCGGTCTCCCGACTGCCGTACTGGGCGAGGTGGATCAGCTCCAGGGCGTCGTCGGGCCGGCCGAGGTGGATCATCTGCCGGCTCATGCTGGAGAGGATGTACGAGCCCAGGGGGCGGTCGCCGGCCTCCTTGGAGGCGTGCAGCGCGAGCACGAAGTACTTCTGGGCGGTCGGCTGGAGGCCGATGTCGTAGCTCATCCAGCCGGCCAGTTCGGCGAGTTCGGCGGCGACCTTGAACAGCCGCTTGGACACCTCGGGCGACTGGGGCTCCTGGAGGAGGTCGGTGACCTCGTGGAGCTGGCCGACCACCGCCTTGCGCCGCAGGCCGCCGCCGCACTGGGCGTCCCACTGCCGGAACATCGCGGTGGTGGCCTCCAGCAGCTCCAGTTCGGGCCGGGAGAGCCGGGCCGGGCGGCGGGCCCGGTCGAGCTGCGCGGGGACCTCGCCCGGGGCGACGGGCACCGGCACCAGCCAGCGCTGCATCGGCTCGACGAGGGTGGGGCCGGCGGCGAGCGCGAGGGAGGTGCCCAGGAAGCCGCGGCGGGCCAGCATCAGGTCGCTGCGGGTGAACTCGCTGATGAGGTTGACCGTTTGGGGGCCGGCCCAGGGGAGGTCCACGCCGGAGACGGACGGGGACTGGTGCGCCGAGCGCAGCCCGAGCTCCTCGACGCCGACCACGCAGCCGAAGCGTTCGGAGAAGAGTTCGGAGAGGATCCGCGGGATGGGTTCCCTGGGCTGCTCGCCGTCCAGCCAGCGACGCACCCGGGAGGTGTCGGTGCTGATGTGGTGGGCGCCCATCTGGCGCGCCCGGCGGTTGACCTGCCGGGCCAGCTCGCCCTTGGACCAGCCGCTGCGCATGAACCACGAGCCCAACTGTGCGTTGGGCCGCTTGACGGCGTCCGTGCCGCTCGTGCTGGTGGAGCCGGCGGTGCCGTCCATGCCGCCCACAGGGATGCCCCCCTTCCGATAGCGCTCGTCCGCGAATCCCCCACAGGATGCCGCCTGTTGCGGCGCCCGTTCCGCGCTACATCTACCCGACCGCGGAATCCGGCCACACCTCCGGCCGCCGCCCGCACGGACGTTGCCACCGGCATACCAGTGCGAAGGGTGCCTCTCCGGGTTCGTGCACCGAAAGTAATCCTACGATCACGCCCGTCGGGAGGTCGATTGCGGAAACGCCACCATTCGCCACCCCTTCGGTGGAACTCCCCGACCGCCTCTCGCGATTGACTTGACACAGGTCGTACGGGGAGAGGCGGAACGGAGCGCGCCAGGGCGTGCACACCGCATCGCACCACCCGACATACGACGCGACACCACCGGCACCGCGGACCGCCGACGGAGCGTGAACACCAGCGTGAAGAACCGTCTCCTCGTCAACTCCCCGACTCGTAACCACTCGTACGCACCACCCGTTGGAGGGGGCATGGGTTTCACGATCGGCGGCATCCTGGACCTCCGTTCCGGGTCGCGCCGCCGCATCCGCTCGGCCGGGGGCACCGCGGTGGCGGAGTACACGGGGCTGTGGGGGTGGGACGTCGTCCCGGGGGCCCGCGCGGTCCGGGCCGGCGGCCGGACGGAGTGTTCGTGCGGTGTCCCGGACTGCCCGTCCCCGGGCGCCCATCCGCTCTCCTTCGGCCGGGAGCTGGCGGCCGGCGCGACGCTGGAGAAGGCGCTGGCCGCCTGGGCCGAGACGCCGGGCGCGGCGGTGCTGCTCCCGGTGGGCCGCACCTTCGACGTCCTCGACGTGCCGGAGGACGCGGGCCGGGGCGCGCTGGTGCGGCTGGAGCGGATGGGCCTGCCGCTGGGACCGGTGGCCGCCGCGCCCACCGGGCGCGCGCTGTTCTTCGTCGCCCCGGGGGCGGCCGCGGCGCTCCCCGACCTCCTCTACCGCATGGGGTGGGACGACGCGGATCTGGACCTTCGCCCGCTGGGCCCCGGTGACCACATCACCGCGCCGCCGTCCGACTTCGGCGGTCTGGGGCCGATGCGCTGGCTGCGCCCGCCGACCCTGGACACCGCCGGCCGGCCGCCGCAGGCCCGGCTGCTGCTGGGGGCGCTGGCGTATGTGTGCAACCGGGCGGCGGGCCGGGCGGCCGTCGCCCCTGCCGGGCCGCCTGTCCGCTGAACGAGGGCAAATCGTTTCGCCGTCGGCCCACCGCCTGCCGCGCGGGGCCGGTGCGGCGCCGTTCCGCATTGGCCGGATGTCTGCACGGGTGGCGCCGGCCCACCGGCTTGGCCTGATCCGTGCGCTGCGGGCGCTCCGACCGGGGCGGCCGGGAAGGTGCGACAGGCCCCGGGGAACGGCGGCGGCCCCCGTCACCCGTCGTCCGCGGGTGGCGGGGGCCGCCGCCGTCATGCCGTGCCGCTGGCTCAGCCGGCCGGGTCAGTCGATCAGCGCGTCCACGAACGCCTCGGGCTCGAACGGCGCCAGGTCGTCCGGGCCCTCGCCCAGGCCGACCAGCTTGACCGGAACGCCCAGTTCGCGCTGGACGGCGATGATGATGCCGCCCTTGGCGGTGCCGTCGAGCTTGGTGAGCACCACGCCGGTGATATCCACGACCTCGGCGAAGACCCGCGCCTGCACCAGGCCGTTCTGACCGGTGGTGGCGTCGAGGACGAGCAGCACCTCGCCGACCGGGCCGTGCTTCTCGACGACGCGCTTGACCTTGCCCAGCTCGTCCATCAGGCCGGTCTTGGTGTGCAGCCGGCCGGCGGTGTCGATCAGGACGACATCGGCGGACTCGGCGATGCCCTCCTTGACCGCGTCGAAGGCGATGGACGCCGGGTCGCCGCCCTCGGGGCCGCGGACCGTACGGGCCCCGACCCGCTCGCCCCAGGTCTGGAGCTGGTCGGCGGCGGCGGCACGGAAGGTGTCGGCCGCGCCGAGCACCACGGACTTGCCGTCGGCGACCAGGACGCGGGCGAGCTTGCCGGTGGTGGTGGTCTTGCCGGTGCCGTTGACGCCGACGACCAGCACGACGCCGGGGATCTCGTCGCCGCCGTTGCCGATGCCGTTGGCGGTGTGCACGGTGCGGTCGGTGTCGGTGCCGATGAGCGCGAGCAGCTCCTCGCGGAGCAGCCGGCGCAGTTCTTCGGGGGTGCGGGTGCCGAGCACCTTGACCCGCTCGCGGAGCCGCTCGACCAGTTCCTGGGTGGGGGCGACGCCGACGTCCGCGGTGAGGAGGGTGTCCTCGATCTCCTCCCAGGTGTCCTCGTCGAGGTGTTCGCGGGACAGCAGGGTCAGCAGGCCCTTGCCGAGGGTGTTCTGGGAGCGGGCGAGCCGGGCGCGCAGCCGGACCAGGCGGCCGGCGGTCGGCTCGGGGACCTCGACGGCGGGCGCCGCGGGCGCCTCCGGCTCGGCGACGGGTGCCTCGGCCTCGGCCGCGGGGGCCTCGGCGGCGGGCAGCTCGACTTCTTCGATGGTGCGACGTTCTTCGTCGCGTGGGGTCTCGGCCTCCTCGCCGACCTGCGGTTCGGCGGGGGGCGCGGTGACGGAGGGCTTGGTGGTGGCCGGCGGGGGCGGCGGCAGCTGCTTCTTCTTGCGGCCGCTGACGACGAGCCCGCTGATCGCGCCGAGCACGACCACGGCGATGACTACAGCAAGGATGACGGTTTCCATAACCCCTCCAGTATCAGCCACGCCCCACCGGGGACGGCCCCGCGCGCGCGGGGTTCCGCCCCGGGTCCCGGTGGGGCCGCCCCGGCTCCCGGGGCTCCTCGGTGCTCCGCCTCAGGACTCCCTGCGCTCCTCCGGGCGCCAGCGCTCCAGCGTGGGGTCGCGGTGCGAGTCGTATGTCCCCGACCCCCGGCAGTGCCGGCACTCGCCGGCCCGCTGGACGGTCTCGTAGGGGCCCCGGAACGGATCGACGCCGGGGGCGTAGGCCAGGGCCTGGGACACATAGCCGGTGCCCTGGCACCACTGGCACGTCTTGCCGGGCACATCGGCCTCCTGCGGGTGGTCGCTGTCGTTCATCGGGATCACCTTGCACCAATTCCGGTGCCTCATGCCCGGGGCGTCGTTATCCCGCCGTTCGGCGTCCGGACGGTGGCCGGTCAGCGGCGCTCAAACGAGACATGCATCTCTCCGACGGGCTCTGTGCGGGGTGCGGAACCGTCGGCAAGTACGGAAGAGGAGTCTCCGGTTCGCCTGCCAGGCAGTCCATCACGTCTCGTATGTCCTGATCAGGGGGGTGTGACTGGATTCATCGACAGGATCGCCGATTCCGTGTCATCGTCAAGGGGTCCAAGGGGGCGGACCAGTGGAAGTTGGACCAAAGTACGATGGTGGACGGCTGCGCAACGCGCGTAGAGTCCTGGCAACCACTTTCTGGCCAGGCACCACAGCCGCTGCCTGCACCTCCTCCCCGGGGGTGCCCCCCAGACCCCCGCACGGAGACGGCCGCACCCATGGGCACCAGCACCACGTCCGCACCCACGTCCACCCCGGAAGTCGACGGCGCCGTCGAGACCCGCGGAATCGAGCCGGTTCCCGACCACGAACGCCGGGGCCGGGTCCGGGAGCTCTTCCCGACCTGGGTGGCCGCCAACATCAGCGTGCTGCTGCTCACCATGGGCGCCTCACTGGTGATCAACAACGGTCTGAACTTCTGGCAGGTGCTGGTGGTCGCCGCGATCGCGTCGACCATCTCGTTCGGCATCGTCGGCCTGCTGTCGGTCTCCGGGAAGTGGGGCGGCGCGCCGGGCGCGATGCTCTCCCGGGCCGCCTTCGGCGTGCGCGGCAACTACTTCCCGGGCGCGATCCTGTGGGTCGCCCGCTTCGGCTGGGAGACGATCAACGCGGTAAGCGGTGCCTACGCGATCCTGACCGTGCTCCGCCTGGTGTTCGGCATCAAGACCAACAACGTGCTGGTCGTGGTGACCCTGCTGGGCTTCGTCGCCTGCACCTTCCTGGTGAGCGGCATGGGCCGCAAGGCGCTCAACGTCTGCAACAAGTACTCCACGTACCTCTTCAGCCTCATCAGCGTCGTCGTCCTGGTCTACCTGATCGTCGAGATGCCGTGGGGCGCCATCTTCGCCAAGTCGCCGGGCAGCGGCGCCATGATGATCGCGGGCATCGGCACCATCGCGGCCGGCGGTCTCAGCTGGGTGCCCACCGGTCCGGACTTCGCGCGCTACCTGCCGCACTCCGCGTCCGGCAAGAAGATCGTCGGCACCACCGTCTCGGGTGCCGCCCTGGTGCTGGTCCCGATGGTGGTCATGGGCGGCGTGATGGCCGTCTCCAACCCGGAGCTGGCCAACCAGAACACCGACCCGATGTCCTTCCTGGGCCAGGTGCTGCCGTCGGCCATCGCGATCCCGTACCTGATCACCGCGCTGATCGGCATGATGCTGATCAACAGCCTGTCGATGTACTCCGCGGGCTTCACCGCGCAGACCATGGGCGTCAAGCTGCCGCGCGCCCTGGCGGTCAGCATCAACGCCGCGATCAGCCTGATCGGCGGGCTGTTCATGATGCTGGTGGCCAAGGACTTCGTGGGGCAGTTCATCGCCTTCCTGACGCTGCTCGCGGTCTCCTTCTCCGCCTGGATCGGCGTCTACGGCATCGACATGCTCCGCCGCCGCAAGAAGGCGGTCCGCTACCACGCGGAGAGCCTGATGAACATCGACCGGACCAGCCGCTACTGGTACAAGGGCGGCTTCTGCTGGCAGGCCATGACGGCCTGGGCGGTCGCGCTGGTCGCGGGCTTGTGTTTCACCAAGGTGCAGTGGTTCACCGGCCCGCTGGCCGGCACCTGGATCGGCGAGAACGGCCTGGGCTGGGCGGCCACCATCCTGATCGCCGCGGTGATCTTCGCGGTCCTGCCGGCCGCCCCGGAGACCCCCGCCGCGGCGCCGGCCCCCGAGGCCGACGAGGAGCCGGCGGCCGTCGAGGTCGGCTGAGCCGCGGCCGGTTCCCGACCATGAACCTGGCGGTCTGACGTATCGTCAGCTACGGTCCCCTTCGCCACCTGCTCTGGCGAAGGGGACCTGTCATGTCTGCCGGCACCACCGCACCCACCACGGTCCTGCGCATCAACCTCGCCGGACCACCGGCCGCGCCCGCGGACCTCTCCGCCCGCTACCGGGCCGCCGTCGAGATGGCCCGGTACGCCGACGAGCACGGCCTGGGCATGATCCAGACCGAGGAGCACCACGCCACCGACAACGGCTGGATGCCCTCCCCGCTCGCCTTCGCGGGCGCCGTCCTCGGCACCACCCGCCGGATCGGCGTCACCGTCTCCGCCCTGATCACCCCGCTGCACGACCCGCTGCGGCTGGCCGAGGACATCGCGGTGCTCGATCTGCTCGGCGGCGGCCGGCTGGTCACCGTCGCCGGCCTCGGCTACCGGCCCGAGGAGTACGCGGCACACGGCAAGGAGTGGCGTGACCGCGGCGCCCTCCAGGACGAGGTGCTGCAAGCACTGCTCAACGCCTGGACCGGCGAGCCGTTCACCTACCAGGGGCGCACGGTCCAGGTCACCCCGCGCCCGTACTCCCGGCCGCATCCGCCGCTGCTCGTCGGGGGCGCCTCGCGGCCCGCGGCCCGGCGCGCGGCCCGTCTGGGACTGCCGCTCTTCCCCAGCGCCCACCTGCCAGAGCTGGAGCGCTACTACCACGAGCAGTGCGCCGCCGCCGGGACCGACGGCTGGGTGCTCCAGCCGCCGCCGCGCACCTTCCTGCTGCACATCTCCGAGGATCCCGACCGGAGTTGGGCCGAGCACGGCGACCACCTGCTGTACGAGGCACAGAGGTATGCGGCGTGGCAGTCCGCCGGGAGCCGCTCCGCGGTGCGCTCCGCCGCGCGGGACGCCGCGGCGCTGCGCGCGGAGGGCGTGTACCGGATCGTCACGCCGGACGACTGCGTCGAACTGGCCCAAGAGGACGGCGCCCGGGGCACGTTGATCCTGCATCCGCTGTGCGGCGGGATGCCCGTCGAGGAGGGATGGCGGTCGCTGCGGCTGTTCGCACAGAAGGTGCTGCCACGGCTGAGGGAGTGACGCGCGCCGGGCGGCGCGCAGGGCACGCCGATTGTCAGTGCCGGGTGCCACGATCGATGCATGAGCTTCTTCGACGGTCTGCCCGCATCCCCTCCCCCACCTGAACCCCCTGACGAGACCCTGGAGTTGCGCGCCTACGCGCCCGTGGAGGACGAGGAGTTCGCGCCCTCGCACTGGTTCGTCCCGGCGCGGCTCCCGCAGGTCGCCGAGGCCGGCGCCGGCCCGGACGTGCGGATCGTGCTCACCGGCTGGGAGGTCTGGCCGCGGTCGGTGACGATGCGGCTCTCGGTCTTCCTGCGACGGATCCGACCCGGCGGCCGGACCTCGCCGTACGGCGGGACGCGCGACGGGGCGCTGCGCTGCGGACTGCTGCTGGCCGACGGGCGGAAGGTCACCACGCTCGACGGCGCGCCGCTGCCGACGGCCGGGCCGCCGCACCCGACGCTGCGGCTGGGCGGCGGCTCCGGCGGCGCCTTCCACTACGAACTGGAGCTGCACCTCTCGCAGTTGCCGCCCGCCGGCGCCACCCAACTCGTGGTCGAGTGGCCGGACGAGCAGGTCCCCGAGACGGTCACCGTCTTCGACACCGGGCCGCTGCGGGCGGCGGCCGGCGAGGCGCTGGAGATCTGGCCGGACGCCGCGCCGCCGGCCCCACCGACGACGGGTGAGGAATCGCGGGGGTTCCTCACCGTCGGCCCGGGCCCGGCGGAGATCCTGGCCCCGCCGCCCGAGTGCGCGCCGCGGCCGTGGTCCCCGCCCGCCCCGGACCCCGCGCGCGGCGACTGGGAGCTGCTGGCCCCGTTCCACTGGCGGGACACCGCGCTGGTGCTGGCCCGGCTGTCCAACGGCGCCGATCCGCGGGCCCTCGTGCCGGGCCACCCCCAGGAGACCCCGCTGCACCTGGTCGCGGCCCACGGCTCCCCCAAGGCCGTCGCCACGCTCCTCGACCGCGGCGCGGCGGTGGACGCGCCGGACGCACAGGGCTGCACCCCGCTGTGGCACGCCGTCTGCCACGGCGCCGAGGAGAACGCCGCGCTGCTGCTGCGGGCCGGCGCCGACGCCTGGAGCCCGCAGGTCGCCGGCCGCTCCCCCGGCCGTCTGGCGCTGACCTGCGCCCTGGCCCCGCTGTTCGCCGGGCTGCCGGGAGCGGTGCCACTGACGCCCGAGGAGCGCGCCGCGCAGCGGGCGGCGGACGAGCAGGCGGCGGTGTTCCGGGGAGTGCACACCGACGGCGCCTCGGTGGCGTTCGTGGCGGGGATCGACGAGGCGGAGGCGGTCCGGCGGCTGGGCCGGGACCCGCGCGACTGCCCGGTGCTCGCCCCGGACGCCGATGCGGACCCCGGCACCACCGCCCCCTACGGCTTCGACGCGCACGACGCCGAGGAGTCCCACCGCCGGGTGGGGGTGACGGGGGTGCCCGGCGGCTGTGTGCTGCTCCAGCCGTCCTCGTACCTGCTGGGCACCGACCGGCTGCTGGACGCCCTCTCCGTGGGCACCGCCGCCTACGGCCTGTACGTCAACCCCGCCGGCGGCACCTTCGGCACGCTCTCCCGCGACGGCCGCACCGCGCTGACCGAGGAGATCGGCCTCCCGCCGTACGGGGACGAGCCCGAGGGGCACTGGCACTACCGCTTCTGGAGCTGGTCCCGGCCGAAGGACATGTACGGCGCGAGCGAGTTGGGGTACGCCTCCGCGGCGGCCGGCCTGCGGGTGACGGACCCGGCACCGGTGGCCGGCCCACCCCGCCGCTGGGTGGAGATACCCGACGGCAGCCGACTCCTTGGCTAGGGCCTGTCGTCGAACTCCCGTCGTTCGCCCGGAGGGCGGGCCTCGCGGCGTCTGGTGCGTGCGATCTCAAGGCGGAGGGTCATCCCGGTACCGGGCGTACCGGGATGAGCCCGACAACGCAGAGAGCGTGCGTGCCAGACGCCGCGAGGCAGGCGGGAGTTTGACGACAGGCCCTAGGGCCCCCGGTGCGTCCGGCCGCGAAAACCACCGCTGCCCCGGCTCGGGTGAGCCGGGGCAGCAGCGAGAACTGAGGAGAGGGCTGGCGGGGGGGGTTAGCCCATCTCCTCCAACGCCTTGCCCTTGGTCTCCTTCACGAACTTGAGCACGAAGGGGATCGAGAGCAGAGCGAAGACCGCGTAGATCACGTAGGTGCCGGACAGGTTCCAGTCCGAGAGGCTGGGGAAGCTGGCCGTGATCGCCCAGTTGGCGATCCACTGCGCGGAGGCGGCGACGCCCAGCGCGGCGGCACGGATCTTGTTGGGGAACATCTCGCCGAGGAGGACCCAGACCACGACGCCCCAGGAGAGCGCGAAGAAGAGGACGAAGCCGTGCGCGGCGATCAGCGCCACGGTGCCCTCGGCGGACGGCAGGGTGCCGGCCGCGGTCCTGGCGGAGAAGGCCCACGCCTCCAGGGCGAGCGCGACGGCCATACCGGCCGAGCCGATCAGCGCCAGCGGGCGGCGGCCGATCCGGTCGACGAAGATCATCGCGATCACGGTACCGACGATGTTGATGATCGAGGTGGTGAAGCTGTAGAAGAACGAGCCCTCCGGGTTGATGCCGACCGACTGCCACAGCGTCGAGGAGTAGTAGAAGGCGACGTTGATGCCGACCAGCTGCTGGAAGACGGAGAGGCCGATGCCCACCCAGACGATCGGCAGGAAGCCGCCCTTGCCGCCGAGCAGGTCCTTGAAGGTCGACTTGTGCTCGCGGCGCATCGCGTCCTGGATCTCGGTGACCCGGGCGTCGAGGTCCACCGTGTGGCCCTCGACCTCGCCGAGCACCTCCTTGGCGCGGTCGAGCTTGCCGGCGGAGATCAGGAAGCGCGGCGACTCGGGGATCGCGAAGGAGAGCAGGCCGTAGAGGATCGCGGGGATGACCATCACGCCGAGCATCCACTGCCAGGCTTCCAGGCCGGCGATCTTGCCGCGCTGCTCACCGTTGGCCAGGTTGAGGATGCCCCAGTTCACGAGCTGGGAGATGGCGATGCCGATGACGATGGCGGCCTGCTGGAAGGAGCCGAGCCGACCACGGTAGGCGGGCGGCGAGACCTCGGCGATGTAGGCCGGGCCGATGACCGAGGCCATACCGATCGCGATGCCGCCCAGGACACGCCACATCGCCAGGTCCCACAGGGCGAACGGCAGCGCGGAGCCGATGGCGCTGATGGTGAAGAGCACCGCGGCGATCTGCATGACCCGGATCCGGCCGATCCGGTCGGCGATCCGGCCGGCGGTGGCGGCGCCGATGGCGCAGCCGATCAGGGCGATGGCGATCACCTGCGCGAGGACGGCGGACCCGACGTCGTAGCGGCTGCGGATCGCCTCGACGGCGCCGTTGATGACGGAGCTGTCGTAGCCGAAGAGAAAGCCGCCCATCGCGGCAGCCGCGGTGATGAAGATGACATGGCCGAGGTGGTCCGGCTGGGCCTTGCGGCCTTCCGGGACCGTCGGCTGCGCGGTGCTGGTCAACGTGAACTCCAGTGGCCCGGCTGCGCTGCCGGGCGTAGGGGGCTGGCCCTACAAGTGGTGCACACGTTGGAGGTACCCACCACTTGAAGGTAAAAGCAACGTTGCAGAGACTATGCCTTTAAGTTTCGAAGTCAATACCCCAAAGCTGACGTCTTTCTCACCCGACCGCCGCATGCTTCATTCAAGTTCTGAATTGATCTTCAGGGGGTGCAGAAAGGCGGGTTCACGGACCCGCCGCGACGGGCCGCCGAACGGCTCAGCGCAGCCGCTGGCTGATCACCTTCGAGACGCCGTCGCCCTGCATCGACACGCCGTAGAGCGCGTCGGCGACCTCCATCGTCCGCTTCTGGTGCGTGATCACGATCAGCTGGGAGCTCTCCTGGAGCTCCTCCATGATCCGGATCAGTCGCTGCAGATTGGTGTCGTCCAGCGCCGCCTCGACCTCGTCCATCACATAGAACGGGCTGGGCCGCGCCTTGAAGATCGACACCAGCAGCGCCACCGCGGTCAGCGACCGCTCACCGCCCGACAGCAGCGAGAGCCGCTTGACCTTCTTCCCCGGCGGCCGCGCCTCCACGTCCACCCCGGTCGCCAGCATGTCGTCCGGGTTCGTCAGCACCAACCGCCCCTCGCCGCCCGGGAAGAGGCGCGCGAAGACCCCCTCGAACTCCCGCGCGGTGTCGCGGTACGCCTCGGTGAAGACCTGCTCGACCCGCTCGTCGACCTCCTTGACCACCCGCAGCAGGTCGGTCCGGGTCTTCTTCAAGTCTTCAAGCTGCTCGCTGAGGAACTGATGCCGCTCCTCCAACGCCGCGAATTCCTCCAGCGCGAGCGGGTTCACCTTGCCGAGCTGCTGGTACGCCCGCTCGGCTGCCTTGAGCCGCTTCTCCTGCGCGGCCCGGACGTACGGCACCGGCTGGTTCCGCGGGTGCAAGGGGTCATCGGGCAGCGCCTCGCCCTCGGCCGGCGCAGCAAGGCCGCGCGGAGTCAGCCGCTCCAGTGGAGCCGGTGCTTGCACCGGGGGGACCGGCTGATCGGGACCGTACTCCGCCACCAGCGCGGCCGGCTCCACCCCCAGCTCCTCCAGCGCCCGGCCCTCCAACTGCTCGATCCGCAGCCGCTTCTCCGCGCCGAGCACCTCGCCGCGGTGCACCGAATCGGTCAGCTTGTCCAGCTCCGTCGTCAGCTCCCGGCCCTGCTCGCGCTCGGCCGCCAGCGTCCGCTCCCGCGCGTCCTTGGCCCGTTCCGCGGCGGCCCGTTCCTCCTCGGCCCGGAGCACCGACACCTCGACGTGCGCCAGCAGTTGCCGCGCGCCCGAGGCCACCGCCCCGGCCACCGCCGCCTCGTGGCGCAGCCAGGCGCGCCGCCGTTCGGCGCGCGCCCGCGCCTCGCGCTCCGCCCGCGCCGCCCGGTCCAGCGAGTCCGCCCGCCCGGCGAGCGCCTTGACCCGCTCCTCGTGCGTCCGCGCCTGGAGCCGGGCCTCCATCTCCGTCTGCCGGGCGTTGGCCCCGTCGGCGGCCAGCCGGTCGCGTACGGAGGTGTCGGGCTCCTCGTCGTCCGCGCCCGGGTCCTCCTCGGCCGCGGCGAGCCGCGCGGCCAGTTCCTCCGCCTCCTCGGTGGCCCGCGCCAGCGCCTCCTCGGCCCGGGCGGCGGCCGCGGCGGATCGTTCCGCCTCCCCGGCGGCGGCCCGAGCCTGCCCGGCGAGCCGCCCCAGGTCCCCGGCGACCTTCGACTTCTCCCGGTCGGCCGCGCGCCGCCGGGCGTCCAGCTCCTCGACCAGCGCCGCGCACTCGGTACGCCGCAGCTCCGCCGCGCGCCGCGCCTCGGTCAGCGCGTCGCAGCGGGCCGCCAGCTCCGTGAGCTCGGCCGCCGCCTCGTCGACGGACGCCTGGACCTCCAGCAGGCTCGGCGCCCCCGCCGAACCGCCCTGGGCGAAGTGCGCCCCGAGCAGATCGCCCTCCGCGGTGACGGCGGTCAGCTCCGGCCGCGCCGCGATCAGCTCCTCGGCCTCCGCCAGCATCCCGACCACCACCACGTCGCGCAGCAGCCGTGCCACCGAGGCGGTCAACTCCCGTGGCCCGTGGACGAGTTCATGGGCGGGCCGGGGACCGCCGGCCGTCCCCGGCATCCCGGCCCCGCCGGCCCCGGCGACCGGCTCCCCGCCGGCCCGCTCGACGCCCTCCACCGCCGCCACCGGCACGGCCTCCTCGGCCTCCATGGCCCGGGCCGGCGCCGGCACCCGCGTCGGCCGGCTGCCGCCCAGCACCATCGCCGCCCGCCCCGCGTCCTCCTTGCGCAGCAGCCGCAGCGCCTCCGCCGCGGCGGCCGGGTCGGTGACCGCGACCGCGTCCGCCGCGGCGCCGAGCGCGGCCGCCACCGGGACCTCGAAGCCCGGGGTGACGGTCAGCAGTTCGGCGGCCGGTCCGAGCACCCCGCCGATCCGGTCGGCGGCGGCCAGCAGCGCACCGGTGCCGTCCTTGCGGCGCAGCCCGAGGGCGAGCGCGTCGTGCCGGGCGGCGGTCGCGGCGCGCTCCCGCTCGGCCGCGGTCAGCGCCTCCCGCGCGGCGGTCAGCGCGGACTCGGCAGCCGCCAGCTCCCGTCGGGCCGCCTCGTACCGCCCGGTGATCTCCTCGTCGTCCGCGTCCAGCCCGTCGACCTCGGCCTTGAGCTGCTCGTACTCCTCCTGGGCCGCGACCGCCCGGGTCCGGGCGGCGTCCCGGGCCTCGGCCAGCCGACCGATCTCCGCCTGCGCCGACCCGGCCCGGCCGCGGGCGGCGGTGACCTGCCCGGTCAACCGGGCCAGCCCCTCGCGCCGGTCGGCCAGGGCGCGGGCGGCGTCCCGCAGGTGCCGCTCCTCGTCCGCCAACTGCCGCTCCAGCGCCGCCCGGTGCTCGACGGTGTCCTCCAGCGCCCGGCTCGCCGCCTCCAGCGCGGCGGTCAACTCCGCCTCCTGCTCGCGGATCCGGGCGGCCTCCCGCTCCATGTCCTCGGGGTCCCGGCCGCGCCGCTCCTCCGGCGGGGCCGCCGCGGCGCTGCGCACCCGGGCCTCGGCCAGCGAGACCGTGCCGCGCACCCGCTCGGCGAGCTGGGACAGCGCGTACCAGGTCTGCTGGGCCCGCTGCACCCGCGGGGCCAGGGCCCGCGCCTCCGCCTCCAGCGTCGCCTCCCGCTGCTGGGCGGCGCGCAGCCGCTCCTCGACGGCCTCCTTGCGCTCCTTCAGCGCCGCCTCGTCGGCGATCTCGGCGGCCAGCGCCCGGCGCAGCGTAACGAGGTCGTCGGCGAGCAGCCGCAGCCGGGCGTCCCGCAGATCGGCCTGGATGACGGCGGCGCGCCGGGCGACCGCGGCCTGCCGCCCCAGCGGTTTGAGCTGCCGCCGCAGTTCGTCGGTCAGGTCCTGGACGCGGGCGAGATTGGCCTTCATCGCGTCCAGCTTCCGCAGCGCCTTCTCCTTGCGCTTGCGGTGCTTGAGCACGCCGGCCGCCTCCTCGATGAACGCCCGGCGGCCCATCGGATCGGCGTGCAGCACGGAATCGAGCTGTCCCTGGCCGACGATCACATGCATCTCTCGGCCGATTCCGGAATCCGAGAGGAGTTCCTGGATATCCAGCAACCGGCAGGTGTCGCCATTGATCTGGTACTCGCTGCCGCCGTTCCGGAACATGATCCGGGTGAGGGTGACTTCGGCGTATTCGATGGGCAGCGCGCCGTCGGAGTTGTCGATCGTCAGGGAGACCTCGGCGCGGCCGAGCGGCGGCCGCCCGGTCGTCCCGGCGAAGATGACGTCCTCCATCTTGCCGCCGCGCAGCGACTTGGCACCCTGCTCCCCCATGACCCACGACAGCGCGTCCACGACGTTGGACTTGCCGGAACCGTTGGGGCCCACGACGCAGGTGATGCCCGGTTCGAAACGGAGCGTCGTGGCGGAGGCGAAGGACTTGAAGCCTCGCAGGGTCAGACTCTTCAGATGCACGCCTTTGAACTCTACCGGCCGCTCCCCGCCACCTCTCCGCAACATTCCGGCAACCGCCACGGCCCGGTACGACCCCCGGGTATCGACCGCCGTTCTCCTCCCCTTCACCGGGCAATGCAACCCGCCGGTTTCACCGGGTAAAGGGAGGGGCACATCATGCGGTAAGGACGGCACCGAGGGGCTGGGGATACACCGCGGGACGCAAGTGACCGGAGGGCGGCATGCCATCCGGCCCATGCGGAAACAGCGTGCGGCGCAGGGGCGGGAGAATCACCGAGGACGGCACACGGAACGGGGGAACGACGAAGGGACGCCGAAGCGTCCCTTGTAGATCTTGCAGTGCAGATCTTGAAGCGTGCAGATCTTGAAGCATGCGGTGCCTCAAGCGGCTGGCGTGCAGCCCGTCCGACCCTGGTCGGGGTCAGGTGAGCGCGGGCTCCGCCTGGGGTACGTCGATGTCGAGCACCGAATCGTCGCGACGCGCGGCAGCGGAGAGCATGTCGTTCTCGGCCTGCATCCGAATGAGTTCGGATTCGAGGTCCTGGACGCGCTGCTGAAGCCGTCGCATCTCGGCGAGGACTCGGGGGTCGGAGCCGCCGACGTAACCGAGAAGCGCCTTTGCCATGATGGATGGTCCTCCACAATGAGTGACCGACCGAAGCGGTGTGGGTCGTGAGGGATTCGCACCCGCGGTGCTTGTCATTCTCCAGGTGTACTCAATGCCAAACAGCTAAGGTGCGCGGGGATTCCAGAGTCTCACCAAACGGATGGAGGGTCAACACGATCACGCCCCGTATCCTCGGGCACCTGAGAGTGCGCGGTCGCCAGGGCATGGCGCCCACTCTCCAGAAAGGTCCCGCGGGGCGTGGAGATCATCCGTACAGCGGCAGCCTTGCACGGGTCGGCCGAGTTGGCAACCACCAGCGCTTATCTCCTGTAAGCAGCTCACGAAGGCACACCCGCGGGAGCACCCGGCGCGGCCGTCCGGGCGGCGCTCTCCAGGGCGATCAGCGGATCTCGAAGCCGTCGTAGCCGCCCCGCGGCGTGGCCCAAATCTCAGTGACACCGTCGACGTCCCCGGGCGTGTCCCCGGTGCGGAGCCACTCCAGCAACGCCTCGCAGCGGTCCTTCGCCCCCTCGGCGACGACCTGGACCCGTCCGTCGCCGAGATTGACCGCGAAACCGGCGAGCCCGCCGATGCGCAAAGCGTTCGCTCGGGTGAACCAGCGGAACCCAACTCCCTGGACCCGCCCGCGTACCCACGCGGTCATCCGCACTTCCTCTTCCATGTGTGCACGTTAACCGGCCAATTGCTCAGCAAGCACATCCGCCCCGTACGTCATGGCGTACAGTCCCCCGACAGCGAGGACTCACCCTTTCGGGTGAGGCACGTGACGCTGCACGGAAGGAACTTGTGCGGATGGGCCGCCATCGACGCTCTGCTCCCCACGCTCCGGAACGCCCTCGTACGGGGCCTGTTGACGGACCGACGGATGTGGCCGCGCCCGCCGGACATCGCGGCCATCGCGCGGCCCGCCGGACCGCACCGGTGCGCACCGGACTGCTCGGAGCCTCCGCCGCGGTGGCGATGGGCGCGGTGGCGGTCGCGTCCGGACTCGTCCCCGGCGGCGGCCGGTTCGAGGTGGGCGGCGGCCGCGCCGACCGGGTCCGTGCCGATGTGCTGCCGGACGCCCGGCCGCAGGAGAGCTCCACCGCACCGGCGCCCGCACCGACGGACGTGGCGGGCCGGGGCGAGGGGACCGGCGCGTCCCGGGGCGCCGGACGGGCCCCCTCCACCACGGCTCCGCCCTCGCCCGGCGCCACGCCGTCGGCGTCCCGGACCGCCGCGCCCACGCCCACACCGCCGTCCCCGGTGACCGGCGGGCGACCGTCCGCGCAACCCACCGGCGGACCGACCACCACCGCGCCTCGGCCGACGGCGACCCCCACCGCCGGCCCGACCGCCGCCCCGACCGCCGGCGGCGGCACCGAGGCCGCGGCCGAGGCCGAGGTGGTCTCGCTGGTCAATCAGGAACGTGCCAGGGCCGGCTGCTCACCGGTCACCGCCAGCCGCGAACTGGCCGGTCTGGCCGAGCGGTTCAGCGACGACATGGCGCGGCGCGGGTTCTTCGGCCACACCGATCCGGACGGCCACACGCCCTGGGACCGGGCCCGCGACCAGGGCATAGCGGACCTGGGCGGGGAGAACATCGCCCGGGGCCAGTCCGACGCGCGGGCGGTGATGGCCTCCTGGATGGACGACCCCGAGCACCGCGCCAACATCCTCAACTGCGAGTACAAGGCCCTCGGGGTCGGCGCCCACTTCGGTCCGGGCGGCCCGTGGTGGGCCCAGGAGTTCGGCTTCTGAGCCGGGTGCCGCCGGCCCCCGGGCCGGCTCAGTGCGGCCGCGGCGGGCGCTGGCAGCGCGGGCAGAAGTAGCTGGACCGGTTCATCCAGGGGCGGCGCCGGATGGGCGTGCCGCAGCGGCGGCAGGGCTCGTCCTCGCGGCCGTAGGCGTCCAGGGCCCGCTCGAAGTAGCCGGACTCGCCGTTGACGTTGACGTAGAGGCTGTCGAAGCTGGTGCCGCCGACGGCCAGCGCGGCGGTCATCACGTCCCGGACGTGCCCGAGCAGTTCGGCGGTGCGGGGCCGGGTGAAGGTGGCGGTCGGCCGGTCGTAGTGGAGCCGGGAGCGCCACAGCGCCTCGTCGGCGTAGATGTTGCCGACGCCGCTGATCAGGGTCTGGTCGAGCAGCGCACGCTTGATCGTGGTCCGGCGGCGGCGCAGCGCGTCGTGGAAGGCGGCGTCGTCGAAGGCCGGGTCGAGCGGGTCCCGGGCGATGTGCGCGATCACGTCGGGCAGCAGGTCGGGGTCGCCGGGCACGGTGTCGTGCAGCGAGAGGCCGCCGAAGGTGCGTTGGTCGACGAAGCGCAGTTCGGTGCCGGCGGCCTCGGCGGGGGTGTCGGCGTCGGTGAAGCGGATCCGGATCCGCAGGTGCTTCTCGTCGGGGGCGTCCTGCGGCTGGACCAGCAGTTGTCCGCTCATGCCGAGGTGGGCGAGGATCGCCAGTCCGTGGGTGACGGACGGGGTGACGACCGGGGCGATGCCCTCGGCTGCGCTCTGGGCGGCCGGGCCGCCGCCGGTCACCGGGAGCCAGAGGTACTTGCCGCGGCGGCGGGCCGGGCCGACCCGCAGCCCGGTGAGCCGGGCGGCGAAGTCCTCCGCGCCGGCGGTGTGCCGGCGGATGGCGCGCGGGTGGCGGACCTCGACCGTGTCGATGGTGCGGCCGCTGACCCAGCGCGCAAGGCCGCGGCGGACGACTTCGACCTCGGGCAGCTCGGGCACGGGCGCTCCTCACGGTCCTCGCGGAAAGGGGGGAAACAAGGCGGAGTCAGGGGACTCCGGAAAGACCTCTGACCCCTCCCGGGCGGCCGTGTGGCCACCCGGGAGGGGTCAGAAGCGGTGGTTCAGTGTGTCGGCGACGGGGTGTCGCCGGAAGCCTGAGCCGGGTCGTCGCCTTCCGGCGCCTTCCCTGCCGCCTCGTCCGCCGCCGCGCGGATCGCGCGCCATGCGGACTCGGCCGCCTGCTGCTCGGCTTCCTTCTTGCTGCGGCCGGTGCCGGTGCCGTACGAGACACCACCGACGCGGGCAGCAGCAGTAAAGGTCTTCTCGTGGTCCGGGCCGGTCTCGGTGACCAGATATTCCGGGACCCCGAGGCCCTCGGTCGCGGTGAGCTCCTGGAGACTTGTCTTCCAGTCCAGGCCGGCGCCCAGGCTGGAGGACTTCTCGATGAGCGGGTCGAAGAGCCGGTGTACCAGCTCGCCGGCCGCGTCGAGGCCCTGGTCGAGATAGACCGCGCCGATCACCGCTTCCAGGGTGTCGGCGAGGATGGACGCCTTGTCCCGGCCGCCCGTACCCTCTTCGCCCCGTCCGAGGCGGATGAAGGCGCCGAGGTCGA
Source organism: Streptomyces yunnanensis (assembly GCF_029011865.1). Lineage (NCBI taxonomy): Bacteria > Bacillati > Actinomycetota > Actinomycetes > Kitasatosporales > Streptomycetaceae > Streptomyces > Streptomyces yunnanensis. Next base: position 3,152,484 of record NZ_CP095749.1, read on the forward strand.
GGCCGCGGCCCACCTCGGCGAGCGCCCGCGAGTTGACCACCGCGGCCCGCAACTTGGCCAGCTGGCCTTCCGGCAGGTCGGGGTGGATGCGGTACAGCGTGTCCGTGACCACCAGGCCGAGGACCGAATCCCCGAGGAATTCGAGCCGCTCGTTGGTGGGCAGACCGCCGTTCTCGTAGGCGTACGAGCGATGCGTCAGCGCACGCACCAGAAGGGCGGACTCAAGTGTGTACCCGAGCCGCCCTTCCAGAAGCGAGAGGGACGAGGCCGTGTCCGCCGGTGCCGTTTCCTCACCGCGCTTGCGGGGTGAGGAAGGGCTGTCTTCTGCCTTCTTCGGGCTAGACACAGTGCCTGTCACCAGCCGCTCAGACCGCGATGACCTGGCGCTTGTTGTAGGTGCCGCAGCTCGGGCACGCGATGTGCTGCAGCTTCGGCTCCTGGCAGCGCTCGCACGCAACCAGGGTGGGGACCGCAGCCTTCCACTGCGACCGGCGGTGGCGCGTGTTGCTGCGCGACATCTTCCGCTTCGGAACAGCCACGGCTACTTCTCCTGAGGTTCATCCCCGCCGTCGCGGGGTTCATTGTCCATCTCGTGGTCCTGGTTGGACCCGACGAGTTCCTGCAGTGCCGCCCAGCGCATGTCGACGGCGTCGTGGTGGTGGTCCGGGTCGTCCGCCAGCCGCGCTCCGCAATCGGAACACAGGCCCGGGCAGTCCTCCCGGCACACCGGCTGCAGCGGCAGTGCCAGCACCACCGCGTCCCGCAGCACGGGTTCGAGGTCGAACAGATCGTCCTCGATGTAGAACGTGTCCTCCTCGTCCTCGGCGTCGTCGCCGGACTCAGCAGTCCGGACGTCGGCGTCGGGGTAGGTGAACAGCTCCTGGAAGTCCGCTTCGAGCACTCGCTCTAGCGGCTCCAGACACCTTACGCACTCCCCCTTCACGGTCGCACGGGCGGTACCTGTGACAAGCACCCCGTCCATGACCGCTTCCAGGCGGAGGTCGAGCTCGATCGGCTCGCCCTCGGGCGCTCCGATGATCTCGTTGCCGAGGTCCGCGGGGGCCTCGACGGAGCGGGAGAGCCGCTTGAGCGTGCCGGGACGACGGCCCAGCTCGCGTGTGTCGAACACGAGCGGGGAACGGTGGTCGAGGCGGGCGTTGATGGCTTTCCTGCTTTCTGTACTGCGGTATCAGCCGCCCACGGCCGGTATCCGGCGTGCGGGCAGCAGTGATCGCGGGCATACACGCGACCGAACAGCCAGGATACTGGACGGCCCCCGATAGGCCCAATCCGCCCCGTCGCCCCTCGGCCACGGAGGCCGGCGGTGCTTAGTGACGGCCCTCTTCGTACTGCCGCAGCTGGTCGAGGTTGATCAGGCTGGTGTCGAAGAGGCTGGTCTCGTCCAGGGCGGCGGGCTGGGTGCCGGGGGCCTGGGGAACGTGCTGGGGCTGCTGGGGCAGCTGCGACGGCTGGTAGCCGACGCCCGCGTCATAGCCCTGCTGCGGCACCTGGCCGGCCGACTGCTGCCAGTCGTAGCCGTAGAGGTCCTGGTGCTGGGCGTAGGGGACCTGCTCCGTGTGCTGCTGGTAGGAGTAGCCGTCCGACTGCTGGTAGGCGACGGCCTGGCCGTCGTAGTAGCCGGGCTGCGGGTCGTGGATCGCCTCCTGGGGCACCGCCTGCGGGGCCTCCTGGAGCGGGGTGACGCCCGCCAGGCCGGCGAGGTAGTCCGCGTCGGCCTGCGGCGGGGCGGCGGTGTGCGGGTCGCTCTGGGCGGCGAGGTGGTCGGCGAGCTCGTCGATCGGGCGGGCGCCCTGGAGCTTGTCCCGGCCGCGGCCGACCGCCTCCAGGGTCTTGGTCAGGACGGCCTGAAAGGCACCGAACTTGGCGTCCACATAGGTGTCGGCGCGCTGCTTGAGGGTTTCCGGGTCGGCGCTGCGCTCGGGGGCCTCGACGTCCTCGTGGCCCATTTCGTCGAGGCCGGGGCCGCGACCGAGCAGCTTCTCCCGGCCGCGGTCGACAGCGCCGATGGTCTTGGTGAGCACGACCTCGAAGTTGGCGAGCTTGCTGTCGACGTAGTCGTCGGCCTGGATGCGGATCTCCTCGGCCTCCTGACGGGCCTCGGCCAGGACGCGGTCCGCCTCGTCCTGGGCCTGTCGGACCACCTCGGTGTCCGAGATCAGCGAACCGCGCTGGCTGTGCGCGGACTCGATGATCCGCTCGGCCTCGGCGCGGGCCTCCTCCACCATCTGCTCGCGCCCGCCGAGGAGTTCCTGCGCCTGGGCCAGGGAACCGGGCAGCGCGCCGCGCACTTCCTCCAGCATGGCGAGCAGCTCGGCGCGGTTGACCACGCACGAGGCCGACATGGGCACGGACCGGGCGCTGCCGACGGCTGCGACGATGTCGTCGAGCTTCTTCTGGACGTCCACCTTGGACTCGCCACTCTCTGCAGGATCGTAAGGACGGAACGGGACGACTGTACGGCCAGGAGCCCCCGTCCCGACACCTACTGACGATCCGTCAGAACAGGGTCGGTCCTACCGCACCGGGTACCGGGTCACGGCTTCTTGCGGAGCCGTTCGGTCAGTGCCTCCAGGACGAACGGCGGGACCAGGTGGGAGACGTCGCCGCCCCAGGCCGCGACCTCCTTGACCAGGCTGGAGGAGAGGAAGCTGTAGGTGGGATTGGTCGGCACGAAGAGCGTCTCCACCCCGGAGAGGCCGTTGTTCATCTGGGCCATCTGGAGTTCGTAGTCGAAGTCGCTGACCGCGCGCAGGCCCTTGACGATGGCCGGGATGTCGCGCTGCTTGCAGAAGTCGACGAGCAGGCCGTGGAACGCCTCGACCTCGACGTTGCCGTAATCGGCGGTGGCCCGCCGGATCAGGTCGATCCGCTCCTCGACCGTGAACAGGCCCTGCTTGGACTGGTTGATCATGACGGCGACATGGACGACGTCGTACAGCTTGGAGGCCCGGGCGATGATGTCCAGGTGCCCGTTGGTGATGGGGTCGAAGGACCCCGGACAGACGGCGCGGCGCAACTTCGTCTCCTCGCTCTCCGGTCCGTTCATGACAGGGTTGCTGACGTCGGTTCGGCGGAAGCCGAAGCGGCGCGACCGTACCAAAGCGTCCCCTCGCCGTAGCGACGGGCCCTGATCGCTTCGAATCCGTCCGGCCAGGTGAACGTGCCGCCCCGGGTGCTCCGCTCCACGGTGACGAGTGCCTCCGCGGCAAGCCACCCCTGACCACGGAGTGTGAGCAGAATCTCGCGGAGTTCGGCGTCGCCGACCGCGTACGGCGGGTCCAGGAAGATGACGTCGTACGGCTCGCCGGGGGCCGGGGTCGCGGCGGTCTGCTCGGCCTTGCCGGGGCGGACCTCCGCGCCGGGCAGGCCGACCGCCTTGACGTTCTCCCGGATGGTGCGGACGGCGCGGGGATCGGCCTCGACCAGCAGGACGTGCGCGGCGCCGCGGGAGAGCGCCTCCAGGCCGACCGCGCCGGAACCGCCGTAGAGGTCGAGCACCCGGGCACCGGCCAGCGGGCCGTCGAGCGACTCCCAGGTGGAGAACATGCCCTCGCGCGCGCGGTCGGAGGTCGGGCGGGTGCCGTTGCCCGGTGGTACGGCGAGGCGGCGGCCGCCGGCCTTGCCGGCGATCACGCGGGTCATGGGCCCGTCCTTACGTTGAGCGTGGTCGGAGAGGGGCGGGGCCCGGTGGACTCCGCTCTCCCACGATATGTCCGTCCCCCGCGGGGCGGGTCCGCCCCCGGCACCGCCCGACCGTGATCGTTCTCACGGGCCGGGTGCGGTCGGCCGGTGCCCACGGCTCGACCTTTGTCCGGATTCAGCCCTTGTCCAGATAGCTCTCCCGTTCGTCGTCCAACAGGGCCGACAGCGCGGTCCGCAGTTCGGGACAGCCGGTCAGCTCCGGGTCGGCGGCGACCAGGGCGGTGGCCTCCTCACGGGCCGCCGTGATCACCTCCTCGTCGTCGATGACCGCGAGCATCCGCAGCGAGGAGCGGACGCCGGACTGCGCCTGGCCCAGGACGTCGCCCTCGCGCCGCTGTTCCAGGTCGATGCGGGAGAGTTCGAAGCCGTCGAGGGTGGCGGCGACCGCGGCGAGCCGGGCGCGGGCCGGGCTCGCCTCGGGCATCTCGCTGACCAGTAGGCACAGGCCGGGTGCCGCGCCACGGCCGACCCGGCCGCGGAGCTGGTGGAGCTGGGAGACGCCGAAGCGGTCCGCGTCCATGATCACCATGACGGTGGCGTTGGGGACGTTGACGCCGACCTCGATGACCGTGGTGGCGACCAGTACGTCCAACTCGCCGGCGGCGAACCGGCGCATCACGTCGTCCTTGTCGTCCGGGGCCATCCGGCCGTGCAGCACCGCCACCCGCAGGCCGGCGAGGGGGCCCTTGCCCAGTTGCTCGGCGATGTCGAGGACGGCCAGCGGGGGGCGCTTCTCGGCCAGGTCCTCCGGTGAACTCGGCTGCGCCGCCGGGTCCTTGGCCTTCTTCCCCTTGGGCGCGGGGGGCTCCTCGTCGTCGCCGATCCGCGGGCAGACCACATACGCCTGGTGGCCGGCGGCCACCTCCTCGCGGACCCGCTCCCAGGCGCGGGCGAGGAAGTGCGGCTTGTCCTTGGCGGGCACCACATGGCTGGCGATCGGCGAGCGGCCGGCGGGGAGCTGGTCCAGCACCGAGGTCTCCAGATCGCCGAAGACGGTCATGGCGACCGTCCGCGGGATCGGCGTCGCGGTCATCACCAGCAGGTGCGGCGGTTGCTTGCCCTTGGAGCGCAGGGCGTCGCGCTGCTCGACACCGAAGCGGTGCTGCTCGTCGACGACCACCAGGCCCAGGTCGTGGAACTGCACCACGTCCTCGATCAGCGCGTGCGTCCCGATCACGACGCCGGCCTCGCCGGTGACCAGGTCGAGCAGCGCCTGCCGGCGGGCCGCGGCGCCCATCGAACCGGTCAGCAGCACCACCTTGGTGCCCCGCTCCGCGCCGCCCAGCATCCCTCCTTCGGCCAGGTCGCCCATCATCTCGGTGACGGAGCGGTGGTGCTGCTGGGCCAGCACCTCGGTGGGGGCGAGCATCGCCGCCTGACCACCGCTGTCGACGACGCCGAGCATGGCGCGCAGCGCGACCATGGTGTTGTGGGTGACCGTGAAGTGGTCGGTCACATAGGCGTGGGAGGGGTGCGCGACGCTGATGCACTGGACGGGCCTGCGGCCGACGTGCTCGACGGCCAGGACGGTGCGCCGGAAGGCGTCGCCGCCGGCGCCTTCCTCGGGTTCCTCGGGGACCGCGACCGTGACGTCGTGACCGCCGCCGGCCGCCGGGGCGCTGCGGGCCGTGCCGCCCAGGGAGCGCGCCAGCCAGGCGAGGTCGGCGGCCAACGGGGCCGGGGCGGCGCGGAAGACCCGGGCGGCAGCGTCGGTGCCGAGGGGCTCGCCGCCGGCGTCCAACAGGCCGGCGAGCAGCGCCCGGCGGTCCTTGACGGGGGCGTTGCGGTAGGCGTCGGGGACGGCGCGGCCGGCCGGCGCGGCGCCGCCCGCGCCCACGGTGCGGCCCAGCTCGTACGCGTCGAGCGGGCGCGGGCCGCCGTCGTCGAGGTCGACCGGGGTGGCCGGGGCGATCGACCAGCGCGGCCGGCCGTCGTCGTCCAGCAGGTCGGCCCGCAGCGCGCGGGTGGTCAGCACCCGCTCCCCCGTGGCCCGGGACGCGACGATCCACAGGTGCTCGTCGTCGCACTCGACGGTGCTGCCGTCGGACAGCACCAGCCGCCACACCTCCCGCTCGCCCTGCGGGAACACCCCGTCCACCAGGGCGGTCCCGCCGCTGGGCACCACCACTTCGGTGCCCAGCGCCATCTCTCCCATGGGGCGGAAGCCGCGCGGGGTGAGCACCAGGGCGTCCAGCGGCTGGGCCTTGCCGGAGCCGACCTCGCCCTGGAGGAGGCGGTGCATCGGGTGCTCGGTCGCCAGGTCGTCGAAGATCTCCCGGCTGACCTTCGTCTGGCCCTCGGTGAGCGTGAAGGGCAGCCGGGCGTCGAACGCGTCGAGGATGCCGCCCGGGGTCAACTTCCTTGGTGCGGCGGGGAGTTGGGAGTCGGCGAAGCGGCGGCGGGCGAGCGCGACCTGCAGGACGAACGCCTCGTCCCACTTCAGCCGGGCCCGGGCGTCGGCGATGTCGGCCTTGGTGCCGGGACGGTGGATCTTCAGCAGCGCCTCGGTGAGCGGGATCAGGGCGCGGCCCTCGCGCAGCCCCGGGGGCAGCGGGTCCACCGCGTCCTGGGCGCTGGGCAGCACCGCGTCCACCGCCTTGGCGATCTTCCAGGAGGCCATCTGCTGGCACGCCGGATAGATCGGCATGAGCTGATGGGCGAAGGCGTCGACGACGCCGTTGTCGGCGTCCCGGTCGAGGAGTTCGTATTCGGGGTGGGCCAGTTGGAGTTTGCGGTTGAAGACCGAGACCTTGCCCGCGAACATCGCGCGCCTCCCGGGCAGCAGGTCCTTGTGCGGCTTGTGGATGCCCTTGCCGAAGAAGACCAGCTGGAGCCGGCCGCTGCCGTCCGTGAGGGTCACCTCCAGCCGCTGTCCGCGGCCGTGGTTGAAGGTGAGGACGCGGGCGTCGGCGACCTGGGCGACGACCGTGACGTGCTCGTCCAGCGGCAGGTCGGAGAGCCGGGTCAGCTCACCGCGCTCGGCATAGCGCCGCGGATAGTGGTGCAGCAGATCGCCGACCGTTTCCAGGCCGAGGTGTTCGGCCAGGACCTTCGCGGTGGTGCCGCCGAGGATTTTCTTCAGGGGTTCGTCGAGCGCTGCCACGCGTTCCATTGCACACCACGCCACTGACAACGAGCCACCGACGCCGCTTTCCGCGGCCGGGAATTCCGGAACCGGACGGCATTCCGGGCGGCCTTCTCGATACCCGGTACGGCGCGCTATTCCACGCCGATCAACAGCGGCGCCGCGTATTCGCCGCCTTCGTAGACGACGGTGTCCACCGCCAGATGGCGTGCGCGCACATGCCGCTCCAGCCGTTCGCCGAGCGCCTCGGGGACGTCCGCGCCGAGAACCAGGGTGACCAGTTCGCCGCCGGCGGAGAGCATCCGGTCGAGCACCGTCATCGCGGTACGGGCCAGGTCGGGCCCGATCACCGCGACATCGCCGTCGATCAGGCCGAGCACGTCCCCGGCCTGGCAGACCCCGGCCATCGTCCAGGACTGGTGCTCGGCGACGGCCAGCTCGGCGTAGCGGGTGGCGCCGGCCGCCGCGGTCATCGCGACCACGTCCTCGTCGAAGCTGCGGCCCGGCTCGTGCACCGCCAGCGCGGCGAGGCCCTGGACGGCGGAGCGGGTGGGGATGACGGCGACCCGTACGCCCTCGGCCCGGGCCTGTTCTGCGGCGGCCGCCGCGGTGTGCCGCAGCTCGGGGTCGTTGGGCAGCAGCATCACCTCGCGGGCGCGGGCCTGCCGGATCGCCTGGACCAGTTCGCCGCTGGCCGGCGGCTCCCCGGGGCGCACCGTCACCGTCGTCGCGCCGGCCTCGGCGCAGAGCCCGGCGAGCCCGGCGCCCGGCACCACCGCGACGACGGCCCGGGCCGCCAGCGCGGGCTCCTTGCCCCGCGGGCCCGCGCCGAAGTGGGTGATCCGGATCCGGTACGGCCGGCCGGCCTCGATGCCGGCCTCCACCGCGGCCCCGGCGTCGTCGACGTGCACATGGACGTTCCACAGCCCGTCCCCGCCGACCACCACCAGCGAGTCGCCGAGCCGGTCGAGCCGGGCCCGCAGCCGGTCCACCTCGGCGTCCCCGGCCTCCAGCAGGTAGATCACCTCGAAGGCGGGGCCGCCGGCATGCGGGTCGGCGCAGCCCTCCGCCGCCGCGTCCCCCGCGCCTGCCACCGCGCAGCCGAACGGCTCGGGCGGCGGGCCGCCGGCCCGTACGGCGACGGGGACGGCGGTGACCTCCCCGGACAGGGCGTCGGCGAGCGCGCCCAACAGGGCCACCAGCCCGCAGCCGCCGGCGTCCACCACCCCCGCCTTTCCCAGCACCGCGAGTTGGCCGGGAGTGGCCTCCAGCGCCTCGGCCGCGCCCCGGTGGGCGGCCCGGGCGACCTCCGCGACCCCGGCGGCCCCGCCGGCGGTCCGCTCGGCGGCGCCGGCCGCGGCGGTCGCCACGGTCAGCACGGTGCCCTCCACGGGGTGTGCGACCGCCTCGTAGGCCGCCGTCGCGGCCCGGCGCAGCGCCCGCCGCAGTGCCTCCGCGGCGCCCGTCTCCCCGGCCGGGGCGGCGACCAGTACCTGGGCCATGCCGCGCAGCAGCTGGGCCAGGATGGTGCCGGAGTTGCCGCGCGCCCCGATGAGGGCGCCGTGCGCCATGGCGCCCACGGCGTCGGCGAGCGCGGGCGCGGTGCCGGCGGAACCGTGGCCGTCGAAGGCGGCCTCGACCGCGCGGGCGGCCGACTCCAGCGTCAGGTAGAGGTTGGTGCCGGTGTCGCCGTCGGCGACCGGGTAGACGTTGATCGCGTCGATCCGCTCCCGTTCCCGTCCGAGCGCCTCCAGGGCCAACCCGCACCAGGTGCGGACGGCGGCGGCGTCGAGCGGGTAGGGCACGTCGTCCTCCTGGAGGGTCGCGGGATGCACCCGCACAGTAGTCGCGGTCCGGTGGGGAGGCCGGGGCGGGGGCCGGAGGGTGCGTGATAGTTTCGTCCAGAGGGAGCGGCCGTTGTATGCTGCTCCGGTTGCCCGATGAAAATCGGGCCATTCCTCTCCCGTCGGCGCCGGCACGGCCATGCACTCGGCCCGATGGGTTCTCACCGTAAGTGCATCTGAAGTCTTTGGAGTGACCCGTGGCTGCCAACTGCGACGTCTGCGGCAAGGGGCCGGGCTTCGGCAAGAGTGTCTCGCACTCGCATCGCCGTACCAACCGTCGTTGGAACCCCAACATCCAGACGGTGCGTGCAGTGATCGGGCGCACGCCGAAGAAGCTGAACGCCTGCACCTCGTGCATCAAGGCCGGCAAGGTCTCGCGCTGACGACTTAGCCGTAGCGCAGCCCCTCCGGTTGCTTGTGAAGCCGGTCCACCTCGGTGGGCCGGCTTCTGCCGTTGCTCCGGGAGACCGCCCTTGCTCCGGTAGCCCCGGGGGCACCACGGTCGGTGCCCGCCCCGTGGTCAGTGCCCGCCGTGCAGCCGCCACCCGTGGTCGACGGGTCCGATGCCCGCGCCCAGCCGGAAGCCGGCCGCGATGGCGCCGGTGACGTACTCCTTCGCCGCCGCGGCGGCCTGCGGGACGGTGTCCCCCTGGGCGAGCCGGGCGGCCAGGGCGCTGGCGAGGGTGCATCCGGTGCCGTGGGTGTGCCGGTTGTCGTGACGGGGGGCGCGCAGCCAGTGCTCCTGGCTGCCGTCGGTGAGCAGATCCACCGCGTCGCCGGCCGCGTCCGCCGCGTCGGACGGCAGGTGGCCGCCCTTGATGAGCACCCACCGCGGCCCGCACGCCAGGATCGCGTCGGCGGCCCGGCGCATCCCGTCCGCGGTGTGCACCCGTATACCGGTGAGCTGTGTCACCTCGTCGAGGTTGGGGGTGGCGACCGTCGCGGTGGGCAGCAGCTTGCTGCGGACCGCGTCCAGCGCGGAGGCGGCGAGCAGGGCGTCGCCGTGCTTGGAGACGCCGACGGGGTCGATCACGACCGGGACGGTGAGCTCGGCGAGCAGTTCCGCGACGGTTTCCACGAGCGCGGCCGAGGAGAGCATCCCGGTCTTCACGGCCTGGACGCCGATGTCGTCGACGACGCTGCGGAACTGGGCGCGCACCGCCTCGACGGGCAGTTCCCACGCGCCCTGGACGCCCAGGGAGTTCTGGGCGGTGACGGCGGTGAGCACGCTCATGCCGTGGGTGCCCAGCGCCAGCATCGTCTTCAGGTCGGCCTGGATGCCCGCACCGCCGCCGGAGTCGGAGCCGGCGACGGTCAGCACGCGGGGAGGTGTCTGCATGCCGCGAATCTACTCGGCGTCCCCGTTGTCGCCGAAGTGGTCCCAGCCGGCCTTCGCCCAGGGGGCGCCGTCCACCGTCACCTGGGGCAGCGCCGAGGGGTTGAGGACCTCGCCGATCACCTTCCAGCGGGCGGGCAGCTTCACGTCGGGCGGGAAGGTGGCCACGATGGCGTGGTCCTCGCCGCCGTTGAGCACCCACTGCATCGGGTCCACGCCGACCGCCGTGCCGATGTCGGACATCTGCGAGGGGATGTCGATGCTGGCCGAGCGCAGGTCGATGCGGACCTTGCTGGCCTCGGCGATGTGCCCGAGGTCGGCGACGAGGCCGTCGCTGACGTCGGTCATGGCGGTGGCGCCGAGCCCCGCGGCGGCCGGGCCGGCGTGGTAGGGCGGTTCGGGGCGGCGGTGGGCCTCCACGAAGGCGCGCGGGGAGCGGAAGCCGCGGGTGAGCACCGCGTGGCCGGCGGCGGACCAGCCGAGCCAGCCGGTGACCGCGACCACGTCGCCGGGCTGGGCGCCGGCCCGGGTCACCGGCTCCTGGTTGCGCAGGTCGCCGAGGGCGGTGATGGCGACGGTGATGGTGTCACCCCGGACGACGTCCCCGCCGACCACCGCGGCGCCGGCCACCTGGCATTCGTCGCGCAGCCCGTCCATCAGCTCGGTGGCCCAGGTCGCGGGGAGTTCGGCGGGGACGACCAGGCCGAGCAGGATCGCGGTGGGCACCGCGCCCATCGCCGCGATGTCGGCGAGGTTCTGCGCGGCGGCCTTGCGACCCACGTCGTAGGCGGTGGACCAGTCGCGGCGGAAGTGCCGTCCTTCGAGGAGAATGTCGGTACTGGCGACGACCCTGCGGTCCGGCGCGGTGACCACCGCGGCGTCGTCCCCCGGCCCGATCCGTACGGCGGGAGTGGAGGTGAGCCGGGAGGTGAGCTCTCTGATAAGCCCGAACTCCCCCAGCTCGCCCACGGTGCCCTTCATGCTGTTGCCCTTCCCATGTGTACGGACGGTCCGTACGTGGCTGACGACTGCGCCGCGCTGGCCCTGTTCACCGCGCGGGTCTCCCCGCTCCGCTCGGTGACGCGGTACCGTAGCGTCCCTTCTTCCCACATGATCCTCGTAGCCGCCTGGAGGTTCCGTGGTACAGGCTTACATCCTGATCCAGACCGAGGTCGGCAGAGCCTCGGCGGTGGCGGAGGTGATCGCGAAGATCCCCGGCGTCCTGACGGCCGAGGACGTGACCGGCCCCTATGACGTCATCGTGCGCGCGCAGGCGGACACTGTCGATGAGCTGGGCCGCATGGTGGTCGCGAAGGTCCAGCAAGTGGAAGGCATCACGCGGACGCTCACCTGCCCGGTGGTCCATATCTAGCTCCCCCGTATGCTCGGCCGGGTGATACGCGCGAGACACCGGTACCTGGCCGCCCTGCCCCTGCTCGCCACGGTGTCCGCGGTGGCGGGCTGCTCGTCCGCCCCGGAGGTGGCCGCGCCGTCCCCGACGGATGAGGCCGCACAACACTGCCGGGCACTCCACCGGGACCTGCCGCGGACCGTGGACGGGCTGGAACGGGGTACCGCCGAGCCGGTCTCGGACTTCACTGCCATATGGGGCGATCCTGCCGTGGTGCTGCGCTGCGGGGTGCCCAAGCCGGAGGTGCTCAGGCACGGGAGTGAACATTACAACCCCAACCCCGACTCGGCGGAAGTCGACGGCGTCGAGTGGCTCTTCGAGAAGCAGGACGACGGCTACCGCTTCACGACGGTGCTGCGGAAGGTCTACGTCGAGGTGACCGTGCCGGGGAAGTACGCCCCGGAGGTCAACGTGCTGCCCGATCTCGCGAGCGCGGTGGGGCAGGCCATTCCGGCCGGGATCTAGCCGGCGCGTACGCAGCGGGCCCGTACCGCGGTGCCCGCGCGGCCGTCCGGCCCGGCGGCGTACCGACCGCCGCCGCCACGGACCACTGCCGTCGCCGCGCCCGGCCGCACACCGGAATACCGCCCGCCCCGGCCGCGTTGGGCCCCGCAAGGGGCGCACCCGTCCCCTAGGGGATCCGTTCGCCCGCCCCCCGGGGGCCGTTCAGCGCAGCCCCGTGGAGCGGCTCAGGGCCGCCTGCAGCAGCCGGTCGATGAGTTCCGGGTAGCTGACGCCGCTCTCCTGCCACATCCGCGGGTACATCGAGATGGGCGTGAAGCCGGGCAGCGTGTTGATCTCGTTGATCACGAACTCGCCGTTGTCCTGGAGGAAGAAGTCCGCGCGGACCAGGCCCTCGCAGGACGCCGCCTCGAAGGCCGCGATCGCCAGCTCCTGGATCTCGGCGGTCTGCCCGGGCGTCAGCGGCGCCGGCACTATGCCGGCGGCCGAGTCGATGTACTTGGCCTCGAAGTCGTAGAAGTCGTGGGCGGTGACCGGCGGGATCTCGGCCGGGACGCTGGCCCGCGGGCCGTCCTCGAACTCCAGCACCCCGCACTCGATCTCCCGGCCGCGCAGCAGCGACTCCACGATGATCTTGGGGTCGTGGCGCCGCGCCTCCTCGATCGCCTCGTCGAGCCCGGCCAGGTCGTCGACCTTGCTGATGCCCATCGACGAGCCGGCCCGGGCGGGCTTCACGAACAGCGGCCAGCCGTGCTCCCCGGCGAAGTCCACGATCTTCCTGCGGGCCGCCGCGGGGTCGTTCTCCCACTCGCGCGGGCGGATGACCTCGTACGGGCCGACCGGCAGCCCGAAGGAGGCGAACACCCGCTTCATGTAGTCCTTGTCCTGGCCGACGGCCGAGGCGAGCACGCCGGAGCCGACGTAGGGCACCCCGGACAGCTCCAGCAGGCCCTGGAGCGTGCCGTCCTCGCCGTACGGGCCGTGCAGCACGGGGAAGACGACGTCGACCTCGCCGAGCGCCTTGGGGACCGCTCCCGGCTCGCTGTAGACGACCTCACGGGAGGTGGGGTCGGCGGAGAGCACCACCGTGCCGTCGCCGCCCTCGGCGAGGTCGGCCACGCTGGGCAGCGTCCGGTCCGTGATCGCCATCCGCGCGGGGTCGTCGGCGGTCAGCGCCCAGCGTCCGTCGGGCGTGATGCCGATGGGCAGCACGTCGTACTTGTCGCGGTCGATGGCGGCCAGCACGGCTCCGGCGGTGACCACGGAGATGGCGTGCTCGGAGCTGCGGCCGCCGAACACGACGGCGACGCGGGGCTTGTGGGAGGAGGTCTCGCTGCTCATATCGGCTTGAGGGTACCTGCTGGTAGGGGCCGCGGCAGTGCTGCGGCGGCCATCGGTGGCCCGGCGGGGCGGGGGCGGGGTGACGAGCGGGCGGTCAGTGGCGCTCGGGCTTGGCGCTGCGGGACATCAGCCCCTTGAGGGCCACCAGCGGCGGCTTGCCCTCGTGGACGATCTCCACCACGGTCTCGGTGAGTGGCATGTCGACGCCGTGCCGGCGGGCCAGATCCAGCACGGACTCGCAGGACTTGACGCCCTCCGCGGTCTGCTTGGTGACCGCGATGGTCTCCGCCAGGGACATGCCGCGGCCGAGGTTGGTGCCGAAGGTGTTGTTGCGGGAGAGCGGCGAGGAGCAGGTGGCGACGAGGTCGCCCATGCCGGCCAGGCCCGCGAAGGTGTGCGCGTCGGCGCCCATCGCCAGGCCGAGCCGGGTGGTCTCGGCCAGCCCGCGGGTGATCAGGGACGCCTTGGCGTTGTCGCCCAGGCCCATGCCGGTGGCGATGCCGACCGCGAGCGCGATGACGTTCTTGACCGCGCCGCCCAGTTCGCAGCCCACCACGTCGGTGTTGGTGTACGGGCGGAAGTACGCGGTGTGACAGGCGGTCTGCAGGCGCTGGGCGACGGACTCGTCGACGCAGGCCACGACGGCCGCGGCGGGCTGCCGGGCGGCGACCTCCTTGGCGAGGTTGGGGCCGGTCAGCACCGCGACGCGTTCCGCGGGGACCTTGGCGACCTCCTCGATGACCTCGCTCATGCGCTTGGCGGTGCCCAGTTCGACGCCCTTCATCAGCGAGACCAGGACCGTGTCGGAGGGCAGCAGGGGCGCCCACTCGGCGAGGTTGGCGCGCAGCGTCTGGGAGGGCACGGCGAGGACGGTGAAGTCCGCGCCCCGGGCGGCCTCGGCGGGGTCGGTGGTGGCCCGTACGCCCGCGGGCAGCTCGACGCCCGGCAGGTAGTCCGGGTTGGTGCGGCCGGTGTTGATGGCGTCGACGAGGGTCGCTCTGCGCCCCCACAGGGTCACCTCGCATCCCGCGTCGGCGAGCACCATCGCGAATGCGGTGCCCCAGGACCCCGTGCCGAAGACGGCGCAGCGCGTCACTTGCCTTCATCCTCCTGTGCCTGCGAGTTGCTTCGGACCTGCTGCGAGGGGGCGGCCGGTGCGGCCGACTCGGCCGGTTCCAGGACGGCGTCGCCGGTCCGGGCCGCCTCGGCGGCAGCGGCTGCCCGGGCGGCCTCGCGGGCGGCCCGCCGCTCCCTGGCGATTTCCTTGCGGTAGTCGAACGGTTCGGCCGGCGCGGTCTCGCCGCGGATGCCCGCCAGCTCCGCGGTGATGGCGGCCATGATCTTCTCGGTCACGGCGCGCAGCACCTCGGCGGTGGGCTCCTGACCGTAGAACTCGCTGAGGTCGACCGGCGGACCGGCCTTGACCCGCAGCGTCTTGCGCGGGAAGAGCTGGAGCTTCTTCTCCTTGGCGTAGGGCGGCATCGCCTCGTTGGCGCCCCACTGGGCGACGGGGATGACCGGGGCCTTGGTCAGCAGGGCGACCCGGGCGGCGCCGGTCTTGCCCTGCATCGGCCAGTGCGCGGGGTCACGGGTGAGGGTGCCCTCGGGGTAGAAGGCGACGCATTCGCCCTTCTCGATGGCGTTCACGGCGGCCCGGAAGGCGGTGGCCGCGTCGGTGGTTTCGCGGTAGACCGGGATCTGTCCCGTTCCGCGCATCATCAGGCCGACAAAGCCGCTCTTGAAGAGTCCGGCCTTGGCGAGGAATCGGGGGACCCGCCCGGTGTTGTACTGATAGTGCGCATAGGAGAGCGGATCAAGATACGAGTTGTGGTTGACCGCGGTAATAAAACCGCCGTCGACCGGAATGTGCTCCATTCCCCGCCAGTCCCGCTTGAACAGAACCAAGAGCGGCGGTTTGCAGATGACCGCGGCCAAGCGGTACCAGAAGCCGATTCTGCGGCGGGACACTGGGACACCCTCCTTGTGGGACCTGCGAAGCTGCTGCGAGCCGGCAGCCGCACAAGTGTCGCCCCGAGTACCCGCTATGTCGAGAACACCGTAACCCCGCCACTCCGGAAAGGTTCCGGCGGCAGGTGAGAATGATCCCGATGCGAAGAGACGGAGCGGATGTGGGCTGGAGCCTCGTAGTGCCGCTGAAACCGCTGGTGCGGGCCAAGAGCAGGCTCTCCGTGGCCGCCGGCGAGGAGTTCCGGCCGAAGTTGGCACTGGCATTCGCGCTGGACACCGTGGCCGCCGCGCTGGCCTGCGCGGACGTGCGGGATGTGGCGGTTGTCACGGACGATCCGGTGGCCGGGGAGCACTTGGCGGCACTGGGGGCGCGCATCGTGCCGGACGCTCCGGCCAACGGACTGAATGCCGCACTGGCCCATGGCGCGGCCGTGGTAAGGGCCCGGCGGCCCGGTGCACCGGTCGCCGCGCTGAACGCCGATCTCCCGGCGCTCCGCCCGGCCGAGCTGGCGACGGTGCTCCATTCCGCCGCGCTATTTCCGCGGGCATTTCTCGCGGATGCGGCGGAAATCGGGACAACACTTCTGTCGGCGACTTCCGGTACGGAATTGGACCCGGCTTTCGGTGGCCCCTCCCGGGCCCGTCACCTGGCCTCCGGGGCGCGTGAGATCGCCGCGCCGGACGTGCCGTCGGTGCGCCAGGACGTGGACACCGGGGAGGACCTGCGGGCCGCGCTGGCCCTGGGGGTCGGCCCGCACACCGCGCGGCAGGCCCCGCGGGTGCCGGGCTGGGCGGAGTGGGCGACCGTGCTGAGCGCGCCGGGCCGCGTCGGCATCCTCGGCGCCGGGGATCTGTCGGGCGCTCCGGGCGGTGTGGTGCCGCCGCAGGTCAGAGCGTCTGGAGCGTGACGAGGACGATCCGCCGGGCGTCACCCTCGCCGGTGACCTCGATGCGCACCCGCTGACCGGGGCGCAGCAGGAGCAGGCCGCCGGCGTCGAAGGCCGCCGCGTCGAAGGACAGCGGGGTCCCGTCGTCCAGCAGCACGCTGCCGGAGCGGGTCGTCTCGTCGTAGGTGTACGCGGTGGCCTGCATGGGGCAAGGGTAGACGGCGACCCTGGTGGGCACGCACCGCGGGCCGGGCTCCCCGGAGGGAGACCGGCCCGGCGCCTGGCGTTGGGTTGCCGCTGTGGAATTACCGCTTGCGGGCGGTGGTCTTCTTGGCGGTGGTCTTGCGCGCCGTGGCCTTCTTGGCAGGGGCCTTCTTCGCCGTGGCCTTCTTGGCCGGCGCGGTCTTCTTCGCCGTGGCCTTCTTCGCGGTGGTCTTCTTCGCCGCGGTGGCCTTCTTCGCCGCGGCGGCCTTCTTCGCGGGCGCCGCCTTCTTCGCCGTGGTCTTCTTCGCGGTGACCTTCTTCGCGGTGACCTTCTTCGCCGCGGCCTTCTTCGCGGGCGCCGCCTTCTTGGCAGCGGCCTTCTTGGCGACGGCCTTCTTCGCCGCGGCCTTCTTGATGGCCGCGCCGCCGGTCAGGCTGCCCTTGGGCGCCTTCTTGACGGCGACCTCGCCACCCTTGGGGAGCTTCTTCGAGCCGCTCACCAGGTCCTTGAAGCCCTGACCGGCGCGGAAACGGGGCACCGAGGTCTTCTTGACCCGCACCCGCTCACCCGTCTGCGGGTTACGCGCGTAACGGGCCGGGCGGTCCACCTTCTCGAACGAGCCGAAACCGGTGACCGAAACGCGGTCGCCCGCGACAACTGCACGGACGACTGCGTCCAGTACGGCGTCCACCGCGTCCGCGGCGTTCTGGCGGCCACCGAGCTTGTCGGCAATGGCTTCTACGAGCTGCGCCTTGTTCACGTCTTCCCCTTCGGAGACATTGCTGGAACGAAAGTTTCCAAGCTTTTTCGCACGTTAGGCAGATATATACCGCAAATCAAACACGAAACGGGCTAATCACCCTTGTGCCGCAACGGACTCGACCTTCACGGACTTCCATCGGCATGCACATCTTCGGGATAACGACCTTCGTCAAGGTCGCTCATGAACCACTCCAGACGCCTTGCCGCGTCCGCAAGATCGTGTTTAGCCGCGGCCGTGATGACGAGCAGCTTCCGGGTCAGCGCCATCCGTACGCCCTCCGGGACTTGCAGTGTCCGCACCCTTGCGTGTGCGTCCTTGAGTCGGTCGGCGACGAAACCGTAGAGCTTGAGTTGGTCGTCGCGTTCCATGCGCTAATTGTGCCATCTGCGGCGAGTTGTCGCTTCACGGGGCCTCAACGCCCGGCTCCACAAGCCGATGCGCCCCCTGCCAACTGCACAGGGGGCGCATCGTACGCAATAAGCCTTTGAGCCATAAAACCCGAGGTCAGACCTCGATGGTACGCGGTTTGAACGAGGGCCTGTTCGCCTCGTAGGCGGCGATGGCGGACTCCTCCCGAAGGGTGAGGCTGATGTCGTCCAGACCCTCCAGCAACCGCCAACGAGCGTTCTCGTCCAGCTCGAAGCCGGCGGTGACGCCCTCGGCACGGACCTCGCGGTTGACCAGGTCGACCGTCACCTCGGCGGTCGGGTCGGACTCCACCAGCTTCTGCAGCCGGTCCACGGTCTCCTGCGGCAGGACCACCGTCAGCAGGCCGTTCTTGAGGGAGTTGCCGCGGAAGATGTCCGCGAACCGCGAGGAGACGACGGCCTTGAAGCCGTAGTTCTGCAGCGCCCAGACGGCGTGCTCGCGCGAGGAGCCGGTGCCGAAGTCGGGCCCCGCGACCAGGACGGTCGCGCCCTTGTACGCCTCCTGGTTGAGGACGAACTCCGGGTCCTTGCGCCACGCCTCGAACAGCCCGTCCTCGAAGCCGTCGCGGGTGACCTTCTTCAGCCAGTGGGCAGGGATGATCTGGTCGGTGTCGACGTTGCTGCGGCGCAGCGGGACGGCCCGGCCGGTGTGGGTGGTGAAAGCTTCCATGGTTCAGACTCCCGCGGGCGTAGCGACGTCGGACTGGCCGGCCAGGTCGGCCGGTGAGGCCAGATGGCCGAGAACCGCCGTTGCGGCGGCGACCTGCGGGGAGACCAGGTGAGTGCGGCCGCCCTTGCCCTGCCGGCCCTCGAAGTTGCGGTTGGAGGTGGACGCGGAGCGCTCACCGGGCGCCAGCTGGTCGGGGTTCATGCCCAGGCACATCGAGCAGCCCGCGTGCCGCCATTCGGCGCCGGCCGCGGTGAAGACCTTGTCCAGCCCCTCCTCGACGGCCTGCAGCGCGACCCGCACCGAGCCGGGGACGATCAGCACCCGCACCCCGTCCGCGACCTTGCGGCCCTCCAGGATCGAGGCCGCCGAGCGCAGGTCCTCGATGCGGCCGTTGGTGCACGAACCTACGAAGACGGTGTCCACGGAGATCTCGCGCAGCGGTTGACCGGCCGTCAACCCCATGTATTCCAGGGCTCTTTCGGCGGCGTGCCGCTCCGAGGGGTCCTCGTACGAAGCCGGGTCGGGGACGTTCGCCGAAAGGGGCGCACCCTGGCCGGGGTTGGTGCCCCAGGTGACGAACGGCGCCAGCGAGGCGGCGTCGATGACGACCTCGGCGTCGAAGACCGCGTCGTCGTCGGTGCGCAGCGTCTTCCAGTACGCCACGGCGGCGTCCCAGTCCTCGCCCTCGGGGGCGTGGTCGCGGCCCTGGAGGTAGTCGAAGGTGGTCTGGTCGGGGGCGATCATGCCGGCCCGGGCGCCCGCCTCGATCGACATGTTGCAGATGGTCATCCGGGCTTCCATCGACAGCTTCTCGATGGCCGAGCCGCGGTACTCGATGACATAGCCCTGGCCGCCGCCGGTGCCGATCCTGGCGATGATCGCCAGGATCAGGTCCTTGGCGGTGACGCCGTCGGGCAGCTCGCCGTCCACGGTGATCGCCATGGTCCGAAACGGCGCCATCGGCAGCGTCTGGGTGGCCAGGACGTGCTCGACCTGGCTGGTGCCGATGCCGAACGCCAGCGCGCCGAACGCGCCGTGGGTGGAGGTGTGGCTGTCACCGCACACGACGGTGGTGCCGGGCTGGGTCAGCCCCAACTGCGGCCCCACGACGTGGACGACACCCTGCTCGACGTCGCCCAGCGGGTGCAGCCGGACGCCGAACTCCGCGCAGTTCTTGCGCAGGGTCTCCAGCTGGGTGCGCGAGACCGGGTCGGCGATCGGCTTGTCGATGTCGAGGGTCGGGGTGTTGTGGTCTTCGGTGGCGATGGTCAGGTCCGTCCGCCGCACCGGGCGGCCGGCCTTGCGGAGGCCGTCGAAAGCCTGCGGGCTGGTGACCTCGTGCAGCAGGTGCAGATCGATGAAGAGGAGGTCGGGCTCGCCTTCCGCGCGCCGGACGACGTGGTCGTCCCAGACCTTCTCCGCGAGTGTCCGTCCCATCGCTTTCCCTCCGGCCGGCCACTGTGCCGGCCTTGCTCGTCTGTGCGCGGTGACCCGCTCCATATCCCCTGCGGGCCTGACGCCGGACCCTGGTCGAGGGCCGCATCTACAGAGTGACGACTTCCATGGAAAATTGAACTTGCGTTTCACACTGTGAGACGCAAGTATCGTTGCATGGACAACTCTAGCGGCGTCGGCGTTCTCGACAAGGCAGCTCTGGTTTTGAGCGCTCTGGAGTCCGGTCCGGCCACCCTCGCCGGGCTGGTCGCGGCGACCGGGCTCGCACGACCCACGGCCCACCGGCTGGCCGTGGCACTGGAACACCACCGGATGGTGGCGAGGGACATGCAGGGCCGGTTCATCCTGGGCCCACGGCTCTCCGAGCTGTCCGCGGCGGCCGGCGAGGACCGCCTGCTGGCGACGGCCGGACCGGTGCTCACGCACCTGCGCGACGTGACGGGCGAGAGCGCCCAGCTCTATCGCCGCCAGGGCGACATGCGGATCTGCGTGGCGGCGGCGGAACGGCTGTCCGGACTGCGGGACACCGTCCCGGTGGGCTCCACACTGACCATGAAGGCCGGCTCCTCCGCCCAGATCCTGATGGCCTGGGAGGAGCCGGAGCGGCTGCACCGGGGCCTCCAGGGCGCCCGCTTCACCGCCACCGCGCTGTCCGGCGTACGGCGCCGCGGCTGGGCCCAGTCGATCGGCGAGCGGGAGCCGGGCGTGGCCTCGGTCTCGGCGCCCGTCCGTGGCCCCTCCAACCGCGTGGTGGCCGCCGTCTCCGTCTCCGGTCCGATCGAGCGCCTGACCCGCCACCCCGGCCGGATGCACGCCCAGGCCGTCATCGACGCCGCCGCCCGCCTCTCCGAGGGCCTGCGCCGCAACGGCGGCTGAGCCCCGCCGGCCGGCTCCGCTCCCCCGCGGCGGCCGGCCGGCGCACTCCCCGACGCGCCGCCCCGCTCGCCCAACTGCCCGTCCGCCGCGGGCCGCCACCCCCGCCGAGCGCCAACCGCCCTGCCGCACAAGGCCGTTGGGCGCCGACCAGAGTTGCCATACGGGAACAGCAGAAAGGCCCTCCGCATGACGCGGAGGGCCTTTCTTGGACGTACCCCCGACCGGATTCGAACCGGCGCTACCGCCTTGAGAGGGCGGCGTGCTAGGCCGCTACACAACGGGGGCCTTGCAGATGAGCTCTGCGAGCTGGCCTACCTGGACTCGAACCAAGACTAACTGAACCAGAATCAGTCGTGCTGCCAATTACACCATAGGCCATGGTGGTGTAGACCAGTACCCCCGACCGGATTCGAACCGGCGCTACCGCCTTGAGAGGGCGGCGTGCTAGGCCGCTACACAACGGGGGCCCTAGCGATCCTGCGTGAGTGACAGTGGGTGCGACCCGGACTGCCTCCCCGAGAAGGATCTGTACCCCCGACCGGATTCGAACCGGCGCTACCGCCTTGAGAGGGCGGCGTGCTAGGCCGCTACACAACGGGGGCCTTGCAGATGAGCTCTGCGAGCTGGCCTACCTGGACTCGAACCAAGACTAACTGAACCAGAATCAGTCGTGCTGCCAATTACACCATAGGCCATCAAAGTGCAACCCCCGGTGGGGGGCCTTGCCTTGATCTGCGCTTTCCGGTCCGGGCCTTTCGGCCCTCTCGGGCGGCGCAGGAAGAACATTACCTGATCGCGGAGGGTGCTCCAAAACCGATAACCCCGCGCACCAACTCGGGGAGCTCGGCCAGACCTCGGATCCGGCGCACCCCCGGCGGCGGCTGCTCCTCGGCACCCGCGCGATCCAGCCACACGGCCGCCAGGCCGGCGTCCCGGGCGCCCAGGCCGTCGACGTCGAGACGGTCACCCACGTAGAGCACCTCGGCCGGTGGCAGCCCGAGGGATGCGCAGGCTCCCCGGAACGCCTCCGGGGCGGGCTTGGCGTATCCCAGGCCGTCGGCGCACAGCACGGCCTCGAAGTGCTCGCGGATGCCCAGGGTGGTCAGCTTGCGCTCCTGGTTGGCGGTGGAGGAGTTCGAGAGCACCGCCTGGCGCACCAGGGGGGCCAGTGCCTCCAGGGCCGGCGCGGAGTCCGGGAAGAGCTCCCAGGACGCCTCGTAGTGGGCGAGGTAGCGGGCGAACCAGGCGTCCGCCTCCGTGTCGCTCAGCGGGGCGCCCAGGAACGTCCGGGCGCGGGCCCTGCGGTGCTCCAGGAAGCACAGCTCGCCTGCGAGGAAGCGGGCGAACTCGGTCTCCATCGCGCGCCGCCAGCGGGCCAGCGCCGCCGCCTCGCCGCCGTACGCGGCCAGCAGCCCCTCGGCCCGCAGGTGGCGCAGCACGCCGGCGCGGTCGGACCCGGTGTAGTCGAAGAGGGTGTCGTCGATGTCCCAGAGGACGGCACGGAGGGGCATGCCGGGAATCTAACGGGCGGTGGGCGGGGCGAGGCAAGGGGAACGCCGGGCCGGGTGGGCGGGGGAAAGCTGCGCCGGGTGGGCGGGGGAAAGCTGCCGGGTGGCCGGGAACGGGGGCGGGCCCGGAAGCGTGGTCGCTTCCGGGCCCGGGGTTCCTCGGGTGCGGTCAGGTCAGGCGGTCAGCTTGGCCAGGGCCGCGTCGATGCGGGCGAGGGTGCGCTCCTTGCCGAGGATCTCCAGGGACTCGAAGAGGGGGAGACCGACGGTGCGGCCGGTGACGGCCACCCGGACCGGGGCCTGGGCCTTGCCGAGCTTGAGGCCGTGCTGCTCGCCGGCGGCGAGGACGGCCTGCTTGAGGGGCTCGGGGCCGGCGGTCCAGTCGGCGGACTCCAGGTTGGCGCGGGCAGTGGTGAGCAGGGCCGCCGGGTCGCCCTTCATCGCCTTGGTCCAGGACGCCTCGTCGTCGACCGGCTCGGTGCGGAAGAGGAAGTCGACGTTGGCGGTGATCTCGGAGAGGACGGTCAGGCGGGTCTGGGCGTGCGGGGCGATCGCCTGCCACGCGGCCTGGTCGAAGTCCGCGGGCTCCCAGTTGGCGAAGGGGGCCTTCAGCCAGGGCTCGCAGGCCGCGGTGAAGTCCTTCACGTCGAGCCGGCGGATGTGCTCGGCGTTGATCGCCTCGGCCTTCTTGAGGTCGAAGCGGGCCGGGTTGGCGTTGACGTCCGCGATGTCGAACTTCTCGATCATCTCGGGGATGGTGAAGATGTCCTGGTCCGCGGAGAACGACCAGCCCAGCAGGGACAGGTAGTTCAGCAGGCCCTCGGGGAGGAAGCCGCGCTCCCGGTAGAGGTTGAGGTTGGCCTGGGGGTCGCGCTTGGAGAGCTTCTTGTTGCCCTCGCCCATGACGTAGGGCAGGTGGCCGAACTCGGGGACGGCCGAGGCGATGCCCAGCTCGATCAGGGCCCGGTAGAGGGCGATCTGGCGGGGGGTGGAGGAGAGCAGGTCCTCGCCGCGCAGGACGTGGGTGATGCCCATCAGGGCGTCGTCGACCGGGTTGACGAGGGTGTAGAGCGGGGCCCCGTTGGCGCGGACGATGCCGTAGTCCGGGACGTTCTCCGGGGTGAAGGTCAGTTCGCCGCGGACCAGGTCGGTGAAGGTGATGGGCGCGTCGGGCATCCGGAAGCGGACGATCGAGGCGCGGCCCTCGGCCTCGTAGGCGGCCTTCTGCTCGGCGGTCAGCTCGCGGCAGGTGCCGTCGTAGCCGGAGGGCTTGCCGGCCTTGCGGGCGGCCTCGCGGCGGGCGTCGAGCTCTTCGGTGGTGCAGTAGCAGTGGTAGGCGTGGCCGGCGGCGAGCAGCTTCTCGGCGACGTCCTTGTAGCGGTCCATCCGCTGCGACTGGCGGTAGGGGGCGTGCGGGCCGCCGACCTCGGGGCCCTCGTCCCAGTCGAAGCCGAGCCAGTGGAACGAGTCCAGCAGCTGGTTGTAGGACTCCTCGGAGTCGCGGGCCGCGTCGGTGTCCTCGATGCGGAAGACCAGCTGGCCGCCGGTGTGCCGGGCGTAGGCCCAGTTGAACAGGGCGGTACGGACCAGGCCGACGTGCGGGTTGCCGGTCGGGGAGGGACAGAAACGTACGCGGACGGGGGTTCCGGGGGTCGCGTTAGCCACGCTTGATCACCTTGTTGGTGAGAGTGCCGATGCCTTCGATGGTGACGGCGACCACGTCGCCGACGTTGAGCGGGCCGACCCCGGCCGGGGTGCCCGTGAGGACGACGTCGCCGGGGAGCAGCGTCATGGCCTCGGTGATGTGGACGATCAGGTCCTCGATCGGGCGGACCATCTCGCTGGTGCGGCCGAGCTGGCGCTGTTCGCCGTTGACCGTGCACTGGATGGTGAGGTCGCTCGGGTCGAGGTCCGTCTCGATCCAGGGGCCCAGGGGGCAGGAGCTGTCGAAGCCCTTGGCCCGGGCCCACTGCTTCTCGCGGCGCTGGACGTCGCGCGCGGTGACGTCGTTGGCGCAGGTGTAGCCGAGGATGACGTCCTTGACCCGCTCGCGGGGCACCTCGCGGCACATCCGGCCGATGACGACGGCCAGCTCCGCTTCGTGGTGCAGCTCCTGGGAGAAGGAGGGGTAGGTGATGGGGTCGCCGGACCCGATCACCGACGTCGACGGTTTGAAGAAGGTGACCGGCGTGTCCGGGACCTCGTTGCCCAGTTCGGCGGCGTGTTCGGCGTAGTTGCGGCCGATCGCCACGACCTTGTTGGGGAGGACCGGCGGCAACAGCCGCACCTTGTCGAGGGGGACCTTTTGGCCCGAGCGCTCGAATTCCGCGAACGGATGCCCCTTGATGACGTCGAGTTCGTCTCCTTCGAGGACGCCGAAGCCGACGTTGCCGTCGATGGAGAATCTGGCGATGCGCACGGGTTGCCGCTGCCCCTCATGATCATTGGCCGGAGTTGACACTCCAGGCTATCGCGGGGGCCTGTACGCATCGCCGTCCGTTCAGGCCGTGACGTCCTGCTTCGGGAGATCGTTCAGGACGGTACGGCGCGGATTGGCGGTCTGGCGGGGCAGGTCGACGGTGTGCTCCGGGGCCTCCAGGGTGCCGAGCTCCTCGGCGTCCGCCAGATGGGCCAGGGTGGTGCGCCGCGGGTTGGCTATGTTGCGGAACATCATCGTCGTCTTCACTGCGGTATGCCTCGCGTCTGGTCGGGAAGAGTTGCCGAACGTTGCATTTCTGCGCGTTGTCGTTTTACGCAACTGTGTAAAGCGTCAGGCTAAGCGCGCTATTCCCTGCGGTTCAGCGGGAAAGTCGGCGATCTTCCTGTGAGTTTCCTCACGAAGGGTGTGACATATGCCGCATTTCCCTTGATCAACATCCATGGTCGAAACGGACATTGCCGGATTGAACCGCATGTTCCGCTCCTGATCACCGCACCTGGGACAAGGGGTGAGGGTGGTCGACTCGCGGGTAAAAGTCCGAAATCGTGCGGGCCGCCTTCTACCGTTCGTAACGCATTCCGTACATTGCGTCACCCATGTCACGGTGACCGGCTCCGCTCTTGTTGGAGATCCGGCACTGTGCTGGAATTCCACGGACCGCCGCACTTTTCGCCGGCGCGCAGAGGCGCGAAGGAGCGCCGCGCGGTGGTGCCGCTCTCTCGGCCAGAGGGGGATGGCCCGCCGGTCATCACGACCGCCACGGGGGACTTCGCGGTCCCCCTTCGACTCGACACCGTCCCGCCGTTGGCGCGGTGGGACGCCTGGTCCAGAGGTTGCGACGCTAGTGCAGGGACGTTTCAAGAGGGATGGCAACGCTGCGGCGGACCCGGAGCTGCGCGGCGGGACAGACCGCGGCCAGACTCCGGGTGATGACGCCGCGGACGGCGGCAAGCCCAAGAACAGCCCCAGCGGGCCCGGCAGTCGAATAGCGCTGCGCAACTGGCGCATCAGCACCCGGCTCGTCTCGCTGCTCGCGCTCCCCGTCGTCGCCGCGACGACCCTGGGTGCCCTGCGCGTCAACACCGAGCTGGACAACATCGACCAGCTCGACAAGATGCAGCTGCTCACCGAGATGACCCGGCAGGCCACCGAGCTGGCCGACGCCCTCCAGGTCGAGCGCGACAAGTCGGCCGGCCCGCTGGCCGGCACCGGCAACGTCAAGGACGACGCCAGCGTGGTGGCCCCGCGCGAGGCCACCGACCGCGCCAAGGTCTCCTTCAACCAGGCCACCGGCGACATCAAGCCCGACGACGCCACCATGGCCGGCGTCCGGGCGACCGTCCTGGAGATCGGCCGCCAGCTCAACACCCTCAACGAGATCCGCGCCAACGCCTACAAGGACGACAACAACGTCGCGCGGACCGTCACCGACTACAACCAGCTGATCGCCTCCCTGCTGGACCTCTCGCAGGACATGGCGCAGGCCACCAGCAACCCGGAGATGATCCGCAGCACCCGTGCCCTGGCGGCGTTCTCCTCCGCCAAGGAGTACGCGTCGATCCAGCGTGCCCTGGTCAGCGCCGGTCTGGCGCACTCGGGCGGCCCGCAGCTGTCCGCCAACGACCGGCAGGCCGGCCGCAGCGCCGAGGACAACGAGAAGGCCGCCCGGGACCGCTTCTCCCAGATCTACAACGGCAACGCCGGTGCCCTCACCCGCGGTCTGGACGGCAACAACGACGAGATCAAGGCCGCGTACGCCTTCGCGCACCGGGCCTTCGCCAGCACGAACGGCATCCGCAGCCAGGAGTACAAGTACCTGGACTGGTACGACTCCGACACCGTCAAGATCGACGAGATGTCGCGGATCGAGACCTCGCTGCTCTCCGAGATGGAGCAGAAGTCCCGCGAGCTGCGCAACGCCGCGACCCAGGACGCGATCCTCAACGGCGCGGTGATCCTGCTGGTCCTCGGCGTCTCGCTGGTCGGCGCGTTCGTCGTGGCCCGCTCCATGGTCCGCTCGCTGCGCCGGCTCCAGGACACCGCGCAGAAGGTCGCCCAGGACCGGCTGCCGGAGCTGGTCAAGCAGCTGTCCGAGTCCGACCCGCAGGACGTGGACACCTCCGTGGAGTCGGTCGGTGTGCACAGCCGGGACGAGATCGGCCGGGTGGCCGCGGCCTTCGACGACGTGCACCGCGAGGCGGTCCGGCTGGCGTCCGAGCAGGCGCTGCTGCGGGGCAACGTCAACGCGATGTTCACCAACCTCTCGCGCCGCTCCCAGGGTCTGATCCAGCGTCAGCTCTCGCTGATCTCCGAACTGGAGTCCCGTGAGGCCGACCCGGACCAGCTCTCCTCGCTCTTCAAGCTCGACCACCTCGCCACCCGCATGCGCCGTAACGGCGAGAACCTCCTCGTCCTCGCGGGTGAGGAGCCGGGCCGCCGGTGGACCCGTCCGGTGCCGCTGGTCGACGTCCTGCGGGCCGCCGCCTCCGAGGTGGAGCAGTACGAGCGGATCGAGCTGAACGCGGTCCCGCAGACCGAGGTCGCCGGCCGGGTCGTCAACGACCTCGTGCACCTGCTCGCCGAGCTGCTGGAGAACGCGACCTCGTTCTCCTCGCCGCAGACCAAGGTCAAGGTGACCGGCCACGCGCTGCCCGACGGCCGCGTCCTGGTCGAGATCCACGACACCGGCATCGGCCTCTCCCCCGAGGACCTGTCGGCGATCAACGAGCGGCTGGCCAGCCCGCCGACCGTGGACGTCTCGGTGTCCCGGCGGATGGGTCTGTTCGTGGTCGGCCGGCTGTCCCTGCGGCACGGCATCCGCATCCAGCTCCGGCCGTCCGACTCCGGCGGCACCACCGCGCTGGTCATGCTGCCGGTCGACGTCGCCCAGGGCGGCAAGAAGCCGGCGCCCAGCACCGCCAAGAGCCCCGGGGAGGGCGGCGGCGCGCCCAGCAGCCGACTGGCCGGGCTGCAGCCGCGCGGCCAGGTCGGCTCCGGCCCCGGCGGGCGGGCCGCGCTGCCCGGCCGCGGTGGCCCGGGCGGCGCCCCGAACGCCTTCGGCTCGCCGGCTCCCGGCGGCCGTACCGCACCGTCCGCGCCGGGTCTGGGCGGTGACGCCGCCGGGGCGCGGCCCGCACTGCCGGTCCGTGGCGCGGAGGCGGGCCGCGGCGCCGAGGACGGCCGCACCCCGACCGTGGCGCCGCCCGCCGGCCTGCCCGGACGCGAGGAGCGGCCGCAGCTGCCGACCCGGAACGCGGCGGCCGAACTGCCGGGCGGCGGGGCCGGAGCGGCTCCCGCGGACGCCGGGCAGACGGGCGACGCGCCCCTGGGCGTGCGCCGGGAGCGCGGCGCCGACGACGACTGGCCGATGACGCCCCGCGAGGCGCAGGACCGGCCGCGGGGCCACGAGGAGCCGGAGACCACCGGCCCCTTCCGGCGGCCCGCGCCGGCCGCCGGCCCCGGTGACACCGCCGCGTTCGCCCGGCCCGACTTCGGCGCGCCGCGGCCCGGCGCGGGTCGGGACGGTGCCCCGGCCCCGGCCCCGGCCGCGGACCGCGAGCCGACCTGGGCGGCCGGCCGGCCCGGCGACACCGGGCAGTTCCCGCAGCCGGACGCCGACACCGGGCACTTCGAGACCACCGGACAGTTCCCCCGGCCCGACGCCGACACCGGACAGTTCGAGACCACCGGGCAGTTCCCCCGGCCCGACGCCGACACCGGACAGTTCGAGACCACCGGACAGTTCCCGCGGCCCGCGAACGGGCGCGCGGAGCCGGCCGGGCAGGTCCGGCAGCCGGACGTCGGACGGGCCCCGGCGGACGAGGACCCGCTCGGCGACCCGCTGAGCGGTCCGCTCCGCGGCGACCCGCTCGGCACCACGGACGCCCGCCCCGTCGACGACCGCACGCCGATCTTCGACACCATCGAGTCCAACTGGTTCAACACTCCGGCGGCGGCCGCCGCCGGTGTGCCGCCGCTGCCGCGCCGCGACGGTGGCCAGGACGGCGCCGCGCCGGGTGACACGCCCGCCGGCGGCGTGCCGGCCGCCGGTGCGCCGGCGGGCGGTGCCGCCCGCGAGGGCGCCCCGGCCGACGCCGGCGCACAGTGGCGGACCTCGCCGAACGACGAGACGTGGCGGCAGGCGGAGCAGATCCGCCAGCCGGCCTCGGGCGGGGTCACCACGTCCGGGCTGCCCCGCCGGGTGCCGCGCGCCAATCTCGTCGCCGGCACCGCGCAGCAGCAGGCCCCGCAGGGCGGTCCGCAGGTCTCCCGCGCGCCCAGCGACGTGCGCGGCCGGCTGACCAATCTCCGCCGGGGCATCCAGCAGGGCCGGCAGGCCGGGACGTCGTCCACCGGCAACCACGGCATTGTCGATCCCACTCACCAGCAGGAGCGTTAGTTGAGTCCGATGAGCCAGGCGGCGCAGAATCTGAACTGGTTGATCACCAACTTCGTGGACAACACCCCCGGGGTGTCCCACACGGTGGTGGTCTCCGCGGACGGACTGCTCCTCGCGATGTCCGAGGGGTTCCCTCGTGACCGCGCCGACCAGTTGGCGGCGGTGGCCTCCGGCCTGACGTCGCTGACCTCTGGTGCCTCCCGCATCTTCGAGGGCGGGACGGTCAACCAGACCGTGGTGGAGATGGAGCGCGGCTTCCTCTTCATCATGTCCGTCTCCGACGGATCGTCGCTGGCCGTACTGGCGCACCCGGAGTGCGACATCGGCCTCGTCGGCTACGAGATGGCCCTGCTGGTCGACCGTGCGGGCACCGTCCTGACGCCCGATCTCCGTGCGGAACTCCAGGGCAGTCTGCTGAACTGAGTGCCCGCGGCGTCCGCAGCGCCGCACCGCACCCGGTAACCCCTCATCCATCCACGCCGTACCCCCCACCGGCCCAACCCGACGACACGTCAGTTGTCCCGTCCGGAGGACCCATGACCCCGCCGCCCCATACTTCCGGCCCGTACGGCGCCTACAGCCCAGCGCCGTACGGGAGCGAAGGTGACCAACCGCTGGTGCGCCCGTACGCCATGACCGGAGGCCGGACCCGGCCGCGCTACCAGCTCGCCATAGAGGCGCTGGTCAGCACCACGGCCGACCCGTCCCAGCTGCCCGGCCTGCTCCCCGAGCACCAGCGGATCTGCCACCTGTGCCGCGAGGTGAAGTCGGTGGCCGAGGTCTCCGCGCTGCTGCACATCCCGCTCGGCGTGGCGCGCATCCTGGTGGCCGACCTGGCGGAGGCCGGGATGGTGGCGATCCACCAGCCGGGCGGCAGCGGCGAGGCGGGCGGCACGCCGGACGTGACCCTGCTGGAGAGGGTGCTCAGTGGCCTTCGCAAGCTCTGACGGCGGCACCGCCCCGAGCCCGGCCCGCTCCACCACCTCGGCGAAGATCGTGGTGGCGGGCGGCTTCGGCGTGGGCAAGACCACGTTCGTCGGCGCGGTCTCGGAGATCAACCCGCTGCGCACGGAGGCCGTGATGACCTCCGCGTCGGCGGGGATCGACGACCTCAGCCACGTCCAGGACAAGACGACCACGACCGTGGCGATGGACTTCGGCCGGATCACCCTGGACGAGGACCTGATCCTGTACCTGTTCGGTACGCCGGGCCAGGACCGCTTCTGGTTCATGTGGGACGACCTGGTCCGCGGCGCCATCGGCGCGGTGGTCCTCGTCGACACCCGGCGACTGGCCGACTGCTTCCCGGCCGTCGACTACTTCGAGAACAGCGGCCTGCCCTTCGTCATCGCCCTCAACGGCTTCGAGGGACAGCAGCCCCACACCCCGGACGAGGTCCGGGAGGCGCTCCAGATCGGGCCGGGGACCCCGATCGTCACCACCGACGCGCGGCACCGCGCGGAGGCCAAGAGCGCGCTCATCACGCTCGTGGAGCACGCGCTGATGGCCCGCCTGCAGTAGTGACGGCCGGACGGCCCGCCCGCTATCCGGCGTGGGCCGTACGGCAGTTGTCACCGGGGGGTCATCACCCCTGCCCTGGAGCGGTTCCCGCTGCCCGGGCGGTGATCTGTGTCCTTCGACACGCCCGTCCAGGGCTTCATAACGTTTCGACAGTGAATCGGCCGGCTTTCGATACCGCACGCGCATGACCGGCTTCGCTGCGCTCACATTTCTCCCGCCTTTTGCCGCGCCTCGCCCTTAACGCCCCTTTTATCTGGCGCTTTTCCAGAGCCGCTTCGGCTCTGTCCGGTGTTTGGAACGCACAGCCCTGACGTGCTGAAATTCGCTGAACTCCGGAGTAGTAACGCCCAGAAGAAACGGCACTGCAATCCCGTGCCGTCGCCGAGAGGTTGTTGGTCGAGTGAGGCGAAGCACGACGAGCCCCGAGCCGCAGGAACCGCGGCGGGGCAACTTCACGCCGCCACCACGCGAGAGTGGCGCGCCGGCTTCCGACGCTTCCGAGAGTCCGGTCGCGAAGCCTCCGGTCAGCGGCGGCAAGTACTCCCCGCGCAACTGGCGGGTGGCCACCCGCCTGAACGCCATTCTGCTGATCCCGGTCCTGGTCGCCCTGGTCTTCGGTGGGCTGCGGGTCGACAACTCCTTCGGCACCTGGCAGGACGCCCAGAACGCCGAGAACACCGCGAAGCTCGTGCGCGCCGCGCTTTCCTACAGCAACGCGCTCATCGACGAGCGGGACCGCACCGCCGCCCCGCTCCTCAAGGGCCGGCAGGACGACCCGGTCGTCCAGGAGGCGCGGGACGCGACGGACACGGCCGCGCAGGCGTTCCACGAGGCCGCCAAGAGCATGCCGGACGAGCCGGGCCTCAAGCGCCGGATGGCGCTGTTCCAGAAGACCGAGCCCAAGCTGGCGCAGCTGCGGCAGGTCGCCTTCACCTCCAAGCTCACGGGCGTGCAGACCGAAGAGGGCTACGTCGAGATCCAGCACCCGCTGATGGAGTTCGCCAACGAACTCGGTCTCGGCACCGGCAACATCACCTCCTACGGGCGCACCGTGTACGCGGTCGCACTGGCGAAGGCCGCCGAGTCGCTGACCCGCTCCATCGGCACCCACCTCCTGGTCGACCCGGCGTCCCCGCAGGGCGGCAAGGAGCACAAGCTCCAGCTGACCGCGTTCGCGTCGTACCGCTACCTGGAGGGCATCGCCATCGGCGAGTACACCTCCGGCGGTACGCCCGACGACGTGGCGCGGCTGAAGGCGGACGCCGGCAAGCTCCAGCAGGCGGCGCAGCAGCAGATCGCCCGCGCGAAGTCGCAGGCGCAGGCGGCCGGCCAGACGTTCCACGCCCCGCCGTCGCCGGACCAGATGAGCGCCCTGATAGCCTCCGGCGCCTCGCCGGACGTGCTGGCCCTCAAGGGCGTCACCCCGGACGCGTTCTTCCAGGCCGCCACCGGCAAGTTCGACATGTACCGGGGCATCGAGAAGGACCTGGCCGACAAGGCGGTGAACGAGGCCGCGCAGATCTCCTCGGACGCCAAGTGGTCCACCTTCCAGGACGCCGCCATCGTGCTGGCCGCGCTGATCATCGCGTTCGTGGTGGCCGGGCTGATGGCCCGCCGGATGAGCCGCAACATGCGGGAGCTGCGCAACGCGGCCTTCGGCGTCGCCGAGCAGCGGCTGCCGATGCTGGTCGACCAGCTCTCCCGCACCGACCCGGGCCGGGTCGACACCCGCGTGGCGCCGATCCCGATCGCCACCACCGACGAGATCGGCGAGGTCGCCCGCGCCTTCGACCAGGTGCACCGCGAGGCGGTCCGGCTGGCCGCCGAGCAGGCGCTGCTGCGGGGCAACGTCAACGCGATCTTCACCAACCTCTCCAGCCGCAACCAGGGCCTGATCGAGCGCCAGTTGGAGCTGATCACCCACCTGGAGAACAACGAGGCCGACCCGGACCAGCTGGAGAACCTCTTCCGGCTCGACCACCTCGCGACGCGCATGCGCCGCAACGGAGAGAACCTCCTGATCCTCGCGGGCGAGGAGCCGGGCCGCCGGTGGAACCAGCCGGTGCCGCTGATCGACGTGCTGCGGGCGGCGACGTCCGAGGTCGAGTCGTACGAGCGGGTCGAGCTCAGCGGGGTCCCGGAGAGCGAGATCCACGGCACCGCCGTGACCGACCTCATCCACCTGCTGTCCGAGCTGCTGGAGAACGCCACCACGTTCTCCTCCCCGCAGACCAAGGTGAAGGTGGCCGCTACCCGGCTGCCCGACGGCCGGATCATGATCGAGATCCACGACAAGGGCATCGGGCTGACCTCCGAGGACTTCGCGGACATCAACCACAAGCTGGCCAACCCGCCGAGCGTGGACGCCGCGATCTCGCAGCGGATGGGCCTGTTCGTGGTCGGCCGGCTGGCCGACCGGCACGGGATCCGGGTCCAGCTGCGCCCCTCGGGCGAGCAGGCCGGCACCACGTCGCTGGTCATGCTGCCGGACGCGATCACCCACGGCGGTGGCGGCGACGAGCAGTTCGACGACACCTTCACCGTCTCCCGGATCGTCCCCGAGCACCAGCAGGCGACGTACGACGACGGTCACCGCACCGCCGCCGAACTGGGCTTCGACGACGGCTTCCACGGGCACCCCGGTGCCCCGGCCGGACTGGACCCGGTGGGCCGCTCCCTGCTGCGCGAGGAGCGCCGGGCGGCCCTGGAGGCCCAGACGGCCGCCGGGCACCCCGCGCCCGAACCGGTCGACAACCGGCCGCTGTTCCGCGACGAGCTGCCCGTCGACGGCCACCACGAGTACCCCGCGTCCTATGCGGAGCCCGGCCTGCCGCTGTACGACGACCGCTCCTTCGGCGGCGAGGCGTTCGGCGACCCGACGCTCTCGGAGACCACCGGCCAGTACCCCTACGCCCCGCAGGACGGCGGCCGGTTCGACGGCTGGGCCGAACCCCCTGCGCACGAGGGCCACTTCGGAACCGAAGCGGAATCTGACCGGAATCCACCTGCCGCTCCCGCTGATGCGTCTGAGCGCGTAACATTCGAGCGTCCCGGCCCTACCGAGAGCGTGATCCACTCGCTGACCGACGCTGGCCTTCCGCGCCGCGGAGCCAGCTCGCCGCACGGTCAGCAGGAGCCCGCACCGGAGACCGGCCAGGGCGAAGGCTCCGTCTGGCGCAGCGAGAACGACGATCGCTGGCAGCGGGCGGGGCGACTGCGCCAGCCGACGGCGGGCGGGGTCACCGCTTCCGGCCTCCCCCGACGGGTGCCCAAGGCCAATTTGGTCGAGGGCACCGCGGAGCAGAGCGCGCAGGGCGGCCCCCAGGTCTCCCGCGCTCCGGAGGATGTCCGCGGCAGGCTGAGCAATCTGCGCCGCGGTGTCCAGCAGGGGCGTAGCGCCGGCACCGGCACGGATCCCTCCTCGGGGGTCCCCCAGAATGACCAACAGGGCTTCGGCCCCGGCAGCACCTACGATCAGGAGCGTTAGTGTGAGCCCGATGAGCCAGGCGGCGCAGAATCTGAACTGGTTGATCACCAACTTCGTGGACAACACCCCCGGGGTGTCCCACACGGTCGTGGTCTCCGCGGACGGTCTCCTCCTCGCGATGTCCGAGGGATTCCCTCGTGACAGAGCCGATCAGCTGGCGGCGGTGGCCTCCGGCCTGACGTCGCTGACCTCCGGCGCGTCCCGCATCTTCGAGGGCGGGAGCGTCAACCAGACCGTGGTGGAGATGGAGCGCGGCTTCCTCTTCATCATGTCCGTCTCCGACGGATCGTCGCTGGCCGTACTGGCGCACCCGGAGTGCGACATCGGCCTCGTCGGCTACGAGATGGCCCTGCTGGTCGACCGTGCGGGCACCGTCCTGACGCCCGATCTGCGCGCAGAACTGCAGGGCAGCCTTCTCAACTAGCAGACAGGCAGTGCGTTTCCCGCCACCGCACCATAGGGTTCGGTGGCGCGACCGGCGTCAGACAGGCAAGTTGGAGGAGGAGACGTGGCAACGCCCCCGAACGGCTACCCGTATGGATCCGGACAGCAGTCCGGTCCCCAGGGCGAGACCCATCACAACCGCTTCAACTTCCCGTCTGCGCCCAGCCGCAGGCCGCAGCGGCCCCAGCCGCCGCAGCCGCCGCAGCGTCCCGCTCAGCAGCAGGGCCCGTACGGTTCCCGGCCCTACGGGCCCCCGCCGTCCGAGCCCTCGCCGTACGACCAGCCGCAGGCGCCGCGCATCCAGCCGGTGCAGCCGCCGCGGCCCAGGCCCGAGCCCACCGCCCCCACCGGGGGCGCGAACAACCCGCTCGTGCGGCCGTACGCGATGACCGGAGGCCGGACCCGGCCGCGCTACCAGCTCGCCATCGAGGCGCTGGTCAGCACGACCGCCGACCCCGCGAAGCTGCAGGGCCAGCTGCCGGAGCACCAACGCATCTGCCACCTCTGCCGTGAGATCAAATCAGTGGCCGAGATCTCGGCCCTCCTCTCCATCCCCCTCGGCGTCGCCCGGATCCTCGTCGCCGACCTGGCGGAGGCCGGACTCGTCGCCATCCATCAGCCCGGCGGGGACGAGACCGCCGGCGGACAGCCAGATGTGACACTGCTCGAAAGGGTGCTCAGTGGACTTCGCAAGCTCTAGCGGTGCAGCCCGCTCCACCACCTCGGCGAAGATCGTGGTGGCGGGCGGCTTCGGCGTGGGCAAGACCACGTTCGTCGGGGCCGTCTCAGAGATCAACCCGCTGCGCACCGAAGCCGTGATGACCTCCGCATCGGCGGGCATCGACGACCTCACGCACGCACCGGACAAGACGACCACGACCGTGGCCATGGACTTCGGCCGGATCACCCTGGACCAGGACCTGATCCTCTACCTGTTCGGCACGCCCGGCCAGGACCGCTTCTGGTTCATGTGGGACGACCTGGTCCGCGGCGCCATCGGCGCGGTGGTCCTCGTCGACACCCGACGGCTCGCCGACTGCTTCCCGGCCGTCGACTACTTCGAGAACAGCGGCCTGCCCTTCGTCATCGCCCTCAACGGCTTCGACGGGCACCAGCCCTACACCCCGGACGAGGTCCGGGAGGCGCTCCAGATCGGCCCGGACGCGCCGATCATCACCACCGACGCGCGGCACCGCAGCGAGGCCAAGAGCGCGCTGATCACGCTCGTGGAGCACGCGCTGATGGCCCGGCTGCGCTGACGTCCTCCCGGCGCGGGTCCGTACCGGTCCCGGCCGGACACGCGGCCTCGGCGCCGCATCGCGAAAGGCCCCCGCACACCTGCCAGGTGCGGGGGCCTTCGCATGCGTGTCGTGGCCGGCGGTCAGCGGTCAGCGGTCAGCGGTCAGCGGTCAGCGGTCAGCGGTCAGCGGTCAGCGGTCAGCGCAGGGTTCCCGCCGATCGCGGTCAGGAGCAGCGCGAGGGAGACCGCGACCAGCTCCAGCGCGGCATGCAGCGCCGCCGTCACGGGCAGTCCCCCT
Source organism: Streptomyces yunnanensis (assembly GCF_029011865.1). Taxonomy (NCBI): domain Bacteria; kingdom Bacillati; phylum Actinomycetota; class Actinomycetes; order Kitasatosporales; family Streptomycetaceae; genus Streptomyces; species Streptomyces yunnanensis. The sequence continues at coordinate 3,188,275 of NZ_CP095749.1, forward strand.
CCGGGGGATGTGTCATCCCGTAGGGGCTGCGGAGCGGCGTCCCGTACGGGTCCGTTCCCGCCCGGCGTACCGGTGGGCGGGCCGGCGGGCACGACCGCCCGCGCGCCGGGCTGCGCACCAGTCCGCGCATCGATCCGCACGTCGGTCCGCGCGTCGGTCCGCACGTCGGTCCGCACGTCGTCCGCATGTCGGGCTGCGCATGGCCGGTGCATCGGGCCGTGCGTCAGATGCCGTTGCCGGGGCGGGTGTTGGGGCCTTGCGCCGCCCGTTCGTCGTTCCCGGCCGCGTACGCCCCGGGCAGGCTGCGGAACGCCGGGGTGTCGCACGGGGCGTCGTAGAGCGCCGAGGCGGCGGCTCCCACCCGAGGTGTGGGGCCGCCGCCTCGGCGCGAACGTTCGTACCGGGTCAGCGCTGCCAGCTGGTAGCGCCGTGGAAGCCCATCTGGCGCTCCAGTCGGCGCCAGCGGGCGGCGGTGGGGCGCGGGCCGGTGGTGGCCGCCGAGGGGCGGTGGGCGGCGCGGGCCAGGAGGACGGCGGTCAGGGCGGCGAGTTCCTCCTCGCTGGCCTGACCCTTCTCGACGCGGATGGGAGCGGCGGCGGCACTGCGCTGGGCAGCATTCACAGCGGTCTCGATTCTCCGTGGACGGATGAGGGGGTGGCGGTGGACTACTGCGGCGGGTTGCCGTGCTTGCGGGCCGGGAGGTCCGCGTGCTTGGTGCGCAGCATTTCCAGGGCGCGGATGAGGGTGTGGCGGGTCTCGGCGGGGTCGATGACGTCGTCGACCAGGCCGCGCTCGGCCGCGTAGTAGGGGTGCATCAGCTCGGACTTGTACTCCTTGACCATGCGGGTGCGCATGGCGTCGGAGTCGTCGGCCTCGGCGATCTGCTTGCGGAAGATGACGTTGGCTGCGCCCTCGGCGCCCATCACGGCGATCTCGTTGGTGGGCCAGGCATACGTCAGGTCGGCACCGATGGACTGGGAGTCCATGACGATGTAGGCGCCGCCGTACGCCTTGCGCAGCACGATGGAGATGCGCGGCACGGTGGCGTTGCAGTACGCGTACAGCAGCTTGGCGCCGTGCCGGATGATGCCGCCGTGCTCCTGGTCGACGCCGGGCAGGAAGCCGGGGACGTCCAGCAGCGTGACGAGCGGGATGTTGAACGCGTCGCACATCTGGACGAAGCGGGCGGCCTTCTCGGACGCCTCGATGTCCAGGACGCCGGCCAGCGACTGCGGCTGGTTGGCGATGATGCCCACCACCCGGCCGTCGAAGCGGGTCAACGCGCAGATGATGTTGGTGGCCCAGCGCTCGTGGACCTCCAGGTACTCGCCGTCGTCGACGATCTCCTCGATGACCTTGCGCATGTCATACGGGCGGTTGCCGTCGGCCGGGACCAGGTCCAGCAGCGCGTCCCCGGAGCGGTCGGCGGGGTCCTCGCAGGCCACCACCGGCGGGTTCTCCCGGTTGTTGGCCGGCAGCAGGGAGAGCAGGTAGCGGACCTCTTCGAGGCAGGTGACCTCGTCGTCGTAGGCGAAGTGCGCCACCCCGGAGGTCTCGGCGTGCACGTCCGCACCGCCCAGACCGTTCTGGGTGATCTCCTCGCCGGTCACCGCACGGACCACGTCGGGGCCGGTGATGAACATCTGCGAGGTGTCCCGGACCATGAACACGAAGTCGGTCAGGGCCGGCGAGTAGGCCGCGCCGCCGGCGCACGGGCCGAGCATGACGCTTATCTGCGGGATGACGCCGGACGCCTTGGTGTTGCGCTGGAAGATCCCGCCGTACCCGGCCAGCGCCGAGACGCCCTCCTGGATGCGGGCACCGGCGCCGTCGTTGAGGGAGACCAGGGGGGCACCGGCCTGGATGGCCATGTCCATGATCTTGTGGATCTTCGTGGCGTGGGCCTCGCCCAGCGCGCCGCCGAAGATCCGGAAGTCGTGTGCGTAGACGAAGACGGTCCGGCCGTGGACCGTGCCCCAACCCGTGATCACACCGTCCGTGTACGGCTTCTTGGCCTCCAGGCCGAAGCCGGTGGCGCGGTGCCGACGCAGCGGCTCGACCTCGTTGAAGGAACCCTCGTCCAGCAGCAGGTCGATCCGCTCGCGCGCCGTCAGCTTGCCCTTGGCTCGCTGCGCTTCGGTGGCTCGCTCGCTGGGGCCTCGCCGCACCTGCTCACGGATCGCGTGCAGTTCGGCGACGCGCCCGCGGGCATCGTTGGCGCCGGCGGGCACATCTTCGACAGTGGTCATGTATCGACGGTACGTGGGCGAGGCCCCCTACACCGATGTCGGTTTCGTACAACGTCGGACGCGATTTCGTGGGCAGGCGGTACAGAACCCCGCTGCCCGAGGCCCGAGGACCGGGCTGTGACGGGGTGGACGCGGTGTCCAGCGTCTGTACGGTGCCGACAAACGCCAGCCGGGTGATGTTGTGCCCGGTCGACGGTTTGACGCGGCCCGCGAGCGGTCAGTGCAGCAGCACCGTGCAGGTATGCGTGGCACAGGCGGTGCCGGGCGTCAACCGCAACCGCAGGGTGTCGCCGGTGCCCCGCACCTCGACGGAAGGGTCGTGCCGGAGGACCGCGCGAACCGGCCGGGACCAGGTGATCCGGAGGGGATCGCCGGTGCGGGTGGGGGCCGCGGCGCACAGGGTCGCGGTGCGGCCGGTCCGGCCAGGGGCGCGCCGTTCGCGGATCAGCACGCTGGCGGGGCCGTCGGCGGCGAGCGGGCCCGCGGTGCCGGCCCGCCAGAAGTTGGCGGCGGTTACGCCGAGCGGGTCCACGGCGATCGCCTGGCGGTCGGGGTCGTTGGCGAGGACGGTCAGCCAGTGCCGGTCGGCGGCGCGGGCGGCGAGGGCGCTCCGGGTGGCTCCGGGCATCAGCAGGTAGGCGTAGCCGGCATCGGTGGGGTCGGTGCCGTGGTCGTGCCAGAGCGTGAGGTAGCGGCGGGTGTACGGGTCGGTGGTGGAGGTGGTGTTGATGTCGGACCAGCGGCCGGTGCGGTCCTCGCGCAGGACGTGGAGGCGGGCGCCACCGGGCGATCCGGGAAAGACCCAGCCGCCGTGGCCCGCGAGGTGGGCCCAGTGGGCGCGGGGCAGGACGGTGGTGCGGCCGAGGGCGGTGGGCCGGCGGACGCCGTCGACGGTGAGGGCGGCGGTGCCCCGCTCCCCCAGGTTGCGGTTGTCGACGACGGTCTCGGCGGGGACGCCGTCGCGGGCGGTGATGCCGGCGCCGAGGCAGACCACGCAGTCGGCGAGGGCGAACCAGGACTTGCGGGCGGTGAGGGTGGAGGCCAGGCCGCGCAGGTCCTGGCCGAGGGCGGCGTAGCTGCCGTCGGTGGTGCCGCCGACCCAGCGGGCGGCGGGTTTGGGCTCGCCCCAGCCGCCGCCCTCGTTGTCGGCGAGCTGCTGGGTGGAGACGGTGGTGCCGGGGAGCCGGTAGGGGTCGACGGTGGGCCAGAAGGCGTCGGTGTACTGGTCGCCGGCCCGGCCCGCGGGCCACCAGTAGAGCATTCCGGAGCCGGTGTGCCAGCCGTGCCGGTTCTCGCCGTTGCCGTTCTCGTAGTGGGTGATGCGGTCGGAGGCCATGGCCAGGCCGGCGGTCCAGCCGGGGCGGCGGTGCACGGCGCGGTCCATGGCGGGGAAGAGGCGGTGGCCGACGGGTTCGGGGGCGGCGGGGGCGGGGCCGGCGTCGACGGCGGCGAGGCGGGCGAGGTCGGCGACGGCGTACTGGCGGTCGGTGAGGATCGGCAGGGTGCGGTCGCGGGCGATCCAGCCCTTGATCATGGCGTGCCAGCGGTCGCGTTCGGCGGGGGCGGCGGCGTCCGCGAGGAGGGCGATGGCGGCGATCAGGGCGTGGCCGTGGCGGTGGTCGCTGTGCAGGAGGTGCCGTTCGTCGGCGCGCAGGTAACCGCGGCTGACGGCGCGCCCGTTGACGCTGTCCATGACCAGGCCGTCGTGGAGCAGCGGGGCGTAGGCGTGCTCGACACTGTCGAGGATGATCTGCCGGTTGGGGTCGGTGACCTCCCAGGTGGAGCCGCGCAGCAGGGTGAAGAGACGGCCGAGGCCGTCGAGGAGGACCGCGCCGTAGGTGCCGGAGTAGGCGACCCAGGTGTGCTGGACGAACGAGCCGTCGGCGTAGAGGCCGTCGCCCTGGGTGACGTAGGGGAAGACCGGGGAGAGGGCGTCGCGGGCCAGGGCGATCTTGGCGGGGGCGCGGCCGAGGACGCCGCGGAGGGCGACGACCCGGCAGAGGTCGACGCGGTTGGCGCCGGTGCTGGTGCCGGTGTAGGCGCCGAGCGCGCGGTCGGGGACGAAGTGGTCGACGGCGGCGAGGCAGCGGGTGCGGAGGGCGTCGCCGGCGCCGTCGGGGAGGTGCTCGTCGAGGACGGCGAGGGTGTCGAGCAGGAGTCTGGGGGTGCCGATCTGCCATTCCCACCAGTTGCCGTAGGGGGTGGTGGCGGGGTGGTAGACGGTGCGGTCGAGGTGGTCCAGGCCGGTGCGGACGGCGGTGGCGAGGTCGGGGTCGTCGGTGCGGCCGGTGCCGGGCTGCGCCCAGGCCAGCGCCATGGTGGCGAGGCGGCTGTAGCTGCGGGTGATGCCGGACGGCGGGTCGTAGGGGCTGTCCGGCCAGAGGGAGTCGGCGGCCGGACGCATGGTGCGGTGGAAGGTGCCGGCCAGGTCGCCGGTCTCCTTGAGCGCGGTGGCGTAGGGGGCGGCGGTGGGGTCGTAGCCGGTGCCGAGGGCGAGGTCGCACCAGCGGCGGCGGAGGGTGGCGTACGGGTCGGCGGGGGCGGTGGCTGCCGGTGCGGCGCACGCCGGTGCGGCGGCGGTGCCGAGCGCGAGGGTCAGTGCGCCGGCACCGGAGGCGGCCAGGAGGCCGCGGCGCGACCAGGCGGACGGGGTGGCTGCGGGCGACATGGTCGCTCCTCTCCGTGGCGTCAACTGGGGTGTGGCGCTGCGCACTTGGGAGTTCCCGATGGTCTAGCACGGGGCCGCGCAGGGCGGCAATGACCGCGCGCCGGGGGCACGAGTGCCACCCGTTCGAAGGAATCCCGGAACGGAAAGGTTGAAAGTTGAACGAGATGCCGCTACGGTGAATCTCGTTGAACGTTAAACAACGTCGTTCGTTCGACCGCCGAGGCCCCGCCCGCGCCCCGTCCCCCGAGGAGAAGTCATGTCCCTGTTCCGCAAGCGCACCGCCGCCCCCACCGCCGCTCCCGCTCCCGCCGCTGCCGCCGTGCTGGACGCGGACCCCGCGCTGGCCGCCCTGACCGGCGACTACACCATCGACCCGGCCCACAGCAGCATCGGCTTCACCGTCCGGCACGCCATGGTCACCAACGTCCGCGGCTCCTTCGGCGAGCACGAGGGCGTGCTGAAGCTGGACGGCGGCAACCCGGCCGCGTCCACCGCGCACATCGACGTCAAGATCGCCAGCATCGACACCGGTATCGCCGACCGCGACGGCCACCTCAAGAGCGCCGACTTCTTCGACGCCGAGCAGTTCCCCCTGATGACCTTCCGCTCCCACGCGGTCGAGCAGCTCGACAGCGAGACGTACCGCGTCACCGGCGACCTGACGATCAAGGACGTCACCCGCCCGCTCGCCATCGACCTGGAGTTCAACGGCGCCGCCACCGACGTCTACGGTGCCCAGCGCGTCGGCTTCGAGGGCAGCGCCGAGATCCTCCGCTCCCAGTGGGGCCTGACCTGGAACGCGGCCCTGGAGACCGGCGGCGTCATGGTCAGCGACAAGGTCAAGCTGACCTTCGACATCTCGGCGGTCAAGGCCGCCTGACACCTGGCAACGGCTATGCGGAGGGCCCCGGCAAGAGACGCCGCCGGGGCCCTCGCCGCTTTCCTGGCAGGGCCCCTCCCTCTCCCCAACCAGGTGGTCCCCGCCCAACGGACTCCCCCACCCCCGGCCCCGAAAGGCAAAGGAGCCTCCCCCACCCCGTGGCGAGGCCCCTCCCCCACCTCCACCACGCATGCGGTGAAGGTAACGCTCCGCACCGACCGTCGCCGGTGCCTGTGGACAACCGTGGACAACCGCGGCGCTGTTACGCGCCGCGGGGCTCACGCCTGCGGCGTGACCCCCGCGCGCAGCAGGCCGTAGGCGTAGGCGTCGTCCAGTGCCTGCCAGGAGGCGGCGATGACGTTCTCGGCGACGCCGACCGTGGACCACTCGCCGCGGCCGTCGCTGGTGGAGACCAGGACCCGGGTGATCGAGCCGGTGCCCAGGGCGCCCTCCAGGATGCGGACCTTGTAGTCCACGAGCTCCATCGAGGCCAGCTGGGGGTAGATCCGCTCCAGGGCCACCCGCAGCGCGCGGTCCAGCGCGTTGACCGGGCCGTTGCCCTCGGCGGTGGCCACGATCCGCTCGCCCTTGGCCCAGAGCTTCACGGTCGCCTCGTTGGCGTGGGTGCCGTCGGGGCGGTCCTCGACGATGGCGCGCCAGGACTCGACGGTGAAGTAGCGCAGCGGCTTGCCGTCCACCTCCGCGCGCAGCAGCAGTTCGAAGCTGGCGTCGGCGGCCTCGTAGGTGTAGCCGGCCAGCTCCCGTTCCTTGACCCGCTCGACGACCCGTCCGACCAGTTCCCGGTCGCCGCCCAGGTCGATGCCGAGTTCCTTGCCCTTGAGCTCGATCGAGGCCCGGCCGGCCATGTCGGAGACCAGCATCCGCATGGTGTTGCCGACGAGCGCCGGGTCCATGTGCTGGTAGAGGTCCGGGTCCACCTTGATCGCGGAGGCGTGCAGCCCGGCCTTGTGGGCGAACGCGGAGACCCCGACGTAGGGCTGGTGGGTGGAGGGGGTGAGGTTGACGACCTCGGCGACGGCGTGCGAGATGCGGGTGGTCTCGGCGAGCTTGCCGGCCGGCAGGACCTGTCGGCCGTACTTGAGTTCCAGGGCGGCGACGACCGGGAAGAGGTTGGAGTTGCCGACCCGTTCGCCGTAGCCGTTGGCGGTGCACTGGACGTGGGTGGCGCCGGCGTCCACGGCTGCCAGGGTGTTGGCGACCGCGCAGCCGGTGTCGTCCTGGGCGTGGATGCCGAGCCGGGCGTCGGTGTCGGCGAGGACGGTGCGGACCACCGCGGTCACCTGTGCCGGCAGCATCCCGCCGTTGGTATCGCAGAGCACCACGACGTCGGCGCCGGCGTCACTGGCGGTGCGCACGACCTCCTTGGCGTAGGTCGGGTCCAGTGCGTAGCCGTCGAAGAAGTGCTCGCAGTCGAGGAAGACGCGGCGGCCGTGGGCGCGCAGGTGGGCGACGGTGTCCCGGACCATCGCGAGGTTCTCCTCGGGCGTGGTGCGCAGGGCCAGTTCGACGTGGCGGACGTGGGACTTGGCGACCAGCGTGATGACCGGGGCGCCGGACTCCAGGAGCGCGGCGACCTGGGGGTCGTCCTCGACGCGGACGCCGGCCTTGCGGGTGGCGCCGAAGGCGACCAGTTGGGCGTGCTGGAAGTCGATTTCCGCGCGGGCGCGCTGGAAGAACTCGGTGTCCCGTGGGTTGGCGCCGGGCCAGCCGCCCTCGATGAAGCCGACGCCGTAGTCGTCCAGGTGCCGGGCGATGGTCAGCTTGTCGGCGACGGTCAGGTTGATGCCCTCGCGCTGTGCGCCGTCGCGCAGCGTGGTGTCGAATACGTGGAAGGCGTCGGGAACGGCGGCTTCGGGAACGTCCGTCATGCTGGTCTGGCTCCTGTCGGGTCTCGGTCTACCGGAATAACCGGTTCCACCGTCCCTCCATGTTCCCTCGCGCTCCGCCTCCGGCGAGCAGGTGGGCCGGAAACGAAAAAACCTCTCGCGGGTGCGAGAGGTCTGCGCGCGGGTCTGGGACGACGATGGCCGCGCCGTACTCGGGTCGTACGGGCGGTCACTGCGGACCGGCGCGCCTGCTGCCAATAATCATGGCGAACGAGAGCACGGGGGCAGTCTGGCACATGACCGCCCCCGCCGTTGCTCCGTCTCAGGATGCGAGCACCCGCTCGCCGGTGCCGTCGTCGGTCTCCTTGCCGACCCGGTGCAGGTCGATCGTCCGGGTCTCCCGCATCGTCAGGTAGACGACCAGCGAGACCGCCGCGCAGCCGGAGACGTACCAGTAATAGCCGGACTCGATACCGCCGTTCTTGAACCACAGGGCGACGTACTCGGCCGTGCCGCCGAAGAGGGCGTTGGCGATGGCGTACGGCAGGGCGACGCCCAGCGCGCGGATGCCGGTGGGGAACAGTTCGGCCTTCACGCAGGCGTTGATCGAGGTGTAGCCGGTGACCACGACCAGTGCCAGCAGCGACAGGCCCAGGGCCGGCCAGAAGGAGCCGGCGTGCTGGAGCAGCGTCATGATCGGCACGGTCAGGAAGGTCGAGCCGAGGGCGAAGGTGATCAGCAGCGGGCGGCGGCCGATCCGGTCGGACAGCCTGCCGGCCAGCGGCTGGAGGCACATGAAGAGGAACAGTGCGCAGAAGCTCACCAGGGAGGCGGTGGGCTTGGACAGTCCGGCGGTGCCGGAGAGGTACTTGGTGAGGTAGGTGGTGTACGTGTAGTACGCCACCGTGCCGCCCATGGTGAGCGCGATGACCAGGAACGCCTCGCGCTTGTGGGCCCACAGTGCCTTCATGGTGCCGCGGTCGGGGTCGGTCCGGGTGTCGTCCTCGGCGTAGACGTCGGTCTCCAGCATGTTGCGGCGCAGGTAGAAGACGATGCCCGCGCCGAGCGCGCCGACGATGAACGGGATCCGCCAGGCCCAGCTGTGCAGTGCCTGCTCGGACATGCTGCGCTGGAGGATGATCTGCAGTGCCAGGCCCAGCAGTTGGCCGGCGGTCATCGACACGTACTGGAAGCTGGAGGCGAAGCCGCGGCGTTCGGGTGCGGACGCCTCGGTGAGGTAGGTGGCGCTGGCCGCGTACTCGCCGCCGACCGACAGGCCCTGGAGCATGCGGGCGACGAGCAGGACGGCGATGCCGCCGTAGCCGGCGACGGCGTAGGTCGGGGCGACGGCGATCAGGATGGCCGAGGCGGACATCAGGGTCACGGTCAGGGTGAGCGCGGCCTTGCGGCCCCGGCGGTCACCGACCCGGCCGAGCAGCCAGCCGCCGACCGGGCGCATGAAGAAGCCGACGGCGAAGATCCCCATGGTGTTCATGAGGTTGGCGGTGTCGTTCCCCTTGGGGAAGAACGCGTCGGCGAAGTACACCGCGAAACTGGCGTAGACGAACCAGTCGAACCACTCGACCATGTTGCCGGCCGAGCCGACCCAGATCTTCTTCCATTGCTCTCGTCCCATAGCCGATCACGGTCGCCGAGAGCGGGCCCGTCGGCAAGGGCCGGGGCGGCAACGATCGCGCGTACTTGCGTGCGTTGCGGTCACGGCCGTGGGCGGCGGGCGGCGGGTGGGGTCCGCGGGGCCGGTGCGGTGGGGTCCGCGGGGGCCGGTGCGGTGGTCGTCAGTCCGCGGTCGGGGTGAGCGATTCGTCCAGGAAGCGGCGGACCTCGTCGCGCGCCTGGTCGCGGTCGGTGCCGGGGAGGCCGACGACGAGGTGGGTGCCGAAGCCGTCGAGCAGGGCCCGGGTGCGGGTGGCGAAGCGCTCCGCGTCGACGGGCCGGAACTCGCCCTTGGAGGCGCCCTCGACGAGCAGGGCGACGAGGTCGCGGTGCCAGGCCAGCTCCAGGTCGAGCTGGCGTTCGCGGGTCTCTTCGTCGGCGTTCTGGGAGCGGACCCAGACCTCCAGCCACAGCGTCCAGCGCGGGTCGCGGTGGCCTTCGGGGAGGTAGAGGTCGATCAGGGCGTCCAGTCGCTCCCGGGCGGAGACCCGGCGGGCGAGGGCGGCCCGGCGCTCGGCGCCGAGCTGCTCCTCGCTCCACTGGAGGGTCTGGAGCAGCAGCTCGTCCTTGGTACCGAAGTAGTAGAGGATGTGGCCGCTGCTCATGCCGACCTCGCGGCCCAGTCCGGCCATGGTGAGCCGGTCCAGTCCCTCGGCGGCGATGGTGGCCATCGCCGCGGCCAGCACCTGTTCGCGCGGCTGGCTGAGCCGCCGTCGGGGGCGGCGTACGGGACCGGACACGGTGACCTCCGGGGTCGGTTCGGGCTGGGTCGTTCAGGGGTGCATCAGACCTTCGGCTGCTGCTGGGTGATGCAGTGGATACCGCCACCCGCTGCGAAGATCGTACGGGCGTCCACCAGGGTGACGGTGCGCCCGGGGAACAGCCGGCGGAAGATCGCGGCCGCCTCCTCGTCGCGCGGGTCGTCGAAGGCGCACAGCACGATGCCGTCGTTGCACTGCAGGTGGTTGATGTAGGAGTAGTCGACCAGCTCGCCGTCCGCCTCGATGACGGTGGGGGCCGGGATCTCCACGACCTCCAGTCGGCGGCCCCGGGCGTCGGTGGACGCGCGCAGCACCTTGACGATCTCGTTGCAGATGGCGTGGTCGGGGTGGTCGGGGTCGGGCTGGGTGTGGACCATCACCACGCCGGGGCGGGCGAAGGCGGCGACGATGTCCACGTGGCCGCGGGTGCCGAACTGGCCGTAGTCGGCGTACAGGCCGCGCGGCAGCCAGATCGCCTTGGTGGTGCCGAGGTGGGCGTGGATCTCGGCCTCGACCTCTTCCTTGGTGCGGCCGGGGTTGCGGCCGGGGTCGAGCTGCACGGTGTCGGTGAGCAGCACGGTGCCCTCGCCGTCGACGTGGATGCCGCCGCCCTCGTTGACCAGGGAGGTGGCGTAGCGGCGGGCCCCGGCGAGGCCGGCGACCTGTTCGGCCATCTTCGCGTCGCGGTCCCAGGCGGCCCATTCCTGGGCGCCCCAGCCGTTGAACACCCAGTCCACGGCGGCCAGTTCGCCCTGGTCGTTGGTGAGGAAGGTGGGGCCGATGTCGCGCATCCAGGCGTCGTCGAGGGGGCGCTCGACGAGTTCGACGTCCTCGCCGAGCAGGGCGCGGGCGCCGTCCAGCTGGCCGGGGCCGGCGACCACGGTGACCGGCTCGTACTGCCGTACCGCGCGGGCGACCGCGGCCCAGGCACGGCGGGCCTCGGCGAGCGTCTCGTCGCCCTCCGCGCCGAAGGTGAAGTTGGGGCCGGGCCAGGCCATCCAGGTGCGCTCGTGCGGGGCCCACTCGGGGGGCATGCGGAAGCCGTCGGCGGCGGGCGTGTTCATACGGGGTCCTCGGTCCTCGGGGTGCGCGCGGGGTCGCGGAGCGGAAGGAAGGGCGGGGTGGGCGCCGCACCGGTCGCGTCTGTAACGGTGTTTCTGTAACGGTGTTACGGAGCGGGTGGTGCGGCGGCCCGGGCGTCGTCGGAGGGATCTTCGCCGGCGAGCATCTCGCCGGAGGGGTCTCGTCAGCGGGGTCTCGTCAGAGGAAATAGAGCCTGGACAGTGAGACGGTGTCGGCCGGTTCGGAGCGCATCGGGTCGCCGTCGAGGGTGACCAGTCCGCTGCGTTCGTCGACCTGGACGTCGCCGACCCGGGCGTTGTGGATCAGGTTGCGGGGGCCGATGCCACGGGTGCCGCGGACGGCGACCCGGCGTCGGCGGGTGGGCATTCCGTCGTTGCCCTGCGCGAGCGCGGCGCCGGCGACGAAGGCCACCGAGATCTCCGCCGGGGTCGCGCCGTGCGCCCCGAACTGCGGGCCGAGCACGAGCGGTTCGCAGGTGTCGGTGGCGGCATTGGGGTCGCCGGTGACGCCGTAGGCGGGGAAGCCGGATTTGAGGACGAGTTGGGGTTTGGCGCCGAAGTACTGGGGTTTCCACAGCACGATGTCGGCCATCTTGCCGACTTCGATGGATCCGATCTCGTGGGAGAGGCCGTGGGCGATGGCGGGGTTGATGGTGAGTTTGGCGATGTAGCGCAGTACCCGAGCGTTGTCGTCGTAGGCGCCGTCGCCGGCCTCCCCGTCACGGGCAAGCAGGGGCCCGAGTTCGGCCTTCATCTTGCCGGCCATGGCGAAGGTGCGGCGGACGGTCTCGCCGGCCCGGCCCATGCCCTGGGCGTCGGAGGAGGTGATGCCGATCGCCCCGAGGTCGTGCAGCACGTCCTCCGCGCCCATGGTGCCGGCACGGATACGGTCCCGGGCCATGGCCGCGTCACCGGGCAGATCGGTCTTCAGATCGTGCACCGAGACGATCATGCCGTAGTGCTCGGCGACCGCATCCCGACCAAAGGGCAGGGTGGGGTTGGTCGAGGAACCGATGACGTTGGGGACACCGGCCATCTTCAACACGTTGGGGACATGCCCACCGCCGCAGCCCTCGATGTGGAAGGCGTGGATGGTCCGGCCGTCCAGGACCCGCAGGGTGTCCTCGACCGACAGGCATTCGTTCAGCCCGTCGGAGTGCAGGGCCACTTGGACGTCGTACTCCTCGGCGACCCGCAACGCGGTGTCCAGCGCGCGGGCGTGCGCACCCATGTCCTCGTGCACCTTGAAACCCAGGGCACCGCCCTCGGCCAGCGCCTCCACCAGCGGCGCCTGACCGGAGGACGAACCACGGCCCAGGAAGCCGATGTTGACCGGCCAGGCATCGAAAGCGCTGAACGCGTGGCGCAGCGCCCAGGGAGAGTTGACGCCGACGCCCCAGACCGGACCGAACTCCTGCCCGATGATCGTGGTCACGCCGGAGGCCAGCGAGGCTTCCATCACCCGCGGGGAGAGCAGGTGGACGTGGGTGTCCACGGCACCGGCGGTGGCGATCATGCCCTCGCCGGAGACGATGGAGGTGCCGGTGCCGACGACGACGTCCACCCCGTCGAGGGTGTCGGGGTTGCCGGCGCGCCCGATGGCGTGGATGCGCCCCTCGCGGATGCCGATGGAGGTCTTGCGGATGCCCTGGACCGCGTCGATGACCAGGACGTTGCTGATCACCACGTCGCAGGTCTCGCGCAGCGACGCGGCCTTGAGGTGCATCCCGTCCCGGGCAGTCTTGCCGAAGCCGGCCAGGAACTCCTCGCCCGGCTTCTGCGAGTCGGACTCCACCCGGACCACCAGCCCGGAGTCACCGAGGACCACCCGGTCACCGGCCCGCGGACCGTGCACGGCGGCGTACTCGTAAGGATCGATGCTCGGGCTCATGCCTGCTCCTTAAGCTCCCAGGTAGCCACAGGCGGCGGCCCGCCGCAGCGCTTCGTTCTTGGCGCCCGGCGCGTCGAGCGGGCCGTCGACCAGCCCGGCGAAGCCGATCGCGATCCGGTCGCCGCCGATCGGCACCAGGCCGACCTCCGAGGACCCGCCGACGTCGAACCGCACCGACGAGCCGGCCGGGACGCACAGCCGCATGCCGTAGGCGACGGCGCGGTCGAACTCCAGCCGGGGATTGGCCTCGAAGAAGTGGAAGTGCGAGGTGACGCTGATCGGCACGGTCGCGGTGTTACGCACCGCGATCACCACGGCGGGCCCGGGCTCGGGGTCGGCCGGGCCGGGCAGCACGGCGCCGGGCGCCGGCGTCGCCCCGCCGGGCGCCGCGGTGGGTTCGCTGCCGATCGGATCCGTGACCACCGCAAGCCGGGAACCGTCATCAAAAACGGCCTCCACATGCACCTCGGTCACCACATCCGCCACCCCCGGCAACACATCCTCAGGACCCAACGCACTCCGCGCCGCCTCAATGGCCTCAGCGAGGCGACGCCCGTCCCGCGCCGCCTCGCAGACTGTGTCCGCGATCAACGCGGTCGCCTCGGGAACGTTCAGCTTCAGGCCGCGAGCCCGACGCGCCCGCGCCAGCTCGGCCGCACCGAACAGCAACAACCGGTCGCGCTCCGTGGGGGTGAGCCGCATCCTGTCACTTCCTCCCGCTCGAATTGAGCATCACTCTAACTTGGAATTCATCATTCCGAAACCATTGACCTAGGCAGGACGGGTGCCTCATATTGAGCGTCGCTCTAGAACATGGCTTGAACTGATCATTTTTAGAGCATCACTCAAATGATCTCGCAGCAGCGAGCACCCGCTTCGTAGGCACTGCCGAACGAAGCCCTTGTCCACGACGGAGCACCGCGCCCAGCACCGCTTCTCACACCTGTTCCGGCCTCTCAGGGGAGCCCTCATGCCGATAGAACAACGCGGAGTCGACACCATCCCGGACGAGGAGCGCAGCAGCAGCCCTCGCGACCTCGTCTCCATCCTGCTCGGCTCGAACCTCGCACTCGGCGTTGTGATCTTCGGCTGGTTGCCGGTCTCCTTCGGCCTCGGCTTCTGGGGCTCGGTCACCTCCCTCGCGGCCGGCACCCTGGTCGGCGCGCTGCTGACCGCGCCGCTCGCCCTGGTCTCGCTGCGCAGCGCGACCAACCTCTCCACCAGCAGCGGCGCCTTCTTCGGCGTCCGCGGCCGGCTCGTCGGCTCGGTGATCGGCCTGCTGCTCTCGCTCGGCTACACCGCGCTGACGCTCTGGGTCGGCGGGGACGCCATGGTCGGCTGCCTCCACCGCCTGGTCGGGCTGCCCGCCGACGGGGCGGCGTACACGGTGGTGTACGCGGTGCTGGCCGCCGCCACCGCCATCGGCGCGGTCTACGGCTACAAGGTGCTGCTGCGGCTGAGCAAGGTGCTCTCGATCGGCCTGACGATCCTGCTGGTGATCGGCGTCTTCGCCTTCGCGCACCACTTCACCACCGCCCCGATCCCCGGCGTCCACTACGCCCTGGGCGGCTACTGGCAGACCTGGCTGCTCTCCGCGGTCTCGGCCGGCCTGAGCGGCCCGATCGCCTTCATCACCCTGCTCGGCGACTACAGCCGCTACATCTCCCCCCGCCGCCACAGCTCCAGGGCGGTCTTCGGCGCCACCTACCTGGGCCTGGTCCTCGGGCTGCTGGTGCCGCAGCTGTTCGGGACGTTCAGCGCGCTCGCGGTCGGCGCCGGCTCGGACTACGCCGGCCCGCTGGTCGCCGGCGCGCCCCTGTGGTACCTGATCTTCCTGCTGCTCAACGCCTCGGCCGGCTCCGCAGGCAACTCCGGTCTGATGCTCTACAGCATGGGCCTGGACCTGGACGCGATCCTGCCGCGCGCCACCCGCACCCAGGCCACCTACGTCGTCGCCGCGGTCTCCACCGCGCTGGTCTACGTCGGCCACTTCCTGTGGGACGCGCAGAACGCGATGACGTCCTTCGTCCTCCTGATGACCGCCATCGGCACCCCGTGGGCGGTCATCACCGTGATCGGGTTCGTCCGCTGCCGCGGCGTCTACGACCCGGACTCGCTCCAGGTCTACAACCGCGGCACGGTCGGCGGCGTGTACTGGTTCAGGTCGGGCTGGAACGTCCAGGCCACCGTCGCCTGGGCGCTGGGCTCCGTGGTCGGCCTGCTGGGCGTGGGCTCCCCCTACGAGGGCCCGCTGCTGAAGTACACCGGCGGGATCGACATGAGCTTCCTGCTCGCCGCCGCCACCGCCGCCGTGGTCTACCTGGCCCTGGTCTCCCGGCAGCCGCGCCCGGTCCCGCCGCTGCGCGCGGCCGACGGCCCCGCCGCGCAGGAGACGCCGGTGGAGGTCGGCTGAGCCGCCGCCCCCCAGGGGCGGGACGGAAAAGGCCGCCCCGGCGTCCTGCCGGGGCGGCCTCGGTCGTGCGTACGGGCGGGCCCGCGGGGCACCGCTCAGCTCAGCCGATGCGGTGCATCCAGCCGTGCTCGTCGGCGGTCACCCCGCGCTGGATGTCCAGCAGCGCCTCGCGCAGCTTCAGCGTGACCTTGCCCGGCTCGCCGCCGGACTGGGTCCACTCGGCGCCCTCGCGCTTGACCGTGCCGACCGGGGTGATCACGGCGGCCGTGCCGCAGGCGAAGACCTCGGTGAGCGTGCCGGCCGCGGAGTCGTTCTGCCACTGGTCGATGGAGATCCGCCCCTCCTCGGACTCGAAGCCCAGGTCGCGGGCGACGGAGAGCAGGGAGTCGCGGGTGACGCCGGGGAGCAGCGAGCCGGTCAGCTGCGGGGTGACGATCACCGGCTTCTCGTTGTCCGCGGCGCCGTAGACGAAGTAGAGGTTCATCCCGCCGAGCTCCTCGACCCAGGTGTGCTCCACCGCGTCGAGGTAGGCGACCTGGTCGCAGCCGCGGGCCGCGGCCTCGGCCTGGGCCAGCAGCGAGGCGGCGTAGTTGCCGCCGGTCTTGGCGTCGCCCATGCCGCCGGGGACGGCCCGGACCCGGTCCTCGGACAGCCAGATGGAGACCGGCTTGACGCCGCCGGGGAAGTACGCGCCGGCCGGCGAGGCGATGACGACGAAGAGGTACTCGTTGGCGGGCTTGACGCCCAGCCCCACCTCGGTGGCGATCATGAACGGCCGCAGGTAGAGCGACTCCTCGCCGCCGTGCGCGGGCACCCAGTCCTTGTCCTGCCGGACCAGCAGGTCGCATGCCTCGACGAAGGTCTCGACCGGCAGCTCCGGCATGGCCAGTCGGCGGGCGGACGCCTGGAAGCGGCGGGCGTTGGCGTCCGGACGGAAGGTGGCGACGCTGCCGTCGGGCTGGCGGTACGCCTTGAGGCCCTCGAAGATCTCCTGTGCGTAGTGCAGGACGTTGGTCGCCGGGTCGAGGGCGAGCGGACCGTACGGCACGAGCTGCCCGTCGTGCCAGCCGCGGCCCTCGGTCCACTTGATCGTCACCATGTGGTCGGTGAAGTGGCGGCCGAAGCCGGGGGCCGCCAGGATCTGCTCCCGCTCCGCCGCGGGCAGCGGGTGCGAGGAAGGCTTGAGCTCGATCGTGGGCGTCGTCATGTATCCGTGTCCTTCACTGCGTGGTCCGATGCCTGCGTTGCCGGAGGGTCTCTCCCCGCGCGAGCCGGGGAAAGGGCACCGGCCCGGCCCTCGGGCCGGGGAGGGTCCCCGCTCGCGGCACCGGTGCGGTTGGGAGCGGCCGCGCGCACTGCGGGTGGCTCGGTCGTACCGGTCGTTACTGGGACGTCCGAGTTTCCCGCCGGACGGCGGCCCCTCGTCCGATTATCGCTCGTGGGCGTCCGCCGTCGGAACCGGCGTGCGCGCCCGCGTCAGATGGTGGCACCCGACCCGCCGGTAGCACAGGGGGGCCGGGGCCCGGGGCGGGAGCGGGGCCCATGCGGACAGCGCCGGGCCCTGGTCGGCCCGGCGCTGAGGTGGTGCTGCGTGGTGCGTCGGGCGTCAGCCCGCTACGCGTGCCGCGAGCGCGTCGCCGATCTCGTCGGTGGTGCGGGGCGCGTCGCCGCGGGCCTCCAGGTCGGCGGCGACCTCCGTCTCGATGCGGGCGGCCTGCTCCTCGTGGCCGAGGTGGCGCAGCAGCAGCGCGACGGAGAGGATCGTGGCGGTCGGGTCGGCCTTGCCGGTGCCCGCGATGTCCGGCGCGGAGCCGTGCACCGGCTCGAACATCGAGGGGAACGCTCCGGTGGGGTTGATGTTGCCGGAGGCGGCCAGGCCGATGCCGCCGGTGACCGCGGCGGCGAGGTCGGTGAGGATGTCGCCGAAGAGGTTGTCGGTGACGATCACGTCGAACCGTTCGGGCTGGGTGACGAGGAAGATCGTCGCCGCGTCGACGTGCAGGTAGTCGGTGGTGACCTCGGGGTACTCCTGGCCGACCGTGTCGAAGATGTTCTTCCACATGTGGCCGGCGTAGACCAGCACGTTGTTCTTGTGGACCAGGGTCAGCTTCTTGCGCGGGCGGGCGTTGGCGCGCTCGTAGGCGTCCCGGACCACCCGCTCCACGCCGTAGGCGGTGTTCACGCTGACCTCGGTGGCGACCTCGGCCGGGGTGCCGGTGCGCAGGCTGCCGCCGTTGCCGGTGTAGGGGCCCTCGGTGCCCTCGCGGACGACGACGAAGTCGATGTCGGGGCGGCCCGCCAGCGGGGTGGCGGTGTTCGGGAAGAGCTTCGAGGGGCGCAGGTTGACGAAGTGGTCGAAGGCGAAGCGGAGTTTGAGCAGCAGTCCGCGCTCCAGGACGCCGGACGGCACCGTCGGGTCGCCGATCGCGCCGAGCAGGATCGCGTCGTGCTCCTTGAGCGACGCGAGCTCCTCGTCCGGCAGGGTCTCGCCGGTGCGGTGCCAGCGCTTGGCCCCGAGGTCGTATTCCTTGGTTTCCAGCTTGACGTCCTCGGGGAGGACCGCGGTCAGGACCTTGAGGCCCTGCGCCACGACTTCCTGGCCGATTCCGTCACCGGGGATCACTGCGAGGCGAATGCTGCGAGACATGCCTGGACCCTACTCCTCGTCCCAATGATTGACACGCATCGTCCGACATGCGGACATGGCCGCCGGGCGCTCGACCGCCGGCCATCCCCCGTTCACCCCGGCGCCCCGAGCCCGTAGGCGCGAACTGCCAGATTCGGCCACATGACTGCACACCCCCGGCGGGAGCGCCCCCTGCCCTCGCACACGCCCCGCGTCGGCATACCGGAGCAGCTCGCGGCCCGGATGACCATGCCCGAGCAGCACGAGTACCTCCGCACCAAGCTGACCCGCCGGGGGCTGCTGCGCAGCTCCGCGGTCACCGCCGGCATGGTCGCCGGCGCCGGCCTGTTGGCCGCCCCGGCCGCGCAGGCCGCCGGGCCGACGCTGCTGTCCGCGCCCGCCACCACCGCCGTCGACGGCCACCTGGTGGCCCCGTTCGGCCGGCACCTCGCCTTCGGCGCCGACCCGCGGACCCAGATGCGGGTCGGCTGGCAGGTGCCCTTCGCGGTCAGGCGGCCCTATCTGCGGGTCGGCCTGAAGCCGTGGGACCTGGGTCGCAAGGTCCAGGCCGAGGTGCGCCACCTGCACACCCCGGCGCTGACCGCCAAGCTCCCGGCGGTCGACCAGTACTACCTGCACGCGGCCCTCGACGGCCTGCGGCCGGGGACCACGTACTACTACGGCGTCGGCCACGACGGCTTCGACCCGGCCGACCCGCGTCACTTCTCCACCGTCGGCACCTTCCGCACCGCTCCGGCGCGCGCCGAGAGCTTCGTCTTCACCGCCTTCGGCGACCAGGGCGTCAGCTACCACGCGCTCGCCAACGACCAGTTGATCCTGGGCCAGAACCCGTCCTTCCACCTGCACGCGGGGGACATCTGCTACGCCGACCCGGACGGCCAGGGCTCCGAGCACGACACCTACGACGCCCGGGCCTGGGACCAGTTCCTCGCCCAGACCGAGACGGTGGCGAAGTCGGTGCCGTGGATGGTGACCACCGGCAACCACGACATGGAGGCGTGGTACTCCCCCAACGGCTACGGCGGCCAGTCCGCCCGTTGGTCGCTGCCGACCAACGGCCCGGACCCGGAGCGGGCCCCCGGCGTCTACTCCTTCACCTACGGCAACGTCGCCGTCGTCGCCCTGGACGCCAACGACGTCTCCTACGAGATCCCGGCCAACGCCGGCTACACGCAGGGCCGGCAGACCCGCTGGCTGGACCGCCGACTGGGTGAGCTGCGGGCCACCGCGGGCATCGACTTCCTCGTCGTCTTCTTCCACCACTGCGCGTTCTCCACCACCAACTCGCACGCCTCGGAGGGCGGGGTCCGCGACGCCTGGCTGCCGCTGTTCGAGAAGCACCAGGTGGACCTGGTGGTCAACGGCCACAACCACGTCTACGAGCGCACCGACGCCATCAAGGGCGGCCGGGTGTCGAAGAAGGTGCCGATCGGCGAGACCGTGGACTCCGCGCACGAGGGCATCGTCTATGTGACGGCCGGCGGCGCCGGGAAGTCCCTCTACGACTTCCCCGTGCCGGACAGCTACGAGGGTCATGTGAAGGACCTGGACCATGTGGACACCTACCACTGGACCAAGGGCCAGGCGAAGGCCAAGGAGACCGTCGAGTGGTCCCGGGTCCGCTACACGGGCTACTCGTTCATCGCCGTCGAGGTCACCCCGGGCAGCCGTCCCCGGATGAAGGTCACCGCCCTCGCGGAGTCCGGTGAGCGCGTCGACCACTTCGAGGTCACCCGCTCCCGCCGCCGCGGCTGACCGGTACCACCGCGCCGGGGGCGCTCGGGACCACGTCCCGGGCGCCCCCGGCGCATGTGCGGGTCGAGCGGGCTCAGTGACCGCTGGCGCCGCCGTTGTCGCGGCGGTCGAGTGCGCGCTGGAGGGCGGCCGCGGCGTTGCGGCGGTCGGCGTCGTTGGTCTGACGGGAGGAGTGACGGGTCCTGCGGACGGTGGTGTCGGCCATGATGCGCGTCTCCCATGCCAAAGCCCCGAGAACGGAAAGCGGGGGGCGTCGAAGAATGAGGGGTCGGGGTGGTGCGAGAACGGCCGGAGGGGCGGGGGCCTGAAGCGCCGCAGGGGTCACCTGCGCGGGCGCGTCGGGCCTCATCCGCATTCGCTGGATGCAGCGATACGTTCGGCTCCTACAAAGCTAGGACAGCCGGGCCGTGCTGTCTGCACAATTACTTGGGCTTCCTACTATTTGAGACGGCGATCACGCGCGGGGCGGTCCGGGCGCGGTTCCGGGGCGCTTCCTGGACTGGATCGACGGTGCCACGACGGCCGCGGCCCGGCACCCCCAAGGGGTACCGGGCCGCGGGTGTGCGAGGGGGCGTCAGCCCATGTGCGGGTAGCGGTAGTCGGTCGGCGGGACCAGGGTCTCCTTGATGGAGCGGGTGGAGGTCCAGCGCATCAGGTTCTGCTTGGCGCCGGCCTTGTCGTTGGTGCCGGAGGCGCGCCCGCCGCCGAACGGCTGCTGGCCGACCACGGCGCCGGTGGGCTTGTCGTTGATGTAGAAGTTGCCGGCCGCGAAGCGCAGCTTCTCGCAGGTGGTGGCGGCCGCGGCGCGGTCCTGGGCGATGACGGCGCCGGTCAGGCCGTAGGCCGAGGCGGACTCCATCTGGTCGAGCATGGCCTCGTAGCCGCCCTCGACCGTGTCGTCGTAGACGTGGACGCCGAGGATCGGGCCGAAGTACTCGTCCTTGAAGATCTCGTTCTCCGGGTCGGTGGAGACCAGGACCGTCGGGCGGACGAAGTAGCCGACGCTGTCGTCGTAGGTGCCGCCGGCCACGACCTCGACGGTCGGGTCGGCCTTGGCGCGGTCGATCGCCGCCTTGTTCTTGGCGAAGGAGCGCTCGTCGATGACGGCACCCATGAAGTGCGCCAGATCGGTGACGTCGCCCATGGTCAGGGCGTCGACCTCGGCGGCGAACTCCTCCTTGAAGCCGGCGTTCCACAGGGACGCCGGGACGTAGGCGCGGGAGGCCGCGGAGCACTTCTGGCCCTGGAACTCGAAGGCGCCGCGGGTCATGGCGGTCTTCAGCACGGCCCGGTCCGCCGACGGGTGGGCGACGATGAAGTCCTTGCCGCCGGTCTCGCCGACCAGCCGCGGGTAGGTCCGGTACTTCTCGATGTTGGTGCCGACGGTCTTCCAGAGGTACTGGAAGGTCCTGGTCGAGCCGGTGAAGTGGATGCCGGCCAGGTCGGGGTGGGTCAGGGCCACCTCGGAGACGTCCTTGCCGTCGCCGGTGACGAGGTTGATGACGCCGGCCGGCAGGCCGGCCTCCTCCAGCAGGCGCATCAGCAGCACCGCGGCGAGGGTCTGGGTCGGGGACGGCTTCCAGACCACCACGTTGCCCATGAGGGCGGGGGCGGTGGGGAGGTTGCCGGCGATCGCGGTGAAGTTGAAGGGCGTGATCGCGTAGACGAAGCCCTCCAGGGGGCGGTGGTCCGAGCGGTTCCACACGCCGGGGGCGTTCACCGGGGGCTGCTCGGCCAGGATCTGGCGCGCGAAGTGGACGTTGAAGCGCCAGAAGTCGACCAGTTCGCAGGGGGTGTCGATCTCGGCCTGCTGGGCGGTCTTGGACTGGCCGAGCATGGTGGCGGCGGCCATCGTCTCGCGCCAGGGGCCGGCCAGCAGGTCGGCGGCCTTGAGGATGATCGCGGCGCGGTCGTCGAAGGACATCGCGCGCCAGGCGGGAGCGGCGGCCAGCGCGGCGTCGACCGCGTCCTGGGCGTCCTGGACGGTGGCGTTGGCGTAGGTGCCCAGGCGGGCGGAGTGGTGGTGCGGCTGTACGACGTCGAAGCGCTCGCCGCCGCCCATCCGCTGCTTGCCGCCGATGGTCATGGGCAGCTCGATGGGGTTGCCGGCCAGCTCCTTGAGCTTGGCCTCCAGGCGGAAGCGCTCCGGGCTGCCCGGGGCGTAGCTGTGCACCGGCTCGTTCACCGGCACGGGGACCTGGGTCACAGCGTCCATGGTGGCCGTGTCTCCTTACGCTTGCGATCGTCACGCTCGTGACCGCCGGTATGCGATCACTTCGTTGTCGTATGTCGGTGTGTTGTCGTACGTCGGTGTACGTCGGTCGTGCCGAGGCCGCTGCCACGGCGGGTGGCCGGCTGCCGGTGGCGCCGTCCAGGGAGGATCCTCCTGTCCAGGGTCTACCCATATAGCATCAAAAGAGACGGTAAACCCCGTCCCAAATGAGCCGGTCAGCGGGGTGCCCGCGGCGGACATCCGCCGCGGGCAGTCCCGGTTCCGTCAGCCGCGGGTGGCGAGCGACCTCAGGAAGAACGCGAGGTTGGCCGGGCGCTCGGCGAGGCGGCGCATGAAGTAGCCGTACCAGTCCGTCCCGTAGGGGATGTAGACCCGCATCCGGTGGCCCTCCTCCACCAGCCGCTGCTGTTCCGCCTCGCGGATACCGAACAGCATCTGGAACTCGTAGTCCGCGGGCTTGCGGCCGTTGCGGTGTGCCAGCTCCTGGGCGATGGCGACCATCCGCGGGTCGTGGGACCCGATCATCGGGTAGCCCTGCCCGGCCATCAGGATCTTCAGGCAGCGCACGTAGGCCCGGTCGACTTCCCGCTTGTCCTGGAACGCGACCGCCGCGGGCTCCTTGTAGGCGCCCTTGACCAGCCGCACCCGGGAGCCTTCCCCGGCCAGGGCCCGGCAGTCGTCCTCGGTGCGGAAGAGGTACGACTGGAGCACCGCGCCCGTCTGGGGGAAGCGCTCGCGCAGCGTGCCGAGGATCGCGAGGGTGGAGTCGACCGTGGTGTGGTCCTCCATGTCCAGCGTCACGGTCGTGCCGGCTTCGGCGGCGGCCTCGACCACGGGGGTGACGTTGCGCAGCGCGAGGTCGTGCCCGCCGGGCAGCGCCTGCCCGAAGGCGGAGAGCTTGACCGACATCTCGGCCTTGGCGCCCAGTCCCAGTTCCTTGAGCGCCGCGGCCAGCTGGAGGTAGGCGTCGCGGTTGCGCAGCGCCTCGGCCGGGTCGGTGATGTCCTCGCCGAGGTGGTCGAGGGTGACCTCCATGCCGCGGGCGGCCAGATTCCGTACCGCCGTCATCGACTCGTCCAGGCGCTCGCCGGCGACGAACCGGTCGACCACCGGTCGGGTGACCGGAGCGGCCGCGACGACGCGGCGGATGCTGTCGCTGCGCGCGGCGGCGAGGAGCACGGGACCCAGCATGGGGCACCTCCACGATTCAGGATGACAAATGCCGGCGGGCGCCGATCGGGCGGTCGCGGCGGCAAGATGAGCCACCTGAAATTTAAGGATCTCGCCACTTTCCGGCCATCGACAGCTGTCACGCCTTCGTGGCCGGCATCTCAGACAGATGTATGAGAATGGGAGGCAGGTGACGGCAGTGACGGGAGAGGGGTCGGGCGGCGGTGCGCGGTGACTACCAGCAGTTGGTGGACGAGATCTCGGCGGCGCTCGGGGCGCCGGCGACACTGGAGGACCGGGACTTCGGGCTGATCGCGTTCGGCGCGCACGAGGGCGAGGACGACGAGGTCATGGACCCGGTACGGACCCGCTCGATCCTCCAGCGGCGGTCCTCGGCCGCGGTGCGGGCGTGGTTCGAGGCGTTCGGGATCGCCCGCGCCACGTCCCCGCTGCGGATCCCCCCGGACCCGGCGGCGGGGGTGTTCAAAGGCCGGATCTGTCTGCCCGTACGGCACCGGGGAGTGGTGCACGGCTACGTCTGGCTGCTGGACGACGGCCATCTGACCGACCTGGCGCTGGGCGGCGCCGGCACCCCGCCCGACCCCCGGATGGCCCAGGCGATGGAGACCGCCGCACGGATCGGCGCCCTGCTGGCCGACGAGTCCCGGGCCGGCTCCGAACTCGCCCAGGTGCTGCGGGAGTTGCTGACCTCCCGGACCGCCGGCCGGGCCGCCGCTGCGGCCGCGCTGCGGGACGCCCTCCGGGACACCCTGCGCTTCACCCCCGGCACCCCGCTCACCCTGGTGGCGGTCCTCCCCTGGGACACCGCCGCCACCGACACCGCTCCGCTGCCGAGCCTGCCCGGGCTGCTGGCCGCCTGCCCGCTGCCCGCGGGGGACGCCGGCCGCCCGGACCGGCCGGGCCCCGGCGCCGCCGAGTCCGCGCTGGCCGGGCTCGTCCGGCTGCGCCAGACCGGCTCGCCGGCCCCGGCCCACACGGCCGCCGACCATCTGCTGCGCTCCCCGCGGGCGGCGGCCGGCCCGGCGGCCGGCGGCCCGGCCGGGACCCGCCCCACCCGGGGCGCCGCCGGGATCGGCCTCGCCACCCGGGAGCTGGCCGAGCTGCCGGCGAGCTGGCAGCAGGCCCTGGACGCGGCCCGCGCGGCCCGCGCCGAACCCCGGTTGGGCCCGGTCGCCGCATGGGACGGACTCGGTGCCTACCGCCTGCTGACCGCCCTCCCGGCCGCCGCGCCCGACCCGTCCGTCGCCCCGCTGCTGGCCCCCGCGCACGCCGAACTCGCCCGTACCGCGGAGGCGTTCCTGGACTGCGCGGGCCAGGCCGGCCGCACCGCCCAGCAGCTGGGCATCCACCGCCAGACGCTCTACTACCGCCTGGCCCGGGTCGAGAAGCTGACCGGCCTCGACCTGGACGAGGGCGCGGACCGGCTGCTGCTCCACATGGCACTCAAGGCGGCGCGGCTCTAGAGCGGGACCGGCCAGGCGAGGGCCGGGTGGGGCGGGGAGCACGGCGAACTCGGCGCCGGGAGTTGGGCGTTGGCGGCGCCTCCGCGAAAGCGCCGCAGGATGCCCCGGAGTGCACCGGGACGCCACCTGATGTCCATGAACCCGTTGTGCACAGGGCCTGTTAACGACCGCTACCGACAAGTAGCGTGTGCGCCGTCCGAGGGTGCCCGACTGCCGGACGGGTTCTCGGGGCACCCCTGCCTGCCGCCATGTACCGCTGCCCCAGGGGGATTTGATGCACGGGATGAACCGCCGACAATTCGTGTCGAGAATGTCCGCCGTGGCGGCGGGTGCCGCGCTGTGGTCGGCGGCCTCGTACGACCGGGCGCTGGCGGTCACCGCGGCGCGGGCCGTGCGGACCCGGGGCACCACGCTGGAGCAGGCCGCCCGCCCGGTCGGCACCGGGGCGTACAAGAGGCTGGTGGCCGGTCCGGGCTGGCCGCTGGTGGTACGCGGCGACCTGGCCGGCGCGGGCGCGGGGCGGGACGACCGCCGGACCGGGCTCGCCTCCTTCGTGCAGTTCACCGACCTGCACCTGGCGGACGTCGAGTCGCCGGTCCGGTTCGAGTATCTGGCCCGGTTCAACGACAGCGCGCACCGCCCGCAGGAGGCGCTGACCGTGCGCGGCGCCTCCTCGCTGGTCGAGCGGGTCAACGCGGTGCGCCAAGGCCCGTACACCGGGATGCCGTTCGGCTCGGTGATGGCCACCGGCGACAACACCGACAACCACGAGCGGATCGAGCTCGACTGGTATCTGACGGTGATGAGCGGCGGCCGGATCACCCCCGGCAGCGGCGACCCGCGGCGCTACGAAGGCGTGCAGAACTCCGGCAACGCGGCGTACTGGAACCCCGAGTCCACGCTCCAGGACGCCTACAAGGCCAAGGGGTTGCCCCAGATACCGGGCTTCCTGTCCGGCGCGGCCCGCCCGTTCAGCGCGCCCGGCCTGTCCGTCCCCTGGTACACCACGGTCGGCAACCACGACGACAGCATCGAGGGCACCCTGCCCGACCTCGGCCTGCTGGGCTCGCTGTACACCGGCGACCGGAAGCTGGAGGGGTGCGACGACGCCACCGCTGCCCGACTCTCGGACGCCCTCAAGCACGACCCGGCGCAGGCCGCGACGCTGCTCGCTTCGCTGCTGTCCGGCGGCGGCGCGATCCGCAAGATCACCCCGGACGAGCGGCGCCACCCGTTCACCCCGACCGAGTTCGCCAAGGCCCATCTGGACCCGGCCTACACCGGCGCGGGCCCGGTCGGCCACGGCTTCACCTCCGACGCGGCGGAGAGCGGCCGGCTGTACTACACCTTCCCGCTCGCCGAGGGCGTCCTGGGAGTCAGCCTGGACACCACCAACCGCGCGGGCTGGGCGGACGGTTCGCTGGGCACGGCCCAGCTGCACTGGCTGGAGTCGGTCCTGCAGTCGCACAGCAGCCGCTGGTACGACACCGACGGCCGCACGGTGCGCGGCAGCGGCGGCGACTGTCTGATCGTCCTGTTCAGCCACCACACCAGCGCCAGCATGGGCAATCTGCTGCCCGACCCCTACCGGCCCTTCGAGGCCCGGCACGACGGCAAGGCCCTGGTCGACCTGCTCCAGCGCTACCCGAACGTGGTCGCCTGGGTGAACGGCCACACCCACGAGAACCGCATCACCCCGCACGGCCACGCGGTGCCCGAACGCGCCTTCTGGGAGATCAACACCGCCTCCCACGTCGACTTCCCGCAGCACGCCCGGATCATCGAGCTGGCCGACAACGGCGACGGCACGCTGTCCCTGTTCACCACCCTGATCGAGTCCGCCGCGCCGTACGTCGCCGACGTCACCGACACCTCCGACGCCGGGCTCGCCGCCCTCTACCGCGAGCTGTCGTACAACGACCCGTACGCCACGCCGGACGCCAAGATCGGCACCCCTGCCGACCACAACACCGAGCTGCTGCTGACCCGCCCCGGGAAGTGAGCCGGCCGGCGCGGGCCGGGGCTACGCCCCGTCCTCGGCCCGCGCCGCCCCGCGCTCCTGCCCGTCCGGGCCGAGCACCTCGCCCTTCGTCACCCGGCGCACCGCCTCCGCCAGGTCGGCGCCGGTGGACATCGCGTCCGGCCGGACCAGCGACTGCACCATCAGGCCGGTGAGCAGCGCCTGGTAGAAGGGGCCGACGATCCGGGCGGCCGTGGCGCCGACCTCGGTGTCCGGCACCCCCTCGAAGATCGCGACCAGCCCCTCGCCGCCCTCCGGCAGCACCTCGCCGATCGCCTCGCGCAGTCCCTCGTCGCGCGGCAGCAGTCCGAGCACCTCGACCTGGGCGGCGATGAACTCCCGCTCGGTGGCGATGCGGTGCAGCACGGTGTCCCAGGTGGCGGCGAAGCGCGCCAGCGGATCGGCGTCCTCGGCCGACGCTTCCCGGTCGGCCGGGGCCAGTGCGACCATCCCGGTGCCCCACTCCTCGCTGGACGCGATGACCGCCTGGCGCATCAGGGCGTCCTTGGAGCCGTAGTGGTAGCCGATGGAGGCGAGGTTGGCGCCGGAGGCGGCCACGATGTCGCGGGCGGTGGTGCGCGCGTACCCCTTCTCCACGAGGCACCGCTTGGCGCCCTCCAACAGATCTTCGCGGTGTCCCATGCGGGCACCCCACCTCCGGCCGTACACCCGTACCAGACAAGCGTCTTACACGGATGTACCGGCCGGCGCGGGCGGTCCCGACGTCCGCGGCGGCCCCGGCGGACCCGACCGGTCTACCCCGCGGGGCCGCCCTCCGCACCGGCGGCACCGCCCGTGCCACCGGTCTCAGACGGGCCCGGCGCCCCCGGCGCCCCGGTGTCCCGGCTCGGCCCCGGGCCGATCAGCCCGTAGTGGCGGTAGAGCCGGTCCTCCTCGGACGGGTCGAGATGGCCGTGGGCGTCGATCCGCGGCGTCTCCTTGATCGTGTGCTTGGTGTGCGGCAGGTGCAGTTCGTCGCCGACCCGCCGGGCCCCGGCCAGCGGCACGAAGGTCTCCTTCAGCCCGAACAGCCCGGTCCGTACGGTGATCCACTCGGGCTCGTCGGTCGCGTCGTCCCGGTACACCTGCTGGACGAGGCCGAGCTTGGCGCCCTCCGCGTCCACCACGTGCAGTCCGGTCAGGCTCTGCGGGGTGTCCCCCACGGGTGCGTTCATGGCGTCCCGCCTCCTTCCGTGCGCACCGGCTGCCCGCGCGCACAGATCCCATTGCGCGCCGGTCACGCCGACCCGGCGACTCGGCGGACCCGCCGGCACCGGGCCCCGGCGGGCCACCCCTAACCCATTCGAGTGAATCGCGGTATGCGTCGTCGACCCGCGCGGACACCGGTGCCACCCCCTGCACGCGCCCCGTACTTCGTCCCGACGGCCGCGGGCCCGGCCCCCGCCGAAGCGGGGACCGGGCCCGTGGAACCACGAGAGCCGGAGGCTCAGTGGGTGAGGTTCACCGCGCGCACCGAGGTCGCGCCGATCTCCTCGGAGATCTCCGACAGCACGTTCGCCGGGATGGTGTCGTCGACCGTCAGCACGACCAGCGCCTCACCGCCGACGTCGGCCCGGGCGACCTGCATGCCGCCGATGTTGATGCCCGCCTCGCCCAGGATCCGGCCGACGGTGCCGACGACGCCGGGGCGGTCGGTGTAGCGCAGGAACGCCATGTGGTCGGCGAGCGCCAGGTCGATGGAGTGGTCACCGACCGCGACGACCTTCTGGACGTTCTTGTGGCCGGCGAGCGTGCCGGAGATCGACACCTCCTCGCCGCTGGCGAGGGTGCCGCGCACGGTGACCACGTTGCGGTGCTCGGGCGACTCGCTGCTGGTGGTCAGCCGCACCTCGACGCCACGCTCCTGCGCGAAGAGCGGGGCGTTGACGTAGGACACCGTCTCCGCCACGACGTCCTCGAACACGCCCTTGAGCGCGGAGAGTTCGAGCACCTTCACATCGTGCTGGGTGATCTCGCCGTACACCTCGACGTCGAGGCGCATGGCGACCTCGCCGGCCAGCGCGGTGAAGATCCGGCCCAGCCGCTCGGCCAGCGGCAGCCCGGGCTTGACGTCCTCGGCGATCACGCCGCCCTGGACGTTGACCGCGTCCGGGACCAGCTCGCCGGCGAGCGCCAGCCGCACCGACTTGGCGACCGCGATACCGGCCTTCTCCTGTGCCTCGCCCGTCGAGGCGCCCAGGTGCGGGGTGCACACGACCTGGTCGAACGCGAACAGCGGCGAGTCGGTGCAGGGCTCGACGGCGTACACGTCGAGGCCCGCGCCGGCCACCCGGCCCTCCTTGAGCGCGCCGGCCAGCGCCTCCTCGTCGACGATCCCGCCGCGGGCGGCGTTGACGATCCGGACGCTCGGCTTGACCTTGTGCAGCGCCTCGTCCCCGATCAGGCCGATGGTCTCGGGGGTCTTGGGGAGGTGGACGGTGATGAAGTCCGAGACCTCCAGCAGCTCGTCCAGGGTCAGCAGCTTGACGCCCATCTGCGCGGCGCGGGCCGGCTGGACGTAGGGGTCGTAGGCCACGACCTTCATGCCGAACGCGGACATCCGCTGGGCGACCAGCACGCCGATCCGGCCGAGGCCGACCACGCCGAGGGTCTTCTCGCTGAGCTCGACGCCGGTGTACTTGCTGCGCTTCCACTCGCCGTTCTTCAGCGCGGTGTTCGCCTGCGGGATGTTGCGGGCGGTGGCGACCAGCAGACCGCAGGCCAGCTCGGCGGCGGTGACGATGTTGGAGGTCGGGGCGTTCACGACCATCACGCCGGCCTTGGTGGCGGCGGAGACGTCGACGTTGTCCAGGCCCACGCCGGCCCGGGCGATGACCTTCAGCTTCTTGGCGGCGGCGATCGCCTCGCCGTCGACCTTCGTCGCGCTGCGCACGAGGATGGCGTCGACGTCGACGATGGCGGGAAGCAGTTCGGCGCGGTCGGCGCCGTTGCAGTGCCGGATCTCGAAATCCGGGCCGAGGGCGTCGACGGTGGCCGGCGAGAGCTCCTCGGCGATCAGTACAACGGGTTTACCCGGGTTGGCAGTGCTCACGTGGTCTTCAGTCCTCATCTGGTCCGCTGGAGGTACCGCCCATGCCCTGGGGGCAGTGGGGGACGACGGCCGTCCCGACGGCCGAAGGCGGTAGGGGGGAATGCCGCGTGGAAGACGCACGACGCTGTGAGCCTGACGCGCTTGTGACGAGCAGTGTAGTGGCGGGGCACGGCACGGTCTGTGCCGAAGCGTAAGGATCACTCATGCGTGGTTCTACGCGGTGGACAAGGTGGTGCGGCGACATATGGACGAGGGGGCCGCGAGCAGTGTCGCGACCCCCTTGTCCCACGGCTTACGCCTCGTCGTCCACCCAGCTCATCAGCTTGCGCAGCTTCTTGCCGGTGGTCTCCAGCAGGTGGTTCTCGTCGGCCTTCTTGTACTCGTTGTACTTCGGCAGGCCGGCGTTGTACTCCGCCATCCAGTTGTTGGCGAAGGTGCCGTCCTGGATCTCGGTGAGCACCTTCTTCATCTCGGCCTTGGTGGCGTCGGTGATGATCCGCGGGCCGGTGACGTAGTCGCCCCACTCGGCGGTCTCGGAGACCGACCAGCGCATCTTCTCCAGGCCGCCCTCGTACATGAGGTCCACGATCAGCTTCAGCTCGTGGAGGCACTCGAAGTAGGCGATCTCGGGCTGGTAGCCCGCCTCGACCAGGGTCTCGAAGCCCGCCTTGACCAGCGCCGAGGCGCCGCCGCAGAGCACCGCCTGCTCACCGAACAGGTCGGTCTCGGTCTCCTCGGTGAAGGTGGTCTTGATGACGCCGGCGCGGGTGCCGCCGATGCCCTTGGCGTAGGAGAGCGCCAGGTCGAACGCCTTGCCGGAGGCGTCCTGCTCGACGGCCGCGATGCACGGCACGCCGCGGCCCTCCTCGTACTGGCGGCGGACCAGGTGGCCGGGGCCCTTGGGGGCGACCATGCAGACGTCCACGCCGGCCGGGGCCTTGATGAAGCCGTAGCGGATGTTCAGGCCGTGCCCGAAGAACAGCGCGTCGCCGTCCTTGAGGTGCTCCTTGATGGACTCCTCGTAGACCTTGGCCTGGATCGGGTCCGGCACCAGGATCATGATGACGTCCGCCTCGGCCGCCGCCTCGGCCGGCGTCACCACGCGCAGGCCCTGCTCCTCGGCCTTGGCCTTCGACTTGGAGCCCTCGTGCAGACCGACGCGCACGTCGACGCCCGAGTCGCGCAGGGACAGCGCGTGGGCGTGCCCCTGGCTCCCGTAACCGATGACCGCGACCTTGCGGTTCTGGATGATGGACAGGTCGGCGTCGTCGTCGTAGAACAGCTCGGCAGCCACTTCGGTTTTCTCCTTGGATCTAGCGGGGTGCCCACACAGTACGTCGGGCGAGGAGGGAAAAGTCGGGGGGTCTCGGCATACGGTCCGAACGGACCGCCGGAATCAGGCCGTACGGTCCAGCGCGCGCAGCGAGCGGTCGGTGATGGACCGGGCGCCACGGCCTATCGCGATGGTGCCGGACTGCACCAGTTCCTTGATGCCGAAGGGCTCCAGCATCCGGAGCATCGCCTCCAGCTTGTCGCTGGACCCGGTGGCCTCGATCGTCACGGCGTCCGGCGAGACGTCCACGGTCTTGGCGCGGAAGAGCTGGACGATCTCGACGATCTGGGAGCGGGTCTCGTTGTCGGCGCGGACCTTCACCAGGACCAGTTCGCGCTGGATGGCCGAGCCCGGCTCCAGCTCGACGATCTTCAGGACGTTGACGAGCTTGTTGAGCTGCTTGGTGACCTGCTCCAGCGGCAGCTTCTCGACGCTGACCACGATGGTGATGCGGGAGATGTCGGGGTGCTCGGTGACCCCCACCGCCAGCGAGTCGATGTTGAAGCCGCGGCGGGAGAACAGCGCGGCGATCCGGGCGAGGATGCCGGGGGTGTTCTCCACCAGGACGGAGAGCGTGTGCTTGGACATGTCGTCTTCTCTCTTCTTCCGTGCGTCCGTGACGTCCTGGGTCAGTCGTCTTCGTTGTCGCCGAAGTCGGGACGCACGCCCCGGGCGGCCATGACCTCGTCGTTGGAGGTGCCGGCGGCGACCATCGGCCACACCTGGGCATCCTCGTGGACGATGAAGTCGACCACCACCGGGCGGTCGTTGATGGCGTTGGCCTCTTCGATGACCTTGTCCAGCTCGGCCGGGTCCTCGCAGCGCAGCGCGGCGCAGCCCATCGCCTCGGCCAGCTTGACGAAGTCCGGCACACGGGTGCCCTTGGCCTGCGGGTTGATGTCCTCGGGGCCGCTGTGCAGCACGGTGTTGGAGTAGCGCTGGTTGTAGAAGAGGGTCTGCCACTGACGGACCATGCCCAGCGCGCCGTTGTTGATGATCGCGACCTTGATCGGGATGTTGTTCAGCGCGCAGGTGACCAGTTCCTGATTGGTCATCTGGAAGCAGCCGTCGCCGTCGATCGCCCAGACGGTGCGGTCCGGCTTGCCGGCCTTGGCGCCCATCGCGGCGGGCACGGCGTAGCCCATGGTGCCGGCGCCGCCGGAGTTCAGCCAGGTGGCGGGCCGCTCGTAGTGGATGAAGTGGGCGGCCCACATCTGGTGCTGGCCGACGCCCGCGGCGAAGATCGTGTCGGGCGGGGCGAGCTTGCCGATCCGCTCGATGACCTGCTGCGGGGAGAGGCTGCCGTCGTCGGGCAGGTCGTAGCCCAGCGGGTAGGTCTCCCGCCAGCGGTTGAGGTCCTTCCACCAGGCCGCATAGTCGCCCTTGTGGCCCGCCTCGTGCTCGGCCTGGACCGCGACGATCAGGTCGGCGATGACCTCGCGGGCGTCCCCGACGATCGGCACGTCCGCGGCGCGGTTCTTGCCGATCTCCGCCGGGTCGATGTCCGCGTGCACGACCTTGGCGTACGGGGCGAAGGAGTCCAGCTTGCCGGTGACCCGGTCGTCGAAGCGGGCGCCGAGGGTGATCAGCAGGTCGGCCTTCTGCAGCGCGGCGACCGCGGTGACCGAGCCGTGCATGCCCGGCATGCCGAGGTGCTGCGGGTGGCTGTCGGGGAAGGCGCCCAGCGCCATCAGGGTGGTGGTGACCGGGGCGCCGGTCAGCTCGGCGAGCACCTTCAGCTCGGCCGTGGCGCCGGCCTTCAGGACGCCGCCGCCGACGTAGAGCACCGGGCGCTTGGACTCGGCGATCAGCCGGGCGGCCTCGCGGATCTGCTTGGCGTGCGGCTTGGTGACGGGGCGGTAGCCCGGCAGGTCGGTCTGCGGCGGCCAGACGAAGGTGGTCTGTGCCTGGAGGGCGTCCTTGGCGATGTCGACCAGGACCGGGCCGGGGCGGCCGGTGGAGGCGACGTGGAACGCCTCGGCGATCGTCTTGGGGATGTCGGCCGGGTCGGTGACCAGCCAGTTGTGCTTGGTGATCGGCATGGTGATGCCGCAGATGTCCGCCTCCTGGAAGGCGTCCGTGCCGATCGACTTGGACGAGACCTGACCGGTGATCGCGACCAGCGGCACGGAGTCCATGTGCGCGTCGGCGATCGGGGTGACGAGGTTGGTGGCGCCCGGCCCGGACGTCGCCATGCAGACCCCGACCTTGCCGGTGGCCTGGGCGTATCCGGTGGCGGCGTGTCCCGCGCCCTGCTCGTGCCGCACCAGCACGTGCCGGACCTTCGAGGAGTCCATCATCGGGTCGTACGCCGGGAGGATCGCACCGCCGGGGATGCCGAACACGGTGTCGGCCCCGACCTCCTCCAGCGAACGGATGAGGGACTGCGCGCCCGTGACGTGCTCGACGGTCGCGGGCTGGTGCGATCCGCCGGAGTTACGGGCCCGCGGCTGCGGATGGTGGGCCCCGGTGGCCTGCTCGGTCATCTGCGTCTCTTCTCGAAGCTGAGGGTTTTGGCGGGATTTGTGAGGTTGCGATGCAACAAAAAACCCCTCGTGCCGTGAGGCAAGCGAGGGGAGCGCGTCGGTGTGGTCAGCCGGGTTCGTCAGGGTCCCAGCTTCAGCCGACGCGCTTTCCAAGTACGAGAATTCGGGTGCGCATGGCACTGACCCTCCCCCTCCCGTGCACCGAGTGTCAAGTGGGTGGGACGGAGGTCTCACTATTTGGGCGCAACGGGGGATGTCTCCGCCTCTCCGGCCGCGGCACCGTGCCGAACGGGACGGCTGCCGCTGAGCACCACCGCCCGCCCCGGGCCGGTCAGGTCCGGCACCGGGTAGCTGCCACGGGTCAGCGCGCGGCGCAGCCGATGCTCGTCCAGCGGACCGGAGAAGGCCAGTCCCATGCCGTGGGTGCACCCCATCGAGCGCAGTGCCAACACCTGTTCGGGCAGGTCCACGCCTTCCGCGACCGACTGCATGCCGAGGTCGGAGGCGATCCGCAGCAGCCCGGCGGTGATTTTGTGCAGCCGGGGGGACTCCACCACCCCGTCGATCAGCCCGCGGTCCAGCCGCAGGACGTCGATGGGGAGCCGGCGCAGCGCGTTCATCGCGGCGTACCCGCTGCCGAAGCCGTCCAGCGCGGTCCGCACGCCGAGCCGGCGCAGCGCGACCAGCCGGCGCTCCAGGTCGTCCAGCGGGACCCGGGGGTCGCTTTCGGACAATTCCAGGACGAGCGCGCCCGTGGGCAGGCCGTGCCGGGCGAGCAGTGCCTCGATGGCCTTGGGGGTCAGCGCGCGGTCCAGCAGGCGCCGGGCGGAGAGCCGGACGGCGACCGGGACCTGGTGGCCGGCGCGCTGCCGGGCGGCGGCCTGCTCCACGGCCTCCTCCAGCTGCCAGCGGCCGAGTTCGGCGGCGCGCTCGCCGCCCTCGTCGGTGAGCCGCCCGCGGTCGCCGACCCGGAGGAACTCGGCCGGGGTGAAGAGGATGCCCTCGGCGGACCGCCAGCGGGCGTGCGCGGCGACCGCGGTGATCCGGCCGCTCGCCAGCTCGACCACCGGCTGGTTCAGCAGCGCGAACTCGCCGTCCTGGAGGGCGGTGCGGAGCTTGCCGGCGAGTTCGGCGCGGTGCGCGACCTCGTCCTGCATCTGCGGGGCGTAGAGCTCCACCCGGCCCTTGCCGGCCTGCTTGGCGCGGTACATCGCCAGGTCGGCGTTGCGCAGCAGGCCCGCCGGGCTGACGCCCGGTTCGGCGAAGGCCACGCCGATGCTGGCCGCGACCCGGACGTCCCGGCCGTCGATGCGGTAGGGCTCGGAGAGCCGGAGCCGGAGCCGGTCGGCGATCTCCAGGATGCGGTACTCCCGGGCCGCGCGGTCGCGGGTGCCGTCGCCGGTGATGAGCGCGGCGAACTCGTCGCCGCCGAGCCGGGCCGCTATGTCGCCGGCCCGCACCGATTCCGCGAGCCGGCGGGCCGCCTGGATCAGCAGCTCGTCGCCCGCCTGGTGGCCGATGGTGTCGTTGACCTGCTTGAAGCCGTCGAGGTCGATGTAGAGCACGGCGGTGTCGTGGTCGCTGGCCCGGCGGCCGGTGACGGCCTTGGTGACCCGCTCGGTGAACAGCGCGCGGTTGGGCAGGTCGGTGAGCGCGTCGTGCGAGGCGTTGTGCTGGAGCTGGGCCTGGAGCCGGACGCGCTCGGTGACGTCGCGGGAGTTGAAGATCAGGCCGCCGTGGTGGCGGTTGACCGTGGACTCGACGTTCAGCCACCTTCCCCCACTCTCGGCTTCGCTCGAGCGGGAGGTGCCCCCTCCGCCGGCGCGCTGCCCGCCGGCCCGGAAGCGGCACTCGATCCGGGTGGTCGGCTCGACCTCGGGCGAGGCGGCGAGGAACCGGCGGACCTCGTGGACCACCCGGCCCAGGTCCTCGGGGTGGATCAGCGAGGCGAGTTCGGCGCCGACCAGTTCCTCGGCGTCGCGGCCGTAGACCCCGGCGGCGGCGGGGCTGACGTACCGCAGCACGCCGGTGGGCGCGGCGATCATGATGACGTCGCTGGAGCCCTGCACCAGGGAGCGGAAGTGGTTCTCCTTCTGCGCCAGTTCCTGGGTGAGGGTGATGTTGTCGAGCAGCATGATGCCCTGCCGGACGACGAGGGCGAGCACGACCGTGCAGCCGGTGAAGAGCACCACGCGGTCGATGCGCCGCCCGTCCAGGACGTTGGTGAGGATGCCCAAGGTGCAGACGGCGGCGGCCAGATACGGGGTCAGGGCGGCCAGCGAGCCCGCGATCGGGCGGCTGCCGGGCGGCTGCGGACGGCGGGCCGCCTGCCGCGGGTCCGGGGCCTCGCTCTCCGCGCCGGACCGGCGGCCCACCCACGGGGCGTAGGCGAAGAGCATCGAGCCGGCGAACCAGCCGGCGTCCAGGATCTGGCCGGAGCGGTAGTGGTCGTGCAGCAGCGGGGAGCTGAACAGCGCGTCGCACAGCACCGTCAGCGCCAGCGCGGCGATGGCGGTGTTGATCGCCGAGCGGTGCACCGAGGAGCGCCGGAAGTGCAGTGCCAGGACCATGCTGACGAGCACGATGTCCAGCAGCGGATAGGCCAGCGAGAGGGCGCTCTGGGCGACCGTGCGGCCCTGGAAGTGCGCGGTGTGCGCGAGCGCGAGGCTCCAGGAGAGGGTGAGCAGCGAGCCGGCGATCAGCCAGGCGTCGAGCCCGAGGCAGACCCAACCCGCCTTGGTCACCGGCCGCTTGGCGAGCACCAGCAGGCCGACGATGGCCGGCGGCGCGAACAGCAGGAAGCAGAAGTCGGCCAGGGAGGGGCTGGGGACGGCGGACCCCTGGAAGACCTCGTACCAGCCCCAGACGCCGTTGCCGAGGCCGGCCATCCCGGACGAGAGGGCGAACAGGACCCAGGCCGGGCGGAAGGGCGTGGAGTACCTGCGGGCGTACAGGCCGCAGGAGACGGCGGCGACGAGGGCGGCGAAGCTGAGCCCGAAGTCCCCCATGATCGCGGCGATGCGCGGTGATCCCCAGCCCACCGCGGAGCCGACCGCGTAGCCGCCGCAGACGACGGCCAGCGTGACCTGGGGCACCGGGTTCGGCGCACCGCCGGTCTGCACGGGCGACCTGGAGAGCATCGCCCCCGGGGCGCTCACCGTGCTCTCCCGTTCTTCCGGGCCGGGCCGCGTCGGGAGCGGTGCGTCCGGGGTCCCGTCGGCCTTGCTGCGGGCGCTCGTGGATCGCGTGTCTCGCGGATCATCCATCGGCAGTACATCGCCCGTCGCCCCCCTCGGTTCCGGATCTTTCGTGTCGCGCCGTGACGATCCCGGCGCATCCCCGCTCGGGACGATACACCAGATCCGTCACTCAGGGACATAGTGCCTCTACAGAGCGTGACAACCTAGGGATTTATAGACACGGAGAGCAGTCCTACGGCCTCGTAGAGCGATCCACTGTGGATTCCGGTGCCGCGGCGACGACGTTCCGGACGGGCTCGCCGGCCGCGAAAAGCGCCAATTGACCGCGCAGTAGCCGCTTCGCACGGGGCAGGAAGGCAGAGCTGGGGCCGCCGACGTGTGGAGTGACGAGCACGCCGGGAGCGTGCCACAGCGGATGGTCGGCGGGCAGGGGTTCCGGATCGGTGACGTCGAGGGCCGCGCAGAGCCGTCCCGACTCGACCTCGGAGAGCAGCGCGGCGGTGTCGACGATCGCTCCCCGGGCGACGTTCACCAGGAGTGCGCCGTCCTTCATCCGGGCCAGGAAATCGCGTCCGACCAGGCCACGCGTCTGCGCGGTGAGCGGAGTGGCGAGGATGACGACGTCCGCGGTGGGCAGGAGGGCGGTCAGCTCGGAGAGTGGATGCACCGGACCGCGCACAGTGTCACGGGCGGTGCGCGCGATGCGCATGACCCGCGCGCATTCGAAGGGTGTGAGCCGGTCCTCGATGGCACTGCCGATCGAACCATAGCCCACAATGAGGACCGACTTGTCGGCAAGTGCCGGACGGTAGTCCGGCCGCCACGCGCCCGCGTCCTGTGCCCGGACGAAGTCCGGCACGCCGCGCAGCGACGCCAGCGTCAGGGTGAGCGCCAACTCGGCGGTGCTGGCGTCGTGCAGCCCCCGGGCGTTGCACAACTGCGCACCCGGCGGCATGTGCTCCAGCCCGGGGAGCAGGTGATCGATCCCGGCCGTGAGGGCCTGCACCACGCGCACCCGGCGCATCCGCGTCAGCGGGCGCAGACAGACGTCGGCGGCCTTCATGTACGGGACGGCGTAGAAGACGCACCGGGCGGGGTCGGCCGGGTAGTCGGGACCGGCGTCCCAGTGGACGTAGTTGAGGCCGTCGGGAAGGCCGTCGATCTCACCGGGCGGGATCGGGAGCCACACGTCGCCGGGGGTCGGGTGCGGGTCTGCGGTTGCCATGGCCCGAGGCTATGCGAAGAGACGTTTGGTTCAGACGTTAGTTTGGTCTGGCCCTTGATCGGGGGCGAGGGGACGGAGGCACGACCAGGTGGAGCGCAGGACAATCGGCGCGGCGGCCCTGGAGGTGGGCGCGATCGGCCTCGGCTGCATGCCGATGAGCTGGGGGTACAGCGAGTCGCAGCGCAGCAAGGAGGGGTCGCTGCGGGCGCTGCACGCCGCGCTCGACCGGGGGTGCAGCCTGTTGGACACCGCGGACATGTACGGCCCGTTCACCAACGAGCTGTTGGTCGGACGGGTGCTCAAGGAGCGGCGCCGGGACGCCTTCGTCTCGACCAAGTGCGGGCTGCTCGCCGGCGACCAGCACATCGTCGCCAACGGGCGGCCCGGCTACATCAAGCGTGCCTGCGACGCCTCGCTGCGGCGCCTGCAGACCGACCACATCGACCTCTACCAACTGCACCGCGCGGACCCCGAGGTGCCCATCGAGGAGACCTGGGGGGCGATGGCGGAGCTGGTGGCCGTGGGGAAGGTGCGGTCGCTGGGGCTCTGCGCGGTGGGGGCGCGCGCGGCGCGGACGCCGCGCACCCTGCGGACGGGCCGGGCGGCGCCGGGCGGACGGGGCGGGCCGCCCGGTGGGGGGCTGCACGCCGGGACGCTGCGTCAACTGGAGCGCGTCCAGCAGGTGTTCCCGGTGAGCAGCGTGCAGGCGGAGCTGTCGGTGTGGTCGCCGGCGGCGCTGGCGGAGCTGCTGCCGTGGTGCGAGTCGCGCGGGGTGGGGTTCCTGGCGGCGATGCCGCTGGGCAACGGCTTCCTGACCGGCACCCTCACCCCGGGGCAGGGCTTCGAACCGGAGGACATACGGGCCCGGCACCCGCGGTTCACCGCGGAGATGATGGCCGCCAACCAGCCGGTGGTGGCCGGGCTGCGTCGGGTCGGCGCCCGGTACGGGGCCGCCCCCGGTCAGGTCGCGCTGGCCTGGGTGCTGGCGCAGGGGCGTCATGTGGTCCCCGTCCCGGGCACGAAGAAGGAGCGCTGGGCGGCGCAGAACGCCAAGGCGGCGGAGCTGGTGCTGGCCCCCGAGGACCTGCGGGAGATCGCGTCGCTGCCGCCGGCGCGGGAGTCCTGGTACTGAGGCGCTGCGGTTCGCTGGCCTCCCACGTTGTCGCTGCGCTGGGCGGGTTTCCCACGTTGTCGCTGCGCTTGCGGGTTTCCCACGTTGTCGGCGTGCCCGCCGTGGGGGTTTGACTTGTGCGCCTGCGGCGCGGGGGTTGTTGGGTGCGGTGACGGGCCTGCGGGGCTGGGGGTGTCCGGACTGCTGCGCTTTACGTCCGGACACCCCAGCCCCGCAGGCCCGTCACCTCCCGTGAGTGGGTGGAATTGCGGTGAGTGGAAGCTCGGGTGAGGGGGTGGGTGCGGGGGATGTGGTGTCCTTGTCCCGCCTGCCGACGAGAGGACTTCTGCCGTGCAACGCCGTTCCCGGATCGCCGTGTTGGCCGCCGCTTCGCTGCTGCTAGTGGCGGGGTGCTCGTCCGGTGGGGGGCCGGCCGCGGGTGGTGGCGGGTCCGCCGGGCCCGGTGGGCGTGCCGGGACGGCGTCGCCGAGTCCGTCCTCGTCCGTGGTGGTGCCGCCCGCCAAGGGCACGGTGCGGGTCACCGGGACGGTGGCCACCGGGCTGAAGTCGCCGTGGGGCGTGGCGCCGCTGCCCGGCGGGGACCTGCTGGTCGGCGAGCGGGACACCGGGCGGATTGTCCGGGTCGCCGCGCACGGCGGGAAGGTCACCGGGCTGGGGTCGGTGCCGGGGGTGGCCCCCGGAGGCGAGGGCGGGCTGCTGGGGCTCGCGGTCTCCTCGTCGTTCGGCACCGACCACCAGGTGTACGCGTACTTCACCACCGCGTCCGACAACCGCATCGCGCGCATGATCTACGACGAGCGGCGCCAACCGGGCAACCAGCTGGGCGCGCCCAACACCATCTTCAAGGGCATCCCCAAGGGCCGGTTCCACAACGGCGGGCGGATCGCGTTCGGCCCGGACCGGATGTTGTACGCGGGCACCGGCGAGACCGGTGACAAGCCGCTGGCCCAGGACAAGAAGTCCCCGGCCGGGAAGATCCTGCGGATGACCCCGGACGGCGAGCCGGCGCACGGCAACCCGGAGCCGGACTCGGTGGTGTACGACTACGGGCACCGCAACGTCCAGGGGCTCGCCTGGGACGCCGACAAGCGGCTGTGGGCCTCGGAGTTCGGGCAGGACGCCTGGGACGAGCTCAATCTGATCGAACCGGGACGGAACTACGGCTGGCCGCAGGTCGAGGGGAAGCGGAAGGGCGGTGCGGTGCCCCCGGGGTACGCCGATCCGGTGCTGGTGTGGAAGCCCGCGGACGCCTCGCCCAGCGGGCTGGCGTACGTCAAGGGCTCGCTGTGGATGGCGTCGCTGCGCGGGCAGCGGCTGTGGCGGATCGCCCTGAACGGGACGAAGCCGGTGGCCGCGCCGCAGGCGTTCCTGACCGGCGAGTACGGGCGGCTGCGGACCGTGGTGGCGGCCGGCGACGGGGCGCTGTGGCTGGTCACCGGCAATACGGACGGCCGGGGCACGCCTCACAAGGGGGACGACCGGATTCTCCGCCTGGAGGTGAGCTGATCCCCTGGGCGGACGGAACCCGGGGTCCGTCCGCCCGCTGGACGCCGACGACGGCTACTTGACCGGGGCCGGCTCCTCGTCCGGGGCCGGCTCGGCGAACAGCCGCAGCCGGTGGGCGACCGCGCCGGCCTCGCCGCGGCCCGAGACGCCCAGCTTGGCGAGGATGTTGGAGACGTGCACGCTGGCGGTCTTCGGCGAGATGAACAGCGCGTCGGCGATCTGGCGGTTGCTGCGGCCGTCGGCGACGAGGCGGAGCACGTCCCGCTCGCGGGGGGTCAGGCCCAGCGACTCGGCGGGCGCGGCCGGCGGCGGCGAGCCGGGCGCGGTGCGGGCCGCACCGGGGGCCGACTGTCCGGGCAGGGGTATCCGGGCGCGCTGGGCGAGGAGTTCGAGCTCGCCGATCAGCGGGCGGGCGCCCATCTCCACGGCGGCGGTGTGCGCCTGGCCGAGCAGCAGCACGGCGGCCTCCCGCGGGGTCCGGCCGTCGAGTCCGACGGTGGCCCGCTCGGTGCCGTGCAGCAGCGACTCGGCCCAGCGGCAGCAGCACCAGGCCAGCTCGTGCGGGCGCTCCAGCCGTTCGAAGGCGGCGACCGCCTCGGCCCAGGCGTCGGGGGACTCCCGGCCCTCGGCGCGGCGGAGTTCGGCCTCGACCGCCGCGCCGTGGGCGTCCCACACCGGGGAGAGCCGGGCCAGCCGCTTGGCGACGTCCCGGATGCGGGCGAGGATCGCGGGCCGGTCGGGCCCGGCGGCGGGCAGGCCGCGGGCGTCGGACTCGGCGGCGGTGGCCGACCACAGCAGCGGCCAGGCGAAGCGGTGCAGGCCGGGGGCGAAGCCGGCGTCCAGCGCGGCCTGGACGAGGATGGCGCGGGCGTCCAGGATCCGGCCCTGGCGGGCGGCGAGCCGCAGGGCGTGCCGCGCCATGGGCAGGGCGTGTTGCGGCTGGGGGTCGTGGGTGCCGTAGTGCTCCCGGGCGACGGCCAGTTCGCGCTCGGCGGCGGCGAGGTCGCCCTCGTCCAGGGCCAGGTCGGTGAGCCGGCTGGCGGCCAGGGCGATGGCCCGGTGGTCCATGGCGAACCGGCGGGCGTCGGCGGCGGCCCGGCCGGCCTCCGCCCAGCGGCCCAGCGACTGGAGCGATTCGGCGCGGTTGCTCAGCACCCAGCTGGTGCTGTTCTTCAGGCCGTAGCGGGTGGTCAGCTCGACGCCGCGCTCGGTGACCGCCACGGACTCGTGGGACCGGCCGACGCCTTCGAGGGTGCCCGGGAGGTTGACGTAGCCGCGGCCGATGACGGCGAAGTAGCCGCGCTCGACGGCCCGGTCGAGGACGGTGCGGAACTCGTCGAGGCCGCCCTCGACGTCGCCGGCGTCCACCCGCAGCCCGGCCAGCGTCACCCGGGAGTTCAGCTCGGCCTCCTCGTCGCCGACCAACCGGGCGAGCTCCACGGCGCGTTCGGCGGTGGTGAAGGTGCCGGGGCCCGGTTCGTGGAGCATCTGCCAGCTGGCGACGGCGGCCGTGACGGTGGCGTGCACGGAGGACGGCGGCAGCCCGCGCATCAGCTCCTGGGCCTTGCCCAGGTCCTCCCAGCCGTCGCCGCGGCCGGTGCCCTGGCACAGGCGGGAGCGCTGCACCAGGAACCAGGCCATGCGAAGGGGGTCCCCCTTGCTCGAACCGTGTGGAGAGCCTGAGGAAGGGTCGCTCTCGGTGCGCAGGGCGCGCAGGGCGCGTTTGGTGATCGTGAAGGCCCGCTCGCTG
Organism: Streptomyces yunnanensis; assembly: GCF_029011865.1. NCBI lineage: Bacteria > Bacillati > Actinomycetota > Actinomycetes > Kitasatosporales > Streptomycetaceae > Streptomyces > Streptomyces yunnanensis. The sequence continues at coordinate 3,230,733 of NZ_CP095749.1, forward strand.
TCGCCGGACAGCCGGGCGGCCACCGCGATCTCGGCGAGCAGGTCCAGGAAGCGGAGGGCGTCGTCGTCGCAGCCGCAGGCCGGGTACGCCTCGGCGTAGTCGGCCGGGCGCACGCTCTGGCGCACCTCGGGGGGCGCGTCGTCCCACAGCTCCAGGGCGCGGTCCAGCAGCCGGAGTTGCTCGGCGTAGGCGTGCCGGCGGCGGGCCTGGACGGAGGCGGCGAGCACGGCGGGCAGCGCCTTGGCGGCGTCGTGCGCCTTGTACCAGTAGCTGGCGAGCCGGGTGGCGCAGACCTCGGAGCGGACCAGCGACGGGTCGGTCTCCAGGGCCTGTGCGTAGCGGCGGTTGAGGCGGGTGCGCTCGCCGGGCAGCAGGTCGTCGACGACGGCCTCGCGGACCAGGGCGTGCCGGAAGCGGTAGCCGGTGCCGTCCTGGGTGGGCAGGAGGGTGTTGCTGCCGACGGCGGCCCGGAGCGCCTCGATGAGGTCGTCCTCGGGCATCCGGCAGACGGCGGCGAGGAGTTCGTGCTCGACGGTGGAGCCGCCCTCGGCGGCGATCCGCACCACCCGCTGGGCGTCCTCGGGGAGCGCCTCGACGCGCACCAGCAGCAGGTCGCGCAGGGGGTCGCTGAGGCCGTAGAGGCAGCCGTCGGCGAGGCTGCGGGCCAGCTCCTCGACGAAGAAGGCGTTGCCCTCGGAGCGCTTGAAGACCCGGTCGACGGTGTCCTCCGCGGGTTCGCTGCCCCGGATCCCGGCGATCTGGGAGCGGACCTCGTCGCGGTTGAAGCGGTCCAGCTCGATGCGGCGGACGGTGCGCATCCGGTCGATCTCGGCGAGGAACGGGCGCAGCGGGTGGCGGCGGTGGATGTCGTCGGAGCGGTAGGTGACGACCAGGAGGATGTGGGCGTCGTGGAGGGCCCGCAGGAGGTAGGCGAGCAGCTCGCGGGTGGAGCGGTCGGCCCAGTGGAGGTCCTCGATGACGATGACGAGGGTGCGGTGGGCGGCGAGCCGCTCCAGGAGGCGGGCGGTCAGTTCGAAGAGTCGGGCCCGGCCGGTCTCCTTGTCCCGGGACTCCCTGGCCGTTTCGCCCAACTCCGGGAGGATGCGTGCCAGTTCTTCCTCCTGGCCGTGGACCGCGGCGGCCAGCTCGTCCCGTAGGTGGGCGTTGAGGGTGTGCAGGATCGAGGAGAAGGGGGCGAACGGCAGCCCCTCGGAGCCGATTTCGATGCAGCCGCCGAGCGCGACCTGTGCGCCGCGGACGCGGGCCGTCTCGCAGAACTCCTCGACGAGACGGGTCTTGCCGACCCCGGCCTCGCCCCCGATCAGCAGGGCCTGGGGCTCGCGGGACGCCGCGGCCCGCGCCAGCGCGTCGCCCAGCTCGGCGAGTTCGGCCGCGCGGCCGACGAAAACGGGACTGATGGCTCTGCTCTCCACGCTGCCGAGCATCGCACAGGGATCCGACGGTCCGGCAGTGGTTTCGGGCACACCCATGGCGGTTCCCGCTGGTCCGTAGGGGCTTGCGGGTCAGGCGGCGGCGCGCCGCACGCGCCCCCGCCGGGCCCGGGCCGCTCTCACCCGCCCTTCGGGTTCCTCGCTCCCGGAGCGGGCGGTGTCCTTCGCCCCCTCGACGGCCTGGCGCACCAGGCGGCGACGATCGGCCTGGCGGCGCAGTTCCTCGTAGCGGACCCAGAGTTCCAGTTCGGAGGCGTACACGGTGTCTCCCCTTGGGGTGAGGCGGTGGGGCGCCGGTCCGATTGGCCGGCGCCGATGGCCTCCACTCTCGTTGCCGAGGGGGGTCCGCCACATCGGGAGACTGCCTGATCTTGGGAGGGTCACCGGGCTGGTGATCCGGGGGCGGCGGGCGGCCCGGGCCTTAGAAACCGGCGTCCAGGTCCGCTGCGGGCCGAGAAATGCTCAGGACCGCCTCAGGGGCCTTAGAGGTCCTAACAAAGGCGTTGGACGTGTCTGTAGGTGATGAGACATGTAGCGAGTCCGAGGAAGGCTTCATGGATGTCGTCCCGTCGCTCCCATCGGATGCGCAGGCGACGGAAGCCGTGCAGCCAGGCGATGGTTCGTTCGACGACATATCGGAAGACGCCCAGGCCGGAGCCGTGTGGCTCGCCTCGCCGCGCGATCACGGGACGGATGCCGCGCTGCCACAGCAGACGCCGGTACTTGTCGTGGTCGTAGCCACGGTCGGCGAACAGTGCGTCGGGCCGGTGACGGGGCCGGCCGACAACCCCGGCGACAGGGGGGATCTTGTCGAGCAGAGGCAGGAGCTGGGTGACGTCGTTGCGGTTGCCGCCGGTCAGCGACACCGCGAGCGGGATGCCCCGAGCGTCGGTGACGACGTGGTGCTTGCTGCCCGGCCGTGCGCGATCGACCGGACTGGGACCGCTTTTGGGCCCCTACGGGCCGCCCGCACATGGGAAGAGTCGATCACCGCCCGGGACCAGTCCAGCTTCTTCGCCGACCGCAGCTTCTTCAACAGCAGCACATGCAGCTGGTCCCACACCCCGGCGGCATTCCAGGCGGCCAGCCGCCGCCAGCAGGTCATACCCGAACCAAAGCCCAGCTCCTGCGGCAGGTACTCCCACTGGATGCCGGTGTGCAGCACGAACAGGATCCCGCACAACGCCTGCCGGTCCGGCACCCTCGGCCGCCCCTCAACCAGCTTCGGCCCCGGCTTGGGCAGCAACGGCTCGACCAACGCCCACAGTTCATCCGACACGATCCACGGCCGCGACTGACGTTTCCCCACGACCAGACCAACGAGCAAATAGGCCAGCAGTCACATGATCAACCACTTCTGTTAGGACCTCTTAGGCGCGCCCGCCGTTGCCCTTATGCGCGGCTCAGGCGCCGCCGCCGGGTGCCTTAGGGAGGCTGGGCAGGCTCGCGAACAGGTCGAGGTACATGCCCGCCGAGATGAGCAGCCCGAGCAGGCCGAGTGCCAGTCCGCCCCAGGCGACGGCCCGCACCCAGGTGGGGCGGCGCCCGGTCAGCACCACCGCGGCGACGAGCATGGCGAGCACCGCGAACACCCCGTTGACCAGGGCGGTGGTGTGCCAGGGGGTGCCGTAGACGGCGCCTATCTGGTCGGTGACCTTGCCGGACTGGAGCTTGATCTGGCCCAGCACCGTCTGCCGTTCGGCGAGCAGGGTGCCGAGCCAGGTGCCGGTGACGGAGGCCAGGCCGAGGCCGGCGGCGACCACGGCACCGGCCCCGGCGGCGGCCGAGGCGGCGGGCTCCTCGGGGGTGTCGGCGTCGTCGGCGGTGTCGTCGGCGGTTGCGGCGGCGTCGTCGGTGGCGGCGTCCGCGGTGGCGGCGTCAGCGGCGGCGGTGTCAGCGGCGGCGGTCGTCCCGCCCTCGGCCGGCGGCTCGTCGGTCCGCTTCTCGGCCGCGGTCTCCTCGGCCGTGGCGTCCTTGGTCGTGGCGTCCTTGGTCGGCTGGTCGGTCGTCGCGTCGTCGGTTCGCTTGTCGGTCGTCGTTCCCATGGGCGCGACCGTAGGTGCCGTGTCTGAGAGACCGATGAGAATCGGCCCGGCCCGGGCTGCGGGCGTCAGACCGCCACCGGCGGCCGGTCGTCCGCCGGCGGGGCGGCCGCGGCGGGCTCCGGCGGCGGTTCGATGCTCAGGCGCGGCAGCCGGCGGTCCAGCCAGGCCGGCAGCCACCAGTTGGCGCCGCCCAGCAGGTGCATCAGGGCGGGGACCAGCAGCGTGCGGAGGACGAAGGCGTCCAGGGCGACGGCCGCGGCGAGGCCAATGCCGAACATGGCGATGATCCGGTCACCGCTGAGCACGAAGGCCCCGAAGACCGCGATCATGATCACCGCGGCCGAGTTGATCACCCTGCTGGTCTCGGCGAGCCCGACCCGTACCGCCCGCCGGTTGTCGCCCGTCCGCCGCCACTCCTCGTACATCCGGCTGACCAGGAAGACCTGGTAGTCCATGGAGAGCCCGAACAGCACCGAGATCATGATGACCGGCAGGAACGGCTCGACGGGACCCGCGCTGCCCAGCCCCAGTGCCTCGCTCCCCCACCCCCACTGGAAGATCGCGACGACGACCCCGAAGGCGCCGGCGACGGCCGCGAGGTTCATCAGCGCGGCCTTGAGCGGGATGCCGATGCTGCGGAAGGCGAGCAGCAGCAGGACGGAGCCCAGGCCGATCACGGCGCCCAGGAAGAGCGGCAGTTTGCCGACGATGACGTCGGCGAAGTCGTCGTAGCCGGCGGTGACCCCGCCGACCCGCACCTGGAGCGTGGTGCCGTCGGTGGCGGCCGGCAGCACGTCGGTGCGCAGCCGGTCGACCAGGTCGGAGGTCCGTTGGGACTGCGGTGCGCTGTCCGGGACGACGGTGATCACGCCGGTGGCGTGGCCGGCGCCGAACTCCGGGCCGCTGACCTGGGCGACGCCGGGGGTGTCCCGGAGGGTGCCCGGAAGCTTGTCGAAGGCGAGCCGGTCGGTGGCGCCGTCGAGCGAACCGACCAGCGTCAGCGGCCCGTTGAATCCGGGCCCGAAGCCGTCCGCCAGCAGGTCGTACGCCTTGCGGGTGGTGGCGGTGGCCGGGTCGTTGCCCTGGTCGGAGGTGCCCAGGTGGAGGCCGAGGGTGGGCAGCGCCAGAGTGAGCATCACGGCGGACGCGGCGGCGCCGAGGAGCTTGGGGTGGCGGGCGACGAAGCCGGCCCAGCGGGCGGCCGGGCCGGTGCGCCGGTCGGGCCGCGGCCCCTCGGCGGCCAGCCGGCGGCGCTCGCGCCGGCCCAGCGCCCGGGTCCCGATCACGCCGAGCAGCGCGGGCAGCAGGGTGACGGAGGCGGCCACGGTGAGCACGACGGTGAGCGAGGCGGCCAGCGCGACCCCGTTGAGGAAGCCCAGCCGCAGGGTGAGCATGCCGAGCAGGGCGATGCAGACGGTGGCACCGGCGAAGACCACCGCGCGCCCGGATACCGCCACGGCGCGTTCGGCGGACTCCTGGACGGAGAGTCCGGCGCGCAGTCCCTTGCGGTGGCGGGTGACGATGAAGAGCGCGTAGTCGATGCCCACGCCGAGGCCGATCAGCGTGCCCAGCATCGGGGCGAAGTCGGCGACGGTCATGACGTGGCCGAGCAGGCTGATGCCGGCGGCGGCGGTGCCGACCGCGGCCAACGCGGTGACGATCGGCAGCAGGGTCGCGGCGAGCGACCCGAAGGCGAGGAAGAGCACCACGGCCGCCGCGACCAGCCCGATGAGCTCCGGCAGCCGCTCCTGCGGCGCCTGGGTGACGGCGATCCCGGCACCGCCCAGCTCGACCTGGAGGCCGTTGCCGGCCGCCGCCCGGGCGGTGCTGACGACCGCGCGGGCCTGGGCCGCGGGCAGGTCATCGGGCGCGCTGCGGAAGCTCACCGAGGCGTAGGCGGTGTGGCCGTCGTGGCTGATCTGCCGGCCGCCGCCGGGGCCGTAGGGACTCTGCACGCCGGCGACGCCGGGCAGCTCGGCGACCTCGGCCAGGGTGTGCGCCATGGTCGCGCGGACCGCGGCGGAGCGGACGCTCCCGGTGGCGGTGTGCCAGACGATGGTGTCGGTGTCCCCTGCGCGGTCCGGGAACGCCTTCGCCAGCAGGGCGCCGGCCCGCCCGGATTCGGTGCCGGGGACTCCGTAGTCGGTGGAGTACGCGGATCCGGCCAGGCCCGCGGCGGCGGCCGTCCCGGTGACCGCGGCCAGCCAGAGGAGGATCACCACGAGGCGGCGCCTGAGGCACCAGCGGGCCAGAGCGGTCACAGGCTGCTTCCCGGGTCGGGTCGTGCGCCGAAAGCTCCCGGGAGCGGGGGGTGCCGAACGCGGACGGACAGAGGTGTGCGGGACGGGCGGCGCGGGGCCACCCGGCGCCGCTTACCAGCGCGACGGTCCCGCGTCCGAGTGCAGGGTGCCAGCCCGGAAAGATCCTTTGTCCTCTTTGTGGACTTCCCCACAGAGGCGGCGCAGAAGGCAACCCGGCCTGTTTATCGGGCGGTTATGCCCGGGCAAAAGCCCCTTAACGGACTTTCTCCCCGCTCCGCACCGCCCCCCGCGCTCCGCTCCCCCGCCCTCGCGGCCCCCGCGCCTCAGCCGGTTCCTCAATCAGCCGGTCCCTCAGCCGGTGACCGACTCCTCGCCGTTCTCCACGTGCCCCATCAGCCGGCGGTGGAAGGAGTCGTCCTCGGCGATCTTCAGCCCCAGGTCGTACCAGCCGTGCGCCTCGTCCGCGGTGTGCGCGACCGTGCGGGTGCCGCCGGCCTTCACGGTCAGCGTCCGGGGCGCGGTGTGCGCATAGGCGAGCGGGGTCAGGGTGACGGTCAGGTCGGTGGTGCCGGGGTTGACGAGGGTGAGGTGCAGCTCCCGCCGCGCGACGTCGATCCGGGTGCTGATCCGGACGGCCGCGGCGGCGCCCGCGGCGCTGCCGGCGAACTCCCGCCGGAAGCCGTTGGGCCCGGTCAGCGTGAAGCGGTAGGCGCCGCCCTTGACCGGCACCGCCCACTCCGCCGGCCGGCGCACGTCGCGGTGCTGGGGCGCGTCGAACTCCTTGGCGTACGGGTGGAGCGCCAGGTGCGCCGCGGCGGGGCCGCCGTTGCGGACGGCCAGCCGGAAGGTGCCGGCGCCCGGGTCGAAGCCGCCGTCGGCGTCCGGCTGATAGGGCAGCGCCCGGGCCGGCCGGGTGCCGGTCTCCTGCTCGGGCAGCGCCTGGTGGAGTGGCGGATTCGGCTTCCACCGGCCGCTGAACGGGGGGATCGGGCCGGGTCGGTGGACCGCCGGCTGCTTCCGGCGCCGCGAGAAGTCGAAGGCGGCGGTCAGGTCGCCGCAGACGGTCCGCCGCCAGGCGCCGATGTTGGGCTCCCGCACCCCGGTCCAGCGCTCCAGGAAGCGGGTGATCGAGGTGTGGTCGAACACCTGCGAGCAGGCGTAACCCCCCACCGTCCAGGGCGATATGACCAGCATCGGCACCCGCATCCCGAGCCCGACCGGCTGTCCCTCCCAGAACTCCCCGTCCGTCCCGGCCGGCGGCACCGGCGGCGGCACGTGGTCGAAGAACCCGTCGTTCTCGTCGTACGTCAGGAAGAGGGCGGTGTGCCGCCAGACCTCCGGGTGGCTGCCGAGCGCGTCCAGGATCTTGTAGACGAGGGTGGCGCTCTCGATGGGCGAGGACGCGCCGGGGTGCTCGGAGTCGGCCGCGGACGGGACGATGTAGGACACCTCGGGCAGCTTGCCGCTCGCCACGTCGGCGGCGAACGCGGCGGCGGTGGACTGCGGCTCGCCGCGCCGCAACGCCCGCTCGAACAGACTGCGCTCGGCCCGGCTCAGCGCCTTGACGCCCTCTTCCAGGAGGCCCGCCAGCCGGGTGCGCTCGGCCTCGCCCGCGCCGGCCAGCCTGCCGTAGTAGGCGGTCATGTTGTGCACCCCGTCCACCTTGGCCAGGGCCTTGTGCGCGACCGCCTTGAAGGAGGCGTAGAACTCCAGGTTGTTGTCGGTGAAGTTGTCCCACTCCTGGTAGACCCGCCAGCTGTGGCCGGCCTTCTCCAGGCGCTCGGGGTAGGTCGTCCAGGTATAGCCGGTGTGCTTGTCCTCGTCGTAGGCGTCGTTGCCCACCGCGCGCTTGCCGTTGCCCGGTTCGAAGCCGGTCCAGCCGCTGACCAGGTGGTTGCGGTTGGGGCTGGTGGAGGAGTGGATCGAGGAGTGGTACGCGTCGCAGACCGTGAAGGTGTCGGCGAGCTCGTAGTGCAGCGGGACGTCCCGGCGGTCGTAGTGCGCCATCGTGGCGGACGACTTGGCGGCGATCCAGTTGTTCATCCAGCCGCCGTTCCAGGCCCGGTGGCCGCCCTCCCAGCTGTGGTCCAGATTCCCGATGTACTGGAGGTCCTTCTTCTGTGCGGCGGCCGCGTCGCGCACCGAGAAGGGCAGCACGTGCCGGACGCCCAGCGGCCCCGGCTGCTCGAAGACGCTCCGCCCGCCGGGCAGCTCGACGGCGTTGCGGTCGCCGAAGCCGCGGACCCCGCGCAGCATGCCGAAGTAATGGTCGAAGGAACGGTTCTCCTGCATCAGGACGACGACGTGCTCGATCTCGCGGAGCCCGCCCCCGCGCTGCCGCACGGGGTGGGCCGCGTCCTGCGCCAGCGCCTGCTGGAGCGACGGCGGCAGCAGCGACCCGGCCACCGCCGCGCCGGCCGCCGCCGCGCCAACTCCCAGTACCCGCCTACGAGATACCTCCGGTGCCACGCCCGACCTCCCAGTCGACAGTCAATGGCCTTCCTATGGTCTTCGGTCAGCCCATTGAGATGGTGCGACCGGGACGGTAGTGGGCGACCATGACATGCGATAGGTATCGGGGTGACGACTTTGGAAACGGCTCGCGATCCGTCTCCCGTCACGCGAGACGCCCGGCCCCCTCCGGCCACCACTCGCACCACACGACCTTGCCGGGCACCCGCCCCTCGACGCCCCAGGCGTCCGCGAGCGCGGCCACCAGCAGCAGCCCGCGCCCGCACTCCTCGGTCCACGCGCCACCCCGCTCCGGCACCCGCGGCTCGCCGCCCCCGCTGTCGTGCACCTCGACCCGCAGCACGCCGTCCACCGCCCCCAGCGCCAGCCACAGCCGGTACTCGCGCCCCGGCGGTACGCCGTGCAGCAACGCGTTCGTGGCCAGTTCGCTCACGCAGAGCACGATGTCGTCCGCCCTGTCCTTCCGGTCCCAGTCCGCGAGCGCCATGCGCGCGAACTCCCTGGCCAGCGACACGGAACGGCGCTCCCGCCGATAGCGCGCCGTCCGGATCCGCACGACCTGAATCTCCTCTTGCATGACCCCACTGTCACTGGGCGTGATTACGCTGGACCACAGCGTGATTTCGTACAGATGCGATGTACGACTTCGCGTCGCATCAGTCGGTCACGACGGGGGGAAGGCAAGCGGCATGCACCAGCCGAACAAACCGAAGCGGATCACGTCATGGCACGTGATCGGCGCCCAGTTGAGCCACTTCCGCAGGGCGGCCCGGTTGACGCAACCGGCACTGGCCGAGGCGGCGGGCGTCCACGAGGACACCATCGGCTCAATCGAGCAGGGCCGCAGAGCGCTGAAGATCGACCTGGCCGAGGCGTTCGACGAAATCCTCGACACGAAGGGGGCGTTGGCGGTTGCGGTGGCGAAGGTGCCGGTTAGGGAGAAGCTGCCGGCATTCGTACAGGACTATCTGGAGTACGAGGAGGAGGCGCTGACACTGCTGTGGTACGAAAACCAGGTCGTACCTGGGCTGTTGCAGACCGAAGCGTATGTACGCGCGGTCTTCGACTGCCTCTATCCACCGATTGACGCGGAGCAGCTTGAGGAATGGGTGACAGGTCGACTCAGTCGGCAGAGGGCCCTGACCCGCAAGCCCCCGCCGATGATGAACTTCATCCTGGAGGAAGTGATCCTGCACCGACCCGTCGGAGGAGCCGACGTTCTGCGGGACCAGATCCGACACCTGCGGCAATGCGCAGAGCTTCCCTTCCTCGGGTTGCAGGTCGTGCCGACAAGTCGAGCAAATCACGCTGGACTTGCGGGACCAATGATCCTGCTGGAGACACCCGATCACGATCACCTGGCCTACGTCGAAGGGCAGCTGACCAGCTTCCTCCACGAAGACCCTGATCGGGTCAGTGAGCTCCAACAAAAGTATGGAATGCTGCGCTCGCAGGCTCTCACACCCGAGGAGACCATGAGCCTGCTGGACGATCTGCTAGGAGGGTCATGACCAGCGCAGCTGCTCCACACACCTCGGACGATCTGACCTGGTTCAAGTCCAGCTACAGCAGCGATCAGGGCGGCGCGTGCCTCGAAGCCGCCTACAACTGGCGCAAGTCCAGCTACAGCGGCGACGAGGGTGGAAACTGCCTGGAAGTCGCCCGCGCCTGGCGCAAGTCGAGCCACAGCAGCGACGAAGGCGGCAACTGCCTCGAAGCCGCCTACGACTGGCGCAAGTCCAGTTACAGCGGCAGTGCAGGCGGCAACTGCGTCACAGTAGCCGCCTCTCCGGGCCCCCACCTCACCATCCACATCCGCGACTCCAAGAACCCCGGCGGGCCCGTGCTCACGCTCGACGCCGATGCGTGGGGGGCGTTCCTCGCCGACGTCGCGGCGCGGCCGTGAAGCGGCGGCGGCTCGGCTCCCACGGACCAACCGTCTCCGCGCTCGGACTCGGCTGCATGGGGATGTCGACCTCGTACGGCGTGCCGGACGACGCCGAGTCGCTCCGTACCCTCGACCGGGCGGTCGAGCTCGGGGTGACCCTGCTCGACACCGCGGACGCGTACGGGCGGGGCGCCAACGAGGAGTTCCTCGGGCGGTGGTTGGGTGGCCGGCCGGCCACCGTGCGGGACGGGCTGGTCGTCGCGACCAAGTTCGGGCTGCGGCACGACGCGGCGACGGGGCGGGTGAACGAGGTCGACACCTCGGCCGCCTGGGTGCGCACGGCGTGCCACGCCTCGCTGCGCCGCCTGGGGACGGACCGGATCGACCTCTACTACATGCACCGCCGCGACCCGGCCGTCCCCATCGAGGAGACGGTCGGCGCCATGGCGGAGCTGGTCGCGGAGGGTTCGGTGCGCCATCTCGGGCTGAGCGAGGTGAGCCCTCAGACGCTGCGTCGGGCCCATGCCGTCCACCCCATCAGCGCCGTACAGCTGGAGCACTCCCTCTTCACCCGGGAAGTGCTGGCGGGCGACATGCTGGCCACCTGCCGGGAGTTGGGCATCGGCGTCGTCGCGTACTCACCGCTCGGGCGCGGGATGCTGACCGGCGCGCTGACCTCCCTCGACGACCTCACCGCCGACGACGCCCGGCGCCGGTGGCCGCGGTTCGCGGACGAGAACCTCGCGCACAACCTCGCGCTGGTGCGTGCCGTCCGCGCCGTCGCCGAGTCCCTCGGCTGCACACCGGCGCAGGCCGTCCTCGCCTGGCTGCTCGCCCAGGGCGAGGACATCGTGCCGATCCCCGGTACCAAGCGCCGGGCTTATCTGGAGGAGAACGCGGCCGCGGCCGACCTCGTGCTCGGCCCGGAGCAGGTGGAGCGGCTCCGGGCGGCGGTGCCCGACGGCGCGGTGGCCGGCGAGCGCTATCCGCTCGCCGCCCTGGCCCGCCTCGGCCACTGACCCCTCGGCCACCGACCCCTCGGTCACTGATCCAGCAACGCCGGTGCCAGTTCCCGGAGTTGGTCGAGGCCCAGGCCGCGGTCGGCGACGATCGGCTGGAGCGCCACATGGTCGGCGCCCGCGTCGTGGTGCTCCCGCACCCGCCGCCGGATCGCGTCCACGTCGCCCCAGGCCACGATCGCGTCGACCAGGCGGTCGCTGCCGCCGCCGGTGAAGTCGTCGTCGTCGAAGCCCAGCCGTCGCAGGCTGTTCACGTAGTTGGGCAGCGCCAGGTAGAAGCCGAGGTGGTGCTCGCGGATCAGGGCGCGGGCGGTCGCCGGGTCGGTCTCCAGCAGGACGGCCTGCTCGGGCGCGAGCAGCGGGGTGCCGCCCAGGATCTCGCGGGCGCCGGCGGTGTGCTCGGGCGTGACGAAGTACGAGTGCACGCCCGCGGCCCGCTCCCCCGCCAGCTCCACCATCTTGGGGCCCAGCGCGGCGAGCACCCGGGCGGGCGGCGTGGCCACCGGGCCCTCGTACGTGGCCTCGTCCATCGCCTCCAGGTAGGAGCGCATCGCGGCGAGCGGCTTGGCGTAGGTGTGGCCGCGGCCGTTGACCTGCGGGGCGTGACTGGCGCCCAGGCCCAGCAGGAACCGGCCGTCGTACGCCTCGGCGAGGGTGTGTGCGCCGGCGTTCATCGCGGTGGCGTCCCGGACCCAGATGTTGGCGATGCCGGTGGCGACGGTCAGCCGCTCGGTGGCGGCCAGCAGCAGCCCGGCGTGCGCGAACGCCTCCTTGGTGGCCTGCGCCTCACCGAACCACAGCGCGCCGTACCCCAGCCGCTCCACCTCCGCCGCGAACTCCCGTTCCGCCGCGGCCGACAACCGGCCGATCCCGCCGTGCCAGACCCCGACCCGGCCGAGCCGCGCGGCGACCTCCCGGGGCTCCGGTGCGGTGGTGTCCTGCTGCGCCATCGCTCACTCCTCCACTCTCCGGCGAGCGTTGCTCCCCTTGATCCTTTTCCAGTGACAGCACCGGGGAGGGGCGCGGCATTCCGCCGTGACGGAGGAAGTTCGGACCCTCGCGCCAGTATGCGGAAGCGGCCGCCCCTCCAGGTGGAAGGGCGGCCGCTCACGACCCACTGGTGGCGGGCTCGGGAATCCAGGGATCCGTGGATCCGTTGTGGCCCCGTAGGGGGCGCCCGCATCCCCTACGGGATCCGTTCGCCCCTCCCCTACGGGGCTCCACGGGATCAGCCCTCGACGCCCAGCTTCTCCAGGATCAGCTCGCGCACGCGGGCCGCGTCCGCCTGGCCGCGGGTGGCCTTCATGACCGCGCCGACCAGGGCACCGGCCGCGGCGACCTTGCCGCCGCGGATCTTGTCGGCGATGGCGGCGTTGGCGGCGATCGCCTCGTCCACGGCGGTGCCGAGCGCACCCTCGTCGGAGACGACCTTCAGCCCGCGCTTCTCGACGACCGCGTCCGGGTCGCCCTCGCCGGCCAGCACGCCCTCGATGGCCTGCCGGGCCAGCTTGTCGTTGAGCGAGCCGTCGGCGACCAGCGCGGCGACCCGGGCGACCTGCTCCGGGGTGATCGGCAGCGCGGCCAGCTCCACCCCGTCCTCGTTGGCGCGGCGGGCCAGCTCGCCCATCCACCACTTGCGGGCCGCGGCGGCGTCCGCGCCGGCGTCGGCGGTGGCGACGATCAGGTCGACCGCCCCGGCGTTGAGGATCGACTGCATGTCGAGCTCGGAGACGCCCCACTCCTCGCGCAGCCGGTTGCGGCGGACCCGCGGCAGCTCGGGCAGGGTGGCCCGCAGCTCCTCGACCCACTCACGGGACGGGGCCACCGGCACCAGGTCGGGCTCGGGGAAGTAGCGGTAGTCCTCCGCCTCCTCCTTGACCCGGCCCGAGGTGGTGGAGCCGTCGTCCTCGTGGAAGTGCCGGGTCTCCTGGATGATCGTGCCGCCGGAGGAGAGCACCGCGGCGTGCCGCTGGATCTCGTACCGGGCGGCCCGCTCCACGGAGCGCAGCGAGTTAACGTTCTTGGTCTCCGAGCGGGTGCCGAACTTCTCGGTGCCCCTGGGGCGCAGCGAGAGGTTCACGTCGCAGCGCATCTGGCCCATCTCCATGCGGGCCTCGGAGACGCCCAGCGCCCGGATCAGCTCGCGCAGCTCGGCGACGTACGCCTTGGCGACCTCGGGGGCCCGCTCGCCGGCGCCCTCGATCGGCTTGGTGACGATCTCGATGAGCGGGATGCCGGCACGGTTGTAGTCCAGCAGCGAGTGCCGCGCGCCGTGGATCCGGCCGGTCGCCCCACCGATGTGGGTGGACTTGCCGGTGTCCTCCTCCATGTGGGCGCGCTCGATGTGGACGCGGAAGACCTCGCCGTCCTCCAGCTGCACGTCGAGGTAGCCGTCGAAGGCGATCGGCTCGTCGTACTGGGAGGTCTGGAAGTTCTTCGGCATGTCCGGATAGAAGTAGTTCTTCCGGGCGAAGCGGCACCACTCGGCGATGGAGCAGTTCAGTGCCAGGCCGATCTTGATCGCGGACTCCACGCCGGTCGCGTTGACGACCGGGAGGGAGCCGGGCAGGCCCAGGCAGGTGGGGCAGGTCTGCGCGTTGGGCTCGGCGCCCAGGGTGGTTGCGCACCCGCAGAACATCTTGGTCTTGGTACCGAGTTCGACGTGCACCTCCAGACCCATCACGGGGTCGTAGGTGGCCAGCGCGTCCTCGTACGGCACCAGGTCGGTGACAGTCACGGTGAAACTAACCTCTCAGGTCCGGCGCCGCTCAGCCCGCGAGGACGTCGTCGTCGTTGAGACGACGCAGTTCGCGGACGAGCAGGGCGACACCGGTGACGATGGCGGCGGCGGAGACGACGGCGTCGACCAGCTGGAGCATGTCCTGCTCCCCCTTGGCCTTCTTCGCCTGCTTGACGACGCTCACCGCGCCGAACAGCGTGGTGCCGATGGACAGGTAGGTGCCGGGCTTGGACTTCTTGAAGTTCTTGGCCTTGGCCAGCTTTCCACTCACAGCGTCTCCTCCAGCAGGTCGTTGACAGCTCCGCTCACAGGGCCGGGGCCTCCTCGATGAGCGGGTGGCCCCACTTCCCGGTGAGCGCGGACTCGACCGCGGCGCCGACCTTGTACAGCCGGTCGTCGGCCATGGCCGGGGCGATGATCTGCAGCCCCACCGGCAACCCGTCCTCGGGAGCCAGTCCGCAGGGCAGCGACATGGCGGCGTTGCCCGCCAGGTTGGCGGGGATGGTGCACACGTCGGCGAGGTACATCGCCATCGGGTCGTCGGTGCGCTCGCCGATCGGGAACGCGGTGGTCGGCGTGGTCGGCGAGATGATCACGTCGACCTGCTCGAAGGCCCGCTCGAAGTCGCGGGTGATCAGCGTGCGGACCTTCTGGGCGCTGCCGTAGTACGCGTCGTAGTAGCCGGAGCTGAGCGCGTACGTGCCGAGCATGATGCGGCGCTTGACCTCGGGGCCGAAGCCGGCCTCGCGGGTCAGCGCGGTGACCTCCTCGGCGGACTTCGTGCCGTCGTCGCCGACCCGCAGGCCGTAGCGCATGGCGTCGAAGCGGGCGAGGTTGGAGGAGCACTCGGAGGGCGCGATCAGGTAGTACGCGGCCAGTGCCAGGTCGAAGGACGGGCAGTCCAGCTCGACGACCTCGGCGCCCAGCTCCGTGAGCAGCGCGACCGTCTCGTCGAAGCGCTGGAGCACGCCGGGCTGGTAGCCCTCGCCGCGGAACTGCTTGACGACGCCGACCCGCATCCCGTCCACGCTGCCGTTGCGGGCCGCCTCGACGACCGGCGGGACCGGGGCGTCGATGGAGGTGGAGTCCAGCGGGTCGTGGCCGGCGATGGCCTCGTGGAGCAGCGCCGCGTCCAGCACCGTGCGGGCGCACGGGCCGCCCTGGTCCAGGGAGCTGGAGAAGGCCACCATGCCGTAGCGGGAGACCCCGCCGTAGGTGGGCTTGACGCCGACGGTGCCGGTGACGGCGGCGGGCTGACGGATCGACCCGCCGGTGTCCGTGCCGATGGCCAGCGGGGCCTGGAAGGAGGCGAGGGCGGCGGAGGAACCGCCGCCGGAGCCGCCGGGGATCTTGGTGAGGTCCCAGGGGTTGCCGGTCGGCCCGTAGGCGCTGTTCTCCGTCGACGACCCCATGGCGAACTCGTCCATGTTGGTCTTGCCGAGGATGACGACGTCGGCGTCCTTGAGCTTCTTGGTCAGCGTGGCGTCGTAGGGCGCCATCCACCCTTCGAGGATCTTCGAGCCGACGGTGGTCGGCATGTCCTGGGTGGTGAAGATGTCCTTCAGCGCGAGCGGGACACCGGCCAGCGGGCCGAGCTTCTCGCCGCGGGCCCGCTTCTCGTCGATGGCGCGGGCCTGGGCCAGCGCGCCCTCGCGGTCCACGTGCAGGAAGGCGTGCACCTTCTCGTCGACGGCCTCGATGCGGGCCAGGTGGGCCTCGGTCACCTCGACGGCGGTGAGCTCGCCGGCGGCGATCTTCGCCGCGATCTCTGCGGCGGTGAGCTTGATCAGGTCTGCCATGATCACTCCTCCCCCAGGATCTGCGGCACCTTGAAACGCTGCTGCTCCTGAGCGGGGGCGCCGGAGAGCGCCTGCTCGGGGGTGAGCGACGGACGGACCTCGTCCGACCGCATGACATTGGTCAGCGGCAGCGGGTGGGAGGTCGGCGGAACGTCTTGACCGGCGACCTCGGAGACGCGGGCGACCGCGCCAATGATGTCGTCGAGCTGTCCGGCGAAGTGGTCGAGCTCTTCGTCCTTCAGCTCCAGACGTGCCAGCCGGGCGAGGTGGGCGACCTCCTCGCGCGTGATGCCAGGCATGCAGCGATCCTCTGGTGTTTTCGGTGGAGTGTTCTGGGCGGAGTGTTCCGGAAGGAGATTTCTAGGCGAATTCTCCGCAGGAGTATTCCGGCCCAATCCTATGGCGTAGGGGAACGCCGCCGCGAAACGCTTTCGCCGGACCGCTGCAACGGAGCGTTCCGCGGGGCCGTCGGACGGTCCGGCGGGACCGCCCGACGGCCCCGTGGCGGTGGCGGTCAGCCGGCCGCCGCCGGGGGCCGGGGGGCGTCCGGCGGCTCCGCCTCGCCCGGAGCACCGGCTGGCGGATCGTTTGTTCTGGAGCCGGGCGCACCCGGTTCCCGCGGCGCCGGCAGGCCCGGTCCGGGGGCGTCCGGCGCGGGTCGCTCGGGTGCGGGGTCGGCCGGGGCCGACTGGTCCGGTGCGGAGTCGGCCGGGGCCGGCTGGTGCGATGCCGGTTGGTCCGGCGCGGGCTGGTCCGGTTTCGGCTCCGGGTCTGGTTCCGGGTCAGGATCCGGTTTCGGGTCCTGGGTCGGGCTCTGGGCTTGGGCGGTGGTGTCGGAGCGGGGAGTTGGGACGGCCGGTGGCCGGGTCAGTTCAGGACCTGTCCCGAAGGGCGCTCGGCTGCCTTCTCCGCCGTGAGGGCGGACGTCTCCGACGCACGGCGCCACCCGTGCTCACCACGGGCCCGCAACCAGGCCGTGGTCTCGTCCGGTGGCATGGCGGCGGCCACCAGCCAGCCCTGGACGGCGTCACAGCCCAGGTCGCGCAGCCGCTCCCAGGTCTCGTCGTCCTCGACGCCCTCGGCGACGACCAGCAGGCCCAGCGAGTGGGCCAGGTCGAGGGTGCAGCGGACGATCTCGGCGTCCTCGGTGTCGACGGCCAGCCGGGCCACGAAAGAGCGGTCGATCTTGAGCTCGCTGACCGGCAGGCGCCGCAGGTGGACCAGGGAGCTGTAGCCGGTGCCGAAGTCGTCCAGGGACATCTTCACGCCGTGCGCGGTGAGCCCGGCCAGGGTGTCGGCGGCCCGCTGCGGGTCCTCCAGGAGGACGTGCTCGGTTATCTCCAACTGGAGGGCGCCGGGTGGGACGCGATGTCGGGCGAGCCGGGCGGCGACCGCGCCGGCGAAGCCCGGGGAGTGCACGTCGCGCGGTGAGACGTTCACCGCGACCGGGACCTCCAGGCCCATCGCGCGCCAGCGGGCCACCTGGGCGAGCGCGGTCTCCAGGACGTACTCGGTGAGCCGGGGCATCAGGCCGGAGGACTCGGCGATGGCGATGAACTCGTCCGGGGGGACCCGGCCGCGGTCCGGGTGGACCCAGCGGACCAGCGCCTCCAGTCCGGAGACATGGCCGTCGAAGCGGACCTTGGGCTGGTAGTGCAGCTCGACGTCGCCGGCGTCCAGGGCGCGCCGCAGATCGCCCAGCAGGCCGAGCCGGTCGGGGGTGTTGCCGTCCCGCTTGGCCTCGTAGAGCTCGACGCCGCTGCGGTCCCGCTTGGCCTGGTACATCGCCACGTCGGCGCGGCGCAGCAGCCCTTCGGCGTCCAGCGCGTGTTCGGGGAAGACCGCGACCCCCGCGCTGGCTTCGAGCACGAGGGTCAGTCCGTCGAGGTCCAGCGGGGAGCTGAGGGCCGCGACGAGGTTGCGGGCGACCCGCTGGGAGCTGGTGAGGGAGTCGGTGGCGGGCAGCAGGACGGCGAACTCGTCGCCGCCGAGCCGGGCGGCCTCGGCGCCGCGCGGGAGGGCGTGCCGCAGCCGGTCGGCGATCTGGAGCAGCAGGCGGTCGCCGGCGAGGTGCCCGAGGGTGTCGTTGACGGAGCGGAAGCGGTCGAGGTCGATGAGGACGAGGGCGGCACGGGTGCCGGCCCGCTCGGCCTCGTCCAGGGCCGTCCAGGTGCGCTCCAGCAACCACTGGCGGTTGGGCAGGCCGGTGAGCGGGTCGCGCAGCTGCTCCTCGGCACGGGCCCTGGCTATCCACAGGGTGGAGTCCAGCGCGATCAGCGGGACCGCGAACAGCGGCAGCAGCAGCGGGGCGCCCACCGCGCACACCGCGATCAGCGGGGAGATGCCGACCAGGGCGATGCCGACCAGGGCCTGCCGCACCACCGCAGGGCGGGCGATGGCGGGCAGGCCGCCACCGAGCGGCAGCCGACTGCACCACAGCAGCCCCCGGCTGACGAGGAGATAGCTCCCCGCCATCACGAGGACCTCGGGCAGGACGGAGAGGTCCCAGGCATCGGGCGTCCAGGGCCGACGGACGCTGGGCTGCACCCCGCAGACGACCAGGCCGAGCGCCGCGGCGCCGATGCCGAGGAGGTCAACTGCCCCGTGGACCACGGCCTGTCGCCAGCGCTGCCGTCGGGCGGCGCCGACCAGGACCACGACGGAGAGGCTGACCAGGATGGCCGGCACCCAGCCGTAGAGCAGGAGCACGGCGAGGGCGAGGGCCGCCCCGGAACCGGTGCCGCCCCACCACCGGTCCCGGCCGAGGGCGACCAGATGGCCGACGATGACGCCGGTCAGGACCGCCAGCGACCAGCCGATGGCTCCGGCGGGGAACAACGGCTCGCCGTCGCCGAGCGAGTGGAGCACACCGGCGGCGAGCACCACGCCCGCCGCCATGACGATGGCCGCGGGCAACGCGGGCACCACAAGCCGGCGGAGCCGCGACGCCGGAGCGGCGCTGTCGGTCGGTTTCATTCCGATCCCTCTCACAGCCGGCTGTGCCCGCGCCACGGCAGGCGCACACGTCAACAGTAGGACGCGGAAGGCCGCTGCGGGCAGCGATCCGCAGCGGTTGCCCGAATGCGACCCGGCCTCCCAGATCAATCTGGTATGCGCCGATGGGGTGACACCTCACTCCTCCTCAGGCGGAGTGACAGCTACCGCTCGTGCCGCCTCGGGACCCTGCTCCAGCAGCACAGCGAAGCCGTCGTCGTCCAACACGGGGACCTTCAACTGCATGGCTTTGTCGTACTTCGAACCGGGGTTGTCGCCCACCACTACGAATCCGGTCTTCTTGGAAACGGATCCGGTCACCTTCGCACCAAGAGCCTGTAGCGCTTCTTTCGCGCCATCTCTGGTGTGTGACTGAAGTGTGCCCGTTACCACGACGGTGACGCCTTCCAGGGGACGCGGGCCCGTTTCACCCGACTGCTCCTCCTCCATACGGACGCCCGCGGCCCGCCAGCGCTCGATGATCTCCTGGTGCCAGTCCACGGCGAACCACTGCTTGAGGGAGGCGGCGATGGTGCCGCCGACGCCCTCCACGGCCGCCAGTTCCTCCTCGCTCGCCTCCCTGATCCGGTCGATCGAGCGGAACTCCCGGGCCAGCGCCTGCGCCGCCACCGGGCCCACGTGACGGATCGACAGCCCGGTGAGGATCCGGGCCAGCGGGCGCTCCTTGGCCGCCTGGATGTTCTCCAACATGGCCAGGGTGTTCTTCTTCGGCTCGCCCTTCTGGTTGGCGAAGAAGGTGACGACCTTCTCCTCGCCGGTCTTCGGGTCGCGCTTGGGCAGGCCGGTGTCCGGGTCGAGGACATGGGACTTGATGGGCAGCAGCTCCTCGACGGAGAGGTCGAACAGGCCGCCCTCGTCCGTCAGCGGCGGCTCGGCGGGCTCCAGCGGCTGGCTGAGGGCGGTGGCGGCGACATAGCCGAAGTTCTCGATGTCCAGGCACTTGCGGCCGGCGAGGTAGAACAGCCGCTCGCGGATCTGGGCGGGGCAGGACCGGGCGTTGGGGCACCGCAGGTCGATGTCGCCTTCCTTGGCGGGCTGGAGCGCCGAGCCGCACTCGGGGCACTCGGCGGGCATCACGAACTCCCGCTCGGTGCCGTCCCGCAGGTCGACGACCGGGCCGAGGATCTCCGGAATGACGTCGCCCGCCTTGCGGATGACGATGGTGTCGCCGATCAGGACGCCCTTGGCCTTGACCACGTCCTGGTTGTGCAGGGTGGCGAACTCCACCTCGGAACCGGCCACGGTGACCGGCTCGACGACCGCGTACGGCGTGACCCGTCCGGTGCGGCCGACGCCGACGCGGATGTCCACCAGCTTGGTGTTGACCTCCTCCGGCGGGTACTTCCAGGCGATCGCCCAGCGCGGCGCCCGCGAGGTGGCGCCCAGCCGGCCCTGGAGCCGGATCTCGTCGAGCTTGACCACGACGCCGTCGATCTCGTGCTCGACGGCCGTGCGGCGGGTCTCGGGGTCGCCGTAGTGGGCGATGAACTCCCGTACCGCGGCGAGGGAGTCCACCACGCGGTTGTGCGTGGCGGTGGGCAGGCCCCACTCCTTGAGCAGGTCGTACGCCTCGGAGAGGCGGTCGATCGCCAGGCCGTCGCGGGCGCCGAGGCCGTGCACCACCATGTGCAGCGGGCGGGTGGCGGTGACCTTGGGGTCCTTCTGGCGCAGCGAACCGGCCGCGGCGTTGCGGGGGTTGGCGAACGGCGGCTTGCCGTCGGCCACCAGGCGCTCGTTGAGCTCCAGGAACTTCTCCATCGGGAAGTAGACCTCCCCGCGGATCTCGACCAGCTCGGGGACCCGGTCGCCCTGGAGGCGGTGCGGGATCTCGGCGATGGTGCGGACGTTGGGCGTGATGTCCTCGCCGGTGCGGCCGTCGCCCCGGGTGGCGGCGCGGGTGAGGCGGCCGTGCTCGTAGGTGAGGTTGACCGCGAGGCCGTCGACCTTCAGCTCGCACAGGAAGTGGTAGCCGGCGCCCTTGGCGTCGCCGCCGAGTTCGGTGGCGATCCGCTCGGCCCAGGCCGACAGCTCCTCGTCGTCGAAGGCGTTGTCCAACGAGAGCATCCGCTCGCGGTGCGCGACCTCGGTGAACTCCGTGGCGTACGACCCGGCGACCTTCTGGGTCGGGGAGTCCGGGGTGCGCAGCTCGGGATGGGTCTCCTCCAGGGCCTCCAGGGCGCGCAGCAGCCTGTCGAACTCCGCGTCGCTGACGACCGGGGCGTCCTTCACGTAGTACCGGAAGCGGTGCTCCTCGATCTGCTCAGCGAGCTGCGCGTGCTTCTCCCGTGCCGCGGCGGGCACCTCGGATGCCGCCGCGTGCTGTTCGCCAGCCACCGTCTTGTCCTCCCGTGTCCTTGAGGGCGGTCACTCAGGGTTGTCTGCGAGTGACCTCGCCGCCCGGACGCAGTGGGCGAGCGCCGCGCGGGCGTAGGCGGGCGAGGCGCCCGCCAGACCGCACGACGGGGTGACCACCACGGACTCCGCGAGAAGTCCCGGTGCCAGCCCCAGCCTGCGCCACAGCGTCCGGACACCCATGACGCTACCGGCAGGGTCTGACAATCGACCGTCCACGCCCGGCACCACGCCCGCGAACAGCGCGGTGCCGGCCTCCACCGCCTCGCCGAGCGCCTCGTCCTCACGCTCGGTGAGCAGCGCGGCATCGAACGAGATGCCGGTCGCACCGGCCCGCCGCAGCAGTGCGAACGGCACCTCGGGCGCGCAGGAATGGACCACGACCGGTGCGCCGTCCGCCGCCCCGACCAGGTCGCGCAGCGCGCCCTCGACGACCGCGCGGTCCACGGCCCGGTGGGTGCGGTAGCCGCTCGCGGTCCTCACCCGCCCCTGGAGCACCGCGGTCAGCGACGGCTCGTCGAGCTGGAGGACGATTTCGGCGCCCGGCATCCGCCGTCGAACCTCGGCGAGATGGCCGCGCAGTCCCTCGGCGAGCGACTCGGTGAGGTCCCGGCAGGCCCCGGGGTCGCCGAGCGCCGCCTCGCCGTTGCGCAGCTCCAGGGCGGCGGCCAGGGTCCACGGGCCGACCGCGGAGACCTTCAGCGGTCCCCCGTATCCCTGGGTGAACTCCTCCAGGGCGTCGAGGTCCTCGCCGAGCCAGGAGCGGGCCCGGCGGGTGTCGCGGCCGGGCCGGTCGCTGATCCGCCAGCCGCTGGGCTCCACATGGGCGTAGAGCTCGACGAGCAGGCCCAGGGTGCGGCCGATCATGTCGGCGCCGGGCCCCCGGGCCGGGAGCTCGGGCAGATGGGGGAAGTCCTCCAGCGATCCGGTGACGGTCTTCGCCGCTTCGCGCGCGTCGCCGCCCGGCATCGATCCGATGCCGGTCGCCGCGCCCGCGGCCCACTTGTGCCTGGTGTTCTCGCTCACCCCGGAAGGGTATGCGGCGGTGGGCCGGGCGGGCCGCCCCAGCCCCACCCGGCCCACCTCCGTACGCCCGGCGCGAACGCCGCGCCCGGGTCAGCGCCGGCCGCGGACGCCCAACCAGCCGACCGCCGCCGCGGCCGCCAGGGCCACCGCGGTCAGCGCGAAGGCGTATCCGGTGCCCTGGTAGGCGTCGCCCGCGCCGGTCAGGATCGCGCCCATGCCGGCGATGCCGACCAGCGAGCCGACCTGGCGGTTGGCGTTGAGGGTCGCGCTGCCGATGTCGGCGTGCTCGCGGCCCGCGGCCTCCATCAGGACGCCGGTCATCGCCGGGGAGCTGATCCCGCTGCCGATGTTGGTGACGGCCAGCACCGCCGCGATCACCCCGTACGGCAGGGTCGGCGAGAGGACCAGGAAGAGCAGGAGGTAGCCGGCGGCGGAGAGGGCCAGGGAGACGGTGAGCGCGGCCTGGTTGCCGGTGCGCGGCGCGATCCGCGTGTAGAGCACGTTGCCGATCGGGATGACGAGGACGGCCGGGAGCATCTGCAGACCCGCGGTCACCGCGTCGGCGCCGCGGCCCGTCTGGAGGAAGAGCCCGAGGACGAACAGCGCCCCGTAGAAGGCGAAGTTGAAGAGGAAGCCGACCGCGTTGGCGGCGGAGAAGCGGCTGTCGGCGAAGAGGGTGACGGGCAGGACCGGGGTGCGGGCGGTGCGTTCCCGGACCACGAAGCCGGCGGCGGCGAGCACGGCCACCGCGAACGCCGCCAGGACGCCGGGGGCGGCCCAGCCGGCGGCGGGCCCCTCGATGAGGGCGTAGCTGAGCGAGCCGAGGGCGAGCAGGCCGAGGACGTGGCCGGTGCCGCCGAGCGGGGCGCCGGTGCCCGGGACGGCGGCGATCACCCGGCGGGTGAGCAGCAGTCCGGCGATCCCGATGGGGAGGTTGACCAGGAAGATGCTGCGCCAGCCGAGGGTGCCGACGAGCAGGCCGCCGACGGTCGGTGCCAGGCCGACGGAGGTGGAGACGATCGCGGACCAGACGCCGAGCACCTTCGCCCGACGGGCCGACTCCGGGAAGGCGTTCATCAGCAGCGACAGCGAGCTGGGCATGAAGAGCGCGGCGCCCGCCCCTTGGGCGAAGCGGGCCGCCACCAGGGCGCCGCCGCCCGGCGCCGCGGCGCCCAGCAGGGACGCGGCGGTGAAGACGGCCAGCCCGACGAGGTAGATCCGCCGGGCGCCGAACCGCTTGGCGAGCGAGCCGGCGAGCAGCAGCAGTGCGGCGAAGGCGAGGACGTAGCCGTCGACGACCCAGGTGAGGCCGGACATGGTCAGCCCGAGCCGGGCCTGGAGGTCGTGCGCGGCGACGTTCATGATGCCGGTGTCCAGGCTCGCCATCACGAACCCCAGGGCCAGGACGACGAGTTGGGCGGCTCCGCCGGCGGGTGCGGGACGGGTGGGGGTGCTCGCCGTCGCGCGCGGCGCCGCGTTCTCAGTGATCATGGATTTAGTTATAGCTGTATCTATCCATCGCGGGCGATGGTTACAGCTATAACTTTATCGAAGCGATACCAAGAAACGCCGAAGGCCCCCGGGACGATGCCGGGGGCCTTCGGCAGGACGGCGGACGCGCTCTAGGCCGCGTCCGTAGCGCGGCCCAGCGCTCTGAGGAGTTCGTCGCGGAGCGCGCTGCGCTGCTCGTGGGAGAGGTGGTCCAGCGGGGACTCTGTGCCCATCCGCCGCAGCAGGTCCAGCCGCAGCTCCCGACCGGCCTCGGTCAGCACCAGCTGCTTGGCGCGCCCGTCCGCCGGGTGCGGGCGGCGGACCACCATCCCCTGCTTCTCCAGCTTGGAGATGACATAGGTGACGTTCGGCGGCTCGCAGCACAGCACCGCGGCCAACTCCCGCGCGGTCTTGGGCTCGCCCAGCTCCTCCAGCGCCTTCGCCTGCGTCGGCGTCAGGTCCAGCTCCGCGATCCGGCTGCGCTGGTGGGCGTCCAGGCGGCGGCTCAGCTCGGTGACCAGCCCCCTGATCTCCCGGAACCCGCACCCCGCCGCGGCGGTGGTCTTCGCTTCGGTGGTCGCCCTTGACGTGGTCACCCCTGAAGCGTACGTCGCCCCCGCGCGAGGCACGGGGGCGACGTCCGGTCGGGGCGGACGGACCGCCGGGCGGCCCCGGGAGCCCCGGGGCCGGCCGCGGTCAGCGGCCCGGCCGGACCACCAGGTCCTTGATCTCCGCGTCCCGCGGCAGGTCGATCGCGGTGAGGATGGCCGTGGCCACCGACTCCGGGTCGATCCACCGGGACGCGTCGTACGCCTTGCCCTCCTGGCGGTGGGTGCTCTCCTGCATGGGCGTGGCGGTGCGCCCCGGGTAGATCGAGGTGACCCGGACGCCGTTGTCGTGCTCCTCCGCGCGCAGCGCGTCGGCCAGCGCCTTCAGGCCGTGCTTGCTCGCGGCGTACCCGCCCCAGTTGGGGTTCGCGGTGAGCCCGGCACCGGAGTTGACGAAGACCACGTCACCCTTGGCGATCCGGACCAGCGGCAGCAGCAGCCGGGTGATCTCGGCGGGCGCGACGAGGTTGACCGCCAGCTGCCGCTGCCACGCCTTGGCCGGCAGGTCGCCGACCGCACCCAGCTCGATGACGCCCGCGATGTGCTGGATCGAGTCGAGCCGCTCCGGCAGCCGTTGGTGCCCGAGCGCCCAGTCGAGCTTCTCGGGGGTGGCGAGGTCACCGACGAGGGTGTGCGCCCCGGGGAACCGTTCCGCCAACTCCTTGGCCCGGCCGACGTCGCGCGCCAGCAGCCACAGCTCCTCACCGCGCTCGGCGAGCCGCCGCGCGACCGCCGCTCCGATGCCCGATCCGGCGCCCGTGATCAAGTGCGTACCCATGGAGGCGATCCTACGGCGTGCCCCCGGGAGCGGGTCAGCCCGCGGCGCCCGCCCACGCCTCCAGGTGGGCCAGCGCGCCCGCACCGTCCTCGGCGAAGAACACCAGCTCGGAGAGGGGAACGGGCAGGAAGCCCTCCGCCTCCATCCGCTCGAACTGGGCCTTGAGCCCGTCGTAGAAACCGGCGGTGTTCAGCAGCACCACCGGCTTGCTGTGCATCCCGTGCTTGCGCAGCTCCAGGATCTCGGTCGCCTCGTCCAGCGTGCCGGTGCCGCCCACCATGACGACGATGGCGTCGGCCCGCGCCAGCAGCTGCGCCTTGCGCTCGGCGAGGTCCTTGGTGACGACCATCTCGTCCGCGTTGGCGCGCGTCTTGTCCGCCAGGAACTCCACGGAGACCCCGAGCAGTTTCCCGCCGGCCTCCTGGACGCCGTCCGCCATGACCTTCATCAGTCCGGTGTCCGAACCGCCCCAGACCAGGGCATGTCCGCCCCGGCCGATCGATTCGGCGAATTCACGGGCGGGCACCACATAGCGGTCATCGAGGTCGGCGGCGGAACAGAAGACGCAGATATTCATGCCGTTCAGCCTACGGGCACGCGGCGGCCGCCCGACGGGGCGCGGGGAAGGACACCGGGCCCGGCCGCGGAGCGGTTCCGCGGCCGGGCCCGGCGGGGCGTCTAGATCAGGCCCTGGTCCAGCATCGCGTCCGCGACCCGCTCGAAGCCGGCGATGTTGGCGCCGGCCACGTAGTCACCGGGCCGCCCGAAGCGCTCGGCGGTCTGGTGGCAGGTGTCGTGGATCCCCCGCATGATGGCGGCGAGTTCGCCCTCCGCGCGCTCGAACGACCACGCCTCGCGGGCGGAGTTCTGCCGCATCTCCAGCGCGCTGGTCGCCACCCCGCCGGCGTTGGCGGCCTTGCCCGGGCCGAAGGCCACGCCGGCCTCCTTCAGCAGCGCCACCGCCTCCGGGGTGGTGGGCATGTTGGCGCCCTCGGAGACCGCCTTGACGCCGTTGCGGACCAGGATCCGGGCGGCGTCCGCGTCGAGCTCGTTCTGGGTGGCCGACGGCAGGGCCACGTCACAGGCGACGTCCCACACGCTCCCGCCGGCGACGTACTTGGCCGAACTGCCGCGCCGCTGCGCGTAGTCGCCGACCCGGCCGCGCTCGACCTCCTTGATCTGCTTGAGCAGCGCCAGGTCGATGCCCTTCTCGTCGACGACGTAGCCGCCGGAGTCCGAGACGGTCAGGACGTTGGCGCCGAGCGCCTGGGCCTTCTCGATGGTGTAGATGGCGACGTTGCCGGACCCGGAGACCACCACCTGCTGGCCGTCCAGCTCCTCGCCGCGCTGCTTGAGCATCTCCTCGGTGAACAGCACATTGCCGTAACCGGTGGCCTCCGTACGGGCCTTGGAGCCGCCCCACGCCAGGCCCTTGCCGGTCAGGACGCCGGCCTCCCAGCGGTTGGTGATCCGCCGGTACTGGCCGAAGAGGTAGCCGATCTCCCGGCCGCCGACGCCGATGTCGCCGGCCGGCACGTCGGTGTGCTCCCCCAGGTGACGGTGCAGCTCGGTCATGAAGGACTGGCAGAAGCGCATCACCTCGGCGTCCGACCTGCCGTGCGGGTCGAAGTCGCTGCCGCCCTTGCCGCCGCCGATGTTCAGCCCGGTCAGGGCGTTCTTGAAGATCTGCTCGAAGCCGAGGAACTTCACGATGCCGAGGTTGACGGACGCATGGAACCGCAGGCCGCCCTTGTACGGGCCGAGCGCGCTGTTGAACTCCACCCGGAAGCCGCGGTTGACCCGGATCTTGCCGGAGTCGTCCTGCCAGGGCACGCGGAACATGATCTGCCGCTCCGGTTCGACCAGCCGCTCCAGGACCTTGGCGTCCGCGAACTCCGGCCGGGCGGTGAGCACCGGTGCCAGCGTTTCGAGGACCTCCAGGGCCGCCTGGTGGAACTCCGCTTCACCGGGATTCCGACGGACGAGCTCGGCGTGCAGGGAAGCCAGCTCGGCGGTGAGACCGCTCTGCGTGACCCCCGTGTGAACAGTCGGCATGACTTCCGTTCCCTTCGTGGCCGACGAAAGCCGCGTGCCGTCCGGATCGCCGTTGAACCGTCGACGCGGGGCTCCGATGTCCCGTCGCATCGCCGACCCTATGCGCCGGGGACCGGCCCATCGAGGGCGGGGGTGCTCGACGCGCCAATCCTGTACGCGATTTCCCCAACTCCCGCGCCGTGCGGTCTCAGGCCGCGGCGGCCGGCGCCGGCTCGGCGTTCCCCGCCGCGCCGGCCTCGCCGGCGGCCCGGACCTCGGCCTTGACCATCTGCTCCATCGGCTCGGCGCAGCTGCCGCCCGCGACCACCATGGCCAGCAGGATCGCCACCACCGTCAGCACCGTGCCCAGCCACACCATGATGTGCACCGGCAGGGCGTACGCACCGACGACCTTGACCACGCACTCGATCAGCAGGGCGCTCCCCCAGACCGCCGAGAACCGCCGCTCCAGTTGCCGGAACCGCGCGCTGCGCGCCCACAGCCGGTCCCATGCGGCGTTCCCCTCGGGGCCGCCCTTGGTCACCCAGGGCCGGAGCCCGGCGGTCATCAGCGGCCGCCGGCCGCGCACCGAGAGCAGGATCGCGATCCCGACGACGCTGCTGACGCCGCTGTCCTTGGCCATCATCAGCCGGGCATCGCCGGTCAGGGTGCTCGTCGCCAACCCCACCACGTTGACGACGAGGATCAGCAGCGCGAGGCCGTTGACCTTCCGCTCCCGGGCCAGGCCCCAGATCGTGCGCAGCGCCGGGACCACGCTGCTCCAGGCCAGCGCGGCGACCGTGCTCATGCCGAAGCCCTCGGCGAGGAGGAAGTACGAGCCGAGCGGGATCGCGGCGTCCACGAGCAGCGGCGTCAGGCTCTGCAGGAGCGCCCTGCCCTGGCTCGTGGTGGCGGTGGCGGTGGCGGCTTGAGTCATGACGGGTCCCCCGGCGTGCGACGTGTGCTGTCTTCCTACGCCCTCATCCTCGCCGAGGGACCCCGTTCCGCATCAGGAGCAAGTGTCCTGTCCTCCCCATGACATTTGTCATTCCCGGTGCCGGCGCCGGCACCGGGAGCGGACGGGGAAGGGAGATCCGCCTGCGGACGCCTCTCGACTAGGCCGCGTCGGCCAGCTCCTGCGGCCTGACGACGACGTACGCCTGCCCCTCGGCCGCCCGGAAGCCGGTCTCGCGCCGGGACAGGAACGCGGTGATCGGGGTGTCGATGTGGTAGCAGAGCACCGAGGAGGGGACGGAGAAGACGCCGGGCGAGTCCGCGAAGAGCGGGGCCTCGGCCAGCACGTAGTTCAGACCGGCCCGCAGGTGTTCCGCGGAGAGGCCGACGCTGTCACCGGGCCGGTTCATCACCACGGCCCGCACCATGTCCTCGCAGGCGGTGGCGAATTCGGCGTCCTCCTCGAAGGCCCGGTCGGTGCGCTCGCGTACGGCTCGGTACTCAGGGGTCTCCTGGAGCTCGGACAGGGACCGGACACGGAACCGCTCGGCGTGGTCGCCCACGCTCTCCAGCGAGCGCCGGAGTCTGCGCCGCAGATCCTTGAGCGTGCGTTTGACCGATCGCTCGGCCTCCTGCGCGCTGCGGCCGTCGGCGATCAGCATCTCGTCGATGTGGGTGTCGACATAGACGACATCGGTGCGCTCGAAACGCTGCCCGGCCCATTGCAGCAGCATGATGGTGTTCTTCTGGCTGAAATAACTGTTGCCCGCACTGATTCCGATGAGGGCGTGCTCACCGCGTTGCCGGATCATTCGGCCGCGGTCGCCAAGTATTTCTTCCCGCATTCCGTGGTCCGGCGCGGGAACTAAGCCTGCAAGCATGCTAAGAAGTCCTTTTGGGGTTGCCCCGGACAGCGTCAGGGGGTTTCTATTTCCGGAAGAGCGTCTGCCATTTGGCGACACAGGTCGTCCAGAATCGCGCCCATGTCCCGGTCCTCGCCCATCGGCGCGAACATGACCTCGTCGAGACGCTCGCGCACAGCGGTCAGCCGTGCCGTGCTCCCGCCGTGTTCGTCGAGGAGTTGGAGCGCCCGACGGGCCCCGTCGGTACAGCGGTAAATTCCGTAGTCGGCCGGCTCCTCCAGGAGTCCGCGACCGCTGCTGAGCAGATAAACGGCGAGGAGCGCGATCTCCTCACGCAGTTGGGGCGGCAGCACGGTTTCCCCAGGATTCATAGTTGACGACCTCATTCTTGGCGCGGCGCTGGGAGGGGACGAGGGCTGTCGCGGGACGGCCGATCGGGACCACGAGCATCGGCTCGATGCGTTCCGGGATACCGAGCATGCTTTTGACGATCTCGGACCTGAAACTGCCCACCGGGCATCCGCCCAGGCCGGCCGCGTGCGCCGCGAGCAGCAGGTTCTCCACCGCCATGGCGACACAGAGCTTGCTGGTGTCGTAGATCTTCTGCGAGAGCTTCGGGGAGAGGTTGTCGGTCAGGCTGCGGTCGACGCAGGCCACGACGAAGAAGGCGGGGGTTCCCAGCACCCCGGGCGAGAACGCGCGCAGCCGGCGGACCGCGGCGGGCCTGCGCACCACCGTGAACGACCACGCCTGCCGGTTGGAGGCGGTCGGCGCGGCGAGCATGGCCTCCAACAGCTGCTCGATCAGCGCGTCGTCGACCGGCTCTTTCGCATAATTACGGACGGCGGTACGGGTCTTGAGGACCGTCCACGCGTCCGGCAAGGATTCCGGCGGCGATTCAGATGAACTGTGAGCCAACATCAATCCCTTTCTTTTTGGGCGCACCTCACACCCGCCGCGGTGCGGCGAATCTGATGGGTGGCGCCTCACCGGTTCTCGCCCGTCGGGACGGATCCACGGGCACGGCCGGGTCCGGCGGCAGGCAAAAGCGCATCGATTGCCCTGGGGCCGGATTCACGACCGGCCTGCCCGGCTGACCGGTGACTGAGTTCGATTCAGTTCGGCGGAACAATTTTTCGGACTAGGTGTACCAGCTCACGATCTGGCCGGACAAGGGGGGTTGGGAGAGCGTTCGTCACGGCGACGTGAATTTAAGCGTTCGGCAGTACCGAATTCACGCCACCGACGCAACAAAATCGGAAACCTTCCCACCGGTTTTCGGGGTGGCAAAAACCGGGCCGGGCCTGCCCCCGAAGGGACGGGCCCGGCCCGGACGGGTCGTTGTGACACGGTGCGTGCGCTCACTTTCGGACAGCCTTACACGCCACACGAGCCTCAGACGCCTCTGGTGTGTCAGATGTCTCAGCCGCGTCCGGCGTGTCGCGGACGGTCCGGCCGAGTCGGCCCTTCTCAGGCCACCGAAGCGGCCCGGCGGGTGGTGGCGATGGTGGCCGAACCCACCACGCGGGTCCCGTCGTACAGGACCACGGCCTGACCCGGGGCGACGCCCCGCACGGGCTCGGTGAAGGAGACCCGCAGCTCCTCGCCGACCACCTCGGCGGTGACCTCGGTCTCGCCGCCGTGGGCGCGCAGTTGGGCGGTGTAGACGGCCGGGCCGTCGGCCGGCGGGCGGCCGCACCAGCGCGGCTTGATGGCCGTGAGCGCGGTCACGTCCAGGGACTCGACGGGGCCGACGGTGACGGTGTTGTTCACCGGGGAGATGTCCAGGACGTAGCGCGGCTTGCCGTCCGCGGCCGGGGTGCCGATGCGCAGCCCCTTGCGCTGGCCGATCGTGAAGCCGTAGGCGCCCTCGTGGGTACCGAGCTTCGTGCCGGACTCGTCGACGATGTCGCCCTCGGCGCTGCCCAGTCGCTTGGCGAGGAAGCCCTGGGTGTCGCCGTCGGCGATGAAGCAGATGTCGTGGCTGTCGGGCTTCTTGGCGACGAACAGGCCGCGCCGGGCGGCCTCTTCGCGGATCTCGGTCTTGGTGGTGGGGGTGTCGCCGAGCGGGAACATGGCGTGCGCCAGCTGGCGGTCGTCGAGCACGCCGAGGACGTAGGACTGGTCCTTGGCCATGTCGGTGGCGCGGTGCAGCTCGCGGGAGCCGTCCTCGCGGAGGATCACCTGGGCGTAGTGGCCGGTGCACACCGCGTCGAAGCCGAGGGCGAGCGCCTTGTCCAGGAGGGCGGCGAACTTGATCTTCTCGTTGCAGCGCAGGCACGGGTTCGGGGTGCGGCCGGCCTCGTACTCGGCGATGAAGTCCTCGACGACGTCCTCGCGGAAGCGTTCGGCGAGGTCCCAGACGTAGAAGGGGATGCCGATGACGTCGGCGGCACGGCGGGCGTCGTGCGAGTCCTCGATGGTGCAGCAGCCGCGGGCCCCGGTGCGGAAGGACTTGGGGTTCTCGGACAGCGCGAGGTGGACGCCGGTGACGTCGTGGCCCGCCTCGGCGGCGCGGGCCGCGGCGACGGCGGAATCGACCCCGCCGGACATGGCGGCGAGGACGCGGAGGCGGCGGGGGGCGGCGGCATCAGTCATAGCCCCTCCAGAGTAGACGGAACCGGACGGCGCCCGGAAAGCGTTGTGGAGGCGTGGGAGAGGTGGAGGGCGTGCAGGGCGTTCAGGACACGGCGGCGGACGACGCGCGGGACGCGGAGTCGACGTCCCCGGGCACGGTGGACGGGGCGGCGGACGACGGGAAGCGCGCCGGGAGGCGGCTCACCCGGCGCCGGGGGCTGCTGCTCGGCGGCGGTGCCGCGGTGGCCGCGGGGGCGGCGGCGGTCGTGGCCCGCGAGGAGCTGGCGTACTGGTGGGCGCAGCTGCCGGGGAACGGCCGCCCCTGGAAGGAGGGCGAGGTCGACTTCGCCGGTGCGAGGGGGTACCTCCCTGTTCGAGCGAAGCCGAGAACTTGGGGGCGGTCGGCCGCCTCCCCGGCGAACTACCGACAGGCCAACCGCCCTGGCGTTCCACGCCGGGAACCGCGGCTACAACGAGCGCAGCGTGGGCATCGAGCACGCCGGATTCGTGGACCGGCCGGAGTCCTTCACCCCGGACATGTACGCGGCGTCGGCCCGGCTGACGGCCGGCATCTGCCGCCGGTACGACTTCCCGGCCGACCGGGAGCACGTCGTCGGTCACATCGAGGTCCCGGGGACGGACCACACCGACCCCGGGCCGCACTGGGACTGGGTCCGCTATCTGGCGCTGGTCCGGGCGGAGCTGCGCCGCCCCGCGGGCCGGGCGTAGCCGGGCACGACCTAGCTCAGCCCCGCGCCCCGGGCGCGCTCCACCACCGGGCCGATGACCTCCGCGAGGGCCGCCACGTCCTTCGCGGTGGAGGTGTGGCCGAGCGAGAAGCGGAGGGTGCCCCGGGCGAGGTCCTGGGACATCCCGGTGGCCAGCAGGACGTGGCTGGGCTGGGCGACGCCGGCGGTGCAGGCGGAGCCGGTGGAGCAGGCGATGCCCTGGGCGTCCAGGAGGAGCAGCAGGGAGTCGCCCTCGCAGCCGGGGAACGTGAAGTGGGCGTTGGCCGGGAGGCGGCCGGCCGGGTCCGGGTCGCCGCCCAGGACGGCGTCGGGGGCGGCCGCCTGCACCGCCTTGATCAGGTCGTCGCGGAGCGCGCCGATCTCGCGGGCGAACTCCTCCCGGTGCGCCACGGCGTGCCGGCCGGCCGCGGCGAACGCGGCGATCGCGGGGGTGTCGAGGGTGCCGGAGCGGACGTGGCGTTCCTGGCCGCCGCCGTGCAGCACGGGCACGGGGGCGTGCTCCCGGCCCAGCAGCAGCGCGCCGATGCCGTACGGGCCACCGATCTTGTGGCCGGAGACGGTCATCGCGGCCAGTCCGGAGGCGGCGAAGTCGACGTCCAGCTGGCCGACCGCCTGGACCGCGTCGGCATGCAGCGGGATCGCGAACTCCCGTGCCACCTCGGCCAGTTCGCGGATCGGCTGGACGGTGCCGATCTCGTTGTTGGCCCACATCACGGTGGCCAGCGCGACGTCGGCGGGGTTGCGGGCGATCGCCTCGCGCAGCGCCTCGGCGTGCACCCGGCCGTACTGGTCGACCGGCAGCCAGTCGACGGTGGCGCCCTCCTGCTCGGCGAGCCACTCGACGGCGTCCAGGACGGCGTGGTGCTCGACGGGGCTGACGAGGATCCGGGTGCGGGCCGGGTCGGCGGCCCGGCGGGACCAGTACAGCCCCTTCACCGCGAGGTTGTCGGCCTCCGTGCCGCCCGCCGTGAAGACGACTTCGCTGGGCCGCGCGCCCAGGGAGGCGGCGAGCGACTCCCGCGCCTCCTCGACGGTACGCCGGGCCCGCCGGCCGGCGGCGTGCAGGGAGGACGCGTTGCCCGTGACGGTCAGCTGGGCGGTCATCGCCTGCACCGCCTCCGGGAGCATCGGGGTGGTGGCGGCGTGGTCGAGGTAAACCATGGTGCGCTGATTCTACGAGCCACCCCGGGGCGCGTACCCCGCGCGGGGGCGCATTCCGCAGGGCGCACGACCTGATCGGGCCGCGGCGGCTCCGCGGTGCCCCGTCCCGTCGGCCCTGCGGGCCGCCCGGTCCACCCCTGCGACATGCACAGGAGGCGCCGGGCCAACCACCCCCGACGGTGCGGGAGTTCGCCGGGCGGCGCGGCTACTGCACCAGGATCGTGCGGGCCAGCTGGCGGGACTGGGCGACCAGGCGGTCCTCGGAGTCCCAGACCTCGGCGTCCTCCTCCAGGAAGCCGCCGGCCAGATTGCGGGTGGTGATGGCGACCCGCAGCGGGCCGGGGGCCGGGCGGTGGCGGACGTGACAGGTCAGCTCGACGGTGGGGACCCAGCCGCGCAGGCCCAGCTCGAAGGCGGTGGGCGGCAGCGCGTCGACGGTCAGCAGGAGGGAGAGCGGGTCGGGGTCGCGGCCGTCGGCCAGGCCGAACCAGCCACGCATCTCGCCCTTGCCGGACGGGGCGCCGACCGCCCAGCCCACGGTCGCCGGGTCGAGCCGGAGGTCCAGACGTCCGGCGATCGCGGTGCTGCCGGGGATCGCCGGGCGGCCGTCGGGGGCCATGGGGGTCCCCCCGCGCCGTTCAGGCGTGGGGGAGGTGCCCAGGCAGTGCTCGTAGGGCGGGATGGCCGGGGGCTTGGCGGTGGTGCGGACGTCGTCGGGGAGGGCTGCGAGGTCGCCGTAGGTGGCCAGCACCCGCATCCGCTCGACCTCGCTGCCGTCGTCGGCGTACTGGACGAGGGTGGCGGCGCCGGTGGAGAGGGTGCGGCCGGTGCGGATCACCTCGGTGCGGACGACGGCGGGGCCGGGCACCGAGGCCGTCAGGTAGTGCGCGGTGACGGTGAGCGGGTCCGGGTGCGGCAGGGCGTCGCCCAGGGCGCGGCCCATGAGAGCGAGGAGGTAGCCGCCGTTGACGGCGTTGATGATCGTCCAGCCCTCGGAGAGGTGCGCGTCGTAGACGCCCGGGGCGCTCCGGGTGACCGCGGTGTCGCGGTCGAACTCGCTGTTTCCTACGGTCACCGATGCCATGTCGGCACGCTACACGGCTTTATTACCGACCGGTAGTGTCAATTTCAAGGAACGGAACGGCGACGGACGGGGAACGCGGCCGGAGCCGCCGCTTCCGCGGCTGTCATCATGACCGCATGCTTCATGTGCTCTACCTGATCGGCGTCGCGGCCTTCGCCGCGAGCGGCGTGCTGGCGGCCTACCGCGCCAACATGGACCCGTTCGGCGGCCTCGTCCTCGCCTTCGCCGCGTCCATCTCCGGCGGCACCCTGCGCGATCTGATCCTGGACCGGCGGCCGCTGTACTGGACGCACGACTGGGTACTGCTGACGGTGATCATCTGCGTCGGCGTGGGCACCATCGTCTATCTGCGTTTCTGGTCGCTGCCGCGGAAGTCGCTGCTGGTGGTGGACGCGATCGGACTGTCCGTGGTCACGGTGATAGGGGCCCGGGCGGCGATCTCGGCGGGCGCCACCCCGCTCGCGGTGATCATCCTGGCGGTGCTGACCGGCGTGGCCGGCGAGGTCATCCGCGATGTGCTGTGCGGGGAGTTCCCGCCGCTGCTGCTGCGCGAGGACGTCTACGCCATCGCGGCGCTGGCCGGCGCCTGCTGCTATCTCCTGATGGACCGCCTCGGGGCCGGGGCCAACCCCGCCGCGGTGGTCTCGGCGGGGTTGGTGTTCGCACTCCGGATGGGCGCGCTCTATCTGGGGCTGCACCTGCCCCGGCCGCAGCAGCTGCGCGGCCGGGGGCGCGAGGACGCCGGCTAGCCGGTCACCGCTCCGACAGCGCGGGGCGGCTCTGGGTGTCCAGCCAGGTGTGGAAGAGGTCGCCCAGGCGCTGCCCGGAGATCTTCTCGGCCAGCGCGACGAAGTCGGCGGTGTCCGCGTTGCCGTAGCGGTGCCGGGCGGTCCAGGCCGGCAGCAGGCGGAAGAACGCCCGGTCGCCGATGCGTTCGCGGAGCGCCTGGAGGGTCATCGCGCCGCGCTCGTAGACCGCGTCGGAGAACATGGTGTCCCGCTGCGGGTCGGAGACCTTGATCTTCCAGAAGGCGTCGTCGGCGGGTATCCCCTGGTACGCCTTGCGGAAGGCGTCGTGGGCGGTGGCGGTGCCCTTGTGCTCGGCCCACAGCCACTGGGCATAGGTGGCGAAGCCCTCGTTGAGCCAGATGTCCTTCCACTGCCGGACCGAGACCGAGTCGCCGAACCACTGGTGGGCCAGCTCGTGGACGATGGTGGTCTCGTTGCGGACGGCGGAGTAGGCCGGCTTGGACTGCACCTCCAGGGAGAAGCCGGCCTGCGGCATGTCGTCCACGATCGCGCCGGTCTCCTCGAAGGGGTACGGCCCGAAGACCTTCGACCAGTAGTCGGTGGCCGCCGCGGTGACGCCGTAGACGTCGACCTTGCCGGTCGGCAGGGTCGGGTCGGTGGCGACGTAGATCGGGGTGCCGCCGGGGGTGGTGCCGGTGCGCACGTCGAACTTCCCGATGGTGGCGGTGGCCAGGTACGGCGCCATCGGGCGGTTCTCGCGCCAGTGGAACCACGCCCGGTCGCCGTGCTCGCCGGAGCCCACCAGCCGCCCGTTGGAGACCCCGGTCAGGCCCTTGGGGGCGTCGATGCGGATGTCGTAGGTGGCCTTCTCGTCCGGGTGGTCGCTGGAGGGGAACCACGTCGAGGCGGCGTTGGGCTCGCAGGCCACGAAGACGCCGTCCTTGGTCTTCATCCAGCCGTACTGCGAACCGAAGACGATCGGGCCGCTGAGCGGCTGGGGGACGCCGTGGTAGACGACGGTGACCGCGAAACGCTCGCCGCGGGCGAGCGGGCGGCCGGGCCGGATGACGAGTTCGTCGCCGGTTCTGGAGAAGCGGGCGGGGCGGCCGTCGACCCGGACCTGGTCGACGGTCAGCTTCTGGAGGTCCAGGTCGAACGAGGAGAGGTCCTGGGTGGCCCGGGCGGTCAGCGTGGTCCTGCCGTCCAGCCGGCCGGAGTCGGGGTGGTAGCTGACGCCGAGGTCGTAGTGGAGGGGCCGGTAGCCCCCGTTGCCCAACCCGGGGAAGTAGGGGTCACCGATGCCGGGGGCGCCCGGCGTGGCCGCGGGGGCCGCGGCGATGGTGGCGGCCGAGGCCACCGCGGTGGCCAGGGCGAGCCAACGGGAGGAGCGACGCGCAGAACGGGAGAGTGCCATGAGCCGTCCCTTCGAGTACGCGGATGCGTGATGAACAACCGCGCCGACTCTGCACTCTCCCGTCCGTCTTCACCAGCGACTTTGCCAAGTCGTCGGGCGTTACTGCCCGGTTGATGCCTTACCGTCCGAACTTTCGGTCACCGCACCGGAGTTGTCCGACTCGTCTTCGGGGTGGTGGCAGGCCACCTGGTGCCCGGTCCGCAACTGGATCAGCGGCGGCTCGGTGGTGGTGCACTCCTCGGTCGCCTTCCAGCAGCGGGTGCGGAACCGGCAGCCGGACGGCGGGTTGATCGGCGAGGGGACGTCGCCCTTGAGCAGGATCCGGCCGCGCTGGGTGCGCCGCTTGGGGTCGGGCACCGGCACGGCCGAGAGCAGCGCCTTGGTGTACGGGTGCCGGGGCGAGGCGTAGAGGGAGTCCCGGTCGGCCAGTTCGACGATCTTGCCGAGGTACATCACCGCGATCCGGTCCGAGACGTGCCGGATGACCGAGAGGTCGTGCGCGATGATCACGTAGGTCAGGCCCAGCTCCTCCTGGAGGTCGTCCATGAGGTTGACGACCTGGGCCTGGATGGAGACGTCGAGGGCGGAGACCGGCTCGTCGGCGACCACCAGCTTCGGCTTGAGGGCCAGCGCCCGGGCGATGCCGATGCGCTGGCGCTGACCGCCGGAGAACTCGTGCGGATAACGGTTGTAGTGCTCCGGGCTCAGGCCCACCAGCTCCAGCAGCCGCTGCACCTCCTTCTTGACCCCGCCCTCGGGCTCGACGCCCTGGAGCCGGAAGGGGGTGGAGACGATCCCGCCGATGGTGTGCCGCGGGTTCAGCGAACCGTACGGGTCCTGGAAGATCATCTGGATGTCGCGGCGCAGCGGGCGCAGCCGGCCCGGGGACAGGTGGGTGATGTCCTGGCCCTCGAACTCGACCGAGCCGCCGGTCGGTTCGTCGAGCCGGGTGATCAGCCGGCCCATCGTCGACTTGCCGCAGCCGGACTCGCCGACGACGCCCAGCGTCTCCCCGGGGAAGACGTCGAAGTCGATCCCGTCGACCGCCTGGACGGCGCCGACCCTGCGCTTGAGCAGGCCCTTGGTGATCGGGAAGTGCCGGACCAGGCCGCGGACCCGCAGCAGCGGCTCGTCCTGGGCGGCGCGCCCGGAGCGCTCGGCACGCCCGACCTCAGGGGTCGCCGCGGGCTTCTCGGGCTTCGCGGCCTTCTCCGTGTTCACCGCCTTCTCGGCGCTCTCGGCGTTCCCGGCCGGCTCGGCCTGCTCGGCGCCCCCGGCCTGCTCGGTCTGCTCCGCGCTCTCGACCCGCTCGGCCTGCTCGGGCTTCGCGGTCGCCTCAGGCTTCTCAGTCTTCTCAGTCTTCTCGGTCAAAGCTTCGGCGCAATCTCTTCGGTCCAGATACGCTCCCGCTCCTCCCGCGGCAGGTGGCAGGCGGAGAAGTGCCGGCCGTCGACCTGCTGCAGTTCGGGGCGCACCGTGCGGGTGACGTTGTCCTTGGGGACGTCCGCGTACGGGCAACGGGGGTTGAAGGCACAGCCGGACGGCACGTTGATCAGGCTGGGCGGCGAGCCCTTGACCGGGATGAGCCGGTCGGTCTGGTCACGGTCGATCCGCGGCATGGAGCCGAGCAGGCCCCAGGTGTAAGGGTGCTGCGGGGTGGCGAACACCTCGTCCGAGGGGCCCCGCTCCACGCACCGGCCGCCGTACATCACCAGCAGGTCGTCGGCGAGCTCGGCGACCACGCCCAGGTCGTGGGTGATGATGATGACGGCCGAGCCGAACTCCTTCTGCAGATCGCGGATCAGGTCCAGGATCTGCGCCTGGACGGTGACGTCCAGGGCGGTGGTCGGCTCGTCCGCGATCAGCAGCTCGGGGTTGTTGACCAGCGCCATGGCGATCATGGCGCGTTGGCGCATACCGCCGGAGAACTGGTGCGGATGGTCGTCCACCCGCTTGTCCGGCTGCGGGATGCCGACCCGGTCGAGCATCTCCACGGCGCGCTTGCGGGCGGTCTTCCTGTCGACGTCGTGGTGGACCCGGTACGCCTCCACGATCTGCTGGCCGACCGTGTAGAAGGGGTGCAGCGCGGACAGCGGATCCTGGAAGATCATCGCCATCTCGCGGCCGCGCAGCCGGCGCACCTCGTCCGGGTCGGCGGCGACCAACTCCTTGCCGTCCAACCAGATTTCGCCGGACATCCGCACCTTGCTGCGCTGCTGGCGGGAGGCCCGGTGCAGGCCCATGATCGCCAGTGAGGTCACCGACTTGCCGGAGCCGGACTCGC
This sequence comes from Streptomyces yunnanensis, assembly GCF_029011865.1. Lineage (NCBI taxonomy): Bacteria > Bacillati > Actinomycetota > Actinomycetes > Kitasatosporales > Streptomycetaceae > Streptomyces > Streptomyces yunnanensis. The sequence continues at coordinate 3,269,547 of NZ_CP095749.1, forward strand.
CGACGATACCGAGCGTCTTGCCCTTCTCCAGGCTGAAGGTCAGCCCGTCGACGGACTTCACCAGGCCGTCGTCGGTGGGGAAGTGCACCTTCAGGTCCCGCACGTCGAGGAAGGCGGAGGGGGCCTTGGCCGTGGGCGCGGGGGCGGGGGCGGGCTCGGCGGCGGGCCGCCCGGCCTCCGTGGTCTTGTCCTCGGAAGAGTCGGTCATGAGAGCCTCACCCGCGGGTCGACGGCGGCGTACAGAACGTCCACCACCAGGTTGCACATGACGATGAAGAACGCGGCGAGCAGGGTGACGCCGAGAATGTTGGGCAGGTCGTTGGCGTTGATGGAGTCGACCGCGAAGGCGCCGACCCCCTTGAGCGAGAAGACCTGTTCGGTGATGAGCGCACCACCGAGCAGCAGGCCCAGGTCCATGCCGAAGACGGTGATGATCGGGGTGAGCGCGGCCCGCAGTCCGTGCCGGATCACCACCCGGCGCTCCCGCAGGCCCTTGGCGCGGGCGGTGCGGATGTAGTCCTCGCTCAGCGTCTCCAGCATGCCCGCCCGGGTGAGCCGGGCGTAGAGCGCCGAGTAGAGGAAGGCCAGGGTGACCCAGGGCAGGACCATGGTCTGCGCCCAGCCCGCCGGATCGTCCAACAGCGGTACGTAGTCACTGCGTTGGAAGACCGGCCACTGGTAGGTGAACAGGGCCAGCGCCAGCGCGCCGGTGAAGAACATCGGGAGCGAGACGCCGGCCAGCGCCACGCCCATCGCCATCCGGTCGAAGAGCGAACCGGGGCGGAGTGCGGAGAGCACGCCGGTGGCGACGCCGGACAGCACCCACAGCACCGCCGCGCCGGCGGCCAGCGACAGGGTCACCGGGAGCCGGGACTGGATCTCCGGCCAGACCTCGATGTGGGTCTTGAAGGAGTAACCGAAGCACGGCACATGGCACGTGGCCGCCTCCGGGCCGAACTTGTAGTCGACGCCGACGAAGATGCCCTTGAGGAAGTCCCAGTACTGCTCGTACACGGGCTTGTCCAGGCCCAGGTTCTTCTTCACCGCGGCGATGTCCGCGGCCGTGGGGGCCTTTCCGATGTACTGCTGGGCAAGCTGGTCGGTGCTCTGCCCGGCCAGCTTCGGCAGCAGGAAGAAGATGCCGAAGGTGACCGCGCTGACGATCAGCAGCAGGATCACTGCGCTGATCAACCTGCGGATGATGTACGAGAACACGGGGATGCGGCGCCGGTGCCGCGGGCCGGGAGCGACCGGCCCGCGGACACCAATGCCTTCACCTGCCTTCCAGGGCTGCTACTTCTTGACGCCGATGTTGAGGTAGTCGTACTCACCGCTGTAGGCCGAGGTGGACACCACGTTGGTGGCCTTGGGCGAGCGGTAGAGCAGGACCTTGAAGTAGGTCAGCGGGACGATCGCCGCCTGCTCCATCGCCTTCCGGTCGATGTCCCCGTACGCCTTCTCGCGGGCGGCCTTGTCGGTGTTGGCGATGGCGCTGTCGAGCAGGTTGTTGATCTCCGGGTCGTCCAGCTGCGACAGGTTGGAGTTACCGGACTGGCTGATCGCCTTGCCGTGCAGGATCTGCTGGAGGAAGCCGTAGCCGGTCGGGAAGTCGGCGCTCCACTGCATCATCATCAGGCCGACGTTGTTGGACTTGTCGAACGCCGGCACGCCGGCGTAGTCCGAGAAGTACTTGCTGGTCGGGTACTGCTGGAGCTTGGCGTTGATGCCGATCTTCTTCAGCGAGCCGATCACCGAGGTGGCCGCGTCGATCTCGTCCTGGCGGTCGTTGCGGGCCAGGATGGTGGTGGAGACGTTGCCGGCGCCGCACTTCTTCCAGTGCGCCTTGGCCTCGGTCAGGTCCAGGTTGTCGCCGTTGTACTTCTGCGGGTACAGGTCGTACTTCTGGTAGCCGGCGATGTCCGTCGGCAGGACCGTGGAGGCGAGCTCACCGCGGATCGGGCCACCTTGCGCGGTCTGCACGGCCTTCTTGTCGATGGCGTACTCGACGGCCTTGCGGCACTCGACGTTGTCGAACGGCGCCACCTTGGTGTTGATGGCGGTGTAGACCAGGCGCTGACCGAGCGCGTTGTCGGTGTTGGCCTTCTGCGTGGGGTCGGTCAGCAGCTGGGCCTGGGTCTGGCCGTCCACGCCGCGTCCGGCCATGTCGACCTGGGTGTTGCCGGACTGGAGGTCCTTGTCGATGGTCGACTGGGCGACTTTGAGGTTGAGGACGATCTTGTCCGGCAGCTGCTTGCGCAGCGGGTCGTTCGCGGCGGACCACTGCGGGTTGCGGACCAGGGTGAGCTTCTTGCCCTCCTGGTAGCTCTCGAACTTGTACGAACCGGTGGAGACCACGGACTTGGTGTAGTCCGCGCCCTTGTCCTTGGCCTGCGGGACCGGGGCGGTCTGCGGGGCGCTGACCAGCTGGTCGAACTCCGCGAACGGCTTCTTCAGGTGGAAGACGATCGTCTGCGCGTCGGGCGTCTCTATGGACTTGAGCCCTTCCTTGCTCTTGTCCTTGTAGGGGCCCTTGTAGCCGCCGTCGTTGTCCACCAGGAACTGCTGGAAGTAGTTCGGGCCCAGGGAGAGGATGTCGCGGGCGAAGTTGCTGCGCTCCACCGCGTACTTGACGTCCTGGGAGGTGACGAGGTTGCCGTCCTCGAACTTGACGCCCTTGCGCAGCTTGTACGTCCAGGTCTTGCCGCCGTCGCTGGGCTTGCCCAACGACTCGGCGAGGTCCGGGACCAGGTCCTTGCCCTGGGTGCCGGGACCGGGCTTGAAGGTGGTGAGCGAACGCGCGTACAGGCGGCTGAAGTTGTAGACGAAGGCGTAGTAGGTGTTGCCCGGGTCGAAGGACTCGGGGGCGTCGCTCATCGCGTAGGTGAGGGTGCCCCCCTTCTCGTCCGAGGCGTTGACGACGCCCTTGGTGGCGGCGTTGGCCCCGGCCGAACTGCCGGAGGAGCCCTTTCCGCCGCAGCCGGCCAGCAAAAGGCCCGCACAGGTGATGGCCGCGACAGTCGCGACCGGAAGTGACCTTCGCATGATGCTCGGTGTCCCCTTCGTTCGTCGAGAAACGTCAGATCGAAACGGCTGGAAGTGAGGTGCCGGGCGGGCAGCCGGATCAGCGGCTGCGCGGGTCCAGCGCGTCCCTCAGACCGTCACCGAGCAGGTTGAACGCGAGCACGGTGACGAAGATCGCGAGACCGGGGACGATCATGTACTGGGGGTCGACCTCGTAGTACTTGACCGCCTGGGTGAGCGTGCCGCCCCAGGATGACTGGGGTGGCTGGATACCGACGCCCAGGAAGCTCAGCGCCGCCTCGAAGAGGATGTTGGAGGGGATCAGCAGCGTCGAGTAGACGATGACCGGCCCCACCAGGTTGGGCAGGAGTTCCCGGAAGAGGATGAACGGCCCGCGGGCACCCAGGCCGCGGGCGGCGGCCACGAACTCCCGCTCCCGCAGCGACAGGGTCTGGGCCCGCACGATCCGGCCCATGTAGGGCCAGTTGAAGAAGCCGATCACGAAGATCAGCACCGAGATGTGCAGCGGCAGACCGTCCAGGCCGAAGGCTCCGCCCTGCAGCGCCGCGGAGATCGCGATGGCGAAGAGCAGCAGCGGGAAGGCCAGGAAGACGTCCATCAGGCGGCTGATGAACGCGTCCACCCGGCCGCGGTAGAAGCCGGCGACGACGCCGAGGACGGTGCCGATGGCCACCGACAGCAGCGTGGCGCCGAAGGCCACCAGCAGCGAAACCCAGGAGCCCTCCAGGATCCGGGAGAGCAGGTCGCGGCCGAACTTGGGGTCCACGCCCAGGAGGTGGTCGGCGCTCATGCCGCCGAAGTCGCCCTTGGGAAGCGTGGTGTTGGTGTCGATCAGGTCCTGGTGCGGCTGGTTCGGGTCCAGGCCGAACAGGTGCTGTAGGGGCCGGGAGAGCGCGGCGGTCAGGATGAGCAGGATGACAACGATGGCACCCGCCATCGCGACCTTGTCGCGGCGGAAGCGCAGCCAGGCGATCTGGCCGAGCGAGCGCCCTTCGATCCGCTTGCTCTCCACGCCTTCCAGCACCGCTTCCGGCTGCGCCTGTGCAGCGGCCCCGGTGGTCTCGATCGGTGCGGTCACGGTGGATCAGAACCCCTCCCGGCCGACGGTGGCCGACCTGTGCCCGCCGCGGTAGCGGCCTGGTTTCTACCTCACTGGTGTGTCCCCCTGCCGCCATCTCCGCCAGGTCGCACGGGAGTTGGCGCTGCGGACGTGTCGGAAGCGTGCGTGACGTCGGTGGGGGATGGCGCTCGTACAAAGGACCGAGGTCCTCGATGCCGGGAGTCTTCATCCGAGTCGCGATCACTCACCAGCCCTGACGGTGAATGGATGCGTAACTGTGATGTGGTCCGCGGCTTTCCGTTATACGAACACCAGGGCGGACTCAGCGGTGCGCGAGGCGGCCGAAAGGGGCATCAACGGTCGTACGGAAAGGGGGAATTCAGGCCAAGAGCGGCAGCCGGGGGAGCACCCGTCGGCGTCAATAGGGGCGCGGGTAGCCGTAACCGTAGGTGGGTCCGGGAACCGGCGGCTGGGCGTAGCCGTCGCGGTCGAAGAACGGACGGGCGCACGCCCGCATCCACATCCCGACCGGGTCGTACTCGTCGTTCATGGCGACCGTGGAGACCGGCAGACCGTCCGGCACGGCGCCCATCGACTGCTGGATCATCATCCGCGCGGCGTCCACCGACGGCTGCCCGGTGTCGTACAGATCCAGCCCGATCGCCAGATACGGGGCACCGAGGGCGGGTTGCACCCAAGCCCGGCGCAACGACCGCACGGGGGGCGTCCGGTGGGCGTTCTGCGCAAGCAGGGCGTAGAACTGCGGGATGTCGATGACCGGTTCGGAGATCCGCAGCGGTCCGGCGGGCAGCCGGTCGAGGCCGGCGGCGATCCGGCGCAGATCGAGCCAGGGGATGCCGACGCCGCCGCCGGGGGCGTGCGGATTCAGCCACAGCCCCCAGCGGTCGGGGAAGAGCGAGGCGGCGATCTCGGGGCCGCTGACGAGTTCGTGGTCGCGGGTCCACCCGGAGGCGGCGAGTTCGGCCGCGGAGGTCACGCAGGGGGCGTACCCCAGCCCGTCGACCTCCATGTTGCCGTACTGCGCGTCGGGTTGTCCGGCCCGGCCGTGCCACAGGAGCATCCAGACCTGCCCGTACGCGAGGGCGCCCAGCAGCGCCTCGTAGGCGTCATAGCGCCCGGGCGAGACCTGTCGCAGCATCTGCTCGACCTGGTCGGCCGCCGCTCCCTGATGCGCACCGGCGCTCACGTGGTCCGTCCCTTCTCCCGGCAGGGCCTGCGCCCGCCCGTCGTTCCACCAGCTTACGAGTGGTCCCGGGTGTAGAAGGGCCGCACGCGCTCCAGCATCCAGTCGGCGACCGGGTCGCCCTGGGCGATGTCGAGCAGGACGAGCTGGACCGGCCAGGGCACCGGCACCTGGCCCAGCGCCCGCCCCAGCGCGGTCAGCACCTCGTCGCGGGCGCCGCCGTCGTGCAGCCGCTCCGGGGCGACCTCCACCTGCACCCCGACGAAGAGCGCCGGCGTGTCGCCCTCGACGCTGGCCAGCGCGCGGCGGGCGGTCAGCACGAAGCCGGCCTCGGAGAACGCCAGGCCGGCGGCGGCCAGGAAGTCCACCGGCTCGTCCTGCCAGTCCGGTTCGAAGAGCCGCACCCGGGCGCCGCCGCCCTGCGGGCCGTCCAGTTCGGTCCGTCCGGCACGACACATTTCGGCCACCGCGGGCGGTGGCAGCGGGACGCCGACGGTGCCGTCCGGGTTGACCGCGATGCCCAGCAGCGGCGGCAGCCCGCGGGCGAACTCCCGGGCGGGCGCGACGGTGAACGACATGTGCGGCCCGACGACCCGCAGGAACTCCTGCTCGGAGCTGAAGACCGGGACGTAGGCGGCGCCGCCGACCTCGACGGTCGGCAGGTCCAGGCCGGCCGTGCCGAGGCCGGCGCTCTCCGGGCCGCCGCCGTCGGGCAGCGGCACCCACACCCGGCTGCGGCCGAGCACCTCGACGATCCGGCCGCCGGCCTCGGGGTGCCCGACCGACGCGGCCAGCACCTCCTCCAGCTCGTTGGCCGGCCAGGCCAACTGCGGTATCCCCGCGTCCGGGACGTGCCCCGGCACCGGACCACCGTGCTGCGGGTAATTGTCCGGATAGTTCATCTCACCCACCCATTACTGGCCGCGCTGCCCGGCCCCTGACCCTGGGGGCGGGTCCACGGGCCCGCCCGGTGGGTCAGACCCTAACGGGCCAGGGCCCCTCCGGTGGACCGGGCCCCGCCGTGATCTACCGGACGGGCCCCGAGGGCCGCTCCCCGAAGCCGGTGGCGTCCGCGGCGGGCGCGCCACCGGGGCGGGCGCGGACGGCCCCGGCGCGGGCGGTGAACGTGACGCGCTCCAGGAACCCGGCGGCGGACCGGTCCAGCAGCACCGCGGAGCGGAAGCCCGCGGGCAGCCGGGCCTCCTCGGCGCGGGCGACCAGCCGGCGCACCGCCCGGCGGTGTCGGGCGAAGGCGTACCGCGACACCCCGCGGCCGCGCGCCCGTTGGCCGCCCAGCGCCGTCCCGGGCGGCACGTCGAGCAGCACCAGGTGCAGGCCCCGGCCGTCGCGCCGGGCCGTCCGGGCGAGCCAACGGCGCACCCACGCCAGCGTCCCGCAGTCGTGCACCACCACGCTGCCGCCGGAGCGCAGCGCCCGGCGCAGGGCGCGATAGTGCGCGGCCCGGACCAGCGGGCGGTAGAGCGCGTACGGCAGGTGCCGCAGCCGGCCCCGCTCCCAACGCTCCCGGCTGTCCTGGGAGTCGATGCGGTACACCGGGTCGCCGCGGCCGTCGAGCGTCGGCAGCACCCGCTGCATCAGGGTGCTCTTGCCGCTGCCGGGCAGGCCGGAGACCACGATCAGGTCGCCGGGCGCGAAGTGGAGCGCGGTGCGGGGGGCGCGGGCGCCGTCGCGGAGGTCGGTGATCCGGACCCGGTCGGGGCGGGCGGTGGGGCGCGGCCGGCGCGCCGCCCGGGGCCCGGCCGGCGCGGGCGCGGGCCCGGGTGCCGTCCCCGTCGTCGTCGCGTACGCCGCTTCGCTGTGCACCGTGATCGCCCTCCCCGTCGGCTCAGGCCGGGTTCGGGACCCGACCTGCCCGCAGAGTGTCAAGAAAAGGTAATGAGCAGCAAGGCGATGGCGCCCGGCGCCACCGGATCCGGCGGTCCGGTGGCGGGTCCCGGAACCGGGCCGCGGTGCGGGTGAGCGGGGACGGGATGCCGACCGGGGCTCCTGTATCCGGCGATCCCGTGTAATGATGTGGCCGCCACGGGCACACCGGAAGGTCACTCGTGCAACAGCCAGCCCAACTCCATACCGGCCGCTTGAATCCGCGCGGGAGAGTCCCCGGCCGCCACGGCGGGGCGCCGAAGGAGCAAGTCCTCCCTTGAATCTCTCAGGCCCCTATACCGCGCGGGCGAGGCAGATCTGAAAAGCGAGCCACTGCCTGGCTGAAGGGGCGGCTCCACCCAAGGTGCAAACCGGGCCCGTTCGCGGGCTCCCGGTGAACCTCTCAGGTTCCGATGACAGATGGGGAGACCGTCATGTCACCCATGCCTGGGAGCCCGGAACGATGACTGAAGCCCCCCGCCGTACCGCGCTGGATGCCACGCACCGCGCGCTCGGCGCGACCATGACCGACTTCGCCGGCTGGGACATGCCGCTGCGCTACAGCAGCGAACGCGAGGAGCATGTCGCGGTCCGCACCCGTGCCGGCCTGTTCGACCTCTCCCACATGGGCGAGATCACCGTCACCGGTCCGCAGGCCGGCGCGCTGCTGGACCACGCGCTGGTCGGCAACATCGGCGCCCTGAAGGTCGGGCGGGCCCGCTACACGATGATCTGCGCCACCGACGGCGGCATCCTCGACGACCTGATCGTCTACCGCCTCGACGAGCGGGAGTTCATGGTCGTCGCCAACGCCTCCAACGCCCAGGTGGTGCTGGACGCGCTGGCCGCGCGGCAGGCGGGCTTCGACGCCGCGGTCCGCGACGACCGGGACGCCTACGCGCTGATCGCGGTGCAGGGCCCGGAGTCCCCCGGCATCCTCAAGAAGCTCACCGACGCCGACCTGGACGGGCTGAAGTACTACGCCGGCCTGCCCGGCACGGTCGCCGGCGTGCAGGCGCTGATCGCCCGGACCGGGTACACCGGCGAGGACGGCTTCGAGCTGTTCGTCCGGCCGGCCGACGCGGTCGCGGTGTGGGAGGCGCTGACCGAGGCGGGCCGGGACGTCGGACTGGTCCCGTGCGGACTGTCCTGCCGCGACACCCTGCGCCTGGAGGCGGGGATGCCGCTGTACGGGCACGAGCTGACGACCGCGCTCACCCCCTTCGACGCGGGCCTGGGCCGGGTCGTGAAGTTCGAGAAGGAGGGCGACTTCGTCGGGCGCGCGGCGCTCGAAGGGGCCGCGGAGCGCGCCGAGCAGAACCCGCCGCGCAAGCTGGTGGGCCTGGTCGCCGAGGGGCGCCGGGTGCCGCGCGCCGGCTACCCGGTCGTCGACGCCGACGGCACGGTGATCGGCGAGGTCACGTCGGGGGCGCCCTCCCCGACCCTCGGCAAGCCGATCGCCATGGCGTACGTCGACGCCGGGTACGCCACACCGGGCGCGGAGGGCGTCCGGGTGGACATCCGCGGCACGCACGAGCCGTACGAGGTCGTCGCGCTGCCCTTCTACAAGCGGCAGAAGTAGCCGACGGCGCCGGCGAGTCCGCGGTGCCCGTCGCGGACCTGCGCTGTTGCGTCCGGCACGACGTGTCTCACTGGGCAAGACCTCCCCCAGCCTTCGGCCGGGAGGGGCCCCCAATTCACGATCACACCCCCGCGTACAGGAGAATCGAGCCATGGACAACCCCCAGCAGCTGCGCTACAGCAAGGAGCACGAGTGGCTGTCGAACGCCGAGGGCGGCGTCTCGACGGTCGGCATCACCGAGCACGCGGCGAACGCGCTCGGCGACGTCGTCTTCGTGCAGCTCCCCGAGGTCGGGGCCACCGTCACCGCGGGCGAGTCCTGCGGTGAGCTGGAGTCGACCAAGTCGGTCAGCGACCTCTACTCGCCCGTGGACGGCGAGATCACCGAGGTCAACGAGGACGTCGTCGCCGACCCCTCGCTGGTGAACTCCGCCCCGTTCGAGGGTGGTTGGCTGTTCAAGGTGAAGATCAGCGGCGAGCCGGAGGACCTGCTCACGGCCGACGAGTACACCGCCTTCGCCGCCGGCTGACCCTCCCGCCACCGCACGGGCGGGGCCGCGGCGCCCCGCCCGCTCCCCCTCTCTCCAGGAAGTCCCATGTCGCTTCTGAACAGCTCCCTCCACGAGCTCGACCCCGACGTCGCCGCCGCCGTCGACGCCGAGCTGCACCGTCAGCAGTCCACCCTCGAAATGATCGCGTCGGAGAACTTCGCCCCGGTCGCCGTCATGGAGGCCCAGGGCTCGGTCCTGACCAACAAGTACGCCGAGGGCTACCCGGGCCGCCGCTACTACGGCGGCTGTGAGCACGTCGACGTCGTCGAGCAGATCGCCATCGACCGGATCAAGGCGCTCTTCGGCGCCGAGGCCGCCAACGTCCAGCCGCACTCCGGCGCGCAGGCCAACGCCGCCGCGATGTTCGCGCTGATCAAGCCGGGCGACACCATCCTGGGTCTGAGCCTCGCCCACGGTGGGCACCTGACCCACGGCATGAAAATCAACTTCTCCGGCAAGCTCTACAACGTGGTGCCCTACCACGTCGACGAGAAGACCAACCTGGTCGACATGGAAGAGGTCGAGCGCCTCGCCAAGGAGCACCGCCCCAAGCTGATCGTCGCCGGCTGGTCCGCCTACCCGCGCCAGCTCGACTTCGCCGCCTTCCGCCGGATCGCGGACGAGGTCGGCGCGTACCTGATGGTCGACATGGCGCACTTCGCGGGCCTGGTGGCCGCGGGGCTGCACCCCTCCCCCGTGCCGCACGCCCACGTCGTGACCACCACCACGCACAAGACGCTGGGCGGCCCCCGCGGCGGTGTGATCCTGTCCACCGCCGAGCTGGCCAAGAAGATCAACTCCGCGGTCTTCCCGGGTCAGCAGGGCGGTCCGCTGGAGCACGTGATCGCCGCCAAGGCGGTGTCCTTCAAGATCGCCGCGTCGGAGGAGTTCAAGGAGCGCCAGCAGCGCACCCTGGAGGGCGCCAGGATCCTGGCCGAGCGCCTGATCCAGGACGACGTCAAGGAGCACGGCGTCTCGGTGCTCTCCGGCGGCACCGACGTCCACCTCGTCCTGGTCGACCTGCGGGACTCGGCCCTCGACGGCCAGCAGGCCGAGGACCGCCTCCACGAGGTCGGCATCACCGTCAACCGCAACGCCATCCCGAACGACCCGCGGCCCCCGATGGTCACCTCCGGCCTGCGGATCGGCACCCCGGCCCTGGCCACCCGCGGCTTCCAGGCCGAGGACTTCCGCGAGGTCGCCGACATCATCGCCGAGGCGCTCAAGCCCAGCTACGACCGCGAGGCGCTCAAGGCCCGGGTCACCGCCCTGGCGGAGAAGTACCCGCTGTACCCGTCGCTGTGACGGGCCGGTCGCCGGGGCGCCACGGCCCCCGGTGACCAGCGGCGGCGGACCGGTCCGCCGGCCCGCCGCCGCCCCGACGAGCCCCGGCCCGACCGGCGGCCGCATCCCTCTTTTCCCCGCCCCGGACACCCTCCGCGCGCACCGGCGCCCGCCGTCCGGCTCCGTCCGGATCCGTCCGGCTTCACCTCCCCTTACCCCGCCCGCCGCCTCCCGTCCGGCGGCAATCCCCCGCGAGCGGGTTACGCTCGACAGTCGGGCCGGAAACACCCCGTCCTGCCCCGATGTGCTCCACCGTCCACCACGAGCAGACAAGGGAGTCAGCCCCCGTGGCCATCTCCGTCTTCGACCTCTTCTCCATCGGCATCGGCCCGTCCAGCTCCCACACCGTCGGCCCCATGCGCGCCGCCCGGATGTTCGCCGGTCGGCTCAAGAAGGACGGTCTGCTCGCCCAGACGGTCTCCGTACGCGCCGAGCTCTTCGGCTCGCTGGGCGCCACCGGCCACGGCCACGGCACCCCCAAGGCCGTGCTGCTCGGCCTGGAGGGCCACTCGCCGCGCTCCGTCGACGTCGAGACCGCCGACGACGAGGTGACCCGCATCCGCACCAGCGGCCGGCTGCGCCTCCTCGGCGCCGAGATAGGCGCCGCGCACGAGATCGACTTCGACGAGTCCACCCAGCTGATCCTGCACCGCCGCCGGTCCCTGCCGTACCACGCCAACGGCATGACCCTCTTCGCCTACGACGCGGCGGGCGCCCCCCTCCTGGAGAAGACCTACTACTCGGTGGGCGGCGGCTTCGTCGTCGACGAGGACGCGGTCGGCGAGGACCGGATCAAGCTCGACGACACCGTCCTGACGCACCCCTTCCGCACCGGCGACGAGCTGCTGCGGCTCTCCCGGGAGACCGGCCTGTCGATCTCCGCCCTGATGCTGGAGAACGAGAAGGCGTGGCGCACGGAGGACGAGATCCGCACCGGCCTGCTGGAGATCTGGCAGGTCATGCAGGGCTGCGTCACCCGCGGCATGTCCCGCGAGGGCATCCTCCCCGGCGGCCTGAAGGTCCGCCGCCGCGCCGCCAACGCCGCCCGCGCGCTGCGCGCCGAGGGCGACGCACCGGCCCGCGCCATGGAGTGGGTCACCCTCTACGCCATGGCCGTCAACGAGGAGAACGCCGCCGGCGGCCGGGTGGTGACCGCCCCCACCAACGGCGCGGCCGGCATCATCCCCGCCGTCCTGCACTACTACGTCAACTTCGTCCCGGGCGCCGACGAGGACGGCGTGGTCCGCTTCCTGCTCGCGGCCGGCGCCATCGGCATGCTCTTCAAGGAGAACGCCTCGATCTCCGGCGCCGAGGTCGGCTGCCAGGGCGAGGTCGGCTCGGCCTGCTCGATGGCCGCCGGCGGCCTCGCCGAGGTCCTCGGCGGCAGCCCCGAGCAGGTCGAGAACGCCGCCGAGATCGGCATGGAGCACAACCTCGGCCTGACCTGCGACCCGGTCGGCGGCCTCGTCCAGATCCCGTGCATCGAGCGCAACGGCATGGCCGCCGTGAAGGCCGTCACCGCCGCCCGGATGTCGCTGCGCGGCGACGGCCGCCACCACGTCTCCCTCGACAAGGTCATCAAGACCATGAAGGAGACCGGCGCCGACATGAGCGTCAAGTACAAGGAGACCGCCCGCGGCGGCCTCGCGGTGAACATCATCGAGTGCTGATCCCCGCACCCCACGCGCCACGCCCCGGGCGCCGCCGAGACCTCGTCCCGGCGGCGCCCGGGGCGGTTTTCGCGGGCCGGAGCCGGTGCGCGGTCGACGACAGGCCCTAGCGGCCTATCTCCCAGGCGAACGGCGGGAGTTCGCTGGCCCGGAAGTAGATGTCCAGGGCCCGGGCGGCGGGGACGAACGGGTGGACGCGGGCGCCGTCGAGGCCGGGGAGGCGGCGGGCGCAGTGCTGGACGCAGCCGGCCGTCTCCCGACCGTGGCGGTCGATGAGGGTGGCGGCGTCGGGCGGGCCGTCGCACGGGGTGGGGTCGGCGGCCGCGGCGGCGGGGCAGCGGCGGCGGGCGGCGGCCGGGAGGGTCGGGCGGGTGGTGGGCGGAGCGCTCGTCGGCTGGTTCATTGCGGTCCCCCTGGTGCTGCGTCGGTACGGGTGCGGACGCGGCGCCGGTGGCGGTCGGGCGCTGACAGGCGCCACCGGTGCCCAGGACAGTGGTGCTCGCCGCGGTGGGGGTCCATGCGGCCTTGGCGAAGACCTGGGGCGTTCGTCAGCGAATCATGGCCAAGCGCTGGGGGGAGGTCCCACGGTGGCCGGTGGACGCGGACGGGGGACGGCCAGGGGGTCGAGGAGCAGGGCGAGCGAGAGCAGGGCGGCGGCCAGCAGCCAGCCGGCCAGGACGTCGCCGGCCCAGTGGACGCCCAGGTAGACGCGGGTGAGGCCGACGCCGACGGCCCACAGGGCGAGCAGGGCGCACCAGGGGCGGCCGGTGCCGGGGCGGGTGCGGTGCAGGACGCCCCAGGCCAGGAGGCCGGCGGCCAGGGCGGAGGTGGTGGCGTGGCCGGAGGGGAAGGAGTGGCCGGAAGCCTGGGCGGCCCAGTCGGCGAGCGGCGGGCGGGGCCGGGCGAGCAGGGCCATCAGGCCGTAGCGGACGGCCTGACCGGCGGCGAGGACGAGCACCGCGCAGGCCGCCGCGCGGATCCGGCCGGGGGTGCCGCGGCCGGCCAGGAGGCCGGCGAGGAGCGCCATCAGATAGGGGACGACGCCGGTGCCGGTGGTGGTCAGGGCGCCGGCCAGGGAGCGCGGCGGCTCCCCGCGGTGGGCGGTGGACCAGTGGAGGGCGGCTCGTTCGGGGGCGAGCGGGGCGCCGTGCCGCACGGCCACGGTGACGGCCGCGGCGGCGAAGAGGGCGGCGCACAGGGCCGCCGTGGCGATCAGGCGGCTCGGGGGCGCACCGAGGCGCGGGCCGCGGCCGGGGGCCGGGCGCGCGCCGTCGCGTCGAGGACCGGGGACCGGTGCCGACGGCGCCCCCGAGGGCGTCACCGCGCGGCGACCAGCGGGCGCAGCGGGGTCTCCCGAAGGCGTTCGACGAGCGGTGCGGCGCGGCGGGCGAGCGGCATGAGGACCGCGGCGACCAGGGTGCCGACGACCAGGCCGACCACGACGTCGTGCGGGTAGTGGGCGCCGACCCAGACCCGGGAGGCGCCCATCAGGAGCGCGGCCGGGACGGCGATGGCGCCGAGCCGACGGTCCAGCAGGAGCAGGGCGATGGCCGCGGAGGCCGCGATGGCCGAGTGGTTGCTGGGGAAGGACCAGTCGCCGAGCCCGGGGCACGGCTCGACGGTGACGACATGGTGGAGGGTCTGGCAGGGGCGCTGCTCGTGGAAGAAGCTCTTGACCACGTCGTTGGCCACGTAGGCCAGGACCACGATGACCGGGACGGCCAGCGCCATCGCCATCGTCACGGGGGCCGTGTGCCGCCCCTCCCCCGGGGTCAGGCGGCGGCGGGTGCTGCCGCCGAGCCGCTGTCGGGCGCGCCACCAGCCGGCCAGCATCAGCAGCGCGAACACCCCCAGTCCGAGGTCGGTCCAGTAGGAGACCAGGGAATTGAGGAAGCTCGGCATCTGCTGGGCGAAGCCGGTCACAGAGGTGTACAGGCCGCCGTCGATCGAGGCTCCGCCGAAGGCGAGGTCGGTCACTGGGCTTTTCTCCTTGGCGGATCGGTGCGTGGTGCATGGGCTGGTGCCGGGCGGCCGTGGTGGTGCGCCGGCCGCCCGTGTGCACCAGCAAGTGTGCCGGGTCGTTCAGGGTGCCGGTGGCGCGGTGGCGTGATCCGTCCCATCGGTGGGCGCCGATTCCGGCCCGCCGGACCCGCCCCGCTTGCGGGAACGGAGCACTTCCAGGGCGATCGGGGCCAGCGAGACCAGGATCACCAGGCCGACCACCGGGAGCAGGTACCGGTCGACGTTGGGCACCGAGGCGCCCAGGGCGTAACCGGCGAGGGTGAGACCGAGGGTCCAGATCAGGCCACCGGTGGCCTGCCAGAGGGTGAAGGTGCGGACGGGCACGTTCAGCGCTCCGGCGAGCGGGTTGAGCACGGTGCGGACGACGGGCACGAAGCGGGCCAGCACGATCGCCTTGGCGTGGCCGTAGCGCGCCAGGTACTCCTCGGCGCGGGCGGCGCCCTCCTGGAGCTTGCGGGAGCGGCCCCGGGCGAGCAGCGCGCGACCTCCGCGCCGGCCGATCCAGTAGCCGGTCTGGGAGCCGATGAGGGTGCCGACGACCGCGGCCGGCAGGACCTGGGGCAGCGAGAGGTGGACGGCGCCGCCGACGCCGGGCGCGCACAGCAGGCCGGCGGTGAACAGCAGGGAGTCGCCGGGCAGGAAGAAGCCGACCAGGAGGCCGGTCTCGGCGAACAGGACGACGGCGACGCCGAGCGCGCCGAAGGCGGCGAGCAGCGAGCCGGCGTCGAGGACGTTGACCGCCTGGGTGACGGTGCTGCTGACGTGCAGTGCCGCGGACGCTACGGCCATGTCGGTGGCCCCTCCCATAATGGGTTCCGGGTCCGCCCAGCGGGCCGACCCGACCGTCTACAGCCCAGTAGACGGTCTACAGAACTGTAGACGAAGGAATGGTGGAGGGCGTTCCATGTCGGAGACATCACCCGCGGCTCGTCGCCCCGCCGGCGAGCTGGAGGCGAGCGTGCTGGCGGCCCTGTGGGCGGCCGACGGACCGCTGACCCCTGCCGAGGTGCAGGGCGAACTGGGCGGCCGGCTCGCCCGGACAACCGTCACCACCATCCTCAGCCGGCTGCACGACAAAGGCGCGGTGTCCCGCTCCCGGGCCGGCCGCGGCTTCGCCTACTCGCCGATACACGACTCCGCCGGCCTGACCGCCCGACGGATGCGCAGCGAGCTGGACAAACAGGACGACCGCACCACCGCGCTCGCCCGCTTCGTCTCGGAGCTGACCAGCGAGGACGAGCAGCTGCTCCGCTCGCTGCTGGACGAGGCGGACCCGGCGGGCACCCAGGGGGCGGCGGGCACGGTCGACGGCCGGCACCCCGGGTCCGGGACCACGCCATGATCTTCGCCGTCTGGCTCCCGTTGGTGATGCCGCTGCTGGCGGTGCCGACCGCCCGCCGGCTCGCCGAGTCGCTGCCGCCGCGCGCCGCGGCCTGGCTGCTGGCGGGCTGCGCCGCCGCGCTGGCCGCCTGCACGGCCGCGGCCCTGGGGCTGCTCACGGCCGCCGGGGCGCTGCGGCTGCCGCCGGTCGCCGCCTTCGGCCACCTGGAGCGGGCGCTGCCGGGCGGCGACGCGGTGGTGACCGTCCCGGCCGCCCCGGTCGCCGGGGCGCTGCTGGCCTGCTGCGCGTTCGCGGTCGCCCGCCGCGCCCTGCGGCACCGCGCCGAGCTGCGCGCCGCCCGGCGCGCCGCCGACGCCCACGGCCTCGCCGGCGACCTGTGCGTCCTGCCGGAGGCGGCGCCCGACGCCTACGCCCTCCCGGGCCGGCCGGGCCGGGTGGTGGTCACCGCGGGGATGCTGCGGGCGCTGCCGCCCGCCGAGCGGGAGGCCCTGTTCGCCCACGAGCGCGCCCACCTCGCGGGCCGCCACCACCTCTTCCTGCTGGCCGCCGAGCTGGCCGCGGTCTGCCACCCGCTGCTGCGCGAGCTGCGGTCCCCGCTGGCGTACGCGCTGGAGCGCTGGGCCGACGAGTCCGCCGCCGCCCGGGTGGGCGACCGGCAGGTCACCGCCCGGGCCATCGGCCGCGCGGCGCTGGCCGCCCGCACGCACGCCGCGGCGCCCCGCCCGAGCGCCGCGCCGGCCGCCACGACCGGCCCGGTCCCCCGCCGGGTCGCCGCCCTGCTGGGCTCCGACCGCGCGGCGGACCGCCCGCGCGGCCGGTCCCTGCCGGGTGGCCGCCGGCTGATAGCCGCCACCCTGCTGGCCTGCGTCGCCTTCTCCGCGGCGGGCGCGGTGGACGCCGCGGCCGACCTTCACCAGACCGTGGAGACGGCCCAGGGGGAGCAGCCGGGCCGTTAGGCCGGGCCGCGCCCCTCGGGCGCCGGTCGTCGCTGCCCCGTCGCTGCCCCGTCGCCGCTCCCGCTGCCGGGCCCCGGCAGCGGGAGCGGCGACTGTCATACCGCCCCGCCGGCGTCCTCGGCCGTTCCCTGCGGCGGCCGGTCCGGGTCGTCGTCGCCCACCGTGAAGCCCAGCCGGGCACCGCCGCCGGGGCGGGCGGCGGCGAAGGCCCGGCCGCCGTGCGCCACCGCGATCTCCCGCACGATGGCCAGGCCCAGCCCGGAGCCGGGCAGCCCGCGGGCGGCCGGGGCGCGGTAGAAGCGGTCGAAGACCCGGGTGAGGTCGCAGTCGGCGATGCCCGGGCCGCGGTCGAGGACCTCGACGCGGGCGCCGGTGACCACGACCTCGATGGGCGCGGTGCCGTCGGCGTCGAACTTCGCGGCGTTCTCCAGGAGGTTGCCGACCGCCCGCTGCAGGGCGGCCGGACGGCCCTCGACGACCGCCGGGCGGACGGCCCGCACGATGATCTCGCGGCCGGTGCGGCGGCGGGCCGCGGCCGCCGCGCGGCCGGCGACCTCGGCCAGCTGGACGTCCGACGGCGGGTCGTCGTCGCGCTGCCCGGCCGCCAGCGCGACCAGTTCGTTGACCAGGTCGGTCAGTTCGCGGGCCTCGCCGGCCAGGTCGGCGAGCAGTTCCTCGCGGGCGTCCGGCGGCAGCTCCTCGAAGCGCTTGAGCAGCGAGATGTTGGTGCGCAGCGAGGTCAGCGGGGTGCGCAGCTCGTGCCCGGCGTCCTGGACGAGCCGCTGCTGGTCGCGCACCGCGGTGGTCAGCCGGCCCAGCATGTCGTCGAAGGCCCGGCCGAGCCGGGCCACCTCGTCCCGGCCGGCGACCGGCACCACGACGTCCACCCGGCCGTGCCCGGCGACGCTCTCGGCGGCCGTGGTCAACCGGACCAACCGCCCGGTGATCCGGCGCGCCAGCCACCAGCCGACGGCGCCGGCCAGCGCGATCACCGCGGCGGCCAGCAGCACGGTGCGCTGCTGGAGCGCGGAGAGCAGGTCCTCGGTGCCGCTGAGCTTCCGCGCGACCTGGACGGCACCGCGCCCGCCGCCGAGCGCCACGGTGGCCATGTGGTACTCCGCGTCGCCGAGGACGACCACCCGCTCCTCGTGGCCTCCGGCGTCCCGCCGGGCGGCCACCCGCCGTTCGCGGTCCCCGGCCGGCAGCGCGGGGTGCCCGGCCCCGACGATCCGCCCGCCGGCGGCCAGGACCTGGACGTCGGTGCGGGTGGCGCCGGCCAGTTCGTCGCGCGGCCCACCGGGGTCGGGGACGGCGGTGTAGTCGGCCGGGGAGTACGGACGCTCCCGCACCTGGGCCCGCAGGTCCCGGACGACCTCGGTGAAGACCGACTTCTCGTCCAGCCGCACCAGCCGGGCGGCCGAGTCGTAGCTGAGGAAGCCGACCAGGACGGTCACCCCGGCGGCGCCGGCGGCGAAGGCCAGCGCGAAGGAGGTGCGCAGACTGGCCGGTGTACGGGCGCACAGCCGGGCCGGCAGCCACCGGGCGGCCCACCGGGCCATCGGCAGCCGGGCGAGCAGGCCACGGCGCCCGGGCACGTCAGTCCTCCCGGAGGACGTAACCGACGCCGCGCACCGTGTGGATCAGCGGCCGGCTGCCCGGCACGTCGACCTTCCGCCGCAGATAGCCGACGTAGACCGCGAGGTTCTTGGAGCCGGGGCCGAAGTCGTAGCCCCATATCCGGTCGTAGATCGTCGAGTGGTCCAGGACGATGCCGGCGTTGCGGACCAGCAGCTCCAGCAGCTCGAACTCGGTGCGGGTCAGCTCCAGCTCGCGCGCGCCCCGCCAGGCGCGCCGGGAGGGGCCGTCGATCCGCAGGTCGGCCGCCTCGACCACGCCGCTCTCCGCCGCCCGGGCGTCGTATCCCTCGCCGGGCTCGCCCGGCCCGGTGCCGTCGGCGCCGGCCCGCGCCGGTGGCTCCGCGGTGCGCCGCAGCAGCGCCCGGATCCGGGCGAAGACCTCCTCGACCTCGAAGGGCTTGACGACGTAGTCGTCGGCCCCGGCGTCCAGGCCGGCGATCCGGTCGGCGGTCTCGACCCGGGCGGTCAGCATCAGGACCGGGGTGCGGTCCTGTTCGGCGCGCAGCACCTGGCAGACCTGGAGGCCGTCGATCCCCGGCATCATCACGTCGAGCAGGATCACGTCCGGCCGCTCGCGGTGGGCGGCGGCCAGCGCCTGGATGCCGTCGGCGACGGCGGTGACCCGGTACCCCTCCAGGGTCAGGGCGCGTTCCAGCGCGGTGCGGATGGGGCGGTCGTCCTCGGCGAGCAGCACGGAGTGGGTCACCCGGCAAGTCTGCCAAGGGCCCCTGTGAGGACCGACGGGTGGTCGGGCCGCCGGGCGGTTTCTTACCGCTCTCTCACCCGGGGCACGCCCGGGGCTTACCCGGTCCCGCCACGGTGGCCGGTGCCGGACGGGCCACCCGCGGGGACCGGCCGCGGGACCGGCCCGGCCGGTCACCCGCACGGCCCGGCGCCCCGGGTACGGCCCCTGGGCGCGACCCCCGGAAACAGCGCACCACCGGAAGACGGCGCATGAAGATCACGCTCCTGCTGCACAACGCGTATGCCGTCGGCGCCACCCTGCGCGGCACGCTCGCGCTCGCCGCCGCGCTCGCCGATCACCACGACGTGGAGCTGGTCTCGATGCTGCGGCACCGGGAGGTCCCGCGGTGCGCGGTGGACCCCCGGGTGCGGCTGGTGCCGCTGGTGGACACCCGGGTGGGCAGCGACGACATGGCGCACCCGCTGTTCGGCGAGCCGGCGGTGGACGTCCCGATCGCCGACCGGCACCACCACCAGTACAGCCGGCTGACCGATCTGCGGGCCGCGGAGTTCCTGCGCGGCTGCGACGCGGACGTGGTCGTCGGGACCCGCAGCGGCGTCAATGTCTACCTGGCCCGCTTCGGCCCCCGGCGGGCCCTGCGGATCGCCCAGGAGCCGCTGCGGTACGACACGCACAGCGGCCTGCTGCGGGCCGAACTCGCCGACCCCTACCGGGCGTTGGACGCGCTGGTGGCCACCACCGAGGCGGAGGCGGCCCGTTGGCGGGCGGAGCTGCCGCTGCCCGGGGTGCGGGTGCTGGCGGTGCCGGCCGTCGTCCCCGCGCCGGACGCCAACGCCGACACCGGCGTGGACGTGGACGCGGACGGCGGTACGCGGATCATCGTGGCGGCCGGCCGGCTGGTCCCCGGCGAGCGCTTCGACCTCCTGCTGGCGGCGTTCTCCGCGGTCTGCGCCAAGGACCCCGAATGGCGGCTGCGGATCCACGGCGAGGGCCCGGAACGCGCCCGGCTGCGGAACCTGATCGACGGGCTGGGGCTGGCCGGCCGGGCCGAGTTGGCCGGGCCGCGGACGCCAGACGGGGCGGAGTTCGCCGGGGCCTCGATCGCCGCCTCCGCCTCGGACACCGAGGCGTCCGGTCCGGCCCTGGTCGAGGCGATGCGGCGCGGCGTCCCGGTCGTCGGCACCGGCCGGCCGCCGGGCCCCACCGAGCTGATCCAGGGCGGCGGGGGCGGACTGCTGGTGCCGTGCGACGACGGGCGGGCGCTGGCCGGGGCGCTGCTGGACCTGGCCGGGGACCCGGAGCACCGTCGGGCGATGGGCACCGCCGCGCGGGAGAGCGCCCGCCGGCACGGCCCTGAGCCGCTCGCCGAGCGCTACCGGGTGCTCGTCGAGGAGCTGCGGGCCACCCGCCGTTCCCGGTCCGTGCGCAGGGCGCTGGGCCTGGCCCGGTCCCGGGCGCGGACGCTGCCCCGGCGGGCCGGGCGGGCCTGAAACGGCCAGCGGGCGGGCCGACGGCCACAGCCCCACCCGCACCACCCGCCCCATGCGCGTCGCGCGTTACTCAACTCGCCTGTTCCATAGGGAACTTCGGCGCGGCGATCTGGCGTCTCCGATCGTGAACATGCTGAACTGCTGAGGGGGCGGCAGCCGCTTCGAGCAGATGACGCTTCGCATTCCGCAAGTCCGACGGGCAGGAGGCCGCTCATGCTGCACGGCGTAGATGTCAGCTCCTACAACACCGGATATTCGGCCAAGGGACTGGACTTCGTTCTCATCAAGGCCACCGAGGGCCGTTCCTATGTGAACCCGCACCAGTCGGCACAGGCGGCGCGGGCCCGGGAGGCGGGTGCGGTGGTCGGCTTCTACCACTTCCTGTGGCCGGGGAACATCGCCGCCCAGGCCCGCTATTTCGTGGAGCAATGCGCGTCGGTCCAGGGCGACCTCCTGGCCGCCGACTGGGAGACCACCGGCTCCGGCACCTACGCCAGCAACGCCCAGAAGGACCAGTTCCTCCTGGAGATCAAGAAACTGCGGCCCACCCACCGCGTGCTGCTCTACTGCAACCGCGATTTCTGGCTGAACCGCGACACCACGTCGTATGCCGCGGACGGACTGTGGATCGCCGACTACGTCACCGCCGGGCATCCGCGGATCAAGGCGAAATGGCGGCTCCACCAGTACACCGATTCGCCGCTGGACAAGAACGTCGCGGCATTCGACAGCAAGGCCGAGCTCAAGAAGTGGGCGCATCCCGCATAAAATTCTCCGGCAGTATCCGGACACGCCTGGCGGACACTCCGCGTGACACGATCGCGCGGCGGGCGAACAGTGCGTGACGAAACGCAAAAGGAGCACCCGTGACGGACCCGGCGGCCAAGGCCCTGCAGCAGGAGATAGCCCGCGAACTCCAGGTGCCCGCGGAATTCGACGCCGCGCACGAGATCGAGCGCCGGGTGTCCTTCCTCACAGCGCAGCTGACGTCGACGGGTCTGCGCTCCCTGGTGCTGGGCATCAGCGGCGGGGTCGACTCGACGACCGCGGGCCGGCTCTGCCAGCTCGCCGTGGAGCGGGCCCGCGCCGAGGGCCACGAGGCGACCTTCTACGCGATGCGGCTGCCCTACGGCGAGCAGGCGGACGAGAAGGACGCACAGCGGGCGGTGGAGTTCCTGCGCGCCGACCGCCTGCTGACCGTCGACGTCCGCCCGGCCAGCGACGCGGCGCTGGCCGCTGCCGTGGCCGGCGGCGTGACCTTCCGGGACGCCCGCCACCAGGACTTCGTCCACGGCAACATCAAGGCCCGCCAGCGCATGATCGCCCAGTACGCGGTGGCCGGCGCCGAGCACGGCCTGGTCGTGGGCACCGACCACGCCGCCGAGGCGGTCTCCGGCTTCTTCACCAAGTTCGGCGACGGCGCGGCCGACGTGGTCCCGCTGACCGGGCTGACCAAGCGCCGGGTGCGCGCCGTGGCGCAGGCGCTGGGCGCCCCGGCCGAGCTGGTCCACAAGGTCCCGACGGCCGACCTGGAGACCCTCGACCCGGGCAAGCCCGACGAGGACGCGCTCGGCGTCAGCTACGACCAGATCGACGACTTCCTGGAGGGCCGGCCCGTCGAGGAGGCCGCCTTCGAGGCGATCGCCCGGCGCTACCGCCTCACCGCCCACAAGCGGGCGCTTCCGATCGCGCCCTGAGACGGGCGGGGCGCGGCCGTCCGCGGGCGCGCCCCGGCACGCATTGGTCATGCTCCGGCCAGGGAGCGGTCACCGGACCGGTGCTAAAACGTGGGCCTGCGCGGGCATGCATGCCGCCATGGGAAGCCACGAAGTGCGATCGGAAGATCAACTGTCAGTGGGGCCGCCTACTCTCCACGACATGGGAGACGCCCGCCTGCACGAACTCCAGACCGCGCTGACCACTGCCTCCGACCTCGCCTCCGCGCTCCGCGCCGCGCCGACCCGGCGGGACGCCGACCAGCTCGTCGACGTCCTCCGCCAGGCGCTGACCGCCGCCAGCTCGCTGGGCGACCGGACCACCGGCCCGACGGGCTGTGCCCTGCACCCCAACGGTGCGGTGGACCCCCTGCACGGCGACCCGGAAGACCCGCTTCCGCCGGGCTACGGCAAATGCCTGCTGTGCAACGACCGCCGGCGCCGGGCGGACGCGCACCATCCGCACGTCCGCCCGTACGCCCGCCCGCGCCCCCGGCCGCACCCGGACTGGCACCGCCGGCTGAGCGCGTAGGCCCACTCGGCCCGGTCCTAGGCCGTGTCCGAGCCCTCGGGCCCGGCGCCCGGGCGTTCCTCCGCGGTGTCCCGCTTCCGGGCCGGCCGCAGCGCGATCCGGCCCAGCACCGCGGCGACGACCAGCGCGACCACCGCGAGCAGCAGCGCGTTGGGGACGCCGTTGCCCAGGCGGGCCGCCCACTCCTCCAGCCGGGCCTCGGTGTCCGCGTCCAGGATCCCGGGCAGCGCACTGGTGCCGTTGAAGCGCAGGAAGAGCACGCCGATGGCGATGAAGAAGAGGCCGGAGACCAGCGACGTGGTGTGCAGCCGCAGCCGGCCGAGGGCGAGTTCGCGACCGCGCAGCCAGCCGCGGGTGCCGAGCCGGAAGCGGTCCCACAGCAGGGCCAGCAGGAACAGCGGCAGCGCCATGCCCAGCGCGTAGACGGCGAGCATCGAGGCGCCGTAGACCGGGGAACCGCTGACCGCGGTCACGGTCAGCACCGCGCCGAGGATCGGCCCGGCGCAGAAGCCGGCCAGGCCGTAGACGCAGCCGAGCAGGAACGTGGAGAGCGCGGTGCGCGGGGTGATCCTGGCGGCGGCGGCCTGGGCGCGCCGGGAGGCGAAGCCCAGGCCGAGGATCTGCGCCAGGCCGAGCGCGATCACGACCCAGCCGCCGATCGCGATCAGCAGGTCGCGGTGGCCGTTGAAGAGGCGGCTGGCGGCCGTGCTGGCGGCGCCCAGCGGCACCAGCGTCGTGGCCAGCCCGAGGTAGAAGACCCCGGTGCGGGCCAGCAGCCGGCCGGGGCTGGCCAGCGAGTAGGCGAAGAACGCCGGGAGCAGCAGGGCGCTGCACGGGCTGATCAGCGCCAGCGCGCCGCCCAGGAACGCGGCGAGGTATCCGATGTCGGCGGTCACTTCCCGGCCCCCGCGCCGCCGTGCTTGCCGGCTGCCGCGGCGGCCTGCTCGATGGCCTGCTCGAAGACCGCGGTCTCCTGCGCGCCGGCGATCGGGCGGCCGTTGACCAGGAAGGACGGGGTGGACTGCACGCCGAGCTGGTAGCCCTCGTCCTGGTCCTTCTTCAGGGCCGCCGCGGAGTCCGGGCCGTTGAGGTCGGTGCGGAACTTCTCCAGGTCCGGCACGCCGGCGGTGCGGGCCATCTCGACCAGCTTGTCCTCGGCGAGCGCGTCGCCCTTGCGGGTCTTGGCGTAGAGCTCGTCGTGCAGCTGCCAGAACTTCCCCTGCCGGCCGGCCGCCCAGGACGCCCGGGCGGCGCGCTCGGAGTCGGCGCCGAAGACGGGGAAGTTGCGGAACTCGATGCGCAGGGTGCCGGCGTCGACGAACTTCTTGACCAGCGCCGGCTGGGTCTCACGGGTGAAGCGACCGCAGAACGAGCACTGGTAGTCGGCGTACTCGACGAGGACGACCGGGGCGTCCGGCTTGCCGACGGCGAGCGGGTCGCCGGCGGTGCGGCGGCTGGTGCGGGTGGCCAGCTCGTCGTACAGCTTCTGCTGGTCGGCGTTCTCCTGGGGTGCGGTGGAGGCGACGCCGGGGGAGGCGGCCGGGGTGTCCCGGTCGTTCTCGACGGCCTTGCCGACCGCGACGGCGATGGCGATCACCGCCACCACGAGCGCGAGGACCGCGCCGACGGCGGCGAATTTGCGGGCAGGGGAAGCGGAAGCGGGCATGCGAAAGCTCCTGACGTACGGAGGGATGTGGGACACGGGGCAGCCGGGGTGGTGGCCGGGCGGCCTATATCCGCAGTACGGGCAGGAGCGCGGTGTGGTCCGGGGTGGGCGCGGCGCCGGTGGGCGGGCGGGCCAGGGCGAAACAGTGCGGCAGGTCGGCGGCGAGCGGCCCGGGGGCGGTGACGTCCGGGGCGAGCGGCTCGGCGCGGTGCGGGGCGGGCAGCGGGGCGGCCTCGCCGGGGCTCGGCGCATGGCGGCCGGAGCAGTTCTTGGCGGTGTCGGCCACCGCGATGGGGGCGGTGGCGGCAGGGTGCGCGGCGAACGTGGCGGCCGGCTCCGCGGGAGCGCCCCGCCAGAACTCGGCCACGGCCGCCGCACGGCCGGCGAGCCATGCCTGGTCGCCGCCGATCCGGCAGAGCAGCGGGCCGAAGGTGACCGCGAGGAGGAGCAGCAGGGTCAGCGTCGCCGAGCGGCGCAGCCGGTGCATGGTCCCTCCCCTGTCGCCGTCGGTCCGTGTCGTTCGGAACATCCCATCCTACGGATTGCCGGCGCCGGGGCGACCGCGGTGGCAGAGCTCACCTCCCGAGCACCCCTCCGCCAATGGCGGTATATCCACTCATTTCCGCTTTGCGGCCTTTGGTCGACGGCGGGCCGGCCTGCCATAGTCGTCCGCGGCGACCCTCCCCCCGCCCTGCGGCGTGGGAGGCACTCCCGGCCGACGGCGGGGAGTGGTCGCCGCCGGTCGCGCGGGCCTCCCCTTCCGCCCGCGGACGGCCGGGCACTGGGGCTCACCCCGCGGCATCCCGCGGGAGGGCCCCAGTCCCGTCCTCGGGGCCGGTGCGCGAGGCGGCGGGCGCGGACGCGGTCAGCGGTCGGTGACCCGGACCTCGAACCAGGTCGTCTTGCCGCGCGGCAGCAGGTCCACGCCCCAGCGGTCCGAGAGCTTGTCGACGAGGAAGAGCCCCCGGCCGCTGACGTCCATCGGCTGGACCGGCATCAGGCACGGCAGGCCGCGCGAGGGATCGCGCACCTCCACCCGGATCCAGCCACGGCGGCGCAGTATCCGCAGCCCGAACGTCCGGGCGCCGGTGTGCCGCACGGCGTTGCCGACCAACTCCGAGACCAGCAGCACGGAGTGCTCGGCGAGCTGCGGCGAGAGGGACCACTGCTTGAGGAGGATGGCGGCGGTGAGCCGGCGCGCGGTGCGCGCGGACTGCGGGCGGGAGGGCAGCCTGACCTCACCCAGGGTCGGGTCGCCGACCAGGTCGAGTCCGGCCGGCACGGCGGCGGCAGGCACCGGTTCCGTGGGAGCCGGGGGTGCTTCCCCGTCCGCGCCGGGGGTCCCCCAGCGCGCGGCCGGACCGCTCCGCGGCCGCGGCTGCTCCATTCCATCGAGGCCCGCCATGCCCTCCATGATGGCCGTTCGGCGCCGCGTTGGGGGGCGGAACCTTCGGAATCCATTGTCCGGAATCAGGGCCTCCACGCCTCTCCCTGGACATATGCCAACGGCAGCAGGAAGGCGGCGCTACCGCGCTGGCCTGCGGTAACTCCCCATGGACGACGGGGCGATGAGGGTCGCCGATAAGGCCCCATTAAGGCGCAACGGAGTTTTCCGCAATTCGCCCACACGAGGCATGCGGTACCGGCCAAACCCCATACGCCCCGTCAACACCAAGAACCTCAGAGGAACTTGGCCTTGCCGGGCCCTTCCTCGACGAAGCTGCGCATCCCGATCTCCCGGTCCTCGGTCGCGAACAGCCCCGCGAACCAGTTGCGTTCGATCGTCAACCCGGTGTCGATGTCGGTTTCCAGACCGGCGTCGACGGATTCCTTGGCGGCCCGCAGCGCCAGCGCCGGCCCGGACGCCAGTCGCGCCGCCCAGGCGTGCGCCTGCGCGTAGACCTCGTCGGCGGGGACCACGCGGTCCACCAGGCCGATGGCCAGCGCCTCGTCGGCCTTGACGTGGCGGCCGGTGAAGATCAGGTCCTTGGCCTTGGACGGGCCGACCAGCCGGGCCAGCCGCTGGGTGCCGCCGGCGCCCGGGATCAGGCCGAGCAGGATCTCCGGCTGGCCCAGCTTGGCGTTCTCCGCGGCGATCCGGAAGTCGGCGCAGAGCGCCAGTTCGCAGCCGCCGCCGAGGGCGTAGCCGGTGACCGCGGCGACCACCGGCTTGGGGAGCCGGGCCACCGCGGTGAAGGAGTCCTGCAGGGCCTTGGACCGGACGACCATGGCGGCGTGGTCCATGGCCTGCATTTCCTTGATGTCCGCGCCGGCCGCGAACACCTTCTCGCCGCCCCACAGGACGACGGCGCGGACGTCGTCGCGGCGGCCGGCCTCCTCGGCCAGTTCGCGGAGCCGGTCCTGGGTGGCGACGTCCAGGGCGTTCATCGGCGGGCGGTCCAGGCGGATGGTGCCGACGCCGTCGGCGACCTCAAGATGCACAGTCATGCGGGCAGGTTAGTACGCGTTAACGCGGCGCGCCGCCCCACCCCGACCGTCCTTCCGCCCGGACCGCGGGCCCCTATGACGCCCGCCACTGCTCCCAGGAGAGGTTCCAGTCGCCGAAGCCGTTGTCGGGCTGGATGGTGCGGTCGTGGGAGTTCTTGACGA
This sequence comes from Streptomyces yunnanensis, assembly GCF_029011865.1. NCBI lineage: Bacteria > Bacillati > Actinomycetota > Actinomycetes > Kitasatosporales > Streptomycetaceae > Streptomyces > Streptomyces yunnanensis. Next base: position 3,296,559 of record NZ_CP095749.1, read on the forward strand.
TGACGACGTCGCCGATGAGCGAGTTGCGGTAGAACCAGGCCGCCGGGGTGCCGGAGTCGCCGCCGCCGCGCTGGTCGTAGAGGCCGACGCAGCCGTGGCTGGCGTTGCGGGTGCCGAACGCGTCCCGGCCCGACCAGTAGTTGCCGTGGATGAAGGTGCCGGAGGTGCTCAACCGCATGGCGTGCGGGACGTCCTTGATGTCGTACTCGCCGCCGTAGCCGACGGTCTCCCCGTTCATCCGCGTCACCGGGTGCTTCTCGCTGATCACCATCTGGCCGTTGTAGGTCTCGGTGCCCGGGGCGCCCGCGGTGATCGGCACGGTCCGCAGCGTCTTCCCGTCGCGGACCACGGTCATCTGCTTGGTCCGGGCGTCCACGGTGCTCACCTGGCTGCGGCCGATGGTGAACGAGACCTCCTTGGCCTGGGTGCCGTAGACGCCCGGGCGGCCCTCGACGCCGTCGAGGTCGAGCCGGAGGGTGACCTTGGTGCCCGGTGCCCAGTACGCACGGGGGCGGAAGTCGAGGCGGTCGTTGCCGAACCAGTGGCCGGCGATCGGGACCGCGGGCCGCGCGGTGACCGTGATGGCCTTCTCGACGGCCCGGGGGCGGGTGATGCCGCGGCTGAAGCGGATCGAGACCGGCATCCCGACGCCCACCCGCTGGCCGTTCTCCGGGCTGTACTGGCCGATGAAGGTGTTCTTCGGGACGAGCGTGGTGAACGTGGCGTGTTCGGCGGCCTGTCGGCCCCGGGCGTCCACCGCCACCGCGTCGACGGTGTACCGCGTCGAGGAGCCGAGGTGGCTGTCGGGCCGCCACAGGGCGCCGTCGCCGGATATCTTCCCGTCGACCGCATTGCCCTTGGCGTCGGTGACCTTGACGGACCGCAGGGTCCCCTTCCGGACGGTCACCTTCAGGGCGCCGCTGGTGGCCACCTCCCGCGCGCCGTCCTGGGGCGCTATCACCACGGCGGCCTGCGAGGCGGCGGTGTCCGCCCCGGTCCGCCCGGGCGACGCGGCCCCCTCGTCGCCCCCGCAGGCGGAGACCGACAGCAGCAGCGGAGCGAGCAGCAGCGCGAGCGGTGCGCCCGCGCGGCGCGCCCGCCTCCGACGCACCGGCTCCCCCGCCATCGGCTGGACGTTCACGACTGGCCCCTTCCCCCTCGCACGGCCCCCGGTCCCCCGCTCCCGAGCGCCGTCGACCGGATGCGTGCCGCTACATAACCACACCGCACCGACAGTGAACTCCCCCTGGAGGTCACCGTTTAGTCCCGAGTGACGGGTGGGTGCGCGGGCATGCGTACGAGCGCCCGGGGGTGTTCCGCGGGCGCGCCGGCGGGGGTCCGTTCAGTGCAGCGCGCTGCCCGCCCGCCAGGCGGCCCAGGGCATGTTCCAGCCGCCCAGGCCGTTGTCGGGGGCGACCGTGCGGTCCGGGGAGTTGCGGACCTCCACGGTGTCGCCGACGATCGAGTTCCGGTAGAGCCAGCCGGCCGGGGTGTCCGGGCCGCCGCCCCGGACGTCCCGCAGTCCGACGCAGCCGTGGCTGGTGTTGAGCCCGCCGAAGACCTCCCGCCGGGCCCAGTAGTTGCCGTGCAGGAAGGTCCCGGACCGGGTCAGCCGCATGGCGTGCGGCACGTCCGGGATGTCGTACTCGGCGCCGAAGCCGACGGTGTCGCCGTCCATCCGGGTCACCGCGTGGCGCTCCAGGATCACCATCGTCCCGTTGTAGGTGGGGTTGTCGGCGTTGCCCGCGGTGACCGGCAGGGTGGCCACCACCTTGCCGTCGCGGCGGACGGTCAGCGTGTGCCGGGCGGCGTCGACGGTGCTGACCTGGTCGCGGCCCACCTGGTAGTGGAGGGTCTTGTGCTGGATCCCGTAGGCACCCGGTCCGGTCCGCACCTCGCGCAGCCGCAGCTGGACGGTGAGGCGGGTGCCCGGCCGCCAGCGCTCCCGGGGCCGGAAGTCCAGCCTCCGGTGGCCGAACCAGTGGGGGGCGACCTCGACGGCGGGTCGGGCGCTGACGGTGACCGCGCGCTCGACGGCCGCGCGGTCGAGGACCGGGCGGTTGAAGACCAGCGAGAAGATCAGGCCGGTGCCGACCGTGGCGCCGCTCTCCGGCGAGTAGAAGCCGATGAGGCGGTGCGGGGGCGCGAAGGTGTTGAAGGTGGTGTGCCGGGTGGTGCGGCGGCCGGCGCCGTCCACCGCGACCGCGTCGACGGTGTACCGGGAGGCGAGTTCGAGGGAGTCGGTCACCGGCCGCCAGATCGTGCCGTCCCGGGAGATCCGGCCGGCGACCGGCTGCCGGCCGTTGCCGCCGGCGCGGTTGACCTCCACCCGCTCCAGGCGGCCCTCCGGAACCCGGACCTCCAGCCGGCCGTTGGCCCGTACGCCGCGGGCGCCGTCGCCGGGGAGGATCCGGATCGCCTCCTCGGGGGCGGGCGGGGCGCCGCCGAGGAAGAGGTCCCGGTCGGCGCAGCCGGTCAGGGTCGCCGCGCCGGTGAGCGCGATCAGCAGGGCGCGGGCGGCGCGGCGCAGACGGGACGGCCGGGGCGTCGCCGTCCTACAGGGCGCGCGGCGGGCCGCCGGGGCGCCCGCCGGTGCGCGGTCCGCGCTGCGGCCGCCGGTGTCGCCCCCTGGTCGGTGATACTGATGGCCGGTCATATGCCGGATTGTGACGGATGATTCGCAAGTTGGTCGGTATGCCGCGAAGAGGAATGTCATGGACGCTCCGGTTCGCGGGCCGGGGCGAGCCGGTGGCGCGGGACGCGCGGGCCGGGGCGGGTCCCCGCCCGAAACGGCCCGGGAGCCGGGGGCGGGAAGCCCACGGCAGCGGGAAGCGTGCGGCAACGCCCGGTTGCGGGCAGAACAACGGTGCACCATCGTGCACCGCACCGCGGGCGGCGGCCCCGCGCCCGGCCGGGACACCTCCGGGCCCGGGACGCCGTCGCCAGCCCCGAGCCGCAGGAGGCCGGCACGTGTCCAGCGCACCCGAGCAGGAGGCGGTGGCGGACGAACCGCTCGCCCCGCCCGCGGATGTCCGCCCCGGCAGCCCGACGCCCCTGGGGGCCCGCTGCCGCACCGGGCCGGACGGCGTGGCGGGCACCAACTTCGCCCTGTGGGCGGGCGGTGCCGAGGCCGTCGAACTGTGCCTCTTCGACGACGAGGACCAGGAGACCCGCTGCCCCCTCACCGAACTGACCCACGAGATCTGGCACGGCTTCCTGCCCGGCGTCCGCCCCGGACAGCGCTACGGCTACCGGGTGCACGGCCGCTGGGACCCCTGGACCGGTGCCCGTTGGAACCCGGCGAAGCTGCTGCTCGACCCGTACGCCCGCGCCGTGGACGGCGACTTCGGCGCCCGTATCGAGGCCGGCCCCACCGGACCGGCGCTGCCCGCCCAGCTCTACGGGCACGTCCGGGACTGGCCCGAGCAGCACATAGCCGACACCGTGCGGGACGACCGCGACTCGGCGCCGTACGTCCCCAAGGGGGTGGTGGTCGGCGAGGAGGGCGACGGCGAGGACGAGTGGCGGGACGACCGGCGGCCCAAGACGCCCTGGCCGGATTCCGTCCTCTACGAGCTGCACGTCCGGGGCTTCACCATGCGCCACCCGGGCATCCCGGAGCGGCTGCGCGGCACCTACGCCGGGCTGGCCCACCCGGCCGCGCTGGCGCACCTGACCCGGCTCGGGGTGACCGCCGTCGAGCTGCTGCCGGTCCACCAGTTCGCGCACGAGGACCACCTGGTGCGCCGGGGGCTGCGCAACTACTGGGGCTACAACTCCCTCGGCTACTTCGCGCCGCACGCCGGCTACGCCGCCACCGGGACCCGCGGCCAGCAGGTCGGCGAGTTCAAGCGGATGGTCCGGGCGCTGCACGACGCCGGCATCGAGGTGATCCTGGACGTCGTCTACAACCACACCGCCGAGGCCGGCGAGAGGGGGCCGACGCTCTCCCTCCGCGGCATCGACAACCGCGGCTACTACCGCCTCCAGGGGGACCGCCGCCGCTACGCCGACTACACCGGGTGCGGCAACACCCTGCACGTCGTCCAGCCGCACGTGCTGCGCCTGATCACCGATTCGCTGCGCTACTGGGTCACCGAGATGGGGGTGGACGGCTTCCGCTTCGACCTGGCGGCGGCGCTGGCCCGCTCGATGCACGACGTGGACATGCTCTCCCCGTTCCTGGCGGTGATCGCCCAGGACCCCGTGCTGCGCCGGGTCAAGCTCATCGCCGAGCCGTGGGACGTCGGTTCCGGCGGCTATCAGGTCGGCGCCTTCCCACCCCTGTGGACGGAGTGGAACGACCGCTACCGGGACACCGTCCGGGACTTCTGGCGCGGCGCCACGCACGACGTCCGCGACCTGGGCTACCGGCTCTCCGGGTCGAGCGACCTCTACGCCTGGGGCGGCCGGCGCCCGTACGCCTCGGTCAACTTCATCACCGCGCACGACGGTTTCACCCTGCGCGACCTGGTCAGCTACGAGCACAAGCACAACGAGGCCAACGGCGAGGACAACCGCGACGGCACCCACGACAACCGGGCCTGGAACTGCGGCGCCGAGGGCGAGACCGACGCCCCGGACGTCCTCGCGCTGCGCCGCCGCCAGCTCCGCAACCTGCTGACCACCCTGCTGCTGTCCACCGGGGTGCCGATGCTGGTCGCCGGCGACGAGATGGGCCGCACCCAGCACGGCAACAACAACGCCTACTGCCAGGACAACCCCACCGGCTGGCTCGACTGGTCGCTGCTGGAGGACCCCCACTGGCGCGGCCTGGCCGCCCTCACCGCCCGCCTGATCGCGCTGCGCCGCGCCCACCCCGTGCTGCGCCGCCGGGCGTTCTTCTCCGGCCGCCCGCAGCGCCGCGGCGGCCTGCGCGATCTGGCGTGGTTCGGCGCGGACGGCACCGAGATGACCGAGGCGGACTGGTACGCCCCCGGTGCCACCCTGGCCATGTACCTCTCCGGCAACGACATCCCGCAGCGCGACGCCCGCGGCGTCCGGGTCACCGACGACAGCTTCCTCGCCGTCCTGCACGCCGGCGCCGAGCCCCGGTCGGTGGTCCTGCCCGGCCTCCCCTGGGCCGGGTCGTACGCGCTCCTGGTGGACACGTCGGTCGAGCCGCCTCCGGACGGGACGGCCGAACGCCGCCCGGAATCGGGGACGTTCGCGGCGGGCGCCGGGCTCACGGTGCCGGGGCGGACGGTGCTGCTGTTCCGTGCGGTGCCGGGGTGACGCCCGCGGTCCGGCCGATCCCCAGAATCTGATGCACCATCATCTTTCTTGTCGGTAACGGGGATTACCGGCCCGTCGCGCCCCGTTCCGATCCGTTCCGGACGCTCGCGCCAAAACCGCATGAGCACTGTCGGTGGTGCGCCGTACTCTCGCGGGTGATGACCACGACCACGCGTTCGACGTCCGGTGACGAGCGGACCGGAGCGGTGCGGCGCTCCGCGGTGCGCTCGCTGTTACGCCTGTGGCCGTTCGTGCGGCCGGTGCGGGCCCGGCTGTGCACCGCCGCGTGCGTGGCGGTGGTCGCGTCCTGCCTCTCGGTGGTCGTTCCGCTGGTGCTCAAGTGGCTGGTGGACGGGCCGGTGGCGCACCGGGACGCCGGCGGGGTGTGGCTGGGCGGCGGGTATCTGCTGCTGCTCGGGGTCGCCGAGGCGCTGCTGTTCGGGCTGCGGCGGTGGCTGGTGGCGCGGCCGACGGCGGCGGTGGAGGCGGCGATGCGCGACGCCCTCTACCGCCATGTGCAGCGGCTCCCGGTGGCCTTCCACGATCGCTGGACGTCGGGGCAGCTGCTCTCCCGGGCCACCACGGACCTCCAGCTGTTACGTCTGTTCCTGGTCTTCCCGCTGCTGTTCCTGCTGGTCAACGGCGTGACGATCGCGGTGGGCGGGGTGCTGCTGCTGGCCCAGCAGTGGTTGCTGGGGCTGGTGCTGCTGGCGCCGGTGCTGCCGCTGATGGCGGTGTGCTCGGTCTTCCAGGCCAAGTACGGGCGGGTCGCGCGCCGGGCCCTGGACCAGGTCGGCGATCTGACCACGGTCGTCGAGGAGTCGGTGCTCGGCATCCGGATCATCAAGGGCTTCGGGCGGCACCGCAGCCAGGCCCGCGCGTTCCGCGAGCTGGCCCGTGCGGTGCGCACCACCGAGCTGCGCAAGGCCCGGCTGCTGGCCGCCATATGGGGCGTCAACACCCTGCTTCCGGAGGTGGCGTTCGGCGCCGCGCTGGTGCTCGGCACGGTCCAGGTGGCCGACGGGCAGCTGTCCGCCGGCACCCTCGTCGCCTTCCTGTCGATGGCGCTGGCACTGCGCTGGCCGGTGGACTCGATCGGCTTCCTGCTGGCGATGAGCAGCGCGGCGGCGACGGCCGCCGACCGGTACTTCGAGGTGCTGGACGAGCCGGCGGTGGAGGAGGGCGGGCCGTGGCGGCGCACGAACGACGCAGCCGCCGCCGAGGGCGAACGGGGCGGCGGGGGGCTGGTCTTCGAGGGGGTGGAGTTCCGCTATCCGGACGCCACCCCCGACGCCCCACCGACCCTGCGGGGCGTCGATCTGCACGTCCGGCCCGGGGAGACGATGGCGCTGGTCGGGGCGACCGGCAGCGGCAAGACCACCCTGACGGCGCTGGTGCCGCGGCTGTACGACCCCACCGCGGGCCGGATCACCCTGGGCGGCCGGGATCTGGCCACGCTCAGCCGCGAGGAGGCGCGGGCGCTGGTCGCGGTGGCCTTCGAGGAGCCGACCCTCTTCTCGGCGTCGGTGGCGGAGAACGTCCTGATGGGCGCGGCGGACGGCCCGGAGGCGGACCACCCGGCGGCTCTGCGGCGGGCGCTGCGGGTGGCGCAGGCCGAGGAGTTCGTGGCCGCCCTGCCGCAGGGCGCCGCCACCGGGGTCGGCGAGCAGGGGATGAGCCTGTCGGGCGGGCAGCGGCAGCGGTTGGCGCTGGCCCGCGCGGTGGTCGGCCGGCCGCGGTTCCTGATCCTCGACGACCCGCTCTCCGCGCTCGACGTGCACACCGAGGCCCGGGTGGAGGCGGCGCTGCGGGACGTCCTGGCGACGACCACGGCGCTGGTGGTCGCCCACCGGCCGTCCACGGTGCTGCTGGCCGACCGGGTGGCGCTGCTGTCCGGCGGCCGGATAGCCGCCGTCGGCACCCACCACCAACTGCTGCGGGAGAACGCGGAGTACGCGGCGCTGATGTCCGGCGACCCGGGGCGCGGCGGCACCGGGCGACAGGAGGGGGAGGGCGCGCGATGACGACCACGGAGACCGACCGGCCGGCCGACGGCCCGGACAGCGACACCACCGGCGACGCCGGCCACCGCACCGGCCACCGCACCGGGCGGCCCGCCGCGGACGGGCGGCGCCCGCCTGACGACGCGCCGGACGCCTTCGAGGCGGATCTGCTGCCCACCCCGAAGGGCGCCTCCCGGGCCCTCCTGGGGTCGCTGCTGGCCCCGCACCGCGGCCGGGTGGCCGCCGCCACCGCCGCGCTGCTGCTCCAGCAGGCCGCCGCGCAGGCCAGCCCGCTGCTGGTGGCCTACGCCCTCGACCGGGTGGTGCCGGCCCTGCGGGCGGGCGGGCGCGGCCCGCTGGTCGTCCTGGTGACGGTGGCCGTGCTGTGCGCGGTGGCCGCCGGCGGCCTCCAGTGGGCCTTCGTCCGGCTCTCCGCCCGGGCCGGCCAGGACGTGCTGCTGGACCTGCGCGGCCGGATCTTCCGGCACTCCCAGGCCCTCGGCCTGGACTTCCACGAGCGCTACACCTCCGGCCGGTTGATATCGCGCGCCACCACGGATGTCGAGGCGCTGCGCGAACTCCTCGAAGAGGGCCTCCAGGAACTGGTCACGGTCGTCCTCGCGGCGCTGTACGTCACCGCCCTGCTGTTCTGGCTGGACGTCGGCCTGGGCACCGCGGCGCTGCTCTCGGCGGTGCCGCTGGCGCTCCTGGTCCGCTCCTTCCAGCACCGCTCGCAGCGGGCGTACCTCGCCAAGTCCACCGCCACCGCGGCGGTCATCGTGCGGTTCGCGGAGACCCTCAACGGCATCCGGCCGGTGCTGGCGTTCCGCCGCGAGCGGGCCAACGACGCCGCCTTCGCCGCGCTGAACTCCCGCCACCGGCGGCTCAACGGCGACGCGATCCTGGAGATGGCGCGCTATGTCGTCGGCTCCCGCGCGGTGGCCAACGCCGCGCTGGCCGCGATCGTGCTGTGGGGCGCCTACCGCGTCGTCACCGGTGGGCTCGCCCTCGGTGTGCTGGCCGCCGCGACCCTCTACCTGCGCCGGCTGTACGACCCGCTCGACCGGATGGGCGTGTTCCTGAACGCCTACGAGTCCGCCGCCGCCTCCCTGGAGAAGATCGCCGGGCTGCTGGCCCAGCGGCCGACGGTCGCCGAGCCCACCGCTCCGCGTGCGCTGCCGCCCGCCGCCCCCGACCGCCCCGGCCGCGAAGTGGCCTTCCACGGCGTCCGCTTCGGGTACCGCACGGGCGGCGAGGTGCTGCCGCGGTTCGACCTCGCCCTGGCGGCCGGCACCACCGTCGCGGTGGTCGGCGCCACCGGGGCCGGCAAGTCCACCCTCGCCAGGCTGCTGGCCCGCTTCCACGACCCCACGGAGGGCCGGGTGACGCTGGACGGGGTCGATCTGCGCGAGCTGTCCGGCGCGGAGCTGCGCCGCGCGGTGGTGATGGTCACCCAGGAGGCGTTCCTGTTCTCCGGCACGGTCGCCGACAACATCGCGCTGGGCAATCCGGATGCCGACCGCGCGCAGATCGAGCGGACCGCGCGGGCGATCGGGGCGCACGACTTCATCGTCGCGCTCCCGGAGGGCTACGACACCGACGTCCGCAGGCGCGGCGGCCGGCTCTCCGCAGGCCAGCGTCAACTGGTCGGCTTCGCCCGGGCGTTGCTGGCCGATCCGGCGGTGCTCATCCTGGACGAGGCGACCAGCTCGCTGGACATACCGGGCGAGCGGGCGGTGCAGCGGGCGATGGGCGCGGTGCTGCGCGGCCGGACGGCGCTGGTGATCGCGCACCGGCTGTCCACGGTGGAGTCCGCGGACCGGGTGCTGGTGATGTCCGACGGCCGGATCGTCGAGGACGGCGCCCCGGCCGCGCTGATCGCCGACGGCGGCCGGTATGCGGCGCTGCACCGGGCCTGGCGGACGAGCGTGTCCTGAGCGACGGCCCGGGCCGGCCCGATACCCGGCCGACCGTCCGGTTTCCGGACGTCGATTTCGCCCAACGGACGTTTTCCGGCCAATTAGTTGAACGGCACCTGACAACCACTCACCAGTGGTGGCACTCTTCCCGGCAACCGCCACCCGGACCCCCACAGCACCGCTCCGGACGGCCGTGCCCCCGTACCACCAGCTCGTCAACCCCCCACACACGCTCCACGAGTTCTGCCTCGCTCTGCCCGGACGGCCGCTCAGCCGCCCGGTCCCCCCTTGGCCGCTCCCGTCGTGCCGCGGCCCCGCAGAAGGAGTCCGTGTGAGAAGCACCCCCCATAGACCCACCCCGCAGCGGCGTGCCGTGGCGACCGGCGCGCTGGTCGCGGTCACCGCACTGCTGGCCGTCGGCGTCCAGACCGGCACCGGCGCGGCGGCCAGCCCGCACGGCACCCCCGCGGCCCGCCCGGCCCCGCACGCCGCCCCCCTGGCCGGTGCGCTGCCCGTCAAGCTCACCCCGTCCCAGCGGGCCGAGCTGATCCGGAAGGCGGGCGCCACCACGGCCGCCACCGCCCAGCGGCTGCACCTCGGCGCCAAGGAGAAGCTGGTCGTCAAGGACGTCGAGCAGGACGCCGACGGCACCACGCACACCCGCTACGACCGCACCTACGCGGGGCTGCCGGTGCTCGGCGGCGACCTCGTCGTGCACACCGCGAAGGGCGGTGCGGTCAAGAGCACCACCAAGGCCACCAAGGCCGCCCTCGCCGTCGCCTCCACCACCGCGAAGGTCGCCCCGGCCACCGCCGCGGCCAAGGCGGTCTCCTCCGCCAAGTCCCTCGGCTCGACGAGGACCGCGGCCGACCAGGCCCCGCGCAAGGTGGTCTGGGCCGCCGACGGCACCCCGCGGCTGGCCTGGGAGACGGTGGTCGGCGGGTTCCAGGACGACGGCACGCCCAACCAGCTGCACGTCATCACCGACGCCGACACCGGCGCGAAGATATTCCAGTACCAGGGCATCGAGAACGGCATCGGCAACAGCGAGTACAGCGGCAAGGTCACCATCGGGACCTCCGGCTCCGCGCCGAACTTCACGATGACCGACACCACCCGCGGCAACCACAAGACCTACAACCTCAACCACGGCTCGTCCGGGACCGGTTCGCTGTTCACCGACGCCGACGACACCTGGGGCGACGGCACCCCGGGCAACGCCCAGACCGCCGCCGTGGACGCCGCCTACGGCGCCCAGGAGACCTGGGACTACTACAAGAACGTGCACGGCCGCACCGGCATCCGCGGCGACGGCGTCGGCGCCTACTCCCGCGTGCACTACGGCAACAGCTACGTCAACGCCTTCTGGGACGACAGCTGCTTCTGCATGACGTACGGCGACGGCAGCAACAACGCCGCCCCGCTGACCGCGCTGGACGTGGCCGGCCACGAGATGTCGCACGGCGTCACCGCCGCCACCGCCAACCTCACCTACAGCGGCGAGTCCGGCGGCCTCAACGAGGCGACCTCGGACATCTTCGGCACCGCCGTGGAGTTCTACGCCAACAACCCCGCCGACCCCGGTGACTACCTCATCGGCGAGAAGATCAACATCAACGGCGACGGCACCCCGCTGCGCTACATGGACAAGCCCTCCAAGGACGGCGCCTCGGCCGACTACTGGTCGAGCACCGTCGGCAACAAGGACGTCCACTACTCGTCCGGTGTCGCCAACCACTACTTCTACCTGCTGTCCGAGGGCAGCGGCCCCAAGGACATCAACGGCGTCCACTACGACAGCCCGACCTACGACAACCTGCCGGTGCCGGGCATCGGGCGGGCCAACGCCGAGAAGGTGTGGTTCAAGGCGCTCAGCCAGTACATGAGCGCCAACACCGACTACGCCGGCGCCCGCACCGCCACCCTCCAGGCCGCGGCCGACCTCTTCGGCCAGGGCAGCGCCTCGTACAACACGGTCGCCAACACCTGGGCGGCGGTCAACGTCGGCTCCCGGGTCCCGGACGGCGGGGTCTCCGTCACCAACCCGGGCAACCAGACCGGCACCGTCGGCCAGGCTGCCAGCCTCCAGATCAAGGCCAGCAGCGGCACCACCGGCTCGCTGTCGTACGCGGCCAGCGGGCTGCCCGCCGGGCTGTCCGTCGACGCCTCCACCGGCCTGATCTCGGGCACCCCGACCACCGCCGGCACCAGCACGGTCACCGTGACGGTCACCGACGCGGCGCAGAAGACCGGGACCGCGTCCTTCACCTGGACCGTCAACCCGGTCGGCGGCGGCAACGTCTACGAGAACACCACCAAGGTGGCCATCCCTGACGCCGGTGCGGCCATCACCTCGCCGATCCCCGTCAGCCGCAGCGGCAACGCGCCCAGCGGGCTCAAGGTGACGGTGGACATCACCCACAGCTGGCGCGGTGACCTGGTCATCGACCTGCTGGCCCCGGACGGCACCGCGTACCGGCTGAAGAACTCCAGCCTCTCAGACTCGGCGGCCGACGTGAAGGCCACGTACACCGTCAACGCCTCGACGAAGGCCGCGAGCGGCACCTGGAAGCTGCGTGTCCAGGACGTCTACGCGGGCGACTCCGGCACCCTCAACGGCTGGAAGCTGACCTTCTGACACCAGCCGGCAACCTGCCCGTCACCTTGGTGTGAAAATGCCGGTCCGACTTCGGCCGCGCCGCACCTGACGCGTCAACTAAGCGACTGCACAACCGAGTTGGGCGTCGTCCCCGGATCCACCGGGGGCGGCGCCCCGCTCCGTTATCCGGACATCGATCACCTCTGTGCGAACGATTTTCGGCCAATCTTCGAACACCCCCCTGACATGCCCGCGCTCAAATGGCAGTCTTCCCGACGCATGTCACACCCGCATCGCTTTGCACCCCCACCACTTGGCAAAGTTGAAGGAGCACGCGTGACCCCCCACATATCTCGTAAGACCCGTGTGACCAGTGCCGCCGTTGCCGCGGCGGCCCTGCTCGTCGCCGGCATCACCGCGGCCAACACCGCCGGTGCCTCGCCCGCCCCCGCCGCCACCCCCCACGGTGGCGCGCCGCTCGCGCTCAGCACCTCGCACCGCGCCGAGCTGCTCCACGACGCCAGTGCGGCCACCGCGCAGACGGCCAAGGCGCTGGGCCTGGGCTCCCAGGAGAAGCTGGTCGTCAAGGACGTCATCAAGGACGCCGACGGCACCGTGCACACCCGTTACGACCGCACCTTCGGCGGCCTGCCGGTGCTCGGCGGCGACCTGGTCGTGCACACCGCCAAGGGCGGCGCCGTCAAGGGCGTCACCAAGGCGGCCAAGGCGGACGTCAAGGTCGCCTCGCTCACCGCGAAGATCGCCCCGAAGGCCGCCGCGCTGGCCGCCGAGTCGACCGCCACCAAGACCATCGGCGCCAAGAAGGTCGACGCGCCCGCGCCCCGCAAGGTGATCTGGGCCGCCAAGGGCACCCCGGTGCTGGCGTACGAGACCGTGGTCGGCGGCGTCCAGAAGGACGGCACGCCCAACCAGCTGCACGTCATCACCGACGCCAACACCGGCAAGAAGCTCTTCCAGTTCCAGGGCATCGAGACCGGCGTCGGCAACAGCGAGTACGCCGGCAAGGTCGACCTCGCGTCCAAGAAGGGCGGCAGCGGCTACGAGCTGACCGACGACTCCCGCGGCGGCCACCAGACGTTCAACCTCAGCGGCAGCGAGAGCGGCGACGGCAAGCTCTTCACCAACTCCACCGACACGTGGGGCGACGGCAAGCCGAGCAACCCCGAGACCGCCGCCGTCGACGCCGCCTACGGCGCCCAGGAGACCTGGGACTACTACAAGAACGTGCACGGCCGCAGCGGCATCAAGGGCGACGGCAAGGGCGCCACGTCCCGCGTGCACTACGGCCAGAACTACGTCAACGCGTTCTGGGACGACAGCTGCTTCTGCATGACGTACGGCGACGGCGAGGGCAACAACAAGCCGCTGACCGCCCTCGACGTCGCGGGCCACGAGATGTCGCACGGCGTCACCTCCGCCACCGCGGGCCTGGAGTACAGCGGCGAGTCCGGCGGCCTCAACGAGGCCACCTCGGACATCTTCGGCGCCTCCGTGGCGTTCTACGCCAAGAACCCCGCCGAGCCGGGCAGCTACTTCATCGGCAAGAAGATCGACATCAACGGTGACGGCAAGCCGCTGCGCTACATGGACAAGCCCTCCAAGGACGGCCAGTCCCTGGACAACTGGAGCGCGGACGCCGGCAACGTGGACGTCCACTACTCCTCGGGCATCGCCAACCACTTCTTCTACCTGCTGTCCGAGGGCAGCGGCGCGAAGGACGCGAACGGCGACCACTACGACAGCCCGACCGCGGACGGCTCCAAGGTCACCGGCATCGGCCGCGACAAGGCCGAGAAGATCTGGTTCAAGGCGCTGACCACGTACATGACCTCGACCACCGACTACAAGGCGGCCCGCGAGGCGACCGTCAAGGCGGCCACCGACCTCTACGGCGCGGACAGCGCCGAGGTCAAGGGCGTCGAGTCGGCCTGGACCGGCGTCAACGTCAAGTAACGCACCACCGCGGCCGGTTGGCCGCACCGCACCGGCGTGGCCGGGGCTCGCTCCCCGGCCACGCCGGCTTTTTTCGGCCACGCCGCCGCGGCCGGATCCCCCGCCCGCGCCCGCCCGCCCCCCGCGGCCGACAGCCCGTACTGCCCGGTCCGTCGATATGGCCGATTCCACCCCCTCAGGCGCTCTTGTCCGGACCCCCGCGTGGCGAGAGGCTGCGGTGGTGGCGCCGACGGGCCCCGGCGCGGCAACGGACTTCCGCACACCGCAACTCCGCTGTGCTCGCACCGAGTTGAGGAGGCGAACGCCGACCGTGTCAGCACCGAGCCGCGGCCGCCCACCAGGGCGGCGGCCCCTGCCCACCGGAGCGCCCGGCGTGAGCGGTTACGAATCGGTAGTTCACATTCCCGTGGCTTTCCCGGCCGCCGCGCACGGGAAGCCTCACCCGGTACGCCGTTCCGCGCACCCGGCCGGCGGGGCCCGTTCGGGGCCGCCGTGCCGTCCGCCAGCAGAGTGAAAGCGGACAGGAGCGCCCATGCCCGCACCCGGTCCCCCCGCCGTGGAGCGGATAGAAAGGACAAAACCCCGCAAAGCATCACAATCCCAGGTGAGCCCATGATCGGTCGCATCCCTGTACTGGACATCCGCCCGCAGATCGATTGCGGCCGCCGCCCGGCCAAGGCCGTGGTGGACGAAACCTTCGAGGTCTCCGCGACGGTCTTCCGCGAAGGCCACGACGCGGTCGCCGCGAACGTGGTGCTGCGCAACCCCGCGGGCCGGTGCGGCCCCTGGACCCCGATGCGGGAGCGGGAACCGGGCACCGACCGGTGGACCTGCGAGGTCACCCCCGACGTCGAGGGGCGCTGGACGTTCACCGTCGAGGCGTGGTCCGACCCGGTCACCACCTGGCGCCGGCACGCCGGGGTGAAGATTCCGGCCGGGATCGACACCGAGCTGGTCCTCGCCGAGGGCGCCGCGCTGCACGAACGGGCCGCCTCCGAGGTCCCCAAGAGCGACGGCCGGGAGGCGGTGCTGGCCGCCGTCGACGCGCTGCGCGACGCCACCCTGCCGGCCGCCACCCGCCTGGCCACCGCGCTCGCCCCGGAGGTCACCGAGGCGCTGGACCGCCACCCGCTGCGCGAACTGATCACCGTCTCCCGCCCGATGCCGCTGACCGTCGAGCGCCGAAGAGCCCTGTACGGCTCCTGGTACGAGCTCTTCCCGCGCTCCGAGGGCGCCGTGACCGCACCGGACGGCAGCTGCCTCGGCGGCACCCTGCGCACCGCCGCCGAGCGGCTGCCGGCGGTCGCCGCGATGGGCTTCGACGTGGTCTACCTGCCGCCCGTCCACCCGATCGGCACGTCCCACCGCAAGGGCCCCAACAACGCGCTCGCCGCGCGCCCGGGCGACGTCGGCTCCCCCTGGGCCATCGGGTCGCCGGCCGGCGGCCACGACGCGCTCCACCCGGACCTGGGCACCTTCGAGGACTTCGGCCACTTCGTGCGGACCGCCCGCGACCTGCGGATGGAGGTGGCGCTGGACTTCGCCCTCCAGTGCTCCCCGGACCACCCCTGGGTCGCCCTGCACCCGCAGTGGTTCCACCACCGCGCCGACGGCTCCATCGCCTACGCGGAGAACCCGCCGAAGAAGTACCAGGACATCTATCCGCTCGCCTTCGACACCGACTTCCGCGGACTGGTCCGGGAGACCGAGCGGCTGCTGCGCTTCTGGATGGCCAGGGGCATCCGGATCTTCCGGGTGGACAACCCGCACACCAAGCCGGTGGCGTTCTGGGAGAAGGTCCTCAGTGACATCAACCGCACCGACCCCGATGTGCTCTTCCTGGCCGAGGCGTTCACCCGCCCGGCGATGCTGCACACCCTCGCCCAGATCGGATTCCAGCAGTCCTACACCTACTTCACCTGGCGCAACACCAAGGAGGAGCTGACCGAGTACCTCACCGAACTGTCCGGTGAGAGCGCCTCCTACCTGCGGCCCAACTTCTTCGTGAACACCCCGGACATCCTGCACGCCTACCTCCAGGAGGGCGGTCGCCCCGCCTTCGAGATCCGTGCCGTGCTGGCCGCCACCCTCTCCCCCGCCTGGGGCGTCTACGCGGGCTACGAGCTGTGCGAGGGAACCCCGCTGCGGCCCGGCAGCGAGGAGTACCTGGACTCGGAGAAGTACCAGCCCCGGCCGCGCGACTGGGACGCCGCGGCCCGCGAGGGGCGGACCATCGCCCCGCTGATCACCACGCTCAACCGCGTCCGCCGCCGCCATCCCGCCCTGCAACAGCTGCGCAACCTGCACTTCCACCAGGTCGACAACGACGCCGTCCTCGCGTACTCCAAGCGCGTGGGACACGGGGCCGGGGCCGACACGGTGCTCACGGTGGTCAACCTCGACCCGCACCACACCCACGAGGCGACGGTGTCGTTGGACATGCCGGAACTCGGCCTTGGCCGGCACGAGTCCTTCCCGGTGCGCGACGAGCTCACCGGCGACACCTACCACTGGGGCAGGGACAACTATGTGCGCCTGGAGCCGGGCAGCTCGCTCGCGCCGGCTCATGTGCTGTCGCTGCGACCGTCCTCACCGATCGGAGGGTCACCCAATTGATCGTCAATGAGCCTGTTCCCGACACGTTCGAAGACACCCCGGCGAAGGACCGCGATCCCGAGTGGTTCAAACGGGCGGTCTTCTACGAGGTCCTGGTCCGTTCCTTCCAGGACAGCAACGGTGACGGTATCGGGGACCTCAAGGGCATCACGGCCAAGCTCGACTACCTCCAGTGGCTGGGGGTGGACTGCCTGTGGTTGCCGCCGTTCTTCAAGTCCCCGCTGCGGGACGGCGGCTACGACGTCGCGGACTACACCGCGGTCCTCCCCGAATTCGGCGATCTGGCCGACTTCGTGGAGTTCGTCGACGCCGCCCACCATCGCGGCATGCGGGTCATCATCGACATGGTGATGAACCACACCAGCGACCAGCACCCGTGGTTCCAGGAGTCCCGCACCGATCCGGACGGCCCGTACGGCGACTACTACGTCTGGGCGGACGACGACAAGCAGTACGCCGACGCCCGGATCATCTTCGTCGACACCGAGGTCTCCAACTGGACCTTCGACCCGGTCCGCAAGCAGTACTACTGGCACCGCTTCTTCTCCCACCAGCCGGACCTCAACTACGAGAACCCGGCGGTCCAGGAGGAGATGATCTCCGCCCTGCGCTTCTGGCTCGACCTCGGCATCGACGGCTTCCGGCTGGACGCGGTGCCCTACCTCTACGCCGAGGAGGGCACCAACTGCGAGAACCTGCCGTCCTCGCACGCGTTCCTCAAACGGGTCCGCGCCGAGATCGACGCGCACTACCCGGACACCGTGCTGCTGGCCGAGGCCAACCAGTGGCCGGAGGACGTGGTCGACTACTTCGGCGACTACACGGTCGGCGGCGACGAGTGCCACATGGCCTTCCACTTCCCGGTCATGCCGCGCATCTTCATGGCGGTCCGCCGGGAATCCCGTTACCCGGTCTCGGAGATCCTCGCCAAGACCCCTCAGATCCCGTTCGGCTGCCAGTGGGGCATCTTCCTCCGCAACCACGACGAGCTGACCCTCGAAATGGTCACGGACGAGGAACGCGACTACATGTACGCGGAGTACGCCAAGGACCCGCGGATGCGCGCCAACATCGGCATCCGCCGCCGCCTGGCCCCGCTGCTGGACAACGACCGCAACCAGATCGAACTGTTCACCGCGCTGCTGCTGTCGCTGCCCGGCTCGCCGATCCTCTACTACGGCGACGAGATCGGCATGGGCGACAACATCTGGCTCGGCGACCGGGACGCGGTGCGCACCCCGATGCAGTGGACCCCGGACCGCAACGCCGGGTTCTCCTCCTGCGACCCGGGCCGGCTCTTCCTGCCGACCATCATGGATCCCGTCTACGGCTACCAGGTCACCAACGTCGAGGCCGCGATGAGCTCGCCGTCCTCGCTGCTGCACTGGACCCGCCGGATGATCGAGATCCGCAAGCAGAACCCGGCGTTCGGGCTCGGCAGCTACACCGAGCTGCCCTCGTCCAACCCCGCGGTGCTGGCCTACCTCCGGGAATCCCCGGGCAAGGACGGCGCCGACGACGACCTGGTGCTGTGCGTGAACAACTTCTCCCGCTTCGCGCAGCCGACGGAGCTGGACCTCCAGGCGTTCAGCGGTCGCCATCCGGTGGAGCTCATCGGCGGCGTCCGCTTCCCGGCCATCGGCAAGCTGCCGTACCTGCTGACCCTGGCGGGCCACGGCTTCTACTGGTTCCGGCTCCGCAGGAACACACAGCAGGCGCCCAACGCGGTCTAGGTGCCGTCGTCACCGTCCCGTCGTCGCCCGCGGACCGGAGGGCGACGACAGGCCCCGGGGAACCGAGGGAGCCCGCCGTACCGGGCACGGGCCCCTGGGGTTCCCCCGCCCGTACGCGATCGTCCGGCGCGTACGGGCGTTTTTCGACCTTTCGCTCGGGCAACCTCCCTACTACCGCACGGGCCGGGTGGGCCATGGACGGTCTTCCGGCTCGGGTGGGGTCCTCCCGCCCGTCGGAGCTCGGGGACCGGCACCACCGCACGAAGCGAACGCCGAGAAACGCCGAAAACGCTCGCGCGTAAGGACGATCTCGCCCGACACGTCCCACACCGCTGCATCGTAAAGGCCGCATTCCGGGACACTTTGCCCTGTCTGTCGTGTGCCCGGGGAAAGGACGCGACGCCATGTCGGACACCGCCTCGACCCGTGCCACCCGCCACACCCCCGACCGCTCGCCGGTCACCGCACCCGATCTGCTCTCCTCGTTGGTGCCGCTGCTGGCCGAGTGGGTGCCGCGGCAGCGCTGGTTCGCCGGCAAGGGACGGCTGCTCACCGGCTTCACGCTGGTCGCGGCGACCGAACTGCTGCCGTGCGCCGGCGAGGGCAACGCACCGGGCCTGCTCCAGCTGCTGGTCCGCGCCCAGCAGAGCGCCCCGCCCAGCCGCACCCCGGCCGGCGGCGACTGCTACCAACTGCTGCTGGGCACCCACCCCGCGCCGCCGCCACACCTGGCGCCCGCGGTGCTCGGCCGCCCGGCCGGCGGACCGCTGCGCGGGCGCACCGTCTACGACGCGCTGCTGGACAACCGGCTGTGCGGGCTGCTGCTGGAGCGGCTGCGGGTGCCCGGCCGGATCGGGGCGCTGCGGTTCTGCCGCGAACCGGACGTGGACATCCCCTCGGGGCTGACCGCCCGGCCGATCGCGGTGGAGCAGTCCAACTCCTCGATCGTCTATGGCGATACGTTCATTCTGAAGGTCTTCCGGCGGATCGAGCCCGGCGTCAACCCCGATCTGGAGCTGCCGCGGGCGCTGGCCGGCGCCCGGTGCGCGCGGGTGCCGGCGCCCGCCGCGTGGTTCGAGTCGGCGCACCCCGAGCCCGACGGCGAGGCGACGACCCTGGGCGTCCTCCAGCCCTTCCTCGCCGGCTCCACCGACGGCTGGCAGCTGGCGCTCAACGCGCTGGCGGTGCGTGCCGACTTCACCCGCTCGGCGCGGGCGCTCGGCCACGCCACCGCCGAGGTGCACACCGCGCTCGCCCAGGCGCTGCCCACCACCGAGCTGCGCCGCCCGCAGCTGGACGCGATCGCGGCCCAGATGAACGAGCGGCTGGAGGCGACCGCCCGCGCGGTGCCGGTGCTCCAGCCCTACCGGGTGCGGCTGCGCACCGCGTTCGACGCGCTCGTCGCGCTGGGGCACGACGGCCGCAGCTGGGCCGCCCAGCGCATCCACGGCGATCTGCACCTGGGGCAGACGCTGCGCTCCGTCGAGGGGGGCCGCTGGGCGCTGATCGACTTCGAGGGCGAGCCGGCCCGGCCGCTGGCCGAGCGGCGCCGCCCGCAGCCGGCCGTCCGGGACGTCGCCGCGATGCTCCGCTCGTTCGACTACGCCGCCCGCAGCGGCCCGGCCGGCGGCGACCCCTGGGCGCTGGACTGGGCCCGTCGCACCCGCGCGGCGTACTGCCTGGGCTACGCCGAGGCCGGCGGGCCGGATCCGCGCTCCGCGCCGGAGCTGATGCGGGCCTACGAGACCGACAAGGCCGTCTACGAGGTGCTGTACGAGGCGCGGCACCGGCCCGACTGGCTGTCGGTGCCGATGGCGGCGATCCGGCGGCTGGCGGCCTGCGGGGATCCGGGGGCCGGCTGAGCCCGCGCCCGCGTGGCGGCCCCGTCGGCCCCGCCCCGTCCGCCCGTCCGGAACCGACCGACCGATCCCCGCCCCGAGGAGGCCCCACCCGTGACCGCCCGCCCCTCTCCCGCCGCCCCCCAGAGCGGCGAGCCCGCCGCCGCACCGCCGTCCCGGCCCACCGCCCCCGTGCCCACGCCCGGCCCGCCGCCGAACGGCGCGCGGACCGCCGCGGAGAGCGCCGCCGGCCGCGGCGTGCGGCGGGCCGCGCCGCTGTCCGACGAGGACCGCGGGCGGCTGCTCGCCGGGGCGCACCACGACCCGCACGCGCTGCTCGGCGCGCATCCGCTGCCCGGCGGACTGTTGTTCCGGGCCCTGCGGCCGGGTGCCCGGAGCGTCACGGTCGTGGCGCCGGGGCTGCGGGCGACACTGCGCGCCGAGGGGGACGGGCTGTTCGCGGGGGTGCTGCCGCTCCGGGAGATCCCCGACTACCGGCTGCTGGTGGACTACGGCGAGACCACGCCGACCGTGCGGGACCCCTACCGCTTCCTGCCCGCGCTCGGGGAGTTGGACCTGCACCTGTTCGCCGAGGGCCGGCACGAGCAGCTGTGGCAGGCGCTCGGTGCGCGGGTCATGACGCACCAGGGGGTGGCCGGGACCCGCTTCACCGTGTGGGCGCCCAACGCCCGGGGCGTGCAGGTGGTGGGGAACTTCAACTACTGGGACGGCACCGGCACCCCGATGCGCTCGCTGGGCTCGTCCGGGGTGTGGGAGCTGTTCCTGCCGGACCTCGGCGAGGGCGAGCTGTACAAGTTCGAGATCACCCGGCCGGACGGCTCGAAGACGGTGCGGGCCGATCCGATGGCCCGGCGCACCGAGTGTCCGCCGGCCACCGCCTCGGTGGTGCACGCCTCGCACTACCAGTGGCGGGACGCCGTATGGATGGGCCGGCGCGGCGCGCGCCCCGTGCACACCGCGCCGTTCTCCGTCTACGAGGTTCATCTCCCTTCCTGGCGACCGGGCCTGACCTATCGTCAGCTCGCCGTCCAGCTGCCCGCCTACGTCAAGGACCTGGGCTTCACCCACGTCGAGTTCATGCCGGTGGCCGAGCACCCCTTCGGCGGCTCCTGGGGCTACCAGGTGACCGGCTTCTACGCGCCCACCGCCCGGATGGGCACCCCGGACGACTTCAAGTTCCTGATCGACGCGCTGCACCGGGCCGGGATCGGGGTGCTGATGGACTGGGTGCCGGCGCACTTCCCGCGGGACGACTGGGCGCTGGCGGAGTTCGACGGGCGGCCGCTGTACGAGCCCGGGGACCCGGCGCGGGCCGCGCACCCGGACTGGGGCACGTTGGAGTTCGACTACGGCCGCACCGAGGTGCGCAACTTCCTGGTCGCCAACGCGGTGTACTGGTGCGAGGAGTTCCACATCGACGGGCTGCGGGTGGACGCGGTGGCGTCGATGCTCTACCTCGACTACTCGCGGGAGGACGGCGGCTGGACGCCGAACGTCCACGGCGGCCGGGAGAACCTCGACGCGGTCGCCTTCCTCCAGGAGATGAACGCGACGGTCTACCGTCGCTGCCCCGGCGTCGTCACCATCGCCGAGGAGTCCACCGCCTGGGACGGCGTCACCCGCGCCACGCACCACGTGGGGCCGGGCGGCTTCGGCGGGCTGGGCTTCGGGCTGAAGTGGAACATGGGCTGGATGCACGACTCCCTGGGCTACGTCGAGAAGGAGCCGGTGCACCGCAAGTACCACCACGGCGAG
Source organism: Streptomyces yunnanensis (assembly GCF_029011865.1). Classification (NCBI taxonomy): domain Bacteria; kingdom Bacillati; phylum Actinomycetota; class Actinomycetes; order Kitasatosporales; family Streptomycetaceae; genus Streptomyces; species Streptomyces yunnanensis. Next base: position 3,318,252 of record NZ_CP095749.1, read on the forward strand.
ATGACCTTCTCGATGATCTACGCCTACTCGGAGAACTACGTGCTGCCGATCTCGCACGACGAGGTGGTGCACGGCAAGCGGGCGCTGGTGTCGAAGATGCCCGGCGACTGGTGGCAGCAGCGCGCCAACCACCGGGCGTACCTGGGTTTCATGTGGGCCCACCCGGGCAAGCAACTGCTCTTCATGGGGCAGGAGTTCGCCCAGGGCGCGGAGTGGGCGGAGAGCCACGGCCCGGACTGGTGGCTGCTGGACCCGTCCTACGAGGCGGAGGCGGACCACCGGGGCGTCCGCGACCTGGTGCGCGAGCTGAACCGCCGCTACGCGGCCACGCCCGCGCTGTGGGAGCGCGACACCGACCCGGCCGGCTTCTCCTGGATCGACGGTGACGCCGGCGAGGACAACGTCTTCTCCTTCCTCCGCCACGCGGCATCGGGGCACCGCCCCGGCGGTTCGGGCACGGGGGGAGGCGGTCCGCTGATCTCGGTCACCAACTTCTCCCCCGTCGTCCGGCACGACTACCGGCTGGGCGTCCCCGGCGACGTGCCCGTCTGGCGCGAGGTCCTCAACACCGACGACCCGCGCTTCGGCGGCAGCGGCGTCACCAACCCCGATCCGCTCAAGACCGAGCCGGTCCCCTGGAACGGCCGCCGCACCTCGATCGCGGCGGTGCTCCCGCCACTGGCCACGATCTGGCTGCTGCCCGCCTAGGTCCTGTCGTCAAACTCCCGTCGTTCTCCCGTCGTCCGCCCGAAGGGGCGGGCGCACGCGGCGCCCGCCCCTTCTCCCCTCCTGCGCGTCCGGTCAGACCCCGACGGACGTCTTGCCGCCGTCGGCCGACGGGGCGGCCTCGGCGGGGGACGGTGTGCCGTGCCCGTCGGCGGACAGCGTCCGCTCGTCGAACGGCAGCCGGCCGGCCAGCACCTCGGTGACCCGGTCGCGGTCGATCTCCTTGGTCCAGGTGCCGATCAGGATGGTGGCCACCGCGTTGCCGGCGAAGTTGGTCATCGCCCGGGCCTCGCTCATGAAGCGGTCGATGCCGACGATCAGGCCGACGCCGTCGACCAGTTCGGGCCGGTGCGACTGGAGGCCGCCGGCCAGCGTCGCCAGGCCCGCGCCGGTGACCCCGGCCGCGCCCTTGGAGGCGATGATCATGAAGGCCAGGAGCGAGACTTGCTGACCGAGCGAGAGCGGCTTGTCCATCGCCTCGGCGACGAACAGCGCGGCCATGGTCAGGTAGATGGCGGTGCCGTCGAGGTTGAAGCTGTAGCCGGTCGGGACGGTGATGCCGACGACCGGGCGGCTGACGCCCAGGTGCTCCATCTTGGCGATCAGCCGGGGCAGCGCCGACTCCGAGGAGGAGGTCGACAGGATCAGCAGGAACTCCCGGCCGAGGTACTTCAGCAGCGCGAAGACGTTCACCCCGGCGACCAGCCGGAGCAGCGTGCCGAGCACCACGACGACGAAGAGCAGGCAGGTCAGGTAGAAGCCGACCATGATGACGGCCAGCGACTTCAGCGCGGCCAGCCCGGTGGCGCCGACGACCGCGGCCATCGCGCCGAAGGCTCCCACCGGCGCCGCCCACATGATCATCGACAGCACCCGGAAGACCAGCTTCTGCACATGGCCGATGCCGCGCAGCACCGGCTCGCCCGCCGGGCCGAGCGCCTGCAGTCCGAAGCCCAGCAGCAGTGCCACCAGCAGGGTCTGGAGCACCTCGCCCTGGGTGAACGCGGAGACCAGGGTGGTCGGGATGATGCCGAGGAGGAAGTCGGAGGTGGACTCGTGGCCGCCGGCGGTCTGGGCCTGGCCGGCGTGCCGGAGCGCCTCGGTCAGGTGCAGGCCGGAGCCGGGCTCCAGGAGGTTGCCGACGAGCAGGCCGATCGCCAGCGCGACGGTGGACATCAGCATGAAGTAGCCGAGGGCCAGCCCGCCGACCGCGCCGACCTTGGCCGCCTTACGGACCGAACCGATGCCCAGCACGATGGTGCAGAAGATCACCGGCGAGATCATCATCTTGATGAGGTTGACGAACCCGGTGCCGAGCGGTTTGAGCTGGACGGCGACACCGGGGGCGGCGAGTCCGACGACGATGCCGAGCAGCACGGCGCCGATCACGGCGAGGTACAGGAAATGGGTCCGGTCCCGCTTGGCCGGTGGGGTGTCCTCGGCCGTGCCCCGGGACGACGGGATCTGTGCAGCCACGGCTGCCCTACCTTTCCTGACGGGGGTCACGGTTGCGCACCGCTCTCGCGGCTCGCGGCGCACAACAAGTCCCGGCGACTATGCACGGCGGTGTGGCGCCCGTCACCCTTGCGTACATTTCGTTCACGTAAAAGTGACCCGGCAGACTGTTCTGTATGCGCCTCCCCCGTTTCCGCCCGTCACGGCGGCTGCGCGGCCCCCGCAGTCTCGCCGGGCAGCTCTTCGCCATGCAGGTGGTCCTGGTGGCGGTGGTGGTCCTGGGCTGCGCGGTCTTCGCGTACGTGAACGCCGAACGGCAGGCGGAGGAGACCGCGCGGCGGCAGGCGACCGCGGCGGCCACCGCCGTCGCCGACTCCCCGGCCGTGGTGACCGCGGCCCGCACCAAGGACCCGACCGCCGCGCTCCAGCCGTACAGCGAGCGCCTGCGCCGGGACGCCGGGGTCGACTTCGTCGTGGTGATGGCGCCGGACGGCACCCGTTGGACGCACCCGGAGCCGTCCGCGATCGGCGGGAAGTACCTCGGCCACATCGGCCCCGCGCTGCGCGGCGAGATCTTCCCGGAGACCCACATGGGGGTGCTCGGCCCGTCCGTGCGGGTCGTCGCCCCGGTGCGCGACCCCGGGCGGGGCGGCGCGATCACCGCGCTGGTCAGCTCCGGGATCACCATCGCCACCATCAGCCAGCAGCTGCGGGACCAGGTCCTGGCGCTGGTCGGGGTGGCCGCCGCGGCGCTGGCGCTGGGCGGCGCCGGCACGTACGTGGTCAACGCCCGGTTGCGCCGGCACACGCACGGGATGAACGCCGCCGAGCTGAGCCGGATGTACGACTACCACGAGGCCGCGCTGCACGCCGTCCGCGAGGGGCTGTTGATGATCGACGGGACAGGCCGGGTGGCGCTGATCAACGACGGCGGGCGGGAGCTGCTGGGGCCGGCCGGGGACGCGGTGGGTCGGCCGGTCGCCGAGCTGGGGCTGCCGGAGCCGCTGACCGAGGCGCTGCTGGCGACCGGGCCGCGGGTCGACGAGCTGCATCTGACCGGCGAGCGGGTGCTGGTCGTCAACTCCTCCCCGGTCTCCGGCGGTCAGCACCGCGGCAGCGTCGTCACCCTCCGCGACCACACCGAACTCCAGGCGCTCTCCGGCGAGTTGGACTCCGTACGGGGCTTCGCCGAGGCGTTGCGCTCGCAGGCGCACGAGGCCGCCAACCGGCTGCACACCGTGGTCTCGCTGATCGAACTGGGCCGGGCCGAGGAGGCGGTGACGTTCGCCACCGCCGAGCTGGAGCTGGCGCAGGCGCTGACCGACCGGGTGGTGGGCGCGGTCGCCGAACCGGTGCTGGCCGCACTGCTGTTGGGCAAGGCGGCGCAGGCCAACGAGCACGGCGTGGAGCTGGTGCTGACCGAGGACAGCCGGATCGACGACGGGGTGATCCCGCCGGACCTGCCCGCCCGCGACCTGGTGACGGTGCTGGGCAACCTCATCGACAACGCCCTCGACGCCGCCGCCCCGCCCCAGGAGCACGACGCCCCGCCGCAGGTGCGGGTCACCGCGCGGGCGGACGGCGACGAACTGCTGCTGTGCGTCGCGGACAACGGGCCGGGGGTCGCCGGGGACACCGCCGAGGAGGTCTTCCGGCGCGGCTGGAGCACCAAGCAGCGCGCCGGCGGCGGCGCCCGGGGGCTGGGGCTGGCCCTCGTCACGCAGGCGGTGCGGCGGCACGGTGGCACGATCGGGCTGGACCGGGGGCCGGAGGGCGGCGCGCGGTTCACCGTGCGGCTGCCGCTGCGGGCGGCCGCGGGGGCGGTCCGATGAGCGCCGGGGTCATCCGGGTGCTGGTCGTCGAGGACGATCCGGTCGCCGCCGCGGCGCACGCCCTGTACGTGGGGCGGGTGCCGGGCTTCGCGGTGTCCGGCACCGTGCACTCGGGCACCGAGGCCCGCCGCCACCTCGACCACCACCCGGTCGACCTGCTGCTGTTGGACCTGTTCCTGCCGGACGGCCACGGGCTCCAGCTGGTGCGGACGCTGCGCGCCGCCGGGCATGCCGCGGACATCATCGCGGTGACCTCCGCCCGCGATCTGGCGATGGTCCGCGAGGGCGTCTCGCTGGGCGTCGTCCAGTACGTGCTGAAGCCGTTCACCTTCGCGACGCTGCGGGACCGGCTGCTGCGCTACGCCGAGTTCCGCGCCACCACCGGGGAGGCCAGTGGGCAGGACGAGGTGGACCGGGCACTGGCGGCGCTGCGCGCCCCGCGGCCGGCGGCGCTGCCCAAGGGACTGACCGCGGCCACCCTGCGGGCGGTGACGGACGTGCTGCGGTCCGCCGCGGACGGGCTGACCGCGACCGAGGCCGCCGCGGACGTGGGCATCTCCCGGATCACCGCGCGCCGCTATCTGGAGCACCTGGTGGACACCGCCCGGGCCGCCCGGGCCCCGCAGTACGGGCAGGTCGGCCGCCCGGAGCTGCGCTACCGCTGGTCGGGGCATTGACCGGGGGTGACCGGTGACTTACTTTCAGCAGGGAGCAAGCCGTGGCCAGTTGACCGTGACCGGCCGGCCCGTGCGGGCCGGCCGCGGTTCGTTGGAGGTCGTGCCGTGCGCTCCACCACCCCCGTCGTCCTGTTCACCGCCGCCGTACTGGCCGCCGGGGCGCTCACCGGCTGCGGCAGCGGGTCCGGGGCCGACCGGAACACCGTCAAGGTCGCCTTCATCAAGGACACCAACAACCGGGTGAAGGTCCGGGACGACTATGTGGCCCTGGTGGCGCGGCAGTTCGAGAAGGCCAACCCGGGCAAGAAGGTCAAGCTGATCCCGGTCCAGGCGTCGGAGAACGACTACTACACCAAGATCCAGCAGATGATGCGCTCCCCGAAGACCGCACCCGACCTGGTCTACGAGGACACCTTCCTGATCAGCTCCGACATCAGGGCGGGGCTGCTGCGCCCGCTGGACCCGTATCTGAAGTCCTGGGACGACTGGCGGCAGTTCGAGCCGTCCGCGAAGGCCGCGGCCCGGGGGCAGGACGGGCGCACCTACGGCGTCCCGGACGGCACGGACACCCGCGGGCTGTGGTTCAACCGGACGGTCTTCGCCAAGGCCGGCCTGCCCGCCGACTGGCACCCGCACACCTGGGACGAGGTCCTGGACGCGGCCCGCACGATCAGGCGGAAGGTGCCCGGGGTGATCCCGCTGAACGTCTTCACCGGCAAGGGCGCGGGCGAGGCCGCGGTGATGCAGGGCTTCGAGATGCTGCTCTACGGCACCGGGCCGGACCAGCTCTACGACCCGGCCGCGAAGAAGTGGGTCACCGGCACCCGGGGCTTCAAGGACAGCCTCCGCTTCCTGGACACCGTCTACCGGGAGAAGCTGGGCCCGGAGGTCTCGGACGCGCTCAGCCCCAACATCCAGACCAATGTGGCCGCCGAGCTGCTGCCCGAGCAGAAGCTCGCCATCGACCTCGACGGCTCCTGGCTCGGCCAGCAGTGGCAGAAGACCGGCGGCACCCCCTGGCCGCAGTGGGCCCGGACGCTGGGCCAGGCGCCGTTCCCGACGCAGGCCGGCGCCCCGCCCGGCCGGGTCAGCCTGGCCGGCGGCTGGACCTGGTCGATCCCCGCCCGGGCGCCGCAGCCGGCGCTCGCCTGGAAGCTGATCGAGACCTTCCAGTCGAAGGCCAACGCGCTGGAGTGGTGCACCCGGGGCGCCCAGCTCGCCGTCCGCAAGGACGTCGCGGCCGATCCGCGGTACCTCACCTCCGTGCCCGGGATCGGCTTCTTCACGCAGCTGGTCGCGGTGAGCCGGTACCGGCCGGCGCTGCCGGAGTACCCGCAGGTCGCCGCCGCGATCGGCGAGGCGACGGAGGCGGTCACCGCCGGTGACGCCACGCCGGAGCAGGCCGCCGCCCGCTACGACGACACGGTGCGCTCCCTGACGGGCGGCGCCGCCCTCACCAAGCCGTGATCCGCCGGCTGCTGCGCTGGTCGCCGCTGGCGCCGGCCACCGTCCTGCTGGTGCTCTTCCTGGCCGGCCCGGTCGGCTACTGCGGCTACCTCGCCGTCACCGACACGCAGCTCACCGGCCAGGAGTCGGCGTCCTTCGTCGGCCTGGCCAACTTCCGGCACGCGCTGGCCGATCCGGAGTTCCGCAACGCGGTGCTGCTGACCCTGGTGTTCACCGTGGTCTCGGCGCTCCTGGGGCAGAACACGCTGGGGCTGGCACTGGCCGGGCTGCTGCGGCGCGCCTCGCGGCCCGTGCGGACGGTGACCGGCGCGGTGGTGATCACCGCCTGGGTGCTCCCGGAGATCGTGGCCGGCTTTTTGCTGTACACCTTCTTCGAGCGGCGCGGCACCCTCAACGCCGTGCTGGCCTGGCTCCATCTGCCCACCCAGGACTGGCTGTTCACGCTGCCGATCCTGGCGGTGTCATTCGCCAACGTCTGGCGCGGCACGGCGTTCTCGATGCTGGTCTACTCGGCGGCGCTGGCCGAGATCCCGCAGGAGGTCACCGAGTCGGCGGAGGTGGACGGCGCGGGCGGGCTGCGGCGGCTGTGGCACATCACGCTGCCGATGATCCGCCGCTCCATCGGCACCAACCTGATGCTCAACACCCTCCAGACGCTCTCGGTGTTCGGGCTGATCTGGGCGCTCACCCGGGGCGGCCCCGGCAACCGGAGCCAGACGCTGCCGGTGTTCATGTACGACCAGGCGTTCGTGAAGTCGCTGATCGGGTACGGCACGGCGGTGGCGCTGCTGCTGCTCGTGGTGGGCGCGCTGTTCTCGGCGGTGTATCTGCGGCTGCTGCGGGAGGAGGTCTGATGCGGGGCGGGCGACGGCGCCGGGCGCGGTGGCCGCTCGCGCGGCGGGCGGTCCGGCGCCGGGCGGCCGCCGACGCCGCGCTGCTGGTGGTCGCGGTGGCGTTCGCGGTGCCGCTGGCGTGGCTGGTGCTGGCGTCGCTGGACGAGCGGGCCACGCTCCGGGTGCGGCTGCCCGCCGCCCCCACGCTGCACAACTTCTCGGCGGTGCTCACCGACGAGATCACCTTCACGCCGATGCTCAACAGCCTGCTGATCTGCGGCGGGGCGACGCTGCTCACGGTGGGCTGCGCGGCGCTGGCCGCCTACCCGCTGTCCCGCTTCCGGTCCCGCTTCGCCCGGCCGTACCTGCTCACCGTGCTGTTCTCGGCGTGCCTGCCGGTCACCGCGATCATGGTGCCGGTCTATGCGCTGTTCGTCCGGGTGGACCTGATCGACACCCGGTACGGCACCGCGCTGTTCCTGGCCGCCGCCCAACTTCCGTTCGCGGTCTGGCTGATGAAGAATTTCATGGACGGGGTGCCGGCGGCGCTGGAGGAGGCGGCGTGGACCGACGGCGCTTCCTGGTTCCAGACCCTGCTGCGGATCATCCTGCCGCTGATGGGGCCCGGCCTCTCGGTCGTCGCGGTCTATACCTTCATCATGATGTGGGGGAATTTCTTCGTCCCGTTCATGTTGCTGCTCTCGCCGGAGCAACTCCCGGCGTCCGTCAGCATTTTCACTTTCTTCGGGAATTACGGCGCGATCGCCTTCGGGGAACTCGCCGCATTCTCCGTCCTGTACTCGACACCGGTGATCCTGCTGTACATCCTTATCTCCAGACGGCTGGGCGGCGGCTTCACCCTGGGCGGCGCCGTGAAGGGCTGACCCTTCACCGCGATGCCGCTGGCCAGCGGCATGATCGGCGAGAATTGCCGGGAAACGGCCGAAAGTCGGCGCAGGCACGGCGAACACTCCGTAGCTTCCTCCAACCGGCAAACTTGGATATCCGCACGATAGGAGTCCGGCCACCCCGTCACTTACCGTGTGCCGGTGAACACGCACGATGGGGATGCAGTCAGGCCCCCTTTCAACGCCGCCGCCGCCCGCCGGCTGCGCGAGGCCCTCGGTATGACCCACGCGCATGTCGCCTACGGAATCTGGGCCGCCTATGGAATTCGGCTGGAACCGGCGACGGTGGCCTCCTGGGAATTGGGGGAGGGCGCCCCCACCGAGACCGAGCTGACCGCGCTGGCCGGCGCCCTGTGGTGCGCCCCCGCCGAACTCCTCGGCGCTCCCCGCACGCTCCGCGAATTCCGGCTGGCGCTCGGTCTGGCGCCGGCCGACCTGGCGCTGCGGATCGGCATGGACCAGGCGGCGTACGAGCGGCTGGAGGCCGGTGGGCGGTGGACCGGCACCGACCGGCAGGCCGCGACGCTGGCCGCCGAGCTCAGGCTGCCGCTGCCCGCGCTGATCCGCTTCACCGGCCAGCAGGACCGGCTCGTGGAGCTGCTGACCAGCGCCGCCACCACCCGCTGGCAGGGTTACGTCCGCCCGGTCGGCAAGCTCGCGCCGCTGCCCAAGGAGCGGCTCCAGCAGGCCCTCCAGGAGCTGCACGAGGAGTACCACGCGCGGATGACCGCCTCGCTCAGCTGGACCGGTGGGGACGCCGCCGGCGAGGCCGGGCGGGCCGGCCGGGAGTTCCTCGACGACATCGCGGCGGAGTTCTGGCGGCGGGTCGGCGAAGCGGCTCCCTGACACCGCGCGGGCGCGGACCCTGACGCGTCCCGTCGGTCTGCGGGCGGAGGCATGTCCGTCCAGAGGATGACACCGGCCCCCGGTCTCGCACTTCCGGGCGGTACGGATTTCGGCTCCTGGGGCCGACGACCGGGCGGTCTGCCGGATCGAGGATGGGGACATCGTTCTTTCCGTCCCGTTCAGGGACCGTCCCATGCCAGGAGTTGTGGTGCCGCACGCCGCCGTCCCCCGTCCCGCCGTCCCCACCCGCACCACCACGGCCGTCGCCGCCCGGGCCACGGATCTGAGCAAGGTCTACGGCCAGGGCGAGACCCGGGTCGTCGCGCTGGACTCCGTCAGCGTGGAGTTCGGCCGGGCCCGGTTCACCGCGATCATGGGGCCGTCCGGCTCCGGCAAGTCCACCCTGATGCACTGCATGGCCGGGTTGGACTCTATATCGTCCGGCTCCGCCCGGATCGGCGACGTCGAGCTGGCGTCACTGAACGACAAGCAGCTGACCCGGCTGCGCCGCGACAAGATCGGCTTCATCTTCCAGGCGTTCAACCTGCTGCCCACGCTGACCGCGCTGGAGAACATCACGCTGCCGATGGACATCGCCGGCCGCCGCCCGGACCAGGAGTGGGTCGGCCGGGTCGTGGAGACCGTCGGCCTGTCCGGCCGGCTGAAGCACCGGCCGGCCCAGCTCTCCGGCGGTCAGCAGCAGCGGGTCGCGGTGGCGCGGGCGCTGGCCGCCCAGCCGGACATCATCTTCGCGGACGAGCCGACCGGCAACCTCGACTCCCGCTCCGGCTCCGAAGTGCTGGGCTTCCTGCGGGAGTCGGTGCGGGCGATGGAGCAGACCGTGGTGATGGTCACCCACGACCCGGTCGCCGCCGGCTACGCGGACCGGGTGATCTTCCTGGCCGACGGTCGGATCGTGGACGAGCTGCACGAGCCGACCGCGGACGCCGTCCTGGACCGGATGCGCATGTTCGACGCCAAGGGCCGTACGAGCTGAAGGCCGTACGAGCCGACGCCCGAGCCCCGAGCCCTCCCCGCCCCTGGCCGGCCCCAGGCCCCAGCCCAGCCTCAGGACTGAACACCACCACCATGCTTCGTACAGCTCTGCGCAACATCGTCGCGCACAAGGCCCGCCTGATGATGACCGCGCTCGCGGTCGTCCTCGGTACCGCGTTCGTCTCCGGCACGCTGATCTTCAGCGACACCGTCGGCGCGGCGTACCGCAACGCCATGTCCAAGAACCTCAAGGACGTGGCCGTCTCCGTACACGCACAGTCCCCCCGCGACGCCGACGGCGCCGAACCGGAGGACGGCCGGCGCAGCACCGCCCTCGACGACAGGCTCGCGGACCGGATCCGCGCGCTGCCGGGCGTGGCGTCCGTACGCCCGTCCCTGTCCGGCAGTGCCGTCGTGGTCGGCAAGGACAACCAGCCGCTCGGCCGTGAGTGGGGGAACCTCGGCGTCAACTACGTCGCGGACCAGGACGGCAAGGACGGCCGCTACCCCTTGAAGGAGGGCCGCGCGCCGGCCTCCGCCGGCGAGATGGCGCTGGACGCCCAGTCCGCGCAGCGCGGCGGCTACGCCCTCGGCGACACCGTGCGCTTCGCGACCGACGGCCCGGCGCTGACCAAGAAGCTGGTCGGCATCGTGGGCACGGATGACCCGCAGGTGACGTCGGGCGCCAGTCTCGCGCTCTTCGACACCGCCACCGCGCAGAAGCTGTTCCTGCACCCGGGTCAGTACGACGAGCTGGTGGTCGCCGCCAAGCCCGGCACCGACAACCAGGCCCTGACCGACCAGGTCCGCCGGCTGCTGCCCAAGGACCGCGCGGAGGCCACCAGCGGCACCGAACTCGCCGCCCAGGAAGCGAAGATGATCACCGAGCAGACCCGCTCGCTGACGAAGATGCTGCTCACCTTCGCGGGCATCTCGCTGTTCGTCGGGGTCTTCATCATCGCCAACACCTTCACCATGCTCATCGCCCAGCGCAGCCGCGAGATCGCGCTGATGCGCGCGGTCGGCGCCTCCCGCCGCCAGGTGGTGCGCGCGGTGCTGGCCGAGGCGGGCCTGCTGGGCCTGGCTTCCTCGGCCGTCGGCTTCGCACTGGGCCTGGGGATCGCGGTCGGCCTGCGGCCGCTGCTGAACGCCACCGGCGCCGGCTTCCCCGACGGCCCGCTGGTCATCAGCCCGGCCGCGGTGCTCGCCGCCCTCGGCGTCGGGGTCCTGGTGACCGTACTGGCCGCCTGGCTGCCGTCCCGCAAGGCGGCGAAGATCGCCCCGGTCGAGGCGCTGAGCACCGTCGAGGCGCCGCCGACCCAGCGTGGCCTGGTCCTCCGCAACAGCCTGGGCGCGGTGGTCACCGCCCTCGGCGTGGCGGTCATGCTGTACGTCTACGCCCAGAAGAACGCCGATGCGCTGCCCATGGCCATGCTCGGCGGGGCCCTCACCCTGGCCGGCATGATCATCCTGGCCCCACTGCTGTCGCGTCCGCTGGTGGCGCTGGCCGGCAAGGTCACCACCCGCCTCTTCGGTGTCACCGGCAAGCTGGCGAAGGAGAACGCGCTGCGCAACCCGCGGCGGACCGCCGCCACCGCATCGGCCCTGATGATCGGCCTGGTACTGATCACCGGCATGACGGTGGGCGGGCACTCCGTCCAGCGGGCCATGGACGAGATGGTCGCCAAGGACCTGAAGGCCGACTACAAGGTCACCACCTCCCACTTCGACGGCCTCGACCCCGAGCTGTCCAAGAAGGCGGCGCAGGTGCCGGGCGTCGAGGCCGTCGCCCCGCTGCGGCGCGTCGGTGTCACGACGACGGGCACCGGGTTCCTCTCCCTCACCGGTACGGACCTCTCCCAACTCCCGAAGGTGACCGACGTCCGCTTCGACAGCGGTTCCTACGACGCCGTACGGGGCAACGGGATCGCGGTGTCCCGCACCAAGGCCAAGGAGCTGGGCCTGAAGCCCGGCGACACCCTCGCGGCCGAGTTCTTCAGCGGCACGGCCAAGAAGCAGAAGCTGACGGTCGCCGGCATCTACGAGGACAACCAGGTCGTCGGCGACGCACTGGGCGCGGCCTCCCTGGTCGACCCGCACAAGAAGCCCTTCAAGGACGACGCGGTGCTGGTCAAGGCCGCCGACGGCAAGTCCACCGGTCTGGACAAGGAGATCCGCGACGCCCTCGGCAACAGCCCGCTGCTGAAGGTCCAGGACCGCGACGCCCTGCGCAACCAGGACGCCGGTGCCATCAACACCATGCTGAACATGATGTACGGGCTGCTCGGCATGGCCGTGGTCATCGCGGTGCTGGGCGTGGTCAACACCCTGGCGATGTCGGTCTTCGAGCGCACCCGCGAGATCGGCATGCTCCGCGCCATCGGCCTGGCCCGCTCCGGCATCAAGCAGATGGTCCGTCTGGAGTCGGTGGTCATCTCCCTGTTCGGCGCGGTGCTCGGCATCGGCGTGGGTGTCTTCCTCGCCTGGGCCGGCGGCAGCATGACCGCCTCCTCCCTCCCGACCTACGAAATGGTCCTGCCCTGGGGCCGGTTGGCGCTCTTCTTCGCGATCGCCCTGGTGGTCGGCGTCCTGGCCGCCGCCTGGCCCGCCCGCCGCGCCGCCCGCCTCAACATGCTGGAGTCGATCAGCGCGCAGTAGGCCGTGGGCCGGTGCTCCGCGCCGCATACGCCGGGCAGGCCCCCGTCCCCGACACCGGGGCGGGGGCCTGCCCGCTGCCACGCCGGCTGCGTGCGCTTCAGGAGCTGGCGCATCGTCACAACTCCCCCGCCGGTCCTTGACATCCCCACGCTTGTCATGGACATTCCCCTAGGCCCCAGTTGGTCCAGGCCAACCAACCCCCCCCCACAGGCCCCTGGAGGACGCCGTGTCCACCTCCCGCCCCAGACCCCGCTCCCCCCTCGCCTCTCTCACCCTCGCGGCCTCGGCCCTCGCCGCCGCGATCGCACTGGCCCTCGCCGCCACGCCTGCCACCGCCACCACCGCCCGTCCGCCGACGCCCCGGCCCTCACAGCCGTCCCCCACCGCCCCGCACACCGGCGTCGTCGCCGGGGCCCGCACACCGGCCCGGACCCCGGGGCGCGAGCGCGCCGCCCGTACGTTCCTCGAAGGGCGCCGCGCCATCTCCGACCAGGCATGGACGCACCACCCGCGACTCACCGGCGGCCGGACGGCCACCCCGGCCACCCGGGCCGCCGACGTCACCCACAACTGGTGGGGCGTCTTCCCCCAGCCCGGTACGCATGACGGCATCATGGCCACCCACACCGTCGACCCGTCCTACACGGTCACCAACGCCGACAACGTCACCTACGCGCCCACCACCAAGGCCCAGAACTCGTGCATGGAAGTGGTGACCGCGTACACCAACACCGGCAACGAGATCTGGGCGTGGGACTGGTGCGGGACGGTCGGCCCGGCCAGGACCGTCCCGATCGACGACGCCTTCCTGAAGAACTACACCCCCGGCAACGGCGGGCCGGCCGCGTACAGCGTGCAGATGGTGCGGGACGACAACGCCGCCAACCGCTGGTCGGCCTACCTCTACAACTACCGCACCGCCGCCTGGGACCTGCTGTTCCGGCAGTCGGGCACGGACCAGAGCGGGCTGGACCACGGCTGGGACATGTTCGAGATCTATGCGAGCGTCGACCCGGCCACGGGAGAGGGGTACTACTGCACGGAGGCGCAGCGCACCAGCTTCGACAGCAGCGCCGTGCAGCTGCGCAGGAACGGTGCCTGGAAGCCGGCGAGCCCGTCCGACTCGCCGTGGACCGACACCGCCCCCGATCCGAACGCGTTCCTGTGCCCGCCGCTGAAGTTCGTCCAGGCGGGCGCCGACGACCACTGGACCGTCCACCAGTAGCCGGACCGTCCATCAGCGGCCGGAGAAACGGGCGACCCCGGGAAAACGGGCGGCGCACCTCAACGGTGCGCCGCCCGCGCCGAGTTGACGACAGCGTCCGTCAGAAGACCGACTCGGCCTCGTCCATGCGGTCCGCCGGGACCCGCTTGAGCTCGGTGATCGCCTCGGCCAGCGGGGTCATGACGATGTCCGTGCCGCGCAGCGCGGTCATCTTCCCGAAGTCGCCGCGGTGCGCGGCCTCGACCGCGTGCCAGCCGAAGCGGGTGGCCAGCACCCGGTCGTAGGCGGTGGGGGTGCCGCCGCGCTGGACGTGGCCGAGGATGACCGGGCGGGCCTCCTTGCCCAGGCGCTTCTCCAGTTCGTGGGCGAGGGCGGTGCCGATGCCGGAGAACCGCTCGTGGCCGAACTGGTCGATGGCGCCCTTCTTGTAGTCCATGGTGCCGGCGAGCGGGTGGGCGCCCTCGGCGACGCAGACCACCGCGAACTTCTTGCCCCGGGCGAACCGCTCCTCGACCATCTTCACCAGGTCGTTGACGTCGAACTCGCGCTCCGGCAGGCAGATGCCGTGGGCGCCGCCGGCCATCCCGGACTCCAGCGCGATCCAGCCCGCGTGCCGGCCCATGACCTCGACGACCATGACCCGCTGGTGCGATTCTGCGGTGGTCTTGAGACGGTCGATCGCCTCGGTGGCCACGCCGACGGCGGTGTCGAAGCCGAAGGTGCGGTCGGTGGAGGAGATGTCGTTGTCGATCGTCTTGGGGACGCCGACCACCGGCATGCCGGCGTCGGCGAGCATCCGGGCGGCGGTGAGCGTGCCCTCGCCGCCGATCGGGATCAGGACGTCTATCCCGTACTCGCGGGAGAAGTCCTTGGCGCTCTCGCACGCCTCGCGCAGCCGGGCGCGCTCCAGGCGGGCGGAGCCGAGGATGGTGCCGCCGCGGGCGAGGATGCCGCTGACCGCGTCCAGGTCGAGCTTGCGGAAGCGGCCGTCGAGCAGGCCCTTGAAGCCGTCCTCAAAACCGATGACCTCGTCTCCGTGGCCGGTGAGGGCGCGGTGGACGACGGACCGGATCACAGCGTTCAGGCCGGGACAGTCGCCGCCTGCGGTGAGGACTCCGATACGCATCGTGCTGTGTCTCCTGTGCTCGCTGTTGGTTCGTGTGAGCCGGTCCGATTGTTTCACGGGTTCGTCGGTGCAACCCCGACCCCGGCCGCATGAGGGGACCACCCCCCACTGTCCCCGCCCCGGCCCCCACAGGGAAACTGGGAGAGCGACTTAGCCATCCGCGCAGGTATTGTCAAGAGGGGCAAGCCCAGAATAATGGCTCATTTTGACCTTGTGAGCAGGGAAAACTCGCGAGCAGGCGCCTCGCGGCCATCGAATGGACGGAGACCACGCGTGACCCGCAGCGTGTACGTGACCGGTATCGACCGCGGCGACGGACGCCAGGTCATCGAGCTGGGAGTCATGGAGCTCCTGACCCGCCACGTCGACCGGGTGGGAGTGTTCCGCCCGCTGATCCACGAAGGCCCCGACCGCCTGTACGAACTGCTGCGGGCCCGCTACCGCCTCGCCCAGCCCGCCGACTCCGTCTACGGCATCAGCTACGAGGAGGCCGCCGCCCTCCAGGCCGAGCGCGGCACCGACGAGCTGGTCTCCCGGCTCGTGGACCGCTTCCACCAGGTGGCCCGGGAATACGAGTACGTCCTCGTGCTGGGCTCGGACTACGCCGACACCAGCCTGCCGGACGAGCTGGCGCTCAACGCCCGGCTGGCCAACGAGTTCGGCGCCGCGGTGATACCCGTCGTCGGCGGCCAGGGCCAGGAGGCCGAGTCGGTGCGCGCCGAGGCCCGCAACGCCTACCGCGCCTACACCACGCTGGGCTGCGACGTCGTCGCCCTGGTCGTCAACCGCGTCGCGCCCGAGCAGCGCACCGCGATCGTCGAGCGGCTCGCCGCCCGACTGCCGGTGCCCTGCTACGCGCTCCCCGAGGACGGCTCGCTCTCCGCGCCGACCGTCGGCCAGATCGTGCAGGCGCTGGGAGCCGAGATCCTGCTCGGCGACGACTCCGGGCTCGCCCGGGACGCCCGGGACTTCGTCTTCGGCGGCGCGATGCTGCCGACCTTCCTCCAGGCGCTCACCCCCGGCTGCCTCGTGGTGACGCCCGGGGACCGCGCAGATCTGGTCATCGGCTCGCTCGCCGCGCACAGCGCCGGCGCCCCGTCGATCGCCGGCGTGCTCCTCACCCTCCACGAGCGCCCCGGCCCGGACATCATGGCGCTGGCCGCCCGCCTGGCGCCCGGCACCCCGGTCGTCTCGGTCCCCGGCGGATCCTTCCCGACCGCCGCCGAGCTGTTCGCCATCGAGGGCAAGCTGAACGCCGCCTCGCCGCGCAAGGCGGAGACCGCGCTCGGCCTGTTCGAGCGGCACGTGGACACCGCGGAGCTGACCGACCGGATCTCGGTGGCCCGCTCCGGCCGGGTCACGCCGATGATGTTCGAGCACGAGCTGATCGAGCGGTCCCGTGCCGGCCGCCGCCGGGTCGTCCTCCCCGAGGGCACCGAGGAGCGGGTGCTGCGCGCCGCCGACGTGCTGCTGCGCCGCGACGTGTGCGACCTGACGCTGCTGGGCGAGGAGGAGGCGATCCGCAAGCGCGCCGCCGACCTGGCCATCGACCTGGCGGACGCCCAGATCATCGACCCGCAGACCTCCGCGCTGCGCGAGCGGTTCGCCGAGCTGTACGCCACGCTCCGCTCCCACAAGGGCGTCAGCTACGAGCTGGCCTACGACGTGGTCGCGGACGTCTCCTACTTCGGCACCCTGATGGTGCAGGAGGGCCTGGCCGACGGCATGGTCTCCGGCGCGGTGCACTCCACCGCCGCCACCATCCGCCCCGCCTTCGAGATCATCAAGACCAAGCCGGGCGCGCAGATCGTCTCGTCGGTCTTCTTCATGTGCCTGGCCGACCGGGTGCTGGTCTACGGCGACTGCGCGGTCAACCCGGACCCGAACGCCGAGCAGCTGGCCGACATCGCCATCCAGTCCGCCACCACCGCCGCCCGGTTCGGCGTCGAGCCGCGGATCGCGATGCTGTCGTACTCCACCGGCACCTCCGGCTCCGGCGCCGACGTGGACAAGGTGCGCAAGGCCACCGAGCTGGTCCGCGAGCGGCGCCCGGACCTGCTGGTCGAGGGCCCGATCCAGTACGACGCGGCGGTGGACGCGGCGGTCGCACGGACCAAGCTCCCGGACTCCGAGGTGGCCGGCAAGGCCACCGTGCTGATCTTCCCGGACCTCAACACCGGCAACAACACCTACAAGGCCGTCCAGCGCTCCGCCGGCGCGGTCGCGGTCGGCCCGGTCCTGCAGGGCCTGCGCAAGCCGGTCAACGACCTCTCCCGCGGTGCCCTCGTCCAGGACATCGTCAACACCGTCGCCATCACCGCGATCCAGGCCCAGGGCGCCGAGCCCGGCGCCGGCCACACCGCCTGACCTCCTCCCCCCACCGGAAAGCCCCTTCATGACTGCCAAAGCCACCCGCGTCCTCGTCCTCAACTCCGGCTCCTCGTCGCTGAAGTACCAGCTGCTCGACATGGGCGACGCCCGGTCGGACAGCGGCTCCGGCGCGGCCCGGCTCGCCGTCGGCCTGGTCGAGCGGATCGGTGAGGCGACCTCGCGCCTGGCCCACACCCCGCTGGCCGCCGGCGGCGCCACCCGCGAGACCACCGGCCCGATAGCCGACCACCAGGCCGCACTGAAGGCGGTCGCGGACGAACTGGCCGCCGACGGCCTCGGCCTGGACTCCCCGGAGCTGGCCGCGATCGGGCACCGGGTGGTGCACGGCGGGCTGAAGTTCACCGCGCCGACCGTCATCGACGACGCGGTGCTCAAGGAGATCGAGCGGCTGGTGCCGGTGGCCCCGCTGCACAACCCGGCCAACATCACCGGGATCCGCACCGCCCAGGCGCTGCGCCCCGACCTCCCGCAGGTCGCGGTCTTCGACACCGCCTTCCACACCACGATGCCGGAGTCCGCGGCCCGCTACGCCATCGACGTGGCGACCGCCGACGCGCACCGCATCCGCCGCTACGGCTTCCACGGCACCTCGCACGCCTATGTCTCCCGCCGCACCGCGGAGCTGCTCGGCAAGGCACCGGAGGACATCAACGTGATCGTGCTGCACCTGGGCAACGGCGCCTCCGCGTCCGCGGTCCGGGGCGGCCGGTGCGTGGACACCTCCATGGGCCTGACCCCGCTGGAGGGCCTGGTCATGGGCACCCGCTCCGGTGACATCGACCCGGCGGTGACCTTCCACCTCAAGCGGGTGGCCGGGATGTCCGCGGACGAGATCGACGAGCTGCTCAACAAGAAGAGCGGCCTGCTCGGGCTGTGCGGCGACAACGACATGCGGGAGATCCGCCGCCGGATCGACGGCGGCGACGAGCGCGCCGCGCTCGCCTTCGACATCTACATCCACCGGCTGAAGAAGTACATCGGCGCCTACACCGCGGTGCTCGGCAAGGTCGACGCGGTGGCCTTCACCGCGGGCGTCGGCGAGAACGCCGCCCCGGTCCGGGCCGCCGCCGTCGCGGGCCTGGAGGAGCTGGGCATGGCGGTGGACGCCTCGCTCAACGCCGTACGGTCCGACGAGCCGCGGCTGATCTCGCCCGACTACGCCCGGGTCGCGGTCGCCGTGGTCCCCACCGACGAGGAACTGGAGATCGCCCAGCAGACATACGCCCTGGTCACCGCCTAGTCCTGCGCTGGCCCGCGGATCCCGCACCGGGACCCGCTCGCTCCGCTCGCGTCGCCTCGCGTCGTCTAAAGGGCCTTTGAAGCAGAGCGAAATATTCCGCTCCGAAACAAACCGATAGGATCGAGACATGCGCCGTTCCAAAATCGTCTGC
Organism: Streptomyces yunnanensis; assembly: GCF_029011865.1. NCBI lineage: Bacteria > Bacillati > Actinomycetota > Actinomycetes > Kitasatosporales > Streptomycetaceae > Streptomyces > Streptomyces yunnanensis. The sequence continues at coordinate 3,336,783 of NZ_CP095749.1, forward strand.
ACCCTGGGCCCCGCCGTCGACTCCTACGAGAAGCTGAAGACGCTGATCGAGGCCGGTATGAACGTGGCCCGCTTCAACATGAGCCACGGGACCCACTCGGAGCACGAGGAGCGGTACCACCGCCTCCGCAAGGCCGCCGAGGAGACCGGCCGCGCCGTGGGCGTGCTGGCCGACCTCCAGGGCCCCAAGATCCGCCTGGAGACCTTCGCCGACGGCCCGGTCGAGCTGGTGCGCGGCGACGAGTTCGTCATCACCACCGAGGACGTGCCCGGCGACAAGCACATCTGCGGCACCACCTACAAGGGCCTGCCCGGCGACGTCTCCAAGGGCGACCCGGTCCTGATCAACGACGGCAACGTCGCCCTCCAGGTCGTCGAGATCGACGGCCCGCGGGTGCGCACCATCGTCATCGAGGGCGGGGTCATCTCCGACCACAAGGGCATCAACCTGCCCGGCGCCGCGGTCAACGTCCCGGCGCTGTCCGAGAAGGACATCGAGGACCTGAAGTTCGCCCTGCACATGGGCTGCGACATGGTCGCGCTGTCCTTCGTGCGGGACGCCAAGGACGTCCAGGACGTGCACCGCGTCATGGACGAGGTGGGCCGCCGGGTCCCGGTCATCGCCAAGGTCGAGAAGCCGCAGGCGGTCGCCAACATGCAGGAGGTCGTGATGGCCTTCGACGCGGTGATGGTGGCCCGTGGCGACCTGGCGGTGGAGTACCCGCTGGAGAAGGTCCCGATGGTGCAGAAGCGGCTGGTCGAGATGTGCCGCCGGAACGCCAAGCCGGTGATCGTCGCGACCCAGATGATGGAGTCGATGATCACCAACTCCCGGCCCACCCGCGCCGAGGCGTCCGACGTCGCCAACGCCATCCTCGACGGCGCGGACGCGGTGATGCTCTCCGCGGAGTCCTCGGTCGGCCAGTACCCGATCGAGACCGTCAAGACGATGTCGAAGATCGTCGAGGCGGCCGAGGAGGAGCTGCTGTCCAAGGGCCTCCAGCCGCTGGTGCCCGGCAAGAAGCCGCGCACGCAGGGCGGTGCGGTGGCCCGGGCGGCCTGCGAGATGGCCGACTTCCTGGACGGCAAGGCGCTGGTCGCCTTCACCAAGTCCGGTGACACCGCCCGCCGGCTGTCCCGCTATCGCGCCGCCCAGCCGATCCTGGCCTTCACCACCGACCTCGCCACCCGCAACCAGCTCACCCTGAGCTGGGGCGTGGACAGCTTCGTCGTCCCGCACGTCGACAACACCGACGCGATGGTCGACCTGGTGGACGCCGAGCTGCTCAAGCTCAAGCGCTACAGCGAGGGCGACACCATGATCATCACCGCCGGTTCGCCCCCCGGCGTCCCCGGCACCACCAACATGGTCCGGGTGCACCACCTCGGCGGCGAGCGCGCCTGACGCGCCGTCCCCGGACGCAGGAACGGCGGTGGGCCGCCCCTTGATCAGGGGGCGGCCCACCGCCGTTCCTGCGGCTCCCGGAAAGGTCGTACCGGATCCGGCCGGGCCGGTCAGTCCTCGATGGACACCCGCATGCCCGGGACGTGGAGGTTGCCGCCGAACTGGCCCGCCTGGTCCAGCTTCACCTTGCTGAAATAGGCGAACGGGACGTTGAGCGGCGGCGGGTGCTCCGGGTCGAAGACGATCGGGATCAGCCCGAAGAGATTGCCCTGCAGCCGCTCGGTGTACAGCGTCACCTTGCCGCCGCGGATGGTGGACGTGGAACCCGGGGTCGACCGCACGTGGTAGTGCTTGCCGGACGCCGGGTCGTCGACGATCTGGTGCAGGTCGCCGATGTCGATGCTGTCCGCGGTGAACTTCAGGGCCTGCTTGGTGTGGCCGTCCTGGGTCATGACGTTGACCACCCCCGCGTAGTCCAGGCCGCGCAGGGTCAGCCCGCTGGACTCCAGGTGCCAGGGCAGGTTCGGCAGGGTGTCGGGCGTCTGCTCGTCCGTGCCCTTCTGCTTGTTCTCGACGACGCAGGGGAACGCCGGCTTGCCGCTGGAGTCCTTGCCGTCGAGCCCACCGCCGGGCAGGGCGTTGTCGACCGTGCCGACGGCGCCGTGCACGGTGTCGTTGACCGCCTTCGAGGGGTTCTTGAGCGCGTCGCCGACCGGCTTGGTGACCTCGTCCAGGCCGGGCCCGGAGCCCTGCGACGACGGGTCCGGCGACGGCGACGGGGCCTTCGTCGCGGACGCGGACGGCGAGGGGCTCGGCGAGGCGGACGGCTCCGCGGTCTTCTTGTGCACGCCGAAGAGGTCGCCGAGCGCATCGCCGATACCGCCCAGCAGTCCGCCGTCGTCCTTCTTCTCCGGGGTGGCGGAGGGCGACGGGGTCGCGGAGGCGGACGGCGCGACCGGCTTGGTGCTCCCCGCGTCCTGGCCGGCCGACGGCGACGGCGAGGCGCTGGGCTTCGCGGACGGCGTGCCGTCCTTGGCGGTGTCCCCGGCGGTGCCCTTGCCACCGCCCTTCGCCGCGTCCTTGGCGTCCTTGGTGTCCTTGGCGCCGTCCTTGGCCTTGGCGTCCTGGCCGGACGTGTCCGGGGCGGTGACGCAGGGGCCGTTCCTGAAGGGGCTCTCCGGCGGCGCCGGCTTGGCTATCGCCATCTGGGGCGTCAGCCCCATGCCCATGAGGACGGCGGACGGCATCGCCGCGATGGCGATCGCCTTGCCCGCGGGCACATGCAGGCGGCTCAGCAGCGGCTTTCGGGGCGCCGCGTGCTTCGGCCCGCCCCCCACGCCTGGACGACGCGGGGGGACTCCCCTCGCCCCGGCGGCTGCGCCGTCCTCGTGCAGCTCGTCACCCGGCACGGTGCCTCCCGTTCGTTCCGTTGGTCGGGCTCGTTCCTGACAGGTTGTCCAGTCCGTTGCCCAACCCGGGGCCACCGGCCGCCGGTGCGGGGTTGGTGGCGAGGGGGGTCCCCCCGCGCCGTTCAGGCGTGGGGGACGGCCCGACGACGCGGTCCGGTTCGCCGGGCCCCTCCTCGCTCTGCGCGGGCCGGCCCGGCGCCCAGGAGACGCTCAGCGCGCCGCCGATCAGCCCCATCAGGAAGCCGACCACGAGGCCGCCGAAGTTCGAGACGACGATGGAGACCAGGGCCAGCAGGATCGCCGCGACGCCCGCGAAGACCCGCGAGGCCGGCTGGAACCACATGGTCAGGCCGAGCACCACCAGCAGCACGCCGATGATCAGCGAGCCGGCGCCGGCGGTGGTCGCCATGCGGACGGTGAGCGACCCGATGGTGAGGTTCGCGTAGGGGAGATACATGATCGGGACGCCGGCCAGGATGGTCAGCAGTCCGCCCCAGAACGGGCGTTGTCCGCGCCACTCCCGGAACGCCTGCCGCTTCCCGCCTCGGGTGTCGTTCGGCTCAGGTCGCTGTTCCGCGCTCATGCGCCAGCCTCCTTGCGGTCGGCGGGCCCACATCCGCGCCGCGCGTACGTGTTGTCGACTCTCCCCCAGCCTCCGGCCGGGGAGGAGACCCCCGTGCTCCAGTCACTCATGTCGTCCGGCTCCTCGGGACTGGCAAATCGGTGGTTCTGCAGGCACTTCAGCGCTACCGGGCACACGGGCACGGGGAACGGCTCGCGCCGTACAGCTCTCCCCGCGCCCGCACGCTCAGCGCATCAGTAGCACTCGTTCTTGCCCTTGCTGACGCTCATCTTGAGGCCGCTGAGCTTGAAGGTGCCGGCCGTGGTGGCCCAGGCACGCTGCTGCACCTTGGTCAGCGTGGCGGTGTCGGCCTCCTGGGCGAAGGAGCCGGGGTCGGCCTTGTCGCCCTTCTTGATGCCGGGGCCCTTGGACGTCGAACCCGCCGCAACACCGATGTTGATGTTGTTGAAGGTCGCGTCCGCGTTCAGCTGGTCCAGGTCGATGTAGAGGTTCTTGGCCTCCACCGGGTCCTTGCCGCCGCCGGCCTGGAGCTTCATCGACACGTCGCCGAAGAGCGGGACGGGCACGACGACGGACTGGCACAGGTTGCGGATCTTGGCGGTGCTGAACGCCGAGACCGCCACCGGGACGTTCGTGCCGTTCTTCTGGGCGTCGACCGCCCCGTACTGGACGAAGCCGGTGCCGTCCAACCGGTCCGTGCTGACCTTGAACTGCTGGCCGGACACGCTGAACGACGCCGCCAGGGCACCCTGTGAGAGGGCGACGCCGATCGCGGCGGTGGCCGCGACACTCGGCACCATGACGACGGCGAACCGCTTCCATCTGGTCCCGCCACGAGCCAGGGACTCCATGACTTTCCTCCTTCTCGGACGTACATCTCCAGTACGCGCCGCCTCCGTTGAAGGCAGCCGTACCTGGGATGGGAGAAGTGCTACGTCCTCGGGAAGGAGAGCGCCCGTCTCGGAGGCACAGCGTGTATCCGAACACCGGCGATCACCCCCGAGCGACAACCACTGGCCACGCTCTCGCGCAACCTCACCGGACAGGCCCTGCCCAAGGGCAGAGACCCCCCTGTCCGCGGTCGGCGCCACTGCCGCCGACCCACTCGGTGGGGACCCAAGTACCCCGCGGCGCCGACCGGATGCCGGGCTGCGGGAATGGACCGAGCGTGGCCGATCGTCGTCCATTCCCGCCCGGCGCACAAGGCCCTCGTTACTTGCGGGTAACGGGCCGATAACTACGCCGCGACGCACGGAGATCACCCGGGCACCCAGCGTCGTCCTTGATGACGCCCAAACAAGGGGCAATTCCGAACAGAATCCGGCAAATTGGCCGTCTGCTCTTACTCCAAGTAACAGCGGCCGCGTTTACCAAGTTTCGGTAAAGCGCGGCCGCTGCTCCGTTTGCCGGACGTGTGTGCGGGAGTTGCCACAGGACGGAACCGGACGGGACGGAAATGTGCCGGAAAAGACCTGGCACGAGGGGAAATTCGGCGCGGAGCGCCGTCTCCCGGGGGTGGTGGCGGGGGAACGCGCCGGCTCAGAACAGGACGCGCGCCAGCGCGGTGCGCGCCTTGGTCACCCGCGGGTCGTCCGAGCCGATCACGTCGAACAGCTCCAGCAGCCGCACCCGCGCGGCCTCCCGGTCCTCCCCGGCCGTCCGCTGCACGGCGTCGACCAGCCGGCCGAAGGCGTCCTCGACGTGGCCGCCCACCAGGTCCAGGTCCGCGGCCCTGATCTGCGCCCGGACGTCGGCCGGGCGCTCCGCGGCCTCCTGGCGCACCGCCTGCGGGTCCAGGTCCTGCACCCGCTGGAGGAGTTCGGCCTGGGCCAGACCGAGCTTGGCCTCCGGGTTGGTCGGGTCGTCGGAGAGGACGTTCTGGTAGGCGCGGATGGCGCCGCCGAGGTCACCGGCGTCCAGCGCGTCGGCCGCCGTGGTCAGCGCCGCGTCGTACGGGCCGACCGGCGCCGGGGCCGGGGCATCGGCCTGCTCGGCCGCCGCCGGATCGACCGGCGCGCCCACGATGCCGAACTGCTGCTCGGCGACCTGCACCAGCTGGTCCAGCACCTGCCGCAGCTGCGCCTCGGGGACCGCGCCCTGGAAGAGCGGGATCGGCTGGCCCGCGACCACCGCGAACACCGCCGGGATGCCCTGCACCCCGAACTGCTGGAACAGCATCTGGTTGCTGTCGACGTCGATCTTGGCGAGGACGAACTTGCCGGCGTACTCCGCCGCGAGGCTCTCCAGCAGCGGACCGAGCTGCTTGCACGGCTGGCACCACTCGGCCCAGAAGTCGATGACGACCGGGACCTCGGTGGAACGCTGCAGGACGTCCTGCTGGAACCCCGCCTCGTCGACGTCGAACACCAGGCGGGTGGCACCGGCCGGCGCCGCGCCCGTGCGGGCGGCCTCGGCGCGGGCCTGCTCGGCCTTCTGCTTCGCTTCGCCGGCCGCCTTCACCGCGGCGAGGTCGACGACTCCACTCATGGACATGTTGCGTGGCTGCATGGGTCCATCCTCCCCCCTGAGCGGCCGGTTCCGGAAAGCGATCCGGAAAGCGGGCCCACGCCCCGTCGGCAGGCCCCGCTGGAGTGCGGTCCGTGCCCGGGGATCCGGTGCCCGATGGACGGCCCCGAGGGGCCGCTGTGCGCGGCCATGGGTCCCCACCCACGGCCAGTGGCTATCGCTCTTTCGCTACGGGTCGTAGCGTAACTCGCGACGCCCCCCGCCCGGCAACCACCTCCCCCCGCTCGCCGGGTGATCTCCCTCACGGACCGCACCACCGGACGGGGTCCGGATCGCCTACCGGCCGGTATGGTCGCCGGCATGCACCAGTCCGCCCGCTCCCCGAAAGGCCGCCCGGGCCGCCCCCGCAGCGTCGAGACCGATCACGCGATCCTCGACGCCACCCGCGCCGCGCTCGTGGACGTGGGCTGGGGCGGGCTCACCATGGGCGAGGTCGCCGCCCGCGCCGGGGTCGCCAAGACCACCCTCTACCGCCGCTGGGCCAACAAGAGCGAACTGGTCGTGGACGCCGTGGCGGTCCTCTTCGACGAACTGGAACTCCCCGACCGTGGCTGCCTGCAGTCCGACATCGAGGGCGTGGTGCTCCAGTTCGGCGCGCTGCTGGCCCGGCCCGAGACCAAGACCGCGCTGATGGCGGTGGTCGCCGAGTCCACCACCGACGACGCGCTGCGCGAGCGGATCCGCTCGGCGATCGTGGACCGGCAGAAACGGCTGGTGCTGCTGGGCCGTTCCCGGGCGCAGGCGCGCGGCGAACTGCCGCCGGACGCCGGCGGACCCGAGGGCGAAGAGGCCGCCGAGTGCACCGTGGGCCTGATCTTCGACGTCATCGCCGGGGCCGTCGTGCACCGGCTCCTGGTGAGCGCGGAGCCGGTGGACGCCGACTGGGCACGGCAGTTCACCACGCTGCTGCTGGCCGGCCTGGCCGGGCTGAAGCCTTAGGGCGCTTCTGACGGATCTCCGCGGCGTCGCGGCGCCTGGCACGCACGCTCGCTGCGTTGCCGAAATGTCCCCATAGCTCCGCTATGAAGACATCCCGGCGCCTTGCGATCGCACGCACCAGGCGCCGCTCCTTCTTCCACGGAGATCCGTCAGAAGCGCCCTAGTCACGGCCACCGCCGCGGCCCGGCCGGCGTCCACCGGGGCCGTGCCGCCTCACACCTGGTAGCGCTCCGCCCGGAACAGGTGCAGGTGCTCGGCCACCCACTCCGAGGTCCGCGCCAGCCCCTCCTTGAGGGTGACCTCCGGCTGCCACGAAGCCCACTCCCGGGCCCGGGAGTTGTCCGACAGCAGCCGCTCCACCTCGCTGCCCGAGGGCCGCAGCCGCTCGGCGTCCACCACCACCTCGGCGTCCCGCCCGGAGGCCGCGATCAGCGCCTCGGCCAGCGCCCCGATGGTGATCTCCCGACCGCTGCCGAGGTTGACGACCTGCCCCAGCGCCCGGTCGCAGTCGGCCAGCGCCATGAACCCGGCCGCGGTGTCGGTGACGAACGTGAAGTCCCGGGTCGGGGTCAGCGAGCCGAGCTTGATCTGCCGGGCGCCGGAGTGCAGTTGGGCCAGGATCGTCGGGATCACCGCGCGGGCGGACTGCCGGGGCCCGTAGGTGTTGAACGGCCGCACCACCGTCACCGGCAGTTCGAAGGCGTGCCAGTGGGACAGCGCCATCATGTCCGCGCCGATCTTCGAGGCGGAGTACGGCGACTGCGGCTGGAGCGGGTGCTCCTCGCTGATCGGCGCGGTCCGCGCGGTCCCGTACACCTCGCTGGTGGAGGTGTGCACCATCCGCCGCACCCCGTGCCGACGGCACGCCTCGGCGACGTTCTCGGTGCCCACCACGTTGGTCTGCACATACGCGCCGGGCGAGTCGTAGCTGTAGGGGATGCCGATCAGCGCGGCCAGGTGGAAGACGGTGTCGCAGCCGGCGACGGCGTCCATCACCCGGCCGGCGTCCCGGACGTCGCCGGCGACCATCTCCACCGGGCCGCCCGGCACCAGGTAGCGGGCCAGGTTCCCCTTCTCCGCGTACGGCTTGTAGTGGACGAAGGCGCGCACCTCGGCGCCGGCCTCCACCAGCAGATCGACCAGCGTCGATCCGATGAACCCCTCGGCCCCGGTGACCAGGACCTTCCGACCGGCCCACGGCCGGGACGCGGTGCTCTGCGTGCTCATGCTGACTCCTTCAGTGCGGTGACGAGGTGGTGGGGGTGGGGGTGGCCGGCCAGCGTCAGGGTCCGCGCGGCCAGCAGGTCGGCGGCCCGGGAGTGCGTGCCGGGGTCGGCCGCCGCGCCCATCGCGGCCAGCCGGGCCGGGTCGGCCAACAGCGGGGTGACCAGCGCGTCCAGCCGCTCGGCGGTGACCTCCGCGTCGGGCAGCAGCAGTCCCGCCCCGGCGTCGGAGAGCACCCGGGCGTTGTGCGTCTGGTGGTCGCCGGGCGCGTGCGGGTACGGGACGAGGACGGCCGGCATCCCGATCGTGGCCAGTTCGGCGACGGTCGCCGAACCGGCCCGGCACAGCACCAGGTCGGCCGCCGCGTACGCCAGGTCCATCCGGTCCAGGTACGGCACCGCCTCGGCGACCGCCGCCCCGCCGTTCGCTTCGAGGGCGGCCCGGGTGGCGTCCAGCGCCGCCGGCCCGGTCTTGATCAGCAGCCGCATCCGGTTCCGGCCCAGGTAGCGGGCCGCGAGGCCGACGGCGCCCTCGGTGAGCCGGGCGGCGCCCAGGCTGCCGCCGTTGACCAGCAGCAGCCGCGCCTCCTCCGGGATCCCCAGGGCCGACCGGGCGGCCGACCGCAGGGCCACCCGGTCCAGGCCGGCCAGCGGCCCGGTCAGCGGCATCCCGACCGTCTCGGCCTGCGCGCCGCCCGCCAGGTGGGGACGGCTGCGGTCGAAGGCCAGGGCGATGTGCGGGGTGAGCCGGGCGGCGAACTTGTTGGCCCGGCCGGGCACCGCGTTGGACTCGTGGATCAGGCTGGGCAGTCCCGCCATCCGGGCCCCGACGATCACCGGAGCGCTCGGGTAGCCGCCCATCCCGACGGCGACCTGGGCGCCCTGCTCCCGCAGGATCGCCCGGCACTGGGCGCCCGAGCGCAGCAGCGCGGCCGGCAGCAGATAGCGTTTGGCGCCCAGCGCCGGGTCGAAGGGGATCATGTCGACGGTGTGGAGCCGGTAGCCGGCCTGCGGGATCAGCCGCGTCTCCAGGCCGCGGTCGGTCCCCACGAAGGAGATCACCGCGTCCGGCACGGCCCGGCGCAGCGCGTCGGCGAGTGCGATTCCGGGATAGATGTGGCCGCCGGTGCCGCCCGCACCGATCACGACCGAGAGTGGTGTGCGCATGGCCGCCACGCTCGTCCGACGCCTTAAGAACGTTCTAAGACAGCGTTTGGGAGCCTGGAGCCATGACCGCACACCCCTCCGCCGCGCCCGCCACCGGCGACTCCCCGCCGGCCGCCGCCCCCAGGATCCTGGTCGTCGACGACGAACCGGAGGTCCGCGCCGCCGTGGCGGACGGCCTCGCCGTCGAGGGCTACGCGGTCCGCGGCGCCGCCGACGGCCTGGCCGCGCTCTCCGAGGTCGCCACCTGGCAGCCGGACGCCCTCGTCCTCGACGTGATGATGCCGGTGCTGGACGGCCTGGCGGTCTGCCGCCGGCTGCGCGCCCTCGACGACCGCACCCCGATCCTGGTCCTGACCGCCCTGGACTCGGTCAGCGAACGGGTCGACGGGCTGGACGCCGGCGCCGACGACTACCTGGTCAAGCCGTTCGCCCTGGACGAGTTGATCGCCCGGGTCCGCGCCCTGCTGCGGCGGGCCGCGGCCTCCGCCGCCGCCGACTCCCGACTGGCCTTCGCCGACCTGGTCGTCGATCCCGCCACCCGCAGCGGCCACCGCGGCGGCCGGCCGCTGGAGTTCAGCCGCACCGAGTACGCGCTGCTGGAGCTGCTGCTCCAGCACCCCGGCCAGGTGCTGCCGCGGGAGACGATCCTGGAGCGGGTCTGGGGCCGGGACTTCGGCCCGGATTCCAACTCCCTGGCCGTCTACATCGGTTATCTGCGCCGCAAGCTGGAGGCCGGCGGCGAGCCCCGGCTGGTGCACACCGTGCACGGCATCGGCTACCGCCTCGACCGGCCGGAGGGCGCATGAGCGAGCGAATCACGCGAAGGTGCGCGTCTCGCGCATGCGAGGGCGAGCGAAGGGAGCCTTCGGCATGAGTGAGCGGAGCGAGCGAATCATGGAAAGGTGCGCGCCTCGCGCATGCGAGGGCGACCGAAGGGAGCCTTCGGCATGAGCGGCCGGCGCCGCCTGGGCGGCCGCTGGGTCCGCCGCCGACCGCTGCGCACCCGGCTGGCGCTGGCCGCCTCCGCCGCGGTGGCGCTGGTCGCGGTCGGCGTCTGCGCGGCCTCGTTCGTCGTCCTGCGGGTGCAGATGACCCGTCAGCTCAACCTCAACCTGGCACAGACCGCCACCCAGCTCCTCCAGCGGATGCGCAACTGGGGCCCGACCCCGGGCGACGCCTCCTGCCAGTACCCGGCCGCCGCCTGCGTCCAGATCGTCCCCGCCGACCCGGCCAAGGACGCCCGCGGCCCGTACGTCCTGCCGGTCTCCGCGGCCACCCGCGAGGTGGCCGCCGGCCACCGCAGGCCCTACTACACCAACTTCACCGTCGCCTCCCACCCCGTCCGGGTGTTCACCACCCGCGTCCCCCACCGGGACGAGGTGCTCCAGGTGGCCCTGCGCTCCGACACCGTCGAACGCGGGGTGCGGCAGGCCGCCTGGGCCCTGGGCGCGGTCGGCGGCGCGGGCGTGCTGCTCGCCGCCGGCCTCGGCTACTGGGTCTCCCGCACGGGCCTGGCCCCGGTCGCCCGGCTCACCGCCACCGCGGAGCGGATCGCCACCACCCGCGACCCCCGGCACCGCATCGACCTCCCGGCGGGACCGTCCGGCCACGAGGACGAGATCACCCGGCTCGCCGCCAGCTTCAACACCATGCTCGGCGAACTGGAGCAGTCCGTCACCGCCCAGCGCCGGCTGGTCGCCGACGCCTCCCACGAGCTGCGCACCCCGCTCACCGCGCTCCGCACCAACGCCGAACTCCTGGCCCGCGCCGACCGCCTGACGGATGTTCAGCGGGATCGGGCGTCGGGTGCACTGACCCGCCAGCTCCGCGAGGTCACCACCCTCGTCAACGACCTCATCGAACTCGCCCGCGACGAGGAGCCCCGGCCGCTGCTCGAACAGGTCCGCCCGGCCCCTCTGCTGGAACACGCGGTGGCAGCCGCCCGCGAACACTGGCCGGACGTCGCCTTCACCACCCACATCGCCCCCGAGGCGGCGGACACCACGCTCCCCGGCGTCCCCGCCCGACTGGCCCGGCTGCTGTCCAACCTCCTGGACAACGCCGCCAAGTTCTCCCCGCCGGGCGGCCCGGTCGAGACCGAACTCGCGCCCGTGGCGGGCGAGTTGCACCTCACCGTCCGCGACCACGGCCCCGGGATCGCCGCGGACGACCTGCCGTACGTCTTCGACCGCTTCTACCGCGCCCAGGCCGCCCGGGCCCTGCCCGGCTCGGGCCTGGGCCTGGCCATGGCGCGGCAGATCGCCCGGGCGCACGGCGCCGAGCTCACCGCGGAGCAGGCACCGGGCGGCGGCGCGCTGTTCCGCCTGCGGATGCGGGGCGCGGAGCCCCCCACCGGGGCCGGGTGAGGGGACAGCGCTCCGGCTCCCGATCCCCGGGCGGCGGCGCGGCCGCCCGCCCGGGACCGGCCGCTCCCGTCGTGCCGGCAGGCCCTAGAAGCCGGCCGGCTCGGTGTACGTCCCCCACTCGTCGCGCAGCGCGCCGCAGATCTCGCCGAGGGTCGCCTCCGCGCGGACCGCGGCCAGCATCGGCTCGATCATGTTGCGGTCGCTGCGGGCGGCGGCCAGCAGCTCCTTGAGCGCGGCCTGCACCCGGGCGTCGTCGCGGGCCGTCTTGCGCTCCGCGAGGACCCGCACCTGCTCCCGCTCGACCTCGTGGCTGACCCGCAGGATCTCCAGGTCGCCGGTGACGGAGCCCTCGTGGCAGTTGACGCCGACGACCCTCTTGTCACCCTTCTCCAGGGCCTGCTGGTAGCGGAACGCGGACTCGGCGATCTCGCCGGTGAACCAGCCGTCCTCGATGCCGCGCAGGATGCCGGAGGTGATCGGGCCGATCGGGTGTTGCCCGTCCGGCACCGCCCGCGCCCCGCGCTCCGTTATCTGCGCGAAGATCTTCTCGGCGTCCGCCTCGATCCGGTCGGTCAGCGCCTCGATGTACCAGGAACCGCCCAGCGGGTCGGCGACGTTGGCGACGCCGGTCTCCTCCATCAGCACCTGCTGGGTGCGCAGGGCGATCTCCGCGGCCTGCTCGCTGGGCAGCGCCAGGGTCTCGTCCAGGGCGTTGGTGTGCAGCGAGTTGGTGCCGCCGAGCACCGCCGCCAGCGCCTCCACCGCGGTGCGGACGACGTTGTTGTACGGCTGCTGGGCGGTGAGCGAGACGCCTGCGGTCTGGGTGTGGAACCGCAGCCACTGCGCCTTCTCGGTGCGGGCGCCGTAGACGTCGCGCATCCAGCGGGCCCAGATCCGGCGCGCGGCGCGGAACTTGGCGATCTCCTCGAAGAAGTCCACATGGGCGTCGAAGAAGAACGACAGGCCGGGCGCGAAGGTGTCGACGTCCAGTCCGCGGGAGAGGCCCAGCTCGACGTAGCCGAAGCCGTCGGCGAGGGTGTACGCCAGCTCCTGGGCGGCCGTCGCGCCGGCCTCCCGGATGTGGTAGCCGGAGACTGACAGCGGCTTGTAGGCGGGGATGCCGTGCGCGCAGTGCTCCATCAGGTCACCGATCAGCCGCAGATGCGGCTCGGGCTGGAAGAGCCACTCCTTCTGCGCGATGTACTCCTTGAAGATGTCGGTCTGGAGGGTGCCGTTGAGCACCGCCGGATCGACGCCCTGGCGCTCGGCGGCGACCAGGTACATGCAGAAGACCGGCACGGCGGGCCCGCTGATCGTCATGGACGTCGTGACGTCGCCGAGCGGGATGTCCTTGAACAGGACCTCCATGTCGGCCGCCGAGTCGATGGCGACACCGCAGTGCCCGACCTCGCCGAGCGAGCGCGGGTCGTCGGAGTCCCGCCCCATCAGGGTCGGCATGTCGAACGCCACCGAGAGGCCGCCGCCGCCGGCCTTGAGGATCATCTTGTAGCGCTCGTTGGTCTGCTGGGCGTTGCCGAAGCCGGCGAACTGGCGGATCGTCCACGTCCGGCCGCGGTAGCCGGTCGGGTACAGGCCGCGCGTGAAGGGGTACTCCCCCGGCCATCCGATCCGCTCGAACCCCTCGACCGAGTCGCCAGGGCGCGGCCCGTACGCCGGCTCGACGGGGTCGCCGGAGAGCGTGGTGAAGTCGGCGTCGCGCTTCCGGGCGGTGTCGTACCGGGCCTGCCAGCGGCGGCGGCCCTCTTCGATCGCGTCAGCGTCCATGCCGATGAATTTACTAGGACGTCCTACTATCTGTCGATGGGAATCGACCCCGAACCCTCCCTGACACCCGCCGGGGCGACCCCCTAGGGGTCGCGCATTCCCCCACCGGGGGGCTGCCCGGCACCCGCGCGGCGGAAACGCCGCGGACGACACGGCCGCGGACAGCACAAACGCGCCCCTCCCGCAACGGGAGAGGCGCGGCGCGTGCAACGGAAGAGGCGCGGGCCCGACGGCCCGGCCGCCGCCGTCAGACCTTGACCGGCTCCGGCGCGGCCTCCGCCAGCAGCGGCGCGACCTCGCGGACCACCTTGCGCTCCACGAAGAACGCGGCGGTCGGGATCGTCCCGGAGATCAGCACCCACAGCAGCTTGCCGAACGGCCAGCGCGCCTTCGAACCGAGGTCGAAGGCGAAGATCAGGTAGATGATGTAGAGCACGCCGTGGACCTGCGCGACGACGAGGGTCAGGTCCTTGCCGATCCCGAAGCCGTACTTGAAAACCATGCAGGCGCAGAGCACGAGCAGCATCACGGCGGTGATGTAGGCCATCGCCCGGTAACGGGTCAGCACGCTTCGCTTCATGCCCCCGAGCGTAACGGCCCCTTCCGGGGCGATCTTCGCCACCCCCCGTTCCACGGCGAGCCACCGCACACCGCCCCCACGACCACGCCACGGACCTGGCAGAACGCGTCAACCCCGGGCCCGAAACAGGCCCAGGAAGGCGTTCGCGCAGGCATCCGGGAGCACTCCGGGGAACGCCTCCGGCGTGCTGCTCACTCGTCCTTGAAGTCGGCCGCCGCCACCCGCAGCGGACGCAGCAGCGCGAAGATCTCCGCGCACTCCTCGGCGTCGTACGCCCCGAGCCCGAAGTCCATCGCCATCAGGTCGCGGGTGGCCGCGTCGCACACCTCGCGGCCCTTGTCCGTGATGGACGCCAGGGTGCCCCGGCCGTCGTTCGGATTGGGCCGCTTGGCGACCAGGCCCGACTTCACCAGCCGGTCCACGGTGTTGGTCACCGAGGTGGGGTGCACCATCAGACGCTCGCCGATCTTCGACATCGGCAGCTCGCCCGCCTTGGAGAACGTCAGCAGCACCAGCGCCTCGTAGCGCGCGAAGGTCAGTCCGTACGGCTTGACCACCGCGTCCACCTCGGACAGCAGGATCTGCTGGGCCCGCATGATCGAGGTGATCGCGGCCATGGAGGGCACGGAGCCCCATCGCTGCTTCCAGAGTTCGTCGGCGCGAGCGATGGGGTCAAAGGCAAGGCTGAGCGGCTTCGGCACGCTTCCGACCCTACCCGCCGGTCATATGCTGGTCAGCCCTGTCTCAACTTCCGGTCTCAGGGAATGGCCGGCACCGGCCCGTCGGCCCGCGCCGTCCGCGCCCCGGAGCGCCGCACCTCGGCGATCACCGCCAGCACGGCCGCGCCCCCCAGCACCCCCGCGGCCGGCATCACCACCGGCAGCGGCGCGTACTCGGCGGCCACCCCGGCCAGCCCCATCGCCAGCCCCATGATCGTCATCCGGCCCGCCTGCATCACGGTCATCGCCTGCCCCAGCTGTTCCTCGGGGACCGCGGCGACGAACCACCGGTCCACGCCGAAGTTGTACGAGATGCCGGTGCCGGTCAGCACCAGCAGCACCAGGGCCCAGCCCAGCGACGGCCGGGCGGCGAACCCGAGCGAGGGCAGCACCGTGAACACCCCCATGGGGAAGGTCAGCCGGGTCCGGGCGCGCGGCCCCAGGAGCGTCCCCGCCAGGGTCTCGGCGACCACCGCCCCGACCGGCATTCCGCACATCAACAGCCCCTGCCCGGCCGGGCCCACCCCCAGCAGATCCCCGTACGGGACCAGCAGCGCCTCCGGGACGACCACCAGCGCCGGCGGCACCCAGGCGAGCAGCAGCAGCGCCCGGATCGGCCGGTCGGCCAGCAGTCGCCGGGTGCCGGCCCACGAGGCGCCCAGCAGGGCGCCACCACCGGCCCTCCCCGCCGTCACCCGGCCTCCGCGGGCCGGGCGGGCGGCGGTACCCCACCGCAGCAGCAGCGCCGAGGCGGTGAACGTCGCCGCGGTGATGCCGAGCACCGCGCCCGGTGTGACGGCGGCCAGCAGCAGTCCCCCGGCGGCGAACCCGGCCAACTGCGCGCCCTGGTTGACGATCCGGATCAGCGAGCGCCCCAGGACGAACGGCTCGCCCTCGCCGAGGATGTCGCCGAGCGTCCCGGCCCGGGTGCCGGCGAAAACCGGCGCGACCGCCGCGATCGCGCAGCGCAACCCGAGCAGGACGACCACCGGCGTCCCGGGCAGCACCATCGCCGCGGCGGCCAGCGCGCACACCGCGTCGCAGACGACCAGCACCCGCCGGGCCGGGTAGCGGTCGGCGACAGCCGACAGCAGGGTCCCGCCGAGGAGGTACGGCAGCAGGCCGAGCGCGAAGGTCAGCGCGCTGAGCAGCGGCGAGTCGGTGAGCCGGTAGACGAGGACGGAGAGCGCGATCTCGCAGACCACCACGCCCAGGGAGGAGAGCAGGTGGGCGGCGAAGACGAAGCGGAATTCGGGGACGGCGAAGACGGCGCGGTAACCCGTGCCGGTCGGCCCGGCGGCGTCCTGGGCGGGCGGGCCGCCCGGGCCGGAGGCGGGCGGACAGGCGGGAGCGGGGCCCGGTCGTGCGGGCCCGGAAGGCGTCGGCATGGAGTCAGGCTGCCGACGCCGCCGGACGGACCGTAGTGTTTCGGCTCCAGCCGAAAGTCGGTGAGGGGAGGGCCCGGCGATGCCGCTGGAGTTGCATTTCGGCGCGGACGACCTGCTGCGGATCCGGTTCGCGATCTCGCCGCTGTGCGAGACCCATGAGGCGCTGCGGACCCTGCGGCGCACCGACCGGCACGGCTACCACCTGCCGTGGCTGCGGCGGATGCGGGAGCGGGTGGCGGGGCTGGACCTGTCGCCGGTGTGGCTGTTCATGCCGTCGTCGCGGCCCGGTTACACCCCCGATTTCCTGGGCCGGCCGCCGGAGGTGCCGCTGGCCGACTTCGCCGCGGAGCTGGCGCGCCTACGGGCCACCGATCCGGCGCTGGCCCGCGCCGAGATGGCCAAGTCGCTGGCCTGTACGCCCGGGGCGGCACGGTCGCCGCGCGGCCGGGCGGCGCTGGCGGACCCGGCGCGGGCGGTGCAGGAGCTGGCGGACGTCACCGAACGGGCCTGGGAGGCCCTGGTGGCGCCCGACTGGCCCCGGCTGCGGACGCTGCTGGAGGCCGAGATCGCCTATCGCTCGCACCAGTTGGCGAGCGGTGGGCTGCGCCGCCTGTTCACCGATCTGCACCCGCGGCTGTCCTGGTCGGACGACGGCACGCTGACCGTCCGCACCCGTACGGACTTCGCGCAGATGCAGGACCTGGACGGGCGGGGGGTGCTGCTGCTGCCGAGCGTGTTCGTGTGGCCGGACGTGATCAGCGGTTTCGATCCGCCGTGGCAGCCGACGGTGCTCTACCCGGCGCGCGGCATCGGCGGGCTGTGGCAGGAGCCGGCCGGCGGCCCGGCGCTGGCGCGCCTGCTGGGCGCCAACCGGGCCGCGGTGCTGACCGCGCTGGACGCGCCGGCGACGACCTCGGCGCTGGCGCACCGGCTGGGGCTGGCCGTCTCCTCGGTCTCGGCGCATCTGTCCGTGCTGCGCGACGCCGGGCTGCTGACCTCGCGCCGGCACGGTCATCAGGTGCGCTACGAGCGGACGCCGCTGGGCATCGCCCTGATGGCCGGCGGCTGACGGCCGGGCCCGTCAGGAGCCCTGTTCGTCCCCGGCCAGATAGCGCTCGACGGTCTCCACCTTCGAGGTGAGGCCGTCGGTGACGCCCGCCCGGATGTCGGCCTTGAGCACCAGCGAGACCCGCCCGGCGCGCGCCTCGACGGCGGCCACCGCGCGCTTGACGACGTCCATCACCTCGTCCCACTCGCCCTCGACGGAGGTGAACATCGCGTCGGTGCGGTTGGGCAGGCCGGACTCGCGGACGACCCGGACGGCGTCGGCGACGTACTCGCCGACGTCCTCGCCGACGCCCAGCGGGCTCACGGAGAAGGCGACGATCATGCGTTGACCGTACCTTCCCGGCGGGCGCGGGCGGCGATCACACCGGCCTCCTCCTCGCGCTTGAGCACCTTGTCCGCGTACAGGCCGCCGAACGGCAGGACCGCGAGGACGAAGAGGAACGCGACCCGCTTGAAGGGCCACTTGGTGCGGTTCCAGGCGTCCAGGAGCAGCACCAGGAAGATGGTGAACAGGATGCCGTGCAGCAGGCCGAGGGGCATGACGAGCTTGTCGTAGCCCAGGAAGATCCGGAAGCCCGTGCCGAATATCAGCAGCGCCGGGAAGGAGAGCGCCTCCGGGATGGATGCCAGGCGCAGGCGGTGCAGGGCGGCGGCGGTCTTGATGTCCACGGGAACCTCGTTCGGGCGGAGGGGGAGGCGGGCGTCACACTGCTTGTGCAAGAGTTCACAAGCATCCGCCCCATTGTTACAGCCGCTCCGGCGATCACCGCGCCCGGGGCGGTCGGGCGCGCGCGGACCGCTGCCCGCGGGCGAGCGGGGCGCGGACGGGGTCGATCCGGGCGAGCTCGGGGAAAGGCCGGGGTCGACTCCGGGACAAAGGCCCTGTCCTGCCCGCCCTGCGCCCACTACCGTCTGCCCCGTGGCTCAGTTTCGGCTCCAAGGGAGCAAGGTGCTCGCCGTCGACCTCGCGGGCGACGCCGTCAAGGCGAAGAACGGCGCGATGGTCGCCTACGACGGCCGGATGACCTTCAAGAAGATGACCGGCGGCGGCGAGGGGCTGCGCGGCATGGTCACCCGGCGGCTGACGGGTGAGCAGATGACCGTGATGGAGGTGAAGGGCCAGGGGACCTGCTATTTCGCCGACCGCGCCAGCGAGATCAACCTGGTCCGCCTCCAGGGCGAGAAGCTGTTCGTGGAGGCCAGCAACCTGCTGTGCACCGAGGCGGCGCTGCACACCGGCACGACGTTCACCGGGCTGCGCGGCGCCTCGCAGGGCAACGGCCTGTTCACCACCACCGTGGAGGGCCACGGGCAGGCCGCGCTCACCTCCGACGGCCCGGCCGTGGTGCTGCGGGTCACCAAGCAGTACCCCCTCCAGGTCGACCCGGGCGCGTACATCGCGCACACCGGCCATCTGAAGCAGCACTTCCAGTCCGGGGTGAACTTCCGCACGTTCCTCGGCGAGGGCTCCGGCGAGGCGTTCCAGATCCGCTTCGAGGGCGAGGGGCTGGTCTATGTGCAGCCCAGCGAGCGCAACACCGTGGGAGGTGAGGTCTGATGCCGTTCACGGCCCTCAACTCCCGCATGGTGGAAGCCAGGATCGTCCCCGGGCAGCGGCTGTTCAGCCAGCGCGGCGCGATGCTCGCCTACCGCGGCGAGGTCACCTTCACCCCCAACATCCAGGGCGGTCAGGGCGGCCTCGGCTCCATGATCGGCCGCCGGATCGCCGGCGAGGCGACGCCCCTGATGACCGTCGAGGTCGCCCAAGGTCTGCACGGCCGGGGAGGCACCCCCACCGCCACGGTGATGTTCGGGTACGGCGGCCACCACGTCCAGGTCGTCGATCTGACCGGCGACACGCTCTATGTGGAGGCCGACCGCCTGCTGGCCTTCGACGGTTCGCTGTCCCAGGGCACGATGTTCATGGGCGCGCAGGGCGGGGTGATGGGCATGGTCCGCGGACAGGTCACCGGCCAGGGCCTGTTCACCACCACCCTGCAGGGCCACGGTTCGGTCGCGGTGATGGCCCACGGCGGCGTCATCGAGCTGCCGATCACCCCCGAGCGCCCGGTCCACGTCGACCCGCAGGCGTATGTCGCGCACCGCGGCGACGTCCGCAACCGCCTGTCCACCGCCATCGGTTGGCGCGAGATGATCGGCCGCGGCTCGGGCGAGGCGTTCCAACTGGAGCTGTCCGGCCGGGGCACCGTCTACGTACAGGCGTCGGAGGAGAAGCTGTGAACGGTCCCGTCGTCCACGACGTCCACTCGTTGCCCTCCGACGACAACGTCAATCCGTACGCCTTCAGCGTCGACCTCGACGGCCAGTGGTTCCTCCAGAAGGGGAAGATGATCGCCTACTACGGGCAGATCGACTTCCACGGCATCGGACACGGCCGCCTGGACCGCCTGATCGCCGGAAGTTTCCATTCGCCATTGCACGCAGCGGACTGGGTGGTCGCCGAGGGCCGGGGCAAGATGCTCCTCGCTGACCGGTCGTTCGACATCAATTCCTATGATCTGGATGAGGGCAACCTCACTATTCGCTCCGGCAACGTGCTCGCGTTTCAGCCATCTCTGTCGCTGAAGCAATCGATCATCCCGGGCTTCCTCACGCTCATCGGCACGGGCAAGTTCGTGGCCGCTTCCAACGGTCCCGTGGTGTTCGTCGAGCCCCCGATCCGGGTGGACCCGCAGGCCCTCGTCGGCTGGGCCGACTGCCCCTCCCCCTGCCACCACTACGACCATCAGTACCTGCGGGGATTCCTGGGCGGCCTGCGTGCCCACACCGGCATCGGCGGCGCCTCCGGCGAGGAGCACCAGTTCGAGTTCACCGGTGCCGGCACGGTTCTGCTGCAGTCCACGGAGCAGTTGATGCCGGAGCGGGCGACCGGTGCGCTGCCGGCGGAGGAGGGCGTGCCGGGCGGCGGCGCGCCGACTGTGGAAAGTGGCTCACAACTGCCGCAGTCGCCCGGCGGCCTCGGGGGGCTTCAGCGCCGCTTCGGGCTGTGAACGGTAGTCTGCGGACGGTGACCTCGAACGTCTGACCAACCGCGGGCCCCGGCCGACTTCCGCAATGTCACACGGACAACTAATTCACTATTCAACTTTCACGGGTAGAATTCATCCATGACGACCGACAGCGACACTCCCTGGCTGACCGACCAGGAGCAGCGTGCCTGGCGCACCCATCTGGACGTCAGCAGACTGCTGATGCACCAACTGGAGCGCGATCTCCAGCCGTTCGGCCTGACCAACAACGACTACGAGATCCTGGTCAACCTCTCCGAGGCCGAGGACCACCGGCTGCGGATGAGCGACCTGGCCGCCAGCACGCTGCAGTCCAAGAGCCGCCTCTCGCACCAGATCACCCGCATGGAGAACGCCGGCCTGGTGCGCCGCGAAAGCTGCGAGTCGGACCGTCGTGGACTCTACGCCGTCCTCACCGAAGAGGGCTGGGAGACGATGCGCCGGGTCGCCCCGCACCACGTCGCCTCGGTCCGCCGCCACTTCATCGACCTGTTCGCCGCCGAGGACCTGGAGTCCTTCCGCTCCTCCCTCGCCCCGGTGGCGGAGCACCTGCGCAAGCACCGCGGCAACCCCTGACGCCGACCACCGCGCCGCCACCGGGGCCGCAGGCGGGCCCCCGGCACCGCCAGGGCCCGGCGGCACGGGAGGCCACCGCGGCCCCGACGCCCGAGGCTCACGAAGCGCCCTAGGCCCCGTTCGTCAGCCCCTCCACCAGTTCGTCCGCCGCCCGATAGGGATCGGTGTCGCCGGCGACGATGCGCTCGGCCAGCGCGTCCAGGTGGCGGTCGCCGGACAGGTCGCCGATCCGGGAGCGCAGCGCGGTGACGGCGATCGTCTCGACCTCGCGGGCCGCCCGCGCCAGCCGTCGCCGCGCCAGCACGCCCCGCTCCTCCATCCAGGCCCGGTGCTTCTCCAGGGCCTCGACGACCTCGTCGATGCCCTCCCCGCGCGCCGCCACCGTCTTGACGATCGGGGGCCGCCAGTCGCCGGGCGCCCGGGACTCGCCCAGGCCCAGCATGTGGTTCAGCTCGCGCGCGGTGGCGTCGGCGCCGTCCCGGTCCGCCTTGTTGACGACGTAGACGTCGCCGATCTCCAGGATCCCGGCCTTGGCCGCCTGGATACCGTCGCCCATCCCGGGGGCCAGCAGCACCACGCTGGTGTCGGCCTGGGAGGCGATCTCGACCTCCGACTGGCCGACGCCCACGGTCTCCACCAGGATCACGTCGCAGCCGGCGGCGTCCAGCACCCGGATCGCCTGCGGGGCGGCCCAGGCCAGCCCGCCGAGATGGCCGCGGGTGGCCATCGAGCGGATGTAGACGCCGGGGTCGGAGGCGTGCTCGCTCATCCGGACCCGGTCGCCGAGCAGCGCGCCACCGGAGAACGGCGAGGACGGGTCGACGGCGAGCACGCCGACCCGTTTGCCGACCTTGCGGTAGGCGGTGACCAGCGCGGACGTCGTGGTGGACTTGCCGACGCCGGGCGACCCGGTGAGTCCGACCACGTACGCGCCGCCGGTCAGCGGCGCCAGTGTCGCCATCACCTCGCGCAGCTCCGGCGCCGCTCCCTCGACGAGGGAGATCAGCCGGGCCACCGCCCTCGGGCGGCCCTGCCGGGCCTGCTCCACCAGCTGGGGGACGTCCACCATCGCGCTCGGCTCCTTCGACCTCGACTCACTGGCTGGTACGCGCTGCTCCCGCGCCGCGCGCCGGCACCCGGCCGGCGCGCGGGCCCGTCACTTGCCCGGTACGCGGATGATCAGCGCATCGCCCTGGCCGCCGCCCCCGCACAGGGCCGCGGCACCGATGCCGCCGCCGCGCCGCCGCAGCTCCAGCGCGAGATGCAGCACGATACGGGCGCCGGACATGCCGATCGGGTGTCCCAGCGCGATGGCACCACCGTTGACATTCACCTTTTCCGGGGAGACCCCGAGGTCCTTCATTGACTGCACGGCGACCGCCGCGAACGCCTCGTTGATCTCGATCAGGTCAAGATCTTCGACGCCGAGGCCGTCCTTGGCGAGCGCGTGGTTGATGGCGTTGGACGGCTGCGACTGGAGGGAGTTGTCCGGGCCGGCGACGTTGCCGTGCGCGCCGATCTCGGCGATCCACTCCAGGCCCAGCTCCTCGGCCTTGGCCTTGCTCATGACGACCACGGCGGCGGCGCCGTCGGAGATCTGCGAGGACGTGCCCGCGGTGATCGTGCCGTCCTTGGCGAAGGCCGGCCGCAGCTTGCCGAGGCTCTCCGCGGTGGTCTCGGCGCGGATGCCCTCGTCCTTGCTGAAGAGCACCGGCTCGCCCTTGCGCTGCGGGATCTCCACGGGGGTGATCTCCGCCTCGAACAGGCCGTTCTTCTGGGCGGCCGCGGCCCGCTGGTGGGAGCGCGCGGCGATCTCGTCCTGCTCGGCGCGGCCGATGCCCAGACGGGTGTTGTGCTTCTCGGTCGACTCGCCCATCGCGATGCCCTCGAAGGCGTCGGTCAGGCCGTCGTGCGCCATCGCGTCGAGCATCTCCACCGCGCCGTACTTGAAGCCCTCGCGGGACTTCGGCAGCAGGTGCGGGGCGTTGGTCATGGACTCCTGGCCGCCGGCGACGACGACGTCGAACTCGCCCGCGCGGATGAGCTGGTCGGCCAGGGCGATGGCGTCCAGGCCGGAGAGGCAGACCTTGTTGACGGTCAGCGCGGGGACGTTCATCGGGATGCCGGCCTTGACCGCGGCCTGGCGCGCCGGGATCTGCCCGGCCCCGGCCTGCAGGACCTGGCCCATGATCACGTACTGCACCTGGTCGCCGCCGATACCCGCGCGGTCCAGCGCCGCCTTGATGGCCACCCCGCCCAGGTCGGCCCCGGAGAAGGTGCGCAGTGAGCCGAGGAGCCGGCCCATGGGCGTGCGGGCGCCGGCCACGATGACCGAGGTGGTGCCGTTCGTTGCAGACATACGATGCGGCCTTCCTTTGCAGGGAAGTTAACGAGGGTTCCCGTCAATGTACTGAGGGGTAGTCGCCGGGTCACCGGCAAGCGGGTGTGATCGCGCGCACGTTGCGTAACCAGCCGTGCGGGCGGTGCACTGGAGCCATGCTGACGCGAATCGACCACATCGGGATCGCCTGTTTCGACCTCGACAAGACCGTCGAGTTCTACCGTGCCACGTATGGCTTCGAGGTGTTCCACACCGAGGTCAACGAGGAGCAGGGGGTCCGCGAGGCCATGCTCAAGATCAACGAGACGTCGGACGGCGGCGCCTCGTACCTGCAGCTGCTGGAGCCGACCCGGGAGGACTCCGCGGTGGGCAAGTGGCTGGCCAAGAACGGCGAGGGCGTGCACCACATCGCCTTCGGCACGGCCGACGTCGACGAGGACTCCGAGGCCATCCGGGGCAAGGGCGTCCGGGTGCTCTACGACCAACCGCGACGGGGTTCGATGGGGTCGCGGATCACCTTCCTGCACCCCAAGGACTGCCACGGTGTGCTGACCGAACTCGTCACCGCCGCGCCCCCGGACGCGACTGACCACTGACCTTCCGCTTCCCCGGCCGGTAGAGTGCACCTTCGGTCGGGGTACGGGAATGGGGCTCGGTCCATACTCTGCCGATGATCTGACACCATTTCTTCGGAAGGGTCAGCTCCGAAGGGCGCGAGTTCGGTACGCGGTGACGTGTACGGAACCCGCGCTGCAGCGCCGGAGCCGGCCGCCGCCATGACCAGGGGACGGATGGGACCGCGCAGTGCGGGGCAACGAGCGCCAGGAGCGTCAGTGGGCTGAGGTCGACCACCTCTCGCAGTTCGAAGCCGAGATGGAGCGGCTGAAGACCGAGCGGGACAAGGCCGTCCAGCACGCCGACGACCTCGGGTACCAGGTCGAGGTGCTGCGCGCCAAGCTCCACGAGGCGCGCCGCAACCTCGCGTCCCGGCCTGCCTACGACAACCTCAGCCACCAGGCCGAACAGCTGCTGCGCAACGCGCAGATCCAGGCCGACCAGCTGCGTTCGGACGCCGAGCGGGAGGTGCGCGAGGCACGCGCGCAGACCCAACGGCTGCTCCAGGAGTCGGCCGAGCGGCAGGCCCGGATGGAGGCCGAGCTGCACGCCGAGGCGGTCAGCCGTCGGCAGCGGCTCGACGAGGAACTCAACGAGCGCCGGCAGACCGTCGAGTCGCACGTCAACGAGAACGTCGCGTGGGCGGAACAGCTGCGGGCCCGTACGGAGTCCCAGGCCCGTCGGCTGATGGAGGAGTCCCGGGCGGAGGCCGAGCAGGCGCTGACGGCGGCGCGCGCCGAGGCGCAGCGGCTGGCCGACCGGGCCCGGGAGCGGCTGGGCACCGCCGCGGAAGAGGCCCGCGCCGAAGCGGAATCCATCCTGCGCCGGGCGCGGACGGACGCCGAGCGACTGCTGAACGCGGCGTCGAGCCAGGCCCAGGAGGCCACCGACCAGGCGGAGCAGCTGCGTTCGACCGCCGGTGCGGAGTCGGACGAAGCACGCCGGCAGGCGACCGAGTTGACGCGGTCCGCCGAGGCGCGGGTGCAGGAGGCCGATACGGCGCTGCGCGAGGCGCGCGCCGAGGCGGAGAAGCTCGTCGAGGAGGCGCAGCAGTCGGCCGCGAAGCGGCTGTCGGCGGCCGAGACGGAGAACGAGCAGCGCACCCGTACGGCCAAGGCGGAGGTGGCCCGACTGGTCGCGGAGGCGACCAAGGAGGCCGAGGCGCTGCGGGCCGAGGCCGAGGCGCTGAGGGCGGACGCCCGGGGCGAGTCGGAGCGACTGCTGTCCGAGGCGCAGGAGTCGGCGCGGTCGCGGGCCGCCGAGGACTCCGCCGCGCAGCTGGCGAAGGCCGCGCGGGCCGCCGAGGAGATCCTGACCAAGGCGTCCGAGGACGCCAAGGCCACCACGAAGGCCGCCGTCGAGGAGGCCGAGCGGCTGCGCCACGAGGCCGAGGCGGAGGCCGACCGGCTGCGCGAGCAGGCGCACGACACCGCCGAGCAGCTCAAGGGCGCGGCGAAGAACGACACCAAGGAGTACCGCGCCAAGACCGCCGAACTCCAGGAGGAGGCACGGCGGCTGCGCGGCGAGGCCGAGCAGCTGCGGGCGGACGCGGTCGCCGAGGGCGAGCGGATCCGCGGTGAGGCGCGCCGGGAGGCGGTCCAGCAGATCGAGGAGGCGGCCGGGACCGCCGAGGACCTGTTGGCGAAGGCCAAGTCCGATGCCGAGGAGACCCGTTCGGGTGCGGTCGCGGACAGCGAGCGGGTGCGGACCGAGGCCATCGAGCGGGCGGCCGCGCTGCGACGGCAGGCCGAGGAGGCGCTGGAGCGGGCCCGTAACGAGGCCGAGCAGCTGCTGTTGGAGGGCACCCAGGCCGCCGAGGAGCTGACGGGCGAGGCGGAGAAGAGCGCGGCGAAGCTGCGCGCGGAGGCCGAGGAGGCCGCCGAGGAGCGCCGGGCCGAGGCCCAGGCGGAGCGGGACCGGCTGCGCGGCGAGGCCGAGGAGAAGCTGGCGGCGGCCGAGGAGTCGCTGCGGGAGGCGCGTGCGGAGGCCGAGCAGCTGCGTCGGGAGACGCAGGAGGAGGCCGCGCGGCTCAAGGCGGAGGCCGCGGAGCGGCGTCGGTCGTTGCAGCAGCAGGCCGAGGACGAGGCCGAGCGGCTGCGGTCGGAGGCGGCCGGGGACGCTTCGGCGGCCCGGTCGGAGGCCGAGGCGGCGGCGGCGCGGCTGCGCAGCGAGGCGGCGGCCGAGGCCGAGCGGCTCAAGGCGGAGGCGCAGGAGACCGCGGACCGGGTGCGTGCGGAGGCGGCGGCCGCCGCGGAGCGTACGGGCACGGAGGCCGCGGAGGCGCTCGCCGAGGCGCAGGAGGAGGCCGCGCGGCGGCGCCGGGAGGCCGAGCAGCTGCTCGGCGAGGCGCGCGAGGAGGCTCATCAGGAGCGGACGGCCGCGCGGGAGCAGAGCGAGGAGTTGCTGGCGTCGGCCCGTACGCGGGTCAGTGAGGCGCAGGCGGAGGCCGAGCGGCTGGTCGAGGAGGCGGACCGGCGCGCGGCGGAGCTGGTGGCGACGGCCGAGCAGACCGCGCAGCAGGTGCGGGACGCGGTCTCGGGGCTGCGCGAGCAGGCCAACGAGGAGATCGCCGGGCTGCGTTCGGCGGCCGAGCACGCCGCGGAGCGGACGAAGTCCGAGGCGCAGGAGGAGGCGGACCGGGTCCGCGCGGACGCCTACGCGGAGCGGGAGCGGGCGTCGGAGGACGCCGCGCGGGTCCGGCGCGAGGCGCAGGAGGCGACGGAGGCCGCCAAGTCCCTTGCCGAGCGCACGGTTTCGGAGGCCATCGAGGAGGGCGAGCGGCTGCGGTCGGAGGCGGCCGAGGTCCTCGACGAGGCACGCCGGGACGCCAACACGGCACGCACCGAGGCCGCCGAACAGGCCGACCGCCTGCTCACCGAGGCCACCACCGAGGCCGAAAAGCTCGTCACGGACGCCACCGCCAAGGCCGAGGAGCTGCGGGCGGAGGCGGCCGAGGTCCTCGACGAGGCACGTCGGAACGCCAACACGGCACGCACCGAGGCCGCCGAACAGGCCGACCGCCTGCTCACCGAGGCCACCACCGAGGCCGAAAAGCTCGTCACGGACGCCACCGCCAAGGCGGAGAAGCTGGTCGGGGACGCCACGGCGAAGGCGCAGCAGCTGCGCACCGACGCGTCGGACGCGCTGGCGTCGGCGGAGCAGGACGCGGCGCGGGCCCGGGCCGAGGCGCGGGACGACGCGAACCGGATGCGGTCCGAGGCGGCGGAGCAGACCGATCGGCTGCTGACCGAGGCGCGCGCGGAGGCCGAACGGATCGTCACCGAGGCGACCGAGTTGACGTCTTCGGCGCAGGACGACGCGGACCGCACGGTCCGGGAGGGCCAGGAGGCCGCCGACCGGCTGCGCGCGGAGGGCGAGCAGCAGGCGCAGCGGCTGGTGGCGGACGCCACCGAGGCGGCGGAGCGGCTGCGGGCCGAGGCGGCCGAGGTGCTGGAGGGTGCCCGGGCGGACGCCGAGCGGACCGCCGACGAGGCGCGTTCGGCGGCCAACAAGACGCGGGGCGACGCCGCGACGCAGGCCGACGAGCTGGTGGCGGAGGCGGCCGGCGAGGCGGAGCGGCTGCGCTCGGAGGCGGCGGAGCGTTCCGCGGAGGCCGAGCGGGAGGCGGACCGTACCCGGGCCGATGCCCGTGAGCAGGCGGACCGGATGATCGCGACGGCGACCGCGGATGCGGACCGGCTGCGCGCGGAGGCGGCGGAGACCGTCACCGCGGCGCAGGAGCACGCCAGCCGGACGCGCGCGGAGTCCGCGAAGATCCGCGAGGAGGCCGAGGAGGCCGCCGACCTCACCCGTACGGAGGCGCTGGAGGAGTCGGACCAGCTGCTGGACGAGGCCCGCAAGGACGCCGCCAAGCGTCGCGGCGACGCGGCGGAGCAGGCCGACCAGCTGATCGCCAAGGCGCAGGAGGAGGCGCTGAAGACGGCGACCGGCGCGGAGGAGCAGGCCGACACGATGGTCGGGGCGGCGCGCAAGGAGGCCGAGCGGATCGTCCGGGAGGCCACGGCCGACGGCAATGCGCGGGTGGAGAAGGCCCGTACGGACGCGGACACGCTGCTCGGTGAGGCGCGTCGGGACGCGACGGCCATAAGGGAGCGCACGGAGGAGCTGCGGGTCCGGGTCGAGTCCGAGGTCGAGGAGCTGCACGAGCGGGCCCGTCGGGAGTCGGCGGAGGCGATGAAGAGCGCCGGCGAGCGGGTCGACAAGCTGATCGCGCAGGCCACCGCGCAGCAGGTGGAGGCCGAGGAGAAGGCCGACAAGCTGATGGCGGACGCCAACAGCGAGGCGAGCAAGGTCCGGATCGCCGCGGTGAAGAAGGCCGAGGGCCTGATCAAGGAGGCCGAGAACAAGAAGTCCGCCGCGGTGCGCGACGCGGAGAAGATGCGGGCCGAGGCGAAGGAGGAGGCCGCCCGGATCGTCGCGGAGGGCAAGCACGAGCTGGAGGTGCTGGTCCGTCGCCGGGAGGACATCAACACCGAAATCTCCCGCGTCCAGGACGTGCTGGAGGCGCTGGAGTCGTTCGAGGTGCCCACACAGGGCGGGGACGGCAAGGGGGGCGGGGCGGTGAAGGCCGCCGCGGGGGCCGGGACAACTCGTTCGAGTGGCAAGCCGTCTGAAGGGTAGCCACTCAAATGAGGGGTCATTCTCCACTTCAAACGCGCAATGACTCGATGACACGCCGTTAAGACCCCTAGGATTCTCCTTATCACCTCACCGGTCTCTTTCGACAGGAACCCCATGAGCGACACTTCCTCCCCCTTCGGCTTCGAGCTCGTGCGGCGTGGGTACGACCGCGGTCAGGTGGATGACCGCATTACGAAACTCGTCGCGGACCGCGACAGCGCGCTGGCCCGTATCACCTCGCTGGAGAAGCGCATCGAGGAGCTGCACCTCGAGACGCAGAACGCCCAGGCTCAGGTCACCGACGCCGAACCTTCCTACGCGGGTCTCGGGGCGCGCGTGGAGAAGATCCTCCGCCTCGCGGAGGAGGAGGCCAAGGAGCTGCGCGAGGAGGCCCGGCGGGCCGCCGAGCAGCACCGCGAGCTGGCCGAGTCCGCCGCCCAGCAGGTGCGCAACGACGCCGAGTCCTTCGCGGTCGAGCGCAAGGCCAAGGCCGAGGACGAGGGTGCCCGGATCGTCGAGAAGGCCAAGGGCGAGGCGGCCACCCTGCGTGCCGAGGCGCAGAAGGACGCCCAGTCCAAGCGGGAGGAGGCGGACGCCCTCTTCGAGGAGACCCGCGCCAAGGCGGCGCAGGCCGCAGCGGACTTCGAGACCAACCTCGCCAAGCGCCGCGAGCAGTCCGAGCGCGACCTGGCCTCGCGTCAGGCCAAGGCGGAGAAGCGACTGGCGGAGATCGAGCACCGCGCCGAGCAGCTGCGCCTGGAGGCGGAGAAGCTGCGGACGGACGCGGAGCGCCGGGCCCGCCAGACGGTGGAGACCGCGCAGCGCCAGGCCGAGGACATCGTGGCGGACGCCAACGCCAAGGCCGACCGGATCCGCAGCGAATCCGAGCGCGAGCTGGCGGCGCTCACCAACCGCCGCGACTCGATCAACGCGCAGCTGACCAACGTCCGCGAGATGCTGGCGACGCTGACCGGTGCGGCGGTGGCCGCCGCCGGCGTGCCCGGCGACGAGGAGTCCGTCACCCGGGGCGTGCCCGCGCAGCAGACCCGCTGAGGCCGACGCGCCGGGAGGGTTCCTCCCGTGGTCCGTTGGTGCCCCCGTGCCGCCTGTGTGGTGGTGCGGGGGCACGGTCGTACCCGGGGGTGGGGCGGTGGTCCTCCGGGCGGCGCGCCCCGGTGGCGGGGGCCTCGGGGCGCCCCTAGCGTGCTGTACATGATCGAGCTCAGAGGGCTGACGAAGCACTACGGGGACACGGTCGCGGTGGACCATCTGACGTTCACCGTGCGGCCGGGGATCGTCACCGGCTTCCTCGGCCCCAATGGTGCGGGGAAGTCCACCACCATGCGGATGATGCTCGGTCTGGACAATCCGACGGCCGGCACGGTCCGGATCGACGGCAAGCGCTACCGGCAGCTGAAGAACCCGCTGACGTATGTGGGAGCGCTGCTGGACGCCAAGGCGATGCACGGCGGTCGCAGCGCCGCCAACCATCTGCTGTGTCTGGCGCAGAGCAACGGCATCCCGCGGGCCCGGGTCGCCGAGGTGCTGGACCTCGTCGGGTTGGCGTCGGTGGCGGGGAAGCGGTCGAAGGGCTTCTCGCTGGGGATGGGTCAGCGGTTGGGCATCGCGGCGGCGCTGCTGGGCAATCCGCGGGTGCTGCTCTTCGACGAGCCGGTCAACGGCCTGGACCCCGAGGGCATCCACTGGATACGCAATCTGATGAAGAACCTCGCGGCCCAGGGGCGGACGGTCTTCGTCTCGTCCCATCTGATGAGCGAGATGGCGCTGACCGCGGAGCACCTGGTGGTGATCGGGCAGGGCCGGCTGTTGGCGGACACGTCGATGGCGGAGTTCATCGAGCAGAACTCCCGGTCGTATGTGCGGGTGCGCTCCCCGGAGCGGGAGCGGCTGCTGACCATGCTGTACCGGGAGGGGATGCGGGTGTACGCCGGTGAGGCCGGTGCGCTGGAGGTCGACGGGGTGCCGGCGGAGCGGCTGGGCGAACTGGCCGCCGCCGAACGGCTGGTACTGCACGAGTTGAGTCCTCAGCAGGCGTCGTTGGAAGAGGCGTTCATGCAGTTGACGGCCGGTGTCGTGGAGTACCACGCGCGCAACGGCGGCGGGCCGCCGCCGGCGGTGCAGGGCGGCGGGGGGCCGGTGCGGTCGGCGGTCCCCCAGGGTGCGATGTCGCGCGGGCCGGCGCCGGACGGTTGGGGCACGGATCGGCAGTGGCAGAGGAAGAGGAGCTGACGGATGGCGGTCGTCGGGCAGGTCCTGCGGTCGGAGTGGACGAAGATCCGGTCGGTGCGGTCGACGGTGTGGACGCTGGGCACCGCGGCGGTGGTGACCCTCGTGACGGGCGTGCTGATCTGCACGCTGGTCCGGAAGGACTTCGACTCGATGCCGGAACAGCGGCAGCTCTCCTTCGACGCCACCAACATCAGCTTCGCGGGGATGGGCCTGGGCCAGCTGGCGATGATCGTCTTCGGGGTGCTGGTGGTCTCGAACGAGTACAGCACCGGGATGATCCGTTCGTCGCTGGCGGCGGTGCCGCAGCGCGGGGTGTTCCTCTTCTGCAAGCTGGCGGTGGCGACCGCGCTGGTCTTCGTGGTCGGTCTGGCGACCAGCTTCGCGACGTTCTTCGCGGGGCAGACGGCGCTGGGCGAGCACCGGGCACACCTCGGCGATCCGGGGGTGCTGCGGGCGGTGATCGGCGGCGGGCTGTACATGGCGATGATGGCGCTGTTCTCGATGGCGGTGGCGACGATGCTGCGCAGCCCGATGCTGTCGCTGGGCATCCTGATGCCGTTCTTCTTCCTGGTGTCCAGCATCCTGGGCAACGTCTCGGCGACGCAGAAGGTCGGCCGCTATCTCCCGGACCAGGCCGGTTCGCGGATCATGCAGGTGGTCACGCCGGTCAACGACGCGACGCCGTACGGGCCGTGGGGCGGTTTCGCGATCATGGTGGGGTGGACGGTGGCGGCGCTGGTCGTCGGCTATGTGCTGTTGAACCGGCGGGACGCCTGAGCGCAGGGGCCGCTCCGCCGGCGCCCGCTGCTCCGTTTTGGCGGGAACCGTCAACGTCCCGATAGCCTCATAACCCTCACGGGGGCACGAGGGCGCCTCTGCCCCGACCATCTCGCGAGGGGCGGAGAATGATCGAGGCAGTCGGCCTGACCAAGCGCTACGGGCCGAAGACGGCCGTGCACAACCTGTCGTTCCAGGTGCGTCCGGGCACCGTCACCGGCTTCCTGGGGCCCAACGGCTCCGGCAAGTCGACGACCATGCGGATGATCCTGGGCCTCGACGCCCCGACGTCCGGCCACGCCACGATCGGGGGTCGCCCGTTCCGGCAGACGCCCAACGCGGCGCGGCAGGTGGGTGCGCTGCTGGACGCCAAGGCGGTGCACGGCGGACGCAGCGCGCGGGCGCACCTGCTGTCGCTGGCGCAGCTGTCCGGCATCCCGGCCCGGCGGGTCGACGAGGTGCTGGGGGTGGTCGGCCTGCAGGACGTCGCCCAGCGCCGGTCCGGCGGGTTCTCACTGGGGATGGGCCAGCGGCTGGGGATCGCGGCGGCGCTGCTCGGCGATCCGCAGGTGCTGCTCTTCGACGAGCCGGTCAACGGCCTGGACCCCGAGGGCATCCTGTGGGTGCGGAACCTCATGAAGCAGCTGGCGGCCGAGGGCCGTACGGTCTTCGTCTCCTCGCACCTGATGAGCGAGATGGCGCTGACCGCCGAGCACCTGATCGTGATCGGCCGGGGCCAGTTGCTCGCGGACATGCCCGTCAAGGACTTCATCTCGGCCAACTCCGCGGACTTCGCGCGGGTGCGGACGCCGGACGGTGCGCCGGAGCAGCGCGAGAAGCTGACCGCGGCCGTCGCGGAGGCGGGCGGCCAGGCGGTGCCGGAGGAGGACGGCGCGCTGCGGGTGACCGGGCTGCCGCTGCCCCGGATCAGCGATCTCGCGCACGCGGCCGACATCCGGCTGTGGGAGCTGTCGCCGCACCAGGCGTCGCTGGAGGAGGCGTACATGCGGATGACGCAGGGGGTCGTCGACTACCGCTCGACGGCCGACCAGCGGTCCGGTCTCCAGGCGGCGCCCGCCGGGTACCCGCCGCAGGGTGCCGCCCCCCAGGGGTACGCGCCGGGGCAGCAGGGGGCACCCCCACTGCCGGGCCAGGTGCCGCCGGGGGTGGCCGCGCCGCCGCCGAACCCGTACGCCCAGCAGGCCCCCTACGCCCAGCAGGCCCCGTACGCCCCGGCCGCCCCGGTGCCCGGCGGGCCGGTGCCCCCGCAGCAGGGCCACCCGTACGGGGGACCCGCTCCGTATGGCGCACCCCACCCGTACGGGCAGCAGCCGCCCATGCCGCCCGCCGCCCCCGAGCTCTCAACTCCGTTCGAGCAGGGGGGACCCCGATCCGCCGACCAGCCCACGCCGCACACCCAGGACGTCCGATGACCAGCCCTCAGCAGCCGCAGCCCCAGCCGCAGCCCGGTGCGCCGGGCACCGGTGCGCAGCCGATGCCGCCCTCCGCCCCCGAGCCGGCGACTCCTCCCCCGTCCGCCCCCGTGCCCGCGCCCACCGCCGGACCGATGCCGCCGGCCTCGCCCCCGGCACCCGCCGCGGAGCCGGGGACGATGCTGCTCCAGGCCCAGGCCCAGACCCAGACCCAACCTCAGCCCCAACCGGCCCCCGTCAAGGAGGCCGGCACGATGATGCTCCAGGCGCAGCCGCCGGCCGGTGGCCACCCCGAGCCGCGGCCGCTCGCGGCGCACGGGCCGGGTGCGCAGGGCAAGGAGGGCGGCACGATGATGCTGACCGTTCCCGCGCCCCCGCAGGCCCAGCCCCAGCTGCCCCAACAGTCGCCGCAGGCACCGCAGGCACCGGCCCCGCAGCCGCCGCAGCAGCAGCCGGTCGGCGCCAACTGGCAGGCGGGCAACGTCGGTTACGTCTCGCCGATCCCGGTCCGCCCGACCCACCTGGGCCATGCGCTGGCCGCCGAGTGGACCAAGATCCGTTCGGTGCGCTCGACGATATGGACGCTGGGCGTGATGGTCGTGCTGATCGTCGGCATCGGGCTGCTCACCGCCACCGCCATGTCGGGCCACACCGTCAGCCCCCGCATCGGCTTCGGCTTCTTCAGCGTCATGCTGGGCACCCTGTGCATCATCCCGCTCGGCGTCCTGGTGATCTCCTCCGAGTACGGGACGGGGTTGATCCGGACCACCATGACCGTCTGCCCCAGCCGGGCGCGGGTGCTCGCCGCGAAGTCGATCGTCTTCTTCCTGCTCGCCTTTGTGATCACGACCCTCGCCACCACGGTCGTGTCGCTTGCCATGGCCGGGATGGTGGGCGGCCGGGAGCCGACGATCAGCGAATGGCTGCGGTGCACGGTGGGCGCCGGACTGTACGTCTCGATGCTCGGCCTGCTGGCCATGGCGGTGGGCTCCCTGCTGCGGCACTCCGCCGGCGCCATCAGCGCCATGTTCGGGGTCGTCCTGCTGCCGATGCTGCTCGCGGTCTTCATGCTCGGCGCGTCGAGCCTGCAATGGCTCGCCAAGGGCCTGATCACCTACTCGGTCCCCAATTCCCTGGCGACGCTGTACGGCATTCCGTTCCTCGGCACCGACGGCGGCCCCGAGGGCTGGACCCCGCTGTGGATCCTGACCGGCGTCGCCGCCGTCGCCCTGGCCGCCGCCTTTGCCGTCCAGGAGCGGCGCGACGTGTAACGGCCTCAGTACCGGGGCGCGTTCCGGGACCGCTGGAGCCGTGCGCTCCGGCGGTTCCGTGCGTTCCAGCAGGCTTTGTGCCAGTGCCGGCGGTCGTCGACGTCGCCGTGCCGGGGCCAGGTGACGACGTGCGGGACGCCGGGCGGGATCTCCTGGTCGCAGCCGGGGCAGCGGTAGTGCTTGGCCGCGCCGGAGGCGCCGACCGGCCGGACCACCCAGTCCTCGCCGCGCCACTCCTCGGT
The DNA here is from genome assembly GCF_029011865.1 of Streptomyces yunnanensis. NCBI lineage: Bacteria > Bacillati > Actinomycetota > Actinomycetes > Kitasatosporales > Streptomycetaceae > Streptomyces > Streptomyces yunnanensis. The sequence goes on from NZ_CP095749.1 coordinate 3,371,115, forward strand.
GGTTTCCAGACCGTAGCGGCCGACCCCCGCGTGGTCCGCGCGGGCTGCACGGTCCGGGGGGTTCGCACCGCGTTGGCGGTTTCGGCGCGGAGACACAGCACACCTCGGCAGGTCGACGGGGGCGGGGTTCCCCCTGCTCACGGGGTCCCCCGCTCGAACGAAGCGGAGCACGGGAGAGGCGTCGAGAGTTCGGGGGAGGGCTGTCACCAGCGTACGCGGCGCGGTCAGGGGCAAAAGCCCGCCGTCACGTTTCTGCGATGATCTGGAAATTTCGCGTCAGGCCGTGCCCTGGGCACGTGTCGCACGTTGTTGCCGGGTGAGGGGGGGTCGCGTCGGCTGCAAGGAGGCAGAGAGCGATGCGCGTAGGGGCTTTCATCCTGGGCGCCCAGTTCCCCGGTCAGGGACAGGGGGAAGCACTGCACCGAGCGGTGCGTTCCACTGAGGTAGCGGAGCAGGCCGGACTCCACGAAGTCTGGCTCGCCGAACATCACTTCGTCCCCTACGGGGTCTGTCCGCAGGCGGCGACGCTGGCGGCACTGCTGCTGGGACGGACGAGCCGGATCGGGGTCGGGACGGCGGTGAGCGTGCTGCCGACCCAGCATCCGGTGGCGCTCGGCGAGCAGGCGGCGCTGCTGCACCTGACGTCGGAGGGCCGGTTCACGCTCGGCGTCGGCCGGGGCGGTCCCTGGGTGGATCTGGAGGTCTTCGGCTCCGGACTGGCCGCGTACGACCACGGTTTCCCCGAGTCGCTGGATCTGCTGCTGCGGTGGCTGCGCGAGCCCCGGGTGGGTGCGCAGGGCGAGCGCTATTCCTTCCGCGAAGTGGCGGTGGTGCCGCGGTCGTCCGAGGCGCTGACCGACCCGGACGATCCGGACGGGCTGACGGCCGGGCCCCCGGTGGTGGTGGCGTGCACCTCCCCGTCGTCGGTGCGGCTGGCCGCCACGCGCGGACTGCCGATGCTGCTGGGCATGCACTGCGGCGACGAGGAGAAGGCGGAGATGGTCGCGCTGTGGCGGTCGGCGGCGCTGGAGGCCGGCCGGGACCCCTCCGAGGTGGCTGCCGCGGAGCACGTCTCGGCGGGCGTGGTGCAGGTGGCGGACGACCGTCAGGCCGCGGTGGAGACGCTGACGAAGGCGATGCCCGGCTGGCTGCGGCAGGGGCTGGGGGCGCATGTGACGGTCGACGGCCGGTACCGGTCGATGCGCGACCCGCTGGCGTACACGGAGTTGCTGTGCGCGCTGCATCCGGTCGGCTCCCCGGAGTTGTGCGCGGACCGGCTGGCGGCGACGTCGGAGCGCACCGGCATCCGGCGGTTCGCGCTGCTGGTGGAGGGCTCCGGGGATCTGGCCGCCACCGAGGAGAACGTCCGGCGGCTGGGCGCGGAGGTGCTGCCGCAACTGGCGTGACCCCGCCGGGGCGGCGGCGGGGTCCAAGAGGGCCCCTGCGGCACGGGGCACGGCTGATCGGTGGTGCTGCCGCCGGTGCGCAAGCCCCGGAGGGTTCTCCGGCCAACTGGCTCAGCGGCAGCAACTCCGGTCAGCAGTCGCGGAGTTCGGGCGACTGGTTCAGCAACTGGCCGCGGATGGAGGTGAAGCGGGCCAGCCGCTCGTCGACAGCCGGGTCGAGCGGGAAGACCGCGACCCGGTGGCAGTTCTGAAAGGCGAGGCGCACACCGAAGTGACGCTCCAACGAGTCGCGGATGGCGTTGCTCGCGAGTGCGCGGAGCAGCTGGCCGCGCGCCTGCTCGTCCGGCGGCGGCGTCTGGTTGTCGGCGAACTCTCCGCCGTCCGCCTTCAGCCGGTCCACCAGAGAGCTGATCATCCCCCATGCGTAGGGCAGGGAAGTCCGGACGCAGTCGACAAACGCGGCTTCGTCGACCTCGCCTCGCTCGGCCTGTTCGAGGAGGGCCGGTGAGACGTCGAGCGACATGAGGTTCTCCTCTCGCGGCCCCGCCGGGACCGACGGGGCCTCATGGATGAGACAAGGGGAATTCGCGACAGAGCGTGTTCGCCCCGCGACCCCCCGCGTCAACGGTATGCCGCGCAAGGGGCCCGCACCAGGAGATTGCACATACAACCGGCCATGCGCGGACGCCGGGGGTGCGGGGGTTTCCGCCGTAAAGAGACCCCGGTGCGGGGGCGAATCGCGTCGGCGGCCCCGATTCGAGTAGCGTGGCGCACCATGCGCCTCGTCATTGCCCGCTGCTCCGTGGACTACGCGGGCCGGCTCACCGCCCATCTCCCCTCCGCGCCCCGCCTCATCCTGGTGAAGGCCGACGGCTCCGTGTCCATCCATGCGGACGACCGGGCCTACAAACCCCTCAACTGGATGTCCCCGCCCTGCTCCCTCAAGGAGGGGGACGGCAACGTCTGGACGGTGGAGAACAAGGGCGGCGAGAAGCTCATCATCACCCTGGAGGAGGTCATGCACGACTCCTCGCACGAGTTGGGCGTGGACCCCGGGCTCATCAAGGACGGTGTGGAGGCCCACCTCCAGGAGCTGCTCGCCGACCGGATCGAGACACTGGGCGAGGGCTACTCGCTTATTCGGCGTGAATACCCCACTGCCATTGGCCCGGTGGATATCTTGTGCCGGGACGCCGACGGGCAGACCGTCGCCGTCGAGATCAAGCGGCGCGGTGAGATCGACGGCGTGGAGCAGCTCACCCGTTATCTCGAACTCCTCAACCGTGACCCGCACCTGGCCCCGGTGAAGGGCATCTTCGCAGCTCAGGAAATCAAGCCGCAGGCCCGGGTGTTGGCCACCGACCGCGGCATCGGCTGTGTGGTGCTGGACTACGACGGGCTGCGCGGCATCGAGGACGACAAGCTGCGGCTGTTCTGACCCGCCGCACCGGCCGCACCGCGACGGCCCGGTACGCGATCCGTCCGCCCATGGGGCGGCGGTGCGTACCGGGCCGTCGCGGCGTTTCGGCGCGTGCCTGGTGTGCCGGGTGGTGCCTGCGGGGCACCGGGGGTGTCAGCCGGTCGGGGTGCCCTGGCCTGATGCCGACTGGCCGGATGACGCCTGGCCCGACGGCGGCGCGGTGGTGTCGCCGCCGTTCCCCGTGGTGGACGGCGCCACCGCGGAATGGCTGCCGGACGGACTGCCGCCCGAGGAGCCGCCGGACGTCGTCGGCGGCTGGCCGGTAGGGGTGTCCGTGGGCTTCTGCGTCGGCGTGGGGTCGGTCGGGGTGCCGGTCGGCTTCTGCGTCGGCGTGGGGTCGGTGGGGGTACCGGTCGGGGTGTGGGTGGGACGGTGGGTCGGACGGCCGCTGGACGACGTGGGGCCGCCGGTCGGGTCGGTGGGGCTGGAGGTCGGGCCGCCGGTCGGGGTGCCCGGGCCGCTGGGCGCACCGGTGGTGCCCGGGGCGGACGGCGCGGTGGTGCCCCGGTGGCCGGGCGTGCCGGGAGTGCCGGGCCGGGTGGTGCCGGACCCGGTGGGCGGCAGGCCGGAACCGGTGCCGGGCAGCTGGGCCGGGTCCTGCGCATCGCCGGTGGCCGGGGACTGCCTGGTGGTGACCTTGTCGTCGTGCGGGCCGGAGTTGTCGGAGGTCATGCCGAGGGTGAGGGCGGTGCCGAGCCCGGCGGCCACCAGCACGCCGGCGCCCGCGGCGATGAGGTTGCGGCGGCTGGTGCGGCGGATACCGCGCCCCAGGCCCCCGGCGCCGGTCGCCGCGGCCTTGCCGGCCGTCCCGGACTTCGCGGCGTGCGCGCCCTTCACGGCCGGGACGGCGGCGGCGGTCGCGCCGGGCGAGGACGCGGGTCCCCCCGACGGCCGGCCGACCGTGGCGGCCCCGGCAGTCCGGTCGACGGCCGTGGTGGCCGGCCCCTCGGGGCGGGCGACGGCGTGCAGCTTGGCGGTGGACACGGCGTCGGGCGTCGCGGCACCGGCCGGGCCGGCGGCCGTCTCGTGCGCCTGCGGCCCGTCCGGGGTGTCCGTCGCGGCGGCAGCGGAGGCCGCGGCCGCCGGGTCGACGGAGGCCATCACGGTCGTCGGCGCGTCCGCAGCGGCGGCCCGCGACCGGTCGATGACCAGGGCGAGGGCCCGCCGCCCGGCGATCGCGCCGTCGCGGTCGGAGAGCACCCCGCGCAGCCCGATGGACGCCTCCAGCTCGGCGCGCGCCCGGTCGACGTTGCCGCTGCACAGCGCGAGCACGCCCAGGTCGTGGTGGAAGTACGCCTCCTCGGCGACCTCACCGGCCAGTCGGGCGGCCTCCTGGCCGTGCCGCAGGCTGCGCTCCCAGGCGCTCCAGTGCAGCGCCGCGGCGAACGCGGGCGCGGCGGTGCGGGCCAGCAGCACCGCGGCGGCCGGGTGGCCGCTCTCCCGGCTGCCGGTCAGCACGCCCATGGCGGCCAGCACCGCGTCGGACTCGGCGGCGGCCCGCTCGGGGGTGACCGAGGGGTGCCCGGCCCACCAGGCGTAGTGCTGGGCGGCGGTGTGCGCGCGGGCGGCGGCGTCCTCGGCGTAGCCGGCGGCGGTCAGCTGGTCCAGGACGGTCGCGGCCAGGCGGTAGTGGCCACCGGCCGGGCTGATCAGGCCGCAGCCGAGCAGTTCGCCGAGGGCGGCGTCGGCGTGGGTGTCCTGGGCCAGGGCCGGCAGGTGCGCCTGGTGCGGCAGCTCGCCACCGAGGGCGACCGCGAAGCGGAGGGTCTCCTGGGCGGCGGCGCCGAGCCGCTCGGCGAGCAGCGGGGCGGGGGCGACGGCCTCGCCGAGGGCCGGCAGCGGCACATCGGTGCGCTGCTCTGGGTCCACCGGGTCGGCGGTGCCGTCCTCGGGGAAGAGTCCGTAGCCGTCGTCGAGGGCGCCGGGCGCGGTCCGTGCCTTGTCGCGCTGCCGGAGCAGGGCGGCGGCCTGGACGAACCGCAGCGGCAGCCCCTCGGACTCGAACCAGAGGTCGGCGGCCCAGGCGGCCTCGTCCGCGGTGAGCCGGCGGTCCACGGCGCGCTCCAGCAGCCGCATGCCGGCGTCCCGGCTGATCCCGCCGACGAAGACCTCTTCGACGTGTGCGTCGGCGCTGGGGGCGGGCACGTCGGGGGTGGCGGCGAAGAGGAAGGCGCACTCCGGGGTGGCCTCCAGCAGCTCGTCGAGCGCGGCACCGCCGAGCTCCAGGTCGTCCAGGACGACGACCGCGCCGATGCCGCCGAGCAGGCGCAGCAGCTCGGGCCGCTCCGGGCGGTGCTCCGGGGCCCGGTAGACCGCCGCGAACAGGGCGTAGAGGACGTCGGTGACGCTGCGGTGGTAGCCGGAGAGCCGGACCACGCCGTCCGGGGCGAGGTCGCCGACGCGGCCGGCGACCGCGTCCAGCAGCCGGGTGCGGCCCGATCCTGCGGGGCCGCTCACGCGCACCGAGCGGCCGCGGGTGAGCAGCCGCACCAGTCGGGCGATGTCCTCGTCGCGCTCTTCGAGGGGGATGTCGTGACCGGCGAAGGACACCGGCCCGGACGGCACCGGCGGCTGGGCCGCGCGGGCCGCGGCGGCACGGTCCTGGGGGTCGAGCTTCTCCGGCGCGGCGGGCCGCTCGCCGGGCGGGCAGGGCTGTATCTCACAGCCGTCGACCGGGTTGACGGTGACGAGGTAGTTGCCGGAGACCAGGCGGACGACGCGGGCGAGCCCGCCGGATCCGCCCTGCCGGCCGGCGGCGTCGGACGCCGGCGGACCGGCCGTGCCGGCCTGCTCGCCGTACTCCTCGGGCCCCGGGTGGGTGTTCGGGTCCATGCTGCAAGCTCCCAGAATGTGCGTGCCGTCGGTGCTTCCGGCCGTCCGCACTCCCCCGGCTCCGGCGGATCTCCTCAGCCGTCGCGTCTGGTCCGGTGCCCCGCCGCGGATGATGGCACACGGCGGGCAACCGAACCATAGACCGATCTCCGGCACGGGGCACGGCCGGGGTGGCACCTTGACGGGAACGACAGCAGATCAGGGGAAACGCGCGGTTCGCCGCGTTTCCACCGATTATCCCGGATCCCCGCCTCCCCTCCGAGGCGACGACCACGGCCGCCGCCCCCGCTCCTCGCGCCCGGAGGAGACCCTGCTCACACCCGGGGAAGCGACTCCGCCTCGATCCCGCCCTCGATCGCGAGGATGCGGTGGAGCCGGGTGGCGACCAGGAGCCGCTGCATCTGCGGCGGCACCCCCCGCAGCACCAGCCGGCGGTTGTTGCGGCCGGCCCGGCGGTGTGCGCCCATGATCACGCCGAGGCCGGTGGCGTCCCACGAATCCAGTTCGGTCAGATCCAGCACCAGATCACCCCGGCCGGAGTCCACGGCGGCATGCAGCGCCGTGCGGGCGTCCGCCGCGCTGCGAACGTCGAGGCGGCCCCCGACGACCAGCTCGGCGTGGTCGCCCCTGATGTGCATATGCGCTCCCCGATGTCATGGGTTGTGGTGCATTGTCGTCTACCGATCTGACTGCCTCTCATACGGCGAAGTTGCCGTCTGTAAGCGAACCGATACCGAAATCACTCCGACGGGTGATCCCGTCGGAGTGCTGGGCTGACGCGCCATCAGTGCGCGTAGAAGCCCTGTCCGCTCTTGCGGCCGATGTCGCCGGCGTCCACCATGCGCCGCATGATCTCCGGCGGGGCGAACTTCTCGTCCTGGGACTCGGTGTAGATGTTCTCGGTGGCGTGCAGCAGGATGTCGACGCCGGTCAGGTCGGCGGTGGCCAGCGGCCCCATCGCGTGGCCGAAGCCCAGCTTGCAGGCGATGTCGATGTCCTCGGCGCTGGCCACGCCGGACTCGTAGAGCTTGGCGGCCTCGACGACCAGCGCCGAGATCAGCCGGGTGGTGACGAAGCCGGCCACGTCGCGGTTGACCACGACGCAGGTCTTGCCGACCGACTCGGCGAACTCCCGCGCGGCGGCGAGGGTTTCGTCACTGGTCTTGTAGCCGCGGACCAGCTCGCACAGCTGCATCATCGGCACCGGCGAGAAGAAGTGCGTGCCGACCACCCGCTCGGGCCGCGAGGTGGCCGAGGCGATCTTGGTGATCGGGATCGCCGAGGTGTTGGAGGCCAGCACCGCGTCCTCCTTGGCGAGCTTGTCCAGCGCCTGGAAGATCTCCCGCTTGACCTCGATCTTCTCGAAGACCGCCTCCACGACGATGTCCGCGTCGGCGACCGCGTCCAGATCGGTGGTGGTGGTGATGCGGGCCAGCGCCTGCTCGGCGGCGCCCGCCTCCAGCTTGCCCTTCGCGACGAACTTCTCGAAGGAGGCGGCGATGCCGCCCTTGCCGCGGGCCAGCGCCTCGTCCGTGACATCGCGGAGGACGACGTCCCAACCGGCCTGGGCCGAGACCTGCGCGATACCGGAACCCATCAGTCCGGCGCCGATGACGGCAAGCTTCTTTGCCACTGCTGTCCCCTCACACCCTGTGCATTTGACGGTCCTGAGTGACGTTAGCGGTCACCGGCGATCGATTGGCGGTGAAGAGATGCGCGTCACTCCCTCCCCTCACCCGACCGCCGCCTCTCCACACGGCCCGACGGGCCGTGGCGCCTCCCGTCATGACGGACATCACACCCCCTGCTGCGGTCCGGCGCACGCCCGGGAGGCCGTCAGCCGGCCCTCCACACGGCGTAGTTGAGGCCCTGTCCGCTCGGCGGCGCCAACGCGCCCCGTACCACGCCCCGTTGCTACGCCCCGTTCGGCGGCTGGTTCGGCGGCTCGTCCGGCGGCTCCGGCGCAGCCTCGGGAAGAACCGCACGGTGCCCGCACGGACGCGGGCGAGGGGATGCCGGCGAACCGGGCCCCGCGGCGCCGTCGGCGGCCCCGCCGCCCCGAGCCGTCCCCCGGGCCGCGGCGTAGTCTCACTCGTATGGTGAATCTGACCCGCATCTACACCCGTACCGGAGACAAGGGCACCACCGCGCTCGGCGACATGAGCCGGACCGCCAAGACCGACGCCCGCATCGCGGCGTACGCGGACGCCAACGAGGCCAATGCGGCGATCGGCGTGGCGCTGGCCCTCGGGTCGCTGTCGGAGGAGATCGCCGCGGTACTGCTGCGGGTGCAGAACGACCTCTTCGACGTGGGCGCCGACCTGTCCACCCCCGTGGTGGAGAACCCGGAGTTCCCGCCGCTGCGCGTCGAGCAGTCCTACGTCGACAAGCTGGAGGCGGACTGCGACCGCTTCCTGGAAGAGCTGGAGAAGCTCCGCAGCTTCATCCTCCCCGGCGGCACCCCCGGCGCCGCCCTGCTCCACCAGGCATGCACGGTCGTCCGCCGGGCCGAGCGCTCCACCTGGGCGGCCATGGAGGAGCACGGCGAGACCATGAACCCGCTCACCGCCACCTACCTCAACCGCCTCTCCGACCTGCTGTTCATCCTGGCCCGGACGGCCAACAAGGAGGTCGGGGACGTGCTGTGGGTGCCGGGCGGCGAGCGCTGAGACCCCACCCGGCCTCAGTGGAGGCTCTCCTCCCGGGACCGGGCCGGCGCCTCCTCCGGCGCGGCCCGGTCCTTGGGGGCCTTCTTCGGCCAGATCAGATACGTCAGCACGATCACGCCGTGGATCGACACGATGCGCAGGCCCGCGGCCTGCCAGCCGCGCAGCGACGAGATGTCGCCGTCGCCGACGTACCAGATCGCGCCCTGTAGCAGTGCGGCCGCCACCGCGGCCATCAGCACCGTGCGCAGCCACAGCTTCGCCTCGTGCTTGAGGTGGTCCCGGCCGTAGCGCTTGATCGGGGCCGGGCCGCCGGCGAAGCGGTGCGCGACGCGTAGGTCCACCCACTTGATCGTGTAGTGGCCGTAGGCGACGGTGTAGCCGATGTAGAGGGCGGCCAGGCCGTGCTTCCAGTCCGCGGTGGCGCCGTTCTTCAGGTCGATCGCGGTGACGATCAACAGCGCCAGCTCCAGCAGCGGTTCCAGCAGCAGCACCGCCGCGCCGGTCTTCGGCATCCGCGCCAGATAGCGCAGCGCCAGGCCCGCGGCGAGCAGCACCCAGAAGCCGACCTCGCAGGCGATGATCAGCGTGACGACCACGGTTGCTCTCCTCTCCCGCCGCCCCGCGCCCCGGACTGCTGCGGGGCTCCCACCGAGCGGAGCGGACTCCCCAGTCTCCCAGCCGCCGGCTCCCGCAACGTCGTCGGCGGCGACGATCCGGCACTGCATCTTTCGATGTAGGCGCCCTGGTCCGCGGGGTGACGGCGGACCGCAGCGGCGCCGTGTTGGATGGAGGGGTGATTGCCAGAGCCCTCGCCGCGCCCGGACGCGCGCACCGCCACGACGTGCTCGTCGTGCCCGGACGCCCGCACCGCCACGACGTGCTCATCGCGGGCGGCGGACTGGCCGCCGGGGTGCTGTTGCGGGCGCTGCACCTGCACGGCGGGCCGCCGCTCCTCGGCCTGCCCGCCTCGCTGAACCTGCTCGCGCTCACCGTCATGGCCGGGGCCGTGCTGCTGCGCCGCACCGCCCCGATGGTCGCGTTGGCCCTGGCCGTGCCGGCACTGGTCCTCGACTTCTGCACCGGCACCCTGATCACCACGCTCCTGATGTTCACGGACGTGGTCTACGCCGCGGTGCTGTACGGCCCACCGGCCGCGGCCCGCCGGATCCCGCTCGGCTCGGAGCTGGTGTCGGTGCTGGCCACGGCCGTCGCGGCGGCGACCTGGCACAACCCGCAGGTGCTGATGATCGGCATCGGCATCGCACTGGTCACCGTCGCCCCGGCCTGGACCGGCCTGATCATCCGCAACCACCGGGACGCCGCGCAGGCCGCCCGGCTGCGGGCCGAACAGACCGCGCTGCTGGCCGAGATGGACCGCGACCAGGCGGTGGCCGGCGAACGCGCCCGGATGGCCAGGGAACTGCACGACCTAGTCGCCAACCACCTGTCCGCGATCGCCATCCACGCCACCGCTGCGCAGACCCTCGACGACCCCACCGCGACCCGCGCCGCGCTCGGCGTGATCCGCGAGAACAGCGTCCAGGGCCTGGCCGAAATGCGCCGCCTCATCGGGCTGTTGCGGGACCACAAGGCCACCGGGGCGGAGGAACCGGCGGCCACCCCCACCCTCGACGGACTGGAGGCCCTGGTCGCACAGGCCCGTACGAACGGCGCCGCCAGCGGCCTGACGTTCGTCCTGGACGACGCCCGGCCGCCGACCGGGCCGGGTGCCCGGAAGCCGCCCGCACCGGTCGAGTTGGCCGCGTACCGGATCGTCCAGGAGTCGCTGACCAACGCGCTCAAGCACGCCGTACCCGGCCACGTCCGGGTGCGGATCGCCGACGAGTCCGACGGGGCGCTCACCGTCACCGTCCGCAGTCCCTACGGCGACCGGCCGGGCCCCCGCGCGCCCGGTTCCGGGGCCGGCCTGGTCGGCATGCGGGAGCGGATCGCCCTGTTGGGCGGGGAGTTCGACGCCGGCCCGGAAGCCGGGCAGGACGGAAGCGTCTGGCTGGTCAGGGCAGCGCTGCCCGCCGGCGGAAAGGAAGAACAATGATGACCGGCACCGCCGAACGACCCATCAGGGTCCTGGTCGCCGAGGACCAGTCAGCCGTACGGGCCGGACTGGTCCTCATCCTGGGCTCCGTACCCGACATCGAGGTCGTCGCGGAGGCGGTGGACGGCGAGGAGGCCCTCGCCATGGCCCGCGCCCTGCGCCCGGACCTCGTCCTGATGGACATCCAGATGCCCCGGCTGGACGGCGTCTCGGCCACCCGCCGGATCACCGCGGAGGGGCTGGCCGACGTCCTGGTGCTGACCACCTTCGACCTGGACGAGTACGTCTTCGGCGCGCTGCGCGCGGGGGCCGCGGGCTTTCTGCTCAAGGACAGCGACGCGGCGACGCTGCTCGGCGCGGTCCGCACGGTGGCGGCCGGCGAGGGCCTGATCGCCCCGGCGGTGACCCGTCGGCTGATCGCCGAGTTCGCCCGGCCGCGGACGGCGGCCCGGCCGGCGCGCGACCGCCAGGCCCCGGACCCGGCAGTACTGGGCGCGCTGACGCCGCGGGAGCGGGAGGTGCTGGGGTGCCTGGGCGAGGGGCTGTCGAACGCCGATATCGCGGTGCGGCTGGCCATGGCGGAGGCCACCGTGAAGACCCACGTCAGCCGACTCCTGGCCAAACTGGAACTGCGCAGCCGGCTGCAAGCGGCCGTACTGGCCCAGGAGTTGGGGGTGGAGGCACCCTAGGGGGCACCCGAACGGATCCCGTAGGGGGCGCCCAGGCCCCCTACGGGGCCACAACGGGTCAGGGGCGGGGAGTATTCCCGTGGAAGCGGCCAAGGCCCCCGCGCGCGTCAGGCCACGTTCACCCGCTGGCCGGGCGGTGCCGCCTCCAGCCATGCCAGGAAGCCCGTCAGGGCGTCCTCGCTCATCGCGAGCTCCACCCGGATGCCGTTGTGCGAGCAGGCCAGCACGATGGAGTCGGAGAGCAGCGCGAGCTCCTCTTCGCCCTGGGGGGTACGGCGCTCCAGTACCTCGATGGCGGAGCGCTCCAGCAGGCGACGGGGCCGGGGTGCGTACGAGAAGACCCGGAACCACTCGATCCGGTCACCGTTGTACCGCGCCACGCCGTAGATCCAGCCCTTGCCGCTGGGCTCGTTCTCCGGCACGTTCCAGCGCAGGCTGCAGTCGAAGGTGCCGCCGGACCGCTGGATGAGCCGTCGCCTCAGTCCGAAGACGAACAGCCCCACCAGCACCAGCAGCACGACCGCGCCGCTCACAAGCAGAGCGAGGACCATCTAGACCGACCTCCTCGCCTCGGTGGGGTACCCCCGGACTGGGTCCGGGGCAGGGAAACGCACCTGCATTGCCTCAGCCGCGGACCGCTCCGGAAGTCCGGGCAGCCCGCGGCTGAGGATCGATCTCGTCGGTGACGGAGCTCAGTGAGTGCCCGCCACCGCGCGCAGCCGGACGTCGGCGCGGCGCTCGGCGGCTGCGTCAGCATCCGACTTCGCTCGCTCCAGAGCCCGCTCCGCACGCTGGACATCGATCTCGTCCGACAGCTCGGCGATCTCCGCCAGCAGAGACAGCTTGTTGTCGGCGAACGAAATGAAGCCGCCGTGCACCGCGGCGACGACGGTGCCGTCCCCGCCCTCGCCGGTCGTGCGAATCGTCACCGGGCCCGACTGCAGCACGCCGAGCAGCGGCTGGTGTCCGGGCATGACGCCGATGTCGCCCGACGAGGTGCGCGCGACGACCAGGCTGGCCTCGCCGGACCAGACCTGCCGGTCCGCGGCGACCAACTCGACGTGCAGCTCAGCCACGATGGCTCCTCGGGTCTCCACCTGCCTGGTGTGGCAGATGTTGGGTCAAATACTAGTGGTCGTACGGGCCGGGGACGGCCAGGGCCGCCCCCGGTCCGGGAGCACGGGTCAGGAGACGCCAAGCTCCTTGGCGTTCTTCTTGAGGTCCTCAAGACCACCGCACATGAAGAACGCCTGCTCCGGGAAGTGGTCGTACTCGCCGTCGGCGATCGCGTTGAAGGCCGCGATCGACTCGTCCAGCGGCACGTCCGAACCGTCCACACCGGTGAACTGCTTCGCCACGTGGGTGTTCTGCGAGAGGAAGCGCTCGATCCGGCGGGCGCGGTAGACCGTGAGCCGGTCCTCCTCGCTGAGCTCGTCCATACCCAGAATCGAGATGATGTCCTGGAGGTCCTTGTACTTCTGCAGGATCGACTTCACGCGCGAGGCGCAGTCGTAGTGGTCCTGCGAGATGTAGCGCGGGTCCAGGATCCGGGACGTCGAGTCCAGCGGGTCGACCGCCGGGTAGATGCCCTTCTCCGAGATCGGACGCGAGAGAACGGTGGTCGCGTCCAGGTGGGCGAAGGTGGTCGCCGGCGCCGGGTCGGTCAGGTCGTCCGCGGGGACGTAGATCGCCTGCATCGAGGTGATCGAGTGACCACGGGTCGAGGTGATGCGCTCCTGGAGGAGACCCATCTCGTCGGCCAGGTTCGGCTGGTAACCCACCGCGGAGGGCATCCGGCCGAGCAGGGTCGAGACCTCGGAACCGGCCTGGGTGAAGCGGAAGATGTTGTCGATGAAGAACAGCACGTCCTGCTTCTGGACGTCACGGAAGTACTCGGCCATGGTGAGGCCGGCCAGCGCGACGCGCAGACGGGTGCCCGGCGGCTCGTCCATCTGACCGAAGACCAGCGCGGTCTTGTCGATGACGCCGGAGTCGGTCATCTCCTCGATGAGGTCGTTGCCCTCACGGGTGCGCTCGCCGACACCGGCGAACACCGACACACCGTCGTGGTTGTTGGCCACGCGGTAGATCATTTCCTGGATCAGAACGGTCTTGCCGACACCGGCACCACCGAACAGACCGATCTTGCCGCCCTTGACGTACGGGGTCAGCAGGTCGATGACCTTGACGCCGGTCTCGAACATCTCGGTCTTCGACTCGAGCTGGTCGAAGGACGGCGCCTTGCGGTGGATCGCCCAGCGCTCGGTGACCTCGGACTCGGCCTCCGGCTTGTTCAGGATCTCACCGAGGGTGTTGAACACCTTGCCCTTGGTGATGTCACCGACCGGAACGGTGATGCCGTTGCCGGTGTTGGTGACGGTGGCCTGGCGGACCAGGCCGTCGGTGGGCTGCATGGAGATCGCACGGACCAGGCCCTCGCCCAGGTGCTGGGCGACCTCGAGGGTCAGGGTCTTCTTGGCACCGGCCTCGGCCGGGTCCGCGACCTCGACGGTCAGCGCGTTGTAGATGTCCGGCATCGCGTCGACGGGGAACTCCACGTCGACGACCGGGCCGATCACCCGGGCGACGCGGCCCGTGGCAACGGCCGTCTCAACAGTGGTGGTCATAGTTGTCAGTCACTCCCCGCGGTCGCGTCGGCCAGTGCGGCACTGCCACCGACGATCTCGCTGATTTCCTGGGTGATTTCGGCCTGGCGGGCCGCGTTCGCAAGCCGCGAGAGCGACTTGATGAGCTCTTCCGCATTGTCGGTCGCCGACTTCATCGCACGCCGGGTGGCGGCGTGCTTGGAGGCGGCGGCCTGCAGCAGCGCGTTGTAGATCCGCGACTCCACATACCGCGGCAGCAGGGCGTCGAGGACGTCCTCGGCCGACGGCTCGAAGTCGAACAGCGGCAGGATCTCGCCCGTGGACTTCTCCTCGGACGCGTCCGCCGACTCCCCCTTCAGGGACAGCGGCAGCAGACGGTCGTCCAGCGCGTTCTGCGTCATCATCGAGATGAACTCGGTGTAGACGATGTGGAGTTCGTCAGCTCCGCCCTCGGAGGCGCCCTTCTGGACGGCCTCGATCAGCGGCGCGGCGATCTTCTTCGCATCGGCGTAGGTCGGGTTGTCGGTGAAGCCCGTCCACGACTCCACGACCTTGCGCTCGCGGAAGCTGTAGTAGGACACACCCTTGCGGCCGACGATGTAGGCGTCGACCTCCTTGCCCTCGGCCTTGAGCCGCTCGGTGAGCTGGTCCGCGGCCTTGATGACGTTGGAGGAGTAGGCACCGGCCAGACCGCGGTCGCTCGTGATGAGCAACAGCGCGGCCCGGGTCGGCTTCTCCGCCTCGGTCGTCAGCGGGTGCTGAGTGGTCGAACCCGTGGCAACCGCAGTCACCGCGCGGGTCAGCTCACTCGCGTACGGCGTCGATGCCGCCACCTGGCGCTGCGCCTTGACGACGCGCGAGGCGGCGATCATCTCCATCGCCCTAGTGATCTTCTTGGTCGCGGAGACGGAGCGGATGCGACGCTTATAGACCCGGAGCGAGGCTCCCATGGATCAGGTCCCTTCCGTCGTCACTTGCCGGTGGCGGGGGTGTCCTCGCCGAGCAGCTTGCCGTCCGAGGTTTCGAACTGCCGCTTGAAGGCGTCGACGGCGTCCGAGATCGCACCGATGGTGTCATCGGACATCTTGGCGCCCTCGCGGATGCTGGTCAGCAGGTCCTTCTTCTCCCGGCGAAGGTGGTCGAGGAGCTCGCGCTCGAAGCGGCGGACGTCCACGACCGGGACGTCGTCCATCTTGCCGTTGGTGCCGGCCCAGATGGAGACGACCTGGTCCTCGGTGGCCATCGGGGAGTACTGGTCCTGCTTGAGGAGCTCGGTCATGCGCTGACCACGGCCCAGCTGGGCCTTGGAGGCCGCGTCCAGGTCGGAACCGAAGGCGGCGAACGCCTCCAGCTCGCGGTACTGGGCGAGGTCCACGCGGAGGCGACCGGACACCTGGCGCATGGCCTTGTGCTGGGCCGAGCCACCGACGCGGGAGACCGAGATACCGACGTTCAGCGCCGGACGCTGGTTGGCGTTGAACAGGTCCGACTCCAGGAAGCACTGGCCGTCGGTGATGGAGATGACGTTGGTCGGGATGAACGCCGAGACGTCGTTGGCCTTGGTCTCGACGATCGGCAGACCGGTCATCGAACCGGCGCCCATGTCGTCGGAGAGCTTGGCGCAGCGCTCCAGCAGACGCGAGTGCAGGTAGAAGACGTCACCCGGGTACGCCTCACGGCCCGGCGGGCGGCGCAGCAGCAGGGACACGGCGCGGTAGGCGTCGGCCTGCTTCGAGAGGTCGTCGAAGATGATCAGGACGTGCTTGCCCTGGTACATCCAGTGCTGGCCGATGGCCGAGCCGGTGTAGGGCGCGAGGTACTTGAAGCCCGCCGGGTCGGACGCCGGGGCGGCGACGATGGTGGTGTACTCCAGGGCACCGGCCTCCTCCAGCGCGCCGCGCACGGACGCGATGGTGGAGCCCTTCTGGCCGATGGCGACGTAGATGCAGCGGACCTGCTTCTTCGGGTCGCCCGAGCGCCAGTTGTCGCGCTGGTTGATGATCGTGTCGACGGCCAGGGCGGTCTTGCCGGTCTGGCGGTCACCAATGATCAGCTGACGCTGGCCGCGGCCGATCGGCACCATGGAGTCGACGGCCTTGTAGCCGGTCTCCATCGGCTCGTGCACCGACTTACGGACCATGACGCCCGGGGCCTGCAGCTCCAGGGCGCGGCGGCCCTCGGTCTCGATCTCGCCGAGGCCGTCGATCGGGTTGCCCAGCGGGTCGACGACGCGGCCGAGGTAGCCCTCGCCCACGGCGACCGAGAGCACCTCACCGGTGCGCTGCACCGGCTGGCCCTGCTCGATACCGCTGAACTCACCGAGGATGACCGCACCGATCTCGCGCTCTTCCAGGTTCAGCGCGAGACCGAGCGTGCCGTCCTCGAACTTCAGCAGTTCGTTCGCCATCGTCGAGGGCAGGCCCTCGACGTGCGCGATGCCGTCACCGGCATCGCTGACCGTGCCGACCTCTTCGCGCGAGGCCGCGTCCGGCTTGTACGCCTGGACGAAGTTCTCCAGCGCGTCCCGGATCTCCTCCGGCCGGATCGTGAGCTCCGCCATCTGGGTTCCCTGCTCTCCTTGTTGGGCCCGAAGTTACGTGCGGGGGTCCGGGGGGCTCGTCCCCCTGGGGTTTCCGCTTACGGCCCAACTCGGGCCGCCGTCATGCTTGTGCTGTTCTCCGGGGCGTCGTCTGGACCGCGGCCGGACCTGTGGGTCCGGCGGGTCCGGCGGTCGGCCGCCGGGTGTGCAGCTCTTGAGTTGGTGGCTGGGTCAGCCGGCCATCCGACGGGCTACCCCGTCGAGGCGGTCCGCGATGGTCCCGTTGATGACCTCGTCGCCGATCCGGACCTGGACACCGCCGAGGACCTCAGGGTCCACGTCGAGGTTCAGGTGGATCTGCCGGCCGTACAGCGTGGCCAGTGCGGCGCCGAGGCGCTGCCGCTGCCCATCGCTGAGCGGCACCGCGGAGGTGACCACCGCGACCATGCGGTCCCGGCGGGCCGCCGCCAGCTTGGAGAGGGCGTCGAGCCCTGCCTCCAGGCTACGGCCCCGCGGCTGTACGACGAGACGGATCACCAGCCGCTCGGTGACCGGGTTGGCCCGGCCGCCCAGCAGCGTGTGCAACAGCTCCGTCTTGGCGGACGCCGTCGCGCTCCGGTCCGTGAGCGCACGGCGGAGATCGCCGCTGGACGCGATGATCCGGCCGAACCGGAACAGCTCGTCCTCGACGTCGTCCAGCCGGTCGGCCCGCTGGGCCGCGACGAGGTCGGCGCTGTAGGCCAGCTCCTCGATCGCGTCCGGCAGGTCGCGCGAGCGCGACCAGCGGGCCCGGACCATCCCGGTCACCACGTCGAGCGTCGCCTCGCCGACCTGGCCGCCGAGCAGCCGCCGGGCCAGCTCGGCCCGCGCCTCGCCGGGCTGCGCCGGGTCGGTGAGGACCCGACGCAACGACACCTCGCGGTCGAGCAGAGCGGTGACGGCAGCCAGCTCCTCGGCGAGCTTCGCCGCGTCGACGGAGGTGCTGTCCGTCAGCGCGTTGAACCGCTCGCGTGCGGAGGCGAGTGCCTCGCGGCTCGCTCCATTCATCGGCCGGCCTCAGCCTTCGTCGCGTCCGACGCCGCCTTGGTCTCGAGGTCGTCGAGGAAGCGGTCGATGGTCCGGCTCTGCCGGGCGTGGTCCTCAAGGGACTCGCCGACGAGCTTGCCGGCCAGTTCGGTGGCGAGCTTGCCCACGTCCTGGCGCAGCGACTGGGCGGCCGTCTTGCGGTCCGCCTCGATCTGGGCGTGGCCGGCAGCGATGATCTCCTCACGCTGCCGCTGGCCCTCGGCGCGCATCTCGGCGATGAGCGTCGCGCCCTGCTCCTGCGCCTCCTGGCGCAGACGCGCGGCCTCGTGGCGGGCGTCAGCGAGCTGAGCCTTGTAGTCAGCGAGAACCTGCTGCGCCTCGGCCTGCGTCGCCTCGGCATCCTCGATACGGCCTTCGATCTGCGCCCGGCGCTCGTCCAGAACCTTGTTGATGTTCGGGAGGAGCTTCTTGGCGAGGAAGCCGAAGACGATGAAGAAAGCGATCAGGCCGATGACCAGCTCTGGAATCGGCGGGATCAGCGGGTTCTCAGGAACCTCCGCCGCCAAGTTCAGGGCGTTCACATCAGTGCCTTCCGTCTGTCAAGGGTGGTTACGGCAGCCCGTCAGTGCTTGAAGAGGAAGCCCATGACGATGCCGATGAGGGCGAGCGCCTCACAGAAGGCGAAACCCATGATCTGGTTGGTGCGGATCAGGCCGGCGGCCTCGGGCTGCCGAGCGAGGGCCTGCGTGCCGTTACCGAAGATGATGCCGACGCCGACGCCGGGACCGATCGCGGCCAGGCCGTAACCGATCGAGCCGAGGTTGCCGGTGACAGCGGCGAGGTTGACAGTCTCGAGAGCAGCGGACATGCCGTTACTTCCTTCTCTTTCACGGACCGGTGGGGGTTGGCCACCGGGCGTCTGTAGGGGCTGAGGAATCAGGGGCTCAGTGGTGCTCGGCGAGCGCGCCCTGGATGTAGTTCGCGGTCAGGAGCACGAAGACGTACGCCTGCACGGCCTGGATGAAGAGCTCGAACGCGGTCAGCAGGATGGTCATCACGAACGAGGCGCCGGCGTAGACGATGCCGATCCCGTTCAGCAGGTACCAGCTGGCGATGGTGAACATCAGCAGCAGCAGGTGACCGGCGAACATGTTCGCGAAGAGTCGGACCGCGTGGGTGAAGGGCCGGATGACCAGGTTCGAGAGCAGCTCAAGGACGATCATCAGGGGCAGTACCCAGCCGAGCGACTTGTCGTAGCCGCTGAAGTTCTTCAGCGCACCGATGAAGCCGTGCCGCTTGAAGGTCAGGGTGACCCACGTGAGGTAGACGATCGCAGCGAGGCCCGCCGGGAAGGAGATGATCGACGTCACCGGGAACTGGGCGACCGGAACGATCGACCAGAGGTTCATGATCCACACGAAGAAGAACAGCGCGACCATGAAGGGGACGTACTTCTCGCCCTCCTTCTTCCCGAGCGCGTCGTAGACGATCCCGCGGCGGACGAAGTCGTAGCCCGCCTCGCCGATCATCTGGAGCTTTCCGGGAACCACCTTCGCCCTGCCGAACGCAGCCCAGAAGAACACCACAACAATGATGGTGCTGAGCAGTGCCAGCAGCATGACCTTGTTGAACTCGAAGCCATTGATGGTGAACAGCGGCTCGAAGACGAACGACTGGAGCCCAGGAGCTGGGAAGCCGCATCCGGAAAAGATGTGGCAGTCGGTCTCGAAGGCGAGCATCGTTTCAGCACTCACCGCGAGCTCCTTCAGCGTGGCGCATAGGTACGGCAACCTCGTTGTGTCGGCGCGGCGTTGAGCCACGGAGCGGCACTGGACTGGTCTTACGGATTAGGGGGCGGCTGGTCGGCACTAGGCCGGACCGGATCACAGGCATCGGCCGCGAGAACTTCCCGTTCCTTCTCGTGGACTCCGGGAGCTCAGCCGCCTGCGCCATCAGCGCCGCAGTTGGCACCGGACGATAGCAGGCCCGCATGTGGCCATTTATCTCGGCCCTACGTGTCACGTCGGCGACCCCGCCGTCTTGGCCGTCTCGGCCTTCGCGGAGTCGGGGTCCACGTACAGAATCTTCGCCTTCATATGACCGCGCGTCTGGGCGGCGATCCATACGAGGGTGGCAGCGAGCAACGTGAGCGCAAATGCCTTGGTGTCGAAGAGAGTTGTGTCCTTGAAGGCGATGAGGAACACCGCCACGAACAGGATCTGCACGGTGTACAGCAGCAGGCCCATCATCTGGAACAGCTGCGGAAGCTTCTTCGCGGTCGACTGGAGGACGGCGAGGCCGGCTCCCATCACCAGCACCACCAGCACGGTGCCGACGACGGCGCCGATCGCTCCCGTCGCGCCTGCGATCGCACCGCTCACGGCAACGGCGATGGCGCCGGCGGCAAGGGTGGGCACGGCGGCGTGGAGGAGTAGTCGGGCGTCATTCGACAGCATGGTGGCGCTCCGGCAATGGGTGGGGGTGTGTCGTCAGGGACGAGCGTAGACCCGGCCTGAGGAAGAACCTGTGGCCAAAGGACCGTCGCACTACGGTCCTTCGGCTCTGTCGCCGGGTTTCGTGAACGGTATCACAAACTATTTGATGAGGTCTTTACCTGCTTCGTGTGGATCCTGTCACACGTGAGAGTGGCCGCGCCCATAGGTGCACTGACGGGCCGTCGATTGTCTGGTATGGGGTCAACCATCCCGATTTTCGAGGCACGTTCGGGCGACCACATTGGGTCTCAGTGATGACTCCCCGCCTTCCGACGGTCCACGAAACGTGACCGATCGCCGATGGCCGTGGCGCCGTTGATCCCGGCCGGAACCGCCGTCCGACGCTCCTCCCCCGACGTCTCCTCGGCCACCCCGTCGGCCGTGGCGTCCGACGCCGACGCGCCCGCGGCGAGCGGTCCGCGGACCACCCGGCGGTAGCGCGGCGGGACCAGCCGCTCGGCCCAGATCGGGGCGCGCGGGGTGAAGCGCGGGAGCAGCAGCAGCACCAGTCCGACCGCGCTGAGCAGCACGATTCCCAGGACGATCCACATGCTCGCGTCGTTCGCCGAGTACGCCACCGCGCCGAAGGCGATCAGCGCGGACCAGAAGTACATGATCAGCACCGCGCGGCTGTGGGAATGGCCGATCTCCAGCAGGCGGTGGTGCAGGTGCCCGCGGTCCGCGGCGAACGGCGACTGGCCCTTCCAGGTCCGTCGCACAATGGCCAGAATCAGGTCCGCGACCGGTACCGCGATGATCGTCAGCGGCAGCAGCAGCGGGATGTAGACCGGCACCATCGCGTGGGTCGCCTCGCGCAGACCGCCCGCCTTCTGGTTGAGCAGGTCGGGGTCGACCTGGCCGGTCAGCGAGACCGCGCCGGCGGCCATCACCAGGCCGATCAGCATGGAGCCGGAGTCGCCCATGAAGATCCGCGCCGGGTGCATGTTGTGCGGCAGGAAGCCCAGGCACATGCCCATCAGGACGACCGAGAACAGGGTGGCGGGCGCCGCCGCCTCGATGCCGTAGCCGAACCAGAGCCGGTACGTGTACATGAAGAACGCGGCCGCGGCGATGCAGACCATGCCGGAGGCCAGGCCGTCCAGACCGTCCACGAAGTTCACCGCGTTGATCGTGATGACGACCAGTGCGACGGTCAGCAGGGTGCCCTGCATCGGCGTCAGCGCGACCGTGCCGATGCCGGGGACCGGGAGGTACAGGATCGTCAGGCCCTGAAGGACCATCACGCCCGCGGCGATCATCTGGCCGCCCAGCTTGACCAGCGCGTCCACGCCCCACTTGTCGTCGAGCACGCCGAGGATCCAGATCAGCGCGGCGCCCGACAGCAGCGCCCGCGGCTCGTTGGTCTCGAAGACGCTCTTGAGGTTGGTCAGGTGCGCGGCCACCAGCAGCCCCGCGCACAGCCCGCCGAACATCGCGATCCCGCCCAGCCGGGGGGTCGGCTCGCGGTGCACGTCACGCGCGCGGATCTCCGGTACCGCACCGGCCGCGATCGCGAACTTTCGCACCGGGCCGGTCAGCAGGTAGGTCACCGCGGCAGTGACGCACAGCGTCAGCAGGTATTCACGCACGGGCTGCCCCATCGAGATAGCTGGCCATCACAGCCTCACACCTTATGCGTGTCCGCCCCCTGGCCGTGAATACAGGGAAACACCCGGTAGGACGTCCGTCGTCCCACCGGCGGTTCCCGATTCCGCCCGGATCAGCCCTGATCCGGATAGGGCGGGAATCGGCCGACCAGGCCGGCGATCGCGGCCCGCACCGCGCCGTCCTCCCGCAGCGCCGCCCCGATCAACTCCGCGATCCGGTGCATTTCGGCCTCGCCCATCCCCTGCGTCGTCACCGCGGCGGTGCCCAGCCGGATCCCGGTCGGGCAGGCCCGGGACGCCGTGGCCGGTTCGGCGCCCGGCAGCGCGCAGGTGTCCAGCACGATCCCGGCCGCCGCCAGCCGGCCGCGGGCGGTGCGGGCGTCCACGCCGAGCGGGGCGGTGTCCGCGGTGATCAGGTGGGTGTCGGTGCCGCCCGTGGTGACCCGCAGGCCCTCCGCGGCCAGCGCGCCGGCCAGCGCCCGGGCGTTGGCGATGACCTGGTGGGCGTAGGTGCGGAAGGCGGGCCGGGCGGCCTCCGCGAAGGCCACCGCCTTGGCGGCGATCGCGTTCATCTGGGCGCCGCCCTGGGTGAACGGGAACACCGCGCGGTCGATGCGTTCGGCCAGCCGCCCCCGGCACAGGATCATCCCGCCGCGCGGCCCGCGCAGCACCTTGTGGGTGGTCGCGCACACCACGTCGGCGTACGGCACCGGGCTGGGGGCCGCGCGGCCGGCGATCAACCCCATCGGGTGTGCCACGTCGGCGATCAGGTACGCGCCGGTCTCGTCGGCGATGTCGCGGAACGCGGCGTAGTCGATGTGCCGCGGGTAGGAGATCGAGCCGCAGACCAGGGCCTTGGGCCGGCGCTCGCGGGCCAGGGCGCGGATCGCGTCGTAGTCGAGCAGCCCGGTGTCGCCGTCGACGCCGTAGCCGGCGAAGTCGAACCACCGGCCGGAGAAGTTGGCCGGCGAGCCGTGGGTGAGGTGCCCGCCGTGCGGCAGGGACATCGCCAGCACGGTGTCACCGGGGCGCAGCAGGGCGGCGTAGGCGGCCAGGACGGCCGAAGACCCCGAGTGGGACTGGACGTTGGCGTGTTCGGCGCCGAACAGGGCCTTGGCGCGCTCCACCGCGATCCGCTCGGCGAGGTCCACGATCTCGCAGCCGCCGTGGTGCCGGGCGCCCGGATAGCCCTCGGCGTACTTGTTGCTCAGCGGGGAGCCGAGCGCGGCCAGGACCGCGGGCGAGACGAAGTTCTCCGCGGCGATGAGTTGCAGCCCGTCGCTCTGTCGGGCGCTCTCCGCCAGCAGGACGCCGGCGATCTCCGGGTCCTGGCCCAGGAGGGCGGCGAAGTCCGGTGCGCCGGGCGGCCGGGTGACCTCGTCGCGGGCCGCTTCCTGCGCCCGCTGCTCGACGGATCGGGCCGCCGCGGCGGCCCGGGGCTCGCCGGCCGGGGCGCGGCCGGCGGCGGACGTACGGCGGGATGACGCAGTGGTGGCGGGCATCGCTGGCTCCGGGCCTCGTGCGGGGACCAGGGCACGTCGCACGTGCCCCCAGGGCCCGTCCCGGACCTCGATCTGCCGGGCAGGCCCCAATCCCAATGTAGGCGCGGCACGGGGATCGGGCGCGGCGGGCGGGGCATCGGGGGCCCGGGGCCGGCCCACGGGCCGCACAGGGGCCTCCAGGGCCGTTCCCCGGGGTGCTACGCCGGTGCCGGGACCCCGGTGAGGGCGGTGACGACCGGATCGAGCGCGCGGTTGATCTCGTCGCCGATGGAGCGGAAGAACGTGATCGGCGCGCCGTAGGGGTCGTAGACCTCGTCGGACTCCGGGTTGGGCGCGAGCAGCCAGCCGCGCAGCGCGGCGGCCGCGCCGACCAGCGCGCGGGCGCGCTCGACCAGCCCGCTGTCGGGCAGGTCCGGGTCGGGCGCCGGCAAGGTGGCCGGATCTATGGCGCGAACCAGCCGGTTGAACTCCTTCAGCGTGAAGGTCCGCAGCCCGGCGGAGTGCCCCATCGAGATGACCTGCGCGCGGTGGTCGCGGGTCGCGGTGAGCACCAGGTCGGCCCGGATGACGTGCTCGTCGAGCAGCTCGCGGCCGATGAAGCCCGCCGGGTCAGCGCCGTAGTCGGCGAGCACCGTGGCGGCGTGCGCCTCCATGGGGGCGCCCTCATGGCCCCAGGTGCCCGCGCTCTCCACCAGGAGCCCGCAGCCGCGGACTGCTTGCGGAGAGCCCAGCCGCTCCTGCAGGGCGTGCCGGTGCAGCCGCTCGGTGATCGGCGAGCGGCAGACGTTGCCGGTGCTGACGTGGAGGATCCGGAAACAGGGCATGGGGTCCGCCGGGGCGGCGAAGGGAATGTCGTCGCCTGGTCCCGCTATGCCACGCCCCTGCGGCGGGGGCATCAATGCGCCACCTCGAGCTCGGGTACGACCTTGCGCAGTTCCTCCGCGCTGATGGCGCCCTCGCGCAGCAGCACCGGCACCTGGCCGGTGACGTCCACGATCGAGGACGGCACGGCGGCGGGCGTCGGGCCGGCGTCGAGGTAGACGGAGACCGAGTCGCCGAGCATCTCCTGGGCGGCGTCGCAGTCCTGCGGCGACGGATGGCCGGTGAGGTTGGCGCTGGAGACCGCCATCGGGCCGAACTCGGTGAGCAGCTCGATCGCGACCGGGTGCAGCGGCATCCGCACGGCGACCGTGCCGCGGGTCTCGCCGAGGTCCCAGGTCAGCGACGGCTGGTGCTTGGCGACGAGGGTGAGCGCCCCCGGCCAGAACGCGTCGACCAGTTCCCACGCCTGCTCGGAGAACTCGGTGACCAGGCCGTGCAGGGTGTTGGGGGAACCGACCAGGACCGGGGAGGGCATCCCTGGGCCGCGGCCCTTGGCCTCCAGCAGGTCGCCGACGGCCTCCGGGCTGAAGGCGTCCGCACCGATGCCGTAGACGGTGTCGGTCGGCAGCACGACCAGCTCGCCGCGGCGGACGGCCGAGGCGGCCTCACGCAGGCCGGTCGCGCGGTCGGTCGCGTCGCTGCAGTCGTATCGCCGTGCCATTAGCGGTCCTCCTCGTGCGGAACGAATACTTCGGATGCGTCGGCTGCCTCGGGCGCCGGAGCGGGGCGGTTCATGGCGTCGCCCGGCGCGCGGTGGCGAATCGGGGCCGGTTGTTGAGGTCGGGGTGGTCGGCCGCGTCGGCCCAGCCCTGCTCCTCGTTGAAGATCCACGGCACCTGTCCGCCCTGGGTGTCGGCGTGCTCGACGACGACCACGCCGCCCGGCCGCAGCAGGCGGTGCGCGGTCCGCTCGATGCCCCGGATGGTGTCCAGGCCGTCCTCACCGGAGAACAACGCCAGCTCCGGGTCGTGGTCGCGGGCCTCGGGGGCGACGTACTCCCACTCGGTGAGCGGGATGTACGGCGGGTTGGAGATCACCAGGTCGACCTGCCCGTCCAGTTCGGGGAGCGCGGTGAGCGCGTCGCCGTGGTGGAGAACGACGCGGGACCCCTCGACGTTCTTGCGGGCGTAGCCCAGGGCCTGCTCGGAGAGCTCCACGGCGTGCACCCGCGACCGCGGGACCTCCTGCGCCAGGGCGAGGGCGATCGCCCCCGAGCCGGTGCAGAGGTCGACGATCAGGGGTTCGACGACGTCCATGGCGCGCACCGCGTCTATGGCCCAGCCGACCACCGACTCGGTCTCCGGGCGGGGGACGAACACCCCGGGCCCGACGGCGAGTTCGAGGTAGCGGAAGAACGCCCGGCCGGTGATGTGCTGGAGCGGCTCGCGCGCCTCGCGGCGGGCGATGGCCTCCCAGTAGCGGGCGTCGAAGTCCGCGTCGGCGACGGTGTGCAATTGGCTGCGCTTGACGCCGTGCACATGCGCGGCCAGCTCCTCCGCGTCGAAGCGCGGCGAGGGCACGCCGGCATCGGCCAGCCGCTGGGTGGCCTGGGCCACCTCCGCGAGCAGCAACGATCGGGAGCTCGGGGGGCGTCCCCCGGAATCGTGCGGCACTGGTCCTCCAGCCGGTACGTCTGGTCTTGCGGTCTTACTGGGCGGCGGCGAGCTTGGCCGCCGCGTCAGCGTCGACGCACGCCTGGATGACCGGGTCCAGCTCGCCGTCGAGCACCTGGTCCAAGTTGTACGCCTTGAAGCCGACCCGGTGATCCGAGATGCGGTTCTCCGGGAAGTTGTACGTGCGGATGCGCTCCGAGCGGTCCACGGTGCGCACCTGGCTGCGCCGGGCGTCCGAAGCCTCCCGCTCGGCCTCCTCCTGGGCCGCGGCCAGCAGCCGCGAGCGGAGGATGCGCATCGCCTGCTCCTTGTTCTGGAGCTGGCTCTTCTCGTTCTGGCAGGAGACCACGATGCCGCTGGGCAGGTGGGTGATCCGGACCGCGGAGTCGGTGGTGTTGACCGACTGGCCGCCCGGCCCCGAGGAGCGGTAGACGTCGATCCGCAGGTCGTTGGCGACGATCTCGACCTCGACCTCCTCGGCCTCCGGCGTGACCAGCACGCCGGCCGCCGAGGTGTGGATCCGGCCCTGCGACTCGGTGGCGGGCACCCGCTGGACGCGGTGCACCCCGCCCTCGTACTTCAGCCGCGCCCAGACGCCCTGCCCCGGCTCGGTGGCCCCGCCGCCGCCCTTGGTCTTCACCGCGACCTGGACGTCCTTGTAGCCGCCGAGGTCGGACTCGTTGGCGTCCAGGATCTCGGTCTTCCAGCCGACCCGCTCGGCGTACCGCAGGTACATCCGCAGCAGGTCGCCGGCGAACAGCGCGGACTCCTCGCCGCCCTCGCCCGCCTTGACCTCCAGGATCACGTCCTTGTCGTCACTGGGGTCACGCGGGACGAGCAGCAGCCGCAGCTTCTCGGTGAGCTCCACGCGCCGGGCGTCGAGCTCCTTGACCTCGTCGGCGAAGTCAGGGTCGTCCTGGCTGAGTTCGCGGGCGGTCTCGATGTCGTCGCCGGTCTGCTTCCACGCGCGGTACGTGGCGATGATCGGGGTCAGTTCGGCATAGCGCTTGTTCAGCCGCATGGCCTCGCGCTGGTCCGTGTGGACCGCCGGATCGGCCAGCCGCTTTTCGAGGTCGGCGTGCTCGCCGACCAGTTCCTCGACTGCCTCGAACATCGTGTGTTCCTCTGCTGACTGCTGGTGTGACTTCCCTGGGCGACAGTGCCCCTGTGCCGCGGTGCGGCGGGCCGTCCCCCGGCCGGAGGGGCAGAGGGTACGGACGACAAAGACGCCGGTCCGGTCCCCCCTGTCCGGGGGCGACCGGAGACCGGCGCCTTGCGGGTCGCTACTTCTTGGCGGCCGCGGCGGACTTGCCGAAGCGGGCCTCGAAGCGGGCCACACGGCCGCCCGTGTCCATGATCTTCTGCTTGCCCGTGTAGAACGGGTGGCACTCGGAGCAGATGTCCGCGCGGATGCTGCCGCCGGCCACGGTGCTACGGGTGGTGAAGGACGCGCCACAGGTGCAGCTGACCTGGGTCTCGACGTACTCCGGGTGGATGTCGCGCTTCAAGGGATTCTCCTAGGTTCGGGAGTGCACCGGGTCGTGGCGCTGATTGCGTCACGTGAACCGGGGCCGACGGTCCAGTCTGCCAGCACTGGCCGTATCTCCCAAAACCGGGGTACGGCCGGAGCTATTCCCGGACGGTCGAGGGGTGGTCGCGGCTACTTCACATAGGTGGACGTGCCGCCCTTGTCACCTGCGGAACCCTTGATCGCGGACCGGGGGATGTCCTGGTCGTTGCGGAGCGCGTCCCAGACCTTGCGGCCCTGGGTGGTGAGCGGCAGCACCCGATCGGGGTTGATCGGGTCGTAGGTCACCGGGAGCGTCACCATGTCGATCGCGTCGGACGGTATCCCGCCGAGCTCCTTGGCCAGGCCGGTCAGCGCGGTGACCGAGTTGAGGTCGGTGTCGGTGGTGACGGCCTTGGTGGCGGTGTCGGCGATGGTGTAGAGCTTGGCCGGGTTGGAGAGCAGGCCGACGCTGCGGACCTGCTTCATCAGCGCCTTGACGAAGGTCTGCTGGAGCTGGATGCGGCCCAGGTCGCTGCCGTCGCCGCCGGGGACGCCGTGCCGGGTGCGGACCAGCCCGAGGGCGTCCTCGCCGCCCAGGGTGTGGGTACCGGGCTGCAGGTGCAGATGGCTGTACTTGTCGTTGATCGGCTTGGTGGTGGTGATCTGCACCCCGCCGAGGGCGTCGATCAGCTTCTTGAAGCCGGTGAAGTCGACCTCGACGAAGTGGTCCATGCGGATCCCGCTCATCGACTCGACGGTCTTGACGGCGCAGGCCGGTCCGCCGACCTCGAAGGCGGTGTTGAACATCGCCCGGCGCTGCCCGGGGACGGTCCGGCCGCCCTGGGTGCAGTCCGGCCGGGTGACCAGGGTGTCCCGGGGGATGCTGACGACGCTGGCCTTCTTGTGGCCCTTGAAGACGTGCACGATCATCGCGGTGTCCGAGCGCGCCCCGCCCTCGTCCTTGCCGTAGGAGGCGTTGCTGCCGGAGCGGGAGTCGGAGCCCATGACGAGGATGTCCATCGAGCCGTTGTCGATGTTCTGGGGCCGGTCCTTGCCGAGCGCGGCGTTGATGTCGACGCCGGTCAGGTTGCCGTTGAACTTGAAGTAGAGGTAGCCGAGCCCGGCGCCGCCGAGCAGGACGACGCCGACCAGCGCGCACAGCGTGGTGGTGAGGGCCCGCCGACGCCGGGTGGGGGCCTTGCGCCGCCGGCCGGTGGCACGTATGGAGCGGCCGCGGTCTCCGGCCGCCTGCGCGGTCCCGTCGCTCTGCGCCATCTGTTCCTCAGTCCTTCGTCGGTCGACTGCGCCTCGCCGTCTCCCCTGCCGTAAGCGGTGGATTGCCTAGTCAGACGGGAGGCCGACCGGAAGGGTTGCACAGCGCGTTATGAGCGTCTTCTTAGAAGAACGGGGTGCGCGGAGCCGGCGCGCGGGCCGCTACACGGCTCTCACCAGGGCTTTCGCCGCGGCGCGCGTATGGAAGGAAACCGTGTACGCCGTACGGATCTGTGCGAAAGGTCTCAAGCGGGACACGGTGCCGCGCGGCGCAGCTCACACCCGCGGGGCGCGGCCGGACGGAACGCGCCGGGCCCCCTCACCCGCGGGGGGTGAGGGGGCCCGGTCACCAGGCGGCGTGGCCGCGGGCGTCAGTCGTTGCCGTTGCCCGTGGTCGGCGTCGTCTTCTGGATCTGGAGCAGGAACTCCGCGTTGGACTTCGTCTGCTTCATCTTGTCCAGCAGCAGCTCGATGGCCTGCTGCTGGTCCAGTGCGTGCAGCACCCGACGCAGCTTCCAGACGATGGCCAGCTCGTCGCTGCCCATCAGGATCTCCTCCTTACGGGTGCTGGACGCGTCCACGTCCACCGCGGGGAAGATGCGCTTGTCGGAGAGCTTGCGGTCGAGCTTGAGCTCCAGGTTGCCGGTGCCCTTGAACTCCTCGAAGATCACCTCGTCCATCCGCGAGCCGGTCTCGACCAGCGCGGTGGCCAGGATGGTCAGCGAACCGCCGTCCTCGATGTTGCGCGCGGCACCGAAGAAGCGCTTCGGCGGGTAGAGCGCGGTCGAGTCGACACCACCGGACAGGATGCGGCCGGAGGCGGGCGCCGCGAGGTTGTACGCGCGGCCCAGGCGGGTGATGGAGTCCAGCAGCACGACCACGTCGTGACCGAGCTCGACCAGACGCTTGGCGCGCTCGATGGCGAGCTCGGCGACGGTGGTGTGGTCCTCGGCCGGGCGGTCGAAGGTCGAGGAGATGACCTCGCCCTTGACCGACCGCTGCATGTCGGTGACCTCTTCCGGACGCTCGTCGACGAGGACGACCATCAGGTGGCACTCGGGGTTGTTGCGGGTGATCGAGTTGGCGATCGCCTGCATGATCATGGTCTTGCCGGTCTTCGGCGGGGCCACGATCAGACCACGCTGGCCCTTGCCGATCGGCGTGACCAGGTCGATGATCCGGGTCGTCAGGCCGCCCGACTCGCCCTCCAGGCGCAGTCGCTCCTGCGGGTAAAGGGGCGTCAGCTTCCCGAACTCCGGCCGCTGGCGGCCCTGTTCGGGCGCCATGCTGTTGACGCTGTCCAGTCGCACCAGGGCGTTGAACTTCTCGCGCCGCTCGCCGTCCTTGGGCTGGCGGACCGCGCCGGTGACGTGGTCGCCCTTGCGCAGGCCGTTCTTGCGGACCTGGGCGAGCGAGACGTACACGTCGTTCGGACCGGGCAGGTAGCCGGAGGTCCGGATGAACGCGTAGTTGTCGAGGATGTCGAGGATGCCCGCGACCGGGATCAGCACGTCGTCCTCGGCCACCTGCGGCTCACCGGCGAAGTCCTCGCGGCCACGGCGCCCGCGGCGGTCGCGGTAACGGCCGCGCCGACCGCGCCGGCCGCCCTCGAAGTCCTCGTCGTCGCCGCCGTCCCGGCGGTCCCGCTGGCGGTTGCCGCCCTGGCCGCTGTCGCCCGCGTCGGTCTTACGACGGTCGCGGTCACGATCGCGGTCGCGGTCGCGGTCGCGCCGACCGCGCTCGCCCTTCTGGCCGCGGTCCTGGCGGTCCCCGCGGTCCTGGCGCTCGGCGCCCTTGACGGACCGGCCCTCGCCGGCCTCCTGCGGGGCGACCGCGGTGTCGGTACGGACCTCGGTCTTGACCGCGGTGGCGGCCTCGACCTTGGCCTCGGTGCGGACGTCGGCGTCCGGGCTGCCCGCGGGGGCGGTGGCCCGGCGACGGCGACGCTCGCCGGCCGGCGCCTCGTCGGTGGGGGCACCTCCCTGGTCGAGCGCAGTCGAGACCTTGGGGGACGGCTGGCCCGGGATGTCGATCTGCGCTTGCGTCCCGGACTTGTCCGCGGCCTTGGTCGACTTGGCGGCCTTGGCCGCCGGCTCGGCGCCGTCCTCGCCCGTGCGGGCCTTGGAGGTCGTGCGGCGCTTGGGCTTGGTCTCGGTGTCTGCGGGCGCGTCGGCCTTGGCAGCGGCCCCGGAGCCGGCAGCCTGCTTCTCCTTGATGACCTCGATCAGCTGGCTCTTGCGCATCCGCGCGGTGCCCTTGATACCGAGGCCGGAGGCAATCTGCTGGAGCTCTGCCAGGACCATGCCCTCAAGGCCGGTGCCGGAGCGGCGGCGTCGCGTGGTGGCAGGCGCGGCGGGAGCGTCCGTGGCGGGCGTGGTGGCACTGCCATCGGTGCGCGCGCCCATCAGATCGGTGGTGTCGCTCACGAAGGGTCCTTCCCTGGAGCGGGCGTCGGCCTGTCTGGCTCGGCGACCGGTTGTGCTGTCCGGCTGGGTCCTGGGTCTTGCGGACCGGGCCGGGGCGGTGGTCCCGCCGGATACGGCGGAAAGATCAATTCATGGCTTCGGCGTGAAGATCTGGGGTGTGTCTTTTGTCGTCACGCCGATTCCGGAGCGTGCTCACTTCTGCTCAGGCAATTGCTCCAAGCAGTTTGGGAGGCTCCCGGAAGAAAGTGGTCCCAACGGGGGACACGAAGCACCGCGCCACACTGGCGTCGAGTACTGACTTGAGGTTAACACTACCGGATCCAACAAACATTCCCCCTCTCCAAGACCGGCAATCGACGATCGCTCGGTGCGATCACCCGGCGAGCGGCAGCACACACGTACCAGCCGCGTCGAGGGTCAGCCGGTTGGCCGCCCACCCCTCTCCCGCCAGCGCCGCGACCTTGTCGGCCGCCGCTTCTTCCACCAGTGCGAGCACCGTCGGGCCCGCACCGGAGATGACTGCGGGGACGCCGTCCGCGCGCAGTCGGTTCACCAGGGCCATGCTCTCCGGCATCGCCGGGGTGCGGTAGTCCTGGTGAAGTCGGTCCTCGGTCGCGGCGAGCAGCAGCTCGGGGCGCCTGGTCAGGGCCTCGACGAGCAGTGCGGCGCGACCGGCGTTGGCCGCGGCGTCCACGTGCGGGACGGTACGCGGCAGCAGTCCGCGAGCGGTCTCGGTCAGCACCGGTTTGCCGGGCACGAAGACCACCGGAACGATGGAATCGGCGGGATCCATCCGGATCGCCCGGGCGGTGCCGGTGTCCATCCAGGCAAGGGTGAAACCACCGAGCAGACAGGCGGCGACGTTGTCGGGGTGGCCCTCGATCTCGTTGGCGAGTTCCAGCAGCGCGGTGTCGTCGAGCTTCTGCTCGCCGCCTATGGTCACGGCGCGGGCGGCGACGATCCCGGCGCAGATGGCGGCCGAGGAGGAGCCCAGGCCGCGGCCGTGCGGAATGCGGTTGGCGCAGACGATTTCCAGGCCGCGCGGCTGCCCGCCGAGCAGGTCGAAGGCGGTGCGCATGGCCCGTACGAGCAGATGGTTCTCGTCGCGCGGCAGCGTGTCGGCTCCCTCGCCGGCGATGTCGACGTGCAGGCCGGAGTCGGCGACACGCACCACGACGTCGTCGTACAGACCCAGGGAAAGTCCCAGGGCATCGAAGCCGGGGCCGAGATTGGCGCTGGTAGCGGGGGTGCGCACCCGGACGGCGGCGGCGCGGAACGCGGGACCGGCCATCGCTCGATGACTCTCCTTGGTTGATGCTGCGGTACTGACCCGGAGCGCAGCACCGGCGGCACCGAGGTGCCCGGTCGGCTCGTGGGGTCTGTTCTGACCTGCCCTGCACACCACTGCGTTATGCCGTGGGGAGGGGAGTTGGGTGCCAGCCTATCGAAGGAAGGTTCTGTCGCGACATAGGGCGCACAGGAGGCGCACGATGCGTGTCGCACGCCATCGTATGCCCCGACGCCGCCTTTGCAGTGTTTGCAGCGTTTGCCGGGGCTTGGCGCACAGTGCGCCACGAGGGGCGACGGGCGGCCGGCCGGCCCGTCGCCCCCGCGACATATCCGCAGGCCCGGGGGTGTCCGGGCCGGTCAGGCGAGGCCGAGCCGCTCGGCGGCGGCGTCGGCGTCGATCGGGACCGTGACCGGCTGCGGCGCACCGGCCACCGCCCAGTCGGGGTCCTTGAGGCCGTTGCCGGTGACCGTGCAGACGATCCGCTGGCCGGGGTCGACCTTGCCCTCCTCGGCGGCCTTGAGCAGACCGGCGACCGAGGCGGCCGAGGCGGGCTCCACGAAGACGCCCTCCTTGGCGGCCAACAGGCGGTAGGCCGCCAGGATTTGACGGTCCGTCACCTCATCGATGAGGCCGCCGGACTCGTCCCGGGCGCGCTCGGCGAACTCCCACGAGGCGGGGTTGCCGATCCGGATCGCGGTGGCGATGGTGTGCGGGTCCTTGACCACCTCGCCGCGCACGATCGGGGCGCTGCCGGACGCCTGGAAGCCCCACATCCGCGGGGTGCGGGCGGCGATGCCGTCGGCCGCGTACTCCCGGTAGCCCCTCCAGTAGGCGGTGATGTTGCCGGCGTTGCCGACGGGCAGCACATGGATGTCCGGGGCGTCGCCGAGCATGTCGACGATTTCGAAGGCCGCGGTCTTCTGACCCTCGATGCGCACCGGGTTCACGGAGTTCACAAGTGCGACCGGGTACTTCTCGGAGAGACCCCGGGCCAGGGTCAGACAGTCGTCGAAATTTCCGTCGACCTGGAGGATCTTGGCGCCGTGCACCAGCGCCTGGCCCATCTTGCCGAGCGCGATCTTGCCCTGCGGGACCAGGACCGCGCAGACCATCCCGGCCCGGACCGCGTAGGCGGCGGCCGAGGCGGAGGTGTTGCCGGTGGAGGCGCAGATGACGGCCTTGGCGCCCTCCTCCTTGGCACGGGTGATGGCCATCGTCATCCCGCGGTCCTTGAACGAGCCCGTGGGGTTGGCACCCTCGACCTTGAGGTGCACCTCGCACCCGGTGCGCTCCGACAGCACCTGGGCGGGTACCAGCGGCGTACCGCCTTCCCGGAGGGTGACGACCTCGGTCGTGTCGCTGACCGGCAGCCGGTCGCGGTACTCCTCGATGATTCCGCGCCACTGGCCGTTCGCGGTGGTCACGGTGGAATTGGCAGACATGGGTTCCTTTACTCCCCTTCGACCCGCATGATGCTGACGACACCGCGGACGGTGTCCAGCTCGCGCAGTGCCCCGACCGTCGACGACAGCGCCGCGTCGGTCGCTCGGTGGGTGACGACGACGAGGTCCGCCTCGCCCCCACTCTCAACTACGTTCGAGTGGGAGGTACCCCCACCCTTCCCCTGCTGACGGACCGTGTCGATCGATACGCCGTGTTCGGCGAAGACCGTCGCGACCTGCGCCAGAACGCCCGGCTTGTCGGCCACGTCGAGACTGATGTGGTAGCGGGTGACGACCTCGCCCATGGGGCTGACGGGCAGCGCGGTGTACGCCGACTCCCCCGGCCCGGTGGCTCCGGCGAGCTTGTTGCGGCAGACCGCGACGAGGTCGCCGAGGACCGCCGAGGCGGTCGGGGAACCGCCCGCGCCCGGCCCGTAGAACATCAGCTGGCCGGCCGCCTCGGCCTCCACGAAGACCGCGTTGTACGCCTCGCGCACGGAGGCCAGCGGATGGGTCAGCGGGATCATCGCCGGGTGCACCCGCGCGGTCACCGACGCGCCGTCCGCGGCCCGCTCGCAGATGGCCAGCAGCTTGACCGTGCAGCCCATCCGCTTGGCGGAGGCGATGTCGGCGGCGGTGACCTCGGTCAGGCCCTCGCGGTGCACGTCGTCCATGGTGACGCGGGTGTGGAAGGCGATCCCGGCGAGGATCGCGGCCTTGGCGGCGGCGTCGAAGCCCTCGACGTCGGCGGTCGGGTCGGCCTCGGCGTACCCCAGTGCGGTGGCCTCGTCCAGCGCCTCGCTGTAGCCGGCGCCGGTGGTGTCCATCTTGTCGAGGATGAAGTTGGTGGTGCCGTTGACGATGCCGAGGACGCGGTTGACCTTGTCGCCGGCGAGCGACTCGCGCAGCGGGCGCACCAGCGGGATCGCACCGGCGACCGCCGCCTCGTAGTACAGGTCGGCGCTGTGCTTCTCGGCCGCCGCGTGCAGTGCGGCACCGTCGGCCGCCACCAGCGCCTTGTTGGCCGACACCACGCTCGCGCCGTGCTCGAAGGCGGTGGTGATCAGGCCCCGGGCTGGCTCGATCCCACCGATCACCTCGATGACGACGTCGATGTCGCCGCGTTTGACGAGCGCGGTCGCATCGGTGGTGATCAGCTCGGCCGGGATCCCGGCCCGCACCTTCTCCGGGCGGCGGACGGCGATCCCGGCGAGCTCCACGGGCGCACCGATGCGGGCCGCGAGGTCGTCGGCGTGCGTCGTCATGATGCGCGCCACCTCTGAGCCGACCACACCACAGCCCAGCAGCGCCACCTTCAGCGGACGCGTACGCATCATTCGACCTCGTCTTTTCTTCGATCCAGCGGTTTCATGCTCGGTCACGCACCAGTTTCCCGGTCATGCACCAGTCTCACGCACCGGACGGCGGTTTCCGCCGTTCGTCCGGATGCCGAGACATTTATTTCATCCGGGGCCCGGTCCCGGCGATCCGGCCCTACCCGACATCCAACCGCAGGAGATCTTCCTCCGTCTCCCTGCGGACGATCACCCGGGCCGCACCGTCCTTGACCGCCACCACCGGCGGCCGCAGCGCGTGGTTGTAGTTGCTCGCCATGGACCGGCAGTACGCGCCGGTGGCCGGCACCGCGAGCAGGTCCCCCGGCGCCACGTCGGAGGGCAGGAAGGCGTCCCGGACGACGATGTCGCCGCTCTCGCAGTGCTTGCCGACGACCCGCGAGAGCATCGGCTCCGCGTGCGAGGTGCGGGAGGCCAGCGCCACGCTGTACTCCGCGTCGTACAGCGCGGTGCGGATGTTGTCCGACATCCCGCCGTCCACGGAGACGTACGTCCGCAGCCCGTCCAGTTCCTTGACCGTGCCGACCTCGTAGAGCGTGAAGGCGGTCGGTCCGACGATCGCCCGGCCCGGCTCGACCGAGATCCGCGGCGCCCGCAGCCCGGCCGCCTCGCACTCCCGGCCCACGATCTCGCGCAGCGCCTTGGCGATCTCGTGCGGTGCGCGCGGGTCGTCGTCGGAGGTGTACGCGATGCCCAGGCCGCCGCCGAGGTCGATCTCCGGCAGCTGCACGCCGTGCTCGTCCCGCACCTCGGCGAGCAGTTGCACCACCCGGCGGGCGGAGACCTCGAACCCGGCCATGTCGAAGATCTGCGACCCGATGTGGCTGTGGATCCCGATGAGTTCGAGCCCGTCCAGCTTCAGCGCGCGCCGCACCGCCTCGGCGGCCTGCCCGCCGGCCAGCGCGATCCCGAACTTCTGGTCCTCGTGCGCCGTCGCGATGAACTCGTGGGTGTGCGCCTCGACACCGACCGTCACACGGATCTGCACCCGCTGCCGCTTGCCGAGCCGCTCGGCGATGTGCGCGACCCGCACGATCTCCTGGAACGAGTCGAGCACGATCCGCCCCACCCCGGCCTCGACGGCCCGGGTGATCTCCTCGGTGCTCTTGTTGTTGCCGTGCAGTGCGATCCGCTCGGCGGGCATGCCGGCGTCCAGCGCCGTGGCCAGCTCGCCCCCCGAACAGACGTCGAGGTTGAGGCCCTCCTCGGCCAGCCACCGCACGATGGCCCGGGACAGGAACGCCTTGCCCGCGTAGAAGACGTCGGCGTCCGGCCCGAACGCGTCCTTCCAGGCCCGGCAGCGCGCCCGGAAGTCCTCCTCGTCCAGGAAGTACGCCGGCGTGCCGAACTCCTCGGCGAGCGCGGTCACGGACAGCCCGCCGACCGTCACCGCGCCGTCGGCGTCGCGCCGGACGGTGCGGGACCAGACCTGCGGGTCAAGGGAGTTGAGGTCGGCGGGCGGCCCGGCGTAGTGCCCCTCGGGCAGTACGTCGCCATGCCGGGGCCCTGCGGGATGCGCGGAACGGCTCATAACGGAAACGGTCCCCTCAAGATCGTTCAGTGGTGCTGATCGGGACAGTCCTCGGCGCGCTCCGCGGATGTTCGGACGCGTACATCAGACATTTCCAGACTCAGGCGTATGCGGATCAGACGTGTTCAGGAGCAGAGATGCCGAGCAGGCGCAGGCCGTTCCCCAGCACCGTCCCCGTGGCTTCGGCGAGGGCCACCCGGGCGCGGTGCACGGCCAAGGGTTTCTGCTCGCCGACGGGCAGCGGCCAGAACTCCTCCTGCCAGCGCAGATAGGCGTCCGCGGTGGCCTCCAGATGGCGTACCACCCGGTCCGGCGCACACCGCCGCGCCGCGGTCGCGGTGGTCGTCGGATAGGTGGCGAGAGCGGCTTCCAGCGTCTGGAGCGTCCGCACGTCGCCGCGGTCCGCGGGCCGGTCGCCCACGACGTCCCCCGGCTCGGCGGCGAACCCCAGCTCGGCGGCGTTCCGCACCGCCGCGCGGCTGCGCGCATGGGCGTACTGCACCCGGAACCGGGGGTTGTCCTCGTGCTGCACCGGCCGCTCCGGTACCCGTACCGGGTCCGCCGCGGCGGGCTTGAGCAGCGTCCATCGGGCCTCGTCGACGCCCAGCCGCGCCACGAGTCCGGCCAGCTCCGCGGCACCGGGGCCGGTCGACGGCTCCGCGCGGCCCTCGGCCCGTCCGAGCCGGACCAGTACGTCCGCCACGACGGCCTCCCGGGCCCGGGCCCACTCCCCCGTATGGCGCGCCGGCCCCTCGACGGCCCGCCCCGGTCCCGCTGCGGCCGCACCGGACTCCGCGGGCTCGCCGTAGCGCGCCCCTCGGGCCAGCACCTCCCCCACCAGTCCGGCGGACGCACCGTCCCCCAGATGGAAGTTCAGGAATCCCGGTCCGGCGATCTCGACCCGGGCGATCCCGGCGCGGCCGGCCAGTCGCCTCCGCAGGATCTCGGCCACCTCACGGGCCGGCAGCCCCGCCTGCCCGGCGAGCTGCAACGCCACGTTGGAGGCGTAGTCCCCACACCCGGGCCGCGGCGGCGGCTGCACCACGATCCGCGCCGGCACGGGCACGGAGAGCTCCCGCTCCGCAACGGCACTGCGCACGGAGCACAGGACGGTACGGGAGAGCTCGGCCGGGGTCACACGACAAGCGTAGGGGAGAAAGGGGGCGGCCATGCGAACGGGTTTCGCCCTGTGGACACCGAACACCGGTCCACGGTCACATACCTGCTCTTACCGGCCCTTACGGACTGCTCTGCGCCGAGCCACCGCTCTCCGCGCCGCCCCCGGGAGCGGCGTCGCCCGGCACCGCACCGCCCACCCCCGTCGCGTCGTCCCGCGGCCGTCCGCCCTCGCCGCCGGCGGTCCCGCGCCCCTCGCAGTCCTGGCGCTCCCGCTGCTGCCGCCCCTCGCGCACCAGCATCCCCACCGTGCGCACCAGCTCCATCGGCTCGAACGGCTTGGCCAGAAAGGCGTCGATGCCCACCGACTCCCCGTTGTCCACCTCGCACCGGCTGCAGGCGCTCACGATGGCGATCGGAATGTCCCAGGTGCGCGGATCGGAACGCAGTCGCGCAGCGGTGTGCAGCCCGCCCAGCCTCGGCATCGTCACGTCGAGGGTCACGACGTCGGGTCTCACCCGGTGCACGACGTCCAGACATTCGGCACCATCAGCCGCGGTCACGACCTCGAAGCCCTCCAGCTCAAGGTTGACCCTGATCAACTGCCGGATCACCTTGTTGTCATCGACCACAAGGATCCGACCGGACAAGCCAGGCACACCATGAGACTAGGTGCGCGCCTGCGGCTGCGTCCCGGTTTTGCCCACTTCCGCCCCCGTGCGAGGGACCTTTGGACGAGCGCCGTCGACCCACCCTTTGCATGCGGTAAGGGCGCCCTTCCTTGGCCCCCGGACCACCGTCGCACCCGGCTCCGCCGCAGGCCGCCAAAACGTTCATGACCACCCCTTCGGAGCTGGTAGTGTTCTACTCGTCGCCGCAACGAGCGGTCGACGAAGCCCCCGTAGCTCAGGGGATAGAGCAACGGCCTCCGGAGCCGTGTGCGCAGGTTCGAATCCTGCCGGGGGCACTCTGCTGGTCTGTGTGACACAGAGCAGAGTGCCACTAAAGCCCGCTTCCTTCTTGGGAGCGGGTTTTTTCATTTGGCGGTGCGTTGCGCGACGCATGGGGCGGGGCGCGAGGCGGGCGGCGAACTCCTCCTGTCCGTCCGGCTTCTGGTGGGTGTCCGTGGTCCCCGGCGCGCGTGCGGCGTCGTGGTGCGCCGGATCCCCCCGCTCAACGGGCGTGCCCCGGCCCGTGTGCGGCGTGCGTGCTCGTCGAACGTCGCCTCGTGTGCCGTGCGCCCCGGTCGGGCGGAAGGGGCGGGCCGGCCGGCGCTGTCCGGCCGGCCGGGCGGGCCCGGGGTGCTCAGGCGTCCAGGCGCACCGGGAGGGAATCCAGGCCGTAGACGATGGAGAGCTTGCGGAATTCGAGTTCCTCCGGGGGGACGGCGAGGCGCATGGCGGGGAAGCGGCGGACCAGGGCGGGGTAGGCGGCGCGGAGTTCCATGCGGGCGAGTTCGGCGCCCACGCAGCGGTGGATGCCGTAGCCGAAGGCGAGGTGCGAGGGGACCTTGGCGCGGTGGGGGTCGAACTGTTCCATGTCGGGGCCGAGTTTGCCGTCGCGGTCGGCGCCGCTGAGGGAGCACAGGACGACGTCGCCGGCGGAGATCTGGACGCCGGCGATCTCCATGTCCTCGCGGGCGAAGCGAGGGAAGGCGACCTGGACGACGGTGAGGTAGCGCAGCAGCTCTTCGACGTAGCGGTCGACGGCCTCGTCGCCGTCCTTGAGGGCGGCGAAGTGCTCCGGGTCCTGGAGGAGGACCAGGGCGCCGAGCGCGAGCATGCTGGCGGTGGTCTCGAAGCCGCCGGT
Source organism: Streptomyces yunnanensis (assembly GCF_029011865.1). Lineage (NCBI taxonomy): Bacteria > Bacillati > Actinomycetota > Actinomycetes > Kitasatosporales > Streptomycetaceae > Streptomyces > Streptomyces yunnanensis. Next base: position 3,410,269 of record NZ_CP095749.1, read on the forward strand.
GAGGACGCCGTCGGCGAGGCCGGCCAGTTCCTCGTCGGTGACCGAGTCGCCGTGTTCCCGCACGATCATGCCGAGCAGGCCGTCACCCGGGTTGGCGCGCTGCTTCTTGACGACCTCGCGGAAGTAGGTGAGCGATTCGGATATGGCGCCGAAGGAGGCGTTGGCGCCGCTGAAGAGGTCGAAGCGGGCGGCACTGAGGCGCTCGAAGTCGTCCCGGTCCTCGTAGGGGACGCCGAGGAGCTCGCAGATGACGAGGGAGGGGATGGGCAGGGCGAAGGCGGCGACGAGGTCCACCGGGTCGCCGTTGCTGCCGGCCTTCTCCATGGCCGCCAGGCGCTCCTCGACGATGTCGTGGATGCGGGGCGTGAGCCTGTTCAGGCGGCGCATGGTGAATTCGGGGGTGAGGAGCCGGCGGAGGCGGGTGTGCACGGGCGGGTCGGAGAAGCCCAGGCCGCCGGGGTTCTGCTCGGCGCCGGCGCCGGCCTTGCCGATGAGGTTGGTGAAGTCGGAGCTGAAGGCGTCGGCCTTGCCGAGCACCGCCTTGGCCTCGTCGTAGCCGGTGACCAGCCAGACGTTGGCGGCTATCGGCACCGGGAGCTTGCTGATGGGCTCCCGTTCACGGACGGCGGCCAGGTCGGGGACCGGGTCGAGGCCGTCCCGCCGCAGGGGCATCAGGACGGATTCCGGCAAGAAGGACATGCGGGAAAGGTCGAAGCCCTTCTTCCGCGTTCTCGCCAGGTAGAGGCGGCCGGCCCAGGCGAAGATCCGGGAACGGAGGGTCGTCATGGCGGTCATACTGCCTTTCGTCGCGGGGGACGGTCACCCGCGCTCGGCCGCCCCCGTGGGCCGAAACGGCGCGGGACCTTTACTCGGCGTGCTTGGTGTCGTACGCCACAGCCCCTCGCGTGCGGCGCCATGGCGCGTGTCCATGGCGTCGACCGGTGCGATCGGTGCGATCGGTCGTCCGTATCAGCGTGACGAGCTCGGCCTTCTGCTTTTCGTTCTGACCGAGTTTACAAACTGCCATTGAGCTCGTTCACGGAACAGCCCGTACCCACCCCCGTGAGGACCCCGATTCTTCCCCTAGGGGACTCGGTCGGCCCGGCGCGGGGTCCCCCGAGGGAGCGGGAGCAAGGGCGGCAACCATGGGCGCTATGGGCGAAATGCAGCGATTTGCTTGCTACGTTGCGGGGATGGATGTGGCGGACCGGCCGGATGCGGCCGAGGCGCGGGCGCAGGCGGCGGGCGACGGGCGGGCGGCGGGCGCGCCGCCGGCGCCGCCACGGCCCAAGAGGCGGGGGGTCGAACTGGCCCTCCTCGTGGGTGCCGTGCTCATCAGCTTCTGCGGCTATCTGGCGGTGGGGCTGGCCCGGACGCACGCGGTGCCGGCCGGGGCGCTCCGGTACGCGGCGGGGCTGGGCGGGCTGGCGCTGCTGGCGCACCTGGCGGTGCGGTTCGGGGCGCCGTACGCCGATCCGCTGCTGCTGCCGACCGGAGTGCTGCTCAACGGGCTCGGGCTGGTGCTGATTTTCCGGCTCGACCTGGAGACGCCGGCCGATCATGCGGCGCCCGCGCAGCTGGTGTGGTCCACGGTGGGCGTGGCGCTGTTCATCGCGGTGGTGGCGGTGCTGCGGGACCACCGGGTGTTGCAGCGGTACGCCTACGGGTGCGCGGGGCTGGCGCTGGCCCTGATGGTGGCGCCGATCCTGTTCCCGGCCGTCAACGGGGCGCGGATCTGGATCCGGGCGGCCGGATTCTCGCTCCAGCCGGGCGAGTTCGCCAAGGTGCTGATCACGGTGTTCTTCGCGGCGTACCTGGCGGCCAACCGGGAGGCGCTGGCGGACACCGGGAAGGCGGTGTGGCGACTGCGACTGCCGGCGAAGGGGGTACCCCCTGCTCATGGGGGTCCCCCCACTCGAACGGAGTTGAGAGTGGGGGAGGAGTTGAGAGCTTGGGGGAAGGTGCTCGGGCCGATCGTCGCCATCTGGCTGGTGAGCGTCGGGGTGCTGGTCCTCGAACGGGACCTGGGGACCTCGCTGCTGTTCTTCGGGGTGTTCGTGGTCCTGCTGTACGTGGCCACCGGGCGGGCCGGGTGGATCGTGGTGGGGGTGCTGATGGCGGTGGCCGGGGCGGCGGCGGTGGGCACGCTGGAGCCGCATGTGCACGGCCGGGTGCAGGACTGGCTGCATCCGTTCGCCGGGATCGCGGCGGGGCGGGGACCCGGGCAGTTGGCGCAGTCGCTGTTCGCGTTCGCCGCGGGCGGGACGTTCGGGACCGGGCTGGGGCAGGGGCACTCGTCGCTGATCGGGTTCGCGCGCAAGTCGGACTTCATCCTGGCGACGCTGGGCGAGGAACTGGGACTGGCCGGGCTGAGCGCGCTGTTCCTGCTCTACGCGCTGCTGGCGGCGTGCGGCTACCGGGCGGCGCTGGGGCTGCGCGAGGCGTTCGGCAGTCTGCTGGCGGTCGGGCTGGCGGTGTTGCCCGCCCTCCAGGTGTTCGTGATCGCGGGCGGGGTGATGGGGCTGATCCCGCTGACCGGGATGGCGATGCCGTTCCTGGCGCAGGGCGGCTCGTCGGTGGTGACCAACTGGATCATCGTCGCGCTGCTGGTACGGATCACCGACCGGGCGCGGGGGCCGCGGCCCGACACCCCTGCCCGGCCGGCCCGCGCCGCCCCGGACGCCCTCGGGGCGCTCCGGTGACCCGCGCCATCCGGCGCACCGCCGCGTTCTCCTTCCTGCTGCTGGCGGCGCTGCTGGTCAACGCCGTGCGGGTGCAGGTCTTCGAGGCGGAGGGCTACACCGACAACCCGGCCAACCGGCGGACCGCGATCGCCCGGTACGCCCAGCCGCGGGGCGCCGTCGTGGTCGGCGGCCACCCGGTCACCGGCTCCCGGGACAGCGGCGGGCGGCTGCGCTACGAGCGCACCTACACCGACGGACCGCTGTACGCGCCGCTCACCGGCTTCGCCTCGCAGCAGTACGGCACCTCGCTGCTGGAGAGCTCCGAGGACGGCATCCTGGCCGGGACCGACGACCGGCTGGTCGTGTTCCCCTGGTGGGACGGGCTGGTCCACCGCCGGCCGCCGGGCGGCCGGGTCGAGACCACCGTCAACCCGGCGATGCAGCGCGCCGCCTACCACGGGCTGGCCGGCCGGAAGGGCGCGGTGGTGGCGGTCGAGCCGCGCACCGGGCGGGTGCTGGCGCTGGTCAGCTCGCCGTCGTACGACCCCGGGGAGCTGTCAGGGAACGGCCGGTCGGTGACCGGTGCCTGGCGGCGGCTGAACGAGGCGGCGGACCGGCCGATGCTCAACCGGGCGCTGCGGCAGACCTACCCGCCCGGTTCGGTCTTCAAGGTCGTCACCGCGGCGGCGGCGCTGGACAGCGGCCTGGTCAAGGACCTCGACGCGCCGCTGGACGTGCCCGACCCCTACACCCTGCCGGACACCCGCACCCCGTTGGGCAACCCGACGGAGGGCTGCGAGCACGTGGGCCTGCGGGAAGCCTTCCGGCTCTCCTGCAACACCGTCTTCGCGCGGCTGGGCGTCGGCGTCGGGGAGCGCGGGATGGCCGAGGCGGCGCAGCGGTTCGGCTTCAACGACCGGGGGCTGCGGATCCCCTCCCCCGTCGCGCCGAGCACCTTCGACACCAGGATGCGCCCGGCGCAGCTGGCGCTCTCCGCGATCGGGCAGTACGACACCGCCGCCACCCCGCTGCAGATGGCGATGGTCGCGGCGGCGGTGGCCAACGACGGCCAGCTGACGCCGCCGTACCTCGTCGAGCGGGTGACCGACGCCCACGGGGTGATGGTCGCCACCGGGGCGCGTCGGCCCACCCGGCAGGTGATGAATCCGGCCACCGCCGAGCAGCTGCAGGAAATGATGGCCGAGGTCGTCGAGCACGGGAGCGGGCGGACCGCGGCGATCGACGGGTTCATCGTGGGCGGCAAGACGGGGACGGCCCAGCACGGCGTGCGCAACGAGGGCACGCCGTACGCCTGGTTCATCGCATGGGTGCGGGACCGGCAGAGCCATGAGCCGCTGTCGGCGGTGGCGGTGGTCGTGGAGGACGCGGAGGCCGAGCGCGAGGACATCAGCGGGGGCGGCAGCGCCGGGCCGATCGCGCGGGCGGTGATGGCGGCGGGGTTGCGGTGAGGGCCGAGGTTGGGGGTGGGGTGCGTGGGGTGGTGGGTGCGTGGGGTGGTGGGTGTCCGGTCACAATGGCGCCATGGCTTCTGACGCGGATCCCCGCCCGGCTCCGGCGGCGCCCTCGCGGCTCCCGCTCGCCGAAGTGGAGGCGCTGGCCCGGCGCGCGCACGAGGGACAGACCGACAAGGCGGGCCGCCCGTATGCCGAGCACCTGGCGGCGGTCGCGGCGGGAGTGCGGGCGCGCGGCGGCAGCGAGGCGCAGATCGCCGCGGCCTGGCTGCACGACGCGGTCGAGGACGGCGCGGTGAGCGCCGACTGGCTGGCCGGGGCACCGCTGGACGAGGCGACCAAGGCGATGGTCCTGGCGGTCACCAAACGGCCCGGGGAGACGGTCGAGGAGTACACCGCCCGGATTCTGGCGACGCCGGGCGCGCTGCTGGTCAAGGAGGCGGATCTGGCGCACAACGCCGATCCGGTGCGGCTGGCGGTCCTGGACGCACCCACCCGGGAGCGGCTGACCGCCAAGTACACCCGGGTGCGGGCCCTGTTGGGACTGAGGTGAGTCGACGGCGTCTGCGGTGTGTCCGGGGGATGGGGCTCCAGGCTGCGGGTCTCGGGCTCCGGGCTCCGGGTTTCGGGCTTCGGGTTTGCGAGTGGGTTGGGGGCGGTGGTGGTCGGGGGCAGTTCCCGGTGGCTGGCGGTCCGTGGTCGGTGGCCGGAATCTTCTCGTGCGGTTCCACGCATCGGACGGGCGCACGGAAAGGTGTCTTACACAGCTAATCTGCCGCGATGACTCCCTCGCAGCCTTCGGAACCGCCGTCCCCGACCGCCCGGCCCTCGGGCCTGCAACGCCCTGAAGCGGGACGGGTGATCGCCGCGCTGACGGGCGTCGGCGTCCGCCGCCACACCACCGACCAGGTCATCCTCGACGACATCGACTGGACCGTGCGGGCGGGCGAGCACTGGGCGCTGCTCGGCGCGAACGGCGCGGGCAAGACCACCGTGCTGCGGCTGGTCGGCGCGCTGATGTTCCCCACCGTCGGTGCCGTCGAGGTGCTCGGCCACCGGCTCGGCCGGGTGGACGTGCGGGAACTGCGCGCCGCCATCGGCCTGGTGTCCGGTGCGCAGAAGGTGCCGCAGGACGCCACCGCGCACACGGTGGTCCTGACCGGCGCGACCGGCACCGTGCAGCCGCTGTGGCGGAAGTACGACCAGGCCACCCGGGAACGGGCCGACGAGTTGCTGGCCGAGCTGGACTGCAAGGAGCTGGCGGACCGGCCGTACGGCGTCTGCTCGGGCGGCCAGCGGGCCCGGATCCTGATCGCCCGGGCGCTGATGGCCGATCCTTCGCTGCTGCTGCTCGACGAGCCGTTCAACGCCCTGGACCTGCCCTCCCGGGAGGACCTGATCGACGCGCTGCACCGGCTGGCCGTGGGGCGGCCGGAGCTGGCGACGGTGACGGTGACCCACCATCTGGAGGAGCTGTCCCCGGCCATCGGGCACGCCGTGCTGCTGCGCGACGGGCGGGTGCAGGCGCTCGGGCCGGTGGCGGAGGTGCTGACGGGCGAGCGGATGACGGCGTGTTTCGGCCGGCCGATCGAGGTGTCCCGGCACGAGGGGCGGTGGCTGGCCCGGTCCGGTCCGGTCGAGGTAGTGCGCGCTGTGTGACGTCGTCTGCGTGACGTCTTCTGTGTGACGTCTTCTGTGTGACGTTGTCGTTCCGCGTGCCGTTGACTCTGCGCGCCGTTACGTTTTCTCGGCGCCTTCAGCTTTCCCGCGTACCGGCCGTCGCGTCCCGCACGCCGGTCAGGAAGCGGCGGATGGCGTCCTGTTCGCCGGGGTCGAAGGTGTCGAGCAGGGCGAGGGTGCGCGCGATCAGCGGGCCGAAGAACGACTGCCCCAGAGCGACCGCGCGCGGGTCCACGACCAGCAGGACGCGGCGTCGGTCGCGGGTGTCGCGGACCCGGCGGAGGTGTCCCAGCCGTTCCAGGCGGTCGACCAGCGCCGTGGTGCCGGCGGAGTTCAGGCCGAGCCGGGCGCCGAGCCGCCCGGCGGTCAGTTCCTCGCCGGCCCGGGCCGCGTCCAGCAGGGCGATCAGGGCCCGTAGGTCGGTGGGGTGCAGGCCGTTGCGGGTGGCGAACTCGCCGCCCGCCAGGTCGAGTTGGAGCGTCACCTCGCGCAGCAGATGGACCAGGTCCATGCCCTCCGGCTCCCGCGCCCGCGCCACCACCACGGATCCCCACCTCTCCTGCGTCCGGCCCGTATATCCCGAACCAGCAACCTAACCCGGCCGGGGCGCGTATGATCCCGCATTATCTCGCTGAGCGAGATACTTGGTGGGCGAGGTACCTGGCGGCCCGCCCGTCTACTGTCGTCCTCACCACGGAGGCGCACCGTGAAAGCGAAACGCACGTCGTCGTCTGCGACGGCCGCTTCATCCGCTTCACCTGATTCACCTGCTTCGCCTCGTTCGCCTGCGTTGGCCGGGGGCTCCGCTGCGGCGTCGGCGTCCTCGGAGTTCCGGGCCGCGTACGGGCAGGCCATGGCGCTCTGGCCGGTGGCGGTCGAACGGCTCGATCTGGAGACGGAGTTCGGCAGCACGCGGGTCAATGCCTGCGGGCCGTCCGGTGGGCCGCCGCTGGTGTTGCTGAGCGGCGGTGGGACCACCTCCGCCGTCTGGTACGCACGGGTCGCGAGCCTCGCGCGGACGCACCGGGTGTACGCGGTGGACCTGATGGGCGGGCCCGGGTTGAGCGTGCCCGGCGGTCGGCCGCTGCGCCGGCCGGCCGATCTGATGGCGTGGCTGGACGGGGTGGTGGACGCGCTCGGGGCCGAACGGGTCGCGCTGCTGGGGCACTCGTACGGGGGGTGGATCGCGCTGAGTTACGCGGTGCACGCCGCGATGGGGGTCCCCCCTTGCTCCTTCAGAGCTCGGGGGAGGGTGGAACGGCTGGCCTTGCTCGACCCCACGCAGTGCTTCGCGGGCTTCCGGGCGTCGTATCTGGCCCGGGCGGTACCGCTGCTGGCGCGGCCCGGTGAGGTCACGGCCAGGCGGTTCCTGGCGTGGGAGACCCGCGGCGGACCTGCGGTGGCGCCGGAGTTGGTAAGGCTGACGGGGTTGGGCGGCCGGGAGTTCCGGGGGCGGCCGGTCACCGGGCCGCGGCCGGACGTGGCGCGGTGGGGGACCGCCGCGCCGCCCGCGCTGGTGCTGCTGGCCGGGCGCAGCAGGGCGCATGACGTGCGACGGGTCGCGACGGCGGCCGGGCGGTCGCTGCCGGGGGCGCGGGTCGTGACGGTGCCGGGGGTCGGGCACCATGCGTTGCCGGAGCTGCGGTCGGCGGAGTTGGACGGGTGGGTGGCCGGGTTTCTGACGGGCTGAGGGCGGGACGGGGCGTGGGTGGGGCGCGGCCTGGGCGTGGGCGGGCGGAGCCTGTCGTGTGGGCCCGGCCCCGCACGTGTGTTGGCAGGCCCCGTGTAGGGGGCCGTCCCGTGCGGTGTGGGTCACACGGTGGTGGTCCACTCCGGCAGGGGCTCGCGTTTGCTCGTCCACTGCTCGCCCAGGGCCGTGGTGCCCGTGCGGGCGGCCACTACGCCGCCGGTGATGGCGCAGGTGGTGTCCACGTCGCCGAGGCCGGCCGCGGTGGTCCACAGGGCTGTCGGCAGGTCGTCGGGATGGCGGGCGGCGCACCAGAGGGCGAACGGGACGGTGTCGTCGGCCCTGATGCGGCGGCCGCTGCCGAGGGTGGCGGCGGCCTCCTCGGGGGCGGTGCCGGGCGGGAGTTCGGCGGCGCGCAGCAGGCCCTGGCGGACCGGGCCGTCGGGGGTGCGGGCAGCGATCTCGGTGAGGGCGGGCGGGGCGCCACGGGCGGCGAGGGCGGCGGCGACGGCCACCGCCACCGCGCCGGCGACACCTTGGGGGTGGGCGTGGGTGACCTCCGCGGATCTGGCGGCCTGGTCGGCGGCGCGGTCGAGGTCGTGGTGGAACCAGGCGCCGAGCGGGGCCACCCTCATGGCGGCACCGTTGCCCAGGCTGCCCTCGCCGCCGAAGAGGGCGTGCGCCAACTCCCGCCATTCCGCCGGCGCCGCGGCGGCCCGGGGCAGCAGGGCGTGCATGCCGGAGCCGTAGCCGCGGCCGGGATCGGCGCGGTAGGTGGCGGCGAACCGCGCCACCAGCGCCGGCTGTCGCACCTCGCCGTGCTCGGCCAGGACGGCGAGCAGGTCCAGCGCCATGGCGGTGTCGTCGGTCCAGTGCCAGCGCGGCTCGGGCGGCAGTCGGCGGTGGGCGATCAGCCGTCGGGCCTCCGCCTCGGGGCGGAAGAGCGCGAAGAAGCGTTCGCCGAAGGCATCGCCGTGTGCCAGGCCCTCGATGCTGCCGCGCACCGCGGCGCGCCGTCGGTCGTCGGTGTCCATGGGCGGATCCTGTCATCCGTGCCCCGGTCCGTACGGCCGGTGGGGCGCGGGCGGGGTCAGTCGTCGGCGGCGCCCCGCGCGATGGCGTCGGCGACCTCGGCGGTGCGGGCCGCCTCCTCGGCGGCGAACCGCTCGGCGTCCAGGTGCTCGGCGAGTTCCTCGTCCTGGGCCATCAGCAGATCCAGGTTGGCGTCGCCCAGTTCGAGGACGCCGAGGTCCACGTAGGCGCGCTGGAGGCGTTCGCCCCACAGGCCGATGTCCTTGACGCAGGGGACGATCCGGCTGAACAGCAGCTTCCGGAAGAGTTGGAGGAACTCCGAGCGCTCGGTGAACTCGGCGGCCTCCTCGACCGGGATGCCGTAGTTCTCCAGGACTTCCGTGCCGCGCAGCCGGTCGCGCATCAGGTAGCAGCCCTCGATGACGAACTCCTCGCGCTCGCGGAGTTCGGCGTCGGTGAGCTGCCTGTAGTAGTCGCGCAGCGCCATCCGGCCGAAGGCGACGTGGCGGGCCTCGTCCTGCATGACGTAGGCGAGTATCTGCTTGGGCAGCGGCTTGGTGGTGGTGTCGCGGATCATGCCGAACGCGGCCAGCGCCAGGCCCTCGATGAGCACCTGCATGCCGAGGTAGGGCATGTCCCAGCGGGAGTCGGCGAGGGTGTCGTCGAGCAGCGCCTTGAGGTTGTCGTTGACCGGGTAGAGCATCCCGATCTTGTCCTTGAGGAAGCGGCCGTAGATCTCCGCGTGCCGGGCCTCGTCCATGGTCTGGGTGGCCGAGTAGAACTTGGCGTCGAGGTCGGGGACGGATTCCACGATCCGCGCGGCGCACACCATCGCGCCCTGCTCGCCGTGCAGGAACTGGCTGAACTGCCAGGCGGAGAAGTGCTGCCGGAGGTCGCCGCGGTCCTTCTCCGTCATCCGGTCCCAGTACTTCGTGCCGTACAGCGCCAGGGACTCGTCGGGGGTGCCGAGCGGGTCCCTGGGGTCCACCTCCAGGTCCCAGTCGATCCGCGTGGTGGCGTCCCACTGCTTGTCCTTGCCCTTTTGGTAGAGGGCCAGCAGACGGTCCCGCCCGTCGTCGTACTCCCAGGTGAAGCGGGCCGCGCCGGAGGCCGGCACGGTCCACAGGGAGTCCCCGGGGTCCTGGACGTAGAGCTCTCGGATCGACACGGCGCCTCGCCTCCTCCGCCCGCCGAACGCCTCGTCGCGAACGGGCCGTTGGCAGATTCACACGCTTCTTACCGGCGGGTCAATAAGTCGTACGCGGGGGATTGACGCGCTTACTGACAGGCAGTCTCATAAGAGGCAGCCGCATGTGACCGCGGGTAACTCCGACTGTGAGGTGTAGCCAGAGCCATGACGAGCGCGCCCACCGCAATGACCGAGGCGGATATCGACGTCCTGCGAGACGCCCTCGGGTTGCTCAAGGACCGGGAGCAGATCGCCGAGCGGCTGCTCGCCTCCTCCGCCAAGCACTCCTTCGACCCCGACAGCGAACTCGACTGGGACGCGCCCTTCGAGGAGGGCAAGTGGTTCTGGCCACCGGAGCTGGTCTCGCTGTACGACACCCCGATGTGGCGGCGGATGAGCGAGGAGCAGCGGATCCTGCTCTCCCAGCACGAGGCGGCGGCGCTGGCCTCGCTCGGCATCTGGTTCGAGATCATCCTCATGCAGCTGCTCGTCCGGCACATCTACGACAAGCCGGCGACCAGCGCACACGTCCGGTACGCGCTCACCGAGATCGAGGACGAGTGCCGGCACTCGAAGATGTTCGCGCGGCTGATCTCCCGCGGGGACACGCCCTGGTACCCGGTCGCCCGGGTGCACCAGAACCTCGGCCGCCTCTTCAAGACGATCTCCACCACCCCCGGCTCGTTCACCGCGACCCTGCTCGGCGAGGAGGTCCTGGACTGGATGCAGCGGCTGACCTTCCCTGACGAGCGGGTGCAGCCGCTGGTCCGGGGCGTCACCCGGATCCACGTGGTGGAGGAGGCCCGGCACGTGCGGTACGCGCGCGAGGAGCTGCGCCGGCAGATGGTGACCGCGCCGAAGTGGTCGCAGGAGTTCACCCGGGTCACCTCCGGTGAATTCGCCCGGGTCTTCGCCATCGCCTTCATCAACCCCGAGGTCTATACCAACGTCGGTCTGGACAGGCGGGCGGCCATGGCGCAGGTGAAGGCCAGCCCCCACCGGCGCGAGGTCATGCAGAACGGCGCCAAGCGGCTGACCGACTTCCTCGACGACATCGGGGTGTTGCGCGGCGTGGGCCGCCGCCTGTGGCGCTCCTCGGGGTTGCTGGCCTGAACGCCCCGTCCGCGGGGACCTCCACACCGAGCACCTGTACGAGGGGGAAACCCCGGCGGCTACGCTGCTGTTCATGAACGGCAGCGGCACCGCCCCAGCAGTACCCAGACCCGCCTACCGCAGGCTGAGCGTGGAGCAGCGCCGCAGCCAGTTGCTGGCCGCGGCGCTGGGCCTGTTCGCCCAGCGCGCGCCGGAGGACGTCTCGTTGGACGACGTCGCGACCGCCGCCGAGGTCTCGCGGCCGCTCGTCTACCGCTACTTCCCCGGCGGCAAGCAGCAGTTGTACGAGGCCGCGCTGCGCAGCGCCGCCGACGAGCTGGAGCAGTGCTTCGCGGAGCCGGAGAGCGGCCCGCTCACCCAGCGGCTGGGCCACGCCCTGGACCGCTACCTGGCCTTCGTCGACCAGCACGACGCCGGGTTCAGCGCGCTGCTCCAGGGCGGCAGCGTGGTGGAGACGTCCCGGACGACCGCGATCGTGGACGAGGTCCGGCGCGCCGCCGCCGAGCAGATCCTGCGCCACCTGGGCGAGCCGGAGCCGAGCCCGCGGCTGCGGACCACCGTCCGGATGTGGATCACCGCGGTCGAGGCCGCCTCGCTGATCTGGCTCGACGAGGACAAGCGGCCGACCCTCGACGAGCTGCGGGACTGGCTGGTGGACCACTTCGTCGCGCTGCTGACCGCCACCGCGGCCCGGGACCCGCAGACCGCGCGGGTGATGCGGGCGGCGCTGAAGGGCGAGGCGCCCGACGGCCCGGCCGGCGAGCTGGCGCGCCGGATCCTCCCCGTGGTGAGCGACGCCGCCCACCTGCTGTGAGACTGGGTCGGTGCGCAGCGAGAACATCCCCTTCGTCGGCGGTCCCCTGGACGGCCGGGTCCTTCCCGTCCTGGTCGGCCCCACCGGACTGCCCCCGAAGACCTACGAGATCCCGGTGCCCCGCGACGACGGCCGGCCGCCGGAGGTGCACCTCTACCGCCGGGTCCCCGGGCCGGCCGGCCGACTGGGGCTGCCGCGCGGCTGGCGGTACGCCTACGACCCCGAGGACCGCTCCGCCGACGGGCCCAAGTGGCCCTGGCGGAAGCGACGTTGACGGAAGTGGCGCCGACGGCGGTCACGCCGGCTGCGGGCCGGTGGACCGCCGCACGGTCCGCCGGCCCGCCGGGCCGTACCGGGATCAGCCGGTGAACGACGCCACGTAGGCGTCGGCCTTCTCCGGCTCGAAGAAGAAGTGCTCGAAGTCGGACGGGTCGTCGAAGCCGTTGGCGAACCGGTCGGCGATCGGCTGGAGCTGGCCGGCGGCGCCGAACAGGTTGAGGACGTGCTCCGGCGGCGGGGCCAGCATCGCGTTGGTCCACTTGGTGACGTGCTGGGCGGTCTGCCAGTAGCGGTCGAAGGTGGCCTGCATCCACTCCGCGTCGAACGGCCGCTCGCCCTGCTCGACGATGGACGCCAGGTAGGACGCGGCGCACTTGGCGGCCGAGTTGGCGCCCTGGCCGGTGATCGGGTCGTTGGCCACCACCACGTCCGCGACGCCCAGGACCAGGCCGCCGGAGGGCAGCCGGCCGATCGGCTTGCGGACGGTGGGGGCGTAGCGGCCGGCCAGCGTGCCGTTGGCGTCGGTCAGTTCGACGTCGGCGCTGCGCTCGTACTCCCACGGCAGGAACGTCTTCATCAGGTCCAGCGTGAGGGCCAGGTGCTCCTGGGGGTCCCGCACGCCCTGGAATACGTCCACCGGGCCGCCGGGCAGGCCCTCCCAGAAGAGGATGTCGGCGCGGCCGGTGACGGTCAGGGTCGGCATCACGAACAGCTCGCCGACGCCGGGGACGACGTTGCAGCGCACCGCGTCGAACTCCGGGTGCTCCGGGCGCGGGCCCATGCCGTGGACGTAGGCGACGGCCAGCGCGCGCTGCGGGGCGTCGTACGGCGAACGGGCGGCGTCCCGGCCGAACATCGACACCAGCTCGCCCTTGCCGGCCGAGACCAGCGTCAGGTCGTAGCGCTGGGCGAAGAAGTCCAGGTCGGAGACGGCGGCGCCGTGGATGACGACCTGGCCGCCGCGCTGCGCGAAGGTCTCCATCCAGCCGGCCATCTTCAGGCGCTGGTCGACGGACTGGGCGTGGCCGTCGAGCTTGCCGACCCAGTCGATGGCGCGCTGGGTGCCGCCGGGCGCGGCGTGGCTGCCGGGCGCGGCGACCGAGACGCCCAGGCCCTCGATGCGCGGGGCCTGGCTCTCCCAGAAGTTGAGCGCCAGGTCGCGCTCGTGCTGGAGGGCGGTGTGGAACATGCACTGCGTCGACATGACCCGGCCGGAGCGGATCTCGTCGGCGGTGCGGTTGGACATCAGGGTGACCTCGTAGCCCTGGGACTGGAGGCCGAGGGCGAGCTGGAGACCGGACTGGCCGGCTCCGACGATGAGTATCTTCCGCATGGCGGGGCTCTTCTCTGTTCCTGCTGTTCGGGGGAAGGCTGGGGGGGTGGCGGGGGCTATTCGGGCGTGACGTCCAGCGCGTGGCCGACCAGCGCGAGCAGTGCCTGGATCACGGTGGGCCGGCGCCGCGCGTCCATCACCACGACCGGCACCTCCGGCGGCACGGTCAGCGCGTCCCGGACGTCGTCCACCTCGTACCGCTCGGTCCCCTCGAAGTGGTTGACCGCGACGACGTACGGCAGCCCGCAGCTCTCGAAGTAGTCCAGCGCCGGGAAGCAGTCCTCCAGCCGCCGGGTGTCGGCCATCACGATCGCGCCGATCGCGCCGCGCACCAGGTCGTCCCACATGAACCAGAAGCGCTGCTGGCCGGGCGTGCCGAAGAGGTACAGCACCAGTTCCTGGTCGAGGGTGATCCGGCCGAAGTCCATGGCGACCGTGGTCGTGGTCTTCTCCGGCGTCGCCGACAGGTCGTCGGTCGCCTCGCTGGCCTCGGTCATCACCGCTTCGGTCTGCAGCGGAGTGATCTCCGAGACCGATCCGACGAAGGTGGTCTTGCCGACGCCGAAGCCGCCCGCCACCACGATCTTGGTGGCGACCGGTGCCTGCGTCCGATCCATCTGCCAGCTCTGCAGCCCCGCGTCGTCGGCGGCGGCCGGCCCTGTCCCGGCCGTTATCGTGTCAGAGCCTGTGAAGTCCACTCAGCACCCTTTCGAGCAGCGCGCGTTCGGGGCGGCCGGTGCCGTGCCCGGTGCCGTAGACGCGAATCTTTCCCTGGTCGGCGAGATCGCTGAGGAGGACGCGGACGACTCCCAGCGGCATCTTCAGCAGTGCGGAGATCTCCGCGACCGAGCGCATCCGGCGGCACAGCTCGACGATCGCGCGCATCTCCGGCATCACGCGGTCCAGCCAGCCGGGCCCGGACGAGGCGGTGAGCTCCCGCCGCTCCTCGGGGGCCTCCAGCGCGGCCACGAACGTCTCGACGAGCAGCACGTGGCCGAAGCGCGTGCGTCCGCCGGTGAGCGAGTACGGCCGGACCCGCGCGGGTTTGCGGTCCGCCCCGCGGACGGGGAGTTTGGGAGTGCTACTCACTGGGCGTTCTCCATCGACTTGCGGAGTTCGGTGCGCAGTTCGGGGGTCAGGACGTGGCCGGCCCGGCCGACGAAGAGCGCCATGTGGTAGGCGATGACGCTCATGTCGCAGTCCGGGGTGGCGTGCACGCCGAGCAGCGAGCCGTCGCTGATCGACATGACGAACAGGCTGCCCTCGTCCATCGCGACCATCGTCTGCTTGACCGCGCCGCCGTCCATCAGCTTCGCGGCCCCGTGGGTGAGGCTGCCGAGGCCGGACACGATGGTGGCGAGGTCGGCGCTGGAGCCCCGGGGGCCGCCGTCGGCGGCGTGCGCCGCGGCTTGCTCCACCCGCTCGGGGTCGGAGGACAGCAGCAGCAGACCGTCGGAGGAGACCACCGCGACCGAGTGGATGCCGGGCACCTCGTCGACCAGATTGCTCAGCAGCCAGTGCAGGTTACGTGCCTGGGGGCTCGGCCCTTTTCCCTGAGCCGTGGGCGCTTGCGCCTTCAATCGCGTGCCTCCTCGCCGGTATGGCTTTGTCCCGGGGCCCCCGCTCCGTCGGTGTCGGTCTGTGGGATGGTCTGCTCCGCGGTGCTGTCCGCGATCTCGGCCGCGACATCGCGTCGGCCGTCCCGCGCACCCTGCTGGAATCCGCCGAGCCGACGGCGCAGTGCCTCGGCGTGGGCGGCCCCGGTCTTGCGGGGTGCGGCGGGCGCCTTCTTCTGCGCCACGTTCTTCGGGACGCGCTTGGGCAGCCCGGTGCTCGTCCGGCGCCGCGGCCCGGGCCCGCCGGGTGCCTCCGCCGGGGGCACTTCCCCCTGGGGCGCCGGGTCCGGGTCCGCGCCCGGTTCCGGTGCCCCGTCGGTCTCCCCGGCCGACGCCGGGCGACTGTGCTCGTCCGGCCCTATGGCGTACGGGTCGGCGCTGGCGGGCGCCGAGGCGGCGTGCCGTCCCTTCCCGGGCGCCGGCACGGCCGGGGCGCCGTCGGCCGACGGCGTGGTCTCCCCGGGACGGGTGTGTTCGCCGGTGGTGCCGGCGGCGGTGCCCGCCGTGGCGTACGGACCGGGCGACTGCGGGCCGTACGGGCTCGGTTCGGGCGCGGCGGCGGGCCGCTCGGCGTCCGCCGCCGCGGTGAACGGGGTCTCCTCTTCCGCGGGCGGCTCCGCCGGGCCCTGGGACTGGGCCGGTACCGCCGGCCGCTCGGCCGGTGCCGGTGCTTCCGCCGGCGGCTGGGCGCCGAGCCCCGCCGCGTCGATGGCGCGTTCGGCCGCGGCGACGAACGGGTCGTCGGCGAGCCCGCGCCGGCCGGCCGGCGGCTGCTGCGGGGCGGGCTCCGGCGCCTCCCGGGCGACCGGGGCGTCCGCGACCGTTGCGTCCGCGGCCGGGGCGTCCGCGACCGTTGCGTCCGCGACCCGGGCGGGCTCCGCCGGGACGGGTTCCTCGACCGCCGGCGGTGCCGTCGGCTCGGGCCGGCCCATCCGCGTCTGGAGGGTGTTGGAGTTGGCCTCCGCGATCGAGCCCGGGAGGGTCGGCGCGGACGACCCGCCGACGCCCGCCACGGGGGCGGACGGCACCGGCCCCGGGCGGTTGGGCAGGATCGAGCCGGGGAGCACGACGACGGCGGTGACTCCGCCCTGCTTCCGGTCGCGCAGCTGGACCCGCACGCCGTGCCGGGCGGCCAGCCGCACCACCACGTACAGGCCCAGGCCCAGCGCCTCGTCCACGCTCTCGGAGGTCGAGGCGGCCGCCGCGTCCGAGAGCCGCTCGTTGACCTCGGTCAGCCGGTCCGCGGTCATCCCGATGCCCTCGTCCTCGACCGAGAGCATCAGCTCGCCGCTCTCCAGCAGCCAGCCGGACAGCTCGACATGGGCTTCCGGCGGGGAGAACGCGGTGGCGTTCTCCAGGAGTTCGGCGACCAGGTGGCTGATGTCGTCGGCGGCGAACCCGGCGACCTGGGCGTGCGGCGGCAGCGAGGCGATGCGCACCCGCTCGTACCGCTCGATCTCGCTGACCGCGGCGCGCAGCATGTCCAGCAGCGGCACCGGCCCTGAGTGGCTGCTGCCGTGCTGTTCGGCGCCGGCCAGCACGAGCAGGTTCTCGCTGTTGCGGCGCATCCGCGCGGCGAAGTGGTCCAGCTTGAAGAGGGTGTCCAGCCGTTCCGGGTCCTGCTCGCTCTCCTCCAGGGACTCGATGACGGCGAGCTGGCGCTCCACCAGTCCGAGGGTGCGCAGCGAGAGGTTGACGAACCGGCCGTGGACGCCGGTGCGCAGCACCGCCAGCCGCTCGTGGAGTTCGGCGACCTCGTCCTTGAGCGCCTCGGCCTGTTCCTGGAGGACCTCCCGCTCGGCGACCAGCCGCTGTCGGCCGCCGACCAGCCGCTTGCGCTCGCCCTCCAGCTCGGCGCCGCGCCGGGTGGCCTCGGCGACCTGGGCGTGCAGCGCGTTGACGGACCGGACGGCGGCGGCGTACTCGTCGTTGCGGCCCTTGTAGCCGATGGGCTCCTCGTGGCCGGGGTCGGCCGCCAGCCGCTTGGCGCCGATCCGCAGCGCGGCCAACGGCTGGGTCATCGTGCGGGCGGCCCAGATGCCGGTGCCGACGGCCACCAGGAGGCAGAGCCCCTCCAGGCCGATGGCGATCTCCAGGGCCGTCACGTCGTCGTCGCGCAGCTGGCCCAGGCGCTGGATCTCGGCGGTGGCGATGGCCGATTCGACGCCCCGCATCAGGCCGACCCGGGCGGTCAGGGCGGCCTGCACCCGGCGCCGGCTGAGGGCCATGTCCGTGGCGTCCAGGAACGGCTGGTCGGTCAGCTTGGTCAGGTAGCGCTCGGCGGTGTCGACGTCGGTGCCGTTGACGGTGCGCTGGAAGCGGTCCCTGGCGTCCTGGCTCGCGGCCTGGTTGAAGTCGCCGAGGGCGCCCTGCTCGCGGATGTGGGCGACCTGCGCGGCGGCGGTCAGCCGGGGCTGGGCGCCGCCCGCCTTGAGCCCGGCGAGCAGCAGTGCGCGGGTGCCGGCGGCCTGGTCGGCGGCCCGGCCGAGGGCGGGCAGCGCCAGGGTGTCGGCGGCCCCGCCGGCGGCCCGGGCGGGCAGGCCGCGGGCGATGTCGTCGCTGATCGTGCCGAGTGCCGCGACGGCCGCGCTGTACTCGTCGTAGACCTGCTCGGCGGTGGCGGGCCCGGCGAGCGCCTTCTGGCGGGTCTCGGGGAGCTGTTTGAGGAGCTTGTCGGCGGCGGTGAACGCGGCGGTGTCCCCGGCCACGCCCTGGGCCTGGCCGCGCAGTTCGTCGATCTGCCGGTCCACCTGGGCGCGCTGGGAGTCGGTGGGGGCCTGGGTGACGTTGCGGCCGGTGCGGCCGGCGGCGACGTACGCGGTCATCGCGTCGCGCTCGTCGGCGAGGGTGTGCGCGAGGGTGACGGCGTGCGCGTCCAACCCGGCCAGGTCGACGAGGTGCTGACTGCCACCGGCGTTGTCGACGGCGGTCAGCACGGCGGGGGCGCCGGCTCCCAGGACGGCCACGGCGACCACGGCCACGGCCCCCATGAGCCGGTTGCGGACCCGCGCGGGACGCCGTCCCGAACCGGCCGCGTCGTCGCCCGCCGTGCCCGATCCCGCACCGGGTGCCGTGCCCGGTACCGAGACCGATCCGGCCGGTGACCCCGGCTTCCCTGCGCCGCCCCGAAGCCGCTTCTTCCGCACCGCTGCTCGCATCCTCATCTCGCCTGCCCACGCCGTGTCGGCGTCGCGGACCCGGCTCGCTCACCGCTCGCGGGGCGGATCTGCGCGAAGACCGCGGCAGCGCACAATTCCGCGAAAGGGGAACAGCCCGGCTCTGCGCGTCGCGACGAACGTCCTGACCACCCCGGTTACTCCGGGAATCGACCATTCCACCGGCGCCGCGCAGTGGCTCGGCAACACATGCCCGGCCACCTGAACGAGTGAACAGCAATCGGAGTTTGGGCATCAACTTCCGTGCGGCATCAGTTTCGGCCGCAACCTTGCGCAACCCCCCGACGGGTTTGGAGATGCGTGCCGGTCCTGGAAGGATGCGCGCCCGCAGCCGGCACCGGGCGCCCCGCACACCTGCGGGCCACTATCGCCCCACCTTCCGATGCGGCGGCCGGCAACCGGGCCTTTTCAGCCACCTCCGGCAGACTCTCCGGTATGCGCATCGAACTCGCCACCGAGCCGGGCGATCCCCAACGCCCCAACGAGGACTACGCGTCGGTCGCCCTGCCGGCCTCCGGCGACGGCGGCGCCCTGGTGCTGCTGGACGGGGTGACCCCTCCGGAGGGGGACTGCGGCTGTGTCCATTCCGTGCCGTGGTTCACCGCGCGGCTCGGGGGCGCAATGCTCGAACTGTCGGTTTCACGCCGCGATATGACGCTGACTGAGGCGCTCGCCGCGGCCGTGACCAGAACGGCCGAGGCGCACCGCGACACCTGTGACCTTTCTCACCCTCGTACGCCGCAGGCGACGGTGGTCGCCGCGCGCTGGTCCCGGGAGACCGTGGAACACCTGGTGTTGTCCGATTCCGTACTGCTCCTGGAGAAGGCGGACGGCTCGGTGCATCCCGTGCGGGACACCCGCCTGGACGACCTCCCGCCCGCGGTCCGCGCGCGGCGCGCGACGGTCCGGGCGCTGCTCCGCGGATCCGCCGAACGCGCCGCCGCGGCCCGGGAGTACGTCCGCGCGGTGGAGGCGCTGCGCAACGCCGAGGGCGGTTTCTTCACCGCGGCCGCCGATCCGTCGGTGGCCGCCCGCGCGCTCACCGGCGCCACCCCGCGCGCCGGGCTCCGCTCGCTGACGGCGCTCAGCGACGGCGCGGGCCGCTGGGTGGAGGTCTTCCGCGCGGGCTCCTGGGCCCAGTGCGCGGCGCTGGTCGCCGAGGCCGGGCCGCAGGCGCTGATCGACCGGGTGCGGGAACTGGAGGCGGCGGACCCGGAGGGCGCGGCGCACCCGCGGGGGAAGGCCCGGGACGACGCGGCGGTGATCCACGTCGCGCCGTGACGACAGGGCCGCCAGAAACGCCCTAGCCGTCCTGCCCCTCGTGCTCGCCCCCCTGCTCGCCCTCGTGCTCACCCTCCTGCTCCGCGTTCAGTCGGTGCAGAAGACGGGCGAGTTCGGCGACCTCGGCGCGGTCCCAGGAGGCGAGGCGGCGGGCGTAGCGGGCGCGGCGGGCGGTGCGGACGCGGTTGAAGCGGTCCCGGCCCTCGTCGGTGATCCGCACCAGGACCGCGCGGCCGTCGGCCGGGTCGGGCGCGCGGGCGACCAGCCCGAGCCGCTCCAGGGCGTGCAGTTGGCGGCTTATGGTCGCCTTGCCGACGCCGAAGAAGGCGGCGAGGTCGGTGGCGCGCTGGGCGCCGGCGTCGGCGAGCCGCACCAGCAGGCCGTAGGCGGCCGGTTCGAGGTCGGGGTGGACCTCGCGGGAGAGCTCGCCGGAGGAGGCCCGGGCGCGGCGCAGAAACACCGCCAATTCCCGTTCCAGGGACAGGAATGCGGGGTCCACACCCATCGGCTCGCCGTCCGCCGTGGTACCGCCGGCTCCGGTCTCGTGCACGTCAGCACCCTTTCCCGCGTTGTCCCGCTCGTCCAACAAATCCCCCGTCGTGTTCGCCCCGCGTTTCCGTCCGGCTGAAATTTTCTGTCCCGGGTGGGTGGAACCGCAGTTCGGCCAGTATTTCGCAGGAGTAGACCAACGGCAGCCCGCGGCCCCCTTTTGTCACGGGGTTCTACGCGCGTATCGTCATTTCTGGCATGACCACACCAAATGTGGTGCCGGTACCTCCCCCCTCAGAGGTCACTTCCTTCTCGGAGTCACCGCATCGAGATCCACCGAGATCTACGGAGGCACGTAAATGCCCGTGCTCAGATCCGGCTCCCCCCACCGCTCCGTGCGCTCCCGCGCGACCGTGGCCGGGACCCTCCTCGCGACCGTCTCCCTCCTCGTCGGCCTGCCCGGCACGGCCGGTGCCGCCGCCACCGCGCGCGCACCCGAACCCCGCCACCCCGAACTCGACTGGGCCGGCTCCCAGATCGCCAAGCACGAGGGCACCAAGGGCGGTGCCCTCCCGTCGCCCTCGCTGGCCGCGGCCGTCGAGGGCGTGGACGTCAGCAGCCACAACGGCAGCGTCGCCTGGTCGACGCTGTGGAACAGCGGCGTGAAGTTCGCCTACGTCAAGGCCACCGAGTCCACCAGCTACACCAATCCCTCCTTCGCGCAGCAGTACAACGGCTCCTACAACAGCGGCATGATCCGCGGCGCGTACCACTTCGCCACGCCCGACACCTCCAGCGGCGCCGCCCAGGCCAACTACTTCGTCGACCACGGCGGCGGCTGGTCCAAGGACGGCAAGACGCTGCCCGGCGCGCTGGACATGGAGTACAACCCCTACGGCGCCACCTGTTACGGGCTGAGCGCGGCCGGACTGGTGAACTGGATGAAGGACTGGTTCGCCACCTACAAGGCGCGCACCGGCCGGGACGCGGTCGTCTACACCTCCACCGGCTGGTGGAAGCAGTGCACCGGCAACTCCGGCGCCTTCGGCAGCATCAACCCGCTGTGGATCCCCCGCTACGGCTCCTCGGTCGGCGAACTCCCGGCCGGCTGGGGCTTCCACACCATCTGGCAGTACACCTCGACCGGCCCGACGGTCGGTGACCACAACAAGTTCAACGGGGCCTACGACCGGCTCCAGGCGCTGGCCAACGGCTGACGCGCGGCGGGCCGGCCCGTCCCCCTGGCGAGGGGCGGACCGGCCCGTGCCGGACGTCACCGACCGTGCGCTACGCCGCGACCGGGACCTCCGGGCGCCGGCCGTTCGCGGCCGGCGTCAGGGCCAGTTCCAGCACCTGCCTCACGTCCGCGACCGGGTGCACCGCCAGCGCATCGAGGACCTCGGCCGGGACGTCGTCCAGGTCCGGTTCGTTGCGCTTGGGGATGATCACGGTGGTGATGCCGGCCCGGTGCGCCGCCAGCAGCTTCTGCTTGACGCCGCCGATCGGCAGCACCCGCCCGGTGAGCGAGACCTCACCGGTCATCGCCACGTCCGGACGGACCTGCCGGCCCGACAGCAGCGAGGCCAGCGCGGTGGTCATCGTGATGCCCGCGCTGGGGCCGTCCTTGGGGACGGCGCCGGCCGGGACGTGCAGATGGACCCCGCGCTCCTTCAGGTCGCCCACCGGGAGCTCCAGTTCGGCGCCGTGCGAGCGCAGGAAGGACAGCGCGATGTGCGCCGACTCCTTCATCACGTCGCCCAGCTGGCCGGTCAGCTGGAGCCCGGAGGCGCCGGTCTCCGGGTCGGCCAGCGACGCCTCGACGTAGAGCACGTCGCCGCCGGCGCCGGTGACCGCCAGACCGGTGACCACACCGGGCACCGCGGTCCGCCGCTCAGTCGGGTCCTGGGCCGACTCCGGGGTGTGGTGCGGGCGCCCGAGCAGCGGGCGCAGCTCGTCCACCCCGACGGTGAACGGCAGCTCCTGCTCGCCCAGTTCGTGCCGGGCGGCCACCTTGCGCAGCAGCCGGGCGACCGAGCGCTCCAGGTTCCGCACGCCCGCCTCACGGGTGTACTCGCCGGCCAGCCTGCGCAGCGCGGCGTCGGCGACGGTCACCTCGCCGGGCTCCAGTCCGGCCCGCTCCAACTGGCGCGGCACCAGGTGGTCCCGGGCGATGACGACCTTCTCGTCCTCGGTGTAGCCGTCCAGCCGGACCAGTTCCATCCGGTCCAGCAGCGGCTCGGGGATCGCCTCCAGGACGTTGGCGGTGGCCAGGAACACCACGTCGGAGAGGTCCAGTTCGACCTCCAGGTAGTGGTCCCGGAAGGTGTGGTTCTGCGCGGGGTCCAGCACTTCCAGGAGGGCGGCGGCCGGGTCGCCCCGGTAGTCGGAGCCCACCTTGTCGATCTCGTCGAGGAGGACGACCGGGTTCATCGAGCCGGCCTCCTTGACGGCCCGCACGATCCGGCCGGGGAGCGCCCCGACGTACGTCCGCCGGTGGCCGCGGATCTCCGCCTCGTCCCGGACGCCGCCGAGGGCGACCCGCACGAACTTCCGCCCCATGGCCCGCGCCACGGATTCCCCGAGCGAGGTCTTTCCGACGCCCGGCGGCCCGACCAGCGCCAGCACCGCGCCGCCGCGGCGCCCGCCGACGAGCCCGAGCCCCCGCTCGGCGCGCCGCTTGCGCACGGCCAGGTACTCGGTGATCCGTTCCTTGACGTCCTCCAGGCCCGCGTGGTCGGCGTCCAGGACCTGCCGGGCGCCCGCGATGTCGTAGGCGTCCTCGGTCCGCTCGCTCCAGGGGAGTTCCAGGACGGTGTCGAGCCAGGTCCGGATCCAGCTGCCCTCCGGGCTCTGGTCGCTGGCCCGCTCCAGCTTGTCGACCTCCTTCAGGGCCGCCTCGCGGACCTTCTCCGGCAGGTCGGCGGCCTCCACGCGGGCGCGGTAGTCGTCGGACTCCTCGCCCGAGTCCTTGGAGTTCTCGCCGTTCAGCTCGCGCAGTTCCTTGCGGACCGCGTCCAGCTGGCGGCGCAGCAGGAACTCCCGCTGCTGCTTGTCGACGCCCTCCTGGACGTCCTTGGCGATGGACTCGGCGACGTCCTGCTCGGCCAGGTGGGAGCGGAGCACCTCGGTGGCGTACTTCAGCCGGGCGACCGGGTCGGTGGTCTCCAGCAGCTGGAGCTTCTGCTCGCCCGTCAGGAACGGCAGGTAGCCGGCGTTGTCGGCGAGCGTGGGGACGTCGTCGATGCCGGCGACCCGGTCCACGACCTGCCAGGCGCCGCGCTTGCGCAGCCAGCTGGTGGCCAGTGCCTTGTATTCCGTGACGAGTTCGGTGACCGCTCCGGGATTGGGGCCTCCCCTGCTCGAACGGAGTTGAGAGCTGGGGGAAGGGTCTTGGACCTTCTCCTCGACGGCGGTCCCCTCCACCCAGAGCGCGGCGCCCGGCCCGGTGGTGCCGGAGCCGATCCGCACCCGGCCCAGCCCCCGGATCAGGGCCCCGGGATCGCCGTCGGACAGCCGTCCGACCTGCTCGATCCGCCCGAGCGTGCCGATCCCCGCGTACGTCCCGTCGATCCGCGGCACCAGCAGCACACGGGGCTTGCTGCCCGATGGCGCGGCGGCCTGGGCGGCCTCCACGGCGGCGCGCACCTCGGCGTCGGACAGGTCCAGGGGCACCACCATGCCGGGCAGGACGACCTCGTCGTCGAGGGGCAGCACGGGCAGGGTGAGCGGTGTGGACTCCGTCGACCGAGCAGACTCAGCAGTCATGATCTCCCCTTCGGCAAGCAAGTTGAGCTTTACCCACTCAATGCCGGGAGCCCTGCCGTTGTTCCCTCGCGCGTGTTCGCTGTGAGCGATCAGGAGGCGGCAACTCGGTTACGGGCCAGGGGCGGTGGGCCCGACCGGGGACAAGCGCGCGCCGCTACCAGTGGGCGGGGCGGCGCAGCCCGCGCGGCAGCCTGGTGGTCGCGTCGCCCCGGGCGGCGTTCACCTGGGCCTGCGTCAGGAAGATGCTGCCGGTGAGGTCGGCGCCGCGCAGATCGGCGTCCCGGAGGTCGGCGCCGATCATGTCAGCGGAGCGCAGGTCGGCGCCCCGAAGGTCGGCGGCGATGAGATAGGCGCCGCGCAGGTTGGCGCCCTTGAGGTCCGCGCCCGTCAAGCGTGCCCCCATCAGGTCCGCGCCGCGCCGGTCCTTCTTCCGGCCCGGGACCTTCGCCCGGACCAGCTCGCTGACCCGCAGCAGCAGGGTGTTGACCTCGCCCCGGTGGGCGGGCACGTCCAGCCCGGCCAGTTCCTCCGCGGTGCCCAGGGTCAGCCGCTCGGTCTTCTCCAGGGCCGCCCGCAGCTCGTCCCGTAGCGCAGCGGGCAGCGCGGCGCCGGCCGCTCCGGTGGAGCCGGTGCTTGCACCGGACGGGGGCAGCGCCACCGCCTCGGTCAGGTACCAGAGCAGTTCGTGCAGCTGGCGCATCACGGCGAACGCGTCGAACATCGGCCGGGCGGTCTCCGGCGCGGTCCGCCAGTCCTGCCCCTGGAAGGTGACCTGGGAGATCTTCTGGCCGGCGCCGAAGCACTCGAAGACCGTGCAGCCGGAGAAGCCGCGCTGCCGCAGGTCCTGGTGGACGCCGCAGCGGAAGTCGGCCTGGAGGTTCGGGCAGGGCCGCCCGGCCTCCTTGTCGAGGGCGAAGTCCGCCGAGCGCGCGAACGGCAGCGCCACACAGCACAGGCCGAAGCAGTTCCCGCAGTCGGAGAGCAGCGGCAACCGGGCGGCGTCCGGGGCGTGTGCCGGGGCGGACGTGCGGTCCTGGGCGGGGCGGCGGTGCTCGTGCGACACGGTTCTTCTCTGCTCCTACGGCCGGCGGGCGCCCTCCCTACCGAGCGCCCGCGAGGAGTCCCATTGTCCGTGACCCGCGGCGGGCCGGGCGGCCCGAGCACCGGGCGCCGGGGATCAGGACGTCCGCGGCAGCCCGGGCGTCCGGAGCGCCGGATGGCCCAGGTCCCCCGGCAGCGGCGGGGGCCCGGCCCGCCGCGCCTGCCAGCAGCGCAGCAGCGGCCAGGCGGCGACGCCCAGGGCGAGCGAGAGCAGATGGCCCCAGTCGGTCATCGGGTCGATGTAGGCGAGCAGGCCGGTCACCGCCTGGTAGCCGCCGGCGGCCAGCAGCGGCCAGCGCGCCCAGGCGGGCAGCAGCCCGGCGAGCGCCCCCAGGCAGGCCATCACGCCGAAGCTGATGCCGTAGTCGAGGCGGTGCAGCGAGCTGTCCGGCAGCCCGCCGGCGGCGACCGAGAAGCCGATCGGCACCTCGGTGGCGAGGGTGGCCAGCGCGTGCCCGCCGAAGAACACCACCGCGCAGCGCACCCCGCCGATCCGCCGCTCCAGGGCGGTCAGCACGAAGAGGAAGGCGATGGCGTACCCCGAGGTCAGCCCGCCGGCGATCCACAGCGCGCTGGCGACCAGCACCAGCAGCGGCGCCTGGGCGAGGTGGACCACGTCGGTGCTGGAGCCCTGGAGCAGTGCGGAGACCACGGAGGGGTTGCCGTGCTCGGCGAAGAGCGAGGTGGCCACGAGCAGCAGCGCGTAACCGAACGTGAAGGGGGTGCCGGTCGGGGTGGGGAGCAGCCGCCAGGGGCGCAGGCCCGTCCAGGGGCGGCGGGCGGCGGGGACCGGGGCGGTGGGGTGCGCGGCCGGCGCGGCCGCGCCGCCGCGCTGCCGGGGCAGCCCGGCGAGGAGGACCGGCGCACCGCTGTCCGGCGCCGGCCCGTCCCCGGCCGGCGCGCCGCCGGCCGTCTCCACCGCACTCGCCATTCCAGGCCCCTTCCGCCGCCCCGCGCACCGTCCGCGCTCCACTGTGCCCGGCCAACCCATGAGTCAGCTGTGCGAGTGATATCCCTCACAGCCCTCAACCCTCGTGCGATGCGCGGCGTTGCGCGTGTCGGCCTCGCGGGATCGCCCCGGAACCGTCCCGGAACCGGGTCCGAAACCGTTGGACCGCCGCGCCGGACTGTGGTCAAGATGGCCGCATGGCTCCCGTTCACCCCTGGCATCCGACCGCCGGCGACGAGCCGGCCGTGCGCACCCTCGACCGCCGCGAGGGCCCCTACGGGGAGGTGGTGCTGCGGCAGCGGGGTCCGGCCGCCGCGGACCCCAACGCCCTTGCGGCGCCCGGGAGGTGCGGCCCGGTCTACGAGATCATCGCCAACGGCTGCTTCCTGATGGACACCTCCGACGGCCGCTCCGAACGGCTGCTGGTGGACGCCGCGCTGGCCGCCCTGCCGCCCGACCGCGAGGACCCCTCGGTACTGATCGGCGGACTGGGCGTGGGCTTCTCGCTGGCCCGGGCCGCGGACGAGCCGCGATGGGGCCGGATCACGGTCGTCGAGCGGGAGACGGCGGTGATCGACTGGCACCGCACGGGCCCGCTGGCGGCGGTCTCCGGGCCGGCGCTGGCCGATCCCCGTACCGAGATCCTGCACACCGACCTGGTGGCGCACCTGTGCGCGGAAGTCGGCCAACTCGCCTACGACGCCCTGTGCTTGGACATCGACAACGGCCCCGACTGGACCGTCACCGAGGACAACGACGGCCTCTACTCCCCCGCCGGCCTGGCCGCCTGCCGGGACCGTCTGACCTCGGGCGGGGTGCTCGCCGTGTGGTCGGCCCAGCCCTCGCCGGCGTTCGAACAGGCGCTGAGAAATGCCGGTTTCGCGGGCGTAAGGACGGAAGAGATGTCGGTTGCCCGAGGCGTCCCGGACGTCGTCCACCTGGCGCTCCGGTCCGCGTAGGGCGCGTAGCCGACTGTCACATCATGCCCTTACGCTGCTGCCCAGCAAGACGCGACCACGCAGGGCACATGCAGGGGCGGGCGATGGACCAGACTCAGACAACCCAGGGCGGCACCACCGCGGCCACGCCGGGCGCCCAGCGCCGGGTCCTGGTCGTGGAGGACGATCCGACGATCGTCGAGGCCATCGCGGCCCGGCTGCGCGCCGAGGGGTTCCAGGTGCAGACGGCCACCGACGGCCCGGCCGCGGTCGACACCGCCGAGGCGTGGCAGCCGGACCTGCTCGTGCTCGACGTGATGCTGCCGGGCTTCGACGGCCTGGAGGTGTGCCGTCGGGTGCAGGCCCAGCGCCCGGTGCCGGTGATGATGCTCACCGCCCGCGACGACGAGACCGACATGCTGGTCGGCCTCGGGGTCGGCGCCGACGACTACATGACCAAGCCGTTCTCCATGCGGGAGCTGGCCGCCCGGGTGCACGTCCTGCTGCGCCGGGTCGAGCGGGCCGCGCTGGCCGCGCACACCCCGCGCAGCGGCATCCTGCGGCTGGGCGAGCTGGAGATCGACCACGCCCAGCGCCGGGTACGGGTGCGCGGCGCCGACGTCCACCTCACCCCCACCGAGTTCGACCTGCTGGTCTGCCTGGCGAACACCCCGCGCGCGGTGCTCTCCCGCGAGCAGCTGCTGGCCGAGGTCTGGGACTGGGCGGACGCCTCGGGCACGCGGACGGTCGACAGCCACATCAAGGCACTGCGCCGCAAGATCGGAGCCGAGCGCATCCGCACCGTCCACGGCGTGGGGTACGCCCTGGAGACCCCGCCGGCATGATCCGTCAGTGGCGGCCACGGGCGCGCGCCCTGTGGGACCGGACCTGGGAGGCGCTGCGCCCCCTGGACCCGTACCGCTCGGTCAAGGCGGCGCTCGGCGCCCTGGTGATCATCTCGGTGATCATCACCACACTCCTGGTCTTCGTGGCGATGCACTCGGCGACCGAGCTGCGGGTGATCACGGTCTTCTCGATCATCGCCTCGCTGCTGATCACCCAGTTCGTGGCGACCGGCCTGACCGCCCCGCTCGGCGAGATGACCGACGTCACCCGGGCGATGGCGCACGGCGACTACACCCGCCGGGTGCGCGCCGACCGCCGCGACGAGTTCGGCGACCTGGCCGACGCCTTCAACCGCATGGCCGCCGACCTGGAGGCGGTGGACACCCACCGCAAGGAATTGGTCGCCAACGTCTCGCACGAGCTGCGCACCCCCATCGCGGCGCTGCGCGCGGTGCTGGAGAACGTCGTCGACGGCGTCTGCGAGCCGGACTCCGACACCATGCGCACGGCGCTGAAGCAGACCGAGCGGCTGGGCCGGCTGGTGGAGCACCTGCTGGACCTGTCCCGGCTGGACAACGGCGTGGTGCCGCTGCACGCCCAACGCTTCGAGGTCTGGCCGTACCTGTCCGGGGTGCTCAAGGAGGCCAACATGAGCCGCGGCGCCTCCACCCTCTCCGGGCTCTCCGGCCTCGCCGGCTCCGGCACCCACACCCGTACCGACGTCCATCTGCACCTCGACGTCTCCCCGCCGGAGCTGACCGCGTACGCCGACGCCGAGCGGCTCCACCAGGTCGTCGCCAACCTCATCGACAACGCGATCAAGCACAGCCCGCGGCACGGCCGGGTCACGGTCCGGGCCCGGCGCGGCGACGGGCCGGCGAGCCTGGTGCTGGAGGTGCAGGACGAGGGCCCCGGTATTCCGGAGTCCGAGCGCTACCGGGTCTTCGAGCGGTTCAACCGCGGCGGCCCCGGCCCCTCGGGCCCGGGCACCGACGGCGGGACGGGGCTGGGCTTGGCGATCGCGCGCTGGGCGGTGGACCTGCACGGCGGACGGATCGGGGTGGCGGAATCATCCCGGGGTTGCCGGATCCGGGTCACTCTTCCGGGGCTGGAGTCATCCCGGGGTTGACGTCGACTGACGTAGGGTCGGTGGCGGGAGCACTCATTCCGGGGTGCATCGGCGATGAGCGCTACCCGCACGCGGGCAAACCACGTGTGTTTCCCGCCAAGTCAGGCCCTGAAACCCTTCGGTGAATGTGACGTGCGCGACGAGTGGCCCTCCCGGACTGCACCAAAGGTCACAAGAGGCGTAGCCTTTATTCCCGCTGTCCACCACCTTAGGAAGCGGAAGAGGGCGGTTGCCGCCGTGTCGCTACAGTCCCCCAACAGTGCGAGTGTCTCGACCGAACAGGGAGCGCAGGGGAAGAATCCTGCCGCCGCGTTCGGGCCCAACGAGTGGCTCGTCGACGAGATCTACCAGCAGTACCTCCAGGACCCGAACTCGGTAGACCGAGCCTGGTGGGACTTCTTCGCCGACTACAAGCCGGGCGATGCCACCGCGCCGGCCAAGCCTGCGCAGGGCTCGGCCCCCGCCCCGGCTCCGTCGGCGCCGGCCCCCGCGGCCGCGCCGAAGCCCGCCGCCGCCCCCGCGGCCAAGCCCGTCGCGGCTGCGCCGGTCGCGCCGGCCGCGCCGGCCAAGGCTGCCCCCGCGAAGCCCGCGGCGAAGCCGGCGCCGGCCGCCACGCAGCCCGCCGAGGCCCCCGAGGGTCCGGAGCTCGTGACGCTGCGCGGCCCGTCGGCGGCCGTGGCGAAGAACATGAGCGCGTCCCTGGAGCTGCCGACGGCCACGTCCGTCCGCGCGGTCCCGGTGAAGCTGCTGTTCGACAACCGGATCGTCATCAACAACCACCTCAAGCGCGCCCGCGGCGGGAAGGTCTCCTTCACGCACATCATCGGGTACGCCATGGTGCAGGCCCTCAAGGCCATGCCGTCGATGAACAACTCCTTCGCGGAGAAGGACGGCAAGCCGACGCTGGTCAAGCCCCCGCACATCAACCTCGGCCTGGCGATCGACCTGGTCAAGGCGAAGGGCGAGCGCCAGCTGGTCGTCGCGGCCATCAAGAAGGCCGAGACGATGACCTTCTTCGAGTTCTGGCAGGCGTACGAGGACATCGTCCGCCGGGCCCGTGACAACAAGCTCACGATGGCCGACTTCACCGGGGTCACCGCGTCGCTGACGAACCCCGGCGGCATCGGCACCGTCCACTCGGTGCCCCGTCTGATGCCCGGCCAGTCCATGATCATGGGCGTCGGCTCGATGGACTACCCGGCCGAGTTCCAGGGCACCTCGCAGGACGCCCTGAACAAGCTGGGCGTCTCCAAGGTCATGACGCTGACCAGCACGTACGACCACCGGGTGATCCAGGGCGCCGCCTCCGGCGAGTTCCTGCGGATCATGAGCCAGCTGCTGCTCGGCGAGAACGATTTCTTCGACGACATCTTCAAGTCGCTGCGGATCCCCTACGAGCCGATCCGCTGGCTGCGCGACATCGACGCCTCGCACGACGACGACGTCACCAAGGCCGCCCGGGTCTTCGAGCTGATCCACTCCTACCGGGTCCGCGGCCACGTCATGGCCGACACCGACCCGCTGGAGTACCACCAGCGCAAGCACCCCGACCTGGACATCACCGAGCACGGCCTCACCCTGTGGGACCTGGAGCGGGAGTTCGCGGTCGGCGGCTTCGCCGGCAAGTCCATGATGAAGCTGCGCGACATCCTCGGCGTGCTGCGCGACTCGTACTGCCGCACCACCGGCATCGAGTTCATGCACATCCAGGACCCCAAGCAGCGCAAGTGGATCCAGGACCGGGTCGAGCGCACGCACAAGTCGCCCGAGCGCGACGAGCAGCTGCGCATCCTGCGCCGGCTGAACTCCGCCGAGGCGTTCGAGACCTTCCTGCAGACCAAGTACGTCGGCCAGAAGCGGTTCTCGCTGGAGGGCGGCGAATCGGTCATCCCGCTGCTGGACGCGGTCATCGACTCCGCGGCCGAGGCGCGGCTGGACGAGGTCGTCATCGGCATGGCCCACCGCGGCCGCCTCAACGTCCTCGCCAACATCGTCGGCAAGTCCTACGCGCAGATCTTCCGCGAGTTCGAGGGCAACCTCGACCCGAAGTCGATGCACGGCTCCGGCGACGTGAAGTACCACCTGGGCGCCGAGGGCACCTTCACCGGCCTGGACGGCGAGCAGATCAAGGTCTCGCTGACCGCCAACCCCTCCCACCTGGAGGCCGTGGACCCGGTCGTCGAGGGTGTCTCCCGCGCCAAGCAGGACATCATCAACAAGGGCGGCACGGACTTCACCGTCCTGCCGATCCAGCTGCACGGCGACGCGGCGTTCGCCGGCCAGGGCGTGGTCGCCGAGACGCTGAACATGTCGCAGCTGCGCGGCTACCGCACCGGCGGCACGGTCCACGTCGTCATCAACAACCAGGTCGGCTTCACCGCGGCCCCCGAGTCCTCGCGTTCCTCCATGTACGCGACGGACGTGGCCCGCATGATCGAGGCCCCGATCTTCCACGTCAACGGCGACGACCCCGAGGCCGTCGTCCGCGTCGCGCGGCTCGCCTTCGAGTTCCGCCAGGCGTTCAACAAGGACGTGGTCATCGACCTGATCTGCTACCGCCGCCGCGGCCACAACGAGTCGGACAACCCGGCCTTCACCCAGCCGCTGATGTACGACCTGATCGACAAGAAGCGCTCGGTGCGCAAGCTCTACACCGAGTCGCTGATCGGCCGGGGCGACATCACCCTCGAAGAGGCCGAGCAGGCGCTGCAGGACTTCCAGGGCCAGCTGGAGAAGGTCTTCACCGAGGTCCGCGACGCCACGACGGCCCCGGTCACCCCCGAGGTGCCGCAGCCCAAGGCCGAGTTCCCGGTCTTCGTGGACACCGCGATCTCCCAGGAGGTCGTCAAGCGGATCGCCGAGTCCCAGGTCAACATCCCCGACCACATCACCGTCCACCCGCGTCTGCTGCCGCAGCTGCAGCGCCGGGCGGCGATGATCGAGGACGACACCATCGACTGGGGCATGGGCGAGACCCTGGCCATCGGCTCGCTGCTGATGGAGGGCACCCCGGTCCGGCTCGCCGGCCAGGACTCCCGCCGCGGCACGTTCGGCCAGCGCCACGCGGTGCTGATCGACCGGAAGACCGGCGAGGACTACACCCCGCTGCTGTACCTGTCCGACGACCAGGCCCGCTTCAACGTCTACGACTCGCTGCTCAGCGAGTACGCGGCGATGGGCTTCGAGTACGGCTACTCGCTGGCGCGTCCGGAGTCGCTGGTCATGTGGGAGGCGCAGTTCGGCGACTTCGCCAACGGCGCGCAGACCGTCATCGACGAGTTCATCTCCTCGGCGGAGCAGAAGTGGGGCCAGACCTCCGGCGTCACCCTGCTGCTCCCGCACGGCTACGAGGGCCAGGGCCCGGACCACTCCTCGGCCCGGATCGAGCGCTACCTCCAGCTGTGCGCGCAGAACAACATGACCGTCGCGATGCCGACGCTCCCGTCGAACTACTTCCACCTGCTGCGCTGGCAGGTGCACAACCCGCACCACAAGCCGCTGATCGTCTTCACCCCGAAGTCGATGCTGCGTCTGAAGGCGGCGGCGTCGAAGACGGCGGAGTTCACCACCGGCGGCTTCCGTCCGGTCATCGGCGACAGCACGGTCAAGGCCGAGGACGTCCGCAAGGTCGTCTTCTGCTCCGGCAAGGTCTACTACGACCTGGAGGCCGAGCGGGAGAAGCGCGGCGCCTTCGACACCGCGCTGGTCCGCATCGAGCGGCTGTACCCGCTGCCGGGTGCCGAGCTCCAGGCGGAGATCAAGAAGTTCCCGAACGCCGGGAAGTACCTGTGGGCGCAGGAGGAGCCGGCGAACCAGGGTGCCTGGCCGTTCCTCGGTCTCAACCTGATCGACCACCTGGACCTGGCGGTCGGCGCCGACGTCCCGCACGGTGAGCGCCTGCGCCGCATCTCGCGGCCGCACGGCTCGTCGCCGGCGGTCGGCTCCGCCAAGCGGCACCAGGCCGAGCAGGCCCAGCTCATGGCGGAGGTCTTCGACGCCTGAGCGGTCGGCCACCGCTGAACACGGTCCCCGAAGGGCCCGTCACCACCTCCGGGTGGGGCGGGCCCTTCGGGCTGTCGGGGAGCGGTATGTCCACCCGCCGCCCGCGGCACGGGCGGTCCGCGCGGCTGCCTATCCTGGCCGCACTGTCCCATTGACCTGCTGGAGAGCACGTGTATTTCACTGACCGCGGCATCGAGGAGCTGGAGAACCGGCGCGGCGACGAGGAGGTCACCCTCGGGTGGCTGGCCGATCAGCTGCGGACGTTCGTCGACCTCAACCCGGACTTCGAGGTGCCGGTGGAGCGGCTGGCCACCTGGCTGGCCCGGCTGGACGACGAGGACGACGACGAGTAGGCACCGGCCGGGACGCCGGCCCGTCGGCGTCACCTAGGGGGAACGAAAGGGGTGTATCAGGGCACGGTCAGGGTCGGATCCACTTGACTCCCACAGGCTGCGATATATCGTGTCTAACGAAGACGCGATATGTTGCGTTGTCTGCCTACCCAGGGGAGGCCAGGTATGTCAGCCCGGACCGAGTGGACGGTCTCCACCGCACGCACGCTGGAGATCGAGGAACCCGTCAGCGCCCTGACCGTCCGCCTGGTGGGCGGCACCGTCAACGTCGTCGGCACCTCCGAGGGCGGGCCGGCCCGGCTGGAGATCTCCGAGCTGCACGGCCCGCCGGTGGAGGTCTCCTACGAGGACGGCGTCCTGTGCGTCGGCTATGACGACGTGCAGTGGAAGGGCATCCTGAAGTTCCTGGACCGCCGGGGCTGGAACCGCAGCGCGGTGGTCTCGGTGACGGTGCCGACCACCACCCGCGTCGAGGTCGGGGTGGTCGGCGCCACCGCGGTCGTCTCCGGCATCGCCGGGCGCACCGAGCTGCGCGGGGTCAGCGGGAACAGCACCCTCGTCGGCCTCTCCGGCCCGGTCCGCGCCGACACCGTCTCCGGCGACGTCGAGGCGCAGGCCCTCACCGGATCCCTGGAGTTCAACTCCGTCTCCGGCGATCTGACGGTCGTCGAGGGCGCCGGCGGCGCGGTGCACGCCGACTCCGTCAGCGGTGACATGGTCCTGGACCTGGACCCGGCGGCGGGCGCGGAGATCGACCTGACCACGGTCTCCGGCGAGATCGCCATCCGGCTGCCCGACCCGGCCGACGCCAAGGTCGAGGCCAACACCACCACCGGCGTGGTCACCAACGCCTTCGACGACCTGCGAGTCAGCGGCCAGTGGGGCACCAAGCGGATCACCGGCTCGCTGGGCGCCGGCACCGGCCGGCTCAAGGCGACCACCGTCTCCGGCGCTCTCGCCCTGCTGCGCCGTCCCGCCTACGAGGAGGCCGACGGCGGCCCGGCCGGCGAGCCGGGCGACGGCCCCTCCCCCACGACCCCGCCCGCCGGGAAGAAGGTGCTCTGAGCATGCCCCCCGTCTTCGCCCACGGCCGTCTGCGCCTCTACCTCCTCAAGCTGCTCGACGAGGCCCCGCGACACGGCTACGAGATCATCCGCCTCCTGGAGGAGCGCTTCCAGGGGCTCTACGCCCCGTCCGCCGGCACGGTCTACCCGCGGCTGGCCAAGCTGGAGGCCGAGGGCCTGGTCAACCACACCACCGAGGGCGGCCGCAAGGTCTACGCCATCACCGACGCCGGCCGCGCCGAACTGGCCGACCGCGGCGGTGAACTCGCCGATCTGGAGCTGGAGATCCGGGAGTCCGTGGCGGCCCTCGCCTCCGACATCCGGGAGGACGTCAGCGGCTCGGTGCGGGACCTGCGCCGGGAGGTCAAGGAGGCCGCCCAGCAGGCCCGGGCGGGCGCCGGGAAGTCCGGGCGCAAAGCCGGCGGGCGACCGTTCCCGGAAGCCTCGGACTACTTCGACGCCGCGTTCGGCGACAAGGACTCCTGGCGGCAGGCGAAGGAGGAGTTCCGGCGTGCCAAGGAGGAGTGGAAGGAACAGGCCCGCCGCGCCAAGGAGGAGAGCCGCCGCGCCAAGCAGGACGCCCAGCGGGCCCGCAAACAGGCCCGGGACGCCCAGGTGTTCGCCCGCGAGGAGATCCAGCGGGTCATCCGGCGCGTGCAGGAGCAGACCCAGGGGGCGGTGCGCACCGGCGACTGGTCGGCGGCGGTGCGGGAGGCGCTGAGCGAGGTCTCCCGCGAGGTCGGCCGCTTCACGGGCGCCCCGCACGACACCGGCTCGTCCGACGCCGGCCCGCACGACACCGCCCCGACCGATGCCGCCCCGGCCGAGGAGCACACCGGGACCGCCCCGGACGGCACCCGGGTGGCGGCCGAGCGGATCGACCTCACCAAGCAGGCCCCGGCGGCGCCGGAGCCCGCCGCGTCGGGGTCCCCCGACGTGCGCGCCCCCGAGGAGCCCCCCGCGCCCGGATGGGCCGCCGAACCGGCCAGCGGCGATCCGGCCCGCGACTTCGACCGCCTGCTGGACCGCTTCCGGGACGATCTGCGGGACGCCGCCCGCGACCACGGCGTCACCGAGGATCAGCTCACCGAGTCCCGCCGGCGGCTGGCGAACGCCGCCGCCCACATCGGCACCCTGCTGCGCCGCCCGGGGACCGACGGCACGGAGGCGGACCGGGAGGCGTAGCGGCCGGTCCGGCGGTCGGCGCCGGGGGCGACGGCTCCCCGGCGCGGACCGCCGCCGCGGGCTCAGGCGACGGCCGGCGCCCCCACGCAGGCCCGGACGGCCTCGATCAGCCGCTCGGCGCGGACGTCTCCGCTGGCGCCCAGCCGGTTGGTGACATAGCCGAAGCCGACCCCGAACTCGTCGTCGCCGAAGGCGAACTGGCCGCCCGCCCCGCTGGTGGCGAAGGAGCGCGGGCCCAGCAGTCGGCGGAACGGCGAGTCCAGCAGGAAGCCGCTGCCGTAGCGGGCGCCGAGGTCCGGCAGCCCCGAGAAGGTCGGGCCGCCGGACAGCGGCCGGACGGCGTCGGTGACGGTCTCCTCGCCCAGCAGCCGCGGCCCGCCCTCCACGCCGGTCGCCACGGCCGCGAACAGCGCCGCCAGTCCGCGCGCCGAGGAGACCGCGCCGGCCCCGGGGAACTCCCGGGTCAGCACGTCCGGCGCGTTGTAGCCGTGCGGATCGTCGAGGCCGGGGAAGGGCACCGCGCCGTGCAGTGTCAGCGCCCGCATGATCAGCGAGTCGCTCGGCGGCAGGGTCGGGCGCCCCTCGGCCTCGACCAGCCTGGCCAGCGTCGGAAGTTCCTCCTGCGGCACCCCGATCCAGGTGCGCAGGCCCAGGTCGTCGCCGATCGCCCGGCGGAAGTAGGCGCCGGGCTTCAGCCCGGTGAGCCGGCGGACGACCTCGCCGAGCACGAAGCCCAGCGCATGCGCGTGGTACTCGTACGCGGTGCCGGGCTCCCACAGGGGCGGCTGCTCCTCCAGCGCCTCGATCATCGGCGTCCACGCCATGATCTGATCGAACGTCAGCTTGCGTTCGGCGAGCGGGATCCCGGCGGTGTGCGTGAGCATCATCCGGGCGGTGATCCGCTCCTTGCCGTGCCGGCCGAACTCCGGCCAGTACGCGGCGATCGGCGCGTCCAGGTCCCAGACGCCCTGCTGCGCCAGCAGATGCGCGCTGACCGCGAGCATCCCCTTGGCGCAGGACATCACCGGAACCGCGGTGTCCGCCTCCCAGGCCCGCCCGGTCCGCGCGTCGGCGGTGCCGCCCCACAGGTCCACGACCTTGCGCCCGCCGACGTGGACGGTGACGGCGGCGCCCAGCTCCCCGCGCTCGGTGAAGTTCCGCCGGAACTCCTCCGCGACCGCGCCGAACCCCTCGTCCGCCGCTCCTCCCCCAGCCACCGCTGGGAGGTCCCAACCCGACACCACGTGCTCCTCTTGCCGCTCCGGTCGGCCCGCGGGCGGGCAGGGGCGAGCGCACCGGCCGCCGGCTGCCGGCCGCCGGCCGGTATCCGGGTCACGGTACGCAGCCCGGTGCGGCCCGTTCCACCGAATTCGCGCGGGCCAGGGTCCTGTGCACGGCCGCCGGGCCGGGCCGCGGGCAACGCCGCCGCGCTCCTCCTCGGACCGGTCAACTCGCGCGTCGGGCGGAGCGCTCCGCCAGGACCCGCGCCACGGCGTCGTACGTCACCCCGTGGCCGGCCAGCACCACCCCGGCCGGGCCGGACCCGGCGGTCAGCGCCAGCAGCAGGTGCTCGTCGCCCAGGCGCCGGTCGCCGCGGCCCACCGCGATCCGCAGCGCGCGCCCCAACACCGCCTTGCCCTCCGGCGCGAACGTCCGGCGCACCCGCTTGCCGCGCCCGGCCCGACGCCCCCCGCCGGCCAGCGCCCCGGCCCCGTGCGTCTCCTCCACCCGGGCCACGACCGCGTCGACGTCGATCCCGAGTGCGGCCAGCGCCACCGTGTCGGCCACCGAGAGACCGCCCCGCCGCCGGTCCGCCGCCAGGTCGCGGACGACCGCCGGCCGCGGCGCGCCGAGCCTGTCGAGCGCGGCCGCGGCCGGGGAGTCCCGCTGGTCCAACAGCGCGAGCAGCAGCTCCGGTTCGCCGACGCAGTCGCTTCCGGTGCGGTCCGCGTGCTCCACCGCACCGCCCACCACCGCCCGGGCGGCGGCCGTGAACCTCTCGAACATCAACGCCTCCCGTGTTTCTTGTGGACCGCCTGCCGGCTGACTCCCAGCTCGGCGGCGATCTCCTGCCACGACCAGCCCTTCGCACGGGCGCTGCGCACCTGTACCGCCTCCAGCTGCTCCAACAGCCGGCGGAGCGCGGCCACGGCGCGGAGGCCGGCCCGCGGGTCGGGGTCGCTCGCCCGTGCGGCGAGATCCGTTGCCTCGGTCATGACCGTCAATCTAGGTTGACACACCCCACCTGTCAACCATCGTTGACAGGTGGGGTGACCCCTTCGACCCCCTTGACCTCAACCGCACTTGAGGGAAGAGGCTTCCAGCACCACCA
Source organism: Streptomyces yunnanensis (assembly GCF_029011865.1). Lineage (NCBI taxonomy): Bacteria > Bacillati > Actinomycetota > Actinomycetes > Kitasatosporales > Streptomycetaceae > Streptomyces > Streptomyces yunnanensis. The sequence continues at coordinate 3,447,778 of NZ_CP095749.1, forward strand.
CCGCGACATCACGGAGCCCGCATGCCGTCCACCGCCGACTTCCCCGACGTCCGCCGCCCCGACGCCGCCACCGTCCTCATCAGCCCCTGGCTCGTACCGGAGCCCCGCTTCCAGCGCCCGGCGGCGGACGCGGTGCTCGCCGCCTGGGAGGACCAACCGCGCCCCGCCGCGATGCTGGCGCTCGCCACCTTCCTGAGCACCGACGGCAGCCATGTCCTCAACTACGCGCAGTGGACGGACGACCGGGCCCACCGGGAGTGGGTGCGCACCCGGCGCCCCGCGGCCATCGCCCCGATCGACGAGGCCCTCCCGGGCATCCGCCGCCCCGGCCCGACCCGCTACCGCCGCTACCGCAGCCACGTCCCCGAGGAACGCCCCGCGGCCCGCCCCGGCTTCGTGGCCACCCCGGTCTTCGCCACCACCGGCCCCGACGCCCAGCGCGCCCTCGCCGACACCGTCGTCGACCTCCTGGGCCGCGCACGGGTCCCGGGGCTGCTCGGCGCCCACCTCCACCTCGCCCAGGACGGCGGACGGGTGCTCAACTACGCGGAGTGGGCGGACGCTTCGGCCCGGCGGGAATTCCTCGCCGGGGGCACCGCGGACCGGCTGCGGGCGGCGCTCGACGCCCTGCCCGGCGTCACAGCCGTACCGGCCGTCCCCGCGGAACACACGGACCCCGCGACGGCCGACGGTCCGGCCCGCCCATCGGATTCCGGCTACCAGCCGTACAAGACCCTGGTCAACGTCCCGTCCCCGCGGCCCCGTTGACGTCGGACGGGGCATCGGGGACGACGTCGGACAGCTCGATCACCGCCGCGACCCCGTCCGTCCGCACCACCACGGGCGCCGCCGTGTCCCCCGTCGGCTCCCACACGGCCGCGTCGTACCGCGCCAGCCGCACGCCCGGCTCCCCCGCCGCCGCGGCATCGATCAGGGCCCCGCCGTCCAGTGCGACCACCACCGCGGTCCGCGCCCCCGTCAGCTCCCGGCTCCCGCGCACCATCGTGACGCGCGCCGCCGTCCGCCCCTCCCGGACCATCACGTTCAGATTGACCACCGGGCCGTCGAGCAGGTGGGAGTCGGTGGCGGCGGCGCCGGGGAAGGCGAAGGGGCGGTAGCGGCCGGGGAGCGGGTGCACGGCGCCGTCCACCGTCAGTTCCAGCCCGGCGCCATCGACGACGGTGAGGATCCGCCGGACACCGGGCAGCGGGGAGTACGGCCCGTCCCGGGTCACCTCGGCCAGGCTCACCCGCCAGGCGAAGGCGTCCCAGCCCGCGCCCGGCGGATGCGCGGCGACCTCGCGGGTGAGCCCGCCGCCGTTGCGCCACGGCACGGCCGCCCGCCCGTCCGCCCGAAGGATCCGCACGTCCCCGCTCCTTCCCCGCACTCGACGCACCACGGCCGTCAGACCGTCAGCACGATCTTCCCGAAGAGCTCCCCCTCGGCCATCTTCGCGAAGCCCTCGCGGGCCCGGTCCAGCGGCAGCGTGGAGTCGATCACCGGCCGGATGCCCTTGGCGGCGCAGAAGTCGAGCAGTCCGGCCAGCTCCTCCTTGCTGCCCATCGTCGAGCCGACGACCTTCAGCTCCAGGAAGAAGATCCGGTTGAGCTCCCCGTTCTTGGGCGTGAAACCGCTGGTGGCACCCGAGATGACCAGGGTGCCGCCGGGTCGCAGCGACTTCACCGAGTGCGACCAGGTGGCGGCGCCGACCGTCTCGATCACCGCGTCCACCCGCCGGGGCAGCCGCTCGCCGCTCGCGAACGCCGCCTCGGCGCCCAGCTCCACGGCGCGCTTGCGCTTGGCCTCGTCCCGGCTGGTGGCGAAGACCCGCAGGCCCGCGGCGGCACCCAGGACGATGGCGGCGGTCGCCACGCCGCCGCCGGCACCCTGGACCAGCACGCTGTCCCCGGGCCGGACCCCGGCGTTGGTGAACAGCATCCGGTACGCGGTCAGCCAGGCGGTCGGCAGACAGGCGGCCTCCGCGAAGGAGAGCTCCGCGGGCTTGGGGAGGACGTTCCAGGTCGGCACGGTGACCCGCTCGGCGAAGGTGCCCTGGTAGCGCTCGGTGAGGATCGAGGGCTTCTCGTCGGGTCCGACGCCGTGGCCGGTCTGCCCGATGACGGAGTGCAGGACAACCTCGTTGCCGTGCTCGTCGATGCCGGCGGCGTCGCAGCCGAGGATCATCGGGAGCGAGTCCTCGGTGATCCCGACGCCGCGCAGCGTCCACAGGTCGTGGTGGTTGAGGGAGGCGGCCTTGACGTCGACGGTGGTCCAGCCGGGGCGGGCGGCGGGGGCCGGGCGGTCCCCCAATTCGAGGCCGTTCAGCGGCTGGTCGCGGTCGATGCGGGCGGCGTAGGCAGCAAACATGATCCCAACGTAGGGCGCGGGCGCCCCCGGCGACAGCGGGCGCGGGTGTGACGCGCGCCGCCCGGCACGGGCCTCGGACGGCCGGATTCCGCCCACCGTTTCCGGCCATCGCCGCAGATGCCCGACGGGCCGGGCCCGCACCCGCGAGGGATGCCGGCCCGGCCCGTCAGTGGTGTCCGCGACGGTGGCAGGTCAGCGCCGGGCGACGCCCTCCGCACGGGCGGCGGCCGCGACGGCGGCGGTGACCGCCGGGGCCACCCGCTCGTCGAACGGCGACGGGATGACCTTGTCCGCGCTCAACTCGTCGGCGACGACGGCGGCCAGCGCCTCCGCGGCGGCGAGCTTCATGCCCTCGGTGATCTGCGAGGCGCGCACCTGCATGGCGCCGGCGAAGATGCCCGGGAAGGCGAGCACGTTGTTGATCTGGTTCGGGAAGTCGCTGCGCCCGGTGGCGACCACGGCGGCGTACTTGTGGGCGACGTCCGGGTGGATCTCCGGGTTGGGGTTGGCCATCGCGAAGATCAGCGAGTCCTTCGCCATCTTCGCCACCGCCTCCTCCGGCACCGTGCCGCCGGAGACGCCGATGAAGACGTCGGCGCCGTCCAGCGCCGTCTCCAGCGAACCGGTCAGGCCCGCCTTGTTGGTGAAGCCGGCCAGCTCGCGCTTGACGTCCGTGAGGTCCGCACGGTCCGCCGAGACGATGCCCTTGCGGTCGCAGACCGAGACGTCGCCGATGCCGGCGTTGACCAGGATCTTGGCGATGGCGACACCGGCCGCGCCGGCACCCGAGATGACCGCCCGCAGGTCGCCGAGCTCGCGCCCGGTGAGCTTGGCGGAGTTGCGCAGCGCGGCCAGGGTGACCACGGCGGTGCCGTGCTGGTCGTCGTGGAAGACCGGGATGTCCAGCCGCTCCTGGAGCTTGCGCTCGATCTCGAAGCACCGGGGCGCCGAGATGTCCTCCAGGTTGACGCCGCCGAAGGACGGCGCAAGCCGGGCGACGGTCTCCACGATCTCGTCGGTGTCGGTGGTCGCGAGCGCGATCGGGACCGCGTCCACGCCGCCGAACTGCTTGAAGAGGATGGCCTTGCCCTCCATCACGGGGAGGGAGGCTTCCGGCCCGATGTCGCCCAGGCCCAACACCGCGGTGCCGTCCGTGACCACTGCCACGACCTGGGACTTCCACGTGTAGTCGTGCACGAGCTCGGGACGCTCGGCGATGGCGCTGCACACCTTGGCCACGCCCGGCGTGTACGCGAGGGACAGGTCGTCCTTGTCGCGCACCGGCACAGTTGCCTGGATGGCCATCTTGCCGCCACGATGCAGCGCGAAGGCCGGGTCGAAGAGTTCGCCGGACGTGCCGTCCGCGCCCCCTTCGACGCCTGTCTCACTGTCGCTGCGAGGATTGACGATCTCCGCTGCCACTTTTCTCTGACCCCTTTGTCGTAAATCTGTTGAGGGTGGCCACTCCCTGGTTGGGGAGTGGGCGGGCACCGCGCCCGCGCCCTGCGCTGCGGATAGCCGCCGCGCGGGGGGAGGTACGGACGCCGGGCGCGCCGCACACGCGCCCTGAGCCCCGGATGAGGGGTGTAACGAACCTTTCTACCGGACGTGCGTCCGGCGCGACGAGTTAGATTCGTTACCTGTCGGTACAGAGCTCCGACATTAGTGATGGAATAGCGGAAATCGCCGAAGATCCCCCGCGACTGTCCGAATTCCGAGACGCCCCCGCACTCGCGATCATCGCCTCCCGGGCCGGTGAGCGGCGTTTCCCCTTGTGGGACGCGGCCGACGATCACCCTCGCTCGTCCGTTATCCGATTTTGACCTGCGCAACAGTCCGCATACCGGAGTGCGGATGGCAGGATTCCGTCACCGACCGAGGGCGCGACGCTCAAAGGTGCCCAAAGGTGTGTGCACACCCCCTTCTCACCAGCACATCGGCTGCCCACACTGGCACGTCGGTTACCCATCCGCAGGAGGATCCGCATGACCGCAGACACCACCCGTCGCGCGGCGGCCGGCAGGTCCGGTAAGTCCGTCAAGACTGCCGCCGCGATAGCCACGGTCACCGCATCGCTGTTGCTGCTCAGCGCCTGCGGTGACCAGACCGACGCGGCGATCGCCCGACGGGAGGCGGCGAAGAACCGCAATCCGCACGCCCCGCTCTTCAGCAAGCTCCCCAAGGACGTCCAGGACAAGGGGATGCTCCAGGTCGGCTCGGACATCACCTACAAGCCGGTGGAGTTCCGCTCGAACGGCGCGGTGGAAGGCATCGATCCGGATCTCGCGGCGGCAATCGGCAAGGAATTGGGCATCAAGCTCAATTTCAACAACGCCACCTTCGACACCCTCATGGGCGGCCTGAAGTCCAAGCGCTACGACCTCGCGATGTCGGCCATGACGGACACCAAGGACCGCCAGCAGGGCATCGACTCCACCACCGGCAAGAAGATCGGTGAGGGCGTCGATTTCGTGGACTACCTCAACGTCGGTGTCTCGCTCTACACCCAGAAGGGCAAGACCAAGGGCATCGACGGCTGGGAGACCATGTGCGGCAAGAAGCTCGCCGTGCAGCGCGGCACCGTCTCCCACGACCTGGCCAAGGACAAGTCCAAGGCATGTGAGGCGGGCGGCGAACAGCCGATCTCCATCGAGGCGTTCGACAACGACTCCGAGGCCCAGACCCGGCTGCGGACCGGCGGTGTGGACGCGGTCTCCAGCGACTACCCGGTCGCGGCCTACGCGGTGAAGGTCTCCGGCGGCGGCAACGACTTCCAGATGGTCGGCGGCGCCCCGCTCAAGGCGGCCCCGTACGGCATCGCCGTCCCCAAGGGCCAGGAGCAGCTGCGCGACGCGCTCAAGGCGGCCGTGGAGCTGGTGATCAAGAACCACGCGTACGACGGCGTCCTGGCCAAGTGGAACGTCAAGGACGCCGGGGTCAAGGAAGTGCAGATCAACGGCGGCACCTGAGCCGGCGGCCCGTCCCCCCTCGCCGGCGCGCTCCGCGCGGCCGCCCTCACGCCTCTCCCGCCACACGCTGAAAGGCAACCTTCGTGTCAGTTGACGTCGACAAGCCGGCCGAGCCGCCGGCGTCCGCTCCGCCGGCCCAGCCCGAGCCCATCAAAGCCATACCGGTCCGCCATTACGGGCGCTGGGTCGCCGCCCTCGTCGTCATCGGGCTGCTGGCCCTGCTCGTCCGGGCCTTCGCCTCCGGGAAGGTCAACTGGGGCGCGATACCGGAGTACATGTTCAACACGGACATCCTCAAGGGCCTGCGCAACACCCTGTGGATCACCGTGCTCTCGATGGTGATCGGCATCGTGCTGGGCGTGGTCCTGGCCGTCATGCGACAGTCCAAGAACCCGGTCACCAAGTCCGTGGCGTGGTTCTACGTCTGGTTCTTCCGCGGCACCCCGGTCTACGTCCAGCTCTTCCTGTGGTTCAACCTCGGCCTGGTCTTCCAGTACATCGACATCATGCCGATCTACAAGGACGAGTGGTCGGACTTCATGACCCCGTTCCTGTGCGCACTGCTCGGTCTCGGCCTCAACGAGGCCGCGTACATGGCCGAGATCTGTCGGGCCGGCCTGAACGCCGTCGACGAGGGCCAGACCGAGGCGGCGCACGCGCTGGGCATGAGCCACGGCAAGACGCTGCGCCGGATCGTCGTGCCGCAGGCGATGCGGGTGATCGTGCCGCCGACCGGCAACGAGGTCATCAACATGCTCAAGACCTCGTCCCTGGTGATCGCGGTGCAGTACTACGACCTCCTCCAGGCCGCGCAGAACGTCGGCCGGGACTCCGGCGTGGTGGTCGAGATGCTGATCCTGGCCGCCGCCTGGTACCTGATCGCCACGACGGTGCTCAGCATCGGCCAGTACTACCTGGAGCGCTACTACGCCCGCGGCTCCAGCCGCCAGCTTCCGCCCACCCCGTTCCAGCGCGTCAAGGCGAAGCTGGCCGGCCCGAACCGCGCCGGAGGTACGGCATGAGCAAGACCACGAGCACGACCGCGGAGAAGGACTCCGGCGAGGCCACCGTCCCGATGGTGAAGGCCGAGGGCGTCCACAAGTCCTACGGCACCGCGCACATCCTCAAGGGCATCGACCTGGAGGTGGCGCCCGGCGCGGTCTTCTGCCTGATCGGCCCGTCCGGTTCCGGCAAGTCGACGTTCCTGCGGTGCATCAACCACCTGGAGAAGATCAACGCCGGCCGGCTGTCGGTCGACGGCGAACTGGTCGGCTACCGCGAGCACAACGGCAAGCTCTACGAGCTGCGCGACCGCGAGGTCGCCGCCCGCCGCCGGGACATCGGCATGGTCTTCCAGCGCTTCAACCTCTTCCCGCACATGACCGCGCTGGAGAACATCATGGAGGCGCCGGTCCAGGTCAAGGGCGAGTCCAAGGCGGCCGCGCGGGAGCGGGCGGGCGCGCTGCTGGAGCGGGTCGGGCTGGCCGACAAGGCCGGCAACTACCCCTCGCAGCTCTCCGGCGGCCAGCAGCAGCGGGTGGCGATCGCCCGGGCCCTGGCCATGGAACCGAAGCTGATGCTCTTCGACGAGCCGACCTCGGCCCTCGACCCGGAGCTGGTCGGCGACGTCCTGGACGTCATGAAGGACCTGGCGGCCGACGGCATGACGATGGTCGTGGTGACCCACGAGATGGGCTTCGCCCGCGAGGTCGGCGACTCCCTGGTGTTCATGGACAACGGCGTGGTGGTGGAATCCGGCCACCCGCGCGATGTGCTCACCGACCCCCAGCACGAGCGGACCCAGTCGTTCCTGTCCAAGGTGCTGTGACCTTAGGAGGCCGCGGCGGGTCCGCTGCGCGGAGCTCGTTCGTACGTTGCCGGCCCCGCCGCCGTGTCGCCTGCGGTGGGCGGTGCCGCTGCGCGGGGCGTTTCGGGTGCGGTGCGAATCCGCTGCGCGGGGCTGTTCGGCCGCGGTGCCGGGTCTGCGGGGCAGGGGTTGTCCGGACTGCTGCGCTTTACGTCCGGACAACCCCTGCCCCGCAGACCCGTCCCCTCCCGTGGGTGGTCATGGAAAGGGTGGGTGGAGGTGCCGGCCGGTCGGCCGGTGCGGGTTCGTTGTCGAGTGGTGACCGTGAGCAGACCACCGGCGCGAGGGTGGACGAACCTGTCTTTCCCACCCACTCACGGGAGGGGACGGGCCGGAGGGGGTGGTGTGCAGGACGTAAAGCGCAGCAGTCCTGCACACCACCCCCGCAGGCCCGTCACCGCACCCAACAGCCCCGCGCAGCGGACAACGCACCCCCCGCCGTCAGGCGGACACGGCGGACAACGCAACACCCCGCCGTCAGGCGGCACGGCGTTACGGACCGGACGGGTCGTAATACCCTCGTAGTGACAACACCCATTACGCAGGTGGGCACCCGCACTCTGGACGCGTCCCGTAAGGACTACAAGTGGAACTGACCTATTACTCGGACTACGCCGTGCGACTGGTCAACACCGAGCAGCCCGAGCGCGGCGAGGACACCCTGACATCGGTCGAGGCGGTCCGTGAGCTCTTCGGCGGTGCCCAGCAGGCCGCCCGGCGGGCCAGCGAGAGCGACGTCACGCGGCTGCGCACGGTCCGCACCCGGCTCCGCGCGGTCTTCGAGGCCGCCGACCGCGGCGACGAGGTACTCGCCGTGGACCTGCTGAACGCGCTGATGATGGAGTTCCCGGTCAGCCCACAGATCTCCGGCCATGAGTACCGCGACGATGGGGGCACCTCCCGCTCATGGGGGTCCCCCCGCTCGAACGGAGTCGAGAGTGGGGGAGGAGTCGAGAGTGGGGGAGGTCGCCCCAAGTGGCACATGCACATCGCCGACCACGCCGCCAACGCCACCGCCGGCTTCACCGCGACCGCCTGCATGGGCCTGGCCTTCCACCTCACCGAGCTCGGCGTGGACCGGCTGGGCATCTGCGAGGCCAAGCCCTGCCGCAACGCCTACCTGGACACCTCGACCAACCGCTCGCGGCGCTACTGCTCCGACCGCTGCGCCACCCGCGCCAACGTCGCCGCCTACCGCGCCCGCAAGCGCCTGGAGAGCGGCCGCACCGCCGACAGCGCCCAGGAGCCCCAGGCGAGCGCGGCCCGCGGCGAGCGCTGAAGCCCGCGCGGCGACCGCACCCGCAGCCACGCCCGGGCGATCACCAGGTCGTCGGGGACCGTGCCGAACTCCCGGCTGTCGTTCTCCACGTACGGGTTGTCGCCGCGCACCCACCAGCCGCCGTCCCGCCGCTCCACCGCGCGCTTGACGATCAGCAGGTCCTGCCGGAACGGGTGCCGCAGCACGACCACGTCACCGGGACGCACCACCGCGCCGTACCGGACCACCAGATGGTCCCCCGGCCGGAGCGTCGGCACCATCGACGGGTTGTAGACCTCCGCCAACCCGAACGACCGCAGCGGCCCGCCCCGCACCGGCTCCGCGCCGCCGCCGCTGTCCTGCTCCGGCTCGCGCACCCGCTCCGGCATTCGTACCTCCCGGTCCAGCCCCTGTGCGACCTTCACCAGACCATCCTCCATCAGTCCCGGCCCGCCACCGGACTTTTGCCCTAAGACCCCCGGGGCACCCGAGAAAAGCCTTCCCGCACCGAGTAATCTCGCACGTGAGAAGACGATCACGAGGAAGGACTGAACATGCTTTCCCGCCTGTTCGCCCCCAAGGTCAAGGTCAGCGCGCACTGCGACCTGCCCTGCGGCGTGTACGACCCGGCCCAGGCCCGCATCGAGGCCGAGTCGGTCAAGGCCGTACAGGAGAAGTACCAGGCCAACGAGGACGCGGACTTCCGCACCCGCGCCGTCCTGATCAAGGAGCAGCGGGCCGAGCTGGCCAAGCACCACATCTCGGTGCTGTGGAGCGACTACTTCAAGCCCCCGCACTTCGAGAAGTACCCGCAGCTCCACCAGCTGGTCAACGACACGCTCAAGGCCCTCAGCGCGGCCAAGGCCTCGAACGACCCGAAGACGGGCACGAAGGCCCTGGAGCTCATCGCCGAGATCGACAAGATCTTCTGGGAGACGAAGAAGGCTTGATCTTGGATCATGCCCTCTGACCTGCAATTTCCTTACTTGCAGCGTCGCCCTGTCCGCACCCGGTCCGCAGGCCGCCGAGCACGGCGTCCATGACGGATCGGGTGCGGTCTTCTTCGCCCGGCCACAGGTGGGCGTAGATCCGCAGCGTGATGACGGCGGATGCGTGGCCGAGGACGAGCTGGACCTGCTTGACGCTGGCCCCTCCCGCGATGAGCGCGGAGGCATAGAAGTGCCGCAGGTCGTGCGTCACCATGTGCGGCAGCTCGACGGGCCGGCGCCCCTCGCGCTCGGCCGCCTCGTTCTCCGCCTTCTGCAGCGCCTTGCGGGCGCACTTCCACTCGGTCTTCCAGCGGCTGTAGTTGAGGGGCTCCCCCTCCTCCATCGTGAACAGCCACTCCTTCGAGGGCCGTGCGGCGAGGTGCGCGAGGAGGGCGTCCGTGACGACCTCTCCGACCGGGACCGTGCGCCGGGACTTGGCGGTCTTCGGCGGGCCGATGAGCCCGGACTGCAGCCGCTGCCGCTCGATGCGGATGGCACCCCGCTTGAAGTCGACGTCCGAGACCTTCAGGCCGAGCAACTCGCCAATGCGCAGTCTCGATCCGGCCAGCACGACGATCGCCGCGCGAACGTACGGCGGCATCACGCCGGCCATCGCCTCGACCTGCGCGACGGTGGGCGGCGTGACCTCCTCGTCCGAGATGGCCGGCAGCGTGATCCGCTTGCACGGGCTCGTGGCGATGACCTTGTCCTCGATGGCGGCCGTCATGACGCGGACGAGGACGTCGTAGACGTTGCGCACGCTGCCGGGGCCGAGCTGCTCGGAGAGCTTCTTGAAGAGCGCCTGGAGGTGGGTCCGCCGCAGGGAGGCCATCGCGTACGAGCCGAGGGCGGGTATCAGGTGGACCCGCAGGGCGTTGTCCGTGATGCGGGTGCCCGCCTCACCGGATATCTGCTCACCCTCCCACTTGGTCGCGTACTTCTCGAAGGAGATCTTTCCGGCACGCGGGTCGACGTACAGGCCGGTGACCATGCTGGTCGTGACCTCGTCGAGCCAGCGCTGGGCGTCGACCTTGCGGTCGAAGTGGCGGGCGTGCTCCCTGCCGTCGAGGTCGCGGTAGCGGGCACGCCACTTGCCGTTGGGGCGCTTCTGGATATTCGCCAAGTTCGTTCTCCTTTGGGTTGGTTAGTGGTAGTAGCCGCCGCCCTGGATGTACTCGGTGAGGGTGCGGGCGTCGCGCTCGTCGCCCGTGAGGCGAAGGCACTGTTCATGGATGGCTCGTGAGCCGTCGGGGTGCGCCTCGATGTACTCGGCGGTGGCGGTCACGGCCCGGTGGAGGCGGTCCTGGGCGTCGCGGGACTCGTAGAACGCCTCGACGGCTTCCTGAACCAGGCGCCGCCCTTCGAGGTCGATGCCTTCGAGCGGCGGAGACATGAGTTCTTCGAGGGGCAGCTCGAAGACTCTGCTGAAGGCCAGGGCCTCGTCGACGTTGATGCGGCGTCGCGGGCTGCCGTTCTCCATGCGCCAGATCGCCGTCTGGTTCATCTTGACGCCGGCCCTGGAGACCCGGTCCGCCAGCTCCGTCGTACTCCACCCCCTGACCTCGCGCTCCAGAGCCACTCGCGCCGCGATGTTGCCCTCGCTGTACAGCAGTGGCACGTCGCCACCGCCTGCCTGACCTTCAGCCATGCCGGCCTCCCTTGTCACCATCACATCGTTTTCCAAATTGAATCATACGCTTCCCCATTTGACTTGCCGCCATCCGTCGGCTACAAACTTTCCAGAACGACTCGCAAGCTAGTCGAATGGGAAAACGATGGAGACCTACCTCACCACCGCCGAGGTCGCCGAGCGCTACCGCACGTCCGAGAGCACGGTCCGGTACTGGCGCCAGATCGGGAAGGGGCCGCGCGGAGTCAAGATCGGAAAGCGGGTGCTGTACAGCACGGCGGAGCTGCTGCGCTACGAGCACGCGCTCGCGCAGGGCTCGGGCGAGTGGGGGATGGCCGTATGACACGAGCCGATCCCGGAAATGGCGACGGCCCCTGGTGCGTCAACACCAAAGGCCGTTCGAAGTCCCACGAGATCGCCCGCTTGAACGACCAGCCTGAGTGGTGCGGGGCCTTGCCCGCCTCGCAACCGCCGGTGAGGACTTGCCGTGCCCCATCGTAATGTCCCTCCCCCGCGCACGTCACCCGAGCCGCCCGTCAGCGGTGACGCGCAGGGGAACACGCCTCGCGACCCGCTCGCCGAGCGCGCCGTCTTGGGGACGTGCCTGCACCGTCCCGATGATGTCGACCAAGTCCGTTCCGTACTGGACGGGGCCGACTTCTACGAGCCGCGGCACGGAACCATCTGGGCCGCCCTGCTTCAGCTTCGGCGTGACGAGGCGCCCACCAGCCCGATCGCGGTCACCGATCTGCTGCGCAGGCAGGGCGACCTGGAGCGCGTCGGTGGGCCGGCCTACCTGCACCACCTCGCGGACGAGTGCGGCGAGCCCGGCCGGGCCGAGTACTACGCCTCGATCGTGCGCCGCCTGGCAGGGCTGCGCGCGGTCCAAGCCGCTGGCTTGCAGGCCGTCCAGCGCGCCGGCGATCCGGGGGCAGACCCGGACGAAGTCCTCGCCGCGGTAGAGGACTTGGTGCGCGCCCAGCGTGAGCGGTCCCGCACCACTGCCGGCTCACGCCTCGACCGCTACATGAGCGACGGGTGGGACTTCGTCACCGAGACCGGCGCGCCCGCCGACCCCCTGTGGGGCACGCCCGAGCAGACCGCCTGGGCCAAGGGGGAAAGCCTGATGATCGTCGGCCCGCCGGGCGTCGGCAAGACCACACTCGCCCACCAGGTCGTCCTCGCCCGGCTCGGCGTGTACGAGGCGGTCCTGGACCTGCCGGTGGCCGAAGGCGAGCGGGTGCTGTACCTCGCTCTGGACCGGCCACCGCAGATCGCCCGCGCTCTGCGCCGCCACCTCGGCCCCCGGGACGAGCCGACGCTGCGGGACCGGCTGCGGGTCTGGTCCGGCCCGCTGCCCACCACCCTCGACAAGGAGCCCCACCTGCTCGCCGAGCTCTCCGCCGCCCACAAGGCGGACACCGTCGTGATCGACAGCCTCAAGGACGCGGTCAGCCGCCTGACCGAGGACGAGGCAGCCATCGCGTACAACAACGCCCGTCAGCATGCTCTGCGCGAGGGGGCACAGGTCCTGGAGCTGCACCACCAGCGCAAGTCCACCGCAGAGGCACCCCGCGACCAGCGCCCGGTCCTGGACCGGGTGTACGGCTCGACCTGGTTCGTCAGCGGCGCGGGCAGCGTGCTCTTCGTAGCGGGTGAGGCCGGTGACCCCGCGGTCAAGATCCACCACCTCAAGACGCCGACCGGTGAGATCGGCCCGTTGCCCGTGATCCACAACCACGAGCGCGGTACCTCCTATGTCGAGGAGACACTCGACCCGCTCGCCCTGGTGCGGGCATCGCCGGAGGGGCTGACCCCACGCGAGCTGGCCTCTCATCTGACCGAGGAGGCCAAACCCAGCCGCGCGGACGTGGAGAAGGCCCGCCGCAAGCTGGACCAGCTCGCCCGGGCCGGACACGTCGAGAGGACCCAGGGCAGCGCCGGCGGAACCGGTGGCGGTAGCCAGGCGCGCTACCGTGCCCATCGCCTGGTCGCCGTGTCCTGACCGCCTCAACTACCGGCTTGACCGCAGGCGCCGCCGACCGCCTGCGGTCCTGCCCCTCTTCCGGTGGCGCCTTCCGGTGGTGACCGCGACTTTCGGTCAACGCGGGGACTTCCGGTCACCCGCCGGAAGCCAACCGGACTTCCGCCAGATAACGGGCGCCAGGTCCGTCCCTCCACCCCAGGTTCTGCCCGCGTCGAGCGTTCACGGCACCGTTCACGCGGCCTTGGCGGCCGGCACCCCGCACGGACCGTTCACGGCGTTCACGTTCCACACGAAACCCCAGGTCAAGCGATCACGGCGGGGTGCACGGCGGTCACGCGCCAAAGCGTTCACGCGAGCCCCCTCTTAGAGGGGGGCTCGCGTGAACGCCCCCTCCGTGAACGCCCTCACCACCACCTCCCCGACCCCAGAAACACCCTTCGGAGCAAGACATGCACGACCCCATCGACGACACGGACGCCAACCGGCAGGATGGCCACCACACGCCAGGTCGCTCTCGCCGCCGCTGGCATCTGTTCAGCCGGCCCCACCACACAGCAGCAAGCTGGAGCGAACGAGCCTCTAACGAGGCTTCGTCCGCGCTTGCCCCCGCCCCAGGGGTGGCGGAGGAAGAGGAGGCCGGGCGCCAGCGGGCACCCGAGCCTGGGGAGGGGAAGGCCGAGCCCAACGCCGCGCCCGTCGCCGACTCCACCGCCCCGCCCACCGAGCCGTCTGCCGACACCGCCCCGCCCACCGAGCAACCCTCGTGGCGCGAGCCCGACGCCCCCAAGCTGCCTGCGCGCATGAACCGCAAGCGCACCACCGAAAAGCGCGACCAGGACAAGACCGTCCGCTTCACTCCCACCGCGGTTCGCATCATCGACGAGGAAGCCGCACGGCGCGATCAGACGTTCGCCGGGTTCGTCGGCGACGCCGCACTTGCCGTAGCCCTCGGTCACATGACGCTGACCGGCAGCCCGGAGGACGACCCCGTGCGCCCTCTGGTGGAAGCCATCGAAGTGCACGTCACCGCGCTGAACCGCGTCGGCAACAACCTCAACCAGATCACCATGGCCATCAACAGCAGAGCCGTCCCCGACCTGGCCGAGGCGGTACTCGACCGCGTGGGCCAGGCTGTCGAGCGCAGCTACCGGCTGATGGACCAGCTCATGGAGGAAGGCGCCGCCCATGGTGCCTGACGTCTCCACCGGCTCCAGCACCCTCGGCCTGATCAACTACCTGTACGGCAAGGGACGTCGCGAGGAGCACACCGACCCGCACATCGTGGCCGCCTGGGACATGGCCGGCGCTCCCGACCCCGGTCGCGACCCGAACGCCACCTACACTCAGCTCGCCAAGCGCCTCGACCACCACGTCGACCTGCGCACGCGCGAGCTGGGCGGCAAGAAGCCACCGCAGCACGTGTGGCACTGCCCGGTACGCACCGCACCCGGTGACCGCTACCTGACCGATGCCGAGTGGGCCGAGGTCGCCCACCGCGTCGTCGCCGCCACAGGCATCGCCCCCGAGGGCGACGAAAAAGCCTGCCGATGGATAGCCGTGCGGCACGCGGATGACCACATCCACATCCTGGCCACCACCGTCCGCGCCGACGGCCGCCGGCCCCGGACGAACCGGGACGGCTGGCGGGCACAGAAGGAATGCCGCAAGATCGAGGCCGAGTTCGGGCTACGCCGCCTGAAGTCCGGCGACCTCACCGCCCCCAAGACGCCCACCGGGGCCGAGCGGGCCAAGGCCGAGCGCCAGGGGCAGGACGTGACCGCGCGGGAGTGGCTGCGCGACCAGGCGTACGCGGTCGCCGCCTCCGTGCACAGCATCGACGAGTACTTCACCGTGCTGGGCTCACTCGGCATCCAGGTCAAGCCGCGCATCAGCACCAAGACCGGCGAAGTGGACGGCTACAGCCTGGCCGCACCCGGCGACACCATCGGCTACGGCGGCTCCAAACTCGCCCCCGACCTGTCCTACAACCGCCTGACCGAACGCCTCCTCACCCAGGAAGTGGCTGACCGCCCCCAGCAGGTGGCGGACCCGGCCGACTCGTGGCGCCGCGCCGAAATCGCGCTGCGCACGGCCGGCACAGTTCTCGATGCAGGCGACGATGCCGTGGCCCAGGGCCACCTGGACGCCCTCGGCGACACCCTGCACAACCTGGCCCGCACCACACCCGGCCCACATCAGCCCGAACTACAAGCCGCAGCTCGGGCTTTCAACCGGGCACGCCGCTCGGCCGTCCGGGCCGACCATCAGGCCGCCAACGGGCTACGCCAAGCCGCCAAGGAACTCGCCTACGCCCCCAACATTCCGGGCGGCCTTGCCATCGCCGTGGTCTTCGCCGCCCTGCACCTGGCTCGCGCCGCTACCAAGTGGCACGAACAACGTGGCCACGAGCAGCAGGCAGCAGCGGCCGAGGAAGCCTTCCGCCACCTGCAACAGGGCTACCGCCAAGCCGCCGAGCCCGTCCTGGCGGACCTCTGCCGACGTGCCCCAGGCCCCCAGACCGCCGAACGCTTCAAGGACACCGTGCGACAAGCCATACCCGACCACGCCGACCGCATCCTCGCCGACCCCGCCTGGCCCGCCCTGACCACCACCCTCGCCCGCGCCGAAACCGCCGGCCACAACCCCCGGCACCTCCTGGCAGAAGTCGCCGCCCGGCGAGAACTCGACAGCGCCGAACACCCCGCCGAGGTCCTCAACTGGCGCATCGCCATCCAGCCCAACAAGCGTCGTGCAGCTGCAACACTCCGCAGCTCACATACACGCGGGAACTACCGAGCTACAGCGCCGACGGCCACGACGCCGCCCATTGCCAATGGTCACCGACAGGGCCACCGCAGGTAACCCTCGGCAGGACGTGAGCCTGGCAGTCCGTCGCTCCTGGGTCTCGCAGGCTGTCGTCCTCGTGACCCCATCATCAGGTGCGGCTGTCCTTCCTCGGCCGCGCCGCGTCCCGGGCGCTTAGGTCTGCCGGGTGCTGCCAGTTTCGATGAGGATCTGTCGGGCCTGCGCCACGTTGTCGGTCCGCACTGCCCTGGCCATCGCGACGTGCGCGGCGTCGGGTGGCGTATCGGGCGGGACCACCAGCAGGGCGAAGTGATCGTTGTCGCCCCGGGTGATGAGAACCGTGTCGTCACCGATCGGGAAGGAATCGAGGTGGACCACGCGATCGTCGATCGTAAGCCGCGTCGGCAGTTCCTCCCAGGCACTCGCGTCCAAGCCCACGCGTGTGATGGGGCCAAGGTGCTCGGCCAGGGCACTGACCAGCGCGGGAAGCTCTGCACCTATGTCGCGGGAACGTGGCCACCATGCGCCATCCAGGATCCCCTCACGGGCCTGCGTGGTCTCCAGCCGCAGAAGTGCCGTCCCGGGTTTCACGGATCGATGGATCGCGCTCGGCAAAAGTCCTGGGACACGAGGAATATCGGAATCGGTCATGGCGTTTCTGTCCGCCTTCGAGAATTCGACGCATCCATTCACGCCCGGCGACGGACGCGTCCATTCACCGCCCGACGATGTCGGCAGCCACCGGGCGAAGGCTCAGTAGCCCCCACTGTACTCCTCGCGCCGGAGCGGTTTCGTCCTCCGGAAGCTGTGCTGGGGCATGGCGACAAAACCAGGAACCGACCACGGCCGGCAACCGACCCGGCAGGCTTCTCCTCACCCGTGGCCGCCCGCACGGAGACCGCAGACGGCTCCGGCTTTCTCCAGCCGGGGCGGCGAGCGTGACGTAGGCTCGCACCACGCCATAGCCACCGGAGACCACCTCACGTCATCCAGAAAACGAGGCTGGCATGAACCCTGCGGAACCTTTGCCCCGGGCCGGGTACGCCGACGTTCGCATCATCGCGGCTTCCCCCGATATCGCCCGCCGCGTGGCAGACGTTCTCCGGCGTTGCTTCGATTCCACCGAGCAGCGCAGCTACCCGGCCGGCCACGACGGCGGCACCCGGCTCCAGCTCACCGTGGACACCGCGCATCCCGCCGGGCCCGCGCGGTCCTGGCTGGCGGCCAGCCAACCACAGAGAGCTGACCGCCCACAGGGCAGCGAGGCGTGACAAGGCCCGCGCATGCCCTGTACAGCCCGCGGTCCCGGCCTCCCGAAAGGCAGCCGGCAAGCCGTCGAATCCGCATGACCGGCACCAACGGAGGAAAGCAACCGCTCCCCTGACCAGGGCTGCCAGGGCTGCTGTGAACCAGGCGTGAGGCCCCACCCAGTCGGCGCCCGTACCGTCGCCTCATCCCAGAAGGCGGAGCTCGCGAGACGCCCTTACTGTTGGCCCATGAGCGTCTTCATCAAGTTGGTGGAAAATCGTCCGCCGAAGGAATACGCGCAAGCACGTACGGCGGATATCTCCTACGACGACGCCGTCGAGGGAAATTCCGAGATCAGTTACCAATACGACGTGCTGCCCAGTGGCGCCCTGAGAATCCTGCGGGTCACGAGAGGGCAGGAGGCCGTCATCCATTCGGTCTACGCCCCGGGATTGTGGTTCCGCGTCGAGGGCCTCTGCCGCGGTACTACGGAATAGCGGCCCGGACGGGAAAGGTCACACCTCACCTGCAGAGGAAGACCGAAGAGCCGCGAGCGACATCTGCCCTGGTTCTCGTCAGGCTGCTTCCGGTCGCTAGAGGCGACTCGGCAGCGTTCTGGTCGTGCAGCTGAGACCAGATGGGCGCTGGGGCCCTGGGCGGGCACGAGCACGAGGGCCGGAGCGGGCCAACGAGGAGCCAACCGCTACTGGCAAGCAGCGCTTACATCGACGTGATGCCCCCTACAACCACGGTCCTCACGGCAGTACCGTGGCTTGCTCACGCGGTGGGGACACGGATCTCGGGGGCTCCCAGTGGCGGGGAACGCACTGACGCTTGGGAAAATGATCGCCAAGGCCCGCAGGCGCAAGGGGTGGCCACAGCGGGACTTGGCCGCGATGACCGGTAAGTCGGAGAGCTGGGTGTCCCAGGTCGAGCGGGACGTGATCCCGGTCAACAGCCTGGAGACGCTGCGTCAGATCTCCGAAGTCCTGGATATTCCACTGCCCGAACTTCTCGCTGCCGCGCCGCTGCCCGCGCAACCTCCGGCATCAGTTCGCCGAGCATCTGCCTCCGCTAGTGTGGTCCGCAATCTTGGTCCGGAGGAGGGTGACGACCCCGTGCGACGCCGTGAACTTCTGGCCGCTGCGGCGGTGGTCTTCGCTTCTCCCCTGACCAGCGCCACACCAGCCGAGGCCAGCACGCTCGCGCCCCTCGAAGAGCTCCTCCTGTACGGCAGCGCCGCTGTGCCCGAGGACGGTGACGTGTCACCGGCCGGCGTCGCCGCCACGGTGAAGGAATCCCGGGCACACTTCCGAGCCGCCCGCTACGACACCCTGGCCCGGACCCTGCCCGGTCAGATCGCCCGCGCCCGTGCGCTCCAGCCTGCGGAGACGGCAGCCACGGCGGTCGCCGACCTCTACAACATCACCGCTCGCCTGTGCATCAAACTCGGCGAGGACGGACTCGTGGCGATCACCGCGGAC
This sequence comes from Streptomyces yunnanensis, assembly GCF_029011865.1. Taxonomy (NCBI): domain Bacteria; kingdom Bacillati; phylum Actinomycetota; class Actinomycetes; order Kitasatosporales; family Streptomycetaceae; genus Streptomyces; species Streptomyces yunnanensis. Next base: position 3,466,382 of record NZ_CP095749.1, read on the forward strand.
CGCGCGCTGAACGCAGCGAGGACCGGCGGAGACGCGCTGACGATCGCCGAGGCCCACCGGATGGTCTCCAGCGCGTGGCGGCGCCAGGGACACCTCGCACGGGCCACCGACATCGCCGTGCGGGCCGCGCAGGATGTACGGGCCGGCCGCGGCACCGCGGAGCCGGCGCGACTGGCCGCGAGCACGTCGCTGCTGGCGACCGCCGCCTACACGGCAGCCAAGATGGGCGACCGGCAGACTGCGCACGCACTGATCGCGGAGGCGGCCGATGCCGCCAAAGCCGGCCGGGCGGCCGCAGATGTCCGCACAGACGCCGGGATCCAGCAGGTACAGCTGCACCAGTTGTCGGTGCACTATCTGCTCGGGGACGCGGGACAGGCGATCGACCTGGCCAAGACCATCGACCCCACCACCTTGCCGACCGCCGAACGGCAGGGGCGGTTCTTCATCGACGTGGCCCGCTGCTTCGACCAGTGGGGCAAGCCCGAACAGTGCTACCGAGCCCTGCTGGCCGCCGAGCGGGCCGCACCGCAGGAGATCCGCCGCGGTGCGGTCAAGGGCATGGCCAACGGCCTGCTCCACCATGACCGGGCTCTTCCTGGCGTCCGCGCCTTCGCCGGTCGCGCTGGAGTCCCCCTCAATTGAACTGACCCGCAAGCGGTTTGCGAGGTCGCAAAGCGTTTGCGGATCTGCCCTTCCTCACGGCGGTTGACTCTTCTTAAGCCGCCAGGGGCCGCGCACGGCCGGCCTCTCCTCGCCCCAGGCGGCGGCGGTTGACCACCCCCGTCTTCGAGGAGTCGCACCATGGCAACCACCCACACCGCCCCACTCCCGCCCACCACGGGTATCGGCAGTGACCAGTGCCGGGCCGACATCGCCGCCGCACTGCGCTCTCGGACCACGCTCCCGCCATACGACGAAGTCCTCCAGCTGATCGACACCCTCAAGGGGCACCTCGCCCCGCTGGTCGAGCACGCAAAAGAGCACGTCAACGAGCACCAGCCGAGAGAGGGCGCCTGGCGCCAGGCCATCGCCGGGGCCGAGTTCCAACTCAAGGCTGGACCTGGCAACGGCCTGGTCTCGGCCACCCACCGCCTCCAGGCCCTCGCCAGGTGCCTGCTGTATTTCCACCGGCACCTGAACCCCGACATGGCGGCCGGTGACCGGTGAAGGGCCGCCACCGCGGTAGGGACCCGCGGTTGGACGTGTGGCTGGAGAGGGTGTGGCTGCTGGGCACCACCGCCGGCCTGACCCTCCTGGCGGCGTTGGTCGTCCAGCACGACGGCGACCACGCCGTGGCTGCCCCGGTCTCCGCCCCTGACACCGAACCGCCGTCGTAGGCGGCCCTATAGCTTCCCGCCGAAACCTCGGCGGGGAAACCGAAAAGAGAGAAGGGAGTACGAGATGGACAACCTGATCGTCTCGAAGCGCACGGTGAAGGCCGCCCGCACCCAGGACCGCCTGAGCGACGGCGGCGGCACCGGCAAGGGCGACGGCAACGACTGATCGGAGCCAGTAGAAGATGACCGCCATCACCGCGGCGGTCCGGAGCCTCGGCGGGGACTTCCCCGCCGAGGCGTTCGGCCGCACCTACCGCCTCTGGCCCCAAGTCAGCGACTTCTCTGACCTGTTCACCTGGGACGACCTCAACGAGATCATCGCCCGGCACCGCCTCGAACCCCCGCGGCTGCGGCTGTTCAACGACGGTGCCCAGGTCCCCCAGCACACTTACACCCACCCAGTGGTCACCAAGCGCCACACTGTCTGGCATCGCATCGAACCGGGCAACCTCCACCACCAGCTCAACGAAGGCGCTTCGCTCGTCCTGGACGCGGTCGACACCCTGCACCGCAGGGTGGAGCGCTTCGCCGAAGCACTGGAACGGCACCTTCGTACCGACGTGCAGGTCAACCTTTATGCGTCGTGGACCTCGAAGGAGGGGTTCGGCCTCCACTTCGACGACCACGATGTGGTGGTCGTCCAACTCGAAGGCGCCAAGCGGTGGAAGATCCACGAACCCACCCGCATCGACCCGCTCCGGATCGACGTCGAAGCGCCCGAACCGCCCGAGAGCGAGCCGGTCGCCGAGATCATTCTGCGCGCCGGCGACATGCTCTACCTGCCCCGCGGCTGGTGGCACGCCGTGGCCGCCACCGAAGGCCGTTCCCTGCACCTGACCTGCGGCCTGAAGCCCACCACCGGCGCCGACCTGCTCTCATGGCTGGCGGGCCAGCTGCGAGCCTCGGCAGCCGTCCGTGCCAACCTCCCCCACCTCGCATCCCGCGAGGAGCAGGTGGCCTATCTGGCAGCGCTTTTGAAGGAGTTCACGGCAGCCCTGCACGAGGGGGTGATCGAGGAGTTCCTCTGCGCGCGGGGCGCAATGGACCCGGGTCGGCCGATGCCGTCCCTGCCGTTCATCGGCGCCATCCCCGCCGACGAACGCCTCCACGTCCGCCTCACCACCTCAGGCGCGTGGTACGAGGTGGACGGCGAGGGCCGACCTGTGATGAACGCAGGCGGCCGGCAGTGGACGTTCGCCGCCCCGGCCCTCTCCGTGGTCAAACACCTCGCCGAGGGAAGGACCGCATCCATAGGCGAGTTGGCGGTAGCCTCGTCGCTTTCCGTCGGCCAGGTCGCCGCTCTGATCACCGAGTTGGTCGCGGCCGACGTCGCAGCCGTCAGCCGCAGAAGGTAGCAATCCCGATGTTCACTGCCCCTGAGCCAACTATCAGGGACCGCATGCTCTCCGCCCGCGCCCACGCCTACAACCTGCTAGACCTCACAGGCACCGCGGGCGGGGAGGTGTGGGGATATGCCGGCCGGACCCTGTCCGGGGCCGCCACGACCCCGGACAGCCCCGTCTGGCTGCGGCTGGTCAGCGACCCCGCCGGCAGAGAAGGCGGGAAGCTGTGGGAAGGCCCCAAAGAGGCAGAACAGCTCGTGCCCCCCACCGTGCCCCGGCCACAGCTGATCGGCTTGCGGGACTGGTCAGCCGGCGGCTGGGGCTACCGGGCAGAACTGTACGAGTACGTCACCACGCCGCCGGTATCCCAAAGCCCGGTCCTCCACCACAGCGTGGAGTTGTCGGATACCTGGTGGCACGACCTCCACCAGGCCATCGACCGCCTCGCGCCCGTCGACACCAGCCGCCAAGCGGTACGCGAGCAGTACATCCGCCACCGCGTTCCGGAATACACCGGCATCACCCCCAACGAGATCACATGGACCACCGCCCACGGCGACCTCCACTGGGCCAACCTCACCGGACCACAACTGACCCTCCTCGACTGGGAAGGCTGGGGCACCGCGCCCACCGGCTACGACGCCGCGAACTTGTACCTGCACTCCCTGCCCGTACCGGACCTTGCAGAACGTGTCCGCAAGGAGTTCGCCGACGTCCTGGGCACCCCCGCCGGCCAGGTCGGGGAGCTGACCGCCTGCACCGAAATCCTTCAGGCAGCTGCCCGAGTGCCGTTCTACGCCGACCTAGCCGACAGTGTGCGGCAGCATCTCGACCACCTCAGCTGAACAGGCAGGGTCAGTCTGGCAGTCAAGACAACCTTGACCTCGGACCGTACGCGCAAGGCGATCACCTCGCTCAGGTCAACTCTTGCCGTCTGCCTTACCCGCGGCGGGTAGTACAGGGCGCCGCCATACTCGCCCGCCGCGCACGAGAGGCGCTGGCCCAAGCTGCCGACCAACCGGCCGACGAAGGGATGCACTGTGGCTCGGCCGACCACCGACGACCAGCCCAAAGCCGTCAAGCCCGCCCTCGAATCCATGACCCTGCTGGTCGCCGCCGTCATCGTCCACGACAAGGCCACCAACCGCGTCGTCCTCCTCCAACGCAGCCAGAACGCCAAGTTCACGCAAGGCACGTGGGATCTGCCGGTCGGCAAGAGCGAACCCCGCGAGCCCATCACCGAAACGGCGGTCCGCAAGCTGTCCGAGGAGACCGGCCTATCCGTGAAGCCCGAAGCGCTGAAGGTCGCCCACATCATCCACGGAGCCTGGGGCGTCGAAGCCCCCAACGGCTTCCTCACCGTCGTCTTCGCCGCCCACGAAGGGACCGGCGACACCGAAAACCGCGAACCACGCAAACACGCCCAGGTCCGTTGGGCCGATGCCGACGCCATCCCCGAGAACTTTGTCGACACCGCCTCAAGCGCTCTCCACCGATATCTCGCGGGAGGCCCGGAGGTCTCCCGCGACGGCTGGCGCTAGGTAGGGTCCGACGGGTCGGGGTGACTCTAGGGCCAGTGTCAGTGACCTTGCGGCTGCCGGGGCCGACGGTGTGCAGTGTGTCCACAGGTGAGACGGTCGAACTGAACTCTATTTCAACGGATTTCGCTCCTGAGTGGTGCGCGGGCATCGGCCGATTCTTGGTGTTCCGCGGTCAGGGTCGGAGGATTTTGGGCACTCTGCTGGGATGAGTCGACTTCCGCGGTATGTGCGGCGGCGGTGGGTACGCCTTGGGGTGTTCGGCCTGCTGACACTGGTGACACTTGTCCTGGGCTGGGTGGTGCTGCGCTCCGGAAAGGACTTCGGGGAAGACCAGCTCGTTGCCTGGGCAGGTCTGTTCGTATCCCTTGCCGCGCTGGCGGTATCCCTGGCCGATCTGTTTCCGACGCTGGTACCGCCGACGGACACCGCGCAGCTCGCGGACGACTTGGCTGTCACGGTGCGCGAGCAGTGGCAGGAGGAAATCACCGCCCGAAGTCTGCGGGGCCCCCAGGTGATCCCGCTGTCCTGGGCGGCGACGAACCGTCCGGTGGCCGCACCCCCGGCCAGTCTGGTCGGCTCAGTGGGCGGTCGCGTGCTGCGGTTGTCGTTGGACGGCCGTCTGGAGGGCGGGTTCGATGCCGCCGCCACACGCCTGGCGGAAGGCTATCGGCGCCTCGACAGCGGCCGGTTGGTGATCCTCGGGGAGCCCGGGGCAGGCAAGACGGTGCTGGCCGCCATGCTCACCCTCGGCCTGCTCGCCGAGCGCGCCTCCGGCGCGCCGGTGCCGGTGCTGTTACAGGTGTCCGGCTGGGATCCGGTGAGTGTGTCGCTCAACGACTGGATGGTGGCCGAGCTGGCCCAGGCGTATTACGGCGGGCGGGAGGATGTTCCGCGGCGGCTGCTGGCGCACCGGCGCCTGCTGGCCGTGCTCGACGGTTTGGACGAGATGCCCGAGGCGTCCCGGCGCAGTGCGGTGCGGGCGATCAATGAAGCGTTCGGCGAGGAACGTGGCGTGGTGCTGACCTGCCGCTCGGCGGAGTACCAGGACGTCATCAAGGGCGGTTCCCCGGTGCTGCGCCGGGCCCCGGTCGTGGAGGTGGCCCCGGTCTCCGTGGCGGACGGCATGGCCTACCTGAGTGCGGTGAGCTGGCCCGAGGGCGTGACCTGGGAGCCGGTCTACGAGCGCCTACGCACGGATCCCAATGGTCCGCTGGCCACGGCACTGTCCACCCCACTGGCACTGACCCTGGCGCGCACCGTCTACAGCAACACCGGCCGCGACCCCGCCGAACTGCTGGCGTTCGAATCGGCACACGCGGTGGAGGATCATCTGGTCGACCATCTCGTCACCGCCGCCTACGCACCACCGCCGGGGAGCCGCGGGCAGCGGGCTGATGGCGCCTGGCTACGCAAAGCCGAGCGCGCAGAGCGGTACCTGACTTTCCTGGCCACCTACCTGCACCGGCAGCGGGAACGCGACCTGCGCTGGTGGGTGATGAACTACCGTCTGCTGCCACGGTCGGCCGGGCTCGTCGTGGGCATCGTGGTGGCCCTGACCGTCATGGCCCTTGCCGCCATTGTCGCCGTGGCGCAAGGCAAAAAACTCTTCGGCGCAGATGGGGTTCTGCTGTGCGTCGGCTGCGGAGTTCTGGCCACCATCACGTGGTACGCGGCACCGCACCGGCCGCCGGGCAGGCTGTCGTTCACCCGGCGCGGGTCAATCGGGCGGATACGCAGCGGCTTCACCACCGGGATGAAGCTGAGCACGATCCTCGCTGGCCCTGTCGTCGTCACGATGGCCGGACAGGTCACCTTCTCCGAAGAAGGCTGGACCAGCGTCGAACGTCTCGGCTACATCCTGTCCCTGGCGTCCGTTGTGGGGGTTGGGTTCGCGGTCAGCCTGACTGTGGCGGTCCACGCATGGCTCGATGCCCCGCCTGAGCGGGCAACCGGCGCCAGCCCCTTGGGCCTCCTGCGACAAGACCGCGCATCCTCCGTGACCGGAGCGCTGGCCGCAGGAGCTACCTTCGGTCTCGCTGTGACCCCTTTGCCGATCTTGACGAGGGCCGCAGCCTCTATGGGGGTCCTCTACATCACCCACACGCCCTTTGGTCTTCCCACCGGCGCATTCGAACAGCTCCCCACCGTGGACGACGCCTATCCCTCGCCGTTCGGCCGCCCCGTCCACGACCTGCCGGCCAGCGCCCTGTTTTTCTCGATGTACGCAGCGAGTATTGCCCTGCTCGTCGTGCTGACCCGGGCCTGGCCCCGGTTCCTCCTCCTGCGGCTGTTTCTCGCCGCACGCGGCAAACTCCCCTGGAGGCTCATGCGGTTCCTTGCCGACGTTCGAGACCGTCAGCTGCTGCGCCAGTCCGCCGGCGCCTACCAGTTCCGCCACATCCGTCTGCAAGAACGGCTCGCCGGTCGCTCATTGGCACAGGACCGAGCCCCCCACACTCCGCAAAGCATCGCGCGCCGCCGCATCCGGACGGTCGGGGCCTCCACCGCAACGCTGCTCGCGTGTGCTCTCACGGTCCGCTACGCACTGCCGGACGACCCTTCAGAGGTTGTTGTGACGACCAAACACGACGTCCAGGACATCGCCTTCGCACCGGACACGCAGCACCTCGTCACCATGGACCACAAAGGCACGCTCCAAAGCTGGAACACCCGTACAGGCGAAGAGGAGACAGCGGGCTCAGCGCAAGTGCCTCCACGCTTCATGCCGGACCATCGTCCTCCCGCTGTGACAGCGCAGAAGGACGGCCTACTTGTAGTTCCCCCCTTCCCCACCAGCGGCCGCAACGCGCTGCTCTTCCCGTGGGACGGCGCACCAAGCCGCCCAGCCCGCCTACCCCCGCACTTCCCATCCCGCCTCCCCTCCGATGCCCTGACTCTGGACGGCCGCTACGTGCCCGTTGCCGTAAGCCCGGGAGGCCGATACCTACTCATTCCACGCAAGATCGTCGGCAAGGAGCAACGAAGCGAGCTACGCGACACGCTGACCGGGAAATCGACCACGGTGACCCTGCGTGCCGCCCATCCAGCACGCTCGGTACTGAGCGCTGACGGCAAGCGCGTCTTCTACCATCGTTCCGACGCAAGAGATTGGGTGATTGCCGGCACACAGAAGGCACCGGGCGCATCCAGCTGCTCCGTGCCTGCACCTGTCGGGCCGGGTTACGAAGGCGGCATCGGAGCGATCAACGCCACGGGCACGCGACTCGCTACCGTGGTCCAAGACACCATCCTGATCTACGACAACCACTGTCATCTGATGCGAGCGATGAGAACACCTTGGGCCATTGCCAATCTCGCGCTTAACGACGCCGGCACCGAACTGGCGGCCAGTGCTGACAACATCACTGTGCTGTACCGGATATGAACCCGGTCCAAAGGCAGGCTGCCTGACACCGTGCCGTGATCACTCCGCCGATCGCCCCTGACCTCCGGCATCAGAGTTCCCGATCCTGATGGGTGTGTAACGGCTGGCCCGGGTGCGCTGGACCCGGAGGGCGAGGTGAAGCTGGCCGAGCAGGGCGTGTCCGTGCGGTGCCTGGTTGCCGCGGACAGCTCGGTCCTGAGAGCGCCAACCAGCCAGGCAACGTCGCTGTCATGGTGAGCGCCTGTTGACATGCGAGGGGCCTGGCGAACAGCAGCGGTGCCAGGCCCCTCGCTCATGCGGCGATAGATCGCGCGACAACAGGCCCTGGGACGAACAACAGACTGCACAACCTCAACCGGGACAGCTGGAAGCCAGCGAGGGCCCGGACAACGGCACAGCACCGGAGCAGTCCGCACACAGTCCGCAAGACACCCGATCGAGACCGTCGCACCCCGTCGCCAGTAATCAGCGAAAGGCCAGGTCAGCGACCTACAGCAGTCATCGCTGCAGGTCACCGACCTGGCCGATTACTTGGAGACGAAGAAGGGCTGAGCCCGGCTCATCCCCTTCGGCCGGCGGTCCTCCCGACCGCCTGGTCCCCTGACCGCACCCGGTCCGCGAGCCGCCGCAACCCGGCGGCCCTGGCGGGCCGGGTGCGGTCGTTTGCGGTGATGTGCGGTCGGTTGCGGTCGTGTGCGCCAGGACGCGACCTTCGCGGGCGGGGCGGATCCGCCGGTCACGGGTGGGTGATAGCCCTGCCCTATAAGCCCCTGACGCCCTAGTGACCGGGCGCCAGCACGCCGCCGTGCCGGACCAGCCAGTCGTGGTACGCCTCGCTGGCCCAGGCGATCTCGGTGTACGCGGCGGTCAGGTCGGCGAACAGCTCGTCGGCGGAGGCGGCCGGCGGGCCGTCCGCGCGGCAGGCCATGAAGAGCCGGACCGCCAGCGGGTCGCAGTGCAGCGGGCGGATGGCCATGCCGGGGCGTGAGCGGGCGGTGGGCTGGCAGGGGGTGACCACCTCGCCGGCGATGACGAGGTCCACGGCGGTGAGGTAATCGCCGTGCACCACCCGGGGGTTGATGCCGGCCGCCGACCAGATCCGGCGCAGTCCGGCCCACTCGCCGTCCACCGTCGGATCGACCATCCACTGGTCGGTGGCCAGGTCGGCGACCCGGACGACGGTCCGCCCGGCCGCCGGGTGGCTCTCCGCGAGGGCGATGAACTGCGGTTCCCTGGCGAGGAGTTCGCGCTCCACCAGGCCGTCGGGGACGCGCAGCGGGGCGCCCTCGACCTCGTGCACGAAGGCCGCGTCGAGCTGTCCCATCGCCACCATGTGCAGCAGGGCGTTGGCGGACACATCGGTACGTATCGTGGTGTCGGTCTCCGGCAGTCGGGCGCGCAGCCGGCGCAACCAGCCCGCGACGGCCGGGCTGTTGGTGCTGCCGATCCGCAGCCGGGTGCCTTCCTCCCTGACCGAGACCGAGGCGATGTCCTCGACAAGCGCGCGCATCTCGGCCACTATCGGCCGGGCGCGACAGAGCACGGAATGCCCGAGCGGGGTGGGCCGGCTACCGGTCGGCTCCCGGAAGAAGAGCTGGCCGCCGAGGGCCTTCTCGATGCGGTGGAGCTGGGTCGTCAAGGAAGGCTGCGTCATCCCCAGCTGTCGGGCCGCCTTGCGCACGCTGCCGGTGTCGGCGATGGCGCACAGGGCGCGAAGATGCCTTACCTCAAGCTCCACGCCCGGAGCATAAACGCGCAGGCACGGCTCACACCAGACTCTCAGGGCGCTCCGAACTCCGGGGCTTCACCAGCACGTTGGTCCATGGCCATCAAGGGTATTGACTCGCGCTATCGCCACCTGGCATCTCCGCCCCACGGGTGAACTCCGTCCACACTCAACGGCACCAAGAAATCCGCAGGGCCCCGGCCGCCGCCCCACACGGCGGCCGTACGGCCACTCGGAAATTAAGGAGCCCCCCACATGAGATCTCCCAAGACGGCGCTGTCGGCTGCGCTCGGTCTGGGCCTCGCCGCCGCGTTCGCCGCGGCCGCCCCGGTGTCGGCGACTTCCCCCGCCTCCCACCACAGCACCCCCGCCTCGATCGCCGCCTACACCGGCTCGGCGGCCGAGAAGGCGGACACCAAGGCGTTCTTCCAGGCCGTCATGAAGTCGGCCCAGGCCAAGCTGAAGGCCAACCCGCACCTGGAGTCGGTCACCGTCACCTACGACGCGAGCGCCGCTCCGACCTTCGCGAACGAGATATCCCAGAGCGCCTCGATCTGGAACAGCGCGGTGCAGAACGTCAAGCTGCAATCGGGCAGCGGCGGCGACTTCCAGTACAAGGAGGGCAACGACCCGCGCGGTTCGTACGCCAGCACCGACGGCCACGGCAAGGGCTTCGTCTTCATCGACTACAGCCAGGCCCAGCAGTACAACCGCACCCGCATCGTGGCGCACGAGACCGGCCACGTGCTGGGCCTGCCGGACCACTACGAGGGTCCGTGCAGCGAGCTGATGTCCGGTGGCGGGCCCGGCCCGTCCTGCCAGAACACCCAGCCGGACGCCAACGAGCGCGCCCAGGTCGACCAGCTCTGGGCGAACGGCCTGGCCGGGATCCGCTTCGGCGGCTGACCCACCCGGCCGTCCCCGGACGCGGCACGGCGGTCGGTCCGCCGTCCCCCGGCCGGGCTGACGGCGGTCGGGAGGACGGCGGGCCCGGGCTGACGGGGCCGGTACCTGGCGGCCGGCTCCGTACCCCCCACCAGCCCTCGCGTTCCGTACGTCCACCCACGCGGTGGGGCTCCTCGTCGGGCCCCACCGCTTCCGTGTGTGCGGGCAGTTGGGCGGACCGGCCCCCGGGGTCAGGACCACAGGGCGTGGGCGAGGGCCATCCCGGCGCCGGCGGCGGTCAGTCCGGCCGCCAGGCTCAGCACGATGTTGAGCGCGGCGTACCGGCGCGCCCCGTCGGTGACCAGCCGCAGGGTCTCGTAGGAGAACGTCGAATAGGTCGTCAGCGCCCCGCACAGGCCGGTGCCGAGCAGCAGTTGGGCGTGCGGCCCGGCGGCGCCGGTGGCGACCGCGCCGGTCAGCAGGCCGAGGATCAGGCTGCCGACGGCGTTGACGGTCCACGTCCCCCAGGGGAAGACGGTGTCGTGCCGGGCCTGGACGAAGCGGTCGGTGAGGAAGCGCAGCGGTGCCCCGACCATGGCACCGGCCACCACCAGCAGCCAGTTCACCCGCGTGTGCCCTCCCCGCCGGCGGTCCCGTCCGCCCGGCCCCGGAACGCGATCATCTCGCACGGGTCGAGGGTCACCAGGCCCCCGCCCGCCAGGAGTTCGGTCAGCTGCGGCAGGAACGCCCGCACCCGCTCCTCGGTGTCCACCACGACCACCGCCACCGGCAGTTCTTCGCTGAGCGACAGCAGCCGCTGGGTGTGGATGAGCGAGGTCGCCCCGAAGCCCTCGACGCCGCGGAAGGCGCTCGCCCCGGCGAGGCCCGCGGCGCGGGCGCGGTGCACGATCTCCGCGTAGAGCGGCCGGTGGTGCCAGGCGTCCTGCTCGCCGACGACGACGGTCAGCCGCAGCGCCGGGCTCCCGACCGAAGGCGCCGGACCGGGCGCCGCGTGGTCTGTCATGCCGGTCGCCGCCGCAGTCCGAGGAGCGCCCGGGTGGCGGTGCCGGCCAGCGCCACCGCCGACAGCGCGGCGAGCAGGGTGCCGGCGAGGTAGGCCAGGGCGAGCGGCAGCCGCCCGGCGGCCACCAGGCGCTCGACGTCCACCGCGTAGGTGGAGAAGGTGGTGAAGCCGCCGAGGATGCCGGTGCCCAGGAACGGGCGGAGCAGCCGGTGGGCCGTCCACACCTCGGTGATCAGCACCATCAGGATGCCCATCAGTGCGCAGCCGACCACGTTGACCACGAGCGTGGTCCAGGGGAAGGCGGCGTCGGAGGTCGGCCAGAGCAGGCCGGCGGCGTAGCGGGCCGTGGCGCCGAGGGCACCGCCGACGGCCACCACGCCGATCACCGGCCACTCGCCCTGCCAGGGCAATGGCCGGCGGGCTCGCTCGTCCATGGGTCCGTGGGCCTCCCTGTCTGTGTCCGGCGGGTCACCGCCGCCCCCAGGTTAAGCCTGATCATTTGACACGGCTAAACATGGGATGTTCCCATCACCGGTGGAATCGGATGCCCTGTCGACGGGTATCCGCCGTGAGCGGACCCGCGGAACGCGGACGAGAGGACGACGCCGATGCCGCTGCGCAGCACCGCCCGCACCAGCCTCGTCGAGCTGGTCATCGAGCAGATGGAGCGGCTGATCGCCGACGGCGAGTGGCCGGTCGGCGCGAAGATCCCGGCCGAGCCGGTGCTCGTGGAGCAGTTGGACGTCGGCCGGAACACCGTCCGCGAGGCGGTCCGGGCCCTGGTGCACACCGGGATGCTGGAGCCGCGGCAGGGCGACGGGACCTACGTCCGCGCCCGCAGCGGTTTCGGTGCGGCCGTCCAGCGCCGACTGCGCCGGGCCGCCAACTTGGAGGCGTACGAGGTCCGTTCCTGCCTGGAGCGGGACGCCGCGCGGTATGCGGCCGAGCGCCGCACGGACGAGGACCTGGCCGCGCTGCGGGAAGCGCTGGCGGTGCGCGGCCGGGCCTGGGAGGCCGGCAACGTGCCCCGGTTCGTGGAGGCGGACGTGCGCTTCCACCGGGCGGTCGCGGCGGCCGCGCACAACAGCCTGCTGGCCGAGCTGTACGAGCAGTTCAGCGACGCCCTGCGGGAGGCGCTGGCGGCCGTGGTAGACACCCCGCTGCTGCCCGACGCGGTCCGCCACCAGTTCGACGCGCACGCCGCGATCGTCGACGCCATCGAGGCCCGCGACCCGGACGCCGCCGAGCGGGCCGCGCTGGCGCACCTCGCGGAGGCCGCCGACGCCCTGCGCGAGCCGCCGGCGCGACCGGCGGACGGCACGAACAGCAACGACGCGACAGAGGAGGAACCCCGGTCATGAGCCAAGGACCGGCATCGGCCATATCGGAGGCCCGGCCGCAGCCGGCCGGCGGGACGACGGCCCCGGCCGGGGACGCCCCCGCGCCCGCCGGCGCCACCGGCCGGCGCGCCCTCCACCTCGCCGCCGGCGTCGTCCTGTTGGCGCTGAACCTGCGCCCGGCGCTGGTCGCGGTCTCCCCGCTGGCCGACACCATCCGCGCCGACAGCGGGATGTCGGCGGCCGCCACCAGCCTGCTGACCGCGCTGCCGCTGCTCTGCTTCGGGCTGCTGGCGCCGGTGGCGCCGCGGCTGGGCCGGCGCTTCGGCACGGAGCGGTCGCTGCTCGGCACCATGGTGCTGATCTGCCTGGGCACCGGGCTGCGGCTGCTGGACTCGGTGGTGGCGCTGTTCGCCGGGACCGTCGTGATCGGCGCCGGCATCGCCGTCGCCAACGTCCTGCTGCCCGGCCTGATCAAGCGGGACTTCCCGGCGAAGGCGGGCCTGATGACCGGGCTCTACTCGATGTCGCTGTTCGGCGGCGCGGCGCTGGCCGCCGGCGTCACCGTCCCGGTGCAGCAGGCCGCCGGGCTCTCCTGGCAGGCCACGCTGGCCTGTTGGGGCGCGCTGGCAGTGCTCGCGCTGGTTGTCTGGCTGCCGCAGGTCCGCTCCCGCGCCGCGGCGACGGAGGCCGCCGCCCGGCAGGCCGCCCACCCCGTCCGCGGTCTGTGGCGCTCCCCGCTGGCCTGGCAGGTCACCGCCTACATGGGGCTCCAGTCGCTGAGCTACTACGCGGCCGCCGCCTGGCTGCCGACGATCCTCAAGGACGCCGGGATGAGCGCGGGCGACGCCGGCTGGATGCTGTCGTTCTCCTCGCTGTCGGGGATCGCGGGCTCGTTCCTGGCGCCGGTGATCGTCGGCCGCCGGCTGCGGGCGGGGACGCTGGCCGCGCTGGGCGCGGTGCTGTGCGCGGCGGGCTTCGCCGGGGTCTGGGCGGCGCCGGTCGGCGGCGCGTACCTGTGGATGACGCTGCTGGGCCTGGGCCAGGGTGCGGCGATCAGCCTGGCGCTGCTGTTCATCGTCCAGCGCGCCCCGGACGCCCGGCGCACCGCCCAACTCTCCAGCATGGCCCAGTGCTTCGGATACGTCCTGGCCGCCACCGGCCCGGCGGTGCTGGGCGCCGTCCACGACGCCTCGGGCACCTGGGCGGTGCCGCTGGCGGTGCTGCTGGTGCTGTTGGTGCCGCAGGTGGTGGCGGGGTTCGGGGCCGCCCGGCCGGGGCACGTCGGGGGGCGGTGAGCGCCCGTCACGGCGCCCCGCGCCCGGCCCCGTAACGGCGTTACAGCCAGCCGTTCCGCTTGAATCCGCGGTGCATCAGCCCACAGATCGCCACCATCACGACCATCACCAGCGGATAGCCGAAGGTCCAGCTCTTCTCCGGCATGTACTCGAAGTTCATGCCGTAGACGCCGGTGACCATGGTGGGGACGGCCAGGATCGCCGCCCAGGCGGACATCCGGCGCATCGCGTCGTTCTGGGCGTTGGCGACCTGGGCGAGATGTGCCTGGAGTATCGAGTTGAGCAGTTCGTCGAAGCCGGTGATCCGCTCGCGGACCTGGTCGAGGTGGTCCGCGACGTCCCGGAAGTAGGTCTTGGTCCGGGGGTCGATGAACTGCAGCGAGCGGGTCGCCAGCTCCTGGAGGGGGCGGTCCAGCGGGGTCACCGCCCGCTTGAACTCCAGCAGTTCGCGCTTGAGCTGGTAGATCCGGTCGGCGCCGCGGCTGCCGCGGACCGAGAAGACCTCGCTCTCGACGTCGTCGATGTCGTCCTGGACGGCGGCGGCGACGTCGAGGTAGTCGTCCACGACGAGGTCGGCGATGGCGTGCAGCACCGCGGACGGGCCGAGCGCGAGCTGCTCCGGGTCGCGCTCCAGCTGCTCGCGCAGCGGGCCCAGCGAACCGTGGCCGCCGTGCCGCACCGTGATCACGAAGTCGACGCCGGTGAAGACCATGATCTCGCCGGTGTCGACGACCTCGCTGGTGTCGGTGAGCTGGTCGTGTTCGACGTAGCGGACGGTCTTGAAGACGGTGAACAGCGAGTCGTCGTAGTGCTCCAGCTTGGGGCGCTGGTGGGCGTGGACGGCGTCCTCGACGGCGAGCGGGTGCAGCCCGAACAGCTCGACGATGCCGGCGAACTCCACCTCGGACGGCTCGTGCAGACCGATCCACACAAAGCCGTCGCCGGTCTCCCGGACCTGCCGGATCGCCTCCTGCGCCGGCTGGTGGCCGTCCTGGCGCGCGCCCGCCACATAGACCGCGCAGTTCACCACGGCCGTACCGAGCGGTGAGCGGGCCGGGTGGCTGAGGTCCACCCCGCCCTGGCGCGGCTGCGGCAGCCGGGCGGCCTTGCGGAGGTTGCTGATCATCGACACCCGGCAAGTATCGCCCGTGGGGGCGCGCGGGTGGTACGGCCGGTGCTCGATTTTGCGGACTCCGCACCCTGTCGTGGGCCGCGCCGTGCCGTCCGTTTGCCCGCACGCCCCCGGGCGTGCGCCCCGCGCGTCCGTCAGGGGACCAGCGCCGGCTGGTCGACCGCGACCGGGTCGGGCGCCGCCTCGGCGGGCGCCCCCGGCTCCTCCTGGGCCGGGCCGCCGGCCCGGGCCCGCCGGGGCAGCCGGAACAGCAGGCCGAGGACGAGCACCAGCCCGCCGGCGATCCACCACAGGGCGTGCGTGGTGGCGGCCACGAAGCCCGCGCGCCCCGGCCCGTCCACCGCGCCGAAGAACGCCACCGACGACAGCGCCAGGCCCAGCGCCATGCCCACCTGGCCGGTGGTGTTGAAGATGCCGGAGGCCGAGCCGGAGTGCCGGACCGGCACCTCGGAGAGCACCGCGTCGGTGATCGGCGCGACGATCAGCCCCATGCCGGCGCCCATCAGGACCATCGCCGGGGCCATCTGCCAGGACTGCATGGCGGTGCCGTAGTGGTCGGCCTGCCAGAGGTAGAGCAGGGCGCCGACGAGCATGATCAGCGCACCGGCCTGGAGCACCGCGCGGCCGAACCGGGGCACCAGCTTCTGCACCGACAGGCCGGCCGCGGCGGAGCAGGCCAGCGAGAACGGCAGACCGGTCAGCCCGGCGTGCAGCGGTCCCCAGCCCAGCCCGAGCTGCATGTAGAGCGTCCAAATGAGGAAGAACAGTCCACTGACCGCGCCGAAGAGGAGCTGGACGCCGGCGCCCGCCGCGAAGGTCTTGATCCGGAACAGCGAGAGCTCGACCAGCGGCGAGCCGTCCTTGCGGGCCTTGTGCCGCTCGTAGCGGACGAAGCCGGCGAGGACCAGCGGCCCGGCCGCCATGGCGACGAAGCCCCAGACGGGCCAGCCGGCCTCGCGGCCGTGGGTGAGCGGGTAGAGCACCAGCAGCAGGCCGACGGTGAGCAGCGCGGTGCCGACCAGGTCGAGGCGGAGCGCGGTGTCCGACCGGGACTCGGTGAGGAAGCGGCGGCCGAGCAGGATCCCGACCAGGCCGACCGGGAGGTTGATCAGGAAGATCGGCCGCCACTCCAGGCCGAAGAAGTTCCCCTGGGTGAGCAGGGCGCCGATCAGCGGACCGCAGACCGCGCCCAGGCCGACCACCGCGCCGAACATCCCGAAGACCTTGCCGCGCTCGTGGGCCGGGAAGCTGACGTGGATGATCGCCAGCACCTGCGGCACCATCAACGCCGCCATCGCGCCCTGGAGCACCCGCGCGGCGACCAGCATCGCCGGGTCCGCGGCCAGGCCGCACAGTGCCGAGGCGACGGTGAAGCCGCCCATGCCGAGCAGGAAGAGCTTCTTGCGGCCGTGGATGTCGCCGAGCCGGCCGCCGGTGATCAGGCCGATGGCGAAGGCCAGCGCGTATCCGGCGGTGATCCATTGCAGGGCGCCGAAGCCGGCTCCTGTGTCCTGCTGGATGTTGGGCAGGGCGATGTTGACGATCGTCGCGTCGACCAAGTCCATGAAGCTCGCGGTCAGCACGACGGCGAGGGCTATCCACCGTCTGCGGTCGGCGGACGCGGGCGCGTCGCCCACCGGTGCGGCGGGGGTCGGGTCGGACGGGGTCATGCGGGAACTCCTGGTGGTGCGGCGGACGAACGGAAGGGAGACGTCCGGGGCGGCACGCGCTGCGCTGACGGCGCGCACCGCCCCGGACGTCCTCGACACTAGGCGCCGTCTAGGACAGCTCCCGTCCTACTTGCTCGGCCATCATCGTCCCCATGAGTGAGACATCGGCACGTCTGCT
Organism: Streptomyces yunnanensis; assembly: GCF_029011865.1. Classification (NCBI taxonomy): domain Bacteria; kingdom Bacillati; phylum Actinomycetota; class Actinomycetes; order Kitasatosporales; family Streptomycetaceae; genus Streptomyces; species Streptomyces yunnanensis. The sequence continues at coordinate 3,483,241 of NZ_CP095749.1, forward strand.
GAACCTGCTGTCGCTGCTCCAGACGCCCCGGGAATGGCCGGGGCGGGAGCTCGCCGACCGGCTGCGGGTGACCACCCGGACCATCCGCCGCGACATCGAGCGGCTGCGCGAGCTGGGCTATCCGGTGCACGCCACGATGGGCGCCGAGGGCGGCTACCGGCTGGCCGCGGGCACCGCCATGCCGCCGCTGCTGCTGGACGACGAGGAGGCGGTGGCCATCGCGGTGGGCCTGCGCTCGACGGCGGGGCACACCATCGCGGGCATCGAGGAGGCGTCGGTCCGGGCGCTGGCCAAACTGGAGCAGGTGCTGCCGGCCCGGCTGCGGCGGCGGGTGGCCACGCTGGGCACGGCGACCGTCCCGATGCCGACCGGCGACGGCCCCACCGTCGACCCGGAGCACCTGGCGGTGCTGGCCGCCGCGATCGCCAACCACGAGCGGGTGCGCTTCCGCTACCGCGCCGGCGCGGGCGACCTCAGCCGGCGCCTGGTGGAGCCGCACCGGCTGGTGGCGGCGGGCCGCCGCTGGTACCTGGTGGCGTTCGACAACGACCGCGACGACTGGCGGATCTTCCGGGTGGACCGGCTGAGCGAACCGTTCGCCACCGGTGCGCGGACCGCGCCGCGCGAACTGCCGGCCGCCGACGCCGGGGCGTACGTCCGGGAGCGGATGCGCGGCATGGCGGGGATGACGGCGACCTATCGGGCGGTGGCGACGGTCCACGGGCCGGCCGAGGAGGTGGCGGCCCGGCTCGGCGGCCCGGCGGCGGGCCGGGTCGAGCCGCTCGACGAGGGCAGCTGCCGCTGGCACAGCGCACCCGACTCGCTGGAGTGGCTGGCGATGCGGCTGGCGCTGCTGGGCCGGGAGTTCACCGTGCACGAGCCGGCCGAGCTGGCCGGATATGTGCGGGAGATGGGTGGCCGGATGATGCGGGCGGGCGGCGCCACCGAGACGGACGCCACGCCGGCACCCTCTTCCGAGAATACCCCAGGGGGGTAAAGTGTCGGTGGGGTCGGCGGAAGGTGGACGGGACGTCGGCCGCCACCGGTTGCCGCACGGCCCCGCGAACAGGAGGAGCAGCCGTCATGACCACCGCGATCGATGGGCCCGTAGTCGAGCTGGAGATCGGCGGTATGACCTGCGCCTCGTGCGCGGCCCGCATCGAGAAGAAGCTCAACCGCATGGACGGGGTCACCGCCACCGTCAACTACGCCACCGAGAAGGCACAGGTGACGCTCGCGGAGGGCAGCGGCGTGGGCACCGCCGACCTGATCGCCACCGTGGAGAAGACCGGCTACACCGCCGCGGTCCCCGCGCCGCCCGCCCCGGAACCGCCCGCCGACGGCGCCGAGCGCGGCCCGGCCGCGGAGGCGGCCGACGGCCCGCTCGCCGCGCTGCGGCAGCGGCTGCTCGTCTCCCTGGCGCTCTCCGTGCCGGTGATCCTGATGGCGATGGTCCCGGCGCTCCAGTTCACCAACTGGCAGTGGCTGTCGCTGACCCTGGCCGCCCCCGTGGTGGCCTACGGGGCGTGGCCGTTCCACCGGGCCGCCTGGACCAACCTGCGGCACGGGGCGGCCACCATGGACACCCTGATCTCGATGGGCACCCTCGCCGCCTTCGGCTGGTCGCTGTGGGCGCTGTTCTTCGGTACGGCCGGGATGCCCGGTATGACCCACCCCTTCGAGCTGACCATCGCCCGCACCGACGGCAGCGGCGCCATCTACCTGGAGGCCGCGGCCGGCGTCACCACCTTCATCCTGGCCGGCCGGTACTTCGAGGCCCGCGCCAAGCGGAAGGCCGGCGCGGCCCTGCGGGCCCTGCTGGAACTGGGCGCCAAGGACGTCGCGGTGCTCCGCGCCGGCAAGGAGGTCCGGATCCCCGTCGGCGAGCTGCGGGTGGGCGACCGGTTCGTGGTCCGGCCCGGCGAGAAGATCGCCACCGACGGCCGGGTGGTGGAGGGCTCCTCCGCCGTGGACGCCTCGATGCTCACCGGCGAGTCCGTCCCCGTGGAGGTCGCCCCCGGCGACACCGTCACCGGCGCCACCGTCAACGCGGGCGGCCGGCTGGTCGTCGAGGCCACCCGGATCGGCGCGGACACCCAGCTCGCCAGGATGGCCAGGCTGGTGGAGGACGCCCAGAACGGCAAGGCGGCGGCCCAGCGGCTCGCCGACCGGATCTCCGCCGTCTTCGTCCCGATCGTCATCGCGCTGGCCCTGGCCACCCTCGGCTTCTGGCTCGGCACCGGCCACGGCGCGGTCGCCGCGTTCACCGCCGCGGTCGCGGTGCTGATCATCGCCTGCCCGTGCGCGCTGGGCCTGGCGACGCCGACCGCGCTGATGGTCGGCACCGGCCGCGGCGCCCAGCTCGGCATCCTGCTCAAGGGGCCGGAGGTGCTGGAGACCACCCGCGCCGTCGACACCGTCGTCCTGGACAAGACCGGCACCGTCACCACCGGCGTGATGACCCTGACCGGCGTCCACCTCGCCGACGGGGTGACCCGCGCGCAGGCGCTGCGGCTGGCCGGCGCCCTGGAGCACTCCTCCGAGCACCCCATCGCCCGCGCCCTGGCCACCGCCGCCCAGGAGGCCGAGCCGACCGGCACCCTGCCGGCACCCGAGGGCTTCACCAACGTCCCCGGCCTCGGCGTCCGCGGCTCCGTCGAGGGACACTCGGTCCTGGTCGGCCGGGAACGGCTGCTCAACGACCGCGGCCAGCAGCTGCCGCCCGCGCTGGCCGCCGCCAAGGACGCCGCCGAGCGGGCCGGGCACACCGCGGTCGTGGTCGGCTGGGACGGCGCGGCCCGCGCCGTGCTGGTGGTCTCCGACGCGGTCAAGCCCACCAGCGCCGAGGCGGTCCGCCGGCTGCGCGCGCTGGGCCTGACCCCGGTCCTGCTGACCGGCGACAACCGGGCGGTCGCCGAGTCGGTCGCCGCGGAGGTCGGCATCGACGAGGTGATCGCCGAGGTCCTGCCCGAGGACAAGGTGGCCGTCGTCGAGCGCCTCCAGGCCGAGGGCCGCTCGGTCGCCATGGTCGGCGACGGCGTCAACGACGCCGCGGCGCTGGCCCGCGCCGACCTCGGTCTGGCGATGGGCACCGGCACCGACGCCGCCATCGAGGCCGGCGACCTCACCCTCGTCCGCGGCGACCTGCGCGCCGCGGCGGACGCCATCCGGCTCGCCCGGGCCACCCTCGGCACCATCCGCGCCAACCTCTTCTGGGCGTTCGGCTACAACGTCGCCGCGCTGCCACTGGCCGCGGCGGGCCTGCTCAACCCCATGATCGCCGGCGCCGCGATGGCCTTCTCCTCGGTCTTCGTGGTCGGCAACAGCCTGCGCCTGCGGCGGTTCCGCGCCCTGGCCTGAGCCCCCGCGGCCCGTCCCGGCCCCGGCCGCGCACCGCGCCGCCGGGGCCGGGACGCGTCGGAAGCCTCCAGTTCTCGGCGCCGAACGTTGGCGGTTCGCACATCCTTCCGGCGCCGACGAGCGGCGAGACTGTGCGGGTACCGCCCGCTCCACGTACCGCAGGGGACCTCATGATCGGGTCGCGCATCCTGGCCCTCGGCCACTACCAGCCCTCCCGTGTGCTGACCAACGACGAGCTCGCCGGAATGGTCGACACCGACGACGCCTGGATCCGCAGCCGCGTCGGCATCCGCACCCGGCACGTCGCGGCGCCGGAGGAGACGGTGGACGCGATGGCCGCCGCGGCCGCCGAGAAGGCCCTGGCCGCCGCCGGCCTGGCCACCACGGACATCGACCTGGTGCTGGTCGCCACCTGCACCGCCACCGACCGCAGCCCCAACACCGCGGCCCGGGTCGCGGCCAGCCTGGGCCTGGCCGCCCCGGCCACGATGGACATCAACGTCGTCTGTGCCGGCTTCACCCACGCGCTGGCCACCGCCGACCACGCGATCCGGGCCGGCTCGGCGACGAACGCCCTGGTCATCGGCGCGGAGAAGTTCACCGACGTGGTGGACTGGACCGACCGCTCCACCTGCGTCCTGGTCGGCGACGGCGCCGCGGCCGCGGTGGTCACCGCCTCCCCCGAGCCGGGCATCAGCCCGGTGCTGTGGGGGTCGGTCCCGGAGATGGGCAACGCCGTCCGCATCGAGGGCACCCCGGCCCGCTTCTCCCAGGAGGGCCAGACCGTCTACCGCTGGGCCACCACCCAGCTCCCGGCCATCGCCCGCAAGGTCTGCGACCGGGCCGGCCTGCACCCCGAGGAGCTGGCCGGCGTCGTCCTCCACCAGGCCAACCTGCGGATCATCGAGCCGGTCGCGGAGCGCATCGGCGCGGTCAACGCCGTCGTCGCCCGGGACGTCGTCGACTCCGGCAACACCTCGGCCGCCTCGGTCCCGCTCGCCCTGGCCAAGCTGGTCGAGCGCCGAGAGGTCCCGGCCGGCGCCCCGGTGCTGCTCTTCGCCTTCGGCGGCAACCTCTCCTACGCCGGGCAGGTCGTCCGCATCCCCTGACGGCCCCGGCCCGGCGGCGTCCGATTCCTTCAAGACGGCGCCCCGCCGCCGCTCCTACGCTCGCGGCCATGAACACCCCACCCGTAGTACCCCGCCTCGACGCGATCGGCCTGGTGGTGGCCGACATGGCCGCCTCCCTGGCGTTCTACCGCCGGCTCGGCCTCACCGTCCCCGACGGCGGCGACACCGCCCCGCACGCCGAGGCACCGCTCCCCGGCGGCCTCCGCCTGATGTGGGACACCCACGAGACCGCCCGCTCCCTCGACCCCGGCTGGACGCCGCTCCCGGCCGGCGCCCCCACCGGCCTGGCCTTCGCCTGCGCGGACGCCGCCCACGTCGACGCCGTGTACAGGGACCTCACCGCCGCCGGCTACCGGGGCGGGAAGGCCCCCTGGGACGCCGACTGGGGCCAGCGCTACGCCGTCGTCCAGGACCCGGACGGCCACGGGGTGGACCTCTTCGCCCCGCTGCCCTAGGGCCGGGCCCGGCCGGTCGGGGCCCGGCCGGCCGTCCCGGTCATTCGGTGTCCTGTGGATGCTCCTCCAGGTACATCACGCCGCAGGTGCGGCAGAACGGCTGCGCCTCGGCCGTCCCCCACTTGCCGGCCGATTGGGTCATGGCAGCCGGGGCCAGCGGCTGGCCGCACATCGCGATGGTCGCGCCCACCCTGGTCATGTGCCACTTCTTGACCGGTGTGTCCTCGTGCGGCAGCACGCCCTCCGCATACTCCGCGCGCATCTCATGCTCCATGGCAGGTGCACCTCCTACCGCCCACCATGCGCCGCCGCTCCCGACCCCACAACGCCAGCCCACCCGGCCGGGCGGCCATCGGCCCGCCCTGGGGCCTGTCCTGGGGCCCGCCCTAGAAGACCGACCAGCCGGTGAGCGTGGTGAACTGGTCGAGCGCCGCCATCCCGGCCACGGAGTTTCCCCGCGCGTCCAGCCCCGGGCTCCACACGCACAGCGTGCACCGCCCCGGCACCACGGCCACGATGCCGCCGCCCACCCCGCTCTTCGCCGGCAGGCCCACCCGGTAGGCGAACTCCCCGGCGGCGTCGTACGTGCCGCAGGTCAGCATCACCGCGTTGATGCGCTTGGCCTCGCGCGCCTCCAGCAGCCGGCTCCCGTCGGCCCGCAGCCCGTGCCGGGCCAGGAACCCGCCGGCCACCGCCAGGTCCCGGCAGGACATCTCGATCGAGCACTGCCAGAAGTAGTGCTCGATGACGCTCGGCACGGGGTTCTCCAGATTCCCGAACGACGCCATGAAGTGCGCCAGGGCCGCGTTGCGGTCCCCGTGGTCGGCCTCGGAACCGGCCACCGCCTGGTCGAACGCCAGCTCCGCATTGCCGCTCTCGGCCTGGAGGAACTCCAGCATCGAGGTGCTGGCGTCACCGGTCATGGTCAGCAGGCGGTCCGTCACCACCAGCGCGCCCGCGTTGATGAAAGGATTCCTCGGAATCCCGTTCTCCCACTCCAGCTGCACCAGGGAGTTGAACGGCGTCCCCGAGGGCTCCCGCCCGACCCGCTGCCAGATGTCGTCGTCCCCATGGGAACCGGCCATCACCAGCGCCAGCGAGAACGCCTTGGAGATCGACTGCACGGAGAACGGGACCTGCCAGTCACCGGTCCCGTACACCTCGCCGTTGATGTCCGCCACCGCGATCCCGAAGCGGTCCGGGGACACCTCCGCCAACGCCGGAATGTAGTCGGCGACGTGCCCGCGCCCCACGAACGGCCTCGCATAGGCCGCTACCTCTTCAAGAACGGCCTGGTAGTCCATACGGGACACGCTAACCCGCGCCGAGGACCGCTCCCATCGGAGCCCCCGCAAGTGACTTCACCTCGCGCGCCAAATGGGCCTGGTCCGCGTATCCGGCGCGCGCCGCGACCTCGGCGTACGGGACGCCGGCGCGGGCCAGGTCCAGCGCCCGCACCAGCCGCAGCACCCGGCTCAGCGTCTTCGGTCCGTACCCGAACACCGCCAGGCTGTGCCGGTGCAGCCGCCGTTCGCCCAGCCCGGCCAGCCGGGCGGCCTCCGCCACCGGCCGGCCGCTCCCGAGCGCGGCCACCAGCACCGCGGTCCGCCCGTCCCGTCCGGGCAGCTCACCGCGCGCACCGGCCCCGGCGGCCCACCGCCCGGCCGCCCGCAGCCGGTCCCGCGCGGCCTCCTCCAGCACCGCCCCCGGGCCGTCGGCCGCCGCCCGCTCCGCCAGTTCGCGGGCCCGCCGGGCGCCCCACAGATCCTCCAACGGCACCCGTCGGTCGCGCAGTTCATGGGCCGGCACCCCGAAGACGGCCGGCCCCTGCCCCGGCGCGAACCGCAGCCCCACCCAGCGCGTCCCGTCCGGCACCGCGGCGGCCACGCGCTGCGGCCCGGTGTCCGGCCCGGCCACCAGCAGCCGCCCCGCGCTCCAGATCAGGTCCGTGCACCCGTCGGGCAGCACCGGCCCCGCCCCGGGCAGCGTGGTGGTGCTCCACAGCACCGCCCCCGGCAGCCGGGACGTCCGCTCCCGGTAAGTCCCCCGGGTGGTCCGGCCGGAGTCCGCCCCCGCTGCACCAACCGGCTCACCCATGTCGCGCTCCTCGCCCACATCCCCCAGCCTGGCACGGGAACCGTACGGCCGTCCCCGCCGTTGATCCCTTACGAAACCGACACCGACCGGGTCACACCGGCCCGTACGCCAGGGAGGCAGCAATGTCAGGGTTTCTCGACCGCGCCAAGGAGCAGGCCAAGCAGGGGCTGGCCCAGGGCAAGCAGAAGGTCGACGAGTTGCAGCAGCAGCGCGCGGGCAACGACCTCCTGAGGAAGCTCGGCGCGGCCTATTACGCGGAGCGCCGCGGCAGTGGCACCCCCGATGCCACCCAGAGCGCCCTCACCGCCCTCGAAGCCCACATCAGCGCCCACGGCGACGGCTTCCTGCACGGCTGACGCCACACCACCACCGCACCCCCGTCCCCCTCCCCCTCCCCGCTCCCGTGACCAGCCCCGATCCCCAGGCCCTCCGCCCCCGCCTCCCGTCCCCCCTCCAGCCCGTCCACGACGAGCGGTTCACCCGCCACGGCGTCCGGCTGGTGCTCAAGCGCGACGACCTCATCCACCCCGCCCTGCCGGGCAACAAGTGGCGCAAGCTGGCCCCCAACCTCCGGGCCGCGGCCGAGGCCGGCGACCGTGCGCTGCTCACCTTCGGCGGTGCGTACTCCAACCACCTGCGCGCCACGGCCGCCGCGGGCCGGCTGCTCGGCTTCACGACCATCGGCGTGGTCCGCGGCGACGAGCTCGCCGGCGCCCCGCTCAACTGGTCCCTGGCGCGCTGCACCGCCGACGGGATGGAACTGCACTTCGTCGACCGCGCCACCTACCGCCGCGCGTCCGACCCGGAGGTGCTCGCCGCCCTCCACGAGCGGTTCGGCGCCTTCCGCCTCATACCCGAGGGCGGCAGCAACGCCCTCGCCGCACAGGGCTGCACGGAGTTGGGCCGGGAGCTGCGCGGGCAGGCCGACACGGTCGCGGTGGCCTGCGGCACCGGCGGCACCCTGGCCGGGCTCGCCGCCGGCCTCGGCCCCGGCCAGCGCGCGCTGGGCATACCGGTCCTCAAGGGCGGCAGCCCGCACTTCCTCCACGGGACGGTCGCCGACCTCCAGCGCGCGGCCTTCGGCGACGTCCGCGGCGACTGGACGCTGGCGGAGGACTTCCACTGCGGCGGCTACGCCCGCCGCACCCCCGAACTCGACGCGTTCGCCGACGCCTTCGAGGAGCGGCACGGCCTGCCCGTCGAGCGGGTCTACGTCGCCAAGCTGCTGCTCGCCCTGGCCACGCTCGCCGAGCGGGGCGCCTTCCCGCCCGGCAGCACCGTCGCCGCCGTCGTCACCGGCACCGCCTGAGGCCCACCCGACGGGGCCTGGCCGACGCGCCGACAGGCCCCAGCCCGCGGCCTCAGCCCTCGGCCTCCCGGTAGGCCGCCGCCTCCTCCAGGTCCAGCCGCCGCAGCAGCGTCCGCATCATCTCGTCGTCGATGCGCCGGGCGTCCCGCAGCTCGACGAAGACCCGCCGCTCGGTCTCGATCATCTCCCGGGCCAGTCGCCGGTAGGTGTCGTCGGCGGACTCCCCGGTCAGCTCGTTGACGGCGCCCAGCCGCTCCCAGACCGCGTTGCGGCGGCGTTCCATGACCGTGCGCAGCCGGTCGGCCAGCGGCCCCGGCAGGGCGTTCCGCTCGTCCTGGAGCAGGGCGTCGAGCCGGTCCTCGGCGGCCCGCGACGCCTCGTTCTGGGCCTGCGCCTCGGCCAGCGTCTCGGCCTGGGCGTCCCGGCCGGGCAGCCGCAGCGCCCGGATCAGCGGCGGCAGCGTCAGTCCCTGGACGACCAGCGTGCCGATGACGGTGGTGAAGGTCAGGAACAGCACGAGGTTGCGGGCCGGGAAGGGGCCGCCGCCCAGGACCGTCGCGGGGATGGAGAAGGCGATGGCCAGCGAGACCACCCCGCGCATCCCGGCCCAGCCGACGATGACCGGCGCGGTCCAGGTGGTGTCCGGTTCGCGGTTCCGGATCCGGGCCGACAGCAGCCGCGGCAGGTACGTCGCGGGGAAGACCCACAGATAGCGCGCCAGCACCACGGCGCCGAACACGACCGCCGCGTACCCGAGGGCCTGGGCCGTGCCGAACTCCCCCAGGCCGCGCAGCACGACCGGCAGTTGGAGTCCGATCAGCGCGAAGACCGCGGACTCCAGCACGAAGGAGACCATCTTCCAGACCGCCTCCTCCTGGAGCCGGGTCTCGAAGTCGACCTGCCAGGAGCGGTGGCCCAGGTAGAGGCCGACGACCACGACGGCCAGCACCCCGGAGGCCCCGACCTGTTCGGCCGCGGCGTACGCGGTGAACGGGATGAGCAGGGAGAGGGTGTTCTCCAGGAGCGGCGATTCCCGCAGCCGGCAGCGCAGCCAGTGCAGCGGCACCATCAGCACCAGGCCGATCCCGATGCCGCCCAGGGACGCCACGGCGAACTCCCGGAGGCCGGCGCCCCAGGAGGCGCTGGCTCCCACGGCGGCGCCCAGCGCGACCTTGTACGCGGTGATCGCGGTGGCGTCGTTGACCAGCGACTCGCCCTGGAGGATCGTCGTGATCCGGTGCGGCAGGCCCAGTCTGCGGGCGATCGCGGTGGCCGCGACGGCGTCCGGCGGGGCGACGACGGCGCCCAGGACCAGCGCGGCGGTCAGCGGCAGGTCCGGGACGACCAGGTACGCCACGTACCCGACGGCCAGCGTCGCGAACAGCACATAGCCGATGGAGAGCAGCGCCACCGGCCGCAGATTGGCCCGCAGGTCCAGGTAGGAGCTGTCCAGGGCGGCGGTGTGCAGCAGCGGGGGCAGCAGCAGCGGCAGCACGATGTGCGGGTTGAGGGTGTAGTCCGGGATGCCGGGGATGTACGAGGCCCCGAGCCCCACGGCGACCAGCAGCAGCGGCGCCGGCACCGGGGTGCGCCGCGCCAGCCCGGCGACCCCCGCGCTGCCCGCGACCAGCAGCAACAGCGGCATCACGTCCACGCCCGCACCGTCCCCACGCTCATCCCCCGCCGGCCGTCCCGGCGATCTAACCTGGCCATCATGAGCGAGTGCACGCATGTTCCCGAATTCCCGCGCGCCGAACCGGTGCCGCTGAGCGAGACCTGCCTGGAGTGCCTGGCCGTCGGCAGCCACCCGGTACAGCTGCGGCTCTGCCTGGAATGCGGGCACGTCGGCTGCTGCGACTCCTCGCCGTACCGCCACGCCACCGGGCACTTCAAGGAGACCGGCCACCCGGTGATGCGGTCGTTCGAACCGGGCGCCTCGTGGCGCTGGTGCTTCGTCGACGAGGTGCTGGTCTGAGCCCGGCCGGGGCGTGCGGCGGACCCCCTCGGGGCGTTCCGGGGCCCCGGTTTAGCCTTGCGGCATGATCCGCGAAGCGCTGCCCGACGACGTCCCCGTCATCCTCGCCATGATCGGCGAACTGGCCGCCTACGAGCGCGTCCCCGAGGCCGCGCGGGCCACCGAACCGCAGCTGAAGGAGGCGCTGTTCGGTCCGCAGCCGGCCGCCTTCGCACTGATCGCCGAGGACGCCGGGGAGCCGGTCGGCTTCGCCCTGTGGTTCCGGAACTTCTCGACGTGGACGGGCACGCACGGTGTCTACCTGGAGGACCTGTACGTCCGCCCCGCGGCGCGCGGCGGCGGTCACGGCAAGGCATTGCTGGCGACCCTCGCACAGATCTGCGTGACCCGCGGCTACGAACGTTTCGAGTGGTCGGTCCTGGACTGGAACGAACCGACCATTGGTTTTTACCGATCCATCGGCGCCGAGCCCATGGACGAATGGACGGTCTTCCGGCTCACTGGAGATGCGCTGTACTCACTGTCGGGTGCTGCACCTGCCAACGGAGCGTAATCAGCCTCGATTTGGCGCCCCAGACCCCTACCACCGTCCGTGCCCGAGGTTTTACACTCTGTAACAGATGCTCCGCCGCGAGCCGTCCGTCGCCTTTCGGACGGCTGCCCTGCTCCTTCTGGGCGACACCGGCCCGCGGATCGCGATAGCGTCACAGCCGAACCACGAGCCGCGCCGGATCGTTCTCCTTAGCACCTGGCGGGAGAGCCGCCCGGCACGGATGCCCCGAAGTACGCGAAAAACGCGAACCGCAAGAGCTTCATCACGCATTCCAGCTCTACCAGCTTGTGCCACCTTGGAGGTGAGGGTGTCCCAGATCGCAGGCGAGCCCGGGACTCAGGACTTCGTGGAAGTCCGTCTGCCCGCTGCGGGTGCCTACCTGTCCGTGCTGCGTACCGCCACGGCCGGGCTCGCAGCCCGCTTGGACTTCACCCTCGACGAAATCGAGGATCTGCGCATCGCGGTCGACGAAGCCTGCGCGATCCTGCTGCAACAGGCCGTCCCCGGCAGCGTGCTCAGCTGCGTCTTCCAGCTGATCGACGACGCGCTGCAGGTGACGGTGTCGGCCCCGACGACCGACGGCCGCGCTCCCGAGCGCGACACGTTCTCCTGGACGGTGCTCTCCGCACTGGCCGGCAAGGTCGACTCCACCGTCGCCGAGGACCGTACGGTCACCATCAGTCTGTACAAGGAGCGCGGCGCCGGTCCCGGACCGTCATGACCGAACAGGGGGCCCCGTGAAAGATCTCGAACGCGGCGCGAGGATGGCGGCGGGCGCGGTCATCCCCGGGCAGCATGCCCGGCCGCACCCGGTGGGAGCGGACGACCACGGCGGCCGGCTGGCCGCGGCGGAGCAGGCAGAGCGGGCGGACCACATGGACCACAGCGAGCAGCAGGGCCGACAGGCGGACCGGCAGGAAGCGCCGGCCACCGGCGACCGGCCCCAGGAGCGGCATTCCCCGGCACCGGAGGATCCGCACGACCGCGGCGGCGCCCGGGCGATGTTCTACGAGCTGCGCAAGCTCCCGGACGGCTCCCCGGAGCGTGCGGAGCTGCGCAACACCCTCGTGCGCATGCACCTGCCGCTGGTCGAGCACCTGGCCCGGCGGTTCCGCAACCGCGGCGAACCGCTCGACGACCTGACCCAGGTCGCCACCATCGGCCTGATCAAGTCGGTCGACCGGTTCGACCCGGAGCGCGGGGTGGAGTTCTCCACGTACGCCACGCCCACCGTCGTCGGGGAGATCAAGCGGCACTTCCGCGACAAGGGCTGGGCGGTCCGGGTCCCGCGCCGTCTCCAGGAGCTGCGGCTGTCGCTGACCACGGCGACCGCCGAGCTGTCCCAGCGGCACGGCCGGGCGCCCACGGTCCACGAGCTGGCCGAGCACCTGGGGATCTCCGAGGAGGAGGTCCTGGAGGGCCTGGAGTCGGCGAACGCCTACAGCACCCTCTCGCTGGACGTCCCGGACACCGACGACGAGTCCCCGGCGGTCGCCGACACCCTCGGCGCGGAGGACGAGGCGCTGGAGGGCGTGGAGTACCGCGAGTCCCTCAAGCCGCTGCTGGAGGACCTGCCGCCGCGCGAGAAGAAGATCCTGCTGCTGCGGTTCTTCGGCAACATGACCCAGTCACAGATCGCCCAGGAGGTCGGCATCTCCCAGATGCACGTCTCCCGCCTGCTGGCCCGCACCCTGGCCCAACTGCGCGACAAGCTCCTCGTGGAGGAGTAACCGGCACCCCCGGCCCGGAACCCCGGTCTCCGGAACCCAGGCCCCCGGTCCCCCGGGGCCCTGGAACTCCGCATCCCTCGACACCTGCGACCCCGTCGACCTCCACACCCGCCGAGCCCGGCGCCCCTCGGGCCGCTCCGGCCGCTCCGGCCGCTCCTCGGAGCCTCTCGGAATCCGCCTCGCAATCCGTCGAGCCGCGTCCCTCCCCGGAAAATCCCGGTCGTGCCCGATCTCTCCCCGAAACACCCCGATCGAGCCCGGCGTCTCCCCCGAAAACCCCGATCGAGCCCGATCTCTCCCCGAAAACCCCGATGGGGCGGGAATCCCACCCCGCCCCATCCCGTTGTGGCCCCGCAGGGGGCGCCGGCATCCCCTACGGGATCCGTTCGCCCCTCCCCTACGGGGCCTCGCGTCGTTTCGGGCCCCTCCGCCGCGGGCCCCGCGCGCTCCGCCGCTCGCGGGCTACGGCGCCTCGCGCGGACCGATGCCCAGCGCCTCGGTCGCCGTCGGATTGACCAGCAGGACGAGCACGACCAGCGCCGCCACCGCCAGCGCGGCCCCGGCGGCGATCAGCAGACCGCCGCCCTTGACGAGTGTCCAGGCGACCGGCAGCGCCACGATCTGGGTGATCAGCGACGGCCCCCGGCTCCACCGCCGACGCAGCCACAGCCCCCGCGCGGCGACCAGCGGCAGCACCGCCAGCGCCAGGATCGTCGCCCCGCCCATCTCCGCCTGCTGCGGACTGTCCGGCGCCCCGACCAGGCCGTTGATCAGCATGTACGTACCGAGGGCGGCCAGGGCCAGCCCCTCGATGCCGGTGAGCGCCGCGGCGGCGCTCAGCCGGGTGGGCCGCGGGCCGTCCGGCTCGGGCACCGCGGGGGTGCCCGCGGCTCGCTTCGGGGACTGCTTCTGCTGACTGGTCACCTCAGCAGGGTAGCGTCGGGCCCCTGCCGGATCGGGCCCGCCCGCACCCTGGACAGGAGTGAGAGGAGTACCGGCAGGTAGGTACGCTGCTGCATATGCGCGCACTTCTCGTGGTCAATCCCGCAGCAACCACCACCAGTGCCCGCACCCGTGAGGTTCTCACCCACGCACTGGCCAGCGACCTCAAGCTGGAGGTCGCCGAGACGCAGTACCGCGGGCACGCCCGCGACCTGGCCCGGGAGGCCGCCGAGGGCGGGGAGACCGACCTGGTGGTGGCGCTCGGCGGCGACGGCACGGTCAACGAGGTCGTCAACGGCCTGCTGACGACCGGCCCCGACCCGGACTCGCACCCCCGGCTCGCCGTGGTCCCCGGCGGCTCGACCAACGTCTTCGCCCGGGCCCTGGGGCTGCCCAACGACGTCGTGGAGGCCACCGGCGCCCTGCTGGACGCGCTGCGCGACCGCAGCGAGCGCACGGTGGGCCTGGGCCTGGCCGCGGGTACGCCGGGGAGCCCGGACGAGGGGGTGCCGGCCCGCTGGTTCACGTTCTGCGCCGGCTTCGGCTTCGACGCGGGCGTGGTCGGCCGGGTCGAACAGCAGCGCGAGCGCGGCAAGCGGTCCACCCACGCGCTGTACGTGCGCCAGGTCGTCCGGCAGTTCATGGGCGAGGCCAATCGCCGGCGCGGCACCATCACGCTGGAGCGACCGGGCGGGGAGCCGGGCACGACGGAGGTCATCGAGAACCTCACGATGTCCATAATCTGCAACACCGCGCCCTGGTCCTACCTGGGCAATCGCCCGATCTACCCCTCCCCCGAGGCGTCCTTCGACACCGCCCTGGACCTCTTCGCGCTGGACAAGTTCTCGGTGCCCGCGGTGACCCGTTATGCGTCCCAACTCCTCGCCTCCACACCGGATCGCGGCCCACGGGGCAAACACGTTCTCTCGCTCCACGACCTCACCGACTTCACCTTGCATTCGCAGGTTCCCCTGCCGTTTCAGATGGACGGTGACCACTTGGGACTGCGGACGAGTGTGACGTTCACAGGCGTTCGCCGTGCACTGCGTGTGATTGTGTGAGCAGTAGGGCCTAAAGTCCTTTCACTCGAACGTTTAGACTGGCTTCCACCCCCTGGAATGACGGCTGTGAGCTAGGCGACACCAAGGAATCAAAAAAAAGTTTCCGGAAGGGGTTGTATCCGTCGCCGAGGTTTGCGAGTCTCTTCATGGCGATCGGGACGGCCGCTCTACCGGCCCCCTTGAGAGCCCGAATCCTCCTCCTCATCCCACAGGACCGCACCAGTCGTTGACTGGCCTCCGGCCCTTCCCTTGTGGAGGGATTCGTGAAAGCGTTCACATTCACAAGCAACGTTCCCGTCACACGAGGAGATGGAGCAGCCATGGACTGGCGTCACCGCGCCGTTTGCCGCGAAGAAGACCCCGAGCTCTTCTTCCCCATCGGCAACACCGGTCCCGCGCTGCTGCAGATCGAGGAAGCCAAGGCCGTCTGCCGCCGCTGCCCCGTCATGGAGCAGTGCCTGCAGTGGGCGCTTGAGTCCGGCCAGGACTCCGGCGTCTGGGGTGGTCTGAGCGAGGACGAGCGCCGCGCG
The DNA here is from genome assembly GCF_029011865.1 of Streptomyces yunnanensis. Taxonomy (NCBI): domain Bacteria; kingdom Bacillati; phylum Actinomycetota; class Actinomycetes; order Kitasatosporales; family Streptomycetaceae; genus Streptomyces; species Streptomyces yunnanensis. The sequence goes on from NZ_CP095749.1 coordinate 3,498,383, forward strand.
ATGAAGCGCCGTGCAGCTCGCAACCGGGCGCGCAACGCCAGCGCCTGAGCCAGCCTCCCCGTGGCCCCCGAGCCGCAGCGCGCAGTACCTTCGATGCCCACCCGGAGCTGAGACCCGGGCGTTATCGCATCGCTACAGCTTTGAGCCCCGGACCGATTTCGGTCCGGGGCTTGTTGCTGTTGGGGGGTGGCCTTCCAGGGGCCGGCCGGATTCCGGACCTCTCCAGTGAAACCGGACCCGATCCGGCGTCAGGCCCCAGATCGGGTCCGCGACGTCCCGTCGTTCACCCGATGCGTCGAGAGCGAGTGCCACGCGCCGGGGGGCGGTGCCGCGCGCCGGGGGGCGGTGCCACGCGCCGGGGGGCGGTGCCGGACGCCGCGACCCCCGGCCATGACCCATCGGACAGGCCCTAGTGCTGCTTCTCCGCGCGCACGGGGATGTCGAGGAGCACCTGGGTGCCGCCCTCGGGTCGGCGGACCATGTCGAACGTGCCGCCCAACTCCCCTTCCACCAGGGTCCGTACGATCTGCAGCCCCAGGTTTCCGGCGCGGTGCGGGTCGAATCCCTCGGGCAGTCCGCGGCCGTTGTCCTGGACGGTGACCAGCAGTCGGGGCTCGGTGCGGCTGCCGCCACGGACCGCGGTGACCTCGACCGTGCCGTGCTGCTCCTGGTCGAAGGCGTGTTCCAGGGCGTTCTGGAGCACCTCGGTGAGCACCATCGACAGCGGGGTGGCCACCTCGGCGTCCAGTACGCCGAAGCGTCCGGTGCGGCGGGTGGTCACCTTGCCCGGGGCGATCTCGGCGACCATGGCCAGCACCCGGTCGGCGATCTCGTCGAATTCCACCCGCTCGTCGAGCGTCTGGGAAAGCGTCTCGTGGACGATCGCGATCGAACCGACACGGCGCACGGCCTCGTCGAGCGCCTCGCGACCCTGCTCCGATTCCATCCGGCGGGACTGCAGCCGCAGCAGGGCGGCAACGGTCTGGAGATTGTTCTTCACCCGGTGGTGGATTTCCCGAATGGTCGCGTCTTTCGTGATCAGTTCCCGTTCGCGGCGACGGAGTTCGGTCACATCGCGCAGCAGGACCAGCGAACCGATGTGCGTGCCCTTGGGTTTGAGGGGAATGGCCCGCAATTGGATCACCCCGTCGTTGCCCTCGACCTCGAATTCCCGCGGGGCCCAGCCGCTGGCCAGTTTGACCAGCGCCTCGTCCACCGGGCCACGGGCCGGGGCGAGTTCGGCGGTGGCCTGGCCGAGGTGGTGGCCCACCAGGTCGGCGGCGAGGCCGAGCCGGTGGTAGGCGGAGAGCGCGTTGGGGCTGGCGTACTGGACCACGCCGTCGGCGTCGAGGCGGATCAGTCCGTCGCCGGCGCGCGGCGAGGCGTCCATGTCGACCTGCTGCTCCGGGAAGGGAAACGTTCCGGCAGCGATCATCTGGGCCAGGTCGGAGGCGCTTTGGAGGTAGGTGAGCTCCAGCCGGCTGGGGGTCCGCACGGTCAGCAGGTTGGTGTTCCGGGCGATCACCCCGAGCACCCGGCCCTCCCGGCGGACCGGGATGGACTCGACCCGCACCGGCACCTCCTCGCGCCACTCCGGGTCGCCCTCGCGCACGATGCGGCCCTCGTCCAGGGCGGAGTCCAGCATCGGGCGGCGGCCCCGGGGAACGAGATGTCCGACCATGTCGTCCTGGTAGGAGGTCGGTCCGGTGTTGGGCCTCATCTGGGCGACCGACACGTAACGCGTGCCGTCGAGGGTGGGGACCCACAGGACGAGGTCGGCGAAGGAGAGGTCGGAGAGCAACTGCCACTCCGAGACCAGCAGGTGCAGCCACTCCAGGTCGGAGTCGCTCAGAGCGGTGTGCTGGCGTACGAGATCGTTCATCGAGGGCACACCTTGGAGCCTACCGGCGTACGGTATGTGTTGTGCCTGCACGGCCATGGACACGGCAGAATGGTCTAGTCCAGAATGTGCGGTGCGGCACACCGGGGGAAACCCCGGACCGCTGGAACTTCCGCTCTCCCCGCACAGGAGGGCGGATAGAGGCCCACGGCGCTCTCTGCCCTGACTGCGCCCGGGCCTCCGATCGACCGGTCCCGGGACGGGACCGCGTCCCCTACCGCACTGGGGGCGCCTCCCGTCCGTAGTACGGAGCCGGCCGATGTCAGCTCCGGGCTGCGGTGCCGGACAGGTTGAGGGTCCTGTCCCGGCGCCGCGGCCCGCGGGTGCTTTCGGGGGCCGGCGGCAGAAGATCTAGCCCCGCTCCCCCTCGCGCGGCCAGGCGTTCATCGCCAGCCCGGCGACCGCCTCCAGCGTCGCCCGGTCCGTGCCGTCCCGCGCCGACTGCGACATCCCGGCGAGGATCGCGCTCACGTACTCGGCCAGCGCGTTGGCGTCCGTGTCGGAGGGGACCTCGCCGATGGCGACGTCGGCCCGGATCGCGCGCTCGATCTCCTGGACGTTCGCGTGCCGCTTCTCCCGGAGGGACGCGGCGACCTCGGCGGAGGCGGGTGCGGTGTTCAGCGCGGCGCTGATGACCATGCAGCCGCGCGGGCGGTCCGGAACGGTGTATTCGGCGGCGGCCTCGCGCAGCGCCCGCTCGACGCCGCGGCGGGCGGTCGGCTCCTCGGCCAGCGCGCGGGAGATGAAGCCGCCGTACAGCTGTCCGTAGACGGCGATCGCCTCGTCGAACAGGGCCCGCTTGTCGCCGAAGGCGGCGTAGAGGCTGGGGGCGCTGATCCCCATCTCGCGGGTGAGGTCGGAGATGGACGTCGATTCGTATCCGTGCTCCCAGAACGAACGGAGCGCCTTCTCCAGGGCCGTGTCCCGGTCGAACGACCTGGGCCGGCCACGCTGCTTGGTCTCCTTGGCCACCATGGAGTGAATTCTATAGCGGTCGATAAGAAATGCGTGCTACGGTTTTTGTGTAGCGAGCACTACAGAAAGGGCTCGCCGGACGGCCTGTTGCGCGTGCGGACGAGACGCACGGGCGCGGAAGACGAAGGGGAGGGCCCGAGATGGGTGCACTCAGCGGGAAGACGGCACTGGTGACGGGCGGCGGCCGGGGCATCGGCCGGGCGATCTCGGAGCGACTGGGGCGGGACGGCGCGCGGGTCGGCGTGCACTACGCAAGCGACGAGACGGCCGCGAAGGAGACGGTCGCGGCGATCGAGGCGGCGGGCGGCGAGGCGTTCACCGTGCGCGCCGAGCTGGGGGGACCGGGGGACGCCGAGGCGCTGTGGGCCGCGTTCGACGCGCAGGCCGACGGGCTGGACATCCTGGTCAACAACGCAGGGATCAACAAGGCGTTGGACGGCACCCTGCGCCCGTTCGAGGCGATCACGCGCGGCGATATCGAGCACCTCTTCGCGGTCAATGCCACCGCGCCGTTCTTCGTGATCCAGGAGGGGCTGTCCCGCCTGCGGGACGGCGGACGGATCATCAACGTCTCCACGGGGCTGACGCGCAGCGCCGCCAAGTCCGACCTGATCGCCTATGCCATGTCCAAGGGCCCGATCGACATACTGACCAGTTCGTTGGCACGGGAGCTCGGCCCCCGCGGCATCACGGTCAACGCGGTGGCACCCGGCGCGGTCGACACGGACATGAACGCCGCCTGGCTACGCGGCGAGGGGAACGCCGGGGCGCGCACGGCGACCGGGGCGCGCTCGCCGCTGGGGCGGGTCGCGGACCCCACCGACATCGGCGACCTCGTGGGGTTCCTCGCCTCGAACGACAGCCGGTGGGTGACGGGCCAGTGGATAGATGCCACCGGCGGCGCCCTGCTCTGACGGGTGACCGGTGACGAGTGGCGGATCGACCTCCGCGACCGCGCCGCCCCGCGCGATTGCCGCGGCCCGAGTGCGCACTCCGGCCGGGCGCACCGCTCGACGCGCCCGATCCCGCCCACATGCCCCTTCCCACCCGTACGCCGGTTCCGGACCGTACGCCGGATTCGGCGCCCGGGCGCAGGGCCTCGGTCCGGTCACCGGGGCGAGGGGGAGAAGTGGGGAAAACGTGCGCTTTTGTTCAGCGGCGCCACGGGGTCGCGGTGGCCCGCCTCTGCTAGATTGGTCTATACCACATAGCCCATTCTCCAGAACGGCAGGCCAAGCGTGGAAGTTGTCATCGTCCCGGATGCCGTGGCAGGCGGCGAGCTCATCGCGGAGGCCATCGCGACCCTGGTGCGCCGCAAGCCCGAGGCGCTGCTCGGGGTGGCCACCGGCTCGACCCCGCTGCCCATCTACGAGGCGCTGGCGACGAAGGTCCGGGCCGGTGCGGTGGACGCCTCGCGGGCCCGGATCTGCCAGCTCGACGAGTATGTGGGCCTGCCCTCCGGGCACCCCGAGTCGTACCGCTCGGTGGTGCTGCGCGAGGTGGTGGAGCCGCTGGGGCTCGACGAGAGCGCGTTCATGGGGCCGGACGGCACGGCGGAGGACGTCCAGGCCGCCTGCGAGGCGTACGACAAGGCGCTGCGCGACGCCGGCGGGGTGGACCTCCAGCTGCTCGGCATCGGCACCGACGGGCACATCGGCTTCAACGAGCCCTGTTCGTCGCTGGCTTCCCGTACCCGTATCAAGACCCTCACCCAGCAGACCCGGGAGGACAACGCCCGCTTCTTCGACAGCCTGGACGAGGTCCCGCACCACGTCATCACCCAGGGCATCGGCACCATCCTGGAGGCCCGTCACCTGGTGCTGCTCGCCACCGGCGAGGGCAAGGCCGACGCCGTGGCACAGGCCGTCGAGGGGCCGGTCGCCGCGCTGGTGCCGGCCTCGGCACTCCAGCTCCACCGGCATGCCACGGTGGTCGTCGACGAGGCCGCGGCGTCGAAGCTGAAGCTGGCCGACTACTTCCGCGCGACCTACGCCGCCAAGCCGGAGTGGCAGGGGCTCTAGAAGAACCCACCGGCGGCCCGAGGGTCCGTACCGGTGCCGGGCCTTCGCGGGGCCGGCGCGGGTACGGGCCCTGCGCGTGTCGCGGGGCGGGGCGACGCGCCCCACGCGGTCGCCCCGCCTGGCGGCTGCCCCCACCCGCGGGCGTGTCCGCTGTCGGGGAGGGGCCGCCGGGGAGGGCGCACGACCCGTCAGGGGGTGCGCGCCCTCGGGGCCACTGACGTCAGGGGTGTGCCGCGTGGTGCGGCTCACCCGTCAGGGAGGCTGACGTCAGGGCCGGTCAGTTCGGCCGTCGGCCGGTGAGGGCCTCGGCCGCGGCCTGCGCGCAGACGCGGGCGGCGCCGTGGGTGGCGAGGTGGGGGGTGCCCTGGGGTGGCGCCTGGGGGACGCCCATCTCGACGACGGCGGTGTGGGGGCGGGCGGTCAGCAGGGCGTGCAGCGCGTCGGCCATCCACGGGTGGCGGTGCAGGTCGCGGACGACGGCCACGACGGGGCGTTCGCCGGCGGCGGTGAGCAGGGTGTCGACGAGGGCGCGGGGGCCGGCCGCGGCGTCCTCTGCGGCGTAGGCGGCGGTTTCGGTGCCGGGGAGGAGCCGGGAGAGTTCGGCGGCGACGCCCCAGGGGGTTTCGTCGCCGACGGCGATGTTGGCAAGGGGGGTGAAGGAGGCGACGTAGGCGGGGCCGGTCAGCGGCGCGCAGGGGGCGGCGGAGGTCAGGCGGAGGGCGCGGCGGGCGGCGGCCAGGCCGATCCCGGGTGCGGGCGCGATCCCCTCCCCCGCGCCCGCACCCGTGGTCCAGTGCGCCAGGGCGCGGACCCGTGCCGCGGCGTCGGCGAGCCGCTCCTCGGGCAGTTCGCCCTCCCGGACGGCGCGGACCAGCGCGTCGCGGAGCCGCAGCACGGTGTCCTCGTCGGCGAGTCCGCCGCCGACGCAGATCGCGTCGGCCCCGGCCGCGAGCGCCAGGACGCTGCCGCGTTCGATGCCGTAGGTGGCGGCGATGGCCCGCATCTCGATGCCGTCGGTGACGATCAGGCCGTCGAAGCCGAGGCCGCCTTCGGTGACGGGTGCGCGCAGCAGGCCGTGCAGGGCGGCGGGGCTGAGCGTGGCGGGACGTTCGGCGTCCAGGGCGGGCAGCAGGATATGGGCGCTCATCACGGCGCGGGTGCCGGCGGCCACCGCGGCGCGGAACGGCACCAGTTCGCGTTCCTGAAGCGTCGTCAGGTCGGCGGTGATGCGGGGGAGGTCGTGGTGGGAGTCGGTGGCGGTGTCGCCGTGACCGGGGAAGTGCTTGGTGCAGGCGGCGACGCCGGCGGACTGCAACCCCTCGACGTAGGCGGCGGTGTGCCGGGCGACGAGGTCGGGGGCGGCGCCGAAGGAGCGGACCCCGATGACGGGGTTGGCGGGGTTGGAGTTGACGTCGGCGGAGGGGGCCCAGTTGACGTTGATGCCGCAGTCGGCCAGGCGGCGGCCGAGTTCGCGGGCGACGGCGCGGGTCAGCTCGGTGTCGTCGACGGCGCCGAGCGCGAGGTTGCCCGGGAAGGAGGAGCCGCCGCGCACTTCGAGGCGGGTGACGTCGCCGCCCTCCTCGTCGATGGCGATCAGCAGGTCCTCGCGGACGTCGCGCAACCGGCCGGAGAGGGCGGCGAGTTGTTCGGGGTCGTGCACGTTGCGACCGAAGAGGGCGACGGTCGTCAGTCCCTCGTCGAGGCGGTGCAGCAGCCAGTCCGGCGCGGTGGTGCCGGTGAAGCCGGGCTGGAGGACGGCGAGCGCGTCCCGGGTGAGAGTGTCGATGGAGCGGGTGACGGTGGCCATGGCTATCCCTTCACCGCGCCGGAGGTCAGACCGCCGACGGCCTTGCGTTGCAGGAACAGGAAGAGGACGAGGATCGGGAGGGCGAAGAGGGAGGCGGCGGCCATCGTGGCGCCCCAGTCGTTGCCGAACTGGGTCTGGAACTGGGACAGCCACAACGGCAGGGTGCCGGCGCCGGGCTCCTTGTTGAGCACCAGCACGAGCGGGAACTCGTTCCAGGCGGTGATGAAGCCGAAGAGGGAGGTGGCCATCAGGCCGGGGGCCAGCAGCGGCAGGACGACCTTGACGAACGCCTGGCGGCGCGAGCAGCCGTCCACCATCGCGGACTCCTCCAACTCCTTGGGTACGGCGGCGACATAGCCGCGCAGTGTCAGGAGGGTGAAGGGCAGCACCATCAGCAGGTAGAAGAAGGTGAGCGGCAGCAGGCTGTTCAGCAGGTCCGCGTCCCGGACGATCATGTAGATCGAGATCACCATGACCTCCCAGGGCGCCATCTGGGCGACCATGAAGGTCAGCAGGATGCCCTTGCGGCCCTTGAACCGCATCCGGGCGATGGCGAACGAGCCGCACAGTCCGATCACCAGCGACAGTCCGACGGCGACCACGGTCACCAGGACGGAATTCCCGGCCAGCCGCCAGAAGTTCGGGGCGTCCACGGCCGTCACGAAGTGCGAGAAGGTGCTGTGGAACGGGAACCACACCGGGTCCTCGCTGAGGATGTCCTGGGTCGGCTTGAAGGCCGTGGCGAACATCCAGTACACGGGGAAGGCGAAGACGAGCGCGAGGACGGCGGCTGTCGCGTTGGGCCAGATCCGGCCGGCGAGTGAGCGCTTCACAGCGCGTCCTCCTCTTGCTTGAGCGTCAGGCGCAGGTAGTACGCGGTGAGGGCGAGCAGCACCACGATGGTCAGCACGGAGATCGCGGCGCCCATCCCGAAGTGGAGGTTGCCGACGCCCTCGGTGAAGGCGTAGATCGGCAGCGTCTCGGTGAGCCGGTCCGGGCCGCCCTGGTTGATCGCGAAGATCTGCGGGAACGCCTTGAAGACCCAGATGACTTCGAGGAACGTCGTGGCCATGAAGAAGGGGCGCAGGAAGGGGAAGGTGACGGAGGTGAAGATCTTCCAGGTGCCGGCGCCGTCCATCCGGGCCGCTTCGTAGAGCTCCTTGGGGATCGTCGTGGTGGCGGCGTAGAGGTTGAGGGCCACGAAGGGCAGCGACTGCCAGACGATCAGGACGGTGATGACGAAGAAGGTGGACAGCTGGGTGCCGACCCAGTCGTAGCGGGCCATGGAGTGCCAACCGAGGTGGTCCAGCACCCAGTTGACGACGCCGAAGCGGGAGTCGAAGAGCCACTGGAAGACGGTGGTGGCGGCGATCGACGGCATCGCCCAGGCCAGCACCAGCGCCACCGACAGCGTCAGCCGCATCTTCTTGCCCAGCCGGGCCAGCAGCAGTCCGAGCAGGGTGCCCAGCACCATGATCAGGACGACGTTGACGGCGGTGAAGACGACGGTGCGGACGGTGACCCGCCAGAACTGCTCGCTGCCCAGGACCTCCTGGTAGTTGCCCAGCCCCCGCCAGTCGGTGAGGTGCTGGATCAGCTCCTTCATGTTGAGGTTCTGGAAGGAGAGCACCAGGTTGCGGACGAGCGGCCAGCCCAGGAAGACCGCGGTGGCGAGCAGGGCAGGGAGCAGCAGGAGGTAGGGGGCGGCCCGCCGGCCGCCGGCGCCGCTCCGGGCCGGCGGTGCGCCGCCCTTGCCGGTCCGCGGCGCGGTCCTCCCCGCCGCTTCGTCGAGCTGCACTGCCATGAGCGTGTGGTCCCCTCGTTCCCGTGGATGCGCCTGTGGTGCCCGTGGAGGCGGCCGCCGGTCCCGCGGGGGCCGGCCCGGCGCGGTGGCGGCGGCCGCGGTCGCTGTACCGGGCGTACGGGCCGGGCGGCAGGGACGCCCGGCCCGTACGCGTCCGGTGGCCGGCTACTGCTTGGCGAGCCGGGCGTTCAGCTCGGACTCGATGTCCTTGGCGGCGTCGGTCGGGGCCTTACCGTTCAGGACCGCGGTCATGTAGTTCTTGATCGGGTTCGGCACGTTCTCGACCGCGGCCCACTGCGGGATCAGCGGGGTGGTGCCGCCGGACTTCTCGGCGGCCGGGGCGGCGGCCGCGGCGGCCGGGTTGTCCTTGGCGGCGCCGGCCAGGGCCGGGGACTTGGGTGTCCAGCCGGATTCCTTGACCATCTGGGCGTCGTTGTCCTTGGAGAGGGCGACCTTGAGGAATTCCTTGGCGAGTTCCTGGTTCTTGCTCATTCCGGCGACGGCGAAGTTGGAGCCGCCGAGGAAGACGCCCTCGGGCTTGGCGGCACTCTCCCCCGGAATGGTGAAGAATCCGATGTCGTCCTTGATCTTCGGATTGGCCTTGATGGCGGTGGCCGCCTCGTAACCCATGGCGATGATGGCGCCGGTCTTCCCCTTGGCGAAGATCTCGCCCTGCTGCGGGGTGGCCTCGTCCTTGTTCTTGGGGGCGGTGCTGAACGCCTGGTACTGCTTGTAGATGTCCATCGCCTTGGCGACCTTGGGGTCAGAGAAATTCGAGACCCATTTGCCGCCTTCCTTCTTCACCAGTTGCGCACCGGTGCCGATGGTCAGGCCGTCGAGGAAGTACCAGTTCTGGCCGGGCAGGTAGAGCGGCTCGGCGTCGGTCTTCTGCTTGATGGCGTCGAGGTCGTGGAAGAGCTCGGCGCGGGTGGTGGGGAGCTTGGTGATCCCGGCCTGGGCCCAGATCTTCTTGTTGTACATCACCACGCGGTTGCCGGCGAACCACGGCAGGGCGTACTGCTTCCCGTCCACCATCGCGGCCTTGTTGAAGGCGTCGTTCCAGTCGGCGCCGATCTCCTTCTTCAGATCGCCGAGGTCGACCAGGGCGCCGGCCTTGGCGTAGGCGGCGGTCTGGGTGTTGCCGATCTCGACGACGTCCGGCGGGGTGTCCTCGGAAAGCGCGGTGCTCAGCTTCTGCTGAATTCCGTTCCACTGCTGGACCTTGAATTCCACAGTGGCGCCGGTCTTCTTCTTGAATTGCTCGGACACCTGCTTGGTCCATTGGTCCGGATTGGAGCCGGACATCACCCATACGGTCAGCTTCTGCCCCTTGAAGCCGTCGGCACCCGCATTTCCGCCGCTCGACCCACAGGCAGCGACACTCACCAGCATTCCCGCGACCGCGGTCGCCGCTATGAGCCCACGCTTCATCGCGCTCTCCCCCTCAAGGACGGGTTTGGGTTTAATGGTTTAGACCAGTTCCCGCAGCTTGGCCTAGACCTTTAGGGGTGTCAAGGGTGTATAAGAGTCGCTGTCAGGTCCGTTACCGGACCGACATCTGACGGGGCGGGACCCGCGTGGACCCCCGGACACCCCGTCCGTGCCACGATGTGAGCCGCTACGTACGGAGGAGCCGGTGACGGCAGCACGACAGGCATCGGAGAGGCGGGTCATGGACACCGAGGCGGGCAGCGCCGAGAGCGGCGGCAGTGGCGCGCGGACCGCCCGGGTGCCCAAGTACTACCGGCTCAAGCGGCATTTGCTGGAGATCACCGAGACCCTGCCGCCGGGCACCCCGGTGCCGCCCGAGCGCACCCTCGCCGCGGAGTTCGACACCTCCCGCACCACCGTCCGCCAGGCCCTCCAGGAGCTGGTCGTCGAGGGCCGCCTGGAGCGCATCCAGGGCAAGGGCACCTTCGTCGCCAAGCCCAAGGTCTCCCAGGCACTGCAACTGACCTCCTATACGGAGGACATGCGGGCCCAGGGCCTGGAGCCGACCTCCCAGCTGCTGGACATCGGCTACGTCACCGCCGACGACCGGCTGGCCGGGCTGCTGGACATCGTCCCCGGCGGCCGGGTGCTGCGGATCGAGCGGCTGCGGCTGGCCAGCGGCGAGCCGATGGCCATCGAGACCACCCACCTGTCGGCCAAGCGGTTCCCGGCGCTTCGCCGCAACCTCGTCAAGTACACCTCGCTCTACACCGCGCTGGCCGAGGTCTACGACGTCCGGCTGGCGGAGGCCGAGGAGACCATCGAGACCTCGCTGGCCACCCCGCGCGAGGCCGGGCTGCTGGGCACCGACGTCGGCCTGCCGATGCTGATGCTCTCCCGGCACTCCCTGGACGCCCACGGGCAGCCGGTGGAGTGGGTGCGCTCGGTCTACCGCGGCGACCGCTACAAGTTCGTCGCCCGCCTCCAGCGCCCGGCGGACTGAACCCGCCCGCGTACGCCGCACGGGCCGGGCCGTACGGGCCCCGACCGCACCGCCGCCCGTCCACCGCGTCACACCACGAGCGCCGTCCCGGCACCTTCTCCGCCCAACTCCCCCGCGATAACCGCCCCATACCGATATGCGGACAGCTAGTGACGCGTGCCACGTCCCTGGCTTAGATTTCCAGCCGATTACACAGGAGTTCACCAGGGACGGGAGCCACGGTCATGGCCGAGAAAGCCGCACCACCGGACCGCAGACCGGTCGTCACCCCCACGCGGGTGGTGGCCGGATTGTGCCTGCTCGCCCCGTTCGTTGCGATGTTGTGGGTGAGTTCGTACGCGAGGATCGAGCCGACGCTGATCGGGATCCCGTTCTTCTACTGGTACCAGATGGCGTGGGTGCTGATCTCGACGGCGCTGACCGCCGTGGCCTACAAGCTGGTTCAGCGTGAGCAGCGCGCCCGCAAGGGTGGTGCGGACCGATGACGACCCCTGTCACGACGCTCGCCGCAGCCTCCCGGGGCGTCAACGGCGTGGCGCTCGCCGTCTTCGTCTTCTTCTTCCTCGCCGTCACGGTCATGGGCTTCCTGGCCGCGCGCTGGCGCAGGGCCGAGCAGTCCGCCAGCCTCGACGAATGGGGCCTGGGCGGGCGGAGCTTCGGCACCTGGATCACCTGGTTCCTGCTGGGCGGCGACCTGTACACCGCGTACACGTTCGTGGCCGTGCCGGCGGCGATCTACACGGCCGGCGCCTCCGGCTTCTTCGCCGTCCCGTACACCATCCTGGTCTACCCGCTGATCTTCACCTTCCTGCCCCGGCTCTGGTCGGTCTCGCACCGGCACGGGTACGTCACCACCTCCGACTTCGTCCGCGGCCGCTTCGGCTCCAAGGGCCTGTCGCTGGCGGTGGCGCTCACCGGCCTGCTCGCCACGATGCCCTACATCGCGCTCCAACTCGTCGGCATCCAGGCCGTGCTGGACGTGATGGGGGTCGGCGGCGGCGAGCACGCCAACTGGTTCGTCAAGGACCTGCCGCTGCTGATCGCGTTCGCCGTGCTGGCCGCGTACACCTACTCCTCGGGCCTGCGGGCGCCCGCGCTGATCGCGTTCGTCAAGGACGGGCTGATCTACCTCGTCATCGTGGTGGCGATCATCTACATCCCGATCAAGCTGGGCGGCTTCGGCGAGATCTTCCACTCGGCCAAGGAAACGCTCGCCGTGCACGGGCCGACCGGCAAACCCCGCGGTGAACTGGCCAGCGGCCCCAACGCGCAGTGGGCGTACGCGACGCTCGCGCTCGGCTCGGCGCTGGCACTGTTCATGTACCCGCACTCGATCACCGCGACGCTCTCCTCGCGCAGCCGCAACGTCATCCGCCGCAACACCACCATCCTGCCGCTCTACTCCCTGATGCTGGGCCTTCTCGCGCTGCTCGGCTTCATGGCGATCAAGGCCGGCACGGACACCCGGGGCAATGCGCAGTTGGCGATCCCGCAGCTCTTCGCGGACATGTTCCCCAGCTGGTTCGCCGGGGTGGCGTTCGCCGCGATCGGCATCGGCGCACTGGTGCCCGCGGCGATCATGTCGATCGCCGCCGCCAACCTCTTCACCCGGAACGTCTACAAGGACTTCCTCAAGCCGACCGCCACGCCCGAGCAGGAGCACAAGGTCGCCAAGCTGGTCTCCCTGCTGGTCAAGGTCGGGGCGCTGGCCTTCGTCCTCACCATGGACAAGACCGTAGCGATCAACTTCCAGCTGCTGGGCGGCATCTGGATCCTGCAGACCATGCCGGCGCTGGTCGGCGGCCTCTTCACCCGGTGGTTCCACCGCTGGGCACTGCTGGCCGGCTGGGCGATCGGCATGGTCTACGGCACCCTCGCCGCGTACGGGGTGGCCAGCCCGACCCAGAAGCACTTCGGCGGCTCCAGCGCGGAGATCCCCGGGATCGGCGAGATCGGCTACATCGGCCTGACCGCCTTCGTGCTGAACGTGGTGGTGACGGTCGTCCTGACGGTCGTTCTGAAGGCCCTCAAGGCCCCTGAGGGCACCGACGAGACCGTCCCGGCCGACTACACCGCCGACCTCGGCGACAAGGGCGTCACCGCCGACCTGCCGCCGGCCACGGCGGGGTCGCCGGCGGGGCACTGACGGTCATCAACTACGGCGGAGGGCCGTCGCGTTCCCCTGGGGCGCGGCGGCCCTTTCGCGTGTACGGGCGGCGACCGCGCCGCCACACTGGCCCCATGGACATCACGATCAGGCCCATACGCCAGGCGGAGTTCGAGACGGTCGGGGAGCTGGTGGCGGAGGTGTATCTGGCCGAGGGGTTGCTGCACGGCGGGGAGCACGATCCGTACGCGGCGGAGCTGCGGAAGGTGGCGCACCGCGCGGAGCACGCCGAGGTGCTGGTGGCCTCGGACGGCGTGGACGGGGCGGTGCTGGGGGCGGTGACGTTCGCGGCGCACGGCAGCCCGTACGCGGAGTTGGCCGGGCCCGGGGAGGGCGAGTTCCGGATGCTGGCGGTGCGGCCCGAGGGGCGCGGGCGCGGCATCGGGGAGGCTCTGGTGCGGGCCTGTCTGGCGCGGGCGCGGGCGCTGGGGCTGCGCGGGATGGTGCTGTCGAGCCAGCAGCACCTGCTGCCGGCGCACCGGCTCTACCGGCGGCTGGGGTTCGCGCGGGCGGCCGAGCGGGACTGGGCGCCGGTGCCCGGTCTGACGCTGTGGGCGTTCGCCCGCGAGCTGGCCTAAGCGGCGTTCCGGCGGGCTCCGGGCCCCCTTCGGGCGGGCCACCGGCGGAATTTCGGTGGGGTTCCGAGGCGTTTCCGAGGGGATCCGGGCGGGTCGGCGCTTCGCACACCTGGGGGAATGGTATGAGGCGGCGACACAAGATGTGGGGGTGCGTGCGGGGAGCGACACAAGATGTATGCTCGTCCTCGCTGTCGCCGCAGGGGAATCCGGTGCGAATCCGGGACTGCCCCGCAACGGTGTGCGAGCGCGGACCACGGCCCTTTCCTCAAGGGCCGGTCGCGCGCTCCCGAGTCCGAAGACCTGCCGACGGTACGCCCGCACCGCCATCGGTGCGGCGTCGATACGTCCGGGCCCCGAGGGATGGGCAGATGGACGCCGCGCGGCCGACCCGCGCACCCCCGGTTCGCCGCGGGGTGCCCCATGCCCGCTCGGCTCCCGTCATGCCGCCACCCCTCCCGGCCCCCGCCGAGTGAGGGAGAGCATCAGGTGACCATCGCGCCAACGGAGCCAGCGTCAGACGCCGAGGTCGTGCAGCCCGTGGTGGCCGCGCCTCCCGCGCACGCGGACGGGCCGGGCACCGCCCTGCTGCGGACGCTGACCGAGCTGACCGTGGACCTGACCGCGACCGACCCCGGCAAGGTGGCCGCCGCCGCGCTGCGCGGCCGGCACCCCGGGTCCGACGAGGCCGAGTTGCGGTCGCTGGCCACCGAGGCCGCGGCCGGGCTGATCGCCGACGAGCCGCAGTACTCCAAGCTCGCCGCGCGGCTGCTGACCCTCGCCATCGCCGAGGAGGCCGCCGGCCAGGGCGCCACCTCCTTCTCGGCGTCGATCGCGGTCGGCCACCAGGAGGGGCTGATCGCGGACGTCACCGCCGCGTTCGTCGGCACCCACGCCGAGCGGCTGGACGCCCTGGTCGACGGGGCGCTGGAGGCCAGCGCCGACGACCGGTTCGGGTACTTCGGGCTGCGCACCCTGCACTCGCGCTATCTGCTGCGGCACCCCCTCACCCGCAAGGTGATCGAGACGCCCCAGCACTTCCTGCTGCGGGTGGCCTGCGGGCTCGCCGAGGACGACTCGGCGCGGGCGCTCGCGGACGTCGCCGAGCTGTACCGGATGACCAGCACGCTCTCCTACCTGCCGTCCTCCCCCACGCTCTTCAACTCCGGCACCCGCCACCCGCAGATGTCCTCCTGCTATCTGCTGGACTCCCCGCTGGACGAGCTGGACTCCATCTACGACCGCTACCACCAGGTGGCCCGGCTCTCGAAGCACGCCGGCGGGATCGGCCTGTCGTACTCCCGGATCCGCGCCCGCGGTTCGCTGATCCGCGGCACCAACGGGCACTCCAACGGCATCGTGCCGTTCCTGCGGACCCTGGACGCGTCGGTGGCCGCGGTCAACCAGGGCGGCCGCCGCAAGGGCGCGGCCTGCGTCTACCTGGAGAGCTGGCACGCCGACATCGAGGAATTCCTGGAGCTGCGGGACAACACCGGCGAGGAGGCTCGCCGGACCCACAACCTCAACATCGCGCACTGGATCCCGGACGAGTTCATGCGCCGGGTGGAGGCGGACGCGGACTGGTCGCTGTTCTCCCCGTCCGACGTGCCCGAGCTCGTCGACCTGTGGGGCGAGGAGTTCGATGCCGCCTACCGGGCGGCGGAGGCCGCGGGCAAGGCCCTCAAGCAGGTCCCGGCGCGGGTGCTGTACTCCCGGATGATGCGCACCCTGGCGCAGACCGGCAACGGCTGGATGACGTTCAAGGACGCCGCCAACCGCACCGCCAACCAGACCGCCGAGCCCGGCCGGGTCGTGCACTCCTCGAACCTGTGCACGGAGATCCTGGAGGTGACCGACGACGGGGAGACCGCGGTCTGCAACCTGGGGTCGGTCAACCTCGCCGCGCACCTGGGCGCGGACGGCGAGATGGACTGGGAGCGGCTGGACGCCACCGTCCGCACCGCGGTGACCTTCCTCGACCGGGTCGTGGACATCAACTTCTACCCGACCGAGCAGGCCGCCGCCTCCAACTCCCGCTGGCGGCCGGTGGGTCTGGGCCTGATGGGCCTGCAGGACGTCTTCTTCCGGCTGCGGCTGCCGTTCGACTCGGCCGAGGCGCGCGAGCTGTCGACCCGTATTTCCGAGCGGATCATGCTCGCCGCCTACGAGGCGTCCGCCGACCTCGCCGAGCGGCACGGCCCGCACGCGGCCTGGTCCGCGACCCGTACGGCGCGCGGCGTGCTGCACCCGGACCACTACCCGAACGCCGAACCGCGCTGGGCGGACCGCTGGACGGCGCTGCGCACCCGGATCGCCGCGACCGGGATGCGCAACTCGCTGCTGCTGGCCATCGCGCCGACCGCCACCATCGCCTCCATCGCCGGCGTCTACGAGTGCATCGAGCCGCAGGTCTCCAACCTCTTCAAGCGCGAGACGCTGTCCGGTGAGTTCCTCCAGGTCAACACGTACCTGATCGAGGAGCTCAAGGAGTTGGGCCTGTGGGACGCGCGGACCCGGGACGCGCTGCGGGAGGCCAACGGCTCGGTCCAGGAGCTGGCCTGGATCCCCGAGGACGTCCGGTACCGCTACCGCACGGCCTGGGAGATCCCCCAGCGCGCCCTGATCGACATGGCCGCGGACCGCACGCCGTACCTGGACCAGAGCCAGTCGCTCAACCTCTTCATGGCGTCGCCGACCATCGGCAAGCTCAGCTCGATGTACGCCTACGCCTGGAAGCGCGGCATCAAGACCACGTACTACCTGCGCTCGCGGCCGGCGACCCGGATCGCCCAGTCGGCCCGCGCCGCGTCCGTCCCCGCACAGCCGCCGGTGGCCGACCCCGAGGCGGTCGCCTGCTCCCTGGAAAACCCCGAGTCCTGCGAGGCATGCCAGTAATCATGACCACTGCACCCGAGAAGAACGCCGGCGCCGCCCACACCGTCACCGCCGGCGGCCGCAAGAACCTCCTCGACCCGGGGTTCGAGCTGACCCTGCGCCCGATGCGCTACCCGGACTTCTACGACCGCTACCGGGACGCGATCAAGAACACCTGGACCGTGGAGGAGGTCGACCTCCACTCCGACGTGGCCGACCTCGCCAAGCTCTCCCCGGGCGAGCAGCACCTCATCGGCCGCCTGGTGGCGTTCTTCGCCACCGGCGACTCGATCGTGGCCAACAACCTCGTCCTGACGCTGTACAAGCACATCAACTCCCCCGAGGCGCGGCTCTACTTGAGCCGTCAGCTCTTCGAGGAGGCGGTGCACGTCCAGTTCTACCTGACGCTGCTGGACACCTACCTGCCCGACCCGGACGACCGGGCCGCCGCCTTCGCCGCGGTGGAGAACATCCCGTCCATCCGCGAGAAGGCGGAGTTCTGCTTCAGGTGGATGGACCACGTCGACCAGCTGGACCAGCTGGAGAGCAAGGCCGACCGCCGCCGCTTCCTGCTGAACCTGATCTGCTTCGCGGCGTGCATCGAGGGCCTGTTCTTCTACGGCGCGTTCGCGTACGTGTACTGGTTCCGCTCGCGCGGCCTGCTGCACGGCCTGGCCACCGGCACCAACTGGGTCTTCCGCGACGAGACCATGCACATGGACTTCGCGTTCTCGGTGGTGGACACCGTCCGCGAGGAGGAGCCCGACCTCTTCGACGACGCGCTCCAGCAGCAGGTCACCGACATGCTCAAGGAGGCCGTGGAGGCGGAGCTGCAGTTCGCCCGCGACCTGTGCGGCGACGGCCTGCCGGGCATGAACACCGACTCGATGCGCGAGTACCTCCAGTGCGTGGCCGACCAGCGGCTGCAGCGCCTGGGCTTCGCCCCGGTGTACGGCTCGGAGAACCCGTTCTCCTTCATGGAGCTGCAGAACGTCCAGGAGCTGACCAACTTCTTCGAGCGGCGCGCCTCGGCCTACCAGGTCGCCGTCGAGGGCTCGGTCTCGTTCGACGACGACTTCTGATCCCGACCGCCTGACCCGTCGTCCGGCCACCCGCCGAATGTGAGCGTTCGATTAGCGGGTGGCCGGAGCGGCAACCGGAGCCCCTGCCACCACATCTACGCAGATATGGAGGGCAGGAAGAAAAGTCGCCGATACATCGACTATCCCCGTCTGGGCCGCAAGGGGGTGCGCCGCTGGCTGCCGTCGTGGCGCCTGTGGCTGGGCACGTTCACCTTCGTCCTCGCCGCTCTGGCGGGGCTGTTCGCGTTCGTCTACGCGAAGATCGACATCCCCAACGAGAACGCGCTGGCCGCCCGCGAGGCCACCGTCTACTACTGGGCGGACGGCAGCCAGATGGTCAGCGTCGGCGCCGTCAACCGGCAGAACGTCACCCTCGACAAGGTGCCCAAGCACGTCCAGAACGCGGTGATAGCAGCGGAGAACGCCACCTTCTACGAGGACCACGGGGTCTCCCTCACCGGCATCGGCCGGGCCGTGGTGAACATGCTCTCCGGCGGGGACACCCAGGGCGGTTCGACCATCACCCAGCAGTATGTGAAGAACACCTATCTCTCGCCGGACCAGACCGCCACCCGCAAGGTGAAGGAATTCATCATCGCGCTGAAGGTCAACAACCGGAAGTCCAAGCCGGAGATCCTGCGGGGCTACCTCAACACCAGCTGGTTCGGCCGCGGTTCGAACGGCATACAGGCCGCGGCACACGCCTATTACGGCATCGACGCCAAGGACCTCAATCCCAGCCAGGGCGCCCTGCTGGCCGCCCTGCTGAAGGGCTCCGAGCAGTACGACCCGGGGCTGAGCAAGGCCAACCACGCCCGGGCGGTGGCCCGTTGGAAGTGGATCCTCGACCGGCTGGTCGCCACCGGCGCGATGAGCCAGGAGGAGCGGGCGCAGTACCGCGACTTCCCCGAGCCGCACCCGGTGGCCAAGCCCACCAGCCAGGCCGGCCAGATCGGCTATCTCGTGGACGTCGCCAACAAGTTCGTCAAGGGCGCCACCGGGCTGACCGACAAGGACCTGGCCCGCGGCGGCTACCGCATCCACACCACGTTCGACAAACAGCGCACCCTCCGGCTGGAACAGGCGGTCGACGGCGTCCGGACGAAGAGCCTCGACCCGAAGAAGCGCGCCGCGGACACCTTCGTGGAGTTCGGCGCGGCCTCGGTGCGCCCCGGCGACGGCGCGATCGTCGCGCTCTACGGCGGCGCCGACGCCACCCGGCACTTCAGCAACAACGCCGACACCACGGCGGTGCCGGCCGGCTCCGCCTTCAAGCCGTTCGTGCTGGCCACCGCCCTCCAGCAGGAGGCCGAGCAGTACGGCGACCAGCCGCGCCCGGTGGACGCGCCCAGCCGGGCCGAGGCGCTGCGCGGCGCCCTGATGCAGGGCGACAACATCCCGTTCGTGCAGGCCGGGAAGCAGCTCGGACTGGAGCGGATCCGGGACCTGACGCTCGGCCTCGGGCTGCGCAAGGAGAGCCTGGCGCAGCTGGAGCAGACCTTCCCGCTGGGCACCTCGGCACCCAGCGCCGTCCGGCTGGCCAGCGCGTACACCACCTTCGCCAACGGCGGGCTGCACGCCGAGCCGTACGCGGTCGCGAAGATGAGTCACCAGGGCAAGGCCGTGACCGGGTTCGAGCGCACCGAGCCGCAGCGGGTGGTCACCCCGGCGGTCGCGCAGGAGATGACCAACACGCTGTCGGGGCTGGGCTGGCGGGCGCTGGGCGTGCCGGGCGGGAAGCCGGTGCAGCAGCCGGTCGCGGCCGCGGTCAGCGAGGCCAAGGACCGGATGAAGTCGGCGTGGTTCGTCGGCTCCCCGCCGCCGGCCGGCGCCGCCGACTGGGGCGCGGGGTGGGCCGGGTCGGGTCCCGGCGGGGCCGGTGTCCGCGCCGACCGGGCCTCCGGCCGGGGGGACGGTGGCGAGCCCACCACCGCGATCACTCTCTTCCGCAACAAACCGGGCGCGCCCCAGCTGCTGCCGCTGAACGGCGTCGGCGGCCCCGACACCGGGCTGGGCACTTCGCTCCCGCCCCAGGTCTGGGCCGCCTACCAGAACGTCGCATAGGGCCGGTCCGGTGGATCACCGGAGCCCCGCCGCGCCGTCGTCTCAGTCGTTGGGGACGACGGGGTAGCGGGGCTCCCGCTCGGCCATCTGCTTCAGCGCGTCCTTGCGGTCCCGCTTGGAGAGCCGGTCGATGTAGAGGTAGCCGTAGAGGTGGTCGGTCTCGTGCTGGAGGCAGCGCGCGAAGTAGCCGGTGCCCTGGACGACGATCGGCTCGCCCTCGGCGTTCTGGCCGCGGACCACCGCGTAGTCGGGGCGGGGCAGCTCGGCGTACGCGCCGGGGACGGACAGGCAGCCCTCGTTGGAATCGTCCAGCACCCGACGGCCGGCGGGCAGCTCGTCCAGGACGGGGTTGCACACCGCGCCGACGTGCCGGACGCCCTCGTCGTCCAGGCAGTCGTAGACGAAGACCTTGAGGTCCACGCCGATCTGGTTCGCGGCCAGGCCGACGCCCTCGGCGGTGCGCTGGCTGGCGAACATGTCGTCGATCAGCTGCGCCAGCTCGTCGTCGAACGCGGTGACGTCCTTGCACTCCTTGTGGAGAACCGGGTTGCCGACCACGGTGATCGGACGGGAGGTGCCGCGCTCCCGGTGGGCCGCCTCGCGCTCCTTGGCGTCCGTGACGTCGTCGATGAACTCGACGTTCTCCTGCTGATCACTGTCCTGCTGGGCCATCTCCGCCGTACGCCTTCCTGCAAAACCCTCGGGGAACGCCCTACAGCCTACGGGGGACGCGGTCGCCGCTCAGCAGACCTCTTCAAGATCACGCCATTCCCGGGTGTCCGGGCTGTCCGCGACCCAGCCGTCCAGCAGCCCGCGCACCAGGGCCGCGGGCGCCGCGATGCCGCACTCGCGCTCGGGGACCCACAGCGAGCCGGAGCCCGCCGTGCGGTGACCCAGCGGCCCGGGGTGGCCCGGCTCGCTGTGGTCGTGCGGGTCCAGGTGCTCGCCGTCGCCCTCGTCGCTGGGCATGCGGCTCTCGGAGCACGTGCGGCACAGCAGCCGCACCGACGACGACCAGTCCTCCGCGGCGAAGCCGGCGTCGGCCGCCAGCTGCTCCAGGGCGTCCCGGTCGGCCTCGGAGGCGGCCTCCAGGAGCACCACCCAGGTGGGTACCGGGGAGGGCGCCCACAGCTCGATCTCGTCGAAGACCGGGAACGCCCGGGTCTCGCCGCCGACCGCGGTGGTGGTCCGCTCGCCGTGCGGGACGCCGTCGTGCAGCACCACCTCGCCCCAGCGCCGCCCGGAGGACGGCAGCGGAATGGAGAGCACCTCGATCCGGGCCGGGTCCAGGCGGCGGCCCCAGACCACCTCCGCCTCGCCCTCGGGCGAGAGCCGGACCGCGGCGCTGCCCAGCGCCATGCCCAGCGGCTCCCCGGTGGGCGAGCCCTCGCCGGGGACCTTCAGCCCGTACGCCTGCCAGGCGCGGCGGGCCAGCGGCCAGTCCTGGAGGGCGGTGGCGGCGATGCCCACGTTCCACCAGTCGGGGGCCCCGGTCTCGCGGTCCAGCAGCGCCACCGCGCGCAGTCCGGCGGCCCGGGCCTGCTCCCAGTCGTGCCGGAACTTGTGCAGCAGCGCGAGGTTGAACCAGGACTCCGACAGCCAGGGCTCCATGTCCGCCGCGCGGGTCAGGAGCGCCCCCGCGTCCTCGTAACGGCCGTCGCCGATCAGCGTGAAAGCGCGGTCGGTCGCCTGCCGCCACGAGGCGGAGGGCCGGTGCCGTACCTTGCCGAAGATCCTCACGATTCCCGCCTGCTGGTTGCTCTTGTGCCGCTCCGGAGGTGTCCCGGGCGGCGCCCGGGACCTTCTGGGGGCCCACTCGACAACCTGCCACAGATTGCCGTCGGGCTCAGCCTGGTGCGCTGCGCCCCCGTGCGGCTCATGCCCTGCGCCGACCCCCTGAACCCCCGTTCAGGGGGCTCCCTTCGCATCCAACCATGCCCATCTCGCGGGGCGCTCATTACCCATGGGTTCCCGTGCGGTGGACGGCCCGGGAACACCATGCGGCAGGGGTGTGCGGGGCCCGCTACGGGAGCGTACGGGCCCCTTCCGCGCACCGGCGCACACCGTGCGCGATCAGCCCGCCGGACCCCCGCGCGCCAGCACCCGGGCGAGCGCCTCGACCACCCCCGGCTCGTGGTCCCTGGCGGTGGCCAGCCGCAGCCGTTCCAGGGCGCGCAGCCGCCCGGCGGGGCCGGCGGCGCCCGCCACGAGGTCGTCGTAGGCGTTGACGGTGCGGACGATGCGGGCGGTGACCGGCTGCTCCCGGTACGGATCGGCCTGCCGCTCGACGATCACCGCGACCTGCGCCGGGGCGCCGGTCTGCCGGGCCACGGCGCCGCCGAGCAGGGCGATCCGGCGCTGTTCGGCGGCCGGCAGCGGGACGGTGGCGCCGTCCGGCACCGGGTCGACGAGCGAGAGCTGGCCGATGTCGTGCATCAGGGCGGCGTGTTCGAGGACGTCCAAGTCCGCTCCGCCGAGCCCGAGTTCCCGGCCGACCGCGCGACTGAGCGCGGCGACCCGGCGGGCGTGGCCGGGCGGGGTGCAGCCGGCGATCTCGGTGGCGCGGGCCAGCGAGGCGATGGTCTGGCGGTAGGTGGCGCGCACCGCCGCGTACCGGCGGAAGGCGATCTGGGTCAGCAGCAGCGGCAGGCAGAACACCGGCAGCGCCCACAGCCCGGCGGCGGCGACGGCCAGCGCGATGACCACGCCGGTGGCGCAGATGGCGGTGCCGATGCCGGGCAGCGCCCGCAACTCGTCGCGCAGCAGCGGCCCGTACGGCCAGCCGGTCCGGGCCCGGGCCAGCGCCGCCGCCAGCACCGCGTCGCACAGCGCGGTCAGCCCCAGCAGCACGGCCAGGAAGAGCGGGCGAACCGGACCGGCCGCACCCCAGGAGCGCAAGGCGTCGACGTGGTATAGGGGTTGGCAGCAGGTGGCGGCGAACCCGACGGTCAGCACCCGGCGGGCGAGCGGGTCCAGCGCCGGCCCGCCACCGCGCACCAGGTACGGGACGAGCCCCACCAGCCCGGCCGCCACCACCACCGCCACGGTCTGTGGGACCCCGTGCACGGCCGGCCGCCCGCCGGTGGCGTCGAGCAGCGCGTACCCGAGCGCCCCGGCCGCGCCGAGCGGGGCGCCCTCCCGCAGACCGGGGAGCGGCTGCTGCCGGCGCACCGAGGGGATCGGGGGCTCCACCGCGGAGGGGGCTCCCGCCGCCGGAGCGACGTGGGGGGCGGGTGCGGAGCGCGGTGCTCGGGGCGGGTCGGGCCGGTGGCCGGCCGGCCGGGCGGGGACCCGGCGCACCGCCTCGCCGGCCGCGATCAGCACCCCGAAGGCCAGCGCGGTGCGCGGCCCGGTGATCCCGTGCCACAGGGTGTGGCCCAGGCCCCAGCAGGCCAGTACGGCGGCCGGCCCGTGCACCCAGGCGGTCGCGCGGCGGCTCATCGGGCGGCGCCGTGGCCCGCGCCCGGCCGGTGGGCCCGGGCCGGAGGGACGTTTCCGCGCCCCGCCGGGACCGGGTCCGGCGCCCGCTGCTCCTCCGCGGTCACCTGGTCCGGCCGCCAGCCGTGCTTGTCGAGGGCGGCGGCCAGCGCCCGGACCATCCGCGGGTCGAACTGCGTCCCGGCGCACCGGCGGAGTTCGGCGACCGCGGCGGGGACCGGGCGGGCGCGTCGGTAGGAGCGGGTGGAGGTCATCGCGTCGAAGGCGTCGGCGACCGCCACCACCCGGGCGCATTCCGGGATGTGATGCCCCGCCAGCCCGTAGGGGTAGCCGCTGCCGTCCATCCGCTCGTGGTGGTGCAGGATCGCCGCCCGCGCCTCGCCGAGGAAGCCGATGCCGCGCACGATCTCGTGGCCGTACTCGGGGTGCAGCTCGATGATCCGGCGCTCCTGCGGGGTCAGCGGGCCGTCCTTGCGCAGCAGCCGGGTGGGGACGCCGAGTTTGCCGACGTCGTGCAGGATCCCGGCGAACCGCAGCACCTCCAGCCGGTCCTCCGCCATGCCCAGCTCCCGGGCGATCAGCACCGACGCCCGCCCGACCCGCTCGCTGTGCCCGCGGGTGTAGCGGTCCTTGAGGTCCACGGCCTGGACGAGGGCCCGCACGGTGGCCTGGTGGGCGGCGCGTTCCCGCTGGTACTGCGCGGACGCCCAGCAGGACAGGTGCACCGGCAGCAGCACCAGCAGCGCCGCCGGCGGCCCGTAGACGCTGTGCCAGAGCACCGCCATCATCAGCCCGGTCAGCCCGTGGACGAGGTGCGGGACCGGCAGCCGGACCGTCGGGCCGCGCCAGGCGGTGCGCACGGGGTGCCGCTCAGCGAGGACCAGCACCCCGCCGCCGAGCGCGACGAGCACGGCGCAGAAGGCCCCGGCGGCGGCCAGCGCGGGCGGCAGCAGCTCCGGGAAGGGCGCGGCGGCCGGGGCGGCGGGCGCGGCGGTGCGGAAGACCTGGGCGGCCGTCCAGGCGGCGAGGGCGAGTTCGGCGGTGTGCCAGACGCGGCGGGCCACCGGCCAGGGCCGGGCGGGCGGGGTGAGCAGGGCGCCGGGGACGGCGACCAGGACGGCCAGCGACGGCGGCAGCAGGAAGGATCCGGCGAGGACGACGGGGGTGGCCCAGCCCGGCGGAAACGTCCCGGGCGTTGCGTCGGGGCCGGTGGACTGCCGTGCGCGGCCGTCGGTCAGCGGGCAGCGGCGCATCCGCGCGCACAGGCCGTGGAGGGCGCCGAGGGCCAGCGCGCCGGTCCAGGGGGCGGCGGCGCCGAGCCGGACCGCGGGGGCCGCGCAGAGCGCCGCGGCCAGGGCGGCACAGCCGATGTACATCCGCGCGGCCGCCGGAAGTTCCCGCATCGCGCCCTCCTCCCCCTCCTCCAGCTACCGCTGGGAGGTGCCCCCAGCCCGACGCACCCGCCGCCACACGGCGGGAGACCACGCACCGCGGGGGTCCGGCGAGAATAGAGGGGCCGGGGCGCCGGCGGAGGCGCATCGGCGGATCGAGCGGGACGGATCGCCCCACCCCTCACTCCCAGGGATGACAGGAGCGCGCACCCGTTCGAGAAACGGGCGGGTCGGGCGTACGCGCGCGGGCCGTGCGGAGCCGGGCTCCGGAGGGGCCGTGCGGTCCTACTCGGCGTGCGCGGCGTTGCCCGCCGCGTCGGCCTTCGGGGACGCGCCGGCGGCGCCCTGGGCGTCCGCCGCCCGCTCCCGCTGGGCCTGTTCGTGCCGGGCCTGGTCCAGCACGCTCACCTCGGGCACGGTCTCGCCGGCCCGGATCAGCTCGATCCGGCCCATGACCTTCGACCGCAGGTCCACGGGCACGTCGTCGTGCCCGCAGCAGCGCTTGACCAGCTTCTTGACGGCCTGCTCCAGGCCGTACTTCTCCAGGCACGGCGAGCACTCGTCGAGATGGACCTGGAAGTCGGCGCACTCCCCGGCCGGCATCTCGCGGTCGAGATACTCGTACAGGTGGTCAAGGACCTCTGAGCAGTCCTTCTCGTGCGGCTCTCCGCAGCTCATGATCCCGTGCCTTTCCGGTCGTGCGACTCCGGCGCCGGCGCGGACTGCGCCTCGGCAGCCGCCCCCGCCGGGACCAGCCCGCGCTCACGGGCGTAATCCTCCAGCATGCCGCGCAGTTGGCGCCGGCCACGGTGGAGACGGGACATCACCGTGCCGATGGGTGTCCCCATGATGTCGGCGATCTCCTTGTACGCAAAGCCCTCGACGTCCGCGAGATAGACGGCGATCCGGAATTCCTCGGGGATCGCCTGGAGCGCGGCCTTCACGTCCGAGTCGGGGAGGTGGTCCAGCGCCTGCGACTCGGCGGAGCGCAGACCCGTCGACATGTGGGACTCGGCGCGGGCGAGCTGCCAGTCCTCGATCTCGTCGGCGGCGCTGCGCTGCGGCTCACGCTGCTTCTTGCGGTAGGAGTTGATGAAGGTGTTGGTGAGGATCCGGTACAGCCACGCCTTGAGGTTGGTGCCCTCCCGGAACTGGTGGAAGGACGCGTACGCCTTGGCGTACGTCTCCTGCACCAGGTCCTCCGCGTCGGCCGGATTGCGCGTCATGCGCAGAGCGGCGGAGTACATCTGGTCGAGGAAGACGAGGGCATCCCGCTCGAAGCGCGCATTGCGCTCGACGTCGCTCTCCGTCCGGCCCGTGGGCTGCTCCGCAGCCGAGCCGTCGGTCCCTGCGTCGGTTCCGGTGACCGGACCCACCTCCTCCAACACCGTGGCGGATCCCGCGACTGCCGCCGCGGACCCTCTCGATTCGGAGAATAGACGACGATCCGGTGCCGCCGCCGCTCCAGCCAGAGCGGGCTGCGTCACCTGCATCTGCGACCACTGCAGGTCGGCGGCCGGGCGGGCCGGGCAAGCGATCCCCATGCGACGGACTCCCATTCCTCGTGCGCGCTGGACGTACTCCACTGCTTTCGCCTGGCACAACAGCGGCACGGGTGCGGATCATTCCCGGCCGGACGCACCGGTTTCACCGCCCGTTCCGGCGGGTCGGGCCGGGGCTCCGCGGACCGGGCGGCGCCCCGCCCGGGCCCGGTCGGTCAACCGAACATCCCGTCCAGCCACGCCACCACCGCGTCGGTGAGCACCGCCATCGACTCCGCCTCGGTCACCCCCGCCGACTTCGGCACCGCGAAGCCGTGGTCGCCGTAGGCCACCTCGGTGAGCCCGGTGCCCGCGGGGAACTCCTCGGGGCGCCCGAACGGGTCCCGGCCGCCCTGCACCACCAGGGTCGGCACCCCGGCGCCGGTGAGCTCCTCCGCCCGGGACTTCTCCGGCTTCCCCGGCGGGTGCAGCGGGAAGCTCAGCGCCAGCACGGCCTGCGCGCCCAGCTCGCGCGCCGTGCGGCAGGCCACCCGGGCGCCGGCGCTCCGGCCGCCCGCGACCACCGGCAGGCCGGGCTTCTCCAGCGCCGGCCAGAGCGCCGTCCACCCGGTGTCCAGGGTCTTCGGCGCGGGCGCCACCTTCTTGCCGGCCACCCGCCACGGCTGCTCGACCAGCGCCACGGTGTAGCCGCGGGCCGGCAGCGCGGCCGCCAGGGCCTGCAGGTCACGCGCCTCGATGCCGCCCCCCGCGCCGTGGCTGACGGCGACCACGGCCCGGGCCGGCTCGGCGTCGCGGTACCAGGAGATCCGGGCGTCGCCCGCCGGCGTCGCGACCGTCTCGCTCTCGTTCGCCCTCGTACTCATACGGCCATCCTGCCCGGGCCGTGCCGGGGAGCGCGGCGCGGCCCGCCCGGCGCGTCAGAACAGCGTGCCGACCTCGGGGCCTTCGAGCTCGGTGACCAGCTCCGGCCCGTTGTTGCGGACGTTGCTGACGCCGGTGGGGACCGGGTGGGCCCGCATCAGCCCGGGCGGCGGCGGGGCGAGCAGCGCGCGCAGGTCGTCGGGGTCGGTGCGGGCCGGGTCGAGCCAGGCGTCCCAGCGGTCCGGCGGCAGCACCAGCGGCATCCGCGGGTGGATGTCGGCGAGCGTCCGCGGGCCGTCGTCCCCGGTGGCCCCGGCCAGCGGGGTGGTCTCGGCCTCGGTGGTGACGACCGTGCAGGTCACCCACCAGGCCAGCGGGTGGTCGCCGGGCAGGGTGCGGTCCCGCCAGAACTCGTAGAGGCCGGCCATCGCCATCACCGAGCCGTCCGCCGGCGTCACGAAGTACGGCTGCTTGCGGGGCCGCTTCTTCCGGCCCTGCTCCTCCAGCTCCCGCTCGGCGGCGCCGGTGACCCACTCGAAGTAGCCGTCCCCGGGGAGCAGGCAGCGGCGGGTCGCGAACGCCTGCCGGAACGAGGGCTTCTCATGCACCGTCTCGGCCCGGGCGTTGATCATCCGCGCGGCGCCCTCGGGTGATTTCGCCCACGACGGGACCAGGCCCCACTTGAGCGTCCGCAGCTGGCGCACCGGGCCGGGCGGGAAAGCGGCGGCGGCCTCGCCCTTGAGGGGACGTTCCAGTACCGCCTGCACGTTGGCCGTCGGGGCGATGTTCCAACTGGGCGCCAGGGTCTCCGTGGGCTGCCACTGCCGGACGTCGAAGATGCCGACCAGGTCCTCGGGCTGCCGGCTCGCTGCATACCTACCGCACATGCGTGCCACACTGCCATGCACGCCGAAGGGAGACGTGGAGATCTTGGACACCCACCACATCACGGACGTCTGGGACCGGGTCTTCTCGGCCCAGCCCGGGCCGTCGCTCTGGCTGGTGATCGTCACCGGCGTGCTGGCCCTCGGCGCCGTCATACCGCGCACCGCCTGGCGGCTGTCGCGGAACGCCGTCACGATCGCCCACGAGGGCGGCCACGGCCTGGTCGCCCTGCTGACCGGCCGCCGGCTGGACGGGATCCGGCTGCACTCCGACACCTCGGGGCTGACCGTCTCCCGCGGCAAACCGCACGGTCCGGGCATGATCCTGACCGCCGCGGCCGGCTATCTGGCCCCGTCACTGCTGGGTCTGGCGGGCGCCGCCCTGTTGGGCGCCGGGCACACCACGGCGCTGTTGTGGGGGGCCACCGCGCTGCTGCTGGCGATGCTGGTGATGATCCGCAACGCGTACGGCGTCCTGACCGTCGTGCTCGCCGGCGGCACCTTCCTCCTGGTGTCCTTGCTGACCGCGCCCGAGGTGCAGGCGGGGTTCGCGTACGCGGTGGTGTGGTTCCTGCTGCTGGGCGGCGTGCGGCCGCCGTTCGAGCTCCAGGGGAAGCGGCGGCGGATGATGCGCGCCGCGTCAGCGGCTCGTGCCGGGGTGGTGGTCGGGCGAGGGGCTGGCCCGGGGGACTCCGACCCGGATCAGTTGGCCCGGCTCACCCATGTCCCGGCCGGTGTCTGGCTCGGGTTCTTCCATGTGGTGACCCTCTGTTCCCTCATGGGCGGCGGGCGCTGGCTGCTCGGTGTATGAGGAGCCGATGTCCCTACTGATGGGCATCCGGTAACCCACATTCCGTATGTCGGTGTCGCGCCTGTTGCCCCGGAGGGGGCCGCTGCCTGCGGTTGCACCGCGGGAGCCGTGTTTCGCACAGGTTGCGCCGCTTTTGATCAAGATCGGCACCCTTGTCCAGCCATTAAAGTAAGGGCATGACCGAGAGCCCCGCCCTCCCTGCCCTGTGGCCCGCCCCCGTCGCTCCCGGGGCGGTCGATGCGACCGTCACCGTGCCCGGCTCCAAATCGGTCACGAACCGCGGCCTGGTCCTGGCCGCCCTCTCCTCCGAGCCCGGCTGGCTGCGCCGCCCGCTCCGCTCCCGCGACACCCTGCTGATGGCCGAGGCGCTGCGTGCCCTGGGCGTCGGCATCGAGGAGACCGCCTCGTCCAGCTCCGCGGGCACCTCCGGCGGCGAGGCGTGGCGGATCATCCCGGCCGGCCTGCACGGCCCGGCCACCGTCGACGTCGGCAACGCCGGCACGGTCATGCGCTTCCTGCCGCCGGTCGCCACGCTCGCCGACGGCGCCATCCGCTTCGACGGCGACCCGCGCTCCTACGAGCGCCCGCTGCACGGCGTCATCGACGCGCTGCGCACCCTGGGCGCCCGGATCGACGACGACAACCGCGGCGCCCTCCCGATGACGGTGTTCGGCGGCGGCGCCCTGGAGGGCGGCGCGGTGGAGATCGACGCCTCCTCGTCCTCGCAGTTCGTCAGCGCCCTGCTGCTGTCCGCGCCGCGCTTCAACCAGGGCGTCGAGGTCCGGCACGTCGGCGCGGCGCTGCCCTCGATGCCGCACATCCGGATGACCGTCGACATGCTCCGCAGCGTCGGTGCCCAGGTGGACACCCCAGAGGCGGGCGGCGAGCCGAACGTCTGGCGGGTCACCCCCGGCGCGCTGCTCGGCCGCGATCTGGTCGTCGAGCCGGACCTCTCCAACGCCCAGCCGTTCCTGGCCGCGGCGCTGGTCACCGGCGGCCGGGTCACCGTCCCGGACTGGCCCGAGCACACCACCCAGCCCGGCGACGCGCTGCGCGAGATCTTCACCGCCATGGGCGGCTCCTGCGAGCTGACCGAGCGCGGTCTGACCCTCACCGGCAGCGGCCGCATCCACGGCATCGACATCGACCTCGGCGAGGTCGGCGAGCTGACCCCGGGCATCGCCGCGGTCGCCGCGCTCGCCGACTCGCCCTCCACGCTGCGCGGTGTGGCGCACCTGCGGCTGCACGAGACCGACCGGCTGGCCGCGCTCACCAAGGAGCTCAACGAGCTCGGCGGCGACGTCACCGAGACCGCGGACGGCCTGCACATCCGGCCGCGTCCGCTGCACGGCGGGATCTTCCACACCTACGAGGACCACCGGCTGGCCACCGCCGCCGCGATCATCGGCCTGGCCGTCGAGGGCGTGGAGGTGGAGAACGTCGCCACCACCGCCAAGACCCTGCCCGACTTCCCCGCACTGTGGACGCAGATGCTGGATCCGACGTCCACCGCCGCCCGGAGAGCCTGAGGGTCGCCGCACCATGCGTCGCTACGGCAAGAACCCCGATGAGGACGACGTCCGAGTCCGTCCCAACCGCAAGGGCAACCGCCCGCGGACGAACATCCGCCCCAAGCACGAGGACGCCCGCGAGGGCCTGGTCCTGACCGTCGACCGGGGCCGTCTGACCTGCCTGATCGACGACCGCAAGGTCACCGCCATGAAGGCCCGCGAGCTGGGCCGCAAGAGCGCGGTGGTCGGCGACCGGGTCGCCGTGGTCGGCGATCTGAGCGGCGACAAGGACACCCTGGCCCGGATAGTGCGGGTCGAGCCGCGCAGCTCCACGCTGCGCCGCACGGCGGACGACGACGACCCATACGAGCGGGTGGTGGTCGCCAACGCCGACCAGTTGGCGATCGTCACCGCGCTCGCCGACCCCGAGCCCCGGCCGCGGCTGATCGACCGCTGCCTGGTCGCCGCCTACGACGCCGGGCTGGACCCGCTGCTGGTGCTGACCAAGTCCGACCTGGCCGCGCCGGACACGCTGCTGGAGTCCTACGGCGCGCTCGGCGTCCCGTACGTCGTCACCAACCGCGAGGAACTGGCCGACGGCAGCGCCGCCGAGCGGGTCCGGGAGAAGCTGACCGGTCGGATGACGGCGTTCGTGGGGCACTCCGGGGTGGGCAAGACGACCCTGGTCAACGCCCTGGTGCCGGAGCGCCGCCGGGCCACCGGACACGTCAACGCGGTCACCGGCCGCGGCCGGCACACCACCACCTCGGCGCTGGCGCTGCCGCTGCCCGGCGACACCGGCTGGGTCATCGACACCCCGGGCGTGCGGTCCTTCGGGCTGGCCCACATCGACCCGTCCCGGGTCATCCACGCCTTCCCGGACCTGGAGCCGGGCACCGAGGAGTGCCCCCGGGCGTGCAGCCACGACGAGCCGGACTGCGCGTTGGAGGCATGGGTGGCCGGGGGGCACGCCGACCCGGCCCGCCTGTATTCCCTGCGCCGACTGCTGTCCACCCGGGAGCGACGCGAGGGCGACTGATCCGGGTAATCCCCTGCCGTCCGTCGGGGCCAACGGCATAATCACCCTCACACCAGGACCGGTCCGATCCGGTCTGATCCGGTCGTGATGGGTCGCCTGGGCTGAAGCAGTCACCGAGCTGACGGAGGCAATGGGATATGGCGTGGCTGCTGGTCGTGGTGGCGGGCCTGTTGGAGACCGGCTTCGCGGTCTGCCTCAAGCTCTCGCACGGCTTCACCCGCCTCTACCCGACCGTCGCCTTCGCGGTCTTCGCCCTGGGCAGCTTCGGCCTGCTGACCCTGGCACTGCGCAAGCTCGACGTCGGCCCGGCGTACGCGGTGTGGACCGGCATCGGCGCTGCCGGCACCGCGATCTACGGCATGGTCTTCCTCGGCGACCTGGTCTCCACGCTCAAGATCATCTCGATCACCCTGGTCATCGTCGGGGTGGTCGGGCTCCAGCTGTCCGGCTCGGCGCACTGACGCTCCGGCCGCCCGCGTCATCCGGCGAGTCCGGCGAAGGCGCCCCGCACGAGCCGGGAGACCGCCTCGGTCTCGGCCTCGGGCCTGCGCCGCGCCCGCTGCCGCGGCACCGCCACGCACACGTCGGCCGGTGGGCGGACCGGTTCCGGGTCCCGCTCCGCGCTCGCCGGAGCGATCACGCAGGACAGCGTCAGCCGGGCCGCGGTCTCGCAGGCCGCGTCCAGGGCCGGCAGTTCCTCCCGGGGCCGGCCGGGCGCCAGCGCCGCCACCGCCCGGTCACGGAACCGGCCGACGAGTTCGCCGGGCCCGTCCTGACCGGCCGGCAGCCGATCGCCCCAACACCCCGTCAGCGCCGCCCGCACCAGCGGGTTCGCCCGTGCGGTCCGCAGGGTCCAGGCGGCCGCCGCGGCCACCCGGGCGCCGGCGTCGTCCGCCGGTCCGGCGACCCCGCGGGCCAGCGCCCGGTCCACCCCGGCCAGATAGGTCTCGGTCTCCCGCTGGACGAGCGCCCGGGCCAGCCCGTCCTTGCCGCCGAACTCGTTGTAGAGCGTCTGCCGGGACACCCCCGCCGCGGCCGCCACCTCCACCATCCGGACGGCCGTCCAGGCCCGGGTCAGCAGCGCCGTGTAGGCGGCGTCCAGCAGGGCCTCGCGTGCCGAAGGCATCGGCCACCTCCCTGGCTCCACCCGAACAGTGGTCCAGATCACAGAATTGACGCACCGTCAGGGACTGTCAAGACCCACTGCGGACACCCCCCGGGCGGGCCCGGCCGACGACTCCCGGGAGACCACCCGCAGGACGCGGCACGGCCATGTGGATCCCGCGTATACCAGTGGATACTGTTCGCACATGCCCGACTATCACGATGATCTCCGCCTGGCACACGTCCTGGCGGACGCCGCGGACGCCGCGACCATGGAACGGTTCAAGGCCCTCGACCTCAAGGTGGAGACCAAACCGGACATGACTCCGGTCACCGAGGCGGACAAATCCGCCGAGGAGCTGATCCGCGGCCAACTCCAGCGCGCCCGGCCGCGGGACGCGGTGCTCGGCGAGGAGTTCGGCAGCGAGGGCTCGGGGCCGCGCCGCTGGATCATCGACCCGATCGACGGGACCAAGAACTACGTCCGCGGGGTGCCGGTCTGGGCGACCCTGATCGCCCTGATGGAGCGCGGCGAGGGCGGCGACCGCCCGGTGGTCGGGCTCGTCTCCGCCCCGGCACTGAACCGCCGCTGGTGGGCCGCGGAGGGCCTGGGCGCCTTCACCGGCCGCAGCCTGACCTCGGCGACCCGGCTGCAGACCTCCCAGGTCGCCCGCATCCAGGACGCGTCCTTCGCGTACTCCTCGCTGAGCGGCTGGGAGGAGCGCGACAAGCTCTCCGGCTTCCTCGACCTGTCCCGGGACTGCTGGCGCACCCGGGCCTACGGCGACTTCTGGCCCTACATGATGGTCGCCGAGGGGACGGTGGACATCTGCGCGGAGCCGGAGCTGTCCCTGTGGGACATGGCGGCCTGTGCGGTGATCGTCCAGGAGGCCGGCGGACGTTACACCGGCCTGGACGGCCGACCCGGTCCGCACAGCGGGAACGCGGCGGCCTCCAACGGCCTGCTCCATGAGGACCTGTTGTCGTACGTCGGGGACAACCGGGGCTGACCGGCGCCGCGCGGACGGCGCCGGGCCGGCCGCCGAAAACCGCCACCGACCTGCGAAGGGGCAGATGCTCGGACTGATGTCCAACATCTGCCCCTTGTGACGTGGACGGGAGCATGTGAACATGAGAACCCCCCACTTTGTGCACTTGTGAATCGATTCGCATATTCACATACACCCAAGGAGGTGGCTCCCTTTCATGTCCATGCTCGTCAAAGAAGCCATGAGCACGACGGTCCTCACCATCGGGCCGGCCCACACCCTCCGCCAGGCGGCACGACTGATGGCGGCCCGCCGCATCGGCGCGGCCGTGGTCTTCGACAAGGACACCTTCGGCATCGGCATCCTCACCGAGCGCGACATCCTCAACTCCCTCGGGGCGGGCGAGAACCCCGACCGGGAGACCGCACAGAGCCACACCACGTCCGACGTGGTCTTCGCGACCCCGGACTGGACCCTGGACGAGGCGGCCGGCGCCATGGTGCGCGGCGGCTTCCGCCATCTCGTCGTCCTGGACAACCTCGAACCGGTCGGCATCGTCTCGGTCCGCGACATCATCCGCTGCTGGTCCGACGTCTCCGCGCGGACGCCCGCGGCGGCCTGAGGGCGGCTGCCCCGGCGGTCACGGCACGAGGGCGCAACGAGCGTGCGGACGCGGGCGCACGCGCCCGCACGAAGAGGCCGGAGCCCCGTGGCGTCCGACCTCTTCGGCATGTACGGCAAGCGACGTCGGGTCGCCCCGCGGCGGCTCGCCACCGAGGTGACGGACCGCCGCGCGGGACCCCTAGCCGCGCAGGGCCTGGACCGCGGCCTCCAGCCGCTTGCCGTAGTCCGCGTCCGCCTTGCGGAAGTTCTCGATCGCCCGCTGCGCGATGTCGTCGCGGGAGACCTTGGCGATGAAGCCCGCCAGGTTGTCGATCAGGCGCTCCTTCTCGCCGTCCGACATCAGGCGGTAGAGGTTGCCGGCCTGGACGAAGTCGTCGTCCTCGGCGTGCGAGGGCGCCACGGTCTCGCCGGTCGCGCCGGACACCGGCAGCGGCTGCCACAGCGCCCGGCCGGTCTGGACCGGGCCGCCGAAGCTGTTCGGCTCGTAGTTCTTCTGCCGGCCGTGGCGGCCGTCGTAGAGCGCGCCGTCCCGGCCGTGGGTGCGCGCCTCGGTGGCGTGCGGGCGGTTCACCGGGAGGTGGTCGGCGTTGATGCCGACGCGGTAGCGGTGCGCGTCGCCGTACGCGAAGAGGCGGCCCTGGAGCATCTTGTCGGGGGACGGGCCGATGCCCGGCACGAAGTGGTGCGGGGAGAAGATCGACTGCTCGACCTCGGCGAAGATGTTCTCCGGGTTGCGGTTGAGCTCCAACGTGCCGATCTCGATGGGCGGGTAGTCCTCGTGCGGCCAGACCTTGGTCAGGTCGAACGGGTTGAAGCGGTAGGTGGCCGCGTCGGCCGCCGGCATGATCTGCACCTGGACGGTCCAGGTCGGGAACTCGCCGCGCTCGATGGACTCGCGCAGGTCGCGCTGGTGGCTGTCGGGGTCCTCGCCGGCGAGCCTGTTGGCCTCGCCCTGGGTGAGGTTCTCGATGCCCTGGTCGGTCTTGAAGTGGTACTTGACCCAGAAGACCTCGCCCGCCTCGTTGTTCCACTGGAAGGTGTGCGAGCCGTAGCCGTTCATGTGGCGGTACGTGGCCGGGATGCCGCGGTCGCCGAACAGCCAGGTCACCTGGTGGGTGGCCTCGGGCGAAAGGCCCCAGAAGTCCCAGACGTTGTCCGCCTCCTGGGAGCCGGTGTACGGGTCGCGCTTCTGGGTGTGGATGAAGTCGGGGAACTTGATGGCGTCCTTGATGAAGAACACCGGGGTGTTGTTGCCGACGAGGTCGTAGTTGCCCTCCTCGGTGTAGAACTTCAGCGCGAAGCCGCGGGGGTCGCGCACCGCGTCGGCCGCACCGAGGTTGCCGGCGACCGTCGAGAAGCGCAGGAACGTCTCGGTCTGCTTGCCAACCTCCGAGAGGAATTTCGCGCGGGTGTACTTCGTCACGTCCGCGGTGACGGTGAAGGTGCCGTACGCACCCGCGCCGCGGGCGTGGACGATGCGCTCCGGGATGCGCTCCCGGTTGAAGTGCGCGAGCTTCTCGATCAGGAGCTGGTCCTGGATCAGACCGGGGCCGCCGAGGCCGGCCGTCTCGCTGTTCTGGTTGTCCGCGACCGGGGCTCCGGTCTCCGTGGTCAGCGGTCCGGTGGTGCTCTCTACCGACACGTGCGCCTCCTGATGTCTTCGTTCACCTGCCCTTGGCTTGCGCCGTACCCGATCCTACATTGGACATTGTCTAAGTCAAGAAGGACCCGAAATCCGTACCTGGTCCGGCGATGGACCGTCACTGCTACCCTGGTGACTATCTGACTGATAGGTGATTGGCATGAGTGACCTGCTGGAACGACTCCGGGGACGCGGCTGGCGGCTGACCGCACAGCGCCGCGTCGTCGCCGAGGTCCTGGACGGGGACCACGTCCACTACACCGCCGACGAGGTGCACGCCAAGGCGTCCGAGCGCCTCCCCGAGATCTCCCGCGCCACGGTCTACAACACCCTCGGCGAGCTGGTCTCGCTCGGCGAGGTGATCGAGGTGAGCACCGACGGTCGCGCCAAGCGCTACGACCCCAACGCCCACCACGACCACCAGCACCTCGTCTGCTCGCGCTGCGGCACGATCCGTGACGTGCACCTCCACGGCGACCCGCTCTCCGCGCTGCCCGAGCCGGAGCGCTACGGCTTCCAGGTCTCCGAGGTCACCGTGACCTACCGGGGCATCTGCCCCAACTGCAGCGCCGCTTCCTGACCCGGCCCGGCCCCGTCCGGGCCGCGCCGCACCCCCGCCACCCCGTGGGCCCCTGCCGCCCCGGGGATCTTCGGCGTTCCACGGAGCGGTCGCGGAACTGGCCGGGCTGCTGAAGGTGGATCCGGAGATCCTCGCCTCGGTGCCGCCGCGCCGGATGGACTGGGAGATCAGGAAGGGCACCCGACCGGCTCCAGCGGGCCTACCGCGACGCCGGTGTCACCAAGGGGGCACCGCTGCCGGAGGAGAAGATCGTGGACCGCGCTCTGCACGCGGAGGCGGTTGGGCACCGCTCGTAGTCATCGCCCCGCATACACCGAAGGCCCGGATCCTGAGGATCCGGGCCTTCGGTTTCAGTAGCGGGGACAGGATTTGAACCTGCGACCTCTGGGTTATGAGCCCAGCGAGCTACCGAGCTGCTCCACCCCGCGTCGTTGTGGCTTTACTTTAACCCCACGCCGACGACCAGCGCAAATTCGCTCCGACCGGCCCGGGGCACGGCCGTCGGAC
Source organism: Streptomyces yunnanensis (assembly GCF_029011865.1). Classification (NCBI taxonomy): domain Bacteria; kingdom Bacillati; phylum Actinomycetota; class Actinomycetes; order Kitasatosporales; family Streptomycetaceae; genus Streptomyces; species Streptomyces yunnanensis. Next base: position 3,534,969 of record NZ_CP095749.1, read on the forward strand.
CGCACCCCGGAAACCGGGGTCACCGTCCCCGGCCGCCGGCCGTCACGCGCTCAGCTCCTCCTGGAGTGCGGTCCGCAGCCGGGCCGCCCGCTCCGCCACCTCCGGCGGGCCGAGCTCCACGGCCCGCGCGCACCAGCGCTGGGCCTCCGTGAGCGCCCCGCGGCGGGCGGCGATCAGCGCCAGCCGCAGCGCCGCCCGGCCGTGGCCGCTCTCGGCGGCGCGCTGCCACCACAGGACGGCCTCGGGGAGGCTGCCCTCGCGGGCCAGCAGCAGCCCGAGGTTGAAGGCGCCGTTACGGCTGCCGGCCTCGGCCGCCGCGCGGTACCAGGACGCCGCCTCCACGGCGTCCCCGCGAGCCGCCGCGAACATGCCAACCCGGACCTGGGCGCGGCGGTGGCCCTGGCGCGCGGCGCGCTCGTACCACTGCCGGCTCTCGTCGCCCTCGGACCGCTCGCCGTCCGGCTCCCCGGACCGCCGGTCGAGGAGGTCGGCGAGCCGGAAGGCCGCCTCGGCGCTGCCGCCGCCGGCCGCGCAGCGCAGGTTCCGCTCCGCGTCCTGGAGGTCGCCGTCGCGCAGTTGCGCTATGGCGACCTGGAGCGCCGCGTCGGTGTGCCCGGCGGACGCCGCCCGCTCGTACCAGGAGCGCGCCAGTCGCTCCTCGCCGCGGCCGGTGAACAGGATGCCGAGGTTGAACGCGGCGTCCACGCTGCCCGCTTCGGCCGCCTTGGAGAACCACGGTTCGGCCCCGGAGGCGTCGCCGCGCTGGAGCAGCAGGATGGCCAGCGCGTTGGCGGCCTCGCGGTGGCCGGCGTAGGCGGCGCGGCGGTACCACTGCTCACCCCGGCCGGGCCGGCCCTGCTCGGCGCAGAGCAGGCCGAGGTTGTAGGCGCCGTTGACGTCCCCGGCGTCCAGCGCGGCGCGGTACCAGCGCTCGGCGGTCTGCAGCTCGCCGCGGTCGGCGTGCAGCGCACCGAGGGCGTTGGCGGCGTTGCCGTCGCCGTCCTGGGCGGCCCGCCGCCACCACTCCGCGGCGCTCTCCTCGTCCCCGGCGTCGCGGAGCAGGAAGCCCAGCGCGCAGGCGGCGCGGGCCTCGCCGTCCTTGGCCGCGGAGAGGTACCAGCGGCCGGCCTCCTGGATGTCGCCGCGCTCCTCCAGCAGCGCGCCGAGCTGGAGCGCGGCCCGCCGGTGGCCGCGGGCGGCGGCCTGGCGGTACCACTGCTCGGCCTCGGCCTGCTGGGTCAGCTCCCCGTAGGCGGGCACCGTCCGGCGGTCGGCGTCGCGGCCGTCCTCGATGAGCCGGGCGAGGCGGTAGGCGGCCTCGCGGTGGCCCCGCTCGGCGGCGGCCCGGAACCAGCGCTCGGCGCCGATGTCGCCGCGGTGCTCCAGGAGGTCGGCGAGGGCGTACGCGCCCAGGCAGTGGCCGGACTCGGCGGACTGGCGCAGCCAGTACTCGGCGGCCGGCTCGTCGCCGCGCTCGCGGTAGTGGCGGCCCAGGGCGTGCGCCGCGGCGGCGGAGCCGGCGACGGCGGCGATCCGCCACCAGCCGGCGGCCTCGTCGGCGTAGCCCCGCTGGTGGAGCAGGACGCCGAGGTTGTTGGCCGCGGCCCGGTCCCCGGCGGCAGCGGCCGAGCGGAGGTACGGCTCGGCGCCGTCGAGGTCGGCGCGGCGCAGCAGCATCGCACCCAGCGCGCTCATGGCGGCGGTGTCGCCCGCCTCTGCGGCACGGCGGTGGCCGGACTCGGTCACCGCGTCGGACGCCTCGGCCGTGCCGTCGGCCTCCATCGCGTCCATCGCCATCTCGGAATCGCGCCCGTCGTCGGGCGCCTGCACAAACCGGTCCGTCTCCAACAACCTTGCCTTGTCCCCCATAAGAACCATCGTCGCATCACCTGTAACCCGCGTACACCTGGTATACCGCAGCCAGTGAGGTCACTTCAGCGGTTTGTCGACTTCCCGACACGACGACATGCCAAACTCAAGCACACAGCTTTCCCACATGGGTTGTCCGACCCGCCCCCGGGAAGCTTTGACCCGAACGCATGACAAAGGCCCGGATTCTCAAGGAATCCGGGCCTTGGTCTTTCAGTAGCGGGGACAGGATTTGAACCTGCGACCTCTGGGTTATGAGCCCAGCGAGCTACCGAGCTGCTCCACCCCGCGCCGTTGTGACTCCAACGTATCACGTCGCGGGGAGCGCGGTTGACACCCGGGTCGCGGTGGCCGCCGTTGTGCGCCGGCGGCCACCGGACCGAAGGGATCCGCGCCGGGCGCTCAGTCGCTCGCCTTGCCGCCCTTCTCGGACGCCTTGGCCGCCCGGTCCAGCGCGTCCTTCAGCCGCTTCTGGGCCTCGCCGTAGGCGGCCCAGTCGCCGGCCACCCGTGCCTTCTCGCCGTCGTCGTACGCCTTCTCGGCGTCCGTCAGGGCCTGTTGCACGGTCTGGCCGGCCGGCGGCTGCTCGCCGGTCTGCCCGCCGCCGGGCGGCGGGTTCTCCGAGCCGGTGCTCGGCGCCTTCTTGCCGAAGACGACGTCGAGGGCGTCCTTGAGGCTGTTCTCCAGGACGGGCTTGCTGTCGCCGTAGCTCACCAACACCTTCTTCAGGAGCGGGTAGTTGGTGTTGGCGCCGCGCAGGTAGACCGGTTCGACGTAGAGCAGGCCGTCGTGCAGCGGCACGGTCAGCAGGTTGCCGTACTCGATCTCCGAGTCGCCGAACTTCTTGAGGATGTTGAGCTCGTTGGCGATCGTCGGGTCGGAGTTGAACTTCGACTGCGCGAGCTGCGGGCCCGGCACCGGGGTCTGCGCCGGCAGCTTCAGCAGTCTGACCCTGCCGTAGTCGGCGCTCGTGGCATCGGCGTCGACCGCCATGAAGGCGCCCAGGTTGTCCTTCTTGTTGGGCGTGAAGGTCGTCGTCAGCGAGAACGCCTGTGCCTTCTGGTCGGGCATCTTCATGCTCAGGTAGTACGGCGGCACCGCGTTGCCCGATTTGGTGGTCGGGTCGCTGGGAATCTGCCAGCGCTCCGAACCGGTGTAGAAGGTGCCCGGGTCGGTGACGTGGTACGTGGTCAGCAGCTGGCGCTGCACCTTGAACAGGTCCTGCGGGTACCGCAGGTGGGCCAGCAGGTCCGGGCTGATGGAGCTCTTCTTCTCGACCGTGCCGGGGAACGCCTTCATCCAGGTCTTCAGGACCGGGTCCTTGGTGTCCCACTGGTAGAGCTTGACCGTGCCGTCGTACGCGTCGACCGTCGCCTTGACGGAGTTGCGGATGTAGTTGACCTGGTTCTGCTGGGCCACCACCGCGCGCTGGCCGTTGGTGAGCGAGTCGGCGGTGCTCTCCCCGAGGGTGGTGCGGGAGGCGTACGGGTAACCGTTGCTGGTGGTGTACGCGTCCACGATCCACTGGATCCGGCCGTCGATCACCGCCGGGTAGGCGTCGCCGTCGATGGTCAGCCAGGGGGCGACGGACTCGACGCGCTCCTTGGGCGTGCGGTTGTACAGGATCCGCGACTTGTCCCCGATGGCCCCGGAGTAGAGGATCTGCGGCTCCCCGAACGCCACCGCGTACGCGGCGCGGTTGATCGGGTTGGACAGGCTCACGCCGCTCTTGCCCTGATAGCGGTAGCCCTTCTCGCCGCTGTCGTCGGAGTAGTCCAGCTCCTTCTGCGGCCCGCCCACGATGGAGTACTGGGTGGTCTTCTCGCCGTAGTAGACGCGCTGTTCGTACTTCGGGAGCTGGCCCTTGGTCGGCAGGTCGGACTCGGTGTACTGCGGGCCGCCGCCGTCGGCGGTCTCGGTCCCCTTGGCGGTGACCGCGCCGTAGCCGTGGGTGTACTTGAAGTGGTCGTTGATCCAGTTGCGCTCGGGGATGCCGGCGAGGTTCAGCTCGCGCAGGCCGATGACGGTGTCCTGCTCCTTGCCGTCCTTGCCCTTGTACCGGTCGACGTCCAGGGTGGACGGGAACTGGTAGTAAGACCGCACCTGCTGCTGTTGCTGGAAGGCCGGCGAGACCACGTTCGGGTCGAGCAGCCGCATGCTGGCGACGGTGTCGGCGTCGTCCCGGAGCCGCTGCCGGTCCTCCTCGGAGGCCGGCTTGTAGTTGCCCTTGTAGGACTTCACCTCGGAGTCCTGGATGTCGTACGCATCCCGGGTCGCCTTGATGTTCTGCTTGATGTACGGCGCTTCCTTGGCCTGCTCGTTCGGCTGGACCTGGAACTTCTGGACGATCGCCGGGTACAGCCCGCCGATCAGGACCGCGGAGAGCACCATCAGACCGAACCCGATCACCGGCAGCTGCCAGGTGCGCCGCCACAGGGTGGCGAAGAACAGCACCGCGCAGATCGCCGCGATGAAGAACAGGATGGTCTTCGCCGGGAGATAGGCGTTGGCGTCGACGTAGCGCAGACCGGTCCAGTTGTCGGCCGACTTCAGGCCGCTGGACTTCACCGCGAGGCCGTACCGGTCGAGCCAGTACGCGACCGCCTTGAGGGAGACGAAGAGGCCCAGCAGCACCGAGAGGTGGCCGGTGGCCGCGGCGGTCGCCCGCGAACCGGGGCTGGTCAGTCGCAGCCCGCCGTAGAGGTAGTGGGTGAGCACGGCGGCCACCAGGGACAGCACCGCGCAGGCGAAGCCGAAGCTCAGCAGGAAGCGGTACCACGGCAGGTCGAAGGCGTAGAACGAGACGTCCTTGTGGAACTGCGGATCCGTGGTGCCGAACGGAACGCCGTTGACCCACTGGAGCCACGTCCGCCACTCACCGGAGGCGGAGGCCCCGGCGATCAGCCCGATCACCGCGGTGACCGCGACCAGCGCCCACTTCTTGAACGGGGCGACGCCCATGCGGTAGCGGTCCAGGCTCTGCTGCTCCACGGACATCGCGCTGAGCGGCGGCCGCAGCCGGTGCGCCAGCCAGATGTTGACGCCGACGGCCACCGCCATCACGACGCCGAAGGAGAAGAACAGTCCGATCTTGGTCCACAGGGTGGTGGTGAAGACCGAGGAGAAGTGGACCGAGCGGTACCAGAGCCAGTCGGTCCAGAACCCCGAGAACATCACGAAGAGCATGGCCAGCACGGCCAGTACACCCAACGTCATGAGCAGGGTCCTGAACCGCCGCGACGGTCGGCCGACTCTGATCCGTGGCCCGGAGGGGCCTCCGCCGCGGTCCGGCATCTGGAAAGCCAAGGTGCGCACCTCGAAGTTCGCTGTCGTGTGGGGCAGGCCCGGCGATACTAGGACCCAGTGATGCAACTTACGACGGCTTTACTCGGTTCCCGATTTCCGGGGTGCACAAGGCACGATGTTGAGCATGACCAACCTCCCCGTTGACGGCACCCCCCTCGCCGCCGACCCACTGACCCGCGCGGTACTCGAAATCGACGAGTACGCGGCCAGCCTCGGCTGGGACCAGCCCGCCCGTTTGTTCGCCCTCGTCGACACCGCCAAGCTCCGTGCACAGGAGCCCTCGCTCGCCGCCCAGCTGGGCATCGACGAGTCCACCGGCACCTCCCTGACCCCCATCGAGCAGGACGAGATCCCGGCCGGCACCCCGCTCGACGAGTTCCTCGCCACCATCGCCTGGCCCGACGCCGTCGTCGGCTGCGCACTGACCGTGGAACGCCTGATGCTGCCGCCGTCCGCCGAGAAGGCCGGGCCGGAGGGCATGTCCGAACGGCAGCTCGCCAAGTGGGTCGCCGAGCACCCCGAGCGCCAGGAGGTGCGGATGACGGTGGCCGTCCTGCGGGACGGCGCCCGCGAGTCGGCGCTGCGGCTGCGGGAGAAGGACTCCACCTCCGAGGTGCTGACCGGCAAGTCGCTGGTCCCCAGCCTCGCGGACGCCCTGACGGCGACCTTCGAGGACTAGGGCGCTTCTGACGGGCGGGACACCGGATGGATGCCCCGCCGTCGGCCTCGTACCTCGCTACCGGCCTGCCGGGCTGCAGCTCGGCAGGCCGGCGAGGTCGTTCTTGCGGATCTTCTCCAGCGCCTGCACCGCGTCCCCTATGGTGCCGACCTTGACCAGTCGGAGACCGCTGGGGGTGTCCTTCGCGGCGGCCGCGCAGTTCTCCTTGGGCGTCAGGAAGAACTCCGCGCCCTTGTCCCGCGCGCCGATCGTCTTCATCGAAATGCCGCCGATCGGGCCGACCTTGCCCTGGTCGTCGATGGTGCCCGTGCCGGCGACGAACCTGCCGCCGGTCAGATTGCCGCCGGGCGTGAGCTTGTCGACGATGCCGAGCGCGAACATCAGCCCGGCGCTGGGGCCGCCGACGTCGGCGAGCTTCACGTCGATGGTGAACGGGAAGGTGTGGTCCGCCTGGGCCTGGATGCCCACCACCGCCCGGCCGCCGTCCGCCGCCGTGGTGATCGCGACCTGCTTCAGCGGCCCCTCGGGCCGCTTGCCCTGCTTCTCCGCCGCGGCCGCGTCCTTGGCGGGGATGAGGGTGAAGACCACCTTCTCGCCCGGCTTGTGCCGGGTGACGAACTTGGCGACGTCGCCGGTCTGCCGGACCTCGTTGCCGTCCACCGCCTTGATCACGTCGCCGGCGTGCAGCACCCCGTCGGCCGGCTTGCCCTTGACGACCGCCCCCACCACGGTCTGGGTGGCGACCGGGATGTGCAGCTGCTTGAGCGCGGCGACCTTGGCGCTCTCCTGGGACTGCGTGAACTCCTCGGCGTTCTGCTGGTCGGCCTGCTCGGCCGTCTGCCCCTCGGGGTAGAGCGTCTTGTGCGGCACCACCGCGCTGCTCGGGTCCAGCCAGCCGTAGACCGCCTCGAAGAGGTTCATGTTGTAGTCCGGGCCGGTGACCCGCACCGTGGTCATGTTGAGGTTGCCGGAGGTCGGATACGTCTTGCGGCCGGAGATCTGCAGCACCGGCTCGCCGTTGTGGTCACCGAGGGTGTTGACCGTCGGTCCCGGCGACATCTCGGAATACGGGACGGGAATCAGCACCCCGGCGCAGAGCAGCGCGATCAGCATCAGGGTCGAGGCGAGCAGCGTCGCGGTGCGGCGTGGCATGGAACGACAGTACGGGACGGGTATGACAACCGGCCCGCGGGGCCGTCCGTACGGGGACGGGCGGACGACCGGGCCGCACCGGGCGCCGGCGGCGTCAGACCAGGTCCGAGGCGCCCTCGGGGACGGCGGCGGCGGGGACGGGAGCGGCGTGTTCCTTCTCCATCGCGGCGCGGAATCGGGCGTAGCCGGCCAGTTCGGCGACGTCCCCGGTCCGGCGGTTGCGCATGGCCCAGCTGCTCCAGAGCGCAGCGACCAGACCGGCCAGCACCGGAATCAGCAGCCAGAGGAGCGCTCCCATGGCGACCTCCCTACACCTAGCGCGCCCACGATCGACGAATAAACAGATTAACCATCTGCCACGTCAACGCTGGTGCCGGGGAGCGGGTTACGCAACCGGAACCGGGGGCACCGGTTCGGCCGCAGGCCAAGAGCCGGAAGCACTACGCGCCGGACCTCCGCCCCCTCGGAAGAAGGGCGCTACGCGCCCACCCGACCTCCACCCCCAGAAGAGAGCGCTTACGCGCCCACCCGCCCTCCCGTCACCCGACCTCCACCCCCAGAAGAGAGCGCTTACGCGCCCACCCACTCTTCTGTCCCGTCCGAGAAGGTCTGGTGCTTCCAGATGGGGACCTCGTGCTTGAGGTCGTCGATCAGCTTGCGGCAGGCGGCGAACGCCTCGGCACGGTGGGGGCAGGCCACCGCGACGACCACGGCCAGATCGCCGATGGCCAGATCGCCCACCCGGTGGACGGCGGCCAGCGCGCGGACCGGATAGTCGGCGACGACCTTCTCGGCGACCCGGCGCAGCTCCGCCGCGGCGGACGGATGGGCGGAGTAGCCCAGGCCGTCCACGTCCGTGCCGCCGTCGTGCGAGCGGACCGTGCCGACGAAGAGAGCCGTGCCGCCCGCCGCCTCGTCCCCGACGGCCGCGAAGACCTCGTCCACGGACAGCGCGGTGTCGCGGATCTCCAGGAGCCGGATGGGATCCTCGGCGCCCTGCTCACCAGGGTGGTCGCGGCCGGTGGACGGGCGGGAGTGCGTGCCAGACATGGTCCCATCGTGCCGCACCGGGCATGCCTCGGGGAATGGCCGTTTCCACCGGGCGTCCGGGGCCTCGTATGGAGGCTCGTACAGTAGGCGGCCCGCGATGCGCCCCCGGTGTACGCGGCGGCTCGTGGTCGGTGGCCCCGGTGGCGTCAGATGCGGCGGCGGGCCTTGCGGGCGCGGCGGACCAGGGCGGCGGTGCCCAGGAGGGCGACGGTGGCTCCGGCGGCGCCCGCGGCGGTGGCGTCCTTGCGGCCCAGCCGTCGGCCGGCGACCGTGTGCCGACCCGCGACCTCCTCCAGCAGCTCGGCGAGGACCTCCTCGTTGGTCCACCGGGGCCGCCAGCCCGCGTCGTGCAGCCGGCTGCCACTGACCACCCAGGGGTGCATGGTGTACGCGAGGTCCCCGGCTGGCGACGGCGTCAGGCCGATCCGGTGCAGGCGGGCGGCGGCGCCCAGCGCCACCGAGGACGGCAGCTCCATCCGTCTGATGCCGGAGAGCTCCTCGACCTCCTCCTGCTCCAGCCAGCCGTCGCAGCCCACCGCCAGCTCGCCCTCGACCTTCTCCAGGGCGGCGTACTCCAGGGCGCTGACCAGGTCCTCCACGTGGCAGAACTGCCAGGCCGGGCGGGATCCGGCGACCACCAGGAGGCGCGGCGACTCGAAGTAGCGGGTCAGCGCGGTGTCGGTGCCGCCGACCAGGACGGCGGGGCGCAGCACGGTGACGTTCAGGCCGGGGTGGGCGCGCGGGGCGCGGCGCGCCAGGTGCTCGATCTCCAGGAGGTCGCCGACCCCGGTGGCGTCCGCGGTGGCGCGCAGCTCGGCGTCCTCGGCGAGCGGGACGTCGTTGTCGGGCAGCGCCCCGTAGACCATGGCGGAGGTGCACAGCACCACCCGGTGGACGCCGGCGGCCGCGGCGGCGGTCAGCACGGTCTGGGTGCCGCGCACGTTGTAGGCGGTGCGGGCCGCGGCGTCGGTCTCCAGGTCGAGGTCGAGGGCGAGATGGACGACGACGTCCGCTCCGCGCAGTTTGTCGGCGATGGCGGGGTCGCGGACGTCCAGGACGTGCCACTTCGCCTCGGCGATGTCGCCGGGGCGTTCGTCGATGGCCACCACCTCCTTGACCTCGTCGGACGCGACCAGGGCACGGGTGAGCAGCGCGCCGACCCCGGAGGCGGCTCCGGTGACGGCGACGACGGGGCGGCGCAGCGGCCGGTCGGCGCCGACCGGGGTGCGGTCTGCCTGATCGGCTGTGGCGGCAGCGTTTCGCGCTGCGCGAACGGTCGGATCTGGGGAACTCACCGGGCGTCTCCAGCGGTTGTCTTCAGTACGGGCACGACGAACGCGTCCGCACCAGGTGACATCCATCCTGCCGCAGACACCGGGACAGCGAAGCACCGAGCCCCGAGGCGGGGCGAGTGTCTACGCTGGAGGTGATGTCGGGCAGCCGCCGTCGGCGTAGGGCCGGCGGCCCTACGAGCCGAGGAAACCCGTGAGTGACACCCCATTTGGATTCGGCCTTCCGCCGGAGGAGCCGGAGGACGGCGACAACGGCAAGAAGAAGGACGGCCAGGGAGGTAGCCAGGGCCCCGCGAACCCCTTCGGGTTCGGCGGCGGGAGCGGCGCTGCGGACAATCCGTTCGCGGCGCTCTTCGGCGGCATGGGCGGACCCGGCGGCCAGATGAACCCTGGCGACCTCGGCGCCGCCTTCCAGCGGCTCGGCCAGATGCTCTCCTACGAGGGCGGCCCGGTGAACTGGGAGATGGCCAAGGACATCGCGCGGCAGACCGTCGCGCAGGGCGCCGAGGACGGCAGCAAGGACGCCAGCGTCTCCGCCGGTGAGCGGACCGCGGTCCAGGAGGCCGTACGCCTGGCCGACCTGTGGCTGGACGGTGTGACGTCGCTCCCGTCGGGCGCCGGCTCGGTGGTGGCCTGGAGCCGCGCCGAGTGGGTCGAGGAGACCCTGCCGGTGTGGCGGGATCTGGTCGATCCGCTCGCCGAGCGGGTCGGGTCGGCGATGGGCGAGGTGATGCCCGAGGAGATGCAGGCCATGGCAGGCCCGCTGCTCGGGATGATGCGCTCCATGGGCGGTGCCATGTTCGGCACCCAGATCGGGCAGGCGCTGGGCGTGCTGGCCTCCGAGGTCGTCGGTTCGACGGACGTCGGGCTGCCGCTGGGCCCGGCCGGCAAGGCCGCGCTGCTGCCGGCGAACGTCCAGGCGTTCGGTGCCGGGCTGGGCGTCCCGGAGGAGGAGGTGCGGCTCTACCTGGCCCTGCGCGAGGCCGCCCACCAGCGGCTCTTCGCCCATGTGCCGTGGCTGCGCTCGCATCTGTTCGGCGCCGTCGAGGGCTATGCCCGCGGCATCAAGGTCGACACGACCAAGCTGGAGGACATGGTCGGCCAGATCGACCCGCAGCACCCCGAGGAGCTGCAGAACGCCCTCCAGGGCGGCATGTTCCAGCCCGAGGACACCCCGGAGCAGAAGGCCGCGCTGGCCCGTCTGGAGACCGCGCTGGCGCTCGTCGAGGGCTGGGTGGACGCGGTGGTGCACGCCGCCGCCAAGCCGCACCTGCCGTCCGCCGACAAGCTCCGGGAGACCCTGCGGCGGCGCCGGGCCACCGGCGGCCCGGCCGAGCAGACGTTCTCCACGCTGATCGGCCTCCAGCTGCGTCCGCGGCGCCTGCGGGACGCCTCGCGGCTGTGGGCCTCCCTGACGGACGCGCGGGGCCTGGAAGGCCGCGACGGCCTGTGGGAGCACCCGGACATGCTGCCGACGGCGGCCGACCTGGACGACCCGGACGGCTTCGTGCACCGCGAGCACCTGGACTTCTCCGAGCTCGACAAGATGCTGGGCGAGGCGGCGAGCGGCGGCGGACCGCACCTGACCAAGCGGCCCGGGGACGCCGAGGGCACCGGGGACGGCCCGGCCGACGGCGGCCCGCGCGGCCCCGAGGACGAGGGCAAGGGTGACGGCGCCAAGTGAGCCTGCGTGAGGACGCGGCGCGGGTGCTCAAGGAGTGGCCCGCGCCGTCGGCCGACCAGGAGCGGCTGCGACTGGCCTATCTGGACCATCTCGCGGCCCATCGGGACGGCATGTGGAAGCCGTGCAAGGACGGGCACATCACGGCCAGTGCGCTGGTGGTCGACCCGGCCGGCGGCCGGGTGCTGCTCACGTTGCACCGCAAGTTGAAGATGTGGCTCCAGATGGGCGGCCACTGCGAGCCGGAGGACGCCTCACTGGCCGACGCGGCGCTGCGCGAGGCGCGTGAGGAGTCCGGGATCGCGCACGGGCTGACGCTGCTGGGCGGCACGCCGGTGCGGCTGGACCGGCATCAGACGCCCTGCGCGGAGCACCTGGACGTCCAGTACGCCGCGCTGGCGCCGGCGGACGCGGTGGCGGCGATCAGCGACGAGTCGCTGGACCTGCGGTGGTTCCGCTACGACGAGGTGCCCTCGGTCGCCGACGACTCGGTGGTGCGCCTGGTGGCGGACACCCGCGCGCTGCTGTCCGCGAGCTCCTGACGAACCATCACCTCCGGCGTCCGCCCTCCTCGGGGCGGACGCCGGAGGCATGTCCGGACCGGGTCGCTCAGCGCCCCCGGTGCGGGTCGCCCTGGGGATCGCCCGGGGCTCCCGGATATTCGGGGTGCGGCCAGGGCCCCGTGCCGCCGTCCACCGGGGCCGGCGCGCCCTGCCCCGGATACGGGGCGTACGGGGCTCCCGGGGGCTGCTGACCGTACGCACCCGGGGGCGGGAGCGGCACGGGCTGCCCCTGGGGCGCGCCGTATCCGCCGGGCGGCGGGGGCTGCTGACCGTACGGAGGCGGTGGCGGGGGCTGCTGACCCTGCGGAGGCAGCGGGGGCGGCTGTTGCCCGTACGGAGGCGGCGGGGGCTGCTGACCATAGGGGGGCAGCGGGGGCGGCTGCTGGCCCTGCGGAGGCGGTGGCGGCGGCTGCTGACCGTTGGGGAAGCCGCCGGGGGCCTGGCCGTACAGGGGCGGCGGAGGCGGAGGCTGGGTGCCGCGCACGCCCGGAGGCGGGGGCGGCGGCGGGGGCGGCCCCTGTACGCCCGGGTGCGGCGCCGGGCCACCGGGCGGGACCAGCGGCGCGATGACCGTCGGCGCACTGTGGATCTGCGCGGCGGCCGGCTGCGGCAGCGGGGGCGGAGTCTGCTGGGGGTGCTGTGGCATCGGGGCGCGCGGGTCCGGGGCGGACGCCACGGGCGGTGCCGGGACGAACGCGGGCGGCACCGCGGACGGGGCGGGGCCCGGGACCGGCGGCGGCAGCAGGAAGTCGGGCCCGCCCTGCGCGGCGGGCGGCGCCGTCGCCGCGCCGGTCTCGTCGCCCTCCTCCAGGACCTCGCCGCCGAAGTTCGTCAGCAGCGCTTCCAGTCCACCGTCGAAGCCCTGGCCGACCGCGGCGAACCGCCAGACGTCCTTGACGTAGAGGTCGCCGAGCATCACAGCGCGCTCGGTGCTGAACTCGCCGCCGGTGAAGGGGTACCGGGCCACCTCTTCGCCGCCGGCCACGAGGCGGAGGCAGCCGGGGCCGATCTGCGCCATCTGCCCCGCCCCGTCGAGGGCGGCGGTGAAGGTCAGCTTCCGGATGTGCGGGGGGACGCGGTCGAGGGCTACCTGGAAGGAGTCGGTGTCGCCGTCCCGCGGGCCGAGTTGCCGGATCGCCCCCTCGGGCGTCGTGGGCTGGTTGTAGAAGACGAAGTAGCGGTCGTCGGAGAGCCGTTCGTCGGCGTCCAGTCCGAAGCAGCTGATGTCGAAGGTCAGACCGGGGCCGGCGATCTGCACCCCGATATACAGGTCCCGTTCCGCCGTCAGATCGGCAAGCCTGGCCTTGTGGCCGCGTTGGAATTGCCTGGCCATGTGCAACGCCCCTCCCCCACTCTCGCGCTCAGTCCTTACCCGCGCCAGGCTAGCCCCTGGCGCGGGCGGCCAGCGGCGCCGGTGCGCGTCGGGGGACGGCCCGTCCCGGTCAGCGGCGGCGGGCGGCGGGCAGATGCGGCAGCCGGTCGGCGGCCACCACGCCTTCGAGATAGCCGCGGGCCCGTTCCGTGCGCGGATAGGGCTCCAGCAGGCGCCAGAACTCCGGCCCGTGGCCGGGGACGAGAAGGTGCGCCAGCTCGTGCAGCAGGACGTAGTCGATGACGTACTCCGGCATGCCCTGCAGGCGGTGCGACAGGCGGATGCTGCCCTCGGCCGGAGTGCACGACCCCCAGCGGGTGTTCTGGTTGGTGACCCAGCGGACCGTCGCCGGCCGGGCCCGCCCGTCGAGGTACTGCCCGGAGAGCCGCTCGGCCCGCTCGGTCAGTTCGTCGTCGCCCAGCATCCGCTTGCTCTCCTGGGCGGCGAGCTTGTCCAGCATGACCGCCACCCAGCGCTGCTCCTCGGCCTGCGACATCCGGGCCGGGATCAGGACGATGGTGCGGTCGCCCTCGCGGTAAGCGGAGACCGTCCGCCGCCGCCGTGTGCTGCGGCGCACCTCGACCGTGCGGGCCGGCGGGCTCGGCTCGACCCGGCGCGGGGGGTCGGCGGCGCGGCGCAGGGGCGTCTCCCCGGATCCGCGCGGGGAAGGGTCGGCGGGCACGCGCCCGACGTTACCCGCTGGCACTGCGGGAAGTCCCGCCGCACGGACGGTTCGCCACCTGAACGCCCCGGCGCGCACGGCTCGTAGGAGTAATGCCCCGGCGCCTGTGGATAACTTCCGTGCCGTTCGCGCGGCCGGCGCATGCTGGGGGTCGGACGAGAAGAGACGGGGGGCGGATGGCATGCATCCGATGCTCAAGCCCGCGCTGCGGCGCGGCTGGCGGGACCGGGAGACGGTGCGGTTCGGCGTGGCGCCGGCCCATGCGCGGGTGGTCGGGCCGCTCGACCTCGCGACCGGCTGCTTCATGGAGCTGATCGACGGCACCCGCTCGCTGGCACAACTGGTCGACGAGGCCGTGGCGCTGGACGTCCCGCCGGAGCGGGCGCGCGGGGTGGTGGCGCGGCTCGGCGCGGCAGGGCTGCTGGAGGCGCCGGCGGATGAGGGGCCGTCGGACGGCGCCGTGCGGGCGGACGGCCCGGCGGTCGAGCGGCTGCGGGCGGATCTGGCCGCGCTGGCGGTGCGGCAGCGGGGAGGCGCCGCGGGGCCGCTCGCGCAGATGGCGGCACGACGGTCGGTCCGGGTCAAGGTGAAGGGCGCGGGGCGGGTGGGCGCCCAGATCGCGGCGCTGCTGGCGGCGTCGGGGATCGGCCGGGTGGACGCGGTCGACGGCGGCACGGTCGCACCGTGGGACGTCGTCCCGGGCGGGCCGGCGGCCGGTGAGATCGGCGAGCGGCGGGGCGACGCCGCGCGCCGGCTGGTCCGGGAGTCCTCCCCGTGGAGCCGCCGGCCGCGGCCGGGCGCCCCCGTCACCGAGTCCGGCGAGCCCGGCATCTCGCTCCTGGTGCTCGCCCCGCGCGACGGCCTCGGTGCCTACGCCCCCGATCCGGTGCTCGCCGAGCCGCTGCTCGCCGCGGGCATCCCGCACCTCTACGCGGGTGTGCTGGAGGGCACCGGAGTGGTGGGCCCGCTGGTGGTGCCCGGCGTCTCGGCCTGCGCCGGCTGCGACGAACTCCGGCGCACGGACGCGGAACCAGCCTGGCCGCGCCTGCTCGCGCAGTGGCGCTCGGGGCGCGGCACACCGGCGGTGCCGGCCTGTGACGCCTCGCTGGCGACGGCGGTCGCCGGGCTCGCCGCCGTCCAGGCGCTGGCGTTCCTCGACGGCGAGCCGCCGCCGTGCACAGGGGCGCGGATGGAGCTCCCCCTGCCGTGCGCGAGCGCCCGGACGGTGCGGATCGCCCCGCATCCCGACTGCGGCTGCGGGGCCGCCGCCGTACGGGGCGCGGCGGACGCCTCGGTTCCGCGGCCGCGACACGCAACAATGACGGGGTAACCCCGGTAGGGGACGGTGTGAGTTGGAGGGGCGCATGTCTGATCTTCCCCGCAAGGCGGTCACCCGGACCGCCAAGCTGGCCGCGCTGCCACTGGGGTTCGCCGGCCGTGCCACCTGGAGCCTGGGCAAACGGCTCGGCGGCAGATCCGCCGAGATCGTCGGCCGGGAGCTCCAACAGCGCACCGCGGAGCAGCTCTTCAAGGTGCTCGGCGAACTGAAGGGCGGTGCGATGAAGTTCGGCCAGGCACTGTCCGTCTTCGAGTCGGCGCTGCCGGAGGAGGTCGCCGGTCCCTACCGCGCGGCCCTGACGAAGCTCCAGGAAGCGGCACCGCCGATGCCGACGAGCACCGTGCACGCCGTGCTGGCCGAGCGGCTCGGCGCGGACTGGCGGGAACTGTTCGAGGAGTTCGAGGACAAGCCGTCCGCGGCGGCGTCGATCGGGCAGGTGCACCGGGCGGTGTGGCACGACGGCCGGGAGGTGGCCGTCAAGGTGCAGTACCCGGGGGCGGGCCCGGCTCTGCTGTCGGACCTGACGCAGCTCAGCCGGTTCGCGCGGCTGCTCGGACCGCTGATCCCGGGCATGGACATCAAGCCGCTCATCACCGAGCTGCGCGACCGGGTCTCGGAGGAG
The DNA here is from genome assembly GCF_029011865.1 of Streptomyces yunnanensis. Taxonomy (NCBI): domain Bacteria; kingdom Bacillati; phylum Actinomycetota; class Actinomycetes; order Kitasatosporales; family Streptomycetaceae; genus Streptomyces; species Streptomyces yunnanensis. The sequence continues at coordinate 3,550,576 of NZ_CP095749.1, forward strand.
CTGGACTACGCCCTGGAGGCCGAGGCCCAGCAGGCGCACGCCACGGAGTTCGCCGGCGATCCGGACGTGGTGGTGCCGGCCGTGGTGCACCAGAGCGACCAGGTGCTGGTGACGGAGTGGCTGGAGGGGGTGCCACTGTCGGAGGTGATCGCCGACGGCACCGAGGAGCAGCGCGACCGCGCCGGCCAGTTGCTGGCGCACTTCCTGTTCTCCGGTCCGGCGCGCACGGGCCTGCTGCACGCCGACCCGCACCCGGGCAACTTCCGGCTGCTGCCCGGGGCGGAGCCGGACGGTCCGGTGTCGCAGTGGCGGCTGGGCGTACTGGACTTCGGCACGGTCGACCGGCTGCCCGACGGGCTGCCGCCGACGATCGGCACCTCGCTGCGGATGGCCCTGGACGGCGAGGCGGACGCGGTCTACCGCATGCTGTGCGAGGAGGGCTTCGTCAAGGAGTCCATCGAGCTGGATCCGGACACAGTGCTGGAGTACCTGCTGCCGATCATCGAGCCCGCGCAGGTGGAGGCGTTCACCTTCACCCGGGGCTGGATGCGCCGCCAGGCGACCCGGATCGGCGACCCGCGCTCCCCCGCGCACCAGTTGGGCAAGCAGCTCAATCTGCCGCCCTCCTACCTCCTGATACACCGTGTGACGTTGAGCACTATCGGGGTGCTGTGCCAGCTGGGTGCCACGGTGCGGCTGCGCGACGAGCTGGAGGCGTGGATGCCGGGCTTCCTGCCGGAGGACGCGGCCGAGGAGGAACCGGGCGCGGACGAGCCGGGCGCGGAGAGTTCTGCCGGGGATCCGGCGGAGAGTCCGGCCTGACCGTCACCACCAGCTGGAGTCCAGCCGGCCCTCGATGGCACGGATGTTGTCCCGGGCGCAGCGGTCGCAGAAGTACCGGCGCTCGCCGTTCTCGACCGAGCAGGTCCAGGTCGGCGGGGCGCCCTCGGCCACCGCGCCGCATCGCGCGCAGACCGTGCCGTCGGGGGTCAACTCCGCCTGTCGATGCGTCTTCTGGTCCACCATCCGACGATATCCCCGCAGGCCCCGCGAATCGGGGCGCAACGCAGCACGGGGCCCGTCCTGTCGGACGGACCCCGTGGTGACGAAGCCTCAGTGTGCGGTGCGGGGGTGCCCGGTCACTGCATCACGGCCATGGCCAGCGCCCGCCGGGCGCGCAGCGACGCGCGCTCGGCGCGCCGCTGCATCCGCCGCGCGGCGGCGAGCCGATGTCCCCTGCGTTGGGACTCGGCTTCCTGCAGGCGTTGTTCCACATGGGCCCTGGCCAGGGCTTCTGGCATGAGTTGCATGGCGAGGTTCCTGTTCTGGCGCGACTCGAGGGCGCCGAAGTTCGCGGGAGCGGTGGTCTCGGTGAAAGTCGGGTTCATCGTGGGGTCCTGCTTCTGGGGGTCCCGGGTGACGGGACGGTCGATCGTTCCTGTGCGGGCGGTGTTCATGCCACGACCGGGTTCTTGCGCGGACGGCCCCGCGGACGCTTGCGCGGCACGACGACGCCCTGGACGAAGAGCTCGCCGCCCCAGACGCCCCACGGCTCGCGGCGGTCCTTGGCGCCGGCCAGGCACGCCTCACGCACCGGGCAGGTCTGACACAGCGTCTTGGCGTACTCGACGTCGGCCGGGGACTCTGCGAAGAAGACCTCGGGGTCGTAGGTGCGGCACGGTACGGCGGTGCCGAGGCGGTCGATCTCGTCGTCGAGCTCGGTGAGGGGCAACAAGGGGTTCTCCTGGAGGTCAGGCGGAGGGATCAGGTCGGTGGCGGACGGGGTGTGCGACTGGAGTTGCACGGTGGTGTGTTCCTCGTCTGTTCCGGCCCGGCTGGTGGCGGGCGCGTTGGGCAAAACAAAAGGACCGCGGATCCCGGTGTGGGTTCCGCGGCCCTGGAAGGTGCCGACCTGATCGCCGATCAGGCTGGATCTCTCCAGGGTTCGAGGCCGCGGTAGGCCCACATGTCGTTCTGAGGCTGGTACTGCTCCCGGGATTCGGCACCATTGGCCGCCGTCGCGAAGGCGAAGGCATGCGCCGCCGTCGCTACTGCTGCCGCGGGTGCCTCGGTCGGTCGCGCGATGCGCTCGCTCGCCGTCAGGGAGGCGAGGGCGGCCGGACGCGCGACCTTGGTACCGGACAGGCGGCCGAGGCCGGACAGACCGGTGCCCAGGAGCGAGATGCCGAGAGCGCAGGGGGCGACGACCGAGGGATCGGTCATTTTGTGGGTCTCGATGAAGCTGATCACTGGGCTCGCCTCCTCTCGGCGTCTCGGGGACCGGGAAACCCGGTCCAGGGTGTTCAAGTACAGCACGGATTCATCGGATCTCGGAAGTTCCGTTGTTTCCGCTGCTTCCGAAGGCTATGGGGATGCGCTCCGCGCGCGCAAACTATTTTTCCGACGAGTTTTCCGCGCCGTCCTCGCACCCCTCCGCGACGGCGCCGCCGGGCTCCTCACCGGCGCAGATCGCCAGCACGTCGGCGCCGAAGCGGTCGAGCTTGCGACGGCCCACGCCGGGGATGACGGCGAGCTCCTCGGCGGCCGTCGGGACGACCTCGGCGATGGCCATCAGGGTCTTGTCGGTGAAGACGCAGTAGGCGGGCTGACGGGTCCGGGCGGCCTGCCCGGCGCGCCAGTCCCGCAGCCGGTCGTAGAGCGCCTCGTCGAGCTCCGAGGGGCACTCCTCGCAGCGCATCAGCTTCATCTCGCCGGGGTCGGTCAGCGTGCGGTTGCAGACCCGGCAGCGGGCCGGGCTGCGGTGCGTCCGCCGGGGCCGGCCGGGGGCCGCCGGGGCGCTGCCGCCGCGCTCGACGCCGCCCCTGAGCACGCCCGCGCCGCCGCGGTGGCCCGCCGCGCGGGAGCCGGGCCGGAGGCCGTCCAGGAAGCGGCTGGCGCTGCGCGAGGGCCGCCCGCCGGGCGAGCGGGCCAGCGACCAGGACAGCGCCAGGTGGCGCCGGGCCCGGGTGATGCCGACGTAGAGCAGCCGGCGCTCCTCCTCGACCTGCTCGTCGGTGCGGGCGTGGTGGATCGGCAGCATGCCCTCGGTGAGGCCGACCAGGAACACCGCGTCCCACTCCAGGCCCTTGGCGGCGTGCAGCGAGGCGAGGGTGACGCCCTCGACGGTCGGGGCGTGCTGGGCGCCGGCCCGCTCGTCGAGTTCGGCGACGAGGTCGGCGAGGGTGGCCGTCGGACGGGCCCGGGCGAAGTCCTCGGCGAGTCGCACCAGGGCGGCGAGCGACTCCCAGCGGTCGCGCACGGCGCCGGAGCCGGCCGGCGGCCGGTCGGTCCAGCCCATGTCGCTGAGCACCGCGCGGACCTCGGAGGGCAGTCCGGTCGCGCCGGCGAGCAGGGTGTCGTTGCCGCCGAAGCGGGCCGCGCCGCGCAGCTTGGCGCCGGCCTCGCGCACCTCGGGCCGCTCGAAGAACCGCTCGGCGCCGCGCAGCTGGTAGGGCACCCCGGCGTCGGCGAGGGCCTGCTCGTAGACCTCGGACTGGGCGTTGATGCGGAACAGGACCGCGATCTCGCTCGCCGGGACGCCGGTGGCGATCAGGTCGCGGATCCGGCGGGCGGTGCCCTCGGCCTCGGCGGGCTCGTCGGCGTACTCGGTGAAGACCGGCTCGGTGTCCGGCTCGCGCTGCGAGATCAGCTCCAGGCGGTGCTCGGCGGCCCGGCCCCGGGCCCGGGAGAGCAGGCCGTTGGCGAGGTGGACGACCTGGGGGGTGGAGCGGTAGTCGCGGACGAGCTTGACGACCGTGGCGTGCGGGTGGCGGACCCGGAAGTCGAGGAGGTGGTCCGGGGTGGCGCCGGTGAAGCTGTAGATGGTCTGGCTGGCGTCGCCCACCACGCACAGGCTGTCACGGTCTCCCAGCCACAGCTCCAGCAGCCGCTGCTGGAGCGGGCTGACGTCCTGGTACTCGTCGACGACGAAGTGCTGGTACTGGCTGCGGACCTGCTCGGCGATGTCGTGCCGGTCCTGGAGCACGCCGACCGTGAGCAGCAGCACGTCCTCGAAGTCGATGGTGCCGCGGTCGCGCTTGAGCTGCTCGTACGTGGCGTAGATCTGGCCGATCTCGGCGGGGTCGCGGGGCGCCTCGCGGCCGGCCTTGGCGGCCGCGGCCGGGTAGTCGGCCGGCACCGTCTGGGTGACCTTGGACCACTCGACCTCGCCGGTGACGTCGCGCAGCTCGTTGCGGTCCAGGCGGAGGCGGCAGCGGGCGGCGGCCTCGGCGATCAGCGGGCCCTTGCGGTCCAGCAGCCGCGGCAGCTCGCCGCCGATCGCCCGGGGCCAGAAGAACTGGAGCTGGCGCAGGGCGGCGGAGTGGAAGGTGCGGGCCTGCACGCCGGCCGCGCCGAGCTGCCGGAGCCGGCCGCGCATCTCGCCGGCCGCGCGGGCGGTGAAGGTGACCGCGAGCACACTGGCGGGCTGGAGGATCCCGGCCCGGACGCCGTAGGCGATGCGGTGGGTGATCGCGCGGGTCTTGCCGGTGCCGGCACCGGCCAGGACGCACACCGGTCCGTGCAGGGCGGTGGCGACCTCGCGCTGCTCGGGGTCGAGCCCGTCGAGCACCGCGTCGGCCGTCGCCGGAACCTGCGGGAAGAGAGTGGCGTCCGTTGCTGCTGTCACCCCGCCATGCTGCCAGGTCCGCGGAGGCACCCGGGAAAGCCGTCCACACCGGCCGGGGACCGGTCGTACCGGTGGGCCGGGCCGGGGACGGCGGCGGGCGCCGGTGGGCGGGCGGGAATGGTCCGGGCCCGGTGCGCGTTGTGAGGGACGGTGCCACGGCGTCGACTGGACGCGCGTGGCACATGATCACGAGAGAAACCGAGCTAAGGAGCGCGGGACGCATGGCGGGCACTGTGACGATGTACAGCACGACCTGGTGCGGATACTGCCGTCGGCTGAAGGGCCAGATGGACCGCGAGGGCATTGCCTACACCGAGATCAACATCGAGCAGGACCCGGAGTCCGCGGCGTTCGTCGAGAAGGCCAACGGCGGCAACCAGACGGTGCCGACCGTGCTCTTCGCCGACGGCACGACGCTGACCAACCCGTCCCTGGCGCAGGTCAAGGAGAAGGTGGCCGCGGCCTGAGGGCCCGGCGCACCGCCGAAGCGGGGCCGTCGGCCGGTCCGGTGAGGGAGCCGGCCGGCGGCCCCATGCCGTCCGCGGTCCCGGCCGGGACGTCGTCCGCGGCCGGGACCGAGAGGGTCAGGGCCTGGGCAGCGGCTTGCCGTACCACTGCTCGATGAGCCGTGCCGCGATGGAGATGCCGTAGGGCGGGAGGACCTCGCCGGAGGCGAAGGCGGCGGTGAGGTCGTCCCGGGAGAACCACCGGGCCTCCTCGATCTCCTCGCCGTCCACCTGGATCTCGGAGGAGGTGGCGCGGGCCATGAAGCCCAGCATCAGGCTGGAGGGGAAGGGCCAGGGCTGGCTGGCGACGTACTCGACGTCGCCGACGACCACGCCGGCCTCCTCGTAGACCTCCCGGGCGACCGACTGCTCGATGGACTCGCCCGGTTCGACGAAGCCCGCGAGGGTGGAGAAGCGCCCCTCGGGCCAGTGGACCTGGCGGCCGAGCAGGGCGCGGTCCTGCTCGTCGGTGACGAGCATGATCACGGCCGGGTCGGTGCGCGGGTAGTGCTCGGCGCCACAGGCCGGGCAGCGCCGGATGTGGCCGGCCGCCGCGATGACCGTCCGCTCTCCGCAGCGGGAGCAGAAGCGGTGCATCCGCTGCCAGTTCTCCAGGGCCACGGCGTGGACGAGGAGGCCGGCGTCCCGGGGGGAGAGCAGCAGACCGGCCTCGCGGAGTCCGGCGGCGCGGGCGGACTGGTCCAGGCGGCCGGGCAGCGAGTCCTTCTGGAGGGCGAAGTAGCTGACCCCGTCCTCGTCGGTGCCGAGGTAGTAGCGGTGGGCCTCGGTCAGCGGCGCCTCGAAAGACGGCGTCATGATCAGTTCGGTGCGGCCGTCAGGGGTGTCGTCGATCAGCGCCTGGCCCCCGGACACGACGAAGACGCGCGTCGTCGGGTGGCTCCAGGCCGCCGCCAGCCATGCCTCGTCGAGACGGTGATGGGCGGAGCGGTCAATTCCGCTCGGCGCGCTGAAGGTGATCGGTCGATCGGCCGTGCTGTCGGTCCAGGTGGTCACTGCTGTTTCCAACTCCCCCTATGGCGTGGGTGATTGCTGCGTGCGGGCGCGGAGCGGTACGGCGGTGCGCGCGGGTCAGGACGGGCGCCAGGCGTCCGCCAGGTCGCCCCAGAGGTAGGCGGCGGTCTCCACGCCCTTCATCAGCAGGTCGAGCTCGACCTTCTCGTTCGGCGCGTGCCAGCCGTCGGAGGGCACCGAGATGCCCAGGAAGAGGACCGGGACGCCGAGGACGTCCTGGAGGTCGGCCGCCGGACCCGAACCACCCTCGCGGGTGAAGCGGATCGTGGTGTCGAAGGCCCGCCCCATGGCGCGGACGACGGACTGGAGCGCCGGGTGGTCGAGCGGGGTGAGGCAGGGGCGGGTGGCGCCCCAGAAGGTGATCTCGTGGCGGATGCCGGCCGGCAGCCGGTCGGCGACCCAGGTGCGGACGGCCTGCTGGACGGCGGCGGCGTCCTGGCCGGCGGCCAGGCGGAAGGAGAGCTTCAGCTGGGCGGAGGACGGCACGATGGTCTTGCCGCCGGGGCCCTGATAGCCGCCGCCGATGCCGTTGACCTCGGCGGTCGGGCGGGCCCAGATGCGCTCCAGGGTGGTGGCGCCGGTCTCGCCGAGGGTGGCGTGCGAGTGCGCGGTGCGCAGCCAGCGCTCCTCGTCGAAGGGCAGCTCGGCGAAGAGTTCGCGCTCGCGCTCGGTGAGCTCGATCACCCCGTCGTAGAAGCCGGGGATCGCGACCCGTCGGTCGGCGTCGTGCAGCGCGGCGGCGAGCCGGGCCGCCTCGGTGGCCGGGTTGGGCACCGCGCCGCCGAACGAGCCGGAGTGGATGTCCTGGTCCGGGCCGAACAGATCGATCTGACAGTCCGTCAGTCCACGCATGCCGGTGCAGACGGTGGGGGTGTCCTCGGCCCACATCCCGGTGTCGGAGACGATCACCGCGTCGCAGGCCAGGCGGTCGGCATGGCGCTGGATCAGGGCCGGGAAGTGCGGCGAGCCGGACTCCTCCTCGCCCTCGATGAGCAGCTTGAGGTTGACCGCGGGCGCGGTGCGGCCGCTCGCGGCCAGGTGGGCGCGGACGCCGAGGGTGTGGAAGAAGACCTGGCCCTTGTCGTCGGCGGCGCCGCGGGCGTAGAGCCTGCCGTCGACGGTCACCGGCTCGAAGGGGTCGGTGTGCCAGCCGTCCTCGCGGGCGGCGGGCTGGACGTCGTGGTGGCCGTAGACGAGCACGGTCGGGGCGGACGGGTCCCCGGCGGGCCACTCGGCGAAGACCGCGGGCAGCCCCTCGGTCTCCCACACCTCGGTCACCGGGAAGCCGGTCTCCGCGAGCTTGCCGGCGAGCCACTCGGCGCTGCGACGCACCTCGGCCGCACAACCGGGGTCGGCGGAGACGGAGGGGATGCGCAGCCACTCCGCGAGATCGGCGAGGAAGCCGTCGCGGTGGTCGGCGATGTACGCGCGGACGGCGTTGTCCGAGGTGGTGCTCATACGCCCGAGCCTATCGGCCTTCCGGGGGATGTCGGTCGGCGGTCTCCCCGAGCAGGATCCGTTCGAGCCCGGCCCGGCCCGGCAGCCGGGGGGGCCTGACGACCTCGCCGGTACGGACGAAGACGAACGCGGCGCCGACCGCGGACGGCGCCAGGCCGTACCGCTCGGCCCAGGCCAGACGGTAGACGGCCAGCTGGAGCGGGTCCGCGCCGCCGCTGCCGGCGGGCAGGTGCCGGCCGGTCTTCCAGTCGACGATCTCGAAGCGGTCGCCGTCCGGGCCGTGCTCCTTGTAGACCGCGTCGATCCGGCCGCGGATCACCCGCCCGGCGAGCGTCATCCGGAAGGGGACCTCCACCCGGAACGGGGTCCGGTGCGCGTACGGGGTCCGGGCGAACGCCTCCTTCAGGGCCGCCAGGTCCTGTTCGTCGGCGATCTCCGCCGCCTCGCCGGGCTCGGCGCCGGGCAGCTCGTCGGGGCCGAGCAGGGGCAGCGGCAGCTCCTCGAAACGGGACTGGACCCAGGCGTGGAAGCGGGTGCCGCGGCGGGCCGCGGGCTGCGGCGGGCGCGGCATCGGGCGGGCCAGCTCGCGCGCGAAGCCGTCCGGGTCGGCGGCGACCTGGAGCAGTTGGGTGGCGGTGAGCGAGGCCGGCAGCGGGACGTCGCGGACCCGGGCGCGGGAGCTGCGCAACTCGGTGGCGAGCGCCTCCAGATCGCGGTCCCAGGACGCCACGGTGCGGCGCTCCTCGGGGAGCAGCGCCGAGGGCTGTCGCCCCGGGGGGGCCGTGGGGGCGGGGCCGCCGGCGAGGGTCGCCGGATCGGGCTCGGCGGAGCGCTGGGCGATGAGGTGGGGGTGCGGGAGCGCGGCTCCGCCCTCGCCGCCGGCATGCGGGGCGTCGGGCCCGTCGTCGTGTGCGGCGTACGCGTCGTCATACGGGGCGTCGTCGAACGGGGCCTCCTCATAGGGGGCGTCGTCGAACGGCGGGTACGGCGCGTCCTCGGAGGAGGCCGCCCAGTCCTCGTCCCACTCCTCGTCGTCCGGTGGCGGCGGCCACTCCGGGTCGTACCCGGGGGACGGGACGGCGGGCGCGGCGTACGCGGCGAGGTGGTCGCGGACGGTGGCGGCGGCCGCGCGGCGGCGGGCCATGGCGGTGGGATCCAGCGGCAGCGGCCAGGGCTGATCGGCGGCGTCCTCGGCGAGGGCCGGATTCTCGGCGCCCTCCTCCGGCGGGTCGGCCCAGACCTCGATCTCGCCATGGCCGGCCTCGCAGTGCTCGCGCAGCGCCTCCAGGAAGGCGGACGGGCCACGGGGGCGCTTCTGGCTGGGGCCCCACCAGTGGCCGGAGCCCAGCAGGAGGGAGCGCGGGCGGGTGAAGGTGACGTAGCCCAGGCGGAGCTCCTCGATCTCCTGGTGGTGCTTCGTCTCCTCCTTGAAGTCCTTGACGCCGCGGGCGGTCCACTCCGCCACGTCGGGCAGGGTCTCGGCGTCGCCGCGGAGGGCGTGCGGCAGGACCTTGGCTCGGCTGATCCAGGACTCGCGGGCCTGCTCGCTGGGGAACTGCTTGGCCACCAGGCCGGGCACCGCGACGACGTCCCACTCCAGGCCCTTGGACTTGTGGGCGGTGAGCACCTTGACGGTGTGCTCACCGCCCGGGAGCGAGCTGTCCAGGCCCTTCTCGTACTGGACGGCGGTGCGCAGGAAACCGAGGAAGGCCAGCAGGGTCGCCTCGCCGTCGAGGGCAGCGCCGCCCTCCTTGGCGGCGAACCCGGCGGCGAGGTCGAGGAAGGTGCCCAGGGTCTCCCGGCGGCGGGCGGCCAGGGCGTGCGGCGAGGCGGACAGCTCGACCTCCAGGCCGGTGACGGCGAGGATCCGGTGGAGCACGTCCATCAGCGGGTCGGCGAGCGAGCGCCGCAGGTCGCGGAGTTCGGTGGCCAGGCGGGCGAAGCGGACCCGGGCCTCCGCCGAGAACGGCAGGCCGTCGTCGGAGCCGCCGGTCTCCAGGAAGGTGTCGAGCGCGTCGGCGAGCGAGACCGTCTCGGCCGGGTCGACGCCCTCGACGGCCTCGGCGAGGCGTCGCTCGGGGTCGTCGGCGGCGGCGGTGCCGTGGTGGGCCAGCGCGCGGGCCCGGCGGCCCAGCAGGGCCAGGTCGCGGGGGCCGATCCGCCAGCGGGGGCCGATCAGCAGGCGGACCAGACAGGCGTTGGCCGTCGGGTCCTGGAGGACCTCGCAGACCGCGACCAGGTCGGCGATCTCGGGGAGGTGCAGCAGCCCGGAGAGGCCGACGACCTCGACGGGGACGTCCCGGGCCACCAACTCGCCCTGGATGGCGGCGAAATCGGCGGCGGTGCGGCACAGCACCGCGATCCCGCCGGGCGGGGTGCCGGTGCGGACCAGGTGGGCGAGGGAGTCGGCGAGCCAGCCGAGCTCCTCGGCGTGGGTGGGCAGCAGGGCGCAGCGGACCACGCCGTCCCGTTCGGCGCCGGGGGCCGGGCGCAGCGCCTCCACCCCGGCGTGCATCGCGCGCAGCGGGGCGGCGAGGCGGTTGGCGAGCTCCAGGAGGCGGCCGCCGCTGCGGCGGTTCTCACTGAGGGCGAAGCGGCGGGCCGGGCTGCCGTCGGCGAACGGGAAGTGGGCGGGGAAGTCGTCGAGGTTGGCGACGGAGGCACCGCGCCAGCCGTAGATGGCCTGGCAGGGGTCGCCGACGGCGGTGACGGCATGCCCGGTGGCGGACCCGGTGGCCGGACCGGCGCCGAAGAGGCCGGAGAGCAGCAGCCGCTGGGCGACGGAGGTGTCCTGGTACTCGTCGAGGAGGACGACCCGGAACTCGTCGCGGAGCAGCGCGCCGACCTCGGGGCGGGTGGTGGCCAGGGTGGCCGCGAGGGCGATCTGGTCGCCGAAGTCCAGCAGGTCGCGGCGGCGCTTCTCGCGGCGGTACGCGCCGACCAGGTCGAGCAGCTCCAGCCGGCCGTGGGCGGCCTCGGGGGCCTTGCGCAGGTCGGCGTTGCTGAGCTTGGCGCCGTCCAGGGTGGCGAGCAGGGCGGTGTCGTGGGCGTGCAGGGCGGCCGGCTCCACCAGGTGCTCGGCCAGCTCGCCGTCGAGGGCGAGGAGGTCCTCCACGAGGGTGGGCAGCGAGGTGGTGAGCGACGGGTAGGGGCCGGGGGCGGCGCGCAGGGTGCGGGCGGCGAGCTGGAAGCGGGTGGCGTCGGCGAGCAGCCGGGCGCTGGGCTCCAGGCCGATGCGCAGGCCGTGGTCCTTGAGGAGCTGGCCGGCGAAGGCGTGGTACGTGGAGATCCGCGGCTCCCCCGGGGACGGCTCGGCTCCCCCGGCGCCGTCGGGGAGCTGCTCGGGGTCGGTGACGCCGGCCGCCAGCAGGGCCGCGCGGACCCGCTCGGCCAGCTCCCCCGCCGCCTTGTTGGTGAACGTCAGCCCGAGGACCTGCTCGGGGGCGACCTGGCCGGTGCCGACCAGCCACACCACCCGCGCGGCCATGACGGTGGTCTTGCCCGACCCGGCTCCGGCCACGATGACCTGCGGGGCGGGCGGCGCCGTGATGCACGCCGTCTGCTCCGGGGTGAACGGGATGCCGAGCAACTCCTTGAGCTGCTCGGGGTCGGTGATACGAGCTGACACATCGGACACCGTAACGGCCGCCACCGACAATCCCTCCGCGCTCGGCGTCCGCGCAGGTCAGCGCAGGCACGAGCCGGCCCGGGCCGATCACTCCACGATCTGCCGGCCCTCCGGCCGCGCACTGCACGAGGCCCGGAAGGCGCAGTGCGTGCAGTGCGAACCGGTGGTGGGCGTGAAGCGCTCCTCCAGGACGCGGCCGGCGGCGGTGGCGAGCAGGTCGCCGACCCAGTCGCCCTCCGGCGGCGGCTGCGCCTGGACGGCCGGCAGCGCGTCGCCGCCCTCCTTGCGGGGCGCGCCCAGCCGCAGGTGGACGAGTTCGGCGCCGCCCGGTTCCGGCCGGCGGCCGTCGAAGGCGTCGTCCAGGGCGCCCTCGACGACCGCGAGCTGGTAGACGGCCAGCTGCGGGTGGCGGGCGACCTCGGGCCCGGTCGGCTTCTGCTTGCCCGTCTTGAAGTCGACGACGTAGGCGCGGCCCTGGGCGTCCCGCGAGACGTGGTCCATGCTGCCGCGGATGCGGACCTCGTAGGAGCCGGCGTCGAGGGTGACGTCGAAGCCGTGCTCGGTGGCGACGGTGTCCCGACCGAGGGCCTCGCGCTCCATGACGTGCCAGCGCAGGAAGCGCTCCAGGGCGGCGCGGGCGCTGTCCTTCTCCTGGCGGGACTTCCAGGGGGCGTCGAAGGCGAGCGCGTCCCACACCGAGTCCAGCCGCTCCATCAGGACGGACAGGTCGGCCGGGGTGCGTCCGGAGGCGACCTCGTCGGCGAGGACGTGGACGACGTTGCCGAAGCCCTGGGCGGCGGTGGCCGGGGCGTCGGCCTTCACCTCGCGGCCCAGGAACCACTGGAGGGCGCAGGTGTTCGCCAGTTGGTCGAGGGCGCTGCCGGAGAGCACCACGGGCTGGTCGCGGTCGCGCAGCGGGACCGCGTTGTGGGTGGGCTCGTGCAGGCCCCACCAGCTGTCCGGGTGCGCGGCCGGCACCAGGGGGTACCCGTCGTCGTCGCGCAGGGCGGCCAGTTTGGCCAGCCGTCGGGCGGCGGCCTCGCGCAGCGCCGGCCCGGCCTCCGGGTCGACGGTGGTGGCGCGCAGCTCGGCGACGAGCGCGGCGACCGTCAGGGGGCGGCGGGGGCGGCCGGTGACGTCCTGGGGGACGACGCCCAGCTCGGTCAGGAACCGGGACGGTTGGTCGCCGTCCTCGGCCGCGGCCTTCACCGCGGTGACCACCAGGCGCTCCCGGGCCCGGGTCGCGGCCACGTAGAACAGCCGGCGCTCCTCGGCGAGCAGGGCGCCCGGGGTGAGCGGTTCGGCCAGGCCGTCCCGGCCGATCCGGTCCGCCTCCAGGAGCGAACCGCGCCGCCGCAGGTCGGGCCAGAGGCCCTCCTGGACCCCGGCGACGACCACGAACCGCCATTCCAGGCCCTTGGCGCGGTGCGCGGTCATCAGCCGCACCGCGTCGGGGCGGACCGTGCGGCGGGTGAGGGTGTCCGCGGCGATGTCCTGGGCGTCCAGCTCCTCCAGGAAGTTCCGGGCGCCGCGGCCACCGGTGCGCTCCTCGGCGCGGGCCGCGGTCTCGAACAGGGCGACCACCGCGTCCAGGTCCCGGTCGGCGTTGCGGCCGGCGGCCCCGCCGCGCCGGGCGGCCCGCTCCAGCCGCCCCGGCCAGGGGGTGCCGTCCCACAGCAGCCACAGCGCCTCCTCGGCCGTCCCGCCGCCGGCGAGGAGCTCCCGGGCCTTGCGCAGCAGCAGGCCGAGCCGCTGGGCGCCGCGGGCGTAACGGGGGTCGTGGGCCACCAGGCGCTCGGGCTCGGACAGCGCGCGGGCGATCAGCTCGTCGGAGGGGGGCGGCAGCGGGCGGCCGGCCGCCCGCTCCTCCTCGCGCAGCGCCCGGCCCAGCCGCCGCAGATCGGCCGCGTCCATACCGCCCAGGGGGGAAGTCAGCAGGTCGACGGCGGTCTCGGGGTCGATGCGCAGGGCGGTCGCGCCGTCCGGGGCGGCGTCCTGCGGGTCCGGGTCGCCCGGGGCGCCGTCGGGCGCGTCCGATGCGTCCACGGCGTCGTCCGGTACGTCCACGATGTCGTCCGGTACGTCCACGGCGCCGTCCGGTGCGCCCGGCGCCCCCGCGGCCACCCGCAGGGCGGTCAGCAGCGGGGCGACCGCCGGTTCGTGGCGCAGCGGCAGGTCGTCGCCGTCGATGTCGAGCGGGACCCCGGCGGCGGTCAGCGCCCGGCGCACGGCGGGGATCGAGCGGCCCCCGGCGCGTACCAGGACGGCCATCTCCCGCCAGGGCACCCCCTCCTCCAGATGGGCACGGCGCAGCAGGTCCGCGATGTTGTCCAGCTCGGCGCCGGGGGTCGGATACGTGTACACCTCGGCCCGGCCGCCGTCCCGTACGGGCGTCGGCTCCCGGTGGGCACGGACGGCGTCGGCCGGAAGACGGGTGAGCGGCATCCGGCGGGTCAGCAGGCGGGTGGCGGCCAACAGCTCGGCCCCGGAGCGGCGGGAGGTGCCGAGGACGGCGACCGGGGCGGGGGTGCCGTCGGCGCGCCGGAAGGTCTCGGGGAAGTCGAGGATGCCGTTGACGTCGGCGCCGCGGAAGGCGTAGATCGACTGGTCGGGGTCGCCGAAGGCGAGCAGCGTGCGCCCCGGGGAGCCGGGCGCGGCCGGTGCGCCCCGGTGGCCGGCGAGCGCCCGCAGCAGCCGTACCTGGGCGGCGTCGGTGTCCTGGTATTCGTCGACGTAGACCGCGTCGTAGGCGCCGGCCAGCTGGGCGGCGGCCTCCGGGCGCTCGGCCAGGAGTACCGCGCGGTGCACCAGCTCGGCGTAGTCCAGCACTCCCTGGGCATCCAGGACGTCGAGGTACTCGGCGAGGAAGCCGGCCGCGGCCTGCCAGTCGGGGCGGCCGGTGCGGCGGGCGAAGGCGCCCAGCGCGTCCGGCCCCAGGCCCAGTTCACGGCTGCGGGCCAGCACCGCGCGGACCTCGTCGGCGAACCCGCGGGTGGTCAGGCACGCCCGCAGCTCGTCCGGCCAGCTCACCCGGGCGCGGCCGGCGCCGGCGAGCTCCGCCTGGCCCTCCAGGAGCTCGCGGACGACGAGGTCCTGCTCGGGTCCGGAGAGCAGCCGCAGCGGGTCGGCGAAGAGGTCGGCGTCCTGGTGGGCGCGGACCAGGGCGTAGCAGAAGGAGTGGAAGGTGGTGGCCTGCGGGACGCCCGGCCGGCGCCCGGCGGTCGAGCCTCCCCCATGCCTGGACTGCGCGGGGACGTCCCCCTCGTCGGCCAGGCGGGCGGTCAGCCGGTCGCGGAGGGCGACCGCGGCCTTCCGGCTGAAGGTGAGGACGAGGATCCGCTCGGGGTCGCCCCCGTCCCGGATGCGGCGCACCACGGACTCCACCAGGGTCGTGGTCTTGCCCGTGCCGGGGCCGGCGAGGACCAGCAGCGGCCCGTCCCGGTGTGCCACCACGGCGCGCTGTCCGGCGTCCAGGGTGGGCGGCGCGGTCCGCTCCGGCGGGGTGCGCACCAGGCGGTAGGCGCCGGGGGCGTCCCGCCGCGCCGCCTCGCGGGGCTGCGCCGGCGGGACGGCCGGAAGGGAGGAACTCACGTGGATCGCCGGTCCTGGGAAGGGAAGTGCTGGTGGTGGTGCGGAGGGTGCCGGGCGGTGCCGGCGGTGCCGCTGCCCGTCCAGGGCGCCGCGGCGGGCCGCGCCCGGCACGGCGGTCCGCCGACCGTACCGGCCAAGGGGCCAACCCTAGGGCCTGTCGTCAAACTCCCGCCTGCCTCGCGACGCCTGGCACGCACGCTCTCTGCGTTGTCGGGCTCATCCCGGTACGCCCGGTACCGGGATGACCCTCCGCCTTGAGATCGCACGCACCAGACGCCGCGAGGCCCGCCCTCCGGGCGAACGACGGGAGTTTGACGACAGACCCTAGGGCACGTCCGGGGCCCCGCCGCCGTCCCATCGCGCCCGCCGCATGTCGATCCGCGGTATGTGGCCCTCGGATACCGCCGAGGCTTCCCGGAGGGGCGTGCCCTCCTCGCGGTAGTGGGCCAGGGCGCGCAGTTCGCTCCCGGGGAGCAGGGTGCCGTCCGCGCGCACCACCCGCCACCAGGGCACCGCGCCCCCGTAGAGGGCCATCACCCGGCCCACCTGCCGGGGGCCGCCGGGCGCCGGCCCCTGGGGGTGCTCCTCGTCCTTGAGCCACTCCGCGACGTCCCCGTACGTCATGACCCGGCCGGGCGGGATCAGCTCGGCGACGCCGAGGACCCGCTCGGCGTAGTCGGGCAGTTCCACGGCGGCGGCCGGTCCGTCGCCGGCGGCGCCGGCGCTGTCCGTGTCTCCGGTCCCCTTCATTCGGTCCATCCTGCCGCACAGCACCGACAATGGGCTTGGACGCTGGGTCCTGCGTCGGCCGGGGTAGACCCTGAGAACGGCGGAGACCGTGTGCGGTGGCGGTGGTTCCACTTCCCGTGGGCCCCAAATGCACCCTGATGCCTCCCCGGGCCGGACGGCCGTGCCACCATCTTCCGGACGGTGACTGGTGATACGAGATCAAGAAGAGACGGCCGAACAGCAGGGTGCGGCGCCTCCACGGGAGGCGGGCGCCCCTGATGTGCTGGCAGCCGGCACCGCCCCGGGACCGACCGCAGGGACCGCGCAGCCGCAAGGGCCGCGGGCGGCGGAACAGGGGAAGCAACAACGGAAGCCGACCGCGGCCTCCGCTACCGAAAAGGCGAGCACGATCGAGAAGGCCGAACGACCCGAGGCGTCCGCGAGGCCGGGACGGCCCACGGCGCCGGAGCCACCCGAGCGGCACCAGCCCGTACGGCGGACGAAGGAGAGCGCCCAGAGCGATCAGCAGCCGGAGGAGCGGCTGGAGCACCACAAGACCGCCGACGACGCGCCCCGGGGCGTGCCCCGCACCGGCGCGTACCGCTCCACGGGCGGCCCGGAGGACAGCGGCGAGTTCCACGTGGACCGGCTCGCGGTCGACGAGCCGCTGCTGCCGGCGCGGGTGCACCGCCCCGCCGACCTGCTGCGGCTGCTGCTCGGCATCGCCGGGATCGCACTGGTGCTGGCGCTGGCGACGTTCGCGCACGGCACCACCCAGGGGCTGAAGAACGACATCGGGCAGGGCGCCGGGGCGGCCCCGCCGCTGCTGATCAACCTGGCGGGGCTGGCCTCCAGCGTCCTGGTGCTGATCGTGCCGGTGGCCTACGCCGTGGAACGCCTGATCAAGCGGGACGGGCTGCGGATCGCGGACGGCGTGCTGGCCGCCGTACTGGCACACGGGGTGTCGCTCGCCACCGACCTGTGGGTGGCCGAGGCCGCCCCCGCCTCGATCCGCAGCGCGCTGACCCAGCCGCTGGCCAACGGGGCGCTCTCCCCGCCGGTGCACAGCTATCTGGCGCCGGTGATCGCCTATATGACGGCGGTGGGGATGTCCCGGCGGCCCCGCTGGCGGGTGGCGATGTGGTGCGTCCTGTTGCTGGACGCGTTCGCGGTGCTGATCGGGCGGTACACCACCCCGTTCGCGATCGTGGTGACCGTGCTGATCGGCTGGACCGTCGCCTTCGGCACCCTCTACGCCGTCGGCTCGCCCAACGTCCGCCCCACCGGCCAGAACCTCCTCGCGGGCCTGCGCCGGGTCGGCTTCCGGCCGGTCAGCGCGATGCGCGCGGAGGACGGCAGCCCGGACCACGGCGACCGGGGCCGTCGCTACCTCGTCGCCCTGGAGGACGGCCCGCCGATCGACGTCACCGTCGTGGACCGCGAGCAGCAGGCGCAGGGCTTCTTCTACCGGGTGTGGCGGCGGCTGTCGCTGCGCGGCATCAACCAGCGCCGCAGCCTCCAGTCGCTGCGCCAGGCCCTGGAGCAGGAGGCGCTGCTGGCGTACGCGGCGATCGCGGCCGGGGCCAACGCGCCCAAGCTGATCGCCACCTCCGAGCTCGGACCGGACGCGGTGATGCTGGTCTACGAGCACATCGGCGGCCGCAGCTTCGACGCGCTGGCCGACGAGGAGATCACCGACGAGCTGATGCACAGCGCCTGGCGGCAGGTGGCCGCGCTGCAGTCGCGGCGGATCGCGCACCGGCGGCTGGTCGGGGACGCCCTGCTGGTGGATCGTTCCGGCAACATCGTGTTGACCGACCTGCGGGGCGGCGAGATCGCCGCCGGCGATCTGGTGCTGCGGATGGACATCGCCCAGCTGCTGTCCACCTGTGGGCTGCGGGTCGGCGCCGAGCGGGCGGTCGCCGCGGCCGTCGAGGTGCTCGGCCCCGACGCGGTGGCCGACAGCCTGCCGCTGCTCCAGCCGATCGCGCTCAGCCGCACCACCCGAGCCACCCTGCGCCAGCTGGCCAGGGAGCGGTCCAAGCGGGAGCGGGAGGCGGTGCTCACCGCCTCGCAGGCCGCGAAGGAGGCGCGGGAGGCCCGGGAAACGAGCGGCCCCCGCGACCGCAAGGCGCTGCGGGCGATGCGGAACGCGGAGAAGACCGCCGAGAAGCGGGCCCTGGAGGAGGCGTCGGAAGAGGCGCTGGAGGAGGACCTGCTCGCCCAGATCCGCCGACAGGTGCTGCTGATCCGGCCGACCGCGGTCATCGAGCCGGCGAAGCTGGAGCGGCTGAGCCCGCGGATCCTGATCACCTGGATCGCCGGTGCGCTCGCCGCGTACCTGCTGCTGTCCCAGCTCACCAACTTCAACTTCGGCGACGTGATCAACCAGGCCCGGTGGGTGTGGGTGCTGGTGGCGGCGTTCTTCTCGGCGCTGACGTACGTCGCGGCGGCGATGAGCCTGTTGGGGTTCGTCACCGAGAAGGTCTCGTTCCTGCGGACGCTGCTCGCGCAGGTCGCGGGCGACTTCGTGAAACTGGTGGCGCCCACCGCGATCGGCGGGGTGGCGCTGAACACCCGGTTCCTCCAGCGGGCCGGGGTGCGTCCGGGCCTGGCGGTGGCGAGCGTCGGCGCGTCCCAGCTGTTCGGGCTGGGCAGCCACATCGTGCTGCTGCTGGCGTTCGGCTATCTGACCGGCACCGAGCACGCCCCGCAGATCCAGGCGTCCCGGACGGTGATCGCCGGTCTGCTGACGGTGGCGGTGCTGGTCCTGGTCGTCACGGCGGTCCCGGTGCTGCGGAAGTTCGTGGTGACCCGGCTGCGGTCGCTGTTCGCCGGCGTGGTGCCGCGGATGCTGGACATCCTCCAGCGGCCGCGCAAGCTGGTCACCGGCATCGGCGGGATGCTGCTGCTGACGGGGGCGAACGTGATGTGTCTGGACGCCTCGATCCGGGCGTTCGGCGGCGGCGACCAGATCAGCTACGCCGGTATCGCGGTGGCCTTCCTGGCGGGCAACGCGCTGGGCTCGGCGGCGCCGACCCCGGGCGGCGTGGGCGCCGTGGAGGGCGCCCTGAGTGCTGCGCTGATCTTCGGCGGGCTGCCGGCCGAGACGGCGCTGCCGGCGGTGCTGCTGTTCCGGCTGATGGTCTTCTGGCTGCCGGTGCTGCCGGGCTGGCTGGCCTTCAACTTCCTGAGCCGCAAGGGCGAGATCTGACCGAGGCGGGCTGCCCCGGCACGCCGGGAAGCCCGCCTCCGCCGGTACGCGCGAAGGCGCCGGTCCGTGGTGCACGGACCGGCGCCTTAAGCGTCACGGGGCGACTGCGCCGCTCAGTAGACGGGCTTCTCCGGCTCGACGGTGTTGACCCAGCCGATGACGCCGCCACCGACGTGCACCGCGTCGGCGAAGCCGGCGGACTTCAGGACCGCGAGCACCTCGGCGGAGCGGACGCCGGTCTTGCAGTGCAGGACGATCTTCTTGTCCTGCGGGAGGTCCTGGAGGGCGGTGCCCATCAGGAACTCGTTCTTCGGGATCAGGCGGGCGCCGGGGATCGAGACGATCTCGTACTCGTTGGGCTCCCGGACATCGATGATGTCGATCTTCTCGTCGTTGTCGATCCACTCCTTGAGCTGGCGCGGAGTGATCGTGGAACCGGCCGCCGCCTCCTGGGCCTCCTCGGACACCACGCCGCAGAACGCTTCGTAGTCGATGAGCTCGGTGACGGTCGGGTTCTCGCCGCAGACCGCGCAGTTGGGGTCCTTGCGGACCTTGACCTGGCGGTACGTCATCTCCAGCGCGTCGTAGATCATCAGGCGGCCGACCAGCGGGTCGCCGATGCCGGCGAGCAGCTTGATGGCCTCGTTGACCTGGATCGAGCCGATGGAGGCGCAGAGCACGCCGAGCACGCCGCCCTCGGCGCAGGACGGCACCATGCCGGGCGGCGGGGGCTCCGGGTACAGGCAGCGGTAGCAGGGGCCGTGCTCGCTCCAGAACACCGACGCCTGGCCGTCGAAGCGGTAGATGGAACCCCAGACGTACGGCTTGTTCAGCAGCACACAGGCGTCGTTGACGAGGTAACGGGTGGCGAAGTTGTCCGTGCCGTCGACGATCAGGTCGTACTGGGCGAAGAGCTCCATCACGTTGGTGGAGTCGAGGCGCTCTTCGTGGAGGTTGACCGTGACGTACGGGTTGATGCCGAGCACCGTGTCCTTGGCGGAGGCGGCCTTGGAACGGCCGATGTCCGCCTGGCTGTGGATGATCTGGCGCTGCAGGTTCGACTCGTCGACCTCGTCGAACTCCACGATGCCCAGGGTGCCGACGCCGGCCGCGGCCAGGTACATCAGCGCGGGCGAACCCAGGCCGCCGGCGCCGACACACAGCACCTTGGCGTTCTTCAGCCGCTTCTGCCCGTCCATCCCGACATCGGGGATGATCAGGTGGCGGGAGTACCTGCGGACCTCGTCGACGGTGAGCTCCGGAGCGGGCTCGACCAGGGGTGGCAGCGACACGGGGACTCCGTTGGTCGGTCTCGATGGGGTTCCCCCGCCCCGGTCGGAACCGGGAACGGTGGAGATGGTTCTCCCCGTAACACTGCCACGCCCTTCTTCATTCCGAGACACCCGGTCCGGTGTGCGAGACGAATGCGTCCCAGTGGCCGGGCAGCGACTCCGGGGCGGCACCGGCGGCGGCCGACCCGCGGGACGGAGGCCCAGGCAGACGCCGCCCTCCGATGCCGCTCCCGACCGCGCCGGGCACCGGAGAGCGGCGCGGCGAAGGACCGGGCGCCCCGCTCCGCATCCAGGCGTCCCACTGGGTGGACATCCGTCTCACGGGCGCGGGCGCCGGTGGGGGTGCGCGAAGCCCGGCACCCCCGCCCGCAGCGGCCCGGCCCCGGTGGAGACGCGGGTGGGGCCCGGGGCGCCGCCCGCTCAGATGCGGCAGGCGGCCTCCATCCAGATGTCGGCCAGGGACTCCTCCAGGCCGATCCGCGGGCGCCAGCCGAGCCGGTCGCGGGCGGTGCGCACATCGGCCTGCTGCCAGGTGCCGCAGCCGTCCGGATACGGGTAGGCGGTGGGCGGTGCGCCCGCCGCGTGCCCCTCGGTGGCCGGGGCCGGGATCACCAACCGGGCCGGCGGGGAGTCGAGTTCGTGCAGCGAGCCGCCGAACCCGGCGACCCGGGCGAGCACCGCGGCGGCCTCCCGCAGCCGCACCGCGCGCCCGGTGCCGATGTTGACCACGCCCTGCGCGGCGGACAGCGAGGCGGCGTGCACCGCCCGGGCCACGTCCCGGACGTCGACGAAGTCCCGCTGGACGCCGAGCCCGCCCAGCTTCAGCTCGTTGTCCCCGGACTGCATCGCGCGCCGCATCGCCTCGGCGAGCCGGCCCAGCGGCGACCCGGCCGGGGTGCCCGGGCCGACCGGCGAGAAGACCCGCAGCACCACCGCGTCCAGCCCGGAGCCCAGCACCAGTTCGGTGGCGGCCAGCTTGCTGACCCCGTACGGGCCCCCGGGGCGCGGCACCGCGTCCTCCGCGGTGGAGGAGCCGGGCTGCGAGGGCCCGTACTCCGAGGCGCAGCCGAGGTGGACCAGGCGGGCGCCGCAGCCGCTGCGGCGCAGCGACTCGCAGATGGTGGCGACCGCGACGGTGTTGTGCCGGGTCAGCTCCCGGGCGCCGCCGCGGGTGGTGCCGGCGCAGTTGACGACCACGCCGGGGTGGACCGCGTCGAGGAAGCGGGTGAGCGCCCCGGGGCTGCCGGTGGCCAGGTCGAAGCGGACGTCGGCGTCGTCTCCCCGGCCCAGGGCGGTGAGCTGGACGGCGGGGTCGGCGAGCAGGCGGTCGGCGACATAGCGGCCGAGGTACCCGTTGGCGCCGATGAGCAGCACCCTCATCGTGCGTCCCCCCTGCGCGCGTGCCGTGTGGTCGGGTGGACGTTCATGTGTCGACTCCTCATGGGGATCGAGGGAAGCGGGCCGGTTCCTCCGGCTCCGGCCGCGGGTTCGGCGTCCGCCGCTGGGCGCGGGGACCAGGTGGGGGGTGCGGTCCGCGGCACGGAGGCCGGGGAGCGCGGAGCGGCGGCATCGGGGCACCGCGCCGCGGCATGCGGGGGGTACGAAGGCCCATACGGGCGGAGGGGGGCGGTCATGGCCGGTGGGCCTCCGCGGGGTCGCCGACGGGGGTGCCGACGGGCCGTTCGGGCATGACGGCGGGCGGGTGCGCACAGGCGCCGGTGAGCGCCCGCAGGCCGCGGACGAGGAGGCCCAGCGCGGCAACCGCGCACGCGACGGCCGGGACCGCGGCCGGTCCGGCGGCGGTGACCAGCGCCTCCACCGGAGTGCCGAGCCGCGCCAGGCCGGGGAGCCGGGCGGTCAGGACGAGGGCCAGGGCCACCACCTCCAGGGCCGCGGCGCCGCCGAGGCCGGCCGCGGCGGCCGCCGGGAAGCCGTGGACCGCGAGCAGCCGGGCGAGGAAGAGCAGCACCGCCAGCGCGACCACCGCCGGGACCGCCCAGCGGCCGCCGGGGCTGCCCGCGCGGGCGAGCAGCAGGTGGGCGCCGACCGTCAGCGCCCCCGCCACGACCACGAAGAGCAGCGTGGCTCCGATCAGCAACGGCCGTACCCGGGCGGCGAGTTCGGCCAGTGCGCGGCTGGCGACCACCCCGCGCCGGGCGCGCCGCGCGAACCAGTGGGCGCAGCCGGCGGCCGGGGCGATCACGCAGGCCAGCGCCACGGCGGCGGCGACGGCGGCCCGCGGGTGCGGGCCCGGCACGTCGGGCCCGCCGGAGAGCAGCTGCGCCAGCAGCCAGTCACCGTAGACCGCGTACCCCACCGCCCAGGCCGCCCCCAGCACCGCCGTACGGGAACCAGGGCCGCGCCGCAGCCGCAGCGGTCCGTGGCGCAGCGCCAACCGCGCCGCGAGGACGGTCAGCAGCAGCCCGGCCGCGTCAACGGCGCCGCGCACCGGCGGGGTCGGGGCCACGACGGAGGCGTGGGCGGCGACCGTGGCGAGGCCGATCGCGCCGGGGAGCAGTTGCACCGCACCGCGGGTGAACCGGGAGCGGGGGGCCGGGGCGGGGGCCGCCGGGTCCGGGGCCGGGGCCGGATTCGGCGCCTCCGGTTCGTCCTCCGGGCCCGCCGACGCGTCGCGCTCCGGTCCGTCGGTGCGCGGGACCCGGGCGTAGAGCTCCTCGGCCAGGGAGAAGACGTCGCGGTGCCGGAAGCGGGCGGCGGCACGGTCGGTGACCCCGTGCGCCTCCAGTCCGGCGGCGATCTCCAGTGGGTCAACTGCCCTTTCGCACAAGGTGCGGTGACGGTACATCAGAATCTTGACGGGGTCGGCGGGGCCGTGCCGCGGGGCCGGCCGGGCGGGTGGGGCCGCGGTGCCGCTCTCGGGTGCGGTCATGCGCCGTCTCCTCTCCCCCGGCCGCGGGGACAGAGGCCGGCGGCACGGATGGCGGGGGCGGGCAGCAGCGCGCGCCCGGTACGGGGGCGGCGTCCGGCACCCGGACGGCCGTCCCACCATGCGGCGCCCCAGCTCCCCTCGTGTGCCACGTCCGCCATCCCCGTCACCAGGGCCGCGCCCACCACGCCCATCGCGCAGAGCACGTCCAGCACGACTGTCACCACTGTCGCCTCCCTCACCCTCACCACACCTGCCCGGCGGCCGGTTCGCCGGCCGCCCCGCGCCGCGTACGCCGGGACCGTCCGCCTGCCTGGTCCGCCGGATCCGCCTGCTCGGCCCGGGCCCAGCTCGGGGTGCGGGCGGTGCCGGCCGGGGGCGGCCCCCCGGGCACCCGGGACTCGGCGGGCCGGGCGAAGGGCCGCGGGACGCCGTCCCCGGCGCCGCACCCCGCCGGACCGCCCGGGGCGCCGGCGATCAGCTCCAGGTAGATGCCACGAAATGCCGCGGTGTTCTGCTCGACGGTGAAGAGTTCGAAGGCCCGGGCGCGGGCCGCGGCGCCCAGCCGGGCGCGCCGCTCCGGGTCGCCGAGCAGCGCCCGGCAGGCGTCGGCCAGCGCACGGGGGTTGCGCGGTGGGACCACCAGACCGGTGCCGCCGATCACCTCGCAGACCGCGCCGGTGTCGGTGGAGACCGTGGCCCGGCCGCAGAACATCGCCTCCACCAGGGAGCGCGGGAACCCCTCGACCGCACTGGAGAGCACCACCACCGTCGCCGAGGCGTAGGCGTCCGCCGCGGTGGGCGCGGTGGGGCCGCCGATCTCCTCGAAGCTGACCGGGTTCTCCCCGGCGGTCCGGGCGTCGGCGGCCTCGTCGGGGAAGAGCTGGGCGGCCAGCGCCCGGCACTGGGCGCGGTATCCGGCGGCCTCCGGGTCGGCGCCGAGGCCGCCGATGATCCGGAGGGTGGCGGCGGGGACGGTCCTGCGGAGGTCGGCGAAGGCGTGCAGCAGTCCTACGAGGTCCTTGTCCGGGGCGATGGCGCCGGTCCACACCAGGGTCGCGGAGTCGTCCGCCGCGGCGTCCGGGACCGCCGCGAACGGGCCCGCGGCCATGCCCGGGTAGACCGTGCGCAGCCGGGCCGGGTCCGCGCCGCAGCGCTCCTGCCAGCGGCGGGCCCGGGTGCCGCCCGGGGTGATCAACGCGGCCCGGGCGTAGGTCTCGGCGGCGAGGGCGCGCCGGAAGGCGGCGAGCAGGACCCGCACGGGCACGGTCCGCGGCGCCGCGGGGAGCGCGAGGTAGTGCTCCCGCAGCCCCACACCGTGCTCGGTGACCAGGAGCGGGGTACCGAAGAAGCGTTTGGCCAGCAGGCCCGGGAGCGCGGCGGTGCCGGCCGAGGCGGCGTGGCAGAGGTCCACCGCGGCGAGCCCGGCGTCGCCGTACCAGGCCAGCGAGAGCGGGCGCAGCGCCGGCTCCAGCTCGGCGGCGACCGCCAGCAGGTCCGCGACCTGTGCGCCGCGGACGGCGGACGGTGCGCCGGCGCCGTGGCAGACGGCCTCCAGGGCGCGCACGGCGTCCTCGGAGCGGAGCAGGGCGGGCAGCGCGGCACTGCCCCGGGCGAGGTCGGCGAGCCCGTAGAGGCCACTGGCGAAACGGTCCGCCTGTCCGTCCGCGGCAGCTTCCGCACCGGCCACCGGCTCCCCCGCCGACAGCGCCACGCAGGCCGCCGCGAGATCGCCGAAGTGCTCGGCGAAGCGGCGCCGGGCGCGGCGGCCGGCGGCCCGGCGGCGCCCCGTCGGGATGTCGCCCCACAGCCGCGCCTGCCCCATCAGCCGGGCGTTGACGGGCAGTTCGACGGGGCCGCGGGCCTCCTGACGGGGGTCGGTGATCAGCGTGTAGAGCGCGAAGTCATGGCCGGTGAGCCCGCGCACGAGCCGGTCGCACCAGCCGTGTGCCTCACCGGACGCATAGGGATAGCCACCCTCGGTGAGCAGTCCAATGCGCACGACGGCACCCCCGTCCTCCCATATCGGCGTCCTGGCGCGGCACGTCCCCCGCCACCTGCAGGAAGAAGCTACGCAAAGGGTCCGGTGGCGCGATGGACGGTTGTCCGTCGCACCACCGGAAGGGGTGAACACGCGTGACTTTCCACCCCTGGGGGCGTTTCGACGCGCTATGCGGCCCGTTGGACGGTGAGGTCCGGCCGTCGCGCCGCCGCCCACGGGGCGCGCATCCCGAGCGCGACCTGCGGATCCGGTGCCGGAACGACCCTCAACGCCCCTCGCACGCAAGGGGGTTGAGTGTCGCCGTGCGCCCGCTCGTCCACCTCTCCCCCGTGCCCCGGCCGGCCCGCATCGCCGCCGCCGGCACCGGGCTCACCGCCCGGTCGGATACGGCCAGGAGTTGGGGCGGCAGGTCACCCCGTCCGTGGTGAGGAACTTGGTCTGCTGCATCATCACCGGGGCGAGCGCGCCCGCCCGGGAGCATGCCTCGTGGTTGTGCCCGAGCCGGTGCCCGACCTCGTGGTTGATCAGCATCTGCCGGTAGGCCAGCATCTTGTCGGGGCCGTAGGTCTTGGCGCCCTGCGCCCACCGATAGGCGTTGATCATCACCCGCTGGGTGGCCGCCGAGTCGCAGGAGACGTTGTCCTCGGTGGTGTCCAGGCCGGACTTGGCGCACCACTTCGCGGTGGTCCCCGGACTGGCCAGGGAGATCACGAAGTCCGCGTCGCCGGAGCCCACCCGCTGGAAGGTCCGCTGCCCGCCGTGCGCCCAACTCCGGTCGTCGTTGAGGGTCTTGTGCACCGCCTCGGCGAACAGCTCGCCGTCCAGCGGCAGTCCCTCCTCGACGTCCACCCGGTAGCGCAGCACCTTGCCGTGGCCGGGCGCCTTGGCGTCGCCGCCGACCGGCCGGAACCGGCCGCCGGCGGTCAGGTGCGGGTCGAGCGGGAAGACCTCGGCCATCTGGGTGGCGTAGTCGGCGGGCTTGGCGTCCTGACCGGCCCGCGTCTGCGAGCGCGACGCCTCGCCGGCGCCGTCGGCCCGGTCGTCGCCGCTGCGGGCCTGCGGACCGCCGTCCTCGCGGTGCTGGTCGGCGACCTGGCCCCCGATGACGACGGCGAGCGCGGTGGTCACCGCCGCGGCGGCCGCGCCGGTGAAGGTCCGCGCCCTGCTCCCCTTCCGGGGGCCTCGCGCGCCGGACCCGTCGTCGGTCGGCCCGACGGTCTCGGGCCCGAGCCCGTCACCGCCGTCCCGGCGATCGGTCCGCGGCGCCGCATCCCCCTGGCGGACGTCGTCGGGGACGCCCTCCGGGAAGCCGGCGGCGGCGCCGTCCGGCGAGCCCGTCGGGAAACCGTCGGCCGGCGTGCCCGGCGCGGCCCGGCGGGCCGTCTCGCCGAACGCCTCCAGATACTCCTGCCGGGGCCCCGGACCGCCGCCCGGCGGCGAGACCACCGGCGTGCCGAAGGCGGGCGTGCCGAAAGCGGGGGTGCCGGACGCGGGCGTGCCGAACGGCGGCGTACCGGAAGCCGGCCCACCGGGCTCGGCGGACCGCGGCCGGGGAATCCTCGGCGCGGCCGGCACGCCCCTCGCGGAGCCGTGCGGTCCGGCTGCGGGCGGCGGGACCGCGCCCCAGGCGCCGCCCGGCTCGTGCTGCTCGGGATGGCCGCCGCGGACCGCGGCGCCGCCCTCCGGCGCCCCGCTCACCCGGCGGCGGCGCCCCGTCCCCGGGGCGTGCTGGGTACTGCCGGCGCTCCCGGCCGGTTCCGCGGACGGGCGCTGCGGCCCGCCCTGGCGGCTGTGTCGTCCCACGGCGCCGTCAGCTCCCGCCCGCGCCGGTCGACACGTCGGACCGGGCCGCTGCGGAGGAGTCGACCAACTCGCGGACGGCCCGTGCCACCGCCTCGGGGTACTCCATCATCGCCACGTGCCCCGCCTCCGGAAGTGTCAGCAGCCGTGAGCCGCGGAACGCCGCGGCCGCCCGCCGTGCCATCCGGATGGAGACCAGGCGGTCGCGTCCACCGTAGACGAGAAGCGTGGGCACCAGGACCCGTTCGGCCTGGCGCCACAGACCCTGCTGGCCACCGAGCGTGTAGGCGCCCACCACACCGCGCGCCGAGCGCTCCATCACCTCCCAGAAATAAGGGAGTTCCAGCCGTCGGGCGTACTCCTCGGCGGCTGATGCGAAGCCCTCGGAGGTGATCCGGGCCGGATCGCCGTAGCAGAGCGCCAGCACCTCGCGGGTGCGCTGCTCGGGCGTCCAGTCGCGGGTGAGCCGGCCGAACAGCCGGGCCGCGCCGGGGACCGCGAGCAGCGCGGTGGGCACCGCCGTGCGCTGCGGCCGGAGTTCGGGCAGCGCGGGCGAGATCAGGGTGAGGGTGCGGATCAGGTCGGGGCGCATCGCCGCTACCCGGGTCGCGGCGGCGCCGCCCATGGAGTTGCCGATGAGGTGGACGGGGCCGCGCTCGGCCGCGTCGAGGTAGCGGACGAGCGCGCGCGCCTGCGCGGAGACCGAGTAGTTGCCGTCCTCCGGCGGCGGCGACTCGCCGAAGCCGGGCAGGTCGATCGCCTCGCCGTCCAGCCGGTCGGCGAGCAGCGGCATCAGGGCCGACCAGTTCCGGGACGAGCCGCCCAGGCCGTGGACGTAGAGCGCCGGTTCGCGGTCCCGGCCGGCGGCGTCGGCCGGGGCGTCGGGGCGCGCGGCCGGGGTGCGGACGGCCAGCGTCAGTCGCGGCGGCGTCGCCAGCGCGACCCAGTCGACCGCCTCGTCCGCGGCGTCCGGGGCGCCGGGTCCGGCCGGCGGCACCGGGAGGGCGGCGGCTGTCGCGGTGTCCGGCGACTCGGTCGAAGACATGCTGTCGATGTTACGAGACGATCACGCCCCCGATTGTGTGTTCGCGGTCACACACCGCATCGCGCTGCCGCAACCGCTCTCCTAGGCTCGTAGCTAGGGCGACCGCCCCCACGGCGGGCCACGGCCCCAGCAAAGCACCGGAAAGGGAGCCACCATGCGCGTCGACCCGACAGACCCCGACACCTTCGAGGAGGCGGCCGAAGGCCCCGCCCTCACCCAGTTCGACGTGGAGGCACCGGAGGCCGATGCCGCCGAACAGCACGCCGAGCTCGCGCCGCGGCACGACGAGACGGTGACCGGCGGCGACTTCTCAGCCAATGAGGCGGACCGGGCCGAACAGGCCCGGGTCGTCGAGCTCAACGAAGACGAATATCGATGACCTGGGACGTTATGTCGGCTTCGAGGAAGGGTGCGGGGCAGAATTTCTCGCCGCGGACCGCACACAGCCCCGTTACCCAAAAGTACGATGACGGCCGCGGTGCACCACCTTCTCGTACGGACCGCGAACGGAACGATTTCTGGGAGGCAGCGTGAGCGCCATCGAGCAGACCGAGGCGGCGCGTCCGCGGGGCACGCGCCTGCCACGCCGAGCCCGGCGGAACCAGCTCCTGGGCGCGGCCCAGGAAGTCTTCGTCGCGCAGGGCTACCACGCGGCCGCGATGGACGACATCGCCGAGCGGGCGGGCGTCAGCAAGCCGGTGCTCTACCAGCACTTCCCCGGCAAGCTGGAGCTGTACCTGGCCCTGCTCGACCAGCACTGCGAGGCCCTGCTGCACTCGGTGCGCACGGCCCTTGAGTCCACCACGGACAACAAGCAGCGGGTCGCGGCCACGATGGACGCCTACTTCGCCTACGTGGAGGACCCGGGCGGCGCCTTCCGCCTGGTCTTCGAGTCGGACCTGACCAACGAGCCGGCGGTCCGCGAGCGGGTGGACAAGGTGTCCCTGGAGTGCGCCGAGGCGATAAGCGCGGTGATCGCCGAGGACACCGGGCTGTCACGGGACGAGTCGATGCTGCTGGCCGTCGGCCTGGGCGGAGTCTCCCAGGTGGTGGCGCGCTACTGGCTGTCCTCGGAGAGCCAGGTGCCGCGGGACACCGCGGTGCAGCTGCTGACCTCGCTCGCCTGGAAGGGCATCGCCGGATTCCCACTGCACGGCACCGACATGCACTGACCGTGTTCGCTGCTGGCGTGGTCGGCGACGTCCTGTCCGTCCCCGTACCGGGCTAATGTGTGCTGCGTACCGCGCGGCTGGCCGCGCATCCTCCCCCAGCCGACGCTGGGGGACACCCGGACCATCGGAGGGACAGAAGCCGTGGAGGTCAAGATCGGCGTGCAGCACGCGCCCCGCGAGATCGTTCTGGAGAGCGGGCAGTCTGCCGAAGAGGTCGAGCGCATGGTGAGCGAGGCGCTGACCGGCAAGACGGAGCTGCTGAGCCTGGTGGACGAGCACGGCCGCAAGGTCTTCGTCGCGGCGGACCGGGTGGCCTACGTGGAGCTCGGCGAGCCGACCACCCGCAAGGTCGGTTTCGGCGCACCCTGAGCGACGCGCAGCGGCGTACGAGGCGCCATCACTGACGCAGGGCGGCGGCCCGGAGAAGTTTCCGGGCCGCCGCCCTGCGTCGTGTCACCGGCGCCCGACGCCGACCGTCGGCCGGGATGTGCGCAATCCCTGTCCGAAAACCCTTGCCCGATGGCCGGACGAGGGCGCACGCTGACCGGACAAGGGGGCCGCGCCGGAGGGTTGCTGCCGGCGGCCCTTGGGTACGACCGCCTACGACCGATTTGTTTGTTGGATCGGCCTCGTCACGCGGGAGGGAACAGCATGATCTGGGAAGCGCTCGGCTCCGTGATCGTCGGATTCGCCATCGCCCTGTCCGCGCGGCGCTGGCTCCCCGAGCGATTCCCCGCCCACGCCCTCACCCTGGCCACCGGACCGGTCGCGGCGCTGCTCGGCGCGCTGCTGACCCGCTCGATCCTGGGCCCCGGACACCCCGTGCAGGTGATGGTCGCCGCGTTCGCCGTGGGCGCCGCGCTGCTGTCGGTCCTGGTGCGCCCGCCGCGCCGCCGGGTGCTCCCCCGGCTGTCGCCGGGAGGCGCCCCCGGTCCGGCCACCCCCCTGAAGGGCCACCGGACGGCCTGCTGACGGGCGTCAGGCCGCCAGGCCCAGCGCCGCCATCCGCTTGGTGTGCGCCTCGGTGATCCGGGAGAACATCCGACCGACCTCGGCCAGGTCGAAGCCGTCGGCCACCCCGCCGACCAGCATCGTGGAGAGCGCGTCGCGGTCCGCGACCACCCGCTGGGCCTGCGAGAGCGCCTCGCCCATCAGCCGGCGGGCCCACAGCGCCAGCCGCCCGCCGACCCGCGGCTCGACCTCGATGGCCGCCCGGACCTTCTCCACCGCGAAGGTGGCATGCCCGGTGTCGTCGAGCACGGCGAGCACCAGGTCGCGGGTGTCGGAGTCCAGCCGGGCCGCCACCTCGCGGTAGAAGTCACTGGCGATCGAGTCGCCGACGTACGCCTTGACCAGGCCCTCCAGCCAGTCCGACGGCGCGGTCTGGCGGTGGAACTCGTCCAGTGCCGCGGCGAACGGCTCCATCGCCTCGTTGGGCTCCGCCTCGATCTCGGCGAGCCGGTCGCGGAGCCGCTCGAAGTGGTGGAATTCCGCCGAGGCCATCTTGGCCAGTTCGGCCTTGTCGTCCATGGTGGGGGCGAGCTTGGCGTCCTCCGCCAGGCGCTCGAAGGCGGACAGCTCGCCGTATGCGAGGGCGCCGAGCAGATCGATCACAGCGGCCCGGTACTGCGGGTCCGCGGATGCCCGGTCCCAGTCCTGGGCGGCGATTCCGGTGTGTTCCTGCGCGTCGGCAGCGGCGTTGTCAGGCGTCTCCATGACCGGCACAATAGCCCGCCCGAGGGGTCGTGGAAGGCCCTGGTCAGCCACGGCTCGGTCACCCGTGCGAGTGATCGCCGAGAGCGGTCCGGCGCGCCGTGATGAATTCCTCAGTCATACACGCCTTCGGATTCACGCGCGATATCCGGGGTACAGTGCTAAAGGACCCGCCGAGTATCGGTGGGTCGTTCCACGAAAGCGGATGCCCGGTCGGTGGCCCGATCGGCTCCAACCGACCGCCCTCCCCCGCGGCGCGTACGCGACGTACGCACAGCAGGAGGCACACCGCTCGCGGCAAGAGTGCCTGAGCGACGGCAGTGGTCCCGCGCCGTCCGGCCCCTTCGGGTCGGCGCCGTACGAACCCGTACGACGGTGCGGTACGACCCCCTTCGCCGCCTCTCGCCGCGTCTCACAGAAGAGGCAAGACTCTGTCTACGACGTTCCGAGAACTCGGGATCTTCCCCGAGACCGCCGAGGCCCTGGAAGCCGTCGGCATCGTTACCCCCTTTCCCATCCAGGAGATGACCCTCCCCGTCGCCCTCTCCGGCAACGACGTCATCGGCCAGGCCAAGACCGGCACCGGCAAGACGCTCGGCTTCGGCCTGCCGCTGCTGGAGCGGGTCACCGTCCCCGCCGACGTCGAGGCCGGCCGGGCCACGCCCGAGCAGCTGACCGAGGCGCCGCAGGCCCTCGTGGTCGTGCCCACCCGTGAGCTGTGCCAGCAGGTCACCAACGACCTGCTGACCGCCGGCAAGGTGCGCAACGTCCGGGTCCTGGCGATCTACGGCGGCCGGGCGTACGAGCCCCAGGTCGAGGCGCTGAAGAAGGGCGTCGACGTGGTCGTCGGCACGCCCGGCCGGCTGCTCGACCTGGCGGGCCAGCGGAAGCTCGACCTGTCGCGGGTGCGCACGCTCGTCCTGGACGAGGCCGACGAGATGCTCGACCTGGGCTTCCTGCCCGACGTCGAGAGGATCATCCAGCTGCTGCCGGCCAAGCGGCAGACCATGCTGTTCTCGGCGACCATGCCCGGCCAGGTCATCTCGCTGGCCCGCCGCTACATGTCGCAGCCGACGCACATCCGTGCCACCGCGCCGGACGACGAGGGCGCGACGGTCGCCAACATCACCCAGCACGTCTACCGGGCGCACTCCCTGGACAAGCCGGAGATGGTCGCCCGCATGCTCCAGGCGGAGGGCCGCGGGCTGGCCATGGTGTTCTGCCGCACGAAGCGGACCGCCGCCGACATCGCCGACCAGCTCGCCCGCCGCGGCTTCGCGTCCGGCGCGGTCCACGGCGACCTCGGCCAGGGCGCCCGCGAGCAGGCGCTGCGCGCCTTCCGCAACGGCAAGGTCGACGTCCTGGTCTGCACCGACGTCGCCGCCCGCGGCATCGACGTCGAGGGTGTGACCCACGTCATCAACTACCAGTCGCCCGAGGACGAGAAGACCTACCTGCACCGGATCGGCCGCACCGGCCGGGCGGGCGCCAAGGGCACCGCGGTCACCCTCGTCGACTGGGACGACATCCCGCGCTGGAAGCTGATCAACAAGGCGCTGGACCTGTCGTTCGACGAGCCGGAGGAGACCTACTCCACCTCGCCGCACCTCTACGAGCAGCTGCACATCCCCGCGGGCACCAAGGGCGTGCTGCCGCGCGCCGAGCGCACTCGGGCGGGGCTGGCCGCCGAGGAGGTCGAGGACCTGGGCGAGCCCGGTGGCCGCGGGCGCGGCCGGCGGTCCGGGGCCCCGGACACCAAGGAAGAGCCCCGGCGGACCCGGACGCCGCGCCAGCGGCGCCGGACGCGGGGCGGGACGCCCGTGACCGAGGCGGCCGGCGCGGACGCGCCGGAGACCGCGAACGCCGAGAGCGCCGCCGACGCGGCGGTGCGCACGGCCGAGGGCACCGAGGCCGCCGCGGCACCGCGGACGCCCCGGCGCCGCCGCCGCACCCGGGGCGCGGTGACGGCCGCTGCCACCGAGGCCGCGGTGGCCGAGGCCCGCGAGGCCGCGGCCGACACGGTCGTCGAGGCCGCCCCCGCGCCGGCCGCCACGGTCGGTCCGGACACCGAGGAGGCCCCGGCCGCCAAGCCGCGCCGACGCCGTACCCGGAGCGCCGCCAAGGCCGCCGCGGAGAGCGTGGGCGAGGCGGCGGAGGCCACCGTGGAGACCGTGGTCGAGGCGGCGCAGGAGACCGCGTCGGCGCCGGTCGCGGCGGAGGCCGCCCCGGAGAAGCCCAAGCGCACCCGCAAGCGGGCCGCGACCAAGAAGGCCGTGGCGGCTGACGCCGTGGACGCGGCGGAGGGCGTGGCGGACACCGCCGTCGCGGACCCCGCCGTCGCGGACCCCGAGGCGCCGGCCAAGCCCAAGCGCACCCGGACCCGGAAGGTGGCCGCCGCCAAGCCCGCGGCCGAGGCCGAGGCCGCCGTGGCCCCCGCCGCGGCCGAGAGCGTCGAGGTCGCCCCGGAGAAGCCCAAGCGGACCCGGAAGACCGCCGCGGCCAAGACGGCCACGGCCAAGACCGCCGCCGCCAAGACCGCCGCGAAGCCCGCCG
This sequence comes from Streptomyces yunnanensis, assembly GCF_029011865.1. Lineage (NCBI taxonomy): Bacteria > Bacillati > Actinomycetota > Actinomycetes > Kitasatosporales > Streptomycetaceae > Streptomyces > Streptomyces yunnanensis. The sequence continues at coordinate 3,583,825 of NZ_CP095749.1, forward strand.
TGACCGAGGCCGCCGACGGGGAGGCCCCCGCCAAGCCGAAGCGGACGCGGAAGACCGCCGCCGCCAAGGCCGCCGAGGCCGCCCCCGCGGAAGCGGTGGACGGCGCGGAGGCCAAGCCGAAGCGCACCCGGAAGCGGACGCCGGCGAAGCCCGCCGAGGCGCCGGCCGAGAGCTGATCCGGCCCGCCTCCGACGGCACCTGACGACCCGGCCCCGCCTCGTGCGGGCGCCGGGTCGCCGCCGTTTCGGGCCGGGGTGCCCCGGCAACGCCGGCGTACCGGCGGGTTTTCCCCGGCCGTCCCGATAGCCTCACCCCATGAGCAGGCCGCCCACCCTCACACTGCCGCCGTGCGCCCGCGCGTACCGGCTCGACACCGCACGCGGCGCGTTCGCCGTGCACGACGCCCGACCCGACGGCGCAGCGATCGGCACCGCCCTCCTGGTCCCCGGGTTCACCGGCAGCAAGGAGGACTTCATCGCCCTGCTGGCACCGCTCGCCGCGGCCGGCTTCCGAACGGTCGCGGTGGACGGCCGCGGGCAGCACGAATCCCCCGGCCGGAGCACTCAACAGGCGTACGAACAGCAGGAGTTGGCGCTGGACGTACTGGCCCAGGCGCGGGCCCTGGAGGTACCCGACGGCGGCCCGCTGCACCTGCTGGGCCACTCCCTCGGCGGGCTGATCACCCGGGCCGCGGTGCTCCGCGACCCGGCCCCGTTCCGTTCGCTGACCGTGCTCAGCTCCGGTCCGGCGGCCATCGACCCGGCCCAGCAGGCCCGGGTGCGGATGCTGATCGACGCGCTCGGCACGATGGAGCGGGAACAGGTGTGGGAGGCCATGCGGGCGCTGGATCCGCCGGAGGCCGCGGACGACGCGGCGCCGCCGGAGATCGCCGCGTTCCTCCGGCAGCGCTGGCTGAACACCGCCCCCGAGCAACTGATCGCCACCGCACGGCAGATGCTGGCGGAGCCGGACCGGGTCGACGAGTTGGCCCGCACCGGGCTGCCGGTGCACGTCGTCTCCGGAGTCGTGGACTACGCCTGGCCGGTGGCGCTGATGGACGCGATGGCCCGTCGGCTGTCCGCCCGCCGCACGGTCGTCGAGGGCGCCGAGCACTCCCCGAACGCCGAGCGCCCGGAAAAGACCGCCGGGGCGCTGGCGGGTTTCTGGAGCGACGTCGGCTGACGCTCGCCCACGGTCCGGGCCGGCACCGCGACGTCGCCGCGCCGCCGCGCCGCTAGAGCCGCCCCTGCACGTGGTCCCAGAACCCGTCGCGCAGCACCCGCCGCAGATCGGCGTGGCCGCGCAGGGAGTGCTTCAGCAGCGCCTCGGCGGCGGTGAGCAGCTCCTGGTCGACGGCGCCGGGCAGGTAGGGGTGGCCGGGCAGCAGATCGGCCACCCATGCCGGGCCGCGCTCCGACAGCCACTGGGCGGCGACCCGCGCCCCGACGAACCGGACCTCCTCGCGGCTGGGCACCGGCCCCTCGCCGACCCCCGGCTCGGGGTGCTCCGCGGCCGTCCGCCGGGTGACGTACGGCTTGCAGAAGTCCAGGTCGAAGGTGCGCGCGCTGTCCACCTCCCACATCAACGGCTCGGCCTGGTTGCGGCCGCCCGGGGCCTCGATGCCCCACAGGTGGACCCGGGCGCCGTAGCCCTGGGCCGCCTCCACCGCGGAGACCAGGTCCTCGTCGCCGCCGATCAGGACGGCATCGGTGATCGCCCGGTGCCGGGCCAGCGACTCCAGGTCCGTGCGGATCAGCGAGTCCACGCCCTTCTGCTGGTTGTGGGCGTTGAGGTTGCCGAGCCGGACCTTGACGTCGGGGAGCTCGGCGACCCGCTGCTGTTCCGGGGTGTGGATCCGGCGGCGGGCGCCGTCGTACCAGTAGACCCGCAGCAGCCGGCTGTCCGGGAAGATCGTCCGCGCCTTGTCGATGAACGCCTCGATGAGCCCCTCGGCGTCCAGCTCGAACGCCTTGCGGTCCTCCGTACCGGTGACCAGCCGCCCGGTGGCGGCGTAGACGTACCCCGCGTCAACGAAGATCGCATGGGTGGACGGGGTGGTGGCGACCTCCGCCAGGACCCGGGTGAGCAGCTCGTTGGTGCGCTCGATGCCGGCGGCGAGCGCCGCGAGGTCGGTGGTGCCCGTGGGCTGGAGGTCGTTCATTTCGGGATCCATTGTCCGGGCGGGCGCTCGGAGGGCACAACCACGCGGGCTTCCACAGATGCATTCCTTAGACCATGAAAAAATTTCCTTAGCGTAGGGAATCATTTCAGCTGTAGGCTCGTTGTACCCATACGGAACGCCCGGCAACGAAGCCAGGCAAGTCCTGTCAAAAAGTTCTCCGCAGGAGGATCAGACGAAGGGAGAAGCCGTATGCGCTTCGAGATCATGCGCCTGGACGATGTCGACGGCGCCGCCGTGGACAGCACCGTCGTGGACGCCGCCTCCGTCAACCAGATCGTGCAGCAGGCCGCCGCCATAGGGCAGCGGATCTACATCCGCCCGGCCGACACGGCCGCGGTCAGCTGATCACCGACACCGCCGACCGCGTCCGGACGACGACGTGACGACCACGTAGCGACGACGCGCGAACGCCCCCCGCACGGACCTGCCGTACGGGGGGCGCCGTCGTGTCCGGGGCCGCTCAGGACGCCTGGATCACCTGCGTCACACCGTTGATGATCTGCTGCACGGCGAGCGCGGAGAGCATCATGCCGGCCAGTCGCGTCACCAGGACCACCCCGCCGTCCTTGATCACGCGGATGATCACCAGCGAGAACCGCATCACCAGGTAGAGCACCACATGGATCGCCGCGATCGCCGACCACACCGCGACCTGGGACGCGACGCCCTGCGCGTGCTGCACCGCGAGGATCACCGAGACGATGGCGCCCGGCCCGGCCAGCAGCGGCATGCCCAACGGCACCAGCGCCACGTTGACGTCCTTGGTCTGGGTCGGCTCCTCGGACTTGCCGGTCAGCAGGTCGAGCGCCACCAGCAGGAGCAGCAGCCCACCGGCGATCATCAGCGCGGGCGTGGAGATGTGCAGGCGCCCCAGGATCTGCTTGCCGAAGAGCCCGAAGACGGCGATCACGCAGAACGCGACGGTGGCGGCCTGCCAGGCCATCCGGCGCTGCACCTTGGCCGGCCGGCCGGAGGTCAGGGCGAGGAAGATCGGGGTGATTCCCGGGGGATCCATGATCACAAATAGCGTGACAAAGAGGGTACTGAAGACGGCGACGTCGAACACAGTGCTGGCCTTGCGAGTGGTACGGACGAACGGAAGGAGACGCACGGGACCGGAGGCGGCACGGCCGACGGCGGCCCGTGGGAAAGAAAGCGGAGGGAGGAAAGAGGAGGCGGCGTACCGGAGCGCGGCCCGCTCAGCGGTGCACGCGGTTCGGCGAACGGCCGGACGACCGGTGCCGCGGGCTCAGCCGCCCGCGCCGGGGACGGGGAAGGCACCGGTGGACCGGCGCACGATCTCCCCGTAGACCTCGGGGTCGGTGGTGTAGTCGCCGAGGCGACAGGTCTTGCGGCTGCCGTGGTAGTCGCTGGAGCCGGTGGTCAGCAGCCCGAGGTCGGCGGCGAGCCCGCGCAGCCGGGCACGGGTGGCGTCGTCGTGGTCCATGTGGTCGACCTCGATGCCGTCCAGGCCGGCAGCGGCCAGCTCGGCTATCGCGCTCTGCGGGACGCAGCTGCCGCGCTTGACGGCGAGCGGGTGCGCGAAGACCGTGACCCCGCCGGCCGCCTTGACCAGCCGGATCGCGTCGAACGGGTCGAGCTCGTGCTTCTCGACGTAGGCCCGGCCGTCGTTGGCGAGCCACTCGGAGGTGAAGGCGTCGGAGACCGAGCCGACCACGCCCAGCTCGACCAGGGCGGTGGCGATGTGCGGCCGTCCGACGGCGCCGTCGCCGGCGATCCGCGCCACCTGCTCCCAGGTGACCGGGACGCCCAGCTCGCGCAGCTTGCCGACCATGGCCCGGGCGCGCGGCACCCGGTCGTCACGGACCAGCTCCCGCTCGCGGGCGAGTTCCGGCTCGTCGGGGTCGAAGAGGTAGGCGAGCATGTGCAGGCTGACCCCGTCGAGCCGGCAGGACAGCTCGGCTCCGGTGACCAGCGTCAGCCCCTCGGGCAGCGCGGCGCGCGCCGCGGCGTGCCCGCCGACGGTGTCGTGGTCGGTCAGCGCGACGACGTCCAGACCGGCGGCCGCGGCGTTGCGCACCAGCTCCGCGGGGGTGTCCGTGCCGTCGGAGGCCGTGGAGTGGGTGTGCAGATCGATACGCACGGCACGGGCTCCAGACTGCTGCGGGACGGACTCGGCGGTGGTCCCGGGCCGGGCACCGCACCGCGGGCCACCGTAAGGACTACACGGCACTACCACGGACTACAGAAGGAAGGATACCGGGCGGCCGGACATGCCCCCGTCAGTCCACCGCTCCACCGGATCCGAAGATCCGCAGCCGCACCGCTCGCCTCAGCTCAGAATCCTCGGCGACAGGGCCCCGCAGGGCAGTAGATCGACTTCGGCGCCGGCCTCCCGCAGATCGGTCAGCACCAGTTCGTCGTACATCAGCAGTCCGGACTGCTCCGGCCAGGCGATGGCCCACAGCCACAGCCCGCGGGCCTCGCCGGCGAAGACCGCGCGGTCCGCCGGGGCGCCATGAACCTGCCACATCGGGGTCGGGCGGCCGGCGGCCAACACCTTCGCGTTCGGCGGCTTGTCGACGCGCAGGTGCAGGCCGGGGTCGGGGCCGTCGATGCCGGCATAGCGGGCGCCGAGCCCGACGCCCAGCTCCTCGGCGATCAGCAGGAGTTCACCGGGGCCGCCGAGCGGCCCGGGGCCGGAGCAGGCGACGGCGGTCGCCCGACCGCCGCTGCGGTCGTCACCGGCGCAGGCCACACCGGTGAACAGCCAGCCGACCGGCAGCGGCCAGGGCATCCATACCGGTACCTGTGCGCGGTGCACGACAACACCGAGCGCCTCGACGCTCGGCGGGACGACCGGCTGGAGCGGGTGCACGGCGCCATGAATGGCGCACTGCCAGGTATCGGAAAAGAGACCGGGCGTCCGCACCCGGCCTCCGCACTTTGGGCAACTGGGTTCGCCCCTCATAAGGACCAACGGTCCTCCTGGGCCGCCGTCCCGTCAAGGACGATCACCCGACCGGTGTGCCCCTAATCGCGTACTGGACCGCACACTTGGCTGATTCCTGCCAGTGCTCCGCATCCTCGAAAATTAGCTGCATCTCGCATTCTTTAGTCCGCCTAACTCATCGTGCGCAAACGTCAACGCTTTCGGCGCACGCGACGCCCGCGGCGATCGGCGCCGGCATCGTCGCGGTCCGCCGCCGGGCGCCGACCCCGCATGCCGAGGAGCCGGCACCCCGGCACACGAAGGGGGACGGGGGCTCGGCCTTGGCCAACCCCTGAGATCCCGCGGGCCCCGGCAACCGGCGGCCGGGGCAAGGGACCTGACGCGCCGCCCGGGTACGGCACGGGCGGTACGCCCCACCGTGCCCCCCGTGCGGTCAGTCCAGCGGCACCCCGGCGCGCAGCGGATCGCGCAGGTCGGTGCCCCGTTCCAGCCAGCGCGCCTGCAGTGTCTCGGCGCCGTGCACCCGCTTCCAGGCGGCCTCGTTCGGCGTCATCGGCAGCAGCGGCAGGAACCGCACCGGCTCCATGGGCTCGTCCAGCTCCAGGTCCTCGACGAGGCCGCCGGAGGCCCCCACCAGGACCGAGGTGAACGGCGCCCCGGGCCACAGCGGCTCGCCGACGTCCAGCGACGCCCCGGAAGCCACGATCACGCCCTCGACCTGAGGCGACGCGGCGAGGACGGCGAGCGGCCGGAGCACCTTGTCGGTGTCCGCGCGGCCGGCCCGCACGGAGAGCAGGAGTTCGGCCCGCGGGCCGCGGAGCGGGTCGGCGACCACCGCGGTGGGGTCGGCCATGGACTGGGCGGACATTCCGAGGGTGGCGTAGCGGAGCACGTCCCCGTCGACGAAGCGGAGCACCTCGATGCGGTCGGTACCGAGGAAGGTGACGGCGGCACGCGCGTCCGGTTCGCCCAGCGCCGTGCGCAACCGGGCCTCGACCAACTCAAGAACGTCAGACATGGGCCGAGCATAGGTGTCGCCCCGACGCCCGCCCGCCGCGCCCCGATGCGCCGGAGGCGGCGCCCTGGCTCTGCACTTCGTATCGAACGTGCAAAGGGGAGCCATAGTGCTTCAGGCGGCTGATAGCCTTGCCGTCTGGTCAGGGAATGACGAACGTCCCCCAGCGGGGACCGGCCGGAGGAGGTGGGGCTGCGGTGGATCCGAGTCGACCGTGCAGTACCGATAGTTCTCCCGTCATCCCGTTCGCACCGCGATCCTTCTGATCCGAGAGCTTCCGTACCCGGCCGCACCGCGGCTAAACCGACGAAGTTCTCCCGCTCCGGACGCAGATGACGGAAGAGCGCCTCCGACTCTTACTTCCGTGATGTCAGCGAACTGCCGTCAGTAGCCCCCGCGCCGAGCGCCGCCCGCTTTGCGGACGTACGGCCCTTTGTCGCCTCGTACGCCCTCGTTCCGGGCCGCGTTGCGCCCGCGGCACGCCCCACTGACGGCCGGCCCGAAGGAGCCTGCCATGTCGATGATCCGCGACCTGCGCGCCGCCGTCCGCCCGGCTCGACGCCGCGACGACTCCCCCTACCGCACCGCGTCCGCCGCACCGGCCTGCGCCAACAGCGCCATCGTCGACTGCGGCGTGTACCGCGACGGCCAGCGGGTGCGCGGGCACCTCACCCCGGGCGAGGCGATCGCCGGCGTCCGGGACGAGGGCGGCTTCGTCTGGATCGGCCTGCACGAGCCGACCGAGGCCGAATTCGCCGGTATCGCCCAGGAGTTCGGGCTGCACCCGCTCGCCGTGGAGGACGCCGTCCACGCCCACCAGCGGCCCAAGCTGGAGCGGTACGACGACACCCTGTTCACCGTCTTCAAGACCGTGCACTACGTGGAGCACGCCGAGCTGACCTCGACCAGCGAGGTGGTGGAGACCGGCGAGGTGATGTGTTTCACGGGCCCGAACTTCATCGTGACCGTCCGGCACGGCGGCCAGGGCTCGCTGCGCGCGCTGCGGCACCGCCTCCAGGAGGACCAGGAGCGGCTGGCCAAGGGCCCGTCCGCGGTGCTGCACGCCATCGCCGACCAGGTCGTCGACGGCTACATGGCGGTGGCCGGCGCGGTCCAGGACGACATCGACGAGGTGGAGATCGACGTCTTCAGCTCGGGCACCAACGGCAAGGGCGCCGGCGGCAAGGGGGCCGCCAAGGGCGGTGACGCCGGGCGGATCTACCAACTCAAGCGCGAGGTACTGGAGTTCAAGCGCGCGGTGTCCCCGCTGCTGCGGCCGATGCAGCTGCTGAGCGAGCGCCCGATGCGGCTGGTGGACAGCGACATCCAGAAGTACTTCCGGGACGTCGCCGACCACCTGGCGCGGGTCAACGAGCAGGTGCTGTCCTTCGACGACCTGCTGAACTCCATCCTCCAGGCCAACCTCGCGCAGGCCGCCGTCGCGCAGAACGAGGACATGCGCAAGATCACCGCCTGGGCGGCCATCTTCGCCGTCCCCACGATGATCGCCGGCATCTACGGCATGAACTTCACGTACATGCCGGAGCTGCACTGGAAGTACGGCTACCCGGCGATGATGCTCGTCACGGTCACCATCTGTCTGGGGATCCACCGCGGGTTCAAGCGCAACGGCTGGCTGTAGCCCCGGCCGGCGGCTGCTCCGGCCGGGGCGGGACTCGGTGTCTCACCGCCTGGGCGCCCCCGGATACCCGTCAGCGGGCCGATTAGGCTGAGCCCATGACGGAGGAGACCGTGTCGCAGGCCCTGCTGGATCAGGCGCTCGTCGAAGAGGCCACGAAGAAGTCCGGCCTGATCTGGGTGCGGGGGGCGACGGGCCCGGCCCGCGCGCTGTGGCACGTCTGGCACGACGGGGCGGTCTGCCTGGTCGGCGACGGCACCGGTGAGCAGCCGCTGGCCGCGCTGGGGCTCACCGACGGCGGCACCGCCACGGTCACCGTCCGCAGCAAGGACAAGGGCGGCCGGCTCGTCGCCTGGCCGGCCGCGGTCCGTGAACTCCCGCCCGGCGGCGAGGAGTGGCAGGCCGCCGTCGAGGAGTTGAAGGGCAAGCGGCTCAACGCGCCGGACGCCGACACCATCGCCGAGCGCTGGGCCCGGGAGTGCCGGGTGTTGCGGCTGACGCCGGCCGGCGAGGCGGAGCAGCGCCCCGGCCGGATGCCGGACGGCTCGCACGCCGCACCGCCGCCGGCCTCGCCCGCGATCACCCGCCGACCGGTGCCCGCCGCGCTGCCGAAGCTGCTGCGCCGGGGCCGCAGGGGCTGACCGGCCCGGGTCCGCGGCGGTCAGCCGCCGGTCTGCGAGATCCGCTTGCCGTAGTCGACGACCTGGCTCTGGTCGGGGGTCTTGAGGTCCACGCTCTTGCCCCAGTCGGCGAGGGTGAGTTCCCCCGCGCCGCCCGCGCGCTGGAACCGCAGCGGATACGGGGTGCCCTCCAGCGAGACGTCGAGGGTGCCGCCGGAGCCGGAGCCCGCGGCGACCTGGACGGTGCGGACCCCGCCGACCGTCCCGCGGTTTCCGGCCGTCAGCTCGCCGTGCAGGCCGAGCAGTCCGGCGAGCAGGGTGTCCTTGTCGGTGAAGCCGCTGAAGCGTTGGTAGACGGGGTCGGCGGCGGGCACCTTGACGTACTTGTTGCCGAGTTTGGCGGCGGTGGCGGCGGAGCCGCTCTTCTCCCCGGCCCAGAAGGACGCGTCCGCCTTGAGATAGAGCGCGTCGTCGATCCGCAGCAGTTGGAACGAGGTGGCCTTGGTGGTCAGCTCGCCCCGGGCGCCGTTCTTGGCCAGCCGCATGTCCAGCGTGTAGGTGGCGCCCTGGCTGACGACCTTCCCGGAGAGCCGCACGGTGTCGGTGCCCGCGGCGGCGGCCCGGGCCTTGGCCTCGATCTGCTGGGCGGGCAGCTTGCCGACCCCGTTGGTGCCGGCGTCCGGGTCCTCCGCCGCGCAGCCGGCCACCGTCGCGGTCAGCGCCGCGCACACCGCCGCCACCAGCGCAGCCCGCCCACTGCGTCGGGTGCGGGCCGGCGGTCGACGGGTGGTGTCCGGGGGGATGGCGCTCACGTCGGCTCTGCCTCCTGATGCGGGTGACCTCGACAGCTCACGGCAGCGTACCCGGGGGGCGCGGGCCCGCAGACCGGATGCCGGGCGGCCACCGGACGGCCGTTCCCGTCGGGGCGCGGCCCACCCCGACGGGTTAGCCTGAACCAGGATCAATGCATTGTTCTCCGGTCTTTTATGGAGCTATCCGGACGGAAAGGGAGAAGGGCGGCGCTTTTCATGGCGGTGGTCACTCCCCGGATCTTCGTCTCCCACCTCTCCGGCATCGCCGTGTTCGACCCCAACGGCGACCAGGTCGGGCGACTGCGGGACCTCGTCGCGCTGCTCCGGGTCGGGGACCGCCCGCCGCGGCTGCTGGGGCTGGTGGTCGAGGTGATCAGCCGGCGCCGGATCTTCGTGCCGATGACCCGGGTGACCGGCGTGGAGTCCGGCCAGATCGTCACCACCGGCGTGGTCAACATGCGGCGCTTCGAGCAGCGGGCGTCGGAGACGCTGGTCTTCGGCGAGCTGTTGGACCGGCGGGTGCGGCTGGTCGAGACCGGCGAGGAGGTCACCGTGCTCGACATCGGCATCACCCAGCTGCCGGCCCGCCGCGACTGGGAGATCGACAAGGTCTTCGTCCGGCGCGGGAAGGGGGGAGCGCTGCGGCGCAAGGGAGAGACCCTGACGGTGGAATGGTCGGCGGTCACCGGCTTCTCCCTGGAGGAACACGGGCAGGGCGCGGAGAACCTCCTCGCCACCTTCGAGCAGCTGCGCCCGGCGGACCTGGCCGGCGTCCTGCACCACCTGACCCCCAAGCGCCGCGCCGAGGTCGCCGCGGCGCTCGACGACGACCGGCTGGCCGACGTCATGGAGGAGCTGCCGGAGGACGACCAGGTCGAGATCATCGGCAAGCTGAAGGACGAACGGGCCGCCGACGTCCTGGAGGCGATGGACCCGGACGACGCCGCCGACCTGCTCTCCGAACTCCCCGAGGAAGAGAAGGAGCGCCTGCTGACCCTGATGCGGCCGGAGGAGGCGGCGGACGTCCGGCGGCTGATGTCCTACGAGGAGCGCACCGCGGGCGGCCTGATGACCACCGAGCCGATCGTGCTGCGCCCGGACGCCACCGTCGCGGACGCGCTGGCCCGGGTGCGCGACCCGGACCTCTCCCCCGCGCTCGCCGCCCAGGTGTACGTCTGCCGCCCGCCGGACGAGACGCCGACCGGCAAGTACCTGGGCCTGGTGCACTTCCAACGGCTGCTGCGGGACCCGCCGTTCACCCTCGTCAGCTTCATCGTGGACACCGATCTGCCGGCCCTGCCGCCGGACACCCCGCTCCCCGAGGTGACCAGCTACCTGGCCGCGTACAACATGGTCGCGGCGCCGGTGGTGGACGAGGGCGGGGCGCTGCTGGGCGCGGTCACCGTCGACGACGTGCTGGACCACCTGCTGCCGGACGACTGGCGGGAGGCCGGGCTGCACGGCCGCACGCCGACCGGCGACGATGCCGCCGGGCCGCACGGGAAGACCGCCGATGGGCACTGAGGACCGGGAGAACCCCAAGGAGCGGCGGATGCACGGCGCCTCGGCGGTGCGCCGGGGCGGCGCCGGGGAGCGGTCCCGGGGCGCCGAGCCGCGACCGCGGGTGCGGCTGGACCTCCCGCGGGTGCCGCGCCGGACGTTCTTCCCGGAGTACGACCCGGAGGCGTTCGGGCGGATGTCCGAGAAGATCGCCCGCTTCCTGGGGACCGGCCGCTTCATCGTCTGGATGACGGTCACGATCATCCTGTGGATCGGCTGGAACGTCACCGTGCCCGGCTCTCTGCGGTTCGACAACTACCCCTTCATCTTCCTGACCCTGGCACTCTCGCTGCAGGCGTCGTACGCGGCGCCGCTGATCCTGCTGGCGCAGAACCGCCAGGACAACCGCGACCGGGTCACCCACGAGCAGGACCGCAAGCAGAACGAGCGCTCCATCGCCGACACCGAGTATCTGACCCGGGAGATCGCGGCACTGCGGACGGGCCTGGGCGAGGTCGCCACCCGCGACTGGATCCGCTCCGAACTGGAGGACCTGCTGCGGGAGCTGGAACTGCGGCAGACGGCCGACGGCGAGCACCCGGAGCGTGACGAACGCGACCGCTGAGAGCCTTTCCGGAGGCGCCCTCACCCGCCGTCCGCCCTCCCGTCGCCCGACCACCACCCCTTGGGGGCGCGCTTCGCGCGGCCGTACTATCTGTGCATGGCAACAGACACGCCCCAGCCCACCGGCTCCGCGCCGAGCGAGGACGCGATCCGCGAAGCGCTCGCGACGGTCAACGACCCCGAGATCCACCGCCCCATCACCGAACTGGGGATGGTCAAATCGGTGGATGTCGCCGCGGACGGCTCGGTGGCGGTCGTGGTCTACCTCACGGTCTCCGGCTGCCCGATGCGGGAGACGATCATCAGCAACGTCCGCGAGGCCGTCGAGCGGGTGCCCGGTGTGACCCGCGCCGCGGTCGAGCTGGACGTGATGAGCGACGAGCAGCGGCGGGAGCTGGCCACGGCGCTGCGCGGCGGCACCGCCGAGCGGGAGGTCCCCTTCGCCAAGCCCGGCTCGCTGACCCGGGTCTACGCGGTGGCCTCCGGCAAGGGCGGCGTCGGCAAGTCCTCGGTGACGGTCAACCTCGCCGCCGCGATGGCCGCCGACGGCCTCAAGGTCGGCGTGGTCGACGCCGACATCTACGGCCACTCGGTGCCCCGGATGCTCGGTGCGGACGGCCGGCCCACCCAGGTCGAGAACATGATCATGCCCCCGTCGGCCAACGGCGTGAAGGTCATCTCGATCGGCATGTTCACGCCGGGCAACGCCCCGGTCGTCTGGCGCGGCCCGATGCTGCACCGCGCCCTCCAGCAGTTCCTCGCCGACGTCTACTGGGGCGACCTGGACGTCCTCCTGCTGGACCTGCCCCCGGGCACCGGCGACATCGCCATCTCGGTGGCCCAGCTCGTCCCCAACGCCGAGATCCTGGTGGTCACCACCCCGCAGCAGGCGGCCGCCGAGGTCGCCGAGCGGGCCGGCTCGATCGCTGTGCAGACCCACCAGAAGATCGTCGGCGTGGTGGAGAACATGTCCGGGCTGCCCTGCCCGCACTGCGACGAGATGGTCGACGTCTTCGGCACCGGCGGCGGCGAGCGGGTCGCCGAGGGCCTGACGAAGACCACCGGCACGCAGGTCCCGGTGCTCGGCGCCATCCCGATCGACGTCCGGCTCCGCGAGGGCGGCGACGAGGGCAAGCCGGTGGTGCTGACCGATCCGGACTCCCCCGCCGGTGCGGCGATCCGCGCCATCGCGGGCAAGCTGGGCGGCCGTCAGCGCGGTCTGGCGGGCATGTCGCTGGGGATCACCCCGCGCAACAAGTTCTGATCGCCACGGGCCGGTCGCCGGTCCCGTACGACGCCGGGAAGGGCGGATCCGCAGTGGTCCGCCCTTTTGCGTGCGTCGCGCGCGCCGCCCGAAGGGGCCGCACCTCATCCCGCACGCGCCCCCCTGCGGGCGCTCAGCCCCCGTAGGCGCTCAGGTCCTTGATCACCGAGAAGCCCAGGCCGTACGCGCTCATCCCCCGTCCGTAGGCACCGAGGTGCACCCCCTCCGGCCCGTCCTGGCCGGCGGTCCCGGCGAGCACCCAGCCGTACTCGGACTCGCGGTAGCAGAACGGCGTCGGCACCCCGTCCACCGGCAGCATCAGCTCGCTCCAGCTCTCCTCGCCGAGGTCGTCGGCCAACTCCCAGGCGAGCGTCGTCTGCTGGTCCAGCCAGTCCTGGCGCAGCGTCCGGTCCATCTGGGTCGGCCAGGTGTGGGAGAGCAGACCGGAACCGGCCAGCCAGGCCGCCGTCGAGACCGAGGTGGCCTCCAGGACGCCGGTGCCGTCCGCGCTGCGCCGCACCGGCCGACTGGCGACCGTCACCACCACCGCGAAGCGCTCGTCCTCCGGCTTCTCGACCTTTATGGTGGGCTCCACGCCATGACCGGTCGCACCGTGCTCGACGGTGCCGTCCGCGGCCGAGCCGACCTGCATCAGCCAGCGCGGTCCGGTGAACGCCTCATCGAGGCCGTACCACGGGAATGCGGCCAGCAGATAGCCGTCGACCTTCCGGCCGGTATCGGCGGTCACCTCGCGGGTGACCGCCCGACTCGTCGTCTCCATCTGCGCGGAGCCTCCTCGTTGCCCTGCGTCGTGGGCGGCCCGCCCCCCTCAGGCGACCTCACCCCGGACACCCGGAGCATAGCCAGTGGGGTCAACCCAGCCGGGCATACGAGATGTCAGGTCGCGTCGGCGTCGAACGGGGGCGGCTCCCGGCGGGACGGGTCGGCGCCCTTGGTGAACATGTCCGGTCGGCCGCCGGACGCGGCCGGGGATTCCTTGGAGAGGCTCAGGGGCGCACCACCGGACGCGGCGGGGGCAGCCGGCGCCGGGCGGGGCGCGGTGGAGTCCCGGACCGCCTCGGTGACGTCGGCCATCTCCTTCTTCAGGTCGAAGCCGTCGCGGATCTCGGCGAGCTCCCGCAGGCCGTACTCGTCCTTCTCCAGCACGTGCTTGCGGACGAAGTTCCGCGGCTTGAGGTCCTCGAACTCGAAGTCCTTGAACTCCGGGCCGAGCTCGCTGCGGATGTCCTCCTTGGCGTTGTCGGAGAACGCCCGGACCTTACGGATGAACCCCGTCACGTCCTGGATGACCTTGGGCAGTTTGTCCGGCCCGAAGATGAGCACCGCGAGGACCACGATCGCTACCAGCTCTAGGGGTCCTATGTCGAAGAACACCTTGCAGCTCCTTGGGGTATCCGCGGCCTTCGAGGGCCTTTGGGCCAAGGCCGTCTCTCACGGTACCTGGCCCCGGGCGTCGGGTGGGAGTCGCCCGTGCCAACACCGTACAAACGATCAGCTCCCGCTTGAGGAACCCAGTGTCAGCCGGACGGGCCGTTCGGCGCCGCCCCGCTGGACCGTCAGCGTGAGTGTGTCCCCCGGCCGGTGGCTGCGGACCTTGATGATCAGCTCCTCACCACTGTGCACCGGCGCTCCGTCCACCCGGGTGATGACGTCGCCCGGCCGGATGCCGGCCTTGGCACCGGGACCGCCGGGGGTGACCGGCGGCGTGCCCGTCTTGCCGCCCTCGGTGACCCGGGCGCCGTCGCCGGCGTACTCCATCTCCAGCGTGACGCCGATCACCGGGTGGGTGGCCCGGCCGGTGTTGATCAGCTCCTCGGCCACCCGCTTGGCCTGATTGATCGGTATGGCGAAGCCCAGCCCGATGGAGCCGCCCTGACCGCCGCCGTCCAGCCCGCCGCTGCCGCTGTCGGCCGCCCGGATCGCACTGTTGATCCCGATCACCCGGGCCTTGGCGTCCACCAGCGGCCCGCCCGAGTTGCCCGGGTTTATGGGTGCGTCGGTCTGCAGCGCGTCGACGTACGACACATCGCTGCCGTCGCCCTTCTTGCCGCCCGCGGTGATCGGTCGCTGCTTGGCGCTGATGATCCCGGACGTGACGGTGTTGGCGAGGTCGAAGGGCGCCCCGATCGCCACCACCGGGTCGCCGACCTGGGCCGCGTCCGAATCGCCGAGGGTGAGCGGGTGCAGCCCGGTGACGCCCTCGACCTGGACCACCGCGAGGTCGTAGCCGCCGTCCCGCCCGACGACCCTCGCCCGGGCGGTCTGCCCGCCGCTGAACGTCACCGATATCTCGCCGCCGGTCCCGGCCGGCTCGACGACGTGGTTGTTGGTGAGGATGTGCCCCTGCCGGTCGAGCACGAAGCCGGTGCCGGTGCCCTGCTCGGCGTTGCCGCGGACGTGCAGGGTCACCACGCCGGGCAGCGCCGCCCGGGCGATCCCGGCCACGCTCTCCGGGCTGCGGCTCCCCGCGTCCCCCGCCACCTGGGGCAGCTTGATGTCGTCGATGCCGCCGTACCGCTCGACGTATGCGCCGGCCACCCCGCCGACGCAGCCGGCCAGCAGCGCCAACGCCACGGCGCCGACCACCAGCCCGGAGCGCCGGCCGCGCCGCCGGGGCGGGGGCGCGACGGCCGCCCCGACGGGCCGGGGCGCGCTCCAGGGGTCGTACTGCTGCCAGGCGGCGGGCGCGGCCGGGGGCGCGGGGCGGGGGCCGCCGTCTCCGGGGTGCGGGACGAAGCCGCCCTCGGCCGGCTCGGGGCCGGTCGGCCGCGGTCCGGCGACGGGGCCGGCCGGGGCGTCCTGCGGGGCAGCGTGGGCCACCGGCGCCGGGGCGGGCGGAGCAGGCGGCGCGGGCGGGAGCGCGGTGCCGTGGGCGGGCGTGGCCGTCGGGCGCTGGACGAGCGGGGCCGGCGCCCACGGGCCGGGGCCACCGTAGGGCGGCGTGCCGTACGGGTCCTCGGGGTGCAGTGGTCGCTGCCGCGGCGCGCCGCCGGTGGGGGCGGGGGGCGCGGCAGGGGGTGCGGCGTCGGGCGCCACCGGGGGCTCGGTGCGCGGGTCGGGCAGCCGATCGGCCCGGGCACCGGCGGGCACCTGGCCGAGCGTCATCGTCGCGGCGGGGCGCTCCGCGGGGGCGGGCGCGGCCGACGCGTCCTCGACGGGCTGGGCACCGGCGGTCTCCGCCGCGGGCGCCGTCCCGGATGTCTCCGTCGGCGCGGCGGCCAACTCCCGTTCTGCACCGGTCGCTTGGACGCCCGTGGCTCCCGCGGCATCCGTGCCTTCTGCGGGTTCCGTGGCGGCTGCGGCACCTGCGGCGTCCGGGGCCGTGGGGGCCGCCGCCGTGGGCGCGGGCTGCGGCGGGCGGACGACCCAGTCGCCCGACGCCTCGGCCCCGGACGCACCGGGCTCCGGCTCCCCGGCCGCCGGAGCGGGCTGCCCGGGCCCCGGAACCTGCTCCGGGCGGCTCCACCACTTCAGCTTGGGCCCGGCGGCCTTCGCGTCGTCCATGCTCTCCCCAACAATTCACCCGCGACCCTGCGCGGGCCACCGCCACCTGGGGCCTGTCCGGCGACAGGCCCGTGCGGTACGCGCCCCGGGCAGGGGCGCGCCGCCCGAGAAGGGATTCAACCAGTTCCGGGCGGGGACGCGCAGAGCCCGGTCAGTGCGGGCCGGAGGCGGCCTGGCCGGTGGGGGCCGACGAGCCGAGCAGGGGCCGCATCGGCTCCAGGGGCGGCAGCGACGGCGGGACATGACTTACCGGGACATTCCCACTCAAGGCAGACAGCTGGGCGAAGCGGAAATCCGTCGCCGGGCCGGTGGCGGCTATCAGCGGCGAGAGACCGAAACGGCCGGGCGCGGGGCTGAACGCCGGCACCGCGTCCGAGGGACGGCTCTCGCCCGGCGCGAGCAGGGACATCGGGCTCGGCGCAGGGGCGCCGGTGGGGTCGCTGGCGGAGGGCCAGGACCCGGGACCGGGCTCACGCGCGATCGGGCCCCCCGCATCGCGGGAGAAGACACCGGAGCCGGCCGCGGGACGGGCGCCGAGCGGGGTGACCGCGGTGCCGCTGCCCTCGGCGCGGGGGCCGGGCACGTCGACCGCGGCCTCCAGCGGGAGGGCGCCACCGAGCGCGAACGCCGCCAACGAGACCGCCCCGGCCGCCGCGAACGCGAGCCGGCGCCGCTGCGGGGCGCCGCGCTCCGGCTCCTGCACCCGGAAGCCGCGCGCCCGGGACGGGGCGGCGACGGCCGCCATGGCACCGCCGAGGTGGTCGTCCGAGGGCACGTAACGGAACGCACCGTCGCCACGGGCGAACTCGCCGCGGCCGAAGGTGCCGTTGCCCAGCCGGCTGCCGGGCCCGTCGGGATCGCCGCCGGGCAACTGCTGAAGGCGCGCCAGCAGCCCCTCGGAGGGCCCGGGGGACAACGCCTGCGCGAACACGCTTTTCAGCCGACGCTGCGCGTCGGCCTCCGCCTTGCACTTCCCGCACGTCGCGAGGTGCGCCAGCACCCGCTCCCGTGCGTCGTGCCCCAGTTCACCGTCGACCAGGGCCGCGAGGCGGTCGCCGAGATGCTGCTCGGCGGGGGACGGACCGCCACTGCCGCTCACGCGATTCCGACCTCCCTACTGGGCACCACGGCCAGGGTCCGCTGCTCGCGCCGCTGCTCCTGGCGCTCCTCCGCGCGCGCCTCCGGCGAGCGGTGCTTGAGCGCCTTGCGCAGGTGGGAGCGGCCCCGGTGGATCCGGCTGCGGACCGTGCCGAGCTTGACGCCGAGCGTCGCGGCGATCTCCTCGTACGACAGGCCCTCGATGTCGCAGAGCACCACGGCGGCGCGGAACTCGGGCGCGAGGGTGTCCAGCGCGTGCTGGACGTCGGCGTCGAAGTGGGTGTCGTCGAACTGCTGCTGCGGTGCGGGCTCACGGCTGGGGAGCTTCTCGGCGGCGTCGTCACCGAGCGCGTCGAAGCGGATGCGCTGACGGCGGCGGACCATGTCCAGGAAGAGGTTGGTCGTGATGCGGTGCAGCCAGCCCTCGAAGGTGCCGGGGGTGTACGTCGACAGCGAGCGGAAGACGCGGACGAACACCTCCTGCGTGAGGTCCTCGGCGTCGTGCTGATTGCCGGTGAGGCGGTAGGCGAGGCGGTACACCCGTGCGCTGTGCGTGCTGACGATCTCCTCCCAGGTGGGCGGAGACCACGCCTGCACGTCCGCGTCGGCGGCGAAGGTCGCGGTGGGGGCGTCGGCGATGGGGGCCCCTCCCCTGGCCTTGGGGCCGTGAGGGCGGAATCGGTCAGCGGTGTTGGTCACGGATTTCGGCCCGGCAAACGACCGTCGCAAGCGCCTGCGCACCCTTCGGTCACCCGCCGCAGCCGCACCTCCCCTGGTGGCTCTGGTGGTGTCCAGTAGAGCCCCTACCATATCCACCTCGCCCGTTAGCTCCGGATAAGCAGTTTTGACCAGCATTTGGTCTGGCTTCTCGTCCTGCCGCGGCTCTCGCCGGGCCTCTTGCGCGGTATCCACCGGTGCGTCCCCCCGTCTCTCCCCTCGCCCTCTCCTAACGCCCGGTCCCATCTGCGGGTTCCCGCGCACAGCGGATACAGTCACGGTTGCGTCAACTACGGGGACAGGAGAGGGCCATTACCGGCAACCGGCAGACGAGCTTGGCATTCGCCGAGGCGTACGGCGCCGGAACCCTCGACGACGACGCCCACACCGCCCTGCTCTGGTGTCGCGACCGCGCCCGGGAGGTCGGCGTCCGCACGGTGACCGCCGGCACCGGCGCGGCCCTGCGGATGCTCGCCGCCACCGCCGACGCCAAGGCCGTCGCCGAGATCGGCACCGGCACCGGGGTGTCCGGCATCTACCTCCTGCACGGCATGCGCCCGGACGGCGTGCTGACCACCGTGGACCTCGAACCGGAGCGGCAGGCATTCGCCAAGCAGGCGTTCCGCGCCGCGGGCTTCGCCGGCAACCGCGCCCGCTTCATCCCGGGCCGGGCCCTGGACGTCCTGCCGCGCCTGGCGGACGGCGGCTACGACCTCGTCTTCTGCGACGGCGACCTCATGGAGTACCTGGAGTACCTCGCTGAATCGTTGCGTCTGCTGCGCCCCGGCGGCCTGGTCTGCTTCCAGGGCGTCTTCGCGGACGGCCGGACGGTGGACTCCGCGGAGCAGCCCGACGAGGTGCTGCGGGTCCGCGAACTGCTGCGGGCCGTTCGGGAGAGCAGCGCGCTGGTGCCGGCCCTGCTACCCGTCGGCGACGGGCTGCTCTGTGCGGTCAGGCGCGGCTGAGCCGCTCGTCCCCGACCCGGCCGGAGCACCGATCCACGACCGCGCGGGCACGCGAAACGGCCCCGGCACGCGGCACGCCGTGTCGTGGCGTGCCGCGTGCCGGGGCCGGGGTATCTGGCTGGAGGTACCGGGGTGGAGTCCCCGAAAACCGCAGCGGTTTCTCCGCCCTCGTCAGACGGTGACCTTCTCTAGGGCCTCACCCAGGGCCTTGGCCTCGTCGGGGGTCAGCTCGACGACGAGCCGACCGCCGCCTTCGAGCGGAACGCGCATGACGATGCCCCGCCCCTCCTTGGTCACCTCGAGCGGGCCGTCACCCGTCCGCGGCTTCATGGCCGCCATGCTCGTTCCCCTTCCTGAAACCAGCTCATCTCAGCCGATGGCCTTGTTAGGCGCGTGTCACCGGCGTCGAACACATTGCTTCCAGGCCATTATCCCGCATCGAACGACCCGATGACCAACATCAGGGGGCATCCCTTTGGCAACGCGCTCCCGCAAACCCACCCAATTCGGGGAGCGCCCTGCGATACTGCGCCACTCTCCGCCACCCCTCGCGCCCACAATCTTTGACGTACGTCACATGCCGTCGCCGGATGATCTCCGGCATCCTGAGCGCTGGCTGCCGTTACCGGGCAGTCCAGAGCCGCGACGGAGGGGACTCCACTATGGCCGACACCGTGCTCTACGACGTGACCGACGGACTGGCGACGGTCACTCTCAACCGCCCCGATGCCATGAACGCGATGAACACGGAGGCGAAGGTCGCGCTCCGGGACATCCTCCAGGAGGCCGCCGCCGACCCGGCCGTACGGGCGGTGCTGCTGACCGCCACCGGGCGCGCGTTCTGCGTCGGGCAGGACCTCAAGGAGCACATCGGGCTGCTGGCCGAGGACCGGAAGACCGGTACCGGGCACACCATGAACACCGTGCGGGAGCACTACAACCCCATCGTCACGGCGCTGGCCGGGATGGCCAAGCCGGTGGTGGCAGGGGTCAACGGGGTCGCCGCGGGCGCCGGTGCGGGCTTCGCGCTGGCCGCCGACTACCGGGTGGTCGCCGACACGGCCTCCTTCAACACCTCGTTCGCGGGGGTGGCGCTGACCGCGGACTCCGGGATGTCCTGGACGCTGCCGCGGCTGATCGGCCACGGCCGGGCCGCCGACCTGCTGCTCTTCCCGCGCTCGGTCGGCGCCCAGGAGGCGCACGAGCTGGGCATCGCCAACAAGGTCGTCCCCGCGGACGAGCTGGCCGACGAGGCGGCGGCGGTGGCCCGCCGGCTGGCCGAGGGGCCGACCGCCGCCTATGCCGCGATCAAGGAGTCGCTGGCCTTCGGCGCCGGGCGCGCGCTCGCCGAGACCCTGGACAAGGAGGACGAGCTCCAGGTCCGGGCCGGGGCCTCGGAGGACCACCACCGCGCGGTGGAGGCGTTCGTCAAGAAGGAGAAGCCGGTCTTCCTGGGGCGCTGAGCCCGGCGCGCGGTGAACGGGCGGCGGGCCCGGCCGGCGGTCAGGCTGCCGCCGCCTCCACCACCGCGCGCACATGGCAGTCCGCGAGGTGGTCGTTGACCAGGCCGCACGCCTGCATCATGGCGTACGCGGTGGTCGGGCCGACGAACCGGAAGCCGCGCTTCTTGAGGTCCTTGGCGAGGGCGGTGGACTCCGGGGTCACCGGCTGGAGGTCGCCGCTGGTGCGCGGCGCCGGGCGGCCGGCCCGGGCCGGGGCATAGGACCAGATCAGCGCGTCGAGCTCGCCGGGGGCCAGGTCGGCGGCGACCTTGGCGTTGGCGATCGTCGCGGTGATCTTGGCGCGGTTGCGGATGATGGACTGGTCGACGAGGAGCCGCTCGGCGTCCTCGTCGGTGAACCGCGCCACCTCCGCGATCCGGAAGTCGGCGAACGCGGTGCGGAACCCCTCGCGGCGCCGCAGGATCGTGATCCAGGACAGCCCGGACTGGAACGCCTCCAGGCTCATCCGCTCGAAGAGCGCGTCGTCGCCGTGGACCGGACGGCCCCACTCCGTGTCGTGGTAGACGCGGTAGTCCGCCATCTGCTCGGATTCCATGCCCCAGGGACAGCGCGGGACGCCGTCGGGCGCCGTCACCACTCCGCTCATGCCTGCTCCTCGCCTTCTCCGCGCTCGGCGCGGCCGTCTCCCCGCTCGGGGCCATCCGGACTGTCGGGCTCCGCGGCACCGCCCGGTGTACCCGGCCGCCCGGCCGGTCCGACCGCGGGCGGCACCGGCGACGCCCCCTCTATGAGGCCCGGCCCGCCCATCGCCGCGGCGTTGGCGCCGGCCAGCGCGGCCTCCAGCTCGGCGATCCGGGCGTCCCGCTCGGCGAGCTCGGCGCCGAGGCGGTCCAGGACGTCGTCGACGTCGTCCATGCGGTAGCCGCGGACGGCCATCGGCAGCCGGACGGCCTCCACATCGGCCCGGGCCAGCGGGCGGTCCTGGGGCAGCGGGTCGTACAGGCCCGCGGGCTCGGCCTCGCGCAGGCCGCCGCCCTCCCCGCCGGCGTCTCCCCCGCCGACGACGACCAGCGTGACCGCGGCCACCACCACGACCAGCGCGATCAGCATGAACCAGAACACGACCAACTCCCCGGACTGAGTGCCTGCACCGATCGTGCCATGCGGGTCTGACAGTTAGGGTCGCTCCCGGACCACGGAGAGGGAGTCAAGGGAATGCTGCGGCTGGGAAAACGCGAGTTCGGGGCGCATGAGCCGGTGATCATGGCGATCGTCAACAGGACGCCGGACTCCTTCTACGACCAGGGTGCGACCTTCCGCGACGAACCCGCGCTGCACCGCGTGGAACAGGCGATCGCCGAGGGCGCCGCGATCATCGACATCGGCGGCGTCAAGGCCGGCCCCGGCGAGGAGGTGGACGCCGAGGAGGAGGCCCGCCGCACGGTCGGTTTCGTGGCCGAGGTGCGGCGCCGCCACCCCGACGTGGTGATCAGCGTCGACACCTGGCGGCACGAGGTCGCCGAGGCGGTGTGCGAGGCCGGCGCCGATCTGCTCAACGACGCCTGGGGCGGGGTCGACCCGCGGCTCGCCGAGGTCGCCGCGCGGTACGACGTGGGCCTGGTGTGCACCCACGCGGGCGGCGCCGAGCCGCGTACCCGGCCGCACCGGGTGGTCTACGACGACGTGATGGCCGACATCCTGCGGGTGACGCTCGGACTGGCCGAGCGGGCCGTGGAGTTGGGCGTCCGGCGGGACGGGATCATGATCGACCCGGGGCACGACTTCGGGAAGAACACCCGGCACAGCCTGGAGGCGACCCGGCGGCTCGGCGAGATGGCGGAGACCCGGTGGCCGGTGCTGGTCTCGCTGTCCAACAAGGACTTCGTCGGCGAGACGCTGGACAAGCCGGTCAAGGAGCGGGTGCTGGGCACCCTCGCGACCACCGCCGTCTCCGCCTGGCTGGGCGCCCAGGTCTACCGCGTCCACGAGGTCGCCGAGACCCGCCAGGTGCTGGACATGGTGGCCTCGATCGCCGGCCACCGCCCGCCGGCGGTCGCCCGCCGCGGCCTGGCGTGAGGGGACGCGCCCAGGGGGCGTGCGAACGGATTCCCTAGGGGACGGCCGCGCCCCCTGCGGGGCCACAACGGGGCGGGGGCGGGCGGTATTCCCGATTCCCGCCCTCGTCCCCGTCCCCGATCCCGATCCCGATCCCGGCCCCGGCCCCGATCCCGGCCCCGGCCCCGGCCCCGGTTCTAGATCCCGACCTCCTTGGTCACCAGGGCGATCGCCTCGTCGACGTCGTCGCTGAGGTGGAACAGCTCCAGGTCGTGCGCCGACGCCTTCCCCTGGGCGACCACCGTCTCGCGCAGCCAGGAGAGCAGCCCGCTCCAGTAGTCCGAGCCGAACAGCACGATCGGGAAGCGGGTGACCTTGCGGGTCTGGACGAGGGTCAGCGCCTCGAAGAGCTCGTCGAGGGTGCCGAGTCCACCGGGGAGGACGACGAAGCCGCGCGCGTACTTCACGAAACAGGTCTTCCGGACGAAGAAGTAGCGGAAGTCCACCCCGAGGTTCACGTACTCGTTCATGCCCTGCTCGAAGGGCAGCTCGATGCCGAGCCCGACGGAGGTGCCGCCGGCCTCGAAGGCGCCCTTGTTGGCGGCCTCCATGGCCCCGGGGCCACCTCCGGTGATCACCGAGAAGCCGGCCTTCACCAGCGCGGCGCCGATCCGCACGCCCGCGTCGTACTCCGCCGTGCCGCGCGGGGTCCGGGCCGAGCCGAAGACGCTGACGGCCGGGCCCAGCTCGGCCAGCGCGCCGAAGCCCTCGACGAACTCCGACTGGATCCGCATCACGCGCCAGGGGTCGGTGTGCACCCACTCGGAGGGGCCTTCGGAATCCAGCAGCCGCTGGTCCGTCGTCGTGCCGGTCTGCACCTGGTCGTGCCGGCGCAGTACGGGGCCCAGTCGCTGCTCCTCAGGGACGTACGCTCCCTCGGGGTCGACCATGACGTGCTCCCTCCGCTGACAGATCGTTTGCCACTTCAGCGTAGATCCGTCGGTGTGAAGCGGAAGGGAATTCGCCGGGTATGCGGGCGGTCGGCGACGGGGCCGTCAGGCCGCCGGGCCGGCGGTCAGCCAGGCGCGCAGCCGCTCCTCGCAGTGCAGGATGCGGTCGATCGCGACCCGCTCGTCCTTCTTGTGGGCCAGCAGCGCCTCGCCGGGCCCGTAGTTGACGGCCGGGACGCCGAGGGCGCTGAAGCGGGAGACGTCGGTCCAGCCGAACTTGGGCTTGGCGGTGCCGCCGACCGCCGCCATGAACGCCTGGGCCGCCGGGTGGGACAGCCCGGGCAGCGCCCCCGGGGAGTGGTCGTCGATGACGAACTCGTCCACGGGGCAGTCCGCGAAGACCTCGCGGACGTGGGCCACCGCCTCCTCGGCAGTGCGGTCGGGCGCGTAACGGAAGTTGACGGTGACGGTGCACTCGTCGGGGACGACGTTGCCCGCCACCCCGCCCTCGACGCGGACCGCGTTGAGGCCCTCGCGGTATTCCAGGCCGTCGATGACCGGGCGGCGCGGCTCGTATGCGGCGAGCTTCGCCAGGATGGGGGCGGCGGCGTGGATGGCGTTGGCGCCCATCCAGCTGCGCGCGGAGTGGGCGCGCTCGCCCCGGGTGCGCAGCAGGACCCGGAGGGTGCCCTGGCAGCCGCCCTCCACCTGGCCGTCGGAGGGCTCCAGGAGGACGGCGAAGTCGCCCGTGAGCCAGTCGGGATGGGCGTCGGCGACGTGGCCGAGGCCGTTGAGGTGCGCGGCGACCTCTTCGTTGTCGTAGAAGACGAAGGTCAGGTCCCGGTTGGGGGCGGGGACGGTGGCGGCCATCCGGAGCTGGACGGCGACCCCGGACTTCATGTCGCAGGTGCCGCAGCCCCACAGGACGCCGTGCTCGTCGAGCCGGGACGGGACGTTGTCGGCGATCGGCACGGTGTCGAGGTGTCCGGCGAGCACCACCCGCTCGGCGCGGCCCAGGTGCGTGCGGGCCACGACGTTGTTGCCGTACCGGTCGACGGTCAGGTGCGGCAGGGCGCGCAGGGCGTTCTCGACGGCGTCCGCGAGGTCCTTCTCGTCGCCGCTCTCGGACGGGAAGTCGACGAGCTGGGCGGTCAGCGCGGCGGCGTCCAGCGACAGGTCAAGGCCGGGGTGAGTGGTGCGCTCCATGGAGCCGACCCTATCCGGCGGCCCTCGGGTACGTTGTGCTGCGTGTCCGCCCAGCCCGTTTCCCCTGCCCGCCGCGCCCGCCTGTG
Organism: Streptomyces yunnanensis; assembly: GCF_029011865.1. Lineage (NCBI taxonomy): Bacteria > Bacillati > Actinomycetota > Actinomycetes > Kitasatosporales > Streptomycetaceae > Streptomyces > Streptomyces yunnanensis. The sequence continues at coordinate 3,608,460 of NZ_CP095749.1, forward strand.
GCGTACCGCCGCGGCGGTCGCCGTCCTTCTGGGGGTGGTCGTGTATCTCCTGGTGCAGTACGTCACCAGCGGCCCCGGGGCGCCGCGCTGTTCGGTGCGTGTCCAGGGCGGCGGGGACCCGTACGAGCTCACCCCCGAGCAGGCCGCGAACGCCGCGACGATCTCGGCGGTGGCGGCCTCGCGCGGGCTGCCGGAGCGGGCGGTGACGATCGCGCTGGCGACCGCGATGCAGGAGTCCGGGCTGCGCAACATCAATTTCGGCGACCGGGATTCGGTGGGGCTATTCCAGCAGCGGCCGTCGCAGGACTGGGGCACCGTGCAACAGATCATGGACCCGGTCTATTCGTCCGGGGAGTTCTACCGCCATCTGGTGAAAGTCCCCGGCTATTCCCGGCTGCCGTTGACCGTTGCCGCACAGAAGGTGCAGCGCAGCGGCTATCCGCAGGCGTACGCCAAGCACGAGGCGAATGCGGCACTGCTCACCGGGGCGCTGACCGGCCGGAACGGGGACGTGCTGAGCTGCACGGTGAGCCACCCCGTGGACGGCGCCGGGCCGGACGGCGCGGCGAAGGTGCGGGAGAAGCTGGTGCGGGAGTTCGGCGCGGACGTGCTGCCGCGGACGGACGCGGCCGGCGGGCGGGCGGCGGGCTCCGGCCGCAGTCTGACGGTGCCGGTGCAGTCGGACGGGTACCAGGCGACGGCCCCGGGCGATGCCGGCCAGCGTGGTTGGCAGCTGGCGAACTGGGCGCTGGCGCACGCCACCGACCTGCACATCGAGCGGATCTCGTACGCCGGGCGGACGTGGACGGCGGCCGACTCGGACAAGGGCTGGCAGGGCGCGGCGGCGGCCGGGGACGCCGCGGGCGCGGTGCGGATCGTCACCGCGCAGTAGTCCACCGACCCATCGGGGGACCGTGGTTGACGTCGCCGACGGGTGGCGCGGCGGCAATGTCCTTTCCTGGTCCGGGATTTCACCTGGTTGCGACCGTATCCTCGGCCAATTCCCTTGCGTTTAGAGGTCTGTGACCTTTCCGCACGGCTTCGGCGCGCGCACACATTCCTCGTATTTATCGAGGGCAGATTATGTGACACGTTGCCAATTCTTTACCGGATTTCACCGCAACCTTCGGGCACCTGACGCGGTATTCAGGGCGTCCGTCCGCCCGGCGGACATGGCACATCTGTCAGAAGTACGAGTTCTTCTCCGTAAAAGGAGCACCATGTCCCTCCCCGTTACGCGTCGGATCGCCCGAGCCGCCCTGCTGGTCGCGGCGGGCACCGCTCCCGTGGTCGCCGCGGCCGGATCCGCGAACGCTGTGAACCTGCCGCCTCAGGGCAACGAGCTGGGCGGACTGACCACCGTGGACTCCGCGAACACCGCCAAGACCCTGGACGGCGCCGCACGGACCGGCGTCGGCCTGGTCAACAAGACCGGCGACGAGGCCGCGCGCACCCTCGCCCCCGCGCTGGTCCGGACGCTGGCCCCGATCGTCGAGGAGGCCGCGCCGCTGACCCAGGAGACCGCCCGTCAGGCGGAGGACGTGGCCCGTCCGGTCGCGAAGAAGGGCATGTCGACCAACTCGCTGGCCGGCGAGGCGGTCAAGCACCTCGTGGGCGCCCCCCAGGAGCCGCGCACGCCGGTCCACGGCCTGATCGGCGGGCTCCCGATCGGCACCAGCACCCACTCCAACTGATCTTCCGCACGACGCTGCAGGGGCCCGGGGAACTGCTCTCCCCGGGCCCCCGTGCGTGCGGTGGTTCAGCGGCTCATGCGGTCAGGCGGCGCACCGCGGCGGCCACCCGCTCGTCGGTGGCGGTGAAGGCGATCCGGACGAACCGCTCCCCCGCGGTGCCGTAGAAGTCGCCGGGGGCGACCAGGATGCCGCGCTTGGCGAGGTCGCCGACGGTGTCCCAGCAGGGCTCGTCGCGGGTCGCCCAGAGGTAGAGCGACGCCTCGCTGTGCTCGATGCGGAAGCCCGCGGCCTCGAAGGCGGTGCGCAGCGCGGTGCGGCGGCCGGCGTAGCGCTCGCGCTGCTCGGCGACGTGCACGCTGTCGCCGAGCGCCGCGACGGTGGCGGCCTGGACCGGCGCGGCCACCATCATCCCGCCGTGCTTGCGGATCTGGAGCAGGTCGTCGAGGACCGCGGCGTCGCCGAGCAGGAACGCGGAGCGGTAGCCGGCGAGGTTGGAGCGCTTGGACAGCGAGTGGACGGCGACGATGCCCTCGTAGGAGCCATCGCAGACGTCCGGGTGCAGGACGGAGACCGGCTCGGCGTCCCAGCCCAGTTCGAGGTAGCACTCGTCGCTGAAGACCAGGACGCCGTGCTCGCGGGCCCAGGCGACGGTGCGGCGCAGCTCGTCGACGGTGAGCACCTGACCGGTGGGGTTGGACGGGGAGTTGAGCCAGAGCAGCTTCAGGCCGGTCGGGTCCAGGTCGATGCCCGCGTCGGACGATGCGAACGTCTCGGCGTCGTAGACGACCGGCTCGGCGCCGGCCAGGCGGGCGCCGACCTCGTAGGTGGGGTAGGCCAGCCGCGGGTAGGCCACCTTGTCGCCGGGGCCCAGGCCCAGCTGGGTCGGCAGCCAGGCGACGAGTTCCTTGGAGCCGACGACCGGCAGCACGTTGGTGTGCGCCAGGTCGGGGGCGCCGAGGCGGTCGGCGGCCCAGCCGGTGAGCGCGTCCCGGAGGGCGGTCGTGCCCCACACCGTGGGATAGCCGGGGCTGTCCACCGCGTCGGTGAGCGCGCGCTGGACCAGCGCGGGCACCGGGTCGACCGGGGTGCCGACGGAGAGGTCGACGATGCCGTCCGCATGGGCGGCGGCGGTCGCCTTGTACGGCTCCAGGCGGTCCCACGGGAAGGCGGGCAGGCGGTCGCGGAGGGTCGCGCCTGACGGGTGGCGGGAGGAGACTGCGCCCACGGTGCTCTCTTTCTCGTACGGGGTGGCGCGGGGGACGTCGGCGCGCGAAAACGCCTCGGTCCCGTACAGCGGGTGGGCCGTACGGGACCGGGCGGCGCCGTATGGCCTTCCCCAGCTCATGCCGGGGCTCTCCCCGGCGGCCTCGGAGGCACGGGAGGAGCCGGCCGGCTCCGCTCCGCCCTCCGGGGTGTCAGTGGTCCTGGTTCTGCGGCGGCAGCGCGGCGATGAACGGGTGGTCGCGCTCGATCAGGCCGAGCTTGCTGGCACCACCCGGGGAACCGAGCTCGTCGAAGAACTCCACGTTCGCCTTGTAGTAGTCCTTCCACTCCTCCGGAGTGTCGTCCTCGTAGAAGATCGCCTCCACCGGGCAGACCGGCTCACAGGCACCACAGTCGACGCATTCGTCCGGGTGGATGTACAAGGACCGGGAGCCCTCGTAGATGCAGTCGACGGGGCACTCCTCGATGCATGCCTTGTCCTTGACGTCGACACAAGGCTGCGCGATGACGTAGGTCACGCTGTCGTTCCTCCTCGGTAGGGCCGGCGGACCGATCGGCGGTACCGCCGCTGGGCGCGCGGGAGCGCGGCGTCGTCGATGCCCGCCACCTAGTATCTCCGTTCCCGGGCACGAGACGAACAAGAGGGGCGGTTGGAGATCAATGGAATTCCTCTCCGGCGGGCGCGCGGAGGTCCGGATCACCCGTGCCGACGTGGGCAAAAGGGTATCCGTCCGGCGCTTGACCGGGGCTCCGGCCGGGGAGCCCGCGTTCACCGACGCGATCGGCGTTCTCACATCATGGGACGACGGTGTGCTGAGCATCACACGGCGGGACGGCGGATCCGTGCGGGTCGAGGAGTCTTCGCTGGTAGCGGCCAAGGTTGTCCCGGCTGCGCCGGCCCGCCGGAAGGTCCCGGCGGCCACGGTGCGGGAGCTCCAGGAGGTGGCCGCCCGCGGGTGGCCTGCCGTTGAGACAGAGCGTCTCGGTGCGTGGACGTTGCGGGCGTCCGTCCAGGAGACGGCACACGCGGCGGGCGCTCCCGGCGGCCCGGAGCGGACCGGCTTCACCCGCCGCGCCAACTCCGTGCTGCCGCTCGGCGACCCCGGCGTCCCCTTGGACGAGGCGCTGGACCGGGTCACCCGGTGGTACGCCGATCGCGGACTGCCCGCCCTGGTCTCCGTCGCCACCGGGCGGGCGGACGCCGACGAGCGGCTGGCCGCGGCGCTCGCCGAGCGCGGGTGGCGCGACGAGGCGCACACCTCCGTGCGGATCGCGGCGCTGGCGCCGCTCGCGGACACCGAGGCGGACACCTCGGGCGTACTGCTCTCCCGGCAGCCGGACGACGGCTGGCTGGGCCTGTACAACCGGACCGGGGCGGCCACGGCGACGGGGTTGGCGGTGCTGACCGGCGGCCCCTCGGTGTGGTTCGCACGGGTGCCGGCGCCGGACGGCGGCACCGCGGCGATCGGACGGCTGGCCGTCGACGGGCGCTGGGCGGGGTTCGCCGCGGTGGAGACCGCGCCCGAGCGGCGGCGCGAGGGACTGGCGACACTGGTGATGGCGGCGCTCGCCGAGCGGGCCCTGACCGAGGGCGCCTCGGCGGCGTACCTCCAGGTCGAGGCGGACAACGCCGGCGGCCGGGCGCTCTACGACGGGCTGGGGTTCGTCGAGCACCACGGCTATCACTATCGACGCGGCCCGGCGGGCGGCGGGGCCGGGGCCTGAGGGGGTATCCGTCCGGTATGGGTGAGCGAGCGGAGCGCGGGGAACCGGGGCCCGAGCGGGACACGGCGCGCGACGAGCGGCGGCGGCAGTTCGCGGCGGCGGCCCGCGAGGAGCGGCCCGACCTCGCGCTGCTGTGCCTGCTGATCGGCGCCGAAGCCGATCCCGGCCTGGACGAGGCCGGTGTCGACGCGGCCCAGATCGAACTGGACCGGCTGGCCGGTCTGCTGCCGCACTCCCCCGCCGGCGGCCCCGGCGCCTGGGCCCGGAACCTCGCCGAGCTGCTGGGCAGCCGGGAGGGCTTCGTGGGCTCGCCCGGCGCCTACCGCCGGCTGGAGTCGTCGCTGCTGCACGAGGTGCTGCGGCGGCGCCACGGGCTGCCGATCCTGCTGTCGGTGGTCTGGCTGGAGGTCGCCCGGCGGGCCGGGGCGCCGGTGTACGGGGTGGCGCTGCCGGGCCACTTCGTCGTCGGCCTCGGGGATCCGGCCGGGCGGCATGTGCTGGCGGATCCGTTCGAGGGCGGGCGGCCGCTCACCGACCAGGACGCGGCGATGATCGTCGCGGGGGCGACCGGTGAGGCGCTGACCCCGGGGATGCTGACCCCGGCCGGCCCATTGGAGATCGTCCAGCGGATCCTCAACAACATCCGGGCCTGGGCCCAGGCCCGGCCGGAGCACAGCGCGGTCCATCTGTGGGCGCTGGACCTGTCGCTGCTGCTGCCCAGCCATCCGGCGCAACTGCGCCATGAACGCGCCCAACTCCTCGTCCAGCGGGGCGAGTTCCTGGCCGGGGCGGCCGAGCTTGAGGAGTACGCGCGGGTGCTGGAGCCGGTCCAGCCGGCCGCGGCGACCGCGCTGCGCCGGGAGGCCGGGGCGGCCCGGGCCCGGCTGAACTGAGGGCTCGACGGGGCCGGGCCCGGTCAGGCCGCCGCGGTCCGGGCCGGCGCCGGCGCGGTCTGCTCCGCCGGGGCACGGCGGACGACCAGCAGCGTGGCGTCGTCCTTCAGATCGCCGCCGGTGAAGTGCTCCAGGTCGGCACGGAGGGTGCGGGCCAGCTCGACCGGCTCCAGGTCGACCCAGGCGGTGAGCCGCTCGGCCAGCGGGTAGAAGCGGCCGTCACCGCCGCGGGCCTCGGTGACGCCGTCCGTGCACAGCACCACCCAGTCGTGGGGTTCGTGCTGGATGCGGACGCTCCGGCGCGGCTCGCGGCTGAGTCCGCCCAGCCCCAGGGGGAGCCCGCCCTCGCCGTCGGAGCGCTCCTGGACGATGCCGTCCCGCACCACGTAGTACGGGATGTGGCCGCAGGACAGGAGCCGGGCCCGGCCGGGCGCGCGGACCTCCAGCAGCAGTGCGGTGACGAAGCGCTCGTCGGCGCCCTCCTTGGCGGAGCGGGCGTTGTAGCGGGTCAGCGCCTGCTCCATCCGGCCGGCCACGCCCTCCAGCGACTCCTGGTACTGCGCCGCCTCGCGGAACGACGCCAGCACCTCCAGCCCCGCGCCGATCGCCGGCATGCCCTTGCCCTGGACGTCGCCGATCATCAGCCGCAGCCCGTGCGGGGTGTCGACGGCCTCGTAGATGTCGCCGCCGACCCGGGCGCCCTCCTGGGCGGACACATAGAAGCCGTACGCCTCCAGCGGTCCGGCGCGCAGCGGCAGCTCGCGCAGCATCGCCCGCTGCACGGTGTCGGCCACCAGGGTGGTGCGGGCGTGCAGCGCCTCGCGCTGGAGTCGGGTACGGCACAGCACCAGGGCGAAGACGCCCACCAGGAACGCGCCGAAGACGCCGACGACCCGGCTGGCCGGGGCCCAGTCGGGCACCGTCAGCAGATCGACGTAGGTGAGGCAGACGACGTAGACCACGGCCACCAGCAGCGTCCGGCGGTAGGAGCAGCGCAGCGCGGCGACCAGCGGGGCGATGCCCATGAAGGCGGAGATGTGCAGCTCCGGGCCGGTCGTCGCGTCCACGGTCGCGACGATCAGGATGGCGAGGATCAGCAGCACGGGGGTGAGGAGGCCACCCTCGGCGGGGCGATGGGCTGGCATGACACTTCAAGCCTGCGGGACGTTCCGCGAGCCCGCACAGGGGCGAAGGTCCGGCCGCGCACCGGTGAAGGTCCTGGACACGGCGCCGACGGTGCGATCGGCCGGGACCGCGGCCAGGCCCCGTCGGACAGAGCTAGGGCCTGTCGCCAAACTCCCGTCTGCCGGTCGTCGCCCGGCCCGCCCTCCGGCCGGACGACGGGAGTTTGACGACAGGCCCTAAAGCCAGCCCTTGTCGCGGGCGGTGCGGACCGCCTCGGCGCGGTTGCGGGCGCCGGTCTTCTGGATGGCGAGCGAGAGGTAGTTGCGGACCGTGCCCTGGGACAGGTGCAGGGCGGCGGCGATCTCGGCGTTGGTGGAGCCGTCGGCGGCGGCCCGGAGCACCTCGCGCTCGCGGTCGGTCAGCGGGCTGGCGCCGTCGGCCAGCGCGGCCGCCGCCAGCACCGGGTCGATGACCCGCTCCCCGCGCAGCACCCGGCGCACCGCCTCCGCGAGCCGGGCCGCCGGGGCGTCCTTGACCAGGAAGGCGTCCGCGCCCGCCTCCATGGCCCGGCGCAGATAGCCGGGGCGGCCGAAGGTGGTGAGGATGACGACTTTCACGTCGGGCAGCTCCGCGCGCAGCAGGGCGGCGGCGTCCAGTCCGCTCAGGCCCGGCATCTCGATGTCCAGCAGCGCGACATCGACCTCGTGGGCCCGCGCCTGCCCGACGACCTCGTCGCCGCGCGCCGCCTGGGCGACGACCTCCAGGTCGTCCTCCAGGGACAGCAGCGCTGCCAGCGCCTCCCGGACCATCGACTGGTCCTCCGCCAGCAGCAGTCTGATCATGCGGGTCAGCTTACGACCTGGCACCGACGCGGCGGCCCGCAGTCGGCGCGGGGAAAGCGGGCGGGAGCGGCGAGGAAGGGCCCGGCCGCCCTGGGCCCGGGGCCAGACCCCGAGTCCGCCGGACACACCCCGCTAGGGCCTGTCGTCAAACTCCCGTCGTTCGCCCGGAGGGCGGGCCTCGCGGCGTCTGGTGCGTGCGATCTCAAGGCGGAGGGTCATCCCGGTACCGGGCGTACCGGGATGAGCCCGACAACGCAGCATGGGGGTCCCCTAAGGCGTGGGGGAGTGCGTGCCAGGCGTCGCGAGGCAGGCGGGAGTTTGACGACAGGCCCTAGAGCGAACCGTTCGCCGCTCCGGGAGCCGTGTCCGGCACGGGTATCGGGTCGTCGGGGGACGCGGCGGGAGTGCTCCTGGGGACGTACGCGCGCAGGGTGAAGCCCCGCGACCCGCGGGGCTGGCCGGTCTCCAGACGGCCGTCGGCGAGTGCCAGCCGCTCGCGGAGGCCGGCCAGGCCGTTGCCGTCGTGCTGGGTGCGGGGCGGGCCGTCCCCGTCGTCGCTCACCGTGAGGCAGACGTAGTGGCGGTCGTCGGCCTCCCACTCCTCGGTGAGCAGCAGTGCGCAGCGGCCGGCGCCGCTGTGCCGGACGACGTTGGTGACCGCCTCGCGTAGCGCCCAGGCCAGGGCGCCCTCGGTGTCGGCGGTCAGTCCGCGCGGCTCGTCCCCCAGGGCCGGATCGACGGTCAGCGTGATGTCGGCGGTGCGCAGCGCGGCGCGGGCGCCGGCCAGCTCCACGGCGAGGCGGGGGCGGCGGTAGCCGGTGACCGCCTCGCGGACGTCGACCAGGGCCTGCCGGCTGACCTGTTCGATGTCGGCGACCTGCTTGGCGGCGTCCTCGGGGCGGCCGGGCAGCATCCGCCCGGCCAGCTCGCTCTTGAGCGTTATCAGGGAGAGCGAGTGGCCCAGGAGGTCGTGCAGATCGCGGGCGAGCCGCAGCCGTTCCTCGTTGGCGGCGAGGCGGGCGACCTCCTCCCGGGCGGCGCGGAGCTCCTGGGTGGTGCGGATCAGGTTCTGCACGCCGACCATGACGAAGCCGCTGCCGAGGGCGGGCAGGGCGTACGCGAAGAGGTAGTAGCCGCGTATCTCCGGATAGCGGGCGCCTACGACGATCACCACCGCGGTGACGAGCGGTATGGCCCAGCGGGAGCGCTGCCAGGGCAGCACCACGGCGGAGGCCACGCTGGTGAAGATGAACAGCACCAGCCAGGTGGCGCCCAGCGTCCAGGTCAGGGCGACGGCCAGCGCCAGCATCACCGCCAGCGGGGTGTAGCGCTGCGAGACGGGCGGGCGGTGCCACACGTGGCGGAAGACCAGGACGCAGTAGGCGAGGACGAAGAGCGCGAGACCGGTGATGCCCCAGGTCCGCTGGGCGGTGCTGAAGCCGTGGCCGGTCAGCTCCCCCACCGGGCCGGCGAGGTAGAGCAGCCACATGGCGATCCACATCGCCTTGCGCAGGGCCTGCCGACGGCTGCGCGGCCGCTGTCCGATCAGCACCGAGTTCCGGTCGTCGAACGCGCTCTTCGTCTCCACCGGTCTCATGCCTTCCGAGTGTCCTTGCGATACAGCCAGGCCGCACCGCCCACGAAGAGGAGGAGGTAGCCGAGCAGGATCGCCATGTCCTTGACGTGCGGCGCGCCGCCGGCCTCGACGGCGGTGCCCAGCGCGGCGTAGGCGTGCGTCGGGAGCCACTCGGAGATGTTCTGCACCCACTGCGGCAGCAGCGTCATCGGCATCCACAGGCCGCCGAGGAAGGCCAGAGCGAAGAAGCAGAGCATGGAGATCGGGCGGACCGCGTCGCCGCTGGCCAGATAGCCGATGGCGACGCCCAGGGCGGCGAAGACGAAGCTGCCGAGCCAGGTGCCGACGGCGATGGCGATCCACTGCCAGGCTTCGAGGCGGACGCCCTTGACCGTCGCGGCGGCGATCATGACCAGCAGGATCGAGGGCAGGCTGACCGTCGCCGCGGCGGCTATCTTCGCGGCGACGTAGCCGCGGCCGGGCAGTGCGGTCAGCCGCAGCTGGCGCACCCAGCCCTGCTCGCGTTCCTTGGCGATGCGCTCGCTGTTGCCCAGCAGGACGGCGGTCATGGCGCCGAACGCGGCCATCGAGACCATGTAGTACAGGCCCATGTTGAGCCCCGTGCCGGGGATCGGCTTGCTGTCCGCGCCGCCGGCGATGATCAGGTAGAGCGCCGGCGGGTAGATCACCGAGAAGAACATGAACTTCTTGTTCCGCAGCGCGCGGATGATCTCAAGCTTGATCAGAGTGGTCATCGGGCCGCCTCCTCGGCGGTGGTGATGGCGATGAACGCCTGCTCCAGGCCGAGGCCGGAGACTTCGAGGTTGCGCGGGTAGAGACCGAGGCCGTAGAGGGCGTGCACGGTCGCGTCGGCGTCCTGGGACTGGATGCGGACGGTGCTCCCGGAGCCGCTGGCGGACACCGTCAGCGCGGTGAGGTGCGGCAGCGCCTCCAGCGCGGCGCGGTCGGCCGGCTCGGTCAGGTCGAAGTTGATCCGGCGGGCGCCGGCGCGGGCCTTGATCTCGGCGGAGGTGCCGTCGGCCAGCACCCGGCCGCGGTGCAGCACGATCACCCGGTCGGCGATCTCGTCGGCCTCTTCGAGGTAGTGCGTGGCGAAGAGGACCGTGCGGCCCTCCTGGGCCTGGCGGCGCATGGCGCCCCAGAAGGTCTGCCGGGAGGAGACGTCCATGCCGGTGGTGGGCTCGTCCAGCACGATCAGGTCGTTGGCGCCGGCGGTGGCGAGGGCGAACCGCACGCGCTGCTCCTGGCCGCCGGAGAGCTTGCCGACCAGGCGGTCGGCTATGTCCGTGATGCCGGCGTTGGCCAGGATCTGGTCCATCGGATAGCCCTGCGGGTGCAGGTCGCGGGCCAGCTGGACCAGCTCGCGCACCTTGACGCCCTCCATGAGGCCGCCGCTCTGGAGCATCGCGCCGACCTTGCCCTGCTGTATGGCACGCTGCGGAGTGGTGCCGAACAGGGACACCGATCCGGCGTCGGGGGTGCGGAGGCCGAGGAGCAGGTCGAGGGTGGAGGACTTGCCCGCGCCGTTGGGGCCGAGGAGTGCGACGGTCTCGCCGGGGTGCAGCTCCAGGTGCAGATCGGCCACCGCGCGCACCGCGCCGTAACTCTTGCTGACCCCCTGGAAGCTGACCACCGGGGCCCGTCCCGCGTCCTGCGCGGTGGTGGCTGTGGTGGTAGCTGTCGTCGTCATGCCATTCAGCTTCCTGGATCGTCGGACCGTGCGGCAGTGTCAACCGTCTGCGAATCGCCATGACAGATGTCATGGGTGAGGCCCCCTAGGGGGAATCCCGGAGGACTCGCCCCAGAGGGCCTCTGACCTGCTCTTTCCGTATTCTACGGCGGCCGGTGCGCGGTACCGCGGGCGTCAGCTGCCGTTGGTCGCGATGGTCTGCACGCGCTCGGCGGGGGTCTTGCCGACCAGTGCCCTGCCCACCGCGCTGGCCACCTCCTCGACGCTGACCGGGTGCTTGCTGCCGTCGCCCTTGGTCACCATGACGCTGTCGAAGGTGTTGCCGTAGAGCTCCTTGAGCGCCGGCCGGTCGTAGAACGGCACCAGCTGGCCACTGATGATCTTGAAGGACAGGAACTTCGGGATGGACTTCTGCGGGCTGAAGGAGACCGCGTGCTGGGGGTCCGTCCGGACCGTGATCAGCCCGGACATCGCCGGCTCGGCGAACTGCTTGAGGGCCTTGTCCACCGCGGCCTTGTCGACCTTGGGCTGCTGGGTGGTGGCGGCGAGCACCACGGGGGTGTCGCTGCCGGTGCTGACACGGTCGAGGTAGGCGTCGGTGATCTTGCTCTCGGAGGCCGCGGCGTCGATCGCCTTGTGCGGCGCGCCGTAGTGCGGCACCGCCTTGCCGTTCTCGAACGTGATCCCGCCGTCCGCCGCCACGTCCGCCGGCCCGGTCAGCCCCTGGAGCGCGACCGCCAGCTTCTCCTTGTCGGTGATCACCGCGGGCTGGGCGGTGCGCTTGACGCCGAAGAGCGAGCCGACGACGGAGACCGGGTTGTAGTCCCGGCCGGAGGCGTTGCGGACCGTCGCCTGCAGGTCGATGTCCAGGCCCGCCCGGGCCGGCAGCAGGGTCTCGGTCCGGCCGTCAACGGTGATCTTGAGCGGCGCGGTGCGGCGGTCCTTGAGGGCGGTCTCCAGCTTCTTGACCGCGTCGTCCTTGGAGCTGCCGCCGATGTCCACGCCGAGCGCGGTGGTGTTGTTGGGGACGTCGGCGTGGTCGAGCAGCAGCCCGGCGCCGTAGGCGACGCCGGCCAGGACGACGACGGCGACGCCGATGAGCACCAGCTTGTTGCGGCCCTTCTTGGGCGGCTTGATCGGCTCGGGGATCTTGGGCCGCGGCTTGGGGGCGGCGCTCTCCTCGTCGCCACCGGACACCCCGGCGAACGGGGTGGCGGCGGCCGGCCCGGTCCCCCCGGGCACCTTGGGGATCCCGCTGACAAGGGTGTCGCCGGACACCCGGCCACCGGGGCCGCCGCTCTTCGGGCCGCCCTTGGGGCCGGTCCCGGCGCCCTTGTCCTTGCGGCCGCCCGTGATGCCGCCGGTGACGCCGAGGCCGCCGGGTGGCGCCGACGGCTGCGGGGTGAGTTCGGCGGTGTCGTCGCTCATCCGGCCCGCGGCGCTCTTGCCGGCGCTGGGGTCGCTGAATCCGGGCGGGAGGTCGAGCGCCGAGTCGCCGCGCGCCGGGCCGGTCGTCGGGCCGGTGGGGGCGGCGCCGCCCGCCGGGGCGTCGAACGGGTTGCGGTCGCGGGCCGGCTGCGCCGGGGCGTCGAACGGCGAGCCGCCGCGCGGGCCACCGTCGAACGGGGACGCCTCGCCCCGCGGACCACCATCGAACGGGGAGGGCCCGGTCAGCGGATCGGCCCCGAGGGGGTCGCCGCCCAACGGGTCGCTGCCCAGCGGGTCGTTCCCGAGGGGAGCGCTCCCGAGGGGGCCACCACCCAGGGGGTCGCCGCCCAGGGGGTCGCCGGCCAACGGGTCGCTGCCCAGGGGGTCGCCACCGAGCGGGTCGCTCCCGTAGGGCGAACCGCCGTGCCCGCGGGCACCGTCGAAGGGCGTGCCGGGGCTCTGCGCGGCCGGCCCGGAGCCCGCCGGGGCGTCCGAGAAGTACGGGAGGTCCGGACGCTGCGCGGTCTTGCCGCCGGTCGCCCCGGGCGCGGGGGCGGCGGCGGGCGCCGCCGGCTGCCCGCCGGCCTGGCCCTGCGACTTGCGCGGCGAGAACCAGTCGCTGGTCGTCTTCTCCTTCGGAGCGGCGGGTGCCTCGTCCGCCGTCGCCTCCGGCCGCGGCGTCTCCGCCGTGCGCTCGGCGGGCCGTTCGCCGCCGAAGGCCGGACCGGACGTCCCCGGGGAACCGGACGGGCCGGCGGAACCGCCGGATGCAGCCGATGCGTTCATGCCGGACTCCTCACCGACGGGCTTGCGCACGACGACCGGCGGGATGGGGCGGGACCCCGGAATGTTGATCTTGATCCGCGTGGTCAGCGTGGTCTCGGTTTTGGGCTCCTCCGGCCGGTCCGCGGCTCCGGGCACCGGCGTCTCGCCGGTTTCTCCCCTGGGCGAGCCGTAGGGCGGTGTCCCCGACGGGTACACGGCTCCGCCACGGCCCCGGGGGCCGGAGGACGAACTGTCAGATTCACGACTCAAAGCAGGTTCTCCCGGTTGGCTCCGCCGCTCGTCAGAGATGATCCTCGGCCTCGGGCCGAGTGGGGGAGCCCCCAGCGTTAGCTGGGGAAGCGCCCCCAGGGCGGCGCGGCGGCGCGCACCACCATACTGGCCGCTGCCGGCCGACACTCGGGGTGCGCGGGAAGACCGCCGCACCGGGATCCGCCCCCGCACCGCGGCCGGTCACCCGGAACCGCGCAGCATCCGTCCTGGTATGAACCACGTCATCCGCCAACTCGGCCCGGGGACACGCCGGTAGCGCGCACCTGGCTCCCGGTGGCGCAGATCACAGCGATCACGATGCCGCCCAGCAGGAAGGCGTACGAACCGATACCCGGCCCGAACAGGAAATCGCCCTCCGGCCGGACGTCGCTGAGCAGCAGGAACACCGTCACCAGCCAGGCGGCGCCGGGCACCAGCACCCCGCCCACGGTCCCGGTGGCCCGGGAGCCCCCGTAGAAGAGGCCGACCATGCCGGCCAGGGCCAGCAGCAATCCGCCCGGGAACCAGGCCGCTTGGAGAAGCGTTCCGGCGAACGCGAGCAGGATGCCCGTGACCAGCAGCAGGGCGTACATGCCCACCCGACCCGGCGTCAGCGGTGCACCCGGCGCGGGCCGGCCCGCCGGCGCCGCGGGGGTACCGCCACCGCGCGCCGCGGCCGGGCCGCCGCCGGACGCCCGCGTCCGCCGCCCGTTGTCCGCCTTGCTCGCCTTCTCCGCCCTCTCCGCGTCGCCGCCGTTACCGGCGCCGCCCTTGTCCGCGGCCCCGCCACCCTTGGACGTCGTCATTCCGCCGCCTCCTCAATTCGGGCACTCTCCTCCATACCCACCAAATCCGTCGACTCCCCGATTCCCGCGAAGAGATCGTCCTCGCGTTCCCCGTCGGCCGCGCCGGACGCCCCGTGGACCAGCCGGTAGTGCTCGGTGCCGAACAGCGGCTGGCCCAGGGCGTTGGAGAGCGCGAAGAACGCCCCGTCGACCGCGATCTGCGTCACGTGCGCGCGCATCGCCGCGGCCTTCGCATCCGCGTACGCGCCCGCGCCCGCGAGCGATGCGGTGACCGCGTCGTCCGGGACCACACCCGGGACGTCGTCCACCGCCGCCACCCCGGCGAAGCCGTGCCCGGCCGCGCGCACCGCGGCGAGGCCCGCCTCGACCTCCGAGCGCGGGGTGCAGTTCCAGTAAATCTTTTCGATCGCATACGCGCCGCCGAGATCCGGGCGGAAGTCCGCCTCCGCGGCCAGCTCCGCGGCCCGCATCGCCACGCGGTGGGCCTGGATGTGGTCGGGGTGGCCGTATCCGCCATTCGGGTCATAGGTGACCAGGACCTGGGGGCGGACCTCGCGGATAACCGCCACCAGGTGGGCCGCCGCCTCGTCCACGGGGGCCTGCCAGAAGCAGCCCGGCCGGTCGTTCTGGGGCGCGCCCATCATCCCGGAGTCCCGGTAGCGGCCCGGGCCGCCGAGGAAGCGGTGGTCGGCGACCCCGAGGGCGGCCATCGCGTCGGCCAGTTCACCGACGCGGTAGGGGCCCAGGGTGTCGTCGCGGTCCGGCGCCAGGTGGGCGAGCTCGGGCGGGATGACCTCGCCTTCCTCGCCGCGGGTACAGGTCACCAGGGTGACCAGCGCGCCCTCTGCGGCATATCTGGCCATGGTGACGCCGTTGTTGATCGACTCGTCGTCCGGGTGCGCGTGCACCAAGAGGAGGCGGCGAGAGGGAACGGGCACGGCGCCACGCGGCGCAGCGGCTCCGCTCGGGGTGGCGGCGGGCGACGGGTGGGAGGTCATGCGGACAGCCTAATCCGGTGCTAGCGGCAGTTCCGGAAGGCGAAATCCCTCGGAACTGTTCGAGCGGTGGGGCCGTGACATCTTCGGACAGCCGGGCAGGCAATGCCTCCTCGTAGATCGGTGCTCGGCCTTGGTGCTCGTGGTGGTGGCGGCTGCATGGGCGCCGGACGGATGCCTTCTCATGACCCGGCGCGTACGCCTTTACCCAGAGCGGCGACGTTCGGCGTCCTCGCAGCCGCCACCACCCGATTTGTTCTTACTCGTTGGCGTTTGTGGTGCGAGCCCATCGCACGGTGACCTCTTGTTACGCCCGAGCCGCATGAGCTCCCGCACAGACCGAGGCCCGTGGGGTGAGCTGGTGCCACGAACGGCTAGTGAGGTGGCGGACCGGCCCGTGGGTCGAGTCCTGGGATTAGGTCGCTGCGTGGCCCGCATGCGCTCGCAACCAGCGCGAACGTCCACTTCCAGGGGAGGAATGAAGTTGATCTACTGCGGAATCGACTGGGCCGAGAAGACACACGACGTGGCGCTCGTCGACGACACCGGCCAGCTGCTGGCCAAGCGCCACATCACCGACGACGCGGTCGGCTACAGGATCCTGCTGGACCTGCTCGCCGAATACGGCGACACCGAGGACGATCCGATCCCGGTGGCGATCGAGACCTCGCGCGGGCTGCTGGTGACTGTGCTACGACAGGGCAAGAGGCAGGTCTTCGCCATCAACCCGATGGCCGCAGCCCGTTACCGCGATAGGCACGCCGTCTCACGAAAGAAGTCCGACCCCGGCGACGCCCTGGTCCTCGCGAACATCCTCCGCACCGACATGGTCGTGCACCGCCCACTGCCCAACGACACCGACCTCGCCCGCGCCATCGCCGTCCTAGCCCGCGCTCAGCAGGACGCGATCTGGAACCGACAGCAGCTTTCCAACCAGCTCAGGTCCCTGCTTCGCGAGTACTACCCAGCCGCCCTGGCCGCCTTCGAGCCCTGGCGCAACGGCCTGTGCCGCCCCGAAGCACGCGAACTCCTCAGAACTGCCCCGACCCCGGCCAGAGCCGCCCGGCTCACACGCGCCCAGCTGTGCGCCGCGCTCAAACGCGCCGGCCGCCAACGCGGCATCGAAGCCGACGCCGAGCGGCTCCGCGAGGTCTTCCGCGCCGACTGGGCCCACCAGCCTCCGCTGGTCGAGGACGCGCTGGGCAAACAGATGCTGGCCCTCCTGGGCCAGTTAGACGCTGCCTGCGCCGCCGCCGACGACCTCGCCAAGGCGGTCGAGGAGGCTTTCCCCCAGCACCCGGACGCTGAGGTGATCCTCAGCTTCCCTGGCCTCGGCGTCCAGCTCGGCGCCCGGGTGCTCGCCGAGATCGGAGACGACCGCACACGCTTCGCCGACGCCCGCGGCCTGAAGGCATACGCCGGCTCCTCACCCGTCACCCGGGCGTCAGGGAAGAAGTCCAGCATCACCCGAAGGTGGGTGAAAAACGACCGGCTCAACCACGTCGGCTACCTGTGGGCCTTCGCCGCCATCACCGCCTCCCCCGGCGCTAAAGCCCACTACCGACGCCGCCGCGACGATCACGGAGACTGGCACGCCGCCGCCCAACGCAACCTCTTCAACCGCATGATCGGCCAGCTCTACCACTGCATCCAGAACCACGAACTGTTCGACGAACAGGCCGCGTTCCCCACGCAACTCGCAGTGGCGGCTTGACGGCTTAGAGGCGTGAGGTGTCTACGAGCCGCCCGCCGCACCCTCCGCAGCCGATCGGGACGGCCGCCCGTGCGCCCCGTGGAGGCGCGGGGCCGGGGGTTGGCCCGGGGTCCGCCCGGTGGGCCGGTGTGGATCACTCCGCGGCGCGCGGTGCCGGGCGGGGCGCCGGGCGCGGACCGGATGTCCGTGGGCGATGCGACGACGCGGGGCGCGAGCCTCTCCCCGCGTCAGTCGGGAACGTGCGACAGCAGGCCCCGCGGGCCCACGGGGACCCTCCGGACAGGCCCCCGAGACCGCCGGGTCGCGATCAGAACTTGATACCGCCGAGCATCCCCGCGACATTGGTCGTCAGGGTCTTGATCGTCGGGGCGATGGACGAGCTGGCCAGATAGAAGCCCAGCAGCATGCAGACAAATGCATGCACCGCCTTCAGCCCGGACTTCCTGATCAGCAAGAAGACGATGATCGCCAGCAGCACCACCGCCGAAATCGAGAGTGCCACGGCGGCTCACCTCCAAGTACTCACGGTCCGGACAGAGTTGACGGTACGGGAGCCGACGGGTCGGCGCCATGTACCCGGGTATGCCAAGGGCTCTTTACCCCGTACCCACCCCGCGCAAGGGATCATAACTTTCCGTCCGTGCGCATAAGTCGGTGCACCGGAGCACGACGGGGGCGCACGCCGTTTTCCACAGTCCCGCACCGCCGGGCCCCTCCCGCCGTAGGCTCGGCGGCATGACCGGACAGCTGCCCTTCCCCCGGCACTACGCGCGCACCCAGCGCTTCACGCTCGGCACGCCCCGCGACTTCGCCCTCTCCCCCGACGGCGCGCGCGTCGTCTTCCTCCGGTCCCGCACCGGCACCGACCGCAGTCAGCAGCTCTGGGTCCTCGATCTGGACGGTGGAGGGGAGTTCACCGCGGCGGACCCGCACGCCCTGCTGGCCGGCGCGGACGAGGAGCTCCCCCCGGAGGAGCGGGCGCGCCGCGAGCGCAGCCGCGAGGGGTCGGCGGGCATCGTCGGTTACGCCGTCGACTCCGCCGTGGAGTTGGCCGCCTTCGCGCTGTCGGGGCGGCTCTTCGTCTCGGAGCTGCGGGCCGGCACCACCCGGGAACTCCCCGCGGCGGGGCCGGTGGTGGACCCCCGCCCGTCCCCCGACGGCCGCCATGTGGCCTATGTGGCGAACGGCGCGCTGCGGGTCGTCGCGGCCGACGGCGGCGGCGACGGCGCCGCGGGCGCGGACCGGGCGTTGGCGGAGCCCGACGGCCCCGATGTCACCTGGGGGCTGGCGGAGTTCGTCGCGGCCGAGGAGATGGACCGCCACCGGGGCTTCTGGTGGTCCCCGGAGGGAGACCGGGTGCTGGCCGCCCGGGTCGACGACGCGCCGGTGACCCGCTGGTGGATCGCCGACCCGGCGCACCCGGACCGGGAGCCCGCGCGGGTGCCGTATCCGGTGGCCGGCAGCGCCAATGCCGAGGTCACCCTGGCGCTGTTCGGCCTGGACGGCTCCCGGACGGACATCCGGTGGGACACCGCGCACTACCCCTATCTGGCCCGCGTGCACTGGTCGGCGGCCGGTCCGCCGCTGCTGCTGGTCCAGACCCGGGACCAGCGCGCCCAGCGCTATCTGACGGTCGACCCGGAGACCGGCGCGACCACCGTGGTGCACGAGGACCAGGACGACGCGTGGGTCGAGCCGTTCCCGGGGGCGCCGGCCTGGACGCCGGACGGGCGGCTGGTGCGGATCGCCGACGAGGGCGGCGCCCGGAAGCTGTTCGTCGGCGACCGGCCGTTGACCGGGGAGCCGCTGCACGTCCGGGCGGTGCTGGACATCGGCGAGGACGACGTCCTGTTCTCGGCGAGCGGCGCGGACACCCACGACATCGGGGTCTATCGGGCGTGGTTCCGCGGCAGCGGGGACCAGGGCGGCTGGGAGAGGGTGGGTGAGCGGCCGTATCCGACGGTGTCCTCCGTGGTGCGCGGCGGGGAGCTGACGGTACTGACCCAGGCGTCGTTGCAGTGGCCGGGCGCCCGGTCGGAGGTGGTGCGGCTGGATCCGGACGGCGGCGAGAAGGTGCTGGCCGTCATCGGCTCGTATGCCGAGACGCCGCATCTCACCGCCCGGCCGCGGCTGGTGCTCGCCGGTGAGCGCCGGATCCCGTGCGCGGTGCTGCTGCCGACCGGCTATGCGGAGGGCGACGGTCCGCTACCGGTGCTGCTAGACCCCTACGGCGGTCCGCACGGCCAGCGGGTGGTCGCCGCGCACAACGCCCATCTGACCTCCCAGTGGTTCGCCGACCAG
The DNA here is from genome assembly GCF_029011865.1 of Streptomyces yunnanensis. Lineage (NCBI taxonomy): Bacteria > Bacillati > Actinomycetota > Actinomycetes > Kitasatosporales > Streptomycetaceae > Streptomyces > Streptomyces yunnanensis. Next base: position 3,627,529 of record NZ_CP095749.1, read on the forward strand.
GGCTTCGCGGTGATCGTGGCGGACGGCCGGGGCACCCCGGGCCGCTCCCCCGCGTGGGAGAAGGCGGTCTCCCGGAACCTCGGGCCGGTGGCCCTGGAGGACCAGGTGCACGCCCTGGAGGCGCTGGCCGGTTCCTTCCCGCTGGATCTGGGACGGGTGGCGATCCGCGGGTGGTCGTTCGGCGGCTATCTGGCGGGCATGGCGGCGCTGCGCCGGCCGGAGGTCTTCCACGCCGCGGTGGTCGGGGCGCCGGTCACCGACCTGCGGCTGTACGACACCCACTATCAGGAGCGGTATCTCGGCCACCCGGACGAGGAGCCAGAGGTCTACGCCTTCAACTCCCTGGTGACGGACGAGGGGTTGTCCGGCGCGGCGGAACCGCACCGTCCGATGCTGATCGTGCACGGCCTGGCCGACGACAACGTGGTGGTGGCGCACTCCCTGCGGCTCTCCTCGGCGCTGCTGGCCGCCGGCCGGCCGCACGAGGTGCTGCCGCTGTCGGGGGTGACGCACATGGCGTCCCAGGAGCAGGTGGCGGAAAACCTGCTGCTGCTCCAGGTGGACTTCCTCAAGAGGTCGTTGGGCATCCGCTGAGGACCGTGCGCCGGGCGGCGATGCCTCCCGGTGGATGCCGGCGGCCGGGCCACCGGTCGCCGGCGGCGACCAACGGGCCCGTCATGACGACGCCCCCAGCGCACCGCGGTGGAGGCGGCTCGACCGCGGGGTGGACACGTACCGCGGACGCGCGCCCGCCCCGCATCGTGAACAGGCACGCCAGCACACGTCGTGGACCCGCATCGTGGACGGGCACCCCACCACACGTCGTGGACCCGCGTAGCGAACCGGCGCCCCGACGCACGTCATGGACGGACATCGTGCGGACATGTCGTCGACACGGCCCGATCGCGTCGGTGACCCACGGCCTCCACCGCGTCCCCGCATTCGTGAAGGCGCTATCGAAGGTCTACACCAATCTCGTCCATCGGACAACAGACACGGGGGGATCGGGGCCCGAAACACCGACAAAACGGCGGTCGGCCGGGGCGCCGCTGGCACCTCCCGGCCGACCTACGGCACCCGCACGGCCGTACGTTGTTCAGCATGAAGCGTCCGTATATCGGTGATGCGACGGACAAGTTGCCTTCATGTTAAGGCGCTTGGGAACGATATGTCCCTCATGCCGTATATGACAATCCCGTGTCAAGCACGCGAGGGAGACGATCTGCGCAATCTTCGCTCAAGAAGCGGACGACCTGTGCACGAGCGCACCTCTTACCCTTGACTCCGCCGTAAATCCCTTGCGAAAGTCGCGCTCATCCAGCGGTGCGACCGGTGCCGCTTCACGTTCCAAGAGAACTCGGCGCGGGGGCACTTCGCGATGACTAGTCCATCCCAGACCGCGGCAGGCAAGCCCGATACCCCGGGACTTGCATCCAAGGGTCTGAAGAAGGAAAAGAAGGGCAAGGGCGGTGAGCTCGTAGGCCGTTCCCCCGGGCAATTGATGTGGGCGCGCTTCAAGCGCGACCGCACCGGCATGATCTGCGCGATCATCGTGCTCGCGTTCTTCGTCATCGCGGCCCTGGCCCCGGTGATCGCCTCGCTCTACGGCAAGAACCCGTACACGCTGTACGGCAGCGACAACCCCAGTCTGCTGGACGAGTTCAGCTATCCGGCGGCGCCCAACGGCGGCATTTCCGGCGACTTCTGGTTCGGCATCGAGCCGGGCCTCGGCCGCGACCTGTTCACCAACCTGCTGTACGGCATGCGGACCTCGCTGGGCATCTCGCTCATGGTCACCATCCTGGTGGTCATCACCGGCACCATCATCGGCATCACGGCGGGCTACCTGGGCGGCAAGACCGACTACTGGGTCGGCCGGCTGATCGACTTCCTGCTCGCCTTCCCCAGCCAGCTGACGTTCGTGGCGTTCATGCCCGCGGTGATCGCGGTCTTCGTGGCGCCGGGCGACGAGACCCCCACCTATATCCGCGTGATCGCGCTGATCCTCGTGCAGTGGGCGCTGGGCTGGATGGGTCTGGCCCGTCTGCTGCGCGGACAGGTGATGTCCCTACGGGAGCGGGACTTCGTCGAGGCCGCGAGGATCACCGGTGCCTCCCCTTGGCGGATCATCACCAAGGAGCTGCTGCCGAACGTGGTGACCCCGATCCTGGTGCAAAGCACCTACATGCTCCCGCTGTTCGTGACGGCGGAGGCCGGCCTGTCTTTCATGGGCGTCGGCATCGTGGACCCCACCCCCGACTGGGGTCGGCTGTTCAAAACGGCCGGCCAGATCTACGAGAACGACCCGACCTTCCTCCTCTTCCCCGGCGCCGCGATGGTGATCTTCGTGCTCTGCTTCAACCTGCTCGGGGACTCGGTCCGGGACGCGTTCGACCCCAAGTCCGGGCGCTGATCGCCCTCTTGACGGGGGCAGCTGTCACCCCCGCGCCGGTGGCGCACCGGAGTCAGACAGCACATCGGGACAACGACTGACAGGCAGGTGCTTGGATCCTCATGAACACACTCTCCACGCGTAGAACCCGCGCGGTGATCGTGGCCCTGGCGGCCGGTTCGCTCGCGCTCACCGGTTGCAGCGGCGGCAGCCGTTCGGGCAAGGACGACGCGCAGACCGACAAGGACGCGGCCTCCCAGTCCAAGGTGGTGCCGCTCGGCACCGCGGCGCAGTCCAACGGCCCCGCGGCCGCGGTGGCGGGCGCGCAGAACGGTGGCACCATCACCGTCTACCAGCGCGACAGCTACAACCACCTGGACCCGGCCCAGATGTACGTCAGCGACGTGGGCGACCTGGCCAAGTTGATCTTCCGTGGCCTGACCACGTACACGCAGGACGACAAGGGCAACAAGACCCTCGTCGGCGACCTCGCCACCGACGCCGGAAAGATGTCCGACGGCGGCAAGACCTGGACGTACACGCTCAAGGACGGCATCAAGTTCGAGGACGGCACGCCGATCACCTCGAAGGACATCCGGCACTCCATCGAGCGGATGTACGCGCCGTTCATCACCGAGGGTCCGACCTACATCCAGCAGTGGCTGTCGGGCGACGGCACGACCTACCGCAAGGCACTGCCGGACGGCCCGTACAAGGGCGACCACCTGCCCAAGTCCGTCCTGGACACCCCGGACGGCAAGACCGTCATCTTCCACTTCAAGGTGCCGCAGACGCAGCTGCCCTACGCGCTGGCGATGGCGGGCTACAGCGCCGTCCCGGACAGCGCCAAGGACACCAAGGACAGCTACGACGTCGCGCCGGTCACCAGCGGTCCGTACAAGATCGCGTCGTTCAAGTCCGGCAAGTCCATGGCACTGGTGAAGAACCCGAGCTGGGACCCCAAGACCGACCCGGCGCGCCACCAGTACGTCGACGGCTACAACATCTCCTTCAACCACCAGTTCTCCGACTCCACCAAGCGGCTGATGGCCGACAAGGGCGAGGACCAGACCGCCGTCAGCTTCACCAACGCCGTGGAGCCGACGCTGACCAAGCAGGTGCTGAGCGATCCCAGCGCCAGCAAGCGCCTGGTGCAGGGCTACCAGCCCTATGTCTGGCAGCTGAACATGAACATGGACCGCATCAAGGACAAGCGGATCCGTGACGCGATCACCTACGCGATGCCGAGCCAGCAGGTCGTCCGGATCGAGGGCGGCAGCTACGGCGGTGAGGTCGCCGGCGGTCTGCTCTCCCCGACCGTCGCGGGCTACGAGAAGGGCTACGACCCCTACGGCAAGCTGAAGAAGCCCAACGGCGACCCGGAGAAGGCCAAGCAGCTCCTGAAGGAAGCCGGCAAGGTGGGCATGAAGCTCGTCTACGCCTACGCCAACACCGAGATCCGGCAGAAGGAGTCCGTCGCCATCGCCGACGGGCTGACCAAGGCCGGCTTCGACGTGCAGAAGAAGGAGGTCGACTCCTCCTCCTGGTACCAGCAGATGGGCAAGGTCGACAACGGCTTCGACGTCTACCTGACCGGCTGGGGCCAGGACTGGCCGGACGCCTCCACGGTGATCCCGCCGTCCTACGACGGCCGCATCATCGCGGACGGTGCCTCCAACTACTCGCACGTCCGTGACCCGAAGATCAGCCAGGAGATCGACCGCATCCGGCAGATCCCGGACGTGCAGAAGCAGACCGCGGAGTGGCAGAAGCTCCACCACTACATCGTGGAGCAGGTCAACCCGGCCGCCCCGGTGTTCTTCGTCAAGTCGCTCCAGCTGTACGGCTCGAAGATCGGCGGTATCCGCTACAACACGGACACCAACTACCTCGACGTGAACACGCTGTTCGTCAAGAAGTAAGAAGTAAGCAGCACACAGCCGAAGGCATTCCGGAGTGCGCGCGCAAGGCGGGGCGCGCACTCCGGGGCCTTCCCGCCACCCCTCACCCCACTGCAGCCGCCGTCCTGAGAGCAGCGAACTGTCATGCTTCCCTTCCTACTTCGCCGGACGCTCGGCGCGGTCGTCATCCTCCTCCTGCTGAGCGCCTTCACCTTCTTCGTCTTCTTCTCCGTCGGTGATCCCGCGCTCATGGCGTGCGGCAAGAACTGCACCGCCGACAACGTCGCGCTCATCCACAAGAACCTGGGCCTGGACCAGCCCGTGCCCGTCCAGTACTGGCACTTCCTCGTCGGGATCTTCGCGGGCCGCGACTTCACCCTCGGCCACTGCAACGCCCCCTGCTTCGGCTACTCCTTCGCCACCAAGCAGGACGTCTGGTCCACGATGATGGACCGGCTGCCCCTCACCGCGTCGCTGGCCTTCGGCGGTGTCGTGGCCTTCCTGGTGATCGGCGTGGGCGCCGGCCTGCTCGCCGCCTGGAAGCGCGGCTCGCTGCTGGACAAGACGGTCACGAGTCTGTCGATGATCCTCAGCTCGGTGCAGATCTACATCCTCGGCCCCGTCGTGCTGGGCATCTTCGTCTACAGCGGCATCATGGCCGCTCCGGCGTACGTGAACCTCACCAGCGATCCGATCGGCTGGTTCATGGGCCTGCTGATCCCGTGGCTGGTGATGGCGACGATCTTCACCGCGCAGTACACCCGTATGGCCCGCTCGACGATGATCGAGCAGCTCCAGGAGGAGCACGTCCGCACCGCCAAGGCGAAGGGCATGCCGGCGCGTTACGTCTTCCTGCGGTACGCCTGGCGCGGTTCGCTGATCCCGATCGTCACCATCCTCGGCGTGGACCTGGGCTCGCTGTTCGGCGGCGCGATGATCACCGAGTTCACCTTCCAGCTGGCGGGACTCGGCCGGCTGGCGGTCGACTCGGTCACCACCCTCGACCTGCCGATGGTGATGGGCGTGATGATCTTCAGCGCCGCCCTGATCCTGGTTTTCAACATCGTCGTGGATGCGGCGTACGCGTTCATCGACCCGCGCGTGCGTCTGTCCTAGGAGAGCCTGTCGTGACCACACCCACCAAGACCGAGGAGACGCCGGCCCCGAACGGATCCGGCACCGGCTCCTTCCTCTCCGTCCGCGACCTGCATGTCCGCTTCTCCACCGAGGACGGCATCGTCAAGGCGGTCGACGGCCTCTCCTTCGACCTGGAGCGCGGCAAGACCCTGGGCATCGTCGGCGAGTCGGGCTCCGGCAAGTCCGTCACCAACCTCGCCGTGCTGGGGCTGCACAACCCCAAGGCCACGGAGATCACCGGTGAGATCCACCTGGACGGCCAGGAGCTGACCGGCGCCAAGGAGAAGACCCTGGAGAAGCTCCGGGGCAACAAGATGGCGATGATCTTCCAGGACGCGCTGACCGCCCTGTCGCCGTACTACACCGTCGGACGGCAGATCGCCGAGCCGTTCATGAAGCACACCGGCGCCAGCAAGCGCGAGGGCCGGCAGCGCGCGATCGAGATGCTCACCAAGGTCGGCATCCCGCAGCCCAACCTGCGGGTGGACGACTACCCGCACCAGTTCTCCGGCGGTATGCGGCAGCGCGCCATGATCGCCATGGCGCTGGTCTGCAACCCGCAGCTGCTGATCGCCGACGAGCCGACCACCGCCCTGGACGTCACCGTCCAGGCGCAGATCCTGGACCTTCTCAAGGACCTCCAGCAGGAGTTCGGCTCCGCGATCATCCTGATCACCCACGACCTGGGCGTGGTCGCCGACGTCGCCGACGACCTGCTGGTGATGTACGGCGGCCGGGCGGTGGAGCGCGGTTCGGTCCGGGAGATCCTCACCGAGCCCCGGCACCCGTACACCTGGGGCCTGCTCAGCTCCATGCCCCGGCTCTCCTCGGACGTCAACGAGGAGCTGCACCCGATCCCGGGCTCGCCGCCGAGCCTGCTCAATCCTCCGTCGGGCTGCGCCTTCAACCCGCGTTGCGCGTTCACCGCGGAGGTCGACGGCGGCCTGTGCACCGGCGAGCGCCCGCCGTTGGCGCCGGGCCGGGCCGCCGCCTGCCACCTCACCTCAGAGCAGAAGCAGACCTTCTTCACCGAGCAGATCAAGCCCCGGCTGGGCTAGGGAGCTACCACCATGGCCAAGAACGACACCCTGACCGCGCCCGGAGCCGCCGCGGCCACCCAGGGCGAGCCCCTGCTCACCGCCGAGGGACTGACCAAGCACTTCCCGATCTACGGCGGCTTCCCGTTCAAGCGGAAGGTCGGCGCCGTCCAGGCGGTCGACGGGGTGGACCTGACCGTCCACGCCGGTGAGAGCTTCGGCCTGGTCGGCGAGTCCGGCTGCGGCAAGTCGACCACCGGTCGGCTGCTCACCCGGCTGATGGAGCCCACCTCGGGCAGGATCACCTACGCGGGTCAGGACATCACGCACGCCAACCGCAAGCAGCTGGCGCCGATCCGCTCCGAGATCCAGATGATCTTCCAGGACCCGTATGCCTCGCTGAACCCGCGGCAGACGGTCGGCACGATCATCAGCGGGCCGATGGAGATCAACGGGATCAACCCGGTCGGCGGCCGGGAGAAGCGGGTCCGCGAACTCCTGGAGACCGTGGGCCTCAACCCCGAGCACTACAACCGCTTCCCGCACGAGTTCTCCGGCGGTCAGCGGCAGCGCATCGGCGTGGCCCGGGCGCTCGCCCTGGAGCCCAAGCTGATCGTCGCGGACGAGCCGGTCTCCGCCCTGGACGTCTCCATCCAGGCGCAGGTGGTCAACCTGCTCCAGGAGCTCCAGCGCGAACTGGGCATCGCGTTCATCTTCATCGCCCACGACCTTGCGATCGTCCGGCACTTCAGCGAGCGGGTCGCGGTGATGTACCTCGGCAAGATCGTCGAGGTGGGTACCCGCGACGAGATCTACAACCGGCCGCGCCACCCGTACACCCACGCCCTGCTCTCGGCCGTGCCCGAGCCGAAGCTGGCCGAGGAGGGCGAGGAGGAGCGCGAGCGGATCCGACTCGCCGGCGACGTCCCCTCCCCCGTCAACCCGCCGTCCGGCTGCCGGTTCCGCACCCGCTGCTGGAAGGCGCAGGACAAGTGCGCGACGGAGGAGCCGCCGCTGATCCAGATCGCCCGGAACGACGCCGGCCACCTGACCGCCTGCCACTTCCCGGAGGAGCCGACGACCGCGTCCCGCGGCGAGGACATCATCCTGGACCCGGCGCTGGCGGCGATCGAGGAGGCCGCCGCCGAGGGCGCGAACGGCGCGGACGGTGCGAAGAGCTGACCCGTCGCACCCGTAGGACGCCGAAGGAGCCCGCTTCCCCCTGGGGGCGGGCTCCTTCGCATTCCCCCGTCCACCGACTACTCGCTCGGCACCACCCGTCGTTCCTCCGCGAAGTGGCAGGCCGAGGCGTGCCGCGCCGGGCCGGTGGCGTCCTGGAACGCCGCCGGGACCGCCAGCGGCGGCTCGACCCGTGCGCACAGCTCCTGCGCCTTCCAGCAGCGGGTACGGAAGTGGCAGCCGGACGGCGGGTCGGCCGGGGAGGGGACGTCGCCGCTCAGCAGGATCCGCCCCCGGCCCTCGCCGGCAGACGCCCCCGTCCGGTGGGCGCGGGCCCCGGGGTCGGGTACCGGGACGGCGGAGAGCAGCGCCTGGGTGTACGGGTGGGTGGGGTGGTCGTAGATCTGTTCGCCGGTGCCGATCTCGGCGATCCTGCCGAGGTACATCACCGCGACCCGGTCGGAGAGGTGCCGGACGACGGACAGGTCGTGCGCGATGAAGACGTAGGAGAGCCCGAAGTCGGCCTGGAGCCGGGCCAGGAGGTTGACGACCTGGGCCTGGACGGAGACGTCGAGGGCGGAGACCGGCTCGTCGGCGACGATGATCTCCGGGCGGAGGGCCAGGCCGCGGGCGATCCCGATGCGCTGCCGCTGACCGCCGGAGAACTGGTGCGGATAGCGGTTGATGAACTCGGGGTTGAGGCCGACGACTTCGAGGAGTTCTCGGACCCTGCGCCGACGGTCGCCCTTGGGCGCCACCTCGGGGTGGATCTCGAAGGGCTCGCCGATGATGTCGCCGACCGTCATCCGGGGGTTGAGCGAGGTGTAGGGGTCCTGGAACACCATCTGGATGTTGCGCCGGACGGCCTTCATGGCGCGCCCGGAGAGCCGGGTGATGTCCTCGCCGCGGTAACGGATGTGACCTTCCGTAGGCCGTTCCAGGCCGACCAGCATCCGGGCGACGGTGGACTTGCCGCAGCCGGACTCCCCCACGATGCCCAGGGTTTCGCCCTGCCCGAGGTCGAAGGAGACCCCGTCGACCGCCTTGACCGCGCCCACCTGCTTCTTGATCAGCACGCCCTGGGTGAGCGGGTAGTGCTTGACCAGGTCGCGGACTTCGAGGAGGGGTTCACCGGGCGCCATCGAGCGTCTCCTTCCAGAAGTGGCAGGCGCTGGTCCGGCCCGGCCCGACGTCGTAGAGCGGCGGGCGGTCGGTGTGGCAGACGTCGCGGGCCAGCGGGCAGCGGGGGTGGAAGGCGCAGCCCGGCGGGATGGCGGTGAGGTTCGGCGGCAGGCCCTTGATCGCGTGCAGTTCCCGGCCCTTGTGCCCCAGACGGGGGACGGACTCCAGCAGGCCGCGGGTGTACGGGTGCGCGGGCGCCTTGTACAGCTGGTGCACCGGGGCGGTCTCGACGACCCGGCCCGCGTACATCACGGCGATGGTGTCGGCGACGTCGGCGACCACGCCCAGGTCGTGGGTGATCAGGATCAGGCCCATCCGGTATTCCCGGCGCAACTCCGCGAGCAGGTCCATGACCTGGGCCTGGACCGTGACGTCCAGGGCGGTGGTCGGCTCGTCGGCGATGATCAGGTCGGGTTCCAGGGCGAGCGCCATGGCGATCATGATGCGCTGGCGCATACCGCCGGAGAACTGGTGCGGATAGTCCCCCACCCGCGCCCGGGCCGCCGGGATGCCGACCCGTTCCATCAGCTCGACGGCCTTGGCCCGGGCTTCCTTGCGGGACGTCCCGGTGTGCACCCGGAACATCTCGCCGAGTTGGGTGCCGACGCTGAGCACCGGGTTCAGCGCGGAGAGCGCGTCCTGGAAGATCATCGCCATCTTCGCGCCACGGATCCTGCGGCGCTCCTCCTTGCCCAGGGTGAGCAGATCGCGTCCCTGGAAGAGGATCCGGCCGCCGGTGACGAAGCCCGGCGGGGAGTCGAGGATGCCCATCACGGCCTGCGCGGTGACGGACTTGCCGGAGCCGGACTCGCCGAGCACCGCCAGCGTCTGGCCGGCGGCCACGGTGTAGCTGACGCCGTTGACGGCCTTGGCCACCCCGTCCCGGGTGCGGAACTCCACCGCCAGGTCCTGGACGTCGAGCAGGGGCTGCGCCGTGGGCGCGCCGCCGTTGGTCATCTCCACCGCCTCCTCAGCGCAGCTTGGGGTCGAGGGCGTCGCGCACCGCGTCGCCGAGCATGATGAACGCCAGCACCGTGATGCTCAGCGCGCCCGCGGGCCAGAGCAGCATGTGGGGGGCGTTGCGGATGTGGGTGGAGGCGGCGGAGATGTCGATGCCCCAGGAGACGGTGGGCGGTTTCAGGCCCGCGCCGAGGTAGGACAGGGTGGCCTCCAGGGCGATGTAGGTGCCCAGCGCGATGGTGGCGACGACGATGACGGGGGCGACGGCGTTGGGGGCGATGTGCCGCAGCAGCAGCCGCCCGTTGCCCGCGCCCAGGGCCCGGGCGGCCTGGACGTAGTCGTTCTGCTTGGCGGTGACGACCGAGCCGCGGGCGATCCGGGCGATCTGCGGCCAGCCGAGCAGCACGATGAAGCCGATCACCGGCCAGACGGTGGTGCTGGTGACCACGGAGAGGAAGACCAGCCCGCCGAGCAGCACCGGGATGCCGAAGAAGATGTCGGCGAGCCGGGAGAGCAGGGTGTCCCACCAGCCGCCGAAGAAGCCGGCCAGGCCGCCGAGCAGGCCGCCCAGGAGGGCGACGCCGGCGGTGGCGCAGGTGCCGACGGTCATGGAGGCGCGGGCGCCGTAGACGACCCGGGTGTAGACGTCCCGGCCCTGGGTGTCGTAGCCGAAGGGGTGGCCGGGGCCGGCGCTCTGCTGGGCCTTGGCGAGGTCGGCGCGGTAGGGGTTGCCGGTGGCGATCAGCTGCGGCCAGAGGGCGATGACCACCAGGAAGACGATGACCAGCGCGGAGACCACGAAGACCGGGTTGCGGCGCAGGTCGTGCCAGGCGTCGCTCCACAGGCTGCGGGGCTTGCCGGTGGGTTCGCCGCCCGGGGGCAGGGGCCGGGCGGCGGGGGCGCGTTCGAGGGATTCCGCCTCGCCGATGGCGAGCGCGGCGGTGCCGCCGTCGCCGTGGCCGATGGCTTCCTTGGGCACGTGGGACTCAGGCATAGCGGATCCTCGGGTCGAGGACGGCGTAGAGCAGGTCGACCAGCAGGTTGGCGATCAGGAAGACCAGCACCAGGATCGTCACGAAGCCCACCACGGTGGGCGAGTTCTGCCGGAGGATGCCCTGGTAGAGCTGGTAGCCGACGCCGTGGATGTTGAAGATGCGCTCGGTGACGATGGCGCCGCCCATCAGCGCGCCGATGTCGGTGCCGATGAAGGTGACGACCGGGATCAGGGAGTTCCGCAGCAGGTGACGGGTGATCACCCGGTGCCGGGGCAGGCCCTTGGCGATGGCGGTGCGGACGTAGTCGGCGCGGGCGTTCTCCGCGATCGAGGTGCGGGTCAGCCGGGTGACGTAGGCGAGCGAGACCAGCGCCAACACCAGCCCGGGCAGCAGTAGTTGACCCAGCGGTGCGTCCAGGGCGACGGTCGGCGCGGCCCATTCCCACTTCACGCCGAAGACGAACTGGAGCAGATAGCCGCTGACGAAGGTCGGCACGGAGACCACGACGAGGGTGAGGACCAGCACGGTGGTGTCGATGCCCCGGCCGCGCCGCAGTCCGCTGAACACCCCGAGCGCGATGCCCACCACCATTTCGATGACGATCGCGACCAGGGTGAGCCGGAGGGTCACGGAGAAGGCCGAGGACATCAGCTCGGTGACCGGTCGGCCGTTGAACGCGATGCCGAAGTTCCCCTGGAAGATCTGGCCCATGTAGTGCGGGTACTGCTTCCACAACGGCTGGTCGAGGTAGAGGTCGTGGCGGATCTGCGCCGCGGTGGCGGGGTCCGGCGCCCGGTCGCCGAACATCGCGGCGACCGGGTCGCCCAGTGCGTAGACCATCAGGAAGATCAGAAAGGTGCTGCCGATGAACACCGGGATCATCTGGAGCAGCCGCCGGATCACATAACGTCCCATGAGCGCGCCTGCCTCCGTGGTCAACCGACCGTGATCTCGTTGTAGACCGGCACGCTGAACGGATTGAGCCGCACATTGCTGATCCGGTCCGAATAGCCGCCGCTGCCGTTCTGGTACCACAGCGGGATGGCGGGCATCTCGCGGGCGAGAATCCGCTCCGCGTCCTGGAATTTCGCCACCGCCTGCCGGGTGTCCGGGGCGGCGTTCGCCTGGTTGACGAGCTTGTCGAATTCGGGGTTGCTGAATTTTCCGTCGTTGGAGGAGGCACCGGTGTAGTACAGCGGCTGGAGGAAGTTCTGGATCAGTGGGTAGTCCATCTGCCAGCCGGCCCGGAACGGCCCGGTCATCTGTTTGGCACTGATCTTGTTACGGAAGTCCGCGAAGGTGCCGACGGGATTCCCCACGCACGCCTTGTCGTCCCCCAGCGTCTTGTTGATGCTGTTGCAGATCGCGTCGACCCAGTCCTTGTGCGAGCCGGTGTCGGCGTTGTACGTGATCGTGGTCCGGCCGCCGGGAATTCCGCCGCCGTCCTTGATGAGTTGCCGGGCCTTCGCCGGGTTGAATTCGCAGGGTTCGCCGCAGAGCCCCGGTTTGTAGCCGCCCTTGACGCCCAGTACCGGTGAGGTCCAGTCGGTGGCCGGGGTGCGGGTGTTCTGGAAGATCTCCTTGGTGATCTGCCCCCGGTCGATCGCCATCGACAGGCCGCGCCGCACCTGCGCCGCGCCCGATGTGCTCCACCGCGGGTCGTACATGGGGAAGGTGAGGGTCTGGATGATCCCGGCCGGCTGATTCAGGTACCGGTCTCCCAGATCCGCCCGGACGTTCTTCAGTTGGGAGGCCGGAATGTCGTCCACCAGGTCGAGGTTCCCGGCCTGGAGGTCGGTGTAGGCGGTTTCGTTGTCGGTGTAGACGCGGAGGTCGATGCCGCCGTTCTGCGCCGGGTCGGAGCCGGGGTACCTCGTCCACTTCCGCATTTTCAGCACGCTGCCCTTGGCGTACGAATCCACCACGTACGGGCCGTTTCCGATGGGTTTCGCCAGCCAGCCGGCGTGGTCGCGGAAGAACGTCTGGGGCAGCGGCATGAACGCCGAATAGCCCAGGGTGTCCGGCCAGCTGGAGAACTTCTGGTTCAGGGCGACGGTGAAGGTGTGGTCGTCCTTCACCCGGAGTCCGGAGAGGGTCTTCGCGGTGGCCGAACCATTGTCCGGGTGCACCTTGTCGAAGCCGTCGATGTACTGGAAGAAGGGCGCGTTCTTCTGCTTGTTGTCCAGCAGCGCGCCGTAATTCCAGGCGTCCACGAAGGACTTGGCGGTGACCTTCTCGCCGTTGCTGAAGGTCCAGCCGCGCTTGAGCGTCACGGTGTAGTGCTGGGCGTCGGTGGTCTCGATCTTCTCGGCGAGGACGTTCTCCGCGGCGCCGGTCCCGGGGTCGTAGCGCTTGAGGCCGCGGAACAGCATTTCCAGGACCTTGCCGCCCTGCACCTCGTTGGTGTTGGCCGGCTCCAGCGGATTCTGCGGGTCCCCCCAGGAGGCGCTGACCACGGCGGAGCCGCCCGGCCCGGCGGTCCCGCCCCCGCAGGCGGTGGCCACGAGGGCCAGCACCCCCGCGCAGACGGCCCACTTCGCGCGCACGGCTCCGCGCATGGCGCCTCCTTACGGTCCGGACTCCGGGTCACACGTAGTCACGGGGACCACACGTAGCCCACATCAGAGCCCAAACCGTGGCATAGCGCACCTCGGCACCGGCCGCCACTGCTCCGAACCCCCGGGAAACCCCTCGGATGACCGACCCCCGGTCACCGACCCGTGTGCGGACAAGCCCTACGGGCATACGGCGGCGCCCCGCCGGACCGTGGTCCGACGGGGCGCCGGGAAGAGCCGTGGCGCGGGTCGCGTCAGCCGTGCTTGGCGCGCGAGGCGGTGCGGCCGCGCTCCTTCTGGTCCAGGACGACCTTGCGGATGCGGACGGCCTCCGGGGTCACCTCGACGCACTCGTCGTCGCGGCAGAACTCCAGGGACTGCTCCAGCGACAGCTTGCGCGGCGGGACGATCGCCTCGAAGGAGTCGGCCGAGGAGGAGCGCATGTTCGTGAGCTTCTTCTCCTTGGTGATGTTCACGTCCATGTCGTCGGCGCGCGAGTTCTCGCCGACGATCATGCCCTCGTACACCTCGGTGCCGGGGTCGGTGAACAGCACGCCGCGCTCCTGCAGGTTCGTCATCGCGAAGGCGGTGACGGCACCGGCACGGTCGGCAACCAGCGAGCCGTTGTTACGGGTCGTCAGCGTGCCGAACCACGGCTCGTGGCCCTCGTGGATGGAGTGGCCGATGCCCGTGCCGCGGGTCTGCGTCAGGAACTCCGTACGGAAGCCGATGAGGCCGCGCGACGGGACCACGAACTCCATGCGGACCCAGCCGGAGCCGTGGTTCGACATGTTGTCCATGCGGCCCTTGCGGACACCCATGAGCTGCGTGACGGCGCCCATGTGCTCCTCGGGCACGTCGATCGTCATGCGCTCGACCGGCTCGTGGACCTTGCCGTCGATCTCCTTGGTGACCACCTGCGGCTTGCCGATGGTCAGCTCGAAGCCCTCACGGCGCATCTGCTCGACGAGGATGGCCAGCGCCAGCTCACCGCGGCCCTGCACCTCCCAGGCGTCGGGGCGCTCGGTGTCCAGGACGCGCAGCGAGACGTTACCGATCAGCTCGCGGTCCAGGCGGTCCTTCACCTGGCGGGCGGTGACCTTGCGGTCCTTGACCGCCGTCTTGGCTGCGGCGCCCTTGCCGGTGCCGCCGCGGCCGACCAGCGGCGAGGTGTTCGTACCGATGACCATGGAGATGGCCGGCTCGTCGACCGTGATCAGCGGCAGCGCGATCGGGTTCTCCGGGTCGGCCAGCGTCTCGCCGATCATGATGTCGGGGATACCGGCGACCGCGCAGATGTCACCGGGGCCCGCGACCTCGGCGGGCTTGCGGGTGAGCGCCTCGGTCATCATCAGCTCGGAGATGCGGACGTTCGAGACCGTGCCGTCGCGCTTGATCCAGGCCACGGTCTGGCCCTTGCGCAGCTCGCCCTGCTCGACGCGCAGGAGCGCGATACGGCCGAGGAAGTTGTCGGCGTCCAGGTTGGTGACGTGCGCCTGGAGCGGGGCCGTCTCGTCGTAGGTCGGGGCCGGGACGTGCTCCAGGATCGTGGAGAAGAACGGCTCCAGGTTGGTGGAGTCGGCCGGGACCGTGCCGTCCTCCGGCTTCGTCAGCGACGCGATGCCGTCACGGCCGCACGCGTAGACGATCGGGAACTCGATCTGCTCCTCGTCCGCGTCCAGGTCCAGGAACAGGTCGTACGTCTCGTTGACGACCTCGTCGATGCGGGAGTCCGGGCGGTCCGTCTTGTTGATGCACAGGATGACGGGCATCCGGGCCTGCAGCGCCTTGCGCAGCACGAAGCGGGTCTGCGGGAGCGGGCCCTCGGAGGCGTCCACCAGCAGGACCACCGCGTCGACCATCGACAGACCGCGCTCGACCTCGCCACCGAAGTCGGCGTGGCCGGGGGTGTCGATGATGTTGATCGTGATGGGCTCCCCGCCGTCCTTCGGGTGATACTTCACCGCGGTGTTCTTGGCGAGGATCGTGATGCCCTTCTCACGCTCCAGGTCGTTCGAGTCCATGACGCGGTCGTCGACGGACTCCAGCTGGTGCGCGGCGAAGGCGCCGGCCTGCTTGAGCATGGCGTCGACGATGGTCGTCTTGCCGTGGTCGACGTGGGCGACGATGGCGACGTTACGGATGTCGTGGCGCGTGGCCATATTGCGGCGTACTCCCGAAGTGAGTGGACGGCTGCGCGTACGTCTGTGTTACGCGGCCCTGCCGGGCTTGACACGCCACGGCCTCACCCCATGGTACGGGGCTGCGGCGGCAATGGCCGCCCCAGCCCGTACGCACCACCTCTGACCTGCGGTTTCTTATCGAACTTTAGCTCTGGCGCAACCCCTACTTCGTGTAACCGATGTCTTGGAAGCGGGGTGTGGCGAAGCCGAACGCGCCGATGTTGGCGAGTGACTTCCTGGTGGCCACCAGTTCCGGCCGCTGGTAGAGCGGGATCGAGCCGGCTGCGGCCCAGATCCGGGCGTCGGCCTGCTCGACCAGGGTGTGCTCGGCGTCCGTGTCCAGCTCCGAGGCGGCCTGCTCGAAGAGCTGGTCGATGTGGTCGGTGCCGACCCGGGTGTAGTTCTGTTCGACGGTCAGCGAGCCGTCCGGCGCCGGCTGCGGCTTGGCGAAGATCGGCCGGGCGTCGGTCGCCGGGTAGGCGGTGCCGGGCCAGGAGTACAGCGCCAGATCGAAGTCGCCGGAGGCGATGTGGTCCTGGAAGTAGCTGGAGTCCGGCACCTGCTGGATCGTGGTCTGCACCCCGATCCGGTTCAGCATCCCCGAGATCCGCCGGCCGACGGTGCGCAGCTGCTCGGAGCCGGGACCCTCGGGGAGGACGAAGCGCAGCGCCAGCGGCCGGCCGTCCTTCCGCAGCACCGGCGCCGCGCCGGGGGCCCGGCCGGCCGCCGCCTGCGAGGAGCGCCCGGCGTCGGCCGGCCGGGCGTGCAGCAGGCCGGTGCCGGACCACAGGGCGGCGGCGTGGCCGGCGGCGGCGCCCGGCAGGTGCGGGGCCTGCCCGGTCTCGATCCGCTCGGCGGCGCCCAGCACCTGCGCGGCCCGCTTCTTGTACCGCCGGTACTTGCGGTACGCCGGGGAAGCGGTGTCCCCGCCCGCCGCCACCTTCTGCTGGGCGGCCTCGGCCTTGTAGAACCCCGCGCTCTGCCGCAGCAGGGCGGCCTGCTGGACCTCGGAGCCGACCGCCCCGGCGAAGGACAGCGGCGCCTCGGCGGCGGCCGGGCGGGCGCCGTCCCGGTCGTCGACCGCGCCGGGCCGGTGCGGGTTGCGGCCGTCGGACCCGGCGTCGCCGGACTGGTCCACGGCGGTGCCGTCGCCGGGCTCGTCCGCCCGGGGGTCCTCGGAGTACCCGTCCCCGTCGGCGGCCCGGTCCGGCGTGACCGCCCGGCCGGCGCCGGCCTGCTCCTCCCCCGCCGGCTGCCCGGCGGACCCGCCGGAGGGCTTCCAGCCGGCCTCCGCGAGCAGTTTCCTGGCCTCGCCCGAGTCGGTGTCGCCCAGGGCGTCGCTGTGGTCCTCGTAGCCGTGCTGGCCGGCCATCAGCAGGTGGTTGCCGAGCGGTTTGGTGGGCAGGTCCAGCGGCTTGAGGACGGTGTCGGCGAGCGCCTGCCGGTCGATCGCGCGGGCCACCGCGCGGCGCACCCGCTGGTCGGCGAGCGGCCCGGCGCTGCCGTTGAGGGCGAGCTGGGTGTAGGCCGGCTCCAGGGCCTTGCGGATGGTGTAGCCGCGCAGCGCGGCCTTCCGGGCGGCGGCGTCCCGGCCCTCGGCCTTGGCGTCCGCGCCCTTGGCCGCGGGGGGCCCGGCGGCCTGGGCGACCCGCTTGGCGGCGGCCTGGTCGACCGCGGCGACGTCGACCGCCCCGGCGGCCAGCGCCTTGGCCCGCTTGCTCCGGGGCAGCGCCGTGAGCACCAGCCGGTCGAGCTTGGCCCGGTCGCCCCACCACTGGGGGTTGCGGACGAGGGTGACGGTGCGGTGGTCGGCGTCCCGCTTCTGGACGAGGAACGGGCCGGCGCCGACCGGGAGTTTCTCCCGTGCCGCGTCGTTGAAGGCGTTGGCGTCGCCCATCACGCTCTTCGGGTAGAGCGGGGTGAACAGCGACTGCCAGTCGGCGTACGGGCGGGCGAAGGTGACCTTGACCTCGCGCGGTGTGGCGCCCGCCGCGACCTTGGCGATCCGGTCGTAACCGGCGTTGCGGGCGGTCCAGTAGGCGTTGTCCTTGCCGCGCAGCGCGTTCCACTGGGCGACGAAGTCCGCGGCGGTGATCGACCGCCCGTCGCTCCAGCGGGCCTTGGCGTTGAGCTTGTAGGTGACCACCTGCCGCGGCTCGCGGGCGCTGACGTCGGCGGCGGCGAGGTAGTCGGCGTTGCGCTGCGGCCGGCCGTTGGCGTCGAGGGTGAACAGGCTGGGCAGGACGGCGCCGGTGACCCGGGCGGTGGCCGCGTCGGCGTCGCTCTGGAAGGCGTTGAAGGTGCTGGGCAGCGAGTCGATCGCCCAGCGGACCGTACCGCCGTCCTTGACCGACCCGCGCGGAGCCGGCGCGATGTCCTGGGACTGGGCGACGGAGGGCGCGGTGTCGCCCTGGCTGCATCCGGCCAGTGCCGGCAGCGGGAGCAGCACCCCCACCGCGACGAGCGCGACACAGCGGCGCCTCCGGCACACCGCGCCGCCTGGGCTGACGTGGTCGGTCATGACTGTTCCCTCCGGGCTCGCCCGCGCCGCGCCGAGCCGCAGCAACACGTTCGGCCGACTTTGCGGCTCATCACATCTATGGGCTCCCTACTGAAGGTGACCGCCCAGGCCCGGCTCGTTCGACACGTCGGGGGTCCGGGCAAGGCCACCCGCCCGGCCCAATTGCGACTCGTCCGGCTGACGGACGCGGGGAGCGCGCCGGGAACTCCGCGGGCCGCCGTACCGGCTCGTTTCGCACCGGAGTTCGGCGTAGCGCAGGGTACGGCGGTCCCGCAACGCACCGGTTCGAGTCGTACTCGCGCCTGCCCCCTTCCCAAGCCCTACTGTGACGCGCGACACTCTCGGGCGCATGAGATCGCCCACCACGCTCACGAAGTGAGGGCATGTGATGTCCGTACAGGACGACTTGACGGCGGTTGAACGCAGCCTGGACGCCCTGGTCCAGGCGGTCGGAAAACTTCAGACGCGGATCGGTGGCGGGCTGGACGTCCGCCGGGTCCGCAGCGACACGGACCATCTGCGGGAGAGCCTGGCGCTGCTCAAGCAGGGCCTGGCCGGTGCCCCGCCGGGCCGGCCGGAGGCGGCCGAGGACGAGATGGTGCCGATCCCGGACACCCCCTACAACGCCGCGCTGTGGACGGACGCCGAGGACGAGGGCCTGGGCGCCAAGGACCGGCACGCGCCCTGAGGACGGAGACCGACGATGGCCACTGGCATCGAACCCGCATCGCAATCGGGCCCGACCGGCGTGCACGATGCCTCGCGCGCCGCCATCCCCGCCCGCCACCTGCGCACCGACCGCTGGTGGCTGGCGCCGGCATGCACGGCCGCAGGGCTGCTCGCGTTCGTCGTCTACTCGACCTGGCGTGCGTTCGCGAACGCCGACTACTACCACGCCCCCTATGTCTCGCCGTTCTACTCGCCGTGCCTGGCGGACAACTGCCACACCATGCGCGGCGGCCCCAACTGGGCGCTCTTCGGCAGCTGGTGGGGCCTGTCGCCCGCCCTGCTGATCCTGATCTTCCCGCTGGGCTTCCGGCTGACCTGCTACTACTACCGCAAGGCGTACTACCGCGGCTTCTGGGCCTCCCCGCCGGCCTGTGCGGTCGCCGAGCCGCACCGGAAGTACACCGGCGAGACCCGCTTCCCGCTGATCCTGCAGAACGTCCACCGCTACTTCTTCTACTTCGCGGTGCTGGTCGCCGGCGTCCTCACCTACGACACCGTGCTGACCTTCCGCGACGACCACTACCGCTGGGGCCATATGGGCCTGGGCTCGCTGATCTTCCTCGCCAACATCGGGCTGATCTGGGCCTACACCCTCTCCTGCCACTCCTGCCGGCACATCGTCGGCGGTCGGCTGCGGCACTTCTCCAAGCACCCGGTGCGCTACCGGCTGTGGGGCTGGGTCAGCAGGCTCAACGCGCGCCACATGCTGCTCGCCTGGTCCTCGCTGATCAGCGTGGCGCTGGCGGACTTCTACGTCTTCCTGCTGGCCAGCGGCGCGTTCGAGGATCCGCGCTTCTTCTGACGAACGACATCCGAGGGAGTCCGCGGGAATCCACGGACTCCGACGAGAACCGAGGGAAGGTGTGCCGCTGATGGCGCATGTGGACCGGCAGACCTGGGACGTGGTCGTGGTGGGGGCGGGCGGCGCCGGGCTGCGTGCCGCCATCGAGGCCCGTGAGGCGGGCATGCGGACGGCGGTGATCTGCAAGTCCCTGTTCGGCAAGGCCCATACGGTGATGGCCGAGGGCGGCATCGCGGCCAGCATGGGCAATGCCAACGAGCACGACAACTGGCAGGTCCACTTCCGGGACACCATGCGCGGCGGGAAGTTCCTCAACCACTGGCGGATGGCCGAGCTGCACGCCCGCGAGGCCCCGGACCGGGTCTGGGAGTTGGAGACCTGGGGCGCGCTCTTCGACCGCACCCCGGACGGCCGGATCTCCCAGCGCAACTTCGGCGGCCACGAGTACCCGCGGCTGGCGCACGTCGGCGACCGGACCGGCCTGGAGCTGATCCGCACCCTCCAGCAGAAGATCGTCTCGCTCCAGCAGGAGGACGAGCGGGTCTCCGGCTCGTACGAGGAGGGGCTGAAGGTCTTCCAGGAGTGCACCGTCACCCGCGTCCTGAAGGCGGACGGCAAGGTCTGCGGCGTCTTCTGCTACGACCGGGAGTCCGGCCGTTTCTTCGTGCTGGAGGCGCCGGCCGTGGTGCTGGCCACCGGCGGCATCGGCAAGTCGTTCAAGGTGACCTCGAACTCCTGGGAGTACACCGGCGACGGCCATGCGCTGGCGCTGCTGGCCGGCGCGCCGCTGATCAACATGGAGTTCGTCCAGTTCCACCCGACCGGGATGGTCTGGCCGCCGTCGGTCAAGGGCATCCTCGTCACCGAGTCGGTGCGCGGCGACGGCGGAGTGCTGCGCAACACCGACGGCAAGCGGTTCATGTTCGACTACATCCCGGACGTCTTCAAGGAGAAGTACGCCCAGACCGAGGCCGAGGGCGACCGCTGGTACGAGGACCCCGAGCACAACCGCCGACCGCCCGAACTGCTGCCCCGCGACGAGGTCGCGCGGGCCATCAACGCCGAGGTCAAGGCGGGCCGCGGCTCCCCGCACGGCGGGGTGTTCCTGGACGTGTCGACCCGGATGCCGGCCGAGGTGATCAAGCGCCGGCTGCCGTCCATGCACCACCAGTTCAAGGAACTGGCGGACGTGGACATCACCGCCGAACCGATGGAGGTCGGCCCGACCTGCCACTACGTGATGGGCGGCGTGGAGGTGGACCCGGACACCGCGGCGGCGACCGGGGTGCCGGGGCTGTTCGCCGCCGGCGAGGTGGCCGGCGGGATGCACGGCTCCAACCGGCTGGGCGGCAACTCCCTCTCCGACCTGCTGGTCTTCGGCCGCCGCGCGGGGCTGTACGCGGCCGAGTACGTCGGTGGGCTGCGCGCCCGGCCGGCCCCCGAACCGCGCGAGATCGACGCCGCCGAGGCGGAGGCGCTGCGCCCGTTCAGCGCCGAGGACGGCCGCGGCCCGGCGGAGAACCCGTACACCCTGCACCAGGAGCTCCAGCAGTCGATGAACGACCTGGTCGGCATCATCCGCCGGGAGGGCGAGATGGCCGAGGCGCTGGACCGGCTGACGAAGCTGCGGGCGCGGGCCCGCCGGGCGGGCGTGGAGGGCCACCGGCAGTACAACCCGGGCTGGCACCTCTCCCTGGACCTGCGGAACATGCTGCTGGTCAGCGAGTGCGTGGCGCGGGCGGCCCTGGAGCGCACCGAGAGCCGCGGCGGACACACCCGCGACGACCATCCACAGATGGACCGGCACTGGCGCAACGTCAACCTGGTCTGCGAACTGGCCGACTACCGGGCGGAGCAGGGCGAGGCGGATCCGGTGCTGGGGCAGATCCGGCTCTCCCGCCGCGAGACCCCGCCGATCCGCCGCGATCTCCTCGAACTCTTCGACAAGGACGAGCTGGTGAAGTATCTGACGGACGAGGAGCTGAGCCGGTGAGCGAGCAGCAGGCGGAGCAGCGGTCCGGCGCCTACCAGGCGCACTTCCGGGTGTGGCGGGGCGACGCGGACGGCGGCGCGCTGCGGGACTTCGAGGTGGAGGTGCACGAGGGCGAGGTGGTGCTGGACATCATCCACCGCCTCCAGGCGACCCAGGCGCCCGACCTCGCGGTCCGGTGGAACTGCAAGGCGGGCAAGTGCGGTTCGTGCAGCGCGGAGATCAACGGTCGGCCGCGGCTGATGTGCATGACCCGGATGTCGGTCTTCGGGCGCGCCGAGACCATCACCGTCACCCCGATGCGGACCTTCCCGGTGCTGCGCGACCTGGTCACCGACGTCTCCTTCAACTACACCAAGGCACGGGAGATCCCGGCGTTCATGCCGCCCGCGGAACTGGGGCCGGGCGAGTACCGGATGAAGCAGGAGGACGTGAACCGGTCGCAGGAGTTCCGTAAGTGCATCGAGTGCTTCCTGTGCCAGAACACCTGCCACGTCGTCCGGGACCACGAGGAGAACAAGGGCGCCTTCGCCGGCCCGCGGTTCCTGATGCGGATCGCCGAGCTGGACATGCACCCGCTGGACGCCGCGCCGGCCGGTGGCGTGGACCGCAAGCGCACCGCGCAGGACGAACACGGGCTCGGCTACTGCAACATCACCAAGTGCTGCACGGAGGTCTGCCCGGAGAACATCAAGATCACCGACAATGCGCTGATCCCGCTGAAGGAGCGCACTGCGGACCGCAAGTACGACCCTCTGGTGTGGCTCGGGAACAAGATCCGGCGACGGGCCGAATGACCCGGGCGGCGCCCAAGTCGCCCGACTTGCCGTACTTCTGACGTCACGTCGCATGACTCAAAACCCCCTTACGGTGAATTCGAACAGCCGCGGTATAAGAACGGAATGAATCTTCCACATATGAGCCGGCGGAGCGTCCTGGCCGGCCTGAGCACCGTTCCCCTGGCCGCCGCTGCCGGCTTCCCCGAGCTCGCCCAGGACCGCCCCGGCCGCCCGGCGGAGGACCCCGGCCACCGCCGCACGACCCTGCTGCGCGGCGCGGACCTGGTCCTCACCATGGACCCCCGCCTGGGCAGCGGCCCCCTGGGCCAGCTGGAGAACGGCGTGGACGTGCTGCTGCGGGACGGCACCGTCGCCGCGGTCGGCCACGGCCTGGCCGCCCCCGACGGCGCCCGCGTGCTGGACGCCCGCGGCCGGATCGTCCTGCCGGGCTTCGTCGACCTGCACAACCACCTGTGGCAGTCCAGCATCCGCGGCGGCTGCGCGAACGAGGGCCTCTACGGCTGGATGCACGACTGCAACCGCGCCACCCTCCCCAAGATCGACCCCCAGGACATGTACCGCTTCGTCCACCTGGCCGCGCTCGACGCCCTCCAGGCGGGCGTCACCACCGTCGTCGACTGGGTGCACCCCATCCCCTACGACACCAGCGAGCGCTACGTCAGGGCGCTGGACGACGCCGGGCTGCGCTTCGTCTACGCCTCGGCCCAGAGCGCCGCCGACGCCCACCTCATCCCCAGGATCAAAAGGGACCTCCTGGACCCGCTGCCGCTGGCCTCCGTCCAGGTGGCGGCCCGCGCCGGGATGTCACAGCTGGCGGACCTGCGCACGCTGCACGCGCTCGCCCGGGACCTCGGCGTGATGCTCAACTCCCACGTCCTGGAGAACCGCGGCGACCGCAAGGACGACCCGATCCGCTCGCTGCGCGAGGCCGGCGCCTTCGGCCCGCGGCTACTGATGAACCACGCGATCCACCTCACCGACGAGGAGATCGCGCTGACCGGCGAGCACGACGTGCGGATCGCGCACTGCCCGCTGAGCAACATGCGGCTGGCGTCCGGCATCTGCCCGCTGCCGGCGTTCCACCGGCACGGCGTCAAGGCCGGGCTCGGCCACGACGGCGGGACCAACGACACCTCGGACATGTTCAACGTGATGAAGGCCGCGGTCGGCCTCCAGCGGGCCCGCCACGAGGACGCCGCGATCCACCCCACCATCCCGGCGGTGCTGCGGATGGCGACCCTGGGCGGCGCGGAGGCCATCGGGATGGCGGACCGGGTCGGGTCGCTGACACCGGGCAAGCGCGCCGACGTCGTCGTCCTCGACCCCGGCACCCTCAACTTCGCCCCGCGCTTCGACTGGACCAGCCAGATCGTCCTCAACGGCCAGCCGCCGAACGTCAGCGAGGTCTTCGTCGACGGCCATCTGCGCAAGGCCCGCGGCGAACTGCTGCACGTGGACACCGCCCGCGTCGTCCGCGAGGCCGAGCTTGCCGCCGCCCACGTCCGCACCGCCTGACCCGCCGCACCGCGCCCGGGTCCGTCCACCCGGGGCCCACGGCCCCGGGCTGTGCCCCGCGGGCCCTCAGAAGAGGCTCAGCAGCGCCTCTGCCGGGTCCACCGGCGTCGCGTCGCCGTCCGGCAGGGCGAGCTCGAACCAGACGGTCTTGCCGCGCGGAGTGCGCCGGCTCCCCCAGCGCTCGCTCAGCAGGCCGACGAGCTGCAGACCGCGGCCGCCCTCGTCCGTGTCCCGGGCCCGCCGTCGCCGCGGCTGGGCCAGATCGGCGTCCCAGACCTCGCAGACCAGCGTCCGGTCCAGCAGCAGCCGCAGCCGGATCTCCCCGTGCCCGTGCCGCAGGGCGTTCGTCACCAGCTCGCTGACCAGCAGCTCGGTGGTGTCGACCAGGGCCTGCAGCCCCCAGTCGTTCAGCTGGTCGCGGGCCAGTTCCCGCGCCCGGGCGACCGAACGCGGCTCCGGCGCCAGGCTCCAGTCGCCCACCGCGTCCTTGGGCAGCCCGTGCACCCGGGCCATCAGCAGCGCGATGTCGTCCTCGCCGTGCGAGGTGTCCAGGGCGCTCAGGACGTGGTCGCAGACGTCCTCCAGCGGCCGGCCGGAGTCCGACAGCGCCCGCCGGAACGCCTGCAGCCCCTCGTCCAGCGGATGGTGCCGGGACTCCACCAGGCCGTCGGTGTACAGCGCGAGCAGCGCGCCGTCCGGCAGCTCGACCTCGATCTCCTCGAACGGCTCCCCGCCGACGCCCAGCGGCATCCCCGGCGGGACGTCCAGCAGCAGCGCCTCCTCGCCCTCCTCGACCAGCACCGGCGGCAGATGCCCGGCGTTGGCGAAGGTGCACACCCGGGTGATCGGGTCGTAGACGGCGTAGACGCAGGTGGCGAGGTAGACCTCGGAGAGGTCGGCGGTCCGGGCCGAGCGGCCCTGGGCGGCCCCGCCGGACGCGGCCCCCGAGCGGCTGCGCGCGGCCCCCCGGTCCCCGCTGCCGCCCAGCCCTCGGGCGATCTCGTCCAGCGCTCCGAGCACCTCGGCCGGCTCCAGGTCCAGCAGCGCCAAGGTCCGCACCGCGGTACGGAGTTCGCCCATGGCGACCGCGGCCCGCAGGCCCCGCCCCATGACGTCGCCGACCACCAACGCGGTGCGGTGTCCGGGGAGTTCGATGACGTCGAACCAGTCGCCGCCGACCTCGGTGGCGGTGGTGCCGGGCAGATAGCGGCAGGCGATGTCGAGGCCGGCCGCCTCGGGGTCGCCGGGCGGCAGCAGGCTGCGCTGCAGTATCAGGGCCCGCTCGTGCTCCCGGCGGTAGAGGCGGGCGTTGTCGATGCAGACCGCGGCCCGCGCGGCCAGTTCCACCGCCAGCGCGGTGTCCCGCTCGCCGAACGGCTCGCTGCCCTTCGTACGGGAGAACTGCACCAGGCCGACGACGGTGTCCCGGGCGACCATCGGCACCGCGAGGGTGGAGTGCACCACCGCGCCCAGCTCCGGCCCCTCCTCGCTCTCCCGGCCGGGGATGATCTGCGCCTGGGCGGTCCGCAGGGCGGCCGCGCACGGGGAGTTGAACGGGTAGCGGTGGACCGCGCCGACCGCGACCGGATCCTCCTCCGGCGCCTTGCCGGGGAGCGGGGCGTCGGAGACCGCGCTGGCGAAGGCGACCCGGCGCAGCTCCGCGCTGCCGTCGCTCATCCCCGGCTGCTCCTCGTCGCCGGCCAGCAGCCCCTGGTAGAGGTCCACCGACGCCAGGTCGCAGAACTGCGGTACCGCGACGTCCAGCAGGGTGCGGGCGGTGGTCTCCAGGTCGAGCGAATTGCCTATCCGGGCACCGGCCTCGTTGAGCAGCGCGAGATTGCGGCGGGCGTTGGCCGCCTCGCGTTCGGCGCGGCGGCGGCCGGTGACGTCGGAGGCGAGCGCGGCGACGCCGATGGGACGGCCGCTGGCGCCGTGCAGCCGGTACAGCGAGACCGACCAGCGACGGCGGTCCTCCTCGCCGGGGACGCGGCCGACCAGTTGCATCTCGCTGACCGGTTCGCCGGTCTCCAGCACCCGGCGCAGCGCGACGGTCATCCGCTCGGCCTCGGGGCGGGGCAGGAAGTCGTGCGGGGTGCCGCCGCGGTACTTGCCGGCCGGGCCGCCGAAGACGGTGGCGAAGCGCTCGTTGACCCGCAGCAGCTTCAGGTCGGTGCCGAACAGGGTGAAGCCCATGGGGGATTGACCGAAAACGGCCTGCGCGGCGGCGAGGTCGGTCTCGATGCCGCGGAGCGCCCTGACGTCGACGACCAGGCAGACCGCGCCGCGTTCGCCGTGCTCGTTCTCGGCCGGCATCACATAGATCTCGGCGAGCCCCTCGGCCGCGCCGCCCGCTTCCCTGCGGTAGGGCACCAGACCGGTCCACTCCCGGCCGTCGAGGATCTCGCACACCTTGCGGCGCCCGGTCTCCCGGAACTCGCTGAGGACGAAGGCTTCGACGGGGTCCTTGCCGAGGGCGTGGCGGGCCGGGATGCCGAGCATCTGCTCGGCCCGCTCGCTCCACTGGTCGACGCGCCCGTCGGGCCCGAGCGAGAACGAGGCGACCTTGATGTAGTCGTAGATCGATCCGGGCCGGCTGCTCTGCCACACGGGCGCGCCCTGCGGCTCGCGGGCATGGCGACGTTCGCCAGGGTCCACCGGACCGACCGCACCGCCCCGGCCACCGTCCCGCGCGGGTACCACCCCGCCAGATGACTTCTCGCTCACGAGCCCCGTCCCCTCCAGCTCATCGTGCCCGGACCGGACCTGCCGAGTATTCCAGCACCTCGGCTATCCGGAACACGGTCTTCACGATCACAGCACAGTCTCGATCGCAGGCCATCTACAAAATGTCGATGAAATGGCAACGATCAGGACCCCTCATGAGTCCTAACCAGCCACAGCCAGCTCGAACCACACTGTCTTGCCGCTCTTTCCCTGCCGGGTGCCCCAGCGCCGCGAACTGTGCGCAACCAGCTGGAGTCCGCGCCCCCCCTCGTCGTCGGGGGCGGCGGAACGGGTCCGCGGCGGGTCGGGCAGCGGATCGGAGACCTCGATGAGCAGCGCCCCGGCGCCGAGCAGCACCATGCGCACGCCGATGGGACCGCTGGCATAGCGCAGGGAGTTGGTGACCAGCTCGCTGACCAGCAGCACCGCGACGTCGGCGGCGCCGTTCAACCCCCAGTCGTCGAGCACCTGACGGACCATGGTGCGGGCGGTGCGCACCGCGCCGGGATCGGCGGGGAAGCTCCATTCCGCGCTCGGTGCACCGGAGATCCTGCCGCGCCTGCGGACATCGGCGGAGCCGGGTTCCGGGGCCGCTGCCGCTGCGCTGTCGCTCACGCCGATCACTTCCCAGGCCGAGGGGTCCCCCGTCGTACCCGGCCCACACCGAAAGGGGCCAATCAGGACATACCCGATATCGAGCGGCAAGTACCGCCATCAACCGTGCACTGTGGCACAAATGGCCCATATCCCGGCAAAGTGTCAGCGTGCCGCGCACACCCGCGGAACGGCGGAGCACGAAGGCCCACCACGAGCGCCACCCGGCCCGCGCCCACGAGAGGCACACCGGACGGCACCCCGGCCCGCTACAGCCGGGCGCCCGGGATCCCCACCGCGGGCCTGGAGCCCAGCCGGCGCATCACCTCGGCGACCGCCGGGCGGTCCTGGTCCAGCCAGTCCACCTCGCGCTCCTCGCCGGGCCGCAGCCAGCGCAGCTCGTCGTGGTCCTGGAGCGGCTCCGGCCGGCCGGTGACCAGCCGGGCGGTCCACACCTGGAGCACGAAGCCGGGCCGCAGCACCCATTCGCCCGGGATCCGCTCCACGGGGGCGACGTCCACGCCCAGCTCCTCGTGCAGCTCGCGGACCAGCGCCTGCTCCGGCGTCTCGCCGTCCTCCACCTTGCCGCCGGGCAGCTCCCAGCGGCCGGCCAACGCGGGCGGCGCGCTCCGTCGGGCGGCCAGCAACCGCCCCCGCTCGCACACCGCGCCGCCCACCACTACGCGCACCGTCGTCATGCGCGGCAGCCTACGTCCCCCGCCGGACTCCCGCTCCCCGCTCCGCTCCCCTCATGCCACTCCCTACGAGGCCCCCTGCCCGACCCGCTCGACCACGTAGAGCCGCTGATTGCCACGGGTGTCCAGGCGCTCGGCGACCCGCTCCGCCTCCGCTCGGGTGGCATAGCGGCCGACGCGATAGCGGTTACCGCCTTCGTCCTGGCGGATGACGAGCCAGGGCAGCGCGGTCTCGTTATCGGTCATTGCGCCCCTCCGTCCGCCGCGCAGCGCGCCGCGGCGGCGCGCCCCTCCTGTGCTGATGCCGAAATCGCAATCCGCATATGCCCGAGCCTACGCCCGACCTTCACGCACCGGTTATGGATTTACACAAAGAGAGACCGAACCGGCCACTCGCGGGCCCTGGACGTACCAGGTACGGCCCGCGAGTGGCCGGTGAGGGTTTGTGCGTTGGGGGAAGAAAGCGCGCCGCGAACGGCCGCTCAGGCGGTGGTCGGGGCCTTGTCGCCCGCGGCCTCCGCTGCGCTCTCCTCCGCGGCCAGTTCGGCCTCGACCGCGACCAGCGAGGGGTTGCGCCAGGCGCTGCGCACGCCCCAGTAGTAGAAGGCCAGCGCGATCGCCGCGACGACCCCGAGGTCGATGCCCGGCGGGAGGTAGCCCTGGCCGCCGAACTCCTTGCCGCCCAGGTAGGAGACGGCCGCCATCACCACGAGGTAGATCACCATCCAGGCGCCCGCCTTGAGGTGCGGCATCAGCTCGCGCAGCGGGCTGCGGCCCTGCTTCCACGGCCGGACGATCTCGTACCAGGCCCAGACCGGCAGCCCGATGGCCATGATGAAGATGACCTTGCCGGTGAGCGGCCACTTGCCCCAGTACAGGACCAGCGAACCGAAGATCATCGCGATCGGCGCGATGACCGGCATGGCGCGCAGCTTCACCGGCCGCTTCATCTGCGGCGCCAGCCGCCGCAGACCCATCACCGCGACCGGCCCGGTGATGTACGAGATGACGGTCGCGACCGAGACGATCTCGGCGAGCGAACCCCAGCCGCGGAAGACCGCGAGGAACATGAACGCGACGACGAGGTTGAGCACCAGGGCCGGGCGCGGAATGCCGGTCTTGGGGTCCACCTTGCCGAAGACGCCCGGCAGGTGACCGTTCTCCTGGACGCCCTGGATCATGCGCGAGGTGGTGGCGGCGTAGATCATGCCCGTGCCGGACGGCGAGACGAACGCGTCCGCGTACAGCAGCAGCGCCAGCCAGTTCAGGCCCCAGGCGAGGCCCAGTTCGGCGAGCGGGGAGTGGTAGGACAGACCGCCCCAGCCCTTGCTCAGGTCGGCGGCGGGCACCGCGAAGAGGAAGGCGACCTGCAACGCGAGGTAGATGACCAGCGCGATGACGATCGAGAAGGTGACGGCCTTGGGCAGCGAGCGGCCCGGGTTGCGCGCCTCACCGGCGAGGTTGAGCGGCGACTGGAAGCCGTTGTAGGCCCAGACGATGCCGGAGAGCGCCACACAGCTGAAGACCGCGCTCCAGCCGTTGGGGGCGAAACCGCCGGCGCGCTGGATGTTGCTGGTGTCGAAGTGCGCGAAGATCAGGGCGCCCGCGGTGAGCGCCGGCACGACGATCTTGAAGACCGTGATCGCGGTGTTGGTCTTGGCGAACAGCGAGACCGCGAACCAGTTCATGAAGAAGTAGAAGATCAGCAGGACGCTGGCCACCGCGACGCCGGAGCCGGTGAGCTCCTTGCCGTCGAACAGCGCCTTGGCCCAGCCGAAGTCCCACGAGCTCATGTACTGCACCGAGGCGGTCGCCTCGCCCGGGATCACGGACACGATGGCGATCCAGTTGGCCCAGGCCGCCAGATAGCCCGCGAGGGAACCGTGCGAGTACTGGCCGTAGCGGACCATGCCGCCCGCCTTGGGGAACATCGAGCCGAGCTCGGTGTAGGTCAGCGCGATGGTCAGGGCGACGACCGCGCCGATGACCCAGGCGAGGATCGCGGCCGGGCCGGCGATGGCCGCGGCGCGCTCGGCCCCGAACAGCCAGCCGGAACCGATGATGGATCCGAGACCAGTGGCGGTCAGGGCGATGGTCCCGAGGGACCGACGGTAATTCGACGAGTGCGAGCCCTGCTCCGCACTCGTCGTCTTCGTCGTGGTCACGTGCTGGTCTCCTGATCTTCCCCCGTGCCGTGCACAAACTTCGCCATCGTATGAGCGAATCCGAAGATCCGGTTCCCACACCGGCCAAAAAATCCCGCCGAGTTGAGCCTCTGTGAGGTTTCCAACACCGATATTCGGACGACTTTCCGGGGCGAACCCCCGCAAATCGGACAGCCAAGTCGGCCGAAAGTCATCCCCAACAGCCCTGCGGATAGCGCAGGATCCCCATACCGGCCGTCGACTTGACGAACACAGGGAGTTCGCAGGGCACTCACCGGCCCCCGGAACACCCTCGAAGACCGCCGCCTTCCCCGCCCCACCGGTCGGTCGGGCGGGGAAGGCGGCCGACAGGTCACTTCACCGGCAGGTGGTAGGCCACCCGATGGCGCGCCGCGAGCGCGATCACGTCCGCCGTCTCGACCGGCCGGCCACCCGCGAAGTAGGTGCGCGAGATGACCAGCACCGCATGGCCCGGCACCCCGCCCAGCGCCATCGCCTCCTCGGCCAGGCCCGGCCGCGCCCCGACCTCCTCGACGACGTTGTCCACCACCACGTCGATGGCCGCCATCCGCTCGACCACCCCGCGCCCCGCCAGCGGGCCCTCCTCCGGCAGCATCACCGGCGTGCGTCCCGTGATCTCCAGCGGCTCCCAGGAGGTGGAGAGCATCGACGGCTCCCCCTCCGCGCGGAACACGTACCGCGTGCGCATCACACGGGCGCCCACCGGGATCCGCAACCGGGCCGCCACCGCCGAACCGGCCGCCTCCTGCTCGCTGTTGGACTCCCAGGTGCCCCGCACCCGCTCGTCCGTCTGCTCCTGGCGGAACGGCGTGCACCCCAGGGTGTGATAACCGCCGCGGGCGATCCGGCGCGGCACCGGATGCTCCCGCACATACGTCCCGGACCCGGACCGGCCCTCCACCAGACCCTCGGCCATCAGGACCTTGCGCGCCTCCAGCGCGACGGTGTCCGAGACGCCGTACTCCTCGCGGATGCGGGCCTGGGAAGGGAGCCGGGTGTGCGGGGCCAGCACCCCGTCGACGATCTTCTGACGCAGGTCACCGGCGACGCGGAGGTACGCGGGCTGCTCACCGAAAGGCACAGGCCCCTCCCAACAGCTTGACAGTCAGCGACAGCGTGGCAACCGCGCGTCGCCGACCGCAAGCTCTGGCCAAACCTTCACTTCCGGCAATGAACGCAGCTCAACACCGCCTCAAGCCCCCATCCCGCCCGCACCGAAACACCCGTTCCAGCACGGTGCGTGGCTATCTGTCCGTGGCCGGCCGTGCCACCATCGTCACCGACCAGAAAGGGGCCGCGATGCCGACCGAGAACGCCGCCGTCAGCTCCCTCCGGCCGATGCCCGACGACTGGCAGCGGGCACTGGCCGTCGTCGCCCACCCCGACGACCTCGAATACGGCGCGGCGGCGGCCATCGCCGAATGGGCCGACGCCGGCCGGGAGATCAGCTACCTCCTGGTCACCCGCGGTGAGGCCGGCATCGACGGCCTGGCGCCGCCCGCGTGCGCGGCGGTCCGCGAGGCCGAGCAGCGCGCCGCCGCGGCCCATGTCGGCGTGCACACCGTCGAGTTCCTCGACGGCCACCGGGACGGCGTGATCGAGGCCGGCACGGCGCTCCGCCGCGACCTGGCCGCCGCGGTCCGCCGGCACCGCCCCGAGCTGCTGATCACCCTCAACCACCGCGACACCTGGTTCGGCACGCAGTGGAACACCCCCGACCACCGGGTGGTGGGCCGCGCCGTCCTGGACGCCCCCGCCGACGCCGGCAACCGCTGGATCTTCCCCGAACTCGCCGACACCCAGGGCCTCGCCCCCTGGTCCGGCGTCCGCTGGACCGCCGTGGCCGGCTCCCCGCGCCCCACCCACGCCGCCGAAGTGGGCCCCGGCATCCCCCGCGCCGTCGCCTCCCTGGCCGCCCACACCACCTACATCAAGGCCCTCACCGCCCCCGACCAGGACCCGCACGCCTACGCCCGCGACTTCCTCGACCGCTCCTTCGCCAGGGCCGCCGCCCGCCACCACGGCCGCCCCGCGGTCCTCTTCGAGGTGTTCCGGCATTAGGGCCTGTCGTCAAACTCCCGCCTGCCTCGCGACGCCTGGCACGCACGCTCTCTGCGTTGTCGGGCTCATCCCGGTACGCCCGGTACCGGGATGACCCTCCGCCTTGAGATCGCACGCACCAGACGCCGCGAGGCCCACCCTCCGGGCGAACGACGGGAGTTCGACGACAGGCCCTAGCGGCCGCACCTGCGAGGCGTCGCCCGGCTCACAGACCGTGCTCGTCCATCAAGCGCATCAGGTTCCGCTTGCGCTTCTGGCCGGTACGCAGGGCGGTGACATAACCGTTGAACTCCCCCGACGATCCCAGGCGGCGGTGGCAGTCCCGGATGCTCAGCAGCAGGCTGACGAGCTGCTCGTAGACCGCGTTGCCGGTCCGCTCGGTCAGCGGCTCCACCAGGCGCAGATAGACCCCGAGCGCGTCGCCGGGACGGGTGGCGCGGGCCTGGTCGGCAAGGGTGAGCCACTGCCGGTCATGGGCGCCGCTCCCGGTGGCGGCCTGCCAGGCGGCGTCGACGTCCTTGTCGTCGAGCAGCGCGTCGACCAGGACGGGGCCGTCGTACCAACCCCGTTGCCGCCGCCCCGCGTCGGCGCGCAGCACGGCCAGCGCGCCCTCGCGCTCGGCCGACCAGCAGTCCGCGGCCCGGGCCGCGGCACGCAGCTGCTGGTAGGTGAGCAGGGTGCGGCGGGCACCGAAGTGGTCGCGGCGCAGGGCGACGGCGTCGTCGAGCCGGTCCGCCTGCGCGTAGCGATCGCAGAGGTGGTCGACGAGCGCGGTGTCGACGGCAGCGAGGTCCCCGGCCTCTTGGACGCCGCGTTCCGCCCATCCCAGGGCCTCGTCGGGGCGCCGGGCGGCATCCAGCTCACGGGCGATGACCAGGTGCGTGTGGCCGTTCGGCGCGAGGTCGGCCGCATGCACGGCGATCACCGCGTCGACGTCGTCTCCCGCCTTGGCCAGGCGCTCCATCAGGTACTTCTCCGCCCAGCCACGGCGGTTGCCCTGCCACGCCTCGACCGCCCGCTTCCGCAGGAGGGCCATCCCCTCATCTCCGAGAACGTCCTCGTAGTCGAGCGGATCGATGTCGGTGAGGCCGTCGTCCAGCTCACCCAGCGCATGGCCGACCAGCCAGCGAGCGAGCTCCCCCGGGTCGGGGCGCGCCGCACGGCACGCGTCGAGGTGGGCGTCGGCGAGGCCGGCGCCCACCTGACCGAGCCATCCGTCGGAGTCGTCGACGCACTCCACCGCCTGGGCCAGCGACTTCATCGCCTCCCCCACCAGGATGATCGCGTCGGCTGCCCGTCCGGAGCCGGTGAGCGCGCCGATCGCCGACACCGCCTGCCCGGCCTGGTCCGCGTAGGCGCGAGCATCGGCGTACTCGACGTACCCGTGCTGTGCGAACGGGCCGATGTCGAGCAGCTCACGGATACGGGCCCGGACCGCGGCGAGATCCCCACGGGCGCTCGCGGCCCGCAGCTCCAGGCGGCGCCGCAACTGCCGGTCCTCGCCCACCTGTTCCCGCACCAGAGCAAGCAACTCGTCCCTGGTCAGGGCGGACAACCACCCGTCGAGGTCCTGCGCCCGGTCCCGCGCCGCCTTCCGCTGCCGCGGCAGGCTCTCCGGCCGGGCGAGCACCGTCAGGCCGAGGGCGACCAGATGCTTGCAGAAATTGCCCTCAAGGCCATACGGGCAATCGCACACGCCGGACAGCCCACCGGGCCCGTCCAGGGACAACTCCACCTCGTACCGCGCCGTACCGTGGACGCTCGCACTGATCCAGCCGTCACCGACCTCGACCCCGGACACCGCATCCACGTACCCGCGCCCGCGCTCGAAGGAACGGACACCGGCCAACGCCTTGAGCTTCGCCTCGGTGAAGCCACGCATGGTCTCTTTCCCCCTGCCCCTGAACCTGTCCACTGCGGTAACCAGCTTATGACTGTCAGTGAGCCTGATCCTGCACTCCAAGACCGCGGACCGATGCTGCGCGAACGCCCGGGCTCCGCCGGCCGGGCTCAGGCACCTGAGGGAATCAACTCAGCGGCAACCCAGCACGGGAAACACCCAAGGGCCCGCCTCCAGAGAGCCGAACCCTTGGCGACCTGTATGCCTACAAAGTCAGCGACGTGGTGTTGCCTCATCCGCTCAGACGTTGAAGCGGAATCCTTAGCACAGCGCTGCCACCTGCGGAAACGTACCTTCCTCAGGCCGCATCCAGCACAGATCCAGCACGGTCAAGAGCTGTCCAGCCCACGCGAGCAACCATGAGCCATTGTGTACACATGGCACACTCGGTACGCTTGGGCGCATGACACAGCCGCTGCCCATAGAGTCCATCCGCGATGTCCGGGCGCACCTGGCCGAGGTCGTGGAACGAGCCGACCGCGACGACGTGCCGACGGTAATCACGCGCCGAGGCAAGGAGGTGGCTGCCGTGGTGTCCATCGACGTGCTCCGGAAATACCAGGAGTGGGAAGAGCGCGAGATCAACCGGATCATCGACGAGCGCATGGCCAATCCGGCGCCCGGTATCCCGATCGAGGACATCATGAGGGAGACGCTGGCGCGCAGTGAGTGAGTACCGCACCGTCTTCCGGCCCGAGGCTCAGGCCGAACTCCGCAAGGTGCCGCGAGACATGGCCCTCCGCATTCTGGCCAAGTTGACCGAGCTGGAGAGTGACCCTCTGGGGTTCAACACCACCGCCCTCGTCTCCCAACCCGACCGCCGCCGCCTACGCGTGGGCGACTACCGCGTGATCTACACGATCGACAACGGCGAGCTGGTGGTGTGGGTCGTGCATGTCGGGCATCGCTCCACTGTGTACGACACCTGAGCACGCCTGACGTCGGGTC
This sequence comes from Streptomyces yunnanensis, assembly GCF_029011865.1. NCBI lineage: Bacteria > Bacillati > Actinomycetota > Actinomycetes > Kitasatosporales > Streptomycetaceae > Streptomyces > Streptomyces yunnanensis. The sequence continues at coordinate 3,662,515 of NZ_CP095749.1, forward strand.
AGAACATCCAGCACCGATCCAGCACGGGATGGACGAAGGGGCCGACCGCTCACGAGTCCGGCCCCTTCTGACCTGCACGTTTGCCACGTCGAGCAACGTGGTGTCGCCCCATCCGCTCAGACGTTGAAGCGGAACATCGACGACTCCGCAGTGACCTGAGGCGATCGCACGATTCCGGGCGCGATCCAGCGTCGATCCAGCAACCGGACGCACCGGTGGGCGGCCCCGGGCCGCGCCGCCGCGGACGCGTCGGCCGGTGCCGGGCCCAGCGCCTGCTCCAGGGCCTGCCAGCAGCGCTCCCACGCGACGGGCAAGGCTGCCACAGCCGGGCGGCTGCCGGATCGGCGACCGCGTGACCGTCGATGATCACGACTATCAGGTGGAAGCCACTGCCCAGCCGACCGGAGCGGCCCCGCTGGCCCTGCCCTTCCGGCCCCGCGGAGCGACCATCGCCGCTCTCCCTACGCACCGTTGCGGCCGGGCAGCCGCTCAGGTTGGGGCAGCCCAACTTCTCGCCGGAAGTGCGTCAGCGTCGTTGAAGGACTGCGGGTGGCCCGCTGGGCATGCCGGCCCAACGAGTCCCGCTTGGCGATCACCAGAACGCTTGCCCCCATATGTACTGATGGCGACCCCAAGGGTGCATATTTACCCTCCTATTACCCTCTCTTGAGAGACGTCTGATGAGCTGTCATGGATGCGATCGGGGGGATCAGCATGGCGATCGAGCTGCCTGAGCAGGTGGTGTCGTTCCTTCAGTTCATCGGGGTGAACTGGCCGAACATCAACGAGGACAAGGTCCGCGAATTCGGCTCTCACGTGCGGGATTTCGCGCAGAAGGTGGATGACACCCACAAGGATTCCACTGCAACGGTCAAGCAGTTGGAGGACGTGTATCAGGGCGCGTCGTACGAGGCGCTGCTGGCCAAATGGGGCCAGATGTCCGACAGCCACATGACGGAGCTGGTCAACGCCTGTCACACGGTGGCCGACGCTCTGGATATCGCGGCGGACACGATCGTGGCGATGAAGCTGGAGGCGATCGCCGAACTGACGGTGCTGGCGATCACTTTCGTGGCCGACCAGGCCGCCGCGGTGGCCACCCTCGGCATCGCGGAGGCGGCCGAGGCGCTGGTCGTTGAGGCTGCCGAGAAGCTCATGGATTACCTGGTACAGCAGCTGGAGCAGTACATCATCGGCCAGGTCATCGAGGCGGCCATCAATCCCCTTGTCGAGACGGTCGGCAAGGCGGTGGGCGGCCTGGTCTTCCAGGCCGCTGAGACAGTCCTCGGGGTCTCCGCCGGCGGGGGCGGGGGCCGTGCGGGAGAAAGCTTCTCCATCCACCCGGAGGCGCTGCACGCTCGCGCGGAGAAGCTGCACGGGCATGCGCGGACGATCGCGTCGCATGCCGCCGAGTTCGAGACGAAGGCCGCGGGGGTGAGCTTCGAATGAGCAATCCGATCGTCAAGGCACTGGAGCACGGCGCGGCAAAGCTGGCTCAGACACTGGGGAAGGACGCGGGCAAGGCAGTCCAGGACCTGTACCACGGGACGGGCACACGGCTGAAGAAGGTCGCCACCAACCACGCCGAGAACGACGCCAAGCACGCCTCAGAACTCGACAAGCTCCTCAAGGAGCACACGAAAGACCCGAAGGCACCCCACACCGGTCCTGGCACCTCCCCCAAATCCGCCGGAAACAAGCGGGGCAAGGGGCCCGGTCGTGAGCAGACAAACAACAGCCATCCCAACAGCCACACACGGCCGTCCGACACGGTCAACTCCGGGAAGAGCGACCCGGTGGACATGGCCAGCGGCAAGATGTTCCTGCCGCAACGGGATATCGCGCTGGAGGGGACGCTACCCCTGGACTTCACCCGTCGTGTGGAGTCGGGCTATCGGGCCGGCCGCTGGTTCGGGCCCTCGTGGTCGTCGACGGCCGACCAGCGCCTGGAGATCGACGACCAGGGAATCATCTTCGTCGCCGAAGACGGACTCCTCCTGTCCTACCCGCATCCCGAAGCGGGCGAGGAGGTATTGCCCGTCCGCGGTCCGCAATGGCCCCTGACGCTGACCGAGCAGGGTGACTGGGCGCTGCACCGTCCCGACACCGGTCACACCCGGTATTTCCTCCAGGCTTCACACGATGACGGACTGGCGCTGCTGGACGAAATCAGCGACCGCAACGGCAACCGGATCACATTCGACTACGACGACCGGACAGGAGCACCGGTCGCCATTCGCCACGGAGCCGGCCATCACCTCCTCCTCACCACGGAGGACGACCGGATCACCGCCCTCCATCTCGCAGGGGCGGCACCCGATGGCGGCGACCATCTGATCAGGCGGTACCAGTACACCGACGGTCACCTCACCGCCGTCACCAACGCCGCCGGGCAGCCCCTGAACTTCAGCTACGACACCCGGGGCCGCGTCACCTCCTGGACAGACAGCAACCATCGCCGTTACGAGTACCACTACGACGATCAGGACCGCTGCACCGCCGAAGGCGGCGAGGACGGGCACGTCAGCCTTCGCTTCAGCTACAGTGCCGCCGATCTCGTCACTGGGCTGCGCGTCACCACCGCCACCGACGCCGACGGGAACACCACCCGCTACACGGTCAACGAACGGCTACAGATCGTCGCCGAGACGGATCCGCTCGGCAACACGATCCGCACCGAACACGACAGCCATGACCGGATCACGGCAGTCACAGACGCCCTCGGCCGGCGGACCACGTTCGACCATGACGAGCACGGGCGAACGACAGCCATACACCGCCCGGATGGCACACAGACCACCGTTGCCTACTCCGACCTGCACCTACCCGTAGAAGTCACAGCACCGGACGGCGCCGTGTGGCGGCAGGAGTACGACTCACGCGGTAACCGCACCGCGGTCGTGGATCCCACCGGCGCCACCACGCGGTACACCTACGACAGCCATGGCCACCTCACCTCGGTCACCGACGCGCTGGGACACGTCACTCAACTGTCCTCCGACGAAGCGGGCCGGGTGCTCAGCACCGTTGATCCGGCCGGCGCTCGGACAAGCTGTCAACGCGACTCCTTTGGGCGCGTCATCGCCATCACCGACCCTCTAGGCGCCACCACGCGACTGGCACGGACGGCAGATGGCAAGCTGACGGCACGTATCCACCCGGACGCGTCCGAGGAGAACTGGACGTATGACGGCGAGGGCAACTGCACGAGCTACACGGATCAGGCCGGGAACACCACTCACTACGAGTGGACCCACTTCGACGTCCTGGCCGCCCGCATCGCTCCTGACGGAGCCCGCTACACATACACCCATGACGCACATCTGCGGCTGACCGAAGTCACCGACCCCCGCGGGCTGCGCTGGACGTATGACTACGACCCGGCCGGACGCCTCGTCGGGGAGACCGACTTCGACGGCCGCACCCTGCAGTACACCCACGACGCCGCCGGCCGGCTCGTCTCACGCTCCAACGGCCTGGGCCAGATAACGCGTTACGAGCGTGACGCCCTCGGCAGGATCGCACTGAAGCACACCGAGGACGATGCCGTCGAGTTCCTCTACGATGCGGCCGGTCATCTGCTGAGGGCCGCTGGCCGGGAATCGACGGTGACCTACGAGCGTGACCAGCTCGGCCGGGTCCTGGCGGAGGAATGCGACGGTCGCACCGTCTCCTCCGCCTACGACGCCCTGGGGCGCCGCATTCGACGTACTACCCCCTCCGGAGCCGTCAGCACGTGGACGTATGACGCCGCCGGCAACCGCACCGCGATGTCCGCCTCCGGGCATGCGTTCACCTTCGACTTCGATCACGCGGGCCAAGAGACAGCTCGGCACTTCGGTGACGCGATCGCCCTCACCCATGGTTGGGACCCCCGGGGCCGCATCACCACGCAGACGCTCACGGGACGCGGTCGGCAGCTCCAAGAGCGTACGTACTCCTATCGCCCCGATGACCATCTCACTGCTATCACCGACCAGTTGAACGGGAACCGAGCCTACGAGCTGGACGCGGGTGGGCGGGTCGTCTCCGTACAGGCGCATGGGTGGTCGGAGCGGTATGCCTACGACGAAGCGGGTAACCAGACCGAGGGACAGTGGCCTGACCGGCATCCGGCCAATGACGCGCAGGGCGAACGGACCTACGACCACAACAGGCTGATCACGGCCGGGCGCATCCGCTACTCCTATGACGCCCAGGGCCGCGTCACCACCCGCATCAAGAACCGGCTGTCACGCAAGCCGGATGTCTGGTCCTACGAGTGGGACGCCCAGGACCGGCTCACCTCGGTGGTCACTCCCGGCGGCACGCGCTGGCGCTACCGCTACGACCCGCTGGGTCGCCGGACGGCCAAGGAGCGGCTGGGCGTCGACGGCTGCACCGTTCTCCAGCGAACGGATTTCACCTGGGACGGTTCCACCCTCGTCGAAGAAACCCAGCAGGCAGCCGGCCGCCCCGATACCGTCACTCTGACCTGGGATTACGACGGCCAGGGCCCGATAGCGCAGAGCGAACACAAGTCGCCGGCCGGCACCGCGCCCCAAGAGGAGATCGATCGGCGCTTCTACGCCATCGTCACGGACCTGGTCGGCGCGCCGCGGGAACTCGTCGACGAGACGGGCGACATCGCGTGGCGCGCCAGGTCCACCCTCTGGGGCACCACCACGTGGCGCAACGAGGACACCGCCTACACGCCGATCAGGTTCCCCGGCCAGTACTTCGACGCAGAGACCCAGCTCCACTACAACCTGCACCGTTATTACGACCCGGAGACCGCGCGTTACACCACGCCGGATCCCCTGGGCCTTGCACCGGCCCCCAACCCCGCCACCTACGTACACAATCCGCACACCTGGGCGGACCCCCTCGGCCTCTCCCCCGACTACATCACCGTCTACCGGAAACAAACCGATCACCCTGGAAGCCAGCGGATCAAGATCGGCCCGAACGGCGAGGTCACCCTCCAGGGGAAGCAGTCCCTGTACGTGAACATGAGCAACGACATCAAGCACACCACGGAATATCGGAGTGGGCAATCAAGGCCCGACGAGATCGTCGCCTTCGATATGCCCAAGTCCTATCTTGAAAAAGTGCGCGAAACCGCCGTTCCACAAGGCGCCCCGGACAATTGGGAGGGCACCAAGCAAGATTGGAAGAAGTACAAGAGCGATAAACCAGAGATATCAGACCCGACCAAGGGGCCCGACCTGTATGGAATTCCGGCCAAGCTGCTCGATGAATTCATGGGGGAAATCAAGCCCAACTCTGGTAGGATGATCAAGACTATGTAATGGGAGTGTGGATGCTTCACGAGATTGATGACCTGCGTCAGGAACGGCAGCGAGTGGAGGCCCGACCCTCGACCGAGGGAGCCCCACCCGTACTCACCGTCTTCGATGTCGTTACAGCGGTCGACCCGCAGGACTACATCCGTCGGGTACGGACGGTACTGTCCGCCGCGCTCGATCTCGCCATTACCGAGTCTTTCGACGATGAAGACCTGCCGACCGAGGGCATACCCGAATGGTTCGCGGCAGCGAGCGGCGCCGGGAGTGAGACCGCGGAGTTCTCCCGTCGCGGCACGGATCGCTACCACGCGGCAGTCAACGAAAAATCTTGGGACCTGCAGTGGTGGCTTTTCGAATTCGATCCCGACAACGAGTTCAGGGGTTGGGCGTGGTGGGACGTCACTCAGGTCGGGGACCGACAGGTACGCGTCTGGACCGATAGCTGGGGCGAATCATTTTTCGCTTGTGACGAATTGCGCTGGCTCCTGTACACGGCTGGCGCGGACGAGGTCTCGGGGCCCTTCCTCGCAGACACCTCGGAATGGGCGCAAGAAATCACTGGACAGTGAGAATGAGACCCACAGACGAGCCCGTGAAAGTTTCCGGCAGCCGCCTCGTCCGCGCCAAGTACACCGCGGAAACGATCACCGTTTACCAGGCGTACCCGCCGCAGATCGCGCTGCCGGCAGTCGCCGCCGGCACGTTCGTGGCACCCTTCAAACGCGACCGCATGACCTGGATCAAGCCGTCGTTTCGCTGGATGATGTACCGCTCCGGCTGGGCAACCAAGCCCGGCCAAGAACGAGTTCTCGCGATTCAGATCAGCCGAGCCGGATTCGAATGGGCCCTGCGCCACGCCTGTCTGAGCCACTTCGAACCAGGACTGCACGACAGCGAATCCGCCTGGCGGTCCCTGAAGGCAACCAGCCCGGTACGAGTGCAATGGGACCCCGAGCGCGCCACTGACCTCTCACCTCTGGCCGACCGCGCGATCCAAGTGGGATTGTCCGGCGAGGCCGTCAACCTGTACGTGGACCAATGGATCGTCGAACTCCGCGACATCACGCCCCTGGTACACGCCATCCACGAGGACATACGAGCCGGAAGACAAGACAGAGCCGACGCCGCAATCCCCGCAGAGGTGCACTACCCACTTCCCGCGGACATTCGCAGCCGACTGGGCTCCTCCGGGTGAGAGCAGGCAGACCGCCCGCAGCACGACGGCTGACGAACGCGATTTACTACACCCGCGATCGACAACCCCTGACCGACATCCGCAACGCCTTCCGCGCCATGGCATACGACTGACGCTGCGCACACCTCTCCAAAGCCCTACGGCGCTACGGGCCCCATGCCAGCCCATCGCCGACATCTAGGGGCAACGGGCACACCCAGCGGCTCCGACCACCCCGCGCCGCCCGGCCGCGACGAAATCCACAGCCGAGTGCGTCCCGATCCAGCGGACAGACCGTCAGCCGGATCCAGCCCGGATCCAGCAGCGGTACGAATGGCCAGGGACAATGGCAGATGACGAACCGTCAGCAAACCCAGCACGGATCCAGCAACCGGCGCGGCAAAGGGGCCGATCCTATCTAGGGCTGCCCAGGTCTGACCCGCGTGTTGTCAGATCACTACACCGACGCTGCGGCGTGCAACACACGTTGAGCACCACCGCTGTGAACTGCACGAGCCCGAATTCCGTCGACCGGATCCAGCGGCGACCCAGCAGCCAGGGCGGTCCGGCAGGCGACCGCCTGCGGCGCCGCCACGGGCGCGGCGACCGGCACCGGGGCCCAGCGCCTGCTCCAGGGCCTGCCGGCAGCGCTCCCACGCGGCGGGCACCAGGTGCCCGTAGATGTCGACCGTCGTCTTGATCGACGCGTGCCCGAGCCACCGGGAGACCTCGTGGATCGGGACCCCATGCGCCAGCGCCGTGGAGGCGAAGAAGTGACGCAGGGTGTGCGGGGTGTACTTGGGGGTCCGGTCCCGGCCGAGGAGGCCGGCCGCCCGCACCGCCCGCCGAAAATCGGGACCGTAGGTGGTCGCCGTCGGCAGGGTGCCCGCCGCCGCTCCGCGCCGGGCAAAGAGCACGTCCCGCTCCCCCACCGGCGCGGCGCCCCAGCGCCGCAAGTGCCCGTCGATTTCCCGCTCCAGGAAGACGGGCAACGGCACATCCCGATAGGCGCCGGGGGTGCGGTGTTTGAGGGGGCCGAAGCGGTCCGGGCAGTCGGCGCGGTGCGCAGTGCTGCTCACCTGCTCCCGCACCCGCAGGACGCCGGCCCGGCGGCACTGGGTGGCGAAGGCGAGGGCCTCACTGACCCGCAGGCCCGCGCCGGCCTGCAGGTAGACCGACAGTCGATAGTACGGCCCGATGTGCCGGGCGATGAGGTCGACCTCTTCCCGGGTCGGGATCGCGTCCTCGTCGACCGCGCCGGTACTGGGCTTGGTTCGGTTTGACGGACATCCGAGATCAGGGGACCTGTCCCCGGAAGGATGTCCTCCATGGAGAGCATGGCCAAGAAGAAGCCGCGTCCTCGCCGCTCGTTCACGCCGGGGTTCAAGACCGAGATCGTCGAGCTGTGCCGGCGTGGTGACCGCTCGGTCGGTCAGGTCGCCAAGGACTTCGACCTGACCGAGACAGCAGTGCGCCTGTGGGTCGCCCAGGCCGAGACCGACGCGGGAGAGCGCGAGGCCCTGACCAGCAGCGAGCGGGCCGAGCTGGCCGCGCTGCGGCGGGAGAACCGCCGGCTGCGCGAGGACGTCGAGGTCCTCAAACGCGCCACGGCTTTCTTCGCAACGGAGACCCGGTGACGGTGCACCCGTTCATCGAGGCGGAGAAGCAGGCAGGTCACAACGTCAAACGGGCGTGTGAGCTGCTGAAGGTCTCCCGTGCCGCCTTCTATGCCCGCCGCACCAGCACCCCGGGCCCGCGTGCGGTGCGGGACGCGGAGCTGACCGAGAAAATCACCGAGGTCCACCGCGGCTCGCGCGGTACCTACGGAGCCCCGCGCGTCCACGCCGTTCTGCGGCGCGAGGACATCAGGTGCGGCCGCCGCCGCGTCGCCCGGCTGATAAGAGCTGCCGGGCTGCACGGCAGCCACTACCGAAGGCGGCACCGCACCACTGTCCCCGACCCACGAGCAGGCACCAGGCCCGACCTCATCGGACGTGACTTCGCCCCTGGCACCACCGCACCCGGCACCCGCTGGTGCGGCGACATCACCTACATCCCCACCGACGAGGGCTGGCTGTACCTGGCGACGGTCATCGACATCACCTCCCGGCGGGTGATCGGCTGGGCCACCGCCGACCACCTGCGGACCGAGCTGGTCTCCGACGCCCTCAGGGCCGCCTGCCGGCAGCGTCGTCCGGCCTGTGAGGCGGTCTTTCACTCCGACCGCGGCTGTCAGTACACAAGCACCGAATTCGCCTTGATCAGTGCACAGTTCGGGATCCGGCTCTCGGTCGGCCGCACCGGCCAGTGCTGGGACAACGCGCTCGCCGAATCCTTCTTCGCCACCATCAAACGGGAGTTGCTCGGAACGGACCCCTGGCCCAGCCGTGCACTCGCCCGAACGGCGGTCTTCGACTTCATCGAGGGTTGGTATAACTCGCGTCGTCTGCACAGCGGCCTCGGCTACCGCAGTCCCGCCGAATACGAAGCCGCTATCGCGGCCTGACCGACACGACCAACGTGTCCGTCAAAGCGGAGCAAGCCCATACGGCGGGTTGCCGATGACCACGGTCACCGGCGTGGTGGCCTTCACCTGGTTCGCACGCTTCCGCGACTCCGATATCACCCCGTATGTGGAAGCCAGGGACTCCTCGGCCACATACGGATTGTCCAGCGTGTCCGTGACGTAGAGCTGCAGACCCTCTTTCGGCTGCGCCGCACGATGACGCTTCAACAAGTCAGAAGTACGCAGCTCAGCCACCGCGTACGGACCCATCTGCAGTTCGAATCCGACCAGGCGACGAGCGAGACCGCTGACGGCCTCCGGCACTGCCCCGGGGCCGGTGTGCTGCTCGGCCCACTCAGCCACATGCTCGATGATCGCGTGGAGGTAAGTGCCCGTCCCCATGGCCGGATCGACGATGCGCACGTCCTGGCTGGCATAACCCTGCGGCCGCTCAAGGCGTGTACGCAACACGTCCTCGGTCAGCCGCACCATCTCCTCCACGACCTCGCGTGGCGTGTAGTACGAGCCGCTCTCCTGCCGCAGCTGCTCGTCGTACACCTCAAGGAACGACTCATACAGATGCAGATAGGCATCACGACGGCCCTTGCGGATGGACTCCCAGCGCACCGCGTCGATCACGCGCACGAGCAAGTCCAGCGTCACCTCGAAGTTTTCGGTGACGTTATCGGTGAGTAGCTGGAGAGCCTTGCCCATCAGGGCATGCCCGTCATCGAGTCGTCGGCCGATCTCGTGCAGCCCGGTGTCCGTCAGGCGGAGATCCTCCGTGCGGGCCAGCAGCAGCGCGAAGGTGACTGCCTGCGCGTATCCGTCCGCGAAGGTGGCGTCGTCTGCCGTCGGAAAGAGAAGCTTGCGCCAATCACCCATCAGACCGGTGAACCGAAGATCCCTCTGACGCGCCCCATCGGCTGCCGCGCGCCGTTCGGCCTCCAACTGCTCCAGTACCGCGGCCCGCAGGAGGCGACACAGCGGGGCTATCCGCCGTACCAGCACGGAGACTTGGCGGATTTCTTCGGGATACCAGTGCAGGAAAGTCTGCAACAAGGAGTGGAACGCGTCCGGGGAAACAACCTTCAGGGCGGCGCCGGCTTGCTCTAGATCAGCCTCGAAGGTGACGGGGTCGCCAACCGGCGCACCATGCCGGAACAGGCGCCATTCGGTGCCGTTCGTGTAGAGAAGGTTCGGCAGGTCGCGCAGGCGCTCCCACTGCTCCTTGTTCCTGCCAGTGAACTTGCTCGGGTCAACGCTCTGCCCGGGCCTCTTGATCTCAACGTAGCCGATGATGGCGCCGTGGACCTCGACTGCATAGTCGGGGCGTACCCCGAGATCAGGCAGCGGCGTCTCGGTGTGCCACAGGACATCCTGCAGGGCGTACTGGGCGCCGGCGGTCTGCAGCAGCTTCTCGAGCGGTGCACGGATGGCGAATTCGGGCCACCCTGGGCCAGCGAGCATCGCCTTGCACGATGCGCCGAAGTCCGACACGGCGCTCGTTAACCACCTGCGCTGGGTCTCCACCACGTCACGCGCCCCCACGATTCCCCACTCACGATCTCACTGAGAGTATGACAGGGAGCCGTCGATCACGACAGGCGCCAGCAGCCAACTGAGGCTCTATGGAGGGCAGATGAGGTCACGTACTCATAGATCGCCCGCCATAAGGCCGATGGCTTAGTCGGGTAGCCGGGTCACGTTGCCGTAACCCGGCTACCCGACTTAGTCACCGCAGAGCCCTGGCGGCCAGCCTCAAACGTGGATAGGTGCGTCGACTTGCGAACCATGCTGGCCGCGCCGCGTGAAGAATGCGGCATCGGCTCAGCGCTCAGGGGTCCATCTGTGGATCAGCTCGTGCTGCGCCAGGTCCTTGAAATAGCGGTGCCGCGACCAGGCATCGAGATCGCCGATGACGATGAGGCGCCGACGGGCGCGGGTGACGGCGACGTTGAGGAGGTTGGGCTTTTGGGCGGCCCAGTTCCGAGACCCCACCTGGCCGGCGCCGGTGCCCAGCACCAGGATCACGATGTCCGCTTCCTTGCCTTGCGTGGTGTGCACCGTGCCATAGCGCTTGGAGGTGAGAGGCCCGCCCGCCACCTTGCCGAGGCCGTGGACGACGTCGCGGAACGGGCTGATGACGAAGACGGAATCGTTCAGACGGCGCTTCCACTCTGCGGCAGAGTCGCCTCCCACAGCATCGCCGGGGAACGCCTCGCCGGCGTGCGGGCGCTCCTGGCGGATCGCCTCGTCAATGCGGGTGCGGATCAAGTCGAGGGTGATTTTCAGGGCCCGTCCTTCCTCGGGGTTCCACTTCTCCTCACCCGGTAGAGCGCGGACGTCCCACCACACACTGCGCTGCGCCAGCGGGAAGTCGTCCTGGTCCCGATGGACTCCGTAGACCATCATCCCGTCGTAGGCGATCTTGTTGCTGATGTCGAACATCAGGCGATCGCAGCGGCGGTGCACCCGCAGGGGCGAGCCGAGCCAGATGTCCTCGCCGTCCTGGTCCTTCAGCCAGGTGCCGTACGGGTTGAGGCGGTCGGAAAGTGCCTGGACGGAGGCGGCGGCCGGGGCCCACTGGCGGTCCACCGCAAAGTGTCCGGCCAAGCGCCGCTGGCCCGTCCACGGGAGGGTGACCACGGGTTCGAGCTGCAGCGGGTCGCCGACAACGACAGCGCGGCGGGCTCGCCACAGGGCACCGACCACCTCCTGCGGCGCGGCTTGGCCGGCCTCATCGACGAACAGCCAGCCCAGGGCCTCGCTGCCCAGCTGGGCGAACATGCGGCCCACCGACGCGAAGGTAGTCGAGACCACAGGAACCACCACGAACAGCAACTGCCAGGCGGCCAGCACCGTTTCAGCGTCCAGGTCCGCCGGCGCCTGACCTTTGACCACCTCCATCACGGCCTGCAGATTCTTGCGCATGCGCTCGGGCGCGGTGGCCAGCAGCGCACGGTGCAGATCCAGGGCCGCGAGGAAGAGTTCCGAGCGTGCCTCGGCGAACGCGGCGTCCATCCAGGGCGCTGACTGCTCCCGAGTCTCCATCGCCTGACGGTCATCGAGGGCCGCCCGCCATTCGGCTCCCGGCACGCAGTCGCCCCACCGCCCCTTGGCCGCGGCCAGCCGGCGTTGCTCGGCTTCCCGCTCGCGGCGCCGGCGGGCCACTTGCTGTCCGGCCTCGGCGGTGGTGGTGACCTGTCGCTCACGTGCCTGCTTGCACGCGGTCAGCCGGGCCTCAGTGCGCATGATCGCGCCCAATGCCTGATCCAGTTCCCCCTGGGCAGAGCGCATAGCCGCGTGCCGTGCGACCCGAGCGGATTCAAGCTCGGCAAGACGGGCATCTGCGGCCTCCACATCCGCCTGGAGCGGAAGGCGCCCGGTCTCCCAGCGCCGCATGGGCTCGCGGGTGACCAGTCTCCTGATCAGGCCGGGTTTGCCCGCGTCGTGGGCGTGGAGTGCCGACTCGGCTGCCCTGACGCCTTCCTCGCCGTAGCGGACTGCGGCTTCGGCCAGGTCGAGTTGCCTCCGCTCAGCAGACATCGCGCCCTGGCGCCGGGCGTGCTCCTCGCGGTGGCCGGCAAGTTCGTCCTCGACGCGGCGCTGCTCCTGTTGCAGGAGCAGCAGCGTGTCATGGGCGCCGGACTCCCAGGCCACCAGCTCGTCCAGGAGGGCATCGGGACCGGCAAGCCGGGTGAGCAGATCCGCGATCTCCTGCCGCTCCGCGGCCAGCGCGTGCACGTGGCTCCGGGCCTGGGTGAAGCGCCGGACCGCCTGCGTCCAGGTCTCTTGCCCCAGCGGCGCCGCCGCGTCGGCATCAGGGCTCGCGCTCTGGGCGTTCTGTGAGGAGGCAGAGAGGTAATTGGCCTGTAGCTGCAGGATCTTGTGCAGACCCAGGAGCGGGCGGTCGTCGCTCGCTTCCGGCCTTGGCCTGCTGGTGCCCTTGGCCTGGTCGCCCCACCAGAAGCGCTGGACAAAGTCGGAGCGGTTGCTGCGCCGTCCCAGGCGTGCGGCGATCGCACCCCAGGCGTCTTCCTCCAGCGCCAGGCTGGCGGGGCCGGCAAGGTAGTCGGCGCGTCCTTGCCATGCGTCGCCGATCGCCCGTGCTCCGGGGACTTCCAGGGTGACGTTTTCCACCGCTCCGTTGTTGGACGAAGCGATCACGATCTCGAAGCCGGTGAGTTCGGGGATCAGGGGGTGGATGGTGCGCGGGTAGGTCTTGCCGGCGTTCTCCTCCGTGCGCCAGGTGCGCGGCTTCCGAGCGAAGGCATCCTCCGGCCGCTCCAGGACCGCCAACCGCTCGGCCCGCTGGACCACCAAGGCCGCGATCAGGTCGCGCAGCATGGTCGTCTTGCCGGTTCCGGGCGGTCCGTTGACTGCGTAGAGGCCGCGGCCGTAGTCCTGCCCGAGACTCGCCAGGATGCGGTTGACCGCGAACTGCTGGCTGAGCACCAGCGGCTTGTCGGCATCCGCCGGCCACCGGCCCAAGGGCATGCTCGACGGCTGCACGCTCTCCAGCACGATCTCGGGCAGACGCCGCACGTCAAAGCGGTTCATCGCATCCAGATCCGCCTCGGCGCGCAGGTAATCCAGCAGGGCGGTGCCGGCCTGTCCGGCCTCGAGGACACCAGCGACCTGTTCCAGATCGTCGGCGTAGAAGCTGTTGAGGAAGACATCACCGCCCGCCTCATCCGCGTGCCGGGCCGCGACCTGATAGCTCTTGACACGGATCGCGTTGGGCAGGAGAACCTCGGCGACGCCGAGCTGCTCGGCCACCCACCGGGTGATGGCCGCCAAGTCGTACACATCCAGGACCTTCGTACCCACCTCGGGCGGCGGTCCCTCCGGCTCCGCCTCGCGCTGCTCCGCTTCCTCCACTTCACCGCTGTCCAGACCTTGGCCAGATACTGCGCTGTCGCCTTGGGGGTGGTCGGTGAACCGGGCAGCAGCGGAATCGATCAAGTCACCGCCGACCTGCTCGATCACCTTCGCGGCCACCGCCCCCGCCACGGGCCCCAGCCCGGCACCCACCGCACCGGCCGCCGCCCCAAGCCCACCCTTCGCCGCGCTGACGACGAGGCGGGACATCAGCCCCGCGACCGGGCCAAGCCCCGACTGCGGCGACGCAGAGCCGGCCACGGGCCGGCGATCGACGTCGATCCTCCCGTCGCCAAGGTCCAGCAGCCGCTGCGTGCTGTCCTCGTCGAAACCAGTCAGCCACTGGTCGCTGTGCGGCCCGGGGTGCAGGGTCTGCCCGACCGCCCAGGCACACGAGGACAGGGTGACACTGTCCTTGATCAGCAGCCCGTCCTGGTTCACGGTGAAGCAGAGCACAGCGCTGTCGCCGCCGATCCGGCCATCGAAGTCCTGCTCGGACTCCGGAGCACGGAACGCCTGCAACAAGACGTCACGCACCTTGTCGACCGCGAAGATCCCTGCGTAGACCGTGTGCTGCCACACGAGGTTCGGCCGGGACCGGGTCCGACTGATGGCGGAGCCGGGTTCCCAGGGCAATGGCCTCTTCGGCCCCACGGCGAAGAGGTTCTTGCTTGGATTCGCCGGATCGACCTTCGGCGGGGAGAAATACTCCACGGCCCGCCAATAGCGCAGGATCTGCGCTTGACGCTGCCGCTCAGCCCTCGATCGATTGACGGCCCCCATCCGTCCCCCCTGTGATCGTCGCCCCCCCGGGCACCGTAGCAGAGGCCAGGGATGCGCAACGGCGGTTGCCCACGTGCCTGTTGCCGTACGTCCACCGCGGCATCGATCGAGGCACGCCGCCGCTGCAAAAGCCATGGCGCGCGAAGCTCCGACGGCCCGCGGCAGGGGGCAGAGACCGGACCGGGCGACTTGGATGCCCTCGCCGAGTACGCCCTGGAGTTGAACGACGACCTATGCCTGCCCTCCCCGGCGACGGGTTGGTCGCGTCCTCCGTCAAGCGCCGTCAAGGGAGGGGTGCTCGTCCGTGCACTCCCTGCTGCCTGGCATTGGACAGTGCGCGGCCCAGCACGGGCGTCCCCGTAACACCCCAGCACAGTAGGGATGAGCTGGGGCGATGACAGGTGATGAGGGGGGCCTGTTTCCAGCACCATCCCAGCACAGGAAAAAACCAGGGGCCCGGCCCCGAAAGGCCGGACCTCTTCTGAACTGCATGTCTGCCGGATCAGCGACGTCGCAATATAGCGCCTGCTACACGTGCAAACGGAACATCGACGACTCCGCTATCACCTGCGGTGATCATCCAATTCGAGGCACGATCCAGCGTCCGGGCTGCCCGCGACCGACCCCGTTCCTGCCCGATTAGGCCGCGGGCGCGCCAGGGCGCAGTGCGGTCTGCATGACGGTCCGGCAGCGGTCCCAGGAGGCGGGGACGAGATGACCGTAGACGTCGACGGTGGTCTTGATCGATTTGTGGCCCAGCCAGCGGGAGACCTCGTGGATGGGGATGCCGTGGGCGAGTGCGGTGGAGGCGAAGAAGTGGCGCAGCCCGTGCGGGGTGTACTTCGGGTTCCCGTCCGGCTTGACGATGCCTGCGGCCTTGAGGGCCTTCCTGAAGTGGTAGGCGTAGGTGTTCGCCGTGGGCATGATGCCCTTGCCCCGGTCGCGCGGCGCAAACAGGACCTCCATTCCCGCCGTCGTTGCCGTTCCCCGCTCCCGCAGGTGCATGTCGATCTCCTCGGCAAGGAACGCAGGCAGGGGGACGTCCCGGTACTCCCCCTCGGCTCGGTGCTTGAGCGGGATGAAGCGGGTCTTGCAGTCGTCGCGGTGCGCCTTCGAGCTGACCTGCCGGCGCACGCGGAGGAAGTCGGACCGGATGCAGTCGTTGGTGAAGGCCAGGGTTTCGCTGATGCGCAGTCCTGCCCCGGCCTGCAGGTACACGGTCAGCCGGTACTGGGGTGAGATCTGCTTGGCGATGAGATCGACCTCGTACAGGGTGGGGATCTCGTCCTCGTCGACCGCGTGCGTCGCGCTGCGGGGCAGTTTGATGCCCTCGGTGGGGTCGTCCGCCCTTCTCTTCTCCTTGATCGCGGTCTGGAAGAGGCTGGCGACCATCTTCATGCGGTCGCACACGGTACTCGCGGCGAGCTTCTTACCCAGCGCCGCGACGAACGCCTCCATGTCTTTTCGCTGCACACCCGCGATCGTCTTGTCACCCAGGCGAGGGAGCAGATGGATCCGCAGGAAGCTCTCGTAGTTGCGGTACGTGGAGTCGCTGATGACCTGGCGCTCAAGCCACTCCGCGGCGTAGGCGCGCAGAGGGATCTCGCCGCGCTTGGGGTCGAGGTAGAGGCCCTCGTACTTGTCGCGCTGCAGCCTGTCGGCGAAAGCGTCGGCTTGACGTTTCATCTCGAAGCTGGGCTGGCGTTCGGCGCCGCCCTGTTCTCGGTAGCGGACCGTCCACGGGTGTCCGCATCGGAACTGCGTGCAGGGGTAGTTGACGTTGCGTTTGTCGCTCTTGCACCTCTGATAGACGGTGGCCATCGAGCCTGACTCCTTGCTCGCTCGCTTCGGGCACTCGGCCTCACCCGTAGTGCTCCTCCAGGTAGTTGGCGATGTCGCGCTCGCGGAACCGCAGGAGACGACCGACCTTCTGGGGTTTGATCCCCCAGGCGCGGTACTTGTTCCTGACGGTGGTCTCACTGACCCTCAGCCACGCGGCGACCTCTTCCACGGTCAGCAGCCGGTTGCTTCCACCTCGCGTCATGCGCGCACCGCCCCGTCTGGATGCATGGTGATCTCCTTCGTGTTCGGGGCTTCGAGCAGTGGTGCATGACGTGGTGGCGGCCCGGCTGCCGCACCGGGCATGGACGATGGACGCTCCGTCTCGGCCGTGTCGTCAAGCCCGCGATCTTGCGCAGTGATGTTGCGTGGGAGTGGGGCGGTCACCGCTCGCCTCGCCCCACGGGCACCACATCGATAGTCGGGATCGCGGAGGTAGCGGGCGGCGTCCGTGCACGGCTCAGCCGACCGGTGAAGACCCTGAGCAGAGGGGTGGGCAATTGATCGGGGCAACCGCACGGTCCGGACTCGTTCGGCAAACGGGCCCGGGGCCGAGGGCGGGGGCAGGGTGCGACGTGTCAGAGGTGGGGAGTCAGATGGTCGTCGGTGTGGGATGGAGGTACGAGGTCGCATGGCCGGCAAGGGGCAGGGCGGAGCGACGGGCATCGGCAGATGGCACCCGGGAAGCGGGACCGAATCCGTCTGGTGCTGACATAAAGTAATAGAGAAACCGACGAGCGAAATTGTCATCGCCCATCGCGGATGTTCGACATGCTGCGCGACAGGAGAACGCGGCCACCCGCCGACGCGAAGTCGACATGCGGCCGCGTTTCCCCAGCTCAGACACATGCGAGCCAGCGCCGAGCCACCTGCGAGCCACTGCCGAGCCACCTCTCCACTTGCCGATATGAGGCAGTGCAGAATTTTCTTTGTTCGATACCAAGTGGCGTAACGGCAGCCGCATTGCGGCACGAAGATCACGCCGCTTTGATCACGCTCACGAAACGGCCGGGTTCCTGTCGCTCGTGCTCCTCCCAGCCGCTCTGATGGAACCTCAGTAGGCCAGCCCTGCCGTCTTCTCCGGCATTGGATGGCTCGCCCTGGTCGGAGGAGGCTGAGCTGGGTTCCTGCAACCCAGCGCCCTTCGGCGAGGGGCCGGCACCACTCGCCCTCGTGAACGCCTGGAAAAGGCTGCGGCCAACGGCTAGCGGATCGGCGATCCGACCGCCCCGCCGAAACCACCTCCCCCCTCGACCGCGCCACCATCGTCCTCCTCAGCTGAACCAACCCGGCCCGGGCGGGTCGTGGGGCGGTGGGACGGCCGACCGGGCGGACGGGGGGCGGAGGGGGCGGCCGGTCGGTCCGAGGGGGCGGGCGGTCGCTCGGGGGCGGGGCGGTCCGACCGAACTCACCGATCTGACCGGGCAGCAGTCCTCACCCCGGCTATCGCCCCCGCTGACCAGCAAACATCCGCCCTTCCCACTCCGCCCCCCTGCAACCCCACCGCAGAGCACAACCCGCCCAACCCGAAATCCGCGTTCAGCCCCATCGCCCCGCACGGGCGAACCGGCCCCACCACGCCCGACGTAGCCGACGACGCGCCCTGCGGCCCGCACCCCGGCCCGAACCCCGCCACCCCGGGATCCGGGCCACAGACACCGCCCTATGGCCCCCTGCCGCCCCGACCAGACCGCCCACCACCGCCCACCACCGCCCACCCACAAACCTCTGATGACTCCGGAACGATCTGCACTTTGGCTTCAACCGCCCCAACCGCATCCGCCACCAACCCGAAACCACCACACCGACCGCCCCCCGACCAAACGAACCCCGCTCCCCCGCCCACCGCCCACCGCCCACACCGAACAGAGCCCAACCGGCCGCCCGCGCACCGCCCAAGGACCGGCCCACAGCGCCACTCCCACATACGCTCCACTGACCGCGGAACTGGCTATGCAGATGGTCATCGACCACCTCCAGGCACACTCGGGCGAGGCATTCACTGCCACCCGGATCAGCCGCGTCGTCGAGAAGTCCTCCGGCGCCACCGCCAACGCCCTCCCCAAACTCGTCGCCACCGGAGTCGCCGAACAGGTCACCGACCAGCAGCGCGCCTTCCGCTCGCCCAGCCCCCCAGACGGACACCACGCCGTAGCCACCCGCCTCCACCAGACCCGGCGCACCCCACACCACGCGGGACGCGCCCAGCTCCTTGTTGCCCCGACTCAGAACGCGATGCGACATCCCGTAGCGCGACGTCACCTCCGCCTACGCCTGGGCATCGTCACGCCTCCAGGTGCTTCAGCACCGTTCAATTCGCCAGCTACAACAGGAAGCGAAACTCATCGAGTTGGGACACGGAGGCGAGTGCCAGCATGCTCGCGAAGCCCGCAGGCGCCGGGGCCACTACAGGTAGATCGGGATGCTTTTTGCTGCACAGATATACAGTCGGCCTCGCCGGCGGGGTGGCTCGCTAGCCGTCTGGCCTGCGGTTACCGGCCGGGGTGGGGTGTCGTATCCAAGGACGTACACGGAAACGACGGGGTAAACGGCCCCCGAAACGACGGGGTAAACGCCAAAGGGTACTTCAGGCCACCCTCAGGTGGCTCGCAGTGGCGTTGAGCTGCGCCTTTTACGACGTACGGCGCGGTGAAGTGCGGGGAATCGGCCAGGTGCTGCAGTCAAGCGTGGGCAACCAAGTACTGCTCCGCCAACCGACCGCCAGCTGGGTGTTCGCGACCTAGATCAACCCGGGAAATCTCCGTGGTTGCTGGTCAGTTCGTCACGACAGCTTGCACCTCACCCACCACCAGCCGCCGCTCGGCCGACATCACCAGCCCAGGCACCGCGCCGGACCGCCCTCCACCTTCCCACTCCACATCCCAGAACACCTGCACCCTCACCGGGTACGTCTTTCCGGGCGCCGACGTCGACGCCCGCTGATACGTGTAACCGCAGTCCGGTGACGACGCCTTGGGGTCGAACCGGTCCGAGTAGGGCGTCCCCTGCCCTTGGCACACCACCGTGCCGCCCTCCCCCATCGACCACACCGCTCGCCATGGCCGGGCCGTCGCCGTCACCTCCACGCCGTTCACAGCCGCTGATGCCGTCACCGGATCCCACGTCTTGCGCTCCACCCACATCCAGGTCGGTACGTGCACCAACTGGGCCATGTCCTCTCGCGGGCTCGTATGAATCACCGGCCGCGGCGACTTCAACCGAGCCACGGCCTGCTGGATCACGGACTTCACCGGGACGCTCTGTTGGGTCCCCGCCGCAGGGTCGTCCGACGCCTCACCATCGACGCGCGGGAACATCCCCCTGCCTGCGTTCACCAGACCCATCGTGGCCAGACTGTGCCCCCAGCCATCACCCGCGTCATCTGTGGGAGGACCCAGCGTTCCCTCACTGCCAGGTTCAGCGTGCTATCCGAGATCCTGCGAAGCGAGCCCCTTCCTGCCCGAGTCGTCCGAGTGCTTCGTGACGCTCTTCGCCTTCACGTCACAGGCCCCTGGTGCGCAGAAGACGCCGGCGTACTGCAAGCCGCCTGTTCCATCCGCCCAACCCGGAGGAGCAATTGCCGTGGCGAGGAGAACCAGGAAGCCTCCGGCCCCGCAGCAGACCAAGACGCGGGCCCCGCTCAGCACGACCCGGTCTCGTGCATGTAGAAGTTCGAGACCTTCCATACTCCGTCAGCACGCCGCACTGTTGCGTCGGTCTTGAGGTGTCCTCCTGGAACGTTGTTCTTCAGTTCGCCGTTCTGCTTGTACAGCAGCCAATTCCTGTCGTCCACGCAATCCACCAGTACGACCTCCTGGCTGGAGGCGGACACCACATGGGGATCTACCCTGGGCGCCCCCTTGCTGACCACGCCCTCGTGCTTGGACTTCCTCAGCCCGTGCTTCATCAACTCCAGAGCGCCGCTGGTGGCGTGGTCCTCCAACAGCGGCGAGTCGGCATCGGACGTCAACGATGCACGGGTCAGGTCCCGCCACATGGCTCGATAGGCATCGAGCGCTTCGGTTTCCCCCGTAGCCGGTGCACGAGACGCCGTGACCCCACCCGTCCCCTTGGGCAATGGCCGAGCATCGGGCACATCCTCCGAGCAACCCGACGCCAGTAGCCCGGCGACCGCCACACTCACCCCTACAAGCAGCGCATTGGCTCGCCATCGCGTCTTCACGCCCCCGCCTCCTGATACCTGAGCCCGTCCCGACTCCCTCTCTCCTACTTGACGATGCGCTGATTTAACGCCCCTTTACCGAGGAAGATGGGGCGATTCGCTCGGACGAGCGATGGATACCAGCGGCCCACTCCCCCGTTCCTCGCAGTCAGCTCTGCGAAGGGGCAAGGACTACATGGACGACAACCGATTGCTGGGAGTGGCCGACAGGGCAAGCCAGGCTGTTTTCGTTCCCTTTCGGATTCGGAACCCCCATACACCGCAGGTCATTTCATTGACGATATGCAGGCCGCGCCCGCGCTCGGAGAGCAACGCGCACAGCGCTTTCACGCCACCTCCACGGTCTTCCTCTGCTGGGGAAAACGGTGGCTGCAGCGGAAAGGCTGGAATCGTTGGGATGCGGGGATCGTGGTCCTCCACTTCGCAGATGATCTCCGCAGGTGTCCAGCGAAGCCAAAGTTCATAGGGCCCCACCGCATGCTCGGTGGCATTGGCGACGAACTCGGATACGGCCAGTGCCGCATCATTGATCGTCTCTTCCTCGTAACCAAGCTGGTCGAGGGCGCATCGCAACGCGGCTCGGGCCTGTGCTGGCGCGTTGCGGGTGCGGCTCGTCCAGCGCCACACGACATACGTTGGAGCGCCGTGGGTGCGGTACGGGTACGGGATCATCGCCGCCCTCCCCGAGCCGCGTGGCGGCCACGCACGACGCGGCGGTGACGGCCCCGGCCGGGACGGACGCATTCACACACCTCAAAGAGTGCGAACGAGCCAGCTGCCTCACAAAGGGCAGCAACAGCACAGCACTGAAAAGAATTGGTGCCACGGCAGACAACTCCCTGTGATCGCGTTGGAACGCGACCACCACACCGTGGACTTGACGAAGAGTGGAATACCTACCGGACCAGTGCTTTTGAGAGTTCACACGGGAGGGTCCCCACTCAATAGGTGCTTGCGCCGAGCGGGGAACTGCGAGCACATGGTGCCTCTCGGAAGCACCGCAGCCACCACTGAGTCAGCGTCTCGGCGCGGCCAATTTCGCCGACGACTTGCGAAGTCGGAGAGAAGAGAGCCGTTTTCGCCCCACTACCGTTCCGTCAGACCGCCCACAACGTCACCGAAACTCCTCGGCGACCAGCCGTGCCGCCTCCCGTGCGCAGCCCCACGACCGGGTCACCCCGGCGCCGCCGTGCCCGTAGTTGTGGATCAGGCGGACGCCGTCTCCGCGGCGGGTGGACTCGACTCGTACCTCATGGCGCGTCGGGCGGACGCCGACCCGTTGGCTGATGACCCGAGCATCCGCCAACCTCGGCTCGATGGCCGCGCACCGCTCGACGATCTCTTTCGCAACGGCCGCGTCCTCCGTCAGGTCGCCGTCGCCGTCGATTGCGGTGCCCCCGAGAACGATCGGGTCACCGTGTGGATAGAAGCAAACGAGGTCGGGCGACAACCCGGTGTCCTCGGAGACGAAGTCGGTGATGCCTGGATTCTCAACGACCACGTGTTGTCCGCGGATGGGCCGCAGTGTGGTGTCCTCAGCCAGCGCGGCGGCGCCCAAGCCAGCGCAGTTCACGATGGCGGACGCGTCCACGAACTCGTCGAGCGAACGGACCTCACGTTGCTCGATCTCCCCGCCGAGATCACGGAACTGGCGAAGCAGATGGTCAAGGTAGACCGGCATGTCGATGAGCGGGACGGTGAAGCGGTGGCCCGAGACGAAATCGTCAGGGAGTTCGGAGGCGGCAGCTTGCCGGAAGTCGGGGAGCAGATCGCTCCAGCCCGGCGCCTCGGCGGGGTGCCGGGCAGCCTCCACGCCACTCGTCCAACGGACGCCTGCCGTGCCGGCCTCAGCCAGCGTCCGGAAGATGGCGAGGGACGTGAGGCTCCACTCCCGTACCTTCTCCCAGGGTTCGACGAGGTACGGCCCCCACATCGCGCCGGCCGCGAGTGACGTGCGTCCGGGGATCTCCTCGGCCACCAGTCGCACCGGCAGCCCGGCCTCCAGGAGCACGACTCCGGTGGTGAGTCCGGATACGCCTCCGCCGACCACGACGATCGTCTCGCTCGCTGTCATCGTCCGACCGTAGCTATTCGGGACCTTCCCGAGGTCAGCTGCTGTGAGATGCGCTCCTCAAAGCTGGGGAGGAAGTCTCGGACGTAGGGGTTCCGCTGCTTGCGGCGCAGCTCGGTCGCCAGCTCATTCAGCAATCCCGACGCCGCCCCGTTGTGCAAGCCCCGGGTAGCAGCAGCGATCCTCGCCCACGCCGGTACAGCGGTCGCAACCCATGCTCCGCTCAGAGTCCAACTCCGTTGTCAGTGGCTGCTGTCAGGATGAGCATCACTCGCCCCAGACCCTCGCCAGGAGACACTATGAGCACTCCCGGTCTTGGCCCGCTGACCATCGGACGCCGCAGCGGCAGCGAGCCGATAGGGACCCGAAGTGAAACGGTGGGGAGGCTCGGTGAGTTCTGGAGCTGGGCTTGCTCCGACCTGGCCAACAACACCATGCGCGGTGTCCTGGCCGAGTACCTCGTGGCCACGGCCCTCGGCGCCGCCACCGGCACCCGCACCGAATGGGACACCGTCGACATCCGAACGCCCGAGGAGTGGCGCGTCGAGGTGAAATCGGCGGCATACCTGCAGTCATGGGCACAGTCCCAGCTGTCGAAGATCTCCTTCTCCGTCGCCCCGGCCTCCGGCTGGGACGCCCAGACCGGCAAGACCTCGACCGACGTACTGCGCCGCTCGGACGTGTACGTGTTCTGCCTACTGCACCACCAGGACAAGCAGACCCTCGATCCCCTGGACCTCGACCAGTGGACCTTCTATGTCCTCCCCACCCGAGTCCTGGACGAACGGTGCCCGAGCCAGAAGACGATGAGGCTGTCCAGTCTGCAACGCCTCAGTCCGCTGGAGACCGACTTCGCCGGCCTGCAGAAGGCAGTCGCCACATGCGCCGAAGAGGCGTCCTAGCTGTTCTTTCCCGCGAGGCGATGAGGCCAGCCCGCGCGGCTCCGCCCCGAGATCTCCGGGGCAAGCAGCTCCAGCGCCTCCTCCCATCGGAACTGGTCCGCTCCGCCCCGGCCTTCGGTGATCCTCAACTGGGCCCCGGGATGGGGACGTTCCTTGCGGACGATCAGCCGCATCCCCTTCGGCCAGCCGTCGAGCAGGTGCCCGGTGAGCTCGGCGACCCAGGCCACGTCGCGGACCTCGCCGTCCGATTCGACGGTCGGTGCCGCGTCCTGCTTGTCCGAGTGAGCCAGGACCAGCACTCCGTCCAGGTCCACGGTCACCTGCCCGCGGCCATCCGGAGCCCGGTCACCGACCAATTCCCAGACACGTCGGCGGACTTCGGAACGTGCGGCGCGGATCGCCGTGAGCGCCTTCTCGCCCGAGGAGGCGAGGGCGTCGATCAAGCGGGAGACCGTCGGATCGGAGGCGGCCGGCCCGAACACGGCCGGCTCGGACCGCAGCAGGGCAACGTCGGCGAGGCAGTCCCCGCCGAGCGCGACCGCCAGCGCGAGGTCCACGAGTATCTTGCCGGGGTCGTGGACGGCCCGGGGCTTCCGCCATGGGGCCAGGGGAGCGGATACGGCCTGGTCAAGGCCACTCTTGCGGACGGTTTCGACCAGCAGGACCGAACCGGCCTGCGAGACCACGACCCGGCCGTCCCCCTGGGCGCGGACATGGGGATAGGAACCGGTAAGGTTCTTCACCTGGAAAGTGCCTCTGGATTCAGCGGGAACAAGGACCTAGACAATCCTCATTCTTGCTGGCCAGAGGCCCTCTCTATTTCTGTGATCGCCTGTCGGACGGCCCTTTTCATGAAAGCGCGAGGTTAAGTGCTATCAGGCAACACGAGGTCAAGTTCAGTAGCTCACGCCATTTGACGATCGTGGGTTCGTTTCCGCTCCCTCTGTTCCACCGTTCCTACTTCCTGTGGCAAATGGCGCTCTACCTCTGGGCGCCTCATCCAGACTCCAGAGCAGAATACTCAACCTTGGTGGGCACGCTCATTTGGTCTGCAACCAGCCGCTCAAAGGCTGACTCCAGAATCGCGGAATTCTGGATTTTGAGTTCATCCAGAAGCGTAAGAAGGAGCTTCTGCTGAAGCGGATTGTGAAACAACCCGATCAGCTCAACTACATGGTCTTCTGCGAAGACGCCTTCGAGGACCCCCTCCCGCAAGGTCTCCAATCTACGATTGTAGTCCGCTTCGTCCGCGGGCGGGGCGCACCAAGACAGCGCAAGGCAAACCGTGGCGCGGTGATGAATGTCGACTTCCGCATGCCCAGCAACCCGTCTCCATTCTTTGGCGATTTTATTCATCGCTGCCTTGGTGAGCTTCAACGAACGGGTCTTGCAGAGAATGGCTCCCAGCCCTGATCTGCGGAAATCTTTAGTCCATTCGCGAACCAGCACTCTCGAACCCCCGTGGGCAAGGATCCTCCTAGGCTTCTCGCGCTCGATGCTATCGATCCAATCCAAGAAATCTTCATCAACGGACCTGATGTTATGCACCCAGTCCAGATCGGCGCGGTCACTCTTATAGAGTGAGTACTCGGTCATTTGCCGAAGGTGACGCACCTCTGACGGTGTCCAGCCATCACGGTTGGACACGAATCCCGTGATAGCGGCCAGTACCAGTTCCGCAAGGAAAGCCCGGGATGTGTTCTCCGGGCAGCGTGCGAGCTCCTCACAGGTGGACGCGAGAAGGCGCTGCGAAACAGTATCTCTACGTCTCCGGTCCGCAAACCGAACTGCACTACAACCAATTGGAAAGAACGGCAGATCATCCCTAATGGACTGATGGAAACCGACTGTGGCCTGCTCCCACGAGATTGTGGGACCCCAGCTATCCTCGATAGCGCGCCATCGCTCGGGATCACCCACATATTGAGGGTCCGCAATCCTGTCAATTGAGATTTGATCATCTACCAAATCTTGGAGCACGGCGCCAATTGGCCACGGTAGTGCATAGCTAGATTGCCATGCACTCGATTCCGACTCGATACAAGCCGCCACTGCAGCACCGAGACTACCAGTCGAGGGATCCCGAGCAAAGTCCTGAACCTTTCGAATCCAATGGGTTTTCGGAACTTCCGTGAAGTCCGCACGAGCCCACCTCTCGTCTCCTGCGTAACCATCACTCGCAAATCCGAATTGCACAAATCCCGTAGCGAGCGACGTGACATAAGGCCCCTCCGTGCGCGCGCCATCAAATATGGCTACGACTTCGTTAAACCAATCAGGGTTCTTGACCGGGCTAAGGCGTGTGGATTGCCGACGCCTCCAGCCAAAATTACAGAGCCGTGAGATCTGACTGGATGGCACGTCCAAGAGGTCTCGCGCCGAAAGCTCCAGCAACGAGGTGTAGTTCATCTCGAAGCCAAGCTCAAGAAGCTTCCGCCTAGTCTCAACATCAGCCATTTCTCGGATGCGGTGTAGCCGTTGAGATGCCCAGGTGTCCCCCACTTCACACCGGGCACCCAGGAAGGTTAGAAGCGACTCCGTGACTTTCTGCTTTTCAAGCAGCCAAGTGTCCACACAATCGTGGGCCACGGGAACACCCGTCTCACTAAGGCAATTAGCTAGTTGTTCCAGAACAGGGTCCGCAGGTAGCGCAAGCAGCTTCATCGCTTGGTCGATTAGAACTGCTTCATGTTTCGGCGCCTTGACCATGCCGTCTGCGAGGATATCAACCGCAAGCCTAGACCCTAGGAGTAGTCGCCGATTTTGGGAGTGTGGCTGCGCCGAGAAGCTATTCAGCTCCGCTACAACTGCGCCCACAGCATCACGCAAATGCCGCCTTTCCGCAAAGATCTTACCAATCGAAAATAAGAGAACGTTTCGCCAGTGAGAGCTCGCCGAGATAGCTCCTAGTCGCTCTCGAATATTCTCATCACTACTGGACATCAAGGCATCAGCGGCCCAGAATTCCTGTAGGGATCTGATCTCGAAGCCGACTTCGTCAGCTCGAGATGGAACCAGAAATACGAGACGATCCGTGGCTGCACGAATAACGGAGTCTGTCAGGTTGTCAAGCCCAGCACCTCCATGCCCTTCGGTTTCAAGGCGCTGCCGTACCACCTTTTTGAATTCTGCTGTTCCGATTCGCGACTCCGTGTCTCCGGATCGCTCGCTTCTGATTTGCAGAAGCAGCCCAACGTCGGCGTGAATAGAATCAATGTCCGCCTTGTAATCCTGCAGCAGATTGGTCGACGGACCCTCTTTCTCTAGTTCCCTTTCATAGATAACGCGGTAGTAGTCACGAAATAGGGAGTAGCGATCCTTGGGGGCTTTTCCGATCCGATCCAAGAGGACAGCCATAATCGTGACCTGTAGCGGAGAGGACATCAGACGCGCTGTGGCCGCCTCATCCGCAGCCTGGCTGAGGCGTCGCATGAGGCGATCGGTTCGATCCGAGGCAGCACCGTGGCGCGCTACTGCGAGCTTCTCGGCATAGTGAAGCGCGCGGTCTTTATTCAGTGGCTTCAATTCGAAGTGGCGAAAGAAGGATGGAGAGAATTCCTCCGTATACCCTTGAGGGCGCGTGGTGGCAACGATTACGATGTCGGCTGACGCCTCCTCTACCTCCATCAAGAAGTCATTGATTGCTTGCATGACCTGGTCTCTATTGCTAGAGAGAGGAACCTCATCGAGGCCATCAAGCAACAGTAGCCACGGAAAGCTAGCCAGCCATTCCCTGAGATCTGCTGGCGAGATGGCGAAGTCAGCCGCGTCGGTAACACGCTGCGCCAGAAATTGAAGAATCGACTTAGAGCGCCCGTGTGCAAGGTCATCGGCAAGTTGTGTAAGCGGAATTTTGACCGGCCACCGATGGGCCTTTGGCGATAAATTCTCGCGCTCGGCATGGCTGTTGATGAGACGAACGGCCTTTGCGACATCTGCCGTCTTACCGATGACTGCCTCTGTGATCATTTTAGCTCTATATAGCTGGCACAGAAATTGACTTATGGTGCTTTTTCCCTGGCCTGGCCCCCCTACAAGCACATAACGACGTATGTTGGGTTTTTCGTGACTAAAGGTCGAACCGGAAGCTTTTCGGTCGCATTTCAAGATGAGAGTCTCTAGCGTGTTCATTGGCTGATCTGGCGAGTGCTGCCCGTGATGCCCCATGGGCAGATCGATGAAAACGTCAGCCAAGGAGATCTGGACATCATCAGCTGAGCCAGCTTGATCAAGGTTGACATGGAGATCTCGCAGGAGTTCACGGGCAAGATATCTCTGGAACGCCCTGGCTGTTGCCTGCCTCCTGACAGACAGGTGCGAGTAGAGCTCTGCGAGAACATCGCCGGGCAAGATCCAGGCAGCGTAACTCGTGCGAACTCCTGCGTGGACTTCAAGCAGTCGATGAATGGACTCGGCGTGCCAGACGTGCCACCCCTTCAAACCAAGAGCCTTGCATTGGGCATCGAGTTCTTTTGAAACCCGGTCTATCCCGCCCGCTCGCGGAACAGCCGAGAGGCTTACGTTTGTTGCGAAAACGATGTATTCAGGACGCGGCTTGCGTTTGGGTGACGTCGCCCATGCATTCATCTCTGAGTGAATTTGCTTGATGAGCCAAGTCGCATCCCTTTGCGGCGTAGAGAGCGTTTCGCAATACTTCGCCTGAATTACGCCGTATCCGTTCCAGGATGGTCCATTCTCTCCGAATGAAACCTCACCCCGGAACGTTGCCTCTCGCCCACCATCTGGCCCCGCCCCGAAAACGGTCAGTGCCGATCCGAGCTCGGCTACGGCGAGAGCCTGGCTCAGGTTCTCGAACTCCCTTGGTCCAAGGGTCGTAAGATCGAACTTCATGGCTTGCAGTATGGCGAATCAGGAGTCTCTCCGATGGGCACTTCGCCAACAAGTCACGCTTAACCTCGATCTTGCATGATGGCCTGCCGACTCTGTCGGCAGGCCATTTCGCGTTGTGTGGCTGATGTTGGGCATGTCGGGGGCCCGGATGTCGCGTCGGGTGGGCGCCGGGTTCCACTGCTCCGGATTGTGTGGTGCTGTCGTCCGGACAGGGGATCTGCTGGTCAGCCTGGGTTCGGTAGTTGAGTGAGCCGGTCGAGACCGGCCGTGATGACGTGGGTCCAGGGCCAGGGATTACGACGGAATACGACAGCCACCGCCCCGCCGGGCGAGCCAGGCGACGAACTCGTGGGTGCCGCCGCTGGAGTCCGTGCGGATCAGGGTCCGGCGTCCGCGCCGGTGGTGCTTGGGGAGTTGGGCCAGGGCAAGGCGGGCTGCGGTGATGTAGTCGGCGGCCGTGTTCGATCCGGCGTTGCCTGGCCGCAGGATGGCCGCAACCGGCTCCCCGGTCCCACCCGGGCCGTGATCGACGAAGCCCATCAGCGGGTGGTGGCCGTAAGTCTTCTTCCAGGTCGGGGCCGCGTCTTGTTCGTCCGAATGCGTGACGACGAGGACACCGTCCAGGTCCACCGTCACCTCACCTCCTGCATTCGGAGCACGATCGCCGGC
Source organism: Streptomyces yunnanensis (assembly GCF_029011865.1). Classification (NCBI taxonomy): domain Bacteria; kingdom Bacillati; phylum Actinomycetota; class Actinomycetes; order Kitasatosporales; family Streptomycetaceae; genus Streptomyces; species Streptomyces yunnanensis. The sequence goes on from NZ_CP095749.1 coordinate 3,691,665, forward strand.
TAACGTCCAGCGGACTTCAGACCGTGCCCGGCGGATAGCATCCAGTGCCTCCTCGCCCGAGGCGGCGAGGGTGTCGATAAGGCGGGAGACGGTCGGATCGGACGCCACCGGGCCGAAGACGGCCGGCTCGGCCCGCAGCATGCCGATGTCCGCAAGGCAGTCCCCGCCGAGCGCGACCGCCCGGGCAAGGTCGAGGAGGACCTTGCCCGGGTCGTGGACGGCCCGCGGCTTGCCCCACGGTGCCAGTGCCGCCGATATCGCCGCATCCAGGCCGGTCTTGCGGACCGTCTCCACCAACAGCACGGCCCCGGCCTGGGAGACCACCGCACGACCGTCGCCCCAATGCGGGCAAGCGGGTACAACCCACCTTCACCTGGGAAGTGCTTCTTTCCTCGCAGCCAACGGGACCCCCAGCAAGTCCTATCGTTGCAGGTCAGAAGCAGTTTCTGCGTTTGTGATCAACCCTCGGACAGGCCACCTCGTGAAAGCGCGAGTTAGCCCGGCACCGCATGGCGGTATGGAGCATGCGGTCCGGCAGGAACATCTGGATGGGGCAGTCATGCGGCGGGTGTGCCGTCCCGGAGGTACAGCGGCCTTCCCGTGCCGAGTGCCAGCAGCGAGGCCTCGAAACGGTGCCGGATACGGTCGCCGAGCCGGCTGTCGGCTTCCTCGGCTGTGAAGAAGGCTGCCTCGGACAACTCATAGTCGGTGGGGTGCAGCCCGTCGGCTTGGTCCTGGGTCAGGGTTCCACCGTCGAAGACGAAGGCTATTTGGTCGTCCCACGGTCCGTGCGGGGCGACCCAGTCCACCACCAGCAGTCCGTGGAGCACGACCGTGAACCCCAGTTCTTCGGCCAGTTCGCGGCCCACCGCGTCTTCGGGCGGTTCGTTTGCCTCGGCCATGCCACCGGGGAGGTCCCAGCCGGGCTTGTAGGTGGGGTTCACCAGGAGCACGCGCCCCGCCGGATCGCGTAGCAGCACGTCGGCGGCGACGCGTTTGCGGGCTTGTTTGGCGTTGCCCTCAGCCAGGTAGGCGTTCCAGGCTTCTACGTCAGCGGGATTGGGTGCGATGGGCCTCATAAGGGGGTGCCTCCCGGTGTTGGCGGGATGATGTCGGCCAGGAGCAGCATTCTGGCCCGGCGCGCATCGTCGAAGCGCACGAGGTACTCACGCACCGGCCCGTATGCCCTGTGCGGCTCCAGCAGCCGGCGAAGCTCGTCGAGCTGCTGCACCACCCGGATGGAACCCAGGGTGGGGCTCGTGCTGAGCAGGTCATGGCCGACGCTCACCGCGGCGTCCACGTCGCACCGGCGGACGTGGATGTCCGCCAGAGTGATCCGGCTCAACGCCAGCGACCGTTCCCGGCCCGACTCCCGTAGCGCGACGGCCTGTTCGGCATACGTCAGAGCGTCGTCGAGCTGGTCCAAGTCGCGAAGGATCAGCGCCGATTCGCTCGCCAGCGCGGCGGTGTCGAACGGGCTCAGCCACGGGTGATCGGTGTCGGCCGCCTCTTCGAGGTCACGTTGGGCGGCGTCGAGGGCGTGGGCGGCCGGAATGCGTTGCGCGGCGGTGGCCAGGGCACGCGCCTGCATCGTGTGCAGTCGCGCCGTCAGTGCGGGAACACGCGGTCCCTGTGTGGCGAGGTCGAGCCCGGTCCGGGCCCAGGCGGCGGCCCGGGCGGCGTCCCCGGCCTGGAGGGCCAGATGGCTGCTGCTCGCGGCAACGTTCGCGGCCAGCGGGAGGTTACCGGAGACGCGGGCCAGGGGAAGCGCGCGGGCGAAGTGACGCGCGGCGCGGTCGTCGTGGCCGGAGTCGTGGGCCATCCACCCGGCCATCTCGGTCAGCGCCGCTGCCACAGCGAAAACCTGCGGCCCACTGTCGGTGTCAACGAGTCGAGGAGCCACCCGATCACTGAGATGCCGCACGACCGCGCCGTACAGACGCCCGCCGCCGGTCTGCCGATCGGCGGTTCGGAAATGCTCCATCGCAACCAGGTCATCACCGTCCGGTGGCGGACTGTCGGCCCGCTGGTGTTCCGCGGTCGCTGGCGCGGGCTCCCACGACCGGCGTGCCAGCCCAAGCAGATGACCAGGGATGCGGAAGGCGTCCGCGATCTGCTCGAACAGACTGAGCTTCTCTACCCGGCTCTTGCCGTTCATGTAGTCGTAGAGCCGCCCTTGGGTGATGTCGGCGGCTGCGGCGATCCGCCGCGTGCTGACACCGCGACTGTTGAGCATGCGGAACACGGCACCCATGTCCCGATCGGTGCAGGCACGCAGCAGCCGGTCATCCCCCAGCAGACCGGCCATGACCTCACCTGGGTCCGGTGACGGAAGACCCATCTGCAGCTCCCCCGAGTAGCGAGTGAACCGATGCTAAGGCTAACGGCCTTGGCCTGACTCCGTGTTGGAGTCACCTTCTGGAGTCTCCCCACAGCTCTTCCAGCGCGTTGACTAACCATCAGCCGTCCCGGGAGCGCACCTGTGGGTGCACCACCGACGGCAGGGCGTACCGCTGTTTTCTCCCCCTGAGGCGAGTGGGCGGCCGGCACCCACCCCCAATCCACCGCGAGCGAACCGAGACTGCAATGACCCCACACAGCACCGTTCAGGACCAGCAGAGCGTCGTCACCTACCCGCCGGGCACCGTCGTCTACGACGTCGTCGCCGGGGCCGTTGGCAGAGTGGCCGATCCGAAGGCATACCCGCGCGGGTGCTTGGACTGCGTCTGCGTTCTGGTGGTGCCGCTCGCAGGTTGCGGACCTGCGTGGCAGGCCGAGCCGGGCGCGCTGCGCCGTGCCGCTGACGAGGAGATCGAAGCTGCGGTCGCCGCGGTGGCGGCACCGTGAGCAGCGCGCCTCCCGAGGTCGGCGATCTCGTCGTCGCGATCGTGACCGGCAAGCAGTGGGTGTGCACGGATATCGCGGGCGCCAAGACCCGCAGGCCGGTATGGCTGCTGCGCCCGCGGTACGGCGCTGCCGGCAGGGAACAGTTGCGCGTTGAGCGGGACGACCTCGTGTCGTATGCGGTGGCCGCCCGCCGCGGTGAGTGGATCCAGCCTTGAGGGGCCGCGTCGGGCGCCCATAGCCAACGACGCCAGCGCACCCCCGCCCCAGCCCCGTCCGCAACGAAATCCACAGCTAGACGCGCCCGGATCTGGCCAGTCGAGCCATCAACCACATCCAGCCCAGATCCAGCACCGGTACGAATGACCACGCATGACGACAGCTGACGAACCGTCAGGAAATCCAGCACGGATCCAGCACCGGGCACGACAACGGGGCCGACCCCGGATGGGACCGACCCCGCCTGACCTGCGCATTTGCCAGATCGCTACATCAACGCTAGGGCGCCGCTCAGACGTTGAAGCGGAACTCCACCACATCCCCGTCCTGCATGATGTATTCCTTGCCCTCCATGCGGGCCTTGCCGGCGGAGCGGGCTTCGGCGACGGAGCCGGTCTCGACCAGGTCGGCGAAGGAGACGACCTCGGCCTTGATGAAGCCCTTCTGGAAGTCGGTGTGGATGACTCCGGCGGCCTCGGGGGCGGTGGCGCCCTTCTTGATCGTCCAGGCGCGGCTCTCCTTGGGGCCGGCGGTCAGGTACGTCTGCAGACCCAGGGTGTCGAAGCCGACGCGGGCGAGGGTGGCCAGGCCGGGCTCCTCCTGGCCGACGGACTGCAGGAGCTCCAGGGCCTCCTCGTCGTCCAGCTCGGCGAGGTCGGCCTCCAGCTTGGCGTTGAGGAAGATCGCCTCGGCGGGGGCGACCAGGGCCCGCTGCTCGTTCTTGAAGTCCTCGTCGGTGAGCTCTTCCTCGTCGACGTTGAAGACGTAGAGGAAGGGCTTGGTGGTGAGGAGGTGCAGGTCGTGCAGCAGCTCGGTCTTCTCCGTGCCCTGGACGTAGCCGGCGGCGAAGAGGGTACGGCCCTCCTCCAGGATGGCCTTGACCTCCTCGACGGCCTTGACCTTGGGGGCCACGTCCTTCTTGATCCGCGACTCCTTCTGGAGGCGCGGCAGCACCTTCTCGATGGTCTGGAGGTCGGCGAGGATCAGCTCGGTGTTGATGGTCTCGATGTCGTTCTTGGGCGAGACCTTGCCGTCGACGTGGACGACGTTCTCGTCCTTGAAGGCGCGGATGACCTGGCAGATCGCGTCGGACTCGCGGATGTTGGCGAGGAACTTGTTGCCCAGGCCCTCGCCCTCGGAGGCGCCCCGGACGATGCCGGCGATGTCGACGAAGTCGACGGTGGCGGGCAGCATCCGCGCGGAGCCGAAGATCTCGGCGAGCTTGGTGAGGCGGGCGTCGGGGACGCCGACCACGCCGACGTTCGGCTCGATGGTGGCGAACGGGTAGTTGGCCGCCAGCACGTCGTTCTTGGTCAGGGCGTTGAACAGGGTCGACTTGCCGACATTGGGCAGACCGACGATTCCGATCGTGAGCGACACGGTGGCGACTTCCCGGAGCTGGAGGTGGGCGAAGGGCGGGCCGCTTCCCGGATCCGGCCGGTGGGACCGGGCCTGGCCGAGGAGGGCCGATCCACCAGTCTACTGGGCGGGCCCCGCCGGGCCGGGCGGACCGCACGCGGCGCCGGGGAGGGCGCCCGCCGCGCCACGTGCCCCGGTGGCGTGCGCCGGGCCGCCTAACAGTGCCCCCATGGGAGGTCAAAGCGCGTGTCCCATGACCGATTAATCCCACTTAGCGGCCTACCGTGGCCGAGTGGAGCAACACGTGGAGGAACCCGAAGCGCGCACGTCCCCGCACGGCCGGCCGCACGGCGGCGGCCCGGACACCGGGCGGGACGCCCGGCTCCCACGCCCCGCGGAGGCCGTGGGACCCGATCCCGACGACGCCTTCCTGTCCGCGATGCGGGCGTCCGGCTATGCGTCGGTACCGGCCGGCACCGAGGTCACGGCCCGCGGCTACGCGCCCACGCCGGCGGAGTTCCGGGCGGCGGCGGTGCGGGCGGGCGAGTGGATGCCGCGGCCGGCCGCCGGGCCGCCCCCCGAGGGCGAGGAGGTCGCGGCCGTCTACCGGGCGGGCCCGCGGCGTCCCCCGGCGCCCGCCCCGGTGGCCGGGCTGCTCCGCCGGATGCCGGCCGCCAAGCTCACCGGCCTCGGCTGCGGGCTGCTGGCCACCGCCGCACTGCTGGCCTTCGGGTTCCTGGACCGCTGGCTGTTCGGCGGCACACAGACCGCGTACGGGGTGTTCTTCCTGCTGGTCAGCGTGGCGGCCGGGGCATGGGTGCGGCCCCTGGACCTGGTCGCCGCGCCGGTCGCGCTGCCGATCGCGTTCGCCGTCGGCACGCTGCCGGTGCAGCACGGCCCCGCGGGCCTCACCGGGCTGCTGATCGGCGTCTTCACCGTCCTGGCCCTGAACGCCGGGTGGCTCTACGGGGGCACGCTGGTCTGTGGGCTGCTGGTGCTGGTCCGTAAGGCGCTGCTCATCGCCGGCCGTCGGGCCAGCCGACCGGTGAGTCGACAGCGGCGCTCGGGGCCCGGTCCGCTGGCGTCGGCCCCTGGGCCGGACGGGTCCGCGCCGCGGACCCCGGACCGTTCCCGGCCGGGGAGCCGCCCGCGGCAGGCGGCGCGCCGGTAGCGGGCGCGGCCTGGGCGGCTCCGGTGGAGCCGGCGGCGGAGGAGGGCCGCGCGGCCATGGCGGCCCCGACGATCCCCGCGTCGTTCTGCAGCCGCGCTGGCACGATCTCCGCCCTGATCCCCTCGATCAGCGGCAGGAACTTCTCCGCCTTGCGGCTCACCCCGCCGCCGATCACGAACAGGGCGGGCGAGAAGAGCATCTCCACGTGGGCGAGGTACTTCTGGACCCGGTGCGCCCACTGCTGCCAGTTGAGCTCCTCGTCCTCCTTGGCCTTGGTGGAGGCACGCTTCTCGGCGTCGTGGCCGTGCAGTTCCAGGTGGCCCAGCTCGGTGTTGGGGACCAGCCGGCCGTCGATGAAGACGGCGCTGCCGATGCCGGTGCCGAAGGTGAGGACGATGACCGTGCCGGTGCGGCCCCGGCCGGCACCGAACTGCATCTCGGCCAGGCCAGCGGCGTCCGCGTCGTTGAGCAGGGTGACCGGGCTGCCGCCGGTGTCGCCGCCGAGCCGGCCGGTGAGCAGCGCGGCGGCGTCCGTGCCGATCCAGCGCTTGTCGACGTTGGCGGCCGTCCTGGTCGTCCCGCCGGTGACCACGCCGGGGAAGGTCGCGCCGACCGGGCCGGTCCACCCGAAGTGGTCCACGACCTCCCTGACGCAGTCGGCGACCGCCTCGGGGGTGGCCGGGTGCGGCGTCAGTACCTTGTAACGCTCGTCGGCCAGCTCGCCGCGTTCCAGATCGACCGGGGCGCCTTTGATGCCCGATCCGCCGATGTCCACACCGAAGACCCTCATGAGAAAAGGCTAGGCGCGTACTCCGCCCGCCGCTCCCGGTATGGCGAGACGGCGGGCGGGCGACGGTGGTCGATCAGTCCTCGACGGCGGCCTTGGCCTCGGCGCGCAGGTCGCGGCGGAGCTCCTTGGGCAGCGAGAAGGCGATCGACTCCTCGGCGGCGGTGATCGTCTCGACGTCGTCGAAGCCGCGGGCGGCCAGCCACTCCAGGACCCCGTCGACCAGGATCTCGGGGACGGAGGCGCCGGAGGTGACGCCGACCGTGGTCACGCCCGTAAGCCAGCTCTCGTCGATCTCCTCGGCGTAGTCGACCAGGTAGGACGCGGTGGCGCCGGCGCCGAGGGCGACCTCGACCAGGCGCTTGGAGTTCGAGGAGTTCCGGGAGCCGACGACGATGACGAGGTCGGCGTGGGCGCCCATCTGCTTGACCGCGATCTGGCGGTTCTGGGTGGCGTAGCAGATGTCGTCGCTGGGCGGCGAGAGGAGGTTGGGGAAGCGGCCCTTGAGGGCGTCGACGGTCTCCATGGTCTCGTCCACGGACAGCGTGGTCTGGGAGAGCCAGACGACCTTTTCCGGGTCGCGGACCTCGACGTTCGCGACGTCCTTGGGGCCGTCGACGAGCTGGATGTGCTCGGGGGCCTCGCCGCTGGTGCCGATGACCTCCTCGTGGCCCTCGTGGCCGATCAGGAGGATGTCGTAGTCCTCCTTGGCGAAGCGGACGGCCTCCTTGTGGACCTTGGTGACCAGGGGGCAGGTCGCGTCGATGGTGGCGAGCCTGCCGCGCTCGGCCTCCTCGTGGACGACGGGGGCGACGCCGTGTGCGGAGAAGATGACGATGTTGCCCTCGGGCACCTCCTCCGTCTCCTCGACGAAGATCGCGCCCTTCTTCTCCAGGGTCTTCACCACGTACTTGTTGTGGACGATCTCGTGGCGCACGTAGACCGGGGCGCCGTACTGCTCGAGGGCTTTCTCGACGGCGATCACGGCGCGGTCCACGCCCGCGCAGTAGCCGCGCGGGGCGGCGAGGAGGACCTTGCGGCTGGGCTGCGGACCGGGAGTAGCAGACATGGGTCCCATCGTACGGCCGCGCCCCGGCATGGGGTGATCCCGGCGGTGGCCCAGACTGGTGCGGAGCACGGGTGAGGAGGCGGGATGCCGGGTATGGGCGGCGCGACCGTTGGTGAGAGGGCGCACGACGACACCGGAGCGCTGCGGCGGACGCTGTCGTTCCGGGATCTGGTCGTGTACGGGCTGCTGTTCATCGCCCCGATGGCGCCGGTGGGGATCTTCGGCACCCTCCAGGCCACGTCGCACGGCGCGATCACGGCCGTCTACGTCGTCGCCACGGTGGCGATGGCCTTCACCGCGTATTCCTACGCCCAGATGGTGCGGGTCGTCCCGAAGGCCGGCTCGGTCTACGCGTACGCCCGGGTCGGCCTGGGTGAGGGCGCGGGGTTCGTCGCCGGGTGGATGGCGATGTTGGACTACCTGCTGATCCCGGCGGTGGCGTACCTGTTCTCCGGGATCGCGCTGCACGCCCTGGTGCCGCAGGTGCACCAGTGGGTGTGGACGGCGGTCGCGGTGGTGGTCACCACACTGCTGAACCTCTGGGGGGTGCGGACCGCGGCGGTGGTCGGGTTCGCGGTGCTGGCGCTGGAGATCGCGGTGCTGGTGGTCTTCGTGGTGGCGGCGGTGTGGGCGCTGGCCGCGCACGGGGCGCAGCGCGGCTGGGCGGTGCCGCTGACCGGGGAGGGCGGCTTCTCGCTCGACGCGGTGCTGGCGGCGGTGTCGGTGGCGGTGCTGTCGTATCTGGGCTTCGACGCGATCGCGTCGTTCGCGGAGGAGGCTTCCGGAGGTTCGCGGCGGGTGGCGCGGGCCGTGGTGACGTGCCTGGTGGTGGCCGGGGTGCTGTTCGCGGTGCAGACGTACCTGGCGGCGCTGCTGGCCCCGATGAGCGCCGCGGAGCTGGCCGCCCGTCCGGGCGAGCAGGGGGCCGCGTTCTATACGACGGTGGACTCCGCGGTGGGCGGCTGGCTGCACGACCTGGTGGCGGTGAGCAAGGCGATCGGGGCGGCGTTCGCGGCGCTGGCCGGACAGGCCGCGGCCGGCCGGCTGCTGTTCGCGATGGCCCGGGACCGGCGGCTGCCGGGGGCGATGGCGAAGGTGGACGCGGGCAGCGGGGTGCCGCGCCGGGCGCTGTTGGGGGCGGCGCTGGTGACGCTGGTGGCGGCGGTCTGGGCGGCCGCCCGGGACGACGGTCTGGACCGGCTGTCGTCGATCGTGAACGTCGGCGCGCTGTGCGCGTTCGCGCTGCTGCACGCCTCGGTGATCGGGTGGTTCCGGCTCCGCCGGCAGGGGGCGCCGCCGAGCGTGCTGCGGCATGCGGTGGTGCCGCTGCTGGGGCTGGCGGTGGTGGTCGCGGTGGTCGTCGAGGCGTCCCCGACCGCGCAGATCGTGGGCGGCGTCTGGCTGTTGGTGGGTCTGGTGGTGCTGGCGGTGCAGTACGCGAGGGCCGGCGCCGGTCCGTCCGACGCGTGAGGCCCGGCACTGTCGGTGGCCGCCGCTACTCTCGCTCGTATGGCTGTCTCTACGTCTCCGGAAGCGCCGATCCCGGTCGGCGAGGTGTCCCGACTCATCGGCGGGTGGATCGACCGGCTCGGCGCGGTGTGGGTCGAGGGGCAGATCACCCAGCTCTCGCGGCGGCCGGGCGCGGGCGTGGTGTTCCTGACGCTGCGCGACCCGTCGTACGACATCTCGGTGGGCGTGACGTGCTACCGCCAGGTCTTCGACAAGGTCTCCGAGGTGGTGAGCGAGGGCGCCCGGGTGGTGGTGCACGCCAAGCCGGAGTGGTACGCCCCGCGCGGTCAGCTGTCGCTGCGGGCCGCCGAGATCCGACCGGTCGGGGTGGGTGAACTCCTCGCCAGGCTGGAGCAGTTGAAGCGGACGCTGACCGCCGAGGGGCTGTTCGCGGCGGAGCGCAAGCGCCCGCTGCCGTTCCTGCCGCAGCTGATCGGGCTGGTCTGCGGCCGGGCCAGCGCCGCCGAGCGCGACGTGCTGGAGAACGCCCGGCACCGCTGGCCGGCGGTCCGCTTCGAGGTGCGCAATGTGCCGGTGCAGGGGGTGCACGCGGTGCCGCAGGTGATCGCCGCGGTGCAGGAGCTGGACGCGCTGCCCGAGGTGGACGTGATCATCGTGGCGCGCGGCGGCGGCAGCGTGGAGGACCTGCTGCCGTTCTCCGACGAGCAGTTGGTGCGGGCGGTGGCGGAGGCGCACACGCCGGTGGTCTCGGCGATCGGCCACGAGCCGGACAGCCCGCTGCTGGACCTGGTCGCCGATCTGCGCGCCTCGACTCCGACGGACGCGGCGAAGAAGGTGGTGCCGGACGTGGGCGAGGAGCTGGCCCGGGTCCACCAGCTGCGGGAGCGGGCCCGGCGCGCGCTCGGCGGCTTCCTGGACCGCGAGGAGCGGGGCCTTGCGGCCGCGCTGCAGCGCCCGTCGATACAGCATCCGCAGCGGATGGTGGAGCAGCGCGAGGAGCAGGTCACCGCCCTGCTGGAGCGCGGCCGACGGACGCTGGGCCATCTGCTGGACCGCGCCGATTCCGAGCTGGTGCACACGTTGGCGCGGGTGGTGGCGCTCTCCCCCAAGGCGACCCTCCAGCGCGGTTACGCGGTGCTCCAGCGGCCGGACGGGGCGGCGGTGCGCGCGCCGTCCGAGGTGGCGGTGGACGAGGAGCTGCGGGCCCGGGTGGCCGAGGGCGAGTTCCGGGTGCGGGTGGCCGCGGTCCCGGGTGCGGATTTCGAGCAGACGGTTCCGACCGGGGCGGACTCATAGGGTGGGAGACATGGCGAAGACGGATGACGTGGTGGACGAGGCGGCCGGCGGAGCGCCGGTGGATTCCCCCCTCGGCTACGAGCAGGCGCGGGACGAGCTGATCGAGGTCGTCCGCCGCCTGGAGGCGGGCGGCACGACGCTGGAGGAGTCGCTCGCCCTGTGGGAGCGCGGCGAGGAGCTGGCGAAGGTGTGCCGCCGCTGGCTGGACGGCGCCCGGGCGCGCCTGGACGCGGCACTGGCGGAGGGGTCGCCGGAGAACGGCGCAGCGGAGCAGGGGTAGGCGTAGGCGTACGCGCAGGAGTAGGGCCGCACCAGGGGTGAACCTGAGCCCCTCGTCCCGAGCGGCGGCGCCCCGAGTGCCCTTCCGGATTCCGAAATCCGGAAGGGCACTCCCACCCTGTGAAGCGCCTCACACTTTCCAGCCGTTAGTTGAACTTTAATCTATCTCGGTTAGAGTGGTTCCCGTAGACAGCACAGTCTTCGAAGATCCGCAACCACCCCAAGCCCGAGGTGCCCCGATGTCTCTCGCCCTTGACGCAGCCGCCCAGGACCTCCTCTTCCGCGAGGCCCAGACCGCCAACACGTTCACGGACGAGCCGGTGACGGACGAGCAGGTCCAGGCCATCTACGACCTGGTGAAGTACGCCCCGACCGCCTTCAACCAGTCGCCGCTGCGGATCACCCTGATCCGTTCCGAGGACGCTCGCAAGCGCCTGGTCGCGCACGCCATGGGCGCCAACGGCCCGAAGACCCTCGCCGCGCCGCTGACCGTGGTGCTCTCCGTCGACCTGGACTTCCACGAGAAGCTGCCGCGGCTCTTCCCGGCCCTGCCGAACGTCAAGGACGACTTCTTCTCCGAGGCCGGGTACCGCGAGGTCGCCGGCACCCAGAACGCCACCCTCCAGGCCGGCTACTTCATCCTCGGCATCCGCGCCGCCGGCCTGGCCGCCGGCCCGATGACCGGCTTCGACTTCACCGGCGTCGACAAGGAGTTCTTCGGCGACGGCAAGCAGAAGTCCTTCCTGGTCATCAACCTCGGCAAGCCGGGCGCGGACGCCTTCTTCCCGCGCTCCCCCCGCCTGTCCTTCGACGAGGCCGCGACCACCGTCTGAGCCGCCCCCGGCCCGACGCACCACGAGGCCGCCGCACCCCACCCGGGTGCGGCGGCCTCGTCGTTGCTCCTGCGGCGTGCCCGGCGAACGGGGCGGGCCGACCGCTCAGCCCTTCTTGGCGACCAGGGCCCCGGCCAGCTCCGCCAGCCGCCCGTACGGCGCGGTGCCGGTGACGACCGTGGTCACCCCCGGCTCCTCGTTGACCAGCGCCTTGTAGGTGTCGCCCTGGTAGCGGTCCCACTTCTTGCCGCCGACGGCCTGCTGGCCGGCGACCTTGGTCGCGCCCAGGGTCACGTCCTGGATGAACTGCTTGGCGGGCGCGTCGCTCTGCTCGACGGCCGCGTACTGCTGCTCCGGGTCGAGCAGCCCCAGGTGCCAGGCGCCACCCTTGCCGTCGTTGCTGGCCTTGTAGGTCACGGAGGTGGTCCGCCAGGTCTTGGGCAGGTTCTCGGGGGCGGCGACCGGGTACGGGGCGGCGCGTCGGGCGGTGATGATCTCGACGCGGGTGTCGACGGTCTGCACCGCGTTCTTCTCCGCGGTCGCACTGTCGTCGTGCGGGATGAAGAAGTAGATCGCCCCGACCAGGACGCCGATCACCGCCAGCGACAGAACCATGTCCGTCACTCTTTGCCTGCCTCGCATACCAGCCACGTCCCTATCGTCCCCCATGCCCGTCGGCGACCGGACGCGGCCCCCTCGGACCCCACCCACCTGCGCAATCGGAGCGGCGTCCGGATACCGGGCGGCGTGGGCGTTACCCAGCCAGTGGCTTGCTCATGCGAAGGCCCCCCTGCTCATTTTCGCGACCTACCGATAAAGTCATGAGCACCCTCATCAATCCGGCCGTCGCCGTACAGAAAGGTGCGCTCGATGACCGAGCATCATCTGCCGTCCCCACTCGAGGTCAGCCCGGAAGCCCCGGACCGCAACCTCGCCCTGGAGCTGGTCCGGGTGACCGAGGCCGGTGCCATGGCATCGGGCCGCTGGGTCGGACGTGGTGACAAGAACGGCGCGGACGGCGCGGCGGTGAAGGCCATGCGCGCCCTGATCCACACCGTCTCCATGAACGGCGTCGTGGTCATCGGGGAGGGCGAGAAGGACAACGCCCCGATGCTCTACAACGGCGAGCGGGTCGGCGACGGCACCGGCCCGGAGTGCGACGTGGCCGTGGACCCGGTGGACGGCACCACGCTGACCGCCAAGGGCATGGCCAACGCGGTCTCCGTGATGGCGGTCGCCGAGCGCGGCTCGATGTTCGACCCGTCCGCGGTCTTCTACATGGACAAGCTCGCCACCGGCCCGGAGGCGGCGGACTTCGTCGACATCACCGCCCCGGTGGCGGTGAACATCAAGCGGATCGCCAAGGCGAAGAAGTCCGCCGTCGAGGACGTCACCGTCGTCATCCTGGACCGGCCGCGCCACGACGGCCTGGTCAAGGAGGTCCGGGAGGCCGGCGCGCGGATCAAGTTCATCGCCGACGGCGATGTCGCCGGCGCGATCATGGCGGCCCGCGAGGGCACCGGCGTCGACCTGCTGCTCGGCATCGGCGGCACGCCCGAGGGCATCATCGCGGCCTGTGCGCTGAAGTGCATGGGCGGCACCTTCCAGGGGAAGCTGTGGCCCAAGGACGACGACGAGCGGCAGCGCGCCGTCGACGCCGGTCACGACCTGGACAAGGTCCTGCAGATCGAGGACCTGGTCCGCGGTGACAACGTCTTCTTCGTCGCCACCGGCATCACCGACGGCGAACTGCTGCGCGGCGTCCGCTACCGCGCGGAGACCGCCTACACCCAGTCCCTGGTGATGCGCTCCAAGTCCGGCACCATCCGCCAGATCGACTCCGAGCACCGCCTCTCCAAGCTGCGGGCCTACAGCTCGATCGACTTCGAGCGCCCGAGCTGATCCGGGCCGGCCGGGCCGTCCCGGCACGCAACTCGCCCCCGTCGGAAGCGACTTCCGGCGGGGGCGAGCTGCTCCCCCAGCTGCCGCTGGGAGGTGCGCCCAGCCGCGGGTGCGGGAGCCCGTGCGGACTCGCGTGCGGTCAGCCGGCCGCGGGCATCGGGGCGGCGGCCCGCTGCAGTTCGTTCTCCCGGCGCCGCCTGCGGGTCAGCACCACCCGGCGCTCGGCGGCCGTCAGCCCGCCCCAGACGCCGTACGGCTCCGGCTGGAGCAGGGCGTGCTCCCGGCACTCGACCATCACCGGGCAGCGGGCGCAGACCCGCTTCGCGGCTTCCTCCCTGGCCAGCCGTGCGGCGGTGGGCTCCTTGGAGGGGGCGAAGAAGAGCCCGGCCTCGTCCCGGCGGCACACCGCCTCCGAATGCCAGGGGCCGGCCTCGTCACGCGCGTGCCCTCGCTGGGACGGGACGAGAGCGGCATCCTGCAGGGGCTGATGCGGTAGCAGCACGGTCTACTCCTGACGACGGCTTCGGCGAGAGAAATCACCCTTGCCCGTCTCGCTGCGCACGGCCTTTTCGCACCCCGCAGCCGTACGAGAGACGATGCACCAGCCCTACCCGCTGTACGCGGGCTTATGCACACCGTGGCGATCGAGGACGTGACGACCGGTGCCGCAACGGCCCCTGCGGCTAACCGAGTCGGCGGCGCCTGCGGCGCTCCTCCCACCGCTCGTGGCGCTCCGCCCGCAGTTGGTCCATCCGCTCGTGCCGCTCGGCGCGGAGCTCGTCCATCCGTTCGTGCCGCTCGGCGCGCAGCTCGTCCATCCGCTCGCGCCGGTCGCCGCGCAGCCGGTCCCGCAGATCGCGGATCCAGGCGCCGCGCTTGGGCTTGGCCTCCACGCTGCCCAGCAGCGCGAAGCCGTTCACGTCCACCTCGGGGGCGTTGCCGTCCTCCGCCTCGTGGGTCTCCACCTCGAAGGTGCCCAGGATGCCGGAGCCGCTGCTGCGCAGGGTGATGTTCTCCGGCACCCGGATCTCGACGCTGCCCAAGACGGAAGTGACGTTGATCTGCACTCGCTGCTGCGGGAAGACCGCCTCGGTCAGGTCGATCTCCACGCTGCCGAAGATCGCGACCGCGTTGATCCGCCGCGGGACCCGCCAGCGGCCCTTGCGGTTGGCCGCGCTGAAGATCGCGACGAGGTTCTGGTCGGCCTCCGGGCCGGCCGGGCCGTACTCGTAGGCATCCGCGGCCGGCTGCGGCCGGGCGCCGGCGGCGGGCAGGTCCCGCACGACGGGCTCCAGCTCGCCGAGGGTCTTGGCGCGGTAGACCGCGTCGATCCGCTCGGAATGCTCCTCGGCGTCCAGCCGGCCCTCGGCCAGCGCCTCCCGCAGGATCTCCGCGACCCGGTCGCGGTCCGCGTCCGAGGCCCGCATCTCGGCCTGGGCCACGGGCTTGCCCTGCGGCTTCGCCTCGCCCTTGGTCAGTTTCACCACCTGCTGGTCCTGCGGTGCAAGCGGCCCGGGCGGGGTCTCGGGGCCCGGTCGTCCCCCGTTTCCTGAAGCGTCCACGACCACAGCCTACCGAAACGCGATAGATCGCGACTAGTGGAACGGGGGCGCGCCCGCAAGGACTGAGCCTTACCTCACAGCGGCGGCCCGACGCCGGGGTTCTACGCTGTTCAGGCGCTGCCGTAGAAGTCAGCCACCACCCCTCCGAGTAAGGACATATCCCCCATGCCGGAATTCGCCTATACCGACCTGCTCCCCACCGGCGAGGACAACACCCCCTACCGTCTGGTCACTTCGGAGGGCGTCAGCACCTTCGAAGCCGACGGCCGGACGTTCCTCAAGGTCGAGCCGGAGGCGCTGCGCAAGCTCGCCGCCGAGGCGATGCACGACATTGCGCACTACCTGCGCCCGACCCACCTGGCCCAGCTGCGCAAGATCCTGGACGACCCGGAGGCCAGCGCCAACGACCGCTTCGTCGCCCTGGACCTGCTCAAGAACGCCAACATCGCCGCCGCCGGCGTGCTGCCGATGTGCCAGGACACCGGCACCGCGATCGTCATGGGCAAGCGCGGCCAGCAGGTACTGACCGAGGGCGGCGACGAGGCGGCCCTCTCCCGCGGCATCTACGACGCCTACACCCAGCTCAACCTGCGCTACTCGCAGATGGCGCCGCTGACCATGTGGGAGGAGAAGAACACCGGCTCCAACCTCCCGGCCCAGATCGAGCTGTACGCGACCGACGGCGGCGCCTACAAGTTCCTCTTCATGGCCAAGGGCGGCGGCTCGGCCAACAAGTCCTTCCTGTTCCAGGAGACCAAGGCCGTCCTCAACGAGGCGTCCATGATGAAGTTCCTGGAGCAGAAGATCCGCTCCCTCGGCACGGCCGCCTGCCCGCCCTACCACCTGGCCATCGTCGTCGGCGGCACCTCGGCCGAGTACGCGCTGAAGACCGCCAAGTACGCCTCCGCGCACTACCTGGACGAGCTGCCGGCCGAGGGCTCCCCGACCGGCCACGGCTTCCGCGACAAGGAGCTGGAGGAGAAGGTCTTCGAGCTGACCCAGAAGATCGGCATCGGCGCCCAGTTCGGCGGCAAGTACTTCTGCCACGACGTCCGCGTCGTCCGTCTGCCGCGGCACGGCGCCTCCTGCCCGGTCGCCATCGCCGTCTCCTGCTCCGCCGACCGCCAGGCCGTCGCCAAGATCACCGCCGAGGGCGTCTTCCTGGAGCAGCTGGAGACCGACCCGGCACGCTTCCTCCCGGACACCACCGACGAGGAGCTCACCAAGGGCGCCGGAGCCGACCTCGACGCGGTCGCCATCGACCTCAACCGCCCGATGGCCGACGTCCTCGCCGAGCTGACCAAGCACCCGGTCAAGACCCGGCTCTCGCTCACCGGCACCCTGGTCGTCGCCCGCGACATCGCCCACGCCAAGATCAAGGAACGGCTGGACGCGGGCGAGGAGATGCCGCAGTACCTCAAGGACCACCCGGTCTACTACGCCGGTCCGGCCAAGACCCCCGAGGGCTACGCCTCCGGCTCCTTCGGCCCGACCACCGCCGGCCGGATGGACGCCTACGTCGAGCAGTTCCAGGCCGCCGGCGGCTCCAAGATCATGCTGGCCAAGGGCAACCGCTCACAGCAGGTCACCGACGCCTGCGGCACGCACGGCGGCTTCTACCTGGGCTCCATCGGCGGCCCGGCCGCCCGCCTCGCCCAGGACTGCATCAAGAAGGTCGAGGTCCTCGAATACGAAGAACTCGGCATGGAAGCCGTCTGGAAGATCGAGGTCGAGGACTTCCCCGCCTTCATCGTCGTCGACGACAAGGGCAACGACTTCTTCCAGGACCCGGCGCCGACGACCCCGACGTTCACCAGCATTCCGATGCGACCGGGGGCGTGACGCCCCGGCGCCACTCCCGGCACAAGGTCCTGACGTAACGTCCGGTATAACGTCCCGCACAACGTCCCGGACGGTACGGTTCAACGGCCGTCATTCGCAGCGCGCGAATGACGGCCGTTAATTTTTTGCTCATTCCCGCCGGCTGTGGCCATGGCTGGAATCTTTCCCTTTCCCCGCCGCCACCGGAACGATCTCCCTCGTGCGCTTGACCCGCGGAATTACGCACGTGTTACTCTCGCCGGCCACGCGGCCGATGACGACATGTCAAGGCGGCGGAACGGGTGTCGGGGGCAGGGCAATTCACGGTCGACGTCGAGGAGTTGGGTTCCCTGGCGACGCGCCTGGACCACTTCAAGGAGTCCATGAAACACGCGGGCGGTGATCTGCGGAGCGCGACCACCGGAGATCTCACCCCACGTATCACGCCTCGCGCACAACTCGGAATCCGACCAACGGCAATGGGGGTAATCAGCAGTGTCGCTCGGTGAGCAGCTGTGGGGATACGGCGGCGGCGACCCGTACGAGGACAACGGCAACTTTCCCGGACTGCGGTTCAATCCGGCCCCCGGTGTCCCCCAGGCGGTCAGCGACCTGGTCGAGGACCTCAACCGCGCCCAAAAGAACATCACCAGCGCATCGGACACCCTGCGCCATATCGACGAAGGCGGCTGGAGCGGCGACGCCGCGGACGCGTTCCGCGCCACGACCCGGGCGCTTCCCGCGCTGCTGGAGGACGCCGGCAAGAGCTTCGCGTTGGCACACGGCGTGCTACAGAAATGGCAGACCGAGCTGAGCGCCATGCAGTCCAAGGCGCATTCGTACGAAACCGATGCCAAGACCGCCCGCCAACGCGCCGAACGGGCCGAGAAGAACGACGACCTGAACCTCTTCCGTTTCGGCGGAATCGGAATGACCGACGAGGAGGCCGCGGACGCCAAGCAGCGCTACAGCGCGGCACTCAACGAACTCGGCGCGGCACGCGAGGAACTGGCCGGCATCGTCTCCTCAGCCAACAACATCCGCAGCCAGCACGAGGAACTCGCCGGAACCGTCACCACGAGGCCCTCTTCCGGTTGGTCGGGCACTGGGTCCAGGAACACGCCAACGCAATCGCGGCGATCGGAGACGTCCTGTCCACTGTCAGCGCTTTGGTGGGCACGGTAGGCATTGGCGTGAGCTTGCTGGGCAATGTCCCGCTGGCGGCGGAGATCGGGGTCGCGTCGTCCGTGTTCTCGGCCGGGGCACTTGCCCTGCACGGGGTAGCTCGCGCAGCCGGCGGTGAAGACGTGGTTTCGAACCGCACACTGGCGCAAGATTCACTGGGTTTGGTTCCCCTTGCCGCTGGTGCTCGTGTCGGCGGCAAGCTGGGCACTGCCATACTCCGGAGTCGGACTGCGGACGGGGCCTCGAATTTCGGTCTCGTCGATTCCGTTGCCGGCCTTTTCGGCGACCCCTCCGTGTTCGACAACTTTCTGCCAAAAAATCCACGGCAGGTCATTGAGATGGGATTTGGGCCCTTACTCCCGGCGCTTGAGAACGCATGGAACAAGGGAAGCGAAAAGGATAGCGTCGCTAGCGATGGATGATGATGCCTTATGGATGACGAGGCCATAGCCGCGGGTTTCGACGGGAGACCGACCGTCGAGATCGACCTCACCGGATTCACAGCACATCGCGTCGACCACATCACCTGGATCGCCATGGAACTGGGTTACGCCCTCCACGCCGAGGAAATACGAGGGCGTGGAGCGATCCGGTTGAGTTTCACGCGCGATGACAGCCCCGGCTCTCGCCGTCGCGCCCAGGCGGCAATGGCCCGTGTGCAGGCGACCGGAAGTTGGCGCGCGGTGACAGCCCATGCCCGGTCGTCCGCCCGGGCGGACGACCCCTCTCTGGTCACCCCGTTGCGTGCAGCAAGGGCAGTACGGAATGCCAGGGCGCACGAAGGGTGGCACCCCGCCCAGGTGGTCGTTACGTGCATTTTTGGAGCCGTCGTCTGCTTCTCGATGACTTTGGCTGCACGCGGATCAGCAGTTGTCAGCGCAGGCTCATGCGCCCTCGGAGCCCTCTTCGTGATCGGGGCCGTTCTCGGCCCTCGTTGCGCCAAGCGTCGTCAACAGAAGAATCGGCAACTACTCGATGACTTCCGACGACAGGAAGCAGCGCGCTTCTGGGTTCCGCCCCCTCCACCGCCACCCTTGCCCCCAACGAGCCCGCCGCACGACCGGCCTGGGAGTTAGCATTGCACTTCACTGTGCCAGCCGGATTCACCTCCAACTACCCGCTGAAGCATCGCCGTTGAACGAGGAACTGGAGCTGCCGATGGCGGAAATGCAGGCTTATCTGCCCGTCCCACAGGGGAGCGAGAGTCAGCAGCAGTGCCTCGTCTGCATTAACTTCACCACCCCTAGCGAGGAGCACTGGGGCGAGTACTGCAACGACTTGGTCAACTTGATGCGGAGCATCACGTTCGACGAGCCACCATCCATCCCGCTCGACACAAGCACGCGAACGGAGAGGGCGAGGGCGGACGCCGCCACCCCACCCGCGTCCAGCGCGGGGAGACTCCACGGCGAGAGCGAAGGGCCTGCCACGCCCTTCGGGTGATCATCGCGGCATTGGTCGCGCCATGGCGACGGGAAGCTAACACCGCCGATGGCGGGGGCACCTGCACGGTGGCCATGCCTGGGAGAGGCCGTAGAGGTCGAAGCGGTCGCCGGCGACGACGTGGATCTGGGCGCGTTCCTGGACGACGATGCCGTCGCGGGTCGTGGTGTAGACGCGCAGGGTCATCAGCGATTGCCGGGATCGCGGGCCCGGTGAGGTGTGGCCGGCGGTCGTGGCCATGGATGACGCTCCTGTTCGGTGGGGGGTGTTGGTGCTGTCCCGTGGGTGGCGAGGGCGGCTGCCGGGTTCCGTCGTGGGATGCCCCTAACTTTCAGCGGATCGTTACTTTCCGTGTTCCCATCGTTGCTCTCCGACGTAACCTTGAGAAGGGAGTGAGTGCTGATTCCTACAGACGTAAGAATGGGAAGTGAGGCCGTGGCCAAGGAAATTGATCCGGCGTCATCGATGGCGGCGCTGTTCGGGACACGGCTGCGGAAACTCCGGCGCGCCGCCGGGCTGACACAGGATGCGCTGGGTCGCCGCGTGCGCACGCACAGCACGCGCATCAACCAGGTCGAGCGGCGCACAGGTGCCAAGCCGACGCTGGAGCTGGCCCGGGCGTTGGACGAGGCGGTGGGGGCGGACGGCTTGCTCGTCGACCTCTGGCCGTACGTCTACCGGGAGACGTTTCCGGACTGGTCGCGGAAGTTCATGGCGTTGTCGGAACGAGCGCTCGCCATCCGGCAGTACATGGCGGCCGTCGTGCCGGGTCTGCTCCAGACCGAGGAGTATGCGCGGGACTTGCTCAGCCTCGACCGCACACTGGTCTCCGACGAGCAATTGGCGGAACGGGTGGCCGCCCGGCTGGGACGGCAGGCCCGGCTTGAGCAGCCGGACAGCCCTGAACTGTTGGTGGTCCTCGACGAGGCTGTGCTGATGCGGCCGGTCGGCAAACCGGCCGTCATGCGGGCGCAGTTCGCACGGCTGCTGGAAGCCGCGGACAATCCACGCGTCACGTTGCAGGTCCTGCCGTTCAGCAGCGGCAAGCACGAGGCGATGGGTGGTTCCCTCACGATCCTGACCATGCCGGACGGCTGCGATGCCGCATATCTCGAAGGCGCCGACCACGGCCAACTCACCGAGGAGCCGGAGGAGGTGAAGGCGTACCGTGTGGCCTATGAACGGCTCGGGGGCCTGGCCCTTCCGCCGCATATGTCGCTCGACGTGATCCGATCCGTGATGGAGGGCACCTACCGTGGTGAACGCGTCCCGCCTCGATCTGAGCGCCACCGTCTGGCGCAGGTCCACCTACAGCAATCAGGCGGGTGGCGACTGCGTAGAAGTGGCAGCCGGCCGCCCCGGCGTGGTCCCCGTTCGGGACAGTAAGGATCCTGCGGGGCCCGTGCTGGTGTTTTCCGGCCGTGCCTGGGCGGCCTTCGTCGATGCCATGCGGGCGTGAGCGGCTGGCGCATCCTGGGCACGGAACCCTTGCAAGATCGGTAACGTGTGCGAGTGGCAGTCCTCGACCAAGGACGTGCCGTCGAACCTGACCGTGGGTCATGGCCGGACGACCGGTGCATGACCGTCGGGCACACCACCACCATGTACAGGGGGAAGCGAATCATGCGCAAGATCAGTCGCTCGTTGGCCGCGGCCGTCACCACCTTGGCGGTCGCCGGCATCACCGTCGCCGGGGCCGTTCCCGCCACTGCCGCGCCGGCGGCCGCGAGCAGCGCGCAGTGCGACAGCATCCGGGCTGCGATCCGGCAGCACGCGGAGGCCGGAGACAAGTACCAGGGGCTGGCCAAGGTGGAGGCCAGCAAGGCGAACCCGGACCAGGACAAGGTCGCCCAGTACAACGCGAAGGCGAAGGCGGAGTACCAGGCCGCCGACGCGTACCAGGTGAAGTACGCCCAGCAGTGTTCATGACGGTCGCCGTGCACGGCCGGGCGGTGTTCGGGCCCGGTCGGTGATGTCGCGGTGTGACCGCTCGGCGGCGTCGTTGCGGGCCCGGCTCCCCGAGCCGGGCCCGTGGCATGCCCCCGGTGCGCCCGTTGGGTGCGTTGGATCGGCGGATCCGGGAACAGATCCCCGGGCGCGGGCACTGTCATAGACATGAGCGAAAACAGCGCATTCAGGATCGAGCACGACTCGATGGGCCAGGTGCGGGTTCCGGCGCATGCCAAGTGGCGGGCCCAGACCCAGCGGGCCGTGGAGAATTTCCCGATTTCCGGGCAGCGGCTGGAGCGGGCGCACATCGAGGCGCTGGCGCGGATCAAGGGGGCCGCCGCCAAGGTCAATGCCGAGCTGGGCGTGCTGGGCAAGGACGTCGCGGAGGCCATCGCGGAGGCGGCGGCCGAGGTGGCCGAGGGGCGGTGGGACGAGGACTTCCCGATCGACGTGTTCCAGACGGGGTCGGGGACGTCGTCGAACATGAACGCCAATGAGGTGATCGCGACCCTCGCCGGTGAGCGGCTGGGGCGGGACGTGCACCCCAACGATCACGTCAATGCGAGCCAGTCGTCCAACGACGTCTTTCCCTCGTCGATCCATATCGCGGCGACGTCGGCCGTCCTGAACGACCTGATTCCGGCGCTGGAGCACCTGGCCGCGGCGCTGGAGCGGAAGGCGACGGAGTTCGCCGAGGTGGTGAAGTCGGGGCGGACGCATCTGATGGACGCGACGCCGGTGACGTTGGGGCAGGAGTTCGGGGGTTACGCGGCGCAGGTGCGGTACGGCGTCGAGCGGTTGCGTGCTTCGTTGCCGCGGCTGGCCGAACTGCCGTTGGGGGGAACGGCGGTGGGGACGGGGATCAATACGCCGCCGGGGTTCTCGGCGGCGGTGATCGCCGAGGTGGCGCGGACGACCGGGCTGCCGTTGACCGAGGCCCGCGATCACTTCGAGGCGCAGGGGGCGCGGGACGGGATCGTGGAGACCAGCGGTCAGTTGCGGACCATCGCGGTCGGGCTGACGAAGATCGCCAATGACCTGCGGTGGATGGCGTCGGGGCCGCGTACGGGGCTCGCCGAGATCAATCTGCCGGATCTCCAGCCCGGCTCGTCGATCATGCCGGGGAAGGTCAACCCGGTGATTCCGGAGGCGGTGCTGATGGTCGCCGCGCAGGTCACCGGCAACGACGCGACGGTGGCCACGGCCGGGGCGGCCGGCAATTTCGAGCTGAACGTGATGCTGCCGGTGATCGCCCGGAACGTACTGGAGTCGGTGCGGCTGCTCAGCAATGTGTCGCGGTTGCTGGCCGATCGGACGGTGGACGGGATCACCGCGAATGTGGGGCGGGCCCGGGAGTACGCCGAGTCGTCGCCGTCGGTGGTGACGCCGTTGAACAAGTACCTCGGCTACGAGGAGGCCGCGAAGGTCGCCAAGCGGTCGTTGGCGGAGCGCAAGACGATCCGGGAGGTGGTGGTCGAAAGCGGTTACGTCGAGCGCGGTCTGCTCACGGTGGAACAGCTCGACGAGGCGCTGGACGTGCTGCGGATGACCCATCCGTAACGCTCGCCGTCATCGCCTCCGTAACCACGGGTGCGGCGCATGTCACCGCGCGCGTAACGCGACGCCCCTAAGATCTGCGCATGACAGCGGACATGGTGGAGACGACGGAAGGCGAGACGGCCGGTGTGCCCGGGCCGACGGCCGGGGCGGGGCAGACGGCGGCCGAGCGGGGGCGCTGGGCCCCCGGGGACCACATCCTGTGGCGCTATCGCGACAACGGCGATCCCCGCCGGTTCCACATCTGTCGTCCGATGACCGTTGTGCAGGACACCGAGGAGCTGCTCGCGGTGTGGATGGCACCGGGCACACCGTGCATCAAGCCGGTGCTCGCCGACGGGACGCCGGTGCACCGCGAGCCGCTCGCCACCCGCTACACCAAACCGCGGCGGACGCTGCGTGACCAGTGGTTCGGCAGCGGTGTGTTGAAGCTGGCCCGGCCGGAAGATCCGTGGTCGGTCTGGCTGTTCTGGGAGAGCGGCTGGCACTTCAAGAATTGGTACGTCAATCTGGAGGAGCCGCGCCGCCGTTGGTCGGGCGGAATCGACTCGCTCGACCATTTTCTCGA
This sequence comes from Streptomyces yunnanensis, assembly GCF_029011865.1. Taxonomy (NCBI): domain Bacteria; kingdom Bacillati; phylum Actinomycetota; class Actinomycetes; order Kitasatosporales; family Streptomycetaceae; genus Streptomyces; species Streptomyces yunnanensis. Next base: position 3,714,980 of record NZ_CP095749.1, read on the forward strand.
CATCTGCGTCTATCCGGACCGGCGCTGGGAGTGGCGGGACGAGGACGAGTTCGCACAGGCACGGCGGGACGGGCTGATGACGGACGCGCAGGTGTCCGAGGTCAGAGCCGCCGGACGCGCCGCGGTCGCACAGATCGCGACGTGGGGCGGGCCGTTCGCCGACGGTTGGGAGGATTGGCGGCCCGATCCGGCCTGGGAGGTTCCCGCGCTTCCGGAGGACTGGGAACGCCTGCCAGATCATTTGCTGCCGTGAGGTTGCAAACGCGAAAAGAACAGCAGGAAGAGAGTGAAGGGAGCGAACGGTGGAAAGGTGCGCCTATGGGCAAAGCTGTTTCCCGCCGGGTGCCCCCGGGGTTCCCGCCGGACGAGAAGCGGTACCCAGCCCCCTTGCTGCGCCCTGGGCCTTCAAACGTAGGATCGTCCTCCGCAAGACTGCACAGGCGCAACTCCAGAACGGGAAAACGAACTTGACCGCGGTCGCAGGAGGGGCGAGGTCGTGAGCGCGACAAGCTACGACACGTACGAGGGCCTGAATCGGTTAGCACTCGACCGGGCCGGACAGGCCGAGGCGTTCGACGCGATCGGGAACCAGTACGAAACGGCTTTTCCGCATAAGGAAGGCCAGATCGCCTCGGGCGTATGGTTGAGCGGGGAACTGCCGGCCGGGTCACGGATCCTCGACGCCGGATGCGGTACGGGACTGCCGACCGCCCGTCAACTCTGCGACGCGGGCCACCGGGTCGTGGGAATCGACCTCTCCCCCGGGATGGTCGAACTGGCCCGGGCGAACGCCCCTGGTGCCGAATTCCACCGGTTGGACATCGCCGATCTGCGCGGTGGCCGGCTGGGCGGACCGGGTTCCTTCGACGGAATCACCGCCTATTTCTCACTGCTGATGATGCCCCGTGCGGAAATCCCCTGTGCCCTGGGCATGCTGCACGACCTCCTGCGCCCCGGCGGGCTGATGGCCCTGGCAATGGTCGAGGGCGATATCGACGACTTCCCCATTCCGTTCCTCGGCAGCATGATCCGGGTATCGGGATATCTGCGGGACGACCTGCGCCGGGTCGTGTGCGACGCGGGTTTCGACATCGTCGGGGAGGACTCGTATGCGTATGCCCCGGCGAGTACGGACGTACCACCCGAAATCCAGCTCTTCCTGCACCTGCGACGCGCTTGAGACGCACCGCGTCAGGCGCGTCCGCTCGGGCGGCGCGCACCGAACGCGGCGCGCCGGCGCCAGCCCCGGACGGATGGAATCCCACGCGTGACGGAGCATCCCACCTCCCACGAAACGCGGCAGTCGGCCCCGACCGCCGCGTCCTCGGCATCCCCTGCTGCGGGGACGGCCGGGACGGCGCCGCTCGGCGGCGTACCCGACCCGCGCAGCGCCCTCCAGCAGCCCGTCGGCACCGGCCACGATCCGGCGCCGGGTACGGGGTTCGCCGTGCGCGGGGGTGACGACAACGGCCTCGGCGGCGCGACCGGCACGTGGGCCGCCACGGCCTCCGCGGGGCCGCCGGCCGGGCAGGGGGACGCCGAGCCGGCCGCCGACCACGGCCCGGCCGGTGACGGCGCACGGGCGTACGGCGCCGCCCGCGCGCCCCGCGACAGTTCCTACGGTGGATACACCGGGTCGTACGGAGGCTCGTACGGCCCGTACGGGGAGGTGGCCATGCCCGCGGAGGGACGGCCGGATACGGAGTCGGGCGCGGAGCGCGCGGCGGTACGCGCGGGCCGGCCGGTGGCGCAGGGCGCGGTGGATCGCGCCGGGGCGCCGGAGCCGGGCGAGGAGCCGGGGCATGCACAGCCGCGCCCCGGCGGTGCGGGTGTCGGGCGCCCCCGCGAGGGCGACGGGGCGGCCTGCGCGCACGGCGGTGAGCCGGGCGCCGGCGGGCTGCCGCCGGGGCCGCCGGGTGCCCGGGGCGGCGGGCGATCCGGTCCGGCCGATGCGGAGTTGCCGCCTCCGGCGGGGCCGCCGCATCCGCCCGTGGTGCCGCCCGCGCGGTCGGCGCACCCCGGCGAGAGCAGCGAGGTGACCGCGGCGCGGCAGGCGAGCGGCGACCGGCTGCGGTTCATCGGGGCGGCGACCCGGCGGATCGCCCGCGGCATCGACCTCGACGAGATCGTGCTGGGGCTGTGCCGGGCGACGGTGCCGACCTTCGCCGACGCGATCCTGGTCTATCTGCGCGATCCGCTGCCGGTGGGCGACGAGCGGCCGACCGGCCCGGTGGTGCTGCGGCTGCGCCGTACCGACCGGATCCCGGAGGAGCCGGACACCAACGGGCTGCGGCTGCCGGTGCTGCCCGCACAGCCGGATCTGGGTCCGGCGATGGGCGGCAGCGCCGCGGAACTGGCCGAGGTGCGGCCGGGCGGTCCGCTGGCGGAGGTGCTGCGCGGGGTCCGGCCGCTGTTCGGCGAGGCGCAGGCGGCACGGACCGCACTGCCGGAGCTGCTGGGTCCGGACACCCGGCTGCCGGGCGGCCACCGGGTGATCCTGGCGCCGCTGCGCGGGCGCCGGCGGGTGATCGGCGCGGCGGTGTTCCTGCGCCGCCCGGACCGGCCGGCGTTCGAGCCGGACGACCTGCTGGTGGCGGCGCAGCTGGCCACCCACACCGCGCTGGGCGTGGACAAGGCGGTGCTCTACGGCCGCGAGGCGTACATCGCCGACGCCCTGCAGCGCACCATGCTGCCGGACTCGCTGCCGCAGCCCACCGGCGTGCGGCTGGCCAGCCGCTATCTGCCGGCCGCGGAGACCGCCCGGGTCGGTGGCGACTGGTACGACGCGATCCCGCTGCCGGGCAGCCGGGTGGCGCTGGTGGTCGGCGACGTGATGGGCCACTCGATGACCTCGGCCGCGATCATGGGCCAGCTGCGAACCACCGCGCAGACCCTGGCGGGACTGGACCTGCCGCCGCAGGAGGTGCTGCACCACCTCGACGAGCAGGCCCAGCGGCTGGGCTCGGACCGGATGGCGACCTGCCTGTACGCGGTCTACGACCCGGTGGCGCACCGGATCATCGTCGCCAACGCCGGGCATCCGCCGCCGGTGATGCTGCACCGCGGCGGGCGCGCGGAGGTGCTGCGGGTGCCGCCGGGCGCGCCGATCGGCGTCGGCGGGGTGGACTTCGAGGCGGTGGAGCTGGACGCCCCGGCGGGCGCCACGCTGGTGCTGTACACCGACGGCCTGGTGGAGTCGCGGATCCGGGACGTGTGGACCGGCATCGAGCAGCTGCGCGAGCGGCTGGCCGAGACGGCCCGGCTGACCGGGCCCAATCCGCCGCCGCTGGAGCCGCTGTGCGACGAGGTGTTGGACATGCTCGGGCCCGGCGACCGCGATGACGACATCGCGCTGCTGGCGGCCCGGTTCGACGGGATCGCACCGAGCGACGTGGCGTACTGGTACCTCGATCCGAAGGCGCAGACGGCCGGGCAGGCGCGCCGGCTGGCCCGGCGGGCGCTGGCCCGCTGGGGCCTGGACGAGCTGTCCGATCAGCTGGAGCTGCTGGTCAGCGAGGTGGTGACCAATGCGGTGCGGTACGCCGAGCGGCCGGTGACGCTGCGGCTGCTGCGCACCGACGTGCTGCGCTGCGAGGTCGGGGACGACGTGCCGCAGCTGCCGCGGCTGCGGCAGGCCCGGCCGTCCGACGAGGGCGGTCGGGGGCTGTACCTGGTCAACCGGATGGCCCGGCGGTGGGGCGCGACCCGGCTGAGCATGGGCAAAGTCGTCTGGTTCGAGCTGTCGATGCCGCCGGGGACGCGGCGCTGAGCCGGCCGCACCGGCATGCTCCGGGAGGACCTCGTCCGGGATCGGGCGGGGTCCTCGGCGACCGGATCGCCAAGAAGGTCGACGGCGGCTGATCCCCGCGGGGAACGCGGCGGCCCGCACCCCCGTGGGGGCGCGGGCCGCTGTGGTGCCGGGTGACCGGGCGGGTCAGTTGCCGAAGTTCGGCACGGTGTTGCCGCCGGCGCCGTTGGCCCCACCAGGAGTGCCGGTGGTGCCTCCGTTGCCGGTGGTCCCGCCGTTGCCAGTGGTCCCGCCGTTGCCTGTGGTGCCCCCGTTTCCGGTGGTGCCGCCGTTCGGCGGGCCGCCCGCGGTGCCGCCGGTCGGCGGCGTGGGCCGGCCGGTCGGGCGGTCGGTCCCGCTGTCCGACGGAGTACCGGTCGGCGTCGGGGGGCCCGACGGCGTACGGCTCGGCGTCGGGGTCGGCGTCGGGGTGACCGGCGCGGACGGGGTCGGCGTCGGGATGCTGGGCGGCGGCACCGCGGCGCCCATGTCGGTCTCCAGGCTGAAGTCGCCGCCGGCGCCGTCGCCGACCGCGTCCTGGGTGTAGTCGGCCCAGACCCGGGCCGGGTAGCCGCCGCCGTTGACCCGGCCGCCGCCGCCGGTGCCCTTGAGGGTGACCTGCTTGCCGCCGTTGGGCGACTCGCCGAACATGCCGACCGCGGTGACCAGCTTGGGCGTGTAGCCCACGAACCAGGCCGACTTGTTGTCGTCGGAGGTACCGGTCTTGCCCGCCGCCTTGTAGTCGGTGTTCTTCACCGCTTCCGACGCGGTGCCGTCGTCGACCACGCCGGTCAGCACGGAGGTGAGGGTGTCGGCCGTCTTCCGGGACAGCACCTGGTCGCCGATCGGGTCCTGGAGCTTGACCTCCTTGTCGACGCCGTCCTGGGTGTGGACGGCCTTGACGACCATGGTCGGGGTGACCTTCGTGCCGTGGTTGTCGAACGTGGCGTACGCCCCGGCCATCTGGAGCGGGCTGGCGCCCATGGTGCCCAGCGTCATGGCCGGCTGCACGTCCATCTTGGCGCCGTTCATGCCCAGGCTGACCGCGGTCTTCTTGACCTGGTCCAGGCCGACGTCGGCGCCCATCTGCGCGAAGACGGAGTTGACGGAGTTGTTGGTCGCGGTCTGGACGGTGATCCGCCCGTAGGTGTGCTCGTCCTCGTTCGGCGGGGCGAAGGGCTTGGTGCCGCCGACCACCGGACGGCGGTTGCGGCCGTCGTAGATCGCGTTCGGGGTGATCGGGACGCCGCCCTGCGTGACCGCGTGGTTCTCCATGGCCGACGCCAGGATGATCGGCTTGAAGGTGGAGGCCGGCTGGTAGTCGGAGCGGGTGGCGTTGTTGGTGTAGTGCTTGGGGTAGCCCGCACCGCCGTACAGCGCCACGACGTAACCGGTCTTGGGGTCCACCGAGGCGGCGCCGAGCTGGGCGTCCCGGTCGACCGAGCGGCTGTCGGGCTTGAGGTCTTCGGTGAGCTTCTGCTTGACCGCGCCCTCCAGCGACTTCTGCCGCTTCTTGTCGATGCCGAGGGTGACCGTCCACCCGCCGGCTTCAAATTCGTTCTCGTCGACGCCCTGGGCGAAGAGCTCCTTCTTGGCCGCGTCGATGATGTAGCTGGCCTGGCCGGTCAGACCGGGCAGCGGCTTGGGCGGCTGGGGCACCGGGAACTTCTGCTTGGCGCGCTCCTCGGGCGAGAGCCACTTCATCTCGACCATGTTGTCGAGCGTGTACGCCCAGCGCTCCTGGACCCGCTGCTTGCCGGCGTCGGAGGCGATGGCCCAGTCGTACTGGTTGGGCGCCTGCAGCAGCGAGGCGAGGTAGGCGCCCTGCGCGACGGTGAGCTTGTCGGAGTCCACGCCGTAGTACGCCTGCGCGGCGGCCTGGATGCCGTAGGCGCCGCGGCCGTAGAAGCTGGTGTTGATGTAGCCGGCGAGGATGTCGTCCTTGCTGAACTTGTTGTCCACCTTGAGGGAGATGACGATCTCCTGGAGCTTGCGGGAGACCGTCTGCTCCTGGCTCAGGTAGTAGTTCTTGACGTACTGCTGAGTGATCGTCGAGCCACCCTGCTTGCCCTTGCCGCTCAGAGTGTTGATGACGCCGCGGAGGGTGCCCTTCAGGTCCACGCCGGAGTCGTCGTAGAACGTCTTGTTCTCGGCGGCGACGAAGGTGTGCTGGACTTCCTTGGGTATCCGGCTCAGCGGGACGGTCTCACGGTTGACCTGGCCGACCCGCGCCATGACCGAGCCGTCCGCGTACTTGAAGACGTTGCTCTGGAGCTTGGCTTCCTTGTTGCCGGCCGGGACGTCCACGTAGAGGTAGAGCCCGACGAAGCCGAGGATGCCCAACAGGCAGATGCCGAGGACGGTTCCGAGGATCTTCTTCCAGGTGAAGAGGCGGCGTATGCCGGACTTCTTCTCGTTCTTTCCGGCCTGGCGGGCGCCGCCCTGCCGCGCCCGCCTCGCGTTCGCTCGGCCCATCGCTCGTGCAACTCCAGTCGTTCCGCCCCCGGCATAACTCAGCTGTTGAAGCTAACACCGCAACTGACAACAAATACTCATCGACCAAGGCTTTTCCCTACGTGACATACAGCACGAGGAAGGAACGCAACCCTCGCGGCACCTGGCCAAATCCCGGTGGACCCCAGCAGGCCAGCACGTTAAAGTGATATCACTTTGCTAGACCAGCGAAAGCATGCACTGCGGCACACATCACGTGCCGCGGCGCGCGTCAACCGAGAAACGGGGACCCCATGACCGATACGACACCCGCCACCCCGACACCCGCCGCCTCCGCGGACGCCCCGGAGATGCCGGCGCCGCAGGTCCGCGAGCGTGCCGCGCACAGCATCCCGGGCGGACTGGCCCTGCTGCTGACCGTCCTGGGCGTCGCCCTCGGCGTCGTCGTGATCGTCGTCGGCGGCATCACCGGCAACAACGGCAACAAGGCGGCCGCCATCCCCCTGGTGCTCGTCGGGATCCTGCTCCTGGTCGGCTCGCTCTTCTGCATGACCGGCGTGAAGATGGTCGCGCCCGGCGAGGCCCGGGTGATCCAGCTCTTCGGGCGGTACGTCGGCACCATCCGCAACGACGGCCTGCGGTGGGTCAACCCGCTCACCTCGGCCCGCAGCATCTCCACCCGGATCCGCAACCACGAGACCTCGGTCCTCAAGGTCAACGACGCCTACGGCAACCCGATCGAACTGGCCGCGATCGTCGTGTGGAAGGTCGAGGACACCGCCCAGGCGCTCTTCGAGGTCGACGACTTCCTGGAGTTCGTCGCCACCCAGACCGAGGCGGCCGTCCGGCACATCGCCATCGAGTACCCCTACGACGCGCACGACGAGGGCGACCTCTCGCTGCGCGGCAACGCCGAGGAGATCACCGAGAAGCTCGCCGTGGAGCTGACCGCCCGGGTGCAGGCCGCCGGCGTGCAGATCATCGAGACCCGCTTCAGCCACCTCGCCTACGCCCCGGAGATCGCCTCCGCGATGCTCCAGCGCCAGCAGGCCGGCGCGGTCGTCGCGGCCCGCCAGCAGATCGTCGAGGGCGCGGTGGGCATGGTCGAGTCGGCCCTGGAGCGCATCAACGAGCAGGGCATCGTCGAGCTGGACGAGGAGCGCAAGGCCGCCATGGTCAGCAATCTGATGGTGGTGCTGTGCGGCGACCGCGCCGCCCAGCCCGTCCTGAACGCGGGCTCGCTCTACCAGTGAGCACCGACAGCCCCCAGGGGGCCGGCGCGGACCGCGAACGGCCCGCCGGCCGCCGGCCGCAGCAGCGCAAGCAGGTGCTGCTGCGGCTGGACCCGCTCCTCCACGACGCCCTCACCCGCTGGGCCGACGACGAACTCCGCAGCGCCAACGCGCAGATCGAGTTCCTGCTCCGCAAGGCCCTGTCCGACGCCGGACGGCTGCCGCGGGGCGCGGGCGCCCCGCCCCGCCGGGGGCGCCCGCCCAAGCGACGGGAGCCGGAGGACGGGACGGACGGACCGGCGGAGTGAGTCGGCGCGGGGCGTCGCCTTCCGGGGGCGACGGTCGGACGACGGGGTTTCCGGTGACGGGCGGAGGCGTGACCCACCGCCACTAGAAACCCCGTCTATACATACCGCGTATACACCTCATGTAGAGTTCGGTCGTGCTCATGGGACGGCGCCGCCATCGGCGCGCCCTGCCCTTGCCATGCCCTGCCCGTACTCCCGGAGGCCCGTGTATGACCCCGGCCGGTTCCCTGCTCGAAGCCCGTGCGCTGCACAAGGCGTACGGCCCGACGCCCGCGCTCGACGGCGCGGACTTCGCCATCCGCCCCGGTGAGGTGGTCGCCGTCATGGGCCCCTCCGGGTCCGGCAAATCGACCCTGCTGCACTGCCTCGCCGGGATCATCCGCCCCGACTCCGGCACCGTCCGGTACGGGACGCACACCCTGACCGAGCTCAGTGACGCGCGGTGCAGCGCGCTGCGCCGCACCGACTTCGGGTTCGTCTTCCAATTCGGCCAGCTCGTCCCGGAGTTGTCCTGTCTGGAGAACGTCGCCCTGCCGCTGCGGCTGAACGGCACCAGGCGCAAGGACGCCGAGCGGCAGGCCCGCGACTGGCTGACGCGTCTGGAGGTCGACGGGGTCGCGACCAAGCGGCCCGGGGAGATCTCCGGCGGCCAGGGCCAGCGGGTCGCGATCGCCCGCGCGCTGGCCGCCCGACCGCGGGTGATCTTCGCCGACGAACCCACCGGCGCCCTGGACTCCCTCAACGGCGAGCGCGTGATGGGCCTGCTGACCGACGCCGCCCGGGACACCGACGCGGCCGTGGTACTGGTCACCCACGAGGCCCGGGTCGCCGCCTACGCCGACCGCGAGGTCGTGGTGCGGGACGGCATCGCCCGGGAGACGGCGGGCGCGGCGTGAGCACCGACACGACGACCGCCGGGGGCGGGCTGCGCGGCTGGGCCCGGGACCTCGGCATGGGGGTACGGTTCGCGGTCGGCGGCGGGCGCGAGGGGTGGATCCGCACCCTGCTCACCGCGCTCGGTGTGGGGCTCGGCGTGCTGGTGCTGCTGGGCGCCGCGTCGATACCGACCATGATGGAGTCGCGCACGCAGCGCGGCGAGGCCCGGCTTCCCATGGAGCTGGAGAGCGAGGCGATGGCGCCGTCGGCGGCGACGCTGGTCGAGGCGGCGGCGGACACCGTTTTCCGCGGCGATCCCGTACGGGGAATGCTGCTGCGGCCCGACGGCGACCAGGCGCCCACCCCACCCGGGGTGAGCGCGCTGCCGGGGCCGGGCGAGATGGTGGTCTCCCCCGCCCTGCGCGAGTTGCTCGGCTCGCCGGAGGGCCGACTGCTGCGGGAGCGGCTGCACTTCAAGGACGTCGGGACGATCACCCAACCCGGGCTGATCGGGCCCGGCGAGCTCCTCTACTACGCCGGCAGCGCCACGCTCACCACGGATGACGGGGGCTGGCGGATCGCCCGTTTCGGCGCGCTCGTCAAGAGCGATCCGTTGGACCCGCTGCTCCTGACACTGATGATCGTGGGCTGCGTGGTGATGCTGATGCCGGTCGCCCTCTTCATCGCCACGGCCGTCCGGTTCGGCGGCGAGCGCCGGGACCGTCGGCTGGCAGCGCTCCGGCTGATCGGCGCCGACACCCGGGCGACCAGGCGGATGGCGGCCGGTGAGGCGCTGTTCGGAGCGGTGTGCGGGCTGCTGGTGGGGGCCGGCCTGTTCGTGGTGGCCCGGCAGTTCGTCGCCGACGTCACCGTCTGGGACATCAACGCCTTCCCGTCCGATGTGACGCCGGTCCCGGGTCTGGCGGCGCTGGTCCTGCTCGCCGTACCGCTGTCCGCGATCGGTGTCACGCTCTTCGCGCTGCGCCGGGTCAGCATCGAGCCCCTGGGCGTGGCACGCGACAGTGCCGGGCGCCGGCGCCGGCTGTGGTGGCGACTGCCGTTCCCGTTGGCGGGGCTGGCGCTGATGCTGCTCAACGGGCGGGTCGGCGGGCGCGACGGCGAGGTCAATCCGTATCTGGTGGCGGGCGGCGCGACGCTGTTCCTGGTGGGTGTGACGCTGCTGCTGCCGTGGGCGGTGGACGCGGCGGTGGCACGGTTCCGGGGCGGGCCGGTGCCCTGGCAGTTGGCCGTGCGGCGGCTCCAGCTCAGCGGGGGTGCGGCGGCCCGCGCGGTCAGCGGGATCACCGTCGCGGTCGCCGGGGCGATCGCGCTCCAGCTGTTCTTCTCCGCCATCCAGGGCGACTTCATGAAGGTCACCGGACAGGACCCGAGCCGGGCGCAGCTGCGGACCATGCTTCCGTCCCACGACATCGGCGCGATCCGGAAGATGATCAGCGAGTTCCGTGCGACCGAGGGCGTCCGGGGCGTCATCGCGTCCATCGGCTCGTCCGCCCGCCGGCCCGGTCCGCTCCGCAAGGGTGAGGAGTTCCGGCCCGGCACGCTGGTCAGCGTCGGCGACTGCCCCAGCCTGAGCGAACTGGCACGCACCGGCCCCTGCAAGGACGGCGATGTCTTCGTCGTCAAGGACAGCACCGGCACGGTCGACGAGGACTACATCACCGAGGTCGCTCGGCCCGGCGCCACGGTGGACTTCGCAGAGGACGACGGAAGGAGCGGACCGCCGCCCCACCCCCGGCTGTGGACCATCCCGACGTCGGCCCGCACCGTCGAGGCCCGTAAGGACCCCACGGGACAAGCGGTCTTCGGCCTCATGGTCACCCCGGGCGCCCTGGACCTGAAACTGCTGGAGCGTCCGACGGCCCGCGCCATGGTCAAGATCGACCCGAGCGTCCCGGACGCCGTCGAGCACGTCCGGAACACCGCGGCCCGGATCGACCCGCAGACGAGGGTCCTCACGCTCCAGAACACCGCCCGCGACAAGCAGTTCACCAGCCTGCGCACCGGTCTGCTCGCAGCCGCCACCGCGATGCTGGCCCTGATCGCCGCCAGCATGCTGGTGACGATGCTGGAGCAGCTGCGCGAGCGCCGCCGGCTGCTGTCCGTCCTGGTCGCCTTCGGCACCCGGCGGGCCACGCTGGCCTGGTCGGTGCTGTGGCAGACCGCCGTCCCGGTGGCCCTGGGGCTGGCCCTGGCGGTGGCCGGCGGCGCCGGGCTGGGCCTGGCGCTGCTGCGGATGGCCGGGAAGACCACCTTCGACTGGTCGGTGGTCTGGCCGCTGACCGCCGCCGGGGGCGCCCTCGTCCTGGTGGTGACGCTGCTCAGCCTGCCGCCGCTGTGGCGGTTGATGCGGCCGGACGGGCTGCGCACGGAGTGAGCGCACGCGGTGCGGGGCGGTCGCCGGCAGAAATCTGCGGCGACCGCCCCGCACCGCCGCCGCCCCGCACCTCCCCCGCAGAGCGAGCCGGTATACCACGTGCGTATACACCAGCGTTACAGCCCCGAGTAAGGTGGTCGCCATGTCAATCGGTCATACGCTGCTGGGCCTCCTGGAGTCCGGCCCCCGCCATGGCTACGACCTCAAGCGGGCCTTCGACGAGCACTTCGGGCAGGACCGCCCGCTGCACTACGGGCAGGTCTACTCCACGATGTCCCGGCTGCTGAAGAACGGCCTGGTCGAGGTGGACGGCGTGGAGGCCGGGGCGGGCCCGGAGCGTAAGCGGTACGCCATCACCGACGCCGGGATCACCGACGTCGCCCAGTGGCTGGCCCGGCCGGAGAAGCCCGAGCCCTACCTCCAGTCCACGCTCTACACCAAGGTCGTCCTGGCCCTGATGACCGACCGGGACGCCGCCGAACTCCTCGACACCCAGCGCGCCGAGCACCTGCGGCTGATGCGCGGCCTGACCGAGCGCAAGCGCGCCGGGGACCTCGCCGACCAGCTGATCTGCGACCACGCGCTGTTCCACCTGGAAGCCGATCTGCGCTGGCTGGAGCTGACCGCCGCCCGCCTGGACAAACTGGCGGAGGCGGTCGGCGGATGACGCCCGAGGGATCCCTGCTCGCCGCGGAGGGGCTGCGCAAGGCGTACGGCCCCACGCCCGCGCTGGACGGCGCCGACTTCTCCATCCACCCCGGTGAGGTGGTCGCCGTCATGGGCCCCTCCGGGTCCGGCAAATCGACGCTGCTGCACTGCCTCGCCGGGATCGTCCGCCCCGACTCCGGCACCGTCCGCTACGGCACGCACGCCCTGACCGAGCTGACCGACGCCCAGCGCAGCGCGCTGCGCCGCACCGACTTCGGATTCGTCTTCCAATTCGGCCAGCTCGTCCCGGAGTTGACGTGCCTGGAGAACGTCGCGCTGCCGCTGCGGCTGAACGGCACCAGGCGCAAGGACGCCGAGCGAGAGGCCCGCGACTGGCTGGCGCAGCTGGAGGTCGACGGCGTGGACGGGCAGCGCCCCGGAGAGATCTCCGGCGGCCAGGGCCAGCGGGTCGCGGTCGCCCGCGCGCTGGCCACCCGACCGCGGGTGATCTTCGCCGACGAACCCACCGGCGCCCTGGACTCCCTCAACGGCGAGCGGGTGCTGACGCTGCTGACCAACGCCGCCCGGGACACCAACGCGGCCGTGGTGCTGGTCACCCACGAGGCCCGGGTCGCCGCCTACTCCGACCGGGAGATCGTCGTCCGGGACGGCCGGGTGAAGGACATGGCGGGCCGGATATGACCCTGCTCCGCTCGCGGCCCCACGGCGAGCGGGACACCGCCGTACCCGCACCGCCGCCCGCGCCCCCGCGCACCGGCCCGGCCCGCTGGGCCCGCGACCTCGCCATGGGCATGCGGTTCGCGGCCGGCGGCGGGCGGGAGGGCTGGATCCGCACCGCCCTGACCGCCGCCGGGGTCGCCCTCGGCGTGGCGGTGCTGCTGTTCTGCGCCTCCGCCCCGACCCTGATGAACGCCTGGCACGGCCGGGAGAAGGCCCGCGAGAACCTCGGCCAGGCGCACCCGCCGCCGCGCAGTGACCGCACCGTCCTGTACGCCCACACGGACACCGTCTTCCGGGGCACCGCCATCCGCGGCCGACTGGTCCGCCCGGACGGCGCGCACCCGCCGGCGCCGCCCGGCATGCGACACCTCCCCGGCCCGGGCGAGATGGTGGTCTCGCCGGCCCTGAAGGACCTGCTGGCCGCCCCCGACAACGCACTGCTGCGCGCCCGCCTGAGCAGCTACCGGGTCGTCGGCGTGATCGGCGACGAGGGCCTGAAGGGCCCGCGGGAACTCACCTACCTCGCGCACAGCGACGCCCTCAGCGAGCTCACCGGCTACCGCATCGACCGCTTCGGCAAGAGCTGGGACCCACGGCCGCTGACCACGCCCGGCCTGGTCCTGGTGATCATGACGTGTGTGGCGCTGATGACGCCGGTGATGGTCTTCATCGGCACCTCCGTGCGCTTCGGCAACGAACGCCGGGAGCGCCGCCTGGCCGCCCTCCGCCTGGTCGGCGCCGACGTCCGCACCACCCGGCGGATCGCCTCCGGCGAGGTGCTGTTCGGCTCGCTGCTCGGGCTGTTGGGCGGCGGCGCGCTGTTCCTCGCCGGCCGTCTGCTGGCCCCGTCCATCACCCTGTGGGACATCAACGTCTACCCCTCGGACGTCACCCCCGGCCCGCTCGCCGCGCTGCTGATCGCCGTCCTGGTGCCGACCGCCGCCGTCCTGGTCACCCTGGTCGCCCAGCGCGGCGTCACCGTCGAGCCGCTCGGCATCGTCCGCAACCGCCCACCGGTCCGCCGCCGGCTGTGGTGGCGCGTCGCGCTGCCGGTCGCCGGCACGGCCCTGCTGGTCCCGATGGCCATCCGGCAGGGCCCGATCGACGATCCGCTCGCCGCCGGCTGCCTCGCCGGCGGCTCCGCGCTGCTGCTGTTCGGCGTCACCGCGCTGCTGCCCTGGCTGGTCGACCGGGTCGTGGGCCGGCTGCGCGGCGGCCCGGTCACCTGGCAGCTGGCGGTCCGCCGGCTCCAGCTGAGCAGCGGCCCGGCGACCCGCGCGGTCAGCGGCATCACCGTCGCGCTGGCCGGCGCCGTCGCCATCCACATGCTGATGACCGGCTCACAGGCCGGCTACGCCGCCGCGTACGCCGAGTCCGGGCGGGTGCCCCAGATCAGCCTGTGGGGCAACGGGGCGAGCTGGCAGCAGACCGAACGACTGCTGAGCGCGCTGCGCGCCACCCCGGGGGTCACCACTGCCCGCGGCCTCCTCGACGCCAACGCCGGCCGGATGCCCACCCCGGACCACGACACCGGCCGCGACCTCCCCGGCATCATCGGCGTCGGCACCTGCGCCGAGCTGCGCAAGGTGGCCCACCTGCCGTCCTGCCGGGACGGCGACGCCTTCGTCACCGACGGCCACCGGGACTCCGGCACCGAGAGGGGCCTCACCCCCGGCGCCACCATCAACCTCAACCCGCCGGACTACGACGAGCCCGCCCCGACCCCCCGCCCCTGGACGGTTCCGCCGTCCGCCCGCGCCGCCCAGCTCGCCCCGCTCCAGGACGGCCACCGCCTCTACTACGACCTGCTCCTGACCCCCTCGGTCCTCGACCCGAACCGGCTCACCAGGCCCAGCGTGGAGGCGCTCGTCCGCTTCGACCGCGACACCCCCGACGCCGTCGAGCACATCCGCAACACCGCGGCCCGGATCGACCCGACGATGACGGAGGGCTCCTCCATCGACAACCCGCACGACCGGCAGTACGACGGCATCCGCACCACGATCTTCATCGGCGCGGTCGTCACCCTGCTGCTGATCGGCGCGGGCCTGATCATCTCCACCGTCGAGCAGCTCTACGAACGCCGCCGGCTGCTCTCCACCCTCGACGCGTACGGCACCCGCCGCGCCACCCTGGGCTGGTCCGTCCTGTGGCAGACCGCCCTGCCGGTCGCCCTCGGCCTGGCCCTGGCGCTGTCCTGCGGACTGGCCCTGGGCTCCCTGCTGCTCACCATCATCGGCAGCGACGTGATCGTCGACTGGCCGGTGGTCGCCGGCATGACCGCCATCGGCGGCGGCGTCATCCTCTTCGTCACCGCCCTGAGCCTGCCGCCGCTGTGGCGGATGATGCGGCCGGACGGCCTGCGCACGGAGTGACTGTCCCCGAACGAATGAACATTGTCGTACGGGACGAGAACGGCCACCTCTGCCTACGATGATGGTCTCGACACCAGCCCATGGGAGGCACGCAATGTCCGCGGCAGCTGTCGAGCGTCCCTACGCGCCGGCCCACAAGCCGCTGACGCTCCTTGAGCAGGCCGACCAGCTCATGGAGCAGCTTCCGGGGTACCGCGTCGAGATTCTCGGAGGCGTTCTCACCGTGACCCTCCCCTCGGATCCCGGCCATGCGCTGGGGCTGAGCCGCCTGAGGCGCCCATTCATGACAGCAGGATTGGACGGCGGCGAGACCGAAATCCTCGAAGGCGTTGGGCTGTGGCTACCGGACGGTCCGGCGGATTACGCCATTCCCGATCTCTCTGTAGTCGACGCCGACTTCGACGAACACGTCGTGGAGTTCGAGTGCTGCGATCCAGCGGTGTTCCGGTTGGTCCTTGAAGTCACGTCCGGGAACTACACCAACGACCTGCGTAAGAAGGTCGCCGCCTACGGATCCGCGAACGTCCCTGTGTACGTGATCGTCGACCGCAAGCACGAGCGCCTCCACGTCCTCACCGAGCCCATGGAGGACGGCTACGCCGTTCACCGCATCCATGTAGCGGGAGAGAAGGTCACGCTTCCGGAATCGATCGGGGGCACCGTCACCCTCGATGTCGCGCAGATTCTGGAAGATTCCAGGCGCCGCACCTCACGCCACTGACCCTCACCCCTCCACAACCCGCACCGGCAACCCCCGCATGGCCCCCCGCAGCGCCGCCGCGAACTCCTCGAACTCCGGCTGCCGGGCCGAGCCGCTGCGCATGGCCAGGGCGATCCGCCGAGAAGGTGCCGGGTCGGCGAAGTAGCCCGTGGTCAGAAGGTCGTTGCGGGCGGTTTCGACGCGAAGTGCCGTACGCGGCAGGAGAGTTACTCCCAGACCGCCGGCCACCAGCTGCACCAGCGTGGAGAGCCCGGCCGCACTCGTCGTCACCGGTGTGTTCTCGTCCCGGCCCGCCTCGCGGCAGATGTCCAGCGCCTGGTCGCGCAGGCAGTGCCCCTCGTCCAACAGCAGCAGGTCGAGCTGCTTCAGGGCCGCGCGGGGGATGTCGCCGCGCCCGCCGAGCCAGTGCTCCTTCGGGGCCACCAGCACGAAGTCCTCGTCGAACAGCGGGATTTCGGTGACCTGGGGGACGCCGAGCGGCACCGCGAGCAGCAGCAGGTCCAGCCGGCCGTGCGCCAGTCCGTCCAGCAGCGAGGTGGTCTGCTCCTCGTGCACCTGGAGGTCCAGCTCCGGGTAGGTGTCGTGGACCAGCCGCAGGACGGCGGGGAGCAGATACGGGGCGACGGTCGGGATGACGCCGAGGCGGAGCACGCCGGTGAACGGCGCGCGGGCCGCCTCCGCCTCCTCCATCAGCGCGCCGACCGCGTCCAGGACGGCCTGGGCGCGGACCGCCACCCGCTCCCCCGCCGGCGAGAGCAGCACCTTGCGGGTCGTACGCTCCAGGAGCTGGACACCCAGGGTTTCCTCCAGCGCGGAGACGGCTCCGGAGAGCGCGGGCTGGCTCATGCCGATCTCGGCCGCCGCCTCCCGGAAGTGCAGGTGCTCGGCGACCGCGGCGAAGGCCCTCAGCTGGGCCAGGCTGGGCTGGCGGGGCCGCCCGCCGGGGTTCGTGGGGGATGCCACTGATAACCGCCTCCGATCAACATCTACAAGTCTAACTATTTCCCTGATCAATGCCTGCTGTGGCACTGTGGATCCCGTCCAAGCCTCAAGGAAAGACCAGAAAGCGCCCCACAAGGGACTTTCTTGTAACAAGGAGAGCGCGTGCTCACTGTTGGTGACAAGTTCCCCGAGTTCGACCTGACCGCCTGCGTCTCGCTGGAGAAGGGCAAGGAGTTCGGGCAGATCGACCACAAGACCTACGAGGGCAAGTGGAAGATCGTCTTCGCCTGGCCCAAGGACTTCACCTTCGTGTGCCCGACCGAGATCGCCGCGTTCGGCAAGCTGAACGACGAGTTCGCCGACCGTGACGCCCAGATCCTCGGCTTCTCCGGCGACTCCGAGTTCGTGCACCACGCCTGGCGCAAGGACCACCCGGACCTGACCGACCTGCCCTTCCCGATGCTCGCCGACTCGAAGCACGAGCTCATGCGCGACCTCGGCATCGAGGGCGAGGACGGCTTCGCGCAGCGCGCCGTCTTCATCGTCGACCCGAACAACGAGATCCAGTTCACCATGGTGACCGCCGGCTCCGTCGGCCGTAACCCCAAGGAGGTCCTGCGGGTCCTGGACGCCCTGCAGACCGACGAGCTGTGCCCCTGCAACTGGAGCAAGGGCGAGGACACCCTGGACCCGGTCGCCCTGCTGGCTGGTGAGTGACACCCATGGCTCTCGATGACCTCAAGTCCGCCGTTCCGGACTACGCCAAGGACCTGAAGCTGAACCTCGGTTCGGTGATCGGCAACTCCGACCTGCCGCAGCAGCAGCTGTGGGGCACGGTGCTCGCCTGCGCGATCGCCTCGCGCTCCCCCAAGGTGCTGCGCGAGCTGGAGCCGGAGGCGAAGGCGAACCTCTCCGCCGAGGCGTACACCGCCGCCAAGTCGGCCGCGGCCATCATGGCGATGAACAACGTCTTCTACCGGACGCGCCACCTGCTCTCCGACCCGGAGTACGGCAACCTGCGCGCCGGTCTGCGGATGAACGTCATCGGCAACCCCGGCGTGGACAAGGTCGACTTCGAGCTGTGGTCGCTGGCCGTCTCCGCCATCAACGGCTGCGGCATGTGCCTGGACTCGCACGAGCAGGTGCTGCGCAAGGCCGGTGTCGAGCGCGAGACGATCCAGGAGGCCGTCAAGATCGCGGCCGTCCTGCAGGCCGTCGGCGCCACCCTCGACGCCGAGGCCGCCCTCGCCGAGTAAGGCACGGCGGAGCGGGCGGCGCACGCCCCCGCACCACGCAACAACGCGGAACCCCCGCGGACCTGGTGTCCGCGGGGGTTCCGTGCGTTGCGGGGGGGGACCGCCGGCCGTTACTCGTCCGCCGGCTGCTCGGAGTGCCGCGGCGGCGGGGTCGGTGCCACCGCGAGCGCGGTCGCGCCGCGCGGCGGCACCGTCATCCGCAGCGCCTGCTCCCGGGAGTACGAGCGGAGGTAGCCGACGACGGTATTGGTCACGGCCACCAGGGGCACCGCCACCACCGCGCCGCCGATGCCGCCGATCAGACTGCCCGCGGCGACCGAGAGGATCACCGCCAGCGGGTGCACCCGGACCGCCCGGCCCAGGATGAACGGCTGGAGCACATGGCTCTCGATCTGGTTCACCGCCAACACCACCGCCAGCACCAGCAGCGCCGTGAAGACGCCGTCGTGCCCCGCGACCAGCGCGACCACGCACGCCAGCGCGCCTGAGACCACCGCGCCGACCAGCGGGATGAACGCGAAGAGGAAGACGAAGACGGCGAGCGGGACGGCCAGCGGCACGTCGAGGAAGTAGAGCCCGATGCCGATGAAGGTGGCGTCGATCAGGGCGACCAGGACCGTGCCGCGGATATAGGCGGTCAGCGTCCGCCAGGCGCGCGGTCCGGCGCCCGCCACCCCCTCCCGGGCCGCGGCCGGGACGAGCTTGAGGAACCACTCCCAGATACGCCGGCCGTCGTAGAGCAGGAACAGCGTGGTGAACATCGCCAGCACGATGCCGGTGAACAGCTCCAGGACGACCGTGACGCCCTCCAGCCCGGCCGACGTTATCGCCTCGGTGTTGGCTCCGACCGCGTCCTGGAGGTTCTTGGCGATGTGGTTGATCTGGCCCTCGGTCACATGGAACGGACTCTTGAGCAGCCAGCCCTTCAGCTCGGTGATGCCCTCCTGGATGCGGCTGGACACCGAGTCGATGTTGCCCTGGACCTGCCATACGACGAACCAGCCGACCAGGCCCATCACCACGAAGCCGGCGATGAAGGTCAGCGCGGTGGCCGGCCCGCGCGGCACGTTGCGCTGCCGCAGCCACGCCACGGTGGGCTGGAGCAGCGCCGTGATCAGCAGCGCCGCGATGAAGGACAGCACCACCAGCGAGATGGTGGTGATCACCTTCGCCAGCACCCACACCGTCCCGGCCAGCACCAGCAGCCGCCAGCCGGCCTCGGCCGCGACCCGGACGCCCCAGGGCACCGCGGCCACCGGATCCGGGCGGGCCGCGACGGCCGGCGCATAGGTCGGCGGCGCGGGGACCGACTCGGGCGACCGGGCGGCGGCGGGGGCCTGGACCGGCTCCGCCGGCTCCTCGGGCTCCTCGGGCTCCGCCGGCGCGCTCGCCGCCCGCTCCTGCGCACCGTCCACAGTGGCCACGGCATCGGCGGCGGTCATCGCGGCCGGCCCCCACACGGCCGGCACGGTGCGCCCGTCGGGCCCGCCCTCCGCGGCGAGGCTCTTGGTCGGGACCCGCAGGGCGTACCCGTCCAGGCCGTTGGCGCGGCCGGCCGGCACCGGCGCATCCGTGTCGCCGGCAGCCTCGGTGGCCTCGGCACGGCGGCGCTGCTCCTCCAACCGCTGCGAGAGCCGCGTCAGACCGGCGCCTAGGCCGCCGACCCACTGAGGCAATCTGGACATGTCGCTTCCTCTTCCCCGCCCTTACGGCACAACTGACGTAACGACGTTACCTGTGCCGGATGCGCGAAACCCCCGACGCGTCGCGTTCGGGGGTTTCGGAGCGTGGTGAAGCTGCCAGGCGGCCTAGTACCAGCTGTTCGCCTGCCAGAACGACCAGGCACCGCAGGGGCTGCCGTACCGGCTGTTCATGTAGTTCAGGCCCCACTTGATCTGGGTGGCCGGGTTGGTCTGCCAGTCGGAGCCCGCGGAGGACATCTTCGAGCCGGGCAGCGCCTGGACCAGGCCGTAGGCGCCCGAAGAGGCGTTGGTGGCGCGGTAGTTCCAGCCGGACTCGCGCTCCACTATGTTGCTGAAGCACTGGAACTGGTCGGACGCGATCATCTGGCGCGCCATCGCCTGGGTCTCGGCGATGGAGTAGGAAGCCTTGGCGACGAAGTCGCTGGCGTCGCGGACGGCCGAGCGGGAGGCGACCTGCGCCTTCTCACGCTCCTTGGCGTCCTTCTCCGCCTTCGCCTTGTCCGCGGCGTCCTTCTTGCTCTGCGCGGTCTCCGCAGCTGCCTTGCGGGCCGACTCCTGTGCGGACTTCAGGGCCGCCGTGTCCGCCTGGGTGGACGCCGAGTCCGCCTGCTGCGTCAACGACGCCGTCTGCACCTGGGCCTGTTGGCCCGCGGGGATGTCGGCGATCGTCGCGTCGGCCGCGGTGGCCTCGGTGTTGCCGACCGATGCCTGGCTGCCCGACGCAACGCCGACGACGGCGCCGACGGTGGTGACCGCGGTGGCAGAGGCCACTGCGAATCCCCGGACCGAGATCCGGCTCACACGCTTTCCTTCCAGCATCGCCCGCTTAGGTGACCTCGCGGACGCAATCGTGCCCCTGGCGCTGGCCTCCCCTTGTTCCGGCGCCTGTTGAGCGGTGGCGTCGGCTGGTCACGGGAGGCACTGACCCGGTACGTCCCCCTCGGGGGTCCGCGTGGTGCTTGGGCGGCATACGGCAACTCGCTATGAAGTTCGGGTCGTCCATACACCTCGAGGGTGCGTCTGGGCCGTATGCGGGGCCTGACAGGACCCAGACTCTGCCCGAACGGGCTACCGGGAAGCAATTCCCCATCGGGTGTGAAAGCTCACACCTCGTTTGCCTCTCGGGATTTCCGGATATCCGAGCGCACACGAGCGCCGCCCGGCTAAGCTCCTTCGCTTCGCCGGGCGGCGCGCCGTTCCACAACGGGTCAGATCCTGCCGTCCTCCAGCATTTCGGTCACCAGTGCGGCGATCGGCGAACGCTCCGAACGATTGAGCGTGACGTGCGCGAAGAGTGGATGCCCCTTCAGTTTCTCGACGACGGCCACCACTCCGTCGTACCGCCCGACCCGGAGGTTGTCGCGCTGGGCGACGTCATGAGTCAGTACGACCCGGGAATTGGCCCCGATGCGGGACAGAACGGTCAACAGGACGTTCCGCTCAAGCGACTGGGCCTCGTCCACGATCACGAACGCGTCGTGCAGCGATCGGCCGCGGATGTGGGTCAGCGGCAGCACCTCCAGCATCCCGCGGGCGACCACCTCCTCGATGACGTCCTTGGTGGTCACCGCGGACAGCGTGTCGAAGACGGCCTGCGCCCAGGGGCTCATCTTCTCCGCCTCGGTGCCCGGCAGATAGCCCAGCTCCTGCCCGCCGACCGCGTACAGCGGCCGGAAGACCATCACCTTGCTGTGCTGCCGGCGCTCCAGCACCGCCTCCAGCCCGGCGCACAGCGCCAGCGCCGACTTGCCCGTACCGGCCCGGCCGCCCAGCGACACGATGCCGAGCTCCGGATCGAGCAGCAGGTCCAGCGCGATCCGCTGCTCGGCACTGCGGCCGTGGATCCCGAACGCCTCCCGGTCGCCGCGCACCAGCCGGACCGCGCCCTCCGGGGTGACCCGGCCCAGCGCCTTGCCGCGCTCGGACAGCAGGACCAGCCCGGTGTGCACCGGGAATTCCTCCGCGCCCGGAACGTGCGCGGTCTCGGCCGCGAACAGGTCGTCCACCTGCTCGGCGGAGAGGGCGAGTTCGGCCATGCCGGTCCAGCCGGAGTCGGTGATCGCCAGCTCCGCGCGGTACTCCTCGGCCAGCAGACCCACCGAGGACGCCTTGATGCGCATCGGCAGGTCCTTGGAGACGACGGTGACGTCGAACCCCTCGGCCTGGAGGTTGCGGGCGACCGCGAGGATCCGCGAGTCGTTGTCGCCGAACCTGCTGGGACCGTTCAGGAAGGCGGCGGGCAGCAGTCCCGGGTCGGAGTGGTTCAGTTCGACCCGGAGCGTCCCGCCGAGTTCCCCGATGGGGATGGGGGCGTCCAGTCGCCCGTATTGCACGCGGTACTCGTCCAGCCGGCGCAGCGCCTGCCGCGCGAAGTAGCCCAGTTCGGGATGGTGCCGCTTGGCCTCCAACTCCGTGACCACGACGACCGGCAACACCACCTCGTGCTCGTCGAAGCGGGACATGGCGGACGGATCCGCCAACAGGACGCTGGTGTCGAGTACATAGGTGCGCCGGTCGCTCTCACGGCGCTTCTTGCTGTTCACCACGGGTGGACGAACCCCCTCGGATGAGGTCGGGGTGCGACGACGTCGCCGGGGACAGGACCGGGTTCTGACCGCGCTGCGCGGGCCGAACGCCGGCCCTCCGCGTCGTCCGTGCGGTACGCACGATCGTCCGTGATGCGCAAAGGGCCTCCCGGGCGGGCGGCCCCATGCCGCCCGCTGAGATCCGGCACCCGATGGCTTGTTTGTTCCGGGCACCGACCTGCCAGGGATATTCCCTTCAACCCCCGCGCCCATGCCACGGCATATGACGCACGCTCGATGAACCTTTGGTTACAGGTGCCCGCTGACCGGCGGAAAGACGGGCGAAGCACCCTCCGAACAGGGACGCGGCACCGGAGGCGCCCCGAAGGAGGGGCGCCGGAGGGGGCGTCAGGAGAGGCATCGTCAGAGCGCGGAAGACGCGCCATCGGGGACATGTGCCCGGGCGCCGTCGGGGCGCACACGGCGCCCCGCCGCCCGGGCCCACCCCCGGAAGACGGCCGAATCACACCGGGCAACGTGACCGGAATCCGACCCCGCGAGCGAAGCGGGGCCCCGATCCTGTCCCCGAAGTCCCGTCGTCCGCCCGGAGGGACTGCCGGGCACCGCCCGGCAGCCGGGAACGTTGCGGGCTAGAGCCCGAGGCGTCGGTGCCGGGCCGCGTAGTCGCGCAGGGCCCGCAGGAAGTCGACCTTCCGGAACGCCGGCCAGAAGACCTCGCAGAAGTAGTACTCCGAGTGGGCGCTCTGCCAGAGCATGAAGCCGGACAGTCGCTGCTCACCGCTGGTGCGGATCACCAGGTCCGGATCCGGCTGGCCCCGGGTGTAGAGGTGCTCCGAGATCAGGTCGATGTCGACGATCTCGGCCAGTTCCTCGAAGGTCGTGCCGCGCTCGGCGTGCTCCAGCAGCAGCGAGCGCACCGCGTCCGCGATCTCCTGCCGGCCGCCGTAGCCGACCGCGACGTTGACCAGGACGCCCTTGTTGTCGAGGGTGTCCTGCTCGGCCCGCTTGAGCACCTGCTGGGTCGCGTCGGGCAGCAGGTCGCGGTTGCCGACGTGATGGACCCGCCAGCGGCCGTCCGCGGCCAGGTTGCGCACGGTGTTCTCGATGATCCCCAGCAGCGGGGTCAGCTCGGCCGCCGGCCGGTCGAGGTTGTCCGTCGAGAGCAGCCAGAGCGTGACGACCTCCACATCGGTCTCCGCGCACCACCCCAGCAGCTCGTCGATCTTGGCCGCACCCGCCAGGTGGCCCTGCTCGGCCGACAACCCGTCGGCCCGCGCCCAGCGCCGGTTGCCGTCCAGGATGACGCCGATGTGCTTGGGCACCTGGGTGTGGTCCAGACGGCCCTCCACCCTGCGGGCGTACAGCCGGTAGACGAGGTCGCGCAGTGCAGGCGGATACGGGATGCGCATCCCGGAAGATCGCAGCATGTGTGGTCCAGCCCCTCCGTACCGATGGCCATCGCCCCGTCGCCTAAAGGGGCAACTTTACTTCTCGGCTGTCTCAACAGCCCAATCAGGTATGTCACAAGTCCGTGATAGGGAGAGGACCATGACCACTGGCACTGACTACCGCGCCGCGGATTCACGCTATGCCTCCATGGAGTACCGGCGCACCGGCCGCAGCGGCCTCAAACTCCCCGCTATCTCTCTCGGACTCTGGCACAACTTCGGGGACGATCGCACCCTGAGCTCCCAGCGGGCGATTCTGCGTCGCGCCTTCGACCTGGGCATCACCCACTTCGACCTGGCCAACAACTACGGACCGCCGCCAGGGTCCGCCGAGCTGAACTTCGGCAAGATCTTCGCGCAGGACTTCCGCGGCTACCGCGACGAGCTCGTTCTCTCGACGAAAGCCGGATATCTGATGCACCCCGGCCCCTACGGCGAATGGGGCTCCCGGAAATATCTGCTCTCGTCGCTGGATGCCTCGCTCAAGCGGATGGGCGTCGATTACGTCGATATCTTCTACTCGCACCGCTTCGACCCGGAAACCCCGCTGGAGGAGACGATGGGCGCGCTGGCGTCCGCCGTCCAGCAGGGCAAGGCGCTGTACGTCGGGGTCTCCTCCTACAACGCGGAACAGACCCGCGAGGCGGTCCGGATCCTGCGCGAGATGGGCGTGCGCCCGCTGATCCACCAGCCCTCGTACTCCATGATCAACCGCTGGATCGAGGACGACGGGCTGCTGGACGCCCTGGACGACGCGGGCATGGGCTGCATCGCCTTCGCGCCGCTGGCCCAGGGCATGCTCACCGACAAGTACCTGAACGGCGTTCCCGAGGGCTCGCGCGCCTCGCAGGGCAAGTCCCTGGACCCGAACCTCCTCACCGACGAGGTCGTCCGGCGCCTCCGCGGACTCAACGAGATCGCGACCCGCCGCGGCCAGTCGCTGGCCCAGCTCGCGCTGAACTGGGTCCTGCGGGACCAGCGCATGACCTCCGCACTGATCGGCGCCAGCAGCGTCGCCCAGCTGGAGGCCAATGTCGCGGCGCTCGACGCCCCCGCGATCACCGAGGCGGAGCTGGCCGAGATCGACACGCTCGCCGAGACGACGGAGGGCGTGAACATCTGGGCCCGCCGTTGAGGGTGCCTCCCACGTAGCCGGCGTCCCCGCCGTGCCGCCTGACGGCGGGTTGTCGCGTTGTCCGCCGCGGTGCGAATCCGCTGCGCGGGGCTGTTCGGCCGCGGTGCGAATCCGCTGCGCGGGGCTGGTCGGCCGCGGTGCGAATCCGCTGCGCGGGGCTGTTCGGGTGCGGTGCCGGGTCTGCGGGGCAGGGGTTGTCCGGACTGCTGCGCTTTACGTCCGGACAACCCCTGCCCCGCAGACCCGTCCCCTCCCGTTGGTGGTCATGAAAACGGTGAGTCGGGGCGCATGCCGGTGGGCCCCTGCGGCTTCGTTGTGGAGTGGTGACCGTCACCGGACCACCGGCGTGAGGCTGGACGCACCTGTCTTTCCCACCCCTCAACGGGAGGGGACGGGCCGGAGGGGGTGGTGTGCAGGACGTAAAGCGCAGCAGTCCTGCACACCACCCCCGCAGGCCCGTCACCGCACCCAACAGCCCCGCGCAGCGGACCCGCCCCGCGCAGCGGACAACGCAACAACCGCCGTCAGGCGGACACGGCGGAAACGCCGGCTACGTGGGAGGCCAGCCAAGTGCAACGAAAAGCGGGCCGGTCCGTGGGGGGGATACGGACCGGCCCGAGGGGGGGCTTCCACCATAACCCCGCGGGAGGGGTGCTTCGTGCATCGCGGGGTGGTCGGCGTGGCTCGGGGTGGGGTCAGGGGGATGCCGCGGCGCCCAGGAGGAGGCCGCAGAAGGCTCCGATGATCATGAAGGGGCCGAGCGGGAGGGTGGCCTTGCGGTCCGTGCGGCGGGCCAGGAGGAGGCCGGCCGCGAAGAGCGCGCCGATCAGGAGGCCGGCCGCGCCGCCGGTGAGCAGGGTGGGCCAGCCGTACCACCCAAGGGCGACGCCCAGGCCGAGCGCCAGCTTGACGTCGCCGCGGCCGAGGCCGGCGGGGTTGAGGAGGTGGAGGAGCAGGTAGAAGGCGGCCAGGGCCGTGCCGCCGAGGAGGGCGCGCAGCCAGCTGCCGGTGTCGCCGGTGAGCCAGCCGACGGCGCCGAGGGCGGTGGCCGCGGTGCCGGCCAGGGGCAGGGTCAGCACGTCGGGGAGGCGCTGCACCCGGCGGTCGACGAGCGTCAGGAGGACCGCGAGGGGCGTCATGAGCAGCCAGACGGCGAGTTCCGGGCGGGCTCCGGTGGCCGTGGCGAGCGCCGCGCAGGCGAGGGCGGTGACGGTCGCGATCGGCGGCGCGGGCGGCCCGTACGGTGCCCGGCAGTGCGGGCAGTGGCCGCGGCCCAGCCAGCCCCGGGCCGCGCCGGTGAGCGGATGGCCGTCCGGGCAGTGCGCGCGCCAGTCCTCTTCGGGGTCCACGGAGAGGCGGTGCGCGGGCCGCGGTATGAGGAGGCCGGTGGCGGCTCCGTAGGCGGCGGCGAGGGCGATCAGCGTGACGGACACGGGCTCGACCCTAGAGCGCGGCGGTTGGTACAACGGCGGGCATGGGGAGTTGGGTGGACGGGCGGGGCGTTCTGGAGGTCGCGGGCGTCGAGGTTGCGGTGGAGGTCGCGGCGTCCTACCGGGCCCGGACCCGGGGGTTGTTGGGCCGGGACGGGATCGTGGGGGCGCTGCTGCTGACGCCGGCGAGCGGGGTGCACACGTTCGGGATGCGGTTCGCGATCGATGTGGCCTATCTGAGCCGGGACTTCGTGGTGGTCGACGTGTGCACCCTGCGGCCGGGGCGGTTGGGGCGGCCGCGGCTGCGGGCCCGGCACGTGGTGGAGGCGGAGGCCGGGGCGATGGCCGGGTGGGGGTTGCGCCCGGGGGTGCGGGTGCGGGTGCGGGTCGGGGGCGCCCGGGGGTGATCGCCCTTGGTGCGTGGGGTGTTGGGTCAGCGCTCAGTGGTGACGCTCGCCGGGGTGCGCGGTGGGACAGGGAGCGGTGCGGGCGCGGTACGGGTGCGGCGTTGGAGGGCGGCGGCCCAGGCGATGGCGAGGAGACCGAGCAGGCCGGTGGCGGCGCCGACCCAGGCGACGGAGGGGTAGCCGAGTCCGGCGTCGATGGTCGCTCCGCCGAGCATGGGGGTGAGGGTGATGCCGACGTTGAAGGCCGAGGTGTTCACGGCGGGGACCAGGGTGGGGGCGTCGGCGGCCAGGTGGAAGACCCGGGACTGGACGACGGGGTTGACGAGGTAGGCAGTGAAGCCGAGGAGGAGGACCAGGGCGAGGGTGGTGGGCAGGTCGGCGGCGGCGAGGGCCAGGGCAGCGGAGGCGAGGGTGAGGAGGGCGGCGCCGAGGGTGAGGGTGCGCAGCGGTGCGGAGTCGGCGTACCGGCCGCCGACGGTGATGCCGATCAGGCCGCCGACGCCGTAGAGCGAGAGGACGGCGGGGACCCAGCCCGCGGGGAGTCCGGTCACCTCGGTCAGGAGTGGGGCGAGGTAGCTGAAGGTGACCACGCCGGCGCCGAAGGTCAGGGTGGTGATGAGGAAGGAGAGCCAGAGCTGGGGGCGGGCCAGACCGGTCAACTCGCGGCGTATGGAGGGGATGTGGGTGGTGCGGCGGGTGGCGGGGAGGGCGGTCAGGAGGGAGAGGGTGCTGAGGACGGTCAGGGCCGCCACCGCCCAGAACGCCGCGCGCCAGCCGGCGTGTTGGCTGAGGAGGGTGCCGGCGGGCACACCCACGACGGTGGCGAGGGTGAGTCCCATGCCGACCACGGACATCGCCCTGCCCCGTGATTCCGCCGGCACCAGGCTCGCCGCGGTGGCGGCGGCGACCGCCCAGAAGCCGGCGTAGGCGAGGGCGCTGAGGATGCGGGTGGCGAACAGGACGCCGTAGGCGGGTGCCAGCGCGCCGATCACATGGCCCGCGACGAAGACCAGTTGGAAGGCCACGAGTGCGGTGCGGCGCGGGACCCGGAGGGTGGCGACGGCGAGCACCGGGGCGCCGACGACCATGCCGATGGCGAAGGCGGAGACCAGCAGGCCGGCGTCGGGGATGGAGACGCCGAGGTCGGTGGCGATGTCGGGGAGGAGGCCGGAGAGCATGAACTCGGAGGTGCCCTGGGCGAAGATCGCCAGGCCGAGGAGGTGGACGGCGAGGGGCATGGGGTCCTTCTCGGTGTGTGGGGTTGTTTTGGATGGATCAGTACAAAATCAGGGCAGAGGCAGAGGCAGAGGCAGAGGCAGAGGCAGGGGCAGGGGGCAGCCAGGGGTGGGACCGTGGCAGGGCGGTCGGAGGGCTTCGGGCGGGGCGGCGCTAGAAGGCCGTGAGGGTGGCGTCGGCGACGCCTTCCAGGGCGGCGCGGTCGACGCCGGCGCGGGCCGAGACGCGAATGCCGCCGATCGCGGCGATGAGGAGGTGGGCGAGAGTGCGGGAGTCCCTGTCGGCGGCGATGTCGCCGTCGCGCTGACCGCGCTCGATCACGGCGCGGACCATCTCCAGGCGCACGCCGTAGTCCCGCTCCAGGGTGGCGGCCACCGGGGCGTCGTGGGACGCGACCTCGATGGCGGTGTTGACGACGAGACAGCCGCGGCCGTCGGGGTGGCGGGTGAACTCCTCGTCGATGATGCGCTGGAGGACGCCGCGCAGCTTCTGGCGGGCGGTGCGGGTGTCGTCGTCGAGGAACTCGGTGAGCTCGGCGTTCTTGCACTCCATGTAGCGGGCCAGGGCACGCTCGAAGAGGTCGTGCTTGCTCTTGAAGGTGTTGTAGATGCTGCTGCGGCCCAGGCCGGTGGCGTCGCACAGGTCCTGGGTGGACGTCGCTTCATAGCCGGCGGCCCAGAACGCCTCCATCGCGGCGTCGACCGCCCGCACCTCGTCGAACTTCCTGGGTCGGGCCATGGGGCAACGGTAACAGTTATTGGATCAGTCGGTCCAATACGGGGGCCGTCAGCCGCCACGCGGGAAGCTGACCTCGACGCGGCGGTTCTTCCGGCGGCCGGCCTCGGTGCTGTTGTCCGCGATCGGGTACTGCTCGCCGTAGCCGCGGATCTCGAAGGTGATCCCGGAGCCGAGGTCGACGGCGAGTTCCTGCTGGACGGCGTTGGCGCGCTGCTTGGACAGGACCAGGCCGTGCGCGGCGGAGCCGAGGTTGTCGGTGAAGCCGAAGACCCGCAGGTGGGTGGCGTGTTGCTTCCTGACCTCGTCGGCGATGGCGCTGATCCGGGCCAGCGCGTCGGTCGACAGGTCGGCACTGTCCTTGCCGAACAGGACCTCGGCCTGGAGCGCGAAGGTGATGTTGTCGTTGGTGTCCTGCCGGCGCTCGGAGCCGTCGTCGGTCTCGACGATGGACTTGATGTTGAGGACCTTGGGCGGGGCGAGCGTGGCGCCCTGGACCATCCGCAGGTTGGGGTTGGTGGGGTCGATGCGGACCGGGGCGGTGGTGTCCTCGGTGACGCCCGGCGGGTCGGCGTGGGCGGCGGGGGCGGTCAGGGCGACGGTCAGCAGGAGCGCGGCGGCGGCCGTGAGGGCCGTGCGGGAGGCGGTCATGGCGGGCGGCTCAATCGGAGATCTTGATGGTGGCCGGCGGCAGGGTCGGCAGCTGGAAGTCGACCTCGGTCACCTTGGCGGGCGGGGCCGGGAACTGCGCGAAGATCGGGCGGCTCTGGCCCGGCAGCAGTCCGCTCAGGCCCGTCGTACACAGGCATTCGCCATTGGTGTCGCGGAGGACGAGATAGCGCTTCTTGCCCGTCTTGTCGACCAAAGTGGCGCCCGAGACGGACGAACGCGACTTCAGCTCGGTCTCGTTGGAGCGCCAGTCGATGGCGTTGAAGGCGCGGGTGCCGTGGTTGGTGACGGTGCCCTCGACGGTGACGAAGCCGCCGGCGTCGCGGACCGCGGAGCTCAGGGTGACCACGACGCCGTCCGGGCCCTTCATCTCGCCGATGACCTTGTCGGCGTCGGCCGCCGGGGAGCCGGCGCCGCCGTCGTCGGGGGTGGCGCTGTGGGCGGCCGGCTTCTTGTGGTCCGATGCCTGCGCGCCGCCGTCGTCGTCGCCACCACCGCAGCCGGCCACGAGGAGGGCCAGGCCGACCGCGCTCGCCGTGGCGACCGCTCCCCTGGCGGCCTTCGTGGTGCGCCGAATGCTCATGGATCCGTTCCTTCGGTGAGTGCGATCGGGAGGTCGGTGGGGCTCACGGGGCGGCGGGTCTCGGGGTGGGCGGCGGTCACCGGGCCAGGCGTACGGAGAACAGGTCGGCGGCCGTGGGGAAGTCCTGGAGGTGGTCGGGGTCGAGCGTGAGGCCCTTGCCGTCGCAGGTGAGCGTGCGGGGGGCGGGCCTGGGGTCCTTGCCGCCGCCGGGAGTGGGGGTGGGGGTGGGGGTGGAGACGGGGGTGGGCCGGGTCGAGGGGGTGTCGGCGGCGAAGGTGCAGCGGGGGACGACGACCGCCTTCGCCTCGGCGGCGGCGTGGGCGCTCCCGGTGCCCGGGATGACCGAATCGCCCACGGGGCGGCGGGACTTCACGGTGACGGCGAAGGACGTCGGCCAGGAGTCCGGGGTGCAGGACGAGACCGCGGCGCCGTTGCGTCCGGCGTACCAGCCGGCGTTCGTGCAGGCCGGGTCGGAGGGGGCGCCGCGGCCGGCGAGGAGTTCCTCCCAGGCCGTCGGGTCGCCGGTGCCGTCGCGGAATCCGGCGAGGAAGCCCTCGCGCAGGTCCTCGCGGTACTTCTGGCCGGCGGCGAGCGCGGCGGCGTCGGCGGCGGTCTGCGCGCCGTTGCGGCTGGCCGCCGCCTGGCCTACGGCGAAGAAGGCGAGCGCGAGGAAGAGCAGGCCGCCGATCGCGACGAGGTAGATCGGCAGGGTCTGCCCGGCGTCGCGCCGGCGGCGGCGCGTGACGGTGGTGGCCGGCACGGGCGGAGTGTCGGGAGCTAGATCCCGACGACGTCGGAGATCTTGTTGGCGATGGCGTTGGCGATCTGACTGCCGAAGTCCGTGGTCGACAGCACCAGGACGATCGCCACGACCACCGCGATGATGCCGAGGTACTCGATCGAGGTCTGTCCCCGGTCGTTCCTCACGATCCGCTTCGCCATCGTCTTCCCCTCCATGGGCCGCCGTCCCGCTCTGGTCCGGCCGGTGTGTCCCCGTGGTGCGCTCGTCCGCGCTCATGACACGAGAAAAGTACGCCGGAACGGCGTTCCCGGAACAGAGGTTCCGAACCTCCCCCTCGTCCGAAACCACCAACGAGGGAGGGGGCGTCGTGTTTCGGCCATCGCGCGTCACCTCGGCCACCCCCGCTCCCCCTCCGAAATCCCCCTGCCCATGCGCTCCGGTCGCCGCCCGCATCGCGGTGCGGGCGGCCGCCAGGCGCCACCACTGTGGCACAACTCGTTGCGCTTGCGAAGGGATTGGAGGGAACGCGGTCCCCGGACCGGTCTCATCCGGCCGGGAGGGCGGCCGGGCCCGGTGCCGCCAGCCCCGAGCAGTCGTAGCCGCCGGACGGGTCGGGCGCGTAGAGCACCCAGACCCCGAACACCTCCAGCAGCAACGGGAGTACGCCCAGGATCAGGACGGCCAGGGCGAGCCCGGAGGCGCGGGTCGCGGTGTGGTCCCAACCGCGCCGGGCCGCACCGCGGCACAGCGCCACGTACAGCATCGGCGCGGCGAGTCCGCAGGCCAGCCCCGCCCAGGCGGCGATGTGCATCCGCAAGGACGGGCCGAAGTAGTGGCAGTCGTGGAAGGTGTCGTGGGCGAACGCGGTGCCCTGGAGGAGGGCGAGGGCGGTGCCGAGGGCGACCAGGCCGGGGACGCCGAGGGCGGTCCAGCGGCGCCAGGTCGCCGGGGGTGCGTCCGAGAGGGCGGCGGAGGGTGTGGTGCGGGTCATGGTCACTTGCCCATCAGGGAGCCGAAGTCGGTGCCGGAGCCCAGGAAGAAGCCGGCGATGAGCAGGATCATCGTGGCCGGGACCATGAACGTGGTGACGACCATGGTGGCCTTGGGGACCGCGCGGGCGGCCCGCCGGCGGGCGTTCTGGGCGTCCGTGCGGCGCATGTCGTTGGCGATCTGGATCAGCGTCTCGACGATCGGCGAGCCCAGTTCCTCGCCCTGTTGGAGGGCGGTGACGAACTGTGCGACCTGCTCGGAGTCGTTGCGTTTGCGCAGCTCCTCGAAGGCGGCGCGGCGGCTGACGCCCATGTCCATCTGGCGCAGCGTGATGCGGAGTTCGTCGGCCCAGGGGCCCTCGTACCGCTCGGCGACCCGGTCCAGCGCCTGGCGGAAGCCCAGACCGGCGCTCACCACGACGGCCAGCACATCGAGAAAGTCCGGAAGCGTGCGCTCGATGGTGTCCTTGCGCTGGCGGATGGCCGCCCAGATGCCCACCTCCGTCCAGAACAGGCCGAACAGCACCATCAGGACGCCCAGCACCGGCTGGCCCTTGAGGAACATCACCAGCGCGCCGAAGAACCCCAGGCCGCCGTAGACCGCGCGGCGGGCGGCGTAGCGGTCGACGGTGAGGCCGCCGGGGTTGCCCGCCAGGTCGAT
This sequence comes from Streptomyces yunnanensis, assembly GCF_029011865.1. Taxonomy (NCBI): domain Bacteria; kingdom Bacillati; phylum Actinomycetota; class Actinomycetes; order Kitasatosporales; family Streptomycetaceae; genus Streptomyces; species Streptomyces yunnanensis. The sequence goes on from NZ_CP095749.1 coordinate 3,746,999, forward strand.
CCGGCGGCGGACCCGCGCCACCCGCTTCTCGCCCATCAGCCGCAGGACGAGCGGGGCGTAGCGCATGCCGGTGCGGTCCACGGCCGAGCCGACGGCGGTGGTCCGGGTCGCGCCGACCTCCAGGGACAGCGCGAGGTCGGGCGGCAGCCGGGCCTCGCGGCGGTAGAGCGCGATCCCGCAGCAGATGCCGACGACCGACAGGGCGAGCGCGAGGGCCAGCAGGATTCCGATTGCCATCAGTCCTTCTTTCGGCAGCTGACAGGCCCTAGACGTCGATCTTGGAGAGCCGGCGGATGAGGAAGAAGCCGAGTCCGTAGAGGACGAAGGCCGCCACGACCGCGAGCTGGCCGAGGAAGGACGAGGTCATCCGGTCGATGGCGCCCGGGGCGATGCGGTTCATCAGCAGCAGGGTGCCGATGCCGAGCAGCGGGACGACATAGGCGGTGACCACGATCTGGGAGAGCTGGGTGCGGACCTCGCGACGGGTCTCCTTGCGCTCCTCCAGGGTCTTGGTGAGGTTGCGCAGCGAGCCGACGACGGTGCCGCCGGCGCGGTTGGCGAGCACCAACGTGGTGACCAGGACGACCAGTTCGCGGGAGGGCAGGCGTTCGGCCAGCTCCCCGAGGGCGTCGTCGATGGAGTGGCCGACGGCGAGCTTGTCGGAGACCTTCGCCAGCTCCTCGCCGGCCGGGGCCTCCAGTTCCTCGGCCGCCATGGCCAGCGCGGTGCGCAGGGCGAGGCCGGCCTGGGTGGCGTTGGCGAGGATCCGGGAGAGTTCGGGGAGCTGGTTGATGAACCGCTCGATCCGTTTCTGCCGCTGCCAGTTGAGGAAGGCGAACGCCGCCCAGACCGCGATCACCGCGGCGATCGGCCCGAAGAACGGGGCGAGGACGGCCTGCGCGGCCACCCACAGCCCGACCACCGTGGCGACCATGTAGACGAAGAACTCGCCGGGGGTGAGCTCCAGTCCGGTGGCGGCCAGCCGGAGTTCCAGTCGGCGGCCGAACCGGGTGGTGCGCAGGGTGCGGTCGACGGACGGGAAGCGGCGGCGCCGGTCGGCCACCGGCAGCCCCCGCGCGTCGTCCAACCGGTCGACGATGGCCTGGCGCTGGGCGCGCCCGGAGGCGTAGACGCGGACGCCGGCGACGGCGAGCGCGCCGGCGAGCACGGTGGCGCCGAGGGCGAGCAGGGCGAGGGCGTTCCCGCCGGTCATGAGGTGGCCTTCCGGGTGGCGAGTTGGTCGTCGGTGGCCGCCACGCCGAAGGCGGGCGGGGCGGCCTCGCCCGCCATGAAGAGGCGTTCGGCGACCCGGCGGGGCAGCGGGAAGTAGCGGAAGGCGCCTTTCACCACGCGGTCGGCGCCCATCGGGTCGGCCTCGAAGCGGCAGACCGTGACGATCCGGTAGTCCTCGTGGCCGCGCGAGTCCAGCAGGGCGATCTCACTGATCCGGCGGGAGCCGTCGGCGTGCCGGGTGAGCTGGACGAGGCAGTCGACGGCGCTGTTGATCTGGTCGCGCAGCGCCTCGAAGGGGAGGGTGACGTCGGACATGGCGGCCAGCGTCTGGAGCCGCATCAGGGCGTCCTCGGCGCTGTTGGCGTGGACGGTGGCCAGCGAGCCGTCGTGGCCGGTGGACATCGCCTGGAGCATGTCGAGGGTCTCGCCGCCGCGGACCTCGCCGACGATGATCCGGTCGGGGCGCATCCGCAGCGAGTTGCGGACCAGGTCGCGGATGGTGATCCGGCCCTTGCCCTCGACGTTGGGCGGGCGGGATTCGAGCCGGATGACGTGGCTCTGCTGGAGCTGGAGTTCGGCGGCGTCCTCGACGGTGATGATCCGCTCGCCGTCCGGGATCAGGCCGGAGAGGGCGTTGAGGAGGGTGGTCTTGCCGGCGCCGGTGGCCCCGGAGACGACGACGTTGAACTTGGCGCGGACCAGCCCGGCCAGCAGCATCAGCGTCTGCTCGTCGAGGGTGCCGATGCCGATGAGCTCGGCGAGGGTGTAGGCGCGCGGGAAGCGGCGGATGGTGAGGGTGGCGCCGTTGAGGGCCAGCGGCGGGATGATGACGTTGACCCGCTCGCCGGTGGGCAGGCGGGCGTCGACCATCGGATTGGACTCGTCCACGCGGCGGTTGACGGTGGAGACGATCCGCTCGATGGTCTGCATGAGCTGTTCGTGGGAGGCGAAGCGGACGGGTACCGGCTCGACCCGGCCGTGCCGTTCGACGTAGACCTGGTCCGGGCCGTTGACCATGATCTCGGTGATCGAGGAGTCCTCCAGGAGCGGTTCGAGGACCCCGAGTCCGAGCGCCTCGTCGACCACCCGGCGGATGAGCTGGCCGCGTTCGGCGGTGGACAGGACCGGGCCCTCGCGGCTGATGATGTGCCCCAGGACGCGTTCCAGCCGGGAGCGGCGCTCGGCGGCGGACAGCGAGGACATCTCGGCGAGGTCGATCTCCTCCAGCAGCTTGGCGCGGTAGACGGCGACCAGGTGGCCGTCCTGGCGGGCCTCGCCGGCCGGTTCGGGCGCGACGATCCGGGCTTTCAGGCTCATCGCGACGGTGCTCCTTCGGGGCGGGGCATGGTGGCGCTGCGGCGCGCGGAGCCGAAGTCGGCGCCGGGGACGATCGAGGGGATCCGCACGGTCGCGGTGGCGCTGACCGTGTCGCCGGAGCCGGCGACGGAGATGGTGGCGCGGTGGGCGACCCAGGCGCTGATCGCGGCCCGGCCGGCGCTCTGCGGGTCGGTCTCCTGGTCGACGCGGTCCATCGCGGCGGTGCGGGCCGCGGCGCGCGCGGCGGTGCCGGCCTGCTGGACGGCGTAGGCGGCCAGGCCCAGTTGGACGGTGGCGAGGGCGACGATCAGCAGGACCGGGAGGATGCCGAGGAACTCCAGGGAGGCGGAGCCGCGGTCGCGGGGGCGGGGGCGGGGGCGCCGGCGGGTCCGGGAGCGGGCGGCGGGGGGCCGGTGGGTCATCGGTCTGCTGCCTCCTTGGCGGCGCCGGCGGTGCCGGTGACCGTCCAGGGGAAGGCGCCGGCGCCGGGGAAGAGCACCGGGACCTCGATCTGGACCGTGGCCTTCCACAGGCCCGGCTGGGTGGTGCAACTGGTGCGGGAACCACCCCGCCAGGCGCGCGGGAGCTGGTGCGCGGCGACGGTGCGGCAGGCGCCGGCGCCGCCGCCGTCGAGTGCGGTGGCGGCCCGCGCGCCCCGGTCGGCGGCGTGCGCGGCGAGCGCGTAGGTGTAGCCGACCAGCGCGAACTGCCAGAGCAGGACGAGCACGACGAGGATCAGCGGGAGGAGTCCGAGGAACTCGACGGAGATCTGGCCGCGGTCGCGGTGGCGACTGCCCGGCGCCCGGCCGGGCCCTGCGGGACGCCGCATCGGTCAGCCCTCCTCGTAGGGGCCGGCCTGGTCGTACGGGCCGAACCGGCCGGCGGGGCCGGTGCCGGTGCCCGGTGCGGCCCCTGGGGGCGGCCCCTGGAGCGTCCCGGACGCGGGAGCCGCCCCGGTGGTGAGCGCCTTGCGCTTGCGCCCGGTGAGCATGGGGCGGGTGCGGTGGCCGCCGCGGCCGGGCCGGACGGCCGGAGCGCCGGCCAGGCCCAGTTCGCCGGCGAGCTCCCACAGGGCCGCGCGGACCGTCGAGCGGGCGTCGAGGTCCTGCATGCGGCCCGCGTCGACGCAGGGCTGGAGCTCCTTGAAGGCCGCCGGCACCGGGGTCCGGGCGACCTGGGTGCCGGTGGCCTTGGCGACCAGCGACGGCTGGATCTCGGTGTGGCGGGTGAAGCGGTTGACGACCGTGGTGGTGTCCTCGGCCTTGCGGATCCGGAGCCGGTCCCACAGCCGCACCTGGCGTTTGGCGGCCCGCACGCAGACCACGTCCGGGGTGGTCACCAGCAGGGCCACGTCGGCGAGTTCGACGGCGGCGGCGTTGGCGGACTGCATCTGGGAGCCGCAGTCCGCGACGACCACGTCGTAGCGGGAGCGCAGGGCGGTGACGATCTGCCGGGCCGCACGGTCGTCGACCTCCTCGCCCCGTTCGCCCTCCTCGGGTGCCAGCAGCAGTCCCAGTCCGGTGTGGTGGGCGTGGACCGCGTCCTGGAGGACCCGGGCGGAGAGGTCCTGGATCCCGGCGAGGTCCACGACCGAGCGGCGGAACTGGACGTCGAGGTAGGAGCCGATGTCGCCGGATTGGAGGTCGAGGTCGACCAGGGCGACCCGGCGGCCGGCGGCCCGTGCGGCGAGCGCCAGGTGGACCGCGGTGACGGTGGTGCCGACACCGCCCTTGGCGCCGGTGACGGTGACGAGGGTGCCGGTCGGCGCGGGCAGCGCGTCCGGGTTGCCCCCCAGGTGGACGCGCACCCCGGCCGCCCACTGGGCCGCGGCCTGCACCCGGGCGGCCAACTCGTCGTACGCCAGGGGAAGTCCGACGATGCCCCGGGCGCCGGCGTCCATCGCGGCGGAGAACAGCGCGGGGCCGGCGTCGGCGGTGATCAGGACGACGCCGACGGCCGGGAAGCGGAGCGCCACCTCGCGGATCAGCTCCAGCGCGGGCACCGGGCCGATCCGCTCGTGGACCAGGACGACCTCGGGGAGCGCCTGGACGGCGGCGGCCGGTCCGGCGGGCGCGCCGCCGTCGGGGGGCTGCGTCGCGACGGGCGATCCGGCGGCCCCGGCCAGCGCGTTGAGCAGCGCGGTGGAGTCGGCGACGGCGGGCGCCGGTTCGGCGTCCGGCAGCTGGCCGAGGAGGGCGGCCAGGGCGCGGGCCGCGTCGGGGTCGCCGACTGCCGGGAGGATGCGGATGGTCACCTGGGCCTCCAGGTCACTTGTCGCCGTCGAGGGTGTAGGTGCGCTCGCCGGGCGGGATGGTGGCCTGGGTGCCGGGGGCGAGCAGGGCGAGTCGCACGTGGGTGGCGAACGACTCGGCGTAGGCGACGCGTTGGGCGTCCTCGGTGTCCAGCGCGAAGGTGATCGGGACGGCCTGGCCGGGCTGGCGGCCGGTGGCGGTGGTGTTGCCGGGGTCCTTGGCCTCCAGGGGCGTCAGCTTGCCCACGTCGATGACCTGGGCGCCGGCGACGATGACCTTGGAGACCGGCTTGTCCTCGGGGCGGCGGCCGTCGAAGGTGGCGTAGATGTTCACCCGGGAGCCTGGGTCGATCTTGCCGGCCACGCCGGTGGCGGCGTCGATCATGATGGCGATCTCCTGCTGTCCGGGCTTGAGCGCCGGCCGATCGACGATCATGTCGTCCTGGAGGAGCGAGCCCTTCCGCAGCGGGGTCACCGCGATCTTGCCGCTGACCTTGTCCAGGTCGGTCACGGCGGTGGGCGGCAGCCACCGCTGCGGAATCCTCACCTCTTCGAACTGCCCGGGATCCAGGGATTTATAGGCCGCGACATCCGACTTGAGCCGATAGGCGGTCCGCTCCGACCCGACCTTGGACTCGACGTTCCGGATCACCGACAGCACGCCGATGAAGGCGCCGACCGCACACAGGACGGACAGGAGCAGCAGGATCACTCCGCGGCGCTGGCGTGAGTTCATGGGTGGGGGACCTCGATCGGGACGGGGGCGGATCGGTCGGGGCGGGTGACGGACGGGACGGGCGCCGGTCGGCGGGGCCGGGCGCCGGGCGCGGCGGAGGGGGCCTCGGAGGTTCAGCGCACGTGGGCCACCCTCCGCGCGCCGCCGGGGAGGGTGCGGAGGTCGGGGTGGTCCGGGTCGCCGGTCAGGCCGGGCGGTGGGGCGGTCGGCCGCTGGACCGCGCCGGCCATGACGTCCGGGCCGCGGACGTCGAGGTGTCCGGGGCCGCCGCGGACACCGGGCACGCCGGGGCCGTACCGGACGCCCGTGCCGTGGGGCGCTCCCGTGACGGGCGGTACGCCGGTGATCTGGGGCGGGCCGGGGACCTGCGGCGCGCCGTCCGGGCCCGGCACTCCCGAGATGCCGACCACCCCGGGGACGCCGGCGGGCGCCACGGGTGACAGACCGCGCTGCCGCAGCGTTGAGCAGCCGGACGGATCGGGGGCGGGTGCCGCGGGGGGCGGGGGCGCACCCGGGGCGGGCGCCGTCGCCGCGAGCGCGGCCGGCGCCCCGGCTATGGCGGCGGGTTCCCGCCCGGCGGAGCCGCCGCCCGCCCGGTCGCGGGCCAGTGGCGCGGCGCAGAACGCGCAGCGGTCGCCGATGACTTCCTGGCCGCACCAGCCGCACTCCTCCCGCCGGACGGAGGCCACCAGGCGGCTGAGCAGCGCCGGGTCGGGGATGGCGGCGGCGAATTCGATCAGCTTCTGGGTGCCCCACCAGCGGGCGGACTCGGTGGGCAGGTGCGCCTCGTAGACGCCCTGCACCTGCCAGGCCGGGGCGAGCGCGGAGGTGACCCAGTCGGCGGTGAGCTGGCCGCGGGCGACGGCGAGTCGGGTGGCGAAGCCGGGCGGGCGGAGTCCGGCGTCGGTGCCGTGCCGGTCGACGTGGAGGAGTTGGGGCTGCGGGGTGGCCAGCACCGCGAAGTGCGCGCCGGGCAGCCAGGACTTCATGTGGGAGCGCAGGTCCACCTCGACCCGGTCCAGCCCGGTGACGCTGCCCAGCAGGGCGCCGGCGTGGACGTAGTGCGCCAGCAGCCGGGCCGCGCAGGCCAGTACGCCGGGGCTGAAGCCGCAGACCGACAACTGGCGCAGCTGGCGGGCGAGTACCGCGACGCCGAGCGGCGGCAGGGCGCTGGGCAGGATCGCGATCCGGTCGCTCTCCAGGACGGCGCGCAGGGTGTGCAGCCGACGGACGTGCTCCGGCGGGCAGGCAGCGGAGTACAGGACGACGAGGTGGCCGTGGTGTTCGAGGACCGCGCTGGTCTCCGTCAGGGCCTCGTCCAGCGGTTGCTGGTGCGGGGCGCGCAGGACGACCGCGGCGGGGGTCTGCCGGTCGAGGGGGGTGCTCCCCCAACTACCGCTGGGGGGACCCCCACCCTGCCCGAGCCAGGCCGAGGGCTCGGGGGCGGGCAGCGCGAGGTCCGGGCTGGTGACTGCAATCGCGGTCGGCACGTCGCTCCCCCACTCCTTCCGGCCTCCGGGGTTCCCGGGACCGCGGATCGGCACAGCTCTGCGCCATCGGCGCCATACGCTCAGCACTTTATCCACAGAGATACGTCCCGGAGAACACGTTCTGGGCTACTCGTCTTGCCCGTCGTTCCCCGGGGCGACTCCGCATGCGGTCCGAGCGGCGCACATCGGAACACCCTCTTCCGACCGGACCCTTGACACCGTTTATTGGTCTGGACCACCTTGTACGGCAAGCCCAGGGCCCCTGGACGCACACGGCACCACTCCCCAACCACCCCCCACACGGAGGCAGTCGTGGCTCGCGCACGCAGAGGAAGAGCCGGCATCGGAACGAGGAAGCGGACCCGGATCGACCGCGGACGGCTGCTGGCCGGGCTGGCCACCGCCGTGCTGGCGTCCGGCGGTCTGGTCGCCGCCGGCCCCGCCGGCACCGCCGGGGCGACCGGCCCGTCGGCGCGGCGGCCCGCCCCGGCGGCCGGCGCCGCGGCCGTCCCGAAGCACGCCCTCACGGGCTACTGGCAGAACTTCGACAACGGCGCGACCGTACAGAAGTTGAAGGACGTGGACGACGCCTACGACATCATCGCGGTGGCCTTCGCCGAGGCGACCGGTCAGCCGGGCGCCGTCACCTTCACCCTCGACCCGGCGCTCGGCTACGGTTCGGCGGCCGACTTCAAGGCGGACATCAAGGCCAAGCAGGCGGCCGGCAAGTCGGTGGTCCTCTCGGTCGGCGGCGAGAAGGGCTCGGTGGCGGTCGGCGACGACGCCTCCGCCCGGAACTTCGCCGACTCGATCAACGGCCTGATGGACGAGTACGGCTTCAACGGCGTCGACATCGACCTGGAGAACGGCCTCAACTCGACCTATATGACGCAGGCACTGAAGGCCGTCCACGCCAAGCACCCGGACGTCGTGGTGACCATGGCCCCGCAGACCATCGACATGCTGTCGCCGCAGAACGAGTACTTCAAGACGGCGCTGGCCATCAAGGACTTCCTGACCGTCGTCAACACGCAGTTCTACAACAGCGGTTCCATGAACGGCTGCGACGGCAAGGTCTACGCCCAGGGCTCGGTGGACTTCCTCACCGCGCTGGCCTGCACCCAGCTGGAGGGCGGGCTGGACCCGTCGCAGGTCGGCCTCGGCGTGCCGGCCTCGCCCCGCGCGGCGGGCGGCGGCTACGTCTCCCCTTCCGTGGTGAACGCCGCGCTGGACTGCCTGACCGCGGGCAGCAACTGCGGCTCGTTCAAACCGTCCCGGACGTATCCGGGGCTGCGGGGCGCGATGGCCTGGTCGACGAACTGGGACGCCGCGAACGGCGGCGCCTTCGCACGCCAGGTGGGCGGGCACGTCCACCAACTGCCCTAGGGCGCCCCTCAAGACGCCACCCCCCAAAAAAGAGGGCCGGGTCCCGTGCACGCGGTGCACGGGACCCGGTTCCTCAACAACTTCCGCTGCGGCGGTCCCCGGTCAGCGGCGCAGGCCCGACGGCTTGGGCAGGGTGCAGCCCGCGGCGTTCAGGTCGAGCTTGTTGCCGGTGCCGAAGCACTTGGGGATGCCGTAGGTCTCCTCGGCGTAGTTGATGCCCTTGTGGACGGTGACGTTGCCGTTCTCGTCCACCTCGCACGGGTTGTTCTCGGTGCAGCGCTCACCGTTCTCGTTGCCCGTGTTGTTGATGGCGGTGACCTTGCCGGTGGAGTTGTCGATCACCGGCGAACCGGAGGTGCCACCGATCGTCTTGCACTCGGGGGTGTAGCGGACGGAGTCCTTCCAGGCCCAGTCGCCCTCCTTGAGGGTGGGCACGAACCCGTCGATGCTGCAGCTGTAGGTCTTCTTCCAGTAGCCGGAGACGACGGTGATCCCGGCCCCCTTGGCGGGGTGGTCGGTGGACAGCTCCAGCGGCTTGATCCCGTACTTCTGCTCGATCTGCGCGTAGGTCGAGCCGGTCTCGTAGAGCGTCACGTCGGTGTCGGTCATGGTCGCGTAGGAGACCTTGGTGGCCTGGATCGAGCCCAGGTCGCCGGCCGACTTGTCCAGGACGGTGAAGCTGCGGCTGGAGGGCTGGTCGACTATCACCTGGCCCGGAGAGGGCATCCCGCTCTCCAGGCAGTGGCCGTTGGTCATCACCAGCGCCGGGTCGTTCGGCTGCGAGGTGGGCATCTTGACGATCGATCCGGAACAGTCGTCCAGCGCCACCGTGCCCGCGAAGTCGACGGCCTGGGTCCGCGGCGGCTTGGGCTTGTGGTGCGCGGCGGCGCCGACCGGGGCCGCGCCCGCCGGGGCGGCGGCGGTCACCAACGCGGCGGCGCCCAGGACCGCGGTGGCCAGGGTGCCGACGAGAGGTCGATACATGTGGGGGTCCTCTCAGCTCTGTGTCCGGAGGTCCACGGCGTCGGTTGCCCGCCGCCACTCCGGATTTGTCACGCGCATTGTTCGCCGAGCCCGGCTCCACGGCAATGAATTTGCGGGAAGAGAGAGGAAGTTGACCCTTCGCCGTCGCCGCGCGCCGTTTTCCCTCTACCCCACACCGCCCCCTCGACCACCTTGACTTGACCACATCTTGACCAGCTCATGCCAAGCCCCAAAACTGGTGGTGTCGCTTCGCCTCACACCCCCACAGGAGGACCGCATGCGACCACGTCCACGCGGCGCCCGGACCACCGTCCTCGCCGCGGCCTTCGCCCTCGCCCTCGCCGCCCCGCTCGCCGCGCAGGCACAGGGCACCCCGCCGGCCGGCCCCGCGGACGGCACCGGACGTCCGCACCAGTACGAGGTGACCGGCCTGGCCACCCCCTCGGACCGCTCCGCGCTCGCCGCCACCGGCGCCTCCGTCGACGAGGTGCACGGCCGCGCCACGGTCGTCACCGCCGACCGCGGTCAACTCGCCCTCGTCCGCGCGCTCGGCCACCCGGTCAGGCGACTGCCCGACCCACCGGCCTACGCGGCCACCGCCGCCCCCGGCGTCAAGGGCTTCCCGCCCGGATACACCAAGTACCACACCTACGAACAGGCGACCCAGGAGATCAACGCCCTGGTCGCCGCGTATCCGAGCATCCTCACCAAGACCGTCATCGGGAAGTCGCACGAGGGCCGGGACATCGTCGCCCTCAAACTCAGCAGGAACGCCGCCAAGGACGAGGCGGAGCCCGAGGTCCTCTTCACCGCGCACCAACACGCCCGGGAACACCTCACGGTGGAGATGTCCCTTTACCTCCTGAAGGAACTCACCTCGAAATACGGCTCCGACCCGCGCATCACCAAACTCCTGGACTCCCGCGAGATCTGGATCATCCCGGACCTGAATCCGGACGGCGGCGCCTATGACATCGCCTCCGGGCAGTTCCGCAGCTGGCGCAAGAACCGGCAGCCCAACTCCGGTTCGGGCAGCGTGGGCACCGACCTCAACCGCAACTGGGAATTCAAATGGGGCTGCTGCGGCGGCTCGTCCGGTTCGCCCTCCAGCGAGACCTACCGCGGCCCCTCGGCGGCGTCCTCGCCCGAGGTGCAGGTCGTCGCCAAGTTCGTGCGCGGTCGGGTGGTCGGCGGCCGGCAACAGATCACCGCCGCCATCGACTTCCACACCTACAGCGAACTGGTGATGTGGCCCTTCGGGTTCACCGACGACCCGACCGGACCCGGCATGACCCAGGACGACCACGACGCCTTCGCCGCGGTCGGCAGGAAGATGGCCGCCAGCAACGGCTACACCCCCGAGCAGTCCAGCGAGCTCTACATCACCGACGGGGCGATCGACGACTGGCTGTGGGGCGACCAGAAGATCTTCGCCTACACCTTCGAGATGTATCCGACGTCGGCCGGTGCGGGCGGTTTCTACCCCAAGGACACGGTGATTCCGCGGGAGACCGCGCGCAATCGCGAGGCGGTGCTCCAACTGCTGGAGAACGCGGACTGCATGTACCGCTCGATCGGCAAGGAAGGGCAGTACTGCAAGGCCGAGTGAACCGCGGCACGGCGAAGGACCGGGCGACCACCCGCACCGCCCGCGGCGGTGTCCCGGAACACTTCCTGGTGTTCCGGGACACCGCCCCGCGGCTCCATGGTCGATTCGCGGCGGTTCGCTGGAAGACCAGCTAGAAGACCAGGCTGAGCGCCGCCGCCACCGCGAATCCGACGACCGAGAGCACCGATTCCAGGACCGTCCAGGACTTCAGCGTGTCGCGTTCGGATATCCCGAAGTACTTGCTGACCATCCAGAACCCGCCGTCGTTGACGTGCGAGGCGAAGATCGAGCCCGCCGAGATCGCCATGATGACCAGCGCCAACCGGGCCTGGGAGAAGCCCTGCGCCTCGACCAGCGGCAGCACGATCCCGGCGGTGGTCACGATCGCCACCGTCGCCGAGCCCTGGGCCACCCGCAGGGCCAGCGAGAGCAGGTAGGCCAGCACGATCACCGGCAGGCCGACGTGGTGGAAGGTGTCCGACAGCGCGGTGGCCACCCCGCTGCCCTTGAGGACCGCGCCGAAGATCCCGCCCGCGCCGACGACCAGCAGGATGTTGCCGACCGGCTTGAGGGAGGAGGTGGAGACCTTCTCCAGGGACGTGCGGGACCAGCCGCGGCGCACGCCGAGCAGGTAGTACGCCAGCAGCAGGGCGAGGGTCAGGGCGACGAAGGGATGGCCGAGGAACTCGATGACCGAGCGGCCCCTGGAAGGGGCCAGCGCGATGGAGGAGAAGGTCGCCAGCAGAATCAGCACCAGCGGGGTGCCGATGATGGCGAGGACGGTGCCCAGCGCGACCGGCTTCTCCGGCGAGGTGCCGCCCCCGAGCTCTCCGGCAGGCTCCGAGCAGGGGGAACCCCCACCCCCTGTCTGCTCGGCGGCGACCGCGGCCCGGGCCTCCTCGGCGGCCTCGGCCATCTCCTGCGGCACCGGCACGAACAGCCGCTTGCCGATCCACGCGGCGTACCCCCAGGCTGCGAGCACCGCGGGCACCCCGCACAGCACGCCCATCAGGATGACCCAGCCCAGGTCGACCTTGAACAGGCCGGCCGCGGCCACCGGTCCGGGGTGCGGCGGGAGGAAGGCATGGGTCATGGACAGTCCGGCCAGCAGCGGCATGGCGTAGAGCACGATCGACCTGCCGCTCTTCTTGGCGGCGGCGTAGACGATCGGCGCCAGGACGAAGATGCCGACGTCGAAGAAGACCGGGATGCCGAAGATCAGGCCGGTCAGGCCCATCGCCAGCGGTGCCCGCCGCTCGCCGAAGAGGGCCAGCAGCCGGGCGCTCAACACTGCGGCCCCGCCGGAGACTTCGAGGATCGCGCCGAGCATGGTGCCCAGGCCGATGATGATGGCGACATGGCCGAGGATCCCGCCCATGCCGGTCTCGATCATGGAGACCGCGTCCGCCCGCGCGGAGTGCGCTGATAGATGCAGCTGGACCGTGCCGAGGAGTTCGGTGACCGAGAGGCCGGCGGCCAGGCCGACCGCGAGGGAGACGCCGAGCAGGGCGACGAAGGGCTGCAGCCTGACCTTCATGATCAGGAAGAGCAGCAGGGCGATGCCGAGGGCGGCGACGGTCAGCAGGCCGGGCGTGCCCGGTATCAGGGCGAGCAGTCCGCCGGTGTGGGGTGGCGGTGGGGCGGTGGGCGCGGCGAGGACCATGGGTGACTCCGTTGTCAGGCGTGATGTGTCCAGGCAGGGGGGACCGCGGCACGGCGCCCCGGTCGGACGGGGCGCCGTGCCGAGCGGCGTGCGGTGCGCGCGGCGGTGCGCTAACGGCGGGCGGTGCAAGGGGTGTTGACGCCTCAGCTCAGGACGGCGAGCGCGTCGATCTCGATGAGCAGGCCCTTGGGCAGGCCGACGTAGACGGTGGTCCGGGCGGCCGGGGCCTCGTTGAGGCCCTGCTCCTCGAAGTAGGCGTTGTAGATCTCGTTCATCTCGGCGAAGTGGTCCACGTCGGTGAGGTAGACGCGCATCATCATCACGTCGTCCCAGGTGGCGCCGCCCTCTTCGAGGATCGCCCGGACGTTGGCGAAGGTCTGGAGGGTCTGCTCGCGCAGCGTCGGGCCGGCCGGCGTCGGGGGCTGGCCCTCGACGGCGGGCAGGAAGCCGACCTGGCCGGCGACCTGGAGGATGTTGCCCTTCTTGACGCCGTGCGAGAACTTCGCGGGCGGGGTGGTGTGGGTGGCCGGGGTGAGGGCGATCTTCTCGCTCATGTGTGTCCTTCAGACGTGCTTCACGGGGCCGGCTTGTGGCCGGGGCTTGTGGTGCCGGAGTACTCCCGGCTGATGGCGTCGGCGGTGCGGCGCACCAGCGGGAGCAGGCCGAGGAGTTCCTCCGCGCTGACGACGACGTTCGGTGCGGAGACCGACATGGCGGCCGCGACCCGTCCGTCCGCGCCCCGGATGGGGGCGCCGATGCAGTTGATGGACTCCTCGTGGCCACCGAGGTCGGTGGCCCAGCCCTGTTCGCGCACCTTGGCCAGTTCGGCCAGGAAGGCCGCGGCGTCGGGCGTCGAACGGGACGTGTAGCGGGGGTAGTCGAGCTTCGCGGCGAGGGCGCGGCGCTCGGGCTCGGGCAGATCGGCCAGGAGCAGCTTGGCGACCGCGGCGACGGTGATCGCCACCGGCTTGCCGATCCGGGAGTACATCCGGACCGGGTAGCGGCTGTCGACCTTGTCGATGTAGAGGACCTCGTTCTCCTCGTAGACCGCGAGGTGGACGGTGTGGCCGCACGTCTCGTTGAGTTCGACGAGGTGGGGGTGGGCGATCTCGCGGACGTCGAGGTTCTCCACGGCCTCCTGGGCCAGGGCGATGAGCCGGGCGCCGAGGCGGTAGCGCTGGTCGGGCTGGCGGTAGACGAGGCCGTGCTCGTGGAGGGTGCGCAGCAGGCGCAGCGCGGTGGACTTGTGGACGCCGAGCCGGTCGGCGACCTGCCCGAGGTCGGCGGGTCCCTCGGCGAGCAGCGGCAGGATGCTCAGCGCACGGTCGACGGTCTGGCTCATGTCCGTGCCTCGCTTCGCTCGACCCCGCCGGCGCCGGGGGCGTGCCTCTCGTCGGTCGTCCCGCTGCGCTCGTCCACTGCGTGTCCCTCCTGGTCCGCGGCCTCCATGGCGTCCGTCCAACCGGGGCCGAGGTGCAGTGTCCCCCAGGCGCCGTCGTCGAGCGCGGCCAATCGGTCGGCCAGGGCCCGGACGGGGGGCGCGGCGAGGTCGCCGGGGACGGTGAGGGCGGCGGCGGCCCACAGGTGGCCGTGCCGGACCCGGGTGGGCAGCGGCAGTCCGCGCAGGGCGGCGGAGAGGAAGCCGGCGGCGAAGGCGTCGCCGGCGCCGACCGCGGCGACCACGTCGACAGTGGGGGCGGGGACGAGGGTGCCGGCGGGGGCCTCGTCGCGGTCGGCGGCGCCGGGGGCGCGGCGGAAGACCAGCGCCCCGGCCGCGCCGAGCTTGACGACCAGGGTCTCCGGCTCGGGCAGCGCCGCGCGGACCGCCCGGGGGTCGGGCAGGCCCCAGGCGGCCTGGGCCTCGTCGGCGCCGACGAACACCACGTCGGCGGTGCGGGCCAGGTCGAGGAGGACCCGCGGGCCCTGCGTGCCGGACCACAGGTGCGGCCGGTAGTTGACGTCGAAGGAGATCAGCGGGCGGGTGGCGCCGGCCGGCGGGTCGCCGTGGGCGTGCGGCGCGCGGGCCATCACGGCGCGCAGCAGGCCGAGGCAGTCCGCGGAGAGCGCGGCGGTGATCCCGGAGAGGTGGAGCACCCGGCCGGAGCGGACGGCGGTCAGGTCCACGGTGGCGGGGGCCATCGCGGAGGCGGCCGAGCCGGCGCGGTAGTAGGCGACCTCGTGGGCGGCGGTGGCGCGGTCGCCGGCGGTGCGGAAGTAGATGCCGGTGGGGCGGAGGGGGTCGCGCCGGACCGCGCGGGTGTCCACGCCGTACCCGGCGATCTCGCGGACGAGGTGGTCGCCGAAGCCGTCCGCGCCGACCCGGGAGATCCAGCGGGTGGGGTGGCCGGCCCGGGCGAGGGCGCAGGCGACGTTGGACTCCGCGCCGCCGATGGCGCGCTCGAAGGCGGGGACGTCGGCGAGCGGCCCGGGGGCGGTGGGCAGGAAGGTGACCATGGACTCGCCGAGGCAGACGACATCGACGTCCGGGGCGGCGCCGGCCGCCGGGACGGGGGTGTCGTTGACGTTCGAGGACCTGGTCACGATCGGTTGCGCTCCTTCGCTGTGCCGCCGACGCTGCGGGTTTTCCCCGCTCG
This sequence comes from Streptomyces yunnanensis, assembly GCF_029011865.1. Classification (NCBI taxonomy): domain Bacteria; kingdom Bacillati; phylum Actinomycetota; class Actinomycetes; order Kitasatosporales; family Streptomycetaceae; genus Streptomyces; species Streptomyces yunnanensis. The sequence continues at coordinate 3,762,262 of NZ_CP095749.1, forward strand.
ACGCGCTCGGGGAGGGTTCGCCTTACCGCGGGGTGCGGCGGGCCGGCTCCCGGCCGGTCCGGCACCGGCTCCCGGTCCGGAGGTCCCTCCGGTCTTCGGCCCGGTTCCGGTGCCGGCCTCCGGCGGCCGGTTTTCCGTGCGGTTTTCCGTCCGCCCGCGGCGCGTTTCGTCCTGCCTCGCCCCGGGTTTTCTCACCATTGACCGGGCGATGGCTCGGATGTTAGACAGCTGTCAGCGATATGCGCAACGGGTGTTGCAGAGGGTGCAACACGGTCTTTGAGGAGGCTCCATGGCCGGCGAGCGGCTCGCGCAGGAACTCACCGACCTCGCGGACGAGAAGGTCGATCACCGCTTCAAGGCACTCCCCCCGGATGCCGCCGGACGCACCGTCGGGGAGCTGGCGGCCGAGCGCCGCAACCTCTTCACCGACGGCTTCACCACGCCCGTGCTGGCCCTCTCCGCCGCATCGGTCGAGCACAACCTCGCCCTCCTGGAGACCTACACCGCCCGGCACGGCCTGGCCTTCGCCCCGCACGGCAAGACCTCCATGGCCCCGCAGCTCTTCGCCCGCCAGCTGGCGCACGGCGCCTGGGGGATCACCGCCGCCGTCCCCCACCAGGCCCGCGTCTACCGCGACTTCGGCATCCAGCGGATCTTCCTGGCCAACGAGGTCGTCGACGCCGCCGCGCTGCACTGGCTCGCCGGCGAGCTGGCCGCCGACCCGGACTTCCGCTTCATCTGCTACGTCGACTCGGTGCGCGGCATCGAGCTGATGGACGCCGCGCTGCGCGCCGCCGAGGCCACCCGACCGGTGGACGTCGTCATCGAACTGGGCGCCGGCGAGGGGGCCCGGACCGGGGCCCGCACCGAGGCCGAGTGCCGCGAACTGGCCGACGCCATCGCGGGCGTGGACACCCTCCGCCTGGTCGGCGTCGCCGGCTACGAGGGCGAGGTGCCCGACGCGGACCAGGAGCGGGTCACCGCCTGGCTGCGCCGGCTGGTCGCGCTCGCCGCCGACCTCGACGCCTGCGGCCGCTTCGCCGACCTCGACGAGATCGTGGTCAGCGCCGGCGGCAGCGCGTGGTTCGACACCGTCGCCGAGGTCTTCGCCGACCTCCCCGAGCTCTCCGCGCCGATCCTCAAACTGCTGCGCTCGGGCGCGTACGTCTCGCACGACGACGGGCACTACCGCCACCTCACCCCCTTCAACCGGGTGCCGGACGAGGGGGCGCTGCAGCCCGCCTTCCGGCTCTGGGCGCAGGTCGTCTCCCGACCCACCCCCGAGCAGGCGTTCCTCAACGCGGGCAAGCGGGACGCGGCGTACGACCTCGATCTGCCGCGGGCCCAGACCGTCCGCTCCGGCCGGGACGGCACCCTGCGCCCGGCGGCCGGCATCACCGTCACCGGCCTGTCCGACCAGCACGCCTGGCTGCGCACCGAGCACGCCGGGGACCTGGAGGTCGGCGACTGGGTCGCCCTGGGCCTGTCGCACCCGTGCACCTCCTTCGACAAGTGGCAGTTGATCCCGCTGGTCGAGGAGGACGGAACGGTCGTCGATTTCATCCGCACGTTCTTCTGATACCCGCGGGGGCGGTCCGGCCGCCCCCGCCCGCCTCCCGAGCAGGCCCGAGAACGGCAGCGAGAAAGGCAGCCCGCCCATGGACACCGTGTTCCGCGACGTACGCGTCATCGACGGGTCCGGCGGGCCCTCCTACCGTGCCGACGTCGCCCTGGCCGACGGCCGGATAGCCGCGCTCCACCGCGCGTCGGACGCCGGCCCCCGCCCGTCCGCCACCCGCACCGTCGACGCCGCCGGCCTCGCCCTCGCCCCCGGCTTCATCGACATGCACGCGCACAGCGACCTGGCGCTGCTGCTCGACCCGGAGCACACCGCCAAGGCCGCCCAGGGCGTCACCCTCGAAGTCCTCGGCCAGGACGGTCTGTCCTACGCCCCGGTCGACGACCGCACGCTCGCCGAGGTCCGCCGGGCCATCACCGGCTGGAACGGCGACGGCGCGGACATCGACTTCTCCTGGCGCACGGTCGGCGGCTACCTCGACGCCCTCGACACCGCCCACGGCGGCCGGGGCATCGCGGTCAACACCGCCTACCTCGTCCCGCAGGGCACCGTCCGGATGTACGCCGTCGGTTGGGACGACCGCACCCCCTCCCCCGCCGAACTCGACGCGATGCGGCAACTCGTCGCCGAGGGCCTGGCGCAGGGCGCCGTCGGCATGTCCTCCGGCCTGACCTACACCCCCGGCATGTACGCCGAGAACGCCGAACTCACCGCGCTGTGCCGGGTGGTGGCCGCGTACGACGGCTACTACTGCCCGCACCACCGCAGCTACGGAGCCGGGGCGCTGGCCGCCTACGAGGAGATGGTCGAGCTCACCCGGAACGCGGGCTGCGCCCTGCACCTCGCGCACGCCACGATGAACTTCGGGGTGAACAAGGGAAGGGCCGCCGAGCTGCTCGCCCTGCTCGACGCGGCGCTCGCCGGCGGCGCCGACATCAGTCTCGACACCTACCCCTACACCCCGGGCTCCACCACCCTCGTCGCGATGCTGCCGAGCTGGGCCAACGAGGGCGGTCCGGAGGCGACCCTGGCCCGCCTCAGGGACGCGGGGACCGCCGAGCGGATCCGCCACCACGTCGAGGAGGTCGGCTCGGACGGCTGTCACGGGGTACCGATCGAGTGGGACACCGTCGAGGTCTCCGGGGTGAGCGACCCCGGGCTCGGCTCGTACGTCGGCCGGACCGTCGCCCGGTCCGCGGCGCTGCGCGGCGAGGCCCCCTGGGTCACCGCCCGTCGCCTGCTGATCGACGACCGCCTCGGCTCGACGATCCTCCAGCACGTCGGCCACGAGGAGAACGTCCGCGCCATCATGCGGCACCCCGTCCACACGGGCGGCAGCGACGGCATCCTTCAGGGCACCAAGCCGCACCCGCGGGCGTACGGGACGTTTCCGCACTACCTCGGCCACTACGCCCGCGACCTCGGTGTCCTCTCCCTGGAGGAGACCGTCGCCCACCTGACCTCCCGCCCCGCCGCCCGGCTGCGGCTGCCCGACCGCGGCCTGGTCCGCGAGGGGTACCGCGCCGACCTGGTCCTCTTCGATCCGGAGACGGTCGCCGCGGGCTCCACCTTCGACGCCCCGCGGGCCCTGCCGGTCGGCATCCCGCACGTCCTGGTCGACGGCCGCTTCGTCATCGAGGACGGCCGCCGTACAGACGTCCTGGCGGGCCGCACGATCCGGCGCACGCCGGGCCGGCGCCGCTGACCGCGCCGGCGCGGGCCGCCGGCCGACCCCCGCCACGAAATCAGCACCCACCCCACCGGTCACGTCAGGTAACGGAAACCGCACGCTCCGCCACATCGTGGCGAAAACCACCCGGCACGCACCGCTACGCGCCCGTAGAGTGGCCGTCATGCAGGTGATCCAGTCAACGAAGCTCGCCAACGTCTGCTACGAAATCCGCGGCCCGGTCCTCGAAGAGGCCATGCGGCTGGAGGCGGCGGGTCACCGCATCCTCAAGCTGAACACCGGGAACCCGGCGGCCTTCGGATTCGAGTGCCCGCCGGAGATCCTGGAGGACATCGTCCGCTCGGTCGGCACCGCGCACGGCTACGGCGACGCCAAGGGCCTGCTCTCGGCCCGCCGCGCGGTGGTGCAGCACTACGAGACCCAGGGCATCGAGCTCTCCGTCGACGACGTCTACCTCGGCAACGGCGTCTCCGAGCTGATCCAGATGTCCATGCAGGCACTGCTGGACGACGGCGACGAGGTGCTGGTCCCGGCGCCGGACTACCCGCTGTGGACGGCCTCGGTCTCGCTCTCCGGCGGCACCGCCGTCCACTACCGCTGCGACGAGCAGGCCGACTGGATGCCGGACCTGGCCGACATCGAGCGCAAGGTCACCGACCGCACCAAGGCCATCGTCGTCATCAACCCCAACAACCCCACCGGCGCGGTCTACGACGACGAACTGCTGCGCGGGATCGCCGAGATCGCCCGCCGGCACAACCTGATCGTCTGCGCCGACGAGATCTACGACAAGATCCTCTACGACGGCGTCACCCACACCCCGTTCGCCTCGCTCGCCCCGGACCTGCTGACACTGACCTTCAACGGCCTGTCCAAGTCATACCGGGTCGCCGGCTACCGCAGCGGCTGGCTGGCGGTCTGCGGCCCGAAGGCGCACGCCTCCTCCTACATCGAGGGGCTGACGATCCTGGCGAACATGCGGCTGTGCGCCAACATGCCGGTGCAGCACGCGGTCGCCACCGCCCTCGGCGGCCGACAGTCGATCAACGACCTGGTGCTGCCCGGCGGCCGACTCCTGGAGCAGCGGGACACCGCCTACGAGCTGCTCACGCAGATACCGGGCGTCAGCTGCGTCAAGCCGAAGGGCGCGCTCTACGCCTTCCCCCGGCTGGATCCCGCGGTGTACAAGGTCAAGGACGACCGGCGGATGGTGCTGGACCTGCTGCGCGCCGAGAAGATCATGATCGTCCACGGCACCGGCTTCAACTGGCCCGAGCCGGACCACTTCCGCCTGGTGACGCTGCCGAACAAGGACGATCTGGCGGACGCCGTCACCCGAATTGGCGCCTTCCTCGACGGTTACGGACAGTACTGAGGCGCAGCAAATTCTGTACGGACCATAACTTTAGACAGAGTCTAAGCTAGGATGGCCTCCTAGACGTTTTCAGGAGGCCGTCCCATGTACGAACCGATCCGCACCAAGTCGGTCCACACCATGGCCGTCGCCCCGGGGATCCCGCACCGCTCCCGTGAGGAGGAGCTGGACATCCGGCTCGCCGGACAGCTGACCGCCCTGCTCACCGTCACCGACGAGCTGCACGCCCTGACCGAGTGCGGCGCCGAGCGCGCCGCCCTGGCCTCGGCGGCCGACCGCATCGCCGTCGAGGTCGCCCGGCTGAGCGGCCACTATCCGCTGCGCGCCGAGCCCACCGACGGCGGCGACCGGAGCCGGGTACCGGCCCTCCGGCAGCGCGCCCACACCCTCGCCGGGAACGCCCTGGCCGTCGCCACGTCCCGGAACGACGCCGGCGCCGTCGCCCTGGCCGAGGAGCGGCTGGCCGCCCACGACGCGAGCAGCCCGGACCTCGCCACCGCCTGACCGTCCGCGCACGCGTCGGGGCCCCGCGCATCGCGCACGGGGCCCCGGACGGGTGAGGTACGCGCCGGGCGGTGCGCATCGCGCCGCCCGGCGAACAGGCACTAGCCGAGCCGCTGCACCAGCGCGCGGTACTCGTCCCACAGCTCCTTCGGCGTGTGGTCGCCGAAGGTGTTCAGGTGCTCGGGGACCAGCGCGGCCTCCTCGCGCCAGACCTCCTTGTCGACGGTGAGCAGGAAGTCCAGGTCCTTGTCGGAGAGTTCGAGGCCCTCGGTGTCCAGCGCGTCCTTGGTGGGCAGCACGCCGATCGGGGTCTCGACGCCCCCGGCCGTGCCCGCCAGCCGCTCGACGATCCACTTGAGCACCCGGCTGTTCTCACCGAAGCCCGGCCACACGAAGCGACCCTCGTCGTCCTTGCGGAACCAGTTGACGTAGTAGATCTTCGGCAGCTTGGCCTGGTCCTTGTCGGCCCCCACCTTGATCCAGTGCGCCATGTAGTCGCCCATGTTGTAGCCGCAGAACGGCAGCATGGCGAACGGGTCGCGGCGCAGCTCGCCGACCTTGCCCTCGGCCGCGGCGGTCTTCTCCGAGGCCACGTTGGCGCCGAGGAAGACACCGTGCTGCCAGCTCAGCGACTCGGTCACCAGCGGCACCGCGCTGGCCCGGCGACCGCCGAAGAGGATGGCCGAGATCGGCACTCCCTTGGGGTCCTCCCACTCGGGCGCGATGGTCGGGCACTGGGCGGCGGGCACGGTGAAGCGGGCGTTGGGGTGCGCGGCCGGACGGTATCCGCTTTCCTCTTGGGCGGCATCGGGCGTCCAGTCGTTGCCCTTCCAGTCCGTGAGGTGCTTCGGGGTCTCCTCCGTCATGCCCTCCCACCACACGTCGCCGTCGTCGGTCAGGGCGACGTTGGTGAAGACGGAGTTGCCCCAGAGGGTCTTCATGGCGTTGGCGTTGGTGTGCTCGCCGGTGCCGGGCGCGACGCCGAAGAAACCGGCCTCGGGGTTGATCGCGTAGAGCCGGCCGTCCTGGCCGAACCGCATCCAGGCGATGTCGTCGCCGATGGTCTCGACCGTCCAGCCCGGGATGGTCGGCTCCAGCATGGCGAGGTTGGTCTTCCCGCAGGCGCTCGGGAACGCCGCGGCGACGTACTTGGCCTCGCCCTGCGGCGGGGTCAGCTTGAGCACGAGCATGTGCTCGGCCAGCCAGCCCTCGTCACGGGCCATGACGGAGGCGATCCGCAGCGCGTAGCACTTCTTGCCGAGCAGGGCGTTGCCGCCGTAGCCGGAGCCGTAGGACCAGATCTCCCGGGACTCGGGGAAGTGCGAGATGTACTTGGTGGAGTTGCACGGCCACGGCACGTCCTGCTCGCCCTCGGCGAGCGGGGCGCCGAGGGTGTGCACGGCCTTGACGAAGAAGCCGTCCTCACCGAGCTCGTCGAGGACCGCCTGGCCCATCCGCGTCATGGTGCGCATCGACACGGCGACGTACGCGGAGTCGGTGATCTCCACCCCGATGGCGGAGAGCGGGGAGCCGACCGGCCCCATGCAGAACGGGACGACGTACATCGTCCGGCCCTTCATCGCGCCGCGGAAGACGCCCTGCTCCCCCACGAAGATCTCCCGCATCTCGGCGGGCGCCTTCCAGTGGTTGGTGGGGCCGGCGTCCTCTTCCTTCTCCGAGCAGATGAAGGTGCGGTCCTCGACACGCGCCACGTCCGTCGGGTCGGAGGCGGCGTAGTACGAGTTGGGGCGCTTGATCGGGTCGAGCTTCTTGAAGGTGCCCTTCTCGACGAGCTCTTCGCACAGCCGCTCGTACTCCGCTTCCGAGCCGTCGCACCAGACGACCCGGTCGGGCTGGGTGATCGCCGCTATCTCGCCGACCCAGTCGCGCAGGGCCTGGTGCCGGGTCGGGGTGGGAGCCGCGTTGTCGCGCGCCACGATCGCTCCTAGATGAGGGGTTTGGTCGACTTCCTGCACACAAGACAAGAAGACCGCTTCTTTTACTTATCTGCCCCTTGGGGGCTGCGACCCGGATGCTTCGTGACCGCTCATCCGGTGCCGACCGCACTCATTTGATCATCCGACCCTGATTCGGTTCTGTCCAGGGGGCGCCGTGGTGACCGTCACCACTTCCGGACGAATCCGTAACTTACGGTTGCGTAGGTAGCATTGCGCCATGACTTCCGCGCCCGACGCCGCCGAAAGCCGCCCCCCTGTCGCGCCGTCCGGGACCGATACCGGGTCCCCCGTCGCCACGGCGGTCGCCGCCGCGACGGCGCCGCTCAAGCCGAAGCTGCGCGGCTGGCTGCATGCCGGGATGTTCCCGGCCGTCCTGCTCTCCGGCATCGTGCTGACGGCGCTCGCCGACAGCCCCCGCGGCCGACTGGCCTGCGCGATCTACACCATCAGCGCCTGCCTGCTGTTCGGCGTCAGCGCCCTGTACCACCGCGGCAATTGGAGCCCGCGGATCGACGGAGTGCTGCGCCGACTCGACCACGCCAACATCTTCCTGATCATCGCCGGCACCTATACGCCGCTGACGCTGCTCCTGGTGACAGGCACCCGGGGGCAGGTGCTGCTCTGGGCGGTCTGGGCCGCCGCACTGGCCGGCATCGCCTTCCGGGTCTTCTGGGTCGGCGCCCCTCGCTGGCTGTACACCCCCTGCTACATCGCGATGGGCTGGGCCGCCGTCTTCTTCCTGCCCGACTTCCTGCGCACCGGCGGCATCGCCGTCCTCGTCCTCGTCATCGTCGGCGGGCTGCTCTACAGCGCGGGCGGCGTGATCTACGGCATCAAGCGCCCCAACCCCTCACCGCGGTGGTTCGGCTTCCATGAGGTCTTCCACTCCTTCACCCTTGCGGCCTTCGTCGTGCACTACGTCGGCATCTCGCTCGTCGCGTATACGCATTCCTGAGGCGGGCCGGAGCCGCGCGACCGGCCCCACGGGTCTCCGGTCCGCCCTCCCGGCCGCCGCCCCGCGGCCTCTCGGCCGCGGCCGAGAGGCCGCGGCCACGTGCCACGTCAGGGCCGCCAGCCCGGCCAGCACCAGGGCCGTCACCAGCAGGCCGCCACCCAGCAGGAAGCCACCGACGCACAGCGCGGCGGCGAACGCGGTGTACACATGCATCACGGGTCGCACCACGAACCTCCTTTCGAATGTCACCGTCGGTAATCATTCCCCTGTCGTAGCGTGACACACCCCACTGACAGTCAGAGCTCTGTCAATGCACCGCACATCCGCCACACGGCGGATGGGGACAATGGGCCGCATGGTCCCCGCACACACCCCCGCCGCAGCGCGGCCCGGCACACCGAAACCCGGGCTGCGCGAGCGGAAGAAGATCCAGACCCGGCAGGCGATCCGCCGCGCCGCCTTCCGGCTCTTCGCGGAGCGGGGCTACGACGCGACCCCGGTCGACCGGATCGCCCAGGCGGCGGAGGTCTCCCCCAGCACGGTCTTCCGCTACTTCCCGACCAAGGAGGACATCGTGCTCACCGGCGAGTACGACGCCCTGCTGGAGTGCGGAATCCGGGCCCGCCCGCCCGGCGAGCCGATAGCCGAGACGCTGCGGCACGTCACCGTCGGGATCATGCACGACATCAGCGCGGCCGACCGCGACGAACTCCTCCAGCGAATCCGGCTGATCCGGGACGTGCCCGCGGTCCGCGGCCGCACCGCCGAACTCACCGCCCGCCACATCGACGTCATCAGCGCCGCACTGGCCGAGCGCACCGGCCGCCCGGCGGACGACCTGGGGATCCGCGTCATCAGCGCGGCGGCCCTGGCCGCCCTCCAGGAGGCACTGCTGCGCTGGGCCGAGGACTGTCAGGCGGCGAGCCCGGAGGCGCTGATCAACCGGTCGATGGACGTCCTGGCCCGCGGGCTCACCCTCTGAGCGAGCCCTCCCCCGCCCCCGAGCCCGGCCACCCGCCGGACTCCCCCAGGCGCGCCGCCAAGCGCTCCCGCAACCGGGACAACCGCGCGATATGGCCGTCCAGTTCGGCCAGCCGGCGCCGGGCCACCACCTCGGCGGCCGCACAGCGCTCCGCGCCCGGCCCGCAGCCGGCGGACGTCCTCCGCGTCGTACTCCCGATGGCCCGACGGCGTCCTCCGGCCCGTCACCAGCCCCTGCTGCTCGTAGTAGCGCAAGCCCGCGGCGTCAGTCCGGCCACTACCGCCGCGTCCCCGATACGCATCCGCCCCGCCCTTCGTCCCCCGTGGCGCCCGCGGCGTCAGCGTTCGCTCGTCGGTGCGCCGGCGGCCCCGGCCGCTCCGTTCAGTACGCGCTCGACGCCCCTCGCCCAGGACAGCAGCGCCTCGTCCGCGCCGGACCGGCCCACCAACTGGAGCCCCAACGGCAGCCCGCCCGCGGCCCGGCCGGCGGGCAGGCTCAGCGACGGCAGCCCGGCGTTGCTCCACGGCAGGCACATGATCGAGGTACCGGTGGTGGTCAGGTCGGCCGGCGCGGGGCCGGTGGCCGCGGGGGTGATCCACAGGTCGATGCCGGCGTCCGCACCGTCGGCCGCGAGCCGTTCGCGGAAGGCGGCGCGGCGCTCCCGGGCGGCCTCGTAGGCGGCGTCCCCGATCGTCCGGCCCTCGCGGATGGCGGCCGTGGTCTGCTCCCGGTAGAGGTCGGCGTGGCGCGCGAACCACTGGGCGTGGGCGCGGGCGACCTCGTAGCGGTTCATGGTGAAGAGCTGCTCGACGATCGCCGCGAAGTCGGCCATCACGGGCACCTCGCGCACCTCGTAGCCGGCCGCCGCCAGCGCCGTGCGCTGGGCCTCGAAGGCCCTGCGCGCCTCGTCGTCGGCCCGCTCCAGATAGGGGCCGGACGGTACGCCCAGCACCGGCGGCCCCTCCGGGCGGGCCGCATCCGCGGCCCCGTCGCCGTCCGCCGGGCGCCACCCGTCGCAGAGCACCGGCGCGGCCAGCGCGATCCCCGCCACATCCGTCGCATAGCACCCGAGGGTGTCGAAACTGAGCGCGTTCGGAATGACCCCGTCGAGCGCAATGCGCCCGTAGGTCGGCTTGAAACCGACCACTCCGCAGTAGGCGGCGGGCCGGATCATCGAGCCGACCGTCTGCGTCCCGATGGCCAGCGGGACCATCCCCGCGGCGACCGCGGCCGCCGACCCGCTGCTCGACCCCCCTGGCGTGTGCGCCAGGTTGTGAGGGTTGCGGGTCGGCCCGGGGGCGGTCACCGCGAACTCCGCGGTCACGGTCTTGCCCGCGATCAGCGCCCCCGCGGCGCGCAGTCTCTCCACGACGGCCGCCTGCGGGCCGGCGAGTTCCTCGGGCGGCAGCGCCGAACCGGCCCGCGTGGGCAGCCCGTCGACGTGCACGATGTCCTTGACCCCGACCGGCACGCCGTACAGGGCGGGGCGTCCGGCGGATCCCGGCGGGCCGGCCGCGGCCAACTCCCGGGCAGCCGCCAGCAGTCGGGCGCGGCGCCCCGGCTCCGGCACGAAAGCCCGGAGGCGGGGGTCCACGGCGTCGATGCGGTCACAGGTGCGGCGCACCGCGTCGGCGGGATCGTCCGCACCGGACCGCAGCGCCGCGGCCTCCTGGACGAGAGAACGGCACCCGAGCAAGGTCGTCACCCGTGCAGGCTACCTCCGGGGCGGAAACCTTTCCGGCTCCCTTCCGGGGAACGACAGTGCCGGATGCCGCCGCGCCCGCCGCTGCGCGCTTGGCCGCCGTCCCGTATACCGGGCCTCACAACTCCACGAGTACCGAGCCCAGATGCTTCCCGGCAAGAAGTTCCTGCAGGGCCCGCGGGGCCTGCTCGATGCCGTGGAGCCGGGTGTGCGGGAAGGTGAGGGTGCCCTCGCGCAGCCCCTGGGCGAACAGTTCGTGCCACTGCGGGACGATGTCCAGGTGGTCGTAGAGGGCCACACCGCGCATCGTGATGCCGCGGGAGAGCAGCGACAGGGTGTCGATCGGCGTGGTGGTCACGGCCCCGTCGGAGAGCTGGGCGGCGAGCGCGCCCACGAGGGCGAGTCGGGCGCCGCGCCGGGCGACGGCGATCGCGGCCTGGAGCTGTTCGCCGCCCACGTTGTCGAAGAGGACGTCGATGCCCTCGGGGGCGGCCGCGCGCAGCTGCTCCTCGATGGGCCCGGCGCCGCGAATGACCACCGCGTCGAAGCCGAATTCCGTGCGGAGCCGGTCGGCCTTCTCCCGCGAGCCCGTACTGCCGATGACCCGGGAGGCGCCGCGGAGCTTGGCGATCTGGCCGGCCAGAGAGCCGACGCCGCCGGCCGCCCCGGTGACGAACACGGTGTCCCCGGGGCGCACTCCGGCGCCGCGGTCGATGCCCATCAGGGCGGTGGGCCCCTGCGAGAGGTAGCCGGCCGGGTCGGGCAGCAGTCCGGGGTCGAGGCGCTGCGCCTGCGCGGCGTCCACCAGGGCGTACTCGCGCCAGCCGAGGCGGTGCTGGACCAGGTCGCCCGGCTGAAGGTCGGTCCCCGGGGCGGCGAGCACCTCGCCGACGGCGGCCCCGTGGAGCGGCTGGCCGATCACGAAGGACGGCATGGGGACGTCGGTGACCTCGTTCATCAGGGTGCGCATCACGGCGGTGACGGACATCAGGGAGTTGCGTACGAGTACCTGGCCGTCCGCCGGTTCCGGAACGGGGACCTCCACGATCTCGAAGAGGTCGTCGGTGACCGGCCCCGTGGGGCGGGCGGTCAGGCGGACTTCGCGGTGCGTGCGGTTCGTCATGCCCCGAGGCTAAAACCTGACGCACACGTCAAGTTCAACCCGGTCGCTGGACCTAGGACCTGAGGCGGGGCAGCGGACCTGAGGCGGGGCAGCCGACCGGGTCCGGGCGGGAGGGGCCGGCCTACGGGTCGCGGCCCCTCCGCACGCCCTCAGGAGCGCAGTCGCTCCGTCAGCTCCTCCGGGTCCGTCGTGGGCCGCTCGCAGGTGAAGTGGCGGCACACGTAGGCGGCCGGTCGGCCGTCGACCAGGGGGCGCGCCATGAGCAGCGGCACCTCCGCGGCGGCGTCCTCCCCCGGGGCGCCCAGGGCCACCACCGCCCCGGGGGCGGTGCCCAGCAGCGCGGCCCGGTGCAGCGCGCGGGTGGCCGGATCGTCCGCCGGGCCGACCACCGCGACCTCGCGCGGCCCGTCCAGCGCGGCCTCGGCGACGGCCAGTCCCCAGCCGATGAAGCGCGGCGCCCGGCCGCCGAGGGCGGTGACCACGCCCAGGGCGCGCTCCGCGGCGTCCCGGTGCAGTGCGCTGCCGGTCAGCGCCGCGTACGAGAGCAGCGCGCCGGCCGCGGCGGTCCACCCGGAGGGCGTGGCGTTGTCGGTCGGGTCCTGGGGGCGGCGGATGAGCCGCTCGGCGTCGGCGGCGGTGTCGTAGAGCGTGCCGTCCGGGGCGGTGAACTGCACCAGGACGGTGTCCAGGAAGAAGCCCGCGAACTCCACCCAGACGCCCTCCCCGGTGACCGAGGCCAGCGTGAGCAGGCCCTCGGCGACGTTCGCGTAGTCCTCCAGGACACCGGCGTTGGGGCCGGCCGTGCCGTCCCGGGAAGTGCGGTGCAGCCGGGCCTGCCAGTCCATGTGGACGCGGACGAGCAGGTCCGCGGCGTCGGTGGCGGCCTGGATCAGATCGGGCCGGTCGAAGTAGGCGCCGGTCTCGGCGAGCGCGGCGATGGCCAGGCCGTTCCAGGAGGCGACGACCTTGTCGTCGCGCTCCGGGCGGGGGCGCTCCGCACGCGCCGCGAGCAGCCGCTGCTTCACCGACGCCACCCGCTCCACCTCGACCAGGCCGCCGGTGTCGGGGAGTTGCAGCACGGAGGCGCCCTCCTCGAAGGTGCCCTCCTCGGTGACGCCGAAATACGTGGCGGCGAGCTCGGCGTCCCGCTCCCCCAGTACGGCGCGCAGCTGCTCCGGCGTCCAGACGTAGTAGGCGCCCTCGGCGTGCCGGCCGGACCCGTCGTCGCTGTCGGCGTCCAGCGCGGAGGCGAAGCCGCCCTGGTCGGTGCGGAGTTCGCGGACCATGAAGTCGGCGGTCTCCAGGGCGACCCGACGGGCCAGGTCGCTGATTCCCGCAGCGGCTCCGTCGCCGGCGGTGGCGCGCCACAGGTGGGCGTAGACGCGGCACAGCAGGGCGTTGTCGTAGAGCATCTTCTCGAAGTGCGGAACGACCCATTCCCGATCGACGGAGTAGCGGGCGAACCCGCCGCCGAGCTGGTCGTAGAGCCCGCCGCGGGCCATCGCCGCGCAGGTCGCCTCGACCATCTCCAGGGCGCCCGCGGAGCCGGTCCGGGCGTGGTGGCGGAGCAGGAACTCCAGGGCCATGGACGGCGGGAACTTGGGTGCGCCGCCGAACCCGCCGTGCACCGCGTCGAATTCACGGGTCAGGCCCAACAGGGCGGCGGCCAGCTCCTCGGGGCGCGGGGGACGCTGCTCGCCCTTGGCCAGCGACTCGGCCAGCGAGCGGCCCGCGAGGTCGGCCACGATCCGGCCGGCGACCTCGCCGACCTCGTCGCGCCGGTCGGCCCAGGCGCTGCGGACCCCTTCGAGGACCTGCCGGAAGGACGGCATGCCGTGGCGCGGCTCGGGCGGGAAGTACGTACCGAAGTAGAAGGGCTCGGCGTCGGGGGTGAGGAAGACGGTCATCGGCCAGCCGCCCTGACCGGTGGCGGCCTGCACGGCCTCCATGTAGACCGCGTCGACGTCCGGGCGCTCCTCGCGATCGACCTTGACGGCCACGAAGTGCTCATTGATCAGCACGGCGAGCGCCGGGTCCGCGAAACTTTCCCGGGCCATGACATGGCACCAGTGGCACGCAGAGTAGCCAACCGAGAGCAGAACGGGCACATCGCGCCGCCGCGCTTCCTCGAAAGCCTCCGGCGTCCACGGCCACCAGTCGACGGGATTGTCGGCATGCTGAAGCAGATAAGGCGAGGTCACACCAGCCAACCGGTTCATACAGCCCAGCCTCTCACAAGGCCCAACCCCGTCCACGAGGCCCGCACCGGCCCTGCCTCGCTTGGCCGAGCCGCACTTGCGCGCCACCACGTGAGGGACGACAGCCTCCCCTCGTAGCAACTCGCTTGGTGCCAGCATTTTGTCGAGACTGTCGCTACCCGGGCTTCATGCATCCTGCCCAGCGCGCCACGTGGGTGGGATGCGCCTTAGGCAAGGCGGACACGGTGGGTTCCTGCGGTGTCGCCGAAGTCGCATTCATCGCCACGGAAACGTTTTAGAACCCCGCAAGACGCCGGCTTCGGGGACGGGGTCGCCTGCGACGGTAGCCATGGCAGGCGGAACAGGTCGATGTCGATCATCTCCTGGCACTCTTCCGAATCGGGCGCCCCGGCATCACAGGACAGTAGGCTGAGCCCAGCAGCGCTGGAACTGCCGAAGCTCCTCGAACCGCCGATGTGATGGCGCCCGCGTGGATGCATACGCAGATCAGCGCGGAGCAGTACGACTCCTGGTCCGAGGAGCAGTGTGCCGGCATCGAGGTCGTGGACGGGATGGTCGTTGCGAGCCCGAGCGCGTCAAAGCGGCACAACCGGCTGGCCCGAATCCTGGCCAATGCGCTGGACGCCGTCGCAGGCCCGGACTGGAACGCCGACACGGACTTCGACGTCCGTCCGCAGGACGTTCCACTCACCAACCGCCGTCCGGACGTCGTCGTCTATCGGGCTGAGACCATCGGCCTCACGCCCACCCGCCCCGAACACGTACTCCTGGTCGCCGAGGTCGTGTCACCCGGCTCGGAAACCACCGACCGGATCGTGAAGGTGGACCAGTACGCCAAGGCCGGCATCCCCTTCTACTGGCGGGTCGAACAGGCCGCCACCGGTGTCCCCCTCGTCTACACCTACGTTCTCGACCCCGCCGCCAATGCCTACAGGGACGGCGAGATCTTCACCGGCGTGATCAAGGCTGCCGCACCCTTCTCCGTCACTGTCGACCTGGGAGCCGTCTGACAGCGCTGGAAGATTCCGACCCTGCGCTCTCCTTCAGCTCACCTGCACTGATGGGGCATGTCATGTCCAGCGCGACGGCAGATGCAGCCACCACACCAGGGCTGTTGGTATCCACGCGAGGGTGGCCGCTGACTGGCAGCTCCCAGGAACCCCAAGGGTCAAGCAAGATCGCTCTGCCCGACAGGCCGGCGCCACCACTCCGTGGATGTGAAGCACCCCATGAGCCAGTGCGCTTCCGCGCTGTTGAGGATGGCACGGCCGATCATCGGGAGAGGGTGGAAGCGAAGCATTCCCTCCTGAACGCGCACGGGATCCCAGTCGAGGTCATGATGAAGGGTGCCTGGCAGCCTCCGGTGTCTGGCGATCCCCGATGACTGGCGAAGCCCCAAGAGGGTTGGCGGGCACCGGTGTCTGGCGATCCTCGGTATGACTGGCGTCGGCGGGCCGGGGGCAGGGCGCCGCGGCGGCGTGGGTGGTCGGCGAGGGCGGCGCAGGGGGATCGACGTCGAACAGTGCTGACTGGGGCGGCCAGACATTGAGTCGATCTTCCCTTTCGGATACCGCCCGTTGTACACCGAATTCGTTTACAGTGATCTTGCTGTACAGCGCACCGACAACGGTCCGACGGCCGTGGTGACCGTACGCAACACCGGCGACCGCGCGGGCGAGGGGACCGTGCACGCATATCCCGGCGTCAGCACTGACGCCACCATGCCGCAGGTGAAGAAGTAGCTCGCCGGCTGTGCGAAGTCGGCCTTCAAGTCCGGTGAGAGCACACCGGCCGCGGTCACGATCCATAGACAACAGCAGCGGCACCGGGACGCCCGGGTGCACGACTGGCGGCGGGGCCTGCGCGAAGCGCACCGTCGGGTCGGCGCATCGGCGACCGCCCTCAAGGCATCCCGGACCGTCACCGTGCCGTGCCCGCGGCCGCGACCGCGATCGACCCCGTATCGGGACCCCTGTCCCCCCCTTGGAACTTTCTGAGAGCGAGGAACTTTTCGTGGAACCACGGCAGTTGCTGCGCAACATGGTGCGCATCCGGTGCGCCGAGGAAGTCATAGCCGACGTCTATCGCGATGAGCAGGAGATGCGCACGCCCGTGCACTTCTCCATCGGTCAGGAGGCCACCGCCGTCGGCGTGTGTGCCGCGCTGCGCCGCGAGGACGTCGTCTACAGCGGTCACCGCTGTCACGCCCACTACCTGGCCAAGGGCGGCGATCTGCGCGCCATGGTCGCCGAGTTCTACGGCAAGGAGTCCGGCTGCGCCGCGGGCCGCGGCGGCTCGGTGCACCTGACCGACCAGGACGCGGGCTTCGCGGCCTCGTCGGCGATCCTCGGCGAGATGATCTCGGTGGCCACCGGCGCCGCCTGGGCCTTCGCCCGCGAAGGGGCGCCCCGTGTGGCGGCCACTTTCTTCGGCGACGGCGCCTCCGAAGAGGGCGTCTTCCACGAGTCCTTAAACTTCGCCGCCCTGCACCGGTTGCCTGTGATCTTCGTCTGTGAGAACAACCAGTACGCGCTGGGTTCGCCGGTCGCCGCCCGCCAGCCGTCGGGCACCAGCATCACCGGCCGGGCCCGCGGCTACGGCATCCGGGCCGAGCAGGTCGACGGCAACGACGTCCAGGCCGTGTACGAGGCCGCGCACAAGGCGGCGCTGCACTGCCGCGAGGGCAACGGCCCCTACTTCCTGGAGCTGGACACCTACCGCTGGCGCGAGCACGTCGGCCCGCACTGGGACCACGAGCTCGGCGTCCGCCCCCGGGACGAGGTGGAGTCCTGGATCGAGCGCTGCCCCATCCGCCGGACCACCCAGGCACTGCGCGCCACCGACCCCGGTATCGAGGATGCGGTGGCCGCCTGGGACCGGGAGTTCCGCGCCGAGGTGCGCGAGGCGATCGCGCTGGCGAAGGCGAGCCCGTTCCCCCGTGTCGAGGACCTGCTCAGCGGGACGTACGAGAACTGAAGGGGATGCGGACAATGCGGAAACTCACCTACAGCCAGGCGATCAGCGAGGCGACGGTCCAGTGCATGGAGGCCGACCCGTCCATCGTGCTGGCCGGCCAGAGCGTCGACGACCACAAGGGGGTCTACGGCACCACGGGCGACGCCTTCGCGCGCTTCGGGTCCGCGCGGGTGATGGACATCCCCAACGGCGAGAACGCCTTCGCGGGCATCGCCGTCGGCGCCGCGTCGATGGGGCTGCGGCCCCTGGTGGTGCACACCCGGGACGACTTCATGTTCCTGGCCATGGACGGCATCTTCAACCTCGCCGCGAAGTGGCGCTACATGTACGGGAACCGGGGCAGCGCGCCGGTCGTGATGCGCGGGATCATCGGCCGCGGCTGGGGCCAGGGCGCCACCCACTCGCAGAGCCTCCAGTCGCTGTTCGGCCACTTCCCCGGCCTGTACGTGGCGACCCCGGCTTCGCCCGCCGACGCCAAGGGTCTGCTGATCAGCGCGCTGCGGGCGGACACCCCCGTCATCCTGCTGGAGAACCGCGGGCTGTACGGCCTGGAGGGCGAGGTCCCCGAGGAGCCGGTGGCGGTCCCGTTCGGCAAGGGGCGGATCGCCCGGGCCGGTGACGACATCACCATCGTGGCGGCCTCGCTGATGGTCCACGAGGCCGAGCGGGCCGCCGAGGTGCTGGCCGGCCACGGCGTCAGTGCCGAGGTGGTCGATGTGCGCAGTATCCGGCCGCTCGACGACGCGATGATCTGCGAATCGGTCGCGAAGACCGGCCACTTGGTGGTCGCGGACACCAGCTGGGCCCGCTACGGGTTCTCGGCGGAGGTCGCCGCCGTGGTGGCGGAGAACGTGCCGCAGGCGCTGCGGGCGCCGGTGCGCCGGGTCACCCCGCCGGACTGCCCGGCGCCGGTGTCCTGGCCGCTGGAGAACGCGTTCAACCCCGGTGCCGAGACGATCACCCGGGCCTGCCTGGAAACGCTGCGCTCCGCGCAGGACTCCGTGCCGGAGATCGAGGACGTGATGGCCGGCTTCATCGGCCCCTACTGATCGGCCCCTGCTGATCGGCCCCTGCTGACGGTCGTCGGACCGTCGGACCGCCGGTTCACGGTAGCCCGCAGCGGTCACCGTGGACCGGCCCCTCGGTACCGCACGGGCAGCCGTGCGCGCCGGCCGATCCACCGTGTGAGGCGTACGGCAGCCGTGAGCACGCTGCCCGCGGGGTCGTCGCCCACCGGCCGTCGGTAGTCTCCAGGCGGAAACCTGGATGAGGAGGAACCGAATGGCGCAGTGTGACCGGACCACCTTCGCGCTGGGTGGAGACCTTCCAGTTCACCGGATGGGATTCGGCGCCCTGCGGCTGACCGGCCCGGGCTACTGGGGTCCGCCCGAGGACCGTGCGGCGGCGCTCGAAATAGCCCGGCTGGCCGTCGACCTCGGCGTGTCCTTCATCGACACCGCCGACTCCTACGGGCTGGGAGCCAGCGAGGAAGTGCTGGCCGAGGCGCTGCGCCCGTACCGCGACGGCCTGGTGATCGCGACGAAGGCCGGCCAGTGCCGCCCCCGTCCCGAGCAGTGGGTACCGCTGGGCCGGCCCGAGTACCTGCGTCAGCAGGCCGAGTTGAGCCTGCGCCGGCTCGGGCTCGACCGCATCGACCTCTTCCAGCTGCACCGGATCGATCCGAAGGTGCCGGCGGCCGAGCAGTTCGGCGCGCTCAAGGAGTTGCAGGACGAGGGGAAGATCCGGCACATCGGGCTGTCCAAGGTCACCGTCGAGGAGCTGGAGCAGGCCCGTGAGCAGATCACCGTGGCCAGCGTGCAGAACCTGTACAACCTGACCGACCGGCACAACGACGAGGTCGTCGACTACTGCGAGAAGCACGCGATCGCGTTCGTCGCGTGGCTGCCGATCGCCCGCGGTGAACTCGCCGCCGAGGGCAGCCCGGTGACCGCCGTCGCCACCGAGCTGGGCGTGTCCACGAGCCAGGTGGCGCTGGCCTGGCTGCTGCACCGCTCCCCGACGGTGATCCCCATTCCCGGCACCAGCTCGCCGGTGCATCTCAAGGAGAACTTCGCCGCGTCGGACATCGTGTTCTCCGACGACCAGTTGGCCCGGCTCGACGCCCTCGGATGACCGCGCGCCCCGGGTAGCCGCGCGCCCCGGGGGGAAGTGCCGAGACACTTCCCCCCGGGGCGGGTGGTGGGACCGTCGGTCAGGAGGAGGGCACCACGACCTTCGTCTCCAGCGGAAGGCTGGTCGAGGAGGAGCCGACGTACACGGACCTGGTACCGGCGCCGGTGGACCACCCGTGGGTGGCGCTGTTCCAGTACTTCAGCTGCTGTCCGGCGACGTGGACGGTCACCCGCCGGCTCTGGCCCGGCGCCAGTTCGACCTTGGCGTATCCGGCGAGCGCCTTGTCCGCCTGCGGTGCCTTCACCTCGGGGCTCGCCCCCAGGTACACCTGCGCGACCTCCTTGCCGGCGCGCTGACCGCTGTTGCGCAGGGTGAAGCTGACGTCGTAGCCGTCGCCCGCCGGGACCGCCGACGGAGCGCTGTACTCGAAGGACGTGTAGGACAGGCCGTGGCCGAACGGGAACAGCGGCTGCACCTTGTTCTTGTCGTACCAGCGGTAGCCGACGTAGATGCCCTCGGAGTAGGTCTCCTCGTTGTCCACTCCCGGGTAGCGCTTCGGGTCGCCCGCGACAGGGGTGCTGTTCTCGTCGACCGGGAAGGTCTGGGTGAGCCGGCCGCTGGGGTTCGCGTCGCCGAAGAGCAGCGCCGTCGTGGCCTGTGCGCCCGACTCCCCCGGGTACCACATGTCGAGCACCGCGGCGGTGCTGTCGAGCCACGGCATCTTCACGGCGGATCCGGTGTTGAGCACCACCACCGTGTTCGGGTTGGCCTTCGACACCCGGGAGATCAGCTCCGCCTGGCGGCCCGGCAGGGCCAGCGAGGTGCGGTCGGCGCCCTCGGCTCCGTCGTCGAAGGCGAACACGACGGCGGTGCGTGCCGCCTTGGCCGCGGTGACCGCCTGGTCGATGGCGGCCTCGGCGGCCTGCGGCGTCACCCAACTCAGGTCGAGCGTCAGGGGCTTGGTGCCGGTGGTCTGCCCGGAGATGGCCAGTTTGTGCGCACCGGCCGTCAGCCGTACCGGCGCGCTGGTCAGCTTGCCGAATGCCTCACCGGCCTGGATCGGGGCGCCCCCGTCCAGCTGCACGGTCGCAGCGCCGCCGGTCACCCGCACGGCGAGTCGGTAGTCGCCGTCCTCGGGCACGGTCAGGGTGCCGTTGTAGATGGGGCCGACCGTGCCGGGCTGCAGCACCGTCCCGCCCGCGAAGGCCGGCGAGAGCGCGTCCTTCGGCAGGGCGCTGCCGGCCAGTTCCTCGCCGGTCGCGTAGGTCACGGCGCCGGCGCCGGCCCGGGCCCGGATGGTGTCGAGCGGCGCGGCCGCCGCGTCGGGCTCCACGTGCGCGCTGCCCAGGCCGGAGACCTTCGGGTCCTTGGCCGTGGGGCCGATCACCGCGATGCTCTTCGCGGCGTCACCGGTCAGCGGCAGTGCCCCGCCCTTGTTGCGCAGCAGCACCGCACCGTCCTCGGCGACCTGCTGGGCGACCTTCGCCGCTCCTGCGGTGTCGCGCGCGGGACGCGCGGGCGGGTTGGCGCCCACCAGGCCGAACCGCTGCAGCTGGGTGACGATCCGGCTCACCGCGGTGTCCAGGGCGGCCATCGGGATGCGCCCCTCCTGGACGGCCTTCTTCAGCGGCTCGCCGAAGTACTTGCCGCCGGGCACCGAGCCGTTGACGCTGCCGGACCAGTCGATACCGAGTTCCTGGTCCAGTCCCTTGGTGATCGCGTCGGTGCTGTGCGTGGCCATCCAGTCCGACATCACCCAGCCCTTGAAGTCCCACTGGGTGCGCAGGACGTCGTTGAGGAGTGCCGCGTTGCCACAGGACGGGGTGCCGTTGACCTTGTTGTAGGCGCACATGAGGGAGCTGACGCCGGCCTTCGCCGCGCTCTGGAACGCCGGCAGCTCGATCTCGTGGAGGGCCTGTTCGTCGACCTTGACGTCGACGGTCTCCCGGTTGTCCTCCTGGTTGTTCTCCGCGAAGTGCTTGGCGGTGGCCATCAGGCCCTGGCCCTGGATGCCCTGGATCTCCGCGGCGGCGGTGCGGGCGGAGACCAGCGGGTCCTCGCTGAACGTCTCGTAGTTCCGGCCCGCCTGGGGCACCCGGATGGTGTTCATCATGGGCCCCATCACCAGGTCCTGGCCCAGCGCCCGGCCGTCCCGCCCCATGGCCGCGCCGTACGACTTCGCCAGCTCGTCGTCGAAGCTGGAGGCCAGCGCGACGGGTGCGGGCAGGGCGGCCGCCGTGCCCTGGTTGAGCCGGATGCCGGCCGGGCCGTCGGCGGCCCGTATCTCGGGGATGCCGAGGCGGGGGACGCCGGGCAGGTATCCGACGCTGAACGGGCCGGAGAACGTCACCGTCCAGTGCACGAAGGACAGCTTCTCGTCCAGCGTCATCTTGCCCACCAGCGGGTTCACCTGCTGGTCGGACCGGACGCGCTGGTCCGCGGCGGCGACTCCGCCGTTCAACAGGGTGCCGACGGCGACGAGGGCCAACAGTCGGGTCCCCGTCGACCGGCGCCTGGTGACTTGTACGGGCACGGCGTGCCTTCCGTTCTGTAAGTGCGGTGGGTGCAATGGGTGCAGTGGGTCGGGCACGTGCGCTCAGGGGCGGGCGAAGGTGATCGGCAGCCGGTAGAGGCCGAAGAGCGTCGCGTCGTGCTTGAAGGGCAGCTCGTCCAGCTCGGCGGCGGGCACGACGTCGGGGATCTTGTCGAACAGCGTGCCGAACGCGATCTCCAGCTCCGCCTTGGCCAGGTGCTGGCCGATGCACTGGTGCGGGCCGTAGCCGAAGGCGAGGTGATGGCGCTCCGTGCGGTGGATGTCGAACTCGTCGGCGTTCGCGAACCGCTCGTCCCGGTTGGCCGCGGCGGCGAGGCCGATCACGCTGTCGCCCGCCTTGATCACCGTGCCGTCGATCTCGATGTCCTCCTTTGCGGCCCGGCGCAGCCAGTCCGCGCTGGAGTGGTAGCGCAGCAGCTCGTCGACGGCCGCGGGCCACAGCTCGGGGTCGGCGCGCAGTTCGGCCACCACGTCCGGGCGGCGCATCAGCGTCAGCGCGCCGAGGCCGATCATGTTGGCGCTCGTCTCGTGGCCGACGATCAGCAGCAGCACGGCGGTGTTGACCAGCTCCTGGTGGGTCAGCGCGCCGGGGCGCAGCTGCTCGACCACCAGGCGGCTGATGACGCCCTCGCCGGGCTCCGCCTCCTTCGCGGTGACCAGCTTGTCCAGGTACTGGTAGAGGTCCATGAACGCGGACGTGATCTCCTCCGCGGTGCTGCTCTGGATCGCCACCGACGAACGGCTGTGGAAGAACTCCCGGTCGGCGTAGGGCACTCCGAGCAGTTCGCAGATCACCGTGGTCGCCAGCGGCATCGCGAGCGCCTCGACCAGGTCCACGGGGCCCTCGGTGGCCAGGATCCCGTCCACCAGCTCGTCGGCGGTCCGCTGGATCGCCGGGCGCATCGCCTGGACCCGCTTGACGGTGAAGTACGAGGTCAGCATCCGGCGGTAGACGCCGTGCTCCGGCGGGTCCATCCCCACGAACGTGCGGAAGTTGGTGGACTGTCCGTCCTCACTCGCGGCGATCGTGGCCAGCCGGGGCGGCTCCGAGCTGATCCTCGGGTCCTGCAGCAGCTTGCGCACCAGGTCGTAGCCGGTGACCAGCCAGGTCTCCTTGCCGTTCCACAAGGTGGCCTTGGTCAACGGACCCTGGGCGCGCAGTTCGGCGTACCCCTCCGGCGGCGCGAACGGGCACGTGCGTGCCATCGGGAAGGCGGGCAGTTCCTCGGCCCGTGCGGGCGGGGAGACCGGCGTCTGCGTCATGTCTTTCCTGCTCCTTGCTCAATCACTGTCCGACCAGGTCACCGGTAGCGCGTACACGCCGTACATGACCTTGTCGTCAAGGGTTTCGATCTCCTCGGGCGGCACCGCGAGGCGAAGCGCCGGGAACCGCCGGAACAGCTCCCGGTATCCGACCTTCAGCACGACCCTGGCCAGCTGCTGGCCCAGGCACTGGTGCGCGCCGTGGCCGAACGCCAGATGCGAGGTGCGGCCGCGGGTGACGTCCAGCCGGTCGGGGTCGGCGTAGCACCGCGGGTCCCGGTTGGCGGCGGCCAGCGAGCCCACCACGATCTCGCCCGCGCGGACCAGCTCGCCGCCGACCTCGATGTCCTCCTTCGCGCCCCGGATCGTGCCGAGGTGCACCGTCGTCAGATAGCGCAGCAGCTCCTCCACCAGGTTGTCCTGCGCCACCTGGTCGTCGCCGCGCAGCGGGTCCAGCTGATCGGGGTTCAGCAGCAGCGCGAGGGTCCCGAGGGAGAGCATGTTGGCGGTGGCGTCGTAGCCGGCGAGCAGCAACGGCAGTGCCATTCCGGCGACTTCCTCGTCGGGCAGCTCGTTGTCCCCGGTGACCAGGCCGCTGATGATGTCGTCGACGGGCCGGGAGCGCTTGGTGCGCACCAGGTCCAGCAGATAGGTCTCCAGTCCAGCGGATGCGGCGGCCAGCTCCGACGTGGGGAGCTGACTGCTCATCATGATCTCGGAGACCTCCTGTAAGTACTCCCGGTCGTCGTAGGAGACCCCGAGCAACTCACAGATGACCAGCGCCGCGACGGGCAGCGCGAACTCCTGCACCAGGTCGACGGTGCCGCCCGCCTGTTCCATCACATCGAGTCGACCGTTGACGATCTGCTCGATCCGCGGGATCAGTGCGCGCGTCCGGCGCACCGTGAACTGCCCGGTGAGCAGCCGCCGGTAGTAGGTGTGGTCGGGCGCGTCCATCGAGATGAACACGCCCGGCGGCAGTTCGCCGCGCTCCTCCGGCGGCATCGCCCTGACCGGTGAGGAATTCCGGGCCATGTACGTGCTGAACCTCGGGTCGGCCAGCACCGCGCGGACGTCCTCCTGCCGGGTCACCAGCCAGCCCAGCGTGCCGTCCGGGAAGCTGAGCCGACTCACCGCCTCCTCCTCGCGTAACCGCCCGTACTCCTCGGGCGGGTCGAAGAGGTGGGTCCGCGTCGTCGGCAGTGTCGGTGCGGATCGGTTGTCGCTCATGGTCTGACCTTTGTGTGTGGGGGGATGGTGTTTCGGTGGGGGTGTGGGGGTGCGGGGGTGCGGGGATGTTCCTGGATGCGGTGGTGGGTCAGCGCAGGAATCCGCGCACGTCCCCCCAGCCCGCGGCCACGTCCGCCGTCATCTGGCCGAGCCGGGCGCTGATCACCTGGTCGTAGCCGTCCAGGAAGTACTCGTCGCCGGCCACCGGCTCGACCTCGCGCCGTTCGACGACGAACCGCTCGACGACCTCGGCCAGGCTGGTGTCGGGGGTGACCCGCCCGGCGATGTAGCGGTCGGCGCCCTTCAGGTCGGGGAAGCCCGCCTCGCGGTAGAGGTAGACGTCGCCCAGCAGATCGACCTGGACGGCGACCTGCGGGTGCGCGGTCGGACGCATGGTCTCCGGACGGATCCGCAGCAGCTCCGCGTCGACGCCCATCCGCTGGCTCTCCAGCGCGTAGCCGTAGTCGACGTGCAGCGTCGGCGTGTGGGCGCGGACCCGCTCGTCGAAGGCGGACAGCGCCTCCTGCATCTGCGCCCGCTCCTCCGGTGCCAGCTTGCCGTCGGGGCGTCCGCTGTAGTCCTCCCGCAGGGTCAGGAACTCCAGCGGCCGGTCGGGGGCGGACGCGTTCAACTCGGCTATGTAGTCGACCAGATCGAGCAGTCGGTGCGCCCGGCCGGGCAGGATGATGTAGCTCAGGCCGAGCCGCGGCGCGTCCTGCCGTTCCCGGCGCAGCTCCTGGAACCGCATCAGGTTCTTCTTGACCCGGCTGAACGACGCCCGCTTGGTCGTGGTCGCCTGGTACTCGTCGTCGTTGAGGCCGTACAGCGAGGTGCGGATCGCGTGCAGGTCCCAGATGCCCGGCTGGCGGGACAGGGTCTGCTCGGTGAGCGCGAACGAGTTCGTGTACATGGTGAGCTTCAGCCCGCGCCCGGCCGCCCGGCTGATCAGCTCGCCGAGGCCGGGGTTGGTCAGCGGTTCCAGGCCACCGGAGAGGTACATCCGCGCCGGGTTGTCGGTCGGCACCTCGTCGATGATCGAGGCGAACATCTCGTTGCCGCCGGCCACCGAGGAGTGCTCGTACTTCGCGCCGGTCACCCGGACACAGAAGTGGCAGCGGAACATGCAGGTCGGGCCGGGGTACAGGCCGACGCTGTTGGGGAACCACGGCTTTCCGTGCAGCGCCGCGTCGAGCGCGCCGGACCGCTCCACCGGAAGGACGGTGTTGGTCCAGTACTTGCCGGCCGGCCCCTGCTCCACCGCGGTCCGCAACTCCGGTATCCGAGCGAAGGTGTCGAGCAGCAGCCGGAACTCGGGCCGCTCGACACCCAGGCCGTGCCGGGCCGCCTCCAGCTGGGTGAAGGGCTCGGTGCTGTAGGTGCGGGCCAGCGAGACCAGGTGTCCCGCGAGTCGCTCCGCGTCGGCCTCGCCGGTGCCGGCCGCCGCGCTCACCAGCGGCCGCAGCGCGGCGACCGCTGACGCGGGATCGGCGCCCGGCAGAGTGCAGCGCTCGATGACGCTCGGCTTGGGTTGCAGATCCACCGGGCTACTCATGGCTTCAGGTGCCTTTCGTCGGTGCTTGGGGTGATGTGCTCAGCCAACGGGCACTTCCGGGCGGGTCCGGTGCTCGGCGGTCAGCCGTTCCAGCACGGGGACGAGTTCGCCCGGCGTCGGCTCCGCGAGCACCTCCTGGCGGAGGCGCTCGGCAGCGGCCCGGAAGGAGGGTTCTTCCAGGACCCGCACGACCATGTCGCGCAGGCCCTGCGCCGTCAGCGTGTTGGGCCGGATGAACAGTCCGGCGCCCAACTCCTCGATCTGTTCGGCCTTCAGCACCGTGTCGTACTGCTCGGAGAGCATGAGGTGCGGCACCCCGGCCAGCATCGCGGTCGACCAGGTGCCCGCGCCGCCGTGGTAGATGATCGCGGAACAGGTCGGCAGCAGCGCGTGCATCGGTACGAAGTCGACGATGCGGGTGTTGTCCGGCACCGAGGCCAGCAGGTCCCGCTGCGACGCGTCGAGGGTGGCCACCAACTCGATGTCCAGGTCGGCGGTCGCCTCGATCAGGTCGCTGATGGAGACCGCGTCACCGCCGAGCACCTCCCGGGCGCTCACCCCGAGCGTCAGGCACACCCGCGGCCGCTTGGGCGGCTCGCGCAGCCAGTCCGGGATGACCGAGGTGCCGTTGTAGGGCACGTAGCGCATCGGCACCACGTGCTGGTCCAGCGGCAGCCGGGTGCTCTCCGGCGTCGAGTCGATGGTCCACTGGCCGGTGACGACCTCCTCGTCGAACGTGCAGCCGTAGCGGTCCAGCGTCCAGGTCAGCCACTCGGCGAGCGGGTCGTCCCGGTGCTCGACCGGCTGCTCGGCCTGCCGTTGCAGGAACAGCTTCCTGGCCCGCAGCTGCACGTCCGGCCCCCAGAGCAGCCGGGCGTGCGCCGCACCGGTCACCCGGGCGGCCACCGCTCCCGCGTAGGTGAACGGCTCCCAGATCACCAGGTCCGGCTGCCACTGCCGGGCGAACTCCACCAGGTCGTCGACCATGGTGTCGTTGACCTTGGCGTACATCAGCGGGGTCATCATGGACTGCAGGCCGAGCGCGTAGTCCCAGGTCACGATCTCCGGCCGGGTCTCGGCGAAGTTGATCTCGGGGTGCTCGCTGTTGCGGTTGCTCTGCCGCTGCTCGAATTCCTGCACGGCGTGGTCCACACCGACCGGCACCGCGGGCAGTCCGGCCTGCGTGATCGTGTCGGTCAGCGAGGGCTGGCTGGCCACCGTGACTTCGTGGCCGGCGGCGCGAAACGCCCAGGCCAGCGGGGCCAGTGTGTAGAAGTGCGTGTTGTGTGCGAACGAGGTGAACAGCACGCGCACCGGTTATCTCCTTTGACGTTCGGACGGCTGGGGCACGACTAGGCGGCGGTCACCGGTACCCGCGCGATGGCGCGGCTGACCGGTGCCCTCCTCCGTCGTACGATCGGCCCGTCCTGCCGGAGTCCAGGCAACCGGTCGAGCAGCAGGCGAAGCGCGACTTCGGCCTGCAACTTGGCCAGTGGGGCGACCAGTTCGTGATGCGCGCCGCCGTGCAGGGGCGCGGCTTCGGTGCGGTGCGGATCGAAGCGCTCGGGGTCGGCGAAGACCTCGGGGTCCCGGTTGGCGGCGGCCAGCAGAACAACCAACTGGCTTCCCGCGGCGAGGTGTTGACCGGCGATCTCGACATCCTCGCGGGCGACCAGGGCGCACAGGTGCACCGGCGGATCGCTGCGCAGCGTCTCGTCGATCACCCGGGGCAGCAGGCCGGGTTCGGCGCGCACCGCGTCCCGTCGCGCGGGGTCGGCCAGCAGCGCCAGTGCCGCGTTGCACACCAGGCTGGACGTGGTCTGGACACCGGTGGCGGCCAGCAGCATCGCCGTCGCCAGCGCGTCCTCGGCCGCCAGGTCGCCACCGGTCGCCGCCACTTCGCCGAGCAGACCACCGTCCGGGCGTCCGGCGAACTGGCCGCGCAGCCGCTCCAACGCGGTGATCAGGGCGCGGGCCGGGACGAGCTGCTGCGGGCACACCTCGGCGTCCAGCGCGTTGCCGAGGGCCGTGCAGTGCTCGGCGAAGCCCGGCCGGTCCGCGGCCGGCACGGCGAGGAGCTCGGCCAGCACGCCGACGGCGAGCGGGGTCGCGAAGTCGGCGGCGAGGTCGAACCCGTCGCCGAGCCCGTCGAGCAGGTCGCCGGCCACCCGTTCGGCCACCGCGCGGTGCCGCTCGACCGCCTCGGCCCCGAGCAGCGGAGCGGTGCGCTCGCGCAGCCGGTCGTGTGCGGTGCGGTCCAGGCCGAGGAACGCGTCGTCCAGCGCCAGCACGTGCTGCGCGGCGGTGCCGCCGTCCGCCGTGCGGGTGTCGAACCGCGGGTCCGCCAGGATCTGCGCGGCCAGTTCGTAGCCGGTGCAGACCCAGCTGCCCAGCGCGTTCTGGTGCAGCGGGCCCTGTGCGCGGGCCTGTTCGTAGAGCGGGTGCGGGTCGTCCGTCTGGGCGCGCAGCACCAGCGCATAGGGGTCGCCGAACATGCCGACGTACCACTGGGTGCCGCGGACCAGCTGCATCATGCCGCCGAGTTCGCTGTCCGTCAGATTTTTCATTACGCCCCCGGCCGCCGGGAATCCGCCGTGAGAAGCTTCCCGGAAATCTGGTCACAAATCGCTTCGCGGTGTTCGTTCAAGTAGAAATGGCCACCGGTGAAAACCTTCATGTCGAATTCGCCGGTGGTGTGCTCACGCCAGGCCCGGGCGTCCTCGATGCTCACCCTGGGATCCTCGTCACCGATGAACGAGGTGATCGGGCAGGAGAGCGGCGGACCCGGCCGATAGACATAGGTCTCGATCGCCTTGTAATCGCCGCGGATGGCGGGCAGTGCCATCCGCAGAATTTCCTCGTCGTCCAGCGCCTGGCTGTCGGTTCCGGCCAGCCGCCGCACCTCCGCGACGAGTCCGGCGTCATCGCGCCGATGGACCGATTCCGGCCGGTGGATCGACGGCGCGCGGCGGCCGGACACGAAGAGGTGGGCGGGAGTGACGCCGGCCTCCTGCTCCAGCATCCTGGCCACCTCGAAGGCCAGTACCGCCCCCATGCTGTGCCCGAACAGGGCAGGTCGGGCGCCCGTGATCGGGCGCAGCGCCTCGAAGGCCCGGCGGGCCAGCGTCAACAGGTCTTCCTCGCGAGGCTCCTTGAGCCGGTCCTGTCGCCCCGGATACTGCACCGCGCGGACCGCGAGCGCCGGTGACAGCTGCCGGGAGAAGGGGAAGTAGAAGCTCGCCGAACCGCCCGCGTGCGGGAAGCAGGAGAGCGTGGCCGCAGCTGGCGAAGCGGGATGGAACTCCCGCACCCACAGGCCCGTGAACTCGTCGAAAATCGCCATCACCGCTCCCCCGTTTCCACGCGCACCAGTTGCCCCAGCGGCGTGGGCAGACCAGTTCCAAACATACTCGCAAACGGTTTCATGAGTCCGTCAGCGGATACCGCGAATGAGTTTGTACGGCCGATCGGAAACGAACGGGTCATCACACGACCCCCGTCAGCCACTGGTTAATCGAATCCGCTGTCACGCTAGCGTACTCGGCCATCATGGTGAAGTGGTTTCCAGGCACATCAACCGTGGTGTGAGCGAAGTCCCAAGAAGACCGCCAGTCACGTTCTCCGGACCATTCGGCCATCGGCTCGCTGGCTCGGACCAGCAGCGTCGGCGCCTTTGTGGGGAACCTCTTCCTGGTTGCCAGGAATTGGTCGTACGCACCCATCGCGGTGAGCCGGAAGTCATCCATCGACACATACGCCGACTCCCGTTCGAACGTCCACCTCGCCAGGTCCTGCTGCCACTCCACGAGCAGCTCCAGGTCGTCCGACGAGTAGATGTCCGCCAGCACCACGGCGGCCGGCGCGGTGCCGGTCTCCTCCAGGTGGCAGGCGAGCGCGTTCGCCATGGTCGCGCCGCCGGAGTGCCCGAACAGCACGAACGGCCGTCCCGCGGTGTGCTCGCGCACGGCCTCGGCCTGCACGCGCAGCGCGTCCTCCAGGTCCGCGGGGAGCGGTTCGTCCCTGCCGTAGCCGGGCAGCGGCAGCGCCGAGACGTCCCGCACCCCGCGCATCGCCGAGGCCAGCCTCGCGAACTCGTGCGGCCCGGCGATGGCCGCGGTACCGCTGCAGCAGATCAGCTCCGGCTTCGCCGGCCCTTCGGCCAGTCGCACCAGGGCCGGTGGCGTCAGCGTCGAGGACGCGTCGACCCTCGGCCGGAACCGCGCCGCATCGGCGAGCAGCGTGACGAAGTCGGAGAGCGTGCCCTGCTGCACCGCCTGCCGGTACAGCGACCCCAGGAACCCGGATGCCGCGCCTTCCGCCGGCGCCGCCCCGGCACCGGCACCGGCACCGACCAGTTCGGCGTGCAGGAAGTCCGTCAGCGCACCGAGGGTGGGGTGGTCGAAGGTCAGGGTCGCCGGGAGGTCCAGACCGGTGGCGGCGGCGATGCGGTTGCGGAGTTCGACCGCGGTGAGCGAGTCGAAGCCCAGCTCCAGGAACGCCTGCTCCGGCCGGACCCGGTCGGCCGACGCATAGCCCAGCACGGCGGCCACCTCGCCCCGCACCAACTCGCCGACCACTGCGCCCCGTTCACCTTCGGGCAGCTTCGCCAGGCGCTCGACCAGCGGCACACCGTCCGCCGCCGACGCCGACTGGGCCACCGGCCGGGTCGGGAGCAGCCCGTCGAGCAGCGGGCTCGGCCGCAGCGCGGTGAACGCCGGGCCGAACGCGGCCCAGTCGACGTCCGCGACGACGACGGCCGGCTCGGTCCGCACCAGCGCCTCCCGCAGCCCGGCCAGGGCCAGTTGCGGGGCCATCGCCGGCAGTCCGCCACGGCGCAGCCGATCCTCGTGCGCGCCGTCCGCGGCCATGCCCGCATCGGCCCACGGCCCCCATGCGACGGACGTGGCCACCAGCCCGTCGGACCGGCGCTGCTCGGCCAGTGCGTCCAAGTAGGCGTTGGCGGCCGCGTAGTTGCCCTGTCCGGCCGCGCCCACCGTGCTGGCGAACGACGAGAACAGGACGAACGCGGACAGGTCGAGGTCGCGGGTCAGCTCGTGCAGGTTCCGCGTCGCGTCCACCTTGGGCCGCAACACCCTGGCCGCCTGCTCGGCGGTGAGGGTGTCCAGCAGCCCCGGCTCCAGCACCCCCGCCGCGTGCACCACCGCGGTCAGCGGCGGACCGGACAGCCCGGCGAGCAGCGCGCCCAGCGCACCGGAGTCCGCCACATCGCAGGCCGCGACGGTGACTTCGACGCCACGTCCGCGCAGCTCGGCGGCCAACTCGGCGGCACCGGGGGCGTCTTCTCCCTGCCGGCTGGTCAACACCAGGTGGGCGGCTCCGTTCTCCGCCAGCCAGTGCGCGACCTGCGCACCCAGCGCGCCGGTGCCACCGGTGATCAGCACGGTGCCGCTCGGCCGCCACTCCTGCGCCGGGGCCGCGACGGCACGCCGCAGCCTGCGCGCGAAGACCCCGGACGGGCGAATGGCCACCTGGTCCTCACCGGTTCCGGTCAGCACCGCGGCCAGGCGGTCCAGCGTCCGGTCGTCCGGCGCACCGGACAGGTCCACCAAACCGCCCCAGCGCTGCGGGTGCTCCAGCGCGGCCACCCGGCCGAGCCCCCACACCTGCGCCTGGGCCGGATCGGCCAGCCGTTCCGATCCGCCGACCGCCACCGCGCCCTGGGTCAGGCACCACAGCGGTGCGTCCCACCCGAGGTCGCCGAGGGCCTGTAGCAGCGCCAGGCTGGGCTGGACCGTCCCGGTCGCCGCCAGCAGCGACAGCACTCCGGCCGGTGCGCCGGGCCCCGCCTCGGCGCGCAGCAGTTCGGCGAGCCGCGCCCGGTCGACGTCGGTGGCTGCGAGCTCCACACGGACCGTTTCGACGCCGCGCGCGGTGAGCCCGGCCGCGAGGTCCGCGGCCCATCCGGCGCCCGTCGGGGACACCACCAGCCAGCGGCCGGAGAGCGGGGTGGTCGCCGTGGCGTCCACCGGCTGCCAGGTGGCCTGGTACCGCCAGGAGTCCACCGTGGACTTCTCCCGCCGGGCCGTGCGCCACGCGGCCATCGCCGGCAGCACCGCACTCAACGGAGCGTCCGGATCGACCGACAGCGCCTCCGCCAGGCTCTCCTGCTCCACCGCGGCCCAGAACCCGGCATCCACCGAGTCCTCCACCGCCGCGGCGGACTTCTCCGGCACCTCCGGCCAGTACCGCTCCCGCTGGAAGGCGTACGTCGGCAGGTCGACCCGACGGGCGCCGGGGAGCACCGCCGGCCAGTCCACCTCCACACCCCGGGCGAACACCGAGGCGACCGCGGTCAGCGCCGAGCGCACCTCGTCGCGCCCCTTGCGCAGCACCGTCACGGCCGCCGCACCCTCCGCGGCGCAGCACTCCCGCACCGACGCGGTCAACGCGCCATCGGGCCCCAACTCGACGAATGCCGTGACGCCCGCGGCCTCCAACGCCCGGATGCCGTCCAGGAAACGGACGGACTCGCGCACGTGCCGGACCCAGTGGTCGGCGTCCGGTGCGACCACGGTGCCGGTGAGGGTGGAGACGATCGGGATCCGCGGAGCCGCGTAGGTCAGGCCCTCGGCGACCTTGCGGAACGCGTCCAGCATGCCGTCCATGTGCGGCGAGTGGAACGCGTGGCTGACCGGCAGCCGCTTGGTCTTGCGGCCCTGCCGCTCGAACGCGGCGGCGATGCCCACCACCGCGTCCTCGTCACCGGCGACGACAACCGACGTCGGACCGTTGACCGCGGCGACGCTCACACCCTCGACCAGCAGCGGCGCGACCTCGTCCACCGATGCCTGGACGGCCACCATCGCGCCGCCGGCGGGCAGTTCCTGCATCAGCCGGCCCCGGGCCGCCACCAGCGTGCAGGCGTCCTCCAGCGACAACACGCCCGCGACATGCGCCGCCGCCAGCTCGCCGATGGAGTGCCCGCTGAGGAAGTCGGGGACCACACCCCACGACTCCACCAACCGGAACAGCGCCACCTCGACGGCGAACAGCGCGGGCTGGGTGTACGCCGTCTGATCCAGCAGGCCGCCCTCGACGTCGCTACCGCTGTCGCCGCCGAACACCACGTCCTTCAACGGACGCGCGAGCTCGGCGTCGAACCGCGCACACACCGCGTCGAACGCGTCCGCGAACACCGGGAACGCCGCATACAGCTCACGTCCCATCCCCACCCGCTGCGAACCCTGGCCGCTGAACAGGAACGCCAACCGGCCCTCGGACACCACATCACGCACCACCCCGGACGCCGAAGCACCCGAAGCCAACGCTTCCAACCCACCGCGGAAGTCGTCCCGACCCCCGCCGACCAGCACCGCACGATGCCCCAGCGCCGCACGCGTCGTCGCCAACGAGGAACCCACATCGACCGGGTTCAGCCCGGGCGCGGCATCCACGTACGACAGCAACCGCGCGGCCTGCGCACGCAACGCGGCCTCGGACTTGCCCGACACCACCCACGGCACCACACCACCGGCGGACGGCTCGGTGACGGCGGCCTCGGGGGCCGACGGCGGCTGCTCGATGATGACGTGCGCGTTGGTTCCGCTGATGCCGAACGACGACACGCCGGCCCGGCGCGGCTCGTCGGTCTCGGGCCACGGCGTCGCCTCGGTGACCAGCGAGACCGCGCCCGCCGACCAGTCGACTTCCGGCGTCGGCTCGTCCACGTGCAGCGTCTTGGGCACCAGGCCGTGCTGCATGGCCTGCACCATCTTGATCACGCCCGCCACACCGGCCGCTGCCTGGGTGTGCCCGATGTTCGACTTCAGCGAGCCGAGCAGCAGCGGCCTTTCCTCGGACCGGCCCTGGCCGTACGTGGCCAGCAGCGCCTGCGCCTCGATCGGGTCGCCGAGCACCGTGCCGGTGCCGTGCGCCTCCACCACGTCGACCTGCTCGGCGGACAGCCGGGCACTGCCCAGCGCCTGGCGGATCACCCGCTGCTGCGAAGGGCCGTTCGGCGCGGTCAGGCCGTTCGACGCGCCGTCCTGGTTCACCGCGGAGCCCCGCACCACGGCCAGCACCGGATGCCCGTTGCGGCGGGCGTCGGAGAGCCGCTCCACCACGAGGACACCGACGCCCTCGCCCCAGCTGGTGCCGTCCGCGGAGGCGGCGAAGGACTTGCAGCGGCCGTCCGCGGCCAGCCCGCGCTGGCGGCTGAACTCCACGAACATCCCGGGGGTGGACATCACCGTGACCCCACCGGCCAGTGCCAGCGAGGACTCGCCCTGCCGCAGCGACTGGCAGGCGAGGTGCAACGCGACCAGCGACGAGGAGCACGCCGTGTCCACCGTCACCGCGGGGCCTTCGAGGCCGAAGGTGTACGAGATCCGGCCGGACACCACACTGCCCGCGTTGCCGGTCAGCAGATAGCCGTCGGACGCGTCCGGAGTGGACATCAGCAGCGCCGCGTAGTCCTGGCCGTTCGCTCCGGCGAACACCCCGGTCCGGCTGCCGCGCAAAGTGGACGGGTCGATGCCCGCGCGCTCGAACGCCTCCCACGAGGTTTCCAGCAGCAGTCGGTGCTGCGGGTCCATCGACAGCGCCTCGCGCGGCGAGATCCCGAAGAACGTCGGGTCGAACTCGGCCACGTCGTAGAGGAACCCGCCCTCGCGGGTGTACGAGGTGCCCGACTCGCCGTCGCCGAACAGGCCGTCGATGTCCCAGCCACGGTCCGTCGGCACGAGGGAGATCGCGTCCCCGCCGTCGGCCACCAGCCGCCACAGCTCCTCGGGAGTGCGCACGCCACCGGGGAAGCGGCAGGCCATGCCGACGATGGCGATCGGCTCGTCGTCAACGGATGCGGTCGCGGACGGCGCCGCGGTCAGCACGGTCGACGGCGTCCCGGCAGCCTCGGCGACCTCGGCCAGCAGGAAGTCGGTGAGCACCGACGGGGACGGGTAGTCGAAGACCAACGTGGTGGGCAGCTTCAGCCCGGTCGCACCGGCCAGGCGGTTGCGCAGGTCCACCGCGGTCAGCGAGTCGAATCCCAGCTCGCGGAAGGCGCGGTCGGCCTCGACCAGCTCGCCCGGGCCGTGCCCGAGCACCGCGCCGACATGGCTGCGGACCAACTCCAGCACGGCACGTCGCCGCTCGGCCCCGGACATCCCGGACAGCCGGGCGTGCAGGGCGGATTCGCCCGCTTCGGCCTCGGCCTCCGCGTCGGCGAGGGCCCGGACCTCCGGCAGATCGCCGATGAGCCGGTTGGGCCGGACCGCGGTGAAGCCGGGTGCGAACCTGGCCCAGTCCACGTCGGCGACCGCGAGCAGCGTCTCATCGAGGTCCAGCGCCTGCTGCAGCGCGGCGATCGCCATCGCGGGCTTCATCACCGGCAACCCGCCGCGGCGCAGCCGCGAACCGATCGCCGCGTCATCGGCCATCCCGCCGTCCGCCCACGGGCCCCAGGCGATCGCGGTCGCCGGCAGCCCGTCGGCCCTGCGGCGCTGCGCCAGCGCCTCCAACACCGCGTTGGCGGCGGCGTAGTTGCCCTGCCCCGCCGCACCCAACGTGCTGGCGAAGGAGGAGAAGAGGACGAAGGCGTCGAGGTCCTCGGTCAGTTCGTCCAGGTGCAGGGCGGCCTCGGCCTTGGGCCGCAGCACCGCGTCCAGCCGATCCGGGGTGAGCGCTTCGAGCACACCCGCGTCCAACACTCCGGCCGCGTGCACCACCGCACGGATCGGCGCCACCTCACCGGCCGCCCGGATCGCGGCGGCGAGCGCCGCCTTGTCGGTGACATCACAGGCGTCGATGGTCACCTTGGCACCGAGCCCGGTCAGCTCCGCCTCAAGTTCCGCGGCCCCCTCGGCCGCGCGGCCACGACGACTCAGCAGCACCAGGTGCTCGGCACCGCTGCCGGCCAGCCATCGCGCGACATGGGCGCCCAGCGCGCCGGTGCCACCGGTGATCACCGTCGTGCCACGCGGCTTCCAGACCCGGCCCGCAACCGTCTCGGCGCGAGCCCGCACCAGGCGGCGCACGAACACACCCGAACCCCGCACGGCCAGCTGATCCTCGGCACCCGCACCGGACAGCACTCCGGCCAACCGGCCGAGTGCGCGCTCGTCGAGCACCTCGGGCAGGTCGATCAAGCCGCCCCAGCGCTGCGGGTGTTCCAGGGCGGCCACCCGGCCCAGGCCCCACACCGCGGCCTGCACCGGACCGGCCACCCGGTCCGCCGGGCCGGTGGAGACCGCTCCCCGGGTGGCACACCACAGGGGCGCCTCGATGTCGCTGTCCCCCAGCGCCTGCACCAGCGCCAGTACGGTGTCCACCCGCTCGCCCAGCAGCGACAGCACGCCGGCCGGCGCCTCCTCCGCGGCGATCACGCGCAGCCGCTCGGCCAGCGCCTCCCGGCCCGCCCGCTCGTCCACCGTCAGGACGGCGACCTGCGCGCCGTGCCCGGTCAGCGCCCCCGCGACCGCGTCCGCGAGCTCGTCCGTGAGCTCGTCCGCGCGTTCGTCCGCGAGTTCGTCCGCGCGTTCCTCTGCGGCTGGTACGACCAACAGCCAGGTACCCGACAGCGGCTGCCGAAGCGGGTCGGTCAGCGGCTGCCAGCTTGCCCGGTAGCGCCAGGAGTCCACGGTGGACTGGTCCCGCCGGTTGCGACGCCATGCCGACATCGCGGGCAGTACCGCGCTGAGCGGGGCGTCGTCGGCCACGTTGAGCGCGCTGGCCAGGGCCTCCAGATTCTCCCGCTCGACGGCATCCCAGAACTGCGCGTCCACCGGGTCCACCACGACCCCCGCCTCCGGAGCAGCCGCCTCCAGCCAGTAGCGCTGGCGCTGGAAGGCGTAGGTGGGCAGGTCGTCCACGCGGCGAGCGTCGGGGAACACGGTCTGCCAGTCGACGGTCGCACCGTGCACGTGGGCTTCGGCCAGGGACAGCAGGAACCGGTCCAGGCCACCTTCGTCGCGCCGCAGGGACCCGAGGGCCACGATCTGCTCGGACGTCTCCTGGATACCCATCGCCAGCACCGGGTGCGCGCTGGACTCGACAAAGAGCCGGTGTCCCTGCTCGGCGAGCAGCTGCACGGTCTCCTCGAACCGGACTGTCTGCCGGAGGTTGCGGTACCAGTACTCGGCATCCAGCACGCTGGTGTCGATCCGCTCCACCGTCACCGTCGAGTAGAACGGCACCTGCGACGGGCGCGGGCTGATGTCCGCGAGGATCGTCAGGAGCTCGTCGCGGATCTCCTCCACGTGCGCCGAGTGGGACGCGTAGTCCACCGGGATACGGCGAGCCCGGACACCGGACTCCTCACAGTCACCGAGGAGTTCGTCCAGCGCATCAACATCGCCGGAGACGACGATCGAACCCGGTCCGTTGACGGCGGCGATGGAGATCCGACCGTCCCAGCGCTGAAGGCGTTCGGCGACCTCGTCTGCGGGGAGGGAGACGGACACCATGCCGCCGCGACCGGACAGGGCCAGCAGCGCCTTGCTCCGCAACGCCACCACCCGCGCGGCATCCTCCAGCGACAACGCACCCGCCACGCACGCAGCCGCGATCTCGCCCTGCGAATGGCCGACGACAGCGGCCGGCTCGACGCCGTACGAACGCCACAACGCGGCCAGGGAGACCATCACCGCGAACAGCACGGGCTGAACAACATCAACCCGCTCCAACGCCTCAGCGTCGCCGAGCACATCCAACAGGGACCACTCGATGTGCGGGGCAAGAGCCTCAGCGCACGCCCGCATCGAGTCCGCGAACACCGGCGAGGAGTCCAGAAGCTCCGCGGCCATGCCCACCCACTGCGAACCCTGACCAGGGAAAACGAACACCGCACGATCACCGGCACCCGCAACGCCCTGCACGATGCCGGGCGCAGCGGTGGCGTCTGCCAGCGCAGCCAGGCCACCACGGAAGGCGGCCAGGTCAGCCCCGACCACCGCAGCACGGTGCTCGAAGGCAGCGCGCCCCGCAGCGAGCGAGAAGCCCACATCCGCCGGGTTCAGCTCGGGCGTGGCATCCACGTACGACAGCAGGCGGGATGCCTGTGCACGCAAAGCCGCCTCGGTCTTGCCCGAGACCACCCACGGCACCACACCCGGCACCGGCGCCGCACTCGCCGGCGTGGCAACGGGCTCCTCGTCGACCGGCGGCGCCTGTTCCAGGATGGCGTGCGCATTCGTGCCGCTCACGCCGAACGAGGACACGCCGGCGCGGCGCGGCTGTCCGGTCGTGGGCCACTGGGTGGGTTCGGTGAGCAGCGAGACCGCGCCGGCGGACCAGTCGACCTGCCCCGACGGCGCGTCCACGTGCAGCGTCTTCGGTACCAGGCCGTGCCGCATCGCGTGCACCATCTTGATCACGCCGGCCACGCCTGCGGCGGCCTGGGTGTGACCGATGTTCGACTTGACCGCGCCGAGCAGCAACGGCCGTTCGGCGGGCCGGTCCTGTCCGTACGTGGCCAGGATCGCCTGCGCCTCGATCGGGTCGCCGAGCCTGGTGCCCGTGCCGTGCGCCTCCACCACGTCGATCTGGTCGGCGGCGAGCTGCGCGTTCAGCAGTGCCTGGCGGATCACGCGCTGCTGCGCGGGGCCGTTGGGCGCGGTCAGGCCGCTGCTCGCGCCGTCCTGGTTGACCGCGGTGCCGCGCACCACGGCCAGCACCTGATGGCCGTTGCGTCGCGCGTCGGACAGCCGCTCCACCAGGAGCATTCCGACGCCTTCGCCCCAGCCAGTGCCGTCCGCCGCGTCCGCGAACGCCTTGCAGCGGCCGTCCGCCGCCAGACCGCGCTGACGGCTGAACTCCACGAAGATCGCCGGGGTGGCCATGATCGTGGCGCCACCGGCCAGCGCCAGCGTGCACTCCCCCTTGCGCAGCGACTCGCAGGCCAGGTGCAACGCCACCAGCGAGGACGAGCAGGCGGTGTCGATGGTGACCGCGGGGCCTTCCAGTCCCAGTGTGTAGGCGATGCGCCCGGAGGCGACGCTGCCCGAGTTGCCGGTGCCTATGTAGCCCTCGACGCCCTCCGGCAGATCGACCAGCCGAGTCGCGTAGTCGTGGTAGATCACCCCGGCGAAGACACCGGTTCGGCTGCCGCGTACCGCGGCGGGGTCGATGCCCGCACGCTCGAACGCCTCCCAGGACGCTTCCAGCAGCAGCCGCTGCTGCGGGTCCATGGCCAGCGCCTCGCGCGGGGAGATCTCGAAGAACGCGGGGTCGAACTGGCTCGCGTCCTGGAGGAACCCACCCTGACTGGTGTACGACTTGCCCGAACTATCCGGGTCCGTGTCGTACAGGTCATCGACGTCCCAGCCACGGTCCGGCGGGAACGAGGAGATGGCGTCGCCGCCGTCAGCCACCAACTTCCACAGTTCCTCGGGCGAGTTGACGCCGCCCGGGTAGCGGCAGCTCATCCCGACGATCGCGATCGGCTCGACCGCGGCGTCCTCGACCTCCTGCAGACGCTGCTTGGTCTGCCGCAGGTCCGCAGTCACCTGCTTGAGGAAGTAACGGAGCTTGTCCTCATTGGACATGGGTGGTTCCTTTCTGATGGACGTTCCGGATTCGCTGGTGCTCAAGAAATCCCGAACTCCTTGCCAATGAGGTCGAACATCTCGTCGTCGGTGGCCGTGTCCAGGTCGGCCTCGGCCTCGGTCTCGGTTTCGCCGCCGTCGGTCCAGCTGGCCATCAGCGCCTTGAGGCGGACGGTGATCTGACCGCGGGACTCTTCGTTCGCGGTGAACGCGGCCAACTCGCCCTGAAGTCGTGCGAGTTCGGCGAGGAGCGGCGCAGCGGAGTTCGCCGTGTCCGGCACGATCTCCGCGGCCAGGTAGCCGGTGAGGGCGGACGGTGTCGGATAGTCGAACACCAACGTCGCGGGCAACCGCAGTCCGGTCGCCGCGTTCAGCCGGTTCCGCAGCTCCACCGCGGTCAGCGAGTCCAGGCCGAGCTCAAGGAACCCGCGCCCGGCATCGATGGCGTCCGGTGAGGCGTGGCCCAGCACGGCCGCCAACTGGCCACGCACCAGGTCGATCAGCACCCGGTCGCGCTCCGCCTCCGCCAGACCGCCGAGCCGCTGCCGCAGGGAAGCCGCGTCCGGAACGGAACCGGCGTCGACGGTCCGCCGCGCCGGTGCCCTCACCAGCCCACGCAGCAGCGCGGGGACGACCTCGGTGGCACGCAGGGCCGCCGGGGCCAGTCGCACCGGCACGAGCACGGCCTCGTCCGAGCCGATGGCGGCGTCGAACAGGGCCAGGCCCTCGGCGGTGGACAGTGCGGCCATGCCACCGCGTTCGAGCCGGTCGATCTGCTCGTCCGCGAGGTGGGCGGTCATCCCACCGCGCTGCGCCCACAGGCCCCACGCCAGCGAACTGGCCGGCAACCCGCTCGCCCGACGGCGCTGGGACAGCCCGTCCAGGAACGCGTTGGCCGCCGCGTAGTTGCCCTGCCCCGGACCACCGAAGGTCGAGGCCGCCGAGGAGAACAGCACGAACGCGGCCAGGTCGATGTCCTGGGTCAACTCGTGCAGGTGCAGCGCCGCGTCCACCTTCGGCCGCAGCACCGCGTCGATCCGCTCCGGAGTCAGCGACTCGATCACACCGTCGTCCAGCACACCGGCGGCATGCACCACCGCGGTCAACGGGTGGGCCTCCGGGATGTCCGCGAGCAGTGTGGCGAGCTGGTCCCGCTCGGCCACGTCGCACGCGGCCATCGTCACCGTCGCACCCAGCTCGGTCAGCTCGGTGGCCAGCTCGGCCGCTCCGGGCGCTTCCATGCCCCGGCGGCCGGCCAGCACCAGCCGCCGGACCCCGTGTTCGACGACCAGATGCCGGGCCACCAGCCCACCGAGCGCACCGGTGGCGCCGGTGATCAGCGCGGTGCCGTCCTGGTCGAGCGCCCGCGGCACCTCGTCGGAGGCCACGGCCCTGGCCAGCCGGGGCGCGTACAACGTGCCCTCGCGCACCGCCAGTCGTGGTTCATCGGTACCGAGCGCGGCCGCAAGCGCCTGGTAGGAGGCATCGTGCTCGTCGAGGTCCAGCAGCACCAGCCGGTCCGGGTGCTCGGCCTGCGCGGACCGGATCAGCCCCCAGACCGCGGCGTGCGCGAGGTCGGGCACGTCCTCCCCGGGCCGGGTGGCCACCGCGCCACGGGTCACCAGCACCAAGCGCGACTGCGCGAACCGCTCGTCGGCGAGCCACCCCTGGACCAGTGCCAGCGCCTTGTGCGTCGCCAGGCGCACCGCCGAGGCCGTGTCGGCGGCGTCCGCGACGGAGTCGACGGTGCACGGCGCGAGCACCACGGCGGGCACCGGCGCCGCATCGAACGCAGCCAGGTCGGCGAACACGTCCACCGGAAGCGCGGCGGCCTGCAGAGCGGCGCCGAGCTTGTCCTGATCCGCGCCGAGGACCGCCCAGCGGTCGGCGGCGACCGCGGGCAGCGCCGGGACGACCGCCCAGTCGACGCGGAACAGCGAGTCGTGGCGGACCGCCCGCGCGGCACGCAACTGCTCGGCGGTAACCGGCCGCAGCACAAGGGAGTCCACCTCCGCCACCGGCTGGCCGAGCGTGTCCGTGACGGCGAGCGACACCGAGTCCTGGCCGTTGGGCGAGATCCGGACCCGCAGCGCGGCGGCACCGACGGCCCGAAGCGACACCCCACCCCACAGGAACGGGAGCCTGCTCTGACCCGAGTCGCCGAGGAAGCCGCCGAGGCCGACCGCCTGGACCGCGGCGTCCAGCAGGGCCGGATGCAGGCCGAAGCGGCTCGCGTCGGAGCGGCGCTCCTCGGGCAGCGCGACGTCCGCGAAGACCTCGTCACCGTGCCGCCAGGCCGCGCGCAGGCCCTGGAAGGCCGGGCCGTAGTGGTAGCCGGTGGCGGCCAGCCGGCCGTACAGGTCGTCGAGCTCGATCGGCACCGCGCCCGCGGGTGGCCAGACACCCCCGGAGGGGGCAGGAGCCGCAGGAGCGTCCGCAGCCAGCACACCGCTGGCGTGCCT
This sequence comes from Streptomyces yunnanensis, assembly GCF_029011865.1. Lineage (NCBI taxonomy): Bacteria > Bacillati > Actinomycetota > Actinomycetes > Kitasatosporales > Streptomycetaceae > Streptomyces > Streptomyces yunnanensis. The sequence goes on from NZ_CP095749.1 coordinate 3,804,021, forward strand.
GACCCATGCGCCGCCGTCCTCGGACCGCGAGTGGATGCCCAGCGTGCGTCGCCCGGTCGCGTCCGATTCGCCCACGGACAGCCGGAGTTGACGGCCACCGCGTTCCGGCAGCACCAGCGGCGATTCCAGGGTGAGTTCCTCGACATGGCCGCAGTCCGCCTGGTCACCGGCGCGAACCGCCAGCTCCACGAAGGCGGTGCCCGGCAACAGGGTCGAGCCCATCACCGCGTGGTCGGCCAGCCACGGATGACCGGCCAGGGACAGCCTGCTGCTGAACAGCATGCCGTCGGAGTCCGGCAGCTCCACCATCGCGCCCAGCAGCGGATGGTCCGTAGAGCCCAGCCCTGCCGAGGCCACATCGCTCGCCGCCGCCGGGGCGTCGAGCCAGTAGCGCTGGCGCTGGAAGGCGTACGTGGGCAGATCGTCCACGCGGCGAGCGTCGGGGAACACGGCCGTCCAGTCGACGGCCGCGCCGTGCACGTGGGCTTCGGCCAGGGACAGCAGGAACCGGTCCAGACTGCCCTCGTCGCGCCGCAGGGAGCCCAGGGCCACGATCTGCTCGGACGTCTCCTGGATACCCATCGCCAGGACGGGGTGCGCACTGGACTCGACAAAGAGGCGGTGGCCCTGCTCGGCGAGCAGCTGCACGGTCTCCTCGAACCGAACCGTCTGCCGAAGATTCCGATACCAGTACTCGGCATCCAGCACGCTGGTGTCGATCCGCTCCACCGTCACCGTCGAGAAGAACGGCACCTGCGAGGGGCGGGGGCTGATGTCCGCGAGGATCGTCAGGAGCTCGTCGCGGATCTCCTCCACATGCGCCGAGTGGGACGCGTAGTCCACCGGGATACGGCGAGCCCGGACACCGGACTCCTCACAGTCGGCCAGGAGTTCATCCAGCGCATCGACGTCGCCGGAGACGACGATCGAACCCGGGCCGTTGACGGCGGCGATGGAGATCCGACCGTCCCAACGCTCAAGACGCCCGGTGACCTCGTCTGCGGGGAGGGAGACGGACACCATCCCGCCGCGACCGGACAGGGCCAGCAGCGCCCTGCTCCGCAACGCCACCACCCGCGCAGCATCATCCAGCGAAAGCGCACCCGCCACGCACGCGGCAGCAATCTCACCCTGCGAATGACCGACGACGGCAGCCGGCTCGACACCGTACGAACGCCACAACGCGGCCAGGGAGACCATCACCGCGAACAGCACGGGCTGAACAACATCAACCCGCCCCAACGCCTCAGCGTCGGCCAGCACATCCAGCAACGACCACTCGACATGCGGCGCAAGAGCCTGCGCGCACACCCGCATCGACTCCGCGAACACCGGCGAGGAGTCCAAAAGCTCCACCGCCATGCCCACCCACTGCGAACCCTGACCAGGGAAAACGAACACCGCACGGTGGTCCGCCACAGTGCCCTGCACCACACCAGGCGCCGCAGTCGCATCCGCCAGCGCAGCCAGGCCGCCACGGAACGCGGCCAGGTCAGCACCGACCACCGCAGCACGATGCTCGAAGGCAGCACGCCCCGCAGCGAGCGACAAGCCCACATCCACCGGGTTCAGCTCGGGCGTCGCGTCCATGAAGGACAGCAGGCGGGATGCCTGTGCGCGCAGCGCGGCCTCGGTCTTGCCCGAGACCACCCACGGCACCACACCCGGCACCGGCGCCGGCGCGGCAACGGCCTGCGCCTCAACCGGCGGCGCCTCCTCCAGGATCACATGGGCATTCGTGCCGCTGATCCCGAACGACGACACCGCGGCCCGCCGCGGCGCATCCGTCCGCGGCCACTCCGCCTGCTCCGTCAGCAGGGAGACGGCACCGGCCGACCAGTCGACCTGAGGGGTCGGCTCGTCCACGTGCAGGGTTTTCGGCAGCACACCGTGCCGCATCGCCAACACCATCTTCATCACACCGGCCACACCAGCGGCGGCCTGAGTGTGACCGATGTTCGACTTCAACGACCCCAGCCACAGCGCCCGTTCGCGATCCTGGCCGTAGGTGGCCAGCAGTGCCTGGGCCTCGATCGGGTCACCCAGCGTCGTGCCGGTACCGTGTGCCTCCACCGCGTCCACGTCCGACGTGCCAAGGCCCGCGTTGGCCAGCGCCTGGCGGATCACGCGCTGCTGCGACGGACCGTTCGGCGCCGTCAGACCGTTGGACGCACCGTCCTGGTTGACCGCGGAACCCCGCACCACGGCCAGTACCGGATGCCCGTTGCGACGTGCGTCGGAGAGCCGCTCCACGAGCAGCATGCCTACGCCCTCGGCAAGCGCGAAGCCGTCAGCCGCCGCCGCGAATGCCTTGGAACGCCCGTCCGCTGCCAGCCCGTTCTGGCGGCTGAACTCAAGGAACATGTCCGGGGTGGACATCACCGTCACGCCGCCGGCCAACGCCAGTTCGCACTCGCCCTGCCGCAGTGCCTGCGCCGCCAGGTGGAGCGCGACCAGCGACGAGGAACACGCCGTGTCCACCGTCACCGCCGGTCCTTCGAGACCGAACGTGTACGAAACCCTGCCCGACAGCACACTCGCACCGTTACCGGTCGCCAGATAGCCGTCCAGGTTCTCCGGTGCGCCCTGGAGCAGCGGGGCGTAGTGCTGGCCGTTGGTGCCGGCGAACACGCCCACCGGCCGTCCGCGCAAGGAGTTCGGGTCGACACCGGCCCGTTCGAACGCCTCCCAGGAGGTTTCCAGCAGAAGCCGGTGCTGCGGGTCCATCGCCAACGCCTCACGCGGCGAGATCCCGAAGAACGCCGGGTCGAACTCGCCCGCGTCGTGCAGGAAACCGCCGTTTCCGACATAGGAGGTCCTGGCGCGCTCGCCGTCCTGGTCCACCAGCTGGTCGAGGTCCCACCCACGGTCGGTGGGGAACTCGCTGATGGCGTCCGTACCGGCGGAGATCAGCTGCCACAGCTGCTCCTCCGACGTGACTCCGCCGGGGAAACGGCAGCCCATGCCGACGATGGCGATCGGCTCGTCGGTCCCCGTGGCCACGGCCGGGACGGCCGAGGCGGTCGCCGGGGCGCCGAGCACCTCGGTCTTGAGGTAGTCGGCGAGCGCGGTGGCCGTCGGATAGTCGAAGATCAAGGTGGCGGGCAGCTTCAGGCCGGTCGCCGCGTTCAGCCGGTTGCGCAGGTCCACCGCGGTCAGCGAGTCGAAACCCAGCTCCAGGAAGGCCCGGCCGACCTCGACCGCTTCCGGCGCGGAGTGGCCGAGCACCGCTGCCACCTGGTCGCGCACCAGCTCCAACACGATCCGATCGCGTTCGAGATCGGTCTTGCCGGCCAGCCGCTGGGCCAGTACGGAGCCCTCGGCACCTGCCGTCTCGCCCTCTTCCGCCTGTATGCGGCGCACCTCGGGCAGTCCGGCGATCAGCGGGCTCGGCCGCACCGCGGTGAACCCGGCGACGAACCGCTCCCAGTCCACATCGGCGAGCGCGACGAACGTCTCGTCGTGGTCGATGACCTGCTGCAGGGCGGTGATCGCCAGGGCGGGGTCGATGGCGCGCAGGCCGCGACGGCGCAGGAAGTCGAGGAAGCCGTCCTCGGTGTCCGCGCCACCGTCCCACGGGCTCCAGGCCACCGAGGTCGTGGGCAGTCCACGGGCACGCCGCCGCTGGGCCAGTGCGTCGAGGTAGGCGTTGCCCGCCGCGTACGCGCCCTGCCGGCCGCTGCCCCACACGCCGGCCACCGCGGAGAAGAAGACGACGACCGCGTCCGGGGCGTGTGCGTCCAGCAGCCCGTCGAGGTGCGCGGCCATGGCCGCCTTGGCGTCGACCACCGCGGCGAACTCGGCCGGAGTGGTCTCGGCCAGCGGCGCCTGGTCGAGCACGGTCGGCGCGTGCACCACCGCGGTGGGCGGCGTCGCCAACAGCTTCTCCAGCGTCGCGCGGTCGTCGGACTCGCAGGGCACGATGGTCAGCCGCGCGCCCGCGTTGGCCAGCTCGGCCTCAAGAGCGGCCTCGCCTCCTGCGACACCCCCTCCGACGCCTTCTTCGCCCCCTTCTTCGCCCTCTTTCTCGACCGGACCGGCCAGCAGCACGTGCTCGGCGCCGTTCTCGGCCAGCCACCGCGCGGCCTGCGCGGCCAGCGGACCGGTACCGCCGGTGACCAGGACCGTGCCGGACGGCCGCCACGCCCTCGACGGGGCCCGGTCGGCCAGCGGCGCGTGCTCCAGCCTCCGCCCGTACAGCCCGGCGGCACGAACGGCGAGTTGGTCCTCGTCACCCGCGCCGGCCAGCACGCCGACGAGTCGTCGCCGTGCCGCGTCGTCCGCGTCCACCGGCAGGTCGATCAGACCGCCCCAACGCTGCGGGTGTTCCAGGGCGGCAACCCGGCCGAGACCCCATACCTGGGCCTGCACCGGACTGTCCGGTCCCTCCCCGGACGCGACGGCCACCGCACCACGGGTCGCGCACCACAACGGCGCGTCGATCCCGGCGGTGCCGAGCGCCTGCAGCAGCGAAACGGTGTTCGCTGCCCCCACCGGAGTCCCTTCCAACGCCACCAGGGACAGCACCCCCTCGGGCGCGGCACCGCTCAGCAGCTCGGCGACGGCCCCGGGGTCGGTCTCGGCAGGCAGCTCGACCTCGGTGACTTCGGCACCCGCGGCTTCCAGCGCCGCCACCGCGGCGGTGCCCCACTGCCCGGCGCCGCCCGTCGGGAGCACCACCAGCCAGTTTCCGGACAGCGCGGCGGATGCCGGTTCAGGCAGGCGCTGCCAGCCGATCCGGTAGCGCCAGGAATCAACGGTGGACTTGTCGCGGCGGGTGCGGCGCCATGCCGACAGCACCGGGAGCACCGCTTCGAGCGCGGCTGCGTCGTCCCCGCGCACGCCGAGTGCGTCGGCCAGCGCTCGCAGGTCCTCGCCTTCCACGGCCGCCCAGAACCGCGCATCGACCGGGTCCACCGACACCTCGCCCACCGGGGCGTCCGCATCGAGCCAGTAGCGCTGGCGCTGGAAGGCGTACGTGGGCAGGTCGTCCACGCGGCGAGCGTCGGGGAACACGGCCGTCCAGTCGACGGCCGCGCCGTGCACGTGGGCTTCGGACAGGGACAGCAGGAACCGGTCCAGACTGCCCTCGTCGCGCCGCAGGGAGCCCAGGGCCACGATCTGCTCGGACGTCTCCTGGATCCCCATCGCCAGCACGGGGTGCGCGCTGGACTCGACAAAGAGGCGGTGGCCCTGCTCGGCGAGCAGCTGCACGGTCTCCTCGAACCGAACCGTCTGCCGCAGGTTGCGGTACCAGTACTCGGCATCCAGCACGCTGGTGTCGATCCGCTCCACCGTCACCGTGGAGTAGAACGGCACCTGCGAGGGGCGGGGGCTGATGTCCGCGAGGATCGTCAGGAGCTCTTCGCGGATCTCCTCCACATGCGCCGAGTGGGACGCGTAGTCCACCGGGATACGGCGAGCCCGGACACCGGACTCCTCACAGTCAACGAGGAGTTCGTCGAGTGCATCGACGTCGCCGGAGACGACAATCGAGCCCGGACCGTTGACGGCGGCGACGGAGATCCGACCGTCCCACCGCTCAAGACGCCCGGTGACCTCATCAACCGGCAGCGAGACAGACACCATGCCGCCCCGACCGGACAGGGCCAGCAGCGCCTTACTCCGCAACGCCACCACCCGCGCAGCATCCTCCAGCGACAACGCACCCGCCACACACGCAGCAGCAATCTCACCCTGCGAATGCCCCACCACAGCGGCCGGCTCAACACCGTACGAACGCCACAACGCCGCCAGCGACACCATCACCGCAAACAGCACAGGCTGAACAACATCAACCCGCTCCAACGCCTCAGCGTCAGCCAGCACATCCAGCAACAACCACTCGACGTGCGGGGCAAGGGCCTGCGCGCACGCCCGCATCGACTCCGCGAACACCGGCGAGGAGTCCAAGAGCTCCGCGGCCATGCCCACCCACTGCGAACCCTGACCAGGGAAGACGAACACGACCTTGCGGCCGCCCGCGACGCCCTGCACCAGATGGGGAGCGGAACCGGCGTCCGCGAGCGCGGCGAGTCCGGAGCGGAAGGCAGCCAGGTCGGTGGCGACAACCGCGGCACGGTACTCGAAGGCTGCGCGGCCCGCGGCCAGCGAGATGCCGATATCCGCCGGGTTCAGCTCGGGCATCGAGTCCATGAAGGACAGCAGGCGGGATGCCTGTGCACGCAGCGCGGCCTCGGTCTTGCCCGAGACCACCCACGGCACCACAGCCGGCACCACACCCGGCGCCGGCGCGGCAACGGCCTGCGCCTCGACCGGCGGTGCCTGTTCCAGGATCGTGTGCGCGTTGGTGCCGCTCACGCCGAATGACGACACCGCGGCCCGGCGCGGTTCGCCGGTCTGCGGCCACTCGACCTGCTCGGTCAGCAACGACACCGCACCCGCGGACCAGTCCACCTCGGGAGTCGGCTCGTCCACGTGCAGCGTCTTCGGCAGCACGCCGTGCTGGAGGGCCATCACCATCTTGATCACGCCGCCCACGCCGGCGGCGGCCTGGGTGTGTCCGATGTTGGACTTCAGCGACCCGAGCCACAGCGCCCGTTCGCGGTCCTGGCCGTAGGTGGCCAGCAGTGCCTGGGCCTCGATCGGGTCACCGAGTCGGGTGCCGGTGCCGTGTGCCTCCACCACGTCCACCTGCTGGGCGGTCAGGTTGGCGTTCTCCAGCGCCTGCTGGATGACACGCCGCTGTGAAGGGCCGTTCGGCGCGGTCAGGCCGTTGCTCGCACCGTCCTGGTTGACCGCGGAACCGCGCACCAGGGCTAGCACGGGGTGTCCGTTGCGGCGGGCGTCGGAGAGCCGCTCCACGAGGAGCATTCCCACGCCCTCGCCCCAGCCGGTGCCGTCGGCGTCGGCGGAGAACGCCTTGCAGCGGCCGTCCGGGGAAAGCCCGCGCTGGCGGCTGAACTCGATGAACGAGCCGGGGCTGGACATCACGGTGACGCCACCGGCCAATGCCAGCGTGCACTCGCCCTTGCGCAGTGACTGCGCGGCCAGGTGCAGGGTGACCAGCGAGGACGAGCAGGCGGTGTCCACGGTGACCGCCGGGCCCTCCAAGCCGAGGGTGTAGGCCACCCGGCCGGACGCGATGCTGCCCGCGCTGCCGTTGCCGAGGTAGCCCTCCAGGCCCTCCGGCACGACGTTCAGCCGGGCCGCGTAGTCGTGGTACATCATGCCGGCGAACACGCCGGTCCGGCTGCCGCGCACCGAAGCCGGGTCGATGCCGGCCCGCTCCAGCGCCTCCCACGAGGTTTCCAGCAGCAGCCGGTGCTGCGGGTCCATCGCCATGGCCTCACGCGGCGAGATCCCGAAGAACGCGGGGTCGAACTCCGCCGCGTCGTAGAGGAATCCGCTTTCCCGCACGTATGTGGTGCCGGCGTGGTCCGGGTCCGGGTGGTACATCCCGTCCACGTCCCAGCCGCGGTTGTCGGGGAACGCCGCGATGGCGTCGGTGCCCGACGCCACCAGCTGCCACAGGTCCTCCGGCGAGCCGACGCCACCGGGGTAGCGGCAGGCCATGCCGATGATCGCGATCGGTTCCCGGTCCCCTGCCTCGACCTCGGCCAGGCGGTCCCGGGTCTGTTGCAGATCGGCGATGGCCCGCTTGAGGTAGCTGCGCAGCTTGTCTTCGTTAGTCGGTGACACTTTGACTCCCTTGGGGCGTCCGGAAATCCACGGTGGTTTGGGGGGCTTGCTCAGGACGCACCGAGATCACCGTCCAGCAGGGCGTAGAGCTCGTCGTCAGTCGCCTCGTCGAGGTTGTCGACCGCCGCCGGGCCGTCCGCCCGGGGGGTGTCCACCTGCGCGAGCAGCTTCCGCAACCGTCCGGCGAGCTGTGTGCGGGTGTCCTCGGCGGTGATCGCGGACAGCGCGACCTCCAGCCGGTCGAGGTCCCCGAACACCGCCAACTGCGTGTTCTCCACGGGTAGTTCAGTGAGCAGGTAGTCGGCCAGGGCGGCCGGGGTCGGATAGTCGAAGATCAGCGTGGCCGGCAGTCGCAGTCCGGTGGCCGCGGTGAGCCCGTTGCGCAGTTCCACCGCGGTCAGCGAGTCGAATCCCAGGTCGCCGAAGGTCTTGTCCTCCTCGACGGCCTGGGCACTCGCGTGGCCGAGCACGGTGGCGGCGTGTGCCCGGACCACGTCGAGCAGCACCGCCTCCCGCTCCGCCACGGTCAGCCCGGCCAGCCGTTCCCGGAGCGAGGGGCCTTCGGTCGCGACGGCCGCCGGCCGTGTCGCGCCGCGGATCAGGCCGCGCAGCAGCGCGGGGACCGGCGCGCGGACCGCGTCGATGTCCAGGCTGATCGGCACCACCGCAGGCTCGGCCAGGGTGTGCGCCGCGTCGAACAACGCCAGGCCCAGCTCCGGGGTCAGTCCGCCGACCCCGGACCGCTGCATCCTGGTCAGGTCGGTGTCGCCGAGGTCGCCTGCCATGCCGCCGGCCTGCGCCCAAAGGCCCCAGGCCAGCGAAACCGCGGGGCGCCCCTGGTCGGCGCGGTGGCGTGCGAGCGCGTCCAGGAAGGCGTTGGCCGCCGCGTAATTGGCCTGGCCGGCGCTGCCCATGGTGGCCGCGGCCGACGAGAACAGCGCGAACATCGCCAGGTCCGTGTCGCCCGTCAGCTCGTGCAGGTTGAGCGCGGCGTCCACCTTGGGCCGCAGCACGGTGTCGATCCGCTCCGGCGTCAGTCCTTCGAGAACGCCGTCGTCGAGCACGCCCGCGGTGTGCACCACCGCGGTGAGCGGATGCTCAGCGGGCACCTCGGCCAGCAGTGCGGCCAAGGCGTCCCGATCGGCCACGTCACAGGCCGCCACCCGCGCCTCGGCGCCCAACTCGGCCAGTTCTACGACGAGTTCCTTGGCACCGGGGGCGGCTTCGCCACGGCGGCTGGTCAGCAGCAGCCGCCGGACGCCGTATGCGGTGACCAGGTGCCGGGAGACCAGTCGGCCGAGGGTGCCGGTGGCGCCGGTGACCAGCGCCGTACCGGCCGGGTCCAGCTTCGGCGCCGCGTCCTGCACCGGCTGCCCGACCCTGGCCAGCCTGGCCCCGAGCACGGCTCCCTTGCGCACCGCGAGCTGCGGTTCTCCGGTGGCCAGCGCGGCCCCGAGGGCCTGGTGGGAGACGGCTCGGCCGTCGGTGTCGACCAGCACGAAGCGGTCCGGGTGCTCGGACTGCGCCGAGCGGATCAGACCCCACACGGCGGCGCCGGCCAGGTCCGACAGTTCGTCGTCCGCGCCCGTGGCGACCGCGCCTCGGGTCATCAGAACCAGCCGTGACGCGCCGAACCGCTCGTCGGCGAGCCACCGTTGGACCAGTTCCAGCGCCCGGTGCGTGGCGGCGCGCACCGCGTCGCCGTGCGGCGGCCCCGCCGTCCCGCCGGCCGTGACCAGCACCAGTTCCGGAACGTCGGTCGCGGCGAGAGCGGCCAGGTCGTCACCCACCTGCACCGCGCAGCCGCCGTCCCGCAGTCCGGCGGCGAGGTCCTCGGTGGCGTCGAGCAGTGCCACCCGGGCGGTGGCCGGTCCGGTCCGGAGCTCGGACCAGTCCACCCGGAAGAGCGCGTCGTGGTGCGCGGCCTTGGCGCTGTTGAGCTGTTCCACGGACAACGGGCGCAGCACCAGCGACTCGATCGATGCCACCGGCGCACCGGTGCCGTCGGCCACCAGTACCGACACCGCGTCCTGCCCGGCAGGTGAGATCCGTACCCGCAACGCACCCGCACCATGGCCGTGCAGCGCCACGCCACGCCACGCGAACGGCAGCCGGACCGGGCCGGAGTCGGCGAAGAAGTCGCCCTTGCCGACCGCGTGCAGTGCGGCGTCGAGCAGCGCGGGGTGCAGCCCGAACCGGGCCGCGTCGGCCTGGTTGGCCTGCGGCAGGGCGACCTCGGCGAACACCTCGTCGCCGCACCGCCAGGCCGCGCGCAGGCCCTGGAACGCCGGCCCATAGCCGTAACCGGACTCCACCAGGCGCTGGTAGTAGCCATCGACGTCCACCGCCACCGACTCCGCCGGCGGCCACACGCCGCCGAGTCCGCTGGTCGGCGCCGGCGCGGCCGCGGTCAGCGTCCCGCTGGCGTGCCGGGTCCACGGCTGGTCCTCGCCGCGTGCGGGTCGGGAGTGCACCCGTACCGGGCGCGCCCCCGTCTGGTCCGGTTCGCCGACGGTGACGCGCAGCTGGACACCGCCCCGCTCCGGCAGGATCAACGGCGCCTCAAGGGTCAGCTCCTCCAACAGACCACAACCGACCCGCACACCGGCATGCACCGCCAACTCCACAAACGCGGTACCCGGCAACAACACCGAACCCATCACGACGTGATCGGCCAACCACCCATGGGAGGACACCGCCAACCGCCCGGTGAACACCAACCCCTCAGGCAACTCAACCGCCGCACCCAACAACGGATGCTCCGCCGACACCAAACCCGCCGACGCCACATCCGCCACATCCACACCCGAGTCCAACCAATACCGCTCCCGCTGGAAGGCATACGTCGGCAGATCCACCCGACGGCCGTTCCCCAGCGCCCGCGACCAGTCCACCGACACACCACGCGCATACGCACGACCGACCGCCGTGGTGAGGGCTTCGGCCTCCGGGCGACCGTCGCGCAGGACGGGGACGAACGCCTTACCGTCCGGCTCGCTGACGCAGTCCTGGGCGAGAGCGGTCAGCGTGCCGTCCGGGCCGAGCTCGACGTACGTCGTCACACCCGCGTCTTCCAGCGCCCGTATCCCGTCACGGAAGCGGACGCACTGACGGACGTGCCGGACCCAGAAGTCCGCGGTGCCGATCTCCTCGCCGGTAACCACCGCACCGGTCAGATTGGACACGATCGGAATGCGCGGAGCCGCGTAAGCCAGCCCCTCCGCGACCTTGCGGAACTCCTCCAACATGCCGTCCATGTGCGGCGAATGGAACGCGTGGCTCACCGCGAGCCGCTTGGTCTTACGGCCCTGCCGCTCAAAACCGGCAGCGATCTCCAGAACCGCGTCCTCGTCACCGGCGACGACAACCGACGTCGGACCGTTGACCGCGGCGACGCTCACACCCTCGACCAGCAGCGGCGCGACCTCGCCCTCCGGCGCCTGGACCGCCACCATCGCACCACCCGACGGCAACTCCTGCATCAGACGACCACGAGCCGCCACCAGCGTGCAGGCGTCCTCCAACGACAACGCGCCCGCAACATGCGCCGCCGCCAACTCACCGATCGAATGCCCCGCCACGAAGTCGGGCTTGACACCCCACGACTCCACCAACCGGAACAACGCCACCTCAACAGCAAACAGCGCAGGCTGCGTGTACGCCGTCTGATCCAGCAAGGCCCCCTCACCCTCGCCGAACAGCACATCCTTCAGCGGACGTTCGAGATCGGCGTCGAAACGCCCGCACACCTCGTCCAACGCCGCCGCAAACACCGGAAAGGACTCATACAACTCACGCCCCATCCCGACCCGCTGCGAACCCTGACCACTGAACAAGAACGCCAACCGGCCCTCGGACACCACACCACGCACCACCCCGGACGCCGAAGCACCCGAAGCCAACGCGGCAAGCCCACTGCGGAAGTCGTCCCGACCCGCGCCGACGAGCACCGCACGATGCCCCAGCGCGGTACGCGTCGTCGCCAACGAGAACGCCACATCGACCGGGTTCAGCCCGGGCCTGGCATCCACGAACGAGAGCAAGCGCGCCGCCTGCGCACGCAGCGCCGACTGGGACTTGCCCGACACCGTCCACGGCACCACACCACCGGCAACGGCAGGCGCCTCGCCAGCAACCTCGTCCTGGTTGTCGGCCTGGTTGTCGTCCTGGTCCTGGTCCTCGGCGGGGGCCTGCTCCAAGATCACATGCGCATTGGTGCCGCTGACCCCGAACGACGACACGGCAGCCCGACGCGGCCGTCCCGCGTCGGGCCAGTCAACCCGCTCCGTCAGCAGCGACACCGCACCGGCGGTCCAGTCGACATTCGACGACGGCGCGTCCACATGCAGGGTCTTCGGCAACACACCGTGCCGCATGGACTGCACCATCTTGATCACACCTGCCACACCGGATGCGGCCTGGGTGTGCCCGATGTTCGACTTCAGCGAGCCGAGCAGCAGCGGTTGTTCGCGGTCCTGGCCGTACGTGGCCAGCAGTGCCTGCGCCTCGATCGGGTCACCGAGCCGGGTGCCGGTGCCGTGCGCCTCCACCGCGTCCACGTCCGACGGGGTCAGCCGCGCGTTGGTCAGTGCCTGGCGGATCACCCGCTGCTGGGCAGGGCCACTCGGCGCGGAGAGGCCGTTGCTCGCACCATCCTGGTTGATCGCCGAACCACGGACGAGGGCGAGCACCCGGTGTCCGTTGCGGCGGGCGTCGGAGAGCCGCTCCAACAGCAGCACACCGACGCCCTCGCCCCAGCCGGTGCCGTCCGCCGCCTCCGCGAACGACTTGCACCGACCGTCCGGCGCGAGCCCGCGCTGACGGCTGAACTCGATGAAGGCACCGGGGTTGGCCATGACCGCGGCCCCGCCGACCAGCGCCAGGGTGCATTCCTGCTGGCGCAGCACCTGGCACGCGAGGTGCAGGGCGACCAGGGACGACGAACACGCGGTGTCCAACGTGACCGCGGGACCCTCCAGGCCGAGGGTGTAGGCCACCCGCCCGGAAAGGACAGCGGAGGCGTTGCCGGTCAGCACGTAGCCTTCGGTGCCCTCCGGCGCCTGCCGTGCCCCCGGCCCGTAGCCCTGGTACGACGCGCCGACGAACACCCCGGTGCGACTGCCGCGCACCGAAGCCAGGTCGATGTCCGCCCGCTCGAAGACCTCCCAGGACGCCTCCAGCAGCAGCCGCTGCTGCGGGTCCATCGCCAGCGCCTCACGCGGCGAGATCCCGAAGAACTCGGCGTCGAATTCGGCGGCGTCGGCGACGAAGCCGCCCTCACGCGCATACGACGTGCCGGGGTGGTCCGGGTCCGGGTGGTACAGCCCCTCGATGTCCCAGCCGCGGTCCTCGGGCAGTCCGACGACCGCGTCCCGGCCCTCGTCGACCAGCCGCCACAGGTCCTCCGGCGACTCCACGTCACCCGGATACCGGCAGGCCATGCCCACGATCGCGATCGGCTCCCGCGCAGCGGCGGTGAGTTGCCGGTGTTGTTGCCGGAGCCGTTCGGTCTCCTTCAGTGAGGCTCGCAGCGCCTCGAACACCTTCTCATTGGAGGCAGCCATCATGAGCTCCACGGTTCGGCGGATTCGGCTTCACCCAGCGCCATCCGCAACAGGTCGTCATGGTCCATCGAGTCGATCGAGTCGAGCCGTTCCCGGCTGTCCGAGCTCTCCGCGGCCTCTGCGGCGTCGGATGCCCCGGCGAGTTCCAGGAGTGCGTCCAGCAGACCCGCCGCGCGCAGTTCGGCCAGCGGAACCGCGGCGAGCGCCTGCCGGATACGGGCCTCTTCCGGATCGAGCGTCGGCTCGGAGTCGCCCTCCGGCGCCAGTTCGGCGCGCAGGCGCTCCACCAGCGCGGTGGGCGTCGGATGGTCGAACACCAGCGTGGGGGGCAACTTCAGCCCGGTCGCGGCGTTCAGCCGGTTCCGTAGTTCCACCGCGGTCAGCGAGTCGAAGCCCAGCTCGCGGAACGCCCTGGTGGCCTCCACCGTGTCCGCCGAGGAGTGGCCGAGCACAGCGGCGACCTGGCCCCGCACCAGCTCCAGGAGGGTCCGGGCCTGCTCGCTGTCCGGCAGCCCCGCCAGTCGCTCCCGCAGTGCCGCGCCGGCGTCCGTGCCCTCGGTCTCCGCTCCGGCCGCGTCCCGGACCTCGGGCAGGTCCTCGATCAGCGGACGACGACGCGCCGCCGTGAAGCCGGGCACGAACCGTGCCCAGTCCACATCGGCCACGGCGACGAACGGTTCCGCCTGGCCGACCGCCTGGCGCAGTGCCGCGATCGCCAGTTCCGGCGCCATCGCCCGCAGGCCGCGGCGGAGGAGGAACTCCTCGTTGGTCCCCTCGGCCATGCCCGCACCGGCCCACAGGCCCCAGGCCACCGACGTGGCGGGCAGGCCACGGCCGCGGCGCTGCTGTGCGAACCCGTCCAGGAACGCGTTGGCCGCGGCGTAGGCGGCCAACCCGCCGCTGCCCCAGACCCCCGCGTTCGACGAGAACAGCACGAAGGCGTCCAAGGCATCGTTGTCCAGCAGGGCGTCCAGGTGCAGCGCACCGCCGACCTTCGCGGCGAGCACATCGGCGAACTCGGCCGTCGTGGTGCCCGCCAGCGGCGCTCCGTCGCCGACACCGGCGGCGTGCACCACCGCGCGGATCGGTTCGCCCTGTGCGGTCAGTCGCTCCACCAACGCCGCCACCGACGACCGGTCCGCGACGTCGCACGCCTCGACGAGCACCTCGGGGCCGAGCGCGGCCAGTTCGTCGCGCAGCTCGACCGCACCGGGCGCGTCCAGGCCACGGCGGCTGGTCAGCACCAGTCGCTCCGCGCCGGCTCCGGCAAGCCACCTGGCGACGTGCGCGCCCAGCGCGCCGGTGCCGCCGGTGACCAGCACCGTGCCGCGCGGCTGCCAGTCCGGCGCGGACGCGGTGCCGAGCGGCGCGTGTGCCAGGCGACGCGCGAATACGCCCGCGGGGCGAACCGCCACCTGGTCCTCGTCGTCGAGCCCGGCCAGCACCCCGGCCAGAACGGTCGCCGTCCGCTCATCGTGCACCTCGGGCAGGTCGACCAAGCCGCCCCAGCGTTCCGGGTGCTCCAGGCCGAACACCCGCCCGAGGCCCCAGATTTGGGCCTGTTCCGAGTCGACCTCCTCGCCCGACGCGGTGGCAACCGCGCCCCGGGTGCCGATCCACAGCGGCGCGGACACCTCCGCATCACCGAGCGCCTGCACCAGAGCCACCGTGGCGGCGACATGGGCGGGCAACACCGGATGCGCCGGATGCGCGACGCCGGTCTGCCCGAGGAAGGAGAACACCCCGTCGATCTGGGCATCGGCCGCCAGCTCACGCAGCCGTGCGGCGAGCGTCGCCCGGTCCGCCGAGCCCGGATCGAGCTCCAGGTGGACGAGCTCCGCCCCATGCGCCGTGAGCGCGTCGAACGTCTCGGTCCGCTCGCCGGTCGTCACCACCAGCCACGTACCGGAAAGCTTCGGTGCCGAGGGGTTGGCAACCCGCTTCCAGTCGATCCGGTAGCGCCACGAGTCCACCGTGTTCTTCTCGCGACGGGTCTGGCGCCAGGCGGACATGGCGGGCAGCACCGCACTGAGCGGAGCATCCGCGTCAACCCGCAGCGCAGCCGCCAGCTCCGGTACGTCCGCACGCTCGACGGCCGCCCAGAACTCGTCGTCCAACGGGTCAGCCTGTCCCGGATAGCCGGCTTCCAGCCAGTAGCGCTGGCGCTGGAAGGCGTACGTGGGCAGGTCGTCCACGCGGCGGGCGCCGGTGAAGACGGCCGTCCAGTCGACGGTCGCCCCGTGCACGTGGGCTTCGGCCAGCGAGAGCAGGAACCGGTCCAGGCCGCCTTCGTCGCGGCGCAGGGAGCCCAGGGCCACGATCTGCTCGGACGTCTCCTGGATGCCCATCGCCAGCACCGGATGCGCACTGGACTCCACGAAGAGGCGGTGGCCGTGCTCGGCGAGCAGCTGCACGGTCTCCTCGAACCGGACCGTCTGCCGCAGGTTGCGGTACCAGTACTCGGCATCCAGCACGCTGGTGTCGATCCGCTCCACCGTCACCGTCGAGTAGAACGGCACCTGCGACGGACGCGGGCTGATGTCCGCGAGGATCGTCAGGAGCTCGTCGCGGATCTCCTCCACATGCGCCGAATGCGACGCGTAATCCACCGGGATACGGCGAGCCCGGACACCGGACTCCTCACAGTCACCGAGGAGTTCATCCAGCGCATCAACATCGCCGGAGACGACAATCGAACCCGGACCGTTGACGGCGGCGATGGAGATCCGACCGTCCCAACGCTGAAGGCGTTCGGCGACCTCGTCTGCGGGGAGGGAGACGGACACCATCCCGCCCCGACCGGACAGGGCCAGCAGCGCCTTACTCCGCAGCGCAACAACCCGCGCGGCATCCTCCAGCGACAACGCACCCGCCACGCATGCCGCGGCGATCTCACCCTGCGAATGGCCAACGACAGCGGCCGGCTCGACACCGTACGAACGCCACAACGCCGCCAGGGAGACCATCACCGCGAACAGCACAGGCTGAACAACATCAACCCGCTCCAACGCCTCAGCGTCGCCGAGCACATCCAACAGGGACCACTCGATGTGCGGGGCAAGAGCCTGCGCGCACGCCCGCATCGAGTCCGCGAACACCGGCGAGGAGTCCAGAAGCTCCGCGGCCATGCCCACCCACTGCGAACCCTGACCAGGGAAGACGAACACCGCACGGTCACCCGCCACAGTGCCCTGCACCACACCAGGCGCCGCAGTCGCATCCGCCAGCGCAGCCAGGCCGCCACGGAACGCAGCCAGGTCAGCACCGACCACCGCAGCACGATGCTCGAAGGCAGCACGCCCTGCAGCGAGCGACAAGCCCACATCCACCGGGTCCAGCTCGGGCATCGAGTCCACGTACGACAGCAACCGGGCCGCCTGCGCACGCAAAGCCGCCTCGGTCTTGCCCGAGACCACCCACGGCACCACACCCGGCACCACACCCGGCGTCGGCGCGGCAACGGCCTGCGCCTCAACCGGCGGTGCCTCCTCCAGGATCACATGGGCGTTCGTGCCGCTCATTCCGAACGACGACACCGCGGCCCGCCGCGGCGCATCCGTCCGCGGCCACTCCACCTGCTCCGTCAGCAGAGAGACGGCACCGGCCGACCAGTCCACCTTGGGCGTCGGCTCGTCCACGTGCAGCGTCTTCGGCAACACACCGTGCCGCATCGCCAACACCATCTTCATCACACCGGCCACACCAGCGGCGGCCTGCGTGTGCCCGATGTTCGACTTCAACGACCCCAGCCACAACGCCCGTTCGCGATCCTGACCGTAGGTGGCCAGCAGCGCCTGGGCCTCGATCGGGTCACCGAGACTGGTACCGGTGCCGTGCGCCTCGACCACGTCGACCTGGCGTGCCGAGAGTCGCGCGTTCGCCAGCGCCGCCCGGATCACCCGGACCTGCGACGGGCCGTTGGGGGCCGTCAGCCCGTTGCTCGCGCCGTCGGAGTTCACCGCCGATCCACGCAGCACGGCCAGCACCGGATGCCCGTTCCGGCGGGCGTCCGACAGCCGCTCCAGGACGAGCATGCCGGCGCCCTCGGAGGGGCCGAACCCGTCCGCGGCGGCCGAGAACGCCTTGCAGCGGCCGTCCGCGGCCACCCCGCCCTGGCGGCTGAACTCGATGAAGGTGTCCGGGCCCGACATGACGGTGACGCCACCGCTCAGTGCGAGTGTGCACTCGCCCTTGCGCAGTGACTGGGCCGCCAGGTGGAGCGCGACCAGCGACGAGGAACACGCGGTGTCCACGGTGAAGCTGGGGCCTTCGAAGCCGAGCACGTAGGCGATCCGCCCGGACACGAAGCTGCTCGCGCCGCCGGTGAGCAGGAACCCGTCGAGGTTCTGGTCGGATCGCCGGATGCCCTCGACGTAGCCGGAGTACCAGGCGCCGGCGAAGACACCGACCTGGCTGCCGCGCAGGGAGCCCGGGTCGATCCCGGCCCGTTCGAACGCCTCCCAGGAGGTTTCCAGCAGCAACCGCTGCTGGGGGTCCATCGCCAGCGCCTCACGCGGCGAGATCCCGAAGAACGCCGGATCGAACTCGCCCGCGTCGTAGAGGAACCCACCTTCCTTGGTGTACGAGGTCCCGCGCTCGGCGTCCTCGGCGTGCAGGGCGCCGAGGTCCCAGCCGCGGTCGGTCGGGAAGGCCGAGAGCGCGTCGCCGCCGGAGGAGACCAGCTGCCAGAGGTCCTCCGGCGAGGCGACCCCGCCGGGGAAGCGGCACGCCATGCCGACCACCGCGATCGGCTCGTGCTCCTTCTCCTTGACCTGGCGCAGCCGCTCGGTGGCGTCGTCCAGGTCGGTCACCACGCGCTTGAGGTACGCCCGAAGCTTCTCTTCGCTCGCCATCACAACTCACGTCCCCACTTGCTGTCGATCAGGTCGAAGATCTCGTCATCGGACGCGGACTCGATCTGTTCCGCGACCCCTCGGCCGTCCACATCGCCCCGCACGTCGTCCCATTGGGACAGCAGGGACTTCAGGCGCGCGGTGATGTCGGCGCGTGCCTGTTCGTCCGGTGCGATGGCGCTCATGTCGTCCGGCACGAGCGCGGCGAGCGTCGCCTCCAGGCGTTCCAGCTCGGTCAGCAACGAGCTGCCGTCAGCGGCCTCGTCGCCCAGGAGCTCGGCGCGCAGGAGTTCGGCGAGCGCGGTCGGGGTCGGGTAGTCGAAGACCAGCGTCGGTGGCAGGCGCAGGCCGGTGGCCGCGTTGAGGCGGTTGCGCAGTTCGACGGCGGTCAGCGAGTCGAATCCGACCTCCTGGAAGGCCCGTCCTGGCTCGATCGCGGCTCCGGAGGCGTGTCCGAGCACGGTCGCGACATGGGTCCGTACCAGGTCGAGCAGGACCCGACCGCGATCCGCCTCCGGCGTCTCGGCCAGCCGCTGTGCCAGCGACGGGCCGTGCGAGGCGGTGGCGCCGGCCTCGACCATCCGCCGGACCGGACCGCGGGCGAGACCTCGCAGCGACGGCGGCACATCCGCGGCGCGCAGGGTTCGGGTGTCCAGGCGCATCGGTACGACGGTGGCCTCGGGCCGTCCGATCGCCGCGTCGAACAACGCCAGACCCTCGTCAACCGACAACGCACCCACACCAACCCGCGTCATCCGCTGCACATCGACATCCCCAAGATGCCCCGTCATCCCACTGGAACGAGCCCACAACCCCCACGCCAACGACACACCCGACAAACCCAACGCACGACGATGCGCAGCCAACCCATCAAGAAACACATTCGCCGCCGCGTAATTCGCCTGCCCCGCACCACCCAACGTCCCCGACACCGACGAGAACAACACAAACAACGACAGATCAAGACCAGCCGTCAACTCATGCAAATTCCACGCCGCATCCACCTTCGGCCGCAACACCGCAGCCAACCGCTCCGCAGACAACGACCCCACCACACCGTCATCCAACACACCCGCCGCATGCACCACCGCAGTCAACGGATGCTCCCGCGAAACCCCCGCCAACACCCCAGCCAACTCATCACGATCAGCCGCATCACACGCCGCCACCGACACCGACGCACCCAACCCCGTCAGCTCCGCAACCAACTCCGCAGCCCCCGGAGCCTCCACACCCCGCCGGCCCACCAACACCAACCGACGCACACCATGCTCCACCACCAGATGCCGGGCCACCAACCCACCCAACACACCAGTAGCACCCGTGACCAGCGCAGTCCCCTCCGGATCCACCCCACGCGGCACCGTCAACACCAACTTGCCCACATGCCGCGCCTGACTCAAGAAACGCAACGCCTCCGGAGCACGCCGCACATCCCAACCCCGCACCGGCAACGGCCGCAACACACCACGACCGAACAACCCCACCAACTCACCCAACATCTCGGCGATGCGGTCGGGCCCGGCGTCCATCAGGTCGAACGCGCGATAGGTCACGCCGGGGTGCGAGTCAGCGACCTGCTCGGCGTCCCGGACATCGGTCTTGCCCATCTCCACGAACCGGCCGCCCCTCGGCAGCAGCCGCAGCGAGGCGTCCACGAACTCCCGGGCCAGGGAGTCCAGTACGACGTCTACGCCCTGGCCGTCCGTGGCACTGCGGAAGCTCTCCTCGAAGTCGAGGGTGCGCGACGACGCGATGTGCGCGTCATCGAAGCCCAGCGAGCGCAGCACGTCCCACTTGCCGGGGCTCGCGGTCCCGAAGACCTCGGCACCCCAATGCCGCGCGAGCTGCACCGCGGCCATACCCACACCACCCGCGGCGGCATGGATCAGCACCGACTCACCCGCGCGCAACCCGGCGAGGTCCTTGAGCGCGTAGTAGGCGGTGAGGAACACCACCGGCACCGAGGCCGCCTGCGTGAACGACCACCCCGACGGCATCCTGGTGACCAGTCGGTGATCGGTCACGCTGACCCGGCCGAACGCGCCGGAGAGCAGGCCCATCACTGTGTCGCCGGGGGCGAGACCGGTCACTCCCGGCCCGACCTCCAGCACAACGCCCGCGCCCTCGCTGCCCATCAGGGCCTCGTCCGGGTACATGCCGAGGGCGATCAGCACATCGCGGAAGTTCAGGCCCGCGGCCCGCACCTCGATCCGCACCTGGCCCTCGGCCAGTGGTTCGGTGTCGGCCGTGCACTCGGTGAGGGCCAGGTTCTCCAGGGTGCCCTTCTCCGCGATGTCCAGCCGCCATGCCGGGCTGTTCGGCGGCACCAGCGAACCGTCGCCGGTGACCCGCACCAGGCGCGGCGCGGACACCACGCCCTCGCGGACGGCCAGTTGGGGTTCGCCGGTCGCCAGCGCCGCAGCAACCACCTGGTACGAGGCGTCGTGCTCGTCCAGGTCCAGCGCCACCAACCGGTCCGGATTCTCCAGCTGCGCGGACCGGACCAGGCCCCACAGCGGGGCATGCACGAGGTCCGACACGTCCTGCGACTCTCCGGCGGCGACGGCACCCCTGGTGACCAGCACCAACCGCGACTCCGCGAACCGCTCGTCCGCCAACCACGCCTGGACGATCCCCAGCGCGGCACCCGTGGCCCCGTGCACCTCAGCGGGCGACAGACCGGCGCCGTGGTTCGGCGGGAAGGTCACGAACACCAGCTCCGGCACGGCATCCGCTGCGCCGAGGACGGCCAGGTCCGGGTAGGCGTCGAGTTCGACACCCGAGGTGGCCAGCTCGGCCTGAAGCTTGAGCTCGTCCGCACCGATCAACGCCCAACGGCCGTGCCCTGCCTCAGGGTTCGCCGGGCTCGCCGGGACAGCCGGGTTCTCCGCGACCGGGATGTCCGACCAGTCCAACCGGAACAGCGAGTCGTGCGTAGCGGCATCGGCCACTGCCAACTGCTCCTCGGTCACCGGACGCAGCACCAGTGACGCCACCGACGCCACCGGTTCGCCGCTGCTGTCGGCGACCGCGAGCGCCACCGCGTCCTGGCCGGCCCGGGACACCTTCACCCGCAACGCGGCGGCACCAGCCGCGTGCAGATGCACCCCGCTCCAGGCGAACGGAAGGTAGCCGTGCTCGGCGTTCGGCAGGAAGTCACCGAGACCGACCGCCTGAACCGCGGCGTCCAGCAGGGCGGGATGCAGCCCGAACCGGGCCGCGCCGTCCTGCTGCTCCGGCGCCAGAGCGACTTCGGCGAAGACCTCGTCACCGCGCCGCCAGGCCGCACGCAGACCCTGGAACGTCGGGCCGTAGTCATAGCCCTGTGCGGCCAGGTACTCGTAGCGTCCGGACAGGTCGACGGCGACCGCCCCGGCGGGGGGCCAGCTGCCGTCTTCGGGGGCCACGGTGCCCTGGTCGGCGTTCAGCGTGCCGGTGGCGTGCCGCGTCCACGGACCGTCGTCACCCTGGCGGGAGTGCAGGTGCAGCGCCCGGCGACCGGAGTCGTCCGCCGCGTCGATCACCAGTTGCAGATGGACACCACCGCGCTCGGGCAAGACCAGCGGCGCTTCCAAGGTGAGTTCTTCCAGGTGGCCACAGCCGACCTGGTCCCCGGCGCGGATCGCAAGCTCGACGAAAGCCGTACCGGGCAACAGCACCGAGCCCATCACGGTGTGATCGGCCAGCCACGGGTGGGTGGCGAGCGACAAGCGCCCCGCGAACAGGAAGCCATCCGCCTCCGCCAGCGGGACAGCGGCACCCAGCAGCGGGTGATCCGCGGAGTCGAGACCAACGGCGGAGAGGTCGCCCATCCGGCCCGCAACCGCTTCCGGCCAGTAGCGCTGGCGCTGGAAGGCGTAGGTGGGCAGGTCGTCCACGCGGCGAGCGTCGGGGAACACGGTCTGCCAGTCGACGGTCGCACCGTGCACGTGGGCTTCGGCCAGGGACAGCAGGAACCGGTCCAGGCCGCCTTCGTCGCGGCGCAGGGACCCGAGGGCCACGATCTGCTCGGACGTTTCCTGGATGCCCATCGCCAGTACCGGGTGTGCGCTGGACTCAACGAAGAGGCGGTGGCCGTGCTCGGCGAGCAGCTGCACGGTCTCCTCGAACCGGACCGTCTGCCGCAGGTTGCGATACCAGTACTCGGCATCCAGCACGCTGGTGTCGATCCGCTCCACCGTCACCGTGGAGTAGAACGGCACCTGCGACGGACGGGGACTGATGCCCGCCAGGATGCTCAGGAGCTCCTCGCGGATCTCCTCCACATGCGCCGAATGCGACGCGTAGTCCACCGGGATACGGCGAGCCCGGACCCCGGACTCCTCACAGTCAACGAGGAGTTCGTCGAGCGCATCGACGTCGCCGGAGACGACAATCGAGCCCGGACCGTTGACGGCGGCGATAGAGATCCGACCGTCCCACCGCTCAAGACGCTCGGCGACCTCATCAACCGGCAGCGAGACGGACACCATGCCGCCGCGACCGGACAGGGCCAGCAGCGCCTTACTCCGCAACGCCACAACCCGCGCAGCATCATCCAGCGAAAGCGCACCCGCCACGCACGCGGCAGCAATCTCACCCTGCGAATGGCCGACGACGGCGGCCGGCTCGACGCCGTACGAACGCCACAACGCGGCCAGGGAGACCATCACCGCGAACAGCACGGGCTGAACAACATCAACCCGCTCCAACGCCTCAGCGTCGGCGAGTACGTCCAGCAGGGACCACTCGATGTGCGGGGCAAGGGCCTGCGCGCATGCCCGCATCGAGTCCGCGAACACCGGTGAGGAGTCCAAGAGCTCCGCGGCCATGCCCACCCACTGCGAACCCTGACCGGGGAAGACGAACACGACCTTGCGGCCGCCCGCGACGCCCTGCACCAGATGGGGAGCGGAACCGGCGTCCGCGAGCGCGGCGAGTCCGGAGCGGAAGGCAGCCAGGTCGGCCCCGACCACCGCAGCGCGATGCTCGAAGGCTGCGCGCCCGGCCGCCAGTGAGAGGCCCGCTTCCGCCGGGTTCAAACCAGGCGTGGCATCCACGTACGACAGCAGGCGGGATGCCTGCGCACGCAGCGCGGCCTCGGTCTTGCCCGAGACCACCCACGGCACCACACCCGGCACCACACCCACCGGCGCCGCACCAGCCGACGCCGCAACCGGCTCCGCCTCAACCTGCGGCGGCGCCTCCTCCAGAATCACATGCGCATTCGTGCCGCTGATCCCGAACGACGACACCGCGGCCCGCCGCGGCGCGCCCGTCTGCGGCCACTCCACCTGTTCCGTCAGCAACGACACCGCGCCCGCGGACCAGTCCACCTCAGGGGTCGGCTCGTCCACGTGCAGCGTCTTCGGCAGCACACCGTGCCGCATCGCCAACACCATCTTCATCACACCGGCCACACCAGCGGCGGCCTGCGTGTGCCCGATGTTCGACTTCAACGACCCCAACCACAACGCCCGTTCGCGACCCTGACCGTAGGTGGCCAGCAGTGCCTGGGCCTCGATCGGGTCACCCAGCGTCGTGCCGGTGCCGTGCGCCTCCACCACATCGACGTCCGACGTGCCAAGGCCCGCGTTGGCCAGCGCCTGGCGGATCACCCGCTGCTGCGACGGACCGTTCGGCGCCGTCAGACCGTTGGACGCACCGTCCTGGTTCACCGCGGAACCCCGCAGCACCGCCAACACCGGATGCCCGTTGCGACGTGCGTCGGACAACCGCTCCAGCGCCAGCATGCCCGCGCCCTCGGCGAGGCCGAAGCCTGACGCCCCGGCGGCGAAGGCCCTGGACCGACCGTCCTCGGACAGGCCGTTCTGGCGGCTGAACTCGAAGAACATGTCCGGGGTGGACATCACCGTCACGCCGCCGGCCAACGCCAGTTCGCACTCGCCCTGCCGCAGCGCCTGCGCCGCCAGGTGAAGCGCGACCAGCGACGAGGAACACGCCGTGTCCACCGTCACCGCCGGTCCTTCGAGGCCGAACGTGTACGAAACCCTGCCCGACAGCACACTCGCACCGTTACCGGTCGCCAGATAGCCGTCAAAGGTGTCCTGGTCGCTCTGCAGCAGCGGCATGTAGTGCTGGCCGTTGGTACCCGCGAACACGCCGACCTGCTTGCCGCGCACCAACGCCGGGTCGATTCCGGCCCGTTCGAACGCCTCCCAGGAGGTTTCGAGCAGCAGCCGGTGCTGCGGGTCCATCGCCAACGCCTCACGCGGCGAGATCCCGAAGAACGCCGGGTCGAACTCGTCCGCGTCGTGCAGGAATCCGCCGTGGCGGACGTAGGAGGAACCGGACCGCTGGCGGGTGGGGTCGTAGAACGCGTCGATGTCCCAGCCGCGGTTCTCCGGCAACCCGGTCACCGCGTCGTGGCCGCCCTCGACCAGCTGCCACAGTTCCTCCGGTGTGCGCACGTCGCCGGGGAAGCGGCAGCCCATGCCCACGATCGCGATCGGCTCGTCGTCCACCGGCGCGACGGTCGCCACCGCGGCGACCGCACGGTCCGAACCGACCAGTTCGGCGCGCAGGAACTCGGCGAGCGCCACCGGGGTCGGGTAGTCGAAGACCAGCGTGGCGGGCAGCTTGAGTCCGGTGGCCGTGTTGAGCCGGTTGCGCAGGTCCACCGCGGTCAGCGAGTCGAAGCCCAGCTCACGGAAGGCGCGCTCGACCGCCACGGCGTCCGTGCTGGCGTGGTCGAGGACCGCCGCCAAGTGGTCGCGCACCAGGTCGAGCACGATCCGCTGCTGCTCCGGCTCGGCCAGTCCGGACAGACTGCGCACCAGTTCGGAAGCGGTCGTCGACTGCTCGTCCTTGCCCTGTTCCGCCGCGGCCAGGATGCGCTTCACGTCGGGCAGCTCGGCGAACAGCGGGCTCGGCCGCAGCGCCGTGAACCCCGGCAGGAACCGGTCCCAGTCCACGTCCGCGACCGCCACGAACGGCTCGTTGTGATCGAGGACCTGCTGGAGCACGGTGAGCGCCAGGTCGGGCGCCATCGCCCGCACGCCACGCTTGCGCAGGAACTCCGCACCGTCCGCGTCGGCGGCGGTCTCCGAGCCCTGCCACGGGCTCCAGGCCACCGAAAGGGCCCGCGCACCGGTGGCCCTGCGCCGCTCGGCCAGTGCGTCCAGGAACGCGTTGCCCGCCGCGTAGGCGCTCTGGCGGCCGCTGCCCCAGACACCGGCGACCGAGGAGAAGTAGACAACGACGTCGAGAGAGTCGTAGTCGAGAAGTTCGTCGAGGTGCGCGGCGCCGGAGACCCGAGAGGACAACACCTGGGCGAAGTCGCCGAGTTCGGTCTCGGCCAGCGCGGACATCTCGGCGGCGGGAGAGGAGTGTGCCACGGCGGTGAGCTGATGCTCGGCGGGCACCGAGGCCAGCAGCCGTGCGACCGCGTCCCGGTCGGTCACGTCGCAGACGGCGACGGTGACCTTCGCGCCCAGTTCGGCCAGCTCGGCCTCCAGGTCGGCGGTGTCCCGCGGGTCGGGGCTGGTCAACAGCAGGTGTTCCGCGCCCTGTTGGGCGAGCCACAGCGCAACCCTGGCACCCAGCGGTTCGGTACCGCCGGTCACCAGCACGGTGCCGGACGGCCGCCACTTGCGAAGGCCGCGCTCCGCTACCGGAGCCGGCTGGAGCCGCCGCACGAACACACCGGCGGAACGCACCGCGAGCTGGTCCTCGTCACCCGCACCGGCCAGCACGCCGACCAGTCGGGTCGCCGCCCGGTCGTCGAGGGCCTCGGGCAGGTCCACCAGTCCGCCCCAGCGTTCCGGGTGCTCCAGGGCCGCGACCCGGCCGAGCCCCCAGACCTGTGCCTGCGCCGGGTTGAACACCTGGTCGGAGCCGCCCACGGACACCGCGCCCCGGGTGACGCACCACAAGGGCGCGTCGATCCCGGCATCCCCCAGGGCCTGCACCAGCGCGACCGTTCCGGCCACACCGACGGACAGCGCGGGGTGCAGCGGGTGCGCCTCATCGGCCGGACCGAGCAGGGACAGCACACCGGACAGCTCGATGTCGGACGGCAGAGCGGCCCGCAGGGCCTCCCGGTCGACGTCGGTCACCTCGGCCTCGACCACGTGCGCGCCGTGCGCGGTCAGCGCCGCGACGGTGGCGGTCGTCCACTCGTCGGTGCGCCCGGCGGGCCGCACCACGAGCCAGTTCCCGGACAGGCGCGCGGCGGTGGTCTCGCCGATCGCATGCCATGCGACGCCGTAACGCCAGGAGTTCACCGTGGACTCCTCGGCGCGGGCACGCCGCCATGCGGACATCGCGGGCAGCACCTTGCTCAGCGGGTCAGCGCCGTCCACGTTCAGCGTGTCCGTCACACGCTCCAGGTCTTCGCGCTCCACCGCGCGCCAGAACTCGGCATCGACCGAATCCACCGCCCCTGCCGGACTGCCCGCGTCGAGCCAGTAGCGCTGGCGCTGGAAGGCGTAGGTGGGCAGGTCGTCCACGCGGCGGGCGCCGGGGAACACGGTCTGCCAGTCGACGCTCACGCCCTGCACGTGGGCTTCGGCCAGCGACAGCAGGAACCGGTCCAGGCCGCCCTCGTCACGCCGCAGGGAGCCGATCGCAGTCACCTGCTCGGACGTCTCCTGCACACCCAGCGTGAGCACGGGGTGTGCGCTGGACTCGACGAAGAGGCGGTGTCCCTGCTCGGCGAGCAGTTGCACGGTCTCCTCGAACCGAACCGTCTGCCGCAGGTTGCGGTACCAGTACTCGGCATCCAGCACGCTGGTGTCGATCCGCTCCACCGTCACCGTGGAGTAGAACGGCACCTGCGAGGGGCGCGGGGTGATGTCGGCCAGGATCGTCAGGAGCTCGTCGCGGATCTCCTCCACATGCGCCGAGTGGGACGCGTAGTCCACCGGGATACGGCGAGCCCGGACCCCGGACTCCTCACAGTCGGCCAGGAGCTCGTCCAGCGCGTCAACGTCACCGGAGACCACGATCGAACCCGGGCCATTCACCGCAGCGACGGAGATCCGACCGTCCCAACGCTCAAGACGCTCGGCGACCTCATCAACCGGCAGCGAGACGGACACCATGCCGCCCCGACCGGACAGGGCCAGCAGCGCCTTACTCCGCAACGCAACAACCCGCGCAGCATCCTCCAGCGACAACGCACCCGCCACACACGCAGCAGCAATCTCACCCTGCGAATGACCCACCACAGCGGCCGGCTCAACACCGTACGAACGCCACAACGCCGCCAGCGACACCATCACCGCAAACAGCACAGGCTGAACAACATCAACCCGCTCCAACGCCTCAGCGTCAGCGAGCACATCCAACAGGGACCACTCGACATGCGGCGCAAGGGCCTGCGCGCACGCCCGCATCGACTCCGCGAACACCGGCGAGGAGTCCAAAAGCTCCACCGCCATGCCCACCCACTGCGAACCCTGACCAGGGAAGACGAACACCGCACGGTCATCTGCCGTTGCGCTGCCCCGTACGGCGCCGTTTGCGTCACCGGTCGCCAGGGCCTCCAGGCCGGCGCGGAGGGAGTCCAGGTCGGCGGCAACCAATGCGCCCCGGTGTTCGAGCGCGACCCGGCCGGTCGCCAGTGAGAAGCCCACGTCCGTCGGGCGCAGGTCGGGCGTCGAGTCCACGTAGGACAGCAGGCGGGCGGCCTGCGCGCGCAGCGCCTGCTCGGTCGCGCCGGACAGCACCAAGGGCACGACGCCGGTGACCGGCCTCGACTGCGAATCCGACTTCGGCTCCGACTTCAGCTCCGGCTTCGGTTCCGACTCCGGCTCGGCAGCGGGCGGCTGCTCCAGTACGACATGCGCGTTGGTGCCGCTGACTCCGAACGACGAAACGCCGGCACGCCGCGGTTCGCCGGTCTGCGGCCACTCGATCTGCTCGGTCAGCAGAGAGACGGCACCGGCCGACCAGTCGACCTTGGGCGTCGGCTCGTCCACGTGCAGCGTCTTCGGCAGCACACCGTGCCGCATCGCCATGACCATCTTCACCACGCCGCCGACGCCGGCCGCGGCCTGGGAGTGCCCGATGTTGGACTTGAACGACCCGAGCCACAAGGGCCGTTCACGATCCTGGCCGTAGGTGGCCAGGATCGCCTGCGCCTCGATCGGGTCGCCGAGGGTGGTGCCGGTGCCGTGCGCCTCCACGGCGTCCACCTGCTGGGGCGTCAACCCGGCGCTGTCCAGTGCCTGGCGGATGACGCGCTGCTGCGCGGGGCCGTTGGGCGCGGTCAGGCCGCTGCTCGCACCGTCCTGGTTGACCGCGGTGCCGCGCACCACGGCCAGCACCGGATGCCCGTTGCGCTGCGCGTCGGACAACCGCTCCACCAGCAGCATCCCCGCGCCCTCGGACCATGCGGTGCCGTCCGCCGCGCCGGCGAACGACTTGCAGCGTCCGTCCCCGGCCAGTCCGCGCTGCCTGCTGAACTCCACGAACGCGGCCGGGGTGGACATCACGGTGACGCCACCGGCCAACGCCAGTGTGCACTCGCCCTTGCGCAGTGACTGCGCGGCCAGGTGCAGGGCCACCAGGGACGACGAGCACGCCGTGTCGATGGTGACCGCGGGACCTTCCAGACCGAAGGTGTAGGCGATGCGTCCGGAGACGACACTGCCCGAGTTGCCCGTGCCGAGGTAGCCCTCGACACCGTCGGGTACTTCGTGCAGCCGGGTCGCGTAGTCGTGGTACATCAGTCCGGCGAACACACCCGTCCGGCTGCCGGACAGCGCGGTCGGCGCGATACCGGCCCGCTCGAACGCCTCCCAGGAGGTCTCCAGCAGCAGCCGCTGCTGCGGGTCCATCGCCAGCGCCTCACGCGGCGAGATCCCGAAGAGCGCCGGGTCGAACTCGGCCGCGTCGTGCAGGAAACCGCTCTCCCGGACGTAGCTGGTGCCGGTGTGGTCCGGGTCCGGGTCGTAGAGCGCGGCCAGGTCCCAACCGCGGTCGGTCGGGAACGGCGAGATCGCGTCGCCACCGTCGGCCACCAGCTGCCACAGGTCTTCCGGGGAGTTCACGCCTCCCGGGTAGCGGCAGCTCATGCCGATGATCGCGATGGGTTCCTGTTCCCCCGCCTCAAGCTCCTGGACTCGCCGGCGGGCCTCGCCGAGGTCGACGGTGGCACGCCTGAGGTAATCGAGAAGCTTCTCCTCGTTCGACATCTGGCGTCAGCTCCTTGCGGCGGTGGGGCGGTGTGCGTTGATCACGTCAGGACCTGCCGAACTCTCGGTCGAGCACGTCGAAGAGTTCCTCGGCGCTGGCCGACAAGAGGTCGTCGGTGGTGTGTTCCGGTTGTTCGCCGGGGCTGGTCCAGTTCGACAGCAGGCGCTGCAGCCGCGTGGTGATCGCGGTGCGTGCGTCGTCGTCTCCCGGGACGGCCGCGAGCAGGGCTTCCAGCCGGTCGAGCTCGGCGAGTGCCGGCGCGGCGACGGACGTTTCCTGCGGTGCGAGCTCCGCGCGCAGATGGTCGCGGAGGGCGCTCGGCGTCGGGTAGTCGAACAGCAGGGTGGCGGGCAGTCGCAGTCCGGTGGCCGCGCTGAGTCCGTTGCGCAGCTCCACCGCGGTGAGCGAGTCGAAGCCGAGCTCCAGGAATCCGCGCCCGGCGTCGACCGCGTGCGACGTGCTGTGGCCGAGGGCGGCGGCGGAGTGCGTACGGACCAGGTCGAGCAGCAGTCGGTCCTGTTCCGCGTCGGTCAGTGCGGCCAGCCGCTCGCGGAGCGAGGGGCCTTCGGTGGTACTGACCGTCGGCCGCGCCGAGCTGCGGATCAGGCCGCGCAGCAGGGCCGGCACCCCGCCTGCCTTGGTGCGCAGGGCAGCGGTGTCGAGCCGGATCGGTACCAGCACCGCCTCGTCGACGGACTGCGCGGCGTCCAGCAGCGCCAGTCCCTGGTCGGCGGAGAGCGGCACCATGCCGAGGCGTGCCATCCGGGCGCGATCGGCCTCGTCCAAGGCGTCGGCCATGCCGCCGTCCGCCCACGGTCCCCACGCCAGCGCCACGGCGGGCAGGCCCAGCGCCCGGCGGCGGACGGCGAGCGCGTCGAGGAACGCGTTCGCCGCCGCGTAGTTGCCCTGGCCCGCGCTGCCGAAGGTGGCTGACGCCGAGGAGAACAGCACGAACCCGGCCAGGTCGAGGTCGCGGGTCAGCTCGTGCAGGTGCAGCGCCGCGTCCACCTTCGGCCGCAGCACCGCGTCGATCCGCTCCGGGGTCAGCGACTCCAACACACCGTCGTCCAGCACGCCTGCCGCGTGCACGACGGCGGTCAGCGGGTGCGCTTCGGGGACTCCGTCCAGCAGTGCGGCCAGCTCGTCCCGGTCGGCGACGTCACAGGCCGCCATCCGGGCACTGGCGCCCAACTCGGCCAGTTCTGAGACGAGTTCGGCCGCACCGGCGGCGGCCTCGCCACGTCGGCTGGTCAGCAGCAGGTGCCGAACGCCGTGCGCGGTCACCAGGTGGCGGGCGACATGCCCACCGAGCGCACCGGTGGCGCCGGTGATCAGCACGGTGCCCGCCGGGTCCAACGGCCGCCGGATGCCTTCGGCGGGCGGCGCCACCCTGGCCAGTCGGGGGGCGTACAGGGCGCCCTGGCGGACGGCCAGCTGTGGTTCACCACTGGCCGCCGCGGCGAGCAGCAGGCCACGCGAGGCCGCGTGCTCGTCGAGGTCCACCAGCACGAACCGGCCCGGGTGTTCCGACTGTGCCGCGCGGAGCAGACCCCACACCGCGGCGCCGCCGAGGTCGGCGACGTCCCCGTCAGCGCCGGTCGCCACCGCGCCCCGGGTCAGCACGACCAGCCGGGACGAGGCGAACCGCTCCTCCTCCAGCCACTCCTGCACCATCGCCAGCGCCCGATGCACCGCCGCGTGCGCGTCGTCGCCGCGCTCACCGGATGCACCGGATGCACCGGGTTGAACTGATGCACCGGGGTGACCTGATGCACCGGGTTCTCCGGCGACGAACACCAGCTCCGGCAACCCACCACCAGCCGCCTGGGACGCAGCAAGGGAGGCCAGGTCCGCGTACCGGGTTGTGTCGAGCCCGAAGTCGTCGTTCCCGACGACGGCGCAACGGCTCGTCGTGGCGGGCGACGTCGGCACCGTCGTCCAGTCGACGCGGAACAGCGCGTCGCGCGTCGCCGCGTCGGCCGCACGCAGCTGCTCGGCCGAGACCGGCCGCAACGCCAGCGACTCGACGGAGGCGATCGACCGGCCGAGCTGATCCGACACGGTCAGCGACACCGCATCCCGGCCCGCAGGCGCGATACGGACGCGCACGGCGCCGGAACCTGCGGCGTGCAGGCACACATCACGCCAGGCGAAGGGCAGACGGGCGCCGTCGGAGCCGGCGAAGAAATCCCCCAACCGCACCGCGTGCAGTGCGGCGTCGAGCAGCGCGGGGTGCAGCCCGAACCGGGCCGCGTCGGCCTGGTTGGCCTGCGGCAGGGCGACCTCGGCGAACACCTCGTCGCCGCGCCGCCACGCCGCGCGCAGCCCGCGGAACGCCGGTCCGTAGCCGAGTCCGGCCGCGGCCAGGTCGTCGTAGAGACCGGCCAGGTCGACGGCCTCCGCATCGGCGGGCGGCCAGGCGCCCGGCACGACGGGTACCGGCTGCGCGGCCGCGTTCAGCGCGCCGGACGCATGGCGGGTCCATGTCGTCGCGCCGTTCTCGGCACGTGAGTGGACAGCGAGCGAGCACCGGCCGGACTCATCCGGTTCGCCGACGGTGACGCGCAGCTGGACACCGCCCCGCTCCGGCAGGATCAACGGCGCCTCAAGGGTCAGCTCCTCCAACAGACCACAACCGACCCGCACACCGGCATGCACCGCCAACTCCACAAACGCGGTACCAGGCAACAACACCGAACCCATCACGACGTGATCGGCCAACCACCCATGGGTCGAAACCGCCAACCGCCCGGTGAACACCAACCCCTCAGGCAACTCCACCGCCGCACCCAACAACGGATGCTCCGCCGACACCAAACCCGCCGACGACACATCCGCCACATCCACACCGGAGTCCAACCAGTACCGCTCCCGCTGGAAGGCATACGTCGGCAGATCCACCCGACGGCCGTTCCCCAGCGCCCGCGACCAGTCCACCGACACACCACGCGCATACGCGGAAGCGACAGCGGTCAACAACGACCGCACCTCACCCCTGCCCCTACGCAACACCGGAACCGCCGCCACCCCCTCGGCGACACAGCACTCCTGCACCAAACCACTCAGCGCACCATCCGGCCCCAACTCCACAAACGTCGAAACGCCCAACCCCTCCAACGCCCCGACACCATCAGCAAACCGAACAGCCTCACGCACATGCCGAACCCAGAACTCCGCAGTACCGATCTCCTCACCGGACACCACCGCACCGGTCAGATTCGACACAATCGGAATACGCGGAGCCGCGTAAGCCAGCCCCTCCGCAACCTTGCGGAACTCCTCCAACATCCCGTCCATGTGCGGCGAATGGAACGCATGACTGACCGGCAGCCGCTTGGTCTTACGACCCTGCCGCTCAAAACCGGCCGCGATCTCCAGAACCGCGTCCTCGTCACCGGCAACGACAACCGACGTCGGACCGTTGACCGCAGCGACGCTCACACCCTCGACCAGCAGCGGCGCGACCTCGCCCTCCGACGCCTGGACCGCCACCATCGCACCACCCGACGGCAACTCCTGCATCAGACGACCACGAGCCGCCACCAACACACAGGCATCCTCCAACGACAACACACCCGCAACATGCGCCGCCGCCAACTCACCGATGGAGTGCCCACTGAGGAAGTCGGGGACCACACCCCACGACTCCACCAACCGGAACAACGCCACCTCAACAGCGAACAGCGCAGGCTGCGTATACGCCGTCTGATCCAGCAAGGCACCCACACCCTCACCGAACAGCACATCCTTCAGCGAACGTTCGAGATCGGCATCAAACCGCCCACACACCTCGTCCAACGCCGCCGCAAACACCGGAGAGGACTCATACAACTCACGCCCCATCCCCACCCGCTGCGAACCCTGACCACTGAACAAGAACGCCAACCGGCCCTCGGACACCACACCACGCACCACCCCGGACGCCGAAGCACCCGAAGCCAACGCGGCAAGCCCCTCCCGGAACTCCGCGACGTCCTCGGCCACCACCGCCGCACGATGACCCAACGCAGCACGCGTCGTCGCCAACGAGGACCCCACATCGACCGGGTTCAACCCAGGCGTGGCATCCACGAACGACAGCAACCGCGCCGCCTGCGCACGCAACGCGGCCTCGGACTTACCGGACACCACCCACGGCACCACACCACCGGCAACGGCAGGCGCCTCGCCAGCAACCTCGTCCTGACTGTCGTCCTCGGCAGGGGCCTGCTCCAAGATCACATGCGCATTGGTGCCGCTCACCCCGAAGGCGGAGACCGCGCCGCGTCGCGGGTCGCCGGTCTCCGGCCAGGCGATCCGCTCCGTCAGCAGCGACACCGCGCCCGACGACCAGTCGACGTGCGACGACGGCGCATCCACATGCAGCGTCTGCGGCAACACACCATGCCGCAGCGCCTGCACCATCTTGATCACGCCGGAGACTCCGGCGGCGGCCTGGGTGTGCCCGATGTTGGACTTCACGGAGCCGAGCCACAACGGCCGGTCGGCCTGCCGGTCCTGGCCGTACGTGGCCAGCAGCGCCTGCGCCTCGATCGGGTCGCCCAACGTCGTCCCGGTGCCGTGCGCCTCGACGGCGTCCACATCGGACGGGGTGAGCCCCGCGTTGGCCAGTGCCTGGCGGATCACCCGCTGCTGGGCAGGGCCACTCGGCGCGGTCAGTCCGTTGCTCGCACCGTCCTGGTTGATGGCTGTGCCACGCACCACCGCGAGCACCGGATGGCCGTTCCGCTGGGCGTCGGACAACCGCTCGACCAGCAGCATTCCGACGCCTTCGCCCCAGCCGGTGCCGTCCGCCGCCTCCGCGAACGACTTGCACCGACCGTCCCATGCGAGCCCGCCCTGACGGCTGAACTCGGTGAAGACGGTGGGCGTCGGCATCACCGTGACCCCGCCGACCAGCGCCAGACCGCACTCGCCCTGACGCAGCACCTGACCTGCCTGGTGGAGCGCGACCAGCGACGAGGAGCACGCCGTGTCCACCGTCACCGCAGGGCCTTCGAAGCCGAACGTGTAGGCGATCCGGCCGGACGCCACGCTCGTCACGTTCCCGGCCAGCAGGTGGCCTTCGGTGCCGCCCGGCGCCTGGTGCATGCTCGCGCCGTAGCCGGAGAAGGACACCCCGACGAACACCCCGGTCCGGCTGCCGCGCAACGAGGCCGGGTCGATCCCGGCCCCTTCGAGGGCCTGCCAGGACGCCTCCAGCAGCAGCCGCTGCTGCGGGTCCATCGCCAGCGCCTCACGCGGCGAGATCCCGAAGAACTCGGCGTCAAAGTCCGCGACGTCGGTGACGAAGCCACCCTCACGCGCATACGTCGTGCGGGGCCGCTCGTTGTCCGGGTCGTAGAGGGCTTCGACGTCCCAGCCACGGTCGTCCGGGAACCCGGTGATCGCGTCCCGGCCCTCGTCGACCAAGCGCCACAGGTCCTCCGGCGACTCCACGTCACCGGGGTACCGGCAGCTCATGCCGACGATGGCGAGGGGCTCCTGCTCCTCCGACTCCAGTTCGCGCAGGCGCTGGCGAGTCGAGTGCAGTTCGGTGGTGACTTCCTTGAGGAAGTGCCGCAGCTTGTCTTCGTTCGCCATTTACGCCAGCCCCCTAAAGAAAACGTTTCGCTGTCCGGTCACGAGATGCCGAACTCCTCGCCGAGGAAGTCGAAGATCTCGTCGTCGCTCGCCGACTTGATCTTCTGCTCGACCTCATCCGTTTCGACCGGGACGTCCCACTTGGCCAGCAGCGTTCGCAGCCGGTTGGTGATCTCCGCCCGCGCGGTGTCGTCAGCGGACACGGCGGACAGTGCCGCCTCCAACCGGTCGAGTTCGTCCAGTCCGGGCGTGCCGGTGTCCCCGGCGCCCAGTTCGGACCGCAGGTGCTCGGCCAACGCGACCGGCGTCGCGTGATCGAAGACCAGCGTGGCCGGCAGCTTCAGCCCGGTCACCTGGAACAGGCGGTTGCGCAGCTCCACCGCGGTCAGCGAGTCGAAGCCGAGCTCCTTGAACGCGCGGTCGGCCGCCACGGAGTCGGGCCGGGCATGGCCGAGGACGTTCGCGACCTCCCCGCGCACCAGTTCCAGCACCAACCGGTGCCGCTCGTTCTCGGGCAGTGCCTGGAGCTGCCGGGACAGCTGCGACCCGGCGGACTCCCCTTCCGTCCCCGACTCCGACTCCGCCGGTCGCGACGCCTCGGGCAACTCGGCGAACAGCGGGCTGGTCCTGGCCGTGGTGAAACCGGGCAGGAACCGGTCCCAGTCCACGTCCGCGACCGCGACGACGTCGTCCCGTCGCCGCAAGGCCCCGGCCAGCGCCTCGATCGCGGTGTCCGGCGCCATGGCCGGCAGTCCGCGGCGGCGGAGCTGTTCCTCGATGTCGCCCGCGGCGGCCATGCCACCGCCGGCCCACGGCCCCCAAGCCACCGACATGGCCACCCGGCCGTCCGCCCTGCGCTGCTGGGCCAGGCCGTCCAGGAAGGCGTTGGCCGCCGCGTAGGCGGCCTGCCCACCGCTGCCCCAGATCGCCGCGACCGACGAGAACAGCACGAAGGCGTCGAGCGGTTCGTCGGCCAGCAGGGCATCGAGGTTCGCCGCACCGGCCGCCTTCGCCGACAGCACCCCGGCCAGCTCGGTCGCGGTCAGCTCAGTGAGCGGGACACCGGAGTGCGGCACTCCGGCGGTGTGCACCACCGCCCGGATCGGGGACCCCTCGGCGGTCAGCTGCCGCAGCAGTTCCGCCAACGCCTCGCGGTCGGCCACATCGCAGGCCGCGAGGGTCACCTTGGCGCCCAGCGCGAGCAGTTCGGCCTCCAGCTCCACCGCCCCGTCCGCGTCGCCGCCACGACGGCTGGTGAGCACCAGGTGCTCGGCCCCGTTCTCGGCCAGCCAGCGCGCGACCCGCGCGCCCAGCGCACCGGTACCACCGGTGACCAGCACGGTGCCGGTCGGCCGCCATTCCGTGGACGACGTGCCGACGGCCGGCGCCCGCACCACGCGGCGCAGGTGCACGCCGGAGTCCCGTAGCGCCACCTGGTCCTCGCCGGTGCCCTTCAGCACGCCCACCAGCCACTCGGCCATCCGGTCGTCCAGGGCTTCCGGCAGGTCGATCAGGCCGCCCCAGCGGTCCGCGTGCTCCAGTGCGGCCACCCGGCCCAGACCCCACAGCTGCGCCTGCGCCGGACTGGCCAGCCGGTCCGCCGGGCCGGTGGACACCGCACCACGGGTCAGGCACCACAGCGGTGCGGCGATACCGGCATCGCCAAGTGCCTGCACCAGAAGCATTGTTGTGGCGGGTTCCTCGTCGAGTGCCAGCATCGAGACCACTCCGGCGAACGGCGCCCCGGCGGTCTCGGCCCTCATCCGCGCTGCGAGGGCGGCGCGGTCCTCGGTACCCGGCTCGACGACGACGGTGTCGGCACCGCGCTCGGCCAGGGCACGTATGACCGAAGCGGTGACCTCCCGTTCGCCGGCGGGCAGTACCACCAGCCAGCGTCCGGACAGCGTGGCGCCCGACTCTCCGGCGACAGCCTTCCAGGTGACCTGGTACCGCCAGGAGTCCACGGTGGACTTCTCCGCCGCAGCCGACCGCACCCGAACCTCGGGCCAGTACCGCTCCCGCTGGAAGACGTACGTCGGCAGATCCACCCGACGGCCGTTCCCCAGTGCCTGCGTCCAGTCCACCGACACACCACGCGCATACGCGGAGGCGACAGCGGTCAACAACGACCGCACCTCACCCCTGCCCTTACGCAACACCGGAACCGCCGCCACCCCCTCGGCGACACAGCACTCCTGCACCAAACCACTCAGCGCACCATCCGGCCCCAACTCCACAAACGTCGAAACGCCCAACCCCTCCAACGCCCCGACACCATCAGCAAACCGAACAGCCTCACGCACATGCCGAACCCAGAACTCCGCAGTACCGATCTCCTCACCGGACACCACCGCACCGGTCAGATTCGACACAATCGGAATACGCGGAGCCGCGTAAGCCAGCCCCTCCGCAACCTTGCGGAACTCCTCCAACATCCCGTCCATGTGCGGCGAATGGAACGCGTGACTCACCGCGAGCCGCTTGGTCTTACGACCCTGCCGCTCAAAACCGGCCGCGATCTCCAGAACCGCGTCCTCGTCACCCGCGACGACAACCGACGTCGGACCGTTGACCGCGGCGACACTCACGCCCTCGACCAGCAGCGGCGCGACCTCGCCCTCCGACGCCTGGACCGCCACCATCGCACCACCCGACGGCAACTCCTGCATCAGACGACCACGAGCCGCCACCAACACACAGGCATCCTCCAACGACAACACGCCCGCGACATGCGCCGCCGCCAACTCACCGATGGAGTGCCCACTGAGGAAGTCGGGGACCACACCCCACGACTCCACCAACCGGAACAACGCCACCTCAACAGCGAACAGCGCAGGCTGCGTATACGCCGTCTGATCCAGCAAGGCCCCCTCACCCTCGCCGAACAGCACATCCTTCAGCGGACGTTCGAGATCGGCGTCGAACCGCCCACACACCTCGTCCAACGCCGCCGCAAACACCGGAGAGGACTCATACAACTCACGCCCCATCCCCACCCGCTGCGAACCCTGACCACTGAACAGGAACGCCAACCGGCCCTCGCCGGCCCGGTCCACCACCGCGCCCGCGGCCGAACGCCCCGAGGCCAACGCTTCCAGCCCGCTGCGGAAGTCGTCCCGACCCGCGCCGACGAGCACCGCACGATGACCCAGCGCGGCGCGCGTCGTCGTCAACGAGGACCCCACATCGACCGGGTTCAGCCCAGGCGTGGCATCCACGTACGACAGCAACCGCGCCGCCTGCGCACGCAACGCGGCCTCGGACTTACCGGACACCACCCACGGCACCACACCACCGGCAACGGCAGGCGCCTCGCCAGCAACCTCGTCCTGACTGTCGTCCTCGGCAGGGGCCTGCTCCAAGATCACATGCGCATTGGTGCCACTCACCCCGAACGACGACACGGCGGCCCGACGCGGCCGTCCCGCCTCAGGCCAGTCAACCCGCTCCGTCAGCAGCGACACCGCACCGGCGGACCAGTCGACATTCGACGACGGCGCGTCCACATGCAGCGTCTGCGGCAACACACCGTGCCGCATCGCCAACACCATCTTCAGCACGCCGGCCACACCAGCAGCGGCCTGGGTGTGCCCGATGTTGGACTTCACGGAACCGAGCCACAGCGGCCGGTCGCCCTGCCGGTCCTGGCCGTACGTGGCCAGCAGCGCCTGCGCCTCGATCGGGTCACCGAGCCGGGTGCCGGTGCCATGCGCCTCCACCGCGTCCACGTCCGACGGGGTCAGCCCCGCGTTGGTCAGTGCCTGGCGGATCACCCGCTGCTGCGACGGACCGTTCGGCGCCGTCAGGCCGTTGGACGCGCCGTCCTGGTTCACCGCGGAGCCCCGCACCACGGCCAACACCCGGTGCCCGTTGCGGCGGGCGTCGGAGAGCCGCTCGACCAAGAGCATCCCGACGCCCTCGCCCCAGCCGGTGCCGTCCGCCGCCTCCGAGAATGCCTTGCACCGACCGTCCGACGCGAGCCCACGCTGACGGCTGAACTTGAGGAACGCGCCCGGGGTGGACATCACGGTCACACCACCGGCGAGCGCCAGCTCGCACTCGCCCTGGCGCAGTGCCTGCGCGGCCAGGTGCAGCGCCACCAGCGACGAGGAGCACGCCGTGTCCACCGTCACCGCGGGGCCTTCGAGCCCGAAGACGTACGAGACCCGGCCGGACATCACACTGCCCGCGTTGCCGGTCAGCAGGTAGCCGTCGGCGCCTTCCGGGGTCTCGGCGAGCAGTTCGGCGTAGTCCTGGCCGTTCGTCCCGGCGAACACCCCGATCTGGCGTCCGCGCACCGAGGTCGGGTCGATCCCGGCCCGTTCGAACGCCTCCCACGAGGTCTCCAGCAGCAGCCGCTGCTGCGGGTCCATCGCCAGCGCCTCACGCGGCGAGATGCCGAAGAACTCCGGGTCGAACCGCTCGACCCCCTCCAGGAACGCGCCCTCGCGGGTGTAGGTGGTGCCCGGGTGCTCGGGGTCCGGGTGGTACAGCCCGGCCAGGTCCCAGCCACGGTCGGACGGGAACGGGCCCACCGTGTCCGTGCCTTCGGACACCAGCCGCCACAGGTCCTCCGGTGAGCCGATCCCACCGGGGAACCGGCAGGCCATGCCCACGATCGCGATCGGGTCGTCGACCACTGCCTGGGTGACCGCGGCGGCGGGCGTCTGCTGCGCCAGGCCGAGCATCTCACCGCGCAGGAAGTCCACGAGCACCATGGGGGTGGGGTGGTCGAACACCAAGGTGGCGGGCAGGGTCAGACCCGTGGCCGCGCCGAGCCGGTTGCGGAAGTCGACGCCGGTCAGCGAATCGAAGCCCAGCTCGCGGAAGGCCCTCGATGCATCGATGCCTTGGGACGGGTCATGGCCCAGTACCGCCGCCACCTGCGAACGCACCAGCTCCAGCAGCAACCGCTGCTGCTCGGCTTCCGACAGCCCTTCGAGCCAGTCGCGCAGCTCCACCTTCTCCGCGGCCGGCAGCATGCGCGCCTCCGGGAGTTCGTCCACGAGGGACAGCGGCCGGACGGCACCCATCGCCGGGACGAAGGTCGACCAGTCGACGTCGGCGAGCAGCAGCGCCGACTCGTTGCGGCACACGGCCTGTGCCAGGGCGGACG
This sequence comes from Streptomyces yunnanensis, assembly GCF_029011865.1. Taxonomy (NCBI): domain Bacteria; kingdom Bacillati; phylum Actinomycetota; class Actinomycetes; order Kitasatosporales; family Streptomycetaceae; genus Streptomyces; species Streptomyces yunnanensis. The sequence goes on from NZ_CP095749.1 coordinate 3,843,944, forward strand.
CGACCGTGCCGGGTGCCATCGGACGCAGGCCGAGTCGGCGTTGGTGCTGTTCGCCGGCGCCCTCCGCCAGCCCGCCACCGGCGAGCAGGCCCAGTGCGATCGACGTGGCGGGCAGACCCGCCGCCCGGCGCTGTTGTGCCAGCGCGTCCAGGAACGCGTTGGCGGCCGCGTATGCCGCCTGGCCGCCGTTGCCCCAGACACCGGCGACCGAGGAGCACAGGACGAAGGCGTCGAGTTCGAGGTCCGCGGTCAGCTCGTGCAGGGCCCGGGCGGCGTCCACCTTGGGACGCAGCACGGCTTCGACCCGGTCGGGGGTGAGCGCGGTGAGCAGCCCGTCGTCCAGCACGCCGGCCGCGTGCACCACCGCGGTCAGCGGGCGCTCGGCGGGGATGCTGCCGAGCAGCGCCGCCAGCGCGGTGCGGTCGGCGACGTCGCATGCGGCGATGGTCACCTGGTCGCCCAGCTCGGCGGCGAGTTCGGCAGCGCCTGGCGCGTCGGGACCTCGGCGGCCGGCCAGCACGAGGTGCTCGGCGCCGTTGGCGGCCAGCCACCGCGCCAACTCCGTGCCGAGCGCACCGGTGCCACCGGTGATCAGGACGGTGCCGCGCGGTTGCCACGACTGGGCGGCGCGCGCTCCACCGGCGTGTTCCAGGCGGCGGACGAACACTCCGCCCTCGCGGACCGCGAACTGGTCCTCGCCGCCGCGCCGGGCCAGTACGCCGACCAGCCTGGCGAGCGTCCGGTCGTCCACCAGCTCCGGCAGGTCGACCAGGCCGCCCCAGCGCTGCGGGTGCTCCAGGCCGAAGACCCGGCCGAAGCCCCATATCTGTGCCTGGTCCGCGTTGTGCAGCCGGTCGGACCGTCCGGGGGCCACCGCGTCCTGCGTCACGCACCACAGCGGCGCGTCCACCTTGGCCTCGCCCAGTGCCTGGGCGGCCACCACGTTCGGCCACAGCCGCCCGTCGCGGGACAGCAGGGACAGCACGCCGTTCGGCGCTCCGTCCGCCAACACGGTGCGAAGGCGCTCGGTGAGGTCGGCGCGGTCGGTGTCGGCCACCGGCAGCAGCACGACTTCGGCGCCGTGTCCGGTCAGTGCAGCGCCGATGGTGGTGGTCAGTTCGTCCTCGGCCAGCGCGGCCGGGACGAGCACCAGCCAGCACCCGGTCAGTGCCGCGGCGGCGGGCTCGGCGGCCGGGCGCCAGACCACCCGGTACCACCAGGATTCCGCGGCGGCCAACTGGTGGCGGCCCCGACGCCAGTCCGACAACGCCGGTACGACCTCGGTCATCGGGGTCTCGGCCGCTATGCCGAGGGTGGCGGTCAGCTCCGCCACGTCCGCGCGCTCCACCGCGTCCCAGAACCGGGCGTCCACCGGGTCCTGCGCGGTCGTGGGGTGCGTGCTCTCCAGCCAGTAGCGCCGCCGCTGGAAGGCGTACGTCGGCAGTTCCACCCGGCGACCACCGGGGAACATCACCGACCAGTCGACGTCGATGCCGTGCACATGCGCCTCGGCCAGGGACTCCAGGAAGCGTGCGAAGCCGCCCTCGCCCCTGCGCAGCGAACCGACGGCCACCGCCCGCTCAGCGGTCTCCTGTACGGCCACGGCAAGCACGGGGTGCGGGCTGATCTCGACGAACACCCCGTGGCCCTGATCGGCCAAGGCACGCACGGTCTCCTCGAACCGGACCGTCTGCCGCAGGTTGCGATACCAGTACTCGGCATCCAGCACGCTGGTGTCGATCCGCTCCACCGTCACCGTCGAGAAGAACGGCACCTGCGACGGGCGCGGAGCGATGCCCGCGAGGATCGTCAGGAGCTCGTCGCGGATCTCCTCCACATGCGCCGAGTGGGACGCGTAGTCCACCGGGATACGGCGAGCCCGGACCCCGGACTCCTCACAGTCGGCCAGGAGCTCGTCCAGCGCGTCAACGTCGCCGGAGACGACGATCGAACCCGGGCCATTCACCGCAGCGACGGAGATCCGACCGTCCCACCGCTCAAGACGCCCGGTGACCTCATCAACCGGCAGCGAGACAGACACCATGCCGCCGCGACCAGACAGGGCCAGCAGCGCCTTACTCCGCAACGCAACAACCCGCGCGGCATCCTCCAGCGACAACGCACCCGCCACACACGCAGCAGCAATCTCACCCTGCGAATGACCCACCACAGCGGCCGGCTCAACACCGTACGAACGCCACAACGCCGCCAGCGACACCATCACCGCAAACAGCACAGGCTGAACAACATCAACCCGCTCCAACGCCTCAGCGTCGCCCAGCACATCCAACAACGACCACTCGACATGCGGTGCAAGGGCCTGCGCACACGCCCGCATCGACTCCGCGAACACCGGCGAGGAGTCCAAAAGCTCCACCGCCATGCCCACCCACTGCGAACCCTGACCAGGGAAGACGAACACCGCACGGTGGTCCGCCACGGTGCCCTGCACCACGCCGGGTTCCGTCACGCAACGGGCCAGTCCGGCCAGGCCCTTCCGGAAGTCGGCGGCGTCGGCCGCCATCAGCACCGCGCGGTGCTCGAAGGAGGACCTGCCGGTGGCGAGGGTGAAGCCGACGTCCACGGGGTTCAGCCCGGGGTTGTCGTCCACATGGGACAGGACACGGGCGACCTGGTCACGCAGCGCCGCCTCGCCGCGCGCCGACAGCACCCAGGGCAGTACGCCGGACGCAACAGGCTCCGGGGACGTCTCGGCCGCGGGCGACTGCTCCAGCACCACGTGCGCATTGGTGCCGCTGATGCCGAACGAGGACACCCCGGCACGCCGCGGCTCGCCGGTCTGCGGCCATTCCACCTGCTCGGTCAGCACGGAGACGGCACCGGTCGACCAGTCGACGTGTGTCGAGGGTTCGGTGACGTGCAGCGTCTTGGGCAGCACACCGTGTTGGAGGGCCAGCACCATCTTGATCACACCGCCCACACCGGCGGCGGCCTGGGCGTGCCCGATGTTGGACTTCAACGAGCCGAGCAGCAGGGGGTGGGCGCGGTCCTGCCCATAGGTGTCCATGATCGCCTGCGCCTCGATCGGGTCACCGAGGGTGGTGCCGGTGCCGTGCGCCTCGACCACGTCGACCTGGCGCGTCGAGAGTCGCGCGTTCGCCAGCGCCGCCCGGATGACCCGGACCTGCGACGGGCCGTTGGGCGCGGTCAACCCGTTGCTCGCGCCGTCGGAGTTGACCGCCGAGCCGCGTACGACCGCCAGGACCCGGTGCCCGTTGCGGCGGGCGTCGGAAAGCCGCTCCAGCACCAGCATGCCGACGCCCTCGGCCGGGCCGAACCCGTCGGCCGTGGCGGAGAACGCCTTGCACCGGCCGTCGGGGGCCAGCCCGCGCTGCCTGCTGAACGAGAGGAACATGCCCGGCGTGGACACCACCGTGACGCCACCGGCCAGCGCCAGCGAGGACTCGCCGCGCAGCACCGACTGGACGGCCATGTGCAGTGCGACCAGCGAGGAGGAGCACGCCGTGTCGATGGTGACGGCGGGGCCTTCCAGGCCCAGCGTGTAGGCGACCCGGCCGGAGACCACACTCGTCGTGGTGCCGGTGAACAGGTGGGCCTCTGTGCCGTCCTGCGCCTCGTGCAGCCGCGGACCGTACTCCTGGGCGATCGCGCCGGCGAACACGCCGGTACGGCTGCCCCGCAACGAGCCCGGGTCGATCCCGGCCCGCTCCAGCGCCTCCCAGGAGGTTTCCAGCAGCAGCCGCTGCTGCGGGTCCATCGCCAGCGCCTCACGGGGCGAGATGCCGAAGAAGTCCGCGTCGAACCCGCCCACGTCGTGCAGGAAACCGCCGTGGCGCGTGTAGGTCTTCCCGGCCAGTTCCGGGTCGGCGTCGTACAGCGCTTCGACGTCCCAGCCCCGGTCCGCGGGGAACTCCGAGATCGCGTCGCCGCCGGACGTCACGAACCGCCACAGGTCGTCGGGGGACGCGATACCGCCGGGGAAGCGGCACGCCATTCCGACGATGGCGACCGGCTCGTGCTGTGCCTGCTCGACTTCCTGCAACCGTTGCCGGGTCTGGTGCAGATCGGCGGTAACCCGCTTGAGGTAATCGACGAGCTTCTTTTCGTCGGCCATCTACCCGAACTCCTCGACGTTCCGATCCGTCCGGCGGTTGCCGGTCATGACATCCCCAGTTCGCTGTCGATGAAGTCGAAGAGCTCGTCGGTGGTCGCCGACTCCAGACGCGTCGCGACACCCGCGTCCGCGTCCTCGGTGCCTTCCGGTGTGTTCGACAGCAGGCCCTGCAGCCGCGCCCGTACTTCGGCGCGCAGGCCGTCGTCCGGGTCCAGTGCGGCGAAGCTGCGTTCGAGCCGGTCCAGCTCCGTCAGCACCGAGACGGCTGCCGGTGCCTCCTCCGGCAGCAGTTCGGCCCGCAGGTGGGCGGCGAGTGCGGCCGGGGTGGGGTGGTCGAACACCAAGGTGGCGCGCAGCCGCAGGCCGGTGGCCGCGTTGAGGCGGTTGCGCAGTTCGACGGCGGTCAGCGAGTCGAAGCCCAGCTCCTTGAACGCCTGGCCGGCGTCCACCGAGGAGGCGGTGCCGTGGCCCAGCACGGTGGCGGTGTGCTCGCACACCAGGTCCAACACCAGCTGCTGGCGGTCGACTTCGGAGAGCCCGGACAGGCGCCCGGCCAGCGAGGAGGCGTCCGCCTGCTGCGTCGCAACGGCGGCGGTACGGCGGGTGGTGCCACGGACGATGCCGCTCATCAGCGCGGGGACCTGGTCCTGCGACCGCAGGGTTCGGGTGTCCAGGCGCATCGGTACGACGGTGGCCTCGGGCCGTCCGATCGCCGCGTCGAACAACGCCAGACCCTCGTCAACCGACAACGCACCCACACCAACCCGCGTCATCCGCTGCACATCGACATCCCCAAGATGCCCCGTCATCCCACTCGAACGAGCCCACAACCCCCACGCCAACGACACACCCGACAAACCCAACGCACGACGATGCGCAGCCAACCCATCAAGAAACACATTCGCCGCCGCGTAATTCGCCTGCCCCGCACCACCCAACGTCCCCGACACCGACGAGAACAACACAAACAACGACAGATCAAGACCAGCCGTCAACTCATGCAAATTCCACGCCGCATCCACCTTCGGCCGCAACACCGCAGCCAACCGCTCCGCAGACAACGACCCCACCACACCGTCATCCAACACACCCGCCGCATGCACCACCGCAGTCAACGGATGCTCCCGCGAAACCCCCGCCAACACCCCAGCCAACTCATCACGATCAGCCGCATCACACGCCGCCACCGACACCGACGCACCCAACCCCGTCAGCTCCGCAACCAACTCCGCAGCCCCCGGAGCCTCCACACCCCGCCGGCCCACCAACACCAACCGACGCACACCATGCTCCACCACCAGATGCCGGGCCACCAACCCACCCAACACACCAGTAGCACCCGTGACCAGCGCAGTCCCCTCCGGATCCACCCCACGCGGCACCGTCAACACCAACTTGCCCACATGCCGCGCCTGACTCAAGAAACGCAACGCCTCCGGAGCACGCCGCACATCCCAACCCCGCACCGGCAACGGCCGCAACACACCACGACCGAACAACCCCACCAACTCACCCAACATCTCGGCGACGAGATCGGGATCGGTGGTCAACAGGTCGTAGACGCGGTAGCGCACACCAGGGTGCTCGGCGGTGACCTCGTCGGCGTCGCGGATGTCGGTCTTGCCGATCTCCACGAACCGGCCGTCGTTCCGCAGCAGCCGCAGCGAGGCGTCCACGAACTCCCTGACCAGCGAGTTCAGCACCACGTCCAGGCCCGAGGAGAACTTGTCCGCGAAGTCGAGGGTGCGCGACGACGCGATGTGCGCGTCATCGAGACCCAGCGAACGCAGCACGTCCCACTTGCCGGGGCTCGCGGTCCCGAAGACCTCGGCACCCCAATGCCGCGCGAGCTGCACCGCGGCCATACCCACACCACCCGCGGCGGCATGGATCAGCACCGACTCGCCCGCGCGCAACCCGGCGTCGTGCCGCAGTGCGTGGTACGCGGTGAGGAACACCACCGGCACCGAGGCCGCCTGCGCGAACGACCAACCCGACGGCATCCCGACCAGGAGCCGACGATCGGCGATCGCGACCGGGCCGAACGCACCCGTGAACAGGCCCATCACGGTGTCACCGGGGGCGAGACCGGTCACCCCCGGCCCGACCTCCAGCACAACGCCCGAGCCCTCGCTGCCCAGCACTTCCTGGTCGGGCACCATGCCCAGGGCCAGCACCACGTCGCGGAAGTTCACACCGGCCGCGCGGATGCCGACGCGCACCTCGCCGTCCGCCAGCGGCCGCGACGCCTCCGGAAGGTCGACCAGCGCCAGGTTCTCCAGCGTGCCCTTGTCCGTGATGTCCAGCCGCCAGGTCGTCGAGCCCTGCGGGGGCGTCAACGTCTCGTCCGCGGTCGGCCGACCCAGTCGCGGCGCGTACAACACCCCTTCACGTACGGCGAGTTGGGGCTCATCGCTGGCCAGCGCGGCGGGCAGTGCGGCGGACACGTCGTGGTCGTCGAGGTCGACGAGCACGAACCGGCCGGGATTCTCCGCCTGCGCCGACCTAACCAGACCCCACACCGGGGCGTTGACCAGGTCGAGCACGCCCTTACCGGGCTCGGCGGCCACCGCGCCGCGGGTGAGGAAGACCAGCCGCGAGTCGGCGAACCGCTCGTCGGCCAACCATGCCTGGACCAGTTCGAGCGCACGCGCGACGGCACGGTGCGTCGCCTCCGCGACGGGCAGCCCGAAGTCGTCGACGCAGGCCGCCAGCACCACGTCCGGCACGGCCCCGTGGGGCAGCGCACCGATGTCGCCGAAGGTCTCCAGGTCGCCCAGTGCCACGCCGAGCTTGAACTCATCGGCACCGACCAGCGCCCACGAACCGGCCCGGCCCGCAGGCTCGGACGGCGGTGCCAGCTCGTTCCAGTCCACCCGGAACAGCGCCTCGGGCAGACCGGTCCGCACCTGGTCGGCCGCCATGGGCCGCAGCGCCAGGGACTCCACCGACGCCACCGGGCGTCCGGCCACATCGGCCAACCGCAACGACACCGCGTCCGGCCCCGCGGGCGAAATCATCACGCGGGCCGCCGTGGCACCGGTCGCCTGGAGGGAAACCCCGCTCCAGACGAACGGCAGACGGCACTCCGGCCCCTCCCCCACCACGGCGTGCAGGGCGGCGTCCAGCAACGCGGGATGCAGTCCGAACCGGGCGGCATCCGGCGCGAGTTCGGGCGCCAACTCCACCTCGGCGAAGATGTCCTCGCCCGAGCGCCACCACGACTTCAGGCCCTGGAACGCGGGACCGTAGCGGTAACCCAGCTCCGTCCAACGGTCGTAACCGCCGTCCCAGTCCACCGCGACCGCTCCCGCGGGCGGCCAGACGCTCAGGTCGAAGGCGTCGGTCGGGCCGCTGGCCAGCACGCCCGCAGCGTGCCGGACCCACTGCGGCTCCGCCGCGTCGTCCTCGCTCCGGGCGTGCACCGCCAACGTACGCGTCCCGGATCCGTCGTCGGCACCCACCGACACCCGTATCGCGATGCCGCCGTGCGCCGGCAGCACCAACGGCGCCTCAAGCGTCAGTTCCGCCACCCGGTCGCAACCCACCTGGTCACCGGCGCGGATGGCGAGCTCCAGGAACGCGGTGCCCGGCAACAGCACCGAGTCCCGCACCCCGTGGTCGGCCAGCCACGGATGGGCGGCCAGGGACAGCAGACCGGTCAGCACCACGCCCCCGGAGTCCGGCAACTCCACCGCCGCACCCAGCAACGGATGCCCGGCCTCCCGCAGCCCGACCGACGACACGTTCACGGCCTGCGCACCCCGAGCATTCAGCCAGTAGCGCTGACGCTGGAAGGCGTACGTGGGCAGGTCGTCCACGCGGCGGGCGTCGGGGAAGACAGCCGACCAGTCCACGCTCACGCCCTGCACGTGCGCTTCGGCCAGGGACAGCAAGAACCGGTCCAGACCACCCTCATCGCGGCGCAGGGAGCCCAGGGCCACGATCTGCTCGGACGTCTCCTGAATCCCCATCGCCAGCACCGGATGCGCACTGGACTCCACGAAGAGGCGATGGCCCTGCTCGGCCAGCAGCTGCACGGTCTCCTCGAACCGAACCGTCTGCCGGAGATTCCGGTACCAGTACTCGGCATCCAGCACGCTGGTGTCGATCCGCTCCACCGTCACCGTCGAGAAGAACGGCACCTGCGACGGGCGCGGAGCGATGCCGGCCAGGATCGTCAGGAGCTCCTCGCGGATCTCCTCCACGTGCGCCGAATGCGACGCGTAGTCCACCGGGATACGGCGAGCCCGGACACCGGACTCCTCACAGTCGGCCAGGAGTTCGTCGAGCGCATCGACGTCGCCGGAGACGACGATCGAGCCCGGGCCGTTGACGGCGGCGACGGAGATCCGACCGTCCCACCGCTCAAGACGCTCGGCGACCTCGTCTGCGGGGAGGGAGACGGACACCATCCCGCCCCGACCGGACAGGGCCAGCAGCGCCTTACTCCGCAGCGCAACAACCCGCGCAGCGTCATCCAGCGAGAGCGCACCCGCCACGCACGCGGCAGCGATCTCGCCCTGCGAATGACCGACGACGGCAGCCGGCTCAACACCGTACGAACGCCACAACGCCGCCAGCGACACCATCACCGCAAACAGCACAGGCTGAACAACATCAACCCGCTCCAACGCCTCGGCGTCGGCGAGCACATCCAACAGGGACCACTCGATGTGCGGCGCAAGGGCCTGCGCGCATGCCCGCATCGAGTCCGCGAACACCGGCGAGGAGTCCAGAAGCTCCACCGCCATGCCCACCCACTGAGCGCCCTGACCAGGGAAGACGAACACCGCACGGTCACCCGCCACAGTGCCCTGCACCACACCAGGCGCCGCAGTCGCATCCGCCAGCGCAGCCAGGCCCCCGCGGAACGCGGCCAGGTCAGCACCGACCACCGCAGCACGATGCTCAAAAGCAGCACGCCCCGCAGCGAGCGACAAGCCCACATCCACCGGGTCCAGCTCGGGCATCGAGTCCACATACGACAGCAGACGGGACGCCTGCGCACGCAGCGCAGCCTCGGTCTTGCCCGAGACCACCCACGGCACCACACCCGGCACCGCACCCACCGACGCCGCAACCGGCTCCGCCTCAACCTGCGGCGGCGCCTCCTCCAGAATCACATGCGCATTCGTGCCGCTGATCCCGAACGACGACACCGCGGCCCGCCGCGGCGCATCCGTCCGCGGCCACGCGACCTGCTCGGTCAGCAACGACACGGCACCCGCGGACCAGTCGACCTTGGACGTCGGCTCGTCCACGTGCAGCGTCTTCGGCAGCACACCGTGCCGCATCGCCAACACCATCTTCACCACGCCGCCGACGCCGGCCGCGGCCTGGGCATGTCCGATGTTGGACTTCAACGAGCCCAGCCACACGGGCCGTTCACGTTCCTGGCCGTAAGTGGCCAGGATCGCCTGGGCCTCGATCGGGTCGCCGAGACTGGTGCCGGTGCCGTGCGCCTCCACCGCGTCCACGTCCGAGGCGTCGAGGCCCGCGTTGGCCAATGCCTGGCGGATCACCCGCTGCTGCGACGGACCGTTCGGCGCCGTCAGACCGTTGGACGCACCGTCCTGGTTCACCGCGGAACCCCGCAGCACCGCCAGCACCGGATGCCCGTTCCGACGTGCGTCCGACAACCGCTCCAGCGCCAGCATGCCCACGCCCTCGGCCCAGGCGGTGCCGTCGGCGGACGCCGAGAACGCCTTGCAGCGGCCGTCGGCGGCGAGCCCTCGCTGCCGGCTGAACTCGACGAACATGCCGGGGCCGGACATGATCGCGGCGCCGCCGGCGAGCGCGAAGGTGCACTCGCCCTGTCGCAGTGACTGGGCCGCCAGGTGCAACGCCACCAGCGAGGAGGAGCACGCCGTGTCCACCGTCACCGCGGGGCCTTCGAGGCCGAGGGTGTAGGCGACGCGGCCGGAGGCGACGCTGGCGGTGTTGCCGGTGAGCAGGTAGCCGTCGTGTCCGTCCGCGCCTTCGTACAGCCGGGGGCCGTACTCCTGGGACATGGCGCCGACGAACACGCCTGCCCTGCTGCCGCGCAGCGTGGCCGGGGCGATTCCGGCCCGCTCCAACGCCTCCCACGAGGTTTCCAGCAGCAGTCGCTGCTGCGGGTCCATCGCCTGTGCCTCGCGTGGCGAGATGCCGAAGAACGCCGGGTCGAACTCGCCGGCGTCGTGCAGGAATCCGCCGTATCGCGTGTAGGTCTTGCCGGGCTGCTCCGGGTCCGGGTCGTAGAGCGCCTCGATGTCCCAGCCGCGGTCGGTCGGGAACTCGGTGATGCCGTCGCCGCCGGTGACGACCAGCCGCCACAGGTCCTCCGGGGAGCCGACGTCGCCGGGGAAGCGGCAGGCCATGCCGACGATCGCCACGGGTTCGTCCGCGGCCGCTGCCGTCGGCCGGTCGCCGTCGGTCTCGGTTCCGGTGCCGAACAGTTCGACCAGCAGGCGGTCGGCGACGGCCTGCGGGGTCGGGAAGTCGAACAGCAGGGTCGGGCTGAGCGCCAGTCCGGTTGCCGTGCTGAGTTGGTCGCGCAGCTCGACGGAGGTCAGCGAGGTGAAGCCGAGGTCCCGGAACTGTCGGTCGACCTCGACCTCCTCGGCGGCGTCATGGCCGAGTACGACGGCGATCCGGGTGCGCACCAAGTCCAGTACCGCCCGGGCCCGTTCGGACTCGGGCAGCTGGTCGATGCGCTGCCGCGGCGACGCGGTTTCCTGCGCCGCGGGCGGGTCCACCGGGATCGGGGAGCGCTCGGCCGCCGCGTCCGCCCAGTAGCGGCGCCGCTGGAACGCGTACGTGGGCAGCGGCACCGGGCGTGCCCCCGTACCGGCGAAGACGGCGGGCCAGTGCGGGGACAGGCCGCTGAGGTGCAGGGCGCCGAGCGCGGCGCTCAGCGCGGCCGGTTCGGGCCGGTCGGCGCGGAGCGCGGGCACGCAGGAGGCGTCGGGTGCGCAGTCCCTGGCCATTCCGGTGAGGGTGCCGTCCGGGCCCAGCTCGACCAGGGTGGTCACGCCCTGGTCCGCCAGCCAGCGGACGCCGTCGAGGAACCGGACGGTTTCCCGCACGTGCCGCACCCAGTAGTCGGGGGTGCACAGTTCGCCGTCACCGGCCGGGCGGCCGGTGACGTTGGATATCACCGGAAGCGCCGGGGCGTGGTAGGTGAGCGCTTCGGCCACCTGCCGGAAGTCCGCCAGCATGGCGTCCATCAGCGGTGAGTGGAACGCGTGGCTGACCCGCAGCTGCTTGGTCTTCCGGCCCTGCGCGGCGAGTCGTGCGGCGGTCTCCAGGACCGCGTCGGTGGCGCCGGAGAGCACCGTGGCGGTGGGTCCGTTGACCGCGGCGATGCCCACCTCGGGGGAGAGCAGCGGCCGGACCTCGTCCTCGGATGCCTGGACGGCCACCATCGCCCCGCCGGCGGGCAGTGCCTGCATCAGCCGGGCGCGCGCGGCCACCAGGGCGGCGGCGTCCGGCAGGCTCAGCACGCCGGCGACATGCGCCGCGGCCAGCTCGCCGATGGAGTGTCCGGCGACGAAGTCGGGACGCACCCCCCACTTCTCGAACAGTCGGAACAGCGCGACCTCGACGGCGAACAGTGCGGGCTGTGTGTAGCCGGTCTGGTCGAGCAGTTCCGCATCGCCGTCGAACACGAGCTGCTTGAGCGGGCGGTCCAGGTGGGCGTCGAACGCGGCACAGACTTCGTCGAACGCCGCGGCGAACTCGGGGAGTTCGGCGTGGAGTTCCCGGCCCATGCCGACGCGCTGCGAGCCCTGGCCGCTGAACAGGTAGGCGACCGGGCCGGGGGCGGCCTTGCCCTGAAGCACTCCGGCCGCCGGTCGTCCGTCGGCCAGCGCGGCGAGTCCGGTGCGGAACTCCTCGTGGTCCGTGCCGAGCAGGACGGCGCGGTGCTCGAACGTCGTGCGGGTGGTCGCCAACGCGTGGGCGACGTCGAGGGGTTGGGCCGGGTGGGCCGTGTCGAGGTGGTCGAGCAGCCGTTGCGCCTGGGCCCGCAGTGCGGGCTCGGTGCGTGCCGACAGCACCCAGGGCACCACGGAACGGGTGTGTGCGACGGGTTCGACGGGCGCGGTCGCCCACTCCGTGAGCAGGACGTGGCAGTTGGTGCCGCCCATGCCGAAGGAGCTGACGCCTGCGACGAGTTGGCGGTCCGGCGACGGCCAGGCGCCGGATTCGGTGCGCACCCTCAGGTTGAGGTCCGTCAGCGGGATGCGCGGGTTGGGCTGCTGGAAGTTCAGGCTCGGCGGCAGTTCCCGGCGGGCCACGCTCAGGACGGCCTTGATGAGGCCGACGATGCCCGCGGCACCCTCCAGGTGCCCGACGTTGGTCTTCGCGGAGCCCACCAGCAGCGGTTCGCCGGCCGGCCGGTCGGCGCCGAACACCGCGCCCAGTGCCGCCGCTTCGATGGGGTCGCCGACCCGTGTACCGGTGCCGTGCAACTCCACGTACTGCACGTCGGTCGGGGCGATCGCGGCCCGGCGGCACGCTTCGTGCAGCACCGCCTGCTGGGCGGCGGGGCTGGGGACGGTCAGGCTCTCGGTCCCGCCGTCGTTGTTGGTCGCGCTGCCGCGGATGACGCAGTAGACCGGATCGCCGTCGGCGACGGCCGCGGCGAGCGGCTTGAGCAGCACCGCGCCGCCGCCTTCGCCGCGCACATAGCCGTTGGCCCGCTCGTCGAAGGTGAAGCTGCGGCCGTCCGGCGACAGACCGCCGAACCTGGCGGCGCCGAGCGCGCTTTCGGGTGCCAGGTTGAGGTTCACCCCGGCGGCGAGGGCCAGGGTGGACTCGCCGCGGCGCAGGCTCTCGCACGCGAGGTGGACGGCGACCAGCGCGGAGGACTGGGCGGTGTCCACGACCAGGCTCGGGCCGTGCACGCCGAGGAAGTAGGAGAGCCGGTTGGCCAGGGCGCTGCGGTGCGAGCCGGTCAGCGTGTGCTGGTTGATGCCCGCGGCGCCACCGCGGTGCAGCAGTTTGGCGTAGTCGTCGGATGCCGCGCCGACGAAGACGCCGAGCGGGCTGTCCCGGACGTCGGCCGGGACGATGCCGGCGTTTTCGAGCGCCTCCCAGCCGAGCTCCAGCATGAGTCGCTGCTGCGGGTCCATGGCTTCGGCCTCACGTGGAGAGATGCCGAAGAAGGCCGCGTCGAACGTGTCGACGCGGTCCAGGAACGCACCGAACCGGAGGGCGGGCTCCGCTGCCGCGGCGGCCGCGTCCCACCGCTCGGACCCGGTTGCGGTGACGGCGCTCTCGCCGCCGGTGAGCAGCCGCCAGAACGCGTCCGGGTCGGCCGCGCCGGGCAGTCGGCAGGACAGCCCGATCACGGCGACGTCATCGGGCCTGGCGGTGGTGTCTGGCACGCTGCCGGTGGTCATTTGCTCCCCTTGCCTTCGCCGCCGGCCGTGGATTCCGCCCGCTCGTTCGCCCGGCGGGTCACCTCGTGTCCCCGCTCCACGGTGAGCCGCACGATGTCGCAGACCCGGCGGATGTCCTCGCGGGAGACGGTGGGGCCGGTGGGCAGGGCGAGCACCTTCTGTGCGAGCCGCTCGGTGTGCGGCAGGGTGACCGGCCGCTCCGAGCGGTAGGGCTCCATCTCGTGGCATCCGGGGGAGAAGTACCGCTGGCACACCACGTTCTCCGACCGGAGCACGTCGCCGAGCAGGTCGCGGTGGACGCCGGTCTCCGCGGCGTCGACTTCCACGATCAGGTAGTGGTAGTTGTTGCGCTCCTCGGGGTCGAAGGCGACGACCTTCAGCCCGGCGAGGTCGGCCAGCTCCGACTGGTAGCCGTCGTAGTTGGCCTCGTTCTGGCGGACCGTTTCCTCGAAGGCGTCGAGTGAGGTCAGGCCCATCGCGGCGGCGGCTTCGGTCATCTTCCCGTTGATGCCCGCCTCCGTGGAGACGCGCCCTTGGGAGAACCCGAAGTTGTGCATCGCGCGGATCCGACTGGCCAGTTCCTCGTCGTCGGTCACCACCGCGCCGCCCTCGAAGGCGTTGACCACCTTCGTGGCGTGGAAGCTGAACACCTCGGCCTGCCCGAACCCGCCGATCGGCCGGCCCTTCGAGGTGCAGCCGAGCCCGTGTGCGGCGTCGTAGAACAGCTTCACGCCGTGGTCGGCCGCGACCTTCGCCAGCTCGTCGACCGCGCACGGACGGCCCCACAGGTGGACCGGGACGATCGCACTGGTCCGGGGAGTGATCGCGGCTTCGACCAGTGCGGGGTCCAGGCAGCCGGTGCTCGGGTCGATGTCGCAGAAGACCGGCGTCAGGCCCAGCCAGCGGAACGCGTGCGCGGTCGCGGGGAAGGTCAGCGACGGCATGATGACCTCGCCGGACAAATCCGTGGCGCGGGCCAGGAGTTGCAGGGCGACGGTCGCATTGCAGGTCGATACGCAGTACCGCACCCCGGCCAGTTCCGCCACGCGCTGCTCGAATTCGCGCGCCAGGGGTCCGCCGTTGGTCAGCCACTGGTGGTCCAGCGCCCAGTTCACACGATCGAAGAACCGAGATCGGTCACCGATATTGGGGCGCCCCACATAAAGCGGCTGCAGGAATGCCGAAGAACCGCCGAATATAGCGAGATCGCCAATATTGCGTTTCATAGTCACACCTCCCCCGACGCATGCGAAAAACGCACGCGCGGTATTCATGGCAGACAGTACAACATGCGGCGCCTTTGAATACGCGGACTACTTCCGGGAAGGGTTGAAGCCCCGCAGAATCAGCGGTTCCACAAGGTGACTGAAGCGCCGGCTCGAATGCGAGCACAGCGACCGCCGTCATCGGCACGCATGGAGCGCACGCTACGGGCGGGAATCGAGGATTTCGAGTTCGACAAAGATTCCGGACGCGCCGGACAAGGGGCCGCGGTGCACGGCGACGTCTTCCGCCGTGCACACGCGAAGGACCCACATCGGGGAGATCGGATCAGCCCGGGCAAGGCCGGGGCGAGGCCGCGATCAGTGCTTGCGGCGCCAGTAGACGCCGGTCACGTCCACGGTCTCGATCGGCTCGTCGATGCCGTGCTCGCTCCGGTAGTCGTGGACGGCCTGCTTACAGGCCGGGATCGCGTAGTCGTCGATGATCGCGAACCCGCCGACCGAGAGCTTGGGGTACATGTTGACCAGGGCGTCCATGGTCGACTCGTACAGGTCGCCGTCCATCCGCAGGATCGCGAGCTTCTCGATCGGTGCGGTCGGCAGCGTGTCGGCGAACATGCCGGGCAGGAACTTGACCTGGTCGTCGAGCAGGTCGTAACGGGCGAAGTTCTCCCGAACCTGCTCCTCGGAGCAGCTCAGCACCCAGTTCAGGTTGTGGAACTCCATGCCCTGGTCGAGCGGGTGGCTGTCGTCGGACGTCACCGGAACACCGGCGAACGAGTCGGCGAGCCACACATTCCGGTCTTCCACGCCGTGCGCCTTGAGCAGTGCCCGCATCAGGATGCAGGCGCCGCCGCGCCACACGCCGGTCTCGATGAAGTCGCCGGGCACACCGTCGCGGAGCACCTGCTCCACGCACTCCTGGATGTTGTCCAGGCGGCGCATTCCGATCATGGTGTGCGCGACCGACGGGACGTCCAGACCGGCCGCTCGGTGGTCGACGTCGAACGCCCCACGCTTTTCCGTGGAGCCTTCCGCGCCGGGCCGCATGGTGTCTGCTTGAGCCTTGTCGAGGACATTCATCCCGAACGGGAAGGTCGGGCGGTCCTCATAAATAACGTTCGCCAGAACCTTTTTCATAAGGTCGGCATAAAGCTCATAGCTCTGCATAGCCAAAGCATCCCCCGGTTAAGAACCAAGTCGTTCAATTAACTTCGTTAACCTTTGGCCGACCCTAACAGCAAGCCCAGGGGGAGTCAATGAACACTTTCCCCTGCTCACCAGGCCATCTCGATGGTGTGAACGGCGGCGACCGTTCGACCGATCCGGTTGGTGCGGTAGCGGGTCTTGCATAGGATCCGCCATTGCTTGAGGCGGGTGAAGCGCGTTCTCCCGCCCCACGCCGACAGTCGCGCTCGTGGTTGAACTCGGCGTACTTCGAGCGTACTTCTGAGGAAAGTTTCTGCCGCACCAGGGGTGCGGACGGCGCCCCCGACTCCACGGTGGGCCCGGTTGGCGAGGACGCGCAGAGCTTGCCGGAAGCACCCCCTCCTGCACCAGTGGGTTCCGTCCGACGCCTCGAGCACGGACGGGCCGCGCACGGCACTCGACGACCTCCCGCGGGACGTCGCACAAGGCGCACCTCGCTCCCCAACAGGGCTCCCGTCCACGGCCGTTGACGAGCGGGCTCAGCGTGCCGACCAGGGGCTCCGTCGCGCCACGGACCCCGACCGACAGCCGCCCCTGCCCATGAACCGCCGGACGGGAAGCATTCCGCCAGCCAAAAAGCAATCGCCTCTTTCAAAAAAAGACCGAACGGCCGATTAGTGATCGACGCAACATATCCGCGGCCCGCCCGGAACGCTTCCACCGGCGCGCCTTCCGGTTCTCCCGGCCTACGCTGAAAGCGACACCGGGGTTAATGTGTGTGCGCGGAGCAACCGGAAGCGGGCCGGAACATGAGGGGCCGACGCAGCCAGTCGCCGCCGCGGCAGATGTGGTCCCCAGGGCGCTGAAAGGGGGTAGAAGCGCTCAGGACCTGGCGAAACCCGCACCGAGACGGGCTGCCGCATCCCGGAGAGTGCGCTCTCCGCCATGGAGTCCGGCCGCCGGCCGCCTCCACTCCCCGACCCCGGTCGCGGTTCACGCAGAGTGATTCGGCTGACACCCGGCCCAGCGGTCCCCTCCCGTCGGATCCGTCTACCGGATGCGTATCAGGGCGATGGGACAATCCCTGCGATCCCGTTGCCAACCTCCCAACCCAGGCATCTACCACCAGACAGGCGGAACTTCCCCTGCGACGGCGAGCCGAGAGCGCTTGCCCAGGAAGGAACCGCTCACCCAGGTCATAGGAGACCCTGTGCGTCTACTCGTCACCGGTGCGGCCGGATTCATAGGTTCCAACTACGTTCGCAAGCTGCTGACCGGGGCCTACGCCTCGGCGGGCGAGGTGAAGGTCACCGCTTTGGACAAGCTGACCTACGCCGGGAACCCGGCGAATCTCGACCCTGTCCGAAATCACCCTGGTTTCACCTTCGTTGAAGGTGATATTTGCGACGGACCGCTCCTGGCCGATCTGCTGCCCGGGCACGACGCCGTGGTCAACTTTGCTGCCGAGACCCACGTCGACCGTTCGATCTCCGGCGCCGACGACTTCGTACGGACCAACGTCAGCGGCACCCACACCGTGTTGGAGGCCGCACGACTGGCCGGAGTCGGGCGGGTGGTCCATGTGTCGACCGACGAGGTGTACGGATCGATCGACACCGGCTCATGGACCGAGCACAGCCCCCTGCTGCCCAACTCGCCCTACGCCGCGACGAAGGCGAGCGCCGACCTCCTCGCCCGCTCCTACGCCCGCACCTACGGCCTCGACGTGAGCATCACCCGGTGCAGCAACAACTACGGCCCGTACCAGTTTCCGGAGAAGGTCATCCCGCTGTTCGTGACCAACCTGCTGCGCGGCAGGTCGGTCCCGCTGTACGGCGACGGACTGTGCATCCGCGACTGGCTGCACGTGGACGACCACTGCCGCGGCATCCAACTGGTGCTGGAGAAGGGCCTACCCGGCGAGGTGTACAACATCGCCGGCGGCGAGGAGCTCACCAACCTGCGCCTCACCGAGCTCATCCTCCAGGCATGCGGGGCCGACGAGGAGAGCGTCCGGCACGTGCCCGACCGCCCCGGCCACGACCGTCGCTACTCGATGGACGACGGCAAGCTGCGGGCACTGGGGTACGCGCCGCAGGTTCCGTTCCAGACCGGACTCGCCGGCACGATCGCCTGGTACCGCGACAACCCGCAGTGGTGGCAGCCGCTGTGCGACGGCGCCACCGCGGCATAGGGCGCTTCTGACGCCGCGGAGATCCGTCAGAAGCGCCCTAGGGCCACGTCGAGGCCCGGCCTCCCGCACAGCAGGCAACCGAAACGGAGACACACATGCGCGGAATACTCCTGGCGGGAGGGTCGGGCACCCGGCTGCACCCGATCACCGCCGTATCGTCGAAGCAGTTGCTTCCCGTCTACGACAAGCCGATGGTGTACTACCCGCTGTCCGTCCTGATGCTGGCGGAGATCCGGGAGATCCTCATCATCAGCAACCCGGAGCACATCGAGAACTACCGCGACCTGCTCGGCGACGGCAGCCGGTTGGGGCTGCGGCTGAGCTACGCCGTCCAGGACCAGCCGCGCGGCCTCGCCGACGCGCTGCGCATCGGACGCGACTTCATCGGCGACGAACAGTTCGCCCTCATCCTGGGCGACAACATCTTCTACGGGAACGCGCTCACCGAGACGCTGCGCCGGGAGCGCGCGCGGCTCGACGGGTGCACCCTGTTCGGATACCGCGTGGCGGACCCCGAGCGGTACGGCGTGGCCACCATCGACGACGCGGGCCGGGTCACCTCGCTGGAGGAGAAGCCGCCGGCTCCCCGCTCCAACCTGGCGGTCACCGGAATGTACTTCTACGACAACGAGGCCGCCGACCTCGCGACCCGGCTGAAGCCCTCCCCCCGTGGGGAGCTGGAGATCACGGACCTGAACCGGATCTTCGTGGAGCGGAACAAGGCCCGACTGGTCGACCTCGGCCGCGGCTGCGCCTGGTTCGACACCGGTACGCACGAAAGCCTCATGGACGCCGCGCTGTTCGTACAGGTCCTGGCCAAACGCCAGGGCATCCGACTGGCGTGCATAGAGGAGGTCGCCTTCCGCATGGGCTTCATCGACGAGGACCAGCTCGCCTCGCTCGGCAAGGAGTTCGTCGCCACCTCCGCCTCCGGCTACGGCCACTACCTCATGGACCTCGCCGGCACCTGACGTCGCGCCCCGCCGGCGCGGGAGCCGGGACGCGGGGCGGAACGCCGAACCGCCCCGTCCGACCGCCGGGGGCCGGCGTGCCGGAGCGGATACGGGGAAGTCTCATGAGCCAGGTGGTTCGGCAGGAGGCCGTCCTCCCCCTCTGGGGCCGCGGGTGCCGGGCGGGGCGGGAGTTATCCACAGCCCTGCCGGGAACTGCCTGGGAGCGGAACACTGTCCGTACGGCGATGACCACGCCGGGGGCGGGCCGCGGCGGCGGGTTCCGGTGATCCGCCGACGACTGCTGGACCGCCAGGACTACTGGCGACTGCTGGAGGGGACGGGCATGCCGGGCGAACTGGCTGGGCTGCGGGACGGCCACCGGAAGGAAGCGGACGGGCTGCTGGCGCGGACCGTCGAGGAGGAGGCGCGCCGCTCGGGCGGCCGGATCGACGGCGCGGCGCTGCTCGGCCGGGCCCGGGCGGCGCTGGACGAGCTGGCCGCCTCGGCGGCGGAGGAGTACGGGGCGTACGTCCGCGCGCTGGACGAGGCGGCGGTCGGCCGACGGCCGCTCGGGGAGCGTCTGTCGCGCAAGGAGTTGGGCACCCCGGTGGTGGCGTCCGCGGTGGCCGCGGTGGCCGCGTTCGGTGCCGACCTGGCGTGGGGCACGGGCGGCGGCCCGGCGCTCGGGGCGGGCGCCGCGGCGCTGGTGGCGGGCGCGGCGGCCACGGTCGTGAAGCTGACCGCCGGCCATCTCCCGGCGGAGCACCGCCACGCCGGGATGCGGGGCCAGCCCGGCGGGCCCGAGCAGTTGCGGCTCCAGTGGCTGACGGCACTGGAGGTGCGGGGCATCCGGCCGTTCCTCGACCAGCAGCGGATGCTGGCCGCGGCATCCCGGGGCGGCGGTTCGTCCACCGCCCGGCCGGCGGGGAAGGGCACCCGGGGGCCGCAGCTGCGCGGCGCGGACCGTAGCGCGGCGGCCCGTCGGCGCTCGGTCCTGGAGCGGTCCTTCGGCCAACTCCCGCAGCCGGACGGCCCGTTCGCCGGGCGCCGGACGGAGCTGGCGCAGCTCGCCCAGTGGGTGCAGGCCGGCCGGGCGAGCACCGAGACCCGGCCGATCGTGGTGGTGCTGCACGGCGAGCCGGGCTCGGGGCGGACGGCGCTGGCGGTGCGCGCGGCGCACCAGCTGCGCGATCAGTTCCGCGGCGCATGTCTGGTGGATCTGCGCGGCGACACCCCCGGCGAGGTGCCACTGCCGACCCGGGACGCCCTGCTGCACCTGCTCAACCGCCTGGGCGCGCCACGCGAACAGCTGCTGTTCCGCGAACGCCCCTCCCAGGAGCAGCACGTCAAACGACTCACCGAGGTCTACCACCAGCATCTGGCCGGCCTCCCGGTGACGCTGCTGCTGGACGACGCCTCGGACGCCGAGCAGGTCCGGGCCCTGGTGCCGGACCGCTCCGACAGCCTGGTCCTGGTCACCTCCCGCACGCCGCTGGAACTTCCCGCGGACCTTCAGGCGCGGGTGCACCACCTCCCGGTGGCGGCACTGGACGCGGCGGGCACCGAGGAACTCCTGCGGTCGGCGGCGCCCACCGGGGAGGCCCCGGCGGACGCCACGGCACCGTACGACGCGCAGTCGATCGACCGGATCTCCGAGCTGTGCGCCGGACTGCCGCTGGCGCTGCGGGTGGCCGGCTCCTCGCTGGGCAGCCGCTCCCCCGCGGTGCTCGCCCGGGAGCTGGCGGCGGTCGACGAAGCGGCGCCGGTGGAGCGGGCGTTGTCGCTGCGCTACGCCGACCAGCCGTCGCAGGCCCGGCAGTTGCTGCGCCGGCTGGCCCTGGTGGGCCGGGCGAGCCTGGGGGTGGCCGCCGCGGCGGCGCTGCTGGGCGTCCCGGACGCGGAGGCGAAGCGCCAGCTGACGGCGCTGGCCGAGGCCGGGCTGATCGAGCACGTCCGCGGCGCGCGCTACCGCCTGCACCCCCTGGTGCACCGCTTCGCGCACGCCCGGTTGGCCGTCGAGGAGGAGCCGGCCGAGCGCGCCGCGGCCCAGGAGCGGCTGATCCGCGGCTATGCGGAACTGGCGGACGCGGTGATCCGGCTGGTCGACGGCAATACCTCCACCCGCGCCGACCGCTTCGGCCCGCACGGCTTCGCGTCCCTGGACGCGGCCCTGCAGTGGCTGGACGACGAGACCAGCTTCATCACCGCCGCCCTGCGCCACGCCGATCAGGAGGTCGACCAGGACACCGTCTCGCACCTGCTGGGCGCGCTGTGCGACTACTGCCTACTGCGCGGCGACCTCTACCGCCTGGGCGAGCTGAGCGAACTGACCCGGGCCGCCGGCCAGGGTCTGCTGGTGCGCTCGGTGCAGTGGCGCACCGGCGTCGCGGCCCGCCAGCTCGGCGAGCTGGACCGGGCCCGGACGACGCTGTCGTCGGTGGTCGATCTCTATTTCGAGGCACAGCACCCGGTGGGCGCCGCCCGCGCGCTGCGCGATCTGGGTATCACGCTCCAGCAGCAGGGCAGTCTCACCGAGGCCGCGGCCAAGCTGCGGGAGGCGCTGGACCTCCAGACCGGCCCCGAGATGCGCGGCGACCGCGCCTGGACGCTGCACGCCCTGGCGGCGGTGGAGCGGGACCGCGCCCGGCTCCCCGAGGCACTGGAGATGCTGCGGGAGTCGCTGGCCCTCCATGAGGAGAGCGAGAGCCTGCACGGCCAGGCGTGGGCGCACTTCCAGCTCGGCCAGGTGCATCTGCGCCGGGGCGACGTGCCGGGCGCCGAGGCCGCGCTGGGCGCCGCGCTGGAGCTGTACGGCCGGACGCACGACGACCGTGGCACGGCCTGGGCGATGACCCAGCTGGCGCGGGCCCGTCTGGTGGCCGGCGACACCGGCCCGGCCGTGGACCAGCTGCGCCAGGCGCAGCCGCTGCACCGCCAGCACGAGGACGCCCGCGGTGAGGCGTGGACGATGTACTACCTGGGCCAGGCGCTGGAGGAGCGCGGTGAGCGCGACGAGGCACTGCGGCAGCTGGAGCGCGCGCGGAACATGTTCAGTCGGATGCAGGACGGCTACGGCCTGGCCTGCGCCCGGCACCATGCGGGCCGGGTGACCCGTGATCTGCGGGCCGAGCAGACGGGTTCGCTGCGCAACAGCGGCTTCGCCCGCCAGCTGCTCCAGGACGCCCGGAAGGACTTCCAGCGGATCGGGGTGGCGCACGGCGAGGCGTGGTCCGTGCTGGAGCTGGTGATCATCGACGCGGGCAACGGCCGGACGGCCCAGGCGCTGGCGCTGGCCGACGAGGCCGCGCAGCTCTTCGCGGGCTACGGCGACCGGCGCGGTGAGGACTGGGCGCGGTTCCTGCGGTGCACGCTGCTGCCGTTCGCCTCACCGGGCGGTTCGGTGGTCGGCTCGGCGGTGGCGCAGGAGGAGCTGGCGCAGCTCGTGCGGGAGCGGCACGACGGCCGGGACGCCAAGCTGGCGGACTCGGCGCAGACCTTCGCGCTGCTGCTGGAGCGCGGGGTGGAGCCGGAGTCGGGGTGGCAGGGCTGGCGGCTGGGCATGGTGCCGGACCGCCACGCCAGGGAGGTCATGGCGGTGTCCGCGACGACGGAGTGACGGTGCCGGCCCACGCCGGCCCGCAGCCGCGGCGTCCGGCCCGCGGCACGGCTCGCCGACCGCTCGGGTCAGCGAGCCGCCGGGCCGGTCGGCCGGCCGCTGCCAGACGGCCGGTTCACTGACCGCCACCCGGTCCTGGTGCCCGTGCGCCGTGCGCCGCATCCGCGGCCCGGCGCCGGGCCGTCAGCTGGTCTTCGGCTTCGGTGCCGCGGCGGCCGGGACGGTGGTGCCCGCCTGGCCGTCCTCGGGGGTCTCCTCGAAGTCCACCTTGCGCATGTGCTTGTTCATGGACTTCATCAGCAGCCATACGGCACCGCCGATGACCGCGAAGACGATGAAGCCGAGGACGCCGGGGGTCACCTTGTCCTTGTCGAAGCTGTCGGCAAGGGTGACGAAGTGCGTCAGGGCGAGGGTGCTGGTCGCGCTCATCATGGGCTCAATTGTTGCGGATGCCCGCGAAGAGGTCGTCCTCGGGGAGGGAAGTGTCCACGAGCGACTTCGCGAGCTCGTATTCCTCCGTCGGCCAGACCTCGCGCTGGATGTCCATCGGCACCCGGAACCACCCGCCGTCGGGGTCGATCTGGGTGGCGTGGGCGATCAGTGCCTTGTCGCGGATCTCGAAGAAGTCGGCGCAGGGGATGTAGGTGGTCAGCGTGCGCTCGCGCCGCTCGAACTGCTTCCACCGCTCCAGCCACTCGCCGTAGGGCGACTCCATGCCACGCTCCAGCAGCGCCTCGTGCAGCGCGATGGTCCGCGGCTTGTTAAAGCCCTGGTTGTAGTAGAGCTTCTGCGGCTGCCAGGGCTCGCCGGCCTCCGGGTACTTCGCCGGGTCGCCCGCCGCCTCGAAGGCCACCATCGTGATCTTGTGGGTCATGATGTGGTCCGGGTGCGGGTAGCCGCCGTTCTCGTCGTAGGTCGTGATGACCTGCGGCTTGAACTTCCGGATCAGCTTCACCAGGGGCTCGGCCGCGGCCTCGACGTCCTGGAGGGCGAAGCAGCCTTCCGGCAGCGGCGGCAGCGGGTCGCCCTCGGGGAGCCCGGAGTCGACGAAGCCCAGCCACTCCTGCTTGACGCCCAGGATCTCCCGGGCCTCGTCCATTTCCTTCCGGCGTACCTCGTGGATGTGCTCCTCGATGTACGGGTCCCCCTGGAGTTTGGGGTTGAGGATGGAACCTCGCTCGCCGCCTGTGCAGGTGACGACCAGCACGTCCACCCCCTCGGACACGTACTTGGCCATGGTGGCCGCACCCTTGCTCGACTCGTCGTCGGGGTGTGCGTGGACCGCCATCAATCGCAGCTGCTCAGTCAAGACTCGATCCTCAGTGAAAGGCCGGAGAAGATGCCTCCTATAGTGACCGAAGCGAGGGGGCGCTGTATTCCCTGGGGCGGGGACCCCTCAGGGGTCTGATGGCTTCCCGGTCCCCTACCAGGAGGATGGATCATGACCGCGGTGCGCGAAGGGCTCCCGGACGGACGCTACGGCCGTTCCGCCGACCAGCGCGCGGACCGCAAGCTCAAGATCATCGGGGCGGTGCTCGGCGTGGTGCTGCTCGGCGTAGTCGGCTGGCTGGGCGTCTCGTACATCTCCGGGCAGGATCTCAGCGGCCGGATCATCACCTGGCAAGCGGTCTCCGACCATGAGGTCAAGGTCCACCTCGAAGTGGTCAAGGGCGCGGACGACACCGGGGTGTGCACGCTGCGTTCGCAGGCCACCGACGGTTCCGAGGTCGGCCGCAAGGACGTGACCATCGACCAGCGCACCGGACAGGTCGACACCGAGGTCACGGTGCGGACGACGAAGCGGGCGACCAACGCCATCCTGGTCGGCTGCACGGGCTCCGCGGCCGGCACCGGCTGACCGCCGCGGCGCACCCCCGGCACTCACCCTCCGCAAGATCCCGGTGACTCGAACGGCGGACCCCCGTGTCCCGTCCGATCGCCTCTGATCAGCGGCGATGCACTCTCGTGCAACCACTGTGAATTTCCTCTTCCCCCTTTTGTGCCGGAATTGTTAGGCTCGTGGTTTCGCCCACCTGTGAAGGCGCAAACCTTCCTGGTAGGGCGTTTGATTTATCCCCAGTACCGACGAGGAGCACCTGTGACCCAGACCAGTGAGAACGTCACCTGGCTGACCCAGGAGGCGTATGACCAGCTCAAGAAGGAGCTGGAGTACCTGTCTGGTCCCGCACGCGCCGAGATCACCGAGAAGATCCAGGCGGCCCGCGAGGAAGGTGACCTGAAGGAGAACGCCGGGTACCACGCGGCCAAGGAAGAGCAGGGCAAGCAGGAGCTCCGCGTCCGTCAGCTCAAGCAGCTGCTGGAGAGCGCGAAGGTCGGCGAGGCCCCCGCGGCGAACGGCGTGGTCGCTCCCGGCATGGTCGTCACCATCGCGTTCGACGGGGACCCGGACGACACCCTGGAGTTCCTGCTGGCCTCGCGGGAGTACGCGAGCGAGGACATCGAGACCTACTCCCCGCAGTCGCCCCTGGGGACCGGCGTGAACGGCAAGAAGATCGGTGCCGACGCCGAGTACGAGCTGCCCAACGGCAAGAAGGCGTCCGTGAAGATCCTCGACGCCAAGCCCTACACCGGCTGAGCCTCGGGGCACACGGAGATCAAGCGCAGCGGAAGCGGCCCGGAGCACACGGCTCCGGGCCGCTTCCGCGTGTGCGGGCGGGCCGCCGGGAACCTCAGGCGGTCGCCGAGCGGTACTTGCGGACCGCCAGGGTGCGGAAGACCGCGATGATCAGGACGGACCAGATCACCGAGGCCAGCACCGGGTGCTCCATCGGCCAGGCACCGGTCACCGACCGGGGCACGCTGTCGATGGTGTTGCCGAACAGCTGCCGGGCGCCGGCGACCGTGGCACTGAACGGGTTCCACTCCGCGATGTGCTGGAGGACCGCCGGCATGCCGTTGACCGGTACGAAGGCGTTGGAGATGAACGTCAGCGGGAAGAGCCAGATCAGCCCGCCGGACGTGGCCGCCTCGGGCGTGCGCACGCTCAGACCGATGAGCGCGCCGATCCAGGAGAAGGCGTAGCCGAGCAGGAGCAGCAGCGCGAAGCCGCCCAGCACGCTCGCCGGGTTCTCGTGACTGCGCCAGCCGATCAGCAGCGCGACCACCGCCAGCACCACCAGGGTCAGCGCGGTCTGCACCAGGTCGGCGAGGGTCCGGCCGGTGAGCACCGCGCCGCGGGACATCGGCAGCGAGCGGAACCGGTCGATCAGCCCCTTGTGCATGTCGTCCGCGATGCCCGCGCCGGCACCGGCGGTGGCGAACGTGACGGTCTGCGCGAAGATCCCGGCCATCAGGAACTCCCGGTACGCCTGGGTGTCGCCGGCCTGGGCGCCGGGGAGGGCGATGGATCCGCCGAAGACGTAGGTGAACAGCACCACGAACATGATCGGTTGGATCAGTCCGAAGATCACGACCTCGGGGATGCGCAGCATCCGGATCAGGTTGCGCTGGGCGACCACCAGGGAGTCGCGCACGGACCGCGTGACGCCGCCGCGCGACCGCGGGGTCCGGGTGGGGGCCTCATCGGCCGCGTGACCGACCGCACTCATCGCACACCCTCCTTCGTCGTGGCCGCGCCGGCCCGGTCGCCGCTCGCGCCCCCCTTGCCGTTCCCGTGCCCGTTCTCCTTGCCGTCGCCGTTCTCCGCCGCCTCGGCGGCGTGCCCGGTCAGCGCGATGAAGACGTCGTCGAGGGTCGGGCGGCGCAGCCCGATGTCGTCGATCTCCACCCCGCGGGTGTCCAGTTCGCGGATGACCTCGGCGAGCAGCTTGGCGCCGCCGGCCACCGGGAACGTGAGCTTCCGGGTGTGCGGATCGACCGCGCCCTCGCCCTTGGCGACCGCGCGCAGCACCCCTTCCGCCACGGTGAGGTGGTCGGCGGCGTGCACCACGACCTCAATCCGCTCGCCGCCGGTGCGGGCCTTGAGCTGGTCGGAGGTGCCGCGGGCGATGACCTTGCCGTGGTCCACGACGCAGATGTCGTGCGCGAGCCGGTCGGCCTCCTCCAGGTACTGGGTGGTGAGCAGCAGGGTGGTGCCGCCGGCGACCAGTTCCTGGATGACGTCCCAGAGCGCCTGGCGGTTGCGCGGGTCCAGGCCGGTGGTCGGCTCGTCCATGAACATCACGGGCGGGCTGACGACCAGGGCGGCGGCGAGGTCGAGCCGACGGCGCATCCCGCCGGAGTAGGTCTTGGCGGTGCGGTCGGCGGCGTCGCCGAGGTTGAACCGCTCCAGCAGTTCCTCGGCCCGGCGCTTGGCCTCGCGCCCGCCCATCTGGTAGAGCCGGCCGACCATCACGAGGTTCTCCCGGCCGGTCAAGTACTCGTCGACGGCGGCGAATTGACCGGACAGGCCGATGGAGCGGCGCACCGCGTCGGGGTGCGCGAGGACATCGATGCCGGCGACCCGCGCCGTGCCCCGGTCGGGTCGGAGCAGGGTCGTCAGGACCCGCACGGCGGTGGTTTTGCCGGCACCGTTCGGGCCGAGCATTCCGAGGACGGTTCCTTCGGGAACGTCGAGATCGACGCCGTCCAGTGCCCTCACCTCGCCGAAGGTCTTCACCAGACCTTCGGCATAAATGGCGCCTGGCATGTGGCTACCCCCATGGCATGGAGTCGGTGGGTTCCAGGTCGGATACGACGGATAAGCCGAATAGTACGTTTTTGCGGCGTTCGCAGCCCGGTTTTCGAAAGATCCCGGACGATCGGTGGAGCGGGGTGGATCCGGGGGGGGCGCATGGTCCGGGCGCGCGCCTCCGGGCGCTCGTCCGCGGCGGGGCGCCATGGCCGTGGCGCGGCACCCCCGCGTCCGCGCCGACACTCTACTCCCAAACGCGATACATCGCGTTGCAAAGGGAGATGATGCGCCTGCGGCGCCCGGACCCGGCGGGAGCGGCCGGGCGCCCGTGGCTCAGACCGCGAGCACGTCGTACCCCGCCTCGCGCAGCGCCGCGGTCACCTCGGCACAGTGCTCGGGCCCCTTGGTCTCCAGGTGGAGCTCGACCTCGACCTCGGTGAGCCCCAGCCGGGGGTCGATGCGGACGTGCCCGACGTCGAGGACGTTGGCGTCCGCCACCGTGAGGACGCCGAGGAGGTTGGCCAGCGCCCCCGGGCGGTCGGTGAGGCGGACCCGGAAAGAGAGATAACGGCCGGCCGCGACCATGCCGTGGCGGAGGATCCGCTGCATCAGGAGCGGATCCACGTTGCCGCCGGAGAGCACCGCGACGACCGGCCCCTCGAAGGAGCCGGGCGAGGACAGCAGCGCCGCGACCGGGCTCCCGCCTGCCGGCTCCACCACCAGCTTCGCCCGCTCCAGGCACAGCAGCAGGGCGCTGGACAGCGCGTTCTCGGTGACCGTGACGACCTCGTCCACCAGCTCGCGCACGATGCCGAACGGCACGTCGCCGGGCCGCCCCACCTTGATCCCGTCCGCCATCGTGGCCAGCGGCTCGATCGCCACCGGACGCCCCACCGCCAGCGACGGCGGATAACAGGCCGCGGCCGCCGCCTGCACCCCGACCACCCGCACATCCGGCCGCAGCGCCTTGACCGCGAGGGAGATGCCGGCCGCCAGCCCGCCCCCGCCCATCCCCACGACGACGGTGCGCACCTCCGGGCACTGTTCGAGGATCTCCAGGCCGACCGTGCCCTGGCCCGCGATGATGTCGCGGTGGTCGAAGGGGTGGATGAAGACCGCACCGGTCCGCCGCGCGTACTCCTCTGCGGCGGCCAGCGTCTCGTCCACGACCTGCCCGTGCAGCCGGACCTCGGCGCCGTACTCGCGGGTCGCGGCGACCTTCGGCAACGGGGCGCCGACCGGCATGAAGACCGTCGAGGCCACCCCCAGCAGGGACGCCGCGAGGGCCACACCCTGCGCGTGGTTGCCGGCGCTCGCCGCCACCACTCCGGCGGATCGTTCCTCCGCCGAGAGTCCGGCGATCCGCACATACGCGCCGCGGATCTTGAACGAGCCGGTGCGCTGGAGGTTCTCGCACTTCAGGTGGACGGGGGCGCCCACCAGCTCCGACAGATAGCGGCTGCCCTCCATGGCGGTGGCCCGGGACACCCCGGAGAGCAGCTTCTGTGCCGCGCGCACGTCGTCGACCGTGATCCCGGCGAGCGCCGCCGGTGCGGCGGCCCCGGAGCCGGTGGGCTGGTGCGGCGTACGCGGCGTGTGGTCGGCCATGCGGCCAGTCTCGCAGTTCGGCCACCCGCGGGACGTTTCCGGCCGGATGGCGGACACCCGCGGGCCCGGAGGGCCACTTCGCCGGCCCCGGCGCGGACCGTACGCGCCTGCGCCGGTACGGCCCGCGCCGGGGCCGCGTACGCTGTCTTCCCATCCATGCCCACTTCCATGAAGCGAGCCCCGACCATGCCCACCCCTTCGGACATGTCGACCCACTCCGACACTGCTCTTCTCGACGCGCTGCAGCACCAGGTGGCCGTCTTCGCACGCCGCGCCGAACAGAGCCGGCTCGGCGGCGTCGGGCAGGCGCGCAACTCCATGGACCGCGCCGCCTATCTGCTCCTCAACCGCCTGGACCAGGAAGGCCCGATGGGCGTCAAGGCCCTGGCCTGCGGGATGGGGATCGACTCCTCCACCGTCACCCGGCAGGTCGCGCCCCTGGTCGACGCCGGCCTGGTCGACCGCGCCACCCACCCCGAGGACGGCCGCGCCGTGGTCCTCGAACTGTCCGAGCGCGGCCGCGCCCGGCTGGAGGAGGTCCGGGCCTCGCGGCGGGCGCTGATGGCGATGGTGACGGAGAAGTGGACCGACGAGGAGCGCGACGCGTTCACCGCGCTCCTGACGCGCTTCAACACCTCGCTCGCCGAGATCACCGCACTGGCACCGGGCGGGCCCGCACCGTCCTGACGGGTCCGGCCGGATCCGACGGCGACCCGGCGGTCATCCGGCGGGCACCACCCGACGGGCACCATCCGGCGCGCACCAACCGACGGACGCCAACCGACGGGCGCCTGACGGTGCGTCTGCGTGCGGGGGCGATCCGCGGGCGGGCCGCCCGCCGCACCGTGTCAGGTCGCCACTAACTCCCCATATCCGGCCGGGAGTCACCCAGTCCTGGCGCCCGCCACCCGCCACCGGATCGCACCACCCCGCCCGTAGAGGGGTGTTGAAGCGGTGGCGAGCGGACCGGAGGCGGAACGCCGGGCAGCCGGCCGCCGGGCCGCCCGGCACGAAGGCGGCCCGAGCGCCGGGGAAGGACGGATCAGCCCAGCGCCTGCGTGAGGTCGGCCAGCAGGTCGTCGGCGGACTCGATGCCCACCGAGAGGCGCACCAGGTCCGCGGGGACCTCCAGCGCCGAACCGGCCGTCGAGGCGTGCGTCATCCGCCCCGGGTGCTCGATCAGCGACTCCACGCCGCCCAGCGACTCCCCGAGGGTGAACAGCTTGGCGCGGTTGCAGACCTCCACCGCCGCCTCCTCACCGCCCGCCACCTGGAACGACACCATGCCGCCGAAGGACCGCATCTGCTTGGCGGCGACCTCGTGGCCGGGGTGCTCGGACAGCCCCGGGTAGTAGACCCGGGTGACCTTCTTGTGGGAGGTCAGCAGCTCGGCGACGCGTGCCGCGTTGGCGCTGTGCCGGTCCATCCGGACGGCCAGCGTCTTGATGCCGCGCATCACCAGCCAGGCGTCGAAGGGGCCGGCGATCGCGCCCATCGCGTTCTGGTGGTACGCCAGCTCCTCGCCCAGGGTGTCGTCGTTCACGACCAGCGCGCCGCCGACCACGTCCGAGTGACCGCCCATGTACTTGGTGGTGGAGTAGACCACCACGTCGGCCCCGAGGGCGAGCGGCTGCTGGAGGTAGGGGCTGGCGAAGGTGTTGTCGACCACCAGGCGGGCCCCGGCGTCCCGGGCCACGCCGGCGAGCGCCGCGATGTCGCTGATGCCGAGCAGCGGGTTGCTGGGCGTCTCCACCCAGATCACCTTCGTACGGGGCCGCAGCGCGTCCCGCACGGCCTGCGGGTCGGAGGTGTCGGCCACCGACCACTCCACGCCCCACCGCTCGACGACCTTCGCGAACAGGCGGAAGGTGCCGCCGTAGGCGTCGTTGGGGATCACGACGTGGTCACCCGGCGCGAGCAGGGTGCGCAGCAGGCAGTCCTCGGCGGCGAGGCCGGAGGCGAAGGCCAGGCCGCGGCGACCGCCGTCGAGGGCGGCGAGGTTCTCCTCCAGGGCGGTGCGGGTCGGGTTGGCGCTGCGGCTGTACTCGTAGCCGCCGCGGAGCCCGCCCACGCCGTCCTGCTTGTAAGTGGACACCTGGTAGATGGGCGGTACCACCGCGCCGGTGGCCTGGTCAGGCTCCTGACCTGCGTGGATGGCAAGGGTTTCGAAGTGCTGGTGGCGCTTGTCGCGCTGATCGCTCATGCCTGCCGAGGGTAGTCGGCCGCGCGGCTGAACTTTCCGGAACTTATCCGTTCGCTCGATAGTGGATACATAAGAGAGAACGGGAGACCGCACCGCGACCGGCACCGGGGCCTCGGCCCGCACCGCGGGCCACCGCCGCGCCACCGCCCGCCGGACCCCTCCCACCCGCCGCCCTGCCCCTCCGACCAGGACACACGACATGGACGCTCTGCTGCTTCTCTTCGCCGCGATCGCGCTCGGCGGTCTGGTCTTCCTGCCCTGGATGCGGCGCCGGAAGGCCGTACAGCACACCGAACGGGGCCTCGCGGTGGCCGCCGACCCGATGGCCGGCTACGGCTTCGTGCCCCTGGAGCAGCTCGACGCGCGGCTGCCCGGCCCCGACGAGCAGCTGGCCGAGGCGCTCGCCGAGATGCGTCGGACGCGCGACTGGCGCCCGGCCGCCGAACTGCTGCGGTCCACCGGTGAGGACTGGGAGCTGCGCTGGCAGCGGGTGCAGACGCTGGCCGGCGCGGCCGCGTTCGAGCTCGCGGACACGCCGCCGGCGACCGCGGCCCCCGGCGGCGTGCGGACCGGCGGCATCTGGCTGCGCACCTGGCGCGCGGAGGCCCCCAAGGACCCCGGCGGCGCCCAGACGCACGCCCAGTTCCTGGTCGTCCAGGCCCTGCGCGACCCCGGCTCGCAGGACTTCCGGATGATCCTGGAGGAGGCCCGCACGGTCTGCCGGGACGCGGCGCTGCTGGCCCCCGGCAGCCCGATCCCGTACATCACGGAGCTGGCCGTCGCCCGCGGCCTGGGCGAGCGCCCCGCGGACTACGAAGAGCTCTGGAACAAGGTCCGCCAGCGGGCACCGCACCACATGGGCGCGCATCTGGCGGCGCTCTCGTACTGGTCGGAGAAGTGGCACGGCTCCCGTGAGCAGGCCGAGGAGTTCGCCGCGCGCGCCGCCGCCGCGGCCCCGGCGAAGAGCCTGCTGCCGGCCCTCCCGCTGTTCGCGGTCTACGAGCACCTCCCCGAGGCCAACATGGTCCGCAGCCTCTTCCAGAGCGCGGTCGTCGAACGCGCCATAGAGGGCGCCCACTTCGCCCTCCGGGAGGCCCCCGCCGACCACCCCGTGGCACCGCACGTCCGCCACCTGCTGGTCTGGTTCCTGGTCCGCGCGGAGCGCTACGCCGAGGCGATGGAGCAGCTCCGCCTCGTCGACGGCCACGTGGGCGCCGTCCCCTGGTCCTACGGGCGCAGCCCGGCCGCCGAGTACGCCGCGTACCGCGCCCTGGCCATCGCGGGCTGGGAACAGCTCGGCGGCACCTCGGCGAACTTCCGCGCACAGGACTAGCCAACCCCACCCCCGCTAGCGAAGTTCCCAGGAACGAACGGGCCCGGAATGCCCACCGCTCCCCGAACGTTCCACCGAAACGGCAACCGAACCCGGGACCGAAACGGAAACGGGACACGGACACCGCCCGCCCCTTCCCGCCCGCCCTCTCCCTGGAGCACGATCCTGATGCTGTTCTCCCGCTTCAAGACCCACCTCCCCACCTCCGAGGAAGCGCTGAAGGGGCGCCCCGAGCGGGCCTTCGCCGTCCCCGACCGGCACACCGTCCTCGGCAACCCGCTGCTCGGCCCGTACCCGGAGGGCCTGGAGGTCGCCGACTTCGGGCTGGGCTGCTTCTGGGGCGCCGAGCGGAAGTTCTGGCAGGCCGACGGCGTCTGGACCACCCTCGTCGGCTACCAGGGCGGCCACACCCCGAACCCCACCTACGAAGAGGTCTGCAGCGGCCACACCGGCCACACCGAGGCCGTCCGCGTCGTCTTCGACCCCGCGGTCGTCCCGTACACGTCCCTCCTGAAGCTGTTCTGGGAGTCCCACGACCCCACCCAGGGCTTCCGCCAGGGCAACGACGCCGGCACCCAGTACCGCTCGGCGATCTACACCCACTCCCCCGCCCAGCAGCAGGCCGCCGAAGCCTCCCGCGACGCCTACCGCACCGTCCTCCACTCCTCCGGCTACGGCGACATCACCACCGAGATCCTCCCCGCCGACACCACCCGCCCCTTCTACCCGGCCGAGACGTACCACCAGCAGTACCTCGACAAGAACCCCGCCGGGTACTGCGGCATCGGCGGGACCGGCGTCTCCTGCCCCGTCGGGGTGGCCAAGGCCGACGGCTGAGGTCAGCGCGTGGGCTTCGGAAACCGTGCGCGCAGGGTGCGCCACGCGGAGAAAGGACCCGGCCGGCGAAAATATATTGAACGATACGTTTCGTCTCGCCTAGCGTGAGGGCGTGACGAACCAAAAGCCCGGCAAGCGCGCCCATATCGCCATGTTCTCCATCGCCGCCTACGGGCATGTGAACCCGAGCCTCGAAGTGATCCGGGAGCTCGTCGCGCGAGGGCACCGCGTCACGTACGCCATTCCTCCCCGCTTGAAGGAGGAGATCGCCGAGACCGGTGCCGAGCCGGTCCCGTACCGCACGACGCTGCCGTCGCCCGACAGCGACCCGTCGGCGTGGGGGACCACACTCCTCGACAACGTCGAGCCGTTCCTGGACGACGCGATCCAGGCACTGCCGCAGCTCATCGAGGCGTATCGGGGCGACGAGCCGGACCTCGTGCTGCATGACATCACCTCTTATCCGGCACGCGTCCTCGCTCACCGCTGGGGCGTGCCCGCGATCTCCCTCTCGCCGAACCTCGTCGCGTGGGAGGGTTACGAGGAGGAGGTCGCCGAGCCGATGTGGGCGGAAGTCAAAGCGAGCGAGCGCGGTAGGGCGTACTACGAGAAGTTCACCAACTGGCTTGTGGAGAACGGGATCACGCAGCACCCCGACCCGTTCGTCGGTCGCCCCGGCCGGTCGATCGTGCTCATCCCCAGGGCGCTGCAGCCGCAGGCCGACCGGGTCGACGAGAACGTCCACTCCTTCGTCGGCGCCTGCCAGGGCGACCGCACGGCACAGGGCGACTGGGCGCGGCCCGCGGACGCCGAGCGGGTCCTGCTCGTCTCGCTCGGCTCGTCCTTCACCAAGCAGCCTGGTTTCTACCGCGAGTGCGTCAAGGCGTTCGGCGGTCTGTCGGACTGGCACGTCGTGCTCCAAGTGGGCAAGCACGTCACCGCCGACGAGCTCGGCGAGATCCCCGGAAACGTCGAAGTGCATCAGTGGGTAGCGCAGTTGGCGATCCTGAAGCAGGCCGACGCCTTCATCACGCACGCCGGCGCCGGAAGCAGCCAGGAGGGTCTGGCCACCGCCACACCCATGGTCGCCGTCCCGCAGGCCGCCGACCAGTTCGGCAACGCGGACATGCTCCAGGGACTCGGTGTGGCCCGCCACCTCCCGATGGACCAGGCGGACGCCGCCACCCTCCGTGCGGCGGTGCTCGCGCTCGTCGCCAACCCGGAGGTGGGACGCCGCCTCGCGGCCGTCCAGCGGGAGATGGCCGCAGAGGGCGGCACCCGGCGCGCGGCCGACCTCGTCGAGGCGGCATTGCCCGACGAGTAAGGGCGCCAGGGGGCGGTTCCGGCCTGCTGGTCTGTGACGGGCCCGAACCGAAATGACGTCGCGGACCTGGCCGGTGGCGTGGGCCGCGAACGGGTCCCTTCCGAACGGGAGCCGTTCACTCAAGGGTGCTGTAATGCCCTTATGCAGCAAAACCCTTACGGAGAAGACCCCGTGCGGTTCATGGTCCAGCTCGCGGCCGAACCACCGTGCACTCCTGAGGAGTTCGCTGCGCGCTGCCTGGCAGCGGGCATGGCCATCGACCGCCCGGTGGGCGCGGGCGACCTGGCGGAGATCCTGGACTTCCTCCCGCGCTGGCTGGCCGTGGCCGACGCCGACACCCACGGGCAACGAGCCGCCCTGGTCAACGCGTTGCTGGCCTCCTCCGCCGGGCACCCCCGCGTGACCGACCACGCCGACGGGGGCTGGCACATCCACTACCGCGACGACGGCCTCGGCCTGGGCGCCGTGGTCCGTGCGGTGGTCAGCGTCGGCACGGCCCTGCACCTGACCGGGCGCGGCATGGACCGCCTCGGTCGCTGCGCACTGGCCGAATGCGACCGGGTGTACGCCGACTTCACCCGGGGCGGCCGGCAGCGCTACTGCTCCCACGCCTGCGCCAACCGCGACGCGGTACGGCGGCATCGAGCCCGGCGGCAGTAGGGGCCGGAGCCCGTCGGTGGATCTCGACGAGTGCCGCGCTCATGTCCGCGCCACCTCGGCGTGCGGGTGGCGGCGGATCTCGATGTTGCGGTCGATGACGGTCGACTTGTCGCCGATGGCGCGCGCCGCCGCACGCTGCTCGGCCAGGGCGGCACACACGTCGCACCCGGCGACCGGCGCGGGCTCCGGCGTCGACACCGGTTCCCCCAGGTGGACGGGACGGCAGTTGCGGGGCATCAGACCCCCACCTCCGCCCCGTGGATCCGGCGCGGGCCGGCCTCGCCGCCGTGCACGGCCGGCCACGGCGTCCGCCCCTGCGCATGCCCGGGGCGACGCCTCCGCCACTCCTCGGGAGTCAGCACGTACGGGCGGACCAGGGCCGAGTCCTCGCCACGAAGCGGTCCCGCATGCCGGACGGGAACGCGGGGACGCACGCGCGCCGGCGCGTCCGCACGCCGGGCGACGGGCGGTGCACCGGCCGACCGGTGGCAGCCTCGCGCGGGAAAGAGCAGCCGCAGCAGCGGGATTAAGTATCGCGCGGTAGCGTTGGTCACGTCGTCAACTCCTTGTTGGTTGACGGCCACGCCCCCGGACCGTCCACCACGGTCGCGGGGGTCCTCTCGTCGTCTCGCCGATCGTCGGCGGCCATGACGCGGGGAGGGCCGGTGCTCGCTCTAGGCAACCGCCTCGCTACAGCCGGCGGTACCGTTGCACCGGCAGCGGCTTTTAAGAGCTTTAAGCGCTCGTGCACACCGGGGAGTTGAGGGCTAGTGGGCGCTCGGGAACCGAACCGGCACCTTGAACGGCTTTACCGGCAGACCGGCTGGACGCTGCGGCAGTTCGTCCAGGCCGTGAACCGCGTCGGGACCGAGCGGGGAACCCCGCTCAAGTACCGCGAGCCATCGGCCCATCAGGGGCGTCAGGGGCACCTGCCGAAGGAGGAGGTAAGGCCGCTGATCCTGGAGGCCCTGGCCCGGAGACTGGGACGCCCGGTCACCCACGCCGAGGCCGGGTTCCCCGCCCCTGCCGGCGCTTCGGAGGCCACTGCGGGCACGGTCGAAGGGCTGGTCGACCTCGGCCGGGGGGATGTGGACCCCTCGCGCCGCAGCGTCCTCGGCATGAGTCTCTTCTCCGTCGCGCTGACCGTGCCCAATTGGCCCGATGTGGTGGGCCGGATGGAAGAAGTCCAATGCGGCCGGACTCAGCGCATCGGCATGCCCGAGGTCGACATGGTCATCGCCATGACCGAGCGGGTGTCGGAACTGGACGACCAGTTCGGCGGACGCCACGCACGCCCGATGGCCGCGGCCTTCTTGGTCAACACCGTGGCCCCGTATCTACGGGCCGCGGCCCCCGAGCCGGTACGCAAGGCGATGATGTCGACTGCCGCGGATCTGTGCTACCTGACCGGGTATATGGCAGTGGATGAAGGTGTTCACGGCCTTGCGCAACAGTATTACCTCAAGGCGTTGGAACTCGCCGGAGCAGCCGAGGACCACCTGACGTACTGCACAACGCTGCGGGGCATGAGCGTTCAGGCCGTTGATCTACGGCACGGCAGGCAGGCGAAGCGGCTCGCTGACGCCGCCTCTGCCGCATCTCCGCAAGCCGGCCCACGCATGCGGGCCTTCCTCGCCGGACAGCAGGCACATGCGTCCGCGCAGATCGGCGACCGCAGTAATGCACTGATGCACCTGCGAGAGGCCGAGGTGGCCATGGAAAAGGCGGAGTCCAGAGGGAAAGCGTTCGGCTCGTACGATCCAGCGGCCCTGAACTACCACGTCAGCCAGGTCCGGTACGAACTCGGCGAACTTTCCGGCTCCATCAAGGCCATGCAGGAATCGGACAAGGTCCGCTACAGCGTCTACCGTCGTGCTCGCGTACGCCATCGCGCCACCTTGGCCGAACGCCAACTGGAAGTCGGCCACCTGGAAGCGGCATGCGCGACATGGAATCTCGCGTTGGACGACTACCCCCTGGTGCAGTCAGGTCGAGCAGATGAGCGCATTCGAACGATGCTCAAGCTCATCCGCCCCCACCTCAGAAATCACGCCGCACGGGAATTGCACGAGCGCGCCCAACTCGTGGCTCCGGCCTCACTCTTGGCCTAGTCCGGGGCGTCGGGTGGGGTCGAGGTGGGCGTGGTCGGCGGCGGCGGTGCCCTGGTCCCAGCCGGCGGCGTCGCGGATGCCGCGCAGGCGGACCGGGGCGGTGTCGGGGAAGAGCGTGCCGGTGGTCTCCTCGACGGCGAGTTCGCGGGCGGCGAGGACCGGGAGGAGCCGGTCCGGGGCGGCGGCTTCGGCGGAGGCCGCGGCCGTGGCGGCGGCGGTGGCCGCGGAGAGGCGGGTGCGGATGCGGTCCGCGTACGCCACGAGGAAGGTCTGGCGGAAGTCGCGGGTGCGGCGGGAGCGGCCGCGGGCGTGGTGCTCGTCGGCCGCGCGGTGCATCGCGGCGGTGGCCTGGAGGAGCAGCGAGGTGTACAGGAGTTCGGTCGCCTCCAGGTCGGGCGGGAAGCCGACGGCGGTGGAGAAGCCGAGTTCGGCGGCCCAGACGGCCTGGCAGCGGTTGGCGGCCGCGACGGCGTCGAGGAGCAGCGCCTTGCCCTGTTCGTAGGGGCCCTCGATGCCGATGCGGATCGCCGAGGGGCCGTCGGCGGGTTGGTTCCCCCCGGGGCCGTGGGCGTGGGCGAGGAGGGCCTCGTCAATGCTGTGACGGGCCATCAGTTCCTGGGCCTTGGCGGACAGCGCCTCGGCCTCCTCGGCGAAGGTGGTCGCCTCCGCCTTGGCGAGCAGGCCGCGGATCCGGCCGAGCGCCCGGGAGGCGGGCGCGCCGCCGGGCCCGCTCCCGCCGGACGGACCGGACGGACCGGGCGGGGCCGGCAGCGGAGTGATCCGGGGCAGCCGGGCGAGCAGGCGCAGCGCGGTCAGGACGTCGCAGGCGGTCTCGAAGCGGGTGGCGCGGCGGCGGGCCGTCAGGGCGTCCAGATAGGCGGGGTCGGCGGCCCACCAGACGCGGGCGTCGAGGCGGTCGAGCTGGGCGCGCCAGCGCGGGTCCCGGGCCGGGCCGGACGAGCTCGGGCGGCGGGCCTCCTCGGCGGCGACGGCGTCGACGACCAGCGCCGCCGTCGCGGCGTCCGGAGCGTCCCGCCGGACGATCCGCTCCAGGTCGGCGGGTTGCCAGCCGCCCGCCCAGCACCGCCGGACGGCGTCCACGGCGGCCGTTACCACGGCCGCGCTCATCGCCTCCCAGCCGGGCGCCGCGGCGGCCAGCATCGAGGCCCCCGCCTCGACGGCGTCCTCGGCGGCCGGGCCGTCCGCGGCGTAGCGGACGCTGCCGAGGATGGTGCCGAGCAGGTCGGCGGCCTGGCGGGCGGGGTCGCCGCCGGGCCGGGCTCCCGCGCCCGTTCCGCCGTCGCGCCCGCGGCCCTGCCGATCGCGCTTCCCACCGTCGTTCCTCGCGTGCTCGCTCACCCGGCCACTGTACGGACGGCCGCCGGCGCCGCCCGCCCCGGACTCCGGGCCCGTGCCGCGCGCCCCGTATGCAGCGACCGGCGCCCGGCGCCCCGCGTGGTCTGCGGGGTGCCGGGCGCCGGTCGTCTCGGTGGTGCGCGCGTCGGGCGGGTGCGCGGGGCGGCGTCACCGCCCGCCGTGTCGGGTCAGACGGCGCTGCCCGCGAGCCACTGGGACCAGGACATGTTCCATCCGTTGAGCCCGTTGTCCGGCTTGATGGTCTTGTCCGGGGAGTTGATCACCTTGACGACGTCGCCGAGCTGCGAGTGGGCGAAGAACCACGCGGCGTTGGTGGACGGGTCGTTGCCGCCCTTGACGTCCTCCAGGCCGATGCAGCCGTGGCTGGTGTTGGCCTTGCCGAAGATGCCCTTGCCCCAGTAGTTGCCGTGGATGAAGGTGCCGGAGCTCGACAGCCGCATGGCGTGCGGGACGTCGGGGATGTCGTACTCGCCCTTGCCGTCGTTGTTGGTGAAGCCGACGGTGGAGCCGTCCATCCGGGTCTGCTTGAACTTCTCGGAGATGACCATCTGGCCGTTGTAGGTCGGGTGGTCGTCGCTGCCCGAGGAGATCGGGATGGTCTTGACGACCTTGCCGTCGCGGACCACCGTCATCAGGTGCGTCTTGGCGTCGACGGTGCTGACCTGGGAGTGGCCGACGGTGAAGCGGACGGTCTTGTTCTGGATGCCCTTCACGCCCGGCGACGCCTCGACGCCGTCGAGCGCGAGCTTCATCGTGACCTGGGAGTTCGGCTTCCAGTAGTCCTTGGGCCGGAAGTCCAGCCGCTTGTTGCCGAACCAGTGGCCGACGACCTGCTGGTTGCTGCTGGAGGCGACCGTGATCGCCGACTGGACGGCCTGGCGGTTCTTGACCGGCTTGTCGAAGTTGATCGACACCGGCATGCCGACGCCGACCGTCGAGCCGTCCTCGGGGGTGAAGTTCCCGAGGAAGCTGTTGGTCGGGGAGACCGTGGTGAAGGTGGAGTTCTCCACCGCCGTGCGGCCCTGGGCGTCCACCGCGTGGGCGGTGACCTGGTAGGTCGTCGCGCGGGACAGCGCCTGCTTGGGCTTCCAGGAGGAGCCGTCGGCCGCGAGGGTGCCCTGGACGGTCTTCCGCTGGGTCTTCTCGTTCTGGTGCGCGACGACCGTGGTCATGGTGACGTCGGTGAGCTTGCCGCCACTGGCGGTCACCGCCATGTCACTGAGGCCGGCGTCCGTCGAGCCGTCCCTCGGCGTAATGGTGATCTTCGCCTGCGAGGCGTCCTGGGCGGCCGCCTCGTCGACCTGCTGGGTGCTCTCGTGCCGGGTGCCGTCCGGGCGTCCGGTGTCCGCACCGCCACCGTGTGCGGTGGCGCTGCCGCCACACGCGGCGACCGTGAGAACGCCCCCGATCAGCGCGGCACCGGCTATGAGGCCCTTGCGGCGCTTGCGGTCCGTCATCACACGCTTCTCCATTGCTGCCGATTTGGGAAAATCCCCGAGCGGGCCGCCAACCGAGCGCAGACATATCTGGACGCAAGCATTCCGGCCGACTCTCCATGGAACGCCATATCCCTTTCGTCCACTCCATTCCTGGCGGAATTGTGGGGAAGGACACGTAATGACGGGCAAAACGACCATCACGCGCCGAATGGAGCAGATCACGCATATAGCTGCGAGGTGCTGCATAAGGCTCGGCAGCGGTGTGGCCGAGAGCGGGCTTGCGCCCCGGCGCACGACCCGCCTCCGATTCCTCCGATTCACCGCCCCACACCCCCTGCCCCATTCGGCGTCCCGGCCGGGATAACGAGCGGGCGCCCCCCACGTCATCGGCCCCCGCACGGCGTGCCGTGCGGGGGCCTCGGTGGAGGGCGGTGGAGGGCGGTGGAGCCGGGGTCAGCCCTCCCCGTCCACGTCGTCCGCAAGGTCCCACTCCGCCGCGTCCCACTCGGCGTCCGGGTCGTAGTCGGTCATCTCCTCGCTGCTCCAGGACGCCTGGGCGAGTTCGGTGCCCGGCACCTCGGCGACCAGGTCGAAGGGATCGATGAGGTGGGCCAGCGCCTCCGCCGGGTCGTCTCTGACCGTCTCCTGCGACTGCCTGCGTTCCTCTTCGGGGAGCGCGGGGTCGGCGGTGATGCGGTCGAAGGCGGCGCCGGTCAGCTGCGCGGCGTCGGTGACCTCCATGACCAGTTCGACGTGAAGCCGTACAAAGCGTGATGTCTCGCCATTGCTCATGAACGGAGGGTATGCACGTCCGGGTCCCGACTACCGCGCGACCCGCGGCGGTCACTAACATCTGCGGTCAACGGCCAATTCGCCGAACCCACAAGGGGGATAGCTTTCGTGACCGCACGACGACCACTACTGACCGCCGCTGCCGCGGGATCGGTGCTGTTCGCCCTGTGGTTCGTGCCGTCCGCCAACGCGATCGTGGAAGATGACGGAGCGACACATTCCGGCCTGCGGGCGGAATCCGCTCAGGCCGCTCCGGGGCAGGCGAATGTGTCGGACCCGTCCGGCGCCGAGAGGCATACCGGCGACGGATCCGCCGAAAAGAAGAATTCCGATACGCGGGAGTCCGGTATCGGTTCGACCACCACCCGGCCCGGCGTCGCGCCGGCCGAGAACGGCGGACCGGCCCACTACCTCGCCGACACCGGCAGCCTCGACACCACGCCCTATGCGGTCGGCGGCGCGGCCTGCCTGGCGCTCGGCGCCGCGCTGGTCGGCTACTCCGTGCG
This sequence comes from Streptomyces yunnanensis, assembly GCF_029011865.1. NCBI lineage: Bacteria > Bacillati > Actinomycetota > Actinomycetes > Kitasatosporales > Streptomycetaceae > Streptomyces > Streptomyces yunnanensis. The sequence goes on from NZ_CP095749.1 coordinate 3,885,348, forward strand.
CCGCACCCGCGACGAGACCGCCTGAGCCGGGCGCGCACCCGCCGGCCCGCGCGGCCCGGAGGGGACGGTCCCAGGACCGCCCCGCCCCGGATGCCGGCCGCGGCCGACGCGCGGCCCCGCGCCGCCGAGTTGAGGTGCCGTCAGGCCAGCCGGCCGGTGACCGACTCGGCCGCCGCCACCAGCTTCCCGTCCCGCACGAAGGCGTACGCCGCCTCCAGGTCCGGCGCCAGGAAGCGGTCCTCGCCCGGTCCCTGGACGCCCGCGGCGCGCAGCGCGTCCAGCACCGCGCGGGTCGCCGGCGCGGGCGTCAGTCCCTCGCGCAGCTCGACGGCGCGGGTCGCGGCGTAGAGCTCGACGGCGACGACCCGGGTGAGGTTGTCCACCGCGGTGCGCAGCTTGCGCGCCGCCGACCAGCCCATCGAGACGTGGTCCTCCTGCATGGCGGAGGACGGGATGGAGTCCACCGACGCCGGTGCGGCCAGCCGCTTCAGTTCGCTGACCAGCGCGGCCTGCGTGTACTGGGCGATCATCAGGCCCGAGTCGACGCCCGGGTCGCCGGCGAGGAAGGCGGGCAGCCCGTGCGAGCGGTTCTTGTCCAGCAGGCGGTCGGTGCGGCGCTCGGCGATCGAACCGAGGTCGGCCGCGGCGATGGCCAGGAAGTCCAGCGCGTAGGCGACCGGTGCGCCGTGGAAGTTGCCGTTGGACTCCACCCGGCCGTCGGGCAGCACGACGGGGTTGTCGACGGCGGCGGCCAGCTCCCGGTCGGCGACCAGACGGGCGTGCGCGAGGGTGTCCCGGCCGGCCCCGGCGACCTGGGGGGCGCAGCGGATGGAGTAGGCGTCCTGGACGCGCGGGGCGTCGTCCTGGTGGTGGCCGGTGAGGCCGGAACCGGCCAGGAACGTCAGCATGTTGGCGGCCGAGGCGGCCTGGCCCGGGTGCGGCCGGATGGCGTGCAGCTCGGGCGCGAGGACCTTGTCGGTGCCCAGCAGCGCCTCCATGGAGAGCGCGGCGGTGATGTCCGCGGAGGTGAACAGCCGGGCCAGGTCGGCGCAGGCCATCACCAGCATGCCGAGCATGCCGTCGGTGCCGTTGAGGAGCGCCAGCCCCTCCTTCTCGCGGAGCTCGACGGGCGCGATGCCGTGCTCGGCGAGCAGTTCGCCGGACGGGCGGACGACGCCGTCGGGGCCCTCCGCCTCGCCCTCACCCATCAGCGTCAGCGCGCAGTGCGAGAGCGGCGCGAGGTCGCCGGAGCAGCCGAGCGAGCCGTATTCGTGGACGACCGGGGTGATCCCGGCGTTCAGGAGGGCGGCCATGGTCTCGACGACCACCGGGCGGACGCCGGTGTGCCCTGAGGCGAGGGTCTTCAGCCGCAGGAACATCAGGGCGCGGACCACCTCGCGCTCGACCCGCGGGCCCATGCCGGCCGCGTGCGAGCGCACGATGTTGCGCTGGAGCTGGGCCCGCAGTTCGGGGCTGATGTGCCGGACGGCGAGGGCGCCGAAGCCGGTGGAGACGCCGTAGACCGGGTCGGGCTTGGCGGCGAGTTCGTCGATGAAGGCGCGCGAGGCGGCGACCGCGGCGCGGGCCTCCTCGGACAGCTCGATCCGCGCCGCGCCGCGGGCCACCGCGATGACGTCCTGTGCGGTGGTGCCGGACGTCCCCAGCACCACAGTGTGCATATCCATATTCAGGAACCCTAGAGACTGAATCGCCAGATGTCACCACCGGATTTCGGGATCACCCCCTACCGATCATCGCCCGCGCCGACCGCGCCCCGTCACCCGGCACCCCGCGTCACCTCCGGAAGCTCCGTCGCTCCGGCCCCGGCGGCGGCTCCGGCGAGTCCGCCAGCCGCACCACCGGGTCGTCCGCGCCGCCGTGCCGCCCGGCCACCACCGGCCCGCCGGACTTCGCCGCCTTGGCCCGGTACTGGGCGGCGTCCGCGAGCCGGAAGAGCCGGCGGGCGCTGTGCACCGGCCCGATCGGGTCGCCGGTCGAGGCGACCCCCACCGCGACCCCCTCGCCGAGGTCCAGCTCACCGGCCCGCCGGCACAGCTCACCGGCCACCTTGGTCACCTCCTCGCTCCCCGGACCGACCGCCAGCAGGCAGAACTCGTCGCCGCCCAACCGCGCCACGAGCGTCCCCGGCAGCATCGCGCCGCACAGCGACAACACCGACCCGAAGCGCTCCAGCAGCCGGTCGCCGACCGCGTGCCCGCGCGAGTCGTTCACCTGCTTCAGCCCGTTCAGATCGCACACCACCAGGCTGACCGCCACACCGTCCACGCGGTGCCGCTCCAACGCCTCGTCCAGTCGTATGTCGACGGCCCGGCGGTTGGCCAGGCCGGTCAGCGCGTCGGTGAACGCCAGCCGGCGGGCCTCCGCGAGCCGCTCGGTCTGGGCGATCCCGGCGGCCGTGACGGCGGCCAGCACGGTCGCGAAATCGACGTCCGCCCGCCCGAACACCGGCTCCCCGGCCCGCCGCGCCACATAGAGCTCGCCCCACGCCCGGCCGTGCAGCACGATCGGGGCGACCACGCAGCAGCCCCGGCCGCGCCGGCGCAGCGCGGCCACCCGCTGATGGTTGTACGAGCCCCCCGCCGGCGCGCCCTCCCGCGGCCCGTCCTCGACGCACTCCACCCAGGCGCCAGGCTCCCCGCCGCCGGCCCACTGCTCGTGCAGGAACTCGACGACCTCCGGGAACTCGGACACCGGATACGCCTCGTCGTCGGGGAACTCCCGCTCCCCCGGGGCGAGTTCGCCGACGTTCACCAGCACCCGCAGCCGCCCCCGCTCGCGCTCCCACTGGGAGAGGGCCGCGAAGGAGCCCGCCAGCGCCCGCCGTGCACCCTGCGCGGCAGCCCGGGCCGAGTCGCGCAGCGCCGGCGCGGCGGCCATCGCCTGCGCCAGCTCCACCACGGCCCGCAGCCTCGCGTCAGCCTCGCCCGTCACCGGATCCTCACATTCCGTCACCGTGAGCACGCTCCGTACTACAGCGTAGGAATGATTGACCCGATTCGCCCCTTCCGCTGGTCAGCCACCGGACGGGATGGGGCGGAGCGTCACTCCCCCGGCCAGTTCGGGTCCCGCTTCTCGTTGAAGGCCGCAACGCCCTCGGCCCGGTCCCCGGAGAACGCCACGCTGCGCCAGGCGCCGTCCTCCAGATCCAGCCCGGCCCGCAGATCCAGGCCCTGGCCGAGCCGCATGGCGCGCTTGGCCGCGCGCAGCCCCACCGGCGAGTTACGGGCGATCGAGGCGGCCAGCTCCAGCGCCTCCGCCCGGTCCTGCCCGTCCGCCACCACCCGGTCCACCAGCCCCAGCTCACCGGCCTCCGCCGCCGGCACCCGGCGCGCGGTGAACACCAGCTCGGCGGCGCGCGCCGCGCCCACCCGGCGCGGCAGCAGCTGCGTCCCGCCCCCGCCGGGGATGACGCCCACCGACACCTCCGGCAGCCCCACCACCGCGGTGCCGTCCGCGACGATCAGGTCGCAGGCCAGCGCCAACTCGTAACCGCCACCGAGCGCGAAGCCGTGCACCGCCGCGATCGTCGGCATCGGCAGCTCCAGCACCCCGGTGTACGCGGCCCGGGCGCGCGGCCGCTGGCGCATCAGATCGGCGTCCGTGAAGGAGTTCCGCTCCTTGAGGTCGGCCCCGACGCAGAACGCCCGCTCATGGGTGGAGGTGAGCACCACCGCCCGCACGGAACGGTCGGCGGCCAGCTCGGCGCACGCCTGCGCCAGTGCGTCGGCCATCGCCGTCGACACCGCGTTCATCGCCTTCGGCCGGTCCATGACCAGCTCCGCCACGAAGCCGTGCCGCGCCACGGCGACCCACTCGTCCGCACCGAACCGCCGCATACCGCTCATGCCGCCCTCCCGATTCCCGGTTAACGATCGTTGACCCGACCGCTGAGGATCATGTCAGCTCGCGCCGGTTTACGGCAGGGCCCACCGCGGCCGTGCGCCTCACCCGCGCCGGGTCAACATCCACGGCTCGACGACGCCCAGACCGCGCACCGGCCGCTGCCACATCGGCTGCAACGCGAAGCGGTACGGGGGCGGCGGGCTGCCGGTGCCCTCCTGGGCGGCCTTCTCCGCCGCCGCGGCATCCGCCTCGGAGACCGGTGCGTCGCCCGTACGCCCCAACTCCTCCGCGAACGCCTGGTCCACCAGCACGGTGTCCTTCGGCGCTATCGAGGTCAGCCGGCTGGCCAGATTGACGGTCGTCCCGAAGACATCGCCCATACGGGTCGTGACCGTGCCGAACGCGATGCCCACCCGCAGCTCGGGCATCGTCTCGTCGTGGCCCATGGTCTCGATCAGCCGCAGCCCGATCTCGGCGGCGATGCCCGCGTCGTCCGCCGCGAAGAGCACCTCGTCACCCAGGGTCTTGATGAGCCGGCCGCCGTGCGCGGCGACCAGATCGGCGGCGGTGGTCTCGAACGCCTCGACCAGCTCGCCCAGTTCCTCTTCCTCCAGCCGCCGCGTCAGCCGGGTGAACCCGACCAGGTCGGCGAACCCGACCGCCAGCCGCCGGTCCACCATCTCCGCGTCGTCCTGCGCCTGGACCACCCGCCCGGTGGCCGCGGCCAGCTGCCGCCGCCACACATAGACCAGGAACTCCTCCAACTCCGGGAGCAGCAGCTCGACCAGCGGATAGGTGATCTCCGTACGGGTCAGGCCGGAGTCCTGGGGCTCGGTCAGCCCCTCCAGGAACGAGTCGATCTGCCAGTCGGCGAGCCGCGCCGTGGTCTGACCGGTGGAACGGGCGACCTGCACGGCCATCGCCTCGCTCAGCAGCCCCGCCTCGACGAGACCGGCGAGCCGGCGCAGCGCCAGCACATCGGCCTCGGTGAGGGCCTTGACCTGGCCGATGTCCGCGAAGCCCATGGCCCGCCAGAAGCGGGCCGCGAGGTCCATGGAGACGCCGGCGCTGCGGGCCGCCTGGAACGGCGTGTAGCGGCGCTCGGCCCCGAGGATGAGCTGTTCGAGCTTCACGGCGATGTTGTTCTCAGCCGTCTCGCCGGTCTCGCCGTTGTCTTCGACGACGCCGTCGCCCGCTTCGGGACCGCCTGCGGGATCGCCCGCAGGAGCCTCTCCCACCGCCTCGCCCTCGGCGTCCGCGCCGCGCGGGGTGGCCCCCGACTCGTCGGCCGTCACCGACCGCTCCCTGTCCGTTCCCTGCGCACGGCCCTTCCGATCTCGCTGCTCGCCCATGATCCGCTTCCTGCCGACGGACCGCCTCAACGATACGGCAGGTGTGCTCTGCCTCACGTAGCCGCTGCGCTCGGCTTCTTCCCACGTTGGCGGCTGCCCCGACGCGGGGGCGATGTTTTTGCCGCCTTCGGCGGAGCGGTGTGTCGGGGTGGGGCCCCGGCGGGAGGACAGGGACAAGCAGCAACCCGGTCCTGCCCCGTCCCTCTCCCCCACCGGGCGGGGGCGCCCACACCGGCGGGAGGGGGCGGTCCGGAGGGGGCGGGTTTCCGGACGTAAAGCGAAGCAGTCCGGAAACCCGCCCCGCAGGACCGCCCCGGCCCCCACCACCCACCAGGCACCCCGCCCAACACACCCGCTTCGCCGCAGGCGGAAAAACAGCGCCCTCACGTCGGCGCAGCCGACAACGTGGGCGGCGGAACCGCTACGCCGGTCGGAGATGCACGATGTCGCCGGCGTCCACCGGTTGTTGGACGCCGTCCGACGTGGCGAGGACGAGGCGGCCGTCGGCGTCGAGGGCGACCGCCTCGCCGTCGATGGAGCGGTCACCCGGCAGGTGCGCCCGCACCTTGCGCCCCAGCGTCGCGCAGCCCGCCGCGTACGCCGCCTGGAGGCGGCACGCGCCCGGATCGCCGTCCGCCTCCTGCCACTCGCCGTACCACTCCTCCAGCGAGCGGAGGACGGCCCGCAGCAGCGGGTCCCGGTCGGTGTTGGCGGCGCCCGCGAGGGCCAGCGAGCCGGCGGTGGGGACGGGGAGTTCGTCGGCGGTGAGCGAGACGTTGAGGCCCATGCCGATGACGACGCCGTCGGCGGCGCGTTCGGCGAGGATGCCGCCGAGCTTGCGTTCCGCGCCGTCCACCGTGATCAGCAGGTCGTTGGGCCACTTCAGCGCGGTGTCGACGCCGGCGGCGCGGGCGATCGCGGTGGCCGCGGCCACCCCGGTGAGGAGGGGGAGCCAGCCCCAGCGGGCCGGCGGCACGGTCGGCGTGAGGTAGACGGAGAAGAAGAGCCCGGAGCGGGGCGGCGCCGACCAGCGGCGGTCGAGCCGGCCGCGGGCGGCGGACTGTTCCTCGGCGATGAGGACGGCTCCCTCGCGCAGGCCGCCGGCCGCCGCCCGCTCGACGAGGTCGGTGTTGGTGGACCCGGTGGCGGGGACGACGTCCAGTGAGGACCAGAGCGAGCCGGGGCGGACGAGGGCCCGGCGCAGCGCGTTCGCGTTCAGCGGCGGGCGGCTCAGATCACTCCAGCGACCGGCGTCTTTGTCCCGGTTTTCCGGTGGTTGAGGCGTCATGGCCCCAGCCTAGGTGTGGTCAACGACGCAGTGCCGCAGAGCAGTCCCGCCGATACGCTACGAGTCGGTAGCCACACCCGTACCTCCCTCAGTACGAGTGCCAGTCCAGGACGAGCAGGAGCCGCATCCCGATGTCCGAACCGGAAGCAAACATCCACACCACCGCGGGCAAATTGGCGGATCTGCAGCGGCGGGTCGAGGAAGCCACGCATGCCGGCTCCGCCCGTGCGGTGGAAAAGCAGCACGCCAAGGGGAAGTTGACGGCGCGTGAGCGCATCGATCTCCTGCTGGACGAGGGCTCGTTCGTCGAGCTCGACGAGTTCGCCCGTCACCGGTCGACGAATTTCGGGATCGAGAAGAACCGGCCGTACGGCGATGGCGTGGTCACGGGTTATGGAACGGTCGACGGGCGGCCGGTCTGTGTGTATTCGCAGGACTTCACGATCTTCGGCGGATCGCTCGGCGAGGTCTACGGCGAGAAGATCGTCAAGGTGATGGACTTCGCGTTGAAGAACGGCTGTCCGGTCGTCGGGATCAATGACGGCGGCGGTGCCCGCATTCAGGAGGGCGTGGCCGCTCTCGGGCTGTTCGCGGAGATTTTCCGGCGGAATGTGCACGCGTCGGGCGTGGTGCCGCAGATTTCCCTGATCGTGGGTCCGTGCGCGGGTGGCGCGGTGTATTCGCCGGCCATCACGGATTTCACGGTGATGGTCGACCAGACCTCGCACATGTTCATCACCGGGCCGGACGTCATCAAGACGGTGACGGGCGAGGACGTCGGTTTCGAGGAGCTGGGCGGGGCCCGTACGCACAACACCACCTCGGGCGTGGCGCACCACATGGCGGGCGACGAGAAGGACGCCATCGACTACGTCAAGGGGCTGCTGTCGTACCTGCCGTCGAACAACCTCTCCGACCCACCGGCCTTCCCGGAGGACGCGGACCTGGCGGTCACCGACGCCGACCGTGAGCTGGACACGCTGATCCCGGACTCGGCCAACCAGCCGTACGACATGCACACCGCGATCGAGCACGTGCTGGACGACGGCGAATTCCTGGAGACCCAGGCGCTGTTCGCGCCGAACATCCTCACCGGGTTCGGACGGGTCGAGGGGCACTCGGTCGGCGTGGTGGCCAACCAGCCGATGCAGTTCGCGGGCTGTCTGGACATCAACGCGAGCGAGAAGGCCGCGCGGTTCGTGCGCACCTGCGACGCGTTCAACATCCCGGTGCTGACCTTCGTCGACGTCCCGGGCTTCCTGCCGGGCACGGACCAGGAGTACGACGGGATCATCCGGCGCGGCGCCAAGCTGATCTACGCCTATGCGGAGGCGACGGTTCCGCTGATCACCGTGATCACCCGGAAGGCGTTCGGCGGCGCGTACGACGTCATGGGCTCCAAGCACCTGGGCGCGGACCTGAACCTCGCCTGGCCGACCGCGCAGATCGCCGTGATGGGCGCCCAGGGCGCGGTCAACATCCTGCACCGCCGGACGCTGGCGGCGATCGAGGACCCGGCCGCGCAGGAGACCCGCCGCCAGGAGCTGATCCAGGAGTACGAGGACACCCTGCTGAACCCCTACGTCGCGGCCGAGCGGGGCTATGTCGACGCGGTGATCATGCCGTCCGACACCCGGCGGCACATCGTCCGCGGGCTGCGCACGCTGCGCAACAAGCGGGAGGCGCTGCCGCCGAAGAAGCACGGCAACATCCCGCTGTAGTCCCCGCCGTAGGAGGTCGATGACGATGATCAAGGTCGTACGGGGCAATCCCACGCCCGAGGAGCTGGCCGCCGCGCTGGCGGTGGTCAAGGCCCGGGCGGCGGCGGTGGCCGCCGGCGCCGCGCCGGACAGCGGAGGGCGCGGCAGCGAGTGGTCGGATCCGGCGGCGACGGTTCCGGCCCGGTCCCGGATGCCCCATCCGGGGGCGCGGGCCTGGCGGACCAGCTTCTGGCCGCGATGACCCGCGGAACAGATCGGTGCATTGTGCACTGACTAGTCCTTGGCAGCACGGCGCCTGAGTATGCGTACTCAGGCGCCGTCGCCGTCGAGGACGGGAGGATCGAGGCCATGCTGTGGTCCGATCCGCCCGATGAACCGCCCGAGGAGCTGCGCGAGGTGCAGGCGAAGCTCCGTCGGATGGGCTTCGTGCTCGCCACGGCGATCATGGTGGGGACGCTGGTGCTCCTGATCAGGTGACGCCCTCACGGGACCCGCGGTTCCCGCGAGGCCGGCGCCCCATCCACCCCATCCGCCCCATGGACCTCACCTCTCTCCGCAACCGCAGCGGCCGAATTTGCATCTTTCTCTCTCGACAGTGCAATTCGGGCATGCGGCCATGGAGTGACCGGCCGGCCGCCGTGCCGGTCGGGAGGGGAGATCATGAACAGGCCGCTCAGACACATAGCCGTCTTCTGCGGGGTGCTGGTGCTCGCCCTGCTGGTCCGGGTGACCTGGGTGCAGTTCCTGCAGGCAGATCAGCTCGCGAACGACGCCAACAACCGGCGGGTCAAGATCGAGGCGTACTCGTATCCGCTCGGCAACATCATCGTCGACGGCAAGCCGATCACCGGGTCCACGGAGACCAGCGGCGACTTCAAGTACAAGCGGACCTACACCGACGGCGCGATGTACGCCCCGGTCACCGGGTACGCCCGGCAGGCGGCGGGCGAGACGATGCTGGAGGGCGTCTACCGCAAGGTGCTCAGCGGCAAGGACGACCGGCTGTTCTTCAACCGCGCGCGGGGCATGCTGACGGGCGAGAAGCCGCGCGGCGGCGACGTCCTGACCACCATCAGCGAGAAGGCGCAGAAGGCCGCGTACAAGGGGCTGACCGATCTGCACGCGACCGGCGCGGTGGTCGCCCTGGACCCGCGGAGCGGCAAGATCCTGGCGATGGCGAGCACGCCGTCCTACGACCCGTCGACGTTCGCGGGGCTGTCCGCCGCGGAGGGCAAGAAGTACCTCGCCCTCGACCAGGACAAGTCCAAGCCGATGAACAACCGGGCGCTGCGCGAGATCTACCCGCCCGGCTCGACCTTCAAGGTGCTCACCGCGGCCGCGGCCCTGGAGCACGGCACCGTCACCGACGTCAACGCCTCCTCCGGCGCCCCGGCCCCGTACACGCTGCCGCAGACCCACACCCAGGTCGGCAACGACGTCGTGGGGGCGCCCTGCGACAAGGCGTCGCTGAAGACCGGTATGCAGTGGTCCTGCAACAACGTCTTCCTGGACGCCGCGCACAAGCTGGGCACGGACAAAATGCGGGAGACCGCGGAGAAATTCGGATTCAACTCGGAGCACTTCGTTCCGGTGCGTTCCGCGGTGAGCGGATATCCGAGCAAGCTCGACCAGCCGCAGACCGCGCTGACCGGTATGGGGCAGGGCAGCCTGACCAGCACCCCGCTGCAGATGGCGATGGTCGCCGCCGGAATCGCCAACAACGGCAAGGTGATGAAGCCGTATCTGGTCGAGGAGTTGCGCGGCCCGGACCTGTCCACGATCGAGAAGTTCGATCCGGCGCCGCTGAATTCCGGGGACGGGCAGGCGGTCTCCGAGAGCACCGCGAAGAAGGTGCAGGAAATGATGGAGTACACCGTTTCGGACGGCACCGCCTCGAAGGCGAAGATCGACGGGGTGACGGTCGGCGGCAAGACCGGTACCGCGCAGCACGGCGCGGACGTGAACGACGAGCGGCCCTACGCCTGGTTCGTCTCCTACGCGAAGCTTCCCGACGGGAGTTCGCCGGTGGCGGTGGCGGTCTTCGTCGACCCGAAGGACATGGACATCCCGCGCTCGGAGATCGCCGGTGGAAAGCTGGGCGGACCGATCGCGAAGTCGGTGATGCAGGCCGTCCTGAACAAGTGAGGCCGCGCTGAACGACCGGAACGGCGCCGGAACGCGGAACGCGTGACGCGGCGAGCGGGCCGGACGACCGGAGAAGGGGAAATTACCCCCCTTTCCCTCCGGACGTCCGGCCCTTTTTCCTTGCCTGTCCGACACCCTCTTATGGAGGCTTTACGGCGCCTCCCACTACCGCCCTAATGTCCAGCATTAACAAGCCCTCGCGAAGGAGCCGCGCAGGTGTCCTCGACGGCGCACGCCCTCGTCATGGCCGCCCTCGGCGCGGCGGCGATCCTGGCGGGGCTGCCGGCGTGGCGCCCGCTCGTCCGCCGGCGCGGATGGCCGCCCGTCCCGACCCTGCTCTTCCTCGTCACCTGCGGCCTGTGCGTCGGGATCACCCTCCCCGACCAGATCGCACCGGGCGTCGTCGGGCGGACGCTCGCCCCGGTGCGGGACTGCCAGCCCGCGGACTGGGCGCACAACACCCTGGGCATCGCCGTCGGCGCGCTGCTGGGGTAGCTGGCGCTGCGGGCCGCCGACCGTCGGACCCCGGCCCACTGACCGCCGCCGGCTCCGTACGATGGCGGGCATGACCGAAGCTCCCGGCCCCCGCCGCCTCGTCCTCGCCTCCCAGTCCCCGGCCCGTCTCGGTCTGCTCCGGCAGGCCGGGCTGGCACCCGAGGTCGTGATAAGCGGGGTCGACGAGGACGCGCTCACCGCCGCCACCCCGGAGGAGCTGGCCCGCGTGCTGGCCGAGGCGAAGGCCGCCGCGGTCGCGGCCCGGCCGGAGGCCGCCGGTGCGCTGGTCGTCGGCTGCGACTCGGTGCTGGAGCTGGACGGGCGGGCGCTCGGCAAGCCGGCGGACGCCGAGGACGCCACGGCCCGCTGGAAGTCGATGCGCGGCCGGTCCGGGATCCTGCGCACCGGTCACTGCGTGATCGACACCGCGTCGGGCCGTCAGGTTTCGGCCACCGCGTCCACCACGGTCCGGTTCGGCGAGCCCAGCGACGCCGAGATCGCCGCGTACGTGGCGAGCGGTGAACCGCTGTACGTGGCGGGCGCGTTCACCCTCGACGGCCGCTCGGCGCCGTTCATCGACGGCATCGACGGCGACCCGGGCAACGTCATCGGCCTCTCGCTGCCGCTGCTCCGCCGCCTGCTGGCCGACCTGGACGTGACCATCACCGACCTGTGGACGTGAGCGGCCGGCGGCTCGGGGCGATTGCCCCGCTTGTCCGCCCGATCGCCGGGCCGGCGAACCGGCTGCGGGGCCGGGGGACTTCGGACCGCCGTCAGCAGAAGCCGAGCATCCCGGGTGAGTCGATGTCGACGGTGACCACACCGGGCGGGTAGGCGCTCTCGTCGGCGGTCAGCAGGATCGACATGCCGGTGAACTCGGGGCGCGGCAGCGCGCAGTACAGCGCATGGCACGTGTCCGGGCCACCGTAGCCGTCACGGACCATCGTTCCGACCCCGGCGGCGGCCACAGTGTCGAGGCTGTCCACGACGACGGCGGAGAACGCGAGGACGTGACGGGAGAGGTTCTCGTCGTCGGCCTCGGCCTGCATCAGGCACAGGGCAGGGATGTTCAGCCGGTCGCCGGGTGTCCTGGCCATGTTGCCCGCCAGCAGGTTCAACGTCTTGTGGCCGCCGGCGAGGGCTTTGACGGCACCGGTGTCGAGGATGATCACGCTGCGGCGTCCCGGGCGGCACGCACCTTCTCGGCGGCGATCTTGTAGATGTTGCCGAGCACGTCGGGCGCCTGCTCGAACTCCTCGTCCCCGATGTCGACGCCGATCACGCGGCGGACGACGTCCCGGTCGGCGGCCAACCGCTCGGCGCGCTGCGCGGCGGTCGGCTGCTCCTCGGCAAGGGCTGCGACCAGCAGGCCGATGCTCATGCCGCGCTCCTTCGCGAGCTCGGCGAGATGGTCGCGGGTCTCGCGCGGAACCTGGATCGTCGTAGATGCCATAGCGTCACTATAGGTCAGTTACAGCGTCGGCGCGAGCCATGCCTCGAACCCCGACCCCGGTGATTTCCGGCCGCTCGATGAAAGGTGCACGTCGCCGGGGCCCAATGACCCCGACCGGAGAGGGAGCCGACGAAGTGCCGCCCAACAGGCCCCGCACCGGACGGAGTTCGGGCCCGTTCGGCGCAGGAGCGCCGGGCTCAGGCCGGCGCACCGCCCCCCGTCGGCCCCTCAGCCGGCCTCCCCTCCGGGTCCGGGATCCGGCCCCCGTAGGCGATCAAGACGAAGACCAGGAGTGCGAGCAGTACGGCCATGCCGGCGAACGCGGGCCAGCCGACCAGGCCGACGCAGAGCGCGCCGACGACGCCGTGCGCCACCGCGCAGCAGATCAGCGCGATGCGCGTCAGGCGGCCGGGCGCCCGGTCCCGCAGCGCGGCGCGCAGCAGCACCGCGGCGCAGAAGAGGAGGAAGAGCGCGGCGACCGCGGCGCCGCCCCAGGCACCGACGGACATCGCGTCCGGCCGCAGCCCGGCCAGGGACATCTGCTGCCGGTCGACCACGATGCTCAGGATCCAGTTCAGCAGCAGGATCCCGGCCGTCTCCAGGACCAGGACCACCGCCGCCGCCAGGGCCACCGGTCTGCGTGCCGCGATCATCGCGCCCACCCCACTTCCGCCGTCGTGCGCTCTCCGCGCCGCCGTCCGCCGCCGTTACGAACTGTTACCAGGAGTACAGAAGGCATCCCGCACGCTACGTGGGGGCCCCTGCTCATGAAGAGCTTGGGGGCGGGTAACAGTCACGGCAAGGGGTCTGCACCACCGCGTCCGACCCTCCGTCGGCATGCCCCCGCCCGCCGCGCCCACCCGAAAACTTTCACTCGCCCATTCGTAGGGACTCCACAAAGAATTGACGGTTCGCCGGGCGTCCACAGTCCGAGACCTAGGCCACACCGCGCCACGCGCCGAAGCCCGGGAATCCGGGCCTACCCTGGGATTCCAACGGACTTTGGCCCCTCGCCATCGCCGCGTGCACGCTCCGTGTGGGCAAGGTCACCCCAGGGAACGGGTCGGCACGCGGTGTCGCCAGTCCCTAAACTCGCTGCGTTCAGTGTGTTGCGGCGTAGCGCCAAGGAAGGACCCATCGTGCGCAAGGTGCTCATCGCCAACCGTGGCGAAATCGCTGTCCGCGTTGCCCGTGCATGTCGGGACGCCGGGATCGGGAGCGTAGCCGTCTACGCCGACCCGGACCGGGACGCCCTGCACGTCCGCGCCGCGGACGAGGCATACGCCTTGGGCGGTGACACCCCTGCCACCAGCTACCTGGACATCGCCAAGGTCCTCCAGGCGGCCGCCGATTCCGGTGCGGACGCCATCCACCCCGGCTACGGCTTCCTCTCCGAGAACGCCGAGTTCGCGCAGGCCGTGCTCGACGCCGGCCTGACCTGGATCGGCCCGCCGCCGCACGCCATCCGCGACCTCGGCGACAAGGTCGCGGCCCGGCACATCGCGCAGCGCGCCGGTGCCCCGCTGGTCGCCGGCACCCCGGACCCGGTCTCCGGCTCCGACGAGGTCGTCGCCTTCGCCAAGGAGCACGGGCTGCCGATCGCGATCAAGGCGGCGTTCGGCGGCGGCGGCCGCGGCCTGAAGGTCGCCCGGACCCTGGACGAGGTCCCCGAGCTCTACGACTCCGCGGTGCGCGAGGCGGTCGCCGCCTTCGGCCGCGGCGAGTGCTTCGTCGAGCGCTACCTCGACCGCCCCCGGCACGTCGAGACCCAGTGCCTGGCCGACAAGCACGGCAACGTCGTGGTCGTCTCCACCCGCGACTGCTCGCTGCAGCGCCGCCACCAGAAGCTCGTCGAGGAGGCCCCCGCGCCGTTCCTGAGCGACGAGCAGAACGCCGAGCTGTACCGCGCGTCCAAGGCCATCCTCAAGGAGGCCGGCTACGAGGGCGCCGGCACCTGCGAGTTCCTCGTGGGCCAGGACGGCACCATCTCCTTCCTGGAGGTCAACACCCGCCTCCAGGTGGAGCACCCGGTCACCGAGGAGGTCACCGGCCTGGACCTGGTCCGCGAGATGTTCCGGATCGCCGACGGCGAGGAGCTGGGCTACGACGACCCGGCCGTGCGCGGCCACTCCTTCGAGTTCCGGATCAACGGCGAGGACCCGGGCCGCAACTTCCTCCCCGCGCCCGGCACGGTCACCACGTTCGACGCGCCGTCGGGTCCGGGCGTCCGCCTGGACGCGGGCGTGGAGGCCGGCTCGGTCATCGGCCCGGCCTGGGACTCCCTGCTGGCCAAGCTGATCATCACCGGCGCCACCCGCGAGCAGGCCCTCCAGCGGGCCGCCCGGGCGCTGAACGAGTTCCAGGTGGAGGGCATGGCCACCGCCATCCCGTTCCACCGCACGGTCGTCAAGGACCCGGCGTTCGCGCCCGAACTCACCGGCTCCACCGAGCCGTTCACGGTCCACACCCGCTGGATCGAGACCGAGTTCGCCAACGAGATCCCGCCGTTCGCCGCGCCCGGCGGCGAGGAGACCGAGGCGGACAGCCGCGAGACGGTCGTGGTCGAGGTCGGCGGCAAGCGCCTGGAGGTCTCGCTGCCGGCGTCGCTCGGCATGCCGCTGGCCCGCGCCGCGGTCGCCGGGGGTGCCAAGCCCAAGCGCAAGGCCACCAAGAAGACCGGCAGCGCGGTCTCCGGTGACACCCTGGCCTCCCCGATGCAGGGCACCATCGTCAAGGTCGCCGTCGAGGAGGGCCAGCAGGTCACCGAGGGCGAGCTGATCGTCGTCCTGGAGGCGATGAAGATGGAGCAGCCGATCAACGCGCACCGCTCGGGCACCGTCAAGGGCCTGAGCGCCGAGGTGGGCGCGGCCCTCACCTCCGGCGCGGCGATCTGCGAGATCAAGGACTGAAGCGTCCACCGACCGGCACAGGGCGGGCTCCCGGTACACCGCGTACCGGGAGCCCGCCCCTTTTCCGTTTCCTTCCCGCTCGGCCTCTCGCCGGTGTCGCGGGCGGCTACGACTTCCCCACGACCTCCTCGGGGAACATCAGCGTCCGGCTCATCCACTGGAGCGCGGCGGGCAGTTCGCGGCGCCAGGTGGCGAAGTTGTGGCTGCCGTGGTCGAGGACGATCGAGTCCGCCTTCATGGGCGGGCGGACCGCGGCCAGGAACGCCTGCGCCGCCGGGTAGTTCTTCTCGCCGCTGCGGCTGGTGCCGATCAGGACGTTGACGTCGGGGGCGGGCAGGTTCTTCAGCCGCCACATCAGGTCGTGCTCCGAGCGGCGCTGGCCGCGTGCCGCGTCGTCGCCGAAGAGATTGCCGGTGGTGGGGTCGTTGGAGACCTTGTAGTCGGGCGAGAGGGCCGCCGCGGCGGTGTAGGTGCGCGGGTGGCGCATGGCGAGCTGGAGGGCGCAGCTGCCGCCGGAGGAGTAGCCGAGCACGCCCCAGGCGCCCGGGTCGTGGCCCACCCGGTAGTGCGACTTCAGGGCGTCCGGGACGTCCTGCGCGAAGAAGGTCTCGGCCTGCGGGCCGCCGGGCACGTCGACGCACTGGGTGTCCCGCGGCGGCGCGATGGTGGGCCGCAGCATCACGATGACCGTCGGCTGGAGGGTGCCGTTGCGGACCAGCTTCGCGGCGGTCTCCGGCAGCCGGAGGTGCTGGCCCAGCAGGAATATCCCGCCCGGGTAGCCGCTGAGCGCGACGACGACCGGGAATCTCTGCCGGGCGTACTGCTTCTGGAAGTACTGCGGCGGCAGGTAGACGTACGCCGGGTCCACCACCCGGGTCCGCTTGCCGACGATCCGTACGGTCTCGACCCTGCCGTTCTTCTCCGGCGGGCCCTTGGGCACCCCGTGCACCTTGTCCAGCCCCTCCGGGCCGGACGCCTGCACCAGGCCCTTGGACGGGTCGCCGGCGGGCCCGGCGGCGCCCTCGTTGCCCCACTTGCCGACCGCGGCGGGCGCCCCGTCGTACAGGCCGAGCAGCTCGTGCCAGGAGGCGTAGAACTGGAAGTTGGTGTTCACCACCAGACCGAGCGCGGCCACGACGGCCAGCTGGGTCCCGGCGATCACGCCGAGCCGCCCCAGCACCGCCCGCGTGCCCCGCCCCGAGAGCCTCGGCCAGATCCAGACCGTGAGCCCCACACAGGCCAAGGCGAGGGCGATCACGGCGTACAGCAGTGGCCGGCTGGTCAGTCCCATACGTTGTTCCCCAGACTTCCTGGACGGCTCCCGGACGTCCCCGGAAGCCCTCTTTGCGCCTGGTTTGATGGCCCTTGGAGGGGGGACGTTGCGGCCTTTCCCAGGAGTTCGCCGGCCCGACGGGCGCGGTACGCCGAACGGTCACCGGCCGGCCGCCACCCGACCACCGGCGCCGCCGGGCGGACGCCCCGGTCCGCCCCCGGCACGGCGATGGCATGCTGGACGCGGGATCGAGGAGGGACGGCGGATGGCGACCGAGACGGCAGGGCAGCGGCGGGCGGAGCGGGCCGCCGCGGCGCACGCACCGGCGGAGACGCCGGCGTCCCCGGACGCGCCCGCGGTGCGCCCCATGCGGGCCGACGCGCGCCGGAACTACGAGCGGCTGCTGGCCGAGGCCCGGACCGCCTTCACGGAGCACGGCACGGACAGCTCACTGGAGGACATCGCGCGCCGGGCCGGCGTCGGCATCGGCACCCTCTACCGGCACTTCCCCAACCGCACCGCCCTGATGGGCGCGGTCTTCCAGGGCGAGGTGGAGGCCCTGCTCTGCTACGCCCGGGAGCTGGCCGACGCCCCCCAGCCGTGCACCGCGCTGGTGGACTGGCTGCGCGCGCTGATCACCCACGCCAGCACCTACCGGGGCCTGTCGCGGGCCCTGATGACCGCGTACGCGGACGAGAGCTCGGGGATGGCGCGGTGCCGCGTCCCGCTCGGCGAGGCCGGGTCCGCGCTGCTGGCCCGGGCCCAGCAGGCCGGGGCGGTGCGCCGGGACGTCGTCATCGGCGATCTGCTCCAGCTCACCAACGGCATCGCGCTGGCCGCCGAGGAGTCCCCGGACGATCCGGAGCTGGCCGACCGGCTGTTGACGCTGACCCTGCGCGGGCTGAAGGCCGGCGGGGCGGGCCGGGAGGCGGGGGCGTAGGCACCGCCGGTGCAGCGATGCGGGCCCCGGCAACCCCGGGCCCGGCCGGACTCTCCGGCCCGCCGGCGCCCGCGGTCCCGCCCGGCCCAGGGCCTGTCGGCACATTCCCGCCTGCCGGGCGGCGCCCGACCCGCCCTTCGGGCGGACCACGGGAATGTGACGACAGGCCCTAGCGGCGCCGGGGCGCCAGATCGGCCACCCGGCCGTCCCCGAGCGAACCCGCCGAGCGCAGCTGCGGCGCCCCGGGCGCGGCGCCCGGGTGGTTGCGCCGCTGACCCGGCAGCGGCACGTCCCGACGTGGACCCCGGCGTTCCGGCGGGGCGGCGTCCATGCCTTGCTGGGCCGGCGGCTGCCCGGTGAGCGAGCCGCTGGCGACGGCGATCTGGACACCCTGGTCGGCCAGTGCCTGCAACTCCGTGGCGGCACGGTCGTCGTGGGCGGGCGGTTCGTCCGTCACGAGCCGGGTGATGACGTCCGTCGGCACGGTCTGGAACATGGTGTCGGAGCCGAGCTTGGTGTGGTCGGCGAGCACCACCACCTCCCCCGCCGCCTGCACCAGTGCCCGGTCGACGCTGGCGGAGAGCATGTTGGAGGTGGACAGCCCGCGTTCGGCGGTCAGGCCGCTGCCCGACAGGAAGGCGCGGGAGACCCGCAGCCCCTGGAGGGACTGCTCGGCACCGCTGCCGACCAGCGCGTAGTTGGAACCGCGCAGGGTCCCGCCGGTCATCACCACCTCCACACGGTTGGCATGGGCCAGCGCCTGCGCGACCAGGAGCGAGTTGGTGACGACGGTCAGGCCGGGGACCCGGGCGAGCCGGCGGGCCAGCTCCTGGGTGGTGGTCCCGGCACCGACGACGATGGCCTCGCCCTCCTCGACGAAGCCTGCCGCGAGATCGGCGATGGCCGTCTTCTCCGCGGTTGCGAGGTGGGACTTCTGTGGGAAGCCGGACTCGCGGGTGAAACCTCCCGGTAGGACCGCACCGCCGTGCCGGCGGTCTAGCAGTCCCTCTGCCTCCAGCGCCCGCACGTCGCGCCGTACGGTTACTTCGGAGGTCTGGACGACACGGGCGAGCTCACGGAGCGACACCGCTCCGTTTGCGCGCACCATTTCTAGGATCAATTGGCGACGTTCTGCAGCGAACACGAAACTGACAGTAACGCCAACGACCGTCTGTTTTCAGCAGGTTGCACCAATTAACGGAAGTTGTTCACACGGCATCGCTTCACGTGGTAAGCGGCATGCACATGCCTCACTCCCCGTCACCGTGTGTGCTCAAACCCGCTCGACGCCTGGTCAGTTGCGCTCTTGGGCAGCCGACCGCCGCACCCCGGGCGAGGCGCTCGGTCCTGACCATGCAGGACCGTTTCACCCCAAGTGCCCACCGTAGGCACAAATGTTTCATGCGCCTGCTTGCGGAACGCCGGTCAGTCGCCGGCCGCCTTCCGGGTGTGCAGCTGCCGGGCGACCTCGGCGATCGAGCCGGACAGCGACGGGTAGACGGTGAAGGCACTGGCGATCTGCTCGACCGTCAGATTGTTGTCGACCGCGATCGAAATCGGGTGGATCAGTTCACTGGCCCGCGGCGAGACCACCACACCGCCGACCACGATGCCGGTGCCGGGGCGGCAGAACAGCTTCACGAAACCGTCGCGGATGCCCTGCATCTTGGCGCGCGGGTTGCGCAGCAGCGGGAGCTTGACCGCCCGGGCGTCGATCACGCCGTTGTCGATGTCGGCCTGGGAGTAGCCAACGGTGGCGATCTCGGGGTCGGTGAAGACGTTGGCGGAGACGGTCTTGAGGTTGAGCGGGGTGACCGCGTCGCCGAGGAAGTGGTACATCGCGATCCGGCCCTGCATGGCGGCGACCGACGCCAGCGCGAAGACGCCGGTGCAGTCGCCGGCGGCGTAGACGCCGGGGGCGGTGGTGCGGGAGACCTTGTCGGTCCAGATGTGCCCGGACTCCTTCAGCTTGACGCCGGCGCCCTCCAGGCCGATCCCCTCGGTGTTCGGGATGGAGCCCACCGCCATCAGGCAGTGCGTGCCGGAGATCGTCCGGCCGTCGGCGAGGGTGACCTCGACCCGGTCGCCCACCCGCTTGGCGGACTGCGCCCGGGACCGCGCCATGACGTTCATCCCGCGGCGGCGGAAGACGTCCTCCAGGACGGCGGCGGCGTCCGGGTCCTCGCCCGGCAGCACCCGGTCGCGCGAGGAGACCAGGGTGACCCGGGACCCCAGCGCCTGGTACGCGCCGGCGAACTCGGCACCGGTGACGCCGGATCCGACGACGATGAGTTCCTCGGGCAGCTCGGTGAGGTCGTAGACCTGCGTCCAGTTCAGGATCCGCTCGCCGTCCGGCTGGGCGTCCGGGATCTCGCGCGGGTGGGCGCCGGTGGCGATCAGCACCGCGTCGGCGATCAGGCCCTCGGTCGAGCCGTCGGCGGCGGTGACCGTGACCTTGCGCGAGCCGTCCGGTGCCTGGCCCGGCTCCAGCCGGCCGCGACCGCGCATCACCCGGCCGCCGGCACGGGTGACCGAGGCGGTGATGTCGTGGGACTGGGCCAGCGCCAGCCGCTTGACCCGTCGGTTGACCTTGCCGAGATCGACCCCGACGACCCGCGCGGGACGCTCCTTGAACGGGGTGTCGTCCTCGACGATGATGCCGAGCTCTTCGTAGGAGGAGTCGAAGGTCGTCATCACCTCGGCCGTGGCGATGAGGGTCTTCGACGGGACGCAGTCGGTCAGTACCGACGCTCCCCCCAGACCGTCGCAGTCGACGACGGTCACCTCCGCGCCGAGCGAGGCGCCCACCAGGGCCGCTTCGTATCCGCCGGGTCCGCCACCGATGATCACGATCCGAGTCACGTACTCCATTGTCCCGCACGCCCGTCGGTGCCTCTCCCCCGGGGGCGCGGAGGTCACCGGGCGGGCGCCGGGCGTGTGCTCTCGCCAGCCGGTTGTACGAATCTCCGGTACCACGAGCCCAACGGGGAACCTCCCGTACCCTCGGAAGCATGTCGCTCTACGCCGCGTACGCCGGCAACCTCGACGCGCGGCTGATGTCCCGCCGCGCACCGCACTCGCCGCTGCGCGGCACCGGCTGGCTGAACGGCTGGCGGCTCACGTTCGGCGGGGAGCAGATGGGCTGGGAGGGCGCCCTGGCGACGGTCGTCGAGGACCCCGGTTCCCAGCTCTTCGTCGCGCTCTACGACATCGCTCCCATGGACGAGGAGTCGATGGACCGTTGGGAGGGCGTCGGCCTGGACATCTACCGCCGGATGCGGGTCCGGGTGCACACCCTCGACGGCGACGAGCCCGCCTGGATCTACGTCCTCAACGGCTACGAGGGCGGCCTCCCCTCGGCCCGCTATCTGGGCGAGATCGCCGACGCGGCCGAATCCGCCGGCGCCCCGCACGACTACGTCATGGAGATCCGCAAGCGCCCGTGCTGAGGTGGCCGCCCCCTCCGGGCCGCGAGAGGCCGCGCGACCGCCCGGGAACGCTTTGGCAAAAGCCACAAGCCGACGCCCACAGGCCCGTGGACAGCGACATCTACGCGCGTAGGGGATTACCGGCTACCCTCGTCCGCGTGAACGCATCTGTTACCCCGGACATCGACCCGAAGGGCGCCGCCGACGCCGCGGCGGCCCGCCTCCGCGAGCTCACCGGCGCCGAGCAGCACGACGTCGCCCTGGTCATGGGCTCCGGCTGGGCCCCGGCCGCCGAGGCCCTGGGCGCCCCCGATCACGAGTTCCCGGTCACCGAGCTGCCCGGCTTCCCGCCGCCGGCCGTCGCCGGCCACGGCGGCAAGATCCGCTCGTACAAGATCGGCGAGAAGCGCGCCCTGGTCTTCCTCGGCCGCACCCACTACTACGAGGGCCGCGGGGTCGCCGCGGTCGCGCACGGCGTCCGCACCGCCGTCGCGGCCGGCTGCAAGACCGTGGTGCTCACCAACGGCTGCGGTGGCCTGCGCGACGGCATGCGCCCGGGCCAGCCGGTCCTCATCAGCGACCACCTCAACCTCACCGCCACCTCCCCGATCGCCGGCGCCAACTTCGTCGACCTGACCGACCTGTACTCGCCGCGGCTGCGCGCGCTGTGCAAGGAGGTCGACGCGAGCCTGGAGGAGGGCGTCTACGCCCAGCTCCCCGGCCCGCACTACGAGACCCCGGCCGAGATCCGGATGCTGCGGACCATGGGCGCCGACCTGGTCGGCATGTCCACCGTCCTGGAGGCGATCGCCGCCCGCGAGGCCGGCGCCGAGGTGCTGGGCATCTCGCTGGTGACGAACCTCGCCGCCGGCATGACGGGCGAGCCGCTGAACCACGAGGAGGTGCTCCAGGCGGGCCGCGACTCCGCGATCGCGATGGGCACGCTGCTCGGCCAGGTCCTCAGCAAGATCTAGCCGATACCGGCACCCGGGCAGGCCCAGGGTCTGTCCGGTGGGTCAGGGTCGGAGAGGCCGCGGCGTCTGGTGCGGTGCATCGCAAGGCGCCGGAGCGTCCTGATAGCGGAGCTATCGGGACGTTTCGGCAACGCGGCGAAGTGCCGTGCCAGACGCCGCGGACCCGGCCATGATCCACCCGGGCAGGCCCAGGGTCTGTCCGGGCGGCAGGATCCCGCTGCCGGCGCGGGCCGGCGGGCGGGACCGGCGGACGCCGTCGCGCCCGCCCGGCCGGCCGCACGCATCCCCCACATCGCATCCACAGGCAGGAGCATCACGTGGCTACCGTTCCCGCGGAGCTGATCAGCCGGGCACAGGCGTGGCTGGCCGAGGACCCCGACCCGGAGACCCGGGAGGAGCTGGCCGGGCTCATCGAGGCGGACCGGCACGAGGAGCTGGCGGCGCGGTTCGCCGGCACCCTCCAGTTCGGCACCGCCGGGCTGCGCGGCGAGCTGGGCGCCGGCCCGATGCGGATGAACCGGTCGGTGGTCATCCGGGCCGCGGCCGGCCTCGCCGCGTACCTCAAGGACGGCGAGCAGGACGGTGGCGGGCTGGTGGTCATCGGCTACGACGCCCGCTACAAGAGCGCCGACTTCGCGCGGGACACCGCGGCGGTCATGGTCGGCGCCGGGCTCCGCGCCGCGCTGCTGCCGCGTCCGCTGCCCACCCCGGTGCTGGCCTTCGCCATCCGGCACCTGGGCGCGGTGGCCGGGATCGAGGTGACCGCCAGCCACAACCCGCCGCGGGACAACGGCTACAAGGTCTACCTGGGCGACGGCTCGCAGATCGTGCCGCCCGCGGACGGCCAGATCGCCGACCGGATCGCCGCGGTCCGCTCGCTGTCCGACGTGCCCCGCCCCGAGGCCGGCTGGGAAACCCTGGACGACAGCGTCCTCGCCGCCTACCTGGAGCGCACCGACGCCGTCCTCACCCCCGGCTCCCCCCGCTCCATCGACGTCGTCTACACCCCGATGCACGGCGTCGGCCGGGACACCCTGGTCGCCGCCTTCGCACGGGCCGGCTTCCCGGCCCCGACGGTCGTCGCCGAGCAGGCCGAGCCGGACCCGGACTTCCCGACGGTCGCCTTCCCCAACCCGGAGGAGCCGGGCGCGATGGACCTCGCGTTCGCCACCGCCCGGTCCAAGGCCCCGGGCAGCGTCGACATCGTCATCGCCAACGACCCGGACGCGGACCGCTGCGCCGTCGCCGTCCCCGCCCCCGGTACGCCGGAGGGCTGGCGGATGCTGCGCGGCGACGAGGTCGGCGCGCTGCTCGCCGCGCACCTGGTGCGCAAGGGCGCCACCGGGACGTTCGCGACGACGATCGTCTCCTCCCAGCTGATGTCCCGTATCGCGGACGGTGCCGCGCTCCCCTACGAGGAGACGCTGACCGGCTTCAAGTGGCTGGCCCGGGTGGACGGCCTGCGCTACGCCTACGAGGAGGCGCTGGGCTACTGCGTCGACCCCGAGGGCGTCCGCGACAAGGACGGCATCACGGCCGCCCTGCTGATCGCCGAACTGGCCGCCGAGCTCAAGCAGTCCGGCCGCACCCTCTCCGACCTCCTCGACGACCTGGCCGTGGAGTTCGGTCTGCACGCCACCGACCAGCTCTCGGTGCGGGTGGAGGACCTGTCGCTGATCGCCGACGCGATGCGCCGGTTGCGCGCCGAGCCGCCGGTGGCACTGGCCGGCCTGAAGGTCGCCCGCGCCGACGACCTGAACGCGGGCAGCGCCGCCCTCCCGCCGACCGACGGCCTGCGCTACTACCTGGCGGGCGCGCCGGCCGACGGCATCGAGGCGGCCCGGGTCGTGGTCCGCCCCAGCGGCACCGAGCCCAAGCTCAAGTGCTACCTGGAGGTGGTGGTGCCGGTGGCCGACGCGAGCGGCCTGCCCGACGCCCGCGCCAAGGCGACGGCCACCCTGACGGCGATCAAGAAGGATCTGTCGGCGGCGGCCGGGATCTGACGCGACGTCAAGCACATGCGTAACGAGGGCCGGGCTCCCGACGGGGGTCCGGCCCTCAACCGTTGTCCATACGCGCGACGGCCGCACCCGTCATCGTCCCCCTGCAAGTGACCAGGGGTACCGTTCTGTTGTCGCCATGCAGAACGGAGTTATGCATGTCACCCGCCGAGGACGACCACATCGGCGCACGAATCGCCGACCACCGCAAGCTGCGCCAGTTGACGCAAGCGGGCCTCGCCCAGCGCGCCTATGTCTCCCGCGGGACGATCGCGAAGGTGGAGGCGGGGCTGACACCTGCTACCCCCGCCATGGTGGCCGCAGTTGCGAGGGTCCTCGAAGTCGACATCACGGTGCTCAACGGCCAGCCGTACATGTCAGAGATGCGGCAAGACCGTCTCGACCGGATGATCGCCCCGCTCTCCGAGGCGCTGGACCTGTACGACCTCGGACCGGACCCCGAGATCACCCCCAGGCCCGTGGCGGTATTGGAGGCCGAAGTCGATGCGCTGTGCGCTGGCGCCTGCGCCACGGAATACAAGGGGATCGGTTCAAAACTACCCGGACTTTTGGGCGAGTTGACCACAGCGCTCAGCTTGCTTCCCACCGGCAGTGACCGTCAGCGCGTGGCATCGGCCCTGAGCTGGTCCTCTTGGGTCGCCTACGAATTCTCCTACAGATTGGGCTATCACCAACTCGCTTCCATCGCTCTGGAGCGAATGGGCTGGATGGCGGAACAAGCGCAAGATCCTCTACTGCTCGCCGTCCGGCTGAACAAGCGCAGCAGCATGCTTCTTCGCCGGGGAAACAACCAGATGGCGCTGAAGGTTCTCGAACGCGGCCACCACCTGGTCAAGCAGCACGACGACATTGCGTCGATACCAGCCTTGGCTGTCTCCGGGAGCCTGCATCTGGCCGGTGCAATCGCCGCGGCCCAGGCCAAGAACGAGGACGCTGTCGATGGCTACATGGAGATGGCACGACACGCCGCTGCACAAATCGGCCGGGACGTGCCTCGCACGTACTGGGCTTCTTTCGGCACGACGAACGTTGCCCACTTCGACGTCGCAACCGCTGTGGAGTTGGGGAAGCTGGGCGCCGCGATCAAGGCCGCCCGACAGCTGCACTTCCCCGCCGAACACCCCCGCATGAGGGTCGGGCGTTATTACATCGAGATGGCGCGCGCGTACGCGCAGATGGGCAAGGCGGAGGCAGCCGAGAAGTCCTTGCACCGCGCAAGGGAGGTCGCACCCCAGCAGGCTCGGTATCACCCGCTGATGCGGGAGACGATCGCCGTGCTGGTACGTCGGCAGCGTCGGGCGCCACAGGGGCTGGCGTCGCTGGCCGCTTGGATCGGAATGTAGCTCGGAGTCGTTGGCGTGTAGCCCACGGTTACGGTCCGAATGTTCCTCGTTCGGGAACACTCGGGCCTTCGTATGTTGGCAGGCTGTTACGCGAAAGACCCCCGCGGCCGCGTCGCGTGCGACCCGGGGGCGCGGCCCATCAACCGTCTGACATATCCGAACGATCTTCGAACCGCTCTTACGCTTGTCACGGCCCGCTCCGGGCCGCCATCGCGCCGTCCCCGCCCGCCCTCGCGCGGCGGGCGTGAATGCACCGGCTGCCCGCCTGCCGCGCGTGCGGTCCCACCCCCTGCCCCTACTGCTGCGCGGAGAGGAGTCGGCCTTGGTGCGCCCTTACGTCCTCACACCCGAAGAACGGTGGGAGCGCCGCCTACAGCGCGAGCGGCGTCGGACGCTGTGGCTGGCCGTACACGGCATCGACGTGGGGCCCCGCCGGATTCACGGTGTGGAGGTGGCGGCGTGACCAACCCCATGGACACCGCCCGGCTGTTGCCCTGGGCCGGCCTGGACGGGAAGCCGTGCTACCTCCTCGGCGGCAACGGCACCGGATACGTCTCCCGCCTCGCCGACAAGGTCGAGGCGGAGCAGATGAACTCGGCCGCCGAGCTCATCGAGGAAGCCTGCGGAATCCTCACCGACCGCACCTGGACCCCTGGTGAAATCCACCTGCTGGCCGTCGAGTTGAACAACCACCTGGCCAAGATCCACCGCGTTTCGGAGAGTCGGGGTACTCGCTTGCTCCTGCTGGAGGACGACCCCGACGAGGACGCCGACGACGACGTATGCGAGGGGAACGTCCCGGACGCTCCCCTGAGGGATGCCTCGCAGGTCCTGCCCGCGCGGTGAAGGAGACCGGTCCCGCCCTCGCCTGACGACCAGGAGGGCGGGACCTCCCCGACTTCCGCCGTCCGCGGGCGGTCGGACGTCACACGCCCACGACTGGAACAGCCGGAGAAGGAGACAGCCGCAGTGACAACGACCGCTACCCCGTGGGGGCTCAGCCGCATGAAGCCTTTCCCGGCCACCACCGCCATGCCTTGCACCGGCATCGTGCTGGATCCCCGGACTCAGACGGCCCGGTGGCTGACCGAGGACGGCAGCGAGATCCCAGCCATGGACAAGCACAGGGCCAGTGAGACGTCACAGGAAACCAACACCTCGACCAGCCTGGACGGCAACAGGGACGAGGGCCACGACCAGTCGGGCGACAGCGACTGATGGCGGGCCCGAGCGCCGCCACGGACGCGCCCGTCCTCGTCGTGACACGGCTCGATGACGCGACCGCTGACCTCGTGATCACCGAGCTTCAGCAGCGCAACGTCCCCGTGGTCCGGTTGGACCCCGGCGGCTTCCCCGACCGGCTCCGCCTGAACGCGTTCCTCGGTGGCCAGGGCATGAGCGGCAGCGTGCTCACTGACACCCGCACTGCGGATCTGACCGGTATCCGGTCGGTCTACTGGCGCCGGCCCACCCCCTACGCCACCGGTCCTGGGCAGGCAGAACGGTGGTGCGGAGATCAGGCGCGGTACGGACTCGGCGGGATCCTGGCGGCACTGCCCGGCACGCACTACGTCAACCATCCCTGGCGGAACCGGGATGCCGAGTACAAGCCCGTCCAACTCGCCACTGCCGCACGGTGTGCACTGCGGATCCTGCCAACGCTGATCACCAACCAGCCTGCAGAGGCTCGCCGTTTCCTCATGGAGTACCGCCCGGTGCTCTACAAACCACTGTGGAACAGCGACTACACCGGGCCCGACGGCCGCCCTTGGACGGTATGGGTCGACGACGTGGACCCCGACACCCTCGATGCAGGCGTCGCACGCACCGCTCACCTCTTCCAGAAGCGCCTCGACAAGACCGGTGACGTACGGCTCACGGTCGTCGGAAATCGGAGCTTCGCCATCCGCATCGACTCACCCGGTCTGGACTGGCGACGCACCTACGACCAGAACAGCTACACCCTCATCGACACGCCCCCCGACGTGGACAATGCCGTCCGCGTCTATATGGAGACCTTCGGCCTGGTCTACGGCGCCTTCGACTTCGGAATCGACCGCGCGGGACTGTGGTGGATGTACGAGTGCAACCCCAACGGCCAATGGGCATGGTTCCCAGGCCACATCACCGCCCGGATCACCAATGCCCTCGCCGACCGGCTTGAGCGCCCTGGAGAACTCTGTGAACGCTGACACCGAGCCCCCCAACGATCCCGCCTCCCTCCGGTGTGCCCTGGCCGAAACCCTCGCCCGGACAGGCGCACTGACCGATCCCGCATGGCGCGCCGCGGTCGAATCCGTCCCCCGCCACCGCTTTCTCGGCACCGCGGTGTTCCGGCAGAGCGGGACGTTGTGGAAGCCGGTCCACCGCGACCAGACCAGCGAAGACGCATGGCTGCAACTGGCCTACTCCGACGAGACCCTGGTGACCCAGGTGGACGGCCTCGAAGCCGCCGGTGCCCCCGGCCCCCTGCCGGGCCGGCCCACCTCCTCCTCCACCCTCCCGTCCCTCATCCTGCGCATGGCCGAACTGTCCGGTGTGAGCAAGGGGGAGCGCGTGCTGTGGGTCGGGACCGGCACCGGCTACTCGACCGCGCTGGTTTCTCACGTCGTCGGCGCCGAGAACGTCACATCGATCGAATACGACCCGAAGCTGGCGCGGCTGGCCGCCGACCGCCTGCACGGAGCCGGCTACCGTCCCCACCTCGTCACCGGCGACGGGCTACAAGGCCACAAGGCCAATGCCCCGTACGACGCGTTGGTGGCCACCTGTGCCGTACGGTCCATCCCCGGCTCCTGGATGCGGCAGGTCCGAGACGGCGGCACCCTCACCCTCACCCTCAGCGGCTGGATGCTCGCCTCCGGCCTCATCCGCCTCACCCTCGACGAAGAGGGCGGCGCCACCGGCCACTTCACCGACGACCGGATCAGCTTCATGCTCGCGCGCCCCCACGAACGGCCGCCACGGCCGACCTTCTTCCGCCGCGAGGGCGTCAAGCGCCGCAGCCAAGTGGATCCGGGACTGCTCAGCGACTGGACGGCCCAGTTCGTCGCCCAGTTGGCCGCCCCCTCCGCAGAACTCATGACCATGAGCGGTGGGGTGATCCTCGTGGACACCGCCACCGGATCACAGGCGTGGACGGAACCCTCCGGTGACGGCTGGGACGCGCACCAGCACGGGCCGCTCAATCTCTGGGACCAGGTCGAGAACGCCCTACTCAGGTGGCAGGAGGCCGGAGCACCCGATCAATCGACCTTCGGCATGACCGTCACCCCGGACCTCACCCAAACCGTGTGGATCAACAGTCCCGACGGGCCGTCGTGGCAGCTCCCGGCCTGACGGCCCGATAGGGGCCGAGCTCCCCGTCGCCCGGCATACCCGTCCGGCCCCCCGTGCGCGCTACAGGAGCAACATCACCACCAGCCCCACCGCACCCACCGCGGCGGGGGCGAGGACCGTATAGGACCAGCGCACCCGCGGCTCGCCCCGGGCGGTCTCACGGTGGGCCGCCCGCTCCTTGATCTCGCGGAGTTCGGCGAGGGTCTGGTCGGCCATCGCCTTGGGGACCGGTCCGGCGTCCATGTTGAGCCCGAAGCGCGGCCGGGCGGCGCCGGCACCGCGCGCCGCCTGCCGGGTGGCCTTCTTGCGCTGGCGGAGGGAGACCGGAATGGCCCACAGCTGGTACTTGGTGCCGGCGCCGGTGACGACCTCGGCGGAGAACGTCGCGCGCAGGCCCTCGACGGCCGCCCAGGGCAGCGTGATCGTCCGGAACGGGTTGCGCACCAGCAGCCGGTCCTCGCTCGCCCGGACCAGCGGGCGCAGGGAGAAGGCGGCGATCAGCGGCACCCCGAGCAGCAGCGCGAAGAGCGCGGTGAGCTTGGTGGCGGCGGTGCCGCGCAGCAGGGCGTCCACGCCGAGCCACAGACCGAGCAGGATGAGCAGCGCGCCGCCGACCAGGGCCGCCGGCGAGCGGTAGCTGCGTTCCGCGTACTGCGGATGGGGCGAGGTGGACGGTTCCGGGCGCGTCATGCCGCCGATTCTGCCCGACCGTCCGGATGCCGGACACGGAGTGGATATTGCGTTACGGCATCGATGTCCGGCCGGTCCGGCACCGGGCCCCGGTCCGTCGGAAGCCCCTATGTCGTGAGCCGGGCCGCCAGGCCGTCGAGGACCCGGTCGAGCCCGTACGCGAAGTTGTCGTCACGGATCCGCTGCGGGTGCACGTCCTGCTGGGCGGAGCTTCCCGCGCGCAGCCGGGGGTGCTCCTGTGTGGCCTCGTCGAAGGCCGGTCGCAGGCCCGCCACCCACTCCTGCTCGGTCCGGCCGCTGCGGGCGATCACCGAGAGGTACGCGGCCTCGGCGGTCGCGATCCCGATGACGTACGCCATGAGCGTGGCCATGGCCTGGTCCATCTCGTCCGCGGGGAAGCCCGCCGCCTCGAACTGGGCGAGCAGCGCCGACGACATCCGCATGGCGTTCGGGCCGATGTGGACGAGGCCGACCTGGCCCAGTTCGGGGGCGATCCACGGGTGGCGCAGGGTCATGGCCCGCAGTTCGCCGGCGGTGTGGGTGACGGCCGTCCGCCACCGGGTCCGGTCGACGACGGTCGGTACGTCCGGTTCGCCGTAGACGTCGTCCACCACCAGCTCGATCAGCTCGTCCTTGTTGGCCACGTGCCGGTACAGGGAGGTGGCTGCCGTGCCCAGGCGGGTGCCGAGCTTGCGCATGCTGAGCTCCTCGACGCCCTCCGCGTCCAGCAGGCGGATCGCCTCGGCGACGATCTGCTCGCGGGTCAGGTGTTCCCGTTTCTGGGGGCGCGGCCGGGTCCACACCGAGGTGGTCGGCTTCTCGTCGTTCGGCATGCGGCCCTCGTCTCCGTTCGTCCGGCGTCGTCCCACGTCCGTCGCCCGCTCAGGTTCTCCCCTCACGTTAGCGCACGCCGTACGCATCTTGCGTACGGCGTTACGTTGTGCGTACAGTGTTCACATCGAGAGAACGTCGTACGCATCGAAGGGGAGTCGACATGTCCGAGAAGAACGTGAGCTGGGACGCGCAGGGCAACTGGGCGGCCAAGGGCGACTGGGGGACCAGGAACTCGGCGGGCGGGAAGCTGGACCTCGCCCACTGGCAGAACCGCCTCGACGCACTGCGCGCCGAGCACCACGTTCCGGCCGCGTCCCTCGCGCTCCTCGTGGACGGGACCGTCCACGAGCTGGCCAGCGGCGTGCTCCACCGCGGCACGGGCGTCACCGCGACGACCGACTCGGTCTACCAGATGGGCTCGATCGCCAAGATCTACACCGCCACCCTGATCATGCGGCTCGTCGATTCGGGGCAACTGGACCTGGACGCGCCGGTCGTGGACGTGCTGCCGGAGTTCTCCGTCGCCGACCCCGTGGCGACCAGGTCCATCACCACGCGCCAACTGCTCAGCCACACAAGCGGTCTCACCTGCGACTTCACCTACGACAGCGGGCGCGGCGACGACTGCCTCGCCAAGTACGTCGAGGCCGCCAGGGACGTGGCGCTCGACTGCCCGCCCGGCACCGCGCTCTCCTACAGCGGCATCGGGTACAACGTGCTCGGCCGGATCATCGAGGTGGTCACGGGCAAGGTCTGGGACGAGGCCCTCAAGGACCTGCTCCTCACCCCGCTCGGCCTCACGCACACCATGACGCTTCCCGAGGAGGCGCTGCGGTTCCGCGCGGCGATGGGGCACCTGGGCGAGGCGGGCCAGGACCCGGACCCGGCACCGTCCTGGGACCTGATGCCGCGCTCGGCGGGCCCCTACGGCAGGGTCATCGCCACGGCAGGGGACGTCGTGCGGCTCGCGCAGATGCACCTCGACGGCGGTGTGGCGCAGGACGGCACGCGCGTGCTCTCCGAGGAGACGGTCGCGCTGATGCAGCGGCGCGTGGTCGACTCCCCCGACAAGTGGACCGTCAGCGCGGACGGTTGGGGCCTCGGCTGGACCCTGTACGACTGGAACGGCGTCCGGGGTTACGGGCACGACGGCGCCTCGATCGGGCAGTACGGCTATCTGCGCGTGGTGCCCTCGGCGGGCGTCGCGGTCGCGCTGCTCACCAACGGCGGCGGTGCGCGCGAACTGTACGCGGCGCTCTACCGCGAACTCCTCGCCGAGCTGGCCGGGGTGACGATGCCGGAGCCCTTCGCCCCGCCGGCCCAGCCGCCCGTGGTCGACTTCGCGCCGTACGTCGGCACGTACCGGCGCGCGGGCGTGGTCATCACGGTGACCGAGCGGGACGGTGCGGGCCACATGGTCTACGAGTTCGTCGACGGCATGAAGGACTTCTCCGAGCCCCTGGAGATAGACCTGGTCCCGGTGACGGAGACGATCTTCGCGGGTACCGGGGTGGGCGCGGCGTTCAGCCAGGACTACATGCCGGTGGTCTTCTCCACGCTGGAGGACGGCACGACCTGCGTCTACATCGGCATGCGCTGCGGCCCCAAGGTCGCGTAGCGCGGCCGCCACCGCGACGGGCAGGCCGCCGACGCCCCGCGGCCTGCCCGTCGCCACCCGCGCCGCCGTGTCCATGCGCCTCCTCCTCCGGAGGAAAGAGCGGCGAGATCCGGGGGGTGACAGGAAGCTACGCGCGTAGATATGCTCCCCTCGTGACCATGCCCACCACTGTTCCCGCATACGGCAAAGAGGCCGCGGGGCGCCTGGCGTCGATGGCGGACGTGACCGCCTCGGACGGAGCGCTGCGCCGCTTCCTGCACGGACTCCCCGGCGTCGACGCGGTAGGGCTCCAGGCCCGCGCCGCCACGCTCGGCACCCGCTCGATCAAGACCACGGCGAAGGCGTACGCCATCGATCTCGCCATCTCGATGATCGACCTGACGACGCTCGAAGGCGCGGACACCCCCGGCAAGGTCCGGGCGCTGTGCGCCAAGGGCGTCCATCCCGACCCCACCGACCGCACCGCGCCCAAGGTCGCCGCGATCTGTGTCTACCCGGACATGGTCGGAGTCGCCAAGGAGGCGCTCGGCGACTCCGGCATCCACGTCGCCTCGGTCGCCACCGCCTTCCCGGCGGGCCGGGCCGCGCTGCCGGTCAAGCTGGCCGACACCCGGGACGCGGTGGCCGCCGGCGCCGACGAGATCGACATGGTGATCGACCGCGGTGCCTTCCTCTCCGGCCGCTACCTGGAGGTCTTCGAGGAGATCAAGGCCGTGAAGGAGGCGTGCGCCCGGCCTGGGGGCACCTCCCAGTCGGAGACTGGGGGAGGGAGCGCCGCGCACCTGAAGGTCATCTTCGAGACCGGCGAGCTGCAGACCTACGACAACGTCCGCCGGGCCTCCTGGCTGTCGATGCTGGCCGGCGCCGACTTCATCAAGACCTCGACGGGCAAGGTGGCGGTGAACGCCACTCCCCCGGTCACGCTCCTGATGCTGGAGGCGGTCCGGGACTTCCGCGCTGCCACCGGCGTCCAGGTCGGCGTCAAGCCGGCCGGCGGCATCCGGACGACCAAGGACGCGATCAAGTACCTGGTGATGGTCAACGAGACGCTGGGCGAGGAGTGGCTGACCGCCGACTGGTTCCGCTTCGGTGCGTCCAGCCTCCTCAACGACCTGTTGATGCAGCGTCAGAAGCTCAGCACCGGCCGTTACTCCGGCCCCGACTACGTGACGGTGGACTGAACCGCTATGAGCTCAGCATTCGCTTACGCACCGGCGCCGGAGTCGCGCTCCGTCGTGGACCTCGCGCCCTCCTACGGGCTCTTCATCGACGGCGAGTTCACCGAGGGCACGGGCGGCGGCCTGCGCAAGACCGTCTCGCCCGCCACCGAGGAAGTCCTGGCCGAGTACACCCAGGGCACCGCCGAGGACGTCGACCGCGCGGTGCAGGCGGCCCGCAGGGCGTTCGAGAAGTGGTCGGCGCTGCCGGGCGCCGAGCGCGCCAAGTACCTCTTCCGGATCGCCCGGATCATCCAGGAGCGCTCGCGCGAGCTGGCCGTCCTGGAGACGCTCGACAACGGCAAGCCGATCCGCGAGGCGCGGGACGCCGATCTGCCGCTGGTGGCCGCGCACTTCTTCTACTACGCGGGCTGGGCGGACAAGCTGGGGCACGCGGGCTTCGGCCCGGACCCCAGGCCGCTGGGCGTGGCCGGCCAGGTCATCCCGTGGAACTTCCCGCTGCTGATGCTGGCGTGGAAGGTCGCCCCGGCACTGGCCTGCGGCAACACCGTCGTCCTCAAGCCCGCCGAGACCACCCCGCTCTCCGCGCTGTTCTTCGCGGACATCTGCCGCCAGGCCGGGCTCCCCAAGGGCGTCGTCAACATCGTCACCGGTGACGGCTCGACCGGCGCGTCGCTGGTGGCGCACCCGGGCATCGACAAGGTCGCGTTCACCGGCTCCACCGAGGTGGGCAAGGCGATCGCCCGCACGGTCGCCGGTACGGACAAGAAGCTCACCCTCGAACTGGGCGGCAAGGCGGCCAACATCGTCTTCGACGACGCAGCCGTGGACCAGGCCGTCGAGGGGATCGTCAACGGGATCTTCTTCAACCAGGGGCACGTGTGCTGCGCGGGCTCCCGGCTGCTGGTCCAGGAGTCGATCCAGGACGAGCTGCTGGACGCGCTCAAGCGCCGGATGGCCACTCTCCGGGTCGGCGACCCGCTGGACAAGAACACCGACATCGGCGCGATCAACTCCGCCGAGCAGCTGGCCCGGATCACCGAGCTGGCCGCCGCGGGCGAGGCCGAGGGCGCCGAGCGCTGGTCCCCGTCCTGCGAACTGCCCGGCTCCGGCTACTGGTTCGCGCCGACGCTGTTCACCGGCGTCACCCAGGCCCACCGGATCGCCCGCGAGGAGGTCTTCGGCCCGGTGCTCTCGGTGCTGACCTTCCGCACGCCGGAGGAGGCGGTGGCCAAGGCCAACAACACGCCCTACGGCCTGTCGGCGGGCATCTGGACGGAGAAGGGCTCCCGGATGCTGTGGATGGCGAACCAGCTGCGCGCGGGCGTCATCTGGTCCAACACGTTCAACAAGTTCGATCCGGCCTCGCCGTTCGGCGGCTACAAGGAGTCCGGTTTTGGTCGCGAGGGCGGCCGACACGGTCTGGAGGCGTACCTCAATGTCTGATCGTTTGAGCGTTCTCAAGACCTACAAGCTGTACGTCGGGGGCAAGTTCCCCCGGTCCGAGAGCGGGCGGGTGTACGAGGTGACCGACGCAAAGGGCCGCTGGCTCGCCAACGCCCCGCTGGCCTCCCGCAAGGACGCCCGGGACGCGGTCGTCGCCGCCCGCAAGGCGTTCGGCGGCTGGTCGGGCGCCACGGCGTACAACCGCGGCCAGATCCTCTACCGCGTCGCGGAGATGCTGGAGGGCCGCCGGGAGCAGTTCGTCGCCGAGGTGGCGGATGCCGAGGGGCTATCGAAGGCCAAGGCCGCGGCGCAGGTGGACGCGGCGATCGACCGCTGGGTCTGGTACGCGGGCTGGTCCGACAAGGTCGCCCAGATCGCCGGGTCGTCGAACCCGGTGGCGGGGCCGTACTTCAACCTCTCCGCCCCGGAGCCGACCGGTGTGGTGGCCGTGGTGGCCCCGCAGGAGTCGTCGTTCCTGGGCCTGGTCTCGGTGCTCGCCCCGGTGATCGTCACGGGCAACACCGCGGTGGTCGTCGCGGCGGAGCGGGCCCCGCTGCCGGCGCTGTCGCTGGCCGAGGTGCTGGCCACCTCCGACCTGCCGGGCGGAGTGGTCAACCTGCTCTCCGGCCGGACCACGGAACTGGCCGCTCCGCTCGCCGCCCACCAGGATGTCAACGCCCTCGACCTCACCGGCGCCGACGCCGAGTCGGCGAAGGAACTGGAGACGGCGGCGGCCGACAACCTCAAGCGGGTGCTGCGCCCACCCGTCGCCCGCCACCGCCCTTCAGACGAAGCGCTGCGCGCTGCCCCTTCCGATGCGGTGGACTGGACCGCCGACCCGGGTACCGACCGGCTGCTGGCCTTCCTGGAGACCAAGACGGTCTGGCACCCGATGGGGGTCTGACGTCCTACCGGCCCCCGTCCGGGCCGGCAGGACGAACGGCGCGGGACCTCGCCCTCGGGGCGGGTCCCGCGCCGTCGTGCGTCCAACGGGGCGGTGGTCCGGCGGTGGACCGTCAGCCGGGCAGCAGCCCCATCGCGGTGCCGGTCACCGGCAGGCTCCGCAGCGAGCCGCCCTTGGTCACCGGGTCGGTCACCTGCTTGGTGCTCACCGGCTTGAAGTCGGCGACCTGGGTGCCGAGGCCGTTGTCCAGCGGGTCGACGCCGGTGTTGTTCATCGGGTCCAGCTTGAGGTCCTTGACGGGGCCCAGGCCGCGGCCCGTGGAGCCGGTCACCGAGCGGGCCACCGCGTGCCCCACGACGCCGTCTTCGGCCGCGGGCCGGTGCGGGGCGGCCCCGCCGCCGGGCATGGGGGCGGCCGCGCTCGCCGCCGCCGCGCCGCCCGTGAGTGCGGCGCCGGCCGCGGAGATCACCAGCCCGGCGCGCAACACGCCGCGGGGGACGCGGCTGGGCTTGGGACGTGCGTGGGAGGGCATCTGTGCCACCTGCCTGTGGATCGGGAGCGGAGCGGACATACGGGTGTCGCCCTCGACGGGGCGAGCCGTCCGAGCCGTCTGCGTAATCGGTTGATTGCGTAGCGTAGTTGAGCGGTGGCGGGGGTTCCACCTCGCGCGCCAGGGGTACCCCTCCCGGCGCAATGCCCGACAATGAGTACCCGTGAATTCCCACTCGCCCGCCCGGGCCACCGCCCGTGTCCTCCTGTTGACCGGCCCCTCCGGCTCCGGAAAGACCTCGCTGGCCGCGCTGACCGGTCTGCCCGTCCTCAATCTCGACGACTTCTACAAGGAGCGCGCGGACCCGTCGCTGCCCCAACTGCCCGACGGCGGCGGCGCGGACTGGGACTCGCCGCTCTCCTGGGACGCGGGCGCCGCGGTCGCCGCCATCGAGGAGCTGTGCCGCACGGGGCGGACCGCGGTACCGGTCTACGACATCGCGACCAGCTCCCGGACCGGCGCCGCCGAACTCGCGCTCGACGGGGCGGCGCTGTTCATCGCGGAGGGCATCTTCGCCGCCGACGTCATCGAACGGTGCCGGGAGGCCGGGCTGCTGGCCGACGCGCTGTGCCTGCGCGGGCGTCCGACCACCACGTTCCGGCGGCGGCTGGCCCGGGATCTGCGGGAGGGCCGCAAGCCGGCGGTGTACCTGGTGCGCCGGGGGCTGCGGTTGCTGCGCAGCGAGCGGACGATCGTGGCCCGGCACACCGCGCTGGGCGCCCATCCGTGCGCCCGGCCGGAGGCGCTGGCCCGGATAGCGACGGCGCGGACCGCGGACCCGGTGGAGGCGGCCGCGCGGCCCTGAGCGGGCCCGCGGGCGCCGACCGGCGGCGTGCGCGCACACGGAAGAGCGGGTTCGGGCAGACCCCCCGGCCGCCCGAACCCGCTCGTTTCCCCCGTGCTCCCCCGTGCCCCCCTCGGGCTCTCCCCCCGGATCCCCCTCGGGCGTTACCCCCCGTCCTCAGGCGACCAGTGCGCCGAAGGACTCCTCCTCGTCACGGCCGAAGCTGAGGACCTCGTCCTCGCGCAGCCGGCGCAGCGAGCGCCAGATGCTGGACTTCACCGTGCCGACACTGATGTTGAGGATGTCCGCGATCTCCGGGTCCGTGCGGCCCTCGTAGTAGCGCAGCACCAGCATGGTGCGCTGCGTCTCGGGCAGCCGGGCCAGCGCCTGCCACAGGACGGCGCGCAGCTCGGTGCCGCGCATGGCGTCCGCGTCGGCGGCGGTCTCGGGCAGTTCCTCGGTCGGGTACTCGTTGAGCCTGCGGCGGCGCCAGGCGCTGATGTGCAGGTTCGTCATGGTGCGGCGCAGGTACCCGCCGAGCGCCGCCTTGTCGCTGATCCGGTCCCAGGCCCGGTAGGTCGAGAACAGTGCGCTCTGCAGCAGGTCCTCGGCCTCGTAGCGGTCGCCGGTCAGGTGGTAGGCCGTGGCGTACAGGGAGGCGCGGCGTTCCTGGACGTAGGCGGTGAAGGCCGCTTCGGCCTCGGCCGCTTCCGCCGCGGTGCGCCGGTCCCCCGTCTCCCTGTACTCCACTCCCCCGTCGGTGCTCTCCTGGCCCCCGTTCCCCCCGTTGGGCCCCTTGGGCACCACCGTCGCGTCAATGGCCACCATGTACGGCGGCCGCTGACGCCCGGTGCCGCGAGCGCACCCCCGCCCTCCCCCAGACCCTCGGCTTCGCTCGGGCAGAGAGGTGCTCCCCTCAGCACCGGACTTCTCCCGCCCGATGTCGTGGAGGCGCGTGACGACTGCGCCGGAAACCGTGCCGTGCAGGGTGTTCTTCATCGCGCTGCCCCCCGTCGATCGAGCCAGTTCGTTCGGTGTGTCCCGGTCGAGATCCCGGCTCTGCGGTGTTGATCTCTCCCGGCTGACCAAAAGACTGCCAACCCAGTTTCATCGCGTTGTCCGCCGTCTGTCACAGGCGTGTCACAGGGGTGATCGCGGTCCGGCGTGGCTCCCGCGGCCATGCCGGGCGGCCACCGGTCGATCTCCCGGCGTCCCATGGGCCAGAATGGCGGGCGTGCCTTTCCTGTTGCTGATCGAGGACGACGACGCCATCCGCACGGCCCTCGAACTCTCGCTGTCCCGCCAGGGTCACCGTGTGATGACCGCGGCGACGGGCGAGGACGGCCTGAAGCTGCTGCGCGAGCAGCGGCCGGACCTGATCGTGTTGGACGTGATGCTGCCCGGCATCGACGGCTTCGAGGTGTGCCGGCGGATCCGGCGCACGGACCAGCTGCCGATCATCCTGCTCACCGCGCGCAGCGACGACATCGACGTGGTGGTGGGCCTGGAGTCCGGCGCGGACGACTATGTCGTCAAGCCGGTGCAGGGCCGGGTGCTGGACGCCCGGATCCGGGCGGTGCTGCGGCGCGGCGAGCGGGAGTCCAGCGATTCGGCGACGTTCGGCTCGCTGGTGATCGACCGGTCGGCGATGACCGTCACCAAGAACGGCCAGGATCTGCAACTGACGCCGACCGAGCTGCGGTTGCTGCTGGAGCTGAGTCGGCGGCCGGGGCAGGCGCTGTCCCGGCAGCAGCTGCTGCGGCTGGTGTGGGAGCACGACTACCTCGGTGACTCGCGGTTGGTGGACGCCTGTGTGCAGCGGCTGCGCGCGAAGGTGGAGGACGTCCCGTCCTCGCCGACGCTGATCCGCACGGTCCGCGGTGTCGGCTACCGACTGGACGCGCCCCAGTGACGGCAGGGAGCACGCGCGGCGGCGGGGCCGGGGAAGGGAACAGGGGCACGGAGGACGGCGCACCGTCGTCCGGCGGCCGGCTCGGGCGGCTGCTGCGCCGGGCCGCTGGCCTGCTGCGCCTGACGAGCCTGCGGCTGCGGCTGGTCGTGGTGTTCGCGCTGGTGGCGCTCACCGCGGCGGTCTCGGCGTCCGGCATCGCGTACTGGCTCAACCGCAACACGGTCCTGGACCGCACCCAGAACGCCGCGCTGAAGGACTTCCGCAAGTCGCTGGAGGACAGCGCCCACACGCTGCCGGTGCACCCGCAGTGCTCCGAACTCCAGGACACCGCACGGCAGATGGCGGCCGGCCCGCAGAACTACGCGGTGCTGCTGATCGGGGTGGACCGCGAGGGCAAGGAGTGCGCGGCCACCACCGAGAAGGGCCTGCTGACGCTGCGAAGCGTCCCGCAGTCGCTGCGCAACGCCGTCGAGCAGGTCCGTCCGGTCGACGAGAACAACCACGCCACGCACCACCTGTACTGGCAGCGCAAGGAGGTCGGGGACGTCCCGTACCTGGTCGCCGGGGCGAAGGTGATCGGCGGCGGGCCGACCGGCTACATGATGAAGTCGCTGGCCACCGAGCGGCAGGACCTGACGTCGCTGGGCTGGTCGCTGGGGATCGCGACCGCGCTGGCGCTGGTCGGCTCGGCGCTGCTGGCGCAGGCCGCCGCGACGACCGTGCTGCGGCCGGTGCAGCGGCTCGGGCACGCGGCGCGGCAGCTGGGCGAGGGACGGCTGGACACCCGGCTGCGGGTGACCGGCACCGACGAACTGGCCGATCTGTCGCGGACCTTCAACCGCACCGCGGAGCGGCTCCAGCAGCGGGTCGAGGAGCTGAGCGGGCGGGAGGCGGCGTCCCGCCGGTTCGTCGCCGACATGTCGCACGAGCTGCGGACGCCGCTGACCGCGATCACCGCGGTGACCGAGGTGCTGGAGGAGGAGGCGGACTCCCTCGACCCGATGATCGCGCCGGCCGTCCAGCTGGTGGTCAGCGAGACCCGGCGGCTGAACGACCTCGTGGAGAACCTCATGGAGGTCACCCGCTTCGACGCGGGCACCGCCCGGCTGGTGCTCGACGACGTCGACGTCGCCGACCAGGTGACCGCCTGCATCGACGCCCGGGCCTGGCTGGACGCGGTGGAGCTGGACGCCGACCGCGGCATCGTAGCCCGTCTGGACCCGCGGCGGCTGGACGTCATCCTGGCCAACCTGATCGGCAACGCCCTCAAGCACGGCGGTTCGCCGGTGCGGGTGTCGGTCCGCACGGAGCCGGCGGAGCCCGCGGCGGCGGTGCCGGCGGCGGAGGGCCCGGAGCCGGCCGAGGGCCCGGCGGCGGAGGCCGGCCCCGACGAGGAGGCGGCCCGGTTCGAGCAGGGGCGGGAGATCGCCGGCGGGGAGCTGGTGATCCGGGTGCGGGACCACGGTCCGGGCATCCCGGAGGAGGTGCTGCCGCACGTCTTCGACCGCTTCTACAAGGCGAGCGCGTCCCGCCCGCGGTCCGAGGGCAGCGGGCTGGGCCTGTCGATCGCGCAGGAGAACGCGCACATCCACGGCGGCCGGATCAGCGCCGCCAACCACCCCGAGGGCGGCGCGGTGTTCACGCTGCGGCTGCCGATGGACGCCTCCCGGCTGGCCGACGACGACCGGCCGGCGGACGGCGGACAGCGGCCGAAGGGCGCCGGCGAGGGCACGGAGGGCAGGCGGTGATCCGGCGCTTCCGGCCCGCTGCCGCACGGCGTGCGGCGGCGGTGACCGCCCTGGCGCTGGCAGCCGCCGGCTGCGGGATCCGCGGCACGTCCGTGCCGGTCGACGCGGGCGACGCACCGTCGCGGGTGAGCTGTCACGCGCCGGAGACCGGCGCGCCGGTGACGGAGCGGGTGCGGGTGTATCTGGTGTGCGGTTCGACGCTGGTCCCGGTGGAGCGGGCGGTGCCCCGTCCGCAGGGCACGCCGGGGGCCGCGGTCCGGCTGCCGGCGGCCCGTGCGCTGCTGGCGGAGTTGCAGAAGCCGCCGACGGCCGAGGAGATCCGGGCCGGTTTCAACAGCGCCGTGCCCGAGGCGCTGCGGGTGGACGGTCCGCGCGCCGGGGACGCCCCGGAGGCGCTGCGGCTGTCCGTCGAGCCGGACGACCTGCCGTCGTTGGCGCTGGCACAGCTGGTGTGCACCTACGGGCGGAGCGCCGCGCTGGGGCGTACCGGGGGCGCGCTGCTGGGCGGCCCGGGCGGGGCGGCGGCGCACCGCTACGACTGCTCGCCGGACGTGCAGGCCAATCCGAACATCGCCCAGCAGGCGGGCTGGGGCGATCCGCAGTCCCAGGAGGGTTAGGGCGCCGCGGAGATCCGTCAGAGGCGCCCTGAGGGCCCGTCGGCCCCTGTTCCACCGGACCGGCCCCGGCGCTTCCGGCGCAAGACGGGCGCAACGGGGCGGAACCGTGGCCCCCGCAACCGGCGTCCTGGCCTGTGTGCAGCGTCATGGCCCCGGCGATACCGTCGCCCCCCGTTTGCGCGCCGCGGGGATTCTCCTCCTCGTGGTGCATCTGCTGATCGTCGGCTGGCTGATGTTGGTTCCTCGCACGGTGCCCTGGGTGCCGGCCGCGAATCTGGAGCCGCTGGCGTCGATCCGTGCCGAGCTGGCGCGGGGCGGCTGGTCGGCGGTGTGGCACCTGGGGGCGCCGGTGCTGATGCTGGCGCCGCTGGGGGTGCTGCTGCCACTGGTCGGCGGGCGCCTGGATGTTTCCCCCCTGGGTTCGATGGCCCGTACGGTCTTCGGCGGCGCGATGATCTCGCTGACGATCGAGCTGTGGCAGACCGCGGTGCCGGGGCAGGTGCCGGACGTCGACGCGGTGCTGCTGAACACGCTCGGGGTGGCACTGGCGCATCTGCTGATCGTCCCTGGGGCCCGGTCGCGGCTCCGCCGGCGGGACGAGCGGCACAGGGGCACGACCCCGAGAATCTCCAGGGTCGGCCTGGCCCCGCAGGCTGACGTTTTCTCCGGCGGCCGGACCTACTTTTGAGACCTCGGGGCAACCGCCCCGGATCGTCGAGAAGGAGTAGCCCGACATGGCCGCCGCACTGGTCCGCCCCACCAACAACCGCATGATCGCCGGTGTCTGTGCCGGCCTCGCCCGCCGCTTCGGGACGTCCCCGGCGACGATGCGGGTGATCTTCCTGCTCTCCTGTCTGCTGCCCGGTCCGCAGTGCCTGGTCTACCTGGCGCTGTGGATCCTCCTCCCCTCGGAGGACAAGGCGCGCAGCGCCGCGGCCTGGTGACCGGTCGCGCCCCGGACATGAGGGTGCCCCGGCCCGTACGGGATACCGCGTACGGACCGGGGCGGTCCTGAAGGGTGTCCCCTAGGGGACTTCGGGCCGGGTCAGCCGATCGGGAGCTTGGCGACCTGGCTGGTGGGCAGGCCGCCGAGCAGCTGGTTGCCCTTGTGGGTCATGGGGGTCCTGATGTCGTTGCCCGGGCCCTGGTTGCTGGTCACCCCGGAGAGGGTGGTGGCGGCGTCCCTCACCACGCCGTTGGCACCGATCGAGTTGCCCGCCGGGGCAACCGGGGCGACCGGGGCGGCGGAGGCCGTGCCCGCGCCGGTGGCGGCGATGGCGGCACCGAGCGCGACGGCACCGAGAGTCTTGACCGTTCCCTGCTTCATTGCATTACGTCCTCGTGATGGGAGCTTGACCGACTAAAAAAACTAGTGATTCGGCCACGGCCGCCGCAAACACTTCCGGCACACCGAAAAACGGCCGGTGGACAATCCACCGGCCGTTGCGCTAGCCCCCCGTTCCGCACGCTTACTCAGCGCCAAAACCCCTGCTGGGAGCGGGGTTTGCCGCCGACTGCCGGAAGAGCCATTCGGAGCGCAATTCCGCATATCCGGGCTTGATGACGTCATTGATCATGGCGAGACGTTCATCGAAAGGAAGGAAAGCAGACTTCATACCATTGACCGTGAACCACTGCAGGTCATCGAGCGTGTAACGGAATGTCTTGACCAGGTGCTCGAATTCCCGGGACATGTTCGTACCGCTCATGAGGCGGTTGTCGGTGTTGACCGTGCAGCGGAACTGCAGCCGGCGCAGCAGCCCGATGGGGTGCTCCGCGTAGGAGGCCGCGGCCCCGGTCTGGAGGTTGGAGGTCGGGCACAGCTCCAGCGGGATGCGCTTGTCGCGGACGTAGGAGGCGAGCCGGCCGAGGGTGACCGAGCCGTCGTCGGCGACCTCGATGTCGTCGATGATGCGGACGCCGTGGCCGAGCCGGTCGGCGCCGCACCACTGGAGCGCCTGCCAGATGGACGGCAGGCCGAAGGCTTCGCCGGCGTGGATGGTGAAGTGGTTGTTCTCCCGCTTGAGGTACTCGAAGGCGTCGAGGTGGCGGGTGGGCGGGTAGCCGGCCTCGGCACCCGCGATGTCGAAGCCGACCACGCCCAGGTCGCGGTAGCGGTTGGCGAGTTCGGCGATCTCCAGGGCGCGGGCGGCGTGCCGCATGGCGGTGAGCAGGGCGCCGACGCGGATCCGGTGGCCGTTCGCGCGGGCCCGTCGCTCGCCTTCCCGGAAGCCCTCGTTGACGGCCTCGACGACCTCTTCGAGGCTGAGCCCGGCCTCCAGGTGCTGCTCCGGCGCGTACCGGACCTCGGCGTAGACGACGCCGTCCGCCGCCAGGTCCTCGGCGCACTCGGCGGCGACCCGGAAGAGCGCCTCGCGGGTCTGCATGACGGCGCAGGTGTGCGCGAAGGTCTCCAGATAGCGTTCCAGCGAGCCGGAGTCGGCGGCCTCCCGGAACCAGATCCCGAGCTTCTCCGGGTCGGTCTCGGGGAGTCCCTGGTAGCCGTTCTCGCGGGCCAGGTCGATGACGGTGCCGGGGCGCAGTCCGCCGTCGAGGTGGTCGTGGAGCAGCACCTTGGGGGCGCGGCGGATCTGTTCGGCGGTGGGGAGGTTGCTGATCTCGCTCGTCATTTCCGCACTGTAGCCCCTACGCGCGTAGATCACACCGAACGATACGTAACAGTGACCCGTCGGCAGGGTGGACAGTGCGCCTCGTTCTGTCATCGTTCTCGTCATGGCTCAGCAAGCACTGCCGGTGCGCGAGGCCCGGCTGGGAAAACCGCTGGGAGCGGGCGGCACGGCCCGGACGGTGAACGCCGTCGCCCTCCTGCTACCGGGGTGCGGACCGACCGGGCTGCGCCGGCCGTCGCCGGTGCACGCGCTGACCGTGCGCCCGCTGGCCGCCCGGCTGGCGCGCGCCGGCCGCGCCGAGGGACTGACCGCCCATGTGGTGCACTACCGCTGCCGCGGCTGGAACGGCGCCGCCGCACACCCGGCGCGAGACGCCACCTGGGCGCTGGAGGAGGTGGTCCGGCGCTACGGCGACGTCCCGGTCGCGC
Organism: Streptomyces yunnanensis; assembly: GCF_029011865.1. Taxonomy (NCBI): domain Bacteria; kingdom Bacillati; phylum Actinomycetota; class Actinomycetes; order Kitasatosporales; family Streptomycetaceae; genus Streptomyces; species Streptomyces yunnanensis. The sequence goes on from NZ_CP095749.1 coordinate 3,929,232, forward strand.
TGGTGGGCACCGGCATGGGCGCCCGCGCCGCGCTGCACGCCGCCGGCCACCCGGCCGTCCACGCCGTGCTGGCCCTCGCGCCCTGGCTGCCCGACCCGCACCGGTTCGGCGCCGAGCCGGAACCCGTCAAGCAGTTGATCGGCCGTCAGGTCCTCCTGGTGCACGGCACCAACGACGAGCGCGTGGACCCCGACCTCTCCTACCGCTACGCCCAGCGCGCCAAGAAGATCAACCGCGACACCTGCCGCTTCGAGGTGCACTCCGACAGCCACTCCCTCCACCAGCACCGCGCCGAGGTGCACGCCCTGGCCACCGACTTCGTCCTCGGCGCCCTCTTCGCCCGCTCCTACGCCCGCCCCGTCAAGGACGCCCTGGCCGCTCCCCCGCCCCTGGGCCTGCGCATGCCCCTGGCATCGGGCTTCGGCGCGTCGCTGCGCCACTGACCGAACGGTCAACTCCGGTGCGGGGCCCGGACGTCGGCGGTACCTCCCTGGCAACCGAGAGCAACGGGGGGATTCGGCATGCCCATTGGGCCGCGCTACCGACGGGTGTCCGCACTGCAACGCCAGTTCTTCGACCGCGAGGCCGCCCTGACCGCCTACGACGAGGCCCTGCGGGGGCTGCGGCCGACCGGTTGAACCCGGTCCCGTGACCGGGTCACGACAGCAGGGCCCCCCGCCGGCTCAGGAGGAACTTCTTGAAGGCGGCCACCGGAGGGGTGTCCGTGCGGCCGTCGAGCCAGGCCACGCCGATCTCACGGACCGCCCGCGGGGCGGTGACGGTCAGTTCCGCGACGCCGGGCCGGGGCACCGCGGGCGGCGGGAGCAGTGCGACGCCGAGGCCGGCGGCGACCAGTCCGCGCAGCGTCTCGGCCTCCTCGCCCTCGAACGCCACCCGCGGGGTGAAGCCGGCCTCGGCGCACAGCGCGTCGGTGATCCGGCGGAGGCCGTAACCCGGTTCGAGGGTGACGAAGAGTTCCCCGGCGGCCTCCGCGAGGCGGATCCGCTTGCGGGCCGCCAGCGGGTGGTCGTCCGGGACGACCAGCCGGAGCTTCTGCTCGTCGAGGCGGCGCGCCACCAGGTCCGGGTAGTCCGGGACCGGCGAGGTCAGGCACAGGTCGAGGTCCCCGGCCCGGAGCCGTTCGATCATCGCCTCGCCGTAGTTCTGGACGAGTTGGAAGCGGATGCCGGGGTGGTCGGCGCGGAAGCTGCGGATCAGACCGGGGACGGTCTCCGAGCCGAGGGTGTGCAGGAAGCCGAAGGCGACCTTGCCGGCGGCCGGGTCGGCGTCGGCGCGGACGGCGTCGGTGGCCCGTTCCAGCTCGCCCAGGGCCCGCTCGGCCGCGGCGCGGAAGGCGCGCCCGGCCGGCGTGAGGGAGAGCGTGCGGCCGTGCCGGGTGAACAGGGCCACGCCGAGGTCGTCCTCCAGCCGGACCAGGGCACGGCTGAGGGTGGGCTGGGGCATGCCGAGTTCGTGGGCGGCGCGAGTGACGTGCTCGTGCCGGGCGACGGCGGCGAACTGGGCGAGCCGCGGGGCGAGCGCCAACGCCCAGGAGTCGGGCCCCAGCTCGACCGCCTCGGGCGCGGTCGGTGGGACCGGGCCGAGGCGTTCCGGAATGTCTTTTCTGTTGCGAGCTTGCAACAGAGACCCTTGTGAACTGCGATCATGTGCCACGGCATCGATTATGGCGTTTTGATGCATTGGACGCATGAGATGGAGTCCTTCTACCTTCGACGTATGCCTCCCGCTGATACCGGGGCGTCCGTCACCGACCGTGCGGCCGCCTCTCCCCAGTCGTCCACAGACTCCTCCTCTTCCGCCGCGCCGACCGACCCCGAGTCGGACAAGCTGCGTCCGGGCGGCCCCGGCTACCGCCGGATGAGCTTCGCCCTCTTCGCCGCCGGAGTGGCCACCTTCGCCCTCCTGTACTCCACGCAGGCACTGCTGCCGGCCATCTCCGCCGACCTCGACGTCGCCCCGGACCAGGCCAGTTGGACCGTCTCCGCGGCCACCTTCGGGCTGGCCCTCGGGGTGATCCCGCTCAGTGCGCTCTCCGAGCGGTTCGGCCGCCGCACGATGATGACGGCCTCCCTCACCGTCGCCGCGATGATCGCGCTGCTGGTGCCGTTCGCGCCCTCGCTCGGCACGCTGATCGCGCTGCGCGCCGTCCAGGGCGTCGCGCTGGCCGGGCTGCCCGCCTCGGCGATGGCCTTCCTGGCCGAGGAGGTACGCGCCAAGGCGCTGGTGGCCGCGATCGGCCTGTTCGTGGCCGGCAACAGCATCGGCGGGATGTCCGGGCGGATCCTCACCGGCTGGGTTGCCCAGGCGTGGGGCTGGCGGGTGGCGCTCGGCGCGGTGGGCGTGCTGGCCGTGGTGTGCGCGGTGGCGTTCCGGCTGCTGGTGCCCCGGGCCCGGCACTTCGTGCCGCGCGCGGTGGGCCCGCGGACGCTGGCCCGCACGCTCGGCGGCCACCTCGCCGACCCGCTGCTGCGCCGCCTCTACGCCATCGGCGCCCTGTTCATGACGGTCTTCGGCGCGGTCTACACGGTGATCGGCTACCGCCTGGTCTCCGAGCCGTTCAACCTGCCCCAGGGCATCGTCGGCTCGATCTTCGTGATCTACCTGGTCGGCACGGTCTCCTCGGCCGCGGCCGGCACACTGGTCGGCCGGATGGGCCGCCGCGGCGCGCTCTACCTCGCGGTCGGCACCACCGCCGCGGGCCTGCTGCTGACCCTGTCCTCCTCGATCGGCGCGGTGCTGGCGGGCCTGGTCCTGATCACCGCGGGCTTCTTCGCGGGCCACGCGGTCGCCTCGTCCTCGGTCAGCCGCACCGCCAAGACCGCCCGGGCCCAGGCGTCCGCCCTCTACCAGTGCGCGTACTACATCGGCAGCAGCCTGGGCGGCGCGCTCGGCGCCGCCGCGTTCCACGCCGCCGGCTGGTCGGGCACCGTCCTGCTCGGCCTGGCCGCGATGGCCGGCGCCGTCGGCATCACCCTCTACGCCACCCGCAAGGCGGTCGTCGAACGCCGCCTGCTGAGCCTGGCGAAGGCCGCGTAACCACCCACCCGATACGGCCCTCCGGGGCCCCGCGAACCGAAGGGCCCGCCCCGCCACCTGTCCTGGCGGGGCGGGCCCTTCGTCGTCCCATACGTCAGGCGCCGCGCGCGGCACCGACCGGCCACACCACATCGACCGGCAGCCCCGCACCACGCGCCTGCTCGACGGTGTCCGCGGTCCCGCCTCCCTTGCCCGAGGGCGGGGTGCCGTCCCACACCGCCACAAGTCGGTCGGCTCGCTTGAGCAGTTCGCCGTTGGCGGCCTCGTACGCCTGCCGATTGGCGGTGTCATAGGGCATGGTCACGACATCGGCGTTGGCGACGAGGCGATCGAAAGTCGGGGCGTGGTCGGGCTTGACCTTGACCTGGCGGTAGTCCCGCGAGGGGAGGACGACGACGAGGCGCCCACCGGCTTCGACGACGGCCTCGGCGAACAGCGTGTCGGCACCGCGGGCGAGGCAGGTGACGCCGACCAGCCCTTCTTGGGCGTATGCACGCAGAAGCTCCTGCATGGCTCCTTGCACGAGCGACACGGTGCTCGGGGTCAGGTCCATGTGCCCGGTCACGGCGATGGCGGTCATGACAGGTCCCTTTCAGGCGGCCAGCAGTGCACGGATCTGGTCCCGGGCTTCGCGGAGTGGCCCCGGAGCATCCCTGCCGACCGTATACGGATAGAGCCGGGACAGCTGGTTGCGGACGCGGGAGGGCTGGGTGAGCCCGGCGGCATCTCAGTCGTGAGTCGCGTATGGCGCCAAGGACGGTACGGATCCGCTCCAAGGCGTCGTGGAGCGAACTCAGGGCGCCGCTTTCGACTGTAGTGGGCCACCGTAGGCTGCCCGCATGATCCGTGCTGTGGCGTTCGATGTCGGCGAAACCCTGATCAGGGACGACCGCGGGTGGGGCGCATGGGCCGACTGGCTCGGCGTCGGCCGGCACACGCTGTCCGCTTTGGTCGGCGCGGTGGTGGCACGGGAACAGGACAACGCCGAGGCGCTTCGGCTCGTCCGGCCGGGTATTGACGTCGAGGCGGAGCGGGAGGCGATGGAGCGGGCCGGCCAGGGAGAGTTCCTGGACGAGACCGACCTGTACCCCGACGTCCGGTCGTCGCTCGCCGCGCTCCGCGACGCCGGGTTGCGCGTGGTCGTGGCAGGCAACCAGACGCGGCGGGCCGGCGATCTCCTGCGCGCCCTCGACCTGCCGGTGGACGCCGTGGCCGTGTCCGGGGAATGGGGAGTGGCCAAGCCGGACCCGGACTTCTTCGCCCGTACCGTGGAACTGGCCGGTGTCGAGGCGGGCGAAGTGCTGTACGTCGGCGATCACCCGCAGAACGACGTGATCCCGGCGCGCGCTGCCGGCCTGCGCACGGCCCACTTGCGCCGGGGGCCGTGGGGGCACCTGTGGGCGGACGGCGAGCAGACCTCAGCCGCGGACTGGCGGATCGGCACTCTTACCGAGTTGGTGGACGTGCTCGTGCCCCGGTGAGTCAACTCGACGGCCCCGCCTGCCGGGTACGGGCGGGGCCGCTTCCGAACCACCGGGGCTCGGCATCAAATCTGCGTGAGCTGAGCCGATTTCGACAGCGCGGCCCGGCCGACGCGATAACTCCTCAAAGCAGGGACTTCTCAATCGCCTCAAAAACGTCCGAGTCCGTATCCCGTTGCCACTCCGGAAGGTCCGACCAGTCGGCCACATATCCGGGCTTAGGGCTTTCGAAGTGCTTGTACATCTGCGCCGTCCAGCTAATGGCGATGAACCGGCCCTTCTGCTCGCGCGTGAGCCGCGCCGCATGCCCCTCGCTCACGTTCAGGAAATGACGGACCTGCTCATACACGGCACTCGCGGCCTGGCGTTCCCACTCTGGCGTGTCCTCCCAGGGCGTCACATAGCTCGTCTTCGCCTCGCCGGGGAAGTGTTCACGCACCCCCGCGATCCATGCCTCACGGAACACCCTCGCCCCATCTTGCTGCGACACTCTTACCCCTTTCTCAACGCCTTTTGCAGGACGTCGATTTCAGTGTTCAGTTCGACTACTCGGCGATCCCGCCCACACGTTCTCAGCTCGCCCTGTAGAGCCTGGAGCCTACGGGCGACATACCCCGAGTGCGATTGCTTGGCCAGGCGAAGAGCTTCGCCGCCGTACGTCACAACTTGCTCCGCATCACGGCGCTTCGCGCCAACCGCGGCAAGGTCCACGAGGACCGCACCGCGGCGCCGGAACGACTGGCCTCTAGACAACGGCTTCGATTCGAGGGCGCGCTTGAGCGTCTCCTCGGCAAGGTCCAGCGGCCCAAGTTGCACGTAGCGTGCCCCTCGTTCCTCGGCGAGTCGTGAGCCGTCGAATCGAAGCCACCCGCCGGGGTGAACCGGCGTAGTCAGGTCGGCTACACGCAGTGCTTCATCAAGAGCCTTCTCGCAGGCGCCGAGCTCTTGTAGTCCGGCATACACCTCGGCCTGCACCGAGGAAACCCAATGGCGGGTCGACAATGCACCGTCGCCACGCTTGGCAACCCGCTGGGCGACGTCCAGCGTTTCGACAGCCTCCGAGTAACGCCTCTCGTAGACATCGACGTAGGCGTGACGAACGAGTGCGCAAGCCCATAGGTCGAATGCCCGAGCGTGGCTGCTGGCCTTTGCGGCGAGGGTGTAGGACGTTGCAGCGTCGGTGTAGCGATTGCCGTCGAATGAGAGTTCTCCAGCAAGCTGGAACAGGTCGCCCGCGACTTCGTACAAGCCTCCCGCCCGGCTCGATTCCTTGAGTGCTTCATTGAGCGCAGCGAGTTGGTCCTTCACAACAGCGGTCACGGAGCTTTTGGAACGGGCCAGTTGATAGACCTGCCACAGATGACCGTTCATCAAGCTGAAGTCTTCAGCCGAGCCTCGGTCGGCGACCTCTGCTATCGCGTCGGCATCGTCGGGTGCCAGTGCCGTCAAGGACCCTGTCACCACCATCAGGCGTAGAAATTCACGTCGTATCATGTCGTCGATTTCCTCAGAACCGTGTCGGTCGCAAGGCGTCGACGCGGTGCACTCCGGGAAGTCTGCTTGTGGTGGAGTCAGCAATGCGTCGAGTTCGGCGAGGCTGAGTTGTAACGCCTCGGCCATTTTGGGCCGGTGAACCGCCTCAGGCGTTGTTTCTCCGCGGTCCCAGCGACCGACCGTTGTGCGGTCGACGCCGATTACGGTGGCAAGGCGCTCCTGACTGTAACCCATGGCTTTTCGACGTTCGGCGAGGCCCACTCCAGCCTCCTTCCCTGCTTGGCCAGGGTCTTACCCATGTGGCGCATCCGTGCATCGGAGGTGCATCAAGAGTGCCGCACAGATGCCGTGGCCCGCAGCGATTGGCGGCGGTTGGCTATGAGTGTTCGCCGGGCCTGCTCCCGCGCCCCGTCGCCCGGCGCATCCCCGACGGGACCGGAAAACCAGCAGAGCACCAAGTAGGAGTCTCCATGGGTGTCATGACCCCAGCGGTGTACCGGGCAGGTCCACGATGACGGAACCGACACGCTACTCAGCGAAACCGGTTGAACTGCCCATCGACGGGTGGCTGTACGAGGCTCGTCCGGTGCCCGGGTGCCGTGTTTGCGCAGCACTGAGCAACGATCGGGACAGAGCCCTGGAAGCACGGAACAACAGGAAGCTGTTCGAGGTCGGCCGGGAAATCCGTAGCCACCCGCACGAGCAGGGGAAGCGCAGCGATGGGTGGAGGAGCCTGTGACGCACAGCGCGCCCGACGGCCGCATGGCCGGCACCGTCGGGAACGACGTGATCACCGTCCACGAACTCGTCTGGGCCGGTGAGGACCAGCGGCCCAAGTGCGGCGACGGCGGCCCGGATGACGAGGTAGTCGAGTGGCTTCGGCCCGTGAACTGCATCGATTGTCTCGGCGAGTGATCAGCTGACCCGCTGTCTCCCGACGGCTGAGTAAGCGCCGGGCGCTCCCCGAAGTGCGACCTAAGAAAGCCCCCTATCTGCATGCCCCTTGGCAGTACGGGGTGAGGAACGCGAGAGCCGCCCAGGACCGGACGCCGCCCAGGCGGCCCACCTAACCCGCCGCGGCGCGAGCCCTGACGTCCGGGGAGCACATGAAGCCCCCGTCCCGGCCGGCGATTCCTTGGCCGGACATCCGGCCGGGACGGGTCCGGGCCTCCTCAGGAGGCCCTGCCAGTGCACGCCGACGCGGGGACGGACCTCGCGTCGCTCACGCACCAGGAGGTGCAGCATGCGATATCGGTTCGATCTGGTCAAGGCCGGTGGCGGTGATGAGGACGACGGCCAGGACGGCAATCCCAGCGGCGGTTGCGGCGAAGGCGACGGATGCGGGCGCCAGTAACGCAGTAGGCGCTTGGCGCCGGTGAGACAGGGCGGCCCTCGATCGCTCGATCCGGGGCCGCCCCCATCTGGAGGATCCCTTGAACGTTCATCACCACGGATACACCTGGGCTGGATCAGGCTCGGAGTACGGCACCGATTCGCTTCGACGGCCCGGCAACCCCCAGTTCGCTGCCGCGTCAGTGGTCCCGCTGGAACCGGCCAACTGGCTGCTCAAGAACGCCTCGTTCGCGAAGGGGACGTTCCATGACGCCGACGAGTCGGCCGCCTGGTTCGGGAAACAGATCGCCGACTACGCCGACCGTTTCGACGGATTCCACGCGAAGGACCCCGAGACCCTCCAGGCCCAGGTCAACAGCGCGCGGGAGACGGTGGACCAGGGCCGCGATGTCGTCGGAGGCTGGTGGATCAACGGGGGAACCACCTTCTATGCCGTGCATCTGATCGCCTGCCCGAACTTCTTCAGGCCGGAGCACCCGTGCCCGAAACGGCTGCGTTGACTAACGGATGCGTTTACTGCCGCCCCCGGACCGTCACGGGAGGCTCCGCCTCATACCGGACCGCCGGCGCCCCGTGAGCTGAAGGGCCCCTCCCGCCTGTCCTGGTGGGGCGGGCCCCTTCATCGTTCGTCAGTCGACCGGAAAGGTTCCCGTGTCGAGGGTGAGGCCGAAGGGCGCCGGCAGCGTCAGCTCATCGCCGAACTTCACGGTCTGAAGCACCTGGTACGCGTCGTCCGTCGGCTCGCCATAGAGCGTGATGACCGGCCCGGCGGGTGCCCAGAGGTCGAACAGGAGGTACAGCGGAACTCCTGCGGAGGCGTACCCGACGCGCTTGTCGACCCGGCCATGGCGCGCGGAGGTCTTCGAGGTGATCTCGACGGCTAGTTCGGCCGCGGCGGCGGGAACGAAGTACCCAGCGCCGCAGAGCGTGGCGCTGGGCATCACCGCGAGGTTGGGGACGTAGACGCCGTGGCGGGCGGGGACGGCGACGGCGAGTTTCTGGTAAATACCCCGGTCTTCCGGAATAACCGCGTACAACGCCCTGCTGAGGTCGGCGGCGATCAGATTCTGGCGGGCGTCGCGTGGCGGGGCGACGGTGACAACGCCGTCCACGATCTCCACTGTGCAGCCGGGCGGGGCGTCGATGTCCTCCCAGATCCGGACGAGGGCAGCCCACTCACGCCCGGCCACTGGGTAGTGGTCGATGGTGAGTTCTTTCACGGCGGGCTCCTCTCAGCGGGACGCGGCTGATTGCACCACGGGGAAGGAGGGCCGCGCCGGTTCGCGACCCCCCGTTCGCCCATACGAGTCCACCCGGTGGCGGGGGGTGGGTGGCGGGGGGTGGGTGGCGGGGGTGGGTGGCGGGGGTGGGTGGCGGGGGTGCCGCGCCCCCCAGGGCAACGGCACCCCCGCAGCGTCAGCCGATCCGTTCCAGCACCACCGGCCGTGCCGCGAACGGGGCGTCCGACGGGCCGATCTCCACCCCGCCGTCGAGGGCCGCGAGGGCGTAGTCGAACTTCTCGGGGGTGTCGGTGTGCAGGGTGAGCAGCGGCTGGCCGGCGGTGACCTGGTCGCCGGGCTTGGCGTGGAGTTCGATGCCGGCGCCGGCCTGCACCGGGTCCTCCTTGCGGGCCCGGCCGGCGCCCAGGCGCCAGGCGGCGAGGCCGACGGCGTAGGCGTCGAGGGAAGTCAGCACACCAGAGGCGGAGGCGGTGACGGTGTGCTGCTCGCGGGCCACCGGGAGCGCGGCGTCCGGGTCGCCGCCCTGGGCGGTGATCATGCGGCGCCAGTGGTCCATGGCGGAGCCGTCGGCCAGGGCCTTGGCCGGGTCGGCGTCCGGCAGGCCGGCCGCGTCGAGCATCTCGCGGGCGAGGGCGAGGGTGAGGTCGATGACGTCCTGAGGGCCGCCGCCGGCCAACACCTCGACGGATTCGCGGACTTCGAGGGCGTTGCCGGCGGTGCGGCCGAGCGGGGTGGCCATGTCGGTGAGCAGGGCGACCGTGCGCACGCCGTGGTCGGTGCCCAACCCGACCATGGTGGAGGCCAGTTCGCGGGCGTCGTCGAGGTTCTTCATGAAGGCGCCGGAGCCGACCTTGACGTCCAGGACCAGCGAGCCGGTGCCCTCGGCGATCTTCTTGGACATGATGGAGGAGGCGATCAGCGGGATCGACTCGACGGTGCCGGTGACGTCGCGGAGGGCGTAGAGCTTCTTGTCGGCGGGGGCGAGGCCGTCGCCGGCGGCGCAGATGACCGAGCCGACGGTGCGCAGGACGTCGAGCATCTCGGCGTTGGTGAGGTGGGCGCGCCAGCCGGGGATGGATTCGAGCTTGTCGAGGGTGCCGCCGGTGTGGCCCAGGCCGCGGCCGGAGAGCTGCGGGACGGCGGCGCCGCAGGCGGCGACCAGCGGGGCGAGCGGCAGGGTGATCTTGTCGCCGACACCGCCGGTGGAGTGCTTGTCGGCGGTGGGGCGGGCGAGCGAGGAGAAGTCCATCCGCTCGCCGGAGGCGATCATGGCGGCGGTCCAGCGGGCGATCTCCTGACGGTTCATGCCGTTGAGGAAGATGGCCATGGCGAGGGACGACATCTGTTCGTGGGCGACCTCGCCGCGGGTGTACGCGTCGATGACCCAGTCGATCTGTTCCGGGGTCAGCTCACCGCGGTCGCGCTTGGTACGGATGACGGAGATGGCGTCCATGGACGGGTTCCTTTCGAACGGGTAGGTCCCGTTCTACACGCATAGACGCCACGCTCGCCAGGGCGGGCGGCGGGCGGCGGCACCCGCCGCCCGCGGGGCCCCGCCCGCCGTCATTCCGTCAGGTGTCCCGGGCCGAAGGCGTCCGGGAGCAGTTCCGACAGGGGGCGGATGCCGGCCCGGGTGTCGACCAGCAGCTCGGGCCCGCCGTGCTCGTAGAGGAGCTGCCGGCAGCGACCGCACGGGACGAGCAGTTCGCCCTTGCCGTCGACGCAGGTGAACGCGGTCAGCCGGCCGCCGCCGCCGGCGAACAGGGCGGAGACCAGGCCGCATTCGGCGCACAGCGCCAGGCCGTAGGAGGCGTTCTCGACGTTGCAGCCGGTGACCGTGCGGCCGTCGTCCACCAGGGCGGCGGCGCCGACGGGGTAGCCGGAATAAGGGGCGTAGGCCCGGGACATCGCGTCCCGGGCCTGCGTCCGCAGTGCGGTCCAGTCGACCGGCACTTCGTGCGTCATACGTGCTGTCTTCCTTCGTGTCTTCCTTCGCGCGCGGTGCGGGGATCCGCGCGCGTCAGTGGCCCTGGCCCCGGCGGTAGGGCTTGCCGATCGCCTTCGGGGACCGCAGGCGCTGCGAGAAGAGCGCCAGGACCAGCAGCGTAGCGATGTAGGGGCTGGCCTCGACCAGTTCCAGCGGGACGCTGTCGGAGAGCGCGTACCAGACCAACAGGACCACGGCGGCGACCGCGGCGACCGCGGCCTGGGCCCGCTTGGCGGCGCGCAGCCGCACCAGCGCCAGGCCGGCGAGCAGCGCGGCCAGGCCGAGCAGCAGGGCGTGCACGGTCGGGCCGCCGCTGCGCAGCTGCATGGCGTCCATGAAGCCGAACAGGCCCGCGCCGAGGGCGACGCCGCCCGGCCGCCAGTTGCCGAAGATCATCGTGGCCAGGCCGATGTAGCCGCGCCCGCCGGTCTGACCGTCCTGGTAGAAGTGCACGCTGATCGCCAGGAAGGCGCCGCCGAGGCCGGCCAGCGCGCCGGAGACCAGCACCGCGGCGTACTTGTACGCGTAGACGTTGACGCCGAGGGTCTCGGCGGAGAGCGGGGCCTCGCCGCAGGACCGCAGCCGCAGGCCGAACGACGAGCGCCAGAGGAGGAAGAAGGTCCCGACGAAGAGGCCGATGGTCAGGACGGTGAGCCAGGAGACGCCGGTGACCGCGGCGCCGAGCACCCCGGCGACGTCGGAGACCAGGAACCAGTGGTGGCCCTCGATCCCGTTCAGCCAGTCCGCGAGGCCGGGGACGGTGAAGGTCGGCATGTCGGACATCGGCGGGGACTGCTTGTCGTTGCCGCCGGCCACCATCGCCGCGCTGCCCTCCTGGCCGAACCAGAGGGTGGCGAGGTACTGGGTGGCGCCCAGCGCCAGGATGTTGATCGCGACACCGGAGACGATGTGGTCCACGCCGAAGGTCACGGTGGCGACGGCGTGCACCAGGCCGCCGAGCGCGCCGCCGAGGATGCCGGCCGCGGCCGCCGCCCAGGGGCCGTGCTGCCAGCCCACCCAGCCGGCCGCGAACGAGCCGAGCATCATCATGCCTTCGAGACCGATGTTGATCACGCCGGCCCGCTCGGCCCACAGACCGCCCAGGCCGGCCAGCCCGATCGGTACGGCGGCGCTGAGCGCGGCCCCGAACTGGCCGGCGGACGTGAGGTCCGCGGCGCCGCTGACGGCCCGCAGGGCGGCGACCGCGATCAGCGCGCCGGCGACGATCAGCATGATCCAGGGGTAGGTCAGCTTCCGCTTCCCGCCGCCCGTGCCGGGGGCCGCGGGTCGCGCCGCGGACTTGAGTTCCGTACTCACGCCGTCACCTCCGGCTTGTCACTGTTGCCGGCGGCGCCGGTCCCGTTCGTGTCGTCGCCGGTGCGGGCCAGCACGGCCAGTTCCTCGCCGACCTTGCGCTGCTGGAGGCGCAGCCCGTAGCGGCGGACGACCTCGTAGGCGACGACCACGCAGAGCACGATCACGCCCTGGATGACGCCGACGATCTCCTGGGCGTAGCCCTCGAACTCCAGCCGGGAGCCGGTGCGGTCGAGGAACGCCCAGAGCAGGGCGCCGAAGGCCATGCCGGCCGGGTTGTTGCGGCCGAGCAGGGCGATGGCGATGCCGGTGAAGCCGATACCGGCGGGGAAGTCGGTGCCGTACTGGAACGATTCGCCGAGCAGGGTCGGCATCCCGACCAGGCCGGCCGCGGCACCGGACAGCAGCATGCTGATGACGATCATCCGCTTGACGCTGACGCCGCTGGCCTCGGCGGCCGACTCGGAGGCGCCCACCGCCCGCAGGTCGAAACCGAAGCGGGTGCGGTTGATCAGGAACCAGTACAGGGCACCGGCCACCACCGCGACCACCACGAAGCCCTCGACCGGCTTGGGGTGGGTCGGGAAGGAGAAGAAGTGGCTGGACTCCGGCAGGAACTTGGTGTGCAGGAGGTTGCCGTCCTTGACGGCGAGCCGGCCGTCCTGGAGGAAGTAGCCGATCAACGACGCCGCGATGGAGTTCAGCATGATCGTGGTGATCACCTCGCTGACCCCGCGGGTGGTCTTCAGCAGGCCGGCGATGCCGGACCAGATCGCGCCCACCAGCATCGCGATGACGATGAGCAGGATGATCTGGAGGGCGCCGGGCAGCGCGATGGCGCCGCCGACCGCCGCCGCGGCGAAGGCGGCCAACCGGTACTGCCCGTCCACACCGATGTTGAACAGGTTCATCCGGAAGCCGATGGCCACCGCGAGCGCCGAAAGGTAGTACGGCACCGCCTTGTTGATGATCCAGACCTGGCTGTCGCTGTAGTGGCCGTAGTCGGCCATGATCCCGTAGGCCCGGAACGGGTTCTCGCCGGACGCCAGGAAGACCAGCGAGCTGATCACTATCGCGGCGACGATCGCCAGCACCGGGGCGGCGACGCCCAGCAGGACCCTGTCCCGGGCGGCGCTGCGCGCGAGGGCGTCAACGGCCGGGTTCTTCTTGGTCGTCGGCGTGGTGGTGGACGTGCTCACTTCTCGCCACCCCCCTGGGCGACGGCGGTGTCGTCCGACGCGCTGAGGTGGCCGCTGGCGGCACCGGTCATGGCGGAGCCCAACTCCTCCGGGGTGATCACTGCGGGGTCGGCGTCCGCGACCAGCCGGCCGCGGTACATCACCCGCAGGGTGTCGGACAGCCCGATCAGCTCGTCCAGGTCGGCAGAGATCAGCAGGACCGCCAGCCCCTCCCGGCGCGCGGCGCGGATCTGCTCCCAGATCTGCGCCTGTGCGCCGACGTCGACCCCGCGGGTGGGGTGGGCGGCGATCAGCAGCTTGGGGTGGTGGCTCATCTCGCGGCCGACGATCAGCTTCTGCTGGTTGCCGCCGGAGAGCGAGGCCGCGGTGACCTCGATGCCGGGGGTGCGGACGTCGTACTCGGCGACGATCCGCTCGGTGTCCTTGCGGGCGCCGGCCAGGTCGAGGAGCTTGCCCTTGCTGTTGGGGCGCTCGGTGACGTGGCCGAGGATGCGGTTCTCCCACAGCGGGGCGTCCAGCAACAGGCCGTGCCGGTGGCGGTCCTCGGGGATGTAGCCGATGCCGCCCTCGCGGCGGGCGCGGGTGGAGGACCGCGACAGGTCCCGGCCGTCCAGGGCGATGGTCCCGCCGTCGGGCGTGCGGGTGCCCATGACGGCCTCGACCAGCTCGGCCTGCCCGTTGCCCTCGACGCCGGCGACGCCCAGCACCTCGCCCTTGCGGATGGTGAACGAGATGCCGTCCAGCACCGTGCGGACCACTCCGTCGGAGTCCGTGGCGGACAGCCGCACGTCGCTGACCTTCAGCATCTCCACGTCGGTGACGGTGGACTCGCGGGTCTCCGGCGAGGGCAGCTCGCTGCCGACCATCAGCTCGGCCAGTTGCTCGGGGGTGGTCCTCGACGGCTCGACGGACGCCACCGTCGTGCCGCGCCGGATGACGGTGATGTCGTCGGCGACCGACAGCACCTCGCCCAGCTTGTGCGAGATGAAGATGACGGTCAGGCCCTCGGACTTGAGCTCGCGGAGGTTGTCGAAGAGCGCGTCGACCTCCTGCGGGACGAGGACCGCGGTCGGCTCGTCGAGGATCAGCGTCCGGGCGCCCCGGTAGAGGACCTTGAGGATCTCCACCCGCTGGCGGTCGGCGACGCCCAGGTCCTCGATGAGCACGTCCGGCCGGATGTTCAGCCCGTACGCGTCGGAGATCTCACGTATCCGTGCGCGGGCGCCGGCGCCGATGCCGTGCAGTTTCTCCGCGCCGAGGACGGTGTTCTCCAGGACGGTGAGGTTGTCGGCGAGCATGAAGTGCTGGTGCACCATGCCGATGCCGCGGGCGATGGCGTCGCCCGGGGAGTGCAGGGCGACCTGCTCGCCGTCGAGCGCGATGGTGCCCTCGTCCGGCTTCTGCATGCCGTAGAGGATCTTCATCAGGGTCGACTTGCCGGCGCCGTTCTCGCCGCACAGGGCGTGGACGGTACCGCGGCGGACGGTGAGGTGGATGTCGTGGTTGGCCACGACGCCGGGGAACCTTTTGGTGATCCCGCGGAGTTCTACAGCAGGGGCGTCCTGGCCGGGCGGGCTGCTGCTGGTGGGCGCTGCGTTGATGGCGCACTCCCCTCAGGGGCGAAGGAGCGGAAGAAGCGGACGGGTGGGGAAAAAGCGGGGAAAAGAGGGGGGAGAGGGGCCCGCGGCGGCCCCGTGGGGCTGCCGGGTGCGGCCCCCGGAGGCTACGGCTACGGCGTCTCCTTGACCTTCACCTGACCCTCGATGATCTTCTTCCGGACCGCGTCGATCTGCGGCTGGATGTCCTTGATGAAACCGCCCGAGGTGGCGAGCGAGACCCCGCCGTGCTTCAGGTCGTAGGTGTGGATGCCGGTCAGCGGCTTGTGCTGCTCGCAGCTCTTGATGAGGTCGAAGACCGCCACGTCCACGTTCTTCACCACGGAGGTCAGGATGTGGTCCTTGTAGCGGGCCAGTCCCGGCTGCCGGTACTGGTCGGAGTCCACCCCGATCGCCCAGGCGCCCTTGACCTTGCTGATCGCCTCGATCGAGCCGGCGCCGGACTGCCCGGCGGCCGAGTAGATGACGTCGATGCCGCTGTCGAGCATGCCCTGGGCCTTGGCCTTGGCGGCGGCCGGGTCGTTGAAGCCCTTGTCGTTGTTGGGGTACAGGTACTGCGAGACGACCTTGGCCTTCGGGTCGGTGTCGCGCACGCCCTGCTCGAAGCCGGCCTGGAACTTCTGGATCAGCGCGTTGTTGACCCCGCCGATGAAGCCGACCTTGTGGGTCTTGCTCTTCAGCGCGGCCGCGACGCCGGCCAGGTACGACCCCTCATGCTCGGCGAACACCATCGCGTCGACGTTCTTGCCGGTCGGCACCGCGTCGACCACGCCGAAGGTGGTGTCCGGGAAGTCCTTGGCGACGTTCTGCACGGACTGGCTGTAGGCGAAGCCCACCCCGATCACCGGGTTGTACCCGGCCTCGGCGAACGAGGTCAGCCGCTGCTCGCGGTCGGCCTCGGTCTCGCCGTTCTTCGCGGTGAGCATTTTGACGTTCACGCCCAGTTGCCGGCGGGCGTTCTCCGTACCGCGGGCGGCGGCCTCGTTGAACGAGTGATCGTCCCGCCCGCCGATGTCGAAGGCCAGCCCGACGCCCGCGTGTTTCGCGCGGTTGGCCTCGGCGAAACTCTGGCCGCAAGCGGTGGCGGTGAGCCCGAGACACGCGGTGGCGGTGGCCGCGGCGACAACCCTGATGACCCGACGCACGGGGCCTTCCCTTCGCTGTAAGCGCCCCCAGTGGCGCTGGCTTGTCGGGAGATTAACGCGCGTAGACCTGGCGCAAAACCCTCCATGGCGTCGCCGTTATCGATTCGTCTCTCACGGCGTGCCCCGGCAACACGGCGGGCGGTCGACGCAAGGCCGACCGCCCGGGGTGGTGGGATGTGGCGGGATCTTTACGGTCCGCGGGCCTCAGAGCAGCGCCGCCGCCGTGAACAGCTCGACCCCGACGGTGATCGCGTGCTCGTCGACGTCGAAGTCGCCGCGGTGCAGGTCGAGGCTGCTCAGCTCGCCGGGCGGACGGACGCCCAGCCGGGCCATGGCGCCCGGGACGTGTTCGAGGTACCAGGAGAAGTCCTCGCCGCCGAGGGACTGCTCGGTGCCCTCGACGGCCTCGGCACCGCGGCGGGCGGCCATCGCGTCGTGCAGCAGCTGGACGCTGTCCGCCTCGTTGACGACGGGCGGGACGCCGCGGACGTAGTCGATCTGGGACTTGGCGCCGTGCAGGGTGGCGACCTCGTCGATCGCCGCGTGGACCAGGTCCGGCGCCTGCCGCCAGGCGTTCAGGTCCAGGCAGCGGATGGTGCCGGCGAGCGCGGCGCGCTGCGGGATGACGTTGCAGGCGTGGCCGGTCTCCATCCGGCCCCAGGTGATCGCGAGGCCGGCCCGGGCGTCCACCCGGCGGGAGATCACCGCCGGGACGTCGATGGCGACCCGGGCGGCGGCGGTGACCATGTCCGTGGTCAGGTGCGGACGGGCGGTGTGGCCGCCGGGCCCTTCGAGGGTGATCTCCAGGCGGTCGCAGGCGGAGGTGATCGCGCCCGTGCGCAGGCCGATCCGGCCGGCGTCCACCCGGGGGTCGCAGTGCACGGCGAGGATCTGCCCGACGCCGTCCAGCGCACCGCTCTCGACGGCCTCGGCGGCACCGCCGGGCAGGACCTCCTCGGCCGGCTGGAAGAGCAGCCGCACCGGGCGGGGCAGTCGGCCCTCGCGGTCCAGCTCGGCCAGGACCAGGCCGGCGCCGAGCACGACGGTGGTGTGCACGTCGTGGCCGCAGGCGTGGGCGCGACCGGGGACCGTGGAGGCGTACTCGACGGTCTTGGTGTCGGGGATGGGGAGGGCGTCGATGTCCGCGCGGAGGGCGAGCCGCCCACCGGCCGTGGTGCCGTCGTCCGTACCGATGTCACAGATGAGGCCGGTACCGGTGGCGAGGGCCCGCGGGCGGAGCCCGGCCTTCTCCAGCCGGCCCTTGATCGCCGCGGTGGTCCGGAACTCCTGGTTGCCGAGCTCCGGGTGCATGTGCAAGTCGCGGCGGAACGTGATGAGTTCGGCGCGTAGTACCTCGGAGAGCGTGCCGGGCAGGGCGGAGGCGTGCGGAACGTCGGCGGCGCGAGACATCAGTTGGTTCACCCGTTGAAGGTTACGGGGCCGAACGGGGCAACTGTCCCTCGATCAACAAAAGTTCAGCCCGTCAGGGGAAGAAATTTTAGGCAGCTGGGTGCATGGACGGTTTTTGGTTCGGGTATGAAGGAGGGCTTTATCAGGGCCTCATCAGGGCTTCATCACTCACTGTCAGGTTCGGTCGGGTTCTCCCTCGCAAACGGGAGGCGCTTCCCCGCAAGCGGGTGGGGGGACCTCCCGCTCGCGGGGGAGCACCCCCACCCCGGGCAGTCGCCGTACGTCCTGGGCGGTGCCGGTGACGTCGTCGAGGAACCCCTGGGCGCGCGGGGAGGCGTGCGCGGTGAGCCAGGCGGGGTCGATGTCGCAGACCGCGACCTGGACTCCGGTGCCCTGGAGGGCCAGTGGCAGGGTGTGGACGACGGTGGAGGGAAAGCTGAGGACCAGCCGGCCCACCGGGCCGCGGCGCGCGATCAGTTCCAGGGGGAGGTCGGGGCGGACCACCTCCAGGCCGGTCTCGGTGGCCAGGCGGTGGAGCTTGCCGGCGCGTTCCCGGCGGTGGGCGAAGTAGCGGGTGGCGCCGTGCGCACGGGCCAGGTCGGCGACCGCGGCCAGGTAGCGGTCGGTGTCGACGACGCCGGTCTCCACCAGCGAGGTCCCGACGATGTCGGCGGTGCGGGTCAGGCGGGGCGGGCCGAAGCGGCCGCGGGTCCAGGCGAAGTCGTTGGCGGTGACCGCCATGCCCTCGGGCGCCTGGACCGGCATGGAGCTGAAGAGGGCGACGGTGCGGCGGCGCCGGGCGCCCTCGGGGCCGGGGGTCAGGCGGCGGCGGGCCGCGGCGGCGAACGGTGCGAAGACCAGGTCGCGGGGGCCGCGCCCGGAGCCGTGCCGGTGCCAGCGCACCAGCCTTTCACCGCGGGCGAGTTGGCCGATGAACTCCATGGTGGCGGTGCCGTCGTCGACCACGACCAGGTCGCGGGCCCGGGTGAGGCCGAGGAGCAGCTGGACGTAGCGGGAGAAGGGGTCGCCGAGGACGATCCGGCCGGCCCGGCGGAGCAGCGGGGTGAGGCCGCCGATGGTGCGCAGCGGGGCGGTGGTGCCGCCGCGGGCCTCCTCCCAGCGGACGGTGTGGCCCTCGTCGCGGGCGAGTTCGACCATCCGGCGCAGCTGACCGCGGGTCATCGGGTCGTGCGGGGCGAGCACCACGACGGTGAGCGCGGCGGGCTGGTCGGTGCCGGCCCGGGTGTGCGCCCATTCGAGGACGTTCAGCAGCTGGACCGGGCTCTCGACGAAGGCGAGGGTGCCGGTGTCCGCACGGGCGGTGTCCGCGAGGGCAGTGGTCATGTCGTCACCGGTGGGTTCGGTCCGCTTGCGCTGCCGGGGGACGCCGAGGAGACGGCGGGTGGGAGTCCCCGCCGTCTCCTCGGGCGGGACCTCGGCGCCGGCGGCGCGGGTCCCTTCGGGTGAGCTCACCTGGCGAACTCCTGTCGGCGCGGGGCCGGTCAGACGGCGGCCGGCTCGCGGTCGGCGGCCTCGGCGGCCTCCTCCTCGGCGACCACGCCGGCGATCCGGCGCAGCTTCTTCATCGGGCCGAGCTCGCTCTCGTAGACCTTCTTGACGCCGTCGCCGAGGGACTCCTCGATGGTGCGGATGTCGCGGACCAGGCGGGTCAGGCCCTGCGGCTCGACGGAGGCGGCCTGGTCGGAGCCCCACATGGCGCGGTCGAGGGTGATGTGCCGCTCGACGAAGGCGGCGCCGAGGGCGACCGCGGCGAGGGTGGTCTGCAGGCCGGTCTCGTGGCCGCTGTAGCCGATCGGCACGTTGGGGTACTCGGCCTGGAGGGTGTGGATCATGCGGAGGTTGAGCTCTTCGGCCTTGGCCGGGTAGGTGCTGGTGGCGTGGCAGAGGACGATGTTGTCGCTGCCCAGGACCTCGACGGCGTGCCGGATCTGCCGGGGGGTGGACATGCCGGTGGAGAGGATGACGGCGCGGCCGGTGGCGCGCATGGCGCGCAGCAGTTCGTCGTCGGTGAGCGAGGCGGAGGCCACCTTGTAGCAGGGCACGTCGAACTTCTCCAGGAAGGCGACGGACTCGACGTCCCAGGGGGAGGCGAACCACGCGATGCCGCGCTTCTTGCAGTACTCGTCGATGGCGCGGTAGCCGTCCTCGTCGAACTCCACGCGGTGGCGGTAGTCGATGTAGGTCATCCGGCCCCAGGGGGTGTCGCGCTCGATGTCCCACTGGTCGCGCGGGGTGCAGATCTCGGGGGTCCGCTTCTGGAACTTGACCGCGTCGCAGCCGGCGTCCGCGGCGGCGTCGATCAGCGCGAAGGCGTTCTCCAGGTCGCCGTTGTGGTTGATGCCGATCTCGCCGGTGACGTAGACGGGGCGGCCGGGGCCGACCAGGCGGTCGCCGAGGGAGCGGAGGCGGGCGTTGCTGCTCATGGGAGGTTCCTTCGTTCTGTTCGGGGAGGTGCTTCGGGGGTGGTGGCTGGGGGGCGGTGGTTCGGGGGCGGTGTCGGGGGTGCGGGCGGGATGGGGCGCTGTAAAGGCGTTACAGGGACGGGCCGAGGAGCCAGCCGGCGATCTCGCGGATGGCGCCGCTGCCGCCGGGGGTGGCGGTGACCGCGCGGGCCGCGCCGCGCACCACGTCGTGGGCGGAGGCGACCGCCACCGGCCACCCGACGAGGTCGAAGCAGGGCAGGTCGTTGACGTCGTTGCCGACGTAGAGCACCCGCTCGGGGGTGACGCCGGACTCCTCGCACCACTGTTTGAGGGCGACGTCCTTGCGGTCGATGCCGTGCAGGACGGGCACCTTCAGCTTCCGCGCGCGGGCGGCGACCACCGGGTTCTGCTCGGTGGAGAGGATCAGCAGCTTCAGCCCGGAGCGGCGGAGCGCGGCGATCCCCAGGCCGTCGCCGCGGTGCACGGCGACGGTCTCCCGGCCCTCGGCGTCGATCAGCACCCGGTCGTCGGTCTGGGTGCCGTCGAAGTCGAGGACGACGGCGTCGATGTCGTCACTTGTCGGGAGGGCGGCGGGAGAAGGGCCGGCGAGGGCGGTGGGGCGCGGAGCGTCCAGCAGCGGGGCCAGGGCGCGGGCCCGGGCCAGGTCGTGCGGGTCGTCGATCTCCAGCACCCGGGCCGGGTCGGTGCGGACCAGTTCGGTGCGGCCGAAGAAGCGGTGGCCGCTGGTGCGGAAGCCGGCCGCGTCCATGGCGTAGGCGGCGCCGGTCTCCAGCAGGTCCTGCGGGCGGTCCTGGCGGCGCGGCCGGAAGGACTTGTCGTGGTTGACGCCGCGGCCGCCGCCGTCGGGGTCGACCGCCTCCTCGGGGACGGCGGCCTCGGCGTCCTCGGCGTCCTCGGCGTCCCGCCAGACGAAGCCGTGGAAGGGGGCGACGGTCAGCGCGCTGTCCGCGCCGCCCTCGACGACCGCCGCGGCCACCGCGTCGATGTCCTCGCTGACCAGGAACGGGCTGGTGCACTGGACGAGCAGCACCGCGTCGACCCGGCGGCCCTGTTCGGCCTCGTAGGTGTCCATGGCGTGCCGGACCGCGGCCTCGCTGGTGGCGGTGTCGCCGGCGATCTCGCCGGGTCGGCGTATGACCACCGCGCCGGCGCCGCGCGCGGCGGCGGCGATCCCGGCGTCGTCGGTGGAGACGACCACGTCGGTGACGAGCCGGGCGGCGCGGCACTCGCGGACCGCGCGGGCCACCAGGGGCACGCCCCCGACGGCGGCGAGGTTCTTGGCGGGGACGCCCTTGGATCCGCCGCGGGCGGGGATGACGGCCACAACGGTGGGGGGCATGGGGCTCTCCTGGGTCGGGTGGGGGCTGCTGCTCACAGCTGCCCCCAGCGGCGGATGGCCGGGGCGACGCGCTGGACGCCGTGTCGGTAGGCGCCCCGGGCGGCCTCGCGGACCGTGTCGCGGGCGAACTGCCGTAGCCCGCCGGTCTCCTGGGGCGCGTCGGTGTACCCGGCGAGCGGTGCGCCCTGCGGGTCCAGGCCGTAGCGGGCGAGGACGCCGGGCAGATAGCCGGGGGCGGTGCGGGGCGTGTAGTACGGGGTGAGCGACGGCAGGTGGTCGGCGGCGACCAGCGCGGCGACCCGGTCGCGGGCCGCGTCGAAGGCGTGCTCGTACTCCGCCGGACCGCGTCCGGGCGGGGCCCCCTCCTGCGGTGGCCGGGGGGCTGCCGGCACCGCCGGGGCGACGCCCTGGCGGGCCAGCCAGTCGGGGTCGGGCTCCGGGCGGTGGCCGGCGTCGAGTTCGTCCCAGGAGACCAGGCAGCCGGAGCCGAGGAAGTGGTGGTTGCCGAGCGCCTCGCGGATGCCGAGGTCGGTGAGGACCGCGGTGGGGATGCCGCGGTGCAGCGACTCCAGGGCGGCGGTGGAGCTGACCGTGACCATCAGGTCGGTGCGGTCCAGGACCTCGCCCATGTTGCCGTACACCAGGCGGCAGTTGGCGGGCAGTCCGCCGGGGACCTTGGCGGCGAGCTTCTGGTAGGGAAGTTCCTCGATGTGCGTGGTGTGCTCGCCGGGCCTGCTGCGGAGCTTGATCAGCACCTCGCGGTCGGGGTGCCGGCGGGCGTGCTCAACTGCCCGGCGCAGAAGGTACGTTCGCCCCTCGCGGTTCTCCGGGACGGAGGGCTGGGCGGCGAACACCACCGTGTACGGGGCGTGCGGGGCCTCGTAGGGGGCGCCGCCGAGGAAGGGCAGGGCGCACTCCACCACGCTGTCGTCCGGCGCGCCCACGCCACGGTAGACCGCGCGGAACCGGTCCGCGTCGTGGCGGGAGTTGGCGAGCACCACGTCCGCGCCGTGCCGCAGCAGCAGGCCGTCGGCGAGCTTCTCGTAGACCACGCCGACGTAGCCGGTGACGACGACGGGGCGGCGCCCGCCGGACCGCCAGGCGTGCCCGAGGCCGTGCAGCATCGCCTGGACGGCGCCGCCGACGCAGGCCAGCACCAGCACGTCGTAGCGGGTGCGGTCCGTCGCCTCCGGGCCGCGCTCCATCAGGTCGAGGAAGTCCACTCCCCTGATCTCCCGCAGCGAGTCCGCGCGGGCTCCGACCTCGCCGAGCTGGCGGACGGTGGGGGTGGCACGACCGCGGAGCAGGTAGCCGTCGAGCCGGGCGTCCGGCTGGAGTCGGCGCGCGGTCAGGGCGCCCCACTTCCACCGGGTGTCCGAGTCGGCGAGCACCGCGACCCGCGGCGCCGAATGGGTAGGTGATGGCACGTCGAAGACGCTAGAAAGGCGCGACGGGCGGCGGACCAACTGAGGAGCAACAACGGGTTAACAGCCGACCGACGAACACCGAACCCACCCGGATACCGTCCGGTCACCGAACTGGTTAACCATCCCGCCATTCTTCGTTCACCGCCAAGTACGCGCCGCGTCAAGACGAATGCCGGGCGCCGCACCTAACGTCACGGGGGTGGTCAAGCTCTCCGTCGTCGTGCCGTTCTACAACGTGCAGACATACGCGCCCGATACTCTGAAAAGCCTCGCGGCGAACTCCCGTGAGGATTTCGAATTCCTGCTCGTCGACGACTGTTCACGCGACGAGACGCCGGAGATCCTCGCGCGCGCCGCGACGGACCTCCCGGGCGCCCGGGTGCTGCGACACGAGAAGAACGGCGGTCTGGCCACCGCCCGCAACACCGGTCTGGACGCGGCCCGCGGCGAGTACCTCGCCTTCCTCGACGGGGACGACTGGCTGGCCCCCGGCTATCTCCCCGAACTCCTTTCCGCCATCGAGGAGTTGGGATGCGACTTCGTGCGGACGGACCACGTCCAGTGCACCGCCAAGGCGCGCACCGTGCACCGGGTCCCGCACGGCCGGCGGGGGGTGGTGATGGATCCGCGGCGCGTGATCCTGCCCGCCGACCGCTCCACCTCGGTCGACTACGCCTACGCCTGGGCCGGGATCTACCACCGCCGGCTGCTCGACGACGGCCTGCTGCACTTCCCCGACGGGCTGCGCACCGCGGAGGACCGGCCGTGGATCTGGCGGCTGCATCGCGAGGCGAAATCCATGGCGGTGACCGGTCTGCTGGGGGTTTTCTACCGGCGCGGAGTGGCGTCCTCATTGACCCAGATCGGCGATGTCCGGCAATTGGACTTCATCCGCGCTTTCGATCAGGTGATCGAGGAAACGGCACAGGACCCCGAGGCACATCTGCTGCTGCCGAAGGCGGTGCGCACGTATTGCGCGATCATTTCCCATCATCTCGGTTCGATCGAACGATTCGAGCCGGCGGTCGCCCGTAAATTGCGGGCGATGAGCGCCGCGGCCATGAAACGCATGCCGCAGGACGTACTGAAGGAAGCCCTGGATTCCATGGATGTACAGCGCGCGTCCCGGCTGCGACGGCTGCGCCGCCGCCCCTCCGCCACGGCGGAGGTCGCCGCCTGATGCCTGCCCGGCCCCGTACCCAGATCTTTCTGGCGTCCACGCTCTACGGCGCGGCGACCCTGGCCGCCGCCCTGGACGCCGACCTGTTCCCCCCGGCCGACCGCCGACTGCTGCTGATCAGCAACAACGCGACGACCCCGGAGACCACCCCGGCCCTGGACGCCATGCCCGGCTTCGCGCGGCTGCGCGGCCGCTTCGACCGCCTGCTGTCCTGGAACGAGACGATCCGCCCGTTCCACCCCGGCGGCTGGTCCCCGCGCCCCAACGACGTGCCGCTGTGGGAACGCCATCTGCGGCTCCTGTGGGGGCTGGGGGACGACCGGGTCGAGCTGATCGTGGAGTCGATCCAGGTCAACCCGGCCATGGCGGTGGCCCAGTTGTTCCCCGACGCCCCCGTGGACGTCTACGCCGACGGGCTGATGAGCTACGGCCCCACCCGCAACAAGCTCGACCCGCTGGTCGGCACCCGGATCGGCCGGCTGCTCCACCTGGACCTGGTGCCGGGCCTGAAGCCGCTGCTGCTCACCGAGTTCGGGGTGGAGCCGGTGATCGTGCCGACCGACGCCTTCACCAAGGTGCTGGCCGAACTCGCCGACGACGGCGAGGCGTCGGGCGACCTGTCCGGCGTCCCCGAGGGGGCGGCGCTGCTGCTCGGCCAGTACCTCTCCGCCCTCTCCATCCTCACCCCGCAGGAGGAAGAGGAACTGCACGTCCGGATGGTGCGCGGGGCGGTCGAGCGGGGCCACCGCGAGATCGTCTTCAAGCCGCATCCGTCGGCGCCGGCCCGCTGGTCGCACCTGCTGGAGCGGGAGGCCGAGAAGCTGGGGATCTCGCTGACCGTGCTGGACCGGCCGGTGCTCGCCGAGGTCCTCTACCAGCGGGTCCGGCCCGCGCTGGTGGCCGGCTGCTTCTCCACCGCGCTGCTGACCGCGTCCGCCTTCTACGACCTGCCGGTCGCCCGGACCGGCACCGGACTGCTGCTGGAGCGGCTGACGCCGTACGAGAACAGCAACCGGGTGCCGGTGACGCTGGTGGACGCGCTGGTGCCGGACCTCGCCGACCGGGGCGCGGCGCCGCGCGCCACCGCCACCCCGCAGGACGTCGGCCCGCTGGTCACCGCCGTCGGCTATGCGATGCAGCACCAGATCTACCCGCACCTGCGCCGGGCCGCCGAACGCTACCTGGCCGCCCATCTGGACCCGCACACCCGGCGCTACTTCAAGCGCCGTCGGCTCACCGTGCTGGCACTGCCCGGCGCGCTGCCGTCCCAGCTGTCGTTCATCCCGCGCAATGCCGCGGTCCGCCGGGTGGCGCGCCGGGCCCGGGCCGTGCAGCGCCGACTGAGGCAGCGTCATCCCAAGAAGTGGACCGCCACCTGATGACCACCACCTCTCCGCCGCCCGGGGCGCCCCCGGTGTCGTCCGACCGCACCGCGGGCGGCGCACCGGGCGCCGGGCCGGCCGCCGCCCGGGACACCGCGACACCGGGCCGCGACCGGGCCGGCGGCGCCGCCCGGCTGCGCGCCCTGGACGGGCTGCGGCTGGTCGCCGCCCTGATGGTCGCCGCGTACCACTACGGCGGCCGGAACGGCGACATCTCCCGGGCCTGGGGCGGCTCCCCGACGCACCAGTTCCCGTACCTCTCCAGCGCGTTCGCGTACGGCTGCCTGGGCGTCCAGATCTTCTTCGTGATCAGCGGCTTCGTGATCTGCCTCAGCGGCTGGGGCCGGACCCTGCGGTCCTTCGTCGCCTCCCGCATCGGCCGCCTGTACCCGGCCTACTGGGCGGCGATCCTCCTCGTCACCGCCGTCTTCGCGCTCCCCTGGGTCGCCTTCAAGGCACTCGCGCCCAGCGAGGTGCTGACCAACCTCACCATGCTCCAGTACCCGTTGGGCGTGCACCGGGTCCTCGGCGTGTGCTGGACGCTCTGGGCCGAGATGCGCTTCTACGCCCTCTTCGCGCTGTGCGTGGTGCTGCCGGGAGCCACCCGCGGCCGGGTGGTCCTGTTCTGCGCCGGCTGGACGCTGGCCGCCGCGCTGGCCCAGTCCGCCCACGAGCCGTTCCTCACCACCGTGCTGATGCCCCAGTACGCCCCGTTCTTCATCGGCGGCGTGGGGCTGTACCTGCTGCACCGGTTCGGCCGGCGGGACCCGGTCGCCTGGACGATCGTGCTGGTCAGCTGGCTGATCGGACAGCATTACGCGGTCGCCGGACTGTGGCACGCACCGTCCGTGCACGCCTTCTCCTACCGCTCGACGACCGTCATCATCGCCATCGTGACCCTCGGGTTCGCCGCGGTCGCCGCCGTCGCCCTGGGCGCGTTCCGCCGGGCCGACTGGCGCTGGCTGACCGTCGCCGGGGCGCTGACCTACCCGTTCTACCTCGTCCACGAGCATCTGGGCTGGGTCGTGATAGGCGCGCTGCACCGCGGCGCGGGGCTGCCCTCGTACGCCACGCTCCTGCTGACCGTCGGGCTGATGCTGCTGCTCGCGTGGGTGCTCCACCGCTGGGTCGAACGCCCGCTGACCCCGCGCCTACGCCGGGCGATCGACCCGCGCCGCTAGGGCGCTTCTGACGGATCTCCGCGGCGTCGCGGCGGGGCGGCGGCCCGGACCGGCCCACCGACGCACCCCGCGCCGCGCACCACGTCTCCGCGCTCCCCTCCGGGTGCCGCCCCTCAACTCGCCAGCCGCTTGAGGTGGTTGGCCTCGATGCCGGCCACGATGATCTGCAGGCCGGCCTCGAACGCCTCCTCGACGTCGTCGAAGAGCGTCCGCCCGGCCTGCGCGGCGAGCGGGTACGTCCTGCCCAGTCGGCGCTCGCGGTCGTCCTGGTCGTAGGACGGATCGCGGACTTCCGGGTGCTCGGGGTCGGGGTGCACCGACTGCTCCTCGATGACCAGCCCGACCGTGTAGTTGTACGCGGTCCACCAGGCGCGGGACGCCTCGGGCAGGGTGTAGCCGGCCGCGAGGAAGTGGCTGAGGAAGAGCTCCAGCGGGGCCGCGAAGGTGTCGTCCGTCATCCGGGTGCCGCTGACGACCTTGCCGCCGTCGCGGTAGCGGAGCAGTTCGCGGCGGAGCACGACACAGGTCTGGAAGACCATCTCCCGCCAGGACGGCCACCGGCCGTCCGCCCCGGGCCCGCCCTCCGGCATGGTGGCCCGGAACAGCCGCCGGAAGATCTCGGTGGCCATCTCGTCCAGCAGCTCCTGCTTGTTCTTGAAGTGCCAGTAGAGCGCCGGGGCCTGGACGTCGAGCTCCTTGGCGATCCGCCGCAGGGTCAGCCCGTCCAGCCCGCTCTCGTTCAGCAGCCGCAGGGCGGTCTCCACCACCACGTTCCGGTCGATACGCGAAACCATGTTGACAACTTAACACCGTTAAGGGCAGCCTCATAAGCATGGCACTTAACAGCGTTAAGGAAACCGTCGCCAGCACCGCCGCGGACGCCTTCGAGGCCACCGCCCCGGACACCACCGCGCGCCCCGTCGAGGTCCTGATCTCCGGCGCCGGCCCGACCGGCCTCGCGCTCGGCATCGACCTCGCCCGCCGGGGCGTGACCGCCCTGGTGGTCGAGCGCCAGCCCACCCTCTCCCGCGGCGCCCGCGGCACCGGCATGCAGCCGCGCACCCAGGAGGTCTACGACGACCTCGGCGTGCTCCCCGCCGCGCGGGCCGCCGGCGGCCTCTACCCGCCCATGGCGCTGTGGGAGGACGGCCGGATCGCCCACACCCACCAGATGATCGTGCGGGTCGCCCCGACCCCGTCCACGCCCTACTCCGACGCCCTGATGCTCCCCCAGTGGCGCAACGTCGAGCTGCTCCACGACCGCCTCCGGGAACTGGGCGGCAGCGTCCACCTGTCCACCGAACTCACCGGGTTCACCCAGGACCCGGACGGCGTCACCGCCCGCCTCGCCGGCCCCGACGGCGGCGTCCGCACCGTCCGCGCCCGCTACCTCGTCGCCTGCGACGGCGGCGGCAGCACCATCCGCAAGCAACTCGCCGTCCCGATGAGCGGCCCCGAACTCGCCCCCGGCCACGCCGTACTCGCCGACGTCCGCCTCGACGGCCTCGACCGGGACCACTGGCACCGCTGGCAGCTGTCGAGCGGCGGCTTCCTCACCCTCCTCCCGCTGGCCGGCACCGACGCCTTCCAGATGCTCGCCGCCGCGGCCTCCGACGAGCCGGACACCTCCGCCGACGCGGTCCGCGACCTGATCGCCGAGCACACCCACCTCACCCGCGACCACGTCCGCGAGGTGCTGTGGACCTCGCTCTACCGCCCCAAGGCGGGCATGGCCGACGCCTACCGGCACGGCAGGGTCTTCCTGGCCGGCGACGCCGCGCACATCCACTCCCCGGCCGGCGGCCAGGGAATGAACACCAGCGTCCAGGACGGCTACAACCTCGGCTGGAAGCTCGGCCAGGTGCTCCGGCACGGCGCCCCCGACACCCTCCTGGACACCTACGAGACCGAGCGCCGCCCGATCGCCGCCCGCATCCTGGAGACCAGCACCCGCCTGCACCGCTCCGGCAGCCTCCACCGCGGCCGCAACCTGCACCAACTCGACGTCGGCTATCCCGACAGCCCGCTCTCCCGCGAGCTGCGCACCGACCTCCCCGACGGCGCCCTGACCGCCGGCGACCGCGCCCCCGACGCGCCCTGCACCACCGCCGACGGCACCCCCACCCACCTCTTCGACGTCTTCCGCGGCCCCCACTTCACCGTGCTCGCCCTCGACGCCCCGGACCTCGACCCCACCCCCCTGACCAGGGCCGCCGGCGCCACCCCCGTCCGCACCGTCCACACCGCCGGCCCCGCCCCCGACCTCCTCGACCCCGACGGCCACCTGCACGCCGCCTACGGCACCACCCCGACCGTCTTCCTCATCCGCCCCGACGGCTATGTGGCGGTGGCGGCCCCACCACAGACCGCGGAAGCCGCGATCACGGAGGCCCTGGCAACGCACTTCGGCGCGGCCCCGGTCGCGGTCTGAGGCAGGCCGGACCACGCCGCCCGCGACGCCGGTTCGGGGCCCGCCTTCCCCTGCGACCAGGAGAGGACGGGCCCCGGCGTCCCTCACCGCGCGGACGCCCCCTGCGCGGCACCCTTCAAGTCAGCGCCCGGGACGCTTCCCGCAGGGCGGACCGGGGCCACGAGCCGAGCCCGCCGGCCCGTCCGGGACGCGCGCCGCCCCTCCTCGGGACCGTTCCGGTCGGGGGAGTCGTCCGCGGGCGAGGATCTGTATCCGCCCTCGCCCGCATTGCTTGCCGCGGAGCAGCCGCCCGCGTCGCCCTCGCCGTCTTCCTCGTCCTCGTCGGCATCGCTCTCCAACTGGAGCAACCGGCCGCCCCGACTCTCCGAAACCCGGTGGACCCTGACCAGATGGGCCTTCAACTCAACGGCCAGCAGGTGGATTTCACCGGGCGTCCAACACCGTCCGGCAAGGACGTCGCCGGCTTCCTCGATGAGCTCGGCCGCCGCGTCCATCTGCTCCGCCTCCACCCTGTCGGCGAGGCGGGAGAGGTACCCGGTACCGGTCCCGCCCAGGAGGTAGCACGGCTTTCCCTCCGGGCTGCTCCACGGCAACAGCCGTGCGGTGTCCATGGGATTCATCGCACGGTCACCTCCCCCGCACGGGGAACGCCAGTCTCCACAGGGGGACCAGTGGCCTCGCGATAGCGTTGGTCATGTCGTCAACTCCTTGCCAGTTGATGGCCATGCCCCCGGGCCGGTCGCACGGTCGCGGGGGTCCCGTATATGGCCGGTTGCGTCGTCGGAGAGCGTCTTCGGGCGCGCTCATTGCAAGGCAGCCCGGTCCACTCCGACCGAGTGAACTAGTTCAGTATCGGAGTGACCGAAGCACTTCCGCTACGGTTCCCGGTGTCCTAGTGTGCTGAGCGACTTCGGTGCTCAACTCACGTGAGGAGTAGGGGAGATGGCAGGTCCGAAAACATTTACGAAGATCGCGGATCACTTCCGGGAGCGGATCCTGTCGGGCGATCTGGAGCCGGGGACGAGGCTGCCCACGAACCGGGAGATCTCAGGACAGTGGCAGGTGGCCGCCGCCACGGTCTCCCGCGCCCTCCAGGCGCTCCAGGTAGAGGGGTACATCCGGACCACTCCACGGGGTACGTATGTCGCCGACGACCCGGCATGGACGCTTTCGGCGCGCGACCGGCTCGCCAGGGTGCAGCGCGTGAAGTCGTTCCTCGCGGACGGCGAGACGAGCCGGGTCACGGCCGCCGAGCTGACCGCCCCTCCCCTGTACGTCGCCGAGATCTTCGACCTGGATACGGGAGATCAGGTGGTGCGCCGGGAATGGCTGGCAGGTCGGGGCAAGACCCGGACGGTGTTCGCGGTGACGTGGTATCCGGCGCCGTTCGCCGCTCTCGTGCCCGACCTGCTGAACACCGCACCAGAACGCAACCACGGCTTGTCGGCAAAGGTACTGGAGGCCACAGGGCGCACCATCACGCACGCCCGGGACGACCTGCACGCACGGGCTGCGGACGCGCGCGAGGCCAGCGCCCTGGGACTCCCCGTAGGGGCTCCGATCCTGGCGGGCGCCCACCGCTGGTCCGACGCCGACGGCGTCATCGAGTACGGGGAATGGTGCCTGCCGCCCCGGTTCACGATCGGGTACGAGTACCAGCCCTGAAGGGCGTCGGGGCATACGGCACCGCCCCATCAACAGCGTCCACGTGCCGTACAGCGGCACGTGGACCTGGATCAGCGACCATCGAGAGACCGCGCTACGCCAACGGGCCCCCGCCGACCGCCAGTTGAGGCAGTCGGCGAGAGCCCGTCCGTACAGCGCGCCGTCGCGGCCGCCGCTACACCACCAGCGACAGCAACAACACCCCCACGATCCCGACGACCGAGATCAGTGTCTCCATCACCGACCAGGTCTTCAGGGTCTGGCCGACGTCCATGCCGAAGTACTCCTTGACCATCCAGAAGCCGGCGTCGTTGACGTGGCTGAAGAAGAGGGAGCCGGCGCCGACGGCGAGGACGAGGAGGGCGGCGTGGGTGGTGCTCATCTCCGCGGCGAGCGGGGCGACCAGCCCGGCCGCGGAGATGGTGGCGACCGTGGCGGAGCCGGTGGCGAGGCGGATGGCGACCGCGATCAGCCAGGCCAGCAGCAGCGCGGAGATGTTCCAGTGCCGGGAGATCTCCAGGATCATCTGGCCGATGCCGGAGTCCACCAGCGTCTGCTTGAAGCCGCCGCCCGCGCCGACGATCAGCAGCACCCCGGCGATCGGGCCGAGCGAGGACTCGACGGTGGAGGCGATCCGGCCGCGGGTGAAGCCGGCCGCCCGGCCCAGCGTGAACATCGCGACGACGACGGCGGCGAGCAGCGCGATCAGCGGCGAGCCGACGACGTCGAAGACCCGCTGGAGGGAGTCCTTGGGGTCGTCCACGAGGACGTCCACCAGGGCCTTGGCCAGCATCATCACCACCGGCAGCAGCACGGTGGCGACGGTGATCCCGAAGCCGGGGCGCGCATCCGGCTCGTCGGAGGCGTGCTGCGCCCGGGGGTCCGGGGTCTCCCCGGAGGAGAGCAGCATCTTCTCCGGCGGGGCGATGTCGACCCAGCGGGCCGCGTAACGGGAGAAGAGCGGGCCGGCGATGATCGCCGTGGGGATGGCGATGACGACGCCCAGCGCCAGCGTAACGCCGAGGTTGGCCTTGACCGCGTCGATCGCGGCCAGCGGCCCGGGGTGCGGGGGGATCAGCCCGTGCATCACGGACAGTCCGGCCAGTGCCGGGATGCCGATGCGCATGAGGGAGAAGTTGCCGCGCTTGGCGACGAGGAGCACCACGGGAATCAGCAGCACGATGCCGACCTCGAAGAAGATCGGCAGCCCGATGATCCCGGCGATCAGCACCATCGCCCAGGGCATCGGCCCGCCCGTCGCCCGCCACCGCCCTTCCCTGGAAGGGCCTTCGGCCCTGCCCCTCCCGCCGGCCTTCGCCAGGATCGTGTCCACGATCCGGTCCGCGCCGCCTGAGTCGGCGAGCAGCTTGCCCAGGACGGCGCCCAGCGCGATCAGCACGCCGGTGCCCGCGACCGTCGTGCCCAGCCCGGTGGAGAAGCTGGCGATGGCCTTATCGAGCGGGGCGCCGGCCACCGCGCCGAGCACCAGCGAGCCGATGATCAACGACAGGAAGGCGTGCAGCTTGAACTTGGTGATCAGCAGGACGATGACGGCGATACCCGCCAGGACGGCGATGCCCAGCTGTGCGTGACCGGCCGAGGTGATGGGCGCGGTCGCGTCCGCTGCGAGCATCTCGACGCTGAGATGTGGCACGGCGATTCCCTTGGTTGGAGAGGGGAGATCCCTTGGTTGGAGGGGGAGGGTGGCCGGGCCCCGTGGGGGAGACGGGGCCCGGCCGGCCCGGGTCCGGCCGGCGCGTTGGGGGGGTTACGCGGCCGGAGCCGGGCGGCGCAGGGCGCTGACGGCCCGGTCGGCGATCTGCTCCGGGGTGCCGGAGACATCGACGGCCACGCCCGCCTCGTCCGCTCCGAGGGGTTCGAGCGTGGCGAACTGGGAGTCCAGCAGCGCGGTGGGCATGAAGTGGCCCTTGCGTTCGGCCATCCGCGCCTCGATGAGCGCGCGGTCGCCGGCGAGGTGGAGGAAGGCCACGCCCGGCGCGGCGGCCCGCAGCCGGTCGCGGTAGGCGCGCTTGAGCGCGGAGCAGCTGACCACGCCGCCGTGGCCGGCGCGGCCGTGCGCCCAGGAGCCGATGGCGTCGAGCCAGGGGCCGCGGTCGGCGTCGTCCAGGGGGATGCCGGCGGACATCTTGGCGATGTTGGCCGGCGGGTGGAAGTCGTCGCCCTCGGCGTAGGGGACGTCCAGCGCGTCGGCCACCAGGGGACCGATCGTCGTCTTGCCGGTCCCGGCCACACCCATCACGACGATGACGTCGGCGCTGCCCATCCCGATTACCTCGATACCTCGTATGCAGGACATTCCGTACTGAGCCGCCGATATCGGGGCTATCGGTACGACGCTGTCCTCTTCGACCTCGTGCGCCCCCCACTGAAACTCATTAGGTATGACGTATTCAAGCCCCTGTGACGCAAACGTCATACTTAATTGGTCGAGAGGCGGGATCGTAGGCTTGGCCCATGGAAGCGACCGGGAACGGGGAGAAGGGGCTGCACGCCCGCGTGCTGGAGTCCCTGGGGCCCGCGATCACCGCGGGCGACCACCCTCCGGGCACGGTCCTGCGCACCGATGAGCTGGCCGAGCGGTTCGACGTCTCGCGCACGGTGATCCGCGAGGCGATCCGGGTCCTGGAGTCCATGCACCTGGTCACCTCCCGGCGCCGGGTCGGGGTGACCGTCCGCCCGACCGAGGAGTGGAACGTCTACGACCCGCGGGTGATCGGCTGGCGGCTGGCAGGCCGGGACCGCCCCCGGCAGCTGCGGTCGCTGACCGTGCTGCGCTCGGCCGTCGAGCCGGTGGCGGCCGGTCTCGCCGCCCGCCACGCCACCCCCGCCCAGTGCGCCGAGCTCACCGAGCACGCCATGGGCATGGTGGCCACCTCCCGCGGCCAGCAGCTCGACGCGTACCTCGTCCACGACATGGCGTTCCACCGGGTGGTGCTGACCTCCTCCGGCAACGAGATGTTCGCCCGGCTCGCGGAGGTCGTCGCGGCCGTCCTCACCGGCCGCACCCAGCACCATGTGATGTTCACCGACCCCGATCCGGCCGCGGTCACCCTGCACGTCCAGGTCGCCGAGGCGATCCGCACCGGGGACGCGGCCCGGGCGGAGGCCCTCACCCGGGAGATCACCACCGGCGCGATGGCCGAACTGGACGTGCTGGCGCCGTAGTCGATGCCGTCCCGGCACCCCGCGCGCCGGGGACGCGGCGTCAGAACAGCGGCTGCTGGCCGGGCATCGGCGGCTCCTCGGGGTCGAAGAGCATCGAAGCGGGCGCCATCATCGGCGCGGTCCGCCGCGATCCCGGGCAGGAGATCAGCTCGATCCCGGTCCGCCGCCCCGGAGGGTCGTGGCGGGCGTACCGGCCGCCGACCACGGCGATCTCTCGGGTGCAGACGGGGCAGCGGCGGCGGGGTGCGGACATGCCTCCAGTGTGGCGGACGCGTTCCGGGGGCCACACCCGGCACCCGGCACGGCCTCAGAACGCGTCCGCCGGCACATACGTCCCCCACACCTCGCGCAGCGCGTCGGACACCTCGCCCAGCGTGGCCCGGGCGCGCAGCGCCTCCCGCATCGGGTAGAGCACGTTGTCCGGCCCCTCGGCGGCCTTGCGCAGCGCGCCGAGGGCCGCGGTGACCGCGCGGCCGTTGCGGCGGGCGCGCAGCCGGGCCAGCCGCTCGGCCTGCTGCGCCTCGATGGCGGGGTCCACCCGCAGCGGCTCGTAGGGCTCCTCCTCGTCGGTCCGGAAGCGGTTGACGCCGACCACCACCCGCTCGCCGGCGTCGGTCTCCCGCGCGATCCGGTAGGCGTTGCGCTCGATCTCGTCCTTCTGGAAGCCCCGTTCGATGGCGGCGACCGCGCCGCCCAGGTCCTCCACCCGCCCCATCAGCGCCCGCGCGGCGTCCTCGACGGCGTCCGTCAGCGACTCCACGGCGTACGAACCGGCGAACGGATCGACGGTGGCGGTGACGTCCGTCTCGTGCGCCAGCACCTGCTGTGTGCGCAGGGCGAGCCGGGCCGCCTTCTCGGTCGGCAGCGCGATCGCCTCGTCGAAGGAGTTGGTGTGCAGCGACTGGGTCCCGCCGAGCACCGCGGCCAGCGCCTGCACGGTGACCCGGGCGAGGTTCACCTCCGGCTGCTGGGCGGTCAGCGCCACCCCCGCGGTCTGGGTGTGGAAGCGCAGCATCTGCGACTTGGGGTTCCGGGCCCCGAACTCGTCCCGCATCACCCGCGCCCAGATCCGCCGCGCGGCCCGGAACTTGGCGACCTCCTCCAGCAGCGTCGTACGGGCGACGAAGAAGAACGACAGCCGGGGTGCGAAGTCGTCGACGTCCATGCCGGCGGCGAGCGCGGTGCGGACGTAGGCGATGCCGTTGGCCAGGGTGAAGGCGATCTCCTGCGCGGGCGAGGCACCGGCCTCCGCCATGTGGTAGCCGGAGATGGAAATGGTGTTCCAGCGGGGGATCTCGGCCCGGCAGTAGCGGAAGATGTCCGCGGTCAGCCGCAGCGACGGCTGCGGCGGGTAGATGTACGTGCCCCGCGCGATGTACTCCTTCAGCACGTCGTTCTGCACCGTGCCGTTGAGCTGATGGCCCTTCACTCCCTGTTCCTCGCCCACGAGTTGGTACATCAGGAGCAGCAGCGCGGCCGGCGCGTTGATGGTCATCGACGTCGAGACCGTCCCCAGCGGGATCCCGCCGAACAGCACCTCCATGTCCTCGACGGAGTCGATCGCCACCCCGACCCTGCCCACCTCGCCCGCCGCGATCGGGGTGTCGGAGTCGTGTCCCATCTGCGTCGGCAGGTCGAACGCGACGGACAGCCCGGTGGTGCCGTGCTCGATCAGCCGCCGGTACCGCGCGTTGGACTCCCGCGCCGTGCCGAACCCGGCGTACTGCCGCATGGTCCAGGCCCGTCCGGTGTACATCGTCGGGTAGACCCCGCGGGTGTACGGGAAGGCGCCCGGCTCGCCCAGCCCGGCGTCCGGGTCCCATCCGGCCAGCGCCGCCGGCCCGTACACCGGCTCGATGGGCAGCCCGCTCTCGCTGTACCGCGCCATGTCCGCTACGCCTCCAAACGAGTGAACAGTGCCGGTTTGCACCCATGCACAGCATGCCTGGAGGTTCGCCGCGGCGCAGCGCCGAGAAGGGGGCGGATCATGCGCCGGATCGGGAGACGAGGACCGCGACACTGACGGCACAGCCCCGACCGGCCCTCAACTCCCCCACCCGCAAGCCGAAATCCGGCCCCCGACCGCCAAAAGGCTCTCTAGCGGAAGCGACAATTGAGCAACCCCCACCCACCGCAACCACACCCGCGAAAGCGGCGCCGGTTTAGGCGCAAGATAGGGCGCGGGCAGGGCCGGGGGAACGTGCCCCGCCCGCGCCATGTGCGCTGAGCCACGGGTACGGGGGGAACCCCGGCTCGTGCGCCGCCGATGACCAGTCGGCTCATTTCTTACTGCGTCACGGCGTCAAAAAACGTCACACCTGACCGGTGGGAAGGGTTCCGGTAGGCGTCGGCACGGCCGTGCCGGGGGGCGGTGCGGGGGTGCTGCTGGCGGGCGGCGCGCTCGGGGTGGGCGAGGCGGAGGGGGAAGAGTCACCCTCCTCGTCGCCGCTGCCGCCGCCGTTGTGGCCGCCGCCGTTGCCGCCGTTCTCGCCTTCGCCGCCGCCCTGGCCGCCGCCTCCGCCATCGTTGTCACCCGAGCCGCCGCCCTGCTGGCCGCCGTCGCTGAGGTACTGGCGGCAGAAGGCGTGCACCTTCTCCGCGCCGCCGGCGGTGGCCTCCAGCCGCCGCAGCGTGTCGCGGTCCATGTCGCCGCGCTTGCCGGCCTCGTAGTCCTTGCAGAGGGCCTGCAGCAGCTTCCGCTTCTTGTTCCGGCCGTCGCCGCCGTCCGGCAGCGGCTTGCCGTCGTTGCCGGACGTGCCGGCGCCCGGGGTCCGGCCGCCCGGCGCCGGGGCGGTGCCGTGACTGCTGTCGGGGGTGGGGGTGGGACCGGGTACGGTGCTCTGCCCGCCGGGCGGGGTGGCCGGGTTCCGGCCGGTCTCACCGGTGGTGGCGGCGGGCTCCTCGCTCCCGAAGATGCTGGGCGACTCGGCCGCCGAGACGCTGGCCCCGGGCCGGGGCTCGCCGCCGCGGAACGGGGTGGGCAGCACCCCGGTGCCGGCGGCGACCGCGATGCCGCCGATCGCGCAGACCGCGAGGGCGACCGCGAGACCGCGTCTGAAGGGGCGGGCGAGCCCGGCGCGTTCGACGACGTGGTGGGTGCGGGTGGTGCGCATGCCGGGCGCCGTCGCGCCGCGGGCGCCGGGACCACCGGGCCGGGCCTGCCGGAAGGCGGCCAGCGCGGCCTCCTCGCCGGGCGCCGCGGCGGTTTCGGGCAGGCCGGAGCCGGCCGCGGCGGCGGCCTTCAGCAGTTGTTCGAGTTCGCGTGCGCCGTCACCGACCTGGGAACCGGCCGGCTCACCACGCAGCAGTCGCTCCGCGGCGTCCTTGTCGAGCCAGCTATACCGGTCGTCGGCCATCACATGTCCTTCTGCGTTCGTGCGGCCGTTTCCGTCACACCTGGTACGTACGATTCCGCCACGCCGTTATGGCGTCTTCGGTCCTGTATGGGCAGCTCTCCCGCCATTTCACCACCCTTGCCGGAACCTCCGGACGGCCCCCCTGGTTCCCCGTCGCCGTCCCCGCTGCCGCCGTCCGTGAGCAGTTCGGCCAGTTTCTTCAGGCCCCGGTGGGCGGCGGTGCGGACCGCGCCCGGCCGCTTGCCCAGGACCTGCGCCGCGCTCTTGGCGTCCAGGCCGACGACCACCCGCAGGGTCACCGCCTCGGCCTGGTCCTGGGGCAGTCGGCCTATCAGCCGGAAGGTGTGGCCGGTGCCCAGCGCCTCCAGCGCCTCGCCCGCGGTGTCGGACGCCGCGGGGGTGTCGGTGAGTTCGGTCTCGTCGCCCCCGATGGCCGGCCGTCGGCCGCGCATCCGGATGTGGTCCAGCGCACGGTTGCGGGCGATCCGGGCGGTCCAGCCGCGGAAGCGGTCCGCGTCGCCGCTGAAGCGGACGAGGTCGCGGGTGATCTGGAGCCACGCCTCGGACGCCACGTCCTCGGCGTCCGCCTCGCCCACCAGGGTCCGGACGTACCCGAGCAGCCGGGGGTGTATGGCGCGGTAGACGAGCCGGAACGCGGTCTCGTCACCCTCCTGCGCCGCCTGCACGGCAACCGTCAGCCGTCCGTCGTCCGGCTGAATGTCGTCCCCTCGCACGGGTCCATCCTGTCGCACGCTGAATGTCCGCCGCCCGGTCCTTGCCGCTTTGCGCTGCCGCTGGTTTCTTCGTGTGGTTCGTCGGTCGTCCGCCGCCGTGGTCGGCGCCCGACCGGTCCGGGTCGCCCCCGCGCCGTCCACCGGCCGTCCGGCCGTTCCTGCTGACCGTAACGGGTCAGAGCGGGGTTCCGGCACCCGGGCCACCCCTTGGGGCGGACGACACATCGGTGCGCGGTGCCCGCGCGTTCCCCGAACTCCCCGGTAACCAGCCGTTCTTCCGGTCGCCGGAACGCCCCGACCGGTCCGCCGGTCGGCGCGTTCCGGCACGTTACGGGCCCTGCCGGGCCCGCGTCCAGGCCACTGGCCGTGCCGTCGCCCGTACCCCGTGTGACGCTTTCGGGACCGTTGGCGCTGTATCGATTAGGAGCCCGTCACGGGCTCCTACGTGAGCGACGGCCGGGGCCTCTCCTGTGGGGGGTGGCGGCCCCGGCCGTCTCTCGTATCCCTCCCGCCCGGCCGCTCAGAGCCGGTTCACCAGCGCCTTGAAGTCCGGCCAGGACAGCGCGGGGGTGCGCGGGTCCCAGGTCTTCTGCGCCAGCGCCGCGAGCGGCATCCTGATGCCGGCCGCGATCTGCTGCGCGGTCTGCGCCTGCGCGCGGTCGTTCCAGATCGCGAACCGCGCCCCGGGGATGCGGTCGGCCCCGGTCAGGCTCGACGGTACGGACACCGGCGAGGTGTGGCGCAGCACCAGCGGGGTCCAGCTCTTGTAGATCCGCTCGCCGGTCGGGTACGTGAAGTTGTTGGGCTCGCCGAGCACGTAGTAGAGGAACTCGTCGTTGAGGTTGAGCACCGTGCGGCCCTCGCGGAGGAACTCGGCGGGGTCGCGGGCGCCGATCTCCTTGCCGGTCCAGTAGGCGACCGTGCGGTTCTTGTCCGCGGCCACCTTGCCGCCGGCGAAGAAGCCGTCGTTCCAGGCTTCGATCCGGGTCTTGCCGGCGGCCTGGACGGTCTTCTGCCGGTCGTTGAGCCAACCGGTCGCCAGGTCCTTGATGGTGGCGCCGGGGCCGTACTTGTCCTGCGCGGCCTTGGCGAGCTGCGGGTAGCGCGCCTCGGGATCGCTGGACATCAGCGCCTGGTACTCGTCGCCGCCCAGGTGCCAGTACGGGCCGGGGAAGAGCTGCGCGTACTCCTTCAGCAGCGAGTCGATGAGCGCGCCGGCCTGGGGCTTGGAGATGTCGATGGCGCCGCGGAGCGGTGTGCCGGAGGCGTTGCGCAGCCGGAGGTCGGGGTAGTGGTCGAGGACCGCGCCGAGGTGGCCGGGCGAGTCGATCTCCGGGATGAGGGTGACGTGCAGGCTCTGCCCGACCTTGACCAGGTGGCGGACCTGGTCCTTGGTCAGGTGGTCCGCGGAGACGATGTCGGGGTGGCTGTCGCTCTGGATGCGGAAGCCCTGGTCGTCGGAGAAGTGCAGCTGGAGCTGGTTGAGCTTGAGGTCGGCGAGCTGCCGGATGCGGGCCTCGATCCAGTCCGCGGTGAACGGCTTTCGGGCGTTGTCGAGCAGCATGCCGCGCTGGGGGCGGTCCGGGCCGTCCTCGATGGTGCCCTCGGGGAGGCCGCCGGCGTTGCGGACGGCCTGCTTGACGGTCCGTGTGCCGTAGAAGACCCCGGCGTCGGTGGGGGCGGTGAGGGTGAGCCGGCCGCCGCGGGCGGCGAGGGTGTAGGACTCGTCGACGGTGCTGCCGGGCGGGTTGTCGGGCCCCTTGGCGCCGCCGCTGAGCTTCACCTCGACGTCACCGGGCCGGACGTCCTGGTTCCCCCAGACCACGGCCAGCCCGCCGAGATCTTTGGCCATAAGTTGCGCCTCATCGGCGACGGTGCTCTTCTCCCCGGCCGGTACCACGATCCGGGCGCCCTTGGTCGGTCGCCAGCCGATTCCGTTCGCCGGGCGGAAGTCCCGTACGGCCGGGACGATGTGCGGCGGGCCGGTCACCTTGGCCCAGCTGGGGATGGGCGCGGCGGGGCTGGAGGAGCTGGGAGCAGCGCCGGGAGCCTGGGAATCGGCCCCTTGCGCGCAGCCGCCGAGCGCCAGCGCGCCGGCCAGCACCGGGACGGCCAGCAGCGCGCGGCGGGCCTCCGGGCCGGCGGCCCGGCGGGCCGGCGGCGGGTCCAGAGGGGAGGCCGAGGACCGCGGAAAACGCGGCGGCCGCATCGGGTTCGACATCGTGCAATCCTCACTTTTCGGGGCGAAGGTATTGCCAGGGGGGCGGAACAGGTCGTCCACCGAGCGCGCGAAAGCTCTCTCATCCGGGTGAAAATCGCGCATCCGTCGGACAGTGGCCGGCGGGCGTCGTTAGCGTGTCCTCGCCGTCGCTCACTCCGTTCCGGGGCGCGTGGACCGCCGGAAAACCGCCGGGTGCCACCTCATGTGACGTATCACCACACCTGCCTCCACTTCCGTACGTATCAGACTTTTCATCCATTTCGCCCCATGCGTCGCTCGGATTCCGCCAGTCGTCCGCCGCCCATCCGCCCCCTCCCTTACCGCCGCACCCACCGTTCACCTCCGCCGCAGCCACCACACCCATCACACTCGACTGCATCCGCCCGAGGAGCCCACGCTGTCCGGTGACACTCCGGCCGTCCGACCGACGGCGCGGCCCCAACCGCCCGCTCCGCGGTGCGGCATACCTTGGCAGAACCGGCTCGCCCCGGCTCCGGCGACCGGCCTCGACGGCTTCCACGCGCTCCCCCACCCCCAGGCCGTCGTCACCCTGCTGACCTGCTGCGGCTGCCTCCGCTGGGCCGAACGGCTCGCCGACCACCGCCCCTACCCGGACCCGGAGTCCCTGCTGGCCGCCGGCGACGAGGCCAGCTACGACCTCACCTCGGCCGAGCAGGTCGAGGCGCTGGCCCAGGAGGCGCCCGCGCCGCTCCCGCCGGCCCGCCCCGGCCCCGGCACCCTCGCCGCCCACACCGCACTGCGCGCCGCGCACGCCGCGTACGAGCTCCGCTTCCGACACGCCTTCGTCATCTGCCTGGACGGCTACCGCCCCGACGAGCTCATGGACCAGACCCTGCACGCCATCCGCACCCGCCTGGCACACGAACCGGACGAGGAGCGGTCGGTCGCCGCGGAGGAATTGCGGCGGCTGGCGCGCGCCAGGCTCGCGCGACTCGCGGCCGGATGTCCCTGATGGACGGGTTCGGACTTGTGTGATAGCCCGTTGGTGCCTGTTTGATCACACCTAAGGACCCCCGCGCGAGGAACCGACAACTCGTCGATACGATGACGAGCGGCCGGTGGACCGTACCCGGCCGGGCCCGACCGACAGAGAAGCCGGCGCGGCCCTAGTCCCCGCTCCCGGAGGGTTCTTCCGTGCCGGCTGGAACGCTGTACCGCGGCCGGGAAGGCATGTGGTCCTGGGTGGCTCATCGAGTCACTGGCGTCCTCATCTTCTTCTTCCTGTTCGTACACGTCCTCGACACCGCTCTCGTCCGTGTCTCCCCCGACGCGTACGACAACGTCGTAGCGACTTACAAGACGCCCATCGTCAACGTGATGGAGTACGGCCTGGTGGCCGCCATCCTCTTCCACGCGCTCAACGGCCTGCGGGTCATCGCAGTGGACTTCTGGTCCAAGGGCCCGAAGTACCAGAAGCAGATGCTGTGGACTGTTGTCGGCGTCTGGGTCGTGCTGATGGCAGGTGCCTTCTACCCCGTGCTGCAGCACACTCTGCGCACGCTGTTCGGGAGCTGACGCGTGATGTCTGCTGAATCCACCACCGCCGAGAACGTCGCGCTCTACGACGCGGACAATCCCGCTCCGGTCATCGAGGCACCGCGCAAGCGCACCGGGAAGACCCCGAAGTCGACCCGCACCAACTTCGAGCTGTACGGCTGGCTGTTCATGCGGCTGTCCGGCATCGTCCTGGTCGTCCTCGTCCTCGGCCACCTGCTGATCCAGCTGGTGCTCGACGGCGGCGTCTCCAAGATCGGCTTCGCCTTCGTGGCCGGCCGCTGGGCCTCGCCCTTCTGGCAGGTCTGGGACCTGCTGATGCTGTGGCTGGCCATGCTGCACGGAGCCAACGGCCTGCGCACCGTCATCAACGACTACGCGCAGCGGGACAACACCCGCTTCTGGCTGAAGATGCTCCTCTACACCGCCACGGTGTTCACCGTCCTTCTGGGCACGCTGGTGATCTTCACCTTCGACCCGAACATCCGCTAGGCCCCGGGCTGAGGGACTGAGGTATCCACCCATGCAGATCCACAAGTACGACACCGTCATCGTCGGCGCCGGCGGCGCCGGCATGCGCGCCGCCATCGAGGCGACGAAGCGCAGCCGCACCGCCGTGCTGACCAAGCTCTACCCGACCCGCTCCCACACCGGTGCCGCCCAGGGCGGCATGGCCGCGGCCCTCGCCAACGTCGAGGAGGACAACTGGGAGTGGCACACCTTCGACACGGTCAAGGGCGGTGACTACCTGGTCGACCAGGACGCCGCCGAGATCCTGGCGAAGGAGGCCATCGACTCGGTCCTCGACCTGGAGAAGATGGGCCTGCCCTTCAACCGCACGCCGGAGGGCCGGATCGACCAGCGCCGGTTCGGCGGTCACTCCCGCAACCACGGCGAGGCCCCGGTCCGCCGGTCCTGCTACGCCGCGGACCGCACCGGCCACATGATCCTCCAGACGCTGTACCAGAACTGCGTCAAGGAGGGCGTGGAGTTCTTCAACGAGTTCTACGTCCTGGACCAGCTGATCACCGAGGTCGACGGCGTCAAGAAGTCCGCCGGTGTGGTCGCCTACGAGCTGGCCACCGGCGAGATCCACGTCTTCCAGGCGAAGTCGGTCATCTACGCCTCCGGCGGCACCGGCAAGTTCTTCAAGGTGACGTCGAACGCCCACACCCTGACCGGTGACGGCCAGGCCGCGTGCTACCGCCGCGGGCTGCCGCTGGAGGACATGGAGTTCTTCCAGTTCCACCCGACCGGCATCTGGCGGATGGGCATCCTGCTGACGGAGGGCGCCCGTGGTGAGGGCGGCATCCTCCGCAACAAGGACGGCGAGCGCTTCATGGAGAAGTACGCGCCGGTCATGAAGGACCTCGCCTCGCGTGACGTCGTCTCGCGCTCCATCTACACGGAGATCCGCGAGGGCCGCGGCTGCGGTCCCGAGGGCGACCACGTCTACCTGGACCTGACCCACCTGCCGCCGGAGCAGCTGGACGCCAAGCTGCCGGACATCACCGAGTTCGCGCGCACCTACCTCGGCATCGAGCCCTACACGGACCCGATCCCGATCCAGCCGACCGCGCACTACGCCATGGGCGGTATCCCGACCAACGTCGAGGGTGAGGTCCTGGCGGACAACACCACCGTCGTGCCGGGCCTGTTCGCCGCCGGCGAGGTCGCCTGTGTCTCCGTGCACGGCGCCAACCGCCTGGGCACCAACTCGCTGCTGGACATCAACGTCTTCGGCCGCCGGGCCGGCATCGCGGCCGCGGAGTACTCGGCCACCGCCGACTTCGTCGAGCTGCCCGAGGACCCGGCGTCGCTGGTCGCCGAGCAGGTCGAGCGGCTGCGCAACTCCACCGGTGGCGAGCGGGTCGCGGACCTCCGCAAGGAGCTCCAGGAGTGCATGGACGCCAACGTGATGGTGTTCCGCACCGAGCAGACGATCAAGACCGCGGTCGAGAAGATCGCCGAGCTGCGCGAGCGCTACCGGAACGTGGCGATCCAGGACAAGGGCAAGCGCTTCAACACCGACCTGCTGGAGGCCATCGAGCTGGGCAACCTGCTCGACCTGGCCGAGGTCATGGCGGTGTCCGCGCTGGCCCGCAAGGAGTCCCGCGGCGGTCACTACCGCGAGGACTACCCCAACCGCGACGACGTCAACTTCATGCGGCACACCATGGCGTACCGCGAGGTGGGCGCCGACGGTTCCGAGTCGATCCGGCT
Organism: Streptomyces yunnanensis; assembly: GCF_029011865.1. Taxonomy (NCBI): domain Bacteria; kingdom Bacillati; phylum Actinomycetota; class Actinomycetes; order Kitasatosporales; family Streptomycetaceae; genus Streptomyces; species Streptomyces yunnanensis. The sequence goes on from NZ_CP095749.1 coordinate 3,972,834, forward strand.
CGACTACAAGCCGGTCGTGCAGACCCGCTACCAGCCGATGGAGCGTAAGTACTGATGAGCACCCCGACCATCGACAAGCACTCCGCGGCCCTGGACGCGGCCGAGAACGACGCCGCGCACCTGATCAGCGTCACCTTCCGGATCCGCCGGTTCAACCCGGAGGTCTCCGAGGAGGCCGGCTGGCAGGACTTCCAGCTGGAGATCGACCCCAAGGAGCGCGTCCTGGACGCCCTCCACAAGATCAAGTGGGACCAGGACGGTTCGCTGACCTTCCGCCGCTCCTGCGCCCACGGCATCTGCGGTTCGGACGCCATGCGGATCAACGGTCGCAACCGGCTGGCCTGCAAGACGCTGATCAAGGACATCAACCCCGAGAAGCCGATCACCGTCGAGGCCATCAAGGGCCTGACGGTGCTGAAGGACCTTGTCGTCGACATGGAGCCCTTCTTCCAGGCGTACCGGGACGTGATGCCGTTCCTGATCACCACCGGCAACGAGCCGACCCGCGAGCGCCTGCAGTCCTCCGAGGACCGCGAGCGCTTCGACGACACCACCAAGTGCATCCTGTGCGCGGCCTGCACCAGCTCGTGCCCCGTGTTCTGGAACGACGGCCAGTACTTCGGCCCGGCGGCGATCGTCAACGCGCACCGCTTCATCTTCGACTCGCGTGACGAGGGCGGCGAGCAGCGGCTGGAGATCCTCAACGACAAGGACGGCGTCTGGCGCTGCCGGACGACCTTCAACTGCACGGACGCCTGCCCGCGCGGTATCGAGGTCACCAAGGCGATCCAAGAGGTCAAGCGGGCCCTGATCACCCGACGCTTCTGATCCGCCGGGCCCGACCCGGGCCGCCTGCTTCCAAGGGCCCCGCCCCCGTTCGTACGGGGACGGGGCCCTTCGCCGTCTCCGGGCTCGGCCGCGCCCGGCGCCGCTCAGCCCGCGCGCAGGGCCATCGCGGCCAGTGCCTCGTCCTGGGCGCGCCGATCCCGCATGACCTGGGCATAGGCCCCCAGGGCCGCCCGGCGCCGCTGCAACTCGGCGATCTCGGCGTCGAGTTGGGCCATCTGCTGCTCCACCACGCCGCACGAGAAGCTGCACGACATCAGGCCCGGCCCGCCCTGGGCGCAGGGCAGCAGGTCACGGATGGAGTCGGTGTTCAGGCCGGTGGCGAGCAGTTCGCGGATGCGGGCGACGGCCTCGACGGCGTCCGGGTCATAGGTGCGGTAGCCGTTCGCGTCGCGTCCGGCGCAGAGCAGGCCGCGCTGCTCGTAGTAGCGCAGGACCCGGGTGCTGACGCCGGCGCGGCGGGCCAGTTCGCCGATCCGCATCGGGCCCGTCGGCCGTGGATCCGTCCCCGTGCCGTCCGCCATGTGACGCTCCTCTCCCCCGTTTCTCCCCGGTGTCGGCTTGACCTTGACACCGGTGTCAAAGGGCAACCTCGTGGGCATGACGCAGATTCCCGTAGCGCAGACCCCGTCCGTTTCCCTTCCTCGGCTCTCCACCACCGTCGCCGGCCCGGCCGACGGCCCCGGCGTCCTGCTGGCGCACGGCGCGACCGGCAGTGTCGAGAGCAACTACAGCACGCTGATCCCGGCCCTGACCGCCACCGGCCACCGGGTGGTGGCGCCGGACTACCCCGGTTCGGGGGAAACCCCGCGCGCCGCCGGCCCGTTGGAGCTGGACGCGCTGGCCGACGCGATGGTCGCCGAGGCGGTCGCGGCCGGCCTTACGACCTTCACCGTGATCGGCTTCTCGATGGGCACCGCGGTGTCCGTGCGGGCCGCGGCCCGCCATCCGGAGCGGGTGCGGGGGCTGGTCCTGACCGCCGGGCTGGCCAAGGCGGACGCCCGCGCCAACGTCTGGCTGGACCTGTGGCTGCGGCTCCTGGAGCGCGGCGACTACCAGGGCTTCGCCCAGGCGCGGGCGCTCAGCGGGGTGGCGCCGGAACACCTCAACGCGCTGCCGCCGGCCGAGCTGGCCGCCGTGCTGGACCCGGACCCGACGCTGCCGCCGGCCGGTTCGGCGGAGCAGGCGGCCCTGGTCAAGGTTCTGGACACCACCGCCGACCTGCCGGGCATCACGGTCCCGACCCTGGTCATCGCCACCACCCGGGACGCGCTGCTGGACCCGGCCAACTCCCGCTATCTGGCGGACCACATCCCGGGCGCGGAGTACGTCGAGATCGCCACCGGGCATCTGCCGATGGTCGAGCGGAACGCGGAGTGGCTGGCGTTGATCGGGGACTTCCTGGCCGCGCGGGGCCTGTGACCGGCCCGCGGGCCGCGCGGGCGGACGGCGGCGGGTCCACCTCCGGACCCGCCGCGCCCTCATGCCGGCTCGCCGGCCAGCACCTTGTCGAGGAAGGCGTCCAGATTCCCCACGGTGCGCGCGATCCGGTCCGCCAGCGGGAGGGTCTCCTCGTGCCGCCCGGCGAGCTGGGACTTCTTGCGGCCGCGGACGTAGAGGGAGCAGGCGAGGTCGGCGCACAGATAGGTGCCGACGGTGTTGCCCTGCCGGCCCGCGGCCCCGGCGCGGCGGGCGGCGAGCAGGCTGACGCCTGAGCCCGGGTGCCCGGTCAGGCAGATCGAGCAGACCGTCGTCTTGGTGAAGCTGCGCCGTACGCCCTGCGGCACCCGCAGGGTCACGCCCATCAGGCCGTCGGCCCGCGGGGCGACCAGGTAGCTGCGGTCCGGCGCTCCCCGGTCGCGCCACCCGAGGAAGTCGAGGTCCGCCCACGGGAGTTCGGCCAGCCCCACGGGGAGGTTGAGCCTGCTCGCCTCGCCCTTGGAGCAGTTCACGAAGGACGCGCGTATCTGTTTTTCACCGACCGGATCCATGATTCCGGACGCTAACAGCGGGGTATGGGGCGCGTCGTCCGATTTTCCGGTGCCCCGTCCCCGCCGGTCGTCACTCGATCACCGGCGGCGGGATCTGCCGCGGCGGGGTCCCGGTGGTCTCGTCCTCGTCGAGGTGGCGGGACCGCGGTCCTCCGGAGCGGCGCCGGCCGCCGCCCTTGTCGGACGGCTCCCCCTTGCCCCGGCCGCCCTTGCCCTCGGTGGACGCCGGGGCGGCCGCGGTGGCCCGGGCGCCGCCGCGGCTGCGGTGGAGTCCGGCGCCGCCCTGCTTGCTGCCGCCGGCCGGGCCGGCCGGGCCGGCCGGGCCCTCGGGCCGGGCGGTCGGGGCGGCGGGGGTGCGGGGCGGTGTCGCACCGCGGGCGGCGACCGCGTCGGGGCTGCCCGCGGTGCCGCCGGCGCTCCGGCGGGCCCCGCCGGAGCCGCGCCCGGCGCCGCGCGTCCCACCGGTGGGCAGCCCGCCGCCCGTCACCCCGATGACGCCCGACACGACCGCGTTGTTCGGCAGGCCGCCGCCGGCGGGCGCGGGGCCGCTCTGGCCGCCGGGCGGCGTGCCCGCGCCGACGGCGTGGCCGCCGGCCGGCGGTGCGGTGAGGGTGCCGCCGCCGACGCTCTCCAGCCCGGTGGTCACCGGCGGAGGGCCGGCGCGCAGCGCCGTCATCTGGGGGTGGAGGTCGGGCGACGGGCGGGCGGCCCGGGGGCTGTCGAAACCGGCCGGTACCGCGCCGCCGCCCGCGCCGTTGGGCCGCTGCGCCGTCGGCGGGTGGTGTGGGGCGGGGCCGCCGGTCACCTCGGCGTTCACCGGCGGCGGGGCCGGGCTGCCGGACGGGGCGACCGGCCAGTCGCCCTCGACGCCCTGCCCGGTGCCCTCCCGGAGCCGCTCCCCCTGTGCCTCGTAGTGGGCCGCTAGTTCGTCCATCACGATGACGGCCTCGATCTGGCGCTGCTTGCTCGGGGGGAGGCTGGCGCGGTTGAGCTCCAGCGCCATCCGGGTGTCGAGCTTGGGGTTGGCCATGTCCCGCTTGAACTGGCTCTCGTCGCCGGCCGCCTCCATCGGGTCGGCCGCGGCGCCGGCGAGCTGGAGCTTGACCAGGGCCTTCTGGGCCTCGCGGAGGTTGTGCGCGACGCCGACCTCCGGGCCCGAGGAGCGGGTGCCGATCAGGGTGGACTCGACGTTGCGGGCGTGCTGGTAGCTCCGGTCGATCTTCGCCAGTACCTTGGCCGCCTCCCGGCGGAACGCCTGGGCCGCCGAGCCCTCCCAGTGCGCCGCGGCGTGCTCCACGGCGTCCTGGAACGCCTTGCGGATCCCGCCGTGTCCGTCGTCGCCGCCCAGCCGGTCGGCGGAGGACCGCCAGTGCCGGCCGGAGGTCTCGATCGCCCCGGCGCTGGCGTGCTCGATCATCGCCCGGAGCGCGGGCAGGCCGTACTTCTGGAAGTCGGAGGGGGACCGCGGGGTCAGTCGGTGTCCGCGGAGCGACTTCAGCCGCTCCGCCCGCTCGTGCTCGGTCCGCCGGCGCGCCATCTCCGCGGCGCCGTCGCGCGCCTGCCCGGTCTCCGTCATACCGGTCCCCCTCCCTCGAACTCGCCGTCGTCATGTCCGCCCGGTGCGGGCCGCGCCGTCCCGCCCGGTGCCGGGCGGGGGTGGGTCAGTGGTGCTCGGGGGGCCGGGTCTCGTGCTCCTGGTCCTCGTAGGCGCCACGGCTGGCCTCGGTCTTCTCGCCGAAGGTGCGGACGAGGTCCTGGAGCGCGCCGAGCACGTCCGCCATGTATGTCTGCATGGCGTCGTGCGCGCCGGCGAGCTTTCCGGCCTCGATGAAATCGCCGCCGAACGCCGACTTCGGGATCGCCGTGCCGTATTTGACCGTCTGGTGGGGATCGTCCATATCGCGCTGCAGGTGACGCAGCTGCCGCACGACGACGTCCAGTTCCTCCAGGTCAACCCTGAACTGCTCGGCCATGTACCGCTTCTCCCCGTTGCCCCGCGGGCTTTCGCCACCAAGCTATCAAGCCATGCGGGCTCCCCGTACGCCCGTTCTCCTGATACCCGCGCCGGGGCGGGTTGTAGCGCGGATCGGACGGCTCTGAGCAGCCAATTCGGCGAAGGGAAAAGAAATCTGACGTGGCGTCAGTGAATTCCGCATCAAGGAGCGGGGGCGAGGCGGTGCCGGCAGTCCCAGACGCAGGACGAGAGGCGGGCCAGCAGGCGGGCCGCGGGGTCGTCGACGTCCTGGCCGTTGGCGAGCGGGCCGGTGTAGCAGAGGGCGAGGACGTAGGGCGGGGCGTCGGGCGGGTGGACCAGCCCGACGCCGTGCCGCACCCCGGGGAACCAGCCGTTCTTGCTGGCCAGACGGGTGCCGGGCGGCAGGCCCGCGGCCAGGTCGACCCGGTGGGCGTTGTGCTCCAACCGGGCCAGCACCTCCGGTTCGAGCGACGTCAGCAGCCGGATCAGGTCGTGGGCGGTGACCCGGTTGTCGAGGCCGGCGGCGCGGGCCGGGGCGTCCTCGACGCCGCGCGGGCTCCGGGAGGCGGCCGACGCCCCGGCCCGCCGCCACACCTCGGCCACCGCGGCATGCCCCACCGCGGTCAGACAGAGGCTGGTGGCCAGGTTGGAGGAGTGGCTGACCATCCGGCCGGCGAGCCAGCCGAGCGGCGCGGTGCGGCCCAGCAGCTCCCAGGGCTCCGGATCGCTGTCGTCCACCCGGGAGTGGGTGTAGCTGCCGTCGGCCGCCGAGGCGAAGCGGTTGACGACCGGGACCTCCCGGTCGGGGTCGAGTCCGCTGCGGTGGACGGCGGCGAGCACGGCGACCTTCATCGTGCTGGCCGCGTAGTGCGGGACGTCCGCGTTCCGCAGGATCACCGGGGGGCGCTGCCAGGGGGCGACGGCGACGGAGAGCATGGCCCATCTTGGCATCCGTCACCCGCGAAACGGGGCGGCCGGGCCGGTCGCGGACGCCCCCGTACGCCCCGCTCGTCCCGTACACCCCGTGCGCCCCGCGTGCCCCGTGCGCCCGGTGCGTCGATCACCGCGACTGACGGCCGGTCAGCTGTCGGCCCCGTCCCGCAGCCGTGCCGCCTCCACCGCCAGGGTGGCCATCGCCGCGTGGTGCAGGCCGCCGCCGAAGGTGATCCGGGTCGCGCCGAGGGCGCCCAGTTCGCGCGGGGCGGGGCCGCCGGCCTTGGCCAGGGCGTTGAGCGGAAGGGGCGCCGCCGCGGCCAGCTCGGGCAGCAGCTCCGGCGGGGCGAGGATCGGGTAGAGGCAGTCCGCGCCGGCGGCGGCGTAGCGGTGGGCCCGCTCCAGCGCCGCGTCGAGGTCCGCCCCGCCGCGCAGGAAGGTGTCGATCCGGGCGTTGACGACCAGCGCCTCGCCCGCCTCGGCCCGTACCTCGGCCAGCCAGTCGGCCTGCTCCCGCGGGTCGCGGAGGGCGCCGGTGGCGTGGTCGGAGTCCTCCAGGTTGCAGCCGACCGCGCCGGCCTCGGCGAGCCGGCCGACCAACTCCCCGGCGGACAGCCCGTACCCGGCCTCCACGTCCGCCGTCACCGGGACGTCCACGGCCCGGACGATCCGGGCGATCGCCGCGAACATCTCGTCGGCCGGGGTCTCGCCGTCCGCGTACCCCAGGGACGCGGCGATGCCCGCGCTGGGGGTGGCCAGCGCCGGGAAGCCGGCGTCGGCGAAGACCCGGGCGCTGGCGGCGTCCCAGACGTTGGGGAGGATCAGCGGGTCGCCCGGCCGGCGGTCGTGGTGCAGGGCGCGCAGGGTCGCCGCGCGGGCGGCGGCGGTCACAGCTCCGCCCCGGGCGGCTGGCGGACCGTGACGTTGACGCGGTTCCAGTTGTTGATGGCGACGATCACGGCGAGCAGGTGGGCGAGTTCGGTCTCGTCGAACTGCGCGGCGGCCCGCTCGTAGACGGCGTCCGGGACGAAGCCTTCAGTGAGCACGGTGACGGCCTCGGTGAAGGCCAGGGCCGCCCGCTCCCGCTCGGAGTAGAGGTCGCCGGCCTCCTCCCAGGCCGGCAGCAGGTCGATCCGTCGCTGCTCGACACCGGCCTCGCGGAGGTTGGTGACGTGCATGTCGATGCAGAACGCGCACCTGTTCAGCTGGGAGGCGCGGAGCACGACCAGCTCCGCCAGGACGTCGTCGCCCAGCCCCTTCTTGGCGGCCTGGGTGAGCTTGAGCTGGGCCTGGAAGAAGGCGGGGACCCGGCTCCAGTACTTCATGCGCTGACTCATCGCGTTCACACCTGCCCCGGGACGAGGCGGGTGGTCACGCCGAAGCGGTTCCAGGCGTTGATGGTGGTGATCTGGGCGATCAGCTGGGCCAGTTCGGCCTCCTCGAAGACGGCGGCGGCCTGCTCGTAGACGGCGTCCGGGACGAAGCTGTCGGTCAGCACGGTGATCGCCTCGGTGAGGGCCAGGGCGGCGCGCTCCCGGTCGGTGTAGAAGCCGGCGGCCTCCTCCCAGGCGGCCAGGAGGGCGATCCGCTCCTCGGTCTCGCCGGCCTTGCGGGCGTCGGCGGTGTGCATGTGGAGGCAGAAGGCGCACCTGTTGAGCTGCGAGGCGCGGATGTTGACCAGCTCGATCAGGGTCCCGTCGAGGCCCTTCTTGGCCGCCGCGTCCAGCGCGATCATGGCCTTGTAGACCTCGGGGGCGAGCTTGGCCCAGCGCATCCGGGGGCCGTGGTGGTGGCCCGCCCCGGCGGGGGCCTGCTGGGCTGCGGAAGGTGTCGTCTGGTTCGTCATGACCTTGACGCTACGGGGTGAGTGGCACAGGAGTATGGTCCACTTCCATGGAGAAATCGCGGGCCACTTTCGGTCGGGATCTCGGGCGGGACCTGCACCTGGACCTCGACGGGCCGGGCGGGGTGCGGGCCTCCCTGATGAGCGCGCTGCGCGAGGCCGTGCGGTCCGGGCGGCTGACGCCCGGCACCCGGCTGCCGTCCTCCCGTTCCCTCGCCACCGACCTCGGCATCGCCCGCAACACCGTCGCCGACGCCTACGCGGAACTGGTCGCCGAGGGCTGGCTGTGCGCCCGCCAGGGCTCCGGCACCGAGGTCGCCGAGCGCGTGCTGCCGCGGGCCGGCGGCGGGGCACCCCGGCGCACCCCGGGCCCGCCGTCCCCGACCGCCGCCGGGCCGCGCTTCGACCTCACCCCCGGCACCCCGGACGTCTCGGCCTTCCCCCGAACCGCCTGGCTGGCGGCGGCCCGCCGGGCGCTGACCGCCGCGCCCAACGAGGCGTTCGGATACGGCACCGCGGCCGGCCGCCCCGAGCTGCGCGCGGTGCTCGCCGACTACCTCGCCCGGGTCCGCGGCGTCCGCACCGATCCGGACCGGATCGTGATCTGCGCGGGGTTCATGCAGGGGTTGGGGCTGCTGTGCCGGGCGCTGAAGCCGCGCGGCGGCACGCCCGGCCGGGTCGCCACCGAGTCCTACGGACTGCCCTTCCACCGCGACGTCATCACCCGCGCCGGGCTCGGCACCGTCCCGCTCCCGGTCGACGCCCACGGCGCGGACACCGGCCTGCTGGCCGACCTGGACCACCTGCGGGCGGCCCTGCTCACCCCCGCGCACCAGTTCCCCACCGGCGTCCCGCTGCACCCGGACCGGCGGGCCGCCGCGGTCAACTGGGCCCGTTCCAGAGGTGGTTACGTCCTGGAGGACGACTACGACGGCGAGTTCCGCTACGACCGGCAGCCGGTCGGCGCCCTCCAGGGGCTCGACCCCGACCACGTCGTCTATCTGGGCACCGCCAGCAAGAGCCTGGCCCCGGCGCTGCGGCTGGCCTGGATGGTGGTGCCGGACCGGCTGATCGACCGGGTGCTGGAGATCAAGGCGACCGGCGAGTGGCAGTCCGGGTCGCTGGACCAGCTCACCCTGGCCGAGTTCATGTCCTCGGGGGCGTACGACCGGCATGTCCGCGGGATGCGGCTGCGCTACCGGCGGCGGCGCGACCAGCTGGTGGCCGCGCTGGCCGAGCACGCCCCGCACGTGCACGTCTCGGGGATCGCCGCCGGGCTGCACGCGGTGCTGGAACTCCCGGCCGGGACCGAGCAGTCCATCACCCGGGCCGCGCTGTGGCAGGGGCTGGCGGTGCAGGGACTGGCGCAGTTCACCGACCCGGCGGGCCCCGCGGTCGCCCGGGACGCGCTGGTCATCCCCTACGGCCGCCCGCCGGAGCACTCCTTCGCGACCATCCTGGACGCCCTGCTGCGGGCGCTGCCGCCGGGCGACTGACCGGGCCCGCTCAGGGGCGTTCCGCGGCCAACGGGGCGGGACCGGGTTCGGCCGCCGGCTCGGCGGGGTGCGCGGCCGGCGCCTCGCCGAACCGGGCCAGCGCCAGCGCCCCCGCGACGGCCAGCGCGAAACCTGCGACGGCCAGCGGGGCCAGCCCCTCGCGGGTGCGGTCGCCGAGCCAGGCGACGCCGACCACGGCCGGGCCGAGCGTCTCGCCGATCACCATGCCGGCGGTGGCGGTGGTGACCGCGCCGCGCTGCAGGGCGGCGGTCAGCAGCAGGAAGGCGGCGGCCCCGCCGATCAGCAGCGCGTAGCTGGCGGGATTGGCGAGCAGGTCGGCCGGCCCGAAGCCGTCGATGAGCCGCACCGCCACCTCGACGACACCGAAGCCGAAGCCCGCGCCGAGGCCGAGCGCGGCGGCGCGGGCCCGGTCCGGGAGACGGCCGGCCAGGGCGCCGCCGGCCAGCAGGGCGAGCGCGCAGACCAGCACCCCGATCCGCAGCGCGGGGGTGCCGGCGCGGTGCCCCTCGGCGCCGGACGACAGCGCCAGCAGGGCCAGGCCGCCGCAGACCACCGCGACCGCGCCCCACTCCGCACGCCGGAGGCGGACGCCCAGGACCGGCGCGGCGACCACCGCGGTCACCGCCAGGGTCGCCGCCAGCGCCGCGCCGACCGTGTAGATCGGCAGCGTCCGCAGCGCCACCAGCTCCAGCAGGAACCCCAGCCCGTCCAGCGCCAGTCCGAGCAGATACCGCCACTGCGTCAGCACCCGCAGCAGCAGCCGGGCGTCAACGCCGGACCCGGTGCCGGTCGGGGTGTCCCGGGCCGCCACGGCCTGGAACACGGACGCGGTACCGAAGCACACGGCGGACGCCAGCGCACAGATCATCCCGAGCAACATGGCCCGACTGTACGGCGCCACCGGGCCACGGGGGCAGGGGGCACCCGGCCGGGCCCGGCGCGCACGCTCCACCCGCACGCCGCACGCCCTAGACGCCCAGCACCTCGCGGAGTCGGGCCAGGCCCCAGTCGAGGTCCTCCTCGCTGATGACCAGCGGCGGGGCGATCCGGATCGTCGCGTCGTGGGTCTCCTTGACCAGGACGCCGCGGGCCAGCAGCCGTTCGGCCACGGCCCGGCCGTCCCCGCGGGAGGGGTTGACGTCGATGCCGGCCCACAGGCCGCGGCCACGGACCGCGTCCACCGCGCCGCCGCCCACCAGCGGCGCCAGCGCGCGGTGCAGGTGGTCGCCGAGTTCGGCGGCCCGCCGCTGGTACTCGCCGGTGCGCAGCAGCGCGATCACCTCCAGGCCGACCGCGCAGGCCAGCGGGTTGCCGCCGAACGTCGAGCCGTGCTCGCCGGGCCGGAAGACCCCCAGCACCTCGCGGGACGACACCACCGCGGACACCGGCACCACCCCGCCGCCCAGCGCCTTGCCCAGTACGTACACGTCGGGCACCACGCCCTCGTGTTCGCAGGCGAAGGTGGTCCCGGTGCGGCCGAGCCCGGACTGGATCTCGTCGGCGACGAAGAGCACGTTCCGGGCCCGGGTCAGCTCGCACACGCCGGCCAGGTAGCCGCGCGGCGGCACCACGACGCCGGCCTCGCCCTGGATCGGCTCCAGCAGCACGGCGACGGTGTCCGCGTCGACGGCCGCGTCCAGGGCGGCCAGGTCGCCGTAGGGGACGACGGTGAAGCCGGGGGTGTACGGGCCGAAGTCGGCGCGGGCCTCGGGGTCGGTGGAGAAGGAGACGACGGTGGTGGACCGGCCGTGGAAGTTGTTCTCCGCGACGACGATCCGGGCCCGGCCGTCGGGGACGCCCTTGACCTTGTAGCCCCACTTGCGGACCGTCTTGACGGCGGTCTCCACCGCCTCCGTGCCGGTGTTCATCGGCAGGACGAGTTCCATCCCGCACAGGTCGGCGAGCTGGGTGCAGAAGTCGGCGAAACGGTCGTGGTGGAAGGCGCGGGAGGTGAGCGTGACCCGCTCCAGCTGGGCGCGCGCGGCGTCCAGCAGGCGGCGGTTGCGGTGGCCGAAGTTGAGCGCGGAGTACCCGGCGAGCAGGTCCAGGTAGCGGCGGCCGGTGACGTCGGTCATCCAGGCGCCCTCGGCGGTGGCCACGACGACGGGGAGCGGCTGGTAGTTGTGCGCGCTGTGGGCCTCGGCGGCGGCGATGAACGCTTCCGTGGATGTCACGGCTGCCTCCGTCCGGTGGGCCGGACCGGCGGGCCCGACCGTATCGGCGAGGGCCGGCCCCCGCCGCCGTGCGCTCCGGCCTCTCGTTGCTCCTGCGGCCTCCCCGTCCCTTCCATTGTCGGGCCCGGGGGCGGGCGTCCGCAGACCATGCACCGGTCCCCCGGCCGGCCCTCCGCCCGGTGCGGCGGCGGCGCGTGCCCGGGGGCACCTCCCGGCGTCGGCCGGGGCGCGCCGGACGACAGGCGGGACTTCGCGGGCAACCCTTAGACTTCCGGTGCGCAGCCGCGACTGGCGTACGGGGAACGGACCCCGAGGGAGCGGTGCGCGGCCACACGCCTACGAGGTGCCGCCCGCCTGGGTACCCCGGGACCACGACCGACCACCGATCGATCGCCCCGGAGGACGCCATGACGGCCCATCCCGCCACCCATCCCGCCCTGCACGCCGCCGACCCCGAACTCGCCGCGCTGGTCGACGCAGAGGAGCAGCTCCAGGCCGACACCCTGCGGCTGATCCCCAGTGAGAACTACGTCTCCGCGGCCGTGCTGGAGGCCACCGGAACGGTCCTGCAGAACAAGTACAGCGAGGGCTACCCGGGCCGCCGCTACTACGAGGGCCAGCAGAACATCGACCTCGTGGAGACGCTGGCCGTCGAGCGCGCCAAGGCCCTCTTCGGCGTCGAGCACGCCAACGTCCAGCCGTACTCCGGCTCGCCCGCGAACCTCGCCGTGTACCTCGCCTTCGCCTCCCCCGGCGACACGGTGCTGGGCATGTCGCTGCCGATGGGCGGGCACCTCACACACGGCTGGGGCGTCTCGGCGACCGGGACGTGGTTCAACGGGGTGCAGTACGGCGTACGGGCCGACACCGGGCGGATCGACTTCGACCAGGTGCGCGACCTGGCCCTGAAGGAGCGCCCGAAGATCATCTTCTGTGGCGGCACGGCCGTCCCGCGGACCATCGACTTCGCCGCCTTCGGCGCGATCGCGCGGGAGGTCGACGCGGTGCTCGTCGCGGACATCGCGCACATCGCCGGTCTGGTGGCGGGCGGCGCGCACCCCTCCCCCGTGCCGCACGCCGACGTCGTGGCGACCACCACCCACAAGACGCTGCGCGGCCCGCGCGGCGCGATGCTGATGTCCCGCGCCACCCACGCCAAGGCGATCGACAAGGCGGTCTTCCCCGGCCTGCAGGGCGGGCCGCACAACCACACCACGGCCGCCATCGCGGTGGCGCTGCGCGAGGCGTCCGCGCCGTCCTTCCGGGAGTACGCGCACGCCGTCGTCGCCAACGCCAAGGCGCTCGCCGAGGCACTGCTGGCGCGCGGCTTCGACCTGGTCTCCGGCGGCACCGACAACCACCTGGTGCTGATCGACCTGACGTCGAAGGAGGTGCCCGGCAAGGTCGCCGCCAAGGCCCTGGACCGGGCCGGGATCGTGGTGAACTACAACACCGTGCCGTTCGACCCGCGCAAGCCGTTCGACCCGTCCGGCATCCGGATCGGCACCCCGTCGCTGACCTCGCGCGGGCTGGGGACGGCGGACATGCCCAAGGTCGCGGAGTGGATCGACCGCGGCGTGCGGGCCGCGGGCAGCGCCGACGAGGAGGCGCTGGCGACGATCCGCAAGGAGGTGGCGGACCTGATGGCCGCCCACCCGGCACCGGGCCTGCCCCTGGGCGCCTGACCCCCGGAGCACGGGAGCACCGGGAGCACGGGGAGCACGGGGAGCACCGGGAATACCCCTCACCACCCCCACGTTGTGGCCCGCAGGGGGCGCCCGCGTCCCCTACGGGATGTGTTCGGCCACCCCCTGCGGGCCTCCACGCCCGGGCCCCCGGCGGACCTGAGACAATGCTTGCCATGGCTCTCGATCGCCCGTCCGCCACCCACCACCACCCCAAGGGGAATGGCTCCGCCATGCCGCGTCCGCCTCGTGTGCTCTCCGGAATCCAGCCCACCGCCGGCTCCTTCCACCTCGGCAACTACCTCGGTGCGGTGCGCCAGTGGGTGGCGCTCCAGGAGTCCCACGACGCCTTCTACATGGTGGTCGACCTGCACGCGATCACCGTTCCGCAGGACCCCGCCGAGCTCCGCCGCAACACCCGGATCGCCGCGGCCCAGCTGCTGGCCGCCGGTCTCGACCCGGAGCGCTGCACGCTCTTCGTGCAGAGCCACGTCCCCGAGCACGCCCAGCTCGCCTGGGTGATGAACTGCGTCACCGGCTTCGGTGAGGCGTCCCGGATGACGCAGTTCAAGGACAAGTCGGCGAAGCAGGGCACGGATCGGACGACGGTCGGCCTGTTCACCTACCCCGTCCTGATGGTCGCCGACATCCTGCTGTACCAGGCCGACCAGGTCCCGGTCGGCGAGGACCAGCGCCAGCACCTGGAGCTGACCCGCGACCTCGCGGACCGCTTCAACACCCGCTTCGGCGACACCTTCACGGTCCCGAACCCGTACATCGTCAAGGAGACGGCGAAGATCTTCGATCTTCAGGACCCGTCGATCAAGATGAGTAAGTCGGCGTCCTCGCCGAAGGGCATCATCGACCTCCTCGACGACCCCAAGGTCACCGCGAAGAAGATCAAGAGCGCCGTGACGGACACCGACACGGTGATCCGCTTCGACCGGGAGGCCAAGCCCGGCGTCAGCAACCTCCTCACCATCCTGTCCACCCTCACCGGCGAGGACATCCCCTCGCTGGAGCGCTCCTACGAGGGCAAGATGTACGGCGCGCTGAAGACGGACCTGGCCGAGACGATGGTCGACTTCGTCACACCGTTCCGGACCCGTACGCAGGAATACCTCGACGACCCGGAGACGCTGGACACGATCCTGGCCAAGGGCGCCGAGAAGGCCCGCGCGGTGGCGGCCGAGACGCTGGCCGCCACCTACGACCGGATCGGGTTCCTGCCGGCCAAGGGCTGACCGTCCGGGGACGGCCGGGGACGCGCCTTCGGGTCCGTCCCCGGCACACTGGGAAGGGTGCGCGCCCACGCGGCGCGCATGCACACGTCAGGAGGGAGAACGCAGTGGGGACCGTAACGCTCGGCGTTTCGCTCGCGGTCCCGGAGCCGCACGGCAGCTTCCTCCAACGGAAGCGCGAGGGCTTCGGCGACCCGGCCGCCCGCGGCATCCCCACGCACATCACCCTCCTCCCACCGACCGCGGTGGACGCCGACGCGCTGCCCGACATCGAGCGGCACCTCGCCACGGTCGCCGCCGTCTGCCGCCCCTTCCCGCTGCGGCTGGAGGGCACCGGCACCTTCCGCCCGCTCTCGCCGGTGGTCTTCGTCAAGGTCGTCGAGGGCGCCCGCGGCTGCGCCGTCCTCCAGGAGCGGGTCCGCGCCGCGTCCGGGCCGTGCGCCCGTGAGCTCCAGTTCCCGTACCACCCGCACGTGACGGTCGCGCACGCCATCGACGAGGCCGCCATGGACCGCGCCGAGACGGAGCTCGCGGACTACTCGGCCGCCTGGACGATCGGCGGCTTCGCGCTCTACGAGAAGGGCGGCGACGAGGTCTGGCGGCTGGAGCGGGAGTACCCGTTCGGGTCCGGCGGCGGGTCGGTGACGCTGCCCCGGCAGGCCGCGGAGTCCGCCGAGCTGTCCCGGCCGCCCGCCGCGTCGTCCTCCTGAGGCGTCGCCGCGTCGGGCCCGCCGCGCACACCTGCCCGGCGCTCCGGGTGGCAGCCGCACTCCGGGGTAGCCGGAGGCTAGTGTTCCGGATCAGCCGGAGCGGTCGGCGCGGGAGGGCGGTACGGGGATGACGGGCGGACGGGGCACGCGGGGGAACGGCGACGACGGGGGCACGCCCGCGGAGGACGACCCCACGGACAAGCACCCCACGGACGAGCACCCCACGGACAACGACCCCACGGAGAAGGGCCCCGCGGAGCAGCGCCCCGGCGCCGAGGGCGGGATGCCGGACCGGGTCTCCCGGCTGCCGATCGTCGGCCCGCTGCTCGTCCCGGTCGTCCGCCGGCTGCTCGCCACCCACCTGTGGCGCAGCTACGAACGGATACAGCGGGTCCACTGGACCCGGCTGGCCGCGGCCATCACCTTCACCAGCTTCATCGCGCTGTTCCCGCTGCTGACCGTCGGGGCCGCGATCGTCGCCGCCACCATCGGCAAGGACCAGCTGCACAAGCTGGAGGACAAGCTCTCCGAGCAGATCCCCGGCATCGCCGCTCAGCTCGACCTCGCCGCCCTGGTGCAGAACGCCGGCACGGTCGGCCTGATCGCCGGTGCCGTGCTGCTGTTCACCGGCATCGGCTGGGTGCAGTCCCTGCGCGACTGCCTGCGGGCCGTGTGGGAGGCGCCCGCCGAGGACGTCAACTTCCTGTTCGGCAAGGTCCGCGACGGCGTGCTGCTGCTCGGCCTCGGCGGGGTGGCGCTGGTCTCCCTGGGCTCCTCGGCGTTCGCCTCCGCGGCGGTCGACCGGGCGGTGGAGGCGATCGGCCTGCCCCAGGGCGGCGCGGTCAGCATCCTGCTCACCGTCGCCGGGTTCTGCACGGCGGTGCTCGCCGACTTCCTGATGCTGGCCTACATCCTGACCAAGCTCGCCGGCGCCCATCCGCCGCGGCGCGCCCTGGTCGTCGCCTCGCTGATCGGCGCGATCGGCTTCGAGGTGCTGAAGCTGCTGCTCAGCGGCTATCTGCGGGGCGTCGCCGCACGCAGCATGTACGGCGCGTTCGGCACCCCGGTCGCGCTGCTGCTGTGGATCAACTTCACCGCGAAGCTGCTGGTCTTCTGCGCGTCCTGGACGGCCACCGAGCGGGTGGCGCCGGGGGCGGGGGCGGAGCCGGCGGCGGCCGCCGGGACGTGACGCCCGCGGGGAGGTGACCGGCGCGGGGACGTGCCGGCCGTGCCGGGTGCCGGCCGCCGCCTCCCGACCGGTGGCCGGCGGGCCCGGCCCCCGGTCTCAGTCCCGCGCGGTCACTTCTTCCGCCGGCCCCCGCCGGCGCCCCGACGCCCCTGCTCGCCGGCCGGCAGCGCCCGCCGCCGGCGGGCGAAGAACACCACCGCGCCCAGCAGGACCACCACCGCGCCGCCGATGCCGGCGGCCGTCCACGGTCCGCCCCAGCCGCCGGCGGAGTCGAGCGCGGCCTGGGTCTCCTTGTCGCCGTCCTTGGCGCCGCCGGTGCCGTTGCCCGCGCCCTTGGGGTCGACGAGGCTGCCGACCGGGTCCACCTTGCCGTCCGCGGCGAAGCCCCAGTCGAAGAGCTTGGCGGCCTCCCGGTACGCCTCGTTGTGCTGCTTCTTCTCCGGGTTCATGACGGTGACCAGCAGCTTGCGGTCGCCGTGCTGGGCGACCCCGGTGAACGTGGACCCGGCGTTGGTCGTGGAGCCGTTCTTCACGCCCGCGATGCCCGGGTACGGCTTGATGTCGAAGTCGCCGCTGAGCAGTCGGTTGGTGTTCTGGATGCCGAACGTCGCCCGCTTGCCGTCCTTGCCCATGTCGCCCGGGAACTGCGCGCTCGCCGTGGAGCAGTACTCCCGGAAGTCCGGGTTCTTGAGCCCGGCCCGGGCGAACAGGCTCAGGTCGTAGGCGCTGGACACCTGCCCCGGTGCGTCGTAGCCGTCCGGCGTGATCACGTGCGTGTCGGTGGCGTTCAGCTCCGCCGCCCGCTTCTGCATCTCCTTGACGGTGGCCTCGGTGCCGCCGTTCATCGCCGAGAGCGTGTGCACCGCGTCGTTCCCGGACCGCAGGAAGACCCCCAGCCACAGGTCGTGCACGGTGTACGTGAGGTTCTCCTTTATCCCCACGAGGCTGCTGCCGGTGCCCATACCGGCCAGGTCGGCCGGCTTGACCTTGTACGTCCGGGTCTTGGGGAACTTCGGCAGCACGGTGTCGGCGAAGAGCATCTTCAGCGTGCTGGCCGGCGCCAGCTGCCAGTGCGGGTTCTTCGCGGCCAGCACCTGGCCGGACTCGGCGTCGGAGATGATCCACGAGCGGGCGGTGAGCTCCTTGGGGAGCGCGGGCGCGCCCGCCTGGAGCTGCACCTGGACGCCGGGCCGGCCCAGCCGCTCGCCGCCGACCTGTGACATCTTCGCGGGCGGCACGGGGGCCTTGGGCAGCTGTCCCTCGTCCGCGGGGGCGGCGTGCGCGGTGCCGGCCAGCAGGGGCGACACCAGCAGCGCGGAGGACGCCAACGCGGCGACGGTACGAACGGCGGAGGGGGACGCGGAGGCACTCTTGGTCGTCGGCACGTCCGTGAACGTACCCGTCTGCGACCGCCTCTTAGAACGCGCCCCACGGAAGAGTGCCCCTCCGAACGGCCGGATGGAGCCGCCGCCCATACTGGAACCCATGAAGCTCTCTCGCCCCGTGTCCTGGTTCCTGCTCGCCTTCGGGGTGTGGAGCTGGTGCATCTGGTTCACTTTCGTCAAAAATTTGATCAAGGATGCCAGCGGTCTCGCCTTCGACTCGGCCGGCGATCCGACCGCGTACTTCTGGGTCCACCTGCTGCTCGCCGTGGTGTCCTTTCTTCTGGGGACGGCTATCGGCGTGATCGGGTTCCGGGGCGTCCGCGCCCTGCGCCGCGAGGCGGCGGCCGGGACGGCCGCCGAGGGCTGACGGGGAACGGGGCGGGCCGCCGCACGACGAGCCCCCGGTACCCGCTCAACTGCGGGCCGGGGGCGGTGCGTTGCGGTCGGGGCCGGGCGGCCGCTACCGCCCCGCGAACTTCGCGCTGATCGTGCTGAAGACGCGTTGCGCCTCCGGGCCCAGGTACGGGCCGGCCAGCCAGGTGTGGGCGTTGGAGCTGATCGAGGTGTTGGAGATCAGCGTGAGCTTGCCGCCGCGGCCGACGAACCAGCCGCCGCCGGACGTGCCGCCGGTCATGGTGCAGCCGATCCGGTCCATGGCAGGCGTGCCCTGCTGCATGGTGAGGCGGCCGGGGCGGTCGAGGCAGGCCATCATCCGGGCGCCGTCGTAGGGCGGCGCGGCCGGGTAGCCGAACGCCTTGACGGAGCTGATGCGGTCGGCGTGCGGGGCGTTGAACCACACCTGGGCCGCGGCGCCGACGGTCTCCTGAAGGGACTTGCCGCCGCCGTTCTCCGGCCGGACGTGCAGCACCGCGAAGTCGTAGGCGGAGCCGCCGTTGCCGGACGAGGAGCTGCCCATGTCTATCCACTCGCCTGAGGTCGTGATCCAGTCGGCCCAGAAGCGGCCGTACGGGGTGACCTGCTCGGTGGGGGCGGTGCCGACCTGGCTCATCGGCACGCCGTGGTCGTTGTACGACGGCACGAAGACGATGTTGCGCATCCAGCCGCCCTGCCGGCCGGAGTGGACGCAGTGGCCCGCGGTCCACACGAGGTTGGACTTCCCCGGGTGCGCCGGGTCCTCGACGATGGTGCCGGAGCAGACCATCGGGCCCTTGGGGCTGTCGAAGAAGATCTTCCCGACCGGGGCCATGTTGCGGTGGTAGGGGCGGGCCACCTCTTCGGCGTTGATCGGGCGGGGTTCGGGGTCGGTGGCGCCGCTGCCGCCGACCGCCTCGGAGGCCCGCACGCCGACGTCCGGCGCGGCCTGGGCCTGCGCCATCCGGTCGGCCTTCCAGTGGTCCTTGATGATCGGGTTGGCGAAGTCCTGGGCCTTATGAGCCCATTTCTCCCAGTTCTTCCAGCCGCCGTCCTGCCACTTCTTGAGGTCGTCGAGGCTGGTCGGCGCCCCGTCGGGCAGCCGCGGGCCGCCGGCCTTCTGCTCCCCGGCGGCCGAACTCCCGGCCCCGGACGCGGCGTTGCCGTCGGGGCCGCAGGCGGTCGCGGTGACGGCGAGCAGCACGGCGGCCGCGGCGGCGGCCAGCCCGGTCCGGCGGCGGGAACGGGCCCGGCCCGCCCCTGCGGCCGGCCGGCGGCACTCCTGCGAGGCCGGTGGTGTGGACGGGATGGACGGGACGGGTGGTGTGGACGGCACGGTGCGGTTCCCCCCTGGTACGTACGAGCGTGCGGGCGCGGCACGGGACGGCTGGCGGCCGGCACCGGCTGGTGCGCCGTGGTGACTGTCATGCCCCTGCAAGGGGCCGCGCCCTACTATGCCGGTCCGCCGCGCCGGGCGGGGGCGGGGGCGGCGACCGCGAAAAGATCGGGACAATCAGTGGTGTCCTGTCCGAACCGTCCCAAGGACCCTCACGTGACCGAGCGCGTCATCGACCGTCCCCGCAGCCGCGGGTTCCTCTTCCTCGACTCCCACCCCGCCGGGTGCCGGCAGCTGGTATCCGACATGTGGGAGGCCGTGGCCGCCCCGGCCACACCGCCGTCGGCCGACGGCCCGGTGGCCCTCGTCATCGGCTCGTCCGCCGGTTACGGGCTGGCCGCCACCCTGGCCGGTCTCAAGCGCGCCGGGATCCGCGGCATCGGCATCTGCTTCGAGAAGCCGGCCACCGCCCGACGCACCGCCACCGCCGGCTGGTACCGCACCGCCGCGACCGCCGAGCTGGCCCGCGAGGCCGGGCGGGACATGGTCTTCCTCAACGGGGACGCGTTCTCCGACGCGATGAAGGAGCAGGTCGCCGACCTTCTGGTGGAGCGGTTCGGCGGCAAGCTGGACTACCTGATCTACTCGGTGGCCGCGCCGCGGCGCACCGACCCCGAGACCGGCACCGTCCACGCCTCGGTCCTCCAGCCGATCGGCGCGTCGTCCCGCACCAAGACCCTGGTCTTCGACGACGAGGGGGCGCCCGAGGTCAAGGAGGTGGAGACCGCGCCGGCCGCCGAGGAGGACATCGCGCACACCGTGGCGGTCATGGGCGGCGCCGACTGGGAGCGCTGGATCGACCACCTGGCCGGCCGCGGTCTGCTCGCCGACGGCTTCGCCACCGCGGCGCTCTCCTACATCGGCTCGACGCTGACCGAGGCGATCTACCGCAAGGGCACCATCGGCGCCGCCAAGGCGCACCTGGAGGGCACCGCCCGCGCCCTCGACAAGCGGCTGTCCGAGCTGGTCGGCGGGCGCGCGGTGACCTCCGTCAACGGCGCCGCGGTCACCCAGTCCTCCACCGCCATCCCCGGCATCGCGCTCTACGTCGGGCTGCTGCGCGGCGTCCTCGACGAGCGGATGGTGCCGCCGACCGCGCAGCTGAGCGCCCTGTGGGACCAGCTCACCGGGGTCCGCCCGCTCGACCTGGACGAGGAGGGCCGGATCCGCCTGGACACCTGGGAGTTGGCCCCGGAGATCCAGGCCGCGGTCACCGAGCGCTGGCAGGCGGCCACGACGGAGGACATCGCGCAACTCGCCGACCTGGGCTGGTTCCACGGCGAGGTGCACCGCCTCTACGGCTTCGCGGTCCCCGGCGTCGACTACGGCGCGCCGGTCGACATCGAGGTGCCGTGGCCGGGGCAGCCCGCCTGACGGCCGCTGCCCCGCGCCGGGCACGCCCTATCGCGGGCGGGCCGCCACCCGGGGATCCCGGCGGCCCGCCCCGACCGCGTGCCGGTACTCCTCGATCTGCTCGCGGGTGGGGTACCACTTCTTGTCGCAACGGTGGCAACGCCAGCGCCAGTTGTCCCAGTGGAACTCGGTGGTGGTGGTGTCCTTCCACAGGTGGTCGTCGCAGTCGGGCGTCGGGCAGTGCGGCGGCGGCAGGAGCATGACGGGCCGGGCCTTCCGTGGGCCGGGGCGGGTCCCCGGCTCGGTCGGGGACGGGCCCCGGGTGGGGTGGGGGCGCCTCCCAGCCTGGAGCGCCGAGGCGTGCGCGGTGGCCCGGCGTGACCGCGGCCATACGATCGGGTGACCGCTGGTGTCGCGGCTGACGGGCCCCGCCCGGCCCGCGGTTCGCACCGGACGAGCAGGTCGGCCGGGCCGTCGCGGGACCGGACATGCGATCACGGATGATCGGCGATGCGATGGAGTCATGACCACGACCAGGCGGGTCGCGGCGCGGCTGCACCGCCTCTTCGAATCCACCTGTGACCGCGTGCCGTCGGCGGCGGCGCTGGAATGCGGGCCGCACACGCTGACCTACGCCGAACTCGACGCCCGCGCCAACCGGCTCGCCCACCACCTGCGGGCACGGGGCATCGGCGAGGGCTCCCGGGTCGCGATCCTGGTGCCGCGGTCGGTGGACATGTACGCCGCGCTGCTGGCCGTGGGCAAGGCGGGCGGGACGTTCGTCCCGATCGACCCGGCGGCGCCCGCGGAGCGGGTCGCCTTCATCGTGACGGACGCCGAGGTGGACGCGGTGCTGACGGTGGCGGCGCTGGCGGCGACGGTGGACGGGCTGCGGGCGCAGGTGGTGGCGCTCGACGCGGGCGCGGCGGAGCTCGCCGCCGCCCCGGCCACCCGGCCGCTTCCGGCCCCGGCGCGGCGCACCGCCCCGGCGGGGCCGCCGGGGCGGGAGGCCGACGACCCCACCGACCCGCTCGCGTACATCATGTACACCTCGGGCTCCAGCGGCCGGCCCAAGGGCGTGGCCATCGCCCACTCCAGCATCTGCAACTTCCTCGCCGTCGTCCCCGCCGTCTACGACGTGCGCCCGGACGACCGGGTCTACCAGGGCATGACGCTCTCCTTCGACTTCTCCGTCGAGGAGATCTGGCCCACGTGGACGGTGGGCGGGACCGTCGTCGCGGGGCCGCCCGGCACCGGATCGGCGCGGCTGGGCACCGAACTCGCCGACCTCCTGGAGGAATCCGGGGTCACGGTCTTCTACTGCGTGCCGACGCTGCTGGCCACGATCCCCCGGGACCTGCCGGCGGTGCGCAGCATCGTGGTGGGCGGCGAGGCGTGCCCGGCCCGGCTCGTCGAGCGGTGGAGCCGGCCGGGCCGGCGGATCCTGAACACCTACGGGCCGACCGAGATCACCGTCACCGCCACCGTCGCCGAGCTCCGGCCGGGCCGGCCGGTCACCATCGGCCGGCCGCTGCCCACGTACACGGTGGTGCTCCTCGACGACCTGCGCCGGCGAGTCCCGGACGGGGCGGTCGGCGAGATCTGCGTGGGCGGTCCGGGCCTCGCCCGCGGCTATGTGGGACGCCCGGACCTGACCGCGGAGCGCTTCGTCGAGCACGCGCTGGCGCCCCGGGGCGGCCGGCTCTACCGCACCGGCGACCTCGGCCGGATCACCGCGAACGGGGAGATCGAGTTCCTGGGGCGGGCCGACGACGAGGTGAAGGTCCGGGGCTACCGGGTGGACCTCGGCGAGATCGACAACGTGCTGCTGGAGGACCCCGGGGTGGCCGAGGCGGCCACCGCGCTGGTGGCGCTGCCGAACCGGAACGGCGAGGGTGACAACCGGGAGTTGTCCGCGTACGTGGTGCTGGCGCCGGACCGCGGCGGGCAGGCGGGCACGGCGGACGGGGACGCGCTGGTGGCCCGGCTGCACCAGCGCCTGCGGCACCGGCTGCCGGCCTACATGGTGCCGCCCTTTCTGGACATCCTCCCCCGGTTGCCGGCCATGCCCAGCGGCAAGGTGGACCGCAGACGGCTGCCCGCGCCGACCGGCCGCAGGCTCGGCAGCGGCGGCCGGCCGGTGGTGCCGCCGCGGGACGAGACGGAGAGCCGGGTGCGGGACGTGTGGGCCGAGGTGTTCGGCATGGGACCGGACGCGCTGTCCACCGACGCGGACTTCTTCGGCGACCTCGGCGGGCACTCGCTGCTCGCCGCCCAGGTCGTCTCGCTGCTCCGCAGCCGCGGCATCGGCGGCGACACCGGCGCCACCCTGCGCGACGTCTACGCCCACCCGACGGTCCGGGGCCTGGCGGCCCAACTGGGCGCTCCCGGCGCCACGGAGGCCGCGGGCGGCGGCGCGGCGGCGCGCGACGACGGCACCGGCGTCACCCGGGCCGGCGACCCCGCCGGCCCGCCGCCGGTCCGCCCCCGTCCGCTGCGGCACAGCGGTGCCCGGGTGACCGCCGCCGGCCTGGTCCAGGCCGTGGTGCTCTACCTCCAGCTCTTCGTCCTCACCCTGCCGCTCGCCACCGTCTTCAGCTGGCAGGGCGGCGCGTTCACCAGCCGGACCCCGATCCCGGTGCGGCCCGTACTGGCCGTACTGGTCGGCTACTTCGGCATCCGCTGGCTGCTTCCGGTGGTCCTCGCCCGCCCCCTGGCCGCCGGAATCCGGCCGGGCCGCTACCCGTTGTGGGGCGCGACCTACCTCCGCCTGTGGACGCTCGCCCTCCTGCTGGCCGTCAGCCCGCTCCCCACGCTCGGCGGCTCCCCCCTGATGGGCCGCTACCTGCGGCTGCTGGGCGCCCGGATCGGGCCGCGGACGACCATCGCCACCGGCGTCGTGCCGCTGCCGTCCCTGGTCCGGATCGGCGCGGACGCCTCGGTCGGCTACGGCGTCACCCTGCGCGCCTGGCGGGTCGCGGACGGCTGGGTGACCGTCGCCCCGATAGACATCGGCCCCCGCGCCTACGTGGGCGCCCATGCGGTGCTGGAGCCGGGCGCCCGCATGGCGGCCGGCGCCGGACTCGGCGAGCAGTCGGTGATCGGCCAGGGCCAGGCGGTGCCGCCCGGCGCCCGCTGGGCCGGCTCCCCGCCCTCCCCGGTGGCCGCACTGGCCCCGCACATCGAGGACATGCTGCGCGCCGGCGGCACGACGGAGCACGGGCGGGCACGGCACCTGGCCGCCGCGGCACTGGGCGTCGTCCTCCTCGAACTCCTCACGCTGGCCGTCGTGGTCCCGAGCGCGGCGCTGATGTGGTGCACCTGGCTGGCCTGGGGCAGCGGGCCCACCGTCCTGGTCACCCTGACCCTGGCGGCCCCCCTCTACGTCCTCTCCGTCTGCGCCGCGATCGCCGGCGCCAAGCATCTGGTGCTGCGCCGCACCCCGGTCGGCGTCCACCCGGTCCGCTCCGGCCTCGGCGTGCGCAAGTGGCTCTCCGACAAGCTGCTGGAATTCAGCCTCACCTTCACCAACTCCCTTTACGCCACCCTCTACACGGTCCCCTGGCTGCGGCTGCTGGGCGCCCGGATCGGCCCCGGCGCGGAGGTCTCCACCGCCGCCCACCTCGACCCGGACCTGCTCACCCTCGGCGAGGGCAGCTTCGTCGCGGACATGGCCGGGGTCGGCGGCGCCGCGTTCGCCGGCGGCCATCTCGCCTGCCGCCGCACCGAGGTCGGCCGCCGCGCGTTCGTCGGCAACGCCGCCTACCTGCCGGCCGGGACCCGGACCGGGCCCAACTCCCTGATCGGCGTCGGCACCGTCCCGCCCCAGGACGAGGTGCCGGCCGGCACCTTCTGGCTGGGCTCCCCCGCCATCCACCTCCCGCAGCGCCAGAGCAGCGGCACCTTCCCCGAGGAGCTGACCTTCCGCCCCACCCGCAAGGCGGTCCGCCGCCGCCTGGCCGTCGAGTACTTCCGCGCCACCATGCCGGCATCCCTCCTGGGCACCGCCGCCTTCCTCTTCCTCCTCGCCCTGGCCGCCCTCGCCCACAGCCCCTCCCCGGCCCTCCCCCTCCTGCTGGCCCCACTCCTCCTCATGGCGTCCGGGCTGACCGTCATCGCCGCCTGCGCGCTGCTCAAACTCCTGGTCGTGGGCCACTATCGGCCGCGCGTCGAGCCCCTGTGGAGCTGGTTCGTCCGCCGCACCGAGTTCGTCACCGGCCTCTACGAGGCGGCGGCCGTCCCGGCCGGCCTCGCCGCCCTCGCCGGCACCCCGTTCCTGCCGCCGGCGCTGCGCCTGTTCGGCGCCCGGATCGGCCGCCGGACATGGCTCGGCACCACCTTCCTCACCGAGTTCGACCTGGTCGACGTGGGCGACGACGCGGCGATCGGCCCCGGCGTAAGCTTGCAGACGCACCTTTTCGAGGACCGGGTGATGAAGATGTCGAAGGTCACCGTCCGGGCGGGCGCCACCGTCGGCAGTCGCGCGGTCGTGCTCTACGACGGCATCGTCGGCGAAGGCGTCCTGCTCGACGCGCTCTCCCTGGTCATGAAGGGCGAGTACCTCGTCCCCGGCACCGCATGGCACGGCATCCCCGCCCAGGGCCTGGCCCTGCGGCCCGCCGCCCCCTCGCCCGCCGACCCGACCCCGCACCCCACCAGCCCCTCACGGTGAGTCCCATGCCTCCCCCCAACGGCTTCCTCGGCTCCCTCCGCCGGCTCCTCGGCGGCGGCACACCCCAGGCCCCGCCCCTGCCCGCACCCGACGGACGCCGGCTGGCCCTGGTCTACCGCGGCCCCGCCGCCCGCCCCGCCGGCTGCTCCGAGGCGGTCGCCTCGCTGCTGTCCGCCGGCCCCTGGAACCTCGACGTCCGCTACATCGGCCCGCACGAGGACATCCCGCTCTCCGCCACGTCCCTGGCACACGCCCACCTCTACGCCCAGCCAGGCGGCGGCTCCCTGGACCCCGCCTACCGCCGCCTGCGCAAGCACGCCGACGAGATCCGCGACTACGTCCGGGGCGGCGGCCGCTACCTGGGCTTCTGCCTGGGCGGCTACCTGGCCGGCGACGACCCGGGCTTTGACCTGCTCCCCGGCGACACCGACCAGTACATCGTCACGCCCGGCGCCACCGTCACCCACGACGGCGACACCGTCGTCGAGACCCGGTGGCGCGGCCTCCCCCGCACCGTCTACTTCCAGGACGGCCCGCACTTCCTCCTCGACGAGGGCGTCGACGCCACCGTCCTCGCCACCTACCCCAACGGCACCGTCGCCGCCGTCGTCGCCCCCTGCGGCGCCGGCAAGGTCGCCGTGGTCGGCCCCCACCCCGAGGCCACCGACGACTGGTTCCTCGACGAGGGCCTCCCCGTCCACCAGACCCACGACCTGGCGATCGACCTGGTGGACGAGCTGTTGGAGGACTGACGACGCGCCGTCACCCGCCGGGCAAGGAGGCGGGTCCGAACGTGGAGTTGTTCGCTGTGCTGGAGAACGGCGGCGAAGCGCGTTCCAACTGTTCCAACCGTTCGGGATATCAGCTCAGAAACCACTTGAGGGCGTCGCCGAACAGGGTTGTCGCGAGACTGATCCATATCTTGGGGAATAGCCGGCGCCCGCACCGATGAGCCCGGACACCGGCCTCAACTGCCTAGCAGCGGCGTCTGTCGCCGCAGCACGCGGCAGGGTTGCAAATCGGCCACAAAGCAAGCCGACTTGGTTACTTGCCGTCCCCGCCTTGCGGCTGTGGGTCGCGCGGCGCTTCCGGGGGCATGGGCCCACCATCGTGCTTTCCGCCGTCGTCCTCGGCGACCACCCTCAGGTCCCGGGGATGCCGGAACGGGATTCCGCGCCAGCCTTCGGCGTCGGGTGTACGCATCTCGTACGTCTCGACGGCTGCGACGCTCATCTGTCAACCTCCTCTTTCGCGAGAGGCCATGCCGTCGTACCGTCGAGGGCATGGCCCGCAGGGTCCCCTGCGGCTGGTCACCCGCCTCGGCTGCTCGACTGTCCAGGTTTCTGCGGCCGGGGAGGGAGTCTTAAGGTTTTGGCACTCGCCGCACGTAGCTGGCAGATTCACATGCCAGGCTCTTCTTGACTGACCGTGTGGACGTGCCGTCAGAGCATTCCCTGACGCCCCTTGTCCCGGCAGAGGGAACACGGGAACGGGCACGATGGGACCTCGGGATTCGTCATGCCGCCTCACCGTGCCCACGGCGGTGATTCCTGATCTCCCGAGCAGCGGAGCATGCCACCGCCCAATCGTTCTGCTTCCGAGCCTGGCTCCGCTGGAAGTCCAGGGCAGTGCACACCCTGCAGCCTGGGGCAGGTTTGCCCTCCAGCAGCCAGCCATCAAGTGGCAGCTCTACGGGGTGTTGGGTATACCGAGTTGGGCTCGTCATGGCATCTCCGCAGGTCGCCTCGCAGGTCGTCTCAATGACAACAACGTTAGGAACAGTGCAAGCCGCGGGTCCACGCCGTTGCAGTCTGTTGCA
The DNA here is from genome assembly GCF_029011865.1 of Streptomyces yunnanensis. Taxonomy (NCBI): domain Bacteria; kingdom Bacillati; phylum Actinomycetota; class Actinomycetes; order Kitasatosporales; family Streptomycetaceae; genus Streptomyces; species Streptomyces yunnanensis. The sequence continues at coordinate 3,999,935 of NZ_CP095749.1, forward strand.
GGCGAATTACCCGAGAGAGTCAATCGCCTTACTGATCAGTGATCTCGCGCGCCGCCCATGCACGGCCATCTTGCCCAGTCGAGCGAACGCCCGTAGATAGAGCTCCACTTCACTCGGTGTCGTTACGGTGACCTTGGCGGCCAGAAGTTCGACGTGGACGCGCCTGTCATCGAACATCGAGAATGTCTCGATGCCCCACATGGCGCGCTGCGCGGATTGCGGGATGATCCCCAGGGAGACGGCGGGGTAGGACATGGCGGTCAGCAGGTAGCCGAGTTGGCCTGCCATCACGGAGTTGTCGCCCACACGGTGGTACAGCGCATCCTCCTCCACCAGGAAGACGGCACGGTGCAGACCGTCACGGATGATGCGTGAGCGTTCGACGCGAGCCGTCGCGGCCTGGGCGGAATCGTCAGGGAGTTCCCGGAACTCCGTGATCCCGGAGAGCAGGGCCTTGGCATACCCCTCAGTCTGAAGAAGGCCGGGCAGCACCTTGACGCAGTACATCCGGAACAGCGCGGTCCGTTGATACAGCGGGATGCTGGCTTCCTGCCCCCGTCGCAGACCTGTTCGTTGCTTTCGCCGCCAGGCGACGTACATCGACTCAGCAGAGCGAGACGAAGCGATCAGGTCCGCTGTCTGGTCCTCGGAACCGCAGGCACGGCACCAAGCCTTGATGTCCGCGTCCGAGGGGATCGTCTTCGTGTTCTCGATGCGGGAGGTCTTCGACTTGTGCCAACCACACAGATCAGCCATCCCTTGTGTCGTCAGACCGGCGTCGAGGCGAAGTTCCTTGAGCCGCAGGGCGAGGGACTCTCGTGCCGCCTGGGCACTGCTGGACGGAGACAAGGACATGGGATGGCTGACCGGGTCGGTGCGTGATCAGAGCTCGTACTTCTCGTGTGGGATGCCACGCTCCCACAGGCTCTCGAAGGAGGCTGCCAGAAATTTGATCAGGTGTGCTTCCGTGCTGAACTCGTCCTCCACCAGGGAGCCATCTCCGGCGAAGTGGTGAACCCGGGCCAGCAGGTCATCGAACAACCAGTAGTCGTTGCCGGGCAGAGCCAAGTCCGTGATGAGTCGCCTCGGCAGCCAACGAACCTGCTCGCCGGCCGCGATATTGGCGTAGGTGATGTAGTGCTCCCATCGGATGTAGTCCGATACCGGCTCGCTTACGACACGGAGTCGGCGGATCGCTACTCCACGGCTCACGGCCTCGGCGATCTGATCATGGAAAGGGCGCCACCACGATGCTCGATCGTCCCAGTTGATCCGCTCACCCGTACGCCACGCGGTGAACCTCTCGTTGTCGAAGTACGTGTCGCGCATCTCCAGGTGGACCGCGCTGTGCTCTGTTTGCCTGATGGCCTCAGCGAAGTTCAGAGGAGTCTGCCTCCGAGGCTGCGCGTTCTGCGGCATCGCACGCCTTCCTGATCTGCGGCACCATGCGTGCCGGGATACGAATGAGCGCCTCGGTGTCGGGAATGGACCCGTACTTGCGGCATTCATCCTCTGTTGCTTCGTCGGCCTTCCACCCCTGCAACAGGAGATCGGCCTGCTTCTCGTCGACCCAGACGGACGGACAGTGGTCTTCGTCCGTGTCGGGGTCCTTACCGAAGAACAGTAGTGACATGGCTCTCTCCCACATCGGGCGAGTTGCGACTCGTTGCATGACCATCACTCTGAGGAGTCTTGCGCGTCAAGATGGCCTGCTGGGATGGAACTTGGCAATGACTGGGCGCGGGCGCCTGCGGGTGCCAGCCACGCGGGAGCGCCCGCACGGTGTCACTTCGGCCACCGCTTCGTGTCGCTGTTGACCTTCTTGTATCTTCTCGCTGAGGTCGCCGCGGTCGGCCCCCACCCCGAGGCCACTGACGACTGGTTCCTCGACGAGGGCCTCCCGGTCCACCACAGCCGCGACCTGGCAGTGGACCCGGTCAACGAGCTACTGGAGGACTGAAGCGGGCTTGGCCCCAGCGATCGCCACGGGCCTCCACCGGAACGTCGTCGTGCTGCGGATGACGCCGGAGCAGCACCCGGCAGTCGACCACCCGGGACTTGTCGCCGCGCTGCTCCGCGGCCCGTAATTCCACGGTGAGCCGTGCGCACTCGGCGCAGTTCACGAGCGCCCCCGCTCACGGTCCCGCTGGAGTCTGGCCAGCGCCGCCAGTTGCTTCTGCTCCCATTCCGTACCGGGACGCAGCCTGGTGTACGGCACTTCCCACCTCAGATGCGTCGGGCGCTCCAACTGGACCAGTACGCCCCCGATGCCGCGCACCATCCCCACCATGTCGGAATCCCGGTCGTAGACCACCGCCCCGACGGCGATCTCGTCGATGGAGAGGAAGAACTGACGGTGGTTCGCGATCTCGGCGTTACGACTCTGCACGGTGGCGTGGCGGCCGGCCAGGCGGGCCGCGTCCCGCTGACGGGTCAGTGCCGTGCAGACGTCGCAGTCGGCGGGCTTGTCGACAAGGGTCATCGCTTCGCCTTTCGTCGGAACTAAGCCCGGCAACCATATTGCTATTCACGAAAAGCAGCAAGGTATCCTTTCGGGTGTTCGCTTACCGTGTAGGGCGGCAACACCGGAAGATCGTCGACTTGGCGGGAGGACACCGTGAGCGCAGGCGAGTGGGTCAGCACCTCGATGCCGTACGTGAGGCCACGGGACAAGGGCCCGTCCGACCTTTGGGGGGCCGAGGCCGCGGCCAAGGGCCGACGGGGCGGTCAGCGCATCGTCCGCGCCGAGGAGATCGCGGCGCCGTCCGAGGTGGCCGAGTTGCTCGGGGCGCCTGCGGGAGAGGCGGTGGTCGTACGCCGCCGCATCATGTATCTCGACGACACGCCATGCGAGTTGACCGACACGTTCTACCCGGCGCACATCGCCCGCGATACCCGGCTCGCCGGGACGGCCAAGATCCCCGGTGGCGCGATCAGACTGCTCGCCGATCTCGGGCACGTGGGCGTCCGGGTGCGTGAGGACGTGATCGCCCGGATGCCGAACGAGGAGGAGCAGCAGACGCTGCAGACCGGCCCGCGCGAGCCCGTGCTGCAGCTGACGCGACTCACTCTCGACAGCGACGACCGCCCCATCCAGGTCGACGTCATGGTGATGCCCGCACAACGTCAGCGACTGCGTTACGAGCTCAGGATCGGATGACCATGCCCAGGACCGAAGCCGACGCATACGACCGCCGCTCACTGCATGAACGCATCGCCGCCGATCTGCGCGAGGAAATCATGAGCGGCGACCTGGCCCCGGGCGCCAAACTGCCATCCACGACACAGCTCACGGCCCGTTTTGTCGCCTCGAACGCGACCGTGCAAAAGGCGCTGCAACTCCTCAAGGACGAGCGCCTGGTCATCGGACGGCCCGGAGCGGCCGTCACCGTCCGCGAGCACCGACAGCGGACCATGCGGCCGGCGTCATACATGGCTCCGGCGCAGACCGGCGAGCCGTACCGCTGGCTCACCGAGGCCGCGAAGCTCGGCGCACAGGCACGGAGCGAGCTGGTCGATGTGGCAGAAACCACGCCGCCTGCCGACGTCGCTGCGGCACTGAAGCTGGCAGCGGGCGGCACGGCGCTGCTCCGCCGTCAGGTGCTCTTCATCGACGACGAGCCCGTCGAACTGGTCACCTCCTACTACCCGCTGGAGATCGCCCACGGCACCGCGTTGATGGAGCGCCGCAAGATCAAGGGCGGTACGCCGACGCTCCTCGCCGAGCTGGGACACCCGCCCCGACTCAGCGTGGACCGGGTCTCCGCGCGAGTGCCCACGCAAGAGCAGTACACGGCGCTGCAGCTCCCCAGCAGTCTTCCGGTCCTCCGGACGTTGCGTGTCGTCTACAGCGACGGCGAACGCCCCATCGAGGCCACCGTGATGGCCAAGGCGGGCCATCTCTACGAGTTGCAGTACGAGTTCACGCCGGAGTGAACGCCGTCGGGCGGGCCCGTACGGTGACAGGCCCGCCCGACGGCGTCATAGCGGTGGGTGGCTACTTCTTCGAGGCGTTCGGCAGCCAGCTCTTCCACACGTCGGGGTGTTCGTCCACCCACTTCTTGGCGGCCTCGTCGGCCGGGAGGCCGTTGGAGGCGATCATTTCGGAGACCTCGTTCTGGTCCTTCTTGTCCCAGCGGAAGTTCTTCAGGAACCGCGCCGCGGAGTTGCCGCTCTTGGCGAAGTCGGTGTTGAAGTACTTCTGGAGGGGGGTGGTGGGGTACGCGCAGTCGATGGACTGCGGGTCCTTGGTCCCCTTCGCCGCGCAGGCGTCGGTGTACGCGGGGAGTTTGACCTCCACCATCGGCACCTGGTTGAAGAGCCACTGGGGTTCGTACCAGTAGGTGAGGAAGGGCTTCTTCTGCTTGGCGAACTGCTGGATCTGGGTGATCTGGGCGGCCTCGGAACCGGCGAAGACGACCTGGTAGTTCAGGCCGAGGTTCTTCACCAGCGCCTTGTCGTTGGTGACGTAGGACGGCGAGCCGTCCATCAGCTGGCCCTTGTCGCCGCTCTCCGAGGTGCGGAGTTGGTCGGCGTACTTGTTGAGGTTCTTCCAGTTGGTGACGTCGGGGTGGGCGTCGGCCCAGTACTTGGGCACCCACCAGCCGATGTGTCCGGTGACGCCGTTGCCGCCGCCCGCCGTGATGGTCTTCTTGTCCTGGACGTAGCGCTTCTCCTGGTCGGGGTGGCCCCAGTCCTCCAGGATCGCGTCGACCCGGCCCTGGCTGAGCGCGTCCCAGGCGGGGATCTCGTCCACCTGGACGGTGTCGACGTGGTAGCCCAGTTCGTGTTCGAGCAGGTACTTCGCCACCGCCACGTTGGCCTGGGCGCCGACCCAGGTCTGCACGGACAGGGTGACGGACTTCGAGCCCTTGGCGGCGGCGAACGGCGACGCCTGCTTGGTCATGTCGGCCTTGCCGCAGGCGGAGAGCGAGACCAGCAGCGCGCCGGTCGCGGCCGTGGCCGCGAGCGCCTTGGCGAGGGTGCGCGGGCGTATCGGTGTGCGGGACATGGTCAGGCTCCCTTCCCGGTCGTGCGCCGTTCCGTGGGCTGGGTGACCCGGTCGAGCATCAGGCCCAGGCACACGATGGCGACGCCGGCGACCAGGCCGATGGCGAGGTTGCCGGTGGCCAGGCCGGTGACCACGTCGTAGCCGAGGGCACCGCCGCCGACCAGGCCGCCGATGATGACGACGGCGAGGACGAGCACCACGCCCTGGTTGACGGCCAGCAGCAACGCCGGCCGGGCGAGCGGGAGTTGGACCTGGAGGAGGGTCTGCCAGCGGGTGGCGCCCAACGAGTGGGCGGACTCCATGGCGCCGGGGTCCACCTGGCGCAGGCCCTGGGTGGTGATCCGGATGACGGCCGGCAGCGCGTAGACCACGGCAGCGGCGGCGGCCGGCGCGCGCCCCACCGCGAACAGCGCCACGACGGGGATCAGGTAGACGAACTGCGGCATGGTCTGCATGACGTCCAGGACCGGCCGCAGCACGGCCTCGAAGCGCTTGCTGCCGGCCGCGAGGATGCCGACGCCGATGCCCAGCACCAGGGTCAGCGCCAGGGCGGCGAGGACCTGGGAGAGGGTGTCCATCGACGGCTTCCACACGCCCAGGACGCCGATCGCGGCCATCGCCAGGACGGCGGTGAGCGCGGTGCGCCAGGTGCCGATGAGCCAGGCCAGCGCGGCGACGATGAGCAGCACGCCGTACCAGGGCAGCGCGGTCAGGCCGTCGCGCAGCGGGTTGAGCACCCAGTTGGTGAAGTGCGCGGCCCAGTCGGCGGTGCCGCCGACGACCGGGACACCGGAGTAGAGGTGGTTGACCATCCACTCCTTGGCGTCGTTGACCGGGCGGGCGATGGCGAACGTGGCACCGGCGGGCCAGATCGTGGAACCGGCCAGCCGGCCGACGAGCGCGGCCACGGCGGTGATCACGGCGATACCGGCCCAGGCGGGCCAGCCGCGCAGCAGCCGCGGGCCGGCGGCGGCCGGCGTCGCGCCCAGCTTCTCGCCGGCCGCGGCGGTGGTGCGGTCCATGACGATGGCCAGCAGCACGATCGGGACGGCGGCGGCGAGCGCGGCGCCCACGTCGACGGAGGCGAGCGCCTGGTAGACGCGGTCACCGAGGCCGGCTGCGCCGATCATCGAGGCGATCACGGCCATGGACAGCGCCATCATGATCGTCTGGTTGACGCCGAGGAGGAGTTCCTTGCGGGCCAGCGGCAGGCGGGCGGTCAGCAGCCGCTGGCGTCCGGTGGCGCCGAGCGAGGAGACCGCCTCCAGCACGCCGGCGTCCGCGCCGCGCAGCCCGAGCGCGGTGAGCCGGGCCATCGGCGGCGCCGCGTAGATCACGGTGGCCAGCAGCGCGGCCGGCACACCGATGCCGAAGATCATGACGACCGGCAGGAGGTAGGCGAAGGCCGGGAGCACCTGCATGGTGTCCAGCACCGGGCGGAGGATCTTGAACAGCCGCGGGGAGAGGCCGGCGGCGAGCCCGAGCAGCGCGCCGACGACGACCGAGGCGAGGACCGCCACGATCATCAGCGCCAGCGTCTGCATGGTCGGGACCCACATCCCCAGGGCCCCGCTGACCAGGAAGGACACCAGCGCGACGGCGGCGATGCGGAGGCCGGCGACGCGCCAGGCCAGCAGCGTCACGCCGGCCGTCACACCGGTCCAGCCGAGCGCGAGCAGCAGCAGGTAGACGCCGCGGACGGAGAGCACCACGGCGTTGCTGAGGTGGCCGAGGACGTAGACGAACAGCCAGTGGCTGTCGCGGTTGTCGATGATCCAGTTGCTGGCGTGGTCGAGCGGACCGGAGAGGTCCACGGTCAGCGCGCCGGGCCAGGAGGTGCCGGGCCACGCGGACCGGACGAGCGGGACCAGGACCGCCGCGGCGACGGCGAGCAGCAGGAGCTTGGCGAGGCCACGGCGGCGCAGCAGGCCCTGTATCGGACTGAGCTTCCCGGCGCCGAGCGCGCCGGGAGTGGTGGGGGGTGCGGCCGTACTCATGCGCGGCCTCGCTTCACCGTGCCGACCGGCACGTTCAGCGCGGCGGTGCGCTGGGCCTGGCGCCACTGGCGGAACAGGGCGGCGCGCAGCCGGGCCCGGGGGCTCGCGGCGGGCGCGCGGGGGACGACGGCGCGGCTGGCGCCGCGGTAGGGGGCGGCGGCGTACATCAGGCGGCCACCTCCCCCGGGGCGTCGTGGTGCGGCTGCGGGATCCGGGCCACCACGTTCAGCAGGCAGGCGCTGTCGACGATGCCCAGGCAGCGGCCGCCGTCGACGACCCGGGCGGGGCCGCCGGAGCGGGCGACCGCCTCGATGGCGTCGGCGATCAGGGTGTCGGGGGTGAGCGCGGGGCCGTCGGTGGCCTCGCCGTCCTCGGCGGGGCGCATCGCGCGGCGCACGGTCAGCACCTGCTCGCGCGGGACGTCCCGGACGAAGTCGCGGACGTAGTCGTCGGCCGGCGAGCCGACGATCTCCTCGGGCGTGCCGAGCTGGACGATCTGCCCGTCGCGCATCAGGGCGATCCGGTCGCCGATCCGCAGCGCCTCGGCGAGGTCGTGGGTGATGAAGACCATGGTCCGCCCCTCCTCGCGGTGCAGGCGGACGACCTCCTCCTGCATATCGCGCCGGATGAGCGGGTCGAGCGCGCTGAACGGCTCGTCGAACAGCAGGACTTCGGGGTCCACGGCGAGCGCGCGGGCCAGGCCGACGCGCTGCTGCTGGCCGCCGGAGAGCTGGCCGGGGCGGCGCTTCTCCAGGCCGGCCAGGCCGACCTTGTCGACCATCTCGGCGGCCCGCTCGCGGCGCTCGGACTTGCCGACGCCCTGGATCTCCAGCCCGTAGGCGACGTTGTCGACGACGGTGCGGTGCGGCAGCAGGCCGAAGTGCTGGAAGACCATGGCGGCCCGGCGGCGGCGCAGCTCGCGCAGGGCGGTGCGGTCCATGGCGCGGACGTCCTCGCCGTCCATCTCCAGGTCGCCGCTGGTCGGCTCGATCAGCCGGGTCAGGCAGCGGACGAGGGTGGACTTGCCGGAGCCGGAGAGCCCCATGACCACGAAGACCTCGCCCTTGCGGACGTCGAAGGAGACGTCGCGGACGGCGGCGGTGCAGCCGGTCTGTTCGCGCAGCTCCCGGGCGCTGAGGTCGGTGACCGAGGCGTCCTCGGGGATCCGCTCGGCCTTGGGGCCGAAGACCTTCCACAGGTTCCGTACGGAGAACACCACGGGCTGCGTGCCCGTGTCCGTCGCGGAACCCTGCCCGGCCTCGCGGGGGTTGGGGACCGCGGTGGTGTCGGCGGCAGTACCGGTCATCACGCATCACCCCCCTGGGCCGGGGCCTCGCGGAGCAGTTCGGCGCACTTCTCCCCCACCATCAGCACGCCGATCATCGGGTTCACCGCGGGCATCGTCGGGAAGACCGAGGCGTCGGCGATCCGGATGCCGTTCAGGCCGCGGATCTTCAACTCCGGGTCGACGACGGCGAGTCGGTCGTCCTTGGCGCCCATCTTGCAGGTGCCGGCCGGGTGGTAGACGGTGTGCGCGGCCTTGCGGACCAGCTCGCTGATCTCCGCGTCGTCGGTGACCTCGGGGCCGGGGAAGACCTCGCGCTTGAGCCACTTCTTGAACGGCTCGGCCTGGGCGACCTTGCGCGCCAGCTTGATGCCGTCGACGAGGGTCTGTCCGTCGTAGTCGAGGCCGTTCTCGTCGTACGCGAAGTACTTGAAGTCCAGGGCGGGCTTGACCTCGGGGTCGGCGGAGGTCAGGTAGAGCCGGCCGCGGGCGCGGGACTTGGGGATGTTGGGGGTCATCGAGACGCCGTGCTCGGGGCGCTCGTAGCCCAGTCGCTCGGGGTTGTCGGTGAACGGGATCTGGTAGAAGTGGAACATCAGGTCCGGGCCCTTGTGCCCCGGGTCCCGCTTCACGAACAGACCGGCGTCGGAGTCCATCGCGGAGTTGCCGGGGATCGGCCCGTCGGTCTCCCAGACGATGACCGACTCGGGGTGGTCGATCAGGTTCTCCCCGACGCCCGGCAGGTCGAGGACGCACTCGATGCCCAGCGCCTCCAGGTCCGCCTTCGGGCCGATGCCGGAGTGCATCAGCAGCCGCGGGGTGTCCACCGCGCCGGCGCACACCAGCACCTCGCGGGCGGCCTCGACGTAGACCTCCTCGCCGTCCTTGGTCCGGACGTGGACGCCCTTGGCCGTGGTGCCGTCCAGCTCCAGCCTGTGCGCCCAGGTCTCCAGCATCAGCGTGAGGTTGGGGCGGTCGCCGGCCTCCATGTGGGGGTGGAGGTAGGCGACGGAGGCGGAGGACCGCTTGTTGTTCTCCGGGTGGTAGGAGAGGTCGAAGAAGCCGACGCCCTCCTCGAAGGGCCCGTCGTTGAAGCCGACGACCTCAGGGACGCCGAGCGCCGTCTTGGTGGCCTCGATCCAGTCCGTGGCGATCTGGTTCTGGTCCTTCTTGGCCACCCGCACGATGTTGTTGCGCAGCTTGCCGTAGTAGGGGTCCATCTGCGCGGCGCCCCAACCGGTGGCGCCGGCCGCCTCCCACTCGTCCCAGTCGGACGGCAGCGGCTTGAAGGAGATCAGGGTGTTGTGGGACGAGCAGCCGCCGAGGACCTTGGCGCGGCTGTGCAGGATGTGCGAGTTGCCGCGGGGCTGCTCGGTGGTCGTGTACTCGTAGTCCAGATCGCCGCCGAGCAGGCCGAGCCACTTGCGCAGCGTCAGAACGTCCTCGCGGTCGATGTCGGAGGGGCCGCCCTCGATGACGGCGACGGTGATGTCGGGGTCCTCTGCGAGGCGGGAGGCGATGACGGAACCGGCGGTTCCACCACCGACGACGACGTAGTCGTACACGGGCATGAGGGGTGCTCCTTACTGCGAAGTGCGCTGGGGCCCGGGAGCCTGGATCCCGGGCCGGAGGCGTGACGGGTGGGTACCGGTCAGCCGGCGAACCAGCGGACGGGCTGGGGCCGCAGGTTCTCGTAGATGTGCTTGCTCTCCCGGTACTCGTCGAGTCCGCTCGGGCCGAGTTCGCGCCCGATGCCGGACTTCCCGAAGCCGCCCCATTCGGCCTGCGGCAGGTAGGGGTGGTAGTCGTTGATCCACACGGTGCCGTGCCGCAGCCGGGCGGCCACCCGGCGCGCGCGGGCGGTGTCGGCGGAGAACACCGCGCCGGCCAGTCCGTACTCGGTGTCGTTGGCGAGCGCGACGGCCTCGTCCTCGGTGCGGAAGGTCTCGACGGTGAGGATCGGCCCGAAGGTCTCCTCCCGGACCACCTTCATCCCGCGGTGGCAGCCGTCCAGCACGGTCGGCAGGTAGAAGTAGCCGCCGGCCGGCCGGACGTCGCTGGGCTCGGGGCGGGTGCCGCCGCAGCGCAGGCTGGCGCCCTCGGTCAGCGCGGAGGCGACGTACGCCTCGACCTTGTCCAGCTGCTGCTGGGAGACCAGCGGGCCGCACTCCACGCCCGGCTCGGTCCCCCGGCCGAGCTTGATCTTCTCGGCGCGGCGGGCGAGTTCGGCGACGAAGCGGTCCCGCACCGACTCCTCGATGATCAGCCGGGCGCCGGCCGAGCACACCTGCCCGCTGTGGATGAACGCCGCGTTCAGCGCCTGGTCGACGGCGGTGTCGAAGCCCTCGTCGGTGGCGCAGGCGTCGGCGAAGACCACGTTGGGGTTCTTCCCGCCCAGCTCCAGGGCGATCTTCTTGGCGCCGGAGACCGCCGCCGCGCCCGCCTTGGTGCCGCTGGCCAGGCCGCCGGTGAACGAGAAGAGGTCCACGTCGGGGTGGTCGGCCAGCCGCTGGCCGACCGGCAGCCCGGCACCGGTGACGATGTTGGCGACGCCCTCCGGCAGACCCGCCTCGACCAGCAGCCGGATCAGGTACACCGTCGAGAGCGGGGTGACCTCGCTCGGCTTGATCACGAAGGTGTTGCCGGCCGCCAGCGCCGGGGCGATCTTCCAACTCGCCTGGAGCAGCGGGTAGTTCCAGGGCGTGATCAGCGCGCACACGCCGACCGGCTCGTGCACCACCACGCTGTGCACGTCCGCCGAACCGGCGTCCACGACCCGGCCGCCGCTGTCGTTGGCGACCAGGTCGGCGAAGTAGCGGAAGGCGTTGGTGACGTCGTCGACGTCGACCCCGCCCTCTTCCAGGGTCTTGCCGGTGTCCCGGCTCTCGATCAGGGCGATCTGCTCGCGGTCGCGCTGGAGCAGGTCGGCGACCCGGCGCAGCAGCGCCGCCCGCTCGGCGACCGGCGTGCGGGGCCACACCCCGGCGCCGCCGTCGAAGGCCGCCCTGGCCGCCGCGACCGCCGCGTCGGCGTCCTCGGCGCCGCCCTCGGCGACCACCTGCAGCGTCGTGGCGTCGGCGGGGTCCAGGACCTCGCGCGTGGCGCCGGAGACGGCCGCCCGCCACACCCCGCCTACGTGAATGGTCTCGTTTGTCTCGGTTGCCGCCACGACGATCTTCTGCCTTCCGCTTACCGATGTGTTGCGCCGACGGCCCGGGCCCCCAGTGATCACCACTGAGGCAACCGCCGACCCGCCAGCAACCGGGACCCCTAACCCAAAGCTCCGCTCCTATGCCCAAACATTCATCGAAAGTGACACGAGTCACCCCCGGTCGCCCGACCCCTCCGCATGCGTCCGAATAGGCCGGAAAGTACGCTAAATAGCCGTATGCCCACCCGGGAGCCTTCCGGGCGGCCCACCGCGGCCCCCGGGAACCCCTCCCGACGGGAGGTGCCGAGATGACCCGCAGACGCCGCTCCCTCACCGCCCTGGCCTGCGGCGCGGCCGGAGCCGCCCTGGCCGCCACCTGCATCGCCGCGGTCCCGGCCGACGACCCGGGCGACGAGGGCGACCTCGCCCACAAATCCGCCCAGGAGATCTCCGACGACGCCCTGCACGCACTCCTCGGCGCGAAATCCCTGCGCATGCGCACCGAGACCTCCACCGACGACACCAAGCTCGACCTCACCCTCGACCAGGACGGGAACTGCAACGGCAACATCAACAAGGGCAAGCTCGGCCGGGTCGACCTGATCAAACGCGGCAAGGACGTCTGGCTGAAGCCCGACGCCGCCTACTGGAAGAGCCAGCTGCCCGGCGACGAGGGCAGCACGGCGGCCCGCAACTACCAGGACCGCTTCCTCCACGGCACCACCGACGACGCCTTCCTCCAGAGCCTGGCCACCGCCTGCGACCTGAACGCCTTCCAGAAGTCGGTGGCCCCGCAGCCCCCCGCGCCCGATCAGCCGTCACCCCCCGCGGTCACCCTCAGCAAGGGCCGACCCACCACCCACGAGGGCACCCGGGTTCTGCCCATCGTCAAGAAGACCGAGGACGCCACCCAGACCGTCTACGTCGCGATCAAGGGCACCCACTACCCGCTGAAGATCACCACTCAGGTCGACGACGAGAGCAGCACCATCCTGCTCAGCGACTACGACCGGCCGGTCCCCTCGAACACCCCGCCCCCCGGCCAGACCGTCGACATCACCGCCCTGGAGAACCGCACCCAGGCCGCGTGACGCCGAGCCCCGCGTGACGCTCGTACATACGTATCGTTGAACCGTGCGGCTCCCCGCATCCCGCGGCGGAGCGGGGAGGAGCGGCACGATGACCATCAGCCTTGAGCGGACCGACAGGATCGAGATGGCCGAGCCCGGTGAGCTGACGTTGGACCAGTTGTTCGATCGACTGGAGCGGATGCCCGTCCCCGAGGGATACAAGGTCGAGATCGTCGAGGGGACCGTTTTCATGACGCCGCAGCGGGACGTCCACTGGCAGACCATTCGCCGGATCCTGTGGGCGCTCGAAGACCACTTCGGTCGCGACGCCAAGGTGGTGTCGGATGTGCGGATCGACTTCCCGGGCAAGAGCAACGGCTTCTGCCCGGATATCGCCAAGCTCTCCGACGGCGCCGAGAAGACGAACGGCTGCTGGCGCTATCAGGACGTCGAGTTCGTGGCGGAGGTCATCTCTCGGGGAACCGCCATGAACGACTACGGCCCCAAGGAGACGGCCTACGCAATCGCCGACATCCCCGTATACCTCATCGCCGACCCCTACCTCGGCCGCTGCCGCGTCTTCACGCACCCCCAGGACGGCGCGTACAAGCGCGACCTCACCCTCGCCTACGGCGAACCGATCGACCTCACCGACACCATCCTCGGCATGACCCTCTCGACGGAGGATTTCCCCCGGGACTGACGGCCGGCCCCCGGCGAGCCGTCCCGGACGGCCGCGGGCCGCGCGAGACACTGCCGCCATGGCGAGCAAGGCACCCAAGGCAGTACTCCAGGGCGGTCCCGAGGGGATCAGCGAGCGGATCGTCGAGGTGGAACCCGGAGGGGGCGACCTGAAGGTCCCGTACCGCGGCGGCTACGAGCACTTCCGGCCGACCGCACGGGAATGGGACACCGCCGACGGCCGACTGCCGGTCTACGAGTGGTGGGAGCGGACCGAGCTGCCCGGCTAGCGGTCGGCGGCGGCGCGGCCCGGGGACCGGGCCGCGACCCCCTCAGGCGGTGGGTGCGAACGACGCCAGGGCGACCTGCTGGACCCCCTCCTGCCGGGGCCAGTCGGACTCCGGCCCCAGGGCGAGGATCGCGAACTGGCGGCCGTCTGGGACGGTGAAGGCGCAGTCCACGGCCTGGACCCGGATGCCCAGGCGATCGCTGTCGTAGGCGTAGGTCAGCTGGACGCCGCCGACGCCGGCCGGGCCCTGGCGCGGTTCGATGCCCAGTTCCTTGTAGCCGGGGTTGCCGGAGAGCCCCTTGGACGCCTGCTCCAGGGCCTGCCGCGGGGTGAGGTCGGGCTCGGTGATCTGGAAGATCTGCAGCAGGCTGCGGGAGTCCGGCGAGGTGTAGAAGACCCCGGTGGGGCGGAGCTCGCGCTGCCAGCCGTCGGGGACCGCGAGCGTGAAGCCCTTCTCGTCGTGGACGAGGTGGTAGCCGCTGGGGACGGACGTGGCGGACGCGGAGGCGGTGGGCGACGCGGAGGCCGTTGCGGAGCCGGTCGGGGCGGCGGCGGTGGCGCTGCTCGCCGAGGCCGTCGGCCGGGCGGCCGGCCGGACGTCGGCACCCCGGCCCCACAGGAGGTAGCCGCCGCCGGCACCGACCACGACGACGGCGGCCACCGCACCGGCGATCAGGATCCGGGTCCGGCGGCCGGCGGCCGGGTCGGGGACGGGCCCGCCCGGGGTGTCGGCGCCCGGGTCGTACGACGGGCCGGGCGGGTACGCGGGCGCGGTGGGGCCGGCCGTCGGCCCGGGGGCGGTCGGCGGCGCGGCCGGGCGGGGCGGCATCGGGCCGGTGTACGGGCGGGTGGGACGCGTGGGGCCGGTCTCCCAGGACTGGGTGTCGGGGTTCCAGCGCGGTCCGGAGCCTGCGGGCACGGCCGGTCAGCCTCCCAGGAGGGCGGCGACCGACTGCACCACCGCCGCACCGGAGGACAGCAGCCCCACCACGGCGCTCGCGTCGGTCAGCACCTCGCGCAGCCGGGCCAGCCGGCCGGGGGCGGCGGCGCCGGTGCCGGTGATCTCCTCCTCGGTGCCGGCGAGTTCGGCGGTCAGGGCCCGGACCTCGGGGGTCTCCACGGCCCGGCCGAGGTCCTCGCGCAGGGCGCGGACGGCCCGCAGCAGCTCCTCGTGGGCCGGGTCGACGGTCGCGCCGGCGCCCTGGACGTTGGCGCCGTGGTGGGTGACGGTGTTGTGGTCGCCGATGGCGAAGGCGCCCTGGACGCTGCCGATGTGGATGCCCTTGCCGGATGTGTCGTCTGATGCCACGTCAGGACCTGCCCTTCGGGGAGGCGGAGTCGCTCTTGGGAGCGGGGTCGCCGTTGTTGGTGATGGTGTTGTGGTCGCCGATGCCGACGGCGCCCTGCGCGGACTCGACGTAGACCCCGCCGTCGGCGACGTGCACGATGCGCTGCTCGAACTCGGCGGTCTGGTAGCCCGCGTCGTGCAGCGCGCTCTTCACTCCGGCCGCCACCCGCTGCTGGATGGTCTTCAAGTAGCGGGCGACGTCCATGTATTGGAAGAGCGACGCCTCGCCGATCGAGCCCAGTTCGCGGACGGCCGCGGCGGGGCCCTCCGGGAGGGCGGCGCCGTGGCCCTCGGTGGCCAGGCGCCATCCGCCGCCCACTCCGCGCAGCAGGGTGAGCAGGGCCTCGCCGGCGGTGCGGGGGCTGCGGGTCAGCGCCCAGACCGCCTTGCCGAAGTGGTGGTGGTGACGGTACTGGTGGGCGATCCGGTCGGCGTTCTGGAAGAGCGGGCGCAGCGGCCACAGCACGTGCGGCGCCACCTCCATCATCAGCATGCCGCCCTGGGTGTGGACCCGGACGAAGACCGTGGTGACCACGCCCTCGTGCCAACCGCCGACCCGGATCCGCAGGAAGTGCCGGCGGGTCTCGCCGCCCTCCTCCAGGGCGGCGACCCGGTGCGCCTCGAAGGCCACCGGGTCGTACGGCGCGGCGGCGCGGGTCGGCAGGCCGTCGACCGGCAGGAAGACGCACTGGTCGACTTCCAGGGCGCGCAGCCGGTCGCGGACCGCGTCCGCCATCGCCGGTGAGCCGGACGGCACCCGCAGCGCCTCGACGAGGGGGACGATCCGGGCGAGGATCTCGCCGTTGTCCAGCGGCACGGCGGTGCCGTCGGCCCGGGGGACCAACTCCACCGACAGCGACCAGGGTTTGAACGGCTCGCCGGCGCCGCAGAACGGGTCACCGGGGCGGTACATCACCAGCGGCCCGTGCTGCTCGGTCCGCACCCGCTCGCGCAGCCGCTGGAAGCGCAGGCCCTCGGCGCGCTCGGCCGGGTCGGCCATCACGTCGGGGAAGCGCTCCCGGGACAGTTCGCGGGCCAGCGCGCGGGCGAACTGGCCCCGCTGGAGCGCGACCAGGACGGCCACCAGCACCGGCAGCAGCAGCGCCACCCAGATCGCGAACACGGTCGGAACGCCCAGGTCCGAGGTGCCCAGGGCACCGCCCAGATCGCTCCATCCGCCGCCGTAGGACGACGCTTGCGTGACGCCGATCTCGGCGAGCAGGGCGTCGATCAGGGCGAGCGGCGACAGCGCCGGCAGGAACCGCGGCAGGCTGCTGGCGAAGGCCAGCAGCGCCAGGCCCACCATGAAGAGCGTCAGCGAGATCCGGGCGTACCAGCGCAGGGAGAAGGAGACGGACCGGGCCCACCACGACGTCGCCGACAGCCCGCGGACGAAACGGGCCAGGCCCAGCAGGACGACCGGGCCGAGGTAGGCCGTCGCCATCCCCTGGGACAGCGGGATGGCCACGATCCACACCAGCAGGATCGCCGCCGACCAGCCGAGTTCGAGCCGGCGGGCGCGCAGGGCGTGGGCGAGCACCCGGGCCGCGTCGATGCCCAGGGAGGGGGCGGCGAACCGCTCCTCGTGGACGTAGAGCTCGTCGATGACGGCGTCGCGGAAGGTCTCGTCGAGGTACGTCCCGGCGCACAGCAGGCGGGTGGCCTCGCTGGCCCCGGGCGGGGTCGTGTGGAGCGGTGCGGGCGCCGCAGCGCCCGCGGATTCCTTGCGCAAGCGTGGCCGGCCACCCGGCTCCCCCGGCTGCGCGGGCACCTCGTTGCCAGTCATCGGCCTCCCCCGTACCTGCCGTTGCGTGCCACCGCGTATCCGTCACAACGCGCCGGCGCGGTGGGGCGGTTCCGCCGGCGCGCACCGTCACCCGGACGTGTGAAGGCATCGCAGCATAGAGGAGCGGAGGCCGTCGTGTCAGCGCGTTATCGGCTCACGACGCGCCGTCAACGGGACGAGCCCGCACGGCCGTTGGGCCGTACGGGCTCGGTGGGGTGGTGCGACGGGCGCCGGCTCAGATCAGGCCGAGCGCGCGAACCGCCTCGCGCTCCTCCGTCAGCTCCTTGACGGACGCGTCGATGCGGGTGCGGGAGAACTCGTTGATCTCCAGGCCCTGGACGATCTCGTACGTGCCGTCCTTGGTGGTGACGGGGAAGGAGGAGATCAGGCCCTCCGGGACGCCGTAGGAGCCGTCCGAGGGGATGCCCATGGAGGTCCAGTCGCCGTCGGCGGTGCCGTTGACCCAGGTGTGGACGTGGTCGATGGCGGCGTTGGCCGCGGAGGCCGCGGAGGACGCGCCGCGGGCCTCGATGATCGCCGCGCCGCGCTTGGCGACGGTCGGGATGAAGGTGTCGGCCAGCCACTTCTCGTCGTTGACGGTCTCCGCGGCGTTCTTGCCGGCGACCGTGGCGTGGAAGATGTCCGGGTACTGGGTGGCCGAGTGGTTGCCCCAGATGGTCAGGCGGTGGATCTCGGACACCGGGGTGCCGGTCTTCTGGGCGAGCTGGGTGACCGCGCGGTTGTGGTCCAGGCGGGTCATCGCGGTGAAGCGCTCGCGCGGTACGTCCGGGGCGGCGGCCTGGGCGATCAGCGCGTTGGTGTTGGCGGGGTTGCCGACGACCAGGACCTTGATGTCGTCCGCGGCGTGGTCGTTGATGGCCTTGCCCTGCGGCTTGAAGATGCCGCCGTTGGCCTCCAGCAGGTCGCCGCGCTCCATGCCCTTGGTGCGGGGGCGGGCGCCGACCAGCAGCGCGACGTTGGCGCCGGCGAAGGCCACGTTCGGGTCGTCGGTGATCTCGATGCCCCGGAGCAGCGGGAAGGCGCAGTCGTCCAGCTCCATCGCGGTGCCCTCGGCGGCCTTGAGACCCTGCGGGATCTCCAGCAGGCGCAGCTTGACCGGCACGTCCGCGCCGAGCAGATGGCCGGAGGCGATGCGGAAGAGAAGGGCGTAACCGATCTGGCCGGCGGCGCCGGTCACGGTCACGTTGACGGGAGTGCGGGTCATGGCGATCTCCTGCGCGGTATTCCGGGGGCAAGCCCCTGGACCACCTTGGGTGGCGGTGGGTGTCCCTGCCCATCTATCGAGGTCTCTTGGTATCGAGAGACCCGGCCGTCAGGCTATCGGACCCCCGCCCGGCGCACGTGACGGGCCGGTGTGGGACACCTCACCGGCCGTCACGCCGACCCCGACCGGACCACCTCGGCGACCGCCGCGCGGGCGGCCGGCGGAGCGGCCCGATCAGGGGGGCGACGGCCGCCCGCTCGTGGGAGGGGGAGCGCGGGCGGCCGGCGGTTGTGCCACACCCGTGGGGGGTTGTGGTGCGCATTCCCGGGATCCGGGAAGGCAATCCCCCCTTTTCCGCGGCGGTTCTCCGGGGAGGGCGAATCCCGGCCAGGCGCGGCGGCCGGCGCCGGCGCGGGCTCAGGCCGGCGCCATCGCCTTCTGGAGGGCGGCGTCCAGGGCCTCCAGGAACTGGTCGGTGGTCAGCCAGGGCTGGGCGGGGCCGATGAGCAGGGCCAGGTCCTTGGTCATCTGGCCGCCCTCGACGGTCTCCACGCAGACCCGCTCCAGGGTCTGCGCGAAGCGGCTCACCTCCGGGGTGTCGTCGAGCTTGCCGCGGTGCGCCAGGCCGCGGGTCCAGGCGAAGACCGAGGCGACCGGGTTGGTGGAGGTGGCCTTGCCCTGCTGGTGCTGGCGGTAGTGGCGGGTGACGGTGCCGTGCGCCGCCTCGGCCTCGATGGTCCGGCCGTCGGGCGTCATCAGCACCGACGTCATCAGGCCGAGCGAGCCAAAGCCCTGGGCGACGATGTCGGACTGGACGTCGCCGTCGTAGTTCTTGCAGGCCCAGACATAGCCTCCGGACGACTTCAGGGCGGCGGCCACCATGTCGTCGATCAGCCGGTGCTCGTACGTCAGGCCGCGGGCCTCGAAGTCGGTCCGGAACTCGCTGTCGAAGACCTCCTGGAAGAGGTCCTTGAAGCGGCCGTCGTACTTCTTCAGGATCGTGTTCTTCGTGGACAGGTAGACCGGATAGTTGCGGTCCAGTCCGTAGCGGAACGACGCCCGGGCGAAGTCGCGGATCGAGTCGTCGTGGTTGTACATCGCCAGGGCCACGCCGGCGCCCGGGAATTCGTGCACCTCCAGCTCGGTCGGCTCGCCGCCGTCCGCCGGGGCGAAGGTCAGGGTGAGCGCGCCGGGGCCGGGGACCTTCAGGTCGGTGGCGCGGTACTGGTCGCCGAAGGCGTGGCGGCCGACGACGATGGGCCGGGTCCAGCCGGGCACCAGCCGGGGCACGTTCTCCATGATGATGGGCTCGCGGAAGATCACGCCGCCGAGGATGTTGCGGATGGTGCCGTTCGGCGAGCGGTACATCGCCTTGAGGTTGAACTCCTCGACCCGGGCCTCGTCCGGGGTGATCGTCGCGCACTTCACCCCGACTCCGTACCGCTGGATGGCGTGCGCGGCGTCGACGGTCACCTGGTCGCTGGTGGCGTCCCGGTGCTCGATGCCGAGGTCGAAGTACTTCAGCTCGATGTCGAGGTACGGGAGGATCAGCCGGTCCCTGATGGACGACCAGATGATGCGGGTCATCTCGTCGCCATCGATCTCGACGACGGGGTTGGCAACCTTGATCTTGGCCATGAGATGGACGTCCCTCTCGCGGTTGGGGCACCCCCCGGACGTCGCCAAGTTACCCGCGTCACACAAGCGCGCGGCGCTACGGCACGAGGTGTGCCGCAGCGCCGCGGGACGCTTCCGGACCGGGACCGGGGTCTGTCCGACCCCGACCCGTCGGACCGGCCCTAACGGACCGTGAAGTGGACGATGTCGTCCAGGAACGGGATGTGGATCCACGGTTTGGGCTGCACCATCATGGCCAGGATCACGATCACGAAGCCCAGTCCGCCGTAGGTGATCAGGTCGGTGAAGCGGGAGCGGACGGCCAGCATCCCCACCGACGGCAGCGCCCACCGCAGCACCGCGCCGCCCAGCAGGGACAGCCCGATCACGATCGAGCCGATCCGGAAGGCGTCCAGCGAGACCAGCAGCAGCCCGAGGCCGACCCCGCCCAGTACGGTGAGCAGCGGCCACTGCCGGGCCGGCGCCGGATAGTCGCCCGAAGCAGCCCGGCCGCCGCCTTCGGGGCGGGCGGTGTCGCGGGTCAGCTGCGGAAAGCGGCGCGAGGTGCGCTGCGGCTCGGACGCACCCTCCGAGTGCGCTTCGGCAGCCATGTGTGGCGGTCAGCCCCTTCCGGTGTCCAGGTCGGTGTCGAGGATGGGTCGAGGGTCGATCGAGAGTGCGGGACGGCGGGGACGGCGGCCCCCTTCCAGGCTCGCACGTCCGGGCCGGTCGGGCCCTTCCCCGCCGGACAGGGCCTAGCCCTGGGCCGCGCGCTCCGCCGCCTCGACGACGTTGACCAGCAGCTGGGCGCGGGTCATCGGGCCGACGCCGCCCGGGTTGGGGGCGACCCAGCCGGCCACCTCGGCGACGCCGGGGTGCACATCGCCGACGATCTTGCCGTTCTCGTCCCGGCTGACGCCGACGTCCAGCACGGCCGCGCCGGGCTTGATGTCCTCGGGCTTGATGATGTGCGGCACACCGGCCGCGGCGACGATGATGTCGGCCTGCTTCAGGTGCGCGGACAGGTCGCGGGTGCCGGTGTGGCACTGGGTGACCGTGGCGTTCTCGGACTTGCGGGTCAGCACCAGCGGCATCGGCCGGCCGATGGTGATGCCCCGGCCGACGACGACCACGTGCGCGCCCTTGATCTCGACGTCGTGCCGCCGCAGCAGCTGGACGATGCCGTACGGGGTGCACGGCAGCGGGCCCTCGATGCCTAGGACCAGGCGGCCCAGGCTCATCGGGTGCAGCCCGTCGGCGTCCTTGGCCGGATCCATCAGCTCCAGCACGCGGTTGGCGTCGATGCCCTTGGGGAGCGGGAGTTGGACGATGTAGCCGGTGCAGTCCGGGTTCTCGTTGAGCTCCCGGACGACGGCCTCGATCTCCTCCTGGGTGGCGGTCTCCGGCAGTTCGCGCTGGATGGACGCGATGCCCACCTGGGCGCAGTCCCGGTGCTTGCCGTTGACGTACCAGCGGCTGCCCGGGTCGTCGCCGACCAGCAGGGTGCCCAGGCCGGGGGTGACACCCTTGGCCTTCAGCGCCTCGACGCGGGCGGTGAGCTCGGACTTGATCGCGGCGGCGGTGGCCTTGCCATCCAGAATCTGGGCAGTCATACCCCCATCCTCCCGGATGGAGGCTCCCGGGTTCCAATCAGGGCGCGCGAACGGCAGTTGTCCTGAAATGATCATTGCGGTTGGACAAAGGCTGACCCCCTTGACTGGACAGAGGGAATCCTCACCTAGAAGGATTGACGCCGCAGTGCCGCAGGCATCGTCGGGGGCGGGCCATGAAACAACCTGTTTTTTCCTCCGAGTCACGCCGCGTCGTCCCCCACTGACACCAACGGAGGAAAGCAACACCATGAGCTTCGGTGACCCGAACAACCCGTACGGCCAGCAGCCGCAGGCCCCCCAGGGCCCGTACGGCCAGCAGCCGCCGGTCCCGCCGCAGGGCGGTCAGCCGGGCTACGGCTACCCGCAGGGCGCCCCGCAGCAGCCCCAGCAGCCGTACGGCTACCCGCAGCAGGGCCAGGTCCCGCCGCAGGGTCAGGTCCCGCCGCAGGGTCAGCCCGGCTACGGCGGCTACCCGCAGCAGCCCGCGGCCCCGTATGGCCAGCCGGGCATGCCGGGGATGGGGATGCCGGGCATGCCGATGGGTTACGCGAGCTGGGGAGCGCGGGTCGGCGCCTTCCTGATCGACGGCCTCATCATCGCCGCGGTGCCGATCATCCTGTTCATCATCAGTGGTGTCATGGCGGCCAGCTCGGTCTCCTCGGTCACCCCGGACTACTCCCACTGCCCGACGGGCGACTACAACTGCATCCGGGACGCGGCCAACAGCGCCGTGTCGAGCAGCACGCCGGTCGGCGCCCTCCTGGTGATGGTGCTTGGCTATGCGGTCATGCTGGGCGCGGTCATCTTCCTCATGGTCAAGGAAGGCAGCACCGGCCAGACCCCGGGCAAGAAGGCGCTGGGCATCAAGGTGATCAAGGAGTCCACCGGCCAGCCCCTCGGCTTCGGCATGACGTTCGTGCGCTTCCTCTGCCGCTACCTGAACGGCGTGCTGTGCGGCATCGGCTACCTGTGGCCGCTGTGGGACGAGAAGAACCAGACCTTCGGCGACAAGATCGTCGGCAACGTGGTCGTCCAGGTTCCCAAGTAATGCCGTAACGGGCCGCACTCCACGCCCAGCCCAGCCCAGTGAAGGCCCCCCTCGCAGCAGCGATCGGGGGCCTTCGCGGCGCTCGCCGATACCACCTCAAGTCGCCTGAAGGACACCGCTCGTGAGCTATCCGAACCCCAACAACCCCTACGGCCCCCCGCCCGGCCAGCAGCCCGGCCAGCAGCCCGGCTACGGCTACCCCCAGCAGCCCCCGCAGCCGCAGCAGCCGCAGCAGCCGATGGCCCCGTACGGCGCGTACCCCGGCGGTGCGATGCCGCCGGCGCAGATGCCGTACCCGACGGTGATGCCGGGCAGCGCCAAGGCGGCCCGGGTGATGATGTTCGTGCTCGCCGCGCTGAACCTCATCGGGCTGGTCCTGGCGGTGCTGGGGCTGGGCGGCGTCACCAAGGCGTCGCACGAGGCGTCGTCCTCGCCCTACGCGGACATGTCGGCGTTCAACGTCGGCAAGGGCGTGCTGATCGCGGTGATCGTCGTCATCGTGATCTTCACGGTGGCCGGGATCACGCTCGCCTCCCAGTTCGGCAACGGCGCCGGCGGGGTCCGCGTCGGCAGCATCATCTTCGGCGTCGGCACCATCCTGGTGAGCCTCTTCAGCTTCCCGATCGGCCTGGTCCACACGGTGCTGGGCATCCTGGTGACGGTCTTCGTCTCCAAGGACGAGTCCAACGCCTGGTTCAGCCGGCCGCGTTACTGACCGCGGCGGTACCGCGCACGACGGAGGGCCGCACCCCGGGCAAGGGTGCGGCCCTCCGTCGTGCGCGGTACCGCGGGGCCGGCCGGACCTCAGTGGAAGAAGTGCCGGGTGCCGGTGAAGTACATCGTCACGCCGGCCTTCTGGGCGGCCTCGACGACGAGTTCGTCGCGGATCGAACCGCCGGGCTGGACGATCGCCTTGACGCCGGCGGCGATCAGGATCTCCGGGCCGTCGGGGAACGGGAAGAAGGCGTCCGACGCGGCGTAGGAGCCGCGCGCCCGCTCCTCGCCGGCACGCTCCACGGCGAGCTTGCAGGAGTCGACGCGGTTGACCTGGCCCATGCCCACGCCCACCGACGCGCCGTCCTTGGCGAGCAGGATCGCGTTGGACTTCACCGCGCGGCACGCCTTCCAGGCGAACGCCAGCTCGGCCAACTCCTCGGCGGACAGCGCCTCTCCGGTGGCCAGGGTCCAGGTGGCGGGGTCGTCGCCCTCGGCCTGGAAGACGTCGGTGTGCTGGAGCACCGCGCCGCCCGAGAGCAGCTTGAGGTCACCGGGCTGGTGCGGGGTGCCCTCGACCTTCAGGACGCGGATGTTCTTCTTGCGGGCGAGGATCTCGACCGCGCCGTCCTCGTACGCCGGGGCGGCGATGACCTCGGTGAAGATCTCCGCGACCTGCTCGGCGAGGGCGACGGTCACCGGGCGGTTCACCGCGATCACGCCGCCGTACGCGGACACCGGGTCGCAGGCGTGCGCCTTGCGGTGCGCCTCGGCGACGTCCGCGCCGATCGCGATGCCGCACGGGTTGGCGTGCTTGATGATCGCCACGCAGGGCTCGTCGTGGTCGTAGGCGGCGCGGCGGGCGGCCTCGGTGTCCACGTAGTTGTTGAAGGACATCTCCTTGCCGTGCAGCTGCTCGGCGTTGGCGATGCCGCCCGGCTGACCGTCGACGTAGAGGGCGGCGGCCTGGTGCGGGTTCTCGCCGTAGCGCAGGGTGCTGCGGCGCTCCCAGGTCTCGCCGAGGAACTCGGGCAGCGCGGCGCCGTCCGCCTCCGGCGCGTAGACGTTGGTCATCCAGGCGGCGACGGCCACGTCGTAGGCGGCGGTGTGCTGGAACGCCTCGGCGGCCAGCCGCTTGCGGGCGGCCAGGTCGAACCCGCCGCCGTTGACCGCGGCGAGGACGTCGGCGTACCGCTCGGGGCTGGTGACCACGGCGACCGAGGGGTGGTTCTTGGCGGCGGCGCGGACCATCGAGGGGCCGCCGATGTCGATCTGTTCGACGCACTCGTCGGGGGTGGCGCCGGAGGCGACGGTCTCCTTGAACGGGTAGAGGTTCACGACCACCAGGTCGAACGGCTCGACGCCGAGGTCGGCCAGCTGCTGCTGGTGGTCCGCGAGGCGCAGGTCGGCGAGGATGCCGGCGTGGACCTTGGGGTGCAGGGTCTTGACCCGGCCGTCGAGGCACTCCGGGAAGCCGGTGAGCTCCTCGACCTTGGTGACCGGCACCCCGGCGGCGGCGATCTTCCCGGCGGTCGATCCGGTCGAGACCAGCTGGACGCCCGCCGCGTGCAGCCCCTGGGCCAGCTCCTCCAGCCCGGACTTGTCGTAGACGCTGACCAGCGCGCGCCGGATGGGGCGCCGCGTACCTTCGGTGGCGGTCACGAGATACGTACCTTTCGTCCCTCTATGCGGTAGCCGTGGCGGGCCAGGCGCCCCACGACCTCGACGAGCAGCGATCGCTCGACTTCCTTGATGCGCTCATGCAGCGCGGATTCGTCGTCCTCCTCCCGGACCTCGACCACGCCCTGGGCGATGATCGGGCCGGTGTCGACGCCGTCGTCGACGAAGTGGACGGTGCAGCCGGTGACCTTCGCGCCGTACGCGAGGGCGTCGCGGACGCCGTGGGCACCGGGAAAGCTGGGCAGCAGCGCCGGGTGGGTGTTGATCGTCCGGCCGCCGAAGCGGGCCAGGAACTCCTTGCCGAGGATCTTCATGAAGCCGGCCGAGACCACCAGGTCCGGGGCGTGCGCGGCGGTCGCCTCGGTGAGCGCCGCGTCCCAGGCCGCGCGGTCCGGGTGGTCCTTGACCCGGCAGACGAACGTCGGCAGCCCGGCCCGCTCGGCGCGCTCCAGACCGACGATCCCGGCGCGGTCGGCGCCCACCGCCACGATCTCGGCGCCGTACTCCGCGGCGCCCTCCTCGGCGATGACGTCGAGCAGCGCCTGGAGGTTGGTGCCCGAACCGGAGACGAGTACCACGATGCGGGCCGGGGCGGAGCGAGCGGGAACAGAAGAGGAGGCCACGGTGGGGTCTTTCTCGCCAGGTCTTGCGGGTCTGGGGGCTGTGCGGGGCTCTACGGGAATTTGTGCGGTCGTACAAAGCGAGGGGTTCCGTGAATCCGGGGAACCCTACGAAGGCGCCGACCGTCAGCAACGATACCGGCACACCGTGCGGCCCCCGCGGGACGGGGGCGGGCACGGGAGGTAGCGTCAGGCGAGAGATCGCATGCAGATCATGGTGACCGCACGCCCGGCCCACCCGCCGGACGGACGCCCACGACAAGGGGAAGACTCACTCCAGATGCCGGACCGACGCCGCCGCGCGGCTCTCCTCCTCCCTCCCCCAGCCATCGCCGGGTGGCACCCCCAGCCCACCACCGCCCCGGGGCTGGTCCTCCTGCCGCGCGAGCGCAAGTCGTCGTCCAACCCGGACGCACCGTCCGACGGCACCCCGGGCCCGTCCGCCTCCGCCGGGCAGGACGACAACCCGTTCGCACCGCCGCCGGCCGACGCCCCCGACCAGGAGTGGCGCCCGCGCCCGCACCTCACCGGGCAGGCGCAGG
Source organism: Streptomyces yunnanensis (assembly GCF_029011865.1). Lineage (NCBI taxonomy): Bacteria > Bacillati > Actinomycetota > Actinomycetes > Kitasatosporales > Streptomycetaceae > Streptomyces > Streptomyces yunnanensis. Next base: position 4,025,612 of record NZ_CP095749.1, read on the forward strand.
GGGACGCCGGCGACGGCGAGGAGCAGCGGCCGCAGGACCAGCCCCCGGCGTGGGGCAGCCAGTGGAGCAGCCGCCAGCCGGGCCGGCAGGGCGGCGGCTTCGGCAGCCGGCCGGGCCGCGGCGGCGGCCAGGGTGGCCAGGGCGGGCCCGGCGGACCGGGCGGCGGCCCCGGCGGGCTGCGCTGGGACCCCACCGACCCGCTCCAGCGACGGGCCCGCTACGCCCTGCTGGCCGGCATGTGGGCGTTCTTCTTCGTGCTCTTCAGCCTGCCGGAGGTGGCACTGCTGCTGGGCTCGCTCTCCCTCTACTGGGGCGTCAGCGCGCTGCGCGGCAAGCCCGTCCCGAAGAAGGCGGGCGCCGCGGCGCCCGAGGGGGGCCCGGCCGGCGGCGCCACCCCGCCTCCGCCGGGGCGTCCCGGCGGTGTCGCGGGCCCGACGACCCGGCCGCAGACCACCGCCGCGATCGCCGGTCTGGTGACCGCCTCGCTGGCGCTGATGATGGTGGCCGCGACCTTCACCGTCCAGGTCGTCTACCGCGACTACTTCACCTGTGTGAACGACGCGCTGACCCAGTCGGCGAGCAAGTCCTGCGAGAACCTCCTCCCGCCGCAGCTCCGACCGCTGCTCAGCCAGCAGTCGCAGCAGTAGCAGCGACGGTGGCGAGCGCGGTGGAGCAGTAGCGGCGGCGCGGTAGCGGCCGTTCCCGTCGTGGCGGTGGGGACGGCCGGTGGCCGGGAGCGGGTGGGGCGTCGGGGCGTGCGCCGTCAGGCGGCGGTCCCCCGGTCCTCCTCCGGGCCCCCTTCCGGGCCCGTCGCCGGGTCCGTCGCCCGGTCCTTTTTCCGGCTCTCCCCCTGGCCCTCTCCCCTGCGCTCGTCCCCGGTTTCCCGCGCGCCTTCCGTCCGCCCGCCCTCCTCCCGGCGGTTGCGCCGGCCGGCGCCGGTGGCCCGGAGGATGCCCCGGCCGGTCCGCCGCCCGGCCCGCCGTCCCGCCTCCGGGCCCGGTTGTCCGTGGCCCGCTCGGGTGCGGCGGAACAGGACGCCGGGCAGGGCGCGGAGGCGCACCGACCGGCCCTCCGCCGCCCGCCGCCCGGCCCGTCGCCAGGCGCGCAGCCCCAGCGACCCCGGCACCCCGGCCAGCGCCGTCCAACCCGCCGCCGCCAGGCCGATCAGCCAGCCACGGGGGCCGAACGAGGCGAGTGCGCCCTGGCCCAGCGCGCCGCCGGCCAGCACCCCGAGCACCGCCGTCGCCAGGCCGCACAGGCCCGCCGCCACGGCCGCCGTCCCGGCCGTCCGTCCCCACGAACGGTGCCCCTCGCCGGCCGCGTACCGGGTCAGCAGCACCACCGCGGCGGCCGGCACCACCAGGGCCGGCGCCACCGACCACCAACTTCCCGGACCCGGGTCCGGCAGGCCGCTGAGCAGCGGGAAGTGCGGCAGCGCGGGGCGCGGTGAGGTGCCCAGCGGCCCGACCGCGCTGCCCGCGCCGACGGTGAAGCCGGGCCCCAGGCCGTAGGCGGCGCCCCAGACGGCCGCGTTGGGGAGCAGGGTGAGGCAGAGCAGCAGCACCGTGCAGCGGCCGGCCCAGTCGGGGGCGAGCTGGCTCAGGTCGTCGGCGAACCGGCCGGGGTGCAGGGCCAGGCCGAGGAGGGTGAGCGTCGCGCCGGAGGCGAGCAGGGCGAGGGTGGCGGCGGCGGCCGCTTTGAGGGCGGTGTCGAGGCGGGGGCCGGTGAGCGCGGCGCGGAGGCCGGCCGGCAGCCTCCGGAAGGCGGGCGGCACCCGGGCCGGTAGGAGGGCCACGGCGTCCGGTCCGAGGATGTGCCAGGCGGTGCCGCCGAGGGTGACGGCGGCGGTGCCGGGGACGGCCAGCAGCGCGGCGAGCGGCGCGGCGGTCAGCCGGCCGGTGGAGGTGTAGAGCAGTGCCCCGGCGGCGACCGCCAGGTACCCGGCCAGCAGGGCGCCGAGCAGGGTGCGCGGGGCGACCGCGGAGCCGTCGTCGGGGCGCTGCTCGGCGGCCGAGGCCAGGGTGTCCCGGGCGGCGCGGTGGAGCAGCCAGACCGGGAGGGCGGCGAGCAGCAGCGGGGTCACGCCGACGGGCGCCGGGACGCCGGACGCGGTCGCCTCGCGGACCAGGCCCCCGCCGTGCGCCATGAACCACAGGCCGGCGGCTAGGTGCAGCGCCCGTGAGGGGCCGCTGTCCGGGTACGGGGAGACGACCCAGAGCAGCAGGACGGCGACCGCGAGCGCGCCGAGGCCGAGGCCGGCGGCGGTCACCCCGCTGACGACGGCGGTGCCGATCGCCGAGGAGCGCTGCGCGGCGGTCCGGCCGTGTGAGGACAACGTGGTACCGCGTTCGGTCAATTGGCTCACACGGCCATGCTGCCAATAACATCCCTTTCCACCACGTATCGGGCATTCGTCCGACGTGTCGCGCGAGATCGACGGCCCGGCGTTTTCAGACTTCCGGTATGAGCGAGCACGGCCGGAGGCAGCCCGAGGAATCTTCCGACGTCACATCAGAGGGCCGCGGCGGAAACAGATTTGACTGTTCGTCAGCCGACTTCGACGCGCTGTACGGCGCGCACGCCGGGCCGTTGATCCAGCAGGCGGTGCTGCTCACCGGGCGGGCCCGGCTCGCCCGGCGGGCCGTCGAGCGGGCGTTCCAGACGGCCTGGCAGCGCTGGCCGGAGGTGCGGGCGGATCCGGATCCGGTGGGGTGGGTGCGGGCGGCGGCGTACGAGTACGCGCTGGCGCCCTGGCGGCGGCTGTTCCCCGGGCTGCGGCCCGCCGAGCGGCCCCGGCCCGGGACACCCGCGCCGCCGCCGGCCGCACCGCGGGACCATGCGCTGCTGACGGCGGTGCTCGCGCTGCCCGTCCCCTACCGCCGCACCCTGCTGCTGCACGACGGGGTCGGGCTGGGGCTGCACGAGACCGCGGCCGAGGTGGAGGCCAGTACGCCGGCGGCGACCGGGCGGCTGACGCACGCCCGGGAGTGCCTGGCCGAGCAGCTGCCGGAACTGGGGCTCAAGGGGCTGCCGCCGGACCGCCAGGGCGCGGTGCTGCACGCCCGGCTGGGCGCGCTGGCGGCGTCCCGCCCGGCGGTGCCGCCGCCCGCGCACGACGTCCGGGCCGGCGCGGAGCGGCGGGCCCGGCTGACGACCCGTACCGGGTTCGGGGCGACCGGGCTGCTGGCGGTGGTGGCGCTGGCGGTGTCGCTCGGCACGCCGGACGGCTATCGCCCGCCGCCGCGGCGGCCGGCCATGGCCGCCCCGTACGCGCCGGCCGACCCAACCGCGCCGCCCGACCCGTCCGCGCCGTCCGCCGCCGCCCGCGCCGCGGCCCCCTCCGCGGTCCGGCCCACGCACCGGCCGGCGCACCACCGCAAGGCCGGGCGGCCCGGGAAGCCCCGGCACCGCTCGCTGCCGCCCGGCGCCCGGCTCCGCCCGGACGTCCGCTGAACGCTCCGCCCGTAGCGGAAACGGCCGTGGGCCCGCACCCGGGAGGGTGCGGGCCCACGGCCGTCGTACAGCGGGTGCCGCGTCAGCCGTTGAGGATCTCGCGGGCCAGCAGCGCGGTCTCGGACGGGGTCTTGCCGACCTTCACGCCCGCGGCCTCCAGGGCCTCCTTCTTCGCCTGGGCGGTGCCGGACGAGCCGGACACGATGGCGCCGGCGTGGCCCATCGTCTTGCCCTCGGGCGCGGTGAAGCCCGCCACGTAGCCGACGACCGGCTTGGTGACGTGCTCCTTGATGAAGTCGGCGGCCCGCTCCTCGGCGTCGCCGCCGATCTCACCGATCATCACGATCAGGTCGGTGTCGGGGTCCTCCTGGAACGCGGCCAGGGCGTCGATGTGGGTGGTGCCGATGACCGGGTCGCCACCGATGCCGACGGCCGAGGAGAAGCCGATGTCGCGCAGCTCGTACATCATCTGGTACGTCAGCGTGCCGGACTTCGACACCAGGCCGATGCGGCCCGGCTTGGTGATGTCGCCCGGGATGATGCCGGCGTTGGACTGGCCGGGGGTGATCAGGCCGGGGCAGTTCGGGCCGATGATCCGGGTCGTGTCGCCCTTCGACTTCGCGTACGCGTAGAACGCGGCGGAGTCGTGGACGGCGATGCCCTCGGTGATGACGACGGCCAGCGGGATCTCGGCGTCGATCGCCTCGACGACGGCGGCCTTGGCGAAGGCCGGCGGCACGAAGAGGACGGAGACGTTGGCGCCCGTCTTCTCCATCGCCTCCTTGACGGAGCCGAAGACCGGGACCTCGGTGCCGTCGAAGTCGACGCTGGTGCCGGCCTTGCGCGGGTTGACACCACCGACGATGTTGGTGCCGTCACCGAGCATGAGCTTGGTGTGCTTCATGCCGGTGGCGCCGGTCATCCCCTGGACGATGACCTTGCTGTCCTTGGTGAGGAAGATAGCCATGGTTGTTGGAGTCCTCGTCCCTTACTTGGCCGCGGCCAGCTCGGCGGCCTTGTCGGCCGCACCGTCCATGGTGTCCACACGCTGCACCAGCGGGTGGTTGGCGTCCGAGAGGATCTTGCGACCCAGCTCGGCGTTGTTGCCGTCGAGGCGGACCACCAGCGGCTTGCTGACGTTCTCGCCCTTGGACTTCAGGAGCTCCAGGGCCTGCACGATGCCGTTGGCGACCTCGTCGCACGCGGTGATGCCGCCGAAGACGTTGACGAACACGGACTTCACGTCCGGGTCGCCGAGGATGATCTCCAGGCCGTTCGCCATGACCTCGGCGGAGGCGCCGCCACCGATGTCGAGGAAGTTGGCGGGCTTGACGCCACCGTGGTTCTCACCGGCGTAGGCGACGACGTCCAGGGTGCTCATGACGAGACCCGCGCCGTTGCCGATGATGCCGACCTGGCCGTCGAGCTTGACGTAGTTCAGGCCCTTGGCCTTGGCCGCGGCCTCGAGCGGGTTGGCCGCGGCCTTGTCCTCCAGGGCCTCGTGCTCCGGCTGACGGAACTCGGCGTTGGCGTCCAGGGAGACCTTGCCGTCGAGGGCGAGGACGTCACCGGAGGCGACCTTGGCCAGCGGGTTGACCTCGACGAGGAGCGCGTCCTCGGCGACGAACGTCTTCCACAGGGTCACCAGGACCTCGGCGACCTGCTCGGCGACCTCGGCCGGGAACTTCGCCTGGGCGACGATCTCGCGGGCCTTCTCGATGGAGACGCCCTCGTTGGCGTCGACCGGGACCTTGGCGAGCTTCTCGGGGGTCGTCGCGGCGACCTCCTCGATGTCCATGCCGCCCGCGACCGAGGCCATGGCCAGGAAGGTGCGGTTGGTGCGGTCCAGGAGGTAGGAGACGTAGTACTCCTCGACGATCTCCGGGGCCGTCTCGGCGATCATCACCTTGTGGACCGTGTGGCCCTTGATGTCCATGCCGAGGATGTCCGTCGCGCGGGCGACGGCCTCGTCCGGCGTGGTGGCCAGCTTCACGCCGCCGGCCTTGCCACGGCCACCGACCTTCACCTGCGCCTTGACGACCGACTTGCCGCCAAGGCGCTCAGTCGCCGCGCGCGCCGCCTCAGGCGTGTCGATGACTTCACCGGCCAGCACCGGTACACCGTGCTTGGCGAAGAGGTCCCTCGCCTGGTACTCGAACAGGTCCACGCGCGTCCGTCCCTTGTCTTCTCAGAATCGCCGTAGTGATCGCGGTTCGTTCGTCTGCGATGGGCGTGCCGCGAAGGGCAACGTGACGGCGCTGTCACAGGGGAGGCGTACACGGTGTCCGGATACGCGGCATGTCCGTCTCGCAGGGTATCGCCGCTGGACATGCGTCCCTAAATCGCAGATCACACTCCGGCGGTGATTACGGTCACAGATCTTTTGGTCAACGTACTGCGCCGCCCCTTTTCCGCAGGGGCGCTCCGGCGCGCCGGAGGCATTTCGCAGGGCCGTCCGGGTGCCGGGCGACTTCGTCGCCATCCGCCGTGCACTCCGTCGCCGTGCGCCGTTCGGGCGCCGGGCACCGACGACCCGGTGCGCCCGAGCGCACCCGGCCCGTCCGGTTCCGGTTGCGGGGGAGCGGGAAACCGTTCGGAAAGAACCCGCAACGTGCCCGCACAAGACCTCCGCAGGCGGTGTCCGGAAAGCTCCTTGACCCTCCAACTCCCCCTGAAAGAAACTGCGTTGAGCACTCACGCATCAGGAGTCACAGGCCGGAGTCGCGCACTTCCGGGCTTGGTCCCGTGCGGGTCGGACCGCGGATCACGGACCGCCTCGCACCGGATGCAGACGGGGGAACTTGATGGGTAGTGGGGGGATGCACGACCACGATCACCGCTCTGTGCGGTCGTGGACTCTTCCGCGCCTGTCATCCCTCCCTCTTCTCCCCGCCCATCCCTCCCGGTTTTCTCGATTTCTTGGTGTCCTCACACTCGGTGCCTGAAGGGATTGGAGGGGGAATGCCGACACATACGACCTATCCCGGCGTCTATGTCGAAGAACTTCCCAGCAGCATCCGCAGCATCACCACCGTGACGACCTCGGTGACCGCGTTCGTCGGCCACACCCGGCGCGGCCCGCTCAACCAACCGGTCCGGATCACCAGCTTCGCCGACTTCGAGCGCCGCTTCGGCGGCCTGACCTCGCGCAGCCCGGTCTCCTACGCCGTCCACCAGTTCTTCGGCAACGGCGGCGCCGTCGCGGTGATCGTCCGGGTCGCCAAGGCCGGCACCGGCAAGGAGGCCCAGGTCACCCTGGAGTCCACCGAGGGCCGCAGCCAGTGCCCGGTCCTGGAGGTGCACGCCAAGGAGCCGGGCATCTGGGGCGACGGCCTGCGGGTCGCCATAGACCACGACACCCCGTGCCCCCAGGAAACCTTCAACCTCCAGGTCCTCGACGCGCACGGCGCCGCCCGCGAGTCCTTCGCCGGCCTGTCCATGGACCCCGGCAGCGGCCGGTTCGTGGAGACGGTGGTCAACGCCGGCTCGTCGCTGATCCGCGTGGCGGCCGTGGGCGAGGACCGCCCGGACCCCTCCGGCACCGTCTCCAAGCCGTTCCACCACGAACTCCCCGATCTCAACGTGGAGTTGACGGTGAAGATCGGCGAGGTGGAGCGGGAGTTCACGCTCTACGACCCGGACTGCGACGGCGAGCCGCCGTGCGACGTCACCGAGCTGGCGCTGCTGCTGGAGCACAAGCTGCGCTCCCTGCCGGACGCCCCCGGCAAGCACGCCTTCGCGGGCGCCCAGGTGATCGCCTTCGGCCGCCGCGTGCAGGTCGTGGCCGGCTCCACCGACCCCGGCGACGTGGTCCGCTTCCTCGGCGAGTGCGCCAACGACCTGGGGCTGGAGGCATCGGTCAATCCGCCGGTCTTCCCGCTGTGCGGCGGCGAGGACGGCGACCCGCCCGGACCGCGCGACCTCATCGGCAGCGAGGCCCGCAAGAGCGGCCTCCAGGCGCTGCGCGACATCCCCGACGTCAATCTGCTCGCACTGCCCGAGCTGGCCTCGTACGAGTCCGTCGACGACATGCTCACGGTGGTCTCGGCGGCCCAACGGCTGTGCCAGGAGCGGCGGATGTTCCTCCTGGTGGACGCGCCCGCGGCATGGGGCAGTGTGGACGCCGCACGGGCCGGGATCGGCGCCTTCGACGCGGTCCGCGACAACCACGCGGCCCTGTACTTCCCGCACCTGAAGCTCACCGACCCGCTCACCGGCCGACTGCGCTCCTTCCCGCCGTGCGGCGCGCTGGCCGGCGTGATCGCCCGTACGGACGGCGAGCGCGGGGTGTGGAAGGCCCCGGCCGGCACCGAGGCCCGGCTGACCGGCGTGCACGGGCTGACCGTCAAGCTCACCGACCGCGAGAACGGCCTGCTGAACCCGCTCGGCGTCAACTGCCTGCGGACCTTCCCGATGGTCGGCCCGCTGGTGTGGGGCGCCCGCACGCTCCAGGGCGCGGACGCCCTGGACAGCGAGTGGAAGTACGTCCCGGTGCGCCGGCTGGCCCTGCACGTCGAGGAGAGCCTGCTGCGCGGCCTGCAGTGGGTGGTCTTCGAGCCCAACAACGAGCAGCTCTGGCAGCAGATCCGTCTCAACGCCTCCGCCTACCTGCACTCCCTCTTCGAGAAGGGCGCCTTCCAGGGCGGCACCCCGCGGCAGGCGTACTTCGTCAAGTGCGACAAGGACACCACGACCGAGGCGGACATCGAGAACGGGATCGTCAACGTCGTGGTCGGCATCGCGCCCGTCAAACCGGCCGAGTTCGTGATCGTCAAGATCCAGCAGCTGGCCGGCCAATTCGACCTCTAGGGCGCGGGGCGCCGGGCCCGGCGGACGGGCCGGCCCCCGGTGCGCCCCACGACGCCGACGTGCAGGAATCCGATGTGAAGGAACCCGATGGCTGAGTTCAAGATCAACGCCCATCGCTTCGACCCGTACAAGAACTTCAAGTTCCTGGTCCTGTGGGACGGCCGTACGGTCGCGGGGGTCAGCAAGATCAGCCCGCTCAAGCGCACCACCGAGGTCGTCAAGCACCGCAACGGCGGCGACCCCAGCTCCCCGCGCAAGTCCCCGGGCCGCTCCGAGTTCGAGGGCATCACCCTGGAGCGCGGGGTCACCCACGACCCGGAGTTCGACCGCTGGGCCAACAAGGTCTGGCAGGTCGGCGCCGGCCTGGGCTCGGAGGTGTCGCTGGCCGACTTCCGCAAGGACCTCGTCATCCAGGTCCTCAACGAGGCCGGGCAGGTCGCCGTCTCGCACAAGATCTACCGCTCCTGGCCCAGCGAGTACCAGGTCCTGGGCGAGATGGACGCCAACGCCAACGCGGTGGCCATCCAGAGCCTGAAGCTCGAATGCGAGGGCTGGGAACGCGACTACGAGGTGCCCGAGCCGGAAGAACCCTCGTTCACCCACCCGGCCTGAGCAGCGGCGACGGGATAGCCAATGGCGGTCACCGGGCCGGCGGAACTGCTGGCCACCTGGGAGGCCGGGCTGGCCGAACAGGACGCCGGCCGGGCCCTGTTGCTGCACCGGGCGGCCCGCCCCGGAGCGGCCCCCCAGGCCCTGCTGTCGGCACCGCTCGGAGAACGGGCGGCCGACCTCTTCGCCCTGCGCCGGGCACTGTTCGGCGACCGGCTGGAGGTCACGCTCGACTGCACGGCGGCCGAGTGCGGCACGGCGCTGGAGTTCGAGCTGGACGCCGGGGAGTTGGCGGCCGCCCGTCCGCGCCCGCCGGAGGCCGGACTGCGGGTGGCGGAGGGCGCGTGGACGGTGCGGTTCCGGCTGCCCGGCCCCGCGGACCTGGCCGCGGTGGCCGCCGCCCGCCCGGCGGACGCCACCGCCGCCCGGCGGCTGCTCGCGGCCCGCTGCGCCCTCGCCGCCCACCGGGCCGGCCGGGAGGCCACCGCCGAACAGCTCGCCGACCTGCCCGACCCGGTGCTCAAGCGCTTCGCCGAGGCCGCCGAGGAGGCCGACCCCGGCGCGGAGCTGACCCTGGAGATCGCCTGCCCGGAGTGCGGCGCCGCCACCTCGGCGGAGCTGGACATCGCCGCGTACCTGTGGACCGAACTCGACGCCTGGGCCCGTGACCTACTCCTGGACGTCCATCTGCTCGCCTCGGCCTACGGCTGGAGCGAGCCCGAGATCCTGGCGCTCAGCCCGCTGCGGCGCCGCTACTACCTGGAGCTGTGCGCGGATGCCTGAGATGCCCGAGCGGACGCCCGCCGCGTCCGGCGACTACCTCGGCCGGCTGCTGGCCCGGTACGCCCCGGCGCCGCCCGCCGATCCCTTCGGCCCGCCCGACGGCGCCGACGCACCCGGGCGGCGGACCCGCGTCCGGCCGCGGCTGCCGGGCCCGTTCGAGCGGGTCGAGGCGCTGCGCGGACCGGCCGGCGTCGAGCCGGACGACGACGGGCTGGCGGCCCCCCGGCCGTCCGGGTGGCCCGCCCCGTCGCCGGGCGCCGCCGAACCGCCGCGCGCCGACCGGTGGTCGCAGATCCGCACCCGGCACGAACGGGAGACGGTGCTCCGCACCGAGGCGGCACCGGTGGCGGACGCGGACCGCGCGGCGGTCGACCGGGCGCCGGGCCCGGCCCCGCTGCTGCGGCCCGCCGCGACGGCCGTGCCCGGGACCCGGGCCGCCGCCGAGGGCGTACGGCCGCGGGGGCGGTCGACGGCGCCCGGCAGGGAGCGGACGGCAGCGGGGAGCGGGGCACCGCCGGGCGGCCCGGAGGCGGCCGAGCCGGCCACCGGCGTCCTGCGCCCGCGCACCGACGCCGTACCGGCGCCCCGCCGGCCCGCGCCGCCCCGCGCCGGTTCCGCGGGCGGCCGACGCGGACCGCGCGGCCCCGCCGAGCGGGTGGTGCACGTACAGATCGGCCGGCTGGAAGTCAGTACCGCCGGCGCGGCCGACTCCCGACGGCCCGCGGCGGACGGCCGCCCGGCCCGCCCCGAGCGGCGCGCGCCCGCGCTGAGCCTCGCGGACTACTTGGCTTCCCAGCAACGGACTTCAGGGGGACGGTCCACATGAGCAACGCACTCGCCCTCGCGACGGTCACCCAGGCCCTTGCGCTGCTGATCGAGCACAACCTCCACCCCGAGATCGACCTGGCCGTCTCGGTGGAGACCCGCAAACCGCCGGCCGATCCCCCGACCGACCCGACGATCACCGTCTTCCTCTACCAGGTCACCCACAACCCCTCGATGCGCAACAACGACCTGGTCACCCGCGCCTCCGACGGCACGCTGCTCAAGCGCCCGGCCGCGGCGGTCGACCTGCACTTCCTGATCAGCGCGTACGGGGAGGAGCAGGAGCTGGTCGGCCAGCGGCTGATCGGCAGCGTGGTGCGGACGCTGCACGAAATCCCGGTCCTGCCGAAGGAGTTGATCGAGGAGGCCGCCGACCGCCCCTATCTGGCCGGGAGCGACCTGGCCGAGTCGCTGCAGAAGGTCCGCTTCACTCCGACCCAGATGGACGTGGACGAGACCTCCAAGCTCTGGGGCATGCTCAACAACACCCCGTACGCCCTGTCGGTGGCCTACCAGGCGTCGCTGGTGCTGCTGGACGGCCACCAGAAGCCGGCACCGGCCCGCCCGGTGAAGCGGCCGGAGGTGACGGTGGTGCCGGAGGTGCCGCCCGAGGTGCCGTTGGGGACGCCGGCGGGGACACGGCCGGGGACGCCGTCGGGGACGCCGTCAGGCGCGACGGATCCCGCGGGGGCTGCGGGGGCTCCGGGGGCCGGGACGGCTGGATCGGCTGGATCGGCCGAATCGGCTGGGACAGGTGAATCGGCTGGGGCGACCGCGGGCGCCACGGCGAAGGCGGCCGAGGACACGACCGCGACCGCGACCGCGACCACGCAGGATGCCGCGAAGAACGCCGCGAAGAAGCCCGCGAAGCGGACGGGCGGCGGCAGGCCCCAGCCGGCCAAGACCACTGCCACACGCGGGAGTTCGGACGCCGGCCGGTCGGGCCCCCGCTCCCGCACCCGGCCACGCAGGACGACCGATGACGGCGGGGAGAGCTGAGGCGCGGTGCGGGGAACGGGGGCGGAGAAGGAGATGGCGGCCGGCGGCAGCGGCGGGAACGGGCCGGGGGCGGCGGACGGGCGGACGTCCGGCGAGGCGGACGGCGCGGCCGACGGCGCAGCGGACGGCGCGGCGCTCTCCGCGGCCGTCCGGGCCGTCCTCGCGCGCCTGGACGCGCACGCGGCCCGCACCCAGGGGAACCCGGCGGGCGCGGGGACGGAGGCGGAGGCGGAGGCGGAGGCGGAGGCGGAGGCGGAGGCGGACACCGGTGCGGGTGCACCCCCCTCCCCGCACGCCCTCGGCGCCCTCGGCGCCCTCGGCACTCTCGACGCCCTCGCTGCGTGCTTCGGGCTGACCCCCTTCGAGCGGGAGGTCGTGCTGCTCACCGCCGCCGCCGAGCTGGACCCGACCACCGGCGTGCGCTGCGCCGCCGCCTGCGGCGATCCGGCCCGCCCGTACCCCACGTTCTCGCTCGCCCTGGCGGCGCTCGGCGACCCCCACTGGAGCGCCCTCACCCCGGTCGCCCCGCTGCGCCGCTGGCAGCTGGTCGAGCTGGACGACGCGACCCACCTGACCACCGGCCGGCTGCGGCTCGACGAGCGCATCCTGCACTTCCTGGCCGGCGCGCCCTACCTGGACGCCCGGTTGCACGGCCAACTGCGCCGCACCGTCCCGCCCGAGACGCTGCCGCCCGCCTACGAGACGGCCGCCCGGCGGGTGGCGGCCGGCTGGGCGGGCGCCGGCCCCGACGCCCCGCTGCGCGTCGAACTGGTCGGTGGGGATCTGCGCACCCGCGCCGACATCGCGGCCACCGCGGCCCGCCGCTGCGGGCTCGGCCTGTACTCCATGGCCGCCGAGGACATCCCGGCCGACCCGGCCGCGCGGGACCGGCTGGCCCGGCTCTGGCAGCGGGAGGCGATCCTGCTGCCGGCCGCGCTGCTCGTCGAGGTTGGCGAGCTGGACCGCGAGCAGTACGCCGCCGCGGACGCCTTCGTCGCGGGTGCCGCCGTCCCGCTGGTCGTCTCCGGCCGGGAGCCGCGGCAGACCGGCCATCCGCGTGGCGAGCGGGTCACCGTCCCCAAGCTCTCCGACGAGGAGCAGCTGGGCCTGTGGGCCGACGCCTTCGCCGGCATCCCGGAGGTGACGGACCGTCACCTAGCCGCCCTTGTCGCGCAGTTCCACCTCCCCCCGCACGTCGTCCGCACCGCCGCCGCATCCGTCCGGCGCGACCTTCCCGTGGCCTCCGCCACCTCCGCCACCGCCGACGCCGTCGACGCCGCCGAGCTGGCCTGGCGGGCCGGCCTCGCCGAGGCGCGGATGGGCCTGGACGAACTGGGCCGCCGCATCGAGCCGCGGGCCGGCTGGCACGATCTCGTGCTGGCCGACCGCCAACTGCGCGTCCTCCAGGAGATCGTCGCGCATGTCCGCCAGCGCGGCACCGTCTACCAGGACTGGGGCTTCGCGCAGGCGCTGCGCAGCGGCCTCGGCGTCACCGCGCTCTTCGCCGGCGGCTCCGGCACCGGCAAGACCCTGGCCGCCGAGGTGATGGCCAAGGAGCTGGGCCTGGACCTCTTCGTCATCGACCTCTCCCAGGTCGTCAGCAAGTACATCGGCGAGACGGAGAAGAACCTCAGCCGGGTCTTCGACGCCGCCGAGCGGGGCGGGGCGCTGCTCCTGTTCGACGAGGCGGACGCGCTGTTCGGCAAGCGCAGCGAGGTCAAGGACAGCCACGACCGCTACGCCAACCTGGAGGTCAGCTACCTCCTGATGCGCATGGAGGCGTACCGCGGCCTGGCCGTCCTCACCACCAACATGAAGAAGGCCCTGGACTCGGCCTTCATGCGCCGCATCCGCTTCGTCGTCGACTTCCCCTTCCCCGGGGAGAAGGAGCGGGCGGAGATCTGGCGCCGGGTGCTGCCCGCCCAGGCCCCGACGAAGGGCATCGAACCGTCCCTGCTGGCCCAACTCACCGTCGCCGGCGGATCGATCCGCAACATCGCGCTCTCCGGCGCCTTCCTCGCCGCGGAGGAGGGCGACCGCCTCCAGATGCGTCACATGCTGGCCGCGGCGCGCACCGAGTACCTGAAGCTGGAACGCTCTCTGACGCCGTCGGAGGTCCACGGATGGGTCTGAAGCACGAGGTCGGCAACGCCGTGGCGCGGGAGTCCGCGGCACCGGAGTCCACGGTGCGGGAATCCGCGGCACCGGAGTCCACGGTGCGGGAGTCCGTAGCACCGGAGCCCACGGTGCGGGAGGCGGGGGCGCCCGCTCCCCGCACCTTCCGCATCGACATCGGCGAACTCGTCCTGGACGGCTTCGACGCCCGGACCACCGACCCGGACCGGGTATCGGCCGCGTTCCAGGCCGAGTTGACCCGTCTCGTACGGGACCGCGGCGTGCCCCTGGCCGCGGCCGGCGACGGCTCGGGCCTCGCCCTCGACGGGCTCGCCGGCCTGCCGCCGCTCCCGGCCACCACGCACCCCGTACGGCTGGGCGAGGCGCTGGCCCGCGCGGTGCACGCGGGGCTGACCGGACGGGGGGAGGCGCGATGAGCAGCTCTTCCCAGTCCGCCGCCCAGTCCGGCCAGTCCGGCCAGTCCGCCCGCGACGCACGGCGCCGCAAGCGCAAGGAGCGGTCCGCCAGGTCCGCCGCCCCCGAGCCCAAGAACATCGTCAGCGGCGCCGGCCAGCCCCTCGACCTCAGCGTCCGCCGCGAGCTGGAGGAGCGGCTCGGCCACGACTTCAGCCGGGTCCGCCTGCACACCGACCGCGACTCCGGGCAGCTCGCCGAGCTGATGGGCGCCGACGCCTTCGCCGTCGGCCAGGACATCTTCTTCCGCGAGGGCACCTACCGCCCCGGCACCGCCGACGGCCAACGCCTCCTCGCCCACGAACTCCTGCACACCGTCCAGAACCCGCACGGCCTGGGCGCCCTGCGCGCCGGCCGCGACCTGGGCACGGTCAGCCTCCCCCAGGAGGCCGTCGAACGCGAGGCGGAGTCCGCGGCCCAGGAGTCCCTCCGCTCCGCGATGCTCGGCGCCACGCGCGGGGACGACCCGGCGGCGGAGGTGGCACCGGGCCGCTCCACACCGGGCTGGCTCCGCTACGCCACGGTGGACGCCGACCGCCACCGCCTGGAACTGATCGACCCGGCAACACTGGTGGACCGCCTGGCCAATGGGGTACTGCGGTCGTTGCGGGGGGATCCGGAGGATCGGTCCAAGCGCGCCCGGATGCAACTGGCCCAGCTGCCCGACGAGTTGCAGGAAGCGGTCCTGGAACGGCTGGAGCGGCGGCTGCTCAGCTCGGAGCAGGAGCGACTGCTCGACCTCGTCGAGGAGATCGAGTCCGACGACGAACTGGAGCGCAGTTCGCTCGATGCGCCGATGGTCGAGACGGACCCCGCCGAGGAGTTGCGGTTCACGCGCGAGAGCGAGCGGCGGGCCGCGGAGGAGCAGCGGGAGCAGGAGCGGAAGCCGGGCCTGGCGCCCGGGCCGGAGAAGGACGAGCAGGAGGCGGCGGGTGCCGCAGGGAGCACCCCGCGGAACGGCGGGACCCGGGCGGACGGCACCACTCCGCAGGGCGGCGAAGCCCCGGGCGGGCCCGTCGCACAGGACCGGAACGCCGGCCGCGGCGGGCAGGCGGAGCAGCAGCCCGGCGGCGGGGGCACGGCCCCGGCGAACGCTTCCCCGGCGCCGGGTGCCGCACCTGCGCAACCGGCGGCGGAGTCCGCGCCCGCGGCGCCAGGCGGTCGGCCGGCGGACAAGGCGGCCGGCGGTGAGCAGTCCGCCGACGGGAAGTCCTCCGGCGGCGCGCAGGAGGGCGGGCAGCAGGCCGGCGGCAAGGAGGACAGGAAGGACGCCGCGGCCGACGGCAAGGAGGGCACCGAGCGCGCGGGCACGCCGGTGGCCAGCAAGGAGGAGTCCGCGGCCAAGAACCGTCCGGGCGCGGTCGATGCGCTGGTGGCGGGCAAACAGCTGAACCCCGCGGACAAGCGGGGGCAGGAGAAGCCCTCGGGCGCGCCGTCGGCGGCGGGGGCCCAGGCGCAGCAGCCCGGCGCGGTGAGCACCCTCGACGGCGTCCGCACCCAGGACCTCGAAGGTCCGGACGAACACGTCGACGAGGACCCGTTCGGCACCGGCAGCGAGTCCGAGGTGGACGTCGGCGGCGGGGAGCCGAGCGCCTGGGACGTCACGCTGCAGCCGGACGACTACCTCCCCGCCCAGGATCCGGACGTGTCCGCCGTGCCGACCGCGGACACCCTGGCCCCGTCCTCGCCCGACGGCCGGGCGGCCCCGTCGCTCCCGGCTCCCCCGGTGACCAAGGCCGACAAGGTGCAGGCGGAGCGCGACGCCGAGGACGCCGAGGACACGGCGGCGGAGGCCGATCCCGAGGAGGGCGTCGACGAGGCGCCCGCCGGTGCGGAGACGGCGGCCGAGACGGACGCCGCGGGACCGGGCGGTGGGACGGAGGAGCTCGCCCCGGATCGGGCCGCCGAGGCGCGGACTGCGCCCGGCACCACGTCGAAGGACCCCAAGAGCGGAGCCGACCCCAAGGCCGGTCCGGTGGCCGCGCAGGTGACGGTCCAGGAGGCGCCGGGCCGGCCGAAGGGCGGCGGCGAGGCCAAGGAGCCGGCGGCCAAGGCGGAGCAGGGCACGCCGGCCGCGGGCGACGCGCCGGGCGCCGGGCAGGAGAAGGGGGCCCCGCAATCGGCCGGCAAGCCGGCGGCGGCGCAGTCCGCGGGCAGCGGTGAGCAGAAGCAGGCCACGGCGGCACCGGCGGACAAGGGCGAGGCCGCGGGCGGTACCCAGACGTCGTCGCCGGGGCGCGACAGCCACGTCTCCGGCGGGTCCAACGCCGACGCCTCCGGTGGGGCGAGCGCGGACGCGGCTGCCGGGGCGCAGCGCGAGCCGTCGGGCGCGGGGGCCGAGTCCCGCGCGCAGGCGCCGGCGGAGAAGAGCGCCCCGGCGGGTGGGGAACACGGCAAGGGCGGTGCGGCGCCGGCGGCGGCTCAGCAGCCGGCCAAGGGCGCTCCCGAGGCTCCGGCGGCGGCCGCACCGCCGCCGGGACCTGCGGCACCGGCGGCACCGGCGGCCAAGGAGCAGCAGGCGCCCAGGGCGGCCGGTGCTGCGCCCTCCGCCAAGGGCGGGGGCGGCGGGGGCGGCGGCAGTGCGGCCGTGCCCGTGAAGAAGGCCAAGAAGGACTCCGGGCCGGCCCCGAACCTGTCGAACGTCTCCCCCGAGGCCGGCCTGTCGACCGCGTCGAAGCTCAAGCCGCACAAGGCACTTGAGGCCATGGGCGGGGTGGGCGGCTCGGTGGACCGCACGGTCGGCGACGAGCACAAGGCACTGGCCGCGGCACCGCCGTCGATGCAGCGCCCGGCCGGTGCGCCACAAACGCTCCAGGGCAAGCCGAAGGCCGACGCACCGGCCCAGTACGACCAGAACCCGGCGCAGAAGAGCGACGCACCCGGCGTGGACAAGGCCGAGGTCAGCGGCGCCAAGGAGCCGGAAGGCCAGATCGAGGCGGAGAAGGCCGAGGAGCCGGGCGGCTGGCAGACCTTCAAGATGGCGCTGGGCTTCGGCATCGGGTGGGTGGCCGAGAAGCTCGGCTTCAAGGTCGACAAGCAGGAGCTGGCCGCCAAGTTCGCCGGGCTGCCCACGAAGGACGAGGCGCTCAAGAAGGCCCAGGCGGGCAACGCGCCGGGCGTGCAGATGCAGGGCGCCGCCGGGGAGAAGGCCGACGAGCAGGGCGGCGCCGTCGACGCCAAGGGCCAGGACACCGTCGCGACCGGCCGGGACGACGCGGGCCGGCCGATGGGCGAGGACCAGGTCTACCCGGACGCCCCCAAGGAGCAGATGACCGCCAAGGTGCCCGGTGCCCAGGGCGGCAAGGGCGGCGGGCCGCAGGGGGCGGCGAACACCGGGGCGGTACCGCCCGAGGCGGCCTCGGAGGTGGCCGAGCACGACCGGGGCCCCCAGTTCCAGGCCGCGTTCAGCGACGGTCAGAAGGACATGTCCAAGGGCCGTCAGAAGAAGGACCAGGACTTCCGCGACTCCCAGGAGAAGCACAAGAAGCAGGTCGACACCGAGGTCGACGGCAACACCAAGAGCCAGGCGGACGAACGCCAGAAGGCGATGAGCGAGGTCACCGACCACCGCTCGGACTGGCGCAAGGAACAGGACACGGAGCTCAAGAAGCTCGGCGACAAGAAGACCGAGCGGCACGACAAGGTCCGTAAGGACGTCAAGGACAAGGAGGAGAAGACCGACAAGGACGCCACGAAGGAAAAGGACGACGGCGACAAGAAGATCCAGGACAAGAACACCGAGGCCGAGAACGACGCGAAGAAGAAGCGCGACGACAGCGTCAACGAATCGGGCAACTGGCTTTCCAAGGCGTTCGACTGGATCAAGCAGAAGGTCATCGAGATCAAGAACGCGATCGTCGATGTCATCAAGCGGGCCCGCGAGGCCGTCGTCGGCTTCATCAAGCACTTCAAGGAGACGGTCGAGCGCTGGATCAACGAGGCGCGCCAGTTCATCGCGGACGCCATCAAGACCCTGATCAACGATCTGATCGAGTTCGCCGTGGCCATGGTCCGCGCGGTCATCGAACTGGCCCTGCGCATCCGCAAGATGATCGCCGAACTCATCTCCGCCGCGATCGCCCTCGTCAACAAGCTCGCCACGATGCTGAAGAAGGCCCTCTCCGACCTTCTCGACGCCCTGGGCAAACTGCTCAGCGGCATCCTCGACATCCTCAAACAGGTACTCGACGAAGCGATCAAGCAGGTCATCGGGGCCATCAAGGCGGTCCTGGACTTCGCGTCCAAGCTCCTGAGCGCGCTCGGTGACTGGATGCTGATCGCGGTCGACTTCCTCTCCGACCCGGGCGGTTGGCTCAGCGGCGCCAAGAACTCCGCGGTGGACGGCGCCAAGAACCACCTCTTCCGCGAGATCTCCAGCGCGGTCAAACAATGGTTCAAGGACAAGATCCAGGAAATCATCGGCGTCCCGAAGGCCATCCTGGACAAGCTCCTCAACGGCGGCTTCAAACTCGACGACATCGTCAAGGAAGCCTGGGACGCGGTCCTCCCCCAACTCCCGCTCATCATCGGCGAACTGGTCATGACCAAGATCGTGGCCAAGCTGATTCCGGGGGCCGGCTGGGTGATGGCGGCCATCGACGCCATCCGCACCGCGTGGGGCGCACTGAGCGCCATCCTGCGCGCACTGTCCATGGTCCTCGACTGGCTGAAGGCGGTCCGCGCGGGCGGCGCCGGCATCCTCTTCGCCAAGGCCGTCGCGGCGGGCGTGGTGGCTCTCCTCGAAACCCTCTACCAGTGGCTGCTGAACGGCATCGGCAAGTACGTCGCCAAGGTCGGCCAGCGCCTCAAGGGCGTCGCCGCACGCCTCGGCAAGGGCTTCGGGAAGGAAGGCCGCGGCGGCCCGAAGGGCGCGGCCGGCGAGGGCTCAGGCGGCAAGGGCAAACCCGGCGACAAGAAGCCCCGGACCGCCGACACCCCGACCAGGGAACCGGCCCCGAAGTCCGCCGGTGCCCCGACCACCCGGCCGACGACCACCAAGCCCCACGAGGGCAAACCGGGCCAGCGACCGGGCGAGAAGCCGGCCGCCGCCAAACCGGGCGCCGACAAGCCCCCGTCCAAACCCGGCGAAACCCCGGAACGGCCGGCCGCCGGCAAGCCCAAGACCCCCACCGACGAGCCCAGGAGGCCCGCCGGCAACGACAAGAACGGCAAGCCCAGGGCCAAGGCCGACGAGACCCCCGACACCCGCCCCACCCCGTCCGCCAAGCCCAAGCCCGAACCGGAACCCCGCCCCAAGCCCAAGCAGGATCCGGAGCCCAAACCCAAGCCCAAGGACGACGGAAAGCCCGGCACCAAACCCAAGGAGGACGAGCCCGGATCCAACAGGCCCAACAAACCCAAGGAAGAAGACCCCACCAGGCCCAAGCCCAAGGACGACAAGGACACCCCCGGCAAACCCAAGCCCGACAAGGACGGCGACCACCCCCACAAGCCCCACGACAAACACCCCGACCGCGACCCCAAGAACCCCCGACACAAGCCCGACAAGGACCACGACCCACACGACCCCAAGAAGCCCAAGGAAGACCACAACAAAAACCCCAGACACAAGCCCGACGAAAAAGGCCCGCACAAGCCCAAGGACGACCACCCGAAGAACAAGGACCCCAAAAAAGAAAAGCAGGACAAAAAAGACAAGAAAAAAGAGGACGAAAACAAGAAGGATTCGAAGGATCAGCGCCTGGCTCGCATCATGGCTCGCTTGCGTCCTTCCCTTGACCGGACCCTGCACAAGGGAGTGCGCCGCCCCATCCTCAAGGCACAGCTTGTCGGGTACCGAGCGTGGTACAGACTGACATCGCTCACTGTCCAGGGAGCGGGCAAGTTCGCCATCAGGGCAGTTCTCAACCCAGAGGCCGAAATCGCCGGCGTCACGCTTGATCGAGACGAACTCCTGCAATACATCCGCGAACTGGCGGACGAAGTCCAGAACTCCAAGCGCCGAACCGGGGCGGCAGCCGGTATACCGGATCCCGTCAATGGTGAGATGCCGTTCAGCGGATCCACACAGGCCGCAGGACTCCCACAGAAACTCAAGTCTCTCGCCCTTCGAAGCGGCGAGAGTGTATCCGTACACGACAGTGAAACCGGCGGGCGAGTACGGATCGAACAGAAGGGGGGACCCCAGAACAAGTACGTGATACAGGAAGAGGGAAATTCACAGCATCAAATTCCCGACAAATACAACACCATGGTCGCCGGGAAGAGTGAGGCCGAACAACAGGCCATCTCACGAGTGATGTACGAAGATCTCAGAGGAGCCAGCCCTAACGACGGTAGCAAGATTCCCGAGAGTCAGAAGATGTTCTTCAGGGGACTGGCCGCCGTGGAAGAGGGGCGCTCTCAGAGCGACCTGGTATACCGAGCAATGGCCTACTCCGCCCCCTTCATGAAGGAGGAACAGCGCAAGCGACCCGGGGGAGAAAGGATCGACACCCTTCACTCGTCACTGAACCTGTTGCCGATGGCCCCCGGAGGCGCCCAGGCGAATGCTCGAATGCTCAACCTCTACTACGATTACGAACGCCTACGGAAGAGCGGAATGCCGGCAGAGGAACTCGCCTCCGTCATGAAGCGCAAGAGCCGGGACGCAGGCCTCACCGGGCCGGACATTCAATCCATGACCGCACGGACAGGGCGACCGACCCTAAGGGCAGACGCGGCGCGCCTCCACGGCAAGGAAGAGGCAAACGAGACCTTCCGGAAGAAGATTCCACATAACTGGGAAGGCAATCAGCGGAAACGGAGAGACGGCACCATCGTAAAAGGTACCGTTGATCGGGAAGAGGGGAGAGCCGCCGCAGCCACCTGGCAGGAATGGGAGCAGGCCTACATCGAACGCACCTGGGACCGGGTGACAGGCGGCACCAATCCTCGTCGCCTCAACATGTCGCCTGGCGCGACAAATATGGCCGACTCCGAGGTCAGATTTCTTACGGCATGGGCAAACACTCTAGACCTCGACTTCAAGGACAAAGGTGACGAGGAGGCCCAGAAGAAGGCACTGTTCGCCCATATAAGAAAATTCATACTTGAGGCCTACGGAGTGTCGTAGGAACCACGCAGAAGGAAGCACGCATGGGCGACGACCCCACCACTCAAGAACGCTTGAGCCAACGCTTGGTCCTGAAGGACGAAGTGAGCATTCAGCAGCTTCAAAGCTTCGCGGAGGCGCAGGGTTGGCACTACGCCGGAATGCTGGACAGAGACCCGGACAGGAAGATCTATCGGGAATTGAAATGGGAGGTGGGAGACGGAACTTCGATTCACTATGTCGAGGATGAGTTCGCCGACGAGCGGTTCGTCATGGCCATGGGCGACAACACCGAAGGCAGGAACCGAACATTGACGACCGTGTCGTCCGGAGTCGAAGTCTGGGAACTGGAGGATTTGCTGTACGAGGTCTCCGGTGCCGCCTATCCGGCAGGCCGCTCGCGAGCAGTCATGCGGCTGGGCGTAGGGGCGCCGCTGGAGGCTGACGAGTCGGTCGTGAGTCGAATTTCCCGCGCTTCACAGGACCCGGACAAAAGAGTGAGGAAGGCCGCAGTGTGGGCTATCGCCTACACCGACTGGCCGGAGTTTCGCCCCACCCTGGAACGATTCATCCAGCAGGAGGAGGACGCCCAGCTAGCACATTCGGCATCTCTGATCCTGCAGAGCCTCGGAGATTCGGAGTGAGGAAACCATGACCCGCTACGCCGACATCCCCAAACCCATTCGTTCCGGGATCGTTGTGGTTGATCCCGAGCTCGGTGTTCCGCAGCGGATCATCGTGTTGCAGTTCAATCCGGACACGTTGGAGCGGCAGGTGGCGCCGCAGGCGGCCGGGGGTGAGGGCGACAGTGGTGGGGGCGGGGGCGGGAGTGGTGGAGGGGACCGGAACGAGGCGCTGCGGCTCAAAGGGCCCGCGCAGGAGACGTGGAAGTTCACCGCGGAGATCGATGCCACCGATCAGTTGGACGTAGCGGCGCCGGAGGGGATTCATCCGGAGTTGGCGGTGCTGGAGATGTTGGTGCAGCCGACGACCGCGCAGTTGCTGGCGGCGTCGAAGTTGACCAAGAAGGGGACCATCGAGATCAGTCCCATCGAGATGCCGTTGACGCTGTTCACGTGGGGGAGCAAACGCATCATGCCGGTGCGGTTGACGGAGTTGTCGGTCAATGAGTCGGCGTTCGATGTGAATCTCTGTCCGATACGGGCCTCACTGAGCATCGGGCTGAAGGTGTTGACGGTGAGTGATCTGCCGGCCGGGCATCCCGGGGCGGCGCTGTATCTCGCGCACCTGGCGCAGAAGGAGCAGTTGGCCCGGCGGGCGCGGGGCGGCACGTTGGCGCAGTTGGGGCTGGGGAGGGGGATCTGAGGCGTGGGCATCGAACCGTACGAGAGTGCGTTGGACGACGTGCCGGGGGCGCATCCGTATCCGCGGAGCAGTCGGTATGCGGGGATCGACATCGGGGTGCACACCCTGCCCGACGGGACCGAAGTGCGGTATGCCAGACGGAGGTTGTTGCCGTCGTTGGCACAGGCCGCGGAGGACGCCGTGCCGCATGTCGTCGGCAGCGGGGAGCGGGCCGATCAGCTGGGGCAGCGGTATTTCGGGGATCCGGGGCAGTGGTGGCGGATCGCCGATGCCAATCCGGTGCTGGAGCCACGGGAGTTGACGGCGGAGCCCGGGGTGGAGATAGCCGTGCCGTTGCCGGGCGGGTTCACCGGGGGTGTCGGCGGCGGGCCGGGGGTGCGGCATGGCTGAGGGGGACGAGCCGGTCGGGCGGGGGCCCCTTCACCTCTCGCTGTACATGGGGCCGAAGTCGGCGCGGCTGGTCCCGCAGGAGGTGGTGGAGGCGCTGTTGTCCGCGCAGATCACCAGTACGGCCGGTGAACGGAGCGGGTTTCAGCTGGCGTTCGACCTGACGAAGAAGGGGGCGATCGTCGAGCGGTTGCTGCCGGAGGGGTTCTTCGATCCGAAGACGCGGGTCATCGTCACCGTTGCCCTCAAGGGGACGCCGGTGGTGTTGCTGGACGGCGTGATCGTGCGGCAGGAGGTGGGGAGCAGCAACCATCCCGGGCAGAGCACGCTGACGGTGACGGGTGAGGACCTGACGCTGTTGATGGATCTGGAGGAGCGGACGGCCCGCTATCCGAATCTGGCGCCCTCGCAGCGGGTCGAGCGGATCCTGTCCCAGTACGCCGATTACGGGATCGATGCGCGGATCATCAGGGAGCAGATTCCGCAGCCGCCGCGGGAGCAGGTGCGGGTCGACTACCAGACGGGGACGGATCTGCAGTACGTGAACGAGCTGGCGCGGGCCAACGGGTACACGTTCTATCTGGAGCCGGGTCCCGTGCCGGGGCGGTCGACGGCCTTCTGGGGGCCGGAGCAGCGGCTCGGGCAGCGGCAGCACGCCCTGAACGTGAACATGGACGCGAACTCGACCGTCGATCAGCTCACGTTCGCCTATGACGGGACGGCACGGGAAGAGCCGCAGGCCCGGGTGCAGGATCCCGTGACGCGGCAGGCGCCGTTGTTGGCGCAGCCCGACATCAGCCCGCTGCGGCCGCCGTTGGGGCTGCGGGGCTCGCCGGCGCTCAAGCGCAGGACGCTGAGCGGGACGGCGAAGATGGACGAGGGACTGGCGAAGGCAGAGGCGTTGGGGCGCGCCGCCACCAGTGCCGACGCCATTTCGGGGTCGGGGTCGTTGGATGTCACCCGGCACGGATATGTGCTCCGGCCACGGGAGTTGGTGGGCGTGCGGGGCGCCGGGGTCACGTATGACGGCGACTACTACGTGAAGTCCGTGACGCACAATGTGCGGCTCGGTTCGTACCTGCAGAACTTCACGTTGTCCAGGGAGGGGCTGATCGCCCGCAGCGGCACCGTTCGGCCCTAGCCGCACCCGCATCCGTCACCTGTCACCCGTCCATGGGGACGTAAGGAGAGAAGCCGCGCATGGCTGCTGCACCGAACAACCGCTTCCTCGGCAAATTCCGGGGCCGGGTGGCGGCGAACGACGACCCGATGGGAGTCGGGAGGTTGAAGGTCCAGGTCCCGGACGTGTTGGGCGACGAGGTGTCGACCTGGGCACTGCCGTGTTTCCCGTTCACCGGTGAGCAGGCCGGGCAGGTGGTGGTGCCGTCGGTCGGGGCCGGTGTGTGGGTGGAGTTCGAGCAGGGGGACCCCAGCTTCCCGGTGTGGGTGGGGTGTTGGTACGGGCGGCGGGAGGAGTTGCCGGAGGACGCGCGACGGGATCCGGCGATCTCGCGTCCGGTGGTGATCCAGACGCCGGGGAAGCACAAGATCGTGATGTCCGACGTGCCGACCGAGGGGATCTTGCTGGAGGCGCCGAGCGGCGCGTATGTGCGGATCGACGCCACCGGGGTCCACATCAACAACGGGCACGGGGCGTCGGTCTCCCTGGTCGGGGAGCACGTCGACATGAACGACGGCCGGCTGACCGTGCAGAGGAAACGCTGACGGGAACGGGGGTGGCAGGGCAGATGGCGAGCGGAAATCTCCTCCATGGCGGAATGGCCGTGGGATGTCCGCACGGCGGGCTGGTGGCGCAGGTCTCGGCCGGCGGCGCGGCGGTGCGGATCGACGGCGCGCCGGTGGCGACCGCCGCGGATCTCTTCACGGTGAGCGGGTGCGCGCATGTCGTGGCGGGGCGCCCGCAGCCCTGTACGAGTGTGCGGTGGGCGCCGGACGGCGGTGGCCGGGACGTGTGCGTCGACGGTGTGCCGGTGCTGCTGGACTCCACGGCGGCGATGTGTTTCAGCGCCGGGCTGGTGCCGCAGGGGCCGCCGGTGGTGGTCGCCGTCCATCAGGTGAGCGGAGCACGGCAGGGGGTCTTCAGCCGATGAGGGCGGCAGCAGGGCAGGTACGGCGGACGGACATCGCCTTCCCGTATCGCGTCGACCGGCGGGGGCGGACCGCGCACGCCCGTTACGACGCGCATGTGCGGGATCTGATCGAGCAGTTGCTGTTCACCAGTCCCGGCGAGCGGGTGATGCGGCCCGACTTCGGATGCGGGCTGCTGGATCTGGTCTTCACGCCGAACAGTCCGGAACTGGCCTCGGCCATCGAACTGTCCGTGCAGGCCGCGCTCCAGCGCTGGTTGGGCGAGCTGATCGAGGTGGAGTCGCTGGACGTGGTGAGCGAGGAGAACGTGGTGCGGGTGTCGCTGCAGTACGTGGTGCGCGCCACCGCCAGCCGCCGCGACGAGGTGTTCGAGGGGCGGGGGGCGGAATGACGGTCGCGGACACGGACGGGTCCGGGCGCCGGGCGCTGATCCGGGAGGCGAGGCGCAACGGTCTGGACGCGGTGGAGGTCGGCGAGGACGGGCGGACGCTCACCGTCACCTTCCTGGGGAAGGCGCCGCACGGGCTGCGTCCGGAGAACGTCCGGATCGACGGCGGGCGGCGGATATCCGGCATCGAGGCGCTGGAGATCGCCGTCGAGCGGGAGGAGGACCCCGAGCTCGACGACCGGCTGGTGGTGACGCTGGACCGGGCCGGTGACTTCTCGTCCTACCGGCTGTCGGTGGTGGAGACCGATCCGTACGGGCGGCCGGGCACCGCGCCGTTCCCCGGCTTCGACCAGCGGTACTTCTCGGCGGAGTTCTCGTTCCGGCCGAACTGCCCGACCCCGTTCGACTGCGTGGACGGCGACGGCGGCAGCGACGGGACGGGGCGGCTGCCGGACGCCGCCCGCCCGGCCGCCCCCGTCATCGACTACACCGCGCGGGACTACGACACCCTCCGGCAGGTCGTCCTGGACCGGCTGCGGCTGACGACCCCGGAGTGGGTGGAGCGGAATCCGGCCGACCTCGGGACGACGCTGGTCGAGCTGCTCGCCTATACCGCCGACCAGATCAGCTACCAGCAGGACGCGGTGGCCACCGAGGCGTATCTGGACACCGCGCGGCGCCGGGTGTCGGTCCGGCGCCATGTGCGGCTGATCGACTACCCGATGCACGACGGCTGCACGGCGCGGGCGTTCGTGGCGGTGGCGGTGGCGGCGGAGCTGACGCTGCTGCCGGGGACCTTCCGGTTCGCGGCCGTGGACCACCGCACTTACGGGCCGCGGGACCGGCCGGACCTCGGGGCGGTGCTCGACGACCGGGAACTGGCGGTGCTGGCCGAGCGCGGGGCGCTGGAGGTGTTCGAGCCGGTGGTGCGGGACGCACCGCTGCGGCTGCTGCCCCGGCACAACGCCATCGGGCTGTGGACGTGGGGCGGGGAGGTCTGCGGGCTGCCGAAGGGGGCCACCGCCGCCACCCTCACCGACGGCTGGGCCGACGAGGAGGGCGGGCAGCGGGAGTTGGCGCTGGCGCCGGGTGATCTGCTGCTCTTCGAGGAGGTCAAGGGAGCGCGGACCGGGACGCCGGGCGACCAGGATCCGACGCACCGTCAGGTGGTGCGGCTGACGTCCGTCACCCCGGCCGTCGACCAGCTCGTCGGGCAGCCCGTCCTGGAGGTCGCCTGGGCCGCGGAGGACGCGCTGGCGTTCCCGCTGCGGCTGTCGACGCGGGGCGGCCGGGACTGTGCGCCCGTCGCGGACGTGAGCGTGGCGCGCGGGAACGTGGTGCTGGTGGACCACGGGCGGACGCTGGACGGGGACGGGGACGACGGGCACGTCCCGGAGACCGTCACCGTGCCGCCGGTGCCCGCCGTGCTGGCGTCCTGCGACCCGCCGGCGTTCGGCTGCTGGGACGGCGGACACGGCGGCAACGAGGTCGGGCAGCTGGTGAACGACCTGATCGACCGGGCGGAGGGCGGCCGGGAGCTGTCCCCCGACGACGTCCGGCAGCTGTTCACCGCCGTCGGCGAGGAGGCCGCCGAGCGGGCCGGGATCGGGCTGGAGTCGGCCGGGCCGCGGGCCGAGAGGGTGCTGCCGGGCACGGCGTACGCGCAGGCCGCGGCGTTGCGGACGCTGCTGGCGCAGTCGGTGTACCCGGGGATCGTGCCGCGCTTCCGGCCGGTGCTGGGCCGGTCGCCGGTGGTCCAGGCGGTGCCGTTCCCGCAGCCGCGGTTCGTCGCGGCCGGGCAGGCGGAGCGGCTGGCGGCGATCCCGGACCGGGTGCGGGAGCGGCTGGTGGAGCTGTGGCGCAGCGCCCGCGACCACGACGGGCTGGACGAGGCCGAGATCGCCGAGCTGACCGTGCTGTTCGGGCCGAAGCCGCTGGAGGTCCTGGAGCCGGCCCGGCATCCGGTCCGGGCGCTGCGGGAGTTGCTGCACCGCAGTGCGCAGCTGCTGGACGGCAAGCTGCGGCGGCTGGCGGTGCTGGTGGCGCGGGCGCGGGCCGGGGCGGTGCTGGACGGGCGGACCGCGTGGGAGATCGCGCAGACCTGGGGGCCGGCGTACGCGGCCGGTCTGCATCCGGACGAGCCGGTGCTGCACGGCCCGGCCGCCGCCGTCCTCCAGGACCCGCGGGAGGCCCTGCCGGCGATCCGCCTGCGCGCGATCCCGGACACCGACGGGGACGACGGCGAGGGCACCGGGGACGCGACCGGGGCGGCGGACACCGACTGGGTCCCCCGCCGCGATCTGCTGCGCAGCGGTCCGCGCGACCGGCACTTCGTCGGGGAGCTGGAGGACGGCTGGAGGACGGCGCTGCGGTTCGGTGACGGGCGCTACGGGGCCCGGCCGGCGCCCGGCGGCCGGTTCGCCGTCCACTACCGGGTCGGCGGCGGCACGGCCGGCAACGTCGGCGCGGAGGCGATCGGCCATCTGGTCCTGCGGCGCGCCCCGGAGGAGTCCGAGGCCGCCGGGCCCCTCCCGGTGGCCGGGGTCCGCAACCCGCTGCCCGCGGTGGGCGGGGTCGAGCCCGAACCGGTCGAGCAGGTACGGCAGTTGGCGCCGTTGGACCTGAAGCGGGCCCGGCTGCGGGCGGTCACCGCGGAGGACTACGCGGCGCTGGCCGGCGAGCTGTCGGGCGTGCAGCGGGCGGCGGCGGAGATCCGGTGGGCCGGCAGCGTCCAGGAGGCGCACGTCGCCGTCGACGCGTACGGGACCGAGGACCCCTCGCCGGCCCTGCTGGACGCCGTCGGCTACGCGCTGGAGGGCTACCGCAGGATCGGGCACGACCTGGTGGTGCGGCCGGCGCAGTGGGTACCGCTGGACGTGGCGCTGGAGGTCTGCGCCGAGCCGGGGCATCAACACGGGCAGATCATGGCCGAGTTGTACCGGGTGCTGGGCCGCGGGGCGCTGTCCGGCGGGCGGCTGGGCTTCTTCCATCCGGACGCGCTGACGTTCGGGGAGCCGGTCCGGCTGAGCCGGCTGGTCGCGGTGGCCGCGGCGGTGCCGGGCGTCCGGAGCGTGGCGGTGACCCGGTTGCGCCGGATGTTCCATGAGGACCAAGGGGAACGGGAGGCGGGGGTGTTGCGGCTGGGGCCGCTGGAGATCGCCCGCTGCGACAACGACCCGGACCGGCCCGAGAACGGCCGGCTGGTCATCGAGCTCGGGGGTGGGCGATGACGGAGCACGAGACGACGGGCTGCGGCTGCGGCTGCGACGGGGCGGACGCGGGGGGCGGCGGGCACGACGAGCGCCGCGCCGACCCCGCGCTCTACAACCCGCCGGGCCGCGCCGCGCTGAACTACCGGGTCGGGGACCACGGTTCGTTCCTGGCCGCGATGGTGGACCGGCTGGCCTCGCCGGCCTATCCGGCGCTGCGCGGGCTGACCGTCCGCACCACCGACGACCCGTCCATCGGACTGCTGGACTCCTGGGCCGTGCTGGGCGACCTGCTGACGTTCCACAGCGAGCGGATCGCCGACGAGGGGTACCTGCGGACCGCCGACGAGCACCGGTCGCTGGCCCTGCTGGGCCGGCTGGTCGGGCACCGGCCGCGGCCGGGCGTCGCCGCCGACACCTTCCTCGCCTACACCCTGGACCGCGATCCGCGGGCCGGGGACCTGCCGGTGGTGATCCCGCGCGGGGCGCGCAGCCACAGCGTCCCGGCCGGGTCGGACGAGGAGGCACAGACCTTCGAGACCGACGAGGACCTGACGGCGCGCTGGGCGTGGAACGCGCTGGCGGTGCGGCAGCGGCGGCCCGCGCTGCTCACCGCGGACGACCTGAGGACCCGGCCGGAACTGCTGGTCGCGGGGACGTCCACGGGGCTGACCGTCGGCGACCGGCTGCTGTTCGACTTCGGGGCGCAGCGGGTGCTGCTGCCGGTGGCGTCGGTGCGGCCGGACCGCACGGAGGACGTGACCGGGCTGGGGCTGCCCCAGGCGGCGCCGGCCTCGCTGCCGGAGCTGATCACCGAGCTGCGGGCCTGGATCACCGAGCCCCCGCTGTCCACCGACCCCGACGACCCCGACTATCCGCCGCCGGCCACGCCACAAGTTCCCAACCCCCGCCCGATCAGCCGGTTCATCGCCGATTTCGACGCGCAGGTGCTGGCGCCGCTGCGGAAGGACCTGGACGGGATCGCCGACCCGGACGCGTTCGTCGCGCGGCTGGCCGGGCCGCACGAGCGGCTGGCGGAGGCGCAGGCGGTGGCGGCCGGCTATCCGGAGGTCGTCGCGTGGTTCGAGGAGCTCCAGGCGGTGGTGGGCGAACTGGCCCGGCGGGCCGGCCAGTTGGCCGGGGAGCCGCCGCAACCGCAGCCACCGGGGACGACGGCCCCCGCCGCGGGCCCCGACCCGGTCGCGGGCCCGGACGGAGACGCGGCCGACGCCGCTCCCTCCTTGCCCACCGCGCTCGCCGCCCTCGCCACCGTGCTGCCTGCGCTGCGCACCCGCGTCGTCCGCCCGCCGTCCGCCGCCCGGGAGGCCGCCGGCGACCCCCGGCGGGCGTTCGGCGCCGGCGCGGACCTGGGCGCGCGGCTGCTGTCCGCGCTGGACCCGCGGATCGGCGACGGCCTCTACCCGGCGTGGCGGCGGGCCACCGCGCCGGCCGCCACGCCGACCACCGCCACCGGCCGCCTCGCGCGGGCCGCGGAGAAGCCCCTGCTGCGCGCCCTCCTGGCCATGCGGGTCACCGCCACCCCGTTCGGGGCGACGGCGCCGTTGAAGTCCGTGCAGGACGACCGGGGCCGGGTCATCAGGACCGCGGACTGGCCGCTGACCGGCGCCGCGCTGACCACCATGCGGGTGGTGTTCGACACCGCGGGGAAGGTCCCGGTGCGGGCCGAGTTCCAGCACGCCGAGACCGGCAGTTCGGATCAGCGGGCGGAGAACCTGCCCGCCTCCGAGGTCGGCTTCGCGCTCGGCCCGGGCCGGGTCGAACTGCACAGCCGTACCGGCCAGGACCACGATCTGAGCTGGCTGGGCCGCCGCCCGGTGGACTCGCAGGAGCCGGGGGTCACCGCCCGGCTGCTGTCCGGGCTGCCGGAACGGACGTTGTTCGTCTCCCGGCCGGGCGAGGACGGCCGGATCCATGTCTCCGTCGACAACGGGTCCTCGCAGTCCTGGCAGCTGGCCCCCGGCGAGCACCGGCAGGTCACACAGGGCGGGTACGAGGTGCGGGTGCGGGTGGCGGCCGGCGGGGAGCCGCCGGGCGTGGAGATCGGGATCGCGACGGTCCCCGAGCCCGCCGACCGGCACGCACTGGCGCTGGACGCGGTGTACGACGGGATCACGGTCGGCAGCTGGGCGGCGATCGAGCGGCCCCGCAAGGGCGCGGACGGCCCGGACGGCATCCCGGGCGACAAGAAGCTGGCGTTCGTCACCACCCGGGTCACCGCGGTGCGCACCACGACGCACACCCAGTACGGGATCACCGGCCGGGGCACGCTCCTCACGCTGGCCGACCCGTGGCTGGACGAGCACGACGTCACCCTGGACGCGATCCGGGACACCACCGTGCACGCCGCGGGCCAGGACCTCCAGCAGGCCGACGACCCGGTGGGCGAGGACGTCCACGGCGACCGGCTGGAACTCGCCGAGCTGTACGACGGGTTGCGTCCCGGCCGCCGTCTGATCGTCTCCGGCGAGCGGACCGACATCCCCGGCGTGGCCGGGGTGCGGGGCACCGAACTGGCGGTGATCGCGGGCGTGGAACAGACCCTGGATCCGGCGCTGCCCGGGGACCGGGTGCACACCACGCTGACCCTGACCCGCGATCTGACGCACCGCTACCGGCGGGAGTCGGTCCGGGTACAGGGCAACGTCGTCCCGGCCTCGCACGGCGAGAGCCGCGACGAGGCGATCGGCAGCGGCGACGCGGCGCGCGCCAACCAGACCTTCGCGCTCTGGCAGTCGCCGCTGACCTGGTTGCCGTCCGACAACCCCCTGGGGGCCGTCCCGCAGCTGGAGATCCGGGTGGACGGGCTGCGCTGGCACCCGGTGGACAGCCTGGCCGGCCGCGGCCCCGACGAGCGGGTGTACGTCACCGGGACCACCGGTGGGAACACCTCCCGTTCGGCAGGAGCCGAGAGCGGGGGCAGCCGGACGACGGTGACCTTCGGCGACGGGGTGCACGGCGCCCGGCTGCCGACCGGCCACGACAACGTGCGGGCGCGCTACCGCTTCGGCACCGGCCGGGCCGCCAATGTCGCGGCGGACCGGATCACCCAGGCGGTCACCCGCCCGCTGGGCGTCACCGCCGTCACCAATCCGCAGCCGGCCACCGGCGGCGCGGACGCGGACGGCCCGGCGCTGACCCGGCGCACCATCCCGCTGGCGGTCTCCGCCCTGGACCGGCTGGTGTCCCTGGCGGACCACGAGGACTTCGCGCGCTCCCGGGCGGGCATCGGCCGGGCCGCGGCCCGCGAGGTGTTCGACGGCCGGCGGCAGGTGCTGCACGTGACGGTGGCCGGCGTGGACGACATCCCCATCGCACCGGACGCGGAGGTGCTGCGGGCGCTGCGCGCGTCGCTGGCGGAGTACGGCGACGGCCGGCTGCCGGTGCGGGTGGACGTCCACGAACCGGTGCTGCTGCTGTGCGCGGCGAAGATCAAGGTCGCGCCGGACCATGCCTGGTCGCTGGTCGAGCCGCGGGTCCGGCAGGCGCTGCTGGCCCACCTCGGCTACGACGGGCGGGAGCTCGGCCGGCCGGCGCAGCTGTCGGAGGTGCTGGCCGCCGCCCAGGC
The DNA here is from genome assembly GCF_029011865.1 of Streptomyces yunnanensis. Taxonomy (NCBI): domain Bacteria; kingdom Bacillati; phylum Actinomycetota; class Actinomycetes; order Kitasatosporales; family Streptomycetaceae; genus Streptomyces; species Streptomyces yunnanensis. The sequence goes on from NZ_CP095749.1 coordinate 4,057,738, forward strand.
GGTGCCCGGCGTGGACTGGGTGGACGTGGACGCCTTCACCGGCGTCCCGGCGTCCGTCACCCCCGCCGAACTGGCCGCACTGACCGGCGAGTTGGCCGGTCCCGCCCGCACCTCGGTGGCGTCCCGGCTCGCCCGCTTCGACGAGCGGATCCACGAGGTCACCGCGGACGGCAGTCAGACCCTGACCGCCGTCGCCGCCCACTACGGCATCCCGCTGGCGGAACTCCTGCGCCTCAACCCCGACCTCACCGACACCCGCCCGCTGCCCAAGGGCCGCGCGGTCTGTGTCTTCCGCGGCATCCGGCCGGCCCAACTCGCGCTGTTCTCGCCGCGGGTCGCGGACACGCTGATCCTGACGGAGGAGATCCGATGACCACCAACAGGGAGCCGGACGGGCTCGCGGAGCTGCTCCCGCAGTGGCACCGGCTGCGCGACTCCGAGGACCCCGCGCGGGGCGAGCCCCTGCGGGCGCTGCTGGCGGTGATCGCCGAGCAGGTGGACCGGGTCCGGGACGGCGTCGCCCAGCAGTACGACGACTGGTTCGTGGAGACCGCAGCGGAGTGGGTGCTGCCCTACCTCGGCGACCTGGTGGGCTACCGTCCGCTGCCCGGCTACGAGCGGGTGCTGGCCACCGGACTGCGGGACGGCGGACTGCCGGACTCCTCGCGGCGGCGGCTGGCGGAGGCGCTGGCGCCGCGCCGCGACGTGGCCGCCACGGTCGGCAACCGGCGGCGCAAGGGCACCCTGGCGCTGCTGGAGGAGCTGTCCGAGGGGGTGGCGGGCTGGCCGGCGCGGGCGGTGGAGTTCTCCCGGCTGGTCGCCCACCAGCAGCCGGTGCGGCTCTACGGCTCGGCCACCGAGGCGGCCGACGCCCGACGGCGCGGGCGCGGCCGGCTGGTGGATGTCCGGGACGGCGCGGCGCTGGACCTGGCCGGCGGCCCGTTCGGCACCGTCGCCCGCTCGGTGGACGTGCGGCGGGTGGCCTCCCGCCACTCCCAAGGGGGGTACTCGCCGGCCGGGGTCGGACTGTTCGTCTGGCGGCTGAAGCCGTACGCGGTGACCCGGGCGCCGGCGTACTGCCTGGACCGGGCCCGCAACCTCTACACCTTCTCGATCCTCGGCAACGACACCCCGCTGGTGACCCGCCCGGAGCCGGAGCCCTCGGCGACCCACCTCGCCACGGTCGACAACGTCCCGGCGCTGATCACCCGCCGCCAGCTGCACGACCGGCTCGCGGACTACTACGGGCCGGGCAAGAGCTTCGTCATCCGGCGGGACGGCGAGGACCTGCCGGTCCCGCTCGCCGACATCGTCGTCGCCGACCTCGGCCAGTGGCGCTACCGGCCCGGACGCGGCCAGATCGCCGTCGACCCGGAACGGGGACGGATGGCGTTCGGCGCCCGCTCGGCGCCGCGGCAGGGCGTCTGGGTGGACTACCACTACGGCTTCGGCGACGACCTGGGCGGCGGGGAGTACGCCAGGGAAAGGGTGACCCCGCCGGACGCCGCCGTCTACCGCGTCGGCCCCGGCGCGCCGTTCCACCGGATCACGGACGCCTACGCGGCCTGGCAGCACGACCGGCGCTCCGGCGCCTGCGGCCCCGACGGCGTCATCGAGATCACCCACAGCGGCGCCTACCAGGAGCAGTTGGACTTCGACCTGGAGCCGGACGACCGGCTGGAGCTGCGCGCCGCCGAGGGCACCCGCCCGGTGATCCGGCTGCTGGACTGGTACAGCAACCGCCCGGACGCGCTCAACATCCGTGCCGTGGACGCGGAGTGCGCGCCCGGCCGGCGGCCCCGCATGGTGCTGGACGGGCTGCTGGTCACCGGCCGCGGCCTCAACGTCACGGGCCCGCTGGGGTCGTTGGTGCTGCGGCACTGCACCCTCGTGCCGGGCTGGTCGCTGGAACCGGAGTGCCACCCGGCCTCCCCCGAGGAGCCGAGCCTGGTCCTGGACCGCACGACGGCCTGCGTGGAGATCGACCGCACGATCCTCGGCACCATCGAGGTGATCGGCGACGAGGTGGGCACCGACCCGCTCCCGATCCATCTGCGCGACAGCATCCTGGACGCCACCGGCACCGACCGGGCGGCGCTGTCCGCACCGGACTGCCGGCACGCGCACGCGGAGTTGTCCGCGCACCGCACCACGGTCCTCGGCGAGGTGCACGTCCACGCGGTGCGGCTCGCCGAGAACAGCCTGTTCACCGGGCGGGTGCGGGTGGCCCGGCGGGGCGTGGGCTGTGTCCGCTTCAGCTACCTCCCGCCCGGGTCGCGGACCCCGCGCCGCTACCGCTGCCAGCCGGACCTGGTCGGCCCCGACGGAGCCGCCCGGGTCCGTCCGCAGCTGCGCAGCGAGCGCTACGGCACGCCGTGGTACGGGCAGTTGGCGGCGGGCGGCGGTGGGGGTGCCCCCGGCCCGTCCAGGGCTGGGGGAGAGATCGTCCGCGGCGCGGAGGACGGCGCGGAACTGGGCGCGTACCACGACCTCTATCTGCCGCAGCGCGCGGACAGCCTGCGGGCCCGGCTCGCGGAGTACACCCCGGCGGGCACCGACGCGGGGATCGTGTTCGTCACATGAGCCGCCGACCGCCCCAACTCCCGCCCACCAAGGGCCTGTTGCGCCGCCGCACCGCCCACCACCGACCGCCAGAGCTTCCGTACGAGGGGGACCCCTTCCATGCACGCTGACCTCTCCCGCATCACCCACCGGCCGGAGCGCCACTACTCCGCGGTGGTGGCGCAGCAGGGCCGGGTCCAGCTGGACGCCGACGCCAACGAGCAGACCGCCATCCAGCTGTTCCAGGCCCGCACCCTGGCCGCCGACCTGATCGGCGCGCACGGCGGGCCGCACGGCGCCACCGGCTTCAAGATCGACCTCCGGGGCGGCCCGCACGAGCTGGACGACCTCGTCATCGGCGGCGGCCGCTACTACGTCGACGGGATCCTGTGCGACGCCACCCGCCCGCGGCCGGGAACGCCGGTGCCGACGGCCACCGCCCCCAAGGAGGACAGGGAAGACGAGGAGGAGGCGGACGGCGACGCCCCCACCGCGCCCTCCGTGCCCTCCGCGTCCGAGACCTGGACGTACTGGGACCAGCCGGACGGCCACCGCGACCCGGAGCGCCCCGGCGACCGCCTGCCCTCCCAATTCCCGTACCTGGTCTACCTGAAGGTGTGGGAGCGGCTGGTCACCGCCGCCGAGGACCCGGCGCTGCGCGAGGTGGCCCTGGGTGCCGCACTGCCGGACACCGCGGCCCGCGCCAGGGTGGTCTGGCAGGTGCTGCCGCTGCCGGCGTCCGAGCTGGGGCTGGACGGCGACAACCCGCCGGCCGACGACATCCGCACCGCGTTCGACCGCTGGGCGCAGCAGGCCGCCGCCCCCGGCTGCCGGCTGGCCGCCCGCAGCGAACGCCCCGACCACGCCGACGACGACCCCTGCCTGGTCGCGCCCGAGGCCCGCTACCGCGGCCCGGAGAACCAGCTGTACCGGGTCGAGGTCCACGAGGGCGGCACCGCCAAGGACGCCACCTTCAAGTGGTCCCGGGAGAACGGCTCGCCCACCTTCCCCGTCGACGAACTCGACGGTACCTGGGTGCAGTTGGCCTCCCTGGCCAACGACGACAAGCTCTCCCTCCACGTCGGCGACTGGGTGGAGTTCGTGGACACCGGGTACGCCAGCCGGGGCGAGGCGGCGCCGCTGCTGCGGGTGGCGGAGGTCGATCTGCCCGGCCGCCGGGTGCGGCTCTCCGACGAGCCCGCGCCGGGCGTGGGCCGCCGCCCCGAACTGCACCCGTTCCTGCGCCGCTGGGACCACCAGGAGGCCGGCCGGAAGACGGTGCGCCGCGGCGACCGGCCGGGGCGGCTGCGGCACGGCGCGGTCCCGGTGGAGGAGGGCGGCTGGCTGCCGCTGGAGGACGGCGTCGAGGTCTACTTCGAGGCCGGCGGCAGCTACCGCACCGGCGACTTCTGGCTGATCCCGGCCCGCACCGCCACCGGCGGCGTCGAGTGGCCCACCGACCGGGCGCGCCGCCCGCTGCTCCAGCACCCCTCCGGCATCGTCGTGCACCACGCGCCGCTGGCCTGGGTGCACGGCGAACAGGCCGTGCCCGACCTGCGGTTCGCGTTCCGCCCGCTGGCGACCGGCATCCAGGCGGCGGACGCCGCCGCGCAGACCCAGGGGTCCGGCGGCGTCGGGACGCTGTCGACCGGCGCGGCGGGCGGGGCCGGCCCGAAGCAGCCCCGGTCGCAGACCACCGCGGAGGCCGAGGCACAGGTGGACGAGCAGGGGGTGGCGGACTGATGGCCACCCCGCTGACCGGCAGCCAGTTACTGGCGGCGCTGCGCGCGGAGGGGCTGGTCGTCCACGAGGTCCGCGACTGGCGCCGGCACAACCGGAACACCAAGGGCCACTGGGGCCCGATGAACGGGGTGGTCGTCCACCACACCGCCACCGAGGGCACCGAGCCCTCGGTGGACCTCTGCTACGACGGGCGCCCGGACCTGCCGGGACCGCTCTGCCACGGCGTGATCGACAAGGCCGGCGAGGTGTATCTGGTCGGCAACGGCCGCGCCAACCACGCCGGCCTCGGCGACCGCGACGTCCTCCAGGCGGTGATCGACGAGGTCGAGCTCCCCGAGGACCGGCTCGCCGACACCGACGGCAACCGGCACTTCTACGGCTTCGAGTGCATCAACCTCGGCGACGGCCAGGACCCCTGGCCGGAAGCCCAGTTATCGGCGGTGGAGAAGGCCGCGGCGGCGATCTGCCGGGCACACGGGTGGGGCGAGCGCTCGGTGATCGGCCACAAGGAATGGCAACCGGGGAAGATCGATCCGCTCGGCTTCACCATGGACGCGCTGCGCGACCGCATCAAGTCCCGCCTCGCCGAACCACCGGAGGGGCCGGTGGACCCGGTGGACCCCTCCCCGGGCGCCCAGGGGGCGGGGCCCGGCACCGGACCGACCGCGACGAACGGCAGCGGCGGCGCCAGTGACGTCGGCGACGTCGGAGCAGCCGGTGGCACCGGCGGCGCTCTCGACGACGGCCGCACCCCACCCGTCCCGCCGATGCCGCAGCACCCGCCCTACGAGCCGTTCCCCGGCGGCGGGTTCTTCCGCCCCGGGGCCCGCGACCCGGTGATCGCGGCGATGGGCGAACGGCTGATCGCCGAGGGCTGCGACCACTACCGGCACGGCCCCGGCCCGGAGTGGAACGAGGCCCACCGCAAGTCGTACGCCTCCTGGCAACGCAAGCTCGGCTTCCACGGCAAGGACGCGGACGGCGTCCCCGGCCGCGTCACCTGGGACCGCCTCCGCGTACCGAACACACAGGCCCGACCGCCTGGTTGAGGGAGACGGGGACGCGGCCGCGGTCGCGGGGGTTCGCCGTCGCGCGGGTTCGCGGTCACATGGTTGCGAGCGTCCGCAGAGCCCCACCCCGCCCCCGGGCACCGGCCGTTCCCCGGGTACGAAAAAGGCCGGGTGACCCTCCCCCACAGAGGGCCACCCGGCGTCTTTCACTCGGCGGGACGAGATGACCCCCACGTCACCTCGTCCGCCTCATCCGGCGTTCCGATGGCCCCGGTTCCCGACCGCCGCCGCGGTCGGTCCACCGGTGCACACCGTGCGGTTCGCCGGACGGATCAGAGGCCCTGCACCGGAAGGGCGGGCACCGCCGGGATGTTGGCGGCGTTGGTCAGGTCGGCGACGTTGGCGGGCACGGCCGGGGCCAGGCCCTGGGCGCCGGCGACGGCGGCGGTCGCGGTGCCCTTGCCGTCCGTCACCACGACGGTCACCAGGCCCTGCGCGAACGGCACCGCGTCGCTGCCCACGCCCTGCGCGAGGACGGTGGCCTGCCCGGCGACACCCTGCGCGAACGGCACGGCCTCGCCCTGGACGTTCTGCACGAACACCTGGACGCGGCCGTCGACGACGGTCACGAACGGGGTGGCCCGACGCGCGGCGTCACCGGCGAGCGCGCCCACGTTGCCGACCGCGCCCTGGGCGACCGGCAGGACCTTGGCGACCGTCCGGGCGGCGACCGGCGGCAGCACGTCGGCGGCGGTGCGGTCGACGACCGGACGCGCGGTGGCCAGCGCACCCTGCGCCTGCTTGGCCAGCTGCTCGGGACGCAGACCCGCACCGGCGAGGCCGGCCAGCAGGTTGTCGGCCGAACCCGGGGCCTTCGGCAGACCCGGGGTCTTGGGCAGCGCCGGCACGCCGGGCAGGCCCTTGGGCAGACCGCCGGGCAGCTTGGCGGCGGGGACGCCCGGGACGGCGGGCAGCTTCGGCAGCGCGGGCAGCTTGTCGTTCACCAGCTTGCCGGCCTTGCCCAGGTCAGCGGTCTTGGCGACCTTGGAGAGCTGCTTGACGGCCTGCTTCGCCTGCTTGCCGTCGACGGCCTTCTGCACGTCACCGGCGTTCGCGCCGGGCAGCCCGGCACCGCCGACGAGCTGGCGCACACCGTCCACGATGCCGCCGGCCTGCGGCAGCTGACCGGTGGGCAGCTTGTCGGCGGACACGCCGCCGCCGAGGACCCCGGTCGCCTTGCCAGCCGCGCCGCGCACGGTCTTGGTGGCGGTGCCGGCGGCCTTCTGGACGGTGCCGGTGACCGCGCCGGTGGGCAGGTGCTGGGTGGCACCGGTGACCGTGCCGACGGCCGGCAGGTCCGGGGTGGCCGGCAGCTCGGCGGCGTTGGCGGCGACGGAGCCGAGGGCCCACAGGCCGGTGGCGGTGGCGGCGACGGCGATGGAACGGCGGATGTTGGAGCGCATCGTGGTGATGTCCTTCGAATTCGGGAGGTTCAACGGGCAGACCTGTGCCACCCCCGCGTGGCAGGTCATTTCAGACGCGGAGCGGTCTGCCCTAGCCGGGGAATTCGAGGATTTCTTCGGCCCGTCGGCGCGTCGGGGCGCCATCGGCCGTACGGACGCCACCGGGCAGCAGCCGGAAGCGCGGGGAGTCCGCCGGAGCGGCGGCGTGCTGGTCGCCGCCACGGGGACCGTGGCCGTCGCCCGTGGTGTGCGCGGGCGGCGCGACCGGGCCCAGCGGGCCCTGGGCCGGCAGGCCGTGGTGGCCGGCGTCCCGCTGCGGCTGGGCGACGGGACGCGGCTGTGCGGCGGCGGCCGGGTGGTGCGGCGCGTAGCCGCAGTGCGCCGGGCGGAGCAGCTGCGACGCGGCCGGGCCGTCGCCGGTGGGAACGGCCCCGGGACCGGCCTGGGCGCCACCGGGCACCCCGCCGTGCGCGGGCGTGCCGCCGTCGCCGGGCCGTCCCGGGTGGGTGCCGACGGGGAGGTGGACGGGCAGCGCGCCGCCGACCGTGTCCCCGATCCCGCCGATCGTCTTGACCAGGCCGGTCACCGTGTCCACCGGCTCGGTGAGCCGGTCGGTGAGCGGTGCGGCGGCCTGCTCGGCGGGGCGCATCGTGCCCTCGACCGCGGCCGCCTCGGTGTCCGCGCGCCGGGTGAGTCCGGCGCCCTCCGCCTCGCCCTGGTGCGCCAACGCCGCCCCGGACCGCGGCAGTTTGCCGAGGTGCCGGGGGGTGCCGGCGCGCTGCGGGGTCTGGGCCCCGGTCAGCGCGGGTGCGGCCGGGTGGCCGTCGGCGGGCGTCCGGTCGGCGGCGTGTGCGCCGGTGCCGAAGCCGATGCCGAGGAGGACGAAGCCGACCAGGAAGAGCCCCGCCAGCAGCGCGCGCCGCACGGCCACGGTGCGCGGCAGGCGCACGGCGGCAGGCAGGGCGAGCACAGCGGACACGGAGGGGACCTTCCCATGCGGACGGGGACAGCCGGGCACAGCGCCACGGTGTCGAACCCGTCACGGGTGATCGAGCGATGCCCTGATCCTTGCACGACGGGGCAGGTACCCCGCAAGTCCCCCCGGGTTTCCTGTCACCGTTGCTCCGCCATGTCCGGTATGGGCAGCGGCCGTTTCTCCAGTGCGGCCGCCATCACCTCCGGAAACCGGTCGGGTGTGCAGGCGAACGCCGGTGCCCCGAGGGCGGCCAGGGCCGCCGCGTGCTCCCGGTCGTAGGCGGGCGCGCCTTCGTCGGAGAGCGCGAGCAGGGTCACGAACCGCACCCCGGACGCCGTCATCGCGGCGACCCGCTTGAGCATCTCGTCGCGGATGCCGCCCTCGTAGAGGTCGCTGAGGAGGACGACCACGGTGTCGGCGGGGCGGCGGATCCGGGACTGGCAGTAGGCCAGCGCCCGGTTGATGTCCGTGCCGCCGCCGAGCTGGGTGCCGAACAGCAGCTCCACCGGGTCGTCCAGGTGGTCCGTCAGATCGGTCACGGCGGTGTCGAAGACGACCAGCCGGGTGTCGAGGGCCCGCATCGAGGCCAGCACCGCCCCGAACACCGAGGCGTACACCACGGACGCGGCCATCGACCCGGACTGGTCGATGCAGAGCACCACGTCCTGCTGCGCCGACCGTGCCGAGCGCCCGTAGCCGATCAGCCGCTCGGGGACGACGGTGCGGTGTTCCGGGAGGTAGTTCTTGAGGTTGGCGCGGATGGTGCGGTCCCAGTCGATGGCGCGGTGCCGCGGGCGGCGGATCCGGGCGGCGCGGTCCAGCGCTCCGGTGAGCGTGGCCCGGGTGCGGGTCGCCAGCCGCTGCTCCAGCTCTCCGACGACCTTGCGGACGACGGCCCGCGCGGTCTCCCTGGTGGTCTGCGGCATCACCTTGTTCAGGGAGAGCAGGGTGCCCACCAGGTGGACGTCGGCCTCGACGGCCTCCAGCATCTCCGGCTCCAGCAGCAGCGCGGACAGCCCGAGCCGGTCGATGGCGTCGCGCTGCATCACCTGCACCACGGAGGACGGGAAGTAACTGCGGATGTCGCCCAGCCAGCGGGCCACTTGGGGTGCCGACGCGCCGAGGCCGGCCGCCCGGGTGCCGCCGCCGTCGCGCGGTCCGCGGCCCGGTCGCGGGTGTGGTCGCTGCCCGTAGAGGGACTCCAGTGCGCCGTCCATCGCGGCGTCCCTGCCGCGCAGTTCGCAGCCGGTGCCGTCCGCGCCGGCGCCGCCCAGCGCCAGTCGCCAGCGGCGCAGCCGCTCCGCGTCCCGCTCCGTCGTGCTGGTCATCTTCCCGCTCCCGTCAGCTCGTTGGTCGCCGGGCCGGCGCCTTCGGTCCCCGTCGTCCCGGCTCCGTTCCCGACGCCGTCCGGGCCCTCGCTCGCGCCGTCCCGCCCGCTCCCGCTCTCGTCGTGCCCGTCCTCGTCGTGCCCGTCCTCGTCCTCGTAGCCGCGCTGGGGTATGCCCAGCAGGAGTCGCAGGGTGGGCAGCACGGCGGCGGCGCGGTCGCGGTCCAGGCCCGGGCCGAAGCCGGGCGCCGCCGCGTCCGCGGAGCCGGCCGCCGGGTGGCGGGATCCGCCGGACGGGCCGCGGCGGACGAGTTCGCCGAGGGTGCGCCGCACCCCGGTGTCGTATCCGCCGAAGGTCCGCCGCAGCAGCGGCAGGACGTCGACGAAGGCGGCGTCCGGTACCCGCGTCAGCCAGCCGTCCACCAGTGCCAGCAGCCGTTCGTCGTGGACCAGCAGCAGGCCGCCGTCCGGGCCGCCCACGAAGCCCTCGATCCATCCGGCGGCGTCGGCGGGCGGGGTGCCGGGCGAGAGGGCGAGCGCCATCAGCCGCTCCGCGCCGTCGCCGGGCAGCCGTCCGTCGTCCAGCAGCAGCCGGGCGGCCCGCCCGCGGAGCAGGCCGGGGACGGCGTCGCGTTCGGCGAGCGTGTGGAGGACCGCCGCCCAGCGCTCCCGCAGGGGCGGGGCGGGCGGCTCGGCGGTCGCCCTGTCCGGTGCCCCGGTCTCCTCCGCGACCTGCCCGAGGAGGCCGACGGCCCGGTGGGTGGCGTCGAGGTGGCCGCGCAGCTCCACCGCGCCGTCGGCGTCCAGGCCCGCGCAGGCCGGGGGCAGCCCGACGAAGATCCGGCCGGCCAGGCCCAGCGCCACCGCGCGGAGCGCGCCGGCGTCGGTGCCGCGGACGTCCCCGTAGCGCACCGCGCGGACCAGGGCGGGCAGGGCCTGGGCGAGGTGGCCGACGTCCGCGTCCAGGGCGGCGCGGTCGGCCAGCGCCCGCATCACCACCGGCAGGGCGTCGGGCAGCCCGGCGAGCAGGCAGCGCTCGGCGAGGGCGGTGACCTCGGCGAGGACGGTGGCCTCCGCGGCGTCCGAGGCGGCCTTGGCGGTGGCCGCGGTGAGCACCGTGGTGCCCCAGACGCCGGCCTCCGCGACCCGCACGGACAACTCCGGCTCCCAGCGCAGCCGCCAGGTCTCCCGGAAGGTGCCGGTGCTGCCCCGGGAGCGGGCGGGCTCGCCCCAGGGGACGCCGAGCAGCCGCAGCCGGTGCAGCAGGCCGCTGCGGCCGGCGTCGGTCTCCTTGCGGAGGTCCAGTTCCAGCTCCCGCTCGGCCGCCTCGGGCTTGAGGCGCAGCGTCCGCTGGCAGCGGGCGAGGTCCCGTTGGAGCGGGACGGCCGGGGCGTCCTCGGGCACCTGGCCCAGCACCTCGCCGACCACCAGCCGGTCGCGGATCAGTGCGGTGGGCACGTCGGAGCCGTCTGCCATGACGGCCCGGACCGCGTCGTCGAGTTCGGCGAGGCCGGCGAGCGGACGGCCGCGGATCGCGGCGAGCCCTTCGGCGAGCCGCACCGCCTCGATGACGTGCGCCGACGAGACGGCGTGGTCCTCCTCGCGGAGCAGTCGGGCGGCCTTGGTCAGCCAGCGCTCCACGGGGCGGTCGGGGGCCTCGAAGAGGTGGCCGTACCACCCGGGGGAGGTGATGCCGGCGCCGTAGCCGCTGCGCCGGGCCAGTCGCCGGTGGGTCCACGGCACCCAGGTCAGCGCCGTCTTCACCTTCGGCAGGCCCTTGAGGAGCTGCCGGTCGGCGGCCACCGTGGGCGGGGCGGGGCTCCCGCCGGAGCCGGGGCGGGCGGCGGCGAGGGCCAGTGCGGGGACGTGCCAGGCCCCGCAGACCACGGCCACCGGGTCGCCGAACTCCCGCCGCGCGGCGCGCAGTCGGAGCCGCATATGGGCCTCCCGGACCGCGTCGCGGTCGGATCCGCCGTCGCCGTGGGCCGCGCGCAGTGCCGCCATGGCCTCGGCGAGCGCGGCGAACGGAGCCAGCGCGTCCACCTCGGGCCCTCCCCCGCCCTCGGCGCCGTGCGAAGGGGCGGCACGTCCCGGGCCGCGGTGCTCGACCACGTCCTCCCACCAGCGCTCGGGGTCGTCGTGGCCGGCGGTCTCGGCGAGCGCCCGGAGGGGGTCCAGCCGCACGGCGGCGGCCGACGCCGGCGCCCCCGGCTCCCCCTGCTCCCCCGCCGCCTCGCCCGTTCCCGTGCCGGGCGCCGTCCCTCCTCCTCGTTCCGGCCGCTCGTCGGTCTCCGGCTCCTCGTCCGCCATGGCCAGTGCATGTGCCGCCGGAAGGTCGATGAAGCGCACCGGAACGTCGTGCTCCAGGGCCCAGCGCAGCGCCACCCACTCCGGGGAGAAGGCGGCCAGCGGCCAGAACGCCGCGCGGCCGGGGTCGTCCACGGCGTAGGCGAGCAGGGCGACCGGTGGCCGCATCTCCGGGTGGGCGGCGAGCGGCGCCAGCGCGTCCGCCTCCGGCGGCCCCTCGATCAGCACCGCGCGGGGTGCGCACTGCTCCAGTGCGGCCCGCACCGCCCGGGCCGACCCCGGGCCGTGGTGCCGCACCCCGAGCAGCACCGGCCCGGCCCCGCTTCCGCCGGTCATGCGCCCACCTCCCGGCAGGCGCGGTAGAAGTCCTTCCAGCCGTCGCGCTCGCGCACCACGGTCTCCAGGTACTCCTGCCAGACGACGCGGTCCGCGGCCGGATCGCGGACCACCGCGCCGAGGATGCCGGCGGCCATGTCCCCGGGGCGCAGCACGCCGTCTCCGAAGTGGGTGGCCAGTGCCAGGCCGCTGGTGACGACCGAGATGGCCTCGGCCGTGGAGAGCGTCCCGGACGGCGACTTGAGCTTGGTGCGGCCGTCGGCCGTGACGCCGTCCCGCAGCTCGCGGAAGACCGTCACCACGCGGCGGATCTCGTCCGTCCCCTGGGGCGCGGGCGGGAGTCGGAGCGAACTCCCGATCTGCGCGACGCGCCGGGCGACGATGTCCACCTCGTCCTCCGGGGTGGCGGGCAGCGGCAGGACGACGGTGTTGAAGCGGCGGCGCAGCGCGCTGGAGAGGTCGTTGACGCCGCGGTCGCGGTCGTTGGCCGTGGCGATCAGGTTGAAGCCGTGGACGGCCTGGACCTCCTGCCCCAACTCCGGTATCGGCAGGGTCTTCTCCGACAGGAGGGTGATGAGGGTGTCCTGGACGTCGGCCGGCATCCGGGTCAGCTCCTCGACCCGCGCGGTCATCCCCTGTGCCATCGCCCGCATGACGGGGCCGGGCACCAGGGCGTCGGCGCTGGGGCCCTGGGCGAGCAGTCGGGCGTAGTTCCAGCCGTAGCGGATCGCCTCCTCGGGGGTGCCGGCGGTGCCCTGCACGAGCAGGGTGGAGTCGCCGCTGACCGCCGCCGCCAGGTGCTCCGACATCCAGGTCTTGGCGGTGCCGGGCACGCCGAGCAGCAGCAGTGCGCGATCGGTGGCGAGGGTCGTCACCGCGACTTCGACGATCCGCCGCGGGCCGACGTACTTGGGTGTGATGACCGTGCCGTCGGCGAGCGTGCCGCCGAGCAGATACGTGGCGACCGCCCAGGGCGAGAGCCGCCAGCGCTCCGGCCGGGGCCGGTCGTCGGCCGCGGCGAGCGCCGCCAGCTCGTGCGCGAAGGCGACTTCGGCGTGCGGTCGCAGCGCCTCCCCGGACCCGCCGTGCGCCCCACCCGCTGTGGTGATGCCGTTCTCGGACATGCTTCCCCCTCGTCGCGCGATGTGCGGCCGGCGCCCCGCGCGGATCCCGCCGGCGACTTGCGGTTCCCAGCCTGCACCAGACCACTGACAACGCCCCCGAAAAGCGTTGCTGACCTGCGGAGTTGCCGACGGGCGAGGGCGATTGTCAGTGCCGCGTCGTAGCGTCGAAGACAGCGAATCCGCAGGGGTTCGACGGCAGGGGTTCGACGGGAGTGCGCAGGGGGGTCGGATGAGTCCGCACGGGGAGCGTTGGACGAGGGACCGGGTGCTCGCGCTGGCGCCGGACGAGGCGTCGCGGGCGGCGGGCGGGCGGCTCGCCGCGGCCGGCCGGTGGTCGGGGACGGGCGCGGGCGGGGGCGCGGTATGGGGGATGTGCGAGGGCGGCGACGGCACGCGGTACGGCACCGTCGTGGATCTCGACGGGCCGGCGTTCCAGTGCAGTTGCCCGAGCAGGAAGTTCCCGTGCAAGCACACGCTGGGGCTGTTGCTGCGGTGGGCCGGGGACGAGGCCGGGGAGCCGGCGCGGTCGGGGGACGGTCCGGCCGCGGGCGGGAAGCCGCCGCCGTGGGCGGCCGGGTGGTTGGCGGCGCGCCGGGAGCGGTCCGACCGCCCGCCGGGCGGCGCGGGGGCCGGCGGTCCGGGAGCCCGCGGTTCCGAGGCCGACGGCGCGGGCGCGGCGCCCCCGCCCGCGCGCCCGCGGACCCGGAGGCGGCCCGGCGGCGGGCGGCCCGCCGGATGCAGCGGATCGCCGCCGGCGCAACGGAGTTGGAGCAGCGCCTGGAGGATCTGCTGCACTCGGGCCTCGCGGCGGCCGGCCCGGCCGCCGGGGCCGCCTCCCGCACCGGCGCGGACGACCCCGGTGGCGGGCGGGGTTCCTGGGAGGAGACCGCCGCCCGCATGGTGGACGCCCAGGCGCCCGGACTCGCCGCGCGGGTAAGGGAGTTGGGTGCGATCGCGACCTCCGGCCCCGACTGGCCGTCCCGCCTGCTGGAGGAGTGCGCCCTGCTGCACCTCCTCGACCGGGGTTTCCTGGGCATCGATCGGCTCCCGCCCCCGCTCGCGGCGACGGTCCGCGCCCGGGTCGGACTGACCACGGACGCCGCGGACGTCCGGTCCGACCCGGAGACGGTGACGATCCGGGACCGCTGGCTGGTCCTCGCCCAACAGGACGGCACCGAGGGCCCGTTGACCACCCGCCGGATCTTCCTGCGCGGCGAGCGGACCGGCCGGATGGCGCTGCACCGCTCCTTCGGCGGCGCCCACCGCCCCCTGGAGGTGTCGCTCCCGCCCGGCCTGCTGCTCGACGCCGACCTGGCCTACTACCCGGGCGCCCGCCCGCTGCGCGTCGCCCTCGGTGAGCGGTACGCCCCCGCGGCCCCGGGACCGGTCCCGACCGGTTGCGGCATCGACGCCGCGCTGGCCGCGTACGGCCATGCGCTGCGCGACGACCCCTGGCTGGACGCCTGGCCGGTGGTCCTGGCCGATGTCACGCCGATACCGGGCGGCGCGGGCGGCGGCTGGCAACTGGCCGACGCCGACGGCGAGTCCGCCCTCCCCCTGGACCCGCGCTGCCTGGGCCGTCCGGCCCTGTGGCAGCTGGCGGCCATATCGGGCGGCGCGCCGGTCACGGTCTTCGGCGCATGCGGCCACCGGGGTTTCCTGCCGCTGACGGTCTGGGACCCCGCACCGGTGTCGCTGTCCCCGTGACCCACCGCCCGGCCCGCAGCGGCGCGAGGCCCCCTCATCCGTGCACCACCCTCATCCGGAGGCAGGGCATGCCGACCACACCCACCCCATCCCCCACCCCCAGCACAGCCATCCCCACCGCAGCCGCTCCCGGCGCCTGGCCCGACCTGGTGAGCGCCGCGCTCCTCGGGGCCGAGCGGCGCACCCCGCCGGTGGCCGTACGGGACGGGCAGACCCCCGCGGCGGCGCTGCTGGACGCGGCGGCGGTCGGCACCGTCCGGCGGCGCTCCGCGCTCCGCCCCGCCCCGGCCGCCGAGCGGCCCGCCCCGGCCCCCGCCGATCCGCGGCCCCCGCTGCCGCCGGCCGCCCGGCGCCGGCTCGCGCTGCTGCTCGCCGACCGCGCTCCCGGCTCCGGCAGCCGGCGCGGCACCGATCCCGACCTCACCGAGCTGCTGCCCCAGTGGCTGGCCGCCGCCGACGGACGCGGTTACCGCGCCCCCGAGGCACTGCTGCCCGCACTGCTGGACGCCGCCCGGTCCCGCACCGACCTACGGCCCGCCGCGCTCGCCCTGGCGGGCCCCCGCGGCCTGTGGCTGGCCCGGCTCAACGACGACTGGAGGTTCGCGCTCCGCGGCATCGGCGGCCCGCTGTCGCTGCCGGGCGCCGACGCCCCCGAGGCGGTCCGGCGACTGTGGGAGGAGGGGCTGTTCGCGGAGCGGGTCGCGCTGCTGACGTCGCTGCGGCGTCGCGATCCGCGGGCCGGCCTGGCGCTGCTCGCGGCCACCTGGGCGACCGAGCGCGCCGAGGACCGTCTGATGTTCCTGGATTCCCTCGGCGAGGCGCTCACGCCGAGCGACGAGCCGTTCCTGGAGCAGGCCCTCTCCGACCGCAGCCGCAACGTCCGCACCACCGCTGCGGAGCTCCTCTCCGCCCTGCCCGGCTCCGCGCTCGCGGCCCGGATGGCCGAGCGCAGCCTGGTCTGCGTCCGCCTGGCCCGGCCGGCCCCCGGGGACGCCACCGCCACCGAGGTCCTCGTGGTCGATCCGCCGGGCGCCTGCGACGCCGGGATGCAGCGGGACGGCGTCGCCCCCCAGCCGCCCTCCGGGAGGGGGGAACGCGCCTGGTGGCTGGGCCAGTTGGTGGAGGCGACGCCGCTGGACCGCTGGCCCGGCCGTCTGGGCGGGCGCTCCCCGGCGGAGCTCGTCGCGCTCCCGGTGGCCGGCGACTGGCGGACGGAGCTGCACGACGCGTGGTGCCGGGCCGCGGTGCGCCAGCGGCACGCGGACTGGGCGCGGGCCCTGTTGGGCGCGCCCGGCGACCCCGGCCAGGCCGCCGCCGAGCTGGCGCCGGCCGGTTCCTCCCGGGACCTGACGAAGCTGCTGACGGTGCTCCCGGACGACGAACGGGCGGGCTGGGTTTCCGAGTTCATCGCCGTCCACGGCCTCGCGGACGCGTTCCGGATGCTGGGCGTCTGCGCGGTGCCGTGGGCCGAGCCGCTGGGCCGGGCGGTGGTCGACGCACTGGACATCGCCCGGGACGCGGGCAGCTATCCGTGGAGCTTCAGCGGGGTGATGGGCCTGGCCGAGCGCTGCCTGGATCCGGCGGCGGCCGACCGGCTGCAGATGCTCACGGCGGTCACGGACGAGCCCGAGGGCGCCTCCCCGGGCTCCGGCGGCTATTGGTCCGAGGCGTTCCAGCGCCTGGTCGGCACCCTCCGCCTGCGCGCCGCCATGCACGCCGAGCTCGCCGGGGAGGCGTCATGACGCCGGCGACCGCCCGCTCAGACGGCCAGCGGGCGGACGTTCGCGTTGACCCACTCCACGATCGAGGCGGTGGTCGCCCCCGGCGTGAAGATCTCCGCGACGCCCTGCTGCTTCAGCGGGGCGATGTCCGCCTCCGGGATGATGCCGCCGCCGAAGACCTTGATGTCCGTCGCGTCCCGCTCCTCCAGGAGAGCGAGCACCTTCGCGAAGAGGGTGTTGTGGGCACCGGAGAGGATCGACAGCCCGATGGCGTCGGCGTCCTCCTGGATCGCGGTGTCGACGATCTGCTCCGGCGTCTGGTGCAGCCCGGTGTAGATCACCTCCATACCGGCGTCCCGCAGCGCCCGGGCGATGACCTTGGCGCCCCGGTCGTGCCCGTCGAGCCCCGGCTTGGCGACGACGACCCGGATCGGCCCCGACCGGCCCGCCGCGCCCTGGCCCTCCGCCTGCGCCCCGTCTTGCCGCGCCACACTCATCACTGCCTCCAAGCCATGCGCGGCACCGCCAGGGCGATGCCGCCGAGCCGACATCCGGTCGCGCCACCGCGAACCGGCGGCCACGAGCGTGAACGAACGTTATCTACAGCATCCCGTACGCAGCCGTTTCGTGACATCCGGCGAGGGGGAAATCACACACGGGACACATTCGCCACGCGCCGCGTTCCGCGTGTCCGCCGCCGCCAGGGACGGCCGGCGCCGCACACACGGGCCGGGCGCCCGGGGAGCCGCAGCCCGGTCGGCCCGCGGGGCCGCCGCCGCACCGCCATCGCCGCTCGCGGCTTCCCACAAGGGCATTCGGGGGTCGTCGTCACCTCCCGCATGCCGTTCGGGAGGTCGGCCATGGGGGCTCTGCCTGTTCTCTCCACACCTCTTCTGCTGCGCACCACGCTCGTGGAGCTGGGCGTGCTCACCGCTCATCTCCTCCTCTATCCGACCGGGATCGCCCAGGAGCGCCCGCCGACCGCGTCCCCCGCGGCCGGTCCCCCGACCCGCCTGCCCACCGAGGGCCGCGCCCATCCGCCGGTCCTGCTCCTGCACGGCTTCGTGGACAACCGCTCGGTCTTCGTCCTGCTGCGCCGCTCCCTGTACCGCCACGGCTGGCGCCATGTCGAGGCGCTCAACTACTCCCCGCTGACCTGCGATCTGCGCCGCGCCGCCGAGCTGTTGGGCCGCCACGTGGAAGAGGTCTGCGCCCGGACCGGACACCGCCGGGTGGATCTCGTCGGGCACAGTCTCGGCGGCCTGATCGCCCGCTATTACGTGCAGCGGTGCGGCGGCGACGAACGGGTCCGGACGCTGGTCACGCTCGGCACCCCGCATGCCGGCACCCGCGTCGCGCCCCTGATGTCGGCGCATCCGATCGTCCGGCAGATGCGCCCCGACTCCGCCGTGATCGCGGAGTTGGCGCTGCCGGCGCCGCGGTGCCGGACGCGCTTCGTGGCCTTCTGGAGCGAGGAGGACCAGGTGATGGTGCCGGCCACGACCGCCCGGATCGATCATCCGGACCTGCATGTGGAGAACGTCCGGGTCAGCGGCGTCGGGCACCTCGCGCTGCCGGTCAACGCGGCCGTGGCGGCGCGGATTCGGGAGGCGCTGGCGGCCACGGAAGCGGTCCCGTTCGCGCAGGGCGCGATATCGGTGGCCTGACCGGCGACCGGGGCGGCAATCCCCCGACGCCCGCGCGACCGCCCTCGTCATACCCCGGCCACCGCGTAGAACAATCTTCGAACGAGCCGCCAAGAACGCGCAAGAAGTGGCCTGCGTACTGCCGAAAGGCGGCCAAATGCCCGGCCTCGCCGAGCCCGGGACTTCGGGAAGATTGTCGCCGTCGTGTACCGCCGGGTACAGTCGCCGCTAATTCTCCTGCAGCCGAGGCGAAAGAGAAGTTGGTGGACGACCGTCACCCGTCGGGGGCTCAGCTTCCGACCGCCCCCGCTTCCGATGCCTCCTACGCACACGCGGCATACGGCGACGGTGACCCCCTCTTCGGCGCGCACCCCGGCGGCCACGACCACGGCGGCTACGGCACCGGCGGCCACCCCGTGGGCGACCACCTCACCGACGCCTACGGAACCGGCAGTTACCCCACCACCGGGTACGACACCGCCGCCTACGGCACCACCGGCTACGACCCGTACGCGCACACCGGCTACCACGCCCCCGGCTACGACACCACCGCCCCGTACGGCACCGGGTACGACACCGCGGCCTACGGGCTCGCCGGAGGCTACGACTCCGCCGCCCACGGGAGCGGCGCCGCATACGGCACCGGAAGCTACGACACCGGAAGCTACGACACCGGTGGCTTCGGGACGCACGGCTTCGACGGCGGGGCGTACGACACCGCCGGCTACGCCCCCGGCACCGCGTACGGCTCCGGGGGCGGCCTCACCGCCGGTTACGACACCGGCAGTTACCCCACCACCGGGTACGACACCGCCGCCTACGACACCGGCTACAGCACCGCGGCCTACGACACCGCCTCCTTCGCGGCCGCCGCCACCGCCGTCCAGGAGCCGATCGGCTACGAGGCCACCGCGGTCTGGTCGACCGCGGACTACGCCGACCACACCGACCGCACCGCCCCGTCGCCCGCCCCGGCCCCGGGCATCCCGGCCCAGGCGGGCCCGCCCGCGGACGACACCGTCCCGGTCGAGGACACCGTCCTGTGGGACCAGCCCCTCGCGGCGTTCGCCCCCGAGACCGCCGGCGCCGCCGACGAGCACGACGCCACCGACGCGTCCGCCGCCGAGGCCCTCGCGCCCGCCCCCTCGTCGATCGCCGACGCGATGACCCAGGCGATGCCCATCCAGGCGATGCCCGACACCGCCGTCCCGGACGACGACGCCCCTCTGCGGGTCGACGGTCCCCCGGCGGGCAAGGCGGTCCGCGGTCGCGGCCGGCGCCGCCAGGCCAAGCGCTCGGCGCTGCTGACCGTCGCGGTGCCCTCGGTCGCCGCGATGGGCGTCTGCGCGGCGGCCGCGGCCTCGGTCAGCCAGTTCGGCGGGGACGACAAGGACGGCACGACGACCCAGGCCGCACCGGACGCTGGTGCCGCGAAGCGGACGACGGCGGCCAACAAGAAGCTCGACAGCCAGCTCGCCGGACTCAGCGCCAGCGCCCAGGACTTCCGCGAGCGGGCCAGCCGCACCCAGGAGCGACTGGACCTCAAGCAACGGCAGGCGGACGAGCGCAAGCGCAAGGAAGAAGAGGCGGCCCGCAAGGAGGCGCTGCGCCCCAAGGTCGTGCTGCCGGTCACCCAGCACGGCCTGAGCGCGCTCTTCGGCCAGGCCGGGGTGAACTGGATGTCGGTGCACACCGGCATCGACTTCCCGGTCAGCTACGGCACCCCGGTCATGTCGGCCACCGACGGCACCGTCCGCACGCAGTGGAACTCCGCCTACGGCAACATGGCGATCGTGACCTCGCCCGACGGCACCGAGACCTGGTACTGCCACCTGAGCAGCGCCAAGGTCCGCTCCGGCACGGTCAAGGCCGGCGACACCATCGCCTACTCCGGCAACTCCGGCAACTCCACCGGCCCGCACCTGCACTTCGAGGTCAGGCCGGGCGGCGGCTCGGCGATCGACCCGATACCGTGGCTCCGCGCCCACGACCTCAACCCGTACTGAACCCCGGTACGAGCGCCCAGGGGCCTGCCGCACACCGCGGCAGGCCCCTGCCCGTTCCCGCTGTCCGCGCTGTCCGCGCGGCTAGAGCTTCTCCACCGGTGCGTACCGCAGCAGCAGCCGCTTGGGCTTCTCGCCGCCGAAGTCGATGGTCGCCTCGGCGTTGTCCCCGCTGCCCTTGACGGCGACGACCGTGCCGAGCCCGAAGCTGTCGTGGGTGACGCGGTCGCCGATGGCCAGCGCGACCACCGGGCGGTCCGCCGCGCGCCGGGTCGCGAACCCGCTCGGCCCCTTGGCGCGCGCCGAGGACAGCGACGCCCCGATGCCGCCGCCGAGCCCTCCGCCGCCCGAGGAACCGCGCGACGACAGGCCGCCCATGGACGCCGACGGCGTCGCGGGGCCCGTGCGCTTCCACTCCACGTACGCGTCGGGGATCTCCTCCAGGAAGCGGGAGGCCGGGTTGTACGAGGGCTGGCCCCAGGCGCTGCGCATCGTGGAGCGGGTGACGTAGAGCCGCTCGCGGGCGCGGGTGATGCCGACGTAGGCGAGCCGGCGCTCCTCCTCCAGTTCCTTGGTCTGGCCGAGCGCCCGCATGTGCGGGAAGACGCCGTCCTCCATGCCGGTCAGGAACACCACCGGGAACTCCAGGCCCTTGGCGGTGTGCAGGGTCATCAGCGTGATGACGCCGGAGCCCTCCTCGTCCTCGTCCGGGATCTGGTCGGAGTCGGCGACCAGGGCGACCTGCTCCAGGAACTCGGCGAGCGTGCCCGGGCCCGCGGCGGCACCCTCCGGCGCCTCGCCCTCGCCGCGCTCCTGCTCGAACTCCAGGGCCACGGAGGCGAGTTCCTGGAGGTTCTCGATCCGGGTCTCGTCCTGGGGGTCGGTGGACGCCTGGAGTTCGGCGAGATAGCCGGTGCGCTCCATGACCGCTTCCAGGACCGTGGCGGGGCCGGCCCCGGACTCCACGATCGTGCGCAGCTCCTCCATCAGGGCGTTGAACCGCTTGACGGCGTTGGCGGAGCGGGCGGCCATCCCGTACGCCTCGTCGACCCGGCGCAGCGCCTGCGGGAAGGTGATCTTCTCGCGCAGCGCCAGGGCCTCGATCATCGCCTCGGCGCGGTCGCCGATGCCGCGCTTGGGGACGTTGAGGATCCGGCGGAGCGGGACGGCGTCCTCGGGGTTGGCGAGCACCCGGAGGTAGGCGAGGATGTCGCGGACCTCCTTGCGCTCGTAGAAGCGCACGCCGCCGACGACCTTGTAGGGCAGCCCGACCCGGATGAAGATCTCCTCGAAGACCCGGGACTGGGCGTTGGTGCGGTAGAAGACCGCGACGTCGCCGGCCTTGGCGTCGCCGGCGTCGGTGAGCCGGTCGATCTCGTCGGCGACGAACTGGGCCTCGTCGTGCTCGGTGTCGGCGACATAGCCGGTGATCTTGGCGCCGGCGCCGGCGTCCGTCCAGAGGTTCTTCGGGCGGCGGTTCTCGTTGCGCTCGATGACGGCGTTGGCGGCGGAGAGGATCGTCTGCGAGGAGCGGTAGTTCTGCTCCAGCAGGATCGTGGTGGCGTCCGGGTAGTCCTCCTCGAACTGGAGGATGTTGCGGATCGTGGCGCCGCGGAAGGCGTAGATCGACTGGTCGGCGTCACCGACCACGCACAGCTCGGCGGCGAGCATGTCGTCTGTGCCAGGGCCGACCAGCTCGCGGACGAGGGTGTACTGGGCGTGGTTGGTGTCCTGGTACTCGTCGACCAGGACGTGGCGGAAGCGGCGGCGGTAGTGCTCGGCGACGTCCGGGAACGCCTGGAGCAGGTGGACCGTCGTCATGATGATGTCGTCGAAGTCCAGGGCGTTGGCCTCGCGCAGCCGCGCCTGGTACATCGCGTACGCCTGGGCCAGGGTCTTCTCGAAGCCGTCGGCGGCCGTGCCGGCGAAGGTCTCCTCGTCGATGAGCTCGTTCTTGAGGTTGGAGATCTTCGCGCTGAAGGACTTGGGCGGGAAGCGCTTGGGGTCCAGGTCGAGGTCGCGGCAGACCAGGGCCATCAGGCGCTTGGAGTCGGCCGCGTCGTAGATCGAGAAGGACGACGTGAAGCCCAGCCGCTTGGACTCCCGGCGCAGGATCCGCACGCAGGCGCTGTGGAACGTGGAGACCCACATGGCGTTGGCGCGCGGGCCGACCAGCTCCTCGACGCGCTCCTTCATCTCGCCCGCGGCCTTGTTGGTGAAGGTGATCGCGAGGATCTGGCCGGGGTGGACGTGGCGCTCGGCGAGCAGGTGGGCGATCCGGTGGGTGAGCACCCGGGTCTTGCCGGAGCCGGCGCCGGCCACGATCAGCAGCGGGCTGCCGCTGTGCGCGACGGCGGCCTTCTGCTGGTCGTTGAGCCCCTCCAGGAGCGCCGCCGGGTCGATGGCCGGGCGGGCGGCACCGTCGCGGTAGTAGGACTCCCTGGTCACGGGCGCGTCGAACTTGCCGCCGAAGAGGTCGGCGGGCACGTCCTCGGGGGCCGGGCCGGGCTCGTCCTCGGGCGGGGGCGGGGGCTCCTCGTCCGGGGGGCCGAGGTCCGCCAGGAAGCTGTCGTCAAAGAGGCTGCTCATCGCCCACCGAGTCTAGGCCGCCGCACTGACAACCGGTCCCGGAGTGGCGGATTGCCCCGGTACTGCGCCGGCCGGGGCGGTAACTTGTGCGCTCGTGCCCGGAAACGTGGCGACACTCACCGTGAGGTCACGAAAAGGTTTCGGGCATATCGAACATCAGCCTTCACAGGAGCCACACGAGTTGGCTACGGTCTCGCTCGGGCAGCCCGCTGTCCCCGCGGACGACAGCGTCCGCACGGGCCGCCCCCGCCGAGTCCGGTCCTGCCGTCAGGCACCCGGAGCCGGGGACCCACAAGCACCACTGGGGTGAATCGACCGGTGCGGCCGTCGCCAGGCGGACGCAGCGGTCGTAGGGCAAGCCTTCCGTCAGCACACCGCCCGAACCCGACAGCTAACCCGGTAGGCGGTCCACGGAAGGAGTCGCCGGCCTTGGCGTCCCATCGCAAGCCGCGCACCCCCATACTCGCCACGCCCGGCGGCCGTCGCACCGCGGCCGGGCTCACCACCGCGGCGCTGGCCTCGGTCACGCTGCTCTCGCAGACCGCGAACGCCGCCCCGAATGCGCCGCAGCCCTCCATCGGAGAGGTCAAGCAGAAGGTCGACGACCTGTACCGGCAGGCCGAGGTGGCCACCCAGAAGTACAACGGCGCCAAGGAGAAGGCGGACGGCCAGCAGCGCACCGTGAACCGCCTCCTCGACGAGGCTGCCCGGCTCGCGGACAAGATGAACGAGTCCCGCCGCCGGCTGGGCGCGTTCGCCTCGGCGCAGTACCAGACCGGCGGGATCAGCCCGACCGCCCAGCTGATGCTCGCCAAGGACCCGCAGCAGTTCGTCGACCGCAACCACCTGATGGAGCAGTTGACCGGACGGCAGAAGCAGGCGATCACCGACTACGAGGACCAGGCCGCGACCGCCGCCCGTCAGCGGGCGGAGGCCACCCACAGCCTGGAGGCCCTCCAGCAGTCGCAGGAGACCCTGAAGGAGACCAAGCGAAACGTTCAGTCCAAGCTGGCCGAGGCCCGGCAGCTGCTGTCCCGGCTGACCGCCCAGGAGAAGGCGCGGCTGGCCGAACTGGAGCGCCAGAAGGAGGCGGAGGCCCAGCGCAAGGCCGCCGAGGAGGCCCGCAAGGAGGCCCAGCAGCGCCAGCAGCAGCCCGGCGGCGGTGCCGGCTCAGGGACCGGCACCGGTTCGGGGGGCGGCAGCTCCGACAGCGGCTCGTACTCCACCAAGGCCGGGAAGGCGCTCGCCTTCGCCCGCTCCCAGATCGGCAAGCCGTACGTCTGGGGCGCGACCGGGCCCAGCTCCTACGACTGCTCGGGGCTGACGCAGGCCGCGTGGCGGGCCGCCGGGGTCGATCTGCCGCGCACGACCTGGGACCAGGTCAAGGTCGGCACCCGGGTCTCCAGCAGCGATCTCCAACCCGGTGACCTGGTGTTCTTCTTCAACGACATCAGCCACGTCGGGATGTACATCGGCGGCGGCGAGATGATCCACGCCCCGCACCCGGGCGCCAGCGTCCGGGTGGAGTCGATCTACGGCATGCCGATCTACGGCAGCGTCCGGCCCGCGTAGCCGGCGCACGGGCGCGCCGCGCGCCCGTCATGAACCACCCCCCACACGCCGCCGCGCGGTCATCCGCCGTCTTTGGGAAGTACGGAGCGGGATGACCGCGCGGTGAGTCGTCGCTGCGGCGATGCGGGGCCCGGGGCCGGGCAGGCGGCTCAGGTCCAGAGCACCGCGATGAAGATGTTGAGCATGGTGAGTCCGCCGACCGCGCCGAAGAGCGGCTTGGGGAGCTTCTCCTCGTCGCGCTTGACGTAGACCAGCGCCAGGATCACCACCAGGACGGCCATCTTGATGCCGATCTTGATGTTGTTGAGCGAGTGGTCCTGCATCTGGTTCAGGCCGACCAGGACGATGCCGGTGACCAGCATCGTCAGCGCGCCGTGCAGCATGGCCGGCACGAAGCGGGCGGTGCCCGCGCCCATCGCCTTCATCTGGGTCAGGAAGCCGCCCAGGAGGGAGGCGATGCCGATGATGTGCAGGGCGACGAAGACATTGATTACTACGTCCATAGTGCTGGATCGTATCCGCCCCATAGCACGCCCTTTCCGGCAGGGCGCCCGTGATGCCCGCTTCGGTCAGGGCCCACCGCCCCTCGGCCCTCCCCCGGCCTTCGGGCCGTTCATCCCCCGCACGGTGGCGGTCGGAATCGGGCAATGCCGGGCAAGGGGGTTCCCGACGGCGACACCGGGCCTAGCTTCCTCCTGCAGGCGACCGGGCCCGTACCCCGCCGGTCGTATCCGCCCGCAGGGAAGGAAGTGACGGCCGCCATGGCGTCGCACCACACGGCCGGTGAGCGGCCGCCGCTCGCACCCCCGCCGGCCGGGCCCCGTACGGCCCGCACCGCCCGCACCGGGCTGCTGCTCGCCGCGGACCCGCAGCGCTACCTGGACGGCGCCACGGTCCTGGAGCGCACCGGCAGCCACCAGGCCACCGCGGTTTCCGGCTGGGCCCGCCGGCTGGGCAGCGTCCGCCGGCTCGGCGGCCACCCCGTCGCCACCGCGGAGCGCTCCCCGGAGGCCGCCGCCCCGCGCCGCCCGGCGTACGCGTTGCCGCGCGCCCTGGAACCGGCCGTCGCCGCACCCGCGCCGCCCGCCCCGGCGCCCGGCGACCGCGCCGCCCGGGCGGTGGCCTTCGCCCACGGCGCCCTCGGCAAGCCCTACGCCTGGGGCGCGACCGGCCCGGCCGCCTACGACTGCTCGGGCCTGACCCTGGCCGCGTGGCGGGCCGGCGGCGTCACACTGCCCCGGACGACCTACACCCAGATCACCTCCGGCACCCGCGTCGACTGGCCCCAACTCGCCCCCGGGGACCTGGTGTTCTTCTACTCCGGCATCAGCCACGTGGGCCTCTACGTCGGCGGCGGCGAGATGATCCACGCCCCGCATCCGGGGGCACCCGTCGAGATCGCCCCGCTCGACCGCCTGCCCTTCGCGGGCGCGACCCGCCCGGCATAGCGGACGCCCGCGCGGACGCCCCGCAGAGCAGAAACCCGCCCGTCCGGCCCGGACGGCCCCACGCGAACGCGTCGGGGTGCCGGCCGGCGGGCGGGCGGGGGCGGCAGGCCCTAGCCCCGCAGGTACAGGCCGAACCACCGGAAGATCTCCGGCACTTGGCGCTTCCACACCGGCACGGTGTGGCCGCCCGCGCCCGAGGAGATCTGCTGGACGGTCACCGTCGTCGGGTTCTTCGCGAGCTCCTTGAGGCCCGTGCCGGCCTGGTAGCCGTCACCGCTCGCGCCCGAGATGTACAGCGCGGTGCGGGGCGGCTTCCCGGCCTCGTTGGCAGCCTTGAGGATGTGCATCGGGTTGGTCTCGACGCGCAGCTTGGGGTCCTTGCCGGCGAGCGAATCACGCTCTATGGCCGGGTCGTTGTAGCCGGACATGCCGACGGCCGCGCGGTACCGGTCCGGGTGGGCGAGCGCCAGCTTGGTGGCGCAGTGGGCGCCCGCCGAGTAGCCGGCCAGGCCCCAGGAGTCCGGCTTGTCGCCGGCCCGGAAGTTGTCGATCACCATCTGGCGGACGTCGACGGTCAGCCAGCTGTCGGCGTTGACCTTGCCGGGGATGTTGACGCAGCCGCTGTCGGCGTTGGACAGGACGTTGGTCCGCGGCGCCACCAGGATGAACGGCTTGACCGCCCCGCTCTGCATCAGCGAGCCGAGCTGCTCGTTGGCCTTGAGCGAGCCGAACCAGGACTTGGCGGAGCCGGGGTAGCCGGGCAGCAGCTCGACCACCGGGAACTTCTTGTTCTTGTAGGCGGGGTCGTTGTACTGCGGCGGCAGCCAGACGTACACCTCGCCGTTGACGCCCGAGATCTGGCCCTTGAGGTCGGTCATCTGGACGCCGGCGCCCAGCACCGGGTCGTCGGCCGGCCGGAAGTGCTGGAGCACCTTGGGCTCGTCCTTGAGGTTCTTGCCGCCCAGGCCGTCCGCGCCGAGGTTCCGGGCCTGGTCGATGTGGTTGCCGGTGCCGAGCAGATCGCCCCAGCTGTCGTAGAGGTTGTTGGCGTTGTTGACCATGACGAACACCACCGTGATGGCGGTGATCTGGGCGAACAGCAGCATCAACAGCCGTGCCACGATCCGTACCAGGCGCGGCCCGGCCACTCGTCCCCACAGGGCGAACGGCAGCACGACGGCGACGATCAGCAGCAGGATCGAGAAGAGGAAGAAGGGCGTACCCGTCAGGCTCATCGGGATCTCGTTTCCAGGGATGTGTGCGGCGCAGGGCGTGGGCGTGGTTCCGGCCCCGCCATCGGGCAGCGAGCCTCTCCGCGCCCTTAGATGGCGATCCGCGCGATCCTGGTTGCCCGGCTTGAGCGCTTCTTTACACGCCCCGTCGGCGCCCTGCGCTCCGGGGGCGGCTCCCGGTCATCCGCCCCCGTGCACCCCCTGCACAACGAAACCGCAGGTCAGACCAGTCGCCGCGCGGCCGCCCAGCGGGTGAGCTCATGGCGGTTGGAGAGCTGGAGCTTGCGCAGGACGGCCGAGACATGTGACTCAACCGTCTTCACGGAGATGAACAACTGCTTGGCGATCTCCTTGTACGCGTACCCGCGGGCGATCAGCCGGAGCACCTCGCGCTCGCGCTGGGTGAGGCGGTCCATGTCCTCGTCCACCGGCGGCGCGTCCGTCGAGGCGAAGGCGTCCAGGACGAAGCCGGCCAGCCGCGGCGAGAAGACCGCGTCGCCGTCGGACACCCGGAAGATCGCGTCCACCAGGTCGGTGCCGGTGATCGTCTTGGTGACATAGCCGCGGGCGCCGCCGCGGATGACGCCGATGACGTCCTCGGCCGCGTCGGAGACCGAGAGCGCCAGGAACCGCACCGGCCGCTCGGGGTCGACCATCATCGCGGCGCTGCGGCGCAGCACCTCGACGCCGCCGCCCCCGGGGAGGTGCACGTCCAGGAGGACGACCTCGGGGCGGGTGGCGGTGATGACGGTGATCGCCTGGTCGACGTCGGCGGCCTCGCCGACCACCTCGACCCGGGTCTGCTCGGTCCGGCCGATCTCCGCCTGGACGCCGGTCCGGAACATCCGGTGGTCGTCGACCAGCACGACCCGTACGGTGCGGCCCTGGTCCTCGCCGCCGGCCTCGCCCTGCTGTGCGTCGTCGCTGCTCATGTCGTCCGTCCGTCCTTCGGTGTCTGCCCCGTCATGATCCCCCGGCCCCGGGATGCGGTGTCCCAGAGGCCCGTGGCCGCCTGCATCGCCCCCGGGGGCGGGTGGGAGGTGCGCCGCGCTCATTCCGGCTCCCCCTCTCCTCCGGTGCGGCGCTCGGTGCGCTCGCGGTCCTCGGTGCGCTCCATCTCCAGCTCGACGACCGTGCCGCCGTCGGGCGCGGCGCGCAGCCGGGCGGTGCCGCCGTGGCGCTCCATCCGGCCGATGATGGATTCCCGTACCCCCATCCGGTCCGCGGGGACCGCGTCCAGGTCGAAGCCCGGGCCGTGGTCGCGCACCGAGACGAAGACCGTGCGGCCCTCCACCTCGGCGAAGACCTGGACCGCGCCGCCCTCGCCACCGTACTTGGCGGCGTTGACCATCGCCTCGCGTGCGGCCTGCATCTGGGCGCCGAGCGCCTCGTCCAGCGGGCAGTCGCCGACCACGACGACCTCCAGGGGGACGCCGTGGTGGTCCTCGACCTCGGCGGCGGCGGCCCGCACGGCCTCGGCCAGCGTCGTCGGCTCCTCGTCCTCGTCCTTGCCGCGGCCCTCGGGCTTGTAGAGCCAGGCGCGCAGCTCGCGCTCCTGGGCGCGGGCCAGGCGGGCCACTTCCCGGGGGTCGTCGGCGTTGCGCTGGATCAGGGTGAGGGTGTGCAGGACGGAGTCGTGGACGTGCGCGGCGACCTCGGCGCGCTCCTGGGCGCGGATGCGCATCAGGCGTTCCTCGGAGAGGTCCTGGGTTATCCGCACGAGATAGGGGCCGGCGAGCAGGGCGATGCCGACGACGACGGCGAGCGCGGCCTGGAGCACCGAGCCGAGGTTCTGCACCGAGCCCTGGAGCACGACGATGCCGGTGACCCCGGCGCCGACCAGGAGCACCCCGGCGGCGCCGCGCACCATCGGCACCAGGCCCTTGTTGCGACGTCCGAGCTCCAGCCACTGGGCGCGCCGGGAGTTGTCCGCCTGGCGCCAGACCAGGGCCACACCGGCGCCGATCAACAGCACCGGCCAGAGGTAGACGTTGGCCCGGCCCGGCTGGAACCGGGAGGCCACGATCGCCGCCCCCACCAGAAGCGCGATCAGCGCGACGAGCTGCCCCTTGTCGGGCCTACGGCCCAGCAGTCGCCGCCGGTCCTCCCCCGCCGCGGGCTGCCGGGTCTCGACGCCGCCGACGCCCAGCGGCACGAAGAACCAGAACGCGGCGTAGAGCAGGGCGCCCATGCCGTCGGCCATGAAGAGCGCGGCGAAGACGATCCGCACCCAGGTGACCGGGAGCCCGAGGTGCCCCGCGAGACCGCGCGCGACACCGCCGAGGAGCCGCCCCTCGGCGCTGCGGTAGAGCTTGCGCACGGGCGGGTCGTCGGGGTCCGGCGCCGGGGCGTAGCTCGTCTCGGCGCGGGGGGGCGCTGTGGTCATGCCTCAGATCGTCACACGCCGGCCGGGTCCGGGACATCAGGGTCGACCCTGAACCCGTCCCTGAGCTTGCTCGGGGTTCCCCCGCGGGCCGCTCAGCCCGTCGGCGAGGTCCTCCGGAATCCGTCCTTGACGTTCGCGAAGACCTGCTCGTACTTCGACCAGTTCGCGGACGGCGCGGAGACGTAGATGGCGTACTCCTTGCCGCCCTCGCGGCCGAAGCCCAGGTCGATGCCGCGGTACTCGCGGGCCCGGCCCTGGAAGGAGAACTCCCAGATGGCGGCCGGGTCGCCCTGGAAGATGGTGTCCTGGAGGCGGAGCCGCGTGTAGGGGTACCGGCTCTTGACGTCCGCTTCGAGGCTCTTGAAGTGCTCCACCTGGTCCGCCGAGGCGAAGTCCAGGCAGCTGATCGTCAGCTGGACCAACCCGTCCTCGGAGATGTAGACGATCTGCCGGCCGTTGTCCTGGACGTCCCGCTTCCAGCCGGACGGCACGGGGAAGGAGGCCCCGATGTCCTTCTCCGTGGCCCGGCGGTAGCCCTGGGGCGTGGGCGGTGGCGGGGAGACGCTGGTGTGCGGCACCACGGGCGCGACGGAGGCTCCGTCGCCTGCCTCTGCGGTGGTTCCGTCGTCGCGGTGGGTCAGGTACCAGGCCGTGCCCCCGCCGCCCCCGGTGACCAGGAGGCCGGCGACGACCCAGGCCACGATCCGGCCCCGACGGCGCTTACGGGGAGCCGGGCCGGACGGGAGCACGTCCGTACGGTCGCCGGTGGCCGTGGTGGGGGCCGTGGCGGGGGCAACGCCGTCGGTCACGGCCACCGGGCCGGTGGCCTCGGCGGCCGCGGCATCGGGCGCCGCCGCCGTCTGGCCGCCGGCCTCGGCGGCGCTCCCGGTGGTCGCGCCGGTGTCCGTGTGTCCCGTCGTCCCGGTGCCGCTCTCGGCGGCCACCGGTGTGCCGGCGTGCGCCACGGTCCGGGTGGGCATCTCGGAGATCCCGCCCCCGGTGGACCGGCCGCGGCCGACCGTGCCCAGGGCCAGGGTGGGCCAGCCCATCAACGCCGTGTCCGCCTCGGCCTCGGCCGCCCTCAGCGCCTGCTCGACGACCTCGGCGGTGGGCCGGTCCCCGGGCTCCTTGGCGAGCAGCGCCTCGATCAGCGCGGTGAGCTGACCGGCGTTGCGCGGCGCCTCCAGCGGATCGACGGCGATCGCGTACGCGGTCTCCACGGCGGTGTTCTTGCGGAACGGGGGCTTGCCCTCGACTGCCTGATAGAGCGTCGCGCCCAGCGCCCACAGGTCCGAAGCGGGCCCCGGCGTCGAGCCCTTGACCCGCTCGGGGGCCAGGTAGTCGATGGAGCCGACCAGTTCGCCGGTCTTGGTGAGGGTGGAGGTCCCGGTGGCGACGGCGATCCCGAAGTCGGTGAGGACGACCCGGCCGTCCTCACCGAGCAGGACGTTGCCCGGTTTGACGTCGCGGTGCAGCACACCGGCGGAGTGCGCGGCACGCAGCGCGGCGATCATGCCGCGGCCGATCCGGGCGGTCTCCCGCGGCGTGAGGTAAGTGCCGGACCCGGTGGCCTCCTTGATGGCGTCGCCGAGCGTCGCGGAGGGGACGTACTCCATGACGATGCACGGCGACCCCTCGTCGTCCACGACGTCGTGGACGCTGACGACGTTGGGGTGGTTGATCCGCGCCGCGGCCTGCGCCTCCCGGGTGGTGCGTTCGTGACGGGTGGCCAGTTCGTCCGCGTCCAGTTGGGGCGAGACGTGCAGACGCTTGACCGCCACCTGACGACCGAGGACTTCGTCCCGGGCCCGCCAGACGGTGCCCATCCCGCCCTGACCTATCCGCTCAACCAGGCGATATCGCCCGGCGACCAGTCGCCCCTCATCCACCGACGCCGCTTCCGCCACCGCACGCCCCTCCGGAAACCCGTACGTATTCAGGGCGCAACGATAGTCTTCAGCAGGACGGAAAAGCCCTTCGGCCACCGCCGCGACAGGTCTTTTTCCGGCGCGCGCCCCCGCACGCGGGGCGTTCGCGGCCGGTTCCGGGACATGTCCGGCGCCGCGGCGCGCGCCCGGAGCCGCCGCCCCGGCGACGCGAGGGGGCCGCGGCGACGTCCCCGAGGGAGGCATCCGGGGGACGTCGGGGTCGTCTCGGGGGATATCAGGGATCAGCCAGGGTTCTCACCGATACCGCGGCCCGGCCGCACTTGTCACCATGGCTCCATGAACGATGCACCCACCGCCGCGGAGCCGGCGGACTCCGGCGCCGCCGGCACCACGCCGCCCTCTGGCGCCCCGCTGCGCCGCAGCCGGCGGCACAAGGTCGTCGCGGGCGTGTGCGGCGGCCTGGGCCGGCAGTGGGACATCGATCCGGTGATCTTCCGGGTCGTGCTCGCCGTGCTGTCCATCGGCGGCCTCGGCCTGATCTTCTACGGCTTCGCCTGGCTGCTCGTCCCCCTCGACGGCGAGGAGGAGAACGAAGGGCGCCGGCTGCTCTCCGGCCGCGTCGAGGGCTCGGCCCTGACGGCGCTGCTCTGCGCGCTGGTCGGCTGTGCGCTGTTCCTGACCACCCTCGGCAAGGGCAGCATGATGTCCTTCGCGATCATGGTGACGCTGGCCGTGGCCGGCGCCGTCTACTCGTCGCGCCAGCGCCGGCGCGCCCAGGCCGAGGGCCTGGGATCCGTGGACGCCGCCACGGCCCAGGCGGTCGCCGACGCCCCGCCGGAGGCCACCGCTCCGCCGGCGCCCAACACCCCGTCCTGGTGGCGCGATCCGCGCACCGAGGCGCTGCTGCGCCGGGGCTACCTCTGGGGCCCGGAGGACGCCCGAATCGACATCACCTACGACTTCACCCACGGGGTCTCCGACGGCCCCCGCCCGCGCGGCAGCTGGTCCCCCGGCCCCGCGCCCGCCCCGCGCACCGACGTCGTCCCGCCCCGGCCCGACCGGCCCGCCCTGAGCCGGGGCATCGGCGGCCGCACGTTCGTGCTGGCCGTCCTGGCGGGCACCGGCACCGCCCTGGCCGTCTCCCGGCACGCCGCGCTGGCCCCGTCCCTCCAGGCGGGCCTGGCCTGCGCGCTGGTCGTCTTCGGGCTGGGCCTCGTGCTGAGCGCCTGGTGGGGGCGCACGGGCGGCGGCACGGTCTTCATGACGGTGCTGACCACCGCGCTGTTGGCCGGCGCGATGGCGCTGCCCGCCAACATCACCGCCGACTGGCAGCACCGCACCTGGGCCCCGACCACCGTCGCCGCCGTGCAGCCGCGCTACACCGTCGGCTCCGGCGAGGGCCTGCTCGACCTCGCCCAACTCCCCCTGGAGCCCGGCACCACGGTCCGCACCGGCGCGGAAGTCGGCGCCGGCCGGCTCCGGGTGACGCTGCCGCAGGGTACCGCCGCGATCCTCCGCCTCCGGCTCGGCGTCGGCGACATCCAGCTGCCCGGCGACGCCGCCAACGACGTGGAGATCGTCGCCGGCCACCGCGAGCGGCGGGTCACCCTGCCCGCCGAGGGCCTCAAGAAGGGCGAGCAGCCGCACGGCACGGTCGAGCTCGACCTGGAGGTCGGCGCCGGCCAGATCGCCGTCGAGCGCGCCACCACGACCCCGCCGGTCGCCCCGTCCCCGGCCTCTCCCCCGACCCCGCAGGGAGCCCCCCAGTGAACCGCCACCCCTTCGAGCCCGGCCGGCTGATCACCGGTGCCGCCACCCTCGCCGTCGGCACCGGCTACGGCCTCGACGCCCTCGGCCTCTGGCACGCCCCCCGCCCCTGGCTGTTCCTGGCCCTCCCCGCCGGCCTGCTGGTCGCCGGGATCACCACCGCCGTCTGGGCCACCGTCCGCCGCCACCACCAGCGGGACGCCCCGCCCCCGCAGCCGTCCTGACCCGCGGCCTGCGGCCCGTCATCCGTAGAGCTGCGTCCCGTGCCGCTGGCGGCGGTTGGCCAGTGCCGCGTCCAGCGAGAAGGCGGGCGCGCCGGCCAGCACCAGCGGTGTCCAGGCCATCAGGTAGGCCAGGTCGTTGCCGTAGTAGTACGGGGTGGACGGCCAGCTCACGGTGAGCCATAGCGTCAGCGAGATCAGCGCGCCGCCCAGGGCCGCCAGCCGCCCCAGCAGCCCGATCAGCGTCCCGATGCCGACCAGCACCTCACCGCCGGCGACGGCATAGCCGAAGCCCACCGTGCTGTGCTGGGCCAGCTCCACCAGTTGCGGCAGCGCGGCGGTGTCGTGCACCTGCCGCAGCAGGTCGCTCAGCGAGCCCTTCGCGCCACCGGACAGGAACGCCCGGTCCGTCAGTTTCTGGAGTCCGGCGTAGAGGAAGGTCGCGCCCAGGAAGAGCCGCAGCGGGAGCAGCGCGTGCCGCCCCAGTCCGCTCCGGAGCCCGACGGGTCGGGCAGCGCCCACGTCGACCGGGCGTGTGCGGTGTGCGTGAGCCATGACGTCGCCTCTCCGTTGCCACCGGGAGCAGCCGATTGTGCCGCCGCCCGCACGGCTTGGCGAGATGCGTACGCAGGGACGCGCGAGATTCCCTCCCACGCCGACCCGTGGGGCCGCGGCGCGCCGTCGCGACGGCCGCCGGGGCGCCTGCCGCCCGCCCCGCAGGAACGGGGGCGGAGGCAGCCGCCCGGCCCGCTCAGTCCTGGACCTCGATGCGATAGCCGCGGGTCTCCGCCCCGGCCGCCGTGATCACCCGGACCTCCACGGGCCCCGGCTCCACGTCGACCGGCACCGGCACGGTCAGCACCCCGTCCGTCGGATTGGCGAAGCCCCCGGGCACCGGCACCAGCGGGACCGGCACGTGCACCCCGCCGATCCGGACGACCGTACGGGCCAGCCGGTCCGGGGTGGTCGCACCGGGCGGCACGAAGCCGGTACCGCGGATCTCGATGTCGTCGCCGGTGCGGATCGGCGCGGCGAGATCGCCCAGCTCCCGGGCGCGGACGACGGAGAGGATCACCGGCCGGCCCCCGGCGACGGCCTTGCCCGCCAGATACGTCATCGCCGAGAGCGCCACCAGGACGACCAACACCCAGGGCAGCGCGGGCAGTCGGGTCGGGTCGGCGGCCAGGCGCACCTGCGCGAAGCCCAGCACCGCGATGTTCACCAGCACGTACTGCGCGTCGGTGAAGCTGCCGCGGCCGGCGTCGTCCGCCAGCAGGTCGGCGGCCCGGGGCCGGTCCGCCGGGATCTTCTGCACCCGCCCGGTACGGACCCGTCCGGCGGTCATCCCGTAGGCCAGCACCGCCACCGCGCAGCCGATGGCCAGTATGGCCAGCAGCCCTCCCGAGGCGGCGAGTCCGAGCCCGGAGAGCAGCCGGCGCCGGGCGTCCGGGCCCGCGGCCACCGCCAGTTGGACGGCGAGCGTCAGGACGGCGTAGAGCACCGCCGCCGTCCAGGCCGCGGCGATCGCGCGGGAGGTGGACAGCCGGTGGTCCTCGCCGACCAACGGGGCCAGCGCGCCGCCCTGTTCACGGTGGAGCCAGGCCGCCGCGGTCGCCCCGAGGGCCAGCACGGCGGCCGCGACCAGGGTGGCCGTGCGGCCCGTCGTCCAGCCGGTGCCGACGGCGGTGAGCGCCTGCCCGAGCAGCAGCGCCAGCACCGCGGCCCACACCACGGCCACGGTGCGCCGACGGACGACCGCCGGCCAGGAGGCGCCCTCGGCGGCGCCGCGCTCGGCCAGCATCCGGGCGGAGAGGGTCAGTTCGTCCGACACCCACTGCCGGGCGGCGCCGGCGGAGCGTGCCAGCCCGGCCGGCACCCCGCGCCCGGCGGCGAACTCCTCCCGCAGCGCGACGAACGCGGCGATCGCCTGCCGGTGCCCCTCGCGGGCGCCGTGCGGGCATCGTCCGCACCGGCACGCGCCACCGTCGCCGGGCTGCCCGCCGCCTCCGGGCTCGCCCCTTCCGGCCACTGTGCTCGCCGAATCCACCGACACGTCCGTACCGCCCCGCCGCCGCTTGTATCAACTTCTCGTCTCTCAACGGGAATTGTGCCCCAGGGCACCGGGCCGGCCGGTAATCGTCCTGGTCACGGAAGTCCCGTGCGGCGGCGGCAGGTTGACGCTCACCTGTGCGCCGGGCGGCGCGGCGGCCCGTACGGTGTCCGGACAACCCGGCCCGTGCTTCCCCCGTTCGGGCGAATCGCCGTCGATCGGCGGCTGCCCGGCCCGGCCGCTGCGCAAGCTCCCGCCGTGCGCGAGAGACACGATTCCGTCCGAACCGGCGCCGCCCCGCGCCGGCGCCGGCCCCCGTTCGCCACCCTGGCCCGTGCCGCGGCGCTGTCGCTGGCCGCGGCGTCGACGCTCGCGGCGGCCCTGGCCCTGGTCGGCTCCGCGCCGGCCGCCGCCCGTCCAGGGGCCCTCCAGCGGCCGTCCGACGACAACTGTGCCTTCGCCGGCACCTCGCCCCCCGTCGAGCTGCCCACCGATTTCCCCGTGCCGCCGGGCTGGCACATCCCCTGCACCACGCCCACGCCCACCCCCACGCACCGGCCCGCACCGCCGTCCCCGGCACCCCCGCGGGCCGCGGCGCCGCGCCCCCAGCCGCGGCCCACCCCGAAGGCCGCCCCCGTGCCGCGGCCGTCGCCGCCGGCTCCGCCCGTCCGTCCCGCGCCCCCCGATCCGCCGCCGCCCGCCCCCACGCCGCAGCCCGTGCACCACCTGGCGCTGCCGGTCCCCGCCCGCCCGCTCGGCTACACCCCGGCCCACCACAAGCCGCACCGCGGGCACTCCGTGGTGACCAGGACGCTGCTGGTCACCACCCCGGCGGTGCTGGCCGGCGCCGCGCTCCGTCCCCGTTCGCGTTCCGCGTCCCGTTCCGCGTCCCGCTCGGCCGGGCGCAGCTCCTCGTAGGAGGTCTCCATGTCGCAATGGCTGGTGTTGACCATCGCCATGGCCGCGGTCTGCGGCGTCGTCCTGACCATCACCGTCCTCAAGGAGCGCCGGATCGGCGAGGACGACGACCCGTCCGAGACGCCCGATGTGATCGAGTACCTGACGATGATGGTGGGGGTGGTCTACGCGATCGTGCTGGGCCTGGCCATCGCCGGCGTGTGGGAGGCGCGGAGCACCGCCGAGGACACCGTGCGGGCCGAGGCGCAGGCGCTGCACGAAGTCAGTGAACGGGCCCGCGTGTGGCCGGCGCCCGTACGGGACACCATCCGCGCGGACGTCAACTCCTATGTGGACTACGTCGTCCACAAGGAATGGCCCGTGATGGCCGAGCGCGGGGAGCTCACCCAACGGGGCGGCGACCTCCTGGCGAAGGTCCGTACGGACGTCATGGAGTACCACCCGCGCGACGACTTCGAGCGGGAGTCCTACCAGCCGCTCGTCGACCAGGTCGCGGCCGCGGACAGCGCCCGGATGGCCCGTGCGGACGCGGCGGACTCGACGCTCCCGGGGGTGGTGTGGTTCGGGCTGATCATCGGGGGCGCGATCTCCATCGGCGTGATGTACACGCTCCAGATCCGGCGCTCGGGGCGGGAGATGCTGATGGCCGGCCTGTTCAGCGCGCTGATCGCGTTCCTGCTGTTCCTCGTCTGGGACTTCGACGCCCCGTTCAGCCGCGGCCTGCCGGCGGCGGCGGACCCGTTCCTACAGCTGTTCCCGCAGAAGTGACGTACGAGGGGCGGCGTTTCGTGGCCGGCCGGCCGCGTGGCGCCGCCCCGCCCGTCGTGCCGGCGGCGCGGCTCAGCCGAACATCTCCGGCTCGCTCCGCGCGATCTGCTGGTACAGCGGCTGGTAGTTGATCCACGCGACCAGGTCGTTGCCCAGTTGCTCACGGGTGCGCACCGCGTCCTGATGGGAGATCAGCACCGGTTTGCCGGCCGCCTTCGCCGCCAGCTGCACCTGGCAGCAGCGTTCCATGGCGAGGAACCACCAGGCCGCCGCGTCGACCGAGTCGGCCACCGTCAGCAGTCCGTGGTTCCGCAGGATCACGGCCTTGTGCGGGCCGAGCACGGCGGCGATCCGGCGCCCCTCCTCCTCGTCGACCACCACGCCCGTATAGGCGTCGTAGAGGGCGTGGTCCTCGTAGAAGGCGCAGACGTCCTGGGTGATCGGGTCCAGCGGCTCCCCGAGGGCGGCGAGCGCCCGGCCGTAGGTGGAGTGGCTGTGGGCGACGGCGACGACGTCCGGGCGGGCCCGGTGGACCTGCGCGTGGATGGTGAACGCCGCCTGGTTGACGTGGTGGCGGCCCTCGACGACCTTCCCCTCGCCGTTGACCAGGATCAGGTCGCCGACGGTCATCAGCGCGAAGGAGACGCCGAAGGGGTTGACCCAGAAGCAGTCGGTGAACTCCGGGTCCCGCACGGTGATGTGGCCCGAGACGCCCTCTTCGAAGCCGTACCGCGCGAAGAGGCGCAGCGCCGCGGTCAGGCGTTCCTTGCGGTGCCGCCGCTCCTCCTCGACGCCGGTGTGCCGCGGCGGCATCGCGAACTGCAGCTGCTCGGTGGGTATCGGCGTCGGCTCGGGCATGGCGGTTCTCCTCCTGGCGCGTACGGCTCACGGCGCTCGGGCGGAAGCTACCCTCCGCTTGCGTCGGAGGCCAGGCCCGCGGCGTCACGAAACGCGCCGCCGCGTCGTCTTCCTGTTCGCCGCCCTCCGCGGCACGAGGAGAGACGAGGCACACCATGCGCACCACCACGGCCCTGGCCACCCCCGCCCGCGCCCGTTCCGTCACCCGGGAGCTCGCGGCCACCCCGCAGCAGATCTTCGCCGTCCTCCGGGACCCGGCCCGGCACGCCGCGCTGGACGGCTCGGGCATGCTGCGCGGGCACCCCGACGGGCCGGCGCTGCTGGGTCAGGGCGACCGGTTCGGCATGGCGATGGCGCAGGCCGGGCTCGCCTACCGCTCGGTGAACGTGGTGGTGGAGTACGCGCCGGACCGGCTGATCGCCTGGGAGACCTGGGGCGAGTTCCGTGGCCGCCGGCTGGTCGGCGGCCAGCGCTGGCGGTTCGCGCTGCACGAGCTGTCCGCCGGGGACGGCTCCCGCCCGGCCCGGACCCGGGTGACCCACACCTACGACTGGTCGCGGGCCCGGCTTCCCCGCCTGACCATCGAACTCCCCGGCTATCCGCGGCGGATGGCCCCGGCGATGGCGACGACGCTGGACCGGCTGGCGGCGGCCGTGGAGGACCGACCGACCGACCCCGGCCCAGGGGCCGGGCCTACTGCGCGCGCCGATGACCGCTGAGCGGCTCCACACCGCGCAACAACGCCGAGTGGTCGAGCGCGCCGACGGTGACGATGCCCGGTGCCGCCACCGCCCGCGGCGCGCGCACGACGCGCAGAAACGGCAACGCCGCCGCCCACGAGCGGGGCGGCGGCGTTGCCGTCGGGCGTCAGTGGGAGGTCACTCCCACTCGATGGTGCCCGGCGGCTTGCTGGTGACGTCCAGGACGACGCGGTTGACGTCCGCGACCTCGTTGGTGATCCGGGTGGAGATCCGGGCCAGGGCCTCGTACGGCATCCGCGTCCAGTCCGCGGTCATGGCGTCCTCGGAGGAGACCGGGCGCAGCACGATCGGGTGGCCGTAGGTGCGGCCGTCGCCCTGGACGCCGACCGAGCGGACGTCGGCGAGCAGGACCACCGGGCACTGCCAGATCTCGCGGTCCAGACCGGCCGCGGTCAGCTCCTCACGGGCGATGGCGTCGGCCTCGCGCAGCAGGTCGAGGCGGTCCTTGGTGACCTCGCCGACGATGCGGATGCCCAGGCCGGGGCCGGGGAACGGCTGGCGGTGGACGATCTCGTCCGGCAGGCCCAGCTCGCTGCCGACCATCCGGACCTCGTCCTTGAAGAGCTGGCGCAGCGGCTCGACGAGCTCGAACTCGATGTCGTCGGGCAGGCCGCCGACGTTGTGGTGCGACTTGATGTTCGCGGTGCCGGTGCCGCCGCCGGACTCGACGATGTCCGGGTAGAGCGTGCCCTGGACCAGGAAGGCCACTTCCTCGCCCTCGGCGCCGGCCTCGGCGACCAGCTCGGCCTGGGCCTGCTCGAAGACCCGGATGAACTCCCGGCCGATGATCTTCCGCTTCTGCTCGGGGTCGGAGACCCCCTTGAGCGCGTTCAGGAAGCGCTCGGCGGCGTCGACGACCTTCAGCTGCACGCCGGTCGCCGCCACGAAGTCCTTCTCGACCTGCTCGGTCTCGCCCTTGCGCATCAGGCCGTGGTCGACGTAGACGCAGGTGAGCTGGTCGCCGATGGCCTTCTGGACCAGGGCGGCGGCCACCGCGGAGTCCACGCCGCCGGACAGCCCGCAGATCGCCCGCTTGCTGCCGACCTGCGCGCGGATCGCGGCCACCTGCTCCTCGACCACGCTGGTGGTCGTCCAGGTCGGCTCGATGCCCGCGCCGCGGTAGAGGAAGTGCTCCAGGACCTGCTGGCCGTGGGTGGAGTGCAGCACCTCGGGGTGGTACTGGACGCCGTAGAGCTTCTTCTCGTCGTTCTCGAAGGCGGCGACCGGGACCAGGTCGGTGGACGCGGTGACGGTGAAGCCCTCGGGGGCGGCGGAGCAGGCGTCGCCGTGCGACATCCACACGGACTGCTCGGCGGGGGTGCCCTCGAAGAGGGTGGAGCCGGGCTTGCTGACGGTCAGCGCGGTGCGGCCGTACTCACGGGCACCGTTGTTGTCGACCGTGCCACCGAGGGTGGTGGCCATCAGCTGGAAGCCGTAGCACATGCCGAAGACCGGGACACCGGCCTCGAACAGCGCACGGTCGAGGCTGGGGGCGCCGTCGGCGTAGACCGACGACGGACCGCCGGAGAGGATGATCGCGCTGGGGTTCTTGGCGAGCATGTCGGCCACCGGCATGGTGGACGGCACGATCTCGCTGTAGACCCGGGCCTCTCGGACCCGTCGGGCGATGAGCTGGGCGTACTGTGCGCCGAAGTCGACAACGAGGACGACGTCCGGTGCGGCGGCAGGGGGCGCTGATGGCACTTCGGCGGCCTTCCGGCGGTGTGGAGCGGGGTTGGACTTTCGATTCTAACGGGCTCATACTGAACGCCATGTTCCAGCAGTACAGCTTCGCTTTTACCTATGGCACCGGCCCGTCCGGCTGCCATGGTCGTGCTGCTTGATCGACTGACACACGACTTCCCCAGGCGCCCCGGGCCGATGACGGTCCGGGGCGCTGGTGTTTGTCCGGGACCGCAGCGGTCGCCAGGGCTCCAGGGGCTCCCACCCCAGGAGGAACGGACATGACCACGCCGAACAACACCGCGCGGACGACGCCCACCACCACCGTCACCGCCGCCCCGGACTCCGGTGCGCACACCCCCGAGGCGGCCGAGGTGATCCGGGACGCCCGGCATCGGATCGATGATCTCGACGGGCGGATCATCGGGCTGATCCAAGAACGGATGGCCGTCTCGGCGGTCATCCAACGCGAGCGGACCGCCGCCGGCGGGCCCCGGCTGAACCTCTCCCGGGAGATGGAGGTGCTGGCGCACTACAGCGACCAGCTCGGCCGGTCGGGCACCGCGCTGGCGATGACCCTGCTGGAGCTCTCCCGGGGCCGGGTCTGAGACCGGACGCGCGGCCGGGCGCGAGGCCGGATTCGATCGGTCCCGCGGCCCGTTTCCGGGTGGGAGCCGAGTGGGGGCCCGGCTGGAACTGAGTTCGGGTGCCCTCTCACCCGTACGGCGCGTGACCGGGCGCCGAGAGGGTTCGTTGTTCCCGGTGCCACGCCAGCCAGGCGCGGCCTGCAGGACTACGCGTAGACGCCGCCCCACGGGCGGAAAGCCGGAGCGATGAGACGCCGGCCGCTGGCAGCGGTCCGCGTCGTGGGACCTCGTTCCGGTCCGTGACCGGTCAGCAGGGGACAGCAGCCCGGTCACACCGATGGGGTGGTCGGTCCTGGGGACGCCCGGGACCGACCGCATCCGGTCGAAACGGTTGCGCCAGGTGAGGCGCATCCTGGACGATGTTTGACGAACCGCAGACCGCTTCCGGTGCGAGCCTTCACCTCGCACGCCATTGGTCCAGACCACAGCGCGAGCGGTACATCGCGCACCACCCCGCACCGATCCGCACCACCCCGATGAGCCAGCGGCGCTACCCCCCCCCCAGCGCCGCACATCGGTGCCGGCGCTGCCCTGACGCCGGCACCGAAAGCCAAGGGCCCCGTAGCCTCCGCGTTCCCCCCTCGCGGACGGATTCCGGGGCCCTTCGCTGTGGGCCGGTTGCGCGTTGCCCATGGGGCGCCTGTGAAGCGTGTGACCGGGATCACGGCGATCTTTTCAGTTGAGCGAACAACTTTTTTCGGCCAAGCGTGGTCACGTACCTGACAACGCACGGCCCTACCGCGCCCCATCGCGACGGCCGGCACCCCGATGTGCCGCGCCACGGCACTGTGGACCCGAGAGGTCTTCTGGATGAAGCTCCGCCGTGCCCTGACGACCGTCGCCGCGACGGCCGTCATAGCCCCCGCCGCCCTCATGGCGGCTCCCGCCGCCCACGCGACCGGTCCCGACTCCGAGCCCAGCGCGAGCGCCGCCCCGACGCCGTCCGCCCCCGGCCCGGAGCAGAGCAGCACCCCCACCCCGCCGGCCGAGACCCCCGCCGGCGGCGGGGCGGGCACCCCGGGCGGCGAGACCCCGCCCGGCGGCGAGGGCGGCGCCACGCCGTCGGCGTCGGCCACCCCGGGCGGCGCCATCACGCCGGCCCCCACCGCCGGGCCCACCGCGCCGGCCACCCCGACCGCGCCCGGCACCCCGTCGACCACCCCCTCCGACGAGCCCGAGTGCACCATCGACGACGCGTCCCTCGACGTCACCGTGGCGAACCTGCCCTCGAAGCTGGTCGCCGGCGGCGACTGGTCGCGGTTCACCATCAAGCTGGCGAACACCACCGACAGGAAGCTGGACGAGGTCTACCCGTTCGTCCTCGCGGTGCCGCTGGAGGACGGCGCGGGCCGCCCCGGGTCCTCGCTGCACCTGGAGTACCAGGACCCGAACACCGGCAAGTGGACCGCGTTCGGCCAGTGGTCCGACGGCGACTACTTCGGCTGGTTTGAGCTGGAAGCGCACCGGACCGCCGAGTTGGGGATGCGGATCCGCGCCGACAAGAGCGCCCCGCCCGGTGACGGGTTCGCGCTGGTCGCGGGCGACTACTACAACGAGGACGGGTCCTGCG
Source organism: Streptomyces yunnanensis (assembly GCF_029011865.1). Lineage (NCBI taxonomy): Bacteria > Bacillati > Actinomycetota > Actinomycetes > Kitasatosporales > Streptomycetaceae > Streptomyces > Streptomyces yunnanensis. The sequence goes on from NZ_CP095749.1 coordinate 4,100,022, forward strand.
GCTCGTCGCAGGAGCAGTGGTACGACTTCGCGGTGCTGTCCGCCGGCAGCAGGCCCGGCGAGGTCCCGCCGGCCGAGCCCGGCAAGCCGGGCACCAAGCCGGGCCCGCAGGGCGGCGTCAGGCCGGTCGGCACCGGCAGGCCCGGGAAGGACCTGGGCAGGCTGCCGGTGACCGGCAACCTCGCCGCGACCGGTTCCTCGTCGGCGCTGCCGACGATCGGCCTGGTGGGCGGCGTGGCCATCGCCGTCGGCGCCGGGGCGGTCTTCGCCGTCCGGCGGCGCAGGGCGACCGGCGGCACGGCCGCGTAACGCGCCGTGCAGCGCTGCGCAGCGCAGCCTGTGAGGCGTACTGCCCGACGCGCACCGCAGGACGGGCGGAGGGGCGCCCCTCCGCCCGTCCGCGGCTACTTCTTGGGCGGGACCGGAGGAACCGGCAGCAAGGGCAGTTTGAGCGCGCCGAAGGCCGATGCGGGGACGGCCGGGCGGACCGGCTCGACCGGCGCCACCCGCACGTACGGCCGCCCGGGGGCCGGACGGGGGTCCGCCTCGCCCTTGTTGGGCCACAGGGACATGGCGCGCTCGGCCTGGGCGGTGATCGTCAGGGAGGGGTTGACGCCGAGGTTGGCGGAGACCGCGGACCCGTCGACGACCGAGATGCCCGGGTGGCCGTAGAGGCGGTGGTAGGCGTCGATGACGCCGTGGTCGGCGTCCGCGCCGATGGGGCAGCCGCCGAGGAAGTGCGCGGTCAGCGGGGTGCCCATCAGCTCACCGACGTTGCTGCCCGCGAAGCCGTTGATCTCCTGGGCGAGCAGGGTGGCGGCCTCGGTGGCCTCGGGGATCTGGTTGGGGTTGGGGGCGCCGTGGCCCTGCCGGGCGGTGAGCAGGCCCTTCCCCAGGCCGCGCGGTTTGCGGTACGTGGTCAGGGAGTTGTCCAGGGACTGCATCACCAGGCCGATGATGGTGCGCTCGGACCAGCGGCGGTTGGAGAGCGAGCGGAGCGCCAGCACCGGGTGGCGGACCATGTTGCCGGCCCAGCCCAGGACCCGGCCGGCCGGCCGGTACGGGACCTGAAGGATCGTCAGGCCACCCATGGAGTTGGAGCCCTTGCCGTAGCGGACCGGCTCGATGTGGGTGTTCTCGTCGGGGTGGATGGACGAGGTGATCGCCACGCCCTTGGTGAAGTCGACCCGGTCGGCGCCGTGCCGTTCGCGGTAACGCCGGCCGGTGGTCTGGGCGCCCACCAGCGCCTCGGAGTTGGTGCGGGTCAGCGCGCCGAGGCGGTCGGAGAGGTACGGCAGCAGCCCGCTGTCCTTCATGCGGTGCAGCAGCGTCTGGGTGCCGTAGGTGCCGGCGGCCAGCACCACCCGGCGGGCGGTGAAAGTCCTGCCCGCGCCCTTCTTCTTGTTGTCGGTGGGCAGCGTCCTGACGGCGAAGCCGCCGCGGGAGTCCTCGGTGAGCGTGACGACCGAGGTCATCGGGTGGATCACCGCGCCGGCCTGCTCGGCGAGGTGGAGGTAGTTCTCGGTGAGGGTGTTCTTGGCGCCGTGCCGGCAGCCGGTCATGCACTCGCCGCATTCGGTGCACGCCCGGCGGGACGGGCCCGCACCGCCGAAGTACGGGTCGGGGACCTCCCCGCCCGGCTTCGCCCGGGCCGCGCCGGCGGCGTCCTCGCCGTCCCCGAAGAACACCCCGACCGGCGCCATGTGGAAGGAGTCGGCGACCCCCATGGCCTGCGCGGTCGCCTTCAGGTGGACGTCGGACGGGGTCATCGTCGGATTGAGCCGGACCCCGAGCATCCGCCGGGCCTGGTCGTAGTACGGCTTCAACTCCTGCTGCCAGTCGGTGATCCGGCGCCACTGGGGGTCGTCGAAGAACGCCTTCGGCGGGACGTAGAGGGTGTTGGCGTAGTTGAGCGAGCCGCCGCCCACCCCGGCGCCGGCCAGCACCATCACCTTGCCCAGCAGGTGGATGCGCTGGATGCCGTAGAGGCCGAGCGCCGGGGCCCACAGGTAGTTCCTGAGGTCCCAGGAGTTCTTCGGCAGGGTCTCGCGGGTGAACCGCCGGCCGGCTTCGAGGACGCCGACGCGGTAGCCCTTCTCGGTCAGGCGGAGGGCGGAGACGGAGCCGCCGAAGCCGGAGCCGATGACGATGACGTCGTAGTCGTAGGCGTAGGCGTCGGGGTTCTCTTGGGCGGGGCGCCCGGCATCGGCGGACCGCCCTTCCGGGGCGTGGGGTTGGGCAGGGTTGGGCTGTGGCACCGGTACCTCCGTGTCCGTTTTCGGGGCTCCGCCCCGGACCCCGCTCCTCAATCGCCGGAGGGGCTGACTAGTGGGCTCCGTCCCCCAGGCGCACTCCTCGATCGCCGGAGGGGCCGATATGTGCTCAGCGCAGGCGGAGGGCCTTCATCACGCGCAGGCTGCGGGTCATGAAGGCGGCGTACTTCTCGTCGTCCATCCCGAAGGCCGGCGCCAGCGGCATCAGCCTCTGCTGGGCGACGGTCTGCGCCTCGGTGTACTTGAGGATGCCCTCGGAGCCGTGCCGGCGGCCCAGGCCCGAGTCGCCCATTCCGCCCATCGGCGACTGCACGCTGCCGTAGCCGGCCGCGTACGACTCGTTGACGTTGACCGTGCCGGTGCGCAGCCGCGCCGCGACCGCCCGGCCGCGGCGGCCGTCCTTGGTCCAGACGCTGGAATTCAGGCCGTAGGGCGTGGCGTTGGCGCGGGCCACCGCCTCGTCCTCGTCGCGGAAGCGGTAGATCGAGACGACCGGGCCGAAGGTCTCCTCGCCGCAGACGGCCATCGGGGACTCGACGCCGTCCAGGATCGTCGGCTCGTAGAAGAGCGGGCCGATGTCGGGGCGGGGCCGGCCGCCGGCGACCACCCGGGCGCCCTTGGCCACCGCCTCCTCGACGTGCCGGGTGACGGTCTCCAGCTGGCGCACGCCGACCAGCGAGCCCATGTCGGCGCCGTAGGCCAGGGCGTTGCCCAGCCGCATCGCCTTCGTCCGGGCCGCGAACCGCTCGACGAAGGCGTCGGCGAGGGATTCGTGGACGTAGAGGCGCTCGATGGAGATGCAGAGCTGGCCCGCGGAGGAGAAGCAGCCGCGGACGGCGCCGGCGGCGGCCTTGTCCACGTCGGCGTCGTGCAGCACCAACATGGCGTTCTTGCCGCCGAGTTCGAGGGAGACGCCGACGAGCCGGGCGGCGGCGCCCTGGGCGACCTCGCGGCCGGTGCGGGTCGAGCCGGTGAACGAGACGTAGTCGGCGTGCCGGACGACCTCCGGGCCGACGACCGGGCCGTCGCCGATCACCACCTGCCAGACGTCCTCCGGGAGCCCGGCCTCGATCAGCTGCTCGCGTGCCCACAGGGCGGTCAGCGCGGTCTCCGTGTCGGGCTTCATGACGACGGCGTTGCCCGCGACGAAGGCCGGCAGGGCGTCGCCCACGGTCAGTTCGAAGGGGTAGTTCCAGGGGGCGATCTGCCCCACCACGCCGCGCGGCTGGCGGAGTTCGGTGACCTTGGTCAGCGTCGGCACGACGCCGGTGTGGCCCTTGGGGCGGAGGTAGGCGGGGGCCTTGCGCCCGTAGTGGCGCGCGGCGACGGCGACCGCCTGCACCTCCTCGTGGGCGTGCAGCCGCGCCTTGCCGGTCTCCAGCTGGATCAGGTCCAGCGCCTCGGCCTGGCGGCGCAGGACCAGGTCGTGGAAGCGCAGCAGGACCGCGGCGCGCTGCTTGACCGGGACCTTCGCCCAGCGCTCCTGCGCGGCGCGGGCCCGCTCGAAGGCGGTGGCGACGTCCTCGGGGGTGGACTCGGGCAGGTCCGCCAGCTTCTCCCCGGTGAACGGGGTGTGGTTGGCGGTGCTTCCTCTGCCGACCACGCACCGGGTGAGGCGGGCGGCCACCTCCGGAGGGACCACGTCCGCGGCGGTGCGGGTGCCGGGTGCGGCGAGCACGACCGGGTTGCCGTCGGAGGGCGCCTGGGGGGCGGCCGGGGGCGCCGGGGCGTCCAGTTGGGCCTCGTCGGTGTCGGAGGCGGTTCCGGTGTCCTGCGAGTCCGTCATGCGGGCGAGCGTATGCGCCCGGGACCGCTTTGTGTACCCGGGAGTAACAGGTTTTCACCCGCTGCGCGCAATCGCGCCAGTGTTTGCTGGCCACAAGCGGGCTGGTCTGGGGGGACGGGGCGACGGCGACGGACCCGGCGCCGCGGCAGGGCGGGCCGAGGGCGGCGGGGCGGACCGGCGCCGCCGGGCGCTCACCGGCCGGACAGCTGGAAGGACGCGGTCGCGGTGTCGAACTGTCGCTTGGCGTCCGCGTGGGAGGCGACCGGGGAGGAGATCCAGACGTCCATCATCCTGCCGCCCTCGTTCCAGCTGAGGTCGTAGGTGTAGCGCGCGCCGGCGTCCTGGGCACTGCCGTCCCAGACGAACTCCCAGCGCCCGGCCTGGAGTCCGTTGTGCGTGGTTTCGACGACCTTTCCGCTCCGGTATCCGGGATAGTTGTCGGCCCCCTTGGCGTCCGCCTTGCGCATCGCGCCGATGGGTCCCTCGGGCACCGGCTTCTGCAGCTGCACCCCGATCCGGAAGCGCTTGCCCTCGGAGTAGTAGTAGACCCGCGAGTTCTCGTAGGAGCGGGTGAAGCCGGTCGGGACGGCCATGGTGAAACCGGCCGGGTCCCGGACGATCTGGTAGCCGGACGGGGCCTGCCCGCCGTCGGCCGACCCGGCGGAGGTGGTCACCGTGACCGTGGGGGTCGGTCCGAGTCTGCCCGGCGCGATGCCCCGCGGATCCGACGGGCCCCGGCCCGACGGCCCCTGGGCACCCCCCTGCCCCTTCTTCCCCTTGTGGGCGGTGGCCTGCGCCGAGGCCCCGGGGTGCGTGGCGGTCAGGTCGTCGTCGATGCCGTCGCCGCCCGCGGGCGCCAGCAGGGCGGCGAGGCCCGCCGCGGCGCCGCCGACGACGACCACGGCGGCGGCGATCACCAGGGGGAGGATCTTGCGGCGGTCCGCCGGGCGGGCGGTGGCCGATGCCGGGGTGCCGGGCGCGGCGCCCCGGTGGCCGGGGACCGCGGCGAGCGCCACCGGGGGCCCGGCGAAGCCCCCGGCCCCGGGGCGCACCGCCCCGCCCGGGGTGGGCAGCACCGGCGTGCCGCCGGGCCGGAAGGCGGCGCCGCGGTCCCCGGCCACCGGGGCGCCCGGGCGGGCCGCGGCGGCCACCGGCCGGAACGGGTCCCCCTGCGGCGGGCGGGCCCCACGGCGGACGCCGTCGCCCGGCTCCCCGAAGGGGTCGCGCCCCGGCGCCGTGACACCGCTCAGCAGCCGCTCCGCCGCGTCCATGTCCAACCGCCGCTGCGGATCGCGCTCCAGCAGCCCGCCGAGCGCCTCCGCCAACGGCCCGTCCACCGGCGGGAGTTCGATCTCCTCGTAGACCACGGCGTGCAGCACCCCGGCCATCGAGTCCCGGCGGAACGGCGTCGCCCCACTGAGGGCGGCGCACAGCAGCACCCCCAGCGACCACAGGTCGGCCTCCGGGCCGGCGTCCCGCCCGGCCATCCGCTCCGGCGCGGTGTACTCGGGCGAGCCGACGAAGCCGCCGGCGTCGGTCAGCGTCGTCGCACCGGGCACCTGGGCGATCCCGAAGTCCGTCAGCACCACCCGCTCGCCGCCGCCCTCCAGCAGCACGTTGGCCGGTTTGATGTCGCGGTGCAGCACGTCCCGGGCGTGCGCGGCCCGCAGCGCGCCCAGCAGCGCCAGGCCGATCCGGGCCGCCTCGTCCGGCGCGAGCGGCCCGGAGGAGGCCAGCCGGTCGGCCAGCGACGGGCCCTCCACCAGCTCCATCACGATCCACGGCCGCCCGTCCTGCTCGACCACGTCGTGCACCACGATCACGTTCGGGTGCTTGACCTGGGCGACCGTGCGCGCCTCCCGCATCGCCCGGTCGCGCTGCACCCGCGCCTCGGGCTCGGCCGTCATGTCGTCCAAGTGCAGTTCCTTGACGGCCACTTGGCGGCCGAGCAGTTCGTCCGTGGCCCGCCAGACCGTACCCATGCCGCCGCGGCCCAGGCGTATGCCGAGCCGGTACCGATCGCCGATCAGCCGGCCTTCTCCCCCGAAGATGCCCATGGCGACATCTTGCCGCACGCCCACCGGCCGCCCGGGGTCGGCTCCCGCCCCAACACCCGCCCGATCACCGTCCGTTACCCCGGGTAGTCCCACAACACCGCTGCCACCTGCACCAGTTGGAAAAACGACCGGGATCCCCCTTCCCCTGTGGTCCACTGTCTGTCATGGAGGCAGTCATAGCGAGCGTCGTCGCCGTCTTCGGGACCCTGCTGGGTTCCGCCGTCACCCACCACTTCCAGAGCCGGTCCGCCGACCGCAGCGAGGGGTTCGCCCGCGCGGAGCGGCTGCGGCAGGAGCGGATCGATGCGTACTGCGCGTACGCGGGAGCGCTGCTGGACTACCGCCGGGTCCTCGTCCACAGCTGGTTCGTGCGGCACGAGGACGACCGCTGCGGCGAGGACACCCCGGAGCTGCGCGAGGAGGTGTACAAGAGCCGTTACGCGGCCCAAGAGGCCATGTTCCGCGCCCAGATGGTGAGCGACGACCCGGACGTCCTCGACCTCAGCGAGCGGATCATGGCCGAGGTGACCGAGATCCACTGGGTCGAGGACCGCGAGGCCCTCACCGAGCGGCGGGCCGCGACCCGACAGGGCATCCGCGACTTCGTGGCGGCCACGGCCCGCCGCGTACGGTGAACGGCCCCGGGGCGCGCCCCGCCCCTCGCGCGGGGCAGAATCCACCACTTCTTGATCAACTCGCGACACACGGAGCGGAACCTCCCCCGCCCCTCCGCCCGTCCTTGACACAGTGAGGCGGCGGCAGCGGCGCCACCGGCGACAATTCCGCCACGGCGACGCACGGCACGGAAACGGGGATCGGGCATGGTGATGCGGGACGGCGACGCGCTGGACGTAGGTCCGGGCGGCGATCCGGTCCGCGCCGCCCCTCAGCACCACGGCGCGTACCACACCACCGCGTTCTTCCTCACCCTCTACGCGACCGCGCTCACCGCCTGGACGGTGTACGGGATCGCCCAAGGGGACGGCTCCGTATGGGACTTCGTCGAGGGCCTGTTCAACCCCGGCGCCTCCCCCGCGTCCCAACTGGTCGGCCCCTACGAGTGGGCGTTCGCCGCCGCCTTCCTCGCCACCGCCGGGCTCGCCGTCGCGCACCGCCGGCCGGCCCGCAGCGCCGCCCTGTTCTCCGGGTTCTTCCTGCTGGCCGTGTCGCTGCGCGAGGCGGTCGGCCTCTGCGACGCCGCCTACCGCGACCAGTACGCCACCGACCCGCTCGGCGGGTGGGCGCTGGCCACCCGCGTGCTGGGCCTGGTGGTCGCGGTGGTCGTGCTGACCACGATGCTCCCGGCGACCGAGACCCGCCCGCGCCGCCTGACCCGCTCGGACCCGCCCGCCCCGCGCCCCGTCCCCGGCGCCCGGGACCGCCGCCTCTCCCGCATCTGCGGCGTCCTCTTCCTGGCGATGGGCGTGACCCGGCTCGGCTGGACCGTCCACGACCTGACCCTGACCGGGATGGACACCTTCCGGTACCTCCGCGGCGCGGTGGACGGCTCGGTGCTGGGCACCCTCAACCTCGCCGCGTCCACCGAGTTCACCACCCTCGGCTCGGTACTGGGCTTCTTCCTCCTGGGCTGGCTGGCCTTCCGCGCCCGCCGCGACCTGCGCGGCGCGCTCCTGGTCTTCGCCTCGGTCGAGCTGTACCTCACCGTCCGCACGGTGGTCTGGCTGACCGTCACCGACTTCTTCAACCAGTCCTTCGAGACCCCACAGGGCGCGCTGTCCATGGCCACCACGGCGTTCGGCCTGGCGGCGATGACGTCGGTGCTGGTGCTGGTGATGGGGTGGCGGTCGGAACGGGAGTCCCCGACCGCCGAGTCGACGACGTGAGGGCCGTGCCTGACGGGGGGATGCGGCATGTTGCCGTGGGCGGGCGTAGCGTGGTCGATACGTCCGTCTCGCGGGGGTGGCCATGGAGTTGTTCCACGAGGAGCCCGGCATCGGGGACCGCATCGCCCGGCTGCGTGCCCGGCGCAAGCTGACCCAGGAAGGGCTCGCCGAGCGCGCCGGGTTGTCCGTCGACATCGTGCGCAAACTCGAACAGGGTGTACGCCGGACGGCCCGGCTGAGCACCCTCAACGCGCTGGCGCAGGCGCTGGATGTGGAGACGTCGGCGCTCGTCGGGAAGCCCGCCACCTTCGAGGTGCGCACCGACGGCGAACAGCCGTCCGTCCTGGCGCTGCGCCAGGCCGTCTCTCCGGTGTCCGAACTTCTCGGTGAGGAGCCGGACCCCGAGAACCCGCCGGACATCGCGACGCTGCGGGCTTCGCTGCGCTCGACGGAGCGCATCCGCAGGGAAGGGCGCATGGCGGAAATCGGGGCGCTCCTACCGCAGTTGATCAGGGATGCCAAGGCAGTGGCCCACGCGTCCACGGGGAGCACGGCGGCCTCCGCCCAATCCGTGCTGGCCGAGGCGTACCAGATCGCCGCGACGACGCTGGCGGCACTGGGCAAGGAGGATGCCGCGTTCACCGCCCTCGAACGGGCGAGGACGGCGGCCGCCAGGGGGGACGACCCCCACTTGGAGACCATGGGATTCTCCAGCCTCGCCTGGGTCCTGACCAAGCAGGGGCGGTTGACGGACGCCGAACGCGTCGCGCTCAGCGCCGCCGAGCGCATCGAGCCCGGCTTCCGCTCCCCGCCCGTCGAGCTGGCGCTGTGGGGAGTCCTGCTGCTCCGGGCCGCAACGGCAGCCGTTCGGCTGGAGCGCCGGGAGACCGTACGCGACCTACTGGCCCTTGCCGGAGCGGCGGCGGCCAGGATCGGCACGGACCGGATCGACTACGCAACACCGTTCGGCCCCACCAACGTGGGCGTGGCGAAGGTCAACTTCCTGGTGGAGATGGAGGACAGCGCGGAGGCCCTGCGCACCGCGCGCACCGTGCCGGAACTACGGGCACTGCCACCCACGTGGCGTGCGCGGTTCCACGTCGACCGCGCCCTGGCCTTCGCGGACCTGCACCAGGACGACGGAGCCGTGGCGGCTCTGCTCACCGCCGAACGCACCGCGCCGGAGTGGATGCGCTACCACTCCACCAGCCTCCGCCTGGTGTCCGAACTCCGCGTGCGGGAAAGGCGCCGGACCTCCCCACTGGTGGAGCTCGCCGACCGGCTCGACCTGGACGCGTAGGGCGACGCCCGTCGAAAGAGTGGCGGGTGGGACATGGTGTCCGACCTCTCGCCCAAAGTGGCACAGGACGTCGCTGTCCGGGCGGTCCGCACCCACCTAGCGTGCTGGCCAGTCGAAGACGACGGACTGCCGGCCGCGCGCCGGCCCGCCTCGCCCACCTGAAGAAAGCAGGCCGACGTGCCGCACCCTTCCGCTCGTACCGTTGCCCGGTTGCTGCCCTGGACCGGTTCCGCCGACCAGCCCTGCTATCTGCTCACCGACCAGACGGGCGACGGCCCCGTGTCCCGGTACGCGGACCGGGTCGAGGCCCTCCAACTGGAGATGAGCATCGGGCTGCTGGATCACGCCGAGCCCCTCATCGACGACCCCTCGGCCGATGTCGGGCAGTTGCGGTTCCTGTCGGCGCAGCTGAGGACGGCGTTGCGGGACACCGTACGGGTCGCGGAGAGCCGGGGTGAGCGGCTGGCGGCGTACCAGCGGTCCCAGGAGCCGGACGAGCCGGATGAGTGGGATGAGTGGGATGAGTCGGATGGTGCGGCGGAGGGCGGCGCGGCTGCTGCGCGACAGCCGGAGGGCGATGAAGCGGAAGTCGACGCATGGGAAGTCAACGCGTCGGACGCCGAACGGCCGGGTTCCGACGAGCCCGAAGGCCCCGCGCCCGAAGGCGACGAGCCCGAAGGCGGCCAATGTGCACACAAAGGAAGGGAATCCGGCGAATCGGAGGAACCGAACAAGTCGGCCACGGCACGCACGAACAAAGCTGGGCGATCAGGCCAAAACGGCGGCGGGGGAGGCGGCGACGGGGCCTCGTAGGCCCCCGCGACCAGGCGGGGAAGGTTCCCCTTCGGGCCACCCCCGCGCGCCGGGGGACGTCCGTCGCGTGTGGGGGCCGCGGCGGCCGTCGATGTGAACTGCAACGCGTCCTGGGCTTGTGGCCTCTTCAGTGGTGCAGCATGAGAACCACTCTGCCCGCGGGGTCCGCCCCGCGCCATCGTCCGCAGGTCGGGCGAGGACCCCCGCCGCTCGGCGGGGGTGTGGGGCCCTCCGAGGGGGGAACCGGCGGCAGGGACGGAGTCGCGCAACGCCGGGCGGTTCCGAGGCTCGGACGGGTGCGTGGGAGAAAGGGGCGGCCGGTGATCCGTGTCGCTGTGGTGGACGACGAGCGGCTCGTCAGGTCCGGACTGCGGATGATTCTGGGGACCGCCCCGGACATCGAGATGGTGGCGGACTGCGGCGGCGCAGAGGCCGTGGAGACCGTGCTGAGCTGCGCGGCCGAGGTCGTCCTGCTCGACATCCGGATGCCGGACGTGGACGGGCTGACCGTGCTGCGCGGGCTGCGCGCCGCCCCGGAGCCGCCGGCCGTGGCGATGCTCACCACCTTCGACGCGCAGGAGTACCTGACCGCGGCGCTCCGGGAGGGCGCGGCGGGCTTCCTGCTCAAGGACTCCGACCCGGAGCAACTGGTGCGGGCGGTGCGGACGCTGGCGGCGGGCGGCAGCGTGCTGGACCCCGGGGTGACCCGGGCGGTGATCGGCGGCTATCTGACGTCCGAGGACCAGGCCGCCGCGGCTCGGGCGGTGAGCGGGCTGACGCCGCGCGAGTCGCAGGTGCTGGCGCTGCTGGGCGAGGGCCTGGGCAATGCGCAGATCGCGGAGCGGATGGGGCTGGCGTCCAGCACGGTGAAGGACCATGTGCGGGCACTGCTGGCCAAATTGGGCGGAATCAATCGCATACAGGCGGCGATCGTCGCGGACCGGGCGGGCCTGGTGGCAGGGGTTCCGCGGGGGACCGGGTGATATCCGGCCGGGAGGCCCCGACGGGTCGGGACGCGACCGTGGGCGCGGCCGTGAGCGCGGCCGGGGACCCGGTCGGGGACGTAGTCGGGGACGCGCCCGGAGAGGGGGCGGCGGGGCCGGGCGGCATACGGGGCCGCGACCGGTCCCGCACCCGCGTGCCCGCCCGCCACGTCGTCCGCCGGACCGTCCGCCGGGCCGTGCACCGGCTGCTGTGCGGACCGCTGGGCCGACGGCTGCGCCAGGTCGGCCCGGTGCTGGTCCCGGTGCTGCTCTCGATCGCCGACGCGCTGCTCGTCAACGGCCTGGGGATGGCGCTGGAGCTGGGCGTCTCGGTGGTCGCGGCGGCGGCCCTGCTGCTGCGCCGCCGCTGGCCGCTGCTGGTGTTCCTGGTGACGCTGCCGGGGCTCTACATCGGCTACATCTGGTTCGCGCCGATGGTCGCCCTCTACACCCTCGCCGCGCTGCGGCCCGGCCGCGCCCGGCTCGGCGTCTGCGCGCTGCTGCTGGTCGCCGCGCACTTCCTGCCGTATCCGATCTCCGACTTCGAGCCGACCGCGTACCGGGAGAACACCCTGGTCCTGATCGACGCCTGCGTCACCTCCGCGGCCCCGATCGCGCTCGGCCTGCTGGTCCGGACCAGGCGCGAACTCGCCTCCCGCGTCGAGGACCTGACCCGCAGCCTGCGCCGCGAGGACCGGCTGTTGGCGGAGCGGGTGAAGGCCACCGAACGGGCCCGGCTGGCCCGGGAGATGCACGACGTGGTGGCCCACCAGGTCAGCCTGATCAGCCTGCAGGCCGGCGCCGTACAGGTCAGCACGGCGGACGCGGCGGCGCGGGACGGCGCCCGGACGATCCGTGAGCTGTCCGTGCGCACGCTGGAGGAGCTGCGGCACATGGTCGGCGTCCTCCGGGCGGCCGGCGGCGACGCCCAGGAGGCGGGCGAACTGGCGCCGCAGCCGGACCTGGACGAGCTGCCCCGGCTCATCGAGATGAGCGCGCTGGACGTGACGTACGAGGGGCTGCGGACCGCGCACGACGGCGCCGAGGGGTCCGGCGCGGACCGGCCGCGCGGCGGCAGGACGGTCGAGCGGGCCGCCTTCCGCACCGTCCAGGAGGCGCTCACCAACGTCCGCAAGCACGCGCCGGGGGCGCAGGTACGGGTCCGGGTCGACGCGGTGGAGCTGGCCGCGCCGGGTGATCCGGAGACGGCCGAGCGGGGCCGGTCCGGGCTGCGGGTGGAGATCCGCAACGGGCCGCCGGACGCGACGGTGCCGGTCCCCGCGCTGCCCGGCGGCGGGCACGGGCTGGTGGGGCTGCGCGAGCGCGCGCAGAGCCTCGGCGGGACGCTGGAGGCGCGCCCCACGGCCGAGGGGGGCTTCGTCGTACGGGCGGAGTTCCCGTACGGGGCGGGGTGAGGGCGGGGTTCCGCCGCGGCGGAACGCCGGTGCGCGGCCGGTGCGGCCGGCCGGCTCAGGCCGACAGCGGGGCCGCCGCCTCGTCCACCGCCGTGGGCAGGTCCGGGTAGACCTCGAAGAGCCGGCGGACGCCGAGGGCGGCCAGCACGCGGTTGACGTGCGAGCCGTCGACGGCGCCCTGGGCGGGCAGGATCAGCCGCAGTCTCCCCTGACAGGAACGCATCAGGCGGCGGGCGGCGATCAGCACGCCCACCCCGCTGGAGTCACAGAACCGGACCTCGGAGAGATCGAGGACCAGGGACCGCCGACCCTCGGCCACCGCGTCGTGCACGTGCTGGCGCACCGCGGGCGACGTGACCAGGTCCATCTCGCCCGAGACCTGAAGTACGGCCCAGGGGCCCTGTTCGTCCTCTGCCACCTTCAACGACACGCGCTCGAAGCCTTTCGCTCGCTTTCGGACCGGATGTGCCCCGATTGCAATCCGGAACCCACCCTTCCCGGCTCGACTGCCCGGCCTCTCCCCCGTGAAACGCTGTCGATTCCATGGCGCGGCGGGCTCCTCCCGCCCAAGGCTATGCCCAGAGGGCGGCGGGTTTTCGCCCGCAACCGGTCACACCCGCATAACACATGGGTAGATACGGGCACGAACGGTCCACATCAATCCACTTCGAACCGGAAGTGTCACCAGATCCACCACAACGTCACCACGCCCTTACCACCTGCGACGCCCTCACGGCCGGCTTTGCCGCAAAGGCGCCTGCACTGTCGGACCCGCCCACTACATTCGAGGACACGGCGACCGTCACGCCGTGCGCACAACCGGTGCCACGGCGTCCGCGCGCCGCCGGATCGGGTGATGACCTGGCAATCGTGAGCGAAGGGGCGAGTGCGGGTACGACAGTGAGCGGGAGTGACGACACGGGGTCCTGCGACGCGCGGGCCCCTCGTGCAGGCCGAGGTCGCGGCGGAGCGCGCGGCGGAGGTCTCGGCAGAGCGCCGGCCGAGGTGTGAGCCCGGCCGCGACGGGCAGGGATGGGGGTCCCATGGCACATGACGCACCACCGCGCTGGGACAGGCGGATGCAGCAGCGACTCGCCCGCGGCGAGGCCGCCGCACTCGGTGAGCTCTACGACCGTTTCGCCTCGCTCGTGCACAGCCTCGCCTACCGCGTCCTGGACGACGAGGACGCCGCCGACCGCATCACCCGCGAGGTGTTCGGCTACGTCTGGGAGCACCCGGACTCCTACGACCCCAAGCAGGGCTCGCTGCGCTCCTGGGTGGCCGGGATCACCCGCCACCAGGCCGTCCAGCGGCTGCGCCAGACCGAGGCCGACTCGGCGCGCGACCGCGGTGAGGCCGGGCCGGCGTCCGCCGAGTCGGAGCGCGAGCTGGAGCGGAAGATCCACGAGGCGTCCACCGCCGCCCGCGCCGACTACATCGTCACGTCCATGCCCGCCCCGCTGCGCGAGGCCCTGGAGCTGGCGTACTTCCAGCGCCGGGACTACCGCCAGACCGCCGCCGACCTCGGCGTCACCGAGGACGAGGCGCGGCGCCGGCTCCGCCTGGGCCTCCAGCTGCTGTCCACCGCCCACAACCACCAGGCCCTGCCGGCCGTCCCGATGCGCCGCGTCGCCCGCGGGCCGCACACCCCGCGCCCGCCGCACCCCGCACCGCCCGGTCCGGGCCACGGACGGTCGCTGTGAGGGGCCCGGACGAGTGGGACGGCCGCGAGCGCTCCGGCGGCCCCGGTGAAAGACCGCGGATACCGTCACCGCGCCCCGCCGCGGAGGACCACGGCCCGCTGCCGGACCTCCCACCCGTCCCCCACCGGGGGCCCGGCCCCGTCCCGGCCCCCACCCCGCCCCACCACGCCCCTGCGGAGTACGAGAGCGATGACGACCCCGTGACCGGCGACGACACCGGCCCGCCGCCGACCGCCCCGTCCCACAAGGTGCTCAAGTCCCTGCTGGGGGCCTGGGCGCTGGCCGCCTGCTCGTCGGAGGAGACGGCCGCCGTCGAGGCGCACCTGACGGACTGCGCCGCCTGCGCCGAGGAGGCGCTGCGGCTGCGCGACGCGGTGGGGCTGCTGCACCCCGCGGACAGCCTCGACCTCGACCCGCTGCTGCGGTCGCGGGTGCTGGAGGGCTGCCTGGGCCGCCGGCCGCCGCGCATCCCGGTTCCGGAGTGGGCGACGCCGTTCGACGCCGAGGCCGCCAAACTGGACGCCCTGCTGCGCGACATGGGCGAGTCGGAGTGGCGGGCCCCGGTGCGGCTGCGCTGGTTCGACGGCCGGGAGCCGGTGGAGCGCGACACCACCGTCGCCGGGGTGATCGGGCATCTGATGGCGGTGGACGGCATGGTCGCGACGTCCCTCGGGCTGCCCGACCCGCTGGGCCCCGCCGCCCCGGAACACCCCGGCCCGCGCCGCCGCACCGAGGCGTACTGGCGCACCCTGGGCGAGGAACCGGACCCGCGGGCGCCGCACGACCCGTGGCGCGAGCAGAGCCAGGCGCTGATACGGACCGCCTCGTTCGCCGGCGGCGGGGTCGCCGAACTCTCGGTCCCGTACGGCAAGTTCGACCTCGCGCTGCGCGACGCGTTCCTGGACCGGGCCTTCGAGACGTGGGTGCACGCCGGGGACATCGCCGACGCGGTGGACTACCCGTACAAGCCGCCGGCCGCCGGCCACCTCCACCTGCTCGTCGACCTCGCGGCCCGGCTGCTGCCGACCACGCTCGCCCAGCGGCGGCGGGACGGGCTGGCCGCGCCGCCGCAGCAGTTGGTCGCCGCGGGCGCCCCGGGCCGCTCGCTCCACCTGGAGGTCGAGGGCAGCGGCGGCGGGGACTGGTACATAGCGCTGGACTCCCCGGCGGCGGTGGGCTCACCGGAGTGCACCGTCGCCCACCTCGCGCTGGACAGCGACGAGTTCTGCCAGCTGGCCGCCGGGCACATCTCGCCGGAGGAGACCGCGGCGGGTCAGACCGGCGAGCGCGAGGCGATCCGCGAGGTGCTGTTCGCGACGGCGGCGCTGTCGCGGCTGTGAGCCGGGCCGCCGCCGGACCGGCCGCGGCGCCCGGGGCAGGCCCGGGCGCCGCGGCCGTAGGCCCCTGCCCTCGTCAGGCGAAGACCACCGTCCGGGTGCCGTTGAGCAGCACCCGGCGCTCGCTGTGCCACTTCACGGCCCGCGCCAGCGCCTGGCACTCCACGTCGCGGCCGATCGCCACCAGCTGGTCCGGCGTGACCTCGTGGCCGACGCGCTCGACCTCCTGCTCGATGATCGGGCCCTCGTCGAGGTCCGCGGTCACGTAGTGCGCGGTGGCGCCGATGAGCTTGACGCCGCGGGCGTGCGCCTGGTGGTAGGGCCGGGCGCCCTTGAAGCTCGGCAGGAAGGAGTGGTGGATGTTGATGACGCGGCCGGACAGGGCCTTGCAGAGGTCGTCGGAGAGGACCTGCATGTAGCGGGCGAGCACGACCAGCTCGACCCGCTCCTTCTCCACCAGCTCCAGCAGCTGGGCCTCGGCCTGCGCCTTGGTGTCCCGGGTGACCGGGATGTGGTGGAAAGGGATGCCGTACGAGCCGACCAGCTCGGCGAAGTCGGTGTGGTTGGAGACCACGGCCGCGATCTCGACCGGCAGCGCGCCGATCCGCGAGCGAAAGAGCAGGTCGTTCAGGCAGTGCCCGAACTTCGACACCATCAGGACGACCCGCATCTTCTCGTCGGCCCGGTGGATCTGCCAGTCCATCGCGAAGGAGTCGCCCACCGCCGCGAAGCTGGCCCGCAGCTTCTCGACGTCGACCGGCGCGTCCGCGGTGAAGTGGACCCGCATGAAGAACAGCCCGGTGTCCCGGTCGCCGAACTGCTGACTGTCCTCGATGTTGCAGCCGGTGATGAACAGATAGCTGGACACGGCGTGCACGATGCCCTGCTTGTCCGGGCAGGAGAGGGTGAGGACGTACTGATCGTTCCGGTCGTGCTGACCGGACTGGGTGGGCTGCGACTCGCTCATGACCTCATAGGGTCCCATATCCGCCGGGCGGCTCGGACCGGGGCGCCCCGGCCACCGGTCAGACCGGCGCCTGGAGGGTGCCGGCCATGACGGCCAGCGCTTCGAGGGAGTGCGGGGCGGTGTCCGGGTCCTCGCCGTCCGCGGCGGCCAGGTGGACGTGCGCCTCACGGGCGGCCCGTACGGCGTCGGGCCAGCCGGGGTGCTCCATGTAGGCGGTCACCGGGGCGTCCGCCCCCACCTGGTGCATGATGCGCAGCACCCGCAGGACGGCGGCGTCGACCAGCTGCGCCTCCTGGGCGTCGCGGAAGATCGTGCCGATGTACTTCTCGGCGGACCAGTTGTCGAGCCAGGTGTCCTCGACGAGCCGGTAGACGGCGTCGGTGACGTCTCCGTACCCGGGACGGCCGGCGAGCCAGGTGTGCTGCTGGAAGACGGGGTCGGAGAGCATGTGCAGCGCGGAGCGCACATTGCTGCGCCAGCGCCACCACGGCATGTCAGAGAGCGGCATACCGCCCATGGTGGTCGAGCGGCGGCCGCGACGGGAAGACTTCTCCGAACCTTGCACAGCATGCGATCGTACGTTCCGCCCGATTGATCTCGATCGGCCCCCCGGAGTTCACCGCGGCGTCACCGCCGGTTGACCGCGCGTCACCCACCCGTTCCGCCCCGGGCGGAAGGCTGCGGGGTCATGACCGGACGGCGACGCTCCTCCCCCCGCCACTTCCCGCGCGCCTCGGCGACGGCCGCGGCGGCGTGCACGGCGGTCATCGCGTCACTGCTGTCCGGCTGCGGCTCCCTCCCCGGAGCGGGTTCCGGGGAGCAGGAGCCGGTCACGGTGATGACCTGGGCGCCCGAGGGCGCCCGGACGACCAACATGCCGGGAATGCCGGCCATGGCGCAGGCGTACGCCCGCTGGGTCAACTCCCGCGGCGGCATCGCCGGCCACCCCCTGAAGGTCCTCACCTGCAACGAGCGCAACGACTCGGTGGAGGCCGCCCGGTGCGCCCAGCGGGCGGTGGACGCCGGGGCGGTCGCCGTGGTCGGCTCCTACAGCCAGTGGGGCCGCTCGTTCATGTCGCCGCTGGAGGTGGCGGGCATCCCGTTCATCGGCGGGTACGGCGCCTCCGCCGAGGAGTTCTCCAGCCCGCTCTCCTACCCCGTCAACGGCGGCCAGGCCGCGCTCCTGGCGGGGAACGGGCGACAGTTGGCCGCGGACTGCCGGCGGGTGGCGCTGGTCCGCCCGGACACCATCCAGGGCGACCAGATGCCCGCGCTGCTCGACGCCGGACTCGGCGGCGGGCGCGGCGCCGGCCGCACCGGTGGGGCCGGTGCCGGCACCGGGGGCAGCCGCGACCGGGCCGCGGACATCAAGGCGCCCGAGACCGGCACGGACTACTCGCCGCAGGTGGCCGCCGCCCTGGAGGCGGTCGGCGCGGACCCGGCCCGCTACGGGACGGCGAAGGCCGGCGGCGAGGCGCCCGGCTCCTGCGTGGCCGCCTCGCTGGGCGACAGCACGGACACCTTCTTCGACTCCTTCCGCCGCCTCCAGGAGAGCAGCCCCAAGGTGCAGATCGGCTCCGTCCTGGGCAGCGTGGACCAGTCGATGGTCAACCGCAGCGGCGGCGTCTCCGGCCCGCTGGAGGGCGCGGACGTCACCGGCTGGTACCCGGCCGCCGGCGATCCGCGCTGGGCGCCGATGCGCAGGGTGATCACCCAGGAGGCGTTCGACGACAACCGCATCGACCCGGCCGACCAGGGCGTCCAGACGACCTGGATCGCCTACACGGTGCTGCGCGCGGTGATCCGGCAACTGGCCGACCAGGGCGTGGAGGACATCACCGCGCACGCCCTGCAGACCACCCTGGACCGCGGCGACCGGACCATCGACACCGGCGGTCTGACGCCCATGCTGCGCTGGCGCGACGACGACATGCTGGCCGTCACGGACTTCCCGCGCATCGTCAACGCGGACGTGACGTACCAGGTCGTCCGGCACGGCCAACTGGTCGCCGCCCAGGAGGGGTTCGTCGACGTCGCCGCGACGCTGGAGCGGCGGCCCACGGACGACGGCTGACGCGCCGGCCCGCCGGCCGGCGGCTCACAGCTGCTCGGGCTGGTGCTCCCGCAGGCCGTACTTCTGCGCGATCGGGTTCCACAGGCCCGCCGCCTGCTGCTTGGCCTGGGTGGCCGCACCGCTGGCGGCGTTCCCCTGGCCGGCCTCCTTGCCGCCCTTGGCGTGGCCCTTGTCGCAGCCGCCCTTGCCGGCGGCCTTGTCGGCCCAGGCCGCGTAGTGGTTGTCGGCGGCGGCCGAGGACTGCCACGCCTTGGTCAGCGCGGCGGTCAGCTCGCCGCTGTTCGGGAGCTTGTCCACGGGGAGCTGCTGGAGCCGCTTGACCAGGTCGTTGCGCTGCCCCGCGGCGGACCGCAGGTCGCTGGCCGCACCGTCGAGGTTGTTGCAGCCCTTGATGTTCTGGACGGCGCCGATGACCGCGGAGCGGCTGTTGTTGCTGTCGGCGAGCAGCGCGTCCAGGCCCTTGGCCTGGCCGGCGGCCGGGTCGTCGGCCGACTTGGAGGCGTCGCCGTTGGCCGTCTTGGCCTTGGTGGTGCCGGTGTCCTGCTTCTTCGGGCCGGCGTCGTCGTCGCTGCCGCCGCTGAGCGCCCAGCCGACGCCGAGGCCGACGCCCGCCAGCGCGACCACGATCACGCCGACGATCGCCGCGGCGGGAATCTTGCGACGCCCGCCGCCGTCCTCCTCGTAGGAGGCGTACTGGCCCTGACCGCCACCGGGGGCGAACGGGCCGCCGGGGCCGCCCTGTTGGCCGTAGGGCGGGTGGGCCGCCTGGTGGTCGAAGCGCGGCAGCTGCGCGGTGGAGTCCGGGGCGGCGGACGCGCCCGGACCGGCCGGTCCGTCGCGGAACAGGCCGTCGAACTCGGCGGGGGTCGGCCGGTCGCCGGGCGCACCGGGCCCGGCGCCGAACGGCGCGCCGGGCGGCGGGGTGGGCATCCCGGCCCCGGGGGCGCCGCCCCCGACCGGCGGTATCAGCTGGGTGGCCTCAGAGCCGTCCGTACCGCCGGGCAGGGGCTGGCCGCCCCGCGGCGGCGCGCCGTTCGGCTTGATCGCCCGCAGCATCTGGGTGGCCGCGTCGCGGGGCTCCGCGGCGGCCGACGCCTCAGGCGGCAGCGGGGCGGCACCGGGGCCGCCGGCGACGGGCGGCAGGAAGGTGGTCGCCTCGGCGTCCCCGGCGACCGGCGGCAGCGGCGCGCCGGCCTGCGGGGTCGCACGGACCAGTTCACCGGCCGGGGCGGGCTGCTGGCCGGCGTACGGGGCGTTCTGGGGCGGCAGGCCGCCGGGCGCGGGCTGCCGGCCCGACTGGCCGCCGAGGGAGAGGATGGTGGTCGCGTCGGCGCCGGCGGCGTGCGGCGGCAGCGGCCCGGCGGCCGGCGGGCCCGCCTGGGGCGGCATCGCGGGGGGAGCGCCCGGCATGGGCGGCGTCTGCGGCTGCTCCCGGGGCTGCTGCGGGAAGCCCTGGTCCTGCGGCGGCAGCTGCTGCCCGCCGGGCTGCGGGAACGGCGCTGGGGGCACCTCCCGCCCGAACGGAGCCGAGAGCGGGGGAACCTGCGGAGCCGGTGCATGTGCCGGGGGCGCGGCCGGGTAGCCCTGTGCCGGGCCCTGGTCGTACGGCTGCGGCCCGCCCGGCGCACCGCCGGGCTGGGCGGCCGGCTGCTGGCCCGGTCCCCAGGGCTGCCCCCAGGGCTGGCCGGCCGGGGGCGCGGCCTGCTGGTCGGGCGCCCATGCGTCGCCGCCGCCGGCGGGCAGGACTATGCCCTCCCTGGCCGGGCCTGCCGCAGAATTCTGCGGGTCGTTGCCCTGTCCGCTCTGCGTCACCGGGACTCCTACCATCGTGCAGACCTACGGAATCGTCGGCTGCACGCTACCGGTTCGCAGCAACGTTCGACCATGTGTCCTGGTCACCGCACCGGTCGCCGGCGGACCGCGCCCGCCGCGCCGCCGACCGCGCGACGGACGGGCCGGAATCCCGGCCCGCCCCGGCATCGCACGGCCGAACGTCCTTCGGCCGATTCCTCCTTCCACCCGTCCACGCCCCCCGTCGCGGCGGCTCACCGCCTCTTCTTGAGGCGTTGCTCACGCCGCGGCGCGGAGTTCCATCCGGGCGGTGAATTCCCTTACGACGGGTTCGTCCTGATACGGCACCAAACGGTGCCGGAACTCCTCCAGGTATTCCGCGCCGCGGTCCGTGCGCAGCCCGCCCAGCAGCTCGATCGCCTGGGTGCCCGTATGGCAGGCCAACTCCACCTCCCGCTGCTGCACCTGGGCGCTGGCCAGCAGGGCCAGCCCGATGGCGCGGCGTCGCGCCCGGCCCGTCGGATGGCCGTCGAGCGCCTCCTGCGCACGCTGTGCGGCCGGGATCGGCTGCCCCAAGTCACGGTGGCAGTGGGCCAGTTCGTCGGCCAGGTACGCCGGGTCGAAATGGCCGATCCAGGCCGGGTCGTCGCCCGTTTCGGTCACCGCCTGGGCGCGCTCCATCGCGGCGACCGCCCGGCCCGCCACCGACTGGAAGGACCGGGCGTCGCCCATCAGGGCGTGGCCGCGCGCCTCCGCGGCGAAGAACATCGCCTCCGCCCTGGGCGTGACCTGCCCCCGCGCCCCCTCCTGGGCGGCCCGCGCCAGCTGGGCGATCTCCCGCGGGTTCCCCAGCGAGGCGGCCAGGTGGCTCATGCTGGCGGCCAGCACATAGCCGCCGTAGCCGCGGTCGCCGGCCGCCTGCGCCAGCCGCAGCGCCTGGATGTAGTAGCGCTGCGCCAGGCCCGGCTGCCCGGTGTCGACGGCCATGTAGCCGCCCAGTTCGGTCAACCGCGCGACGGCGGCGAAGAGTTCCCGCCCCACCGCCTCCCGGTACGACCCCGCCAGCAGCCCGGAGACGACGCTGTTGAGGTAGTGCACGACGACCGGCCGGACGTGCCCCGAGCCGAAGCGGTGGTCCAGTTCACTGAGCGCCGACGTCATGGCCCGTACGGCCGCGACGTCCGAAATACCCACCCTTGCACCGGCGTTGCGGGACACCTGGGTGTCCGCCCCGGTGATCAGCCAGTCCCGGCTGGGCTCGACCAGCGCGGAGGCGGCGACCGTGGACCCGCTGAGGAAGTCCCGCCGTCCGACGTCGCTGCGCCATAGTTCACAGACCTGCTCGATGGCCCCGAGGACGGTCGGCGAGAACTGCAGCCCCACCCCGGACGCGAGGTTCTTCCCGTCGGCCATCCCGATCTCGTCGATGGTGACCGTGCGGCCCAGTTTGCGGCCCAGCGCCTCGGCGATGATGGCCGGGGCGCGGCCCCGCGGCTGTTGTCCGCGCAGCCAGCGGGCCACGGATGTCTTGTCGTAGCGCAGGTCTAGGCCGTGTTCCGCGCCGCACATGTTGACGCGGCGGGCCAGCCCCGCGTTGGAGCACGCGGCTTCTTGGATGAGCGCCTGCAGCCGTTCATTGGGCTGGCGCGCGACGAGTGGCCTGGCGGCCATGGTGTGTACCCCCTGTACTGCTGCTGCGCGTTCACCGGCGAACGCCGTCCCCGCGATCAATTCCCCGTACATATCCCGGATATCCGAGACATCCGGGATATGCGCAGTACGAACCGGGCGACGCACTTCGCAGCCGATGCCCGGGATGCCTGTGATGTGCGCGATGCCCGTGCGTCGTCGTACGAAGCGCGGCATCCCGACGTCCGTGCCGCGAGGGACTGGTCCACGAGGAAGGGGGCGCTCGGTGCCCGTGCACCGGTCACGGCGGGCGATGCAGCTCTCCCCTGCTGCACCGGCCGTCCGCCGGGCGGCCTCTCCGCCCGTCACGCAGGTGGCTACCCGCTCCGCGGGTCCCATCCGCACACGCGCCCCCACTGGTGCATCCATGCGCCCCACGTGCGGGAACGATGCGCCGGGGCAGTCACCCATTCGGCCGTAACCCTTGGTGACACGTGCAGTTGTCATCTGCGTGGAAGAGACCATCGGAGTCACAGGAGCCCCGCAGATCCCCAAACAGCGCGGCGAGCAACTCATCGAAACTGCGGTGCGTTACGCGGAGGAGCGCCATTGGGAGGTGTTCCCCGGCGCATGGCTGGAGCACGAGGGCGACCGGCCGCGCTGCTCGTGCGACGCCGCCAACTGCCCCTTGCCCGGCGCCCATCCGACCGCGCCGGGCTGGGCCGGCACGGCCACCGGCAGCGCCAGCGCGGTCCGCCGGATGTGGAGCAAGCACCCGCGGGCATCGATCCTGCTGCCCACGGGCCGGACGTTCGAGGCGCTCGACGTGCCGGAGACGGCGGGCTGCCTGGCGCTGGCCCGTATGGAGCGGCTGGGCGTCACGCTCGGCCCGGTGACCCGCACCCCCGACCGCCGGATGCTCTTCCTCGTCCTGCCCGGTGCCTCCGCGAAGGTCCCGGACCTGGTGCGGAACCTCGGCTGGGCGCCGGCTGCCCTCGACTTGATCTGCCGCGGCGAGGGCGAGTACATCGCCGCCCCGCCGACCCGGGTGGGGCCGCACGGCGCGGTGCAGTGGGCGCGCCGCCCCACCGCCACCAACCGCTGGCTGCCCGACGCGGAAGAGCTGATCAGCCCGCTGGCG
This sequence comes from Streptomyces yunnanensis, assembly GCF_029011865.1. Lineage (NCBI taxonomy): Bacteria > Bacillati > Actinomycetota > Actinomycetes > Kitasatosporales > Streptomycetaceae > Streptomyces > Streptomyces yunnanensis. The sequence goes on from NZ_CP095749.1 coordinate 4,123,134, forward strand.
TACGCCTGCGCCCGCGACGCGGCGGCGCTCCGCGCCCGCTGACACAGGCCCGAACCGGTTTGTCAGCGCCTGCCCGTATCGTGGGATGCCTGGACGGGGGCCAGGTCCCGGCCCCTGCGGGGACGTCGAAGGGCAGGCCGTGGTCAACGAGCCGGAGAAGAAGCAAGAGCAATACGGGTCGGTCGCGGCCCCGGGCGGTGCCCTGGCCGGCCCGCCCGCGGTCCGCATCGAGGGCCTGTGGAAGCGGTTCGGCGAGCAGACCGCCGTCCACGGCATCGATCTGACCCTGCCCGCGGGCCACTTCATCGGTCTGGTCGGCCCCAACGGCGCGGGCAAGACCACCACGCTCTCCATGGTGACGGGCCTGCTGCGGCCCGACTCCGGGCTGGTCGAGATCGGCGGCCACGACGTCTGGCGCGACCCGGTGGCGGTCAAGTCCAAGATCGGCGTGCTGCCCGAGGGACTGCGCCTCTTCGAGCGCCTCTCCGGGCGCGAACTCCTCGCCTACATAGGCAGGTTGCGCGGCCTCCCGGGCACTGAGGTGGACAAGCGGGCCGGCCAGCTGCTGGACGTGCTCGACCTGTCCGGCTCCCAGCACAAGCTCGTCGTGGACTACTCCACGGGCATGCGCAAGAAGATCGGGCTGGCCGCCGCGCTGCTGCACAACCCGGAGATCCTCTTCCTGGACGAGCCCTTCGAGGGCGTCGACCCGGTGTCGGCACAGACCATCCGCGGTGTCCTGGAGCGCTACACCTCCTCCGGGGCGACGGTGATCTTCTCCAGCCATGTCATGGAGCTGGTCGAGTCGCTCTGCGACTGGGTCGCGGTGATGGCCGCCGGCAAGATCCGCGCACAGGGTCCGCTGGCCGAGGTGCGCGGCGCCGCACCCTCGCTCCAGGACGCGTTCCTCGAACTGGTCGGCGCGCGCGGCCGCGGCGCCGGGCAGAACCTCGACTGGCTGGGCGGCGGCGCCCGATGAGCACCGAAGCCACCGCCCCCACCGCACTGGTCCCGGTCTTCGTCCGGCTCAAGCTGACGCTGCTGCGCAACGGCCTGCGCCAGTCGACCGGCCGCACCGCCGCCTACGTCCTCTCGGCCGTGATCGGCCTGCTCTTCACCGCCGCGATCGTGCTCGGCCTGGTGGCGCTGCGCGGCAATCCGCACGCCGGGACGCTCGCCGTCACCCTCACCGGGATCCTCACCCTGGGATGGGCGGTGATGCCGCTGTTCTTCCCCACCGGCGACGAGACCCTGGACCCGACCCGGCTGGTGATGCTGCCGCTGCGGCCCCGCCCGTTGATCCGTGCGCTGCTGGTGACGTCGCTGGTCGGCCTCGGCCCGCTCACCACCCTGGTCGTGGCGACCGGCACGGTGATCGCGGTCGCGGACGGGCCGGCCGCCGCGGTCGTCGGCGTCCTGGCCGTCGCCCTGGTGGTGCTGGTGTGCGTCGCCCTGGCACGGGCCGTCGCCACCGCCTCGGTGCGGCTGCTGACCAGCCGCCGGGGCCGCGACCTCGCCGTGCTCGGCGGCCTGTTCGTCGCGTTCGGCGCCCAGGGCGTCAACATCGCCGCGCGGCAACTGGGCAGCCCGGACGGCCTGTCCGTCCTGGAGCCGCTGGGCGAGGTGCTGCGCTGGGTGCCGCCGGCCTCCGCGCTCGGCGCCGTGGACGACGCCGGGCACGGCGCGTACGGGCGCGCGGCGGCCGGCCTGGCACTGACGGTAGCGGCCCTGGCGCTGCTCCTGTGGTGGTGGCAGCGGACCCTGACCGCCCTGATGACCTCGCCGGACTCCTCGACCCTCCAGGCCGTGGAGAAGGACAGCGCGCGCCGCTCCGGCGGCGCCGAGCGCGGGCTCGCGCGGCTGCTGCCCGGCGGGCGCACGGGCACGGTCATGCTGCGGATGCTGCGCTACGCCTGGCGCGACCCGAAGTCGAAGATGTCCTGGGCGATGGCGCTCGGCCTCGGCCTGCTGCTGCCGGTCGTCTACGCCGCCCAGGGCAACGGCAGCATCTACACCTCGTTCTCGGCGTCCGCGCTGCTCGGCCTGCAGATGTACAACCAGTTCGGGCAGGACACCTCGGCGTTCTGGATGGTGGCCTCGACGATCGCCACCCCGCGCGACGCCTTCGTGGAGCTGCGGGCCCGGGCGCTGACCCTGATGCTGGTGGCCGTCCCGTACGTCACGCTGGTCGTCGTCGGCGCCGCCGCCTTCATCGGCCCGTGGTCGTCCTTCCTGGAGGTCTACGGGCTCTCGCTGGGCCTCCTGGGCGCGCTGGTCGCCACGGGGGCGATGGCATCGGCACTGTTCCCGTATTCCATCCCGTCGGACGGCAACAAGAACGTGGCACCCGGCCAGGCCGGCATCTCCTGGATCAGCCTGTTCGGCGGCTTCCTCACCGCCGCGGCACTGACCTCCCCGCTGCTGGCCCTGACCATCGGGCTCCATGTGGCGGGCCTCTCGGGCCTGTTGTGGGTGCTGCTGCCGGCCGGTGCGGTGTACGGACTCGGGGTCGCGACGCTCGGGCTGCGCCTGGCGGCTCCCCGGGTGGCGGCGCGGCTGCCGGAGATCCTGGCGGCGGTCAGCAAGGGGTGATCCGACGGCCTCCTCGGGGCCGCACTCGACCGCTTGACATCAAGTTTGGTTGAGGTCCGAGGGTGTGGGGTGCCGGCCGGTGAACGGGCCGGCACCCCCACTCGCTTCTCCGCCCGGGAGCCCACCATGCCGCCGACGCCCGCCCCCAGCACCGACACCACCACCGCCACGACCACCGACACCGCCCCGGCAGCCACCGCCACCGCACCGACCACCGCGCCCGGCACCGCCGTCGGCGGATCCGACCGGAGCGGACCGCCGGGCCCGACCGCCCGGCACGCCCGCCGCCCCGGCACGCCCCGCATCGCCGCGCTGGCCTCCGTCGTGGTGCTGGGCTCGCTGATGACCGTCCTGGACACCACGGTCGTCAACGTCGCGCTCAACCGCCTCTCCGCCGACTTCCACGCGCCACTGGCGGCCATCCAGTGGGTGGTCACCGGCTATACGCTCGCGCTGGCCGCCGTCATCCCGCTCACCGCCTGGGCGATCGGCCGATTCGGCACCAAGCGCCTGTACTTGCTGGCGATCGGGGCGTTCGCCCTGGGGTCCGCGCTGGCCGGGCTCGCCTGGAACATCGAGTCGCTGATCGCCTTCCGGGTGCTCCAGGGACTGGCCGGCGGCGCGGTCTCCCCGGTCGGCATGACCATCCTGATCCGGGCCTCCGACCCGGCGCACCGCGGCCGGATCATGAGCATCCTCGGCATACCCGTCCTCGTCGGCCCGTTGATCGGCCCGGTCCTGGGCGGCTACCTGGTCGACCAGGTCTCCTGGCGCTGGATCTTCCTGATCAACGTCCCGATCGGCCTGCTCGCCCTCCTGCTCGGCGCCCGCCTCTTCCCCCGGGACACCCCGCAGCCCACCCGCCGGCTCGACGTGCCCGGCCTGCTGGCCCTCTCCCCCGGTCTCGCGCTGCTCCTCTACGGCCTGAGCACCGGCGCCGAACGCCACGCCTTCGCCTCCCCCGGCGCACTGCTGCCGACCCTGCTCGGGGCCGCCCTCGTCGCGGCCTTCGTGGTCCGCGCACTGACCGCGGCCGAGCCGCTGCTCGACCTGCGCCTGCTGCGACACCGCCCGTTCGGCACGGCGGTCGCGACCCTGGCGCTGTTCACCTGCGGCTACTTCGGCTCGATGATGCTGCTGCCGCTCTACTACCAGGTCGTCCGCGGCCAGAGCGCCACCGGCGCCGGGCTGCTGGGCATTCCGCAGGTGCTGGCCACCGGCATCACCATGCAGTTCGCCGGCCGGCTCGGCGACAAGGTGGCACCGGGCAAACTCGTGCCCACGGGAGTGGTGTTGGCCGCCATCGGCTTCCTCGCCTTCACCACCCAGGTGGCCGCCGACACCCCGTACGCGGTCCTGATGGCCGCGCTCGCCCTGATGGGCGTCGGCGTCGGCATGACGATCATGCCGACCATGGCCGCGGCGACCCGGAGCATCGACGCCGACCGCATCCCGGCCGCCTCGACCACGATGACGATCGTTCCGCAGCTCGGGGCCTCGGTGGGCGGCGCGCTGATGTCCGTCCTCCTGGCCGGGGCGATGACCGACCGACTCCCCCGCGCACTGTCCGGGGGCCTGGAAGCCGTCCACGCCCTGCCGCGCACCGCGGTGCGGCACCTCGCGCCGCAACTGGCCGACGCGTTCCAGCACACGTATGTCTGGGCGGTGGGGTTTGTGGCGCTGGCGGCCCTACCGGCTGTGTTCCTGCCGCGACGGCGGTAGGGGTTGTTGGGGCGGGGGCCGCCGGTGCTGGTGTGTGCGTGGTGGGTGCCGGGTGTGGGGCCTTCGGGGTGGGTGGTTCGGACTGCTGCGCTTTACGTCCGAACCACCCACCCCGAAGGCCCCACACCCTCCCCGCCATCGTCACCCGCGCCGACCCCCGCCCCTGTGGGAAAGAAAAGAAGAGAAGAGAGGTCGGGGGCTCACCCTCCACCCGCACTTCTGGCTACAGGGACACCACGACGGCCCTGAAATCCTTCCCCCACCGGGCGGGAGCCGCACGGCACACGGAAGGGGCCTGTGGGGCGGGCCGGAGGGTGGTTGTCGGACGTAAAGCGCAGCAGTCCGACAACCACCCCCGCAGGCCCGCCCCACAGGCCCCCGAAACCCACCACAAGCAACAGCGCCCCCGCCCAACCACACACCCACCGCCACCCCACTCGCGCCGTTGCCGGGACGTTATCCACAGCCTTCCCCGCCCCCCGCACAACCGCTGTAGCGTCAACGCCGACGTCAACATCAACGTCGATGCAACGACGTGAACGAGGGGTGGTGGAAGCGATGTCGCGCACCGGAGTGGTGCTGGTGACGAGGTGGTTGGCGGCGCTCTTCGCCGCCGGCACGGTGCTGCTCGCCACCGGCGGTGCGCACGCCGCACCCGCGAGCTCGGCCGCACCCGCGGGCTCGGCCGCAAGCGCGGATGCCCAGAGCCAGTCCGCCTATCTCGCCGAGCAGCTCCGGCGCGATCCGGTCTACATCAGCGACCAACTGCCGCGCGCCGTGCCCCGGTCGACGGCCCCCGCCTTCGCCGCGGAGGCGAAGCGACTGCACGTTCCGACGTACCTCGTCGTGCTCCCGCTCCACACGTCCGGCGGCCCGGATTCCGGACTGCTCGCGGGGATCCACGACCGCCTCGGGCGCAAGGGGCTGTATGTCTCGCTCTCCGAGATGGGCCTGATGGACGTGCAGACCTACGGGGTGAGCGTGCCGGGCGCGCAGGACGCGCAGACCGCGACCAGCTACGAGATGCCCACGGACGCCACGCCCCGCGAGGAGTTCCGGCACTTCGTCGACGTGCTCACCTCGGGCCAGGCCAACCAGCGCGCCGACAAGGCCCGCGCCGCATACGGCGGCGCGTACAACTCCCATGAGCCGCCCGCGCTGCACACCTCGCAGACGGATCGGGAGGACCAGAGCTTCCTGACCGGCGTCGCGGTCACCGGGGTGCCGCTGACCGCGCTGCTGATCGCGAAGTACGCGGTGCGCAGGCGCCGGCTCCGGCGCGAGGAGGGCGAAGCGGGTTCCCCCGGCGGCCGGCGGTGGCCGCTGCTGGAGCTCGGCGCGCTGGCGCTCGCGGGCCTGCTGGTCTTCACCGCGTCGCAGGTGTTCGACGACACCACCACCGGGGACGGTTCGGTGCCGACGGCCGCCGACATGCGGGCCCGCGTCGACCGGGTCGCCGAGGGGCTCCGCCATAACCCGCTCTACGTCGACCCCGAGAGCCCGTCCTCCCTGGACGCCGGCCGGCGGGCCGAGTTGCGCAGGCGGATCGGCACCCTGCCCGTCCCCGTCCTGATCGCCGTCGTGCCCACCTCGACGGACGACGAGTCGCAGGGCGACGAGGACCGCCTGGCGAAGGCCCTGCACGACCGGCTGCACCGTGACGCCCTGTTCGTCTTCGCCGAACCGACGGGTGGCGGCATCGAGATCGTCAACTACGGCACCCCGGTGGACTCCGCGTATCTCTACGGCCGCCCCCGCGACCTCGTCTACGCGGATCCCACCACCGGCCCGCTCGGCTCCCAGCTGGACAAGCTGCTCACCTACCTCTCCAAGGCCCCCAAGTCCCCGCACGCCGACCAGCCGTACCCACCGCGACCGGCGCCGGACCCGGCCGCGGAGCAGAGGCTTCCCGGCCTGTTCAGCGGGGACTTCCGGGCCGGGCTGTTCATCGGCGGACTGGCCACGCTGCTGCTCTTCGGACTGGTGGTGGCGGTCTGGGCGCTCGCCCGTTCGCTGGTCCGGGGCCACGCCCGGTCCCTGGCCGCCGCGGCGGCGCCCGTCCAGCCCCGGCCGTCGTGGCTGCGGCGCACCGCACGGGAAGAAGTCGCGGTGCTCACCGGCGAGTTGGAGACGGCGACCGGGCTCCCGGAGAAGGCCCGACGCCGGGCCTGGGAGTGCCTGGACGCGGCCGCGCTGCTGGTCGACGGCGACAGCGACGGCCTCATCGACGACGACGCCACCCCGGCCAGCCTGGCCTGCGCGATCGTGCTGGCCCGGGCCGGCCGGGCCGCGGTCCGGGAGCCGTCCGCACCGGCGCACATCTGCCACCGCAATCCGCTGCACGGTACGGCCGTCGAGCCGGCGCCGAAGCCGCCCGCCGGCAGTCGCCGGGCGCCCCGGGGCCCGGTGTGCGCGGCCTGCCTGAAGACGCCCGGCGAGATGTTGCGGCTGTCCGGTGCGGAAGGTTCCGGGCGCCAGGGCTACGGCCCCTATGCCGAGCATCCCGGTCCGCTGGCCTCGCTCGCCAAGGGCGCCGGTATAGATCAACTCACCCGCGAGGTACGGGAGTCCTTCGGTGTCCACTGACCTTCGCCGCCGTCGTTCGCTGCGGTCCGTCCTTGCCGTCGGGGCGGCCTCCGTCGCGCTGCTCTGCGCCGTCGCGGGGCCTGCCACGGCCGCCGAGAGCCCGGGGCAGAAGATCGCCGACGCGCTGCGCACCTCGCCGGTGTACGTCGATCCGTCCCTCTCCTCGGCGGTCGGGCAGGAGGACCAGCGCACGCTGGTACAGAAGATCCGGCAGAGCCGACTCCCGATCCGGGTCGTGCTGGTCCCGCTGGTCGAGGGCGACAACTGGGGCGGCAAGCCGGAGCAACTGATCGAGGTGGTGCACGAGCGGATGGGCGGCGGGCCGGCCATCCTCATCGCTCCCGGGCACTACCCCGACGACATCGAGGCCCGCGAATGGCCCGCCGACGCCCACCAGGCGGATCGTGCCGCCGCGTCGGTGTTCTTCGACGACGCCATGAAGGGCGCCGGGCTGACCAAGCGGATATCCCGGGCGATCGACCTCATCGAGGCCGGCAACGGCAACGCGGAATACGAGCGGCGCACCGCCGGCCTCGGCACCTCGGGCGGCGCCTCACCGAAGAAGCCCGCGGCGCAGGGGACTTCCCCGGTCGTCCGGATCGTGACGCTGGCCGTCGGGCCGGTGCTGGTGCTCGCCGCGGCCTGGCTGCTGCTGCGGCGCCGGTCCCGGCTGCGCGACTTCGGGACGCCGTTCGCGATGCCCCGGTCCGTCTTCGCCGCCGCCCACCGGGCCGACGAGGACGGGCTGCGCGAGCGGGCCGGCGAGGAGGTGGTGCGGCTCGGCGAGGAGGCCCGTGCCGCCACCGGCGATCCGACGGCCATCGAGCGCGCCCTGGACGCCTATGCCGCGGCCGGCACGGTGCTGGACCGTGCTCGCGGCGTCCCGGATCTGGCGGGCGTGTTCGCGCTGGTCGCCGAGGGCCGGGCGGCGCTCTCCCCCGCCCCCGCCACGCTGCCGCTGTGTTTCTTCCACCCGCTCCACGGCCCGGCGACCCGCCGCATACCCTGGCGGCCCCTGGGCCGCCGGGAGCAACTCCGGGTCGCCGCCTGCGACGCCTGCCTCCGCGCCGTGCGCACCCGCAGCGCGCCCGAGGTCCTCACGGACCGCCTGGACGACCGTCCGGTGCCGTACTTCGAGGTGCCCGCGGAGAAGAGCCTCTGGGCGGCCACCGGTTACGGCTCCCTGTTGTCGGGCGCCTCGCTCGCCGCGCGGGTCCAACGCGGGGACTTCACCCGCACCTTGGAGTGAGCGGAGAGCCCCTCCCGTAGTGCGGCGGTGCCTCCGTCGGCACGGCGACAGCCACCCGACCCACACCTTGCCCGAAACCCGGCACAACTTTTGTCCGGGGATTACCGTCGGGGGCTTCACCGGACTGCAATTCCCCCGAATTCGCCTTCAATTGGGCGCGGGCGGTACCGAATCCACGAGTCGTTATGCAGGAATTGCGACGAAAGAGCCGGGACGCTCCCGTGTCGGCTGAACGGAAAGCGACGAGCACCCGCATTCCACGTTTCGACACGGCGGAAATCGCACTCCTATGCTCCGCTCTCACAGTCGTTCGCGCGCACTGGGCAACGGTGCTGTGCAACGGGGGAAGCAAGGACCTGGAGAGCGTTGTGCTGCACACGAGGAGCGCCTGGCTGCGCGCCGCCGCACCGGTTGCCGTACTGGCACTGGCACTGACCGCCTGCGGTGGGAACAAGGACGCGTCGAGCTCCGCTCCCACTCCCGGTTCCGGGGCGGACGACGGGAAGAACTCCGCGGACGCCGTGGCAGCGGCCGACGAGAAGTCACCCCAGTCATCCGAGGCGCCCGAGCCGTCCGGCGGTGTACTGCGGCCCGGCCGGAGCGGCACCGGGCAGTACAAGGAAGAGTCCGGGAAAACCACCTACGAGGTCGTCGCGCAGAAGGTTCACGTCGGCACCGAGGCCGAGGCGAGGAAAGTGGTCCAGAGCCCGGAGGACGCCAAGGGCCTGGTCGCCGTGACCGCCTATGTGAAGTTCACCAACAAGGGCCCCGGCATCGTCAAGGGTCTGCCGAAGGTGGACAACGGCACCGAGATCTACGCGGACGGGCAGCGCGGCGGGCTGCTCATCGGCGCCCCGGAGAGCCTTCCCGGCTGCGAGGACCCGATCGACATCGACAACTGGCAGGTCGGCGAGAGCCACATCATCTGCCAGACGTACATGATTCCCGAGCACTCCACGTCCTTGGAGGTCCACTGGGGCGAGGAGGGCGCCGCCCGGCCGTTCATCTGGAAGTTCGACGGCGCCGGCTGACGGCGGCCCGCCCCCTCCGTCGCCAGTACTTGACTTCACGCCAATATCTTTGCGGTGGACGGTGATTGGGCCGTCCGTGCGAGTACGGCGGCATCGGCGACCGAGAGACCTGCCGCACCCGTCCCGGGCGGTCAGGGCTGGGGCGTCAGCGCGCCGAGGAACGGCTCGATGACGCGGCACCAGGCGTCGGGCTGCTCCCAGGGCAGCAGATGGCCGGCCTCGGGGATCTCGGCGTACTCGCCGCGCGGCAGCACCCGGACCATCTCCTGGGCCTCGGCCCGGCCCAGCTCGGCATCGAGGCCCCGGATGACGAGGGTGGGGCAGGCGACCTGGGCGAGCTCTTCCCAGTGGGCGTCGTGCACCCAGGTCTCGCGGGCGCTGAGCATCTGACGGCGGGAGAAGACCGGGCGCCAGCCGTCGGCGCGCTCGGCCATCACCTCGGCGAAGAACTCCCCGCGGGCCGGCCGGGGGCGCTCCAGCGTCGGGTCGTCCTCGCCGAACCACTTGCGGACGTCCGCGAGCGTGGCGAACGGCACCGGCCAGGAGCGGAACCACTCCGCCCACTCCCGCTGCGAGGCCGCCCCCAGCGCCGAGGCGCGCATGTCACAGATCACCAGGGCCCGGACCAGATCCGGGCGCCGGGCCGCGACCTGCCAGGCCGTCAGGGCGCCCATGGCGTGGCCGACCAGGGCGGCCGGGGCCAGCTCCAGCTGCTCGATGGCGGCGATGGCGTCCTCGACGTAGGCGGCGCGGTCGAGGGGCCCCTCGACGGGCTTGTCGCTGCGGCCGTGGCCGCGCTGGTCGAGGGCGACCGCGCGGTGCACCGCGCTCAACCGGCGCGCGGTGTCCGCCCAGTGGGAGGCCCGCCCCATCAGGCCGTGGAGCAGCAGCACACCGGGCCGCCGCCCGTCCCCCTCCAGCCCGCCGCCGCTCTTGGGCGGGTCGGTGAATTCCCAGGCCGCGAGCCGCACGCCGCCGGATCCCGTCACATCGATACGCCGCACCATGTGCCCTGGCACCCCCAATCGTCCCCTGGTCAGCCCCGTACGCCCCACATTATCGAATGCGTATTCGAACAGACGGCTGTCGCGCCCAACACCCCACTTTCGAGTGACCATGCTGCGGGATTGGCCACGCCCACCACGGGGAGACATCTGCCGGGAGGCGGGCCCCACCGGGAAGGGGGCCCGTGGGGAACGACCCTGAGAGCTCGGGGCTCCGGGTCGCGGTGGGGGGACATGGGGAGGCAGGGCCCCGGCAGCTCGCAGCGCCGGGGCCCTGACCGTCCTCGACCGGACTCAGTGGACGCATCCGAGCCCCCTCGGCCGTCAGCGCATCACGCGGGAGTGACGACGCATGGCCATGCGTCAGCGCCAGAGTGACACGAGAGCGGCCGATCCGCACGGATTCGCACAAGACCGTTCATCGCACCGGGAGTTGACGAGCCCGCCGCCCTGCGCATCGACGCAGGTCAGCGGGCTCATGGGGCGCTATGGGAGGAGAGCGTGAATGTGCCGGAGGCCCATGCCGCCAGAGCCCGTGGCCCCGACGGGCCCGGCGCGGCGGCGGCGTGGGCTCAGCGCTTGGCGACGAAGACGTGGTTGGCGATTTCGGCGTCCAGCTCGGCGGCCTCGCCGCTGCTGCCGACCAGCACCCCGCCCGGGGACTCCGTCACGCTGACCACCGCGCCCGGCTGCACCCCGGCCCGCCGCAGCGTGTACATCAGCTGGGCGTCGGCCTGGATGGGCTCGCCGATCCGGCGCACCACGGCCGTCTTGCCGTCCGAGCCCGCGTCCAGATCCATCAGGCTCACCATGCCGGCGTCCAGGAACGGGTCGGCCTCGGCCTTCTCGCCCAGCTCCTCCAGACCCGGGATGGGGTTGCCGTACGGGGACTCGGTGGGGTGGCGCAGCAGCTCCACGACGCGGCGCTCGACCGCCTCGCTCATCACGTGCTCCCAGCGGCACGCCTCGGCGTGCACCTGCTCCCACTCCAGCCCGATGACGTCGACCAGCAGGCACTCGGCGAGGCGGTGCTTGCGCATCACCCGCGTCGCCAGCCGGCGGCCCTCCTCCGTCAGCTCCAGGTGCCGGTCGCCCGCCACCGTCAGCAGGCCGTCTCGCTCCATGCGGGCCACGGTCTGGCTGACCGTCGGGCCGCTCTGTTCCAGCCGCTCCGCGATGCGGGCCCGCATGGGGACCACACCCTCCTCTTCCAGTTCGAGGATGGTGCGGAGATACATCTCCGTGGTGTCGATCAGTCCGGACATGCGTGCCCCTCGATATGTCGTGCGGTGGCCCTGGACTCAATTCTGACGCATCCCACTGACAAGGGTGCGTCCTCGTCCGCGCTGCGGACGTTCCGCGACGGGTTCAACGGGTGCATTGCCCGGCGTATTGACAGCGCACTGGTCCAGACCGCAACGTGATCCGGGCCACTGATCCACGAGGCGGCGACAGGACGCCGACGAGCCGGCGCCGTCCCGCCACAGATCCCATCCAGACGCGACGAGAGGGGCCCGCGGCCATGGCTGAGAGCGACCGGAGCGAGGGGCTGGCCGGGCGGTACTTCGACGCCGCGATCGACCTGCTGCGACAGGTCCGCGACGCGGAGGGGGACCGGATCACCGCGGCCGGCCGGCTGATCGCGGACACCGTGGCGGCGGGCGGCCGGGTCTTCTCCTTCGGGGCCGGGCACTCCTCGCTGCCGGCCCAGGACACCGTGTACCGCGCCGGCGGCCTGGCGATCATGAACCTGCTCTCCGTCCCCGGGGTCGTCGGGGTGGACGTCCGGCCGGCGACGCTGGGCAGCGCGCTGGAGCGGGTCGACGGGCTGGCCGGGGCGGTGCTGGACACCAGCCCACTGGAGCGCGGCGACGTGCTGGTGATCATCTCGCTCTCCGGGCGGAACGCGCTGCCGGTCGAGATGGCGATCAACGCGCGGGCCCTGGGCATCAGGGTCATCGGCCTGACGTCGGTGGCCTACGCGGGCGCCACCAAGTCCCGGCACTCCTCGGGGACATACCTCAAGGACCACTGCGACATCGTGCTGGACAGCCGGATCCCGGTCGGCGACGCGGAGCTGACGCTGCCCGGCATCGAGGCGCCGTTCGCCCCCGCCTCGACGGTCGTCACCAGCGCGATCATGCAGGCCGTGGTGGCGACCGCGGCCGGCACGCTGGCCGAGCGCGGGGTGCAGCCGCCGCTGCTGCGCTCGGGCAACGTGGACGGCGGGCACGAGTGGAACGGCCGGGTGATGCGGGAGTACGCGGACCGGATCTTCTACCGCCACTGAGGGGCGCGGGCCGGGCACCGGACGGCCGAACGGCCGCCCGCCGGCGCTCCCCGGCCCGCTCACACCCCCGCCGCCCCCGCGAGGTCCAGCGCGGCGGCGACGCGGGCGGCGACCTCCTCGGCGTAGTCGGCGTCCGCACGGTCGAAGGGGCGCCGGGCGGGCATCCGCAGGAACGTGGCGACCCCCAGGGTGCGGCCCCGGCTGCGGAGCACCACGCACAGCCCGTGCACCGTGCCGTCCGGCCAGTTGCGGGCCGCCGCCCAGCCCTCGGCGGGGTCCGGACCGGCGGTGGCCCGCACCGAGCCGCGCCGCGCGTACGCCTGGAGCGCCGGGTGGCCCACCGCGTAGGCCACCGGGATGCCGGCCGCCGGGACGGCCTCCGAGGGGCCGGGCGCGCCCGCCGGGGAGGCCAGCGCCCGCACCAGTCGGGGCGCCCGGGCCGGGGCGCCCGGTCCGCCGTCCGGGGCGGGCGGGTCCGCGTCCCATGCGGCGTCCGCGTCCACCGCGCCGTACGGGGCCGGGGCCGGGGTGCGGGCCAGGTCGACCAGAGCGTGGTCGGCGAAGCCCGCCAGCGCGAAGTCGAGGTGGACCGCGGCGGCCTCGGCCGGGTCCGGGCACTCGGCGGCGGCCCGGCCCGCACGGTGCAGCTGGTGGGCGCGGAAGCGCAGCAGGGAGCCGTCCTGCTCGGTGCGCTTGAGCTCGGTGACGTCCTGGAAGAGCCAGGCCACGCCGAGCGGGACGGGTTCCTCGGCCAGCGGCGAGGCCAGTCGGACGAAGCCGCTGCGCCAGCACCGGCGCGGGAGTTCGCACTCGCCGTCCCGCAGCGTCACCCACAGCTCCGCGATGGCCGGCGGCGCGCCCTCGGCCAGGACGTGCTGGAAGGCGTTCTCCAGCTCCTCGACGCCCTGCGCCAGGACATCGCCCAGCGGGCGGCCCAACAGCGCGGTACGGCCCCTGCCGAAGGCGCGGGCGGCGTGTCCGTTGACGACCGCGGGCCGCAGGTCGGCGTCGATCAGCACCACGCCCCAGGTGGCGTCCTCGAAGAGCGCCTCGCTCAGCGCCACGGCCCGTTCCAGGTCGAGCTGGGTGTGCGACTCGCTGAAGGCGCAGTAGACCCCGGCGGCCCGCCCGTCGGCGGCGTGCACCGCGGAGGACTGGGTGCGGACCAGGACGCGGTGGCCGTCCTTGGTCAGCAGGGCGAAGTCGTGCACCTGACGGCCCGGGGCGCGCATCGCGGCGGCCAGCGCGGACTGCACGCCCTCGGCGTCCTCCGCGCGGACCGCCCAGCCCGTCAGACCGGGGCGGCCGACCGCCTCCTGCGGCGTCCAGCCGAGGATGCGTGCGGCCTCGTGGTTCCAGTGTGTGACCGTGCCGTCGGCGGCGAAGGCCATCAGGGCGGCGTCCATGCCGTCCAGGAGAGCGGCGAGCAGCCCGGAGTCGTCGGCGTCCGGGGGGCGGTCGGGCTCGGTGTCCACGCCGGTCCGCGGGGACCCGGAGGCCGCCTGCCCGGGCCCGTCCACCGGGCCGGGCGGGCCGCCGGAGGCAGGCCGCCTCGACGACGAGGCCGACGAGGCCGAAGAAGCTGACGAGGCAGTCACTGGCACCCCTTACGACGCGGCCGCACGTGCTCCACGTGGGGTCATTCAACTGGAACGTGACGTGGGACACACCCCATTCGCGGAAATCGCCGCCCGGCAAGTTCCGCCCCCGGAAAAAACCGGTTGTGCGGCGCCGGGCGGGTTCCTAACGTGTGGGGTACACGAGAAGGGAGGTGGTTCGGCAGATGATTTCGCACCGGACGCGTGAGGTGGCTGCGGGCTAGCGCCCGACGCTCCACCGAAGTGCAGCGCCGGATCCGCGCATACTGCAGATGCGCAGCCGGCCCAATCCCAAAGCAGTCACCCGACCCGCGGGCTGCCGGTTCGTCCGACCGGCCCTTCGCGCCACCGAGCGCGGAGGAAACAGCCCGCGGGTCGTCTGCGTGTGCGGCCGGCGCCGGCCGCACACGCGCTCGCCTAGGGCGCGAGGCGCTCCACTCGCCACTGGCCCGCCTCGGGGGCGCCCTCGCGGGCGTACCGCAGGCGGTCGTGGAGGCGGTTCAGACGGCCCTGCCAGAACTCGACCGTCTCGGGGGTGACGCGGTAGCCGCCCCAGTGCGGGGGCGCCGGCACCTGCTCGCCCTCCGGATAGCGGGCCGCCAACTCCTCGTAGGCACGCTCCAGTTCGTCGCGGGAGGCGATCGGCGCGGACTGCTCGCTGGCCCAGGCACCCAGTTGGGAGCCGTGCGGGCGGGTGCGGAAGTAGGCGGCGGTCTCGTCCCGGCCGATGCGCTCGGCGGTCCCGATCACGATGACCTGGCGGGCCAGCGGGTGCCAGGGGAACAGCAGGGAGACGTGCGGGTTCTCGGCCAGTTCGCGACCCTTGCGGCTGGTGTAGTTGGTGAAGAAGACGAAGCCGCGCTCGTCGAATGCCTTGAGCAGCACGGTTCTTGAGCTGGGCCGGCCGGCGGCGTCCGCCGTCGAGACGACCATGGCGTTCGGCTCGTGCAGGCCGGCCACCGCCGCGTCCTTGAACCAGCGTCCGAACTGGTCGTAGGGGCTCGCGGCGAGGTCGGACTCGGCGATTCCCTCGGCGCGGTAGTGCGCACGCATGGACGAGGGGTCGGGGGTGTCGGCGGAGGGCATGTCGGCGGGATGCACGGCCTCATCTTGCAGCATCCGCCCCGCGCCAGACAGCCCGGTGGGCTGGAAGTCTGCCCCTCGTCGCCGGGGCGTAACCCTCCCGTCGGCAAATCGCCCAGTGTGCCGGATGTCACGCTTCCCCGCTGCTGATGAACCCGCCAAAATCATGGCCCGGCCCACTGTGGGCCTCGGACACCGGGAGTTATCGTGTCCGTCTTCAGGCCGCCGCGGGCAGCATGCGTGGCGGCCCGCGCCCGTGGACCGACCACCAACGGGCGGAACCGTCGCGTGGCCCCTGCCCCGGCGGGGCATCACCGGGGTGACCGGTACGGACCGCGAGCTGCCCGGCGCAGCCGCGTAGCCGCACCGGCGCCGCACCTGACTCGACCGCACGGCAGCCGGTCACCGGTTGCCGTCCCCATCTTGAGGAGCCGCCTGATGTCCGACTTCGTTCCCGGGCTTGAGGGAGTCGTCGCGTTCGAGACGGAGATCGCCGAACCCGATAAGGAGGGCGGCGCGCTCCGCTACCGCGGGGTGGACATCGAGGACCTCGTCGGGCACGTGTCCTTCGAGAACGTCTGGGGGCTGCTGGTCGACGGGGCGTTCAAGCCGGGGCTGCCGCCCGCCGAGCCCTTCCCGATCCCGGTGCACTCGGGTGACATCCGGGTCGATGTGCAGTCCGCGCTCGCCATGTTGGCGCCCGTATGGGGCCTGAAACCGCTGCTCGACATCGACGAGCAGACCGCCCGCGACAACCTCGCCCGGGCCGCCGTGATGGCGCTGTCCTACGTCGCCCAGTCGGCGCGCGGCCAGGGCCTGCCGATGGTGCCGCAGAAGGAGATCGACAAGGCGGAGACCGTCGTGGAGCGCTTCATGAAGCGCTGGCGCGGGGAGCCCGACCCCAAGCACGTCAAGGCCGTCGACGCCTACTGGACCTCGGCCGCCGAGCACGGCATGAACGCCTCGACCTTCACCGCCCGGGTCATCGCCTCGACGGGCGCGGACGTGGCGGCGGCGCTGTCCGGCGCCGTCGGCGCCATGTCCGGCCCGCTGCACGGCGGCGCGCCCTCCCGTGTCCTCGGCATGATCGAGGAGATCGAGCGGACCGGTGACGCCGGCGCCTACGTCCGAGAGACGCTGGACCGCGGCGAGCGGCTGATGGGCTTCGGCCACCGCGTCTACCGCGCCGAGGACCCGCGGGCGCGGGTGCTGCGGCGGACCGCCAAGGAACTGGGCGCCCCGCGCTTCGAGGTCGCCGAGGCCCTGGAGAAGGCCGCCCTGGAGGAGCTGCACAACCGCCGCCCCGACCGGGTGCTGGCCACCAACGTGGAGTTCTGGGCGGCCATCGTCCTGGACTTCGCGGAGGTCCCGGCGCACATGTTCACGTCCATGTTCACCTGCGCCCGCACGGCGGGCTGGAGCGCCCACATCCTGGAGCAGAAGCGGACGGGACGCCTGGTCCGCCCGTCCGCCCGCTACGTGGGCCCGGCGGCGCGGAGCCCGCAGTCGATCGCGGGCTACGAGGACATCGCGGGCTGACGGCCGGCCCGTGCCGCCTGACGGCGGGTTGTTGCGTCCGCTGCGGGTCCGCCTGACGGCGGGGGTGCGTTGTCCGCTGCGCGGGGCTGTTGGGTGCGGTGACGGGCCGGAGGGGGTGGTGTGCAGGACTGCTGCGCTTTACGTCCTGCACACCACCCTCCGGCCCGTCACCTCCCGTGAGTGGGTGGGAAAGACAGGTGCGTCCAGCCTCACGCCGGTGGTCTGGTGACGGTCACCACTCGACAACGAACCCGCACCGGCCCACCGGCCGGCACCCCCACCCACCCTTTCCATGACCACCCACGGGAGGGGACGGGTCTGTGGGGTGGGGATGTGCGGACGTAAAGCGCAGCAGTCCGCACATCCCCCACCCCACAGACCCGGCACCGCGGCCGACCAGCCCCGCGCAGCGGAACCGCACCGCACCCGACCAGCCCCGCGCAGCGGCACCGCCCCGCGCAGCGGACCCGGCACACCCCGCCGTCAGGCGGCACGGCGCAAGAAAGGCGAACCCCTACGACGGCGGATACGAGGGCGGAGCCGACAACACCGCGTCGATGTTCTTGGCCCATTGGGCCACGACCCGGTCCCGCCGTGCCGAGTCGTCCGTCAGGAGGTTCGCGAGGCCGAGGCCGCGGGCCATGTCCAGGAGGCCCTGGACGGTCTCCCGGACGCCGGGGACGGACTCGTCGGCGGCGAGCAGCGCCACCGTCGTGCGGTGCGCCTCGCGGCCCACCCGGGCCTCCAGGGCGGTGACCCGGTCGCGGAGTTGTTCCTCGTCGGAGGCGGCCACCCACAGGTGGAGCGCGGCCCGGAACAGCGGGCCCGTGTAGAGGCCGACCACCTCCTCGACGATCATCCAGGTGCGGGCGATGGAGCCGGCCGGCGGGAGGTCGTGCGCCAGGGCCTTGAGCGCGCCCTGGCGTTTCTCCGCGACGTGCTCGACGGCGGCGGTGAACAGGTCCTCGCGGGTGCGGAAGTGGTGCTGGGCGGCGCCGCGGGAGACGCCCGCCCGTTCGGCGACGACGGCGACCGTGCTGCCGGTCCAGCCGCGTTCGGCGAGGCAGGCGACGGCGGCCTCCAGCAGCTTGAGCCGGGTGGCGCGGCTGCGCTCCTGCTGGGGCTCCTTGACGCCGCGGGCCGGGGTCAGCGCGCCCATGCCGGGTCCCGTCGTTCCAGGAAGGCGGTCATGCCCTCGCGGGCCTCGGCGGAGCCGAAGAGCCGGGCGGACCGGTCGGCGAGCGCGTCGGTGTCCCGGTCGAAGGCGGCCAGGACGGGTGCCGTGACGAGCTTCTTGGACTCGGCCAGGCCCTGGGGGGAGCCCTTGCGCACGCCGTCCAGCAGGGGCGCGAGGCCCGCGTCGACGTCGTCGGCGGCGAGGGTGACCAGGCCGATCCGGGCCGCCTCGGTGGGGCCGAACTTCTCGCCGGTGAGGTAGTAGCGGGCGGCGGCGCGGGCGTCCATACGGGGCAGCAGCGGCATCGAGATCACGGCGGGGGCGAGGCCGAGCCGCGCCTCGGTGAACGCGAAGGTGGTCTGCGGGCCGGCGACGGAGAGGTCGCAGGCGCCGAGCAGTCCGAGCCCGCCGGCGCGGACGTGGCCGGTCACCCGGGCGATCACCGGCTTGGGCAGTTCCACGAGGGCGCGCAGCAGTCGGGTGAGCTCCAGGGGGCCGTCCTTGGCGTCGCCGGTGGTGGCCTCGGAGAGGTCCGCGCCGGCACAGAACGTGCTGCCGGTGTGGGCGAGCAGCACGGCCCGGACGGCGTCGTCGGCGGCGGCGTCCGCGAGGGCCCGGTGCAGTTCGGCGACCAGGCGGGTGGAGAGGGCGTTGCGGTTGTGGGGGGAGTTGAGGGTGAGGGTGGTGATTCCGCGCTCGTGGGCGCGCTCCACGTACGTCATCGGACCGTCGAACTCCTTTCCCTGGCGCGGAGTTCGCGCCGGAGGATCTTTCCGGTGGTGGCACGCGGGACGCTGTCCAGGAATTCCACGCGGCGCACCTTCTTGTACGGGGCAACTCGTTCTGCAACGTAGGCGATGACCTCGTCCGCGGTGAGCGCGGCCCCCTGTCGGCGGACCACGAACGCCTTGGGGATCTCGTTGCCGTCGTCGTCGGTGACGCCGATGACGGCCGCGTCCGCGACGGCCTCGTGGGCGAGCAGCAGCGCCTCCAGGTCGGCGGGGGCGACCTGGTAGCCCTTGTATTTGATCAACTCCTTGACGCGGTCGACGACATGGAGCCAGCCGTCGGCGTCGGTCCGCCCGATGTCGCCGGTGTGCAGCCAGCCGTCGGGGTCGATCATCGCGTCGGTCTCGGCGGGGCGTCCCAGGTAGCCGCGCATCACCTGCGGGCCCCGGATGACGATCTCGCCGGTCTCCCCCGGTCCGAGGTCCCGCCCCGTCTCCAGGGAGACGATCCGCAGTTCCGTACTGGGCAGCAGGGTGCCGACCGCTCCCGGGGGAGGGCCTGCGGCGCGTGGCGCCGTCGTTGCGGGGCGGGCGGTGTCGGGCGGCACCACATGGGTGGCCGGGGAGAGTTCGGTCATCCCGTATGCCTGGAGGACGGCGGGCAGGCCGAGCCGTCGGGCGCAGGCGGCGGCCAGGCCGGCGTCCAGCGGCGCGGCGGCGCACAGCACGCGGCGGAGGGAGGACAGGTCGAACTCCTCGACCATCGGGTGTTTGGCCAGTGCCAGCACGATCGGGGGTGCGGTGTAGATCTCGGTGATGCGGTGCTGCTCGATGGCGGTGAGGAACGGGCGGAGGTCGAAGCGGGGCAGGACGACGACGGTGGCGCCGTTGCGCAGCGGGGCGTTCATCAGGGCGGTGAGCCCGTAGATGTGGAAGAAGGGGAGCACGGCCAGGATGCGGTCGCCGGGGCCGTTGGCCATCAGCGGGGCCAGTTGGGCGAGGTTGGTGGCGATGTTGCGGTGGGTGAGCATCACGCCCTTGGGGGCGCCGGTGGTGCCGGAGGAATACGGGAGCGCGGCCAGGTCGGTGGCCGGGTCGATCTCCGGGGCGGGGTCGGGGTGGTCCTCGGCGGCCAGGTCGAGGACGGTGCGGTGGCCGTCGGCGCGGTCACAGAGGAGGATCTCGGTGATGCCGCCGGCCCGTCGGGCGGCGGCCCGGGCGGTGTCCAGCAGTGCCGCCACGGTGACGATCCGGGACGCGTGGGAGTCGGTCAGCTGGCGGGCGAACTCGGCCTCGGTGGCGAGCGGGTGGACGGTGGTGACCGCCGCCCCGCAGCGCGACGCGGCGTAGAACACCACGGGGAAGAGCACCGAGTTGGGGCTGTGCAGGGCCAGCACGTCGCCCTTGCGGAGCCCGGAAGCGGCGAGTGCGGCGGCCAGCCGGCGGCTGAGGTGGTCGAGGCGGGCGTAGTCGAGCGTGGTGCCGGTGAGGGCGTCGACGAGGGCGGGGCGCGCGCCGTGCTCGGCCGCCCGCCCGAGGACGGCCTCGTGGATCGGCAGCTCCACGGGGGCGACGTCGGGGTATGCGCTGCGGAAGACGTGGGAGTCGTGGGACGTCGGGGACGCCATGGGGTCCTTCCCTGGTGCGGCGGTGGGTGCGGCGGCGGGCCGCCGTGGACCTTCCTTCCCGTGTGCCGGGCCGTGATGCGCCGGGCCGGTGGGGGCCGGGCCCGGCGCACCGCCCGTTTCCTCAGTACGACTTGGGCAGCCCCAGGGACTGGTGCGAGACGAAGTTGAGGATCATCTCCCGGCTGACCGGGGCGATCCGCGCCACCCGGGCGGCGGTGACCAGGGACGCCAGCCCGTATTCCCGGGTGAGGCCGTTGCCGCCCAGGGTGTGCACGGCCTGGTCGACGGTGTGCACCGCGGCCTCGGCCGCCGCGTACTTGGCCATGTTGGCGGCCTCGCCGGCGGCCATGTCGTCGCCCGCGTCGTAGAGCAGCGCCGCCTTCCGCATCATCAGCGCGGCCAGCTCCAGTTCGATGTGGCACTGGGCGAGCGGGTGGGCGAGGGCCTGGTGGGCGCCGATCGGCTCCTTCCAGACCTGTCGGGTGCGGGCGTAGTCCACGGCCCTGGCCAGCGCGTAGCGGCCCATGCCGAGGGCGAACGCGGCGGTCATGATGCGCTCCGGGTTGAGGCCGGCGAACAGCTGGAGCAGTCCCGCGTCCTGGTCGCCCACCAGAGCGTCGGCGGGCAGCCGCACGTCGTCCAGGGTCAGCTCGAACTGCTTCTCCGGGGCGGCCAGTTCCATCGCCACCGGGCTGCGGCCGAAGCCGGGGGCCTCGCGCGGGACGATGAACAGGCAGGGCTTGAGTTTCCCGGTGCCGGCGTCCTCGGTGCGGCCGACGATCAGCGTCGCGTCGGCGATGTCCACGCCGGAGACGAAGATCTTGCGCCCGTTGAGGACCCAGTCCCCGCCCTCCTTGCGGGCGGTGGTGGTGATGCGGTGCGAGTTGGATCCGGCGTCCGGCTCGGTGATGCCGAAGGCCATCTTCCGGCTGCCGTCGGCCAGTCCGGGCAGCCAGGTGCGCTTCTGCTCCTCGGTGCCGAAGCGGGCGATGACCGTGCCGCAGATCGCCGGCGAGACCACCAGCATCAGCAGCGGGCAGCCGGCCGCCCCCAACTCCTCCAGGACGAGGGAGAGTTCGGTGATGCCGGCGCCTCCGCCACCGTACTCCTCGGGCAGGTTGACGCCGAGGTAGCCGGCCTTGGCGGCCTCCTGCCACAGCTCGTCGGTGTGCCGGCCCTCGGCGACGACGGTGGCGAAGTACTCCCGGCCGTAGCGCTTGGCGAGGGCGGCGACGGCGGCGCGCAGGGCGCGGTGTTCCTCGGACTCGATCACGGGGTTGCTCAGGGCGTTGCTCATGACGGCTCCTGGGGCGGTGAGTGAGTGCCTGCGGGTAACGGGTGGGGCGGGTGCGCCGGGTGCGCCCCGGCGTCAGTCGGCGACGACGGCGAGCAGGGTGCCGACCTCGACCTGCCGGCCCGTACGGGCGGGCAGGGCGGTCAGCGTGCCGGCCGCCGGTGCGGTGATCTTGTGCTCCATCTTCATGGCCTCCAGCCACAGCAGCGGCTGGCCGGCCTCGACGCGGTCGCCCTCGGCCAGCCCGTCCGCGATCCGGACGACCGTGCCGGGCATCGGGGCGAGCAGCGAACCGGGCTCCGTACGGGCGGTGGGGTCGGGAAAACGGGGCAGCGCGGTGAGGGTGCGGGCCCCCAGGGGCGAGTCGACGTGGACCTGGTCGCCGTAGCGGGCGACCGCGAACGTCCGCCGCAGCCCGTCGACGTCGAGCACCACCTCGTCCGCGGCCAGGGCGACCAGTCGGACGCCGGGGAAGTCCGCGGCGTCCAGCCCCTCGCGCCCGAGCCGGTAGCGCACCTCGTGCGTGGTGCCCGCACGGGCGAAGCTCTTGACCTGCGGGCCGGCGGGGACGTTGCGGAAGCCCCCGAAGCGGGAGCGGCCGTGGGCGTCGGCGAGCGCGGCGGCCAGCGCGCACAGCCCGTCCCCGGTGGCTTCCGCCGCGGTCAGGGCGCCGAGGTTGCGGTCGTAGAACCCGGTGTCCAGCCCGGTGGCGGCGACGAACTCCGGGTGCCGCAGCGAGCGGACCAGCAGCTCGCGGTTGGTGACCGGGCCGTGGATGCGGGCCCGTTCCAGGGCGCCGGCCAGCTTGCGCACGGCCTCGGCGCGGGTCGGCGCCCAGGCGATCACCTTGGCCAGCATCGGGTCGTAGTGGACGGTGACGGTACCGCCGTCGGTCACGCCGGAGTCCAGCCGGACGCCGTCCGGTACGGCGAGCCGGTGCACGGTGCCGGTCTGCGGCTGCCAGTCGGCCGCGGGGTCCTCCGCGTAGAGCCGGGCCTCGACGGCGTGGCCGTGCGGCGCGGGCAGCGCGGCGGGCAGCGGCCGGCCCTCGGCGACGGCGATCTGCAGGGCCACCAGGTCGATCCGGTAGATCTCCTCGGTGACCGGGTGCTCCACCTGGAGGCGGGTGTTCATCTCCAGGAAGTACGCCCGGCCAAAGGCGGCGGTCCCCTCGCCGGGGGCGGCAGGGGACACCAGGAACTCGACGGTGCCCGCGCCCCGGTAGTCGATGGCCCGCGCGGCCTGCGCGGCGGCCCGGTGCAGGGTGTCCCGCAGCACCTCGGGCAGGCCGGGCGCCGGGGCCTCCTCGATGACCTTCTGGTGGCGCCGCTGGAGGGAGCAGTCGCGGGTGCCGAGCGTCCAGACGTTGCCGTGGGCGTCGGCGAGGACCTGCACCTCGACGTGCCGCCCGCCCTCGACGTACGGCTCGACGAACACCTCGCCGTCCCCGAAAGCGGCGAGCGCCTCGGCCCGCGCCGACGTCAACTCACCCTCCAACAAAGACAGTTCGCGGACGATGCGCATACCGCGCCCGCCCCCGCCGGCCGCCGCCTTCACCAGCAGCGGCAGGTCCCCGGCGGTGGCCGCGGCCGGATCGACCGGCGCCAGCAGCGGCACCCCGGCCGCCGCCATCAGCTCCTTGGCGCGGGTCTTGGAGGCCATCGCCGCGATGGCGGCCGGCGGCGGCCCGATCCACACCAGTCCCGCGTCCGCCACCGCGGCGGCGAACGCGTCGCTCTCGGAGAGGAACCCGTACCCCGGGTGGACCGCGTCCGCCCCGGCCGCCAGCGCCGCCTTCACGATCAGCTCGCCGCGCAGATAGGTCTCCGCGGGCGCCTCGCCGGGCAGCCGGACCGCGACGTCCGCCTCCCGTACGTGCGCGGCCCCGGCGTCCGCGTCGGAGTACACCGCGACGGTGGCGATGCCCAGTTCGCGGCAGGTGCGGAAGATGCGGCGGGCGATCTCGCCGCGGTTGGCGACGAGCACCGAACGGATCTCCACGAAGTCCTCCCCGCCCTCGGCCGTGGTCGCGGCCCCGGAATCGATCGTTGTCACAGGAACCTCACCCCTCACATCCGGAAGACGCCGAAGCCGCCCCGCGCGCCCTCGACCGGCGCGGTGTGGACGGCGGACAGGCACAGGCCGAGGACGGTGCGGGTGTCGCGCGGGTCGATGACGCCGTCGTCGTACAGCCGCCCGGACAGGAACATCGGCAGCGACTCGGCCTCGATCTGCTGCTCCACCATGGCGCGCAGCGCCGCGTCGCCCGCCTCGTCGTACGGCTGCCCCTTCGCGGCGGCGGAGGCCCGCGCCACGATGGAGAGCACCCCGGCGAGCTGCTGCGGCCCCATCACCGCCGACTTGGCGCTCGGCCAGGCAAAGAGGAACCGCGGGTCGTAGGCCCGGCCGCACATCCCGTAGTGCCCGGCCCCGTACGACGCACCCATCAGCACCGAGAGGTGCGGCACCCGCGAGTTCGACACCGCGTTGATCATCATCGCGCCGTGCTTGATGATGCCGCCCTGTTCGTACTCCTTGCCGACCATGTAGCCGGTGGTGTTGTGCAGGAAGATCAACGGGATGTCCCGCTGGTTGGCCAACTGGATGAACTGCGCGGCCTTCTGACTCTCCGCGCTGAACAGCACGCCCTGCGCGTTGGCGAGGATGCCGACCGGATAGCCGTGCAGCTCCGCCCACCCCGTCGCCAGGCTCGGTCCGTACAGCGGCTTGAACTCGTCGAAGTCCGACCCGTCGACGATCCGGGCGATCACCTCGCGCGGGTCGAAGGGGGCCCGCAGGTCGCCGGGGACGATGCCGAGCAGCTCCTCCTCGTCGTACTTCGGCGGCGCGGCCGGGCCCGGATCGGGGTGCGTCTTGCGCCAGTTGAGACGCGCCACCACCCGCCGCGCCTGTCGCAGCGCATCCGGTTCGTCGACCGCGAAGTAGTCCGCGAGCCCCGACGTCCTGGCGTGCATCTCGGCCCCGCCCAGCGACTCGTCGTCGCTCTCCTCACCCGTCGCCATCTTCACCAGCGGCGGCCCGCCGAGGAAGACCTTGGCCCGCTCCTTCACCATGATCACGTGGTCCGACATCCCGGGGACGTACGCGCCCCCGGCCGTCGAGTTCCCGAAGACCACCGCCACCGTCGGAATGCCCGCGGCGGACAGCCGCGTCAAGTCCTTGAAGAGCGCCCCGCCGGGGATGAAGATCTCCTTCTGGCTCGGCAGGTCGGCCCCGCCCGACTCCACCAGGCTGACCACCGGCAGCCGATCGGCGAACGCGATCTCGTTGGCCCGCAGCGCCTTCCTGAGCGTCCACGGATTGCTCGCCCCGCCCCGCACGGTCGGATCGTTCGCGGTGATCAGGCACTCCACGCCCTCGATCACCCCGATCCCGGTGACCAGCGACGCCCCCACCGCGTAGTCGCTGCCCCACCCGGCGAGCGGCGACAGCTCCAGGAACGGCGTGTCGGGGTCCAACAGCAGCTCGATCCGCTCCCGGGCCAGCAGCTTGCCCCGCTCGCGGTGCCGGGCGACGTACTTCTCCCCGCCGCCGGCGAGCGCCTTGGCGTGCTCACCGGCCACCTCCCCCAGCTTCTCCAGCATCGCCGCCCGCCGCTCGGCGTACTCGGCACCGGTCGGATCCAGCGCGCTCCCCAGGACGGTCAAAGCAACTCCTCCGGTATCTCCACATGACGGGAGCGCAGCCACTCCCCCAGCGCCTTGGCCTGCGGATCGAACCGGGCCTGCGAGGCGACGCCCTCGCCGAGCAGTCCGTCCACCGTGAAGTTCAGCGCCCGCAGATGGGGCAGGACCTCCCGCCGCACCGCCAACTTCTCGACCTCCGGCAGGAGTTGACGGAATCTCGACACCGTCAGCGCGTGCGCGAGCCACCGCCACGCCCGGTCCGTCCGGGCCCACACCCCGACGTTCGCCGACCCGCCCTTGTCGCCGCTGCGGGCCCCGGCGACGAGCCCCAGGGGCGCCCGCCGGGTCGGCCCCGCCGGCAACGGCTCCGGCAGCTCCGCGGACACGGCAGGCAGCTCGCCCGCCACCCCCGGCGCGGGCGGGATCCGCACCCGCTCCCCGTCCGGCAGCACCGCCACCTGCCGCACGTCCTCGGCCGCCGCGTACGCCGCCTCGAACACCCCGTACGGGGCGCCCTTGCCCGGCGGCGCCGTCACATGGAAGCCCGGGTAACTGGCCAGCGCCAGCTCGATCGCCGCCCCGCTCACGGCCCGCCCCACGGCCTCCGGGTCCGGATCGCGCACCACCAGCCGCAGCAGCGCGCTCGCCTCCTCCTGCACCCCGGCATCCTGGTGGTCGGTCCGCGCCAGCGACCAGCTCACCTCCCTCGGACGGCGCCCGGCGCGCTCCAGCGCCTCCTCCAACTGCCCCCGCACCAGCCGCGCCTTGGCCTCGATGTCCAGTCCGGTGAGCACGAACACCACCTCGTTGCGCCAGCCGCCCATCCGGGTCAGCCCGACCTTCAACGTCGCCGGTGGCGCCTCGCCCCGCACCCCGTCGATCCGCACCCGGTCCGGTCCGTCCTCCGTCAGCCGTACGGTGTCCAGCCGCGCCGTCACGTCCGGCCCCGGGTAGCGCGCCCCCGCCGTCTCGTAGAGCAGCTGGGCGGTCACCGTCCCCGTCGTGACCGCGCCCCCGGTCCCCGGGTGCTTGGTGATCACGGCGCTGCCGTCGGAGTGGATCTCGGCCAGCGGGAACCCGGGCCGCCGCACGTCGCCCAACTCGCCGAAGAACGCGTAGTTCCCGCCCGTCGCCTGCGTCCCGCACTCCAGCACATGCCCCGCGACCACCGCTCCCGCCAACCGGTCGTGGTCGTCCGCCGCCCAGCCGAAGTGCGCCGCGGCCGGCCCGCTGACCAGCGCCGCGTCCGTCACCCGCCCGGTGACCACGACGTCCGCCCCCGCCCGTAGGCACTCCGCGATCCCCGCGCCCCCCACATAGGCGTTGGCGGTGAGCACGCCCTCGCCCCATCCGCGCCCCACCAGGTCGTCACCCTCGACGTGCGCGACCCGCACCGGGACGCCGACCCGTGCGCCCAACTCCCTTACGGCATCGGCCAGTCCCGCCGGATGGAGCCCGCCCGCATTCGTCACGATCTTCACGCCGCGCTCGACGGCGAGCCCCAGCCCCTCCTCCATCTGCCGCAGGAAGGTCTTGGCGTACCCCAGCCGCGGGTCCTTCAGCCGGTCCCGCCCCAGGATCAGCATCGTCAGCTCGGCGAGGTAGTCCCCGGTCAGCACGTCCAACGGCCCGCCGGTCAGCATCTCCCGCACGGCCTCGAACCGGTCGCCGTAGAACCCCGAGGCATTCCCGATCCGCAGCGGCGCTGCGCCCCCCGGCCCCGTCATCGCCGCACCTCACCCGGCGCCCGCCCCGCCCCCGCCGGCCCCGCGAAGGACTGCGCGATGCCCAACCACCGCTCGGCGTCCGCCCCCACCGCCACCAGGGAGACATCGTCCGGATGCGCCCGCTGCGTCACCAACAGGCAGAAGTCCCACGCCGTCCCGCTCACCCGCTGCGCGGCCCCCGCCGGCCCGAACGCCCACTCCTCGCCCCCGGGCCCGACCAGCTCGACCCGGAACTCCTCGGCCGGCGGCGTCAGCCCGTGCACCGTGTACGCGTAGTCCCTGGCCCGCACCCCGATCCGGGCGACGTGCCGCAGCCGCGCGGTCGGCACCCGCCGCACCCCCAGCGCGTCCGCCACGTCCTGCCCGTGCGCCCAGGTCTCCATCAGCCGCCCGGTGGCCACCGACGCCACGCTCATCGGCGGCCCGTACCAGGGCAACTTCGCGCCCGGGGGCTGCGCCGCCAGCACCTCCAGCAGCTCCGACCGGCTCGCCCGCCACCGCGCCAGCAGCTCGGCGGGGGCCAGCCGGGCCCCGCGCTCGGCCCCCTCGTCCACGAACGTCTCCGGCGAGGCGAGCGCCGCCGCCACCTCCCGCCCGAACCCCTCGGGATCGACCGCGGACTGCACGGCCCGCTCGTCCGTCCACAGCAGGTGCGCGATCTGGTGCGCGATGCTCCATCCGGCGGCCGGGGTCGCCCGCCCCCACTCCGCTTCCGGCAGCCCCGCCACCAGTCCGTCGACTTCCTCACCCTCGGCCCGTAGGTCCGCCAGGACCTCCCGAACCTCCCGCGGATCGGCCATCGCGCGCTCTCCTCATCCACGCCGGACACCCATGTCCCTTACGGACAGGGCATGTTGACAGCTGCGGTGATGCGAGAACCGAGGGTGGCAGCGCGCCGAGAAACAATCAAGCACGCATGCATGATTTTTTGCCATGGCGCGCCACGGTGCCTGGCCCGGCGCGGAAGCCGCGGGGAGACGACCCGACCTGCGCATACCCCGGTTACCCGGCAACGCCATGAATCAGGACCAAAGTCCCTATGTGCGGCGGAAGATCACCGATTGCATGGCTTCCCAAGACGATTCCCTCGTTCCGCCCCCTCGGATTGGGACCCTCATGAGCCATGTCTCCAGACGGCGCCTCCTCGCCGCCGTCCCCGTCGCCGGCCTCGCGGCGGCCGTCCCCGTCTCCCTTGCGACCGCGGGTGCCGCGGTCGCGGCCCCCGGCCGGCCGAACGCCCCTCAGGCCGCCCCGCCCCGCAAGGCGGCCGCCCGCTCGCTCCAGGAGATCACGGACGAGTGGGGGAAGTGGGTGGCCCGGAACCGCTTCCCCGGGTCCAACGGCTGCCGCTTCACCGCCTCCACGGACTACGGGAAGCGCGGCGAGCTGGGCGACTACCACAAGTACCAGGTGAGCACGAAGTACACCGGCATCACCTACGACCCCAACGCCCCCTCGCCCATACCGGGTCAGGTCAGCTCCGTGACGACCAACTACCGCAACGGGTCGTCCGTCGAGCAGACCGTCACGTACAAGCAGAGCAAGACGACCGAGCAGGACCTTCGTATCTCCGTGACCGAGTCGCTGAAGATCGGTGTCTCCATGGAGGTGTCGGCCGAGATCCCGGCCGTGGCCAAGGTTTCCGAGACCACCTCGATCGAAACCAACCTCTCCTCGACGCAGGAGTACACCCACAAGGAGACGCAGAACTGGAGCGTCGACCTCCCCCTGAAGATCCCGGCCAAGTCGGCCATCGAGGCGTCCCTCGTGATCGGCACCCAGAAGTACGACATCGACTGGACAGCCACCGTCAGCATGACGGGAGCCGTGGCGATCTGGTTCAACGACAAGGTCGACCTCAACCACGACGGGGACTACCACTGGCTCTGGTTCGTCCCCATCGAGGAGGTCTTCCGCGACTGCCGCACCCACTCGATCATCGACACCTCCGGCTACGAGATCACCGCCGGCGGCGTGGACGCCTTCGCCAGCGGGAAGTTCGGCGGGGGCCAGGGCGTGGCCGTCAACGTGAACGTGGTGCAGAAGGATCTCGACGGCCGCACGAAGCGCAGCGCGCCGCAGTCGATCCCGGTCCCTCTCAGCCAGGACGGCAAGAAAGTCATCCGCTCCGGCCGCTGAAATCAGCCCTGCGGAGTCCCACCCGCGCCAGCCCCCACCCGCCTGGATTCCCCCCACCCGCGGGGGGGGAGTAGAGAGAGTCCCCAGATTCTGAGACATGGTTGAGGTTGTCAACCACTCTGGCGCTGTCGGGCATGCGAACGGCCACCCTCCGTGACGTTGCGGAGGGTGGCCGTTGGGCTTGGGCTCTCAGTGGTGGAACTCTCCACCCTTGACGGCCGTGACGAACGATGACCAGCCGTCCGCCGAGAACATCAGTGCCGGGCCCTGGGGGTCCTTACTGTCACGGACGGGGACGGTTCCGGGGAAGTCGTCGGAGACTTCGACGCAGCTAGATTGCCCATTGCTGTAGCTGGACTTTCGCCACGTCACGCGGTTCAGGTCAGCCCTGCTCATAGTTTCCTGCCATTTCGAGAATCAGGCGCCGTGACGCCTCTTCGGGCATTGCCTTGGCCCAGATATCGCGGAACGCGTTGTCGTAGCGCTCAACCTCTCGGGGCTTATCCAAGTAGAGGTCCCCCGTGTAGCCGTCTGCGTAGACCGTCGGGGGTTCCGTTTCTCTCCCATTGCCAGTGAGTGGAAATCGGAGAATCTGAAACTGCCCCGACATGACACCTCGGTGCAGACCGGCGCTGAACGGGACTACCTTGATCGTCACCGTGGGTAGGTAGCTCACCTTCCCCAAGTGGCGAAGCTGCCCCGCCATCACGTTGTTCCCGCCGACCGGACGCCTCAACACGGCTTCGTTGAGCGCCACGTTGAGCGTGGGCGGCTGTGTCACTCGGGTCAGGAGTGTCTGACGCTTGATGCGCACCTGAACCCGCCGAGCGATCTCGCCCGGTTCTTCATTGGGGTTGTCTTCCTGAATGACCGTGTGGGCGTACTCGTCGGTTTGGAGTAGGCCGGGGATCAACTCCGGTTCGTACCAGTCAAGGTGTGTTGCTGTCTCCTCCAGCCCGATGTAGAGATCAAAGCCTTCGGGGATCGCGTCCCCGTACGCATGCCACCATCCTTTTGCTTTCGTTTCATGTGCAAGTCCAACGAGCGCCTCAGTGAGTGCAGGTGATGCGCCGTAGAGATCACACATTGCCTTTACTTCGACGGCGCGAGAAGAGACCTTCCCCTGTTCCACGCGCCACATGGTTGTTGGTGAACGCTCCAGCAACTTGGCTGCGGCGTTCACCTTGAGTCCCGCACGTTCGCGCAACTCGCACAGGATTCGCCCTAGTTGTCGCCTTGGCACCGTTGATCCGGTCGGACCGTCCGGTTCAGCCACACCTACCCCCTCCGATCGAAGTGAAAGACTCCCGTGTCCTGAATGAAAGCATCACTCGATGCCGACTGCAATGCACGTCAACTAGCTGAAAAAGCACTGCGTGAAAGGTTGCACGGGAGCATGCGGCCGGAGCATTCTGGCACCTCCCCGACCTGCTCAACTGCACTACGTGGGACGGGAGAAGGGCGGTCGGTAGCCGCTGCCATGCGCCGACCGCCGACGACCACGCGCCACGTAAAGACCCCCGCGACGGGGCGAACGTCCGGGGGCGTGGCCATCAACCCTGGGAGGTTGACGACAGTGCTCCACACTATCCGCACGATCTTCGAATCGCTGCTGTGCCGGTTACTCCCTGCTCGGGGCCAGCACCGGTCCGCCGACGCACCGCTCACCCCCGAACTCCCCGACACCCCGACGCTCGCCATCCCCTGCGTCCCCGCCGAACAGCGGTTGCTGCGGGGTGAGGACGTGGCGTTCCTCCGTCCATACGTCCTGACGCCCCAGGAGCGCCAGGAGCGGCGGTTGCAGCGTGGGCGGCGCCGTGCGCTGTGGCTGGCGACGTACGACGTCGAAGCGGGGCCGCGTTGGATTCACGGGCTGGAGGTGGGGTGCTGATGCCTCGTAGGTGCCGTCCCGTTCACCTGTCGGACCCGTTTCCGTTGCCGGAGCCCAAGCCTGTTGCCGGGTGCGATGTGTGCGCCGCCCTGGCCAAGCAGCGTGAGGCGGCACGCGTCAGCGGTGACCTGACGACAGTGATCGATTCCAACATCGAGATGCGTCGTCACCCCCACGGGAAGGCGGTGCGCACGTGAACGTGGGCGCCGTGTGGTCGCGGTGGGGTGAGCGGCTGTTGAAAGCGTGGAACCGGCACGTCAGGTATCGGGAGGTGCACCGCCAGCTCGACGTCATGTGGGATGACCCCAAGTCCCGTATCGCGTGGGTGGATGAGCTGACCGAGGAAGAACTGGAAGAGATGCTGGCCGGTCTGGCCGAATGCATCGACGCCATGCAGGGTGCGGTCAGTGAGACCCCGGAGCGTCCGGAGGGCACATCGTGAGTGAACGTAAGGGGTTGCAGGAATGGACGCTCCAGATCGATCCGGAGTGGGGCTTGAGGCACATGGGGAAGTGCATTATCTGCGGGGCATTCAGCCTCGACACCCCCAACGCCAGTGAAGCCCGAGACTGGTGTCTCAAGCACGCACACGCCACTGGTGACGACAGCTTCAAGTTGATGGCGATCCACTACGGCAGTGCCATCTTCGCTGAACCCCCGTCGGTGAACGGCACTTCGCCAACGTAGACCAGCGTGGGAATACTCGACTGTCGGTTGGTCCCGCATCTACCGAGCCTGGTTTCCCGGGGCGGGTTACCAGACCCCTTGTGGGTCAGTCGGCTGTCAACGGCTTGAAACCCTGCGTCAGCCGTGCACCCCACTGCCGCCACCCGGCGGACGGTGGAACAATCGCGTCTCCCCGATGGAGGGCTAATGGAGTGCAACAGGGATCTGTACGAAACGCGGGTAGCGTGCGACAAGTGCGGTCAGGAGATGACTCCGAACCAGGACGGCTGGTGGATCTGCTACCCGTGCGGGACGAGCAAGCCTGCGTAGCCCAGCCGTGCCCCCGCTGCGGCAGTCGCCTTGTCAGCGCTACGGGGGTGTGGTGGCGGTGCCGCTCCGGCGTCTGCCCGTACGAGATGCCGGGAGAGGCGTACAAGCTGTACTGCGAGCTGTCAGAGATGGTCGATCGCGACCCTGAAGCGTTCTTCAAGATCGTGAGTGCGTACTGCTCTGAGGTCCGGGCGCTTGAACCAGCCTGGATGCGGTGACCGAAGGCCCCGTCTGTGCGCTGCCCCTGCGGCGTTCGGGCGGGTCTGGTCAGCGACGCGTGGGAGGGAAAAACTCAGCGGCGCGAGCCGCTGAGAACCGCCCCCGCGCTCGCCACCACCACCAGCCCGATGGCCACCAACTCCACCCAGCCCAGCGCCTGCCCCAGCACCAGGAACCCGGCCGTGGCCGCCGCGGCCGGCTCCAGGCTCATCATCACCGCGAACCCCGAAGCGGGCAGCTTCCGCAGCGCCAGCAGCTCCAGCGTGTACGGCAGCACCGACGACATCAGCGCCACGGCGGCGCCCAGCCCCACCGTCACCGGGTTCAGCAGCGCCGTGCCCGCGCTGAGCACGCCCAGCGGCAGACTCAGCACCGCCGCCACCGTCATCGCCAACGCCAGCCCGTCCGCCTGCGGGAACCGCTGCCCGGTCCGCGCCGACAGCAGGATGTAGGCGGCCCACAGCCCACCGGCCGCCAGCGCGCATCCGGCCCCGACGAAGTTCAGCCCGTCGAACCCCGCGCGCCCCAGCAGCACCACACCGCCCAGCGCCAGCGCCGCCCACACCACGCTCAGCAGCCGCCGCGACGTCGCCACCGACAGGATCAGCGGCCCGAGGAACTCCAGGGTGACCGCGGCTCCCAACGGAATCCGGTCGATCGCCTGGTAGAAGAGCGAGTTCATCCCGGCCAGCGCCACACCGAAGGCGACGACCGTGGCCCAGTCCGCCCGCCCGTAACCCCGCACCTTCGGCCGGCAGGCGACGAGCAGCACCAGCGCCGCCACGACCAGCCGCAGCGTGACGACGCCCAGCGCGCCGGCCCGCGGGAACAGCAGCACCGCGACCGACGACCCGAACTGCAGCGAGACGATCCCGCCGATGACCAACCCCACCGACACCAGCCGGCCCCGCGCCCGCGCCGCACCCTTGTCGCCCAGCCCGTGGGCCGCGGCCTGCGCCTCGGCCGACAGCACCTCGGGCGAGGGCGGCACGGGCCGGGGTATCCCGGAGTCGAACGCTCCGGAGGAGGACTCTGCGAACGAGGACTCTGTGGGCGAGGACTCTGTGGGCGAGGACTCTGCGGACGACCCGAACGGCGCGGAGGAAGCATTCACACCCCCACGCTACGACCCGCTTTCCCGCACGTGAAATGCGATTTCGCCGGTTGTTATGCTCCGCACGCATGAGCATCGAGCTGCGTCATTTCCGCTGCTTCCTCGCCATCGCCGACACCCTCAGCGTGACCCGCGCCGCCGAACGCCTGCACCTCACCCAGCCCGCCGTCTCCCGCACCCTCCGGCAGCTGGAGGACACCCTGGACGTCCGCCTCGTCGAGCGCTCCACCCACCACCTGGCCCTCACCCCGGACGGCCTCGCCTTCCGCGACCAGGCGGCCCTCGCGGTCGCCGCCTTCGACCGCGCGCTGACCTACGGCCGGCGCTCCGGCTGGCCGCTCCGGCTGGGCCACGCCTGGTCGGCGGCCGGCGCGGACACCACCACCCTGCTGCGCCGCTGGCGCGAGGAGCACCCGGAGACCCCCCTGGAACTCCTCCGCATCGACGACCGCACGGCCGGC
Organism: Streptomyces yunnanensis; assembly: GCF_029011865.1. NCBI lineage: Bacteria > Bacillati > Actinomycetota > Actinomycetes > Kitasatosporales > Streptomycetaceae > Streptomyces > Streptomyces yunnanensis. Next base: position 4,156,849 of record NZ_CP095749.1, read on the forward strand.
CTCGCCCGCGGCGACGTGGACGCCGCCCTCCTCCGCGGCGACGTCGACGCCCCCGGCCTGATCACCGAGCAGCTGACGACCGAGCCCCGGGTGGTCGGCCTGCCCGCCGACGACCCCCTGGCCGCCCGCCCCGCCCTCTCGCTCGCCGACCTCGCCACCCGCACCATCGCCCTCAACACGGTCTCCGGCATCACCACCCTCGACCTCTGGCCCGCCGACGCCCGCCCCTCGTCGACGATCACCATCGGCAACACCGACGACTGGATCGCCGCCATCACCGGCGGCCGGGCGGTGGGCGTCACCACCACGGCCACCGCCGGCATGCACCCGCACCCGGCGATGGCCTACGTCCCGCTCACCGACGCCCCGCCCGTCTCCGTCGTCCTCGCCCGGCGCGCCGGCCCCGGCCACCCGCGCATCCCGGACCTGATCGCCCTGGCCCACGAGGTCATGGACTAGGGCGCTAACTGTGTGAGGTCTGACGACGTCCTCCTCGCTACAGAAGGGCACCGTCAAGCGTCCCTGGCCGCAGGCTCGGGCCCCGGCTTCTCCTGGCGCCCCTCCTGGCGCCCCTCCTGCCGCCCCGGCGCGGTCTCGGTGCGCTGAGCGGAGTTTCGCGACCGAACGGAGCTTCGCGACAACCACCCCTGGAGCAGGGGCAGCAGCAACACCATCAGGAACAGCCGCAGCGTCTGCACACTGGAGATCAGCCCCATGTGCGCATCGCTGGTCGACGCGCTGGCGAGGACCGCGTTGATACCGCCGGGCGTCGTCGCGAGGTAGGCGTCGGCCCGGCTGACCCCCAGCACCGGGGCCAGCCCGACGGCGATCCCCCCGATGACACCGCAGAGCAGCAAGATCGCGCCTAGCACCAGCGGGATCATGCGCCTCACCGCCTGTACGGTCTCGCGGTCGAAGCGCAGACCCACCTCCAACCCGACGAGTACCAGCAGCGTCTCCTTGAACAGGCCCGCCGGCGAATAGCCGTGCGTCAGGCCGAGCGCCGTGACGGCCGCGGAGAGCAGCATGGGCCCCAGGAGAGCCGCGCTGGGCAGCCTGACGCGCCGGGCCAGGCGCATGCCGACGGCTGCCAGGACGAGGGTGATGGACACCCCGGCCAGCTGATCGCCTCGGGGCACCAGGTCCCAGGACCATCCGGCGGTGGCGCTCGCACCACCGTCGTCCCCTGCGCCGCCGGCCGCGGGGTCGGCGATGAGCATGGCCACCAGCGGCGCGGCGGCCGAAATCACGGCGACACGGGTGTACTGCATAAACGCCACGACCCGAGAATCCGCGCCCATGTCCTTCGCGCACGACGTCACGGCCACCGACCCTCCGGCGATCATTCCGAGCGTCGCGGTGAGCCGGTCCATTCGGCCGGTCCGCGCGATCACGACGGCAATTCCGACGCTGAGGACGGTCGTCACCAGCGTGAGCATCGTCAGCGGAAGCATGGCGCCGGCCACGTCGCGCAGGACCGAGACCTGGAGATAGGCGCCGATCATGACGCCGATGAGGGCCTGCACGCTCTGGTCGACGGTCTTCGACAGATGGTGCTGCCGGCTGCCCCGCAAGGCGATCACGGCCCCGACCAGGAGCCCGAGGAGGAGTTGGGGCGACGGGGCGCCCAGCGGCTCCAGGACCGCCGCGACGGCAAGGATCCCCACCGTCACGCATCCGATTCCCACGGGGCCATCGAGTGAATTCCGGACCCGGCTCAGCAACCGCTCAGCTACGCGCATTAGACCATCTCCGACATTCGGCGTAAGCCAGTGGCCATCATGAACGGCGAGAGGTTTCCAAAAGGTGAATTAGCCTTATCTTTCCCATGAATGGACTTTCCGCGAAAGACGTGACGGAGCGGAGAGCAAGCCGGCCGAGCCGGTGAACCACGTTCCAGTGAAGAGACAACCCCTCCACCCCTGCGGTCAGCCGGACTCCGGTCCCTCCCCCAGGGCCTCCGCCAGCACCTCCGCCAGGTGTCGTCCGCGGCGCTCGCCCAGTTGGGCGAGTTGGGTCCGGCAGGAGAAGCCGTCGGCGAGGATCTCGGTGTGCGGGGGCGCCTCGCGCACGGCCGGGAGGAGTTGGTCCTCGGCGCAGGCGACGGAGACGTCGTAGTGGCCGCGTTCGAAGCCGAAGTTGCCGGCCAGGCCGCAGCAGCCGCCGCTCAAGTCGCCGGTCAGGCCGGCGCGTTCGCGGAGTCGGCGGTCGGCGGCGTCACCGAGGACCGCGTGCTGGTGGCAGTGGGTCTGGCCGGCGACGGGGCGGTCGAGGCGGGGCGGGGTCCAGTCGGGGGCCAGTTCCTCCAGGACCTCGGCGAAGGTGCGGACGGAGGCGGCGAGCCGGGCGGCCCGGGGGTCGTCAAAGAGCAGTTCCGGCAGGTCCGTGCGGAGCGCCGCGGCGCAGCTCGGTTCGAGGACGACCAGGGGGCGGTCGGGGCGCACCAGGGGGCCGAGCACCTCGACCGTGCGGCGCATGACGGCCCTGGCCTGGGTGAGCTGGCCGGTGGAGACATAGGTCAGGCCGCAGCACAGGCCGGGGCGGTGGAGGCGGGGCAGCGGGAACGACGGGCGCTTCGCCGGGGGCGCGGTGGGCGGGAGCAGGGGCCGCAGCCCGGCGGCCTCCAGGACGCGGACGGCGGCCCGGCCCACCTCCGGGGACAGGTGGTCGGTGAAGGTGTCGGGCCACAGGACGACCGTCCGGCCGCCCGTCGGCGCGCCCCCGGCGGCGCGCCGGCGCCACCACCAGCGCCGGAACGTCTCCCCCGCCAGCGCCGGGATCTCCCGCTCCGGCGCGATCCCGGCGAGCCGCTTGGCGACCGCGGCGAGCGGGGTGCGGGCGAGGGCGTTGAGGAGCGGCGCCGCGGGGGCGGCGGCGCGCAGCCACTGCGGCAGGCGGCCCATGGCGTAGTGGGCGGCGGGGCGGATCCGGCCCGCGTAGTGGTGGTGCAGGAACTCCGCCTTGTAGGTGGCCATGTCGACCCCCACGGGGCAGTCGCTGCGGCAGCCCTTGCAGGAGAGGCAGAGGTCGAGGGCGTCGCGCACCTCCGGGGAGCGCCAGCCGTCGGTGATCACCTCGCCGGCGAGCATCTCGTGCAGCAGCCGGGCGCGCCCGCGGGTGGAGTGCCGCTCCTCGCCGGTGGCGCGGTACGACGGGCACATGACGTCGGACGATCCCGAACCGAGCTTTTCGGTACGGCACTTGGCGACGCCGACGCAGCGGCGGACGGCGGCCGGGAAGTCGCCGTGATCGTGCGGGTAGCCGAACTCCACCGGGACCGGGCCCTTCGGCAGCGGGGCGAAGCGGAGGTTGTCGTCGAGGCGGGCGGGGCGGACCAGCATGCCGGGGTTGAGGCCCCCGGCCGGGTCCCAGAGGTCCTTGAACGCGCCGAAGAGGCCGACCAGTTCGTCGCCGTACATCGCGGGGAGGAGTTCGGCGCGGGCCTGGCCGTCGCCGTGCTCGCCGGAGAGCGATCCGCCGTGCGCCACCACCAGGGCGGCCAGGTCGGTGGAGAAGCCCCGGAAGCGGCGGACGCCGGGCGGGGTGAGCAGGTCGAAGTCGATCCGGACGTGGATGCAGCCGTCGCCGAAGTGGCCGTAGGGGGTGCCGCGCAGGCCGTGCTGGGCGAGCAGGGCGCGGAAGTCCCGCAGATACGGGCCGAGTCGGGCGGGCGGGACGGCGCAGTCCTCCCAGCCGGGCCATGCCTCCGTGCCGTCGGGCATCCGGGTCGCGGTGCCGGAGGCGTCCTCGCGGATCCGCCACAGGGCGCGCTGGCCGGCCGGGTCGGCGACGAGTGCGTGGCCGGTGGCGCCGTCCGCGGTCGCGGCACGGCACAGCGCCTCGGCGCGGGCGGCGGCCTCGGCGCGGCTCGCCCCGCCCATCTCGACGAACAGCCAGGCGCCGCCGTCGGGCAGCCCGGCGGCGCCCTTGCCGACGAGGTCGGCGGCCATCCCCTCGACGGTCAGCGGGCGATGCGGGAGGAGGGTGTGCGCGGCCTCGGCGGCGGCGCTCTCGTCGGGGTAGGCCAGGACGGCCAGAGCGCGGGCCGCGGGGGTCTCGACGAGCCGGACGGCGGCCTCGGTGACGACGCCGAGGGTGCCCTCGCTGCCGGTGAGGGCGCGGGCCAGGTCGGTGCCCGCCTCGGGGAGCAGCGCGTCCAGTGCGTAGCCGGAGATGCGGCGCGGGAGGCCGGTGGGATAGCCGGTGCGCAGCAGCGCCAACTCCCGCCCCACCAGGGCCTGGACGCCGTCGCGCAGACGGGGCGGGAGGCCGGTGGGGCGGCCCTCGGGGTCGGTGCCGCGGCCGGCCCGGACCGCCTCGCCGCCGTAGGTGAGCAGGTCCAGGGCGTGGACGTTGTCGGCGGTGGTGCCCCAGGCGACGGAGTGCGAGCCGCAGGAGTTGTTGCCGATCATGCCGCCGAGGGTGCAGCGGCTGTGGGTGGAGGGGTCGGGGCCGAAGGTCAGCCCGTGCGGGGCGGCGGCGGCCCGGAGGTCGTCGAGGACGACGCCGGGCTGTACGACGGCCGTGCGGGCCTCGGGGTCCAGCGCCACGATCCGGCGCATGTGGCGGGTGAAGTCCAGGACGACGCCGGTGCCGGTGGCCTGCCCGGCGATGCTGGTGCCGCCGCCGCGCGGCACCACCGGGACGCCGCGCTCCCGGCAGACCCGCAGGGCCGCGGCGACGTCCTCGGCGTCCCGGGGCGCGACCACCGCGTCCGGGACCCGCCGGTAGTTGGACGCGTCCATCGTCATCAGCGCCCGGTCCCCGGCGGTGGCCGAGACCTCGCCCCGCACCGCCGCGGCCAGTGCGCGCGCCAGGTCCGCCCGGGCCGCCGCCGCCCGGTCGGTGGCCCGCCCGCGCCGGCCGCCGGTGCCCGATCCGCTCGTATCCGATCCGTCGCCGTTCCGCTTGTCCGTCTCCGTGCGATCAGCCATGACTCCAGAGTGCCCGGAAAGGGCGGGGGTCGATCAAGGGCTGTGGACAACTGCATCGCCGCCCCTAGGGCGCTTCTGACGGATCTCCGTGGAAGAAGGAGCGGCGCCTGGTGCGTCCGATCGCAAGGCGCCGGGATGTCTTCATAGCGGAGCTATGGGGACATGTCGGCAACGCCGCGAGCGGGCGTGCCAGGCGCCGCGACGCCGCGGAGATCCGTCAGAAGCGCCCTAGCATGGAACGCATGAGCGACGACGCATCCGGTGGCACGTCCCACCACACGGTCCACCACAGCTCCCACCACTCGTCGGACGACGGCTCCGCCTGGCAGCCGCACCGGTCGTCCGGCGGTGCGTCGTCGCTGGACACGCTGCGCCGCGCGGCCCGGTGGGAGACGCTCGCCATCCTCGTGGCGCTGATCGTCCTGGCCGCGATCTTCAGCTGACCGGGCGCGCGCCGGCCGACATCAGGGGGCGGCGTACCGTCTCACACCTCGTACGGGTGGAAGCGGAAGACGTTCTCCGGGTCGTGGGCGGCCTTGAGGTCCGCCAGCCGGGCCCGGGCCGCCGCGCCGTGGGTGCTGCGGGCCACCTCCGCGGCGTCCGCCCGCCCCTGCTGCTCGCCGAGGAGGAAGTTGACGTTCCGGCCGAGCCGCCAGGGCTCCACGGCCGCCATCACCTCGGCGTGCACCTTCCGGACGGTCGCCAGGTCGCCCTCGGGGTCGGCGTCGCCCAGCGGGGACAGCACCCGTAGCGCGAACCGGGCGTCCCGGTGGCCGACCGCACCGGCGCCGGCGCCGCCCGTCGGGCCGGTCGCGAGCGCGCCGCCCAGGTGGTTCAGCTGCGTCACCACCATCACCGGCGCGGCCGGCCCTGCCAGCGCCGCCACCCGGTGCAGCGCCGCCGCGTCCAACCCGTCGAGCAGCACGTTGTCGCCGTTGTAGGCGTGCGGGTCGCTGGGGTCGCGGTGGATGGTGTGGGACTCCTCGTAGGGCATCTCGCGCAGGTCGTCGCCGGCCGTCGGGCCGACCGCGCGCAGCGGCGCCACCAGGCGCTCGCCCTCCTCGGCGCCGGCGGTGAACGCGATCCGGATCTGGAGGAGGTGGCGTCCGCGCAGCGCGGCCGGCAGCTGCGGCAGGTCGGGGTAGACGATCAGGCCGAGCGAGGAGGTCAGGGTGTCCGGCACGGTCCCGGTCCAGCGCAGGTACGCGGTCAGCGCGTCGTCGATCTGCTCGGCGCCGAAGACGAGTTGCCCCCCGTAGAGCCGCGCCACCGGCACCAGCCCGAACTCCATGCCGGTGACCACCCCGAGGCCGTGCCCACCGCCGAGCAGCCCCCAGAAGAGGTCGGGGTCGCGGTCGGCGGTCACCCGTACCCGGCGGGCGTCGGCGGTGACCAGGTCGACGGCCCGGACGTGGTCGGCGGCGAACCCGTAGGTGCGGGCCAGCACCCCGACGCCGCCCCCGAGGGTGTACGAGACCACGCCGACGCCGGGCGAGGAGCCGTTGAGCGGGGCGAGCCCGTGCGGGGCGGCGGCCTCGACGACCTGGCCCCAGACGGCGCCCGCGGCGACCTGGGCGGTGGCCGTCGCGGGGTCCACGGTGACGTCGGTCATCCGTCGGGTGCTGATCAGCAGTCCGCCGTCGGTGGCGGCGGAGAGGCCGTGCCCGGTGGCCTGGACGGCGACCGGCAGGCGCCGGGCGCGGGCGAAGGCGACCGCGGCGGCCACGTCGGCGGCGTCGGTCGCGCCGACGATGACGGCGGGGCGGTGCCGGTGGCCGGCCTGGAAGCCGGACCGCTCGGCGTCGTAGCCCTCGTCGCCGGGGCGGAACACGGGGCCGGCGACCCGCCGCGCGAGGTCCGCCACGGCGTCCGGGGCGGGCGGGGTGAACGGGGCGGGCGAGCCGGTCGGGTTGAGCGGGGCGGTGGCGAGTGCGTCGGTCGTCGTCATGCGCCGCACTCTCGGGCAATAACGTGACACCTACCGTCATATTTAGAACGCGGCCGAGGAGCGGGATATAAACCGGGGGTGAAGGCCGACCGACTGCTCTCGATCCTGCTGCTGCTCCAGACCCGCGGCCGGGTCCCGGCGAGCGAACTGGCCGCACGCCTGGAGGTCTCCACCCGCACCGTCTACCGGGACGTCGAGGCGCTGTCGGCGTCCGGAGTGCCGGTCTACGCCGAGCGCGGCCGGCACGGCGGGATCGCGCTGCTGCCCGGCTTTCGGACCGACGTCACGGGGCTGACCGCCGACGAGGCCCGGGCGCTGTTCATCCTGGCCACGCAGGGCGCGCACCAGGCGCTCGGCCTGGACGCGGCGCTCGGCTCAGCGCTGCGCAAGGTGATGGCGGCGCTGCCGGCCCCGCACCGCCCGGCCGCCGAACTGACCGGCCGCCGGATCCTGGTGGACCCCGACCGCTGGCTCGGCGGGCCCCGCCCGGCGGCGGACCTGGACGAGTTGCAGACCGCCGTCTTCACCGACCAGCGGCTGCGGATCCGCTACCGGCACGGCGGCGAGACCCGGTTGCGCACGTACACCGTCGATCCCTACGGGCTGGTCGCCAAGGCCGGGACCTGGTACCTGGTCGCCGACCGGCGCGGCCGGCCGCAGCTGTTCCGGGCCGACCGGGTGGCGTCCGCGACCGTCACCGACGCGCCGGTGCGGCGGCGGCCGGGCGCCGAACTGGCCGAGGTCTGGGCGCAGTTGCGACGCCAGGTGGAGGAGCGGCCGGCGCCGGTCCGGGTGACCGCCCGGATCCGCCGGGAGCGGCTGGATCTCGCGGTGCGGATCCTCGGCAGCGCCCTGACCGGGCCGCCTCGGACGGCGGACGGGGAGTACGGGACGGACAGGGAGTACGAGGCGGACAGGGAGTACGAGGCGGACGGGGCGGACGTCGCGGACGGGGCCGGGGACGGCTGGGCGGTCCTGGAGCTCGGCTACCCGGTGCTCCCCGCCGTCCGCCAACTGCTCCAGTTCGGCGACTCCCTGGAGGTGCTGGACCCGCCCGAGGCCCGCCGGGTGCTGGCCGACGCCGCGGCGGCACTCGGGGACCTCTACGCGACGGACCGCCCGTAGCCGGCGGTGACCGCCGGTGCGGCCCCGGCCACGCCACGCGTCCACACTCCGACCGTCCGTCATCTCACCGGCTGGACGCTCCGCCGGGTCCCCGCACGACCCCTTAGGCTGCCCCCGTGGCTGATATCGAGATCCCCGCTGACCTCAAGCCCGCCGACGGACGCTTCGGCGCGGGCCCCTCCAAGGTGCGTACGGAGGCGCTCGACGCGCTGGCCGCCACCGGTACTTCCCTGCTCGGCACCTCGCACCGCCAGGCCCCGGTCAAGAACCTGGTCGGCAAGGTGCGGCAGGGCGTGCGCGACCTCTTCCAGCTCCCCGAGGGCTACGAGGTCATCCTCGGCAACGGCGGCTCCACCGCCTTCTGGGACGTCGCGACGCACGGTCTGATCGAGAACAAGTCGCAGCACCTCTCGTTCGGCGAGTTCTCCTCGAAGTTCGCCAAGGCCGCCAAGCTGGCGCCGTGGCTGGCCGAGCCCACCGTCATCTCCTCCGACCCGGGCACCCACCCGGAGCCGGTCGCCGAGGCCGGCGTGGACGTCTACGCCTTCACCCACAACGAGACCTCGACCGGTGTCGCGGCCCCGATCCGACGGGTGGCCGGCGCCGACGAGGGCGCCCTGGTGCTGGTCGACGCGACCTCCGGCGCCGGCGGCCTCCCGGTGGACATCACCGAGACCGACGTCTACTACTTCGCGCCGCAGAAGTCCTTCGCCTCCGACGGCGGCCTCTGGCTCGGCGTCTTCTCCCCGGCGGCCCTGGAGCGCGCCCGCGCCGTCCACGCGTCCGGCCGCCACGTCCCGGAGTTCTTCTCGCTCCCCACGGCGATCGACAACTCCCTGAAGAACCAGACGTACAACACCCCGTCCCTCGCCACCCTCTTCCTGCTCAACGAGCAGTTGGAGTGGATCAACGGCCAGGGCGGTCTGGACTGGGCGGTCGGCCGCACCGCCGCCTCCTCGCGCACCCTCTACGGCTGGGCCGAGGACTCCAAGCACGCCACCCCGTTCGTCACCGACCCGGCCAAGCGCTCGCAGGTCATCGGCACGATCGACTTCAGCGACGACATCGACGCGGCGGCCATCGCCAAGGCGCTGCGCGCCAACGGCATCGTCGACACCGAGCCGTACCGCAAGCTCGGCCGCAACCAGCTGCGGGTCGCGATGTTCCCGGCGATCGACCCGGCGGACGTCGAGGCGCTGACGGCCTGCATCGACTACGTGGTCGGCCGGCTCTGACGGCACCACCGGCACCGACGCGGAAGGGCCCCGGCACGGCGCACAGCGCCCGACCGGGGCCCTTCCGCATGCTGGGGCCCTTCCGCATGCCGGGGCCCACAGCCGACCGCACCCCCGAACGGGCGCATCGCCACCGGCCGCCGCACCGGACGCAGCGCGCCGAGGCGTAACGCGACGCGACGAAACGGTCCGGATGTGTCTCCATGGAGGCATGCGGACCTCTCCCAGCCCCGGCCTCGCCCCCTTCGAAGACCAGGGGACGATCCTGCTGACCACGTACAAGAAGGACGGCACCGGCGTCGACACCCCGGTCAACTTCGCGGTGGACGGCGACCACGCCTACTTCCGCACCTTCGGCAGCGCCTGGAAGGTCAGGCGGATGCGGAACTTCCCCGAGGTGGAGTTCTGCGCCTCGACCTGGCGCGGCAGGCCCACCGGTCCCACCGTCCGGGCCCGGGCCCGGCTGCTGGACCCGGCCACCCGTGAATACCGGCGCGCGGAACGGTCGTTGACGCGCAAGTACCCGCTGATCCACGGGCTGGTGGTGCCGCTCGTGCACCGGCTGCGGCGGGAGCCGACGCTCCACTACGAGCTGCGGCTGATCGACGAGGAACCGCCGTCGGCGTAGCCGGGGCGGGCGGCCCTAACGGCGCCGCCGCAGCAGGCTCCGGATCGCCAGCACCAGCGCGGTCGCGCCCGCCAGCACCAGCGCGCCCTTGCCGTAACTGGGCGCCGTACCGCCGGCCCGGTCCCCCGGGCGGCCGGCCGTCGCGCCCCCGCCGGACGCGTCGTCCTGCGGCGCGTCGTCGTCCCGCCGGGCCGCGTCGGGGAGTTGTTCGCCGCTGAGCGCCACCGGCTCGACCTGGCTGTCGCACCCCTCCGACCCGTACATCAGCGTCCGCCCGTCGGGGGTGAAGCTCACCGACTCGCCCTGCCGCTGGAGCGGCACCGACACCCCGCCGAGGTCCTGCGGGCGGCCGTCCCGCCAGCGGTACATCCGCGCCCCGAAGTAGCCGCGCAGCACCAGCCGGGTGCCGTCCGGGGAGAACGCGCCGTCGGTCACCCACAGGTCGATCGGGGCGACCTTGCGGAAGGTGTTGCCGCCGGAGGCGGACAGGTGGGCCGGCCCCTCGTAGAGCGCGGCCCCGCCGCCCTGCTTCTTGCTGACCAGGTAGACCCGGCCGGTCCGCGGATGCACCATCAGCGCCTCGGCGTCCCGCGGCCCGTCCGCGTACCGGACGGTGAACTGCTCGGCGGTGACGGTGGCGTCGCGCAGCTGCGCCGGCTCGGGGAAGCGGTAGATCCAGACGTGGTCCCAGCTGCCGCCGAGGTTGTCGCCGATGTCGCCGACGTAGATCCGGCCGTCCGGGCCGACCGAGACGGCCTCGACGTCGCGGGGCGTGCCGATGCCGCGCAGGGTGATCGTGGCGACCGTGCGGCCGGTGGCGGCGTCGACGGCGTAGACGTAGGGGCCGTCGTCGCTGTCGTTGTGGGTCCAGTAAACGCCCGGGTGGGCGCGGCTGGCGGCCAGGCCGCTGGACTCGGTGATCCGCGGGTCGTTGAGGGTGAAGCCGGCCGGGTCGGCGGCGGCCGGCCCGCCGGCCGCTGTCAGCAGCGCCAGCGCCGCGGCGGCCACCCCCGCCGCGTACGGGAGCGGACGTCCGGGACACCTGGGGCGACGCACGGCGGCACACATGGGGCACAGCCTCCCATGGCACCCGGCGGCCGGGGTGGCGTGGCCAGCGTCACGTACCCGGCGGTAGCGTTCTCGGCCATCATTGCCGGATGAGGATCATGTGCGTCGGGGACTCGATGACGATCGGCAGCTCCGGCGACTTCACGTGGCGCTACCGGATGTGGCAGCACCTCAACGCGACCTACCCCGGCCCGTACCAGCTCGTCGGACCGCGCGACACCCTGTACGACCCCGCCACCGACGCCGCGGACTCGGTCGCCTACGCCGACCCGGCCTTCCCCGCGAAGGCTCGGCGCCACCTCGCCGGCTGGGGCGAGGGCTGGCTGCACATGGCGCCGCTGATCGAGGACGAGGTCCGCGCGCACCGGGCCGACACCCTGCTGGTCTCGCTGGGGCTGATCGACCTCGGGTTCTACACCGACCCGGAGCAGACCGCGGAGAACGTGCGGCGCTTCGTGGCCGGGGCGCGGGCCGCCCGACCGCACGTCCGGGCGGTGCTGATGCCGGTCATACCCAACGTACGGGCGCTGGTGGACGCGGACTTCGGCGCCCAGTGCACGCGCTTCAACGAGCTGCTGGCGAAGGCGGTGGCCGACCTCTCCACACCGGGCTCGCCGCTGCTGCTGGCCTCCGAGCCGGCGGACTGGCGGATCGACGGGTCCACCTACGACGGCACCCACCCGTCGGCGCCGGGCGAGCACCTGCTGGCCGGGGCGTTCGCCGACGCGATGCACCAGGCGTGGGAGATCGGCGGCCCGTACCTCCACTGAACCCTTGCTTCGAGCGGACTCCAACGGCTTGGCTGGACGACCATGGAGTACACGCAGCTGGGACGCACCGGACTCAAGGTCAGCCGCATCGTCCTCGGGACGATGAACTTCGGGCCGCAGACCGACGAGACCGACAGCCACCGCATCATGGACGCCGCGCTGGACGCGGGCATCAACTTCTTCGACACGGCCAACCAGGCAGTTTGAGGCCATCGCCGAGTACCTCGCAGGCGGGGGTGCCTACTTGAGGACCGCACAGCTCGTAGCCCAAGTCTTCAGACCCTAGGCCCCAACGAGTGGACAGCCTAGGGTGAGGCGCCAGGCCTATGAGGTGCCATCGGGGACCAAGCCTTGAGGGGGCTAGATGGGTAACACGCGAATTTCGACCACCGTTTCTCCGCTTACTAGCGACTGGAACACGGATCGGTACTCTGAAAAAGGATGGCCTCAATTCCTCGATTCCGTCACAATAGCCGGGCTTCGCGGCTGGGCGGGGGAAACGGTCGAATTTCGATTCCCGGTAACGGCTATCGCCGGGGAAAACGGGGCTGGCAAGAGTACAATCTTAAAGGCTGCCGCCGCCGCGTATCGCGCTCCGGATAATCGTCCTGAAATGCGCACGTTCTACCCGGACGACTTCTTCCCCAATACGCCATGGGAGCGCGTGGAGAGGGTTAGCCTTCTGTATCAGTTTCATCTTGGCGTGTCCAGCACTGCATTGAACCTCCGGAAGCCGAGCAAGCGGTGGCGCGGCATGCCTGAGAGGGTTGGGCGCCCCGTATTTTTCCTCGACATTAGTCGCATTCAGCCGATCGACACTCTGATCGGATATGGAAAGATAGCGAAGCAGTCGACCTTCCGTGGAGACGAGACGGAATTCTCTGAAGCCGACAGGAATACCCTGGCGAGGATTATGAACAAGTCGTACACTGCCGGCAAGATGGCGACGTACGAGCAGAAGCAGATCGGAATTCTCTCGACGACTGAGGGGGAGTACTCTAATTTTCATCAGGGTGCCGGCGAGGATGCCACGACGGATCTTGTAACGCTGCTGCGCGCGGCACCACGCAACTCACTCGTGATCATCGATGAGATCGAGTCGTCGCTCCATCCCAGAGCGCAGCGCCGCTTGATGGCAGAACTGTTCTCCATTGCGCATAGTCAGAGAATTCAGTTCATACTGTCCACGCATTCGCCGTACGTACTGGAGCAGTTGCCGGCTGAAGCGAGGGTCTATATTCAACTGGAACGCGGTGGCACCCGGGATGTGATCTACGGTGTTACGCCGGATTTCGCTATGTCTCTGATGGATGATGTGGATCATGCTGAGCTGACTCTTTACTGCGAGGACAGGGAGGCGGCAGTCATGATTGACGCTCTGCTGTCCATCGAGCGCCCCGAGATTCGGAGGCGCATTTCTGTCACCCCTGTGGGACCGGCCAGTACGGTGAAAACGCTGGGGCACCTCTCTTATGATGACAAGCTTCCCGGAAAATCGATCGGCGTACTCGATGGCGATCAAAATCCTGCGGCTGGATGCGTGAAGATGCCGGGAAACTCTGCGCCCGAACGAGAAGTGTTTGAGAACTCAGACGAAGACTACTGGGATGTCGTTGCGCAAAGACTGGGAGTCCGAACCGGTGACCTGCTAGACGCAGTCGAAGATGCCAGGCGACTTGAGAATCACCATGCATGGTCGCGCCGGATTGCCGAGAATCTCGGCCCCCGCGTTCGAGCGGATCGAGTTTGGGAGGATGCGGCATCTGTGTGGGCGCAGCAAGTCGTGAATAGTGCGGATCGAACACGGTTTGCGGAGTGCATTCTTAGCCGTCTTGGTGACTGATTCGGTCGCCTTGCATATTTAAGTTGGGGTGTTACTGCCGTGGCCGGCCGGAGGTCCACGGCAGTATCTCCCTCCCTCTACCTGGTCACCAGGCGAAGGCCTCCGGCGAAGGTCCCGGGCCCGGGAAGATCTCGTCGAGCGCGGTGAGGACCTCCTCGCTCAGCTCAAGGTCCAGGGCGCGCAGCGCGCCCGCCAGCTGGTCCGGCGTGCGGGGGCCGACGATCGGGCCGGTCACGCCGGGGCGGGTGAGGAGCCAGGCGAGGCCGACCTCGCCGGGGGCGAGGCCGTGCTTGTCGAGCAGGTCCTCGTACGCCTGGAGGCGCGCACGGACCGCCGGGTCGGCGAGGGTCTCCGCCGCGCGGCCCTCGGTGCGGCGCTTGCCCTCGGTCTCTTTCTTGAGGACGCCACCGAGGAGGCCGCCGTGGAGCGGCGACCAGGGGATGACCCCGAGGCCGTACTCCTGGGCCGCCGGGATCACCTCCATCTCGGCGCGCCGCTCGAAGAGGTTGTAGATGCACTGCTCGCTGACGAGGCCGACGGAGCCGCGCCGGGCGGCTGTCTCGTTAGCCTGGGCGATCTTGTAGCCGGGGAAGTTGGAGGAGCCGGCGTAGAGGATCTTGCCCTGCTGGATCAGGACGTCGACGGCCTGCCAGATCTCCTCGAAGGGGGTCGAGCGGTCGACGTGGTGGAACTGGTAGAGGTCGATGTAGTCCGTGCCGAGGCGCTTCAGGCTGGCCTCGACCGCGCGGCGGATGTTCAGCGCTGACAGCTTGTCGTGGTTGGGCCAGGACTCGCCGTCGGGAGCCATGTTCCCGTAGACCTTGGTGGCGAGGACGGTCTTGTCGCGGCGGCCGTCGCCCTTGGCGAACCAGGAGCCGATGATCTCTTCCGTACGGCCCTTGTTCTCACCCCACCCATACACATTGGCCGTGTCCACGAAGTTCAGACCTGCGTCGAGCGCGGCATCCAGGATGCCGTGACTTGTCGTTTCGTCTGTCTGCGGGCCGAAGTTCATCGTGCCGAGGACGAGTCGGCTGACCTTGAGTCCGGTGCGTCCGAGCTGGGTGTACTTCATGAGGCACAAGCCAACTGCTTCGAGCCCACTCCAAGCAAGAGCCGACCGCTCCGCCGCCCATTTATGCGACAACGTGCATGAGTCACGTCCGTGCATGGACGGCCGCGAGCGGCCCCCGTACGGTCGCCCTAGGCGGCCCGACTGGGCCGACAAGTCAAGGGAGTTCCGCATGGCACGCGAAGAACTGACTCGGCTCACGGGTAACGGCACACGTGTGGAGAGGACGACTGCCCGAACGTCTACCGCACCGCTTCCGGCTCCATCGTGATTCAGGGCGACGTGTCCGACGCCTTCACGCCCCCGCAGGGCGAGGGGCTCGTGGAGATCCCCGAGAGCGTGCTTCGGGAGGCCGTTCGTGCTCTTGGATGGTGACGAGTGGCGGGCGGTGCTCCGGGGCTTTCAGTCGGAAGCATGGCGACTGGAGACCCTGCCTCAGTACCTCGTACCGCAGGAAGTGGAAGAGCTCGAAACCTTCCGGGCGGGCAAGCGCGTCGACCCGGACACCTACTCGTCCGCCTACACGGAAGACCTGAAGCGACTGCGAGGCGAGGGGAAGAGTAAGGGGCGCGTGCACGTTCTGACGCGACCGCTCTCCGAGTACCTGCGCTTCGAGTTCTCCCGGTACTACGCCCCGCACGTGCTCGCCGGGGAGGACATCCGCATCCTTGACGTGACCGAGCGGGACAACCCATTGCCGGACGTCGAGGACTTCTGGATGTTCGACCGCTCGACGGTCGTCCTGATGCGTTACGAGGGGGGCGGCACGCAGATCAGCCGGGAGCTGTACGAGGGCGACCCTGCGCCGTTCATCGAGTGGCAGCGCATCGCCGTTGCCGAGTCGGTTCCCTTCGTGGAGTACGCGGAGCGCGTGGCGGAGTGACGTTCGAAGCTGAGCAGCTTGGCGAGTCCGGTGCCGAACTCGCCTCGCTACTTCGGGACTTGCGCAAGCGAGCCGGCCTCTCGGGGGACCGGCTCGCTGCGCGCTGCAACATGTCCCAGTCGAAGGTGTCGCGCATCGAGAACGGCCAGACGCGGCCGTCCCTGGTCGACGTCGAGCAGATCCTGCGAGCGCTGGACGCTCCGCCGTCCCTGGTCGCGGAGGTCTCCGCCCTCGCCAGGATGGCGAACACCGAGTGGCGAAACTTCCGAGAGCTTCGGCGTAAGGGGCTCGGTACGAGACAGGCCGAGCTGAAGTCACTGGAAGCATCCTCCACGCAGATGCGGTACTTCCTGCTCTCGATGGTCACCGGGCTGCTTGCGACACCGGAGTACGTACGGGCGAGCCTGGCTCACTCGACGGCCGACACGAGCAAGGCGGTGGCGGGGAAGCTGGGCCGGCAAGCCGTCCTCTACGAAGCCTCGAAGCGGTTCACGTTCGTCCTGACCGAGCAGGCGGTTCGCTGGCCGGTCGTCTCCCCTCTGGCACTGGCCGAGCAGATGGACCGGCTGGCGTCCCTGTCCTACCTCCCGAACGTTCAGATCGGGGTGATCCCTGTCGGGACACCGACGCCCCGAACCCCTCTGAGCACGTTCACCGTCTACGACACCGCGTTGGTCACCATCGAGACGACGACGGGAAGTCTCGTACTCCGCGACGGCCGAGACGTTCAGGCGTATCTCAAGGAGTTCGCGGGGTACGAGGAGCACGCCCTCTTCGGCGAAGACCTCCGGGCGCGGCTCGCCGAGTGGTCCGCTGCCTGCCGTGCATGACTTCAGTCGACTACGCGACTGAAGCGCCATCCCGTGCGCACCCCCGGGGACCATCCTTCGGCAGGCGAACAATCGGGAGGTCGCACGGATGAGTACACCGAAGACAACGATGGCGGAACCGGTACACCTGACGGCTCCGGCCAGGGAGCCGGACCCTTCGGCCGGTTGCGGCGAGTGCCTCGGTATCGCTGTGGCCCGGACCAACGCGCGCTCGGTCGGGGACTACTCGAAGGTGACAGACGCGAACGTCGTGCTCCGCACACACCTGCGGGATGACCACGGGGCCGAGTGATGGTGCGCTCCGTCATGCGGTACGTGCGGCACAGGATCACGCGGCACCCGGACACGGACGTGACCTTCGAGGCGGAGTGCCTGCACTGCGAGTGGAAGGCGGTGCCGTCGACGGACAGTGAGGCGGTCGACGTCGAGTGCATGTCTCTATAGGCCCCCTTCGGGGCCGCTTCGTCTCTGCGTCTTCGGACTGCGCGGCCGTAGGCCGCCCCTGCCGCTTACCCCTTCGCCGCTGCCCTTTGCGAAGTGGGGGCGCTGACGCGCCCCTCCTTCGCCTTGCCGCTGCACGTAGGCACGCACGCCGTCTTCCTCTGTCGGCCCCGGAGGGGGCCGCGCTGGACTTACCCCGAACAGACAAGAGAGGACGCGAACGTTTCCGCAGCTCAAGGCGTGCAGCGGCACACGCCAGACGTGCTCTGACCACACGCGGGGCGTGCGGTCCTGGTGAAGACGGCAAGGTACGGGAGCACCCTTGGCCTTCTGGAACAGGTGAGGCGGAAGCACCAGGCATGCCGCCCCGGAGTGGGGCGACACGAGGTGTAGATCCTTGGCCCGCGATATCGCGTTGCGTGTGCTCTGGTCGGAGAGCCGGTTGCCGTCCTTGCCGAGCAGTGTCGCGAGGCGACCCGGTTCGAAGGCCGCGTGTCCCTGCCTGTCGGCCCAGCCGATGGCAGCGAAGTGGATGCGGTAGGCGAGCAGGTGTCCGGGGTGCTGCGCCATGCGCCGGTACTCGCGCTGGGAGACTCCGCCCCACGGGCGGTCATGGCCGAAGCTGATAGCCACAGGCTGTGGCCCCTTTGCTGTGTGGCGCACACGGGTGCGCCAATGACCCCCGCCGGACGGCGGGACATGTGCCTCCCTTTCTTCGCGGGGGTGGACCGTGCACGGATGGCGCGGTCTCTTCACAGGTGGACGCCCGGGCTTGCGGCCCGGACTCGGTCTCTTGCGGTCGGGAGTGACGGCGACGACCTGCCAGGAATCCTACAGAGTGAAGGGGGCCCGGGGCGGGGCCCTCTTTCCTGTACATAGGCGAGGCGGTCAGCTTTCGCTGTGGACCGCCGCCAGGTCGCGCACGCGGCGCTTGAAGTCCATCGGGATGAGGATCTGCACGCGTCCCTTCCCTTCCTGCCACATGCCGTCATGCCCGTCCGGAGCCATGGCCTGTGCGGCGGTCATGGGCGGGATCTTCTCGGCGTGGATGACCGCCTTGATTCCAGCGGCTCTGAGTTCCTTGCCCTTCTCGTGCTGGGTCGACAGCTTCGACCAGCGTTCCCGATATGTTTCGCCCGTCGGGATCTCTTCCCACGTGTCCGGGCGGGTGGGCTGAGCCATGAGCTGCTCGCGCCTGGCGTCCAACCGCTTGTATGTCTCCCGGTACTCCTGTTTCCCCAGCTCGCTGGAGTAGAGACCGGCTTCGCGGTCCTCTCGAAGCTCGGTCAGAGCGCGGTTCACCTCCTCGATGTCCCGCTTGAAGTCGACGCCCGGACGGAAGACCTTCCGCACGATCTCGACATCGCCGGCCGCACGCAGGAAGACCTCCTCGACGGCTCCCTCCAGCACGTGAGCCGCAATGCCCTTGCTGCCCGTAGGGCACGGCTTGTGCGTGGTCCGGGACGCACAACGGTAGTACGGCCAGCTCCGCCCCGGGCCGAGGTACGCGGGCTCACCGCAGGTGCAGAACGCGACCCTGAGAAGAGGGGAGCCGCCCTTCCGGTTGCCGTTGCGCTTGCTGGTGTTCTCGTCCAGCTTCTTGTTCGCCAGCTCCCACTCGTCCTGAGTGATCAGCGGCTCAGCACGCTGGAGAGGGCGCCCCTCCGTGTCACGGACGAGGCGGGTTCGCTTCGTCTTCCGGCCGTCGATGACGACTTCCTCCGTCACCTCCATCTGACCGAGAACGTTCAGGGAGCGCACAACCTTGGCCGTGTTCGCGGCGGTCCACCGACCGCCCTTCGGGGACTTGCCGTTCCTGATCAGCTGGGCATCCAGCGATGTCGGAGTCTTGGTCGGGTCCTCGTTGAGCCACTGGGCGATGCTGTTCGCCGACTCGCCCTCGATGAGTCGGCGGACGATCTCGCGCAGCGTCCCGGCGGTGTCCGTTCCGTAGTCGTCCAGGACCAGCCGCCAGCCGTCACCGGTGTCCTGCTTCTCCGCCCGGTAGCCGTACGGGATACGGCCGCCACGCCAGCGCCCCTCCTTCACCAGGTGGTTGTACGAGGACTTCGCCCTGGCCTTGATGGCTTCGAGCTCCCCTTCTGCGAAGGAGGCGATCAGGCTGAACAGCAGCTTGCCCATCTGCGTGTTCAGGTTGATCCCGTCCTCCACGGTGGCGACCTCCTTGCCGTGCTTCTCGCACCATTCCACGAGCGTGTGCACGTGGAGCACACGCCGTGAGAGGCGGTCCAGCTTCAGCGCGCAGATGATGTCGTATTCGTCGGCACGGGACTCCTCCAGTGCGATCCGGTGCTCGATCGAGCTGACCTCCTTGCCGATGGTGGACGGCAGCCACTTGCCGAACTCCAGGCGCTTCCACGGCTCGACACCGCCGGAGACGTCGATGTCCTCGACCCATCCGACGACGACGTGCCCTTCCTGGTCGGCCCATCGTTGAATCGATCGGCGCTGACGCTCCGGCGATGTGGTCTCGTCCGACACCTTCGACAGGCGGACGACTCCCAGGACTCTTGCCACTTGCTCTCCCCATCCCCTGTGGTGCTTGGAGACTGACGCTAGGGCCCCGGCGGGCAAGGCGTCAAAGTGGATTGTTCGACACTGCCAACGCCTACGGCTGGGGCGCCGAGAAGGGCCGCACGGAGGAGATCATCGGCTCGTGGTTCGCCCGCGGCGGCGGGCGGCGGGAGAAGACCGTGCTGGCCACCAAGGTGTACGGCAACATGGGGCCGGACGGCGAGCGGGTCTGGCCCAACGACGACAAGCTCTCCGCGCTCAACATCCGCCGGGCGGTGGACGCCAGCCTGAAGCGGCTGGGCACCGACCACATCGACCTCTACCAGTTCCACCACGTCGACCGGAACACGCCCTGGGACGAGATCTGGCAGGCCATCGACGTCCTCGTCCAGCAGGGGAAGATCCTCTACGCGGGCTCCTCCAACCACGCCGGCTGGCACCTCGCACAGGCCAACGAGGCCGCCGCGCGCCGGGGTTCGTACGGCCTGGTCAGCGAGCAGTGCCTGTACAACCTCGCCGAGCGGCGGGCCGAGATGGAGGTCATCCCGGCCGCCCGGGGCTACGGGCTGGGCGTGATCCCCTGGTCGCCGCTGCACGGCGGGCTGCTGGGCGGCGTGCTCCGCAAGGAGCGGGAGGGCACCGGGGCGGCCCGCTCGGCCTCCGGCCGGTCCGCGAACGCGCTGGCCGACTCGGCGATCCGGGCGCGGATCCAGTCCTACGAGGACCTGGTCGACAAGCACGGCCTGGCGCCGGGCGAGGTGGCGCTGGCGTGGCTGCTCACCCGGCCCGGGGTGACCGGCCCGATCGTCGGTCCGCGCACCGCCGACCAGCTCGCCTCCGCACTGCGCGCGGTGGAGCTGGAGCTGCCGGCGGAGCTGCTGGCGGGCCTGGACGAGGTCTTCCCCGGACCGGGGCCGTCGCCGGAGGCGTTCGCCTGGTGAGCCGGGTGGGCCTGGTGAGCCGGGTGGGTCGGGCGGGCGGGGTCAGCGCAGGGCCGCCGCCACGACGACGACGATCAGCAGCACGGCGAGCAGCCCGGACATGATCCGGTTACGGGTCTTGGGATCCACCCTTTGAGCGTAACCGGGGCGGAACCCGGCGCCGCACCGGCCCGGGCGGGTGCGGCGCCCGGGCCCGGCTCAGCGCCCCAGCGGCCAGCGCGCGACCGGCTCGTAGTGCGGCTGGGCGCCCGGCACCCCGGGCGCCGGCGGGTGGCTGCGCATCAGGGCGATCTCCTCGACCGTCCAGGGGCTGCCGGCGAACTCGGACAGGGCCGTGGCGTACGGGACGAGGTCCAGTCGACCGGTGCGGTTCCGGGCGAGGGTCAGGTGCGGGGTGTACGGGCGGTGCTCGCCCATCCGCAGGCCGATCCGGCGGCCGGCGGCCTCGGCGGCGTCCGCGAGGTGCCGCATGGCGGGCCGGTCGCCGTCCGCCCCGGCCCACACCACCCGGTCGCCGAACCGGCCGCCGCCGGCGATCCGCAGCTCGTAGGGGGCGTGCCGGTGGGCGGCGCGGGCCAGCCGCTCGTGCAGCTCGGGCAGGGCTTCCTCGGGCACCTCGCCGTAGAAGGCGAGGGTGAAGTGCCAGCCGTCGTGCCCGGTCCAGCGCAGCCGTTCGGCGCCCGGCAGCTTCTTCAACTGCCCCACTTCCGTGGCCAGTTGACCGAGCGAGCGGGCCGGGGGCAGCACGGCGGCGAAGAGTCTCATGGGGCCAGTGTTGCCCCCGGACCGCCGCCGTGCCCGGCGAACCCCGGGTCGGGTCCGACCTAGGCCGCCGCCGTCAGTTTCTTCTCCGGTGCCTCGTCGGGCGCCCCGGTGGCGCGCATCCGCGGGACGAACGCCACGTGCTGGTGTCCGCGCCGCAGGTCGATCTTGAGCCGCAGTCCGCCGGACCGGGCCAGGAACAGGCCGACCAGGGCCGCGGCCGCCATGGAGACCACCCCGCCGGCGAGGAAGCCGACGCGGGGGCCGTAGGTGTCGGTGACCCAGCCGACCAGCGGCGCACCCAGCGGCGTGCCGCCCATGAAGACCATCATGAACAGGCTCATCACCCGGCCGCGCATCGCCGGGTCGGTGGCCATCTGGACGCTGGAGTTGGCGGTGACGTTGATCGTCAGGCCGACCATGCCGATCGGGGCGAGCAGCGCCGCGAAGACCCAGAAGCCCGGCGCCAGCGCGGCCACGCACTCCAGCAGGCCGAAGACCAGTGCGGCGCCGACCAGCATCCGCAGCCGGGAGCCGGACCGGCGGGCCGCGAGCAGCGCGCCGATCAGCGAACCGGCCGCCATCAGGCCGTTGAACAGCGCGTACGTACCGGCGCCGGCGTGGAAGACCTTGTAGGTGAAGGCGGTCAGCCAGATCGGGAAGTTGAAGCCGAAGGTCCCGATGAAGCCGACCAGGACGATGGGCCAGATCAGTTCGGGGTGCTGGCGGACGTAGGCCAGGCCCTCCCGCAGCTGCCCCTTGCTGCGCGGGACCCGGTCCACCTTGTGGAGTTCGGCGGTGCGCATCATCAGCAGGCCGGTGAGCGGGGCGAGGAACGACAGGCCGTTGAAGAGGAAGGCCCAGCCGCTGCCGAAGGCGGTGATCAGGACGCCGGCGACGGCCGGCCCGATCAGCCGGGCGGACTGGAAGTTGGCGGAGTTCAGGCTGACCGCGTTGCGCAGGTCGCGCTGGCCGACCATCTCGGAGACGAACGCCTGCCGGGCCGGGTTGTCGACGACGGTGACCAGGCCGAGGAGGAAGGCGCCGGCGTAGACGTGCCAGACCTGCACCTGGCCGCTGAGGGTGAGGCCGGCCAGTGCCAGGCCGGTCAGGCCCATCGCGGACTGGGTGCACAGCAGCAGCTTGCGCTTGGCGAAGCGGTCGGTGAGGACGCCGCCGTAGAGGCCGAAGAGGAGCATCGGCAGGAACTGGAGCGCGGTGGTGATGCCGACCGCGCCGGACGAGCCGGTGAGGCTGAGCACCAGCCAGTCCTGGGCGATGCGCTGCATCCAGGTGCCGGTGTTGGAGACCACCTGACCGGTGGCGAAGAGGCGGTAGTTGCGTATGCGGAGGGAGCTGAACATGCCCGTGCGCGGTGTGGCGGCGTGGCCGGTGGCGACACCGGGGGCCTCGGTGGGGCCCGGGGTGGTCGCGGTCGCGTCGTCGGTGACCGTGTCGTTGTGGGAGTTCGGTGCGGGTGCGGAGGGTGCTCCGTTTCCCGTACTCAAAGTGGGTTCGCCTCCTTAAGTCTGGGGTCTACAGCTGCGCGAGTTTCTCCAGTACGGGCGCGGCGTCCCGCAGCTTGGCCCACTCGTCCTCGTCCAGCCCGGAGGCCAGTTCGGCGAGCCAGGCGTTGCGCTTGCGGCGGCTCTCCTCGAGCATCGCCTCGGCCTGTTCGGTCTGGGTGACCACCTTCTGCCGGCGGTCGTCGGGGTGCGCCTCCAGCCGGACCAGTCCCTTGGCCTCCAGCATCGCCACGATCCGGGTCATCGACGGCGGCTGGACGTGCTCCTTGCGAGCCAGCTCGCCGGGGGTGGCGCGACCGCACCGGGCGAGGGTGCCGAGCACCGACATCTCGGTCGGGCTCAGCGACTCGTCGACCCGCTGGTGTTTCAGACGGCGCGACAGCCGCATCACGGCGGACCGCAGCGCGTTCACGGCATCAACGTCGACGCCGTTGGACAGTTCCGGCATAGTCTTTAGCATAGCTCATTAGCCTTTCTAAGGAAAGCGGCGGTCCGGGGTCCTCCGGGGAGCACCCCGGTATCACCCGTATGAGTGAGGACGTCGCGGAAAGCGACACACCTGACCGCGCCGTGCAGGGACCGTGTCGGTATGGGATCGAGAGTGCTCAGCCTGCGCGTGGACGGGGAGCTGCTGGAGCGCCTTGGGCAGCACGCCGCAAAACGCGGAATGAGCGTCCAGGACTATGTCGTCCGGACGCTCATCCGCGAGGACTTCGATGAACGGTTGTCGAGCTCGGTCGACGCGACCGAGCAGCTGCACGGCTGGGGGCCGGCGCCCGGACCCTCGTAAGGGGTCCGCCCGCCCGTCGCCCGACCTCCACCCCCAGGAGACGGCGCTGCGCGCCGGCCCCCCCTGTCTACTTCACCCCGAGCACCTGCTCGATCGGGTTGAGCAGGAAGTAGACCAGGAAGCAGAGCCCGACCGCGTTCAGCAGCCACGGGATCTCCTTGACGCGGCCGGTGGCCGCCCGCAGCAGGATGAAGGCCAGCACCCCGATGCCGATGCCGTTGGTGATGCTGTAGGTGAACGGCATCGTGGCGATGGTCAGGAACGCCGGGATCGCGACGGTGAAGTCGCTCCAGTCGATGCCCCGGACGTTCGAGGCCATGATCAGGAAGCCGACGACCAGCAGCGCGGGCGTGGCGGCCTGCGAGGGGACGACCGTCGCCAGCGGCGTGAAGATCAGCGCGAGCAGGAACAGGCCGCCGGTGACCAGGTTGGCCAGGCCCGTGCGGGCGCCCTCGCCGACGCCGGCGGTGGACTCCACGAAGCAGGTGTTGGCCGAGGCCGAGCCGAAGCCGCCGCCGGCGACCGCGATGCCGTCCACCATCAGGATCCGGCCCATGTTCGGCAGGTTGCCGGTCTCGTTGTCCAGCAGCCCGGCCTCCTCGCCGACGCCGATGATGGTGCCCATCGCGTCGAAGAAGCCGGACAGCAGAACGGTGAACACGAACAGGCAGCCGGTCAGCACGCCGACTTCCCTGAAGCCGCCGAACAGGCTGATGTGCCCGATCAACCCGAAGTCGGGCGCGCCGACGATCTTGTCCGGGACGTTCGGGACGGCCAGCCCCCAGGACGCGTCCGGGATGTTCGCCACCGCGTTGATGATGATCGCGACGACGGCCATGGTGACCATCCCGATCAGGATCGCGCCCTTGGTCTTGCGCACGGTCAGCACGAACATCAGCGCCAGGCCGAGCACGAAGACCAGCACCGGCCAGCCCTTGAGCTGACCGCCCTGGCCCAGGCTGAGCGGGACGGTGGTGTGCGCGGCGTCCGGGTTGCGGCTGACGAAGCCCGCGTCGACCAGGCCGACCAGCGAGATGAACAGGCCGATGCCGATCGCGATGGCCCGCCGCAGCCCGCCCGGGATGGCGTCCATGACCCGCTGCCGGAGACCGGAGGCCACCAGGATCATCAGCACCAGGCCGGCGAGCACCACCATGCCCATCGCGTCCGGCCAGCTCATCTTGGGCGCGAGCTGGAGCGAGACCACGGCGTTGATGCCCAGGCCGGCGGCGATGGCGATCGGGACGTTGCCCATCAGGCCCATCAGGATCGTGCCCAGACCGGCCATCAGGGCGGTGGCGGTGACCAGCTGACCGTTGTCCAGGTGGTGGCCGTATTTGTCGACGCCGGCACCGAGGATGATCGGGTTCAGCACGACGATGTAGGCCATCGCGAAGAACGTGGCCAGTCCGCCGCGCAGTTCGCGGCCGACCGTCGACCCCCGCTCGGAGATCTTGAAGAAGCGGTCGAGGCCGTTCTTGGGCGGCTGGGGGCCAGGACTCTTCAGGGCGTCGACCGGCGTGGTGGTCGAGGGCGACATGCGGGACCTCAGTCGTACGGGCCGGGGCAGGCGCGGGATCTCGGGATCGCGCTCGGTGGATCAGGATCCGGCCATGATCCACCGGGTGCGCCCGAGGCCGGGACACGCACAGGCGGCGGGAGAGCAACCAATGAACTGGAACAGTCTGAAGGGATCAGATTGGAGGAAGCAACGATCCGAACCAGTCAGTTCCGGAAAGGTTCAGTATGAATAAACAATTCGTTGATCGCTATCTCCGCGCGTAGACCCTTCTGGGACCGCGGGATCGGCCTCGGGGGCGGGCCCGGATCGACACCGCCCCCGGCCCCGTAAGCTGAGCCCCATGTGGAAGAAGTCCGAACTGCGCGCGGCCCCGGCGCCCCTCGAAGGTCCCGTCGTCGGCACGATCACCGGCGGCACCATCATCTGGTTCGTGCTCTTCCTCGCCCAGCTGCCCTTCTACGGCTGGTACGCCGACCACGACCGCACCTGGCTCGTGTGGACCTGCCTGGCCGGCGGCGGGCTCGGCCTGCTGGGCATCTGGTACGTGCGCAAGCGGGACGCCGCGATCAAGCGGGCGGCGGCCGCGGCGACCGACGCCTCCTGACGCACCCCCGCGCCTTCTGACGCACCCCCACACCTCCCCCGGGCCGCGGCCGGACGCCGTCCGCCCGCCCAGGGTTGCCGCGAAACCGGACAGAACCCCCACACCGCTTCTGTCGACCGTCAGCGGGTGAAGCAGGCAATTCGCCCGTAACGTCTAGGGCATGACGGACCCGGCGCAGACCGAAGTCGAGCAACCGGAGCCCGGCGGGCGGCGCGCCGGCGAGGCCGACCTGGAGGTGGCGCGGCGCGGCCTGACCGCCGCCGAGGTCGCCGAACGGGTGGCCAGGGGCGAGGTCAACGACGTCCCTGCGCGGTCCTCCCGCTCGACCGCGGACATCATCCGCGGCAACGTCTTCACCCGGTTCAACGCCATCATCGGCGTGCTCTTCGTGATCATCCTGATCGTCGGGCCGATCCAGGACGGCCTGTTCGGCTTCGTCATCATCGCCAACACCGGCATCGGCATCCTCCAGGAACTGCGCGCCAAGAAGACCCTGGACAGCCTGGCCCTGATCGGCGAGGCCCGGCCGACCGTCCGCCGCGACGGGACCGCCGCCGAGATCCCCACCTCCGAGGTGGTCCTCGACGACGTCATCGAACTCGGCCCGGGCGACAAGGTGATCGTCGACGGCGAGGTGCTGGAGACCGACGGCCTGGAGATCGACGAGTCGCTGCTGACCGGCGAGGCGGACCCGGTGCTGAAGAAGCCGGGCGACCCGGTGATGTCCGGCAGCTTCGTCGTCGCGGGCGGCGGCGCGTTCACCGCGACCAAGGTCGGCCGGGCGGCGTACGCGGCGCAGCTCGCCGAGGAGGCCAGCCGGTTCACCCTGGTCCACTCCGAACTGCGTTCCGGCATCAGCCAGATCCTCAAGTACGTGACCTGGATGATGATCCCGACCGCGCTGGGGCTGATCTGCAGTCATCTGCTGACCCTGGGGCTGCCGGTCGACGCCGCGGTCCGGCGGATGGTCGCCGGGATCGTGCCGATGATCCCCGAGGGGCTGGTGCTGCTGACCTCGGTCGCCTTCGCCATCGGTGTCGTCCGGCTCGGCCGCCGGCAGTGCCTGGTGCAGGAGCTGCCGGCGATCGAGGGCCTGGCCCGGGTGGACGTGGTCTGCCTGGACAAGACCGGCACGCTGACCGAGGGCGGCATGGACGTCAGCGAGCTGCGTCCCCTGGGCGACGGCGCTCACGAACCGGCCCGCCTGCGGCAGGTGCTCGGCGCCTTCGGTGCCTCCGACCCGCGCCCCAACGCCTCCCTCCAGGCCGTCGTCGACGCCTACCCGGCCCCCGATGCCTGGCGGTGCACCGGCACCCTGCCCTTCTCCTCCGCCCGCAAGTACAGCGGAGCGGCCTTCGAGGAGCCCGGCGGGCAGCGCTCGTCCTGGCTGCTGGGTGCGCCGGACGTGCTGCTCCCCGACGACGACCCGGCGCTGCCCGAGATCGACCGGCTCAACGCCCAGGGCCTGCGCGTCCTGCTGCTGGCCGGCGCCACCCGGCCGCTGAACCACCCCGACGTCGCCCACGAGGTGCGGCCGGCCGCCCTGGTCGTCCTGGAGCAGCGGCTGCGCCCGGACGCCCCCGAGACCCTGCGCTACTTCGCCGAGCAGGGCGTCCAGGCCAAGGTGATCTCCGGCGACAACGCGGTGTCGGTGGGCGCGGTCGCCGGCAAACTGGGGCTGCCCGGAGCCGACGCGCCGGTGGACGCCCGGCACCTGCCGCACGACGACCCCGACGCGATGGCCCGGGCCCTCGAAGAGGGCGCCGTCTTCGGCCGGGTCACGCCCCAACAGAAGCGGGACATGGTCGGCGCGCTGCAGTCCCGCGGCCACCACGTGGCGATGACCGGCGACGGCGTCAACGACGTGCTGGCCCTCAAGGACGCCGACATCGGCGTCGCCATGGGCTCCGGCTCCGAGGCGACCCGGGCGGTGGCCCAGATCGTGCTGCTGAACAACAGCTTCGCGACCCTGCCGTCGGTGGTGGCGGAGGGCCGCCGGGTGATCGGCAACATCACCCGGGTCGCGACCCTCTTCCTCACCAAGACCGTCTACTCGGTGCTGCTGGCCATCCTGGTGGCCTGCTGGCAGATCCCCTACCCGTACCTGCCCCGGCACCTGACGCTGCTGTCGACGCTGACCATCGGCATCCCCGCCTTCTTCCTGGCGCTGGCGCCCAACAAGGAGCGCGCCCGCCCGCACTTCGTCCGCCGGGTGATGCGCTACGCCATCCCCTCCGGCCTCATCACCGGCCTCGCGGCGTTCACCACCTATCTGCTGGCCCGCGCCTACTACTCCGGCCCGGACGCCCTCCCCGCGCAGACCAGCGCGGCCACCCTGACCCTCTTCCTGACCGCCCTGTACGTCCTGGCGATCATCGCCCGCCCGTACACCTGGTGGCGGATCGGCCTGGTGCTGCTGATGGGGCTGGGATTCCTGATCGTCCTGGCGACGCCGTGGCTGCAGACCTTCTTCGCCCTGCGGCTGGTGGGGACGACGATGCCGTGGACGGCGGTGGCGATCGCGGCGGTGGCGGCGCTGCTGCTGGAGGTCGCCTGGCGGTGGGTGGGCAAGCGGTTCCCGGTGTGAGCCGGGGCCTGGCGGGTCAGGCCGCGGGGCGGCGCAGCGCCTCGATGACGCTGGCGTAGCTGTCGGAGCCGTGCCCGGCCGCGGCGGTCCGCTCCATCAGCCCCTTGAGCAGTTCCGGCAGCGCGGTGTCCACCCCGCGCGCCGCCGCGGCGTGCAGCAGGTGCCCGACCGCGGCGATCTGGACGTCGACGGTGGCGTCGTCGCCCGGGTAGCGGCCGGCGTCGACCTGGGGGGCGTAGGTGTTCATGAAGCCGGTCACCGCGGTCAGCCAGCGGGCGGCGACCGGGGTGAAGGCGGTGGCCGCGGTGGGCGCCGCCCCGTCCGCCGCCGCGGTCCGCTCGGCGCCGACCAGCGCGGTGCCGTGCAGCCAGCCGGTCAGGGTGGACCACATCAGGCCCAGCAGCGCGGCGTCGTAGAGGGACGCGAGCCCGGGGTCGGCGCCCAGGTGGAGCGGGTCGCCCAGGGCCTCCAGGGTGGCGCGGTGGGCGTCGAAGACCGCGCGTTCGCCGCTGTAGAGGAACATCGTCTCCGGGCTGCCGACCCCGGGCGGGGTGGTCATGATGGCGCCGTCGAGGTAGCCGATGCCGTGCCCGGCGGCCCAGGCCGCGGCCTCGTGGGCCTGCTCGGGCGCGCCGGAGGTGAAGTTGACCAGCTGCCTGCCGGCGAGTTTCCCGGCGACCGGGTCGAGGACGGCGTGCACCGCCTGGTGGTCCAGGACGCACACCAGGGTCAGCGGACTGGCCGCGACCGCCTCGGCGACGCTCCCGGCCACCCGTGCGCCCCGCGCGGCCAGCGCCTCGGCCCTGCCCGGGGAACGGTTCCACACGGTGGTCGGGTGCCCCCGGTCCACCAGCGCGCCGGCCAGTGCCGAGCCCATCGAACCCAGTCCGACGACGGTCACGGCCGGTCGGTCAGCTTGCGTGCGCATCCCACAACTCCCTTGCTCCTGCGTCAAGATCACGTACCGGTACGTTCGCAGCCGCGGGGCCGTCGGCGACAGTGACGGGAATGACGCCCGGCACCAAATTCCTGCCACCCCGCCGGCCCGTACGCTCGCCCCATGAGCCCCGTACGTCCCACCAGCCCCGAGCCGACCGCCCGCCCCGCGGGCCCGGGGACCGTCGCCGTGGTCGTCCCCGCCGGCATCGGCCTCCCCTCCTGGGACCTCTACGAACTGAGCATCCCGTGCACGGTCTTCGGGAAGCCCCAGCCGGACCTGGCCGACCCCTGGTACGACCTGCGCCTGTGCACCTACGACGACGGGACCGGACCCGCACCCGCCGGGCTGACCCTGCACACCCCGCACGGGCTCGACGACCTGGCGGGCGCCGCCACCGTCATCGTCCCCTCCGTCCCCGACGTCTGCGTGGAGGACGGCGTTCCGCTGCCCGCGCCGCTGGTCGCCGCCCTGCGCCGGGCCCACCGGGCCGGCGCCCGCGTGGTCTCGCTGTGCACCGGCGCCTTCGCGCTCGCCGAGGCCGGACTGCTCGACGGCCGGCGGGCCACCGCCCACTGGCAGCACACCGCCCAACTCGCCGCCCGCTACCCGGAGGTGACGGTCGACGACGCGGTCCTCTACGTGGACGAGGGCGACGTGCTGACCAGCGCCGGACTCACCGCCGGGCTCGACCTGTGCCTCCACCTCGTCCGCCGGGACCTGGGCGCCAAGGTCGCCAACCAGCTCGCCCGCCGGATGGTCGTGCCGGCCCACCGGCCCGGCGGCCAGGCGCAGTTCATCGACCTGTCGGTCCCCGCGACCGACGACGAGGGCCTGGCCCCGGTACTGGACTGGGCGCGCGCCCGCCTGGACCGGCCGCTGACCGTCGACGACCTGGCCCGCCGGGCGGCGCTGAGCCCCCGTACCCTCTACCGGCGCCTCCAGGCCGCGACCGGCACCACCCCGCTCCAGTGGCTGCTCAACCAGCGGCTGGCGCGCGCCCAGTCACTGCTGGAATCCACCGGCCTGCCCATCGAGAAGGTCGCCGCACTGAGCGGCCTGGGAACGGCCAACAACCTCCGCCACCACTTCCTGCGGCACCTCGGCGTCTCCCCGGGCGAGTACCGCCGCTCCTTCCCGGGCCGCTGAACCGCCGACCCCGCCGGCCCCGACAACCCCCCTCCCCGGCAACGACGGCGCGTGCCAGGACGGCGGGAGGCGGCCACCGGACACCACGCCCGACGACCGCCTCCGTCCTGCCTCCGCCCTGCCTCCGTCACGCCCGGCAGGGCACCGGGCTCAGTCGAACCACCGCGCCCGGGCCAGCTCGTCGCCCCGCTCCGGGTCCTCCAGCAGCGCCGCGACCTCGAAGCGGCGCGGCCACTGCCCGGCCGCCCACGCCAGGCCGGCCGCCACGCCCTCCAGCGTCGCGGCGTGCAGCGTGCCGTCCGGGGTCCACCGCCAGTCCAGTTCGACGCCGCCGTCGGCGCCCTCGACCAGCAGTTCCTCGTGTTCGACGTAGGCGTCCGGGGCGGCCGGGCCGAGCAGCGCGCGGACCGCCTCCGGGACGTCGTGCGCCGCGCCGTCGGAGCGGACCTCCGCGGCGACCGCCTCGCTCAGCCGTCCGACCTGGAACAGCTCGGCCAGCTCCGCGGCCCGGGCCGGCCGCACCGGCAGCAGCGCGCGACCGGCCGCCAGCGGCATCAGGTCCGGGGCGTCCGCGACCAGCACGTCCGCCGCGTCCGCCACCTGGATCTCGCCGTCCACGACCGCCCGCAGCTCGTCGGGCAGCGTCACCTG
The DNA here is from genome assembly GCF_029011865.1 of Streptomyces yunnanensis. Taxonomy (NCBI): domain Bacteria; kingdom Bacillati; phylum Actinomycetota; class Actinomycetes; order Kitasatosporales; family Streptomycetaceae; genus Streptomyces; species Streptomyces yunnanensis. The sequence continues at coordinate 4,187,630 of NZ_CP095749.1, forward strand.
ATCCGGATCCAGCTCCGTCAACATCCCGTACAGCGCGTGCAGTTGGGCGATCCCCACGCGCAGCTCGGGGTCGGCGAGCCGGGTCAGCAGTTCGGCCGCGCCGCCGGGCTCGTCGAGCAGCGCGCCGACCGAGGTGCGGACGCCGAGGGCGCGCAGCACCTGGGCGTCGACCCGGCCCGCGTCCGCCGCCTCGTACAGCCCGGCCAGCAGCGGGTCGCCGCCCGCGGCGCGCAGCCCGGCGGGGCGGCGCCCGTCCAGCACCGGGTGGCCGCGCAGCCACCAGGCGGTGTACGGCCGCACCGACTCCGTGGTGCCGTCGGGCAGCAGCACCCGCACCGGCGTGGTCAGGGCGTCCCGCAGCGGCGGCCGGGAGAGCATCTCCAGGACCCGCGGCCAGGCGTCGTCGGCGACCAGGTCGAGGTCGCGGACCGCGACCAGTTCGGTGACGACCGGCGGGACCGGGGCCTCCGGGAGGGTGTCGAGGATGTCCTCGCACCACACGTCGACCGCGTCCAGCAGGCCCGCGTCGTCGGGCTCGGGGAAGTCCCCGTCCCGCGGCTCCAGTTCGTCCGGATCGAGCACCACGTCCGCGGCCCGGACCAGCGCGAAGGTGGCCAGCACCCCCACCGCGGTGAGCGGCTGCTCCCCCCACCGCTCCGCCAACTCCGCCTCACAGGCGGCGAGTTCACCCTCTCGGATGACCTGTTCGAAGTCGCTGCCGGGGAAGACCAGTTCGCCCGCCGGCGCCAGCTCGCCGTCCTCGTCGGGCAGCGCCAGCGCGGCCAGCCAGGGCTCGTCGCCGGGCGCCAGATTGGCGTCCCGGACCAGCCCGAGGACCGTCTCGGCCAGCTCCTCGGCGCCCAACGGCACCCCGGCGCCCGGCGCCAGCTCGTCCTCGAAGACGTCGTAGGCGTCCTCGTCGGCGTCGAGCGAATGAGCGACCGCCGCCCGCACCTGAGGCGTCGTCAGCACGGCCCGGGGTGCGGCGGGCGTGGCCCCGAGCTTCTCCAGGAGCGGGTGCACCGCACCGGGGTGGGCGACCTTGAGTCCGAGCCGGGTCAGGGTGCGGTGCCGGTCGGCGGCCTCGCCGCCGGCGTCCGGGCCGCCGTCGGGCAGCGGCAGCAGCACCTGGCGCGGCCCGATCGTGGTCCGCCCGGTGCCCGCCAGCGGCACCGGCAGACCGCTGAGCCGGTCCGGGTCGGTGCCGGCCAGCGCGTCGTAGAGCCGCCACCACCACTCCGGCGACCGCTCCACGCCCGCCAGCCGGTCGATCATCTCGGTGAGCGGCACCCGGGCCACGCCCAACGCCCGCAGCTCCGAACGCCGTTCCAGGCCGGCCGGCAGCAGGCTGGGGAACAGCTCGGCCAGCACCCCGACGGTCGCCGCGCCGGCGCCCTCCACCAACTCCGCGTCCACCGGCCGCAGGACGTAGCGCTCCCCGTCCTCGCCCTCGACGTCGCCCTCGGCCCACGCGGCGGTCTCCGCCGCCCCGCCGTCGGCCGCCGCGCTCGACAGGAACCGCACCCGCGGCAGCAACTCCAGTACCTGGCGCCGCAGTTCGCCGTCCAGCCAGCCCTTGCCCAGCGGTCCCGGGACGAGGTCCAGGGTGCCGGCCGACACCGGCTGCCAGTCGCCGAGCAGCCCCGCGTACCCGGCGGCCGCACGGCCTACCAGGAAGTCCGCGAGCGGTCCGGGCGCGACATGACGCCGGGTCGGCTCCAGCGGGAACGACGCGATGAGCAGCGCGGGCAGCCCCAGCGGTTCGTCGGTCGGGGTCGGCGCGTGCAGCACCGGCACGGTGCCCGGCCGCGCCGGGGCCCCCGCCTCGTCCACCGGCACCGCCCAGGTCACCGACCAGAACGGCCGCAGCCGCTCCTCGACCGGCCGGTCCGCCAGCAGCGCCGGGTCCAACGGCCCGCCGTCGGTCGCCACCCGCCACCGGGTGGCCCCCCGCCGGCTGTCCTCGATCAGGACATCCGCGTCGTCCTGCCGCCGCGTCAGCGTCCGGGCGCCCTCCGGCGTCTCCACCACGACCTCGGCCAGCCCCGGCAGGGTCAGCAGCAACGCCGCGTCGATCCCGGCCAACAGCCGCTCGGCGAGGTCCTGTGCGGCACCGTCGCGCAGCGGCAGCACCACCGCGGTGTCGTACCCCTCCGGCGCGGTGCCCGCCGCGGGCAGCGGCAGCCGCAGCAGCGGCACGTGGCCCTCACGGCGGCGGAGTTCGCCGCCCAGCCCCGGGCTGTGCGCGGCCACCGCCTCGGCCAGCTCCCGGGCCTCGGCGAGCGACCAGCGGACGCCGCCGGTGCGGCCCACCAGCGCCGGTTCGTCGCTGACCGCCAGCACCGCGGCGAACCCGACGCCGAACCGGCCCACCGCGCCGACCGCCACGCTGGTCTCCCGCTTCGCGGAGGCGCGCAGCGTGGAGAGCGATTCGACGCCGGTGGCGTCCAACGGGGCACCGGTGTTGGAGGCGACGAGCACCGCGGGCGCGTCGCCGTCGGCCGCGTGCAGGGTCAGCCGCAGCCGGCCGGGGACGCCGGCCCGGGCCGCCGCGTCCGCCGCGTTCTGCGCCAGCTCCACGGCGAGCCGGTCGCGGTAGCCGCCGAGCGCGAGGTCCTCCTCGGCATTGGCGTCCTCCCGGAACCGGGCCGGCGAGGCGGCCCAGGCGTCGAGCACGCCGCGCCGCAACCGGGCCGTACCGAACGGGTCGGCACCCTCGTCAGCGCCCCGCACCCACGGCATACCTGCCACGTTTCTCGTCTCCCTCATCAGACGGTTCTGTCCCGACGGTATCGCCCCACGTCGTCGGGTGCGGCGCCGTGCGGGGGCTTCCCGCCTCCGGCGGGAAATGGGGTTTGTGGGGCGGGGGCCCCGGTGGGTGGTGGGTGCCGGGTGCGGGGCCTCTCACGTACGGGCGGGTGCCTGTGGGGCGGGCCGGAGGGGGTGGTTGTCGGACGTAAAGCGCAGCAGTCCGACAACCACCCCGTAGGCCCGCCCCACAGGCACCCGCCACCCACCACAAGCAGAGGCACCCCCGCCCAACCAAAACCCCTAGCTGTGACCAAGCTCCTCCGCCGGGCCGCCGTCCTCCACGGACCCGCCGTCCGCCACGGGTCGGATCGAGACCGGCTCGACCACGGTCTCGTCGAGCACCGGCTCCGCCGGCTTCGGCGGCTTCGGCATCACGGCGGCCTCCGAGTGCGCCCCGCAGCCGTACGACAGCGAGACGACGCGGCCGTCCGCCGGCGAGAACTCGTTCGCGCAGACTCCGAACGCCTGCCGCAGCGAGCCGGCCATCGGCGTCAGGAAACCGCAGCTCACGCAGGTGGCGGGGGCCGCCTGGGCCATCGGGGTCTTGGGGCCGAAGGCTTCTTCCCAGCGGTCGGCGGCGGCGTGCAGGCCGTAGCGGGACAGGACCCGGGCGCGGGCCATGCCCAGTTCCTCGGCGATCGCGCCGACGCTGCCGCGGGCGGGCGCCGACTGGATCGCGGGCGAACCGGGGACGACGTCCGCTTCCTCGGTGTCGGCGACGTCGGCGGCCATGCTCTCGGCTACCGGCGAGTTCGGCGGCGGGGTGTCCTCACCGCTGAACCCGGGCTCCAGCCGCAGGTCGTCGGCCTCGGTGGGCAGCAGGTCGCCGGGGCCCATGTCGCCGGGGCGCAGCCGTTCGCTCCAGGGCACCCACTCGGGTGCCAGCAGCGCCTCGGGGCCGGGCAGCAGGACCGACTCGTCGAGGGTGACGATCTTGCCGCGGGAGGCGCGGGCGACCGTCACCGCCCAGCGCCAACCGCGGTAGCCGGGCTCCGCGCAGTCGAAGAGATGGGTGACGACGCGGTCCGCCTCGGCGACAGCGTCGATGTGCTCACCGACCATGCCGGGCGTGGCGACCTCTTCGGCCGCCGCGCGGGCGAGGTCGACCGCCTCGGCGCACAGGCGGTCAGGGGTACGGCTTCGCATCGCAGCACTCACAAGAATCGATTCTCTCTTCCACGCCGTCTCACGAGTGCGCCAGCCGGGAGCTGTCCTGGTCCTGTCTGGACGACCTGCGGGGGTCGGGGCGGGCGGAGCGGACCTGGGGACCGCGTCGACGTCCGCGCCCAACTGGTTCGTTCGGTCGAGCGCACCTCTTACGTCCTATTCTGCGCGATCGCAGGGAAATGAGGTACGCGGCCGAAACAGACCGCCGGTGGCGCTCTGGACACGCTACCCCTTCAACGCTGCACGACCCCTCGGCGGGAGCAGCAAATCTCACCGATCGCGATCGGGCGGGGGTGTCGCGGTGACCGCCAGGAGGCCGATGCGCCCCGCCCGACCAGGGGGAGAAACCGCCCCAGATGGGGCGAGTTGGGGCAGTATGACCAGGTGGCAGCCGTCAGGGCGTCGAGGACGTCGAAGGTCCGCCGGGCGGGCCGGGCGGCCGGGCGCGCGCTGCACCGGCCGCTGGCCGCCGCGGCCCGGGGGGTGCGGCGCGCCACCCACGCACAGGGCGCCGGCGAATCGGGGCTGGCGAAGCTGATCGAGTTGCACGCGGTGAACGCCGCGGGCGACGTGATGATCACGGTCGCGCTGGCCTCCACGGTGTTCTTCTCGGTGCCGACGCACCAGGCACGGGGGCGGGTGGCCCTGTACCTGGCGGTCACCATGGCGCCGTTCGCACTGCTGGCGCCGGTGGTGGGGCCGCTGCTGGACCGGTTGCCGCACGGCCGCCGGGCGGCGATGGCCGGCTCGATGCTGGCCCGGGCGGTGCTGGCGCTGACCATGTCGGGGGCGGTGGCCGGCGGCGGGCTGGAGCTGTATCCGGCGGCCCTGGGGGTGCTGGTGTCGTCGAAGGCGTACGGGGTGGTGCGCAGCGCGGTGGTGCCGCGGCTGCTGCCACCGCGGGTCTCGCTGGTGAAGGCCAATTCCCGGGTGACGCTGGCGGGGCTGCTGGCCACCGGGGTGGCCGCGCCGCTGGGCGCCGGGCTGCACCTGATCGGGCCCGCCTGGCCGCTGTACGGGGCCTGCGCGGTGTTCCTGACCGGGGCGTTCCTGTCGTTCTCGCTGCCGCACGCGGTGGACTCGGGCAAGGGCGAGGCCCGGGCCCGGCTGGCGTCCCGGGACGGCACGTTCCCCACCGGGGCGGGCGGACGGCGGCCGGGGCTGCGCACGGTCGGCCCGTCCGTCCTGCACGGCCTCCAGGCGAACGCGGCGCTGCGTTCGCTCTCCGGCTTCCTCACCTTCTTCCTGGCGTTCCTGCTGCGCGAGCACCCGTTGGGCGGGCTGGGGGCGGCGGCGTCACTGGGGCTGGTCGCGGTGGCCGCCGGCACCGGGAACGCGCTGGGCACGGCGGTCGGCGCCGGGCTGAAGGCGCGCGGCCCGGAGCGGATCATCGCCGCGATGCTGGGGCTGGCACTGGGGGCGACGGCGCTGGCGGCGCTGTTCTACGAGGTGCTGGCGCCCGTGGTGGTAACCGCGGCGGCGGCCACCGCGGGGCTGTGCCAGGCGCTGGCCAAGCTGTCGCTGGACGCGATGATCCAGCGGGACGTGCCGGAGGCGGTGCGGACCTCGGCGTTCGCCCGGTCCGAGACGGTGCTCCAGCTGGCGTGGGTGGTGGGCGGCGCGCTCGGGATCGCACTGCCGCTGGTCGGCACGCTGGGCATGGCGGTGGCCGCCGGCCTGGTGGCGCTGGGCGCCGCACTGGCCGTGCGGGGGCTGCTCGACGCGGCCCGGCGCGGCGGCCGGCCGGCCCCGCGGGTGGTGTGACGGCGCACGCGGGGCACCCCGTGCGGCGGGCCCGGTCGCGGCGCGCCGCACCCGCGCGTGGCGCGCGCCGGGACGCCCGATAGCCTGCCCCGTATGACCGCTGCGTTGATCTCCCGGGGCAAGGGCCGCCGCGCCGCCGCTGCCCTCGGTGCCATGACCCTGGGCCTGCTCACCCTCTCCGCCTGCCAGCAGCCGACCTCGCTGGCCACCGTGACCGTCGGCTCGAAGACGGTCACGGCGGAGGTGACCCCCGGATGTGACGGCAACGGCAAGTCCCTCGACCAGAAGACCGTCAAGGACTGCATCTCCAAGAAGGGCGCCGACACCCTCACGGTGCAGCCGGGCGAGAAGATCCGGGTGGGCGTCGACCCGAAGGTGGCCAAGTCCGGCTGGTTCGTCGTCGGTGGGCAGCCCTTCATGCAGCCCACCACCGAGACCTACCGCTCCTTCAGCGTGGACGAGATCTTCAAGCAGACCAACCCGATGACCGGCCAGAGCGGTTACCTCCCCGAGGTCACCCTGCTGGTCGCCGAGGCCGGCAAGGCCCAGGGCGAGGGCCCGACGGCCCTGTGGCACGTCAACCTGAAGCTGAAGGACTGAGCGGCGCTGCGCGCGGGGGCCGGGGACCGGCGGCACACGGTGCGGGGCGTCTGATGCGGGCGCTGGTGGTCACCGCGGTGGCCGCGGAGCGCGACGCGGTGTGCGCCGCCGGGGACGGCTACGCGCACCGCCCGCTGCCCGGCGGCCACGCGCTGCACCACGCGCCCGCCGGGTCGCCGGCGCCGGACGTCCTGGCGGCCGGCGTCGGCCCGGCCGCCGCGGCCGCCGGCACCGCCACCGCGCTCACCGTCGCCGCCCTCGCCGGCACCCCGTACGACCTGGTCGTCTCGGCCGGCATCGGCGGCGGCTTCGCCCCCGGTCCCGGCTCCTCCCCCGGCCGCCCGTCCGGCGCGCCCCTGGGCTCGGTGGTCGTCGCGGACGCGATCGTCGCCGCCGACCTGGGCGCCGAGACCCCCGACGGCTTCGTCCCGGTCACCGAACTCGGCTTCGGGACCACGGTGCACCTGCCCGACCCGGCGCTGGTCACGGCCGTCGCGGCGGCGACCGGCGGGGCGGTCGGACCGGTCGTCACGGTCTCCACGGTCACCGGCAGCGCCGCCCGTGCCGCCGAGCTGGCGGCGCGTCACCCGGGCGTGCTGGCCGAGGCGATGGAGGGGTTCGGCGTCGCCGAGGCGGCCGCCGCGCACGGCCTGCCCGTGCTGGAGCTGCGCACGATCTCCAACGCGGTGGGCCCCCGGGACCGCGCCGCCTGGCGGATCGGGCCCGCCCTCGCCGCGCTGACCGACGCCTTCCGCACGTTCCCCGGAGCCCTGGCGGGCACCCCAGCGACGACGTCGCCCGGGGCTCCGGCATCGCCACCCCACACCCCCCGGAGGACCCCGTGACCCGGCCGCTGTCCATCGCCTACTCCCCGTGCCCGAACGACACCTTCGTCTTCGACGCCCTGGTGCACGGCCGGGTCCCGGACGCGCCGGAGCTGGCGGTCACCCTCGCCGACATCGACGTCACCAACGGCCTGGCCGAGCGCGGTGAGCTGGACGTGCTGAAGGTGTCCTACGCGGTCCTGCCGTGGGTGCTGGAGGAGTACACGCTGCTGCCCTGCGGCGGGGCGCTGGGGCGCGGCTGCGGCCCGCTGGTGCTGACCCGCCGGCCCGGGGCGGCCGCGGACCTGGCGGGGAAGACGGTCGCGGTGCCCAGCGAGCGGTCCACCGCGTACCTGCTGTTCCGGCTGTGGCTGGCGGAGGCGGTGCCGGGCGGGGTCGGCGAGGTCGTGGTGCTGCCGTTCGACGAGATCATGCCGGCCGTGCGGGACGGCAAGGTCGACGCCGGCCTGGTGATCCACGAGGCCCGCTTCACGTACCAGGACTACGGGCTGCACTGCCTGGCGGACATGGGCGAGCACTGGGAGCTGACCACCGGTCTGCCGATCCCGCTGGGCGCGATCATCGCCAAGCGGTCGCTGGGCGAGCCGGTGCTGCGCCGGCTGGCGGAGGCGGTCCGCACGTCGGTCCGGATGGCCTGGGACGACCCGGAGGTCTCCCGTCCGTACGTCCTGGAGCACGCCCAGGAGATGGACCCGAAGGTGACCGACCAGCACATCGGGCTGTACGTCACCGAGTTCACCGCCGACCTCGGCGAGGACGGCTACGCCGCGGTGCGCGGGCTGCTCACCCGCGCCGCGGCCGAGGGGCTCGTTCCGCCCCTCGGCCGCGATGCGCTGAAGTTCCTCTGAAGGATGTCGGTGCGGCCGCCCGCGGCCGCTTCGGGAGCGCGGGCGGTCCGGCTCAGACGTCGAGCTGGTCGGCGACCGCCCGCAGCATGCCGGCGATCTTGGCGCCGTGCACCTTGTCGGGGTAACGCCCGCGCTCCAGCTGCTGGGTGACGTTCTCCAGGAGCGTGGTGAGGTCCTGCACGATCGAGGCGAGCTCGTCGGGCTTGCGCCGCTGGGCCGCGGCGAGCGAGGGGGCCGGATCGAGGAGGATGACGCTCAGTGCCTGGTCTCCGCGCTGGCCTGCGACGACACCGAATTCGACGCGCTGGCCGGGCTTGAGCGCCTCCACGCCGTCGGGCAGCACCGACGAATGTACGAAGACGTCACCGCCGTCGTCGCGGGAGAGAAAGCCGAAGCCCTTCTCGCTGTTGAACCACTTGACCTTGCCGGTAGGCACGTCTGTCCTCGTCCTCGTACTCGTCGGGAAATGCGGGCTGGTCCGCGGCAGGCAGCGTGTGGAGCCGCGGCGTTGAGAAAATTGGTCCGGATAACAGTGCAGCGGGCCACCGAAGCCCGCCTCCCCCAAGGCTAATGGTCCGGGGCCCGGTGACAAGACGTCGCCAGGGGGATCCTCGGCGCCTCTCGCCCGGACTTACCCTGGTCAGGTGTCTGATGAAACGCCCCAGGCCGGGGATCTGATGGTCCGAATCGGCGCGATCGTGTTCCTAGTTGGCGCACTGGCCACTCTCGTCACAGTGCTACCGCTGTTCCTCGGCACGAAGCCGTTGCCGTGGGAGTTCTACTGGGTGTCCATGCTGATGGGCGCCGGTTTCCTGATCGCGGGCGGCGGAGTGCTGCGTTCCGTGGTCGCCCAACGCCGTCAGGCGGAGGCGGCCCTCGCGCCGTCCCCGTCGACGCCACCCGCCGGGTAACGATCCGGATCCGCTACGTAACGATCCAGCCACGACGTGAAAGCGGTCAGGTCGTCGAGCAGGACCTGGGCGCCGGCCGCGCGCAGTTCGTCGGCGCCGCACGGGCCGGTGGCGACCGCCACCGACAGCGCGCCCGCGGTCCGGGCGCCGCGCACGTCGCCGGTGTGGTCGCCGACGTAGACGCGCGCGCCGTGCGCGCGCAGCGCCTCGGCCTTGGCCTCCGCCCACAGCGAGCCGATGACCGCGTCCGCGGCGATGCCCAGGTGGGACAGGTGCAGCTCGGCGTTGGGCTCGTACTTGGCGGTGACGACGATGGCCCGGCCGCCGGCCGCGTGCACCGCGTCGACCGCCTCCCGCGCGCCGGGCATCGCCAGGGTGCCGGCGACGGCATGCGCGGGGTACAGCTCCCGGTAGACGTCGCTGATCTCGGCCACCCGCTCCTCGGGGAACCACCGGCGGATCTCCTGCTCCAGCGGCGGCCCGAGCCGGGTCACCGCGGCGTCGGCGTCGATGTACGTACCGGTGCGGACGGCGAGCGCCTCGTAGGCGGCCTTGATGCCCGGACGGGAGTCGATCAGCGTCATGTCGAGGTCGAACCCGACGGTCAGGGGATGCGCAGCCATGCCTGCCATTGTGCCCGCGCCCCCGCGGGCCGCGGCGACCAGGACGTAGCGTTAGCCTTGCCTTACCTAACCGCGGGCCCCACCGGGTGCCCGCGGTCGCCCGTCCGACAGCTCCAGACCGCGCGAATGGACCCGACGCCCGTGATGCCATGCCCGTGACGCAACGGAAACGGAGCCGACGGCTCGGCCTGACCGCGGTGGCGGTGCTGGCGCTGTTGCTCGCGGTGGTCCTCTCGCTCGCCGTCGGCAGCCGCGCGTTCGCGCCGTCCGCGGTGCTCGACGCCCTCGTCCACGGCGGCACCGACGACGCCGCGCAGGTCGTGCGGTACCTGCGGCTGCCGCGCACCCTGATCGGGCTGATGGTGGGCGCCGCGCTGGCGATGGCCGGCACGGTCATGCAGGGCATCACCCGCAACCCGATCGCCGACCCCGGCATCCTCGGCATCAGCCAGGGCGCCGCGGCCGCCGTGGTCGCCGCCATCGCCTTCGCCGGGGTGCACACCCTGACCGGCTACGTCTGGTTCGCGTTCGCCGGCGCGGGGATCGCCGCCGTCGTCGTCTACGGCGTCGCCACCCGCGGCCGGGGCGGCGCCACCCCGGTCAAGCTGGCGCTCTCCGGCGCCGCGATCAACGCGCTGCTGGTGTCGGTGTCGATGGCGATCCTCACCACCAAGGCCGCGGCGCTGGACGAGTTCCGCTTCTGGCAGGTGGGCTCGCTCACCGGCCGGGATGCCGCGGTGGCCGCCCAGATCTGGCCGTTCCTGCTGGTCGGCGCGGTACTGGTGCTGTCGGTGGCGCGCGGACTGGACGCCCTGGCGCTCGGCGAGGATGTCGCCCGGGGACTGGGCCAGAACGTCGCCGCGGTGCGGATCGTGGGCGGGCTCGGCGCGACCGTGCTGACCGGCGCGGGGGTGGCCGCGGCCGGCCCGATCGCCTTCGTCGGCCTGGCCGTCCCGCACCTGGCCCGCGCGCTGGTGGGCGGCGACCACCGCTGGGCGCTGCCGATGGCCGCGCTGCTCGGCCCGGTCGTCGTGCTGGTCTCGGACACCGTCGGGCGGGTGCTCTTCCCGCCGTCGGAGGTCCCGGCGGGCGTGATGACCGCGCTGATCGGCGTGCCGTTCCTGGTGACCCTGGTCCGGCGACGGGCGGTGGCGGCATGACGGCCCCCAGGATCTCCCCCGCCGCCCGCCCGGGCGCGGTCCGCCCCGCCGGGTACGCGCTGGTCCGGGCCGGCCGCGGCTCCTTCCTGCTGCACCGGCGCGCCACTGTGGTCGCCGCGGTGCTCGCGGTCCTCCTGGCCGTGGTGTCCGTGGCGTACCTGTGTGCCGGCGAGAGCTGGGTGGCGCCCTCCGAGGTGCTCAGGGTGCTGACGGGCCGGCCGTCCGGGCAGGAACTCGTCGTCGGGACGCTGCGGCTGCCCCGGATGGTGGTCGGGCTGCTGGTCGGCGCGGCCTTCGGGGTCGCCGGCGGGCTGATCCAGACCGTCGCCCGCAATCCGCTGGCCAGCCCGGACATCATCGGCGTCACCCAGGGCGCCGGGGCGGTGACGGTCGGCGCGATGACCTTCGGCGTCACGTCGTTCGCGGTCCTGCCCTACGTCTCGGTCGCCGGCGGGGTGCTGGCCGCCGTCCTGGTCTACGTCTTCGCCTGGCGCGGCGGGCTGCACGCCACCCGCTTCGTGCTGATCGGCATCGGCTTCGCGGTGGCGCTGCGCTCGGTCACCCAGCTGTTCCTCACCAAGGGCGACTACCTGGTGGCCCAGCAGGCCCAGGTCTGGATGACCGGCTCGCTCAACGGGCGCGGCTGGGCGGAGGCGGCGCCCCTGGGGTGGGCGCTGCTGGTGCTGCTGCCGGCCGTCCTGTGGGCGGCCCGCGCCCAGCGCACGGTGTCCCTGGACGACGACACCGCGACCGCGCTGGGCATCCGGCTGGGCCGCACCCGGCTGGGGCTGGTGGCGGTCGGCGTGGTGCTGGCGTCGATGGCGACCGGCGCCGCCGGGCCGGTGGACTTCGTCGCCCTGCTCGCCCCGCAGATCGCCCGCCGGCTGACCCGGACCGCGCAGATCCCACTGCTGAGCTCCGCCCTGCTGGGCGCCGTCATCGTCGTCCTCGGCGACCTGCTCGCCCGCAAGCTGCTCGCGCCGACCGAGCTGCCGGTGGGCGTGCTGACCGCCGCGGTCGGCGCCCCGTATCTGATCTGGCTGATCGTCAGGGGCCACCGGGCCCGTGGCCGGGCCACAGGAGGAAACGCGTGACCGGTACCGGCACACCGCGGCCGGCGGCCGAGACGGGCCCCGCCGCCCCGGAGACCACCGCCGAGGAACCCACCGCCCAGGAGACCACCGCACCACGCACCGCCGCCCGTCTGACGGCCCGCGACCTGACCCTCTCCTACGAGGAGCGCACCGTCGTCGAGGGCCTGGACGTGGACGTGCCCGACGGCGCGGTCACCGTCGTCGTCGGCCCCAACGCCTGCGGCAAGTCGACACTGCTGCGCGCCCTGGGGCGGCTGCTGCGACCGCGCCACGGCACGGTCCTGCTGGACGGCACGGACCTGGCCAAGATCCCCACCCGGAAGATCGCCCAGTCGCTCGGCCTGCTGCCGCAGACCCCGGTCGCACCGGAGGCGATCACCGTCGCCGACCTGGTGGCCCGCGGTCGCCAGCCGCACCAGCGGTGGTGGCAGCAGTGGTCGACGGAGGACGAGCGGGCGGTCTCCGAGGCGATGGCGCGGACCGACGTGGCGGCGCTGGCGGACCGCGCGGTCGACGAGCTCTCCGGCGGCCAGCGCCAGCGGGTCTGGATCGCCATGGCGCTGGCCCAGGAGACCGATCTGCTCCTGCTGGACGAGCCGACCACCTATCTGGACATCGCCCACCAGGTGGAGGTCCTGGACCTGGTGCGCCAGCTCAACCACGAGCGCGGCCGGACCGTCGTCGCCGTCCTGCACGACCTCAACCAGGCCGCCCGCTACGCCGACCACCTGGTGGCCATGAAGGCGGGCCGGATCGTCGCCCAGGGCCACCCCGGGCAGGTCGTCACGGCCGACCTGGTCCGGGAGGTCTTCGGCCTGGACGCGGTGGTCGTCCCGGACCCGGTGACCGGCTCGCCCCTGGTGGTTCCGGGCCGTCCCTGGGAAAGGGAACCCCGGCAGTGACGTCTGCTCGTCGAGGCTCCCGCCCCGCCGACCTCCCCGCCGCCGAGCCGAAAGGGTTGCCATGACCCGCCCCACCCACCCGGCCATGACCCGCTCGCACCGTTCCCCCCACCCGGCCGGCGTCTCCACAGCCGGCGCGCGGCCGCGCCGCGGCGGCACCGCCCGGGCCGCCGCGGTCGCCGCCGCCGGCGCGCTCCTGCTCGCCGCCTGCGGCAGCGGCGCGGACTCCGGCGCCTCCGCCGCCGGCCCCGACGGCACCTTCAAGGCGGCCACCTGCCCCGCGCAGCCCACCACCGCCTGGCCCGAGCCGGCCCCCCGGGACGGCGGCGGCCACCCGGTCCGCACCGCGATGGGCGAGGTCACCGTCCCCGACACCCCGCGGCGCGTCGTCGTCCTGGACACCGCCGAGCTGGACTCCGCGCTCACCCTCGGCGTCACCCCCGTCGGCGCGACCCGCTCCGACGTCGACTCCGGCTTCCTCGACTACCTGCCGCGGCACCGGCTCGCCGGCATCCAGAACGTCGGCAAGATCGGCGCCCCCAACCTGGAGGCGATCGCCGCCCTCAAGCCCGATCTGATCCTCACCAGCAAGGTCCGCGACGGCCAGCGCTACGCCGAGCTGAAGAAGATCGCGCCCACTGTCATGACCGAGACCACCGGCTACCCGTGGAAGCAGAACTTCGCCGTCCACGCCGCCGCGCTGAACAAGATCCCCGAGGCCCAGCGCGTCGTCGCCGCCTACCGGTCGCACGCCGAGCGCGTCACCCAGGCCCTGGGCGGCCCGGCCAAGGCCCGCGCCCTGCGCGCCAACGTCGTCCGCTTCGTCGAGGGCGCCGACACCCGCATCTACGGCTGCCGGAGCTACATCGGGACGGTCCTCGACGACATCGGCACCGGCCCCACCTCCGTCGTCGACGGCGCACAGAACGGCCTGATGGTCGAGGTCGGCCCCGAGCAGATCACCAAGGCCGACGCCAACGCCGTCTTCTACTCCACCTACGGCAGCCCCGAGAAGTCCAAGGAGGCCCAGACCACCACCGGCCCCCTGTGGAAGAACCTCCGGGCCGTCAAGGACGGCAGGTCGATCCGCGTCGACGACCAGCTGTGGATCCAGGGCATCGGCTACACCGCGGCCGACAAGATCCTGGACGAGATCCAGCAGCGGCTGGCCAAGAAGTAGCGGCGGCCCGGGCGGCGGCCGGCCCCGGGGCGCGCCGCCCGCGCCTCAGCCGGCCGCCCGCCGCATCCGCCACAGCAGGAACAGCGCCGAGGCGACCGCCGCCACCCGCACCACGCCCGGCAGGCCGGCGAGCAGTTCCTCGCCCAGGTGGCCCGGGGCGATCGGGGCGCCCCAGCGGCCGTCGTTGCGGCCCCAGACCCAGACCACCAGGCCGCCGGCGACGATGCCCGGCACGCCCAGCGCGGCGAACCTGGTCTCCGTGCGGCTGAGCCGGCGCGAGACGTAGGCGAGGCCCCAGCCGCCGGCCAGCGCCAGCCAGGAGCCGACCACCGCACCGGCCACCAGCAGCAGCACCGCCAGCGTCAACACCGGGCTGAGCCACGCCCGCAGGGGCACCGGAGCGGGGGTCCCGGTGCCGCCGTCCGCCGCGTCCTCCGGCTCGCCGGCCGACTCGGCCGCCGCCTCCTGGGCGGGCCGCCGGCCCAGCGTCCGCCGCAGCAGGCCCGGCGGCACCCGCCGGCGCCCGGTGCCGCCCTCCTCCTCCGCCGGCGCGTCCTCGCCGCCCTTGCCCTTCTCCTCCGGCCGCTCCCAGACCTCCGGGATCTCGATACCGCCGACGAACCCGGGCACCGCGTCCGCCGTGTCCGCCGCCTCGTGGGGCGCGGCCTCCAGCCGCCACCAGTCGGGCGGGTCCTCCGCATCCCCCAGTTCGTCGGCGCCGGCCAGATGGGGCGGTGCGGCGGCCGACTGCGCCTCCGGGACGGCCGGCCGGGCACCGCGCTTCTTGAGGAAACCCGGCCGCCGCCCGCCCTCCCCCGGCGCGTCCTCGTCGCGCGGCCCGGGCACCTTGCCGATCAGCCCGCCGAATCTCTCGCGGGCGCCGCCCCACGGCGCGGGACGGGCCGGCTCCGCGGGCCCGACCACCGGCCCGACCGGCCGGGCCGCGGCCCCGCCGCCGGCGCCGTCCGCGTCGGCCGCGGCCCGCACCACCGCCTCCGGCGTGCCCAGCCGGGCCAGCATCCGCTTCACCCCGGGCACCGAATCGGCCTTCTGGTCGGCCTTCTGCGCGTCGATCTCGGCGCGCAGCGAGGTCACCAGCCGCATCCGGGCGCCGGACGACAGCCCCCGCTGCTGGGCCAGGTCGCCCACCCGGCTCAGATAGTCAAAGACGAGCTGCTCGCTCTCGATCCCCACGAAATCCCCTGCGGCGTGCGCTGGTTGCTGCCCCGACGGTACCGCGCGGGCCCGCGCCAGCGCCCCGGGCCGCCCGCGGAGGGGCGCACGGACCGGGGCGGGCGACCCCGCGCCGCGGTCACCTCCTCCCGCCGTCTTCCCGGCCCGGCTAACGTAGGACGAATGACCACCGCTACCCCCCGCACCCTCGCCGAGGAGCTCAGGACCCGTTCGGACCGCGGGCTCGCCGGCCTGCTGCGGGCCCGGCCCGACCTGCTCAACCCGGTGCCGGGCGATCTGACGCAGCTGGCCACCCGGGCCGGGACCCGGGCGTCGGTGGTCCGGGCGGTGGAGCGGCTGGACACCTTCGCCCTGCAGACCGCCGAGGCGCTGGCGATCGCCCCGGACCCCTGCCCGTACCCGACGCTGGCGGCGCTGATGGCCGGGGACGCCGGGAACGCAGCGGTCGCCGCGGCGCTGCCCCGGGCGGTGGCGGCGCTGCGCGCCCAGGCCCTGGTGTGGGGCCCGGACGACCGGCTGCGGCTGGTGCGCACCGCCCGGGAACTCCTCACCCCGAGCCCCGCCCGCCCCTCCCCGACCGGGCTGGGCCCGACCGTCGCCGAGGCCACCACCGGGATGTCGCCGGGCCGTATCCAGGAGATCCTGGCCGCGGCCGGCCTGCCCGCCACCCATGACCCGGTGTCCGCGGTCGCCGCCCTCACCGGCCTCTTCTGCGACCGCGCCCGGATGGCCGCGCTGCTGGACACCGCGCCCGCCGAGGCCGTCGCCGTGCTGGACAAGCTGCTGTGGGGCCCGCCGTACGGGGCGGTCACCGACCGGCCGGCCGCGCATCTGCAGTGGCTGCTGGACCGCGGGCTGCTGCTCCCGGCGGGCGCCCGCAACGTCGTGCTGCCCCGGGAGGCGGCGCTCCACCTGCGCGCCGGGCGCGCGCACCGCGCGCCCGAGCCGGTGCCGCCCGCCCTCGATCCGGCCACCGCCCGCGATCCACAGCTTGTGGACAACGCCGCCGCGAGCCAGGCGTTCACCGCCCTGGCCACCGTCGAGGAGCTGCTCAAGGAGTGGGACCTCGGCGGCCCGCCCGTCCTGCGCGCCGGCGGTCTGAGCGTCCGCGACCTCAAGCGGACCGCGGTCGCCCTGGACACCACCGAGCCGCTCGCCGCCTTCTGGCTCGAACTCGCCCACGCGGCCGGGCTGATCGCCTCCGACGGCGAGGCCGACGAGCGCTACGCCGCCACCCCGGCCGCCGAGGACTGGCTCCAGCTGCCCGACCACCAGCGCTGGGCGGCCCTGGTCGCCGCCTGGCTCCCCGCCACCCGCACCCCCGGCGTGGTCGGCACCGCCGACGCCAAGGGCCGCGCCCTGGCCGCCCTCGGCCCGCACCTGGACCGCTCGCCGGCCCCCGAGGTCCGCCACCGGGTACTGACCCTGCTGGCCACCCTCCCGCCCGGCACCTCCGTACCGGAACGGGCCCTGCTCTCGCGACTGCGCTGGGAACGCCCGCTGCGCGCCGCCGCCCCCGCCACCCAGCCCCCGGCCGCGTCGTCCCCGCCCCAGGGACCGGCCCAGGCCGCGCCCCCGTCCACCGCGGCGGACGGCGCCGCCGGCCCCGCCCCCACCGACGACCTCCGCTCCCGGCTCGCCCAATGGACCCTCATCGAGGCCGAGTTGCTGGGCGTCACGGGCCGCGGCGCACTCGCCGCCCACGGCCGCACCCTGCTCCGCACCACCGGCGACACGGGCCCGAGCGCGGAAACGGACACGGACGCGGACGCGAGCCCGATCGCCGGCGCCCTCACCCCCCTCACCCCCGCCGAGGCGACCGCCACCGCGGTCCGCGCCGCCGCCCTGCTCGCCCCGCTGCTCCCCGAACCGCTCGACCACGTCCTGCTCCAGGCCGACCTGACCGCCGTCGCGCCCGGCCCGCTGCGCCGCCCGCTCGCCGAGGCGCTCGCGGTGCTGGCCGACATCGAGTCCAAGGGCGGCGCCACGGTCTACCGCTTCACCCCGGCCTCGGTGCGCCGCGCCCTGGACGCCGGCCGGTCCGCCGCCGAGCTCCAGGAGTTCCTCACCACCCACTCCCGCACCCCCGTCCCCCAGCCGCTCGCGTACCTCATCGACGATGTGGCCCGCAGACACGGCCAGTTGCGGGTCGGCGCGGCCAGCGCCTACGTCCGCTGCGACGACGACGCGCTGCTCTCCGAGATCCTCGCCGACCGCCGCGCCGCCGCCCTGCGGCTGCGCCGGCTGGCCCCGACCGTGCTGGCCGCCCAGTCCGCCCCCGAGCAACTCCTCGACGGCCTGCGGGCGATGGGCTACGCCCCGGCCGCCGAATCCGCCGCCGGCGACGTCCTGGTGGCCCGCGCCGACTCCTACCGCACCCCGCCCCGGACGGCCCCGACCCCGGTGCCCGACGGCCCGCCGCCGCCCGACCGCACCCTGCTGGAGGCGGCGGTGCGCGCCATCCGCGCCGGCGACCTCGCCGCCACCGCCGCACGCAAGCCCGCCACCGCCACCGCCGACACCGCGCCGCCGACACCGGGCGCACTGCCCCGCACCACCTCCGCCGAGACGCTGGCCACCATGCAGGCCGCGGTCCTCACCAGCTCCCCCGTCTGGATCGGCTACGTCAACGCGGACGGCGCCGCCAGCCAGCGGGTGATCGCCCCCGTCCGCGTCGAGGGCGGCTACGTCACCGCCTACGACCACACCTCCGACGAGGTCCGCACCTACCCCCTGCACCGCATCACCGGCGTCTCGGAACTGGCCGACGACGCGGTCTGACCTGCGCGGGAACAGACCGCCCCGCGGACCGGGCCACCGTGTCGGCGCAATGCGGCACACTGGACGTTTGGCACGTTCGGCCGTTCCGGCGGCCGCGGCCCGACGGTTCGGCCCCGGAAAGCGAAAGGCGAGGCGCGTGAACGGACCCCTCATCGTCCAGAGCGACAAGACGCTGCTGCTGGAGGTGGACCACGAGCTGGCGGACGCCTGCCGGCGGGCCATCGCGCCGTTCGCCGAGTTGGAGCGGGCCCCGGAGCACATCCACACCTACCGGCTGACGCCGCTCGGACTGTGGAACGCGCGGGCCGCCGGCCACGACGCCGAGCAGGTCGTGGACGCGCTGGTGCAGTACTCCCGGTATCCGGTGCCGCACGCCCTGCTCGTCGACGTCGCCGAGACCATGTCACGGTACGGCCGGCTGACCCTCACCAAGCACCCCGCGCACGGCCTGGTGCTGTCCAGCACCGACCGCCCGGTGCTGGAGGAGATCCTCCGCTCGAAGAAGGTGCAGCCGCTGGTCGGCGCGCGGATCGACCCGGACAGCGTCGTGGTGCACCCCTCCGAGCGCGGGCAGATCAAGCAGACGCTGCTCAAGCTGGGCTGGCCGGCCGAGGACCTGGCCGGCTACGTCGACGGCGAGGCGCACCCGATCGAACTGGACGAGAGCGGCTGGGCGCTGCGCCCGTATCAGGCGCAGGCCGTGGAGGGCTTCTGGCACGGCGGCTCGGGCGTCGTGGTGCTGCCCTGCGGCGCCGGCAAGACGCTGGTCGGCGCCGGGGCCATGGCGCAGGCCAAGGCCACCACGCTGATCCTCGTCACCAACACCGTCTCGGCCCGCCAGTGGAAGCACGAGCTGGTCAAGCGCACCTCGCTGACCGAGGACGAGATCGGCGAGTACAGCGGGACGAAGAAGGAGATCCGTCCGGTCACCATCGCCACGTACCAGGTGCTGACGACCAAGCGGAAGGGCGTCTACCCGCACCTGGAACTGTTCGACTCCCGGGACTGGGGCCTGATCGTCTACGACGAGGTGCACCTGCTGCCCGCGCCGGTCTTCAAGTTCACCGCCGACCTCCAGGCGCGGCGGCGGCTCGGGCTCACCGCGACGCTGGTGCGGGAGGACGGCCGGGAGTCGGACGTCTTCTCGCTGATCGGGCCCAAGCGCTTCGACGCCCCGTGGAAGGAGATCGAGGCGCAGGGCTACATCGCGCCGGCCGACTGCGTCGAGGTGCGGGTGGACCTGACCGACTCGGAGCGGCTCGCTTACGCCACGGCCGAGGCGGAGGAGAAGTACCGCTTCTGTGCGACCACCGACAGCAAGCAGCGGGTGACCGAGGCGCTGGTGCGCCGGCACGCGGGCGAACAGACCCTGGTCATCGGGCAGTACATCGACCAGCTCGACGAGTTGGGCGAGCACCTCGACGCGCCGGTGATCAAGGGCGAGACGAGCAACGCGCAGCGCGAGAAGCTCTTCGACGCCTTCCGGGAGGGCGAGATCTCGGTGCTGGTGGTGTCCAAGGTCGCGAACTTCTCCATCGACCTGCCGGAGGCCACGGTCGCGATCCAGGTGTCCGGCACCTTCGGCTCCCGCCAGGAGGAGGCCCAGCGGCTGGGCCGGGTGCTGCGCCCCAAGGCCGACGGCCATGAGGCCCGCTTCTACTCGGTGGTCGCCCGCGACACCATCGACCAGGACTTCGCCGCACACCGCCAGCGTTTCCTGGCCGAGCAGGGCTACGCCTACCGGATCATGGACGCCCACGAGCTGCTGACCACCGGTGGGGACGACCTCACCGCCGGGGAGGACGATCCCGCCCCGGCGTGATGCCGGGCGGCGGCGGGGTCAGCCCGTCGGGCTGCCGGTGGGCCGGCGGGCGTCGACGCGCGGCGCGGGAACGCGGGCGGCCGAGCGGCCTCGGGGGGCGCCGGCACGGCCGGGCGCCCCGCGCGTCCACCAGGCCAGCGCGGCCAGCAGGGCCAGGCCCAGCACCGGGTAGGGGGCGGCGAGCGGCTGCTGCCACCAGCTGAAGTGCAGGGCCAGGGTGCCCCTGTGGTGGAGCGCCCACATCGAACGGGCGGCGAAGGCGACCGTGACGGCGGCGACCAGCGCCCAGCGCCACACATCCCGCCGGGCGTGCGCGATCAGCGCGGCCAGCAGGGGTATGCACCAGACCCAGTGGTGCGACCAGCTGATCGGCGAGACCAGCAGCGCGGTGACGGCGGTGGCGAGCACGCCCCACAGGTCCAGGCCGCGGCGGACATGTACCCGGCGGGCGATCCAGAGCCCGGCCGCGCCGGTGACCGCGGCCGCCGCCAGCCACCACATCCCGGGCTCGGTGGTGTGCAGAAGCCGCGCCAGCAGCCCCTGGAGCGACTGGTTGTCGACGATCCACACCTTGCCGACCCGCTGTGTCTCGAACATCCGCCGCGTCCAGAACTCGACGCTCGCCGCGGGCAGCACCAGCGCGCCCAGCAGCACCGACACCACGAATCCGGCGAGGGCGGTGAACGCCGCCTTCACCCGCCCGGTGATCAGCAGATAGACCGCGAAGATCGCGGGGGTGAGCTTGATGCCCGCGGCGAGGCCGGTGGCGAAGCCCTTGAAGCGGGCGCCGTCCGGCCGCGAGAGGTCCCACAGGACCAGGCAGGCCAGGGCCAGGTTGATCTGCCCGAAGACCACGGTCTGGAAGACCGGTTCGAGCCAGAGGCCGAGGGCGGTGGTGACGAGGACGAGCGGCGCGGAGTACGCGGCCCGGCGCAGCCCGGCGGCCTTGCAGGAGAGGTGGATCAACAGCGCCAACAGGGCGGCGTTGACCAGGACGCAGGTGACCTTGAGGGTGGTCAGCGAGACCCAGGTGGTGGGGATGAACAGCAGGGCGGCGAACGGCGGGTACGTCGCCGGGAGCGCCCACCTGGTGACCGTGAAGCCGTAGAGATCACCGCCGGTCGCGGCGGCCTGGCCCTCGGCGCGGTACACCTCTATGTCGGACATCGGGAGCTGCACGACCAGGGAGAGCGCATAGAGCGCGGCCAAGGACAGCCCCAGCAGGCCCGCCCCCAGCACCAGTCGGCCGGGGCTGGCGATGCTCTGCGCCCAGGTGCGTCTCCACGTCCACGTCCCCGTCCCGTCGGCGGCAGACACCGTTGACCCCTCCTCGTCGCCCTGAGCGCGCTCTCTGCGGCGACGCTAACGGACAGAGACCGACCGCCCGTAACGCTTTCCGGTCAACCGGATGCCCATGCGGAATCGGCGCTCACACACACGAATGGTGCGTAATTCCGATCCTGCCCGACCGTTCGGTGCCCGTGACGGTGGCAGGACGCGCGTGGCTACAAGGTTCGCCGGCGGCGCGCGGTGCTGCTTCTCGCGGCGTGCCGCGCCTCATCCCTCGGTGTACTCGCCCATCACCACCACACTGAACGCGGCCGCGGCGAAGACCTTCACCGCGCGAAGGGCGCTGCCCACCGGGCGACGGTGCGCGCGGGCGGCCGCCGAACCGGGGGCGGCATCGGTGCCGAGGGCCGTGGCACCGTTGGCCGAGCTGCGGGGGACGGCGTGGACGGAGACTGGGGAGATCGTTGCGCTGCTCATGTCCCCATCATCCGTTTCACGCGCTTGGCGCACATCGCCCCACGGTTCCATCTCCCGGCACCCCAGCCTCCACCTACGGGTCCACACCGTCCCCTACGGGAGACCTACGGTCCTAGGGCCTGTCGTCCTCCCTCCCGAGCACGGTGATCCCCCGCCGCGGCGGGGCCGGCACAAATCCGTTGGCGCCCCGGATAGCTGCGCACTACAATCGCCCGCCTGCCTGCCTCCCGTCAGGGGAGTGCCACCGTCCGGTCGGAAACCGGTCGGCCTTCGCACCACGCCGTCGCACGCCGTCGCCCCGTCGCCGGACGCCTGCCGTCGCGCCGCACACCAAGGAAAGACCCGCTACCGGAGGCAAGCCGTGCCCTCGCACGCCCACCCGTCACCCGACCACCACCCCTCCACGCCGGCGCCAAGCGCCGAAAGCCCCATCCCGTCACCCGACCACCACCCCTCCACGCCGGCGCCAAGCGCCGAAAGCCCCATCCCGTCACCCGACCACCACCCCTCCCAGGACGCCGGCCCGCTCCAGCGGGAGCGGGCGCACCTCGCCGCCTCTCGTGCCGCCCTCCGCGCCATGCGCGAGGACGCCGAGTCCCTGAACATCGCGGACGTCACCGCGAACTGGGTCAACGCCGAAGTCCTCCAGGGCGAGATCGACGCCCGCATCAAGGCCCTCGCGGACCTCTCCGGCACCCCGCTGTTCTTCGGCCGGCTCGACTACCTCCACGCCCCCGGCGTCGACCTCGCCGCGGGGGCGGGCGAGAACTTCTACGTCGGCCGCCGCCACGTCCACGACGCCGACGGCGACCCCATGGTCATCGACTGGCGCGCGCCGGTCTCCCAGCCGTTCTACCGGGCCTCCAAGAAGGACCCGATGGACCTCAGGCTGCGCCGCCGCTTCGGCTACACCGGCGGCGAGCTGACCGCCTACGAGGACGAGCACCTCACCGACCCGGCCGAGGCCGAGACCACCAGCGCCCTCCTCCAGGCGGAGATCGAGCGCCCGCGCGTCGGCCCGATGCGGGACATCGTCGCCACCATCCAGCCCGAGCAGGACGAGATCGTCCGGGCCGGCATCGGCGGCACGGTCTGCGTCCAGGGGGCGCCCGGTACGGGCAAGACCGCGGTGGGCCTGCACCGGGTCGCGTATCTGCTGTACGCCCACCGGGAGCGGCTGGCCCGTTCCGGCACCCTGGTGATCGGCCCGAACCGCTCCTTCCTCCAGTACATCGAGCAGGTGCTGCCCGCCCTGGGGGAGTTGGAGGTCAAGCAGGCCACGATCGACGACCTGGTCGACCACGTGGAGGTGCGCGGCACGGACGACGCCACCGCGGCCACGGTCAAGGGCGACGCGCGGATGGCGGAGGTGCTGCGCCGGGCGGTCCGCTCGCACATCGCGCCGCCGCAGGAGCCCTGCGTAGTGGTCCGCGGGTCCCGCCGCTGGCGCGTTCCGGCGTACGAACTCGAAGAGATCGTGCAGGAGTTGCGGGACCGCGACATCCGTTACGGCGCGGCCCGCGAGGCACTGCCGCAGCGGATCGCGCACGCCGTCCTGGTGCGGATGGAGCAGGCCGGCGAGGCGCCCGACGACCGAGTGCAGGACGCGGTGGCCCGTAATGCCGCGGTGAAGGCGGCGGTCAAGGCGATCTGGCCGCCGGTCGATCCGGCGAAGCTGGTGCTGCGGCTGCTGGGCGACGCCGACTTCCTCGCCGCGCACGCGGACGGGATCCTCACCGACGAGGAGCAGAAGGCGATCCTGTGGACGAAGCCGCCGCGCAGCGTCAGGAGCGCCAAGTGGTCCTCGGCGGACGCGGTGTTGGTCGACGAGGCGACGGACCTGGTGACCCGCACGCACTCGCTGGGCCATGTGGTGCTGGACGAGGCGCAGGACCTGTCCCCCATGCAGTACCGCGCGGTGGGCCGCCGCTGCACCACGGGCTCGGCGACGATCCTGGGCGACATCGCCCAGGGCACCACCCCCTGGTCGACCGACACCTGGCAGCAGGCGCTGGCCCATCTGGGCAAGCCCGGTGCCGCCGTCGAGGAGCTGACCCAGGGCTTCCGTGTGCCGCGCGAGGTCATCGCCTACGCGTCCCGTCTGCTGCCGGCGATCGCGCCCGACCTGAAGGAGGCCACCTCCATCCGCGAGTCGGCGGGCGACTTCGCGATCCGTACGGTGCAGCCCGCGGACCTGGACGCGACGGTCCTCGCGGCCTGCCACGACGCGCTGGCCAAGGAGGGCTCGATCGGCCTGATCGCGGCGGACGCCCGTATTCCGGTGCTGCGTACGGCCCTTGAGGAGGCGGGCATCAGCGCTCTGCCCCCGGGGGCGGAGACCTCGGCCGACGCCCGGCTGACGCTGGTGCCGGCCACCCTGGCCAAGGGCCTGGAGTACGACTACGTGGTGGTGGACGAGCCGGCGGCGATCGTGGACGGCGAACCGGACCAGCGGACCGGCCTGCGCCGCCTGTACGTGTGCCTGACCCGCCCGGTCTCCGGCCTGACGATCGTCCACGCGACGGACCTGCCGGAGCAGTTGGGGAACGCCTGACGGCGGGCCGGGGGCCGGTTCCCGACGGCCGCCGGGAAACCGGTGACCGTCGGTTCTCGACGGCCCTCAGCTCCCGGCGGCCGGCCCGTCGCCGGCCTTCATCGCCCGTACCAGCGTGTCCACCAGCCCGGGGAACCGTGCGTCGAGGTCGGCGCGGCGCAGCCGCACATAGCGGTTGCGCCCGACCACCCGGGTCGAGGTGATCCCGGCCTGTCGCAGGATCCGCATGTGGTGCGACACCGTCGACTTGTGCAGGTGCGCGACGCCCAGCCGCTCCGACGAGCAGTCGTACCGCCCGCCGCTCGCGTAGACCCCGAGCAGGTGCAGCCGTGTCGGGTCCCCGAGCGCGTGCAGCACCTTCACCAGCTCGATGTCCGCGACGTCCGGCTGCTCCAGCAGCTCGCCCTCGTCCCTGTCCTCAGCCATGAGATCCGGCCTCACCGATAGCGAACACGACCTCTCCCCCGCGCCCACCCTAGAGCTCGGCACGGCGCCCTCGGGCTGCGGACGGGGCGCGCGCCCGGCAGGCGCCCGCCCCCCAACTCCCTTGCTCAGGACAGCGTCTGGCCCGGATGGACCGAGATCCCCGTCTGCTCGCGCGGGGCGAACGGCGCCTGCCCGTCGCCGGTGCCGTGGTAGACGTACGAGTCGCCGTCCGACGAGGTGACCAGGAGGTCGGCCTTGCCGTCGCTGTTCGCGTCACCGATGCCGATCATCTGGGTGTAGCCGCCCCAGCCGCCGCCGATCTTCACCCGGCCGTCGAAGTTGCCGTCGCCCTTGCCCAGGTACGACCACAGCACCCCGTTCTTGTCGCGGGCCACCACGTCGCCCGCGGGCCCGCCGGCCACGTCGCCGACCGAGATGATCCGGTCGTAGACGTTCCAGCCACCGCCGATCTTCACCCGGGGGGCGAACGGCGCCTTCCAGCTGCCGGTGCCCTTGTAGAGCCAGAGCACTCCGGCGGAGTCACGGGCCAGCAGGTCGCCGCGGCCGTCGCCGTCGATGTCGCCCCCGCCGGTGAGCTGGGTGTAGTCGCCCCAGCCGGCGCCGATCCTGACGCGGCCGTCGAAATTGCCGTCGCCCTTGCCCAGGTACAGCCACAGCACGCCGGCCTTGTCCCGGGCGACCAGGTCGCCGTGGGGCGCGCCGGCGACGTTCCCGACGGCCGTGACCTGGTCGTAGGTGTCCCAACCGCCGCCGATCCGGGCCGCGTCCCGGCCCTTGAGCCGTGCGTCCTCGGGGTCGCGGTAGGTGTCCGTGCGCTCCAGGTCCCCCCACCCGTTGCGGAGCAGCAGGTCCGGCGAGCCGTTGTCGTTGTAGTCGTGCGGGGCGGGCCGGCGCGTCACCGTGAAGGTGCCGCCGGCGTCGAGGACCGGGCCGATGCCGTTGCGCGGCTTGGCCGTCAGCTTCCAGGTGTAACCGCCGTTGGGGGCGGCCCGGTCGGGGGCGTAGGAGGGGCCGAGCAGGCCGTCCCAGTCCAGGTCCACCCAGGTCGGGCCCTTGTCCTCCCACTTGGCGGGGTCGATCCGGAGCGCGAACTCCCGGGTGGCGCCGGAGGCGGTGTGGCGCAGGGTGACGGTCACGTCGGCGTTGCCGTGCGACAGCTGCCAGCGCGGCCGCCAGTGGCCCTTGTCCAGCTCGGCCACGGCCGGGGCGTCGGCCCCGACCAGGGTGAGGCCGGTCCGCTCGCCGGTGCTCGCCATCAGCGTGGCGACGGGGGCGCCGTCGGCCCCGGGGGAG
The DNA here is from genome assembly GCF_029011865.1 of Streptomyces yunnanensis. Classification (NCBI taxonomy): domain Bacteria; kingdom Bacillati; phylum Actinomycetota; class Actinomycetes; order Kitasatosporales; family Streptomycetaceae; genus Streptomyces; species Streptomyces yunnanensis. The sequence goes on from NZ_CP095749.1 coordinate 4,213,393, forward strand.
ACGCGGTAGAGCCCCTCCCCGTTCTCCACCGTGCCGCCCATCACCAGCAGGTCGCCGTCCGGGGTGGGCGTGGCGGAGCTGGCGTGCTCCAGGAGCGCGCGGGGGGTGCCGCCGCCGATCGGTACGGCGCGGATCCGCCCGTCCGCCCCGGTGTAGGTGGTGCCCTCGTTGAGCTGCCAGCTGTTCCCGTACAGCGCCCAGTTGCCCACCAGACCGACCAGCGGGCCGGTGACATGGTTGAGGTCCATGCTCCAGCGCTTGTGGTCCCCGCCGAGCTCCCTGGTGCGCAGCGACGCCTCGGTGTCGAGCATGAACATGCCGCCGGCGAGCGCCAGGTGCGTGGGGGACAGGGCGGTCCGGGAGGTGTAGCCGCCGACCATGCCGTGGTCGGTGTCGACCGTGGCGGCGGCCAGGTCGGCCACCGCGTAGTCGTACATGCCCCGGTCGTCGACGTCGGGCGGCGTCGTCGAGTAGCGCAGCACGGCCCGGTCGCCGAGGCCCGACTCCAGGTCGACCTCCCGCGTCCTGTCGGGCAGCCCGGTGATCACCCGGTCGGTCACCTTGTCGCCCGTGACCTGTAGGACGTGCGCCCGCACGGTGCCCTTGTCCTTGTCCCGCTCGTACGCCAGGACCCGCGATCCCACGGTGCCCAGGTAGTGGTAGCCGTACGTGGTGAGGTCGACGAGGGTGGACGACCCGGTGGTCATGTCCCGCAGGGTGATCTTGCGGGAGGCGCCCATGACCGGGTTGTCGCCGAGGGCCACGACGTCGGACGCGGTGCCGTGCTCCGTGTCGTACCGGGACGTGGGGTCGTCCTGGGTCAGCTTCGTCGTCAGGCCGTCCGAGTACCGCGTCCACAGCACCTGGTGCTGGGCGTCGACGGAGAGGAAGCCGGTGCGGCCCGCGCTCACGATCTGGGAACCGGCGGCGATCTTCAGCGTGCGGGCGGGGGCGTCGGTGCGCGCGAAGGCGGTGGGGGCGGCGACGGCGGGCGCGACGAACGGGCCGGCGGTGACCGCCAGGGCCAGTGCGACGGCTCCGGTCACCAACCGGCGCGAGCGGGCGGCCGGCGCCTGGGTGCGCGGGCGACGAGGTACGGCGGAACGGGGCATCTGCCCTCCTGGCAAGGCGTCGTGCGGGCCGGAGGGCAGCCGGAAGGAAGCGAATCCCCCCGAGCCGACGGAATGCGTTCCCCCCTGCTGATTCGCACAAATCCTACCAACGGGTAGTTCCGGCGCGCTTACCCTTTTCCGCGCACTGCCCTGGGGTTTGCGGCACTGGCACACTTTCGCCGCAACGCCCCGGCCCCGACTTCGAGCCTCCGACCGCCGGCGCTCGTCAGACCCTCGACGCCACCGGCGCGTCCAGCGCCGCCCGCCACTCCCGTACGGCCGCCGCGTCCACCGGCGCGGACCACCCTCCGGGGCGGGCCGCACCACCGATGTGGAACGCGTCCACCCCGGCCGCCCGCAGCTCCGGCAGGTGGTCGAGCCGGAGCCCGCCGCCCACCAGGATCCGCGGCGCGTACCCGGGCTCACCCGCCGCGGTGCGCGCCTGCTCGGCGACCAGCGTCGCCAGCCCCGCGTCGACGCCGTCCGCGGAACCGGCGGTCAGGCAGGTGTCGAGCCCGGCCGCCCCGGCGGAGCCCGCCAGCTCCTTGCGGAGCGCGTCCCGGTCCGCGGCCCGGTCGATGGCCCGGTGGAACGTCCACCGACATCCGTCGATCACCTCGGTCAGCGCCCTCACCGCCGCGAGGTCCGGCCGCCCCTGCGGCGTCAGGAAGCCCAGCACGAACTCCTCGGCGCCCTCCGCGCGCAGCGCCTGCGCCTGTGCGCACAGCGCGGCCACGTCCACCGCGTCGCCCGCGGCGAAGCCGTCGGCGGCGCGCAGCATCACCCGCAGCGGAATGTCGACGGCCGCCCGGATCGCGGCGAACGTGGCACGCGGCGGGGTCAGCCCGTCCGCCGCCATGTCCGCGACCAGTTCCAGGCGGTCGGCACCGCCGGCCTGCGCGGCGACCGCGTCCTCGGGACCGAGCGCGATCACCTCCAGGAGCGCGCGCTGATTCATACGACCCAACCTTCCGATGACGAGCGACGTGGCGAGAGCGCGCGGGACGTGCGGCCGGAGCGGCGCCGCGCGCTCTCGCCGCGGCCCACCGTCCCGCACCCACATCCCACACAGGTCTAGTCCAATACCCAGCCTAAGCGCTCCCCGACCACCACACCGCCATCCGCCCCGCGACACGGCCCGAATCCACCCGCACCCCTCCCCCCACACCACCCCGAAACCACCCGATGATGCGGGTGTGGATCACCCCTCACATGGGTAACACGCCTTTCTCATAAGGGTGTTGCCACACCATCACGCCCACCCATGGCCCCAGCAAGGAGGGACCGGATGTCCGACCTCGCGACCGTCTCAGCCGAAATAGCGCCCTATCTCGCCCTGGCGGCCAACAGCCTGGGCACCTCCGTCCTCACCGCCGCCCAGGACCGGATCGCCGAACACACCGTGACCGCCGGCGAGGGCTTCTTCCGCCGCCTGCTGCACCGCCGCGACAACACCACGGCCCCCCTCGTCGACCCGAGCGGCACCACCCGTCCACCCCTCGACACCACCCGCGCCGACGCCCTCGACCACCTGCTGGCCGCCCTCGACGACCACGACCGCCAGCTGCTCGCCGACGCCCTCACCGCCTGGCTGAACGCCCCCGACGCCGACCGCGACGCCGCCGGCTTCCGCCACCACGTCGACCGGCTCGCCGCGTCCACCGGCCCGCGGACCGTCCACCACCACGTCACCGCGACCGGCGACCACTCCCTCGCCGCCGGCGAGATCCACGGCACCATCACCATGGGAGGCGCCCCCCGCCCCCGGGACGACGCATGACCCCCCGGAGACCGCCCCGGCCCGAGCCGGAGCACCTCCACAACGAGGCCACCGCGACCGGCGACCACTCCATCGCCGCCGGCAACATCCGCAACGTCGTCATCCGCTGGGCCCTCCAACACCCCAGCGCCCGCTGGCTGCCCCTGCTCCTGGCCTGCGCCGCCCTGGTCGTCACCGGCACCGCCTGGCCGGACGGCCCGGCCTCCCAGTACGTCCTCTGGGGCGCGCTGGTCGCCGTCGCCCTCGGCACCGCCGCCGCCCGCGTCCTCGTCCAGCGGCCCCGCGACGCCCGGATCGTGGCCACCCTCTCCCTCGTCTCCGTCCTGGCCACCGTCGGCGCCTGGCTGGCCTTCCGGGACGTCGCCACCCACGGCGAGATCGACGCCACGGGCAAGATCACCTCGAAAGCGCCGGACCTCGTCGACGGCGCCCCCCTCACCCTGACACTGCGCGTCTCCCCCGGGGAAGCCCGCGACGCCCTCCGCCTCACCCTCGCCATCGACGACCACGACCCCACCGCCCCGACCTGCCGCCCCGTCTCCTCCGTCGCCCTCACCTCGCCGCCCTACGGGGGCGCCGCCACACCGGCGGCCATCCACGACGGCGGCACCTTCGACCTCCCCGTCGACCCCCAGGCCCGCACCGTGCGCATCGACCTCACCCTCCACACCGATCACGGCTGCCGCATGGACGTCACCACGACGGAGGCCACCCTCCACAACGCCTGACCCGCACCGCCCGCGGCGGAAGAACACACCACCCCGCACCCGGCGACGAAAGCGACAGAAAACGGGGACCATGACCACACGCATCACCAGGACCGCGGCCCTGCTCGCCCTCGCCACGCTCACCGCGACCGCCTGCGGAACGAACCAACCCCCCTCCCTCTTCACCAAAGGACAGGTCTCGGTCGGCGTGAAGAGCGACCAACCCGGCACCAGCTATCTCGACGGCTACGACTTCAACGGCTTCGACATCACCGTCGCCCGGCAACTCCTCAAGAAACTCGGCACCGAACCGAATTTCGCCGCCGTGCCCTCCGAACGCCGCACCACCGCGGTCACCGAAGGACGCCAGGACCTGGTCATCGCGACCTTCTCCATCACCGACGAACGCAGCGCGAAAGTCGACTTCGTCGGCCCCTACGCCACCACCCCCCAAGGCGTCATGGTCCGCAAGGACGACCCCCGCATCAAAAACCTCTCCGACCTCCGCGGCAAATCCGTCTGCGCATGGTCCGGCACCACCTCCGGCACCGCACTGCAGAAGATCCCGGGCCTCGTCTTCTCCGGAAAGACCACCGCCGACGGCTGCGTCCGCGCCCTGGAGAACCACCAGGTCGACGCGGTCTCCACCGACACGTTGATCCTCTACGGATTCGCACAGAGCAAGCAGTACCCCAACCTCAAGGTCGTCCCCGGCATCGACATCGATTCCACCAACCGCTACGGAATCGCCATGCCAAAAGGCCACCGGGAAGACTGCTACAAACTCCGAGACGCCCTCCGCGACTACCTCAACAGCAGCGACTGGAAAAGGGACTTCACCACCGAACTCCCCGCCGTACCCGAAGCCGACGCCCACTGGGAAGCGCACTACAAACCCAACGCGGACGACCTCGACAAATACTCCTGCCGCGACAAGTCGGCCCCCTGAACCGGCACAATGACGCCATGACCGAGTCCCGCCCCGACCTGGCCGCCCGCTGGGCCGCCACCGTGGCCCAGGCCCGCGGCACCCAGGAGGGCCCCGACCCCGCCCCGTACGCCGCCGACCTCCTCCGCCGCTGGGCCGAGCCGCAGCGCCATTACCACACCACCGACCACCTCACCGCCATCCTCGACCGGATCGACGAACTCGCCGCGCACGCCGAGGACCTGCCCGCCGTCCAACTGGCGGCCTGGTTCCACGACGCCGTGTACCGGCCCGACCGCTCCGAGAACGAGGAACGCAGCGCCGCCCTCGCCGAACGCGCCCTCCCCGAACTGGGCATCGCCGCACCGCGCACCGCCGAGGTCGCCCGCCTCGTCCGGCTCACCGTCACCCACGACCCGGCCCCCGACGACCGCAACGGCGCCGTCCTGTGCGACGCCGACCTGGCCGTCCTGGCCGGCGCCCCCGACGCCTACGCCGACTACGCCGCCGCGGTCCGCGCCGAGTACGCCTTCGTCCCCGACCCGGACTTCCGGGCCGGCCGCGCCGCCGTCCTCCGCCAACTCCTCGCGCTCCCCCGGCTGTTCATGACCGCACAGGCACACGACCACTGGGAGACCGCGGCCCGCCACAACCTCGCCACGGAACTCACCCTCCTGGAGGGCGGCGGCGCCTGAACCGGCCCGACCGGGAGCAGCACACACCGCCACCGCCGGCGAACCGACCCACCGGCGCACCGTCCGCCACGTGGCGAACGACACCCCTCGACGCGGGAATGACGGCACCCATTCCCGCGTTCACACCTGTCATGCCAGCACCATCCGCCCCCCGCCCCCACGCCCGCCTCCCCATCGCCGTCTACGTCCTCGGCCTGTCCGTATTCGCCCTGGGCACCAGCGAGTTCATGCTCTCCGGCATCCTCCAGCCACTCGCCCGCGATCTTCAGGTCTCCATCCCGCAAGCCGGACTGCTGGTCTCCGCCTTCGCCATCGGCATGGTCGTCGGCGCCCCCGTACTGGCCGCCGCGACGCTCCGCCTCCCCCGCCGCACCACCCTCATCGCCCTGCTCGCGATCTTCGGCCTCGGCCAGGCCGCTGGCGCCCTGGCCCCCTCCTACGCCGTCCTCTTCGCGTCCCGGGTGATCAGCGCCCTGGCCTGCGCCGGCTTCTGGGCGGTGGGCGCCGCCGTGGCCGTCTCGCTCGTCCCGGTCACCGCCCGGGCCCGCGCCATGGCCGTCATGGTCGGCGGCCTGAGCATCGCCAACATCGCCGGCGTCCCCGCCGGCGCACTTCTCGGCCAGCACGCCGGCTGGCGCTCCGCCTTCTGGGCCGTCGCCGGGCTCTCCGTGATCGGCCTCATCGGCGTCATCGCCCTCGTACCGCGCACCGAGGTCCCCACCGGCGAGGACCGCCCCCGGCTCCGCCGCGAGCTGTCCATCTACAAGGACAAGCAGGTCTGGCTGGCACTGATCGCCACCGCCATGAACGGCGCCGCGGTCTTCGCCCTCTTCTCGTACCTCTCGCCGCTCCTGACCGACACCGCCGGCCTCGCCGAGAGCTGGGTCCCGACGGTGCTCGCCCTCTTCGGCGTCGGCGCGCTGATCGGCACCTTCATCGGCGGCCGGATCGCCGACGCCCACCTCTTCGGCACGCTCTTCGGCGGCATCTCGGCCTCCACGATCGTCCTCGCCGTCCTGGCCCTGACCGCACACAGCCCGATCGCCGCCGTGGCCCTCTCCCTGATGCTCGGCGTCACGGCCTTCACCACGGCCCCGGCCCTCAACGCCCGGATGTTCAACGTGGCGAACGCGGCCCCGACCCTCGCCGGCGCCACCACCACCGCCGCCTTCAACATCGGCAACACCCTCGGCCCCTGGCTGGGCGGCCTGGCCATCAGCGCCCACTGGGGCTACCCCTCGGTCGCCTGGACCGGCTCGGCCCTCGCCGCCGTCGCCGTCCTCACCACGGCGCTCGCCTACCGCCTCCACCACACGTCGACCCGCTCCCGCGTGGTCGCGACGTCCGCGCCCACGACCACGACCACCACCGACGCCTGCACCGGCTCCGGCAGCCACTCCAGCGCCAGTGCCACCGCCGATACCGGCAGCCGCTCCAGTGCCACCGCCGGCGACACCTTGCCCCCGGCGTCCGCCGGTCGCTCCTCGGAGGCCGCGGAGCACCACTGACGGCCGCGTGGGCCCGCAGAACGCCGCCGACGGGGGTGGGGCGGGGGCGGGGCGGGAGGCTTGAGCAGCTCGCGGTCGTCCCGCCCCCAGGGGCCCCGGGGGGGCTCCCCCGCCCCCCGCCCCCCGCCCCCCGCCCCCCGCCCCACCCCTCACCTCCCCTTCGGCCGCCGCAGCCCCGCCTCGGTGAGGCGGCGCACCAGCTCCTTCGAGCCGACCTCCACCGCCCCCGCCCGCACGGCGTCGCCGTACCGCTCGGCCGGGAGGTCGTAGTGGTCCCGTTCGAAAGCCCGGGGCGGCGCGCCGAGCACCGCCGCGAAGCGGTGCAGTTCGTCGAAGGACCGGTCACTCACCAGGTGTGACCACATACGACCGTGCCCTGGCCAGATAGGCGGGTCGATGTAGATCGTCACCTCAGCCCTCCGTCGGCGCGCGCAGCCGCCCGACGGGGGCGACGGCGACCGCCGTCTTCGGGCACACCCAGTGCGGATCCGGGCCCAACTCCGGCTCCACATCGAGCGCATGTGGATCGCCGGAGTCCGTGCACACCGGACACAGCGGCCAGCGGCCGTACCGCTCCAACAGTGCGTCCTGGACGTCCTGCGCTATCAGTCCCGCGACGAACGAAGCGCCTTCAGGCCACTGCTCCACCCACCATCGGCGATGCGCGACCGCATTCTCGACGAGCGAGACGATCTCGGCGTCCGCTACGTCATCCGCTATCAGGTCGGCGAGCACCAGCGCCCGCGCGGCGTGCAATGCCTGTTCAAGCTCCATGACCTCATTCTCGCGCGGAGCCGCGGACCGGCCGAAGTTGTCCACAGGCGGCCGGGGTGGCCCCGCCCGGCCTGTCCACAGGCTTCACGGAGGGTGTTGACGCACCACCGCGCTGAAAATATCTTTCAGTCATGAATAGCGGAGTGAAGGAAACTTTCATCGGCGCCAGGCCGGCCTCGGCTCCGACATCGCCCCCCGCCCCACCGGCACCCGCGGCCCTGGCCGCCAAGGTCCGCACGCTCGCGCCGACGATGACCCGCTCCATGCAGCGGGTCGCGGAGACGGTTGCCGGCGACCCGGCCGGCTGCGCCGCCCTCACCGTCACCGGCCTGGCCGAGCGCACCGGCACCAGCGAGGCCACCGTCGTCCGCACTTCCCGCCTGCTCGGCTATCCGGGCTATCGCGATCTGCGCCTCGCCCTCGCCGCGCTCGCCGCGCAGCAGGCGACGGGCAGCGCACCCGCCGTCACCGCGGACATAGCGGTCGACGACTCCCTGATCGACGTCGTCACCAAGCTCGCGCAGGAAGAACAGCAGTGCCTCGCCGACACCGCCGCCGCGCTGGACGTCACCCAGTTGGAAGCGGCCGTCGCCGCCCTCGCCTCCGCCCGCCGGATCGACGTCTACGGCATAGGCGCCTCCAACCTCGTCGCCCAGGACCTGGTCCAGAAGCTGCTGCGCATCGGCCTGATCGCCCATGCCCACTCCGACCCGCACCTCGCCGTGACCAACGCCGTGCAGATGCGGGCCCGTGACGTGGCCATCGCCATCACGCACTCCGGCCGCACGACGGACGTCATAGAGCCGCTGCGGGTCGCCTTCGACCACGGCGCGACGACGATCGCCATCACCGGCCGCCCGGACAGCGAGATCGCCGCCTACGCCGACCACATCCTGACGACCTCCACGGCCCGCGAGAGCGAGCTGCGCCCCGCGGCGATGTCCTCCCGCACCAGCCAACTCCTCGTCGTCGACTGCCTCTTCATAGGCGTCGCCCAGCGCACCTACGAGACCGCCGCCCCCGCCCTCTCCGCCTCCTACGAGGCCCTGGCCCACCGCCACAACCCCCGCCACTGACCACACCGGGGCCCCGCGCGCCACCGCCCCGCCCGCCGCAGACAGCCGTGCCGCCCAGCCGTGGCGGCCGCGCCTCCCAGGCCATGCGGGTCCCCTGCTCGCCCAAAGCCCGGAGGAGGGCGAGCACAGCTTCACCCCGCCAGCAACTTCACCCCACCGGCGAGCAGCCGGCAACCACCCGGCGGCGCACCCACCGAGCAGCCGCACCGAAGCCACCACCTCTCCGCCAACACCCTCCGCCAACACCCCGACCCAGTCACCACCCTCCGCCAAGGAGCCACCCATGCCACCCACCGACCCCAACTACACGACCCTCCGTACCCAGTTGGCGACGCTCACCACGGAGGCGTTCCGCCCGGACCTCGCCGACATCGACCGCCGCCCCACCCTCGACATCGCCCGCCTGATGAACGACGAGGACGCCACCGTCCCCGCCGCCGTCGCCGAGCGCCTCCCCGAGATCGCCGCCGCGATCGACGCCGCCGCCGCCCGGATGGCCCGCGGCGGCCGACTGATCTATGCCGGTGCCGGTACGGCCGGCCGCCTCGGCGTCCTGGACGCCAGCGAATGCCCGCCCACCTTCAACACCGACCCCTCCGAGGTGCTCGGCCTGATCGCGGGCGGCCCGTCCGCGATGGTCACCGCAGTCGAAGGCGCCGAGGACAGCAAGGAGTTGGCCGCCGGCGACCTCACCGCGCTCGCCGTCGCCGATCGCGACATCGTTGTCGGCATCTCCGCTTCCGGCCGCACTCCCTACGCCGTCGGCGCGGTCGAGCACGCCCGCGCCATCGGCGCCCTGACCATCGGCCTTTCCTGCAACGCCGATTCGGCCCTCGCCTCGGCCGCCGAGCACGGCATCGAGGTCGTCGTCGGCCCCGAGCTGATCACCGGTTCCACCCGCCTCAAGGCCGGCACCGCCCAGAAGCTCGTCCTCAACATGATCTCGACGATCACCATGATCCGCCTGGGCAAGACCTACGGGAATCTGATGGTCGACGTCCGCGCCTCCAACGACAAGCTGCGGGCCCGCTCGCGCCGCATCGTCGCGCTCGCCACCGGCGCCACCGACCTGGAGATCGAGGCCGCCCTCGTCGAGACCGACGGCGAGGTGAAGAACGCCATCCTCGTCCTGCTGGCCGGCGTCGACGGCCACGAGGCCGCCCGCCTCCTCAACGCCTCCAAGGGCCACCTCCGCGCCGCCCTCCAGTCCGCCACCACCCCCACCCCCTGACCCACCATCAGCCTCATCCCACCCCGCCACCCCACCGCCCCACCGCCCCACCACCCAATCCACCGCATCCCACCCCACTCCACCCCAAAGGTCACGCCCACCCCGTTGTCCACACAGCAAGGCGCCACACATGACCGCAGACAAGCACCGCGCCACCGCCGCCACCCTCCTCCCCCTCGTCGGCGGCGCCGACAACGTCACCTCCGTCGCCCACTGCATGACCCGCCTCCGCCTGGGCATCCGGGACCGCTCCCTCGTCCAGGACGCCGCCCTCATGGCGCTCCCCTCCGTCCTGGGCCTGGTCGAGGACGACACCTACCAAATCGTGCTGGGACCCGGCACCGTCGCCCGGGTCACCCCCGAGTTCGAACGCCTACTGACCAGCCCCGACGCCCCCGCCACCTCCCTCGCGGACACCCAACACCCCGGTGACGCTCCGCAGGAACAAATCACGCTCCGTAATCGTTGCCGTAATAAGGAAGAAGGCAGCGCCCGCCAGGCAGGCCCCCAAAATCCCGCCCCCCAAAGCACCACGCCCCCGACCGAGATCACCACCGCCGCCGCCGACCTCGCCGCCCAAGGCGCCACCCTCAAGGCCCGCCAGAAGGCCCGCAACGCCACCCCCGTCAAACTCTTCCTCCGCCGCGTCGCCAACATCTTCGTCCCGCTCATCCCCGCCCTGATCGGCTGCGGCGTCATCGCCGGCCTCAACGGCCTGCTCACCAACGCCGGTTGGCTCCCCGCCCTGGTGCCGGCCCTGACCGCCATCGCCTCCGGCTTCATGTCCCTGATCGCGGTCTTCGTCGGCTACAACACCGCGAAGGAATTCGGCGGCACCCCGGTCCTCGGCGGCGCGGTCGCCGCGGTGATCGTCTTCCCCGGCATCGCCAACGTCACCGCCTTCGGCCAGAAGCTCGCACCCGGGCAGGGCGGCGTCCTCGGCGCCCTCGCCGCCGCGCTCCTCGCCGCCCAGTTGGAGAAGCAGTTCCGACGACGCGTCCCCGAGGCCCTGGACGTCCTCCTCACCCCCACCCTCACCGTCCTCCTCACCGGCCTGGTCACCGCCTTCGGCCTGATGTACGCCGCGGGTGAGGTCTCCCTCGCCATCGGCACCGCCTCCAACTGGCTGCTCGGCCACGGCGGCGCGCTCGCCGGGTTCCTCCTCGGCGGCCTCTTCCTCCCCCTCGTGATGCTGGGCCTCCACCAGGCCCTCATCCCGATCCACACCACCCTGATCCAGCAGCAGGGCTATACGACCCTCCTCCCGATCCTCGCCATGGCCGGCGCGGGCCAGGTGGGCGCCGCCCTCGCCCTGTACGTGCGCCTCCGCCGCAACCACTCGATCCGCACGACGATCCGCTCCGCCCTCCCCGCGGGCTTCCTGGGCGTCGGCGAGCCCCTGATCTACGGCGTCTCGCTGCCGCTCGGCCGCCCCTTCATCACCGCCTGCGTCGGCGGCGCGTTCGGCGGCGGCTTCGTCGGCCTGTTCAACCAACTCGGTGACGCCGTCGGCTCCACCGCCATCGGCCCGTCCGGCTTCGCCCTCTTCCCCCTGGTCAAGGGCAACCACGCGCTCGGCACGACGATCACCGTCTACGCCCTCGGCCTCCTGGTCGGCTACGCGGTCGGCTTCGCCGGCACCTACTTCTTCGGCCTCAGCAGACAGCAGCGCGCGGACCTCAACGCGCCCCACGACGCGCCCCGCACGCGGGGAGAGGGCGAAGCCGACGCCCCGGCTCCCGACACGTCCCGAGTGGGAAACCCGGAGGCCCTGGGCCCCGCCTTCGAAGGCGTCGGATAGCCACCCACGAGCCCTCCCCTCTCCCCCCTCTCCCCTCGCCCCTCGCAGCACCCCTCACCGAGCGCCCACCGTCGGACGCCCGCCGCGGCGTGCCCGTCACGCCTCACACCGCCTGGCCGCCCTCCCAGTTCAGGTCCGGGGGCGGGTCCGGGTACAGGTACACGTCACGTACAGGGTCGGGTTCAGGTGAACGTACGAATGCAGGCACGGGTCCAGGTCCGGTAATCGGGTCGCGGGCGTGGCGAACGGTCGCGGACATAGCGAACGCCAGTGGCTATCCGACGCCTTCGGGGGAGGCGGATGGCAGGGCCGACGGCAGTAGCCCCAGGGGGCAGTTGCGCTGCACCCGGCACCCGGCACCCGGCGCTCACGCTTCGGGCGGCGGCGGGGGCGCGTTCATCGACGCCGTCAAAGCATCAAGGCGTTGAGGCGTCAAGGCGTTGAGGCGGGCAGACCCGCCCCCGTCGCCCCCCGTCGGCCACAGGTCCGCCGCGGCCCGGCCGCCAGTCGGCCTCGGCCCAGCCGCAGCCCGGCCGCAGGTGTCCCGGTGCGACGGGGCATCGCCCGGGGCTCAAGCCTCGTCGTTCGAGCCCTCTTTCCAAGGAACGGGTGGACGGGCCAGTACCCACCCACCCTCCCTCCCCCGCCTCAACTGCCTCGCACACCAGGCGAGATGACGTTCCGTAGCGGGCTTGCCACGCGGCGTCCCGCCCGTCTAGCGTGCGCAGCAACAAATCAACCCCGGCAGGTGCGCCAACACCACGCCGGGGTCTCGCCACAAGATCACAGGCCGATCTCATGACTTACGAAAACTCTAGCTTTCCTGCGCCCGCGTCCGCAGCCCCCCACCCCCGTGCCAAACCAGGTTTCGGCAAACGTGGCGCACCGGACCAACGTCCGCCCCGACCCACGGACTTCGACCACCTCCCCCGCCGCGAGGCGTCGATCGCCGCGTACCTCGACCGGCTCCCCGAAGGGGCCGACGTCTCCGTGAAGACGCTGGCCAAGGTGTTACCGGACTACGGGCAGTGCGCCCTGCGGACCGCCCTTCGCCGCCTCTCCGAGGCCGGCCACCTGCGGCGGATCACCGAGACGTACATCGGCACCGCCGGCAGCCCCCAGTGGGTGACCCGGACGTACTTCTCCCGTACAGCGCGGGACGACGCCTGGTGGGCGGACCTGCACGCCGGGAGCGCGCCCGGGAACGCGCCGGGGAACGCGCCGGGGAACGCGCCCGGAGACGTACCCGCGGACGTAGCGATCGTGCAGGTCGGTAACTCCCCCGAGGCGCACGCCGGGAGCGCGCCGCATATGCCGCATATGCCGCAGGAGAACGGCCGGCCGGAGCACCCAGCCGCCGCCCCCGCGCCCTCCCCCTCCCCCGCGTCCTCCCTCTCCCCCTCCAGCCCCCGCAGCGCCGCCTACGGCCTCCTCGCGGGCCTCGGGCGGGTCGAGCCGCGCCTGACGCTCTCCGCGGCCGACTGCGCAGCCCTGGAGCCGTTCGCGGCGGACTGGCTGGCCAGGGGCGCCTCGCCGGAACAAGTCCTGGCCGCGTTGACAGCCGGGCTACCGGCCCACGTCCACCACCCGGCCCGGTTCGCACTGTCCCGGCTGACGGCCAAGCTGCCGCCCGTCATCCAAGCCCCGACCCCGGCCCCTGGCGTGCCGGCTGCCAGGCCGGCCGGACCGCGCATCATGGAGTGCACGGTCTGTCGCGTGCCAGGGCGCCCCGAAGCGCTCCCCGGCGGCATCTGCCGCGACTGCCGGGGAGAAGCCCCACCCGACCAGTACGCCGACCAGCAGTCCGACCAGTACGCCCACCGCTCCAGCGACCACCCCAGCGGCCACCCCACCGATCGGCGCACCGATCAACGCACCGACCGCCATGCCGACCGCCATGCCGACCGGCGCGCCGAAGCCCCACGCACAGGGGATCGGCCCACTGGAGATCGACCCACCGGCGACCGGCCAACGGGCGGCCGGCCCGCGGGAGATCAGTTCACCGCAGATCAGGTCACCGGAGTTCAGTTCACCGACGGCCGCCCCATCGGGGATCGCCCCACCGAGGACCGTCTCACCGGGAGTCGCCCCGCACCGGGCCACCACCCCGCTTCGCATCGGCTCACTCCGGGGCGTCCGGATGCGTCGGACCTGCCCCCTGTGCCCCCGGTCCCGGATCCCCCGGCCCCGCGTTCCCCGGCTCCACAGTCCCCGGCCCCGCAGCTCCCGGCCCCGCAGCTCCCGGCTCCGGGGCGTCTGGCTCCCGAGCAGGTCCGTTCGCGCGCCCGGCGGGTTCGGTCCGCCATGCGCGCCTGAGGCCCTCCACGTAGCGCGCCCAGGGGCCGTCCCAGTGGCCGGCCCAGCGGCGTCGACGGCGGGCCGAGCGGCCCAACTCCCAGGCCAGGAGGGCGAACCACGCGCCGACCAGGGTCAGGTGGACGCGTTGCGGGACGCCGTGCCAGCCGGGGTGGCCGACGAGCGGGCCGACGGTGAGGATCGCGGCGGGCATGGCCACGGCCAGGACGCGTGGGCCCCAGCGGCGGACCGCCGGCATGGGGGGACGTTGGACGGCGGCGGCCCTGCTGAGGAAGGCCATCGAGGCGAAGAGGAAGAAGTGGGCGAAGGCGCTGGTGGCGGTGTGCCAGGGGTGGACGGCGATGCAGTCCTGTTCCACCGAGGGGGCGCAGGCCATGGGCAGCAGGACGTCGGCCAGTGAGGAGAGGGCGAGGCCGACCAGGGAGAGCCAGCCCGCGCGGGCCCAGCGGCCGTGGCCCGAGGGTGTGCTGCGGGCGAGCAGGGCGCCGGTGATGACGAGGAGGGCGCAGGCCCCTTCCAGGCCGCCGAAGAGGAGGCGCAGTGGCTGGTCGGCGGCGTAGAGCTCGCTGACGTAGGAGTGGCGGGGGTCGAGGCCGGTGGGGAGGACGAATTCCAGCGGCCACCAGTTGTAGAGCAGGGCGGCGGCGGCGAAGAGGAGGGCCGCCGTCGCCTCCCGTCCGGCGTAGCGGGTGGTGGGGGTGACCACGGGCTCGTAGACGGTGCGGGCACCGGTCGTCGTGGGGTTGGGGACGTTCGGCACGGGCGGGTCCTGTTCCGGGTGGGGGCGGGGTCCTGGGGCCTGTCGTCGGGCTCCCGTCGTTCGCCGGGAGGGCGGGCCGGGCGGTGGGTGGCGTGCGGGAGTGTGATGACGGGCCCTAGGCGAGGTTCTCCCCGGTGGGGCCCGCTACGTTGGCGCGCCGTTCGGAGGCGCGCCGAGCCGCCACTCGACAGGCGGAACATGTCCCCTGATCGACTGATCCAGCCATTCACGGCATCGGGTGTGAGGCGTCGTCGGCGAGGCGGGCGATCGTCGGCCGTCCGGTTGCCGACCGTTCGTGATCGAACGAACGGGTGTTCGTGTGAGCAATGCTTCGTTCCCGATCGGCCGACGATCGCGCTTCCGTATAGCGGCGATCGTGACTGTCCACATACAGACTGGTGCGAAGAGCGACCATGCCGCTGTCATTGCCTCGCCGGGAACGGACGCGACGGCGAAGGGCCCGCGCACCGGCATCGGCTCCACGGGAGGGACAGCGGCAATGATCCAGACAGACACGGGACACCGGCCGGCTGCGCGCGGGGCAGGGCGGGCGGGGGAAGGACGACCGCCGCGTCGGCGCGGCCGTGGCCCGCGCGGCGGTCGTCGGCTCGATGATGACGACGCCGCCCAGGCCCGCCCGGTCACCCCGGTCACCCCGGTCACCCCGGTCATCGCCGACGTCCTCTCCGACGACACCAACGGCGGCTCCGGCACGGCGCGCGGCCTGACCGTCAGCGGGGTGGCCGCGCCCGCCGACGGCACCGCCGCCGTGCAGGGCGGCACGGTCGCTCACACCCCCAACTCCGGTTCGTCCGGCTGCGATTCCTTCGCCCACGCGGTCACCAGCAGCCGCGGCCAGAGCTCCACCGCCGCGGTCCTTGTCCTCACCTTCGCGAAGTAGCCGACCCCCTCAAGGGAGGAGCGCTCATGGACATCACCGAAGAGCAGGCCGCCGAGGCCCTGCAGGTCGCCGCCGCGGTCCTCCTGGCCACCGGTGCCCGGGCCGGCCGCCGAAGCGGCCCCCGCCCTCGACGAGACCTGGCGACTGCCCGGCGGCAGCGCCTGGGTCTACTACGGCGAGGGCCATCAGGGCCTGGTCCGCCCGGTGTTGAGGGCCGACGGCTTCAACACCGGCCCCAGCGACCTGGACCTCTCCTGGGAGCACCTCAACCGCCGCGGATACCCGCTCCTGGACGAACTCCGCCGCCGGGGCCGGGACGTCGTCCTCGTCGGCTACGACGAACGCAGCGCCTCCATCCTGGACACCGCCCGGACCGAGGAGCTCCCCACCTGGCTCCCGGACCGCCTGCCGTAACGCCCGGCGCACAACGCCGCCGGGGCGGTACCCCTGGGAGAGGGGTACCGCCCCGGCGAACGAGCGGACGTTGATCAACCAGAGGTCGATCAGAAGTCCATGTCACCGCCCGGCATGCCGCCCGGAGCGGCCGCGGCGGCCTTCTCCGGCTTGTCGGCGATGACGGCCTCGGTGGTGAGGAACAGCGCCGCGATGGAGGCGGCGTTCTGCAGCGCGGAGCGCGTCACCTTGGCGGGGTCGATGATGCCCTCGGCGATCATGTCGACGTACTCGCCGGTCGCGGCGTTCAGGCCGTGACCCGGGGTCAGGTTGCGCACCTTCTCCACGATGACGCCACCCTCAAGGCCGGCGTTCACGGAGATCTGCTTGAGCGGGGCCTCCAGGGCCAGCTTCACGGCGGCGGCACCGGTGGCCTCGTCGCCGTCCAGCTCCAGCTTCTCGAAGACCGAGGAAGCCTGCAGCAGGGCCACGCCACCGCCGGCGACGATGCCCTCCTCGACGGCCGCCTTCGCGTTGCGAACGGCGTCCTCGATGCGGTGCTTGCGCTCCTTGAGCTCGACCTCGGTCGCGGCACCGGCCTTGATGACGGCCACGCCGCCGGCCAGCTTCGCGAGGCGCTCCTGGAGCTTCTCGCGGTCGTAGTCCGAGTCGCTGTTCTCGATCTCGGCGCGGATCTGGTTGACCCGGCCCTGGACCTGCTCGCTGTCACCGGCACCGTCGACGATGGTGGTCTCGTCCTTGGTGATGACGACCTTGCGGGCGCGGCCGAGCAGGTCGAGACCGGCGCTCTCCAGCTTGAGGCCGACCTCCTCGGAGATGACGGTGCCACCGGTGAGGATGGCGATGTCGCCGAGCATGGCCTTGCGGCGGTCGCCAAAGCCGGGCGCCTTGACCGCGACGGACTTGAAGGTGCCGCGGATCTTGTTGACGACCAGGGTCGACAGGGCCTCGCCCTCGACGTCCTCGGCGATGATCAGCAGCGGCTTGCCGGACTGCATGACCTTCTCAAGGAGGGGCAGCAGGTCCTTCACGTTGCTGACCTTGGAGTTGACGATGAGGATGTAGGGGTCCTCGAGCGCCGCCTCCATGCGCTCCATGTCGGTCGCGAAGTACGCCGAGATGTAGCCCTTGTCGAAGCGCATACCCTCGGTGAGCTCCAGCTCCAGACCGAAGGTCTGGGACTCCTCGACGGTGATGACGCCTTCCTTGCCGACCTTGTCCATGGCCTCGGCGATGAGCTCGCCGATCTGCGGGTCGGCGGCGGAGATGGACGCGGTGGAGGCGATCTGCTCCTTGGTCTCGATCTCCTTGGCCTGGTCGAGCAGCGCACCGGAGACGGCCTCGACGGCCTTCTCGATGCCGCGCTTCAGGGCCATCGGGTTGGCACCGGCGGCGACGTTGCGCAGGCCCTCGCGGACCAGCGCCTGGGCCAGGACGGTCGCGGTCGTCGTGCCGTCACCGGCGACGTCGTCCGTCTTCTTCGCGACCTCCTTGACCAGCTCGGCGCCGATCTTCTCGTACGGGTCCTCCAGCTCGATCTCCTTGGCGATGGAAACACCATCGTTGGTGATCGTGGGGGCGCCCCACTTCTTCTCAAGGACGACGTTGCGGCCCTTGGGGCCGAGGGTGACCTTGACGGCGTCGGCGAGCTGGTTCATACCGCGCTCAAGGCCGCGCCGCGCCTCCTCGTCGAACGCGATGATCTTGGCCATGTGAAGTGGTCCCTCCGGGCTGATGGGGGTACCCCCTCGCTCGAACGGAGTTGAGCTCGGGGGAGGAAAGCTCGGACCGCGCTGGCGCCCGCGACGGACGGCCTGCATGCCGTGTGGTTCCTTGCCCCACCTGGCGTGCGGGCCTCACCGACCCGGTCCGTATTCAGCACTCTCACGGGGAGAGTGCTAACGCAATGATTAGCACTCGCACCCATCGAGTGCAAGCGGCTCCGGAGATGTCTCCCATGGTGGTGACACTCGGGCCGGGGGTGGGTAGAGGTGCTTGACGGGCGGTGTGCCGCTCGCCCGCGAGAGGGTCGGGCCCCGTCCGCGAGACGGGCGCCGCCCCCTGCTCACCGCCCCTTGCCTCCGCCCGCGCGCGCCCGCGCGCCCGCGAGGCGCGCGCGACCCCTCGGGAACGACAGAAGGCCCGCAACCCCGTACTCGGGGATGCGGGCCTTCCGCGAAACGATGCAGTCGGCCGCCGCCTCAGGCGGTGACCCGGACCATGTCCGCCTGTGGCCCCTTCTGGCCCTGCGAGATCTCGAACTCGACCCGCTGACCCTCCTCCAGGGTGCGGTACCCGTCCATCTGGATCGCGCTGTAGTGGACGAAAACATCCGCACCACCGTCGACCGCGATGAAGCCGTACCCCTTCTCCGCGTTGAACCACTTGACGGTGCCCTGAGCCATGCCTAACTCCCCTATTACTGGCCCTTGCACAGGACCGCACTCCGCGGACCCGGGTCAGACCTCACCCCCCGGAATGGCCCGTGGGGTGTGCGCCGGAACGCGTCGACCGCCGCTGAATGTATCTGGACCAATGCCCAGCGCAACAGGTCAATCGGACGAGAATTCTTGCGCCAGGGAAACGGCTGTATGCGCTCAAATCCCGTTATCTCAGGCCAAGTCGGGCCGGGAATAAGTGGCATAGACGACAAATCGCGCACACAACTTGCGCACAAGTCACCGCGATCTCATATGCGTTCGGCATGCACACGGAGATAACCGGAGGGGGATCGCCCCAATGGTATCGCCTTTCACAACACGGAATTGCCCCGTCCGTTTAGCTCGGACGGGGCAATTTCCGGTCACTACCGGCAAAGAGTTGGCGCGAATACGATCCATATCGCGCCGCACCGGACAGTCGTCGGGCGTATCAGCAGCCTCCGGCGACCGCCGGGATGATAGAGACGCCCGCGCCTTCCGGGGTCGGCGTCTGGAGTCCCTGCTCGAAGCGGACGTCGTCGTCGTTGATGTAGACATTCACGAAGCGGCGCAGCTTGCCCGCGTCGTCGAGCACCCGGGCCGCGATGCCCCGGTGGTTCTTCTCCAGGTCGGCGATCACCTCGGAGAGGGTCGCGCCCTCGGCGGTGACCTCGGCCTCGCCGCCGGTGTACGTGCGCAGGATGGTGGGGATGCGGACCTTGACGCTCATGGTGCTGCCTTCCAGGAGGTACGGGGGGTGCGGAACGGGACGGGCGGAGGGACGGCTCAGCCGGCCAGGCCGGCCGCGCGGAACGCGTCCAGGTCCGGCCGGATGGTGGCGGTGGGCCCGGAGGCGACGGCGTCGAGGGTCTTCAGGCCGTCGCCGGTGTTCAGCACGACGGTGGTCAGCGACGGGTCCAGCACGCCGTTCTCGATGAGCTTCCTGGTCACGCCGACGGTCACGCCGCCCGCGGTCTCCGCGAAGATCCCCTCCGTACGGGCCAGCAGCTTGATCGCGTCCACGATCTGCGGGTCGGTGACGTCCTCGACGGCGCCGCCGGTGCGGCGCGCGATGTCGAGCACGTACGGGCCGTCCGCCGGGTTGCCGATCGCCAGCGACTTGGCGATGGTGTTCGGCTTCTGCGGCTTGACGACCTCGTGCCCGGCCTTGAAGGCCGCGGACACCGGCGAGCAGCCCTCGGCCTGCGCCCCGAAGATCTTGTAGGGCCTGTCCTCGACCAGGCCGAGGGCGATCAGCTCCTTCAGCCCCTTGTCGATCTTGGTGAGCTGGGAGCCGGACGCGATCGGGATGACCAGCTGGTCCGGCAGCCGCCAGCCGAGCTGCTCACAGATCTCGTACGCCAGCGTCTTGGAGCCCTCGCCGTAGTACGGGCGGAGGTTGACGTTGACGAAGCCCCAGCCCTCGCCCAGCGGGTCGCCGATGAGCTCGGAGCAGAAGCGGTTGACGTCGTCGTAGTTGCCCTCGATGGCGACCAGGTCTCCGCCGTAGACCGCGGCCATCACGACCTTGCCGGGCTCCAGGTCGTGCGGGATGAAGACGCAGGACTTCAGGCCCGCGCGGCGCGCCGCGGCGCCGACCGCACCGGCGAGATTGCCGGTCGAGGAGCAG
Source organism: Streptomyces yunnanensis (assembly GCF_029011865.1). NCBI lineage: Bacteria > Bacillati > Actinomycetota > Actinomycetes > Kitasatosporales > Streptomycetaceae > Streptomyces > Streptomyces yunnanensis. The sequence goes on from NZ_CP095749.1 coordinate 4,233,446, forward strand.
GAGAGGGTGGTGAAGCCGAAGGCGCGGGCGGCCTCGACGGCGATCGCCACGACCCGGTCCTTGAAGGAGTGGGTGGGGTTGCCGGAGTCGTCCTTGACGTAGAGGTCGCCGGTGACGCCCAGCTCGGCGGCGAGCCGGTCGGCCTTGACGAGCTTGGTGAAACCGGGGTTGAGGTTGGGCTTGTCGGCCACGTCCGCGGGGACGGGCAGCAGCGGCGCATAGCGCCAGATGTTGGCGGGACCGGCCTCGATCTGCTTCTTCAGCGCCTCGGGGTCGCCGGTGGGGAGCGCGTAGGCGATTTCCAGCGGGCCGAAGCACTCCTGGCACGCGAAGATCGGACCGAGCGGGAAGCGCTCGCCGCATTCGCGACAGGACAGGGCTACGGCGGGACCGAGTGCGACAGAAGGCGTGGATTCGGTTGCTTGCACAGCCATGGAGGCGAGGCCCTTTCTCCTCATCTTCCTCACGACGCATTTCGCCGTGAGACGGATTTGGCACCTTCCCTAGCCGGGAGCCTCGCGCGCGCACTGTGCTGTCGTGCGGCGGAGACCGGCTGGAGGGTTGCCGGGGCTTCAACGGGCCGTGTCCCTCTGCCCCTCTGGATGAGCGGTATGGCACTGGGCGGAACCCAGGCGTTTGTTGCGCGGTGACCCCGACATGCGAGGGTCCTCCGCGTTGTTCAAGACTGTAACCGAAGGCACTCACCGTTGAGATAGTCGTCCGGTCCGCGAGATGGATCACATAACGGGCTCCCGTTCGGGGGGCCGCCGAGGAGAGTCGTAGACGTGCTGGAAGAAGTGGAGCGCTGGCTGGCCGGCCGCTCCTGGTCCGCCGCGGACCGCCCCCTGGAGCAGCTGTTGGAGGCCAAGCGCCAGACGGGTCGGACGGTCAGTGTGGTGCTGCCCGCGCTCGACGAGGAGGCGACGGTCGGTGCGATCGTCGCGGCGATCCGCGCCGATCTGATGACCGCGGAGGTGCCTCTGGTCGACGAGCTGGTGGTGCTGGATTCGGGCTCCACCGACCGCACCGCCGAGGTCGCCGCGGCGGCCGGCGCCCGGGTCGTCCACCGGGACAGCGTGCTGCCCCGGATCCCGGCGCTGCCCGGCAAGGGCGAGGTGCTGTGGCGCTCGCTGCTGGTGACCAGCGGCGACATCGTCTGCTTCGTCGACGCCGACCTGCGGGAATTCTCGTCCACCTTCGTCTCGGGGATCGTCGGGCCGCTGCTGACCGACCCGGAGGTCCAGTTCGTCAAGGCGATGTACGACCGGCCGCTGGACACCGGCCGGGGCGGGCCGACTGCCGGAGGCGAGCAGGGCGGAAGGGTCACCGAGCTGGTCGCCCGGCCGCTGCTCAACCTCCACTGGCCGCAGCTGGCCGGGTTCGTGCAGCCGCTGGGCGGGGAGTACGCGGCGCGCCGCTCGCTGCTGGAGCGGCTGCCGTTCCCGGTCGGCTACGGGGTGGAGCTGGGGCTGCTGGTGGACGCGCTGCACACCGTCGGGCTGGACGCCCTGGCGCAGGTGGACGTCGGGGTGCGCAGGCACCGCCACCAGGGCGGCCAGGCGCTCGGCCGGATGGCCGCGGCGATCTACCGCACCGCCCAACTCCGGTTGGCCCGCGGTCATTTGGTGCGGCCCCGGCTGACCCAGTTCGAGCGCGGCGAGCACGGCTTCGTGCCGCGGACGACGGCGGTGGACACCGAGGAGCGGCCGCCGATGGCCGAAATACCGGAATACGCGGAACGGCGGGCGGCCTGAGGGACGATCCGTACGTTTGCGCGGATCCGTGACGGGTTAATGTCGCGACATGGTCTCCGAGCGCAGTGCGGTCCAGCCAGGTGCCGAGGTCCTCGTCGCGTCCAACCGCGGGCCCGTGTCGTACGCCCTGGGAGAGGGCGGTGAACTGAGCGCCAAGCGGGGTGGCGGGGGGCTGGTGTCGGGGCTCTCGACGATCGGGGCCGACGCGGTGTGGGTGTGCTCGGCGCTGGGCGACGGCGACCGGGAGGCGGCTCGGCGGACCGGTGGGCTGCTGGACGTGGCGGACACCGATGGACAGCGCGTCCGGATGTTGGACATCCCGGCGGATGTGCACGCCGCGGCCTACAACGGCGTCGCCAACTCCGTGCTGTGGTTCGTCCACCACATGCTGTACCAGACGCCGCTGGAGCCGGTGTTCGACACCGACTTCCGGGGCCAGTGGGCGGCGTACGAGGCGTACAACGCGGCGTTCGCCTCGGCGCTGGCGGACAGTGCGAGCCCGGGTGCGGCGGTGCTGGTGCAGGACTACCACCTGGCGCTGGTGCCGGCGATGCTGCGCGAGGTGCGGCCGGACGTCCGGATCGCGCACTTCTCGCACACCCCGTGGGCGCCGCCGGAGTACTTCGCGATGCTGCCCGACGACGTCCAGCGGCAGCTGGTGCTGGGCATCCTCGGCGCCGACCGGGCGAACTTCCTGACCGAGCGGTGGGCGCGGGCGTTCACCGCGTGCTGCGAGCGGGCGCTGGGGCCGGACTGCACGGCGCACTGGCCGCGGCACGAGGCGCCCAGCGTGGTCGCGGTGCCGCCGGACCGGAAGGCGCACCGGACCCGGATCGGGGTCCATGGGCTGGGGGCGGACGCCGAGTTCCTGCGGGAGCGCTCCCGGCGGCCGGACGTCGAGGAGCGGATGGCGGCGCTGCGCGGGCAGATCGGCGGCACCGACCGGAAGACGATCGTGCGGGTGGACCGGACGGAGCTGTCCAAGAACATCGTGCGCGGGCTGCTGGCCTTCCGGCGGCTGCTGGCCGACCGGCCGGAGTGGCGCGAGCGGGTGGTGCACCTGGCGTTCGCCTACCCCTCGCGGCAGGACCTGGCCGTCTACCGCGACTACACCGCGCAGGTCGGCGCGCTCGCCGAGGAGATCAACGCGGAATACGGGACGGCGGGCTGGCAGCCGGTCGTGCTGCACGTCAAGGACGACTTCGCGCGGTCGCTGGCGGCGTACCGACTGGCGGACGTGGCACTGGTCAACCCGATCCGGGACGGGATGAACCTCGTCGCGAAGGAGGTCCCGGTGGTCTCCGACGCCGGGTGCGCCCTGGTGCTCTCCCAGGAGGCCGGCGCCTGGGAGGAGCTCGGTGCGGACGCGCTGACGGTCAACCCCTACGACGTGGCGCAGACCGCCGAGGCGCTGCACGCCGCGCTGTCCATGCCGGCCGAGGAGCGGGCCGCGCGCACCGCCCGGCTGGCCGCGGCGGCGACCGCGCTGCCGCCGGCGCGGTGGTTCCTGGAGCAGTTGCAGGCGCTGGGCGAGTGACCGGCGGACCGTCGCCGGCCGGGCCGCCGGCCCCGGGGGCGGGCGAGAGGGAACCCCGCCGGTAGATCGTCGACGCGCGGGTCTAGCGTGGTGGGCCGTGACAGTGACAACGCTTGCTTCGACGACGGTCGCGTCCGGTCTGCCGGAGCTGACCGCCGGGCGGCTGATCGACAGCTGGCGGCTCGACCCGTACGCGCTGGTGCTGATCCTCGTCCTGGGCGGCCTCTACGCCTGGGGCGTGGTGCGGCTGGCGCGGCGCGGGGAGCGCTGGCCGGTGGCCCGGACGGTGGCGTTCGCCGGGCTGGGGCTGGGCGCGATCGCGCTGGCCACCATGTCGGGGCTGGCGGTCTACGACCATGAGCTGTTCTGGCCGGCCGCGGTGCAGAACATCGTGCTGGACCTGATCGCGCCGTTGGGGCTGGCGCTGGGCGACCCGTTGTCGCTGGCGCTCGCCGCGTTGCCGCAGGAGCGACCGGCGGCCAGCCGGCTGCGCGCGGCGCTCTCCGGTCGACTCCTCCGCTTCCTGACGTTTCCGCTGGTCAGCACGGTGTTGGTGCTCTCCTCCGAGCTGGCGATCTACTTCACGCCGTACTTCCCGACCGCGCTGCGGCACGGTCCGCTGCACGAGTTGATGTATCTGCAACTGCTCGTCACCGGCAGCCTCTTCGTGCTGCCGATGCTCACCCGCCAGGAGCTGCTGCCGTCGTGGTGCAGCCATCCGGTGCGGGCGCTGCTGGTGCTGCTGGACGGCCTGGTGGACGCGGTGCCGGGGATCGTGGTGATGACCAGCGGAACGCTGATCGCGGGCGGTTGGTACGCGTCCCAGCACCGGCCGTGGGATCCGAGCCCGCAGCAGGACCAGATGATCGGCGGCGGGCTGATGCTGACCATCGCCGAGCTGGTCGGACTGCCGTTCCTGATCGCGGTGTTCGCGGAGTGGGTGCGCGACGAGCGGCGCAGGACGCGGGCGCTGGACGAGCGGCTGGACCGGGAGCTCGCGGTGGCCACGGCGGCGCCCACGCCCACGACAACGACGGCAACCGCGGCAACCGCGACGACCGCGTCCACGGTGACGACCACGACCTCGTCGCCGGGCGAGGCGGCCGTGCCGCAGCCGGAGTTGACGCGGCCCTGGTGGGAGACCGATCAGGGGGAGGTCGGCGAACGGTTCCGGCGGGGGCGCTAGGACGTTTCCGCGAAGTCCTGCCTCGTCCGCCCCTTCGGGGCTCCCCCGCGCTCCCGTGTTGTGGCTGCGGCGGGCCCGAACGGGGTAGTCCTTTCCCATGCCCCTCAGCACACGCTCATATTCCGCACGGTGGGCCGCGGTTGCGGCCGTCACCGTCCTGGCGACCGCGGTCGCCGGCTGTTCGTCCGGGAAGACCGGGAAGGGCGGCGCCGACGCGAAGGGCGGCACGCCGTCCGGGTCGGCGTCCGCCTCCGCGCCGTCGGGGTCGATACCCGTCGGCCCCGGGCCGCAGTCGGCGTACACGGTGCAGAAGCAACCCGCGCCCGGCACCTGCCACTTCCGCTACACCGCCGACAAGCAGCCGCTGCCCGACCCCACGTGCACCCCCGGGGCGACCAACCCCAAGGTCACCCCGCAGACGCTGAAGACCACGATCTGCCAGAGCGGGTACACCAAGGGCATCCGGCCGCCGGTGAGCATCACCGGGCGCGAGAAGACCGCCAACGCCAAGTCCTACGGCTACACCGGCTCGCCGCACGACGCCGAGTACGACCACCTCATCAGCCTCCAGCTGGGCGGCGACCCCAACGACCCGCGCAACCTCTGGGTCGAGCCGCCGTCCCCGGGGCACAAGCCGGGCGCCGGGCCCAACAACCCCAAGGACGGCGTGGAGAACAAGCTCAAGGCGGCCATCTGCTCCGGCAAGGCCGATCTGGGCAAGGCGCAGCAGGCCATCGCGCACGACTGGACGACGGCGCTGTCCTCCCTGGGCCTCAAGGAGTAGCCCCGGCCGCCCCATCCGGCTCGTCCGGCCCGTCCGGCTCCTGTGGTGGGTTCTCGATGTGGTCCGCGAGGGCGTTGAGCAGGGCCACCACGCCCTTCGGGCCGTCGACGACCAGGTCGGCGCGCTCGGCGAGTTCGGTGACCTCGCTGCTGCCGCTGCACACCAGGACGCCGGCCGTGCCGTCGGAGCGCAGTTTCTCGACGGCGGCGAAGGCGGCCAGGTCGCCGAGGTCGTCGCCGGCGTAGAGGACGGCGGCGGCCCCGGTCTCCGCGACCCACTCGGCGAGCGCGACGCCCTTGTCCATCCCGGGCGGGCGCAGCTCCAGCACCAGCCGGCCCGGTTCGACGATCAGGCCGTGCCGCTCGGCGAGCGCGGTGAGCGGTTCCCGCAACCGCTCGAAGGCGCGCTGCGGATCGGCGGCGCGGCGGGTGTGCACGGCGATGGCCCGCCCGCCCTTGCGCTCGACGGCGGTCTCGACCCAGGTGCCGTGCCAGACGCCGGATCGGTCCAGTACGCCGGGGAGTTCGGCCTGTATGGCGGCGATGCCCGGGTGCGGGGCGGGGGCGTGCAGGGCGCCGGTCGCGGCGTCCCAGCGCTCGGCGCCGTAGTGGCCGAGGACGACGAGGTGGGTCAGGCCCGGCACTCCGTCGAAGCCGCCGAGGCGGACCGCGACGCCGGCCGGACGGCCGGTGATCACCGCGATCGCGCGCAGGTGCGGGGCGAGTCGGGCCAGGGCCTCGGGGACGCCGGGGTGGGCGCGGGCCTTGGCGGGGTCGGGGACGATGTCGGCGAGGGTGCCGTCGAAGTCGAGGGCGACGACGGCACGTTCGGGGTGGGCCAGCAGGGCGGCGAGGCCCGCCCGGCCGGCGGGGGCGTCCGGGATCGGGACGGCGGGCGGCGCCGGCGCGGGGTCCGGCGCTGGTTCGGGAGGTGGCGCGGCGTTCGGGGTGCCCATGACGCCGACCCTACCGGCGGGACACGGGCGCACGCCGGGTGTACGGGCGCATCAACACGGCGGCCTGGCGCGCAGCGCCGTCTTCTGGGGGTGGAGGTCGGGTGACGGGAGGGCGGTTCGGCGCGCAGCGCCGTCTTCCGGGGGTGGAGGTCGGGTGACGGGAGGGCGGCCGGGTCAGCGCCGTGCCCGCCGCGCGTCCCGTACGCGGCGCAGCCGGTTGATCGTCACCGGGTCGTGCGCCAGTGCCCGGGGGTCGTCGAGCAGGGCGTTGAGGAGTTGGTAGTAGCGGGTCGGGGAGATGCCGAGCTGCTCGCGGATGGCGCGTTCCTTGGCGCCGGGGCCGGGCCAGGAGCGGCGTTCGACGGCGAGCACCGCCTCGTCACGGGCCGAGAGCCCGCGCTCGGTGCCCGCATCGGTGCCGTCCGTCATCCCACTCCACCGTCCGTCGTCTGCTTCCCACGATAAGCCCACCGCAGACGCGGGCCCGGGGGTGGTCCGCCGGGCCCGCGGGCGGCGCTATTCGGTGGAGTTGTCGGCGGTGTCCGCGATGTTCTGGATGTCGGTGAGGGTCGCCGAGGGATTGCCCTGCGGGCCGACCGCGGCGCCCATCCGGGACTTGACGGTCTTGGAGACCAGCGGCCAGGACGTCTTGTTGGACGGGTAGAAGTGGGCGCTGGGCAGCTGGTTGAGGAAGCCGTGCAGCTTGCTGAAGCGGTCGTCGGCGAGCATCGCCTGGGAGGCGGAGCTGGTGACCGGCAGCAGGTTGTAGTCGGCGGAGAACGTGAGGACGTTCTTCTTGCTGTAGACGAAGTCCAGGAACTTGCCGACCTCGGTGCGGTGGCCGTTCTGCTTGAACGCCATCATCCAGTCGGCGACTCCCATGGTGGCCTTCGCCTTGCCGGTGGTGCCGGGGAGTTCGACGGTGCCGTAGTCGATGCCCTTGGCCTCGGCCTGCTTCATGAGGGTGGGGTGGCCGTTGAGCATGCCGACGTTGCCGTCGGCGAAGCCGGCGAAGGCGTCCTCGCGGTTGAGCTTGGCGGGGTCGCCTCCGGTGAGGTCCTTGCCGACGAGTTCCTTCTGGAGCCACTCGAAGGTCTTGACGTTCTCGGGCGAGTTGATGGTGTACTTGCCGATTTGATCGGTGTAGTCACCGCCGCCGGCGAGCATCCACTCCAGCGTCTCGGCCTGGGTCTCCTCGGGGCCGAGCGGCAGCGCGAAGGGGATCTTCACGCCGTGCGCCTTGAGCGCCTGGGCGTCGCTGAGGATGTCGCTCCAGTTCTGCGGCGGCGCGGTGATGCCGGCGGCGGCGAACAGCTTCTTGTTGTAGAAGAGGCGCCGGGTGCTGGCCCCGAAGGGCATGCCGTACTGCTTGCGCTGGTATTCGCCGGCCTCCGCGAGGGAGGGGGTGAAGTCGGCCTGGACGGGGATGGAGAGCAGGTCGTCGGCGCCGTAGAGCTTGCCGCGGGCGGCGTAGTCGGCGTACGCGCCGACCTGCGCCATGTCGGGGGCCTTGCCGGAGTCGACCAGTTCCTCGACCTTCTTGTCGACGTCGGTCCAGCTGTAGACCTTGACGTCGACCTTGATGCCGGGGTTCTGCTCCTCGAAGGCGCGGACGAGTCCGTCCCAGTAGTGCTGCGAGCTGTTGGCCTTGCTGTCGCCGTAGTCCGCGGCGATCAGCGTGAGGGCGACGTCCTTGCCCCCGGAACCGCTGCCGCAGCCGGTGAGAGTCAGTGTCATGGTGGCGGCCAGTCCTGCCGCCGCCAGGCTCACGTACCGCCGTCGCACCGCTGTTACCGCCCCTTTGTCCCGAAAATTCCGTGCTTGCGGGTGTTCCCTCCGCCGTCTCGGGGATCGCCCGCGATCGACGCAGAACAGCGGATCTCTCCACCGTCCCCCACAAGGTCTACACCACCCTCCCCCCACCTTCCGTATCGGCCCGCCCCTTGCGCAGGTCACAGGCCCGCGGGAGGGCTGAACACAGAGGCTACCGGCGCGTATCCGTGCCCGGACGCGGGCGGCGGCGTCCGGCTACGGCCGACCGCCGGCGAGCGGTGGGTGACGTGCGGTACGTGGTGATCAGCACGGTGAGTGGACTAGACCTTTATTGGCCGATCGCGCGACACTGTCCCCCGTGAAACACGTCATCGCCCTTGATGTGGGCGGCACCGGAATGAAGGCCGCCCTCGCCGGGGCGGACGGCACCCTCCTGTACGAGGCGCGGCGCCCCACCGGGCGCGACCGCGGCCCCGAGGCGGTCGTCGAGACGATCCTCGGCTTCGCCGCCGAGCTGCGCGACGTCGGCCGGGAGCGGTTCGGCAGCACCGCGCTGGCCGCCGGCGTCGCCGTCCCCGGCATCGTCGACGAGACCACCGGCACCGCCGTCTACGCCGCCAACCTCGGCTGGCGGGACGTGCCCATGCGGGCGCTGCTCTCCGAACGCCTCGGCGGAGTACCGGTCGCGCTCGGCCACGACGTCCGCACCGGCGGCCTGGCCGAGGGCCGGATCGGCGCCGGCCGGGACGCCGACCGCTTCCTGTTCGTCCCCCTGGGCACCGGGATCGCCGGTGCCATCGGACTCGACGGCCGCATCGAGGCCGGCGCCCACGGGAGCGCCGGCGAGATCGGCCACCTCGTCGTCCGGCCGGGTGGTCACACCTGCGGCTGCGGTCAGCGCGGCTGCCTGGAGACGGTGGCCTCGGCCGCGGCGGTGGGCCGCGACTGGGCCGCGGTCTGCGGCGATCCGCGGGCCGGCGCCGCCGACTGCGCCAAGGCCGTGGAGTCCGGCGACCCGCGCGCCCGGGAGGTCTGGCAGGGCGCCGTGGACGCGCTCGCCGACGGCCTGGTCGCCGGGCTCACCCTGCTCGACCCGCGGATGCTGATCATCGGCGGCGGGCTGGCGGAGGCCGGCGACACGCTGTTCGCGCCACTGCGGGAGGCGGTCCGCGCGCGCGTTACCTTCCAGCAGCTCCCCACGATCGTCCCGGCGGCCCTCGGGGACGCCGCCGGCTGCCTGGGCGCAGGACTGCTCGCCTGGGATCTTCTCTCCACGGAGGTAACCGCCTGATGGCACAGCAACAGTCCGCGGGACGGCCCTCGGACGCCGGGCGCACCATCCTGGCCGGCGCCCGGATCGCCCGGCCCTCCGGCGTCACCGACCACGGCCGGATCACCATCGAGGGCACCCGGATCACCGCCGTCCACAGTCGCGACAAGGACCGCGGCCGGTCGCCGGACGCGACCGAGCCGCAGGACCTCCACGACGACACCGCGACCGTCCTCGACCTGACGGGGCATCTGATCGTCCCCGGCTTCGTCGATCTGCACGTGCACGGCGGGGGCGGCGGCTCCTTCTCGTCCGCCGACCCCGAGGAGTGCCTGACCGTCGTCGACACCCACCGTCGGCACGGCACCACCTCGATGGTGGCCTCCACCGTCACCGGTGACCTGGACGACCTGGCCCGACAGGCCGCGGTCCTGGCCGAGTTGGTGCAGCAGGGCGACCTGGCCGGCATCCACTTCGAGGGGCCGTTCATCTCCCCGCACCGCTGCGGCGCCCACCAGCCCGAGCTGCTGCGCGACCCGGACCCCGCCGACGTCCGCCGGCTGGTCGAGGCCGCCCGCGGCACCGCCGCGATGATGACCGTCGCCCCCGAACTGCCGGGCGGGCTGGACTCCGTGCGGCTGCTCGCCGACGCCGGGGTGATCGCCGCGATCGGCCACACCGACTCCGACTACGACGCCACCCGCCGGGCCATCGACGCCGGCGCCACCGTCGCCACCCACCTGTTCAACGCGATGCCCGCGCTCGGCCACCGTGCCCCCGGCCCGGTCGCCGCGCTCCTGGAGGACGAGCGGATCACCGTCGAGCTGATCGACGACGGCACCCATCTGCACCCGGCGATCCTCCAGATGGCGTTCCGCTCGGCGGGCGCCGAACGGGTCGCCTTCATCACCGACGCGATGGGGGCGGCCGGTATGAGCGACGGGATGTATCCGCTCGGCCCCATGCGGGTCGAGGTCAAGGACGGCGTCGCGCGGATCAGCGAGGGCCCCACCGCCGGCTCCATCGCGGGCTCCACGCTCACCCTGGACCGCGCCTTCAAACGGGCCGTCACCCTCGACGGCCTCACCGTCGAGCAGGCCGTGCAGGCGCTCTCCGCCAACCCCGCCCGGCTGCTGGGCATCGCCGACCGGACCGGCTCGCTGGAGGCCGGCAAGGACGCCGACCTGGTCGTCCTGGACGCCGCCCACGACGTGGTGGGCGTGCTGCGGCAGGGCTCCTGGCTGCGCCGCCCGCCCGGCGTCTGACCGACCGGACCGGCACTCCCCGCTACCGCCGGGGGCACCCCCGGCCCGACCGCCGTCCAGGCGGCCGGGCCGGGCAGGGTGGCCGACCCGGGTCTGGGCCTACGGCCGTCCGCGATGGCATGATCGCTCGCGCACTTGTCCGTATGCCGCCGCGGAACGCGGGGCCCTCACCCACGGCCGTCCGGCCGGCCTCCTCCCGGAGGGGAGACCATGATCCTCACGGTCACGCTGAACGCCGCCCTGGACATCACCTACCGCGTCCCCCGGCTCCATCCGCACACCACGCACCGCGTCACCGAGGTCGCCGAACGCCCCGGCGGCAAGGGCCTGAACGTCGCCCGGGTGCTGGCCGCGCTCGGCCACCGCACGGTCGCCACCGGCTTCGCGGGCGGCGGCACCGGCGAGGCGCTGCGCGCCCTGCTCGCCCAGGAGACCGCCGTCACCGACGCGCTGGTCCCGGTCGGCGGCGCCACCCGCCGCACCGTCGCCGTCGTGGACGCCGGCACCGGCGACACCACCCAGCTCAACGAGCCGGGCCCGACGGTCTCCCCGACCGAATGGGCCGCCTTCCTCGGCACCTACCGCGAACTGCTGGGCGAGGCACGGGCGGTGGCGCTCTGCGGCAGCCTGCCGCCCGGCGTCCCGGTGGACGTCTACGCCCGGCTCACCCGCGCCGCCCACGCCGCCGGGGTCCCCGTCCTGCTGGACACCAGCGGCGAACCGCTGCGCCGCGGCCTGGCCGCCCGCCCCGACCTCGCCAAGCCCAACGCCGACGAACTGGCCGCCCTCACCGGCAGCACCGAACCGCTGCGGGCCGCCCGCGACGCTCGGCGCCGCGGCGCCCACGCGGTGGCCGCCTCACTCGGCGCGGACGGGATGCTCGCGGTGACCGCCGACGGTGCCTGGCAGGCCACCCCGCCCCGTCGGTTCGCCGGCAACCCCACCGGGGCCGGCGACTCCGCGGTGGCCGGCCTGCTGTCCGGACTGGTCGAGGAGCTGCCCTGGCCGGACCGGCTGTGCCGCGCGGTGGCGCTGTCCGCCGCGACCGTACGGGCCCCCGCCGCAGGCGAGTTCGACGCCACGACCTATCAGGAGCTGCTGCCCCACGTGGTGGTGACGGACCGTCCCGCGGTGGCCTGAGCGCCCCTCGGGGCCGCGCTCCTCGGGTGGGACCGCCGGCCCCGTCCTGCGGGGTGCGGCGCCGTCAGGGCCGGTCGAGCCAGACCTGGTCGAGGTTGACCTCGCACTGGTTGCCGTTCTCGCAGGACAGCTTGATGGTGTTGGTGCCCTTGTTGAGCTGGATGAGCGACCAGGACTTGGTCCAGCCCTTGTCCCAGGCGCCCTCGGGGGCGTGGGCGAAGTTGTGCAGGCTTATCGGCCGGGTCAGCGCCTGACCGTTGATGTTGAGCGTGAGGTTGGCGTCCTTGCCCGGCACGCCGTAGCCGACCCAGAGCTTGTACTGGCCGGCGGTGTCCACGTCGAGGGTCCAAGTGGCCGACGCGCCGGGGGTGTTCATGCCGGCGACGTACGAGCCGCTGGCGGTGCGGGCGCCGGGGACGTCCTTGGCGGTGGTCGCGCCGCCTTCGAGGCGCAGCGCGCCCGCGTCGTCCTTGGGAAGGGCGCCCGGGGTGGGCTTGGTGGAGGGCTGCTTGCTGGGCTCGACCGAATCCGCGGCCGTCGGGCCCGGGTTCTTCGCGCCGTTCTCGTCCTTGGACTGACCGGAGTTGGTCAGCATTGCCGCGCCGATGCCTATGCACACCACCGCGACCACCGCGACCGCGCCGATCAGCAGGCCGTTGCGGCTCTTGCGGGGCTCGGGGGCCATCGGGACCGGACGGGTGCGGTCGGCGGCACCGCCGCCGGGCAGCGTCTCGGGGGCCGCGTAGTGCGCGGAGGCGGAGCGCGGGTTCTGCCGGCCGTAGCCGGGCTGGCCCTGCGGGGTGCCGTACTGTCGCTCACCGACCGTGCGCACCTGGTTGTAGGAGGTTCGCGGGACGCCTGGCTGCCGCGGCGTGCCGGCGCCCGACGCGCCCGCGCCGCCCTCGCCGCCCTCCGAGCGGTACAGGTGGGCGAAGGGGTCGTCGTTCTCCGGCGTGTCCGCGCCGTTGTTGCCGGCCGTCATTCCGTGTCACTCCCAAGCGGTCTCTACGCGTCTGTGCGCGTCCGTACGCGTGCGCGGGGCTCCGCGCGAACTGCCTCTTTCGGGCCTCCCGGCGCCGCCGCGCCGCATCGGCGCAGCCTACCCCGTCGGGGCCGGGCCACGCCGTCCCCGGAGGTTCACAAGATCGCTACAGATCGGTGAACGTGCGATGCCCAGGCAGGACACCGCGGGTGTGAGATGCGCGGCATCGGGCCGGGCGGCCGGTGCCGGGCGGTCGCGGGCGGCTCAGCCGGCCGCCCGCCGGCCGCTCTTCGACCGCCGCTTCTCGACGTACATCCGCTGGTCGGCCGACTCCAGCACCTCCTCGGCCGTCATCCCGCAGCTCGCCCAGCCGATGCCGAAGCTGGCGCCGACCCGGACGGCCCGGCCCTCGACCCGGATCGGCGGGATGATCGCGTTCCGCAGCCGGACCGCGAGGTCCTGGGCGTCGGCCGTGCCCAGCCCGTCGGCGAGCACCACGAACTCGTCGCCGCCGAGCCGGGCGACGGTGTCGCCGTCGCGGACACCGCTGGTCAGCCGGCGGGCGACCTCGATCAGCACCGCGTCACCGGTGTTGTGGCCGAAGCGGTCGTTGATCGACTTGAAGCCGTCCAGGTCGCAGAAGAGCACCGCGAGGCCCTTGGCGCCGTCGTCCTCGGCGCCGTCGGCGAGCGCGGAGAGGTGGACGTGGTGGTCGAAGGGGAGGGCGCCGCGGGGCGTCGGCTCGCCCTCGAAGCCGTCGAGCCCCTCGAACGCCTCCGAGCCGTCCCCCACGAAGCCGTGCGGGGCGCGCGGGTCGGCGCCGCCGCCCGAGGCGGCGTAGGCGTCGGCGAGCGCGCTCGGCGGGCGGGAGCACAGCCGGGCGGAGAGCCGGGCCCGCAGCTCGGCGCTGTTGGGCAGGCCGGTCAGCGAGTCGTGGCTGGCCCGGTGCGCGAGTTGGAGCTCGTGCCGCTTGCGTTCCTCGATGTCCTCGACGTGGGTGAGCAGGTAGCGGGGGCCGTCGGTGGTGTCGGCGACCACCGAGTTGCGCAGCGAGACCCACACGTAGGTGCTGTCCCGGCGCTGGAGCCGCAGTTCGGCCCGGCCGCCCTCCGCGGAGGTGCGCAGCAGCGTGCCGATGTCCTCGGGGTGGCAGATGTCGGAGAACGACAGCCGGCGCATCCCGGAGGCCGGGCGGCCCAGCAGCCGGCACAGCGCGTCGTTGGTGCGCAGCAGTCGTCCGTGCTGGTCGCCGCCCATCTCGGCGACGGCCATTCCGCTCGGCGCGTACTCGAACGCCTGCCGGAAGCTTTCCTCACTCGCCCGCAGCGCCTGCTGCTCGCGTTCCAGGCGGACCAGCGCCCGCTGCATGTTGGCCCGCAGCCGGGCGTTGCTGATCGCGATGGCGGACTGGAACGCGTACATCTGGAGCGCCTCCTGGCCCCAGGGGCCGGGGCGCCGGCCGTTGCGCGGCCGGTCCACGGAGAGCACGCCGAGCAGTTCGCCGTTGCCGTTGGCGGCGGTGTACATGGGCGCGAAGAGGCGGTCCATCGGGTGCCACTCGTCGGGGAACCGCGGTGCCGGCCCGGCGGTGTGCCACTGCGGCACGTCGTCGTCGTCCAGCACCCAGCCCTCGGTGTACGGGATGAAGCACAGCTCGCCCCAGCGCTCCCCCATGGACAGCCGGCGCTCCCATGAGGCGCGCGAGCCCACCCGCCCGGCCATCAGCGCCTCCGCGCCCGCGCTGCCGGCCACCGCGGCGACCACGAGATCACCGTCCTGCCGTACGAGGTTGACCGCGGCGAGCTCGTAGCCGAGCCCGGCGATCGCCCCGTCGGCGACGCACTGCAAGGTGTCCGCAAGGCTGCGTGCGGTGTTCAGTTCGGCGACCACTTGGTGCAGCTGCCGCAGGGTCGCAAGACGGACATAGGGCTCCGACTCGGTCTCCATCGCTCGCTCTCCCTGAGACCTCGACAGCAACTCCACCGGTTTCTTCGTCGTCCGATTCCACGCTCACTGAATCACAGTGAGCTGTTCACTCGGTACACAGGGTCAACAATTAGCGGCCCATGTGACTCAAGTCACAACCAGTGACGGGCCGTTACGGATCGCCGACCAGGGGCTCATCCGCGCGCGCGAACGGCATTCGGACACCCCCTGAAAACTTCCTGAACGCAAATTCCGGCCACCCCGCGGCGTGATCCACACCCCTGGCCCGCCGACCGCCGCCTCCGCCGCGGGACCTAGGACGCGAGTGGTCCGGAGGCCCGATGCGCGCCCCGCCCGAGCGGCGTTAGCGTTCGTGGCGTGTTCACGAAGACTCCTGCCACCACCCCGGCCGCCGGCTCCGCCGCCACCGCCGCCCCCACCGTCGCCCTCGCCTCCCTGCCGGGCGACGGGTCGATCGCGCATGCTGTTGGGGTGAGTGACGACGAGTTCCGCGCCGCGCTGTCCCGCCTCGCCGCCGGCGTGGTGCTGATCACCGCCCACGATCCGGACGCCGGACCGCGCGGCGAGGGTGTCGGGATGACCGCCACGGCGTTCCTCTCCGTGTCGCTCGATCCGCCGCTGGTGATGGTGAGCGTTCGCAACGACTCACGGATGGACGACCTGCTGGCGCAGCAGCCGCTGTGGGCGGTCTCGGTGCTGTCGGGCCACCAACGGCAGGTAGCGGCGCGATTCGCCATGAAGGGCCGGATCAGCGACCGGCTGCTCTTCCAGGACATTCCATCCGTAACGGGCGAAGCGTCCGGTGCGCCGCTCATCGAGGGCGCGCTGGCGACGCTGGAGTGCCGGACCGAGCAGCGGGTGGTGGCCGGGGACCACACCCTCGTCATCGGCCGTGTCCTGGCGACGACCACGTCCGGGGAGGACGACGGTCCACTGACGTACTTCCGGGGGAAGTACCGGCAGCTGGGGTGAACGGGGGCCCGATGTAGCGGCCCTGTGCGGGGCGGTCCGGCTCGGGGGCCCGGCGCGGGACGGCCGGGCGCCGGGCAGGGGCGCCGCCGTCAGCCCCAATCGCGGCCGGAGCGGCCCCGCTTGGTGTCGCCGCGCTGCTTCTTCTCGCGCAGCCGGCGCTCGTTGATGCCGCGCGGGATGCGGGTCTTGCGGCGCGGCGTGGGCGGCGGGGCGGTGGCCTCGGCGAGCAGCGCGGTCAGCCGCACGGCCGCGATCTCGCGGTTGCGCCACTGCGAGCGGTGGTCGGAGGCGCGCACCGTCAGCACCCCGTCGACCAGCCGGCCCGCCAGTCGCTCCAGGGCACGCTCGCGCCACACCGGCGGCAGCGCCTTCGTGCGCGCCAGGTCGAAGCGCAACTCGACCTGGCTGTCGCTGGTGTTGACGTGCTGGCCGCCCGGGCCGGAGGAGCGCGAGAACCGCCAGACCAGCTCGGCCTCCGGGAGGACGACCGAACCTCGGATGACATGGGGCCCGGACATGCCCCCCATGATCCCGCGCCCGCGGCCGTCCGTCACCTCGGTTTCACCTCGGTTTCCCTGGTCGGAACGGGCCGCCGCCTTCGAGGAACGGGCCCGGCACGGCCATCAGGATTCGGCAAAGAAAGTAAAGGGAGCTGGAACCACCCGGTCGTCCCGGGGCGTTGAGGTGGGTGACGGCGGCCCCGCTCCCGGGCGGGTCCGCCGCGGCATCACCACCCGCAGCAGCGGCATCACCGGCCCCAGGTCGGCGCGACTCGACGAGGAAAGGGACTTCCCATGGCTGTAAGCCTGTCCAAGGGCGGCAACGTCTCGCTCACCAAGGAGGCACCGGGCCTGTCCGCCGTCACGGTCGGCCTCGGCTGGGACGTCCGCACGACCACGGGCACGGACTTCGACCTCGACGCCAGCGCCATCGCGGTCAACGCGACCGGCAAGGTCCACTCCGACCAGCACTTCATCTTCTTCAACAACAAGTCGACGCCGGACCAGACCATCGTCCACACCGGCGACAACACCACCGGCCAGGGCGAGGGCGACGACGAGTCGATCAACGTCAACCTCGGCGCGCTGCCGGCCGAGATCGACAAGATCGTCTTCCCGGTCTCCATCTACGACGCCGAGAACCGCGGCCAGAACTTCGGCCAGGTGCGGAACGCCTTCATCCGCATCATCAACCAGGCCGGCGGCGCCGAGATCGCGCGCTACGACCTGAGCGAGGACGCCGCCACCGAGACCGCCATGGTCTTCGGCGAGCTGTACCGCAACGGCGCGGAGTGGAAGTTCCGCGCCGTGGGCCAGGGTTACGCGTCCGGCCTGCGCGGCATCGCGCAGGACTTCGGCGTCAACGTCTGAGACACGACACCGCCGAGGCGCGGCCGCACCGCGGCACGCCACCGCCGGAGACCTCCGGCACCGAGGGCCGGCTCCCGAGAGGGGGCCGGCCCTCGGCGTTCGCACCGGCCCCTGGGAGAGCCCTGGACGCGACAGGCCCTAGGCCGCCGCGCTGCCGCGTCCGGTGTCGTCGGCGGTCCCGGGGGGCGGTTCCGCCGGCGTGGCCAGCACGGCCACCTCGTCCAGCGACAGTCCGAGCGTCCCGGCGAGCGCGGCGACCGTGAAGAACGCCGGTGTCGGCGCCCGGCCGGTCTCGATCTTCCGCAGCGTCTCCGCGGACAGCCCGGCCGCCGCGGCGACCTCGACCATGCTGCGCTCGCCGCGCGCCACGCGCAGCAGCGTGCCCAGCCGCTCACCGCGTTCGCGCTCCCAGGGGGTCAATGGAGTTCGCACCATGCCCGTGATACTAATACCGGTAAATAAATACCGGTAAACAAATACCGGCCCGGGGGGCAGAGCGCACGGTTCCGCCCCCGGGGACGGAACGCCGTCCGGGCGCAGCGCCCGGGTGACGGAAAGGGAGGGCGTACCGATGGTGGAGATCAAGAGCGACGCGTCGCTGGACGCGATGCGGGTGGCCGGCCGGGTGGTCGCGGACGCGCTGGCCGCGGCCCGGGCCGCGGCCGCCCCCGGGACGCGGCTGACCGAACTGGACGAGGTGGCCCGCACGGTGCTGCACGAGGCCGGCGCCACCTCGCCGTTCCTCGGCTACCGCCCCTCCTTCGCCCCCACCCCCTTCCCCGCGGTGATCTGCGCGTCCGTCAACGACGCGATCGTGCACGGCATCCCGAACGGCTACCGGCTGCGCGACGGCGACCTGGTCAGCATCGACTGCGGCGCGATGGTCGACGGCTGGGCCGGGGACGCGGCCCTCAGCTTCACGGTCGGCACCGAGCGCCCCGAGGACCGCCGGCTGATGGAGACCACCCGGCGGGCCCTGGAGGCGGGCATCGCGGCGGCTGTCGTCGGCGCCCGGATCGGCGACGTCGCGCACGCCATCGGCAGCATCGGCCGCGCGGCCGGCTACGGCATCCCCGAGGACTTCGGCGGCCACGGCATCGGGCGGGCGATGCACGAGGACCCGCCGGTCCCCAACGACGGCCGGCCGGGCCGCGGCCTCGTGCTCCGGCACGGCCTGGTCATCGCCATCGAGCCGATGTTCCTGGCCGGCGGCAGCAACCACTACGCCGCCGACGCCGACGGCTGGACCCTGCGCACCCTCGACGGCAGCCGGGCGGCCCACTTCGAGCACACCGTCGCGGTGACGGACCAGGGGCCGCGCATCCTCACCCTGCCGTAGGGGAGGCGCGGGCGCGCGGCACGGGACCGGGTGCGGGTGCGGCGCGCGGGCCGGGGCGGCGGGCCAGGGAACGGCACACCGAGCGGTGCGTCGCCCGCCCCCGTCCGTGAGCACCGCCGCGCCCCGCCCGCGAGTGCCGCCCGTCCCGCCTCAGACCGCGTCGAGGTCGATCGCCCGGGCCATCGCGCGGTACCCGGCGTCGTTCGGGTGCAGATGGTCCCCCTGGTCGTACGCGGCGGCCATCCGCCCCCGGTCGGCGGGGTCGGACAGCGCCCGGTCCAGGTCGACCACCCCGTCGAACGCACCGGAGGTGCGTATCCAGCGGTTGAGCGCCTCGCGCTTGATCTCGCCGCGCTCGGTGTAATACGCCGCCCCCTTGAACGGCGTCAGCGTCGCGCCGATCACCTTGACGCCCCGGCGGTGCGACTGGCGTATCAACTCCCTCTGCGCGTCGATCAGTTGCCGGACCGACACCTCGGGGGTCGGTCCGCCCGACCCGACCGCCACCTCGCTCATCCCGATGTCGTTGATGCCCTCCAGCAGGATGACGGTGCCCACGTCCGGCCCGTTGAGCGCGTCCTCGGCGAAGCGGGCCGTCGCCTTCTCACCGAAGTCCGCGGTGGTGTTGACCAGTTGATTGCCGGCGATGCCCTCGTTGAGGACGCCGCGCGGGCGTCCCACGGCGGCGAACCGGTCGGCCAGGGCGTCCGGATAGCGGCGGTTGGTGCCGAAGGTGGAGCCGTACCCGTCCGTGATGGAGTCCCCGAAGGCGACGATGCCGTCCCGCCGGGCGGGCCCGCCGCCGGCGAACTCGACGCCCGAGAGGTAGTACCAGGACTGCGAGGTCTCGGTGAACGCCGCGGCGCCCACATCGGACCGGTGGTCACCGGCCGCGCGGTAGCTGGTGGCGCCGGCCAGCGCGTGGAGGGTGGCCGGACCGGTCGGCGCGTCGAAATACAGCGTGACGGTGACCGACTCCAGGGCGCGCACCCGCAGGCCCACCCCGTCGCTGAGCAGTTCGCCGCCGGCCGGTATCGTCGCCGACTTCCCGTGCCCGAAGGTCAGTTGTCGCACCGAGCCGGCCCGCACCGAGGCGCCCTGGTCGGCCCGCGCGAGGGTCGCCCCGGCGACCTTCAGCGGCGCCGTGCCGTAGCGGTTCGACAGCCTGATCCGGGCCTGTGCGCCGCCCGCGCCGACCCGGACGACCTGGCGGACGGTCTGCCGCGCGAAGCCCTCCCCGGACCAGTTCTTCCCGAACACCTCGGTCGGCCGCTGCGGCGCGGCGGCCCAGCCACCGCGCCAGTGCTCCCCGGCCTGCGCGGCACCACCGCGGCCCGCGGCGCCCGCCCGACCTGCCGCGTACGCCGCGCCCGGCGCTCCCGTCCCGTCCGGCAGCGCCGGCAAGGCCGGCAGCGCCACCAGCGCGGCCGCCGCCACCAGCGCGACCCCCGAACGCCGCACCAAGGAACCAGACATGATCATTGCCCCACCCTCCACCCGTCCGCCGTTGCGCCGGCGCGCCGCCGGTCGCGTGGGCCGGTCGTCCGGACCCTCCGCCGCGCCGGCGCGCGAGCGCGCGTGACACCATCAAGAGGTGATCGACCTCGGCTATTCCCTCTCCCGCCGCTTTCCGGACCCTCCGCAGACCGACTACCGGACCGCGGACGTGCGCGCCCTGCGGCACGACCTCTTCTGCGGCGATGTCTACATCGCGGACACCGAGACCGACCGCGAGCTGTCCACGGCCTGGGGATGGGTGCCGGTGCTCGACTTCGCCTGGGCGCTGTGCGACATCGTCGAGCAGCTCGACACCGACCCCCGTGGCAGCCGCTCCGCCCGCCCGATCCACGCCGAGCTGGACTTCACCGAATCCACCGACCGGATGCTCTTCGAGCGGCGCTTCGGCTGGGTCGACGTCGCCGCCGACTGGATGCCGGTCGAGGAAGCCCCCCTCACCTTCAATCACGCCGCGCTGCGCCGCGAGGCCCGCGACTTCCTGCACGACCTGATCGCCGACCTCGCCGATATGCACGAGGGCCTGGCCGACAACGCCGCCGTCTGGGCACTCCAGGCCCGCTTCCCCCGCATCTGATCCACCCCCGCCCCCGTCCGCATCCTCCGGCTCACTCCACCCGCACGCCCACCTGGGCCGCGAACGCCGGTGCCAGATCCATCAGTTGAGCGATGCTGATCACGGCGCCGCCCAGCGAGTCGATGCCCCGCGCGACGTCCAGCCCGACCGCCCCGCGCAGATCGACGTCCGTCATCCGCGCCGCCGAGAAATCCACCCGCGTCAGGGTGCAGTCCTCGAAGGACACCCGCTCCAGCTGCGCGCCCCCGAAGTCCGC
The DNA here is from genome assembly GCF_029011865.1 of Streptomyces yunnanensis. Taxonomy (NCBI): domain Bacteria; kingdom Bacillati; phylum Actinomycetota; class Actinomycetes; order Kitasatosporales; family Streptomycetaceae; genus Streptomyces; species Streptomyces yunnanensis. The sequence goes on from NZ_CP095749.1 coordinate 4,254,068, forward strand.
CTCGACCAGCACGCACCCCTCGAACGCGACGTCCCGCAGCCTGGCCTTGCGCAGATTGGCGAAGTCGATCTTGCCGCCGCGCACCACCACCCGCTCCAGCACCGCACCGTGGAGCTGTATCCCGCCGAGCCGGGCGTCCACCACCTCCACGTCGCGCAACGACGCCTGCGACAGGTCCGTGCCCACCCCGCGCACCCCGCTCAGCACACAGTCGATGAGCCGCCCCCGGCTCAGCACCGCCTCGTCCAGCGCGCACCGCCGCAGCGCGCAGTCCATGAACCGGGCGCCCCGCGCCGACTGCCCCGCGAAGTCCACCTCGGTGAACTCCAGGCCGTCGTAGTCGCCCTCGGGCTCCAGCTCCCCGCCGTCGTACGCCCGCAGCTCCGGCAACCGCACCTCGGGCCGCCGCACCGGCCGCACCACCGTCTCCTTGCCGCGCCCTGCCATGCGCTCACCGCCTCCCATCCGTCCCGGCCCGCCCCGGTCCCGTCCCCGTGCCGCGGACCGGCTCGGCCGCCCGCGCTCCGCGGACCGCTCCACATCCACCCCCATCCTGAACCACCCCACTGACAATCCCCCTGAAACCCCTGCTGACCTGCGAAAACCCTCTCCGGTGCGTCGGCATGTCACATCCGTGGCACCTCCGTCCGTCCCCTCAGCGAGCGCCCGCCCACCGGCGGACGCCGCCCCTCGCCCCACCCACGACCGGAGGAACTGCCATGAACCGCCGCCCGCTCACCGTCATCGGAGGCGGTTTCGCCGGCCTCACCGCGGCCATCTCCGCCGCCGAGGCCGGCGCCACCGTCACCCTCTACGAGGCCCACCGCACACTCGGCGGCCGCGCCCGCACCGCCGACGGCCCCTACCTCACCAACGACGGCCCGCACGCCCTCTACCACCGCGGCCCGCACTGGCCCTGGCTCCGGCAGCGCGGCCTGCTCAAGCCGCTCGCCCCGCTGCCCCTCCGGGAAGCCGCCCGGCTGCGCTTCTTCCACCGCGGCACCCTGCACCGGCTGCCCCCGCTCGGCATGCTCGGGCTGCGCGGCCACCGCGACGCCCCCGTCGACCAGGACTTCCTCACCTGGGCGCGCACCCACGCCGGCGAGAGCACCGTCCGCGCCGCGGCGCACTACGTCGGCGTCGCCACCTTCCACCACGACCCCGGCAGCCTCTCCGCCGCCTTCGTCCAGGAACGCCTGCGCCGCACCACCAGCCTGCCGCCGGAGGCCCACTACCTCGCCGGCGGCTGGGGCACGCTCATCGAGCGGATGGCGCACCACGCCCGCGACCTGGGCGTACGCATCGAGACGGGGGCCCGCGTCGATGCCCTCCCGGAGGGCGCCCCGGTCATCGTCGCCACCCACCTCGACTCCGCACGCGCCCTCCTCCGCGACGACCGCCTCAGCTGGACCGGTGCGCGGACGGTGCTGCTCGACCTCGCCGTCCGGACCCGGCGCGGCGATCCGTTCGCGCTGTCCGGGCTCGACTTCCCCGGCTGGATCGAGCGGTTCACCAGCCAGGACCCGGGCCTCGCGCCCCGCGGCGAACAGCTCCTCCAGGGCCAGGTCGGCATCGGCCCGGACGAGACCCGCGCCGACGGCGTAGCCCGCGCCGAACGCCTCCTGGACGCCGGTTTCCCGCACTGGCGCGAGCGCACCACCTGGCGCCGCACCGCACTGTCCACCGGCCGTACGGGAGCGGTGGACCTGCCGGGCACCACCTGGCGCGACCGCCCGGCGATCGACCGCGGCGACGGGGTCTATCTGGCCGGCGACCAGGTCGCGGCTCCCGGCGTGCTGTGCGAGGTGTCCTTCACCAGCGCCCTGGAAGCGGTCTCGCTCGCGCTGCAGACCACCCCCCGCCGCCCGGCCCCCGCCCCTCTCGACCGCACGCGCTGATCCACCGCCTCCAGGACACCCACGGCGCCATCCCACCCACAACGCGACGACACCCGCGGCGCGACAGCACCCACGACACCCCCAACACCCACGAACCCCAGGAGTCGCTCCTCGCCCCAACTCCACCGCCTGCACCAGGTATTGACCTCAACTCAGCTTGAGGTACCAGAGTGGCGGCAGTCGACCATCCCCCGCGGCGGGGCGGTCGCCCTTCACCGGCGCCCGCCCCGCCGCCCTCCTCCAAAGGAAACGACTCCGCCATGCGCGCAATACGGCTGCACACCTTCGGCCCCGCGGAAAACCTCGTCCACGAGACCCTCGACGACCCCGCCCCGGGTCCGGGCGAGGTCCGTATCGCGGTGGCCGCGGCGGGCGTCCACCTCCTGGACACCGCCCTCCGCGAGGGCCTGGAAGGCGGCCCCGCGCCGCTGCCCGACCTGCCGACCGTGCCCGGCCGGGAGGTGGCCGGCACCGTCGACGCCATCGGCGAGGGCACCGATCCCGGCTGGCTCGGCCGACCCGTCGTCGCCCACCTCGGCATGGCCCCGGGCGGCTACGCCGAACTGGCCGTGACCAGCACCGACCGGCTGCACGCCATCCCCGAGGGGCTGGATCCGGCCCAGGCCGTCGCCATGATCGGCACCGGCCGCACCACCATGGGCATCCTGCTCTTCGCCGACCTCGCCCCCGACGACATCGCGCTCGTCCCGGCGGCCGCCGGCGGCATCGGCTCGCTGCTCGTCCAGTACGCCAGGAACGTCGGCGCGACCGTCATCGGCCTGGCCGGCGGCCCCGCCAAGGTGGCCCACGTCCGCGAGCTGGGCGCCGACCTCGCCCTCGATTACACCGAGGCCGACTGGCCGGCCCTCACCCGCCGCTTCCTCGACGAGCGCGGCGCCACCGGGGCCACCCTCGTCTTCGACTCGGTGGGCGGCGCCGAAGGCCGCGCCGCCGTGGACCTCCTCGCCCGCGGCGGCCGCCACCTGGTCTTCGGCTGGTCCTCCGGCGGCCCTCTCACTGGCGGCCCGCTGCACTTCACGGACGCCGAACGCGCCGAACGCGGCATCACCTCCGAAACCGTCCTCGGCCCCCCGATGCTGGCCCGGGTCGGCGGCATCAACCCGATCCGCACCCTGGAGACCGCCGCCCTGGCCGAAGCCGCCGCCGGCCGGCTCGTCCCCACCGTCCACCGCTTCCCCCTCGCCGAGGCCGCGGCCGCGCACCGCGCCCTGGAGTCCCGCGGCACGATGGGCAAGGTCGTCCTGGTGCCGTAAGGCCGGCTCGCCCCGCGGCCCCCGGCCCGGCCGCCGTCGAGGTGCCAGGGCCCGCCACCAGCGCGGGCCCCACCCCGCCCCCGCCCCGCGCGGCGGCCTACCTCACCACCGCCAACTCCCTCCCCGTCACGTTCAGCCGCCGCCCGCCGGTCTCCGTGCACGCCACGATGTCCTCGATCCGCACCCCGAACCGCCCCGGCAGATAGATCCCCGGCTCGATGGAGAAGCACATCCCCGGTACCAGCGGCAGATGCTCGCCCTCCACCATGTACGGCGGCTCATGGGTGGTGACCCCGATGCCGTGCCCGGTCCGATGGATGAAGTACTCGCCGTAGCCCGCCGCCTTGATCACCCGCCGGGCCACCCGGTCGATCTCCTGACACGCGACGCCGGGCCGCACCGCCTCGAACGCCGCCTGCTGGGCCTCCCGCACGATCTCGTGCACCGTCCGCTCCTCGGCACTCGGCTCCCCGACGTGCACGGTCCGCGTGGTGTCCGACCCGTAGCCGTCCTTCAACCCGCCGAAGTCGAGCACGACCATGTCGCCGTCCTCGATGACCCGCTCCCCCGCCTCGTGGTGCGGATTGGCCCCGTTGGGCCCCGACCCGACGACCGTGAAGTCCACCTGGCTGTGCCCGTGCTCGGTCAGCAGCCGCGCCAGATCCGCCGCCACGTCGCGCTCCCGCCGCCCGGCGAACCGCACCCCCAGGATGTCCTGGTACGTCGCGTCCGCGGCCGCCCCCGCCGCCGCCAGCCGCTCCACCTCGTACGCGTCCTTCACGGCCCGCAGCATCGGCAGCGCCTCCGTCAGCGCCGCGTAACCGCCCCCGGGGAGCGTGCGCTGCAACCCGAGCAGATGCAGCGCCCACATCCCGTCCGACACCCCGTAACGCCCCTGCGGCGCCAGCCACTTGGCCAGCTCGGCATAGGGGTCCGCCCCGTCGGACCACCCCGCCACCTCCAGCGCCCCGGCCCCCACGGCGCGCTCCGCGTCCGGCCGCTCCAGTACGGGCACCAGCAGCTGCCCGGCCCGCCCCGGCTCGATCAGCAGCGCCGTCAGCCGCTCGGTCACGGCCGGCGGCTGGTACCCGCACAGCCACACCAGGTCCGGCCCCGGCGTCACGATCACCCCGGCCAGCCCGGCCGCCGCCGCGGCCTGCCCGGCCCGCGCCATCCGCTGCTCGTACGCGTCCCGCGTCATCGAAGTCACCATGCCGCGAATCTACGCCGCCCCGCCCGCCGCCCCCGGCGATCTCGACAAGGCCAACAGATCAACAGGCCGGCCCGGGCCAACACCTCAGTCCGGACCAGCACCTCGTCCCGGACCGGCAGGTCATGCCGTCTGCTCTCGCGGCCCCGGCCTCCGCGTCGCCAGGAACAACGCCACACCCCAGCCGACCAGCGTCGCCCCGAACAGCACATTGACGAGCAGCACCAACCGCCGGCTCTCACTGCCCCGCCGGAACGCCACGAAAGCGGGCAGGAAGTACAGCAAGAGCCCCACCACGGAGAGAACCACGACCTCCAAGGGCCCCAGGTCCATGAACACCGTTCCCCACTCCCTCACCCCAAAGCGACCAACCGCACAACAAGGCTACGCAGGGACACACCCCCCGCTTCCGCCCACCCCTCACCCCAACTGGCGCCCGCCCGAACCGACTTCCCACACCCCGGGACGCCCACCCCACCGACAAGAAAAAGCCCAGGTCAGCATCGCTGCGACCTGGGCTTCCCAGAGCCCCCTGTCGGATTCGAACCGACGACCTTCGCTTTACAAGAGCGGCGCTCTGACCAGCTGAGCTAAGGAGGCGTACCGGAAGAAGTGTACCCAGGCGCACCCGGTGCCGGTTGCCTTATTCGGGGTCGCCTTGTGCAGGCATCACCCGGACACCGCTCGCGCCGCCCACCTCGCTCGGGCCCGCCCGGGCGTCGCGCCGCGACGAGCCGGTCCTGCCGGACGGCCGCGCCGCCGCGCCCCGGCCCCTCGTCCCGCACCCCGCCGACCGACCGCATTTCGTGACCGCGGACCTACTGACACCCGGCCCCGGCGCAGGTAGCGTCACCAGCGGCTTGCCGCTGTGGACTACACCACTTCGCGTGGTGGCCCCCGGGGGTGGGCCGCGCGCACTCCTCCACGGGGCGCGCTCTCCTTTACTCGGATCGTCCGGCACGTTCCTGCCGGTGAAGGGACACACCATGGCAACGGTCACCTACGACCAGGCAACCCGGATCTACCCGGGCTCCGACAAGCCCGCCGTCGACAAGCTCGACATCACCATCGAGGACGGCGAGTTCCTCGTGCTCGTCGGGCCCTCCGGATGCGGCAAGTCCACCTCGTTGCGGATGCTCGCGGGGCTGGAGGACGTCGACGAGGGCGCGATCCGCATCGGCGACCGCGACGTCACCCACCTGCCTCCCAAGGACCGGGACATCGCCATGGTGTTCCAGAACTACGCGCTTTACCCGCACATGACGGTCGCCGACAACATGGGCTTCGCGCTCAAGATCGCCGGCGTGCCGAAGGCCGAGATCCGGCAGAAGGTCGAGGACGCGGCGAAGATCCTGGACCTGACGGAGTACCTGGGGCGCAAGCCGAAGGCGCTCTCGGGCGGCCAGCGCCAGCGGGTCGCGATGGGCCGCGCCATCGTCCGCGAGCCCCAGGTGTTCCTCATGGACGAGCCGCTGTCCAACCTGGACGCCAAGCTGCGGGTGCAGACCCGTACGCAGATCGCCGGGCTCCAGCGCCGCCTCGGCATCACCACCGTCTACGTCACCCACGACCAGGTCGAGGCCATGACCATGGGCGACCGGGTCGCGGTCCTCAAGGACGGGCTGCTCCAGCAGGTCGACTCGCCGCGCAACATGTACGACCGCCCGGCCAACCTCTTCGTCGCGGGCTTCATCGGCTCGCCCGCCATGAACCTCATCGAGGTGCCGATCACCGACGGCGGGGTGAAGTTCGGCAACAGCGTGGTGCCGGTCAGCCGGGAGGCGCTCGCCGGCGCCGAGGGCGAGCGCACCGTGACGGTAGGCATCCGGCCGGAGCACTTCGACATCGTCGAGCAGAACGGCGCGGCCGCCACGTCGCTGTCCAAGGAGGCCACGGACGCCCCGGCCGGCCTGGCGGTGACGGTCAACGTCGTCGAGGAGCTGGGCGCCGACGGCTACGTCTACGGGACGGCCGAGGTCGGCGGGACGGTCAAGGACCTGGTCGTCCGGGTCAACGGCCGCCAGGTACCGGCCAAGGGGACCCAGCTGCACGTCGTGCCGCAGCCGGGCGAGACGCACGTCTTCTCCACCTCGACGGGCGAGCGGCTCACCGACTGACCGGCCGGCCGACGGGCGGAGCCGGGCGGCGGGGGCGTGCCTCCGTCCCGCTCCGGCCTGATCCGCCCGCCCCCGACCCATCCGGTTTACCGCGGCGGCGGTGTGGGGTACTGCGCGTCCCCGCACCGCCGCCGCGGCGCGTCCGGACCGCGGAAGACCAGCGCTCCCAAGCCCGGGAACGGGACGACGGGCGCCCTCGCCGCACCCCGCGAAGCCCGCCCGGAAGCGGCTTTTCGCATCAGTCCGTCAACCCAACAACCGCACCGACGAGCCATTCCGTCCCCCGATAAGGTGACCAAATGTCGCCAAATCATCACCCCTCGCTACCATCACGACCGTGAACTCCGCAGCCCGCCGTATCGGCCGAACTCTCGCCCTCGTCCTGCCCGTCGTCCTCGTGCTCTCCGGGACCCTCGCGGTCACCCGCGTCCCGTGGGCATCGAAGACCACCGAGTCGCAGGTGCTCGCCGCGTCCTCCGGCAAGGTCTCCACCAAGGCCGGCCCCCGCGCCGCCCAGGACGTGCTCCGGGACCGTCTCCTCGTCGAACTCCAGGAGAAGGACCCCGGCGTCGCCCTGACGCACCTCCAGGAGGCCACCACCGCCCGGCCCTCGCTGGCCAAGCACTGCGCCTCCATCGCCCGTGCCCTCGGCCGTGCCGCGGTCGCCAAGTACGGTGCCGCGCACCGCGCCCAGGCGTTCTCCCGGCCGGTCTGTGACACCTCCTTCGCCTCCGGTGTGGCCGCCGCCCAGTGACCGCCGCTCGCACCGCATAGGGTGCGAAACATGACAGGTGCCCCGCATTTCCACCCCACGCAGGCCGTGGTCCTGGCCGGCGGCCAGGGCTCCCGTCTTCGCCCGTATACCGACGACCGCCCCAAGCCGATGGTCGAGATTCCCGGTACCGGAACCCCGATCATCGGCCATCAGCTGAACTGGCTGGCCGAGGAGGGCGTCACCGACGTCGTCATCTCCTGCGGGCACCTCGCCGAGGTCCTCCAGGACTGGCTGGACCAGGCCCAACTCCCCTTGCGCGTCACGACCGTTGTCGAGACCAAGCCGCTGGGTCGCGGCGGCGGCCTGAAGTACGCCGCCGGCTCCCTGCCCCGCCCGGACGAGCCCTGGTACGCCACCAACGGCGACATCTGGACCCGTTTCCCGCTCCGCGAGATGGCCGCCTTCCACGACGAGCGCGACGCCGCGGCCACTCTGGCGCTCGCCCGCCCGCGCATCCCCTGGGGCGCCGTCGAAACCGACGCCTTCGGGCACGTCCTGGATTTCATCGAGGCCCCGCCCTCCCCGTATCTGATCAACGCGGGCGTCTACGTCTTCGCCGCGACCTTCGCCGAGCTGCTGCCCGCCCGGGGCGACCACGAGCGCACCACCTTCCCGCGCCTCGCCCGGGAACGCCGGCTGGCCGGCTATCCGCTCCCCCAGGGCTCCTACTGGCGCGCCATCGACACCGCCAAGGACCTCACCGAGGCCGCCGAGGAAATGGCCGCACACGGCCGTTGAGCCGCCGTCGGCGACGCACTCCCCACCCCTCCGCCCGCTCCCCCGCAACGAGAAGCGGCCCGCACCACTGATCCCCGACCACTCGCCCCCGGCCTGAGGCCGTGAAGGGGGACGGAGCGATCGGGGACCAGTGGTGCGGGCGGTGGTGGAGGAGCGGGGCGGCGTGGGCCCGGGTGGGTCAGCCCAGCAGGCCGCCGAGGGTGCTGCCGCGGCCGGAGTCGCCTCCGGGGGCGCCGCTGCTGGAGCTGCCGCTCGTGCCGCCGCCGGTGCCGCCGGAGCCGGCCGGCGACTGGGTGCGGCCGGGGGTGCGGCTCGGGCCGGACAGCTGCGGGGCGCTGCTGGTCGCGCCGGGCCGGTGGGCCGAGCTGCCCGTGTGGCCGCCCGCCGACGGGCTGCCGGGGGCCGAGGCCGACGGCGTGCCCGGCTTGTGGGCCTTGTGGGAGGCGCTCGTGGAGGGCGCGCCGGGGTGGCCGGGGATGCGGTGGCCGGGGCGGGCGGCGTGGTGGCCGGGGCGGGGCAGGGGCGAGCCGGGGAGGTTGTTGATGGCGGGCTCGCCGGGCCGCGGCACGGTCGGCACCCGCGCGGTCCGTACGGCGCCGCCCAGCAGGGAGCCGATGAGCAGGGTCAGCCCGGCCACCACCGCGGTCATCACGGCGCCGCGGCGCAGCACCCGGCGGCGCAGCGCACCGACCTCGACGCGCGGGCCCAGCCGCCGCCATGCCTCACCGGCCAGCCGGGCGTCCATGGAGTAGACGGGGGCGCCGGCGATGATCAGCGGGCTCCAGGCGGCGAGGTAGATGATGTCGGGGGCGTCGTAGGCGGGCAGGGTGCGCCAGCTGACGGTCATCAGCAGCGCCGCGGAGAGCAGCGCGCCGAACGAGGCGGCGACCCGCTGCCACAGTCCGCAGATGGTCAGCACGCCCACCACGACCTGGAGGAAGGCCACCGTCAGCCCGGCGCCGACCGGGTGCGCGACCGCGAAGTCCCGCAGCGGCACGGCCAGTTCCCAGGGGTGGAGGGAGAGCAGCCAGGTGACCATCGAGCCGCGCTGGCCGCCGTCGAAGTAGACGGGGTCGCAGAGCTTGCCCATGCCGGCGTAGACCGAGATCAGCCCGAGGAAGATCCGCAGCGGGAGCAGCACCACGCCGAGGTTCATCCGGCGGCCGGGGTAGTAGGCGTGCCGGACGCTGTCGCCGCCGCGCCGCCGGACCCCGGTGTCGTAGCTGTCGCGCATCTCGAAGCGCTCGTCGTCGCGGCCGTCCTCGTCGTCGTACCGCTGGCCGGGCAACCGGGCGGCGACGGCGCGGGTGCCGCGCGGCAGGGTGTCCTCGCCGTCGGCGGGACCGCGCGGGCCGACGACGGTGGGGGCGGGGGAGCCACCGAGCCGGACCCGGGGCAGGACCTGGGTCGTGCCGACGTCCTCGGCCGGTCCGCGGTCCAGGCCGACGCTGGCGTCGCGCACCGCGTGCAGGAGCTGGGTGGTGGCGCCGGCGGTACCGCCCGGTTCGGTGCGACCGCTCCAGACCACGGGCGTGCGGCGTCTGGGCGGCGATCCCCGGAGGGCGGGGACGCGCGTGGTCTCTGCCAGGCGGCCGGCGACCACGGGAGCGGCGAGCTGTACGCGGAAGCTGGCGTGGTTGACGATGACCTGCGCGGGATCGCACGGCACCTTGACCGAGCTCAGGACCGGCTCGTCGTCGAAGCTCGACGACGAGCGTCCCCCCGTAGGCGTGCGGGGTGTTCTGGTGTCCACGCTCATCTAACCGAGTGACCCGCGGTTAAGACACTGCCTTGACCGGCCCGATCTGTCCGAGACCCGTCAAAAGATCACGTGATACGGCAGAGACGTACGGAGCGTCACGCTGTGCCCCGGACCGGGCGGCGGTGCGGCCCGCCCGGTCCGGGGCACCGCCGGAAGCACCCGGCGGCGGCCGCCTCAGCCGCGGCGGCGGGCCGCCTCCCACAGGACCACACCGGCGGCGACACCGGCGTTCAGCGACTCCGCGCCACCCGGCATCGGGATCCGCACGCGCAGGTCGCAGGTCTCGCCGACGAGCCGCGACAGGCCCTTGCCCTCGCTGCCGACGACGATGACGACCGGGCCGTCCAGGACCTCCAGGTCCTGCAGCTCCACATCGCCGTCCGCGGCCAGGCCGACCACCGTCAGCCCGGCCTTCTGGTACGACTCCAGGGCCCGGGTCAGGTTGGTGGCCCGGGCCACCGGCGTACGGGCCGCGGTGCCCGCCGAGGTCTTCCAGGCGCCCGCGGTCATCCCGGCCGCCCGGCGCTCGGGCACGACCACGCCGTGGCCGCCGAAGGCGGAGACGGAGCGGACGACGGCGCCCAGGTTGCGCGGGTCGGTCACGCCGTCCAGCGCGACGATCAGCGGGTCCTCACCGTCGTCGAAGGCGGCCGCGGACAGGTCCTCGGGGTGCGCGTACTCGTACGGCGGGATCTGCGCGACCAGGCCCTGGTGGTTGAGGCCGTTCGTCATCCGGTCCAGCTCGGCGCGCGGCGCCTCCAGGAGGTTCAGCCCGAGCTCGTTGGCGAGCTGGAGGGCCTCGCGCACCCGCTCGTCGTTGTCGATGAACTGCTGCACGTACAGGGTGGTCGCGGGCACGCCCTCGCGCAGCGCCTCGACGACCGGGTTGCGGCCCACGACCAGCTCCGCGGTGCCCTTGGCGCCGCCGCGCCGCGGCGCCGGCCGGCGGCTCTCGGCCTGCTTGCTCTTGGCGTTGGCGATGCGGTTCTTGACGTGCCCCTTGCGCGCGGACGCGGGCGGGGTCGGCCCCTTGCCCTCAAGAGACCGGCGCCGCTTACCGCCACTGCCGACCTGAGCGCCCTTCTTGTTCGACGTGCGGCGGTTCCTGCGCTGGCTGTTGCCGGCCATGGGTCACCTGTTTCTTCACTGCTCTCGACGTCTCGCGACGTGGAGTGGGTACGTACGTATGGATTGAGTGTCGCCCGCAGCCACCGGGAAGGGCGAATCCGGCTGGTGGCCGGGGGTACGGACGGTCCCCGGGGCACCCCGGGGCCGGGCTCAGGACAGCGACCAGCGCGGGCCGGAGGGGGTGTCCTCGATGGTCAGACCGGACTGCTGGAGCTGGTCGCGGATGGCGTCGGCGGTGGCGTAGTCCTTGCGGGCGCGGGCGCCCTGCCGCTGCTCCAGGACGAGCCGGACGAGCGAGTCCACGACCCCGTGCAGGTCCTCGCCGCGGTCCGCGCCGCCGCTCGACCAGCGCTCGTCGAGCGGGTCCAGGCCGAGCACCCCGAGCATGGCGCGCAGCTCGGCCAGCCGGGCCACCGCGGACTCCTTGTCGTCGGCGGTCAGCGCGGAGTTGCCCTGCCGGACGGTGGTGTGCACGATCGCCAGCGCCTGCGGGACACCCAGGTCGTCGTCCATCGCCTCGGCGAACGCCGGCGGCACCTCGGCCGCGGGCTCGACGGCCTTCCCGGCCATTTCCACGACGCGCTGGACGAAGCCCTCGATCCGGGCGAACGCCGACTCGGCCTCGCGCAGCGCCTCCTCGCTGTACTCGATCATCGAGCGGTAGTGCGGGGTGCCGAGGTAGTAGCGCAGCACGATCGGCCGCCAGCGCTTGACCATCTCCGAGACCAGCACGGAGTTGCCCAGCGACTTGGACATCTTCTCGCCGCTCATGGTCACCCAGGCGTTGTGCGACCAGTACCGGGCGAAGTCGTCCCCGTACGCCTTGGCCTGCGCGATCTCGTTCTCGTGGTGCGGGAAGACCAGGTCGACGCCGCCGCCGTGGATGTCGAAGACCGTGCCCAGGTACTTGTGGGCCATCGCCGAGCACTCCAGGTGCCAGCCCGGCCGGCCGCGGCCCCAGGGGGTGTCCCAGCTGGGCTCGCCCTCCTTGGCCGCCTTCCACATGGCGAAGTCGCGCGGGTCCCGCTTGCCGGTCTCACCCTCGCCGGACGGCTGGAGGAGGTTGGCCAACTCCTGGTTGGAGAGCTGGAGATACCCCGGGAAGGACTTCACGTCGAAGTAGACGTTGCCGTCGGCGGCGTAGGCGTGACCGCGCTCGATCAGGCCGCGCATCATCTCGATCATCTCGGGGATGTGGCCGGTGGCGCGCGGCTCGTAGGTGGGGCGCAGGCAGCCGAGGGCGTCGTAGGCCGTGTTGAAGGCGACCTCGTTCTCGTAGCCGATCGACCACCACGGGCGGCCCTGCTCGACCGACTTCTGGATGATCTTGTCGTCGATGTCCGTGACGTTGCGGACGAACGTCACGTCGTAGCCGCGGTGGGCGAACCAGCGGCGCATGATGTCGAAGTTGAGTCCGGAGCGGATATGTCCGATATGCGGCGCGGCCTGCACGGTCGCGCCACAGAGGTAGATCGAGACACAGCCCGGCCGGAGCGGGGTGAAATCGCGAATCTGCCGGGCGCTGGTGTCGTACAGGCGAATCGTCACGGGACCAGGGTAGTCGGAACGCGGCAGTGCCCTGTGCCCTCTCGAGCACAGGGCACAGATCGCCGAAGCCGTCCGATTCGCCGGATTTTCCGGACGGAGTGCTTCCGGGCGACGCCTCAGACGCCGCCGACCACCTTCCGCGGGGTGATGCGGACCACGACCCGCTCCGCGTCGTTGACCGCGTCCGCGTTGAACTCCGCGTACGCCTTGCCCGTGTACTTCCGCGACAGCTCGTCGATCAACTGCTGCCCGCCCTCGGTGCTGAGCGTCGCCTCACCGCGGATCTCGGCGTACGTATAGGGCGCGTCGAAGGGCTGGACGACGACCGAGACCCGCGGGTCGCGGCGGAGGTTCTTCTCCTTGCGGCGCCCGACGGTCGTGGAGATCAGCAGGTCGTCGCCGTCCCGCTTGACCCAGACCGGGGAGAGCTGGGGGCTGCCGTCCGGCTGGATCGTCCCCACCATGACGAAGACCGGGGAGTCGAGCAGCTTCTTGAGACTGTCGGAGAGCGTTGCAGACACGAGGTTCCTTCCCGTACGAACCGTTGGCTTCCGAGGAACACCCGTACCCGGATTCCGGCCCAACGCCCCCTCCAGCGCCGGGCATTCCGACGCAGTGGGCCCGATCGGCGCAGCCCGACCCGGCCCGCCCGGCGGCCTCAGCCGGTGCGCACCACCAGGGCGGTCGCGATCGCGGCCAGCCCCTCGGCACGACCGGTCAGCCCCAGCCCGTCGGTCGTGGTGCCGGAGACCGAGACCGGCGCCCCGACCGCCGCCGACAGCGCCCGCTGCGCCTCGTCCCGGCGCTTGCCGATCTTCGGGCGGACGCCGATGACCTGCACCGCGACATTGCCGATGGCGAAACCCTCGGCCCGGACGATCCGTGCCGCCTCGGCCAGCAGCGTCACCCCGGAGGCACCGGACCACTCCGGGCGGGAGGTGCCGAAGTGCGCGCCGAGGTCGCCGACGCCGGCCGCGGAGAACAGCGCGTCGCACGCGGCGTGCGCGGCCACGTCGCCGTCGCTGTGCCCGGCCAGGCCGTAGCCGTCGCTCTCCGCGGCGTCCCAGAGGAGTCCGGCGCACCACAGCTCGCGGCCCCGCTCGAAGGCGTGCACGTCGGTGCCGACCCCGACGAGCGGGATGCCGGGCACGGCGGGCGGCGCGGGAACGGTCCCGGACGGATCAGACATAGCCATCGGTGGCCCTCCTGCGGGCGAGTACGGCCTCGGCCAGGACGAGGTCCAGCGGCCGGGTCACCTTGAACGCTTCCTCGTGGCCCGGGACGAGCACCACCGGCTTCCCGAGCCGCTCCACCAGCCCGGCGTCGTCGGTGGCGCCCTCGCCCTCCACGACGATCTCGTGCGCCGCCAGCAGCGTCGGCAGGTCGAAGCCCTGCGGGGTCTGCACGGCGCGCAGCAGCGACCGCTCCGGGGTGCCGACCACCGGCTCCGGGGTGCCCTGGGGGCGCGGTTCGACCTGCTTGACGGTGTCGGCCAGCGGCAGCGCGGGGACGACGGCCGGGGCGCCGTCGCGGACCGCCGCGATCACCGCGTCCACGGTCTCGACCGGCACCAGCGGGCGGGCCGCGTCGTGGACCAGGACCACGTCGATGCCGTCCGGCAGCGCGGCCAGCCCGCGCCGGACGGATTCCTGGCGGGTCGTCCCGCCGGGGACCACGGTCAGCCCGGTGCGGTCGGCGAGCGGATGGGCGTCGAGCAGGCGGCGGACCCCTTCGGGGTCGTCCTGCGGGGCGACCACGACGATGTGCGTGACGGCGCGCGAGGCGGCCATCGCGCGGACCGCGTGGACCAGCATCGGGGTGCCGCCGAGGGTGCGCAGGGCCTTGGGGGCGCCGGGACCGAGCCGGACGCCGAGGCCGGCTGCGGGGATGACCGCCGCGGTACGGACCGGGCGGGAAGGATCTGACATCGATGGCTCCGGAGTCCGGGCTCGGCCCGGAATTGGGGCAGACAGGTTTGTTTCCTCGGGCGAGGTGGGTATGGCCTGGGAGTGCCGGGCGTTACGCCTTGACCGGAACCCTTCCGTGACATCGGTCGGGGCATCAGCCCGAGCCCGGCACGCCACCATGGGGCCCGGCAGGCTTCCCCGAGGAAGCCGCCGCCGGCTCGGCCTCCGGCCTTCCCACGCACCGTCCGCAGATATGCCGCAGCGCCCGGCAACAGACCCTCCGTTTCCGGAGGAAGGTCGTCACTCGGGCACCGCGGCATTGCTACGTTGCTGCTGCGTCGTCACACCGCCGCATCGTCACACCACTGCGTCACCACAGCGCTGCGCCGCAGTCAGCGTGCGCGTCGTCAGGACGCGAGGACCTCGTCCAGCAGGGCCTCGGCCTTGTCTTCGTTGGTGTTCTCCGCGAGGGCCAGCTCGCTCACCAGGATCTGGCGGGCCTTGGCGAGCATCCTCTTCTCACCGGCGGAAAGTCCGCGCTCACGCTCGCGCCGCCACAGGTCACGAACGACCTCGGCGACCTTGATCACGTCGCCGGAAGCGAGCTTCTCAAGATTTGCCTTGTAGCGACGGGACCAGTTCGTCGGCTCTTCGGCATACGGTGCACGCAGCACCTCGAAGACCCGGTCCAGCCCGTCCTGACCAACCACGTCGCGTACGCCGACGAACTCCGCGTTGTCCGCTGGCACACGAACAGTCAAGTCGCCCTGCGCGACCTTCAGCACCAAGTAGGTCTTGTCCACGCCTTTGATCTGGCGAGTTTCGATGGCCTCGATCAGCGCGGCCCCGTGATGGGGATAGACCACGGTGTCGCCAACCTTGAACGTCATGTGACAGGTACCCCTTCCGTGGCTATCCATGCTAACACGGGAACGGGCCGTTCTGAATGGCGTTTTCGCAGGTCAGGGCATATCTCGGGGCTTGACAACAGCGCCCGGAACGTGCTGCGAGGGGGCACTCGGTACAGGTATTCGCAGGTGGGAGGGGCTTCACGGGCGCCCGGAATGCCACCCGTGGCGCACCGGAAACCCGGTGATCAATGAGTTGTACGTCCTGATTTGCACCGATCCGCATGAGCGAGTTCCGCTACTCCGTTCGGACGCTTGGTGACGAGTCGGGTGCGTTTCCCGGAATTGATCAACACTCCCGCACGCCGGTGTGTGATCAATTTCGGGCGGCATGTGCATTCCTTGTGAATACCGCTTTTCACCGGGGGAAACACCACGGCCGCCACTCGAACGGCCGCGTGCCGGAATATGCCTCCCGGTTCTCCGGAGATCGGCACCGAGATCCGCCCGAGATCGACTTCCGGAAATCCCGTCCGGGGGACGTCCGGACCGTCCGGCCGCCACCCCCGTCGCGGGTCGGCCGGGCCGGGCGGCAGGTGCGTGATCGCGCAGGGGGCGGGTCGGGTGCGGCACCGCGAGGACGGCTCGGTAACCTAGCGGCGCTGACCAACCCTTAGGGCGGCTTTACGTACGCGTCGCCATGACGCGTACGCGAGTCCGTCCACAGCCGTCCATCCGCGACCGGGCACGAACGTTCGGCCGCCGTAGCTCGTCAAGGAGATGCCGCCGCCGTGAGCCGCAGCCTTCGACGCGGCGTCCTCGCCGCCACCGTCCTCTCGCTCTCGATCGCCACTCTCTCCGCGTGCGCCGCCGGGAACGACGCCCAGACGCTGGGGGTCAAGCCGGACAACGCCGAGACCAGCGTCGGCACGATCAAGGTCCAGAACGCCAACGTCGTCACCCAGCCCGACCCCACCGCCAAGGGGCCGGCCGCGATCACCGCGACGCTGTTCAACTCCGGCGACAAGGACCAGCAGCTGACCGGGATCTCGGTCGACGGCACCGGCCAGTCCGCCAAGCTGTCGTCCGCCAAGATCAACGTGCCGGCCGGCGGCTCCGTCGTGATCGGCGGCCAGGGCAACCCCAGCGCCGTCCTGGCGAGCGGCCGGGAGGCCGTCCAGGACGGCAACGCCCAGCCGCTGACCTTCACCTTCAGCTCGACCGGCAAGGTGACGCTGAACGCCTTCGTCGTCCCGGCGAAGAACATCTTCGAGAACTACGGCCCGTCGGTGACGCCGCAGCCGTCCACCTCCGCGAGCGGCAAGCCCTCGGGGTCGGCCTCCCCGTCGACCTCCGCCTCGCCCTCGGAGTCGGCGCACGCCGGCCACTGAGGCCCGCAGCAACAGGTGAAGGGGCGCCCCTCCGGTCGGGAGGGGCGCCCCTTCACGCACATCGCTCGCGGGCGGCGGCCTACGGCTCGAACTTGTAGCCCAGGCCGCGGACCGTCACCAGATAGCGCGGGGCGCCCGGGTCGGGCTCGATCTTGGCGCGCAGCCGCTTCACGTGGACGTCGAGGGTCTTGGTGTCGCCCACGTAGTCGGCACCCCAGACGCGGTCGATCAGCTGCATCCGGGTCAGCACCCGGCCGGCGTTGCGCAGCAGCATCTCCAGCAGGTCGAACTCCTTGAGCGGCAGGTCCACCTTGCCGCCGGAAACCGTGACGACGTGGCGGTCCACGTCCATCCGGACCGGGCCGGCCTCCAGGGCCTGCGGGGCGACCTCCTCCGGCTCGCCGCGGCGGCGGAGCACGGCGCGGATCCGGGCGACCAGTTCCCGGGAGGAGAAGGGCTTGGTGACGTAGTCGTCGGCCCCTATTTCGAGACCGACGACCTTGTCGATCTCGCTGTCCTTGGCGGTCACCATGATGACGGGGACGTTGGAGCGGCCGCGCAGCTGGCGGCAGACCTCGGTGCCGGGCAGCCCCGGCAGCATCAGGTCCAGCAGGACGAGGTCGGCGCCGTTGCGCTCGAACTCGTCCAGGCCGTCGGGGCCGGTGGCCGCCACGGCGACCTCGAAGCCCTCCTTGCGAAGCATGTACGACAGTGCGTCGCTGAACGATTCCTCGTCCTCGACGACAAGCACTCGGGTCACGGAAGGACCTCCGGGGCTGGGTGAGCTGGGAGCGGATCGTTGAAGGTCTCGTACGGGCGGTCCTCGTCGTCGAGGCCCTCCGCAGTCAGGTCCGAGGGCCGTTCGCGGTCGCGGACGACCCCGGCTTCCGGGAGACGCAAGGTGAAGGTGGAGCCCTGTCCCTCAGCGCTCCACACCGTGACCTCCCCGCCGTGCGAGGCGGCCACGTGTTTGACGATGGCGAGGCCGAGGCCGGTCCCGCCGGTGGCGCGCGAGCGCGCCGGGTCCACGCGATAGAACCGCTCGAAGATGCGGTCCCGGTCCTTTTCGGATATCCCGATGCCCTGGTCGGTCACCGCGATCTCGATCAGGTCGCCGCCGGGTGCGGAGACCCGGCGGCCGGCGATCCCGACGCGGGTGCGCGCCGGGGAGTAGTTGACGGCGTTCTCGACGAGGTTGCCCAGGGCGGCGGCGAGCTGACCGCGGTTCCCCCAGACGGTGAGGTCGGCGGTGCCGCCGGCGGCGATGGTGATCTGCTTGGTGCCGGCCTGCTGGCGGCAGCGGTCGACGGCCTCGGCGACCAGTTCGTCGACCGGCACGGGCTCGGAGTCCTCCAGCGGGTCGTCGTTCTGCACCCGGGAGAGGTCGATGAGCTCCTGGACGAGGTTGGTCAGGCGGGTGGCCTCGTTCTGCATCCGGCCGGCGAAGCGGGTGACCGCCTCCGGGTCGTCGCTGGCGTCCATCACGGCCTCGGAGAGGAGCGAGAGGGCGCCGACGGGGGTCTTGAGCTCATGACTGACGTTGGCCACGAAGTCCCGGCGGACCGCCTCGATGCGGCGGGCCTCCGTCAGGTCCTCGACCAGCAGCAGGACCAGCCGGGAGCCGAGCGGGGCGACCCGGGCGGAGACCGCGAGGGCGTCCCCGCGGCCGGTGCCGCGGCGCGGAAGGTCCAGCTCCACCTGGCGTATCTCCCCGTCGCGACGGGTGTCGCGGGCCATCTGGAGCATCGGTTCGACGGCCAGCCGACCGCCGCGGACCAGCCCGAGGGCGTACGCGGCGGAGCTTGCCTTGACCACCGTGTCGGCCTCGTCGAGGACGACGGCGGAGGAGCGCAGCACCGACAGGACGGTGTCGACACCGGGCGGCAGGACCGCCTCGGTGTGCAGGGACGTACGGGTGGGCTTGGCCTGATCCCGCTCACTCCAGCGGAACGCCAGCATGGCGAAGACGCCGGTGCAGAGCCCGGCGATCGCTGCCATCGCGGCGACGGCCGCGTCCACGTTCATGAATCCAGAGTATGTGCCGATTCCGACACTCCCCCAGCGGTCGGAGATGCTGCTCGGCCACCCTTCGCCCAGAGTTCACCGAGGCGTCGGTGACGGTTCACCCACCGCGACGGCCGGGCCGGCCGGGCGCCCTCGCGGCTGCGGCGGCGACTCCCAGAGTTCACCTTCAGGTCGGCGGTGGTTCACCCCCGGTGGCCCCGCACGTCGCGATCCGGCCGCACATTGAGGGTGCGGGGACCTCCCGGCGCCCGGTCCGTGGGAGCGTAGGCGCCACGGCCACCTCCCATTCATCACCACGCAACGCCCCCCGGAATCCCCCGGGAGCACTCGGAATCCTCGAAGCGAGAGAAGGTCACTGATGCGGGACGCGTACCACGAGGAGCTGGACTCGATCAGCGAGGGCCTGGTCGAGATGGCCCGGCTCGTCGGCTCCGCGATCGGGCGCGCCACCACGGCGATACTCGACGCGGACCTGAAGCTGGCCGAGAACGTCATCGCCGCCGACGAGAAGGTCGACGACCTCCACCGCGACCTGGAGGCGCGGGCCATCGCCCTGCTCGCCCGCCAGCAGCCGGTCGCCACCGACCTGCGGATCGTCGTCACCTCGCTCCGGATGAGCGCCGACCTGGAGCGCTCCGGCGACCTGGCCCAGCACGTCGCCAAGCTGGCCCGGCTGCGCTTCCCGGAGCGGGCGGTGCCGCGCGATCTGCACGCCACCATCCTGGAGATGGGTCAGCTGGCGCAGCGCCTGATGGCCAAGGCCGGCGAGGTCATCATCACCAAGGACGTCGACCTCGCGCTCCAACTGGAGCAGGACGACGACGCGATGGACCTGCTCCACCGCACGCTCTTCCAGCACCTGATGGACGACCGCTGGAAGCACGGCATCGAGACGGCCGTGGACGTGACCCTGCTGGGCCGCTATTACGAGCGTTTCGCGGACCACGCGGTGTCCGTGGCCAAGCGGGTCGTCTACCTCGTGACCGGCGAACACGCCGACGAGATCGCCTCGTCGACGGCGGTGGAGGGCGCGTAACGTGCGCCCACGCGCCGTTGACGCGCCTATGCACCCGGGCTTGCAATAAGCACCAGGTGACCCCTAGGAGGCGAATACATGGCACTCATGGCGGACTCCCCCATCCCCGCGTCCCCGAACGAGCCGCCGGCCGCCGGCCGGCCGCTGCTCCCGCTCCTGAGCGGATGCAGCTGCGGACCGGGCTGCAGCTGCGGCTGCCAGTCCGGCGGCCCATGCCAGTGCGGCGGCAGCTGCTGACGAGCGGCTGCCACCGGAGCACGGAAGCAAGCCCCCTGCCTGCGGCGAAACCGCAGGCAGGGGGCTTGTGCGTGCGGGCTTACTTCTTCTTGCCCTGGTTCTTCACGGCCTCGATGGCGGCCTTGGCGGCCTCCGGGTCGAGGTAGGTGCCGCCGGGGGTGAGCGGGCGGAAGTCGGCGTCGAGCTCGTAGGAGAGCGGGATGCCGGTGGGGATGTTCAGGCCGGCGATGTCCGCGTCGGAGATCTGGTCGAGGTGCTTGACCAGGGCGCGCAGGCTGTTGCCGTGCGCGGCGACGAGGACCGTGCGGCCGGCCAGCAGGTCCGGGACGATGCCGTCGTACCAGTACGGGAGCATGCGGGTGACGACGTCCTTCAGGCACTCCGTCTTCGGGCGGAGCTCCGGCGGGATCGACGCGTAGCGCGCGTCGTCGCTCTGGGAGAACTCGGTGCCGTCCGCCAGCGGGGGCGGCGGGGTGTCGTACGAACGGCGCCAGAGCATGAACTGCTCCTCGCCGAACTCGGCCAGGGTCTGCGCCTTGTCCTTGCCCTGGAGCGCGCCGTAGTGCCGCTCGTTCAGGCGCCAGCTGCGGTGGACCGGGATCCAGTGGCGGTCGGCGGCCTCCAGGGACAGCTGCGCGGTGCGGATCGCGCGCTTCTGGAGGGAGGTGTGGACGACGTCGGGGAGCAGGCCGGCCTCCTTGAGCAGCTCTCCGCCGCGGACCGCCTCCTTCTCGCCCTTCTCGTTGAGGTTGACGTCCACCCAGCCGGTGAACAGGTTCTTCGCGTTCCACTCGCTCTCGCCGTGGCGGAGCAGGATCAGCTTGTACGGTGCGGTGGCCATGCCGTCGAGCGTAATCGACGCCGAGGGTGTCCCCGCGTGCGGCCGTCACCTGCGCGGATCCGGGGTCGGCGGGGTCGTTGACGTTTGACGTTTCCCGTCAATCGAGTGGCTGGCCGACCCGCCGGTTTGTAGTGTGCGCTTGGCGCTTTCGCCACTTACCGCATCGAACGTCGTCGCACGCCGTCCGGCCATCGCGGTTGCCCGCCCGTGCGGGTGCGGGCCGGCATCCAAGGGGGAAATGTCATGTCCGCGCCTATCAGTGGGTCCCGGGGGCGGGGCCCGTCCCGGATACGGCGGGCCGCCGTGGAGAGCGTCTCCGGTCTGCCCCCGCAGTTCTGGTGGCTCTGGACCAGCACACTGGTCAATCGGCTGGGGGCGTTCGTCGCCACGTTCCTGGCCCTCTACCTCACCGTGGAGCGCGGCTACTCGGCCTCGTACGCGGGCCTGGTCGGGGCGCTGTACGGGCTGGGCGGGGTGGTCTCCTCGGTGGGCGCCGGGGTGCTCACCGACCGGCTCGGGCGGCGGCCGACGATGCTGATCGGGCAGGTGTCCACGGCGGCGTCGGTGGCGCTGCTGGGCTTCATGACCGACCCGGTGGCGATCGCGGTGGTGGCCGGCCTGGTCGGCATGGCGACCAACGCCTCGCGCCCCGCCGTGCAGGCGATGATGGCGGACATCGTCGCCCCCGAGGACCGCGTCCGCGCGTTCTCCCTGAACTACTGGGCGATCAACCTCGGCTTCGCCTTCTCCTCCACCGCCGCCGGGCTCATCGCCGAACACGGCTATCTGGCCCTCTTCCTGGGCGAGGCCACGCTGGTGCTGGCCTGCGCGCTGGTGGTGTTCTTCAAGCTGCCGGAGTCCCGGCCGGAGGCGGGCGGGGCGGCGGACGACCCGGCGTCCAGCGGGGCGGCCGCCGGCGCCGAGCGGGTCTCGATGCTGACCGTGCTGCGCGACGGCCGCTTCATGACCGTCGTCGGGCTGAACCTCCTGCTGGCGCTGCTGTTCCAGCAGGCGTACGTCTCGATGCCGGTGTCGATGGGCCGGGCCGGCTTCTCCAGCGCCGACTTCGGGCTGGTCATCGCGGTGAACGGGGTGCTGATCGTGCTGCTCCAGATCCCGGTCACCCGCTTCATCGAGCACCGCAGCCCGGCCGTGCTGCTCGTCGGCTCGGCGCTGCTCGCCGGCTACGGCTTCGGGATGACGGCGCTGGCCGGCTCGGTCGCCCTGTACGCGGTCGCGGTCGCGGTCTGGACCCTCGGCGAGATCATCAACTCGCCCACCCAGATGGGGCTGGTGATCCGCCTGTCGCCGCTCCACGGCCGCGGTCGCTACCAGGGCATGTACGCGCTGTCCTGGTCCGTCGCCTCGCTGGCCGCCCCGTTGCTCGGCGGCACGGTCATCGACCGCTACGGCCCCGACGTGCTCTGGGCCGGCTGCGCGGCCGTCGGCACGGTGGCGGCGCTGGGGTACGGGCTGCTGCTGCGCCGGCTGCCGGGGAAGGCGGCGCCGTCCGGCGGCGCCGCCACCGTCGCCGGGAACCGGGCGGAACCCGCCGGTCAGGCCCCCGCCGACGCGGCCCCGTCCACCGACGAGCGGGCCGGGACCGGGCGGGCGGAAATCCCGTCGACCTCGTAGTACGGCTCGGCTAGCCTCCCCCGCATGCCGCCTCGGAAGTCGTCCTTCGTGTGCCTGCCCTGCCGGGCCTCCTACAAACAGCCGCCCCCCGAGGCCCGCGCGGCCGGCCGTCCGCGGCACTGTCCGCGGTGCGCGCGGCAGTTGATCCACGTGGGGTCGGCGTTCGCCGCGCCGCCGCGCCGCGACGCCGAGGGCTGGCGGGTGCTCGACGTCCTGCTGACCGCGGGGGTCCGCTTCCACACCACGGGCTGCTGCGGCGAGGGGCCCGGCTACCGCCCGCGCACGCTCCGCGAGGTCCGCGAGCGGCGGGCGTACGCGGACGCCACCGGCGAGCCGCCGGCCCGGGCGCTGGTCCGGCGCGAACTCCCCGAGGCGGCGGGCGCCGCCCGCGGGACGCGGGGCCGGCGATGACCGCGGCGGCGTTCACCCCGGAGGACCGCGCGGCCGTCACCGAGCTGCTCGCCCTGCACGGGCACCTCTTCGACGACGGTGAACTCCACCGGCTGGACGAGCTGTTCACACCGGACGTCCGGTACGACGTGACGGTGTTCGGGCAGGGCGTGCTGCACGGCCCGGCACAGATCCTGGCCGCGGCGCTCGCGCTGGCGGAGCGCAACCCGGTCGGTCATCACGTCACCAACATCGTCGTCACACCGGTGACGGACGATCAGGTCCGGGTGCGCTCCAAGGGGTTGGGGGTCGGCGCGGACGGCAGCTGCAGCAGCGTGACCTACGAGGACGTGGTGGTGCGCACGCCCGGGGGATGGCGGATCGCCCACCGCACGGTCCTGCCCCGGCGGGCGCCGCTGGGCGGCCGGGCGAGGTGACCGCGATGCCCGCCGGACCTCGCGGCGGGCGCGGCTCTTCGTGGTGGCCACACCCCGAAGACGGGTGCCGGCACGGTCGATCGGGGCGGGCCGACCGGGAATTCTGCTGCGTACGGGCGGCGAGCCGCGCGTCGGGCGCACACCGCGCCCGAGGACCGAGCCACGGGGAGCGGCGATGGGCAGCAGGGTGCGGCGGGGGGCCGCGGGTATCGGGGCGCTGACGGCGATCGCGGTGGCGGTCGCGGCGGCGGCCGGGGCGCCGGGGGCGGAACCGGGGAGGGCGAGCGGGGCGGGGGCCGCGCGGGCGTCGGCCGGCGCGCCGGCACTGACGCTCCCGGCGCCCACCGGGCGGTATCCCGTCGGCACCACCGCCCTTCACCTGACGGACCGTCACCGCTCGGATCCCTGGGTCGCGGGGCAGCGGCACCGGGAGCTGATGGTGAGCGTGCGCTACCCGGCCACCCGGGACGCCGGGCGGTTCCCGCGGGCGCCGCAGATGACGCGGGCCGAGGCGGTCGGGTTCGACGGGCTGAACACCTTCGCCGACCACGTCCCGGCGGGAAAGGTGGCCTGGGGCGCCACCCTCACCCACGCGCACCAGGGCGCACCGGTGGCCCGGCCGGCCGGGCGCCGGCTGCCGGTGGTCCTCTACTCCCCCGGCGCCGGCGACCCGCGCGCCCTCGGCAGCACGCTCTGCGACGAACTGGCCTCCCGCGGCTATGCCGTGGTGACCGTCGACCACACCTACGAGGCGCCCGCCGTGCAGTTCCCGGACGGCCGGGTGGCGCACAGCGTGATGCGGGCGGAGCTGGCGAAGGCGCAGCGAACCGGGCGGATCACCGAGCTGCTGGAGAAGGTCAGCGCGGTGCGGGTCGCCGACACCCGGTTCGTCCTCGACACGCTGGCCCTGACGGGGCGGGACGCGGTGCTGCCGCCCGCGCTGCGCGGCGCGCTGGACCTGACCGCGGTGGGGATGTTCGGGCAGTCGGCGGGCGGCTTCACCGCCGCGCAAACGATGCACGACGACCGGCGGATCAGGGCCGCGGTGAACATGGACGGGGTGATGGGCTACACCCAGCGCGACGACGACCCGTCGCATCCGTCCACCGTGGGGCGGGACGGGGTGGACCGGCCGCTGCTGCTGATGGGCATGGCCGGGGACGACCACCACTCGGTCGCGTCCTGGGACGCGGTGTGGCGGCACAGCGCGGCGCGCGGGACCTGGCTGCGGGACCTGACGCTGCGGGGCGGCCGGCACGCCTCCTTCACCGACGCCGAGGCGCTGGTCCCTCAGATCGCCCGGCAGTTGGGGCTGTCCCGCAAGGACGTCACGGAGATGATCGGGACGGCCCGGCCGGAGCGCGCGGTCGCCGCCGAGCGGGCCTACGTCACCGCGTTCTTCGACCGTTGGCTGCGCGGCCGTGACCGGGGGAACCTGCTGGACGGGCCGTCGGCGCGCCACCCGGAGGTGCGGTTCGTACCGTGAGCCACCACCGCCGCGCGGCTACTCCTGCCCGTCGCCCCGCGTCAGCCGCTCGAAGGCGGCCAGGTTGCGGGTGGACTCGCCGCGCGCCACCCGCCAGGCGTACTCCTTGCGGATCGCCGAGGCGAAGCCCATCTCCAGCAGGGTGTTGAAGCTGCCGTCGGCGTTCTCCAGGACGGTGCCGAGGATCCGGTCCAGCTCGGCGGGGGTGACGGCGACCAGCGGGAGCTTGCCGACGAGGTAGATGTCGCCGAGCTTGTCGATCGCGTAACTGACGCCGTAGAGGCGGGTGTTGCGTTCGAGCAGCCAGCGGTGGACCGCCTCGTGGTTCTCGTCCGGCCGGCGGACGACGAAGGCGTTGATGGAGAGCGAGTGGCGGCCGACGACCAGCGAGCAGGTCGTGGACAGCTTGCGGGTGCCGGGCAGCTTGACGACGTAGTTGCCGGCGGCCGGCGACTCCCAGTCGAGATCCGCGTCCTTCAGGGTGCGCTCGATGACCGCACCGGCGTCCGTCGCCTGCCGCTCGCCCTCGGCGGGCCGCCGTTCCTCACCCATGCAGTGATCGTAGGTGACGGCGGCGCTCCTGCATCGCGGCGGTGTAGACATCCGCGGTCGCCCCGGCGGCGGTGTCCCAGCCGAAGGACTGGGCGTGCCGGGCCGCGGCGCCGCCCATCCGGGCGGCCAGCGAGGCGTCGTCGACGAAGCGGCGCAGCGCGCGGGCGTAGTCGGCCGGGTCGTGGCCGGCGACCAGGAAGCCGCTGACGCCGTCCCGCACGGCCACCGGCAGCCCGCCGACCGCCGCCGCGACGACCGGGGTGCCGCACGCCTGGGCCTCGATCGCCACCAGCCCGAACGATTCGCTGTACGAGGGCATGACCAGCACGGACGCGGCGCGGTACCAGTCGGCGAGCTGCTCCTGGCCGACCGGCGGGTGGAACCGGACCAGATCGGCGATGCCCAGCCGGGCGGCCAGCTTCTGCAGGCCCTCGGGCTTGGCCAGGCCGCTGCCGCTGGGCCCGCCGACCACCGGGACGACCAGCCGGGAGCGCAGCGACGGGTCCCCGTCGACCAGCGCGGCGGTGGCGCGCAGCAGGATGTCGGGGGCCTTCAGCGGCTGTATCCGGCCGGCGAAGAGCGGGATGACCGCGTCCTGCGGCAGCCCCAGGCGGGCCCGGGCGGCGGCCCGGCTGGCCGCGACGTCGCCCGCGCCGCCGTCCGTCAGCGGCCGGAAGCGGTCGAGGTTGACGCCGGGGTGGACCACCGCGACCTTGCCGGGGTCGGCGTCGTAGTGCCGGACCAGCTCGTCCGCCTCCTCGGCGGTGTTGGCTATCAGGCGGTCGGCGGCCCCGACGATCTGGGTCTCGCCGATCACCCGGGCGGCCGGCTCGGGGGTGTCGCCGTCGGCCAGCGCGGCGTTCTTGACCTTGGCCATGGTGTGCATGGCGTGCACCAGGGGGACCCGCCAGCGGTCCGCGGCGAGCCAGCCGACGTGGCCGGAGAGCCAGTAGTGGGAGTGCACCAGGTCGTAGTAACCGGGGCGGTGGCCGGCCCACGCCTGCATCACGCCGTGGGTGAAGGCGCACAGCTGGGCCGGCAGCTCCTCCTTGGCCAGCCCCTCGTACGGGCCCGCGGCGACGTGCCGGACCAGCACGCCGGGGACCAGCTCGACGGAGGGCGGCAGGGCCGCGGTGGTGGCCCGGGTGAAGATCTCCACCTCGATGCCGAGCGCGGCGAGCTTGCGGGCCAGCTCGACGATGTAGACGTTCATCCCGCCGGCGTCGCCGGTGCCGGGCTGGTGGAGCGGGGAGGTGTGCACGCTGAGCATCGCCACCCGGCGGGGGCGGCGGGCTCCGGGCAGGCGCAGCCGCGACGGCCCCGCGAACTGCCTGGACGGCCCGGGGGGACCCCCATGCCGGCTGCGGAGCCTGGACACGTATTGGCTCACTGCGAGCTACCTCCTAGGCGAGGCGGGCGGCGCGCCTCCGCCCCCCTCCAACAACACCGGACCGCCATCCATTTCCGTCCGGCCCGACGTCTTCGAAATTTGTTCGTGGTGGTCCGTGTACTTCCCTTCGTACTCTGCCAAAGCATGCCCGCGCCCCGCAGAGCGGCCCAGGTCAGGGCTCCCGACCGGCCCTCCCGCCGGGACCCCATACCCTCGATGCATGGCCCGCCGCTCCCCCGTTTCCGCCTCCCGCACCGCCGCCGCCCCGGCCCCCGCGCCGTCCCGGCCGGTCGGAAACGCCACCCGCGGCACCACCAACCCCAACCGGCTGCGCCGCATGGACCGCTGGATCGCCGCCGAGCACGGCGCGGAGCTGCGCCGCGCCGCCGACCCGGTGGCTGTCGACCTCGGCTACGGCGCCGCCCCGTGGACCGCGCTGGAGCTGCTCGGGCGGCTGCGCACGGTGCGGCCGGACGCCCAGGTCGTCGGCATCGAGATAGACCCGGCCCGGGTCACCGCCGCCCTGCCGTACGCCCGCGCCGGGCTGGACTTCGTCCACGGCGGCTTCGAGGTGCCGCTGCCCGGCGGGCCCGGCCGCGCCCCGGTCCTCATCCGGGCCGCGAACGTGCTGCGCCAGTACGACGAGGACGAGGTCGCCGCCGTCTGGGCGCGGCTGTGCGCCCGGCTGGCGCCCGGCGGGCTGCTGGTGGAGGGCACCTGCGACGAGATAGGGCGGCGCCACGTCTGGGTCGCGCTGGGTCCCGAGGGCCCCCGCACGGTCACCTTCGCGACCCGGCTCGGCTCCCTCGACACCCCCTCCGACCTGGCCGAACGTCTGCCCAAGGCGCTGATCCACCGCAATGTCCCGGGCGAGCCGGTGCATGCCTTCCTGCGCGACTTCGACCGGGCCTGGGCGAGCGCCGCCCCGCTCGGCGCGCTGGGCGCCCGTCAGCGGTGGCGCGCCGCCGTCGCCTCGCTGGCCGCGGACTGGCCGCTGGCCGGGGACCCCCGCCGGCGGCGCCAGGGCGAGGTCACGGTGCGGTGGGACGCGCTGGCCCCGCGGCGCGGCGCGGCGGGGTGAGCCCGCACCGGACACCGCGGCCCCGGCCATGATCCGCCGGACAGACGCTAGGGCACGCTCCCGGCCGGGACGGCCGTGCCCGCCGCCAGCGCGCGCAACCGGTCCTCGGAGACCGAGCCGGCCGGCGCGGTGTACGTCACCAGCACCTGCTCCGGGTCCACGGGCAGCCGGAAGCTCTCGAAGGTGACGGTCAGCTCGCCAACCGCCGGGTGCCGCACCCGCTTGGTGCCGCGCAGGCACTCGCGCACCCCCTGCGCCGCCCACAGCCGCCGGAACTCCGGGCTGCGGTCGAGGAGTTCATGGACCACCTCGCAGATCCGCGGGTCGTCCGGGTGCCGGCCGCTCTCGGCGCGCAGGTTGCCGACGACCTCCTCGGCCTTGTTCTCCCAGTCCGGGTACCGCTCCCGCGAGGCCGGTTCGAGGAAGACCAGCAGCGCGGTGTTCCGCCGCTCGGGGGCCAGTGTCTCGATGTCCCAGGAGAGCCGGCCGCCGGTGGTGTTCCAGGCCAGGATGTCCAGACCGCGGCCCAGCACCACGGCGCCGACGGTCGGGGCCATGGCCGCCAGCAGCCGCCGGATCTCCGGGCGGACGGTCTGCGCCGGCAGCGGCGGGCAGCAGTCGCCGGCCCCCTCGGCGGGCCGGCGGCGCGGCACCGCGATGTTCCGCAGATACGCCACCTCGCCGTCCGACAGCCGCAGCGCCCGCGCGACGGCGTCCAGGACGGAGTCGGAGACCGCCGGCGCCCGGCCCTGTTCGATCCGGGTGTAGTAGTCCACGCTGATCCCGGCGAGCTGGGCGACCTCCTCGCGCCGCAGCCCGCGCACCCGGCGGCGGCCGAACCCGTCGGGCAGGCCGACCTCGGCCGGATCGAGCGCGGCACGGCGCGCCTTGAGGAAGGCGCTGATCTCGATTTCCCCGTGCAGCATCACTCCAGTATGCGCCGAGGGGCGGAACGAGAAATTCCGTGGCGTCGCTCAGCCGTCCTCGTCCGGCACCCGGCCGGTCGCGTGCAGCGCGCTGAGCAGGGCCGCCACCAGTTCCCTGTCGCGGTCCCGGGTGAGCAGGTCGCGGGCCGCGTCCGGCGGCAGCCACAGCATCCGGTCCACCTCCTTGTTGGGGATGAACCCGCCGCCGGTGGCCTCGGCCGCCCAGTAGCGCACCTCCTTGGGGCGACCGCCGACGAGATAGCGGACGGTGGGGAGTTCCGGGCCGATCTCGCAGGTCGCCCCGGTCTCCTCCAGCACCTCGCGCAGCGCGCCCCGCCGCGGGTCCTCGCGCGGCTTCAGCTTGCCCTTCGGGTGCGACCAGTCGCCCCACTTGGGCCGGTGCACCAGTGCCAGCTGTATCCCGTCGCCGCCGGGCGCGCGGCGCCACAGCACACAGCCCGCCGCCCGGATCGGCCCGGCCGGCGCCCGGTCGCCGGCCGCCCCGCCGTCCTTGCGGCCCGCCGTCCTGCCCATCGCTCCCCTCGCCCCGCTTCAGCCGGTGCGCTCGACGGACGGGCCCGGCAGCCACACCCGGCCGAAGGCGTAGCGGGCCGCCTCGACCTCGTGGCGCTGGTCGGCGTGGAGCACGCCCAGCGCGTAGGCGGTGGCCGGCGCGATCCGCGGCGTACGGGCCGCGGCGGCGGCAGCGGCGGCGGCCTCGGCGGCGTCCCGGTGGTGCTCCAGCGCCAGGCCGGACTCGGTCAGCCGGGAGTCGATCGCGTCCGGGGCGACCACCTCCTGGCCGTAGTGGCTCAGCCGGACCAGCAGCCGCGCCTGGTGCCAGGGCGCGTCCTGGTGACGGGCGACGGCGAGCGCGTCGGCGTTGTACGGGTGGCCGGCGCGGGCCAGCGGCAGGGTGGCGACCGCCTCGGCGAGCCGTCGGTGAGCCAGCTCGGCGAGCGGCGGCAGCGCCTCCGCGGCGGACACCTCGCCGGCCCGGCGGGCCAGCGGCGCCTCGGAGGCCAGCACCGCGAGCGCGTCCGCGACGGCGTGGAAGCGGGACGAGCCGAGCGCCTGGAGGGCGGCGGAGTGCGCCCGCGTACGGGCGAGGGTGAGCTGCCGGTCGAGCAGGGCGCCGGCGCGGGCCGCACCGGCGGCGAGCGCGCTCTCGGCGTCCGGCTCGGTGGCGGCAGCCGGCACAGTGGAGGTGGCGGTGGACGCGGCCGGGCGGGCCTCCCGGACGCTGCGGGCGCCCCGTACGCCCCGGCCGCCGCGCTCCGCCGCCCGCTCGATCCGCTCGCCCCGCCCGGTCAGCCGCTGCAACGCCGCCATCAGCCGGTCGCGGCGCGCCGTGCACGCCTGCTCCCGGGCCAGCGTGCCGCTCAACCAGCCCAGTTCGGCGCGGAGTTGGTCGGCCCAGATCTCCTCGGTCAGCGGCCGGAAGGTGTGCAGCGTGGCGCTGATCCGGCGGGCGGCGCGGCGCAGTTGCCGGGCCGCCTCGCCCGCGCCCGCCGCGTCCGGACCGGCCTCCCGATGGAGCCGCAGGCTGCGCAGGAACTCCGCGGCCTGCCGGTGCAGATAGCCGGCCAGCACCTCCTCGGCCGTCCGTCCGGCGAGTTCCACCCCGCCGCCGCGGGCCGGGCCGTCGGCCGGCCCGTACGGCGCCCCGGCTGGGTAGCTACCGCCCTCCACCCGGTAGCTCCCGCCCTCCACCCGATGGTTTCCCCCCACCGCCCCGAACGGACCGCCGTCCGCCCCGTGCAGTGCCTCCCCGTACATCCCGTCCCCGTACACACCGTCCCCCGGCCCGTCCACTACTGCCGCACGGGCCCCCGGCGCGCGGCCGGGCTCGTATCCGATTCCGCTGACCATTCCGCTCCCCGAGCCGGTACCGAGGTGACCGGGCCACGGCCCCCCGGCCGGCTGGTCATGTCGCTGGGCCACGCCGGCGCCTCCGGGCGTCGATGAGCATTTCCTGTACGTTCCGCAGCGGGGTGCCGTCCGCGTCCACCGCGTGCCGGGTCCAGTCGCCGTCCGGGCCCAGGTGCCAGGACGAGGTGGAGTCCGAAGTGCCGGTCTCCAGCAGCCGGTTGAGGGCCGCCCGGTGGGCCGGGTCGGTGACCCGTACCAGCGCCTCGATCCGCCGGTCGAGGTTGCGGTGCATCATGTCGGCGCTGCCCAGCCACACCTCGGGCTCGCCGCCGTTGCCGAAGGCGAAGACCCGGGAGTGCTCCAGGAAGCGGCCGAGGACGCTGCGGACGCGGATGGTCTCGCTCAGCCCGGCGACCCCGGGGCGCAGCGCGCAGATGCCGCGCACCCAGATGTCGACCGGCACACCGGCCTGCGAGGCCCGGTAGAGGGCGTCGACGACCGCCTCGTCGACCATCGAGTTGACCTTGATGCGGACATAGGCGGGGCGGCCCGCCCGGTGGTGCGCGGCCTCCTTGTTGATCCGCTGGATCAGCCCGTCGCGCAGCGAGGTGGGCGCCACCAGCAGCCGGCGGTAGGTCTCCCGCCGGGAGTAGCCGCTGAGCCGGTTGAAGAGGTCGGAGAGGTCGGCTCCCACCTGGGGGTCCGCGGTCAGCAGCCCCAGGTCCTCGTACAACCTGGCCGTCTTGGGGTGGTAGTTGCCGGTCCCCACGTGGGAGTACCGGCGCAGGGTCTCGCCCTCCTGGCGCACCACCAGGGAGAGCTTGCAGTGGGTCTTGAGCCCCACCAGGCCGTAGACGACGTGGCAGCCGGACTCCTCCAGCTTGCGGGCCCACTTGATGTTGGCCTGTTCGTCGAAGCGCGCCTTGATCTCGACCAGGACCAGCACCTGCTTGCCGGACTCCGCGGCGTCTATCAGGGCGTCCACGATCGGGGAGTGGTCGGAGGTGCGGTAGAGGGTCTGCTTGATGGCGAGCACGTTCGGGTCGGCCGCGGCCTGCTCCAGGAACGCCTGCACGGAGGTGGAGAACGAGTCGTAGGGGTGGTGCAGCAGGACGTCGCGGGCGCGCAGCGCGGCGAAGACGTCGGGCGCGGACGCCGACTCCACCTCCGCCAGGTCGCGGTGGGTGCCCGCCACGAACTTGGGGTACTTCAGCTCCGGGCGGTCCAGCGCCCCGATCCCGAACAGGCCGGTCAGGTCGAGCGGGCCGGGCAGCGGGTAGACCTCGGACTCGGAGACCTTCAGCTCCTGGACCAGCAGGTCCAGCACGGCCGGGTCGATGGACTCCTCGACCTCCAGGCGGA
Organism: Streptomyces yunnanensis; assembly: GCF_029011865.1. Lineage (NCBI taxonomy): Bacteria > Bacillati > Actinomycetota > Actinomycetes > Kitasatosporales > Streptomycetaceae > Streptomyces > Streptomyces yunnanensis. Next base: position 4,285,934 of record NZ_CP095749.1, read on the forward strand.
CGGGCGGCCCGAAGCGCCGCCGCATCAGCTCCTTCTCCAGGGCCTGGAGGAGGTTCTCGGCGTCGTCCTCCTCCACCTCCAGGTCCTCGTTGCGGGTCACCCGGAACATGTGGTGCGCCCGCACCTCCATCCCCGGGAACAGCTCCTCCAGGTGGGCGGCGATCACGTCCTCGATGGGGACGTAGCGCTGCGGGGAGGCTTCCAGGAAGCGGGAGAGCAGCGGCGGAACCTTCACTCTCGCAAAGTGATCATGCCCGCTGACCGGGTTGCGGACGACCACGGCGAGGTTCAGCGACAGCCCGGAGATGTACGGGAAGGGGTGCGCCGGGTCCACCGCCAGCGGCGTGAGCACCGGGAAGATCTGCTGCCGGAACAGCGTGAACAGCCGGGCCTGCTCCTTCTCGGTCAGATCGGGCCAGCGGATCAGGTGAATGCCCTGGTCAGCGAGTTCCGGGGCGATGTCCTGCTGGAAGCAGGCGGCGTGCCGCGCCATCAGCTCCCGGGAGCGCGTCCAGATCTGCTCCAGCACCTCGCGGGGCTGGAGCCCGGAGGCGGAGCGGGTGGCGACCCCGGTCGCGATCCGCCGCTTGAGGCCGGCGACCCGGACCATGAAGAACTCGTCCAGATTGCTGGCGAAAATCGCAAGGAAGTTCGCCCGTTCGAGCAGCGGGGTGGCCGGGTCCTCGGCCAGCTCCAGCACCCGCTCGTTGAACGCCAGCCAGCTGCGCTCCCGGTCCAGGAAGCGCCCGCTGGGCAGCTCCTCGCCGTTCGCACCCGGGACGCCGTGGTCGTCGTAGGCATCCGGATCGGCGTCCAGGTCGGGCTCCAGCCCGGAGATGGCGCGACGAACGGCGTTCGGGCGGTGCGCGGCGATCGAGCCCACCGACGGCTGCACCGAGGGCTGCTGCACCGAGGAGCCTGCCACCCTCGGCGATTCCTGGGACGGCATCTCAGGCTGGGCCGGGGCCTGAGCGCTGCGCTGCTGGGTCATGTCCTTATTCTTCCGCGCTCGGGCGCTTCCAGGCGCGTCAGGAGGAGACGGCGCGATCGCGATCTCTAGCCGCGGTTTCGGGACGTTCGGCACAGCGGGCTGCATTCAGTGATGCTTGCAAGCGATATTGAATGGCCGGTAACGCGAACATGGCGGCCAGGGAAGCGGGAAACTACTCCGGGGTGATTTCCGGTCACCCGCCCGTCGGCGATCTTCACACCCGCCAATCCGGGCGAAGCACCGGAAGCCGGACCGGCACCGCCGCCGGTATCCGGAAAGTCCGCTGCGCGGCCCGCCCCCGCTCCCTACGCTGAGCGCGTGCTCAGACCTTCCACACCGCCCATACCGCCGCTCCCCCCGCTGCCGCCGCTCCCGTTCACCCCCGCCTACCCCCTGCGGACCGAGCGCCTGGACCTCCGCCCCGTACGCCACGACGACTTCGACGCCGTCTACGCCTACCAGCGTCGCCCCGAGGTCTGCCGTTACCTCTACTGGGGCCCGCACGACGAGGCCGCCTCCCGCGCCTCCGTCGCCGACAAGACGACCCGCACCACGCTGCGCGAGTCCGGCGACTTCCTCCAGCTCGCCGTCGTCGTCCACGAGACCGGCACCCTGGTCGGCGACGTCACGTTCGTCTACGCCAGCCGCCGGCACCGCCAGGGCGGCATCGGCTATGTCTTCAACCCCGAGCACGCCGGCCGGGGCTACGCCACCGAGGCCGCCCGCGCCCTGCTGGAGCTGGGCTTCGACCAGCTCGGACTGCACCGCGTCCAGGCCGAGTTGGACGGCCGCAACACCGCCTCCGCGAAACTGCTGGAGCGCCTGGGCATGCGCCGCGAGGGCCATCTGCGGGAGAACGAGTTCCTGGACGGCGAGTGGAGCGACGAGGTGGTCTACGCGATGCTGGCGCGCGAGTGGCGCGCCGGGCGGGAGCACTCCTTCGAGTCCTCCCGCCCGTGACGGCGGGTGCGGGGCGGGCCCGGGTGCCCGCCCCGCCCCGCACCGGTCACGTCTCCGACCGGTACATCAGGTCGGTCTCGTGGGTGACGAACCCCAGCCGCTCGTAGACCGTCACCGCGGCCACGTTGTCCGCGTCCACGTAGAGCATCGCGGTCGCCAGCCCCTGCGCCGCCAGGTGCCGCAGCCCGATCGCGGTCAGCGCCTTGCCCAGGCCGCCGCCCTGCGCGCCCGGCTGCACCCCGAGGACGTACACCTCGCCCAGGCCCTCCTCGGCGTGCACCTTCGTCCAGTGGAAGCCGACCAGCGCGCCCTCCCGCTCCGCGAGGAAGAAGCCCTTGGGGTCGAACCACGGCTCGCCCTTGCGGTCGTCGAGGTCGCGCTGGGTCAGCGAGCCCTGCTCGGGGTGGTGCGCGAAGGCCGCCGCGTTGACCTCCAGCCAGGCCGCGTCGTCGGTCTCCGGCTGGAAGGTCCGCACCGTCACCCCGTCGGGGAGCACCGGCTCCGGCAGGTCCAGGTCCGCCAGCGACCGCCGCATCTGCCGCAGCTCGCGGAACATCGTCAGCCCCAGGGTCTGCGCCAGGTGCCGGGCGGCCGGGTGCCCACCGTGCGCCCACACCCGCAGCCGGCGCCCGGACTGGACGAGCAGCTCGCCGCCGAGCGCCCGGCCGTGGCCGCGACCGCGGTACCCCGGGTGGACGACCAGCTCGGCGGCCGGCGCCTCCACCGGGTCGGTGTCCTCCAGCTGCCCGTACCCGACCAGCTCCTCACCGCTCTCGCCGGGCGCGTACACCAGCAGATGCCGCACGCCCTCCCGTCGCCCACCACCGCCCCGACCGGAATCGCCACGCGATGCACCTTCTTGATCGCGCCGACCGCCCCGCAGCTGGAACCGCCCCTGCTCGGACACGGCCGGTTGCCCGTCCGTCCGCGCGGCCCGTTCGATCAGCTCAAGGACGGCCGCGGCCCCTTCCGGCGCGAGCTCGTCGACCACCTGGATCCTGCGACCGGTCCGACCCATCTCCTGTGCAGCGTCAGTCATGCCTGAAGCGTACGACGCTGCCGCGGCGTCACGCGGGTGTCGCGGGCGCCGTCGCGTTCCGCATCGCCACCGCACCGTCACCGAGCCGTAAACCGCGCCCCCTATCCCTCTACGCGCGTCGACAATATGCTGCCGTCCGCTCAGCACCATCCATGGAGGGGAACCATGCCACCGACACCTCAACGGCGCCGTCTCGCCCGCAGATTGGCGGCCGGCGCCGCCGTGCTCGCCACCGCAGCGGGCGTCACCCTGACCGCCACCGCCCCGCCCGCCGGCGCCGACAGCGGCCGCGCGCACCGCCCGGCCGGCACGGTCGACGTCCAGCTGCTCTCCTTCAACGACTTCCACGGCAACCTCGAACCGCCGCAGGGCTCCTCCGGCACCGTCGAGGAGCTCCAGGCCGACGGCACCAAGAAGACCGTCCCGGCCGGCGGCGTCGAGTACCTGGCGCAGTCCCTCCGCACCGCCCGCAAGGGCCACCCGTACTCCGTCACCGCGGCGGCCGGCGACGTGATCGGCGCCAGCCCGCTGCTCTCCGGCCTCTTCCACGACGAGCCGACCGTCGAGGCGATGAACAAGCTCGGCCTCGACGTCACCTCCGTCGGCAACCACGAATTCGACGAGGGCCGCGCCGAGTTGACGCGGATGCAGCGCGGGGGCTGCCATCCCAAGGACGGCTGCTACGAGAAGGGCAAGACCTTCAAGGGCGCCGACTTCCCCTACCTCGCCGCCAACGTCACCGACGACCGGACCGGCAAGCCCCTCCTCAGGCCGTACACGATCTGGCAGCACAAGGGCGTCAAGATCGGCTTCATCGGCGTGACGCTCAAGGGCACCCCGGACATCGTCAACGCCGACGGCGTCAAGGGCCTGACCTTCCACGGCGAGGTCGAGACGATCAACAAGTACGCCAAGGTCCTCGACCGCCAGGGCGTCAAGGCGATCGTCGCCCTCATCCACGAGGGCGGCCTGCCCGCCTCCACGTCCTACAACTACGACTGCGACAGCCCCGGCCCGGTGTGGGGGTCCCCCCGGTCGAGCGAAGCCGAGACTGGGGGAGGCATCTCGGGCCCGATCGTCGACATCGCCAAGCACGTCAGCCCCAAGGTCGACGCCCTCGTCACCGGCCACACCCACCAGTCCTACACCTGCACCATCCCCGACCCGGCCGGTCACCCCCGCACGGTCACCTCCGCCGCCTCCTACGGCCGCCTCTACACCGACACCACCCTCACCTACGACCGCCGGACCCACGACATCGTCCGCACCGCGGTACACGGCCCGCACGCGGCCAACCACGTGGTCGACCGCGCCCAGCCCAAGGCCGCGGACATGACGTCCCTGATCGCCCGCTGGAACAAGCTGGCCGCCCCGGTCGCCAACAAGCCCGTCGGCTACATCTCCGCCGACATCAACGGCCGCGGCGCCGGCACCCCCGAGGAACCCCTGGGCGACGTCATCGCCGACGCCCAACTGGCGGCCACCCAGGACAGCGGCAAGGGCGGCGCCCAACTCGCGCTGATGAACCCCGGCGGCATCCGCTCCGACCTCGCCTACAAGGCGTCGGGCAACGAGGGCGACGGCGTCGTCACCTACGGCGAGGCGTTCACCGTCCAGCCGTTCACCAACATGACCAACGTCGTGGACCTGACCGGCGCCCAGCTGCTGACCGCCCTCCAGCAGCAGGTCAGCGGCCCCAACGAGGCTTCCCCCAAGATCCTCCAGATCTCCCGGGGCCTGACCTACACCCTTGACATGACCAGGACCGGCGCCGCCCGCGTCGCCGCCGACTCCGTCAAGCTCGACGGCGCCGCCCTGGACCCGGCCAAGACCTACCGGGTCGCCATGAACGAGTTCCTGGCCGGCGGCGGCGACGGCTTCCCCGCCCTCAAGCAGGGCACCAACAAGTACGTCGGCCCGTCGGACCTCGACGCCCTCACCGCCTATCTGACGGCCCACTCGTCCCCGACCGCCCCGCTGGCCCCGCCGAAGGCGGACCGCATCACCGTGGTGAAGTGACGGGGTAGCACAGAGCGGCGCCCTCGGTACGGGTCGTACCGGGGGCGCCGCTGTCGTCCTGGGCTCCCTGCCGCCCACCAAACGCACCATCGACGACGCTCGCGATGAAGGTGCGCCATCCCTCGGCACTGCTGGTCAGGACCGGGCCCAGTGTGCGTCTCGCACCTCAAGTCTTTTCATGACTCGCTGCCACCGCAGCGATCAGGCGCCGTGACGCCTGCTCATCGAGCGCCACGACCCGGATTTCCCGGAACGCAGCGTCGTAACGCTCCACTTCCTTCGGCCCTTCCAGGCATCGAAGTCAAACCGCCGCTGCCCCCACCCACAGTTCCTCCGCGTGCTCCACGAACCGGTCGAACATCCCGCCCGACTCGTACCGCTTCAAGTGCAGCAACGGTGAGTCGTGGCCAACCAGACGGGCGAGGTGCGGGGTGACCAGTGCTTCGTCGTCGAACCGGAAGACCGAGAGCGCGATGTGCGACGCCGCATCCGGGGCGTCAGAGGTCCTCACCTCGACGCCCTCCACCGGACCCATCTTCGCCAGCTCGTCCAGCGTCATCCTGATCCTCGTGGAGACCGAGAGGGCGACGCCCTCCACCGCCTCACGCCGACGCGTCGCCTCGCCCTCCGGATCCCCGACCAGGAAGCGGACCCGGCAGCCGGCCTCGGCCTTGGCCCGCAACGTCGCCGCGAACGCGGGCTGCTGCGTCCACAGGAAGTAGTTCGTGTACCCGGCGAAGAACAACTCGCCGTTCGCCCGGCCGACCAGATCCGCCCACACCGTGGACGGACACGCCGAACGGTACGGATAGCTACGGACGATCTCACGGTCGGCGCCGGTCTTCACTCTCTCCGCGACGGACTTCGGCCACAGCATCTCAACGTCAACTCCCAGCGCCTGAGCGGCGTCCTCGCGATTTCGGGCATGCGGTATCAGCTCGGAATCCGCCAGCCACCGTTCAACGGTCTTGGTGGACACGCCTACCCTCACGGCGAGCTGACGGGGCGATAAACCAGCGGCCTGCATAGCAGACCTTAATGTCGCGTTCAAGGCACTCCCCACGGACATTTGGGCGTTCTTCACGGTACTGCCGAGACGGCCCAACTGTCCTTGCCTTGCTCAACGAATGCCTCATATGGGCAGCCAGGATCAGCTCTCGACCAGCAGGCCCACGGGCCGCCGATTCGCGAACAGCCCCGGTTCACGGAAGGGCACCTCCATGCCGAACCCCGCATCTCCCGTCCCCGCCCCCTGGCCCGCCCCACCCCAGCCAGAGCCCGGCTGCGCGCACTGCGCCGACCTCGACAACCGCCGCACCACGGCCCGCGAACAGTACGACCGCAGCGCCGAGACCGACTGCAACGTCATGTTGCGGCGGCATCTGCGGGAGGTGCGCCCGTGATCGTCTCGCTGACTGTTCGGGAATGGCCACCATCTGAGTCAGAGGAGCTGATGACAATGCTCGGTCTCATAGCCCGCTGCCTCGTATCGGTACGGCAGCTTGTCGTGCCGCCCACGGTGTGGGGGCGGCACGCGCGGGGCCGAGTGTGCCCACCCCTGGCCCTCACCTGCGCGGCGGAGGTGCCCCGGCGTGCCAGACCCAGTGCGACCTTCATGGCGCGCCAGCCTCAGGAACCGCTGGACGGTGATGCCGTCCCGTCGGTGCGGCCCTACGTCGTTGCGCACGAGGAGCAGCAGCGCCACCGTGACCGGGCGGTGCTGGCTCGGCTGATGGGGATCACGGCAAACGGCCGGCCCACGTCATAGCAGGCGAAGAGCGAAGCCGAAGCCGACGACGGTCATGACCAGGCCGATAGCGAGAAACACCGGCCCGATCGCGTAGTCGCCCCACTTCTTCTCGTGGTGGGCACGCCAGAGAGCGAGGATCAGGTAGCCACCGGCACCGGCGACCACGCACCCGGCGAGCCCCAGGAGCGCCAGGAAAAGGGGGCCCCAGCCAGGGTCGGGGTGGTTCGGGTCGATGTGCACGACCGCCGCCAGGATCACGTCGTCGACAGCACCCATCACAACAGCCCGAAGGAGAAACCGAAACCCACGACGGCCATAGCCAGACCGAGGACGAAAACCATCGGTCCGAAAAGGCAGTTGAACCAGTTCTTGTCGTCCCTGACCCTCCAGAGGCCCTTGGTCAAGCCGACACCGGCAAACACGAACACGCACCCGACGAACCCAAGGAACTCCAAGAGATCAGGGGCCAAGCCGGGGTCGTGCTTGGGGATGTGCGCGACGCCTACCAGGATCACGGTGCCGCTCGCTTCACAGCAGCCCGAAAGAGAAGCCGAAGCCGACGACGGTCATGGCGAGACCCATGGCAAAGATCACCGGACCGACCGCACGGCCGACCCAGTTCTTCTCGCCCTCGACACGCAGGAGGGCCCTGGTCACGGCGGCACCGGCACAGACGACCAGGCACCCGAAGACGCCGAGGATCAAGAGCAGTCCAGGGCCCCAGCCTGCGTCATAGTTCGACTTGACGTGCGCGACGCCGGCCAGAATCAGGCCATCGACTCCACTCGGCACGGGTCACTCGTCCCCCTTCTGGGCTTCCTGAGCCAGGTCCTGCAGATCCGACTCGATGCCCGAGCCACCCGAGTAGATAGCCGTGTTGAGGCCGGTTCCGAAGCCGTCCCGGTACGCTACGTCGAAGACCTCATGCCCCTCGGCGACGTTCTCTCCGCCGAGACTGTGCCGCTCCATCTTTCCGAGGAGTGTGCCGCCGACGTGGTTCCCGAGGGCGCCGGTGACGGCATTCGTCCCCGCGTCCCACAGGGTGGTCCCGCCATCCTTGTCGTTCCACACGTCGGTGGTGAGGCCGCCGGCGATGTTACCGAGTGCACCGTTGACGGCGTTGCCGGCCCGGCCTTCGCCGCTGAGCATCCTGCCGACCGCGCCCGTCAGCTTGGCTCCTTCCGCCAGCGACGCGCCACCCGCCGTGAACGCGGCCGTGCCCAGGGCTTCCTGGTTGGCGGTGGCGAAATCCTTGCCTACTGTCACCGGCTGGCCCGTGAGCGCCTGGTTGAGCATCTGGCTGCCCGAGTCGGCGACGAAGTTCGTGGCGTAGCTTTCCACACCCTTCGCGAGGAACTTGCCGCTGAACCGGGCGGTGGCGGTGAGCATCCTCTCCAACGTCACCGCCGTCTCCGCGCTCATCCCGCCGAACCGCTCCAGCAGCTCCGCCACCTTCTCCGCCGCCGACGTGAACAGCTTGACCAGGTCCATGATCTTGGCGACCTTCGCGGCCACGGCAGCGTTGGCGACCAGGTCGGAGAGGAATCCGGTGAAGAACGACAGCGCGGCGCCGAGCACCTCCATCTCGGCGATCTGCACGCAGATGTCGATGATCTCTTCGTTGATCTTGTCGATCTCGCCGGCGAATTCCCGTAGCCCGTCAGCGACTTGGTGAAGGTTCTTCGCGACGTCGGTGATGGTCTTCTTCTGGTCCTGCCAGTGCTTCTCGAAGGCGTCGCGGGCCGCGCCGTGCCAGCCCTGCTTGTCGACGCCGTCGATGGCGCGGTCGAGGGCCCCTACGACCTTGGTCAGGTCGTCGCCCATGGAGTCCCAGGCGTGCGCGATCGTGCGCAGTGTGTCGCCGTTGCCGCCCGGGAGCTCCACGCCGAACGCCTGGAGGATCTCCAGGACCTTGCCGTCGATCCAGCTGTTGACGCTCACCGTCACACCCCCTGGTAACGGGGCACGGACTGGAGGTGACCGACGGCCGCCTGGTCCGCGTCCTCGTACTGGGACGCGTTGATCCGCAGCCGTTCGGCGTCGCTGGTGAGCACCTGGGGCAGCTGGCCGAGCGCCTTGACCGTGCTGTTCAGCAGCTTCTGGTACTTCTCCATCGCGCCGTCGCAGGCGCCGAGGATCCCGAACGCCTCCCCGACCTCCGCCGACGTCGCGGCGAAGGAACGGATCGGGCCGTCGAGGTCCTTCGCCTGAAGGTCGAACTTGCCGGCCAGATCCGTCAGCGCCGCCGGCTCCACGCCGAACTGCCCGCTCATCCCGCTCCCCCTGTTCGCTCACCTACGTGACTCCAGAAGTACGTGGGGGGCGACCGCGCGGAAAGGATCTTTAACGGGTCCCGGATACGGGATTGGGTTCCGCTTTACCTCCATGGGACGTCCCATACCTGGACGTGACCAAATCCACATGCGGAACCCGGCCGGGTCAACGGCCTTTGCGCGCAGGCGAATTCGCCGCGGCGCACCCCACCGGGATCAGGAGAAGTCCGCCGCGTGGTCCCGCGCCCACTGGGCGAAGGGGCGGGCCGGGTGGCCGGTGACGCGTGCGACGGTGTCCGTGACGGGGAAGACGGGGGCGTCCACCGTCCGGCCGAAGAGGCCGATGAGTTCGCGGGCGGCCGCCAGCGGGAGGTGGGGGCCGGCCATCGCCTCGGCGGCCTCGTCCTCCGGGATCTGCTCGATGCGCACCGGGCGGCCGATGGCCTCGGCGATGGCGGCGACCTGCTGGGCGTTGGTGAGCACCTCGGGGCCGGTCAGGCGGTGCACCTGGTGGACGTGGGTGCCGGCGCGGTCCAGGAGGGCGACGGCGGCGGCGTCCGCGAGGTCGGCCTCGTGGATCGGCGCGCCCTGAGCGCCCGGGTGCGGGTCGCGCACCACGCCGTCTCTGCGGACCGTCGGGGCCCAACCGAGGGCGTTGGTAGCGTAGTTGCCGCCGCGCAGGAAGGTCCATTCCAGGCCGGACGCGCGTACCGCACGCTCCACCGCGGCGTGCGAGCGGGAGATGAAGTTGGTCTCGTCGTCGGGCGTGTCCGTCACCCCGAGGGAGGAGTTGAGGACCAGGCGCGGGACCTTCGCCTCGACGGCGGCGTCGATCAGCCGCTGCGCGGACTCGCCGCCGCCGGCCGCGAGGTTGAGGAAGAGGGCGTCGGCGCCGCCGAGCAGCGGGACGAGGTCGGTGTCCGCCGTGAGGTCGGCGCGGACCACCTCGGTCCGGACGGGGAGGCCGGCGCGGGCCGGGTCCCGGGTGAGCGCGCGAACCGGAACACCTTCCTCCAGAAGACGACCCACAAGACTGCGGCCGATATTGCCGGTTGCTCCGGTTACGACGATCACGGTGCCCCTCCAGAGGAACGCGAGCGCGGCGGCGGACGCCTGCCGAGAGATGCGCTGAAGATTGACGGTAGTTCAGCGAGGCACAAGGACGCGGCAAGATTTCGCCAAGGGCGACGGGACGACTTTCGCGTTCCTCACATTCCGTGGGCGCGACTTGCGTTCCTGGGTCCCGCTCGTGGTGGGATGTGCGGATGCGAACCCCCATACGCATAGCTTCACCCTCGTCCCCACCTGCACGTCCGGCCGCCTCCGCTCCCGAGGCCGGTGACCAGCCCCACATAGCCGGGCACCCGGACGACCCGCAGGGCGACACCAGGGAGCTCCCGTCGGTCGACGCCGCCAATCCGTACGCGGACCTGGCCGCGCTCGCCGACCCGGAACCCAGAGCGGACCACGCGTACGCCCGGGAGGCCGGGGCGGAGTACGGCCCGTCGTCCGTGCGGCGCGCCTACCTCAACGAGCGGGACCACAGCGACGATCCGCTGGGCCTGGGCCTGCGCTCGGACGACGAGGTCGACGAGGACACCTGGTCGCCCCCGAACCACCGGAAGGTGAAGCGGGGCATCAGCCGCTTCGCCGCCGTCCCCCGCACCCTCAAGCTGCTGGTCGCGCTGACGGCCTGCGCGGGGACGCTCGCACTCGCCGACCGGTTCGCCGTGCTGTACGCGCAGAACAAGGCCGAGGAGCAGGTGAAGACGGCGCTGCACCTGCACGCCCGGCCCGAGGTGGACATCCACGGGTTCCCGTTCCTCACCCAGGTCTTCGACAAGCGGCTCGACCAGGTCGACGTGGTGATCCCGGACGTCGCCGCGGACCGGGTCTCGCTGGCGAAGGTGGAGGCCACGGCCCGCGACATCCGGCTCGACGGCGATCTGCCGACCGCCATCAAGGGCGCCACCATCGGCTCGATGCACGGCAGTGTGCTGCTCGCCTTCGACGACATGAACCGTGAACTGGGCGCGTCCCAGGTCAAGTTCAGCGGGATGGGGAGCAACGGGGTGCGCGCGGTCGGCGAGCTGCCGATCGCCGGACACACCCTGCGCGTGCGGGCCGAGGCGCGCATCCAGCGCAACGGCGAGCGGGGGATCTCCACCGACATCGGGCAGATGCGGCTGGACATCGGCGATGTCGCGGTCTACCGCCCGGGCACCGGCAAGGAGGAGGGCCTGCGGCTGACCCAGAAGGGCGCCGCCGAGCTCAGCCGGCAGGCGGCCAAGGTCAAGTCGATGCTCAGCATCCCGGCGATCGCCGAGCGGATCGGCATCCCCAAGGAGTACATCGACGACGCCCTGCGCAGCGACGACAAGCTGCACGAGCTGATCGGCTCGCCGCGCTTCGTCCATCAGCTGATGCAGGTCAACCTCGTCGACGTGGTGATGGAGCACCCCTGGCTGCTCCAGAAGGTCGGCCTCGACGCGAAGATGCTCGGCGCCCTGACCGACCTGACGAAGCCTCAGCTGGCGGACCGGCTGTCGCTCTCCTTCCAGCTTCCCAAGACGCCGGGGGACGTGCGGCTGCGCAACATCACCGTGGAGAGCGACGGCATCCGGGTCGATCTGACCGGCGCGAACCTGCCGTTCGGCGACGCGGCGAAGGGCGGGGGGAAGGGGAAGTAGCGGCCCCGCCCGGACCGGCCTACGCGCCCGGCGGCGCCCCCTGCTCCCCCGGCTCGGCACCGTCCCCCGGCGCGGCCCGATGGCCCGGCGCCGCCGGCCGGCCCGGCGCACCCGGCTCGTCCGCCGGCCCGCCGGCCGCCCCCGGTATGTCCGGCGGCGGTGTGGGCGCGCCCGGCATGGTCAGCAGGGCCTCCGTACCGCCGCCGGGGGCGTTGCGCAGGCGGACGCCGCCGCCGGCCTGCTCCGCCGTGCGGGCCACGATGGACAGGCCCAGTCCGCTGCCGGGCAGGCTACGGGCGGAGGGGGAACGCCAGAAGCGTTCGAAGACGTGCGGGAGTTCCTCGGGCGGGATGCCGGGGCCGTGGTCCCGGACGGTCAGCGCGCCGCCGGCCAAGCGGACCTCGACCGTGCCGCCGGACGGGCTGAACTTCACCGCGTTGTCGAGGAGGTTGACCACCGCGCGCTCCAGCGCGGCCGGTTCGGCACGGACGTACCACGGGTCGAGGTCGGCGGTGATGGTGAGGGAGGGGCCGCGCAGCCGGGCCCGTTCCAGTGCGGTGCCGACGATGTCGTGGAGGGCGACCACCCGGACGGACGCCGCGCCGTCGCCGGCTCCCGTCTCCGATGGGCGGGAGAGGACCTGGAGGTCGCCGATGAGCGCCGCCAGCTCGCCCATCTGGGCCTTGACCGACGCGAGCAGCGCCTCCTTGTCCGCGGCCGGGATCGGCCGGCCGGAGCGCTCGCTGCGCTCCAGGAGGTCGATGTTGGTCCGCAGGGACGTCAGGGGCGTGCGCAGCTCGTGGCCGGCGTCGGCGATCAGCTGCTGCTGGAGGTCGCGGGAGGCGGCCAGCGCGGCGGTCATCGCGTTGAACGACCGGGAGAGGCGGGCGATTTCGTCCTCGCCGTCGGTGGGGATGCGGATGGTGAGGTCCTGGGTGCGGGCGACGTGCTCGACGGCGGCGGTCAGCCGGTCGACGGGCTTGAGGCCCGCCCGGGCCACCCACAGGCCAGCGGTCGCCGCGCCCAGCACCCCGACGCCGGCGACCACCAGCAGCACCAGCGCGAGCTGGTTGAGCGGGTCGGTGACCTGGTCCATCGGCGCGGCCACCGAGATCGCCACCCGGTTCCCCTGGGCGTCGGCGATCGGGCCGCGGTAGGGGACGGTCGAGACCCGCATCGAGGCGCCGTTCTCGTCCTTGGTGGTGTGGACGGCGCTGGCCAGCCGCCCGTCGGCGACCGCCTGGTCCACGCGCTGGGCGGGGATGGGCGCCTTGTTGGGCGAGGTGCAGACGTAACCGCTCGCGGAGACCAGCTGGATGGTGTACGGCGTGGGCTGGAAGCGGACGTTCAGCGGGCTGCCGGCGCAGCGGGCGCTGATCGCCTGGACGTAGTCGGAGTTCACCTCGACCGTGCCGAGGCTGGTGTCCAGCTGCTCGGTGAGCCGGTCGCGGGTGATCAGCCAGCAGGCGGCGGCCGACAGCGCCACCGCGAACGCGACCGCGACGGCGGTGAGCAGCGCCAGCCGGGAGCGCAGCGGCAGTTGGTGGAACCGCGTCAGGCCGAAGGAGCCGCCCGCCGGGGGCACCGCACCCCCGCCGCCCGCGTCGTGCGCCTCGTGACCGTGCGCCTCGTGACCGTGCGTCTCAGGGCCTTGCGGGGCGTGGGCGTCGCCGGTGCCGCTCATTCCGCGCCGCCCCCCAACCGCAGCGCATAGCCGACCCCGCGCACGGTGTGGACCAGCCGCGGCTCACCGCCCGCCTCCGTCTTGCGGCGGAGGTACATCACATACACGTCGAGGGAGTTGGAGGTCGGCTCGAAGTCGAAGCCCCAGACGGCCTTGAGGATCTGCTCGCGGGTGAGGACCTGCCGGGGGTGGCCCAGGAACATCTCCAGGAGCGTGAACTCCGTACGGGTCAGCTCGACGGGGCGGTTGCCGCGGGTGACCTCGCGGGTGGCCAGATTCATCCGCAGATCGGCGAAGCCCAGCAGCTCGCTCTCGTCGGGGCGGGCGGTGCCGGCCGCCGTCGCGTACGAGCTGCGGCGCAGCAGCGCGCGGATCCGGGCCAGCAGTTCGTCCAGCTCGAAGGGCTTGACGAGATAGTCGTCGGCGCCGGCGTCCAGGCCGGTGACCCGGTCGCCGACGGTGTCCCGCGCGGTCAGCATGAGGATCGGTACGGTCACCCCGCTCGCCCGCAGTCGGCGGGCCGCGGTCAGCCCGTCCATCCGGGGCATCAGCACGTCCAGCACGATCAGTTCGGGGTCGTAGGCGGCGACCTTCTCCACCGCGTCCAGGCCGTCGACGGCCGCTTCGGTGCCGTACCCCTCGAAGGCGAGCGAACGCTGCAGCGCCTCGCGGACCGCGGGCTCGTCGTCGACGATGAGGATGCGGGCGGGGTGATCACCGTGCTCGGCGGGGCTCATGTGCGTGACTACCTCGGATGACATTGCGAACGACCGGCTGGACCTTTCCTGGCTTCAGCCTGACACGGATGCCGCACGGACGGACGACCTGTGGACGACCGCCTGTGGATATCCACCGCCCGGCGGCGGCCCGGCCCGGGGCCGGCCGCCCTCAGACCCCGCTGTTCCCGCCCCCGCCGCCGCTGCGCAGCGCGTCGAGGTCGGCCTTGACGGTGTTGATCGGTATCGCGAAGCCGAGGCCGACGCTGCCCGCCTGGCTGCTGTCCGACGAACCCGGCGCGTACATGGCCGAGTTGATGCCGATGATCTGCCCCTGCATGTTGATCAGGGCACCGCCGGAGTTGCCCGGGTTGAGCGCGGCGTCGGTCTGTATCGCCTTGTAGGTGGTCTTGGACGAGCCGGTGTCGCCGTTGTACTGGTTGCCGCCGAACTCGAACGGCCAGCCACCGCCGCCGCCGAAGCCCCCGCGACCGCCCTGACCCTGCCCCTGCCCCTGGTCCTGGCCCTGACCGCCCTCCTTGGGGACGGTGACGTCACGGTTGAGCGAGGAGACGATGCCGCTGGTCACCGAGCCGGTCAGGCCCTCCGGCGAGCCGATCGCGACGACCGGGTCGCCGACCGCGAGCTTGTTGGAGTCGCCGAGCACCGCGTGCGTCAGCCCCTTGGCACCCTGGACCTTGATCAGCGCGAGGTCCTTGTCCGGGTCGGTGCCGACGACCGTCGCGGTCTTCTTGCTGCCGTCGCTGAAGGTGACGCTCACCTGGCGCGCGCCGGCCACCACGTGGTTGTTGGTGATGATCTCGCCGCTGCTGGTGATCACCACGCCGGAGCCGGTGGACTCGCCGCCCCCGGTGCGCGCCTTGATCTCCACGATGGCCGGGCTGACCGCCTTGGCCACCCCGGCGACCCCGCTGCCGCCGGAGTTCTGCCCGGCGTTGACCAGCGGGGTGGAGATGCCGCCGGACGTGCTGCCCTGCTGCGTGGCACCGGCGATCAGCGCCGCGCTGCCACCGCCGATCAGACCCGAGGCCAGCGCCACCGCCGCGATCAGCGCGATCGGTCGGCGGGCCCGGCGCCGCGGCTCGCCCGCGCCGGGGCCGTCGGCCGCGGGCATGCCCGGCGCGTACGGGGGCGGCGGCGGTACGTCGCCGCGCGCACGGTCCGCGCCGTGGTCGCTGCTGAGGTGGCCGGTGCCGTATTCGGTGCCGTAGGCGTACGGCCGGTCCTGGGGCATCTCTTCGCCGCTGCGGCGGTAGCTCTCGGTCATGCCCACGACTCTGCGGCCGCTGCATGAGAACCGTCTGAGAACGCCCTGAGAGACCCAACAGAAGTGGGTATGCCCGGTATAAGGAAGCCCCCGGCGCGGCCCCGTTCAGCGGCCCGCTCAGCCGCCGCAGCCGCAGGAGCGCCGCACCACCAGCCGCGACGGGAACTGCCGCAGCCGCTCGCGGCGCGAGTTGACCACCCGCAGCCCGTCGTCCAGCACCAGGTCGACCGCGGCCCGGGCCATCGCCTGCCTGTCCGAGGCCACCGTCGTCAGCGGCGGATCGGTGAGCGCCGCTTCCTTCACGTCGTCGAAGCCGGCCACCGCCAGCTCGCCGGGAACGTCGATCCGCAGCTCGCGGGCGGCTCGCAGTACGCCGATGGCCTGGTCGTCGGTGGCGCACATGATGGCCGGCGGCCGGTCCGGCCCGGCCAGCACCCGCAGCGCGACCTGGTAGGCGTCGTAGCGGTTGTACGGCGCCTGGAAGTAGCACCCCTCCGGCGACCGCCCGAACTCCAGCATGGCCCGCCGCCAGCCCTCAAGGTGGTCGGTGACCGGGTCGCCGGACTTCGGGGTCTCCTCCGTGCCGCCCAGGAAGGCGACGTAGGGGTGGCCGTGCTCCAGGAGGTGCCGGGTCGCCAGCTGCGCGCCCCAGATGTCGTCGGTCATCACCGCGACGTCGTCGATGGCGTCCGGCCGGCGGTGCAGCAGCACCACCCGGGCGTCCCACGCCTCGATCTCCGCGGCGGCGTGCTCGCTGGGGCCCTGGCTGATCAGGATCAGCCCGGCCACCCGCATCCCGAGGAACGCGCGGAGGTAGTGCACCTCGCGCTCGTCGATGTAGTTGGCGTTGCCGACCAGCACCATCTTGCCCCGCTCGGAGGCGGCCTGTTCGACGGCGTGCGCCATCTCCGCGAAGAACGGCTGCCGGGTGTCCGGCACGATCAGACCTATGAGGTCCGTACGGCGCGACGCCATCGCCTGCGCGACCCGGTCGGGCCGGTAGCCGAGCTCCTTGATGGCGGCGAGCACCCGCTCGCGCGTGGCCGGGGCGACCGGCCTGGGTCCGTTGTTGATGACGTAACTGACGACGGCGGTGGACGTCCCCGCCAGTTTTGCCACATCATCCCGCGTCACCTTGGCCACGCGCGGCAGTCTACGCGGGTGGTCCTACCGGCGGGCAGGCTGCGCGGACGTGGATCCCGCACCCGACGAGGGCGAACGCACCGACGCCGGCCCGTCGGCCCGCGTGCCCCCGTCGCCGTCCCCGACCGTCTTCGCCACCTTCGCCGCCTTCGTGGTGTCCGCCTGGACCTGGGCCTCCGCGGCCGCCCGCTCCACCTTCTCCGGCACCACGAAGCGGTAGCCGACGTTCCGGACCGTGCCGATCAGCGACTCGTGCTCGGGGCCGAGCTTGGCGCGCAGCCGCCGGACGTGCACGTCCACCGTCCGCGTACCGCCGAAGTAGTCGTAGCCCCACACCTCCTGGAGGAGCTGGGCGCGGGTGAAGACCCGGCCCGGGTGCTGCGCCAGGTACTTCAGCAGCTCGAACTCCTTGAAGGTCAGGTCCAGGACCCGGCCCTTGAGCTTGGCGCTGTAGGTGGCCTCGTCCACCGACAGGTCGCCGGTGCGGATCTCCATGGGCCCGTTGTCGGTGGTGATCTGCTGGCGGCCCATCGCCAGCCGCAGCCGCGCCTCGACCTCGGCCGGACCGGCGGTGTCCAGCATCACGTCGTCGACACCCCAGTCGGCGGTGACGGCGGCCAGCCCGCCCTCGGTGACCACCAGCACCAGCGGACAGCCCGGCCCGGTGGACCGCAGCAGCTGGCACAGGGACCGCACATGTGGAAGATCGCGGCGGCCGTCGATCAGTATGACGTCGGCCCCTGGGGTGTCGATCAGGGCCGGGCCCTCGGCGGGGGCCACCCGGACGCTGTGCAGCAGCAAGCCGAGCGCCGGGAGCACCTCCGTCGACGGCTGGAGAGCATTGGTCAGCAGCAGAAGCGAACTCACTTCCGACCACCTACCCGGTTTCCGACGAGCTTCATCCTGTGCGGCTCACTGTCCTGCACGCTTCGCTTGCCCATGACGTCTGGTTCCTCCTCGGTCCCTGCGACGGGGGCACCACCCGGCTCGGCCGGGGGGCTGCGGCACTGCTTCGTACGGGGTGCTTCCGATCACACACGTTGCGTGCGTGAAAGCACAAAAGGACCCGGGGGCGACGCTGCCCGGATCCTTCTTGTCCAGCAGAATAGCTCACCTGAGTTGTGGACCCGAGGCCGATTGTGCCCGTTCTTGTGTTCCGTCGATCACTTCGAGTGGTCGCCGTGCGTTCCTGTTGACGTCCGACGGCGTTCGTGTGGAGGTCGCCCGCACCCCCGGATTCCGCCCGCGGCAGGGCCTTCCGGGCCCTCGTCCGCCCCCTCCGCCGCCCCGCGAACGGCCCCGCCGTCGTCCTCGCGCACGGCTGCACCGGCTCCCTCGAATGGCCCGCGCTCCGCGGCGCCGCCGCCGCGTTGTCCCAGCATGCGGACGTGATCACGTTCGCCCTGCGGGGCCACGGCGGCTGCGCCGGCCGGTCCACCGCCGGCCGCCGCGCGCTCCACGACCCGACCGCCGCCGACCGCCGGGCCCGCTCCCCGGGCCACCGCCGGATCACCACCGTCGGCTCCTCCCCGGGCGGCTCGGTCGCGCTCCGACGGGCCGCCCCGCGCGGCCGCCGGCGGGCCGCCGACGGCCGGGGGGAGCACGGGGAGCGCACGGATGCGTCCCCCGATGTCATGGTCGCGGTCGGTGCCCCGCCCGGTGGCACTACCGGGGCACGGCGTCGATGCGACGCCTCCACCGGGCCGCCGCTACCCCGCCTCCGTCACCGCCTCCGCGAACTGGGCCGCGTACAGGCGGGCGTAGGCACCGTTCGCGGACAACAGGGTGTCGTGGGTGCCCTGTTCGACGATCGAGCCGTTCTCCATCACCAGGATGAGGTCGGCGTCCCGGATGGTGGAGAGGCGGTGCGCGATGACGAAGCTGGTGCGGCCGCTGCGGAGTTGGGCCATGGCGTGCTGGATCAGCACCTCGGTGCGGGTGTCGACCGAGCTGGTGGCCTCGTCCAGGACGAGGATGGCCGGCTCGGCGAGGAAGGCCCGGGCGATGGTGATGAGCTGCTTCTCACCCACCGAGACGTTGGCGCCCTCCTCCTCGATGACGGTGTCGTAGCCGTCGGGGAGGGTGCGGACGAAGCGGTCGACGTGGGTGGCCCTGGCGGCCTCGACGACCTCGTCGCGGGAGATCCCCTCGGGGGCGCCGTAGGCGATGTTCTCGGCGATGGTGCCGCCGAAGAGCCAGGTGTCCTGGAGGACCATGCCGATGTGGCCGCGCAGCTCCTCGCGGGACATCTCCGCGATGTCCACGCCGTCGAGGGTGATCCGGCCGTCGCGGACCTCGTAGAACCGCATCAGGAGGTTGACCAGGGTGGTCTTGCCGGCGCCGGTCGGGCCGACGATGGCGACGGTCTGGCCGGGGCGGACGGACAGCGAGAGGTCCTCGATGAGCGGCTTGTTCTCGTCGTAGCGGAAGGAGACGTCCTCGAAGGCGACCCGGCCGGTGACCTGCTCCGGGCGGGCGGGCCGCTCGGCGTCGGGGTGCTGCTCCTTGGCGTCGAGGAGTTCGAAGACCCGCTCGGCGGAGGCCACGCCGGACTGGACGAGGTTGGCCATCGAGGCGACCTGGGTCAGCGGCTGGCTGAACTGGCGGCTGTACTGGACGAACGCCTGGACGTCGCCGATGGACAGCGCGCCGGAGGCGACCCGCAGGCCGCCGACCACGGCCACCAGGACGTAGTTGAGGTTGCCGATGAACATCATCGCGGGCTGGATGATGCCGGAGATGAACTGGGCCTTGAAGCCCGCGGAGTGGAGCGCGTCGTTCTGCTCGCGGAACAGCGCGGCGGACTCCTTCTCCCGGCCGAAGACCTTGACCAGGGAGTGGCCGGTGTACATCTCCTCGATGTGCGCGTTGAGCTTGCCGGTGGTCTTCCACTGCTGGACGAACTGCGGCTGGGCGCGCTTGCCGACCTTGGTGGCGACGACGACCGAGACCGGGACCGTGACCAGGGCGACCAGGGCCAGCAGCCAGGAGATCCAGAACATCATGCCCAGCACGCCCACGATCGTCAGCAGCGAGGCCACTATCTGGCTGAGGGTCTGCTGGAGCGTCTGCTGGATGTTGTCGATGTCGTTGGTGGCGCGGGAGAGCACCTCGCCGCGCTGCTGCTTGTCGAAGTAGCTCAGCGGCAGCCGGGCGAGCTTCTCCTCGACCTGCTCGCGCAGCCGGAAGACGGTGCGCTGCACGACGCGGGTGGCGATCCGGGCCTGGACGAAGCCGAAGACGGACGAGCCGGCGTAGATCAGCGCGACGAAGAGCAGGACCAGGCCCACCGCGCCGAAGTCGGTGTGCGGGCCGGGGGCCACCGGCATGCTGGCGACCAGGTCCGCGAGCCCGCCCTGGCCGTGCGCCCGCAGCAGGTCGGCGGCCTGCTCCTTGGTCAGCCCCGCGGGCAGGTCGCGGCCGACGATGCCGGCCATGATCAGGTCGGTGGCCCGGCCCAGCACCTTGGGGCCGACGACGGTCAGCGCCACGCTGAGCACGCCGAGCAGCAGCGCGACCGTGATGAGGCCGCGCTCCGGCCGCATCTGGGCCAACAGCCGCTTGCCGGAGCCCTTGAAGTTCAGGGACCTCTCGATCGGGCCGCCCATCATGCGGGCCATCGGACCGCCGCCGGGGGCCGGGCCGCGGCGGGGGGCCGACGCGGGGGCCTCCGGGGCCCGGTCGGTGGCCGGGCCCTGTTTGTCCGCGGTGGTCATGCCGCCTCCTGCTCGGTGAGCTGGGAGAGCACGATCTCCCGGTAGGTCTCGTTGCCGGCCATCAACTCGCCGTGGGTGCCGGTGCCCACGATCCGGCCCTCGTCCAGGACCACGATCCGGTCGGCGCCGCGGATCGTCGAGACCCGCTGGGCGACGATCACCACGGTGGCCCGGTCGGTCTCCCGGGCCAGCGCGGCGCGCAGGGCCGCGTCGGTGGCGTAGTCCAGGGCCGAGAAGGAGTCGTCGAAGAGGTAGATCTCCGGCTTGCGGACTAGGGCGCGGGCGATCGCCAGGCGCTGCCGCTGACCGCCGGAGACGTTGGTGCCCCCTTGCGCGATCGGCGCGTCCAGGCCGCCCTCCATCCGCGCGACGAAGTCCCGGGCCTGCGCGGTCTCCAGGGCGTGCCACAGCTCGTCGTCGGTGGCGTCCGGGTTGCCGTACCGCAGGTTGCTGGCGACCGTGCCGGAGAAGAGGTACGGCTTCTGCGGCACCAGGCCGATCACGGCGGCCAGCGTCTCCGGGGCCAGGGTGCGCACGTCCTCGCCGTCGACCAGGACCGTGCCGCCGGTGGCGTCGAAGAGCCGGGGCACCAGCCCGAGGAGGGTGGACTTGCCAGAGCCGGTGGAACCGATGACGGCGGTGGTCTCGCCGGGGCGGGCGGTCAGGGAGATGTCCTTCAGGACCGGCTGCTCGGCGCCGGGGAAGCGGAACTCCACGTCCCGGAGCTCCAGTTCGCCGTGCCGGCGCAGCGTGCTGACCGGTGCGGTGGGCGGGGTGACGCTGGACTCGGTCGCCAGCACCTCCTGGATGCGCTCGGCGCAGACCTCGGCGCGCGGCAGCATCATCACCATGAACGTCGCCATCATGATCGACATCAGGATGTACATCAGGTAGCTGAGGAAGGCCGTCAGCGCCCCGATCTCCATCTCCTTGGCGTCGATGCGCAGCCCGCCGAGCCAGACCACGGCCACGCTGGAGAGGTTCACGATCAGCATGACCAGCGGGAACATCATCGACATCAGCCGTCCGGCGCGGATCGAGATGTCGTAGAGATCGGTGTTGGCCCCGGCGAACCGCTCCCGCTCGTACCGGTCGCGGACGAAGGCGCGGATGACGCGGATGCCGGCGATCTGCTCGCGCAGCACGCGGTTGACGGTGTCGATGCGCTCCTGCACGCCGCGGAACAGCGGACGCATCCGGCGCACGATCAGTGAGACGAGGATCCCGAGGACCGGGACGATGACCAGGAGGAGCGCCGACAGCGGCACGTCCTGGTTGAGCGCCATGGCAATGCCGCCGACGCACATGATCGGCGCCGAGACCATCATCGTGAACGTCATCAGGACCAGCATCTGGACCTGCTGGACGTCGTTGGTGGTGCGGGTGATCAGCGACGGCGCGCCGAAGCGTCCCACCTCCCGGGCGGAGAACGACTGCACCCGGTCGAAGACCGCGGCCCGGATGTCCCGGCCCAGCGCCATGGCCGTGCGGGCGCCGAAGTACACCGCGCCGATCGCGCAGGCGATCTGGAGCACCGTCACCGCGATCATGAAGCCGCCGATGCGGAAGATGTAGCCCGTGTCGCCCGCCACGACACCCTTGTCGATGATGTCGGCGTTGAGGGTCGGCAGATAGAGCGTGGCCAGCGTCTGTATCAGCTGGAGCAGGACGATCAGGGATATGGAGCGCCTATAGGGCCGCAGATGCGCCCGCGCGAGTCGGACCAACACAGGCCGGAGCCTATGCGAACACTTGCCTTCGGCAATCGAATTTCCCCGAACCGTGCAGGAATCGTCTCGGACCGCCGCAAACTCTTTACCCGAACTTGCCCGGAACCGGGCCGGCCGCCGCGTACGCCATCATGGAGGCGGCAAGAGCCCCCCGACGTGAAGAGGCCGCCGTGACAACAACTGGCACCGTGCGCTACTGGGCCGCGGCCAAGGCCGCCGCCGGCGCCCCAGAGGAGCCGTACGCGGCGGCGACGCTCGCCGAGGCACTGGACGCGGCGCGCACCGCGCACACCGCGAACCCGGAGTTCGCCCGCGTCCTGCTGCGCTGCTCCTTCCTGGTGGACGGCGTCCAGGTCGGCTCCCGCGACCATGCGGAGGTGCCGCTGACCCAGGGCGGCACCGTCGAGGTCCTGCCGCCGTTCGCCGGAGGATGAGCAGAGGGTCATGAGCGACAACCAGCCGCAGCACCAGAACCCGTACGACCCCTACACCCACCCGTCACCCGACCACCACCCCGCAACGACGCCGCTGCGCGACGACGCCTCCCGCTACGCTCCCCCGTCACCCGACCACCACCACCCGGGGTACGACCCGCAGACGGCCTACGGCACCCCGTACGGGCAGCAGCCCTACGACCCCTATATGCAGCAGCAACCGCAGCACCAGCCGGCCCAGCCGGCCCCGCAGCACCAGCAGCCCCAACAGGCGCAGCACGCACAGCAGCCCTACGGCTACGACGCGTACGGGCAGCCGCAGCACCAGTCCGCCGCCGCCTACGGGCAGGACGGCTACGGACCGGACGTCTACGGGGACGACGCCTACGGGGCGGACACCTACGCCGCCCCGGTGCCGGCAGCCGCACAGCACCACGGCGCGCACCAGGGTGCCCACGGCGCCGCGCACGGGACCACCGCCACCGCCGAGCCGGTACCGGCCGGCCATCCGGAGACCGAGGCCGCCGCACCCGCCGCACCCGCGCCCGCCGCGCCGCTCAAGCCCAACCAGATCGCCCGCGCCGAGGGCCGCTCGCCGATCATCCCGCCGGGCATCCAGCCGGCCGCGCTGACCGCGCTGCTCGCCCTGCTGCTGGCGCTGGCCGCACCGGTGGCCCGCCCGGTCCTGGTGGTCCCGGTGGTGCTGCTCCAGGCCGTCACCGCCGCCGGCTGGTTCCGGCTCAACGGCATGTGGCCGGCCCGCCAGGGCATCGCGCTGGCCTTCCTGGGCGGCGTGGCCACCGACGTCGGTCTGCTGGCCACCCCGCACGAGGACGCGCCGCTGGTGGCCATCGGCACGCTCGGCGTGTGGTGCCTGCTGATCATCGTCCTCCAGCTGCGCAACCGCAGCAGCGCGGACGAGCGGATGTACGCGCTGACCGCGGGCCTGACCTCGTCCGCGCTGGCCGTGCTCGCCTCCGGCCACCTGGCCGCCGACCCGGACGCGGTGGTGGTCGGCGCCGCCGCGGTCGCCCTGGCGACGCTCGCCCGGGCGCTGCCGCTGCCCGGCCCGCTCACCCTGGTGCTCGGCCTGCTGGCCGGTGCCGGCGGCGGCATCGCGGCCGGCCAGCTGACCGGCATGGGGGCCACCGCGGCGCTGCTGGGCCTGGCCGCCGGCGGCTGCGCCCTGATCGGCCTGCGGGTGGCCAGCTACGACTACCCGTCGAAGTTCGTCCACATGACCGCGGGCGTCGCCCTGCCGCTGGCCCTCGCGGCCCCGGCGGTCTACGTCCTGGGCCGGGCGCTGGGGTAGCCCCGGGCCCGCCACGCAGCGCCGCGGCGGCCGTACGGAGCGCAGGGTTCGGCGCTCGGTACGGCCGCCGCTCCCGTTCCGGCGACCGGTTCGTCTAGGGTTCCCGGAGCGCGGGCTGGGGGCTCGCGTACCGGATTGGACGAATCGGCCGACGGGACGCACTCCGGCCCGGCGGTCACAAGTGGGGGTAGTGGTTCGATGCGCGCACTGAAGGTGCTGCTGGTGCTCGTCGTGATATTCGGCGGGCTGTTCGTGGCGGCCGACCGCGTCGCGGTCAATCTCGCCGAGAGCAAGGCCGCGGACAAGCTCCGCAGCATGAACGGGATCACCTCGACGCCCGAGGTCTCCATCAGGGGCTTCCCGTTCCTGACCCAGGTCGCCGGGCGGAACCTCGACGAGGTCGACGCCGAACTCGATCATGTGGCGGCCCGTTCCGAGGGGCGCACGCTGACCCTCAAGCACCTCTCGGCGCAGTTCCACGACGTCGCGCTGACCAGCGACTACACCTCCATCCAGAGCGCCGCCTCGGCCACCGCCACGGCCGAGATCTCCTACGCGGACATGACCAACGCGGCCGGCGGCGGCGTCAAGATCTCCTACGGCGGCGAGAAGGACGGCCGCGCCCAGGTCAAGATCTCCCCCAACATCCCGCTGCTCAGCTCGTTCGACGTCACCGGCACCATCGACATCGCCCACGGCGACACCCTCCAGGTCCGGGCCGACAGCATCCCCGCCATGTGCCGGGCCATCCCCGGCTGCGAGCACAAGGTGCGGGCCCAGACCGACCACGGCTGGAAGCTGGACCAGTTGCCGGGCAGCCTGAAGCTGGAGAAGGTCACCACGACCGCGCAGGGCATCACGGTCACCGCGTCCGGCACCGACGTCAAGCTCACCGGCTGACCCGCCCCGGCGGGTGGCGGACCGCCCCACCGGGCCGCCACCCGTCCACACCCTGAGACACCCCAGTCCGTAAACCAGACCCCCCTCTGCGGCGGCGCCCCGCCGGGTCCTCCGGACCTCGTTTCCCGGCACACGTATCCCGCATCGCGGACAATCACATCTCGCCATTTGACACACCGGTGACATGCCGCGCTCTCCCTCCCTACGATCGGTGCCATGCAGAGCGCATTGAGCGGTCTCCGTCCACGGCGACAGGCGGTACTGACGAAGCGGCGGGCAGTCGACCTGTGCCGTGTCGCCGCCATGCTCTGTCGCCCTGTCTGACGGGCCGTTGGCTCCCTCCCCCGCGCTCTTCCGCAACGGAGCGGGGGTGACCCACCGGTCCCGGCCGGCCGCCTCCCCAAGGCCGCGCCCCTTCACGAGTCCCCCGTACAGCGCCGCGCGCATCCCGTCGCGCCGCGCCGTCCGGCGTACCCGTGTGCACCCCTCAATCCCGCCCCCCGCAACTGCCCCGGAGGAGAGACCGACATGAGCCGTAGCGACGTCCTGGTAGACGCAGACTGGGTCGAGGCCCACCTGGACGACCCGAAGGTCGTCCTCGTCGAGGTCGACGAGGACACCTCGGCCTACGACAAGAACCACATCAAGAACGCCGTCCGGATCGACTGGAAGAAGGACCTCCAGGACCCGGTCCGCCGCGACTTCGTGGACCAGGAGGGCTTCGAGAAGCTGCTCTCCGCGAAGGGCATCGCCAACGACGACACCGTCGTCCTCTACGGCGGCAACAACAACTGGTTCGCGTCCTACGCCTACTGGTACTTCAAGCTCTACGGGCACGACAGCGTCAAGCTGCTCGACGGCGGCCGCAAGAAGTGGGAGCTGGACTCCCGCGACCTGGTCGACGGCGCCGAGGTCCCCCGCCGCCCGGCCACCGCGTACCAGGCCCAGGCCCAGGACACCTCGATCCGCGCCTTCCGCGACGACGTGGTCGCCGCGATCGGCACCAAGAACCTGGTCGACGTCCGCTCCCCCGACGAGTTCAGCGGCAAGCTGCTGGCCCCGGCGCACCTCCCGCAGGAGCAGTCGCAGCGCCCCGGCCACGTGCCCAGCGCCCGCAACATCCCGTGGTCGAAGAACGCCAACGACGACGGCACCTTCAAGTCGGACGAAGAGCTCACCGCCCTCTACCAGCAGGAGGCCGTGGACCTGGCGAAGGACACCATCGCCTACTGCCGCATCGGTGAGCGCTCCGCGCTGACCTGGTTCGTGCTGCACGAGCTGCTCGGCCAGGCCAACGTCAAGAACTACGACGGTTCCTGGACCGAGTACGGCTCGCTGGTCGGCGTCCCGATCGAGCTCGGCGCCAACAAGTAAGCCCGAGAGCCCCTCTCCTCCCTACCCCTCAAGGAAGTACCGCTATGTGTGGAGCACAGGCCGGCGGCCCGGACGCCTCGACCATCAAGCCCGGTGAGACCACCATCCAGGGCAGCGTGACCCGCGACGGCCAGCCCGTCACCGGTTACGTCCGCCTGCTGGACAGCACCAACGAGTTCACCGCCGAGGTCCCCACCTCCGCGACCGGACAGTTCCGCTTCTACGCGGCCGAGGGCACCTGGACCCTGCGGGCGCTCGTGCCGGGCGGCAGCGCGGACCGTACGGTCGTCGCCCAGAAGGGCGGGCTGGTGGAGGTCGCCATCGCCGTCTGACGGCACGCGCGCGTACGGACCCGCGACCCGGGTCCGTCGCGGCCGGAGGGCCGCACCCCAGGGGTTTGGACGCCTTGGCTGAGGGGTGCGGCCCTCCGTGCCGCCCCGGCGCCGGAGGGCACCCCCGTGCGGGCTTCTTTCCGGGCCGCGACGGACTTACCGTGGACGTATGTACGCGCATGCGCACCGCCGGCTCAGCCCGCCGCAGCGCCGCCATCGCCGGTACTTCGTCCTGATGGGCGTGTGCCTGGTGCTGTTCGTGCTGGCGTGGAGCGTGGTGCGGCTGTGGTCCGTGCCGGTCGCGGTCGCGATGTGCGTCGTCGCCATGGTCATCCCGCCCGTCGCGGCCGTCGTCGGCAACCGCCGGGAACCGGGCGAGCGCTGGTGGGACGAGTCCGGCGACCCGGAGTCCGACCGCTGGTGGCGCGAGCTGGACGACCGCGACGACGAGGACCGCCGCCGGAGCTGACGCGCGATCGCCCGGCCCGCTCCGGCAGCCGGCCCGCTTCAGTAGACGAGCGCCTGCACGCCCTCCGGCATGATCTCGCTGACGAACAGCTGGGAACCGGCGATGCCCGCCCCCTCGATCAGGTCCTTCTCCTCGATGCCGCGGCGCGCCGCGCACTGTGTGCAGACCGTGATCGCCCCGCCGCCCGCGCGGATCCCGTCGATCAGCTCCGGCAGCGGCGCCGCGTGCGGCAGCTCGAACTCCGCCGCCCGCCCCGGCATCGCGAACCACACCGACTCCCCGGTCAGCCACAGCGACACCTCGACGCCGCTGGCCACCGCCACCGCCGCCACCGTGAACGCCTGCGAGCACCGCTCGGGCGCGTCCGCGCCCGCCGTCACCTTGATCACCAGCTTCTTCGCCATGGGCCCAGCGTAGGCGCGACCGGGCCGCCGGGGCGCGCAGGCCCCGCGGGGAGTCCGACGACCGGACGCACGGCCACGGCGGACCTCACAGCGCCGCCCCCGACGGCGCCGACTAGACTCGCAGGCGGTCCGTAACACCTCACTCCGCCCAAGGAGCGCGCTCGTGCTTGAGGCATTCTTCACCACCCTGCTGGTTCTGGTCGGCGTCGGCGTGATCGCGTTCGCCGGGCTGACCTGGAAGAAGCTGTACCAGGGCCAGCGCTGACGCCCACCCGTCGCCCACCACCACCCTTCATAGGAGCGCTTCGCGCGCCCCTTCTGTCCCCCACTACAGATCGCCTGAGCTCATGATCGAGATCCCGTCCGACCTGAACCCGTCGCTGGTCCCGCTGGCCTTCCTCCTCGGCCGCTGGGAGGGCGCCGGCGTCTTCGACTTCCCCGGCGCCGAGAAGTGCAACTTCGGTCAGGAGGTCGTCTTCAGCCACGACGGCCGCGACTTCCTGGAGTACACCTCGCACAGCTGGGTGCTCGACAACGAGGGCAAGCAGGTCCGCCCGCTGGAGACGGAGACCGGCTTCTGGCGGGTCGACGGGGACCGCAAGGTCGAGGTCGTGATGACCCGCGACCAGGGCGTCGTCGAGATCTGGTACGGCGAGCTGGCCGACAAGAAGCCGCAGATCGACCTCGCCACCGACGCCATCGCGCGGACCGCCGCGGCCAGCCCGTACAGCGGCGGCAAGCGGCTCTACGGCTACGTCAAGGGCGACCTGATGTGGGTGGGCGAGAAGTCCACCCCGGAGGTCCCGCTGCGCCCCTACATGTCCGCGCAGCTGAAGAAGGTCGCCGACCTCAAGGAGTGGGCCGAGAGCCTGCCCGACGACATGCCCGACGGCGTCTCCTTCTTCCGCCCGGACGGCACGCCGTACGAGGGCTGAGCTCCCCCGGCCACCGCCGGGGTGCCCCACGGGCCGACCGGCCCGCACCACAACTGCATGACGCGCCCCGCGGGGGAAGTCCGGTGAGAGTCCGGCGCTGACCCGCAACGGTATGCGGACGTCCCGAAGGGGCACCGTTCCGCAAGCCCGATCACCCGCGGCGGCGCCGGATCCACACCAACTCGCCGTGGACTGCGAGGGGACGCCGACGTCGCCTTGGGGCACCTGCCAGCGTGAGCTGGGGGAGCCCGGGCCGCCGCTCCTCATCCTCCCCCAGCTCTCAAGGAGCAGGGGGACCCCCCACGCACGCGGCCCGAGCCGAAGGCTTGACCACCCTTGGCACGTCCCGTCCGCACCCTTCCCCTGGCCGTCTCCCTGGCCGCCGTCCTGGCCGGCTCGCTGCTGTGCGGGACCGCCCTCGGCGCCGCCGGGATCGGCTGGCCGCAGGTGCTGCGCTATCTGGGCGCCGGACTGACCGGCGGCACCATCCGACCCGACGAGGTCGCCGCGTACACCATCGTCTGGGAGCTGCGGTTCCCCCGCGCGGTGCTCGCCGCGGTCGTCGGCGCCGGCCTCTCCGCCATCGGCGTCGCCGTCCAGGCCCTGGTCCGCAACGCCCTCGCCGACCCCTTCGTGCTCGGCATATCCTCCGGCGCGGCGGTCGGCGCCAACGCCGTCCTGCTCTTCGGGACGCTCGCCGCGCTCGGCGTCTGGGCGCTGTCCGTCGCCGCCTTCGCCTCCGCGCTGCTCGCCATGGTCCTGGTCTACGCCGCCGCCCGGACCGCCCACGGGCTGACCCCGATGCGGCTGGTGCTGACCGGCACCGCGATGTACTACGGCTTCTCCGCGATCACCACCCTGATGGTGTTCACCACCGACCGCGGCGAGGCGGCCCGCTCGGCGATGATGTGGCTGCTCGGCAGCCTCAGCGGCGCCGGCTGGGGCTCGGTGCCGATCGCCGGGCTGGCCGTCGCCGCGGCCCTGACGCACCTGCTGCTCTCCGCCGGCCGGCTGAACGCCCTGGCCATGGGCGACGAGACCGCCGCCGCACTGGGCGTGGACCCCGAACGACTGCGCCGCGAGCTGTTCGTGGTGGCCGCCGCGGCCACCGGCGCGGTGGTCGCGGTCAGCGGCGCGATCGGTTTCGTCGGGCTGATGGTGCCGCACGCCACCCGGATGCTGGTCGGCGCCGACCACCGCCGGGTGCTGGCCGTCGCGCCGCTGCTGGGCGCGGTGCTGCTGGTCTGGGTCGATCTGCTCTCCCGGGTGCTGATGGCGCCCGTGGAACTGCCCGTCGGGGTGATCACCGCGGTGATCGGCGTGCCCTGCTTCGTCCTGCTGATGCGGCGCCGCCGCTACACCTTCGGAGGCGGTGCCTGATGCGGCTCGACATCTCCGGGCTGTCGGTGGCGGTGGCCGGGCAGCGGCTCGTCCACGACGTCACCCTGACCGCCGGCAGCGGCCGGCTCATCGGGCTGGTCGGCCCCAACGGCAGCGGCAAATCGACCCTGTTGCGGTGCGTCTACCGCGCCCTGCGGCCGGCCGCCGGCACCGTCCACCTGGACGGCACCGACCTGCACGCGCTGACCGCCCGGGAGGCCGCCCGGCTGCTGGCCGCGCTGCCCCAGGAGGCGGGCACCGACTTCGACTTCACCGCCGCCGAGGTCGTCGCGATGGGACGGCTGCCGCACCAGCGCGGCTCGGGGCGGCCCAGCGCCGCGGACCGCGCGCTCTGCGACCGGGCGCTGGCCCGGGTCGGCGCCGCCCACCTGGCCGAGCGGGGCTTCCTGCGGCTCTCCGGCGGCGAGAAGCAGCGCGTCCTGATCGCCCGCGCCCTCGCCCAGGAGCCGCAGGTGCTGGTCCTGGACGAGCCCACCAACCACCTCGACATCGCCCAGCAGTTGGACGTCCTGGCGCTGGTCCGGGACAGCGGGCTGACCGTGCTCGCCGCGCTGCACGACCTCAACCTCGCCGCGGTGCACTGCGACGAGCTGCACGTCATCGCCGACGGCCGGATCGTCGCCTCCGGCCCGCCGCACGACGTCCTCACCGCGGAACTGCTCGCCGAGGTCTTCGGCGTCCGTGCGCACCGCGTGCGGCACCCCGAAACCGGCGCCGTCCAGCTGCTGTTCGACCGCCTGCCCGCCGCCTGAGCCCGCTCCCCGAGGAACCCCAACCCCATGCCCCACGCCCCGCGCCCCGCCCGCCGCGCCCTGCGCCCCGCCGCCCTGCTCGCCGCCCTGGCCCTGGCCGTCACCGGCTGCGGCGCCCACGTCGCCGACCCGACCCACGGCACCGACGAGCACGCCTTGGGGCACTACCCCGTCACCGTCACCAACTGCGGCACCCGGACCACCTACCCGCACGCCCCGCGCCGCGTGGTCACCAACGACGTCGGCATCACCGAGATCATGTTCGCGCTGGGCCTGGAGGACCGGATGGCCGGTTACGCCATGCCCGACGACAAGGGCGACCTCACCAAGGTCCCCTGGAAGGCCGCCTACGACAAGGTCCCCTGGCTGTCGAAGAAGGCCCTCACCAAGGAGATGGCCCTAGACGCCAGGGCCGACCTGGTCTTCGCCGGCTGGAACTACGGCTTCGGCGAGGGCAACGGCCTGACCCCCGCCGCCCTCGGGAAGCTCGGCGTCGGCTCCTACGTCCTGACCGAGTCCTGCCACAACGGCACCGGCGCCGGCGCCCGCGGCGTGATGCCGCCCCTGGAGGCGCTCTACACCGACCTCACCACCCTCGGGAAGATCTTCGACGTCGAGGACCGCGCCCAGGCCCTGATCCGCGCGTACCAGAAGCAGGTCGCCGACGCCGCCGCCAGGACCCCGGCCCACCGCCCCACCGTCTTCCTCTACGACGACGGCCGCGACAAGCCGCTGACCGCCGGCAAGTACGCCGCCCCACACGACATCATCACCAAGGCCGGCGGCGACCACGTCATGAAGGACCTCAAGGACTCCTGGACCACCGTCGGCTGGGAGACCGTCGTCGCCCGCGACCCCGACGTCATCGTCATCAACAACTACGGCGACGCCTCCGCCGCGCAGAAGAAGGCGTTCCTGGAGTCCTACGCCCCGATCGCCGGCGTCTCGGCGATCAAACACCACCGCATCTACGTGATGGATTACGCCGAACTCGTCGAAAGCCCCCGCAATCCCACCGCCATCAGCGACCTCGCCCGTTATCTGCGGGGCGTGCGCACCGACTGACCGCCCTCCTACACTGGCCGTGTGGTGACCACCGACTGGCAGAGCGACCTCCGCAGGCGCGGATACCGCCTGACCCCGCAGCGACAACTCGTGCTGGAGGCGGTGGACAGGCTGGAGCACGCCACCCCGGACGACATCCTCACCGAGGTGCGCAAGACCGCCGGCGGCATCAACATCTCCACCGTCTACCGCACCCTGGAACTCCTCGAAGAGCTGGAGCTGGTCAGCCACGCCCACCTCGGGCACGGCGCGCCCACCTACCACCTCGCCGACCGCCACCACCACATCCACCTGGTGTGCCGGGACTGCACCGACGTCATCGAGGCGGACCTGTCGGTCGCCGCGCCGTTCGCGGCCACCCTCCGCAAACAGTTCGGCTTCGAGACCGACATGAGGCACTTCGCGATCTTCGGGCGGTGCACGGGCTGCGCGGCCCGGGCCGCGCAGGGCGGCGGTACGGCCGAGGGGAACGGGTAGCACGCCGCCCACTGGTCGTAGGCTGGCCCCATGCTGCGACATTCATCCGCCAGCCCCCTGCTGTCGCTGCCCGGCGCCGTCCCCGCCGAGGCCCCCGACGAAGGCGTCGCCGCGCACTACGGCGACCTGTTCCGGGAGCAACGCGCCCTCGCCGACGGATCCGGCTTCGTGGACCTCTCGCACCGCGGCGTGGTGACCGTCAGCGGCCCCGAGCGGCTGAGCTGGCTGCATCTGCTGCTGACCCAGCACGTCAGCGAACTCCCGCCCGGCCAGGCCACCGAGGCCCTGATCCTCTCCGCGCACGGCCACGTCGAGCACGCGCTCTACCTGGTCGACGACGGCGAGACGACCTGGCTGCACACCGAGCCCGGCAAACAGGAGGCGCTGATCGCCTACCTGGAGAGCATGAAGTTCTTCTACCGGGTCGAGGTCGCCGACCGCACCGACGACTTCGCCGTCGTCCACCTCCCGGCCGGCTCCATCGTCGAGGCCCCCGAGGGCACCGTCGTGCGGGAGACCCCGCACGGCCGCGACCTGTTCCTGCCGCGCGCCGAGCTGGAGTCGTTCGCCGCGGCCGGGGCCCCCGCGATCGGCATCCTCGCCCTGGAGGCGCTGCGCGTCGAGGCGCACCGCCCGCGGCTCGGCCTGGAGACCGACCACCGCACCATCCCGCACGAGGTCGGCTGGATCGGCGGCGCGGTCCACCTCCAGAAGGGCTGCTACCGCGGCCAGGAGACCGTCGCCCGGGTCCAGAACCTCGGCAAGCCGCCGCGCCGCCTGGTCTTCCTCCACCTCGACGGCAGCGACGTCCACCTCCCGCCGCACGGGACGCCGGTCCGGCTGGCCGCGGACGGCGAGGAGGGCCGCCAGCTGGGCTTCATCACCACCTCGGCCCGCCACCACGAACTCGGCCCGATCGCCCTGGCCCTGGTCAAGCGCAACGTCCCGACCGACGCCCCGCTGCTCGCGGGCAGCACGGCGGCGGCCCAGGAAGTCGTGGTCGAACCGTAGGAGCGGGGCGCACGGGGGCGCCCTACGGGGTGGGCCGTCTCATGCCCCACCCGGTGAGGCGCCCCCGAGAACGCGTCTCCGGGTGCGCCCCCGGCCGGGAATGCGCCCCGGGAATGCGCGTCCGGGCCCGCCGCGTTGTGGCCCCGCAGGGGGCCTTCGCGTCCCCTAGGGGATCCGTTCCCCTCCCCCCTTGGGAGCCCCCGGGAGCCGTTCAGACCTCCAGCAGCACCGTGAACGGCCCGTCGTTCGTCAGCGACACCTTCATGTCGGCGCCGAACCGCCCGGTCTCCACCTGCGCGCCCAACGCCCGCAGCCGGGCGACCACCTCGTCGACCAGCGGCTCGGCGACCGGGCCCGGCGCAGCCGCCTGCCAGGTGGGACGACGGCCCTTGCGCGCGTCACCGTAGAGAGTGAACTGGCTGATCACCAGGAGCGGCGCCCCGTTGTCCGAACAGGACTTCTCGCCCTGCAGGATCCGCACCGACCACAGCTTCCGGGCGAGCTGCGCGGCCTTCTCCGGGGTGTCGTCGTGCGTGACGCCCACCAGGGCGCACAGCCCCTCCCCGACGATCTCGCCGACCGTCTCGCCCGCCACCTCGACGCGTGCGCCGTTCACCCTCTGCACCACAGCTCGCATACCCGCCATCATGCCGGGCCGCCCCGGCGCCGCGGCCCGGGTACCCCCACAAGGGCCGTTCGAGTGCCATGGCCCTGCACACGGGCCGCACAGAGTGGCACGATGCGTGCACGCGGTGCGTTTCACGGACAACATGCCCTGGACGCGGCACCGGACGAGGGGACGGAACGATTCATGACCACACTCGGCGCCGGCCAGACACCCGGCCCCGTGCCAACCGCCCGTACGGCACCCGTCGGCGGCCCGCCGCCGGCCCGCCCCGTCCCGCCGTCCGGCCCTCCCAGACCGGTCGTCCCGGAGACCCCGACCGCCCCGGAGGCTCCGCAGGCCCTGACCACCACCACCCCGGCGCCGGCTCCCGTCGAGCCCGCCCGTACCAAGGATGGCCCCATGCTCCAGGCAGGCCAGGCACAGACCGCCCGCCCCCCACAGCAGCGCGACCGCTTCCGTCCGGCCGGCCCACCGGAGCTGTCCGGCCTGAGCCTGCCCGAGCTGCGCGTGGTGCGCCGCGACTGCCAGCAGGAGGAGGCCGACCTCAGTTATCTGCGGCGGCTGCTCCAGGGCCGGATCGACATCCTCCGCGCCGAGATCGCCCGCCGCACCGGGCCGCACTCGCCGCTGCTGGACCGGCTGCCCGAGATCCTCACCGACCTCCCGTCGCGGCAGCGCTCGTCCGCCCGGCATGTGACGCTCGGCACCCCGCACAGCGAGGAGTACCGCCGGCTCGCCGACGAGATGCTCGGCGAGGTCGAGCTGTCGGACCTCACGGCCCGTACGGACGAGGAGCTGCACGACGCGATGGCGCGGCTGATCCGCTACGAGCGGCAGATCTCGCAGCGCCGTCAGTCCCTGCAGCGCACGACCGACGATTGCAGTGCGGAAATCGCACGCAGGTACCGTGAAGGCGAAGCCCAAGTAGACGACCTGCTCTCCTGAACGGCCACAAGCCGCCTCCGGGAGCGGGTCCCCGTCCCCCGGAAGGCCGGCCTTGACCTCGTCGAAGACCTCGTCCTCGTCCTCGCCCACCCCGATACCCGAGCAGTCGTCGTCCGCGGCGGCGCCCGGGACGCCGGTCGCCCCGGTGCCGTCGCCGGTGCTCGCCGAGGTCGTCCGCTCCGGCTTCGTCGAGGGCCGGCACCGGGGCTCGCTGGTGGTGCTGGCGGCCGACGGGAGTGTCGAGCAGGCCCTCGGTGACGTCGCGGCGCCGGTCTTCCCGCGTTCGACGAACAAGCCGATGCAGGCGGCGGCGATCCTGCGGGCGGGCCTGGACCTCTCCGGGGAGCGGCTGGCGCTGGCCGCGGCGAGCCACTCCGGCGAGGCGTTCCACCTCGACCTGGTGCGGACCATGCTCGCCGAGCACGGGCTCTCCGCGGAGCTGCTGCAGACGCCGCCGGACCTGCCGCTGGACCCGCAGGAGGCGGAGCACTACCTCGCCGCCGGCAACGTCCGGGATCCGCTCACCATGAACTGCTCCGGCAAGCACACCGCGATGCTCGCGGCCTGCGCGCTGAACGGGTGGCCGCTGGAGACGTACCTGGCGCAGGACCACCCGCTCCAGCAGCTGATCCTGGACGTCGTCCGCACGGCGGGCGGCGAGGACGTCGCCCACATCGGCACCGACGGCTGCGGGGCGCCGCTGATGTCGCTGTCGCTGACCGGGCTGGCGCGGGCCTACCGCCACTTCGTGCTCGCCGAGCCGGGGACGCCGGAGCGGCGCGTGGCGGATGCGATGCGGGCGCACCCGGAGTACGTCGCGGGCACCCGCCGGCCGGACACCTGGCTGATGCGGGCCCTTCCCGGCACCCTCTCCAAGATGGGCGCCGAGGCGGTGCAGGCGCTGGCCCTGCCGGACGGGCGGGCCCTGGCCTTCAAGATCGACGACGGCGCGGGGCGCACGCTGGGGCCCGTTCTGGCCCGTGTGCTGCGCGGGATGGGCGTCGAGGACGCGGTGCTCGCGCGGATCGAGGATGTGCCGCTGCACGGGGGCGGGAGCCGGGTGGGGGAGATCCGGGCGGCCTTCTGAGCCTGCTCCGCGGCGTCCCACGTGGTGGTTCCGGGCGGCGGTCCTGCGTCGCCCGGGCCGGTCCTCGGGCCGGGCCGGTCGGTGGGCGCCCCGCGGCGGTCCGGCCACCGCGCCCGGGCGGACCGGCGGAATCCGCGCCCCGCATCCGTCACGCAGGGGGCCGGGAAAACCTAGAGTGGCGGTGCATCCGTAATGGCTACTCACCATCACAGCAGGAGGCCGGCGACCATGAGTGACGCGAATTCCGAGCCGCAGGGGCCCGAGGCGATCGAGCACGCGCACGACCCCGAGGTGCTGCAGCTCGCGGCCAAGGTGTTCGACCTGGCGCGGCATGGTGACACCGACACCGTCGCCGCCTACGTGGACGCGGGCGTGCCCGCCAACCTGACGAACGACAGGGGCGACTCCCTGGTGATGCTCGCCGCCTACCACGGGCACCCGGCCACCGTGGAGGCCCTGTTGCAGCGTGGCGGGGACGTCGATCGCGCCAACGACCGCGGGCAGACCCCCCTTGCCGGTGCGGTGTTCAAGGGGGCGGACGAGGTCGTGAAGGTCCTGCTGGCGCACGGTGCCGATCCGGCGGCCGGTGCGCCGTCGGCGATCGAGACGGCGCGGATGTTCCAGAAGACGGACTTGCTGGAGCTGTTCGGCGCGGAGTGACGGCCCCGGGGGCGGGCCGTGCCTGCCCGCCCCCGCCGCTTGACCTCATGTTTGCTTGAGGTTTTAACGTCGTGGTCGTTGCACTCCACTCCGCCACGAAGGGCCTGACATGTCCGCAGAGCGCTACACCCTCGCCGTGATCGTCGCCAGCACCCGGGAGGGCCGGTTCGCCCCGGTCGTCACCGAGTGGTTCACCCGGCACATCAGCGCCGCCCACCCGCACCTCACGGTCGACGTCATCGATCTGGACGCCGTTAGGCCCTACGAACTCCGGCACGGGAGCGCGGAGTTCATCGCGTACGCCAAGCGCGTGGAGCAGGCGGACGCGTTCGTCGTGATCACGCCGGAGTACAACCACTCCTTCCCGGCCCCGCTCAAGCACGCCATCGACCTGCTGCGCGCCGAGTGGCAGGCCAAGCCGGTCGGCTTCGTCTCCTACGGCGGGATCTCCGGCGGTCTGCGCGCGGTCGAGCAACTGCGGCTGGTGTTCGCCGAGTTGCACGCCACGACGGTGCGCGAGACGGTCAGCTTCGCGCTCACCGGCGGCCCCTTCGACGACCAGGGGCAGCTGCGCGACCCGGAGCCGCCGGCCCGGGCCGCGGACGCGCTGCTGAACCAGCTGGCCTGGTGGGCGCTGGCCCTGCGGGAGGCGCGCACGGCCCGCCCGTACGGCAACTGAGCCGACCCGGCCGGGCGTTCCTCGCGACGCGGCGGTACTCCCGGGCGGGCCGCCGCGGCCGTGGGCACCGCAGCGCGGTCGTCGATACTTGAGGCGGGTGCGCAGGCAGGCGCGCCGGTGTTGCGGGGAACGTGGAGGGGGTTGGCGTGGGCGGACGGAAGGGCCCCTACGAGTGCGGGCTGGACGCCGCCGTGGACGTCATCGGCGGCAAGTGGAAGGTGCTGCTCCTGTGGGCGCTCGCCCAGGGCCCGCAACGGTTCGGCCGGTTGCGCCGGGAACTGCCGGGGATCAGCGAGAAGGTGCTCGCCCAGCAGCTCCGCGAGCTGGAGGCCGACGGCATCGTCCACCGCGAGGTGTTCGCGCAGGTCCCCCCGAAGGTCGAGTACGCGCTGACCGGGCTCGGTACGTCGCTCAACGAGGCGCTGGCCCCGCTGGGTGCCTGGGGTCGGCAGCACATGGCCCATCTGGAGGCCACCCACGGGCAGCGCCATCCGGACGCGGTCTGACCCCGGCCGGCGGCGCGCCGGCCATCACCGTCATCGCCGTCATCACCGTCATCGCCGTCGTCACCGGTCGGCGGGGTCCGCTGAGCCCTCCTGCACGGCCCAGCCGTTCCCGTCCGGGTCGCTGAAGTAGACGAACGAGTTCCACGCCCCGCCGGGGCCGTCGGTGAGCGCCCCGCTCTCCACGTGCTGCACGGGGCCGACCGGCACCCCGCGGGCGAGCAACTCGCCGCGGGCCGCGGCCACATCGGGCACCACCAGCTGCACCCCCTGCACCGAGCCGGGGCGCACCGGCGTCACCCCGTCGCCCGCCCCCAGGACGATCGAGCAGTCCGAGCCGGGCGGGGTCAGCTGGACGATCCGCACGCCGCCGTCGAGCCGGACGTCGAAGTCGACGGCGAAGCCGACCCGCTCGCTGTAGAACTGCTTCGCGCGTTCCACGTCGCTCACCGGAATCGGCACCAGCGCGAGCTTCCATTCCATGGTGTGCCGCCCCTCGGGGATCTCACCGGCCGGGCGCCCGTCCCGCCGGTCGTCGGCGCACGTCGGGCCGGGTGTCGGCGGGCCGCCGACGGTGTGGCCGGCGCGCGTCGCCCGCCTGCGTGAAGGCCGTCGCTCGCCTCTCAGAAGTCTAGGGACGGGGCGGCGGGTGCGCCTCCCGCGGCATTTCCCATTGACGGAGTGAGTACTCACTCCGTAGCGTGGTGGCATGTCACCCACCACCTCTTCCGCCGAGGACAAGCCGCCGCGCCGCCGGGCCCCCGGTATGAGCGTCGAACAGCGGCGAGCCATGATCGTTGCCGCCGCCCTCCCGCTGATCGGGGAGCACGGGGCGGCCGTCACCACCAGTCAGATCGCCCGCGCCGCCGGGATCGGCGAGGCCACGATCTTCCGTGCGTTCAAGGACAAGGACGAGCTGCTGGACGCCTGCGTGGCCGAGGCCGTGGGCGTCGACCACGTGCTGCGCGAACTCGCCTCCGTCCCCCTCGTCGAGCCGCTGGCCACGCGGCTCACCGAGGCCGCCGAGGCCCTCTGCGCCCACATGGAGCGCATGGGCACCGTCGTCAGAAGCCTCTACGCCACCGGGCGCCACCGCGAGCGCGGGCTCCCGCCGCAGCCCCGGGCCGACGGCGCTCCGCCCGAGGACCCCCGGACCCGGTCCTTCCGCGCCCTGCAGGACGCCGTGGTCGAACTGATCGAGCCGGACCGGGAGGTGCTGCGGCTGGGCCCCGAGCGGGTCGCCGCCGCCTTCCTGGGGCTGCTCTTCAGCCGACTGCCCTCGCCCGCCGGACCCGGCCACAGCCCCCTCACCACCGAGGAACTCGTCTCCGTGCTGCTCCGCGGCACCCTCACCGACCCCGGGAGCGCCTGATGCCCGTCAGCCTCAACCACACCATCGTCCCGGCCACCGACCACCGCGCGGCGGCCCGCTTCTTCGCCTCGGTGATGGGCTTGCCGGAGCTCCCGCCGGACGGCCGCGACGGCCACTTCGCCCCGGTCCGGGTGAACGAGACGCTCACCCTGGACTTCATGGCCGTCCCGGACCCCGAGGGCCACCACCTGGCCTTCGACGTCGATCCCGAGACCTTCGACGGGGTCCTCGCCCGCCTCCGGTCGGCCGGCATCCCCTACGGCAACGCCCCGGGCCACCCGGACAACGGCCGGACCGACCACCCGCTGTGCCCGCGCGGACTGTTCTTCCTCGACGCCGACCGCAATCTCTACGAGGTGATGTCGCCGGCATGAGGCCGGCGGCGGTGGGGCCGGCAGCGGTAGGGCACTCCCCCGCCGGCCCCACCGCCTCACCGGCCGGCGCGCCGCTCGGGTGCGCCGGCCGGTGGCCTCACTTGCCGACGAAGGCCAGGCTCCCGGCGTCATACCGGGTGCCGGCGACCTTGCCGGCCGGGGCCGCGGCGTCGATGGCGGCGAGCTCCTCGGCGGAGAGCCGCACCTCCACGGCACCGACGTTCTCCTCCAGGTACTTCTGGCGGCGGGTGCCCGGGATCGGCACGACGTCGTCGCCCCGGTGCTGCACCCAGGCCAGCGCCAACTGACCGGCGGTGACGCCCTTCTCGGCGGCGAGCTCGTGGAGCTTCTCCACGATCGCGAGGTTCTGCTCCAGGTTGCCGTCCGCGAAGCGCGGCTGGGTGCGGCGCACATCGGACTCCGACAGGCCCTCGACCGAGGTGTAGCGCCCCGTCAGGAAGCCGCGGCCGAGCGGCGAGAACGGCACCAGGCCGATGCCGAGCTCGCGGCAGACCGGGACGACCTCCTCCTCCAGATCGCGGGTCCACAGCGACCATTCGCTCTGCAGCGCGGCGATCGGATGGACCGCGTGGGCCCGCCGGACGGTCTCCGCGCCCGCCTCGGACAGGCCGAGGTGGCGCACCTTGCCCGCCGCGACCAGCTCGGCCATGGCGCCGACGGTCTCCTCGATCGGCACGTCGGGGTCGACCCGGTGCTGGTAGTAGAGGTCGATGTGGTCGACGCCGAGCCGGCGCAGCGAGGCGTCGCACGCCTGGCGGACGTAGGCGGCGTCGCCGCGGATCTCGACCGGCTCGCCCAGCCGGTTGGCGAAGCCGAACTTGGTGGCCAGCACCACCTCGTCGCGCCGCCCGGCGACCGCCCGGCCGATCAGCTCCTCGTTGTGGCCCGCGCCGTAGAAGTCGGCGGTGTCCAGGAGGGTGACGCCGAGGTCGAGCGCGTGGCGGATGGTCGCGATCGACTGGTCGTCGTCCGAGTCGCCGTAGCCGTGGCTCATCCCCATGCACCCGAGCCCCTGCGCGGACACCGCGAGTCCCCCGAGGTGACGGGTGGGAATCTCCATCATGTTGCTGCCTCCTGGTGCGTACGACGAACGGGACGGGAGGGGAAGACATAGGACGGGCGGTCCACTGGCGCCGTCCCTCAACCCGTTCACAACGCTATGAGTTGGAGCGCGCTCCAAGTCAACTGATCTACGGGGCGCCCCAAGTCGCGGCTCCCTCGTCGCGGCCCCTCCGTCACGACTTGCTCAGCACGGCCTCCCCGTCGCAGCCTCCCCGTCGCGGCTTCCTCGTCGCGGTCCCCTGATCGCCGCGGCGCCGGGTCAGCCTTCGGCGCCCGCTATGGCCCGCAGGGCCCGGCAGTGCGCGGCGAAGACGGCCCGGCCGTCCGCCGTGAGGGCGAGCCAGGTGCGCGGGCGCTTGCCGACGTATCCCTTGGTGACGGCGACATAGCCGGCCTTCTCCAGGGTGGCGACCTGCCGCGACAGGACCGAGTCGCTCACCTCGACCGTGTCGCGCACGAACGCGAACTCGGCCTTCTCCGCGGCGGCCAGGGTCGCCACGATGGAGAAGCGGACGGGGGCGTGGATGACCTCGTCCAGTCCGTGGCGCGGGTGGCTTCCGGGCGGCGGGGCGGCTCCGCCCGCCGGGGCGGCATCCGAGGCCGCCGCCTCGTGCGTCTCCGTCACTTCCGGGCCTCCAGATATCCGCCTATCAGGCCCGGCAGGGAGACCACCACCGCGCCGGGCACCCACCAGGACGCGTCCCCCCGGAAGAAGAGCAGTCCGAGCACCAGCACCGCGGAGTAGAGCAGTGCCCAGGTGCCGATCATGATGCCGTGCCAGCGGCCGAACCCCCGCCGGGCGACCGGCTGTCGGGCCGCGTAGACCGAGAGCGCGGTGATCGTGGCGACCCAGCCCCCGATGCCGACCGCCGTCCCGAACGGGGCCTTCACCAGGCCGATGACGAGCACCAGCAGACCGGCCGCGCAGCCGTAGACGACTTGGTACCGCACGTACCACGCGGTGCGCTTGCGGACCATCGAACTCAGCTCCTGCGCGCGGGCCAACGCGGCCGCCGCGTCGCTGGATGCGTACTCCCCCATGTCCGTCCCCCTCATCCGTCACGGCGAGCGAGGTCTTCGCTCACCCATTCGACACTCATCATGCTGACAAGAACTTTCCAATCTGACAAGTACTTTCCATCTTCTTCTTCGCGAGCGGGCAGAGGCCGCCCGCAGCGCGAACGCGAACGGCACCGGGACGCTCCCCTCCTGACTGTCGATCACCTGGTCGGGTACTGTTGCCCCGGCCGTCGGCGCCCGACGCGGTGCCGGCCCGCGCCCGTCTCGTGCACGCGCCCGCCCCAAGGAGGTGAGACCGATTCCCCGCCAGACCAGGCAGGTGCTCCCGTCTCACGTCCGTGCGTCCACCCGGCTTAGGTGACCGCCCGACATCCGTGACCCGGGAAGCGCCCCTCGGCATCCCGAAAGGCTCACCACCATGTCGTCGCCCCACCCGTTTCCCAAGTCCCCTGCAGCATCAGGCACTTACTCCGCAACCCAGACGGCCGAGCCGTCCCGTTCCGTCGTCGTCACCCGACTCCGCACCGCCGGCTGCGTCTTCGCCGAGGACGAGGCCGCGCTCCTGATCGCCGCGGCCCCCACCCCGGACGACCTCGCCGCCCTGGTGGAGCGGCGGACGGCAGGCCATCCCCTGGAACACGTTCTGGGCTGGGCCGAGTTCGGGGGGCTGCGGGTCGCCGTGGACCCCGGGGTCTTCGTACCGCGCCGCCGTACCGAGTTCCTGCTCGGCCAGGCCGTCGCCCTCGGACACCGGCTCTCCGGGCGGACCGGGCGGCACATCGTGGCGGTGGACCTGTGCTGCGGCTCCGGCGCGGTGGGCGCCGCGCTGGCCGCGGCGTTGGGCGGCGTCGAACTGCACGCCTGCGACATCGAACCGGCCGCGGTGCGCTGCGCCCGCCGCAATGTCGCCGCCGCCGGCGGCCGGGTCTACGAGGGCGACCTGTTCGCCCCGCTCCCCGTCCACCTCCAGGGGCGCATCGACGTCCTGACGGCCAACGTCCCCTACGTGCCCACCGAGGAGGTCGGCCTGTTGCCGCCGGAGGCCCGCGAGCACGAGCCGCTGGTGGCGCTCGACGGCGGCGCGGACGGGCTCGACGTGCTGCGGCGGGTGACCGCGGCGGCGCCGCGGTGGCTGGCGCCGGGCGGCCACCTGCTGGTCGAGACCGGCGAGCGCCAGGCGCCCCGGGCCGTGGAGACCTTCCGGCGCAGCGGGCTGGTCCCCCGGGTGGCCACCTCCGACGAGCTCTACGCCACCGTCGTGATCGGCACCCGCCCGACGGGGGCGACCGACCCGACCGGGACGAAAACCGCTTAAGCATCGTCCGCGGCAGGCCGTACGGTGGGCTCATGGCTTCGATGAGCTACGACCGCCACTGTGCCGAAATCGTCGCCCAGTCCGCCCTGTTGAGGACCCGTCTCGACGGTGCGGACCTCTCCGCGCCGGTTCCCACCTGCCCCGGTTGGACGCTCGCCCGGTTGGTGCGCCACCTCGGCGGCGCCCACCGCTGGGCCGAGACGATCATCCGGACGAGGGCGGCCGACCCGGTCCCCGACGACCTGGTCGACGACGTCTCCGGTCACCCCGACGTGGACGCGGCCACGCTCGGCGCCTGGCTCACCGACGGCGCCGAGCAGTTGGCCGACGCCCTGCGCGCCGCCGGCTCGGACGCCCCGGTGTGGACGGTGGCCCCGGGCGGCACCCCGGCCTTCTGGGCGCGCCGGATGACGCACGAGACGGTGGTCCACCGCGCGGACGCCACCTTCGTGGCCGCGCAGGCCCCCGGCGGGTCCGCCGGGGCCGACCGCCCGTTCGCCGTCGTCGAGGACGTCGCCGTGGACGCGCTCGACGAGTGGATGTCCTTCGGCTCCCTGCCGGTGGTGCGGGAGACCACGCCCCGGATCGCCGACTTCATGGGCCGGGGCCACAC
Source organism: Streptomyces yunnanensis (assembly GCF_029011865.1). Taxonomy (NCBI): domain Bacteria; kingdom Bacillati; phylum Actinomycetota; class Actinomycetes; order Kitasatosporales; family Streptomycetaceae; genus Streptomyces; species Streptomyces yunnanensis. The sequence goes on from NZ_CP095749.1 coordinate 4,329,078, forward strand.
CCTCCGCTTCCAGGCCACCGACGCCGCCCCCGAGGCCGCGGCGGACTGGCTGATCGCCCTCGGCGCCGACGCCCTCACCTGGCGCCGGCCGCCCTCCCCCGACGCCCTCGCCGCACCGGCCACCACCACCGTCCACGGCGCCCTGAGCGATCTGCTGCTGCTCGTCTACGGCCGCATCCCCACCCGCGGCGCCGCACCCGCCCCGGTCGGCGCCGGCACCGGCCCGGTCGAGATCCGCGGCGACGTCCCGCTGCTCGACGCCTGGCTGCACGCCGTCAGCTTCTGGCTCAGGGAGTGAGGCGGCGCGGGCAGGGAGGCGTCCCCCACCGCGGCGTCCAGCAACTTCCGTACGACGCCCGGCTCATGGAGGTTGAGCGACCGGCGCCGGTCGTCCATGACCGCGCCGGAGTGCAGGAAGCCGTCGGGGACGAAGCGCCCGGGGCCGGGGCGGAAGACGATCCGCAGCACCTCCCGGCTGCCCTCGCGGCGCAGCGAGAGCACCTCCCGGCACGCGGGGTGCCGGTGGCGCACGGTCCACAGCCAGCACTGATCGCCCACGACGAGCCGGCGGGGCCGGTGTGTCTTCCGCATCCGCCCGACAGTAGCCCGCCGGGAGCCCCGCCGGAGCCCGGCGGCAGCCCCTCAGGCGTCCGCCCACAGCTCCCCCCTGCGCTCCGCCACCACCGCCCCGATACGGGCCAGCGCCTCGGTGGCGGGCAGCGGTGCGGGGCGGCGGCCGTCGCGGAGACGGAGCGCGACGAGGTCGGCGGGGGCCTCCCGGGGGCCGATGACGGCCTGGTAGGGGACGTGTCGGGCGGCCCGGATACGGGCGCCGAGGGTGCCCTGCGCCGGCTCGGCGAGTGCGGCGCGCAGACCGCGTTCGCGGCAGCGCCGCACGAGGTCGGCGGCCTGCGGCAGCTCGTCCTCGGAGAGCGGGAGCACCGCCAGCTGGACGGGGGCGAGCCAGGCCGGGAAGGCGCCGCCGTGCTCCTCGATGAGGTGGGCGACGGCGCGTTCGACGCTGCCGATGACGGCGCGGTGGACCATCACGGGCCGGTGCCGGGTGCCGTCGGGGCCCACGTAGGACAGGTCGAAGCGGCGCGGCTGATGGAGGTCGACCTGGACGGTGGAGAGGGTCGCCTCGCGGCCGGCGCGGTCGGCGATCTGCACATCGATCTTGGGGCCGTAGAAGGCGGCCTCGCCCTCGGCGGCCTCGTAGGACACGCCGGAGGCGTCCAGGACCTCGGTCAGCAGGGCCGCGGCACGTCGCCACATCGCGGGGTCGTCGATGTACTTGCCGCCCTCGCCGGGGAGCGAGAGGCGGTAGCGGGCGGCGCGGATGCCGAGGTCGGCGTAGGCGCGACGGATCAGGTCCAGGGCGGCGCGGGCCTCGTCCGCGACCTGGTCAAGGGTGCAGAAGATGTGCGCGTCGTTGAGCTGGATGGCCCGGACGCGGGTGAGGCCGCCGAGCACCCCGGAGCGTTCCGAGCGGTACATCCCACCCAACTCGGCGATTCTGAGCGGGAGTTCGCGGTAGCTGTGGGAGCGGGAGCGGTAGATGAGGGCGTGGTGGGGGCACAGGCTGGGGCGCAGCACGACCTGCTCGCCGCCGAGGTCCATGGGCGGGAACATGTCGTCGCGGTAGTGGTCCCAGTGCCCGGAGATCTCGTAGAGCTCGCGCTTGCCGAGGACCGGCGAGTAGACGTGCTGGTAGCCGGCGCGGTGCTCGGTCTCGCGGATGTACTCCTCCAGGGCGTGCCGCACCGCCGCGCCGTCCGGCAGCCAGTAGGGCAGCCCGGCGCCCATCAGCGGATCGGTGTCGAAGAGGTCCAGCTCGCGGCCGAGCCGGCGGTGGTCGTGGACGGGGGTGGCGTTCATCGGGATCTCCTCATGTGTCACGGGAGGAGCGAGTGACCACACGGCGAAGCCCCGGGGCACTCGCCCCGGGGCTCTACGACTCGATGGTCAGCAGTCAGCGCGCCGGGACTCTCTCCGGCGTCGTCGTGAAGGACAGACCAGCGCGCTGCATGCGGCAGACGGTAGCAGCGCGCCACCGGGCCCGCACGGCATTTCTCACCCGATGATGTGCGGCAGGAACCGCGCGTACCCGTCGGTGACCAGGCCGGTCGACTCCCGGATGCCGAGCCCGGCCGCCTCGTCCTCGACGACCCAGGCGCCGAGCACCACCCGGTTGCCGTCGAAGTCCGGCAGCGGCGCCAACTCCTGGTAGCAGCACGGTTCGTCGCGTCGGACGGCGGTGGATCCGGCCGGGTGGACGGTGACCCCTTCGCCCTCTCTTCCCAGCAGCGGCTTGGCGACGTAACCGGGGCCGGCGGCCAGGTCGCGGGGGCCGTCCAGGTGGGCGGGGAGGAGGTTGGGGTGGCCGGGGAAGAGCTCCCAGAGGATCGCCAGCAGCGCCTTGTTGGAGAGCAGCATCTTCCAGGCGGGCTCGATCCACAGGGTGGAGCCGGTGGCGCCGCCGTTGTCGAGGGTGTCCAGGACGTGCGGGCCGAAGTCGTCGGAGGCCAGCCACTCCCAGGGGTAGAGCTTGAAGCAGGCCCGGACGAAGCGCAGTCGCTGGTCGACGAAGCGGCCGGAGAGCCGGTCCCAGCCGATCTCCTCCATGGCGATCGCCTCGGTCGCCAGGCCGGCCTGTTCGGCCGTCTCCCGCAGGTAGGCGACGGTCATCAGGTCCTCGCCCAGTTCGTCGGCGGCCGAGTGCGCGAAGTGCAGCGGGGCGCCGGGCGGCAGCAGCGCCGCCTGCCGCTTCCAGGCGTCGACCAGCCGCTCGTGCAGCGAGTTCCACTGGTCGGCGGCCGGGAACCGGTCCTCCATCCAGAACCACTGCGGGCTGGCGGCCTCCACCAGGGAGGTGGGGGTGTCGGCGTTGTACTCCAGCATCTTGGCCGGGCCGTCGCCGTCGTAGCGCAGGTCGAACCGGCCGTAGACGGAGGGGAGTTCGGCGCGCCGGCGCCATGCCTCGGCGATCCGGGCGGCCAGCCGCGGATCGGTGACGCCGAGGTCGGCGAACCGGTCGTGGGCGACGATGTGCTCGGCGGCGGCCAGGCACATGCCGTGCAGTTCCTCGACGACCCCCTCCAGCTCCTCGATCTCGTCGGCCGAGAAGGAGTAGTAGGCGCTCTCGTCCCAGTAGGGGCGCAGCGAGTCGTCGGGGTACCGGGTGAGCGGGTAGATCAGGCCCTGGGCCTCGACGAGGGCCTGCCAGTCGGGACGGGGCTCGATGGTGTGGCGGCGCATCGCGCGGTCAGCCGCCCGAGGAGCCGTGCCGGGAGCCGGGGCCGGAGCAGCCGAAGCCGCCGCGGTCCACGGCCTGGCTCTTGCTGAACGTGCCGCCCTCGGCGTAGCGGCCGGAGCTGCCGGACCCGTAGTACCAGCGGCCGGTCGTGGTGGTGCCGGACGTCCCCTTCGCCGGGGAGCACTGGGCCGCGCCGACCACCCGGTAGCCCAGGACGCTGTCGTAGCTCTTGGGGTCCACGCAGCGCTTGTCCGGTTCCGATCCGCAGGAGGTGAGGGCCGCGGCGAGCGCTCCCATGCCGCCGAGGACGACGGTGCTGGAGCGCAGCCGTCGCCGTATCTGTCCTGATTCCGTCTTGTGTGCCATGTCTGGCGCCCCCGTCTGTCCGTACGCGAACAAGCTTTTGCCCGCTCACCCTAGGCGTCCACCCTGGTCGGCGATACCGCGGGCGGGTACCCGTTTTCCGCCACCGGGCACCCTCCGGGACCCCGCGTGCCACCGCCTCCGCCATGGCGCGCGCCACTATTGCTAGCACTTGCTTGCAATAGTTAGCGCTACCGTGCAGTATCGAGACATGGCCTCTCTCAATGTCGGCAATCTCGGCGAGTTCCTGCGGGAGCAGCGGCGCACCGCGCAGCTGAGCCTGCGGCAGCTGGCGGATGCCGCGGGGGTGTCCAACCCGTACCTCAGCCAGATCGAGCGCGGTCTGCGCAAACCGAGTGCGGAGATCCTCCAGCAGCTCGCCAAGGCGCTGCGGATATCCGCCGAAACGCTGTACGTCCAGGCCGGGATCCTGGACGAGCGGCGCAGCCCGGACGGCGCCGGGGTGCAGACCGCGATACTCACCGACCCGTCGCTGAACGAGCGGCAGAAGCAGGTCCTGCTGCAGATCTACGAGTCCTTCCGCAAGGAGAACGGACACGGCGGCGACCCGGACGGCGACACCGCGCACCGGTCCGACGACGGACCCGACGACGGACCCGAGGACGGGGACCACCCCCACGAGCCAGAAGCCGACGGCGGCCCGCACGCCACCTGAGCAACCCCAACGTTTCCAGGAGGAACCACGTCATGGCCATCACCACCGATGACCTCCGCAAGGCCCTGACCGACGCGACCCCGCTGTACGCCCTGGCCGGTACCGCCGACCTGGCCGCCGAGAAGCTCGGCGAGGTGCCGCAGCTGGTCGAGAAGATCAAGGCCGAGGCGCCCAAGCACTTCGAGTCGGTCCGCAGCACCGACCCCAAGGACATCCAGGCCCTGGTCACCAAGCAGGCCAAGGAGGCCCAGGAGAAGCTGACCGTGCTGCTCGGGTCGCTCGACGGGGACCTGAAGAAGTTCCGCGACCAGGCGCAGGAGCTGGCGCTGCGCGGCGTCGGCCGGGCCGCCGAGGTCGCCGTGCAGGCCCGGGAGACCTACGACGAGCTGGCCGAGCGCGGCCGGGGCGCGGTGCAGAGCTGGCGCGGCGGCGCCGCCGAGCAGGTCGAGGAGCTGGCGGTGGCGATCGAGCCGGAGCCGGCGGCGAAGGCCGAGGCCAAGAACGGCACCGAGACCGGCGGCCGGGCCAAGACCGTGCCGGCCAACGGGGCCCGCACCGAGGCCAAGGCCACCGCCTCGACCGAGCCGAAGACCGCCGGGGCGAAGAAGCCGACCGCGGTGCGCAAGCCCGCGGCGGGCCCGGCGAAGAAGAGCACCCCGCCGCCGTCCGCGAAGTGAGCCGCCGGTGAGCGGTGGCTCTCGGACGGGCCGGGCACTTCCCACGTGCCCGGCCCGTTGTCCGGGTACGGTGGGGCCTTCAGGAGCCACACGAACCGCGATGACAGACCGAGTTTCCAGGGCGAATGGCTAACGGCAGGTGGACGGCGTGCTGATTTACGGATTCCAGAGCATTCTGAGCTGGGTTCAGCTCGCCCTCGGCGTCTACTCCGCCGTGATGCTGATCGACGCGGCCGTCCGCCGCGAGGACGCCTACCGCGCGGCCGACAAGCAGACCAAGCCCATGTGGCTGATCTTCCTGGGCATCGCCACCGCGCTGATGTTCCTGCTGCCGCTGCTGTCGTTCCTGCCGATCATCGGCATGATCGCGGTGATCGTCTACACCGTCGACGTCCGCCCGGCGCTGCGCGCGGTGGCCGGCGGCGGCCGCGGCCCGCGCCGCGGCTCCAGCTCGGACGGCCCCTACGGCCCGTACAACGGCGGTCGCTGAGGCCGGTCGGGCCCGACTCCGCTCCGGGCCCGGCCGGGCCCGGTGGCCCGCGCGGCCTACCGCCGGTCCAGCAGCAGGACCGCCACGTCGTCCGTGAGCTCTCCGCCGTTGAGGGCCCGGACCTCGCGCACCGACGCCTCCAGCAGTTCCTCGCCCGTCAGGCCGCTCGCCATCTGGCGGGCGACGAGTTCGGTCATGCCCTCCTGACCCAGGCGCCGGTTGCCCTCGCCGATGCGGCCCTCGATGAGGCCGTCGGTGTACATCAGCAGGCTCCAGGCGGGGCCCAGCTCGACCTGGCGGCGCGGCCAGCGGGCCTCCTGCAGCAGGCCGAGCGCCGGGCCGCCGAACTCGTACGGCAGCAGCTCGGGCTGCTCCCCGGCGCGGGCCAGCAGCGGCGCGGGGTGGCCGGCCAGGCACACGCCGGCCCGGTGGCCGTCCTCGGAGATGTCGACGGTGCACAGCGTCGCGAAGATCTCGTCGTCGGAGCGCTCGTTCTCCAGCACCTTCTGGAGCGTGGCCAGCAGCTCGTCGCCGTAGAGCCCGGCGAAGGTCAACGCCCGCCAGGCGATGCGGAGTTCGACGCCGAGCGCGGCCTCGTCGGGGCCGTGGCCGCAGACGTCGCCGATCATGGCGTGCACGGTGCCGTCCGGGGTGCGGACGGTGTCGTAGAAGTCGCCGCCCAGCAGGGCGCGGCTGCGGCCGGGCCGGTAGCAGGTCGCGAAGCGCAGCTCCGAGCCGTCGAGCAGCGGCGTGGGCAGCAGGCCGCGTTCCAGGCGGGCGTTCTCCTGGGCGCGCAGCCGGGACTCGGTGAGCTGGCGCTGGGCGAGGTCGGCGCGCTTGCGTTCCACGGCGTAGCGCACCGCGCGGCTGAGCACCTTCTCGTCCAGCTCGTCGCGGAAGAGGTAGTCCTGGGCGCCCACCCGCACCGCGTCGGCGGCCCGCTCGGCGTCCGTCTCGCAGGTGAGCACGAGGACGGCCTGCGAGGGCGCCATCCGCAGCACGGCCCGCAGCACGGCCAGTTCGTCGCCGGGGGCGCCCGGGGCGTCGGCCCGGGCGTGCGCGGGGGTGCCCGCCGGAGCGAAGCGCGTCGAAGACCCTTGGGGGAGCTCCTCGCGGCCGTGCGGATCGGCGGGGGTGAGGTCGAGCAGGATGCAGTGCACGTCGTCGGTGAGCAGCCGCTCGGCCTCGGTGAGGTTGCGGGCGGTGCGCAGCCGGACCTTGCGGCCGGCCCAGTCCCACATCTCCGGGACGTGGCTGTTGGGGTCCTCGCCGATCAGGAGCAGGGTCAGCCCCTGGGCGGGCTGCGACGCCGGCTCCGGGGAGGCGGCGTCCGCCGGGGCCTCGGGTGTGGCGGAGGGCACGTCGTCGGCCACTTCGGCGGACGCGTGACCGGACGCCGGGCGGGCAGCAGTCCATCCGGCCGGAAGTCGACGGTCCGCGGCCGGCCGCGGCAGCTCGGCGGCCGGCAGGTCCCGGGGCAGCGGCGCGGAGTCGACGGATCCGTGGGACGCCTCCAGGGGCGCCGCCTGCGGCGGAGCGGAAGCCTCCGGGCAGCCCCCGTGCGCGGGCATGCCGACGGCGGCGGCGCGGGCGGTTTCCGCGCAGCCGTGGTCCACCGGTCCTGCCTGGTGCGGCAGCACGGCCGTCCGCTGGTGCGGTACGGGTACGGGCATCGGTCTGCTTCCTTCCCTCCCCCGAGGGGCGCGGTGGGGTACCCACCGGTACGCCACCCTGCCCGGCTCGACCCTTGCTCATCGGTCGGCTGAGCGGGGGCTACCGGGCATCGAAGGGCGACCATAGCGTCCGGACCGCCGCGCATGGAATGCCCTTTGGCACGCGGCCTTCGTCATATGCCAGCACTGATAAGCCATTTCACCTGGGGCGGCACGGAAGGGGAATGACGAACATCACCCCCGGCGAGCGCATTCCGCTACCAGATCACTACGGAAGGGCATCTTTCGGCCGATCCCACGGTCTGCCCTACGAAATTGAACAATCCGGCCGCACACCGCCGTCCGACAATGCCGTGCATTCCGCTCGAACGGAACGGAATGCACGGAATGGGTGCCCGAAGAATGTCCGGAATCACTCCATGCGGCCTTGGGCGGGCGCATGGGCGCGGGCACCGCGCACCCACCGGCTCAGTCGGCGGTGCCCCCGTCCGGGCGGACGACGCCGAGGATCGGCATCGAGCCGGCGCCCGTGATCGTCACCTGCCGGCCCGGCCGCGGGGCGTGCACGATCGCGCCGTCGCCGAGGTACATCCCGACGTGGCTGGCATCGGAGAAATAGATGATGAGGTCGCCCGGGCGCATATCCTTGAGCGGCACCCGGGGCAGCTGTCGCCACTGCTCCTGCGAGGTCCGCGGAATCGTGTGGCCGGCGGCCTGCCAGGAGCGCAGGGTCAGCCCGGAGCAGTCGAAGGTGTCCGGGCCCACCGCGCCCCAGACGTAATCCTTGCCGATCTGCGAAGTGGCGTACGAAATCGCCTTCTTGCCCTGCTCGGACGCTTTGTTGCTGATGTCTTTGAGTACGCCGGAGTCGAGCCATTTCTGCTGGGCCAGCAGCGCCTGGTCGTCCTCCAGTTTCCGCAGTCGTTCCTTTTCCTTGGCGGCCAGCCGGGATTCCAGTTCTTTCGCCGCGTCGATCTTGTCGTTGATCTCCTTGCGGGCGGCGTCCTTCTTCTTGCGGTTGGCCTCCAGCTCCTCCCAGCGGTGGCTGGCGTCCTCGGCGTAATCCTGCAAGTCGCTTTTGAGGTGCGTGAGTTGGCTGATCACGCCCTTGACGGCCTGCTGCCCCTTGCGGGCGAGATCGGCATTGGCGAGAAAGACCTCCGGGTCGGCGCTGAGCACCAGCTTCGCCTCGGGGGGAATGCCCCCGGTGCGGTACTGGGCACTGGCCAGCGCGCCGGCCCGGCGCTTCAGAGCGGCCAGCCGCTGCTGGGCGGCGTCGATGGTGCGGGCCAGCTCGACGATCTTCTTCTGCTGGAGCTGGACCTGCTCCTCGGCGGCGTTGTACTCCTCGGTGGCCCGCTCCGCCGTGCGGTAGAGGCCCTCGATCTCCTTGCGCACCTCGTCGAGGTGGCGGGCGTCGCCCCCGGGGGGCGGCGTCGGGGCCGGCGTCCGCTGCGCCGCTGTCGCCGTCCCGCCGAGCAACCCCGTGGCACAGAGCACGACCGCGGTGCAGACCGCCAGCCGACCGCCCCGTACGCCCCATACGCCCCGCCCCGCACCTGCGTCCCGAACGCCCTGTTGTGCCCCCTGGCTCCCCACCAGTCACCTCCGGTCGTTCCGCACCGATTCGCGTGCTCGTCTCGGCGCGGATGCTGCCATACCGGCCGGTAATTCGACAGGGCGACGGGCCGTTTCGCGGAAGGGAAGGGGGGAGGTCCGAACGGAATCCAGCACTCCGGGCGGCGCCGCCCAACGGAACCGGGCGCTCCACGGCGCCGCTCCGCGACCGCGCCCGCGGACCGCACACACCCCGGCGGCGACCGCACGCGCCCACTCCGCGCCGCACTCAGCCGACGGCCGAGGTTCACCGTGCGTTCACTCCCGTCCATCGGCCGCTTCACCTGATCTGCCTAATTTCGGCCGTACCGAGGGCGCCGCGCGCCGTAAGGCAACGCAGCCGCGCCCCTTTCCGTCACCACCCGCACGCCGAGGAAACGGCGCGCACCAGGAAGGAACTCTCGACAGTGAAGCTTCAGCGCAAGAACCGGGTTCGCGCCCTCGCCGTTGGCGCTCTCGCCGTCTCCGGTGCCCTGGCCCTGACCGCGTGCGGCTCCGACAACACCAGTGGCGGCAGCGGCGGCAGCGGCAGCTCCGCCAAGGCGGCCAACATCAAGTGCGAGGGCAAGGGCAAGCTGCTCGCCTCCGGCTCGTCGGCGCAGAAGAACGCCATGGACGTCTGGGTGCAGAACTACTCGGGCGCCTGCCAGGGCACCGAGATCAACTACCAGCCCACCGGTTCCGGTGCCGGCGTCACCACCTTCCTCCAGGGCCAGACCGCGTTCGCCGGTTCCGACTCGGCGCTCAAGCCCGAGGAGATCACCAAGTCCAAGGCGCTCTGCAAGGGCGGCCAGGCGATCGACCTGCCGATGGTCGGCGGCCCGATCGCGGTCGGCTACAACGTCCCGGGCGTGGACAACCTGGTCCTCGACGCGCCGACCCTGGCGAAGATCTTCGACTCGCAGATCACCAACTGGAACGACGCCGCGATCAAGAAGCTCAACCCGGGTGCCAAGCTCCCCGACCTGAAGATCCAGGCGTTCCACCGCTCCGACGACTCGGGCACCACCGACAACTTCACCAAGTACCTCAAGGCCGCCTCCGGCGGTGCCTGGAAGCACGAGCCGGGCAAGAAGTGGGAGGGCACCGGCGGCCAGGCGGCGTCCGGCTCGGCCGGCGTCTCCTCGCAGGTCAAGCAGACCAGCGGCGCGATCTCCTACTTCGAGCTGTCGTACGCCACCTCCGGCAAGATCCCGACGGTCAAGATCAACACCGGTGCCAAGGCCCCGGTCGAGGCCACCGTCGGCAACGCCTCCAAGGCGATCTCCGAGGCCCAGCCGGCCGGCCAGGGCGCCAATGACCTGGCGCTGAAGCTCAACTACGCCACCAAGGCCGAGGGCGCGTACCCGATCACCCTGGTGACCTACGAGATCGCCTGCGACAAGGGCAACAAGGCCGAGACCCTGCCGGCCACCAAGTCCTTCCTCACCTACGTCTCCAGCAAGGACGGCCAGGACGCCCTGGCGGCCCTCGGCTACGCCCCGCTCCCGACCGAGATCGCCGACAAGGTCCGCAAGACCGTCGCGACGCTCTCCTGACCCGCCGGCGGCGGCCCCGGTCTCCCCGGGGCCGCCGCCCATCCGGTGCACCGCCGCGCCGGAGCCCCCAGGGGCTCCGCAGACCGGAGAAACCCATGGACTACTCCACAACGCCACTATCCGACACACCGCCACCGCCACCGGCCGCCGCCTCGGTGTCCGGCAGGACGGTCCGCCCGGGTGACCGGATCTTCCTCGGGCTCTCCCGGGGCTCCGGCATCGCCCTCCTGGTGATCATGGCCGCCATCGCGGCCTTCCTCACCTACCGCTCGGTGCTCGCCATATCCGGCGACAAGAGCAACTTCTTCACCACCCTCGACTGGAACGCCACCGGCACCGAGCCCAAGTTCGGCATCGCGGTGCTGGCCTTCGGCACGGTCGTCAGCTCGGTGATCGCGATGGCCATCGCGGTACCGGTCGCGGTCGGCATCGCGCTGTTCATCTCGCACTACGCACCGCGCAAGCTGGCCTCCCCGCTGGGCTACGTCATCGACCTGCTCGCCGCCGTCCCCAGCATCGTCTACGGCCTGTGGGGCGCGCTCTTCCTCGTGCCGCACCTGAGCGGCCTCTACGGCTGGCTGAACGACTACCTCGGCTGGACCGGGATCTTCAGCTACGGCAACGGGGCCGCGCGTTCGCTGTTCACCGTCGGCATCCTGCTCGCGATCATGATCCTGCCGATCGTGACCAGCGTCAGCCGGGAGGTCTTCCTCCAGGTCCCGCGGATGCACGAGGAGGCCGCGCTGGCCCTCGGCGCCACCCGCTGGGAAGTCATCCGGATGTCGGTGCTCCCCTTCGGCCGCTCCGGCGTCATCAGCGCCTCCATGCTCGGCCTCGGCCGCGCGCTGGGCGAGACGATGGCGGTCGCCACGGTCCTCTCCCCGAGCTTCCTGATCAGCGCCAGCCTGCTGGACCCGGGCGGCGGCACCTTCGCGCAGAACATCGCCAGCAAGTTCAGCGAGGCCGACACCTTCGGCCAGGACGCCCTGATCGCCTCCGGCCTCGTCCTCTTCGTGATCACCCTGCTCGTCAACGGCGCGGCACGGCTGATCATCGCCCGCCGCAAGGAGTACTCGGGGGCCTCCTCATGACCGTCGCCACCAGCCACCGCCACCGCAAGGTCGCCGAGTCCCGCCCCCCGCTCGCGCTCAGGCAGTCCCGGCTGCCCCGCTGGACCCTGCCGGTCCTCGCCCTGGTCGCCGTCGGCGCCGGCTGCGGCATCGGCCTGGCCGCCGGCCTGGACTCGACGCTCCAGTGGGGCCTGATCGCCGCGCTGCTCTTCGTCCTGGCGACGTATCTGCTGACCACGGCCGTCGAGGGCACCCGCCAGGCCAAGGACCGGCTGGCCACCAGCCTCGTGTGGACCGCCTTCCTGCTCGCCGTGGTCCCGCTCGCCTCCCTGCTGTGGGAGACCGTCGCCCGCGGCACCAAGGTCCTGGACGGCTACTTCCTGTCCCACTCGATGGGCACGCTCCCGGACGCGCTGCCGGGCGGCGGCGTGTACCACGCGATCGTCGGCACCCTGGAGCAGGTCGGCCTGGCGACCCTGATCGCCGCCCCGCTCGGCCTGCTGACCGCGATCTACCTCGTCGAGTACGGCCGCGGCAGGCTCGCGAAGGTCGTCACCTTCTTCGTGGACGTGATGACCGGCATCCCGTCGATCGTCGCCGGCCTGTTCGTCCTCTCCGTGTGGATCCTGATCCTCGGCTTCGGCCCGTCCGGCTTCGCCGGCTCGATGGCCCTGGCGATCCTGATGATGCCGGTCGTGGTCCGCTCCACCGAGGAGATGCTCAAGCTCGTCCCGAACGAGCTGCGCGAGGCGTCCCTGGCCCTCGGCGTCCCCAAGTGGCGCACGATCCTCAAGGTCGTCCTGCCCACGTCGATCGGCGGCATCACCACCGGCGTGATGCTCGCCATCGCCCGCATCACCGGCGAGACCGCCCCGGTGCTGCTGCTGGTGTGGGGCGCCAAGACGATCAACAACAACCCCTTCGACGGCGCCCAGCAGTCCCTGCCGCTCTACGTCTTCCAGCAGTGGCAGCAGGGCTCGGACGCCTCCTACGACCGGGCCTGGGCCGCGGCACTCGTGCTGATCGCCTTCGTCATGGTCCTGAACCTGGTGGCCCGCGGGATCGCCCGCTGGAAGGCCCCTAAGGCCGGCCGCTGACCCGCGCGCACGCAGCGCCCGTTCCAGCAGCGGCCCAGCGGCCGCGCGAGAAAGAAGCAGTGATCCCCATGGCCAAGCGAATCGACGTCAGCGGCCTGAACGCGTACTACGGTGCCCACAAGGCCATCGACGACATCTCCATGACCATCGAGCCCCGCTCGGTGACCGCCTTCATCGGCCCCTCCGGCTGCGGCAAGTCGACGTTCCTGCGCACCCTGAACCGGATGCACGAGGTCACCCCCGGCGGCCGCGTCGAGGGCAAGGTGCTGCTGGACGACGAGAACCTCTACGGCGCCGGCGTCGACCCGGTCGCCGTCCGCCGCACCGTCGGCATGGTCTTCCAGCGCCCCAACCCGTTCCCGACGATGTCGATCTTCGACAACGTCGCGGCCGGCCTCCGCCTCAACGGCAGGTACCGCAAGAGCGAGCTGAAGGACATCGTCGAGCGCTCCCTCAAGGGCGCCAACCTCTGGAACGAGGTCAAGGACCGCCTGAACAAGCCCGGCTCGGGCCTGTCCGGCGGCCAGCAGCAGCGGCTGTGCATCGCCCGCGCCATCGCGGTCGAGCCGCAGGTGCTGCTGATGGACGAGCCCTGCTCGGCGCTCGACCCGATCTCCACCCTCGCCATCGAGGACCTGATCGGGGAGCTCAAGGAGCGCTTCACGATCGTCATCGTGACGCACAACATGCAGCAGGCCGCGCGCGTCTCGGACCGCACGGCGTTCTTCAACCTCGCGGCCGTCGGCAAGCCCGGCAAGCTCATCGAGATCGACGAGACCGAGCGGATCTTCTCCAACCCCTCGGTCCAGGCCACGGAGGACTACATCTCCGGCCGCTTCGGCTAGGCCGTCGGCTCTCCCGTCGGCCCCCGTCGGCCGCCCACCGGTGTCCTGCGGTGCTGCATGGCGGTGCCACCGCAGGACGAAGGGCCCGCCCCCTCGATCAGGGGGCGGGCCCTTTCGCTGTCCTACGGGTGTCGGCTCCGACCGTCAGCCGAACGCCAGCTTGATCAGCCAGAACGCCAGACCGGCGACCAGCGCCGCGGCCGGCATGGTGATGAACCAGCCCATCACGATGTTCTTGGCCACGCCCCAGCGCACCGCGCGCGGGCGCTTGGTCGAGCCCACGCCCATGATCGAGGCGGTGATCACGTGCGTGGTGGAGATCGGCGCGTGGAACATGAAGGACGCCACGTACATCACCGAGGCGGACGTGGTCTCCGCGGCGAAGCCCTGCGGCGGGTCCAGCTCGATGATCCGCCGGCCCAGCGTCCGCATGATGCGCCAACCGCCCGCGTAGGTGCCGAGCGACATGGTGATCGCGCAGGCCAGCTTGACCCACAGCGGAATGGCGTCGTCGGCCTTCTCGACGTCGGCGATGACCAGGGCCATCACCACGATGCCCATGGTCTTCTGGGCGTCCTGGAGGCCGTGGCCGAGTGCCATGCCCGCGGCCGAGACGGTCTGCGCTATGCGGAAGCCGCGCTTGGCCTTGTGCGGGTTGGCCTTCCGGAACAGCCAGAGGATCACGACCATCACGAGGTAGCCGAGCACCAGCCCGATCACCGGCGAGATGAACATCGGCAGGACGACCTTCTCGACCACGCCGGACCAGATCACCTGCGTCCCGCCGGCCAGCGCCGCCCCGACCATGCCGCCGAACAGCGCGTGCGAGGAGGACGACGGCAGGCCGAAGTACCAGGTGACGAGGTTCCAGACCACCGCGCCGAGCAGCGCGGCGAAGAGGATGCCCATCCCCTTGCTGCCGTGCGGGGTCGCGATCAGCCCCTCGCTGACCGTCTTGGCGACGCCGCTGCCCAGGAAGGCGCCGGCGAGGTTCATCACGGCCGCCATCGCCAGCGCGGCGCGCGGGGTCAGGGCCCGCGTCGAGACCGAGGTCGCGATCGCGTTCGCCGAGTCGTGGAAGCCGTTGGTATAGGTGAAACCGAGCGCGACCGCAATGGTCACGACGAGTGCGAAGGTGTCCATGGCTGAGGGCTCAGGACTCCTTGACCGCGATGGTCTCGACGGTGTTGGCGACGTGCTCGAAGGCGTCCGCCGCCTCCTCCAGGATGTCCACGATCTGCTTGAGCTTGAGCACCTCGATGGCGTCGTACTTGCCGTTGAAGAGGTGCGCGAGCAGCTTGCGGTGGATCTGGTCGGCCTGGTTCTCCAGGCGGTTGACCTCGATCCAGTACTCGGTGAGGTTCGACATCGTGCGGAGGTTCGGCATGGCCTCGGCGGTCAGTTCGGCCGCCCGCGCCAGCACCTCGATCTGCTGGTCGATGCCCTTGGGGAGTTCCTCGATCTTGTAGAGGACGACCAGGTCGACGGCCTCCTCCATGAAGTCCATGATGTCGTCGAGCGACGAGGCGAGGGCGTAGATGTCCTCGCGGTCGAACGGCGTGATGAACGAGGAGTTCAGCTGGTGGAAGATCGCGTGCGTCGCGTCGTCCCCCGCGTGCTCCGCGGCCCGCATCCGTTCGGCGATCTCGGCCCGTGCGGAGGCGTCCGCCCCGAGCAGTTCCATCAGGAGCTTGGAGCCGGTGACGATGTTGTCGGCGGAGGCCGCGAACATGTCGTAGAAGCTCGTCTCCCTGGGGGTCAGACGAAAGCGCACGTGAAATCCTCGGGGTACATCGGATTCGGTCGAGTTGATGCTAGGCGCATCATCCAGCCACAGCTAACCCAGCTAACCGGCATTCCTTCAGTGTCGCCCATCGGGCAGCATGCTCTGCACGGGGTACCGCGGGTGCCCGCAAACTTCGGTACGATATACCCGCCGGGGGTATACGGATCGCCTCAATACCACGGGAGATGGCCATGACGACCACGGACGCGGGCACCAGCGGCGGCACCGCAGCCGACGCGGCCTGCCACGGCCCCCAGTCGGAATCCGCCCCCCGCACCGGAGCCGGATCTGTGACCGATACCGCTGCGGAGAGCCCGGCGCCCGGCGGCCACGGCTACGCCAAGCAAAAGGACGCGCACATCAAGCGACTGCGCCGCATCGAGGGCCAGATCCGCGGCCTCCAGCGCATGCTCGAAGAAGACGTCTACTGCATCGACATACTCACCCAGGTCTCGGCGAGCACGAAGGGCCTGCAGTCCTTCGGCCTGCAACTGCTGGAGGAGCACCTGCGGCACTGCGTCGCCGACGCGGCCGCCAAGGGCCCGGACGCCATCGACGCCAAGGTCCAGGAAGCGACCAAGGCCATCGAGCGGATGCTGCGGAGCTGACCGCGGAGCCGGTCGAGACCGTCCGCCGGGCGCGTCAGGGCGTGTCCGGCGCCTCCCGGTCGGCCCCGTCCCCCCGCGGGGGTCCGGCCACGTGCAGCAGTTCGTCGATCCGGTCGGTGCTGAGCCGGTCCTCGCTCGCGGCCGCCGCCGCGATCATCAACTCACCGGTGAGATCGATCTCGGCGAGGGCCACCTGGTCCTGAACGGTCGGATGGCGATGGGCGGGCACGTCCGACACCTCCTCCCTTCGAGCGCCTTCCCACGCCGCGGTGGTTACCGCCAGCGTAGGGAGGGCCGCCCGCCCCGCACATGGCACGGAAGGACCATTTCCGGTCCGCGAGTCCACCGGGGACGCCCTACGAGGGCGCCGAGGCGATCTTCCCGGTGTAGATGTCGCGCCGGTCCGGCAGCCGCACCGCGACCTTGGTGCCGAACCCGTACAACTCGGTCGTGGAGACCACCGCCGCCCCCTGCGGCACGCCGTTGGCGAACCGGAACCGCTGGCGGAGCTTGCGCAGCCGCCCGGCGGTGTCCACATACGCGTCGAACGGCACCACGACGGTGGTGAACCCTTTTTCCGCCGCCACCAGCGCGGGCCTGCTGCGCGCCGACGCCGCCCCGGCGGCCGCGGCCAGGTCGGTCGTGCCGCGGTAGTGCCGCACCAGCACACCGCCCAGCCGCTCCTCCCCCTGGTACGTCACCTCCCGCGCGCCGCGCAGCAGTTCGGCGGCGGCCAGCGGGTCGGTCACCCCACCGGTGACCAGATTCCCGTCGGACAGCGTCGCGGTGTCCACCCGGACCCACTTGTCGGCCGGCACCCCCGCCCCGCGGTTCTTCATGAACAGCGCACCCGGCGCCAGGATCTCGGTGATCGGCTGGTGGCCGCCGCTGGGCTTGCCCTTCAGATCCGGCAGCACCACCCGCAACTGCCCGCTGGCGGACGCGAAGTCGTAGCCGCCGGCGCCCCGGATCGCCACCCGCGTCCCGCCGCTGACCGTCTCCATCGCCGTCCGCAGCTTGGCGGTCCCGGCCCGGACCAGCGCCTCGGCACTGCGCCGCAGCTGCACCGCGGCCGCCACCTGCCCCGGCACCACCTGGTCGTCGGCCGCGGCCCCGTCCGGTGAACAGCCCGCCGTCGCCAGCAGCCCCGCCATCAGCCCCGTCCCGCAGGCCACGGCCGCGGCGACCGTCCCGCCTCGTCTGTCCTGCACCACCATGCGTACGAGCCCCCTCGGCCGCTGTGTTCGGGACCGCCTGGGCCGGCCGGTCCGCTCGGGACGGTCGGACGTCCCGCCCCCGCTCCTCCGACGGTGCGTCGACCGATCCGTTCAACGACCGTTACGGGGGCTCGTCACGCAACGGGCCGTGCGGCGCGTAGCGTGGACGGGTGCCCGAACAAGCCCCCCACCGCACGTTCACCACCGAGCGCGGCTCGTTCTGCCTGGCCCGCTGCGCGTGCGGCTGGACCGGGATGGCCCGCCGCGCCCGCTCCCAGGCGCGCGCCGACGCCGAGCGCCACCAGGCGGACGTGCGCAGCGGCCCCGACACCGCCCCGGAGCGCCCCGTGGAATGACCCGGTCCGTTCCGGGAACCCACCACCCCCCGCGCCGCATCTGGGTAGTGAGGGACACAACGGCACCATGCGGCAACGGACTTCACTCGGGTACCGGACGGCACGGCACGACGGGGGCCTGCCCGGCCCACCCCGCCCGGTGCGGTGTCCCGGCACAGCGCCCCGCGCCCACCGGCCGGACGACCGGCGGGCCGGGGCCGGACCGTACGACAACCAAGGGGGATTCATCCCAGTGAAGCGGCGCACACTCCTGACGGCCGGCGGCGGAATCGCGGCCACCTCCCTCGCCTGGGCCACCGGCTGCGACTCGGGCGGGCGCCCCGCCGCGGCGGCCTCCTCCACCGGCACCACCACAGGCGCCATGAGCACCGCGGCCACCGCCAAGAGCCCCGCCACCCAGGCCGCCTGGAGCGCGCTCGGCAAGGGCCTGGACGGCGACCTGATACGCACGACCGACGCCGCCTACGCCTCCGCCCGACGCCTGTACAACACCCGCTTCGACAACCTCAAGCCGTCCGCCATCGCCTACGTCGAGCACCCCGGCGACATCGCCGAGTGCCTGGCCTTCGCCCGGCGTTACAACGCCCCCGTCGCCATCCGCAGCGGCGGCCACTCCTACGCCGGCTTCTCCAGCGGCGACGGCAAGCTCATCATCGACGTCTCGGCGCTGAACAAGGTCGGCGCGCCGTCCGGCGGGACCACCCGGATCGGCGCCGGCGCCAAGCTCATCGACGTCTACGAGGGACTCGCCCCGCACGGCGTCACGGTCCCCGGCGGCTCCTGCCCCACCGTCGGCATATCCGGGCTGACGCTCGGTGGCGGCCACGGCGTGGTCTCCCGTGCGTACGGCCTGACCTGCGACAGCCTGGTCGGCGCGACCGTCGTCACGGCCGACGGCAAGACCGTCGACTGCGACAAGGACCACCACCCCGACCTCTTCTGGGCGCTGCGCGGCGCCGGCAACGGCAACTTCGGCGTGGTCACCGAACTCCGCTTCCGCACCCACCCGGCGCCCCGCGCGGTGATGGCGTACATGACCTGGCCGTGGGCGAAGGCCGCGGCGGTGCTGGGCTCCTGGCAGAAGTGGGGCCCGGACCAGGCCGACGAGATATGGTCCACCGCCCACTTCGATGCCCGACCCGGCGGCACCCCGTCCGTCTCCGTCGCGGCCTTCTCCCTCGGCGGCTACCGCGACCTCCAGAACGCCGTGGACAAGCTCGCCGACCAGCCCGGCGGCCCCGGCCCCGCCACCCGCGTCAGCCTCACCCCGATCGGCTACCTGGACGCGATGGAGGCGTACGCGGGCTGCTCCTCCAAGTCCACCGCCCAGTGCCACATGCCGGGCACCCTCCCCGGCCACACCGGGGACGGGAAGCTGGGCCGGGAGACCTACGCGGCCCGCTCGCACTTCTTCGACCGCTCGCTGTCCGCGGCGGGCATCCAGACCCTGCTGGCGCAGATCGAGAGCGGCGGCCGCAAGGGCGTCACCGGCAACGTCGCGCTGACCGCGCTGGGCGGCGCGATCAACCGCGTGGGCGCCGGCGACACCGCCTTCGTCCACCGCCGGTCCCGCTTCCTCGCCCAGTACCTGGCGTCCTGGCCGGCCGGAGGCTCCGGCGCCACCCGCACCGCCTGGCTGGACGCCTTCCACGGCGCGATGCGCCGCCACTCCTCGGGCGCGGCGTACCAGAACTACACCGACCCCGGCCTGTCCGACTGGAAGTCGGCCTACTACGGCGCGGGCGCCGCCCGCCTCGACAAGGTCAAGCAGACCTACGACCCGCAGCGGCTGTTCAGCACCTTCGCCCAGGCCCTCTGACGCTCCTCCCCCGGCCCGCGCACGGAACGCCGAAGGCCCGGCCCCTGGGGAAGGGGCCGGGCCATCGCCCTGCGCGTCCGGCGCGCCGTCACACCGTCATGCCGCCGTGCCGCCGTGCCGCGGCGGACGGCCTCAGGCCGCCAGGTCCTTGTCCCTCTCGTGGTGGCGCAGCGCCGGCTCGGCGGCCACCACCGGGCCGGGCTCGGCGTCGCGGCCGTCCGCCGCCCGCTCCGTCGACCGGCCCCCGGCCCGGACCAGCCAGGCCAGCGGCGACCGCTCGATCGCCGTCGTCAGCGGCACCAGCAGCGCCTGCGCGAGCGGCGCCAGCAGCAGCGCGACGGCCGTGCCGAGGGCGAACCCGCCGATCACGTCCGTCGGGTAGTGCACGCCCATGTAGACCCGGCAGAAGCCCTCCAGCAGCGCCAGCCCGATCCCGATCAGGCCGAACCGGCGGTGCGCGATGAACAGGCCGACGCCGACGGCCATGGTGAGCGTGGCGTGGTCGCTGACGAACGAGAAGTCGCTCTTGCCGGGGATCAGCACCGCGAGCCCGGTGTGGTCCTTGAACGGCCGGGGGCGCTCGACGAACCCGCGGATCGGGATGTTGGCCAGCAGCGCCAACCCGGCGGCCAGCGGCGCCCAGACCAGTCCGGCGATCGCGGCCGGCCCCCGCTCGGGCCGACGGCGGGCGACCCACCAGGCGATCAGACACAGCACTCCGAGGGCGGCGATGATGCCGTACTCACCGATGAACTCCATCGCGCGGTTCACCCACTGCGGGGCGTCCTTCGCGAGGCCGTTGATGCCGTCGAGCACGTCGACATCGGGGTTCGGCCCCTCGAATGCGAGTCCAGCCATCTGCCGTGGCCCCTTATCTTCCGCGCGCCCTGCGAGCGCCGCCCAGTGCTACCAACCCCCGTTGCCGATCTGTGTGGCCGTCGAGCCCGTGCTGCCGCGGGCGCTGCCGTGTCCCCACGCCAAGGAAACGCCCGGCCCATCCCCGGCGTTCCACTCTCCACGGGATGATCACCAGGACGTTATCGAAGCTTGACACGTCGCCGCAGCTCAGGACTTATGTTCACCCGGCGTTCCCGGTGGGGAGCGCTTTCGCGCCATCCGACGTCACGCGGGTGGCGCCGATGTAGTCCGGCGTGTCGATCTTGTCGAACCGGATCACCGCGCCGGTGTAGGGCGCGTTGATCATGTATCCACCGCCGACGTAGAGCCCCACGTGGTGGATGGACCGCGGGTCGTTCAGGTCGTAGGCGAAGAACACCAGGTCGCCCGGGAGCAGCTCGTTCCGCTTCGGGTGCGGACCGGCGTTCCACTGGTCGTTGGCCACCCGCGGCAGCCCGATGCCCACCGACTCGTAGGCGGCCTTGGTCAGGCCGGAGCAGTCGAACCGCCCGCCCTGGTCCGCCGTTCCGTTGCCGCCCCACAGATAGGGCGTGCCGAGCTTCCCCTGCGCGAAGTAGATGGCCGCCGCGGCCTGCCGGGAGGGCGCCACCGGGCCGACCGGCGCCTCGAAGCTCTTGGCCAGCGTCGTGATGGTCTTCACGTAGTTCTGCGTCTCCTGGTAGGGCGGGACGCCGTTGTACTGGATGACCCGGTACGCGCCCGCGTTGTACGCCGCGAGCATGTTCGCGGTGGCGTTGCCCGCCGCGTCCTTCACATAACTGGCCAGTTCGCAGTCGTACGAGGCGGCCGACGGAATGGCGTCCTCCGGATCCCAGATGTCCTTCTTGCCGTCGCCGTTGCCGTCGATGCCGTGGGTGGCCCACGTCCCCGGGATGAACTGCGCGATGCCGCGCGCGTCCGCGGGGCTCTGCGCGTGCGCGTTCCAGCCGCTCTCCTGATAGAGCTGGGCCGCCAGCAGTGCCGGGTTGATGGCCGGGCAGAGCGTCCCCCACTTCTGGACCAACGACTGGTACGCGGCCGGCACCGCCCCCTTGGCCAGCCCGACCGCCCGGCCGGCGGCGCCCGCCAGTCCGGCCGCCGCCCCGTACGTCCCGATCACGAGCAGCCCGACCAGGAGGAGCAACAGCCCCACCCCGAGCCCGCCGGTCGTCCAGAATTTCCGCACCCCACAACCCTCCCCCATTCAGGCCAGGTTCACAGCCCTTTCGTCGGCCACCGCGCGCCCTGCCGCCGCACCGAGGCGCACGGAGCAGCGCACGGGGCGCTTCGAACGGTGTGCGATTCCCGTCACATCCGCCGCCCCCGCGCTCCGGCGCGGACGATCCTCCGGCGCGTCAGACCACCGCCCCGCACCGCGCCTTGGCGGCACCGCCCCTCAAGTACACACCGCCCAGGGGCCGCCCCCCGCCCCGCCCCGACAGTCATTGCTCAGCGTTATCGCCCGTGATACACACGGTGAGGCAAGGGGGGCGACGGACGACGGACGGGGCCGCACACACCACACCCCCACCGGATCCGTCAAAGAAAGCCGCCAAGTCGACATCTGATGGCGTCTTTGTCAGCGAAGATAGAGACTGGGCCC
The DNA here is from genome assembly GCF_029011865.1 of Streptomyces yunnanensis. Lineage (NCBI taxonomy): Bacteria > Bacillati > Actinomycetota > Actinomycetes > Kitasatosporales > Streptomycetaceae > Streptomyces > Streptomyces yunnanensis. The sequence continues at coordinate 4,350,666 of NZ_CP095749.1, forward strand.
GTGCCGCACGGCACGACCCGGCAACTACCCATAATGGGGCGGTGAGTTCTCACATGTTCATTGCGGCCGAAAAAGGCGACATCACCACCATCATCGGCGGCATCGCCCCGGACTGGGGGCCGTTCGGCACCCTCGGCAACGAGGCCCGCGTGATGGTGCAGGTCATCATGGCGGTGGCGATCCTGATCTGCCTCGGCATCGCCATCTGGGGCGCCGCCAAGCAGCGCATCGGTGCCACCGCGCTCCGCGACACCTTCAGCGCCGAACAGGGCAAGGGCCTGATCGTGGCCGGCCTCACCGGCGTCTTCATCATCGGCTCGCTGGGCACGCTGTTCACCATCGTCTACGGCATGGCCGTCTAGCCGCCGGGCGACGGCGGGCCGGCGCCCGCCCTCCAGGCCGCCGGACGACCCGGGCGCCCCGACGCGGGGGACCCTCCGCGCCGTCCAGGTGCGAGGGAGGGCCCCACCCCCAGCCCTGCCCGCCGCCACCGGTCACCACACCGCGCACGTCGGCACGCGCCCGTCCCCGCGCCGCTCCCCGTGCGCCCCCGCCCGACCTCCCTCCGCCGCCCCATGCCCTCCCGTACCCCGATATGCCCCACCCCCCTGCCCGAGGCCCCATGCTGACGCCCCTTCACCCCGTCCCAAGGGGCCCTGAGCCGCGCCGTGACCACGCCCGCCACCAGCGGGCCGATTGGGTGGCCCGCGTCGCGGGGACAGGTGGTTCCGGAGACCAGCAGGCCGCGGCGGGCGTTCGGCGGACGAGGGGCGCAAACCGCCCAGAGTCCCCCATTCGCCTCTGCCGCCCAGCAACTGAGGAACCGTCACGGTGAGATGTACTCGTACCACTTCACCCGAGCCGCCGCCCACGCAGCTACGGTCATATGAAGGCGGCACACCAACGGCACGGACGGCGAGGGCGGCAGCGGCGATGGCGGCAGAGGGGGCACAGGCGCGATGAGTATCGGCGACGACGGAGGCTACGGCGACGGCCGTGGCACCGGCACGGGCCAGACCCGGACCAGACTTCCCGACGGCGAGAGCGACACCTACGGCGCGCCCCGCCGCGCCCGGTCCGGCCTCTCCAGCCGCAACCTCATCACGGTCGTCGGCGTGGTCGTCCTGCTGATCGCGGCCATCGCCTTCGCCAACCGCGGCGGCAGCGGCAACGACGAGACCGGCTCCGGTTCCGGCTCCGGCGGCTCCACCAAGGACCAGGCCGCGGCCCAACCGACCGCCCCCACCGGCACCAAGCCGGTCACCGGCAAGACCGGCGGCATCGCCTCGGGCTTCCCGCAGACGGAACAGGGGGCGCAGTCGGCGGCGGCCAATTATGTGGTGGCGCTGGGCAGCGACGGTATGTACAACGCCGTCCGCCGGCAGGAGATCGTCCAGACCGTCTATGCGCCGGCCGTGGCAGCGGCACGCAAGGGCGAACTCGACAAGACATACGCGAACCCCGCCCACCTCAAACAGTTCGGCCTCAACCCGGACGGCACAGCACCAGAGGGCATGACCTTCGTCTCGCGCGCCAACCCCGTCGGCACGAAGACCGAATCGTTCAAGGGCGGCACAGCCAAGGTCTCGGTCTGGTACTCGGCCCTCTTCGGCCTCGCGGGCGCAAAGTCCCAGAAGCCGGTCACAGAGAGTTGGTACACCACCACCTATGACCTGCAGTGGGCCGACGGGAACTGGAAGGTCGTCGACTTCACGCAGAAGGACGGCCCCGCCCCGATCGGGCGCGACCAAGCCGTCGCGTCGGCCGACGACATGACCAAGGCAGTGCAAGGCTACGGAGGTTTCACCTATGCCCGGTAGGCCCAAGCACCGCCGCGTGTCCTCGGTCATCGCCGCGCTGGCCGCCACGCAAACCCTTGTCCTCGTGCTTGCGACACGCGCCGTGGCTGCGCCGCCCGACCCCTGCGCCGGCTTCAGCGGCCCCGCCCTACGGGACTGCCAGCAACAGAACCACGGCGGAGGCGGCTCCCTGCCGAGCAACCCCCTAGACAACAACCCCCTAGACCCCCTCGGTTCGCTTGCGCAGGGATGTGCCAAGGCCGCCGCGTGGATTGTCGATAAATTGTCGGGGGCCGTGAAGGCGACCTCCCAGGTGGACTTCACGAACGCGGCGTTCCTGCGGCAGTACGCGGTGGTCTTCGCCGCGTCCACGGTGCTCACGCTGGTGCTGTGGCTGCTGGCCGTCGCCAAGCGGGCCGTGCGGGGCGTGCGGCTGACCGAGGCGATCAGCGAGGCGGTCGGGTTCCTCTGGCTGACGGTGCTGGCGTCCGCGTTCACGCCGTTGATCCTGTACACGGTGGTGTCGGCGACCGACGGGGTCACCGAGATCATCGCGAAGGGGACGGGGGCGCAGACCGACACGTTCTTCGGGGCGTTCTCGCAGGCGCTGACCAAGGGGACGGACATCGGCGGCGGCCCGATCATGCTGATCGTGGTGTCGCTGGTGTCCGTGCTGGCCGCCGGTGTGCTGTGGCTGGAGCTGGTGATCCGGGCCGCGCTGCTGTACGTCGGGGCGCTGCTGGGGACGGTGGTGTACGCCGGGCTGGTCGACAAGAACATGTGGGGCCACGTCCGCCGCTGGGCCGGCATCATGATCGCGGTGATCATGGTGAAGCCGGTGATCGTGATCGTGCTGGGGATCGCCGGCGCGCTCTCCGGGGACAAGGGGCCGAACGCCTTCTCGGCCGTGGTGTCCGGGCTGGCCATCATCGTCCTGGCGATCTTCGCGAGTGCGGTGATCTACCGCTTCGTGCCGGGCTTCGGCGACGAGATGGTCTCGGCGCGGTCGAGCAAGGGACGGGCCACCGACGGCAGTCAGGCGGCCGCCATGATCTCGTCGCCCGCGGCACTTGTCTCGCAGGGCATCAAGACGCACAGCGCCCGCCGGTCGGGCGGCGACGGCGGGGGTGGCGCCCAGGGCGGGCAGTCCCGGCCTGCCGACGCGGTCTCCGGCGGTGTCGCCGCGCACGGCTCCCGGGCGACCCCGGCGGCGCCGGCCCCGCGGACGAACCCCGGCACCGGCGGCCCCCGCACCGGCAAGACTCCTGGAGGTGAGGGGCGTTGAGCACGCCGTCCCAGCCGATCGCGCCGCGGCGCACGTATCTGATCGGCCGTGCCCGGCCCAACGCCGTCGTCGGCAAGAACCGGGAGACCGGCGAGATCACGCTGATCATCGCCGGCGCGTTCCTCGGGATGGTGTGCGGGCTGCTGGTGCCCTCGCTGCCGCTGCGGATCGCCTCGCTGACGGGGTTCCCGATGCTGGGGCTGGCCGTGGTCTACGTGCCGTACAAGGGGCGTACGTACTACAAGTGGTTCGAGGTCCGGCGGAGTTTCCGGCGTACGGTGCGCAAGGGAGGGGCGGTGTACCGCTCCGGGGCCATGGAAGCCGGGGTACGGCTGGACGGGAGGGAAGTGGAGATCGGGCCGCCGCCCGGGATCGGGCGGATCAGTTGGCTGTCGGCGCCGTTCGGGCCGGACGAGATCGCGGTGCTGCTGCACGCCGACCGGCGGACGGTGACCGCGGCGATCGAGATCGAGGGGCCGGGCGTCGGCCTGCGGGACAGCGAGGACCAGGAGGCGCTGGTCGACCGGTTCGGCACGCTGCTGAAGCACGTCGCCAACGGGGACGGCTTCGTGACGCGGCTGCAGATACTGGCGCGCACGCTGCCCGCCGACCCGGACGCGCACGCCAAGGACGTCACCCAGCGGGGCGACGTCGACTCCCCGCGGTGGCTGCAGGAGTCCTACGACCAGTTGCAGTCGATGGTGTCGACGTCGTCCGAGCAGCACCGGGCCTATCTGGTCGCGTGCATGCACTACACCCGGGAGCTGGCCGCCGAGGCGGTCACCATGGCCCGCGCCGCGGCCGCCCAGCGCGGCGGGCTGCTGCGCCGGAAGCTGGACCGGGACGCCGGGCTGGCGGTGGTGATGGCCCGTGAGCTGACCGACATCTGCGCCCGGTTGACGGAGGCGGACATCCGGGTGCGCCAGCCGCTCGGGCAGGCGCGCCTGGCGTCCCTGGTGCACTCCATGTACGACCCGGACCACCCGATCGACCACATCCAGGCGATGAGCAGGCGCAACGCCTGGCCGGCCGAGCTGGACGCGACCGAGGCGACGTACCTCCAGGCCAAGACCCGGGAGTCCTCGACGCGGGCGCCGTGGTGCCACTCCACCGCCTGGATCAAGGAGTGGCCGCTGACCCCGGTGGGCGTCAACTTCCTCGCGCCGCTGCTCGTGCACACCCCGGACGTGATCCGGACGGTCGCGGTCTGCATGGATCTGGAGCCCACCGAGGTGGCCATCGAGCGGATGCTGACGGAGAAGACCAACGACGACGCGGAGGCCAGTCGCGCGGCGAAGATGAACCGGGTGGTGGACCCGCGGGACGTGGCGCACCACGGCCGGGTGGACCAGCGCGGCGAGGACCTGGCGTCCGGCGCGGCCGGCGTCAACCTCGTCGGCTACCTCACCGTCTCGTCCCGGTCGCCCGAGGCGCTGGCCCGCGACAAGCGGACCATCCGTGCCTCGGCGGGCAAGTCCTACCTCAAGCTGGAGTGGTGCGACCGTGAACACCATCGGGCGTTCGTGAACACCCTGCCGTTCGCGACCGGTATCCGCCGCTAACGCCGCCAACGCCGCTGAAGCCCTGGGAGGCGCGTACGTCATGGCCATGTTCGACCCGCTCGGTGCCCTCACCGAAGCCTTCACCAGCTTCCTGTACGGGAAGGTGGAGACGACACGGCTGCCCGTACGCACCTCCACCGGTCAGGCGCAGGCGGTCTACCTGCCGACGGCGGCTCCCGGGCTCGGCGACTCGGGCGTGATCATCGGGCGCGAGGTGTACTCCGGCAAGGGGTACATCTACGACCCCTTCCAGCTGTACGGGCAGCAGTTGCCGGCGCCGCACTGGCTGGTGCTCGGCGAGTCCGGCAACGGCAAGTCCGCGCTGGAGAAGACCTATGTGCTGCGGCAGCTGCGGTTCCGCGACCGGCAGGTCGTGGTGCTGGACGCACAGGGCGAGGACGGCGTCGGCGAGTGGAACCTCATCGCCCAGCAGCTGGGGATAACCCCCATCCGCCTGGACCCGACCGCCGCCCTCAACGGCGGCATCCGCCTCAACCCGCTCGACCCCTCGATCACCACCACCGGTCAGCTGGCCCTGCTCCGGACGATCATCGAGGTCGCCATGGGGCACGGTCTGGACGAACGCGCCGGCTTCGCCCTGAAGGTGGCGCACGCGGCGGTGCTGAGCACCTACGAGGACGGCACGGACGGCCTGTCCCGCAGCCGGCAGCCGGTGCTGTCCGACATCGTCGAGCAGCTGCGGCACCCCGAGCCGGCGTCCGCGGAGGCGATGAACGTCGACATAGACGACGTCCGCGCCTGGGGCCTGGACGTGGCGCTGGTGCTGGACCGGCTGGTCGACGGCGACCTGCGCGGGATGTTCGACGGCCCGACCACGGCCGGCATCGACCTGGACGCGCCGCTGATCGTCTTCGACCTCTCGCACATCGACCGGAACTCCATCGCGATGCCGATCCTGATGGCGATCGTGGGGGTGTGGCTGGAGCACACCTGGATCCGGCCCGACCGCAAGAAGCGGATCTTCCTGGTCGAGGAAGCCTGGCACATCATCAACTCGCCCTTCGTCGCCCAGCTCTTCCAGCGGCTGCTGAAGTTCGGCCGCCGGCTGGGCCTGTCCTTCGTGGCCGTCGTCCACCACCTCAGCGACGTGGTGGACGGCGCGGCGGCGCGGGAGGCCGCGGCGATCCTGAAGATGGCGTCCACCCGGACCATCTACGCCCAGAAGGCCGACGAGGCACGGGCCACCGGGCGGGTGCTCGGGCTGCCGCGCTGGGCGGTGGAGATCATTCCGACCCTGACCCCCGGTATCGCCGTCTGGGACGTCAACGGCAATGTGCAGGTCGTCAAGCACCTCATCACCGAGGCCGAGCGCCCGCTGGTCTACACCGACCGGGCGATGACCGAGTCGGCCTCCCTGCCGACGGACGAGGCGCGCGCGCTGGCGCTGGCGGCGGACGCCGAGGCCGAGGCGCGCGCCGAGGCCATCGCGATGGAACGGCAGTTGCGGGACGAGTCGAGCGAGACGGTGGCGTGACGCGCGGATACGACGAAGACGGCGCCGGCGCCGGCTACCGCCCCCGGGACGGCCGCGGCTACGACGGTGACCACGACGGCGCGGCCGGCCGCCCGGGCGGCCGGCCCAGGAACCGGGGCGTCCCCGACGCCCTGCTGGTGGGGCTGATCGGCTTCCTGCTGGGGCTGACCCTGGTGGTGTGGACGGCGACCGGGCTGGCCGGGCTGCTCGCACACGGCGGCTGGCCGTCGGGGGTGACGTACACCGGTACGCCGCTGGCGCTGCGGCACTTGATCGCCGCGCCGCACGACATCGCGGCGGCCTGGCCGGACGCCCCGAAGGAGCAGCTGTCGGGCTACGGCCTGTTCTGGGGGCTGTTCGTCGGCGAGCTGATGGTGCTGCTGGTGCTGTCGATCTTCGTGCTGGGGACGGTGACGCGGTACCGGACCGTGCGGGCGACCCGGCGGGCCGAGCGGCGCGCGCGGGCCGCACGGGCGCGGGCCGGCCGACCGGGCGCCCCCGCGGCGTCCGAGACGGCCGCGCCGACCGCCCCACAAGCCGCTCCACGGCCCCCCTCGCCGCCCGCGACGGGCCCAGCGGCCCCCGGGCCCGGGGTGGCGCCCGTCGTCCCGCAGACGCCGGCCCGGGCCGCGGCACCGCTGCCGGTCCCCGGCCCGCTCCCCGAGCAGCGCGGCACCGCCGCCGCGCCCCCGCCGGAACCGTCCCCGGAGCCCGAACCGGCGCTCCCCCGCGTCCAGTTCGGCCGCGACCGGGCCGCCGCCCGCGCCGCGGCGCTGGCCGCCGCCACCGCCGCGCCCGGCCCCCTGGTGCTCGCCACCACCGATCCCGCCCTGTGGGCCGAGACCAAGGACGCCCGCGCCAAGCTGGGCCCGCTGCTGGCCTACGACCCCACGCACCTCCTGGACACCCCGGCCCGGCTGCGCTGGTCGCCCACCGCGGGCTGCGAGGACATCGGCACCGCGGCGGCCCGCGCCGTCGCGCTGCTGGCCCCGGTCCGCCCGGCCAGCACACTGGACTCGGCCGTCGCGGACGCCGCACAGACCCTGCTGCGCTGCTGGCTGCACGCCGCCGCGCTGGACGACCGCCCGTTCCGTCAGCTGCACCGCTGGGCGCACGCCGCGGGCGGCGCCCAGGAGCCGGTCCGCATCCTGCGCACCCACGCCGGGGCGTCCGCCGGGCAGGCCGGCGAGCTGGAGTCGGTGCTCACCGCGCACGCCGAACGCCGGGAACTGGCCAAGGAGTTGCTCGGCCGGGCGCTGGCCGCGCTGTCCTCGGTGCACATCCGTGACGCCAGCAATCCGCTGCGAGCCGATGCGCTCGTCCTCGAATCATTCGTCGCCGAGGGGGGAACGCTGTACCTAGTGGGCGAGTCCATCGAGGACCCGCGCACCGACCCGGGTGCGATGCCGCTGCTCACCGCACTCCTCTCGCACGTGGTCGAGCACGGCCGCCGCATGGCCGAACGGTCATCCGCCGGTCGGCTCGACCCACCACTCACCCTCGTCCTGGACGACATCGCCGCGCTCGCCCCGCTGCCCGCCCTGCCGGGCCTGCTGGAGACGGGCCGGGAGCGCGGCCTGCTGACGTTGGCCACCATGCGCTCACGCGAGCAGGCCCGCGCCCGCTGGCCGCAGGACTTCGCACCGGCCTGACGGGCGCGGCGGGGCGGTGACCAGGTGGTCCGCCACCTCCGGCCAGTGCCCGGTGAGGTAGAAGTGGTCGCCGCCGGGGAAGACCCGCAGCCGGAAGCCGCCGGCGGTGTGCTCCGCCCAGGCCGCCGCCTCCTCGACGGTGACCAGCGGGTCGCGGTCGCCGGTCAGCGCGGTGACCGGGGTGGCCAGCGCCGGGCCGGCCCGGTGCCGGTAGGTCTCCACCGCCTTGTAGTCGCTGCGGACCACGGGCAGCGCCATGGCCAGCACGTCCCGGTTGTCCAGCAGTCGCGGGTCGGTGCCCCGGGTGCGCCGGATCTCGTCGATCAGCCCGTCGTCGTCCCTGAGGTGGACCGTGCCGCCGCGCACCCGGGACGGCGCCCAGGCACCGGAGACGACCAGGTGCGCCGGGCCGGCCCCGTCCCGTTCCAGGAGGCGGGCCACCTCGTAGGCCACCAGGGCGCCCATGCTGTGGCCCAACAGGACCAGCGGCCGGTCGGCCAGCGCCGCGACCGCCCGGTGGGCGCCGGCCGCCAGCGCCCGCAGGTCCTCGACGCGGGCCTCCCGGATCCGGTCGTTCCGCCCCGGGTACTGGACCGCCAGCACCTCGTGGGGGCGGTCGCCGACGGTGCGGGCGGCGACGGCGGTGGCCAGCGGCCGGTAGGTGCCGGCGCCGCCGCCCGCGTGCGGGAAGCAGACGACCCGGGCGGCGCCGGCCGCGGGCGCAGCCGCCCCAACTCCCGCTCCAGCTCCGCCGAAGCCGCCAACTCAGCAAGATCGAACACCTCGGACATGACGCAATCCCCCCATATGTGCCATGGATGACGGGCCGCCGGCCCATGCCGCGGCCCACACGCCACGGGCCGGCCGGCCCCGAAGAAACCCGCCCCGGACTCAGTCCCGGAGCAACTGCACGGCCTGCTGCGCGAGTTGCTGATCCATCGCGCCCGACCGGCTCCCGGCGATCCCCGACCTCATCAGGGCCGCCCCCTCGACCAACGCCACGAACGTCTCGGCCCGCGCGCGGCAGAAACCGGCGGACCACTCCGGCCGCCCCTGCTGCACGAACGCCTCCACATGGGCCACGTACTTCTGGTAGAACTCCCGGACCACCGCGGCGATCTCGTCGTCCCGCGCCGCCAGCGCCCACACCTCGACGTACAACCGGACCAGTTGCGGGTCATCCTGCTCGGCGAGCACCACCGCCACCACCTCGGCGGGTTCCGCCCGGCCGCCCTCCGGCACCTCGATGGCCGACGGGTCCTCCCGGTCCAGCCGCAGCCCCGTCGTCTCCGCCAGCCGCTCCAGCGAACGGTCCAACGCCCGCTCCAGCACGGCCTTTATCAGGTCGGCCCGGGTCGGGAAGTAGTGCTGCAGATGCCCGACCCGCACCCCCGCCTCACCGGCGATGGCCCGCAGCGAGGCATCCGCATTGCCCTTGGCGACCAGTACGGTCTCGGCGGCATCCAGCAGACTCGTCCGCCGCAGGCTCCCCTGCCGCGTCAGCTGCGGCTTGCCGCCGCACTTCTCCTCGCTCATGACACCGTGACCTCGACCCCGGCCTTCTCCAGCGCGCCGACGACGTCCTGCGGCACCGGCGTCATCTCGGGGAAGACCACCCCGGTCGGCGCCTTTGCACCGTCCGCCCCCAGCACCCGACGCAGCCCCAACAGCCCGCCCAGCGCGGTGAGATGGGCCTGCCCGGCAGTGTCCTCGACCACCGCGGTGCGCCGCTCGCCGCCCCGCCCGCGGACATCGATCCGCAGCAGCGCCGACCCGCCCTCACCGGGCGAGTACAGCATCCCCCGCCGGGTCTTCTCGAACGCGTCGCCCCGCCCCCACCGGAAGAACCCGGTCTTCTTCAGCGCCAGCAGCGTCGACGTCGACGAGTTCGCGCTGAACCCGATCCGCGTGATCGCGGTGTCCAGCCCCAGCACCAGCGGCAGCGTGAACTGCTCCGGCGTGTCGATCCGCGCCACCTTCGTCCGGTGCGCGCCGATCTGGACGAACCCGGCGTCGCTCAACGGCATGATCATCCGCCGCTGGCCGTTCTCGGTCACCTCGTAGTCCAGCCCCAGCCGGTCCATGAACTCCACCGAGTCCGTACCGGCCCGGTCCTTCAGGTCGTACCGGATGGCGATCTGCACCCCGGACGCACCGCCGAGCTCGGCCGCCAGCGCCGCGGTGACCAGCGCGCTGACCCCGCCCATCCAACTCGACGAGAGCAGCACCGGCGCCTTCGGCGGGTTGACCGCGGCAACCGCCGTGGCCCGCTGCAACCGCGCCGTCCACCGCGTGATGTCCACATACGGCACCCCGCCCCGGACGGCGGCCAGCATCACCCGGTCGTCCGGGTCGTTCACCGTGCTGATCACGGCCCGCGCCTTCGCCGCGAACGGCTCCGGATCGCTCAGGTCCCAGCGCCGCACCTCCGCCCCGACCTCATCGGCCAACGCCTGCCCCTTCTCAGGCGTACGCCCGGTGAGCAGCAACGGCCAGGAGGGAGCAGCGAGCCGGGTCAGATCGCCGCCGACGGTCCCATAACCGCCGACCACGAGCACCGGACCATTCACATCAAGCTGGAGGTCATCGTCCACACCGCAGACACTAGGTCACGCGACCTAGATTCGGCAACGACCTTCTTTGTAGCCCCCGTCACATAGAGTCGTCCCCCCACGGCCCCTCACCTCCGGCCCCCACCCGAGGAGTTGACCCCCATGCTCATCGAGCACGTCCTCCCCCCGCACGCCGTAGGAGAGGACGCCCTCGGGGACCCCCCGGCCACCGCCCCCAACGGCCTCTTCCCGATCGAGGAACGCGAGATCGCCCACGCCGGCGAGAAACGCCGCCGCGAATTCACCACCGCCCGCCAGTGCGCCCACCGCGCCCTGACCCGCCTGGGTCTCCCCCCGACCCCGGTCCCCCCGGGCCCCACCGGCGCCCCCGCCTGGCCCCTAGGCATCACCGGCAGCATCACCCACTGCGACGGCTACCGCGCCGCCGCCGTGGCCCACTCCGCCGACCTCCCCCACCTGGGCATCGACGCCGAACCCCACGCCCCCCTGCCCGCCGCCGTCCGCGCCGGCATCACCACCCCCACCGAACGCACCCACCTCCAGGACCTCGACGCCACCCACCCCGACATCCCCTGGGACCGTCTCCTCTTCAGCGCCAAGGAATCCGTCTACAAGACCTGCGCCCCGCTCGCCCCCCGCCCCCTCCAATTCGACGACGCCGAGATCACGTTCACCCCCACCACCGGCACCTTCATCGCCCGGCTCCTCCTCCCCTGGCCGGCCGACGTCCCGGCCCCCGTCCTCCCCGGCCGCTGGCACGCCTCCCACGGCATCCTGCTCACCGCCACCACCCTCCCCCGCCCCGCCTGATCCCCCGGATGCCCCCACACCCCCGCAGGACAACGCAAAAAAGCCCTGTTGGGAACCGAGGTTCCCAACAGGGCTTCTTCTAAAATTAGTTCGGCGGCGTCCTACTCTCCCACAGGGTCCCCCCTGCAGTACCATCGGCGCTGAAAGGCTTAGCTTCCGGGTTCGGAATGTAACCGGGCGTTTCCCTAACGCTATAACCACCGAAACACTATGAAACACTAAACAACCGTTGGTCTGTTCGTGGCTTCAGAACCAACACAGTGGACGCGAGCAACTGAGGACAAGCCCTCGGCCTATTAGTACCAGTCAACTCCACACCTTACGGCGCTTCCATATCTGGCCTATCAACCCAGTCATCTACTGGGAGCCTTACCCCATCAAGTGGGTGGGAGCCCTCATCTCGAAGCAGGCTTCCCGCTTAGATGCTTTCAGCGGTTATCCTTTCCGAACGTAGCCAACCAGCCATGCCCTTGGCAGAACAACTGGCACACCAGAGGTCCGTCCGTCCCGGTCCTCTCGTACTAGGGACAGCCCTTCTCAAGACTCCTACGCGCGCAGCGGATAGGGACCGAACTGTCTCACGACGTTCTAAACCCAGCTCGCGTACCGCTTTAATGGGCGAACAGCCCAACCCTTGGGACCGACTCCAGCCCCAGGATGCGACGAGCCGACATCGAGGTGCCAAACCATCCCGTCGATATGGACTCTTGGGGAAGATCAGCCTGTTATCCCCGGGGTACCTTTTATCCGTTGAGCGACGGCGCTTCCACAAGCCACCGCCGGATCACTAGTCCCTACTTTCGTACCTGCTCGACCCGTCAGTCTCACAGTCAAGCTCCCTTGTGCACTTACACTCAACACCTGATTACCAACCAGGCTGAGGGAACCTTTGGGCGCCTCCGTTACCCTTTAGGAGGCAACCGCCCCAGTTAAACTACCCACCAGACACTGTCCCTGATCCGGATCACGGACCCAGGTTAGACATCCAGCACGACCAGAGTGGTATTTCAACAACGACTCCACACCAACTGGCGTTGGCGCTTCAAAGTCTCCCACCTATCCTACACAAGCCGAACCGAACACCAATATCAAGCTATAGTAAAGGTCCCGGGGTCTTTCCGTCCTGCTGCGCGAAACGAGCATCTTTACTCGTAATGCAATTTCACCGGGCCTATGGTTGAGACAGTCGAGAAGTCGTTACGCCATTCGTGCAGGTCGGAACTTACCCGACAAGGAATTTCGCTACCTTAGGATGGTTATAGTTACCACCGCCGTTTACTGGCGCTTAAGTTCTCAGCTTCGCCCCACCGAAATGGAGCTAACCGGTCCCCTTAACGTTCCAGCACCGGGCAGGCGTCAGTCCGTATACATCGCCTTACGGCTTCGCACGGACCTGTGTTTTTAGTAAACAGTCGCTTCTCGCTGGTCTCTGCGGCCACCCCCAGCTCAGACAGCAAATGTCATCACCAGAAATGGCCCCCCTTCTCCCGAAGTTACGGGGGCATTTTGCCGAGTTCCTTAACCATAGTTCACCCGAACGCCTCGGTATTCTCTACCTGACCACCTGAGTCGGTTTAGGGTACGGGCCGCCTTGAAACTCACTAGAGGCTTTTCTCGACAGCATAGGATCATCCACTTCACCACAATCGGCTCGGCATCAGGTCTCACCCTGCATGAGAGACGGATTTGCCTATCTCTCGGGCTACACCCTTACCCCGGGACAACCACCGCCCGGGCTGGACTACCTTCCTGCGTCACCCCATCGCTTACCTACTACAAGTCTGGTCCGTCGGCTCCACCACTCCCCTTCACCCGAAGGATCCAGGACGGCTTCACGGACTTAGCATCGCCTGATTCAGTATTGGGCGCTTCAAAGCGGGTACCGGAATATCAACCGGTTGTCCATCGACTACGCCTGTCGGCCTCGCCTTAGGTCCCGACTTACCCTGGGCAGATCAGCTTGACCCAGGAACCCTTAGTCAATCGGCGCAAGAGTTTCCCACTCTTGTATCGCTACTCATGCCTGCATTCTCACTCGTGAACCGTCCACAACTCGTTTCCACGGCTGCTTCACCCGGCACACGACGCTCCCCTACCCATCACAACAGGCGTTAGCCCTCATGCTGCAATGACACGACTTCGGCGGTGTACTTGAGCCCCGCTACATTGTCGGCGCGGAATCACTTGACCAGTGAGCTATTACGCACTCTTTCAAGGGTGGCTGCTTCTAAGCCAACCTCCTGGTTGTCTCTGCGACTCCACATCCTTTCCCACTTAGCACACGCTTAGGGGCCTTAGTCGATGCTCTGGGCTGTTTCCCTCTCGACCATGGAGCTTATCCCCCACAGTCTCACTGCCGCGCTCTCACTTACCGGCATTCGGAGTTTGGCTAAGGTCAGTAACCCGGTAGGGCCCATCGCCTATCCAGTGCTCTACCTCCGGCAAGAAACACACGACGCTGCACCTAAATGCATTTCGGGGAGAACCAGCTATCACGGAGTTTGATTGGCCTTTCACCCCTAACCACAGGTCATCCCCCAGGTTTTCAACCCTGGTGGGTTCGGTCCTCCACGAAGTCTTACCTCCGCTTCAACCTGCCCATGGCTAGATCACTCCGCTTCGGGTCTTGAGCATGCTACTCCAACGCCCTATTCGGACTCGCTTTCGCTACGGCTTCCCCACACGGGTTAACCTCGCAACATACCGCAAACTCGCAGGCTCATTCTTCAAAAGGCACGCAGTCACGACGCAAAGAACAAGTCTCTGCGCGACGCTCCCACGGCTTGTAGGCACACGGTTTCAGGTACTATTTCACTCCGCTCCCGCGGTACTTTTCACCATTCCCTCACGGTACTATCCGCTATCGGTCACCAGGGAATATTTAGGCTTAACGGGTGGTCCCGCCAGATTCACACGGGATTTCTCGGGCCCCGTGCTACTTGGGTGGCTCTCAAGCAAGCCGCTGACGTTTCAGCTACGGGGGTCTTACCCTCTACGCCGGACCTTTCGCATGTCCTTCGCCTACATCAACGGTTTCTGACTCACCGACCGGCCGGCAGACCGATCAAGAAAGCTCCCACAACCCCAACCACGCAACCCCTGCCGGGTATCACACGTGACTGGTTTAGCCTCATCCAGTTTCGCTCGCCACTACTCCCGGAATCACGGTTGTTTTCTCTTCCTGCGGGTACTGAGATGTTTCACTTCCCCGCGTTCCCTCCACACTGCCTATGTGTTCAGCAGCGGGTGACAGCCCATGACGACTGCCGGGTTTCCCCATTCGGACACCCCCGGATCAAAGCTCGGTTGACAGCTCCCCGGGGCCTATCGCGGCCTCCCACGTCCTTCATCGGTTCCTGGTGCCAAGGCATCCACCGTGCGCCCTTAAAAACTTGGCCACAGATGCTCGCGTCCACTGTGCAGTTCTCAAACAACGACCAGCCACCCGTCACACACCCACAAGAGGCGCTTCACCGGGGCCGGCATCGCGAAGGCTCAGACCATAGTCCGCACCCTCAGACACCCAACAGCGTGCCCGACACCCAGACCCGACCCGATCCGCGTTCCACGCCCAAAGGCAGTACTAGCGTCCCGATCGATCCCTGTGTGCCGAGTAGTCAACGTTCCACCCATGAGCTAACCACCGTCGAACACTCGCCGACGTAGTGGCTCTGGACAATCTTGCGACTGCCTAGATGCTCCTTAGAAAGGAGGTGATCCAGCCGCACCTTCCGGTACGGCTACCTTGTTACGACTTCGTCCCAATCGCCAGTCCCACCTTCGACGATTCCCTCCCACAAGGGGTTGGGCCACCGGCTTCGGGTGTTACCGACTTTCGTGACGTGACGGGCGGTGTGTACAAGGCCCGGGAACGTATTCACCGCAGCAATGCTGATCTGCGATTACTAGCAACTCCGACTTCATGGGGTCGAGTTGCAGACCCCAATCCGAACTGAGACCGGCTTTTTGAGATTCGCTCCACCTCGCGGTATCGCAGCTCATTGTACCGGCCATTGTAGCACGTGTGCAGCCCAAGACATAAGGGGCATGATGACTTGACGTCGTCCCCACCTTCCTCCGAGTTGACCCCGGCAGTCTCCTGTGAGTCCCCATCACCCCGAAAGGCATGCTGGCAACACAGAACAAGGGTTGCGCTCGTTGCGGGACTTAACCCAACATCTCACGACACGAGCTGACGACAGCCATGCACCACCTGTACACCGACCACAAGGGGGACCGTGTCTCCACGGTTTTCCGGTGTATGTCAAGCCTTGGTAAGGTTCTTCGCGTTGCGTCGAATTAAGCCACATGCTCCGCTGCTTGTGCGGGCCCCCGTCAATTCCTTTGAGTTTTAGCCTTGCGGCCGTACTCCCCAGGCGGGGAACTTAATGCGTTAGCTGCGGCACGGACGACGTGGAATGTCGCCCACACCTAGTTCCCAACGTTTACGGCGTGGACTACCAGGGTATCTAATCCTGTTCGCTCCCCACGCTTTCGCTCCTCAGCGTCAGTATCGGCCCAGAGATCCGCCTTCGCCACCGGTGTTCCTCCTGATATCTGCGCATTTCACCGCTACACCAGGAATTCCGATCTCCCCTACCGAACTCTAGCCTGCCCGTATCGAATGCAGACCCGGGGTTAAGCCCCGGGCTTTCACATCCGACGTGACAAGCCGCCTACGAGCTCTTTACGCCCAATAATTCCGGACAACGCTCGCGCCCTACGTATTACCGCGGCTGCTGGCACGTAGTTAGCCGGCGCTTCTTCTGCAGGTACCGTCACTCTCGCTTCTTCCCTGCTGAAAGAGGTTTACAACCCGAAGGCCGTCATCCCTCACGCGGCGTCGCTGCATCAGGCTTTCGCCCATTGTGCAATATTCCCCACTGCTGCCTCCCGTAGGAGTCTGGGCCGTGTCTCAGTCCCAGTGTGGCCGGTCGCCCTCTCAGGCCGGCTACCCGTCGTCGCCTTGGTGAGCCACTACCTCACCAACAAGCTGATAGGCCGCGGGCTCATCCTTCACCGCCGGAGCTTTCCACACGGAGATCATGCGACCCCGTGTCATATCCGGTATTAGACCCCGTTTCCAGGGCTTGTCCCAGAGTGAAGGGCAGATTGCCCACGTGTTACTCACCCGTTCGCCACTAATCCCCGACCGAAGCCGGTTCATCGTTCGACTTGCATGTGTTAAGCACGCCGCCAGCGTTCGTCCTGAGCCAGGATCAAACTCTCCGTGAATGCTTACCGGTAATCCGGTATCAACACTCGCGTTGAGCGGAACCACAAGGAGGAATAATCCTCGCGGTTCACAGCGTCCTCGCTGTGCGCCTCCCAAAGCTATTGGAAGGACTTTTCAAAGGAACCTCATCTCCATGATGGAGACGGGGTATCAACATATCTGGCGTTGACTTTTGGCACGCTGTTGAGTTCTCAAGGAACGGACGCTTCCTTCGGCCACCCTCTCGGGCTTCCTCCGGGCGCTTCCCTTCGGTCTTGCGTCTCCGACTCTATCAGATCCTTTCGGCTCCGATTTTCGCCGGTGCGATTCGGCCTTTCGGCTTCCTCGCGGTTCCAACCTTACCAGATCCGTTTCCGTCTCTGGCCCCCTGTTGGAGTGGGGTCCGGCCGCTTCGCTTTCGCTTTTCGGCCTTTCCGACTTTATCAGATCTTCTTTCCGTTCCGGCCCGCTTCTCAGTGAGTTGCGGTCGGTTCGAATTTCGATCCGATTCCCCGTCGGCGGGGTGTTCACTACGTTAGCGGAATTCCTCGCTGACGCCTAATCAGGCGTCCGGAATGAATTTCGGCATGCGAAATTCGCTCCCGTTGAGGGGCCGTGCAGCAGTGGGTTGCCGCGAAGCGGCGGGATGGCTGTCCGGGGCCGTCGGCTCCGTGACAACTCGGAGAACACTACACGAGGGGGTGGGGTGGTTCAAATCCCTGCGGGGGACGGGTCCGGCCGGTACTTTGAAGGGCATGACTGCGCATGTGCTCGTAAAGCTGTGGTGGCCCGCCTGACGGCGGCCGCATCAGCAGCGCATGCATGACCACGGCCGCCGCTTCGGCGGCCGTTCGCGTATCTCCCTTCGTCACCGGCCGGCGCAGGCGGCGGTCCCGGTGAGAGTGAGGGACGGATGAGCGAGAAGGTCGGGACGTCGGGGACGGCCGCGCGGGTGTTCAGCGGGGTGCAGCCGACGGGGCATCTGACGCTGGGGAACTACCTCGGGGCGGTGCGGCGGTGGGTCGATGACGAGCAGTACCGGGCGGATGCGCTGTTCTGCGTGGTGGATCTGCACGCGCTGACCGTGGAGCACGATCCGGCGCGGGTGCGCCGACTCAGCCGACAGGCGGCGACCCTGTTGTTGGCGGCGGGGCTGGATCCGGAGCGGTGCACGGTGTTCGTGCAGAGCCATGTCGACGAGCATGTGCGGCTCTCGTACCTGATGGAGTGCACCGCCGGCGTCGGTGAGATGCGGCGGATGGTGCAGTTCAAGGAGAAGGCCGCCCGCGAGGAGGCCGCCGGGGTGCGGCTGTCGCTGCTGACGTATCCGGCGCTGATGGCGGCGGACATCCTGGCGTATGGGACGGACGAGGTGCCCGTGGGTGAGGACCAGGCGCAGCACGTGGAGCTCACGCGGGATCTGGCGGTGCGGTTCAACCGGCGGTACGGGCGGGTGCTCGTGGTGCCGCGGGCGTCGGTTCCGCCGGTGGCCGCGCGGGTGATGGACCTTCAGGATCCCCGGTCGAAGATGGGCAAGACGGCGGCCCTGCGGAACGGCGGCGCCGGGGTGGTCCATCTCTTGGACGAGCCGGACGCGGTGCGGCGGAAGGTGATGCGCGCCGTGACGGACGGCGGGACGGACGTGGTGTACGACCGGGACGAGCGGCCGGGGGTCGCGAATCTGCTGGACGTCCTGGCGGCCTGCCGCGGGGACGGTGATCCGGCCGGGCTGGCGGAGGCGTACGGGTCGTACGGGGCGTTGAAGCGGGACACCGCGGAGGCGGTGGTGGAACTGCTGCGGCTGGTGCGCGAGCGGCACGCGGAGCTGGCGGCCGATCCCGGGTACGTCGACGGGGTGCTGCGGGCGGGGGCCGAGCGGGCGCGGGGGATGGCGCGGCCGCGGGTGGACGCGGCGTACGAGGCGGTGGGGCTGTTGCCGGCGGGCTCGTGAGTCCGTAAGGCCCCTAGAGGCCCGTGGGCCCGTAAGGGGGAGGCGAACGGATCCCGTAGGGGGCAGGAGCGCCCCCTACGGGCCACAACGGGGTGGGGTGGGGGTGGTTATTCCCGTTCGGTGTCCGGGGCGAGGCCCCGGTGGTCGGTCCCGGTTGTGCTCAGGGGTCCTCAGTTGCCGTTGGCCAGTTCGCGGCTGCGGTCGCGGGCTGCCTCCAGGGCGGCGATCAGGGCGGCGCGCACGCCGTGGTTCTCCAGTTCGCGGATGGCGTTGATGGTGGTGCCCGCGGGGGAGGTGACGTTCTCGCGGAGCTTGACCGGGTGTTCGCCGCTGTCGCGGAGCATCACCGCGGCACCGATGGCAGCCTGGACGATCAGGTCGTGGGCCTTGTCGCGGGGCAGGCCGAGGAGGATGCCGGCGTCGGTCATCGCCTCGACGAGGAAGTAGAAGTAGGCCGGGCCGGAGCCGGAGAGGGCGGTGGCGGCGTCCTGCTGGGACTCCGGGACGCGCAGGGTCTTGCCGACCGTGGAGAAGATCTCCTCGGCGAGGGTGAGGTGCGCGGCGGTGGCGTGGGTGCCGGCGGAGATGACGGACATCGCCTCGTCGACGAGGGCGGGGGTGTTCGTCATGACCCGGACGACCGGGGTGTCGGGGGCCAGCCGCTCCTCGAAGAAGGAGGTCGGGATGCCGGCGGCGCCGCTGATCACCAGGCGGTCGGCGGGGACGTGCGGGGCCAGCTCGGTCAGCAGGGTGCCCATGTCCTGGGGCTTGACGGTGAGGATCAGGGTGTCGGCGGCCTTGGCGGCCTCGGCGTTGCTGACCGCCTCGACGCCGTAGCGGGTGCGGAGCTGTTCGGCGCGCTCCTGGCGGCGGGCGGTGACCAACAGGTCGCAGGGCGCCCAGCCGCCGCGGATCAT
Organism: Streptomyces yunnanensis; assembly: GCF_029011865.1. NCBI lineage: Bacteria > Bacillati > Actinomycetota > Actinomycetes > Kitasatosporales > Streptomycetaceae > Streptomyces > Streptomyces yunnanensis. The sequence goes on from NZ_CP095749.1 coordinate 4,369,925, forward strand.
GCCGCTGAGCAGGGCTTCGCCGATTTTTCCGGTGCCGAGTACGGCGACCTTCTGGGCCATGCGTTCACCTCGCCGGTGGTGCGTGAGCTGTTCGGGGCCATCCTCGCACCGGTGGGCGGGCGGATGCGGAGGGTGTCCACGGAGCGGGCAGCCCACGGGTGGGCGTTCGATGGCGTGATTCGCGTCGCAATCGGACCGAAGGCTGACTAATTTGCCGGAATTGACCGTAAGGTCGGTGAACTTCTGTTCGCTTTCTGTGTTCGACCGAGGAGCGCCTTGCTTCGTCGCCCCCTCCGCACATGCGGTGCCGTCGCCGCGCTGTCCGTCGCCCTGCTGCTGTCCTCGTGCACGTCCGGCGGCACGGCCGTCAAGGGGAAGGCGGGCGGCGGCGGGGTGGGTGACCCGCTCTTCCCGGCGCTCGGCAACGGCGGCTACGACGTCCGGCACTACGGCCTCGACCTCCGCTACGACGTGGCCGAACAGCATCTGGACGGCACCGCGACGATCACCGCCAAGGCCGGCGAGGACCTGCGGTCCTTCCAGCTCGACCTCCAGGGGATGACGGTGACCGGCGTCCGGGTCGACGACCGGGACGCGGAGTTCAGCCGCAAGGGGCACAAGCTGGTGGTCCGACCGCCCGCCGGGATCGGCAAGGGCAAGGAGTTCCGGACGACCGTCGAGTATCGCGGGACGCCGGAGGAGATGGAGGACGAGGGCGGCGGGTACGAGGGCTGGGTCAAGACCGCCGACGGCGCGTTCGTCGTCGGGGAGCCGGCCGGCACGATGACGTGGTTCCCCGGCAACAACCACCCCGGCGACAAGGCCGCCTACGACTTCCGGATCACCGTGCCGGAGCACTACACCGCGGTCGCCAACGGGGAGTTGAAGTCCAAGCGGACCACGGGCGGGCGGACCACTTACGAGTGGCACAACGCGGAGCCGATGGCCAGCTACCTCGCCACCGCGACGATCGGCAGGTTCGACGTCCAGGAGTCCCGCACGCCGCAGGGCCTGCCGCTCTACGTCGCGGTGGATCCGAAGGAGGCCAAGGCCAGCAAGGAACCGCTGTCCCGGCTGCCGGAGATCCTCGCGTGGAGCACCAAGCTGTTCGGCCCGTACCCGTTCTCGTCGGCCGGCGCGATAGTCGACCACACCCCGGAGCGGATCGACTGGGGCGCGCTGGAGACCCAGACCAAGCCGGTCTACGCCGGGGCGCCGGACACCTCGACGGTGGTGCACGAGACCGCCCACCAGTGGTTCGGCGACTCGGTGACGCCGAAGACCTGGCAGGACACCTGGCTCAACGAGGGCTTCGCGACCTACGCCGAGTGGCTGTGGGAGGAGCACGAGGGCGGCCGGACCCCGCAGGAGCAGTTCGACGCGCTCTACCACTCCGACGAGGACGACGCGCGCTGGGACTTCCCGCCGGGCAAGGTGCCGACGGCGGCGGACGTCACCGAGCCGCCGGTCTACGAGCGTGGCGCGATGGTCCTCCAGCAGCTGCGGAACGCCGTCGGCGACAAGACGTTCTTCTCGATCCTCAAGGAGTGGCCCGCGAAGTACCGGCACGCCAACGCCGACAGCGCGGACTTCGTCGCCTTCTGCCAGCAGCGCACGGACGAGGACCTGACGGACCTGTTCGACGACTGGCTCTACGGGGAGGGCGCGCCGGACTGGGAGTACGAGGCCGCCTGAGCGCGGCCAGGCCCGGAGGCCCGCGGGCTTGCGGGCCCGGGGCCTTCGCCCACCGCTCACAGGTCCGAGAAGTCCAGGTGCCCGAGCTTGTCCGGGTTGAGCACGACGTCCACCTCGGTGATCAACCCGTCGTGCACCGTGAAGCCGAAGACCCCGGCCGGGTACGCCCCCGACGGGTCGGCGAAGACCATCCCCAGGGAGCCGTTGACCTCCCGGACCGCCAGCCGCATGGTCGCCGGGGTGAAGTGGCGGGTGACCAGGCCCTGGACGTAGCGGGCGACCTTGTCCCGGCCCAGCACCGGCCGGCGGGCCGCGGACACCTTGCCGCCGCCGTCCGCACGCCACACCACCTCCGGGTCCAGGACGTTCAGCAGCGCCTCGAAGTCCCCACCCATGACGGCCGCCAGGAACGCCTCCACGGTGCGCCGGTGCTCGGCCCGGTCCACGGTGCGGCGCGGCGCCTCGGCCCGTACCCGGCGGCGGCCGCGCGAGGCCAGCTGCCGCACCGATTCCGGGGTCCGGCCGACCGCCTCGGCGATCTCCGGGAACGGCACCGCGAAGACGTCGTGGAGGACGAAGGCGGTGCGTTCGGCCGGGGTGAGCCGCTCCAGGACGGTCAGCAGCGCCATGCCCACCGACTCGTCGAGGGTCACCCGGTCCTCCGGGCCGTCCGGGACGCCGGCCCGGCCGTCGCCGACGGACCCGCCGGCGGCCCCGTCCAGCACCGGCTCGGGCAACCAGGGCCCCACGTACAGCTCGCGCCGGGCCCGGGCCGACCCCAACAGGTCGTAGCAGATCCGGCTCACCACCGTGGTGAGGAACGCGCGGGGGCTCTCCACCGGCGGCTCGTCGGGGAGCCCCTGCCAGCGCAGCCAGGTCTCCTGCACCGCGTCGTCGGCGTCGCTGACCGTCCCCGTGATCCGGTACGCCACGGCCCACAGCCGGCCCCGCTGCTCCTCGAACTGCGCCAGCCGCTCCCCCCGGACCCGCTCGTCGGTCGCCCCGCGTCCCCGCTCCGCCATCGTGTCCTCCCGCCTCCCCGCCCCTCGGCCGCGGCCCGTGCGCCGGCGGCCTCCGGGACGGGGACGACGCTACGGGGTGGGGTGGGGTCGGGTAGGGCGGGGGTGCCGGGGAGCGGGTGTACGGGCGCGGGGTGACGGGGGCTCAGGAAGCCGGCCGCCGGGCGACGGTGAGGTCCAGGCGGTACGCCTCCTCGACCCGGCCGCCCGGGAAGACCTCCAGGAGCGCGGCCCGCTCGTCCTCCAGTACGGGGGCGGCCGCCGGGCCGAGCGCGGCGAAGTACGAACGGCTGCCGAGCATCGCGAGGTGGGTGGCGAGCGGGACGGTGCGCGTCCAGCGCAGCACCCTGGTCTCCGGGCGCAGCCCCAGCCCCAGGCCGCGGATCAGGCCGGCGGCCTGGGAGGTGATGCCGTGGGCGTAGTAGCCGGGCAGCCGGCGGGCGATCCGGGCCTCCTGGGCGGCGGCCCACGGGACGTCCGGATCGGGCACGTTCCACCACAGCGCCAGCGCGCCGCCCGGCCGCAGCACCTCCCCCGAGCTCTTAAAGAGCAGGGGGACCCCCACCGCCTCCGGGACCGAGCGGGCCGGGTCCGTCCAGTGCCACGCCTGGGCGTAGCCGACGAGGTCGAAGGCGGCCCGGTCGGCGAACGGCAGGGCGTCGCCGCTGGCCCGCACGAGCGGGATCCCGGGGTGCCCGGCGCGCAGTTCGGCGGCCATCGCCGCGCTCGGCTCCACGGCCGTGACCCGCGCGCCGCGCGCCCGGAGCAGCCCGCTGGCGATCCCCGTACCGGCGCCGACGTCCAGCACCCGGGCCCCGGCGAGCGGCCGCCCGGCCAGCTCCTCGACCGCGTCGAACAGGGCCGGCGGATAGCCGGGCCGGGCCGCCGCGTACTGCCCGGCGACCGCGCCGAAGGTCCGGGCGAGCGTGGTGTGCCCCGGAGACTGCGGGGGCTGTGGGGACGTCATGTCACGGATCCTGCCCGTGCCACCCGTTGACCGAACGCGGGCGCGGGCGCGGACGTCGACGCGGACCCCGACATGGACCCGGGCATGGATGTGGACGTGGATGTGGACGTGGGCACCCGGCCGGGTGTGCCGGTCCCGCCGTACATGCCGCCGTACGCACCGGAACCGGGCATTCCTCCCGGAGAATGTGCCGGCGGGCACCACATCCGACGGGGGAAACGAGGAAGAGCCATGCGCGCACGCGGCATCAACTACGACACCGGGTTCCTGCCGGCGGAGGACCTCTCACGCACGAGCTTCGGCGAGGCGGTGGTGCGCCGCGACATGGGCGTGATCGCCCGGGAGCTGCACTGCGACGCGGTGCGGATCTCCGGCGGGCGGCCCGAGCGGCTGAGCACCGCGGCGGGGTGCGCGGCGGAGGCCGGGCTGGAGGTGTGGTTCGCGCCGTTCCCCGTGGACCTCACGCCCGAGGAGCTGCTGCCGTTCTTCGCGGAGTGCGCCGAGCGGGCGGAGCGGATCCGGCGCTCCGGGGCCGAGGTGGTCTTCGTCGCCGGGTGCGAGCTCAGCGCGTTCTGCAAGGGCTTCCTCCCCGGGGAGGGCTACGGCGACCGGCTCCGCGCGATGACCACCGCCGATGTGGACTGGTGGAGGTCGCTGGGCCCGGTGGCGGAGCGGCTGAACACCTTCCTCGCCCAGGTGGCCACGACCGTGCGGGCCCGCTTCGGTGGCCGGATCACCTACGCCTCCGGGCCCTGGGAGGCGATCGACTGGACGCCGTTCGACCTGGTCGGGGTGGACGCGTACCGGGCCGCGTACAACGCCGACACCTTCCGGGAGGAGCTGCGCGGGCACGCGGCACACGGCAAGCCGGTCGCGGTGACCGAGTTCGGGACGTGCCCCTACGCGGGCGCGGGCGAGCTGGGCGGCATGGCCTGGCGGCCGCCGGCCGACGCGGTGCCGGACGAGGGCGAGCAGGTGCGGTACTTCCACGAACTCCTCGACGCCTTCGAGACGGAGGGGGTGGACACCGCGCTGTGGTTCACCTTCGCCGGCTTCGGCAAGGTAGACCGGCATGCCGACCTCTCCTCCTACGGCGTGGTGCGGATGACCGACGAGGAGGCGCACTGGGAGCCACGCGAGATGTTCCGGGCGATGGCCGACCGCTACGCCGGCCAGGGCGGACCCGCCCAGAGCTTCTCCTAGCGGCGCTTCTTGCCCAGCTTCGTCCCTGATCCCGCGCCCGTCCCGTTCGGCTTCGGCTTGCGCGCCGCCGGGTTCCCGGCGCGGGATTCCCGGCGCCGGGAGTACCGCTCCCGCGCCGCCTCGTACTCGGCCCGGCGCAGCTTCTCACCGGGCGCCTCGGCCAGGCTGCGGCAGAAGTAGGCGAGCAGCGTGCCGATGAAGCCGATCATCATCAGGCTCTGCATCGACCGCTCGGCACCGCTGTCGGCCGACGGGTCCGCGCGGCGCACGAACCCGTCCCAGGTGCGGCGGAAGGCCAGCGCGCTGCAGACGGCGAAGCCGGCCAGCACGAGAACGTTGACGAACGAGCCGACCTCGGCGATCTCCAGTCCCTGGAAGGCGAACCGCAGCACCGCCGCCCCGGCCGCGGCGAGCACCAGCGAGCCCACCGCGACACCGACCCGGCGCAGGCCGTAGCCGCCGTCGTGCTCGACCCAGGTGGTGCCGAAGAAACGGATCTCCTCCGGCTCCGGGCCGCCCTGGGCCGCCGTCCGCTGCGCATCGCTCATGGTGTCGATTATCCCCGGGGCCCGGCGGCCGGCCCGTGGAGCCCGCCGGGCCGCCGGGTCGCTCAGGTCAGCTCATGCAGCTGGGCGCGACCATGCCGTCACTGCCCGTGTGGACGTAGGTGTCGGAGATGTACTCGCCGGGCGCGATGTTGTCCCAGATGTTGGAGGAGCCGTAGGGGCCGGCCACCCACTGGCCGCGCGTCTGGCAGCGGATCTGGACCTGGGCGCCGGCCGGGAGCTGGCGGACCAGCGCGGTGTTGGTGCCGGCCCCCTGGCGGACGTTGACGCGGTAGCCGGGCGCGAGGGGGTAGGTGGTCCGGCCGGCGAGCGCGGCGGCGAGCGGTGCGGCGCCGGCCGTCGCATCGGTCGCCGCCTCCGCCGCCGCGTCCGTCACGGCGCCGTTCGCGACGGCCTCGTCGACGTCCGTGGCCGCCCCGGTGTCCGGCCCGGCGCTCCCGGCGAATTCCTGTGTGGTCATTTCTGCTTCCCCCCGTGTGGTCGATGCCTTGAGTGGCTGGTTTCGGTCGTCGGCTGCCCGCGGTTGCCGGGCAGCCGTCTGCGGGCGCCTGTTCGACGCCCGCGACGCGCACGCTAGCAAGCCTCACCCGTCCCGGACGTGCCATGGACTAGGCTCCGCGCGTCGCACCTGCGACCGATTTGGCAAGGGGAAGACTCGGGGGTGGAACGATGCCGCCGCTGCGCGATTCCGGGCCCGGCCCGGAAGCGGAGCGTCCGGAATACGCCGGGCACTACCCTCTGGAGGCGCGGCTGGGCTCCGGGGGAATGGGCGTGGTCCATCTGGCCCGGTCCTCCTCCGGACTGCTGCTCGCGGTCAAGGTCATCCACGCCGAATTCGCCCAAGACCCGGAGTTCCGGGGGCGATTCCGACAGGAGGTGGCCGCCGCCCGACGGGTCAGCGGGGCCTTCACGGCACCCGTCGTCGATGCCGACCCGGACGCCGCACGGCCCTGGATGGCGACCCTCCACATCGCCGGCCCGACCCTCTCCGAACACGTCAAGCGGAACGGCCCGCTGACCCCCGTCGAGGTGCGCCAGCTGGGTGCGGGCCTCGCCGAGGCGCTGCGCGACATTCACCGCGCGGGAGTGGTGCACCGCGATCTCAAGCCCGGCAATGTGCTGCTCGCCGCCGACGGCCCGAAAGTCATCGACTTCGGCATCTCCCGGCCGTCGGACAGCGAGATGCGCACCGAGACCGGGAAGCTGATCGGCACCCCGCCGTTCATGGCCCCCGAGCAGTTCCAGCGCCCGCGCGAGGTCGGACCGGCGGCGGACGTCTTCGCCCTGGGGTCGGTGCTGGTGCACGCCGCCACCGGCCGCGGCCCGTTCGACTCGGAGAGCCCCTACCTCGTCGCGTACCAGGTGGTGCACGACGACGCGGACCTGTCGGGCGTGCCGGAGGAACTGGTGCCGCTCGTCGAGAGCTGCCTGGCCAAGGACCCGGCGGACCGCCCGACGCCGGACCGGCTGATGCAACTGCTGCACACGGACGCGCCGATGACGCTGCCGGCCACCCCTCCTGCCCCCGGCGAGGCGCTGCCGCAGACGGTGCAGGGCACCCGGATACCCGCCCAACGGCAGCCGATCCGTGCCGAGGCCACCCCGCCGCGCGCCGAGACCACCCATGTCCGCGCCCGCACCCCGGACGTGGCCCGCGCCCCCGACGTGCCGCACGCGCCGGACGCGAACCACGAGCCCGCCGACCCGCCGCCCGCTCCCGAGGACGCCCCCGGCGCCGCCCCGGCCCCCCGAAGGGCACGTGCCCGTCGCCGCCTCCTCTGGGCCGCCGCGGCCCTCGCCGTCGCCGCCGCCGCGATCGGCGGCACCTGGGCCCTCACCTCGGACGCGCCGGACGATCCGGCCCTCCAGACGCACGCCCCGCGCACCCTTCGCGCCGCCTTCCATCCCTGGCGCACCACGATCGTCGAGCGCCCCGCCGGTCATGACGCCGAGATGCCGTACTGCACGGCCGGTGCCGGCGCGGTCTTCTGCGGCCAGTCCGGTCTGCCGGCCGCCCGCCTCGCCCCCGGCACGGGTGCGGTGACCTGGCGTCACACCGGTGCCCCGGCGGGCCCGGAGGCCGTCTCCCCCACCGCCCCGGTCCTCTCCGGCGGCCTCCTCTACGTCTTCACCGGAGACGGCAAGCGCCTGCTGGCCCTCGATCCGTCCCCGGACGGCAAGGGCGCCCTCCGCTGGAGCCTGGACGTCTCCGGCTACGAGGGCGGCGCCGCGGTCGTCGCCGACCGCATCCTCCTGACCGCCGCCGACGGCACGGTCACCGCCCTGGACACCACCACGCACGCCCAGCGGTGGAGCAAGCGCTTCCCCGGCCACCGGCTCCCCCACTTCGCCAGCCACGGCGACCCGCACACCGCCTACGCCGCCGAGACCCTCACCGCCGGCCCCGCCCCCGCCACCCAACTCACCGCCATCGACCCGTCCGACGGCTCGGTCCACTGGTCCCACCGGCTCCCCGGCACGCTCACCCTGGCCGGCCCCACCGCATCCGGTGCCCTCTTCCTCACCATCGGCGACCCGACCTACGACGGCTATGTCTCCGGCGTGCTCCGCTACGACCCGGCCACCCGCCAGAGCCGGAAGTTCCCGCTGGCCGCGCCCCTGCCCGGGGTCTCGTCCGCCGTCCACGGCGAGACGGTGTACGTGTTGGCCGAGGGCGGCGCCCTCCAGGCCGTCGGCGAACGCAGCTGGGACACCGAGACCTCCGTCAGCCGCGGCTCGACCCCCGTCGTCAGCGGCGACCGCCTCTACTTCACCGCCGCGGACGGCCGGCTGCTGGCCGTCGACACCACCACCGGCGCCCTCCTCGGCCAGACCCCGCCCCGGCTCGCCGCCACCCGCCACAACGGCTTCCTCCAGGCCGTCCCCGCCCCGACCCTGGACACCGCCCACGGCCGCGTCTACGCCGCCTCCCCCGACGGCACGGTCTTCGGCGTGAGCACGGAGAAACCGGAGCGCTGGTGAGCCGACGGGGGTGAGGGCACGCGGGCCGGCGGCGACCTCCCCCCTCCCCCGGCGTCAGCATCGGCGTCGGCGTCGGCCCATTGCCCTCGGCATGGCCGGATGTGTTCGGCGCCCGGCCGGCCGCCGTCGCCCCAACTCCCCGGTCATCAAGGGTTCGTGAATTCCGCGGCCGGTACGCCCCATCCGTGGGGCCCGTCTGCCTAGCCTCCCTGGGCACATTGATCACACGCGACATCACCACGGGGGCCAGCTGTGCCGCACCAGCTCTTTTCCTTCCGTCCCGAACCGGTCACCGCACTGGCCGAGGGCTTCACCGCCGCCGCCGACCATCTCGACGACCGCGTCGGCGCGTTCGCCTCGCGGCCCCTCAAAGTTCCCGATCCCGTCGGCATGAGGCCCGAGCCCGCCGAGGCCCTCTCCCCGTACCGGGAGATGACCCACCGCACCGCGACGGCGCTGAGGGAGATATCCGCGGACCTGCGGGACCACGCCGCCGGTCTGCACCACGCCGTCGCCGCCTACCAGGGCGCCGAGGACGCGCGGGCCCTGCGGTTCCGGGGGAAGTGACATGGCCGACCAACCGCAGGAACAACGGACGCGGACCGAGACGGGCTTCGAGTTGCTCGCCCCCGACGCGGATCCGTCCGCCCTACGGGCCTGCGCCGACGTATGGCGGCGCATGGCCCACGACCTGAAGACCACCATCGAGGCCCGGGACCGGGAGGTCGCCCGCCTCGGCGACAACTGGACCGGCGCGGCGGCCGACGCCTTCCACGCCCGCTGGAACCGCACCAGGGCGAAGGCGGAGAAGGCCCTGCCGCACCTGGCCGCCGTCGCCGAGCAGTTGGACCACACCGCCGACGCCCTCCAGGAGGCCGACGACCGGGCCCACCCGGCGGACACCTTGGCGTGATCATGACATCACGCGTGTCGCTGGGTCGGCGGGCGGGCGCTCAGACCCGGGCGCGCAGGATGTCGATGTTGCCGTGCCGGGTCCGGGCGCGGACCTCGACGGTGCCCTCGGCCCCCTCCGGGGCCTCGGACGCGGCGAGCATGTTGCGCACCTGCCCGGAGCCGGCGCTGACGTCGAGCCAGGCGGCCGTGCCCTCGCGGATGCCGACCTCGATGGCGCCGTAGGAGGTCTCCAACTGGACGGTGCCGCGGGCGACTTCGGCGACCCGCAGGGTGCCGTGGGCGGTGGTGGCGGCGACCGAGCCCTCGGCGCGCGCGATGTCGATGTCGCCGGTGGCGTTCTTCACCTTCAGGTCGCCGGTCACGGCACCGACGGTCGTCGTGCCGTGCGAGTTCTTCAGGACGGCGGGGCCGTCGACGGTGCCGACGCGCAGGCTGCCGGTGCTGGTGGTGATCTCGGCCAGGCCCTCGACCCGGTCCACCGTGATCGAGCCGTGCGACGCGGTCAGTTGCAGCGGTCCGGTCGCGTCGAGGCGGACGTCGCCGGACGAGGTCTTCACGCGGACCTCGCCGAGCCGGCCCTCGCCGAGCACCTGGGCCCAGGAACCGGTCATGTCGACGCGCGAGCCCGCGGGCAGTTCGACCGTCACATCGACGGTGCCGGGGCGGCGCAGCGAATTGCGCAGCTTGGGGGTCCGGACGGTCAGGGTGCCGCTCGCGTAGGTGACCTCGGTCTGCTCGGCCGACCGCACGTCCCGGTCCTGCTCGGGGTCGCGGGGCCGTACCTCGACGACCGCGTCGGGGCGGTCGCCCGCGGTGAAGCGGATGGAGCCGGCCTCCACGTGGGCGGTGACGGCGATCGGTCCGGAAGTGTCGAAAGAAGGCATGGCTGTACCGTCCTCTTGGGTCCTGGGAGCGTCCCTGCTGGTGGGACGTGGTGTGAAAAGAAGTGGTGTGGGGGCGGGTGCGGCTAGGGCCTGTCGTCAAACTCCCGTCGTCCGCCCGGAGGGCGGGCCGGGCGGTGTCCGGTGCGTGCTCTCGGCGTGCCGGGCGATGGCCCCTGTACGGGCGTACTGGGGTCATCGCCCGGTGCGGCGAGAGTACGTGACGGGCGACGACCGGCAGACGGGAGTTTGACCGACAGGCCCTAGCGCACCCAGCCCGTGAAGCTCTGTCCCATGGTCTGGGTCTGCCGCGTCGCACGCGGCTGCGTGCCGCCGGAGACCGCGGCCGAAACGGCCCGCACCAGCCATGCGTTGACCGACAGGCCCTCACGGCTCGCGGCCTCCTCGGCGCGCGCCTTGAGGTGGGCCGGCAGCCGCAGATTGACGCGGGCGGTGCCGCCCTCGTCGCCGTCGGCGGGCGCCTGCGCCCTGAGTGGCTCGACGGGCAGGGCGGCCGCTTCCGCGGGGCCGCCGCCGGTGGGCGGCGGCGTCACCACGAAGTCGGGGTCCAGCCCGCGCAGCCGTACGTCGACCGAGCCGGGGGCGAGCTCACGGGTGATCTCGTCCATCGCGGCGGAGAGCACGTTGAGCATGGTCAGGCGGGTCGCCGACTCCAGAGGAGCGGTGAGTCGCTCGGCCATCTCACGGGCGTCTTCCCCGCCGGCTTCGGCGGCCACCGCGAGTTCACGGCGGAGAGTGTCGACATACGGGGTGAGGTCCATGACGCCATCATGGCACCATCATGGCGTCATGAGCAAGCCCAAGCGATGCCACACATGGATTACCCGTCAAGGAAACCGCTCTGACCTGGGAAAACGTAAAGGAATCAGCCTGAGTCACTGCGGCGCCATGTGCGCCCGCACGCGCCCGATGGCGCGCAATGGCACCACGTGACACCACATGGCACCACTCGACATCACTCGACGGCACTCGACGGCACGGCAACACCGTGACGACATCACGCCCCGCCCCGACACGTCCCCCGCACCCCACCCGTCACCCCGCCCACAACAGCAAAACCCCCACGGCCCGGCGCTCCTCTTCGGAGCGGCGACCTGGGGGTCGTTCACCACGGCTTTCACCCGGGGCGAGTTGGCGGGTCGATGGCCACAACGGCCGGGCGACGGCTCCCGTCTCGGCGGGAAACCGTCGCCGCTCTCACTTCCAGTCCGCGTAACCGGGCTCCGCCTGCCATCCTTGCGGCGGTTCCAGATACGGCGATACGCGCCCGCAGGCCGTGCACGCCCACCTGCCGTGCAGCCCTTCGACGACGGCACCGCACTCGCAGACGTGCGACGTCACCACTGCCAACGCGTCGGCAGGACCAGGCTCGGCAGGACCAGGTTCGTCAGCCATCATGCCCTCAGTATCTCACTGGGTATGGCCACAATTAGGGCACACGTTCTGTGAACCTTGACTCCACATCATCGCGCCATATTCCGGACAGTTCACGCCTTCTGCTCCCCCCTCCTCGGGAGAGGGGAGACTATCGAGGGCGTGCGTCGCGGGGGAAGGGCGCCGCGTGACGCTCCTGGCCGGGCGGCCGGGCTCAGCCCAGCTTGCTCACGTCGCGCACCGCGCCCTTGTCCGCGCTGGTGGCCATGGCCGCGTAGGCGCGCAGGGCCGCGGAGACCTTGCGGTCGCGGTCCTTCGGGGCGTAGACGCCGCCGAGGGCCTCCCGGCGGGCGGCCAACTCCTCTTCGCCGACGAGGAGTTCGATCGAGCGGTGGGGGATGTCGATGCGGATGCGGTCGCCGTCCTCGACGAGGGCGATGGTGCCGCCGGAGGCCGCCTCGGGGGAGGCGTGGCCGATGGAGAGGCCGGACGTGCCGCCGGAGAAGCGGCCGTCGGTGACCAGGGCGCACGTCTTGCCCAGGCCGCGGCCCTTCAGGAACGAGGTCGGGTAGAGCATCTCCTGCATGCCCGGGCCGCCCTTGGGGCCCTCGTAGCGGATGACGACGACGTCGCCCTCCTTGACCTGCTTGTTGAGGATCTTCTCGACGGCCTCGTCCTGGGACTCGCAGACGACGGCGGGACCCTCGAAGGTCCAGATGGACTCGTCGACGCCGGCGGTCTTCACCACGCACCCGTCGAGGGCGATGTTGCCCTTGAGGACGGCCAGGCCGCCGTCCTTGGAGTAGGCGTGCTCGACGGAGCGGATGCAGCCGCCGGCGGCGTCCACGTCCAGGGTCTCCCAGCGCTCGGACTGGGAGAAGGCGGTGGCCGAGCGCTTGCAGCCGGGGGCGGCGTGCCACAGCTCGACGGCCTCGGCGGACGGCGAACCGCCGCGCACGTCCCAGGTCTTGAGCCACTCGGCGAGGGTGGTGGCGTGGACGGAGTGGACGTCCTCGCTGAGCATGCCGCCGCGGTACAGCTCGCCGAGGATGGCGGGGATGCCGCCGGCGCGGTGCACGTCCTCCATGTAGTACGTGCCGCCGGGGGCGATGTTCGGGGCGACCTTGGCCAGGCACGGGACGCGGCGGGAGACCGCGTCGATGTCCCTGAGGTCGTAGTCCAGACCGGCCTCCTGGGCGGCGGCCAGCAGGTGCAGGATCGTGTTGGTCGAGCCGCCCATGGCGATGTCCAGGGCCATGGCGTTCTCGAAGGCGTCGCGGGTGGCGATGTTGCGCGGCAGGACGGACTCGTCGCCGTCCTCGTAGTAGCGCTTGGTGATCTCGACGACCGTGCGGCCGGCGTTCTCGTAGAGGGCGCGGCGGGCGGTGTGGGTGGCGAGGACCGAGCCGTTGCCGGGGAGGCTCAGGCCGATGGCCTCGGTCAGGCAGTTCATGGAGTTGGCGGTGAACATGCCGGAACAGGAGCCGCAGGTGGGGCAGGCGTTCTCCTCGATGCGGAGGACGTCCGCGTCGGAGACACTGTCGTTGGAGGCGTCCACCATCGCGTCGATCAGGTCGAGCTTGCGGACCGTGCCGTCGACGAGGGTGGCCTGGCCGGCCTCCATCGGGCCGCCGGAGACGAAGACCACCGGGATGTTGAGGCGCAGCGCGGCCATCAGCATGCCGGGGGTGATCTTGTCGCAGTTGGAGATGCAGATCAGCGCGTCGGCGCAGTGCGCCTCGACCATGTACTCGACCGAGTCCGCGATCAGGTCGCGGGAGGGCAGGGAGTACAGCATGCCGCCGTGGCCCATCGCGATGCCGTCGTCGACCGCGATGGTGTTGAACTCGCGGGGGACGGCGCCGGCGGCGCGGATGGCGTCGGAGACGATCCGGCCGACCGGGGCGAGGTGGGTGTGGCCGGGCACGAACTCGGTGAAGGAGTTGGCGACCGCGACGATCGGCTTGCCGATGTCCTCGCTCGCTACGCCCGAGGCCCGCATAAGGGCGCGGGCGCCCGCCATGTTGCGGCCATGGGTAACGGTGCGGGACCTCAGCTCGGGCACGATGGTCACTCCCTCGGGATACGGACGTACGGCGCGGCGCCATACAACAGGCACAGCAGGTACGGCAGGCCATACAGCAGCTGATCCCGAGATTACGCTCTTGATCCAAGATCCGGACACCGGCTCCGGTATGTGAGATGACCGACCGGAGTGCGGACGGGCGGTGCCATCGCGCGGCATCCGGCGGGGCGGTCGGCTACTTGCCGGGGACCCAGGTCGGGGACGCCAGGTGGAGGCGGGTGAAGGCCAGTGCCTCGGCCAGGTCGGCCTCGCGTTCGGCGGCGGACATCGCCCGGCGGGTGTTGACCTCGACCACCACGTGGCCGTCGAACCCGGTGGCGGCCAGCCGCTCCAGCAGCTCCGCGCAGGGCTGGCTGCCGCGGCCCGGCACCAGGTGCTCGTCCTTGGCGGAGCCGTTGCCGTCCGCGAGGTGGACGTGGGCCAGCCGGTCGCCCATCCGCTCCACCATCGCCAGCGCGTCGTGGCGGGCGGTGGCGGTGTGCGAGAGGTCGACGGTGAAGTGCCGGTAGTCGTCGTTGGTGGGGTCCCAGTCGGGGGCGTAGGCGAGCATCTCGCGGTCGCGGTAGCGCCAGGGGTACATGTTCTCCACCGCGAACCGGACGTCGGTCTCGCCCTCCATCCGCCAGATGCCGCGGACGAACTCCCGTGCGTAGTTGCGTTGCCAGCGGAACGGCGGGTGCACCACGACCGTGGTGGCGCCGAGCTTCTCGGCCGCGATGCGGGCGCGCTGGAGCTTGACCCACGGGTCGGTGGACCAGACCCGTTGGGTGATCAGCAGGCAGGGCGCGTGGACGGCCAGCACCGGCACGCCGTGGTAGTCCGAGAGCCGGCGCAGCGCCTCTATGTCCTGGCTGACCGGGTCGGTCCACACCATGACCTCGACGCCGTCGTAGCCCAGGCGCGCGGCGATCTCGAAGGCCGTCGCCGTCGACTCCGGATAGACCGAAGCCGTGGACAGCGCGACCTTCGCATCGGGGATGCGCACCACTGGCTCTGTCACGAGGGACAGCGTACGGGCCGGAAACCGGCACGGGGCAGGACGTGAGAACCGCCACGGCCACCCGACGGGACGCCTGTGACGCACGAGGCCCGGTGCAACGCCTGTGGCGCCCCGACTCCACGGCGCACGATGTGATCTCCACCGCATTCGGGCAGGCCGGGCGCACCCGCACGCTCCGGGGCGCGCCCGGCCGCGCCGCCGCGGGGGACGGGCCCGCGCAGCCGTCCGCCGTCGCGCAGGCCGGGCAACCGCCTACGGAAGGTGGTCCAACCGCCGCAGGATGACCCCTTCCCGCAGCGCCCAGGGGCAGATCTCCAAGGTCTCCACCCCGAACAGGTCCATCGCCGCCTCGGCCACCAGCGCCCCCGCCAGCAGCTGCCGCGAGCGCCCCTCGGACACCCCCGGGAGCCCGCTCCGCTCCCGGGAGCTCATCTGGGCCAGCCGCGGCACCCACTCCTCCAGCTTCTTGCGGGACAGCTCGCGCTGGACGTACAGCCCCTCCGCTGAGCGCGCCGCGCCCGCGATCCGGGCCAGCTGTTTGAAGGTCTTGGAGGTCCCGACGACCTGGTCGGGGGTGCCGTGCCGGGAGAAGTCGCTGACCGTGCGGGCGATCCCGGCGCGCACCCGACGGCGCAGCGCCCGGATGTCCTCCGGGTCCGGCGGATCGGCCCGCAGGTCGGCGCCGGTCAGCCGGCCCGCGCCGTACGGCAGCGAGACCGCCACGTCCGGGTCCTCGTCGAGGCCGTAGGCGATCTCCAGCGAGCCGCCGCCGATGTCCAGGACGAGCAGCCGGCCGGCCGACCAGCCCAGCCAGCGGCGGGCGGCCAGGAAGGTCAGCCGCGCCTCGTCCTCGCCGGAGAGGACCTGGAGGGTGACCCCGGTCTCCTCGGTGAGGTGGCGCAGCACCTCCTCGCCGTTGGTGGCCTCGCGGATCGCGGAGGTGGCGAACGGGAGCACGTCCTCGACGCCCTTGTCCTCGGCGACCTGCATCGCCTCTTGGATGGTGAGCACCAGGCGGTGGACACCGGCCTCGTTTATGGCGCCGGCCTCGTCGAGGAGTTCGGCCAGGCGCAGTTCCGCCTTGTGCGAGTAGGCGGGCAGCGGGCGCGCGCCGGGGTGTGCGTCCACCACCAGGAGGTGGACGGTATTCGAACCCACATCGAGGACACCGAGTCTCATACGTGGAAACCTACTGCCGCGACAGGGCACACTCGGTGCCGGCCGTACGCTGGACCCGTGGCAAAGACGAAACAGGCGAAGCACGAAAAGGCCCTGAAGAAGGAAGAAAAGCGGCGCGCCAAGGCCGCCGCGGCCGCGCAGTCCGGCGACGGGGCCACGGCCGACGAGGTCGGCCTCGACTTCGCCCGCGCCTGGGTCACCTTCCCCGACCCGGGCGACGACGAGCAGCTCTTCCGCTGCGACCTGACCTGGCTGACCTCCCGCTGGACCTGCATCTTCGGCAGCGGCTGCCAGGGCATCCAGGCCGGCCGGGCGGACGACGGCTGCTGCACGCTGGGCGCGCACTTCTCCGACGAGGAGGACGAGGAGCGCGTCGCGCAGCACATGGCGCGGCTCACCCCCGACCTGTGGCAGTTCCACGACGTCGGCACCGGGACCGGGTGGATCGAGGAGGACGAGGACGGCGAGCGGCAGACCCGCCGCTGGCAGGGCTCCTGCATCTTCCAGAACCGCCCCGGCTTCCAGGGCGGCGCCGGCTGCTCGCTGCACATCCTCGCGCTCCGCGAGGGCCGCGAGCCGCTGGAGACCAAGCCGGACGTCTGCTGGCAGCTACCGGTCCGGCGCACCTACGACTGGATCGACCGGCCGGACGACACCCAGATCCTCCAGGTCACCATCGGCGAGTACGACCGCCGCGGCTGGGGCCCCGGCGGCCACGACCTGCACTGGTGGTGCACCTCGGCGACCTCCGCGCACGGCGCCGGCGACCCGGTCTACGTCACCTACAAGCCGGAGCTGACCGAGCTGATGGGCAAGGCCGGTTACGCCAAGCTCGTCGAGCTGTGCGAGCAGCGGCTGGCCTCGCAGCTGCCGCTGGCGCCGCACCCGGCCGACCCGAAGCCGCGGGCCGCCGACGCGACGTAGTCGGCGGCGCGGCGGCGCGGCGGGTCAGTCCGGCGGGCGGGTGGTGTGCTTCGGCGTCGGCGGCGGGGTGGGTCCCGTGGTCGGCGCCGGGGTCCCGGTCGGTCCGGGGTGCGTGGGTGTCGGGGACGGCGCCGGTGGTGTCGGGGCGGGCCGGGTGGGCCGCGGCGACGGCCGCGGCGCCGGGTGGCTGGGCCGCGGGCGCGGGGTGCCGGACGAGGGCCGGCCCGGCCCGGGAGCGGGCTGGGTCGCCCCGTGCCCCTTCAGGGTGACGACGCGACCGCCGGGCTCGATGGCGATCGCGGACCGCCAGTTCCCGTCGGGCTCCCGGTCGTGGTCCACCGAGACCGTGATCCTCGCGACCTGCCCCGGATCCAACTGCCCGGCGGTGTGGCTCAGTTGGAGCCAGGGCGCATCGGCCGCCGCCCGCCAGCGCACCGGGGTGCCGCCGGAGGCGCGGATCGTGACGACCGTGGTGTCCTCGACCGGCTGCGCGTCGATCGTCAGCCGGCCCGGGCCCTTCTCCTCCCGTTCGTCGGGCGGCGTCGGGCCGTCGTCCGCGCCCAGCACCGCGACCGAGACGTCCGGTGCCTCGTCGTCGAGCGGGAGCTCGGGGCGCGGGGACCGCGACCGGGTGTTGCCCGCGTTCTCGTAGGGACGGCCGTCGAGCCTGTCGCCCGGCATCGCCCGCACCTCGTTGGCCGCCACGGTCGGCATGACGTCCGTCTCGCCGGTCTCCGGGGCGCCTCGGTACGCCGCCCACAGCGCGAACACCGGCGCCGCCAGCACGGTCGCCACGACGGTGGTGGTCAGCGCGCGGTTGCGCAGCCGCCGGCGACGGGCGGAGCGATCCGTGGGAGCGACCGGGAAACCCTTGCGGTCATAGCGTGGAGAACCGTTTGCTCCACCGCTCCGGCCGGCCGTGGCGAGGGCGGCCCCGGGCACGCCCTCGGCCCGCCCCGACCGGGACGTCCGGGCCGCCACCAGCGCCGCGCAGATCGCCGCCCGGTCCGCGGTGACCAGCGGCAGCCCGCCCTGCTCGGCCGGTGCGGTGCCCGGCCAGGGCCCGGCGGCGGTGGCCCGCTCGGCGGTCCGGCGGCACTCCGCGCAGTCGTCGACGTGGCGCACCAACTCCCGGCGGAGCGCCGCGCCCAGCAGCATCTGGCTGTCCCCGGCCAGCCGGGCCACGTCCGGACATCGCCCGAACTCGACCACCGCCAGCGCCGCCCGGGTCCGCTCCACCTCGCAGGAGGCGGCGGCCAGTCGCGTGCGGGTGGCGGCCGGGTCGGCCCCGGTCACCGCGGCGATCTCCTCCGGCGCCAGCCGGTGCCGCACCGACAGCTCCAGCACCTCGCGCTGCTCGGGCGTGGTGCCGGCCGCCTCCGGCCAGGCCAGTGCGGCCAGTTCCCGCTGCCGGGCCGGCGTGCGCCCGGAGTCGGGCGGGCCGATCGCGTCCGGGGCGGCCTGCTCGGCGAGCCGGCGCAGGCACGCCCAGCGGGCCAGGGCGTAGAGCCAGGGGCGGAAGAGTGCCGGGTCGCCGGGGCGGCGGCCGTACTGGCGCTCGGCGAGCGCCAGGGTCTCGCCGAGGACCACAGCTGCCGTGTCGTGCTCGCACAGCACGGACAGGCAGTAGGTGAACAGCCCGTCCAGATGGGGCTCGTAGCGGTCCTGGTGCTCGGGGCGGGTGGGCCGCCCGTCGGTCTGCGGCCGGTGCCGGCGCGGCGCGGCGGTGCGCGACCGGAGTGCGCCGGTGGTGTGCCTAGGGTGCTCGGGCCTGCTGCTCATCACCCCGGCGACGGTAGGCGGATGATGCAGCCGCTCCTGTGTAGCAGGGTCACTTTTAACCCGTACGGGTGACCATCTCCCTCAAAAGGGGACACAAATCTGCTAAATGCCCGTCGCCTGCGCGCGGCGCACGCCACCCGGTCGGTGCAACGGCCTCCGGCGGGGGTCCCCGCTCGTCGAGAGCTCGGGGGACGCCCACTGTCACACCCCGCCGCTACGGTGGCGGCATGGCAACTCGTAAATCGTCGGCCAAGGATCGCCCCTCGTACCGCTGCACCGAGTGCGGCTGGACCACCGCCAAGTGGCTCGGCCGCTGCCCGGAGTGCCAGGCGTGGGGCACGGTCGAGGAGTTCGGCGGCGCCCCCGCGGTGCGCACCACCGCGCCCGGCCGGGTCACCACCGCCGCCCTGCCCATCGGCCAGGTCGACGGCAAGCAGGCCACCGCCCGCTCGACCGGCGTGCCCGAGCTGGACCGCGTCCTGGGCGGCGGGCTGGTCCCCGGCGCGGTCGTGCTGCTGGCCGGCGAGCCCGGCGTCGGCAAGTCCACCCTCCTGCTGGACGTCGCCGCCAAGGCCGCCTCCGCCGAGCACCGCACGCTCTATGTGACCGGCGAGGAGTCCGCCGGCCAGGTCCGGCTGCGCGCCGACCGCATCGGCGCCCTCGACGAGGATCTCTATCTGGCCGCCGAGACGGACCTGTCCGCCGTCCTCGGCCATCTGGACAGCGTCAAGCCCTCACTGCTGATCATGGACTCCGTGCAGACCGTCGCCTCCCCGGAGATCGACGGCGCCCCCGGCGGCATGGCCCAGGTCCGCGAGGTCGCCGGCGCCCTGATCCGGGCGTCCAAGGAGCGCGGCATGTCCACCCTGCTGGTCGGCCACGTCACCAAGGACGGCGCCATCGCCGGCCCCCGCCTCCTGGAGCACCTGGTCGACGTCGTCCTGCACTTCGAGGGCGACCGGCACGCCCGCCTCCGCCTCGTCCGCGGCGTGAAGAACCGCTACGGCACCACCGACGAGGTCGGCTGCTTCGAGCTGCACGACGAGGGCATCACCGGCCTCGCCGACCCCTCCGGCCTCTTCCTGACCCGCCGCGCCGAGCCGGTGCCCGGGACGTGCCTGACGGTCACCCTGGAGGGCCGCCGCCCGCTGGTCGCCGAGGTCCAGGCGCTGACCGTCGACTCCCAGATCCCCTCCCCCCGGCGCACCACCTCCGGCCTGGAGACCTCCCGGGTCTCGATGATGCTCGCCGTCCTGGAGCAGCGCGGCCGGATCAGCGCCCTGGGCAAGCGCGACATCTACAGCGCCACGGTCGGCGGGGTGAAGCTCAGCGAGCCGGCCGCCGACCTCGCCGTCGCCCTCGCGCTGGCCAGCGCCGCCAGCGACACCCCGCTGCCCAAGAACCTCGTCGCCATCGGCGAGGTCGGGCTGGCCGGGGAGGTCCGGAGGGTCACCGGCGTCCAGCGCCGTCTGTCGGAGGCCGCCCGGCTCGGCTTCACGCACGCCCTGGTCCCCACCGACCCCGGCAAGATCCCCGACGGGATGCGGGTCATGGAGGTCGCCGACGTCGGACAGGCGTTGTCCGTGCTGCCCAAGCGGGTCCGCCGGGAGGCCCCGCGGGAGGAGGAAGCGCGCCGGTAGACTTTGCCCCGGTCTCGCCCGTCACCGCCGTCCCACCGCCGGCTGCGTAGCTCCTGGGTACTCTCCGTGTGGTACGCACCGCGGCACCGGCCGGGCGGCCCGGACCGACAGACCATGCGACGGAGGAGTGCAGTGGCAGCGAACGACCGGGCGTCGTCTCCCGGCAGGTCCGCAGGGACCGGCACCGAGAGCCTGATGCGCGCCTCGCTGAGCGCCGTCGCGCCCGGTACGGCCCTGCGGGACGGCCTGGAGCGCATCCTCCGCGGCAATACGGGCGGCCTGATCGTCCTCGGCTTCGACAAGACCGTCGAGTCCATGTGCACCGGTGGTTTCGCGCTGGACGTCGAGTTCTCCGCCACCCGCCTGCGCGAGCTGTGCAAGCTCGACGGCGCGCTGGTCCTCGACAAGGACATCACCAAGATCCTCCGCGCCGGCGTCCAGCTGGTGCCGGACGCCTCCATCCCCACCGAGGAGACCGGCACCCGCCACCGCACCGCCCAGCGGGTCTCCATCCAGACCAACTTCCCGGTGGTCTCGGTCAGCCAGTCCATGCGCCTGATCGCGCTCTACGTGGACGGCGAGCGCCGCGTCCTGGAGGAGTCCGCCGCGATCCTCTCCCGCGCCAACCAGGCGCTGGCCACCCTGGAGCGCTACAAGCTCCGCCTCGACGAGGTCGCCGGCACCCTCTCCGCCCTGGAGATCGAGGACCTGGTCACGGTCCGCGACGTCTCCGCGGTCGCCCAGCGCCTGGAGATGGTCCGCCGGATCGCCACCGAGATCGCCGAGTACGTCGTCGAACTGGGCACCGACGGCCGCCTGCTGGCCCTCCAGCTCGAAGAGCTGATCGCCGGGGTGGAGCCGGAGCGCGAGCTGGTCGCCCGGGACTACGTCCCCGAGCCCACCGCCAAGCGCTCCCGCACGGTCGCCGAGGCACTGGCCGAGCTGGACGCCCTCACCCACACCGAGCTGCTCGAACTCCCCATAGTGGCCCGCGCGTTGGGCTACAGCGGCTCGCCCGAGACGCTGGACTCGGCGGTCTCGCCGCGCGGCTTCCGGCTGCTGGCGAAGGTCCCCCGCCTCCCCGGCGCCGTCATCGACCGCCTGGTCGACCACTTCGGCGGCCTCCAGAAGCTCCTCGCCGCCAGCGTCGACGACCTCCAGGCGGTCGAGGGCGTCGGCGAGACCCGCGCCCGCTCGGTCCGCGAGGGCCTCTCCCGCCTGGCGGAGTCGTCGATCCTGGAGCGGTACGTCTAGGAGGTTTCCGCCGTGGGGCCCCGGGCCCCACGGCCCCGCCCCTACGCCTCCCGCCCCAGCACCGCCGCCTCCTTCTCCGTCGGCAGTCCCAGGGCCGGCCGGTCCGGGCGTTGTGGTGCCACCCCGCCGATGCCGCGCAACCACTGCCAGGTGTCCGCCACCGTCTCGCCGACCGGCCGGCAACGCAGCCCCGCCGCCAGCGCCTTGGAGACGTCGGCGCCGTGCATCGCGTCGTGCAGCTCGCCCGGCGGCAGCCAGACCGGCAGCTCCGTCCACGGCTCGATGCCCGCCGCCAGCACGTCCTCCGGCGCCGTCCACCGCAGTTCGGCCGAGGAGCCGGTGACCCGCGCACAGCTCTCCAGCAGCTCGCCCATGGAGGCGTGCCCCGACTCGCTCACCAGGCTGTACGCGCCGGACCGCCGGTCCCGTACGGCGTCCAGGGTCCACTCCGCGAGGTCGCGGGCGTCGATGTACTGCAACGGCAGGTCGCGCGGGCCGGGCGCCAGGACCGGCCCGCCGCGCGCGATCCGGTTCAGCCACCACGGCAACCGCCCGATGTTCTCGTACGGGCCGAGGATCAGCCCCGCGCGGACCAGCAGCGCCCGGTCCTCCCCGAACGCCTCGATGGCGGCGAGTTCACCGCCCCGCTTGGCGCGCGCGTAGTCGTCGGCGTCGGTCGCGGCCGGGTCGGCGCCCGCCACCACCGGCGCGGACTCGCTGATCCGCCCGGTGGGCGGGAAGGCGTAGACCGAACCGCTGGAGATGTACGCGTAGCCGCCCGCCCGGTCGGCCAGCAGGCGGGCCGCGTCCCGGACCGCCACCGGTGCGGCGCTCCAGGTGTCCACGACGGCGTCCCACGCGCCGCCCTCCAGGGCGGCCAGCCCGCCCTCCGCCAGCCGGTCGCCGTGCAGCACGGTGACCCCCTCGGGTGCCGCGTGCCGCCCCCGGTGGAAGACCGTGACGTCCCAGTTCCGGGCCAGCGCCGCCTCGGCCAGCGCCCGCCCCACGAACTCCGTACCGCCCAGAATCAGTAGCCTCATGGCGGCGACTGTGCCCCAGCGGCCGGACCGCCACCAGTGGTGCACGCTGTGAGCGGATCACCTACGGGCGGAACTTCCGGAGGCGGCTCTTCCGTGTACCGCCGGGCCGCACCGTCCCGTGCCGGGCGTCAGTCCTTGGCCAGTTCGAACGACGCGTGGACCGCGGTCAGCCCCGGCACCTTCGCCTGGACCAGGTACGTGCCGGCCGGCACCGCGGCCGCGCTCGGTGTCTCGCACTGGGGGCCGCTGGCCCGCCGGTCCCACTCGACGGTGCGGCTCACCGTGGCCTTGGCGGGCACCTGGAGCAGCGCCGGGCCCGCGCCGGTCGCGCAGTCGTCGGAGGCCCACACCCGGTCGTCGCCCGCGGTGTCGGTGATGGTGAGCACCGCCGCCTTGCGTCCGAGGTCCACCTTGCACGCCGCGCCACCGGTGTTCTGCACGGCCAGCTGGAACTTCGGCTTGTCGTCGGGCGCGTAGGAGTCCTTGACGCTCTTCAGCGTCAACTTCACCGTCTCGGAACCGCAGTTGGGGAGCGAGGGGCCCGCCGCGACGACGTCGCCGCCCGCGGGCTGCCCGATCGGCGCGCTGCCGGAGCCGGCACCGCCCGCGCCGGAACCGCCGCCGGAGCCCCCGCTCCCGCCGTCCGACCCCGCGCCGCCCCCGGAGCTCGAACCGCCGCCCGATCCCGAACCGCCGCCGGACCCCGACTCGTCGCGGCCGCCCGGCTTTTGGCTGATCGCGGGGCCACTGGGCGCGGGCCCGGGCGTGATGGAGGCGGCGGGTCCGGATCCCGCTGCGCCCTTGCCCTCGTTGCCCGTCTTCCCGTCGCTTCCGCCCATGGTGAGCACCCACACCACCAGGGCGGTGAGGAGGATGACGACGGCCAGCGCAATGGCCCTCCGCCGCCAGTAGATGGAGGAGGGAAGCGGCCCGATCGGATTGCGCAGTGATCCCACGCGAAAACTCTACGAGAGATCCGCACCGGCACCGGCCAGTACCCGCCGCATCAGGCTGCAACTTTTCCCATCATCAGCCCGGTGACCGTCCGTGGCCGTCCACCCCTGCGCCTTTCCGCCCGGACCGCGGCGCGCACCGCGCGGCGCACCGCTCGTCGCCAACCCCGCCCGCATGCCTGACATTTCGTCAGATTCCGCTCCTGGTGGCCGACTCCGTCCTCCCCCTCACCACGGAGCGGCGCCCTCACCACGGAACGGCGCGGTTCCCCTCCGACCACGGGACGCCCACCGGCACACGCCCCACGCCGGCGTCACCGCTCTCCGGCCGAGCCCTCACCGGCCCGCCCGGCAGCACCGGCCCCGCCCTCAGAGGCGCGCTGTACCCGCCACTCCTCCTTGTGGCCAAATCCCTGCGCATTGTCGATCAGCCGCAGCCAGTCCGGGCGCAGTTCCCACAGCGCGGTCCGCTCCAGTGCCGCGCGCAGTCGCTCGTCGGCCGCGACGAAGGGGAAGCGCGCGGTGTAGGCGCGCCATCCGGCGGCCCGTTCGTCGCCGTCCAACCGGCGGCAGCTCCCCCGCCCCTGGATCCCGGTCAGTCCGCTCCACTCCTGGCCGTCCCGCTGCACCGTGAACGCCGCCCGCGCGCCGGGCTCCCCCAGGGCCCGGCCGTGCCGGGTGCTCGCGGCGGTGACGAAGTACAGGACCGGCGCCCCGTCGGCGGCCTCCCCGGCGGCGTAGAGCACCGCGCACGCCTGCGGCCCGTCCTCGTCCGCGTACGCCAGCGTCATCGTGGTGTGCCCGTCCAGCGCCCGCCGGATCCCGGCCGGACAGGCCGCGTCGCCGACGGACCTGCCGGCCGCTCTCCCTCCCGCTTCCGCCGCCGCGCCGGCCTTCCCGACCGCCGTCCCGACCGCGTCACCGGACTCCGCCGCCCGGCCCCCGACGCCCTGCGCACCGCTCGTCTCCTCCATGTCTGCATCCTCGTACGCCACCGCCACGCCCGGCGCACCGACCCGTGGCCCGGTGGTGGTGCGACCGCCGGTAGCCCCCGCCCGCCGCCGGCCGGCCTTCCTGCGTGTGGGTGGGCGTGCGGCGGGGCGGGGCCGGTGCGTTTCCCGGGGGCGGGCGGGCGTGCCAGGATCGGCAGTGCCATGACTTCCACGCCTGCCATTTCCAGTGCCATGACCGCCGTCGCCGAGAACGCCTCCGCCGCCGCATCGGCCGCGGAGGCCACGGACGGGACCGGGCTGCACGGCCCGGTCACCGACTGGTTCGCCGAGCACGCCCGCGACCTGCCCTGGCGCCGCCCCGAGGCGGGCGCCTGGGGGGTGATGGTGAGCGAGTTCATGCTCCAGCAGACGCCGGTCAGCCGTGTGCTGCCGGTGTACGAGCAGTGGCTGGCCCGCTGGCCACGGCCCGCCGACCTCGCCGCCGAGCCACCGGGCGAGGCGGTGCGCGCCTGGGGCCGGCTCGGCTATCCGCGGCGCGCGCTGCGGCTGCACGCCGCGGCCTCCGCCATACAGGAGCGCCACGGCGGCGACGTCCCCCGTGAACACGCCCAGCTGCTGGCGCTGCCCGGCGTCGGCGAGTACACCGCGGCGGCCGTCGCCTCCTTCGCCTACGGACAGCGACACGCGGTGCTGGACACCAACGTCCGGCGGGTCTTCGCCCGCTCCGTCACCGGCCGCCAGTACCCGCCGAACGCCACCACCGCCGCCGAACGCAAGCTCGCCCGCGCCCTGCTCCCCGACGACGAGGACCTCGCGGCCCGCTGGGCGGCGGCCACGATGGAGCTGGGCGCCCTGATCTGCACCGCCCGCGGTCCGGAGTGCCATCGCTGCCCGATCGCCGCGCAGTGCGCCTGGCGGCTGGCGGGGGCGCCGGCCCATGACGGTCCGCCGCGCCGCACCCAGGCGTACGCCGGCACCGACCGCCAGGTGCGCGGCAAACTGCTGGCCGTCCTGCGCGAGGCGGTGGCGCCGGTGCCGCAGGGCGCGCTGGACGCGGTGTGGGACGAGCCGGTGCAGCGGGCCCGTGCGCTCGACGGGCTGGTGTCGGACGGCCTGGTGGAGCCGTTGGGCGGTGGCCGCTACCGGCTGCCGCACTCCTGAGTGGCGACCGGCAGCTCGCTCCGGTGGTCACCTGGGCGGCTGACCGGCGCGGCGGCGACGTGGGTACGGCGGCGGTGACCGCCTTCGTCGGCGCCCGCCAGCCCGGGTCGTCGTCACGTCGCCGTCATCTATGTCACGGTGCCGTCATGTAACGCCCGCGCCGTTCCGCGCGTCTTCACGGGCGCGATCCCTCTTTTCCGGGGTCGCGCCCGTCGGCTTGCCGGCGCCGCACGGCCACCGGATCGGCGACCGCGACGGCCCGCTGGGCGGCGGCCGGGTGCGGATGCCGACCGAAACCGAGCAATCGGTGATCTGGCCGAAAAGCGCCCCGATAAGGCGGGATCTGTCCCTCCACGGCGGTCTCGGGCTTCTCACGAGCCCTCCGCGGGACCTTCGTCCCTCCTGGTGGGGGCCTCTCGTCCGCCGCGAGTATGACGCCGCTCCGGCCCCTGTCCGTCCGAGGTATGACCCCCAGCGGGCTGTTACACAACCGACGGTTTTCCGTGCACTCCCTGAGGGGCCGACGCACATTACGTCGCAACACCCCCTCCGTAGCGTCGTTCCCGTGCTGGAGATGACCGCCGGCACGGACAACGTGGGGAAACGAAAGCGGATCGGAGGCGTCGGGATGGCGACCAGCGGCGGCAAGGTACTGGACTTTGAAGAGTACGTGCGGACCCGGCAGGATGCCCTGCTGCGCAGCGCCCGGCGCCTGGTGCCGGACCCGGTCGACGCCCAGGACCTGCTCCAGACGGCCCTCGTCCGCACCTACGGCCGCTGGGACGGCATCGCGGACAAGTCGCTGGCGGACGCCTACCTCCGCCGCGTCATGATCAACACCCGCACCGAGTGGTGGCGCGCCCGCAAGCTGGAAGAGGTGCCCACCGAGCAACTCCCGGACGCCAGCGTCGACGACGGCACCGAGCAGCGCGCCGACCGCGCCCTGCTGATGGACATCCTCGGCGTGCTCGCCCCCAAGCAGCGCAGCGTCGTCGTGCTGCGGCACTGGGAGCAGATGAGCA
The DNA here is from genome assembly GCF_029011865.1 of Streptomyces yunnanensis. Lineage (NCBI taxonomy): Bacteria > Bacillati > Actinomycetota > Actinomycetes > Kitasatosporales > Streptomycetaceae > Streptomyces > Streptomyces yunnanensis. The sequence continues at coordinate 4,396,542 of NZ_CP095749.1, forward strand.
CCGAGGAGACCGCCGCCGCGCTCGGCATGTCGACCGGCACCGTCAAGAGCACCCTGCACCGGGCCCTCGCCCGGCTCCGCCAGGAGCTGGAGAACCGCGACATAGACGCCCGGATCCTGGAGCGCGGGGAGCAGGAGCGGGAGCGTTGCGCGGCCTGACCGGCGGCGCGACGGGGAGCACTTCCGCCGGCACGGCCGGCGACGTAACCAAGCCCACAGCCCGGCTCACGGCCCGGCGCGCGACAATCTCCTCAGGAGCAGCGGTCGAGCGCGCGGCGGCAAGGGGAGCGGCGGCTGTGCGAGCGGCACGGTGAGCAGGAGCGGATTGTCCAGATACAGGCTGACCAGGGGCCTGGCCAGAAGCGGTTGGACCAAGGGCGGCACGGCCACAGCGGGCCTGGCCGCCGTTGGTCTTTTGCTCGCCGGATGCACCCCCGGGGGCGAGGGCATACGCAAGGAGGGGACGGCCAGCAGCACTCCCGCGCCCCGGGGCGCAGTGAGTTCCACGCCGGCGCCCACGCCCAGCACGCACTTCAAGAAGGTCAACGCGGTCAAGTTGCTCGCCGCCGACCCGAAGGTCAGCGCGGACGTGAAGCGGGCCGTCGCCAAGCCGTGCGCGGCGGACGAGTACCCGATCGAGGTGACCTACGCCTCACTGACCGGCAGCAAGTCCTCCGACATCATCGTCAACGTGATGACCTGCGCGGACTCCGTCGGCCTCGGCTCGTACGTCTACCGCGAGCGCGCCGGCTCCCAGGACGGGTATGACAACGTGTACGCGAACGAGCAGCCGTCCGTCTACGCCGGAGTGAGCAAGGGCGAGCTGGAGGTCTCCAAGCAGACCTATGACACGGGTGACAAGGTGTGCTGCCCCTCGGGGGAAGATGTGATGACGTACCGCTGGGCGAACGACCACTTCACCGAGTACGACCGGTACCACACCGACTACAGCAAGACCACCGTCGACGATGACACCACCGCCGACGGAACCATGTGAGCGGAGGGCGAGACAACCGCATGGCCGACACCCACGTGCTCTTCGTCGAGGACGACGACGTCATCCGTGAAGCCACCCAGCTCGCACTGGAGCGGGACGGCTTCGTGGTCACCGCGATGCCCGACGGGCTCGCGGGCCTGGAGGCGTTCCGCGCCAACCGTCCCGACATCGCCCTGCTCGACGTGATGGTCCCCGGGCTCGACGGCGTCAGCCTCTGCCGCCGCATCCGTGACGAGTCCACGGTCCCCGTGATCATGCTGTCGGCGCGTGCCGACTCGATCGACGTGGTGCTGGGCCTGGAGGCCGGCGCCGACGACTACGTCACCAAGCCGTTCGACGGCGCGGTGCTGGTCGCCCGGATCCGCGCCGTGCTGCGCCGCTTCGGCCACGCCAGCGGCCCGGACGACCGTGCCGGCGCCGGCGCGGCGGACGCCGACGGCCTGGCGGAGGCGGTACTGCGCTTCGGCGACCTGGAGGTCGACACCGAGGGCATGGAGGTCCGCAAGGGCGGCGAGACGGTCGCGCTGACGCCGACCGAGATGCGGCTGCTGCTGGAGTTCTCCACCGCCCCGAACACCGTCCTCTCCCGCGACCGGCTGCTGGAGCGGGTGTGGGACTACGGCTGGGGCGGCGACACCCGGGTCGTGGACGTCCACGTCCAGCGGCTGCGCGGCAAAATCGGCCAGGACCGGATCGAGACGGTCCGCGGCTTCGGATACAAGCTGAGAGGCTGACACCTCCGGTGGTCAGGCTGGCCCTGCGAACGGGTCTGAGATGGAAACTCAGCGCCGCGATCGCGCTCGTCGGGGCGCTGGTCGCGGTGGCGTTGAGCCTTGTCGTGCACAACGCCGCCCGGGTCTCCATGCTCGACAACAGCCGTGACGTCCAGATAGAACGCCTCAACTTCACGCAGAAGATCTTCGAGTCCACCAACCGCCTCCAGTTCGGCGCGAAGATCGACGACCCGGCGCTGCCCAAGGCCCTCCGCAAGGAGGTCAAGGAGGGCGACCGGGCCACCTACCTGGAGGACACCGGCCAGACCGCCCCCGAGGTCTGGGCCGCCTCCCCCCTCAGCAACGGCCGTGTGCTCTCCCTCCACGACCGCTTCCCCGACCGCTTCGCCGTCCTCGACGACCTCGACCAGGCGCTGCTGATCGGCTCCACGGCCGTGGTGGTCGGCGGCTGCGCGCTGGGCGTCCTGGTCGGCGGCCGGCTCTCCCAACGGCTGCGGAAGGCCGCCGCGGCCGCCGGGAAGCTCGCCGACGGCGACACCTCCGTCCGGGTCCGCGACGAGGTCGGCGGCGGCCGGGTCCGCGACGAGACGGACGACCTCGCCTGGGCGGTGGACGCCATGTCCGACGCCCTCCAGCAGCGCATCGAGGCCGAGCGGCGGGTGACCGCGGACATCGCGCACGAGCTCCGCACCCCGGTGACGGGCCTGCTGACCGCCGCCGAACTCCTTCCCCCCGGCCGCCCCTCCGAACTGGTCCGCGACCGTGCCCAGGCCATGCGCACCCTCGTCGAGGACGTGCTGGAGGTGGCCCGACTCGACGGCCACGCCGAGCGCGCCGAGCTCCAGGACGTCGCCCTGGGCGAGTTCGTCACCCGCCGGGTGCGCGCCCTCGACTCCGGCGTCACCGTCGAGGTCATCCGCGACGCCGAGGTCTCCACCGACCCCCGCCGCCTCGAACGCATCCTGGGCAACCTCATCGCGAACGCCTCCCGGCACGGCAAGCCGCCCATCGAGGTCAGCGTCGAGGGCCGCGTCATCCGGGTCCGCGACCACGGCACCGGCTTCCCGGAGGCCCTGCTGCGCGAGGGCCCCAGCCGCTTCCGCACCGGCAGCAGCGACCGCGCCGGCGTCGGCCACGGCCTGGGCCTGACCATCGCCGTCGGCCAGGCCCGCGTCCTGGGCGCCCGCCTCACCTTCCGCAACGCCGACGAGCTGACGGACGGCTCCACGGGCGCGGTCTCGGTCCTCTGGCTCCCGGAGAACGCCCCGACGTCCACCGGCAGCTTCCCGGTCATCCAGCTCCCGGACCGCTGACGGGGCGTGCCGGGCGGGGCCGGGCCGGGCCGCCGTACGTTTTCGGCTTTCCCTCCGTGGGGGCGGGTGTTCGTCTGCTGCCCCGGTGGGGGCGGGCCTTTGCGGCTTCCCGCCGTGGGTGGGGCCGGAGGGGCTGCCCCGGGGTACGTCCTCGGTGCGGGCGCATCTGGTCCGTAGATGAGGACTACCCCGGCGTTCGCTCCAGATCCTGCGGGCGCACCCCGGGACATCCCCTCCGGCCTACGCCGTCGCCGACTCTCCCGCCACCTCGCACCAGACCGTCTTACTGGCCTCCTCCTGCCGTACGCCCCACCGCAGCGCGACGGCGTCCAGCAGCGCTATGCCACGCCCGTTCTCGTCGTCCACGGTGGCCCGGAGCAGGACGGGCAGGGCGCGCGGGTCGGGGTCGACGACTTCGATCCGCGTCCGCCCGTCCCCGATCCTGCGAACGTGCACGGTGACCGGCGTGCCCTCCCCCACGTGCCGGATGACGTTGCCCACCAACTCGCTGACGCACAGCTCCACTTCGCAGGAAGCCGACGCGCCGAGATGGGCCCGCACCGCCTGCCGCAGCAGCGGTACCTCCTTCGGCACGGCGAGCAGCCGGACCGTCATCACCGCGCCGCCGCCTTGTGCAGCACCTCGGCCAGCTTCCGGGCGGTGGCCATGTTGCAGTTGCCGAGCGCGACGAGCGGCGGCGGGTACGCCCCCGCGAACGAGGGGAGTTCGACGCCGAGGGAGGGCAGCGTGATCCCGTTGGCCTTCAGCGCGGACCGCAGCCCCTCGGCACACTCGTGCACGTCATCCATGGTCGTTCACCTTCCTGTGCGCATTGTGATGAATCGCTCACAGCGTGACGTCGGGCGCCCTACTTTTGGAAGGAAATCGGGCCTGCAGACCCAACGAGCAAGTGGTGGTGGTGAGTCATGTCCCCTCGCAAGGACCCCGACCCGTCCGCGAGCGTCCCGTCCTTCTACGGCGCCGAGTTGCGCTTCTTGCGGGAGAGCGCGGGCCTCACGCTGGATCAGTTGGTGGAGGGCAGCTTCCGCGGCGCACCGCTACTCAGCCGGATCGAGCGCGGCGAACTGGGCATGCCGATGGATCTTGCCGTCCACATCGACAAGAGACTCAAGACGGGTGGCTTCTTCCAGCGCCACTGCGAGAACGTGCAGCAGGCACGCCGCTCCGGCATCGCCGCATACTTCGCGGACGTCGTGGAGATGGAGGTCCGCGCAACGACGATCGAGGAGTGGGCACCCGGCGTCTTCCCTGGACTCTTGCAGACCGACGCCTACGTCCGACGACTCGTACGGGCAGGAAAGCCCTGGTTGAAGGGCAAGGAAGTCGAGAAGCTCGTCCGTGCACGAATGGCGCGCGCCGACTTCTGGAAGCGCGACGACCACGCCTATTACTGGGGCATCCTGCACGAGTCGCTCATCCGTCGACCAACTCTGCCGCCCGGACAGATGGCTGACCAACTGGACCACATCGCCGCAGTGATCCGGAACAGCGAGAGCGTTCTTCAGCTCTTGCCCGAAGCCGTGGCAAGTGGCCCCGTCATGATGGGCGATCTGCGAGTCATGGCCTTCCCCGATGCGCCCACCATCGCCTACACCGAGAACGTCCACAGCGGCCAAGTCATCGACTTCCCACCACTCGTGACGGAGTATCGGAGGTCGTACGATCTGCTCAGGGCCGCCGCACTGCCGCCTGAGGCGTCCCTGGCCATGGTCGAAGAAGCGGCAAGGGGCTACCGAAATGAAGCGCAGCAACGGGATTGACCTGGGCACGGCCACCTGGCGCAAGAGCAGCTACAGCAATCCGGACGGCGGTAACTGCATCGAGGTATCGGACGACTTCCTCGCCGCCGCCACCTGGCGCAAAAGCACCTACAGCAACGGCGACGGCGGCCACTGCATCGAGGTTGTCGATACCCTCCCCGGCCACGTCCCCGTCCGGGACAGCAAGGACCCGTACGGCCCGGCACTGGTCTTCCCGGCCGCCGGCTGGTCGGCGTTCGTCGGTGCCGTAAAGAACGGCCAACTGCCCAGCGCCTGAGCACGAGAACGGCCCCTGGTGTGCGTGACGCACGCACACCAGGGGCCGTTCGCTGTCCGCGGGCGGTCAGGCCGTCGGCGTCAGACCGCCTCGACGACCAGGGGCTTCTCAGCAGCCGCGTCGGCGTCAGCCGACTTCGTGGGGCCACTGCCGCGCAGCGGGACCTCCTTGAGGAACCACGCCGCGACGAAGCCGACGACGCTGATGATCGCGCCCCACAGGAACACCTGGTGCGAGCCGGACGCCACCGCGTGCGCGTACGCGTCCTTCACCGGGGCCGGCAGGCTGGGCAGCTTCTTCGGGTCCATCTGGGCGCCGCCGCCGGTCATCTTCGCGCCGGCCGCGGTGCCGAGCTTCTCGATCATGGTGTCCTTCACCTGGTTGGTGAAGACCGCACCCATGATCGCGACGCCGAACGAGCCGCCGATCGTCCGGAACAGGGTCGCGGACGAGGAGCCGACGCCCATGTCCTTCATCTCGACGCTGTTCTGCGCGATCAGCATCGTGGTCTGCATCAGGAAGCCCATGCCGGCGCCGAGCACCGCCATGTAGAGACCCGAGGTGAGGCGCGTGGTGCCGACGTCCATCAGGGCCAGCAGGCCCAGGCCGATGGTGATCAGGGCGCCGCCGCCGGTGACGAAGATCTTGTACCTGCCGGACTGGGTGGTGACCCGGCCCGCGATCAGCGACACCACCATCATCGCCAGCAGCATCGGCAGGAGCAGCAGGCCGGAGTTGGTCGCCGAGGCGCCCTGCACGGTCTGCTGGAACAGCGGCAGGAAGGTCATCGCGCCGAACATCACGAAGCCGACCAGGAAGCCGACGACCGTGACGAGCGAGAAGTTGGCGTTCCGGAAGATCCGGAGCGGGATGACCGGGTCGCTGACCTTGCGCTCGACGAGGACGAAGGCGACCAGCGCGACGACGGCCAGGACGCCCAGGCCCACGATCTGCTTCGACAGCCAGTCGTACTCGGTGCCGCCCCAGGTGGTCAGCAGCACCAGCGAGGTGATGCCGATGGTCAGCAGGGCCGCGCCCGCGTAGTCGATCCGGGTCTGCGACCGCTTCTTCGGCAGGTGCAGCACCGCGGTGACCATGATCAGCGCGATCGCGCCGAGCGGCAGGTTGATGTAGAAGCTCCAGCGCCAGCCGAGGTGGTCGGTGATGGTGCCGCCGACCAGCGGTCCGCCGATCATCGCGACGGCCATGACGCCGGCCATCATGCCCTGGAACTTGCCGCGCTCCCGCGGCGGGACCAGGTCGCCGATGATGGCCATGACGCCCACCATCAGACCGCCCGCGCCCAGGCCCTGTACGGCGCGGAAGCCGATCAGCTGGCCCATGTCCTGGGCCATGCCGGACAGCGCGGAGCCGATCAGGAAGATCACGATGGACGTCAGGAAGACGCCCTTCCGGCCGTACATGTCGCCGAGCTTGCCCCAGATCGGCGTGGACGCCGCGGTGGCCAGCGTGTAGGCGGTGACGACCCAGGACAGGTGCTCCAGCCCGCCCAGTTCACCGACGATCGTGGGCATCGCGGTGCCGACGATCATGTTGTCCAGCATCGCGAGGAGCATCGCGATCATGAGTGCGAAGACCACCATCCGCACGCTGGCCGGACGTCTGCCCGTGCCCTGCGCCGGCTCCTGTATTTCCCCCGTCGGGGCCGCTGTCCGCGACATCCCCATCACTTCCCCATCGTTTCTTACTTACTTGCCGCCCGGCTAGTTTTGTACAGTGAGAAGGTAGAAGAGCTACTAGCCGGGCGTCAAGTAAGTTTCTTGGCGTCCGGGTGGATAGGTCCGTGACCAGCGGGGCAGCAGATGATTGCCGGGACGCGGGCCGTGCCCGGCCCCGCACCGACACCGTCGTCACGCAGGAGAGCAGCATGAGCAGCGCAACACAGCCGCGCCGGGGGAACACCCGCCAGCGCATCCAGGACGTCGCCCTGGAGCTGTTCTCCGAACACGGCTACGAGAAGACCTCGCTGCGCGAGATCGCCGAGCGGCTGGACGTCACCAAGGCCGCCCTCTACTACCACTTCAAGACCAAGGAAGACATCGTCGTCAGCCTCTTCGAGGACCTCTGCCGGCCCATCGACGAGCTGATCGACTGGGCGCAGGAGCAGCCGCGCACCTTGGAGACCAAGCAGGAGGTGATCCGCCGCTACCACGAGTCGCTGCGGTCCTCCGAGGCTCTTTTCCGTTTCATGCAGGAAAACCAGGGCACCGTCCGTGACCTGACCGTCGGGCGGCGCTTCAAGGAGCGGATGCTGACCCTCTACGACCTGCTGAAGGACGACGACGCCGAGCTGGTGGACCAGGTGCGCTGCATCACGGCGCTGTTCGCCATGCACGCGGGCATGTTCGCGATGCAGAACGTGGAGGGCGACCCCGAGGAGAAGCGCGAGGCCATCCTCAGGGTCGCCACAGAACTGGTCACGGCGGCGAACCCGCCGAGCCGCCGGCCAGCCCGGCCGGATTCAGCTCAGACGGCGTCGCCGTGAGCCCGCAGGAATCCGGTCGGCTCGATGCCCGACCCGTAGTTGGGGCCGGTGCGGACCTCGAAGTGCAGGTGCGGGCCGGTGGAGTTGCCGGTGCTGCCGGACAGACCGATCTGCTGGCCGGTGGAGACCTGCTGACCCACGTGGACCTGGATCTGTGACAGGTGCGCGTACTGGGTGTACATGCCGTTCGCGTGCTTGATCACGATCGCGTTGCCGTAGGCCGGGCCGTCGCCACCACCCCACGGACCGGCCTTGACGACCGTGCCCTTGTGGACGGCGTGGACCGCGGTGCCGGTCGGCACGACGAAGTCCTGGCCGCTGTGCTTGTGGGCCCAGTGGCTGCCGGGGATGCCGAACGGCTCGCCCAGGACGTAGTTGTTGACCGGCTTCACCCAGGCGTTGGCCTTCTTCGCCGCGTCCACCTTGGCCTTCGCCGCGGTGACCTTGGCGTCCGTGGCGGCCTTGGCCTGCGCGTCGGCCTGCGCGGCGACGGCCTTGCTGACGCCCGCGGTCAGGTGCAGCAGCCCGCCGTCGGCGGCGGTGGCGACACCGGCGCCCAGCGCGGCGGTGATACCGGCGCCAGCGGCCACGACGGCCACCCGGTGACGCAGCGCGTACTTACCGGCCTTGGTGGAGTTCTTGGAATTGCGTATCGCGGCAAACTTCGACATGCGGGTTTTATCTCCAGGGAGGAAGTGAAGGGGTTTTCCCGGCTGCGGCCCGGGATCGCCATTCCTTGGTAACCCGCCTCCGCCCTGGCGCCAAGGCCCCCTTTCTACTACCGGGACCCGTAATAGCCGGCACGCTCACCGACCGCCGCGAACCCACCCCAGACCACCCACCACACCCCCTCCCACCTGCGCATTACCCCTCCCCTCCCGCCATCCCCCCACCCCTCACAATCCCCCTACTCCGACTAGTAGGACCCAAATCCCTGTGCGCCATGTCACGAGAACCAAGACCTTTCACGTGACCCGCATTACACAATCCCGGAAGGCAATGTGACCCGCGTTACGAGAAAAGCTGTGACCCGCGTTACGTAATTCCTGATCCGCGGCCACCGGGAAATTCAAAAACGCCTGACCGCACCCCGCCCGCCCCTCTAACCTGATCCGGACAACATCACAGCCAGCAGCCGACAGGCAGCACCGGCAGGGGGGAACGGACCACACATGGACCCGTCAGCACTGGGCGCCCGGCTCGCGTCCGCCGTCGTCGCACCGCTCGTCAAGAAACTTTTCGTCCAGGAAGGTCCGGGCGCCGGCCTCGTCGACGCCCCGGTCCGCATCTCCGCCCTCGTCTCCTTCAGGGGCGAGCGGCGCACCCTCACCGACAAGGACCTGCACAAGCTCGCCGCCGAGCTGGTCCGCCGGGCCGTGCGCTCCGCGGCACCCGGCGAACGCCCGATCCCCGAGGACGAGGAGGCCGCGGTGGCCGCGGCCCTGGCCGGCACCCTCGCCGCCCTCGGCACCGTGACCATGGACGACGTCCAGGCCGTCCGGCTGGGCCCGGCGGCCCTCGCGGAGTGCCTGACCACCGCGGCCCCTCAGGCCACCCGCGACCTCTCCCAGGACGCCGAACTCCTCCACCACACCCTTCTCACCACCGCCTGCCTGCACGTCATCCACTTCTTCACCCAGCGCTCCACCTTCATCTCGCGCACCCTCGTCCAGCAGAGCCACACCCTGGACACCCTGGTCACGAAGATCGACGACTTCCTCGCGCGGCACCCGTCCCCCCGCGCCGCCGACCTCGCCTTCGAGCGGACCTACCTCTCCCACCTCTCCCGCAAGCACGGCCGACTCACCATCTACGGCATCGACCTGCACAACTCCCCGGACCGCTGGCCCCTGGACGCCGCGTACATGAGCCTGCAGGCGACCGGCCCGAGCCGCGCCGAGGACCCCTTCGAGGACCAGCCGCCCCGCGCCCCGGTCCCCGCCGACCAGGCCCTCGCCGGCCGCGACCGGGTCCTCCTCCGCGGCGTCGCCGGCTCCGGCAAGAGCACCCTCGTCCAGTGGCTGGCCGTCTCCTGCACCAAACCCGTCGGCGACACCGCCCTCCCCCACGTCTACGGCCGGATCCCCTTCGTCCTGCCGTTACGCACCCTCACCCGCGCCGGTGCCGCCCTCCCCACCCCGGACCGCTTCCTGGCCACCACCGGCTCCCCGGTCTCCGGCGGACAACCGACCGGCTGGGCGGACCGCGTGCTGACCTCCGGCCGCGCCCTCCTCCTCGTCGACGGCCTCGACGAGATCCCCGACCGCGAACGCGAGGCCACCCGCCGCTGGCTGCGCGACCTCCTCGACGCCTTCCCCGGCAACCTCTGGCTGGTCACCACCCGCCCCTCCGCGGTCCGCGACGACTGGCTGGCCCCCGACGGCTTCGACGAACTGACCCTCTCCCCCATGAGCCGCGACGAGGTCGCCGCCTTTCTCGCCCGCTGGCACCGCGCCGCCCACCACGACGCCGACGACCCCGCGCTCCTGGACTCCTACGAGCAGTCCCTCCTGAACGCCGTCCGCACCAAGCCGGACCTCGGCCGCCTCGCCACCAACCCCCTGATGTGCGGCCTGATCTGCGCCCTTCACCGCGACCGCCGCGGCTACCTCCCGCACGGCCGCAAGGAGCTCTACGACGCCGCCCTGAGCATGCTGCTCTCCCGCCGCGACCGGGAACGCGACATGCGCGGCCCGGACGGCGTCGAGCTGGCCGACGAGCCGCAGATCCAGCTCCTCCAGCGCCTCGCCTACTGGCTGATCCGCAACGGCCGCACCGAACTCGACCGCGACCGCGCCGAACGCATCGTCGCCGACGCCCTCCCCGCCGTCCCGGTCGCCGCCGCCCAGGGCGACGCCCCGACCGTCTTCCGCCACCTCCTCCACCGCAGCGGCCTGCTCCGCGAACCGGCCCCCGGCACCGTCGACTTCGTCCACCGCACCTTCCAGGACTACCTGGGCGCCAAGGCCGCCGTGGAGGAGGGCGACTTCGGCCTGCTGCTACAGCACGCCACGGATTCCCAGTGGGAGGACGTGATCCGGATGGCAGTGGCCCATGCCAGGCCGCGCGAACGGGCCGAACTGCTAAGGGGATTGCTCGACCGGGGTGAACTCCGCACCGACCTGCTGGCGATGGCCTGCCTGGAGCACGCAACGGAGATCGATCCGGCAGTGCGCGAGGAAATTACCTCCCGGGCGGCGACGATCCTCCCGCCCCGCAACCGCGACGAGTCGCAACTGCTCATCGACGCGGGCCCGCTCGTGCTGGAACTGCTGCCCGGCCCGGACGGACTGAAGGATGACGAGGCCGAGTGGGTGGTCTTCACCGCCAAGTCCCTCGGCACCGACGCCGCGCTGGAATGCCTCAAGCGGTTCCGCGACCATCCTTCATCGGGGGTCCGCTTCAACCTGGGGGACAGCTGGAGTCGATTCGACACCGACCGCTACGCGGAAGAGGTCATCCGGCATCTCGGCCCGCGCGCGAGAGTCACCGTCGCCTCACCCGCCGAACTGCGTGCGCTCAAAGACTTGGGCACCCGACAGCGCATCATCATGAGAGGCGCCTTCGCTGAGAAGGAAATCCTGGCTGGCCTACACCCGCACCAGATCACGGATTTCATGCTGGATGGCAACCCACGCATCAGCGATCTCGCATTCCTTCAGGGCTTCCCCGCGCTGGAGTCCCTGACCCTCTGGAACTGCCCAGTTGTCGAGACCCTCGCTCCACTGACTGAGCTGCCTCTGCGAACCCTCAACATCAGCGGACACATCGATGGCGGTGCACGCACCCCACAAGCGCTCGACCGCCTGAGCCAACTGGAATCCCTGATCCTCTACTCCCAACTCCCGCCAGCGGGGCTGGACGCTTTACCCGAAGACGCTCCTTTAACCACGCTCATCCTCGGCGACCAGCGCACCTTCCCCGATCTCGCCCGCGTCCCTACCTGGCCGCGGTTGAACGAGATCTACCTGCGGAACCTCCCTGGCGAACTCGGTGAGGACCAGTGGCACGCCCTGTCCCTCCTCAGTGACCTGAGGTCCTTCAATTTCAGCCTGGGATGGGGCGAAACCGCTCTCCGGATCCCCTCGGGCCTACGACTTCCCCAGGTAGAAACCCTCAGCTTCCTCAACGATCCAGGCCGTCCCCCGAAAGAACTCACCGAGCAGCTACGCGCCGCCCTCCCAGCTTTCCCTCGCGTCCAATCCCTGCGGCTTTACGGCGGCTCGGCATCCGGCCCCATCGACCTCTCCCCCGTGGAATCGCTCCCCGCCCTCCGGGACCTCCACCTCTCCCGCCTCACCCCTTCCCCCGACCACCCCCTCCCGCCCCACATCAACCTCACCCTCTTCCCCCGACCCCGCACGTAGGAGGGCCAGGCAGGGCCTACGCATAAAGCCGCCCCGGAACCGTCGAACGGTTCCGGGGCGGCTCGGCGTGTATCGCGCGTTACGCGTCCTTGCTCAGGTTGGGACCGGAGCCACCCGTCGCGGACTCCACCGGCGGGGCGCTGGGCACCGCCGACTTCTCCTCGCCGCGGAAGGTGAACTTTGCGGACTCGCCCTCGCCCTCCACGTCGACGACCACGATGTGGCCCGGACGCAGCTCGTTGAAGAGGATCTTCTCCGAGAGGGCGTCCTCGATCTCGCGCTGGATCGTGCGGCGCAGCGGACGGGCGCCGAGCACCGGGTCGTACCCGCGCTTGGCCAGCAGCGACTTGGCCTCGCCGCTGAGCTCGATGCCCATGTCGCGGTCCTTGAGCCGCTCGTCCACCTTGTTGATCATGAGGTCGACGATCTGGATGATGTCTTCCTCGGTGAGCTGGTGGAAGACGACGGTGTCGTCGACACGGTTGAGGAACTCCGGCCGGAAGTGCTGCTTGAGCTCTTCGTTGACCTTCGCCTTCATCCGCTCGTAGCCGGTCTTGACGTCGCCCTGGGCGGCGAAGCCCAGGTTGAAGCCCTTGGAGATGTCCCGGGTGCCGAGGTTGGTGGTCATGATGATGACCGTGTTCTTGAAGTCCACGACCCGGCCCTGGGAGTCGGTCAGGCGACCGTCCTCCAGGATCTGCAGCAGCGAGTTGAAGATGTCCGGGTGGGCCTTCTCGACCTCGTCGAAGAGGACGACCGAGAACGGCTTGCGGCGCACCTTCTCGGTGAGCTGGCCGCCCTCTTCGTAGCCCACGTAGCCGGGGGGCGAACCGAAGAGACGGGAGACCGTGTGCTTCTCGCTGAACTCCGACATGTCGAGGGAGATCAGCGCGTCCTCGTCGCCGAAGAGGAACTCGGCGAGCGTCTTGGAGAGCTCGGTCTTACCGACACCGGACGGGCCGGCGAAGATGAACGAGCCACCGGGACGCTTGGGGTCCTTCAGACCGGCACGGGTGCGGCGGATCGCCTGCGAGAGCGCCTTGATGGCGTCCTTCTGGCCGATGACGCGCTTGTGCAGCTCGTCTTCCATCCGCAGGAGCCGGCTGGACTCCTCCTCGGTGAGCTTGAAGACCGGGATGCCCGTGGCCGTGGCCAGGACCTCGGCGATCAGCTCCTCGTCCACCTCGGCGACGACGTCCATGTCGCCGGCCTTCCACTCCTTCTCCCGCTTCGCCTTCGCGGCCAGGAGCTGCTTCTCCTTGTCGCGCAGGCCGGCGGCCATCTCGAAGTCCTGCGAGTCGATCGCGGACTCCTTCTCGCGGCGGACGTCGGCGATCTTCTCGTCGAACTCGCGCAGGTCCGGCGGCGCGGTCATCCGGCGGATGCGCATCCGGGAGCCGGCCTCGTCGATCAGGTCGATCGCCTTGTCCGGCAGGAAGCGGTCGGAGATGTAGCGGTCGGCCAGGGTGGCCGCGGCGACCAGCGCGGCGTCCGTGATGGACACCCGGTGGTGCGCCTCGTAGCGGTCCCGCAGGCCCTTGAGGATCTCGATGGTGTGCGGCAGCGACGGCTCCGCGACCTGGATCGGCTGGAAGCGGCGCTCAAGGGCCGCGTCCTTCTCCAGGTGCTTGCGGTACTCGTCGAGCGTCGTGGCACCGATGGTCTGCAGCTCGCCGCGCGCCAGCATGGGCTTGAGGATGCTGGCCGCGTCGATGGCGCCCTCGGCGGCGCCCGCGCCGACCAGGGTGTGCAGCTCGTCGATGAACAGGATGATGTCGCCGCGGGTGCGGATCTCCTTGAGGACCTTCTTCAGGCGCTCTTCGAAGTCACCGCGGTAGCGGGAGCCGGCGACCAGCGCGCCCAGGTCGAGGGTGTAGAGGTGCTTGTCCTTGAGGGTCTCGGGCACCTCGCCCTTGACGATGGCCTGCGCCAGGCCCTCCACGACCGCCGTCTTGCCGACGCCGGGCTCGCCGATGAGGACCGGGTTGTTCTTGGTGCGGCGGGACAGCACCTGCATGACCCGCTCGATTTCCTTCTCGCGCCCGATAACCGGGTCGAGCTTGGTCTCCCGTGCGGCCTGCGTGAGGTTGCGGCCGAACTGGTCCAGGACCAGGGAGGTCGAGGGCGTGCCCTCGGCGGGGCCGCCGGCGGTGGCGGCCTCCTTGCCCTGGTAGCCGGAGAGCAGCTGGATGACCTGCTGGCGCACCCGGTTCAGGTCGGCGCCCAGCTTCACGAGGACCTGGGCGGCGACGCCCTCGCCCTCGCGGATCAGGCCGAGCAGGATGTGCTCGGTGCCGATGTAGTTGTGGCCGAGCTGGAGGGCCTCGCGGAGCGACAGCTCCAGGACCTTCTTGGCACGGGGCGTGAAGGGGATGTGGCCGGACGGGGCCTGCTGGCCCTGGCCGATGATCTCCTCCACCTGCTGGCGGACCGCCTCGAGCGAAATGCCGAGGCTCTCCAGGGCCTTAGCGGCGACACCCTCACCCTCGTGGATCAGACCCAGGAGGATGTGTTCGGTGCCGATGTAGTTGTGGTTGAGCATCCGGGCTTCTTCCTGAGCCAGGACGACAACCCGCCGCGCACGGTCGGTGAACCTCTCGAACATCGTTAATCGCTCCTCAGAGCGGTCAGGCAGTTAGGGGTCGGTCCCCTCCCTGTCCTTCCGCATGCTAGTCCCGCAGGGCGGGACAGCTCATTCCAACTGCCGACACCCGTCCGGATCACCCCGCTCCGACGGGGAAATTTACTGCCGAACAGCTGACATCTGCTCCAACTCGATGGTGCGAGACGATGTTCCCGCAGGCCAGGCATATACGCATGCCGCCACTACGCCCGTGGCGAACGCGGGCCTCGCCGACACACCGTCCACCACCGGCCAAAGACGGCGGCGAACTGCCGAGGGCGCCGGTCACAGCGTCTCTTCCCACTGAGACTGTCTTACCCGCTGCCACTGACACTCCATGCGGCGCGGGCCCTTTCCCTCCGCTACGGGCGAACACCCACACATCCCGGGATGCCCCGTGCTCCCCTCCGCAATATACGGAATGCAACTCTCCATGTACGCAACGTAACCTTCCGTGATGCCGGGAGTTGCACCGGACATGGCCTGCGCGCTTCCGCGACCCCGCCCCCCGCTCTCCACCGTCCGCCGGTGGTACGAGGAGGAGCTCGGCTGGCCGTCCACCGGCACGGATCCGGTGGAACTCCTCACCGGCCTGCGCTTCGACGTCCTGGAGATGCCCGCCGACGCGGGACGCGCCGTTCTGCAGCGGATGCCGCGCACGGGTCCGGTCGCCCTGTTGCGGCCCGGACCGGGCGAAAAGAGTGCGGCGGATCGACCGAAATTGCTCCTGCTCATCGCGGCCGGTGGCGCGGAGGAGCTCCCGGAAATCCTGGAATGGCTGGAGTGGGGCACGCTCGCGGCGGATCTCACCGCACGTGGGGCCGGGGGGCGGATGCCCGCACCGGCGCCCCCCTCAGGGGGCCGGGCGCCGGACGGCTGCGGCGCGCGGGAGGCCGCGGGGTGGGTGCGGCCTCCCCGGCCTGGGTACGAGGTGGAGAATTCTCTGCCCACCACGGGGATCGGGGCAGGAATCGGGGACGTTGGGGGCGCCCCCGACCTCGTACGGCTCGTGAGCGCGGCGGCAACGGAGTGCCACCGGGCCCGGTTGGTACGTGCTCGTAACGGCCAATCTGATCGCGCGTACGGCGATCAGCCGTTGGCCTTCTCGAATGCCTCGCGAATGTCGGCGGGGACACGGCCACGGTCATTCACGTTGTAGCCGTTCTCCTTCGCCCACGCACGGATCTTCGCGGTGTCCGGGGAGCCCGCGGAAGCCGCACGGGCCTTCCCGCGGCCAGCGGAACGGCCACCGGTCTTGCGGCCGGCCTTCACGAACTCGGCCAGCCCCTCGCGCAGCTTGTCCGCGTTGGCGTCGGAGAGGTCGATCTCGTAGGACTTGCCGTCGAGAGCGAACGTCACGGTCTCGTTGGCCTCGCCACCGTCGAGGTCGTCGACAAGAAGAACCTGAACCTTCTGTGCCACCAGGATTCCCTTTCATCGAATGTGGATTACGACGGAAAGCAAACCGCTTTTCCGGGAAAAACACAAACCCTTGGGTAGGGTTCACTTGCCCACAGAGCGGGGAACGCATGCTTCCGTAGCCATGAGATAGGGGAGCGATTCGGACATAGAACGCTGATCACAGGTGCAGAAGCATGCGGCTGTTGCCCAGGGTGTTGGGCTTCACTCGTTCGAGACCGAGGAACTCGGCAACGCCCTCGTCATAGGAACGCAGCAGTTCGCTGTAGACATCCCCGTCTACGGGAGTCTCGCCGATCTCCACGAAGCCGTGGTTGGCGAAGAAGTCGACTTCGAAGGTGAGACAGAAAATTCGCCGCACTCCCAGCCACCGCGCGGTGGCCAGCAGCTTGTCCAGGACCTGGTGGCCGACTCCGGTTCCCCGTTGCGTCCGGTCCACCGCCAGGGTGCGGACCTCGGCCAGGTCTTCCCACATGACGTGCAGTGCTCCGCAACCGACGACCTCGGCGTCTTCGTCCCGCTCGGCCACCCAGAACTCCTGGATGTCCTCGTAAAGCGTGACGGTCGCTTTGTCGAGCAGGATCCCGTCGCGCGCGTAGGCGTCGATGAGGCGGCGGACGGCCGGTACATCGCTGGTCCGGGCACGGCGGACGGTGAGCCCTTTTGAATGCGCTGGCATGCCCGGACGCTATCGCCCCTTGCCGCCGGCCTCCGCTCCGGGTTCATCTCCTTCGCCGGCCGGCGCTTCATCCGCGGCTTGCGGCTGTTCTTCCCGGGCCTGTTCCCCGGCGCCTTCGCGGGCCGTCGCCTGTTCTTGCTCTGCTTCGGGTCGATCGTCGACCTGCACCATCCGCACGGCATCGCGGAGGGCTTGCCGCTGTTCCTGCGACATCATGCCGAAGAAGGCCACTAGTGCGGCGGCGGGGTTGTCACTGGCGGACCATGCTTCGTTCATGAGTGCGGCCGAGTAGGCGGCGCGAGTGGAGACCGCCTCATATCGATAGGCGCGGCCTTCGGCTTCGCGGCGCACCCAGCCCTTCTGATGGAGGTTGTCCAATACGGTCATGACCGTGGTGTAGGCGATCGACCGTTCCTTCTGGAGATCCTCCAGAACTTCTCGAACAGTGACCGGGCGGTTCCACTCCCAGACCCGCGTCATCACCGCGTCTTCCAGATCACCCAAGCGTCTCGGCACACAAGAAGAATAGTGGGAGATGTCGCGAATGCCGGTTGATCTCGTTGCGTTTGGTCCGGAAAAAGGAAGTACGGCCCGGGACGGTCAATCCCGAGCCGTACTGAGCGGGCGGCCCGCCGGAAATGGCGGCAGTTCAGGTGCGGAACGCCTTGGGCTCCTGCCCGGCGGCCTCGGCACGGGCGAACGCCTCGTCGACGGCCGCGTCCTCCTTCGACTTGTTCTGCCCACCCTGGCTCTTGATCATCGTGACGATCAGGCAGGTGAAGGCGACTGCCATCACTACGGGCGGGAGCAGCGCGGCGACGTAATCCATGGCATGGGCCTCCTTCAAGGCGTAAGCCCGCGACAGTACCCAGCCAGAGTACGCAGCGCTCAGGCGGTGCGGGTCTCCGGGGGCGGAACAGGCTTCCGACGGGGCGGAAACACCTCACCGGGAGTGGGGATCGGCCGGTCGGGCCGCGGCGCCTTGGGGTGCGGGGCGGGCTTGGGCGGTTCCCGGCGGGGCTCCGGTCGCGGCTCCTGTTGGGGATCCCGACCGGGGTCAGCGCCGGAGTCCGGGCCGGGGTCCGCCACGCTCCGGGGCGCCGCGGCGGAGGGGCGCGGACGGCCGCCGGTGCGACCACCGGAGAGGGCGTCCGGGGAGGCGCTCGAACGCCCGCCCGGCAGCGCGCGCAGGCGGACCCGGACGGTGTGCTCGGCCAGCCGCTCGCAGTGCCGCAGCAGTGCGGTGCGGCGCTTCCGCTCGGCCTCGGCGGCGGGCCGGGCGAGCAGCGAGCGCAGCGCGGCGAGGTCGTCGGGGCCGGGGACATGGCCGGCCGCCAGCGCCTCCTTGAGCCGCGTGAGATAGCCGGCGGCGGCACCGGGCAGGGCTTCGCGGTAGCGGGCGAGGTCGGCCAGCAGGAAGGCGCGCAGGCGGGCGCCCTCGCGGACCGCCTCGTCCACCGCCTCGGCCAGCCGGAGGTATTCCTGGACGTCCTGCGACCGGTCCGCACCGAGGGCGCCCAGGGGCGCGGCGGGAGAGGTCGTCTGGAGGGCATGGGCGAGGGCGCGACGGAGTACACGCAACTCATCGGCGCCGAAGGCCATGCCGCCGCGGGATCCGTATGGCATTGGCATGGGGCGACTTTACGACCAATTCGGAAAAAAGCCGCTTAATTCGCTGCGGTGGCGCGGCAGCGGGGCGCGCGTCACACGGGCGCCCCAGTAGGGAACCGGCCGCGCCCCTCCGCCGCCCCGGTTACAGCCGCCCGACGTTGCGCTCGTATACCAGCCGCAGGCCGATCAGGGTCAGCCAGGGCTCGTGCTCGTCGATCACCGAGGACTCGCCGAGCACCATCGGCGCCAGCCCGCCGGTGGCGATCACCGTCACGTCGTCCGGGTCGTCCGCCAGCTCCCGGGCCATCCGCTGCACCACGCCGTCCACCTGGCCGGCGAAGCCGTAGAGGATGCCGGACTGCATCGCCTCGACGGTGTTCTTCCCGATGACGCTGCGCGGCCGGGCCAGCTCGATCTTGCGGAGCTGGGCGCCCTTGACGCCGAGCGCGTCCACGGAGATCTCGATACCCGGGGCGATCACGCCGCCCACGTATTCCCCGCGGGCGCTCACCGCGTCGAACGTGGTCGCGGTGCCGAAGTCGACGACGACGGCGGGGCCGCCGTACAGCTCGACGGCCGCCAGGGCGTTGATGATCCGGTCGGCGCCGACCTCCTTGGGGTTGTCCATGAGGATCGGCACGCCCGTCTTGACGCCCGGTTCCACCAGGACCGCCGGGACGTCCCCGTAATAGCGACGGGTCACCTCGCGCAGCTCGTGGAGCACCGAGGGGACCGTGGAGCAGATGGAGATGCCCTCGATGTTGTCGCCCAGGTCTTCCCCGAGCAGCGGGTGCATGCCCATCAGGCCCTGGAGGAGCACCGCCAGTTCGTCGGCGGTGCGGCGGGCGTCGGTCGAGATCCGCCAGTGCTCGACGATCTCGTCACCGTCGAACAGGCCCAACACGGTGTGGGTGTTGCCCACGTCGATGGTCAGCAGCATGGCGATCAGAGGCTCTCGTCGTCGCTCTCGCGCAGGTCCAGGCCGATGTCGAGGACCCGGGCGGAGTGGGTGAGCGCGCCCACGGCCAGGTAGTCGATGCCGGTCTCCGCGTACGAGCGGGCGTTGTCGACGGTGAGTCGGCCCGAGGACTCCAGGATCGCGCGGCCGGCGACCAGTTCCACGGCCTCCCGGGTCTGCTCGGGCGTGAAGTTGTCCAGCAGGATCAGGTCGGCGCCCTCGGCGAGGATCGGCGGGATCTGGTCGAGCCGGTCGACCTCCACCTCGATCGGCACTCCGGGGAACTCGCGCCGCACGGCCGTGAACGCCTCCGCGACGCCGCCCGCCGCCACGACGTGGTTGTCCTTGATGAGCGCCGCGTCGGACAGCGACATCCGGTGGTTGACGCCACCGCCGCAGCGCACCGCGTACTTCTCCAGGGCGCGCAGGCCCGGCGTCGTCTTACGGGTGTCGCGGACCTTGGCCTCGGTGCCTTCGAGGACGTCCGCCCAGGCGCGGGTCAGGGTGGCGATCCCGGACAGCCGGCCCAGGAGGTTCAGCGCGCTGCGCTCGGCGGTGAGCAGGTCGCGGGTGCGGGTGGTGACGGACAGCAGCTTCTGTCCGGCCTCGACCCGCTCGCCGTCCTCCACGTGCCGCTCGACCGCGAACTCGTCGGTGCAGACGACGGAGAGCACCGCCTCGGCGATCCGCAGACCGGCGACCGTGCCGGGCTCCCGGGCCGTGAAGTCCCCGGTGGCGAAGGCGTCTTCGGGGACGGTGGCCACGGTGGTGACGTCCACGCCCTGGTCGAGGTCCTCCTCGATGGCCATGTGCGCGATGTCCTCGACCTGGACGGGGTCGAGGCCGGCGGCCACCAGGAGCGCGGCCAGGTCCGGGTCGAGCCCGCAGGTCAGCGGGTCCAGCTCGTAGGCGTCGCCGTCACCGGCGCACCCACAGGCGTCGCCACAGCCTCCCCCGCCTTCGGGGACGGCGCCGGGTCGGCCGATCTGCAGGAGGGGGAGGTCGGGGGTGCTGCTCACGGGGTGGGCTCCGTATCGGGAAGAGGGGCGGGCTGAGGGGCGGGGCCGACGGTCGGCGGGAAGCCGGCGGTCTGTGTGGTGTGGACGCTCAGGGTGCGGTCGGCACCGAGGGTGATGCGGAAGTGCCGGCGCCAGGAGGCATCGTCGCGGTCCGGGTGGTCCTCCCGCCAATGGCAGCCGCGGGTCTCCTCGCGCTGCCGCGCGGCGGCGACCAGGACCCGGGCGACACACAGCAGGTTGGTGGCCTCCCAGGCTTCCACACCGGGCTCGGGGGCCTTGACAGATGCGGGAGTGGGGTCCGACGCCGCCTCGACGGCCTCCTGGTGGAGGCGGTCGAGGTCCTCGGCGGCCCGGGCCAGGCTGGCCGCGCTGCGCAGCACACCGGCCCCGGCGGTCATGATCCGCTGGACGGCGACGTGCGCCTCGGGTTGGAGGAGGGGCAGCGGGGCGCGGGTCTCCACCGGGGCGGAGGCCGGGACCGCCGGCCCGTCGGCGGCGATGTCCGCGGCGATCCGCTCCGCGAACACCAGGCCCTCCAGAAGGGAGTTGGAGGCCAGCCGGTTGGCGCCGTGCACACCGGTGCAGGCCACCTCGCCGCACGCGTACAGGCCGGGGACGGTGGTCCGGCCGGACAGGTCGGTACGGACGCCGCCGGAGGCGTAGTGGGCGGCCGGGGCGACCGGGATCGGCTCGGTGACCGGGTCGATGCCGTGCGCGCGGCAAGCGGCCAGGATGGTCGGGAAACGACGCTCCCACATCTCGGCGCCGAAGTGGCGGGCGTCCAGGTACATGTGCTCGACGCCCTGCTCCAGGGACCGGCGCAGGATCGCCTTGGCCACGATGTCGCGCGGGGCCAGCTCGGCGAGTTCGTGCTGTCCGACCATGAAACGGGTGCCGTCCGCGTCGACCAGGTGGGCGCCCTCGCCGCGCACGGCCTCGGAGATCAGCGGCTGTTGGCCCTCCGCCTCCGGTCCCAGATAGAGCACGGTCGGGTGGAACTGGACGAATTCGAGGTCCGAGACCTCGGCGCCGGCGCGCAGTGCCAGGGCCACCCCGTCGCCGGTGGAGACGGCCGGGTTGGTGGTCGCGGAGAACACCTGGCCCATGCCCCCGGTGGCGAGCACCACCGCCGGCGCGTGTACGGCACCGACACCGTCGTGCTGGCCCTCCCCCATGACGTGCAGGGTGACGCCGGCCGTCCGGCCCTCGGCGTCCGTGAGGAGGTCCAGGACCAGCGCGTTCTCGATGGTGCGCAGTCCCGCGGAGCGAACCGCGGCGACCAGTGCGCGGGAGATCTCCGCGCCGGTGGCGTCGCCGCCGGCGTGCGCGATCCGGTTGCGGTGGTGGCCGCCCTCCCTGGTGAGCGCGATCTCGTCGCTCCCGTGGGCGGTGTCGAAGCGGGCGCCCGCCGCGATCAGCCGGTGGACGGCGTCCGGGCCCTCGGTCACCAGGGCCCGCACGGCCTCCTCGTCGCACAGGCCGGCGCCCGCGACGAGGGTGTCGGCCAGGTGCTGCTCGGGGGTGTCGCCGTCCCCCAGGGCCGCGGCTATCCCGCCCTGCGCCCAACGGGTGGAGCCGTCGTCGAGGCGGGCCTTGGTGACGACGACGGTCCGGCGGCCGGCGGCGGCGCAGCGCAGCGCGGCGGTCAGCCCGGCGACGCCGGAGCCCACGACGACGACGTCCGCCGTGATGGACCACCCCGGGGCGGGGGCGGTGAGTCGTATGCCGGTGGGTCCGGTGGCGGTTCCGGTAGCGGTCATCGGTTCGCTCCGAGGGGGCCTTGGGGTGGGGTGGACTTCCTGCTCTTGCGGGTGGTTCCGGAGACCGGCGCGGGCGCGGACTTCCCCTGGGGGCCGCCGTGCCGTCCCTGGGCGGCGGCCGGATACGGGGCAGCGCCCGCGGTGAACACGAGCCGGATGTTGTCGATGAGCCGGGTGGTGCCCACCTTGGCGGCCACCGCGAGGATCGCCTCGCCCTCGTAGTCGTCCGGGACCTCGGTGAAGTCGCGCGGGTCGATCAGGGCCAGGTAGTCCAGGTGGAGCGGCGGGTCCAGGTGGGCCGCGTCCTCCAGCACCGCGCCGGCGGCCGCGCGGGCCACCGACGGGCCGTGCGGCGGGCCCGAGGCGGCGTAGGCGACGGCGTGCGCGTCGGCGGCCGCCCGGTCCTCCCCGAGGGCGGCCAGCGCCGCGGAACGGTCCTGCACGGGGTGCCCGGCGGAGGCGGCGCGGGCGCGCAGCGCCTCTTCGGCGGTGAGCCGGTCGCGGGCCGCGAAGAGCGCCGCGGACAGCGCGAGCGCGGTGCGCCGCTCCGGGCCGGACAGATAGCGGTTGCGGCTGGAACGGGCCAGCCCGTCGGCCTCCCGGACCGTCGGGACGCCGACGACCTCGACGGGGAAATTCAGGTCGGCGGCCATCCGTCTGATCACGGCGAGCTGCTGGGCGTCCTTCTCCCCGAAGAACGCCAGGTCCGGCGCGGTCAGATGGAGCAGCTTGGCGACGACGGTGAGCACCCCGTCGAAGTGCCCGGGGCGGCTGGCGCCCTCCAGGACGGTACCCATGGGGCCGGCGGACACGCGGACCTGCGGTTCCCCGCCCGGGTAGACCTCGTCGACCGACGGCGCGAAGACGGCGTCCGCGCCCGCCCGGGTGGCCAGCAGCACGTCCTCGTCCAGGGTCCGCGGGTAGCGGTCCAAGTCCTCGCCCGCCCCGAACTGCAGCGGATTGACGAACACCGTGACGACGACCTGGCCCTGCGGCCCGACCCGCTCCCTGGCGGCCCGGACCAGGGCGGCGTGCCCCTCGTGCAGCGCCCCCATGGTCATGACGACGGCCCGTACACCGCTGCGGCGCGGCAGCGCGCGCAGGGCCGCGGCGGTGCGCACGAGCTGGGGTTCCGGCGCCGTGCGAGCGGCGTCCGGAGTCGGGCTGACGGGCGAGGAGGTCATGCGTCGCCTCCGTGGGGGCCGAGGTCGGGGGATGCGGAATCGGGCGAGTCGGGCCGGGTGGGCCGGGGGCCGGCGGACTCCGGGCCAGCGGATTCCGAGCGGGTGGGACCGGAGGCGGGATCGGTGTCCACGGACCGGTCGGGGTGATCGGCGCCCGTGGACCCCTCGGACCCCTCGGCCCCCTCAGCGCCCTCAGCGCCCTCAGCGCCCTCGGGACGGTCGCGATCACGATCCCGTTCGTCCTCGGCCTCGCCCTCGGGTTCGGGTGCGCCCTCGGTCCCGGACGGCGGGTCGGTGGGCGCCTGCCCTCCGGAGGATGCGGCCGGACCGGCGGCGCCGCCGTCGGGAGCCGGGCCCGCGAGCACGTCCAGCAGCTCCGCCGCCAGCTCCGGCTTGAGCAGACCGTGCGTCAGCGCCCGGTCGGCCGTCGTACGGGCCATGGCCAGATAGCCGGCGACGGCCTGCGGGGCGTGCTTGCGCAGCTCCGCCACATGGGCCGCGACGGTCCCCGCGTCGCCCCGGGCGACCGGGCCCGTCAGGGCGGCGTCACCGGAGCGCAGCGCATTGTCCAGAGCCGCGCCGAGCAACGGGCCGAGCATCCGGTCCGGGGCCCGCACACCGGCCTTCGTCAGCAGCTCCATGGCCTGCGCCACCAGCGTGACCAGGTAGTTCGCGCCGATGGCGAGCGCCGCGTGATACAGCGGACGGGCGGATTCCGCGATCCACTCGGGCTCTCCGCCCATCTCGATGACCAGTGCCTCGGCGGCCATCCGGAGTTCCTCGGGCGCGGTGACCCCGAAGGCGCAGCCGGCCAGCCGCTGCACGTCCACGGACGTGCCGGTGAACGTCATGGCCGGGTGCAGCGCCAGAGGCAGCGCGCCGGCCCGGGTCGCCGGCTCCAGCACCGCCGTGCCGAAGCGCCCGGAGGTGTGCACCAGCAGCTGGCCCGGCCGTACGGCGCCGGTCTCGGCGAGGCCGTGCACCAGGTCCGCCAGGGCGTCGTCGGGGACGGTCAGCAGCACGAGGTCCGCACGGGCGAGCACCTCGGCCGGGGGGACCAGCGGGACGCCGGGCAGCAGGTCGGCGGCGCGCCGCACCGAGGCGTCGGAGACCCCCGAGACGGCCACCGGGCGATGCCCCGCGAGCTGTAGCGACGCGGCGAGCGCCGGCCCGACGCGGCCTGCCCCGACGACTCCGACGGTGAGCCGGGCGGGCCGGTCCTGGGCCTCGATGGAGGGATGTGGGTTCACGTGGAGACGGCCTTCCGTTCCAGTCCGCGAGGGGTACCGGACGATTCGTCGCCATGCTACGCGAGTGCCTCCCACCGCCCGGAGAGTTGTGCGGAGGGTGAGACGAGGGTCTCCGAGCAGAAACGGAACATCTCACTCCGCCCTGTTCGGGGAGTTATCCACAGGGCTCGCCGCGCCGGCGGAGCCCGCGCGATGATCGATACGACACCACGCACGGACGGCGCGGGACGAAGCAGAGGTGGGGGACATGATCGAGGGCGGAAAGCACCCGGCGGACGGCGGGAAGCACACCTGCGGGGATGGTGCGGTGGAGGAGACGGTGGTCGCCGCGGCCGACGACCGGGAGCGGCGGTTCGCCGCCTACCGCGGCTCGGTGCGGAGGCTGTCCGGCGCCCGCCCGCCGGAGACGATCGCCGAGCGGCTGGCCCGTCTGACGGCCGACGCCCCCGGCGTCTACGGCCTCGACGACCGGACGGACCGCTACGGCAACGACGACGGCATCGTCGGGGAGTTGGAGCGTCGGACGGCCGACGCGCTGGGCACCGGGGCCGCCGTGTTCTTCCCGACGGGCACGATGGCGCAGCAGGTGGCGCTGCGCTGCTGGGCGGGCCGCACGGGCAGTACGACGGTCGCCGGTCACCCGCTGTCCCACCTGGAGGTGCATGAGCGCGACGCGTACGCGGTGGTCAGCGGGCTGCGCATGGTGCATCCGACGGGCGCCCCGCGCCTGCCGACCGCCGGCGAGATCTACGACCTCCAGGAACCCTTCGGCACCCTCGCCCTCGAACTCCCGCTGCGGGACGCCGGATACGTCCTGCCCAGCTGGGAGGAGCTGACGTCGGCGGTCGCCGCGGCGCGGGACCTGGACGCGGTGGTGCACTTCGACGGCGCCCGGCTGTGGCAGTGCGCACCGCACTTCGGCAGGGAGCTCCCGGAGATCGCCGCCCTCGCGGACAGCGTCTACGTCTCGTTCTACAAATCGCTGGGCGGGATAGCGGGCGCCGCCCTGGCCGGCACCGAGGAGTTCGTCGAGGAGGCCCGGGCCTGGCGGCACCGCTACGGCGGTCAGCTCTTCCAGCAGTGGCCGACCGCTCTCGCCGCACTGGTCGGGTTGGAGCAGGAGCTTCCGCGGCTGCCGCAGTACGTGGCCCAGGCCAAGGTCGTCGCCCGGGCGTTGCGGGAGGGTCTGGCGGAGGCCGGTGTGCCCTGGTTCCGGATCCACCCCGAGGAGCCGCACACCCATGAGTTCCAGGTATGGCTGCCGCATCCACCGGAGGTTCTGAACGAGGCGGGCATCCGTCAGGCGGAGGCGACCCGGACGACGCTGTTCGGCAGGTGGTTCGAGCCGGCCTCGGCCGGACCGCCGGGCGTGGCGATGACGGAGGTGACGGTCGCCTCCCCCGCGCTGGAGTGGACGGCGGAGGAGATACGCACGGCGGTGGGCGACTTCGTCCGGCGCATCGACGGCTGACGACGGCCGGCGCGGCCCTCCGGGCGCCCCGGCGACGCATGTCGCGCGGACCTCGGCGAGGACCACCGCGAAGCCCACCACGAGCTCCCGGCAGGGCCGTTCGTGCTCGTGCGGGTCGTGTCCGGGTGTTTGCTGCGCGGGCGGTTCGCGCTCGTGCCGTTGCCGCCGGGGCGGTTCATGCCCGGGCCGTTCCCGCGCGGTGCCTGCCGTCGTGCTCGGCGGGGAGCCGTCCGGCGACGGGCCGGGCCGGTCCGGCAGGGCGGCCGTCCAGCGGGCGCGGGCCGTGGGCCAGCAGTGCCGCGGTGGCGCGTGCCAGCCGT
Organism: Streptomyces yunnanensis; assembly: GCF_029011865.1. NCBI lineage: Bacteria > Bacillati > Actinomycetota > Actinomycetes > Kitasatosporales > Streptomycetaceae > Streptomyces > Streptomyces yunnanensis. The sequence continues at coordinate 4,422,810 of NZ_CP095749.1, forward strand.
CCGCCGCGCCCCCACCAGCGCTCGGCGGGTTCGCCGACGACGGCCCGGAAGCGGCGCCACTGCCGGACCTCCCGGACGGTGCGGGCGGTTTCCGCGTACGGTGCGGGCGGGGCGGCCTCGCCTCGCTGGGCGGCGCGGTAGCTGTCGAGGAGATGCTGCTGCATGGCGTTCATGTCCCTCACTGTGGGACGGCCGAGCGGCCTCTGGCGCGTCGATTGACGAGAGCCGTCAATCGACGACACCGCAGGTCACGGCCTCGCGCATGATAGGTCCATGGCCAACGTCATCGACATCACCGGGCTGCCGCCGGAGCGCGTCGTCTTCACGCCCTCCCCGCTGGCCGAGCTGAGTGCGGCGCTGCACGCGCTGTCCGAGCCGGGCCACCATCCAGGGCTGCACGGCTGGGTCACCGCGACCAACGCCGGGCTGAAGACCGACCTGGCGGACCGGCTGTGCGAGGCGGACTTCCTGTGGCGGTCCTCCCGCTCCGACATCCTGCTGCCCGCCCACCCCAAGGCGACGCTGCGGGAGGAGCTGGACGCGCTGGACACGATCGACGACGAGCGGTTCGTGGCCGCCTTCTTCGAGATCAACTGCTCGGCCAGGTACACGCTTCCCACGCCGTCGCCCCTGGTCGACGCCGGTGAACGGGCGCGCGTACGGGAGATGGCGGCGGCCCGCGGCCCGCGGCAGGCGGCGTTCACGGACCGGATGCTGACCGACCCCGACGGGCTTCGGGTGTGGCTGCGCCGCCTGTTCGAGGACTGCGAGGACGCCTTCTTCGGGGACATCTGGCGGCGGGTGGGCATCCAACTCGCCGCCGACGCCCGGCACAAGACCGAGTTGCTGCGGCGCAAGGGCCTGGCCGAGACGCTGGCCGCGACCTCGCGGGCGTTGACGCTCGACGAGGCGCAGGACGGCAGCGGCACCACCCGGATCCTGGTCGACAAGCTGGCCAGCGGACGCACGACGGCGTTCGCCGACCCCGCCGATCCCGGGCTCACCCTGCTCCCGACCTCGTTCGGCTGGCCGCACCTGCTGTTCAGCCACGCGCCCGGCTGGCGTCCGGTGCTCCAATACCCGGTCGCCAGCCCGGAGTTGCCCGCACCGGCCACGCTGGAGCTCGTCCAGCAACGGCTGGAGGCGCTCGGCCATCCGATGCGGATGCAGCTGTGCCGCACCCTGTCGCGGGGGCCGCACACGACGGGGGAGCTGGCGACGGCGTTCGGCATCACGCCGCCGGAGGTGTCGCGGCACATCGCGGTGCTGAAGAAGGCGGGGCTGCTGCAGACCCGGCGCCGCGGGCGCTATGTGCTGCACCAGCTGGACCTCCAGGTGGTGGCCCGGCTGGGCAGCGACTTCCTTGAGGGCGTGCTGCGCTGAGGGGCGGCGGTCCCGGCGCGGGCCGCCGCCCCACCGCCCGTCAGTTCTGTTGCAGGAACGCCTTCGCCAGGGCGTCGCCGCGGCCGACCGCATCGGCGTGGCTCTCGATCGGCGAGGTCCGGGAGTTCTTGAACAGCAGGTAGGTGACGCCCGAATCCGCGCCGCCGGTCTCGGGGTTGGGGTCGATGCCCAGCCCCTTGGCGGCCGCGTAGGACGCCTCGCCGATGATCTTCTCCGGTCCGGTGTCGCCGACGGCGGCGTATTCGACCTGGTTGTTGTAGATGATGGCGACCACACCGCCGCCCTTGATGCCCGCGGACTCGTAGTTCCAGATGCCGCTGACGCTGGGCACCACGACATAGGGGAGCTTCGCGGCGTTCAACGGCTTGCCGTCGGACTGGTGGAAGCGGGTGTCGTCCTGGAACCAGGGGTCGGTGTCGGCGTTGCACTGCGCGGTGATCTGCCCGTCGCAGTCGATGTCCATGTCGGCCTTCCAGAAGACGGCGCCGTTCTTGCCGCAGACCGGGACGGTGGCCGAGGTCTCCTCGTCGGTCCGGTACGTGCCGTTGGATATCTGCTTGCAGTCCTTGAGTTTGGCGAGCAGTTGGGCCGCGGAGACCGAGCCCTCCTGGAGGGCGGTGTGCGGCGCGGCCCGGTGGGCGGCCGGCTGGGCGGTGGCGGGAAGGGCCGCGGCGGTGAGGAGGGCGGCGCCGGAGGCGGTGGCGAGGGCAAGCGTTCTGCTGCGCACGGGGAACCCTTCTGTTAGGAAAGTTTCCTTACCGCGCGCCAATCTGCTCCCGTTTACGTGTTCGCGTCAACACTCGTGCCGGACATCGCCCGTACCGCGACGACCGGACCGACCGGGCCTGCGCCCGTCCGGCCCGGTCGGCCCGGTCGGCCGCGCTACGCCCCGGCGCCCCCGGCCCGGACCAGCCCCGTCTCGTACGCGAGCACCACCGCCTGGACCCGGTCCCGCAGGCTCAACTTCGTCAGGATCCGGCCCACATGGGTCTTGACCGTGGCCTCGGACAGCACCAGCCTCGCCGCGATCTCGCCGTTCGACAGTCCCTGCGCGACGAGCAGCAGCACCTCCCGCTCGCGATCGGTCAACCGCGCCAACTCGGGCCGCGCGGGCTCACCGGCGGTGGCGGGCAGCATCGGCGTGAAGCGGTCCAGCAGGCGGCGGGTGGTGGACGGGGCGACGACCGCGTCCCCGCTGTGCACCGACCGGATCGCGGCGAGGAGTTCGCTCGGCGGGACGTCCTTGAGCATGAAGCCGCTGGCCCCGGCCTTCAGCGCGGAGAAGGCGTACTCGTCCAGGTCGAAGGTGGTCAGGATGAGCACCTTCGGGGCGCCCTCGGGCTGTCCGCCCCCGCAGATCCGGCGGGTGGTCTCGACCCCGTCGAGATGCGGCATCCGGACGTCCATGAGGATCACGTCCACGTCGGTGGAACGCAGCACCTCCAGGGCCTGCACCCCGTCGCCCGCCTCGGCGACGACCTCCATGTCGGGCTGTGCGGCCAGCACCATCCGGAAGCCGGTGCGCAGCAGCACCTGGTCGTCGACGAGCATCACGCGGATGGTCATGGCAGGGGGATCCCTTCACAGGTTGCCTGGGTCGGCTGGGTCGGCTGAGGCAGGTGGGACGGAAGCGAGCGGGGCGGCCCCGAACGGGACCACGGCGAGCGGCGCCGGGCCGCGCGGGACCACATCGTCCTACGGGAGCGGCACCGTGGCGTGCCGGGCCGGTGCGGCGGCGGCGCGGACGGGCCCCTCACCGCTCCGCCTTGAGCGGCAGTACGGCGTTGACCCGGAAGCCGCCGCCCGGCCGCGGCCCGGCGTCGAGGATTCCACCGACCATGCCCACCCGCTCGCGCATACCGATCAGGCCGTGGCCGAGCCCGTCCTCGCCGCCCGACTCGTAGAGCTCGTGCTGCGCGCCGCGGCCGTCGTCCTCGACGAGCAGATCGAGGTCGTCGTCCCGGTAGGTGAGGCGGACGGTGGCGCTGACGCTGGGGCCGCCGTGCTTGCGGGTGTTGGTCAGCGCCTCCTGGACGATGCGGTACGCGGTCAGTTCGACGCTGCTGGGCAACGGGCGCGGCTCGCCGACCACCCGGAAGTCGACCGGCAGCCCCGCGCCCCGGACCTGGTCTATGAGATCGGCGAGCTGCTCGACGCCGGGCTGCGGCACATACTCCCCGCCCTCGGCCTGCTCGCCGGTGCGCAGCACGCCCAGCAGCCGGCGCATCTCGGCCAGCGCCTGCCGGCCCGTGCCGGAGATCGTCTCCAGTGCCTGCCGGGCCTGCTCGGGCGCGGCATCGAGGACGTAGGCGGCGCCGTCGGCCTGGACGACCATCACCGAGACGTTGTGCGCGACGACGTCGTGCAGCTCGCGGGCGATCCGGGCGCGCTCGGCCGCGACCGCGATCCGGGACTGGGCCTCGCGCTCCTTCTCCAGGCGGGCGGCCTTCTCCTCCAGCTGCGCCCAGTACGCGCGGCGGGTGCGGATCGAGTCGCCCAGCACCCAGGCCAGTACGAACGGCACGGTGAGCAGCACCGTGAAGAACGCCGCTGCCCACAACGGCGTTTCGACCGGGCTGTCCCGGAAGCGGAGCTGGGACAGCCCGGGGGCGATCAGCGCGGCGGCCAGTGCGAAGCGTGAGGCCCAGCGGCGGGCCGAGGTCTCCGAGGCAACGGTGTAGATGATCACCAGCATCGCGAAGTCGCCCGTATTGGGCGTCACGTTGAAGATCAGCTGGCCGATGCCGAGGGCGGCGGTCAGCAGCAGCATCTTGACCGGGTACTTCCGGCGCAGGGCGATGACCAGGCACAGCCCGATGCTGAAGAACAGGCCGAGGAACTTGCCCTCGATGCCCGACCGGGAGATGACCCACAACCCGGTGAGCCCGAAGAGGAGGAAAGCCCAGAAGCTGTCCACTCCCGTCGGGTGCCTGCGGAGGAAGTCATAGAGGCGCTGCACGTAACCCAGCGTAGGCAGCGCAGAGGGCTAGCGGAGTCAACCGGAGGGGCGATCCTCTTCGGTGGGGCCTACTCCGCTAGGTGGAGGCCCCATGCGCCCATTGTGTCGACCCCGGGGGTGACACATGATCACAAGGCCCGGGCGTCCCCCGCTCCGCCCCCGGAGAAACGCCCGCCACCAGCGGCTTTCCTCCCCACCCGGGCTCATACCGCAGGCCGACCGTCACACCACGGGGCGACCCCCTTCGCCGCGCGCCACCCCCCGTACCGTGGTGCGTGTGACGACACAGGGACGCGGGCCGGCGGCGAACGGGCATCGGCACGCCCGGCCGGCGACCGCCGAGGACCACCACCCCGCCGCGCCCTCCGGCCCCGGCACCGACGGCACCACCGAGCCGGCCGCCGCCGACGGCACCTGGCGCGGCTGGCGGGAGGCGACCGAGCACGCGCTCTACGGCCCCGACGGCTTCTACACCCGCCCCGGCGGCCCCGGCCCCGCCGGCCACTTCCGCACCTCCGTCCACGCCTCCCCGCTGTACGCCGGCGCCGTCGCCACCCTCCTCCGCCGGGTCGACGCCGCACTCGGGCACCCGGACGAGCTGGCCCTGGTCGACGTCGGCGCGGGCCGCGGCGAGTTGCTCACCGGCGTGCTGGCCGCCCTGCCCGAGGACGTGCGCGCCCGGCTGCGCCCGTACGCCGTCGAACGCGCCGCGCGCCCCCAGGGCCTCGACCCCCGCATCACCTGGCGCGCCGAGCTGCCCACCCCGGGCTCCCTCGCCGGCCTGCTCTTCGCCAACGAGTGGCTGGACAACGTCCCGGTGGACGTCGTCGAGACGGACGCCGACGGCGTACCGCGCCGCGTCCTGGTCCGGGCCGACGGCACGGAACGGCTGGGTCCGCCGGTCGACGGCCCGGACGCGGAGTGGCTCGCCCGCTGGTGGCCGCCCGTCGCGCCGGAGGCCGACGCCGGCCCCGCCACCGGGTCGCGCGCCGAGATCGGCCGCCCCCGGGACGCCGCCTGGGCGCGCGCCGTCCGCACCCTCCGCGCCGGGCTCGCGGTCGCCGTCGACTACGCCCACCACCGCGCCGACCGGCCCCCCTTCGGCACCCTCACCGGCTTCCGGGAGGGCCGCGAGGTCCGCCCCGTCCCGGACGGCAGCTGCGACCTCACCGCGCACGTCGCGCTGGACGCCTGCGCCGGTCCGGCCGCCGAGCGACTGACCCAGCGCGCCGCGCTGCACGCCCTCGGCGTGGCCGGTCGCCGCCCGCCGCTGTCCCTGGCCGGCACCGACCCGGCCGGCTACCTACGGGCACTGGGCGCGGCCGGGGACGCCGCGGAACTGACCGATCCGGCGGGCCTGGGCGGCTTCGGCTGGCTGCTGGAGCCGGTCGGCGGCGCCGCCTGCGCCGGCCTGCTCACCTCCGACGCCCCGGACCGACGGCACCCCACGGCCTGACCGCGCGGCCGCACCGCACGGCCGCGCCCCATGCCCCGGCCCCGCCGCCCGGCCCTCGGTCGGGCCCGTTCCACACCACGGACCACCCGGCTCCGCTTCACCCCGCCCTGCGACACTGTCCCCATGACGGAGACGACGGTCGGCATCGGCGGCGCGGCGGAGAGCACCGACATGGTGCTGAACATCGGCCCGCAGCACCCCTCCACGCACGGCGTGCTGCGGCTGCGCCTCGTCCTGGACGGCGAGCGCATCCGGCAGGCCGAGCCGGTGATCGGCTACATGCACCGCGGCGCCGAGAAGCTCTTCGAGGCCCGCGACTACCGCCAGATCATCATGCTCGCCAACCGCCACGACTGGCTGTCGGCGTTCTCCAACGAGCTGGGCGTGGTGCTCGGCGTCGAGCGGATGCTCGGCATGGAGGTCCCCGAACGCGCGGTGTGGACCCGCACGCTGCTCGCCGAGCTGAACCGCGTCCTGAACCACCTGATGTTCCTCGGCTCGTACCCGCTGGAGCTCGGCGGCATCACCCCCGTCTTCTACGCGTTCCGGGAGCGCGAGGAGCTGCAGACCGTCATGGAGGAGATCTCCGGCGGCCGGATGCACTACATGTTCAACCGGGTCGGCGGCCTCAAGGAGGACCTGCCCGCCGGCTGGCTGGGCCGGGCCCGGCAGGCCGTCGCCGACGTCCGCTCCCGTATGGGCGTCTTCGACGACCTGGTGCTGGGCAACGAGATCTTCCGAGGTCGCACCCGCGGCGTGGGCGTGCTGAGCCGTGAGGCGGTGCACGCCTATGGCGTCTCCGGGCCGATCGCCCGCGCGTCCGGCGTCGACTTCGACCTGCGGCGCGACGAGCCGTACCTCGCCTACGGGGACCTGCAGTCCACGCTCAAGGTCGTCACCAAGGAGGAGGGCGACTGCCTGGCCCGCTTCGAGTGCCTGCTGGAGCAGACCCACAACTCCCTCGACCTGGCCGACGCCTGCCTGGACCGGATCGCGGAGCTGCCGCCCGGCCCGATCAACCAGCGTCTGCCCAAGGTCCTCAAGGCCCCCGAGGGCGCGACCTACGCCTGGACGGAGAACCCGCTGGGCATCAACGGCTACTACCTGGTCTCCAAGGGCGAGAAGACCCCCTACCGCCTGAAGTTGCGCTCCGCGTCGTACAACAACATCCAGGTGCTGACGGAGCTGTTGCCGGGGACCCTGATCGCCGACATGGTCGCCATCCTGGGGTCGATGTTCTTCGTGGTCGGGGACATCGACAAGTAGCCGGACCGCCGGGGCCTCGACGCGTCGCCGACGCGCGACGGCCCGCGGCGGTCGCCCGCGTACGACACGGCGGCGGGGAGTTCGTCCACAGGCTGTGGACGAACTCCCCGCCGCTCGGTGCGTTCTGCCGCCTTCCGGCGCTCAGGAGATGGCGCTGCGCAGTTCGGCGAGATCGAGCTGCTCGGTCTCGTCGTGCGCGGTCAGGTCGATGACCTCGCCGGCGCCGTGCGTGGTCTCCCCGTCGGCGACCGTCTTGCCGGGTGCCTCCTCGCCGGACGTCTCTTCGCCGGACGCCTCGCCGTCGGCGCCGGCCGCGGTGTCGTGTTCCGCGGCCGCCGGCTCGGTGGCGTCGGACTCCGTGGCCTCGGACCCCGGGTGCGCCGCGGCGGTGGTCGCACCGGCGGCCTGCGGAAGCGCCGCGCGGGCCTCAGCCCGCGCCGACTGTTCGGCGACCGCCTCGTCGCCGACGACGTCCGCCAGGTCCTCCTCCAGCGGCGCGGTCAACTGCTGACGCGGCACGGTGGTGTTGCCGAAGAAGTCGAAGCCGCCCAGCATGCGGGGCACGGGCGGGCGGGTCGGGGCGATGGCGGCGGCGGCCGGCACCGGGCGGAGCGCCGGTCCGCCCACCCCCTGCGCGGCCGCCGCCCCGGCCTTCCCCCGGTCGGTCGCCTCGGGCTTCCCCTCGGCGCTGCTGCCGTCCTGGCCGGTGTGTTCTGCGGCCGCGCGCTGCCGGGCGGCGTTGCGGGCCAGCTCGCGCAGCGCCCGGTCCGCCTCCGCGAACGTGGCGGCCGGACGGGCCGGGGCCGCGCCGTCCGCGTCCCGGGCGGCCGGCACCGGGCGACCGCCGCCGGTCGCCGGCCCGCGCCGGGCCGGGACGAGTTCGCCGCCGGAGGACGGCTGCCCGGCCTCGATGGCGAGCAGTCGGCGCCCCTCCAGGGCGCTGGCCCGCTCGGTCTCGGCGGTGGCGTAGCGGCGCAGCAGCGCGGCGTGCTCGCTGCGCAACCTGGCGAGTTCGGCGCGCTTGGCACGGAGCTTGGCGTCCAGGCCGGCGCGGATCTCGCGCGCCTCCTCGACGTCCGTCTCCAGCTCCGCGACCCGCTCCTCGGTGCGCCACTCGTCGCGCACCCGGGCGCGCGTCAGCTCGGCGACCCGCTTACCGGCCTTGCGGTCCCATGAGCGCAGCAGGACCGCACCGGTGACCGCGGCGGCCGCGGCACCGGCGGCGAGCACCCGTTGCACGAGGTCGTCGCCGACGAACCAGGCTCCCGTGGCGCAGGCAATTGACGCACCGGCGACCGTCAATGGAGGAAGCAGCCGGTGGAGGGGTGGGGAATGGCGGTGGCGTCCTCGTGGCATGGCCAGAAACTTACCGTGCGTTCGAGACCTATGGGGCCTCGCCTACGGATCCGTTCCCCGCTGGTTACTTCTTGACCAACCCCTTGGACTCCAAATATGCCTGCGCGACATCGGCGGGCTTCAAACGCTCGGCGTCGACCTTGCGGTTCAAGTTGATCAAGTCCTCGGTGGTGAGCACGTTCGTGATCTTGTCGAGGGCGGTCTCGATCTCCTTGTCACCGGCGCTCTTGGCATTCAGCACCGGCAGGACATTGTCGGCGTTCTGCAGCTTCTTGTCGTCCTGCAGAAGCACCAGACCGAAGTTGTCGAGGGTGGCGTCCGTGGTCGTGGTGAGCACCAGCTGATCGGTGCCGTCCTTGACGGCCTGCTTGGCCTGGGGAGTCCCCACGCCCTTGGGGTCGATGCCCTCGACGGTGATGCCGTAGGTCTTCTCCAGGCCGGGCTTGCAGAAGACCCGGGTCTCGCACTCCTCCCCCGCGGCGAGTTTGATCTTCTGCTGGGAACGGCCCAGGTCGGAGAGCGTCTTGAGCGTGTGCTGGGCGGCGAATTCCTTGGTCACCGCGAACGCGTTCTGGTCGGTGGCCGCGCCCGCCGGCAGCACCTTCAGTCCGCGCGGCTCGGCCAGCTTCTTCAGCTCCGCCACCGCCTTGCCGATGTCGCTGGACGCCACCGGCTTCGCCTTGGCGCCGTTCTTCTTCGCGTTGAGGAATTCCGCGAGCGTGGAGGCATATTCCGGAACGACATCGATCTGGCCCTTCTCAAGGGCCGGTTCATACAGCTCACGATTGGTCAGCGTCTGAACCCGCGGGCGGTAACCGGCATCGGCGAGGACCCGCGAATAGATCTCGGCGAGCACCTTCGACTCGGTGAAACCCGCCGAGCCGATGACGATCTCGCCCTTCCCGCCACCCTTGCCCTGGCCGCCCTTCTCCTCCAGGCTCTGCCCGCCGCACGCGGCCAGCCCGGCCGCCAGCGCCACCACCGTCCCCGCGGCGAGCGCGGTACGCGCCGTGCGGGCCGTGCGTGCTGTGCTGCTCATGGAATTCCACTCCGTCCGTTCGGATCAGGTCGGTTGACCGGTTGAGACGTCTCGGGTCGGAGCGGGCGGGGCCTCCTCGACCGGGCCCTGCCCCCTCTTGCGCGGCCCGCGCCGCCGTCCGCGCATCGGGTCGCAGGCCCGGTCCAGCAGCACCAGCGCCCCCTCCACCACCAGGGCCAGCAGCGCCACCAGCACCGCACCGGCGACCACCTGCGCGGTGTCGTAGTTGCCGAAGCCGGCGGTGATGATCCGGCCCAGGCCCCCGCCGCCGGCCAGCGCGGCCAGCGTCGCGGTGGCCACCACCTGGACCGCGGCCGAGCGCAGGCCCGTCATGATCAGCGGGTAGGCGAGGGGTATTTCCACCCGCCGCAGCAGCTGCGGACCCGACATGCCCATCCCGCGCGCCGCCTCGACCACATCGCGGTCCGCCTCGCGTATGCCCAGATAGACGTTGGTCAGCAGCGGCGGCACCGCGAACAGCACCAGCGCGATGATCGTCGGCCAGTCGCCGTGCTTCCCCAACGGGCTCAGCGTCAGCAGCACCAGCACCGCGAAGGTCGGCACCGCGCGCCCCACGTTGGAGACATTGACCGCCAGCGTCCCGCCCTTGCCGATGTGCCCGAGCCACAGCGCCAGCGGCAGTGCGATCAGACACGACAGCAGCAGGCACAGCCCGCTCAGCCAGAGGTGCTCACCGAGGCGGTGCCACACGCCCTTCTCGCCGGCCCAGTTGGCGGCCGTGCCCAGCCACTGCCAGGCCCCCGTGATCGCGTCCACGCTCACCCCACCGCCTTCGCCACGGCCGCCCCGCGGCGCACCCGGCGGCCCCCGGAGCGCGCCCGCGTCCACGGCGTCAGCAGCCGCTGCAGCCCGAGCAGGAGCAGATCCGCCACCAGCGCAAGCAGCACGCACAGCACCGACGCGGTCAGCACCTCCGCCTTGAAGAAGCCCTCCATGCCGCTGGCTATGAGATTGCCCAGCCCGCCGTAGCCGACGACCGAGCCGATCGTCGTCATCGCCACCGTCGAGACCGTGGCGATCCGCACACCGGCCACCAACGCGGGCAGCGCGAGCGGGAGTTCCACCTCGAACAGCAGCCGGGCGGGCCCGTACCCCATCCCGCGGGCGGCCTCCCGCACCTCGGCGGGCACCCCGTCCAGCCCCGCGAGGATGTTGCGCACCAGGATCGTCAGCGAATACAGCACCAGGCCCGTCACGACGACCGACGGCGACACCCCGAAGACCGGTGTCAGCAGCGCGAACATCGCCAGCGACGGCACGGTGTACAACACCGTCGTCAGCCCCAGGACCGGGCCCGCGACGCCCCGCCGGTGCCGCGCCAGCAGCGCCAGCGGAAAGGCGACCAGCAGCCCGAGGAGCACCGACACCACCGTGATGCCGACGTGCTGGAGCGTGGCGTCCAGCAACTCCTGGCTCCGGGTGCGGAGGTACTCCCCGCATATCCAGTCGTTCCGCTCCAGGCAGCCGGGCCCGCCGCCCTGCGCCATGAACTGACTGCCCGTCAGCATTTCCGCCGCGCGCACCGGTGCCTCCACCGCCGTCACCTCCCCCGCTCGCCGATACCGTGGTGACTGTCTGCGACCCTAACCCCCACCACTGACAATCGCCTCGGCCCACCCTCCACTCGCAACATCGCGTTCATGCCACCCACGCACGACGCGTACACAATGGGGCCCGTCCACACAGGGGGAATTCATGATCCGCTTCGAGCACGTCACCAAGCGCTACGCCGACGGCACCACGGCCGTCGACGACCTCTCCTTCGAGGTCGCCAAGGGTGAACTCATCACCCTCGTAGGCCCCTCGGGCTGCGGCAAGACGACCACGATGAAGATGGTGAACCGGCTCATCGACCCCACCGACGGCCGGATCCTCCTCGACGGCGAGGACATCGCCGACGCCGACCCGGTCGAACTCCGCCGCCACATCGGCTACGTCATCCAGCAGGTCGGGCTCTTCCCCCACAAGACCATCCTGGACAACACCGCCACCGTCCCCCACCTCCTCGGCCGGCCGCGCAAAGCGGCCCGGGCCCGCGCCGCCGAACTCCTGGACCTGGTCGGCCTGGACCCGTCCGTCTACGGCGACCGCTACCCCGACCAGCTCTCCGGCGGCCAGCGGCAGCGCGTGGGCGTGGCCCGCGCACTCGCCGCCGACCCACCCGTGCTGCTGATGGACGAGCCCTTCGGCGCGGTCGACCCGGTCGTCCGCGAGCACCTCCAGAACGAGTTCCTGCGGCTCCAGTCCACGCTCCACAAGACGGTGCTCTTCGTCACCCACGACATCGAGGAGGCGGTCCGGCTCGGCGACCGCATCGCCGTCTACGGCGCCGGACGGATCGAGCAACTGGACACCCCGGCGACGGTCCTGGGCGCCCCGGCGACCCCGTACACCGCCGAGTTCGTGGGCGCCGACCGGGGGCTGAAGCGGCTCGCGGTGACCCCCGTCGAGGCCGCCGACCTCGACGAGCCGCCGGTGGTCCGCCTGGACGACCCGGCCTCCCGGGCCGCCGACGCGCTCTCCGCCGCCGACGCCCCCTGGGCCGTCGTCCTGGACACCGACGGATCGCTCTACGGCTGGGTGGCGGCCGACACGCTCACCGGCCCCGCCGCTGACCGCACCGCCGGCGTCCGCGACCTGGCCCGCCCGATGACCGCCGCGGTGCCGCTCGGCACCCCGCTCCGGCAGGCGCTGAGCACGCTGCTCCAGCACGACGCGGGCTGGCTCGCGGTCCTCGACGGCGACCGCTACCGGGGCGTCCTCACCCCCGCCGCACTGCACGGCGCGCTGCGCCGCGCCACCACAGCGGACGCCGCCGACCTCCCGCGCGACGAGGTCGCCCTGGACACCGTCCCGCGGACCTGAAGAGCACCGGAGCCCCGGCCGGACCGCGTCGGTCCGGCCGGGGCTCCGTCACACCCGCGTCGCGGTCACGCCCGCGTCGCGCCGGGGCCGTCGTCGCCTTCCTCGCCCTCGGGCAGCTTGCAGACCCGCTCCAAGAAGATCGCCGCGGCGATCACGCCGGCCCCGGCGACCACCGAGAGCCCGGCGTACACCGCCTGGCTGCTGCGCGCGTCGTCCACCCCCGACGTCAGCAGGAAGGCCCCGACGCCGCCGTACAACCCGGCGACCAGCGACGCCACCAGGGCGCTCGCCTGGCCGAAGACCACCGCCCGGGCGGCCACCAGCGGTTCGACGCCCTTCGCCCCGGGCCGCCGCTCGCGCTGTGCCCGCAGCCGGGACCGCAGCGAGAAGGCGGTGGCCGCCAGCACCGCGGCGATCAGCGCCAACACGATCGGCGCCGCCACCGGCACACTGGGAAGCGTCCCGAACGAGTCCCACAACCGGGCGCCCGCCCAGGCCAGGATCCCCATCACCAGGAACAGCCCGACCAGGACCTTGATCCGTAGCTGCTTCACCGCGCGATCGCCCCTCGCACCGTCCCGGTCACCCCTGCCGCGATGACCGAGTCTGCTCTCATGGCCGCACCCACCGGTGCGGCCGCCGTATCCGTCCGGCCGCCTGCGTACGCGCGAGCGCGTACGCCACCGACGTCCATACGCCAGTACATCAGCGCACCCGGCGTCCCGAACGCATCGCCACCGTACGCGACCGGCCCGCAACCCTAACGACTACTCGGGCAGCCGCAGTTCCAGGTCCGCCCGGAGATTCACACCCTCGGCGCCGACCCCCGACAGCAGGGCGGCCACCGCGCCGCGCCCCGGAACCTCCGCCTCCGGGTCGATGTCGTGCCACGGCACCAGGACGAACGCCCGCTCGTGGGCGCGCGGGTGCGGCAGCGTCAGCCGCGGGTCGTCGGAGACCACGTCCTGGTAGGCGAGGATGTCCACGTCGATGGTGCGCGGGCCCCAGCGCTCGTCCCGCACCCGCTCGAAGGCTTCCTCGATGGCGTGCCCGCGCTCCAGCAGGGACTCCGGCGGCAGCGTCGTCTTGATCAGCACCACGGCGTTGAAATACGAGGGCTGCGAGTCGGGGGCGACGCCCCACGGCTCGGTCTCGTACACCGGGGAGACCGCCTTGACCCGTACACCGGGGGTGTCCTCCAGCGCGTCGACGGCGCCCTGGAGGGTCTCCAGGCGGTTGCCGAGGTTGCTCCCCAGCGAGATCACCGCGCGCTTGGGGTTGGAGAGCGTGACGTCCGCCGCGTCCACCTGCTCCACCACGGAAGCGGGGACCGGCTGGACGGTCGGGTCGTTGACGGGGTTGACGTGGGAGGAGCGGGAGGGGGTGGCGGGGGCCGGCTGCTGGGTGGTTTTCATACTCGGCTCCGAGTGATGGTGATGGTCACGTCATCGAAGGGGACGGTGATCGGTGCGTCCGGCTTGTGGACCACCACTTCCACCTCCTGCACCCCCTCGTGCTTCAGGCACTGGTCGGCGATGCGCTCCGCCAGGGTCTCGATGAGGTCGACGGGCTCGCCTTCGACGACGGCCACCACCTCCTCGGCGACGATGCCGTAGTGGACGGTCTTCGCGAGATCGTCGGAGGCCGCCGCCGGGCGGGTGTCCAGGCCGAGGACCAGGTCGACGATGAAGGTCTGGCCTTCCTCGCGCTCCCGGGGGAACACCCCGTGGTGGCCTCTGGCCTTCAGCCCACGCAGCGCGACACGATCCACGCGAATCACTCCCACTGGTCCGGCGGCACCCTTGGCGCCATTTGTTCGTCGGATTCGGGCAGGCGCCAGAGTCGGCCGGCGACGCTGCCCCATTCGAATCTACCTGCGAGCACCGACAGCGCTCGCCCACGGGGGCTATGGACAAGGCCCCGTCCCGCTGCTAGGCCGCGTCGCGCAGACAGCCTTGCGGCGCACGGGAGATCGCCCGCGCGGCCTCTTACCCGCGCACACCCGCCCCACCCCTACCCATACCGCACTTGGCTCGAACGGGTGCGCCCCGCCCGGGCCGCTGACGCCGGGCGCGCCGGCGCACTCCCCCGGGACGGGCACGCTTGTGAAGCCACTCACATGTCCGCGGAGTGGGACTACAACCGGCCGGCGGGCCCGCTCTCCTCGTCCTCGTCCGCGTCGTCGTCCCCTTCGTCGTCCTCGCGGTCCGCGAGCACCGGCGAGCCGTGGTGCGACCAGACCCGCCAGCCGTCCTCGGTCCGTCTGAAGACATTGGTCGCCACGACCAACTGGCCGATCAGCGGCCCCACCGAGCCGTCGTCCTCGGCGGGCCCCCCGCTGAGGATGTTCTCCGTACAGGTCACCAGCGCGGTGTCGCCGATGACGTCGATCTCCACATCGGTCAGGAAGAACTGGATGTACTCGGTGTTCGCCATGATCAGCGCGTACGAGCGGAGCACCTCCCCGCGCCCGCGCAGCACCGGCCACCCCGGGTGCACCACGCTCACCTGACCGTCCAACCACAGCTCGGACAGCGCCTCGTGGTCGCCACGCTCGATGGTCTCGTACAGCGTGGTGTTCGCCTGCTCGACCAGCTCGATGTCCGTCCGTGGGCCCAAGCCGCTCACTTCGTCCCCGTCGTCGTCGCCGTACCGCTCACCCGGCCCGCACCGGACGCCCCGGCGCTCCCGGCCACCGCGCCCTCGACGGCGCGGGCCACCCGCACCGCGTCCGCGCTCGCCCTGACCTCATGCACCCGCACCGCCCAGGCCCCCTCTCGCGCCACGATCGCCGACACCGCCGCCGTCGCGGCATCCCGCTCCCGGGCCGGCGGTGGAGCGGCACCCTCGCCGCCTGCCAGCACCCTGCCCAGGAACCGTTTCCTCGAAGCGGCCACCAGCAGCGGTCGGCCAAGCGCCCGCAGCCGGTTCAGCTGGGCGACCAGCGCCAGGTCGTGCCCGGCCTCCTTGGCGAAGCCCAGCCCGGGGTCGATGACGATCCGCTCCGGGTCCACCCCGCCGGCGACCGCGCGCTCCACGCTGACCGCCAGCTCGTCGACCACCTCGCCGACGACGTCCGCGTAGACCGCCCGGTTGTTCATGTCGATCGACTGGCCCCGCCAGTGCATCACCACGAACGGGACGTGGTGGGCGGCGACCACCGGCACCATCGCCGGGTCGGCCAGCCCGCCGCTGACGTCGTTGACCAACCACGCGCCGGCCTCCACGGCCTGCTCGGCCACCGCGGCGCGCATGGTGTCGACGGAGACCACGACCCCCGCCGAGGCCAACTCCCGGACCACCGGGACGACCCGGCGCAGCTCCTCGGCCTCGTCCACCCGGGCCGCGCCGGGGCGCGTCGACTCGCCGCCGACGTCCACCATGTCGGCGCCCTGGGCCACCAGGTCCAGACCGTGTTTGACGGCGAGCTCGGTGTCGAACCACTCGCCGCCGTCGGAGAACGAATCGGGCGTCACGTTCACGACGCCCATCACCGCGCAGCGGTCCCAGTCCGGCAGTCCGGCCACCCGGCCGCGCAAGGTACTCATGGCACCAGCGTAGGCCGTGTGCCGACCGGCCGGATTGCCCCCGCCGACCTGCGCGACCCGACGTCCGACGGGCCGCCCGCGCACCCCGTGCGGGGCGCCCGAACGGCCCGTTCGTCGCGGTTGCGGACGCGGCCTAGGCGACCTTCTCCAGCGTCCCGGCCGCCAGCACCGACTCCTCCGGATGCGCGCAGGGCAGCGACTCGGCGGCCTTCCGGCGGCGCAGCACCCGCGGCAGTTCCAGATAGCCCTCCGCCTGCATGGTCGCCAGGCCGATCCGCGGGATGTCCCGGCTGCTGCGGAAGACCACGAACCGCGGCTCCCAGCGCGGCTGGAACTTGTCGTTGAACTTGTAGAGCGACTCGATCTGGTACCAGCGGGACAGGAAGAGCAGCGTCCCGCGCGTGATGCGCATCACCGGGCCCGCGCCCAGCTTCTCGCCCCGCTCCAGGTAGGAGCGGAAGACCGCGAAGTTCAGCGAGAGCTGCTTGATCTTCAGCTCCGGCGCGGTGTGCAGGGCGGCGACGATCAGCAGCTCGTTCATACCCGGGTCGGCGCTGCGGTCGCGCCGCATCCGCTCCAGCGACATACCGTCCGGCCCCCAGGGCACGAAGTACTGCAACGCCTTCAGGTCACCGAACGGGCCGGCCTCCTCGCCCTCCGCCGGGGCCAGATGCGCGGTCGCGATCACCGCGTCGCCGTCCTTGTCCGCGTCGATGCGGCCGAGCGCCATGGAGAAGCCGCGCTCGTCGTCGGTGTCGCGCCAGGCGTCGGCGGCCTTCTGTACCCGCTCCAGCTCCTCCGGCTCCAGGTCGCGCACCCGGCGCACCTGAGTGGTGTACCCGTTGCGCTCGATGCGCTTGACCATCTGCCGCACGTTGCGCATCGACCGGCCGGACAGGGTGAAGTCGGCGACGTCCACGATCGCCTCGTCGCCCAGCTCCAGCGCGTCCATCCCGGTCTCCCGGGTCCAGACCTGGCCGCCGGTCTCGCTGCAACCGTGCACCGCGGGGGTCCAGGAGTGCGCCCGCGCCTCCTCCATGAAGCGCTCGATGGCGCCCGGCCACGCCTCGACGTCCCCTATCGGGTCGCCGCTGGCGAGCATCACCCCGGAGATCACCCGGTAGCAGACCGCGGCCTTGCCGGACGGCGAGAACACCGCGCCCTTGTCCCGGCGCAGCGCGAAGTAGCCCAGCGAGTCCCGGCTGCCGTGCTTGGCCAGCAGCTCCCGCAGCCGTTGCTCGTCCTCGTCCGTCAGCCGGGCCGCGGGGTGCTCGGGCCGGAAGGCGAGGTACGCGGTGGTGGCCACGGTCAGCAGGCCCAGCGCACCGAGCGAGTAGCCCACGGTGTAGTCCACGCCATGGGTGTAGGCGACCGGCCCCTCGAAGCCGAAGAGCCCCCACAGCACGTGCTCGGCGCGCGCACCGAACGACGGCGAGCCGACGATCTTGTGCGGGTGGGAGCTGACGATCACCATCCCGAGGGCGAAGCTGACCCCACCGAGGACGATGAAGTTGGCCACCGCCCGCCAGCGGCTGCGCGGGTCCGGCAGCGCCGCGAACTCCCGCCGGTGCCGGATCAGGAACCCCAGCAGCAGCAACGACAGCACGGCCCCGAAGACCGAGTGCCGGTACACCACCTGGGCGGCGATCCCCACCGGCAGCAGCGCCACCGCCGCCACCCAGGCCCGCCGCTTGCGCCGCTTGAGCCCGTGGGCCAGGAGCAGCAGCAGGATCCCGACGACGAGCGAGGCGGAGGCCGCCAGCGGGCTCACCGCGCCCGGCAGCACCTCGGCCACCGCGTGCACCCGGCTGTGCCGGAAGCGCGGGAAGAGCCCGGACATGAGATTCAGCACACCGACCACGACGCCTGCCGTGCCGATCAGCCCGGGTACCGCCGTGGGCCGCGGGCCACGGAGCCAGCGTGGCGCAGACCACGCAACCTTCTCCGACTTTTCCCCATCTAGCCTGTCAGACATCACTTTCCCGTCGCCCCGGTCGAGAGAACGTGCGAGCCTAGTCGCAGCATCTGGACTTTTGCGCCCTGTATGACGGCGTCTCAGGGCTCGGGGTTCCACTTGCGGTCCGGATGGCCCGGCCGCCCGGAAGAAAGCACCACATGGGTCTCACCAGCAAGAAAGTGTTGCTGCTCGCCGTACTCGTCGCGGTGGCACTGTTCGTTCTCACCATCTGGCTCTGGCCGCGGCTCTCCAAGGGCAACTGGCGCGCCGTGCTCGGCCGCATCGGCCTGCTCTTCGCCACCCAGCTCTCGCTCTTCGCGGCGATCGGCCTGTTCGCCAACAACACCTTCGGCTTCTACGCCTCCTGGGCCGACCTCTTCGGCCAGGAGCAGGAACCGGGCGTGGTCACCAACTACAAGTCCGGCCCGAACGGCACCAACCTCAAGATGCTGGGCACCGAGCGCCTGAGCATCCAGGGCGCCTCGGTCCCGACGTCCGCCGGCCGGCTGGACAAGGTCCTGATCCGCGGCGAGAAGTCCAAGATCGCCAGCCCGGCGTACGTCTACCTGCCGCCGCAGTACTTCCAGAAGAAGTACGCGCACAAGAAGTTCCCCGCGGCGGTGGTCCTGACCGGCTACCCCGGCACCGCCGAGGCGCTCTACAAGAAGCTGCACTACCCGCAGACCCAGTACGACCTGCTCCAGGACAACCGCATCCAGCCGACCGTCCTGGTGATGATGCGCCCGACGGTCGCCCCGCCCCGTGACACCGAGTGCGTGGACATACCCAACGGCCCCCAGACCGAGACGTTCTTCGCCCACGACCTGCGGCACGACATCAGCGGCCAGTACCGCGTCGGCAAGGACGCCAAGAGCTGGGGCATCATGGGCGACTCCACCGGCGGCTACTGCGCGCTGAAGCTGACCATGCGCAACCCGCAGTCGTACTCGACCGCGGTCTCCCTCTCCGGCGACTACAAGGCGCCGATCGACGCCACCACCGGCCCCCTGTTCGGCGGGAGCAAGCAGCTGGAGCGGGAGAACGACCTGCACTGGCGGCAGAAGCACATGCCCGCTCCCCCGGTGAACCTGCTGGTCACCAGCAGCAAGCACGGCGAGAGCAACTACAAGCCCACCCTGAAGTTCATCGAGGGCACCAAGTCGCCGTCCAAGGTCGCGTCGATCATCCTGGACAGCGGCGGCCACAACTTCAACACCTGGCGCCGCGAGATCCCCGCCGCGCTGGCGTGGATGGGCGGCCACCTGAAGGCCTGACCAGGCCCCTTGGCGACCCGGCAGCGGCCCGGGGTCCCGGCGATACCGCCGCGGCCCCGGGCCGCTCCCCGTTACGGGCCGTGGCACGCCGCACAGGGCGCCGACGACCGCCTTTCCCGTCTCTTCCCGGCCTGCCGGCCTCAGCGGGCCAGTATCAGGCTCATCGCCTCGGCCCGCGTCGCGGGATCGCGCAGCTGCCCGCGCACCGCGGAGGTCGTCGTCTTCGCCCCCGGCTTGCGCACCCCGCGCATGGTCATGCACATGTGCTCGCACTCGATGACCACGATCACCCCGCGCGGCTCCAGAATCTTCATCAGCGAGTCGGCGATCTGGGTGGTCAGCCGCTCCTGGACCTGGGGGCGCCGGGCGAACACGTCGACCAGCCGGGCCAGCTTGGACAGCCCGGTGATCTTGCCGTCGGTGGACGGGATGTAGCCGACGTGGGCCACACCGACGAACGGCACCAAGTGGTGCTCGCAGTTCGAGACCACCTCGATGTCCTTGACCAGCACCATTTCGTCATGGCCGAGGTCGAAGGTGGTGGTCAGCACGTCTTCGGGCTTCTGCCACAGTCCGGCGAAGATCTCCTTGTACGCCCGCGCCACCCGCGCCGGCGTCTCCAGCAGGCCCTCCCGGTCCGGGTCCTCGCCCACCGCGATGAGCAGCTCGCGCACGGCGTTCTCGGCGCGCTTCTCGTCAAACGTGCCGATCGCGCCCTCGACGTCCAGCGTCACAGGGTCCGTCATTGGTGCCTCGTTCCTTCTGGGCCCGCTCGAAACGCGGAAAGCCGCGCCCCCCAGGCTAAAACCTTGGGGGGCGCGGCGCGTATTCCGGGGCCCGGGGGCCCCTGGCTCAGCTATCCGAGCGCGGTTCCTCGGCGGTGTCCGTCTTCTCCATGGAGACCGACGGTGCCGTGGAGCCGTTGGCCGGGGCCAGCTCCTTGGGCGTCAGCACCGGCGGACGGGTCGAGGGCGTACGACGCGAGGAGCCGGTCCACGCCGGGCGGGCCGGGCGCTTCACGATGTGCTTGAAGACCTCGGCGATCTGCTCCTTGTTCAGGGTCTCCTTCTCCAGGAGCTCCAGAACGAGGTTGTCGAGCACGTCGCGGTTCTCGACCAGGATCTCCCACGCCTCGTTGTGCGCGGTCTCGATGAGCTTCTTGACTTCCTCGTCGACCAGCGCGGCGACCTCCTCGGAGTAGTCGCGCTGGTGCGCCATCTCGCGACCCAGGAACGGCTCGGAGTTGTCCGTGCCGAACTTGATCGCGCCGAGCCGCTCGGTCATGCCGTACTGCGTGACCATCGCGCGGGCGGTGGCGGTCGCCTTCTCGATGTCGTTGGCGGCACCGGTGGTCGGGTCGTGGAAGACCAGCTCCTCCGCCGCACGCCCGCCCAGCATGTACGCCAGCTGGTCGAGCATCTCGTTGCGGGTGGTGGAGTACTTGTCCTCGTCGGGCAGGACCATGGTGTAGCCCAGAGCCCGACCGCGGGACAGGATCGTGATCTTGTGGACCGGGTCGGAGTTCGGCGAAGCCGCCGCGACCAGGGCGTGCCCGCCCTCGTGGTACGCGGTGATCTTCTTCTCCTTCTCGGACATGATCCGGGTCCGCTTCTGCGGTCCGGCCACGACGCGGTCGATCGCCTCGTCCAGGAAGTGGTTGTTGATCAGCTTCTCGTCGCTCCGGGCCGTCAGCAGCGCGGCCTCGTTGAGGACGTTGGACAGATCGGCACCGGTGAAGCCCGGGGTGCGCTTGGCGACGGCCGAGAGGTCGACGTCCGGCGCGACCGGCTTGCCCTTCTGGTGGACCTTGAGGATCTCCAGCCGGCCCTGCAGGTCCGGACGGTCGACGGCGATCTGCCGGTCGAAACGGCCGGGGCGCAGCAGCGCCGGGTCGAGGATGTCCGGGCGGTTGGTGGCGGCGATCAGGATCACGCCGCCCTTCACGTCGAAGCCGTCCATCTCGACGAGCAGCTGGTTGAGGGTCTGCTCGCGCTCGTCGTGGCCACCGCCGAGACCCGCACCGCGGTGCCGGCCGACGGCGTCGATCTCGTCGACGAAGACGATCGCCGGGGCGTTCGCCTTGGCCTGCTCGAAGAGGTCACGGACCCGGGAGGCACCGACACCGACGAACATCTCGACGAAGTCGGAGCCGGAGATCGAGTAGAACGGGACGCCGGCCTCGCCCGCGACGGCGCGCGCGAGCAGCGTCTTGCCCGTACCGGGCGGGCCGTACAGCAGCACGCCCTTGGGGATCTTGGCGCCGACGGCCTGGAACTTCGCCGGCTCCTGGAGGAACTCCTTGATCTCGTGGAGCTCCTCGACGGCCTCATCGGCACCCGCGACGTCCGCGAAGGTCGTCTTGGGGGTGTCCTTGGTGATCAGCTTCGCCTTCGACTTGCCGAAGTTCATCACCCGGGACCCGCCGCCCTGCATCTGGTTCATCAGGATCAGGAAGATGACCGGGATGAGGATGAAGGGGAGCAGCGTGATGATCACGCTGACGAACGGGTTCTGCTTCGACGGGGAGACGGTGTAGCCGTCCTTGATCTCACCCGTCTGGTACTTGGCCTGCAGGTTCTTCGCCAGGTCAACGCCCTGGTCGCCGATGTAGCTGGCCTGAATCTTGTTGGAGCCGGCGATCTTGTTGTCGCCCGACAGCTCGATCTTGATCTTGTTCTCGTCGCCGGTGGTGAGCTCGGCGGACTTCACCTTGTTGTCAGCGATCGCCTTGACGACCTGACCGGTGTCCACCGTCTTATAGCCGCCGGACGAGCCGACGACCTGCATCAACACGACCACGGCGAGGACGGCCAGCACGATCCACATGACCGGCCCACGGAAGTATCGCTTCACGTCCATCCACACGGAGCCACCTAAGGCCCCGTCCCTCCTGCCACAGTGAGGCACAACGCCCTCTGGAGGGCTGGTCGTGCGTACGGTGTGTATTACTGGCCCGAAAACCGACTGCCTTCGGACGGTACCCCAGCATTGTCACCCGGCGCCCGTGCCGGTGCGGAACAATGAAGCCCGGGATTCCCCTCTCCCTGCTCCAACGGCGGGAATCCCCGAAGGGTTCCCGACGCCCGCCACGGGCCATCCGGGTCCCCGTCCGACGCGGCGGCCGGGGGACGCGGGGGTGCTCTCAGCCGCCGTACACGTGGGGCGAAAGGGTACCGACGAACGGCAGATTGCGGTACTTCTCCGCAAAGTCCAGGCCGTAACCCACGACGAATTCGTTGGGAATGTCGAAGCCGATCCACTTCACGTCGATGGCGACCTTGGCCGCGTCCGGCTTGCGCAGCAGCGTGCAGACCTCCAGCGAGGCGGGCTCGCGCGAGCCGAGGTTCGACAGCAGCCACGACAGCGTCAGACCCGAGTCGATGATGTCCTCGACGATCAGGACGTGCTTGCCCTTGATGTCGGTGTCCAGGTCCTTGAGGATGCGGACCACACCGGAGGACTGGGTGCCCGCGCCGTAGGAGGACACGGCCATCCAGTCCATCGTGACGGGGTTGGACAGCGCACGCGCCAGGTCCGCCATCACCATCACCGCGCCCTTGAGGACACCGACGATGAGCAGGTCCTTGCCCGCGTACTCCGCGTCGATCTTCGCAGCCAGCTCGGCCAGCTTGGCGTCGATCTCTTCCTTAGTGATGAGCACCGACTGAAGGTCGGCGCCCATGTCCTTGTCGTCCACCCGTGCCACTCTCGTTCGGTTACGTGTGCAGATCGGTCGTGGAGCTCACGAAGCGGGGACCGGTCGTGAGATCACACGGCAGGGCGCGATCTCTGCCGCTCAGCCCTGCCGAATGACCAGTCTGCCACCCTGCCGTCGCACACCCACGCGCCCGGGGAGGTTGATGGCACCCTGACCCCTCCAGGCCGTGATCAGCCGGTCCACTTCCTCGATGTGGCGGGCGAAGAGCGAACCGGCCGGCGAACCGGCCGCGATGACCGCCCGGCGCAGCACCCGACGGCGCACCGCGGCCGGCAGCGCGAAGAGTCCGGCCACGTCGAGGGTGCCGGCCTCGTCGAGCACCGTCGCCTCGGCGTCCGCGGCCCAGCCGTCCAGTGCGTCGGCGTCGTCGCGGGAGAGCTGGGCGGTCCGCGCCAGCGCCTCGACGACGCCCTTGCCCAGGCACTTCTCCAGGGCGGGCAGCCCCTCGTGCCGCAGCCGTGAGCGGGTGTAGGCGGGGTCGGTGTTGTGGGGATCGTCCCAGACGGGCAGCGCCTGGATGAGGCATGCCGTACGGGCGGTCTGTCGGTCCACGTCCAGGAAGGGGCGGCGGTAGCGGCCGTTCGTCCCGGTGGCCGCGGCCATCCCGGACAGCGAGCGGATCCCGGAGCCGCGGGCCAGCCCGAGGAGCACGGTCTCCGCCTGGTCGTCGCGGGTGTGGCCGAGGAGGATCGCGCTGGCGCCGTGGCGGTCGGCGGTGGCGTCCAGGGCGGCGTAGCGGGCATCGCGGGCGGCCGCTTCGGGGCCGCCGACCCGGCCCACCTCGACGCTGACGATGTCGACGGGGTCGAGCTTGAGGGCCCGCAGTCGCAGGGCGACCTCGGCGGCGCGGAGGTCGGAGCCCTCCTGTAGGCCGTGGTCGATGGTCACGCCCCCGGCGCGGACACCCAGTTTGGGGGCTTCGAAGGCGAGGGCGGAGGCGAGCGCCATGGAGTCGGCGCCGCCGGAGCAGGCGACGAGCACGAGCGGTGCCTCGCGCCGGTCCTGCGCGCAGTGGTGGGTGAGCACGTCGTGGAGTACGCGGCGGACCGCCAGGCGTATCGCGGCGACCGCTGGATGGGGACCCATGTCCGTTTCCAATCGTTCAGCTGGGGGACGAGCCTCAAGCGTGGACGGCACTTCGTCACACAGAGTGTCTAGATGGTGACAGAAGTGAGCAGTTCCCCGAGCATTGCACGCCTATCCATCGGTCACGGTCCCTCAGACGGGTGATTGAAGGGGCGCTCTACTGCCGCGTGGCGTGCCCGGCTCACCTCCTGCGCTTACGGTGCTCCGTCGGCCTTCCGGTGCACCCGCGCGACCCAGTCCGCCGGTTTGGCGATCTCCTGTTTGGTGGGGAGGGTGTTGGGCGACGTCCAGACGCGGTTGAAGCCGTCCATGCCGACCTCCTCGACGACGGACCGCACGAACCGCTCACCGTCACGGTACTGCCGCAGTTTCGCGTCCAGCCCCAGCAGCTTCCGCAGCGCCTGGTCCAGCCGACCGGCACCGCTGGCCCGCCGCTTCTGGAACTTCTCCCGGATCTCCGCCACCGAGGGCACCACCTCGGGCCCCACCCCGTCCATGACGTAGTCGGCGTGCCCCTCCAGCAGCGACATCACCGCGGTCAGCCGCCCGAGGATCTCCCGCTGCACGGGCGTCTGCACCACGTCCACCAGCGAACGGCTCTCCTCGCCCTCCTCGCCCTCCGGCCTGGCACCGGCCAGCGACTGGGCGGCCTCCCGCAGCCGCTCCAGCAGCGTCCCCGGGTCGATGTCGGTCTCCGCGAGGAAGGACTGGATCTCGCCCTCGATGTGGTCCCGCAGCCAGGGCACGGCGCTGAACTGGGTCCGGTGGGTCTCCTCGTGCAGGCACACCCACAGCCGGAAGTCGTGCGGCGCCACGTCGAGCTCCCGCTCCACATGGACGATGTTCGGCGCCACCAGCAGCAGCCGGCCGCCCTGCGTCCCGGCCGGCAGGTCCCGCGAGGCCGGGGCGAACGTCTCGTACTGGCCCAGCACCCGCGACGCCAGGAACGACAGCAGCATGCCCAGCTCCACGCCGGTCACCTTGCCGCCGACCGCGCCGAGCACCGCACCGCCGGGCGTCGAGGACCGCCGGTCCTCCATCTTGGCGAGCAGCGGTTTGAGCACCGCCCGGAAGCCGGCGACGTTGGCCCGGATCCAGCCGGGACGGTCCACCACCAGGACCGGCGTGTCGTGCGACACCGCCCCGCCCTCCGCGCCGGGTTGCGCCATTCGGGTGAACCCCCGGACGTGCTCCTCGGACGACTTGGCGTGCCGGCGCAGCTCGGCGACGATCGCCCGCGCCTCGTCCCGGCTCACCTCCGGACCGGGCCGTACGAATCGGGTCGCGGTCGCGACCGCGAGATTCCAGTCGACCATCTCGACACCACCGATGCTCGTCATGGGTTCACGGTACGGGGACGCTGCGCCGGCTGGTAGCCGACGGGGGTGGTTGGCCCCACGTGGCCGCTGCGCGGGTGGAAAGGACGGTGGGCGGGCGCCCGGAGGGTGGGTCGTTCAGCGGCAGCCGCAGTTGGCCACCGTGGAGGCCATGCGGTCCAGGGCCTTCTGGGCGGCCTGGGGGTCGGTGGTGCCGGTGGTCATGAAGGCGAAGGCCAGGAGGCGGCCGTCGGCGTCGACGACGGTGCCGGCGAGGCTGTTGACGCCGGTGAGGGTGCCGGTCTTGGCGCGCACGGTGCCGGCGCCGGCGGTGTCGCCCACGTAGCGCCCCCTGAGGGTGCCTGTGAAGGCGGCCACCGGGAGGCCGGTGAGGACCGGGCGGAGTTCGGGCTTGTCGGGTGCGGCGGCGACCAGCAGGAGGCGGGAGAGCAGGTTCGCGGAGACCTTGTCGTCCCGGTCCAGGCCGCTGCCGTCCTCGAAGACGGCGTCGGTCAGCGGGAGGTGCTGGGCGGCCAGCGCGTCGCGCACGGCCTTGGCGGCGCCGTCGAAGCTGGCCGGCTGGTGGGCGGCGAGGGCGGTCTGACGGGCCAGCGCCTCGGCGATGTCGTTGTCGCTGTAGGTCAGCATCCGCTCGACGAGGGCGGAGAGCGGCAGGGAACGGACGACGGCGATCCGGTCGGGGTTCTTCGGGGCGCGGGCCTCGGCGGGGTCGCCGGTGACGGTGATGCCGCGTTCCTTGAGGAGGCCGGCGAAGGTGCGGGCGGCGTCGCCGGCGGGGTCGGTGGAGCGCGGTGCGGTGCCGTGGTCGCTGTCGTCGAGGCGGGCCTCGTCGGTCATCAGGGCGGCGACCGGGGCGATGTTCTCGTTGGAGCCGATGGGGTGCTCGGCGGGGCCCGTGTAGGCGGAGGCGTCGTAGCCGAGGCCGACGGTGGTCAGCTTGCGCTGCTGGAGGGCGTGGGCGGTGACGTCGGCGAGGTCGCGCAGGCTGGCCGGCCGTTCGTCGGGCCCCGGGCCGGCCGCGCGGGCGGTCAGGGTCGGGTCGCCGCCGCCGACCAGGACGATCCGGTCCTTGCCGGCCAACACGACGCCGGTGTCGATGCGGTGGTCGGCGCCGAGCCGGGAGAGCGCGGCCACGGCGGTGGCGAGCTTGACCGTGGAGGCGGGGGTGGCCGCCTCGTCCTGCTTCTCGCCGAAGACCTGCCGGCCGGCCGCGACGTCCACCACGGACGCGGTCCGCAGCGGGCCGAGCGCGGGGTCCGACAGGAGCGGGGACAGCGCGTCGGCCAGTCCGGCGTCGGTGGGCGCCGGCGCCGCGCCGCCGCGGCCCACCGCACCGCGCGCGGGCCCGCCGAGCGCGGTCAGCACGGCCGGCGCGCTGGGCGCGGGGCCGGGCGCCCGGCCGTCATCGTGATGCTCGCCACCTGTTGCCGGAGCGGGGACCGCCGCCGCCCGCTCGGCCGTACGCTGACCGGAGTCCCACGGCCCGGCCGCCGCCACGGCGACGACCGCGACCGCCAGACCTGTGGCGGCGGACACCGCTGTCAGCTGCCAGGTCTGCCGCGTCTGCTGCGGTGCGGCCTGCCATGCGTGCTGTGCGGCGCCCGTTGTCGCATGCGCGGCGCGCTGTGCGGTCCGTGCCGCGGTGCGTGCGGAACGCCCCGCCCGGCGTGCCGCCACCCGCGCGGAACGCTGCGCCGACTGCCATGTGACCTGCCATGTTCGGGTCTCGGGCACTTCGGACCAGCCCCTTTCGCCACCACACACCTGCGTGGGGGACACTTAATCACCAGACGTATGTGTTGATCATGGAGGAGCCACCCGTGGAGTTCGACGTCACCATCGAGATCCCGAAGGGTTCGCGGAACAAGTACGAGGTGGACCACGAGACCGGTCGGATCCGCCTGGACCGTCGACTCTTCACCTCGACCAGTTACCCGGCCGACTACGGCTTCGTCGAGAACACCCTCGGCGAGGACGGCGACCCGCTGGACGCGCTGGTCATCCTGGACGAGCCGACCTTCCCCGGTTGCCTGATCAAGTGCCGTGCCATCGGCATGTTCCGGATGACGGACGAGGCCGGCGGCGACGACAAGCTGCTGTGCGTGCCCGCCTCGGACCCGCGCGTGGAGCACCTCCGCGACATCCACCACGTCTCGGAGTTCGACCGCCTGGAGATCCAGCACTTCTTCGAGGTCTACAAGGACCTGGAGCCCGGCAAGTCCGTCGAGGGCGCCAACTGGGTCGGCCGTACCGACGCCGAGGCCGAGATCGAGCGCTCGTACAAGCGCTTCGAGGCGCACGGCGGGCACTGACCCGACCGGCGGAGCGGATCCGGCGGCGGGCGGGGTTCTCAGGGGCCCCGCACGCCCGTCGGCGCGCTCTGATTTTCGTACGCGAACGGGCGGCACCCGTCTGGGGGCCGCCCGTCGTACGTGTCGCGGGGTCCGCGACCCGCTTCTTCTCCTTCTTCTACTTCTTGACGTAGAGGAACTGGAAGAGCATCCAGGTGTCGGTGAGCTTCACCATCTGCTCGTGACAGACGTATTGATGCCACTTCCCCGCGGCCACCCCCGCGTCCCCTTCCTTACGGCAGGAGGCGCCATCGCCCAGGAACGAGCGCTCCAGGGTGTAGCCGGCCGGCGGGTTCCAGTCGCCCTGCGCCGCCGAGGGCGTGACGGCCGCCGCGTCCGCCACGGTCGTCCGCGGCAGCGGCGCGGCCTGTGCGCCGGCCTGAGCGGACACGGCGAGCATGGCGCCCGCCACCGCGACGCCCGCGGCCATGGTGATGCGCTTCATGATGGTGTCTCCCTTGAAAGTCGGGACCCTGCGGGGGAATTCATCGCGCTGTCCGGGAACGCGTCCGGCCATTGCGGTGATGTGCTTCGCGAACGGCAAAGGGAGCCCGCCGGGCGGGCATGCCTCATGCCGATGGCTGTGCCTGTCCTCGCTCAGGCGGCCGCGGGGGCCGACGTCACGGCCGCGACGGTCCTCCCCGTCAGCGCCGCACGCCCTTCGCTCTGGTCGAGGACATAGAGGATCGCCGGGTGCGTGGCGCCGAAGGCCAGCACAAAGCGGTTGAGGCCCATGAACTGCCCGATGCCCAGGTGGAAGAGGCTCATCGAGCCGAGCCATGCCCTGGCCGCCGGCTTGGGCAGCACGAAGACCAGCGGGAAGCCGACCTCCGCGGCGACCGTTCCCCAGGTGATGAGCTTCCCCAACAGCGGGTACTTGTGCACGAGTTGGAAGAGGCGCGGGTCCCCGTAGTTGTGCGTACGGATGACCCCGCTGAACGCCTCGCCGCTGAGCCACACCGGGGAGACGAGCTTGACCACGCCGGACGCGACATAGGAGATGGTCGTCTCCAGGGCCAGCGCGCGCATGGCCACGTCGCGGGCCTTCTCGCCGTCCTTGAAGGTGCCGGTCGAGGCGAGGACGACGTTGACCACCTGCTGGAGCTGGTCGGCACCGTCGCCGCCGAAGGGGGTGTGCAACCGGCCGGCGGCGCCCGTCACCGCCAGGACCGCGCTGCCCGTCGTGCGGACCGCGCGCTTGTGGCCCCAGATCAGCGTGGCGGCAGAAGCACCCGCCTGCACTCCGTACAGGGCGACCGCCGCCTTCTTGGAGCTCAGGGCGCGGGTGAGGCGGGGAAATCGCTTGGCGAACTTGGGCCGCATGTTCGCGAGCTGGCCGCTCAGCAATTCACCGTCTTCGAACTTACGCGTCTGGCTGAGCATTTCCAGTGCGGAGACAAGCGTACCCAGCGAAGCCACTCGGCGTGCCGTGACCTCGGGCGGAGCGCTGAGGAACATGGAGGGGTGCTCCTGATGATGTGAGGCGAGTACGGTGGATAGGGGAAACGGCGGCACGGTATGCGTATCGGGCGTACCGTGCCGCCGCGTCTTTCATCGGCCGGGGTTATCGATGCCGGTCAGCACCGCCCCGCAGCCGAACGCTCAGCCGTGCTGGACGTTGTGGGTGACCATGTTCAGCGCGGCCGCGGTCGCGGAGGTCACCGCGATGCCGGCGGACACGGCCTCGGGGGTCGCGACGGTGGCCAGCGGGGTCATCATGGTCGGCGCGGCGTCGGAACCGATACGGCCCGGCTTCACGTCCACCAGCTGCGTGTTGGCGAATTCAGCCACAACAGACATTTCTGTCCTCTTTCTCGTAGACATCTCACAGCGAGTTCTCCAGCCGTTCGGCGGGAGGGCGCGAACTCACGCGGCGCAGGGGAACCGAGTGAGCTCGCAGCTTCCGGCCGAGAAGGTTGATCGGCTCGCTACGCGGCCAGCGGGAATGCGGCCGCGTCGGGCGTGGCGTCTTCGGTCAGCGGGAATTCCACGGAGACGAAGACGGGGTTGATCTGCCGGTCGCCGGGGGCGTTGAGGTACGACTGCATCAGCATGAACTGGCTGTGCGAGGCGCCCTCGGCGTGCGGCAGGTGGCGCTGGATGTAGCGCGAGAGCAGCTGGTATCCGGAGCCCAGGGTCACCAGGCGGAGTTCCGGTCCGAAGGCCACCGAGCGGGAGATGGTGTCCTGGCTCGCGTCGAACAGGGCCTTGGGGGAACGGTTGCGGGCGTTCCAGACCAGGGCGTACCAGGGCCGGTCGCGGGTGATCTCCACCTCCGTCCAGTCACCGGGCCTGCCGTCGGTGATGTCCCGGTAGAGCAGGTGGTTGTCCTTGACCCCGGGGTTCGGGCCGAAGAAGCGCCAGTTGGGGACCGGGATCTGCCACCGCCCGCGCCGCAGGAGGTTGTCGAAACGGTTCTCGGGCAGCTGCCCGGCCGCCGTCGCCACCAGCCAGGCGGCGATCGAGGCCGTGACGGCGGCCGTTTTCAGGCGTTCCGTGTTCACGTTCACGTCAGTTCCTCCTCCCGCTCCGTGTCGCGCGCCGCGGCCGGACGGTCCTTCCTGGCGGACTGCCGCCGCTCCGGGCCGGTCCGCCCGGTGGGCGGTTCGCCCGCGATCACCTCCGCCACCTGTCGGGCGTGGTCCGGCACGGCGAGCACGGATTCGTGGTCCGAGCCCTCGATGAAGTGGTGCCGGGACCGCTTCGAGATGGCGGCCAACCGGGCCTGGACGGCGTGGTGCAGGGTGTTGTCACCGACGTTGTTCTCCGCCGTGACCACGGTCAACGGGCAGTCCAGGTCGGTCAGTTCCGGGTAGGTCATGGCGTCCCGGTACTCCTGGTGGGCCGTGGCCCAGGAGCGGGGGTTCGTCATGAACGCGGTGTAGCTGCGGTTGATCTCCGGACGGTACTGCTGGTTCACGTTCTTCGCCGGGCGGAAGGCCGACAGGCCCGCCCAGGCGTACGCCTGCTCCATCACCAGCGACTGGTGCGCCCACCGGTCGATGTCGGTGCGGCGGGAGTGGCGCAGGCTGGTCACCTCGGTGGCGTCGATCACGACCACCGCACTCACGCCCTCCAGCGCGCCCGGATGGCGCGAGGCGTAGGCCGCGACGAAGTACCCGCCCAGGGAATGGCCGGCCAGGACGACCGGGAGACCGGGGACATAGGTGTCGCGCAATTCCTGCAAGAGCGCGTAGTGCCGGTGCAGACCGTACTGGGCGGCGGGTGTGCTGAGTCCGTAGCCGGGACGGTTGAACCGCACGTATCCCATGTCCGCGGGAAGCGCGTCGCACACCCAGTCCCAGTATTCGTGCGGCGCGCCCAGCCCGTTGTCGAGCAGGACGACGCGCCGGGCCTGAGAAGGAATGCTGACGTCGACCTCCACGAGGCTGCCGTCCGGCCTCTCGTGCATCAGGTAGCGACGCGCACGTTCGCGTTTCCCCGTGAATCGCATTACCGCACCGGTCAGCAGGCTCGCACCGGCCAAACCAGCTATGCCCACGGCGAATTGGCGCTCCAAAGACGCCACAATCCCTCCCCCGTGATTTCAAGTGGCTGATATCCCCGACACTAACACCGGATGCCGGGGTCAAATAATGAGTTAGTTGACCCGCTGGGCCGGGCGCGTCTTCCCGCAGGGCTGCGGAACTCGGCCGGGTGTGCCCCGCCCCGACTTCCGGAGCTCCATATACAGCTCGCCTATCGTGGCCTTGAGCATCGCGTTTTCCTGAGTGAGCTCGGCGATCCTGGAAGCCTCCTCGGAGTCCTTTCCACTCTCGCCGGCCAGGCCGTTACGGGCTCCCTCAATAAACTGTCGACGCCAGTTCGATACGGATTGCTCGGAGACTCCGACTTCCCGCGCCGCCTCGGCCGCGGTCAGTTGGCCACTCATCACTCTCACCAGGAGCCCGAGTTTCTTGTCTGCCGGCAAAATCGGCGGTCGTCCCACCTGTGGCCCCCTTCTGTGTTCCGCTTTCCTGTGTGCGCTCAGGACTTGACGTAGCAGCAGACGAACATGGGTGACTGTTCGTTATAGGGGGTGCCGTCCCACCGAGAAAGGTGGGCCTCGGGCTCCAAGCTGGCCGCGCGGGCGTATGCGTCGATCTCTTCGGGGGTGGTCAGCCGGGTGAGTTCGCTGCCCACCCGGGTGGTGCCGTCGGCCTGGTACAGAATGTGCGAGCAGTGCCAGAGGTCGCCGTCGAGCAGCGTCGAATGGGTCTGCACGCCCGTGCCGGGCTCCGGATAGGGGACGAAATACGTGGTGCGCTTGCGCCCCTCGTGGAGTCCCAGGATCGGCGGCTTGTTGTGCGTCTCGATCACCAGCCTGCCGCCGGGGGCGAGAAGGTCGGCCGCGCGCCGGACGGCCAGTTGCTGGTCCTGGGGGGTGTGCAGCAGCGACAGCGTCGCACAGACGCAATACACCAGCCCGTAACGGGAATCCGAGGTATAGCTGCGGATGTCACCGTGGACGGGGGTGACGTCGCCACGCTCCTTCAGTTTGACGCGCATCGCGTCCAGCATCTCCGGTGAGGAGTCCACACCGGTCACCCTGCCGACGCTCTCGGAAAGCGGGACGGCGATCCGCCCCGTGCCGACGCCGAGCTCGATCGTCCCCGCCTCAGGGGCGGGATGGAGGGCCAGTAGCCCCTTCACCGCCTCGGCGGTGACTTCGTCGTCCGGTATCAACCTGTCGTACCAGCCGGCGAACTGCCGCCCATAGCCGATGTCTTCAACCCCGTTAGTCACCGAACTCCCTCACTTTGTCCCCACATTCGATCCCTAAGGGGCCGCCGTGAAGCCGGAGCAAGGAAGGACGTCATAGGCCAACACGACTGCAGGTGAAACCGCAGTCGTTGCGCATGGTTGGTCAGACCAGCAGCGCCTGTCGATCCAGGGGAAACGCCTCAACGAAGTGTGGGGAACTTCAGGTTATGTCGTGTGAGTCCATCATATACATCGCGATGGGCGCCAGTGAATACGTGCGATACAACAAGGAGGCAAAGCTTCCGGCCGGGTGATTGCCGTCCGAAGCAAGCCTGGATTGCCCCGCGCCGCGGGCCCGGATGACGCCAA
Organism: Streptomyces yunnanensis; assembly: GCF_029011865.1. Taxonomy (NCBI): domain Bacteria; kingdom Bacillati; phylum Actinomycetota; class Actinomycetes; order Kitasatosporales; family Streptomycetaceae; genus Streptomyces; species Streptomyces yunnanensis. The sequence goes on from NZ_CP095749.1 coordinate 4,455,520, forward strand.
CCACCCTGGTCTATACCGCCGTTCCCGGCCCCACTCCATCCTGCCTTGTCCCGCGTCGCCGTGCACGACTCGGGAAGACCTGAAGAGTTGGTCATTGATTGACGGAGGAAGTGAAAGTTATCGCCGCTTTAGCGCGGACATGTACTCGTCAATAGCGTGGACTTCGGGCCCAGGTCGGGTATGCCATATGTCCCGAAACAATGCCGCAATGTGGAAACAGCCGCCAGATAACCGGACATGCCGTGCACACTGGGCCCCGGAGGGGTGGCCGAGGAACACAGGAAGACCCCCGGCAGCGGGGTGCGGTAGGGGTCGAAGCGGGGGACGGGCCGCGCCAGGCTCTGGTACAGCGTCATCGCACCCGAACCGATGTCGCCGCCGACGTAGTTGGGGTTGTACATCTCGTACGAGGCGGCGGGCACCGAGCGGTGGGCGAGGACCGTGTCCCCGAACCCCGGGGCGTAGCGCTCGATGCGCGCGCGCACCAGCTCGTGGGGATCGGTGGGATCCCCGTTCGGCACGTGCGCGTACGCCCACACGGGGCGCTTCCCGGGCAGCGCGCGCCCCGGATCGGCCACCGCGGGGTCCACGAGGAGGACGAACGGCTCCCGGGTCCGCACCCGGCGCGCGTTCTTCGTCTCCTGGCGGACCATCTCGGCGTGGGTACCGCCCAGATGGACCGTCCCGGCGCGCCCCACGGCGGGATCGGACCAGGGGATCGGCTCGGAGACCAGGAAGTCGACCTTGGCCGCGCCCGGACCGTAGCGGAAGCGCGCGAGGCCGCGCGCGTAGGAGCGGGGCAGTCGGTCGCCCGCGAGGGCCAGGAAGCCCTTGGGGCTGGTGTCGAGCAACACCGCCCGCGCGCCGCGGAGTTCCGCCAGGTCCGTCACCGGGTGGCCGGTGTGGAAGACGCCGCCGTGCGCGGTGATGTCCCGGGCCATCGCCTCCGCGATCCGGCCGCTGCCCCCGCGCGGCAGCGGCCACCCCGTCCCGTGTGCGAGGTGTCCCAGCAGCATGGCCACCGCGCCGCCCGCGAAACTGGGCAGCTTGCCGACCGCGTGCGCGGCGACGCCGGTGAGCAGGGCCGCCGCCTCCTCGCCCTGGAAGTACGCCGCGCCGAGCCGGGTGCCGTGGACCGCCACCCGGCCGGCCAGCAGCAGGGCGGCGGCGGGGTCCCGCGGCAGGCTGCGCTGCCCGGAGAGGATCAGGTCGACGACGGCCTCGCTGTGCTCCAGCAGCGGGCCCATCAGCCGCCGCCAGCGCGGGCCGTCGGGGCCCAGGTGCGCGCAGGTGTCCGCCAGCGAGCGGTACGCCAGGGCGGCGCGGCCCCCGTCCAGCGGATGGGCGTAGCTGATCTCGGGGTGCAGCAGCTCGACCCCGCGGGCCGCCAGGTCGAACGCCCGGAAGAACGGGGAGGCGGCGGCCATGGGATGGACGGCGGAGCAGATGTCGTGCACGACGCCGCTGTCGAAGAGCGACGTGGTGCGCAGCCCGCCGCCGATGGTCTCGGCCGCTTCGTAGAGCTCCACCCTCAGGCCGGCCCGGGCCAGGACCACGCCGGCCGCCAGGCCGTTGGGGCCGGTGCCGACGATCGCCACATCGGTGCTGTTCACCACTGCTCCTCGCTCCTGATGGGCCGAAGCCGCACCGTCTGCTCGTTGAGGCCGCCCCACGGGGGCCGGCCGACCGCGGACGGGAGCGGCCCCGCCCCCGGTTCCCCGCGCGCCCAGTCGCCCGCCGTGGCGGCGGGGCCGGACTCGGCGTGCAGTTGGGAGCCGGCCAGCCGCCGGTACAGCGCGTCGTTCTCCATCAGGTCCCGGTGCACGCCGGTGGCCCGGACCCGGCCGTCCTCCAGCACCACGATCTTCTCGGCGTCGATCACCGTGGAGATGCGGTGGGCGATGGCGATCACCGCGCACTGTCGGGAGACCCGGCGCAGCACGTCGCGGAAGTCCCGCTCCGAGTCGGAGTCCAGGTGGGAGGTGGCCTCGTCCAGCAGCATGACCGCGGGCTTCTGGAGCAGCGTGCGGGCGATGCACAGGCGCTGGCGCTGGCCGCCGGACAATCCGCTGCCCTGGTCGCCGAGTTCGGTCTCCAGCCCCTGGGGGAGCCCGGCGACCACGGCGCCGAGCCCGGCCATCGCCAGCGCCTCCCGGATGTCGTCCTCGCTGGCGTGCGGTTGGGCGTAGGTGAGGTTCTCCCGGACGGTGCCCCGCATGGCGGCGCTGTCCTGCTGGACGTAGCCCACCAGCCCGCGCAGCGTCTCCAGTGGCAGCCCCTCGACGTCCCGCCCTCCGAGCAGCACGCGACCGCCGTCCACCCGGTAGAAGCGTTCGATCAGTTGGAACAGGGTGGTCTTGCCGGCGCCCGAGGGCCCGACCACCGCCGTCAGCCCGCGCGCCGGCACGCTGAGCGAGACGCCGTGCAGCACCTGCGTCATGGCCGCCGGCTCTCCGCGCCGGTAGGCGAAGCGCACGTCGTGGAACTCGACCGCGGGGTGGTGCGCGGGCAGCGGCCCGGTCGGTGCGGGGCCCTGCCCCGCGTCCGCCGCCCCGCCGCCCTCCTGGGGCAGGCCGGCGAGCTTGTCGACCCGCTCGATGGCGGCCCGGCCCTGGACGAACTGGCCGATGGCCATGAAGACCATCACCAGGGGGGAGACCAGCTGGAACAGGTACATGACGAACGTGGTCAGGTCGGCCATGCTCATCTCGCCCCGCGCGACCCAGGCCATGCCCGCGCCGACGACGACGGCGAGTGCCCCCTGGGTGCCGACGTTCATCGAGGGAACCAGCAGGGCGTTGTAGGCGTTCACCCGGATCCCCGAGCGCCGCGCCCGCTCGGCCAGCGCGCCGATCCGGGCGGTCTCGCGCGGCTCGGCCCGGGACGCCTTGACCGTGGGCAGCGCGGAGAGCACGCGCTGGACGCCGCTGCCGAACGCGCCGGTGTCGTCACGGTTCTGCAGGGCCGCTCCGCGGAGCTTGCGCGCGAGCACGATGGCGAGGGTGCTGGCGACGCCGAGGCTGGCCAGGGTGATGAGCATCAGCGACAGGTCGATGGTGCACATCAGCACGACGCAGCCGATTGTCGTGGCGCCGCTGATGACCAGCTGCGCGAGGCTCTGTGAGAGGGCGATCTTTACCAGCGAAGTATCGGTGACCGTGCGCGTGACGATGTCGCCCTGCGACCATTTCCCGAATTCCGCGAGATCGGCCCGCAACAGTCTTCCGACAAGGCCATGGCGGACGTCATAGACGATATTTTCCCCGGCCCGCCCTATTACGTAGGACTGGAGCGAGGAAAAGAAAGCACCCAGGCAGAAAAGGGCGGCGACCGTGATGATGGACCCGGTCAGCGACGCTCCCGCGGACACCGCCCCGATCAGTTTTCCGATGGCCCACGGCTGGGCGAGCGTGGCTCCGACCCCCAGCAGCCCCAGTGCCACTCCCGCACCGAGCAGCGCGGTCTGCCGCTTGGCGACACTCCCCACCCGGCCGGCGCCGGGCCCGGCTCCGCTCCTCTGGTTCGTGTTGGCGACGCGCCTCGCCATGAGCACACTCCCCCCGTTTTGACAACGGTCACGGCGATGCGCGACCAAGATAACGGCCCCGACCTCAGAGTTTTGTCGTCAAGATGGCCGAAACTAGCACACCCTCCGGCGTCAAATTTCTCGTAAGTTGATTCGCTGGAACGCCCTGCCCGGTCGAATGACCCGCAGGCCCGGCCGGCGTAAGTAAACGCGTTTGTTGTCCACTTGGCGCGGTGCCCGAAAGGAACACCACGGTCCCCTCACGGGTGAGCAGGACGAAGCCCCCGACGCACGGCGCGCCAGGGGCGATCGACTCACCCGACACAGCGGGCGCGGCCCTGGTGCATCGGACGGGCCCTGGGGGTCCGTCCGATGCACCAGGTCCGGACAGGCCCTAGAAGCCGCGGGTCCGCTTGGCGGCCCGCCGCTCGCCGCCCGGCTCGACGGCGAGCGGCGCCCGCAGGAACAGCCGGGCGACCTCGCCACCGAGGTTCACGCCGACCGCGATCGCCAGCGCCAGCGAGGCGGCCTTGATCAGCGACGAGAAGCCCTCCAGCAGATTGCCCTGGGCGAAGTTCAGCAGCCCGAAGTAGGTCGCGCTACCAGGGAGCAACGGGCCGATCGCCGCCGTCACATAGGGCAGCGCGGAGGCGTAGCGGTACCGGGAGAGCAACTGCCCGAAGAGGCCGACGAGCCCGGCGGCGATGGCCGTGGAGGGCACCGCGTTGAAGCCGGCGGTGGCGGTCAGCGCCCCGTACACCACCCAGGCGACCCCGCCGTTGAGCGTCGCGAACGCCACCGTGTGCCGCTCCTGCTGGAGCAGGACGCAGAACGCCAGCGCCAGCAGCATCGACGCTATGGTCTGCACCACCGGCTCGTTGTACAGCTGCAGCGCCTGCTCGGGGTTGAGCCGCTTCAGACCGGGATCGGCCTGCAGCCCGAGGTAGAGCACGGACAGCACGCCGACGACGATGCCGACGATCAGATAGCCGACCTCCAGCAGTCGCGCGGAGGCGGTGATGTAGTAACCGGTCAGCCCGTCCTGCACGCTGGCGACCAGCGCCCGCCCCGGGATCAGGGCGAACAGCCCACCGGTGATCACCGCGGAGGACTGCACATTGGAATGGGCCAGGGCGAAGGCGAGCCCCATCCCGGCGGGCGGCATCGCCGCGACCACGAACTGGTAGAACTCCGGCAGTCCGCGCGCCGACGCCAACCAGGCCAGCCGGTCGCCGAGCATCGAGCCGATCGCCGCCGCGATGAACACCAGCACCCCGCCGCCGACGAGCATGCTCGCCGCGCCGGAGAGCAGCCCGGAGGACACCGTCAGCGCCCAGCTCGGGTACGGGTGCCGGTTACGGCGGATCTCCGCCAGCCCCCGGTACGCCTCTTCGAGACTGATCCCCTCCGAGGTGATCTCGTCCACCAGCCGGAAAACGGCCGACAGCCGGTTGTAGTCCACGCCGCGCCGCCGCACCGTCCGGCTGGCGGTGACGGGGTCCTCCACCAGGGACGGCTGGTACGAGATCGACAGCAGGGTGAAGGTGACGGTCGGCTCGACCCGCTCCAGCCCGTAGGCGTGCGCCACACCGAACATCGCCGCCTCGACGTCCTCGGCCCCCTCGCCACCGGCCAGCAGGATCTCGCCGATACGCAGCGTCAGGTCCAGGACGCGGGGCACGGCGGGGCCGCCGCCCTCCTCCTCGGTGCGCTCCGCGCGCTCGGGCACCGGTCGCTCGTGGATCGGCATCCGCAGCATGGTGCGCATCCGGTCCTGCCACGGCGCTTCCTTGGTCAGGCTGAGGACCGGTATGCCGTGCGGCGGCGTGAACGTCGGCAGCGGGGTCTGCCCGGTGGTGCCCCCCGGCGGGGCGAACGCCGACCCCTCGGGCTCGGCCGGCGCCTCCGGCCGGAGCCCCTCGGGCAACGCGAACTCCGAGGTCGGGTGCTCCTCTTCGGGCGTCGGCGGCAACGGCACACCCAACGGCGGAGTGAAGGCGCTGTGCGCCTCGTCCGACTGCGGCTTGCGGTCCTCGGGAAGACCGGCCTGCTCCGAGATGCCGCTGCCCTTGCCCTTGCCATTACCGCGTGGTGGATCCGACGCCACGTCTCTCCGCTCCTCGTGCCCGTGCCTCCTGCCGACTGGTCATGCACACGATGCCGCATGGCTGCGGACGGCGCTCCTTCGGGGGCCCGTCCGCTGCGCTTGGCGCTGGCGCTTGGCCTGCTTCCCACGTTGTCGGCTGCCCCGTCGTAGGGGTTCGCCTTGTGCGCCCGCGGCGCGGGTCCGCCTGACGGCGGGGTGTGCCGGTTCCGCTGCGCGGGCGGAACCGCTGCGCGGGGCTGTCGGGTGCGGTGGCGGGTCTGCGGGGTTGGGGGTGTCCGGACTGCTGCGCTTTACGTCCGGACACCCCCAACCCCGCAGACCCACCCCCTCCCGTGGGTGGGTGGGAAAGACGGTGAGTGGGAGCCGACGCAAGTGGTCCCCTGACAGCCGTCACCACTCCACGACGACCCCGCAGGGGACCACCCAGGCGTACCCCTACGGCCTGAAACCCACCCACCAACGGGAGGGGACGGGTCTGTGGGGTGGGGGAGCCGACAACGTGGGAAGCCCGCCAAGCGCTAGCGCTTGGCGTGGCGCCCCCGCCCCTGCGGACGGGCCTGGGCCGCGGCCATCGGGGCGTCCATCGCCGCGTCGGCCGCCGGCTCCTTCTTGGCCTTGGCGCGCGCCCGCAGGAACTCGATGACGACCGGCACCACGGAGATGAGCACGATCGCCACGAGGATCAGCTCGATGTGCTTGTGCACGAACTCGACGTTGCCCAGCGCGGCGCCCAGCAGCGTCACGCCGGCGCCCCACAGCGTGCCGCCGATGATGTTGAAGATGATGAAGGAGCGGTACTGCATCCGGCTCACGCCCGCGATGATCGGCGTGAACGTCCGCACGATCGGGACGAATCGGGCCAGGATCAGCGACTTCGGACCGTGCTTCTCGAAGAAGGCATGCGCCTTCTCGACGTTCTCCTGCTTGAAGAGGCGGGAGTCGGGCCGCTTGAAGAGCGAGGGGCCGACCTTGCGCCCGAAGAGGTATCCGGCCTGGTCACCCAGGACGGCCGCCAGCACCACCAGCGCACACACCAGCCACAGCGGCTTGTCGATCTTGTTCGTCGTCACCATCAGGCCGGTGGTGAACAGCAGCGAGTCCCCGGGCAGGAAGAAACCGATCAGCAGCCCCGACTCCGCGAACACAATGAGCAGGACGCCGATCAGGCCGAATGTCGTGATCAAGTAGTCCGAGTTCAGCCACTGGGGGCCGAGCGCGAGAGTATTCACGGGGTGAAGGCTCCTGGGTCGAGGGCGCCCGGCTCGCGCGGCGCGGCGAGCGGAAGCGAGGGGTGCAGGCGCAGTGTGCGGCCCAAAGCTATCAACGGACTATGACGTCCCGTGGTTCCAGGAGCACCCCCGGCCACGGCCTCCCGGGCCGCCCCGCCCCGCCTCGACGCCGGCCGCCGACCCCCACCCGACCGCCCCCGAGCGCTGGCCGCTCCGGCCGCCCCGGGTGATCCTGATCGCAAGGACAGGAGGTGCGGATCATGGGCATCGAGGAGTACGGCGGCGGACAGCACGAGCAGTCCGACGTCCTGGTGGTGACGACCAACGACGTGCCGGGGTTTCACGTGAAACACGTGATCGGCGAGGTCTTCGGCCTCACCGTGCGCTCCCGACACCTCGGCAGCCAGATCGGCGCGGGCCTGAAGTCGATGATCGGCGGTGAGCTGCGCGGTCTGACCAAGACCCTCGTCCAGACCCGTAACCAGGCCATGGAACGCCTGGTGGAGCAGGCCCGCTCCCGCGGCGCCAACGCCGTGCTGATGTTCCGCTTCGACGTCACCGAAGCCGCCGACGTCGGCACCGAGGTCTGCGCCTACGGCACGGCCGTGGTGCTGGAACCCCAGGGCTGACCCGCAACCACTCCCTCGTCGGCCGTCGGTACGCGCTTCACGACGGCTCCTCACGCCGCGTGAGGCGCACGTCCGGATTCTGAAAAGAGGCAAGGCGGTGGGTCCGCGGGTGAGATCCTCCGCGCATGCTCGGAATAACGGATCTGTCCACGTATCTGGCGGGCCTCGCCCTGATCATCCTGCTGCCGGGGCCGAATTCGCTGTACGTCGTCTCGGTCGCCGCCCGGCGGGGCCGTCGGGTGGCGTACCGGGCGGCGGCGGGCGTGCTGTGCGGCGACACGGTGCTGATGACGCTGTCCGCGGGCGGAGTGGCCTCGCTGCTGAAGGCCAGCCCGCTGCTGTTCGGCATCGTGAAGTTCGCCGGCGCGGGCTATCTGACGTGGCTGGCCGTCGGGATGCTGCGCGGCGCCTGGTCCCTGTGGCGCGGCGGCCGGGCGTCCGGCAAGACCCTGCGGAGCGCGACGCCGGAGCAGGCGGCCGGGGCGGCTCCGGCGGCTCCGGCGGAGAACGGGGCCGCCCCGAAGGCCGAGCGACCGTTCCGCCGCGCGTTCGTGGTCAGCCTGCTCAACCCGAAGGCGATCTTGTTCTTCATCTCCTTCTTCGTGCAGTTCGTGGACCCCTCCTACGCCCACCCGGTGCTGTCGTTCGTGGCGCTCGGCGCCTGGGCGCAGCTCTTCAGCTTCAGCTACCTCTCGCTGCTGATCTTCAGCGGGACGTTCCTGGCGGCGACCTTCCGCCGCCGCAAGCGCCTGACCGCCGGCCTGTCCGCCGGCGCCGGCGCCGCCTTCCTCGGCTTCGCCGCCAAGCTGTCGCTGGCCAGCGCGAGCTGACCGGTACGGGCCGGGTCCGCGGAGCCCGGCCCGGCCCCGCTTCCACTGGGGGAACCCTGGAGGCCGTTCGCACCTTATGCCCTTATCGTCGGGTTCCAGGAGGTGCGTCCATGCCGCTGCACGACGTCAACGTCGCCGTCATCTACTACTCGTCGACCGGCACCGTCGCCGAGATCGCCCGGCTGATCGCCGACGCCGCCGAGCACGCGGGCGCCGACGTACGGCTGCGCCGGGCCGCCGAGCTCGCCCCGCAGTCCGCCATCGACTCCAACCCCGCCTGGGCCGCCAACGTCGCCGCCACCGCCGACATCCTGGAGGCGACCCACGACGACATCCTCTGGGCGGACGCGGTGCTCTTCGGCACCCCCACCCGCTTCGGCAACGTGACGTCCCAGCTCAAACAGTTCATCGACACCCTGGGCGGCCTCTGGCAGCAGGGTCGGCTGGCCGACAAGGTCTACAGCGGCTTCACCGCCACCCAGTCCAAGCACGGCGGCCAGGAGTCCACCCTCCTCGCGCTCTACCACACCGTCCACCACTTCGGCGGCATCCTCATCGCCCCTGGTTACACGGACCCGGCGAAGTTCGCCGACGGCAACCCCTACGGCACCTCGCACGTCGGCGGCCCGGACACCCCGGTCGACGCCGACGCCCGCACCGCCGCCCGTATTCAGGCGGAGCGGGTGGTGAAGTTCACCAAGGCCATCAAGGCCGGCCTGGCCGCGACGAGTTGACGAGAGGCCGCAGCCGATGACCCTGCACAAAGGCGACTCCGAACGGGACCGCCGGCGCCGCACCCACCCGGTCAACCCCTTCTACGGCGAGGCCGACCCGGTCGCCGGGATGGAGACCTCACCCCCGCGGCACACCCTCCCCGCGGGCCCCATCTCCCCGCACACCGCCTACCAGTTCGTCCACGACGAACTGATGCTGGACGGCAACGCCCGGCTCAACCTCGCCACCTTCGTCACCACCTGGATGGAGCCGCAGGCCGACGTCCTGATGTCGGAGTGCCAGGCCAAGAACATGATCGACAAGGACGAGTACCCGCGCACCGCCGAACTGGAACGGCGCTGCGTGGCGATGCTCGCCCACCTCTGGCACGCCCCCGACCCGTCCGCCGCCATGGGCTGCTCCACCACCGGCTCCAGCGAAGCCTGCATGCTCGCCGGCATGGCCCTCAAGCGCCGCTGGGCCCGGCGCAACCCCGACCGCTATCCCGGCACCGCCCGCCCCAACCTCGTCATGGGCGCCAACGTCCAGGTCTGCTGGGAGAAGTTCTGCAACTTCTGGGAGGTTCAGGCCCGCCAGGTCCCCATGGAGGGCGACCGCTTCCACCTGGACGCGGACTCCGTCACCGCGCTCTGCGACGAGAACACCATCGGCGTCGTCGCCGTCCTGGGCTCGACCTTCGACGGCTCCTACGAGCCGGTGGCGGAGATCTGCACCGCCCTCGACGCGCTCCAGGACCGCACCGGCCTGGACGTCCCCGTCCACGTGGACGGCGCGTCCGGCGGCATGATCGCACCGTTCCTCGACCCCGACCTGCTGTGGGACTTCCGCCTCCCCCGGGTCGCCTCCATCAACACCTCCGGCCACAAGTACGGCCTGGTCTACCCCGGCGTCGGCTGGGCGCTCTGGCGCGACCAGGACGCGCTCCCCGAGGAGCTGGTCTTCCGCGTCAACTACCTGGGCGGCGACATGCCGACCTTCGCCCTCAACTTCTCCCGCCCCGGCGCCCAGGTCGCCGCCCAGTACTACACCTTCCTGCGGCTGGGCCGGGAGGGCTTCCGCGCCGTCCAGCAGGCCACCCGCGACGTGGCCGGCTCGATGGCCGAACGGATCGGCGCGCTGGACGACTTCCGCCTGCTCACCCAGGGCGACCAGCTGCCGGTCTTCGCCTTCACCACCGCCGACGACGTCACGTCCTTCGACGTCTTCGACGTGTCCCGGCGGCTGCGGGAGCGCGGCTGGCTGGTCCCCGCCTACACCTTCCCGCCCAACCGCCAGGACCTCTCCGTCCTCCGGGTGGTCTGCCGCAACGGCTTCTCGCTGGACCTGGCCGACAGCTTCCTGGCCGACCTGGAGCAGCTGCTCCCCGAACTCCGCCGGCAGCCCGCCCCGTTGGACCGCCCGGAGAACATCGCCACCGCCTTCCACCACTGACCGACCGCGGCCCGCCGCACCGCCGCCCGGGACGCCGCCCCGGCCCTCAGTCCGCGTCGTCGGGCCCGTCCTCGCCGTCGGCGGCCTCCGGCGCCCGGGCGGCGTCCCGCGGCGCGTAGGGGTTCTCCTGGCCGTCCGCGAGCACCCCCACGAACGGCTCCCCCTCGCCGGCGAAGACATACGCCCCGCCCTCGATCCGCTCGATCAGCCCGCAGGTCCACTCCGCGCCGCTGTCCGCCGCGTGCACCCACATGTGCATGATCTCCCCGATGTGGCCGAGCTGCCCGGGCCCGCCCTCGGGCGTGTAGTACGAGGTGACCGTGGTCCGCCACTCCGCGAGCGCCCGCACCCGCTCCTTGAGCAGTGCCACCGCCTCGTCCCGCGGCAGATCGACGATGAAGCCGATCCCGGCGCTGAGCAGGTCGGTCTTCGGGTCGCGCTGCGCCAGCGCCGCCCGCAGCAGCCGGAAGTACTCCTCCTCGCCCGCCGGCGTCAGCTCGTACTCGGTGCGCGGCGGACCGCCGGCGGTGCTCGGCGCGATGTCGTGGGCGCGCAGCAGCCCCTGCTTGTCCATCTGCTTGAGCGCGTGGTAGATCGACCCCGGCTTGGCGTTGGACCACTCGTGCGCGCCCCAGAACTCCAGGTCGTTGCGGACCTGGTAGCCGTGCGCCCGACCGTGCTGCCGCACGGCCCCCAGCACCAGCAGCCGGATCGCCGACATCGCCACCTCAATCCCGGCACGCATCCCGCACGCGGCCTGCCGCCAGACTAAGGGTTGTCCGATGGGTCATGGCCAGGCCCGCCGCCGGCTACCCCTGCGACCCCTCGCGCTCCTCGTCCACCAGGGCGAAGGCCGTCTTGCCGTCCAGGGACTCCCGGACGATGTCGGCGTGGCCGGCGTGCCGGGCGAACTCCTCGATCAGGTGCAGCACCAGCCACCGCATCGACTGCCGGGCGTCCTTCGGGAACCACGGGGCCGGCGGCAGCGGGAAGGTGTCGTCCAGGCTCGGCACGGAGCGGATGAACTTCTCCGTCTCGGCGGCGGCCTCCTCCCAGAGCTCCAGCATCCCCGCGGCGGTCTCGCCGTCCTGCAGCCGGAAGCCCAGGAGCCACTCGCTCTCGCTGGGCCGCTCGCCGAGATCGCGCTGCTGCGCGATGGCCAGCCAGTTCCGTTCGACCTGCGCGGCATGCTTGAGCAACCCGCCCAGCGACAGCTCGCTGGCGCTCGGCCGCTGCTTGGTCTGCTCGTCGGTCAGCCCCAGGGCGGCCCGGCGCAACCCGCCGCGCTGCGCCTCCAGGAAGGCCAGCAGCGCACCGCGCTCGTCGCCGTGGGCCTCGGCCAGAACATGAGCGGGCATGGGTTCCACCTTTCATCACGCCGGCGGCAGGGCACCGCGGGCCGGCCGGTACCGAGCCGTCCGGCCGCTTCGACTCCACCCACGCTACGGATCACCTAGGACAGCACGTGTCCTAGATCCGGACGGACTTCCCGTCCGCCGCACCGGATGACGCCCGCCTCACAGCGAGAACGGCGACCGCCCGTGCTGGATGGACACCCACTTCTGGGTCGTGAACGCCTCGACCGTGGACTCGCCGTTCAGCCGCCCGGTCCCGGAGAACTTCTCCCCGCCGAACGCCACCTGCGGCTCGTCGTGGACGGTTCCGTCGTTGACGTGGATCATGCCGGTCACGATCCGTTGGGCGATCCGCACCCCGCGCTCCACATTGGCGGTGTGCACCGCCCCGCTGAGTCCGTACGGGGTGTCATTGGCGATCCGCACCGCCTCTTCCTCGCCGTCGAACGGCACCAACAGGGCCACCGGCCCGAACAGTTCCTGGCCGTGCAGCGCGGAGTCCGTCGGCAGCCCGGCCAGCACGCTGGGCTCGACGAGGTTGCCCTCCGTACGGCCGCGGAGCAGCGGCGTGGCCCCCTCGGCTATCGCCCGGTCGACCACCGAGGTCAGCGCCTCCGCCTGGAAGGTGTTGATCAGCGGCCCGATCTGGGTGCGCGGATCGCGCGGGTCACCGGTCCGCAGCGCCGCCACCTTGGCCACGAACTTCTCGGTGAACTCGGCCTCCACCGCGCGGTCCAGCAGCACCCTGTTGGCCGCCATGCAGACCTGCCCCTGATAGACGAACCGGCTGAAGACCGCGGCCTCCACCGCGTAGTCCACGTCGGCGTCGTCCATCACGATCAGCGCGCTGTTGCCGCTGAGTTCGAGGATCACCCGCTTGAAGTGCCCGGCGCTGACCGCCGCGACGTGCCGGCCGACCTTGTCCGAACCGGCGAACGAGATCACCCGCGGCACCGGGTGCTCGATCAGCGCGTCCCCGATCTCTGCGATGTCGGTGATCAGCACGTTGAGCAGCCCGGCCGGCAGCCCCGCGTCCTGGAACAGCTTGGCGATCAGCCCGCCGCCGGTGATGGGGGCGTTCTGGTTGGGCTTGATGACCACCGCGTTGCCCAACGCCAGCGCCGGCGCCACGGACTTCATCGAGATCAGGAACGGGAAGTTGAACGGGCTGATCACCCCGATGACCCCGGCCGGCTGGGTGTAGACGCGGTTCTCCTTGCCGTCCACCGGCGACGGCAGTATCCGCCCCTGCGGACGCAGCGCCAGCTGGATCGCCTCGCGGACGAACTCCTTGGCGAGCCGGACCTCGTACGCGGCCTTGATCCGGGTGCCGCCCAGTTCGAGGACGAGCGCCTCGACGATCTCCTCCTCGCGCTCCTCGATCAGCCGCAGCAGCCGCTCGGTGACCTGCCGCCGGTCGTAGGGGTTCCGCAGCGCCCAGTCCCGCTGTGCCCGCTCGGCGGCGCGGTAGGCCGCATCGACCTGGTCCGCGCCGGCGACCGTGATCGACGCCAGCTTCTCCTGGTCGTAGGGGTTGAAATCGATGATGTCCCACGAGCCACTGCCGGCCCGCCACTCACCGTCGATGAACTGGTAGGCCAGGTCTGCGAAGATGGACATGGCATCCCTACTCTGTGCGGCACTGCTCTGCGGGGGGGGGCTGATCCAGCGTCATCCTACTGCTGGGTCACGTGAGTTGGAGCAGACCACGCAAGAGATCCCGGGTTTCCGCAGGGTCCGGACTGTCCTCCTGCAGCCGCTCCATCGCCCGCTCGTACTGCGCGACCTCCTCCGGCTTGTCCACGTAGAGGGCGCTGGTGAGCTGCTCCAGATAGACGACGTCGGAGAGGTCGGACTCCGGGAAGCGCAGCATGGTGAACGCACCGCTCTCCCCCGCGTGCCCGCCGAAGTTGAACGGCATCACCTGGAGCCGCACATTGGGCCGCTCCGAGATGTCGATCAGATGCTTCAACTGCCCCCGCATCACGGACCGTCCACCATAGGGGCGGCGCAGCGCGGCCTCGTCCAGGACACAGTGCAGCTGCGGCGCCCGTTCCGAGATCAGCAGCTTCTGCCGCTCCTGGCGCAGCGCGACCCGTCGCTGGATCTCGGCGGCCGGCGCACCCGGCATGCCGCGGGAGACGACGGCGTGCGCGTACTCCTCCGTCTGCAACAGCCCGTGGACGAACTGGACTTCGTAGACCCTCAGGAGGGAGGCGGCCCCCTCCAGACCCACGTACGTCTGGAACCAACCGGGGAGCACATCGCTGTAACTGTGCCACCAGCCCGCGACGTTCGCCTCCTTGGCCAGCCCGAGCAACGCCTCGCGCTCCTGCTCGTCGCTCACGCCGTAGAGCGTGAGCAGATCTGCGACATCGCGTGCCTTGAAGCTCACCCTGCCCAACTCCATGCGGCTGATCTTCGATTCGGACGCACGGATCGAGTAGCCGGCCGCTTCACGGGTTATCCCGCGCGATTCACGCAGCCGACGGAGCTGGGATCCGAGCAGGATCCGCCGCACCACCGACCCGCCCGACTCACTTGCGGACACCTCTCTGACCCTCCTGTGACCCCACCCCGTCCAACAGTGGAAGCGCAGTCTGCCATGTTCAGGCTTCGTTCAGTGCTCATCTGGTTACTGATATGTGCGGCCCCCGCAAGCCCTCCACAAGAAATCACAGGAAGAATACGGCGCTTATGCGTCCACCCTTACGCAATCACGTCAGCTGCACGTGCATCTGCCCTTGCATCTGCCCTACGCATTGGGAACCATAGGCATCGCACGCATGCACGCTCGTGAAAGATCCGCCAGATCCGGCTGACCGGCCAGGGTCATGACGTCCGCGAACGCCAGGAGTGCCTCGCATGGGGACCAAGGTTTCGACCATGCTCGACTTCGAGCCGTTATGGCAGGGCTTTCCTCCCGTCGACCCCTTGGCCGTCTCCGGATCCGTGTCCTGCCCGCTCCCGCCGCGCTACGAATCGGTCGGCTGCGCCCGGAAGTTCACCCGCGAGACACTCACCGGTTGGGGCCTGGAGGAACTCTTCGACGGCGTCGGCCTGGTGGTCTCCGAACTCGTCACCAACGCCCTGCGACACGCGGTCCTGGCCGTCCCGGAACACCCGGCATTCGGCGCGGACTTCATGGACGGCGCTCCGCCCGCCCGACTCCATCTGATGCGCTGGTCCTCCCGCCTGGTCTGCGCGGTACGGGACCCCAGCGACGCCTCACCGGAGGCCGGCGAGGCGGACTCCGTCGCCGAATCGGGCCGCGGGCTCTATCTGGTGGAGTCCTTCAGCGACAGCTGGGGCTGGCACCGACTGTCCGGTGGCCGGCACGGCAAGATCGTGTGGGCCCTCTTCCGGCTGCCGTGACGGCCCGCCCGTCCTAGCCACCCGCCCCCTACGCCGGGCACCCGCTCTTCGCGGGCGCCCGTTTTTTCGTCTGCGGGCCCGCCGGGCCGGAGCCCGGGGCCGCGGTGCGCTCAGTCGCGCACCAGGTGGTCGAACTCCCCGTCCTTGACGCCCAGCAGCATCGCCTCGACCTCGGCCGGCGTGTAGACCAGTGCCGGGCCGTCCGGGAAACGGGAGTTGCGGACCGCGATGTCACCGCCGGGCAGCTTCGCGAACTCCACGCAGGACCCCTGGGAATTGCTGTGCCGGCTCTTCTGCCATGTCACATCACGGAGATCCGTTGCGGCCATGCCGTTGTATGCGTGGGGCACAGGGCTCTCCCGGTGGTGAACGCGGTGATAAACGGTGTCAACTGCCCGGGATCATAGCTGCGTTCACATGCGGATGCATGCGCAGATGCACGTGCACGACAGGGGGTGCCGGGCCGGTCACATTTTGTTGAGCACCTTCCCCAAACGTTCCGTCACAATCGACCGCCGGCCGCCGCCCATGATGCGGTGCGCCTGCACCTGGTACGGGTCGTCCGGGTCGAAGCCCTCGTGGACGAGGAAGAGACGCGTGCCTCGCCCTTCGGGTTCCAAGATCCAGGTGATGGTCCAGTCGGCGCGGTTGCCCTGGCCCTCGTCGGCATCCTGCCAGCGCAGCCGCAGCATCCTCCCCCAAGCTCTTAAGGAGCAGGGGGGAGATGCGGCAGGAAGTGATCGAGGCGGATCGTCGTCGCGTCCGCCGGGTCGCCGTCGAGGGCCGGGAAGTCGCCTCCAGGCGGTAGATCCGCTGCCGGCCGGCCCGCTGCTCGCTCACCAGTCCGGCCTGGCGCAGCACCTTCAGATGCTCGGACAGGCTCGGCCGGCTCATCGCGAAGTGGTCGGCCAGCCGCTGCACGGGCTGCGGCCCGTCGTCCCGCAGCAGGCGGAGCACCTCGCGCCGGGTGGCGTTGGCGAGCGCCGCGAAGACCCGGTCCTGGTCCGGTGCGGACAGGGCGGTGCGCGGCGGTGCAGGAGTGGCGTTCACTCCCCCAAAACACGTAGGAGATTCCCTACTCGTCAAACGTAGGGAATCTCCTACCGATCGCGGACGCGGTCGCGACCGGGGCCCGCTCGCGCGGCGTCGTCACCGCGCGGCGTACGGCAGCAGCGCCATCTCCCGGGCGTTCTTGATCGCGCGGGCCAGCTGCCGCTGCTGCTGGGCGGTGACCCGGGTGACCCGGCGACTGCGGATCTTGCCGCGGTCCGAGAGGAACTTCCGCAGCAGATCGGTGTCCTTGTAGTCGATGTACGTGATGCCCGCCGCGTCCAGCGGGTTGGGGCGGGGGGCGGCCTTACGCCGCGCGTCGTTCCGTCGGGGCATGGCAGAGGTTCCTTGGTTCCTTACTGGGGGCGGAGGGTCCGGTTCCGGGCGGAGAAACGGCCGGTTCACGGCGGTCGAGCGGTACGGACCGCGGATCACGGCACCGGCGTGCGGCGCGGCGTCACGACACCGGGTCGAGCAGTGCGTCGAAGGCCGGCAGCAGGCCCTTCCAGGCCGTCGGACCGCCCGCGTACTCGGCGTCGGTGAGCAGGCAGGACTCCAACAGGGCGCGCAGCCCGTCGCGGTCCAGGCCGGGCGAGGTGAAGACCAGGTGCTGGCCCCGGTCGCCGTGTTCGGGGTGCCAGTCCAGCGCGGCGGCGGCCCGGCGCATCGGCGGCACCATCTCCCAGGCGGCGTCCGGCAGCGCGGCCAGCCACGGCCCGGCGTTCTCCACGCACAGCGCGCCGCCCGCGGCGTCCCAGGACAGCAGGGTGTCCGGCCGGTCGGCCAGCCAGAACCGGCCCCGGCTGCGCGCCGCCGCGCACGAGAGGTCCTCCAGCGCCGCGTACAGCCGCTCGGGGTGGAAGGGCCGGGCGCCGCGCCAGACGAGCGTGGCCACGCCGGCCGCCTCGGCCTCCTGCGGCAGCAGCGCGCACGCCGGGTGCTGCCGGCCCGCGGCGGCCGCCACGTCGAAGCCGGCCAGCGCGGCGGCGGCCAACTCGTCCGAGTCCACGGCCACCTGGCGCGCCATCGGGTGCAGCTGCGCCAGCAGCGCGTGGTCGGCGTCGTCGGCGGGCTCCTCGCCCGTGGCCAGCGCCAGCACCGGCGCGTACTCCAGCTGCCGTGCCCAGGTGTCGGCGACCGTCCGCTGGTCGGAGGCTGCGGCCGCCAGCCCCGCCTCGGCCAGGTCGTCGCCGCAGCCGAGGTAGGGCAGCAGGAGTGCCGGGTCGACCGCGGTGATCACACCGGTCAGCTCCAGGCCGTCGCCCCCGTGCGAGGTGACCACCTCGGCCATCGCCTTCGGCTCGACCGAGTCCCACAGCTCGACGATCGCCAGCCGGCAGGTCCGTCCCGCGGCCAGCCGCACCAGCTCGGGCACCAGGTCCTCGCGCAGTGCGCAGCAGGCGCAGTCGTTGACCAGCGGCGCCTCGCCGGTGTCCAGCGTGCCGCCGGCGTCGCGGACGGTGCGCCGCACCGTGCCGTCGGCCGCGGAGGCCAGGTCGTGGTGGAGGGCGACGCTGCCGGGGACGGTCTCCAGCAGCCGCTCGACGGTGGCCCGCCGGGCGTCCGCGTGCAGCCCGCCCACCAGCACGACGCTCAGCCGCTGCATCAGCGGGCCCCGCGCCTGCCGTAGCGGCGCTCGAACCGCTCGACCCTGCCGGCGGTGTCCAGCACCCGGGCGGTGCCCGTGTAGAAGGGGTGGCTCGCCGAGGAGATCTCGACGTCGATGACGGGATAGGTGTTCCCGTCCTCCCATTCCACCGTCTTGTCGCTGGTCATGGTCGAGCGGGTCAGGAAGGCGAAGTCGCCGGCCCGGTCGCGGAAGACGACCGGCCCGTAGGCGGGGTGGATTCCGGGCTTCATCGGGCTCAGCGCTCCTCTCGGAAGGTGACGTGCCGACCGGCGACCGGGTCGTACTTGCGCAGTTCCAGGCGGTCGGGGTCGTTACGGCGGTTCTTGCGGGTGACGTAGGTGAACCCGGTGCCGGCGGTGGACCGGAGCTTGATGACCGGGCGGAGTTCGTTGCGAGCCATACCGGTAGTATACGCAAATGGTTTCCATTTTCAATAAGCCCTTGGAGGGCTCGACCACCGGAGGGACCGCACCATGTCCGCCCACTGCCAGCTGACCGGCCGCGCGCCGGGCTTCGGCAAGACCGTCTCCCACTCGCACCGCCGCACCTCCCGACGCTTCGACCCGAACATCCAGCGCAAGCGCTACTGGTTGGAGAGCGAGGGCAGGCACGTCCGGCTGACCCTGAGCGCCAAGGGGATCAAGACCGTCGACACGATCGGCATCGAGGCCGCCGTCGCCCGCATCCGCGCCCGAGGAGGGAAGGTCTGATGGCCAAGAAGAGCAAGATCGCCAAGAACGAGCGGCGGCGCGCCACGGTGGCCCGCTACGCCGCCCGCCGAGCCCTGCTGAAGGCCGTGATCCGCAACCCGCGCACCTCCGACGAGGAGCGCGGCGCGGCCCGCCGGGAGCTCTCCCGCCAGCCACGGGACGCCAGCGCCACCCGCGTCCGCAACCGCGACAGCATCGACGGCCGCCCGCGCGGCTACCTCGGCGCCTTCGGCCTCTCCCGGATCAACCTCCGCGAGCAGGCGCACAAGGGCCACCTGCCGGGGGTCACCAAGTCCAGCTGGTGACCCCCGACCCGGCCGCCCGTCCCGGGCACGCCCCCTGGACCGGGCGGCCGGGCCGTTCGGGTCATACTGGACGGACCTCCGCAGGCACCCCGACGAAAACGAGACCCCATGCTGCGCAACGCCCTGGAGCCCTGGCACCTGATCCTGATCGTGGCCGTCCTCGTGCTGGTCTTCGGATCCAAGAAGCTCCCCGACATGGCGCGCGGCCTGGGCCGCTCCATGCGGATCCTGAAGTCGGAGGCCAAGGCCCTCAAGGACGAGCGGGCCACCGAGTCCACCGGCGCGGAGCAGCCCGCCGGCCGCTGACCCGGCCCGGCGCGGTCAGTGGTCGCCGCCCTCGTCGATCAACCGCCGCACCTCGCGGTCGATCAGCCCCAGCCGGGCCTCCGCGACCAGCGGCACCGCCCGCCGCTGCCGCCGCGCCTCGGACGGATCGATCTCCACCGTCACCAGCGAGGGCTCCCACTTGGGCGCCTGGGCCACCACCGCCCCCCGCGGGTCCACCACCCGCGAGCCGCCCCAGAACGACGCCCCGTGCTCGTTGCCGACCCGGTTGACGAAGACCACCCAGCACTGGAGCATCCGCGCCGTGTAGGACAGCAGCGTGTCCCAGTACAGCCCGGTGTCCATCGCCTCCGGGTCCAGGCTCGCCGCGCTGTTGGTCGGCACGAACAGCACCTCGGCCCCGTCCTGCACCGCCAGCCACGGCAGCACGGGCTGCCAGGCGTCGTTGCACACCAGCGTCGCCGCCCGCCCCCCGTTCTCGGACTTCGCCAGCTCGTAGGCGCGCAGCGACTGCCCCGGACTGACGTGCTTGCGCTCCTCCCAGGCCAGGTAGTTCGGCAGGTAGAGCTTGCGGTGCGCATGCGCCAGCGCACCGTCCACGTAATACGCGGACGTGTTGTACGCCCGCAGACTGGTGTGCTCGTGGAACCCGACCAGCACGGCCGGCCCCACGGTGCTCAGCTCCCGCAGCCGCGGATCGGCCGCCGCGACGGACTCGTCCCGCTTGAGCGCCCCCAAGTGGTAGCCGTGCAGGCTGAGTTCGGGAAAGACGACGAGATCCGCCCCCTGGGCCGCCGCCTGCTCGATCTGCTCCCGTGCGACCCGCAGGTTCTCCGGCACGTCCCCCAGCACGCAGTCCGTCTGCGCCAGCGCGACAAGCATGCCCCATTCCCCCTCGATGAACTGCCGCTAATACCTTTTATTGCCTTTCACCCGATTCTTCCCCAAACATCCGGTTAAGACGCATCCCACCAACGAGCGAAAGAACGATCCTTCCCGTGCCGGGCAATCGCCATCGCGCGTTGATCCGCACGATCCGTCGTACCCCGGGCGACTTCCAGCCGCAGCGCCGCCCGACACCAGCGGTACGACGGCCACGGTCGGGACGTCCGGCGCCGCGGGCGCCGCCCCGACCGGGCGGCCCCGGCCGAGCGGCCCGCCGCACCCGCTCGGCCGGCCGCCGAGCCCCTCGGGCACCGCCCGGCTCAGCCCCGGCGCCTACGGGCCCGGCGCAGCAGCACCGCCCCGGCGGCCAGCAGCCCGCCACCGGCTCCGGCCGCCAGCCCCAGCCGCTCCGTCCCGGTGGACGCCAGCAGCGCCTCCCCCGCCGACTTCCCGGCCCGCGCCACCGCACCCACCCGGCGGTCATGGTCGCCGCGCGGCACCGACCGCCGCACCGGTCGGCCCCGGTGCCCGTCCGGCCGCGGTCCGCCCGCCGGCGCCTGCCGCAGCACCGGCCCGGGCGCCGCGCCGGTCCCGCACCGGCTCCCCTCGGCCGGACTCAACAGCCCCACCACGAGCACCGCGTTGCCGCACACATCGGCCGGCGCGTTCACCTCCATCCGGACCGCGTTCCCGGACAGCACGCCCGGCGCGTCCGCGGCGCCGCCCTGCGCACCGGCATCCGCGAACACCGGCCCGGCACCCGCCCCCAGCACCCCCGACGCCGCCGCAACGAGCAGGCACGTCCTCAGGCCCTGTCGCATATCCCCTCTCCTCACTCCGCAGCTCGCGTACGGGCGCCCCGCCCGCACCCCCGTGGTGCACACACGACCGGGCGGCCGGCGGCGCAAACGCCCGCCGACCGCCCGGTGTCACAAACGATGGCCCGGCCGAAGCCGAGGCCGTCAGCGACGCTTGCCGTGGTGCTTGCCGTGGTGCTTGCCGTAGTGCTTGCCGTAGTGCTTGGCACCGTTGCCCACGCCGTTGCCCGAGAAGATCGGGATGTCGTCCACGAGGTGGGACAGCGCCTCGTCACCCTTGGCCTGGGTGGAGTTCTCGGTGCACTGCTGGTTCTGCGGCGAGGACAGCACGTTGATGTCCTGCACCGTGACCGGGATGAACCCGACCAGCGAGCCGAAGTTCCCCTTGGCCGGCAGACCGATGCACAGGTCGTTCAGGCTGCCCTGGAGCAGTCCGAGCTGGGTGCTGAGCTTCCCGTGCGTCCGGGAGTTGCCGTACACCGACTTGGCGCCGTTGCCGTTGACGGTGCTGGTGCCGTGGCGGTTGCCGTCCGCCAGGGCCTCTGGAGCCGCCGCGGCCGAGATTCCGACGAGCGATGCCGCGATCGTCGCGGCCGCCATCATTTTCTTCATCGCGCTAAACCCTTCAGGAGAAGGAACTCCCGGCACGGGAGCCCTGTTTCAAACAACCGACCACGGGCGCCCGAGTTCCGCGCCATCACCCAAATAGATGGCAATCATTATCCCGAAAAGACCTACTGCAGACCATCGGGCCCACAAAACCACGAGGATATTTCCCGGGTACTACGCCGCATTTTCACCGGCATGCCAATGCCCTGGCAGCCCCATCATCTCGCGAGGGCATTGGCATGCATCCCTCCACACGCCATTCCTAACGAGTCGACCGAACCACATGGGGTCACGAGCGAATAACAATTCCCGGGCCGGCCGGGCGATAAAAATGAAAAATCCGGGCCGCCCAGACTCGAGAGATCTGGGCGGCCCGGTTGTTCCTCGGCCGATCAGCGGCGGTTGTGCTTGCCGTTCCCGGAGAGGATCGGGATGTCGTCCAGGATGTGCGACAGCGCCTCGTCACCCTTGGCCTGGGTGGAGTTCTCGGTGCACTGCTGGTTCTGCGGCGACGACAGGACGTTGATGTCCTGCACGGTGACCGGGATGCCACCGACCAGCGAGCCGAAGTTCAGCTTGGCCGGCAGACCGACGCAGGGCTTGTTGAGCGAGCCCTGGATCAGGCCGATCTGCGGGCTCATGTAGCCGTACGTCGTCGAGTTGCCGAAGGCCTGCTTCGCGCCGTTGCCGTTGACGGTCGACGTCCCGTGCCGGTTGCCCGCGGCCATCGCGTGGGGAGCGGCGGCTGCGGCCACCCCGACAATGGACGCAGCCGCGGCTGCGGTTGCCAGCGTCTTTTTGATCATTGTTGATCCTTCGTGTTTCGGGATGCCCTTGAGCCGAGCGATCCGGCCCACTCGCAAGGGCGCATTCGGTTGTGCTCATTAGCGCGCAATGAGCTGGATACGCCGACCCGTCCTGCCGATCGGGTACCCCAGCCGGAATTCCGCGACCGTGCTCCACCATCCGGATCAGCCCACCGACCGTCGAAGTCGATCGGCGCCTATCTGCCTGATCCGGCGGCTGAGGCTTCACACGGCCACTGCCGATTCCCCGGGCGATCCCGCGGAACAGTGAAATCCGGTTCGCCGGCCCGTCACTTGGCGAGCGGCAACCCGCCCAGCAGCGGAACGTCCTTGGTGGCCCCCGTGGCACCACCGAGAAGCTGCCTGGGATGCTTGGCTGTCTTTTCCGCACCCCGGACCGTGTCGACCAGCGGCCTGATCTGGCGACTGTCCAATTGGCCACTGCCGTTCAGCAGGTCCATCAGCCCGCCGTTGAGGCTCATGGAGGGCGAGGTCGGGTTCGGCGCACCGGATTCGGCAGCGAAAGCGGGCACCGCCGCACCCAGCGCCATGACGGAGCCGGCAACAGCCGCGGCAGACTTCGCGTACTTCACTTCCCACTGTCCCTTCTGGTGCGGTGCTCGATGGAATCGCGACATCGCTGCCGCGCGAGCAATCGCTTCGCTGCTCGGATCACCGCTTTCCCCGTGCCTAACGAGTGCCATCGCCCGGAGAAACCGTGCAGTTCCGATTCTTCAGGTACGCCACCCGAAAGATTCCGGGTCGCCCGACACGCCGCCGTAATACCGTCGAAAACCTCCGGCCCCGACACGCGGCGATGGCGGGCCGGGGCCGGTTACCACGACACGGCTCGGATTTCTGCAGTCAGCGGTTGATGCAGCGGTTGCCGAACGCCGGGTTGAGGATCCCGATGATGTCGATGGTGTTGCCGCACACGTTGATCGGCACGTGGATCGGCACCTGGATGACGTTTCCGGAGAGAACACCCGGGGAGCGCTTGGCAACACCACCGGCGTGCGCGTCGGCGAAAGCCGGCGCAGCAGCGCCCACTGCCATCAGCGTGCCGGCAGTGACGGCTGCAACCTTTGCGTACTTCACTTTCAGCCCTTCCCGCAGCGGGATCCGTAGCGCACACGACCATCGTGCCGCACGGGCGCGGACCTGGCCGCCCGTAACTCCGCTGTCGATATTGGTAACGATTTGTCCGGGTCGGCGAAACTCCCATGGGGAAGTTTTCGGAGGAATCGCCCGAATGGCATAGGCAATTCCGGATGCGCCCACACATAAAAACCGCAAAAAAACACCGTCATTCGAGCGGACGGTGCGCCCGCCGAATACAAATTCCCACCGACCGGGGAATCAGGAACTCCGGGCCCGCGGCCGACGGCCGACTCAGCGGATGCGGTTCCGGACGCCGTTGCCGGAGACGATCGGGATGTCGTCCAGGATGTGCGACAGCGCCTCGTCGCCCTTGGCCTGGGTGGAGTTCTCGGTGCACTGCTGGTTCTGCGGCGACGACAGGACGTTGATGTCCTGCACCGTGACCGGGAAGATCCCGAACAGCGAGCCGAAGTTCCCCTTGAGCGGCAGGCCGATGCAGGGCTTGTTCAGCGAGCCCTGGATGAATTCCATCTGCGGGCTCATCCTGCCGTGCGTGGTGGAGTTGCCGAACGCGGAAACGGCGCGGTTGCCGTTGACCGTGGTGGTGCCGCGGTGCTTGCCGCCCGCCATCGCCTGGGGGGCCACCGTCGCCGAAACGCCGACCAGGGAAGCGGCTACCGCCGTCGTGGCCAGGACCTTCTTGATCACTGTTTACCCTTCTGGGAGCGGAGTGCCCGTATCCGGAGCGCACTGGTCAACTCGCTTCCCAGAATGCGGTTTCGCGGATTCACTCGGATGCCGCGGAACCATAGACACATATCACCGCACCCGCCCGCCGAGACGTCGGCCCGTCGCGACAGGGCGGCACACTGCTGCCCAACTCCCCCTCCCAGCATGGTAATTACATATATGAAAGGCCCGCCCCGAGTGGGACGGGCCTCAATCGCCTTACGGGGATCAGTCGTTCACGCAGACGTTGCCGAAGGCCGGGTTGAGTACGCCGATCAGGTTGGCGGTGTTGCCGCACACGTTGATCGGGACGTGGATCGGCACCTGGATAAGGTTTCCGGAGAGCACACCGGGCGAACCCACCGCCTTACCCGCGGCGTGGGCCCCACCGTGCCCGGAGGCGCTGGCGATTCCGGCCCCGCCCACCACGGCGATGCCCGCGGCGGCGGACAGGACGACGGCCTTGGAGACAAACTTCACGGCGTACCTCTTCACTGAGCTGCATTCAGGATTTCTGTGCGCGCCGCCTGGAGCGACAAGAAGTTCAACGCAACAAAGCCGGGAAAAGTAGTGGGGCCAAATGGGTGATGGTAGGCGGGAGTTATGCCATACGCCCCAAGGGTGGCGTGGGTCGGCGGCCCTGTGGCGCTGCGTCGTTCCGGGGCGGGTGGCCGGGGTGTGGGGGTTCGGGGTGTGGGGGTTCGGGGAGGGGGACGGCGCGGGGACGGGCGGGCGCGGCGGCGGTTCGGTGGAGGGGTGCCGGGACTGCCGGTCGGGGCCGTTGTCAGACCCTGGTGCAAGACTCGGGACCATGAGATGGGCGATGGCGGAGACGGGCGACGGGGGTGCTCGTCTCTGCCCGCTCGCCCCGGACGGCCGGTCCGCCGGACCGGTGGTGTCGGAGCCCTCGCTCGTCGAGGCGGTGCGGTCGCGCCCCGAGGTCGAGCGGTGGGTGTGGCGGTCCACGGCGGAGATCTACCGGCGGCTGCTGGACGCCGGGGTGCGGGTCGAGCGCTGCTACGACGTCGAGGCCGCGGAGGCGCTGCTGATCGGCCACGAGGAGGGCCAGTCCGGTCAGCCGCACTCGCTGGCCGCCGCCTGGGCGCGGCTGCACGGCCTGCCGGTGCCGGCGGACGCGCCGGTGCGCGCCGCCGAGACCCAGCCCTCCCTGTTCGCGCCGGGCCCGGTGCCGCTGCCGCCCGGAACCGACGAGCTCACCGCGCTGCTGGAGGTCTACGCCCACCAGGTGGCCCGTGCCGCGCGGGCCGAGCACCCGGACCGGATGCGGCTGCTGTTGGCGTCGGAGTCGGCGGGCATGCTGGTCGCCGCGGAGATGTCGCGGGCGGGGATCCCCTGGCGCGCGGACGTACACCGCGAGGTGCTGGACGGCCTGCTGGGCGAGCGCTTTCCGGGCGGGCTGGAGCCACGGCGGATGGCGGAGCTGGCCGACGAGGTGTCGCGGGCCTTCGGGGAGGGCGCGCGGGTCCGCCCCGACCTGCCCCACGACATCATCAGGGCCTTCGCCCGCGCCGGCGTCGTCCTCTCCTCGACCCGCAAGTGGGAGCTCCAGCAGATCGACCACCCCGCGGTGGCGCCGCTGCTGGCGTACAAGTCGCTGTACCGCCTGCACACCGCCCACGGCTGGTCCTGGCTCCAGCAGTGGGTGCACGACGGCCGGTTCCACCCCGAGTACCTGCCCGGCGGCACGGTCTCCGGCCGGTGGACGACCAACGGCGGCGGCGCCCTGCAGATCCCCAAGGTGATCCGGCAGGCGGTGCGCGCGGATCCGGGGTGGCGGCTGGTGGTCGCCGACGTCGACCAGATGGAGCCGCGGGTGCTGGCCGCGGTCTCCCGCGACCGGGGCCTGATGGAGGTGGCCGGCACCGGCGAGGACCTCTACGCGGATCTGGCGGCCCGCGCCTTCGGCGGCGACCGCGACCAGGCCAAACTCGCCCTGCTGGGCGCCATTTACGGGCAGACGTCGGGCGACGCCCTCAAGCACATGGCCGACCTGCGCCGGCGCTATCCGGCCGCGGTGGCGTACGTCGACGACGCGGCCCGGGCGGGTGAGGAGGGCCGCCTGGTGCGCACCTGGATGGGCCGCACCTGCCCGCCCGCCTCGATGGCAGCGCCCGACGAGGCGGGCCTGCCCCAGGAGGAGGAGCGGTCCGGCGGCTACGGCAGCAGTTCGGCGGCCCGCGCCCGCGGCCGCTTCACCCGCAACTTCGTGGTGCAGGGCAGCGCCGCCGACTGGGCCCTGCTGGTGCTGGCCGCCCTGCGCCATGCGCTGGCCCGCGGCGGGCTCCGCGCCGAGCTGGTCTTCTTCCAGCACGACGAGGTGATCGTGCACTGCCCGGCGGACGAGGCCGCAACGGTCGCCGAGGCCATCACGGCGGCGGCGGCCACCGCGGGCCGGATCGCCTTCGGCCCCACCCCGGTGCGGTTCCCGTTCACCACGGCGGTGGCGGAGTGCTACGGGGACGCGAAGTGAGCGCGCCGCGCACCGCGATGTGCCGGAACTCCCCTGGCGCGCCGAGGGTCCGCCGTTCCATCGTTGATCGCCCGTGAGGTCCCGCGGCGTCCCGCCGCACGAGCAGAGAAGAGGCAGCCGATGCCCGTCCCGCCCGGCTTAGCGGTACACCCCGAACTCCTGCCGTATGTCGGCCCGTTGGGGCCGTTCTCCGACCCGTACGAGGACATCGTGGCCACCCGTGCGCGGTTCGACGCGATGCTGGCCGCGCACCCCGCCGACCGCTCGGGCGTGCGCAGCGAGCGTCACGACATCCCGCGGCCGGACGGCAGCGCGCTGGTCGTCGAGGTCTACCACCCGGAGCCCGCGGCGGGCCCCTCGCCCACCGGGCCGCTGCCCGCCGTGCTGAACCTCCACGGCGGTGGCTTCGCCGTCGGCCGCTCCCTCCCCGGGCAGGACCGGACCGCGCTCGCGCTCTGCCGCGAACTGCGCACCGTCGCGATCGCCGTCGAGTACCGGCTGGCGCCCGAGCACCGCTATCCGGCCGGTGTGGAGGACTGCTACCGCGCCCTGGAGTGGACCGCCGCGCACGCCGCCGACCTGGGCATCGATCCGCAGCGGATCGCCGTCCACGGCACGTCGGCGGGCGGCGGGCTCGCCGCGGCGGTCGCGCTGATCGCCCGGGACCGCGGCGGCCCGGCGATCGCCTACCAGTCGATGTGCGTCCCGGACGTGGACGACCGGATCGCCGACGAACCGATCCCGGCGGACGCCGACGGGCCGGGCGGGGACGCCGGGCCGCAGCTGCGCCTGCACATCCTGCGCATGGTCCGGCTTGCGTGGCGGCACTACCTCCCGGAGGGCGCGTTCGCGGCGGAGCGGCGGACCGCGCCGGACGCCTACGCCTCGCCGGGCCGCGCCACCGACCTGTCGGGCCTGCCGCCGGCGTACATCCTGGTCTGCGGCCTCGACGCGCTGCGCGAACCGGCCCTGGCGTACGCCCGGCGCCTGATGGACGCGGGGGTGGGCGTGACGGTCCACCAGGTGCCCGGTGCCTGGCACGGCTTCGAGTCCAGCGCCCCCGGCACCCGGCTCGCACGGGAGATGACGGCCCACTGGAAGGGGCACTTGCGGGCGGCGCTGCACGGGACGTTCTAGGGCCTGTCGTCAAACTCCCGTCGTTCGCCCGGAGGGCGGGCCGGGCGGTGTCCGGTGCGTGCTCTCGGCGTGCCGGGCGATGGCCCCTGTACGGGCGTACTGGGGTCATCGCCCGGTGCGGCGAGAGTACGTGACGGGCGACGACCGGCAGACGGGAGTTTGACGACAGGCCCTAGGGGCGGTCCGCCCCTGGCGCCAGGGCGTGTCGGGCCTCGGCGCGCCGGACGGACGCCAGCGGCTCCCCCGTCACGTCCTAAACTCGCCGGGTAGGGGACCGTCGGCAGGCGAACGCCGGCCGTCCGAACCGTTCGGGCCGTCCGAGCCGCGAAGGGATCAGCGTTGACCGACACCGAAGGGGCAGCCGACGCCCCGGACGCCAGCCAGGCGCCGGTCACCAGGCTGAGCCCCAAGGACCGCCGCAAGCGGATCAGCGACCGGGTGCTGGCCGAGGGGCAGGTGACCAGCGAGGAGCTGGTCCAGGAGCTCGGCGTCAGCCAGATGACGGTCCATCGTGATCTGGACACCCTTGAGCACCAGGGTTGGCCGCGCAAGGTGCGCGGCGGCGCCACGGCCGCCCCCAGCGCGCTGTTCGAATCCACGGCGCGCTGGCGGGGCAACGAGCAGGTGGCGGCGAAGGAGGCCGTCTGCGAGGCCGCGCTGGCCCTGGCCGAGCCGGGCCAGGCCGTGATCACCACCTCCCTCCACGTCATCAACGAGCTGGCGGAGGAGCCCGATATCCGGGTGATCGCGCTGGGCGGCGAGTACCACGCGGCGTTCAACGCTTTCCTCGGCATGTCCACCACCGACATCGCCCGCAGCTTCCGCGCGGACATCGCCTTCCTGTCCACCTCCGCGGTCGACAACGGCCACCGCTACCACCAGGCGCAGGAGAACGTCCTGGTCAAGCGCGCGCTGAGGGCCGCGGCCCGGCGCACGGTGCTGCTCGTGGACCACTCCACGTTCGGCCGTCAGGCGCTGTACGAGCTGGCGCCGTTGGCCGACTTCGATCTCGTCATCTCCGATGGGCACCTTCCCCGGGAGGAGCAGGAGGCGCTTCAATCCCTGGGAGTGCGTGACGAGTTGGCGACGGAAGGGAGCCGGCGGGGATGAGCGGCAGCAACGACGACAGCGGCGACGGCCTGGAGCGCATCAACCCGCCCCACCTCGCGCCGCCGACCGGCTTCAGCCACGCGGTGCGCGTCACCGCCCCCGGCACCCTGGTCTTCCTCGCCGGGCAGACCGCGCTCGACGGCGCGGGCCGGATCGTCGGGAACGGCATCGTCGAGCAGTTCGAGCGGGCGCTGGGCAACCTCCTGGAGGCGGCGGCGGCCGCCGGGGCGGCCCCTGCCGACCTGGCCAAGCTGACCGTCTTCGCGGTCGACGTCGCCGACTACCGTCGTCACGCCAAGGAGCTCGGCCGGGTGTGGAAGCGGCTGGTCGGCAGCGACTTCCCGGCCATGGCCGTGATCGGCGCCGGCCGCCTGTGGGACGAGGCGGCCCTGGTCGAGATCGAGGGCATCGCGGTGGTGCGGTAGCCCGCCCCGCTCACTGCCCGTACGTGGCCACCAGCGCCTCGGCGTCCGCCGCGGACAGCGTGATCCCGAACTCGGTGTCCAGCAGGCCCGGGATCTCCTCCGGGGCGACCTCTCGCACCTCGCGCGACCAGTCCGGCCGGGTGCGGACCAGCTCCCGGCCGACCAGCGTGCTGCGCAGTTCGGGCCCGGGCTTCTGCACCACGATCCTGCCGGTGAACGGCGACCGCGGGTGGGTCGATATGTAGTGGTTGAAGACGGTGTAGTCGACCGGGAAGCGCCGCTCGGTGCCGAAGGCGTAGAGGTCGAACCACCCGTCCGCATGGCGCGAGCGCAGCACCCACGTCTCGGTCTCCTTCTCGTGGACCACGCCGAAGGTCCAGGCGCCCTGCCGTTCCTCGACGCCGTCCCGCAGCGGGATCGGGGCGAGCAGCGCCTCGCCGCCGAAGCCGACGTCGGTGATCCAGTCCGTGCCGTCCAGCTCCACCTTCAACAGGGCGTGGGTGACCGGGCGCACCTTGTCCTCGCCCATCCGGATCCGGGCGCCGAGCCCGCGGACGCGGAAGCCGAGGCGCTCCAGGGCCGCGGCGTAGAGGAGGTTCTGCTCGTAGCAGTAGCCACCGCGCCGCTGCCGGACCATCTTGGCCTGGAGCGCCTCCAGGTCGAGCAGGATCGGGCGGCCCAGCACGATGTCGATGTTCTCGAAGCCGAGGGAGTCGCTGTGCGCGGCGTGCAGTGCGCGCAGCGTCTCCAGGGTCGGCCGGCGGTCGCCCTCGTAGCCGATGCGCGCCAGGTAGGCGTCCAGGTCGAGCCGGTCGCCGCCCCAGGTGGATCCGGTCATGGTGTCTCCCCCTTCGTCGTGGCGTCCCCCTCTCGGGAAAGCCGCAACGGAGCCTATGAGACAGCGGCAACGCAACGAATCGGCCGACGGTACGACGCCGCTCACCTCCGCCCGTGCGCCGTCCCCACCGGATCGGGCTTGAACGCCCAGGCCATCCTGGGCTCCACGGCGAACCGGAAGATCCGCTGCACCGGCGGCGTGCACAGCAGTGTGACGAGGGTGCCCGCGAGCAGGGTCAGCAGCACCAGACCCCACGGCGTGTGCAGCCAGGCGTTGTCGTACCAGTGCCAGAAGCGCGACCCCTTGGCGAGGAAGCCGTGCAACAGATAGCCGTAGAGGGTGCCCGCGCCCAGCGCCGTGAACCACGTCCGGCGGCCCGGCACCCAGGCGAAGAAGCAGGCCACCAGCACCAGGGAGCAGCCGAACATCGCCAGCGTCATCACCGGCCCGCTCCACCAGGGGGCGCCCAGCTCCTGGGCGCTGTCGCGGTGGTAGAACCACGCGGCGTTCATCCGCGGCGCGGCCCAGTAGGCGAAGACCAGCGCGCCGGCGACGACCGGCAGCGCGGCGAGCCGCACCGACCGGCTGCGCAGGAGCTGGAAGTGCTCGGGCCGCAGGGCGAGCCCCAGCACGAAGAACGGCAGGAACTGCAGCACGCGTTGGAGGTTGAGATCGTCGCCGATCTCCGGCGAGCAGGAGGCCAGGACCGCGATCGTCAGCGCGAGCGGCAGCGGCCAGCGCACGATCTTCCACAGCGGGGTGGTCAGCCGCCAGATGAAGAGGGCGACCAGGAACCACGTCAGGTACCAGGGTTGCAGGAGGGTGATCGGGTAGCCCGGATCGTCGCCCGCCCAGCGCTTGAAGAAGGTGTAGGCGACCTCGAAGAGGACGTAGGGGACGGCGACCCCGGTGATCAGCCGCCGCAGCCGGTCCTTGCGCATGTCGAAACTGCGCGAGAAATAGCCGGAGATGATGATGAAGGCCGGCATGTGGAAGGCGTAGACGGCGAGGTAGAGCGCCGCCGCCGACCGGCTGCCGGAGCGCAGCGGTTCCCAGGAGTGGCCCATCGCCACCAGCACGATCGCCAGGTACTTGGCGTTGTCGAAGAACGCGTCGCGGGTCGCGCTCCGCGCACCGCCGCGCGCCGCCCGGCCGGTGCTGGCGTGCGCCCGGCCGGCGCGCCCCTTGGCGTGCCGTCTGCTCCCGCTTCCGCCCTCGCCCGCCACCGGCCCGGGGGGCGGGACCGGGGGGATCGTGGCCGTCGACACACGTGCCCCGTCCACCCGCCCGGCCGCACCCGCCGTGTGCAGCGGGTCCTGCGGCATCTGCCGCGGCGCGGGCAGTGGCACCCGCCGCTGGCCGTACGCCGGAAACTCGTTCGTCAACGGCCCTCCCGGAACGCGCCTGCGGGAGGATCCGGACGCACCGAATCAACCGGCTCCACAACGGAACCCACAGGCCGAATCCAGCGTCTTAGTTGGTTTACGGGGAGTGTGGCGTCGAACATCTCTGGCACCTTAGCCGCGCCGACGGAATCCCGTAAATCCCGCCCGGGCGGGACCGCCCACCGGGTTCACACCCTCACCACAGCCGGGCGAATCGCCGCAAAACGTGGGCGGGAGATTACACCCGTAGAGGGCGGACGAGCGGTCGCAACTCCGGCAGACACGAAAAACCCACCCGCTCCCGAACAACTCCGCACGTTCGGGAACGTCCGCGGTCTCTTCCGCACGTCGCGGGTCCGCGCCGGGCCCGCCGCGCATCCCACACGGAACGGGTGATCAGTCGATAACGCCTTCTACGCCCTGTGCACGTACGGCCCGCACGCTCGCCTCCGCGCCGACGCCCCACGCGTAGATCTCCAGCGGCCGGCCGTGCGGCCCGCTCAGCCGGTGCACGGCCCGGGTCCACCGCGAACCGACCTCGGACATCCGCGGATTGATCTGATCGGCGAAGCGCGCATAGCGCCGCAGTCTGCTGATCGGGGGCCGCCCCAGAATCCCCGTCCGCACCTGCGGCATCAGCTTGTGCACCCGCTTCACACAGCGCACGCAGAAGCTTTGGATCACCAGCCGATTACGGAGGTGCGCACGATCCAGCCAGCCCAGCTCCCGCAGTTCGCGGAGGGCCTGCGCCTCGACTCCCGGATAGAGCTCGGGCTGCTTCAGCTCCAGCAGCAGCCCCTGCTGATTGCGGTCCAGCCTGTGCAGATAGTCGGCGAGCGTGGGCACCCGCTCACCGGCGAACCGTTTCCCGAACCAGCTCCCGGCATCCAGCCGCGCGATCTCCGCCGCGGTGAAGTCCCGCACCCGCCACGGCGCCCGGTGCGGGAACACCCGCGCGGCGTCGGTGGTCCGGTTGAGCGTGTCGTCGTGCATCACGATCAGCCGGCCGTCCTTGGTCCGCTGCACGTCGTTCTCGACCCACACCAGCCCCCGGCTGTGCGCCGCGTCGACCGCCGCGAGGGTGTTCTCCGGTGCGTACCGGGACGCGCCCCGGTGCGCGATCACGAAGGGTTCGCGCTGCCCCACCCGCAGGCTCACCAGCGTCCCGCCCCGGGTCGCCAGCTGCTGCCGCTCGTCCGGGCCGGAGGCCAGCGCGGACGACGCCATGGTCGCCGTGATGACGAACGCGAGGGCACCGGAAGCGCCCCGCAACGGCTGCCGGATCCGCACCGTTCTCCGAAGCATGCGGAGCCTCCAGGTCACTCGCGCAGACCGTCCCGCCTGCGTCAGGTACGCCCCCTAGGGCTCCGGATCCGCCCTGCCTACCGACCCTGCCCCCATCCCGGCACCGCCGCCACGCGAGGGCTCCCGCCGGCGCTCCCCCGCGGCTCCCCTCTCCCACCCTTTCCGCAGGTCAGCGACGTCCCGTGGCGGCTGCGCCCGGAGGCCCCCATCCGTGCGGGGCCCGCCGGGCGCAGCCCCGCACGAAGGGTGGGCCTACCGGGGAGTCACCGGGTCGGGGCGCCGCAGAGGGCCGCGGCGCAGGCGGCGTACCGGGTGACCATGAAGGCCCGGGATTGATCGCGCAGATCAGCCGGGCCCACAGCGCCCCCCGAAACCCTGACGCCACCCCGACACCGCGCCGCCCAAACCCAGCAATCCGCAGGTCACACCCACTCCCCGGACAGCACAGCGGACCGCCCGACCGGGCCGCGGACCGCCCGCAGGATCCCGCCCAACGCCCCCTCGGGCGACCGCCGTTCCCCTACCATGCGACGATGATCAACTCTCTGACCACGCCGTTCGGCCGATTCGAAGCAGCCTGGCGAGCCGTCGACCGTCCGGAACTGGTGGCGGACCCCACCGCCGCGGCCCTGCGCACATGGGCCGGAGCCGAGCCGGTGGAGTCGGTGCTGGTCGTCGACACCGATCCGGAGAAGGCCGACACCTCCGTCTTCTGCGAGAGCTACGACGTACCGCCGGAGCTCTCCGCGAACTGCGTGATCGTCAGTGCCAAGCGCGGCGAGAACGTCACCTTCGCCGCCTGCGTCGCGCTGGCGACCACCCGGGTCGACGTCAACAAGACCGTCCGCAAGCACCTCGGCGCCCGCAAGGCCAGCTTCGCCCCCATGGAGACCGCCGTCGCGGAAACCGGCATGGAATACGGCGGCATCTCCCCGCTCGGCCTGCCGGCGGACTGGCCCGTCCTGATCGACGAGGCGGTCGCCGCCACCCCCCACGTCCTCATCGGCAGCGGCCGCCGCCGTGGCAAGATCATCCTCCCCGGCCGCTTCCTGGCCCAACTCCCCGGCGCCGAGGTCCTCCCCCAACTGGCCATCTGAAACCCACCGACCCCAAAACCCCAGCCCGGACGGGATCCGAGCCGGGGTTTCTCCTGTGGGGCGTCCTGCTCAGAACAGCAGCGGTAGTTCCCGGACCCCGGTCATGCTCAGGCTGGGAAGGAACCGCGGCGGCCGGTCCGGATCGCTCCGCAGGTTCGGGAAGCGGTCCAGCAGGATGTTCAGCGCCACCCTGCCTTCCAGCCTTGCCAGCGGCGCGCCGATGCAGAAGTGGGCCCCACGGCCGAACGCCAGATGCGGGTTCGGGTCCCGCGTCGGGTCGAAGGTGTCCGGAGGCGAGCCACTCCGGATGGGTGTCCCGGCACAGGATCGAGTTGCCCAGCAGCATCGTGGTGGTGATGTGCCCGGCGATCAGCAGCACGTTGGAGAAGTTCACCACTTCGTTGTCGCTGAGGCGTTCACCGTCCACCTCGGCCTGGACCAGCTTGGAGATCAGGTCTTCGCGGGGGTTCCTCCTGCGGTCCACCATGTGTTCGCGCAGGTAGTCAAAGGATTCCTTGACGAGGTGCGCCGAGGAATCGGCCTTCCGTCCGCTGGTCAACTCAGCGCCCGCCGGGTCGAATCGGTCGAGGACGAGGAATCCGAGCATCGACGCGTTCCTCGTGTACACCAGGTTCGGGATGCCGTTCCGCAGCAGGCCGCGTTTGTTCATTGCCTGGTAGAGCCGATCACGCGCGAGCACATCCTCGCTGCTGCGCGGTTCTCCGGAAACTCGGTGTACGGCGCGAAGTTGCCGACGAAATCCCCGAACACGGCCACCCGACCGGGGTGTCCAGCCGGATCGTCGGCTGCCCGTCAGGTCGCGGTCCAGCGCTTCGCTCCGTACTTCGAGAACCCCTCGCTCGGCTTCCACGAGCGGTGGGCGGCCCCTCAGTACGGACTCACCTATGACCTTCCCGAGCAGGAACTGTTCGATATCGCGTACATCTTCAAAGCGACGCACCAGGGCATCGGGAACGACATGACGTGGAAACTGTGCGCCGCCATGGACATATGGCGCGACGCGCACTGGCACAGCCAACTGTCCTACTTCGAGACCGAGGAGAGCATCACGCTCACCAACACCCGGCCGGGCTTCGACTGGCACGTCATCCAACTCACCACCGACGTCGAGATCGCGCTCTTCCAGCTGCTCGACCAGCCCAGGTCGCTCCCGTACCTGGAGCGCGAGTGCGCGAAGCGGCTCGGGCAGACGGACGTCGGCGCCGTGATCGACCGATGGATGGAGCCGGGTCTGCTCTTCACGGACGACGGCCGCCTGATCCACGTCGTCACGAAGGACCGCAACCAGAGGTTCATGCCGATCCGGGTGGGCCAGGGACTGGCGGCGCGATCGAAGGCCGACCGTCCGTCGTCCGAGTCCGTAGAAGGCGCCCGACAGTCCCGAGTGATGGGTGTTCAGCCACCTCTTCCCCCCGTCGGACCTGGAGGGGCCGCGCGGCGCCGAGGCACTGAACATATGGCGGGCGAGATACCACGTGGGCAGGTGCTTCTTCCGTCGCGGTCCCGGGTTCCTGCAGATCCGGGACCGGCGCCACGCCGGTCTGCGCCGGCTCACGGTCTCGGACCCTGCCTGTGTCTCCGCGGTCGAGTCGCTGGCGGCCGACCGCAGAGCGGACTCCGTGCCGGCCGCGGCGATGTCGGTGTTCGAGAAGCATCACCTGGCCGTCCGGACCGGCGGCAGCGTCTGGTGGGCGCCGTACCGTCTGCGGCGCCGGGCTTCGCCGTCCTGGGAGGTATGAGCGTGTACATCAGCATCGTCCTCTGGAACCTGAAGAACTCGAAAGCCACGGTCGAGGACCTTCGCGAGTACCTGCGTGACTACGCGGTGGACGCGTTCTCCACGCTCAAGGGGATGCGGATGAAGACCTGGTTCGCGGACGCCGAGAAGGGCTACTGGGGGGGCGGTGTACCTCTGGGACGGCGTCAACATGCAGAACCCGCTGTCGGTCAGCCGGGCGATCGGCATCATCGGCTACCCGCCGAAAGACCGTCGACCTCGACGCGTCGGTGATGATCACTGCCGTGTGAGGTGATCACCACCGACGCATCGAGGTCGAGGAACGTCGAGGAACCGAGTCTCTGAGAACCTAGGCGCTCATCGCTGGGCCGCGAGATTCCTGTGAATCCTCTCGTGCAGCGCGATACCGAGCGAGACGGACACATTGAGGGACTCGGTCTCGCTGATCATGGGGATCGAAACCGAGGCGGAAGCTGCTTTCTCGAACAGCTCGGAAGGCCCTTCCTTTTCGCTGCCGAACAGCAAGGCCAGCCGATCGGGAATGTCCCCGAGGTCCTTCACGGAAAGCTTGCCGCGTGCGGTGAGCGTCGTCATCTTCATACCGCTGTCCCGAATGAAGGCGATGGCCTCCTCGCGACCGGAGAGGACGACGGGAAGCGAGAAGACGTAACCTCGGCTGGCCCTTTGCAGACGCCGGTCCGCGATGCTGGTGATATCGCTGTCGACCAGGATGATCCCCGACGCTCCGAGCGCGAGCGACGTGCGCACTATCGCGCCGATGTTCCCGACGATTTTCACCCCGTCGAGAACGACGACGTCCCCGCTGAGGTTTGCGATGTCACTGAACTTGGCCGGGCGAGGGACGCGGGCGATGCCGAACGTCTTGGGCTTGCGGTCCCCCTTGAACAACTGATTGACGATCGACGAGTCGATGAGGCGGACCGCAATGTCCTGCCGCCTGCACAGAGCCAGCAACTCAGCTGAGAAAGGACTGCTGTCACTGCCGTAGACCTCGATGAACTGCACTCCGGCCGAGATGGACTGCATGAGCGTCTCGGTGTCCTCGATCAACGTTGTCTTTATGTTGGATCGCGAGGACTTGGTGACATCGATGATCCGCTGCACCGCGGGATCGGATGCATTTGTGATGGTGTCCAACTCAGTCATGGTCGTCCTACCGGCTGCAGTGTTCAGTGATGCGATTCCTGGGGTGCGACGCCCTCGTGACGATGGCCCGCGGATGGCTGCGCTGACTGGGCATCACAAACGCGAGGGGAAATCGTCGCGATCTGGCAAAAATCCCCGCTCTCCCCCATCCGAGGCCCGCGCGGTCCATCCCCGCACACGAGGTATTCGCCCAGGTCATACATTCCTGGGCTGCATCGAGCCAGTTCTTTTTATGCTAGCAAGGTCTCGTTCGCCCCGCGAGCGGCTGGGCTGTCGCGGTCACTCCGCCACCGAACGCGAGGCCGAGCAGGCGGCAGCAGCGGAAGAGGCGACTGCCCGGCGCGGCCGGAGGCGCGCCCCGGACCTGATCACGTCCGACCCGGCCGCCTCGACGACGGGTTCGTCGCCGTCGCCCTCCGAAGACCACACCGGTAGGCGCCGGGGCGAAATCGCCGGCCTGGCAACGGAGTTCATCCGACCTGGCGCGTTCCGCGTCGAGTGGCAGCGCTACGAGCTGAACACCGGTCACGCCCGTTCCACGGGAGCCCCCTAAGAACGCCTCAACCACGCGCCTCTGATGCCCCGTGGACGCGCTCCGGGGATTGCCCACTCACCACCCAACGGCAATCACCCGCTCGTCCACCGCTCCGCACGCCCGTCTCACGCCCGCCTCACACTCGCTGCACACCTGTTCACCGGTTGCCCACCGGCGGCGATCATGACGCCCAGAAGGCGCCCCAGAAGGGGCGCCCCATCGCCACAGAGCGCTCCCGGAAACACAAAACCCCAGGTCACGGGTTGCGTGACCTGGGGTCTCTCTGAG
Organism: Streptomyces yunnanensis; assembly: GCF_029011865.1. NCBI lineage: Bacteria > Bacillati > Actinomycetota > Actinomycetes > Kitasatosporales > Streptomycetaceae > Streptomyces > Streptomyces yunnanensis. Next base: position 4,493,202 of record NZ_CP095749.1, read on the forward strand.
CCGCCTTCGGGATTCGAACCCGAGACCTACGCATTACGAGGGGGTGCGGGATCGTGACGGGTGGTGGCGGGTGGTCACTTCAGATCCTGTTTTGGCTGGTCAAGTGCTTGTCGACCTCGCGCGCATGACGCTCGATCCATTGGGTGCTGGACCGTCCGCTCACGCAACGCTCACGCAGCAGCAACCGGAGCCTCAGCTCTTACGCCGGTCCCTGTGAGGCACGAGCAGGGTGCTGCCTCCCGCCCACTTCGCTCCGCACACGTGGCAGATCACATACCACTCGTCGCCCACGGCGTTCTCGTCCATGTGCCCATGCTGCCCCGTCCCAGGGCATTCATCGGCGATCTCTTGTTGACTCATCGTCTCTCCTCCGTGCCTTGTTGATCACGCCGCGCCGTCAGCAGCGACGGCGGTAGAGCGGATCGAGTGAATGACGGACACCATGACATCCACCTCGACCTCAGGGAAGATCGCTTCGGGACCAGTCGGAGCAAGGGCAGTGAAGGGCGCCTCGTACAGCGCGTCGACGTCTATCGTGCCGTTGCGCGCCAGGTAGTCGATCAGCTCGTTGACGAACCGGAGTTGGTTGGCTGTGAGCGTCTTGCCCTGTTGGAAGGCGTCGAAGGCCAAGGCCGCCGCCTCCCGCTCCAAGCCTGTCAGCGACCGTAGGAACAGGCCGAGGCCGCCCTTGGCGTCCTTGATGTAGTCGATGTCTGCCGTAGTCCCGAGGCCGGCCTCGACGAAGATCTTCTCCAGCTCCGACAGGTCCAAGGCAGTGATCTGCTTGTTGCGACGGATCTTCTGGACGGCGAGCTGGTCCTGGTGCGTGTTGAGGTAGATACGGATCTTCTGCTCGAAGCGGGCCAGGTCAGTACCGATCTCCATGCCACTGAGCGTGGCAGCGGTCAGCTCGCCGAGCTCGTCCTCGAAGTCGGTGTACACGATGCCGCGCTTAGGCTTCTCAATCAACCGGACGAGGCCGCGCAGTCGGCGACGCATGGTCTCCAGCAAGGGCAGCGTCACGTCCTGCCACCACTCATCGCCGGCGACCTCGTCGAGCAGAACCTGCTGGGCCTTGATTTTGGGAATCGTCAGCTGATCGAGCAGGGTGGACGCGATCTCCTGGACCTGGTCCCGCAGGCGGGTGAAGCCCGGGTCTCCGTTCACGATGGCGAGCTGGAGACGGAGCGCGAGCAGATCGAAGCGCTTGGCCTCCTCTCCGACGTCGCCCTTGTCGCGGAAGGCGGTCGGAAGGCCCGCCAGATGATCGACGACCTCGGCGTGGGTGTCGGGCGTGAAGGCAAGCCAGGCGTCGAAGTCAGCGAAGGCGTCGACCTGTTCGCGATGCGGGCGCACCAGGAAGTTATCCGGGTTCATCGCCGTGACCTCGTCGTGCAGCCGGGTGGCGAGGTCCCAGCGCAGTCCGGACTCGCAGACGGTGCCGTCGGACTCGGGGCGTACAGTGCCCCCCTCGGCTGGCTCTTGACCAAGCTCCAATGCGCCGTCGAGGGCGAGGAGCAGGTCGGCGCGGCGCTCGAAGATCCGCTGGCTGAGCGAGGGGGCGACTTTACCGTCGGCGCGCATCAAGTTCTGGTTGAAGAACTCGATGTTCTGGCACAGGTCGAAGACGAGGAAGCCGTCCTTGCTACGGTTCGGGCCGAACAAGTCGGGCGCGAGACGGGTACCGCGACCGATCATCTGCCAGAACTTGGTCTTGGAGCGCACCAGCTTGAAGAAGACGAGGTTGACGACCTCGGGGACGTCTATGCCGGTGTCCAGCATGTCCACCGAGATGGCGATCTGAGGAAGCTCCGCCGCGTCGGAGAACTTGTCGATCAGGCTCTGGGCGTACTCCTTGCGGTGGGTGATGACCTGCGCGAAGGCGCCCTTGAGGTGCTGATAGTTCTTGTCGAACCGCTCGGCGATGAACTCCGCGTGATGGTTGTTGGCGGCGAAGATGATGGTCTTGCCGAGCTTGTCGCCGCCTTCGACCTTAAGGCCGTGCGTCATGAGGGTCTGCAGGACCTTGTCGACGGTGTCGGCGTTGAAGAGGTACTTGTTCAGCTCCTCCGTGGTGATCTCATCGGGGATGTCACCGTCTTCGCTCCACTCCGTCTCGTCCCACTTCTCCTTGTCCTCGTCGGACAGGTCGTCGTACTTGATGCCTCCGCGCTGAAACTTCAGCGGGACATCAACGGCGCGCGGCGCTACCAGGTAGCCCTCGGACACCGCCTCGTCCAGGCTGTAGACGTCGGTGGGCACGCCGTCCTCAAGCTCGAAGCGGCGATAGGTGTTCCGGTCGACTTCGTCCTTGGGCGTCGCTGTCAGGCCGACAAGGAGCGCGTCAAAGTAGTCGAAAATTGCACCGTATCGCTGGTAAATCGAGCGATGCGCCTCGTCGATGACGATCAGGTCGAAAAAGCCGGGGCCGAAGAGGCGGCGGCCCTCGGCATCGGTCTGGTCGATCAGGTTCATCATGGTCGGATAGGTGGAAACGAACACCCGCGAGTGGGGGTCCTTCTCCTCTAGCAGGTTCACCGGGTTGGCACCGGGGAGGTGCTTCTTGAACTCATTGGTGGCTTGCTTGACCAGAGCCTTGCGGTCGGCGAGAAAGAGGATGCGCTTGGCCCAGTTAGCGCGCATCATCAGGTCGCTGAGCGCGATCACGGTGCGGGTCTTGCCGGAGCCGGTCGCCATGACGAGCAGCGCGTGACGCAGCGAGTCCTTCTCGAAGGAGTCGGCGATCCGCCGGATCGCGCGCGACTGGTAGTGCCGGCCAGCGATCTGCTCGTTGATCGGCAGCTTGGCGAGGCTGCGACGGCTGGCCCGCCGCTGCACGAGGAGGCGCAGTTCGTCCTTGGTGTAGAAGCCCTGGACCTCGCGGGGCGGGTAGTTGAGATCGTCGAACAGGTACGTGCGATAGCCGTTGGTGTAGAAAATCACCGGCCGCTGGTTGAACTGCGCTTCCAGGGCATTGGCATAGAGCGTCGCCTGGTACTTGCCCTGCTTCGGGTCGCGCGTGGTCCCCTTGGCCTCGACGACGGCCAGGGGCTTTCCGTCGTCGTCCCACAGTACGTAGTCGACCTTGCCCTTACCTGAAGGCGCGGCCGAGGTGGGCAACCCGGTGACAGGGTATTCGCGGTCCCTCGGCTGATCGAGCGCCCAGCCGGCCTCCTTGAGAAGGAGGTCGATGATCAGGGTGCGAGTCTCGGCCTCGTTGTAGTCGTGAGTGTCCGGCTGAGCCTCATTCGCGGCCTTGGCCGCCTTGATCTGCGCGCGCAGCTGGGCGATCTCGGCGTCGAGGTCCTGATTCTTCTTCCGCTCGGCGGCAAGCACGGCATCCTGTGCGGCGTACTTCTCTGCCTGCGCCTTCAGCTCGGCCTGCTTGGCAATCCGTACCTCGGCCGGGACCGGCCGAGGTATCAGCCCAGCGTCGAACGCAAGTGCTGGCGCGGGCAGTTGGGCCTGGTCGCGGGTGTAGGTGCGAGCCATCCAGTAGAGGACGTGGAAGAGCTCGGCGACGGTGCGCACTGCATCCTTAGGAGCGACCGGCACCTTGCGGTGCACGGCGACGTTGCCCTGCCGACGGATCACATCCATCTTCGCCCGGATCGCAGGGCCGGCCACCTTCACCAGCGTCGGCTCAGCAATCAGTGCCGCCAGATCATCGTGGTATGGCAGCTTGAGAGTGTCATCCGCCTCGAACAACCACGCCACTGCGAGCTCCAGCACCCGCCGCGCGTAGAACGCGGACGCCCGCGGGTCCGCAAATGCCAATCGCTCAGCATGTACCGCCTCGCGGTGCAGCTCAGGCCACTCGGCCTGGAGGAACTCAAAGTTGCTCACGGGGTGACCTTTCGCTGGTGCGGACGGACGGTGCTGCGAGGCGGTGTAGCGGTGTCAGATGGCTGGCACGGAAGCATCAGGCCACAGCTCACCACGGAACGCGCGGTCCTGAAGCGAGGCAAACAAGGAATCCAGCTCGACAAGGTGGCGCCGATGAATTTCCCTCAGTGATTCAACAGCTCCCACGCGCTTCGCAAATTCAACTTGCAAGGGCAGTGGCGGTTCGGCAACTTCAATACCCTGGAGCTCCCGAGCGTTGATATTCGCCATCCCCACGATGCTTTTACTCATCCCTCTAAGGACACGTTTCGCATATTGCGTATTAAGGAAGGCCGCCAGATACTCTGGATCATTGCTTGCATTAACACGCACGCGCACAAGATAGCCAGCGAAAGCGAGGTCATCGTTTCCGCGATAAATGGCAGACTTACCGACCAACTCCGCACTATTCGTACGATTGAACAGAACGTCACCACGACGAATCAGATACTTCTCGTCCGTGCTGGCACGATCCATAAACTTGAGGTCGCTTAGATCGACCCGCCCTGAAGAGGTGATGTTACCCATCCGCAGTACAGGGAGATCACCTACCTCACTAGCCTTCTCACTTGTCCCATAACTCGCCGAATCAATGAGGTCACCGATTTTCTTCATCGGCCACTTCAGGGGGTTGCGCGCAGGATCACCGAACATGTCAATGAAGATGGACTGGGCAAGGTCGCCGAGGAGGCGGATGGCCTCGCGGCGCTTGGCGCGCAGGTCATCCACTCGGTCCAGTACCTCGGAGATCCGGGACTGATGCGCCAGAGGGGGGACCCACAGTTTAATTTCACTGAGAGTCCGTTGATTCACCTTATAGATCCCCGATGTCGTGCGAACGGATCTCTCAATCTGGCTCCGCACATACGAGGAATCCCAGATTCGGGATAGGTAGGCAGCAGAAATGACATCAGGTCGCACTCGAACGCGGATCATCGTATCGGGAAACGCAACCTCAATAGGACTTTCCCAGACTGGAGCCCCCCGCCCCACCAGGTCCAACGAGCCGTTACCGCGGCTCACAAAGAAGTCACGCTGCTTGATCAAAAAAGGCAATGCCTGGTCCCGACTCCAAGCACCACCCTTATGCTCGGAAATATCGATTCCACCAGGCTTGATAGCCGTCAGTCGAAGCACGGGAAAGCCGTCATCCCGAGTAACCACCGAACGCCCGTTAATCAAGGGCTCACTCAGTAGGTCCTTCAGCTTCATCAAACGCCATTCCGGGCGGTCCTGCACCCTACTCATGACGTCCTCCGGTGGGAGCCTTCGGTGAGGAAAATCTTCAACTCGCTCATGCCCTGCTGGATTTCCGACTCGATCCGTGACAGGTCATCCATAATCTCGCCCGGTGCACGGTGCTCGACCTCCTCATGGACGATCTCCTTGTACCGGTTGAGGCTCAGGTCGTAGTCCTGCGCGGCGATGTCATCCTTGGGGACACAGAAGCTCTGCTCTGTCCGTGCCCGCTCCTGTTCACTGCCGTTGCGGTGCCGCCAGCGTGTCAGCACGTCGGGCAGATTGTTCTTGGCGTGCTCGTCCTTGCCCAGCGCACTGTCGCCCACGAGCGGGCCGAGCTTGCCCTCTGCCAGAAGTGGCGTGCGCTTGTCGTCCAGGCTCCAGCCGTCAGCGGTGACCTCGTAGAACCAGACGTTGTCCGTGCCACCGCTGTTGGTCTTGGTGAAGAAGAGGATGGCCGTGGAAACTCCGGCATACGGCTTGAAGACGCCACCGGGCAGCTTCACCACCGCGTCCAGCTTGTGGCCTTCAACGAGCAGTTTCCGAAGATCCTTGTGCGCCTTGCTGGACCCGAACAAGACCCCTTCCGGCACGACGACCGCAGCCCGACCACCGGGCTTGAGCAGGCGCAGGAAGAGAGCCAGGAACAGCAACTCGGTCTTCTTGGTCTTGACGACCTTCTGCAGGTCCGCGGCCGTCGCGTCGTAGTCGAGGCTGCCAGCAAAGGGCGGGTTCGCGAGGATGAGGGAGTACCGGTCGGCCTCGCCCGCCGCGCTTTGTGCGAGCGAGTCGCGGTAACGGATGTCAGGGCTCTCGACCGAGTGCAGCAGCATGTTCATGCTCCCGATGCGCAGCATGGTGCTGTCGAAGTCGAAGCCGTGGAACATGCTCTCGTTGAAGTGCTGCCGCTGGGCCGGCTCGAACAGCGCCTCGCGGTGCGTGCGCTCAACGTACTCGGCGGAGGCGACCAGGAAGCCGGCCGTGCCACACGCCGGATCACAGATCTCGTCGCCGGGCTGCGGGGCCATCATCTCCACCATCAGCTGGATGATGTGACGTGGCGTACGGAACTGGCCGTTCTGCCCTGCCGTGGCGATCTTGCTGAGCATGTACTCGTACAGGTCGCCCTTGGTGTCCTTGTCCCCCATGTCGATGCCGTTCAGTATGTCGACGGCCCTGGCGAGCAGGTTCGAGGTCGTAATGGTGAAGCGCGCGTCCTTCATATGGTGCGCGTAAGTAGAGTCCTCGCCGCCCAGAGTGCGCAGCCAAGGGAAGACGTCGTCGCGCACCCTGGTGAGCATGTTCTCGGGAGACTCGTTGATGAACACCGACCAACGCAGGTCCTGGGTCTTATCTGTGTAGATCGGTTTCTCTACCGGCCGCCCGGTGCGATTGGCCTTGTTCCGCTTGGCCTGCTCAAGGATGTCAAGGCGCCGGATGAACATCAGGTAGGTGATCTGTTCGATGACCTCCAGCGGGTTGGAGATGCCCCCGGACCAGAAGGCATCCCACAGTCGGTCGATCTTGCTCTTCAGCTCACCTGTAATCACGCAGAGGAGGTTAGCGGAGCCCGCCGACAATTGCGGAAGGAAGATCCAAGCGCACCTCGGCCCCACGGACCTGCAAGATCGTGGAGGGTGGTGCCATGCGGCTTTTCCGAGAGCCGTTCTCCCTGGTCATAGGCTTGCTGGCCTCGCTCGTGTGATGCCCAGTGCAACATCCACCCTGCCCGCTCACGTGTAGACGGCCTGACTAGCGCAGAGGCACCGGATGCGTGCCAGCTCAGCCATACTCGTCGCAGCTCTGGCAGTGGCGTAGGGCGAAGCGTTCCCTGTTCCACAGGCGGTCTGTAGGGACGGGTCTCTGAGGAAGGCTGTCTCGAGCCCCGAGTGGAGACCATCTTGTGAGAGAGCAGCCCTGCCCCTGTGAGCAGTTCTATGGACTGGCCAGGGCGGCACTCGGGCATGAACCAAGCCATGGGTGGATCGATGGTGGACTGGGCAACGCGAGTGGCGGAAGCGGAACTGAGTGCGGCGCTTCCTCGACGGTGGGCTCATTCCCTAGGGGTCGCAGGTCGTGCGGACGATCTAGGGCGAATCTTCAGGGAGGATGCCAGCCTGCTGGTAGCTGCCGCAGCGCTTCACGATGTCGGCTACGCGCCCCGCCTGGCGGCGACGGGATTTCATCCGCTCGACGGTGCCCGGTTCCTTCGTGATGAGCATGGTGCCGATGAGCGGCTGGTGCGGTTGGTGGCGAACCACTCGTTCGCGTTGCTGGAGGCCGAGGAGCGCGGGCTTCGCGAGGCGCTGGAGACGGAGTTCCCGTTGCTGGAAGAGTCGCTGCTGGTGGATGCGCTGGTCTATTGCGACATGACGACAACGCCCGACGGGAATGCGACGACTGCTCCGGAGCGGGTGGCGGAGATTGTGAGCCGTTATGGGGCGGACAGTGTCGTGGGGCGGTTCGTCCGTCGGGCGTCGCCGGAGATCTTCGCTGCTGTGGAGCGGGTGGATGCGGCGTTGGCGGCTCAGCCGAGGTAGGGGTAGGTGCCGGCGAGGTAGTCGCCGATCTGCTGGCGCATGCTGGGGTGGATGTCGTATTGGTCGAGGTCCGCGGGCTGGACGAAGCGGACACCGTCGGCCTCGTCATTGATGGTGGGCTCGCCGCCGACCGGGCGGCCGATGTAGGTGTTCTCGTATTGCTGGCGGATCTCGCCGTCGGTGTAGGCGACGATGTGGTGAGGGTTGGTGTAGACCCCGAGGAACCCGGTGATCTCGGCGACGATACCGGTCTCCTCCAAGCATTCGCGCACCGCGCACTGTGCCGCGGTCTCCCCGATGTCCTGGGCGCCGCCAGGTAGGGCCCACTGGCCTGTATCGCGACGGCGCTGAAGCAGGATTGCTCCGTCGTCGTCAACGGCGAGGAGATTGCTGGCGGGGATGAGGGTGTTCGCCTTCGGGGCGGTGGGGTCGTTGTAGTACTCAGTCCTACCCATGTGCGGCCGTGCCCTCCTGGTCGGGGGTCCAGGGCCGTGCACCGGCCCAGACTGCTTCGAAGCTTTGAGCGTAGTTGTCGAACCACCCTGTGGCGTCAGCCCGTTTGAGGTGGAGGAGTGGATTGGCGCTGGCCGGCTGGCCCCAGACGTGCGCGTTGACCAGCAGGTTGTCGTCGTAGCGGAACAGGGAGGCGTACAGCGTGGTGTCGTGCAGCCGCACGTCGCACCCGGCCTCGGGCAGTAGACGGTAGTAGGTCAGGGAGGCGCGGATCTTGGCTGCGAGGGTGTCGCCGATGCCTTCCTCGCGGCCCCGGACGGCGACTGCCCGGCCTCGCGGATCGCCGAAGCACAGGCGTACCCGGACGCCGGCGGCTGCGCGCTCGGAGAGCATCTTGGCGACGTGGGGATTGGACTGGGCGAAGAAGGTCCCGGAGAAGACGAGTACGCAGATCTGCTCCTGGGCCTCCGCCAGTAGCTGGAGCCACATGTCCCGGGGAACACTGGCTCGGTTCTGGTAGGTGCCGACAAGTTCGGTACCTAATCCGGCGTCAGGTCGGCTGCCGTGTGGTGGTGGGGTGGGCCACAGGAACGTCTCCTCCACGCGCAGGTGCTGTGCGGCGCGGAAGCGGTGGCGTCGGTGAGGCACGCGCCCGCCGAGCCAGCGGCCGACGGTCTTGGGGTCCACGTCGCAGACTTCGGCGAGCGACTCGGGCGAGACGCCGCGCTGGGCGAGTACGGAATGAAGTCGCTCGTTCACGGGTGTCATGGAAGTCGAGGCGGCCGTGATCCGGCAAGGACGTTTTGGGACGTTCTCTGGAGGCGAGGCTGTGGCCGGTCCCTACTCTGGCGGCATGGAGCTCATCGTCCTGTGGGACATCGACCACACGCTCATCGAGAACGCAGGGGTGAGCAAGGAGATCTACGCCGCGGCGTTCTCGGCATTGGCAGGATGCCCGCCGGCTGGGCCGGCGCGGACGGAGGGGCGAACGGATCGCCTGATCATGCGGGAACTGTTCGTGCGCCACGGTCTGTCCGAGCCGGACTGGGCTGCCGTCGAGGCCGCGCTCGCCCGTGCCGGGGAGGAGCGCCTTGAGGTTCTCGGTGAGCGCGGGACCGTGCTGCCGGGAGTGCGCGAGGCGCTCAAGGCGGCTTCGGCACATGATGGCTGGGTGTCTTCGGTGCTGACGGGCAACATCGCGGCCAACGCACGCGTGAAGCTGTCGGCCTTTCACCTTGATCCCTTGCTGGACTTGTCTGTTGGGGCCTACGGGGCTGATGCGGAGCAGCGTCCGGACCTTGTGGGTGTCGCCCAGGAGCGGGCCCAGCGCCTCCGCGGAGTTCGGGGTGATGTCCCCGTGGTGCTTGTGGGAGACACTCCCCGGGACGTCGAGGCCGCTCTTGTCACGGGCTCCGGGATCGTCGCGGTTGCCTCAGGGGTTCACAGTCCCGAAGAGCTAGCTGCGGCCGGCGCGGATGTAGTGCTACCTGATCTGTCAGATACGGCGCAGCTACTGCGGATCCTGGAGAGCTTCGCGGCGCACTGAAACGTCCCAGGACGTCTTCGAAGGCGTCCGCATAAGGGGTGATGCGGTCCCCGTCCACGCGGCCACCATCGGGTCTCCAACCAGGGAACTGGCCAAAGGGGGCTCACTCGTGTTCGAGGAAGACACCGCTATACGCAAGATCCGGATGCTGTGCGTACAGCTGCTGCACCGCTGCAACGTCGAGTGCTGGAACCGGTTGCACGGCACGCGGCTCCGGCACGCCGTAGACCAAAGTCGCCCTGCCCCCGTGGCCGCCCAGTTCAACTGATCTTGGGGGACGCGTCGTGCTTCTGGAACTGGCCATGCCGTACAGGGTGATCCCTGGCATAGCCGACTTCGCCCGCGGCGGCCTGCCTGCCCCGGCGGCCACTGATGACGGCAACCGGTGGGTCGATGGTTTCTGCTGGCTCTACTGCGGCCAGCAGTGGACCCGGGTCCTGTGGATCGGTCCCGTGAACGTGGCCGGCGCCCAAGCGCCGATGTACGCCTGCGGACCGTGTATCCGGCAACTCCAGGACCAAGTCTGGCAATCCATCCTTGTCAGCGACGGGTCGGCCGGGTCCACGCAAGTGGAAGTTCCGCCTGAAGCAGAGGCGTCCGGCGGACGCCGCGGAGGAAAGCACCGAGCGCGAGGCGGATTCCTGCGCCGCCGCTGAGCACTGTCTGCGCTACGTCGCCCGGATCTCGTCGCTCCCTGTGACACCTCACGCCCAAGGGCAAGTCCCCGCCCCGCATCACCAACACCTCCGCACGCCACAAACGTCCCGCCGGAACCGGCGGGAGACCGGTAGAGGAAGGAGCACGAAGTGGAAGACAAGAAGCCCTCCGTCGAGGCGGGTCTCCTGGTCGCCGTGGAAGTCCTCACTAGCGTCCATGACCGGCACGACAGCAACGCCTCCGACCCCGGGCAGGGCTCGTCGGGTGACGGACCCTGGCCTGGCGGAGACGGGCTGAACCACGCGGCGTAGCCGCCAGTTTGCTGGCGGAGGGGCAGCGTAGGCGGCCCCTCCGCCTCCCACATCCCGCGTCTGACGCAAGGAGGGAGAAACGACTCATGGAGCACCGTTTGGTCCGCGCCGTCGAAGAGGCACTTGGATGGGACGGCCCCGCCCCTCTCGGAAGGGAGTTCGCCCGCGGAAGCATCAGCGACCGCGAAGTCGTGACGAGGCTGCTCACGCCTTCGCGGCTGCTCGACATGGCCATGCGCCGCAGCCTGGTCAACCCGCAGTTCCGACTCTTCAAGGGTGGCGAGGAGCTGCACCCCGACGCCTATCTGAACCGGCAGGTCACACCCCGGGGGCAGGCGATACCGATGGCGGACATGCGCCGCGTGGGCAGCCTGCTGTGCGAGGGCGCGACGCTGGTCCTGGACCAGTCGAACGTCTTCGACCCCACGATGGAAGTTGCCTGCCGAGCCATGCAGTGGTGGTCCCGGGAACACGTCCAGGCGAACGTCTACCTGACCACGAACGACGCGTCCGGCTTCGACCTGCACTGGGACGACCACGACGTACTCATCGTGCAGCTTGCCGGAGAGAAGCAGTGGGAGGTGCGCGGCGCCTCCCGGCCCGTACCGATGTTCCGGGACACTGAGCGGAACAACACCCCCAGCGAAGAGATCGTGTGGACCGGCACGATGAAGGCCGGCGACGTGATGCATATCCCGCGCGGCTACTGGCATGCGGCCACCCGCGTGGGTCACGGCGGCGGCCACAGCACCCACGTGACCTTCGGCTTCGCCAAGCGCACCGCCGTGAGCTGGCTGACCTGGCTCGCCGACTGGTCCCGGCAGGAAGAGGTGTTCCGCCACGATCTCGATCGCTGGGGTAGCTCGGACGAGCAGCAGGCCCAGCGGCTGGCGTTGACCACCGCGGCCTCCCGGCTCATCGACGCCCGTGACCCGGCGGAGTTCCTTCGGCTCCGTGAGCAGGAAGCTCCTCCCGGCCGTCATGTCCCGTTCCTGGACATCTTCGGCCCCCTTGAAGCCGTGGCGTGCGTCAGCGAGTTCCCGCCCGTGATCACGCAGGACGGGGAGACGGTCGTCGTGGTGGCCGCGGGCAAGAAGCTCACCTTCGCGGCCAAGGCCCTGGCGGGGCTCCGCCTGCTCCTGAGCGGTCACCCCGTGCGGCTGGACGAGGCTGCTCGACTCGTGGGCGCCGAGGTGGCGGCACTGGCGAAGATCTTGGTGGAGGAGGAGCTGTGCGCGAGTGTGACCCCCGAATTGTTCTCGGGCTACACCGGTCTCGCTACGAACGCCGGATCCTGACGAGCGCCCTGGACCTCGGCGTCGACGCGATCGACACCAGCTTCAACTACCACGGCTTCTCGGCCCACACCGCCTTGGCAACCGCCGGAAGCGACCTCCTCCCCCGCTTCAAGATCTCCACCAAGGTCGGCTTCTTCCCGACCGCCGGCCAGGCCGAGCACTCCCTCGATCCCGATCGTCTCCGGGAAGCCGTGGAGCGCAGCATCCGCGATCTGGGGCGCGCCCCGGATCTGGTCTTCCTCCATAATCCGGAGCGGTCGCTGACCGGCTCCTCGGCAGCCGCCCAGGACAGGCTGGGTATGGCGTGCGCTGCCGTGGAGAGGGCAGCGGCAGAGGGACTGTGTGGAGGCTGGGGCATCTCCTCATGGGATCCGCGCCCGCTGCCCCGACTCGTGGACGGCACCCTGCCGAGACCCGACGCTGTCATGGTCCGCGCGGGTCTCCTCGCTGGAATCGATGTCCTGGAAGCCTCCGAAGCGTTGGCGGCCCGCTGGGATCTCAACCCATCGCAGCTCTGGGGCATGAGCCCCTTCGGGGGCAGTGCGACGCAGCCGCTGTGGGGCAAGCTGGACCCACGGGTGTTCATCCAGTCTCCGCACGATGGCCTGTCGGCCGTGCAGGCCACGTTCCGTGTGGCCTACTGGCTGCCGCGGGTGGGAAGGATCTCCGTCGGTACGGACAGCCCCACCCACCTCGGGGAACTCGTCGATGCCCTGCGGTACGAGGCCAATCTGGACAATCTCTCTACCTACCGGCGGCTCCTCTGCGAGCAGCGAGATCGTCAGCCCCTCTGAAGGTCCTCCGCCACCTGCGCGGCCATGCGGCGTGCCGGTTCAAGGCGAGGGTCCTCGGGGTGAGCATCCGGGGCCAGGATCTTCGCGCAGACGAACAAGGTCATCAACATGCCGTCCCGGCTCTCCAGATCGTGACGCCGTTCGTGGCGGACGCGCTCGGCCAGAGTCGGGACGGCGAGGGAGTTGCCCCACAACGACGCGGCATCCAGCCCTTGAGGGGCCATGCCCCAGTCCTCCCAGTCGAACAGGCAGAACTCCGGCCCGGTCATGTTCGCCCAATTGAGATCCGCATGTGCTGGCAGCCACTGTTCCACCGTCGTGTCGACACCGCTGCGGAGAAAGCGGTGGATCGCCTCGGCGACACCGCTCTGCGTGATCGCCACAGTGTCCGGGGTGGCGACGCGGCTCGTATGCTGCTCGGCCAGGGCATCCATCGACGCATTGAACGCCTGCCACCACTGATCCGACAGCACGGGTTCGGTAGCCAGGACACTGCTGCCGATCGGCGCTCCGGGCAGGAGATCCGTCTCGTCGGCCCGCCACATCACAGCGTCCCCAGGCTGTCTCCAAGCGGCGCCTCGGTGCCACTGCGGCTTGGCCACTCCCTCTAGGAGGGCAGCGCATTCGGTGCCGTTCCAGCCTTGGCTACCGATCTTGTCGAAGCGACGCCGCTCGACCCGCACCCACGTACCACGGTCTGTACGCGCCCCCAGCGACCGCCGCTTCCGCACCAGCGTCTCTCTGTCCAACTGCGTTTGAAGGGCACGCTCGACCTCGTCGAGTACACCGTCAACGGGTTCAACCCTCAGATCCACTGGGGCTCTGGTGGACAGGGAAGACGACACTGGGCCTCCTTGGCAACGGACCGAAACTAGCAAGAAATTGGGCCAGCGGGCCCACTTCTCGTCGTGCAGCCTGGGATGCCGAGGTTCATAGCTGGCCCTGGCTGGACGCCTTAGCGAGATCAAGCGGTGAGACGGATATCGCTCACCTGCCACCGGGCTGTCCGAAGACAACGACTCGGGCGCCGTTTGGTGCTGTGACAGCGATGCGCTTGCGCTCGTCACGGGTTGCGGCAAAAGACCACGGTGCCTCCGATCCGGCCGTGTGCCGGATCGGAGGCGCGTCGCTGTACTCGCTAGATCCACGGGTTGTGCTCGTAGCTGGGTTCCTCGTCGGGGAAGTCGTCCGGGAAGACCTCGCTCACGATGTCACCCCGAAGGATCCGCAGCAGGTAGCTCTCCACCGGGCCTTCGTACAGGTCGTACTCCCTGCCGCGGCCGATGACGGTGAGGACGGCCCACTGCTCCGGATCCTCGTGCGGCACCAGGAAGCACATGTCCGCGTTGTCAGTGCCGCCCCAGCAAATCAGCTGCGAGGGCTTCACACCGCGCTCTGCCAGTAGTTCCCGGATCGCGTCCCGCGTCACCTCCATGGTGTGCCGCGCCGTGACGGTGTTCGCTACCAGGTCGGCGTATTCGTTCTCGGCACCTGCCCGATACACGCGCAGGAAGTCGTCGAACTTCGCGCCGCCGAACGCTTCGAGAAACGTTTTGAACGCAGGCGGAAAGGTGGTGCCCAGGGTCTCCTCGGCGGCCTCCCAGTCGTTGATGACCGGTCCCGCTTCACCAGTTGCGGGAAACGATGCCAAGAGTTCGAGATCAGTCATGGCCGCCTACTTGTTGATGATGGTCTGGTCGATGTGCAGGCCAGGGCCGATGGCTCTGACGTGGACGCCCGTAGGAATGACGTCTCCCGGGTTGGCGTAGACCGGTGCAGCTGAATAGTCCACGCTCCCGCGCTGCTTCACGGTTTCATAGATTTGCTCTTCGAGCTTTTCCATCACCTCGTTGTTCGCTGTCTTGTGCATGATCACGATGTTGGCCTCTGAGCGGCCGTCTCCCCCGAGTGATCGGGCCAGGAGGTGTCCACGCGTGTGACCAGCCGCTTCGCCTCCCCAGCCTGGGGGCTGCATCCGCCGGGATGCCTTGGTGCCGGTGTCGAGCATGTCTTGCGTGATCCTCGTTTCGACGCCGGTGGCTCGGCCCATGCTGTCCAGCGGCTTGGCATACGGCGGAATTGGCTTTTGCGGTGCCCGGCCTCCCCCTCCACCGCGCTCGAAGCTGCGCATCAGCGGTTGGCCGGTCGGACCGACGGGACCTTCGCCGGCCATCGCCAGCCGCGGGCCGGCCAGGTTGGGCATCGATATCTGGAGGTTGGGGAGTGAGATGTTGAGGTGCCCCAAGCTGTCCAGCTTCATATTGCCCAGGACGTTCTTGATGCCGCCGGCGTCCGCCACGGCCTTGACGCCGCGAGCGGCTCCGCCCGCGGCGCCGCCCATGAGCATGCCGGACACACCGGCGTCCTTGATCTCGGCGACGTTGATTCCGCGCTGGTCTCCGAGCAGGTTCCGGCCGCCCTGGGCGACGACCACGTCCACCGTGATCGACCCGATGCTGCCGATGGCGGCCGTCGCCAACACGGTGCCGGCGATCTCGGCGACGGTTGCAGAGACAGCCACGCCTGCCGTACTGGCAGCGGCGACGATCGCCTCGGTGGCACCGGCGGCGGCCACCTCGCTGAGGCCGCCGGTGAAGATGGCCAGCGCCGTTCCGGCGACCAAGACCGCGCCGGCGATCTCCAGTTCGTGTTCGATCTTCTTCGCCTCGGCGATCTGGTCGGCGAACTTGTCCAGCGCCTTGGCCATGTCCCGCGCGGCGGTGGCTACGTCGTCGAGGTAGCCCTTGCCTCCGCCGTGGTACTTCTTCCAGAACGCGCCGAACGCCTCGATGCCGGCGCCTTTGTTGGTGTCGATGACGTCCTGGGCCTTCTTGTGGCAGGCCGCCGTGCAGTCCTCTACATCGTCGGCGAAGGTGCGCCAGGCGCGGGCGGCCTCCCGGAGTTCGTCCTCGTCGCCCTCCGGCCACCACATCCCGGTTAAGTCCTGGACGATCTCCTTGGCCTTATCGGCGGCACCCACTACGCGTCCCCCTTAAAGCCGGACTTGGCAGACCGATCCGCCTCCTCGTGGTTGGCCGCCATGTCGTTCATGGCCTTGGTGATGCTGGACAGGCCCTTGGCCAGGGCCGCGGCGGCCTTCTCGATCTCCGCCCGGTGCGGGGCGTAGACGTGCTCGAACTTCTTCCCCTGCTCGTCGCTTCCCCACGGCTCCCCCAGCCCGTCCAGCGCATGCCGAAGCTTCGCCGTCGCCCGTTCCAGGGCGACAGACTCTCGGTGGAACGTCGGAGCGGCGGTCTTGAGTTGGTCGGTGTCTACGTCAAAGCCGTCGCCGGCCATGCTGTGCCTCCCCCTTGGCCCTGCTGTCGTAATAGGCGCGATCCGCTGTCAGGACTTCCGTCTCACACGTAGCGACCCTGGCATACGGCACTGACAATCCACCTGGTCAGAACACTTTTCAGCCACGCGGCAGCGCTGCCCAGTTGGCGGGTCCGGGGCGAGATTGCAGCCGCTGCCAGCCGGATGCCCGTAGGGGGCCGATTCATCGACGGTCTGAAACGAGCGAGGACGCGTTGGGTAGCTATCGGCGAGGGCGGTGCTGCTGCTCGGCCGGTGCCGGGGCTGCCGCCGATGCCTGGGCGACGTCGGGCCCATTGGGCGACAGCGAGGCCGTCATAGTAGAGCGTCGGCGGGCGGCTTCCGCGCGGCGGTTGGGTACAGGGTTACGGCTTGTGTGCTCGATACGAGTGATCAGGACGCGGGCGGGTTGGCGAGCAGTGTCCAGTTCGCGCTGGGTGGCGGCTTCCTTGAGGAGCTGGTGGGGTTTGTGGCCGCGGGCTTCGGCGTCGGCGAGGACGGTGGCGAGGGCCGGCCAGCTGGGGTCAGCGAGGATCCGCTCGGCGTGGTCGGGGACAGCCGCTCGTACGTCGCTGGCGAGCACGAGGCGGGCTCGCTGCTTGGGCGCACGGGCTTCGAGTTCGGTGAGTACCGGCGTCAGAGCGCGGTCGGCTGCGACCTGGAGGTGCTGGACAGCCTTGCGGGCGGCGTCGGCCTGGTGAGCGTGGTGTTTCGCTTCGTGCCAGCGGCTGGCAACGATCGCGGCCCAGACGAGTGTCGCAAGCAGGGCAGCGAGGGCGCTGCCGTCGGGGCCCGTGGCGGTGTGGGCGATGTCGCGTGCAGCGTTGCGCAGGGCGTGGGCGGCGCGGTCTTCCGCCCGGATTTGGGAGCGTTCGGCTCGGGCAAACGCTTTTGAGGCGGAGCGGAGTTCCGCCCGCAGGTTGTCGGGTGCCTTCTGGGCGGTGGCTTCGATCAGTTCGCCGAGGGCGGTGATGTGTGCCTGGGCTCGCTCGTCGTCCGCAAGGTCGGCGTGGAGCGTGTCGAGGGCGTCAGTGGCCTTGTGCCAGGGGGTGCTGGGCTGGTTGCGGCGGGCGGTGGGGTGCTCTTCCGGCTGGCTGGATTCAAGGCGGGCTTGGAGTTTGGGCAGGGACAGATCGGGAGCAATTCCCCCGCCGGGGTGGAAGATCTGCTCGCCGTCCTTGTTGAGGTCGCCGGGGCGGCCAACGGCGTAGCCGAGGGGGTCGCCGGACGGGCCGCGCTTGATCTTGATCGGGACGCCGTCGGCTTCGAGGTAGGCGAGGAGTTCCTCGGCGTTGGCGGCGTGCGGGATGGCGGCGCGGATGCGTTCTTCGAGCCACTCCTGGGCGGGCTGTTCCCAGCCGAGGCGTTCGGCCTTGTGCATCTCGGCCTGGGTGGGCCGGCGTGTGCCGGTGCGGTCGCCCTTCTTCAGTCGGCGCAGGCCATAGTCCTTCTCGATCTGGCGGCACGCGTCGCCGACGCGTATGCCGCTGTCGTGGAGTTTGGGGCGGCGGCCGTCTTCGCGGACGGTGGTGGCGAGGATGTGGATGTGGTCGTCGGCGTGGCGTACTGCGATCCAGCGGCAGGCCAGGTCGTCACCGGCCGGGGCGATGCCGGCGGCCTCGACGATGCGCTGGGCGATCTCGCCCCATTCGGCGTCGGAGAGGTAGCGGTCCTCGGGTGCGGCTCGGACGGGGCAGTGCCAGACGTGGTCGTTGATCTTCTTGCCGAACTCGCTGTTGCGCAGGCGGACGGGCTCGTCGAGGTAGCGGGCGAGTTCGGTGAGGGTGGCGTTCTCGTCTCGGCCGGGATCGGGCATGCCGAGCATCGCGAAGCCGGCGACGACGTGCGGGTCGAGGTGTTCGTCAGCACGGCCGCGCCCGTAGAGGTAGGCGAGCAGCCCGCGGGTGTTGGCACCGGGCGCCTTGATGGCGGCGATCACGGGGAGACCTCTTCTTCCGGAGTGACGGGCTGGCGCAGGGCCTCGGCGATCAGGGAGAGCAGGTGTTGGAGTTCGTCGAGGCGATGTCGGATGTCGGGTGGGGTGTAGTCGCTGTTGAGGGCGCGGGCGATCTGGTTGACGTTGACGCCGATGCGGTTGAGCTGGCGCAGGACCTGGGCGCGGAAGATGTGGGTGCGGCGGCGGTCCTCTGACAGGGGGAGGTTGGCGGTGAAGCGGCCGGTGATGAAGGCGAGGACGACGTCGGCGGCGAAGCCGGACTTGCCCTTATAGCCGTGCTCGGCAGCTGTCTCCTGGAGGCGGACGTCCTCGTCATCGGTGAAAAGCATGGGGCCGACACGGACGGTGCGTTTGGTGCCGGTGAAGCGGCGGATGGTGGGCTGCGCGCTCTTCACGGTGGGCTCGCCGGCGGCGGTTTCGGTGACATAGGAAGGGTGGAGGGTCTCGCGCTGGGCGGCGTGGAGGTTGTCCGGGTCGGTGCCGCCCTCGGCCCCGACCTCCTGGCCTGGCGCCCCCTGGCGCTGGGCCGTCTCCGCCACCCCCGGGGCGGAGATCCCCGAAGACCGGCCTTGAGTCGGACTCGGGGTACTACTGGCTCCGCCAGGGGCAGCCCGTCCGAACGCGCGCCGCAAACGCCCCATCAGCGTAGGGGACTTCGTCAGCGACAACGGCTCGTCCGGGGAGTCCTCGGGGTGGTGCGGGTCGTGCGTCATGGGCGGTGCTCCGGAGAAGGCTGGATGGGCAGACGGATGGGCGGGGCCGGTGGGCTGGGCGATGCGGGCATCGCTCTGTCCACAGCTGTGGACTGGCGTGGTGTCGAGCGGGGTGGTGGCCGGGTGACCGGAAGGGGTTCCGGTCACCCGGTGCGGGCGGTCAGCCGCTGGTGGAGACGGCGATCCCGGCGGCTTCGAGTTCCGGCCGGAGGATCTTCATCACCTTCGTCAGGCGTTCGCTGCCGATCGTCAGCCCTTTGTCCTCCACGGCCCCCCGGAGAAGGTCCCGGGTGAGCTTGCGGTGCTCGTAGGCAGCGATCCGGCCGATCTCCGCGAGCTCCTCGATCGTGGCTTTGGGCGGCCGGCCACCGCGCGGCTTGGCCTCCGAAACCTGGGCCGATGGTTCCGTCGGCTGGGCAGTTGCGACGGGAAGTGGATCGCTAAGGCCGGTGGAAGCGGCTGCGGGTTCCAGCTCCTGGCTGGGAGCGTTCAGTTTCTGAACGGCACCTTCCGTCCGCTGGCCGGTGAGGGGTTCCGGCCGGTTGGTGGTGCGGTCGACGAGCTGGTGGATCTGCCGCATCAGGACAGCGAAGGCCAGCATCGCTGCGGTCGGGGGAACCGCGGCGACCACGTAGTCGAGGAAGGGCACGCTGCTGACGTTGCCTGTGCTGTTGACGCCGAACACGTTGAGCGCGATGGAGCCGATCGACCCGGCGACGGTCACCGTGATCGCCCACTTGTCGGTGACCTGGCGCAGGCCCGCGCGGAGCATCAGCAGTTCGCCCGCGACGATGAACGCGTCCAAGGTGGCGGGCCAGGCCCAGCGGCGTATCGGTGAACAGCCCAGCCCGTGCTGGCCTGCGACCTCGGCCAGGTGCGCGTACGAGAGCCAGAACGCGCCACCGGTCAGCGCCGCAATGACAGCCCCGGCCGTGACGAGCGCCCACCACTCGGCGTCGCGCTCGCCGCCGGGCTCATCGGGGTGTGGTGGATGGGAGATGGATGGCGTGGTCAAGCGGGATACTCCTGGGGGTCTCGGTGTGGCGCGTCTTGGCCGTCTTGGCCGTTGAAAGCGCAGGTCAGAGCGAGTACGGCACCGGCCGTGGCCTTCCGTCTTGGCGGGCGGCGCCGGCGTCTTCGTACCTGCCACGAGGCGGCTCGCAGCGCTTCTCGTGACTGAGTGGCTGCCGGGGCCAGGACGTGGCGGTTGCGTCTTCCGTCTCGTCTGGCAAGGCCGTGACCTGCAGGGATACGGCACGGACGTCAGGGACGCCACAAGACGGATCCGGGTCGGCGTTTTAGCTGGCAGCGCGCGATTCGTGATCGCGTTGCCGTCTTGGCCCCGGCTGCCGTCTTGTCTGCACCCCGTCTGACCTGCGAGATCACGGCAGGGACGGCAAGGACGGCAGCCGGGAGTGGCGGGGCTCAGCCCTCGCCGAGGGCGGCAGGTTGAGTGTTCCCTGAGGGAACAGGTTGGGTGCCCACTGAGTGGACGGTGGGGCAGTAACGCCGCCAGGCGTCGAGGAACTTGTTGCGCATGTACCCCTTGCGCTGAGTCCCGTCAGCCATACGGACGTTGCCCGACTTGATGCCGTACTCGCGCAGCATCGCGCTGAGATCACGGGCGATCAGCCCGCTGCGTCCCCACTCCGCCCACGGGCTCTCCACGTCCTGGCGCAGGAGGTAGAGGAGTTCCTCGGTGGAAAGGCTCTCGGGCTCGCCCCTGCCCACGAAGATCCGGCGGATGTCGGCGAGGATGCGCGCCCCGCTGGGATGGTCCTCCTCGGCCGCCGCTTCGGCGGCCACCATCCGCGCGCACGCGACCCGCGCCAGACGGGGCCACGCGCCGCCGGCGAGGTCGGCGACGATCACCAAGGGCTCCCAGGTGTCGGCAGCGCGGTCCTCTACCGGCATGTCCGGCTCCAAGTTCGCCGCCTCGTCCAGCAGCGACCTGGCCCACGCGGCGATCCGGTCACGCAGGTCGTGCAGGGCCGGGGTGTCCCGGCGGGAGCGGAACGGCTTGACGCTCTCGCCCTCAGCACGGCGGCGCATGCGGATCACGACCGCCCGGTCCATGATCGTGTCGGGCAGATCGCCGATCCCCGCGATCGCCGCCATGGCGAAGGTGGCGAACTTGTGCGGAGTGTGGTCGTTGCCGACGACCCGGGTCACGTACCGGTTGCGCTGATGGCCGGCGTTCAGCAGGCCGCGCATCTCCTCGTTCTTCTCCGCCACCTTCGGGCTGCCGAAGATCGTGTCCGCCTCGTCCACCAGCAGTGTCGGCGGATTCTCCTCGGTGATGGAGCGGAAGATCGCCGCAGGCGTGGTGTTGATGGTCAGCATCGGCTCGTGCACCGTCTCGACCAGCACGTCCAGCAGCCGCGACTTGCCGCACCGCTTCGCAGGACCCACCACCGCCAGGCGCGGGGCATGCTGCCACGCGGGCTGCAGATGCGTCGCCACCACCCACAGAGTGACCGCGTCCAGCGCCTGCTCGGACGGGAAGATCACGAACCGAGTGAGCTGCGCACGCAGTTCGTCCAGCAGACCCGCGCCTTCGGTCGGCTCGGTGTCGGGTATCTGTATCTCCTCCGGTCCGCTCGGCGCAGCCACTTGCTCGGGATCATGGGTACCCGCATCGTGGCCATCGCCCCCGTTGGCGTCTTCGGCCAACGGGGAGCGCAGGTGAGCGCCAGGCTGACCGGGAATCGCGCTGGCGGGCCAGATCGCCTTGGCGGGTGCGGAATTTGCATCGGGTGTCGTAGGTTTCACAGGGCAGCTCCTCATCTGGCGGTTACGGGCTTGCCCGCCCTTGCCGCCGGGTTGGTTCACGTGAAGCCGTGCAGGGGTGTTGCTCGGGCCTCCGGCGTTGCCCCGCCGGAGGCTCACCCACGTCTCGCGGCTACTCGACCGCGGCGAGGGACCACGGACAGTACGTCCACGCCCTGCCACAGTCCAGCATTTCTGTGTCAGCTCAGCGCAGAAGCGTCTGCTACGCGCACGCGCAGTCATGCGGCCAGGCCGAGCAGGCTCAGCAGGTCGGCCGTCACGACCCGGTACGCCTTGCCCAGCCGCAGGACCTTGCACGGGTACTGGCCCTGCTTCGCCAGCGCATAGCCCTTGCTGCGTCCCAGGCCCAGCGCCCGATTGCCGGTGTCCAGGTCAACGGCAGCAGGCAAGGCCAGCAGCTCCTCCCGGGTCATCCCGTGCGGCTTACCGGCGATCTCGTTCTCGCGCATGCGGCGCTCCATCCATGACTGAGCCCTCGGCGAACGCGACGACCGCGCCCGTCTCCAGGTCACTAAATCCAGGATGACCGAGCTACTGTGTCCTCATGACACAACGCCGTTTCGATGATGGAACTGACCCGGACGACGTGCCCGAGTGGGCGGACCAGGTCATGGCCACCGTGGCCGCCGAGGTCCGCAGACGACGGAAGGAACTGGGTTGGAGCGCACAGGACTTGGCCGACAAGTGCGACGAGATCGGCCATCCGATCCCCCGCAACGTGATCGCCAATATGGAATCCGGCCGCCGCGCCGGCCTCCCCCTGGTCGACGTCATGGTCCTGGCCAAGGCCCTGAACACGCCCCCCATCTGCCTCATCTATCCCGTCGGCTACGTAGAAGACGTGCAGCAGCTCCCTCTCGAACACCCCACCTCCACCCTGGACGCCCTGAACTGGTTCACCGGCGAGGAGACCGAGCTCGGCGCCGAGGACGACATGCTGCGCTACTTCCGCGCCCACCACGCCGCCGAGACAACGTTCAAGGCCGCACGGCAAGAGGAGGAGTACGCGCGCTACCACGCCGAGACCGCCCCGAACGCCGACCGGAAGGCCGAGGCCCTCCGCACCCAGGCCCGTGCCGCCCAGGAGGCCGAGGCGGCCAAAGTCCGTCTGCGCAGGGTCCGCGCCTTCATCCGGGAGGAGGGCGTCACGCCTCCCTTCCTGTGGCCCGACATCGCCGCCGAAGTCGAGCCGTCCGAAACCGACACCAACCCCACCGAGGAGAACGACCTTTGAAGGGCTCCACCTACCGCCGCTGTTCCTGCCGCGACCCGAAGACCGGCAAGGAGCTCGGCACGTCCTGCCCCAAGCGCAACAGCAGGAACCACTGCACCTACTCCATACGCCAGGAGCTGCCGCCGCGTGAGGACGGCAGCCGCAGGTCGTTCGCCCGTGGCGGCTACGACAGTCGTAAGGCCGCCCAGGCCGACCTCGACCACGTCCGTGCTCTACTCGGCCTGGCCGAGTCGGACGATCCCGAGGGCGTGGAGCTGATTGCCGCGATGCTGACGGAAGTCAGCAGCGAGAAGACGCCCCTGCCCGAGGTCGAGGAGACCAGGCGGCGCCTCAAGGCCGGCCAGGACCTCATCGGCAGCCTGACGGTGAGCGAGTGGCTCGACCGGTGGCTGGCGGGCAAGCGCATACGGAAGTCCGGCCTGAACCGCTACGAGACCGACATCCGCGTGCACTTGAAGCCGCGTATCGGGAACCGGCGCCTCGACCGGCTGCGCGTCAGCCACCTCAGCGAGATGTTCACGGACATCCGCGACGCCAATTCCCAGATCCTAGAGCAGAACGTCCAACGGCGAGCTGCAACCGATGAGTTGGCGGCCGTGCCGTGGAAGGGGGCGGAGAACCGCGCTCGTCGGAAGGCGATGAAGGCAGCGATCGATGCGATGCCGCCCTTCCGCCGCGTCACTGGCCCCGCTACTCGCCTGCACGTGAAGGCCACGCTCCGCGCGGCCCTGAACGACGCGATCGGGCAGCAGATCATCACGTTCAATGCGGCCGCCCACGTCGAGATCGATCCCGTACGCAAGCCCAAGGCCCTGGTGTGGACGGACGAACGGGTCGCCAAATGGGAGCAGACGGGCGAGAAGCCGTCGCCCGTGATGGTCTGGACGCCCAAACAGACCGGCGCCTTCCTCGACTTCGTCGCCGAAGATCGGCTGTACGCGATGTGGCACCTGATCGCCTTCCGCGGCCTGCGGCGAGGCGAGGCGTGCGGGCAGCCGTGGTCGGAGACGAACCTCGACACCCACTCCCTCACCGTCTCCTCGCAGCTCGTGCAGGACGGTTGGGAGGTCGAGACGTCCGAGCCCAAAACGGACAGCGGCTACCGCATGGTCGCGCTCGATGACGACACCGTCAACGTCCTGAAGCGGCACCGCGAACGGCAGGATGCGGACCGCGAGGAGTGGGGCTCGGCCTGGGTCGAGACCGGCCATGTCTTCACCCAGGAGGACGGCTCCTGGCTCCACCCCGGCAAGGTGACCGACCTCTTCGAGCGGCTCGTCATCGCTTCCGGCCTCCCACCGATTCGTCTGCACGACCTGCGCCACGGTGCGGCAACCCTCATGCTGGCCGCCGACATCGACATCAAGATTGTGTCGGACACCCTCGGGCACAGTGACACCCGCATCACGCGGGACATTTACCAGAGCGTCCTGCCCCAGGTCGGCAAGAACGCCGCCGAGGCCACCGCGAAGTTGGTCCCCCTCCAGCGCAAGGCCGAGGCGGAGAAGGCGGCCCGCAAGGTCGCGAAGGCCAAGGCCAAGAAGACCGGCAAGGGCAAGCCGGAAGACAAGGCGAAAGCCCAGGCCAAGGCCAAGAAGAAGGCCAAGCGGAAGAAGCCAAAGAGCTAGATCAACAACCGCTCCGCTCACGCATCGCTCACGCAAGTCATCCCACGGCGCCCCGGCCGTGTGACGCGTCATGCCCCGAGCAAGACAAAACCCCAGGTCACGGGCTATGTGACCTGGGGTTTTTCCGAGCCGCCTTCGGGATTCGAACCCGAGACCTACGCATTACGAGTGCGTTGCTCTGGCCAACTGAGCTAAGGCGGCGTGGTGCGCGGCCCAGTCTACACAGGAGCGAGGGGTGCTCTGTACTCGGTTCGGGCGAGGGTCAGGGGGGTGTGGGGCGGGTCACGTGCAGCGTTTGTTCTTGGCGGGCGGGGTGCCTTCGAGGAGGTAGGTGTTGATGGCGGTGTCGACGCAGTCGCTGCCGCGGCCGTAGGCGGTGTGGCCGTCGCCGACGTAGGTGAGGAGGGTGGCGCTGGAGAGCTGGGCGGACAGGCCCTTGGCCCAGGTGTACGGGGTGGCCGGGTCGCGGGTGGTGCCGACGACGACGATCGGGGCGGCGCCCTTGGCCTCAATGCGGTGGGTCTGGCCGCTGGACTTGACCGGCCAGTACGCGCAGCTCAGGGCGGACCAGGCGAAGTTGTCGCCGAAGACCGGGGATGCCTTGCGGAAGGCCGGCAGGGCGGCGCGGACCTGGTCGGGGCCGGTGAAGGCCGGCGGGAGGTCGAGGCAGTTGACGGCCGGGTTGGCGTACATCTGGTTGGCGTAGTGGCCCGAGGAGTTGCGCTCGTAGTAGCTGTCGGAGAGGGCCAGCAGCCCGCGGCCGTCGCCGGCCTTGGCCTGGGCGAGGGACTGGCGCAGCAGCGGCCAGGTCCCCTGGTCGTACATCGCGGCGATCACGCCCGTGGTGGCGAGGGACTCGGTGAGCTTGCGTTCCTGGCCGGTCTCCGCCGGGTGGGCGTCCAGCTTCTTGAAGAGGGCGGAGAGCTGCCGGCCGGCGTCCTCGGCGCTCTTGGTGCCGAGCGGGCAGTCCTTCTTCTTGACGCACTCGGCGGCGAACGCGGTGAAGGCGGTGTTGAATCCGGCGGTCTGGTCGAGGTTGATGGTGCGGGAGTCCAGCGACGGGTTCATCGCGCCGTCGAGGACCAGGCGGCCGGCGCGGGTCGGGTAGAGGCCGGCGTAGGTCGCGCCGAGGAAGGTGCCGTAGGAGGCGCCCATGTAGGTCAGTTTCCTGTCGCCCAGGACGGCGCGCAGGACGTCCATGTCGCGGGCCGCCTCGACGGTGGAGACGTGCGGCAGCAGCTTGCCGGACCGGGCCTCGCAACCCTTGGCGAAGTTGCGGTCGGCGGCGACGAGCTGGGAGACCTCGGCGGGGGTGTCGGGGGTGGTGTCGGTCTGGGTGAAGCGGTCCATCTGCGGGTCGGTGAGGCATTCGACCGGCTCGCTGCGGGCGACGCCGCGCGGGTCCATGGCGACCATGTCGTAGCGCGCCCGGACCGCGGCCGGCTGGGGCGCGTACTGCTGGAGGTAGTCGATCGCCGAGCCGCCGGGGCCGCCCGGATTGACCATGAGGGAGCCGATCCGGTCACCGGGGCCGGTGGCCTGCTTGCGGGCCACCGCCAGCTTCAGGTCGGTGGCCGCGCTGGGCTTGGCGTAGTCCAGCGGCGCCTTCATCGTCGCGCACTGGAAGCCCGCCACTCCGCAGTCGTGCCAGCTCAGCTTCTGGTCGTAGTACGGGCGGAGGTTGTCCGGGATGGCCGTGGGGAGCGGTTGGAGCGGGGCGGCGGCGGACCCCGGGCGGTCGGCGCCGGCCTCCGTCGAACGGTCCGGGGATGCGGCGGAACCGGGGGACGGCGACGTCCCCGACGAACAGCCGGAGAGCAGCAGGGCGAGGGCCGCGGCGGCAGCGGCCGCGGTGGTGGCGGTGGAGCGGAACAGGCGGCTGGGCGGCATGGCGGTCCCTCTTGGTGTCGGTCCCAGGTGGCGGGGTTCCCGGTGGTGGCCTGTGTGGCGTTCCTGGTGGCGGTGGTGGCTCCTCGGCGGTGGCGGTCCGGCGCTCGGCACCCGTCCCGGTTCCGGGGACCGGTTCGTCGGTCCCGGTCTATCGGTCCCGGTCTCCCGGTCCCGGTTCTCCGGTGGTGGATGCGCAGTTGTGGATGCGCGGCCCCGGCTCCCGGTCGTCGGTTCGCGACTTCAGGTCACCTACGGAGCGTATCCATATATGAACGATGTGTGCGCGGCGATCGTGCGACCGGTGGACCGACGGGCGGCTCAGCCCGCCCGCAGCGCGACCGTCATGGCCTCGACGGCGAGCAGCGGGGCGACATTGCGCTCCAGGGCCTCCCGGCAGGCGATCACCGCTTCTATACGGCGCAGGGTGCGCTCGGCGGTGGAAGTGGTGGCGATACGTCGGACGCTGTCGCCGACCTCGTCGTTGGAGAGCGGGACGGATGCCCCCATCTGGACGGCGAGGACATCGCGGTAGAAGGCGGTGAGGTCGACCAGGGCGAGGTCGAGGCTGTCGCGCTGGGTACGGGTCGAGCGGCGCTTCTGCTTGTCCTGGAGCTCCTTCATGGCGCCCGCGGTGCCCCGGGGCAGCCGACCGCCGGTGCCGGCCGCGGCGCCGAGGGCGGTGCGCAGCTCCTCGGTCTCCTTGGCGTCGACCTCCTCGGCGACCTGCTTGGCGTCCTCGCCGGCGGCGTCGATCAGCTCCTGGGCGGCCTTGAGGCAGCCGCCGATGTCGTCGATGCGGAGCGGGAGCTTCAGGACGGCCGCCCGGCGGGCCCGGGCCCGCTCGTCGGTGGCGAGCCGGCGGGCCCGGTCGATGTGTCCCTGGGTGGCGCGGGCGGCGCGGTCGGCGGTCTCCGGGTCGATGCCGTCGCGCCGCACCAGGAGCTCGGCGACCGCGCCGACGGACGGCGTACGCAGCGAGAGGTGGCGGCAGCGCGAGCGGATCGTGGGGAGGACGTCCTCGATGGAGGGGGCGCAGAGGAGCCAGACCGTGCGGGGGGCGGGCTCCTCGACGGCCTTCAGGAGGACGTTGCCCGCGCCCTCGGTGAGGCGGTCGGCGTCCTCCAGGACGATCACCTGCCAGCGACCGCCGGCCGGGGAGAGCGAGGCCCGGCGGACCAGGTCGCGGGTCTCCTTGACGCCGATGGAGAGCAGGTCCGTGCGGACGATCTCGACGTCGGCGTGGGTGCCGACCAGGCTGGTGTGGCAGCCGTCGCAGAAGCCGCAGCCGGGGCCGCCCCCGAGGGCGCGGTCCGGGCTGACGCACTGGAGGGCCGCCGCGAAGGCGCGGGCGGCGGTGGCCCGGCCGGAACCGGGCGGGCCCGTGAACAGCCAGGCGTGCGTCATCTGGGAGGCGCCGGTCCGCTCCGGCGCGGCCTGCGCCGGAGCGCCGGCCGCGGCCTGCCGTGCCGCACTCTCGGCGGTCACGATGGCGTCCGCATCGCGTGCGGCGGCGTCGAGCTGCGCCGCCACCCGGTCCTGGCCGACCACGTCGTCCCATACCGCCATCGCTGCTGCCGTCCTGTCCGTTCCGCGTGTGTGCTGCTCGGGTCGCCGCAGGGCCGCACCGACCCGACCGTGCCGCGGGAAGGCCGCGCGAGCGCCGCCGCCGCGGGCCCGTCACCGCGCCCCGCACCGGTGCTCCCCCGCCCGGACCCGTCCGTCACGACCCGTTCCCTACCCATTGTGGTGCACCCCACTGACAACCGGTCCCCCGCCCGGTCCGGCCCCGCGCCCGGCACGAGGAACGGCCGTGGCCGCAGCGCGAATGCTGCGGCCACGGCCGTTCCTGCGTCGCCCAGGGGCTCCCGGCCCCCGTCCGGTCAGCCGCGCCGGCCCCGGCGGCGGCCGTTGCCGCCCGTGCCGTGGTCGGCGTCATCGTCCGCGCGCGGGCCGAGGAGCTCGTCGGCGAGGGTCGGCAGGTCGTCCAGCGGCGTCTCCTCCGCCCACTCGGGGCGGGGGCGGCCGCGCCGCGGGGACTCCGCGGGACGGCCGGTCTCCGGATCGACCTGCGGCAGCTCCCGGGTCCGCTCGGCGCCCCGCTCGGCCGCGCCGGCGTCCCGGCCCGCGCCGTTCTCCTGGGCGAACATCCACGGCGGCACCCGGTCCGCCGGGTCGTCCTCCCGGACCGGCGGCAGCACGGCGGTCTCCTCGGAGTCCGCGCCACCTCCCTGGTGAGCGCGCCGGGCGTCGTCCCGTACGGGCGGCAGGACCGCGGTCTCGTCCGCCTGGCCGTGCGCCTCCCGCGGCTCGGGGCGCGGCAGCGCCGCCGTCCGCTCGCCGTCCGGGGCGGCGCCGGAACCGGAGCCGGTGCCCGCATCGGAGCGGCTCTCGGCCACGGCCCCGGAAGCACCCGAAGGGCCCGCGGAACCGGCAGAACCGTCGGAGCTGGCAGAACCGGAGGCTCCGGAGGAAGACCGTCCGGCGCCCGTCCCCGAGTCGCCGTCCGCCGCGATCCGCTTCCGCAGCTGCGTCACGTCCGTCTCCGCGGTCGGCGCCTCGGCCGCCTTGGCCGCCTCCGCCGTGGCCTTCGCCTCAGCGGCGGCCGCCGCCTCCGCCGCCGCGATCCGGGCCTGCTCGGCGCGCAGCAGCGCCTCCTCGGCCTTGCGCTGCTTCTCCAGGCGGCGCTCCTCGGCCTCCTGGCGCAGCCGCGCCTGCTCCTCGTGCTCCTTGCGCAGCCGCTCCCGCTCGGCCTGGCGGGCCTTCTCCTCGGCCTCGCGCCGCTTGCGCTCCTCCTCCGCCGCCTGGCGGGCCTCCTCGGCGCGCTTGCGGGCCTCCTCGGCCTGGCGGGCGGCCTCCCGGGCCTTGGCCTCCTCGGCCTCCCGCCGCTTGCGCTCCTCTTCTTCGGCGCGCAGCTTGGCGAGCTGCTCCTGGCGCTCCCGCTCCCGGCGCTCCTCCTCCGCCTTGCGCGCGGCCTCCTCCTCGGCCTTGCGGCGGGCCTCCTCCTCGGCCGCCTTACGGGCCTCTTCCCGGGCCTCGATCTCGGCCTCGGACAGCGGGAGGACCTGGTCGAGCCGGTGCCGGAGGACGGTGGTGATGGCCTCCGGCTCCTGGGCGGCGTCGACGACCAGATAGCGCGCGGGGTCGGCGGCGGCCAGGGTGAGGAAGCCGCTGCGCACCCGCTCGTGGAACTCGGCCGGCTCGGACTCCATGCGGTCCGGCGCCTCGGTGAAGCGCTCGCGGGCCGCGTCCGGGGCGATGTCCAGCAGGACGGTCAGGTGCGGGACCAGGCCGCCGGTCGCCCAGCGGTTGATCCGGGCGATCTCCGTGGGCGCGAGGTTGCGGCCGGCGCCCTGGTAGGCCACCGAGGAGTCGATGTAGCGGTCGGTGATCACCACCGCGCCGCGCTCCAGCGCGGGCCGGACGACGCTGTCGACGTGCTCGGCCCGGTCGGCGGCGAACATCAGCGCCTCGGCGCGGTCCGAGAGCCCGGACGTGGACACGTCCAGGATGATCGCGCGCAGCCGCTTGCCGATGGCGGTGGCGCCCGGCTCCCGGGTCACCACGACCTCGTGGCCCTTGCCCCGGATCCACTCCGCCAGCGCCTCGACCTGGGTGGACTTCCCGGCCCCGTCGCCGCCCTCCAGGGCGATGAAGAAGCCGGTGGCCGCGGTGGCCTGCGCCGGGTCGCCGCCGCGCACCGCCTCCCGCAGGTCGTGCCGGAGCGGAACGCCCTGCCGGTCGTCGGTCTTGCCCAGCACCCAGGCGGCGACCGGCAGCAGCAGCGCGCCGACCAGCATCAGCGTGTACGCGGCGCCGCCGTGCGCGAAGACGAAGGCTCCGCTGCCGATCTGGTGCCGGCCGATGAGCCCGGCCAGCAGGGGCGCGACGATCGCGGCCAGCCCGATGGCGAGCCGGACGACGGCCTGCAGGTGCTCGGTCGTCCGGGCGGTGCGGAACGCCTCGGTCTCCTGGTCCAGCAGGGCGTGGCCCGTATTGGCGGCGACGCCGGCGCCGAGCCCGGCCAGCAGCGCGAGCAGCAGCACCGTCGTGGTGTCCGGGACCAGCCCCATGGCCAACAGCAGCAGACCGGTGGCGGCGATCGCCAGGGCGAGCAGCCGGCGCCGGGAGAACCCGGGCAGCACCTTGCGGGCGCCGCGGATGCCGAGGGCGGTACCGCCGGTCAGGGCGAGCACCAGCAGCGCGTAGCCGGCCGGCCCGGCGCCCAGGTCGGCGGCGTGCAGGACGGCGAGCGCGGCGGCCGCGGCGATCGCGGCGGCCACCGCGGCGCAGGCCAGCACCAGCAGCGGGATGGCGCCGGTGCGGCCCCGCTCCGAGCCGGAGCCGGTCCTGGCCGCGGCCGAGGTGCCCTTCGGACGGCGCAGGCCCTCCAGCGGGGAGCGCGGCCGCGGCGTCTGCCCGTCGGGCAGCTCGATGAAGTAGAGGATCGACACGGACGCGGCGAACAGTCCGGCCGCGAGGTACGAGCCGAGCGCCGCCTGGTGCAGGTGGAACCACTCCACGCCGGTCCCCAGCAGCCTCCCGACCAGCGCGCAGACCACCAGGGCGGCGGCCGCGATCGGCATGGCGACGAAGCTGGTGCGCAGCGACAGCCGGCGCAGTGCGTCCATGTTGTCGGGCAGCGGCCGGACGGCGGCGCCCTCCAGGGGCGGCGCGGGCAGCAGGACCGGCGCGGCGCTCTCCCGGGCGACCGTCCAGAAGCGCTCGGCGACGCCGCTGACGAAGACCGTCACCAGCAGCCAGGCCAGGGCGCTGGTGGGCGTCCAGTCGATCCACAGGGGGGCGATGACCAGCAGCGCGAGCCGCAGCCCGTCCGCGGCGATCATCGTCCAGCGGCGGTCCAGCGGCCCATTGGGCGCAGCGAGCGCGGACAGCGGCCCCAGCAGGACCGCCCCGAAGAGCAACGTCGCCAGCATCCGTACGCCGAAGACGGCGGTGACCGCGAGGGCGGCGCCGCGGTAGCCGCCGCCGAACACGGCCTGGCCGCCCAGCGGTACGTACAGCGCCGCCTGAAGGGCGAGGAGTACCAGGACAAGCAAGGACAGGGCATCGCCGATACCCCCGACGAACTGGGCGCTCCACAGCCGCTTCAGTGGGGGGAAGCGGAGCAGGGCTCGTACGGCGCGCTCGCGGGAATCGGCTGCGAGGGCGTCTGCGGTGGGGGTCACGACCGTTGGCTGCTCGGCACGCGTCATCTCGCCAGCCTATCGGGACGGAACACTCCACTGGGCGCCTGCCCGAACAAACGGGCGGCTGAGCGGGAGCGCGAAAGGGCGGGCCGGCGGAGGGTGTCCGCCGGCCCGCCCTTGTCCCGCGCCGGACCACGCCGGGCAGGCGCGGCCCCGGGCGGGCCTCAGTCCTCGGCCGGAGCGGCGGTCTTCTTCGCCGCCGTCTTGGCCGCCGTCTTCGTGGCGGCCTTCTTGGCGGTGGTCTTCTTGGCCGCCGTCTTCTTCGCCGTGGTCTTCTTGGCGGCGGTCTTCTTCGCCGTCGTCTTCTTCGCCGCGGTCTTCTTGGCGGCGGTCTTCTTCGCCGGGCCCTTGGCGCGCTTCTCCGCCAGCAGCTCGTAGCCGCGCTCGGGGGTGATCGTCTCGACGTCGTCGTCCCGCCGCAGCGTCGCGTTGGTCTCGCCGTCGGTGACGTACGCGCCGAACCGGCCGTCCTTGACCACCACCGGCTTGCCGCTCACCGGGTCCGTGCCCAGCTCCTTCAGCGGCGGCTTGGCGGCGGCCCGGCCGCGCTGCTTGGGCTGGGCGTAGATCGCCAGCGCCTCGTCGAGGGTGATCGTGAAGAGCTGCTCCTCGCGCTCCAGGGAACGCGAGTCGGTGCCCTTCTTGAGGTACGGGCCGTAGCGGCCGTTCTGCGCGGTGATCTCCACGCCCTCGGCGTCGGTGCCGACCACGCGCGGCAGCGACATCAGCTTGAGCGCGTCCGCCAGCGTCACGGTGTCCAGGGACATCGACTTGAAGAGCGAGGCGGTGCGCGGCTTGACCGCGTTCTTGCCGGTCTTCGGGGTGCCCTCGGGCAGCACCTCGGTGACGTACGGGCCGTAGCGGCCGTCCTTCGCCACGATCTGGTGGCCGGACTCGGGGTCCATGCCCAGCTCGTAGTCGCCGCTCGGCTTCGCCAGCAGCTCCTCGGCGTACTCCACGGTCAGCTCGTCGGGCGCCAGGTCGTCGGGGACGTCGGCCCGCTGGTGGCCCTCCTCGTCCTTCTCGCCGCGCTCGACGTACGGGCCGTAGCGGCCGACCCGCAGCGTGACGCCGTTGCCCACCGGGAACGACGAGATCTCCCGGGCGTCGATCGCGCCGAGGTCGGTGACCAGCTCCTTCAGGCCGCCGAGGTGGTCGCCGTCGCCGTTGCCGGCGTCCGCCGCACCGCTCTCGCCGGCACCGGCGCCCTCGCCGAAGTAGAAGCGCCGCAGCCACGGCACGGCCTGCGCCTCGCCGCGGGCGATGCGGTCGAGGTCGTCCTCCATCTTGGCGGTGAAGTCGTAGTCGACGAGTCGGCCGAAGTGCTTCTCCAGGAGGTTGACCACGGCGAAGGAGAGGAACGACGGGACGAGCGCGGTGCCCTTCTTGAAGACGTAGCCGCGGTCCAGGATCGTGCCGATGATCGACGCGTACGTCGACGGGCGGCCGATCTCCCGCTCCTCCAGCTCCTTGACCAGGGTGGCCTCGGTGTAGCGGGCGGGCGGCTTGGTGGCGTGGCCGTCGGCGGTGATCTCCTGGGCGGTGAGCGCGTCGCCCTCGGCGACCTGCGGCAGCCGCCGCTCGCGGTCGTCCAGCTCGGCGTTCGGGTCGTCGGCGCCCTCCACGTATGCCTTGAGGAAGCCGTGGAAGGTGATGGTCTTGCCGGACGCGCTGAACTCGGTGTCCCGACCGTCCGCGGCCCGGCCGCCGATCTTGACGGTGACGGAGTTGCCGGTCGCGTCCTTCATCTGGGAGGCGACGGTCCGCTTCCAGATCAGCTCGTAGAGCCTGAACTGGTCGCCGGTCAGCCCGGTCTCGGCGGGCGTGCGGAAGCGGTCGCCGGAGGGGCGGATCGCCTCGTGCGCCTCCTGCGCGTTCTTGACCTTGCCGGCGTACGTCCGCGGCTTGTCGGGGAGGTACCCGGCGCCGTACAGCTGCGTCACCTGCGCCCGGGCCGCGGCGACCGCGGTGTCCGAGAGCGTGGTGGAGTCCGTACGCATATAGGTGATGAAGCCGTTCTCGTACAGCTTCTGCGCGACCTGCATGGTGGCCTTGGCGCCGAAGCCGAGCTTGCGGCTGGCCTCCTGCTGGAGGGTGGTCGTCCGGAACGGCGCGTACGGCGAGCGGCG
The DNA here is from genome assembly GCF_029011865.1 of Streptomyces yunnanensis. Classification (NCBI taxonomy): domain Bacteria; kingdom Bacillati; phylum Actinomycetota; class Actinomycetes; order Kitasatosporales; family Streptomycetaceae; genus Streptomyces; species Streptomyces yunnanensis. The sequence continues at coordinate 4,526,788 of NZ_CP095749.1, forward strand.
GTAGGGCTTGGACTCGACCGAGCGCACCGAGAACTGCGTGTCCGCCAGGGCGGCGGCGAGCGCCCGGGCGTTCGCCTCGTCCAGGTGGAGCACGTCGGCGTTCTTGAGCTGCCCGTTGGGGCCGAAGTCGCGGCCCTGCGCGACGCGGCGGCCGTCGACGTTGTTCAGGCGGGCGGTCAGCGTCGACGGGTCGCTCGCTCCCCCAGCCTCGGCTCCGCTCGGCCGGGGGGACCCCCATCCGGCCCGCCCGGTGGAGAAGGTGCCGGTCAGGTCCCAGTACTCGGCGGAGCGGAAGGCGATGCGCTCGCGCTCCCGCTCGACGACGAGCCGGGTCGCCACCGACTGCACCCGGCCGGCGGACAGCCGGGGCATGACCTTCTTCCACAGCACCGGGGAGACCTCGTAGCCGTAGAGGCGGTCGAGGATCCGGCGGGTCTCCTGGGCGTCGACCAGCTTCTGGTTGAGGTCGCGGGGGTTGGCGACGGCCTCGCGGATGGCGTCCTTGGTGATCTCGTGGAAGACCATCCGGTGGACCGGGACCTTCGGCTTGAGGATCTCCTGGAGGTGCCACGCGATGGCCTCGCCCTCGCGGTCCTCATCGGTGGCGAGGAAGAGTTCGTCGGACTCGGCCAGCAGCGCCTTGAGCTTCTTGACCTGGTCCTTCTTATCCGTGTTGACCACGTAGATCGGCTGGAAGTCGGCGTCGACGTTCACGCCGAGGCGGGCCCAGGACTCGCCCTTGTACTTCGCCGGGACCTCGGCCGCGCCGTTCGGGAGGTCGCGGATGTGCCCGACGCTGGCCTCGACCACATAGCCGGGGCCGAGGTAGCCCTTGATCGTCTTCGCCTTGGCAGGCGACTCGACGATGACGAGTCGGCGGCCGCCGCCCTCTGCGGTCTCGCTGGTCGGGGACAACTTCGCTCTTCTCTCCGGTCGACGCTGGGGATGCTCCTGGGCCGGACGCCCGGGGCGCACTGCGGTGACGCTTGACGCTGCGGAGTGTGACGGTACCTCCCGCCCCCGTGTCAAACGGAAAAACCCCGCAACGCCACTCGAACGGTAACCCGACTACATGCCTTCGCGCCGCCCCGACCGCTCCGGGCGCTCTCCGACGGCCCTACGACGCCCCCTCGTGGAGCACCCCGGCCCCGCTCCGCCCCACCGTCCGACGCCGGCCGACCACCGCCCCCGGCCTGCCACCGATCTCGCAGAGTAACCACCCGCTCCCCGGCTCCGTCCACCGTCCGGACACGCGCCGTGCGGCGACTGTCACAGCGCGGCCGCGATTGCCGTCATCACCTTGCTACGGCGGGTGAGCCGGCTGGCAGGATGGATGCGGCACGGCTCACCGGGTGGGCCGGGAGCCGTCGACGTCACGCACTCGGGGGGAAACGACACCCATGGCGCACCAGTACCCCGGACCGCCACCGGAGCAGCCGCCCGGCCAACCCGGCCAACCCGGCCAGAACCCGTACGCGGCCCCGGACGGCGGCCGGCCCGCCGAGGCCGGCTACGGCTACCCGCAGGGCGGCCGCCCCGGCGAGCCCGGATACGGCTACCCGCAGGCCGCCCCGCCGCCGCCCGTCTTCGCGCCCGGCACCCCGCCGCCCCCGCCCGCCGGCCTGCCGGTCCAGCCGCCGCAGGCCACGGGCCTGGCACTGGCCCTCGGCGACATCGCGGTCCACGGCGACACGATCGTCACGCCGGCCGGTCCGATGCCCCTCAAGGGCGCGGTCTGGACGGCCACGGACATGTCGCGCACGGAGGAGCGGATGCCCACGCACGCGGTCGTGCTCGCCGTCATCTTTTTCTTCTTCTGCCTCCTCGGGCTGCTCTTCCTCCTGATGAAGGAGCGCATCACGACCGGCTTCGTGCAGGTCACGGTGAACAGCGGGGGCCGGCACCACGCCACGATGGTCCCGGTGCAGTCGCGCGAGCAGGTCATGTTCGTCCTGAACCAGGTCAACTACGCCAGGTCGCTGAGCGTGTGAGCACCGACGAGCCCCGAGGGGCCGCCGATGCGGCGACCGTGCGCCGGCGCACCCTCCGCCAGGCGGCCCTCGCGCTCGGCACCGGCGCGCTGGCCGCCGGCTACCTCTGGCACACCGATCCGCACCAGCCCGGTCAGCTGCTGATCCCCTGCCCCTTCCGCATGCTGACCGGACTGCTCTGCCCGTTCTGCGGCGGGACGCGGATGGCGTACGACCTGATGCACGGCGACGTCACGACGGCCTTCCAGGACAACGCCGTCCTCCTCGCGCTCGGCGTCCCCGCCCTGGCCTACGTCCTGGTGCGCTGGCTGGTCGCGGGGCTGCGCGGGCGGCGCCGCTCGCTGAAGCTGACGGCCCGCGGCAATGCCGTGGTCCTCGGCATCGCCGCGGTCTGGATGGTCGGCCGCAACCTCGTCCATCTCATCGGCTGACGGCCGGGCCCCCGGGCGTCAGCGGACGGTGACCTTCACGACCGGGGAGAGGGTGCTCCCGGACGCGATCCGCAGCTGGTTGACGCCCTTGATGCCGAGCTTGACGCGTATCGCGTAGCTGCCGTTGGCGTGGACCGGCGCCTGCGCCGGCAGCGACACCCACTTCGCGCCCTGCTTCTGCTGGACCGTGACCTTGGCGCCCGACGTGAGGCCCTTGCCGGCGCCGGTGATCCGGAACTCCTGCCAGGCGCGGACCGTCGTCGCGCTGGCCTTGGCGGTCAGCGTCGCCTTCGCGGGCGCGGTGGCCACGACCGCGGCGGGCGTGTGGACCTGCTGCGGCGTGGCGAAGGCGGCGGCCGAACCGCCGGCGAGCAGGGCGGCGGCGACCATCCCGACGGTGGCGTAACGCAGTGCACGGTTCATGTCGGATTCCTCACTGATGTGCCAATGGGTTGGTTGGTGACCTTCCCTCAGGAATACGGGCATCGGCACACGGAGGTTCCCCCTCCGCCGCACAAACCGCCCAACTCACCGAAACTGGCCGGAACTGAACGTCCGCCCCGGGAAGGGCCGTTGTCCCCTGGAAACACACCCGGCGGCCGGTGCCCCGCACCGACCGCCCGCCATCCGCCGCCGCGCCCCCGGCTCAGCCGACCGGCTCCAGGAAGCCCTGCTCGACCAGCATCCGGATCGAGGCCGGCGTGCGGTCCCGCAGCAGCACCGGGTCCTCACCGACGAGCTGGGCGATGGCGTCCAGGATCCGCCCGGCGGGCAGCGACCCGTCGCAGACGCCCGCGAAACCGGCGCCGACCGTGTCCACCTTCGTGGCCCGCCGCATGCCGCGGTTCTGACGGAGCACCACGTGCTCCGGGTCCTCCGCACCGGGCAGTCCGACCTGCTCCTGCACCACCTCGTCGGCCAACCGGAAGCGGCCGGCCAGCAGCGCCGCGTCATCGGTGGCCCGCAGGTAGTCCTGCCGGTCGAAGTGGCGCAGCACCGCCTCGCCCAGGGGCTGTTCGACCGGATGCGGCCATTCCTCGACCGTGACGGACGGGTCCTCGGCGCCGGACTTGCGCAGCGTGATCCAGCCGAAGCCGACGGCCTTGGTCCTGCGCGCCTCGAACTCGTCGAGCCAGGCGTCGTACCGCGCGGCGTACGCCTCCTGGCCGGCGCGGTGGTCACCGCCGTCACGCAGCCACAGCTCGGCGTACTGGGTGACGTCCTGCACCTCGCGCTGGACGATCCAGGCGTCGCAGCCGCGCGGCACCCACGCGCGCACTCGGTCCTGCCACTCCTCGCCGGCCACGTGCTGCCAGTTGGCCAGCAGCTGGCAGTACCCGCCGTCGTTGAGGTGCGCGGCGGCCTGCTGGACGAGGGTGCGGCACAGGTCGTCGCCACCCATCCCGCCGTCCCGATAGGTGAGCCGGGCCCCCGGCGAGATCACGAACGGCGGGTTGGAGACGATCAGGTCGTAGGTCTCCTCCCCCACCGGCTCGAAGAGCGAGCCCTCGCGCAGATCGGCCGGGCCGGCCCCGGAGAGCGCCAGGGTCAGCGCGGTGATCCGCAGCGCTCGGGGGTTGAGGTCGGTGGCGGTGACCCGGGTGGCGTGCTGCGCGGCGTGCAGCGCCTGGATGCCGGAGCCCGTGCCGAGGTCGAGCGCCCTGGCCACCGGGCGGCGCGCGGTGATCCCGGCGAGGGTCGTGGACGCCCCGCCGACGCCGAGCACCAGCTCGGCGCGGTCCACCTCCGCGGCGCCCCGGATGCCGCCGGCGCCGCCGACCGCGCAGCCGAGGTCGGAGACGATCCACCAGTCCTGCCCCTCGGGGCCGCCGTAGGGCCGCACGTCCACCGTGGCGCGCAGTGCGTCGCCGTCCCGCACCAGCCAGCCGTCGGCGAGGCAGTCCGCCACCGGCAGCGCCGCGGCCACCCGCGCCTCGGGCACCGGGCACTGCAGCAGGAACAGCCGCACCAGGGTCTCCAGGGGCCCGTCGCCCCGGGTCGCGCGCAGCGCGGGGACGGTCTCGCTGCGGGCCAGCGCGGCGTACGCGGGCGCGCCGAGCAGGTCCAGCAGCCCGTCGGCGGTGAAGGCGGCGGCCAGCAGCGCGTCGCGCAGCCGGCTCGTGCGGGCGTTGCTCTCGGGGTCCTGGGCATCTGCGGTGGGGAGGTGCGTTGTCACCCCTCCATTGTCGGCCCTGCCACCGACAATCGGCGACGGCCCGGCACCCCGCCCGTCCTCGGGCGCGTCGCCGGGCCGTCGCCCCTCGCGCGGGAGGCGCTACGCGCTCTTGGACGGGGCCGCGGACGGCCCGTTCGACCCGCCCTGGTTCTGACAGCCCTTCTGCCGCGCCATCGCCTTGCCCACGTCGCCGGCCTCCAGCTTCTTGAAGGCCTGCTCGCTCTTGGCGTTGAGCTTGTTGATCCCGTTGGAGAGGTTGCGCAGCCCGTCCGCGAACTTCAGCTTGTCGCCGGTGTCCAGGCTGTCCACCTGCTTCTTGAGGTCCTGGTATCCCGAGGAGAGGGAGTTGAGTTCCTTGACCGCGTTCTTCTGGGCGTCTGCGCCGCTCTCGGTGGGCGGCGCGCCCGCCTTGTCCAGGGACTTGGCCAGCTGCCCGTAGGCGTCGGAGATCTTCTGGAAGGCCGCCGAGTCCGTCTGCTGGACCTTCTTGGAGTCCGTGTTGCCGCTGTCGGCCGTCTGCATCGCCGCGTTGGCATCCTGGATCTGCTTGAACGGAGCCTGCGCGGGGTCGCAGAACGACTTCGCCCAGTTGTCGAGCTTCTTGGTGTTGTCCTCGCTGCAACCGGTCAGCGCGAGCAGGAGTGCGGCACCGCCGGACAGGGCAGCCACAAGCTTCTTGTTCACCGGATTGGTCCCTTCCATGGCTCTCGGCCCCGGAACATACACGTCCAAACGGCTTCGCCCATGGGTCGGGCATCCGCCCCGGCCCGCATTGCAGCCATTTGCACCAAGGACCGAGTCCCCCGCCGGGCACGCCGCGGGCGGGTGTCCGGCGCGCGCAATAAGCGCCGTACACCCGCCCGTTGAGCGGTCAGCAGGCCGATCCGACGGCCCGTCCGGTCAGGACGCCACGGCGGTCCTGGTCGACTTGGCGACGCCTTCGGGATCCTCGGAGTTGTTGTCTTCATCACCCACGGCGATCCCCCGCCGCTTGGAGACGTAGACCGCGCCGACGATGATGACGAGCGCCAACAGGGCGACCCCGGCGCGCACGCCGAGGCTCTTGTCGTGGCCGTACGAGAACTTCACCACGGCCGGCGCGATCAGCAGCGCGACCAGGTTCATCACCTTCAGCAGCGGGTTGATCGCCGGGCCGGCGGTGTCCTTGAACGGGTCGCCGACGGTGTCGCCGATGACCGTCGCGGCATGCGCCTCGCTGCCCTTGCCGCCGTGGTGGCCGTCCTCGACCAGCTTCTTGGCGTTGTCCCACGCGCCACCGGAGTTGGCGAGGAAGACCGCCATCAGGGTGCCGGTGCCGATCGCGCCGGCCAGGAACGAGCCGAGCGCCCCGACGCCGAGCGCGAAGCCGACCACGATGGGCGTGAGCACCGCCAGCAGCCCCGGCGTGGCCAGTTCGCGCAGCGCGTCCTTGGTGCAGATGTCGACCACCCGCCCGTACTCGGGCTTCTCGGTGTAGTCCATGATCCCCGGACGCTCGCGGAACTGCCGGCGCACCTCGAAGACCACCGCTCCGGCCGACCGCGAGACCGCGTTGATCGCCAGCCCCGAGAACAGGAAGACGACCGAGGCCCCCAGGATCAGCCCCACCAGGTTGTTCGGCTGCGAGATGTCCAGGCTCAGGCTCAGCCCGCCGGCCGCGTGGCCGATCTCCCGTACGGCGTTGGCGATCGCGTCCCGGTACGAGCCGAACAGCGCGGAGGCCGCGAGCACCGCGGTCGCGATGGCGATGCCCTTGGTGATGGCCTTGGTGGTGTTGCCCACCGCGTCCAGGTCGGTCAGCACCTGCGCGCCGTCCCCGGTGACGTCGCCGGACATCTCGGCGATGCCCTGCGCGTTGTCGGAGACCGGTCCGAAGGTGTCCATCGCCACGATCACCCCGACGGTGGTCAGCAGGCCGGTCCCGGCCAGCGCCACCGCGAACAGCGCCAGCGTGATCGAGGCACCGCCCAGCAGGAACGCCCCGTAGACCGCCAACCCGATCAGCACCGCCGAGTAGACGGCCGACTCCAGGCCGATCGAGATGCCGGCGAGCACGACGGTGGCCGGTCCGGTCAGCGAGGTCTTGCCGATGTCCCGGACGGGCCGCCGGCTGGTCTCGGTGAAGTAGCCGGTCAGCTGCTGGATCAGGGCGGCCAGCACGATGCCGACGGCGACCGCGACCAGCGCCAGCACCCGCGGGTCGCCGCTGCGGCCCAGGATCTCCGGGTCGCTGACGCCGCTGAGGTCCTTGTAGCTCGACGGCAGGTAGACGAAGACCGCGGCGGCCACCAGGACCAGCGAGATGCCCGCGGAGACGAAGAAGCCGCGGTTGATGGCGGTCATCCCGCTGCGGTCCCGGCGCCGGGGCGACACGACGAAGATGCCGACCATCGCGGTGAGCACGCCGATCGCCGGCACCAGAAGCGGGAAGGCCAGTCCGGCGTCGCCGAAGGCCGCGGTGCCCAGGATGAGCGCGGCGACCAGCGTCACCGCGTACGACTCGAAGAGGTCGGCCGCCATGCCGGCGCAGTCGCCCACGTTGTCGCCGACGTTGTCCGCGATGGTGGCGGCGTTGCGCGGGTCGTCCTCCGGGATGCCCTGCTCGACCTTGCCGACGAGGTCGGCGCCGACGTCCGCGGCCTTGGTGAAGATGCCGCCGCCGACCCGCATGAACATCGCGATCAGCGCGGCGCCGAGCCCGAAACCCTCCAGCACCTTGGGCGCGTCGACCGCGTACACGAGCACCACGCAGGACGCACCGAGCAGGCCGAGGCCCACGGTGAACATGCCGACGACGCCTCCGGTACGGAAAGCGATCTTCATCGCTTTGTGGGAGACCGCCGTAAGATCCTTTTGCTCTGCCGCGCCGTCATCCGGGGTGGCTTCCCGGGCGGCCGCCGCCACTCGCACATTGCTGCGCACCGCGAGCCACATGCCGATATAGCCGGTGGCCGCCGAGAATGCCGCGCCGATCAAGAAGAACGCGCTGCGTCCGGCCCGCTGCGTCCAATTGTCCGCGGGCAGCAACATGAGCAGGAAGAACACGACGACGGCGAATACGCCGAGGGTCCGCAACTGCCGCGCCAGGTAGGCATTCGCGCCCTCCTGCACCGCCGCCGCGATCTTCTTCATACTGTCGGTCCCCTCACCGGCCGCGAGCACTTGGCGGACCAGCACCGCCGCGACCGCCAGCGCGGCCAGGGCGACGACGGCGATCACCAGCACGATGCCGCGGTTGTCCGCGGTGAGTGACGGGACGGCCAGAAAAGTGGGGGTGTCCATCGACTGAGGGGTGTAAGGCCCCGCCATTCGTCCTCCTTGACGTTATGGCACATGGGCGCGCGGAAGCACGCTCAGGCGTCCTGAGCAAGATGTGGACGGATTGTAGGGAGCGACGGTTGATCAAAACAGGGCGCCTCAAAGGGAATTCGCCTGTTCCCGGCGAAGATCAAAAGGCCGATGGTCCGCCGAATTCGTCCGGACGAAGGAAACCCCGCAATTCACTGACCCCGGACAGATGATCTATCCGTACTATTGATCTACTTGTGATCGCCGCTGCTCAACGACCTCGCGCCGCGCCCCGTTCCGACTGTGACCGCCGTGAAACGGGAGGGAATTGAGCCGCCCGGTGCCCTCCCCGGGCCACCGCAAGACCCCCTCGCCGGCCTTCCGTAGCCTCCACCATCTCGATGACGGACCATCAGATCCCGACCGGATCGCATCGCCCGCACCAGGACGCAGCGCCCCTGAGGAAGCCACCGCGGGGTCGGGGTGGACGGGATGGCGGGCGGAGGACACGAGCGTCGGAACCCCAGGATCACGGCCCGCCCACGGGACACGCACCACGGGCCACAGCCCGCGGCCGACAGCCCCCGGCCACCGCCACACGCCCGGCCCGCCGAACCGGCACCGTACGGAATTCCCCGCGCGACCGGACCGCACCGGCCTGCTGCCGCGCCACACCGGCCTGGCACTACACAGGAAGCCGGGCGCGCGAACACGCAGAAACAGGCGCGCGACGCGGTGAACGCAGGGCAACGCGGCAAACGCCCACGCCCGCACCCCTACGCATCACGACAGGTGCCCCACCCGCTACGGAACAGCGCCGACCGACCGGCGCCGGGCCCTCCGCTCGACGGCCCTACGGCAGGACCGGAGCCGGGTGTGCGGGCCAGCTCATCCGGATTCGCCCGCCGGTCTCGCCGGAGGTCACCTCGACGTCGTCGACGAGCCCACTGATGACCGCGAGGCCCATCTCGTCCTCGCCCTCGGCGTCGTTCTCCCCGATGCCCTCGGCATCGGCACCGCCCGCGGCGGCCCCGCCGGGGCCGGGAACCTCGTCGCCGACCTCGATCGAGAACTGCTTCTCGTCCTCGACCAGCACCACCCGCACCGGCGCCGTGATGCCGTGGATCTCGTGCAGCCCCACGGCCCGGCTGCACGCCTCGCCCACGGCGAGCCGCACCTCGTCCAGCACGGCCTCGTCCACCCCCGCACGCCGTGCCACGGCAGCCGCGACCAGACGCGCGGTCCGGACGTGCTCGGGAAGGGCGCTGAAGCGAAGTTCGACGGTGGCCATGCCATCCCCCTCGTGATGCGGGCGTGCAACGCAGGGGGCCGGACGGGTGCGTCCGGTACCCCCCACTCCTTCCACCCCCGCGCCCGGGGCGCGGGGGACCGGCAAACCGTCAGTCAGTGGCTTGGACGGCTTCGTCGACCGAGGTGTGGATCGGGAACACCTTGGTCAGACCGGTGATTCGGAAGATCTTGAGAATGCGCTCCTGATTGCAGACCAGGCGCAGCGAGCCCTCATGGGCACGCACCCGCTTCAGTCCGCCCACCAGGACGCCGAGCCCTGTGGAGTCCAGGAAGTCGACACGCTCCATGTCCACCACGAGGTGGTAGCTTCCGTCGTTCACAAGCTCGACCAGCTGCTCCCGCAGCTTGGGCGCGGTGTATACATCAATCTCGCCACCGACCTCGACGACCGTACGGTCGCCAACGGTCCGGGTCGACAGGGACAGGTCCACGGATCCTCCAGCACCTTGCTATCGAGCGGTCGCCCCCCTGGGGCCTCCCCACCGAGGTAGGGGCGGATCGGCAGCCGCCATGGCATTCAATCACTTACCAGCAGGCGTGCACGACGCCTTGTGAGCATTGTCCGTCACACCGGTGACACACTCGGTGCCGATGGCCTCCAATCGACTCCCGCCGGATCCTGGCGCGCGCACTTCCCCAGGCATGATTCTCGACCGTCTGGCCCGGGGCGCGACCCGCGCTGCGCGCATCACTCATACGGAGCACTTGCCCCCGCGCATCGGCACCCATGCCGACTGGCCGGCACAGATCCGGCCGGAAGTGATCGACGCCATCCGTTCGGCCGGAATCGATCGCCCCTGGGCCCACCAGGCACGCGCGTCCGAACACGCACTGCGCGGCGAATCGGTCGTGGTCGCCACCGGCACCGCCTCCGGCAAGTCGCTGTCCTATCTGGCGCCCGTGCTCTCCACCCTCCTGGACGGCTCCGAGGCGCCCAACGGCCGGGGGGCCACGGCCCTGTACCTGGCGCCCACCAAGGCCCTGGCGGCCGACCAGCGGCGGGCCGTGCGCGAGCTGGCCGCCCCGCTCGGCACGGCCGTCCGGCCCGCCGTCTACGACGGTGACACCCCGGTCGAGGAGCGCGAGTGGGTCCGCCAGTACGCCAACTACGTGCTGACCAACCCGGACATGCTGCACCGCGGCATCCTCCCGGCCCACCCCCGCTGGTCCTCCTTCCTGCGCGCACTGCGCTACGTCGTCATCGACGAATGCCACACCTACCGCGGCGTCTTCGGCTCCCATGTCGCACAGGTCGTCCGCCGACTGCGCCGGGTCTGCGCCCGCTACGGCGCCGAGCCGGTCTTCCTGCTGGCCTCCGCGACCGCCGCGGAGCCGGCGCAGGCCGCGTCCCGCCTCACCGGGCTGCCCGTGGCCGAGATCACTCAGGACACCTCGCCGCGCGGCGAGTTGGTCTTCGCGCTGTGGGAGCCGCCGCTGACCGAACTCCACGGCGAGCAGGGCGCCCCGGTCCGCCGCACCGCGACCGCCGAGTCCGCCGACCTGCTCACCGACCTCGCCGTCCAGGGTGTGCGGACGGTCGCCTTCGTCCGCTCTCGGCGCGGCGCCGAACTGATCGCCCTGATCGCGCAGGAGCGGCTCTCGGAGGTGGACCGCTCGCTGCCCGCGCGGATCGCCGCGTACCGGGGCGGCTATCTGCCCGAGGAGCGCCGGGCCCTCGAACGCGCCCTGCACAGCGGTGAACTCCTCGGGCTGGCCGCCACCACCGCGCTGGAGCTGGGCGTGGACGTCTCCGGCCTGGACGCCGTGGTCATCGCGGGCTATCCCGGCACGCGCGCCTCCCTGTGGCAGCAGGCCGGCCGCGCGGGCCGGGCCGGACAGGGCGCGCTGGCCGTCCTGGTGGCCCGCGACGACCCGCTGGACACCTATCTCGTCCACCACCCCGAGGCGCTCTTCGACCAGCCCGTCGAGTCGACCGTGCTCGACCCGGACAACCCCTACGTCCTCGCTCCGCACCTCTGCGCGGCCGCCTCCGAACTGCCGCTCACCGAGGCCGACTTCCCGCTCTTCGGCCCGGCCGCCCCCGGGCTGATGCCCCAGCTGGAGGCCGCGAACCTGCTGCGCCGGCGCGCCACCGCCTGGTACTGGACGCGCCGCGAGCGGGCCGCCGACCTCACCGACATCCGCGGCCAGGGCGGCTCGCCGGTGCAGGTCGTGGAGGCCGGCACCGGGCGCCTGCTGGGCACCGTCGACGCCGCGGCGGCGCACACCACCGTCCACGACGGGGCGGTCCACCTCCACCAGGGCCGCAGCTATCTCGTCCGGCACCTGGACCTGGAGGACAACGTCGCCCTCGTGGAGGAGGCCAATCCGCCGTACTCCACCACCGCCCGCGACACCACCGCGATCTCGATCCTGGAGACCGAAACCGAGGTCCCCTGGGGCGACGCCCGGCTGTGCTTCGGCTCCGTGGAGGTCACCAATCAGGTCGTCTCCTTCCTGCGCCGCAAACTGATCACCGGGGAGGTCCTGGGCGAGACCAAGCTCGACCTGCCGCCCCGTACGCTGCGCACCCGCGCGGTGTGGTGGACGGTCACCGAGGACCAGCTCGACGCCGCCCGGGTCAACCCCGAGCAGCTGGGCGGTGCCCTGCACGCCGCCGAGCACGCCTCCATCGGCATGCTGCCCCTCTTCGCCACCTGCGACCGCTGGGACATCGGCGGCGTCTCCGTCCCCCTGCACCCGGACACCCTGCTCCCGACGGTCTTCGTCTACGACGGCCACCCCGGTGGCGCGGGCTTCGCCGAACGCGCCTTCCACACGGCCGCCGACTGGCTCGCCGCCACCCGCAGCGCCATCGCCGCCTGCGAGTGCGAGGCCGGTTGCCCGTCCTGCATCCAGTCCCCCAAGTGCGGCAACGGGAACGACCCGCTCCACAAACGGGGCGCCATCCGACTGCTCGGGGAGCTGTTGCGCGGGGTGCCCGGCGACTGAGCCGGGACGGCCCGTCGCCCGGGCGGGGCCGCCCTCGCCGGACAGCGGACGTGTCCGGGGCGGCGGCCCCGCCCACGCCACCGGTACGGGCCCGGCGTCCGCCCGCGGGCCGGTTTCCGGGACCGTGCCGGACCACGCTTCCGTCTCGGCGTCCGCTGCGGCAGCGGCGGGGCCGGCCCGGGACCGGACCCGCGCCGTGAACGGGCCGCCGTCGGCCTCGGCCGTGACATCGGCGATCAGCGCGTCCACGGCGCAGCGCACCAGACGGGTGTGCTGCGCGGCGGCCACCCGACGTGCCGTGGCGCACGCCGCCACCGGGCCGCGGAGCGCCTGGTCCGCGGCCGCCAGCGCCGCCAGGTCCGCCGCGCCGCCCGCCCGGTGCCGGGCGGTGACCGCCTGCCCGACGGCCACCAGCGCGGCGAAGACCGCGCACAGGGCCGCCGCCGCGAAGACCGTCCACACCGTGGCGGAGCCCTCGTCACCGCACCGTTTCCTCCGCAAGGGCCACCGCCTCTCCACCGACCCGCACCGGCAGCCGGGTCCCTCCGGGCAACGCGGCCTCGACCCGTACGCGCACCAGGTCGCCCTCGCGCGCCACCGTGATCCGCGCGCCCCGGGGAGCCGCCCCACGGGCCGCGGCGAGCACCTGCGCCGCCGGCTCCTGACGCGCCGCCGCACGGGCGGCGGCCCGCGCGGCGTCCACGCAGGCGATCCGGGCACAGGCGGCCAGCAGCCCCCAGATCAGCGCCGCCGCGACCGCCACCAGCACCGGAAGCACCACCGCCGCCTCCGCCGTCACGAATCCGGCGTCCCGTGCGCCGCGCCCGCCGGGCGGGCCCGCACCGGCACGCGCGGCCCGGGCCCGCCCGCTGCCCTCAGAACGGCACATCGAGCGCCCTCTGGAGCACGGACCGCAGCGCGGCGGCCACCGGTCCGCTCGTCACGAGCTTGTAGAGCACCGCCGCGAACGCGCACGCCGCCAGCGTCCCCACGGCGTACTCCGCGGTGCTCATCCCGCGGTCCGCCCCGGCCGCGCGCACCCGCGCCCACCATCGACCGAACATCTGCTGCCTCCTTGGCATCTCGCGAATCCCGAACTCCCGGGGAGTCCGCGATTCCGTGCATGTGAATCCGTCATTCCGTGGATCCATCGATCCGTGAATCCGTCGATCCGTGCGGCGGTGAAGCCGTGGGGCCCATGGCCCCGGTGAAGTCCCTTCCGTGGTCGGGCCTCGGTCTCGGTCTCGGTCTCGGTCTCGTCCGACGCGTCTGATCCCGCCTCCGTACGCCGGGCCGCCGGGCCGCCGGACCACCAGGCCGCCGCATCGCTGTGTCGCCGTGTCGCCGTGTCGGCTCAGCCGTCACCTCCCAGCAGTCCGCCCGCCAGTCCGAGCAGCACCGGTGCCACCCCGAGCACCAGGAAGGCCGGCAGGAAGCACCCGGACAGCGGGAGGGTGACCAGCACCCCCGCCCGCCGGGCCCGTGCGGTCGCGGCCCGGCCCCATTCGGCACGCAGCTCGGCCGCGATCCGGGAGGCCGGCTCCACGGCCGGGGCCCCCGATATCCCGGCGCGCTCCATGCAGCGCGCCAGTGCCCCGGCTCCCGGGAGTTCCGCCAACCGTGGCCATACCGCGGTCGGTTCACCGCCCAGCCGTAGTTCCGCCGCGACGTGGCGCAAGCGCTCGGCGACCGGCCCGTCCAGCGACCGGCCCACCGCCTCGGCCGCCTCCCGCGGACCGGCCCCGGCCGCCAGACAGGCCGCCAGGAGATCGCCGGCCGGGGCCAGTTCGGCGGCCACCCGCGCCGCCGTGCCCCGATCGGCCGCCGCGGCCCATTGCCGCCGGAGCCAGTGGTACGCGCCCCAACCGGCGGCGGGCCCCACCAGCAGCCCGGTGACACCGCCCAGAAGGACGGCCACGCATCCGGCCACCCCCAGGGGCCCGGCCCACTCCTTCAGCCGATCGCCCCGCGGGCCGCCTCCTCGGGCCGCTGCCCGCCTCCGCCACCGGCCTCGGACGACCCACCGCCCCCGTGCGCGCGGGCCCTCCTCGCCGCCGTACAGCCCGCTGGCGGCACCTTCCAGGACCATCGGCACCCGCCGCCGCACGGCACGCTCGCCATGCAGCAGCCGCCCCAGCGCCGCCGCACACAGCACGGCCGCCGCGGCCAGCACCGCCATCCCCACCCTGTGGACAACTTCCGGGCTCACCACACCCACCTCCCCCTCACTTCACTTCCGCTCCGCCGACGCCTCGGCGACGATCCGGGCCGTCCAGGCCACCCCGCCCCACTCCAGTAGCCCGCCGACGGCCAGGCATCCCCAGCCGGCCGGGGTGTGCAGCAGCACCCCGAGGGGATCGGCACCGAGCGCACCGCCCATCAGGAGCCCGCCCACCGGCAGCAGGGCGAGCATCAGGGCGGTGGCCCGCGGCCCGGCCAACTGGGCCTGTAGCTCCTCCCGTTGGTCGCGCTGCGCGGCGAGCCCGGACGCGATCCGCTCCAGCCCGCGGGCCAGCCCCGCACCGCCCTCCAGGGCCACCTGCCAGCACGCCGCCGCCCCGGCGAGCCCCTCGGCGCCGGGCTGCCGCGCCGCCGCCCGCAGCGCCCCGGGGACGTCCCCGCCGTACCGCGCCGCCGCCAGCACCGCAGGCCCCGCCTCTCCCAGCCCCGACGCCCCGGCCACGACCAGGGCCCGATCCGGCTGCCGGCCGGCCCGCAGTTCCGCCGCCACCGCCCCGCAGAACCCGATCACCGCCGCCGCCCGCCGGTCCGCCGCTCGCTGCCGCGCCCACGTCGCCAGCCACCGCCGTACGACGACCAGCGCCACCACGGAACCCAGCACCGGCAGCACCGACCGCCCCAGCACCCCCAGCACGACCCCGGCCAGCACGCACCAGATCTCCGCGCCGACCTCGCACCGGCGCCCCAGCCGCCACCGCCGGCCTCCCTCGCCGTCGACCGCCCGCCCGGCACACCACTCCCGCAACACCGCACCGCGCCCCCGGTCCGGCCGTCCCGCCGCGACGGACACCGCCCCGACGTCCCCCAGGAGCGCAGCCATCCGCCGCCGCAGGGCGCGCCCGCGCCGCAGCCGCCGCGCCAGCACCGCCGCGCATCCCACCGCGGCCGGCAGCACCACCGGCCCCACCGCGTCCCTCAGCACCCCTGGCCACCCCTCTCGCACAGCCGCGCCAACCGCCCCCAGCCACGCGCCTCCTGGAACCCCTCCGGGCTCCAGATCGCCGCCGGAACGGTCACCACGAAGCCGTCCCGGTCCCGCTCCAGGACGTGGATCTCGGCGATCCGACGCCGCCCGGCCCGGTCGCGCACGAGGTGCAGCACGACGGACAGCCCGGCCGCCAACTGGCTGTGCAGGGCCGCGCGATCCAGCCCCGCGGTGCATCCCAGCGCCTCCAGACGGGCCGGCACATCGCACGCGGCATTGGCATGGACCGTGCAACAGCCGCCCTCATGGCCCGTATTGAGGGCCGCCAGCAGATCGGTGACCTCGGTGCCACGCACCTCACCGACCACCAACCGGTCCGGCCGCATCCGCAGCGCCTGCCGCACCAGGTCCCGCAGGGTCACCCGGCCGACGCCCTCCTGATTGGCCGGCCGGGTCTCCAGCCGCACCACATGAGGGTGGTCCGGCCGCAGCTCCGCCGAGTCCTCGGCCAGCACGATCCGCTCGGCCGGGCCGACCAGCCCGAGCAGCGCGCTGAGCAACGTGGTCTTGCCGGAGCCCGTACCTACGTAGACTCCCAAAGGAACACACGTAGGGAGAACGCAAGTGCCTATTCTGCGGGCGGTGCCAAGCAAACTGCTGCGGCTGATCTTGTACATCCGGGTCTCCACGGCCCGCGAAGACATGATCAGCCCCGAGCTGCAAGAGCACACCGGCCGCAAGTATGCCGCCGACATCGGTGCAGCGATCATCGACGTGATCTACGACTTGGACCTGGACGGGCACGACTTCGCGAAGCGCAAGATCGGCGCCATCATCGCCCGCGTCGCCAGCGACGAAGCGGATGGCGTCCTGGTCTATCGGTACGACCGCTTCGGCCGAAACACCGAGCTGTCCCTGACCAACATCCGGATGCTCGAAGGTATCGGCGGCGTAGCGAAGTCGGCTACGGAACACTTCGACACAAAGACGGCCGCAGGCCGTCTCGCCCGCACGAACATGCTGGGCATCGCCGAGTTCCAGCGGGACATCATCGGCGAAAACTGGATGAGCACTCACGCCAATCGCCTGCGTAACGGGCTGCCGCATCACGGTGCCCCGCGGTTCGGCTATTGGTACTGCGACACGTGCCCGATGCCGAAGCCGCGATCCCCCCGAGGAGTCCGCCGCGAGCACAAGAAGCGCGAAACCTGCGAGAAGTGCAAGTCTGGGATTCAGATCCCACGTCCGCGCTACGGTCCCGCGCTGGCATACGCCTATTCGGAGTTCAGCGACGGAAAGCCACTGACCCGCGTGGCGCATGAGCTCACGCTAGATGGGCTGCGGACGTATGGCGGTCACATCATCACGGACAAGAGCCTGCTGGCTGCGATGGACACCGGGTTTGGCGCCGGATACCTCCGCGTCACTCCTGGCGCCCAGAGCTGGGCTGACGAGCTCCCGGAGTCCGCCGTTGACGGCATCGGGATAGCAAAGATCGACCGGTTCGTCTGGATACCCGGCGCCCACCGGCAGGTCATCGAGTCTGAGGATGTATGGGAGGGCTACCTCGAACGCCGCAGGGCCGGCACCCGCATCGCATCCCACAAGACACGAGCGAAATATCCGGCAAGTGGCCTGGTGTTCTGCATTGACTGCGGTGACAAGCAGGGAAAGGCCATGCGGGCGGGCAGTTCGCGGGGCGCCCGCGGTAGCAAGTACCTGACATGGCGATGCGGCAACATCGACACCGGCCAATGCAATCACTCCAACGCCAGCCGTGAGGCAGTGGATTCGGTGATCTTGAAATGGCTCCTGGAGTGGGCCAAGGATGACGGAACTGCCCGTGCGGTCGCCGAGGCGGCCGTTTCCGCGGAGAAGCAACAGCCGGATGACTCTGCGCACTGGAGTGCCGAGATCACCCGCCTGAAGACACTCAAGAAGAACCTGGTGCGCATGCGAGCTGCCGAGGAGATCGACCAGCAAGAGTTCATTGAGCAGCGCGACGAGTATGCCGCGGAGATTGCAGCGGCCGAGGCCAAACTGAAGCGGTCCAAGAGCTACCGGGTGCCCACGATCCCCAAGCGGGAAATCTTTCAAGGGCTTATGACGGAGTGGCCGCATCTGGATGATGACACTAAGCGTGCAGCATTGCGCAAGGTGATCTGGCGCATCACAGCGAGCCGCGGAGAGTTCCATGATGAGGGCCGCTACAAGATCATTCCCATGTGGGAGCGGCCCATCCTGGAGGTAGAGGCCAGCTGATAGCACGAAGCGTCGCCCCATCCGTACAAGGTGGGGCGACGCCGTGTTTTTCAGGCAGCTTCGGGAAGGGCCGTAACGGGTGCAGGCACAGATTCTGGTTCTTCGACTTCCCGCAGGTAGCGGCGCGCCGCAGCCTTGCCGATGATCTGCCAAAACTCAGCCCAGCACTCATCCTCAGCAGGGCGGGAATCTCGACTTATTGCCACAATTCCCCCTCGGTCTTGACACGGTCGGCGGCTTGTTTGGCCTGTTGGATTTCATAGCGCGTTTGAGCAGCCAGGAACTCTTCGCCAGGGCGATAGCCGGAGGCGAGGTAGGCCCAGTGGGAGACGACGAGGGTGGTCTTCTCGTCTGGAGCGTCCAGGCCGGCACGGGTGCGTGCTTGCTCCAGGCGCCAGGCGCGGCGGACGTCGCGGAGCGCGCCGAGGGTGGTGGAGTAGCGGCGGGATTTGGTGGAGAAGTGGCCGCGGAATCCGAGCATGTGCGCCCACTTCCAAAGCTTGAGGTCAGCGAACTCGGGCAGGTGGCCGAGGGCCCAGGCGGTGCGGATCATCTGGCGGACGTGGCGCTGTACGGGGAGGTCTTGGAGGGGTTCGGCCTGCCCGGTGCCTTCGCAGTCGGCGCACAGATCGCGGAAGCCGTCAGGGCCGCGCCGGTGGCCGCGTCCGGCGCAGGGAGCGCAGATCAGGGAGCGGTCCACCGTGCCGGAGTCTTCAGCGCTTTTGGTGGCGTACTTGGCGACGTATCCGGCGACGGCTTTATCGGTGAGTTCGCCGTTGCCGAGTGCGGTGATCTCGCGTACGTCGAGGCGGTCACCCCAGCGGATTTCGCGGTCTCCGGTGTGGTCGGAAGTCACCGTGAGAACGGTGTTCTCGGCAGCATGGTCGATGGCGGCTTTGAGTGCGTCGATGGTGGCCCAGGGGGGCGGGGGCTGGTTGCTGCCTTCGGGGCCGTCGAAGCGGATGACCGCGTGGAAGTGGACCAGGCCGCGCTTTTGGTACTCGGCGACCTTGGCGAAGGAGACGCGCAGGGCAGCGTTCAGCGCCTTTTGGGTCATGCCGAGGTGGGCGGCCAGGGCGCGGCGGAGGTAGGTGGTGAAGCGTGCCCACAGGGCGCCCGCGTGGGCGTTCCAGAGCACGGCGCCGGTGTAGTCGTAAGTCGAGGGGCGGAGCGGTGTTCCCAACTCCGGTGCATCTTCGGCGTGTTGGGTGCCGCAGGCGCAGGCGCGGAGTTTGCCGCCTTCGGTGGGGCGGTTGTGGACGGGGCCGAAGGAGGGGGCGGTGAGGGTGGCGAAGACGCGGGGGTGGGTGCGGACCGTTTCGGGGACGGTCTTGCCACCGGAGAGGCCGGCCTTGATCAGGTGGTAGGTGTCGGCAGCGTAGACGCGGGAGCAGGCCGGGCAGCGGGACGAGCGGCGGTTGCCGCACGCGGTCAGCAGGCGTCCGGTGGGCTCGTTGGCGGTGGAGTACGAGCGCAGGACGGTGTTCGTGGTGGCGTCGAGGGTGGCGGTGTGGCCGACGAGGTTGACCGGGCGGGTGCAGCCGCGCAGGTTGCGGACCTGTTCCTGCACGCGGTCGAAGTCTTGGAGGTTGGCGAGCTCTACCAGGTCCCGCACGGCGGGGCTGACCACGTGGCGCAGGTCCAGATGGCTGGTCATGGGATGCGGGGTGTCCTTCCTGGTGTGAGGGTGGGAAGCCTCCGGTTGGGCCTCCGGGCAGCGACCGAAATGCGCATGCGGTTGCTGCCCGGAGGCATGCCGGACCGAGCCCGGTTACGGGCAGGGCGGGGAGGGTGCCGGGAGGCCGGCAGAGGGTCAGGCCGTCAGGGCCGCGTATGCGGCGGTGGCCAGCCGGGGGCCGACGCCCAGTCGGGTCTTGAGCTGGGTGGCCGTGATGGGCTCGCCGTGTTCGGCCTGGTGGGAGGCAGCGATCTTGCGCGCCTCATCGAGCAGCGGCTCGGGCACTTCGGGAGCCGCATCGGCTGCGGGGGCCGGTACCGCTCTGGCGGGAGCCGGAGCCGGGGCAGGAACCGGTACTGGAACAGCCGCAGGTTCCGAAACATGAGCCGGAGCCGGGGTTGCCGCGGTAGGTGCCGGGGCGGGGGTCTCGTCGTCGGCAGGTTCCGTATCCGTGTGGGTCACGGTGTGGAAGTGGCGCAGGAGCTGCGGGCCGACCGCTCCCCAGCCAAGGAGGAGCAGGGGCGCGACAGCGTCCACGGCGGCGCGGCCCCAGTGACCGGCGATGAGGGGTTCGGCGATGTTGAGGGCCAGGGTCAGCAGTCCCGACAGGTGCATCAGCCGGGAGGCGGAGCGCATCTGCTCGGCCTGGACGCCGCGCAGGGAGAGGTAGCGCAGGGCCACCAGGAGGCCGACGACCGACAGATCAACCATGGGGGCAATCAGCGGCGCGACTGGGGCGGGGACGCCCAGGCGCAGGGCCAGGGACCAGACGTTGCCGAAGGAGAAGACGAACGCCAGGGCGGCGATGACGGCCATGACCACGGTCACGGTGCGCTGAGTGATCCGGTCCTCAGACATAGGGGGTTCACCTCCTCTCAAGTGGCCGTAGGGACGGGGGTGTTGGGGTCAGGCTGCTTCGTCGTCCTTGTGCAGGTCGATGCGGGCGGGGGCGTAGTGGTCGAGAAGGATTTGCGGGTCGCAGGTGCGGTGCCCGGTGGTGTTGGCGATCTCGGCGGCGTGCGCGTCGTCCACGTAGGGGGTGCGGACGCGGGTGAAGCCGGGGCGGCCCTGCAAGGCCATGGAGGCGACGCCGACATAGGACGGGTCTTGCAGGTGCATGGGGTTGGCGTCGGGCCAGTCGCGGATGGCCTCACCGAGCGCCGCCACGGACGCTTCCGCGGTCTTCTGCGCGAAAGACAGGCCCACCGGGCACACGTCCCGGATGAACGTCGGGATCGCATCGCCCGTGGTCTTCTGCGTGGCGAGGATGACCAGGATGCCGACGCTGCGGCCCTTCTTGACCAGGTCCTCGACCAGCCGGGCGTTCTCCGCAGTCAGAGCGGCCAGCCGCTTGGTTTCGCGGTCGCTGCCCTTGTAGTCGCGGAAGTAGGTGTGGGCCTCATCGAGGATCAGCACCGTCAGCGGCCACTTCTCGGACGGGCCGACGTGCCACATGTTCTTCACGCCCAGCACGTCCTTGATGCTCGCCGAGCGCCCCCGGCGCAGCTTGACCAGCCGCTTGAACAGGGCGTTCGCCTCGTCCAGGTCATCGCCAACGAACGCGAACAGGCGGTGCATCAAGTCGGCGTAGTCGCCCTCATAGGCGGTCGACACCTTGCCGTCCGCTACCGCGAACTGCACGTTCGGCGAGGGCGCGCAGTCGCAGATGAACCGGTTGATCAGCGAGGTCTTTCCGTAGCCGGGAAGGCCGGCAACGGTGACACCGGGCACGTCCTTGAGCGGCACGGTGACCGACTGCGCGTAGTCGTCGACGCCCAGATGCCAAGTAGCCAGGTCTTCCGGCTCTTCACCGGTAGGCACGTGCTCGGTGGGCGTGATCAGCGGATCGCGGCGCACGCCGCGGATGATGATGTGGCCGGGGCCGTCGGGCATGACCGAGACGCGGACGCAGCGCCATGCGTCGGCGAGGTGCGGTGCAGCCTTCTGGAACTGCTCCAGGCCGACCTTGGGCAGGCAGTTCGCCCGTGCCACGATGCCGAAGCGGTCCGGCTTGACCTTCAGTGCCGGGGTCAGCTCCCGCGGCTTGGGCGTCTTGTCGCCATCGGTGGTCAGGGACGCCAGCGCCGTGGGCATCTTGTCGGTGACCGACAGCCCCTGCATCCGTGCGAGGCGCTTCCAGCCCCACCGCACCTTGACCGCCTGGCGGATGCTGGCCTTCATCGTGCGGTCCGCCGCGATGTAGCGGCCCAGCCACACGGCCGCGATGACCGCGAAGACGGTCAGCACCGTCACCGCCACCACCGGGGAATAGGTGTTGAGTTCGTTGAGTGTCACGTCTGGCTCCGTTCGCCGTAGAGGAAGGCCCACAGGGCCGAATCGAGGTCGCCCCAGTCGAAGTCATTGATCACTGGGGGGAATCCGTGAGCGACCAGAACGGCCGCCACGTCATGCGTCACCTGCTCGCTGAAGCGCGGATCGGGTGGGGGGCTGGGACCGGATAGGCCCGATCCCAGCCCGGGATGAAGTCCCTCACGCGGCCGACTCCTTGGCGGCCGGGGTGTCGATGACCAGCGCCTTGACGCGGTAGCTCACGCCCGAGGAGACCTGACCGTTGAACAGGTTGGCCCAGGGGTTGGCGACCAGGTCCACGGTCTTGACCGGCATACCGGGCTTGAGGCCGTTGGGCAGGCCCGTCTCCGGAACGGTGACCTTCAGCGTCTCGGCGCGCTCCCCCTCCATCAGGAAGATCATCACCGTGTAGAGCGGGGCGTTGGTCTCACGGTCGAGGGCGCGCTCACCCTTGTCCTGGTCCGCCCACTTCGGCACCGGCAGCGCGCCCGCCATGAAGCGGGTCTCCGGCAGCAGACCAACGCGAATGCTCGTGCGAGCCATGTGTTCTTTCCTTTCGGTCGCCAGCCACGCGGTGTGGCTGGTGTGACAACAGTTTTACCCGAACGCTCTAGAGCAGTCAAGTGCGAACCAGATCGCTCTAGACCACTTTCGAGACGGGAGTGCCAGTAGCGGCAATGGCGGGGGGGGCCGTCTTGATGTCCGGGCTCGCAGCCACCCCCGAGGGGGTGCACGGTAGAGACGTGGCCGCCCAGCAGCGCCTTGCCGGTCTGCGGCAGTCATGGCAGTCCACCACCCTCCGCCACTGCTGCTGCGGCCGGGCGAGGCGGTCACCGTTCTCGTGCACCCCGCGCCCCCGCTGGGGGTGGGCCGCACTGGACCGGAGGACTACACCCTCGATGTGTTCTCCTTCGAGCCCGGGGACACCCTCCTGCTGTACACCGACGGCGTCATCGAAGCCCGCGACCCTGCCGGCGGGTTCTACCCGTTCACGGAACGGGCCGCCCAGTGGACCGAGAGCAGCCCCGAGACGCTTCTGCATCACATCCGGCGCGATCTCCTCGCCCACGCCGGCGGACGCCTCGACGACGACGCCGCCCTGATCGCGATCCGCCGCACGACCACTCCGCACCCGAGCCGCCGCCACGGGAGGCTCATCCATGGCAGCGGATTCCGCCACGGCTCCGCAACAAGCCAATGAACAGGCCCGACGGCCAACTCAGCCGCTCAGTCTCAATTACGGCGAGAGCGACAACAGGGGTGGCACGGCTCACTCCCCGTGGCCGGATCGCCGCTCCAGAGGCAGCGCCGGAGTCTCGCGGACTGTCCAGACCGGTCTAGAGCGGGCTACCCTCGCGAGTATGAGCATGCCGACAGACCACCCGATCCCGCCGTACCTCCTGGCGGCCGGCAAGCTGCGCAAGCAGATCGAGGAGGGGAAGCTGAAGCCCGGCGACAAGCTCCCCTCGTCACGGGATCTGGTCACGGAACTCGGCATCGCGAACGCCACCGTGCACAGCGCCCTCCGGGTGCTGCGGGAAGAGGGCCTGGTCTACTCCGTCCCCAACCGTGGCACCTATGTCAGCGATCCCAAGGCGGCGGAGTTCAAGATCGATTCCACCGCGCCCGCCTGGTACAGCGCGGCCAAGGGGAAGACCGCCTCCGGCGACGAGGCGGCCTCTCCCGTGACCGAGGCCCTGGCTCAGATCCTGGAGCAGATGCGCGAGATGGCAGGGGAAGTGAAGGCCCTCAAGCAGCACGTGGCGACTCTTGAAGACAAGGTCCATCAGCTAGAGCAGAAAGACGCTCGCTGACCCGCCCGGCGCGCTCCCGCACTTCCGCCATCTCCTGATTCAACTCCGCAGCCGCCTCTGCGATCGCCATCAGCAACGTCAGATCGTTCTCGTTCACCGTGCACATCCCCGTCTTGCGTGTCATTTCGCTTCCACCCCAGTCAGCACCCGCGACCTCACCACCGCGCTTACCAAATCGGCCCGTTGACGTAACGGAAGCGGCACGACCAGCCCGGTAGGCCCCGTGGTAAGCCCCCGCAAGACCAAGTAAGCAGCGCAGTAAGGCACCGAGGAGACGCGGCTCTGCTCACCAGAGGCCGGCCACCAGCCCGAGCAACTGGCACCAGCTTCCGGGCGCCTGCCACCACCGTGCGCGCAATGCGCAGCGATCGCAGCACCACTTCCCGCCCTGCGGCCCACTTCGTTCCAGGAACCCGCCCTGCGGGAAACAACCCGCATCCGAGCCCCGCACGACGAATCGTTTTGCCGCTCACCACTCACCGCGTACATGGCACCTGCCTCCTTTCATGGCGCCGCAGCACAGCACGGCAACCGGACACCTCCCCGAACGCGCCCCATGTTCCGGACGATCGCGCTTTTGGCGAAGCCGGATTTCCGTGATAGGAGCCCGCCCTCACCCATGAACAGGTGGGGAATCCAGGCCAGGCGTGACGGATCATGACCCACACCACATTCATTCGCCGTGCCGTCCTTTCCTGGGTGTCGCTGGGAGATTCATATTCCGGAGGATCGCCGGTTTGGGTAACCGGGGATCCCGTGCTATGTGTCCGCCAGCGTGTGACATCCAGTGATGCAGGTCACACCTAACCTCCTTCTCGCAGCCGGGGACCTCGCGCCGCCGTCCGCTGCCATTGCGGAGAGGGGAGCCGCTGGCCGCCAGATGTGACACGCGTCCCCCGAATGTGATCCACGCCACTCCATGTGCCTTTCGCCTCTCCGTGCGCCGAACACCGTCGAGGCCATCTGTCATGGAACGGACACCCCCTGTGGACAACATTTCGGCATCTCGGAGAAGCAACCCGGAGCGGACAGGACAGCGCAAAGCCTGTGCGGCACCTGGCCAAACCCGCATTCATCCTGTGCACAAACCCGCGGACATCTCGAACCGCGGTCGCGTGAAATCGGCATGCAGGAACTCTGCAACGGTCAGCCTGTGGATAGATTTTGACGATCTGCGAGACGAACTCGCATGAATCGGCATAGTCCAGGGCAAGCAGGGGCGCGAGCGACATGGACGAGGGGGCAGTGCTGGGACGCTTCGCAGCAGCGGCCAAGGAGGAGCAGCAGCCGAGCTGTTCAAAGTTTCCTTACTGGATCAAGGCGGCCCGCTACGCGGCCCGCGCGCGCTGGCGGCCGAAGGCCGCCGACGCTCCTGTCTACCGCCCCGCTCTCGGCACCCCCCGGCAGCTCAGCGCGCAAGGCCAAGCAAGCGGTCCGACGGAGCCCAGGAAGCAACCCGACCAGCCCGAAGCAGCACCACCAGGCCGACGCCACGAAATCGACCCGCGCAGTCCCCACGACCAGGCGCACGCGACCAGCAGCCCAGGCCAAGCCGAATCCACGGAGACCTCTCACAGCCGGGGCGACGCCCCAGGCTCCACGCGGTCAAGTGCGAGCAGCGCGAAACCTGGGGCACCCCATGGACGTCCCACCCGAGCCCCAGCGACTGCGAAAAGGAGAGCCCGGGGAGACGCACCTGCACCAACGACCGACCACGCCGACCGACACCACGCCGGCCACAGGATTCGCCCATGCGGCCCCGCGACAGACCGCCGCAACGGCCGGGACATGGCCCCCGCCGTGACGTCAACGGATAGCGTGGCTGGGCACTGTGGCCGGTTGCTGTCCACACGTGACGGGTGATCGTCACAGCGCGGGCGCATCGTGGCTGACTTTCGTGGGCTGAGGCCCACAAGACCAACGGAACTTCCAAATCCGGCAAACACAACTGCGCCCCCATAAACGAGCCAACTCGACTGTCCAGCAAGGGCGTCACCTGCAACGAAAGCACGACGACAACCCCGGTACCATCGGCACCAGGGTCCTGAACAGGGACTCTCCGACCGGACCACCCCGACAGCTGTCCAGGCACAGGGGTGGTCCGGTCTCACTTGTTCACCAACGGCCGGCATCCCGGCATCGCGATCAGCCAGCAACCCCCCGCCCGACCACCGTGACGTTGCACAGTTCGCGGTACAGACGCGACGCGAGTACCGCGCGCAGATTCGGGTCACCCACAGGGCAGAGGGCATCGTGCTCCCCCACCGACCAACCGTCGGAGGTCAACGTGTAAGGCGCCCCGGAATAGCCCCAGATGCGCGGTGTGCGAACCCGCAGAGCAAGAAACTCCGTGTTGCGCAGGTGGGGACATTCGGCAATGGCCACTCGGGCGTGCACCTCACACAGCGGAGGCATAGCCGTCACAGAACGCTCCGGCCAGGTCAACGGGTCGTTCTCCTTACGCCAATCCAAAAACAGCCAGCCGTCCTCATTCCGGCAAACCGATTCACCACAGACCTGACACTTCATCCACCGCATCGCGTAGTACTGACGCCCAGGATGCATGGAGTCGTACTCAGGTCGCCCCACACCAGGCCGATAGATCATCCGCCCCCACAGCACTTGATCGCGCCCGACGCGGTCTGACGACCGCTCATCCTTGTAGCCCAGCTTCGGCCCAAGCGAGTCCCACTTCACATCCAACATGCCTTCGAATCCGGCCAGTTCAGTCGACCACGAAACGACATACGGCACCACCGAAGGCTTACGCACCGGGCACTCAGACACTTGCGTCTTCCTCATAGTTGATCCCTGTCACTGTCATCTCGTCGCCGCTTGGCGGAGGGGCTCTCGTGCTGCTGGACGCAACGGTCCTGCGCCGGTTGCAGCCCCAAGGCATCGAGCAAGTTGAGGCAGTCACTGCGATCTCGCGCGGACCTTTCCACCAAGCGCCGTACCGCCTCGACCTCAGCGGCGGTGAAACCGCGCGCCATGGGCAGAAAATCGCCCTGCACATTCGTCTTCGGGCCGCGCGTCATCACAGCGCACCCCCATCCGGGTCCACCGCATCCAGCAGGATGCGCACGTCTTCGGCCAGCGCCACCATGGGCAAGTCCGTGTAGCCGTAGAGAGCTTCGGTGAGTTCCTTCACCGCCAAGGCGACATCCTCAGCAACGCAGGCATGGGAACGAGCCCTCATGATCGACACCAGCACCGCCGCGTGAGCCCGCAGCTTCGCCCGGAGACGTCCGTCAAGGGGCCGGACGGGGTCCAACACGGCGCGGACGCTCTGGCGTGGCACCGTCCAGTCCCAGCGAATCACCGGCCCTCCCCACCGAGGCCGGTACGGTCCGGCTGCGTCACCAGGTGATTGACGTGCGCGCCAACGGGAAAAGCCGCAGGCTCGAACGACTCGGCGTCCGGCTGAGAGACGGGGGCGGGGGTGCCGTGGGTGGGCACGTCTGCGATGAGCATGCCCAGCAGGCCGAGGGTGGCGACGGAGCCGAGAGCCCAGACAGCGGACAGCACGCCGTCTGCTGCCTGTTTCGGGAGCGCGTGCCGGCCGCTCATTCAGCCCGCCCCTGTACGCCCGAGTTCTCCAGGAGGAACCGCAGGGTGTAGCCCAGGCTCTGCACATGCGACGCGGCCGACTGCAAACCAGAGCCGAGCCCCGCACACACCTCGTACGGAATCGAGTCCAGCTTGGCCCGCTTCCCGTACCACGCCACCGTGCCATGGTTCAGACCGTCGATCCGTTCCGCCGCCAACGGGTTCAGCACCTCAATGTGCCTCAGCAGCACCTGATGCAACTCACACAGCTCTGCGTACGGAGGCAACGCCGACCGCTCGGAGAGGGCCCGGACAATCGCGGCCTTGACCGCTTCGACATCCACCGATCGCCCGGAACCATCGACTGGGCGCGTCCGCATCTCTTGCGGATCAGCCCAACTCTGTACCGCTTCATGCCTGTTCATACGTGTCTGCGGCTGCATGACCAACAGCATCACGGCGAGCGGGCCACAAAATCGCCATCCACGTGATTACCCACGGTGGGTAAAATCCCGAGTAACCTCTCGGCCACGCACCGCACCTACGGAGTGCCGCTCATGCCCAAGTACGAGCAGCCAGAAGGGCTCCCGGCCCGACTGCTGAGCTCAACCGGGATGATCGATGCCTGCCGAGAGCGTGATTTCTCCAAGATCTTCGAGTTGGCAAAGACCCGAGGCGGCTTCTATCCGTCACTGATCGCACGCCGTTGTGACATGACGCCCAGCCGAGTTGGCGAGGTACTGACCGGCAAGCGGGTCATCAAGGAGATGAGCGTCATCGAGCGCGTGGCTGACGGGCTTCGCATCCCTGGCCACATGCTCGGACTTGCCCAGCGAGAGTGGGAGACTCCCGCAGCACTGAGCACGGACCCCGCCACGCCAACGAGCCCCGTTCTGCCCGTGATTAGCGAACGTGCCGATCCGGTCAACACGCTGCCCGGCGTGGACCTGGACAGCATTCTGGCCGTTGCCAGCGGACCGCGGCTCAGTCCGTCCACGCTCCGCGCGCTCCACTCGTCCATCGAGGACTACTGGCGCCGCGACGACCAACATGGAGGCGAGGCCCTGCGCCCGGCAGTCGTCGGTCAGCTGCGCTACGTCGTAGGAATGATCAAGGAAGCGAGCGAAGGCGAGTTCCGGCGCAGCCTCTACAGCGTCGCCGCCGAGCTGGCCAGGCTCACTGGCTGGACGTACTTCGATGCGCGCCAGTACAGCCAAGCCCGCGTCTACTTCGCCGAAGCCCTACAACTCGCCAAGGCCATCGACGACCACCAGTTCATGGCGAACGTACTGGCCTGCATGAGCCTACAAGGCACCTACGAGGACCGGCCGGCGGATGCAGTAGCGCTTTCGACAGCAGCGCAGGACAGCGCTCGTAGACACGGTGGCACACCACGAGTGATGGCCATGCTGTCCATGCGCGAAGCGTTCGCACACGCCTCGATGAACAGCCACAGCGCGACCCACGCAGCACTCGCCGAGGCGCACCGGCAGTTCGAGCAGATCTCAGACGCTGACCCTGACCCTGCCTGGGTGACCTACTTCGACGAGCCGAAGCTCATCGTGGATACCGGTATCGCCCACGCCCGACTCGGCGAGGCAGACGCCGCCGAACCACTGATCGCCGACGCCTTGCGGCGCGAGCCCGAAAGCAACCACCGAGGCCGCGCCTTCCACTCCTTCTGGCTCGCCACCACCCAGCTCCAGCGCGGCAAGGTCGAGCAGGCGTGTCACACCGCCACGGCGGCACTGGAGACAGCCACGGCAGTGGATTCAGAGCGCATCACGGGGCATCTGCGCGAGTTCCACCAGCGCCTGGCCCCATTCTGCAAGGAGCCCGCAGCCATCGCGTTCGAGGCACAGCTACGGGCCACACTGCGGTGACCGTCAGCGAATCGATTCATCCATCAGCACGTACAGCAGGCCGACGAGAGAGCCACTGCTGACGATCTCCCGGCGGTCGATCATGGCCCGCACACGATCCAGCGGTATCCACTCGATGCGGTCGGACTCGTTCTTCTCGGTCGGTGCGCCGATGTGGGTAGCACCGTCCGCCCGGAACACGTAGTGCTGCGAATCCGTGATGCCGTTCGCAGGCTCGGCATAGATCAACGGCTTCATCGGACCAGGCCGCCAGCCGGTCTCTTCCTCCACCTCACGAGCAGCAGCCGCCTCGGGTGACTCGCCCTCCTCTATCAGCCCCATGGGCAGTTCCCAGGCCCACGAGTCGGTGATGAAGCGGTGCCGCCACATCATGAGGACTTCCCGCTGATCATTCACCACGGCCGCCACGGCGAGGTGCCGCAGCCGCACGACATGGTGCTCCCAGCGCCGGCCGTCCGGCTGCTCAACATCGACAAGGCACAGATTCACCCATGGGTTGGTGTAGATCTGCCGCTCGCCGTAGGTCTTCCACTGCATGCTCGCCGCCCCTCTCGCCTGGTGGCCCCAGCATCTCAGACAGGGTCGCGTGAGCGGCCACGGCTGCCGTCCGCCTTATCAAGGCACATCACACTGCATCTGGATCTGGACTGTTTCGGCGCGGCGACCTGTACCACCCGCTAGTCTTCGTTAGCGGGTCTACGTACCCCCGCTGACCAGGAACGACAGTCGCGCGTCCAACAGCGCCCGGAGCAGCCCGTCAC
The DNA here is from genome assembly GCF_029011865.1 of Streptomyces yunnanensis. Lineage (NCBI taxonomy): Bacteria > Bacillati > Actinomycetota > Actinomycetes > Kitasatosporales > Streptomycetaceae > Streptomyces > Streptomyces yunnanensis. The sequence continues at coordinate 4,556,360 of NZ_CP095749.1, forward strand.
CACCCGGCGGAACCGTCCCGGCCGCCACCAGCTCCGGAAGGGCGAAGGCCCGGGGCCGCAGCACCCGTAAGGACAGGCACGTCCCGGCGACCGCCACCGGGGGCAGCACGGCATGCAGCCGCGTGCCGTCCGGGAGTCGGGCGTCCACCCACGGCCGGGCGTCGTCCAGCCGCCGCCCGGCGACCGCCGCCAGCCGCTGGGCCAGTCTGCGGACCTCGGCCGCGTCCCGGAAGCGGACGTCGGTGCGCTCCAGTCCGCCACCCCGGTCCACCCACACCGCGTCCGGGGCGGTCACCAGCACGTCCGTCACGTCGGGCGCGGCCAACAGCGGCTCCAGCGGGCCGCTGCCCACCATTTCCGAGCGCAACGCGCCCACCACGCCCAGTACTTCGGAGTCCCCGAGGAGGCGCCCCTCCTCGCGCAGCGCCACCGCGACCCGGGCCGGCGTCGGTTCCGCCCCGGCCTCGGCGAGCCGTCGGCGCACCACATCCAGTAGTTCCCGGCTCATCCCGCGCCACCGACCCCGGCGGTCGCCGCCGACCACGCGGCCCCGAAGGGCCCGACGGCACCCCCGCTCCTACGGGACCACCACCCCGCCCCGCACAGCAGTCCGTCCCGCCACCAGTCCCCGAACCGCGGACCGCACCGCCCGCCGGCCGCCCGGCCCCGGGACCGCACCGCTCCCGTCTTCCGCCACCTCATTCCGGCGCACCCCCCGGCCCCAGCTCAGCCCCGCGGCCCGCGTCCACGGCGGTCACCGCGCCGGCCCCTCCTCCTCTTCCTCCTCCGCCACCCCTGGCCCGCCCCCAGAACCCCGCACAGAACCGCGCCAGCGGCCCCCGCGCCCGTGCACCGGGCACCCGCCCCCGCGCCAGGTCCTCCGACAGCCCCGCCTCCCACGGCAGTTCACCCGCCAACGGCAGCCCCACCAGGCGCGCGATCTCCTCTGCCGTCGGCCCGCCACCGCACCCCGGTCCGGGATGCCCGCAGGCCACCACCCGGACGTCGCGGAGCACCGCCCGTACCCCGTCGGCCACCCGGCGGGCCGCCGCCACCGCGCGCAGCTCCGCGGGGACGAGCAGCAGCCCGACGTCCACCTGCGCCAGCGCCTCGGCCACCGTCCCGTCGACCCTGCGCGGCAGGTCGACGACCACCACCCCGCCGCGCCGCCGGGCCGCGGCCAGTACCGCCCGCATGGCCGGCGGCGGGATCGCCACCTCCGCGCCCCGGTCCCAGCTCAGGACCCGTAAGGAGTGCAGCCGGGGCAGCGACTCGGCGAGCGCGCCACCCGCCACCCGGCCGCGCGACTCGGCGAAGGCGGGCCACCGCAGCCCCTTCTCCTGCTCGCCGCCCAGCAGGACGTCGAGCCCGCCGCCCAGGGGGTCGCCGTCCACGAGCAGGGTGCGCTCCCCCGTGCGGGCGGCGGTGACGGCCAGCGCGGCCGCCAGGGTGCTCGCCCCGGCGCCACCGCGCCCGCCGACGACCCCGACCGTCAGGGCCGGCGGCCCGGCCCCCTCGACCGCGTCGGCGATCCGGTCCACCAGCCAGCGCTCGCCGTCGGGGAGGGTCAGCACCCGCTCGGCCCCGATCGCCACCGCCTGGCGCAGCACGGCGACATCATCGGCGTGGTCGGCGTCGCGGCCGGCGATGACGACGCCCGCCCTGCGGCCGGTGGCGGACAACCGACCGGCGGCGTCCGCCCCGACGACCACCAGCGGCGCCGATTCCCACTCCTCTTTCCGCGGCGGCAGCCGGTGCGCCACGTGGGGCAGCGTGCCGGCCGCCGCGCACAGCCGCAGAAGGTCGTCGAGGAGCTCTTCGTCCTCGGTGATCAGCAGCGGACCGTCCCGCTCTTCACCGCTTCGCACCAGCTGGTCGGAAGTAGATGATCCGGACACGTTCTGTCCCCCTATCGCTACGCAACTCGCGCTTCCGCGAACTTCGCGGACTTTTACGGTGCAGCGATCGGGAAATCTCTGTGGATCTTGACCCAAATCTGTGGACAACTCCGCGGCTGTGAATATCCCCGTCACCTATTCCAGCGACGAAGGGGCACTTCTGAGGCGCATGAGAAGCCTCCGCAGAGCAGCGCGACGACTACCCTGCGTGATGGCATATGCATGACAGAAGCGCACGCCGACAACGCGCGAAGAGCGGCTGCATCGGGGGCTCACGGCAGAAAAAGCGTCCGGACATGCGACGACCCCCGCCGGGGGGGAGAGCGGGGGTCGTCCCCACGGCCGACTCGGGGGGGGAGGAGCCGGACCGGGTTAGCACGGTCGCGAACGATCCGTGACTTCCATGGTGTACCCGAGAGCCTTCTCAGGCAAACCCACGCGCCACACCTTACGCCGAATGGTGGGCGCCTATGCTCGCCCCGTGGAAAACCACTCCGTGCCTCACTCGACTCCCCGTACTGCCGCGTTCTTCGACTTGGACAAGACCGTCATTGCAAAGTCGAGCACGCTGACCTTCAGCAAGTCCTTCTACCAAGGCGGCCTGATCAATCGGCGGGCCGTACTGCGCACCGCGTACGCCCAGTTCGTGTTCCTCGCGGGCGGCGCCGATCACGACCAGATGGAGCGGATGCGCGAATACCTCTCGTCGCTGTGCCGCGGCTGGGACGTGGCCCAGGTCCGGGAGATCGTCGCCGAAACCCTGCACGATCTCATCGACCCGATCATTTACGACGAGGCCGCCTCGCTCATCGAGGAACACCACGCGGCCGGACGGGACGTCGTGATCGTCTCCACCTCCGGCGCCGAGGTCGTCGAGCCGATCGGTGAACTCCTGGGCGCGGACCGGGTGGTGGCCACCAGAATGGTGGTCGGCGACGACGGCCGCTTCACCGGAGAAGTGGAGTATTACGCCTACGGGCCCACCAAGGCGGAGGCCGTCCGGGAACTCGCCGCGTCCGAGGGATACGACCTCCAGCGCTGCTACGCGTACAGCGACTCGATCACCGATGTGCCGATGCTGGAAACGGTCGGCAACCCCTGCGCGGTCAATCCGGACCGGGCGCTGCGCCGCGAGGCGACCGCCCGCGGCTGGCCGGTGGTCACCTTCAGCCGGCCGGTGCCGCTCAAGAAGCGGCTGCCCACCCTGGCGATGCCCTCCCGGCCGGTGATCACCGCCGTCGCCGCGGTCGGCGCGGCGGCCGCCACCGCAACCCTGGTCTGGTACGCGAGCCGCCGCAATACGGGAAAGAAACGGCTTGCCGTATTGCCCGCATTTGCGGGCAAACGTAAAGATCTGCGGGCTGGGGTTCCGCTCCTCCCCCATGAGTAGTACAAAGGACTTAACGGCCCGCGAGACCAAGGACATCCGAGAGGAACGCCTTTAACGCATCGTGGCCCACGGACCGACGCATGAATGCCGAGCACCCACGCGACGCCGACCCGTCGATTACGGGCCAGCCGCACCAGGTAAGCGGACAACGAATCCGACCTGATGGGCAAAAACTCGTGCACGCTTGGTAACTCGACAGACGTGCCAGCGGCGGTACCTCAGGGTTGGTACCGCCGCAACCCGTGTCGGGGGCCGTGCGCCGCGTCGTTACGCCGCACCGCGCTGCAGCGCCTCGCAGACCGCCGTGCTCTCCCGTACACCCAGCTCGACCGCGCGCCCACAGTGGGCGATCCACTGCGCCATGCCTTCCGGGGTGCCCGAGACGTACCCCTGGAGGGCCGCCGTGTAGGCCGCACTCCCCTGTTCCGCGTGCCCGACCTCGGCCGGGCAGATCGACTTCGGGTCCAGACCGCTGCCGACCAGCACGATCCGCTCCGCCGTCCGCGCGACCAGCCCGTTGTACGAGCCGAAGGGCCGCAGCGCCACCAGTTCGCCGTGCACCACCGCGGCCGTCACCAGGGCCGGCGCCGCGGTGCCCGCCAGCAGGAGCCGGGACAGCCCGTCCAGCCGCCCGGCCACCTCGTCGGCGTCCGGCAACGGCAGCTCGACCAGCGGCTCGTCCACCGGCTCGGCACCCTGCCGGGGCCGCCCCACCGTCTCGTCGTCCACGCCACCGCCGGCCGCGACCAGATGGAGCCGGGCCAGCACCCGCAGCGGCGACTGCCGCCAGACGCTCAGCAGTTGGCCCGCCTCGGCGGTCAGCCGTAGCGCCGCGCCGACCGTGCGCGGCTCGCCCCCGGCACCGAAGTCGGTGCGCCGCCGGACCTCTTCCAGCGCCCAGTCCGCCCCGGAGAGCGCCGCGGAGGCCCGGGCCCCGCGCAGCGCCGCCTCGGCGGTGATCTCGGTGCTGCGGCGTCGCATGACCCGGTGCCCGTAGACCCGGTCGACGGCCTTGCGGACGGAGTCCACGGAGTCGGCGACCCCCGGGAGCGACGCCAGGGACGCGAGCGGGTCGTTGCTCGCCTGCGGGGGTTCGGGGGGCGTCCCCCCGGAGTTTCCAGCCATGAGGACGACCCTACGCACCACCAGGCCGGACCCCTCGAAGGAGTGGTCTTCTTCACGTAAACCACCCCCCGAGAGGTTTGCCACACCTAGCCTGCCGAACATGAAGATCGCTTTCGTAGGCAAGGGCGGCAGTGGCAAGACCACGCTGTCCTCCCTGTTCATCCGGCACCTCGCCGCGGCCCGGGTCCCCGTCATCGCGGTGGACGCCGACATCAATCAGCACCTGGGCGTCGCGCTCGGCATGGACGAGGCGGAGGCCGCCGCACTGCCCGCGATGGGCGCTCAGCTCCCGTTGATCAAGGACTACTTGCGTGGCAGCAACCCCCGCATCCCGTCCACCGAGACGATGATCAAGACCACTCCTCCCGGTGAGGGGTCGCGGCTGTTGCGGGTCTGCGAGGACAACCCGGTCCACGACGCCTGCGCGCGGGCGCTGGCCCTCGATGACGGGGCGGTGCGGCTGCTGGCCACCGGCCCGTTCACCGAGTCCGATCTGGGCGTGGCCTGCTACCACTCCAAGGTCGGCGCGGTCGAGCTGTACCTGAACCACCTCGTCGACGGCCGCAGGGAGTACGTCGTCGTCGACATGACCGCCGGATCGGACTCCTTCGCCTCCGGGATGTTCACCCGTTTCGACATGACCTTCCTGGTCGCCGAGCCGACCCGTAAGGGCATCGCGGTCTACCGCCAGTACAAGGAGTACGCGCGGGACTTCGGCGTCCCGTTGAAGGTCGTCGGAAACAAGGTCCAGGGGGCGGACGATCTGGCGTTCCTGCGTGCCGAGGTGGGCGAGGACCTGCTGGTGTGCGTCGGTCACTCGGACTGGGTGCGGGCCGTTGAGAAGGGGCGGCCGGCCCCCTTCGCCCTCCTGGAGGAGGGCAACCGCCGTGCCCTGGAGATCCTGCACGACACCGCCGACGCCTCCTACGAGCACCGCGACTGGGAGCGCTACACGCGCCAGATGGTGCACTTCCACCTGAAGAACGCGGAGAGCTGGGGCAACGCCAAGACCGGGGCCGACCTGGCCGCCCAGGTCGACCCCGCCTTCGTGCTCTTCGAGGGGGCGGCTACCCCACAACCGGCGTGATCCGGGCGGCCGGCGCCGGACCGGATGCCTCCGGGGCATCGGAGAGGTACACCGCCCAGCCGTCCTCCGGCGCCCGGCCCACCGGCAGGTCCTGGAGCTTGGCCAGCACCTGCGGGTCCTGGACGTCCAGCCAGTCGCTCAACTGCTTGAAGCTGACACAGTGCACGCCTTCACGCGGGCAGATCTCCTTGATCGCCTCTTCGACGGCCTTCATGTAGGTGCCGCCGTTCCACGACTCGAAGTGGTCGCCGACGAACAGCGGGGCGCGATTGCCCTGATAGGCGCGCTCGAAGGCGTCCAGGATGCCGTCGCGCATCTGCCGGCCCCAGGCGGCGTGCATCGCGCGGTTGCCATGGGTGGAGCCGGACTGGTTGGCCAGGAAGTTGTAGTCCATCGAGAGCGCCTCGTAGCCCCGGCCGGGGAACGGTATCTGCTGGAGCGGGAAGTTCCACAGGCCGTCGACCTTCCGTGGCCAGGTCTGCAGACCGCCCGACGAGCTGGCGTCGTAGCGGAAGCCCATCTCCTTGGCCGCGGGTATCAGGTTGCGCTGCCCCTCCAGACAGGGGGCGCGCCCGCCGACCAGCTCCTTGGCGTAGTCGAACGGGAGCGGCGGCTCGTCCCTGAGGCCGGAGTTGGTCTTCCAGTTCCGGACGAACGACACGGCCTGTTCGATCTCGCTGCGCCAGTCCTCCGGCGTCCACCTGCCGCCCCCGTTGCGGCCGCAGAAGTGGCCGTTGAAGTGGGTGCCTATCTCGTTGCCGTCCTCCCAGGCGCCGCGCATCTGGGCCAGCGTGTCCTTGATCCCCTGGAGGTCGTTGAAGCCGATCGCCGAGGAGCCGACGGGGTGGCCGGGCGGTTCGTAGAGCTCCGCCTTCGCGCTGGGGAGCAGGTAGACGCCGCTGAGGAAGTACGTCATCGTCGCGCTGTATTGCTTGCCGACGGCGCGGAAGTGGGAGAACAGCTTCTGGCCGTCCTCGCCGGCGCCGTCCCAGGAGAACACCACGAACTGTGGTGGTCGGCTGCCCGGATCGAGGCGCGTGGGCCGGGGTTGGTGGGGCTGCGCCCCGGTGTACGCGGTGGAGCCGTCGCCTATGAGGCGGAGCGGGTGGGCGGCCGGATCCCCGGCGGGTTCCGCGCGCCCTTTGGTGGCGCTCTGCCACGGCCCGTCCTGGGTCGCCGCGGAGCAGCCGGCTATCGCCGCCAGTGCCACCGCCGCCGCGATGCGCACTGTCGTCTTCGATATGACGGGCATCGGCCACCTCATTCCTGGTGCGCACGGCACCATGGGATCAATCAGGACGTACCTGAAGAAACTCCTATATCCATTGACGGGTGAACAAAAGAGCACGACGAAAGTCGGCTTATTCACTCGATAGATGGAATGACTGCGCCATTTGCCCCAAAAGCCTTCTCGGGGTCTTTACGCATCATTACGATTCATTTACCGATGCTTGAGAGTCACCGGCCCGTCACCCACCGCGGCGCCCGCCGGCCGGCTCGCTCCCGCCGCAGCACACCGCCGCCCCGCGATCGCGCCCGAGGCCGACCGCGCCGCCCCGGAGGAGACGGGAATGTCGCAGATCCAGAAGTCACCGCAGCCGCCGACCGAGCTCCCGCCGGAGCCCCTCACACCCTCAGCGGCCGCACCCCGCGGAAGGACAGCAGGCACGGCCTGGCGGCGGGACCTGCCCGCCTCGGTCGTGGTCTTCCTGCTGGCCGTCCCGCTGTCGCTGGGCGTTGCCCTGGCCACCGGCGCCCCGCTCCAGGCCGGGCTGGTCGCCGCGGCCGTCGGTGGGATCATCGCCGGGCTCCTGGGCGGCGCGCCGCTCCAGGTGACCGGCGCCGCCACCGGCCTCCTGGTGGTCACCGCCGACCTCGTCCAGCGCTACGGCTGGCGCGCCACCTGCCTGGTCACGATCCTGGCCGGGCTGGCGCAACTCGCCCTCGGGGCGCTGCGGGTGGCCCGCGCGGCGCTCGCCGTCAGCCCGGCGATCGTGCACGGCATGCTCGCCGGCATCGGCGTCACCATCGCCGTCGGGCAGCTCCACGTGGTGCTCGGCGGCAGCCCCGACAGCTCGGCCGTCGACAACGCCGCCGCGCTGCCCGACCAGCTGGCGCATCCGCACGCCACCGCGCTGCTGATCGGGGCCGTCACGGTCGCCGTGCTGGCCGGCTGGCCGCGGCTGCCGGGCCGCGCCGGGCGCTGGGCGCGGCTGCTGCCGGCGCCGCTGGCCGCGGTGCTCGCCGCGACCGCGGTCGGCATGGGGGCGACGGTGCCGCGCGTCGAGCTGCCGTCCTGGCGGCTGCCCGAGCCGCCCGTGTTGCCCGACGTCTCGCTCGCCGCCCTGGTCACGGCCGTGTTGACGGTCACCCTCGTCGCCAGCATGGAGTCGCTGCTGTCCGCGGTGGCGGTGGACCGGCTGGCCGCCGAACGGCCGGGGACGCCTCCGGGACGGCCCCGGCTCAACCGCGAACTGGCCGCACAGGGCCTGGCGAACGTCGTTTCCGGCCTCCTGGGCGGCCTGCCGGTCTCCGGCGGCGCGATCCGCGGCTCGGCCAATGTGCGGGCCGGTGCGGCCACCCGCCGGGCGACCGTGCTGCACGGCGTCTGGGTGCTGCTCTGCGCGGGGCTGCTGGCCGGGGTGCTGGAGCTGATCCCGCTGGCCGCCCTGGCCGCGCTGGTGATGGTCGTCGGGGTGCGGATGGTCAGCTTCGCGCATCTCAAGCACGTGCAGCGGCACCGCGAATTCCCGGTGTACGCGGCCACGCTGGGCGCCGTGGTGCTCTTCGGCGTGCTGCCCGGGGTCGTGACGGGCATCGCGGTCGGGATCTTCCTGGCGCTGCGGCGGCTGACCCACACCCGGGTCCAGGTGGCGGAGGAGGCCGGCTGCCACCGGGTGCGCGTCAGCGGCCAGTTGACCTTCCTGGCGGTGCCGCGGCTGACCCGGAGCCTGGCGCAGGTGCCGCCGGGCGCCGACGCCGTCGTCGAGCTGTGCGGATCGTTCATGGACCACGCCGCCTACGAGGCGCTGCAGTCCTGGGCGACCACCCATCGGGCGACCGGGGGATCGGTGACCCTCGGGGGCCGCTCCGGCCGCCCGCTCGCCGCGCCGGCCAGCACGCACTCCTGCCGGCCGTGGACGCCCTGGCGCAACCACCACTGCACCCGCCCCGCACCGGACCGCACGGCGGCCCGGCACAGCGGCAGCCAACTGCTGGGCGGGGTCAGCGCGTTCCAGCGGCACACCGCCCCGCTGGTGCGCGAGGAGCTGGCCCGGCTGGCGCGGGAGGGCCAGCGCCCCACCCAGCTCTTCCTGACCTGCGCCGATTCCCGGCTGGTCACGAGCATGATCACGTCGAGCGGGCCGGGCGATCTGTTCACCGTGCGCAACGTCGGCAATCTGATGCCGCCGCCCGGTGCGGACGCCTCCTGCGACTCCGTGGGCGCCGCGGTCGAGTACGCGGTCGAGGTGCTGCGGGTCGACTCGATCACCGTCTGCGGGCACTCCGGCTGTGGCGCCATGGCGGCGCTCCTCGACGCGGCCGGCTCCCCGCCGCCGTCGAACGAGGCCACCCCGCTCGCCCGTTGGCTGCGGCACGGCCGCCCGAGCCTGGCCCGGATGGCGCGGATCGGGCGGTTGGGCCGGGGCGAAGTCGCCCTCGCCGAGCGGCCGGTGGCCGACGACCAGGAGCGACTGGCGCTGGTCAACGTGCGGCAGCAGCTGGACCACCTGCGGGCGCACCCGTGCGTCGCCCGCAGGATGGCCGAGGGAACCCTCACCCTGCACGGCATGTACTTCCACGTCGCCGAGGCCCAGGCGTACCTGTTGGACGAGCGCAGCGGACGGTTCCGCGCGGTGCGCGCCGACGTCCCGGCGATCGGCGTCTGACCTGCGTAAGGACACCCGAACGGCCCTCCGAGGGACCAGATTCGGACAGGTCTACACCAATAGTTGTCCACAGACCTTGTCAGGGTCGGCCGCGGGCTGATGAGCTATGACCCGGGACACATCGCACGCCCTGGGATTGGGAGATGTCGTGAGCAACGAGAGCCTGGCCAACCTCTTGAAGGAGGAGCGGCGGTTCGCACCGCCCGCCGAGCTGGCCGCGGACGCCAACGTCACGGCCGCCGCGTACGAACGGGCCGCGGCGGACCGGCTGGGCTTCTGGGCCGAGCAGGCCAAACGCCTGACCTGGGAGACCGAGCCCATTGAGACCCTCGACTGGTCCAACCCGCCGTTCGCGAAGTGGTTCGCCGACGGCAAACTCAACGTCGCCTACAACTGCGTGGACCGCCACGTGGAGAACGGCCTCGGCGACCGGGTCGCGATCCACTTCGAGGGCGAGCCCGGCGACAGCCGCGCGCTCACCTACGCCGAGCTCCAGCGCGAGGTCTGCCGGGCCGCCAACGCCCTGACGGAGCTGGGTGTTCGGGCCGGTGACCGGGTCGCCATCTACCTGCCGATGATCCCGGAGGCGGTGATCTCCATGCTGGCCTGCGCCCGGCTGGGCGCACCGCACTCCGTGGTCTTCGGCGGCTTCTCCGCGGACGCGCTGGCGACGCGGATCAACGACGCCGACGCCCGGGTGGTGATCACCGCCGACGGCGGCTACCGCCGCGGCAAGCCCTCCGCCCTCAAGCCGGCCGTCGACGAGGCGCTGACCAAGCCCGGCACGGAGGACGTCCGCAGCGTGCTGGTCGTCCGTCGCACCGGCCAGGACGTCGGCTGGACCGAGGGCCGGGACGTGTGGTGGCACGACCTCGTCGAGCGGCAGAGCGAGCAGCACGCCCCCGAGGCGTTCGACGCCGAGCACCCGCTGTTCATCCTCTACACCTCCGGGACGACGGGTAAGCCCAAGGGCATCCTGCACACCACCGGCGGCTACCTCACCCAGGTCTCGTACACCCACCACGCGGTCTTCGACCTGAAGCCGGAGACCGACGTCTTCTGGTGCACCGCCGACGTCGGCTGGGTGACGGGCCACTCGTACATCACCTACGGCCCGCTCTCCAACGGCGCCACCGAGGTGCTCTACGAGGGCACCCCGGACACCCCGCACCAGGGCCGCTGGTGGGAGATCGTCCAGAAGTACGGCGTGACGATCCTGTACACCGCGCCGACCGCGATCCGCGCCTGCATGAAGTGGGGCGACGACATCCCGGCGAAGTTCGACCTGTCGTCGCTGCGCGTCCTGGGATCGGTCGGCGAGCCGATCAACCCCGAGGCGTGGATCTGGTACCGCAAGCACATCGGGGCGGACCGGGTGCCGATCGTCGACACCTGGTGGCAGACCGAGACCGGCGCGATGATGCTCAGCCCGCTGCCCGGCGTGACGGAGACCAAGCCCGGCTCGGCACAGCTGCCGCTGCCCGGCATCGCCGCCACGGTGGTCGACGACGACGCCAACGAGGTGCCCGACGGCGCCGGCGGCTACCTCGTCCTGACCGAGCCCTGGCCGGCGATGCTGCGCACCATCTGGGGCGACGACCAGCGCTACCTGGACACCTACTGGTCCCGCTTCGAGGGCAAGTACTTCGCCGGTGACGGCGCCAAGAGGGACGAGGACGGCGACATCTGGCTGCTGGGCCGGGTGGACGACGTGATGCTGGTCTCCGGCCACAACATCTCCACCACCGAGGTGGAGTCCGCGCTGGTCTCGCACCCGAAGGTGGCCGAGGCCGCCGTGGTGGGCGCCACCGACCCGCAGACGACCCAGGCCATCTGCGCCTTCGTCATCCTGCGCGGCGGCGCGGACGAGGGCGAGGGGCTCGTCGACGAACTGCGCGCGCATGTCGCCCAGCAGCTCGGCCCGATCGCCAAGCCCAAGCGGATCCTGCCGGTCGCGGAGCTGCCCAAGACCCGCTCCGGCAAGATCATGCGGCGGCTGCTGCGCGACGTCGCCGAGAACCGCACCCTCGGCGACGTCACCACGCTCACCGACTCCTCCGTCATGGACCTCATCCAGTCGAAGCTGCCGAGCGCGCAGAGCGAGGACTGACGCACCGGGCTCGGTCCGCCGCGACGGCGGCGGGCCGAGCCCCCGCGCCCCAGCACTGAAGGGAGGGGGCACCGGGCCGTCGCGGCCGGTGCCCCCTCCGGCGTTCCCGCGGCCGGCCCGCCCTCCCCCGGCAGCCCGGCGCCCGAATTGCCCGTAAAGTTATCCCCACGCATTAACCCCTTGCACCCACCCGTTAGGGTTAGGGCAGCGTCAACGTGGCGCTAAGAAACTCTGGGTGCGCCGGGAAGTCTGGTCGGCAACTGCTACAGCCGTTCTCAGCTGCCGGAGGTCGTCGCGTGACTGCGCCCAGCAACCGCCGCTCCATATTCCTGGGCCGGATGCCCTTGCCGGAGCGGAATTTCATCGCCGAAGCACTGCGCACCGAAACCGTCGGCGGGGTGCTTCTTCTCGCCGCCGCCATCGCCGCCCTGATCTGGGCCAACACCCTCGGCGGCAGCTACGAGGCGGTCCGCGGCCTGCACATCGGCCCGGAATCGCTCGGCCTGGACCTCTCGCTCCAGCACTGGGCCGCCAACGGCCTCCTCGCGATCTTCTTCTTCGTCGCCGGCATCGAGCTCAAGCGCGAACTGGTCGCCGGCGAACTCCGCGACCCCAAGGCCGCCGCCCTCCCGGTGATCGCCGCGATCTGCGGCATGGCGACCCCGGCCCTCGTCTACTTCGTCGTCAACGCGGCCGGCGGCGGATCCCTCCGGGGCTGGGCGGTCCCCACGGCCACCGACATCGCCTTCGCGCTCGCCGTCCTCGCGGTCATCGGCACCTCCCTGCCGTCCGCGCTGCGCGCCTTCCTGCTCACCCTCGCCGTCGTCGACGACCTCTTCGCGATCCTGATCATCGCGATCTTCTTCACCTCGAAGATCAACTTCCTCGCCCTCGGCCTGGCCGTCGCCGGCCTGGCGCTCTTCTACCTGCTCCTGCGCAAGGGCGTCCGCGGCTGGTACGTGTACGTGCCGCTCGGCGTGACGATCTGGGCGCTGATGGAGAACAGCGGCGTGCACGCCACCATCGCCGGCGTGGCCATGGGCCTGATGCTGCGCTGCCACCGCCGGGACGGCGAGCGGCAGTCCCCCGGCGAGCACATCGAGCACCTGGTCCGCCCGCTGTCGGCCGGACTGGCGGTGCCGCTGTTCGCACTGTTCTCCGCGGGGGTGTCCATATCCGGCGGCGCCGTCCACGACGTCTTCACCCGGCCGGAGACCCTCGGCGTGGTCCTCGGGCTGATAGTGGGCAAGGCGGTGGGCATATTCGGCGGCACCTGGTGCACCGCCCGCTTCACCAGGGCCGAGCTCAACCCCGATCTGAAGTGGCCGGACGTCTTCGGCGTCGCCGCCCTGGCCGGCATCGGCTTCACCGTCTCCCTGCTCATCGGCGAGCTGGCCTTCGCCGGCGACACCACCCTGACCGACGAGATCAAGGCGTCGGTGCTGATCGGCTCGCTGCTCGCGGCCGTCTTCGCCGGCATCCTCCTCAAGATCCGCAACAACAAGTACCGCGTCCTGTGCGACGAGGAGGAGCGGGACGACGACCAGGACGGCATCCCCGACGTCTACGAACGGGACCAGCCGGAGTACCACCTCCGGATGGCCGCGATCCACGAGGCGAAGGCCGCGGAGCATCGCAAGCTTGCCGAAATGGCCGCCCACGCCCGCTCCGGGGACCATGGTCCGGCATGATCTGAGAGGCTTTGCATCCAGGTGAAGAGAAGAGGGAGACGGCGATGAGCGCAGCCGACGACGGTGCGGACCGCAGCCTCGGGCAGCTGGTGGCCACGGCGACCGCCGAGATGTCCGCGCTGGTGCACGACGAGATCGCACTGGCCAAGGCGGAACTGCGGGAGGACGCCAAGCGGGCGGGCATCGGCGGTGCCGCGTTCATCGTGGCGGGCGTCCTGGCGCTGTTCGCGCTGCCGGTGCTGAGTTTCGCGGCGGCCTACGGCATCCACAACCTCGGCCTCGGGCTCGCCTGGTCCTTCCTGGTCGTCGGCGGCGCCTTCCTGGTGATCGCCGCGCTGCTGATCCTGATCGCGATGGCCAAGATCAAGAAGATCAGCAAGCCGGAGAAGTCGATCGCCTCCGCCAAGGAGACCGCGGCCGTGCTGCAGAAGGCCAGGCCGCACCCGCGGGTGTCGGAAGCGGACCACCCGGTCCTGGAGTCTGTGACACGCTCGTCGGTATGACAGCCCCTGACAGCACCGCCTCGGTCGTGCGGCTCGCCCTCCCGGGCGGGCAAGAGGTGACGCACCGGGACGTCGCGGCCAACGGTGCGCGCTTCCACATCGCCGAGCTGGGCGACGGCCCCCTCGTGCTGCTGCTGCACGGCTTCCCGCAGTTCTGGTGGACCTGGCGGCACCAGCTGCCCGCGCTGGCCGACGCGGGCTTCCGCGCGGTCGCCATGGACCTGCGGGGCGTCGGCGGCAGCGACCGCACCCCGCGCGGCTACGACCCGGCGAACCTCGCCCTCGACATCACCGGCGTCATCCGCTCCCTGGGCGAACCGGACGCCGCGCTGGTCGGGCACGATCTGGGCGGCTACCTCGCCTGGACGGCCGCGGTGATGCGACCCAAGCTGGTCCGCCGACTCGCGGTGTCCTCGATGCCGCACCCGCGCCGCTGGCGGGCCGCGATGCTCGCCGACGTCCGCCGCAGCTCCCACGTCTGGAGCTTCCAACGGCCCTGGCTGCCCGAGCGCCGGCTGACCGCGGACGACGCGGCGCTGGTGGGCCGGATGCTCCGCGACTGGTCCGGGCCCGGGCTCCCCGAGGACGAGACCGTCGAGGTCTACCGACGGGCGATGGGCATCCCGTCCACGGCGCACTGCTCGATCGAGCCGTACCGCTGGATGGTGCGCTCGATGGCCCGTCCCGACGGCATCCTGTTCAACCGCCGGATGAAGCTGCCCGTCCGGGTCCCCACCCTGCATCTGCACGGCTCCCTGGACCCGGTGATGCGCACCCGCAGCGCCGCCGGCTCCGGCGAGTACGTCGAGGCCCCCTACCGCTGGCGGCTCTTCGACGGCCTGGGGCACTGGCCGCACGAGGAGGACCCGGCCGCCTTCTCCGCCGAACTGATCAACTGGCTCAAGGACCCGGAACCGGACCGCTGACGGCCCGCGCATCCGCGTCCGGCACCCGCCGCCCGCGCCGGGAAGGGCCCATCCCGCCGCGTCACACGAACGTTCGTCTGACGAACGGCCAATTGCCTGGCGCATAGGCCAATTGGCCCTCTCCCGGGCGGTTACGGACCTTGGGCCCCGGGCAGAGTCGAGGGTATGGGCTGGACGCACGACTACCGTGACGTGGCACGCAACCGCCGCAGCAGTGCCGCTGCAGTGGGCACGCAGGACAGGGGTACCCCGGATCTCGGATCCGACGGGTCCCCGGATCCGGCGCACCCCATGGGCATCCCCCGCATCCTGCGCCGCAGAGCGCGCTGGATGAGCGCACGCCTGCGCCATTCCCGAAGCTGACCCCGGCGCGCCTGCCCGGCGCGACCGCCGGGCCGTGTCCCGTCCGCAAGCGAGCGGTGCACGGCCCAGCACCCGGCCTCAGATCGCGCACCCCTGGGTGTCGACCTGTCGGCTCGCGACCCGGCCCCGGACGGCGTCCTGCCGGACCTCGTCGGAGGTCAGCGCATAGCCGGTCCGGGCGTCGTCCCGCGACTTGGCGAAGACCACACCGTAGACCTCGCCCTGAGGGGTGAGCAGCGGGCCGCCGGAGTTGCCCTCCCGGACGGTGGCGTAGAGCGAGTAGACGTCGCGACCGACGGTGCCGCGGTGGTAGATGTCCGCGCCGTCGGCCTGGATGCGGCCGCGGATCCGGGCCGGGCGGACGTCGTAGCCGCCGTTCTCCGGGAAGCCGGCGACGATGGCGCTCTTGCCGCTGCTGGCGTCCTTTGCGGCGAACTTCAGCGCCGGGGCACGGAGCTGCGGGACGTCCAGGACGGCGATGTCGCGCTCCCAGTCGTAGAGCACGACCTTGGCGTTCACCGGGAGGCCCTCGCCGCCCACCTGGACGGTGGGGTCGCTGACGCCGCCGACGACGTGCGCGTTGGTCATCACCCGGTGCGGCGCGAAGACGAAGCCGGTGCCTTCGAGGATCTTGCCGCAGCTGGGCGCCCGGCCGACGATCTTGACGATGCTGTGCCGGGCGTCGGCCGCCACGGGGCTGTTGGCCAGCGCCGGGTCCGGCGGGCGCACCGGCCGGATCGGCTCGTTGGAGAACGGCGTGAAGACCTGCGGGAAGCCGTTCTGCGCCAGCGCCGAGGAGAAGTCGGCGAACCAGGTGCTGGCCTGCGGCGGCATGACCTGGGAGACCCCGAGCAGCACCTTGGAGTTGCGGACCTCCTTGCTGAGCGTCGGCAGGGACGTGCCCGCCAGCGCGGAGCCGATCAGCCAGGCCACCAGCAGCATCGCCATGACGTTGACCAGCGCCCCGCCGGTCGCGTCCAGCGCGCGCGCCGGTGTCCAGGTGATGTGGCGGCGGAGCTTGTTGCCGAGGTGGGTGGTGAGCGCCTGGCCCACCGAGGCGCAGACGATCACGATGGCGACCGCCGCGATCACCGCGAAGGTGCCCGGTTTGGCATCGTCGGTGACCCCGTTCCAGATCACCGGCAGCACATAGACCGCGATCAGACCTCCCCCGAGGAAGCCGATCACGGACAGGATGCCGACGAGGAAGCCTTGCCGGTAACCGACGATCGCGAACCACACGGCCGCGACCAACAGCAGGATGTCCAGGACGTTCACGCCGGACACCGTCTCACGAGCGCCAGTCGAGCGGGACCTGCTTCTCGCGGTCCCATGGGATCTCCCAGCCCGCGTAGTGCAGGATCCGGTCGATCACCCCGGCGGTGAAACCCCAGACCAGCGCGTCCTCGACGAGGAAGGCAGGGCCGACGTGGCCGCTGGGGTGACGGGTGGTGACCCGATGTTCCGGGTCCGTGAGATCCGCCACGGGAACCGTGAAGACGCGGGCGGTCTCGCCGCGGTCCACCACGCCCACCGGGCTCGGCTGCCGCCACCACCCCAGCACGGGCGTCACGACGAAACCGCTGACGGGGATGTAGAGCCGCGGCAGCACCCCGAAGACCTGGACGCCTGCCGGGTCCAGCCCGGTCTCCTCCTGGGCCTCGCGCAGCGCGGCGCGGACCGGACCCGGCCCGTCCGGATCACCGTCCTGCGGATCGAGCGACCCGCCAGGGAAGGAGGGCTGCCCGGCGTGCGAGCGCAGGGTGCCGGCGCGCTCCATCAGGAGCAGCTCGGGCCCACGGGCGCCGTGCCCGAAGAGGATCAGCACGGCGGACTGCCGGCCGCCGCGCTCCGGCGGCAGGAAGCGGCTGAGCTGGCGCGGCTCCACCGTGGCGGCCGCGCGGGCCACCGGGGCCAGCCACTCGGGCAGTCCCTCGGTCGTCACCGCGGCCTCCCGCCCGGCCGCCGCCGGCCGGGCATCCGTCGTCTCGCCGTACTGCTCCCGTGCACTCGTCATCCGCGCCCCCTTGAGGCTCACGTCGATGGTCGGTCCGCCAATGGAGTCGTGCTCGCCGTCGCCGCCCTACGAGGCCGCCAACGGGAGCGCGGGCTGCCCGGGATAGTCGGCCGGCGGCTTCAGCCGCTGCCCGGGCTGGCCGCCCAGCTCGTACTTGAGCAGCTTCTTCGCCTTCTCCGGATCGGTCTCGCCCTCGCCGTACGAGGGGCACAGCGGGGCGACGGGGCAGGCCCCGCAGGCGGGCTTGCGGGAGTGGCAGACGCGGCGGCCGTGGAAGACCACGCGGTGCGAGAGCATCGTCCACTCGCTCTTGGGGAAGATCTCGGCGACATCGGCCTCGACCTTCTCGGCGTCCTGCGCGGTCGTCCAGCCGAAGCGGCGCGCCAGCCGGCCGAAGTGCGTGTCCACGGTGATGCCGGGGACGCCGAAGGCGTTGCCCAACACGACGTTGGCGGTCTTGCGGCCGACGCCGGGGAGCGTGACGAGGTCCTCCAGGCGGCCCGGCACCTCGCCGCCGAAGCGGTCGCGCAGCGCCGTGGAGAGGCCGATCAACGACTTCGCCTTGGCGCGGAAGAAGCCGGTGGGGCGGATCAGCTCCTCCAGCTGCTCCGGGGGGATCGCGGCCATGTCCTCGGGCGTGGGGCAGACGGCGAAGAGCCGGGGGGTGGTCTGGTTGACCCGCAGGTCGGTGGTCTGGGCGGACAGGACCGTGGCGACCAGCAGCTCGAAGGGGTTGCCGAAGTCCAGCTCGGGGTGGGCGTAGGGATACAGCTCGGCCAGCTCGCGGTTGATCCGCCGGGCCCGGCGCACCATCGCGACCCGGGACTCGGGCTTGCGGGCGGGGGCCGCCTTCTTGGCCGGGGCCTTCGCGGGGGCCTTCTTTGCGGCCGTCTTCGTCGCCGCGGCCGTCTTCTTCGCCGCTGCCGGCTTCGCGGCCGGGGCCTTGGCGGCCGCGGTCCTGGCAGGTGCCTTCTTGGCGGTGGTCTTCTTGGCCGCGGTGGTCGTCTTCGTCGCGGTCTTGGTCGCGGTCTTCTTCGCCGCCGGCTTCGCGGGGGTCTCCGTCACGGCCGCCTCCTTCGCCTCGGGTGCGACGCGCCGGTGGCGGGCGCCGTCGGCCTCCGCCCGGTCGTCACCCCAGGGGACGATTTGTTACTTTTGTCGGTATTCGAGGCGCCTGTGGGCAGCTGTTCGCCCACAGCGGAATCGCGCCGTGCGCTCACTCTGTCGGCCCCCAGTCCTCTGCTCTCACCGGCGTATTGGACACTCGGCCAGACTAAGGCCCCCCACTGACATCCGACCCGATCACCGAGATTCGTGACCCCAATCGGCCCCCTGCCGTATGGCTCGGACCACGGGTCCGGCAAACTTGTGATTGATCGCACTGTTTTGCATTCCGGCATGATGGGGACCACAGTCCTCCGGAGCATGTCGACAAGGAGAGAACTCGTGGACGACGTTCTGCGGCGCGCCCCGCTCTTCGCGGCGCTCGACGACGAGCAGGCGGCCGAGCTTCGCGCCTCGATGGGAGAGGTCACGCTCGCCCGCGGCGACGCCCTGTTCCACGAAGGGGACCCGGGCGACCGCCTGTACGTGGTCACCGAAGGCAAGGTGAAGCTCCACCGCACCTCCCCCGACGGCCGCGAGAACATGCTGGCCGTCCTCGGTCCCGGCGAGCTCATCGGCGAACTGTCCCTCTTCGACCCCGGACCGCGCACGGCCACGGCCACCGCGCTCACCGAGGTCAAGCTGCTCGGCCTGGGGCACGGCGACCTCCAGCCCTGGCTGAACGCCCGCCCCGAGGTGGCCACCGCCCTGCTGCGTGCGGTCGCCCGCCGGCTGCGCAAGACCAACGACCAGATGTCCGACCTGGTCTTCTCGGACGTGCCGGGCCGTGTGGCGCGCGCCCTCCTGGACCTGTCGCGCCGCTTCGGCGTGCAGTCCGAGGAAGGCATCCACGTCGTGCACGACCTCACCCAGGAGGAGCTGGCCCAGCTGGTCGGCGCCTCCCGGGAGACCGTCAACAAGGCGCTCGCGGACTTCGCCGGACGCGGCTGGCTGCGCCTGGAGGCGCGTGCGGTGATCCTGCTGGACGTCGAGCGGCTGGCCAAGCGCTCGCGCTGACGCCCGCGGCCCACGCGACCGCACCGAAGGCCCCGCTACGGCGGGGCCTTCGCCGTGCCCGGGCCGCGGCGGGCAGCCGCCCGTAATTGGCTCGCCACCCGCCGTTCCGCCGCCCCATAGTGAGCGCCATGACGACCGACGGTGGATCCGGGGGCCATGGCAAGGGCCTCGACGAGGATGGCTGCTTCGTACGAGAAGGGTCCCTGGAGCAGGTGCCCGCGCCGTTCGCGCCCGTCGTGGCGGGGCTGAGCGCCCGTCTGGCCGACCGCTTCGCGCCCGATCGGCTGCTCAGCGCCTACCTCTACGGCAGCATCCCGCGCGGCACCGCCGTCCCCGGGGTGTCCGACCTCGACGCGCTGCTCGTCCTGCGGACCGCCCCCACCGACGCCGATCGGGCCGCCGCCCGGGCCGTCGAGGCCGAGCTGGACGCCGCCTTCCCGCAGATCGACGGCGCCGGGATCCTGCTGATGGCCGTGGACCGGCTGCTCGGCGCGGAGGAGCGGTACGACGGGGCGTGGTTCGTGGCCTGTCTGTGCACGCCGCTCAGCGGGCCCGACGTGACCGCGTCGCTGCCCCGTTACCGGCCCACCTCGCTCCTCGCCCGGGAGACCAACGGCGACCTCCACCGCCGGCTGCCCGGCCTGCGCGAGCGGGCCGCCGCGGCCACCACCCCCGAGGAGCGCGCCCGGCTGACCAGAGGGGTCGCGCGCAATCTCGTCCGCACCGGATTCACCCTGGTCATGCCCCGCTGGGGCGGCTGGACCAGTGATCTCGTCGAGTCCGCCGAGGTGTTCGGGCGCTACTACCCGGCGCACGCCGAGCAGATGCACGCCGCAGCGCGCGCCGCCCGGAACCCCGCCGCGCACCCCGAGCTGCTCGACGCGCTGCTGAGCGGGCTCGCCCCCTGGCTGGCCGACGAGTACCTGGCCGTCCACGGGGCGAAGGCGCTCCCCCCACAGGGGCCCTGACACGCCGGCAGGACCCGGGCCCGCACGCACCGGGCCCGCCCCAAGACCGTGGACCGCCCCTAGATCAGCCCGTGCTCGCTCAGGTAGTCCAGCTGCGCCCGCACCGACAGTTCGGCGGCCGGCCACAGCGAGCGGTCGACGTCCGCGTACACGCTCGCCACGACCTCGGCGGGGGTACGGTGGCCGGCCTCCACCGCGGTCTCCACCTGGGCGAGCCGGTGCGCCCGGTGCGCCAGGTAGAACTCGACCGCCCCCTGGGCGTCGTTCAGCACCGGCCCGTGGCCCGGGAGGACCGTCGAGACCCCGTCGTCCACGGTGAGCGAGCGCAGCCGGCGCAGCGAGTCCAGGTAGTCGCCCAGCCGGCCGTCGGGGTGCGCGACCACGGTGGTGCCGCGCCCCAGGATCGTGTCGCCCGTCAGGACCGCCCCGTCGGCGGGCAGATGGAAGGAGAGCGAGTCCGCGGTGTGCCCCGGGGTGGGCACCACCCGCAGCTCCAGGCCCCCGGTGGTGATGACGTCGCCCGCGCCGAGTCCCTCGTCCCCCAGGCGCAGCGCCGGGTCCAGCGCACGTACGGGGGTGCCGGTCAGCTCGGCGAACCGGGCCGCCCCGTCGGCGTGGTCCGGGTGCCCGTGGGTGAGCAGGGTCAGCGCGACCCGGTGCCCGGCCCGCTCCGCGGTCTCGACGACGGCCCGGAGGTGGGCGTCGTCCAGCGGTCCGGGGTCGATGACGACCGCTAGGTCGGAGTCCGGCTCGGCGACGATCCAGGTATTGGTGCCGTCCAGCGTCATCGGGGACGGGTTCGGGGCCAGCACGCAGTGGGCGCGCGCGGTCGCCCGTCCCGAGATGACACCGCCGCGGGGCTGGCCGGGGAGGGCGGCTGCTTCGGTCATGCGGAAGGACCTCCCGGGGCGTCGGCAGGGCCGTCGTCCGTCGTCGCGATGTGCTTGGTGAACTCGTCGTGGCCGGGCCAGCTGAGCACGATCTCGCCGCCCACCAGGCGGGCGCGGGCCAGCACCGGCGTCAGGTCCTGCGCCCCGGCCCCGGCCAGCGCCTCGGTGACGCCGGCGTACGGCTGGAGGGAGCGCAGCGTGGAGATCGTCGGCGGCATCATCAGCAGCTCGCCGCGGTCGTAGCCGGCCGCGGCCTCCTCCGGGCGGATCCACACCGTGCGGTCCGCCTCCGTGGAGACGTTGAGGGCGCGCTGGCCCTCCGGGAGCGCGGCGATGAAGAAGAACGTGTCGTAGCGGCGCGGTTCGAACTCCGGGGTGATCCAGCGCGCCCAGGCGGCCAGCAGGTCGGAGCGCAGCACCAGGCCGCGGCGGGCCAGGAAGTCGGCGAAGGACAGCTCGTGGGCGACCAGCGCCGCGCGGTCGGCCTCCCAGTCCTCGCCGGTGGTGTCCGCGACGACCGTGCTGGCCGAGTCGCCGGCGAGCAGCACCCCGGCCTCCTCGAAGGTCTCGCGCACCGCGGCGCAGATGATGGCCTGCGCGGTGGACGGGTCGACGCCCAGCCGCACCGCCCATGCGGCGCGCGAGGGGCCCGCCCACCCCACGGGGCGCTCGTCGCGGGGATCCACGGAACCGCCCGGATAGGCGTACGCGCCTCCGGCGAAGGCCATGGAGGCGCGTCTGCGCAGCATGTGGACGGCGGGGCCGCCGTGATCGGTGTCCCGCAGCAGCAGGACCGTCGCGGCCCGCCGCGGCGCGGGCGGCGTCAGTTCGCCGTTCGTCAGGGCCCGGATGCGGGCCGGCCAGTCCGGCGGGTACCACTGACCGTTCGTCGTCGACGCCATGGCCGGATGCTATGCGCTCGCGTGCGGATGTTCGAGGGGCCCTCCGGGGAGAGGGCCCGATCCGGACGCGAGCGCACCGCTCGTGCCGCGTCAGTCGGCGATCTCGACCTGGATCTCGACCTCGACCGGGGCGTCGATGGGCAGCACCGCCACGCCCACCGCGGAGCGGGCGTGCACGCCCTTCTCGCCCAGGACCTCGCCGAGCAGCTCGCTGGCACCGTTGACGACGCCCGGCTGGCCGGTGAACTCCGGCGCGGAGGCCACGAAGCCGACGACCTTCACGACCCGGACGATCTTGTCGAGGTCGCCGGTGACGGACTTCACGGCGGCCAGCGCGTTCAGCGCGCAGACCGCGGCGAGCTCCTTGGCCTGCTCGGGGCTGACCTCGGCACCGACCTTGCCGGTGACCGGCAGCGCGCCGTCCACCATGGGCAGCTGGCCGGAGGTGAAGACGTACGAGCCGGAGCGCACCGCGGGCTGGTAGGTGGCCAGCGGCGGCACGACCTCCGGCAGCTTCAGGCCGAGCGACGCGATCTTCTCCTCTACGGCGCTCACGCCTTCTCCCGCTTCAGGTAGGCCACCAGCTGCTCGGGGTTGTTCGGGCCCGGCACGACCTGGACCAGCTCCCAGCCGTCCTCGCCCCAGGTGTCCAGAATCTGCTTCGTCGCGTGCACGAGGAGCGGCACGGTCGCGTATTCCCACTTGGTCATGGGCCGAGCGTAATGCCTGTGCCGGGCGCCCTCGGCCCGCGACCCCTGGGGCGCATCCCCGACCCCGTCCCCGACCGCGCGCGGGCGGATCTCCGGGGGTTCCCAGGCGTATCCCGTGCGTACCCGGGACGCGGACTGGTTAGGCTCCTTGCCGTGAGCAGGCTCCATGTCGTCAGCGGCAAGGGCGGCACCGGCAAGACCACGGTCGCCGCTGCCCTCGCCCTCGCCCTGGCCACCGAGGGGCGCCGTACCCTCCTGGTCGAGGTCGAGGGCCGGCAGGGCATTGCCCAGCTGTTCGAGACCGAAGCGCTTCCCTACGAGGAGCGCAAGATCGCGGTGTCCCCCGGGGGCGGTGAGGTGCACGCCCTGGCCATCGACGCCGAGCGCGCCCTGCTGGACTACCTCCAGATGTTCTACAAGCTCGGCAGCGCAGGACGGGCCCTGAAAAAGCTCGGCGCCATCGACTTCGCCACCACCATCGCCCCCGGCCTGCGGGACGTCCTGCTGACCGGCAAGGCGTGCGAGGCCGTCCGCCGCAAGGACAAGAGCGGCGCGTTCGTCTATGACGCGGTCGTGATGGACGCCCCGCCCACCGGCCGCGTCACCCGCTTCCTGAACGTCAACGACGAGGTCGCCGGCCTGGCCAAGATCGGCCCGATCCACAATCAGGCCCAGGCCGTGATGCGGGTCCTGAAGTCCCCCGAGACCGCGGTGCACCTGGTGACGCTCCTGGAGGAGATGCCCGTCCAGGAGACCGCCGACGGCATCGCCGAGCTGTGCGAGGCCGGCATCCCGGTGGGCGGCGTCGTGATCAACATGACCCGCCCCGCGCTGCTGGACAACGGCGATCTGGAGGTCGCCGCCCGCGGCGCCCGGGCCGGCATCGCCAAGGCGCTCTCCCAGGCCGGCCTGGGCGGCGCCCGCCGCGGCGGCCTCGCCGAGCGCCTGATCGACCCCCTGCTGGAGCAGGCGCGCGAGCACGCCGAGCGGGTCGAGCTGGAGCGCGCCCAGCACGCCGCGCTCACCGCCCTGGGCCTGCCCACCTACGAGCTGGGGCTGCTCCCCGAGGGAGTGGACCTCGCCGGGCTCTACGGCCTGGCCAGAGACCTGCGGAAACAGGGGCCCATATGACCTCGGACGACACGACGCTGGACGCCTCGGCCCCCTGGCTGGAGGTCGATGCCCTGATCGACGACCCGCGCACCCGCATCGTGGTGTGCTGCGGCTCGGGCGGCGTCGGCAAGACCACCACCGCCGCGGCACTGGGCGTGCGCGCCGCCGAGCGCGGCCGCAAGGTCGTGGTGCTGACGATCGACCCGGCCCGCCGCCTGGCGCAGTCGATGGGCATCTCCGAGCTCGACAACGTCCCGCGCCCGGTGAAGGGCGTCGACGAGGCCGCCGGCGGCGAACTCCACGCGATGATGCTGGACATGAAGCGCACCTTCGACGAGATCGTCGAGGGCCATGCGGACGCCGAGCGGGCCCGCGCCATCCTGGAGAACCCGTTCTACCAGTCCCTGTCTGCCGGTTTCGCCGGCACGCAGGAGTACATGGCGATGGAGAAGCTCGGCCAGCTCCGCGCCGGCGACGCCTGGGACCTGATCGTCGTGGACACCCCGCCGAGCCGCTCCGCGCTGGACTTCCTGGACGCGCCCAAGCGCCTGGGGTCCTTCCTGGACGGCAAGTTCATCCGCGTCCTGATGGCGCCGGCGAAGGTCGGCGGTCGGGCCGGCATGAAGTTCCTCAATGTCGGCATGTCGATGATGACCGGCACTCTCAGCAAGCTGATGGGCGGCCAACTCCTGCGTGATGTGCAGACGTTCGTGGCCGCGATGGACACCATGTTCGGCGGCTTCCGCACCCGCGCGGACGCCACGTACCGCCTGCTCCAGGCGCCCGGCACGGCGTTCCTGGTGGTCGCAGCGCCGGAGCGGGACGCGCTGCGCGAGGCGGCGTACTTCGTCGAGCGGCTGGCGGCCGAGCAGATGCCGCTGGCCGGGCTGGTGCTCAACCGCGTCCACGGCAGCGGCGCGGCCCAACTCAGCGCGGAGCGCGCGCTGGCCGCCGCGGAGGCGCTGACGGAGGACCTCGCCGACCGCGCACCGGAGGACGCGGAGGAGGCCCCGCAGGGTGCGGACGACGACCCCAACTCGCCCCCTGGCGAGGCCGGTTCGCCGCTCGCGGAAAATCTTGGTCCGGACGGCATTGTGGATCTCGCCGACGGGAAGACTGGATCACGTACCCCCGGCGGCCCCTCCCCCGCCGCCGCGGAGCATGCGACATCCCCATCGGCCCCGGCAGCGCAGCTCGCCGCCGGTCTCCTACGGCTGCACGCGGAACGCATGCAGGTCCTGGCGCGCGAAAGACGCACCCGCGACCGCTTCACCGCACTGCACCCCGAGGTGCCGGTGGCGGAGGTCGCCGCGCTGCCCGGCGACGTCCACGACCTCGCGGGCCTGCGCGCGATCGGCGACCGCCTGACGCTGCGCCCGGGCGCGACCGACGACTGACCGTCGGCTGCCCTGCGGCCTGCCGACAACCGGTCGGCGACGGACGGATCCTCCCCGGCCGACGGGCCTATCCGACCGCCGCGTACGCGTCGTCGAAGGCGTCGTCCGAGCAGTCCACCGGCAACATGCCCGTGCTGCGCTCGTATTCCGTACGCGCGGTTTCCAACAGGCGACGCCATGACGTGACCGTCGGGCGGCGGCGCAGCAGCGCTCTCCGCTCGCGTTCCGTCATACCGCCCCACACGCCGAACTCCACCCGGTTGTCCAGGGCGTCGGCCAGGCACTCCGTACGCACCGGACACCCGGTGCACACCGCCTTGGCGCGATTCTGCGCCGCCCCTTGCACGAATAGTTCGTCCGGATCGGTAGTGCGGCAGGCTGCCTGTGCACTCCAGTCGGTTACCCAGCCCATGCTGGCGCCGTCCTCTCCCCAAATCGAGGCTCCCCCACGGCGGCAAACGGCATATTCACCGTTGCCAGTTGAGGACGTTACGGAAGGCGGGCAGGGCGCAACACCCCCTTCGGGCCCAATCTTGAATGGCCCGAACGGACTATGCGTACGCGGCAGATCACCCAACGGAGTGACCGTGCGACATACGTCACTTCCCTCCCAAGCGGGACACTTCGCTGTGATGGCAAGGGATTTCTGGCACACAGCGGACATGTGGGACAGTGCCCAACCGGGGAGTAGGGGTTGACGAACTGAGGGGAAACCGTTCCGCTGCGGCAGGTGGGAACAGGCTAAACGAACAGGTGCGCCCCTGTCCGGCGAATGAGAACGTAGGGTGCCCTCATGGCTAAGAAGCGCGCGGGCGGGGGTCGGTCCAGGACCCAGCAGGCCGCCAAGTTCCTCGGTGTCAGCGTCCTCGCCGGAGCGGTCCTCGCCGGTATCGCGCTCCCGGCGGCCGGTGCGCTCGGCCTCGCGGCCAAGACGTCCGTCGAGGGATTCGACGACATCCCGGCCAACCTCAGGACCCCGCCGCTCAGTCAGCGCACCACCATCCTCGACTCCGACGGCGGCGAGATCGCCTCGGTCTACTCCCGCGACCGCACCGTCGTCCCCCTCAAGGACATGTCGCGGTACGTCCAGCAGGCGATCGTCGCCATCGAGGACGCCCGCTTCTACTCGCACGGCGCCATCGACGTGAAGGGCATCCTGCGCGCGGTCAACAAGAACGCCCAGTCCGGCGGCGTCTCCCAGGGCGCGTCCACCCTGACCCAGCAGTACGTGAAGAACGTCTTCATCGAGGAGGCCGGCGACGACCCGGACAAGGTCGCGCAGGCCACCCAGCAGACGCTCGGCCGCAAGGTCAAGGAGCTGAAGTACGCGATCAAGTTGGAGGACAAGCTCGGCAAGCGCAAGATCCTCCAGAACTACCTCAACATCACCTTCTTCGGCGAGCAGGCGTACGGCGTCGAGTCCGCCGCCCAGCGCTACTTCAGCAAGCACGCCAAGGACCTGACCCTGGAGGAGTCGGCGCTGCTCGCCGGCATCGTCCAGTCCCCGACGCGGTACGACCCGGTCAACCACCCGCAGGCGGCGACCGCCCGGCGCAACACCGTCCTGCGGCGGATGGCCGACCTGAAGAACATCACCCGGGCCGAGGCCGACGCGGCCGCCGCCCGGCCGATCAAGCTCAAGATCAGCCGCCCGCAGAACGGTTGCATCACCGCCACCGACGGCGCCGGCTTCTTCTGCGACTACGTCCGCGAGGTGCTGCTGAACGACAAGACGTTCGGCGCGACCCGTGAGATCCGTTCGCAGCGCTGGATGCAGGGCGGTCTGACCATCCGCACCACCCTGGACCGGCAGTCCCAGAAGGCGATCCAGGCGTCGCTGAGCAAGCACGTCTACGAGGACGACCCGGTCGCCGCGGCCGGTGCCGTCGTCGAGCCGGGCACCGGCAAGATCCTCGGCATGGGCCAGTCCCGGCCGTACGGCTTCGGCACCAACCAGACCCAGATCAACCTCTCGGTCAACCGCAAGATGGGCGGCGGGGCCGGCTACCAGCCCGGCTCGACCTTCAAGCCGATCATCGCGGCGGCCGCGCTGGAGCAGGGCATCAGCCCGTACCAGCAGTACTCCTCGCCGTTCAAGATGGCCTACCCGCGGCCGGTCCAGACCTGCACCGGCGAGTGGAACGGCACCGACGCCGACACCGTCCAGAACGAGGACCCCAAGGAGGTCGGCCCGTACGCCATGAAGGAGGCGACCGCGAAGTCGGTCAACACCTACTACGTGCAGCTGATCAGCGACATGGGCATCTGCCCCGCGGTCACCATGGCCAAGAAGATGGGCATCCAGCGGGCCGACGGCAAGCAGCTGAAGCAGGAGCCTTCCATGGCGCTCGGCAGCCAGGAGATGTCCCCGCTGACGATGGCCGCTGCCTACGCCACGTTCGCCAACGAGGGCACCTACTGCTCCCCCGTCGCCATCGCGTCGATCACCGACGCGCAGGGCAAGGCGCTGAACGTCCCCAGGACCAGCTGCCACAGCGCGATGTCCAAGAAGACCGCGGACACCGTCAACGCCCTCCTCAAGGGCGTCGTCGAGGACGGCACCGGCAAGCAGGCCGGCCTCAAGGGCCGCGACAGCGCGGGCAAGACCGGCACCACGGACAGCCGCTACGCCGCCTGGTTCGTCGGCTACACCCCGAACGCGGCCGGCGCGGTCTGGGTCGGCGACCCGCGGCACCAGCGCCAGATGTACGACATCACCATCGGCGGCGTCGCGCACGACAAGGTCTACGGCGCCGACACCCCCGGCCCCATCTGGCGCGACATGATGGCCGGTGCGCTGGACGACCGCCCGGCCCCGGCCCTGCCGACGGTCCCGCTCGACGACCCCAAGGGCAACGGCGACGACGGCAACAAGGGCAAGGACAAGCCCCAGCAGAAGCCGAAGCCCCAGCCCGGCGACGGCGACAACAAGCCCGGCGGCGGCTGGCACATCCCCGGCTTCCCGGACATCCTCGGCGGCGGGAACGGCGGCTGGTGAGCGCGGCCTGACCGGCACGGCGAACACGGAGAAGGGGCGCCCTCACGACGAGGACGCCCCTTCTCCGTTCCACGACGGCCGGCCGCGCGGGCCGGTCGTCGCCTCCGGCCTCAGCCGGCCAGCAGCTTCTTCACCATCGCGGCGATGCGGCCGCCGTCGGCCCGACCCGCCACCTGCGGGTTGACGATCTTCATCACGGCGCCCATGGCCCGCGGCCCCTCGGCCCCGGCCCCGGCGGCCTCCGCCACGGCCGCGGCGACCAGCGACTCCAGCTCCTCGTCCGTCAGCGGCTTGGGCAGATACCCGGCGAGCACCTCGCCCTCGGCCCGCTCGCGCTCGGCCTGCTCGGCCCGGCCGCCCTTGTCGAACGCCTCCGCGGCCTCGCGGCGCTTCTTCGCCTCCCGGGCGATGACCTTCTCGACCTCGCCGTCGGACAGCTCGCGCGCCTGGCTGCCCGCCACCTCCTCCTTGTTGATCGCGGTCAGCGTCAGACGGAGGGTGGAGGAACGCAGCTCGTCGCGCGCCTTGATCGCGGCGGTGAGGTCGTCCCTGAGCTTGTCCTTGAGCGTGGTCATGCCGTCGAGTATGCCCCGCCCCACCGACAACCGCCGCGCCTTTTCCCGCCGCGCGCCCCGCGCCACCCGCCCGCCTCCGCACGGCGCACCCGCCCCGCCGCCCCCGCCAAGATCACGTCTCCCCGTCCCCCGTCCTCTCTGCGACGATGGACCCATGCGCGCGCGATACGGAGTTCCCCTGTCCCTTGCCGCGGTCGGCGCGGCCGGCGTGGCCTACGCCGCCGGCTTCGAAGTCCGCTCCTTCCGCCTGCGACGCGTCACCGTGCCCGTACTGCCCCACGGCATGCGGCCGTTGCGCGTCCTACAGGTCTCCGACATCCACATGGTCGGCGGGCAGCGCAAGAAACAGCGCTGGCTCCAGTCGCTCGCAGGGCTCCGCCCCGACTTCGTCGTCAACACCGGCGACAACCTCTCCGACCCCGACGGCGTCCCGGAGACCCTGGACGCCCTGGGCCCCCTGATGGAGTTCCCCGGCGCCTACGTCTTCGGCTCCAACGACTACTACGGCCCCCGGCTGCGCAACCCCGCCCGCTATCTCGTCGAGAAGGTCCAGGGCCGGCACGGCCTGAACGGCAACGCCCCCGTCGTCGGCGCCGTCCACAACCCGTGGGAGGACCTCCGCGACGCCTTCGACGCGGCGGGCTGGGTCAACCTCTCCAACGCCCGCGGCCGCCTGAAGCTGGAAGGCGCCGAGATCGCGCTGACCGGCCTCGACGACCCGCACATCAAGCGCGACCGCTACGCCGAGGTCGCCGGCGGCCCGGAGTCCGACGCCGACCTCTCGCTGGCCGTCGTCCACGCCCCGTACCTGCGCGCCCTGGACGCCTTCACCGCCGACCGCTATCCGCTGATCCTCGCCGGCCACACCCACGGCGGCCAGCTGTGCGTCCCCTTCTACGGCGCCCTCGTCACCAACTGCGACATCGACACCCAGCGCGTCAAGGGCCTCTCCACCCACACCGCCGACGGCCACACCTCCTACCTCCACGTCTCCGCCGGCTGCGGCACCAACCGCTACACCCCGGTCCGCTTCGCCTGCCCCCCGGAGGCCACCCTGCTGACGCTGACGCCGCGCGGCTGACGCCCCGCCGCCCGCCCGGCCCGGTCCCCGACTCCCCTCCAGGAGCCGGGGACCGCGTCATTTCGGCGTGACCTCGGTCACTTCACCCCCTGCCACCCCCCGTTCCTCTCCTCCCCCGCCCCTCGCCCCCTCCGACCCGCCCCGACAAAACCGCAGGTCAGCCGGGTATCCACCACCGACCGAAACCGGATTTCACCTACGGGGATCAGTCCGCTAAAGTAGAGCTCGTTGCTTCGGGGTGTAGCGCAGCTTGGCAGCGCGCTTCGTTCGGGACGAAGAGGTCGTGGGTTCAAATCCCGCCACCCCGACTGAAGGAACACCAGGTCAAGGGCCTGATCCTCACTGAGGATCAGGCCCTTGCCGCATGTGTGGTGCATCGTGGCGCTGTTGTCCGCGCAGGAGTTGGCGCCGAGGGCGCCGCGCGGGCGGATGACCGCTGGACGGCAGGGTCCGGCTAGGCGGGTCACTGCCCTCCCTCATCGCCAGCAGTGGGGCAATTGCCCCTAAAGCCGGTTTCGTTCGAGGGTTCTGCCACGACTTCCACGACTTCCACGATGAGTGGGCCGGCACCGCATGCTGAACGGGCCGGCGCGGCACGTCCGCTCTGCGCGCTCCGTCTGCGTGCGTCCGGCCGCCCGCGCCATTCGGCGCCGGTCCCTCCCCTCGTGGGGACCGGTGCCGCATGGCGCGGGCGGCGTCGATCCGCGCCCCCCGTACCGGCGCGGATCCGGGAACAGCCGGACCCGTGGTCGACGCGGTGGTCCGGCGAGGACCTCGGCTTCACGGACGACCGGCGCTCGTGCGCCGGGCCCGTCACCACCGGCCCGCGGCTCCGGCGGCCGGTGGCCGGGAGAGTGCGGAGGGATGCGATTGCTCGTCCGCGGATCCGGTGACCCGTCCCGCGTCCGGGTAGTACCGGTTGGTGTGCCGTTGCGTCGTGATCCTGCCAGCTGTGGCTTCCCCCGAGGAGGTTCCGGTATCGAGCCGAGGGCTTAACCGCAGGTCAGCCAGTTAAGGTTGGTTTTCCGGTCCGGATGTCCAGGTGCGGGGGAAGTAAGGGGTGGAACCTTGAGTTCCGACTCAGGGGCACGCACAGCCTTCGCCGAACGCCTCGCGTTGCTGTACAAGGAGGCCGGCAACCCGCCCCTCAAGAAGGTGGCCGAGGGGGTTGTCCGACTCCAGCGGGTCGACGAGCGAGGACGGCCCGTGCGGGTCTCCGTCCAGCGGATCAGCGACTGGCGGCGGGCCAAGAACGTGCCGGCGCAGTTCGCCGCCCTCGCGGCGGTGCTGCACATCCTCATCCCCCAGGCCCGGCGCCTGCGGTCGACCCCGGTGTCCGCCGGTCTGTACGACCTGGCGCAGTGGCAGCGCCTCTGGGAGCGCGCGGTCGCGGGCCCGGTCGGCGACCGCGCCGCGCCCGCCGCGCAGGCGGAGGAGCGGCCCGCCGCCGACGCCCCGACCGTCACCGGTGTGTGCCCGTACCGGGGGCTCGCCCCGTATCGCCGGCAGGACGCCCGGTGGTTCTTCGGCCGGGAGCGGAGCACCGAGGCGCTCGTCGCCCAGCTCTGCGCGGCGGAGGACACCGGCGGCCTGATCATGCTCGTGGGCGCCTCGGGGGCGGGGAAGTCCTCCTTGTTGAGCGCCGGCCTGGTGCCCGCGCTGCGCAGCGGCGCGCCGGGCGACGGGGACGGCCGGGAGCGGGTCGTGCTGCAGCTCGTACCGGGCGGCGATCCGCTCGGGGAGCTGACCGGCAAGATCCCCGAGCTCGCCGCCGTCCTCGCCTCCGAGGACGGATCGGCCGAGCGCCGGCCCGGTACCCCGCGGTTCGCGCGCGCGGTACAAGAGGCCGTCGCGGCGTGGGCCCGCCGCGAGGGGACCTCCGCCGCCGCCCGTCCGGTCGTGATCGTGGACCAGTTCGAGGAGGCGTTCACCCTCTGCTCCGACGAGACGGCCAGACGCACCTTCATCCAGCTCCTGCACGCGGCGTGCACGCCCTCCCCCGAGTCCTCGGACGCCCCGGCACCCGTCCTCGTCATCATCGGCATACGCGCCGACTTCTACGAACAGTGCCTGGGCCACACCGAACTGGCCGACGCGCTGCAGCACCGGCACATGGTGCTCGGGCCGCTGACCACGACGGAGCTGCGCGAGGCCGTGTCCGGCCCGGCCAAGGCGGTGGGGCTGGAGATCGAACCGGGCCTGGCCGAGCTGATCGTCCGGGAGGTCAGCGCCGACGGCCCCGGCGGGGCGCACGACGCGGGGGTGCTGCCGCTGCTCTCGCACGCCCTGCTCGCCACCTGGCAGCGCCGGAAGGCGGGACGGCTGACGCTGGCCGGCTACCGCGCGGCGGGCGGGATCCAGGGCGCGGTGGCGGCGACCGCCGAGCGGGCCTGGAGCGGCCTCGACCCGACGGGGCGCACCGCCGCGCGGCTGCTGCTCCTGCGGCTGGTGCGGCTGGGCGAGGACACCCAGGCCACCCGCCGGCGCGGGACCCGGCGCCAGCTGTCGGAGGAGTCGACGGACCCCGGCAAGACGGAGGAGTCGCTGGAGGCGCTGGTCCACGCCCGTCTGGTGACGCTCGACGCGGACGCCGTGGAGATCACCCACGAGGCGCTGCTGCACGCCTGGCCGCGGCTGCGCGAGTGGATCGACCAGGACCGCAACGGCAATCTGCTGCGCCAGCGCCTGGAGGAGGACGGTCGGGCCTGGGAGGGCTCGGACCGCGACCCGTCGCTGCTGTACCGGGGTTCCCGTCTGGAGCAGGCCCGTACCTGGGCGCAGTCCGCCGGCGACACCTCGCTGACCCGCAGCGCGGTGGAGTTCCTGGCCGCCTCGGTCCGGCTGCGCAAGCGCATCGTCTGGCTCAGCCGCGGCGCGGTGGCGGCGCTGGTGGTCATGGCGATGCTGGCCGTCGGTTCCGCGGTGGTGGCGTGGCAGCAGCGGGACGACACCGTCTTCCAGCAGGTGCTCGCCGAGGCCGACCGCGCCCAGTACGCCGATCCGTCCCTGTCGGCCCAGCTCGACCTGGTGGCGCACCGTCTGCGGCCCGGCGACGAGGGCACGACCAACCGGCTCATCTCGATCGTGAACGCCCCGCTGGCCACGCCCCTGCTGGGCCACACCGGCGCCGTCTACCTCACCTCGTTCAGCCCGAACGGGCGGATCCTGGCCACCGCCAGCTACGACCGGACCGTCCGGCTGTGGGACGTGTCGGACCGGGCGCGCCCCCGTCCCCTGGGCGGGCCCCTCACCGGCCACACGAGCTGGGTGAGCACCGCCGTCTTCAGCCCGGACGGGCACACCCTGGCCAGCGCGTCGGACGACGGCACGTTCCGGCTGTGGGACGTGCGGGACCCCGCCCACCCGCGCGTGCTGGGCACCCCGTCGACCGGCCACGACGGCACGATCTACCTGCTCGCCTTCAGCCCGGACGGGAAGACGCTGGCGTCCGCCACCGAGGACCACACCGTGCGCCTGTGGGACGTCGCCGACCCGGGCCGGCCGAGGCCGCTGGGGGCCCTGACCGGCCACTCGGCCGCGGTGCGCTCGGTCGCGTTCAGCCCCGACGGACGGACGCTGGCGGCCGGCGGCGACGACGCCACGATCCGGATGTGGGACATGGCCGATCGACAACACCCGGAGCCGATCGGCACGGTGCTGACCGGCCACTCGGCCACCGTGCACTCGGTGGCGTTCAGCCCCGACGGCCACACCCTCGCCAGCGGCAGCGCGGACAACACCCTCCGGCTGTGGGACGTGGCCGACCCGCGGCAGGCGAAGCCGATCGGCGAGCCGCTCACCGGCCACACCGGGCCCCTGTGGTCCGTGGCGTTCAGCCCCGACGGCAACATGCTCGCCGCGGGCAGCGCGGACAGCACGGCGACGCTGTGGAACGTCAGCGACCCGGAGTACCCCTCGCAGGTCGGCGAGTCCCTCGCCGGCGGCAGCGGCGAGATGTACGCCGTCGGCTTCAGCCCCGACGGGCGCACCCTCGCGACGGGGAGCGGCGACGGCAAGGCGCGGCTGTGGTCGATCCCGACGACGGACATGGTCGGCCGGTTCGGCGCGTTCCGTCCGGACGGGCGGGTGCTCGCCACGTCCGCCCGGGACGGCCGGGTCCGGCTGTGGAACGTGGCGAACCCCGACCGCCCGGTGCCGCTCAGCGCGCCCTTCATGCCACGGGACGGCGCCGACCGCGCCCTGAAGTTCTCCCCCGACGGCCGCGTCCTCGCCATGCACACGGCGCACCGGAAGGTGTACCTGTGGAACGTCACCGACCCGACCCGGCCGGTCTCCTACGGTCCGCCCGTCATGCTGCGGACGCGCTACGCGGGCCCCCAGGCCATGGCGTTCAGCCCGGACGGCCGCACGCTGGCGACCGCCATGGACGACCGCACCATCCAGCTGTGGAATGTCACCGACCCCGCCCGTGTCGTCCCGCTCGGCACACCGCTCACCGGCCACCAGGGCTACGTCAACGCCCTCGCCTTCGCCCCCGACGGCCGCACGCTCGTCAGCGGCAGCGCGGACGCCACCATGCGGCTGTGGAACACCGCCGACCCGCGGCACGCCACGCCGATCGGCAAGCCCCTGACGGGGCACCTGGGCCCGGTCGGGGTGCTCGCCTTCAGCCCGGACGGCCGCACGCTGGCCAGCGGCAGCGACGACGACACCGTCCGGCTGTGGAACCTCGCTGACCCCGGCCGGGTGACCCGTTTGGGCTCCCCCCTCACGGGCCACACCGAGGCGGTGGTGTCGCTGTCGTTCAACGAGAGCGGCCGGACGCTGGCCAGCGGCGGCAGCGACAACACGGTCCGGTTCTGGAACGTCGCGGACCCGTCCCGGGCCAGCGCCATCGGGCAGTCGACGAGCCCGCGCGCCAAGGCGGGCAACTTCCTGGCGTTCAGCCCCCAGAGCCGCATGCTCGGCGTGGCGAGCGGCGCCGGTACCGTCCGGCTGTGGAGCCTGGACACCGACACCGCCGTTCGTCGTATCTGTTCGACCACGCGGGGCGTGCTGACGCCGGAGAAGTGGCATGAGTATCTGCCCCAGCTCTCCTACGCGCCGCCGTGCAGCGAGTGACGAGGGCGAGCGGCCCGGCGATCGGCGCCCGCGCGAAGTGCCAGGCGGGGCACCGCCGGCCGGCGCCGGGGCCCCTCAGGTGGTGACGCCGGGTGAAACCGGTCACAACTCCGCACTTGAATTCGGCAGTTGACTCCCGCCGCGGGGACAGCCTTGCTAGGCTGGGGCACAGCCCGATCGCTGGTGCATCCCCCGTCGCCAGCGATCGGGCGTTTCGTTCTCCCGCGCGGGCACGAAGAAGGCCGCGTCGGCCGCGTGCGAAGGCCGCGCATGGTCCTGACAAAGCACCGGACCGCCGGCCGGTGGCCCGCGTAGGGTCGGTCCCCGTGACTTCTGCGAAGAGTTCCGAGACGCGTCCGAGTGCAGCGACGGCTTCGGGGCCGGTGACGGGTACGGGGTCCGCGACGGCTCCGGACCCGGACCGGCGGCCCGCGACGTCGAACCCGTTCTTCTCGGCCAGTGAACTTCCCTACGGGCTACCGCCCTTCGCCCGTATCCGGCACGAGCACTTCCGGCCCGCCTTCGAACGGGGCATCGCCCAGCAGCTGGCCGAGGTGGCCGCCGTCGGGGCCGACTCCGAGCCGCCGACGTTCGAGAACACCGTGGCGGCGCTGGAGCGCAGCGGCGCGGTGCTGCGGCGGGTGTCCGCGGTGTTCTTCAACAAGGCCAACGCGGACACCGACGAGGCCACGCAGGAGCTGGAGGCGGAGATCGTGCCGCGGCTGGCCGCCCACGAGGACGCCGTGCTGCTCGATCCCGCCCTGTTCGCCCGCCTGGAGACGCTGTACGAGGCGCGTGCCGGACTCGGGCTGGACGGTGAGCAGTTGCGGCTGCTGGAGCGCCACCACGCGGCGCGGGTGCGGGCCGGCGCGCGGCTGGGCCCCGAGCAGCAGCGCCGGCTGCGGGAGTTGAACGCCGAGATCGCCACCCTGTGCACCGACTTCCGGCGGAATCTGCGGACCGACACCGCGGCGGCCGCGCTGGTGGTGGACCGCGCCGAGGAACTGGCCGGACTGCCCGACGACGAGATCGCCACGGCCGCCGAGAACGCCCGGGCGCTGGGGCACGACGGCCGCTTCGCCCTGAGCCTGCTGAACTTCACCAACCAGCCGCAGCTCGCCGCGCTGGAGGACCCCGCCCTGCGGGAGCGGCTGCTGACCGCCTCCATGGGGCGGGGCGGCGCCGCCAACGGGTCCGTCGCGATCGCCGTGGCCCGGTTGCGGGCCGAGCGCGCCGCCCTCCTCGGTCACTCCAGCCACGCGTCCTGGCAGGTCGCCGACCAGACCGCGGGGACGACCGACGCCGTGGCGGAGATGTTCGGGAAGCTGATCGGCCCGGCCCTGGTCCACGCCGAGCGGGAGGGCGCGGCGCTGGCGGACGCCGCCGGCGTCGCGGAGGTCGGCGCGGCCGACTGGCAGTTCTACGCCGAGCGGGTGCGCCGGCAGCGGTTCGACCTCGACGCGGCGGCGCTGCGCCCCTACCTGGAGCTGGAGGCCGTCCTGCGGGACGGCGTCTTCCACGCCGCGACCCTGGTGTACGGGATCACCTTCGCCGAGCGCCCCGATCTGGTCGCGTACCACCCGGACGCCCGGGTCTTCGAGGTGCACAACGCCGACGGCAGCCCCCTCGGCCTGTATGTCGGCGACTTCCACGCCCGGGAATCCAAGCGCGGCGGCGCCTGGATGAACGAACTGGTCACGCAGTCGCACCTGGTGGGGCAGCGGCCCGTGGTGGTCAACAACCTGAACATCGCCAAGCCGGCGGCGGGCGAACCGGTGCTCCTGAACTGGAGCGAGGTCACCACGCTCTTCCACGAGTTCGGGCACGCGCTGCACGGGCTGTTCTCCGACGTCCGCTATCCGCTGCTGGCCGGCACCGAAGTGCCGCGCGACTTCGTCGAGTTCCCCTCGCAGGTGAACGAGATGTGGGCGGAGTGGCCCGAGGTCCTGGCCCGTTATGCCCGGCACCACCGCACCGGGGAGCCGATGCCACCCGAACTGCCGGCCAGGCTGCGGGAGGCGGAACGATTCGGCGAGGGTTTCGACAGCGTCGAACACCTGGCCGCGGCCGTCCTGGACTGGACCTGGCACACGGTGCCCGCCGACGAACTGCCCACCGCGGACGGCGTCGAGGCGTTCGAGGCGGCCGCGCTGGCACGCCACGGGCTGGCCCACCCGGCGATCCCGCCCCGCTACCGGACCGGCTACTTCGCCCATGTCTTCGGCGGCGGCTACGCGGCCGGGTACTACGGGTACCGCTGGGCGGAAGTACTGGACGCGGACACCGTGCGCTGGTTCCGCGAGAACGGCCGGACGGTCCGCGAGAGCGGCGAGATCTTCCGCCGGGAACTGCTCAGCCGGGGCAACAGCATCGACCCGATGGCGGCGTTCCGCGCGGTGCTGGGACGCGACCCGGACTTCGGGCCGCTGCTGGCACGGCGGGGGGCCGGGCCCGCGGAGTAGCCGACCGGGCGCCGGCGCGGCCCACGGCCCGGCCCCGGCGCCCGTCGCCGCTCCTACTTCCCGTCGTCCGCCACCGCCCGCCAGGTGACCGGGCGCGCGCCGTCACCGTCGCCCTGGAAGGTCAGCGAGGCCGGCGGGTCGCCCTTCGGCAGCATGTGGATGGTGCACTCGGTCACCGTGGCGCCCGGCTTGACCATCTTGTGGGGGACCGCTTCGGGGCACTGGGGAACACCGGGGCCGCCGATGTCCAACAGGATCATCTTCCGCGCCTGCTGGCCGCTGACGCCGGTCAGCGTCAGGTTCTCGTTGAGGCCCGGGTAGAGCTCGTACGCACCGGTGTTCCGGTACTCCACCGTCACGTAGTACGGGACGAGCTTCTTCTGGTCCGCTTTCAGGTCGAAGCGGCTCAGATCGGCCAGGGAACCGGTGCGGACGCTCTTGGGCGTGGCCAGGACGGTCGCCGTGTGACGGTCGCTGTCCGTGGTGACCGCGTCGGTGGGCTGGTGCGGGGGCAGCACCCCGGGCGCGCCCTGCCGGGCACCGCCGATCTGCCAGATCAGGGTGTCGCCGCCGTCGTCCTTGTAGGAGACGTTCCCCGGCTTCAGCCCCTTGGGGAGCATGAAGATCTGGCAGAACGACGTGGTCTCGCCGGCCGCCAGCGTGTCCTTGCCGGACTCCTGGCACTCGGGCGGCAGACCGTTGCTGGTGGCCAGCGGGTTGGTGCGGAACAGCGAGACCTGCTCGCCGGCCTGACCGTCCACCCCGTTGACGGAGAAGTTCCGCTCCGGATACAGCCCGCTCACCGGCTCCTTGCCGGTATTGGTGTAGGAGACGGTGAGGTAGTACGGGGCGAGCCCCTTGAGGTTGTCGTCCAGCCGGATGTGCGCGAGGTCCGCGGGGTGGCCGAGGGCCAGGCGGGTGGGCTTGAGCCGCAGCGGACGCGCCTTGTGGTCGGAACCGGTCCAGGTGCCGGCGCGGGACGCGGACTCCATCTGCTGCGGCGCGGCGGGCAGCACGCCGGCGGACGCCTCCGCCTGCGGCGTTCTGCTCGGCGCTCCCCCGCACCCCACGGCCAGCAGCATGAGCACGCCCGCACCCGCGGCACCGGCCATCCGTGTGCGTACCCGCACGGAAAACCCCCGTTGTCGACAATGACCGGCCCGAACCGGCCGGGCAGTCCGCCACATTAACGGGCCGGACACGGCGCCCCCACAGCGGGCCCGACGGCCGGACCCGCCCCTCCTCAAGCCGGCTTGCTCGCCTTCAGGGAATACATGAGCGGGATCCGGGGCCGGTCGTCCGGGAAACGGTAGTAACCGTCCTCGCCCCGCCGCAGCACACCGAAACGCTGGAAAAGCGTCATGTCGTGCTCGTGCAGGAACTCCACGCGCAACCCGGCCCCGACCACCGCACTGACCACATCCCCCAGTGAATGCTGCCATTCGACGCTCCTGTTGTGGACCGTCCGCGCCTCGAAGTCCGTATAGCTGCCGGGGGCTTCCTCGTCCCACGCCTCGGTGCGGAAATAGTCGTGGGCGACCTGCGAACCGGTCCTGTCGTCCAACACATCGGCCAGCGGGTGGAATTCGGCGAGATAGAGAAAACCGCCGGGCGCCACCAGCGACGCGACCGTCTCGGCCCAACCGACCAGGTCCGGGAGCCAGTTCACCGCCCCTATGCCGGTGTAGACGATGTCGTACGCGGCGTCGGGCACCGCTTCGGCGGCGTCGTAAACGTCGGCGGCGACGAAGGCCGCACGCTCCGGGCCGTAACCGAATTCGGCGGCCAGATCGCGGGCCGTCTCGATCGCCGGTTCGGAGAAGTCGAGTCCGACGACCCGGGCGGCGCCGCGGTACGCCCACGACAGCGTGTCCTGGCCGAAGTGACACTGAAGATGGAGCAGGCTCCGGCCGGTGACGTCGCCGACCTCCGCCGCCTCGAAGTCGCGGATCGCATCCCGGGTCCGCCGGAATTCGTCCTGGTCGTAATAATCGCTCGCGGTGTGGAGGGCGACGCGCTCGTCCCACCTCGCGCGATTCGCCTCACGCCAGCCGTCGGGACCGGTCTGTTCTCGCATAGCCCGAAGTTATCCACAGCCCTTCGCCCTCGCCAACGGAAATTTCCCCGCCGGGCGCAGAATGGCCCCATGACTGACGAGACCACAGGCCCCGGCCGCACCCCCGCCGACCCGTCCCCCGCCCTCCCCCGTTCCGCCGACGCCACGAAGGAAACGGCGGACCCGACCGCCACCATGCCGGACTGGGAGAAGCGCTTCCGCGCCCCGCGGATCGGGCTGCCGGAATGGGCCGAGTACGCCCCGGACCGCTCCCTGTTCGTCTCGAACGCCACCGGCACCTTCGAGCTCTACACCTGGGACCGCGCGACCGGCACCCAGCGGCAGGCCACGGACCGCCCGCACGGCACCACGGACGGGACGCTGTCACCGGACGGCGAGTGGGTCTGGTGGTTCTCGGACACCGACGGGGACGAGTTCGGCGTCTGGATGCGTCAGCCCTTCGCCGGCGGCCCGGACGAACCGGCCGTACCGGGGCTCGCCCCCTCCTACCCGGGCGGGCTGGCCATCAGCCGGGACGGCACGGTGGTGGTCGGCTGCTCCACCGACGAGGACGGCTCGACGGTCCACGTCGCACGGCCCGGCCGGCCGCCGGTGGAGATCTACCGGCACCGCGAGTCGGCCGGCGTCGGCGACCTCTCCCACGACGGATCGCTGATCGCCATCGAGCACACCGAGCACGGCGACGCGATGCACTCCGCCATCCGCGTCGTGCGGCCGGACGGCACGACGGTCGCCGAGTTGGACGACACCAACGGCGGCACCGAGGAACTGGGCCTGTCGGTGATGGGTTTCGCGCCGGTGGACGGCGACAGCCGACTGCTGGTGGGGCATCAGCGGCGGGGCCGCTGGGAGCCGATGATCTGGGATCCGCTGACGGGCGGGGAGACCGCGCTGGAGATCGACCTGCCCGGCGACGTGGGCGCGGACTGGTACCCGGACGGCTCGGCGCTGCTGGTGGAGCACGAGTACCAGGCCCGCAGCGAACTCTGGCGCTACGAGCTGGCCACGCCACCGGCCGGCTCGGACGCCCAGGGCGCTCCCCTCACCCGGGTCGAGACCCCCGCGGGCACCGTCTCGGGCGCCACCGCCCGCCCCGACGGGACGGTGGAGTTCCTGTGGTCGTCCGCCGCCCAGCCGCCGGAGGTGCGCTCAACGGCCGGCACGGTCGTCCTGGACCCGCCCGGCATGAAGGCCCCCGGATCGGTCCCGGTGACGGACGCCTGGGTGGACGGCCCCGGCGGCCGCATCCACGCCCTGGTGCAGCAGCCGCCCGGCACCGGGCCCTTCCCCACCGTCTTCGAAATCCACGGCGGCCCGACCTGGCACGACAGCGACGCCTTCGCCTCGTCGCCGGCGGCCTGGGTCGATCACGGCTTCGCGGTCGTCCGCGTCAACTACCGGGGCTCGACCGGCTACGGCCGCGCCTGGACGGACGCACTCAAGCACCGCGTCGGCCTGATCGAGCTGGAGGACATCGCCGCGGTGCGGGAGTGGGCGATCGCCTCCGGTCTCGCGGATCCGCAGCGGCTGGTCCTCGCCGGCGGCTCGTGGGGCGGCTATCTGACCCTGCTGGGCCTGGGCACCCAGCCGGACGCCTGGGCACTCGGGCTGGCCGCGGTCCCGGTGGCGGACTACGTCACGGCGTACCACGACGAGATGGAAGCCCTGAAGGCCATGGACCGCACCCTCCTGGGCGGGACGCCGGAGGAGGTCCCCGAGCGCTTCGAGGCGTCCTCCCCGCTGACGTACGTCGACGCGGTGCGGGCCCCCGTCTACATCTCCGCCGGCGTCAACGACCCGCGCTGCCCGATCCAGCAGGTGGAGAACTACGTCCAGCGCCTGGAGAAGCGCGGCCACCCCCACGAGGTCTACCGCTACGACGCCGGCCACGGCTCCCTCGTCGTGGAGGAGCGCATCAAGCAGGTCCGCCTGGAGCTGGACTTCGCCCACCGCCATCTGACGGGGGCGGGGGCGGGGGCCCCGGAGTCCGAGTCGAGCGAGGAGGTCGAGTCGAGCGAGAGGGTCGAGTAGCGACGCTGTGGGGGAGGTGGGGGTGGGTGGGGCGGGGGGGGAGGGGAGGGGAGGGGGAAGCCCCCCGGGGGAGCCCCCTACCTGCCGGCCCTGACTTCGGTCCCGGTCGCGCCCTCGCCGGTCGCGCCCTCCTCGGCCGCCGCCCCCACGGGCCCCACGGCCCCCTCAGGCCCCTCAGGCCCCTCAGGCCCCTCAGGCCCCTCAGGGAGGATGCCCAGGGCGGCGTCCTTGGCGGCCTCGGCCTCGCGACGGACCAGACGGAACCACATGAAGAGGACAAAGCCCGCGAAGACGAACCATTCGCCGGTGTACCCGAGGTTCTGGAACGCCTTCATGTCCAGGCCGGTGCCCTCCACGGCGGCCGGCGGGACGGCGCGCAGCGGGGCGGGCGGGTCGGTGAGTGTGATCCAGGCGTCGTAGACGCCGTACGGCACGATGTTGACCAGCGACGCCGCGCTGATCATGCCGAGCTGCCCCTTCGGCAGGCCGCCGCCCGCCCGGACCCCGGCCGTGCCCTCGTTCTCGGACGCCTGCAGCGCGCCGACCACGGTGACCTCGCCGATGGGCGGCGCGGGCACCTTCGCCGTGTCGGCCGTGGCGTTCGCGTCGCCGGGCAGCCAGCCGCGGACGACCGGGAGGGCCTTGCCCCCGTCCGTACGCAGCAGGGTCAGGACGTAGAAGCCCTGCTGGTCGCCGTTCTTGCCCTGGAGGGTGCGGTCCGGGACCAGTAGTTGGTGCGTGGCGTCGAAGCGGCCACGGGCACTGGCCTGGCGGCCGGAAGTGACCTGGTCGACCGGCAGCAGGCTCTGCAACGGCCGC
The DNA here is from genome assembly GCF_029011865.1 of Streptomyces yunnanensis. Classification (NCBI taxonomy): domain Bacteria; kingdom Bacillati; phylum Actinomycetota; class Actinomycetes; order Kitasatosporales; family Streptomycetaceae; genus Streptomyces; species Streptomyces yunnanensis. The sequence continues at coordinate 4,598,586 of NZ_CP095749.1, forward strand.
GGCGCCGCGGCCTTCGCGTCGGCGGTTCGGTTCTCCTGCTGGTGGTGTGAGGCGACCCGGGCGTCGAAGCGGCTCAGCTGCCAGCTGCCCATGAAGATGCAGAAGGGGATCGCCAGCACGGCGAAGACGTTGATTCCCCACCACCGCGGGGTCAGCAGGAACCGGTACACCCCACCAACGGTACGGGGCCCGCGCCGCACGGCCGCACCGCCCCCTCCCCGCCGCGGTTCCGGCCCCGGGACCTGGGCGGTCGCCGTTCCGGGCCCGGTGCCCGACAGCCGTCCCTCGTCCATACCGACCACCCTCCGCCCATGCCGCACCACCCCGCGCCCATACCGAACGGACAAGGGCCCCTTCGGGTTCCCCAGGTGAAGCCTCGGGCCCGTCAGGTGCCCCCTTCGCCCCCAGGCGTTACTCCCCGGCAGCCGAGGCTTCCTCAGGTGCTCCTGGCGAACGAGCCGTCATCAGGTCTGCCGCACGGCCATGACGTCACCAGGTCTGCCGGGCAGCCGAAGCCTCGTCAGGTCTGCCATGCGGCCGAGGCGCCATCCGGTCTCCGGGCGGCCAAAGCGTCGTCAGCTCTCCGGACAGCCGAAGCGTCATCAGGTCTTCGGGCGCGGCACCGCCCGTTCTCCGGGGAGCGCGCCGCAGGGCCCCGTCCTCGGGCAGGGCGCCGCCCGGCCTACGGTGCGGCCAGCGGTGCCGTGCGGTACACCGTGCCCGCACAGGCGTCGGGGATCTTGGTGTCGGCCGCGGTGGGCGGACCCGCCTCCGGCGTATGGGTCAGGAGCACGCCGCCGGCCGCCGCCCCGCCGTCACCGGAGCCGTCACCGCCGCCGGCCTGGCCGCCGGTGCCGGTGCCGCTGCCGGTGCCGCCCGCCGTCGCCGCGGCGGCCGGCGAGTCCCCCGGCGCCTTGGACGGGTCGGGCGTCGGCGACGGTCCCGGGCTGACGCATCCGGTCGTGCCGCCGCCGGCCGCCGGGATCCAGGCGAACTTGACCTCGTACGCCTGGCCCGGCTTCAGCACCAGTTGGTCCGGGGTGGTCGCCGGGTCCGGCAGCCCGGTGGCGTCGTCACCCGAGGTGTGGTCGACGACGTGGATCTTGTCCGCCTTGGTGGAGCCCTGCGGGGTGAGGTCCACGGTCCCGCCGCCCTCCACGGAGCAAGCGGAATCGGACGTGTTCACCACCCGGAACGCGCCGTAGACCCGGCCCGACGCGTCGGCCGGGCGGACCGTTCCGGTGCCCTTGCCGAGCTGATCGCGCCCGCAGACCGGTGAGGTGACGTCCATCGTCGTGTCGGGTGCGGGTGTGCCGGCGCCGGTGCCGGGCAGGCCCGCACCGGGCTTCTCGGCGTCCTTGCCCGCCTTGTCCGCCGGCCGGTCAGCGCTGGGCTTCCCACCGCCCCCGCCGGTCGGCCGGGTGCTGGCCTTCTCGGTGCCTTCGCCGCGCGTGCCGCTGGTGTCGTGCTCGGCGTCCCGGCTGCTGGCGGCGTTGGCCGGACGGTCGCCGGGGCCGTCGCCGAGGCTCGCCACGTGGACCATCGCCGGGATCGCCGTACCGCCGAGCAGCAGCGCGGCGGCCGCGCCCACCACGGCATGACGCCGCCGCTGACGACGGGCCGGGACCGCCTGCCGCAACCGCTCCAGGGCGTCCGGCGCGGGCTCCAGGTCGACGACGCGGGACTGCAGCAGCCGCCGCAACTCGTCCTCACCGCCGAAGCCGTCACCGCCGCGCCCGAAAGCGTCGCCGCCGAAGCCATTGCTGCCGAAGCCATCGCCGCCGAAACGGCCGCCGGCGAAGTCGTCACCAGCGAAACCGTCGACATCGGATCGGCCGCCGCCGGCCCGCCGACCGACCTTCTCCCCCCGACCGTCCCGCGCGTCCCGGCCGTCCCTACCGTCCCTGGCGTCGCCCTCGCGCCATTCCCAGTCGCGCCCGTCGTACCCGTCGTGCCCGGTGTTCTCCCGGTCGGGTCCTGCCGCACTCACGCCGGAGCCTCCATGGCAACGCGGAGCGCCGCTATCCCCCGCGAGCCGTACGCCTTGACCGAGCCGAGCGATATGCCCAGCGTCTCGGCGACCTGAGCCTCCGTCATATCGGCGAAGTAGCGGAGCACCAGCACCTCGCGCTGGCGCCGTTGCAGCCCGCGCATGGCCTTGATGAGCTGGTCCCGCTCCAGCAGGTCGTACGCGCCCTCCTCGGCGCTCGCCATGTCGGGCATGGGCTTGGAGAGCAGCTTCAGCCCGAGGATGCGCCGACGCAGCGCGGAGCGCGAGAGGTTGACGACCGTCTGCCGCAGGTAGGCCAGGGTCTTCTCGGGCTCGCGCACCCGGCCACGGGCGGAGTGCACGCGGATGAAGGCTTCCTGTACGACGTCCTCGCAGGAGGCGGTGTCGTCGAGAAGCAGCGCCGCCAGGCCTAGGAGCGAGCGGTAGTGCGCGCGATAGGTCTCGGTGAGGTGGTCGACTGTGGTGCCGGCTGCCATCGCGTCGTCAGTGTCCCCACGCTGCGTCGAGAGCTGCGCGGGGCGCGCGGCGGACCAGGGGGCGATCACCGGCATGCCCCCGGATACCCGTGGGTGCTGCGGGCGCACTGCCGCGCCTGCCGCTCCCGCCGGGACGATGGTGAATCCGAGTACCTCTGCCACGCTTGTTGGACACGCTTCCCCCCAAAAGGGTTGTACGCGCAAGGCACCGCTTGTGGCGATGCGTCGAATGCCCTCATGCGCACCAGCTCTTCCCAAATGCCCCAATTGCCCTGATGCGACTGTGTTGGCACAGTCGCCCCGCCACCCCAGGGCCCCGGAAGCGACCCACGAAGACCGCGGACCGCCCCAGGGGGTGACCCGGAAAGACGCCACCCACCGGCCGGCGGTTGCAGCCTCGCGGGAAGCGAATGATCGAACAGAACATCAGCCCAGATCAAGTGGCTCGGACCAGCACCTCATACACGAAATCTTCACACGTCCCACAAATTATGTCGCAGGCGGCCACCCCGCTGCAGCCCCTCCCGCCAACTACCGCACCCCGCGCGAAGATCAGCGCCCGAAGCCCCCCGGGGCGCCGAGCGCGCGCAACTCCCCCACCACCAACTCCCCGATCTGCGCCGCGTTCAGGGCCGCGCCCTTGCGCAGGTTGTCCCCGCACACGAACAGTTCCAGCGCCCGCGGATCGTCCAACGAGCGCCGCACCCGCCCCACCCACGTGGGGTCCGTCCCGACCACGTCCGACGGGGTCGGGTACTCGCCCGCCGCCGGGTCGTCGAACAGGACGACCCCGGGCGCGGCCGCCAGGATCTCGTGCGCGCCGGCGACCGTGACCTCGTTCTCGAAGCGGGCGTGCACGGCCATCGAGTGCGTGGTGAGCACCGGCACCCGCACGCAGGTCGCGGTGACCGGGAGTTCGGGCAGCCCCAGGACCTTCCGGGACTCGTCACGGATCTTCAGTTCCTCCGAGGACCAGCCGTCCGCCTGGAGCGACCCGGCCCACGGCACGACGTTGAGGGCGAGCGGGGCGGGGAACGGCCCCAGGGTGTCGCCGATCGCCCGCCGGACGTCGCCCGGCGCGGCGCCCAGTTCCGTTCCGGACACGGCCGAGAGTTGCGCCCGCAGCGTCTCGGCGCCGGCCTGCCCGACCCCGGACGCGGCCTGGTACGAGGAGACGACCAGCTCGCTCAGCCCGTACTCGGCGTGCAGCGCACCGAGCGCGACGATCATCGACAGGGTGGTGCAGTTCGGGTTGGCGATGATCCCGCGGGGGCGCATCCGCGCCGCGCACCCGTTGACCTCGGGGACGACCAGCGGCACCTCCGGATCCCCCCGGAAAGCGCCCGAATTGTCCACCACGACGGCGCCCTTGGACACCGCGACCGGCACCCACCGCGCGGCGAGCTCGTCCGGCAGGTCGAACATCGCGACGTCGATGCCGTCGAAGGCGTCCTCGCTCAGCGCGACGACCTCGACCTCCTCGCCGCGCACGGTCAGCTTGCGGCCGGCCGAACGGGCGGAGGCGATCAGCCGGATCTCGCCCCAGACGTCGGCCCGCTCGGAGAGGATCCCGAGCAGGACGCGGCCGACGGCACCGGTGGCGCCGACGACCGCGAGGTGCGGCTTGGCGGCCGGGCGGGCCCCCGCCCCAGCCGTGTCGGCGAGGGACGGGCGGCCCGCCTCGGCCGGGATCATCGTCCCGTGCCGCCGTAGACGATCGCCTCGTCGCTCTCGCTGTCGAGGCCGAAGGCGCTGTGCACCGCCTGGACGGCCTCGTTGACGTCATCGGCACGGGTGACGACCGAGATGCGGATCTCGGAGGTCGAGATGAGCTCGATGTTCACGCCCGCGTTCGACAGCGCCTCGAAGAACGCCGCGGTCACGCCGGGGTTGGTCTTCATGCCGGCGCCGACCAGCGAGATCTTGGCGATCTGGTCGTCGTAGCGGAGCGAGTCGAAGCCGACCGCGGCGCGGGTCTTCTCCAGCGCCGCGACGGCCTTGCGGCCCTCCGCCTTCGGCAGCGTGAAGGAGATGTCCGTCAGCCCGGTGGAGGCCGCCGACACGTTCTGGACGACCATGTCGATGTTGACCTCGGAGTCGGCGATGGCACGGAAGATCCGCGCGGCCTCGCCCGGCTTGTCCGGGACCCCGACGACCGTGACCTTCGCCTCGGAGGTGTCGTGCGCGACGCCCGAGATGATTGCCTGCTCCATCGGCCTGTCCCCTTGCGGTTCGTTGCTGACCCACGTGCCCTTCAGCCCCGAGAAGGACGAGCGGACGTGGATCGGGATGTTGTAACGGCGTGCGTACTCGACGCAGCGGTGCAGCAGCACCTTGGAGCCGGAACTGGCCAGCTCCAGCATGTCCTCGAAGGAGATCCAGTCGATCTTCCGGGCCTTCTTCACGACCCGCGGGTCGGCGGTGAAGACACCGTCCACGTCGGTGTAGATCTCACAGACATCGGCGTTCAGGGCGGCGGCCAGCGCCACCGCGGTGGTGTCCGAACCACCGCGCCCCAGCGTCGTGATGTCCTTCTTGTCCTGGGACACGCCCTGGAAGCCGGCGACGATGGCGATGTTGCCCTCGTCGATCGACGCCTTGATGCGGCCGGGCGTGACATCGATGATCCGCGCCTTGTTGTGCACGGAATCGGTGATCACACCGGCCTGGCTGCCGGTGAAGGACTGCGCCTCATGGCCGAGGTTTTTGATCGCCATCGCCAGCAGGGCCATGGAGATCCGCTCTCCGGCGGTCAGCAGCATGTCGAACTCGCGCCCCGACGGGATCGGGGACACTTCCTGCGCGAGATCGATCAGCTCGTCCGTCGTGTCGCCCATCGCCGAGACCACCACGACAACCTGGTTGCCGTTCTTCTTGGCCTCGACGATTCGCTTGGCAACGCGCTTGATGCCCTCGGCATCCGCAACGGATGAGCCGCCGTACTTCTGCACGACAAGGCCCACGTGCGCTCCTCGCAACTGTCTCTGCGGGAGGGAGTCCCTCCCGGACCCCCGGAAATGGGGGTACTGCGGTCGGCTCAGTCTAACGAGCGGGCGGAATCCGCCCCGCTACCACCACATCGTGAGACACCGAACCCACGCTCTGATCAACTCGCCCACCCGGGCTCCCTCCTGCGGAAGGTGCCCCATGAGCGTGCCGAACGCGGTCCGTGAACACGGTGTCCCTCGCCGGTCCAGCGCGGTGCTCCGTCGCACCGGCTCGGCCTGCACCTGCCCGCTTCACCTCCGGGCACACGAGAACGTAACCCAGGTCACACCCGGTGCCCGGCTTCAGCGTACGGCGGTGCGGCCGTCGCTCACACCCCGTGCAGCCCCAGCGGGCCGGCGATCTCGGCCGCCATGACCTTGCCCGCCTCCTCGGCGAGCCGGTCCTCGTCCCCGGCGGCGTCGCTGTCGGTGTCCAGGCCGTCCAGCGCGTCCAGCGGCTGGTCGAGGCGTACGTGGGCGACCAGCGACTGCAGGGCCCGCAGGGCGGCCGAGGCGGTCGGCCCCCAGTTGGCGAGGTAGGAGAACTGCCACCACCACAGGGCCTCGGTGACCCGGCCCTCCCGGTAGTGCGCCAGCCCGTGCCGCAGGTCGGTGATGATGTCGGCGAGGTCGTCGGAGATCCGGGAGGCCACCGGCTCGCTGCGCGGCACGTACGGGTCGAAGACCTCGGAGTACACGTCCACCGGGTCCAGCAGGCGCGCGAACCGCTCGCGCAGCTCGTCCACGTCCGGCTCCGGGCCGGTGTCCGGTTCGTACCGCTCGTCGGGAACGATGTCCTCGTGGGCGCCCAGCCGGCCGCCGGTGAGCAGCAGCTGGGAGATCTCCAGAAGCAGGAAAGGCACCGCGCTGTCCGGCTCGTCGCCCTTGGCGACCTCGGTCACCGCGACGATGAAGCTCTCGATCGAGTCGGAGATCGAAACGGCGAAGTCGTCCGGGTTCTGTGTCGTGTCGTGCAGCGTGGCGTCAGACATCGAGAAGTCTCCTCCCTTCGAAGGCCCGCCCGAGCGTGACCTCGTCTGCGTACTCCAGATCGCCTCCGACCGGCAGCCCACTGGCCAGTCGCGTCACTGTGAGGCCCATCGGCTTGATCATCCGGGCCAGGTACGTGGCCGTGGCCTCGCCCTCCAGATTCGGGTCGGTGGCCAGGATCAACTCGGTGACCGTGCCGTCCGCGAGCCTGGCGAGGAGTTCCCGTATCCGCAGGTCGTCGGGACCGACGCCCTCGATCGGACTGATCGCCCCGCCGAGGACGTGGTAGCGGCCGCGGAACTCCCTCGTCCGCTCGATCGCCACGACGTCCTTGGGCTCCTCCACGACGCAGATGACCGCCGGATCGCGCCGCGGGTCAAGGCAGACCCGGCACTGCTCCTCCTGCGCGACATTGCCGCACACGCTGCAGAACCGGACCTTCGCCTTCACCTCCATCAGCGCGTTCGCGAGCCGGCGGACATCGGTCGGCTCGGCCTGAAGGATGTGGAAGGCGATCCGCTGCGCGCTCTTGGGACCGACGCCGGGCAGCCTGCCCAACTCGTCGATCAGGTCCTGGACCACGCCTTCATACACGGAACGTCTTCTCTCTCTTCTGCCGTGCTGCGTACGCTAGTTGGCTACTCCTCAGAAGGGGAGGCCGGGGATGCCGCCGCCTGCGCCGCCCAGCGCCTGGGCGAGCGGGCCGAGCTTCTGCTGCTGGAGCTTCTGCGCGGTCGCGTTGGCGTCGCGGACCGCCGCGAGGACGAGATCGGCGAGGGTCTCGGCGGTCTCCTCCGCCGAGTCGGTGTCGACCGCCTTGGGGTCGATCACCAGGCCCTTGAGCTCACCGGAGCCGGTCACCGTGGCCTTGACCAGGCCACCCCCCGCGGAACCCTCCACGGGCGTCTCCGCCAGCTCCTGCTGGGCGGCCGCGAGATCCTGTTGCATCTTCTGGGCCTGCTGGAGCAGCTGCTGCATATTGGGCTGACCACCGGGGATCACGACATGACTCCTGCCGTACGACAACGATTTTGGTGCGGTAGCCCGAGCCTACGTGTTTCCCGCGCCCGGCGCCCTACGCCGCAGGGAGGAGCACTGATGTGCGCCGTACGCCCCTGGGACGGGGCCGTGGCTCACTCGTTGTCGAACTCCTCCAGGACCGTCGCCCCCAGCTCCCGCACGATCAGTTCGTGCCCGCTGAGCGCGGAGTCGACGAGATCCGGGTCGTCCTCCGCCGGCATGTCGTACTCGATCGACATCGAGGAGTCCGGCGCGGTGTACGCGGGCTCCGCCGCGGGGCCGCCCTGGCCGACGCCCGTGGACGGCTTGGCGGCCACCGCCTCGCGCGCCATCCGGGCCCCCTGTCCGCCACCGCTGCCGGCGCCGCCCGAGCCGTGCTGCTCGGGGGCCGCCGGGGCGCTCTGCCGGGCGGCCGGGGCCTGCGGCGCCGGCTGTTGGGGGGCGGCGGCGCCGAAGCCGCCGTTCGCCCCGCCGCCGAAGCCGCCCCCGCCGCCGCGGGCGCCGCCGGCCGGCGCGTTGGCGCCACCGGACGGATCGACGATCGCCTCGACCCGCCACTGGAGCTGGAAGTGCTCGGCGAGCACCTCCTTGAGGACGTCCTCGCTGCCGCCGTTGGCGAAGCTGTCGCGGGCCCCCGCGTTGGGGAACCCGACCTGCAGCGTGGTGCCGTCGAAGCCGGAGACCTGGGCGTTCTGACTCAGCAGGATCCAGGTGAAGCGCCGTCGGCCCTTGACCGCGTCCAGGATCTGCGGCCAGAGCTGCCGCACCTGCGCGGCACCCTGCGCCGCCCCGCCGGACACCGGCTGAGCGGGCGCGGCGGGCCCACCGCCGGCGGGCCCGGGCGCCCCGCCCACGGGCCCGGCCGGTGCGGCCGGACCGGCCGGGGCGCACCGGGCGCGGGCGCACTGGTCCCGCCGGCCGCCGGCTGACCGCCCTGCCCCGGTGTCACGGCCGACGGCCAGCTGCCGGGCTGCCGCGCGGCAGCGCCCTGGCCCCCGGCCCCCTGGCCGGCGCCCGTCGCACCGGCACCGCGGGTGCCACCGGGCCACGCACCGGGGCGCGCCGCCCCGCCCTGAGGGGCCTCCGCCTGTCCGGCCGGGGTGCCGCCGTACGCACCGGGGCCGGCAGCCGCGTCACCGGGACCGATGGGGGCCACCGGAGCTGCAGGGGCACCGACCGCGTCCGCCACCGGGCCCGGGTCGGGGGCCGGGGCCGGGGCCGTGGTCGCCGGGGAGCCCGTCGCCCCGCGCACCGCGGCCCGCGCCGCCGCCGGTCCGGACGGCCCGGCCGGCATCGGCGGATGTGCCTCGGCGCCCGGTGCGTACCCGACCGCGGGCCCACCGGACTCCAGCACGGCCCCACCGGGAACGATGCCGCCGGCGGCGCCTGCCGGGCCCGGCCCGGCGCCCAGCGCCATGGCCGCCGCCCCGGCGCCCGCTCCGCGCTCCAGGCGGTCCAGCCGCGCCTGTACCGACCGCTCGTCGTCGTACGCCGCCGGGAGCAGCACCCGGGCGCAGATCAGCTCCAGCTGGAGCCGCGGGGAGGTCGCCCCGCGCATCTCCGTCAGCCCCGCGTTGACCAGGTCGGCGGCGCGGCTCAGCTCGGCCGCGCCGAACACCGACGCCTGGGCCGTCATCCGCTCCACGACGTCGGCCGGGGCGTCGATCAGCCCCTTCTCCCCGGCGTCCGGCACCGCCGCCAGGATCACCAGGTCCCGCAGCCGCTCCAGCAGGTCGGCCACGAACCGCCGCGGGTCGTTCCCGCCCTCGATGACCCGGTCGACGACCTCGAAGGCCGCCGCCCCGTCGCCGGCCGCGAACGCCTCGACGACGGAGTCCAGCAACGACCCGTCGGTGTAGCCGAGCAGCGACGTCGCCATGGCATATGTCACACCGTCCGCGCCGGCGCCGGCGAGCAGCTGGTCCATCACCGACATCGAGTCGCGCACCGAACCGGCGCCGGCCCGCACCACCAGCGGCAGCACGCCGTCCTCGACCGGGATGTCCTCCCGCCCGCAGACCTCCGCGAGGTACTCCCGCAGGGTCCCGGGCGGAACCAGCCGGAACGGGTAGTGGTGCGTACGCGACCGGATCGTGCCGATGACCTTCTCGGGCTCGGTCGTGGCGAAGATGAACTTCAGGTGCTCCGGCGGCTCCTCGACGACCTTCAGCAGGGCGTTGAAGCCCGCCGAGGTCACCATGTGCGCCTCGTCGATGATGTAGATCTTGTACCGGCTGCTGGCCGGCCCGAAGAACGCCTTCTCCCGCAGCTCACGGGCGTCGTCGACGCCACCGTGCGAGGCCGCGTCGATCTCGATCACATCGATCGAGCCCCGGCCGTTGCGCGCGAGGTCCACGCACGACTGGCACGTCCCGCAGGGCGTGGGAGTGGGACCTTCCTCACAGTTCAAACAGCGCGCCAGGATCCGCGCGCTCGTCGTCTTGCCGCAGCCGCGCGGTCCACTGAACAGATACGCATGGTTGACCCGGTTGTTCCGCAACGCCTGCTGCAGCGGGTCGGTCACGTGCTCTTGCCCGATGACCTCGGCGAAGGTCTCGGGGCGGTAGCGGCGGTACAGCGCAAGGGACGACACGCATACGACGATATCGGGCCCCACTGACAACCGGCGGTCCCCAAGCTCTCGGCTCCGCCCGAGCAGGGGAGGCCCCGTCCGCAAACGCAAGCGCCCCCCACGCACCCGCCAGAGCCGACCTACCCTTGCTGCCTTCCGGCCCTGGGGGAGTTCAGTCAGATAGCGCCACGTGAGGGGCTGTGCCCCACATTAGCGGATCCCCCGCCCAACAAACGACCCGCACCCCCACCGAACCCTCTCGCCGACCCCCTCCCCCGGATCATGTTCGCGAGCACTCCCCAACGTCTTGTATTGTTTGCGGCGGAGGATTCGCCTAGTGGCCTAGGGCGCACGCTTGGAAAGCGTGTTGGGGGCAACCCCTCACGAGTTCGAATCTCGTATCCTCCGCCAGTGCCTTCACCGGGCACGATGTCGAAGGGCTCCACCGTTCGCGGTGGGGCCCTTCGTGCATGTTCCGGCTCTGGCGCGGCCGGTCCGTGGCCGGTCCGTGGGCGGGAGCTCAACACCTCTTGAGGAGTCGTACCCTGGAGCTGGCCGGTTGATCACGGGATCGACGAAGCGGTGAGTGCCAATGGCAGCGGCGTACGAGCGGATCGCGGACGACCTCCGCACCGCCATCCGCGCCGGGCGCCTGCGTCCCGGTGACCGGCTGCCGGCCGAGACGAAGCTCGCGGAGCGGTTCGGCCGCAGCGTGCCCACCGTCCGGGAGGCACTGCGCGCACTGCGTGACGAGGGCCTCATCGAGAAGCGGCACGGCATCGGCACCTTCGTCCGGTGCCGGCGCACCCCCGCCCGGCGCTCCAACCTCCGGCACCAGTGGGAGAAGGACCGGGTGCGCGCCTCCCCGGAGCAGCGGGCGCGGACCGGGGCGACCGAGCACGACACCGGCCTGGAGGCCGACGAGCTGGTGATCCGCGCCCGGTACCGCGAGGTCGCGGCGGACGCGGACGTCGCCGGGGCCTTCGGTGTCCCCGAGGGCACGACCCTGCTCGAACGCCGCTTTCGGACCCGGTGCGCCGCCGAGAGCGCCCCCTTCGGCCTGACGACGTCCTACCTCGTCCGCGACATGATCGCGGGCAATCCCGATCTCCTGGACGCGTCCAAGGAGCCGTGGCCCGGAGGGTCGCAGAGCCAGCTGTACTCCGTCGGGATCGAGCTGGACCGCGTCGAGGAGCGGGTCACCGCCCGTCCGCCGACGCCCGAGGAGGCCGCGGAGCTGGAGGTGCCGCCCGGCACGTCCGTGCTGGTGCTCCGGAAGGTCTCGTACGACGTCGTCGGCCGCGTCGTGGACGTCGCCGATCTCGTGCTGCCCGGCGACCGCACGGAACTGCTGTTCACTACTTCCCTGGAAAGGTGGTGAGCCGTGCCCCGGCGCATCATCGTCGTCACGGCCGTCCATGCCCCGTCCGCGCGGTTCCTGCCGGACGCCTACGCCTCGCTGTGCCGGCAGGAGTTGCCCCGGGGGTGGGAGTGGCACTGGGTCGTCCAGGAGGACGGCAAGAGCGATGCGGTCGCTCCGCACGTGCCGGACGATCCACGGGTGACGTTCCGTCAGGGGCGGCCCGGGGGGCCAGGGGTCGCGCGCACCATCGCCCTCTCCCGGGCGGACGGCGACTACGTCAAAGTCCTGGACGCCGACGACCAGTTGACGCCCGGCGTGCTCGCCCGTGACCTGGCCGCCCTGGAGGGCGACCGCGGCCTCGGTTGGGCGACCTCGCGCGTCCTGGATCTGTTGCCGGACGGCTCCACCGTCGGTTTCGAGGGGGATCCGGAGGCCGGGCCGATCGAGCGCGGCGCGGTCCTCGACTTCTGGACGGCGCACGATTTCCGCGCGCAGGTCCACCCGGCGTCCCTGTGTGTCCGTCGCGATCTGCTGCTCGCCCTGGGCGGTTGGATGGCCCTCCCGGCCTCCGAGGACACCGGGCTGCTGCTGGCCCTGAACGCCACCAGTCGCGGCTGGTTCTCCTCGGAGGTGGGGCTCCTCTACCGGAAGTGGCCCGGGCAGGTGACCAGTCAGGCGTCGCACGTCGAGGCGGCCGAGCGGGCGGCCCGGATGGCCGTCGTGGCGGCCCGGGCCCGTGAACTGGCCCGTTTCCCGTGGCGGTATCCGGCCGGCGACTGACCGGCGGCGGCCGACCGGCGCGCACGGCCCGGTCGGCCCGGTCGGCCGCTCACGGTCGGGCGGTCGCCCGCTCACGGTCGAACGGCAGGTCCAGCATGCGGATCGCGTTGCCGCGGAGCAGCTTGTACGCCACGTCCTTCGGGAGGTGGCCCACGTGGTCGGCGGCGACGTCCCTGGTGTGCGGCCAGGTGGAGTCGACGTGCGGGTAGTCGGTCTCGAAGGTCGCGTTGTCGACCCCGACCGTTTCGATCGCCTCGATGCCGTGCTTGTCACGGAAGAAGCAGCAGAAGACCTGCCGGTAGTAGTACGTCGACGGCGGCTCCGGGATCAGGTCCTTCACCCCGCCCCACGCCCGGTGCTCCGCCCAGACGTCGTCGGCCCGTTCCAGGGCGTACGGGATCCAGCCCATCTGGCCCTCGCTGTAGGCGAGTTTCAAACGGGGGAACTTCACCAGCACCCCGCTGAACAGGAAGTCCATCATCGAGGCCATCGCGTTGTTGAAGCTCAGCGACGCCTGCACGGCCGGCGGCGCGTCCGGGGAGGCCGCCGGCATCTGCGACGACGACCCGATGTGCATGTTCACCACCGTCCCGGTCTCCTCGCAGGCCGCGAAGAACGGGTCCCAGTAGCCGCAGTGGATGGACGGCAGGCCCAGGTAGGTGGGGATCTCGCTGAAGGTGACCGCCCGGACGCCGCGCGCGGCGTTGCGCTTGATCTCGGCGACGGCGAGGTCGATGTCCCACAGGGGGATCAGGCACAGCGGGATCAGCCGGCCGCCGCTGTCGCCGCACCACTCCTCCACCATCCAGTCGTTGTAGGCGCGGACGCAGGCCAGCCCGACCTCCTTGTCCTCCGCCTCGGCGAAGGTCTGGCCGCAGAACCGCGGGAAGGTCGGGAAGCAGAGCGACGCCTCGACGTGGTTGACGTCCATGTCCGCCAGCCGGGCCTTGGGGTCCCAGCAGCCGCGCCGCATCTGGTCGCGCGTGATGCCGTCGAGCGTCATCTCGTCGCGGGAGAAGCCGACGGCCGCGATGATGCGCTTGTACGGGAACAGCTGCCCCTCGTACTCCCACCAGTCGGTGATCTGGCCCTCCGGGTCCGTGGTGAAGCGGTACTTGCCGCCGACGTACGCCAGCTCACCGATGCCGGCGGTGAGGGGTTTCGGGCCGCGGTCCCGGTACTTCCGCGGGAGCCACGTCTCGAAGAGGTGCGCCGGTTCGATCACGTGGTCGTCCACGCTGATGACCTTCGGAAGCTCCGCCGTGCCGCTGTTGTCGCCGTTGCCGCTGGTCACGCTCTACCCCCAACTGCCGTGCCGGTGAGTCACGCCGGGCGAAATCTGACGACCCATCAGGTCGGAGGTTAGGAGTTCCCCCCTGCAACCACAAGGGAGGGCCGGAAACTCGACCCCTTGCGCGTTCGCGCACCGTCCGCTGAACTGACGCCCCATCAGCTCCCGTGCGGGGTCGAGAGGAGCGGTTCGCATGCAGACGACCTGGCTCACCGGTGCCGAGTGGTTCGCGGTGCTACGCATCGGCCTCGGCCTGTGGTGGCTGGAGAGCTGGCGCCACAAGGACAAGAAGACCTGGTTCACCGGTGGCGGCATCACCTGGGCGGCGGGCATCGCCGCCAAGCACCGCTGGCCCGTGGTCCGCACCGGCTTCGACCGCATCGTGCGGCCCCGCCCGCGACTGATGGCCTACGTCGTCGCCTATGCGGAACTCGCGCTCGGGCTCGGCCTGATCGTCGGGCTGCTGACGCCGATCGCCCTGGTCGCAGGGCTGCTGCTCAACCTGATCTACCTCGTGCTGATGCTCCACGACTGGGCGGAGCAGGGCCAGAACCTCATGATGGCGCTGATCTCCGCCGTCGGCTTCTGCGCACTGTGCTGGCAGAGCTGGTCACTGGACGCCGCCTGGGGGCTCTTCCTGTGACGGCGGCGCGGGGCAACTCCGCCCGTGACGGCGGCGGATGGGGACTCCGCCCGTGACGGTGAGGGGTCGGGGCGGGCGGAGCACCGGGGCGGACACCGGGCGATCCGCCCGCCCCGACGGGCGGCCCGCCCCGTTCCGCCCCTCTCCCCGGGCCCGTCCGATGGCCCGACGGGTCCGGTGGGTCCGGTGGGTCCGATGGGTGCGATGGGTGCGATGGGTCTGACGGGTCAGGGTCGGACGGACCTCAGACCCACCACCCCGCCGCCTTGGCCGCGGCCACCGCCGCCGCCTCCGCCTCGTCCGCCGTACGGTTCAGCGCCTCGTCCCGGCCCAGGCCCACCTGGCCCGCCGCCTGCCCACTGGCCAGGGAAGCCCGCACGGCGGCGGCGTGCGCGGCGTCCGGGAGCTCGCCGGCCCCCGCGTGCGCCTGGGCGGCCGTGGCGACGACCGCCGCGGCCGCGGCCGCGTTCCGTGCGCAACGGGCGTCGGCCGCCGGATCGAGGGGCGCCTCGGCGACCCGCGCGAGCGCCTGGGCGGACAGCCGGACGGCCGTGGCCGCCTTCGAGGCGGGATCCGTCGGCACCGGGCGCGCGTCCTGCTCCCCGATGCCGGCAAAACGGCACAGGGCCCTCGCGCGGTCGATCGCACTCCGCCCCCGGGCGAGGTGCTGCCTCCTCAAGTCCCGTAAGGCTTCCTCGGAGGTCGCCGCCCCGCCGCGGGGCGGCACCTCCGCATCGACCGACGCGAGCTGCGACTTCTCACCATGGGATGCACTCATGGCCGCCTCCTTGTCCGTTGGGCCCACTCGGGCTCGGGCGCACCGCGGCGCGGAGCCGTGTCTGAGGCGCCGACGGTGCGCCGGGCAGGGTGCCACGCGCGGCGCGAAGAGACCAGGGTCATGCCCGACGGGTCAGGAGCCGAGCGTGATGCGGAAGACGGGGTGCTTGGGCGCGATGCCCAGCAGCACCTCGTCGGAGGAGTCCGGGCCGACGCCGTCGAAGAAGACGCCGACCTCGGCCTTCCAGCGCTTGAGGTAGGCGCGCAGCAGCTCGGGCTTCTCGGCGTCCGGGACCTCGGTGGCGGTGAACGGCCGCGCCGTCTTCCCGATGCGGAGTTCGCCGCCGCCGGCGGCGCGCATGTTGTGGGTCCACTGCACATGACCGCGCGGCGCGACGAGGTACTGCCGACCGTCCACGGTGAGCGGGTTCACCGGCGTGCACCGCCATTCCCCGCTCTTGCGGCCGCGCACCGCCAGCTCCTGGGAACCGAGCACGCTGATGCCGCGCCGGGTGAGCGCGGCGACGAGCCGGTTGAACACGTTGCGGGTGAACCAGCCCGGCTTGATGACGTGCTGCTCGACGCCTGCGCTCATGGGGATCCTCCCGGAGAAGTGAAAGTGTGAGCGGTGCTCTCTCTGTAGAGCAGTGTGCACGGCGCGGATCCACAAAGCAAGAGCACTGCTCTCGATATTGGTCGCTGCTCGCTCCGATGGCAGACTGGCCCCATGAGCGTCATCCAGGGAGCGCGGGAACGCGCACGCAGGGAAGTCACCGCCGCCATCAAGGACGAGGCCCGCCGGCAGCTCGCCACCGAGGGCGCCGCCAAGCTGTCGCTCCGTGCCGTGGCCCGCGAGCTCGGGATGGTCTCCTCCGCGCTGTACCGGTACTTCCCCAGCCGCGACGACCTGCTCACGGCGCTGATCATCGACGCCTACGACGCGGTGGGCGAGGCGGCCGAGCACGCCCTCGCCGAGGCCGGCGCGGGCGCCGCACCCGTCGCCCGGTGGACCGCGGTCTGCCGCGCCGTCCGCGGCTGGGCGGTGGAGCACCCGCACGAGTACGCGCTCATCTACGGCTCACCCGTCCCCGGCTACGCCGCGCCCCAGGCCACCACCGTGTCCGCCGCCCGCGTCGGCCTCGCCCTGATCGGCGTGGTCGAGGACGCGTACCCGGCCGACGTCTCCCCCGCGCCGGCCGCCCCGTCGCTTCCGCAAGAGGTGCTGGACGACGCCGAGGAGCTGCGCAGGACCCTCGACGTACGCCTGCCCGCCCCCGTCCTGGCGGAGATCGCCGCCGCCTGGGCCGAGCTCTTCGGCCTGGTGAGCTTCGAGGTCTTCGGCCAGTTCAACCGCGTCATCGAGGCCCGCGACGCCTTCTTCGCACGCGCCGCCACCCGACTCGCCCAGAACGTCGGCCTCGCGGTCGGCGAGGAGTAGCACGACGGGGCGCGGGACGCCGCCCCCGGTCAGCCGCGGCCGCTTTCGAAGAGTTCTGTGTACAGGCCGCCGCGGGCGAGGAGGTCGGGGTGGGTGCCGGATTCGGTGAGGTGGCCCTCGTCGAGGACGAGGATGAGGTCGGCGCCGGTGGCGAGGTCGAGGTCGTGGCTGATAACGAGGGTGGTGCGGCCGGCGGCGAGGCGGTGCAGGGGGCCCAGGATGCGCTGGGCGGCGAGGGTGTCCAGGCCGGTGGTGGGCTCGTCGAGGATGAGGACCGGGGCGTCGCGGAGCATGGCGCGGGCGATGGCGATGCGTTGCAGCTGGCCGCCGGAGAGGGCGGCGGTGGCCGGCGCGATGACCGTGTCGTAGCCGTTCGGGAGGGCGGTGACGAAGGCGTGGGCGTCGGCGGCCCGGGCGGCCTGGACGACTTCCTCGTGGGTCGGGGTGGGGCGGTCCCGGCCGCAGGCGATGTTGTGCTCGATGGTGTCGTGCAGGACGAGGGTCTCCTGGGGGAGCAGGGTGATGTTGCGGCGCAGGTCGGCCAGGGAGAGCCGGTCGACCTCGATGCCGTCGAGCCGGATGGTGCCGGCGTCCGGGTCGTAGAAGCGCAGCAGGAGCGCGGCGAGGGTGGACTTCCCGGCGCCGCTGGGGCCGGTGACGACCAGGAACGCGCCCGGCTGCGCGGTGAAGGAGAGCGCGGCGAGGGCGTGGTGACCGGGGGCGGCGTTCGGGTAGCGGAAGGTGACGTCCTGGACGGCGAGTTCGCCGCGGGCGCGGTGCGGGAAGGGCGTGGTGCGCTCGGGTGGCGGGTCGGTGACGGCCGGGCGGGCGTCGAGGATCTCCAGCAGCCGGTCGGCGGCCGCGGTGGCGGCGGTGGCGGTCAGGCCGAGTTGGCCCAGCGAGCGGATCGGCGGGTAGAGGTAGCCGATGAAGGCGGCGAAGGCGAGGAGTTGGCCGAGGCTCATCCGGCCGGCCGAGATCTCCCAGGCGCCGAGGCCGATGATGGCCAGCACGCAGAGGGTCTCCAGGACCTCGATGAGCTGCTCGTAGAGGGCGTTGAGGCGGGCGCTGGCGACCGAGGCGCGGAGCCAGCGCAGTGCCTCCCGGCTCAGCCGGGTCTCCTCGTCGCGCTGCCGGTTGTACGCCTGGGTGAGGACGACGTTGACCAGCGTCTCCTCGACGACGGAGGTGAGCGCGCCGTCGGCCGCCCGCAGGCGTCGGGAGACCTCGCGCAGCCGGCTGGTGAAGCGGCGGGTGGCGGCGAAGAAGATCGGGGCGGCGACGAAGGTGGCCAGCGCCAGTTCCCAGCGCAGCCAGAGTGCGGCGGCGCCGTAGAAGAGCGTGCTGAAGACGGCCGTGCAGGCGCTCACCAGGCCGCTGACCACGAGGTGTTCGATGGCGTCGACGTCACCGGTCAGTCGTTCCACCAGGTCGCCGCGGCGGTTGCGCTGGAAGAAGTGCGGCGGCAGCGTCTGGAGGTGGGTGAAGACCCGGGCCCGTAGGCGCAGCAGGAAGCGTTCCGCGGTCCAGGCCGCGAGGGAGCTGCCGAGGTAGCCCACCACCGCGCCGAGCAGCGCGACCGTCAGCCAGGTGCCGGCGGGGTTCCAGAACGCGCTGACCGAGCCCTGTGCGAGGGCCTGGTCGGTGAGTTGGGCGAAGAGCAGGATCGTGACGGTCTCGGCGAGCGCGGCGACGATGGCGCACACTCCCACCAGCAGCATCCAGCGGCGGTCCCCCTTGGTCAGCGGCCAGAAGCGGTGGAACGCCTCGACGGCGCCGACGTGGCGGGTCAGGATGGGCGCTTCGGTGGGGAGTTGACCGCGGATGCCGGCGGGGGCGGGGGCCTGCGGCCGCTCCTGTCCCCGCGGCGGAGACGGGGGCCGCGGCTGCCGCCGCGCCTCTTCCGGTGTCGCGCCCCGTCCCGACGCCTGTGGCGTCGCCGGTGACGGTGGCTGCGGCGGTGTCGGCGAGCGGCCCCGGGTCGGTGCCGGTTCGCGCTGCCGCGACGGGTCCGGTTCCGGCTCCGGGCCGGTGGACTCCGGTACGGGGTAGGGCAGTTCTGCCTTACGGGGGTGCATGGTCGCCACGTGTGGTGCGGGTCGTTGATCGCGGGGTCCGGCAGGCCGCGAGGCCGGCTCGCGTCGCACGTGCGAGCCCGCCTCGGGCTGTGCGTCGGGTCCGTCGGCCCGAATCACATGTCAGTGATCGTCAGTTGTCGTGTGCCGTTTCACCGGCACGGCAACGGACGGGATGTCACCGGAAGAAGCCGAAGCCACGTCCGCCGCGTCCGCGGAATCCGTAGCCGTAGCCGAAGCCGCGTCCGTAGCCGCGTCCGTAGCCAAAGCCGCGTCCGTAGCCGTAGCCCCAGCCTCCACCACGACCGCGACCACCGTGGCCGCCGCCTCCTCCGCCTTCGATGCGGTTGCGGGGGAAGAATGCCTTGAAGGTCATCTTCGCCTCCTGAGAAATCGGACTGTGCGCCGCGGTCTTCAGCCGGACCGTGCTCTGTACGGCGATTCGGCGCGTTCCCGCCGGGGCGTCCCGTGCGGTGCGTTCCGGAGGAACGTTCTGTCCGCGACACCTCCGACACTACGACGGACATCCACCACCAACAAGGGTTTTATGTGAAAATTCAGACATGCTGTACATGTCACTGTGGGTGGGAGGGTGGTCGCTCGCGGTCGACGCGGTGGAAGGAAACCGCGTCAGGGGCGCCGCCTTTCGCGCATCAGGAACAGGACCACGGCCGAGGCGATGACGGCCGTGCCGGTGCCGACGCTCAGCACGACCTGCTGAGCGCCGTCGAAGGCGAGGCTGGTGAAGGCGTTGACGACGGCGGCGAGGGCCAGTACGCACCAGAGCGCGGCTTTCAGGGCGTTCATCGGTGACGGTGTCCTTCCGGGCGTGGTGGATCCGAGGGGTGCAAGGCACGCGGGTGCGTCGCGGACGCCGTGTCAGCGACGGTGACCCTGCGCGCTCGACCCGTCCACCACGATGCCCGGCGCGCGGGCCGGGGACGAGGGGGAGCGCCCCCGGATCGGGGGTACATCGAGCTGCACCCCCGAGGTACTTCGAGATGCGTCGTGGTGCGTCGTGGTGCGTCGTGCAGCGCCACCGCCCGTTCGTTCGCCCGGAAGGGACGTGAACTGTACGGCGCTGGCGGGATGTTGACGGTGCGTGGGCAGGGGCGTCGGCGACAGCGGTGGGGGCCGCACGGTGACTGATGCCGCGTCAGTCTGCGTCAGCCCGCGTCGTGCGGGGCGGGGACGGGCGGCGCCGGCTCCCCCGGCCTCTCCCCTGGCGTCTCCCGCGGCGCCTCCCCCGAGGACTCCCGCGGCGGTTCCCCCTGCCCCTGCTCCGCCCAGATGATCTTTCCGTTGGCCGTGTAGCGGGTGCCCCAGCGGCGGGTGAGCTGGGCGACGATCAGCAGCCCGCGGCCGCCCTCGTCCGTGGTCCGGGCGTGCCGCAGGTGCGGGGCGGTGCTGCCGGTGTCGAAGACCTCGCAGATCAGGGCGGCGTCCTGGCGGATCAGGCGCAGGGTGATCGGGCCGCTGCCGTGCCGGATGGCGTTGGTGACCAGTTCGCTGACGACCAGTTCGGTGGTGAAGCGCAGCGGCTCCATCCCCCACGCCGCCAGTTGCCGCCCGGCGAGGTTGCGGGCGCCGGCGACCACCGCCGGGTCGGCGGACAGGTCCCAGGAGGCGACCTGGCTGGCGTCCAGGGCGTGCGTGCGGGCCAGCAGCAGCGCGGCGTCGTCGGACGGCGGGCCGGTCAGCAGCGCCGACACGACGTTCCCCCCGATCTCGTCGAGCGTCGCGCCGGGCTCCGCGAGGGCGCGACCGAGCCGGGCCATGCCCACCCCGATGTCCCGGTCGTAGGTCTGCAGCAGGCCGTTGGTGTAGAGCGCCAGCAAACTGCCCTCGGCCAGCTCCAGTTCGGCCGATTCGAAGGGCAGCGCGCCCAGGCCGAGCGGCGGTCCGGCGGGCAGGTCGGGGAAGTCCACGGCGCCGTCGGGGGCGAGGACCGCGGGCGGCAGATGGCTGGCGCGGGCCATCGTGCAGGACCGGCTGACCGGGTCGTACACCGCGTACAGACAGGTGGCGCCCATGAATCCCAGCGCGGTGGCGGCCGTGCCGTCGTCGGCGCCCGCGCCACCGTCCCGGCGGGTCTCCATCAGCCCGATCACCAAGTCGTCGAGGCGGGCGAGGAGTTCGTCCGGCGGCAGGTCCAGGTTGGCCAGGGTCCGGACCGCGGTCCGCAGCCGGCCCATGGTGGCCGCGGCGTCGATGCCGTGCCCGACGACGTCCCCGACGACCAGCGCCACCCGCGCCCCCGACAGCGGGATCACGTCGAACCAGTCGCCGCCCACCCCGCTCGGGACGTCCGCCGGGAAGTACCAGGACGCCACGTCCAGCGCCACCCCGCCGGCCAGCGCGTGCGGCAGCAGATTGCGCTGCATCATCCGGGCCGCGGTGCGCTCGCGGGTGAAGCGCCGCGCGTTGTCCAGGCACACCGCGGCGCGGGCGACCAACTCCTCGGCCAGCCGTACGTCGTCCGCGTCGAAGAGCCCCTGCCGCCGGGAGCGGACGAAGGTCGCCGCGCCGAGCGTGATGCCGCGGGCCCGGACCGGCGCCACCATCACCGACCGGAACCCGTATTCCCGCACCACGTCGGCCCGCCGCGGGTCCTCGGCCACCCAGGTGCTGTCGGCGTTCAGCAGCGGCTCCACCACCGACTCCCCGGTGAGCAGGCACCGCCCGATCGCCGACCACGGCTGCCGCCGGACCGCCTCGCCGACCGCCAGCGCGGCCTCCGGGCACCCCTCGCGGACCGACCGCTGCCCGGCCCGCCGCATCGTCGGGGTGCTGTCCACCGGCCCGGGCTCCGGCTCCTCGCCGCGCAGCACGGAGTCCAGCAGATCGACCGCCACGAAGTCGGCCAGCGGCGGCACCGCCACGTCGGCCAGCTCCTGCGCGGTCCGCGTCACGTCGAGGGTGCTGCCGATCCGGGCGCTGGCGTCGTTCAGCAGCGCCAGCCCTTCCTGGGCCCGCCAGCGCTCGGTGACGTCGATGACCATGTACCAGATGCCCACGCCCCGCCCCTTGGGGCCGGCGAGCCGGAAGAACGACGCCGAGTAGGCCCGCTCCTGCTGGGGGTCGGCGTAGTTGCGGGTGCGGAACTCGTAGTCCATGACCGGCTTCCCGGTCTTCAGCACCTGCCCCATCCGCTCCTCGAAGGCGTCGGCCTCGTCCCGCGGCAGCACCTGGGCGACCGTGCGCCCCAGCCGCTGCTCCAGCGGGATCAGGCGCTCCAGCACCGCGTTCACCCAGACGTAGCGCAGGTCGGTGTCCAGGACGGCCATGCCGACCGGGGCGTGGGCCAGAAACGGTTCCAGCATCAGCTGGTTCACCCCGCCGCCGGGCACCCGCCACTCCTCCAGCGCGACCACCGACCACCGCTCGGGCGCGGCCGTCCCGCCGGTCGCCGCGGTGATCACCGGCGACACCTCCACCGCCAGCTGGATCGCGTGCCCGTCCCGGTGCCGCGCCGCCACCGACCCGCTCCACCCGTCCCCCGCCCAGTGGGCCACCGCGGCGACCCGCGCCGCATCCCCCGGTACGGCCAGCAGCGTCACCGCGCTGCGCCCCAGGACCTCCGTCGCCGGGTAGCCCAGCAGCCGTTCCGCCGCCCGCGTCCAGGAGACCACCACCCCGCGCCCGTCCAGCTCGGCCGCGGCCGCGGTGGCGATGTCGCAGGCCCGGCCCGGCCCCTCGCCCGCCCCGCGACCCGACCTGTCCGGCCGGTCATTCTCCGAGGTCATCGCATCGCCAGTCCGTCGCAGCCGGTTCTGTCCCGGGCGCTGCCGCCGCCGCGGCGTGGCTGCCGTCGCGGTCCACCGGCGTCCTCGGCGGTGTCACAGGCGCCCGCACCATGCCCATTTTAGAAGCAATACGACATATGGGATCACTTGCCGCGGACTGCCCCTTCCCGGGGACCAGTCGCCCTGCGCGGTCCCCCACCCGCGCTCCGTCACCACCCCGCCCTCCGGGCGAACGGCGGGAGTTTGACGACAGGCCCTAGCGGGCCGCCCCGAGCGCCCCCGTCAGGCGTGCCGACGACGTCCCCAGGCCCGTCGGCCCCGGCGTCCAGCCGGGCGTGCCGGGCCGGTGGCGGAGGTGTTCGGGGCGGTACCGGCCGCACTCGCGGTGCCAGGTGAGGATGCCGGCGAGCCAGTTCTCCAGTTCCTCGACATAGCCGTCGAGGGTGGCGCGGGCCTCGGCGGAGAGGTCGAAGTCGTCGTAGAGGACGGGGAGTTGGTTCTGCGCGACGTGCTGGAACTCGCGCATGCGGGAGGTCATCAGGTCGTGGACGATGGCCAGTGCGGTGGGGTGGTCGCAGTCGAAGAAGTTCTGCACGACGAGGATGCCGTTGTGGACCTCGCCCTCGTACTCGATCTCCTTCTGGTACGAGAAGACGTCGTTGAGCAGGCAGGCGTAGTCGGCGGCGGCGTTCTCCAGCGACCGCATCGGGCCGCTGCGGTAGATCTCCGGCGGCACCCGGCGGCCGTGGCCGAGCCGGCTCAGGCCCATGGCGAGGCCGGAGCCGGAGGTGGCGCGGCGCATCTCGATGTAGTCGACCGGGTCCGGGATGCGGTGCAGCACCCTGTTGTCCAGCTCCCAGAGCCAGCCGGCGGTCATCGCGTCGACGGTGGCCTTGAAAGCGCGGCGCGCGTCCGGGTCCATCGGCCCGGCCGTACGGACCCAGAGGTCGACCAGGCCGCGTTCGAGGGCGTTGGTCGGCTCCGGGGCCCGGTCGGCGGCGTCGACCGGCATCAGGGCGGACAGCCGCCGGGTGGCGGCCAGGGCTCCGGCGACGTCGCCGGTCCGGCCGAAGACCGCGGGGTAGTAGTCGTCGGCGTAGGTGGCCCAGGTCAGCCACTGGGTGCCGAGGTCGAGCTCGTCGGGGGTGGCGTCGGGGCGCGGACCGGCCGCGCGCAGCGCGAAGTCGCAGCGGACCAGGGCTTCCTCGTCCCAGATGCCGGACAGCGGGACGCCGGGCTGCGGCCGGAGCAGTCCCATCCGGTGCGCCCAGGTGACGACGTTGCGCCGGGCCGCCTCCAGGTGGGGACTGTGGGTGGCGGTGAACGGCATGCAGAAATCGGGGAGTTGGGGCGGACCGACCTTCTCGTACGGGACGTGGGAGCGGCGGCGGACGCGCTGGGTGCCGGCCGAGGCCAGGGCCGTCGCCAGGTCGGCGGCCGAGGCGCCCAGGCCCTCGGTGCCCAGCCCGCCGAAGACCAGCGGCGACCAGGGGGCCGCGGCGCTGCCGGGCGCGCCCGCCCCGCCGCCGTTCATGTAGCGGCTGGAGCGCAGGTGCCACTCGTGGCCGCCGGACTGCCAGTCCTGGAGGCCCTTGGCGTACGCGAGGACGGCGGCGCGGCCGGCCGGGTCCAGGCCCTTCTCGGCGAAGAGCGTCGGCAGTTCGGTGAAGACGGTGTCCTCGAACTGCTGCAACCGCGAGGTGATCATCTCGTTGACCGCGTCCGCGGCCTCCTGCGTGGTGCAGTCCAGGAACGTCTCCAGCACCAGCACGCCGTTGCTCAACTCCCCCTCCTCCTCGGTCTCGCGCTGGTACGAGAAGAGGTCGTTGCGGAGGTGGACGGCGTCGGCGAAGGTGTCCTTGAGGACCCGGAGGGGGCGGGAGCCGGCGACCGCCGCCGGGACCTCGGCGCCGGTCGCGTACTCCACCAGCCCCGCCGACCAGGGGGCGCCGCCCACCTTGCGGCGCATCTCGATGTACTCGACGGGGTTGGGGATCCGGTTGATGTCGATGTTGGAGAGCTCCCAGAGCGACTCGTTCAGCAGGTGCTCGGTGCTCTCGGCGAACCGGCGGCGCCAGTCCGGCGACATCGCGGGCACGGTGCGCCGCCACAGGTCCGCCAGCCCCGCCTCGACCGGGTTGGTCGGCTCCGGCACGGGCGCGCCCGGATCCATCGGCATGAACGCCGGCAGCCGGTCGAGGTACGCCTTCCCGCCCTCCCGGTCCAG
Source organism: Streptomyces yunnanensis (assembly GCF_029011865.1). NCBI lineage: Bacteria > Bacillati > Actinomycetota > Actinomycetes > Kitasatosporales > Streptomycetaceae > Streptomyces > Streptomyces yunnanensis. The sequence continues at coordinate 4,622,982 of NZ_CP095749.1, forward strand.
GGTGCGCTTGAACTTCTCCAGGAAGTGGTCGTCGAAGAAGAAGACCCAGACGTACCAGTCGGTGACGAGGTCGAGCGCCTCCTGGGAGCACTCCGGGTGGGTGTAGGCGCACAGCAACGCGTAGTCGTGGGCGTCGAGATCCCGCTGGTCCCAGATGCCGGAACCTTCCAGCATGTTCATCTCCCGGGCCCACTTCCTGGAGTGCGCCCGCGCGGCCTCCAGGTGCGGGTTCAGCCGGGCCGGATGCGGCATGTAGAAGTGCGGCAAGGTGAAGGGTTGCGACGTGGGCTGCGGCTGCGTCACCGTTGGTGGCCTCTCCCGATACCGATGCCCCTCCGCACGGACGGTGTGTACGGAAGGAGGGCGCGCCGAAGCACCCCCATGGACGGCGCAGCCCTACCCCGGGGTCCGCCGCCGTAGGCGCATCGCGTCACACCCGCGCTGAACTGGCACTCTTTCGAGTTGAGTTGGCGATGAAGCGGCGTGACGCAGGGGTCGCATCGGCTATACGGGACCGCTCTCGGCCCGGCGGAGCGCCAGCGCCGCCAGCGCCTCCGGGGCCCCCACCTGGCCGCGGACGCCCGGGAAGGCGTTGATGTCCACGATCACCGCGGCGCCGGCCCCGGCGTGCAGCACGTCCACGCCGTAGACCTCCAGGCCGAAGACCGCACCGATGTGCAGCGCGGCCTCGATCCAGGCGAAGGGGAGGGCGGCGGGCGGCAGCGGCTGGTTCGGGCCGCGCCCGCCCGGGGACAGTTCGGAGCGGCGGCGGGCGGCGAAGAGCTGCCCGCCGACGACCCACAGCTTGTGGTCCCATCCGCTGTTGTCGGTGAACTCCTGGACGATCACGGGCTCGTCGGGCCGGGCCGCGGCCAGCTCCGCCAGGTCCGCGGGGGTGTCGACGCGCGCCACGAGGTCGCCCCGGCGGCTGCGGCGGCTCTTGAGGACGAGCGGGAGGCCGAGGTCCGGCCCGGCCGCCGCCAACTCGCCGACCGTCGCCGTCCGCAGCGTCTCCGCGAACGGCAGTCCGGCCGCCCGGGCCACCGCGGCCATCTCCACCCGGTCCTGACACCGGGTCGTCGCCGCAACGGAGTTGACGACCGGGGCGCCCCGGCCCTCCAGCCGGCCGGCGAGCGCCAGCGCTTGCGGCGTCCGCGCCTTGAGCAGATAGACGTCGGCGAGCGCCCCGGGCGCGGCGGCCCCGCCCGGCTCCCCTCCCCCGGCGAGGGGCACGCCGTCCGGGCCGACGAAGGCGACCCGGTGGCCGTCCCCGCGCAGCACCGCAGCCGTCGCCGCCAGCAGCGGGTGCCCGGGATCGGCGCTGATCACGCCGACCCTCATCGTGCGCCCCCGACCGCCCCGGCCGTCTCCGCCGCCGGCCGCGGGGTCCGCTGGTGGCCGATGAACGGCAGCGCCGGCACCGGAGCGCGGTCGGTGCCGCGCCGGGCCAGCCGCAGCACCGCCGCGGAGACCCGGGCGACCGCGTCCGGCACCTGCCGGAAGCTCGGGAAGTCGTTGATGTCGACCACCACCGGCCCGTCCGGTCCCAGCAGCACATCGACCCCGTACAGGTCGAGGCCGAAGACCTCGCCGATCTCGGCGGCGATCCGGGCGACCTCGGCCGGCAGCGGCACCTGCCGTTCCGTCACGGCCCGCCCCGGGTGCAGCGGGGAGCAGCGCTCGGTCGCGTAGAGGTCGCCGGCGACGCAGTAGACCTTCAGGTCGGTACCGGAGTTGGGGACGTAGGGCTGGGCGATCAGCATGCCGTCGCCCGCGCCGACGCCGTCGGCCGTCGCCCCGGCCCCGGCGGCCAGCTCCTCGGGCCGTTCCACCAGCCGCACCGCGCGCCCCGAACTGCCGTCCGCGGGCTTCACCACCAGCGGGAACTCCGCCTCGGGGACCTCGGCGAACTCCTCGGCCCGCACCGCCGCGTACGTCATCGGCACCGGCAGCCCGCTGGCCCGCGCGATCACCGCGGCGAGCGCCTTGTCCCGGACGCCTCGTATGGCGCGTACGTCGTTCACGGTGGTCAGTCCGGTGGTCGCGGCGGCCTCCAGGAGGGTCAGCCCGGGCCCGCCGGAGACGGTCTTGAGGACCCAGGCGTCATGGTCGCCCTCCGCCACCGCGCCGGACAACTCGGACATCCGGATCAGCGAACGGCCCGGCCAGAGCACGTCCACCCGGTGGCCCCACGCGCGGAGTTGACCGACCACGTCCTGCGGCATGCCGTCGTGGCGGTACTGCTCCTCCACCAGGAAGCAGAGTCTCATCGATGCACCCTTGTATCGCCGCACGTCCACCCGTATCGCCAACCCGCCCACCACAGCAGCGGACGTCCTCCCCGTGTCGCCGTACGCACACCGTCCGCCCGGCGGAAACATGACGCACCAGGATCGCATGTGGCGATCAGGCGTTCGGCCATGGCCCGGCCGCCGCCCCGGAGGTCGCGTTTCGGCGACGTTACGCCACCGGACGGGACCTCGGCACACGCCGTGAGCTGGGACGCGCCACGCCCCTCGCGGGGTTGCGCCACTCCTCCCCGACCTCACCAAATCCCGCATGTCGAAAGCCTTGTTCCGCTTTATGGCCCGACCCTAGGGTCGGGCCACCCATCGCGGCCGACCCGATCACGGGCCCGGCCGCGCCTACGTACGCGGCGACGAAAGCAGGCGAGCGGGTTGGCGAACGAGCAGCGGGGCCGGGAGCCCCAGGAGGCCGGGGCTCCCGGCGGGTGTCCGGACGCGCAACGGCCGGACGTGCAACGGCCGGACGGCGAACGACCTGACGGCGAACGGCTCGACGGCATACGGAGCGCAGCGGCCCACGACGCGGCATCCGGCGCGGCGCCCGCAGAGGCCGGCCCCCGCGGCGGCCTCGGTCGGCGCGGCTTCCTCGCCGGGGTGGCCGGGCTGACCGGCGCCGGCGGCCTGCTCGGCGGACCGGGCGCCGGCACCGCCTCCGCGCGGCCCCGGGACGCCCACCCCGGCCTCCGCCCCGACCACTTCGCCGGCCCCCGCCAGCTCCTCGTCCCGGAGGTGGTGCTGCTGCCGGACGGCCCGGTGCGCGACCACGCCGTCCTCGTCGAGCACGGCACCTTCCGCGAGGTCGGCCCGGCGGCCCGGCTCCTCGCCGCGCACCGCGCCGGCCCCGCCCCGATCCGCCTGCCCGGCCACCTCCTGATGCCCGGCTTCGTCGACGCCCACCACCACCTGACCCAGAGCTTCGGCAAGGCCCAGTCGTTCGGCCAGCCGTCGGAGATCTTCAAGACCGTCTGGGAGCCGCTGGAACACGCCCTGGACGAGGAGAGCGCCTATCTGTCGGCGAAGCTGGCCGCGCTGGAGGCGCTGCGCGGCGGCTTCACCACCGTCGCCGACGCCGGGACCCGGGCGCCGGTCGACGTGGCCGCGATCGCCAAGGGCACCGAGGAGGCCGGCATCCGGTGCGTCCTGGGCAAGATCGTCTCCGCCGGGACCGGCGGCCCGGCCCACCTGGCGCGCTGGCACGGTCATCCGCTGGTCCACCCCTCCCTGGCCATCGCCGTCCCCGAGGACGCCACCGGCCCGGTCATCAAACGGACCGCCGACCTCTGTGCCGAGGCCGGGGCGGTGCTCCAGATCCACGTCAACGAACACCTGGCCTCCGTGGAGCGCTCGTTGAAGAGCGTCGGCCGCCGCCCGGTGGACTATCTGCACCACCTCGGCGCCCTCGGCCCGCACACCCTGGGCGCGCACGCCACCCTCCTGACGCCCACGGAGATGCGGCAGCTGGCCGACACCGGCGCGGCGATCAGCTACAACCCGGTGGCCAGTGCCTGGAAGGGCAACGCCGTCGCGCACGCCACCATGCTGGCCGCGCTGGGCGTCCGCTTCGGCACCGGTACGGACGGCACCCGTGGCGACGGCTTCCGGCTGGTCGACGCGGCCGAGACGGCCCAGCGGCTGGCCTACGGGCTGGCGTCGGGCGACTCGGTGTGCGGCGCCGGGGAACTGTGGCTGGAGCACGCCACCGCGGGCGGCGCCGACGCCCTCGGGCTGGGCCGCGTCACGGGCCGGATCGCCGCCGGTCAGGCCGCCGACTACCTCCTCGTGGACCTCGCCGTCCCCGAACTCACCCCCTCCTACGACCTGCGCTGGGAACTCGTCCGGCTGGCCGGCCGCGACCAGATCCGCGCCGTGGTGGTCGGCGGCCGGCTCCGCATCTGGGAGGGCTGGCCGCCCGACTGGGACGCCCGCGCGCTGATCGCCCGCGCCGCGACAGTGGGTCCGGAGGTGGTCGCACGGGCCAAGATCCAGCGGGTGGAGCCGCGGTAGGCGCGGCCGGGCGGGGGTGTGGCTACAGGGCCGGAGGGGGGCGGCCGGGGCGAGATGGCCGGGGGGAAGGCCAGGGGGAGACGGCCGGAGGAGACGGCGGGGGCCGGCCCCCGCCTCGGGCTTCTGCCCGGCGATCACCCCCGTGGTCCGACGATCACTCTGTGCGCGTCAGGGGCCCGCCCCCTGCGCTGGCGCGCGCGCCGTCCCCGCTTCCGCCTCCCCCTCCCCCTCCCGGGGCATCCACCGGAAGACCGCCCCCGCCGCCACCGCCACCCCCGCGGCCAGCGCCAGCGTCGCCAGGTGCAGCCCGTCCGTGAAGGCCCCGATCACCGCCGTCCGCAGCTCCCCGCCCCGGTCCGGCAGGTCCCCGAGCGCGGCCTGGGCCGCCGCGACCGTCGTCGGCGCCCCGGGCCCCGCCAGCGGCGCCGGCAGCCGGGCGGTGAACACCGCCGCGGTCAGCGTCCCGGTCACCGCGATCCCCAGCGCGCTCCCCAACTCCCGGGTCAGGCTCTGCAGTCCGGAGCCGACCCCGGCGGCCTCCGGAGGCAGCGCGGACATCATCGCGTGCGAGAGCAGGGGGGTCGCGGTGCCGCAGCCCAGCGCGGTCAGCCCGGCCCCGACGGCGTAGAGCGCGTACGGCGTACCGGCGTCGGCGGCCGACACCGTGGCCAGCCCGCCGGCCAGCACGAGCATCCCGGTGGCGACCGTGCCGCGCCGCCCGCACCGGCGCTCCAGCACCAGCCCGCACCGGGGCCCCGCCAGCAGCGCCGCCGCCATCGGCAACAGCCGCACACCGGCGCCGAACGGTCCGTACCCCTTCGCGTACTGGAGGTACTGGCCGTTGAGGTAGAACAGCCCGAACATGCCCAGGAACAGCACCGCCATCCCGACCGCCCCGGCCCGGACGGCGGGGCGGGCGAACACCCTGGGGTCCAACAGGGGCCGCGCGGAGCGCAGTTCGCACCGGGCCCAGCCCGTCAGCAGCACCCCGGCCACCCCGAACGACCCGAGCACCCACGGGCCGAGCCACCCCTCCCCGGGCCCGCTCACGATCCCGTTGAGGAGCGCCAGGAACCCACCGGTGAACAGGACCGCGGCCAGCGGCGCGGCCGGCCCCGGATGCCGCCCCGCCACCGGCGCGACCACCGCCACCAGCACCGACGCGCCCACCGCCACCGGCACCACGCACACGAACAGCGCCCGCCAGCTCCCGTACTGGATCGCCGCGCCCCCGCCCACATTGCCCAGCACCGCGGCGAGCCCCGTCATGGCCGCCCAGACCGCGATAGCCCGGCGGCGCGGCCCGTCCGACAGCCCCTCCACCAGCAGCGCGAGGGTGTTCGGCAGCACCGCCGCGGCCCCCACCCCGCTGATCATCCGCCCCGCGATCAGCACCCCGACGTGTGGCGCCGCCGCGCACACCGCCGAGCCGAGGACGAACACCGCCATCCCGCACAGCAGCGTGCCCTTGCGGCCGCGTCGGTCGGCCAGCGCCCCGGCCGGCACCAGCAGACACGCGAACACCACCACATAGCCGTCCACCACCCACACCACCGCCGCCGCGGACGGGCGCAACGGCCCGGCGGACAGATCCGGAATCGCCAGATTGACCGCCGAGACCATGCCGACGACCAGCGCCACGCACAGGCACAGCGCGCACGTCACCGGCGCCCGCGCGGGCACCCGCCCCGACCGCACCGGCTCACCCCTCCCGGGCCCGGTCCAGCCGCGCCCGCAGCGTCAGCCGGTCCCCGCGCAGATGGATGAACTCCAGGTCGGCCGGCCGCCCGTCCGCCAGTCGCGTCAGCCGGTCCACGGCCAGCACCGCGCCGCCCGCCGTCATCCCCAGCACCGCGCAGGTCGCCGGGTCCGCGACCACCGCCCGCACGGCGACCTCCGCCGACCCCAGCGGCCGCCCGGCCGCGCGCTCGATCAGCTCGAAGACGTCCCGGTTCTCCAGCCGCTCCGGCCCCAACGCCAGCAGTGGCTCGCCCACTTCGGGGATGAGGTACGTACAGTCCAGGGACAGCGGCATCCCGTCCACCCGCCGCAGCCGCTCCAGATACACCGCCCGGCTCCCCTCCGGCAGCTCCAGTCGGCGCGCCACCGACCCCGGTGCCCGCACGATCCGCGCCGCCCGGACCTCGTTGACCACCGTCCCGTGCCGCTGCAACACCTCGGCCAGCCCGGACAGCTCCCCCAGCGGATGCTCGTAGGTCCGGCCGACGACCACCGTCCCCACCCCGCGCCGCCGCTCCACCAGCCCCTCGTCGCGCAGCAGCCCCAGCGCCTCCCGGACCGTGTTGCGCGAGGTCCCGAACTCCGCGACCAGCGCCCGCTCGTCGGGCAGCACGCCCCCGGGGAACGCGCCCCGCACCACCTGCCCGCGCAGCACATGCGCCACCCGCCGCGCCCGGTCCGCCCGCGTCGGCCCGTCGCCGACCGCGCCGCCGCGGTGGCCGTCCCCGCCGTCGTCCGCGTCCATGCCCGCCCTCCTCACACCCCGCCGCGCCGCCTCCGTTGCGCCCCGACGAGCGAACGCCGGGCCCCCGACGCTAAGCAAGCCCCGTTACGGCGGAGTTACGCCACCACCATTGACCTGCACAGATGCCTGACCTGGGGATTTACCCGGGCGCCCGGGCGCTGCGCCACCACCCGCCGGTCCCGGTTAACGTGACTGCACTCCCACGCCCCGGGGACGGGTAACGACCCGGCCCGGGGTCGCGAGGAGGAGAGGAAGAAAGGGCCGCACCATGAGCACCAAGTCCGCGCCGTTCGACGAGCTGGACCGCAAGATCGTCGCCGCGCTGATCGAGAACGGCCGGGCCAGCTTCGCCGAGATCGGCTCGGCCATCGGCCTGTCCCCCACCGCCGTCAAACGCCGCGTGGACCGCCTCCGCGAGACCAACGTCATCACCGGTTTCTCCGCCACCGTCCGCCCCGCCGCCCTGGGGTGGCTCACCGAGGCGTACGTGGAGGTCTACTGCGACAGCGCCGCCCCGCCCCGGCGGCTGGCCGAGGTCGTCCGCAACCACCCGGAGATCGCCGCCGCGATGACCGTCACCGGCGGCGCCGACGCCCTGCTGCACGTCCGCGCCACCGACGTCGAGCACTTCGAGGAGGTCCTCGAACGCATCCGCACCGAGCCGTTCATCCGGAAGACGATCAGCTACATGGTGCTCTCGCACCTCCTCCCGGACAGCCCCGAGGCCGGTGCCCGCCGTCCTTCCGACGACCGGTCCGCCGCCCGCCCCGACGACCGGGCCGCCCACCAGGCCGCCGGCCGGGCCGGCGACGGCGCTCGGGTCCATCCTCAGACGCCACGGCGCGCAGCAAACCAGCGGTAGCCATCCGCCACAAGCAGCATTCCTGCGTACCTGCGCATCATTCATTTCTTGTGGCCGGAATCCGCCGCTTCGTACCGTGTATTGCCCCCGGTGACGACCCATGACGGACCGTACGGACCAACGGAGCGTGCGGACCGTCGTGCCGACCGGCGGGCAGTGGATACGGACCCCAGGAAGCGGAGGCCCTTTCTGTGCCCATGACCCACCCCGGCGGCGCGCTCACCCGGGCGCCCCGGACCCCGCGCGCCCGGCGCTATCTGCTCTGCCGGCCCACCCACTTCGCCGTCGAGTACGCCATCAACCCCTGGATGCGCGAGGACGCCGACGTCGACACCGCACTCGCCCTGCGGCAGTGGGAGGACCTGGTCCGCGCCTACCGCGACCACGGCCACACCGTCGAGACCGTCCGGCCGGCCCCCGGCCTGCCCGACATGGTCTTCGCCGCCAACTCCGCCGTCGTCGTGGGCGGTCGGGCCTTCGGCTCGCTCTTCCACGCCCCGCAGCGCCGCCCCGAGTCCCACGAGTACGAGATCTGGTTCAAGGGCGCCGGCTACGACCTCCACCGGCCCGAGTCGCCCTGCGAGGGCGAGGGCGACCTCGTCCCCGTCGGCCGCTACCTCCTCGCCGGCACCGGCTTCCGCACCACCCGCGACGCACACGCCGAGGTCCAGGAGTTCTTCGGCCGCCCGGTGATCAGCCTCCAGCTGACCGACCCGTACTTCTACCACCTGGACACCGCCCTCTTCGTCCTCGACGACGGCCTCCCCGCCGCCGGCCTCCCCGCCGACGGAAATGGCACCGGCGGCAACGGGGCCGGCGGCGCCGGCGGGGCGGCCCTCGCCTACTACCCCGAAGCCTTCTCCCCCGGCAGCCGCGAAGTGCTCCGCCAGCTCTTCCCGGACGCCGTGCTGGCCACCCGCGACGACGCCCTGGCCTTTGGCCTCAACTCGGTCTCCGACGGCCGCCACGTCTTCGTCGCCCCCCGGGCCACGCACCTCATCGACCAACTCACCGCCCGCGGATATGTCCCCGTCCCCGTCGACCTCTCCGAGTTCCACAAGGCCGGCGGCGGCATCAAGTGCTGCACCCAGGAGCTTCGCCCATGACGACTGCGCCCACCGACACCCGCCGCTCCTCCGCCTCCCTCATCGAGGCCGAGGCCCCGGTCCTGGCCCACAACTACCACCCCCTCCCCGTGGTCATCTCCCGCGCCGAGGGCGTCTGGGTCGAGGACGTCGAGGGCCGCCGCTACCTCGACATGCTGGCCGGCTACTCGGCGCTCAATTTCGGCCACCGCCACCCGGCCCTCATCGAGGCCGCCCACCGCCAGCTGGACGCCCTCACCCTCACCTCCCGCGCCTTCCACCACGACCGCCTCGGGCAGTTCGCCGGCGCACTGGCCGAGCTCACCGGCCTGGACATGGTCCTCCCCATGAACACCGGCGCCGAGGCCGTCGAGAGCGGCATCAAGCTCGCCCGCAAATGGGCCTACGAGGTCAAGGGCGTCCCCGCCGACCAGGCCACCATCGTCGTCGCCGGCGGCAACTTCCACGGCCGCACCACGACCATCATCAGCTTCTCCGACGACGACGAGGCCCGCGCCAACTTCGGCCCCTACACCCCCGGCTTCCGCACCGTCCCCTACAACGACCTGGCCGCCCTCGAAGCCGCCATCGACGACACCACCGCCGCCGTCCTGATCGAGCCCATCCAGGGCGAGGCCGGCGTCATCATCCCCGACGACGGCTACCTCGCCGGCGTCCGCGCCGCGACCAGCCGCGCGAACTGCCTCTTCATCGCCGACGAAATCCAGTCCGGCCTCGGCCGCACCGGCACCACCCTCGCCGTCGAACACGAACAGGTCGTCCCCGACGTCATCCTCCTCGGCAAGGCCCTCGGCGGCGGCATCGTCCCCGTTTCCGCCGTCGTCGCCCGCCGCGAGGTCATGTCCGTCCTCGGCCCGGGCCAACACGGCTCCACCTTCGGCGGCAACCCGCTGGCCGCCGCCGTCGGCACGGCCGTCGTCGACCTCCTCACCACCGGCGAGTTCCAATCCCACGCCGCCGACCTGGGCAAGGTCCTGCACTCCGGCCTCACCGAACTCCTCGGCAAGGGCGTCACCGCCTTCCGTGCCCGCGGCCTCTGGGCCGGCATCGACATCGACCCCGCCCTGGGCACCGGCCGCGCCATCAGCGAACGCCTCATGTCCGAGGGCGTGCTGGTCAAGGACACCCACGGCTCAACGATCCGCCTGGCCCCGCCCCTGACCATCACCGAGCACGAACTGACCACGGCAATCGCCACGTTGGGCCGCGTACTCGCCTAACGCCCGCCGAACGCCTGGCCCTTAACGGCATCCACAAACGCACTCCAAGCCCCCGCCGGAACCACGATCGCCGGCCCGTGCGGGGCCTTGGAGTCGCGGACGGGTATGCCGTGGGGGTGACCGTCGATCACCTCGACGCAATCAGCCCCTTCGTTGTCGCTGTACGACGACTTACGCCAGCCGTTCAGCGTTGCGGCCATCGGAATGGTTTCCTCAGCCATGGTGTCCGTACTCCTTCGCTTGTGCCCTCATCAGGGCCAGTGACTGCTGCAGCGGTAGTGCATCACTCAGCACCAGAGCGTATTTGCTTTGCAGCCCCTGAACCACGGCTGGCGAATCATGCAGAAAACTGCTGGACACGCACTCGGTGTAGCCCGCCGGAGGCTGGTCCGAGAACCACATCAGCTTCAACTGCCCCTGCATGAGCGTCGCAGCGCCCAGACCCAGCGGCAACACGTGGATCCGGACCCGGCCTCTCTCGGCCAGACGGACCAAGTGCATGATCTGCTCTGCCATCACAGCCTGCCCGCCGACGGGACGACGGAGCACCGCCTCGTCCAGGACACCCCACACTACCGGCGTCAGCGGATCATCGAGGATCTCCGCTCGCCCCAGCCGTGTGCGGACGAGCCGGTCACACTCCTCATCACTCCACGGTGGGCAGGCAGTGCGCATGACGGCACGGGCGTACCCATCCGTCTGAAAGAGTCCGGGCACCAGCGCGCTCGCGAACTCCCAGATCATCGTCGCCTGTTGTTCCAGCGCCAGCGCATCGGCGAAGCGGTCGGCAACCGCCACCTCGCCACCTGGCCGAAAGCTACTGAGAACGTTTCCCGTGCCCAGCGCCCTGTCGAGGCGTTCCGCATCCTCCTTGGAGGGAACCCTCCGGCCCGCCTCAATATGGGCAATGTGCGACCGCGTCATGATCGCCGCATCCGCCAACTGCTGCTGCGTCAGTCCCGCCAGCTCCCGTTGCTGCTTGAACCAATCTCCGTACGTGTTGCTCATGCGCGCACCCCCTCGTGACCAAACCCCCGTCACTTTCTGTCCATTGAAAGCCTACGCGCGGTGACACAACCCTGGTGACTTATCCACAGAAGCCATCCGGCCGCCGCCGGACCCTGCCAGGAAGACGCCCGCATGCGCTACGAGTACGACCCCGACAACGCCCAACGACCCGGCTCGCCCCTCCGCCTCCTCCCCTGGGAAACATGGGACGGACGGCCCTGCTACCTGGCCGCATCAGGCGACGGCAACGGTTACCTCTCCCGAAGGGCAGACCGCATGGAGGAACAACAAATGCACAACGCCGCCGTCGCCTACACCGACGCCGAGACGACCCTGCGCAATTCCTCGGCCGGCCCCCTCATGCTCCGCCTGATGCTCATGCGCGCCACCAACGCCCTCGGCAACACCCTCCGCATCGCCGACAGCCGCCTCGGCCGCCTGCCCGCGCCCTCACAACCCGAAGGTCAGGACGAGGACGAGCACGTAGAGCGCCCCTAGCGAGACCGGCGCCAGCACTGCGGCGGCCACCCTCGATCCACGATGGTGCCGCCGCCACGGCAACACCCAACTGATCACCAGCATCGCCAAAGGCACAACAAGCCCACACGCACTCACCGCGAGTCCGACTTCATACCTCTCCGCCATGCGTGTGCGGTTCGAGTCATGGTCGAACAGAACAGGCGTCAGGAAGGCCAGCCAGCCGACCACCAACGCTCCGAGGAGCGTGACCCCGGTCGAGATCAACGGAGGCATCAATGCCAGCGGGTCGCGCTCACCCTCGGCCCGCCCCTTCACGGCCACCGCACCATCGCCATACAGGCAACGAACAGCACCACAACCCCCAGCGGCGCCGACAGCGCAAGCATCACCCGCCGCCCGGCATTCCGCCGCTCCCACGGCAACCCCCAAGCCGCAACAAGCAACCCCGCCGGCACCAAATACCCAACCTTCAGCACCACCAGGGCAGTTGAGATGCTCGCATCAAACCCATGCGCCTTCTCACTGCTACACGAGTCACAAGCCATCGCCGAGAACCCCAACACACCAAGCGCAAAGAACCCGGCCACCACCGTGACCAAGCTCGAAACCAACGGCCCCACCCAGGCCCGCGAGTCCCGCTCTTCCCCCACCGGCAACAACATGTCTTCCATGTCCACCAGCCACCCCGATCCGCCCCAGCCCGCATGAGTCGCCGCACTCAGAAACCCCATAAATTCCGCGCGCCCCAGAGGCTCCGGAACCTCCCACGGAGCCACGTGGAGGCGCCGACCATGACAGGGAGAACTTCAACCTTTTGAGGCGTCTTTAAATTCCTGCGGAAGACACCCTTCCTCCCACAACTCATCGAGACGAACGAACAATGATTTCAAATTCCTCACCAGGGCCACCCTAGAGCTTTCCCGCATACTCGCCAATGGATCCGAGAACTCCATATTACCCAGATCCGGACCAGTCCACCCCTTAAACCTACGACATTGCGCACACCATGAATATGTAATCAGATTCCCCCCCATGGGCGTCTCTTTTCGATAAACGTACGTACGCACAGCCACAGCGCCACACGCAGGACACTGCTGCTCCCGCGGACAGTTAACGAAGCGAACACCGGAGAGGAGTTCCTTGACTTCCCCGCTATTAAACTCCTGCATTTAACGATCCTATCGCCTGCGCCTCTTGAAAATTTCAAGCATCCTCTGACCGTATTCTTCTGCCGCTTCTTCCGTGCCACCCCACCTATTTGACGGGAGCACACCCTCCTCCTGCCACAGGATTCGGTTATTTCTGGTCAATACGAAGTGCTTGTGATGAAAAATCTCGTGATGGATCGTAGCGACCGCATGATCCATACTCTTTAGGCCCATGTCAGATATCTCAATTTTCGGCCGCCCCCTGATCCCCAGATCAGGGAACCCATCAGTATGCGGACTATTTCCGTACGCTGACCCCGATGGCCCATCAATGTGGGGGACATGTTCGATATCATAGTCATGCACTGGCATGCCCGCGCGCCCCAGCTCTTGCTTGACTTGATCGATACTGACTGCCGGCCCGTGCCTACCGCCAGGTTGTCGCTGAGAGTTTCCCGACGTCTTCGTCTTACACTCGAAGAGCCCCAGCGGGTCCGAATATTCAAGAGGGTTACCGACATAGGCAACAGGATTTGGGGCAGGAGTGAGACCTAGAACATCGGAGGATATGTAGCGAGCATCGCACGGATCGTAGTATCGATCAAAATTGTAGTGAAGTTGGGTTTCAGGATCGAACTGCTGGCCGGGAAAACGCAGCGGCGTGTAGGCCGAGGAAGTCGCATCCCAACTAGTGGCGCCCCATAGCGTTGCCCTACTCCTCCAATCGATGTTTCCCGCCAGAGAAACAAGGTCCGTGGGAGCGCCAACGAGATCCGTGACGATCGCGAAGAATCTTTGATCAAAGGTTCGCTGGATGAATTCGCTCGCGCCTCCGACTGAGACCTTCCTCTCGGTTTGGGTAACCGGCAACAAGCCCTCATAGTCCCACGTGAGCACAATCGCCTTCGATGCTTCCGGGGAGTGCGTGGCTTGCTCCACTAGCGTTGGGCCGTCCCACGCAAATATCGTCTCCTCGACGATCGTTGAAGCATGGGAAGCAAGCCGCCGCTTGGCTATACGGCGGCCGCATGAGTCGTATACGTATCGCCACATGGTGCCGTTCGGTTCTACGACCGAAGTGAGCCGTCCCTCGGCGTTCCAGCTGTAACGCCAAGTTTCGGGCTTACGCGACAGCCGGGCTTTCTGGCGAAGGACGACCCGGCCCAGCTCGTCATGCTCATACCGAACGCGCCCCGCACGAGTAATCCGCGTGCCCTCATAAGCACGCTCGCCCCGGGCCGAAGCGTTCGGATGCCGGTCCGGCCAAGCCGCATAAGTCTGGTTGCCCGCCGCGTCGTACGCGTAGGTCTCCGTCCAGTCCGTGGCGTGGACTGCCGTGACGCGGCCCGCACGGTCGAGGTCGAAGGTGCGGCGGCCCGTGTGGGAGTCGTCGATTGCGGTGAGGTGGCCATCCGGGCGGTAGGTGTAGGTCCGCTGGAGGACACGCTGTACCTCTGCCTGGGCGGTGCCGGTCGGGTCGGTGGCTGCTGCTGACAGCGACTGGCTGGTCAGGCGTCCGGTGGGGTCCCAGGTGTGGGTGAGGTGGAGGGTGCCACCGATGGTGCGGGTGAGTTCCTGGCCAGCGGCGTCGTATTCGAAGGAGAGCGGGTGGCCGCCGATGTCCATGCCGGTGCGGTTGCCGGCGGCGTCGTAGGCGTAGGTGGTGTGGTGGCCGGTGGGGGTGGTGCGGGAGGTGCGGCGGCCGAGGACGTCGTAGGTGAACGTCATGGTGCGGTCGTTGACCGTTTCGGTCAGGACGCGGCCCAGGGTGTCGCGGGTGTAGGTGACGGTGGCATCGGGGTTGGCGGCCCGGTGGAGGTTGCCGGCGGGGTCGTGGGCGTAGGTGGTGAGCAGCCCCGCGGCGTTCTTCTCGGTGATGCGGCCGAGGGGGTCTCGGGTGTAGGTGGTGACCTCGCCCAGGGCGTTGGTGCGAGTGGCCAGTTGGCCTGCCGCGTCGTGGACGTAGGACAGGACGCGGTCGTCGAAGTCGGATTCGGATATCAGGTGGCCGGCGCCGTCGTAGGTGTAGTTCCAGGTGAGGCCCTGGGGGTTGGTGACCTGGGTGAGGCGGAGTTCGGTGTCGTGGGCGAACTCGTAGCGGACGCCGTCGGGGTCGGTGCGGGCGGAGAGGAGATCGAAGTGGGTGTAGGAGAAGTGGGTCGTCTGGCCTACGGCGTCGGTGTGGGTGAGGCGGTTGCCTTCGCCGTCGTAGGTCCACTGTTCTCGTGCGCCGGTGGGGTCTATTCGAGCCGCGAGTTTGCCTTGGACGGTCCACTGGAGGTGGGTGGTCGCGCCGAGGGGGTCGGTAACTGAGGTGGTGCGGCCGAAGGCGTCGCGGGTGTAGTGGGTGGCGTGGCCCAAGGGGTCGGTGACCGTGAGGGGGAGGCCGGCGGCGTTGCAGGTGATGCGGGTGGTGTTGCCGAGGGCGTCGGTGACGGAGGCGAGGTTGCCGCGGGGGTCGTGGGCGTAGGTGGTGGTGGCGCCGGCGGGGTCGGTGGTGGCGACGCGGAGGCTGCGGGCGTCGTAGGTGTGGGTCCAGGTGGCGCCGTCCGGGCCGGTGACGGTGCGGGGGTTGCCGTGGGCGTCGTAAGTCGTGGTGGAGGTGGTGCCGTCGGGGAGGGTGACCGCCACCGGTCGGCCCTCGTCGTCGTAGGTGAAGCGGGTGGTGCGGCCCAGGGCGTCGGTGGTGGTGAGGATGCGGTGCTTGGTGTCGCGAGTGGTGCGGGTGGTAGCGCCGGTCGGGTCGGTGGTGGCGACGATCTGGTGGTGGTCGTTGACCTGGTAAGTGGTCAGCTGATCCTGGGAGTTGAAGAAGCGGTTGGTGCGCAGGCCGGTGTCCGGGGCCGGGTCGCCCCAGATGTAGCGGGCGCGGAGGTGGCCGGCGATTCCGCCCTGTGAGGTGCAGCGGTCCGCCTCGTCGTAGGCGTAGGTGTAGCTGCTGCCGTTGGTGTCGGTCCAGGAGGTGATGCGGCCGACGTCGTCGTAGGTGAAGCGGAGGGGGCGGTCGGAGGAGGGCCTGGTGACGGTGGTGAGGTGGCCGAAGGCGTCGTAGCCGTAGGTGACGAGGAGTTGGTCGCTGCCGTCGGGGGCGGCGCCGGCCAGGTGCAGGGCGGTGATGCGGGTGCCCTCGGTGGTCCCGCCGGTCGTCCCGTCGGTGGTCCCGTCGACGGTCCTCTCGGTGGTCAGCAGGAGGCGGTATCCGGCGCTGTGGGTGATCGCGGCGGGCCTGCCGTCCTCGGTGTAGTCGAAGGTCTGGTGGTTGCCGTGGCGGTCGGAGATCTCGTCGAGGAGAGCGAGGTTCTCGGTGTGGGTGGTGAAGTAGCGGCGGATGCCGGTGGCCGGGTCGACGAGGAAGTAGTCGCCGTCCGGGGTGCGGGAGAGCGGGGCACCCTCGCCTTCGAGGGGGAGGGTGGGGACGCCGACGGCCGGGTGCGGGTAGAGGAGGAAGTTGCCCTCCTCGCCGATGAGGATGACGCCCTCGGCGTCGATCTCCAGGCGCTGGTCGAGGGTGGACATCCACGTGCGGCCGAACCAGCGGCCGGTGCGGTAGGACGACTCGAAGGTGCGGGTGAAGGAGAGGGGGAGGCTGCCGGGCAGGCTGATGTCGGTCTGCGGCAGGATCATGCGGCCGGTGGCCATGTCGATGGGGTCGCCGCCGAACGTCTTGCACCAGCGGGTACGCAGACGGTCGCGAATCGTTCGCTTGCCGCCTTCCTTGGCGGCGTTACGGGCGGCGCCCTCTAGGGCGTCCTTCGCGCCGGCCTTCACCGCCCCCTTGGCCAGCCCCCCGGCCCCCTTGCCGCCGACCATGTTGCCGAGCAGCGTGCCGTACGCCTCCACCGGGTCGCTGCCCCAGCCGGAGCCGAGCATGCCCTTGGCCATCTCCACGGGGTGCATGGCCGACTGGCCCAGGCCGAGGAGGGTGGTGGAGACGTTCGAGGCCCACTGGAAGGGGTGGGCGACGTTGTAGGGGTCGAGGGGGTTGACCGTGCGCGCGAGGTTCAGGGTCTCGATGCCGGCTTTCGCGATGCCGCCGGCCAGGTGCATGTGCTCGATGGCGAACGCCTTGGCGCCGTCCTTCAGGCCCGCGCTCGCCAGGTCGGTGAACTGCGGCTTGTCGGGAGCGTGCGCCAGAGCGGTCTGGATGGCGTTGCGGGCCCGCTCGGCGGCCTCGTCGCGCTGGCTGCGGGCGTTCTTGACCATCTCCTGCGCGGCCTCGCGGCCCTCGGTGCCCGGGTCCACGAAGTCGCCGGGTGGGGTCGGCTCCGGGCCGGGGTCCTCGCCGCGCTGGACGGCGGCGTTGTAGCTGTCTCCCTGCGCCACATACGTGTCGACCTTCGACTTCCAGGCGTGCAGGGCGATTTCGCGGTCCTGCTGCGCCTGGCGGTACTTCTCGATCGCCTCGGACGCCTTGCCCTGCGCCCAGGAGATCGTCTCCGCGTACGCCTTCAGCGCCTGGTACGCGTCGTCGCAGGCGTCGGCGGCGTGCATCCACTGCTTGGGGTGCATCTCGAACGCCTCGCGGAAGGCGTCCGCGGCCTGCCCGCTCCAGCCCCGGCCGGAGCCCAGCTTGCGCATGCCGTCGGCGACGCGGTTGAACGCCGCCGCGAAGTCCTTCAGATGGGAGACGGTCTCGTTGAGCTTCTCGACGTCCCCGTGGACGAGCTGCTTGGGGTCCTCGGTCTCGCCCAGCTGTCGCTCGTCGACATGGGCGCCCAGCGCGCCGGCGAGCTCGTCCCCACCCGAGCGGACCTTCGCCGCGGCACCGTCCGCACCGATCGCCTCCAGGCCGTCGCCCAGCTTGTCGGCGCCGAACTCGACGGCCTCACCGGCACCGCGCTCCACGGCGTCCGTGAACTCGCCCACCCCCTCGGCGACCTTGTTGACGCCGTCCCCCAACCAGTTCACTTGTCGCTACCCCCGTGGTTCCGACCCGGTTCCTCCAGCTTTGACGTGGTCTCGGACGGGTCCTCGCCGCCGTTCTTCAGGCGGTCGGGAATCGAGGAGACCTCGTCTGCGAACCCGTGCGCGGCGTCGCTCGTCCGCCGGAACGACTCCTGCGAGGCCGCCGAGTTCGGGTTCCAGTCGAAGTCCGTGTTCGCGTCGATGGCGTCGTCCTTGAGCTTGCTCCAGGACGTGTGGTGCAGTTGCTCCGCAGTCTTGGTCGGGTCGCCGAAGGCGGCGTTCGCGCCCTGCTTGAGGATGTCGGAGGCGTACTGCTCCTGCTCGTAATAGAGACCGGCGGTGATACCCAGCTTCTTGGAGAAGCCGTTGGCGTCCTGCATCAGGTGGTAGACGCCCCAGCCCCAGCGGTCGCAGAACGAAGAGAAGACCGACGCCAGGCCGTCGTCGCCGCACTCCATGGCGTCCAGGGACAACTTGTCGAAGCCGCGGCCGAGTTGGGCCTCGATATCGAAACCCAGCTCCTTCAGTTCGCTGGTCGCGGCTTTTATGCCCTTGGTGAGCTGTTCAAAAGCCTCGGGGTCGGCGCTGTAACCGCTTCCCTCGATAAGCCCCATGGACGTTCTCCCCCTAGACGTTCGTGGTGCCCGACGTGCCGGCCGATGAGGCCGCGGATATGTCTTCGCCGGCGTCCACGGCGACGCGATCCGGGACGATTCCGGATACCGGCGGGAAAAGCATGCCCTGCGCGCTCCCGGCATCCAGGGCCACGCCCACCGGCCCCTCGATGGCGGGAATCACCACGTCGAGGACCCTGGCGCCGACCGCGGTGACGTACTGCCGGTCCGCCCCCAGCTCGCTCTCGCGGGTCGCCGCAAAACGGGACAGGGCATCCTCGTCACTGAATGCGTAGAGCCAGCGGATACCGTCCAACTCGCCGGAGAGAAAGCTGTCGTTGACGACCGGAAGTATCACGGCCGCGCGCCGGAATTCACCGATCAGCGCGGCCGGATTCGGCCGCCCCTCATGGAACGCCGCTACCTCGTCCACCAACGTCATGGCGAGCCCCTCCCCCGTTGCGTTTCCACTCATCGACTCGTCAACTCACTGCTGGGTCAACTTTGGCATACGGCACTGACAGCGCCGCCGAGCGATGCCCGAATAAACCGGCCGGGAGTTCTTTTTATTTTCAAATATTGGGGATGGTCGTGGTCGCCCCGATGAGCGCCGCCGCCGCTGCGCGGGCGGTATGGGCGGTATGGGCGGAGGCCGGTTCGCCGGATATGGCGGCGGCGGTGATCGCGCCGTCGACCAGGAGCGCCAACTGGGCGGCGAGGGCGGCCGGGTCGGGGTGCTTCAAGGGGCGGGCGAGGTCGGCGAGGTAGGCGCGCAGGGCCTGTTTGTGGTCGCGGGTGACGCGGGCGACGCCCTCCGAGGTGGCGCCGAGCTCGCCGTAGGCGTTGATGAACGCGCAGCCGCGGAAGTCCTGGGCGGCGAACCAGCTGCCGAGCCAGTCGAAGACGGCGAGGAGGCGGTCCGCGGGAGCCACGGCGCCGTCCGCCTCCGCCGCCGCGTCCACGTAGGCGGCCAGGTCGGCCCGCCAGCGCGCGTCGCGGCGGCGGAGGTACGCCTCGACGAGGTCGTGCTTGGCGGGGAAGGTGCCGTAGAGGCGCTTGAGGGACACGCCGGCGGCGGTGCGGAGCTCGTCCATACCGACGGCCTGGACGCCGCGCTCGTAGAAGAGCCGCTCCGCGGCGTCGAGGATCCGCGTCCGTACGTCGTCGGGGACGCCCTCGGGGGCGTTGCCATGGGCCGTCACAGGGGCCGCCTTCCGTGGAGAACGTTCGTTCTCTAGACTAGCCGGGCGGGTGGAGAACGAGCGTTCTCCGCCTGGTCGCCCTCGCGCTCGCCCTCGCGTTGGCGCTCGTATCCGCACAGACAAGCGCTCGCATCCGCACAGACGAGGAGTCACGCCATGACCACACCCCGGCCCCCCTTCCCCCCGTTCGACGAGGAGAGTGCGCGGCAGAAGGTCCAGGCCGCCGAGGACGCCTGGAACACCCGTGATCCCGAGCGGGTGGCCCTCGCGTACACCGAGGACTCGGTCTGGCGGAACCGGGACACCTTCCTCGCCGGGCGCGCCGAGATCGTCGCGTTCCTGCGCCGGAAGTGGGAGCGGGAGCTGGACTACGCGCTCCGCAAGGAGCTCTGGTCGTATGCCGGGAACCGGATCGCGGTGCGGTTCCAGTACGAGAGCCGGGACGCCGGAGGCCAGTGGTGGCGGAGTTACGGCAATGAGCTGTGGGAGTTCGACGCGTCCGGGCTGATGGGGCGGCGGGAGGCCGGGATCCACGACGTCCGGATCGAGGAGGCGGAGCGGCGGATCTTCGGGGCGCGGCCGGAGGCGGAACGGGGGCTGCCGATTCCGTTCCGGTGAGGGCTTCACGGCCCGCCCCGGCCACCGCTCCCGTCCCTGCCGCCCCGGCCACCGCTCCCGTCCTGTCCGCCCCGGCCGCTCTTGCCGGTCCCTCCACCCCCTCCGCCCCGGCCGCCGACGGCCCGGGTCGCCTCCCCCAGGACGGTGACGCCCTCCGCCAACTCCCCCGGTGTGCGCGCCGCGTAGCCGAGGACCAGGCCCGGTCGGCCGTAGGGGCGCTGGCTGTGCCAGGACAGCGGATGGACCTTGACACCGCGGGCGAGGGCGGCGGCGGCCAGTTCGGTGTCGGGCGGGACGTCGGGCGGGAAGGTGACCGTCAGGTGCAGCCCGGCCGCGGCGCCGTGTACGGCCGCGGCCGGGAGGTGGCGGCGGACGGCGGCGACCACGGCGTCCCGACGCGCCCGGTGGCGGCGTCGCAACTGCCGGATCAGGCGCTCCAGTTCACCGGATTCCATCAACCGGGCCAGTACCAGCTGCGGCAGCGCGGCGTTGCCGAGGTCGGCGAACCGCTTGGCGTCCACCAGCGCCTCCCGGTAGCGGGGCGGGGCCAGCAGCCAGCCGACCCGTAGGGCGGGGGCCAGCAGTTTGGAGACGCTGCCCGCGTAGCAGACGTGGTCGGCGAGGAGGGAGTGCAGGGCGGGGGCCGGCGGGCGGTCGTAGCGGTGTTCGGCGTCGTAGTCGTCCTCGACGATCAGGCCGCCGGTGTCGCTCGCCCAGCGGAGCAGGTCGCGGCGGCGGGCCCCGTCGAGCACCACGCCGGTCGGGAACTGGTGGGCCGGGGTCAGCAGGGCGGCCCGCGCGCCGGTCGCCCGCAGCGCATCGACCCGGACGCCGTCCTCGTCCACCGGGACCGGCGGGGTCGCCGCGCCCCAGTACTGGAGGTGCTGGCGGGCGCCGAGCGAACCGGGGTCCTCCACGGCGATGGCGTCGATGCCGTCGCGGAGCAGCACCTGGGTGATCAGGCCGAGTGCCTGTGCCGTACCGGAGACGATCAGGACGTCGGCGGGGTCGGCCCGGATGCCGCGGTTGCGGGCCAGCCAGTGGACGACCGCCCGGCGCAGTTCGGGGGTGCCCCGGGGGTCGCCGTAGCCGAGGGCCGCCGACGGGAGCCCGGCGAGCACCGCGCGTTCGGCGCGCAGCCAGGCGGCACGGGGGAACGAGGCGAGGTCGGGCAGGCCGGGCGTGAGGTCGATCCGTGCGGGGGTCGCGCGCAGGGCGTCGAAGACGTCGCTGCGGGGTGGGGCGGCGAAGGCGGCGGGGCCCGGACGTGGCGCCTCCCGGTCCGGCGTCGCCCCGGCGCCCGACGACGGCCCCGCGCCGGTCGCCATGGGGGCCGCGACCACCACCGTGCCGCCGCGGCCCCGCCCGGCCACCTGGCCGTCCTCGCGCAGCCGTTGGTACGCCTCGGTGACCAGGCCGCGGGAGACCCGCAGGTCGGCGGCGAGCACCCGGGTCGCGGGCAGCCTGCTCCCGACCGGCAGCCGGCCGTCCGCGATCGCCCGCCGCAGCTCACCGGCCAGCCAGTCCGCCCGGCCCCCCGCCGGCGCTGCCGCGATCCTCAACTGGAGGAAATCGGAACCGGTGGCGGACCCCGACGTCATGGCCCCTGTTATGGACCCTTCAACGAGATGCTCTTTGGACCTGTCCACCGGACCATTATCCGGCGACGGTTGCTCCATGAACGCGCCGGACCAGCCCCAATCCCCCGCCGGATCCCCGGACTTCCCTGCCTCCTCGGCACCGGACACGCCGCCACCCCCGTACGCGTACGCGTCACCGTCACCGGCCCCGCATCCGTCCCCCTCCCCGCATCCGTCCCCGTCACCGTCCCCGCGTCCGTCCCGGCTCTCCTCCCCCGCCTACGTCCACGGCTACTCCGACCGGGAGGCGCGCCGCCTCGGCGACCAGGCCGACACCCTGGCGCAGCTGCTCCACGCCGGGACCGCCTACCCGGCCGGGAGCACCGTCCTGGAGGTCGGCTGCGGGGTCGGCGCGCAGACCCTGCACCTGGTCAACGGCAGTCCGGGGGCCCGCATCGCCGCCCTCGACCGCTCCGCGGCCTCGCTCGACCAGGCCCGCGCCCAGCTTGCCGCGCACGCCCCGCACGCGGCGGCCAACGTCACCTGGCACCGCGCCGACCTGCACCGACTCCCCTTCTCCGACGCCTCCTTCGACCACGTCTTCCTCTGCTTCGTCCTGGAGCACCTCCCCGACCCCGTCCGCGCGCTGACCGGACTGCGGCGCGTACTGCGCCCCGGCGGCACCCTCACCGCCATCGAGGGCGACCACGGCTCGGTGGTCTTCCACCCGGACAGCCCGGCCGCCCGCCGGGTGATCGACCACCAGGTCCGCCTCCAGGCGGCGGCCGGCGGGAACGCCCTGGTCGGGCGGCAGTTGCACCCCCTGCTCACCGGGGCCGGTTTCGCGGACGTCGCCGTCCGGCCCCGTACCGTCTACGCGGACGCGAGCCGGCCCGGCCTCGTCTCCGGCTTCACCCGCCGCACCTTCATCGCCATGGTCGAATCCGTCCGGGACGAGGCTCTCGCCGCCGGGCTGACCGCGCCCGCCGACTGGGACCGCGGCATCACCGACCTACGGCGCTCCGCGGAGCCCGGTGGCAGCTTCCACTACACGTTCTTCAAGGCCGTGGCCGTCCGGCCCGCCGACGGCCCGGCGGACGGGGACGGTCGGGGTCGGTCGGGTCAGCACTCCCGCAGCGCGGGCAGCTTCTCCCGCGTCGGCTCGTCGTGCGGCATGCACACGAACAGCTTGACCCCGGGCGCCTCCAGCGCCGCCAGCTTCACATAGTCGAAGGTCAGCGCCCCGACCCGCGGATGGCGGAACTCCCGCCGGGTGCTTCCGAAGTCCGCGAGGTGGTGCGCCTGCCACCACCGGGTGAACTCCGGGCTGCACGCGGAGAGTTCCCGGATCAGCCGTTCGGCCCGGGGATCGCCGAACCGCTCGCCGGCGTCCGCCCGGAACTGGGCGACGAGGTCCCGCGCCTGGCCCTCCCAGTCGACCAGGAGCGTCCGCATCGCCGGGTCGGTGAAGACCACCCGGAGCAGGTTCCGCTCGTCGGGCGCCAGCCGGCCGGGATCGCCGATCAGCCCGGCCTCGGCGCGGTTCCAGGCCACCAGGTCCCAGTTGGCGTCGAGCAGGTAGGCCGGGTGCGGGTCCAGTGCGTCCACCAGCCGCTGGAGGGCGGGCCCGGGGCCGGAGCGGTCCGGCTGCTCCGGGGGCAACTCGCCTGCCAGTGCGTACAGATGGCGCTGCTCGACCGGGCCGAGCATCAGGGCCCGCGCCAGGCTGGCCAGGACCTGCCGGCTGACGCCGATGTCCCGGGCCTGTTCCAGCCAGGTGTACCAGGTGACGCTGACGCCGGAGAGCTGGGCGACCTCTTCGCGCCGCAGCCCGGGGGTCCGCCGCCGGGGCCCGGCCAGGATGCCCGCCTCCCGCGGGGTGATCCGTTCCCGGCGGGCGCGCAGGAACTCCGCCAGGGCGCGCCGCCTGTCCTCGTCGGCCATGGCCCTCCCCCAGGGCGGCGGCGCCCGGCCGGTGACGGATCTCCGGCCAGTGGTGCGCGCGCGGTCGGTGGTAGCGAAAACACCAGCATAATCGGTCTCTGTACGGCCGTTCGGGGCTGCGCGAGCGTTGCGGCATGGCTCAGACATCACGTCCGGCCGGGGCCGTGCACAGCGCCCCGGCCCCTCTTCCCACGCCGCCCGCGGCGGCTTCCCGGGGCGTCCTCGCCCTCATCCTCACCGGCGCCTTCGTGGCCGTCCTGGACACCTTCATCGTGCTGGTGGCGGCCCCGGCCATCCAGGCGGACCTGCACGCCTCCGACGCCGACGTCCAGCTGATCCTGGCCGGCTACCAACTCACCTACGCCATCGCGCTGATCACCGGCGCCCGGCTCGGCGACCGCTTCGGCCGCAAGCGGCTGTTCCAGTGGGGGATGGCGCTGTTCACGCTCTCCTCCGTGGGCTGCGCGCTGGCGCCCGACGCGGGCGTGCTGATCGCCGCGCGGCTCGTCCAGGGGCTCTCCGCGGCCGCGATGTTCCCGCAGGTCTTCGCGATGCTCCAGGTGCTGGTGCCGGCCGAGCGGCGGTCCCGGGCGTTCGGGGCGCTGGGGGCGGTGATCGGCATCGCCGGCGCGGTGGGGCAGCTGCTGGGCGGCGTCCTGGTCTCCGCCGACCTGTTCGGCTCCTCCTGGCGCCCGGTCTTCTGGGTCAACGTGCCCGTCGGCCTGGTGGCGCTGGCGCTCACCGCGCGGTACGTGCCCGAGACGCGCGCCCCGCAAGCGCGCCGCCTGGACCTGCCCGGGGCCGGGGTGCTGACCCTGGCGCTGGCGCTGCTGGTCGTGCCGCTGGTCGAGGGGCGGGCCGCCGGCTGGCCCCGGTGGACGTGGTTCAGCCTGGCCGCCAGTGTGCTGGCGTTCGTGGCGTTCGCCCTGGTGGAGCGGCGGGTGGACGCGTCCGGTGGGGCGCCGCTGGTGCGGCTGCGGCTGTTCCGGGAGCGGCCCTTCGCGGTCGGCATGAGCCTGGTGCTCCTCGCCTACGCCGGCATCAACTCCTTCTTCCTGGTCTTCTCGCTCACCCTCCAGGACGGACTGGGGCAGGACGCCCTCGGCGCCGGGCTGTTCTACCTGCCGTTCGCGGTGGTCTTCCTCGCCACCAGCCTGCTGGCCGGGCGGCTCGCCCGCTTCGGACGGCGGGTGCTGCAGGTCGGCGCCCTGATCACCTTCCTCGGCTTCGCCAGCACCGTCGTGACGGCCGCCACCGCCGGACCGGAGCTGACCGCCTGGCGGCTGGTCCCGACCCTGGCCCTGGTCGGCGCCGGCAACGGCCTGCTGGTCACCCCGCTGCTGAGCGCGGTCCTCGCCGGCGTCCGCCCCGAGGAGACCGGGATGGCCTCCGGCCTCCTCTCCACCGGCCAGCAGGTCGGCGGCGCGGTGGGCGTGGCCGTCCTCGGTGTCCTCTTCTACGGTGCCCTCGGCCCCGCCGCCCACCAGGACGCCGCCGCCTACGGCCACGCCATGATGTGGGCCCTGACCGCCAACGCCGCCCTCGCCGGGCTGGTCTCGCTGCTGCTGCCGTTCCTCCCGGACCCTGCGCACCACCGCAACGGCGCACCAACTCGCCGCCGTCCCGCCATAGGCCGCCGTGCACCGGAGCGCTATCGTCAGATCGAATAGAACGGAACGGGGGAGGGCAGCGATCGATGGCCCGGGATGAAGCCGTGATCGGCTGTACCGGAGTGCTGCTGATCGGCACGCGTGGAGCTGCCGGACCCGGTGAGGTTCTGGTGCGGATCCGAGGCGGCTCCGAGACGTTCCTCGCCTGGTCCGCCGAGCCCCTTCCCGTCGGGGCGGCCGTGCTCGTGATCGAGTCCCGTGGCCATCGCCAGGTCAACGTCATGGAGTGGGTCGATCCGTTGGACGCGTCGGCCGGCGACCCCGGCGACGCAGGTTGAGGAGACGAGTGATGTTCGGTTACCGCGTTCCTGCCCCTGATCAAGCCATGCTGATCTCCGGTGGCAGGCGGGGGCAGGGCGGTGCGCCATTCCGGGTGGTGACCGGCCACGGCAAGTTCGTGCTGCCGGTGTTCCGCAAGGTCCGCTTCCTGACGCTGGCGCTGTGCGAGTCCGAGGTCGCCGAGAAGTGCGTGACCCGGCAGGGCATCGCGCTCACGGTGCGTGCCGTGATCGCTTTCAAGGTCGGCAACGACACCGAGAGCATCGTCAACGCCGGCCAGCGCTTCCTGTCTGACCAGGACCAGATGTCGATCCTGACCGGCCGGATCTTCGCCGGTCATCTGCGCTCCATCATCGGCTCGATGACGGTCGAGGAGATCGTCACCGAACGGCAGAAGCTGGCCACCGAGGTCCTGGAGACGTCCAAGACCGAAATGGCCAAGATCGGCCTGATCGTGGACTCGTTGCAGATCCAGTCGATCGACGACGGCGACACCGGCTACATCGAGGCGATGTCCGCCCCGCACAAGGCGGCCATCCAGCGCCAGGCGCAGATCGCCCAGGCCCAGGCCACCCAGGCGTCCGTCGAGGCGCAGCAGGAGGCGGCGCGCAACCAGGCCGAGTACTCCCGCCAGACCGCGGTGGTCCAGGCCGAGTACTCCGCCGAGGTGGACCGCGCGCAGGCCCGCGCCGCGCAGGCCGGCCCGCTCGCCCAGGCCCACGCCCAGCAGGAGGTGTTGGCCGCCCAGACCGAGCTGGCCGAACGCCGCGCCCGGCTGCGCCAGCAGGAGCTGGTCGCCGAGGTCGTCAAGCCCGCCGAGGCGGAGGCCGAGCGCATCAAGCTGCTGGCCACGGCCGAGGCCGAGCGGATGAAGATCCAGGCCGAGGCCGCCGCCTCGCACGACCGGGTGGCCCTGGACCGGATGCTGATCGACCAGCTCCCGCAGATCGTCAAGGAGGCGTCCGCGGGCCTGGCCAACGCCAACGTCAACGTCCTCAACGGCACCGACGGCCTCGGCGAGATCGCCGCCGGCCTGGTCGGCCAGGGCCTGACCATCCTGGACTCGGTCCGCCGCAACCTCGGCACCGCGGCCTCGTCCGACACCGCGGGCGGCGGGACCGGCTCCGCCAACGGCAACGGCACCGCGCACAGCGGCCGCGTCGAGATCGAGTAGCTCCGACGCCGACCGGCGCCCGGGGGCGGTCGCCTCGCGGCCGACCCCCGCGCTGCTCGTCGCTACGCCCCGCGGCCCCGCGGCTCCTCCATGTGCGACTCGCGGACGTAGACCACGAGGCGGTCCAGCACCGCCTTGGTGGTGTCCAGGTCGGCGTCGTCGAAGTCGCTGAGCGCCTGGCGCAATCCGTCCAGCCTGGCCTGCCGGAAACTCTCCAGGACGGCCCTGCCGTGCGGTGTGATCGCGATCCGGCGGACCCGCCGGTCCAGCTCGTCCAGGGTGCGCTCGACGAGGTTCTGCGCCTCCAACTGGCTGATCTGCCGGGTGACATGCGGCGGTTCGACCATCATCTGCACCGCGAGGTCGCCGACCCGACTGACGCCTCCGCTGTCCTCCAGCGCCATCAGCAGATACAGGTCGGAGCGGCCGGCCGTGACCCCCGCCCGGCTCGCCTGCCGCTCGTGCGCCTGCGAGCGGGTGAGCAGGTAGGACAGCGTAGCCAGCACTTTTTGCAGGGCGATGGTGGAGTCCTGGTGGAGCGCGGGGTCCGGCATGGGGGAACTGTAGCGGGCCCGATCCTCGGATCGGCCGCTTCGCCTACCAGGATCCGGCCACCCTGGACCCCTCCCCCGAGGACCGGCCGACGGCGGTGCCCCGTCGCCCGTCGTCGGCCCTTGCACCACGCGGTTTGAGCCAACATCGGACCGGCCGCGTTCCCTCCTTCCCTCCTCCACCCGACCCGGGTTAGCGTGACGAACAACTTAGTTACCTACGTTAGGTAATTAACTCACGCGGAAGGACCGGCCGCATGACGACCGCAGAACGCACCGCTCCCCCCGACGCCCTCTCCGTCCCGGCCAGCCGCGCCCCGGGCTGCCCCTTCGACCCCGCCCCGGGCATCACCGACGCGGCCCGCACCGAACCGATCACCCGGCGACGCTCTGGGACGGCTCCGCATGCTGGCTGGTGACGAGCCATCAGGACGTCCGGACGGTACTCGGCGACCCGCGCTTCAGCGCCGACGCCCACCGCCCCGGCTTCCCCTTCCTCACCGCCGGCGCCCGCGAAATCGTCGGCACCAGCCGGACGTTCATCCGCATGGACGACCCGGACCACGCCCGGCTGCGCCGGATGCTCACCGCCGACTTCATGGTCAAGAAGGTCGAGGCGATGCGCCCCGAGGTGCAGCAGCTCGCCGACGACCTGCTCGACCGGATGACCGCCGGGCGCACCTCCGCCGACCTGGTCACCGACTTCGCGCTGCCGCTGCCGTCCCTGGTGATCTGCCTGCTGCTCGGCGTCCCCTACGAGGACCACGAGTTCTTCCAGGAGCGGAGCCGGATCCTGCTCTCCCTGCGGTCGACGCCCGAAGAGGTCCGGGCCTCCCAGGACGAGCTGGTGGAGTACCTGACCCGGCTGGCCCAGGCCAAGCGGGAGAAGCCGGACGACGGCATCGTCAGCCGCCTGGTCGCCCGCGGCGAACTCGCCGACGGGGACATCGCCACCATGGGGCGCCTGCTGCTGGTAGCCGGCCACGAGACGACCGCCAACATGACCGCCCTGTCCACCCTCGCCCTGCTCCGCAACCCCGACCAACTCGCCCGGCTGCGCGCCGAGCCCGCCCTCGTCAAAGGTGCCGTCGAGGAGCTGCTGCGCTACCTGACGATCGTGCACAACGGCGTCCCTCGGATCGCCACCGAGGACGTCGTCATCGGCGAGCGCACCATCCGCGCCGGCGAGGGCGTCCTGTGCATGATCAACTCCGCCAACCGGGACGCCGGGGTCTTCCCCGACGCCGATGGCCTCGACGTGGCCCGGGACGCCCGCCGCCACGTGGCTTTCGGCTTCGGCGTCCACCAGTGCCTGGGGCAGCCGCTGGCCAGGGTGGAGCTCCAGATCGCCGTGGAGACCCTGATCCGCCGGCTTCCGGAGCTGCGGCTGGCCGTGCCCTACGAGGAGATCCCGTTCCGCGACGACATGGCGATCTACGGGGTCCACTCGCTGCCGATCGCCTGGTAGTCCCGGCGCCCCGCCCCCCGACCACCGTTCACCACGCACCACTTGGGAGCATCATGCGCATCCACGCCGACCAGGAGAAGTGCTGCGGCGCCGGCAGCTGCGTCCTCGCCGCGCCGGACGTCTTCGACCAGCGGGAGGAGGACGGCATCGTGGTCGTCCTCGACCCCGCGCCGCCGGCCGCGCTCCACGACGCGGTCCGCGAGGCGGTGGCCATCTGCCCGGCCGCCGCGATCACGGTGACCGACTGACCCACCGACCCGACAGCCGCAGGGCCGACCGACGGACCGACCCACCGGCGCCCCGCTTCCCGCCCCGACCGCGGGACCCGGGGCGGGCCGCCGAAACCCCTCCCGGCCGAGGGATCGATTCGGCGCCCTCCCTTCGAGGGACGGCAGGCATCACCGGACGTCCGAGCGGGCAGCGAACCAGCCCGCACCACGCCAACTTCCTTGGCCCGAAAGGACGTGACGATGCGCCGCCTCCGTCGCACGCTGGCCGCCGCGGCCGGCTCAGCGGCCCTCGCGCTGGCCCTGCCCACCGCCTCGGCCCACGCCGCCACCGGCTACTTCAGCTACGTCTACGAGGCCCCGGGCGGCGGGGCGCGACCCGGCTTCCTCGTCGCCCCGCCGAGCGGGAGGTGCGTCACGCTCCCCGAGGCGATCCAGGAGTACCTGCCGCCCGCGCACTCGCCGCGCAACCACACCGCGTCCACCGCCACGGTCTTCGCCGGCCCCGACTGCACCGGCGCCCACTTCACCCTGCGCCCGGAGGGCGGCCACGGCTCGGAGCGGCTCAAGCTCCGTTCGGTGCTCTTCTCCTGAGCCCCGTTCCTCCCCGACCCGGGCCCGTCCGAGAGGCGTACAGCCGCCACGCCCCTCGGACGGGCCCGCCCACGTCTCGACGGCCCTGCACGCCCTACACCGGCAGGCCGGCCGCCAGCGTCCGCAGCGCCGCCTCGGACGGCGAGCCCGGCGCGGCGTGGTGGGTCACCAGCGTCTGCCCGGGTTCGGCCGCCACGAGCAGCGTCTCGTAGGTGAGGGTCAGCGGGCCCGCCACCGGGTGGTCCAGCTGCTTCACGCCGAAGCCCTTGTCCCTGATGTCGTGCCGGGCCCAGAACCGTCGGAACTCCTCGCTGTGCACGGTCAGTTCGGTGATCCGCGCGGTCAGCGCGGGGTCGTCCGGGATCCGCGCCAGCTCCTGCCGGAGCAGCGAGACCGTCACCTCCGCCTTGTCCTCCCAGTTCACGTACAGCGCGCGGGTCGCCGGGTCCAGGAAGACCTGCCAGGCCAGGTTGCGCCGCTCGGGCGGCAGCGCCGGGAAGTCGCCGAACACGGCGCGGCCCAGCCCGTTCCAGCCGATGATGTCCAGCCGTCGGCCCACCACGAACGCGGGGACCAGCTCCAACGCGTCCAGCAGCTGCCGGCACGCGGGCCCCACCCGCTGCGGGCCGGCGACCGGCCGGGCCCGGCGGGGGACCGGGCGGACCAGGTGCCGCAGGTGGTCGCGCTCGGCCGGGGTCAGCCGCAGCGCGGTGCCGAGCGCCGCCAGCACGGCGTCCGAGACGTTCTGGCCGTGGCCCTGCTCCAGCCGCGTGTAGTACGCCACGCTCACCCCGGCCAGCTGCGCCAGCTCCTCGCGGCGCAGTCCCGGCACCCGGCGCCGCGCGCCGCGCTCGGGCAGCCCGACGTCCCCGGGCCGCAGCCGGGCCCGCCGCGAGCGCAGGAAGTCGCTCAGCTCGGTGCGCCGGTCGACGACCACCGGCGCCGGCCGCCCCGCCCGGCCGCCGGGCCCCGCGGGCTTCCCGCCCCCCAAGGGGGTTCCGTCAGTAGTAGGCACGCCATGCATACGTTCAAGGGTGCACTGGTTGGGCGGGGCGGAACGACACATCCTCGGTGGCATGACCCACACCTCTGTCGCCGCGTACGCCGCGCCCGCACCGAAGGCACCGCTGGAGCGGATCACGATCCCGCGCCGCGAGCTGGGTGCCCACGACATCCTGATCGACATCAAGTTCTCCGGCATCTGCCACTCCGACATCCACACCGTGCGCGCCGAGTGGGGCGACGGCGGGAACTTCCCGATCGTGCCCGGCCACGAGATAGCGGGCGTGGTCGCCGCGACCGGTTCCGAGGTCACCCGCTACCAGGTGGGCGACCGGGTCGGCGTCGGCTGCTTCGTCGACTCCTGCCGCAGCTGCGAGAACTGCCGGGCCGGCCTGGAGCAGTACTGCACCGGCGAGCTCGGCACCGTCAACACGTACAACGACACCGACCGGCACGGTGAGATCACCTACGGCGGCTACGCCAGCCACCTGGTCGTCGACGAGAACTACGCGCTGCGCATCCCCGACGCGCTCCCGCTGGACGCCGCGGCCCCACTGCTGTGCGCCGGCATCACCCTCTACTCCCCGCTCGCCCACTGGCAGGCGGGCCCCGGCAGGAAGGTCGCCGTGGTCGGCCTGGGCGGCCTGGGCCACATGGGCGTCAAGATCGCGCACGCCATGGGCGCGGAGGTCACCGTCCTGAGCCAGTCGCTCCGCAAGAAGGACGACGGCCTGCGGCTCGGCGCCGACCACTACTACGCGACCAGCGACCCGGCCACCTTCGAGGCGCTGGCCGGCACCTTCGACCTGATCGTCAACACCGTCTCGGCCAACCTGGACCTCAACGCCTACCTGGGGCTGCTGCGCACCGACGGCACCCTGGTCCAGCTCGGCGCCCCCGAGAACCCGCTGCCCATCGCCCCGTTCGCGCTGATCGGCGGCCGGCGGTCGTTCGCCGGCTCGCTGATCGGCGGCATCGCGGAGACCCAGGAGATGCTCGACTTCTGCGCCGAGCACGGCCTGACCGCGGACATCGAGGTGATCGGCGCGGACCGGATCAACGAGGCGTACGAGCGGGTGCTGGCGAGCGACGTCCGCTACCGCTTCGTCATCGACGCCTCGACGATCTGACCCGTCGCGCCGCGCACCGGCGCGCCGACCTGTCGTACCGACGACCCGACGCACCGTGCGCGAGGTGAACGCCCGGGGCCGCCCCCACTGGCCGCCCCGGGCGTTTCGCGTGCCGTGACCCCTAGGCACCGCACCAACACTCTACTTGGAAATGGTAGCCATTTCCATATAGCCTCCGTCCCGACCGTCACCCACCCGACTCCCGGAGGCCCGCCACCATGGCCGTACCCAAGCGCAAGCTCTCCCGCAGCAACACCCGCCACCGCCGCGCCCAGTGGAAGGCCAGCGCCCCGCGGCTGGTGCCGCTCACCCTGGACGGCGTCGTGTACCAGGTGCCGCAGCACCTGGTGAAGGCGTACCGGCTCGGCCTGCTCGACCCGAAGGGCTGACCGGGCCATGACCCACCCCCGGCTGCCCGTCACCGTGCTCTCCGGCTTCCTGGGCGCGGGCAAGACCACCCTGCTCAACCACATCCTGGGCAACCGGGAGGGCCTGCGGGTCGCAGTGATCGTCAACGACATGAGCGAGGTCAACATCGACGCCGCGCTGGTCCGCGGCGGCGGGGCGGCGCTCTCCCGCACCGAGGAACGGCTGGTCGAGATGACCAACGGGTGCATCTGCTGCACCCTCCGCGACGACCTGCTGACGGAGGTCGACCGGCTGGCCCGGACCGGCCGCTTCGACTACCTGCTGATCGAGTCCAGCGGGATCTCCGAGCCGATGCCGGTCGCCGCCACCTTCGCCTTCCCGCGCGACGACGGCGCCACCCTGGGCGACCTGGCACGCCTGGACACCATGGTCACGGTCGTGGACGCGGCCAACTTCCTGCCCGAACTGGCCGGCGGCGACGCGCTGGTCGAGCGCGGCCTGGACCAGTACGAGGACGACGAACGCACGGTCAGCGACCTCCTCATGGACCAGATCGAGTTCGCCGACGTCCTCGTCCTGAACAAGACCGACCTGGTGGACCCGGCCACCGCCGCCCGCCTGCGCGCCACCCTCGCCCGCCTCAACCCGGCCGCCCGGGTCGTCCCCGCCCGGCGCGGCCGGGTGCCGCTCGCCGAGGTCCTGGGCACCGGCCGCTTCGACCTCGAACGCGCCCAGCAGGCGCCCGGCTGGGTGCGGGAGCTCAACGGCGACCACGTCCCGGAGACCGAGGAGTACGGCATCTCCAGCACCGTCTTCCGGGCCGACCGCCCCTTCCACCCGGGCCGCCTCTGGCGGTTCGTCACCGAGCGGATGGACAGCGGCGACTACGGCGACGTGCTCCGCTCCAAGGGCTTCTTCCGCCTCGCCACCCGGCCCGGCATCACCGGACTGTGGTCCCAGGCGGGCACGGTCGCCCGCTTCGAACCGTCCGGGACGGACGCCGACGACACCACCGACGGGACCGCCGGCGCCCCCGACGAGCCGCTCGGCCCGTCCGGCCAGGAACTCGTGTTCATCGGCACCGGCCTGCGCCCGGAGCCGCTGCGCGCCGCCCTCGCCGCCTGCCTGCTCGACCCCGGCGAGCCGGCGCCCACCGCGGCCGAGGACCCGTTCCCGGCCTGGGCGGTGCACGGCCCGGACGACGTCTGCGCGCCCGCCTCCGGGACGGCGGAGGCGCCCGCCGCCGTGCCCCGGCCCGCGGCGGCCGGCTGACATGCGGCGGCAGCCCCGCCCGGGGCCCGGGGCACCGGACCCCACCCGGCCACCGGATACGGTCGCGGGAGCGCCGGCGGCCCGCGGATAAGTTTTTCGCGCCGGGCGGCAACCCCGCCCCAGGCCGCACGTCGTCTCGGGTGAGGGCGCCCTCGGGCGCCACCCGTTGACGAACTGGAGCAGCCGACCGTGAACCCCTCCCGTACCGCGCGCACCTCCCGTACCGTCCGCCACCGCCTGAGCCGTTCGGCCGGTGCCGGACTGCTCGCCGCGATAGCGCTCACCACCGTCGCGACGGCCGGTACCGCCCAGGCCGCCACCGCCTCCTCGGGCCCGGCCGCCAGCGCCACGCCGTCGCCGGCCCCGACCAACCCCCCGGGCCACAGCGCCTCCCCCGTCCCCTCCCCCACCCTGCCGCCCGGCCACGGCGCCACCCCCTCGCCGGTCCCGACCCACCCCGCCGGCCACCGGCCGACCGCCACCCCGTCCTCGCCCGGCGACCGGCCGAGCCCCGTCCCCAGCCACCCCGGCAGCCGCCCCGCACCGGCCCCGGACGGCGGCCAGGGCAAGCAGCTCGCCAAGACCGGCGCCTCCTCGGCGACCACCCTCGCCCTGGGCGGCGGCGCGGCGGCCCTGATGCTCGCGGGCGGCGGCGCGCTCTACGCGGTCCGCCGGAACCGCGCCTGACCCCGCCCCGGTCCGCCCGAGGAACGATGGCCCACTACGCCCCGCACCCGGCCCCGGCACGGTTCGCCCTGCCGGGGCTCCGGCCTGCCGCCTGGCGCCGGCTGCTGCGCACCGTCCGCCGCGAGTCGCCGCCCCGCCACCCCGCGCCCCTCCATCAACTCCCGCTTCCCTCAGGGGAGTTGACCTACGAACGGGACGGCGCGCCGCCCCCGGAACCGCACCGCCCCACCCTCACCGAGCTCTACCACGCCCACCGGCTGAACATGGTCCGGCTGG
The DNA here is from genome assembly GCF_029011865.1 of Streptomyces yunnanensis. NCBI lineage: Bacteria > Bacillati > Actinomycetota > Actinomycetes > Kitasatosporales > Streptomycetaceae > Streptomyces > Streptomyces yunnanensis. Next base: position 4,657,163 of record NZ_CP095749.1, read on the forward strand.
CCGTCCTCCTCGTCGACGACCGGGCCACCGCCGAGGACGTCGTCCAGGACGCGTTCGCCGCCCTCTACAAACGCCACGGCGAACAGCTCGGCGAGGTCGACAACGCCCTCGCCTACCTGCGCACCGCGGTGGTCAACGCCGCCCGCTCGGTGCTGCGCCGCCGCCGCACCGCCCGCGACTACACCCCGCCGCACGAGGCCGCCGCGCCGTCCGCCGAGGAGCGGGTGGTCCTCGACGAGGAACACCGCGAGGTCTTCGCCGCGCTCGGCGGGCTCACCGCGCGCCGCCGCGAGGTCCTGGTCCTGCGCTACTGGGGCGACCTCACCGAAGCGCAGATCGCCGCGACCCTGGGCATCAGCCGCGGCGCGGTGAAGTCCCTGGCCAGCCGCGCCCTGGACGCGCTGGAGAAGATCCTGGAGGAACGGTCTTGAGCACCCGCGACCCCGCCCCCTGGGACACCGCCCCGCAACGGCCCGTCGAGGACCGACTGCGCCGCGCCCTCGCGGCCCGCGCCGACGCCGTCGACGCCCACGACCTCCGCCCGGCGGCGCCCCCCGGCCCCCACCTGCGCCGCGCCCGCCTCCCCCGGCCCGCCTTCCTCAGCCGGTTCCGGCCGCGCCGCCTCGTCCTGCCGCTGGCCGCCGCGGCGGGCGCCGCCGCCCTCGCCCTGGCCGCGCACCTCGCCACCGCCCCCGAGCGCCCGCCGGCCCGCCCGCTGCCCGCGTCCCCGCCGAGCCCCGCCACGCCCGCCCCGGACACCAGCACCCCGACCCCGACCCCGTCCGTCCCCGACCCGTCCCCGGACACCGCCCCCGGCGCCACCCGCACCCGCCCGGGCACCCCCTCCGGCCGCCCGCCGCACCGCACCGCGCCCCCCGTGCCCAGCGCGCACCCGACCGGCTGGCCGGGCCGCAGCGCCACCCCGACGCCGTCCGCGTCCGCCCCGCCCCCGCCGACCGGGAAAGCGACGCCCAGCGTTCGCTGACCGACCCTTGCCCGCCCCGTCCCCCCGTGCCCGAGAATCGTGCCCATGCCCTTCCGGCCCGCCCCTGCGTCCCCGTCCCCGCCCCGCCGCACCGACGCCGCCCGCCGCGCCCGCACCCTCGCCGCCGCCCTCCTGGCCGCCACCGCCCTGTCGCTCACCGCCTGCCAGGACGGCGGCGGCTACCGCGCCGCCCTCCCCCTGCGCGCCGCCTCCCCCGCCCCGTCCCCGCCCTCCGGCCCCGACCCCCGCGCCCGGGACGCCTGTACCCCCGAGATGCTGCGCTTCCACGCCGGCGCCGAGCCGCACCGCGCCCGCCACATGCTGCTGACCGTCACCAACATCTCGGACCGCACCTGCACCTTCGCCGCCCAGCCCTACCCCCTGCTGCACTTCGGCGACCACCGCCCGGGCCCGGTCCCGCCCCTCCCGTACAGCCGGCCGCACGCCCCCGTCGCGCTGCCGCCCGACGGCACCGCCTACGCCGTGGTGCTCACCGACACCCAACCCGGCGGGCCGGGCGGCCGGAGCGCCCCGCGCAGCACGGCCGAAAAGGCGTCCCAGTTCGGGGTCGCACTGGCCGAGCGCACCACCCCCGCGCAGGTCGGCGTCGACGGCCGCGGCCCGGTCCGGGTGGATCCAGACACCGCCGCGGTCACGTACTGGCAGCCGAGCCTGGCGGACGCCGTGCGGTGGTGAGCCGATCGGGCCCGCCGCGCCGCGCGACCACCGCGACCGGACGAGCGAGCGATAGCCCGTTCGTGCCGTATCAGCCAGCTCATCACCCACCAATGATCCGAAATTGCCGCGATTGATCTCGTTTGCTCCACCGCCTCCTGGCTGCGCCCGGTGCCCCCAGCCCGGTAGGCTTTCCGTGTGATCTTCAAGCGCATCGGAAATGGGCGGCCGTACCCGGACCACGGCCGGGAGAGCACCCGCCAGTGGGCGGACGTCGCCCCGCGCCCGGTACGCCTCGACCAGTTGGTGACCACCAAGCAGCAGCTCGACCTCGAAACGCTGCTCGCCGAGGACTCCACGTTCTACGGCGACCTCTTCGCGCACGTCGTGAAGTGGCAGGGTGACCTGTATCTGGAGGACGGCCTGCACCGGGCGGTCCGCGCTGCGCTCCAGCAGCGCCAGGTGCTGCACGCCCGCGTCCTCGAACTCGGCTGACGGCCGGCCGCCGCCCGCGTCCACCCCGACCACCGGCGTGGACGCCAGCTGAATTGGCCCACTCGGGTTTCCCACACACAACGCACTGATCATCTAGTAGGCACGGCACACGCCCGGCACTACGCTGCGGCCATGAGCATGCTGACGCCTCCCGGCATGGGCGGTAAATACCGCATCAAAGGCGACAGGTATCCGCGGATGCGCCGTCCCCGTCACCGTCGTCGCATCGTCCTCGGCATCGTGGCCGGCGCCTGCGCCCTGGGGCTGGTCGGCTGGGGAACCCTGCAGCTCATCGACGTCTTCGGCGGCAAGGGCAGTACGGCCCAGGCCGCGCAGGACAAGAGACATTGCCCGTCCGGCACCGCCGGCCGCGCGAGCGCCGCCCCGCCCGCCGCCAAGCCGCCCGCCCCGGCGTCCCTGACCGTCAACGTCTACAACGCCACCGAGCGCGCCGGACTCGCCAAGCGCACCGCCGACGAACTCCAAAAGCGCGGCTTCAAGATCGGCAAGGTGGGCAACGCCCCTGCCGCCTACGACAAGAAGGTCAACGGCACCGGCATACTGATCGGCCCCACGGCCGCCACCGTCGGCCCGCTGAAGGTGCTGGCCACCCAGCTGGCCGGAGCCCAACTGAAGACCGACGGCCGGCAGACCGCCGACCTCGACCTGATCATCGGCGGCGGCTTCAAGGCCCTCGCCACCCCGCAGGAGGCCACCGCGGCCCTGTCCCTGCTGACCCGCCCGACCCAGCCCCCGGCCACCGCCACGTGCTGAGCACACCACGGGGCCCCGCACCAGATTCGTGGTGCGGGGCCCCGTGGCACGCCGGGAAGGGGTGCCTCAGCCGGCGGTGCCGTACATCCGGTCGCCCGCGTCGCCCAGGCCCGGGACGATGTAGCGGTCCGCGTTGAGGTGCTCGTCGACGGCGGCGGTGACCACCGTGACCGGCGTGCCGGCCAGCTCGCGCTCCATGACCTCGACGCCCTCGGGCGCGGCCAGCAGACAGATCGCGGTGACGTCGTCCGCCCCGCGCTTGATGAGTTCCCTGATCGCCGCGACCAGCGTGCCGCCGGTGGCCAGCATCGGGTCGACGACGTACACCTGTCGACCCGACAGGTCGTCGGGCATCCGCGTGGCGTACGTGTGCGCCTCGTAGGTCTCCTCGTTGCGGACCATGCCCATGAAGCCGACCTCGGCGGTGGGCAGCAGCCGGACCATGCCGTCGAGCATCCCCAGACCGGCCCGCAGGATCGGCACGACCATGGGGCGGGGGTGGGACAGCCGCACGCCGGTGGTCGCCGTCACCGGCGTCTCGATGTCGACCTGCTCGGTGCGCACATCACGGGTGGCCTCGTAGGCGAGCAGGGTGACCAGCTCGTCGGCGAGCCGCCGGAAAGTCGGGGAGTCGGTGCGCTTGTCGCGCAGAGTGGTGAGTTTGTGCGCCACCAGCGGGTGGTCGACGACATGGATCCGCATGACATCGACAGTAACCGAGCCGCGGGGCCCCGGCGCCCGTCGCGCACCGCCCACGCTCCGGCACGTGAGCGACATCTCTCACAACGTCCGCACGACGCAGCGTCGAAGACGGCGCGCGGACGCGATGTTTCTGCCACGATTCCGAAGGGGCGGGAAGCAGCGGCGTGCAGCGCCGCCCCGCCCGGCCCGGCACGCCCCTGACCAGTGGGAGAGTCACGGTGTACTTCGCCGCACTGCTCGCGCGCACCGAAGACGGGTGGGAAGCGAGCGATACAGAGCTCGACGATGTGGAAACGCTGACCGATCTGGCCGACCTGGCCCGAGAGGCAGCGGTCGAAGACGACACGGTGGTGGTCCTCATCGAGCAGGAGGACGCCTGGTTCGGCATCATCCGGGTCGACGGCGAGGAGGACCCCAGGGTCTTCGTCTCCAACGCCGCGGTGGCCGCCAGGAGCTCGTACGGCACGATGTTGACCGACGAACTCCTCGGCCGCGACGACAGCGCTGGCGACGAACTCGACAGCCTCGACCTGGACGGCACCGAGGACGGCGAACCCGAAGCGGACCACGACCTCGACGACGATGCCGAGACGGCCATGGTGAGCGGCCCGCTCGGCGACGCCGGGCTGCTCGGCGACCTCGGCGTCACGGAGAAGGAACTGCTCACCCTCGACGGCGACGCGCTCGGCGCGATCGCCGACGCCCTCGGCTGCACGGACCTGCTGGAAGCCGTGCGCTGAGCCCCGCCGGGCCCACGTTCCGCCCCTGGGCCCGGCCCCCGGCCACGTCCCCGACACTGGGGACATGACCGTCCCCCCATCCGCCCCGCTCTCCTCCGCCGCCCCCGACCCGCTGCGCGCCCCCTGGATCGCGCCGATGCGTCGGGCCCTGGTGGAGGCCGCCCGCGCCCCCGGGACCGGTGACGTCCCGGTGGGCGCCGTCGTGCTGTCCGCGGACGGCACGGTCCTGGGCACCGGCCACAACGAACGCGAGGCCACCGGCGACCCCACCGCGCACGCCGAGGTCCTCGCCCTGCGCGCCGCCGCCGAGACCCTGCGGAAGCAAGCATCGCCCAGCCGTTCCGGCCAGGGTGGTGAGGGGCGACGGGCGGGGGAATGGCGCCTGACCGGCTGCACCCTCGTCGTCACCCTCGAACCCTGCACGATGTGCGCCGGCGCGATCGTCCTCTCCCGCGTCGACCGGGTCGTCTACGGCGCCCGCGACGCCAAGGCCGGCGCCGTCGGCTCGCTGTGGGACGTGGTCCGCGACCGCCGCCTCAACCACCGCCCCGAGGTCATCACCGGCGTTCTGGAGCCCGACTGCGCCGCCCTCCTCACCGCGTTCTTCCGCGACCGCTGACCGCCGCGCGACGCCCGTCCCGCCCTCCGATTTCGGCGCACGGGGCCCTTTGGGCTAAGCTCTCTCTCGGTAGCGTGTCCGAGCGGCCGAAGGAGCTCGCCTCGAAAGCGAGTGTGGCGCAAGTCACCGAGGGTTCAAATCCCTCCGCTACCGCAGGTGGATGAGGCGCCCGGTCCTTTGGATCGGGCGCCTCATCGCTTTCCGTCTCAGTTCCCGTCTCAGTTGGCCGGTACGAGCGCTCCAGCAAGCCCGTCGTCATCGTCACCCGGACCGCCTCCCGGCTTCCAGATGAGTCCGTCAACCTGGCGGGCGACATCGCTGCGGACGGAATCGACCATGTGCTGGTATCGCGCGGCCATGGCTGTGGTGGACCATCCCATGAGCCCCATGACGGCCCGTTCAGAGACTCCGAGGATCAGCAGGACCGTCGCCGCGGTGTGCCGGGCGTCGTGCAGCCGGCCGTCCCGCACCTTCGCAGCGCTGAGCAACTCCTTCCAGTCGTCGTAGTCCGTACGGGGTGACGTGCCCCGGCCGGTCAGCGTCGCGAAGAGCCAGCCCTCTTCCGACCAGTCGTCCCCGGCCACTACGCGTTCGGCCTGCTGCTTGGTCTGGTGCGTCCGGAGCAGGTCCACAAGTTGTGCGGGCAGTCCGACTGCTCGGCGCCCCGCACGGGATTTCGTGTCGGCAGTCTCCGGATTGGTCCGCTGACGCTGCGGGCAGTACCCGGCCTTCTTGCCGCAGCTATCGCTGCACCCGTGGGCGTATCGCGGCCGGCGGCGGCTCCGACGGACCATCAGCACACCACGTTCAAGGTCCACGTCCGCCCACTTGAGACCGAGCGCTTCGCCCTGCCGGAGTCCGAGGGCGAGTGCCACGGCCCAACGTGCAGAGTTCCGGCGGCAGTCCGCCGTACGCAGCAGCCGCTGCACCTCCTCGACGGTGTACGGCTCCACCTCCTCTTCGCTCACCCGGGGCGCCTTAGCGAGCTGGACGGGATTCCGTCCGAGGTGGCCACGCCGTACCGCCTCGTTGAGCGCGGTACGGAACGTCCGATGGATCTGGTGGATGGTCCCGGCCTTGCGGCCGTCGATCTTCATGCGCCCGTAGAAGTGCTCGATGTGCTCTGGCTTGAGCTTGTCGAGCCGGTGGGCGCCAAGCGCCGGAATCAAGTGCTTCCGCACGGCTACGCCGTAGCCGACCATCGTGTTCTCGTTGACGGCGAGCGGCGCGATGCTCTCGACCCAGTGCGTCAGCCACGTCTTGACCGTCCAGGGCCGACCGGCCTTGCGGATGGTCTTGGCGTCGCGTTCCCGTTCCAGTTCACGGACGGCCCTCACCACCTCGGTTCGGGTCTTGCGCTCGACATGGCGGCGGTCGGGCTTGCCGTCGTCCCGTACTCCGACGGTAACGCGGCCGTGCCACTTCCCGTCCTTGCCCAGGTAGATGGAGGATTCACCGTTGGCTCGCCGGGTGCGCTTCTTGTCGTCCGCCATGGGCGGGACTCCTTCAGGTTGGGGAGTGGAAACGTCAGAGCGCCGCCCCATGGAGGGGCGGCGCTCCGGTGATGAGTAGGTCAGGCTGCGCGCTGCTCGGCGCGTCGGCGGGCGAGGTAGGCGGCCGGGGCGTCTGCGGGGACGCGCCGGAGTCCGCCGACCATCAGGGATTCCAGCTCTCCGGAATTGATGAGCCGGTAGCAGACGGTGCGACCAACCTGGAGGCGGCGGGCAGCTTCTTCCACCCTCAGCAACACCAGTGTCGTGTCGACGACTTCAGCGAGTTGAGCCGTATCCATTCGCGCGATGCTCCTTCGTTGCACGGCGAGAGGAAGGGCGGGGCTCCCACCCCTTCCCGGGAAGTCCGCTACTTCCGCTACCTCCGCTACCTCGCAGGTCAGGGGCCTGTGCGAGGTAGCGGGAAGGGGTAGCGGTAGCGGATGGGTAGCGGCGGGGTAGCGGACCGGAAGTCCGGTTGCCGCTACCCCGTTGTTGCTGGTCAGACCGTGTTTTCCGTGTCGGGTAGCGGAGGTAGCGGACTTTCCGGGGGTGGGGGGCAGTAGCGGGCCCACGCGTCCGTCAGATCGGCGGCGTAGTAGCCCTTGAGGACGCTCCCGGCGGTCTTGATGTTGCGGGAGGCGATGGGCTCGTTGTCGGCCGTCATGTACTCCGCGAGCATCCGCGACAGGCGCCGGTTGTCGAGCGGCTTGCCGTGGAGGTCCGCCCAGGGGGCATCGTCCAGGGCGTTGAGCCGGTCCAGGATGGCGACGGTGGGCAGGCGGTCGATGCCGACCATGACGTGGTCCCGCAGGTCGGCCAGCAGCCGGATGCCCAGGCTGCCCTTGTCGTTGGCCTTGGACGCGGTCACCAGCGCCACGCAGGCTTCCCGTGCCCGCTCGGGCCAGTTGCCGCCGGCCGCGTCGGCGATGGCGAGCAGGGGTTCCCACACGTCCGCCGGTCGGTCGGTGACGCCGTCGGGCATGTCCGGCCACGCGCCCATCACGAACCCCCGGGCATGTTCGGCCCATTGGGCCAGCCGGTCACGGAGCTTGTGGCCCTCGGCCTCGTGGATGCGGGCGCGGAAAGCTTCCACCTTCTCGTTCCTGGCCCGACGGCGCATACGGATGATGACGGAGCGGGTCATGATCGTGTCGGGCAGGTTGCCGAGTCCGGCGACCGCCACCGCGCAGTACGAGGGGAACGCCTGGACGGTCTGGTTGCCCCCGTCGCCGATGCACCGATAGGTGACACCCGTACGACGGTGCCCAGCGTTGAGGAACCCGCGCAGTTCCTCGTTGTCGCCCGCTTTCGGGCCGAAGATCGTGTCGATCTCGTCGAACAGGATCGTGGGCCGTCCGCTGGGGTTGGACACCGACCGGAACAAGGCGGCGGCGGACGCGTTGACGGCCGTCATCGGTGCCGGCACCAAGGTCTCGACGACCTCCAGCACTCGCGACTTCCCCGACCCCGGTTCGGGGGACAGGATTGCCAGCCGCGGAGTCGACTCGAAGCAGTCGAGCAGGTGGGCGTGCGCGTCCCACAGCGTCACGGCGACGTAGGCAGCTTCGTGGGGGAAGACGTTGAAGCGGCGGTGGAATGCCTCCACCTCGTCCAGCAGCGTGGCCCCGTCGATGGTGGCGGTCATGCGGCTTCGGTCCCTTCCTGGGTGGCGCGCAGTGGGCAGGTGGCGCGGTGGGCGGTGTGGGCTTCGATCAGGGCCAGCACGCGGCGTTGACCGACGGCACTGCGGTCCCAGCCGCACAGGCATTTCGAGGTGACCGTGGGCGTGGCACCGCGCGGCGCCATGATGTGCAGCCACGCGACGGGGTACCGGCCGTCTCCCGCGTGCGGGTCAGGGCTAGGGGCAGTTCGGGCGCCCTTGCGGGCGGCGCCTTTCGGCTCGCCCACGACCGGGCGCGGTGCCGCTGGTTCGGCGGGGCGCGGTCGGGGTGGGGTGTGCGTGATGCTCTTCAGTGGGGGGCGGGGCGGGGTGTTCATGCCGCGTTCCGCCTGGTCTGGTTGTGGGCGATCGACCAGTTCAGAGCGCTGCGGAGGGTGGAGCGGCACTCGGCCGGGGTGAGTCCGCCCTTCTCGCCCCCCTCCTGAAGAGCCTGCTCCACCACGTGCCGGGGAAGGTCGCCCCACGCGACGAACCGCCCCAGGGCGCGCGCCGCCCGGAACAAGGTCGCCTCGCGCTCGCCCTCAGCGGCGCGGGCCACGTTCGCGGCTTCGTTGGCAAGCGCTACGTCCGCGTATCGGCCGGATTGGCCCGATACGGCCACTGAGGGGGCCCGTGACGGCTTGGGGGCCGGTTCGAGGATGTGTTGCAGCCACGCGGGCAGAGAAGCGGCCACAGGGCCGCGCAGAGGCTCGTACGGTCCGGCCGTGGTCATGCTGCCTGCCGCTACGACGTAGCCGCCCCACGCTCGGGTGTCGATCAACTCCCCGATGGTGCGGGCCGTGTTGGTCAGCCGGACGCCGTCCGGGGCGGTGAAGTACAGGTGCTCCCCGCCGCTCGCGGTCCGCACCCGGTAGGTGTCGGGGACGGCGTGCCCGGCGCGCTCGCAGAGCGCCGTGAAGGTCTCCGCGCCGCTAGGCGCGTCCGAACTGCCCTTGATGCTTGTGGTTTTGGGCTTGTCGAGGTCGACGACGACCAGCCCGGAGGGGCCGGTGGCGATACCGACGTTGAACGGAGCCTGCGCCCAAGCGGCACGGATGCGGTCGGGGTCGGTGGTGGCACGCTGCTCCCACCCGAGGTGGCCACTCATGCAGGGGCCGGTGCCGGTACAGGCGTCGGTGCCGTGCAGGGCCGGGGGACGCTTCATGCGGGGGCGGATCGGGAAGACGTGCCAGCCGCGTTCGGCGGCTTCCAGTGCCGTGCGCAGCAGCGCGGCACGGGCGTCATGAGGCATGCTGTAGGTCTCCTGTTCTGCTACGTCGGGATACGGAGACCGAGGGCGGTGGGCTGTCCTTGTCCGGGAGCCGCCGCCCTCGGGCATAGCTAGAAGGGCGGTTCGTCGCTGTAGCCGCCGACGCCCCACGGGTCACGTTCGGGGTCGCGACGGCGCCGGGGCAGGCGCGGCAGCGGCATCAAGAGCCAGCGCCGGTCTTCGTTCCAGCAGGCGCAGGGCTCCCACTCGGTGCCGGCGTACTCGCCGTTGTGGTCGCCAAAGTCGTGAGCGGTGCCACCGTCGCCGTGGCAGTCGGGGCGGGGCGTGTCGGTCAGGATCAGCGCCCGCTGGGTCCAGCCGGTGACCTTGATACGGAGTCGAAGCATGGGTGATTGGTCTCCTGTCAGCCGTTGAAGTGGTTGCGCTTGAAGACGGCCTTGCGGATGTGGAACGTGGTCCCGCTCTTGGCGTCGTTGGGCTTGAAGATCTGGACCGCGACGAACCCGCCGAAGCAGATGGCGGCGAGCGTGATGAGCTGTGTGATGAGCGCGGTCAGCGCCGCGATGAACGTGGTCAGCAGGAACAGCCCGCCGCACACCGCGCCGAACCCGATGCCCCCGAGAGCGATGTTCACCGCCGCGCGGGAGACCGGCGGCTTGGCCGTGACGAGTTCGGGCTTGGTGGGTTCGAGGGCGTAGCCGGTGACGACGCGGCCGTCGGGCAGCGCGATGCTCGCCACGGCCGGGAAAGCGTCCGGCTGGATGGGGACGAGCGGTGCCGGCGGCATGACGGTGGGGGTGATGGGGGTGGGCTGGTGGACTTCCACGGCCCACTCGGCAGGCGGGCGGCGGGCATGCTCGGGGTACATGCGGAATCCCTTCCGGCGCAGGGCCAGGGAGGCAGAGACACCCCCTGCCGGGGGCGCTGTGGAGGGGGTTTCGGGCGTCCTGACCTGCGCGCCTCCCTGACTCCCTGAACGATCATTTGCGCAGGTCAGATCCAGGGAGGTGGGTCAGGGAGGCGGTCAGGGAGTTCTCCCTGTCTCCCTGACCCGTCGGCGGTGCGCTCCCTGTCATCCAGCGGTGGAAGCGGAACCATCTCCGTCGCGGTTGGCGAGGGCACGGGTGACGCGGTCGCGGGCGACGACCATGACGCCGTCGGACTTGTACGGCTCCGCGTCGGCGGCGTCCAGGACGCGCTTGAGGTCGATGAACGACCAGCCGCCGTAGGCGTTCGCGTTCCGCGTGGCGAGCCGCGCCAGCACGTCCTTGGTCCGCACGCGGGGCGCGTCGCCGACAACGGCGGCGATGTCGGCGAGCGGATCGTGCTCATCGTCCCGTGCGATGGCGTGCAGGGTGGTGACGCCATCACGCAGGGCCTTGGCCCGGTCGGTGATGTTCTCGGCTCCGTCGTCGTCGATGTAGTGCGTGCGCACCGTGATGGAGGACTGTCCGGCCGGGATGGTGATGCCATCGGAGGCGACGACCAGGGTTCCCCGGTCCAGCCCCGGACGCAGCAGGTTCGGTGCCGCGCCCCCGTCAACGGCCTTGTCCCCCAAGGCCATGCGGGCTTGCGACTCGGTGCCCAGGGCGAGGGAGGCGCGAGTGTGGGCGCCCTCGCGGACCAGCTTGGGAAGGTTCTCGTTGGTCGGGTCCTGGGTGCCCTGCCACATCAGGACGTTCACGGCCCGCCCCTGGTTGTGGATCTTCCGGACGGCCATGAAGTACCGGGAGTTGGCCTTCGACCCGCCGTACGGGCGCTTCTCGGCGTCCTTGGCCGGGCACATGAACGCCACCTGCGCTTCGTCGACCAGCACGATCAGCGGCGGGAACACGGTGCCGGGCGGCGCCTGGATGCGGCGGTTCATCTCGTCCACCGCGCCCTCGACCATCTCGGTCACCTGGATCACGTGCTCATCCGTCGGGCCCTGGATCAGAGTCGTGGCGAGCCCGTCGAACATGTTCCAGTCGCCCACGCCCTTGAGGTCACCCATGAGGAACTGCACCGACCGGTCCAGCGCCAGCCACAGGGCGAGGGAGCGCAAGGCGACGGTCTTGCCCTGGTTGGACAGGCCCGTGATGAGCAGGTGGCGCTGATACAGGCTCAGCGCGGCCGCGTCCCCGCGCAGATCCTGACCCCAGGGGGCGCGACCCTTGGCGTAGTCGGCGGTCAGCGTCTCGTCGGTGACAAGCGGCGACGGCCCGATCGGTTCATCGAGCGCACCGGAGTCGGCGACCCAGAGCCGGACCGTGCGGGCCGCCTGCGGGATGGTGATGAACACCTCGTGCTCGTGCCGGCTCAGGTTCTCCGCGAGCTTGCGGCGGCGCTGCTGCACCTCGTTCGTCGACACCCCGGAAGGCAGGGTGACGTCGACTTCGACGCCGCACCCGGCGATGGTGATCGGGCCGAGCATCGAGGCGCCGGAGTCGCCCATCTCCTTGATGGCGTTGCGCAGCGCGGGCACCCCGATGTCCCGCAGTGCCTTGACCACGATCGACGGGGTGATCGGCTCACCCTCGCTGGAACGGACGTTGGCGGGAAGCGCCCACGCGGGGGCGGCCTGCTGATGCTGGCCCACAGCCCAAAGCCCCAGCAGGGCGAACAGTGGCCCGAGGGTGATCGCGTAGGGCCACACCACCCGAACGATGGTGATCATCAGGGCAATGAAGTCGATCACCGCCTTGATGGGGGTGATGACGTCGGCGATGTCCTTGTTGGCGATGGCGAGGACGATCCCGAGGGCGACCAGGCCACCGACGCCCATGCCAGTGCCGACCAGGACGCTCTTGGCAGCGTCGACCGGGGAGTGAAGAAGGTCCATGCGGCGCCGGTGGCGGGCCTCGCGGAAGCGCTGCCCGCGCTCCTCCCACTCGGCGGCCGCCTCGATGTTCCCCGCGGCTTCCGCCGTGCGCATGTAGCGCTCGTAGCGGGCGGCAGTGCGACCGTCCCACGCCCGGCGCGCCACGATCCGCGTGCCACCAGCGACGTACAAGGAGTGCCGGGCCACCCCGCGCGCGGCCGTGCGCGTGTTCTCGTGCGTGACGGCCGTCTTGAGGGCACGACCGGAGCGCACCCACAGGGGGACCGGGGGCGCGGCGGGCTGGTCGGGGACCACGGTCAGCGTGGTCACGGGGGCCGTTTCGCGCTCGGGGGCGGGGGTGGGGTCTTTGTGCAGGCGAACGACGTTGCTGCTCACGACAGGATCTCCTGAACTGCCCTGATCAGGGCGGGAGGTGTGCGGGAGCGGCGCGGGGCTCAACCCATCACGTGGGGAGCCCCGCGCCGCAGGAAGGCAGCGCGGGGGCTAGCGTCGGGCGCTGACCTTGCGTAGTTCGTGCGTGTGGCAGAGCAAGGGGCCGATCAGCAGGCCGGCGCCGTGGACGGTCCACCGGCCTTCAGTGAGCGGACCCGGCGGGACTTCATCGATGACCCGGCCGCGTCGGCCCACGGCGCGGGGGTCGTCCTCACAGGCGACGATGTGCACGATGTCTCCAGCCTGGAACACGCTCACCACCACCCCGAGGACTTCTTCGCCGCGCGGTCGGCGGCTGCCTCGTTGACCACGCGCTGCCGCTCGGTGTTCAGGGCGGCGAGTTCGCTGACGAGCCGGGTCTCGGCACTCGTCCAAGCGGTGTCCAGCTTGCGTTCAGCGCGGCCGACGCCGTTGCCCCGGTGCGTGCTGTAAGAGCCGGAGGCGAGGGCGCCCAGCACGGCGCGGCGCTCGCGCCCCTCCAGCGGCCACAACTCTCGGTTGCGGACAGCTTCGAGCTTGCGGGTGGTCTGCTGTATCGCCTTGTCCAGGCGACGGGTGTCGGGCTTGCCCATCAGGCACTCCTCACGGCACGGGAAGGGTCGGGGAAGGCGCAGGGCACGCAGGCGCCCAGCGAGGGAGGGATCACGTAGCCCGCTTCAGCGCGGCACTGCGGGCAGATACGACGAGCACGGTTGGCCTTGGCCAGCGCCGCCCACCGGGCGGGCGTCATCGGGCGGGCAGGCTTTGCCAAGTCGACCCGGTAGAGGTAGGCGACCAGCGGGGGCCGGCGGCGGCGCGGCCGTTCGAGCTGCGCCGCCACCTGCTGCCCCCCGGGCCGCAGGCCACGGGCGCGCAGTTGGCGGCGCGTGGCGTAGCCATCCGGGGCAAGACGCCACCGGAACACCGGCAGCGCACCCATCACGCGGCCACGCGCTTCCACGCGGCACGCAAGCGAACCTCAGAAGCGGAGTGCCCAGCCGCCCGGAACCGGGCGGACATCTTGTTGTAGGACAGGGCGGGGACCTCGCTGTGACGGATCTCGTCGACCAACGCGTCCAGCTCGTCATCAGTGAGCGCCGGTGCCGCGTCCAAGGCGGGCGCCTGGACCGGCTCGAAGGGACCCCACACGGGTAGCTCCCAGCGGGGTGTGACGCCGACCGTGACGGGGGTCGTCACGCTGGTCAGCGCCTTGCCGGTCTCCTCTCCCGCCCGCGCCGTCTCCAGCGTCGACCACGCCTTGGACAGCGTCACGGCGGTCGCGGCCTGGACGCGTGCGACGCGTGCCCCGGCCCCCGTCACGGCCGTCAGTCGGGTCTCCTCCGTAGCCGCTTCAGCCCGGAGCCGGGCGCGCGCCACGGCCGCTTCGTCCCGGGCCTCCTGCTGGATGCCCCGGATCGACTCCAGCGCCCTCGGGGTCAGGGCCGTGCGCTCCCACAGCCCATGGACGAGCCACAGGGCCTTGGCAGCGAGGGGGAGCCAGGAGACCGCCAGCCACGCGGCGGACGACGAGTTGGTGAGCGCGTGGGCGACCAGGACGCCGGTCGCCACCGCGCCGAACGCCCAGCCGACGACCGTGACGGGGGTGGAGTGGTCGCCCTGCGCGGCGAGCCGCCGCTCGTAGGCGAGGGTGGCCAGCCAACCGCCGTCGATGCCAAGACCTACGACCAGCGCGACCATCCACGGCATCGCCGTGCCCAGCCACATCACCACCACGGCCAAGGTGAGCACCATCGACACCGCCGTCATCGCCACGGCGGGCAGCACCGTCTTGGCCCTCACGACGCACCCCCGTCATCAGTCCACGGGGTGTAGGTCACCGGCCGACGCGCCGTCCACTCGCGCAACACCTCGGCGGCGAGCCCCACCATGTGGTCCTCGTGGAGGACACCATCGAGGATGACCCGCGCATCTACCGACCGGCGATGCAGGAGCGTGTCGTAGGCGCGTTGGTCTGCGGCGGTCGTGTCCGGCAGGGGGATGTCCAGCGCGTCATAGACCGCGCGCAGCAACGCCACGGCCGCCTCAGGGAGGGAATCGAGGCGTACGGTCGTGTCGCTCATGCCGCTGCCCCTGTCCCCGCCCGCTGGCCGCGAGCGGCCCGCACGAACGGCACCGTGTGGGCCAGCGCGTCGGCGTACAGGGCGTCCCAACCGGCGACCTCGTCACCGGCGTCCGCCGACTCCCGCAGGTCCCGCAGCACCTCGCGAGCCACGTCCCGGCGAGCGCGCCGCTCCTCGGTCGTCTCCTGCTCCAGCGGGCCACGGAACAGGTCGACGTCGATGCCGAGGGCCAGTTCCACGAACTCGTTCTCGTCTGCGGCTTCTTGACCGGCGACGAAAGTGCGCATGCGCATGGTGGATCTCTCCTTGTCAGGTACGTCGGGATGGCGCGGGGCGGTCGGCTGTCCTTGTCCGGGAGTGCGACCGCCCCACGAAGAATCAGAGGTCAGACGGTGGCGATGACCAGCGCGGCGACCAGCAGCCACAGGTGGTGGAAGGACTGGTCAAGCGCGTACGCGCCGGTGCCGATGTGCGGGTTGTCGTCGTGGCCGGCGCGCGGGGCACCGAGCCGGTAGAACTCGCCCTTGCCGGTCACCTTGGCCAGCCACGCGAGCGTGGTGCGCCGGTCGGCCCACCAGTGCGTGACGGCGTCGACGATGAGCCCGGCGACGATGCCGAGCAGCGACAGGTGCAGCCCCAGCAGCGCGGCGGCCGGGATGAGGACGGCGAGCTTGGTGAGTGTCAGGGTGGCGACGTGCCGGGCGTCCGCGAGGCGGCCGACCCAACCGGGACGGCCCTTGTGTGCGGACTGGTGCGAGGTCTGCACCCAGTGGTCACCCACGCTGTGGGCGACGTACAGGGCGATGAAAACAGCGGCGAACGTGGCAGCGTGCACGGTGGCGGACTCCTGTCCGAAGAGAAAGGGGTGGGCGGCGCGGGGCGGGTGCTAGCTGATCTGGACGTAGCCGCTGGTGGCCCGGCGGCGGACGTTCAGGTGCGAGGCGCCCGTGATGCGCGCGCAGCCCGAGGTGGCGTTGACCGTGAGGCGGCCGGTGGCCTGCTCCGTCGCGGCCATGCGGACGTTGCCGGAGGTGAGGTTCAGCCGGGCGGCGTGGCCGCTGTACGCGCCGATGCCGAGGTTGCCGGAGGTCAGGTTGGCGTCCAGCGGGCCAGTGACCTCGTTGACGATGACGCTGCCGCTGGTAGCTGTGACGTCCAGGTCCCCGACGCGGTCAGCGACCAGGGAGCCGGAGGTGCCGTCGTACTCCAGCCGCGCCAGCGTGCCCGTGATGACGGTGTCGGCGGTGTGCGTGCTGATCAGCGCCACCGACTTGGCGGGCAGGTGGACTTCGGCGGTGATCGGGGTGACCGCGTCGCCGGCCGGGCCGGTGGCGGTGACCTCGCGGCCGTTGATGAAGACCTTGCCGCCCCCGTTGCCGGAAACGTAGACATTGCCGCCGACGATCTGCACGCCACTGCCGCCGGAGAACGTCATGGTGCTGCCGCCCATGCGGATGGTGGTACTGCCGCTCACGCCGCCGGCCGCGTCCGGGACGCGAACCCTGAGGTTCTGCCCGTTCAGGCTGACGGCGGTGTCGCGGATCGCGTCAGCCGACGGACCCGAGGTGGCGTTGGTCTTCAGCACCACCCGCGCCTGCTTCAGCGCCGGGTCGACGGCGACGCGGATGCTGCCCGAGTTCATCGCCAGGTCCAGGGCGATCGGGCCGATGACGTCCAGAGGGATCGTGCGCTCGGTCATGGAAGAACTCCTGACTGCGTCGGGATAGAGAGACCAGGCGCGGCGAGCTGTCCTTGTCCGGGAGTGCCGCCGCGCCGGGCAGAAAGGGCCGAAGCCGCAAGAAGCGGTCGGCCGATCACCCCGGCAGGGAGTCGAACCCTGCCTACGACCATCGGGGCGGTGATGCGGTGTCTCCTTCGGGAGCGAGCTCCCGTTTCAGGCATATGGAGACGTGACCTTTCGGTCTAAGCCCTCCGGTGAATGACAAGGCGCCGGGCCGCCTCCCCCCGTCCGCTGCGGGGCTCCTGGGTGGTGCACCCGGGCGCCGGTGAAGGCGTCCAGGCAGGCAATGCACGGGGCAGATGACCCCTGAACTCCTGCACTCATGTACTTATGTGCAGGAGTTGCTGCCATGAGAATGCCCAACTCCTGTACATGAGTCAACCCGCCGCGAGAGCTTTCATCGCGACGGGCTGAAGGAGTTGAGGCTGCGTCAGTCCCCGGCAGGGATGCGGTAGTCGAGAACGAACTGGTCAGCGGCCATGACGGTGTCGCAGACCTCGACCACCCGGCCGTCCTCACTTTCCGCGTTCCGGACCAGATGGATCACGGGCGAGCCGGGGCTCAGACTCAGGGCGCCGGTCTCCTGCTTCGTCGCGAGCCGGGCCCGAACGGTCTCCGTGAACTCCTTCAGCATGTGCCCGTGCTCCTCCAGGCGGGCGTAGATGCCGCCGCCCCCAGGGTTCTCCGCGAGCAGCTCGGGGATCTCCTCGGCGATGTCCCACGGAAGGTACGACGTCGCCTCCTCCGTGGGCGTCCCGTTGCTGAAGTACAGACGCCGACGCGCCAGCACCTTCGTGCCGGTGATGACGCCCAGCCGTTCCGCGATCTCCTCCGGTGCCTCGGTGGGGCCGACGTACAGCACGGTGACGCCCGCGGTCTTCCCGGCCTGCTCGGACTCCGCGAGGTAGGCCGCCTTGCCGGCCTTACGGTGGGACCGGCGGAAACGGTCGGACGACTTACGGCGTACCGGCGGCTGGCTCTTCACGAACGAGCCCTTGCCGTGGTGAGTGTCGATCAAGCCGGTGGGCCGGAGCTCCGCCACGGCCTTGCGTGCCGTGCCCTGCGACACGGAGTAGCGGGCCATGAGCTCCGACTCGCTGGGAACTTTGACTCCTGCAGGGAGGACTCCGGACCTGATCTGCTGAGCCAGGTCTTCCGCGATCTGTAGGTACCGTGGCTGACCTGAGTCTCTAGAGGCTGCTGTGCCCATGTCCTTCAGTCCTCCTATGCTCCTGTACATGAGTAACGCTAACCGGGAGGGCCGGTCAATGTCGCTTCACTCGGTTTCGGTGGCCGGAGTGGTGGTCCGCGAGGATGGTCGCGTTCTCGTGATCAAGCGTGCTGACAACGGCGCCTGGGAAGCGCCGGGCGGCGTCCTTGAACTGGACGAACGCCCCGAGGAGGGCGCCTGCCGAGAGGTCCTGGAAGAGACCGGCATCGAGGTCAAGACGGAGCGTCTGACCGGCGTCTACAAGAACATGAAGCGAGGCGTCGTCGCCCTGGTCTTCCGCTGTCGGCCAGCCGGCGGCGAGGAGCGCACGTCGGACGAATCGGTGGACGTGCGCTGGTTCACCCGCGCAGAGGTCGAGAGCCACATGGTGGAGGCGTACGCGGTGCGCGTCCTCGATGCGCTTGACGCTGGGGTGCCGCAGGTGCGGGCTCACGACGGCCGACGACTGTTCCCTGCAGACCTCGCGGCAGGTCACTGACAATCGGGGCGACCCTCTCTGCAGAAACTCGGGAGCGGCCGCGTGAGTGCCGGTCATGGAGACTCGGCAACCTACGTGGACCAGCGTTCAGGTGGCCCTCACCGCCGCTTGAGGGGGCGTAGTTCCAGGCCGCAGTCGCTGCTGAGCTCGCAGGCGTCTGCTATTTACGCACCAACACCATAGGGTGGGCACTCAAGAAGTCGGTAATGGGCCAGGGTGCCGTATGCCTATTACATGCGATGTCAATCCTGCCGGAATTCTTCATTCCGTCTCCGGATCCGGCAGTTCTTGTCGCGAAAGTCGATGTTTTTCTGCGCCACAACCTGTGAGTCCGGAATCCGCAGGTCAGGAGTCATGAGGGTCGCACATTGTGGATCTATCCACAGACCCTTCCACCATTTTACCCACAGGTCATCTTCGTTTATCCTCAGGTAATCTCAAGTTATCCACAGGGGTTGTGGATAAGCGAATTGGTGACGACCTGACTTGGTGTCACGATTGGTCCAAGGGGTTGGCGTGGCCGCAAAAAGGCGGCCCCCGCTGCAACGGGAGCCGCCCCGACCTAACTCGTAGCGCAAGGAAGGTCTCTTATGACACTACCTAGCTGTCCCGGGGAAACAACATCCGGCCGTGAGGGCGCGGAGGATGAGCCGATCTCGGGTGGGCGCGTGTGGCCCCTGGGAAGCAGCGGGTTTCGTAGATTGGCAGGGTTCGGGGCTCTTGCCCTCGGAGTTGTGGTCCTCGCCTATCTGTTCCCGGCAGTCGCCACCCCGATTGCGACGGCATCCGGCGTGCTGGCGGTCGCGTATCCGATCGCATCGGCCCGTCGCAGTGCTTCGAGGGAGAGCGGGGTGCCCGAGTCCGCCGCTTCAGAGTGTTCGCCGACGCGTTCTGAGATGCGTGACATCAGCGGCTGACATCAACGGCGGTGTACGCCAGTGGACGGCAGTGGAGATCGTGAGGTAGCGGCCTGGCTGGGTGGCGCAAAGGTGAAAGCTCCCTGACGCGTTTAGGGGCGCAGCACCCGCCTACAAGTCCGGCGACGATGCCACGGCGGCGTTCCGTCAGTGGTGAGCAGGCTGGCCGCAATGGCGCGGCCACGCGCTCAAGAATGGCGAACGCGCCCGGTCAGCGATGGCCGGGCGCGTCTCAGTTTCCGTCTCATTCACCGCCGTCCGGCGCCGTTCACGACGGTTCACGCCACGGACGGGGGTACTGAGATGAACAAGCCTGAACGATCGCGGATTGGACCCTGACCAGCACGAACAAACCTCGAAAGCGAGTGTGGCGCAAGTCACCGAGGGTTCAAATCCCTCCGCTACCGCTCTTGAGAACCGCCTCCGATCTGCGCGAGCAGGTCGGGGGCGGTTTTGCGTTGTCGCCGGCGGGCTCGGCGAGCGGGCCGGGGGCGCCCGCCGTGGCAAGCGGAGGGAATATCAAGGGCCTTGGCGCCAGGGCGTGGGCGACCGTGCCGCGGTGGCGGGCGTACGGCCGGTCCCGCGTCGGCCCGTTGGGAGGGCGGCGGCGCGCAGGGGCGGCGGCAGGCGGCAGTTGCCGGGCCGACGGCGGAAAACGGGGGCGGCCGGAGTCCGGTGTGGACTCCGACCGCCCCCGCGGTGCGCGCAAGGCGCGGAAAACGGACCTGATCCGTCAGCCCCGACGGCGGAAAGCCTTCCGGATGAAGTGCACGATCATCCAGATCAGCAGGATCACGATGACGATGATCACCACGATGATCACGATCAGGAAGATACCGAGCTTCTTGAAGAAGCCCATCTTCTTCTTCGGCTTGTCGTGGGACGTGAAGGCCGCCTGCTGCGTGACGTGGTGGTAGCTGCTGCTGTGCGTGCTGTGCCGCCACTTCAGGGCGGCCGCGGGGGCCGCCTCGACGCGTGCGGCGCCCGGCGCGGCCTGCGCGGCGGTCACGGCGGCGGGGCGGGCCGCGGCGGCCTCGGCCAGTCCGGCGGCGGCGGCCGGACCGGCGGCCGCGGCCAACATGCCGAACAGCAGGGCCAGCACGACCATCGGGCGGCGGCGGGCCACGGCCCGGCGGCCGGGTGCGTGCGGCGAACCGGACTGCCGGTGCGCGGAGTTCATGAACGTGAGTCGCATGGGATTCGCTTTCCCCCTCGTACGGTGCGTTCAGCCATTATGGGCGGGTGTGGGCATTCCGGCGGACGTCTCGACCTCCAGCAGGGAGGCGCTCCGGCGCTCCTCGTCGAAGGCCGCGCGGCCGCCCCGCAGCCCGAACAACCGCTTGCCGATGGCGATGTAGAGCACCGCGAGGATGTTGATGACCAGGGTGGCGATCTTGAGCCAGCTGACCTTCTCGGTCAGCTCGTAGATCTCCAGCGGCAGGAACGCGGCGGTCGCCACCACCGCCAGGTACTCCGCCCAGCGCTTGGACATCCACAGTCCGACGCCCTCGACGATCTCCACCAGCGCGTACGCCAGCAGGAGCGCGGCCACCACCATCAGGGTGGAGTGCTTGTAGCCGAAGGTCTTCCGGATGGTGTCGACGATCGGGGAGTGGTCCAGGTCGTAGTGGAAGTGGACGGCGATCGGGCGGACCACGTCCAGGTTCTTGTCGAAGAACTGGCGGACCGCGTCCTGGCTGTTGCTGAACTGCCACACGGCGAGCGCCGCCAGCACCACGAACACCCCGCGCAGCGCCCGCTCCACGGCCAGGAACCGCAGGAGGAACAGGTCCCGCAGCACCTTGCCGCGCGGGACCAGCGGGGCGCCGGCGGCCGGCCCGGAGCCGTGCGGCTCGCCGAGCACGAAGTCGCCGCAGCGCAGACAGCGCCAGGCCGCGCCCAGGGCGGTACTGGCGTGCAGCTTCGCCTCCAGATGCGCCTCGTGCGGACGGTAGGTGATGTGCCCGCGCCGCGCGCAGGTACGTCGGTTCCAGTCGATGCTCATCGCGGGAGCCCCCGGTCTTCCTCTCGTCGTTCCGCGCGGGCCGGTGCCACGGCGGTCGGCCGCCGCGGGCCGGCCCGCGCTCCGTGCCGGCCGATTGTCGCGTACATGAGGTGACCCGCGACCTACGGGGATGCCTTACGGGAAGAGGGACGAGAAGAACGGTCCTGAGGTTGCCGGAGAACGGCCCGGACCAGTGCGCGCGCCCGGCGCGCGGGGGTGTGGCCGGGGGAGGCGGGCCAGGGGGTTGGAGCCGCCTCCCCCGATGAGGACCGGGCCCCGAGTCCACGCCGCGCTGTCAGGGGGCGCGCGGCACGGACCCCGCAGTGGGGCACTGGTCCCGGGGCCCCGCGGATTCCTGCCAGACCCGCGGTGGCCTCATGACCCATCCTGCCTCCCGCGGGCCGTCCCAACAGCCGGGCAAAGGGCCCTCCTTGGAGGGCCTTTGGTCCATAAGGCCCGTGTGAAGGACAGGGCCGGACGGGGTGTACCGCCTCGCCCGGTCGAACACGTGTGGTTACACTCGCCCGACCGCACCGGCAACCGGGGCGGCCACCGGGGCCAGGGGGGTCGCGGGGAAACGCCGTAGGGCGCAGGGACCTGCCGCAGGGGAGACGGAACTGATGGCGACAGCGAAGAAGGTCGCGTTGTACCTGGTCGTCATCTTCGTGCTCTGGACGATCATCGCCACCCCCAAACGGGCCGCCGGCCTCGTCCAGATAGGCTTCGAGGGCATCTCGTCGGCCGCGCAGAGCGTCGGCGAGTTCATGACCCAGCTGGTCAGCTAGGTCCCAGTCGGCCCACCGGACCGGCTGCGCATCGTCCCGCCGTACGGAGGTCGCTGTGATCCGCCACCTGGTCCTGTTCAAGCTCAACGAGGGCGTCTCGCGCGACGAGGAGCGGGTGCAGGCCGGCGTCCGGGCCTTCGCCGCGCTGGAGAAGGAGATCCCGGAGCTGACGTTCTGGGAGTGCGCCTGGAACATCACCGACCGCCCGATCGCCTACGACTTCGCGATCAACTCGGCCGTCGCCGACACCGACGCCCTCAAGCGCTACCTGGAGCATCCCGCCCACCAGGCGGCTGCCGCCCAGTGGCGCGAATTCGCCACCTGGGTGATCGCCGACTACGCGATCTGAAACGCCCCGGCGCCACCCGCGCCGCCGCACCCACCCAGAGCCCCTCGCCCCGCAGGCGGGGGGCTCCGCCGTGCAGCCGGACGACCCGTCGCACCCCTCGCGCGCGACCCCGGTATCCGCCAACTCTCTCTTCAACACGGCGTTATGAGGTGCTTGCACACAGTGGACATGTCTTGTGATGCTATGACCGCTTTTGCCGGATACATGCGATTCGCGAAACATGCTGCGAAAAATGCACTGTGAAGGGTGGCGTGACCGTGACGGCCCGTACTGCGCCCAAGGCTCCTGCCCGCGAGAGCCGTAGCGCGGACACCCGGGCGCTGACGCAGGTGCTCTTCGCCGAGCTGGCGGGCCTGGAACCCGGCACCCCCGAGCACACCCGCGTCCGCGCCGCCCTGATCGAGGCCAACCTCCCGCTGGTCCGCTACGCCGCGGCCCGCTTCCGCAGCCGCAACGAGCCGATGGAGGACGTGATCCAGGTCGGCACCATCGGCCTGATCAACGCCATCGACCGGTTCGACCCGGAGCGCGGGGTCCAGTTCCCGACCTTCGCCATGCCCACCGTCGTCGGCGAGATCAAGCGCTACTTCCGGGACAACGTCCGCACCGTCCACGTCCCGCGCCGCCTCCACGAGCTGTGGGTCCAGGTCAACGGCGCCACCGAGGACCTCACCGTGCTGCACGGCCGCTCCCCGACCACCGCGGAGATCGCCGAGCGGCTGAAGATCGGCGAGGACGAGGTGCTGGCCTGCCTGGAGGCGGGCCGCTCGTATCACGCCACATCCTTGGAGGCCGCCCAGGAGGGCGACGGCCTGCCCGGCCTGCTGGACCGCCTCGGCTACGAGGACCCCGAGCTGGCCGGCGTCGAGCACCGGGACCTCGTACGGCACCTCCTCGTCCAGCTCCCCGAGCGCGAGCAACGCATCCTTCTGCTCCGTTACTACAGCAATCTGACGCAGTCCCAGATCAGTGCGGAGCTCGGGGTTTCGCAAATGCACGTCTCCCGGCTACTGTCGCGGAGCTTCGCCCGCCTGCGATCCGCAAACAGGATCGACGCCTAACCAGCACGGGCGACCCGTTCCTGCACAGATATGTCGACAAGACGCTACAGCGCGTTGCCGACATGTGACATTCTGCAGGAACCGCGTTTGCCGTGGTGCTGCCTCCGGTATTCAGGTGGAGGTATACCTCCTCGGTCCGCCCTGGGCCGGGGACGCCGCAGCGACCCGTCCGCGACCTCAAGGGGGTGGCATGTCCGTAGAACTGGGCAGCTCGAAGGTGCTTCCCGCGATTCCCGCGCCGGCACCACACGTGCATGACGACGTCGACGCCATCAACACCCGCTCGCTCTCCCGGTCCCTGTTCCTGCGGCTCGCCACGCTCGACAAGGACTCCGCCGAGCGCGCGTACGTGCGCGACACACTCATCGAACTGAACCTCCCGCTCGTGCGGTACGCCGCCGCGCGCTTCCGCAGCCGCAACGAGCCGATGGAGGACATCGTCCAGGTCGGCACCATCGGCCTGATCAAGGCCATCGACCGTTTCGACTGCGAACGCGGGGTGGAATTCCCGACGTTCGCGATGCCGACGGTGGTCGGCGAGATCAAGCGGTTCTTCCGCGACACGTCCTGGTCCGTGCGCGTCCCGCGCCGCCTCCAGGAGCTCCGACTGGCCCTCACCAAGGCCAGCGACGAGCTCTCCCAGAAGCTGGACCGCTCGCCGACGGTGCCCGAACTCGCCCTGTGCCTGGGGGTGTCGGAGGAGGACGTCGTCGACGGCCTGGCGGTGGGCAACGCCTACACCGCCTCCTCGCTCGACTCCCCCTCCCCCGAGGACGACGGCGGCGAGGGCTCCCTCGCGGACCGCCTCGGCTACGAGGACACCGCGCTGGAGGGCGTGGAGTACCGCGAGTCCCTCAAGCCGCTGCTGGCCAAACTCCCGCCCCGGGAGCGCCAGATCATCATGCTGCGCTTCTTCGCCAACATGACGCAGTCGCAGATCGGCGAGGAGGTCGGCATCTCCCAGATGCACGTCTCCCGACTGCTCACCCGCACGCTGGCGCAGCTCCGGGAAGGGCTGATCTCGGACTGAGGCACGGTCCGCCGAGGGACAGCCGTTCCCCGGTCGCTCGGCGGACAGCAAGAAGGACGGCGCCGCACGTCCGCGGACCGATCCGCCCCGCCCCACCGGCCCCGTGCCGTGACCCCGTCCCCGGCCGCGTGCCGGCCCGCGCTCCGCGCACCTCTCTTCACACCTGACGCTTCGTCAGCAACACTGTCCCGATGCGACGGACGACGACTGTTGCCTCCGCCTCGGCGGCCGTGCTCTGCCTGGGCGTCCTCCTCACCGGCTGCGCCGACGCGGCCGGTTCCGGCTATGCCGCGGTGGGCGCGGCAGGCCCCTCCGACGGCACCACGGCGACGAAGCCCGCACCCCCACCGGGCGGCGTCGAGCTGACGCCCCTGGACGGCGGCGGTGACGGCTCCGGCCCCTCCGGCCGCTCCGGCCCGCCCAACTCCCCCGGCCCGCCCAACTCCCCCGGCCCGGCCGACCCTGGCCCCTCTCCCGGCCCGACGGGCGGCAGCCCCACCGGCGCCCCCACCACGTCGCCCCCGACCACCCCGCCCGGCCCCTCCGCGGGCACCCCGGCCGGCCACGGCGACGGCGGCACCCCCGGCTCCAACCCCCCGTCCGCGCCCGGCGGTTCCCCCGCGCCGCAGCCGCCCTCCCCCACGATCCCGGCCGGTCCCGGCGCCCCGTCCGGCCTGGTGGTGGGCAAGCCGGTGCTCGCCGACACGGACGTCCGCTGGTGCCAGCAGATCACCATCGCCTTCCTCGACACCGGCGACCGCCCGGTCACCGCCGGCACGGTCACCTTCGGCAGCCATGTCATCGGCGCCCTCGGGATCGACTGGGCGACACTGGAGTCCACCCGCCCCCTCCCGCTCCCGCTCGCCCCCGGCACGCCGGCGACCGGCCGCTGGCGGGTGTGCGTGGACGCCTGGCGGGTCCCGTGGGGGATGCACCTGGACACCCGGGACGTGACCTTCAAATGGAAATGACAGCGCGGTAGTTAACGGCGATTTCCGGCCAATGACGGCGCCCGTGGGACGGCCGTCCGGGCGCCTCGGGAGAGGGGGCGGCGGCGGGCGGTCCGGCGGCCGTGGAATTCCCCACCCGAATGGCGATGAGTCCGGCACCGCACGACGGTCGATACAGAGAGTCGACGCACAAGAGCGGCCCCCCGGCCGTCACCGCCGACCACGACCGCCCGGCCGTCCGGCCCGAACACCAGGAGCACGCCATGCCGAAGATCACGCCCAACCTCTGGTTCGACACCCAGGGCGTGGAGGCCGCCGAGTTCTACTGCTCGGTCTTCCCGAACTCGCGGATCACCAACATCACGCACTACACCGAGGCCGGCCCGCGCCCGGCCGGCACCGTGCTGACCGTCGAGTTCGAGCTCGACGGCCAGGAGTACCTCGCGATCAACGGCGGTCCGGAGTTCACCTTCGACGAGGCGATCTCCCTGGCCGTCATCTGCGCCGACCAGGAGGAGATCGACCACTACTGGGCCCGACTCTCCGAGGGCGGCCAGGAGGGCCCCTGCGGCTGGCTCAAGGACAAGTACGGGCTGTCCTGGCAGATCGTCCCGGAGGCGATGGCCGGCCTCCTCCAGGACGCCGACCCGGCCCGCGCGACCCGCGCCATGCGGGCCATGCTGGGCATGAAGAAACTGGACCTCGCGGCCCTGCGGGCGGCGGCCGACGGCACGGCGGGCTGACGGCGGGGGCGCCGGGCGCGGGACCCGGTTCGCCGCGTCCGCCGCGGCCTCCCGGGCCCCGTGCGCACGGCCGTCGCCGCACCGTCATGTCGTCAGTTCGCCGCCGTACGGCTGGAGTTCACGCCGTGCGGCCGGAGTTGGTCGGCGTAAGGCCGGAGTTCGTCGCCGGGCGCGGGGCGTTCGGCCCCGCGCCGTCGTGTCGTCAGTTCAGGGCCAGCCAGGCGGCGCCGGCGATCACCACGAGGGCGACGATCACGCCGACGATCAGGCCGACGCGCGGGCCGCTCGACGCCTGTTGGGGCGCGGGGGCGCGGCGGGCGCCCTGCGGGGTGCCGCCCTCGTCGACGAAGGCTTGGAACATCTGCGTGTTGCCCGCCGGGTCGTAGTTGCCCCCGGCCTGGTTCTGCGGGTTGGTCGCCATGGTGAAGGACCCTAGCGAACCCCGGGCCCGGGGGCACCCCGGGGTCGCGTATCCTCCGCGAGCGTGCGCGGGCGCGGGCCCAGACGGTCGGGCCGGCGCGCCTACCGAGCGCATACCCGCTGGTCACGGAGTGCAGACGAGGAGCCTACGCCGCGCCGCCTGACGCGTACATGGCGTGAGATGCGGGACGGGCATGAGGGGCAGGGCGGCACAAAGGTCGCGCACCCGTCGCCGGATCGCTCATTTACCGCATTGACCAGCATCTTTACACGCCAAAGCAGCCCCCTTGGGTTATCCATGACCCAGACTTTGCCAGTCCCATACCACCCCTGTCGGCAAATCGTTTGCCTTCAGCAACCAACTTGCTTATGGTTGCCCTAAGCAACAAAACAACCGCGAA
This sequence comes from Streptomyces yunnanensis, assembly GCF_029011865.1. NCBI lineage: Bacteria > Bacillati > Actinomycetota > Actinomycetes > Kitasatosporales > Streptomycetaceae > Streptomyces > Streptomyces yunnanensis. Next base: position 4,683,961 of record NZ_CP095749.1, read on the forward strand.
GGTTGCGCAGGTGAAGAGGCGTGGAGGAGCCGGTGGCCGCTCGAAGTCAATACGAAGAGCTGGCCCGGCAACTCAGCGCCATCGGGGCCGTCAAGCGGGAGATGGGGCGGATGCTGCCCCAGGACTGCCCGCCGGCGTCGGCCGGGGTGCTCACGCTCCTCGACCGGCACGGCGAGATGCGGATGAGCCAGCTGGCCGAGCTGCTCGCGATCGACATGTCGGTGACCAGCCGGCACGTCGCCCATGTCGCTGAGCGCGGCTGGATCGAGCGCAAGCCCGATCCGGTGGACAAGCGGTCGCGGCTGCTGCGGCTGACCCCGAGCGGCAGGGAGCTCCTGGCGGAGCTCGCCGAGCGCTACACCCAGACGCTCGCCCGGTACTTGGACGACTGGACCGACACCGACGTCGGGCACCTCATCGAGCTGCTCGCCAGGCTCCGCACGAGCTTCGGCGACTGCCGCATCCGGGCACATCACGACTCCCCCGCCACCACCCGTACCCCCGCAGCAGGATGAAAAGGAAGTAAAGGAACCACATGGCTACGACCTCACCAGCAGGTGTGCGGGGCGGGCATGCCAAGCATGGGGGCGGCCACGGCGCTTCCCATGACGGCCCCATGACGCACCGTCAGATCATGGAGGCGCTGTCCGGGCTGCTGCTCGGCATGTTCGTCGCCATCCTGTCGTCGACGATCGTCTCCAACGCGCTGCCGCACATCATCCATGACCTGGGCGGCGGCCAGAGCGCGTACACCTGGGTCGTCACCGCGGCACTGCTGTCGATGACCGCGACCACACCGTTGTGGGGCAAGCTCTCCGACCTGTTCAGCAAGAAGGCGCTCGTCCAGATCGCGCTGGTCATCTACGTCGGCGGCTCGGTGGTCGCCGGTCTGTCGCAGAACACCGGCATGCTGATCGCCTGCCGCGTGGTGCAGGGCATAGGCGTGGGCGGTCTGTCCGCCCTGGCCCAGATCGTCATGGCCGCGATGATCTCCCCGCGCGAGCGCGGGCGTTACAGCGGCTACCTGGGCGCGACCTTCGCGGTCGCGACCGTCGGCGGCCCGCTGCTCGGCGGCGTCATCACCGACACCAGCTGGCTCGGCTGGCGCTGGTGCTTCTACGTCGGCGTGCCGTTCGCCGTCATCGCGCTGATCGTGCTCCAGAAGACCCTCAAGCTCCCGGTCGTCAAGCGCGCGGGTGTCAAGGTCGACTGGGCCGGCTCGTTCTTCATCGCCGCCGCGGTCACCCTGCTGCTGGTGTGGGTCACCCTGGCCGGCAAGAACTACGACTGGATCTCCTGGCAGACCTTCGCCATGGTCGGCGGCGCGCTGGTGCTCGCGGTCGTCTTCGTGATCGTCGAGAACAAGGCCGCGGAGCCGCTGATCCCGCTGCGGCTGTTCCGCAACAAGACGATCACCCTGGCCACCGTCGCCTCCCTGTTCGTCGGCATCTCGATGTACAGCGGCACGGTCTTCTTCTCGCAGTACTTCCAGCTGGCCGAGGGCAAGAGCCCGACGATGTCCGGCGTCATGACCATCCCGATGGTCACGGGCCTGTTCCTCTCCTCGATGATCTCCGGCCAGATCATCACCCGCACCGGGCGCTGGAAGATCTTCCTCGTCAGCGGCGGTGTGCTGCTCACCGCGGGCCTCGGCCTGCTGGGCACGCTGCGCACGGACACCCCGTACTGGCACGCCGCGATCTACATGGCGCTGATGGGCCTGGGCCTCGGCATGATGATGCAGAACCTGGTCCTGGCGACCCAGAACCAGGTCGCGCCCCAGGACATCGGATCCGCCAGCTCGACGGTCACCTTCTTCCGTACCCTCGGTGGCGCGGTGGGCGTCTCGGCGCTCGGCGCGGCGCTCGGCAACCGCGTCACGCACTACGTGACCGACGGGCTGACCGCCCTCGGTCCCCAGGCCGCCGCGGCGGCGAGCCACGGCGGCGGCAGCAGCGACGGCATTCCCGACCTGTCGGCGCTGCCGGCCCCGATCCGGTCGATCATGGAGGACGCGTACGGGCACGGCGTCGGCGATGTCTTCCTCTACGCGGCTCCGTTCGCCCTACTCGCCCTGATCATCACCCTGTTCATCAAGGAGGTCGCCTTGCGCAGCAAGTCCGGTTCGGAGCGCGCCCTCGCCGGAGACGGCGACGGCGACGCGTCCCAGGCCCCCGCGGCCGCCGCGGCACCGGCCCCGCTCGCCGCGTCCGCCCCGGCCCCGGCGCCCGCCGCTGCGGCCGAGGAGCGCGAGCCCGCCCTGGTCGGTGCCGTCCCCTCCATATCCGACTCCCTGTCCGACGACGACCTGCACACCCCCTCCTGGGCCCAACCGGCTCCGGCGGCCCAGCCCCTGGCGGCGTACGCGTCGGCCGGCGGCGACGCCCTCCCGGCCGGGCCCTCGATCCACGGCTTCGTCCGCAACGCCGAGGGCAACCCGGTGCCCCGCTCCGCCGTCACGCTGATCTCGCTCAGCGGCCGGCAGTTGGGCCGCTCGGTCGCCCAGGCCAACGGCTCGTACGTGCTCGGTGCCCCGGGCGCCGGCTCCTACGTCCTGATCGCGGCGGCCGACGGCCACCAGCCGCAGGCGTCCACGGTCGTCGTCGGCGAGGCGCCCTACGGCTACGACATCCTGCTCAGCGGCACCAGCGGCCTGACCGGCCAGGTCCGCAGCGCGGTCACCGGCGCGCCGGTGGGCGGCGCGATGGTCGTCGTCACCGACGTCCGCGGCGAGGTGCTGGCCACCGGCCAGACCACCGCCGAGGGGTCCTTCTCCTTCGGTGAACTGGCCCCCGGCACCTACACCCTGGCGGTCAACGCGGCCGACTACCGGCCCACCGCCCAGCCCGTCGAGATCGGCGGCCAGGGCACCACCCGGACCGAGATCGAGCTGCTGTCCGGCGCCCGGGTGCAGGGTGTGGTCCGGGCCGGGGCGCAGCGCGCGCCGCTGGCCGACGCCCGGGTCACCCTGGTCGACGCGGCGGGCAACGTCGTGGCCACCTCCACCACCGGTGCGGACGGCGCGTACGCCTTCACCGACCTGGACGCCGGCGACTACACGGTCATCGCGAGCGGCTACCCGCCGGTCGCCTCCGGCCTGGCCATCGAGGCCGGCGGCGTGGACGGCTACGACGTCCAGCTCGCCCACCCCGGGGACTGACCCCGGTCCCGGGCCCCGCGACCGCGGCGGCCCGGGCGACACACCCCGGACCGGGGCGCGCATCGAGCGGAGGCGCGCCCCGGGCCGGACCCGGGGCTCCGGCGGCGGCGCCGCGCACAGGCAGGGGACGGCCTGCGGCGCCGCCGCCGGGGCCCGACACCTCCACCGGCCGGCCGGCCGGGGAACGGTACCCACCGGGGCCGGACCGGGCTCACCCGGGCCCGCGCGGCCCGACGGACCACCCGCTCACACGGACACACGCACGGACAGGCACGGCACGTACCCGCACACGGGGCGCGTGCCGGCACTGAACGGGAGAGGCACGTACATGACTTCGACGGGCGCGGGAGCTGCGGGCGTACGGGCGCAGGTCCGCACGCGGGACGGCTGGGCGGTACAGCACGCCGTGCTGACCGTCACCGACATGACGGGCGCGCAGGTGCTGCGCGCCAACGCCGACGAGGACGGCGCGGTCCGCAGCGCGGAGCCGCTGCCCGCCGGCCCCTACACGGTCATCGTGACCGCCGTCGGCTACGCACCGGTCGCCTCCAGCGCGATCGTCACCGCCAGCGGCCGGATGGACGTCGGCACCGTCGTGCTGGCCCGCCAGGGCGGCGTGGAGCTCCCGCCGCCCGGCCCCTGGACCATCGACCCCATGCACTCCACGGTGGGCGCGGTCGCCCAGCACCTGGGCATCTCCAGCGTGCACGGCCGGTTCACCGAGTTCAGCGGCCGGATCGACATCGCCGAGGACGTCGAGAAGTCCCGCGTGGAGGCGGTCATCAAGGCCGCGTCGATCGACACCGGCAACGGCATGCGCGACGGCCATCTGCGCAACGAGGACTTCCTCAACGTCGAGGTCTACCCGCAGATCACCTACCGCAGCACCGGCCTGGCGCCGGCCGGCCCGGACCGCTGGACGGTGCACGGCGACCTCTCGCTGCACGGCGTGGTCCGCCCGGTGGACCTCGACCTCAGCTACCTCGGCACCGGCCCGGACCCGTGGGGCGGCGTCCGCGCCGCGTTCCGCGCCACCGCCGAACTGCGCCGCGAGGACTTCAAGATGAACTACAACCAGGTCGTGGCCGCCGGCATCGCGGCCATCGGCACCACCCTGAAGGTCGAACTGGACATCCAGGCCGTCCAGGGCGAGAGCCTGCCCATGGCCTGAGCGGTCCTCCGACCGGCGGCCCGACGCGAGTCCGTGCGCGTGCGGGGGCGGGCCCGGCACCGTCGTGCGCCGGGCCCGCCCCTTCTTCTGTTGCCGCCGGGGCCGCCTTCGGGCTCCCGTCGCCCGGGGCCCCCGCCTACGACCGGAGCGCCTCGCGCGGCTCGGGTGCGGTCGCGGCGGTCTCCCACACCGTCAGGAAGGCCAGCCGCAGGCACGCCGCGAGGGCCGGGTGCTCGATGACCAGGGCGGTGGTGGAGTCGGCGCCGGCGACCGGGTCGGGCATGTCGCACAGGACCAACGAGGCGTCCGCGATGACGAGTTTGAGCGGCAGGTCCGCGGTGAAGCGGGCCTCCTCGCCGGCCGCCGCGAAGCTGCGGACGTTGGCGAGCATGCCGGCGTCCTCCAGGGCTCCGGAGGAGTAGATGGCGCGGACCGTGCCGCCGGCCCCGTGCAGCCGGCGGGCGGCCTCGATGCCCTCGGCGTTCTCCGCCGGGGCGACGAACGGCGGCTTGCAGAAGCTCAGCAGCTCGCGGCGGGCCTGCCGTTGGATGTCGGCGAACCGCTCGGCGATGACGGTCGGATCGCGCAGGATCTCCACGTAGTCGAGCGGGTCGCTGTGCCGGCGCCCGTCCGCCCACAGCGGCTGGAGCGACGCGGCCAGGGTGTCGGAGGCGCGTTCCAGCCGCTCCAGGGACTCGCGTTGCAGCGCCACCAGGCGGGCGACGGCCAGTTCGGGGGCGACGGCCGAGTAGGTGGCCACCCGCCCGGGGTGCGCGTTGGCGAGCCGGCGCCGGACGAGCGCGTCCAGCACGTCGTACACGCGCTGGCGTGGCACGTCCGCCTCGCGGGCGACCTCGGCGGCGGTGTACGACTCCCGTCTGATCAGGGCGAGGTAGACCCGCGCCTCGTAACGGGCCAGTCCCAGCGCGACGAGATTGCCGACCGCGTCTTCTTCCAACTCCATGAGGCAAGAAGGTATCGGGCCCGGGCGACGAACGCGCCGGTGTCCGGAAGGCCACCGCAGGCGGACCGGAAGCGGACCAGAAGAAGGCTTTGCCGTAACCCGGTGTCCCTTTGACGGTCTGTTCACTACTTTCCTTGTGAGCCACCACTGACCGGGGTGGCACCGACCGAGTGCACGTGCGCAACGCACCACCGGAGCCGTACGGAGCCCACGGGGGGGGCCGGGCGTCCGCCCATCTCGCGCGTACTCCCCCACGGAGGCACGCGCGCCCCGCGCGGAGCAACCTGTCATGTTCGCGACATGGCGGGGAGCGAGGCGCACCCGGCGCTGCCGCCCGGACCGCGCGACCCCACGGCCCCATCGCACCGCACCGCCCCGCAGGACCGCACCTCCCGGCACCACCGCACCACCCCCCACCCGGCGCCGGCAGCACGCCGGCCACCGGCCCCTTCCCCTCTCCCCCCACGGAGGTAACTCCCTTGCCTTCCCTGCGAAAGAACACCGCGGACAGTGGACGGGCGGACCGCACCGGAGGGCTGGCGCGCCGCGGCGTCCCGGCCCTGCTCTCGGCGGCCACCCTCGCCATCGGCGGTCTGATCGCCGCCGTCCCGGCGGGCGCCGCCCCGGCCCCGGCCGCCCCGCACGCCTCCCCCGCCGCGTCCGTTTCCACCGCCGTCCCCACCCACCGCCTGTGCGCGGAGCCGGCCAAGCCCGGCTACATGGCCTGCAACGCGGTGGCCCGTACGGACGTCAAGCAGAGCCTGGCCCTGGGCCGCCACATCACGCCGTCCGGCTTCGGTCCCGCCGACCTCCAGGGCGCCTACAAGCTGCCGAAGACCGGCGGCTCCGGCCAGACCGTCGCCATCATCGACGCCTACGACGACCCCAACGCCGAGAAGGACCTGGCCACCTACCGCAAGCAGTACGGCCTGCCGGACTGCACCACCGCCAACGGCTGCTTCAAGAAGGTGGACCAGAACGGCGGCACCAAGTACCCCAAGGCCGACGCCGGTTGGGCCGGTGAGATATCCCTCGACGTCGACATGGTCAGCGCCGCCTGCCCGCAGTGCCACATCCTGCTGGTCGAGGCGAACAGCGCCAACATGGACGACCTGGGTGCGGCCGTGAACCGCGCGGTCACCATGGGCGCCAAGTTCGTCTCGAACAGCTACGGCGGCGGCGAGGACTCCACCGACGCCACCTCGGACGAGAAGTACTTCAAGCACCCGGGCGTCGCGATCACCGTCAGCTCCGGTGACAGCGGCTACGGCGTCGAGTACCCGGCGGCCTCGCAGTACGTCACCGCGGTCGGCGGCACCTCGCTCAAGAAGGACAGCAGCACGCGCGGTTGGAGCGAGTCGGTCTGGGGCACCAAGGCGGGCGGCGAGGGCGCCGGCTCCGGCTGCTCCCAGTACGACGCCAAGCCGTCCTGGCAGAAGGACACCGGCTGCGCCAAGCGCACCGTGGCGGACGTCGCCTCGGTCGCCGACCCGGCCACCGGCCTCGCGGTCTACGACAGCTACCAGGCCAGCGGCTGGAACGTCTACGGCGGCACCAGCGCCTCGGCCCCGTTCATCGCCGGCGTCTACGCCCTCGCGGGCGCCCCGGCCGCGGGCGACACCCCCGCCTCCTACCCGTACACCCACGCCTCCGCGCTGAACGACGTCACCAGCGGTGCCAACGGCTCCTGCTCCCCGTCGTACCTCTGCACGGCGGGCAAGGGCTACGACGGCCCGACCGGCCTCGGCACCCCGAACGGCACCGCGGCCTTCACCAAGTGACCAGCGCCGCGTAGTCCCACCGACCGTCGCAGTCCGGCGCCCGCCCGACGAACCGGACTGCGACCCTCAACCCGTGGACCCGGACCGTTTCCGAACGGTCCGGGTCCACGGCGTTGCCGGCGGCGCCGCTCAGTGCGCCGCTTCCCGCGCCAGGCGCGCCCGCATCGCGTCGATGCCCGCGATCTGCAGGTCGATCGCGAAGTCGAAGTCGCGGTTGAGCATGTCGAGGGCGCTGGCGTCGCTCATGGCGTAGCCGGCGCGGGTGGAGAGTTCCATCGTCTCGGCGAAGTCGGGGCGGTCCGAGATCGCGGCGATGACCTGGGTGAAGTAGTCGTCGATGCTGATGCCGGCGGCGCGGCAGCGGGCCTCGTGGAGACTGCGGATGGTGGAGAAGCCGTAGACGAAGTTGAAGACGGAGGCCAGGGCGCCGGAGGTGTGGTCCGGGTCCAGTCCGCTGCGGGCCATCACGCGCAGGGTGGCGTTGGAGAAGGCCGTGGCGTGCGGGCCGATGTTGATGACCTCGCCGAGCAGGCGGGGCGTCCAGGGGTGCCGCAGCAGGCCGTCGCGGTAGGTGGTGGCCAGGCCACGCAGCTGGTCGCGCCAGTCGGCGGCGGGGTCGGACTCGTCGGGCAGCGCCATCTCGCCGGCCACCGCGTCCACGGCGAGTTCGAGGAGGTCGCTCTTGGTGTCGACGTACCAGTAGAGGGACATCGCGGTGACGCCGAGGTCGGCGGCGAGGCGGCGCATGGAGAACTTGGTCAGGCCCTCGGTGTCGAGCAGCCGGACGGTGCTGGCGACGATCTTGTCGAGGCCGAGGCCGGCCGGCTGTTCCGCCTTCCTCCTGAGCGGAGGGCGATCGGCCAGCCAGACGCTGTGCGGTAGTTGCGGCTCGGCGCGCCCGTTCGTCGTTGCTGCCATGGCGCCCTTCCTTGGGTCTTGCGGGGAGTGCGGTTCCGCGGGACCGCCGGCCCGAGCCGCCGGGACGGCGGTCGGTCCGGAGGTCGGTCCGGACGGGACGGGCGATGGCGTCCCGTCCGGAACCGATGCTATTCCGCCGCGCCGGTGGCCGGATCGTGGCCGGTGGGCGCCGCCGGGGTACCGTCGGCCGCGCTCCCGACGCGTTCCGCCCGGCGCAGCAGGACCGCGGCGAGCAGCCCGCCGAGGAAGACCGCCGTCGCACCGACCAGCTGGCTGGTGCCGATGCCGGACGCGAAGGCGTCGTGGACGGCGGTGCGCTCCGCCGCCGAGTGCGTACGGGCGAGGGCCGCGGAGAGCGAGCCGGCGCCCGCGGCGGCCAGCGGAAGCAGCGCCGCGAAGCGGGAGTTGAGGACCGCGCCGAGCACCGCGACGCCCAGGCCCTGGCCGAATTCCATCAGGGTGCCGTTGACGCCGGCGCCGACGCCGGCCTTGGCGGGCGGGATCGCGGACATGATGGCGTTGGCCATCGTGGGCATCGCGATCGCCACGCCGATCCCCATGACGATCAGGCCGAACAGCATGCCGCCGTAGCTCCGGCCGCCGAGCAGCGATATCGCCGTCAGGCCGCCCGCCAGCAGGGTCATCCCGGAGACGATCATGCCGGGGGTGCCGAAGCGCGGCAGCAGACGGGCACTCAGGCCGGTGAAGTTGATCAGCACGACGGTGAGCGCGAGCGGCGCCATCCGCAGACCGGCGTCCAACGGGCCGTAGCCGAGCACCAGTTGGATGTGCTGGGTGAGCAGGAACATCGAGCCGCCCATCCCGAAGGCCACGAGGATGCCGCCGGAGACCGCGCCGATGAACCGGCGGTTGCGGAAGAAGTGCATGTCCAGCATGGGGTGCGGGATGCGCAGCTCCCAGAAGGCGAAGAGCGCCAGGCCGGCGATGCCGACGGCGGCCGAGATCAGCACCTGGCCCGACAGCCAGCCGGTCACCGGGCCGGAGATGATCGCGAAGACCACCCCGACCATGCCGACCATCGACAGCAGGGCGCCGAGCACGTCCGGTCGCTCGCCGCCTCGGCTCTTGGACTCGGGCACGAGGGCGAGGACGGCCACCAGCGCTATCACCGCGACCGGGATGTTGACCAGGAACAGCGAACCCCACCAGAAGTGGTCGAGCAGCGTACCGCCGATCAGCGGCCCGGCGGCGAAGCCCAGGGAGTTCACCGAGCTCCAGATGCCGATGGCCTTGGGGCGCTCCGCGTCGTCGAAGATCTGCATCACGACGGCGAGGGTGGTGGTCATCAGCAGCGCGCCGCCGATGCCCATGCCGGCGCGGGCGCCGATCAGTTGGCCCGGCGAATGGGCGAGGGCGGCCACGAGCGACGCGATGCCGAACAGCGCCAGGCCGATGGCCAACATCTTCTTGCGGCCGTAGCGGTCGGCGGAGTTGCCGGCGATCAGCAGCAGGCCGGACTGGACCAGCGAATAGGCGTTGATCATCCACTGGACGTCGGCGGTGGTCGCGCCCAGTTCCTCGGTGAGGGACGGGACGGCCACGTTGAGCACGGTGTTGTCGAGGACGACGGTGAGCTGGGCGATGCAGATGACGGCCAGGATCAGCCAGCGGGTGGCGTGCCGACCCGGCGGTTGGAGGGTGGGGGCGATGGCGTCGGGGGCCACGGCGGGCATACGAGCTCCCTGTACGGTGCGAGCGGAGGCTTACACCGTACAGGGATTCTTATACGCCGTACATTTCCTTTTTCGGGGCCATGTCCTACGCCGCGTCAGGACGCCTTTCGCTGGGTCAGGTCGTAGAAGGTGGCATCGCCGACGGTGACCTTCTTGAAGGTCTTCTCGATCCAGGCGCTGATCTGGGACGAGATGCCCCGCTCCCCCGGACCGCCGCCGAAACCGCCGGCCTGCTTGCCGCCCGCCTGCTTGCCGCCCGCCTGCTGACCACCCGTCTGCTTGCCGCCGGCGCCGCCCCGGTCGGTGCGGCCGGCGGGGAAGCCGTCCCGCCCGCCGGCGATGAAGTAGTGGATCTTCCCCTCCGCCACATAGCGCTGGAACTGGGCGAGGGTCGGCGACGGGTCGCTCCCGTTGAAGCCGCCGATCGCCATCACCGGCTTCTGGGTGGCCAGTTGGTAGCTCGCGGCGCTCTGCGAACCGATCGCCGCGGCGGCCCAGGTGTAGTGGTCGGCGTTCCGCTCCACCAGGCGCTTGGCCCGGTCGCTCACCGAGGCGCCGTCGAGCAGACCGCCCATGCCGCCGGCGCCGCGCATCCGGCCGGCGCGCTCGCCGCCGCCACCCGGCTGGCCGGGCCAGCCGCCCATCCGCCCGGCGCCGGGGAAGCCCTGGCCCCCGGGGAAGCCCTGACCGCCCGGGAAGCCCCGGCCCGCGGAGCCCCGCCCGCCGGTGGTGCCGCCCGGCACGGCGCCCTTGCCGCCGCCCCGCCCGAACATCCGGCCCGGGCCGCCGCCGAAGCCCCGGCCGCCCTGGACCGCCGGGCCGGCGGTGATGATCGAGCCGCCCTTGGGGGTGTTGATGGTGTCCAGGGTGTACGCGAGGGGCCCGGCCAGCGCCGTCGCCACCCCGAGCCCGGCCGCGACGCCGGCCACGACCCCGGCGCGCCGCCGCACCCGCGCGTCCGCCCCCGCCGACAGCAGAAGTCCCAGCGCCGCCAGCAGTCCGAGCACCAGCACCGTCCAGCGCAGCCACGGCAGCCACTGCGGCGACCGGTCCAGCAGGACGTACGACCAGGTCGCCGTCACCGCGGCGACCCCGGCCAGCACGCTCCGCGCCACCCACCCGCCGCGCCGCCACACCAGCACCGAACCCATGCCGACCAGCGCCGCGATGTACGGGGACAGCGCGATGTTGTAGTACTGGTGGAAGATCCCGGACATGAAGCTGAAGATCGTGAAGGTCATCAGCAGCGCGCCGCCCCAGACCAGGAACCCCGCCCGCTGGGCCGCCTGTTCGGCGGCGACCGCGCGCCGCGCCCGCCACAGCACGCACACCGCCACCACCAGCAGGATCAGTGCGGCGGGCAGCAGCCAGGAGATCTGGCCGCCCATGTCGGAGGAGAACAGCCGGGTGATGCCGGTCTCGCCCCAGCCACCGCCCCGGCCGCCGGCCCCGCCGTGGCCACCGCCGACACTGCCCCGCTCGTTGCCGTCGATCCGCCCCAGGCCGTTGTAGCCGAAGGTCAGCTCCAGGAAGCTGTTGGTCTGCGAACCGCCCACATAGGGGCGCGCCGACGCCGGCAGCAGTTCGACGATCGCCACCCACCAACCGCCGCTGACCACGAGCGCCGCCCCGGCCAGCAGCAGCTGCCCCAGCCGCTTGCGCACCGCGACCGGCGCACAGCACGCGTAGACCACCGCCAGCGCCGGCAGGATCAGCCACGCCTGGAGGGTCTTGGTGAGGAAGCCCAGCCCGAAGCAGACGCCGGCCAGCACCAGCCACTTCGTCCGACCCGCCTCCAGCGCGCGCAGCACACAGGCGACCGCGCAGACCATCAGCAGGCACAGCATCGCGTCGGGGTTGTTGAAGCGGAACATCAGCGCGGCGACCGGCGTGAGCGCCAGCGCCCCGGCCGACAGCAGTCCCGCCGCCGCCCCGAACCGGCGCCGCACGGTCGCGTACAGCACGCCGACCGTGGTGACGCCCATCAGCGCCTCGGGCACCAGGATCGCCCACGAGTTCAGCCCGAAGAGCCGTACCGAGAGCTCCATCGGCCAGAGCGAGGCCGGCGGCTTGTCCACGGTGATGGCGTTGGCCGCGTCCGAGGAACCGAAGAAGAACGCCTTCCAACTGACGCTGCCCGCCTGGACGGCGGCCGAGTAGAACTGGTTGGCGTACTTGGACGCCGAGAGGTCCCACACGTAGAGCGCCGCCGTGACCGCCAGCAGCGCCAGCAGCGCCGGCCGGGCCCAGCGCGGGTCCGCCGGCCGCCCCCGCACGATCCGCCGGACGAGACCGGGCCGCGCCGGGGACTCTCCGGGGACGGTCTGCGGGCCGGCCGACGTGCCGGCCTGCGAACCACCGTCCGGCGCGTGGTGCGCCGCCCTCTCCGGGGCCATCGACTGCTCCTGATCTGTGGGGGCCTGCGGAGTGTCGCCCTGTTGCGCAGAGCCTGGGCGGGACGGACGGGACGGGCGGGGCGGAGGGGAGGGACGGGGGCTCATCGAGCGCTCCTGCTGAAGTCGTTCCGGTCGTACGGGTCTTGCGGGTCTTGCGGGTCATGCGGCGCCTGCCGGGCCTGCGGGTCTTCCGCGCCGCGCGCCTCGGTCGCCTCGGGGTCCTCCGCCGCCCGCCGCTCGCGCTCCGGGAACACCCAGGCGCGGAAGAGCAGGAAGCGCAGCACCGTGGCCGCGAGGTTGGCGGCCACCAGCACCGTCAGCTCGCTGGCGTGCGAGGGGCTGACGGTGGCGGTGTCGAGGGCCGCCAGCGAACCGCTGGTCAGCGCCAGTCCGATGGCGAAGACCACCAGGCCCTGCGCCTGATGGCGGACCGCCCGCTCCCGCCCCCGCACCCCGAAGGTCAGCCGCCGGTTCGCGGCCGTATTGGCCAGGGCCGACACCAACAGGGCCGCGGCGTTGGACGCCTGGGGGCCGACGCCCAGCCGGCACAGGGAGTAGAGGCCGAGGTAGAGCAGCGTGCTGAGCGCCCCGACGACGGCGAACCCGACGACCTGCCGGGCCAGCCCGCCCGGCACCCCGGAGAGCTGCCGGTCCCGGGGATCCTCGCCGAACGGCCGGGCGAGCCGGTCCAGCGGCAGCGCGCCGGTCGCCAGCGCCCGCCCCACCCGCCAGACGCCCTTGAGGTCGTCGGTCGCGGTCCGCACCAGGTGCACGGTGCTGTCGGGGTCGTCCACCCAGTCCACCGGCACCTCGTGGATGCGCAGTCCGGCGCGCTCGGCCAGCACCAGCATCTCGGTGTCGAAGAACCAGCCGGTGTCCTCGATCAGCGGCAGCAACCGGCTCGCGACATCGCCGCGGATCGCCTTGAAGCCGCACTGCGCGTCGGAGAAGCGCGCGGCGAGCGAGCCCCGCAGGATGAGGTTGTAGCTGCGGGAGATGAACTCGCGCTTGGGCCCGCGGACCACCCGGGCGCTCCGGCTGAGCCGGGACCCGATCGCCAGGTCCGAATGCCCGGAGATCAGGGGCGCCACCAGCGGCAGCAGCGCGTTGAGGTCGGTGGACAGATCGACGTCCATATAGGCCAGCACCGGCGCCTCGGACAGCGACCACACCGTGCGCAGCGCCCGCCCGCGCCCCTTCTGCTCCAGCCGCACGGCGGTGACATGGTCCATCCCGTCGTCCAGCCGGGCGGCGATCCGGGGCGTGTCGTCGGTGCTCGCGTTGTCCGCGATGGTGATCCGGAACCCGTAGGGGAAGGTGCGGGTCAGGTGGTCGTGCAGCCGACGCACACAGGACTCCAGGTCCTTCTCCTCGTTGTAGACGGGGATCACGACATCGAGGACGGTCTCGATCTGGCCGAGGCGCAGATGCTCACGTGGTGGCAGGGAACCCAGCGGCGTCGAGGTCGGGGTCGGCGGAGGCGTCGTCATGCCCACGACGTTCGCCAACCGGCCTGTCACGGCCGTGTGGTGAAGCTGTGGGCCGCCTGTGAGCCGCTACGGGCGGACGGACCCGGCCCCCGTGCCCGCCCCGGCTACCGGCGCCCCGCCTCCGGCAGCGTCACCGTGAACACCGTCCGCCCCGGCCCGCTCGCCACCGCGACCGTCCCGCCGTGCGCGGCCACCACCGCCTCCACGATGGCCAGCCCCAGCCCCGTACTGCCCCCGCTCCCCGCGGCCCGTGAACGGGACGCGTCGCCCCGCGCGAACCGTTCGAAGACGTGCGGCAGCAGCGCGGCCGGGATGCCCGGACCGTCGTCCTGGACCTCCAGCAGGACCGCGTCGCCCGTGCCGCCACCGGGCACGGCCCCCGGGCCGCCACCGCGCGCCCGCCGCACCGCCCGGACCCGGGCCGTCACCGTCGTCCCCTGTGGCGTGTGCGTCCGCGCGTTGGCCAGCAGGTTGACCAGGACCTGGTGCAGCCGGTCGGCGTCCCCGCGGACCAGCGCGGGCGCGTCCGCGTCCGGCAGTTCCAGGCGCCAGCGGTGCCCGGGCCCGGCCGCCCGCGCGTCGCTCACCGCGTCCACCACCAGCGGCGAGAGGTCGACCGTGGCGTGGGAGAGCGGGCGCCCGGAGTCGAGCCGGGCGAGCAGCAGCAGGTCCTCCACCAGACCGGTCATCCGCTCCGCCTCGGACTCGATCCGCCCCAGCGCGTGCCGGGTCTCCGGCCCGGGCCGCTCCGTCCCGCGCCGGGTCAGCTCGGCATAGCCCCGTATCGACGCCAACGGGGTGCGCAGCTCGTGACTGGCGTCGGCGACGAAGCGCCGCACCCGCGTCTCGCTCTCCTGCCGCGCCGAGAGCGCCGAGCCGACGTGCCCCAGCATCCGGTTGAGCGCCGCCCCGACCTGCCCCACCTCCGTACGGGCGTCGGCCTCGGCCGCCGGGACGCGCACGTGCAGCGCCACCTCGCCCTGGTGGAGCGGGAGTTCGGAGACCCGGGTCGCGGTCGCGGCGACCCGCCGCAGCGGGCGCAGCGCGATCTCGACCATGGCCGAGCCCGCGATCCCGGCCGCCACCAGCCCGGCCAGCGTCACACAGCACTCGATGAGCACCAGCCGGCCGACCGTGTCGTCCACCTCGTTCTGCGGCATCCCCAGCACCAGCGCGCCGTCCTTGGCGTACCGCACCCGGTACGAGCCGAGCCCGGGCAGGTCCGCGCTGTGCGCCTCGCCGTCCCGGGACACCGCGGCCAGCGCCGCGAGCTGCTCCGCGGTCAACGAGGTCAGCCGCTCGGACGGCACCCGGCTCTTCAGGCGGTTCAGCCGCGCACCGGAATCGAGCCTGCCGTCCGGAGCGATCCGCGCCCCCACCGTCCCGGGAGGCTGGCCGGGCATGGCGACGAACTCCAGCCCGCTGTCCCGCATCGGGTCGTGCGGCCACGGCCCCACCGCCCGCCCTATGCCGTCGACCAGCCGGTGGTCCAACTGCCCCTGGAGATACGAATGCAGCGCGATCGCGGTGACCGTGCTGATCACCGCTGCCACGACGGCGATCAGCGCCACCGCCGACACCACGAGCCGGGTGCGCAGCGTCCAGCGCCGCCGCGCCCGCCCGACGGCCCCGGCCCCGGCGGCCTCCGCGCCACCCTCGGTGGCCGCACGGTCGCCGCCGGCACCCGTCACCGACCCGCCGGCACCCGCCACGGACGCGGAAGACGCCACGACCCGCTACCCGGCCGGCTTGATCAGATAGCCCGCACCCCGCCGGGTGTGGATCATCGGCTGCCGCCCGACGTCGATCTTCCGCCTCAGGTACGAGATATACAGTTCGACGACATTGGCCTGCCCCCCGAAGTCATAGCTCCACACCCGGTCCAGGATCTGCGTCTTGCTCAGCACCCGCCGCGGATTCCGCATCAGGTACCGCAGCAGCTCGAACTCCGTGGCGGTCAGATGGATGTCCTGGCCGTCCCGCCACACCTCGTGGCTGTCCTCGTCCAGCACCAGATCGCCCACGGTCAGCAGCGACTCGCTGCGCACCGCGGCCGCGCCCGCCCGCCGCAGCAACCCGCGCAGCCGGGCCACCACCTCCTCCAGGCTGAACGGCTTGGTGACATAGTCGTCGCCGCCCGCCGTCAGCCCGGCGATCCGGTCCTCGACCGCGTCCTTGGCGGTCAGGAACAGCACCGGCACGTCCGGCAGCTCGTTCCGCAGCCGGCCCAGGACGGTCAGCCCGTCCATGTCCGGCAGCATCACATCGAGCACCACCGCGTCCGGCCGCCAGCTCCTGGCGCAGCGCAGCGCGCCCGCGCCGTCGCCCTCCGCCCGGATGTCCCACCCCTCGTAACGCAACGCCAGCGACAGCAGGTCCGCGAGCGCGGACTCGTCATCCACGACCAGCACCCGCACGGGACTGCCGTCGGCCCGCGACAACTCCGGCTGTTTGCCCGGCCCCTGGCCGGGTGCCCTGCCGGACGCCCCACCGGTCGCCCCCCTGGAGGACGGGCCCGAGGCCGGCGCACGGTTCACAGCTGAGGACGTCGACGAAGTCACGGTCATGGCAGGCAGCCTGACCTGGTCCTCTGAAAGCTCCCTTGCCGGTTTCTGTGAATCTCCTGAGAATCTCCCCTCCCTTCGGTCAAGGCCTCAACCGCCCCACGGGCCCCACCGGCCGCCATCCGCTCGACACCGGACCCCACGGGCGGACACCACACCCCTCACGACCGGTCTGGACCGCCCCCCGCGCGGCCCAGACCGATCACCATGTCCTCAGCATGACACCCCCCACTGACAATCCCCCTGACCTGCACTTTCACCCGAATCGACGGCACCAACGACACCTCCACCCGGCCCTTCCTCGGCCCTCCCTGGCCCTCCCCTGAATGCACTCCCGCCCCACCACCCCACCCCGTAACGTCATCCCCATGACCCGACTCCTGGCCCTCTCCGGCAGCCTCCGCGCCCGCTCCTCCAACGGCGCCGTCCTGCGCTCCGCCCTGGAACTCTTCGACGGCCCCACCGCCACCGCGGACATCGGCGCGCTGCCGCACTTCAACCCCGACCTGGACGGCGAGGACGCCACCCCGCCCGCCCCCGTCGCCGCCCTGCGCACCGCCGTCGCCACGGCCGACGCGGTGCTCCTCGTCAGCCCGGAGTACGCGCACGGCGTCCCCGGTGTCCTCAAGAACGCCCTCGACTGGCTGGTCAGCAGCGGCGAATGCGTCGACAAGCCGGTCGCCGTGATCACCGCCTCCCCGTTCCCCACCGGCGGCGACCACGCCAACGCCCAACTCCGCGAAACCCTGCGCATGATGACCGGCAACGTCATCGCGGACGCCTGCCGCGAGATCCCCGCCATCGGCCCGAAGATCGACCCCGGCGCCGAACGCGTCACCGACGAGCCCACCCTCGCCGACCTCCGCACGGCCATGGCCCACCTGGCCGCCGCGGCCACCAGCACCACCGCGTAGCCGGAACGGAACGCCCCCACCGGCCCGCCCCGCCCCGCGCACCACCCGCCGTCCTCCCCGTCCCCCGGCCCTCCCCCTCCGGCCTCGGCTACCCCACCCCGAACAGCCGCGCCCCGTTCCCGTAACAGACGGCCCGCAGCCACTCCTCCCCCAACTCCAGCCGCGCCAGCACCTCCAGCGCATGCGCGTACCCGTACGGGATGTTGGGGAAGTCGCTCCCGAACAGCACCCGGTCGCCCACGTCCAGCAGGCGCCCCCGCTCCGCCCTCGGGAACGGCGCGGCCTGCTCGACGAAGTCCGTCAAGGCCATCGTGGTGTCCAGGCAGACCCGCGGATACCGCGCCGCCAACTCCAGGAAGTCGACGTACTCCGGCATCCCCATGTGCGCGACGACCAGCCGCAACCGGGGGTGCCGGGCCAGCACCCGGGCGATCGGCTCCGGCCCGGTGTGCTTGCCCGGAACCGGCCCCGAACCGCAGTGGACAACCACCGGAACCCCGGCCTCCGCCAGTACGCCCCACACCGGGTCCAGCACCGGGTCCGTCGGGTCGTACCCGCCCACCTGCACATGCGCCTTGAAGACCCGTGCACCACCGGCGAGTTCCTCCGCCACGTACGCGGCGACGCCGTCCTCCGGGAAGAACGTCGCGGTCCGCAGGCAGTCCGGCGTACGGGCCGCAAAGTCCGCCGCCCAGCCGTTCAGCCAGCGCGCCATACCGGGCTTGTGCGGATAGATCATCGAGGTGAACGCCCGCACCCCGAAGCCCCGCAACACCGCCAGCCGCTCGTCCTCCTCGAAGCGGTAGGCGATCGGCCAGTGCCGCCCCACCAACGGCCCGGCGGCGTCGAAATACGCCCACACCTTCGCCATCACCCGCTCGGGCATGAAGT
Source organism: Streptomyces yunnanensis (assembly GCF_029011865.1). Lineage (NCBI taxonomy): Bacteria > Bacillati > Actinomycetota > Actinomycetes > Kitasatosporales > Streptomycetaceae > Streptomyces > Streptomyces yunnanensis. The sequence continues at coordinate 4,701,904 of NZ_CP095749.1, forward strand.
GCGTGTGCACGTCGATCAGCCCCGGCAGCCCAAGCCCCCGCCAGAACTCCCCGACCCGCCCGTCCCCGTCCCTGACCCCGTCCACCGCCACGAGCCCGCTCACGCACCCTCCCGCACTTCCGCTCGCCCGCCGGCCCCCGCTCACCGACTGCCGCACGGGCGCCCCGAGAACACCTCCCGGCCCATGCACCACACAACCCCCACCCCGCCCGCAGAACAACCCCCGCCGCAGACGAACCCCCGTCTCAGACGAACCCCCGCCTCAGAACAGCCCTTCCTGCTCCGCTCCCCGCTCGTCGTCCCCCGCCACGGGCCACCGCACCGGCGCCGTCGTCACCCGCCCCCGGGCCGCCCCCAGCACCCAACCCGACAGCAACCGCGCATCCAGGACGGCGACCGCCCCGCCCGCGCCGCCCTCGGCCGAGGCACCCCGCGCACCACCGGCCCCGCTCCCGCCACCGCCCCCACTCCGCAGCCGCAGCCGCAGATAGACGTCCGCCCCCACCCCGGCCACGACCTCCCCCACGATCTCCGCCCCGGCCGTCAGCCCGCCCAGCTCGGCGACCTCGCCCACCGGCGGAATCCGCGCCAGCCCGAACAGCTCCGTATGGTCCACGCACGCGAACGCCACCGGCTCCAACGTCTCCGGCCACCCCGCCAACCCCCGTGCCACCCGATGCAGTTCGCCCACCTCGGCGACCCGCTCCGGCACCGGCGGCAGCGCCCCGCGCGCCGCCCGCTTCGCCTCCTTCGCGAACCGGTCCGGCACCCCCAGCGCGCTCCCCAACAGCGCCTCCGCCCGCCGCGCCGCCATCAGCGGCCCGCGCCCCAGCCAGGCGTACGCCACCGCCCCCTGCTCCACCAGCCGCGCAGCCCCGCGCTCCGCCGCCGTGATCCCCACCTTCACCAGCCCCGGCCCGAAGTACGCCAGATAGACGCCGTACGGACGCGGATCATCGGCCATGGTGTCCGCCGCCACCGACCGCGACCGGTCCAGCTGCGCACACCGCGGGCACTGGTCCTTCACCCCCTCGCCCTCCAGCACCGCGCCATACGGGCAGACGATCCACCGCCCGGCCCGCCGCACCCCCAGGCACCGCCGCTCCCCGACCGCCCCGAACGCCAGCGCCCGCCCCGGCGGCAGCGGACTCACCCGCTCGGCGCCCCGCTCCGCGCAGTACCAACCGAGCCGCTGCCCCAAGGCCCCCGGCTCACCGCCCGACCACCGCGGTCCCGTACATCGCCACACACCGTCAGCGTACGACCGCCCACCGACACCCCCCCCTGCCAGCAGCCGAGAGCGCCCACCCGCCGCACCCCCGTCCCGCGCCTCTGCGAACGGGTCCACCGAGCGGTCACGGGCCCTCCCACCACACCGGCAAGATCCCCGATGCTCTTCCTGCCGACCACCTGTCCGCGCGCCAGGACAACCACGCCATCCACCAACTGCCCCACCTCAGCCAGCTGCTGACGAGAGATCAGGAACGGCCCCAACGACCCGAGCCGGATCGCGCGCTGAGCAGCGCCGCCCCCTGCTCCACGTCACCCATGCGCCAACCAGGTCAGCAGCCCGAACACCACGAGGAGCCCGAAGGCGAACACCCCGCCGACACCAGGGGACTTACGCCGCGCCGCGCACCACACCGCCATACAGACCGGGGCCACCCAGCCGCAGCCGTACAGAATCCACCCCACTCGCACAGCGGCCTCGGATCGCACGACAACGAACGCCACAAAAGCAGCCATACAGAAAACCGCCGAAGAGCCCCACATATTGTCGGACACCATCCGCTCACGCGTCTTCTTCATTCCCACCCCACCCTCACCTTATTTCCATTCCACACCGAATACCCCTACCCCTCAAAAACAAAAGAAACAGCCCCCGGAAGCCGGGGAAAACACGCCCCCACCCCACCCCTCGGACCACCTACGGACGAGACAGCCCGCCAGCCGACGCATCAGGGACGACATCCGGCACTCGGCTTCACCACCGGCGACGCAGCCGGGGCCACGGCCTGCAGCCCGACCAGCTCCGCCACGAAAAGCGGGGCAACGGCCGCGACCTCCCGAATTTCGACGGCACCGACAACAGGAGCAGCAGCACCAGGGAAATACCGGCCGCAGCAGCGGCCGCCCGCAACCCTGCGAATGCATTTGTGCCGCACGTACGCATTCCCCCTGCACCCGAGGGAGAGAACGACAAGCATTCCACTCGGCGCGGAATCCGAAACGCCCCCGCCCCTTCTCTCCCCTAAATCTTCGCCCGCCCCATCGACACCATCAGATCCGGGCGAACTGACGCAACGTTAGGCCACACCCCAAGCAAGATTCAAAACCGAAGCCCACCACCCGGAGAACCAAAACCCCTCCGGCACCCACCCCGACCCGCACCCTGACCGGCGCCGCCCCTCGACGACGACCGACGCCGACCACCCCACCATCAACGCAAAAGCCGGAGGCCCTGTCGATCACTCGACAGGGCCTCCGGCTTACTGTGCGCTCGGCAGGATTCGAACCTGCAACCTTCTGATCCGTAGTCAGATGCTCTATCCGTTAAGCTACGAGCGCTTGGCTTTCCGGCGGTTTTTCTTGCCGGTCGGCGTTGCGGGAACAACATTACATGACCTGCGCCGTTAGGCGAAATCCGATTGCCGCACCCGCTCTGACCTGCGGAAACGCCCCTGCGCCCGGGTGTGGGGGATCAGGCCGGCCAGGGGGAGTCTTCGATGATCTGGACGAAGTTCGGGCGGGTGTAGTCCGCTTCGAAGCGGTCCAGGACGTCCGCCTTGACGTTGCCGAAGGTGGTCTGGGGGCGGTGGGCCAGCCCGGCGTGGAAGGCGCGGAGGATGTGGCGCTTGAAGTCGGGGCGCGGGTGGGCGGCGACGACGGCCTCGCGGGTTTCCGGGGGCAGGGTGTCGTAGCCGATGCCGAGGACGTCGAGTTCGACGCCGGCCGTGACGAGGGCCACGTCGGGGGCCATGTGGTGCGGGATCTCCGGGGTGGTGTGCAGGGCGATGCCCTCCCAGACGAGGCGGGCGCGGTCCTCGGGGATGCCGCGGGCGATCAGGAAGGCGCGGGCCTCGTCGGCGCCGTCGAGTTCGAAGCGCTGCTGGGAGGTGCGGAACTTCTCGGTCAGGCCCAGGTCGTGGAAGAGGGCGCCCACGTAGAGCAGCTCGGGGTCGAAGGCCAGGTTGTGGCGCAGGCCGTGGTGGGCGCCGAAGAGGTAGACCCGGTGGGAGTGGTGGTAGATCAGGTCGTCGGTGAGGTCGCGGACCAGTTCGGTGGCCTCGCGGGCCAGCCGGCCGTCCGGGACGGGGATCCCGGCGAGGGCGCGGGACGACGCGGTGGAGGGGACGGAGGGGGCGGAGGGGGCGGAGGGGGCGGAGGGGCCGGAGGCGGCGCTGTTGGTGTTCATGGGGGAAGCCTCGCCCGGTGGGAGTGGCCGGCGCCCGGTGTGTACGGGCCGGGCGGCCCACAGATCGGGACATGGGGGTAGGGACACGCGGGCGGTGCCGGCCGTGATCAGCGGGCGGTGGTGTGGAAGCGGGAGCGGTAGGCGGAGGGGGTCACGCCCAGGCGGCGGAGGAAGAGGCGGCGGAGGGACTCGTCGCTGCCGACGCCGGTCCGGCGGGCGGTGACGGTGACCGTCTCGCCGTTCGCGAGGAAGGTCTGGGCGGCCTCCAGGCGCACCGCCTCGACGTAGCCGGCCGGGGTGGTGCCCAGGTGCTCGCGGAAGAGCCGGGTCAGATGGCGGGGGCTGAGGCCGGCGCGGGCGGCCAGCGCGGTGTTGGAGTGGTCGGCGGCCGGGTCGGCGGCGATCGCGTCCAGGAGGGCGCGCAGCGCGTCGTGGCGGGGCCGCGGTGTGCGGGCGGGCACCGAGAACTGCGACTGGCCGCCCGGCCGCTGCATGAAGACCACCAGGTCGCGGGCGACCTCCCGGGCCAGGTCGGGGCCCTCGTCGGCCTCCACGAGGGCCAGGGCGAGGTCGATGCCGGCGGAGACCCCGGCGGAGGTGAAGAGGTCGCCGTCCCGGACGTAGAGGGCGTCCGGGTCGACGGTGAGGGCGGGGTGGCGGGCGGCGAGGGTGGCGGTGTGGCGCCAGTGGGTGGTGGCCCGCCGCCCGTCCAGCAGCCCGGCCCCGGCCAGGGCGAACGCCCCGGCGCAGACGGACGCGACCCGGCGGGAGCGGCCGGCGAGGGCGCGGACGGAGTCCAGCAGGCCGGGCGGGAATCGGCCCTCGGCGAGTTCCTCGGCCCCGGGGACGAGGACGGTGTCCACGGGGCCGGCGGTGTCCGGCACCGCCGCGTCGACCGCCAGGCGGGTGCCCGAGGCGGTGGTGACGGACCGGCCGTCGGGCGAGCAGATGTGGATCTCGTAGCGCCCACCGAGGCGGGCGGCGGCGCTGAAGACCTCCAACGGGCCGGTGACGTCGAGCAGTCGGGCGCCCTCGAAGGCCAGCATCACGATGCGGCGGGGAGCGGGGCCGCGCCCCGCGGACGCGGTCCGGGGCGGCGGCGTCGACCTCGGCAGGGGCATGACGATCAGCGTAGGACCGCGGAGGTGGAGAGGAGAGGAAGGGAAGGGAGGGGAAGGGAGGGGCAAGCGACGGGGGAGCGAGGCGGCCCGGGCCGGCCGGGGTGGGCTTGGCAGTCGGGGCAGGCGGGGCAGCCGGGGAAACAGATCGGGCCCGGTCGTGATGACCGGGCCCGGGTGTTACGCAGGAGCGGAGGCGGAGGGATTTGAACCCTCGATGGGCGTTAAAACCCAAACCGCATTAGCAGTGCGGCGCCATAGACCGGACTAGGCGACGCCTCCACACACCTCACACGCGCGAACGCGATGTGGCGTGGACAGATGATGACACAGCTCCAGGGCCTGTCACCAATCGCCCCCTACGGTACTAGGCCCGTGGCCTACCCGGCAAAGACGTTCCTGCGGCGCAACGTCGGGGGCGGCGACGCGTTAAAGAGGCGGGGCGGCACCGATGCTCATGTGTCGTGCGCCCCCGGTGCGTACGGATCGCGTACCGCCGTCCGTCCCGTCCGGGCCCCGCCGCCCGCACTCGCCCCCAGGAGCCCGTGATGTCCCGTCGCCGGATCCCGTCCCGGTCGCTGTCGCTGTTCGCCGCCGCCGCGGCAGCCCTGTGCGCGGCCCCCGCGCTCGTCGCGGCGCCGGCCGCCTCGGCCGCCCCGCTCCCGCTGCCGTACCACCACGACGTCCTGCCGTACCTGGGCCACCTGGCGCCCGATGCCCTCGCGCACCGGCCGGCCGGGCGGCGCGGGGACCACCTCACGATCACCGTCCGCCACTCCGGTGCGGGCCGGACGGACGGCACGTTCGAGCTGTACTGCCACCCGCGCGGCGGGAACCACTTCGACGCCCGGCACGCCTGCGACCGGCTGGACCGGATGACGCGGTGGGGCAAGGACCTGTTCGCCCCCGTGCCGCAGGGCGCGCAGTGCACGATGATGTACGGCGGTCCGGCGCAGGCGCACGTCACCGGGACCTGGTCCGGGCGCCGGGTCAACGCGGACTTCCGGCGCACCAACGGGTGTGAGATCGAACGCTGGGGCCGCTTCGAACCCATGCTCCCCAAGACCGTTTCCTGACCCGGTTCGTGCCGCAGTAGCGCGCCAGGTCAGGACGAGTGGGCACATGTCGGGCGTGCGGTGAGTCGCGTCGGGCCGCGGCATTGCCGGGGCGTCATCCGCCTCCGCGTCCCCGGCATGTGCCCGTAGACTCCATCCCAGCGATCCGCCATGGTGGGTCGGCAAGGTGCGGTAACAGGGAGGAAGCGTCTCGTGAGCAGCAGGCCATCCCGAGGCGCTGCTCGCCTCGCAGCCATACTGGACGCCCTCCCCGACGCGTTGCTGCTCGTCAACTGCAACGGCACCGTCGTCAACGCCAACGCCATCGCCCTGGAGATGTTCCAGGCCCCGGGCACGGCCCTGGTCGGCCGGGGTCTGCTCGACCTGCTGCCGACCTTCGACTCCAAGCGGATCCCCGGTTCCATGCGGCGCCGCGACGAGGAGGTCGAGGGCCGGACGAAGCCGACGCGGATGATCGCGCGGCGCACCGACGGCAACGAGCTGCTGGTCGAGGTGACCAGCGCCAATCTGGAGGACGGCCGCACCCCGTACGAGTCCGCCTTCGAGGCCGCCTACGCCGACCACCGCGGCTACACCGGCGACGAGCTGCTGATGCTCGTGGTGCGCGATCTGACCGGGACGGTGGACACCGAGACGGAGCTGGCGCGCCAGCAGCGGCAGACGGAGATGATCCTGCGGGCCGCGGCGGAGGGCGTGGTCGGCGTCGACTCCGAGGGCCGGGTGGTCCTCGTCAACCCGTCCGCGGCGCAGATCCTCGGGTACCGGGCGAGCGAGTTGGGCGGCAAGGAGCTGCACCCGCTGATCCACCACTCGCGGCCGGACGGCTCGGCGCTGCCCTGGGAGGACACCCCGCTCGCCGACACCCTCAAGTCCGGCCGCAAGCACCGGGTGCGCGGGCAGGTGCTGTGGTCCAAGGACGGCCGCTCGGTCGCCGTCGATCTGACCACGGCGCCGGTGCGGGACGGCGACCAGTTGGTGGGCGCGGTGATGACGTTCACCGACCGGCGGCCGTACGACGCGCTGGAGGCCCGGCACACCCAGCTGCTGGCCGTCCTGGGGCAGTCGCTGCGCGGGCCGCTCACGGAGCTGAGCGGCGAACTGGGCACCCTGGCCGCCGACCCGGCGGGCCAGTTGTGGCCCGAGGCGAACCAGATCCTGCACCACCTCGCGGCCGGCCACGCCCGGATGACGACGCTGGTCGACAACGTGCTCAGCTACCAGCGGCTGGACTCCGGCAAGGAGAAGCTCAACCGCACCAAGGTGTCGCTGGACAAGGTGGTGGCGGCCGGTGTGGAGGGCGCGGTCGAGCTGATCGGGCCGGGCCGGGCGCAGTTCGCGGTGCACGCGCCGCCGATAGCGGCACTGGTCGACGCGGAGCGGCTGGCGCAGGCGCTGTCGCATCTGATCGCGGACGTCGCCGGGGTGGACTCCACCGGCCGGCAGACCGCCGGTGACGGCACCGCCGGGCCGGGCGGGCGTCCGGTGCCCGGCGACTCGACGATCGTGGTGGCCGCGGCCAAGCGCGGCGAGGTGGTGCGCATCGAGGTGCGCGGGCCGTTCGGCGGCGGCGATCCGGTGCACGGACCGATCGTCCGCGGGATCGTGCGGATGCACGACGGGTTGATCCAGACGCATGCGGTGCCGGGCGGTTCCGGCGCGACCGGCAGCGCGTACGTGCTGGAACTTCCGGTGCTGATCGACGAACCGGAGCCGGAGCCGGAGGAGCCGGCGGCCGAGGAGGCCGAGACCCCGGACGGCGAGGCGAAGGCCGACGGGGACGGCGCCGCCGCGGGCGGTCCGGGCACGGACGGCGGGAGGCGGCCCGGCGCCGCGGAGACCGCCTCGGGTGCGGAGGCGAAGAGCGGTACGGCCGGCGCGCAGCCGACCGGGCGACGGCGGGCCCGGCACTCGGGCGCGGCGCCGGCCGTCGCGGCGGACGGCACCCAGGGCGCGGGGCTGCCGGCGGACGCCGAGGCGGCGCCGCCGAGCGGCCGTCGCCGGGCGCGGCCGGCGCCGGAGGGCTCGGCGCTGCCCGCGCTGCCGTCCGGAGCCGGTGACGGGGCTCCGGCCGGCAATCCGGCGCAGGGTCTGACGCCCGCGGTGAGCCCGGCGCTCGGGCCGGTGCCACCGCAGGGACAGCAACAGGGCCAGCCCCAGGGACAGCAGGCGGGGCCGCCACAGGGACAGCAGCTCGCGGTGCGTGCGCAGGGTCCGGTGCCGGCCGGTGGCCGGCGGGCCCGGCGGGCGCTGGCCGAGGCGCCCGAGCGGGCCGGCGAGCCGGACACGGCCGGTGCCGCCGCCCAGCCGCCGGCCGCTCCGCGCTCGGCGTTCGCGCTGCCGCCCGCCGCGGCGGACCGGGCGCCGCAGCCGGCGACCGCGCAGCCGGCGCTGCCCGCGATCGCCGGCGGGATGCCCGTCGCGCCGGAGGGCGGACCGCAGGACGCGGCCGGTACGGGGCGGCGCCGGGCGCGCCGTCCGGTGGCCGCCGGCCCCGAGCCGACCCCGAGGCCCCGGCCGGGCAGCCGGCCGAGGCGTCCGACTCCCCGAGGCGCACGGCACTTGGGACGCCGAGCCGACCGGCCGGCGGCGCGCGCGGCGGGCCGCCGCCGAGGAGCGCGCGGCCGCGGCGATGGCCGATGCCGCGGCGTCCGGCACGTTCGTCGCGGGCCCCGAGGGCCTGGTCGCCCAGCCCGCCGGGCCGACGGATCAGGACGCGCCGGCCGAGGCCACCGGCACGGCCACCGGCAGCGCGCCCGGGATCGCCGGCGCCGCCGCCACCGCCCCGGTCACACCCACCGGCCGCCGCCGGGGCCGCCCCAGCCCCACCGAGGAGACCGCGGCCGGCCCGGCCGCCGGCCCCGCGCAGGGCGGGCCGGTGCCGCCGCAGGGCGTCGCCGTGCCCCCGCAGAGCCGGCAGCCGCTGCCGCCCGCCGAGGACGACGGGCACACCGCCGGGCGGGCGTTCAGCGTGCGCACGCTCGGCCAGGGGGTGCCGTTCGCCCAGCAGTTGGCCGACCCGAAGCGTCCGGCGCCGCAGCCGGGCGTCCCCGCCCAGGGCGGCACCGCCACGCCGCCGGGCGGCACCGCCACGGGTTCGGGCCGCCGCCGCAAGCTCGCCGCGCCCCCGCCGGAGGGCGAGCGCGGCACCGCCGCCGAGGCCGCGGCGTCCGGTGCCCTGCCGCCGCAGGCCGCCGGGCCGCAGCCGCCCGCCCGGGCCAAGCAACCGGGCCCGCAGCCGCACCTCATGGACGCCGGCGAGGGCCGGACGTTCGCCGTCTCCGCGCCCGACGAGGGCAGCGAGGGGCCCGAACCGCTGGACGGGCCGAACGGCGCGATCGAGGTGATGGAGCGTCAGCGGCCGCCGATGGACGACGAGTTGCCGCCGGAGCCGCTGGACAACCCGCGCCGGCTGCTGGTCTGGCCGGCGCCCGACGTCGCCACCCAGCAGGCGCTCAGCGACCGCGGCTACCGCCCGGTGATCGTCAACTCCCGCGAGGAGGTGGACGCGCAGATCGCCGCGTATCCGGCGGCGCTCTTCGTGGACCCGCTGACCGGCCCGATCACCCGCACCGCGCTCCAGTCGCTGCGCCAGGCCGCCGGCGCCGCCGAGGTGCCCGTGCTGGTCACCGCCGGGCTGGGGCAGGCGACGCGGGAGGCCGCGTACGGCGCCGATCCGGCCGTGCTGCTCAAGGCACTCGCCCCGCGGGACGGCGAGGACCAGCCGCCGCGGGTGCTGCTCATCGAGCAGAACGACGCCGTCGCGGGCGCGCTGACCGCGTCGCTGGAGCGGCGCGGCATGCAGGTGGGCCGGGCCGGCGCGGACACCGACGCGGTCGCCCTGGCGACGCAGCTGCGGCCCAACCTCGTCGTGATGGACCTGATGCAGGTGCGGCGCCGCCGGGCCGGCATCGTGGACTGGCTGCGCACCAACGGGCTGCTGGACCGCACCCCGCTGGTCGTCTACACCGCCGCCGACCTGGATCCGACCCAGCTGCCGGGGCTGGCCTCCGGGGAGAGCGTGCTCTTCCTGGCGGAGCGCTCCACCAGCGCCGAGGTGCAGGGCCGGATCGTGGACCTGCTGGCGAAGATCGGGACGAACTGACGGACCGGGGCCGGCCCGGCTCCGGTTCACCGGACGGCCCGGGGGTTCACCGGGCGAGGACCTGCGGGTGGGCCCGGGCGGGCCCACCCCTCGGGGTCAGCTCAGCAGCGTCACGTCCAGCTCGCCGTCCGCGTACTGGCGCCGCAGCACCTTCTTGTCGAACTTGCCGACGCTCGTCTTCGGCACCGACGGGATCACCGCCCACCGCTCCGGCAGCTGCCAGCGCGCGATCCGCTCGCCGAGGAACGCCCGCAGCTCCTCGTAGGTGATCGCCGAACCGTCGGTCAACACCACGGTGGCCAGCGGCCGTTCGCCCCACTTCTCGTCCGGCACGGCCACCACCGCGGCCTCGGCGACGCCCGGGTGGGCCATCAGGTGGTTCTCCAGCTCGACCGACGAGATCCACTCGCCGCCCGACTTGATGACGTCCTTGGCCCGGTCGGTCAGGGTCAGATAGCCGTCCGGCGTGATCGTGCCGACGTCGCCGGTGCGCAGCCAGCCGTCGGGGCTGAACTTGTCCTCCGGGCGCAGCAGCGCGCCCTGCGCGCCGCCGTAGTAGGCGCCCGCGATCCACGGGCCGCGCACCTCCAGCTCGCCCGCCGCGGTGCCGTCCCGGGGCAGTTCCTCGCCGGCCGGGCCGATCAGCCGGGCCTCGACGGAGGCCGGGAAGCGGCCCTGGGTGGCGCGGTAGGCCCACTCCTCCTCGTCGTCCACTCCGGCCGGCGGGTGGGAGACGCAGCCCAGCGGCGAGGTCTCGGTCATCCCCCAGGCGTGCACCACGCGGATCCCGTGCCGCTCCTGGAAGCCGCGCATCAGGGCCGGCGGGCAGGCCGAGCCGCCGATGACGACGGTGTGCAGGCAGGCCACGTCCCGCTTGTGGGCGTCGAGTTCGGCCAGCAGGCCCTGCCAGATGGTCGGTACCGCGGCTCCTATGGTCGGCCGGATCGTCTCGATCATCTCGGCGAGCGGCGCGGGTTGCAGGAAGCGGTCCGGCATCAGCAGCGACGCGCCGGCCATGAACGCCGCGTGCGGCAGTCCCCAGGCGTTGACGTGGAACATCGGCACCACCGGCAGCGCGATGTCCCGGGAGCCGAGGGCGAACGCCTCCGCGGTGTTGACCTGGAGCGAGTGGAGGTAGAGCGAACGGTGGCTGTAGAGCACGCCCTTGGGCTCGCCGGTCGTGCCGGAGGTGTAGCAGAGCGCCGCGGCCTCCCGCTCGTCGATCTCCGGCCAGTCGTAGTGTTCCGGGCGCCCGGCGAGCAGTTCCTCGTAGTCGTGGACCTGGGCGTGGGCGTCGGCCAGCGGGGTGCGGTCGCCGGGGCCGACGACGACCACGTGCGCCACCGTGGGCAACTGCGGCAGCAGGGGCGCCAGCAGCGGGATCAGGGTGCCGTTGACGAGCACCACCCGGTCCTCGGCGTGGTTGATGATCCAGGCGAGCTGTTCGGCCGGGAGGCGCAGGTTGAGGGTGTGCAGCACCGCCCCCATGGACGGGATGCCCAGGTACGCCTCCATGTGTTCGCTGTTGTTCCACATGAGGGTTCCGACCCGCTCCTCGGCGGCCACCCCAAGGGTGTCGCGGAGTGCGTGCGCGAGCTGGGCGGCCCGGCGGCCGATCTCGGCGAAGGTGCGGCGGTGCGGCTCGGCCTCACCGGTCCAGGTGATGACCTGCGCCTTTCCATGGACCGTGGATCCATGGGTGAGGATTCGCGAGACCGTGAGCGGTACGTCCTGCATCGTGCTGAGCACCGAGTGCCTCCGCTTTGTTACGGGCGGGTAGTGGTGCTGCGATTGTCGATGCGTACCAGGCGGTATGTCACGCCTCCATGGCGTGTTCTTTTCCTCTCAGCGGCGGAAACGGCCGGGAACACGCCCAGCGCGCGGCGCCGCGCCCCCCGTCGCGCCCCCGCCGCGGCTACACCACCGGCGCCGGCTTCGGGGGCACCGCCTGGAGGACGAGGACCGAGAGGTCGTCCTCGACCGGACCGGTGCCGAAGTCGTGCGCGGCCCGCCGGATGTGTTCCGCGAGCGCCTTGGCGCCCAGCCCGAGGCCGTCCCGCAGGACCTCGATCAGCCCGTCGTTGTCGTCCAACTGCCAGTTGCCGCACCGGCGTTCGGTGACCCCGTCGGTGACGCACAGCAGCGTCTCGCCGGGGGCGAGGGCGAAGGTGCTGGCGTGGTACTCGGTGCCCTCGTCGATGCCCAGCAGCATCTGCGGGTCGGCGGCCGGCTCCACCGCGCCGTCGGTGAACATGTGGAGCGGCGGCGGGTGCCCGGCGCAGGCGACGGTGCAACGGGTCCCGGGGACGCCCGGATCGACGGCCAGTTCCCCGTAGAGCAGGCTCAGAAAGCGGGAGCTGGCCTGTTCACCGCCGAGCTCCACCGCCTCCGCGCTCTCCTCGGCCATGGCCAGATTCAACCGCCCGAGGACCGATTCGACGCCGTGGCCCTCGCGGGCCAGCAGGCGCACCAGGTGGCGGGCCAGCCCGGTCACCGACATCGCCTCGGGGTCCTTGCCCTGGACGTCCCCCAGCAGGAAGCACCAGCGGCGGTCGCCCATCGGGAAGATGTCGTAGAAGTCGCCGCCGACGGTCTGCCCCTCGCCGTGCGGTTCGTAGACGATCGCGGTGTCCACGCCGGGGATGCTGGCCAGCGACGCGGGCAGCTGACGGCGCTGGAGCGCCAGGCTGATGGTGGTCTGGCGGGTGTACTGGCGGGCGGTGTGCACGGCCTGGGCGACCCGCCGGGCGACGTCCTCCACCATGCGGACGACGGTGTCGGTCATCTTCAGCCGGCCCGCCCGGCCCAGCAGCAGGACGCCCTGCAGTTCGCCGCGCGCCACCAGGGGGAAGGCCAGTGACGACCCGCCCGCCGAGGACGCGCCGGCACATTCCGGCCAGGGCCAGGAGGTGCCGCCGGGGCGGACGATGTCGGTGGGCGGATCGCGCTCCAGGTCGGTGCGGAGCGGCCCGATCCGCCGCTCGTCGACGTGCCAGACCCGGGAGAGCTCCATCCCGCCGCCCTCGACGCTCAGCCAGATCGCGCACCAGTCGGCGAGGCGGGGCACCAGCAGTTGGGCGGCGAGCGCGGTGACCATGTCCTGGTCCAGCTGGCCGGCCAGCAGCTCGCTGGTCTCGGCGAGGAACGACGGGCCGCCGCGGTCGGCCCACTCGGCGGCGTCGCCGTGCGGCGGGCCGTCGTGCCCGCCCGGCACCCGGACCGGGGTCGCGGCCCCGTGCGGGTGCCGGGCGGGCCCGCGCGGCGCGGCCTCCGTCTCGCCCTCGGTGGCCTCCAGGCGGAACCAGACCGTCTTGGTCGACTTGCGGTACGTCACGCCCCAGGACTCGGCGAGCGCGCTGACCAGCTGGAGGCCGTAGCCGGGCTCGCCGCTGCGGGCGTCCACCCCGCCGCGCACCACCCGCGAGGGGTGCCGGTCGGAGACCTCCAGGACGACGGCGACGGTGGCCGGGCCCGGCGGCGCGGAGCCGCCGGGGGCCTCGCCGCGGGCGGCGGCGGCCGGCTTGCGCCCGTACTCCAGCCGGCAGGTCACGTCGATGTCGGTGCCCGCGTACATCACGGCGTTGGTGACCAGTTCGCTGACGAGGAGGACGGCCTGGTCGATGAGTTCCCGGCTGATCGCCGCGGCGCCGGGGGTGGCCTCGGGGGCGGCGGCCCGCTCGGTCAGCAGCGCGCGCACGAAGCGACGGGCGCCGGAGGCGGCCAGCTGGTTCGCCGGCAATCCGGTGCGGGACACCGTTTCGGTCTCGTGCGGCGCCGTCGTCCGCGGGGACAGCGTGGCCACTGCGCCCCCTGATGAACCTGGGAAAAGCATCTCATTACGGGCGCTTTATACTATGACATATCTGACCAATGCGATCAGTTCCGGACCTCCTCCGGAACCCGTCGGGCGACTGCGGATCCGGCTCCGGAGCGCCCCCCGAACGGGCCGAACGGCACTGCACCGGCCGGCCGGCCCGCCATCCGTTCGGTACAAGTACGGTCTCGAATCAGTGGGGGGATGGTGTGCCATGGCGCCCGACCCGACCCGGCCCGAGTCCACGGCGTCCCCGCCGGACCCCCGCCCCGACGGCCCGTGGGTGCGCACCAGTGAGCTGCGCCCCCTGCTGGCCGCCATGAACGCCCTGCGGGACGGCGACTTCGCAGCCCGGACCGCACCCGCCCCGGGCGATCCCCCGGCCGATGGCGTGCTGGCCGACATGACCGACGTCTTCGCCCAGATCGTCGCCCGCAACGCCCACCTCGCCACCGAACTCCAGCGGCTGCGCCACGAGGTCATCCGCCAGGGCCGGCTGGACGAGCGGATCAGCGCCAGCCCCGGCCAGGGCGGCTGGTCCACCAACGTCGACGCCGCCAACGCCGTCCTGGAAGCGCTGGTCACCCCGGTCGCCAAGGCCACCCGGGTGCTGGACTCGATCGCCGACGGCGACCTGACCCGTCATGTCGATCTGCACGACGGCAGCCGTCAGCTCCGCGGCGACCTGCGCCGCCTGGGCAGCTGCGTCAACCGCGTGGTCGACCAGCTCTCGCTGTTCACCGGCGAGGTCACCCGGGTCGCCCGCGAGGTCGGCACCGAGGGCCGGCTCGGCGGCCGGGCCAGGGTCCAGGACCTCTCCGGCGACTGGCTGCACGTGACCGAGGCGGTCAACACCATGGCGTCCCGGCTGACCGCCCAGGTCCGGGACATCGCCGTGGTGACCACCGCGGTGGCCCGCGGCGACCTCACCCAGCAGGTGACCGTCGAGGCCACCGGCGAGCTGCTGGAGCTCAAGCTCACCGTGAACACCATGGTCGACCAGCTGCGGGCGTTCGCCGACGAGGTCACCCGGGTCGCCCGCGAGGTCGGCACCGAGGGCCGGCTCGGCGGCCGCGCCCAGGTCCGCGGCGTCTCCGGCGTCTGGAAGGACCTCACCGACAACGTCAACTCCATGGCGTCCAACCTGACCTGGCAGGTCCGCAACATCGCCCAGGTCACCACCGCCGTCGCCAACGGCGACCTCAGCCAGAAGATCACCGTGGACGCCCGCGGCGAGATCCTGGAACTCAAGTCGACGATCAACACCATGGTCGACCAGCTCTCCGCCTTCGCCGACGAGGTCACCCGCGTCGCCCGCGAGGTCGGCACCGAGGGCCAGCTCGGCGGACGCGCCCAGGTCCGCGGCGTCTCCGGCGTCTGGAAGGACCTCACCGAGAGCGTCAACTTCATGGCGGACAACCTCACCACCCAGGTCCGCAACATCGCCCTGGTCGCCACCTCCGTCGCCGAGGGCGACCTCGGCAGGAAGATCACCGTCGAGGCGAAGGGCGAGATCCTGGAGCTGAAGTCGACGATCAACACCATGGTCGACCAGCTCTCCGCCTTCGCCGACGAGGTCACCCGCGTCGCCCGCGAGGTCGGCACCGAGGGCAACCTCGGCGGTCAGGCGCAGGTCCGGGGCGCCTCCGGGGTCTGGAAGGAACTCACCGACAACGTCAACTTCATGGCGCTGAACCTCACTTCGCAGGTCCGCAACATCGCCCAGGTCACCACCGCCGTCGCCAACGGCGACCTCACCAAGAAGATCGACGTGGACGCCCGCGGCGAGATCCTGGAGCTGAAGGACACCGTGAACACCATGGTGAAGCAGCTGCGGGCGTTCGCCGACGAGGTCACCCGGGTCGCCCGCGAGGTCGGCACCGAGGGCCGGCTCGGCGGCCGCGCCCAGGTCCACGGCGTCTCCGGCGTCTGGAAGAACCTCACCGACAACGTCAACTCCATGGCGGACAACCTCACCTCCCAGGTCCGCAACATCGCCGAGGTGGCGACGTCGGTGGCCCGCGGCGACCTCTCCAAGAAGATCGACGTGGACGCCCGCGGCGAGATCCTGGAACTCAAGACCACCATCAACACCATGGTCGACACCCTGTCCTCGTTCGCCTCCGAGGTGACCCGGGTGGCCCGCGAGGTCGGCAGCGAGGGCCAGCTCGGCGGCCAGGCCCGGGTCGAGGGCGTCTACGGCACCTGGAAGCAGCTCACCACCAGCGTCAACGAGCTGGCGCTCAACCTCACCACCCAGGTCCGCGCGATCGCCGAGGTGACCAGCGCGGTCACCCAGGGCGACATGTCCGGCTCGATCACCGTCGACGCCCAGGGCGAGGTCGCCGCCCTGAAGAACAACATCAACCTCATGGTCGCCAACCTCCGCGAGACTACCCGCGCCAAGGACTGGCTGGAGTCCAACCTGACCCGCATCGCCGGTCTGATGCAGGGCCACCGCGACCTGGTCGAGGTCGCCGACCTGATCCTGCGCGAGCTGACCCCGCTGGTGAACGCGCAGTTCGGCGCGTTCTTCCTGGCCGAGGCGGGCGCCCTGCCGGGCGAGGGCCTGGAGCTGATCGCCGGCTACGGCACCGGCCACCCCGAGGGCCGCAGGTCACTGCCCCGGATGCGGATGGGCACCCCCGGCTGGGGCCTGATCACCCAGGCCGCGACGGAGAAGAAGCGGATCCTCGTCGAGAACGTCCCCGCCGACTACCTCACCATCAGCTCCGGACTCGGCGCCGCCGCCCCCGCCAGCGTCGTCATCCTGCCGATCCTCTTCGAGGACCAGGTGCTCGGCGTGATCGAACTGGCCTCCTTCAGCCGCTTCAGCGACGTCCACCTCGCCTTCATCGACCAGTTCGTCAACACCATCGGCGTCTCCGTCAACACCATCATCGCCAACTCCCGCACCGAATCGCTGCTCTCGGAGTCCCAGCGGCTGACCGCCGAACTCCGCCAGCGCTCCGACGAGCTCCAACTCACCAACGCCGAGCTGGAGGAGAAGGCCGCACTCCTCGCCACCTCCTCGCAGTACAAGTCCGAGTTCCTGGCCAACATGTCGCACGAGCTGCGGACCCCCCTCAACTCCCTGCTCGTCCTCTCCCGCCTGCTCGCGGACAACCCCGAGAGCCACCTCAGCCCGCAGGAGGTGGAATTCGCCGTCACCATCCACCGCGCCGGCTCCGACCTGCTCCAACTCATCAACGACATCCTCGACCTGTCGAAGATCGAGGCCGGGCGGATGGACGTCCACCCCAAGTCCCTGCCGCTGAAGAAACTCCTCGACTACGTCCGCGCCACCTTCCGCCCGCTCACCGTCGACCGCGGCCTCAGCTTCGACGTCCGGGTCGGCGACGACGTCCCCGAGGAGCTCTTCTCCGACGAACAGCGCCTCCAGCAGATCCTGCGCAACCTGCTGTCCAACGCGGTGAAGTTCACCTCCACCGGCGGCGTGGAGCTCATCGTCGAACGCGTCCCCGGCGACCGTTTCGCGGAGGAGACCCTGCGCACCGCCGAAGCCGTCATCGCGCTCTCCGTGAAGGACACCGGCATCGGCATTCCCCCGGAGAAACTCGACGGGATCTTCGAGGCGTTCCAGCAGTCCGACGGCACCACCAGCCGCAAATACGGCGGCACCGGCCTCGGCCTGTCCATCAGCCGCGACATGGCCGCCCTGCTCGGCGGCCGCATCAAGGCCGAGAGCCAGGTGGACGTCGGCTCCACCTTCACCCTCTACGTCCCCGCCCGCTACACCGGACCGTCCACCGCACCGGCCGCCGGCCTGTCGGCCCGCCCCGACGACACCGCGGAGAGCCTCCTGGGCGACGGCAGCGGCCCCGCCGCCCCCGCCCTGCCCGCCGTCCCCGACGGCACCCGCCCGGCACCCGTCGCCGCCCCGCCCCCCTCCGAGATCTTCCCGAGCCAGGAGGGCCTCGCCCCGCGCGCCGCCCTCCGCCCCGGCGACGGCGGCGACGTCACCTGGCCCGAGGCCACCCGGCTGAAGGACTGGCTCGGCGGACGCCCCGGACGGGTGCTCGCCAACCGGCGGATCCTGATCGTGGACGACGACATCCGCAACGTCTTCGCGCTCACCCACGTCCTCGGCCGGGTCGGCATCAAGGTCAAGTACGCCGAGAACGGCGTCGAGGGCCTGGAGGTCCTCGACCAGGCCCCCGATGTCTCCCTCGTCCTGATGGACATCATGATGCCGGAGATGGACGGCTACGAGATGATCCGGGCCATCCGCAGCACCCCCCGCTTCGCCGACCTCCCGATCGTCGCCCTCACCGCCAAGGCCATGCCCGGCGACCGGGAGAAGGCCATCGACAGCGGCGCCGACGACTACATCCCCAAACCGGTCGACGTGGACCGCCTGTTGTCGGTCATCTGCGGCCTGCTCGACCCGAAGACCAGGCCACCGGCCGACCTCCCCGAGACTCCCCTCCCGGCCGACGCGCCGGCCGGCGACCCCCCGCACCCCACCTCCGACGAGGGAAGGGAAGGGCCGCAGCCATGACACCTCCCGCGCCCGACACCGCGCCGATCCTCATCGTCGACGACATGGAGGAGAACCTCGTCGCCCTCGAAGCGGTCCTCAGCTCCCTCACCTCCAAGGTCGTCCGCGCCCGCTCCGGCGAGGAAGCCCTCAAGGCCATGCTCCGCGAGGAGTTCGCGGTCGTCCTCATCGACGTCCTGATGCCCGGCATGAACGGCTTCGAGACCGCCGCCAACCTCAAGGGGCTGGACCAGACGAAGGACGTGCCGATCATCCTCCTCACCGGCGCCTCCGTGGATCCCAACTACGCCTACCGCGGCTACACCGTCGGCGCCGCCGACTTCCTCATCAAGCCCTTCGACCCCTGGCTCCTGCGCACCAAGGTCAACGTCTTCCTCGACCTCTACCGCAAGAACCACCAACTCGCCTCCCAGGCCGACCAGTTGAAACGCCTACTGACCGGCCCCACCCCCGCGGAGAGCCCGGCGACGCCCGCCGAACCCCACGGCCCCGCCCACGCCCCGCACGCACCCGAGGACGCACCGACACCGGCACCCCCCGTCGGCGACGAGGCCCTCTCCGACATCGCCAGCCGCCTCGCCCAGATCGAACTGCTGCTCCGCGACGCCCGTGACGCGGAGTCCGCCGGCCTCGCCGACCGCATCGCCGCCCTGGAACAGTCCGTGGAGCGCCTGATGGCCGGCCGGGAGGTGTAGGCCCGGCGTCCGCCCCCGGCTACTCGCCGGTGACGCCGTCGGCAAGCTCCCGGACGACGTCGAGCTGCCCGACGTGCCGCGCGTACTCCTGGAGCAGATGGAACAGCACCCAGATCAGCGTCGGCCGCTCCTCCTCGGGCGGGACCCGGCCCCCCAGCGTGGCCATCCGGTCCTCCAGCCGCGCGCCGGCGACGATCGCGCGGGACCGCTCGCACTGGGCGCGGAAGAACGCCGTCACCTCCTCGACGGACTCACCCGCCTCGACACGCCATCTGCCGCCACGGGCCTCCATGTCGCCCCACGGCTGGTCGACCTGCCGCCCGGCGAAGCCCCACTGCAACCAGCGCAGCTCCACATAGGCCAGATGCTTCAACAGCTCCAGCGGCGCCCAGCCGGACGGCAGCCGGCTGCCCCGCAGTTCCTCGTCGGTCAGGCCGGCCAGCTTGCGCAGCACGGCGTCACGGTAGAAGTCCAGATAGCCCGCCAACAACTCGGCCGGGCTGGTGAGCGTGACATCGGGCTCTGCCGGGGGATCGGCTTCAGCGGTCATGGCAGGTGATGTTAGGGCCTGCCCGGTGCATCAGGGGCGGACAAGGCCCTAAAGGCCCTAAGGGCAGGCGACGCCAAACGGGGCCCGGCCGACGCGGCTAGGCGTACCGCGGCAGATCCCCCGTCGAGATCGTCCACTCACCGATCGTCACGTCCTCGCCGTACACGAAGTCCTTGCGGACGGCGTACCGCGGGCCGTCCGGGGTGGAGTGGATGTCGGTGAACACGGCGCCGCTGCCGGTACGGGGATCGAAGATCGCGTAGATCGGGATGCCCATCAGGGGGTAGTCGCGGACCTTGCCCACCCAGTCGTTGTCGGGGTTGGAGCGGGAGACGACTTCGATGGCGGCGACGGCCGTACGCGGGTCGGCGGAGCCTTGAACGCCGAGATCGGTCCAGGCGATCACCGTGACGTCCGGGTGTCGCAGGAGACCCTCGGGCTCGTCCTCCACATTGGGTGTGCCGGTGTGGGCTAGCAGCTCGTCTGGCATCACCTTCTCCAGACGGCGGCTGACGCGCGCAGCCGTGACCTCGTGGGGCCCTACCGGCGACATCATGTCGTGAACGATCCCTTCCTTGGTGATCTCGAATTTCCCCGGGATGGCGTCATCCATCGACTGAATGACGTCCCGCATGGTCAGGTAGGGAGAGGAAGCTCCCTGCCGCGCGTTGTCCGATGCGATGGCCATGGCGCTCGCTCCTCGTCGTCTGTGCCCAGGGGCAAGGATCGTCACGTTCATGCTAGGCGTCCTCTCTGCGGTTGGACCGGCAGTCTCGGCAGCGCGCCGGACCGGGTGTGCGGATGGCGCGCTCGCAGCCCTCGCAGTTGTGGAAGGGAGCGGGCGCGGCACGAGCGGGCTCTGGGGGCGTCGGTGTCTCGGGGAGGGGCGGCGGAAGCAGGGCCGTGAGGCGGTGGCCCACCAGGCCGGCCGGATTGCGGAGGGCCGCCGGAAGATCCGCACTCAGCGCTCTTCGGACGGCCTCCGGGGAGACCCCGCGTTCCAACCAGGCGGCCACGCCCGGCGCGAGGCGGTCGATGTCCCGTACGGGGAGCAGGAGGCGGGCGTCGTCGCGGCGCAGGTTGGCGAGGAGCGCGGTGGCGGTGGTGAGGTGCTGGGCGGAGCGGGGGCGGGGCAGTGACGGCCCGGCTTTGGCCACTGGAGCGGGCGCCGTGGGCGCGGCCCGTTCCGGCGGGGCCGAAGCCTTCTTCTGTGCGGTGGCCGGGGGCCGTGCGGGCCTGGCGTCGGCCTCCCCCGCCTGTCGTGCCTGCGTCGCCCTC
Source organism: Streptomyces yunnanensis (assembly GCF_029011865.1). Lineage (NCBI taxonomy): Bacteria > Bacillati > Actinomycetota > Actinomycetes > Kitasatosporales > Streptomycetaceae > Streptomyces > Streptomyces yunnanensis. The sequence goes on from NZ_CP095749.1 coordinate 4,722,474, forward strand.
GGGTTGTTGTACGAGATCGTGACCGTCACCAGGCGGCCATCGTCTAATCGCTTGGTCACCCGCTTCAGGTACCCGTGCCGCTCCAGCTCCCGTAGACCGGCGGCGATCCGGTCACGCCCTTCGGGGAACCTCTTCGCCAACGAGCGGATGTCGACGTGCGAGCCCTCGGGCAGCGAGAGGATGTACACCGCGAGGCCGATCGCGCCGAGCGACAACTCGTGGTGCTGGGCGAGGTGATCGCCAATGATGGTGTAGCCCGGTTCCTGGAACTCGGTCACCTTTTGCACTCCTGCGGGGGACCGGCGAACCGTGTGCGGCGCGCCAGTGCGCGCATTAAACTGCTTCATAGCCATCGGGAAGGTGTTCGCTTCCTAGGTGGTCAGGCCCTCGACCGGGATGCCAGTCCCGCCGGGGGCCAATTGCTTGTTCGGGGTTGCTCGTCGCCGAGCCTGCACCGCTGCACCTCCGGAAAGCCAGCCCAGAGCCACCGGATCACCCCACCGGGTGACACAGGCGTGCGAACCCGGGCGGTTCGGTTTGGTTGGTTGGTTTTTCCCTTCCAGTTATGAGTTCTTGGAGCGGCCCGCGCCACCGGAGCCCGACGCGCCGGGTCCCGGTCAGCCCCACATCGGCAGGTCGAACTCGGCCCAGACGGTCTTGCACGGGAACGGCCCGAGGACCGTCCCCCAGCGGTCCGCGAGCGCGCCGATGATGAATAGCCCGTGGCCCGACTCGCCTCCCTCCGGGGCCCGTTGGAACGGGATCCGGTCACCGCGTGCGTCCGTGACGCCGATACAGAGCGTGTCCGCGTCAGCCGCCAACGCGAGCCGGAAGTCCCGTCCGGGAACGCGCCCGTGGGAGACGGCGTTCGCTGCCAGCTCGGCGATCACCTGACCCGGGGCCTCGAACGGCAGCCCCCAGGACCGGAGTTGTTCGACACCGAGGAGGCGGGCGAGACGGGCACCCCTGCGCGTGGCGGACAGCTGGATCCGGAAGAGGAGCTTGGGCTCGGCAATTTGCTGATTCACATCACTCAGCGTGGTCGCGCGCACCTACCCTGAAAAGTAGTGACGCCAATACATTCAGTGATGTCCAGGGAGTGGACAGGATGTCTTGGCTGTCCAGGAGGTGGAGGGCATGAAAGGCGACTCATCGGACGACTCAAGCTGGCCACTTGCTCCAGGTGACGACGCTCAGCCATCGGTCGCGCTGGTAGGGCGCCAGCTCAAGCTGTGGCGGACAGCCGCTGGCCTGCGCGTCCCCAACTTCGCCAAGTCCATGGGGTACAGCGCTGACCTGGTCTACAAGATCGAGCGCGGCGCGCGTATCCCGCGCCCGGACTACCTGGACAAGGCGGACAGAGTCCTGAACGCGGGCGGAAAGATCGCCGCGATGGCGGAGGACCTGGAGAGCGCCCGGTATCCCAAGAAGGTCAGGGACCTGAAGCGTTGGGAGGACGAGGCCGTTGAGCTCGGCTCCTACGGAAACCACAACCTCCATGGACTGCTGCAAACCGAGGAGCACATGCGGGCGCTGTACGAGATGCGGCGGCCCGCCTACACACCGGATGAAGTGGATCTACGGGTGTCCGCCCGTATGGCCCGTCGCTCAATCTTCGAGCGCACCCCAGCGCCCGCGCTCACCTTCGTCCAGGAAGAGGTGACGCTGCTCCGTCCCATCGGGGGGAGAATGGTGCATCGGCGTCAGCTCGAACGCCTGTTGGAGGTGGGCCAGTTGCGGAACGTCGAGATCCAGGTCATGCCGACGGACCGTGATGACCACGCGGGCATGGACGGCCGGATCCAACTGCTGAAGTTCGTGGACGGCTCGATCGTGGGGCACTCGATGAGCCAATACGGCAGCCGCCCGGTCGAGGACCCGAAGCTGATCCAAGTCCTTGAGCTGCGCTACGGGATCATCCGGGCCCAGGCTCTCACGCCCAGGGAGTCTCTGGCCTTCGTCGAGAAACTGCTGGGAGAGACATGAGCCTCAAGCCCTCCGTCGGAAACTCCACCGAACTGGCGTGGGTCAAGAGCAGCTACAGCGACAGCAACGAAGACCATGACTGCGTTGAGGTCGCTTGGACGAAGAGCACCTACAGCGGCCAGGGCAACGGCAACGAGTGCGTAGAGGTAGCCGCAACCCCCGCCACCATCCACATCCGCGACTCCAAGGACGCCGACGGGCCCCACCTGCACGTCCCCCCGGCCTCTTGGGCCGACTTCGTCGCGTTCGCCCGGCGCTAGACGGGATCTGCTAGGCGGCGATCCGGCTAAGGCCCAGGACCGCCAGTTCCGGGTCGTCCCGGAGTTTGGCCAGGGCGCGTGAGACGGCGCTCTTGACGGTGCCGATCGAGACCTCCATGACCTCGGCGGTCTGGGCCTCGCTGAGGTCCTCGTAATACCTGAGGACGACCATCGCGCGCTGTCGCGCGGGGAGCCGCATGATCGCGCGCCACATCGCGTCGCGCAGGCCCTGGAGCTCGGCCGGGTCGGGCGCGGGCAGCGGGTCCGGCTCGGGCAGCTCGTCGCAGGCGAACTCCTCGACCTTGCGCTTGCGCCACTGGGAGGTGCGGGTGTTGATCAGCGCGCGGCGCACGTAGCCGTCCAGCGCGCGGTGGTCCTCGATGCGCTCCCAGGCCACGTAGGTCTTGGTGAGCGCGGTCTGCAGGAGATCCTCGGCGTCGTTCGGGTTCGAGGACAGGGACCGCGCGGCACGCAGCAGAACCGGCCCCCGGGCCCGTACGTAGGACGCGAACGACGGGAACGTCGCGGCCGTCGAGGCGCTTGTGCACGCAGTCGTGGTCATGTGTTCCACGCTAGGAGCGGGGGTGGGGCGCGGGCGTCGGCCCAGGGTGCCGAAGCGGGGTCCCCCTGAAGTTGTACGGATGGTGCCCCCTGCACCTCCTTAGGGGGGAGCGCGCAGGCCGCTCCCCTAGGGGCGTACCGGTCGCCGGCCCGGCCGCTCCCCTATCCCTCCCGGCCCAGCACCAATCCCGACGTGGGCACCCCGGTGCCCGCCGTGACCAGGGTGTGGGCGGGGGTGCCGGCCTGGTTGACGCTGGTGCCGCGGAGCTGGCGGACGGCCTCGGCGATGCCGTTCATGCCGTGCAGGTACGCCTCGCCGAGCTGGCCGCCGTGGGTGTTGAGGGGGAGGGTGTCGGCGGCGACGAAGTCGGCGGCCCCGCCGCGGTCGCAGAAGCCGAACTCCTCCAGCTGCATGAGGACGAAGGGCGTGAAGTGGTCGTAGAGGATGGCGACGTCGATGTCGGCGGGGGAGAGGCCGGAGGTGCGCCAGAGCTGGCGGGCGACCACGTTCATCTCGGGGAGGCCGGTGAGGTCGTCGCGGTAGAAGCTGGTCATCTGCTCCTGGGCGCGGCCGGCGCCCTGGGCCGCGGCGGTGATCACCGCGGGTGGCCGCGGCAGGTCGCGGGCGCGTTCGACGGAGGTCACCACCAGCGCCTGGGCACCGTCGGTCTCCTGGCAGCAGTCCAGCAGCCGCAGCGGTTCGACGATCCAGCGGGACGCGGCGTGGTCGGCGAGGGTGATCGGCTTGCCGTGGAAGTACGCGGCCGGGTTGCGGGCGGCGTGCCGGCGGTCGGTGACCGCGACATGGCCGAAGACGTCCGGGGTCAGGCCGTAGGCGTGCAGGTAGCGCTGGGCGGCCATGGCGACCCAGGAGGCGGGGGTGAGCAGGCCGAAGGGGAGGTTCCAGCCGAGCGCGGTGCCCTCGGCGGACGGTTCGCGCTGCTGGACGCCGGCGCCGAAGCGGCGGCCGGAGCGCTCGTTGAAGGCGCGGTAGCAGACCACGACGTCGGCGAGGCCGGTGGCGACCGCGAGGGCCGCCTGCTGGACGGTGGCGCAGGCCGCGCCGCCGCCGTAGTGGACGCGGGAGAAATAGGTCAGCTCGCCGATGCCGGCCGCCTGGGCGACGGTGATCTCCGGGTTGGTGTCCATGGTGAACGTGACCAGGCCGTCGACGTCGTCCGGGGTCAGCCCGGCGTCGGCCAGGGCGGCGTGCACGGCCTCGACGGCGAGCTTGAGTTCGCTGCGGCCGGAGTCCTTGGAGAACTCGGTGGCGCCGATGCCGACGATCGCGGCCCGGCCGCCGAGGGCGTCGGGGCGGTGCCGGGTCATCGGGCGACCGCCGCCAGCTCGACGGTGACGGTGCCGGTCACGTGGTTGCCGAGGCCGTTCGCCCCGACCACCCGCACCTGGACCGTCGAGCCGTCCACGTCGGTGATCGTGCCGCGCAACACCATGGTGTCCCCCGGGTAGTTGGGCGCGCCGAGGCGGATGGCGACCTTGCGCAGGACGGAGCGGGCGCCGAAGTGGTCGGTGAGGTAGCGGCCGACCAGGCCGTTGGTGGTGAGGATGTTCATGAAGATGTCCGGGGAGCCCTTCTCCCCGGCCGCCTCGGCGTCGTGGTGGACGTCCTGGTAGTCGCGCGAGGCGATGGCCCCGGAGACGATCAGGGTGCGGGTGATCGGGAGGGTGAGGGGCGGGAGCTCCAGGCCCGGGCGGGGCGCGGCGGCCGGGTCCGCGTCCCGGGCGGCGCGGGTCTCGGCGACGGCGTCTGCGTCGGCGGTGGCGTCGTCGTCGGTGGTCATGCGTGGGGCTCCTTCGTCAGCAACGCGCCCAGTTCTTCCAGGAGTTCGGCGCCCGCGCCCAGGTGGGCGTCGAGCTGCCGGCCCCACAGGAAGTGCCGGTGCACGGGGTGGTCGAGGTCGGCGCCGATGCCGCCGTGCAGATGCTGGCCGGTGTGCACCACGCGCTTGCCGGCCTCGGACGCCCACCAGGCGGCGGTCAGCGCGTGCGGGGCGGCGTCCATGCCGGCGTCCCGGCGCCAGGCCGCCTCGTAGGCGGTGACCCGGATCGCCTCGATGTCCATGTACGCCTCGGCGGCCCGCAGTTGGACGCCCTGGTTGGCGGCGAGCGGCCGGCCGAACTGCTCGCGGGTGGTGGTGTGCGCCACCGCCCGGGCCAGCGCGCCCGCGCACACCCCCGCCTGGAGGCCGGCGAAGGCGATCCGGGCGGTGGCCAGCACCTCGGCGTACGGGTCGTGCGGGCCGGGGCCGCCGGCGGGGTGCGGGTCGGGGCCGCCGAGGGGCTCGGCGGGGGCGTCGCGCAGCGTCAGCCGGCCCGCCGACCAGGGCGCGGTGGTCGCCACCGGCTCGACACCGACCCCGAGATCGCCGACCCGTACGAGCCACAGCCCCCGCCGCGCGTCCGGGACCAGGACCAGCGTGGCCTCGCACAGCCAGGGGACGACGGGCACGGTCCCGGTGAGCCGGCCCGGGGCGCCGGCCGTGGGCGGCCCGGAGGGAACGGGCCGGGGCACGCCGGCCCCCGCCGTCCGCGCGAACGCGCCCGCGGCCACCTCCGTCCCGTCCCGCAGGCCGGGCAGCAGCCGCGCCCGCTGCTCCGCGCTCCCGTGCGCGCCGAGGGCCAGCAGCCCGTACACGCAGCTGGCCGCGAACGGCACCTGTGCGGTCGTCCGGCCCTGCTCCTCCAGCATCAGGACCAGGCCCAACAGCCCGGTCTCCGCCATCGCGCCCGGCAGCCCGGCCGCGCACAGGGCCTTCCACAGGTCGGCGTCGGCGGACGTGCCCAGGGCGGCCAGCCGCTCCGGCGTGGACAGGTCGCCGAAGATCTCCGCCGCCAGGAGGCTCGCGGTCCGCTGCTCCTCGGTGGGGGTGAAGTCCATGTCAGCCCTCCCCGCCCGGGTCCGGCACGCCGCCGTCCGCGTCCGGCCCGGCCCGGAAGACCGGCAGCACCAACTCCTCGTCCGCCTGGAGGAATTCCAGCCGCACCGGCATCCCGATCCGGACCCGGTCGGGCGGCACGCCGATCACGTTGCTGACCATCCGGACCCCCTCGGCCAGTTCGATCAGCCCGACCGCGTACGGCCCGGCCGCGCCCTCGCCGGCACCGGCTCCGGCTCCGGCACCGGCACCGGCTCCGGCACCGGCATCGGGTGTGCTGAAGGCCGGGAACGGCGGGTGGTGCATCACCACGCACGAATAGACCGTCCCGGCGCCGCTCGCCTCGACGGTGTCCCAGTCCGCCGAGCCGCAGCCGTTGCACCCGGGCAGCCAGGGGAAACGCAGCGTCCCGCAACCGCCGCAGCGCTGGATGAGCAGTCTGCGGTCGGCCACGCCGGCCCAGAATCCGGCGTTGTCGCGGTTGACCACCGGACGGGGCCGCTTCGGGCGGGGCCGGGACGGACCGCCGCGACCCGGCCCCCGGCCCTCGGGGCTGTGCCGGGCCGCCGGCGCGTACTTGAGGACCCGGAAGCGGTGCGTCCCGGCCGGCTCCCCGTTCGCGCGGATGTCCATCCGGGTCGTGACGAAGTGGCCGGTGCCCAGCTTGGTGGTCTTGCGCGCCGACACCGACTCGATCACCGCGTCGAAGGTGATCACGTCCCCGGGGCGCAGCGGGCGGAGGTACTCCTGCTCGCAGTCGGTGGCCACGATCGAGGTGTAACCGGCGTCGTCGAGCAGGGCGGACAGCTCGTCGTACGCGCCGCTGCGGCCCTGGTGCCCGGAGAGCCCGCCCATCGTCCACGCCTGGAGCATGGTCGGCGGGGCGACGGCGTCCGGCCCCCGGTAGGCGGGGTGGGCGTCGCCCATCGCCTCGCACCAGTGCCGGATCATCGTCTCGTTGACCGGGTCCTTCCCCACGCCCGCGGTCGACGCCGGGCGGCCCTCGAACGACTTGAGCGCCCGCTCGTACGAGGCGCCACCGGGCGCTCCGGCACCCGAGGTCCCGACGTCCCGCCCCGAGGTCCCTGCATCCCCACTCACCGCTGCCGCCCCCTCCGCATCCCCAGTCGCATCGTGGCCACGATCTCCCTCTGCACCTCGCCGACCCCGCCCCCGAACGTGTTGATCTGCGCGGCGCGGTTCATCCGCTCCAACTCGCCGTCCCCGTGGGCGCCCGGCGAGCCCGCCCGGATGAGCGCGGTGTCGCCGACCACCTCCTGGCACATCCGGTAGACCTCGACCGTGCTCTCCGTCCCGGCGAACTTGACCCCGCTGGCGTCCCCGGGGCTCAGCGTCCCGGCGCCCACGTCCCCGACCAGCCGCCAGTTGAGCAACCGGGTGGCGGCCAGCCGGGCGTGCGCCTCGGCGAGCCGGGCCCGCACCCAGGGCCGGTCGGCGGGCCGCTCCCCGGTCTCCGGGTCCGGCGTACGGGCATGGGCCAGCGCGGCCTCATAGGCGTCCTCGGCCTGCATCCCGATGGCGGCCAACGCGACCCGCTCGTGGTTGAGTTGGTTGGTGATCAGCCCCCAGCCGCCGTTCTCCTCCCCCACGAGGTTCCCGTGCGGGACGCGCACCCCGTCGTAGTAGGTCGCGGTGGTCATCAGTCCGCCGACCGTCTCGATGGGCGTCCAGGAGAAGCCGGGCGCATCGGTGGGCACGAGGATGATCGAGATGCCGCGGTGCTTGGGGGCGTCGGGGTCGGTGCGGCAGGCGAGCCAGATCCAGTCGGCCTGGTGGGCGTTGCTGGTGAAGCTCTTGCTGCCGCGGATCAGCCAGTCGGGCCCGCCCACCCCGTCCGCACTCCCCGGCCCCTCCGCTCCCGCCGCTCCCGCCGCTCCCTCCGCACTCCCCGGCCCCTCCGCCTTCACCGCTCGCGTCCGTAGCGACGCCAGATCGGTGCCGGCCTCCGGCTCCGTGTAGCCGATCGCGAAGACCAGCTCGCCCTTGAGGATGCGCGGCAGGAAGAAGTCCTTCTGGGCCTGCGTCCCGTACTTCATCAGCGTCGGGCCGACGGTGTTCAGCGTGACCATCGAGACCGGGGCGCCCGCGCGGTACGCCTCGTCGAAGAAGACGAACTGCTCGTCGGGACCGCGCCCCTGCCCTCCGTAGGCGGTCGGCCAGCCCAGGCCCAACAGGCCGTCGGCGCCGATCCGGCGCAGCACCGCGCGCTGCGCGACCGGGTCCGCGACCGGCCCGTCCGGCATCACGTCGCGGAAGTACGCACGGAGTTCGGCGCGCAGGCGCCGCTGGCGCGGAGTGGGGGCGAGATGCACGTCGGCGGGCCTTCCTTCGGGTGACGGCCGTACGAACGAGCGAGCGGGTTTCTGACTGTCCGTCAGAAACCCGCTCGCTGTCAAGGTCCGCGCGGCGAACCCCAGAGCGGCCCACTTGTCCGCCGCGCGGCACCTCGTCTCACCCTCCGGTCAACCGCCGCACCCGTGTGCGGCGGACCGACTCACCAGATCTGGTCGAGGTCGACGTCGGTGTTGCCCTGGTCGATCACCGTGACGCCGCCGCCGTTCACACTGGCGGTCTTGCTCTCGTTGGACGCCCCGTGACCGTTGGCGACCTGCTGGCCGGTGGTGGAGTTGCCGTTGTTGATGCCGCCGACGCCGGTGCCCACCTGGCTGGTGGCGGCCGAGCTCGACCCGTTGTTCGCAAAGCCGCCGTTGTCGGCCTGCGCCACACCGGCACAGAGCGCCGCAGCGAAGGGCAACGCGAGCGCGACAGCAATGACGCGGGCAGTACGGGTGCTTGCCATGTCTCTTCCTCCTACGGAACGCAACTTCTGGGTTGCGACCTGCATGGATCCGGTAAGTGGACCCGGCCGCCGGACCGCTCCCGGATCGGACCCCGCATTCCCGGGCCCCGCTCCGGATCGCCGGTCCCGACCGGTCCGTAAAGCGCTAACTCCAGCTGCTCACCGGGTAGTTGGCCGACCGCCCCGGTTCCTGCCTCGACGTCGCGACCACAGGATTGCCCACCCGATCCCCGGCGAACCCACGAGGAAAGGTCGATTCCCCCGCAAGCATGAGGAACCCCGGGTAAACCCCGACGCCTCCACTCGCACCACCCGTGCGCCCCCGCCGACCTCGGACGATGCACCGCGACCCGCTCCCCCAAGGGAAAAGTGCGCCCCCGTCCGCCCAGCGGACCCGGCGCACTTGTGATCTTCGTCGCGCGCCTGCACTCCCCCCCCTTCCCTTTCTCGAACATTCGTACGAAAATGAAGTCATGGCCACGCCCCACCGCCATACCGCACCGACCACCGCACACCCGGCGACGCCCGTGTTCCCGCCCGAACCCCCGGCCGACCTCAGGCCCGACCCCCGGCCCGATCCGCCCCCGGTCCGGCCCCTCGCCCCGGCGGACGCCCACCACGCCGCCCTCGCCCACGCCCTGCGCGCCGCCGAGCACGGCTACCCGGTCATCCCGCTGACCCGCACCAAACTCCCCGCGCTGCGCTCCCCGCACCACGACCACCACACCCACGGCACCCACCACACCCACGACGAACCGGTGGCCCCGCCCTGCCACGGCTCCTGCGGACGCCTCGGCCACGGCGTCCACGACGCCACCACCGACCCGCTCACCATCCGCCGGATGTTCGCCGCCGCCCCCTGGGCCACCGGCTACGGCATCGCCTGCGGCCGGGCCCCGCACCACCTCGTCGGCATCGACCTCGACACCAAGCACGGCGCGGACGGCCACACCGCCCTGCGCCTGATCGCCGCGGCCCACGGCTTCCCGCTCCCCCCGACGGTCACCGTCCTGACCCCCAGCGGCGGCCGCCACCTGTGGTTCACCGGCCCGCCCGCGTCACCGGTCCCCAACTCCGCCGGCCGGCTCGCGCCGGGCATCGACGTCCGCGGCGCGGGCGGCTATCTGGTCGGCCCCGGCTCCCTCACCACCCACGGCCGGTACGTCCTCGCACCGGACGCACCCCGCCACCCCGCCCCGGCCCCGCCCGCCCTGCTGGCGCTCCTGCTCCCCCCGCTCGGAACCCCGGCCCCGCCTCCGTACGCCGCCCCGCACGGCCGCCGTCAGCCGCCCGCCGCCGCCCTCCTCCGCTTCGTCCGCGCCTCCCCGCGCGGACAGCGCAACACCCGCCTCTTCTGGGCCGCTTGCCGCGCGTACGAGGCCGGGCTCGGGCCGGAGCTCGCCGAACGCCTGGTCGCCGCGGCCCGCCGCACCGGCCTCCCGGAGCCCGAGGCCCGCGCCACCCTCGCCTCGGCATCCCGCCACTGAGGCCCGGGGCCGGCCCACTTGCCCGGACCCCGGGGAGTGGCTAGGGCCTGTCGTCAAACTCCCGCCTGCCTCGCGACGCCTGGCACGCACGCTCTCCGCGTTGTCGGGCTCATCCCGGTACGCCCGGTACCGGGATGACCCTCCGCCTTGAGATCGCACGCACCAGACGCCGCGAGGCCCGCCCTTCGGGCGAACGACGGGAGTTTGACGACAGGCCCTAGACCACCGGCTTGCGCGCCTCGATCAGGAATCGCGTCGTGTGCGCCACAAAGGCGCCCTCCCGCCGGATCCGCCGGTCCAACTCCCGCAGCCGCTCCCGGTATTGCTCGACGGTGAAGCCCGGCACCATCCACACCACCTTCCGCAGGAAGTAGACGACGGCCCCGATGTCGAAGAACTCCGTCCGCAGCGTCTCGTGCCGCAGGGCGACGACCTCCAGCCCCGCCGCCTCCGCGTCCCGCCGGGCGTCCTCGGGGTGCCGGGCCCGCCGGACCTCCTCCGGCTGCGGCCCCAGGAAGTACTCCACCAGCTCGAACACGCTGGACGGCCCGACCTGTTGGGAGAGATAGACACCCCCCGGCCGCAGCACCCGGGCGATCTCCGCCCACCACACCGTCACCGGATGCCGACTGGTCACCAGGTCGAACGCGGCGTCCCCGAACGGCAACGGCGGCTCGTCCTCGTCCGCCACCACCACCGCGCCCAACGGATGCAGCAGCGCGGTCGCCCTGGCGACGTTCGGCGGCCAGGACTCCGTCGCCACCATGAGCGGCGGAAGCGCCCCCGCCCCGGCGAGCACCTCGCCACCGCCGGTCTGGATGTCCAGCGCCGCCGACGCCCGCGCCAGCCGCTCCCCCATCAACCGCTGATAGCCCCACGAAGGCCGCTGCTCGGTGGCCCGCCCGTCCAGCCAGGAGAAGTCCCAGCCCGCCACCGACACCGCCTCGGCCTCCGCCACCAACTCCTCGAAAGAACGCTCCATGCCCCCACCCTCACCGCCCCCGACCGCCCCCGCCAGCCATTTCTCCCCCACCACCGCCACCGCAGCGCCCGCCCACCAACCAGGTGAAGCCCCCGACACCACCCGCGCCACCCCGCCAGAATCGAACGAGTGAGCGGTATCCTTTCGCTGTGGCTGACAAGCAGAAGACCTACGACTTCCCCCAGGACCTGCGGGAAGCACAGCTGGAGCTGCACCAGGTCCAGTCCGCCCTCGCGGACCTCTACAAGCGCCTTCCGTGGTCGGTCGACCCCCTCCCCGGCTGGACGCACACCAAGGAGAACGGTCACTTCCACGAGACCGAACGCGCCGAGTCCCGGGGCTGGACCGACGAGGAAAAGGCCCAGGTGGCCGACTTGCGCGCCCGCACCCTCGACCTCGCCGAGCGCGTCGTCACCCACGACTTCTGGTCCACCTGCGACGACGGCCCCGCCGCCCGCTCCGCCCTCAAACACCTCCACGAGCAGGAAGAGGCCGCGGAGGAACACCAGGCCCTCGGCGAATAACCCCACCGGCCACCCCGCACGAAAGGGGCGCCCGACCTCCGGCCGGACGCCCCTTACGGCGATGCACTGCGGGACGGCCGCTCAGCCCTCCCCTCAGCCCGCCTTGGCGAGGGCGGGGACGAAGCGGGCCGCGTCGATCGTGCCGACGCCGGTCGCCATGTCGTAGCCCTTCACCGCGGTGTAGCCGGCGACTCCCGCATAGCTGTTGTTCGTGCCGTCCTTCACATCCACGATTCCGGTGGACGGGTTCCGCGAGGGCTGCGCGGACAGCGTGTACAGCGCCTGGTGGATGTCACCCAGCCGGTGTCCGGCGACCTGGTCGGCCAGGGCCACGATGCCCGCGAAGAGCGGGCTGGCCTCGCTGGTGCCGACGTAGACGTCCCAGCCGACCCGCTTCGGGTTGTAGCTGGAGTACACCCATGCGCCGCCCTTCATCGCGGCGGACATCGAAACATCGGGAGTGCCGCGGTGGTCGCCGACCACCTGCTTGACTCCGCTCTGGTACGAGGGGCGGGCGAAGACATGGGACGGGCCGCCGCCGCCCGCGCCCTCGTCGTTGAAGACACTGTCCGGCGCGAGGCGGTCACCCTTGGCGTCCAGGTGCAGCCGGGTGCCGCCGACCGAGACGGCCAGCGGGTCGGAGGACGGCCAGGCGTCGACCTTGTACGGGTAGTGGGCGTCGCCGTTCGCGGTGGTGTTGGTGGCCCCGCTGTCGCCGGAGGCGGCGAGGACGGTCACCTTGTGCTCGGCCGCGTCCTTGAAGGCGTACCGCAGGTTCTCGATGCTGGAGAAGTCACCGCTGCGGAAGCCGGGGAAGGTGTTCTCCGTCGCGCCGAAGCTCTGGCTGATCACATCGCCCACACCGCGGTCGATGAGCGACTTCTCGGCGTCCATCATCTCTCGCAGGCCGGTGGCGCCGTTCCCGTCCTGGTCGGCCCCGGACTCCACCAGGACGATGTGCGCGTCCGGGGCGACGGCATGCGCCATCTCCACGTCAAGGGTGCTCTCCCCGGCCCAGCCGACATGGGCGGGGTTGGCGGGGTCAAAGGACGGGACGTTGCCCCACTTGACCACGTCGACGTGGGTGCTCTTCATGCCGAACCGGGCGCTGTAGACATCCAGATCATGCTGGATGGTCGGCGAGCCGAAGGAATCCACGATCACGATCGTGCGCCCCTTGCCGGTGACCCCCGCCCGGTACAGCGGGTTCAGGTCGTACGCCTGCCGGAGCTGGTTCGGGGTGTAACAGGAGATCTGCCACTTCGCCTGGCACTGCCCGGTGGTCAGCAGGCTTTGAGACGCGCTCTTGGATTGCTGCCCGGCTGTCGCCGGCACGACGGTGACTCCTTGCGCCGCATGCACAGGTGCGGCGACCGCGGAACCGGACAGAACCGGGGATATGAGTGCGACATTGGCGAGGGTGGTGACCCCGGCCGCCGCGGCCACGATGCGGCGCCGCGCACGAATTCTGCGCATGATTATTCCCCTTGCAAGGCGAGACCCCCACTCAACAGTTGTGGCGATCCCACCCCGAGGTCACGCGCAGAACAAGTACTTGCCCATGTGCGACTTCTCACTGATGTGTCACTTGTCACTGTTGTCCGATTCGGGACCATGTGCCCGCACCGCCCCGAAGCCCCACCGGGTCCGCCGGAAGGTCGGGGCCGAGCCGCACGCTCGCCCCCGAGCCCGAACTCACCGCCCTCCGGCCTCAGTTGACGTGATTCGACCGTGCCGAGGACCACGCCGAGACGAAGTGGGAGGAAAACGGATGGGCGGGGGTCCCGGATCGTCCCGGGACCCCCGCCCATCTGCATGTTCGTTCACCTGCGCGGAGGCTGTGGGATTTGAACCCACGGTGACGTTGCCGCCACGACAGTTTTCAAGACTGTTCCCTTAGGCCGCTCGGGCAAGCCTCCCCGCGGCACCGGAGTGCGGTGTCGCGGGGATCAGACTAGCGCGTCACTTGTCGCCCGTGCGCTGTCCCAGGGTGACCTGGGTGGTGTGCTCCTTGCCGCCGCGCTTGAAGGTGAGGGTGACGCGGTCACCGGGCTTGTGCTGCCAGATCTCGCTGATGAGGGTCGGGCCGCTGTCGATGACGGTGTCGTCGAGCTTGGTGATGGTGTCGCCGGGCTTCAGGCCCGCCTTGTCGGCCGGGCCGCCCGCGGTCACCGCCTCGCTGCCGCCGGTGCCGGTCTGGGCGATGGTCGCGCCGTCGCCGCCCTCCCGCATGCCGACCTGGACGCCTATCTGCGGATAGACCGGCTGACCCGTCTTGATCAGGTCCTGCGCCACCCGGTTCGCCTGGTCGATGGGGATCGCGAAGCCCAGGCCGATGCTGCCGGCCTGGCCGGAGTCGCCGCCCATCCCGCCGCCGTTGCCGGCCGACTGGATCGCGGAGTTGATGCCGATGACGTTGCCGCCGGCGTCCAGCAGCGGGCCGCCGGAGTTGCCGGGGTTTATCGACGCGTCGGTCTGCAGGGCGCTCATGTACGAGGCGCTGCTGCCGCCGCCGTCGCTGGAGGCCACCGGGCGGTCCTTGGCGCTGATGATGCCGGTGGTGACCGTGCCGGACAGGCCGAAGGGCGCGCCGATGGCGATCGTGGCGTCGCCGACCTGGACGTTGGCGGACTTGCCCAGCGGCAGCGGGTTGAGCGTGGCGCCGGCGGCGTTCTTGAGCTTGATGACGGCGACGTCGTAGCCCTGGGCGTGCCCGATGACCTCGGCGTCGTACTTCTTGCCGTTGGAGAACGTCGCGGTGAGCCGGCCGCCGTCGGCCGCACTGGCGACCACGTGGTTGTTGGTGAGGATGTGGCCCTGCTTGTCGTAGACGAAGCCGGTGCCGGTGCCGCCGTCGCCGCTGGCACCCTGCGCCTCGATGGTCACGACGCTGGGCAGCGCCCGCTGCGCTATCCCGGAGACGGAGGTGGGCTTGCGGTTGAGCGCCCCGGCGTCGCCGGAGGCGGAGACCGTCGTCGAGGAGCTGTCGTTGCGGCCCGCGGCCCAGTAGCCGATGCCGCCGCCGACGCCGCCCGCGACCAGCGCGGCGACCAGCACCGCGGCGATCAGGCCGCCGTTGCGCTTCTGGGGGACCGGCTGGTGCCCGGGCGTCGCCCACGGGTCACCGCCGCCGGGCGGGGGCCCACCCCAACCACCGGCCGGACCGTGCCCGGACGCGGCATACGGGGAGGAGGGGGCGGCGGGCGGGGCCGGGTGCGCGGCCGGGGTCGGCGGCAGCGGCTGCGTCCGGTCGTGGTCGGCCGGGCCGGGGGCGGCGTCGGCGGCCTGCGGGGCGTAGTCCGGCGGCGGGGGCGCGGTCGGGGCGGTCGGGGCGTCCTGAGACCGTTCGCCGGAGGCGGGCGCGGGAGCGCTGTCCGGCTGCGATCCGGTCGGCGGCTTGGCCTCCGACGGGACGCCGGCTCCCTCGTTCTCGGTGCTCACAGCTCTCTCCTCAGTCGCGTGCTTCACGGCGGGTGCCGGCCCGGGAGACCGGACCCCGGTATTCCAGCATCCGGGATCCCGCGGTACTCCAGCATCCGCGATCCCGCCGCCCAGGGCGAGTCCCGGCCGTCCCGGCGGTGGTCCCGCGGTGGTCCGGCGGCCCGCTCGCGGGCCGGCCGCGCGGCTCGCCGCCCGGGCCCACCGTCCTCGCCCAGCATTCCCAAGCCTTCCGCACGGCCCGTCAGAGCACCGTAAGCCGAACCTGTGACTTATTCCCCACGTTGCAGGGCAGACAGCATTAAATGCACGATATGTGGCGATTGGGTGACATAGCGCCGACGTAACAGCCGGCCGGCCCCGCATCCGACGCGCCGCATCCGGCACGGCGCCGGGCACCGTCCGGCCGCCCCGAGCCGTAGATCCTCTCGCGGGCGGGCCGGGGGCGACGGATGGGACGATGACGCGGTGACCCACCCACGCCCCGCCGAGGACGCCCGAGCAGGTCGGCCCGCCATCGCCGTCGTCGCCCACCGCGGCGCGTCCGAGGACGCGCCGGAGCACACCCTGGCCGCCTACCGGAAGGCGATCGAGGACGGTGCGGACGCCCTGGAGTGCGATGTCCGACTGACCGCGGACGGACATCTGGTCTGCGTCCACGACCGGCGGGTGAACCGCACGTCCAACGGGCGCGGGGCGGTCTCGGCGCTGGAGCTGTCCGACCTCGCCGCGCTGGACTTCGGCTCCTGGAAGGACGGCCTGGAGGGAAGGGGCGTGCTGGAGGACGTGGCGCGGGTCGACGGCCGGCCGGTGGACGCGGGCGAGGAACCGGACTGGCAGCAGGAGAACGCCGAGCGGACGTCCGTACTGACCCTGGAGCGGCTGCTGGAGCTGGTCGCGGACGCGAACCGGCGGGTCGAGCTGGCCATCGAGACGAAGCATCCGACGCGCTGGGCCGGGCAGGTGGAGGAGCGGTTGGTCGAGCTGCTCGCCCGCTTCGGCCATACGAAACCGGCCACCCCCAACTGGACGCCGCCGGTCCGCGTCATGAGCTTCTCCGCGCGCTCCCTGCACCGCGTACGGGCCGCCGCACCGGACATCCCCGGCGTCTATCTGATGCAGTTCCTCACCCCCCGTCACCGTGACGGCCGGCTGCCGCCCGGTGTCCGCATCGCCGGGCCCGGCGTACGGATCCTCCGCGCGCACCCGGAGTACGTCGCCAGGGCGCACCGGGCGGGCCACCAGGTCCATGTCTGGACGGTCAACGAAGAGGCCGACGTGGAGATGTGTCGCGACCTCGGCGTGGACGCAATCATCACGAACCGCCCCAAGCAGGTACGAACCCAACTCGGCCTTAGGTAAGGCTCATCACAGGGTGTGCACCGGCGCATTCGGCCCGTATGTGACGGTGTCGAGTGCGTCACTGTGTGCCGGTTGGCCGGTTTCCGGTCCAGTCCATTGGGGCATCCATCCCGTGGCGTGGGGCAAAGGAGGTCTCGGGGGTGGCGTTGGTGGTGGCACAAGAGGTGCCGACGTCGTCGATCATGGCCGTACCCCATGGTCCAGCGGGTGTCGGCATGGCCAGGCGGCGCATGCGAGAAGAGCTGTCGGCAAGGGGAGTTCAGGACAGCGTCGTCGATGACGCGATCCTGGTCCTGTCGGAACTACTGAGCAATGCGTGTCGCCATGCGCGTCCGATATACGAGGACCGCTCGCCGGATTCCGTGTCGTCGCGCTCCCTGTCGTCGGATTCCGCAGCGGGCCACGCGTCCGATGGTGCGTCAGACGGAGCGCGGCAGTCCGCCTCCGGCGGCCCCTTCGCCGCCGTGCGCGCCTCCTGGCGCATCGACGGTCAGGGCCGACTGATCGTCGCGGTCACCGACGGCGGCGGCCCGACCCGCCCGATTCCGGCCACGCCGTCCGTCACCGCCCGCGGCGGCCGCGGGCTGGCCATCATCCGCTCGCTCGCCAAGGACTGGGGTGTCCGCGACACCGTGCCCGGCGAGGTGACGGTCTGGGCCGCACTCTCCCTTCAAGGCGCGTTCGCTACGCGCGTGGACCTGACGACCGACCGGACGGCCGGGTTGGCGACCGACCGGACGTCCGAGCTGGCCGCCGGCCGTCCGCTCTCGCTGCGGAAGGACCCGCGCACCGGCGCCGTCCGCCCGGCCCCGACCCGCCGCGGCCCGGCCCGGGGCACGTCGTCCGGCCTGGCCTTCGCGGAACTCGACGAGCTGCCGTAGCGAAGGGAGCGGCAGCACCCCCGCCCCCGCGCACTCGCCCTGACGTACTCGCGACGCTTACGGCGCTGTTGGTGGCGCCCCGGGCACCGGTCTCCTCTAGGCTCGCGCCGGAACGCGTCCGTACGACCAGGAACCACCAGGAGACACCGTCGCCATGGCCAAGAAGCGCCGTCCCCAGCCCCGGGCCGCAGCAGTACAGATCAAGGACGGCGAGGTGCCGGTGGTCGGCGCCCGCGAGCCCTGTCCGTGTGGTTCCGGCCGCCGCTACAAGGCGTGCCACGGCCGGCAGGCCGCTCACGCCGCCACCGAACTGGTGCGGCGCCCGTTCGAGGGGCTGCCCGGCGAGTGCGACTGGGTGGCGCTGCGCGAGCTGGTGCCCGCCGCCACCGCTCCGTTGACGCTCAAGGGCGGCCTGCCCGAGGGCGTCCCGTCGGTGACGCTGGCGACCGTGCTCCCGATGGCCTGGCCCGCGCTGCGCCGGGACAACGGCGCGGTGCTGCTCGCGCTGCAGAACGACACCGCGTCCGGCGACATCAGCCGGGACCTCGCCGACACCCTCCAGCGGGCGCTGGTGACCGAGCCCGGCCACCCGGTCGTCGCCGGGCGGGCCCCCGTCGACGGGCCGCGCCTACAGGATCTGCTGGACCTGAACGCACCTTTTGAGCCGACCGTCCACACCGGCTTCGAGTTCTGGGTGGAGAACGCCGAGAACGCCACCGGCGAGGTCGCCGCCTCCCTGGAGCGGGCCAACGCCGCGGCCATCCCGACCGCCCGGATTCCCGGCCTGGAGGGCGCGTACTGGTGCGAGGCCCCGGAGAAGAACCACCTGCGCTGGGTCACCGCGCACCCCGAGGAGCAGCTGCTCGACGCGCTCGCCCGGCTGCACGCCGCCGGCACCTCCTCGTTGGTCGAAGGCACCCGGCTGGTGGGCTCGTTCCGGGCGCACGGCCTGGTCGTCCCGGTGTGGGACCTGCCGTCCTCGATGGGCGCCGACGAGATCGCCGAGCCGGCCGCCGCCTTCCAGGAGCGGCTGGCCAAGGCGCTCGCCACGGACACCCCGCTGACCGCCGAGGAGCGCCGGGCCCGCGGCGGGCTCACCAACCGTCAGATCACCCTGAGCTGACCGCCCGCCCGAATCGACCGCAGACGTGACACCCGTCACAAGATCCGTGGCAACTCCGGGTACGTGCCGATAAATACGCGTCCGGAATTCCACGATCGAATTTGCGAACCGCCGATCTCTTGTTACGGTTCTAAGAGCCCGGTCGCTGGTGCATCCCCCGTCGCCAGCGACCGGGCGCTTCCATGTCCGGACGCAGTCCGTCCGACGTCGCCCCGCCGCCCCGTCGCAGCCGGGCCCTCATCTCCCCGAACTCCCGCCGCCCGGCGTCCAGTTGCCGCTGGAGCGCAGCAGCAGCCGCTCCCCCGCCGCGTCGGTGAACTCCGCCACCGCGCCGTACGGCAGCCGTACCCCGCCCACCATCGGACCGCCCGGCGTCTCGCACTCGCCCGGCGTCCCGTCCGCCGGCACCGCGCACTCCACCTGGACGCTCCGGCCGTCCGGGCGCAGCAACGTCAACGCGGCGCGCAGCGGGTCACCCGTGGAGTTCCGGAAGAAGGTGCGCGCCCAGGTGCGGCCGCCCTCGGTGAGCACACAGGTCTGGGCCGTGATCCCTTCCTGGGAGGTGAGTTCGGGGCCGCAGTGGGTGGCGCGGGGCGCGGGGGCGGCGGAGGCGGCGCGCCCGGCACCGGGGAGCAGCGGGAGGGCGAGGCCGGTGAGCGGGTCGGTGACCGTGGTGGCGGGTGCCCTCGGGGCATCGGGGGCGTCCGGCGCCCCCGGCGGGAGGAGGGAGTCCGCCGGGCCGGCCGTCGCGGCGGCCAGAGGAACGGCGAGGGCGAGCACGGCGGTGCCGGCGAGCCCGGTCAGGCGGAGAATCCGCGCACGCTGCATGGGACCCACTTGCGAGAGTTACGAGGAATGCGGGAGGGGGGAGAAATGCCGGGGAAGCACCGTTCGCGGCCTGGCGGACGGTATGCCGAACCTATCGGGCGCCGGGGGTGACACCGGGTGCCCGTGCACGCGATTCCTGTAGATATCGGGACAGCTCATACCCTTACGGGTGAACCGGATATGCGCGCTTTCCGGCCACCCGTTGTCGTCCGCGGGCAGCGGCTCAGTAGGCGAGCCGGCTGCCGCCGTCGGGGGTGCTGGTGCTCGCCATCACCAGCGCGTCGACGATCGTGGCCACCTTCGGCAGCCAGGGCGCGGCCTGGGTGGTCGCCGGCGGACGCTCCCAGCGGACCTTGCCGGCGCCGGTCGGGGACGGCGGCAGGACGAGGTAACCGCCCTCGCCGTGGAACCGCAGCGAGCTGGGCACCCAGTCCTGGGAGCTGAGCAGCTCGCCCAACTCCGGCAGCCCGTACGGCGACACGAGCAGCGACCAGCGGGTCGGGGTGGCCACCACGGGGCCGGTGCGGACGCCGAAGTGGTCCAGCGCGGCCAGCGCGCGGGCGCCCGCGACGGCCGGCAGGCTCACGGCGCACGGCGCCCGGCCACCGGTCGCCAGGACGATCGGCGCGTCCGGACGGTTGGTCCACCACCAGCGGATCATCCGGGCGTCGGTGGTCGCCGCCAGCAGTCCGGGGTCGAAGGGGTGGGCACCCGGCACCACACAATCGGCGTCGGGGCAGTTGCAGCGGCGGGGCACCCGCTCACCGAGGCCGAGCCGACCGCCGGCCGGCTGCCGGCCGGCGGGCCGCAACCCGACGCCGGGGAGGACGGGCCACTGCCACTCGGTGGCGCAATGGAGCGCCGCACCGAGCAGCGCCGACCTCCCGCTGCGCCGGAACAGGGGCTTGCGTCGCCTTCCGAGGATCTCGCGCATGAGCGCTCGTTCCTTTCCGTTACACCGAGGGCTGGTCCGTCACGTCCTTCGCACGGCATGCCGATGCGCTTGAACATCGTTGGTGCATACCGTTCGCAACTGCGGTTGTACTGCTCCGGGCTGGTGCGGGGTGGTGCTGCGGTCCGGTCGTGCAGTTGTGGCCGGCCTGGTGGTGCGACCCGGAGGTCCTTCGCGCTCGATCACCACACGCGGCGCTCTGGATCACCGCGTGTACGAGGCAGCGCATCACGCCGTACACCGGGCGTGGAACGTGGCGGAGGGTGGCGCGCGCATGGCGCTTGCGCTTCCGGTGGTGCCATCCCGCCACTGGGGAGTGCGTCGCGGTGGTCGCCGTATAGGACGCCGGTGCCGGCCGGAGAGTTCCGGTGCGGCCCCAACTGCCCCCGCACCTATCCGAGTACGTACCCGCCACGGTGGATATGACGCGCTGCTGATCGCCGCCAGCAGACCTCAAATTGACGCCCGGGGGGCTGTTTTCAGGCCAATCTACAGACCTCGCTGACACCACAAACCCCAAGGGGACAGTGCTGGACATCACATCGCTGGTGCGTGTACATGTGGAGGCATTGATAGCGGAGCAGCATGACATGGGGGTTTGCGATGCTATTGAGGAAATTGAGCGGACAGCCGTACCGCACAACATCACTCAGCAAAACGCCGCACTCCCTGCCACATCGCGGCCTGACCTGGGGATTTGCCGGGCGCGACGTGGGTTGTCGGCCATGAGCGCCCCGCACCTCCCGAAAGTGGCTGGAATCGAACCAGCGCTTCCCGCTCCCGCGCACACTACCGACCCGCGCGCGACGCCCGCTTCCGCCGAATCCGCCTCCGAAACCACCGCTGACGACCCGTCCGGCGCCGCCGACCTCTCCACCGTGGACCGGATCGCCGCCGTCCAGGACCGGCTGGCCGGCTGGATCTCCGACCTCAGCACCCTGCACGACCTCACCGAACAGCTCGTCCGCACCCGCACCTTGGAGGACGCGCTCCGCGAACTGCTGCGGGCCGGCGCCTTCCTCGTCGGCGCCCGCCGCGGGCTGGTCGTCCTGGCCCCCCAGGACGGACTCGGCCCGGAGACCACCGTCGGCCTGGGCCTGGGCCACGCCGAGATCGGCCACATCGAGACCGTGCCGCGCCGCGCGCTGTCGTACGCGCGGATACTGGACGGCCTCCCCGAGCCCGGCGCCGGCGACGACGCCGAGGCCCGTACCGAGATCGCCGAGCCGGACATCCCCGGGGAGAAGGACCTCGACCCCCGCCTGCGCGAGGTCGCCGCCCGCCTCGGCTACGCCGCCAGTTACGCCGTACCGCTCACCGCCGGCCCGGTCGGCCGGCTCGGCGCCGCGGTCTGGCTCTACGACGAACCGGCCGAGCCCGGCGACCGCCGGCGCCACCTCGTCGGCCTCTACCGCGCACACGCCGCCGAGCACCTCGCACGCCTCCTCGAACTCCACCGCAGCCGGCAGGCCGCCCGGACCCTCCGCGAGGAACTGCTGCCCAGCCGGCTGCCGCGGATCCCCGGCGTCCGGCTCGCGGTGCGGCACGCCGCCGGGCCGCGCGGCGGCGGCGACTGGTACGACGCGCTGCCGCTGCCGGACGGCGCGCTGGGTCTGGCCGTGGGCTCGGTCACCGGGTCCGGGCCGAGCGCGGTGGCCGCCATGGGACGGCTGCGGGCCTCGCTGCGCGCGTACGCCGTCATGGAGGGCGAGGACCCGGTCGCGGTCCTCTCCGACCTCGAACTGCTGATGCGGCTGACCGAGCCGGCCCGCAGCGCCACCGCGCTGTTCGCCTTCACCGAGCCGGAGCCGGGCGCGTCCGGCGGGCCCGGCGGGCCCCCGATGCCGGCCGGGATCGGCGGTCCGGGGCCGCGCAAGATGGTGCTGGCCGGCGCCGGCCACTGCCCGCCGCTGGTCCTCGGCGATCTGCGGGCGGAGTTCGTGGAGACCTCGCTCTCCGCGCCGCTGGGCATGCTGGCCTGCTGGGAGGCGCCCAGCGTGGAGATCGAACCGGCCTGCGGCGAGACCGTGCTCCTCTACAGCGACGGGCTGCTGCACCGCACCGGCGAGCCGATGGACCGGGCCTTCGCCCGTCTGCACTCCGCGGCGGCCGGCGTCCCCCGGGCCAGCCGGCACGACCCGGAGGCGGTGGTGGACCACATCGTGCGGACCATGCTGCCGCAGGGCCTGGACGATCCCGCCTCCGAGGAGGACGTGGTCCTGCTCGCGGCGTACTTCGAGGAGTAGCGGCATAGCACTTCGACGGGCAGCGGCATAGCGGCGTAGCGCCGTAGCGAGCATCGCCGCAGGTCACAGGGGGTGGGTGCGGCGGCGCCCACCCCCTTTCCCCGTGCTCCCTGACAGGTCGTGGCCGCCGGCCCCTGGACCGATTCCCGCTCGCACTTACGATGGAATGCGGTTCAGTCTGAAAAGCCTTAAAAGGAGGCATGGTGACCGACGAGCTGACTCCGGAGATCCCGGACGAGGAAGAGCAGCCGATCAAGCAGCGCAAGAACGGCCTGTACCCGGGCGTTTCGGATGAGCTCGCCGAGAACATGAAGGGCGGCTGGGCCGACACCGAGCTGCACGACCTGGAGCCGATCGGGCAG
The DNA here is from genome assembly GCF_029011865.1 of Streptomyces yunnanensis. Taxonomy (NCBI): domain Bacteria; kingdom Bacillati; phylum Actinomycetota; class Actinomycetes; order Kitasatosporales; family Streptomycetaceae; genus Streptomyces; species Streptomyces yunnanensis. Next base: position 4,745,184 of record NZ_CP095749.1, read on the forward strand.
GCGCCGCACGCCGCCCGCCGGCGCGCCGCGCTCTCCGCGCGCTTCCCCGGCGAGCGCCTGGTGATCCCCGCGGGCCTGCTGAAGACCCGCTCCAACGACACCGAGTACTCCTTCCGGGCCGCGACCGAGTACGTCTACCTCACCGGCGACCAGACCGACGGCAGCGTGCTCGTCCTGGAGCCCCGCGCCGACGCGGCCGACGGCCACGACGCCACGCTCTACCGCCTGCCCCGCTCCAACCGCGAGAACGGCGAGTTCTGGCTGAACGGGATGGGCGAGCTGTGGGTCGGCCGCCGCAACAGCCTCGACGAGTCCGCAGCGCTGCTCGGCGTCCCCTGCAAGGACGTCCGCGAGCTGTCCGAGCTGCTCAAGGAGGCCACCGGCCCGGTCCGGGTGGTCCGCGGCCACGACGCGACCATCGAGCAGGCGCTGCACGACAAGGTCACCGCTGAGCGGGACGAAGAGCTGCGGGTGTACCTCTCCGAGGCCCGCCTGGTGAAGGACGACTTCGAGATCGCCGAGCTGCAGAAGGCCGTCGACTCGACGGCGCGCGGCTTCGAGGACGTGGTCAAGGTCCTGGACAAGGCCGAGGCGACCAGCGAGCGCTACATCGAGGGCACCTTCTTCCTGCGCGCCCGGGTCGAGGGCAACGACGTCGGCTACGGCTCCATCTGCGCCGCCGGCCCGCACGCCACCACCCTGCACTGGGTCCGCAACGACGGCGCGGTCCGCTCCGGCGACCTGCTGCTGCTGGACGCGGGCGTGGAGACCACCACCCTCTACACCGCGGACGTCACCCGCACCCTGCCGATCAACGGCCGCTACACCGACCTCCAGCGCAAGATCTACGACGCGGTGTACGAGGCCCAGGAGGCCGGCATCGCGGCGGTGAAGCCGGGCGCCGCGTTCCGTGACTTCCACGACGCCTCCCAGCGGGTGCTCGCCGCGAAGCTGGTGGAGTGGGGCCTGGTCGAGGGACCGGTGGAGCGCGTCCTGGAGCTGGGTCTGCAGCGTCGCTGGACCCTGCACGGCACCGGCCACATGCTCGGCCTGGACGTCCACGACTGCGCCGCGGCGCGCACCGACAGCTACGTCAACGGCACCCTGGAGCCCGGCATGGTGCTGACCGTCGAGCCCGGCCTGTACTTCCAGGCGGACGACCTGACGGTGCCCGAGGAGTACCGCGGCATCGGCGTCCGGATCGAGGACGACATCCTGGTGACGGAGAGCGGCAACCGCAATCTGTCGGCGGCGCTGCCGCGCCGGTCGGACGAGGTCGAGGCGTGGATGGCGGGGCTGCTCGGCAAGTAGGCCCCGAGGTGTGACCGGCGCGCCGGGGCAGGTGGCTCAGTCCGCCCGCCCCGGCGCGCCGGCGTCTTCCGCGCCGCCGCTCCGCCCGCCGCCCCCGGTGCCGTACGCACCGGCGCGGGCCGCGGCCCAGACGGCGAGGGCGGCCGACTCGGCGAGCTCGGGCTCCACGGGGCGGCGGGCGATCAGGATCTGGTAGTAGAAGGGCGCGCCGAGCGCCGCCATCACGGCCTTGGGGTCGGTGTCCTCGGGCAGCTCGCCGCGCTCGACGGCGCGCACCACCATCGCCCCGGCGAGGACCAGCCGCTCGTCGAAGAAGTCCCGCAGCGCGGTCGCGGCCTGGGGGTCGCGGGCCGCGGCGGCGACCACCGCCTCGATCAGGCCGCGGGCCCGGGCGGCCCCGTAGAACCGCGCTATGCCGTGGGCCAGCGCCCGCAGGTCGCCGGGGAGGGTGCCGGTGTCCGGCAGCGGCACCCCGCTGCTCATGTCGGTCAGCAGCTCGCAGACGATCTTGTCGACGCTGCGCCAGCGGCGGTAGAGCGTTGCGAGGTGCACCCCGGAGCGCTGGGCGACCCGCTCCATGGTCAGCGTGGCGAAGCCGTCCTCGCCCAACTCCTCGAAGACGGCGTCCAGTACGGCTCGGCGGGTGCGTGCCGTGCGTCCTCCGGGGCGGGTCTCGCCCGGGGCCTGGTGCGCGGTCGTCACAGCGGCTCCGTTGCGGGGGTCGAGGTGCGGATCGCAGCGCGGATTGCAGTGCGGGTTCTGGCCAAGTATTGTCCATGACAGGTTAACGCGAGCTACTTCGCGTTAATCGTGGTGCCGCGCTGGTCTCGCTGGAAGAGGGGACGCCGCGGGGGAGGTCCTCCCACCGCGAGACCGCGCAGCCCACCTTTTCAAGGCCGAATTCCGGCCATTTTTGCGGCCTTTCCCGCTCTCCCGACTTGCCCGATCCGGCCCGGTCCGTCATCCCGTCGGCTGCGCTCGGTACCGCTCCGCTCACGCCCCGGCGTCGCCCCGTCCGTCCGCGGACCGGAACGGCGGCCGGACCGCTCGGCGCAGCCCGGGCCCACGTTGTGGGCTCCCCCGCCGTGTTCGTTCTTCCGCCTTCGGCGGCGGGGGTGTGTTGGGCGGGGGCGTCTCGCACCCGGCGCCCACCACGCACCCGGGCCCCGCCCCAACGCCCCCGCCGAAGGCGGAAGTGCGGGGCCGGTCACGCCAGGCTCCGGGCCAGCGCCCGACCGGCCGCGCGGCCGGAGAAGATGCAGCCGCCCAGGAAGGTTCCCTCCAGGGCGTTGTAGCCGTGCACCCCGCCGCCGCCGAAGCCGGCGACCTCCCCGGCCGCGTACAGCCCGTCGAAGGGCGTGCCGTCCGGCCGGACCACCTGCGAGTCCAAGGTGGTCTCCAGGCCGCCCAGCGTCTTACGGGTCAGCAGGTGCAGCCGGACCGCGATCAGCGGGCCGTGCGCCGGGTCGAGCAGCCGGTGCGGCTTGGCGACCCGGGTCAGCTTGTCCGGCCAGTACTCGCGGGCGTTGCGCACCGCCATCAGCTGGAGGTCCTTGGAGTAGGGGTGGGCCACCGCCCGGTCGCGGGCCACCACTTCCCGTTCGACCGTCGCGTGGTCGAGGGGGGTCGACGGCTCCAACGCGTTCATCCCGGCGACCAGTTCGCGCAGCGTGCGCCGGACGACGAAGTCCTCCCCGCGGTCCAGGAACGCCTGGACCGGGCCGGGCGCGCCCTTCTTCACCCGTGCCAGCGCGAGCTTGAGGTCCTTGCCGGTGATGTCCGGGTTCTGCTCGGAGCCGGAGAGCGCGAACTCCTTCTCCACGATGGAACGGGTCAGGAGGAACCAGGTGTGGTCGTGTCCGGTGTGCACGATGTGGCGCAGGGTGGCCAGGGTGTCGTGGCCGGGGAAGAGCGGCGCGGGCAGCCGCCGGCCGGTGGCGTCCAGCCACAGCGACGACGGGCCGGGGATGATCCGGATCGCGTGGTCGGGCCAGATCGGGTCCCAGTTCTTGATGCCCTCGGTGTAGTGCCACATCCGGTCGCGGTTGACCAGCGAGCCGCCGGCCCGCTCGGTGATCTGGAGCATCCGCCCGTCCACGTAGGCGGGCACGCCGGTGATCATCGACTTGGGGGCCGGGCCGAGCCGCTCCACCGGCCAGTTCCCGCGGACCAGTTCCTGATTGCCGCCGATGCCGCCGGAGGTCACCACCACCGCCTGCGCCCGGAACGCGAACTCGCCCACCGCCTCGCGCGCCGAGGCCACCCCGCGCGGGAGGTCCGAGGGCGCCAGCGTGGTGCCGCGCACCCCGACCGCCGCGCCGTCCTCCACGATCAGTTCGTCGACCCGGTGCCGGTGCCGGAAGACCACCAGCCCGCGCTCGGCCGCGGCCCGCACCGGCTCGGCGAAGACCCGGACGACCTCGGGGCCGGTGCCCCAGGTGAGGTGGAAGCGGGGGACGGAGTTGCCGTGCCCGGTCGCCAGGCCGGCGCCGCGCTCGGCCCAGCCGACGGTGGGGGTCAGCCGCAGCCCGAGGTCGTGCAGGTAGCGGCGCTTCTCGCCGGCGGCGAAGTCCACGTACGCCTGCGCCCACTGCCGGGGCCAGTGGTCCTCGCGGTCCCGGTCGAAGCCGGCCGAATCCAACCAGTCGGACAGCGCGAGTTCGGGCGAGTCCTTGATGCCGGCCCGCCGCTGCTCGGGGCTGTCCACCAGGAACAGCCCGCCCAGCGACCAGAACGCCTGGCCGCCGAGGTTGGCCTCGCTCTCCTGGTCGACGACGAGCACCCGGCGCCCCGCACGGGTGAGTTCGTAGGTGGCGACCAGTCCGGCCAGCCCGGCTCCTACGACGATGACGTCGGCGTCGTCGCTCATACGGCCACCTCGTTGCGCTCGCTCATGGGGAGCTCCTCTACGGTCCCGCGGCGGCCGTCGACACCCGACAGCCTTGTCGCGTCCATGTCCGTAACAACCGATACAGGAACGTATCCGATGCGTCGGTGCCGCAACAAGGACCGCCGGAGGCGGATCGCCGGCCGGCCGCCCCGATGCACCTCGTCCGCACCGCTGCAGGACACCTCGGGGACCGGCTTCTACTATGACGTGGACATCTGAGTGGACGTACTCCGTCATCGCCACCGCCGGCAGCGGCCCGGCCGGGCGTCCGGAGCGAACAGGGGGACCTGTCGTGGGCTTCATGGACCGCGTACGCGGCGAATTCATCGACATCATCGAGTGGACCGACGACAGTCGGGACACGATCGTCTGGCGCTTCCCGCGCTACGAGAACGAGATCAAGATGGGCGCCAAGCTCATCGTGCGCGAGTCGCAGGTCGCCGTCTTCGTCAACCAGGGCCGGATCGCGGACGTCTTCGCGCCGGGCATGCACGAGCTGCAGACGGGGAACCTGCCGATCCTGTCCACGCTCCAGGGCTGGAAGTACGGCTTCCACTCGCCGTTCAAGGCGGAGGTCTACTTCGTCACCACCCGGCAGTTCACGGACCTGAAGTGGGGCACGCAGAACCCGGTCACGGTGCGGGACCCGGAGTTCGGCATGGTGCGGCTGCGGGCGTTCGGCGGCTACGCGGCGCGGGTGTCCGACCCCGCCAGGCTGATCACCGAACTCGCCGGCACCGACCCGCAGTTCCGCACCGAAGAGGTCGAGGAGTACCTGCGGCAGCTGATCGTGGGACGGCTCGGCACGCTGCTGGCCAGCTCGGGCATCCCCATGCTCGACCTCGCCGCGCGCCAGGCCGAGCTCGGCGACCGGCTGGCCAAGGGGCTGACCGACGAGCTGGCGGCGTCGCACGGCATCTCGATCCCGAAGTTCATCATCGAGAACATCTCGCTGCCGCCCGAGGTCGAGCAGGCCATCGACGCCCGCAGCCGCATGGGCATCCTCGGCAACGTCGACAACTACGCGCGCCTCCAGGCGGCGGACGCGATCCGGGACGCGGCGAACAACCCCGGCGGCGCCGGCGAGGGCATGGGCCTGGGGCTCGGCATGGCCGTCGGCCAGCAGATGGCGCAGGCGTTCACGCCCCAGCACAACCAGCAGCAGGCGCCCGCCGCGCCGGCCCCCGGCGGCGCGGCCGTTCCGCCGCCGCTCCCCGGCCAGCAGCAGTACCAGTGGTACGTGGCCGTGGACGGGCAGCAGCAGGGCCCCTACGACCACGCGACGTTCACCGGGCACATCGGCTCGGGTGCGATCCGACCCGGCATGCTCGCCTGGCGAGAGGGCATGGGGGCATGGCAGCCGGTGGAGAACGTGCCGGAGCTCGCCCAGCACTTCCGCGCCACCCCGCCGCCGCTGCCGCCGCAGGCGTGACCCACCGCCAGGAGGCCGTGACCCCATGAGCTACCAGCCGTACCAGCCGCAGCAGCCGTACCCACCCCAGCAGCCCTATCCACAACAGCCCTACCCCCAGCAGGCACCGCAGCCGCCCTACCAGCAGCAGCCGTACCCGCAGCAGGCGCCGCAGCAGCCCTATCCACAGCAGCCGCAACAGCCTTACCAGCAGCCTGCGCAGCAATACCCGCCGCAGCAGCCCCAGCAGTACCAACAGCCGCCACAGCCACAGCAGTCGCAGCCCCCGCAGCCGCCGGCGCAGCAGCCCCCGCAGCAGTCCGAGCAGCAGCAGCCGCAGTCCTACGCCTGCCCGAGCTGCGGTTCCACCGCCGAGTACGCCCCCGGCAAGAACGCGCTGCGCTGCCCGAACTGCGGCTTCGAGCAGCCCATCGCCCCCGTCAACCGCGAGGTGCGGGAGCACGCCTGGGAGGAGCTGGCGACGCTGGCTCCCAAGCCGATGGCGGCCGGCGGACACGTCCTGAAGTGCCCCGGCTGCGGCGCGACCAACGAGACCACCGCGCTCTCCGGCCGCTGCCAGTTCTGCGCCACGCCCTTGGTCGCCTCGGCCGCCACCGACCGGATCGTCCCCGAGGGCCTGGTGCCGTTCCGGGTGAACAAGCGGGACGTGCACGACAACCTGCGCAAGTGGGCCCGCTCGCGCTGGTTCGCGCCGAACAACCTCAAGACGGTGAGCTCGGCGGAGACCCTGCACGGGACGTATGTGCCGCACTGGACGTACGACGCCGCGACCGCCTCCGCCTACCACGGCGAACGCGGCGAGGAGTACACGGTCGGGAGCGGGGACGACAAGGAGACCAAGGTCCGCTGGTACCGCGTCAACGGCACGGTCCAGCGGTTCTTCGACGACGTCCTCGTCCCCGGTGTCGGACACCTCCCGGCCGACAAGCTCACCGCCCTGGAGCCCTGGCCGCTGAAGCAGGCGGTGGCGTACCAGGAGGAGTACCTGGCCGGCTTCCGGACCCTGCGGTACGACATCGAGCCGGAGTCGGGCTTCCAGACCGCCCAGGACAAGATGTCCAAGGTGATCGAGGAGGACTGCAAGCGGGACATCGGCGGCGACCGCCAGCGGGTGCACTCGGTCGACACCAACTACGGGTCGGTGACGTACAAGCTCCTGCTGCTCCCCGTGTGGTTCGCCTCGTACGTCTACAACGGCAAGCAGTGGCAGGTCATGGTCAACGCCGAGACCGGCGAGGTGACCGGCGACCGCCCCTACAGCCCCTGGAAGATCGCCTTCTTGATCCTCATCGTGGCGGTGGTGGCGACGCTCGCCCTCGTCCTGGGCAAGCACCACCACTGACGGGGCGCCCCGTCCGAGCCGCCGGCCGTGCCCGCTCGGGGCGCGGCCGGCGCGGCCGCCCTACTTCTGCCCGGCCAGGCTGATGATGACGATCAGGACGAACAGCCCGAGCAGGAGGGCACCGCACCCGCCGCACCCACCACCGCCGCCACCGCCGCCGTTGATCTGCTGGGCACCGCCCGGTACGAGATGTGGATGGTGGCGGGCGTAGTGATCGATGATCCGCCGTTCCGCCTCGGACTCCGTGAGCCAGGGCGTGGTGTAGCGGCACTCGCCGCACGCGTTGCGAAAGGTAGCCACAACTCCCCCTAGATGTAGGCCACTTGATAAACAGGGCAGCACGGGGCGGGTCGCTTGGCAACCCCCGCGACAGGCCCTTGCGGACCAGGGAAAACTACGCTCGGTGGTTCTCACTGGTCCGCAGGGTTTTTCGGTGTGTTGTGCCCTGGGTGTGCCGGCGGGCAGCCACGCTCCCCGGGCGACGAGAGGACACGCCATCCGCACTGCCTGTTTATGCGGCGGGGTTGAGTTCGGCTCGGCCGAACAGCAGGGCGTAGCCGGTGGGGAGCTGGTGGAGGATGCGGGTGGTGAGGTCGGGGCCGGCGTGGGCGACGACGGCGGAGAAGACGGATCCGGTGTCCCAGCGGGTGGTGGCCATGGAGGCGCCGCGGCGAGCGGCGAGGTCCTTGACGAAGGCCCAGCCGGTCAGGGGCTGGGCGTCGGGGATCTGTGCGGTCAGGACGCGTGCGGCTTCCAGGGGCAGCCGGGCGGCCAGGTCGACGCGTTCGTCGCCGGTCAGCTGGCGTCCCAGCCCCGCAAGGACCAGGCGGACGGCTTCGTCGGCCTTCTCGCGGGTGGGGTAGGCGCCTTCGTAGCGGACCTTCTCCAGCATCTGCTCATACGCCGTCGAGTACGGCTGCCGGTGCTCAAGCGGTCCGTGCACGTCGGTGATCACTGCGGTGCATGCCTTTCGTGGAGCCAGGGTCGGGTGATGCCGATGTGGCACCGAGGTGTGGGTCAGGTGGGCTGGGGGCGGCCGAAGAGGAGGTCGTAGCCGGCGGGGAGCTGGAGCAGGATCTGCGCCAGCAGGTCGTCGCCGGCCGCGTCGGCGACCGTGGACAGCACGGCGCTGACGTCCCAGGTCGCGGTCTGCTCGGTGGCGCCCTCGATCCAGGCCGCGGTCGCCCGCACGAACCGCTCCGGCGTGAGCGGTTCGGCGCTCTGCAGCGGGTTGAGCAGGATCAGGGCGAATTCCTCCGGCAGGCGGGCCGCGAGCTGGGCGCGGACCTCGCCGACCAGGTGCGCGCCGAGCAGGGCGAGCACTACCCGGGCCGCGCGCTCGGCTTCCTCCACAGTGCCGTACTCGCCGCGTTCCTTCACATGATCGAGGAACGCTTCGCGTCGCAGAGCCATCTCGGCCACCACCCCTTCTTCGGACTGCCCAGGGGGTGCGGAGGGCGGGCTGAGGGGGATTTAAGGTGCCCGTCCTCCGCACCCGTCCGGCTGGTGTCAGCCGGAGATTTCCTTGTGGCCGGATCCGACGCCGATGGAGATCTTGCGGGGCTTGGCGCGCTCGGCGATCGGGATGCGCAGGGTGAGCACGCCCGCGTCGTAGTCGGCCGTGATGTGCTCGGTGTCGAGGGTGTCGGCGAGCATGATCTGTCGGGAGAAGACGCCCAGTGGCCGCTCGGACAGCTCCATCTGCACGTCGGCGCCCTTCGTCACCGGCCGGCGCTCGGCCTTGACGGTGAGCATGTTCCGCTCGACGTCGATGTCGATCGCCTCGGCGGTGACGCCGGGAAGGTCGAAGGCCACCACGTACTGGTCGCCCTCGCGGTAGGCGTCCATCGGCATCGCCGACGGCTTCGACCAGGTACCCGGGCCCATCAGCTGCTGGGACAGCCGGTCCAGCTCACGGAAGGGGTCAGTGCGCATCAACATCGTGAAAACACCTCCAGCAGGTTCAGGCAGTTACTGCCAATGCGCCTCACTGACACCGTTGTAACATGTCATCCAATGGATGACAAACAAGATGTCGTCGACATGATGACAACGAGAGGGAGGTGCCCGTGACCCCGGCCAACCAGCCGTCCTCGTCCAGCACCGACGCCCACAGCCCGGCGTCGTTCCTCGCCGCCGCGGCGGCCCTTAACGCCATAGACGACGCCCTGCACACCGCCCGGCACGAGCCCCCCGACACCCCCGGCTCCGGGCCGGCCCCGGAGCAGGCTCTGGCCTCCCTGATGCTGCTGCGGCAGGTCCGCGAGCAGCTCGCCGGATGGGAGACCGGCCTGATCGAAACCGCCCGTGACGCCGGCGCCAGCTGGGCCGACCTCGCCCACCCCTCGGCGTCGCCAGCCGCCAGGCCGCCGAGCGCCGCTACCTGCGCGGCCGTCCCGGCCCGGCGGGGACCACCGGCGAACAGCGTGTGACGGCCACCCGCCAGGCCCGCGCCGCCGAACGCACCACCTCCACCTGGGCCCGCGCCAACGCGGCCGACCTGCGCCGCCTCGCCGGTCAGATCACCGCACTCACCGACCTGCCCCCCGCCGCCCGCCACCCGCTCAGGGAACTCCACGCGGCTCTCGCCCAGGACGACCCGACCGACCTCGTCGCCCCCCTGACCGCCACGCGCCCCCACCTGACCACCGCGCACCCCGACCTCGCCGCACGACTCGACGCCCTCACACCCCCCTAACCCCGCCCAGCGCGCACGCTCCTGTTCCACGGCCACCTCAAGCTCGTCCGGCCCGCACGACGGCGGAAGGAACTCCACGGCGCGACAGCGCGCTTACGGAGCCCGCGAGCCGAACATGCAAGGTCGGACTGGACAGATACCGCTGTCACTGACCAACGCATTCCTTCACTGTCCAGCTAGCGCCGGCGCACGGATGCAGTGTCCGGGAAGAACATCGCCATTCCAGACGGTACGGAGCGGGCAGGGCAGATATGGCAGTGACCGCGACGATCCTCTACGTGGACCGCTATAGAGGAGCCGTCCTTAGTCAGGCCAGGTACGTCTTCTGCCACTCGATCGACGACATGTTCAGCGCGGCCTCGGCAAGGGCCTGGGCGGAGGCAGTCTTGAGCTTGGCCACGCTGGTGTCGATCCAGTTCTGGACGTTGGCGCAGCCCTGTTCGCGGTATTCGACGGCCTGGACGAGGCATTCGAGCTTGTCGGCGTCGTGGGCGACGACGACTTCGAGGGAGTCGCCGTTCTCGTACTCCTCGACCACTCGCTGGACGCCGGCCGCGACCGCCGGGTGGGCGGCGGAGACCTGGTCGGCGGTGACCTTCTCGTTGGAGGCGGCTTCGACGTAGCGGCGGCCGATGTGGGGGATATCGCCGACGCGAGTCTCCTGGGTGTCGTGGAAAAGGCACATCAGGGCGACCTTGGCAGGGTCGGCGCCTTCCATCATCGCCAGGACAGCGCCGATGATGCCGACGCGGAAACTGTGCTCGGCGATGCTCTCGGGGTCCTTGACACCGGCGATCCACCAGCCGGTGCGCTTGGCACGCTTGAGCATGCCCATCTCCAGGAGGTACCCAGCCGTGCCCCGCGCGTTGATCGTCTCGTCCGCCATGGTGCCCTCCGGTGTCAGTGCGGTTGATCGCGTAGAACGTAGGGCACGGCGCCGAGTTCGCGCCGGGATCGTGGGGAGATCACGCCAGCGTCGAGTATCCGCGCCACCCGTCCGGCGAGAGAGCGGGCCAGCGCCGGCGACGCCTGTGGCAGCCAGGTGTGCGCGGTCAGCAGTGCCCACAGGGAGTGGGCGTACAGGTCGACATAGCCGGGTGACTCCTCGAAGCCGCGGGCGAGGCCGCGCAGGAGGGTGTCCCCGCCCTGGGCGGCGGCTTCGACCGCGTCCCGCAGGTTTGCGAAGAAGGAGTCGCGGTCTTGGGCGCCCATCAGTGGTGTCGGCGCTACGGGTCCGCGTCGGGACGGACTCCGGCCGCGTAACGCCGGTGGCGGGGTGCCGTTCACGGCCCACGCGATCATGTGGGCGGTGTCGCGTGTGTGGACCCACTCGGCGAGAGGGTGCGGATCGGACCTCTCCGGTGGGGCGAGGGTGGCCTCGATGATTCGGTCGGCGTCCATGGCGGCGTCCAGGAGAGCCAGGGCCGTGTGATTCGCGCCGAGGGCCAGAAGCCGGCGCTTCAGGTCAAGGAAGGCGCCGGCTTTCATGTTGGCCAGGGGCCGGCGGCCGGACTCCCGTCCCTGCACAGCTCGTCGACGGCGCCATGCAAGCCATCGGACTCACCCCCGAACAGCTCCCCGCCCGCATGTTCTGCCCGCAGGTGGTCACCGACACCGGCGCCAAGCTGTCCAAGTCCCTCATCCGGCGAGGGCAGACAGCTTTGCCCGAAGGCGCCGAGCCCTGGATGCTCGACGCCCGAAAGTGGCCCGGTTCGTTGTCCGAGTACGTCGAGCGCCTGCTCGGCCTGGCCGGGGTTCTGCTCTCCGATCCGCGGCACTTCTTCCGCTCGTACTCGGCCGCAGAGATCGGCCTCATGATGACCGCGCCACAGACGAGGAACCTTCCCACCCCATGACGCACAGCACCCCTCGCCACCGCGAACTGAACCTCTACCGCCAGTACTTCGCACTCGTCGCCGCCGGCACCAAGACGATCGAGGTCCGGGTCAAATACCCCCACCTCGCCGGCCTCGCCGCAGACGACACGATCCGCTTCCGGATCAAGGGCACCGAGGAGACCTGCGACGTCCGCGTGAAGCGCGTCACCGAGTACCCGGACTTCGAGGCCCTGCTCGACGGTGAGGGGCCGGCCAACATCGACCCAACAGCCAGCCGCGAACAGCAGCTCGCCAATATCCGCACCATCTACGGGCCCGAGAAGGAAGCCCTTGGCGCGCTCGCCATCGAGATCGGGCTCCCGGCACTCTGAAAGCGCGCGATCACGACGCCATCGGAAGCGCCGCCCCCTCCCGCCACTTGAGGATCAAATGGGGTGGGGTGGGGGCTGACCTGCGGCTTTACCGCGAAAACCCTGCGGACCAGGGAAAACTACGCTCGGTGGTTCCCACTGGTCCGCAGGGTTTTTCGGTGCGTTGTGCCCTGGGTGTGCCCGCGGGCAGCACATACGGATAGGCGGGCCTGCCCCTCTGCGGTACGCCCTCGGCGGGACAGTCAGTTGTCGAGGGAGATCGCGTTCTTGGCTCGTTCAACAGCCTGGGGCCGGTCGTCCGCACCACGCCCCGCAGTGGCTGTCTATGCGGCGGGGTTGAGTTCGGCTCGGCCGAACAGCAGGGCGTAGCCGCTGGGGAGCTGGTGGAGGATGCGAGTGATCAGGTCGGGGCCGGCGTAGGCGACGACGGCGGAGAAGACGGATCCGGTGTCCCAGCGGGTGGTGGCCATGGAGGCGCCGCGGCGGGTGGCGAGGTCCTTGACGAAGGCCCAGCCGGTCAGGGGCTGGGTGTCGGGGATCTGCGCGGTCAGGACGCGTGCGGCCTCCAGGGGCAGCCGGGCGGCCAAGTCGACGCGTTCGTCGCCGGTCAGCTGGCGTCCCAGCCCCGCAAGGACCAGGCGGACGGCTTCGTCGGCCTCCTCGCGGGTGGGGTAGGCGCCTTCGTAGCGGACCTTCTCCAGCATCTGCTCGTACGCCGTCGAGTACGGCTGCTGGTGCTCAAGCGGTCCGTGCACGTCGGTGATCACTGCGGTGCATGCCTTTCGTGGAGCCAGGGTCGGGTGATGCCGATGTGGCACCGAGGTGTGGGTCAGGTGGGCTGGGGGCGGCCGAAGAGCAGGTCGTAGCCGTCGGGGAGCTGGAGCAGGATCTGCGCCAGTAGGTCGTCGCCGGCCGTGTCGGCGACCGTGGACAGCACGGCGCTGACGTCCCAGGTCGCGGTCTGCTCGGTGGCGCCCTCGATCCAGGCCGCCGTCGCCCGCACAAACCGCTCCGGCGTGAGCGGTTCGGCGCTCTGCAGCGGGTTGAGCAGGATCAGGGCGAATTCCTCCGGCAGGCGGGCCGCGAGCTGGGCGCGGACTTCGCCGACCAGGTGCGCGCCGAGTAGGGCGAGCACCACCCGGGCCGCGCGTTCGGCTTCCTCCACAGTGCCGTACTCGCCGCGTTCGGTCACGTGGGCGAGGAACGCTTCGCGTCGCAGAGTCATCTCGGCCACCACCCCTTCTTCGGACTGCCCAGGGGGTGCGGAGGGCGGGCTGAGGGGGATTTAAGGTGCCCGTCCTCCGCACCCGTCCGGCTGGTGTCAGCCGGAGATTTCCTTGTGGCCGGATCCGACGCCGATGGAGATCTTGCGGGGCTTGGCGCGCTCGGCGATCGGGATGCGCAGGGTGAGCACGCCCGCGTCGTAGTCGGCCGTGATGTGCTCGGTGTCGAGGGTGTCGGCGAGCATGATCTGGCGGGAGAAGACGCCCAGTGGCCGCTCGGACAGCTCCATCTGCACGTCGTCGCCCTTCGTCACCGGCCGGCGCTCGGCCTTGACGGTGAGCATGTTCCGCTCGACGTCGATGTCGATCGCCTCGGCGGTGACGCCGGGAAGGTCGAAGGCCACCACGTACTGGTCGCCCTCGCGGTAGGCGTCCATCGGCATCGCCGACGGCTTCGACCAGGTACCCGGGCCCATCAGCTGCTGGGACAGCCGGTCCAGCTCACGGAAGGGGTCAGTGCGCATCAACATCGTGAAAACACCTCCAGCAGGTTCAGGCAGTTACTGCCAATGCGCCTCACTGACACCGTTGTAACATGTCATCCAATGGATGACAAACAAGATGTCGTCGACATGATGACAACGAGAGGGAGGTGCCCATGACCCCAGCCAACCAGCCGTCCTCGTCCAGCACCGACGCCCACAGCCCGGCGTCGTTCCTCGCCGCCGCGGCGGCCCTTAACGCCATAGACGACGCCCTGCACACCGCCCGGCACGAGCCCCCCGACACCCCCGGCTCCGGGCCGGCCCCGGAGCAGGCTCTGGCCTCCCTGATGCTGCTGCGGCAGGTCCGCGAGCAGCTCGCCGGATGGGAGACCGGCCTGATCGAAACCGCCCGCGACGCCGGCGCCAGCTGGGCCGACCTCGCCCACCCCCTCGGCGTCGCCAGCCGCCAGGCCGCCGAGCGCCGCTACCTGCGCGGCCGTCCCGGCCCGGCGGGGACCACCGGCGAACAGCGTGTGACGGCCACCCGCCAGGCCCGCGCCGCCGAACGCACCACCTCCACCTGGGCCCGCGCCAACGCGGCCGACCTGCGCCGCCTCGCCGGTCAGATCACCGCACTCACCGACCTGCCCCCCGCCGCCCGCCACCCGCTCAGGGAACTCCACGCGGCTCTCGCCCAGGACGACCCGACCGACCTCGTCGCCCCCCTGACCGCCACGCGCCCCCACCTGACCACCGCGCACCCCGACCTCGCCACACGACTCGACGCCCTCACACCCCCCTAACCCCGCCCAGCGCGCACGCTCCTGTTCCACGGCCACCTCAAGCTCGTCCGGCCCGCACGACGGCGGAAGGAACTCCACGGCGCGACAGCGCGCTTACGGAGCCCGCGAGCCGAATATGCAAGGTCGGACTGGACAGATACCGCTGTCACTGACCAACGCATTCCTTCACTATCCAGCTAGCGCCGGCGCACGGATGCGGTGTCCGGGAAGAACGGACATCGAAGCCCGCCTCCGGCAGGTCGACGACGACGGCGAAGGCGGCACCCGAGGCCCAGCCGCCCGATTCGACGACGCCTACCGAGAGATCCGCCGATCGCTGATCGCGGTGGAGACGGCTGAATTCCAGCAGCTCTACGAGGCCAACAAGATCAGTAACAGCACCCGGCGTCGCCTCCAACGCGCCCTCGATCTGGAGGAAGCCGGCCTCGGAGACTGACCGGAGACCGTATGGAAGTGCCCAGAGCTGCCAGCGCCCGCTTTCCGGGCGGCGGGGACCGGGCGTCGCAGCTTCCCTGGCACTGGGCAGACGATGCAGATGTCCTGTGACAGCAACACCGACAGGCTTGTGCCTGCCTACCAGGTCGGCTCCGGGCCGTCATCGCCGAACTGCTGGCGCCAGCGCAGGTAGTCCAGGTTCTCCCACGCCACCCCTTCCGCGATTTGCTCCGGGGTCAGCCCAGTCTCCCCGGCCAGGACCTCCTTGCTGATCCGCCCCCTGTGCTTCTCCACAGCCCTGGCGATCTTCCCGGCCCACAGCTCGCTCTGAACGAACGGCCGGTGTTCGTACTGCTCGACCAGCTCGGCCAGGTGCTCCTTCGTACACCCGACGACCACACGCTTACCGTCGAACTTCGCGTCGACGGCGTGGATCGACGACGAATCCGGGACCACGGCATACCACTCGGTACCGTCCGAGATCACGGTGCCGCACAGATCACACAGCGCGGTCTGGGCCTCGTCCTTGGCGCCGTCGTCCGGCTCGTTGCTGTCCGCCACCCTTCCTGTCTATCGCTCGGCGGCCGAGATCGCGCGTCACCCGGTGGACAGCCGCGGGTCTGTCGCCGATACAGCGGGACACTGCACGCGAACCGGGCCACTGGTGGCCTACTCGTACGCCCAGGCCCGGCCGGTCTGCCGGTATTCACCCACGGGAATCGGGTCGACTCCCGTCCGCATCCGGGCGGTGTACAGCAGCCCGTCGAGGTGGTCGACCTCGTGGTGGATGAGGCGGGCGAGGCCACGTTCGTAAGCGGTGAGCACGGTTTCGCCGGCCAGGTCCGTGGACTCCACCGTGATTTTCAGGGGACGGGGGACGAGGCCGCGGACATCGAAGAAGCTCAGGCATCCTTCATACTGCTCGTCCGCCTCGTCAGCACTGCTTGTGATCTTCGGATTGAGCAGGATGATGGCGGGGGCGTCGCCGGGAGGCTGGACGACAGCGGCGGCACGTGCGATGCCGATCTGTGGGGCGGCGATGCCCATGCCCTTGGCGAAGGGGTGGACTTGGCCGATTCGCGCCATGGCGGCGAACAACTCGTCCACGACGTGCTCGGCCACGTCTCGCTCGGCGGGCAGGTCGAAGCCGCGGGCCGGTTCGGCGAGGATGCCGGCACCGCGCTGGACGACCCCGAGGTCTCGCATCTGCTGGCTGGGCCGCACGTCGATCACCTGAACTCCCCTTGGTCTGTGTCGGGTTCGGGCTGTGCCCGGAACCGCCATTCCAGACGGTACCGAGCGTGCAGGGCGGGTGTGGTCGTGATCCACGTGAATTGCCGTAGGTCGCCGTCGTCACTGCGGACAGGAGGTGTGCGTAGCGGGGTGGCTTCGGCGGTCATGGAGGTCTCGGTGCCCCACACCACCGGGTCGAGGTCGGCGGGGAAGACGAGCTGCACTTCGAGTTGCTCGGTGGGGAGGCGGACGGCCCTCTGGAACCAGTTGCCCCACTTGTCGTCGCCGACGGTGTAGGCGTACTCGATCCACACGGACTCGCCGGGGTAGAGCGGGAAGCGGCCGTGTTCGTTGTCGAAGAGCAGCCAGACTTCCTTGAAGGCGTCGCGGTCGTGCTTGGCCTGCCAGCGCATCGCCTCGCCCCGGCAGGTGGCGGTGAGGTCGAGTTCGTGCCAGGTCAGCGGGTGTGCTCGGTAGTGGGCATTGGACCGCTCTGGGTCACCGGGGTAGCGGTCGACGGAGATGCGGATCAGGTAGCGGGTCACCGGCTCTTCGCCGGTGTTCCGTAGCAGCCGTCGCATCGTGAGCCGGTAGCAGCGGCCGTCGTACTGGAGTCGGGCGGCGTCGTGCTCGACGACGAGGGCAGAGCCGGTCGCGTACGGCTGCTCGGGCCTGCGCGGGGCCGGCGTGGCTGTGGGAGGGCGCCGGGCCTGCCCCTCCCTGGCCTTGGCTTGCTCGTAGTCGCACCACCGTCGCCAGATCGCCTTCCCTGCGTTGAGGGCCTCGTCGGCGAGCCGGGCGAATTCTTCACGGGGCCGGTGGCGGCCGGATTCCATGTGGCTGACGTACGAGGGGTCGAAGCCCATGGCCTGCGCTAAGGCCCGCTTGGACATGCCTCGCACTTCCCGCCACCGCGCGACCTCTGCCGCGAAGTTCTCGGCCGCCCGTTCAACGGTGATCTCGTCTTCCTGCGCGTCCATCGAAGCCCCGCCCCGCGTCCTCGTTGGTGAGCATGAGTGAACCGTGAGTGATCCCAGTTCATCATCCCGTCACGGCTCACGTCGCCGGTTTCCTTCCCTCACCGACCCGGATCGACCCTTCCGGGCAGACGAGGGAGGCGACGCATCATGCGCGTGCTGTACCTGCTCAACATCTCCAACCCTGACCAGCTGTCCGCGGATTCAGGATGGATCTTCGCGGACCTTCTCGCCCCCGCTCTGGCCGATGCCGGCGCGGAGGTGACTGTCGCGGCTCCGGCTGCGGCCGGGGATACCCGCTGCGGCTTCCACCAGACGAAGGTGCCGGGGACGAAGTACCGCGCCCGCTTCTCCGCGGACATCGACGAGCTGGTGGCACTGATCCGCGCCGAGAAGCCGGATGCGGTCGTGGCCAACCAGATCGAGGAGGCTCCGGCGATCCGCACGGCTCTGTTGGAGGCCGGATCAGAGGCGTTGCTGGCTGGCTACTGCCACTACCTGCCGTTCTCCTTCAGCGGTGGCGGTCAGCTCCTGCTCGATCCGTCGCTGAACGACCTGGGGATGGGGCGCCCGGTGCTGCTGGCGTTCGCCGCCGGGCTGGCGGCCTGTGACCGGGTGATGGTCCACTCCTCGACGGCCGCCTCATGGGTGTCGGCCGCCGCCGCCCGCACGACGGTGGACCTCGGTGACCGGTTGCGAATGGTGCCAGCACCGCGTGACGAGCGGCTGGTTCGCGACCCCGCCGCGGTCCAACGTCGGCAGGGCGCTGCTGCGATCGGGGTCTACAACCACCGGCTGTACGCGCACTACGGGACCGCGAAGTTCGTGCACCTGGCCCGCGATCTGGTGGCCTCCGGTGCGGTGCATCTCCGGGTCATGGACCTGTTCGGCCGGCGCCGGGCGGCTCGTACGGAACTGGACGGCAGCCCCGAGCGGATGCGCGACCAGCTCGCCTCCCTGCCACACGTCCAGGTCGTTTCCGACCGGGGTGACCGCGTCCGCTACAGGAATCTGCTGGCCGACGCCCGCTTCGGCATCGCCCCGTTCAGGCCCGGCTGCCCGTGGTCCATGAGCGTGATCGACTGCCAGGGCATGGGCCTGCCGGTCATCGCCCCGCGCCTGGGTTGGCTCGCCGAGCACATCGACCCCGAGCTGTGCTTCACCACTCCGGCCGAGGCCGTCAGCCTGGCCGAACGACTGGCCACGGACGACGAGTTCCACGCCGTGCACGCCAAGCGGGCTCACGCCTCCACTGCCGACTTCGCTCCCGACTTGGTCGCCGGCCGCTACTTGAAGGCGCTCTCGTGACCGAATTCGATGCGGTCTTCCTCTCCTACGACGAGCCGATGGCCGACCGCCTGCACTCCCGGCTTCAGCGGACGCTCGGCGGCACGGTCAAGCGTCTGCACGGCGTGCACGGGATGCGGCGGGCCTACCGGCTGTGCGCCGAGGTCGTCGACCGCGAGCAGTTCTTTCTCGCCGATGGCGACTTCGCCATCGACACCGGATTCGCCCCGGCTGCCGTCGAGCCCCTGGGCGAGAGCGTGTCGATGCGGGTGTGGCGGGCGGTCAATCCGGTCAACGGCCTGACCTACGGCTACGGCGGGCTGAAGCTGATCCGCCGCAGTGCCCTGCGCGAGATGGGCGAGGCGGTGGATGTGCTGGCCGCGCTGCCCGGCCGTGTCGAGTTCGCCGAACAGGCCGCGGGTGTCTCTCGGTTCAATCAGAGCCCTTTCCATGCCTGGAAGGCTGGCTTCCGCGAGTGCGGGATGCTCGCTCGTGGCAGTGAGTACGGCATGGCGGGCGAGGACGCCCGCCACCGGGTAGCGGCATGGATCAACAGCCGGGACGGGGAGTTCGCCGCCTACGCCGCGGCAGGGGCCCGGGAGGGCGTCGCCTTCGCCCGCGCGGCTGCCCGCGATCCGAAGGTTTTCGCCCACCTCAACGATCCGTCCTGGCTGCGGAGCAGGTTCGCCGCCGCCCACGGGGATCAGGCGGTGGCCGGATGATCGGCAGCCCCCTTGTACTCATCGAGCCGTACGCCGACCGCTTGGGCGGGCACCATCAGCGCACGCTGGTGGCACTCGCCCAAGCTCGGCCCGGCAGCCTGGTCATCGCTCCGAACGGGATCGCCCGCGACGCGGTCACGGCCCTGCGCGAGGCAGGAGCCCGGCTGGTGACCGCACCCACTACGCACTTGGCAACCGTGCTGCTGGCCGCCTCCCGGCTCGCGGCCGGGCTCGCGGCGATCGGGCAGAGGGTCTTCTGTTCGCGCCGCTGGCCCCGCTGTCTGCGGCGGCTGCCGCACCAGGTCACCCTGGTGGCCCGCTGTCTGACCGAAGCGTCCGTCCTGCGGACCGCCCGCCACCTGGAACCCGGCGCAGAGGCGGTGGTGATCCTGAC
Source organism: Streptomyces yunnanensis (assembly GCF_029011865.1). Taxonomy (NCBI): domain Bacteria; kingdom Bacillati; phylum Actinomycetota; class Actinomycetes; order Kitasatosporales; family Streptomycetaceae; genus Streptomyces; species Streptomyces yunnanensis. The sequence continues at coordinate 4,764,625 of NZ_CP095749.1, forward strand.
CGCGAGCGAGGCCCTGCACGGGGCCGCCGCTCTCCTCGGCGGCCAGCCGCACCTGCGGTTCGTCCACGAGCAGGTCACCACCGAGGACGCTGCCGTGCGGCTGCTCGGCGGGCTCACCCGCCGAGGCGAGGAGCGGACTGTTGCGGTGTACCCGACTCAGGCCGTCGCTGATCAGTTCGCCGCGGCCTTCCCTGAGTTGCCCGGAGTGGTGAGGGCCTTCGCGGTCGACGACGGCCGCCGCCTGACTGCCGCCGAACGCGAGGGCGGCCGGGCGGCCTTCGACATCCCCGCCGCCGAAGCTGTGGTGTGCCTGATAGGCGGCTGGTGGCCGTACAAGGACATCGCCACCGTCGGCGCTGCGCTGACCCGCCTGACCGAACCGCTGCACCTCGTGGTCACAGGCCAACCGCTCGACACAGCCGTACTGGAACGGTGGCGGGACCTGCCCAATCTTCACCTGCATCTCGTGGTCGGCCCCGTCGCGGAAAGCGTGCTGCGGCTGGTGTACGGCACCGCCGACGCCGCCCTGGTCGCCCGGCGCCTAGGCGTCGGCAAGGAATCCGGGCTCGTAATGGACGCCGCCCGCCTGGGCGTCCCCCTGATCGTCTCCGACCACGACCCGCATCTCACTGCCCGCCTGCGCAGCCAGCCCTGGGCCCTGACCTTCCCCGCCGGCAACCCGGACGGCCTCGCCGGTGCCCTGCACGCCGTGATCCGCCAGCCGCCCGAACGGCCCGGCCCCGAGGCGCCGGGCCTGCTGGGGATGTGGACCGCCGCCGAGCAGGCCGACTTCCTCACCCGGACCTTCGCCTCACTGCGTACGAAGGAGTCCCGATGCTGACCACGCCTCCCGCTCTGATCGCTGTCATCGGTCCCGTCGAGCCACCTCTTCTGACCGCCTGGGTCCGCCACTACCAGCGGCTGGGCATCGAGCGAATCCTGCTCGCCTTCCACTTTCCCGATCACGTCCCCGACGCCCGTCGGCATGAACTCCAGTCCGCCAGCCGCGAGCTGGGCATCATCCCGACCGGCACCAGCACCGGCCCGTGGCACGAGCACACCAACACCCAGCTCCGCGACGCTCTTCGCCACAAGGCCGGACCGGGCTGGCATCTGCTCGCCGACGCCGACGAGTTCCATCAGTACCCCGCCCCTCTCCCGGAGGTCATCACCCGGGCCGAGAGGTCCGGCCACCGCGTGGTCGGTGGGCTGATGCTCGACCGCGTGGCCGCGGGCGGACACCTGGCCGGCTGGAGCCCAGAAGACGGACTCGACCTCGCCTATCCCCTCGGCGGCCACCTCACCCACCGGCTCCTGCACGGTGACCCACGAAAGATCGTCCTCGCCCGCCACGACGTCACCGTGGCCTCCGGCAACCACCGGGCACCCGGTCACCGGCCGGACGCCGACCGCATCTGCGCGGTTCACCACTTCAAGTGGCGCTCGGGCATCCTGGACGACCTCCGACGACGGGTCCACCACTTCACCTCCGGCACCTGGCAGGAACAGACGCCAGCCGTCAGAGACGAGGCCAGCCGCCTGCTCACCCACGTCGGCCAGCACCGCGGCGTAATCAACACCAGCGATCCGCGGTTCGCCTTCCGCCGGGTCAGCCTGGACCGGATGCCCTTCAGCTGGCCTGACGAGGCCCGCAGCATCTTCACCACCTGGCGGCCGTACGCGCACACCGGCCAGGATTAGAGAGAATGCCCAGCTCGCGGATAGCTCACAGAAGGGATGACCACGTGCCCCTCGCCGTTCTTCTCGTCGGCCTGACCGGCTCCGGGAAGACCACCGTCGCCAAGGCCCTGGCCGACCACGGCTACATCCGGCTGTCCGTGGACGAGGAGGTGCACCGCCTCCACGGCCGGTACGGCGTGGACTATCCCGAGCACACCTACTTCGAGCGCGAACGCCCTGTCGTCGAGGCGACCCGGGAGCGCTTCATCAAGGAGATCGAGGCCGGTCACGACGTCGTCCTCGACCATGGGCTGTGGCGCCGTAGCGAGCGCGACGCCTGGAGGCAAGCCGCCAGTGAAGCGGGCGGCCACCCCCTCGTCGTCTACCTCCCCGCCGACCGGGAGGAACTGCTCCGGCGCCTCACCGAGCGCAACCAACGTGAGGACGCCAATGCCCTCACCGTGACACCCGAAGCACTCGACGACTTCTTCGACCGCTTCGACCCTCCTACCGACGACGAAGAAGTGATCGTCCACATCGGAGACCTGAATGCGCTCGTGAACAAGCTGTCGGCGGCCAGGCAGGGCTGAAGCGCCTGCACAGAATGCTCGACATCTGTCGCGCGGCATCCAACGACCGTGCAAACCATTCAAGTTCGCTGTGATCCCCTGGTTGGAACGCTAGGCTGGTGCTGCGGCAAAGGTAGTTAGTTAAGGGGTGGGCCGCGTGTCGCACTTCGATTCCTTCGAGTAAAGGACACGTCGTGCCCACTCCTGGTGTATTGAGGATCTTCCTCCCTGCGCTCTCGCTCCTGCCCCTGCTGCTGTTCGTCTTGCTGTCGGCGCCAGCGTGGGTTTGCTGGCCCTTCATGCCGGTACGAAAGCAGAGGGTCATGATCGAGGTGTTGCAGAAGTTGATCGACTGGACGCGCGCCTGCGCTAAGGGTCGATAGCCGCCGGAGGAAGTGAGGAGGCGGGTGGCTGCTCGCAGCCACCCGCCTCCGTTCACCCGCACGAAGCCCCGATGGCGTGACTCAGTTGCAGGATCCGCAGGCAGTACACCCCGGTCCACAAGCCTGCTGAAGATCCCCCGGAGAGGCTCTAACGGCGTCGGCCACGTTCCGAGGGCCGTTCGCTCACCGCCGCAGGCGTGGGATGCTGTGCCTGCGCGATCGGCGCGGTGCTACGGCTGCTTTGTGCGCGTGCTGCCTGTGCGCGCCTGTTCGGCTGTGCGGTGATGCGCCAGTTGAGGACTTCGGCGGGCCGTTCTGCGGTGTCGAGTTCTCGGTGGGCGGCCGCTTCGGCCAGGAGGTGGCGGGGGCGGTGGCCGGCGGTCTCGGCGCGGGCGAGGGTGGTGGTCAGGGCGAGCCAGGCGGGGTCGGCGAGGATGCGGTCGGCGTGGTCGGGGACAGCTGCCCGCACGTCTGCCTCGAATCGCCGGGCTGTGGCAAGGCGGGGCGCACGGCGGGTGAGGTCCGCCAGGACCGGCTCGGCCGCTTGGCGGTAGCTGTCCTGCAGGTGACGGACGGCTTGTTCGGCTGCGGCGGCCTGCTGCTCGTGTCCGCGCTGCTCATGCCACTTGGCGGCGGCGCGGGCCACGTGCAGGGCCGCGAAGACCACGGCGATGGCCAGGCCACCGGGAAGGTTGGGTGCGTACGCGAGTTCCTTGGCGGCTCGGCGCAGTTCGGAGGCGGCTTGGTGGTCGGCCCGGATCGCCGAGCGGCGGGCGCGGTTGAACGCCTGGGCTGCCGCTTGTAGTTGCTCCTGGTGCGGGCCGGGTGTGGCGCGGGCGAGGTTGTGCAGGATGTCACCGAAGGCTTCCAGGTGCCCTTGGGCCACGGCATCGTCGCCCGCATCGAGAACCGTGCGAGCCGTGCGCACGGCGGATTCGGTACGGCGCCACGAGCCGGCCGGGTCCGCCACCTGCTGGGGTCGGTCGGCCACCTCCTGAGTGGGGAGGCGTTCGGTCAGGCGGTTGTAGGACAGGTCGGGGGCGAGTTTGGAGCCGCCGTACCAGATGGTGTCGCCGGGTGCGGCCAGGCTGTAGCCGTCCACTTCGCCGGTCTTGGCGCTGATGCGCGGCTTGACCTGGATGCCGAGCGAGCCCAGCACGGTGAAGTACTCGTCGATGCTGCGCACGGAGGCGGCGACCGCGTACGCCTGCTCGCGCAGCCACTCTCGCGCGGTCACGTCCTGCCCCTGGCGCTCGGCCTTGGCCCGCTCTGCCCCGGTCGGCGTGCGGGGAGCGGTGAGGTCACCGGACTTCAGGCGGCGCAGCCCGAACTCGGCCTCGATCTTGCGGCATTCCTTCTGGGCCCGCCAGCCGTCCCGGTTCGTGCGGGGCCGGCGGCCGTCGGCGCGGACGGTGGTGGCCAGGATGTGGATGTGGTCGTCCGCGTGCCGTACCGCGATCCATCGGCAGGCTTTCTCGTCGCCTTCGGGGGCGACGCCGGTGGCGTCGACGACGCGGCGGGCGACCTCGGCCCACTCGGCGTCGGTCAGGTAGCGGTCACCGGGTGCGGTTCGTACCGGGCAGTGCCACACGTGCTGCGGTGGCTTCTTGCCGAGTTCGCGGGTGCGCAGGTCGACGTGGTGGTCGAGGCGCTTGGCGAGCTGGGTGTAGGTGGCCTCGGGGTCGCGGCCGGGGTCGGGGGCTCCGGCCATGTCCCAGGCGGCCACGATGTGAGGGTCGGTGTGCTCGTCGCGCCGGCCCTTGCCGAAGAGGTAGTTGATCAGGCCGCGGGTGTCAGAGCCGGTGGAGACGTCAGGCACCATGAGCGGCCCCTTCCTCTATGAGCTGGTCCATCAGCCGGTAACTGGCCTCGGCGGCCTGCTCGATGTGGTCGAGGACGCCCTCCGTGCGCTCGGGTATGGCACCGGAGTGGATGGCGCCCGTGATCTGGTTGAGGTTGGTGCCGATCCGGTTCAGCGCCTTGGTGTGCGCCTCGATGGCTTCCACCAGCGGGCGGATGGGGTCGTCCTCTGGGCTGCCGGCCATGTTCGCCTTGCCGAGCGCGACCGCGAGCGCGGCGTCGCCGACGAACCCGGCGAACGTCAGATGGCGCCGCTCGGCTGCCTCGTCAATGATGCGGACCGCGGTCGGGGTGAAGCGGATCTTCTTCTCCCGGTCGCGGTTCTCGGTGGTGCGCTTGCGGTTCATCCGCGCGGGCAGTGCCGGGGCGTCGGGGTCACGCCACGAGAGCTGCTCGACAGGCGGTTCGGTGTGCGAGGTGGCGGAGTCAGCGACGGGGTGCTCGGCGGTCTCGACGGCGGTCATGGCGCTGGTCTCGCCCACCCCTGCTCCAGGCTCGGGTGCCCGCTGGCGCCCGGCCCCCTCTTCCTCCGCCACCCCAGGGGCGGGGACAAGCGCGGACGAAGCCCCTTTAGGGGCTCGTTCGCTCCAGCTTGCTGCTGTTCGTCGCCCCAGGCCGAACCATCCCCGGCGGCGGTGCGGAGGGGTGCTGTCAGTGGGGTTGTCGTGCATGGTGGTGCTCCAGTAGCAATGGGGGGTGGGGCTGTGTCACGTCCGTTGCATGCGTCGCATGCCTGGTCAGGACAGGTACGGACACGAGCCCAGGTACGGAGAAGAGCGTCCCGGCGAGAAAGTCCGTCCCCGCGCTGACCTGCGCGGGGACGGTTGCGACGCACTGCTACGGACTACGCCCCTGGTGGGATCAGAGAGTTCGCTTCGGCCCCGCGGGACCGGCTGGCGGGCCGACGGGCAGCGAACCCGCCGGGGCGGCGGGCGGCTTGCCCTGGGCCGGACGGGCAGGCGCGCCGCCGTGTACGGGCTCGGATGTCGCCTCGGTGAGGTGGGGGCAGTGGCGGGCCCAGGCGTCCAGGAACCGGTTGCGTGTGTACGCCTTGGCCTGCCTGCCGCCCGCGAAGCGGTAGTTTGCCGGGCGGATGTCGAAGTCCCGCAGCAGGAAGCCCAGGTGGTGGGCGTTCAGTCCCTTATTGCCGTGCTCCGCCCACGGGGCATCGGCGTCCTGGATCAGCGCGGCGACCAGGTCCTGGCTGGACAGGACCTCGGGATTGTTCGCCCGCTCGAAGATGCGGTGGATGTCGCGCAGCAGCCTCACCTTCACGTTGGTCTGCTCGTCCTGGACCGCCTCGAATCGGGTCATGGCCACGCACGCGGCACGGGCCTGGGCAGGCCAGTGACCGCTGGCCAGGTCGGCGATGATGACCAGCGGCTCCCAGGTATCCGCCGCCCGGTCCTCCACCGGCATCTGCGGCACCATACGAGCCGCCGTGCTCCGCAGCGGCCCCAGCCAGGCGGCCAGCCGGCCGCGCAGCGCGTTGAGTTCAGGCGCTGCGTACCGCGAGCGGAACGGGGCGACCTTCTCGCCGGGCTTGCGCTTTTGTATCCGCAGCACGACCGACCGGTCTGTGATGGTGTCGGGCAGGTCACCGATCCCCGCGATCGCGGCCATCGCGAAGGTGGGGAACGGGGTGGGCTTGTGTTCCGGACCGGAGATCCGCCAGGCGGGCCGGTTGCGCTGATGGCCCGCGTTCAGCAGACCGCGCAGGATCTCGCTGTCGCCACTTGCCTTGGGGCCGAAGATGGTGTCCGCCTCGTCCACCAGCAAGGTGGGCGGGATCTTGCCGATGGTGCGGAAGACGACGGCCGGAGAGGTGTTCACCGTCATCATCGGGTCGTGGACGGTCTCGTAGAGCACGTCCAGCACGCGGGACTTGCCGCACCCCTTGGTCGCACTTATCACCGCCAGGCGGGGCGCGTGCTGCAGAGCGGTCTGGATGTGCGTGGCCGCCACCCACAGCGTGACCGCGGTCAGCGCCTCCTGGCTGGGCAGCACCACGTACTTGCCGATCGCCGCCCGCAACTCATCCAGCAGCGCGGCACCATCACCGGCTGCCTCGACGCCGGCACCTTCATGGTCCCCGATGCCCGATCCCTCATCGGGGACCGGGGCGTTGTGCTGCACGGTCTCCTCCACGGGACCGCCGGTCCCCGGCGACTGCCGCGGATCAGGCTCACGGTCCCCGTTGCGGTCCCCTACTGCAACGCCCGCGTCTTGGGGACCGGTCCCCATTTTCGCGCCGCTGTCCTGCACGTTTCCAGCGGACGTGGAGATCAGGACCGCGGCTTTCGGGGACCGGGAACCGGGCACATTTTGGGGGCGGTCCCCCGCCGCCGCGTCAGCGGCACGCTGGTCCCCGTGTGCTTCCACGCCCGCCGATCGCTTCGCACCTTCCGGTGCAGGGGACTGTGTATCCGCCTGGTCCCCGCGACGCTGGGGGATGCCCTGGCCGGGGATTGCGGCCGTGGGCCAGATCGTGGGGGATGTGTCCGTGGTGTTGGGGGACGTAGAGTCCTCCATAGACGTTCCTCTCTGGCAAGGGGCAGGACGGGCTAGGTCCCGCCCCTTGCAGGCTCGTTCGTTCAGGGATGAGTGCTGTGCAGGGGAATCTCCGGCCCTCGGCGTTGGCGCGCCGAGGGCCGCGCGGCTCCGGCGCCGGCTATGCCGTGAGGTCGTACGCGGACTGGGCAGTAAGCCACTCGTCCACCTCCACCCAGCGGTAGCGGAGGTGCCGGCCGACCTTGAGGGCGTTCGGGCCGATCCGGCGATGGCGCCACTGGTAGAGGGTCTTCACCGGCACGCCGAGGTAGACCGCGACCTCCTCCGGCGTGGCCAGCGGCGCACGGCCCGCACCACCGGCTTCGGTTGACGGGCGGGGGTTTCGGGGCATGGGGCTCCTTTACGGGAATGGCGGGATGGACAAGACAGCCACAGGTTGTCTGCGGCGTCCAGCGGCATTGTGCGGAAATTCCACGGCCGCACCAAACGGCCCTTCGCCGAGTGGGACCAAAACCGTAAACCCGAATCCCCGGTTGCCGAAATCACGCCGGGAAGCGAGGGGCTCTGCCCGGTTTCTTCCCGGATCATCTCCACCCCGCGGGGCATGCCAGCCAGCGCCGAAGCACCAGGCCAGAACCACCGCGATCCCCCAGACCAGAGGCCATCAGACGCCTCCCCGCTTTCGCGGCGCGGGACCATACCATGGAAATCCGGCTTCGCCGAGCCGCCTAAATAACCGGCGCCAACAAGTTTTCCAGGATGCTTGAGTAACCCCTTGCCATGGCCGGTCTTTTCGAGTTACAGCTATCCGTCATGGCTACCCGACCAATCGAAATAGGCCCCGCCGGAATCCGAACCGCGCGCAATATCGAGCGCCTGCGCCTGGCCCGCGGCCTCTCCCAGCACCAGCTCGCCGAACGCTGCACCGCCCTCGGGCGCCCGCTGACCAACACCGCCCTCAGCCGCACTGAACGCGGCCGACGCCGCTGCGACGTAGACGACCTCGTCGTCATCGCCATCGCCCTCGGTGTGCCGCCAGCTGCCTTGCTGCCCTCGTGGACAGCCCACGGCGCCGTCTCCCACTCCGCAGCCCAGACCCTCAACCGCATACAGGGGGCCCTCCTTGGCTGACGTGTACGACCGCTGGCACAAGTCCTTCCCGAAGGAAGGCGACAACGAGTGCCCGGAGCACAAGGGCAAGGTCCCCACGGCCGACCACGGCAAGGGCAAGCGCTGGCAGCTGCGCTACCGCGACCCGCTCGGCAAGCAGCGGAAGGAGAACTACGACCGCAAGGTCGACGCCGAGGCGGCTGCGGCAGCCGTCGACAACGACCTGCGCCAGGGCAAGTACCTCGACCCCACGGAGGCGAAGAAGACGCTCAAGACGTACGCCCGCGAGTGGCTCGGCGACGCGACCGCCGGTATCGGCACGGTGGACGCGTACACGGGCATCGTCCGCAACCACATCGAGCCGCACCTGGGCCACCTGGAGATGCGAGCCCTCAACCGCCCTTCGCTTATCCAGGGTTGGGTGAAGAAACTTCAGAGCGCGGGCCTTGAGGCGTCCACCATCGGCCTGGTCAACTCCGTGCTCTCCGCCATGCTGGACGCCGCCGTCGAGGACGGGCTGCTGCCCAAGAACCCGTGCAAGTCCAGCTCGGTCAAACTACCCAGCAAGCCGAAGCGGAAGATCGTCCCGTGGAGCCTGGCGCGTGTGCACGCGGTCACCGCCGCGCTGCCCCACCGCTTCCAGTGCGGCGGCCAGCTGGCGTTCGGTTGCGGCCTGCGTCAGGGCGAGGTCTTCGGCTTCGACGAGGACGAGCTCGACTTCGACCGCGGCGTGGTCCACATCAACCAGCAGATCAAGCTGGTCCGTTCGACCATGGTGTTCGCCCCGCCCAAGGGCAACCGGCTTCGCACCGTCCCCATGTCGGACCGGCTCGCTGCCGCGCTCAAGGCCCATATGAAGAAGTACCCGCCGGTGCTTGTGACCCTGCCATGGATCAAACCCGACGGTGAACCGCGCACGTTCCGGCTGCTCTTCACCGACGAGCAGGGGCGCGCGTACCACCGCAGCGTCTTCAACCAGTACGTCTGGAAGGGTGCCCTCGCCGACGCCGGAGTCATCCCGCCGCGCGAGAAGGGCTCACCGCGCTACGCGGCCGCTCCCGACGACGGCATGCACGCCTACCGCCACGCCTATGCGTCCGTCCTCCTCGACGCCGGGGAGAGCATCAAGGCGCTGTCCGAGTACCTCGGCCACTCGGACGCCGGCTTCACGCTGCGCACGTACACGCATCTGATGCCGAACAGCGAGTCCCGTACACGGCGGGCGATGGATGCGGCGTTTACCCAAGCGGGCACAGACGCCCCGTCCACAGCGCCCGCGAACTCCGAGGGCACACCGACCGGGGCAGAACCCTCCGCCATGTGCCCTGCGTGTGCCCTGGCCGCCTGAACGCGGGTGTCAGGATGCGGCGTTGGCGGCCCGAAATTCTCGCCGTGTTGACCGTTTCGGCAGGTCAGAGCCAGTAACTTGCCTTGCTCCTCTTACGAAGCCATGGGGAGGGCGGCACCTTCCCGCCACTTGAGGATCTTGTCGAAGCTGACCACCGCGCCGGCTCGGCCGGTGCGGTTGCGGTACTGGACGTGGTCGGTGAGCGCCTCGATCAGAAAGAGCCCCCGGCCGTCCTCGGCGTCGCCGGGGGCCTGCGCGGGGGCGGGGACGGAGACCGGCGGCAGGGCGCGGTCCGCGGCGGTATGCGGCGGGGCGGGGCGGCGGAAGCCGGGGCCGGAGTCGGTGACCTCGATGCGACAGGTGTCGCCGTCGATGTAGGCGGTGACGCGGTAGTCGTCGGTGGCGTCGCCGCCGTGCTCGACGGCGTTGGCACAGGCTTCGGAGAGGGCGACCGAGAGGTCGTAACAGATGTCCGGGTCGACGCCGGCGGTCTCCATCGCCCCCAGCAGCAGGCGCCGGGCGAGCGGCACACTCGCGGCCTCACGCCGCAGATGGAGGGACCACCAGATGCTCATCGCTCCTGCCTCCTGGCCGCGGCTCGACATACCGATACCTATTGCCGGGCCGCAAGGTCGGTAAGCATCTCCGGGACGTGATACCGCTCATTCGGCGGATGCGAAAAGTGAGCGCACAGGTGTAGGCGTGGTACCGGGTGTGCGCCTCCGCGCGCCCGGTGCGGGACTCCGAACGCCCCTGGCGGGCGCCCCCGTGAGCCCGTCGCGCGGTAGCCGGGTGAAACCCTGCCGTACGCGGCGAACAGGGGCAGTGGGATGATGGCGCCCGCCATGACTGCCCCCTCCGTCCCCACAGCGCGAGCAGCCGCCGATCTGCGGCTGCTCCGGGCCGCGGTGTTCACCGTGGTCTGCGTCACGCTGTCCGCGGCCGGACACATGGCCGCGTCGTGGGCGACGGTACCGCTGTGGACGCTCGGTCTCGCCGCGGTCGCGGTGTTCGCGGTGGCGGCCCCACTGGCCGGCCGGGAGCGCTCGCTGCCCGGTATCGCGACCGGACTGGCGGTCGGCCAACTCGCGCTGCACGCGCTCTTCGCCATGGGCCAGCACCCGATGCCGGTGCTGTCCGGGCGGACGTCCGGCCTCTCCGACGAGGCGGCGGTGGCGCTGGCCCGGCACCTGACGTGCGGGCTGGACGGCGTCCGGCTCGACGGTGGCACGGCGCGGCGGCTGATCGGCCCCGGCGGGATGGACCTGGCCGGCAACGCCGGGCTGACCGGAGGCGCCGGCGGGCACGCGATGAGCGATGCCGGCGTCCCGATGATGTCGCACTGCCTGGCGCCGTCGATGCCCATGCTGCTCGGGCACCTGCTCGCCGCGCTGGTCCTGGGCTGGCTGCTGCGGCGCGGCGAGGCCGCCCTGTGGCGGCTGGTGCGGCTGTCCGCGCCGGCGGCGCGCGAGGTCGCGGCGCGGGCGCTGGTCGGCGCGGTGCGCCGGTCGCTCGCGCTGGTCCGGGTGCTGCTCGCGGCCCTCGGCGCGGCGCAGGAGGAGGGGCGGCGCGCCCCCTCGGCGCAGGAGGACGAGCCCGGTCCACAGGGTCCGGCGCTCCGGCACAGCGTCATACGACGCGGCCCGCCGGTGGCCGGCCGTCTCGGCCGCCTGGCCCTCGCGGCCTGACGCCACGCGCAGCACGCTCCCGGAGGTTCGCCGGGGGACGGACGGCGGCGCGCGGCGGCAGCGTGCGCCGGGGTCGAGCCCGGCCACACCGTCACCCGCAGTCGTCCCCCTCCTCTCCCAGTGGAGTGTTTCCCCATGGCCAATAAGTCCGGTATGTCAGAGATTTCGGGTGGAGCGTCATCCTCCGCCGTGCCCGTTGCGCCCGCCGCGCCGTCGTCGGGCGCGGCCCGCCGGATGGTCCGCCGGCTCCCCGTCGTCGGCGGGATCGCCGCCGGCAGCGTGCTGCTGCTGGCCGGCCCGGCCTTCGCGCACGTCACCGTGCAGCCGGGCACCGCCCCCAAGGGCGGCTACGCCACCGTCAACATCAAGGTGCCCAACGAGCGCGACGACGCCTCGACCGTGAAGGTCGAGGTCTCCCTGCCGACCGACCACCCGCTGGCGTCCGTCATGCCGCAGCCGGTGCCCGGCTGGAAGGTGGACGTCACCAAGTCCAAGCTCGCCAAGCCCCTGGAGATGGAGGGCGAGAAGATCAACGAGGCGCCCTCGAAGATCACCTGGACCGCGGACGGCAAGGGCATCGAACCCGGCCAGTTCCAGCAGTTCCCGCTCTCCGTGGGCAAGCTGCCCAGCGACACCGACCAGCTGGTCTTCAAGGCCCTCCAGACGTACGACAACAAGGAAGTCGTGCGCTGGATCGAGCCGGCCAAGGAGGGCGGCCCGGAGCCGGAGAGCCCGGCGCCGGTGCTCAAGCTCGTCTCGGCCGACGCCCAGGGCACCGGCCAGGGCCCGGCCGACGGCAAGAACGGCGCCAAGAACGGCGCCAAGGACGGCAGCACGGACGCCGCGGCGGCCACCAGCGACACCACCGCGCGGGTGCTGGCCGTCGGCGGGATCGTCGTCGGCATCGCCGGTGTGGCCGTCGGCGTGCTCGCCGGCCGGCGCCGCAACGCCTGATCCACCCCCGCCGCCGGGCGCGGCCGGTCCGGCGCACCCCACGCACCGGTCCGGCACCCTTCGGCACGACCCTCCCGACGCACGCAGCCCACGGGCGTCGGGCCACCAGAACACCCCGAACCCACCGGCCCCGAGCATGGAAAGACCGGTACACATCCGTCATGCGTAGAAGAAAACTGCTGCTGTCCGCCCTGGGGGCGGCCACCGCCCTCGGCCTCACCCTGACCGCCTGCGGCAGCGGCGACGGCGGCGACAAGGCCGTCGCCGAGGTCTCCGGCGGGACGGCGGCCAAGCCGATCGTCACCCTCGACAGCCCGTCGGAGAAGCCGGACCTCACCCTGACCGACACCGACGGCAAGTCCTACGACCTGCTGGAGAAGACCAAGGGCCACCCGACCCTGATCTACTTCGGCTACACCAACTGCCCGGACGTCTGCCCGACGACGATGGCCAACATCGCGGTGGCCGTGAAGCAGCTGCCGCAGGCCGAACGCGACGATCTGCGGGTGGTCTTCGTGACCTCCGACCCCGAGCGCGACACGCCGGCCCAGCTCAAGAAGTGGCTCGGCGGCATCAACAAGGACTTCATCGGGCTCACCGGCCCGTTCAACAAGATCCAGCAGGCCGCCCGGAGCGTGAACATCGGCATCGAGGCCCCGGTCAAGAAGAAGAACGGCGACGTGGTCTCCACCCACGGCGCCCAGGTCCTGCTGAGCTCCCCCAAGGACGACAAGATCCACTGGATGGGGATGCAGGAGGCCACCTCCGACAACTACACCGCCGCACTTCCGAAGATCATCAAGGGACAGAACCCGTGAACCGCCGCACCACCTCCCTCGCCCCCGTCAGCCGCCGAATAGCCCTCGGCGCCGCGCTCGCCCTCACCGCCGGCCTCGCCCTCACGGGCTGCGGCGGCGCGGACGGCAAGCCCCAGCTCTCGGTCAGCGGCGCCTACATGCCGCAGCCGATCACGGCGCAGATGGCCGGCGCCTACTTCGTGGTCAAGAACACCGGCTCCACGGCCGACAAGCTGACCTCGGTCACCAGCGACCTGTCCAAGGACATCACCCTCCACAAGACCACCGGCAACAAGATGGAGCAGGTCGACTCCCTGCCGGTGCCCGCAGGCGGGGAGCTCACGCTCAGCTCCGGCGGCACCCACGTGATGTTCATGGGCCTGAGCCACAAGCCCACCGCGGGCCAGAAGGTCACCGTCGAACTGCACTTCGCCACCGCCGACCCGGTCAAGGTCGAGGTCCCGGTGAAGCCCGCCGACTACCGGCCGGGGAAGTGACGGCCGCGGCAGCACCGACGAGATGACGCGACGGGCCCCCGAGCGGGCCCGGTGAAGGAACGGACACCTCATGCCAACGGGAAGGGGAGCGAGCATCATGGCCCTCACCGGCTTCCGGCCACGACGGCTGCTGGTCGTCCTGGCGGTGCTGTGCGGCGTGTTGGCCGCGGGCATCGCACCGGCCGCCGCCCACGCCGCACTGACCGGCAGCGATCCCGCGCCGGGCTCGGTGGTGGCACACGCCCCCGAGCAGGTCGCGCTCACCTTCTCCGAGGGCGTGGCGATGGGCGACGACTCGCTGCGCGTCCTAGACCCGCAGGGCAGGCGGGTGGACCGCGGCAAGCTGCGCGATCTGTGCAGCGGCAGCGTCGTCAAATACGGGGCGGGGCTGCCGCCGGGGCTCGCCGACGGGACGTACACCGTCGCCTGGCAGGCCGTCTCGGCGGACAGTCACCCGGTGTCCGGTGCCTTCACCTTCTCCATCGGGGCGCCGTCCAAGACCGCCGCCGCCCTCCCGCAACAGCAGGTCGGCGGCGGGCTGGTGGGCGCCCTCTACGAGATCGCCCGCTATCTCGCCTACGCCGGGTTCGTGCTGCTGGCCGGCGGCGCGGCGTTCGTGCTGGCGTGCCGGCCGGCCGGCGCCCGGGTGCGGTCGGTGCAGCGGCTGGTGGTCCACGGCTGGGCGCTGCTGACCGGCGCCACGCTGGCGATGCTGCTGCTGCGCACCCCGTACACCGGCTCCGGGAAGCTCGCCGACGTCTTCGACCTCGGCGGGCTCCAGCAGGTGGTGCTGTCCAAGCCGGGGGCCGCGCTGCTCGCCCGTCTGCTGCTGCTCGCCGCGGCGGCGCTGTTCATGGCGGTGCTCTTCGGGGCGTACGCCCGGGCTCACCGGCCGGAGGGCGACGGGCCGGAGGGCGACGGCCCGGACGACGACGGACCGGAGGGCGACGACACGACGGGCGCGGTCAAGCGGCGCAGGGACCTCACGCTCGGCCTCGCCGTCGGCGGGGCGGCGGTCGCCACCGGGCTCGCCACCACCTGGGCGATCGCCGAGCACGCCTCGACCGGGTTGCAGCCCGCCGTCGCCATGCCCGTCGACGTCCTGCACCTGCTCGCGGTCGCCGCCTGGCTCGGCGGGCTGGCGGCCCTGCTGGTGTCCCTCTACGGGGGCCCGCCGATCGAGCGGACCGCCGTCCGCCGCTTCTCCCGGATCGCCTTCGGCTCCGTCCTGGTGCTGGTCGCCACCGGCACCTACCAGTCCTGGCGCCAGGTCGGCTCCTGGCGCGCGCTGACCGACACCTCCTACGGGCAGCTGCTGCTGGTCAAGGTGGGCCTGGTCGTGGTCATGGTGGCCGTCGCGGGGCTGTCCCGGCGGTGGACCAACCGGCTGGCGGCCACCGCCACGGCCGACACCACCGCCGCCGTGGCCGTCCCCGCGGCCGTCCCCGCCACCGGAGCGGACGCGGAGACCGAGGCCGAGGCCGAGGCGGCCCGACCCGGCGCCCCGACCGCCCCCGCCGACCCGGACCGGGCCGCCCAACTCGCCCGCCAGCAGGCCGCGTTGGCCACCGCCCGCAAGAAGCGGGCCCGGGACGCCGACCCGGTGCGACGGGGCCTGCGGCAGTCCGTGCTGACCGAGGCCGCGATCGCGGTGGTGCTGCTCGCGGTCACCACCGCCCTGACCACCACCGAACCGGCCCGCACCGAGGAGGCCGTGCAGGCCGCCACGGCCGGCCGGTCCCCCGACGCCAACCAGCCGCGGGTGCTGACCGTCCCGTTCGACACCGGCGGCCCGGGCGGCAGGGGCAGCGCCCGGATCGACCTCGACCCCGGGCACAGCGGCGGCGGCAACGAGCTGCGGCTGCGGATCTCCGACCCCTCGGGCAAGGCCCGGGACGTCCCCGAGGTGAAGGTCTCCTTCACCCTCGACGCCAAGAAGCTGGGGCCGCTCCCGGTCGCGCTGCACCACAGCGGGACCGGCCACTGGACCGCGAGCGGCGTCCAGCTCCCCGTCCCGGGGCAGTGGCAGCTCTCACTGCTCGTGCGGACCTCCGACATCGACCAGGTGACCGAGACCAGGAACGTGACAATCAACTGATGAGCAAGCAGCAGGACATCACGGACGCGGCGGCGGACGGGCTCCCCGCCGCGGGCGGCGCCACCCTGGAACTCTCCCGCCGCCGCCTCCTGGGGACCGTCGGCGCGGCCGGCGCGGCCGGGCTGGTCGTCGGCGGGGCCGGCGGCGCGCTCGGCGCCTCGGCCGCGCAGGCCGACGCCCCCCGGGCGCTGAGCGCGATCGGGACGACCGAGGTCCCGTTCCGGGCGGCGGGCGCCAAGCACCAGGCGGGCATCACCACGCCGTTGCAGGCCAGCGGCCACCTCGTCGCCTTCGACCTGGCGCCCGGCGCCGGCCGCAAGGAGGCCGCCGCGCTGCTGCGCCGCTGGTCGCGGACGGCCGAGGAGCTGATGGCCGGGCGCGCCCCGGACGCCGACACCGGCGTGGCACTGGACGCCGGCCCGTCCTCGCTGACCGTCACCTTCGGCCTGGGCCGCAGCTTCTTCGACCGGACCGGCCTGACCGCGCGCCGCCCGGTCCAGCTCGACCCGCTGCCCGCCTTCTCCGCCGACGCCCTCGACCCTCAGCGCAGCGAAGGCGACCTGTGGGTCCAGATCGGCGCCGACGACGCGCTGGTCGCCTTCCACGCGCTGCGCACGCTCCAGAAGGAGACGGCGGGGGCCACCCGGCTGCGCTGGCAGATGAACGGCTTCAACCGCACCCCGGGCGCCACCGCGCACCCGATGACCGCCCGCAACCTGATGGGCCAGGTCGACGGCACCAACAACCCCAAGCCGTCCGACCCGGACTTCGACCGGCGGATCTTCGTCGGCGCGGACACCGCGCAGGAGTGGATGCGCGGCGGCTCGTACGCGGTGGTGCGCCGGATCCGGATGCTGCTGGACGACTGGGAGAAGCGTTCCCGCACCCAGCAGGAGCGGGTGATAGGGCGGCGCAAGGACAACGGCGCCCCGCTGACCGGCGGCACCGAGACCACCCCGATGAACCTGGACGCCACCGGCCCCGACGGGCTCCCGGTGATCCCCGCCAACGCGCACGCCCGGATCGCCGCCCCCGAGGCCAACCAGGGCGCGGCGCTGCTGCGCCGCCCGTTCTCCTACCACGACGGCTTCCGCGAGGACGGCGCGCCGGACGCCGGCCTGCTCTTCGTCTGCTGGCAGGCCGACCCGCTGCGCGCCTTCACCCAGATCCAGCGGAAGCTGGACCGCGGCGACGCGCTCTCGCCGTTCCTGCGGCACGAGGCCAGCGGCCTGTACGCGGTGCCACCGGCCCCGTCGTCCGGCGACTACGTGGCCCAGCCGCTGTTGGAGGGCTGACCGGGCCCGGGGCGGGGGACCACTCTTCGGAACGCGTCCGCCCGCCCCCGGGCCGCTCGGTATCGTGGCAGGGGCAGGGCGGAAGACAGCGGGGCACTCCCGCAGGCGCGCGAGGGAGTCCACAGCATGTCGGCCAGTCGCTACACCTATCTCGGTCCCGCGGGCACCTTCACCGAGGCCGCGCTGCGCACCCTCCCCGAGGCGGCGACCCGGGAGCTGGTGCCGATGGTGTCGGTGCCGGCCGCGCTGGACGCGGTGCGGGCCGGCGAGGCCGCGGCGGCGCTGGTGCCGATCGAGAACTCCGTCGAGGGCGGGGTGACCACCACCCTCGACGAACTGGCCTCCGGCGAACCGCTGATGATCTACCGCGAGGTGCTGCTGCCGATCTCCTTCGCGCTCCTGGTGCGCCCGGGCACGGAGCTGACCGACGTGAAGACGGTGACCGGGCACCCGGTCGCCCAGCCCCAGGTCCGCAAGTGGCTGGCCACCCAACTCCCGGACGCGGTCTGGGAGTCGGCGGCCTCCAACGCCGACGGTGCGCGGCTGGTCCAGGAGGGCCGCTACGACGGCGCCTTCGCCGGTGAGTTCGCGGCGACGACGTACGGCCTCGCCCCGCTGGTCACCGACATCCACGACGCGCAGAACGCCGCCACCCGCTTCGTCCTGGTCGGCCGCCCGGCCCGGCCCTCGGCGCCCACCGGCGCGGACAAGACCTCGGTGGTGCTGTGGCTGGCCGCCGACCACCCCGGTGCGCTGCTGGAGCTGCTCCAGGAGTACGCGGTCCGCGGGGTCAACATGATGCGGATCGAGTCCCGGCCGACGGGCGAGGGCATCGGCCGGTACTGCTTCTCGGTGGACTGTGAGGGCCATGTCACCGATCGCCGGGTGGGCGAGGTGCTGATGGGCCTCAAGCGGGTCTGCCGCGATGTGCGGTTCCTCGGCTCGTATCCGCGGGCGGACGAGGTGAGCGCGAACGTGCGGCCGCAGGTGACCGACGCGGCGTTCACCGACGCCTCGGACTGGCTGGCCCGCTGCCTGGACGGGCGGGGCTGAGCGCACCACCGCCCGCTCCCCTCGGGTTACAGGCTGTGACCTGCGTCTTCGGCGGGGCCGGAGGGGCCGGTCTGCGGCGCCGTCCGACTGCCGCTCCGGTTGTCCACAAAGTTATCCACAGGCTCGCTTCTCGACCTGTGGGTAAGTCGACATGCGAGTCGGACAGAGTCGACATATCCCTCTAGTGACCCCACACCCGTCCACAGTCCCACACAGGTGATCACCCCGGACCTCGTCAGCGCAATTCCAGCAATCAATCCTTTAGAGCGAGGTAATCCCACACGAAAGAGTGCGTGAACAAGGTTTGGGCCAAGAATCCATAGGTGACCATTTCGGGCACAGAATGATCAATTCCGGCTTCCACAGATCTCACACACAGCCTGTGGATAAGAATCCCCAAGCCCCTCCCCCCTGTGGACAACCCGGGGGACAACCTGGGTACGACCCTGCGGGCGCACCCCGGGCCGCCGGGAATCCGCCGCCACGAATGCCCCCTTTCACACCTTGGGCGAGGAAATCCGCAGGGCCTCACTATGCGTCACCACAACCACCCGGAAAGAGTTCCGGCGGGTCGGAAAACGCGATTCCCCGCAATGGAATAAATAACCCCAAAACGGACAAATGGGTGCGGCCGTGAATATCACGTCGAGTGCCGGCTGCCGGCCCCGGTAGCCTGGTGGGGTGATTGACCTTCGCCTGCTTCGTGAGGACCCCGACCGTGTGCGCGCCTCCCAGCGCGCCCGTGGAGAGGACGTCGCGCTCGTCGACGCACTCCTCTCCGCCGACGAGCGGCGCAGGTCGTCCGGCGTCCGCTTCGACGAGCTGCGCTCCGAGCAGAAGGCGCTCGGCAAGCTCATTCCCAAGGCCAGCGGCGACGAGAAGGCCGAGCTGCTGAAGAAGGCCGGCGAGCTGGCCGCCGCCGTCAAGGCCGCCGACGCCGCGCAGGACGAGGCCAACGACGAGACCCAGGCACTGCTGCTCAAGCTCGGCAACCTCGTCCACCCCGACGTCCCCGTGGGCGGCGAGGAGGACTTCACGGTCCTGGAGACGCACGGCACCGTCCGCGACTTCGCCGCCGAGGGCTTCGCGCCCAAGGACCACCTGGAGATCGGCGAGCTGCTCGGCGCCATCGACGTCGAGCGCGGCGCCAAGGTCTCCGGCTCGCGCTTCTACTACCTCACCGGCGTCGGCGCCCTGCTGGAGCTCGCGCTGGTCAACGCCGCGATCGCGCAGGCCACCGAGGCCGGCTTCACGCCGATGCTGACCCCCGCCCTGGTGCGCCCGCGCGCCATGGAGGGCACCGGCTTCCTCGGCCAGGCCGCCGAGAACGTCTACCACCTGGAGCGCGACGACTTCTATCTGGTCGGCACCTCCGAGGTCCCGCTCGCCGCTTACCACATGGACGAGATCGTCGATGCCGAGCAACTGCCGCTGCGCTACGCCGGGTTCTCGCCGTGCTTCCGCCGCGAGGCCGGCACCTACGGCAAGGACACCCGGGGCATCTTCCGGGTCCACCAGTTCGACAAGGTGGAGATGTTCTCCTACGTCGCGCCGGAGGACGCCGAGGCCGAGCACCGGCGGCTGCTGGACTGGGAGAAGCAGTGGCTGACCAGCCTGGAGCTGCCGTTCCAGGTGATCGACGTCGCCACCGGTGACCTGGGCGCCTCCGCCTCCCGCAAGTTCGACTGCGAGGCGTGGATCCCGACCCAGGGCAAGTACCGCGAGCTGACCTCGGCGTCCAACTGCAACGAGTTCCAGGCGCGCCGGCTCTCGGTCCGGATGCGCGAGACCGTCGACGGCAAGCCGAAGGTCAAGCCGCTGGCGACGCTGAACGGCACGCTCTGCGCCGTCCCGCGCACCATCGTGGCGATCTTCGAGAACCACCAGCGGCCGGACGGCTCGGTCCACGTCCCCCAGGCGCTCCGTCCGTACCTGGGCGGCCGTGAGGTGCTGGAGCCCGTCGCCAAGTGATTTCCTCTGCCCCGGCGGGTTCGCCGCTGCCGTACAAGCTCATCGCGACGGACCTCGACGGGACGCTGCTGCGTCACGACGAGTCCGTCTCCGAGCGCACCCGCCGGGCGCTCGCCGCGGCCACCGCGGCGGGCGCGGCGCACATCGTCGTCACCGGCCGGGCGGTGCCCTGGACCCGGCACATCCTCGACGCCCTCGACTACCAGGGCCTGGCGGTGTGCGGGCAGGGCGCGCAGGTCTACCACGCCGGCGAGCGGCGGCTGTTGACGTCGGTGACGCTCGACCGCCAGCTGGCCGGCCTCGCGCTGTCCAAGATCGAGGCCGAGGTCGGTCCGCTCCACCTGGCGGCGAGCCGGGACGGCCTGGCCGGCGAGGTGCTGGTCGGCCCGGGCTACCAGGTCCAGGAGGGCCCGCTGCCCAACGTCCCGATCGACGACCCGGGCGAGCTGTGGTCCGCCCCGCTCAACAAGGTCTACATACAGCACCCGACGCTGGACGACGACGCGCTGGCGCGGGCCGCCCGCCAGGTCGCCGGGGACCTGGTCGGCGTCATGGTCGCCGGGCCCCGCGTCGTCGAACTGCTGCCGCTGGGCCTGACCAAGGCCACCGGGCTGTCGCTGGCCGCCCGCCGGCTGGGCATCACCGCCAAGGAGACCCTGGCGTTCGGCGACATGCCCAACGACGTCCCGATGTTCGCCTGGGCCGCGCACAGCGTGGCGATGGCCAATGCCCACGACGAGCTCAAGGCCGTCGCCGACGAGATCACCGCCTCCAACGAGGACGACGGCGTCGCGGTGGTGCTGGAGCGGCTCTACTCCTGAGGACCCCCGGGCGGCGGCCCTGGATCGTCGGCGCCGTCGGTGCGGGGAGCGGCGTCCGCCTCCCACTCCTCGACACGCGCCGCCGGGGTCAGCGGCCAGCACGCGAACCCCATCGACAGCGCTATGGCGTGCCCGAAGTCCGTGAAGGTCGCGCCGGTCACCAGCGGCACCCCGAAGAAGACCAGCACGCCGACGAGGTAGCCGTAGCGCCAGGGCGGCGGCAGCCGGTAGGTCAGCACCCCGGCCGCGGCGGCCAGTCCGTAGGAGACGCCGATGTCCACGACGTGGGTCATCGAGCGCGGCAGCCGGTGGCCCTCGATGGCCAGCAGCACCAGTTCCTGGCTGGCCAGCGTGGCCGCGACGTGCGCCGCGCCGACCGTCAGCAGCCAGCGCCAACTCCCCATCCACCGCTCGACGTTGGCGTGCACCAGCTCGAACATCACCGCGTAGAGCAGGAACGACCCCGGCTTCTCGATCCAGAAACCGCTGATCAGCAGCGAGGTCAGCGGATGCTCGTTCAGCTCGTGGATGTTGCTGCTGTTGCGGTGCAGCAGGAACTGCTCCAGCCCCTCGGAGGCCGAGGCGATCACCAGGCTGGTGATGCCGATGATCAGCAGCCAGATGTGGGTGCCGGGCGTGGAGCGGACCCAGTCCCACACCCAGGTCCTCGCCCGGCCGGCCAGGGCCCGGGGCGACGGTGGTTTCATCGGCGGCTCCTCGGGGCGGCGGGGGAGAACGCGAGATACGGGCCCGGCCCCTTGAGGTGCCGGATGCGGGGCGAGCTCTCCATCGTCCGCACGCCCGGCAGCGCCGCGACCCGGGTCGTCAGATAGGTGTAGAGCGCGCTGGTGTCCCGGCACAGGACGGACGCGAAGAGGTTGTTCGGCCCGGTGGTGGCGCCGGCGAAGGCGACCTCCGGGTGCGTGGCCAACGCCTCGCCGGTGGCGGCGAGTTCGGCGGGTTCGACGGACAGCCACAGCGCCACCATCACCCCGTACCCGAACAACCGCAGATCGTAGTCGACGTCGTAGTACAGCACGCCCTCCGCGCGCAGCGCCGCCAGCCGGCGGCGGACGGTGGTGGGCGACCAGCCGGTGACCGCGGCGAGCTCGTCGAGCGGGGCCCGGCCGTCCCGGCCGAGCGCCTCGAACAGCCGCCGGTCGGCGTCGGAGAGCACCACCGGGAGTGGGGGTGCCCCCTGCTCATGGGGGTCCCCCCGCTCGAACGAAGTTGAGAGTGGGGGAGGAGTTGAGAGCTTGGGGGAAGGCCGCAGGGGCGGGGGCGGGCTCAGCCGGGCGGCCTCCTCGGCGGTCAGCGCACCGGACTTGCTGATCATGCTCTGCGGGCCGCCGTAGAACTCGTGCAGCAGGCAGTGCGCGGCCACCCCGACCACGCTCGGGGTGCGCGGCAGCTTCTGGAGCAGCAGCGCGTCGCTGTGCTCACTGCTCGCCGAGCGGCAGACCGCGGCGATCTCGGTGCCGCCGGACATCAGACTGACCCAGGAGGTGTCCGGGCGGCGGGCCAGCGCCTCGGCGACCGGCAGCGCGGCGTCCGGCGCGCACTGCACCCGCACCAGCCACTCCACCTCGCCCAGCGCCCGCGGCTCGGCCAGCCCCAGCACCCGGAACGCGCCGGAGCCGCGGTGCCGGGTGTAGCGCCGGGCCACCGTCTGGTCGGAGACGCCGAGCACCGCGGCGATCCGGCTGAAGGGGGCCCGGCCGTCGGTCTGCAGCGCGTGGATCAGCCGCCGGTCGAGCTCGTCGAAGGGCGCGGGCCGGCCCGCGGTTCCGTCGGTTTTCACCGTTGGAGGCTAACCCGTGTCGGAATGCGCCGCCGGGAGCGCCGTGGCTGGGGGAACGGGCGGGGTGCACCGCAGAGTGGGCCCTCGGCCGGGCGCCCTGCCCGGAACCCACACCGGAGCACCACCCAACGGAGGACTTGATCATGCGGTACGCACCGGGCAACGCTCCCGGCGGGGACGGCGGCCGTGTCGTCACAGGCACCGGGCGCGGGAAGTGGTGGCCCCTGGTCGCCATCACGCTCGGCAACTTCATGCTGCTCGTCGACGTCACGATCGTGAACACCGCACTGCCCCGGATAGCCGACGGCCTCGGCGCCTCCTTCACCTCGCTCCAGTGGGTGATGGACGGCTATGCGCTGGCGCTGGCCGCGCTCCTGATGGTGGCGGGCTCGGCGGCCGACCTCTATGGCCGGCGCCGCCTCTACGTCACCGGGCTGGCGGTCTTCGCGCTCGCCTCGCTGGCCTGCGGGCTGGCCTCCGGCGCGGAGCTGCTGGTCGCCGCCCGGGTCGTCCAGGGCATCGGCGCCGCGGCGATGTTCGCCACCAACACCCCGCTGCTGATGGCCGCCTACCAGGGCCGGGACCGCGGGGTGGCGTTCGGTGTCTGGGGCGGCACCAGCGGCGCGGCGGCGGCCGTCGGCCCGGTCCTGGGCGGGATGCTCACCGAGTGGACCGACTGGCGGGCGATCTTCCTGGTCAACCTGCCGCTGACCGCCGTCGCGGTCTGGCTGACCCTGCGGTACGTGGGCGAGTCCTACGGCGACCTCGGCGCGCGGATCGACTGGCCGGGCGCGGCGTCCTTCACGGTGTGCGCGGGCGCGCTGACGTACGGGCTGATGCGCGGCGGCGAACACGGTTGGACCGAGACCGGGACGCTGGCCGCGCTGGCGGTCGCCGTCCTCGCCCTGCTGGTGTTCGCGGTCGCCGAGCGGCGCGCCGCGCACCCGCTGCTGGACCTGCGGCTGCTGCGCCGCCCGTCGTTCGCGGTGCTGATGGCGGCGGCGCTGCTGATGCAGGCGGCGGCCTTCCCCTACCTGACGTTCGTGGGCCTGTGGGCGCAGGACATCCTCGGCCTGAGCCCGATCGGGGCGGGTCTGGCGGTGACCCCGTTGGCGCTGATGTCGCTGCTGGTCGGTGCGCTGGGCGGCCGGGCACTGCAGCGGCTGGCGCCGCAACTCCCGCTCGGCATCGGCCTGTTGCTGATCGGCGCGGGCAGCCTGCTGCACGTCGCACTGCTCGGCTCCGGCGCGAGCTGGCCCGCGCTGGTGCCGGGCCTGGCGGTGAGCGGACTCGGCGTCGGCGCGGCGATGCCGGTGCTGGTGTCGGCGGCGCTCGGCGCGGCCCCGCCACAGCGGGCCGGAATGGCGAGCGGGGCGGTGAACACCTTCCGACAGCTGGGGTTCGCGTTCGGGATCGCGGTCCTGGGGACGGTGTTCGGCACCGCGCTGCGGGACTCCGGGGCGCGCTCCGGCGGCCGGGACGCGCTCGCCGCCGGCTACCTCTCCGGGCTGCGGGACATCACCCTGATCTCCGGCCTGGTGGCGCTGGTCACCGGCCTGCTGGTGCTCGCGGTGGTCCGGCGCGCGCCGGGGTCGGACGGCGGACGGCCGGGAGCGGCGGACGGCGCGGCCGCCGGGCCCGCCGACGCCCGGCCGCGGGCCCAGGCACCGGCGGGGGCCTGACGCCGGCGGTACCCGCTGCCCCCGCGGACGGGGCCGCGCGGGCAGCATCGCAAGAGGGCGGGTCGGCACCCGGAACCGTACGGCCGTCCACGGTTCCGGGTTGCCGCCCTTGGGCCCTGGAACGATCGTCCCGGGGCGGCACACCCAAGTCAATCCTCGGGTTTCCTTGCAAACTCCTTAGCCACAACTTGGATTGGTGGGCGGCGGCACCGTAGCGTGACGGGGTGACTCTCGACGATCTGCGCGCCTTCGTGGCGGTCTGCGAGGCGGGCAGCCTCAGCGCCGTCGCCCGCGACCTCGGCTGCACCCAGTCCGCCGTCAGCCAACGCGTCAAGCGCCTCGAACGCGAGGCCGGCGTCGACCTGTTGGAGCGCCGGCCGCGCGGCGTGGCACCGACCGCCGCCGGCCGGATCCTGCACCGCGCCGCCGCCGACGGCCTGGGTGGACTGGACCTGGCCCTGCGCCGGCTGGCCGACCTGCGGCGGGGCGACGGCGGGACGGTCCGGGTCACCACCGGCGCCACCACCGTCCGGCACTTCATGTCCGACGCGGTGGTCGCCTTCCGGGACCGTCACCCGCACGTCAACCTGGAGTTCCACACCGAGAGTTCCAGCCGCCGCTGCTTCGAGGCGGTCGCGGACGGCGACTCCGAACTGGCCTGGATCACCATCGGCCCGCCCGTACGGGGCATCGAACAACACCCGGTGATCGGCCTGCCCTGGGTACTCGCGGTCCGGGCGGGCGATCCGCTCGCCGCCCGCGACCGCATCGAACCGGACGAACTGGCCGGCCTCCGCCTCATCCGGCTGCCGGAGAACTCCACGTCCCGTATGCGCCTCGACGGACACCTCGGCCACCGGGACGGCGCCCCGGCACCGGATCCCGCGGTGCCCGGCCCCAGCGCCACCAGCGTCGCCGACTGGGACACCGCGCTGCTCCTCGCCGAACTCGGCGTCGGCCCCGCCGTCGTCCCCCGTCTCCCCGGCCACCGGGCGACCGCCGACCACCCCGGCCTGCGGCTGGTGCCGGTCCCGGCGCTGCCGCCACTGACGACCGGCTGGGCGGTGCGGCAGTGGGCCGCGCTCAGCCCCGCGGCCGTGGAGTTCGCCGAGACGGTGAACCGCCATCTGGTGGGCGGGACTTCGGCCGCCGCGACCGGGCGCCGGAACCCGGCCGCGGCGCTCGGCAGCGCCCTCCCCGGACCCCGTCCTCAGGCCCGGACGACCGGTTCCTGAATCTCGGTGACCCACTTCTCCTTGTCGTCCGGGCACTCCAGATACAGCTCGCGGGCATACCCGGCTGAGCGGTAGCCGTTGGTGTCCATCCAGTGCGCGAGGTGCTGCGCGGTCGGCACGATCCGGCTCATCGGGCCGTGGTGGACGACGGTCGCGGCGAGGTCGAGCCCCGGCAGCGTGACGGCGTCGAAGCCGAGCCCGGTGGCCGGCGCCGCGCAGGACACCGGGGTGGGGGCCGCGGGCTCGACTCCCTTCCGCCGCAGGGCCCTTGTCAGCTCCTCCGGCGCGATCACGATGCCGGCGTGCACCACGACCGCGTCCCCGGCGCCCGTCCCCTCACCACCGGCGGCCTCCGGCGCGGCCTCGTAGTATTTCCCCAAGCTCTTAAGGAGCAGGGGAGACCCCATCGGCCCGGCCCGGCCGGGGTCACCCCCGCCTCCGCCAGCCGGCGGACCAGTTCCTCGTAGAGCGGTGTGATGACCGGTCCGATGTCCTCGGGACCGTAGCCGGCGGCGATCCCGCTCAGCTCCGCGAGCAGGACCGGCTCCGTGCTCTTGAGCACCACATCGTCGGTGGACATGCGTCCCTCACTCTCGATCGTCCGGAGCCTCGCCTCGACCTGGGCCAGCCGCGCCTCGGTGGCGGCCCGCGCGGCGGCCAGCTCCGCCTGCCGCAGGCGCAGCATGCCGCGCAGCTCCGCCACGTCCACCTGCTCGTCCAGGATGGCCGCCACCTGGTGGAGGCTGAATCCGAGGTCCTTGAGCGCGATGATGCGGTTGAGCCGGGCGAGCTGGGCCGCCGCGTAGAAGCGGTAGCCGGTGGCGGGGTCGGTACGGGCGGGCCGCAGCAGTCCGATCGCGTCGTAGTGACGCAGCATGCGGGCCGAGACACGGCCGTACCGGGCGAAGTCTCCGATGGTGAACATGACGCCTTCCAGTGGAGTGGTTTCCACCGTGTCAAGGTCAAGGACGGCCGCAACCCCACGGGGGGCGTAGCGCATACCGGTCACGGTCCGTTGCCCGCCCGAGACCGCTCCGCGACCGGAATGCGCCACTCGACGACGTGCTCCGGCCAGCGGCGGCATCATCGCGTCAAGTCCGGTCCGCAAAACGTCAACGAAGCGTCATGGACCGGAGGGACGCCCCCCGGGCCGGGCATAGCGTCTGTGCCGAGCCCCGGCGCACGCCTAGTCCATCGGTCCGGGGCCGCCGTCCCGTCGAGGAGCAACGCCGTGTCCCACCATCTCCACGCGGAAGACCCCGAGCCTGCTGATCGTGTCCCGGCCGGGCCTCTCTTCGTTCCCGTCCGGCCGGGACCCGCGGGCTGCACCGCCCGCCTGTTCCGCACCCCGCTCGGCGGCCGCACGGCCGTCGGCTTCACCTCACCGCAGCGGCTGGCCGAGGTTCTCGGCGGCGGCCAGCCCTGGGTGCGGCTCTCCGAGTCCGCGCTGCGCGCGCTGGCCGAGCCGGTCGGCGCGACCACCGTGACCGTCGATCCGCGCTTCACCCCCGAGGCTCCCCGCGAGCCCCGGCGCACCCCCGACGCCGCCCGTGACCCGCGGTTCGCGCCCGGCGTCGTGCGCACCACCCGTGACCCGCTGATCGGCCGCGACGCTCCCCGTGAGCCGCTTTTCACCCCCGACATCCGCCGCGAACCACTGCTCGCCCCGGGAGTTCCCCGCGCCTCCCGCAGCAGCCACCTCCGCCCGGCCGTCTGAGGAAGGGGCACCCCACCATGACCCACACCACGCTGCCCCGGACCACCCGGACCACGACGCCGCCCGCACCACGGACGACCGGGACCCGACCGTCCCCCGCGCCGTCGGCCGCGCCCCCCGACCAGGGCCCGGACCCGCTCGACATCTGGCCCGCGTCCACCGTGCCGCTCCCCGACGAGGACCTCTCCATCGGCGGCGTCCCGCTGACCGAACTCGCCGAACGCTTCGGCACCCCCGCCTACGTCCTGGACGAGGACGAGGTGCGCCGCCGCTGCCGCACCTACCTCCGCGCCTTCCCCGACGCCGACGTCTACTACGCGGCCAAGGCGTTCCTGTGCCGCGCCATGGCGCACTGGGTCGCGGAGGAGGGCCTGGGCCTCGACGTCTGCTCCGCCGGCGAACTGGAACTCGCCGTCACCACCGGCTTCCCGCCCGAGCGGATCGTGCTGCACGGCAACGCCAAGAGCCCGGCCGACCTCCAGGCCGCGCTCCGGCTCGGCGTCGGCCGGATCGTCATCGACAGCACCTCCGAGATCGCCCGGCTGGCCGCCGCGGTCCCGGCCGGCAGCCGGCAGAAGGTGCTGATCCGGGTCGTCCCGGGGATCGCCGCCGGCGGGCACGCCAAGATCCGCACCGGCACCGACGACCAGAAGTTCGGGCTGTCCCTCGCCGACGGTTCCGCGCAGCACGCCATCACCCGCGTACTGGGCCAGCCGCGCCTCGAACTCGTCGGCCTGCACTGCCACTTGGGCTCCCAGATCACCGCCGTCAAGCCCTACCTCTCGGCGGTGCGGCGGCTGGTCGGCCTGCTGGCCCGCGTCCACGAGCAGCACGGGATCACCCTCCCCGAACTGGACCTGGGCGGTGGCCACGGCGTCGCCTACCGGCCGGGCGAGCCCGCCCTCGACATCACCGGACTCGCCGGCAAGATCCGCGCCGAACTGGCCGGCGGCTGCGCGGCGGCCGGCCTCCCGGTGCCGCGGCTGGCCGTCGAGCCGGGCCGCGCCATCGCCGGCCCGTCCGGCGTCGTCCTCTACCGGGTGCTCTCCGTCAAGCGCACCGGCGTCCACACCTTCGTGGCGGTGGACGGCGGGATGAGCGACAACCCGCGGCCGGCGCTGTACGGGGTGCGCTACGCGCCGCGGCTGGTCGGCCGCCACTCGACCGTCGCGACCGAGCCGGTGACCGTCGTCGGCCGGCACTGCGAGGCCGGCGACATCCTCGCCTCCGACGTCCAACTGCCCGGCGACATCCGCCCCGGCGACCTCATCGCCGTGCCGGTGGCCGGCGCGTACCACCTGTCGATGGCCTCCGGCTACAACCTCGTCGGCCGCCCGCCGGTCGTCGCGGTCACCTCGGGCCACGCCCGGCTCCTGGTCCGCCGGGAGTCCCTGGCCGACATCCAGGAACGCGACATCGGCCTGTGAGGGGCCGAGGGGGCGGGGGCCGGCCGGTTCGGGTTCGGGCCCCTGCCCCTGTCCCGCCCGAGGGGGGCGGCTGCCCGTTGCCCGTGGGTGGGGCGGCCGCGTGTGGGTTGTGCGGCTGCCCGTAGGTGGGGGCTGCCCGTTCCTGCCGCTGGTCCGACGCCTCCTCTCCTGATGCCTCCTCTCCCGACGCCTCCTCTTCCGATGCCTCCGCGTCTCGCCGCAGGGCCCCACACGGTCCGGTGTGGGGCCGTACGCCGACCCATTTAGCTGCACCATGAAACGAATGGTTGTAGGATGACTGGGCAACCGGGCAAACACGCGCGGGCGGAACCAACAGGAACGGGCACGGGACCACGGCGATGACGCTCAAGGCAGCAGGACGGCAATCTCTCGTCGACACGGTCGTCGAGGCCCTCCGCTCCCAGCTGGCCGCCGGTGAGTGGCAGGTCGGCACCCGCATCCCCACCGAGCACGCCCTCGCCGAACAGCTCCAGGTCGGCCGCAACACCGTCCGCGAGGCGGTACGCGTCCTCGTCCACGCCGGGATGCTGCGCTCGCGCCAGGGCGAGGGCACCTTCGTCGTCTCCACCGCGGACCCGGCCGAGATCATGCGCGGCATCCAACGGGCCGGCATCCGGGACGTCCTGGAACTGCGCATCGCCCTGGAGGCGGAGGCCGCCCGGCTGGCCGCACTCCGCCACGAGCCCGCCGACCTGGAACGCATGCGGGCGGCCCTGGACGCGCAGGTCGAGCTGGAGGACGCCGAGGGCCGGCCGCACTCCGGAAGCCTGGAGCTCTACGCCGACCACGACATCGCCTTCCACAAGGCCGTCGTCGAGGCCGCGCACAACACCGCGCTGACGGCGACCTACGGCTGGTTCAGCAGCTCCGTACGGGAGGCGCTGGTCACCGCCCTCGACGACCAGGCGATGCCGAAGCTCGTACACGGTGACCACCGCGCCGTCCTGGACGCGATCGCCCACGGCGACCCGGACGCCGCCGAACGCGCCACCCGCGCCCTCCTGGAGAAGCCCAAACGGGCCGTCGAGGCCCTCCTCGCCGGCGACTGACGCCCGAGCCCCTCTCCGCCTTCTCTTCTCCGCCCTCCCCTCCCCGCTTCCCCTCATCACCTCCCCCTCCCCCTCCCCCCGTACGAAGTGCACGATTGGCCAGGTACGCACGCATGTCAGGGACCGACTCGACCGCCCCGGTCGACCTCATCGACGCCGAGGAAGACTTCATCCCGGCCCCACAGGTGGCCGCCGCCCGGCGCCGGCTGCGGACCCATCCCGCCCTCCTCCTCACCGGCATCGTGCTCGCCGCGGTGAACATGCGCGCGGCGCTCGCCGGAGTCTCGCCGCTGCTCAGCGAGATGGCGCAGCGCTTCCATCTGGCCGCCACCGCCAGCAGCCTGGTGACCACCATCCCGCTCGTCTTCATGGGCCTGGGATCGGTCATCGCGCCGCGGGTGGCGCGCCGTTGGGGCACCGAGGCGGCGCTGTGCGGTGCGTTGGTCGCGCTGTGCGGCGGCATCGTGCTGCGGATCGCACCGCCGGTCGCCGCGCTGTTCGCCGGCTGCGCGGTGGTGGGCGCGTCCATAGCCCTGCTCAACGTGCTGATGCCGGGCCTGATCAAGCGGGACTTCCCGGAGCGGGCGGCCAGCATGACGGCGCTCTACTCGACCGCGATGATCCTGGGCGCGACCGTCTCGGCCGCCTCCGCCGTCCCCTTGGAGAACGCGCTCGGCAGTTGGCAGGGCTCCCTGGTCTCCTGGTCGCTGCTGGCCGCCGTCGCCGCCCTCGTCTGGCTCCCGCAGGTCGTGATCGCCCGCCGCGGCACGCACCACGGCGAGGCCGCGGCGACGCCCGCCCACACCACCGGGCGCGGCCCGAAGCTGACCCGCTCCCCGCTCGCCTGGCAGGTGACGCTCTTCATGGGCTCGCAGTCGCTGATCGCGTACGTGATCATCGCCTGGATGCCGACGATCTTCACCGACCACGGCATGGGCAAGAGCGAGGCGGGGCTGGTCTTCGCCTTCAGCACGCTGGTGCAGATGGTCGGTTCGTTCGTGGTGCCGATGCTGGCCGGTCGGATGCGCCGTCAGCGGCTGCTGGGCGTGGCGGTCTCCGCCCTGATGGCCTGCGGTGTCACGGGGTTGCTGGTCGCGCCGGTGGCCGGTGCCTGGCTGTGGGCGGCGATCCTCGGCATCGGCCAGGGCGGCGCCCTCGGCCTGGCCCTGACGATGATGGTGCTGCGGTCCGGCGACGCCCACACCGCGGCCCGGCTCTCCGGCATGTCCCAGACCGGCGGCTACCTCCTCGCCGCCGTCGGCCCGCTGGCCCTGGGCGCCGTCCACCAGGCCACCGCCGGCTGGACCGTGCCGCTCGTCCTACTGCTCGCCGTCTGCGCCGGCCTCGCCCTCCTGGGCCTGGGCGCCGGCCGCGACCGCCGCATCGGGGAGACCCTGGCCGGCTGACGGCGACTGCTGCCGGGGCGGGCGACGGGCCCGGCGGTCGGACCTCGGCAGTCGAAGCCCGGCGGTCGGGCGCCAGGTGGTCAGGGTCAGGCGGCCGGGGCCAGGTGGTCGGACCGCGGCGGTCGCGGCCGGGCGGGCGGGCGGCCGGGGCCGGGGCCCGAGAGGCCGACCGCCGACCGTTGGCCGTCGACCGCTGACCGCTGACCGCCGTACGCCCCACCAACGGGCTACCGCCACACGCGCAACACGCCGCACGCCCTGCCGACCCGCGCGCGAGCGCCGGGACCGGTCGGGTGGGCGGGCGGCACCCGCCACGGCCCCGCCACCAGCCATGATCCACCGTGATCCGGTGCGACGGGATGGCCCCACATCACATCCGGCTGCCCTACCGTGCCCCCATGAGCGATGTTCAGCACGCCGGTCGCCGGCCCGGACCGCGGTTCTCCCGCGTCGGCTGGCTCATCCTTGTCGCCGTTCTGTGTGTCGTGGTCGTCCTCGCCGTGCTGTTCGTGCCACGGCTGCTGCGCGAGCGGCAGTACGGGCAGCTCACGGTCCCGGAGGGGCAGCGGGCCTCCCAGATCTACGCGGCCGTCGACCAGGCCCTGAAGGTTCCCGAGGGGACCACCGCACAGGCCGCCAGAACCGCGCACCTCGACCTGCCCGCCGCGGCGAAGGGCAACCCCGAGGGCTACCTCTTCCCGGCGACCTATCCCCTCCGCAAGGACACCACCCCGGCGTCGCTGCTCTCGTACATGGTCAAGACCGCCGACCAGCGGCTCACCGCCGACCGCATCACCTCCTACCGCACCGTGGTGATCGCCAGCATCGTGCAGGCCGAGGCGGACCGGCCGGCCGACATGGGCAAGGTCGCCCGGGTCATCGACAACCGGCTCGCCAAGAACATGCCGCTGCAGATGGACTCGACGATCAACTACGCGCTCGGCCGCAGCACGCTCCGCACCAGCCACGCCGACATCCGTACCAACAGCCCCTACAACACCTACAAGTTCGAGGGCCTGCCGCCGACCCCGATCGACAACCCGGGCGCCGACGCCCTGAAGGCGGCGGCCGCACCGCCCGCGGGTGACTGGCTCTACTTCGTCACCGTCAAACCGGGCGACACCCGCTTCACCGCCGACTACCAGGAGCACCAGCGGAACGTGCGGGAGTTCAACGACGCACAGAAGAACTCCGCGTCCGGCGCCTCCACTTCCAGCGGCCCCGCTCCGGGCGGCTCCACTTCGGGTGGCCCGGCTTCGAGTGCGTCCGCTTCGAGTGCGTCCGCTTCGGGTGGCTCCGCCGCCGGTGGCTCCGCCAACAGTGCCGCCACCGGCGGATAGCCCCCGCCCCGTCCAACCGCGCCTCCGGCCGACCGATCGGGTCGCCGCCTCGTCCCGGTCGCTCGGCCGAATGCTTTGCCAGCCGGCTGCCTTCCCCGTCGACTGCCTTCCCAGCCGGCTGCGTCTCCCGGCCACCGGGGCCGTCCGCTCCCCGGCGGCCGGAGCCGCCTATTCCTCCCCGGCCAGCGTCAGCGCCTTCAGCCGGCGCGCCGCGTACCAGGTCGCCAGTCCGGTGACGGCCACCAGCAGGCAGAGCGCGAGCGGCAGCTGGACCGCGGAGTTCAGCGCCCCCTCGGCGCCCACCTTCTGCCCCACCGCGAGCGCCCACTGCTGAACGCTGAGGGTCCGCGCCCCGGGGACGATGTTCCCCACGAACGCCTCCCAGACCAGGGCGTAGACCAGGCCGAGGACCACGGCGTGCCGGGTGACCGTGCCGAACAGCAGGAACAGGGCGCTGTAGGCGACCGAGGCGACGGCGGCCGCCACCGCGTACGCCACGGCTATCTGCTGGCTGTTGCCGTTGAGGATGAATCCGGCCACCAGGACCGGTATCGCCGAGAACGCCGCGGTCACGCCGATCGAGACCAGCAGCTTGGTGAAGATGATCGTCGAGCGGCGGACCGGCTTGGCCAGGAGGTAGATCACCGAGCCGTCGTCGATCTCCGGGCCGATCGCGCCCGTCCCCGCGATCACGCCGATCAGCGGGACCATCGTGCCCAGCGCGAACCCGCCCAGGATGCCGCCGGCCGTGGCGTCATCGGCGCCGGTCAGCGCCCGGACGATCACCGCGATCGCCACCAGGAGGGCGGGCAGCGCGAAGAGGATCAGCGCACGGCGCCGGCCGAGCAGCGCCCGGTAGGTGAGCCGGGCGACGGTCGGGTGGAAGAGCGTGGCCTTGGGCGCGGCGGCGGGCGCCGGCGGGGCCACGGGAGAGGTCGTGGACATGCTGCCTCAGGGCTCCTTTCTGGCCTCAGGCCGCTACGAGGTACGAGAAGACGGATTCCAACGACTCGTCGGAGGGCGAGACCGTCAGCAGGCGGATGCCGTGGTCGCGGGCGATCCGCGGCAGCAGCTCGGTGAACCGGCCGAAGTCGACGGCCTGGATGCGCAGGGCGCCCTCGACGACGTCCACTTCGATGCCGGCCGTCGACGGGTCGGTTATCAGCGCCCCGGCCAGCGCCCGGTCGTCGTCGGACCGGACGAGATAGCGGTGCGGGCGGTCGGTCATCAGCCGGCGGATCTTGCGGAAGTCGCCGGAGGCGGCATGCCGGCCGGCCACCACCACCTCGATGTGCGAGGCCAGTTGCTCGACCTCTTCGAGGATGTGCGAGGAGAACAGCACCGTGCGCCCCTCGTCGCCCATCCGCCGCAGCAGTTCCATCAGCTGCATCCGCTGCCGCGGGTCCATGCCGTTGAACGGCTCGTCGAGCAGCAGCACCGACGGGTCGTGGACCAGCGCCGAGGCCATCTTCACCCGCTGCCGCATGCCCTTGCTGTACGTCGAGATCTTGCGGTCCTGGGCGTACTCCATCTCGACCGTGGCCAGCGCCCGGGCCGCCGCGGCCCGGCCGAGACCGTGCAACTCGGCGTTGGCGAGCACGAATTCACGGCCGGTGAGGAAGTCGTACATCGCCTCGCGCTCCGGGACGATGCCGATGTGGCGGTAGCTCGCCGCGTTGCGCCAGATCGTCGTGCCGTCGAGGGTGACGGTGCCGTTGGAGGGGGCGAGGAAGCCGCCCATCATGTTGATGAGGGTGGACTTGCCGGCGCCGTTGGGACCGAGCAGGCCGGTGACACCGGGGGCGATGGTCATGGTGATGTCGTTGACGGCGACGACGTTCCCGAACCAGCGCGAGACATGGTCGATGCGAAGAGTGCTCATGGGCGCAGCCCATTCCTTGAGGGGTGGTGGGTGGCGGGAGACGGCGACGGGACGGGGCGGCGCGCGGCGCTTCGAGCCGGGCGGGCGGTCACAGCCCGGCCTTCCGGTAGCGGCGCATCAGCAGGCCGTAGCAGCCGGCGATGACGAGCAGCGAGACGAGGAGGTAGACGAATCCGGCGCCGGTGGTGGGCTCCAGCCCGTTGGGGAAGGAACTGGTGCCGCCCAGGAACGTGGCCTGCACCCCGTCGACGAGGGTGATGGGCGAGAACAGCCCCAGCCACCCGACGGCCGATTCGCTGCCCTGGAGGCTGGCGATGCCCTGGATGGCACTGACCGCGCCGTACGGAATGGTCAGCACGGCGATCACGGCGGCGACTCCGAAGCCGCGACGCGGGGTGAGCGCCGAGACGACCAGTCCTATCCCGGCGAACAGCACCGAGAGCAGCGCGACACAGACCAGCCCCTGCCCGAACCCCTTGGTCTGGTCGACGAAGTCCAACTTCCCCAGCAGCGCCCCCACATAGAGGATCACCAGCGGGGCGGCGGTCAGGATGAACAGCGCGCTCGCCATCGCCGCGAACTTCGCCACGACGTAGTCGACCCGCTCGATCGGCCGGGAGAAGTACAGCGGGATGGTCTTGAAGCGCAGGTCGCGGGAGACCGACTGCGGGGCCTGGGACGCCAGGTACAGGCCGATGACGGCCTGGAGGTAGATGGCGTACCGGGTGTAGCCGATCGGGAGGCTGCTGGCCTTGGTGAACATCGTCACCGCGACCATGATCCCGGCGGGCATACACATCACCGCGAAGAGCAGCATCGGCAGCACCTTGCTCTTCGCCGACCGCCCGAGGCCGTACGCGCCGCGCAGGCTCTGCGAGAACAGCGACCGCCGGGCGTAGGCGCGGCCCAACCGAGGGCCGTCGTAGTGGCGGTAGCCGATGTTGTGGATGTAAGCGCCACCCGGCGTGGTTTCCGTACTCATCCTGCGTTCCCTCCGCCCACGGTGGTGGGGCGATCGGTGTTCTGCCCGGCCGCCGCGGCCCTCTCCGCCGGTGCGCCGCCGGCCTGCGCCGGTGCACCGACCGCCGCCTGCGCGTCCGCGTCGCGGAACACTTCGGCGATCTGATGCCGCCGCTGCTCCATCCGCACCAGGCCGAGCCCGAGCCCGGCGACGGTGTCGCGCACCAGGTCGTACGTCTCGTCCCCGGTCGCCTCGACGAAGAGGACGTGCCCGGGGGAGGCCAGCCCCTCGGCGCCGGGTGCGCCGGTGGTCACCGCTGCGCCGGCCGCGGCCAGCGCAGCGCGGAGCGCTCCGGTGCCGTCCGGATGGGCGTCGGTGTCGGTGACCTCCACCGCCAGCGAGGTGGTGACCTTGGTGAACTCCGTGGTGGAGGACGAGCGCAGCAGCTTGCCGCCGTCGACCACGACGACGTGGTCGCAGGTGCGCTCCAGCTCCCCCAGGAGGTGGGAGGTGACCAGGACCGAGATCCCGAAGTCGGTGTGGACGCGCCGGATCAGGCCGAGCATCTCGTCCCGGCCGACCGGGTCCAGGCCGTTGGTGGGCTCGTCCAGGAACACCAGCTGGGGGTCGTGCACCAGCGCCTGGGCCAGCTTCACCCGCTGCTTCATGCCGGTGGAGTAGCCACCGATGGGGCGGTACCGCTCCTCGTAGAGCCCGACGTGGCGCAGGGTGTCGGCGGTGCGCTCCCGGGCGGCGGTCGGCGGCAGGCCGGCCATCCGCGCCATGTGCACCACGAACTCGGTGGCGGAGACGTCGGGCGGCAGGCAGTCGTGCTCGGGCATATAGCCGACCCGCTCACGAATGGTGCTGCCGTCCTTGGTCACGTCCAGTCCGAGGACGTGGGCGGTCCCCTCGGTGGCCGGAGCCAGGCCGAGCAGGATCTTGATCAGGGTCGACTTTCCGGCGCCGTTGGCACCCACCAGGCCCGTTACGCCGGGGGCGATGTCAACGGAGAGCCGGTCCAGGGCGGTCACCCTCGGGTACCGCTTGGTCAGGCTTTCGGTCACGATCACAGTCACGTGTTCGAAGGTAGTGGCGCCGGACACCCCCGTCGTCAACCCCAGCGGTGGTCTTCGCGTAGCCCTCCGGTACGAGAAGCCCGTAGGGGTTCTCCTGCTTCAGCCGCACAGAGGTCGGGGTCGGGCCGTGTCGTTGGCCTCGTCCGCCGCACACCTCTTGACGCAGCCGCCAACCATTGTCACATTCATCACTGGCAAGTTACGGGCACGTACCGCGATGAACCGCTTACGGACGGACGGTTGGCGATGGCCTCAGTCACCTCAGCGACCGCAGCAGCGACGGGAGAACTCACCGCCGAGCTCAAGGGATTCCGGGAGGTACAACGACTCGCCTACGCCTGCGCGGAAGCCGTGGCCGCCCAGCTCAAGCCCGGGGTCACCGAGCGCGCGGCGGCGCGGATGCAGCGCGAGTGGCTGCGCGAGCGCGGCGTACGGGACTGGTTCCACCTGCCGTTCGCATGGTTCGGCGACCGCACCGCGTTCGTGAACTTCCGTGTGCCGCTGCAGTTCTTCCCCACCGACCGCGAACTGGAACCGGGCATGCCGTTCATCCTCGACATGGCCCCGGTCCACAACGGCTGCACCGCCGACATCGGCTACTCCGGCTGCCTGGGGCTCAACCCCGTGCACGACCGGCTCCTCGCCGACCTCGAAGCCCACCGCGACCTGATCCTGCGCGAGGTGCGCGAACGCCGCCCGCTGCGCGAGATCTACGAGGACGTCGACCGGCTCATGGTCCGGCAGGGGTACGCCAACCGGCACCGCGCCTATCCCTTCGGCGTCATCGCGCACAAGGTCGACCGGGTGCGGCAGCGCCGCTGGTCCCCCACCCTCTTCGGGTTCGGCACCCAGTCCCTCAAGGGCCTCGCCTCGGACGCGCTGCACGGCCACCGGGAGGGCTGGTCCCCGCTGTGGAGCCCGTACACCTTCTCCGATCACCCGCCGCAGCCCGGGCTGTGGGCGGTGGAACCCCACCTCGGCTTCCGGGGCACGGGGGCGAAGTTCGAGGAGATCCTGGTCGTCACGGACTCCAGGGACCCGCAGGAAAGCGCCTTTTGGCTGGACGACGATCTGCCGCATGTGCGGCGCTGGCAGGAGGAGAGGGCCGCGTGAAGACAGGACCTGGACGGGACGGGCAGCAGCGCCGGGGCACCGGAAGGCCGGCGCCGACCGGGACCGGGCTCCCCGAGGCCCGGGAGCGCTGGGTGCGCACCGGTGGCATCGAACTGTGCGTCGCCGAGCTCGGCGATCCGGACCGGCCCAAGGTGATGTTGGTGCACGGCTATCCGGACAGCAAGGAGGTCTGGTCCGAGGTCGCCCGCGGCCTGGCCGACCGCTTCCACGTGGTGCTCTACGACGTCCGGGGCTGCGGTCGCTCCACCGCGCCACGGCCGCTGCGCGGCGGCTTCACCCTGGAGAAGCTGACCGACGACTTCCTGGCCGTCGCGGACGCGGTCAGCCCCGACCGGCCGGTCCACGTCGTGGGCCACGACTGGGGCTCCGTCCAGGCGTGGGAGTTCGCGACCGTGCGGCGCACGGAGGGCCGGATCGCCTCCTTCACCTCCATGTCCGGGCCGTCCCTGGACCACTTCGGCCACTGGATCAAGAAGCGGCTCGGGCGCCCCACCCCCGGGCGGGCCGCCCAGCTGCTCAACCAGGGCGCCAAGTCCTGGTACGTCTACCTGCTGCACACCCCCGCCCTGCCCGAACTGGCCTGGAAGGGCCCGCTCGGCAAGCGGTGGCCGGCAATCCTCCAGCGGGTGGAGAAGGTGCTCGGCGGCGACTACCCCACCGCGTCACTTCCCACCGACGCGGCCCACGGCGCCTGGCTCTACCGCGACAACGTCCGCGCCCGGCTCCGCCACCCGCGTGCCGACGCCTACGCGCACTGCCCGGTCCAGCTCATCATCCCGACCGGCGACGCGTTCCTCTCCCAGCGGCTCTACGACGACCTCGACCGGTGGGCGCCCCAACTGGTGCGCCGCACCCTCCCGGCCAAGCACTGGGTGCCGCGCACCCGCCCCGACCAACTCGCCGCCTGGATCGGTGAGTTCGTCACCGCCAAGGAGGAGGGCGACCCGGCGAAGGACGTCGCGGCCTCCGGTCCGTACGCCGACCGCTTCGGCGGTCAGCTGGTACTGGTGACCGGCGCGGCGAGCGGGATCGGCCGGGCGACCGCGTTCGCGTTCGCGGAGGCCGGCGCACGCATCATCGCCGTCGACCGGGACGCCGAGGGCGCGGCCCGCACCGCCGACATGGCCCGGCTGATCGGCGCCCCCGAGGCATGGGGCGAGACCGTCGACGTCTCCGACGAGGCGGCGATGGAGAAGCTCGCCGACAAGGTCGATGCCGAGTACGGCACGGTGGACGTGCTGGTCAACAACGCCGGCATCGGACTGTCCGGCTCCTTCCTGGACACCACCTCCGAGGACTGGAAGAAGGTCCTGGACGTCAACCTGTGGGGCGTCATCCACGGCTGCCGGATCTTCGGCCGGCGGATGGCGGACCGCGGCCAGGGCGGCCACATCGTCAACACCGCCTCGGCCGCCGCCTACCAGCCGTCCCGGATCCTGCCCGCCTACAGCACCTCCAAGGCAGCCGTCCTCATGCTCAGCGAGTGCCTGCGCGCCGAGCTGGCCGGACAGGGCATCGGCGTCACCGCCATCTGCCCCGGGCTCGTCAACACCGGCATCACCGGCACGGCCCGCTTCACCGGCGTCTCCGAGGAGGAAGAGAAGCGCCGCCAGGCCAAGGCCGCGCGGATGTACGGGATGCGCAACTACCCGCCGGAGAAGGTCGCCGACGCCATCCTGCGCGCGGTGGTCCACAACCGGGCGGTGGTCCCGGTCACCCCCGAGGCGCGCGGCGCCCACCTGCTGTCCCGCTTCGCCCCACGGACGCTGCGCGCCCTCGCCCGGCTCAAACCGCCCGTGTGACCGGCCCGCGCCCCCACCCCGCACGCCCGCACCACGGTCCGCACCCGGTGTGCGGCCGGGCCGCACACCCCGGCCCGGCCGCCCGCCCCACCCAGGTCAGGAGAACCTCGCACGTCAGGAGCCGCTGATGAGCACACCACGCCCCCAGGAGCACCACCCCATCGCGCCCCGTCGGGTCGCCTTCGACTGGCGCGAGACCCCGCTGCACTGGATACCGGACGAGCCCACCGCCACCCATGTGATCAATGTGCTGCACCTGCTGCTCCCCGCCGGCGAGCGGTGGTTCGTCAAGGTCTTCAAAGAAGCCCTCCCTCTGGTCCGGGACGAGCACCTCCTCAAGGACGTGAAGGGCTTCATGGGCCAGGAGGCCACGCACAGCGTCCAGCACGCCCATGTCCTGTACCACCTGGCCCATCAGGGCCTCGACACCACCCCGTACACCCGGCACGTCGACTTCCTCTTCGAGTACCTCCTCGGGGAGCGGCCCCCCTTGGGCGTCCCGATCCCCGAGCAGGAGTGGCTGCGCTTCCGGCTCGCCCTGATCGCCGCCATCGAGCAGTTCACCGCCGTGCTCGGCAGCTGGGTCCTGGGCGCAGACGGCCTGGACCACGCCGACCCCGATCCGGTGATGCTCGATCTGCTCCGCTGGCACGGCGCCGAAGAGGTCGAGCACCGCGCGGTCGCCTTCGACATGTACCAGCACACCGGCGGCGAGGAACCCGCCCGCTACACCCGCCGCGTCCTGGCCATGGCCGTGACCGCCCCCGTCCTGCTCTACCTCTGGTGCTGGGGCGCGACCTATCTCCTGCGCCACGACCCTCGGCTGTCCGCCCCCTCCCGCTATTCGCTGCGCGCACACAACCGCGCCGTCCGCAAGGGGCTGTTACCCAGCTGGCGGCAACTGGGCGCGGCGATCCCCCGCTACGTCCGACGCTCCTACCACCCCTCCCAGGAAGGCTCGCTGCGTGCCGCCGTCGCCTATCTGGCCTCCTCCCCGGCCGCCCGAGCCGCAGCCGGCGCGATAGGCCGCGCGGCCCTCCCGTAACGACCGTCCGCGTCGGGCGGCATCAGCCGGCCGCGTCCGCCGTCACGGACCGCCTCCGCCCGACACGCACCCGACCGCTGGCCCCCGGCTGACGTAGGGGGACCGCCCGCGCCCCGGTCGGCGTGCCGAGCCGTCCTGTGGTCAGAGCCCGGTCGCACCGACCGTCCCGTGCGGGCGACCACCCCGCCCCGACGCCGATCAGGCGGCCGTATCGTGGCACCGCCGCACCCGGCCCGTGGCGGTACCGGCGGTGGCCGGCCACGGCCCGTGGCACGCCCGGCCCCGGCACGGCCTCCGTGGGCCACCGCCTCGTAGCAGCCACCCCCTGATGGCTGACCGGTAACGCGGCCTCCTCGATGAGGCGGCCGTCCCGTAAGGAGCACCACAGTGACGCCCGAGCAGCCGCCGACGGCCGAGTACCGCATCGAGGACCTGGCCCACCTCAGTGGCGCCACGGTCCGCACCATCCGCGCCTACCAGGACCGGGGGCTGCTGCCCCGCCCCGAGCGTCGCGGCCGTGCCAATGTGTACGGCGACGCCCACCTGGCCCGGCTGCGCCAGATCGCCGACCTGCTCGACCGCGGCTACACCCTCGCCAGCATCAAGGAACTCCTCGAAGCCTGGGACGCCGGCCGTGACCTGGGCGGGGTCCTGGGTCTGGTCGCCGAGATCGACGGACCGTGGACCGACGAGAAGCCGACCCGCATCACCCGTGACGACCTGGACGCCGCCTTCGGCGGCCCCAACGAGCAGGCGGTGGCCGAGGCCGTCGAGCTCGGCGTCCTGGTGCGCGTGCCGGGCCGGGACGACGAGTTCCTGGTCCCCAGTCCGCAGGAGCTCGCGGTCGCCTCCGAACTCCATGCGGCGGGTGTGCCGCTGCTGGCGATCTCCGGCCACCTGCGAGAGCTGCGCGGCCAGGTCGAACACATCGCCTCCCGCTTCCTGGACTTCACCGCCGAGCACGTCTTCCGGTCGTTCCTGAACCATCCGCCCACCGAGGCGGAGACGGCGGAGGCCACGGCCCTGGTGCGTCGTCTCCGTCCCCTGGCCCAGCAGACCATCGACGCCGAACTCGCCCGCGCCATGCGGACACTGGCCACCCGGTACATCCACCACCACCTCGCCGAGGCCCTGTCGTCGGGAACGGCGGGCGCGTCGGGGCCATCAGGGCCGTCCGGCCTGCAGGAGCCCGCCGGACCCGTGCCGGAGCCGGAGCTCCGCCCCGGGGCAGCGGTGGCCCCCGGGCCCGCCGCGGCCCCCCGTCCCGCGACCGACTCGGAGGCCGTGCTGCTCCCCGTCGCGGCCGTTCAGGCCGTACGCGACCTGGTGGGCCCGGAGAACACGGCCGCTTTCATCGCCGCCGCCGCACAGCGCGAGGCGCACGCCCGCGCCATGGACGCCCTGGCCGCGGCGGCCCGGGGCACCCGGCCCGCCGCGGAGGACACCCCCGGGCACTGACCCGCCCGGTGTCCCTTCCCCCGGGCGGCTCCCCCACGGCCGACCCGCTCGGGGCCCGCCTCGCCTGCTTCCCTCTCCAGTTGTCAAGGATCACGCCGGACGGCCCGTCCGCC
This sequence comes from Streptomyces yunnanensis, assembly GCF_029011865.1. Lineage (NCBI taxonomy): Bacteria > Bacillati > Actinomycetota > Actinomycetes > Kitasatosporales > Streptomycetaceae > Streptomyces > Streptomyces yunnanensis. The sequence continues at coordinate 4,806,412 of NZ_CP095749.1, forward strand.
CGGCCATCCCGACGGGCTCCTCAACCCGTCGGATCCGGCAGCCAGTTGCCGTGGAACCCGTACGGCACCCGGCGCGGCAGGGAGACCGTCGCCACCGGGCCGGCGGTGACGTCCTCGGCGTCGAGGATCACGAGGTCGCTGGTGTCGGTGGTGGCGTCGTAGACGTAGGTGATCAGCCAGCCGGGACCGCCCGGACGGTCGTCGGCGGGGGCGAACGCCGCCTCGCCCGGGGTACGCCCCGGGCCGAAGTCGTAGCGGGCCACCCCGCCGGTCCGCAGGTCGTAGCGGAGCAGGGCACCGGGTATCGCACCGGTGCCCGGTGCCTCCGCGGCCGTGACATGGCCGAACCGGGCAGGCAGCCCGGCCAGGCGGTCGTCTATCCGGGGGAACTCGCCCATCTGGTCGTCGATTTGCTCCTCCGCCACCGTGCCCGCGGCGAGGTCGATCGTCCAGCGCCACAGGCAGGGCGGCGCATGACCGGCCAACGTGGCGTAGCGGGAGACGTAGAGAACGATCCGCTGATCGCCGTCGTCATGGGCGTTCAGCGAGTGGAAGACATAGCAGGGGTCGATCTCCAGCCAGCGGACCTCGCCATGGGGGTCGTCCCGGCGCAGCACCCCCAGGCGGGCCCCGTACTCCGGATCCCAGCGGTAGGGCATGCCGGCGTGGTCTCGGTCGTGGACCATCGGCAGGTCCATGAAGATCACATGGCGTGCCGTCAGGTGGAAGTCGTGCATCATCGTGGCGCCGGGCACGTCGATCGGACGGCTGACCACCAACTCACCGGCCGCGTCGGCCCGGTGATACGTCAGATAGGGCGCACTGGAACGGCCGTACCCGAAGAAGTGCAGCTCGCCGGTGGTGGGACAGGTCTTGGGGTGGGCGGTCATGGCGGTGGCGAGCCAGCCGCCGAAGTCATGGGAGCCGACGGTCTCCAGCTCGTGTCCGGGCCGACAGTCGATCTCGTAGGGGAAGGACGACTCGACCAGCGCCAGCGTGCGACCGGCGTGCCGGACGACATGGGTGTTGGCGACACCGGCGGCCAGATTGCGGCGGCCCGACCCGTCACCGAAGCGGATGCCGTCGGTGAAGGTCGAGGTGCGGACCCACCGATTGCGGTACGAGACGGCCCGGCCGCCCTCCAGGCGCACACCGTGGACCATGCCGTCGCCGAAGAACCAGTGCCGGCTGGCGGCGTCCTGCGGGTTGGGGCCGTTGCGCAGATACCAGCCGGTGAGCTCCGGCGGGATGGTGCCGGCGACCGGGAGGTCGTAGGTGGTCAGTTCGTCGGTGACCGGCGCGAAGTTGCCGGCCAGATGCGGTGGCGGTGCGGAGGATTCGGATACCGCGGTGGATGGGGTGGCGGTCATGAGGCCATACCTTCCTGGGCGTTGAACCGGGCGCCGGACTGCTGCAGGAAGCGGGCGCGGGCCCGGTCGGGATACGTGGCGGTGAACCGGACAGGAAGAACGAATCCGGCGACCTGGACGACGATCGAGAAGACGGTGCCGAGGCCGTAGGCGGATATGGCGACCTGGGCGAGCGCGGACAGGGTGAAGGACAGCGCCCAGGCCGCGGTGATCACGACGTTGATGCGCCGGAACAGCGGGGTGTCCCAGACCTCGGGCGGGGCCATCCCCCGGGCGATCGCCAGGGTGAACGGGCGCCGGACGGCGATCGACACCCAGGAGATGAGCGCCAGCCAACCCACCGACATCGCGCCGCTGTAGAGCTGGAGGTCGCTCTCGGGGCGCGTGAAGGCCAGTACGGAGAGACCGAGGAAGTAGACGATGGTGCCGTACTCCAGCAGCCGGTTCTCCAGCGAGAGTCCCGTCGCGCGGTCCGCTATCAGCAGCACCACCGAGGCCACCAGTCCGGCGAGCGCCCCCCACTGCCAGCCGGCGGTGGACACCCCCGCGAAGACCAGCCATGGAACGAAGCTCCGCAGGTAGTTCATGATCCCCCCATTTTGGTTGCGCCCGATCACCACGGACGGCTGCTCGACGGTGCGCCCGGCCGACGAACGCGGCCACAACGTGCACTGGTTTCGGGCTCTCCCCACCCAGCGACATTCCAACTGTGACATGTCGAAGATGGAAAGTCCAGCTTTGACATGTCACTTATGGAAGGTAAAGTGCAAGTCATGAGCCTGAGACACGCGGTACTGGGCCTGCTCTCCGAATCCCCGGCGAGCGGCTACGACCTGATGAAGCTGTTCAACGCCTCGCTCACCAGCGTCTGGCCGGCGACCCAGAGCCAGGTGTACGGCGAACTCAACAAGCTCACGACGGCCGGCCTGGTCGAGGTCGCCGCCCACGGCCCGCGCGGCCGCAAGGAATACGCGATCACCGACGACGGCCTGGCCGAGCTGCGCCACTGGCTCACCGAGGTCGCCCCCACCGGCCCGCAGCGCCACGACGGCCTGTTGCGGGTGTTCTTCCTCGGCATCCTCACGCCGCTGGAGGCGCAGTCGTACCTGCTCACGCAGGCCGAGACCGCCGCCCGCGCCCACACCGCGTACGAGCAGATCGACCGGACCGCGGAGTGGGACGACGAGATGATCTCCGTCTACGGGCGCATCGCCCTGGAATACGGTCTCCGGATGTCCACGACGATGGAGGAGTGGGCTCGCTGGGCCGCCGACGAGGTGACCAGCGCGAAGGCCCGGAAGGCCGGCGAACTGGCCCGCGCGCAGCGCGGCAGGGAGCGGCCTGAGCAGGACGAGCAGCCGGCGGGGGAGCGGCACAGCGGCGACTGACGCCCTCGCCGGGGCGCGCCCCGGCGACGGCCGCCCACTCGCCGACCCCGAGCCTCCGCCTCCGAATAGCAGGTGCCGCGGCGACCGCGCCACGGCATCCTGAAGGCATGAACCACCAGCGCTCCGTGCGCATTTCGAAGTACCTCGCCAAACACCTGCGCCACGAACCGGAGCGGATCGGCATCGTCCTCGACGCTCAGGGCTGGGTCCAGGTGGCCGCGCTGCTCGACGCCGCCGCGCGGCACGGATTCCCCTTCTCCCGAGCAGAGTTGGAGGCCGTGGTCGCCGACAACGACAAGCGGCGCTACACCCTGGAGAACGGCCGCATCCGCGCCAATCAGGGCCATTCCGTGCGCGTCGACCTCGGTCTGCCGCCGGCGGTGCCACCCGGCTTCCTCTTCCACGGCACGGTGGCCCGCAGCGTCGCCGCCATACGGGAGGAGGGGCTGCGGCCGATGTCGCGGCTGGCCGTGCACCTCTCACCGGACCGCGAGACCGCGTCCCGGGTGGGCGCCCGGCGCGGCAAGCCGGTGGTGCTGACCGTGGACGCGGGGGCGATGCACCGGGCCGGCCATGTCTTCCGCGTCAGCGCCAACGGCGTCTGGCTGACCGGTCATGTGCCGCCGGAGTTCCTCCGTTTCCCCGGCTGACCCCTCCCCTTGCACAACGCCTCAGGAAACCCGCAGGTCAGAGCCCCGGCGCTCCCCACACCGGGAACCACCGGGAAAGATCCTTCTCGATCGTCAGATCGTCCCCGAGCATCGCCCGCACCTGGAGTTCGAGCGGGTTGTCGCGCTTCTCGGCGTCGCCGGTGTGCGGCGCGAAGGGGTAGAACGTGCCGCGTTTGTAGAGGTAGACCAGCGCCAGCGACCGCTGTCGCGCATCGCGGAATCCCAGCAGCGAACACAGCAGCTGCGGGCCGAACCCCGCCTCCTCCAGGGAGGTGTTGACCGCGTGCAGATCGTTGACCAGACCCGCCACGTCCTCCGGGGCGTGCCGCACCAGCAGCCATGTATAGCCGTACGCGTCCTGTGTGAACTCCACCGTGCCGTCCAGGAGCGCACGCGCCTCCTCCTGGATCCGTGCGAACGCCCCGCCCTCGACGCTCGCGAAGCACACCGATCCCAGCCCGGTCGGGGTGAATCCGGCCGCGGCCTCCAGGGTGACCGCGGCGGACGGCAGCGCGAAGAGCTGGTCCAGATCGGGCCGTACGGGCTTGCTACGGCCGAGGATGGCGTCCAGAAATCCCATGCGCGGCTTGCTCCTTGATCCTTTGCTCCGGTGACGCGATGGCGTGTTTCACGGGAAACATCGCCACGCGCCGCTCACTGCCGTCCCTCCGACGCGTCCGCTCAGGGCCGCCCCAACTGCGCCGCTATCCGTCCCAGCTGGTCGAGCCGCTGCTCCAGCGTCGGGTGCGAGGACAGCAGCTGGTTGAAGCTCTCCTTGTTGAACGCCGGGGCGAAGTAGAACGCGTTGAACGGCTGGGCCTTGCGGAGGTCCTCGGTCGGGATCCGCGCGATCTGACCGGTGACCTTGGTCAGAGCGGAGGCCAGCGCCGAGGGGCGGCCGGTCAGGAGGGCGGCGGCCCGGTCCGCGGACAGCTCGCGGTAGCGGGAGAGCAGCCTGGTCAGCAGGAAGCTGATGGCATAGACGACGACGCTGACGGCGGTGACGATCAGGACGGCGATGGCGGCGTTCTGATCGCGGTTGTTGCGCCCGACACCGCTCCACAGGGCGGCGCGGGTGATGATGCCGGCCAGGACCCCGAGGAACGACGCGATGGTCATCACCGCGACATCGCGATGGGCGACGTGCGACAGCTCGTGGGCCAGCACGCCCTCCAGCTCCTCCGGCTCCAGCCGCCTGAGCAGCCCGGTCGTCGCGCAGACCATGGAGTTCTGCTGGTTACGGCCGGTGGCAAAGGCGTTCGGTACATCGGATTCGGCGATCGCGACCCTCGGCTTGGGCATATCGGCCAGGGCACAGAGCCGGTCCACGGCACCGTGCAACTCGGGCGCCTGTTCCGGCGTGACCTCGTGCGCCCCCATGCTGTAGGCCGCGATCCGGTCGCTGAACCAGAACTGCGCGACGAACATGCCCCCCGCGATCAGCAGCACCACCACCCAGGCGCCCTTGAGCAGTACGACCAGCGCGCTCACGACCACGACGTACAGCAGCCCGATGAAGAACATCGTCATGACCATGCGCGAGGTCAGCCCGCGGTCCGGGGCGAATCGGGTCTGTGCCATGGCTCCTCCACAACGCACCGCATTTCGCACAGTGCGCCGGCCCGGTCACGCAGTCGTCTCCGCGCGCCGGGTCCCGCACACTGCACCGCTGCCCCAATTCTCCCTCTTGCCGGCTATATACCGGGTAAAGCCCCGGCCGGGATACCGGGGTGAATCGCGATGTACGGCCTGAAGTCGAGGATGGGTGGCTAGGGCGTGTCCGCAAAGCCCCGTCGTTCGCCCGGAGGGCGGGACTTTGCAGAAGCGCCCTAGGCGCCGAGCTGCGCCAGCCCCTCGGTGGCGATCCGCTCGAAGACCGCCGGGTCGGCCGCGAAGACCGAATCCGCGATCGGCCAGTGGATGACCAGCTCCTCGATGCCCAGCTCGGCGTGGCGCCCGGCGAAGTCCACGAAGGCGTCCACGGAGTCCAGCGGCTGGTCCGGGGTGAAGCCGGTCAGCATGATCTTGTGGAGCTCGGCGAAGTCCCGGCCCTGGTCGGCGCACGCCTTGGCCAGCCCCTCGACCTGCCTGCGAATGGCCTCCCGCGACTCGGCCGGGGTGCCGCCCGCGTTCGACACCTTGGGGTCACCGGTGGTCACCCACGCCTGCCCGTAGCGGGCCGCCAGCTTCAGCCCGCGCGGGCCGGTGGCCGCCACCGCGAACGGCAGCCGCGGCCGCTGCACGCAGCCGGGGATGTTCCGCACCTCGTCCGCGGAGTAGTGGGTGCCTTCGTAGGAGACGGCGTCCTGGGTCAGCAACTGGTGCAGCAGCGCCGTGAACTCGGCGAAGCGGTCCGCCCGTTCGCGCGGCGACCAGGGCTCCTGGCCGAGCGCGGTGGCGTCGAAGCCGTTGCCGCCGGCGCCGATGCCCAGCGTGACACGGCCCTCGCTGATGTCGTCGAGCGAGATCAGCTCCTTGGCGAGGGTGACCGGGTGCCGGAAGTTCGGCGAGGTGACGAGGGTGCCCAGACGTATCCGTGAGGTCGCGGCGGCGGCCGCGGTCAACGTCGGGAGGGCGCCGAACCATGCCTGGTCGCGGAAGCTCCGCCAGGACAGGTGGTCATACGTGTACGCAGCGTGGAACCCCAGCTCCTCGGCGCGCTGCCATACCTCCTTGCCGCCATCGGACCAGCGTCGGACGGGCAAGATCACTGTGCTCAGTCGCATATCCCCGAGCGTACGGTGACTCCGGAGAAAGCCCGCCCGGCCGCGTCCTCGCCCCGGCTCATGTGTGACACCCACCGCACGCCTGTACGTGCCGGTACGCGAAGATGGCCCCGTGACTGATGCCTCCGCCGCGCCGCCCCGGCCCATCCGGCTTATCGCCACCGACCTCGACGGCACGCTGCTGCACGACGACAAGACGGTCTCCGACCGGACGATCGCCGCGCTCGCCGCCGCGGAGGCAGCGGGCATCGAGGTGTTCTTCGTCACCGGGCGCCCGGCCCGCTGGATGGACGTGGTCAGCGATCATGTGCACGGCCATGGCCTGGCGATCTGCGCGAACGGCGCGGCCGTCGTCGATCTGCACCGGGGCTCCCGCTTCGTCGAGGTCAGCCCCCTGGACCAGGGAGTGGCGCTCGACGTCGTCCACGCCCTGCGTGACGCGGCCCCCGGCACCACCTTCGCCGTCGAACGCACCGGCGGCATCCACTACGAGCCGCAGTACCCGCCCTTCTTCCTCGACCCGGCCGCGGTGATCGCGCCGGCCGAGAAGCTCCTCGCCGAGGGGTTCGCCGCGTCCCCGGCCCCCGATCCGGCGGACGGCCCCGGCACCGACGGTCCGTATGCGACCGACTCCGATATGCCCGAACTGGGCACCGCGGGCGCCACCCGCGCACACAGCGACGCCGGCACCTCCGACCAGCCCGTGCTCAAGCTGCTCGCGCACCACCCCGACCTGGACCCCGATGCCTTCCTCGCGCTGGCCCGGACCACCGCGGGCCACCTGGCGTCCTTCACCCGGTCCAGCCCCACCGCGCTCCTGGAGATCAGCGGCCCGGGCGTCAGCAAGGCCGGCACCCTCGCCCACTGCTGCGCGGAACGCGGGATCTCACCGGAGGAGGTCGTCGCCTTCGGCGACATGCCGAACGACATCGAGATGCTCACCTGGGCCGGCACCTCGTACGCCATGGCCAACGCCCACCCGGACGTACTGGCGGCCACCACGCGCCGCACGGAATCCAACAACGACGACGGCGTGGCGGTCGTGATCGAGCGGATTCTCCAGGGGCGCTGAGCCTGCTGTGACGGCGGCAGGAGAACGGTCCGTTCGACGGGTCCGTGGTTTCACGTGAAACCACAACTGCGCGCCGTCCCGGACCGTTTCACGTGAAACCACACCCCTCCCCGGTCCGCGCATGTTTCACGTGAAACGCTCAACTCCCGCGATCTGCCGTAGACATGGGGTGCGGTCCCGGCAGGGTCACGGCGCGCCTGACGCAAGAACCCGCTGAGGGGCGGCCAGGACGATCGCCGCCCTTCTGGCGCGGAAGCCCAGCGACCGTAGCCCCCGCTCCCCTCACAACGGCGCCTCCCACGTCACCATCGTCCCCTTGTCGCCCGCGCCCAGCCCAGGGCCGTAGGTGCTGGAGCCGCCCAGGGACTCCGCGCGCTTGGCGAGGTTCTTGAGGCCGCTGCGCCGACCGCCCCGCGCGATGCCCACCCCGTCGTCGGCGACGGTCAGCCGGACGCCGGGGGTGCCGTCCGGCAAGTTGACCGTGGCGTCCACCACGACCTCGATGCGGGACGCCTCGGCGTGCCGGAAGGCGTTCGACAGCGCCTCGCGCAGCGCGGCGATGAGGTTCTTGCCGGCCAGTTCCCCGACCCGGGAGTCGACCGGGCCGACGAACTGCGCCGACGGCTGGAAACCGAGCGGCACGGCGGCGGTGCCGACCTCCCGCAGCACCCGGGTCCGGAGCCCCGACGGCGCCTCGGCCGGGCTCTGCTGAAGGGCGAAGATCGCGGTTCTGATCTCCTGGATGGTGGTGTCGAGTTCGTCGATGGCCTTACCGACCCGCCTGGCCACCTCCGGCACCACGGTCTTGCGCTGAGCGCTCTCCAGGATCATCCCCGCCGCGAACAGCCGCTGGATCACCAGATCGTGCAGGTCTCGGGCGATCCGGTCGCGGTCCTCGTAGACCGCCAGCCGCTCCCGGTCGCGCTGTGCGTCGGCCAGCACCAGCGCCAGCGCGGCCTGCGCGGCGAACTGGGTGGCCAGGGTCCGCTCGGCGGCGGAGAACGGGCGGGCCCCACGCCCCCGCGGCGTGGCGAGCGTGCCGAGCACCCGGCCGCCGCTCTTGAGCGGCAGCATCATGCTCGGGCCGAAGCGCGGCGCGAGGTGGGTGACCATGCGCGGATCACTGGCCGAGTCGTCCACGAACACCGGCTCACCGGCGAGGAGTTGCTCGGCCACCGGGCTCTCCCGCGGGATCTGGGTCCCCATGATCCCGGTCGGGTCGTCGGCCGACACCGCGACGATCTCCAGCCCACCGTCCTCGTCCGGCAGCAGCACGATGCCGGCCGCCGAATCCGCCAGCTTCTTCGCCTGCTCCGCGACCACCGCGAGCGCGTCGTCGACATCGCTGCCGGCGAGCAGTTCGGTGGTCACCGCCACCGACCCGTCGATCCAGCGCTCCCGCTGCCGGGTCGCCGCGTACAGCCGGGCGTTGCCGATCGCGATACCGGCCTCGGTGGCCAGCACCCGCACCATGTGCAGGTCCTCTTCGCTGAACTCGCCGCCGCGTTTCTCGGTCAGATAGAGATTCCCGAAGATCTCGCCCTGGACCCGGATCGGTACCCCGAGGAACGACCGCATCGGCGGGTGTCCCGGCGGGAAGCCGGCCGAGCGCGGATCCTTGGCGAGGTTGGCCAGCCGCACCGGCTTCGGGTCGTGGATCAGCGCGCCGAGCAGGCCCTTGTGGCCGTCGGGCAGCGCGCCGATGCGCTCGTGCTGCTCCCCGGTCACGCCGTAGGTCACGAAGTCCGACAGCCCCTCCCGGGCGTCGTCGATGATCCCGATCGCGGCGTAGCGCGCATTGGCGAGCTCGGCGGCGGTCTCCACGATCCGGTCCAGCGTGATGTGCAGGTCCAGCCCGGCGCCGACCGTGCGCATCGCCTCCAACAGCTGCGGCACCCGCGCGGTCAGCTCGGACGACAGCCCGCGGAGACTACGGGTGGCCTCGGTGGCGGCGTCCATGGGGTCCGGGCGCCCGATGTCCCTCCCGATGTCCGGGGGGTCCGGGGGGTCCGGGCGCGATCCTGCCGTGACTGCCATGCCCCGAGCCTAATAAGGGCCCATTTCCGGGGAAAGTGCAGCTATCCGGCGAGCCCGGCCACACGGGGACAGCCAGGTGGGGACGGCCGGGTGGGGACGGCCGGGTGGGGACGGCCGGGAGGGCGCCCCCGCCGAAGGGCCTCCGTCGCGTCACGCGGTCAGCGCCGACACCCCGACGGGCTCCCGACCGGCGTCCACCGCCGCACCCCCGGCGGCCCCCGTCCGCGGGTACGCCGCGTCCACCGCCCGTTCGCGCTCCAGCATCCGCCGGAACGGACCGTCGGCCGTGGCCAGCTCCGCGTAACCACCGCGCTGCACCACCCGGCCCCGGTCCAGGACCAGCACCTCGTCGACCGCGTCCAGGCCGGCGAGCCGGTGCGTGATCAACACCGTCGTCCGTCCCTCGGTGGCGGCCAGCAGATCGGCGGTGAGCGCGTCGGCGGTGGCCAGGTCGAGGTGCTCGGCGGGCTCGTCCAGCACCAGCACCGGGAAGTCCGCAAGCAGCGCACGCGCCAGGGCCAGCCGCTGCCGCTGGCCGCCGGACAGCCGGGCACCATGCTCCCCGACCATGGTGTCCAGGCCGTCGGGCAGCCCGCGCACCCAGTCCGCCAGCCGCGCCCGGCCGAGCGCGTCCCAGAGGTCCTGGTCGTCGGTGCCGTCCGGGCCGCCGCTCCGGTCCCGCCGGGCGAGCCGGAGGTTCTCCCGCAGCGAGCTGTCGAAGATGTGCGCGTCCTGCGCACACAGCCCGACCAGCCGCCGGACCGCGTCGCCGGCCATCTCCTGGGCGTCGGTGCCGGCCAGGGCGTACGCCCCCGCTTCCCGGTCCAGGAAGCGCAGCAGCACCTGCGCGAGTGTGGTCTTGCCGGATCCGGATGGGCCGACGACGGCGAGCCGGCGGCCCGCGGTCAGGGTGAAGCCGACGCCGTCCAGGGCCGGGCGGTCCTGACCGGGGTGCCGCGCGGTCAACTCGCGCACGGTCAGCGGGAACGGCTCCTCGGGCGCGGTCGTGGGGACGTCCGGTTCGCGGACCGGCGCCGGGGCGTCCAGCACCTCGAAGACCCGCTCGGCGGCGTGCCGGGTGCGGCGCCGGTACTGCGCGGCGAGCGGCAGCCCGGCCACCGCCTCGAACGCGGCGAGCGGAGTGAGTACGACGACGGCCAGTGCCACCCCCGCCAGCCGGCCCGTGTGCACCGCCTGGATGCCGACCACCGCGGCGGCGGCCACCGTCAGCCCGCACAGCAGTGCCGAGAGGCCGGCCCCGGCACCGGCCGCGGCGGCCGAGCGGGACGCGATCCGGGTCAGGTCCCGATCGGCCCGGCGCACCTCCTCCGTGCGCGCCCGCACGGCACCGGCGACCGTCAACTCGGCGGTCCCGGTGAGGAGATCGACGACGCGGGTGGAGAGCACCCCGCGGGCCGGCGCCAGCCGGCGCTCCGCACGCCACGCCAACGCGCTCGACAGCGCCGGCACCCCGGCCCCGGCGAGCAGCAGCCCGACCGCGAGGATCACCCCGGCCTCCGGCAGCAGCCAGCCGGTGAACGCGACGGTGCCGGCGCCGACCAGCAGTGCCGCCCCGACGGGCAGCAGCCAGCGCAGGAAGTAGTCCTGCACCGCGTCGACGTCCGCGACCAGTCGCGACAGCAGATCGCCACGGCGGCGTTCCTTCAGCCCGGCCGGGGCCAGCCGCTCCAACCGCCGGAAGACGGCCACCCGGACGTCGGCGAGCATCCGGAACACCGCGTCGTGCGCCACCAGCCGCTCGGCGTACCGGAACACCGCACGCCCGATGCCGAACGCCCTGGTCGCGGTCACCGCCACCATCAGATACAGCACCGGCGGCTCCTGCGAGGCTCGCGAGATCAGCCAGCCGGAGGTCGCCATCAGGCCCACCGCGCAGCCCAGCGCGAGGCTGCCGAGCAGCAGCGCCAGCCCCAGGCGCGCCCGCCGCGCACGGGCCAGCCCGCGCAGCCGCCGCAGCGCGTTCCCCGCGGCGGCACCGGGAACGGCCTCCCCCTCCGGCGACGGAGCGACGTCCGCCGCCCGGCCCGGCCCGGCGGGGGAGACCGCGGCGGCCCCCGCGCCCGGATCGGCGGTCGCCGCGTCCACCGACTCCACCGGCTCGGCGCCCGACTCCGGCCCCGCCAGCCGCACCGTCCGGTCGGCCACCGCCAGCAGCGCCGGCCGGTGGACGACCATCAGGACCGTGCGTCCGGCCGCGAGCCGACCCACGGCCTCGACCAGGGTCTGCTCGGTCTCACCGTCCAGATTGGCGGTGGGCTCGTCCAGCAGCACGATCGGACGGTCGGCGAGGAAGGCGCGGGCGAGCGCGATGCGCTGCCGCTGACCGGCGGAGAGCCCGGCGCCGGATTCCCCGAGCCGGGTGGCCGTGCCGTCCGGCAGCGCGTCGACGAAGTCCAACGCCCCGGCCTCGCCCAGGGCGGCGCGGACCGCCGCGTCATCGGCGTCCGGCCGCACCAGCCGGACGTTCTCGGCGATGGATCCGGCGAAGAGGTGCGGATGTTGCGGTACCCAGGCGATCCGGCCGTGCCAGCTGTCGGGGGAGAGGTCGGCGATGTCGTGGCCGTCGACGAGGACCCGTCCCTCGGACGGCGCGGTGAAGCCGAGCACGGCGCTCAGCAGCGTGGACTTGCCGGCACCCGAGGGGCCGACCAGCGCGACCGTCTCCCCGGGCCGGACCTCGAACGAGGTGGCCGGCAGCGAGGCGGCGGTGCGCCCTGGGTGGCGGACCACCAGCCCCTCGACGGTCAGTCCGGTGCCGTCCGGCGCGGGCGCGGTGCCGGGCGTCCGCGGCCGGGTCTCCAGTACGGCGAAGATCTCGTCCGCCGCCGAGAGCCCCTCGGCCGCGGCGTGGTACTGCGCCCCGACCTGCCGCAGCGGCAGATACGCCTCGGGTGCCAGCACCAGCACCATCAGCCCCGTGGAGAGGTCGAGTTCACCGTGGACCAGGCGCATGCCGATGCCGACCGCGACCAGCGCGACGGAGATGGTGGCGAGGAGTTCGAGCGCGAAGGACGAGAGGAAGGCGATCCGCAGCGTGCGCAGGGTGGCCCGGCGGTAGGAGCTGGTGATCGCGCGGATGGAGGCGGCCTGGGCCTTGGCCCGGCCGAAGACCTTCAGCGTCGGCAGCCCCTCGACGACATCGAGGAAGTGCCCGGACAGCCGGGAGAGCAGCCGCCACTGACGATCCATCCGCGACTGGGTGGCCCAGCCGATCAGCACCATGAAGAGCGGGATCAGCGGCAGGGTGATCACGATCGTCAGCGCGGAGATCCAGTCGCCGGTGACGATCCGGGCCAGCACCGCGACCGGCACGACGACCGCCAGCCCCAACTGCGGCAGATAGCGGGCGAAGTAGTCGTCCAGGGCGTCGATGCCGCGGGTGGCCAGCGTGGCCAACTCCCCGGTCCGCAGCTCCAGGGTGCCGGCACCCTCCGCGCGACGGATCTCCGCCCCGGGCCCCAGCGCCGCCGCCCGCTCGACCAGCCGCATCCGCAGTTCGGACTTGACCGCCGCGCTGGCCCGGTGCGCGGCCAGTTCGGTGAGCCAGGAGACCAGCCCCCGGCCGACCGAGACCGCGGCGAGCAGCGCCACGGGGGTGGCCAACGCCCCGAGGGTGCGCTCGTGTTGGAAGGCTCCGACCACGATCTCCGCGATCAGCATGGCCTGGCCGACGACCAGGCCCGCTCCGGCAAGCCCGAGCACCACCACCGCGACGAGGAATCCGCGGGTGGCACGGGCGTATCGGAGCAGGCGCGGGTCGACCGGTTTCACGTGAAACCTTCCGTTCTCCCGAGCCCCGCCCTGGCGGGGCGGGGCGGGGCGGGGCGGGACTCAGCTAGTGGGCTTCGGCGATGTGCTGGGTGCCGATCCGCTTGCGGAACACCCAATAGGTCCACCCTTGGTAGAGCATCACGATCGGCGCGGCGATGGCGGCGCACCACGTCATGATCTTCAGGGTGTAGGGGCTGGACGAGGCGTTGGTGACCGTGAGGCCCCAGCTCTCGTTCAGCGTGGACGGCATGACGTTCGGGAAGAGCGTCAGGAACAACATGGCGACCGCCGCCGCGATGGTGATCCCGGAGAACGCGAACGCCCAGCCCTCGCGCCCGAGCCTGTTGGCCCCGAGCGCGGCGACCAGCGCCACCACCGCGACGATCATCGCGGCCAGGCTGCCGGCGTCGCCCTTGTCGGCCTGGGTCCACCCCAGGAACGCGACCGCGAGCACGGCGGTGACCAGCCCGAGGACGCCCGCCATCCGGCGCGCCCGCTCCCGGATGTCGCCCACGGTCTTCAGCGACGCGAACACCGCACCGTGGAAGGTGAACAGCGCCAGCGTGACCAGGCCGCCGAGGATCGCGTACGGGTTGAGCAGGTCGAGCACGCCGCCGACGTACTCCTTGTGGGCGTCGATCTTCACGCCGTGGACGATGTTGCCGAAGGCCACGCCCCACAGCACCGCGGGCAGCAGCGAGGTCCAGAAGATCGCGTGCTCCCAGTTGCGCTGCCAGCGCTCCTCGGGCCGCTTGGCGCGGTACTCGAACGCGACACCGCGCACGATCAGGCAGACCAGGATCACCAGCAGTGGCAGGTAGAAACCGGAGAAGAGGGTGGCGTACCACTCCGGGAAGGCGGCGAAGGTCGCCCCGCCCGCGCTGAGCAGCCAGACCTCGTTGCCGTCCCAGACCGGCCCGATGGTGTTGATCAGCACCCGCTTCTCGCTGCGGTTCCGGGCGAGCAGCTTGGTGAGCACGCCGATCCCGAAGTCGAAGCCTTCGAGGAAGAAGTATCCGGTCCACAGGAAGGCGATGATGACGAACCAGATGTCATGGAGTTGCATGGTCGCCTCCTAGTACGAGAAGGCCATCGGCCGGTCGGCGTCGGTGGAGTCGCCACCGATCTTGGTGGGCGGATTGAGATCGGAGTCGGAGAGTTCCTGGGGTCCGGCCTTGATGTACTTGGCCAGCAGCCTCACCTCGATCACGGCGAGGATCGCGTAGAGCGTGGTGAAGACGACCAGCGACGTGATCACTTCGCCCTGGGAGACCCCCGGCGAGACCGCGTCACGGGTGCGCAGCACGCCGTAGACGACCCAGGGCTGGCGGCCCATCTCGGTGAAGATCCAGCCCCACGAGTTGGCGATCAGCGGGAAGCCGAGGGTGACGAAGGCCAGCCGCCAGTACCACTTGGTCAGTCGGGCGCCCAGCGTCCTGTTCTTGGTGAGCGCGAGGTGCGGTGGTTCCTCGTCACCGGTCCGCAGCCCGGGCGCCAGCCAGAACTTCTTGCGGGTGAGCCACAACCCGGCCAGACCGATGGCGAAGGACGTCATCCCGAAGCCGATCATCCAGCGGAAGCCCCAGTAGGTGACCGGGATGTTGGGCCGGTAGTCGCCGGGCCCGAACTTCTGCTGCTCGGACTTGTTGACGTCGTTGATGCCGGGGACCGGCGAGGAGAAGTCGTTGTGCGCGAGGAAGGAGAGCAGGCCGGGTATCTCGATGGCGACCTTGTTGTGCCCCTTGGCGACATCGCCGTACGAGAAGACCGAGAACGGCGCGGGCGCCGCCTTGTCCCACAGCGCCTCGGCCGAGGCCATCTTCATCGGCTGCTGCTTGAACATGACCTTGCCGAGGCTGTCGCCGCTGACCGCGGTGAGCAGTCCGGCGACGACCAGGGTGACCAGCCCGAGCCGCAGCGACGTCCGCATGACCTTGATGTGCTTCTTGCGCATCAGGTGGTACGCGGAGACGCCGACCATGAACGCGGCACCGGTCAGGAAGGCGGCGGTCAGGGTGTGGAAGACGACGACCAGGGTGGTGTCCTGGGTCAGCACCTTCCAGAAGTCGGTCAGCTCGGCCCGCCCGGTGGCGCGGTTGTACTTGTAGCCCACCGGGTGCTGCATCCAGGAGTTGGCCGCCAGGATGAAGTACGCGGAGAGCACGGTGCCGATCGAGACCATCCACATGCAGAAGCAGTGGAGCTTCTTGGGCAGCTTGTCCCAGCCGAAGATCCACAATCCGATGAAGGTGGATTCGAAGAAGAACGCGATCAAGGCTTCGAAGGCGAGTGGCGCACCGAAGATGTCCCCGACGAATCGCGAGTAGTCCGACCAGTTCATGCCGAACTGGAATTCCTGGACGATGCCGGTGACGACACCCATCGCGATATTGATCAGAAACAGTTTGCCCCAGAACTTGGTGGCCTTGAGGTACTTCTGCTTGCCCGTTCGCACCCATGCGGTCTCAAGCCCGGCCACCAGAGCGGCGAGGGAGATCGTCAAGGGAACGAACAGGAAGTGGTAGACGGTCGTGATGCCGAATTGCCATCGCGCCATAGTCTCTGGCGCCAACGCCAGTTCCATGTCGCGGCCTCCTTACGTCCTTGCGTCACCGTTTCGGAACGGCTATGTCCCTTTTGCGCCAAATAAAGCGGCACATACCAGGACGGGAGCTTGTGAACGCGTTCACATTCACAAGCATTATCTCCCATGGGCACTGCGCCTTGAGAGAGGGGGGTACGTGACTGCGGTCACGCTCGAATCCATGGCCCGTGAATGCTTATGCCGAGGTTATGTGCGCACCCTTCCGCACGGCTTCAACATATTGTTGAATGCGTCGCCATGAAGATCCGCATCTCCTGGCCCACCGGGCATGTGACCGCCACGCTCGACGACACGCCGACCGCCACCGCGCTGCTCGCCGCCCTGCCACTCCAGGCCACCGCCCACACCTGGGGCGAGGAGGTCTACTTCGACACCGGGCTCGCCCCCGCGCTGGAGACCGACGCCCGCCAGGTCGTCGAACCCGGCACGGTCGCCTTCTGGACCGAGGGCAACGCCCTCGCGCTCCCCTACGGCCCCACCCCGATATCCCGCGGGGGAGAGTCCCGACTCGCCTCCCCCTGCAACGTGTTGGGCCGCATCGACGGCGACCCGCGCGCACTGGCCACCGTCCGCAGCGGCGGCCCGATCCACGTCCGGAAGGTCTGAGTCCACGGACGACCGAGGCCGCGGGTCCGCCGGACCCACGGCCTCAGAACACACCACCGCGCGAAGGCACGACGCCTTCCCGCGGACCGGAAACCGGCTACCGCGCCTTGCGGAACTCCTCCGCCGCCTGCAGGAACAGGTCCATCGCCGGCTTCTCCCCGATCGTCACCCGCACGCCCTCGCCCGCGAACGGCCGCACGACCACGCCGGCCCGCTCGCACGCCTCAGCGAACGCGGTCGCCCGGTCCCCCAGCCGCAGCCAGACGAAGTTCGCCTCCGACGTCGGGACGGTCCAGCCCTGCGCCACCAGCGCGTCGTACACCCGGGCCCGCTCGGCGACCAGCGCGTCGACCCGCTCCAGCAGCGCCGCCTCGCTCCGCAGCGACGCCACCGCCGCCTCCTGCGCGAGCTGGCTCACGCCGAACGGCACCGCGGTCTTGCGCAACGCCGCGGCCACCTCCGGGTGCGCCACCGCGAAGCCGACCCGCAGCCCCGCCAGGCCGTACGCCTTGGAGAAGGTGCGCAGCACGCACACGTTGGGGCGGTCGCGGTAGAGCTCGATCCCGTCCGGCACGTCCTCGTCGCGGATGAACTCGCGGTACGCCTCGTCCAGCACCACCAGCACGTCGCTCGGCACCCGGTCCAGGAAGGACTCCAGCTCCGCCCGGCGCACGACGGTGCCGGTGGGGTTGTTGGGGTTGCAGACGAAGATCAGCCGGGTCCGGTCGGTGATCGCCGCCAGCATCGCCTCCAGGTCGTGCACCTCATCGGAGGTCAGCGGCACCTGCACGGACGTCGCGCCGGAGACCTGGGTGACGATCGGGTACGCCTCGAACGACCGCCAGGCGTAGATCACTTCGTCGCCGGGCCCGGCCGTCGACTGGACCAGCTGCTGGGCCACCCCGACCGACCCGGTGCCGGTCGCCAGGTGCGTAACCGGCACCGAGAACCGGTCGGCCAGCTCCGCCATCAGCCCCGTACATGCCATGTCGGGGTAGCGGTTGAACGATCCGGCAGCCGCCACCGCGCTCTCCAGGACGCCCGGCAGCGGCGGATAGGGGTTCTCGTTGGAGGACAGCTTGTAGGCGACCGGGCCGCCGACCGCCGCCGGTCGCCCCGGCTTGTAGGTAGGGATGCCGTCCAGCGCAGCACGCAGCCTCGGGGTCTTCTCGCTCACCGCAGGTCCTCCTCAACCATCCAATCGACTCCAATACTGCACACCTTATGAGGATTGCCCCGTCCGGCGTCAGGCCCGCGACGGACAGCCCTTCCGCGGGCACCCGCCGTAGTGGGCGCCGGGCGCGCACTCCGAGGGGAGCGCTATGCGGGACACCGCGCGCCGGTGGCTCGCTCCGTGGCGCGCATCCCTCGTCAAGGTGACTTGAGACCTGTTCGAGACCTGGGCGGATCGCCAGGCGGAGCGGCCACCCCTTCCCTTGAGCAATCCAAAAGGGCGACAACACCCTTACATTTGAAGGCAATTGAGGGTCAGTCGCCTTGCAGAAACGTGCCGCCTCAACGCCGTCGTGGGTCCACCGCGAATGGCCGTACCGAGCCCTACTATCGGCTCGCCATGACAGCAGCAGGGAAGCACCAGGTGGGCCGGTCGACCGGTCGCCGACTGGGACGCGCGGGTATCCGGGACGTGGCCGCCGCAGCCGGTGTATCGATCACGACCGTCTCCGACGCGCTCAACGGCAAGGGCCGGCTTCCGGATGCCACCCGTAGCCACGTCCGCGAGGTGGCCGACCGGCTGGGCTACCGCCCCTCCGCCGCCGCCCGCACCCTCCGTACCGGCAAGTCGGGCCTCATCGGTCTGACCGTGACCACCTACGGGGATGAACCTTTCACCTTCACCGAGTTCGCGTACTTCGCCGAGATGGCCAGAGCCGCCACCTCCGCCGCGCTGGCCCGCGGATACGCCCTGGTCATCCTGCCCGCGACCTCCCGCCACGACGTCTGGTCCAACGTCGCCCTCGACGGCACCGTCGTGATCGACCCGGCCGACGGCGACCCCGTGGTCACCGAGCTTGTCCGGCACGGCATCCCCGTCGTCTCCGACGGCCGCCCCGGCGGCTCCCTCCCGGTCACCGGCTGGGTCGACAACGATCACGAGGCGGCCGTCCTCGGCCTGCTCGACCACCTCGCCGAGGCCGGCGCCCGCCGCATCGGGCTGCTCACGGGCACCACCACCGACACCTACACCCGACTGTCGACCACCGCGTACCTCAACTGGTGCGAGCGGGTCGGCCAGGACCCGGTCTACGAGTCCTATCCCGCCTACGACCCGCGCGCTGGCGCCGTGGCCGCGGACCGGCTGCTGGCCCGCCCCGACCGGCCGGACGCGGTCTACGGGCTCTTCGACCCCAACGGCACCGACCTGCTCGCCGCGGCCCGCCGCTACGGTCTACGCGTGCCGGACGACCTGCTGCTGGTCTGCTGCAGCGAGTCCACCGTCTACGCCACCACCGATCCGCCGATCACCACGCTCTCCCTCAAGCCACGGCGCATCGGTACCGCCGTGGTCCAGATCCTGATCGACGCCATCGAGGGCCTCGACGGCAGCTGCCCCGTCGAGCAGGTGATACCGACAGACCTGATCGTGCGAACCTCCTCCCAGCGACGCTCCCCGCGGACGACGGTCAGCCCGCCACGCGGCCCGGCCGGCGACTGAGTGTGCCGCCGGCACGACGGACCGGGCGTACGGGCACTCTCCGGGCGCCCGCTCGACCGAGGAAAAAACAGGGCGATCTCGGGAGGAATCCATCGCGAACACCGGGCTTCGCGGGATTGATCACCCCCGGGTGCGTCACAACCCGCGAGCGGCGTTCCTATGATGGGCGCACGACACCGCGGACCGCCGTCGACCAGGCAAGGTCCGAGAGGTGCACGGCGGCGCAACGGTGGAGGGGTCGATGACTCAGGGGGCCAGTCAGGGACCCATGGTGTGGACCATGGGGGCACAACCTCCGGCGTCCGTTCCACCGCCCGGAGCCCCCGCGGGACCGCCGGCCGGGCAGCCCTCCCCCGAGCTCTCGACGTCGGTCGAGCAGGGGGGACCCCCGGCACCCCCGGTGCAGCTGCCCGAGGCGTACACCCCGACCGCCCGCGACCTGCCGGTCATCAGCCGCACCGACACCCTCGTCGACCACCCGTCCGTGGTGCCGGCCCAGGAGCCGGCACCCGCTCCCGACGGCCCGGGCCCGCTGTACGTCGTCGGCGACGTGCACGGCTACTACGAGGAGCTGCGCGCCGCGCTGGAGGCCGAAGGGCTGATCGACGCCGACGGCACCTGGGCGGCCGGCAACGCCCGGCTCTGGTTCCTCGGCGACTTCACCGACCGCGGCCCGGACGGCATCGGCGTCATCGACCTGGTCATGCAGCTCTCCGCCGAGGCCGCCGCGGCCGGCGGCTACTGCAAGGCCCTGATGGGCAACCACGAGCTGCTGCTGCTGGGCGCCAAGCGGTTCGGGGACACCCCCGTCCAGTCCGGCGCCGGCACCGCCTCCTTCCAGGCCGCGTGGCTCCTCAACGGCGGCCAGAAGACCGACATGGACCGGCTGGAGGACCACCACCTCCAGTGGATGGCCCGCCTGGACGCCGTGATGGAGGAGGACGGGCACCTGCTGGTGCACTCCGACACCACCGCCTACCTCGAATACGGCGACTCGATCGAGGCGGTCAACGACACCGTCCACGAGGTGCTGACCCGCAGCGACGCCGACGAAGTCTGGGACCTCTTCCGCAAGTTCACCAAGCGGTTCGCCTTCCGGGACGAGGCCGCCGGCGGGCAGGCCGTCCGCGAGCTGCTCGACGCCTACGGCGGCCACCGCGTGGTGCACGGCCACAGCCCGATCCCGTACCTGCTGGGCGAGGTCGGTGCGGAGGACGGCGAGGGCGACGGCATCGCGGTGAACGGCCCGCACGTCTACGCCGACGGTCTGGCCATCGCGATGGACGGCGGTATCACGATGGCCGGAAAGCTGCTGGTCTGCCAACTCCCCCTGGTCGGGTGACAGTTCGCCGGAGGTGCGGATACCCCTCCGTCGGGTGACATGCCGCGGCGGGTTCCGGTCACACCATCCCGCAAATTCCGCAAACTCTCTGTCACCCCGCGCCGGAGGCCCTCTACCATCGGTCTATCCGTAGCAGGCTCTCCTCCGTTTCCGCCCGGCGCCCGGCCCTGGCCGGCCCGTACGGCCCTACGGAGCATCGGGGGATCCACATGAACAGCGCTCCGCACCTGCTGAACGAGGACCGCGCGGAATTCGCGCGGATCCTTGATGACGCGCTGCGTACCGCCGCACACCACCCGGACGGCCTCACCGCCACCACCGGAAACCGGCTCAGCACCGAGCAGTTGCGCACGATGGCGCTCAGCGCGACCAGCGCGATCGCCGCCTGCGCGACGGCCGAATACCAACGCTACATACAGCTGCGTGCCGAGCTGCGCGCACCGGCGCCCGCCGCGTCCGCCGCCGGTGCGGGCACTCCGTCAGCGGACCAGACCTCTGACGAGCAGACCGGACCGGCCACCGCGGACGACGACCCGGCCGCCGAGACGACCGGCTTCGGGCTTGCGGCGATGGCCACCGTCCTCGTTCCGGTGCTCGCCGGGATCGCGGCCGTCCTCTTCCTCGTCATCGGCTATGTGCTGCGCGCCGTCGACCCGGACCCGGCCGTCTCCCGGCCGCTGGTCAGCGTCGGTTGGATCTTCGCCGCGCTGGCCGCCGCCGGTGCGCTGGTCGCCATGGGCTGCGTGGTCGTCACCGCGCTGCGCAACGGCGTCTCCCGGGACACCGCGGCCGAGGCGCGGGCCGCCGCGCTGGACAGCGCCCGCGAGACCTGGCGACAGGCCCTGCTGGACCGCGGACTGCTGCCCTTCCTCCGTGAGGCGCTGGCCGATCCCGCGGCCGACCCCGCGGACGATCCGGTCCAGTACGTCCCCCGCCCCGTGTCGGCCCCTGAGCGCCGCACCCCCACGCTCGGCTACACCCGCCCGCGGTTCAGCAGCCCCGACGCCGGCACCTCCTGGTCCCGTCCGCGCTACTCCAGCCCGGACTTCACCAGCCCGGACTACGGCGGCCCGGACCACCGGCCCGAGTAGCAAAGCGGCGGAAACCCGAGCAGCAGGAACCCGGCCGTCTGCTCCACGGCGGCGCGTGCGCCGCCCTCCGCCTCGGCCATCCGCCGGCGCTCACCCTGAGGGCGGGAAGGAAAAGCGGGGCAGGCCCGGCCACTTCACGGCCTGCCCCTCACCTTCCTCAGTCAGCCATGGGCAGGTACACCCGGTTGCCGGCCGCCGCGAACTCCTTGGACTTCTCCAGCATGCCGGCCTTGACCTCCTCGGGGGTCGCGCCCTCGCCGCCGCCGAACTGCTCCGTGATGCTTCGGCTGATCTTCATCGAGCAGAACTTCGGCCCGCACATCGAGCAGAAGTGAGCCGTCTTGGCCGGCTCCGCGGGCAGTGTCGCGTCGTGGAAGGCGCGGGCGGTGTCCGGGTCGAGGGCCAGGTTGAACTGGTCCTCCCAGCGGAACTCGAAGCGCGCGTCGGAGAGCGCGTCGTCCCAATCCTGGGCGCCCGGGTGGCCCTTGGCGAGGTCCGCCGCATGGGCCGCGATCTTGTAGGTGATCACGCCGGTCTTGACGTCGTCGCGGTCCGGCAGGCCCAGGTGCTCCTTGGGCGTGACGTAGCAGAGCATCGCGGTGCCCCACCAGGCGATCATCGCGGCGCCGATGCCGGAGGTGATGTGGTCGTAGGCGGGCGCGATGTCGGTGGTGAGCGGGCCGAGCGTGTAGAACGGGGCCTCCTCGCAGATCTCCTGCTGGAGGTCGATGTTCTCCTTGATCTTGTGCATCGGGACGTGGCCCGGGCCCTCGATCATGGTCTGCACGCCGTGCCGCTTGGCGATGGTGTTCAGCTCGCCGAGGGTCCTCAACTCGGCGAACTGCGCCTCGTCGTTGGCGTCCGCGATGGAGCCGGGCCGCAGACCGTCACCGAGGGAGTAGGTGACGTCGTAGGCGGCGAGGATCTCGCAGAGCTCCTCGAAGTGCGTGTAGAGGAACGACTCCTGGTGGTGCGCCAGGCACCAGGCCGCCATGATCGAACCACCGCGGGAGACGATGCCGGTCTTCCGGTTGGCGGTGAGCGGGACGTACCGGAGCAGCACGCCGGCGTGCACCGTCATGTAGTCGACTCCCTGTTCGGCCTGCTCGATGACGGTGTCCTTGTAGATCTCCCAGGTCAGCTCCTCGGCCTTGCCGTCGACCTTCTCCAGCGCCTGGTAGAGGGGGACGGTGCCGATCGGGACGGGGGAGTTGCGGAGCACCCACTCGCGGGTGGTGTGGATGTTGCGGCCGGTGGAGAGGTCCATGACGGTGTCGGCACCCCAGCGGGTCGCCCAGGTCATCTTCTCCACCTCCTCCTCGATCGAGGAAGTGACCGCGGAATTGCCGATGTTGGCGTTGACCTTCACCAGGAAGTTCTTGCCGATGATCATCGGCTCGATCTCCGGGTGGTTGATGTTGGCCGGCAGCACCGCGCGACCGGCCGCGATCTCGTCCCGCACGAACTCGGGGGAGACGTTCTCGCGGACGGCGACGTACTCCATCTCCGCGGTGATCTCGCCGCGCCGGGCGTATGCGAGCTGGGTGACCGCGGCACCGTCCCGACCACGGCGCGGCTGACGCGGACGGCCCGGAAAGACCGCGTCGAGGTTCCGGAGGCCACCGCGCGGTGAGGTGTGCTTGACCCCGTCGTCCTCGGGACGCATCGGACGGCCCGCGTACTCCTCGGTGTCGCCCCGGGCGATGATCCAGTTCTCCCGCAGCGGGGCCAGGCCACGGCGGACGTCGGTTTCGATCTGGGGGTCGGTGTACGGCCCTGACGTGTCGTAGAGCGTCACGTGCTTGCCGTTGGTGAGGTGCACCCGCCGGACCGGGACCCGGAGGTCGGGACGCGTTCCGGAGACATAGCCCTTGTGCCAGCCGATTTGCGACTTTTCGCCGTCGGTCGGGCCGTTTTCAGGCGTGCGTGCATCCTGCAGAGTCATATAGACCCAACTCCCTACGCCGGCATTACCCGGTAACAGGTTCGGCGGTCGACGCAGCGGCTTCCGTCGTCCGGTGTTTCACGTGAAACACCGCTGGGACGGAGGTCAGCGCCCTCTCAGCCCGGTGCTCCGAGCTCCCGCGATTGCAAAGGTGGCACCACGGTAGCGGCCGATGCGGCGATGTGAACAGGGGGCCCACCGCTTCTTGCGATGATCGGGCGGTGAGCCCTCCCGACGCCCCGCATCCCGCCGCCGGCCACGCGCACGCGCACGGCCATGGGCCGGCCGCCCCCGTCTCCCGGCATCTGCGCAAGGTCATCGCCGCCGTCCTGATCCCGTTCGCGGCGGCGGTGGCGGTCGGCCTGATCGTTCTGTGGCCGGGTGGTGCGCCCCCGCACAAGCCGTCCGGTGTGGGCTTCGACCAGCCCACAGAGCAGGCGCGGATCATCAAGGTCGAGGAGGTGGACTGCGCGGCGGTGCACGCCGCCCAGCAGCCGCAGCCCACCGCGCCCGGAGGCCAACCGCCGGCCGGGGGAGCGGCCCCGGGCACACCCTGTGAGCAGGTGACGGTCAAGGTCACCACCGGCGAGAACGCCGGCCGGACCTTTCAGACGGTGGTGACGCCGGACGCCCTGCGGCACTACACGACGGGCCAGGACGTCGTCGTCTCCTACTCCCCCAAGGCGCCGAAGGATCTGCAGTACGCGGTGACGGACGTCGACCGCACCGTGCCGATGTGGATGCTGGCCGCGATCTTCGCTGGTGCCGTGGTGATCGTCGGTCGACTGCGCGGGGTGCTGGCGCTGGTGGCGCTGGCCGCCAGCTTCGGCGTGCTGACGCTGTTCATCCTCCCGGCGATCCTCCAGGGCTCCGATCCGTTGGTGGTGGCGGTGATCGGCGGCAGCGCGATCATGCTGATCGCGCTCTACATGTGCCACGGGTTGACCGCCCGCACGTCCGTGGCGGTGCTCGGCACCCTCGCCTCGCTGCTGCTCATCGGGCTGCTGGGCACGGTGTTCATCAACTGGGCGCTGCTGACCGGCAATACGGACGACACCACCGGTCTGGTGCACGGGCTGTACCCGAACATCGAGATCCGCGGTCTGCTGCTGGCAGGCATCATCATCGGCTCGCTGGGGGTGCTCGACGATGTGACGGTGACGCAGACGGCCGCGGTCTGGGAGCTGAAGGAGGCCGACCCGACGGCGGGTTGGCGGAAGCTGTACGGCGCGGCGATGCGGATCGGGCGGGACCACATCGCCTCCGTGGTGAACACCCTCGTCATGGCCTACGCGGGCGCCTCGCTGCCGCTGCTCCTGCTGTTCTCCATCGCACAGAGCAGCGTCGGCACGGTCGCCACCAGCGAGGTGGTCGCGGAGGAGATCGTCCGCACGCTCGTGGGCAGCATCGGGCTGGTCGCCTCGGTGCCGGTGACCACCTTGCTGGCGGCACTGGTGGTCGCGGCGGACCGCCCCGTGCCGGGTGGGGCGGGGCGGGCGCCGGCCGCCGGGGGGCGCGGAGGGCGGCGCGCGGCACACGGACGGCGCCGTAAGCGCTGAGCGCGCGGCAGGCAGCACGGAGGGAGCGGGTCGGGGCGGGTGAACGCGGTGGGCGGGCGTCGGGGCAGCGGGGCAGGGGCGCCGACGGCCGGCCGGTCGGTGGGCGGCGAGGTGGGGGCGTCGTGGGATGAATGGGCCGGCGGCCGGCGGGATCAGCCGGCCGGGGCCTCCGTCAGGATCCGGTCCAGCGCGGCCTCCAGGGTGTCGCAGACCTCCTCCTTGCCGAGCGGAACGATCCGGTCCGTGCGGTCCAGGAAGGCGATCAACGGCGGCGCACTGGCCCGGAACAGGGCGCGCTCGGCGCCGACTTGCAGGCTGATGTAGACATCGCTGAGGTGCTCGGGGGAGGTCGGCTCGACCCGGACGTCCCCCTCACCGGCCGGCCGGCTCAGCCCGTCCAGCAGCAGCTCACGGCCGAACACCCAGGTCACGGGCGCATCGCCGGGGAGATCGAAGGTGAGCCGGACGGCGTAGGGGTCGGCGCTGTCGAAGTCCAGCTCCACCGGAATCCGGAAGGCGAGCTCCTCCGAGACGAGGAAGCTCATGATCACTTCTGCCTGAACCGTGTCGTTCATCAACCACTGCCCCGCACTTGATCGGAGATGGCCGGGAATCATCCCCGGAAGCCCTATTGACGCCATCGTCGGTCACATGCAGGCAGATCACAAGGAGTGAGTTTTCAGATACTGATAGAGAAGGCGAGTGTCGTTAGTACCCCCTCCGCCATTTTCCGTAGTCGTTCCGTAACTGGCTGCAATCGGTGCACCTCCTTCGCCGGAAGGGAAACCGCCAGCGTCGCGGCGGCCGAGCCGACCCGGATGGGGATCGCCGAGCACACCGTGCCCAAGGCATATTCCTGGCGGTCGTAGGCGACCTGGCCGCGACGCACCGTAGCCAACCGGCCGAGGAGATCGTTCTCGGAACGCACCGAAAAAGGCGTTATCGACTGCACGGGATAGCGGGCGAGATGTTCTTTCCGGGACGCCTCGTCGAGCTGCGCCAGGAGGCATTGCCCGATCGCGTGGGTATGGGCGCTGGACCGGAAGTCGACCCATTCCTCGACGGGCGGCCGCGCCGGATCGTCGGTTATCGCCACCACCTCCACCTCGCCCTCGCGGTAGACGGCGAAGTAGACGGCGGCGCCGAGCTCGCGGCCGGCCACGGCCAGCACGTCGGCCAGTTGCCGGCGCTGCCGCCGCCGGGCCCCGGCCCGACCGATGGACTCGGCGCCCTCGCCGATGACGAAGACGCCGCTCTCCCGGCGCAGATAGCCCTCGTGGGTCAGCGTCCGCAGCAGGTGGTAGGTCGTGGGGAGCGGAAGCTGGGCCTCCCTGGCCAGTTGCTTGGCGGGCGCCCCGTCCGCGTGCGCGGCCACCGCCTCCAGGAGCCGCAGCGCCCGCTGCACCGACCCGATCAGGGTGGGATGCGAGCTGGATTGGTCGTTGCCGATCGCCAACGCAACCCCCAGGTCCGAGCGCCATGGTCCCGCGGCCCCGGCCACGGGACCCGCTCCCGCGACCGCGCGTCTCCCAGGACGTCCCACCCGACGCCCGGCCGATCGCTCGGTACATTCCGGAACGCCAACCTCCGGAAGACGCCTGCGTCCGCACTGTAACCCGGGCGATCCGGAACGGGAGCCGAAAGCCCGGGAGTTAACCCGGCCGTCCACGTCCCCCTGGGTGCGATGACTCTACGGAGCAACGCACACACTGTTGGTGAGCAGGGGGAACGCCTCGGGCGTCCGGCGCGCGGAAACAGTGAACGAGCCGCTTTCCGACCCACGTTCGACGCGGCGATGGGTGTGTCGGTGGGGGACACCGAACGCCGGACGCCCTGCTCCCGGGCGGGGGCAGGGCGTCTTCGGACGGTGCGGGTCGGACAGGACCGGTCGGTCAGGGGCTCGGCCTACCAGTCGCTCTTCGACGAGGACGAGGACGAGGAACCGGTGAACCTGCGCACGAGATAGATGACGCCGGCGATCAGGGCCGCCGCGATCAGCACCTTGAAGAGCAGGCTGACCAGGAAGCCGACCGCGGTGGCGATCAGCCCGCCGAAGACGGCGATCAGGATGACGGGCACCACGACCCAGGTGACCCACCACGGAAGCCCTGCGAGTATCCCCTTACCAGCCACTGCTCTGCCCTGCTTTCTGTCTGTCGCGCTGTTGTCGGTCTCTGCCGCTCCGGTGGCACCGTCCGCGGTCTCCGCGTCTCCGGTTCCCCCTGTACACCAACGATGCTAGGGCGCCGGAGGGCGCCATGGGGGCCCGACAGCCCCGGCTCGCCCCTGAGCCGACCCCTACGGGTTCCGCGGTCCGTCCCTCAGCTTTCGGGCGGAGAGAAGACCACCACGACCCGGAGGTCCTCGCTGATGTGGTGGAACTTGTGGGGCACCCCGGCGGGCACATAGACCACGCTGCCGCGGGCCACCGACTCCGTCTCCGTCCCCACCGTGATCGCCCCTCGGCCGCTCACCACCAGATACACCTCGTCCTGGGCGTGCGGCTGCTGCGGATCGACGGTGCCGGCGTCCAGCCCGTACAGCCCGACCGACATGGTGCGCTCCCGGAGGAACTGCAGATACGCGCCGTTGTTCGCGAGCCGTTCCGCTTCCAGTTCATCCAGTCGGAAAGCCTTCATCCCGTTCGCACCTCTCACCAGTGAGCAGTCGTCTGCGACGATCTCACCATGAAGCATTTCGTGGTCAAGACGCTCGCCAATGCCGCGGCCCTGGCCGTGGCCATCTGGCTCCTCAAAGGCATCACGCTCACCGGAGAGAACACCGGCCGCAAGGTGTTCACGCTGGTCCTGGTGGCGCTGATCTTCGGGTTGGTGAACTTCCTGGTCAAGCCCGTGGTGAAGGTGCTCTCGTTCCCCCTGTTCATCCTCACGCTCGGCCTGATCACGCTGGTCGTGAACGCGCTGATGCTGCTGTTGACCTCCTGGCTCGCCGGCAAGGCCGACCTCGCCTTCCACGTGGAGGGCTTCTGGACGGCACTGCTCGGCGGCGTGATCGTCTCCATCGTCTCCTGGGCGATGCACGTGATCCTTCCCGACGAGGACTGACGCTTGACCACCCGCTACCGTGTCTGCTTCGTCTGCACCGGCAACATATGCCGCTCGCCGATCGCCGAGTCCGTCTTCCGTGCCCGGATCGCCGAGGACGGACTCGACGGGCTCGTCGAGATCGACAGCGCCGGCACCGGCGGCTGGCACGAAGGCGACGGAGCCGACCCCCGCACCATCGCCGTGCTGCACGCCGGCGGCTATCCGACGGCGCACACCGCCCGGCAGTTCCGCGCCTCCTGGTTCGCCCGGCGCGATCTGGTCGTCGCACTCGACGCGGGCCATCTGCGCGAGCTGCGGCGGCTGGCCCCGACCCCCGAGGACGCCGCCAAGGTCCGCCTGCTGCGCTCCTACAGCTGCCGCACCGGCCCGGCCTCGGATCCCGCGGACCTCGATGTGCCGGACCCGTACTACGGCGGCTTCGCCGGCTTCGAGGAGTGCCTGGAGATGATCGAGACGGCCTGCGACGGCCTCCTGGAGGCGGTCCGCGCCGAGGTCACCTCCGGTGCTCCGGGCCCGGCCGAGCCCCGGCCGGGCCTGCACCGCCCCCACCACAAGGAGAGCGCATGACCGGCGACGGCACCCGCGTCGTGCGGGCCGGGCTCCCGGAGCCGGCAGCCCACGAACCGGCCCTCCCCGGCCCGGTGTTCGCCGCCCACTTCCACCTGCCCGGCGAGGCCGCCGGCCCGTACACCTACGGCCGCGACAACAACCCCACCTGGACCCGGCTGGAAGCCGCCATCGGCGAGCTGGAGTCGCCGGACGAACCCGCGCACACCGTCGCCTTCGCCTCCGGGATGGCGGCGATCACCGCGGTGCTCTTCTCCCAGCTGCGCGCCGGCGACGCGGTGGTGCTCCCCGGCGACGGCTATCAGCTGCTGCCCGCCGTCCGCACCCGCCTGGAGAGCTACGGCATCGAGGTCCGCACCGCCCGCCCGTCAACCGACGATCGCGCCTCAACGAGCGTGCCGCACGCCCCCGTTGATCGCGGCCACGACGCCCGACCGGACGTCCTCGACGGCGCGCGGCTGCTGTGGATCGAGACGCCCTCCAACCCGGGGCTCGACGTCTACGACATCCGGCGACTGGCCGACGCGGCACACGCCCGCGGTGCGCTGGTCGCCGTGGACAACACCCTCGCCACCCCGCTCGGCCAGCGCCCGCTGGACCTGGGCGCGGACTTCTCGGTCGCCAGCGGCACCAAGGCGCTGACCGGCCACGGCGATGTCCTGATGGGCTACGTCAGCACCCGGGATCCGGCGCTGGCCGACGGCGTCCGGCTGTGGCGCAAGACGGTCGGCGCGATCCCCGGCCCCATGGAGAGCTGGCTCGCGCACCGCTCGCTCGCCACGCTGGCGCTGCGCGTCCGCCAGCAGGCCGAGGGAGCGATGGCGTTGGCCACCGCGCTGGCCGACCGCCGCGAGGTCACCGGCGTGCGCCATCCCGGCCTGCCGTCGGACCCGTCCCATGCGCTCGCCGTCCGGCAGATGCGCCCCGGCCGCTTCGGCTGCGTGGTGTCCTTCGTCCTCCCGGACCGGGCACATGCGGAGCGCTTTCTGACCGCGCTGACGCTGGTGGACGACGCGACCAGCTTCGGCGGCGTGCGCTCCACCGCCGAGCGGCGCGCCCGCTGGGGCGGCGACGACGTGCCGGAGGGCTTCATCCGCTTCTCCGTCGGCGTCGAGGACCCGGAGGATCTGATCGCCGACGTGCTGCGGGCGCTGGACGCGGCGAAGGCGTAACACCGCGGCGCTGCGGCGCTGAAACGGCCGGCAGGGTATCCCCCCTCTTTACCCAGGCTGAGCGGAAAGGAGCGGGCCAAGATCACCGAGAGGGGCCCTGACCTGCGGTGGAGACCGTTTCATGGCGTTGCCCGTGCTGCGGTGTTTATGGGGGCCGCACTCCCCAGCGGCTCCCCAAACTCCCCAGATACTCCCCGGGGAACGCGCTGAAACGGTCAGCCCTCGCCGTTCCGCCGCGGATCGAAACGGCAATCGTTGCCTCCCTGCCACGACTCGGCGGAGGACCACGGCTAGGCGACGGCCCTCCGCCGGACAGCAGCGCTGTCACGCCTGGCCTTCAGAAGCTTCGCCTCGCCTCCTGACCACGGAGACGCGCCGCAACATTCCAGGGCATCGGCGGAACATACAGCCATGCCGCTGGCAGCACACAGTCCTTGAAGGACAGGGGTTCCACCTTGCACATAGCTGGGCGGCTCTCAGGGTCAGCTGCCCGACGAACCTCATCCGAAACAAGTACGGCAAGGCCAGGACGACGCTGGAGTCCCACAAGCTCGTGCGCGCGTCTGAGGACGGGAGCATCCGCCATGCGCGTAGCGTCGACCATCGCGGAGCCAAACCAACCGCCGCCCTCAGCAGTGCCTTTCACCGGGCCGATGTGGAGGCTCCCCTGAACGAACAGCAGCCCATTGTTGTTCACGTCATAGTTGTCCATCAGCAGATGGCTAGACATCCGCGGCAGTAGCTCATGGACAGCCGCAATCGCCAGTTCCGGCCCCGGTGCGTGCATCAGAACACCATCGCCTAGCCACTGCCTGTGCACTTCCGAAGCCAGCAGGCTCGACAGGATCGCCTCGAACCGCCGACGCAAGTGGACGGCGTGAAAATCGTCCCGGTCCCGCCCTCCGGTGAAGTTGAGAGCCATGATCGACGACGGCGCCCCCTCGGTGTCGTCGCGCTTTACCGGCGACGCCTCGTGCAAGCCACGCTCAGCCATCCAGAGCAGGTGGTGCCTTTCGATCTCCTCCCGCTGATCCGGCGCATGCGAGGCGTACTCCGCTAGCACGGCCACGACCGCATGCACCTTCAGCCACGCCGGTATCCACTGCCCCTTCAGCAGCTTGGTCACCGTGTCATGACTCACTACGTCCGGCAGATCGGTTCGATCCTTGGTCCGTTGAGCGATCTTGGGGGCGCCAGGGAGCCCCGCGCGCTGATACAGCTCGTGAATCGAAGCCACCAGGTCCCTCCTCGGCCCTGGTGGCAACTCACTCTGGCTCGGCATCGGGATTGCCACGCGCTTCCACCCCCGGCTTCGGCTGCCCAACTCACCTTCAGATTCTTTCAGTTAGCTCCAGATTTCGGCTGCCTGCACCACCAGAACCGCAAGCTGGATCTGCGGCGCCGCAAACAGCCACGACGCAGCCCAAGGAGCCTGATGTTCGGCAAAGTTCCAACCAGCAAACACCCGATCCTGCTTGCAGCCATCCGCGGGGCGGTTTCCGGAGTAGTCCGCGCAGTCGTCTCACGGTTGCTGACGTTCGTCGAGCACCAGCTGTAACACCCCTCCCGCGCCTTCAAGGTGAGTCAGGCCGGGGCCCCGCGAGCAGCGTGTCTGGGCATCAACTCACGTTCAGCACGCTGCAATCAGGGCGGGGCACATAGATTGATCTTGAGGTACGGTGGCGGCAATTCGGTTGCTTCGTGCCGAAAACGAAGCGGCCCCCGGCGGTGCTGGTAACACCAATCCGAGGGCCTACACCGCCAAGGAGATAGGACCTCCCTGGGATGCTTCGGCATGCTATCGCGCCTGCGCGCTTCTTCTCGCAGGTGCCGAACGAGATCATTCGCCACCCACGCCTGTCGTCGGACGCCGTGCGGCTGCTGACGTGGCAGCTGTCGCTGCCGGACGGCGCGAACGAGCCGCTGTCGGTGACGGCTAAGCGGGCCGGCATCAAGAAGACGGGGTTCATCCGCGCCAAGCGTGAGCTGTCCGCCGAGGGCTACTTGCACGAGTGGCGCCGGCAGGGCCCTGCCGGCCGCTGGTCGACCGTGCAGCTCGTCTCGAATGTGCCCCTCGGTGCGGCCGAGGCCGCCGGGCTCCGCGACGGGCGACCGACGGACAGGATTCCGGCCGCCGGTGAGCCGACGGGCCGGACGGTCGGCCGTTCCCTTGAGAACACTGTCGAGAACACTCCCAACCCTCCCTCCCTCGAGGAGGAGTTCGACGACCAGGACCCAGTCCTCGGCTGCGGGGCGAAAGCCATTGGGAGGGAGGGAGGGCAGTCCCCGAACGACGAGGAAGCCCCGGCGCTGGAGACGACCGCTGCGGCGACGATGCCGCATGAGCTAGTAGAACGCGCCGCACAGGCGCTCGCGGCGGTGTCGCACGCCGAGAGGCGGTTACGGCTCGGGGGACGCGAGGTACGGCGGCTCGCGCCGGTGGCGGGCGAATGGCTGCAACGTGGGGCCACGGTCCGAGACATCCGGGAAGCGTTGACGTCCGGACTGCCAGAGACGGTGCACTGCCCGGCGGCGCTGCTGCGCGATCGGCTGGTTCGGAAGATGCCGGAGGCTCCATCGTTCGCCGAGCAGCGCGCGTTCGGAGCGTCCCCGACGCCTCGTGTGGCCACAATGCGGGAATGCGCCGGCGAGCACCTACAGCCGTTGCTGTTCCGGCCGGTGGACGATGAGCGGCTGTGCGCGGCGTGCCGCAGCGAGCAGGCCGAGACGGCCGCTGACGGTGGCGGGGCCACAGACGAAAGAGCGGGGCAGGCGCTTTTCGCCGCGGCCCGCGCCGCGATGCGGGCGGGTGTGCCAGTGTGAAGATGGCTAGTGCCGTGTCAGGCGAGTTTCTTGCGCATCTTCACCGAGGCCGTCTCGTAGCCGAGCGACTCGTAAAGGCCACGTGCGCCGGTGTTGAACCCGGCGACGCTGAGACCCAGAGTATGAGCGCCCCGAGCCCGGGCGTATTCCTCGCCGAGGAGCATGGCCGTTCGGCCCAGGCCCCGACCACGCTTGTCGGCGTCGATCGCAATGTCCCAGACCCACCAGGCACCGGCGTCGTCACTCCTGTCCGGTCCGATCCAGAGGTAGCCGACGGCTACCCCGGCATCGTCGATCACGTCGAAGACCGCGTGATCCGGGGTCGGTGTCCCGGACGGAAAGGAGAGCGCCATGGTCTCGTCTGCCTGCCGGTAGGCGTCCTCGGACGTCTGCCCCAGAGCAACGAGCTCCTTGGCGTACTCGGCTCGACTACGTTCGAGCCAGGCAGGGAAGTGTTCGGCGTCCAGAGGGCGGAGGTTTACAGGCATTGGCCCAGCCTCCCACACCGCCGACGCCTGAGCGGTGTCACTCCCGCTCAGGCGTCACGGCGCATCACCAACAGGGGAAACGTTGCCTGCTACGGCACTGGTTCAGGCCGCCGACGCTTCCAAGACATCCCTCAGTTGCCCCGCGCCCGGTGCTGTCCGGATGGTTCTGTACAGCGCCAGCGCACGAGTACGGGTCAACCCCGTTCGGTAAGCCGGCGGTAGCTCTCCGAACGCCTGGGCGGCGACGCGTGCGGCTTCCTCGGGCTCTCCGTCGTGGGCCAAGCACGAGGCTCGGTCGATGGAGATCAGTGCGCGGGTCATCAGGCTCGGGCTGCGGGACAACTCCAGCGCGCGGGACTGGGTGGCGTAGGCGCGCTTCGACTCTCCGAGGATGGTGAGTGCTTGGCTGAGATGCACGTGGTGCTTTTGCTCGGGGTAGCCGAACCAGGTGTCGGCGGCTTGCTGCGGCGTGAGGTGGTCCATGAGTTGTTCGGCCTCGGCCACGGCCGTCAGCGCGGCATCGCGGTTACCTTGAGCGGCGTAGGCGCGGGCAGCGACGGCGCAGGCGAGCGCAGCCGCGGCCGACGGCTGGCCGCCCGCCAGGTGACGGGAGCGATCGGCTAGGTCCGCTGCTGCCGCGGGGGCGCCGAAGTTGAGTGGAACCATGGCCTCGCGGGCCAAGGCCCAGGCGTGGAGGCCGGCGTCGCCGGACTCGCCGGCGGCGCGCCGAGCGGTGTGGAACCAGGCGTGTGCCTCGCGGTGATCGCCGAGGTCATGCAGGACGATTGCTGTCATGCCCGCCATCTGCGCCGTCACATGACACAGGCGCGTACGCGACTTGACCGTCTGGGAGGCCGTGAACAGCGGTTTCATATCGTCGAAGTCGAGGACCAGATCCGACAGGACCTTGGTGGGAGCCTTGCCGTTGTAGCCGTAGCCGTACCGTTCGGCCGTGGACTCCCAGTAGGAGAGATCCGCCGTGGGTTGGTCGGTGAGTGCTGAGTCGAGGTCTTGACGGGCAGCGGTGAGCGCGGCGGCGCCGGCGCCGGTGAGGCCGGCGGCGAGGGCGCCGCGTAGGAGGTTGCGGCGCTTCATCCGATCGTCTCCATCGTCGTGCTCCATGCGGGCGGGGGAGGCACTGGTGCGGCTCTCCCAGGGTCGCGCAGCTAAGCCCAAGTGTCGCCCCGGAATGCGAAGTCCGTCTGCAATCCGTTCGATTGCGGCGAGCGTAGTGACGGCTCCGTCCCCCCGGGCAAGCTTTCCGACCCGTTCCGCCTTGAGCCCACACGCCTCGGCAATCTTGTTGTAGCTGATGTCTGCCGCCTCGTGGGCGAGGGCAAACACCGCCCCGAAATCGCGGCGTTGAAGGGCTTTGTCTAACCGTGGATCGGCAAGCAGTGCGCGCGGCAATGCTGCCGGTGACAGCGGGTACTCCATCCCACCCCCGAGATGATGACGCAACGTCAATGTCCGTGCCCGCACGGAGCGTACTCCCACCCCCTACGGTGTGTACCCCTCATGGGGACCCCAGCAAGGGATTACCACGCCCCTGATGCGGAGCGTTCACTGGGCTCATCACCGCGGCGCCCCTGGCTCCCGATCTCCTGGGGGGAGAGCTGGATTGGCCGCGGTGGCGCAGCGGGGCTGTTCCTGCCGGTTTTCCGCGTCCTGGCGGGAGCAGCCCCCATACCCCGCCTGATGGAGAGGACCGTCATCGTGTCCACTGCACAGAATCCGCGTCCTGCACCCGCGAACAACGTACGTAGTTGCACGCTGACGAAGACCGGATCCCTCGCGAATTCGGCCGTATCCGGTCCGGTGACGCCGGAAGCCCGAGCGTTCTATGCCCGGCACGGAGACCCGTGCCGCTGGACCACTCACGCGTTCAAGACGTACTTCGAGCTGGGTGGCGACTCATGCCGGGGATGACCCTCAGGGTGTACCGGGTCTCGCCCAAAACGATGGCCCGCACGAAGCTGGGGTCCGTCGTCGTGCCGGCGTCTTCGGCCCGCGCGAAGCCGCCGCCCATGAGCATGCGCTTCCCTCCGTGCCGATGCCGTCGGTGCCAGCGGCACCCGGGCCGATACAGCACGGGAGAGGGCCGATGACCCGCCGCAGGCGGCGGTACAGCCGACTCGCACCGCCAGCGTCGGGGAAGGGGAGGCGGATCCGGTTATCCGGGCCGTCCATCGATCCCGTACAGGCGGTATGGCATGTCCTCCAGGTCCTGACCGTTCTGACCCTCGGCGCTGCCATTGGATCCGATCTGGCCCGGCCCGTCCTGTCCTCTGCGTCGGCTCCAGAGGCCGACCCGTCGGCGGCCGGCCACGGAGCTGGGACAGAACCCACTGAACCCCCGCTTCGGTACTGGTGATCACCAGACCGCGGGCGAGACCCCCGAAGTTCGCGGTGGACCGTACCGGTACCGAAGCGGGTTCCTGAACCGCCTTCCCGACGACTTCCTCGTACAGGGGAGGGCGGGCGTGAGCGGGCCCAGGGGATGAAGCCCCAGTCCTGGGCCGTAGCGCCACTGGGGGCTGTTGCTCCACGGAGATGATCGAGAGGAGGGACCCAGATGAAGCAGGTTGAGCAGGTATCCGACCAGGTGCGCGAGGACGACAGCGTGCCCGCCGTGATCGTCCTCGACAACGCGGCGACCCTGACGCAGGGCGGCCAGGGCACCAGCACCGAGGACAAGCGGTACCAGTACGGCTGATGAACCCGGCGGTGGCCTTCCCCAAGGGGAGGGCCACCGCTCCGTTGCAGCGATCAGCGAGCGGAAGGTGGGGAATGAACTGGTTCGGAGGATGCGCGCCCGGCGGACGGTCCGTAGTTCCTGCTGGTGCGCGGTTCATCTGGGATGATCCGCCCCTCTGGACCGTGGGGGCCGGGTCTCAACGTTTCGTCCGCACGCTTACGGACCGCGACGGCCGGCTTGCCGTGTTCGGCCCGTGCTCGGCGACCGACGGCGAACTTTCCCGCGCTCTGTCGAGTCCGGACCTGGCCGCCTTCGGCGGTGCGTGGGCGGGGACGTACTCCCTCGTGCGCGCTGGCAGTGACGGCATCCTCGAAGTGATCAGCGATGCCGCAGGGGCCTGCCCGGTATACACGGCGCGCGTCCCTGGTGGAGTGGTGTGGGGATCCAGTTCCCGGGCACTGGCCGGCTTGACCGGCGGGCGGGTCGATACCGAGTGGCTGTCCGCGTACCTGCTCGACGTACAGGGAGAGATGCCCCAGCGGAGTGCGTGGGTAGGCGTCGAACTCGTGCCTGCCGGACACCAGTTGCGCCTGCGGGACGGCCGTGTGGAGCGGCTTTCACCATGGTGGACGATCAGGCGGAAGGCTTACAAGGAGGCCGTCGCGTCGCTGGGCGATGCCCTGGTCGGAGGAGTACGAGCCCGGGTCGCAGGCGTTCCGGTCTCGTCGGACGTCGCGGGGCTCGACTCCAGCACGCTGGCTGTCCTGGCCGCGCTCGAAGGCCCGGTTACGGGAATGACCGTGCACCCGGATGGGGCCGCGGACGGCGGCGACGTCACCTACGCCCGGGCCCTCGCCCGGGCGCTGTCGGTGATGCGGCACGTGTTGTTCCCACTCGACGAACGGCACCTGCCCCTGAGTGAGGCAGAGACGGAGTTGCCGGCGACCGACGAGCCCGCGCCATCGTCGATCACCTGGGCAAGGTGCTCGGCGCAGCTGCGGGCGGTGAGCCGTGCTGGTGCGGTCTGCCACATGACCGGAGATGGCGGGGACACTCTGTTTCAGCCACCGCCGACGCACCTGTCTGACCTTGCCCGCTCCGGGCAGTGGGGCCGCCTCGTAGCCGATGCGCAGGCGTGGGCCCTACTGCGTCGGGTGAGCCCGTGGGGACTCGTGAGAGCAGCGGTGCGCCGCGACGGTTTCGCGCTGGTCGGTGGCGGAGGTCAGCGGCCAGCGTGGCTCACCGCTGCCGCACCGGACCGGCTGTCCCTGCCCGCTGTCGAGAACGCGTCGGATGCGGCGTTGCTTGCCGAAGTGCGCTATGTGGCACGGTCAGCTCGTACCGAGCAACAACTCGCCGACTCGCTCGGGGTCGAGCTGCATAACCCCTATCTCGATGGTCGGGTCGTCGACGCCGTTATGTCGGCGGCGCCGCGGGAGCGTTGTTCCGTCAGCCGGTACAAGCCGCTGCTCGCCGATGCTGTCGGCCCGTTGCTGCCCCAGCCCGTTCGGCGTCGCCGGACCAAGGGGGTCTTCGTCGGCGAGTTTCACCGCGGAATGCGGGCGAACTTGCGTCGTGTGCTCGACCTCACCGAGGGGCGGCTCGCCGGGCTCGGTCTCGTCACGCCTGAGCCGTTGCGGGCGGCTGTGCATGCTGCTGCTCTCGGCGCCGAGACGGCTTGGCCGGCGCTGTTGCCAACGCTGAATGCAGAGATGTGGCTCGCAGCCGTAGACCGTGCGCCCGCGATCGAGTGGCATGACAGGAGAGGCGGCTCCAGTGACCGATAGCAATACGGTGACGGTGCTCACCGAGCACTCGTGCGTGATCATCAACTACCGTACCGGGCGTACCGAGTTACGGCCTTTGACGGCAGGTATGAAGGTAGACGGAGTGGTAGTGCGGCACGGTACGGCCGCCCCATCGTGGGGGACCGTGGAGGTCCCGGCGGTGCTTCCCGCTCCCGGGCCCGTGCCCGCGCGATGGTGGCTCGCCGCCATCCCGGCGCTGCTCGGGACCGTAGCCGTTCGGGTGATCGGGCCGAAGCAGGGCCGATTCTCCCGCCTGGTTCGGCTTGGATGCTGCGGTAGGTACCTTCCGTCCGCTACGCAGGTGCAAGCCGTGCGCGCCGTTCGTGCCGTCCGTTGGGCATCGCGGGTTGTTCCTGCGCGGTGGGCCTGCCTGGAGCAGTCGGCCGCTGTCGCGCTGCTGCTGGCGAGTATCGGACGCCGGGCGGAGTGGCGGCACGGGTTCGCCGCCGAACCGGTTCGGCTTCACGCATGGATAGCTGACCAGGAAGGGCGGCCGGTTGAGGAGCCGGCCGAGACGTCCCTCTACACCCCGATCTACACGACCGACGGCCCCGGGTCTCCCAGGGCCGCGAAGGAGGCACACCGTGAGTGACCCCCACATCGTTCTCCCCGGTGACCGGCTCGCCCTCGGCCTGCCGCGGCAGGACATGTTGCCCACGTACCACCAGTGGGAGAACGATCCTCGGACGATCCTCGGCTATGGCAACCAGATGCCGCAGAGCTGGGAAGCCCGCACCGCCGGTTGGGACGGGCAGGCTCGCAACAGTCAACGTCCCGCGTTCGAGGTAGTGCGGCTTGAGGACCGGCAGCCGGTCGGGATGACGGTCCTGTACGTCGACCAGGCCGTCCGCACCGCGGAGTACATCATGCTCATCGCCCCCGAGGCACGAGGGAAGGGCTATGCCGCCGAGGCCACCCGCCTGACGCTCGACTGGGCTTTCCACATCGGCTCATTGGACATGGTGTGGCTCAAGGTCCTGGAGCCGAACCAGGCCGGCGTCACCGCCTACGAGAAGGCCGGGTTCCGTCCGGCCGGACGACTCCGGCGGTCGGGATTCTGGCTCGGGCAGCGCGCCGACGAACTGTTCATGGATGCGCTGCCGGAGGACTTTCCCGGGCCTTCTGCCGTATCCACTGCCGTCGGGGCGCGTACGTCCTCCTAGGCTCCGAGCGGCCTGGTCGCAAAACGAAAAGGCGCCTCCGTTCCGGTCATGTGGCCGGAACGGAGGCGCGTTGCTGTGCCCGTCAGATCCGCGGGTTGTGCTCGTAGCTGGGTTCCTCGTCGGGGAAGTCCTCCGGGAAGACCTCGCTCACCAGGTCGCCTCGTAGGACGCGCAGGAGGTAGCCCTCCACGGGGCCTTCGTACAGGTCGTATTCGTCACCTCGACCGATCACGGTGAGGACAGCCCACCGGTCCGGATCCTCATGCGGAATCAGGAAGCACAGATCTGCGTTGTCCGTGCCTCCCCAGCGGACAAGCTCAGACGGGCTCGACCCTCGCTCCGCCAGCAGGTCCCGGATCTCGTCACGCGTCCTCTCCATGGTTTCGCGTGCAGCCAGTGTCCGGTGGACCAAGTCCACGTTTGGGTTCTCCGCCCCAGCGCGGTACACGCGCAAGAAGTCGTCGAACTTTGCCCCACCGAACACTCCCAGAAAGCGCTTGAAGTGTTCGGGGAAAACTACGCCGAGGCTCTTCTCCGCGTCATCCCAGTCGTTAAGCACCGGGCCTTCCTCGCCATACGCAGGAAACGCCCCCAAGAGATCCAGATCGGACATGCCCACCTACTTGTTGATGATCGTCTGATTGATGTGCAGCCCGGATCCTGTCGCCTCGATATGGATACCAGCAGGTATGAGGTCGTCCGGATGTGCGTAGACAGGGGTAGCGGAGTAATCCACAGGCCCCTTGTTCTTCACAGTGTCGTAGATTTGCAGCTCTATGTCCTTCATGGCCTCGTTGTTGGCCTTGTCGTACATGATCGCAATATTCGCCTCCGACCTGCCATCACCGCCCAAAGACCGGGCCAACAGGTGGCCACGCGTGTGGTCTGCGGCTTCCCCCTCCCAGCCGGGTGGCTTCACCCGCCGGGATGCCTTGGAACCGGCGTCGAGCATGTCGTGCGTGATCCTCGTTTCGACGCCGGTCGCCCGCCCCATGCTGTCCAGCGGCTTGCAGTACGGGGGAATTGGCTTTTGAGGTGCCCGGCCTCCCCCTCCACCGCGCTCGGCGCTGCGCATCAGCGGCTGGCCGGTCGGACCGACGGGACCTTCGCCAGCCATCGCCAGCCGCGGGCCGGCCAGGTTGGGCATCGATATTTGGAGGTTGGGGAGTGAGATGTTGAGGTTGCCCAAGCTGTCCAGCTTCATGTTGCCCAGGACGTTCTTGATGCCGCCCGCGTCCACCACCGCCTTGACGCCGCGTGCGGCTCCCCCTGCGGCGCCGCCCATGAGCATGCCGGACACACCGGCGTCCTTGATCTCGGCGACGTTGATTCCGCGCTGGTCCCCGAGCAGGTTCCGACCACCCTGGGCGACGACCACGTCCACCGTGATCGACCCGATGCTGCCGATGGCCGCTGTCGCCAGCACGGTGCCGGCGATCTCTGCGACGGTTGCCGAGACGGCCACGCCCGCCGTACTGGCAGCGGCGACGATCGCCTCGGTGGCACCCGCGGCGGCCACCTCGCTGATGCCGCCGGTGAAGATGGCCAGCGCCGTTCCGGCGACCAAGACCGCGCCGGCGATCTCCAGTTCGTGTTCGATCTTCTTCTTCGCCTCGGCGATCTGATCGGCGAACTTGTCCAGCGCCTTGGCCATGTCCCGCGCGGCGGTGGCGACGTCGTCGAGGTAGCCCTTGCCACCCCCGTGGTACTTCTTCCAGAACGCGCCGAACGCCTCGATGCCGGCGCCCTTGTTGTTGTCGATGACGTCCTGGGCCTTCTTGTGGCAGGCCGCCGTGCAGTCCTCGACATCGTCGGCGAAGGTGCGCCAGGCACGGGCGGCCTCCCGGAGTTCGTCCTCGTCGCCCTCCGGCCACCACATCCCGGTTAAGTCCTGGACGATCTCCTTGGCCTTATCCGCGGCGCCCACTACCCATCCCCCTTAAAGCCGGACTTGGCAGACCGATCCGCCTCCTCGTGGTTGGCCGCCATGTCGTTCATGGCCTTGGTGATGCTGGACAGGCCCTTGGCCAGGGCCGCGGCAGCCTTCTCGATCTCCGCCCGGTGCGGGGC
The DNA here is from genome assembly GCF_029011865.1 of Streptomyces yunnanensis. Classification (NCBI taxonomy): domain Bacteria; kingdom Bacillati; phylum Actinomycetota; class Actinomycetes; order Kitasatosporales; family Streptomycetaceae; genus Streptomyces; species Streptomyces yunnanensis. Next base: position 4,847,147 of record NZ_CP095749.1, read on the forward strand.
GTAGACGTGCTCGAACTTCTTGCCCTGTTCGTCGCTTCCCCACGGCTCCCCCAGGCCGTCGAGCGCCCCCCGGAGCTTGGCCGTCGCCCGTTCCAGGGCGACGGACTCCCGGTGGAACGTCGGTGCAGCGGACTTGAGTTGGTTGGTGTCTACCTCAAAGCCGTTGCCAGCCATGCCTCCCCCTCGGCCTTATGTCTCGTACCCCTTGGCGAGCCGCTGGCGATCGTTGCGGCTCGCGGTGGTGACCATGACATACAGCACTGACAAACGCCCTGATGGCGACGCAATCCAGCCACGCGGCAGCCCTGTCGACGGAGGGCCCAGGGCAAGGCTGCAGCCCCCTACCGGGCGGGTGCCGGTAGGGGGCTTATGCGTCGATGGCCTGAAACGATCAGACCTGAGTGCTGTCGTCGGGGTCAGGGATCTTGTGTGTCGGCGTCACGCGTTGGTGAGCGCCAAGACCGAGCCATACGGATGCGAGGGCGACTCCGACACCGATCACGCTTTCGTTGACGGCTATGTCGGCCAGGGCGGGTACGGCCGTCCCGAGGAGGGACAGCAGGGCGACGATGATGGAGCGAACCATCACCGGGTTGTTGCGGAGGAAATCGCGCATGTCGGCTCCATGAGTGTCGACTTCATGAGTGTCGGCTCCATGAGTGCGGTTAGGAAAGGGCGCGGAGGACTTCGGCAGCTGCTGTGCCAAGCGCTGTGATCAGGGCCAGGGGGAGGGCGTACTTCCAGCGCTCCAGCGCGCGGAGGCGTTCTTCGTGGTCGGTGAGGGTGCCGCGCACGCTTTCGGAGTTCTGGACGACGGAGCGCACGTCTTCGCGGAGACCGACGACCTCGTCGTAGATCTCGCGAGCGCCGATCGTGACACCTAACGGGTCGCGGTCGGTCATCGCATCAGCCTCCGCCAGGTGATCGGGCCGACGTTGCCGTCGGCGTCGGTGCCGCGCCAGCCCTGGGCGCGCTGGAATGCCTTCACGCCGGCGTAGGTGGTGTGGCCGTAGTAGGCGGACGGGCCGTAGGTGAGGTGTCGGCCGTAGCCGTGGCGGATCAGAGCCTGGTCGACCTTCAGGACGGCCGGGCCGCGGGCGCCGTAGCGGACGGACGCGCGGCCGGGGAAGGGCGGTGCGGTCTGCGGCTTGGCGTGGATGCCTCCGCCGAGGAGACGGCGGAGGGAGGTGGGGCCGGGGATGCCGTCGGCGTCCGGGCCGTGGAAGCCGAGAGAGCGCTGCCAGGCGGCGTAGGCACGAGTGTCCGCGTCGGTCCAGGTGGGGCCGGGGCCGACGCGGTAGTAGCGGCCGAAGCCGTGGGCGACGAGGGCCTGGCCGACGGTCGTGATGTGGCCTCCTCGGGCACCGGGGCCGTAGGTCTTGCCTCCGATCTGGCTGTTCCGGGGGTGGTCCGGCTTGGCCGGTGGGCGGGGCTTGGCGGAGTTCTCCGGCGCGGCGCTCCCTTGATCGTTGCGGTCAGGGAGGGTGACCCGGTCGCCGGGGTGGATCACGTCCGGGTTCCGGATCTGGGGATTCGCGGTGAGAAGTGCCCCGAGCGAGACTCCCGCGGCGGCGGCGATCGCTCCCAGGGTTTGGCCGGCCTTCACCGTCCAGGTGGGGCCGGACGGCCGGGCGTGGTTGCCGCCGGTTCCCGGTGCGGCCTTGAAGAGGCCGGCGGGGTCGATGGCGCCGGGGTCCCAGTGATCGTTGCCAGGAACGTGGCAGTGGCCGTAGTGGCCGCCTTCGGCATGCCAGACGGTGCGGTTTCGGTTGGTCGCGGCATACGCGGTGCGGGCTGGGTCGCCCATGGGGAAGGTGTCGGGGATGCCCCAGGATCGGATTGCGGACATGAGCGACCGGAAGTTCGGGCCGGGTCGCCAGTAGGCGGTGAACGGCCGGGAGGCGCGGGCCAGGACCTCGATCTGGATGCATACGCGACCGGTCCGGTTGGTGCGGCTCGCTCCGTCGTTGCGCAAGGCACGGGCCGACTCGTCCAGGGGCCCGAACTGGCCGAGGCGGTCAGTGGTCGGGTCGTACAGGAGGTGCGGCTGGGCGGCGATCTGGATCAGGTACTGGGCGACGCTGTCGAATGCCTGGTCGCCGGCGCCGCTCTCGGTGGTGTGCCACACCACGCGCCCGGGGCGTCCGGGCGCGTCCATCGCTCCGCCGATGGAGCCGCTGCCCAGGCGTTCGGCGCCCGGTATCCACGTCGTACCCATGGGTGCTGTCCTCCTGGTCTCGTGCCGTGTCTGCCGGATTCGTGGCGCCGGCCGCGGGCGTGAAAACGGCCCTGAGGGATCCCCCGGGGCCGGGTGCGGTGCGGGTGGTGCGGGATGTAGTCAGACGTCGCCGGGTGGCTGGTAGCGCAGGCTGTATTCCAGGGACGCGAGGCGACCATCGATGCGGGTCACCCGGGTTGTGAGCGCCGGGACTTGGGGGTCCGTCGTGGCGGATCGGAACTGGGAGCGACCCTCGACGACGCGTAGGCGGCGTTCGATGGCGGCCAGGCGGTCAAGGAGGTCGGCGGGGAGGTAGGCCATGGCAACTCCCAAGTGCTCTAGATGATCAAGTCCGATGTCGGGCACCGCGCGGGGTGATGAGGTCGGTTGTGGGGCAGTTTGGGAAGGCGGTGTTTCCGCAGGTCGGCGCCCCCTTTCCCAGTGATATCGGGCTGGGCTGGGCGGCCCCGGGTTGACATGCAGGTAAATGCTTGCATGATGGTTGGTGTGAGCGATGAGATGGACAGGGCCTTCAAGGCTCTGTCCGATGCGACCCGCCGGCGCCTTCTGGACCGGCTGTACGAGAACAACGGCCAGACCCTCAGTGAGCTGTGCGACGGCCTGGCAATGTCCCGCCAGGCAGCCACCCAACACCTGGGCCTACTGGAGGCCGCGAACCTCGTCAGCACGGTCAGAAGAGGCCGGGAAAAACTCCACTACCTCAACCCCGTGCCGATCCACGAGATCCAGGAGCGGTGGATCGACAAGTTCGAACACCCGCACCTGCGGGCTCTAAGCGCACTGAAACAGAAAGCCGAGGACGCCATGTCAACCAAGCCGCAGTTCGTGTACACCACCTACATCGAGGCCACCCCGGACAAGGTCTGGGAGGCCCTGACCGACCCTGAGATGACCGCCGCCTACTGGGGCCACAGCAACGTCTCGGACTGGCAACCGGGTTCCGCCTGGGAACACCGCCGCACCGACGGCTCCGGCATCGCCGACGTGGCGGGCACCATCGTCGAAGCCGTCCCGGCCAAGCGCCTCGTCATCACCTGGGCCGGCCCCGACGAAGACCGCCCGAACGGCCCCTCCACGGTCACCTTCGGCCTCAAGCCGCTCGGTGACACCGTCGTCCAACTCACGGTCACGCACGAGAACTTGCGCGACGAGGCCGAGCGCCGCCAGGCCGCCGGCGGCTGGACGGCGGTACTGTCCAACCTCAAGACCTACCTCGAGACGGGCAAGCCGCTGTCCTCGCCGCCGTGGTCCTGATCCGCAAACCGGACTGACCGCGCCACCTCCCTGTGCCCGCACAGCCACAACGCCAGCGTGGACGTTCCAGGAACGGGCAATCGGCCACTGAACGCATCGGACTCGATCGTCTAGGTGGCGTTGAGGTATAGGCGGGCGGTTTCCGGAGTGGTGCGGTCCGGTGGCGTGATGGCCATGCCGACGAGCCGGTAGTGCATGGAGGTGCCGTCGGGGTGCCATGCGTCGTGTATGCGCAGGCGGATGGTGGCGCCGAGCATCGCCGGCGTGATTGGGGTGGCGTCGAGTTGCACGGTGACTTCCGGGATGGGGGCGGTGTTCCAGGCGTCAGCGAGGTCGTGTCGGGCGTGCTCGTCGAGAGTCGCGATCCGTTCGACGGTGAGGTAGTCGCTGGAGCCGTCCAGACGCGGCCAGCCGTCCTCGATGGCCGCGAGGAAGGGCAGGGGTTGGGAGATCAAAGGGTAGGTGGTCTCGTCGCCCTTGGGAGTGGGGGTGGCGCCGCGGCTGATCCAGTGGGTGGCCTTGCCGGAGGCGTCCTCGGGCAGCTTGTACCAGACGACGGGGCCGGGGTGGTCCAGGACGATCTCGCTGTACGCGGAGCGAATACGTGGGTAGCCGAGGAGCAGCTCGCGCACGCGGCGCCCGCTCTCGTCGCGCCGGCCGCGGACGCGCCACTCGAAGCCATTCTCGACGCGGGAGAGCTGGTCGAGGATGTCAAGGTATCGGGGAAGGTCATGCCATTCGTAGGTTCGGTCGCGGAGTACTCCGCTGACGGCGTCGCCGATGGCCACCAGGCCGATGTCGGCGCCGGGGACCTCCTGCGCTTTGGCCAGAAGGGCCTGAGCGATGGCGAGTTGATCGGTCTGCACGAACGCAGGTAGTGGGACGTCCAGCTCCCGGCGCGCCAGGTAGGAGTCGAAGGTCGCGGCCTGGAGCGTCAGGGCCATAGGTTCGTTGCGGGAGGCGGAGGTCGGCGTGCGTTGCCAGACGATCCCGCCCCACCAGATTTCGCGGTCTCGCTCGACCCACACGGCGGTGCGGGCGGGGATGGTGGCCGACCGGACGCGGGCGGCGGTCTGGACGTCGGGGAGCGCTATCTGTGCCGAGAGCTGGCCGGTCTTACCGATCCAGTCCTCGAATTCGAGCTGAGTGGCCGGGAACACGTCCAGGAGCTGGTCGGTCACCAGGTCGGTGAAGATGAGGCGGTACGCAGCGGTCACCGGCCGGCCTCCCGTCGGTGGTGGATCTGGAGGTCAGGCGACCGGGTAGGAAACACCGTCGAAGGAAACCCACTTGGGCAACTCGTCGCTGGCGGGCTGGCCGACCTTGCCGGACATGCAGTACAGCTCTCCGTTGGACTTGACCTCCAGGCGGCAGGTCTCGTACTGCGCGATGCGGTTCCGGGCCGCGGCGAAGGTGTAGATGCTGCCCCCGTAGGGGCGCAGTCCCTCGGGTATGCGGGCGATGACCTGGTCGGGCCAGATCCATTCGGCCAGGCCGGGTCGTTTCTCGGCCCGGCCGCGCAGATAGACGACGTTCCCGATGCGGCGGATGTGGCAGGGGGCGTAGCTGATGTTCTGCACGCTCCCGCCGAGCGGCATGGGCTGCCAGCCGGTGTCCTCCAGGGGGCTGCCCCAGCTCTGGCCGTTGAAGCGTTCCAGGGCTCTGCCGTTGTCCCGGTACTGCCCGGCGTAGCGGCCGGCCGCAGTGCCCGCGGGGACGATGCCGCCGACGGCGACGGTGGGGAAGCGCCGGTCGCGGAGGGCGCTCCCCCAGTCAATGCCGCCGCTACCCGACGACGTCCCGGCCGGGACCGTGATCTCGTACAAGGGGATGGCGCACGGTGGGACTTCGGGAGGCGTGGGGCGGGGGCTGGGGGTGCCCTGGAGGATTTCGACCGCGGCCTCGGTGCGGCCGCTGGAGTCGTAGGGGTCGTCGTAGACGCGCAGGACGACCAGGTCGACGCGGGGGTTGGTGGCGTCGCCGTTCTCCACGGGCAGGGGGACCGGGTTGTCGACGAGCACCGGGTAGGCGCCCTGTTCGGTGGTTCCCTGCACGACGGCCCGACCGCCGAGGACTCGGCAGGTCATGGGGCCGGTGCGGTACAGGCGTAGTCCGCCGATCACGGTCTGGTCGCCGCCGGCACCGGGGAGGATTCCGGGGTCGGTCTGCCACTCGCCGACGGGGGTCATCATGCCGAGCGGCGCGCGGCGGGTGTCCTCGCGGGTCTGGCCTCCGGCGCTGTCGCCTCGGGTGGTGAGCCATGCGGCGCGTACCGCCATCGTGTTCTCTCCTTGGGTAGCGGGTTACCAGTAGGCGTCGCGCCAGGTCACGTTCACGGAACCCGTGGTGTTGGCGAGGGACTGGTCGCGGAGGGCGAGGGTGTTCTCTCCCGGGGCCAGGGCGAAGGTGCGTTCGGGGCTGCTGTCTGCCGCGGCCGTGTGGAGGCGCGAGGCACCCGGGTGGCCGAGCTGGACCGTGCCGGCGACGGTGTCGACGACCAGGGTTTCGCCGGCGGCCAGCACCAGGTCGTAGGCCAGGAAGCGGCCGGTCTGCTGGTGGGTGAGGACCGGGCGGTCGAGGGGGCCGGTGAAGGTGATGAGGGGGTGAGCCGGGGCGGTGCCCCCGTTCACGGCGGTGATGCGACCAGTGGACCCTGGTTGTCCCCATTCCAGCCCGGCGTCCGCCCCGCTCCCCCAGTCCAGTTCGCCGACCTTGCCGAACATCGGGCGTTCCCAGGCCAGCCCCGGCTCGCGTTGCGGTACGAGCGTCCACAGGCTGTGGGCGGTGATGCTGTAGCGCCGCGGATCGGGTGCCTCGAATTGCAGGGCCCCGGTGGCCTGGGTGATGCCGCTGGCGGCGTAGAAACGATCCACGGGAAGGTGTCGCCGGGTGCAGCGGGCGAAGGCCACCAGCGGGCCGCGCTCGTCGAGGTCGACGACAAGTTCGGCCTCGGTGTCCGCCACGGCTGTGGCCGCGTTCAGCTCCGCCACGGCGGCGCCAATCTCTCCGCGGGCACGGACAGAGATCCCCTCGACGGTGATGGTCCGGGGCTGGGCCAACAGCCTGCCGGGCCACGAACCGTGGGCGTCCGGCTGGAGGGTGTCGGCGGCGTCCAGGGCCGGCAGGTCTTCCCAGCCAGTGAGGGTTTGCCACCCGAACCGGGTGTGATCGAGCACCAGGCCGCGGAAGCTGATGACGGGCTTGGGCACGGTGTCACCTCCCCAATCTGGTGCGCAGCTTCCAGTCCAGTTCGGCGGCCACCTGGGACGCGGAGGCGCCTCCGGCCTGGTGGTAGTGCTCGACGTGCAGCGCCGGCCCCTGGGAGCCGGCCGGCGCGGTGGTGATCGCCTCGGCGACGGCCGCCACCATCTGTTCCAGCATCCGGGCGGGCAGCGCCGGCGCCGGGGCTGCCTGACGCACGGTCGGCGCCCAGGCCACCTGCCCGCCGAAACGGGCGACCACGTCCTCGGTGATCTTCTTGGAACGGGCCCGCTTCGCCGGGCCGAGCGGGATGTACGCCTCACCGCCGGTCTCCGGTTCGCTCCAGACCCGGTAGGCCCCGGCGTGGGCGATCTGCGCCCGGTGGGCTTCCGCTCGGCGTGAGGATCGCACGTCCCGGATGCCGCCGTTGGCGTACGCCTCGACGATTCCGCCGGCGGAGAATCCCAGCAGTTCCTTGGCCTTGCCGACCACGTCGGCGACGATGCTGATCGTCTTGGTCGGCATGACGAAGCTGGTGATCGCGCGGATGGCCGACCAGGCGTCGGAGTTGTCGCCGTCGATGTGCTGGGTCTTGCGGTCGCGCTCCAGCTGGTTGCCGCCGCTCTGGGCCGACAGGCGCGCCTGCCGGGCGCCGGACTCGTCGCCGGACAGGCGCTGGGTGAAGACAGCGCTGTTCAGCTGAGCGCCGCCGCGGAACGCGGATTGCCGTGCCGAGGCGGCTCCGCGGCCGTCTCCTTGCAGGTGCTGCGTCGGATTCTGGGCTTCGAGTTCCTTGCCCTTCCGAATGGCGTCGGCCTGCTTCCGCAAGGCGTCCGAGGCATCGCCGTTGAACTTCTGGATCTTGTCGGTGAAGGTCAGGCCGTCGACTTCCGCATGCTTGGCCTTCGCATCGGAACCGTCCCCCTTGAGCCTTTGGATCTTGTCCGCCAGTTCGGCGCCGTCAAGCTTCCTCAGCTCGGCCCAGGCTTCGGCAGTCTGGGCGGTGACCTTGACCATGCCGTTGGGCAGCCGTTCCACCTTGAAGCCGAGCTGGGTGAGCAGGCCCTCGGCGTCCTTGGTGAGGGCCTGGACGGTGATGACCTTGCGTTCCTTCTGCTGGTCGAGCAGCTGCTTGATCCCGGCGAGTTCGCGGGTGACCGTGCCGGCGCCGGCCAGGGTGAGGACGGATTTCACGTCGGCGGGGATGAGGCCGAGCTGGTTGACCAGCTGTTCGGCCTTGTCCCTGCTGATGCCGTAGTCGCGGGCCATCTGGATCGCGGCTTCGCGGTTGTCCTTCATCGCGGCCTCGGCGGCCTTGAGTCCGGAGGCGTACTTCGTGCCGCTGTACTCACCCGACTCGTAGGCCGCCTGCGCCTGGGCGAGCGCGGCCTCCTTCAGCCTGTCCAGGCTGGTCTTCAGGCCGTCGGCCGCCTTGTGCGAGACGTCGAGCGCGCCCTTGCTGTCCAGCAAGGCGTTTCCCCATACGTCCGCGTCCTTCGCGGCCTGCTTGACGGCTTCCTGGTGCTCGCGCACGGCGCGCCGGTGGGAGTCGGTGGCTTGCTGGGCGTCCTGCTGTTTGCCCTGAAGGATGTCGAGGGCCTGCTTGAGTGCGCTGGTCTTCTCCGCGGCACTCGCCGAGGAGTCGCCGAGCTTCTTGAGCGCTTCGGTCAGGTTGGAGGTGTACGGGGTCGCTTCCGATAGGGCTTTGCGGTACTCCTCGGCGCCGTCGCGCCCCTCGGTGAACTTGCCGCGCAGCACGCCGAGTTCGTCGAGGAGGCGTTGGGCGGACTTTGCCGCTTCGGTCTGCACGACCTGGGTGTTGTACTGCGTGGTGTTGTAGGTGGTGCCTTCCTTCACCACGTCCTGGATGTGGGCCTTGAGCTGGTTGTAGGCGGGGCCGTTGGTCATCACCGCGTCGTACAGGCGGCGGTGCGCGATACCGAGATCGTCGGCCACCTTCAGCATGTTCTTTCCGGTGTTGCCGACCTTGGTCTGCTGCGTCTCCTGGATGACCAGGGACTTGACGTTGCTGGAGATGGCGCCGTTGGACTCCAGGAGTGCGTCCTTGAAGCGGGACACGCTTTCGGCGTGCTCTGCGGCCTTCTGCTTCGCCTTGGCGTTGGCGTCCGCCCACAGTCCGGCGGCGATGGTGGCGCCGGTGAGTGCGACGCCCAGCGGGCCGCCGAGGAGTCCTACGAGTCCGGCGCCGGCGGCGCGTAGGCCCACGGTCGCCGCGGCAGCTGTCCCCGCGGTGCGTCCGAACCGAGTAGCGCCGACCGCGGAGTTGATGAACGCGGACTGCATCTGGGCGATGACCGGGACGCGCTGCCCGATCGCGCCGACGGCCTGCCCGAAGCGGCCCAGCTGGATCGTTCCCGCAGCGGTGGAGGTGGTCATGGTCTGCGAGGCCCGTGCGGCGTCCCGGAACTGCCCGGGGACGGCCGCGATCGAGCTGCCTATGGACTGGATGCGGTTGCGCATAAGCACGATGCCGGCGGACGCGGCCACGGAGGCCGCGATGGGGCCGGGCAGAGAGGCGAAGGCGGCAGCCGCGCTCCCGACGGTCGATACGACGGGCATCAGCGCCGGCTCGACGGCGTGGAACGCGTCGCCCACCAGGCCGGCGAAACCGGCCACGGCCTCCTTGGCCTTGTTGAAGGCGGCGGGGATGAGCGGGATCGTCTTGTTGACCAGGTTGCTGGCCGCGCGGGTGCCCTTCTCCAGGGGTGGGGCGATGCTCTCGTAGATCGCCGTTCCGGCCGCGGTGAGCTGGGACTGGAGTCCCGCCATTGCACCGCCCAGGCCCTTGGTCTTGGCGCGGGCCAGTTCCAGGGCGGAGCCCTGCTCGCGGATCTTGACGCTGTTCTTGTCCCATACGCCCAGACCCTGCTCGGCGACGGCCACCCACCCGGTGTACGCCTCCATGCCGAAAGTGGCCTGGGTGGCGGCGATGAACTCCTTGTCGGAGAGGTTCTTCTTGGCCTTGGTGAGGGTTTCGGTGATGTAGCGCAGGCCCTTGAAGCGGCCCTCCTGGTCGAAGGCGACCAGGTTCAGCTTCTTCATCGCGTTGTGCATCTGCCGGGTGGGTTTGGCCAGCCGGGACAGGGAGCCGCGCAGCTGGGTGCCCGCCATTTCGCCCTTGATGCCGGCGTTGCCCATCCCGGCAATCGCGGTCGCCAGGTCCTCCATCGAGATCTTCAGGGCCTTGGCGGGCGGGCCGGCGTACTTCATCGAGTTGTAGACGTCGACCAGGGAGATCGAGGAGGCGTTGGCCGCGTTGGTGAGGGTGTCGGTGACGCGCGAGGTCTCCTTGGCCGTCAGTCCGAACTGCTGCATCATGTCCGAGGCCATCATCGCGGCGTCACCGATCTCGACCTCGGCCGCGGTCGCCAGGACGATGGTGTCGCGGGCCGAGGCCATCGAATCCCGGGCCGTGAAACCGGACTTGGACAGCTCCAGCATCGCCTTGGCAGCGTCCGCCGCGGTCGACTTGGGCAGGTCCATGTCGTTGCCCAGAGCCTTGGCAGTGGTACGCATCTGCTGCAACTCGACGCGGGTGGCACCGGTGATCACGCCCCAGCTCTCCACCGTGGTGTTGAACTGGTTTCCCTGCTCGATGACGGTGGCCAGGCCCAGGCCAGTGCCCATGAGCGCGGCGAAGCCGGCCATCGGCGCCATGGCGCTGGTGATGCTGCCGCGCAGAGAGCCCATCGCCCCGGTGCCGGTGGCTCCGAGGGTGGACAGGGAGCGCTGGGAGCCCGTGGCGCCCTGAGCGATCTGGTTCAGGCCGCCGCGGGCCCGGCGGGTGTGGTCATCCATTCCGCGCATGCCCGCGCCGGCGAAGCGTGCGGCGTCGGCCAGGGCCCGGGTGCGGGCCGCAGCCTGGGCCATGCCGGCCGCGTAGTCGGCGGTGTTGGCGCGGACGAGGACGGTGATGGAGCGCTCGGCCACTGAGCGTTTCTCCTTCCTTCACGCGTCCTCGGGGAGGCGGTGGACGACGACCTTGACGCCGGCCGTGTCGCTCACCTTGCCGAGTTCTTCCACGCGTTTCTCCTTGGCCTTGCATCCGTGGCAGCGCACCACGGTCGTTTCGTATCCGCCGTCGTCGGTCAGGCATTCGGCCAGCGGCTGGCCGCACCCCGCACAGGTGGTGTCCCGGATGCGCTGCCACTCGACGGCCAGGGCGGTGTCTTCTTCGGTCCACTCCGGCTCACCCGGCGCGACCGTGCGCCCCATGAACACGGAGTACGGGATGCCGCGGGGCGCGCAGTACGCCATCTGCGCCCGTAGCTCGGGCGAGCGGGTCAGCCGGTCGTGGCTTTTGGGGCCAGGTCGGGGACCTGGAACTGGGCCGCCAACGCGGTGGTGAACAGGGTGGTCACATGCCCGTCGGAGAGCGTGTCCCACAGCTCGGCCCACTCCGCGGCGGTGCCGGCCGGGGCGGTGCACATGGCGGCCACCAGGGCTGGGGCGAAGGTGTCCGGGTCGAAGGCGGGCTCGTCGCCGTCCTTTTCCCGGGCTTGGGCCAGTTGCTCGGGCGTGGGCGGGTGCTCGGTGCGCAGCCGCTGGTAGACGCGGTGCGGGAGGGCCTGGAAGGTGAACGTCTGGCGGGCGGCCTCGGCCTGCTCGTACAGGCCGTCGATCTCGGCCTGGATGGCCGGGGCGTGGTCGGGAGCGTTGGACAGCTCGTCCGTGCGTCGGGCCCGTTCCAGCTCGCGCTCCAGGCGCTCGATGCGCTCGGCCAGTTCGCCGTCGAGGAGGAGTTCCACGCTTTGCGTCGGCCGGCGCACGGCCTTTCGGATTTCGGCGAGGGTGCGCGGGGCGGGGTTCGTCACGCGTTCTCCTTGTTCCGGGCGGGCGTCGTGTCGGTGACGACGGCGTCGAGCTGCGGGATGCCGCCCTGGGTGAGGGTGATGGTGCAGGCGTTGGCCTCGGCGCCGATGGTGTCCATGGCGCGGGACATGACCGTGCACTGGTAGACCTCGATGCGGTCGCCCTTGGCCGCGTCGGCGGGCTTGTCCGCACCGGCCCCCAGGCCGGTCCTGGTGTCCTGGGCGTTGCCCCAGCGGTTGACGACCAGGTAGCCGACCTCGTCCTCGATCAGGGTGTTCCAGGCGGTGTCCAGGGTCCTGTCGGAGTCGCGCCAGGCGTTGATCGTCACGGCGTCGCCGCCCATGGTGCCCGGGCCGGTCTTGTTGACGCGGGAGGAGGCGTCGGAGATGTCGATGGTCTCCACGCTGCGCGGGATATCCAGGCCGTCGCGCTTCACGCTGGTGGTGATCTCGGTCCCGGCCTTGATCTCGGCGACGGTGGGCGCGGCCGGGTCGGCGAGGGTGGGGACCCAGTAGATCCGGCCCAGGCCGGTAAAGCTCCTGCGAGCCACGGTTGCAACTTCCTTATGCAGTAGGGGTGATGGCGTAGCGGTAGACGTCCGCGCGGTAGTAGCCGCGCAATTCCGGGCGTGTGGGGTCGGAGGGGTTCTCCCGCGTGGTCGGGTTGCCGGTGACGTAGGCGGCCGGGGCGAGCCAGCCGTAACTGTCCGGCGGTGGGAAGGAGCCGAGGGCGACACGCCGGGCCTCCTCGGCGACCTGGTCGGCGGCGCGGCGGGTGGGGCCGCAGCTGGTGATCTGCACGTCCAGAGTGCGGTCCTGGTTGGGGTCCCAGGCCGTGCCGTCCGGGGCGTGCTCGGCCACGGGCCACACGACCGCGTAGCGGCCGGTCAGCTCCTTGCCGTCCTGCCGGGCCTCAGCGTCCCCGGTCGGCATCCCCGCCGCACGCAGCGCGTCTACGAGGCGATCGGTGACGTTCACGCGGGCCTCACCGGATGGCCTCGGTAACGGCGATCAGCATGCCGCGGGTGAAATCGGCCTCGTTCTCCACCAGGGCCGGCCCCATGTGCGGATGCGGGCCGCTGGTGGGCGTTCCGAATTCGATGAAGCGGCCGAGGCCCCACTGGGCCGCGCGGTTGTCCGGGCCGATCTTCGCCCAGACCGCGCCTGCTCCGCCGTGCAGGTCGTAGCCGATCGACCGCGGGTAGTGCGGCAGGTGTTTGAAGCCGGAGACGCGCTGCTTGGCGGAGTCCTTCACCTTGCGGGCCGTGATCTCGACGGCCTGCCGGGACTTGTATTGCAGGGCCAGGGCCGAGGCGATGAACGAGGCTGCGGTCTCCCGGGCGCCGATGACGGTGATGTTCACCGGGCAACCTCCTCGCAGGCCAGGCGACGGGCGGTGATCTGTGTGCCGCGGTCGATGGACTTCACACGCAGGCGACGGCCGGCCAAGGCCGGGTCATCGGACGTCAGGATCTGTACGGCGTCGCCGGTACGGACGCCCGCGACGGACAGCGGCACGGAGACGGTGTACGCCCAGGTCTCCACGATCACGGTGCCGCTCTTGTCGGTCGTAGCGGCCTGCCCGGCGGGTCGAAGGCGACAGCGGCCTTCGTAGACCGTCGTGGCCCGTTCGACGTCCCGGCCGTCGTCGGTGGTGTCGATGCCGGTACTGCGCTCGATCCGGCACCGGTCGGTCATCAGCTGCTGCGCTGCCGTGCGCCCCTGGGCGAGGAGCCGGTCCAAGGCGGAGGTCACAGGGTTTCCACCATCCAGACATTCCTCACACCCAAGTCGCGTTCGAGGGAGCGCAGTTCACCGGGGAGAAGGTCTCCGGCGGCGTCCAGCTGCTCGACGGCGTAGGTGACGGAGTAGTTGTCGATGGACTGCTGCCGAACTCCCCATTCCATGCCGGGGGAGGTATTGGCGAGCCGGTGGGCGACCTGGCAGGTCAGCTCGACGATTCCGGCCGGCACGGGGTCGTAGCCGCGGCTGTAGGCGACCTCCACCAGGAGCGCGCTGCCCAGCCCGGCCAGCCGCACGCCGTCCCAGCCCCAGCCCTCGACGTCGCGGGCGGTGCCGTCCGGGGCGATGTCCCGCACCCCGTGCACCGTGCGGACAGGCGGCGCGGGCAGCTGTACGGCCCCGTGCTCGACGGGCAGCCGTACCGCCACTTCGGCGACGGTGATCGTCTGTCCGGCGGCCCGCCGGATGCGCGCCGAAGCGCGCTCCAGCAGGGCGTGTGCGTCCTGCTCTGGGAGGTCGTAGCCGTATCGTGCGGCATCTGCCGGCGTCGCCAGGGCGGGATCGGCCACGGCAGCCTCCTTACGGCTGGCAGAACTACTTCGCGGTCTTGGTGGCCGGTGCCGAGGCGGTGTCGACGACCTTCACCGTGGCGGTGGCGATGCCCTCGGGGTGGAAGACCTTGGCGCCGTAGACGTTCAGGCCGCGCACCAGATCGGCGAAGCGGGCCTGGGAGCGCAGGGCTTCGGTCTCGATGATCTGCTGGGCCACGCTGATGGCGTCCGGGATGCCGGCCTGGATCACGCGCTCTCCGGCCTTGGGGGCGGGAGAGTTGTTGGACTTGAGGACGTCGAATCCGGCGGCGCGACCAACGATGCCGTTGCGCAGCCCCTGGTCGGTGCCGGCGGCGTCCACGCGCACGAACCGCTCATCTCGCAACAGGACACCGTGGAACTCCGGCGGCACGATCACGTACCGGCCGTCGGTGGGGCAGTCCGCGGTGTCCAGGGTGACGGACAGCTCGACGAGGGTGTCGTATGCCTGGCCCGGCTTGTCCTTGGCGATCTCCAGCGTGCCGAGCTGGTTCGCCGGCATCGCCTGGGCGTGCAGACCGGCGATGAACCGGTCCAGCTGGTCCTTCATCTTGAACGCGGCCCGCTGGGTGGCCGGGCCCTGGAAGTCGCCCGCGGCCTGGACCTTGTCCACGTCGTTGACGCGGAAGTTGAAGTAATCGCCCTGGTCGATCTTCAGGTCGAGCTGGTCGTCGGCCAGGTCCTCGACCTGGAGGTCGGTGTCCTTGTCGTACTTGCGCACGGTGGGGTCGGCGATGGTGCCCACGTGCACGGTGTCGCCCATCTTCCGGATCTCGCCCTCGTACTTGCGGTTCACCACGCTGGGCTGTGCGTAGACGAGGGCCCGGTCGAACGGCATCTGGACGGCTGCGGCCCACAGTTCGGGGACGAACTTGGTTATTGCCATGGGGGTGGGGTGGCCTCTCTCGGTTCGGGTGCCGGCCGGCTCAGCCGGTCAGGTTCTTGCAGCGGCCCTCGTTGAAGGCCGCCAGCCGCTCGGTCGGCGAGAGCTTCGCCAGTTCTTCGCGGGTCAGCTGCGGCTTGGGGCTCTGTCCGGCACGCGCGCCGCCGTCGCCTGTTCCTTCGAACCGCGGTGTCCGGCTCGTGGCGGTGCCGAGGTAGGGCTTGGCCTTGAGCAGTTCACCGATCGCCTCGGTGATCTCGTCGATGTCCACCGCGCCATCTGGGCCGACCTCGAACCGGTCCAGATCCATGAAGGTCAGCGCGTCGGTGGGATCGGTGAGCTGGCCCTTGGCTGCCGCTCGGATCTCGGCACGCAGGATGCGGGCGTTCGCCTTGGTTACTGCGGCCTGTTCCAGCTCACGCTGCCGGGCCGTCTCCTCGTCGGATCGCTGTGCTGCTTCCAAGGCGGCCTCGGCCGTGCGCCGTGCCTCCCGTTCGGCCTTGAACCGAGCCTTCATCGTGTCCAGTGCGCGCTTTCCGGCGTCGCCGAGCTGGTAGGAGCCAGCGGGGTCGGCTACGTCGCCATGGTCTTCCTGGTCGCGCTGGATGGAGTCCTGCGGCTGGGCCGTGGCCTGGTCGTCGTTGCTGTCCGGCATGGTCGTGGGCATAGCCATTGCGGCCCTTTCATGACGAAGGGGCCGGCATGGCGCAGACCCCGGCGAGGTGAGCTATCGGTGGTTCGAGAGGTCAGAAGAGGTAGCCGTGATGCTTGAGCATCCAGATCACTTCGTCGCGGCTATCGGCGATCTTGTAGATGGCTTCCGGCGTGAGTCGCGGGGTCTGTGGGCGCCAGCCGCGGCCGGTATGGCCGCGTGGCAGCTGTCCGCGCTCGATGGCGCGGGCCAGCTCGTTGCGGACGAACGCGGTCGAGCGGCGCCGTGTCCCCTCGCGGGTAGCCTCCACGCGATGACCGAAAGCGTCGGCGGTGTACAGGCCCCGGCGGGCGTTGACGACCTGGGTGATATCCGCACCGTCACGGATGGCCCGCGCGCCAGACACGGTGTACAGCCGGTCCTGTTCGGCGCGGGAGAGGCGGTCGAAGTGCTCCCGGGGATCCTCGACATAGGTCTGGGCACGCTGTTTCCACCGGTCCTTACGTCCCATGGGGACGTGGTAGCAGTGGCATCGCCGGTGCCGCTTGAATCCGCGGTTGAAGGCATAGACCCGACCGGCCAGGACCGCGCACCGCGCGCATGCCTTCGCCGAGGCCATCCGCACGTACCCGGCACAGGCCCGGTCGGAGGCGATCCGGGCGCCAGTGGCTGAGCGTCCGGCATCGGCGATCTCGCTGCTGGCGATCGTCAGCAGCTCGGTCAGCCCACGCTCGAACGCCGCCGGCTCCGGGGCCCCGCGCCCGATCAGTTCCTTCGTGGTGATCACGGGTCGGTACAGCAGAGACTCCAGCGGGCGGCCGTCGGCTGCGTATCCGGCGAATGCAGCGGGGTTCAGGCGCCCGGCCGGGTGAGGATCGACCTCCTGGGCGAGAAGACACGCGGAGACGTAGTCGTCCGCGTCCGCGGCGGCCTGCTCCTGCATCTGCGCGAATACGGCGATCAAGGCTGCTGCGTTCAGGCGCCAGTAAAGGTCGATGTCCGCGCGGGGCATCGCCCGCCACCACCGGGCCGCGAGACGGGCCGCGGTGGCGGCCAGGCGGGTCTGCCGGCGGTAGTACGCCGCCGCCAGTGTCTCCACCTGGGCACGCTCCCCGGGCCGGGTGTCCACCGGAGCCGGGGTCACTCCGCGGCCTCCGTCGGCTGATCGCCCGCGGGCCCGTCCTTGGGCAGCATCAGTGCGGCCACCGGATCCGCGGCGGCCTCACGCTCACGCATCGCCAGCAGGTCGACGACTTCGGTCGGGGAGAGCCCGTAGCGCAGGGCCAGCCACTCGAAGGGGAAGCCGATCTGCTTCAACTTCAGGAGTGAGTCGGAGAGTTGGGCCTGGTTGCGGGACTCGGCGTCGGCCCACAGCACGTGTCCGCCCACCACCGCTTCGGCCCGACCTGCCTCACCGCGGGCCAGGGCGATGAGCTGGAAGACCTCGCGCAGGGCCTGCCCGTACCAGAGCTGCTTTTCCTTGACCTTCTTGACCAGGCCGGTCTCCGCGGCGATCAGGGCGTCCCCGGAGAGGTTGGCCATGCGGCCGATCAAGTAGTGCTGCGGGGTGCGCGTCTGTGCGGCGATGTGCCCGACCGCGACCTCGATGACCTCGGTGTACGCCGACAGGTTCGCCGGCGGCCAGGAGTCGATCTTCGCGTTCGGATTGGACAGCCACAGCACGCGGTTGGTGGCGAACTTCTCCAGCGGAACCGGGCGTTCGCCGATCTTCTGGCCGTTCTTGTCCAGGATCGGGGTCTTGGGTACGTCGTTGCCGAGCACCACCCGAGCCGGGAAGCTGGAGAAGTCCGAGGCGGTGAACAGCTGGGACCACAACAGGTTGATCGCGTCCTGCATGGCGACCACGCCGGACACGTCCGAGATCGGGTCGTCGGCCAGCAGCGGCCGGTTGGGTAGCTCCACCATGGGAACCACGCCCATGGGATTGGGCTGGGGGTTCGGCTCCCCGGGCACCTCCCGGGGCATCCAGGCGTGCAGCAGGTCGTCGACCTCGCGCAGCGCGAGAGTCTTGCGGGTCTGGGTACTGACCTTCGGCCGTTCCAGCTTCCAGACCTCGTCGGGCAGGTAGAGAGTCGCGTACTCGCGGGAGCCGTCCTGCCAGGTCTTCAGCGCCGCCCGGCGCCGGCGGCGCGAGCCAGGTTCGTAGGCGACGATCGCCTGGCGGGCGTCCTCGAAGGTCACCTGCGGCAGCTCCGGGTCGGCCGGGTTGCCCCACACCAGGACGAAGGTCCGGGCTCCGTAGGCGGCACCGACGAAGCCGAGCTGGGAATCGGCGTCCAGGCCGTTGCGCTGCCACACCGACCACAGATCCGCGTCCGCCGAGGTCTCCCCGGCGGGCTTCACCCCGGTCATCGTCAGCCGCTCCACCGGGGAGTCGGCCACCGGCTGCACCCAGTTGTCGGCGAAGTCGCTGTACTGCTGCTCGAAGTACTTGCGGAACTCCGCCGAGGCGAACTTGAGCGGGTGTCTGCCGCGGTAGTAGTCGACGTGCTTCTGAATCTCCGGAGCCCGCGCGTTCAGCTCGTCGATGAGCCGATCGGCCAGGACCTGGGCCTGCCACAACTCCATGTGCCCGCGGCCTCCCCTTCAGTCGGTCCAGACGTAGTGATCGGATTCGCGGGCGGCGCCGGCCGCGATCGCATCGCCTGCTGCTTCGTGGGCGAGGATGGACGTGACAGCGGCGTCGATCTTCTGTGTGGGCGCGGCCTTCCGCAGCACGTACCGGTCGCTGGGCCGGGCGGCCTTGCGCGCGTTGGCGACGTGCGTCCCGGTGATCGGGCATCCGTCGTGGTGGAAGGGGCTGTCCTTCTTGGTCACGTCGGTCAGCAACCGCTCGGCCGCGGCGTGCATCTGCGCCACGCGCTGGGTGTACCAGCGGACGACGACCTTGTCGCCGAACCGGTCCGCCCACGCGTCAACCTCCGATTCCCAGTACGGCGGATCGCAGTACATGCGCACCACGCGGTAGCGGGTCATGAGGTGGTCGACAGCGGCGTCGACTTCCAGGCGCGGCACCTGCCCGCCGTGGTCGGCCGGGTTCCAGATGGTGGGTTGATCGTCCGGCCCGTAGGTGGGGGTGAACTGGTAGCCGTCCAGGGTCTCGGCCCGGATGGCGGTCCAGTCGTCCACGTCCGAACCGTCGAAACCGAGGACGACCGGGATACCCGCCTCCACGACACGGCGCTCGCAGCGGGCATCCCAGGTATCTCTGTTCAGCCAGGCCCCGGTCCCGGCCACCACGCGGTTACCGAAGAACCGTTCCGCCTGCGCCGGGTCGGTCTCCAGCAGCTCCGCGGCCTCGGCCTCGATGGCATCGAGGTCCACGTGCGTGGAGCCGGCGTACACGTACCGGTGGATCCGTCGCCGGTCCGCCTTGTTCGCATACGACCATGATCCCGGAGCCTTGCGGCGGAAGCGAAAGATGTCCTTGGCCTTCGACTCCGCCGTCCGCTGGGCAACGGAGTTCTCCGACGGGTCCCAGGCGTTGGTGGTCTCGATGGCCCGACCACCCATGCCGGCCAGCCCGCGGCGCTGGGTATCGGCGACACGCGTCATCTTGTTCTCTGCCGTCCACAAGCCGACCTCGTCCTGGAAACAGCACGTCACCGGGTTGCCCAGCCGCGACTGTGCCGAGGACGTGACGACATCGATGCGGCCCTCGCCCGGCAGGCGAATGAACTGTTCACCCACCCGCATCAGTTCGCCGAGCGGACCGTTCCGAATCATCGACTGCAAGGGCCGGAAGATGTTGTCCGTCTGGTCCTCCGAGAACGCCGTGATCTGGATCAGCGGCGTCGGCCAGGGCCGACCCATAGGATCGCCCCGCTCGTACTCGTAGAGCCAGCCGCAGCCGCATCCCCAGTCCCGGCAGTCGTAGACCTCACCGCCGCGGGACCATCCGGCGAACACCACCGGGCCGACGCCTTCGGCCGCGGCCAGGCCGGCCGTCCAGGGGCCCTTGCCGGTCTTCTGCGGCGCCACCACCTGGGAGCGCCGATTGCTGAACGACGTCGCCAACTGCCCGGTCTGCGCGCCAGGCCGAATCCGGTAGTGATTGACCGTGCACCACAGCTGCCAGTCGTAGAGCGTGAACGGCTCGCCCTTACGGAAGCCGTCCGGTACGACGCAGTGCTGCTCGATCCACTCCGGTACAACCCACAGCGCCGGGAAGTCGACGACGTACTCATCCGTCGCCATCCGCGACGACCTTCAACCGGGACCGTGCCGAGGAGCGTGCCGTCGGCCGGGGCGCGGAAGGTGCCTGGTCTGCCGCCGCTTCGATCCGCCAGCGGTTAGCGCGCATCCCCGGAACGGTCAGGCCGAGGGAGTCGGCCAACTGCCGCACCAGCGTGGACAGGTTCACCCGAGAATCGGGCTGCTCAGCCTCGGTGAACCGGCGCGCGTACATCGCCACCTCCAGCTCCAGGCCCAGCCGCTCCCACATCACTGCCTGCGGACGCGTCCAGAGCACGTCCCACAGCTGCCGCTCGCGTCCGGTCGGCTCGGTGAGCGGCCACTCGGGCGCCGGGCTTGGCCGCCCGGCGGCAGGGAGTACCGTCCACTGGTCTCCGTCCCGGTCCCGCCGTAGTGCCGCCGGGTCCGGTGCCGGCCCAGAACGCGCACGCGCACCTCCGCTCGCCATGCCACCTCCCGGTGATCGTGACGCTCGGTGACAGCCAGAACGTTTTGAACCTGACGGACTGGCGCGCGCCCTCCCCGGCGGTCCCTCAGGCTGGGGCCCAGGGGGTCACCCCCGGGGGAATTCGATTACGGACCGTCTCGGTCGACAGCCGCCGAAGGGGAAGCGCGCTACGGCCGAGCGTTCGTGGTCACGTGGCGCCGCGCCACGTGTCGTCTCAGTTGTTCGTCGCGTTCCAGCCGCCTGGCTGCGCTGCTGCTGTGTGCTTGGCATGGCACGAGGCACACAGGCCGCGGCCGTGGCTCGGGTCGTTCGGATCGCGGCCTTGTGCCAGCAGCTCACGGCGCGACAGCGGCCAATGGTCGGCGTGGATGGAGGGCTTGGCGCCGCACAGGACGCAGGTCGGGTCGCGGGCGAGGACCGGACGGCGGAACCGCGTCTCGTGCTCGCGGCCGTAGCCGCGTTGGCGTGCGCTGCCGCGCCGCTGCTCGGCGTCCTGCCGGCAGGACGGACAGCGGCCACCGGGAGTGGGGACGGGGCAGCCGGGCGTGGGGCAGATGGCCATGGCCCTACGGGGCATCGCGTAGCCCTCCCTCGCTTCGGCCCGCCGACCGGCGCGCTTGATGTCGATAGGCGGATCACCGGTGGCCCGCCTGCTTCGTGGTCCGTACAGGCGCTGGCCGACATCACCTGAGCTGCGCGGCGCGGCAACGGCGCGGCGAGCGGGCAATGGCACCCGTCCCCGGCGGACACCAGGTCATGGGCCGGGGGTGCCGGCCGTACCGGGGGCATTCCACAAACGCCCCCGGCTGCCTGACTCAGGACTTCTTGCAACCGTCCAGGCTGTACGTGTACCCGCGCTTGGCAGCGGCCTTCTGGTACCGCTCACGGAAGTCGCTCAACGTCGGCCCCTTGCCGGTGGCGCGCATCATGAGCTTGAGGTCCGCCAGGGTGTCGTTGCCGTCGAGCTTCGCCTGGAACATGTCCTGGTCCTGCTTGGCGCTGTCCTTGGCGCGCGTCAGGTAGTTGATCGCGTGAGATTCCATGCTCTCGGTACTGACTTTCTCGTCCCCGACGATCTTCCGGATGTCCAGCTCTGCGTCACCGAAGGCGGCTTGCTCTCGTATCGCCTTCTGTACGCCTTCGCCCAGGCGGTCGTCCGAGTCAGTCAGGAGCACCGCGTCGTAGGGCTGGTCCGGGGGCCCGTAGACCTTGCAGTCAGCGGCGACGAGGGCTTCATGAATGCGCTGGGCCGCAGGCTTGGTCGGAGGCGTCGGTTTGGCCTCCGACCTGGAGCTGCTACCGCACGCGGTGAGCGCGAATCCGGTAGCGACGGTGGTGACTAAGGCGGCGATGGCGCGGCGCATCCTGCTTCCCTGCTGTGGTCTCCGACTCGGAACGAAGCACGGTAGGCGAGGGGCAGTTGCGGCGCCAGGGCCGTAGGTCCTTGATCATCAGGCGTAGGCAGCGAGGGTCAACCGTTCACGCGCGGTCTCCGCGTACCGCTCCGACAGCTCCACACCGACGAAAGAACGGCCTTCGGTCAGTGCTGCCACACCGGTGGACCCAGAGCCGGCGAACGGGTCCAGGATGGTCCCGTCCGGCACGCAGATCTTCACCAGCTCCCGCATCAGCTCGTCGGGCTTCTGCGTGATGTGGAAGCGCTTGGAACCGCGCGGCTGGGACGCGCTGTAGAGGCCGGGAAGGTAGACCGGGTTACGCGCTGCGTCGACGGGGCCCTTGGTGGCCCATAGTGCGTACTCGCAGGCCCGCTTGAATCCGCCCTTGCTGGGGCGGGCGATGGGCTTGTGCCAGGGAACGATCCCTCGCCAGGTCCAGCCGGCCGACTGCAATGCGTCCGAGTTGACGGGTAGCTGGCGCCAGTCGGTAAACAGGAGTAGTGGCGCGCTGGTCCGGCTGATGCGGTAGCACTGGCCGAGGACGAGACTCATCCAGGCGAAGTATCCGCGCTGGTCGCGAGTGTCGCCGTCGAAGTCTGCGAGCTGGTGCTGGGCGTCGGTGCTGACGTACTTGCCGCGTGTGGACTGGCTGGTTCGCTGGGCGGAGGTGAGCCCGCCCGAGCAATAGGGCGGGTCCGTGATCACTGCGTCGGCCGATCCGGTGGGCAAGGTGTGCAGAACGGTCAGTGCGTCGCCGCGGTGGAGCTTCCAGCTCGGGGAGGTCATCCAGTCCTTTCGGACTCCTGTCGTGCCGCTTGCCGCGTGTGCAGGTAGTCGCGTATCTCGTGGAGGTCGACGAGGGCGCGCCCTCGTCGGTCATGGCCGTGATGTTCGACGTGTCCCCGCTTGATCCATGACCGGACCGTGGTGGGGGCAACGTGGAAGTAGAGGGCGGCGGCTGCGGTGTCGGTGATGGTCTGGGGCACCGTGCTGTCTCCTCCGCCCTGGTAATGGGGACGGCCCCGCGTCGGGGGGGGAGGACGCGGGGCCGTGAAGCGCGCACCTGCCGCGTGGGCATACGGGTGGCGCTGTTGCTGAGTGTTGCACGAAAGTCAGCGAGGACCGGGAGGTGTCATTCCGGGGATGTCGCCTGGACGAGGGCAGCGAGATCGAGGGGATCCCATACGGCACCGCACCAACCACAGGTGATGGCAGCAGAGCCCGGGACGTAGCGCAGCGGCGCGCCGCAGGGCTCGCTGTCGTCGAGAGCGGTGGGGCAGGTGCCGATGCGCCGGGGGCGGGCGGCGGGGTCGAGGAGTCCGGTGGCGGTTCGGTGCAGGTCAGTGACCTCGTTCATGAAGTCGGCGATGGCGGGATGGTGCTCGGCGGCCCAAGGGAGATTGGCCCGCAGAGCACTGGCGGCCTCGGCCATGGGGTCGGTGCGGTAGGACGGTGGGGCCCATCCGAGGTGGTCGTGCCAGTCGACCAGCCAGCTGTCGAGCGTGGCGGTGGTCTTGGTGATGTGGTCCAGGACGTGCAGGTTGATCGGCGCCGGGGATTCGGTACGTACCGTCACGCGGAGGCCGTGCGCCCGGGCCGTGGGGACCAGGAAGCCGTGCAGTTCCCTGGTCAGGCTGGGGAGTTCGCCGAGGAGAGACGCGACGCGCCGTTCACATGGGCGGCAGACGAGGCGACTCTGTTCGTCAGACCAAAGGTCGCGAGGACAGACGACACAGGCCGGACGGTCGTAGGCCGTCGGCCGAGTCACGCCGCGCCCTGCTTTCGCTCGGCCGCTCGCCGCCGTGCTGCCGCGCCACAGGCGGCGCAGGGACGTTCGCCGCGGCGGTAGTGGGCGCGGGCCCCGGCTTCGGTGCCGCACTCGGTCGTGCTCTGGCCGGTTCCCGGGCCGGCGCTGTGGTTACGGGGTTTGTAGCCGTTCTGCCGCTCGGTGCGACCGCCCCAGACACCCCATTCCCGATGGGTACGCGCCCAGTCGGCGCAGGCGGCGCGCCGGTCCTCGTCGCAGCCGCCGCACAGGAGCTGGGCGGCGGCGACGCGGTCGAGTCTCTCCTTGTGGGATTCGCGGTGGTCCGGGGCGAAGTACACGTCGGGACAGGTGGTACAAGGCAGGGGCGTCTCCTCGGTGCGCGGGACGAAAGGCGGCGGCTTGATGGCCAGGGGGTGCACGGGGTCTCCTCCTCCGACGTGCGAAAGTCCGGGCGTCAGAACGGGGGGCGCTGCGCGAGCGGCTGTGTGCCGGTTTGCAGGCCGCTCGGCCTGCCCCACGGCTCGTTGCTCGTCGCCGTGCCGGTTCCGTCAGCCGCGGCGCCTTGTCGGCTGGTTCCGGGACGGAGGGGGCGGGCGACTTCGATCACGTCGACCTGGTAGCCGGTGCGCTTGACGCCGTCCTTCTCGTAGTCGTCCTGCTTGAGGCGA
The DNA here is from genome assembly GCF_029011865.1 of Streptomyces yunnanensis. Lineage (NCBI taxonomy): Bacteria > Bacillati > Actinomycetota > Actinomycetes > Kitasatosporales > Streptomycetaceae > Streptomyces > Streptomyces yunnanensis. The sequence goes on from NZ_CP095749.1 coordinate 4,871,037, forward strand.
CCGGTGATGGTGACCGTGTCGCCTTTGGTGAGCTGTTCGGCAGTGAGTTCGGCGCGCTGCTGCCAGATGGTGCACCGCAGCCAGGTCGTGCCGACCTGTTCCCATTCGCCGCGGTCGTTCTTGCGGTTGTCGTTGCAGGCGAGGGTGAAGGTGGCAACGGGGGTGCCGTTCGGGGTGCAGCGGAGTTCGGGGTCGGCGGCCAGGTTGCCGGTGGCGGTGATCGTGGGCAGGGCCATTACGAGATCTCCTGGAGGTAGGCGCGGGGCGGGGCGGCATCGATGCGGGCAGAGTGGTAAGTGGCTCGGCGCGCTCCGCTGGGGCGGGTGCATGCGCGGCCAATCTCGGCGCCGCAGGTGGCACAGGGGACACTGCGCGGGCCGGTGCCGCGCGTAGGGCGGGGGAGTGCACGGCCAACACCAGCCAGGAGTTCCCGAACGGGGCGACGGGTGCCGGTCACGGCAGCGCGATGGCGTTGTTGGCGCACCGCAGCCAGGTAGGCGGGGACGTCGTCGGGATCGGCATCGGGGATCTCCGGCGGGAGGCCCGGCCCTTGGATGTGAGCGGCCTGGTCCTCGCGGGTGTGCGTGGCCAGGCGGAGCATGTCGGCGGGCATCATGCGGTCGCGTGTGGTGCCGTAGTGGGTGACGACGGCCTGCTTGGCGTCCGCGGCGTCCAGGTGGCCGACGATCAGATGCCAGGCGCGGACGTCGCCTTCGCCGAGGGTGCGGTTGTCGTAGAAGGCTGCGAAGCCGAGAACTTCGGCGAGTTCGGCCGGGGTCATGGCAGAGCCTCCAGGAGCAGGTCGGTGTCGGTCTCTTGGGCACGGAGCCGGGCAGCAAGGGCGAGACCCTGGGCAGCGCGCTGTTCACCCGTGGACAGCACCGGCGGCGCTGTTGTGCCACCGGCTGTCGGGTGCAGCGGCGCGTCGGCGGGCACCGCGGGCAGGCCGGCCCAGACCTTGATCAGGTAGCGGATGGTGCGGGGTGGGTTGTTCGGATTCCAGGTGCGCACGGCGTGCTGGACCAGGTGCTCGACCGGGACACGGTCCAGGAGTTGGCGCAGGGCTTGGCGGTCCTGGCTGTCAGTCCCCCAGGCGACATGAACACCGGCATGGGCGAGTCGGTCGGCGAGCTGGTGGGCGAAGTCGGGGACGCCGGCCGCGGGCGCGGTCCGTGGGGGGAGTTGGGGGGATTGTTCTCTCCCTTCAGGGAGAGAACACGGGTCGGGATGGGACGGGTCTACGCGCACGCCCGCGAGGCGTCCGGTGTGACGCCCGCCGTTGGCCTGCGGTTCTTTGCCGGAATCGGGGTGCGGTTCAGGGCCCGGATGGGGCGCGGTTCGGGTGCGATTGGGCGCCGAATCGTCCTCGTTCCGCGGACGGGGCGCGTCCCGGTTTCGCTCGTTCCGCTTGCGCCGTGCGTCTTTGTCCCGGGCCTGCCGGACCTGGGCACGGCTTGGGTTGGCGTCCAGAAAGTCGTGCACGACGTAGTCGCCGGGGTCCGGCTGGGCGCAGGCGCCGCAGACGTGACCGTGTTCATGAAGAAGCCCGACGGCCGTCAGTTTGCGCAGCTGGGGACCGGTGCCGTAGTCGCGCGCCACAGCGCCGACGACGATGCCGTTGGTCATGTGCTGCCCGGCGTAGGACAGCAGGCGCGCGAACAGCCCGACCGCCGCGTTCCCCGCCTTACGGATCTTGGGATGGGAGTGGAAGCCGTCGTCGAGCTTCGCCCACATGGCGTGCTGGCTCCTTCCAGGGCAAGGGAGTGTGGTCGGTCGGGATGTTGCGAGTCGGCCTTCACGCGGCCAGGGGGTGAAGGTGCAGCACCAGCTGGGTGCCGCACACGACGTCACCCAGGCGCATGTCGGGGCCGATCACGCGCGTGTGGTCGTCGTCCGTGAGGACGCCGGCGTCGACGAGGCCGTCGACCGCGGCCTTGACCGACGGATACCAGTTCGCCGGGTCCCGGCGCCGTCGGTCGTGAGGATGCAAAACGGCGATGATGCGCACGGGGCCGCAGCCGTCGAGGGCGGGCAGACCGGCGGCGGCCTCCTTGGCCGCGTTGCGCAGCGCTTTGACGATCCGGGCCCGGCGGTAGTGGTGCACCCGGTGATTGGAGTTCAACAGCGTCATGCCGGGCGGAAGTTCCACGGTGTGTGTCGCCTTCACCATGTCGGCGCCCCCTTCTCCTGGCCGGGTCCGGTCAGCCGGTAGACGGCGATGCGGTGCCCGTGAGTAGCCGGGGAGGTGCTCGGGACCGTGCGGCCGGTGTTGATGATCCTGCGAGAGGCGGCCAGACCACGGATCGCTGCGCCCAACAAGCCGTGCGGGATGCCGTCGGGGAGGACTTCACGGAAATCGTTCGCGGAGAACTCCGCGCCACCGAGGGCGTGATCGAGCACGATGGCCTGGACGAGAGCTAGCTGTCCGGTGTCGGAGGCTCCCCGGATGCGCTCCAGTAGAGCGTTCGCCCTCCGCTCGGCGCGGGCCTCGGCCAGCACGGTGGCGGTCACTGTCCGCCCCCCTGCTCCTGGCCGCCGTCGCCGACCAGCTCGGCGTCGACGTACTCCTCGGCGGCTGCCGGGTGAGTGCCGGCCTGGCGCACGGCGCGGACCTGGGCGGTGATGTACTCGGCGCTCGTCGGCACGTACTTGGCGAGTCGGTGCACCGCGGTCTTGGACCACATGGCGGCCTCGTGCTGCCGCCACGGCGAGGAGGGGCTGTCGGCTCCCTGGCTGGTCTTCTTCGCACGCTCGATGTCCTGCGCGTTCAGGACCACGACCTTGCTGGTCGCGCCGCCTTTCATCACGGCGTAGGCGTACACGAGCCGGAGCGGTCCCCGGTCGCCGGCCCACTCCACCTCGTGGAACGGGTAGGACATCGGCCCGTCCCACCGCGGCGGAGTCTCGCGATCCACCAGGCCCGGGGTCCAGACGAACACGTCGTCCTCGCGGACGGTCTCGACGATCACCGACGAGACCGCGCCGGCCCGGTACATCAACTCGATCTCGCCCTGCCAGCCGACGATGCCCTGCACCCGGCCCTTGAACGGCACGAGGTGGTACGCCTCGGTGCCGGGTTCGAGGCCGAGACGGGCGGCATCCAGCAGGACGGACATGAACTGGCCCGGGTCGTTCGCGGCGGCCTGGGCCAGCTTCTCGTCCCGGCGGAGGATGCCCTGGGCGAGCCGGACGAAGGTGGCGGGCTTGATGTGGGAGGGCAGAACCGCAGCGAAGTCCGCGGTGTACTGGCTGACCAGCGCGGCCGGGTCGCCGGCGCGGCGGGCCACGGCGGCCCGTATCGGGGAAGTCATGCGGTAGCCGCCTTCACGTAGCTGGGGTGAGGAATGAGAGAGCGGGTGGTGCCGTCCTCGCGGACAGTGCGAGTGGCGACCAGGCGCCCGCTGGCCTGGCACTTCTTCGCTGGCCCCATGGCGGCCAGAACGGCCGAGGACGCCTCGCGCTTGGCCTCCTCGGCACGGCGGTAGTCCAGCAGCGCAGCGCGGTACGCCTCGGCGACCGCCGGGGAGATGTCCGCGACGACTTCCTCGACGCCGCCCGGCAGCCGCTGCGCCGTGCGGTAGGTGGCCGCATGGCCGTCCAAGGGCGGCGGGGTGCCGGACTCGATGCCGGCCAGGAACGCGGCGGCCTGCTCCCGAAGGAACACAGCCTCGTCCTCGTCGTACCGGACGAGGTACTCGCGATAGTCCTGCCCGCCGATCAGTACCGCGATGTGCGCGGCCTCCAGGCCGAGCGTGTCCAGCTGCCACAGCACCTGGCACCGGTAGTAGACGGGCACCTCATCGGTCCCCGGCTCGCCGAAGCCTTCGCCGTAGCGCGACGTCTTGATCTCCAGCACGGAGGGATGGCCGCCGGGCGCCGGGGTGAGGAGGCGGTCGGGCGTCGCCCGCTGCCACGGCCGCACTCCGTTCTCCCAGGTGCCAGTCGCATGGACAACGAGGTCGGAGTGGGCATCGGCGAAGGCTTCCGCGATCACCGGCTCCAACCGGCTGCCCCAGGACATCGCCGTGTTCGGCGCCGAATCGGCCCGGACCGTGCCGGCCTTGTGGTGCCACAAGGAGAACGGCGACATCCACGGAGACAGCCCGACGATCGCGGCTACATCGGTGGCCGTCACCACCCGTCCCGACCGGGCCTCCTCCCATTCACGGCTTCCCGGCTCGAAAGCTCCCAGCAGCCGGGCGGCCGAGATCCCAGGCGCCGTCATCGGGGCACCCCCACAACCGCGCGCCGAGTAGCGGCGCGCGCCTGGTTGAGCGGGTCCAACTCCGGGTTGGATCGCGAATCGGCCGCCTCGCAGGCGTCGAGGAACGCATCAAGCGCAGCGCGGCGGTACACGACGTGCCCCTCCATGCGGAAGGACTTCGGGCCGCGGCGACGATGCCGCCAGGTGCGCAGCGTCGGTATCGCGACGCCGAGGTAGGCGGCGGCCTGCTTGGTGTTCATGACCACGGCTTCCGAGGCACCGGCCTGCGGCTGCGAAGTCGAGGGGACAGCGAGCGACATGCATATCTCCTGGTCACCCAATAGATGGCGATCTTGGACAGGCATGAAGTTAGCCAACGAAAGACAACGAAGCAAGCAAACGATGGACATTCGTTGGCTATTCGTGGCAGGCTGCGTTTCAGCGCGTTTCCATGCGTTGCAGACGAAACGGAGGGAGAAGTAGCGTTGCCCAGTCACGTAGGCCAACGAATAGGCAAGGATCTTGAACGAGCCATCAGGCTGGAAGCGGCTAGCGGTCGCGATCCGGCGGGAGAGGGAACGTCAGGGCCTGAGCCAGGCCGAATTGGCGGATCGAGCGGGCGTATCCGTGGGAAGCGTGAAGAACGCCGAATCCGGGACCGCCCCCAAGCGACGAAAGCCGTACACCCTTACGCACATCGAGGCCGCCCTCGGCTGGCCTCCGGGCAGAGTGGACGACATCGTCGAGGGAAGGGACTCCGTACCCCTGCGCCCGATAGCGGAAGCGGCACACGCCGGCAAAGCGCTCCGGGCGCTCGCAGGGGCCATGGAATTCAGCCGCGTATGTGGAGAGTTGGGCGCACCCCAGGAAGCCGTGGCCGATTTCGAAGCCGCCGCGGAAGCGCTGCTGGCCTGCGTCTTCTCCACGCGAAAGGCGAACGACCGCCTTACTCAGGAGCACTTCGAAGCCGTAGCCCACTCCCCCGGCGGTGAAGGGGGCCCCGCGTCAGACCGGGCGATCGTCGACGAAGTCGTCCGCTCCTTCGACGAGGAGCAGACCAAGGGGTAGCAAACTATTACCCAAAGTTTCGACTTGCGCACAATGGATGAATCCCGACAAGATCAACATCCGTCTTGCAAGAGTTGAAACGGGGACGCATGCCTTCCCATGCCTTCGACGACGCGCGCGCTACGTCGCGCCGCGAGACCGTGCCCGCCCAGCGGCGCCCCATCCTGGCTCGTGCTCCCTACTCCCCGTGGGAGGCCGCCGAGGAAATGGGCCTGCACATCCGGTACGCGCCGCTGCGCGATTCCTGGGCGTGGTGGGTGCCCTCCCGCTGCCTGATCATCGTCGCCGACCAGCTGACTCACGTGGAAGAGCGCTGCGCGCTGGCCCACGAGATCGAGCACGCCCGCAGCAACGACGACGAATGTAGCCACAGCACCGCCCTCGGCCGCCTGTGCGCCCGACGCCAGGAGATCCGCGCCGATGAGGGCGCGGCCCGCAAACTCATCCCCGTTGTAGATCTCGAAGCCGTCCTGCGTTGGGCCACCTCCCCCGAGGAAGCTGCCCAGGAATTGAACGTCACCGAGCACATGCTCCGCGTGCGGCTTCGCATACGCCGAAGAGAACTGGAATGCCTGGATACATTGAGGATCGCTGGCTGACCAAGAGAAAGGACCCCAAGACCGGCAAGCGCAAGAGAACTGCCCGCTACGGCAAGGGCAAGCGCTACAGAGTCGGTGGCATACCCGGAGTGCGTGACCGGTCTTTCAACACGCACGACGACGCCAAGACCTGGCTCACCGACTCCCAGACGGACAGTAGCCGGGGAACCTTCACCGACCCCCGCGACGGCTCGATCACGATGGACGAGTACGTCGACGAGTACTGGCTGCCGGGGCGCGGCGGTGCGGCCGGCAGCCGCAAGTTCACCGACGCCCGGCTCAACTACATACGGGACGCGTTCGGCGCCGTGCCGCTCAACGCGATCACTTCCGCCGGGATCCGCAAGTTCATCGCGTACCTGACGGACACCAAGCAGGCCGCTCTCGCCAGCAGCTACGGGCACACCATCTGCTCGCTCCTGGCCAACATCCTCGACATCGCGGTCGAGGACAAACGCATCCCGTCCAACCCTGCCCGCTCCAGCTCGGTGGTCTTCCCCTCGAAAAAGACCAAGGAGAAGCGGGAAGCGTGGTCGGACGCCGTCGTCCACCGAGTACGCGAGTGCATCGACGGCCGGCACAGGATCGCCGTAATCATCGGCGTCGGGTGCGGCCTACGCCAGGGGGAGGTCTTCGGGCTTTCCGTCGAGGACTTCGACTTCGACAACCTGGTCGTGCACGTGCGTCGCCAGGTGCGCATCGACAACGGGGCGAAGCGTTACTTCAAGCTGCCGAAGGGCGAGAAGACCCGCGTGGCGAAGATGCCGCGATCGGTGGCCCAGGAAGTGCGGGCGTACATGCGGGAGTACCCGCCGACCGAGGTGGAGCTGCCCTGGGGCGCCGAGGACGCCACGGAGACGCAGAAACACCGTCTGCTGCTGACCACCGCGGCGGGCAAGGCGATCAACTACAAGGACTGGAACAGCTACGTCTGGAAGCCCGCGCTCGTGGCCGCGGACGTGATCCCCACGCCGCCGCCCGGGACCATACGGCGGCGGTTCCCTCACTCCCGCAAGTACGGCTTCCACGCGCTGCGGCACACCTTCGCCTCCAAGGTGCTGCACGCGGGCGAGTCGATCGTCACGCTGGCCGCTTGGCTCGGCCACGACTCCCCGACGATCACGCTGGAGTACTACGCCCACTTCATCCCGGATACGGGCACGAAGGGCATGGCCGCCATCGACGCCCTGCTCGGCATACCGGGCCGGCGCGCTCCCCTGGTGCTGATACTCCCCACAGACTCCCCAGCGCCCATCTGGAAGCCGCCAACGGACACGAAACCGCAGGTGAAGCGCCTACATGGAACGGCCGGCAGGGTATCCCCCCTCGTCACCCTGCCGGCCGGCGGTTCCCGTGAGTCCGGTCCGGACGTCTCACAGACCGATGTTTCACGTGAAACGAACCGCTTCAACAAGGCTAGTTGACTGAGCGTCAGTGTCCAATCACGCTAGCGACACAGCCCTATCGACAAATTTATAGTTGGCCCGCGACCAGGCTTCCGAGGGGCGCAGGAGGTACGCGATGGATCTGGCACTGCTGCGTACCTTCGTGACGGTCCACCGGGCCGGCTCGTTCACCCGGGCCGCCGCGCTGCTCGGACTCTCCCAGCCCGCGGTGACCAGCCAAATACGCACGCTGGAACGCCGGTTGGGCCGCCCCCTCTTCGTCCGCTGCGCCCGTGGCGTCACCGCCACCACCTTCGGCGACGAACTCGCCCACAAGGCCGCGCCGCACCTCGACGCCCTCACCGAGATCACCGAGGCCGGGCTGGACCAGGACTCCCCCACCCGCACGCTCCACCTCGGCGGCCCACCGGAGTTCACCGCCGAGCGCGCGTTACCCGCCCTGAGCCCGCTCATCACCCAGGGCCTGTCCATACGCACCGCCTTCGGCGACACCGACGAGCTGCTGAACGGCCTGGCCGCCGGCCACCACGACCTGACGGTCACCACCACCCGGCCGCGCGGCGGGCTGCTCACCGCCACCCCGCTGTGCGACGAGGAACACGTGCTGGTCGCCGCGCCCCACTGGGCGGCCCGGCTGGGCGACCCCGACGTCCTGCAGGCCCGCGGCGTCCGCGCACTGGACCCGGTCCCGCTGGTCGAGGTCCACGAGAGCCTGCCGCTGATCGCCCGCTACTGGGCCGCCGTCTTCGACGCCAAGCCCACCGCCTCCGCCGCGGTCGTCGCCGGCGACCTGAGGGCGGTGCTGTCCTGCGTCACGGCGGGCGCGGGACTGGCCGTCCTGCCCCGCTATCTGTGCACCGAGGCGCTTGCCAGCGGCGCGGTGGTCGCCCTCCTCGACCCGCCGGTGCCCCCGCTGCGCACCTACTTCCTGGCCGTACGGACCGGGACGCTGGGGCTACCGCACATCGCGCGGGCGCACGAGTGGCTGCTGCGCACCGCGGCGCACTGGTGACGTAAGCGCTGGGACAGGGGTTTCACCAGGCCGTGACTGCGGCATCTGTCCCCTATGACCGTACGGCCAGTCGTCAAACGCACCGCCCGCGCGATTCTGCTCGACGGAGCGGATCTCGTACTGATCAAGCGCACCAAGCCGGGTCGAGCCCCGTACTGGATCACTCCGGGCGGCGGCGTGGAGCCCGGGGACGCCACGGTCATCGAGGCCCTCCACCGTGAACTGGACGAGGAGCTGGGCGCCAAGGTCACCGATGTGGTGCCGGTCTTCGTCGACACCGTCGAGCACATCACCGACGGCGGCGTGGACGGCGTCAAGGTGCAGCACTTCTTCGCCTGCCGGCTGGACTCGATGGATCCGTCCCGCCGGCACGGCCCCGAGGTCGAGGAGCCGTGCGGCGAGTACGAGATCGTGCGGGTGCCCTTCACCCGGGTCGGGATCGCCTCGGTCGAGGTCGTCCCGCTGTCCCTGCGGCACTACCTGGACGGCAACATCGAGGGCGTGCGCGCGATGCACGCCCCCGATCTGGGCTAGGGCCCGCCCCCGGCAGCGCTCCGGGTCAGCCGTCGCGCCGGTCGAACCAGCCGCGGAACTCCGGGGCGTCCTCGGCGGGGCGGCGCGGCTGGGCGCGCGCCAGCACCTGCTCGACCCGGTCGAGGAACTCCCCGTTCAGCTCCGCGGCCAGGCCGTCCCGCAGGGGGCTCCGCGGGCCGGGCAGGGCCACCGGTTCGGCCCCGTACCCGTGCTCCGGCGCGTCCTCGTGCAGCCCGCCGCGCAGATGCTCGTTGGCGCGCTGCGGACGCCGGAACAGCGGTCGCTGCGCCACTTCGGCGGCGGCCCCGAAGAAGTCTCCGCCCTTGCGCCTGACGTCGTCGGTGCCCCAGGCCCGGGCGCCGCGCTCCTTCGCCGGGACCTTCTGCAGATGCGGAATGTGCTTGGCGCAGTGGATGTACGCCTCCTCGACCTCGACCGCCACCCACAGCTGCGCCCGCCGCCCGGGCACCGGGTCCACCGGCAGGCCCGGGTAGCAGGCCCGCATCTCCTCGTCGAGCACGACCCGGGCCCGACCGTTGACGTGCAGCCCGATCCGGTCGCGGGAGAAGTCGATCATGAGGATGGCCAGTCGCGGGTTCTCCGAGATGTTGCCGATGGAGGCCATGACGCCGTTGCCTCGGTACTCCGGGTACGCCAGCAGCCGGTCGTCCAGCACCCGCACGAATCCGGGCGGCCCGGCACGGAAGGTGGAGTCGCACTCGCCGTGCCGATCCGCCGTGGCCAGGAAGAACATCTCCTGGCGGGCGACGAACTCCTGCATCCGCACGTTGAGGTGGTCCAGGACCTGGTCCGCGTAGAAGCGGTCGGCACGCGCGGTCGTCCCGAGTCTCTGCTGTACCAGGTGCTCACCATCGCTCCCGGGCCGCTCCACCGGCAGGCGAAGACCCCGTCCCTCCTTCGCCCGGCCGTGTTCCCCGTCAACTGCCAAGACCTCAGTCTCCCGTCGATACCAGCTCTTCGATGGAGTCGTGCCGTATCCGCTCGGCCCGGACACCGACCCCCACCAGTGCCTCCACACCGCTGCGGATCAGTCCCGGCGGACCCGACAGGTACGCGTCGTATTCCCGGTACGGGCCGTACTTCCGGACCGCGTCGGGGAGTTGGCCGGTGACCGTGGCGGGGCCGCCCCGGGTGCCCGGCCCGATGGCGACGACCGGGCGGACGGTCAGCCAGGGGTGGGTCTGCTCCAGCCGCAGCATGGTGTCGATGTCGTAGAGCTCGTGGTCGCTGCGCGCGCCGTAGAAGACGTCCACCGGGCGCCGGGAACCGTGGCCCGCGATGTCCTCGATCAGTGCCTTGATGGGCGCGATGCCGGTGCCGCCGCCGACGCACAGCAGGCCGTTGCCGGTGGAGTGGTCGACGGTCATCGAGCCGGCCGGCCCACCGAGCCGCAGGACGTCGCCGGGCCGGGCGCGGTGCACCAGCGCGTTGGAGACCCAGCCGGCCGGCACCGCCTTCACATGGAACGAGAGCAGGCCGTCGGAGCGCGGCGCCGAGGCGAAGGAGTAGTGCCGCCAGACCCGCGGCCACCAGGGGGTTTCCAGGCTGGTGTACTGCCCGGCGAGGAACGGGTACGGCTGGTCCGGGCGGACCGTCACCACCGCGGTGTCGGGGGTGCGCAGCTCGTGCGCGACGACCTCGGCCTGCCACCAGGCCGGGGCGACGGCCTCGTTCTCGGCCGCCGCGTCGATCATGATCTGGGAGATCGCGGTGTACGCGCGCACCCACGCGTCCTCGGTCTCCTGGCTCCAGCTGGCCGTGGCATAACGGGACAGCGCGCTCAACAGGCACATACCGACCGCCGGGTAGTGGTCGGGCTGGGTGCCGTACTTGCGGTGCCCGCGGCCGAGTTGCGAGAGGTACTGGGTGAGCACCTCGGCGTTGTCGACGTGCTGGGCGGCGGTGAGCAGCGCCTTGAAGAGCCGGTCGCGCTGGGCGTCCATCGAGGCGGGGAACAGCGCCCGCAGATCGGGGTGCTGGACGAACAGCAGCGCGTAGAAGTACGAGGTGACCTTGTCGGCCACGGGCTCGATCTCGGCCATGGTGCGGCGGATGAGGACCGCGTCGGGAGAGGCCCCCTCGTCGGACGAGCCGGTGGCCTGCAACGTGGCCAGGGAGGGTTCCGCGGCGGGTGGTGCCGGAGGTGTGGATGGCGCGGGGGAGGCCGCGGGGGCGGACGAAGCAGCGGGGGCCGGAGAGCCCTCAGGGGCCGAGGGTGCGGGAGGCGCGGGAGGAGCAGGGGACCCGGAAGGAGCTGTGGGGGCAGACGGGGCCGGCGGGGCTACTGGGGCCGCAGGAGCCGCCTGGGCCGGAGGAGCCGGAGGAGCCACAGGAGCAGAGGCAGCGTAGCCGGCCGTCGAGGTGCGCGGGTCGACGAAGCCGAAGGCGTCGAACGGGGTCCGCGCGGCGGGCTCGTGGACCGGTTCCGGCTCGACCGCGGGGCGCGGGGCGGCGGGCTCGGGCCGCTCGACGGGAGCGGCGGTGGCGGCGGGGCCGGGCTGCTGTCCCGTATCCCACCCCGGCTGCGGACCCTGTCGCGGCACCCGCTGCGGCTCCGGCTCGGTCTCCCGCTCGGCGGCGGTGCCCACCGGCCGTATCGGGTTGACGGGACGGCTGGGTATCCGCTCCCTTTCGGCGTGTTCGCCCGGCTCGTCACGGTCACCCCGTGATGCTTGCCGCCCATCCTGGTTGTTGTTCCGGGCCTGTTGATCTCCGGAAGATTTTTTCGCCGGCGGAGTGAACCAACCCCAATCGCCACTGCTGCCGCCAGAAGAGCCGCTATCGGCCGACGTGGTGGTCGGAGCGTCCATGGTCTGCCTCGCCTCGAACGTCTTTCGGTTGTCTTCGCCGTTCCACTGACCGGAACTGCCCGCAATTCCCCCGTCCTGCCCGGAATTCTTAATCGACTCAAGCGATTCCGGCAACATCCCTTAAAGCGGACACGTCTCACTTCCTTGCGACAAGTGGTGCAGATGGCATCCCGTCAGCATGCCACCCAGCCCCACGACACCGGACAAACAGCGGGAAGTCCGGGTACCACGGGCCGCTTCCCCGCTAGGCTGACGAGCTTTGCCCGGCTGTCCACGAGCCCACGGAGACCCTCACCCCCGCCAAGCCGGACTCGACCATACCGGCAGTAGTTGAAACCACAAGCCCCGATCTGGGAACACTCGGCGCGGCCCCGCCAATAGCAGTGATCCTCCCCACAGACCACAATTTCCGTGCCCACAGCGGACGAATCCACCAGGGAAAGCACGCGGTCCACCGAATTACTCGCCGGTACGCACCAGTTCGTAAACCTCACGCAGATCACGTCCCGTGTACGCATATGTGGCCAGGTCACTGACATGGTGATCCGCATTCACCGCCACCGACTCCGTTACCACCGCGAAGAGTTCGGCGTCCGACATGGAGTCGCCGTACGCCACGCAGTCGCCCCGGGTCAGCCCGTACCGCGCGCAGAGGTCGTCCGTGATCCGCACCTTCGCCGACGACGAGAGGATGCCGGACGGTTCCAGCGGTCTCCGGAGCGGCACCGCGGGCCATCGGGAGCCGTGCGCGGTGTCGACACCCCACGCCAGCAGCCGTTCGACGAAGAATCCCGGCGAGAGAGAAATCACGGCACATCTCTCGCCGCGCGCCCGGATGTCGGCCCACACGTCCCGGATGCCGTCCATCCACGGCGCGCCCTCGAATGCCGCCTGCACCTGATCGTCGGTCAGGTCGGCGGCGGCCCAGAGCACGCAGGCCCGCTGCGCGAAGCCGGCCGGGGTCAGCTCTCCGGCCGCGAAGGCCCGTTCCAACTCGGCGATCTCCCGGTCCAGCCCCAGCTGCCGGGAGATCTCGACGGCGGCCGCGGAGCCGTGGAGCAGGGTTCCGTCCATGTCGAACAGATGCAGCTTGCTCATGAGCGGAGCCTAGGGCCTGTCCCGTGGACCCGGTGGGGCGGGCGGCAAACACGTGGGCGGCGGTTCTCCGCGGCCCGTACTCGCCGCCGCGTACGCGCGAATACTCCCCTCGTCAGATGCCCGCCCGGGCGCCGCCCGCCACCGTGGAGGCATGCAGCTCAGCCGGCCCGTCCGCCGGGCCCTCCTCGTCGTCCACGTCGCCGTGTCCGTCAGCTGGCTGGGGCTCACCGCCGGACTCCTCACCCTCGGCATCGCCGGCTTCACGGCCGGCTCCGCGGAGACCGCCGTGGCCGCCTACCGGGCGATGGGGGTCCTCACGGACTTCCTGGTGCTCCCGGTGGCGGCGGCCTCACTGGCCAGCGGTATCGCGCTCTCCCTCGGTACCCACTGGGGGCTCGCCCGGTACCGCTGGGTCCTCACCAAGTTCTGGTCGACGCTCCTGGCCGTCGGGCTGACGCTGCTCGCGCTCCGTCCCGGCATCGCCGGCCTCGCCGCGGCGTCCGCCACCGGCCGTCCGGCGCCCGATCCCGGCGTCCTGGTCGCACCGGCGGTCGCCTCCGTGCTCTACCTCTTCCTCACCGCCCTCGCGGTCCTCAAGCCGTGGGGACGCACCCGACGCGGCGGCCGACCGCGCGGGGCACGGTCGGCCGGGAACCGGGAGCGGGTGGGCGCCCCGTCCTGAGGGGCCCTGATGGCGGGCCGCTGCCGTGCGGCCCACCGGGTCGGGCGACCGGAACGCTCAGCTCCGCGCCGCCGGAACGGTCTCGTCGGCGGTCGCGGCCGGGCCGCCCGCGGCCACCACCCGTCCACCGCCCCGCTGCCGGCGCTCCAGGTAGGAGGCCAGCACCGCCACGCCCAGCGCCGCAACGGTCATCAGCGCGCCCACCCAGTTGGTCGCGGTCAGGCCCAGCCCGGCCGAGATCACCAGGCCACCGAGCCATGCGGCCAGCGCGTTGCCGAGGTTGAAGGCCGCGATGTTGCCGGCCGAGGCCAGGGTGGGGGCGTCCGCCGCGTGGTCGAGCACCCGCTTCTGGAGCGGCGGCACGGTCGCGAAGCCGAAGAAACCGATCAGCGCGACGGTGACGAGCGCGGCGATCTTGTGGTGCGCGGTGTAGGTGAACGCGGCCAGCACCACCGCCAGCCCGGTCAGGGACGCGTACAGCATCGGCATCATGGCGCGGTCGGTGAACCGGCCGGAGACGAGGTTGCCCCCGACCAGCCCGATGCCGAAGACCGCGATCAGCCAGATCACGGAGGACGGTGCGAACCCGGTGACCTCGGTCATCGTCGAGGCGAGGTAGGTGATGGCCGAGAAGACCCCGCCGAAGCCGAGGACGGTCATCAGCATCGCCAGACCGACCTGCGGGTCGCGGAAGACCGCCAGCTCGCTGCCGATCCGGGCGGCCGCCCTGTCCCGCTGCGCCGGGACCAGCTTGACGATGCCCAGCAGCCCCAGCACGCCGAGCACGGCGATCGCGTAGAAGGTGGTGCGCCAGCCGTACTGCTGGCTGAGCAGGGTGCCGGCCGGCACGCCCACGACGTTGGCCACGGTCAGGCCGCTGAACATCAGCGAGATCGCGGCGGCCCGCTTCTCCGGGGCGACGAGGTCGGCGGCCACCAGCGAGCCGATGCCGAAGAACGCGCCGTGCGTGAACGCCGCGACGACCCGGCCGGCGAGCACCAGCCCGAAGGTGGGCGCGAGACCGGTGAGCAGGTTGCCCACGACGAACAGGCCCATCAGCAGCATCAGCATCTGCTTCCGGGTGAAGCGGGTGCCGAGCACGGTCATCAGGGGCGCGCCGACCACCACCCCGAGGGCGTAGACGGTGGTCGCGTAGCCGGCGAGCGGGATGGAGACGCCGAAGTCGGCCGCCATGTCGGGTAGCAGGCCCATGACTGCGAACTCGGTCGTGCCGATCCCGAACGCGCCGATGGCGAGCGCCAGGAGAGCGAGAGGCATGGCGGATCCTTCCGATTGATTGCACCCATCCCAAACCAGCGCTCACAATAATTGCGAACGACTTTACTTGCAAGCGCCTGATATTTCAGATGTGCCATATCCTGGTCCCACGACGGATGAGGAGGTCTGCGATGGCACAGCGGACGCGGGAGACGGCCACGACGACGCAGGGCACGGCCACCGGGAGCCTCGCCCAGGGCTGGTGCGCGCTCTCCGCCCTGCACGGCCGCATCGAGTCGCACATCGAGCGGGCCCTCCAGGCCCGGCACGGCCTGAGCGTCCGGGAGTTCTCGGTCCTCAACGTCCTCAGCGAGCAGCACGACGGACCGGGCGGCCACCTGCGGATGCACCAGGTCGCCGACTCGGTCGTGCTCAGCCAGAGCGCCACCACCCGACTGGTCACCCGGCTGGAGGAGCGCGGACTGCTCTCCCGCTACCTGTGCCCCGACGACCGGCGCGGCATCTACACCGACGTCACACCCGACGGACTGCGCCTCGTCGAAGAGGCCCGGCCCACGCACGACACCGCCCTGCGCGAGTCCCTCCAGGACGCCGCGCAACGCCCCGAGCTGGCGCCGCTGGTGACGGCGGTCGAGACGCTGGGCGCCTCCGCGTAGCGGGACAGACCACCCCATACTCGTCGGGGCGCCGGGCAGCACCCAGCCGATGCCCTGGGTCGGCCCGGAGCGGCGGCATAGGGTCACGCCCATGAGCGACCTTGAGATACGACGCGCCACCGAAGCCGACCTGCCGGCCATCGTCGCGATGCTCGCCGACGACCCCCTGGGCGCCAGCCGCGAGTCCCCCGACGACCTCGCGCCCTACCGCACCGCGTTCGCCGCGCTGGACGCCGACCCGAAACAGCACCTGGTCGTCGCCGAGCGGGACGGTCGCGTGGTCGGCACGCTCCAGCTCACCGTGATCCCCGGCCTCTCCCGGCGCGGCGCCACCCGCACGATCATCGAAGCGGTACGGATCCACGCCGACGAGCGCGGCTCCGGCCTGGGCACCGAGCTCGTCGAGTGGGCGGTCGCGGAGTCCCGTCGCCTCGGCTGCCAGCTCGTCCAGCTCACCTCCGACGCCACTCGCCTCGACGCGCACCGCTTCTACGAGCGCCTCGGCTTCGAGGCGTCCCACCTGGGCTTCAAGCGCCAGCTCTGACCGGCCGGAAGGCGGTCAGCCGCGGTCCGGGGGAGTAGTGCGGCGCGCCCGCGCCCGGTGGGCCTTCTGCCGACAGGCTCCGCCGCAGTACCGGGCGGGCCGCCCGGTGCGCGCCGCCACGAGCGCCGCATCGCACACCGGACACCGGGTTTCGTGACGAATCGGCGCGGCGACCGGCAGTTCCGTTACGGACCGGTCGGCGCGCAGCCCGTCGAGCATCAGCGCCGTCATCCGGCCCATCGGCGCCGTGTCGGGCGCCGGGTCCGGCCCCGCCGGGCCCCGCCCGACCGACCGCCGGCGCTCCATCGCCAGACACCCGGCCAGCAGCGTGCGGACGTCGTCCAGATCGACGTCCGCCCGTACCGCGCCCGCCTGTTGGGCCCTGGACAGCAGCACGCCGAGGGCCACCAGGAACTCCAGATCCGGACCCGCCGGCCCCTCGCCCGCCGGCGCCGGGCCGCCCTCCCCGGCCGCCTCCAACACCTCGCACAGCGCCCGGTTCGGGGCGGCCAGCCGCACCACCGACGCCAGGAAGCGGAAGAACACCCCGCCGGGGTCGTCCGCGTCGACCAAGTCCCCCGCGGCATCGGCGAACAGCCACATCCGATCCCTGACCGCTTCCCTGAACAGGGCTTCCTTGGAGGGGAAGTGGCGGTAGACGGTCCCCGCACCGACCCCGGCACGTCGGGCGATCTCGTCGAGCGGGACCGCCAACCCCCGTTCCTCGAAGGCGGATCGGGCCGCCTGGAGCACCAGCGCACGATTCCGCCGGGCATCCGCGCGGGCGACCACCGGTCGGCCGTCCACACCCCGCACGCCTCCTGAAACCACCCTGCTCCTCCGCGTTCCACACCCGGGGGGACAACCGGGCTGAGCGTTCCGATTCTACGAGGGCGTTAAAACATGCGTGCGGATCGGCACGCGGAAGAAGGACGACCGGGCCGGGACCGGGGAACGGGACGGCGGGAGAGGAGGCAGCTGCCGCGACGCGGAAACGAGGCAGCGGCGGAGCCGGCGGCTGCGACGCGGGATGACGAGGCGGAGACGACGAGACCGGAGACGACGAGTTGGTGGCCGAGAGCTGGGCTGGGGACCTGGAGCTGGACGCGGGGCGCGGAGCACGAGCGGTGGGCACGGGCACGGGCACGGGCAGCAAAAAGGGTGTGGTCTGTTTCACGTGAAACAGACCACACCCGGGGCCCTCCTGTCGAGGGCGCGTCCGACGGCCAAGAAGGCGCCCGACGGGTCAGCAGTCAGCAGAACCGCACGGCTCAGGCCGCGGCGATGACCTCGTCCCATGCCGCGCCTGCCGCGCCGGCCGCCGCGTCCTCGTCGACCTCCACCCCCAGCGCCCGCAAGCCGGTCGCCAGCGCCGCCAACGAGGCAAGCACCACCGCGCGGTCCGCGGCCTGCCCGTAGTGGTTCACCCGGATCATCTCCGCCGCCAGGGCGCCGGCGGCGGCCTGCACCGGAACCGCGCCGTCGGCGGCGACCGCGGCAGCGACCACCTCACGGGCGTCCACCCCTGCCGGCGCGCGGAGCGTGGTGGCGGCCGGCGCCGCGTGCTCGTCCCGGATCACATAGGGCACCGGCCCGCCGAGCACCGCGACACCCGCCCGGATGGCCGCGGCAGCGGCCCGGTGACGGGCGATGACGCGGTCCAGCCCTTCCGCCTCGATCCGGTCCACGGCCTGCTCCAGCGCCAGCATCTCCAACTGCGCCGGGGCGTGCGGAAGGGCGGTGCGCCCGGCGTCGATCCAGCGCTCCTTCCAGTCCAGCAGCGAGAGGTACGAGCGGCGCGGCGCCTGCTCATTGGCCGCGATGCGCTCCCAGGCGCGGGCGCTGACCGACACCGCGGAGACCCCGGCCGGCCCGGCCAGCGCCTTCTGACCGCCGATCACGCACAGATCCACTCCCCACTCATCGGTGAGCAGCGGCTCCGCACCCACCGAGGCGACCGCGTCGAGCATCAGCAGGGCCCCGTGCTCACGCACCACCGCACCGATCTCGGCGACGGGGTTGGTGTTGCCGGTCGCCGCCTCGGCGTGCACCAGGCTCACGAAGTCGATCTCGGGGCGCTCCCGCAGGGCGTCCGCCACCTGCTCGGCGGTGACCGCGCCGGTGAAGGGCGCGCTGAGGGTGACCACCTCCGCGCCACAGGAGCGCAGCCAGCCGCCGAAGGTCTCGCCGTAGGGGCCGGTGATGATGTTGAGGGCGGTGCTGCCGGGTCGCACGGCCGAGCGGATGCATGCCTCCAGGGGCAGCAGCGCCTCGCCCTGCGTCGCGACGACATCGCAGCGGGTGCGCATCAGCGCCGCGACCTTGTCCTCGATCCGCGCGAAACGGGCGGCGTCGAGCGGAGGCAGATCGAGCAGGACCGGGGCGTCGACATTCGCAGTCACGGCAGTCACAGTGGCCTTCCAGCGGTAGCGAGCCGCGCACTGCGGCGGCTCCTGACATCTCGCTCGACTGTACGTCCGCCCGGAGAATGCCCGCCGTACGGGCCCGGGCCGCTGCCCGGAACCCTCGGCTCACCCGCGGCGCGGAACCGGCCGCCCGGCCCCGCGCCCGCTCGGCACTCCTCGCCGGGTCAGATGCCCCGCCAACCTTCGGGGTCCACGCCGCCCGGCACGGGCCCGGCGGGCTCGTAGGGCCCACGCGTGAAGACGAAGGTCCCCAGGTCGAGGTGAGTGACCGTACCGTCCGGTGCCCGCTCCACCCGCAGCGTCTCGCCCGCGTAGTAGCCGTCCAGCCCGGTCCAGGTGCCGTCGGCCTCGGCGCGGAAGCGCGAGGTGCGCCCCACACCGGACAGCGTGACCAACTCCAGCCCGCGGGAACCCGTCAGCCGCAGCGCGAATGGGTTCGCGCCCCAGTACCAGGGCCCGGTCAGGGCCAACAGGTCCTCGTCCACCGCGCCCGGCAGCGGGCGCCACGGCTCCGGGATCCGCGGTTCGTGGTGCGCGACGATCTGCAGGAGGTCGGCCGCCACCGTGCCGATCGGAATGCCCGAGGTGCAGTTCGCCAGCGCGAGCGCCGCGGTGTCCTCCTCCGGATCGACCCACAGCACCGCCAGGAACCCTGGCATCGACCCGGTGTGCCCGGCCAACCGGCGCCCGCTCCGCCGGACGAGCTGGGTACCCAGGCCGTAGCCCGCGTCCCAGCCGTCGCCCTCCGGCGGCACCGCGGGGGTCCGCATCTCGGCCAGGCTCGCCGCACTCAGCACCCGCTCGTCGCCCCGCAACAGGAAAGCCGCCCACCGGCACAGGTCCTCGGTCGTTGACCACAACTGCCCGGCCGGGCCCATCAGCCCGGTGTCGTGCGCCGGCTCCGGCAGCATCACATCGGCCCAGGGGTGGACCGCCCAGCCGCCCGCATGCGGCATCTCCGGCCGGAGCGTCGTGCGGGCCATGCCCAGCGGCTCCAGCACCTCACGGCGCAGCACCTCGCCCCACGGCGTCCCGTCCCGCAGCCGCTCGACCAGCGCCCCGAGCACGGCGTAGCCGGGATTGGAGTAGTGGTGCCGCCGCCCCGCCGGGTGCAGCCGGGGCCGCTCGCCGAACAGATCGGCGGGCTCGGGCCGCAGCTCTCCGGCGGTCCGCTCCCACCACGGACCACGGGATTCGGCCGCCAATCCCGCACTGTGCGAGAGGAGTTGGGCGATCGTCGCCTCGGGCACCGGGACGTCCTTCAGATGGGTCCCGATGGGGTCGTCCAGCCGCAACAGCCCCTCGTCCCGCAGCCGGAGCACGAGCACGGCCACGAAGTTCTTGGTCAGCGAGCCGATCCGGTACTGCACATCGCCGTGCGGCACCTCACCGTCCACCGCACTCCGGGCGCCCGTCCAGACCACCTCGCCACCACGGACCACCGCACCCATCATCGACGGCGCCCGCCCCTCGGCCTGCGCGATCGCCAGCCGTCGCAGCAACGCCCGCCGCGTCTGCGGCATCAACTCCACATACGCCTCGGCCGAATCGACGATGGCACCGCCGCGCGGGACCACCTCACGCGCCCTTCCCTCACGCGACTCGGGCTCCTGCGACTGCGCGGACTCCACCACCGTCATGACGCTCCTCAACAAACTTCTCACCCAGCAGGACCGGCTCAGCGGGCCCGCGCCGGCGGCGAGCGACTACCCACCGCGCCGCCATCCTGCCCTGACCGCTGCCCCCGGCACCTCCCTGTTTCACGTGAAACAGGGAGGTGTCACCGGGCCGCCGTTTCACGTGAAACATCTGCACGCCGCAGCCCCGGCGTTTCACGTGAAACCTCCACGCGTCATCGCAAGGCGAACGCCCCCATCGCCTCCTCCAACAGGCTCTGTTCGCCCTCGGGAAGCCAGCGCGCCGCGTGCACCATGTGCAGCGCACTCCGCAGACGCACCCGGTCCTCGTCCGTCCCCAGATATCCCAGATACGCCGGGAGCACCAGCCCCAGCGCCTTGAGGTCGCCCCGCTCGCACCACCGCGCGAACAGCTCCCGGACCGGCCGCTCGACGCCCTCTGCGACGCCCCCTCGCGCACCGGCCTCCTCGTCGCCTTCGACAGCCGCCGCGTCCGCGGTGTCCCGCAGTCCCTCCGCGATCGCGAAGCGGTTCCAGTCGCCGTACTGCCCCTCGGGCGCATCGGCCGCCCGTTCGGCCGCCCGCACGAAGTACCGGTGCGCCACGGCGAGTTGACCGAGTTCCCGATGCGCGTTCCCGATGTTCACGTACAGCGACGGATAGAAGTCCCGTACCCGCTCGTCGCCGACCCGGTCGGCACGGTCCAGGCACTCCTGGTTCCAGCGCAGCGTCTCCGCGGGCGAGTCCTGATGCCGCGCGAGGTAGTGCGCGGCGATGCATGCCTCGTAGTCGTCGCGGGCACCGTCCCATGCCTGTTGAAAGAGGTCCCGCGCCGCCTCCGCCCGCCCCTCCGCCTCGGCCTGCATGCCCGCCACGCACAGCCGCACCACCGGCAGCTCCGGATCCATCCGCCCGCTTCCTCCCTCGATCACCGATCGCGCCCGCCGTCCGGGGCCCGTACCGTCTCCGTTCACGCACCGTCCCGCGCCGACCGCCGGCCCTCGGCCGTCCTCCCTCAACGGCCCCGCACCGGCATCACCACCGCCGTGAAACTCCCCTGGTCCGCGGACCGGACGACGACCGGTTGGTCCGCCGACGCGATCTCCAGCAACACATCGGGCCCCACCCCGGCCTCCAGCACCGGCACCAGGACCGCCGGGTCGAAGGCGATCCGCAGCCCGGGCCCGGTGCGGACCGCGGGCAACCGGACCGCGTCGGACTCCCCACCCGACACCTCCAGCGCCCCGTCCGTGGCACCCTCCGCAACCGGCGCCACGACCGCCCCGAACGCCAGCGACACCACCGCCCCGCCCCGGTCCGCCACCGCGTCCCGCAGCCCTGCCCGGTCCACGATCACCCGGTGCCGCGCGTCGACCAGCCCCGTCAACATCAGCCGGTAGTCCGGGAACTCCCCCGGCTCGCCCACTCCGGCGGCCCCCGTGCCCGGGGCCCCCGGCTCCCAGGGCTCCGCCCCGCTCCACAGCCGCACCCGCGCGACCCCGGAAGCGTCCACCACGGCCGGACACTCCACCTCGACCGCCCGCTGCCGCACCGCCCACTCCGCCATCCGGCGTGCGGCGTCCACCGCGATCAGCACCCGCCGCGGTCCACCCTCGAAGACCTCCGGTCGCAGCCCGCGCACCGCCAGCCGATAGCGGTCGGTGGCCACCAACCGCACCTCTCCCTCGGCGAGTTCGAGCAGAACGGACCCCAGCACCGGGAACTCCTCCGCCGCCGCACCGACCGCCGTCGCGGGCGCCGCCTGCCGCACCGCGCTGGCGAGCTCCGGCCCGTCCACCCGAGCCCGCGCCGCACCGACGCGAGACGCCGGCCCCTCGGGCGTCTCGTACAGAAGGCCCTCCGCCACGGCCCGCGCCTCGTCCGCCGCCCGCCGGGTCCGCTCCAGGTGGGCCCGCAGCACGTTCCGGGCCGCGTCCTGGGGACCGTCGAGCACGGTCTCGACGTCCACCAACGGCAGCCCTGCCGCCCGCAGTTGCCGCAGCCGTGCCGCCCGCGCCACCTGCCGGGCCGCATAGCGCCGGTACCCCGTGGCGGCGTCCACCCGGTCCGGCCGCAGCACCCCGCAGTCGTCGTAGAAGCGCAGCGCGCTCGGCGTCAGTCCCACCCGCCGGGCGAACGCGCCGATGCCCAGGAGTTCCCCGTCGTCGTCCATGGCGGCGATTCTGGGGCTTCGACCAACCTGAAGGTCAAACCGGCCGCGATCTGCGGCCGGTCGAGCGCCCGCCGGACCCGTCCCGCTCGTCTCCGCGTCAGAGCGTCTTGATCGTGCCACCGTCGATGACGTAGTCCGCGCCCGTGATGTTCCCGGCCACGTCGGAGAGCAGGAAGGTGATCAGGGCCGCCACCTCCTGCGGTTCGGTGATCCGCCCGCTGGTGATCGCGAACGCCTCCGGGAGCTGCCGGAGGAACGCCGCGTGCTCCGCGCCGGCGTTCGCCGCCACTTTGCCGCCGAAGCTCTCCGGGTCCTCCCAGATGGCCGTCCGCACGACGCCCGGCGAGACGGTGTTGACGCGTACGCCCTGCGGCCCGAACTCCTCGGCCAGCGACTTCCCGACCGCGGCCAGGGCCGCCTTGGCCGCGCTGTAGGCGACCGGACCGGCCGCGGGCAGCCGGGAGTTGATGGAGGAGACGTTGACGATCGCGCCACGGCGCTCGATCAGACTGGGCAGTGCGGCGCGGGCGGCGCGGACCGCGCTCAGCAGATTGAGGTCGAAGATGGCGCCCCACTGGGCGTCGTCGGTGTCCATGAATCCGACGGGCTCCACGGCGTCCCCGGCGCCGACGTTGTTCACCAGCAGGTCGATCCCGCCCAGCTCCGCGAAGGCGCTGTCCATCAGGGTCGCCACGCCGTCGGCGGTGCTCAGGTCGGCGGAGACCGCGAAGGCGCCGCTCTCCTTGAGCTCCGGGGTGAGGGTGCGGGCCGCTCCGACGACCCGCACCCCCTCGTCGATCAGCGCCCGGACGGTGGCCAGTCCGATGCCGCGGCTGGCACCGGTGACGACGGCGGTCTTGTCGGTGAGGTTGAGCTGCATGACACTCCGATCCTGACATCAATTCTTGAACTGTAGGTACAAAATTTGCGTAGCACGGGACCCGCGGAAACCCCTAGGTCCCAACGGGTCAGAGGGAGTCGATGGTCGCGTCGATCACCCTGGAGAGCCGGTCCGGCCCCTCGGCGACCCGGGCCAGCAGCCGGAGGCCGACGGCGGTCGCCAACAACTGGCTCCCGATCGCCCGGGCATCGCGGTCGGGCGCGACCTCGCCCGCCCGCTGCCCCTCCTCGATCAGCGCACGGAACGCGCCCTCGGTCCGGTCGAACATCCGGCGGACCAGCTCGGTCGCGGCCTCGTCGGTCATCGCGCGCTCCGCCGCGGTGTTGACGGCCAGACAGCCACGACGGTCCGGATCACCGAGGTCCAGCTCCACGAGAAGGCGCAACGCGTCGCGCAGCCGGTCCTTCACCGACCCGGACTGCTCCAGCAGGTCGATCAGGGCCTGCGCCTGGCCGTCCCGGTAGCGGACCAACGCCCGCTCGAACAGCGCGTGTTTGCTGCCGAAGGCGTTGTAGAGACTGCCCTTGCCGATACCGAGCGCGTCGACGAGGTCCTGCGGCGTCGTGGCGGCGTACCCCTTGCGCCAGAACACCTGCATGGCCTGCTCGACGGCGGCGTCCGGATCGAACTGCTTCGGCCTTCCCATGTGCAGCACAGTAGCACCATTCTTGACCCCGAGGTCAAAAATGGACCGGTCCCGCACTCCTCACAAGGAGATCCCCGCTCGGCTCAGGTCTGCGCCATGTCCACGAAGCGCGAGTAGTGGCCCTGGAACGCCACGGTGATCGTCGCCGTGGGGCCGTTACGGTGCTTCGCCACGATCAGGTCGGCCTCACCGGCCCGCGGCGACTCCTTCTCGTAGGCGTCCTCGCGGTGCAACAGGATGACCATGTCGGCGTCCTGCTCGATGGAACCGGATTCACGCAGGTCGGAGACCATCGGCTTCTTGTCCGTACGCTGCTCGGGGCCACGGTTCAGCTGCGAGAGCGCGATCACCGGGAGCTCCAGCTCCTTGGCGAGCAGCTTGAGGTTACGGGACATGTCCGAGACCTCCTGCTGACGGCTCTCGGCGCGCTTGGAGCCGCCGGACTGCATCAGCTGGAGATAGTCGATGACGACCAGCTTCAGCTCGTTACGCTGCTTCAGGCGCCGGCATTTGGCGCGGATCTCCATCATCGAGAGGTTCGGCGAATCGTCGATGTAGAGCGGGGCCGCCGAGACGTCCGGCATGCGGCGCGCCAGCCGCGTCCAGTCGTCGTCGGTCATGCTGCCGGAACGCATGTGGTGCAGCGCCACCCGCGCCTCCGCGGACAGCAGGCGCATCGCGATCTCGTTGCGCCCCATTTCGAGCGAGAAGATCACGCTCGGCAGGTTGTTCTTGATCGAGCAGGCCCGCGCGAAGTCCAGCGCGAGCGTCGACTTACCCATGGCCGGACGGGCCGCGATCACGATCATCTGGCCCGGATGCAGACCGTTGGTCAGCGCGTCGAGATCGGTGAACCCGGTCGGCACGCCCGTCATCTGGCCCTGCCGCGAGCCGATCGCCTCGATCTCGTCGAGCGCGCCCTCCATGATGTCGCCGAGCGGCAGATAGTCCTCGCTGGTCCGCTGCTCGGTGACGGCGTAGATCTCCGCCTGGGCCTTGTTGACGATCTCGTCGACGTCGCCGTCGGCGGCGTATCCCATCTGCGTGATCCGGGTGCCGGCCTCGACGAGGCGGCGGAGCACGGCCCGCTCGTGGACGATCTCGGCGTAGTACTCGGCGTTGGCGGCCGTGGGTACGGACTGGACCAGGGTGTGCAGATACGAGGCGCCGCCGACCCGGGCGATCTCACCGCGCTTGGTGAGCTCGGCCGCGATGGTGATCGGGTCGGCCGGCTCGCCCTTGGCGTAGAGGTCGAGGATCGCCTGGAAGACCAGTTCGTGGGCGGGACGGTAGAAGTCCTCGCCCTTGAGGACCTCGACGACGTCCGCGATGGCGTCCTTGGACAGCAGCATGCCGCCGAGCACGGACTGCTCGGCGTCGAGGTCCTGCGGCGGGACCCGCTCGAAGCCACCGGCCCAGGAACCGCCGCCGTCGTCGTCACGGTCCGGGCGGCCGCCCCGGCCCTTTCCTTCGCCCCGACGGGAGCGGGCGGCCGGCAGCAGGTCGCTGGGACCGGAGTCCGCCCAGGGGTCGTCCATGGGCTCGGGAATACTCACCCCGGCACCTCCTCCCGTCCGCGACGCGGACCTTGCTGTGCGGTTCTTTCTACGGCACAGCCCTGACATTCGAGACGCCCGACTCCGGTTACGGCGCGTCGAGTTCGGACAGGTCTCACGGCCGGAACGGGGCGGCGGGCGCCGGTCCACGGTAGGCCCGCGCGCACCGTCCGCCAATCTGGTTATCCACAGGCCATGTGGATGACCGGCCCATAGCTGTGGAGAAGTCCCCGGATCCTGTGCACGGCCTGGGGGAAACTTCTGTGGACAAGCACACAATCACGCCATCCACACCCCTCTGACCTGCGCTTTCCTCATCCATAGGCTGTGGGGGAGAAAAACTTCGGCAACCTGTTCATGATCGCCGCGAACGCCACACAGAAGGCGCCCCCACGCAGCGCAAAGTAAGGATCACAACACAGTTGCATCCATTACCTGTGGACGATTAGATTGCCCCTCATGACATCGGCACCCGCGACGCCACGGCGCGCTCTCCGCCGCCATGACCGCGAGATCGTCGCGCTGGCCCTGCCCGCCTTCGGTTCCCTCGTCGCGGAGCCGCTCTTCGTCATGGTCGACAGCGCCGTCATCGGCCACCTCGGCACCCGACAGCTCGCCGGTCTCGGCGTCGCCGCCGCCCTCCTCACAACCGCCGTCTCCGTCTTCGTCTTCCTCGCCTACGCCACCACCGCCGCGGTCGCCCGCCGGGTCGGCGCCGGCGAACTCCCCGCGGCGATACGCCAGGGCATGGACGGCATCTGGCTCGCCCTGCTGCTCGGCGCAGCCGTCATCGTCGTCGTCCTGCCCACCGCCCCCTGGCTCGTCGACGTCTTCGGTGCCTCCCCGGCCGCCGCCCCGTACGCCACGACCTACCTGCGGATCAGCGCGCTCGGCATCCCCGCGATGCTGGTCGTCCTCGCCGCCACCGGAGTGCTCCGCGGCCTCCAGGACACCAGAACCCCGCTGTACGTCGCCATCGGCGGCTTCACCGCCAACGCCGCCCTCAACGCCGGACTGGTCTACCTCGCCGGCCTCGGCATCGCCGGCTCCGCCTGGGGCACCGTCATCGCCCAGTGCGGCATGGCCGCCGTCTACCTCACCGTGGTGATCCGCGGCGCCCGTCGCCACGGCGCCTCGCTCCGCCCGGACGCCGCCGGGATCCGCGCCTGCGCCCAGGCCGGCGTCCCCCTGCTGATCCGTACGTTCTCGCTGCGTGCGGTGCTGATGATCGCCACCGCGGTCGCCGCCCGGCTCGGCGACGCCGAGGTCGCCGCCCACCAGATCGTCCTGTCCCTGTGGCAGCTCCTGTCCTTCGCCCTGGATGCCATCGCCATCGCCGGCCAGGCCATCATCGGGCGCTACCTCGGCGCCGGGGACCGGGACGGCGCCCGCGCCGCCTGTCGGCGGATGGTCCAGTGGGGCATCGTCTCCGGCATCGTCCTCGGCGCGCTGGTGGTGCTCGCCCGGCCACTGTTCATCCCCCTCTTCACCACCGATCCCGACGTCCGGCACCCGCTGCTCCTCACACTTCTGGTCGTCGCGGTCACCCAGCCGGTCGCTGGCATCGTCTTCATCCTCGACGGGGTCCTCATGGGCGCGGGGGACGGGCCGTACCTCGCCGGAGCCATGGTGGTGACCCTGGCCGTGTTCGCCCCCGCGGCCCTCGCCGTACCGGCGCTGGGCGGCGGTCTGGTCGCGCTGTGGTGGGCGATGGCCCTGATGATGACCGTGCGGATGCTGACGCTCTGGCTGCGCGCTCGCTCCGGACGGTGGATTGTGACCGGAGCCTCCCGCTGAAGCGCCTACCGAACCCTGTCTCCGTGCAGATAATGACCTTGTGCGCTCGCTTGCCAGGAAATCGATCCTGCCCCTGACGCTCGTCATCGTGGGGGCAGCCGCAGTGGTGGGCTACGCAGCGGAGGAAACTCACCCGAGTAGAACCACCGGCGGCCACACCGGCTACGGCAAGTCCGGCGAGCCCGGCGACGCCCCCCAGGACCAGGAGCCCTCGGCCACCGCCGTGCCTCAGGACGGCAACGCCTACACCCCGCGCAGGACCGAGGAGAACGCCCGGATCGGCACCGTCTTCGAGAAGGACGACCACGGCGCCCACTTCTGCACCGCCAGCGTGGTGCAGAGCCCGAGCCGGAACATGCTGATCACCGCGGCCCACTGCGCCTTCGACCCGGACACCGGCAAGCCGGTGGACGACTTGGTCTTCGCCCCCGACTACCGCAACGGCGACGAGCCCACCGGCCTGTGGAAGGTCAACAAGGTCGTGGTCGACGACCGCTGGGCCAAGTCTCAGGACGAGAACCTCGACGTCGCCTTCCTCACCCTCGACTCCAAGGACGGCAAGGAGATCCAGGACATCCTCGGCGGCAACACCCTCGGCATCGACCGCGGCTTCGACAACGAAGTCAAGATCACCGGCTATCCCACCAGCCGAGACACCCCGATCTCCTGCCAGAACCGCAGCACGAAGTTCAGCGACACCCAGATGCGCATCCAGTGCACCGACTTCGAGGGCGGCACCAGCGGCAGCCCCTGGCTGGCCGACTACGACCCCAAGAGCCACACCGGCACGGTCATCGGCGTCCTCGGCGGCCACGAGGGCGGCGGCGACGAGGACGACGTCTCCTACGCCGCCTACTTCGACGAGGACATCGCCAATCTCTACAAGCGCGCCCAGGACGAGGACTGACCCCCGCACCTGACCACCCGCCCAACGCGAAGGGCCGTACCCCACGAGGGAGTACGGCCCTTCGGCGTTCGGCTGCGAGCTACGCTCAGGCGGCG
The DNA here is from genome assembly GCF_029011865.1 of Streptomyces yunnanensis. Taxonomy (NCBI): domain Bacteria; kingdom Bacillati; phylum Actinomycetota; class Actinomycetes; order Kitasatosporales; family Streptomycetaceae; genus Streptomyces; species Streptomyces yunnanensis. The sequence continues at coordinate 4,899,048 of NZ_CP095749.1, forward strand.
ATGACCTCGACGCCGAGCTTCGCAACGACCTCGGCGTGCAGACGCACCGAGACCTGGTGCGCGCCCAGGGTCTTGATCGGCGTACCGAGCTCAACGCGGCGCTTGTCGACGTCCGGACCACCGGCGGCCTTGATCGCCGAGGCGACGTCGGCCGGGGTGACGGAGCCGAACAGACGGCCCGCGTCGCCGGCACGAACGGCCAGCTTCACGTTGACGCCCTCGAGCCGAGCCTTGACCTCGTTGGCCTGCTCGATCGTGGCGATCTCGCGGATCTTGCGACCGCGACGGATCTGCGCGACGTCCTTCTCGCCACCCTTGGTCCAGCGGATCGCGAAACCGCGCGGGACCAGGTAGTTGCGGGCGTACCCGTCCTTGACGTCAACGACGTCGCCGGCGGTGCCGAGGCCGGAGACCTCGTGGGTGAGGATGATCTTCATTTGTCGGTCACCCTTCCCTTATCGCGCGGTGGACGTGTAGGGCAGCAGCGCCATCTCACGGCTGTTCTTCACGGCCGTGGCGACGTCACGCTGGTGCTGAGTGCAGTTGCCGGTGACACGACGGGCACGGATCTTGCCGCGGTCGGAGATGAACTTCCGCAGCAGGTTCGTGTCCTTGTAGTCGACGTAGGAGATCTTCTCCTTGCAGAACACGCAAACCTTCTTCTTAGGCTTGCGAGCAGGCGGCTTCGCCATTGTCTCTCTCCAGTGAGTTCAAGAAGTATGTGCTGACGCCCTCAGGCCCCAGGCGGCTCTCCGACCTCGTTTCACGTGAAACGAGCCGTTTCACGTGAAACATCGGTGGAAGAACCCGTCGCCCGGACCTAGAAGGGCGGCTCGTCCGAGTAGCCGCCGCCGGAGCCGCCGGAGCCGCCGCCCCAGCCACCGCCGCCGCCACCCTGGCCACCGCCGGCAGGACCGCCGGTCGCCCACGGGTCGTCGGCCGGAGCGCCGCCGCCCTGCTGACCGCCGCCGGGGCCACCGCCCCAGCCGCCGCCCTGCTGGCCGCCGCCCTGACCGCCGCCGAAGCCGCCACCGCCCTGGCCACCACGACCGCCGGTCTTGGTGACCTTCGCCGTGGCGTTCCGCAGGCTCGCGCCCACTTCCTCGACGTCGAGCTCGTACACCGTGCGCTTCACGCCCTCGCGATCCTCGTAGGACCGCTGCTTGAGACGGCCCTGGACGATCACGCGGGTGCCCCGCGTAAGGGACTCGGCGACGTTCTCCGCCGCCTGACGCCACACCGAGCAGGTCAGGAACAGGCTCTCGCCGTCCTTCCACTCATTGGTCTGACGGTCGAAGGTGCGGGGAGTGGACGCGACGCGGAACTTCGCGACCGCCGCACCGGACGGGGTGAAGCGCAGCTCGGGGTCGTCGACAAGATTGCCGACAACCGTGATGACGGTCTCGCCTGCCATTAGGGGAACCTCTCGGCGGGTGTGCTGCTGGCTGCTGGTGTTGCTGCTACTCGAACCCGGTTACCGCTGGACGCGTACGCGCTCAGTGGGTCTCGGGACGGAGGACCTTGGTCCGAAGAACCGACTCGTTCAGGTTCATCTGACGGTCGAGCTCCTTGACGACCGCAGGCTCGGCCTGCAGGTCGATGACGGAGTAGATGCCCTCGGGCTTCTTGTTGATCTCGTACGAGAGACGACGACGGCCCCAGGTGTCGACCTTCTCGACCTTTCCGTTGCCCTCGCGGACGACGGAGAGGAAGTTCTCGATCAGGGGGGCGACAGCGCGCTCCTCCAGATCGGGGTCGAGGATGACCATCACCTCGTAGTGACGCATGGTTAACCCACCTCCTTTGGACTCAGCGGCCACGGTCGTTCCGTGGCAGGAGGGTCGTGATGCGTTCCGCGCCCGGCCCGCCGGAGCGTCCGGGCAGACATGGGCGCAGACCGTACAGAGTACCTGCCTCCGCGCTTCCGGTTGAAATCCGCCCACCAGACCCCCCAATCTGGAACACAACGGGTGTGAGCGGCGTTACAGTGCGCCGCCCTGTCAGTGGAGGTGCCGCATGGCACAGGCAGCACGGACCCAACGGAATCTGCTCGCGATTCTCAACAGCGACGGCCAACCCCATCCCGTAGAGAACACCCTCGCGGTCGTGACCTTGGTGTTCGGCGCGATTGCCGCCCTCACCGCGCTCTCTCCCGGCCTGCACCTGGTCAGCTCATGGGTGGGCCTGATCGGCATCGGCACGGGCCTGTGGGGCCAGTACATCTCCTCGACGACGGCGGAACGCTTCCTGTTGATCATCGGGCTCGGCGCGTCGGGCGTCGGCTTCTACGTCGGCCTGGCGCACGGCGGGCTCTTCGGCGGCGTCCTCGGCTAACCCGCACGCCACGGCATACGGGGCCCGGTCCCGTACGGCCCAGACGGGGCGCTCCCCGGTCACAGTAGGCTTCGGCGCGAGAGCCGGAGCCCCGACCAAGGGGACACACCAGCCGAGGAGCGCCCCGCATGAGCCTGACCCTGAGGACCATCAGTCGAGAGCAGCATCTGGCATACATCCAGAGCCTGCCCGCGGCGAGCCACATGCAGGTCCCGGCCTGGGCGGATGTGAAGGCCGAGTGGCGGTCCGAGAGCCTGGGCTGGTTCGACGCGTCCGGCGAGCTGGTCGGCGCCGGGCTGGTCCTGTACCGCCAGCTGCCCAAGATCAAGCGATACCTGGCCTATCTCCCCGAGGGCCCGGTCATCAACTGGTTCGCGCCGAATCTTGAGGAATGGCTGCGGCCGATGCTCGCCCACCTCAAGCAGCAGGGCGCCTTCTCCGTGAAGATGGGCCCGCCGGTCATCATCCGCCGCTGGGACTCCACCGCGATCAAGGCCGGCATCCAGAACCCCGACGTCAAGCGGCTGCGGGACGTCGAGGCCAGCCACATCGAACCGCGCGCCTTCGAGGTCGCCGACCGCCTGCGCCGCATGGGCTGGCAGCAGGGCGAGGACGGCGGCGCCGGCTTCGGCGATGTGCAGCCCCGCTACGTCTTCCAGGTACCGCTGGCCGACCGCCCGCTGGAGGAGATCCACAAGGGCTTCAACCAGCTGTGGCGCCGCAACATCAAGAAGGCCGAGAAGGCTGGCGTCGAGGTCGTCCAGGGCGGCTACGAGGACCTGGCCGAATGGCAGCGGCTCTACGAGATCACCGCGAAGCGCGACCAGTTCCGGCCGCGTCCGCTCAGCTACTTCCAGCGCATGTGGTCCGCCCTCAACACCGAGGACCCCGACCGCATGCGGCTCTACTTCGCCCGCCACAACGGGGTGAACCTCTCCGCCGCGACCATGCTCATCGTCGGCGGGCACGTCTGGTACTCGTACGGCGCCTCGGACAACATCGGCCGCGAGGTCCGGCCCTCCAACGCGATGCAGTGGCGCATGCTGCAGGACTCCTACGCGGCCGGCGCCTCCGTCTACGACCTCCGCGGCATCAGCGACTCGCTGGACGAGAACGACCACCTCTTCGGTCTGATCCAGTTCAAGGTCGGCACCGGCGGGCAGGCGGCGGAGTACCTCGGTGAGTGGGACTTCCCACTCAACAAGCTCCTGCACAAGGCGCTCGACATCTACATGTCGCGTCGCTGACCGCTTCACCGCACCGTCCGCACTCCTGACACACCCCAGCCACGAGAAAGGTCCCGGGCCGGCCATGGCGCTCACCCTCTACGTCGACACCGCACGCTGGCGGGCGCATCAACAGAGCGTTCTCCAGCAGTTCCCCGGGCTGGTCCCGGTCTGCAAAGGCAACGGCTACGGCTTCGGCCACGAGCGCCTCGCCGAGGAGGCCACCCGGCTCGGCTCCGACATCCTCGCGGTCGGCACGACCTACGAAGCAGCCCAGATCAAGGACTTCTTCAGCGGTGATCTGCTGGTCCTGACCCCGTTCCGGCACGGCGAGGAGCCGGTGCCGCTGCCCGACCGGGCGATCCGCTCGGTCTCCTCGGTCGAAGGCGTGGGCGGGCTGGTCGGCGCCCGGGTCGTCATCGAGGTCATGAGCAGCATGAAGCGGCACGGCGTCAAGCCGGAGGACCTGCCGAAGCTCGCCGCGGCCATCGAGGACGTCCGGCTGGAGGGGTTCGCGATCCACCTCCCGCTGGACCGCACCGACGGCTCCGACTCGGTCGACGAGGTCATCGGGTGGATGGACCAGCTGCGCGCCAACCGCCTGCCGCTCCACACCATGTTCGTCAGCCACCTCAAGCCCGACGAGTTCACCCGCCTCCAGCAGCAGTTCCCGCAGACCCGCTTCCGCGCGCGGATCGGCACGCGGCTGTGGCTCGGCGACCACGAGGCCACCGAGTACCGCGGCTCGGTGCTCGACGTCACCCGTGTCGCCAAGGGCGAGCGGTTCGGCTACCGCCAGCAGAAGGCGACCGCCGACGGCTACCTCGTCGTGGTGGCCGGCGGTACCTCGCACGGCGTCGGCCTGGAGTCGCCCAAGGCGCTGCACGGCGTGATGCCGCGCGCCAAGGGCGTGGCCCGTGCCGGCCTGGCGACCGTCAACCGCAACCTCGCACCGTACGTCTGGGCCGGCAAGCAGCGCTGGTTCGCCGAGCCCCCGCACATGCAGGTGTCGATCCTGTTCGTCCCGGGAGATGCCCCCGAGCCCAAGGTGGGCGAGGAGCTGGTGGCCCACCTGCGGCACACCACCACGCAGTACGACCGCGTCGTGGACCGCTGAGCCGACCGGCCCGGCGCCCACCGACGTCCAGGGCCCGGTGCGGCGGAACGTTCCGCTGCACCGGGCCCTGACGCCTGTGCCGTCCCGCTCAGTCCCGTAGGGCGCCCCAGCTCACCCGTGGCGCACCCTCGAAGTGCAGCGCGTGCTGCGGCGCGCGGTGCGCCTGCCCGAGCACGAACACGTCGGGCCTCCGGTCCAGGACGCCCCCCGACGGGTCGTCGTCGCCGTCCCTGCGGACCACATCGCGCTCCGGCAGCAGGATGTCCCGGACGACCACGGCGCACAGGTAGAGCGTGCCGAGCAGGTGCAGCGCGATGGCCAGTTGATAGCCCTCGGGCGGCAGACCCTGATGCTTGTCGCCGTTGCCGGTGTAGGCCAGGTACATCCAGATCCCCAGGAAGTACATGACCTCGCACGCCTGCCAGACCAAGAAGTCCCGCCAGCGCGGGCGGGCCAACGCCGCCAGCGGGACCAGCCACAGGACGTACTGCGGCGAGTAGACCTTGTTGGTGAGGATGAACAGCGCCACGACGAGGAAGGCGAGTTGCGCGAAGCGGGGCCGGCGCGGTGCGTAGAGCGTCAGCAGCGCGAGGCCGCCACAGCCCAGGATCATCAGCAGCGACGCGTAGAGGTTGGCGTTCTCCAGCGGGTTGCCGGTGCGTTGCGAGATCAGCAGCCAGATCGAGCCGAAGTCGATGGGCCGCTCCTGGCTGAAGGTGTAGAACTTCGCCCAGCCCTCCCGGATGTGGAACCCGGACCCGTCGTGGACGAGCATCACCGGCAGGTTCACCACCAGCCAGGACACCACCGCGCCGAGGACGGCCCGCCCGTACGCGCGCCACGTGCCCGCACGCCAGCACAGCACCAGCAGCGGGCCCAGCAACAGCACCGGGTACAGCTTCGCCGCGGTCGCCAGCCCGATCAGGACACCGGCCGCCAGCGGTCGGCTGCGTGACCACAGCAGCATCCCGGCGGCCGTCAGCGCGACGGCCAGCAGGTCCCAGTTGATGGTCGCGGTCAGGGCGAAGGCCGGTGCCAGGGACACGAGCAGCCCGTCCCAGGGGCGCCGGCGGTGGGTACGGGCCACGCACACCGCGATGACGGCCGCGCAGACCATCAGCATGCCGGCGTTGACCAGCCAGTAGATCTGCTCCCGGTCCTGGATCGCCCCGCCGTGCGGCGTCATCCAGGAGGCGATCTCCATGAAGAGCCCGGTCAGCACCGGGTACTCCAGGTACTGCATATCGCCAGGGAGCTTGTCGAAGTACGGAATCAGCCCGTCGGCGAAGCCCCGGCCCGCGTAGAGGTGGGGAATGTCCGAGTAGCAGCCATGGATGTACTGGCTGGTGGCGCCGAAGAACCAACCCCCGTTGTAGCAGGGCAGCTTCTGCACCATGCCGAGCGCGAACATGCCGATGGCGACGAGCGCGACGACCCGCACCGGCGTCAGCCAGTACGTCCCGAGCAGCGCGCGCCGACCGATCGGCCCGCCGATCAGCTCGCTGCCGGCCGCGGCCACCTCATCCCGTCTCGTCGGCCGCACGGGCTCGTCCTGTCGCAGGCTCGTCATGGCCCCATCCTGCCGTACGCGACGGGGACGAACGCGACGAAGCCCCCGCCCGGTCGCACCGGGTCGGGGGCTTCGTGGAGCCGTGTTTCACGTGAAACGGCGGTCGTTTCACGTGAAACGCTCAGCGGATATCAGCCGCCTGTGGGCCCGCCGAAGATGCCTCCTCCGCCAGTGCTCCCACCACTGGTCGGGTCGGGCGAGGTCGGCGGCGTCCCTCCGGTGTCACCACCGGGTCCGCCGGGGCCACCGCCGGTGCCCCCACCGTTGTGCCCGCCGTGGTTCTTGCAGCGAGGGTCCCAGGGAGCGCAGGTCTCGGTCGGAGTCGCGGTCGGGGTCTGCGTCGGGGAGGCCGAGGTGCTGGGCGTACTCGACGGGGTCGGCGGCGCCAAGGTCGGGGTGGGCGTCGGCGTGGGCGACGGCATACCGGTCTCGTTGATGACCTGCCCAATCGGCTGGGCCGCGGGGAAGTCCGTCGAGGGAAGACCGTCCATCGCCTGCAGCATGTACTGCGTCCACACCTCGGTCGGCAGCGCACCACCGTGGATCGAGTCGAAACCACCGACGCCGTTCATGGACAGCTGGCGCGGGTTCTGAGCGTCCTCACGGAACATGGTGATGGCCGTCGACAGCTGCTTGGTGTAGCCGACGAACCAGGCCGACTTGTTCTCGTCCGTGGTACCCGTCTTGCCCGCCGCCGGCTTCCCCAGCTTCTTGGCCGCCTTGCCCGTACCGTTCTGGATCACGTTCTCCAGCACGTCGGTGACGTTGTTGGCGATGTTCGGATCGATCGCCGAGTGCGCCGAGGGCTTGTCGAAGCCATCCAGCTCCTTGCCCTCGGAGGTCACCTTGGTCACCGAGTAGGGCTCCGCCTGCATGCCGGAGGCGGCGAAGGTGGCGTAGGCGTCGGCCATCCGGATCGCGCTCGGCGTGGACGTGCCCAGCGCGAAGGACGGGTTGAGGTTCCTGTCGAAGCTGCTCGGCGCGATGCCCGCGGTCTGCGCCATGTCCTTCACCTTGTCCATCCCGACGTCCATGCCGAGCTGGACGAACGGGGTGTTGACCGACTGCTCCATCGCCTTCCGTAGGGTGATGTAGCCCCAGGGATGGTCGCTCTCGTTCACCTGGTAGAAGGGCGTGTTGTCCTTCTTGAGGACAAAGGTGCCGTCCGACTTCCTCACCTTGAGGTGGTCGTCGCCGTTGTACTTGCTGTCTGGCGAGAGCGCCTGACCGTCGCCGGCCTTCCCGTACTTCATCGCCGCGGCGAGGACGAACGGCTTCCAGGTCGAGCCGACCGGCACGCCGTAGGTGTCGGCGTTGTTGCTGAAGTGCCCCTGGTCGTAGCCGTCACCGCCGTACAGGGCCACGATCTTGCCGTCTCCGGGCACCACCGAAGCACCGCCGAACTGGACGTACTTGTCCTTTTCGGGACGCAACTTCGGGTTGATGTAGCGGTCGTTGACCTGCTTGACCGCGGCGGCGAGTTCCTTGGTCTTCTTCTCGTCGAAGGTCGTCCGGATCGTGTAGCCACCCTTGTCGAAGCGCGCCTCGCTGATGTCCGGGCGGTGCTTGAGGACGTACTTCTTGGCGACGTCGATCAGATAGCCGATCTGGCCGCCCTTACTGGCCCCCGCCTTCGGCTTCTGCGGCATGGGGAAGCCCTTGGCCTTCCACGTGGCCGCCTCCGTCGCCGGCAGGTGGTGGTTCTCCACCATGCGGTCGAGGATCCACGACCAACGCTCCTTGGCGCGTGCGGTGTTCAGGGCCGGGGTGGCATTACCCCCTATACCGCCCGCCGGGTCGTAGAGGTTCGCGCCCTTGAGCGTGGCGGCCAGGAAGGCCGACTCGCTCGGGTTCAACTTCGAGGCGTCCTTACCGTAGTACGCCTGGGCCGCGGCCTGGATCCCGTAGGCACCACGACCGAAGTAGCTGGTGTTCAGGTATCCCGCGAGGATCTCGGGCTTCGTCTGCTTCCAGCCGACCTTGATCGAGATGAAGAGTTCCTTGAACTTGCGGGTCACGGTCTGTTCCTGGCTCAGCATGGCGTTCTTGACGTACTGCTGAGTGATGGTCGAGCCACCCTGGGTGTCGCCGCCCCGGGCCATGTTGAGCAGGGCCCGGAGGATACCCATGGGGTCGACGCCGTGGTCCTGCCGGAAAGACGCGTTCTCCGCCGAAATCACCGCTTCCTGCATGGACATCGGGATTTCGCTGATACCGACCACCTGGCGGTTGGTCTCGCCGTCACGGGCCATGACCTTGCCGTCGGCCCAGAGGTAGACGTTGTTCTGCGACATGGCGGCCTTGTTCACGTCGGGCACCTGCACCAACGCGAGACCGACGCCGGCCACGCCGACGACCAAACCGGCGACCGCGACGCACATGCTGGCCACCTGTTTCCAGGACGGCATCCATCGTCGCCAGCCGGTGCGGTTGGAGCGCGGGTAGTCGATGAAGCGCTTCTTGGGCGGATTGCCACCGCCACGACCGCGGCCCCGGCCCCCTTCTCCACCACCACCGCCGCCGCCACGGCGGCCCCCGCCACCATGGCCGACGCCGCCGCCGGAAGCCATCTCCGCAGCATCGGGAGCCCGCCGACGACCGCCTCGTTGGGCAGCCCGACGGGCCTCGGCACGCCCGCCCGGCCGCGGCTGCGGCGGCGGGGGCGTGGGCGTGGGCGTGGCACCAACACCCGGCGAAGGGGCAGCGCGACGTCCGGAAGGTTGTCCGGCGCGTCTGGCAGCGGCACGCCCGCCACCTTGCGGCTGGGGTGGTTTGCGACGGTGCTCGCTCATGGAACGAATACTCCTCGGGCAGGCGCGCTCTCTCGTCGCCTGAAGGCGGCAGTTCTCTTCAGGTCCCCCCGATGCACGACCCGCTCCTGACGCGCGGGCCGCATTACACCGAGGTCAGGGACGTCACGTATAGGCCCACGGTTCCCGGCAGTCTGCATGCCGCACAGACTACGCACGGCCAAAACCTGCCCAGTGTTGAAATTCACTCCAAATCAGTCAGGTTGGATCGCACGAATAAGTGATGTGACGCCGTTCACCGTCCGACTACTTGTTCCGCACAGGGCCCCGTTCTATCGTCTGGATGTATCGAGTCGATACATCAGCACGAGATAAAGACCGCACAGGGCCTAGGAGGTGGAGGATGAGCAGGCGTTCGGGGATCCTCGAATTCGCCGTCCTCGGTCTCCTCCGGGAATCCCCGATGCACGGTTACGAGTTGCGGAAGCGGCTCAACACCTCGCTCGGGGTCTTCCGCGCGTTCAGCTACGGCACCCTCTATCCCTGCCTCAAGGCGCTGGTCGCCAACGGCTGGTTGGTGGAGGAAACGAGCGGCGCCCCGGAGGATGTTCCCGCCACGACGCTGACCGGGCGCCGAGCCAAGATCGTCTACCGGCTGACCCCGGCGGGCAAAGAGCACTTCGAAGAGCTGCTCAGCCACTCCGGTCCCGATGCCTGGGAGGACGAACACTTCGGTGTCCGCTTCGCGTTCTTCGGCCAGACGTCGCGGGACGTGCGGATGCGCGTGCTGGAAGGCCGCCGCAGTCGGCTGGAGGAGCGCCTGGAAAAAATGCGCACCTCCCTGACCAGGACCCGCGAGCGGCTGGACGACTACACCCTCGAACTGCAGCGGCACGGCATGGAGTCCGTGGAGCGCGAAGTCCGTTGGCTGAACGAGCTCATCGAGAGTGAGCGCGCCGGGCGCGATCAGCGCGCACCGGAAGCTGCAGCGCAGGACGAGCACAACCAGTCAGGAGACACGGGCGGCCCGCCCCGGCACCGGGGCGGTTCCCGGCTGGATCCGTCCGAATGACACCACCACATGAGGCCCTGCCGTGCAGGCCCTCATCGAGATCACAGGGAGCAACCGGAATGGGTTCGGTTCGCGTAGCCATTGTCGGCGTGGGCAACTGCGCCGCCTCGCTGGTACAGGGCGTCGAGTACTACAAGGACGCCGACCCGGACAGCCGCGTGCCCGGCCTCATGCACGTGCAGTTCGGCGACTACCACGTCCGTGACGTGGAGTTCGTGGCCGCCTTCGACATCGACGCCAAGAAGGTCGGCCTGGACCTCGCGGACGCCATCGGCGCCAGCGAGAACAACACCATCAAGATCTGCGACGTGCCGAACACCGGTGTCCAGGTCCAGCGCGGCCACACCCTCGACGGGCTGGGCAAGTACTACCGGGAAACGATCGAGGAGTCCTCGGAGGCCCCGGTCGACGTCGTCCAGGTCCTGAAGGACAAGCAGGTCGACGTCCTGGTCTGCTACCTCCCCGTCGGCTCCGAGGACGCGGCGAAGTACTACGCCCAGTGCGCCATCGACGCCAAGGTCGCGTTCGTCAACGCCCTCCCGGTCTTCATCGCCGGCACCAAGGAGTGGGCGGACAAGTTCACCGAGGCCGGCGTGCCGATCGTCGGTGACGACATCAAGTCGCAGGTCGGCGCAACCATCACGCACCGTGTGATGGCCAAGCTCTTCGAGGACCGCGGCGTCATCCTCGACCGCACGATGCAGCTGAACGTCGGCGGCAACATGGACTTCAAGAACATGCTCGAGCGCGAGCGCCTGGAGTCCAAGAAGATCTCCAAGACGCAGGCCGTCACCTCCCAGATCCCCGACCGCGACCTGGGCGAGAAGAACGTCCACATCGGCCCGTCCGACTACGTGGCCTGGCTGGACGACCGCAAGTGGGCCTACGTCCGCCTCGAAGGCCGCGCCTTCGGCGACGTCCCGCTGAACCTGGAGTACAAGCTCGAGGTCTGGGACTCCCCGAACTCCGCGGGCGTCATCATCGACGCGCTGCGCGCCGCCAAGATCGCCAAGGACCGTGGCATCGGCGGCCCGATCCTCTCGGCGTCCTCGTACTTCATGAAGTCCCCGCCGGTCCAGTACTTCGACGACGAGGCGCGGGAGAACGTCGAGAAGTTCATCCGCGGCGAGGTCGAGCGCTAACACGCTCCCCGCACCCTCCCTCCGCCGGCCTCCGGGTATTCCTCCCGGAGGCCGGCGGGCTGTGTGAGGCTGTGCCTCATGCATGCTGCGCGCGATCTCCGCGTATTACTCCGGCTACGCGACTTCCGCTCGCTCCTGGCCGCACGGCTCCTCTCCCAGGCCGCCGACGGCGTGTTCCAGGCAGCACTCGCCACCTTCGTCATCTTCTCGCCCGAGAAACAGGCGTCCCCCGAGGCGATCGCCTCCGCCATGGCGATCCTGCTGCTGCCGTACTCCCTCCTCGGGCCGTTCACCGGTGTCCTGCTGGACCGCTGGCGCCGGCGGCAGGTCCTGCTGTACGGCAATCTGCTGCGCACCCTGCTCGCGGTGATCACCGCGGTGCTGATCGCGGCGCAGGTCCCGGATTGGCTCTTCTACGTCTCCGCACTGTTCGTGACCGCCGTGAACCGCTTCGTCCTGGCGGGCCTTTCCGCCGCGCTGCCGCGCGTGGTCGACGGCGGACAGCAGCTGGTGATGGCCAACTCCCTTGCCCCCACGGCCGGGACGATCGCCATGACCGCCGGCGGCGGACTCGCCTTCGGCATCCGGCTGGCCGGCGCGAACGTGGACACGTACGTGGTGATACTGGCCGCGCTGCTGTACCTCTGCTCCGCCCTCACCGCACTGCGGATGGCACCGCAGCTGCTCGGACCGGACACCTCGGTCCTCCAACCCCACGTGAAAGAAGCCGTGTTGAGCACCGTACGGGGATTGGTCGAGGGGTTGCGCCATCTCGCCGCGCGTCCCACCCCGGCCGGCGCGCTCGCGGTGATGACGCTGGTGCGCTTCTGCTACGGCGCGCTGACGGTCATGGTGCTGATGCTGTGCCGGTACGCCTGGTCCAGCAGCACGTCCCAGGGCCTGGCCCTGCTCGGGATAACCGTCGCCGTGTCAGGAGCCGGGTTCTTCGCCGCCGCGGTGGTCACTCCCTGGGCCGTCGCACGGCTCACCGCCTTCGGCTGGATGGCCAGTTGTGCCGCGGCGGGCGCGGTGCTCGCTCCCACGCTCGGGCTGTTCTTCCACCCGGCACCGATGCTGGTGGCCGCGTTCCTCCTCGGCCTGGGCACCCAGGGAACCAAGATCACGACGGACACGGTGGTCCAGTCCTCGGTCGACGACGCCTTCCGCGGCCGCATCTTCGCCATCTACGACGTGTTGTTCAACGTCGCCTTCGTCGGCGCCGCCGCGGTCGCCACCCTGATGCTGCCGCCCGACGGACGGTCCGCGGTACTGATCGTCGTGGTGGCCGCGCTCTACGCCGTGGTGGCCGCGGCCCTGCTCCGCTTCGGACGTCGTTGGTGAACCGGTGGGCACAGTGCCGCGGAGCTGCCGGATCGGCCCCTCGCGGTACCCTCGGCTATCCGAGGCACCTGCCCCGTTCCAACCGGACGAGGCAGGTGCGTAATCCGGGCTAGATGTACTGGACGTACCCGTTCACCAGACCATCCCAGCCCTTGCACGTGGCATAAGAAGCACTCTTCGTAGGCGTCGCCACGTTGCCCACCACGTTGTAGTAGTCCCCCCCGTTGCGGGGTTCGCAGACGGCCACGGCACGGAACTTTCCGGTTCCCGCGCCACAGCCAACGCTCATGTAATTGGGAGCGTTCTTTGTGTGGAACTCCCTGAGGCAGTTGGTCGCCTGGTCTGCGTGAGCCACCGCCGGAAAAGCAATCACGCTGGCTGCCAGGCCTACAGTGGCTAAGGCGCTTGCTGCGAGTCTCCGCATAGTTCCCCCATGAAGGTCGGGAAGTCGATCACCAAGATCAGACCAAAGGGGGCCTAGACGGTCTAGACATGCACACCTGTTGTGGCCCAAATCACCTACGCGACGAGATGAACCGCGGAGTTGTCCCAGAGTCTGACGGAGGCCGGCATGCTCGCCACGCACGGTGCGTTGCCCGCCACAGCTCCACCACCCGGTTCGTGCTCTGCCTTGAGACGCTGAAGTAGAGCCCGGCCCCGACCCTCGAACGCCGCGGGGCGGTGTTTCACGTGAAACACCGCCCCGTCGCGCTCAGCCCGGGTTCACGTGAAACATCATCGGTTTCACGGTCGCGCGGGCTCCGGCGTCCTCAACTCTGAGCGGCCCACCACTCCTTGAGGGCGGCCACCGCGGACTCATGCTCCATCGGGCCGTGCTCCAGCCGCAGCTCCAGCAGGTGCTTGTACGCCTTGCCGACCTGCGGGCCGGGCCCGATGCCCAGGACCCCCATGATCGCGTTGCCGTCCAGGTCCGGACGGATCGCGTCCAGCTCCTCCTGCTCCTGAAGCAGCGCGATGCGGTCCTCCAGGCCGTCATAGGCCCGCGACAGGGCAGACGCCTTGCGCTTGTTGCGGGTGGTGCAGTCCGAGCGGGTCAGCTTGTGCAGGCGCTCCAGCTGCGGGCCGGCGTCCCGGACGTAGCGGCGGACCGCGGAGTCCGTCCACTCGCCCGTGCCGTAGCCGTGGAACCGCAGATGCAGCTCCACCAGGTGCGAAACGTCCTTGATCAGGTCGTTGGAGTACTTCAGGGCGGTCATGCGCTTCTTGGTCATCTTTGCCCCGACCACTTCGTGGTGGTGGAAGGAGACCCGACCGTCCTTCTCGAAGCGCCGCGTCCTGGGCTTGCCGATGTCGTGCAGCAGCGCCGCCAGCCGGAGCACCAGGTCGGGCCCATCGTCCTCCAGGTCGATGGCCTGCTCCAGCACCGTCAGCGTGTGCTCGTAGACGTCCTTGTGGCGGTGGTGCTCATCGCTCTCCAGACGCAGTGCGGGCAGCTCCGGCAGCACCCGGTCGGCGAGACCGGATTCGACCAGCAGCCGCAGGCCCTTGCGCGGGTTCGGGGCGAGGATCAGCTTGTTCAGCTCGTCACGGACCCGCTCCGCGGAGACGATCTCGATGCGCTCCGCCATCTCCTTCATCGCCGCGATGACCTCGGGCGCCACCTCGAAGTCCAGCTGGGCGGCGAAGCGCGCGGCCCGCATCATCCGCAGCGGATCGTCGGAGAACGACTCCTGAGGCGTCCCCGGGGTCCGCAGCACGCGGGCCGCCAGGTCCTCCAGACCGCTGTGCGGGTCGACGAACTCCTTCTGCGGCAGCAGCACCGCCATGGCGTTGACCGTGAAGTCCCGACGGATCAGATCGTCCTCGATCGATTCGCCGTAGGACACCTCGGGCTTGCGCGAGGTCCGGTCGTACGCCTCGGAGCGGTAGGTCGTGATCTCGATGTCGAACGAGTCCTTCTTGCAGCCGACCGTGCCGAAGGCGATGCCGACCTCCCAGACCGCGTCCGCCCACGGCCGGACGATCTTCAGCACGTCCTCCGGCCGGGCGTCCGTGGTGAAGTCCAGGTCGTTCCCGAGCCGGCCGAGCAGCGCGTCCCGGACCGACCCGCCGACCAGGGCAAGCGTGAACCCGGCCTCCTGGAAGCGACGGGCCAGGTCGTCAGCGACGGGGGACACCCGCAGCAGCTCGCTCACGGCACGGCGCTGGACGTGGTTCAGCGCGTCCGTCGGCTGCGGGGTCCGCTCGGGCTGCGGGGTGGGGAAGTCATTGTTGGCGTTCGGCACAACAGAAAAGGGTACGTGGCCGCGCACCACCCCGACGTCACGTTATTAAAGGGGACAAGGGTGCACGGACCCCCAACGCAATGATCATGTGGCGCACTCCCCGGCACTACGGCACGCCGGGCCTCGTTACCATTCGTGGACGCACATTCCGACGACCACTGACGACGACGAGGGACGGGCGAGCGCGTGGCCGATGCGGCAGGGTTCCAGGCGACTGAACGGCCGCGTGGCCGGTGGCTGCGAAGGACCGTGACGCTGCTCACCGGTGTACCCCTGCTCGTAGGAACGCTGCAGGTCCCCCACGCCTCCGCCGCCGACGCGGCCTCGGATGCCTCGCACCCGGTCAATGTGACGATCAACGCGATGTCGCCGGCCGCTCCCGGCAAGGACGACACCGTCACCGTCTCCGGGACGCTGACCAACGACAGCAAGAGCCCGATCACCAACGCCCACGTCGGGCTGCACCGCGGCGCCGCGCTCAACGACCGCAGCTCCATCGAGGCTGTGACCAAGCGCACCGGCTATCTGCCGGGAGCCGACGGCAAGGAGATCGGCGACCACACCGAGAAGATCGACAAGCTGGACCCGGGCACCAGCCGGACCTTCACCGTGAACGTCCCGGTCAAGGACCTCGGCCTCAGCGACGACGGTGTCTATCCGCTCGGGGTCACCCTGTCCGGCCACACTTCCGGCTCGTCCTACGACCAGGTCCTCGGCATCGACCGGACCTTCCTGCCCTGGCAGGACGCCGCCCCGGCGAAGAAGACCCAGCTCACCTACCTGTGGCCGCTGATCTCCAGCACCCACCTCACGGCCGAGACCGGTGCCGACGCCCAGCAGACGCCGGTCTTCCGGAACGACGACCTCGCCGCGGAGATCGCCGACGGCGGCCGGCTCCAGAAGATGGTCGAGCTCGGCAAGAACCTCCCGGTGACCTTCGTCATCGACCCCGACCTGCTCGCGACCGTCGACGCGATGACCAAGCCGTACCGCGTGCACGGCCCGGACGGCCCGATGGGCAAGAACCAGGCCGCCGCCAAGCAGTGGCTCAACGACCTCGAGAACGCCGTGAAGGGCCATGAGGTCGTCGCCCTGCCGTTCGGCGACCCGGACCTGGCCTCGCTGGCGCACCACGGCAAGAGCGTGCCCAGCGCGCTCAGCCACCTCGGCCCGGCCACCGAGCTCGCCTCGAAGACCGTGGACACCATCCTCAGCGTGAAGCCGCGAACCGACTTCACGTGGCCGGTCAACGGCGCGATCGACTCCTCGATCGTCGATGTCGCCACCTCGGCCGGCGCCCACAACGTCATTACCCGCAGCGACAGCCTCCGGGACAACAGCCTGTCGTACACCCCGACCGCGGCTCGGCCCATCGGCGGCGGCAACACCGCCATCGTCACCGACGCCCAGCTGTCCCGGGCCTTCGAAGGCGACATGTCGAAGTCCGGGAACGCCAGCCTGGCGATCCAGGAGTTCCTCGCCGAGGCCCAGATGATCGGCCTGGAGAACCCGGAGCAGCAGCGCAGCATCGTCGTCGCACCGCAGCGGATGCCCTCGGTCAGCCAGGCGCAGGCGATGGCCGGCGCGCTGCGGAACCTGGAGTCGGCCGGCTGGGCCCAGCCGACGAAGCTCGGCGACGCCGCCAAGGCCAAGCCCGACCCGGACGCCAACCGCCAGGTCCCCGGCCGGGCCGCGTACCCCTCGCTGCTGCGCCAGCAGGAGCTCCCCGCCGACGCCTTCCGGCAGATCGAGGACACCCAGGCCGCGCTGGACGACTTCCGAGTGGTCCTGGCCCAGCCGGAACGCGTGGTCACGCCGTTCGGCAGCGCCATAATGCGCGAGATGTCCACGTCGTGGCGGGGCGACCCCAAGGGCGCGGCCGCCTTCCGCGCCTCGGTCCGCAGCTACCTCGACGGCCTGACCAAGAAGGTCCACCTGATCCCGAAGTCGGAGGCGACGCTCTCCGGGCGCAGCGCCACGATTCCGGTGACGGTCCAGAACAACCTCCTGCAGGGCGTCCAGGGCCTGACCCTGCGGCTGAGCTCGTCGCAGCCCAACCGCCTGGACGTGGGGAAGTCCCAGCAGATCAAGGTGGACGGCGGGCACAGCCAGTCGTTCAAGTTCGAGACCACGGCGAACGCCAACGGTCTCGCCTGGGTGACCGCCCAGCTCTACACCTCGGACGGCAAGCCCTACGGTGAGCCGATGACGTTCCGGGTGAACGTCACCGAGATCACCGCGACTGTGATGCTCGTCATCGCAGGCGGCGTCCTGCTGCTCGTGCTCGCCGGCGTCCGGATCTACCTCCAGCGCAAGCGGGCGGCGTCAGAGGACACCGAGGACGAGGAAAACGGCGAGGACAACGGCGGTTCCCCCGCCGAAGACCAGGACGGCGACAACGGCGGCACGGGCGGTGAGGGCCCCGAGCAGCCGAGTGACCCGGCGCCGGACACCGGATCGGAGAAGTCCGGGCCGTCCGGCTCAGGTGAGAAAGTGGACCGTTGATAGACGACGGGGCCGGAGGGCCGGCGACGGATGAGGTGGGGCAGCGATGAATGCGCCGTATGACGGTGGCCGCGGCCGGGGCGCCCATGGCGATCCCTCGGGGGCGGTCCCTCCGACGCCGCCGTTGCCCACGGACCAGGACCACTACGTCCAGGACGCCTACCGCAACGATCCGCACCAGGCACCGGCCCCGCCGGCCCAGGGTCAGGCCACCGAGCCCTTCTACGACCACGCCGCGCCCCCGCCAGCCCCGGGGCAGCCCGCGCACCCCCTCTACCAGCAGCCGCCCGGCCCGCAGCAGCGGCCCGCACCCGCGGAGCCGCAGGCACCGGCACCGGCACCGGCCCACGATCTTGCGCACGGCGATCCTGACGCGACGGTGCAGTTCGCCGGCGGCGACGCGCTGATGGCCCAGGGCGCCGAGGACCGCTCCGAGCGGGACGCCTTCGCGCACCTCTACCGGGATCAGCAGCAGCCCTACCAGCCGCCGCACCCCGCGCCGTCCCCCATGACCCAGCAGGCGCCCGCGGTGGCCCCCGGCCCGGAGCCGGTGGCTCAGCAGCTCACCGAGGAGCCCGAGCCGGAGCCCGCCCCGGTGGCGGCGGCCGGCAAGCAGTCCGGAGGCCGCGCCTCGGGGCTGCTGAAGTCCAGCGCCGTGATGGCCGCCGGCACGATGGTGTCCCGGCTCACCGGCTTCGTCCGCTCGGCGTTGATCGTCGCGGCGCTCGGCGGCGCGGTGCTCGGTGACTCCTGGCAGGTGGCCTACCAGCTGCCGACGATGATCTTCATCCTGACCATCGGCGGCGGTCTGAACTCCGTCTTCGTCCCCCAGCTCGTCCGCGCGATGAAGGAGGACGAGGACGGCGGCGAGGCATACGCCAACCGGCTGCTCACCCTCGTCATCGTCGTGTTGGGCATCCTGACGATACTTGCGGTGTTCGCGGCACCGCTGTTGGTGAAACTGGTCTCGTTCGACATCTCCCGCAACCCGGCGGCCAACGAAGTCGCGGTCGCCTTCACCCGCTACTGCGTGCCCACGATCTTCTTCATGGGCCTGCACGTCGTCATGGGCCAGATCCTCAACGCCCGCGGCCGCTTCGGCGCGATGATGTGGACCCCGGTCCTCAACAACATCGTCATGATCGCCACCTTCGGCCTGTTCATCTGGGTCTACGGCACTGCGAAGACCTCGCACATCGGCGTCACCACGATCCCCGACGACGGCATCAGGCTGCTCGGCATCGGCACCCTGCTGGGCCTGGTGGTCCAGGCGCTGGCGATGATCCCGTACCTGCGCGAAGCCGACTTCAAGCTGCGGCTCCGGTTCGACTGGCGCGGCCACGGCCTGGGCAAGGCCGCGAAGCTCGCCAAGTGGACGGTGCTGTTCGTCCTCGCCAACCAGGCAGGCGTCCTGGTCGTCACCCAGCTCTCCACCTGGGCCGGCAACACCGCGGACCGGCAGGGCCACCCGGGCACCGGGTTCATCTCCTACGCCAGCGCCCAGCTGATCTGGAACATGCCGCAGGCGATCATCACCGTCTCCGTCATGGCCGCCCTGCTGCCGCGGCTGGCGCGCTCCGCCCACGACGGCGACACCGGAGCGGTCCGGGACGATATGTCCCAGGGACTGCGCACCTCGGCCGTCGCCATCGTTCCGATCTCGTTCGGGTTCCTCTCCCTCGGCATCCCGCTGTGCACGCTGGTCTACGGCTCGTCCGGCGCCGGTATCCCGATGGGCTACATGCTGATGGCCTTTGGTGTGGGCCTGATCCCGTTCTCGGTGCAGTACGTCGTCCTGCGCGCCTTCTACGCGTACGAGGACACCCGCACCCCCTTCTACAACACGGTGATCGTCGCCGGCGTCAACGCCGCGGCCTCCGCCCTCTGCTTCCTGGTCCTGCCCGCCCGCTGGGCCGTGGTGGGCATGGCGGCGTCCTACGGCCTCGCCTACGTCATCGGCGTCGGCGTCGCCTGGCGCCGGCTCAGCAAGCGGATGGACGGCGACCTGGACACCGCGCACGTGGTGCGGACCTACGCGCGGCTGGCCGGCGCCAGCATCCCGGCCACGATCGTCTCCGGCGCCCTGGTGTACGTCCTGATGCAGGCGCTCGGCACCGGATTCGTCGGCTCGCTCGCCGCGCTCATCGGCGGCGCCGCCGCACTTCTGGCCGTCTTCTACCTCGCCGCCCGAAAAATGCGGATCGAGGAGCTGAACGCCCTGGTGGGCATGGTCAGGTCCAAGCTGGGACGCTGACCGGGCACAACCATCGGCTGCCACCGTGTGTCGTGCATAGTGGCGGACTGTGGGCACAATTGTCTTGGCTCATTGAGCCTGCAACGGATGGGGAGGCAGGAACGACGGTGGCGGAACGGAGCACGGCTGCCGTCGACGTGGCCGACACCAGCGGCGAGGAGTCGCTGACCGCCAAGGCGGGTCGGGCCACGGACGACGGTGCGCAGGCCGAGAAGGTATCCGGCAAGGAACAGGACGCCGCGCGCACCGAAGGAAAGGGCGCCGAGGCAACCGATCCCAAGCCACCGGAACTCCACAGCGGCCACAAACTCGCCAGACGATACCGACTCGAAGAGTGCGTCACCCGTCTGGACGGATTCAGCAGCTGGCGTGCTGTCGACGAAAAGCTGCGTCGGGCCGTCGGGGTGCACGTCCTCCCCGCGGACCACCCGCGGGCCCGTCCGGTGCTCTCGGCTGCCCGGGCCTCCGCGCTTCTCGGGGATCCCCGCTTCGTCCAGGTCCTCGACGCCGTCGAGGACAACGACCTCGTCTATGTCGTCCATGAGTGGCTGCCGGACGCCACCGAGCTGGCCACGGTCCTCGCCAACGGCCCGCTCGAGCCCCACGACGCCTACCAACTCGTCAGCCAGGTCTCCCAGGCCATGGCCGCCGCCCACCGCGAGGGCCTGTCCCATCTGCGGCTCACTCCGAGCTCGGTGCTGCGCACGGAGTCCGGGCAGTACCGCATCCGCGGCCTCGCCGTCATGGCGGCGCTGCGCGGCATCACCTGCGAACACCCGCAGCGCACGGACACCGAGGCGATCGGCGCACTGCTGTACGCCGCCCTCACCCAGCGCTGGCCGTACGAGAACGACGCCTACGGCCTCACCGGCCTGCCCAAGGGCGTCGGCCTGATCGCACCCGACCAGGTCCGCGCCGGCGTGCACCGGGGCCTGTCCGAGCTCGCCATGCGGGCCCTGGTCAACGACGGAGCCACCGCGTCCCGCCAGGAGCCGCCGTGCACCACGCCGGAGGAGCTGGCCAAAGCGGTTGCCACCATGCCGCGCATCCGTCCCCCGGAGACGGCGTTCTCGACCCCGCCGCCATATCAGCGCGCGGGCTTCCCACAGGGTTCCTACGGCCAGGCGGCCCAGGCGACACAGCCTGTCGCCACGCCGCCGCCCCCGCTCCAGAGCCGCACCGGCAAGGCGCTGAAGTGGTCCGTCTCCGCACTGCTGATCGCGGCGCTGGGTCTGGGCAGCTGGCAGCTGGCGGACACCCTGCTGAAGTGGGAGAACGACCACGACACGCCAGGGAACTCGCAGACCACCGGCGGCGGCGCCAAGAAGCCCGACGGCAAGCCGATCAAGATCGTGGACGGCACCGAGTACTACCCTGACGGCCAGCCGCAGCACCCCGACCAGGCGCGGGCCACCTACGACGGGGACCCCTCGACGTACTGGCGCAGCAAGAGCTACCGCGAAGGCCCCGATCTCAACCCGGCCTTTAAAAAGGGCGTCGGGCTGATCTACGACCTCGGCTCCGAGCAGCAGATAAGCAGCGCTTCCATCGGGCTGCACTACATCGGTGACCACACCACGCTGACGCTCTACGCCGCCGATTCCTTCTCACCGTCCGAGCCGCTGAGTTCCATGCGTGAGCTCGGTACGGCCAAGACCTCGGGCAGCACCGCCAAGGTCACGCTGAAGAAGCCGGCGAAGGCGCGCTATGTCGTCGTGTGGATCACCGCGATGCCCAACTCGCCGGCGGACACCTACAGCGGCGCCGGCTTCAAGCAGGGCGTGACCGAGGTCTCCTTCACCAGCTGAGCAGGCACGCAGCCCATGAGGGGCGTGGGTACGAGAGCGGTCGGCCGCGAGGCCGATTGCCCGTACCCACGCCCCTCGCTCCATTGAGATCGTTTCCGGCCGGTGAGGTGCCTTTCCCAGCATTTACTTTCGCCACCCGGCGGGCTTCAATGGGACCGAGATCAGGCAGCTACGGCCGGGGGGCCCGTGTCCACCGACAGCGACAAGGCTTCGACACCAACCGACGCCGATCTCCTCGCGCTGCACGTAAAGGGCGACCCCGATGCGTTCGGGGAGCTCGTCCGACGCCACCGAGACCGGCTGTGGGCCGTGGCCTTACGGACCCTCGGTGATCGCGAAGAGGCCGCCGATGCCGTGCAGGACGCGCTGGTCTCCGCCTATCGCGCCGCGCACTCCTTCCGCGGCCAGTCGGCCGTGACCACCTGGCTGCACCGCATCACGGTCAACGCCTGCCTTGACCGGGCCCGTAAGGCAGCCTCCCGACGCACTTCTCCGGTCGCCGAGACCGAACGCCTCGAGCAGCTTCTCGAACCCGAGGAATCCGCAGCACTCCCGGCAGAGCGCCAGGACCTGCACCGTGAACTGCTCCGCGCGCTGCGCACGCTCCCCGAGGAGCAGCGCGCCGCTCTCGTGCTCGTCGATATGCAGGGGTACTCCGTCGCGGAGGCCGCCGAGATTCTCGACGTCCCGACCGGAACGGTGAAAAGCCGCTGTTCACGCGGCAGAGCTCGCCTCTTGCCATTGGTCACCCATCTGCGCGGCGATGACGGGGGTAGCAATCCCGCGAGCGGGGGAAGGAACCGGGCGCAGGGGACATCCGTCCCACCGACGGCAGGACCGAAGGGCACAGGTGCCGTGAAGGGCGGAGGTGGGCGAGCGTGACGTCGACGACCGGCGCAGGCGAGCACCCGGAGGTATCCGAGATCTCCGATCTCACGGACGGGCTGCTCCCTCCCTCACGCACCGCGGATCTGCGAGATCATCTCGCCGGCTGCGCCCTGTGTGAGGACGTCTATGCATCCCTGGAGGAAATCCGCGGGCTCCTGGGTACGCTCCCGGGCGCGACCCGGATGCCGGCCGATGTCGCCGAACGCATCGATGCGGCCCTCGCCGCAGAGGCGCTGCTCGACTCCACCACAGCCGAGGGCGAGCCCCTCGTTTCACGTGAAACATCGCCTTCGCTCAGCGCGGTTTCACGTGAAACATCGTCGGGCGCTGTCACAGTTTCACGTGAAACATCGACCGCACCGGCCTCCGTTTCACGTGAAACCAGTGTGCAGGCGCCTTCCCGTGGAGCCGTGTCCGCTCCGCCAGCCGGGCGCGGCCGCGGCGCTACGGGGCCAGGCCGCCACGCGCCGGGGCGCCGCACGTCCGGCGCTAGGAGGTGGCCCAGGGTACTGCTGGGCACCGCGGCCGCTGCGGCGGTGCTCGGAGTGGGCGGCCTGCTCATCCAGAGCGCCGGCACCAGCGGCGTCCAGGCCACCAAGCAGGAAAACTCCTCTGCGAGCGGAGGAGGAGCCCCCTCTGGCCTGACCGTCGCCAGGCTCGGGACGGACGTCCACAAGTTGCTCGCTACGGAAAAGGCGCACCAGGCGCCGGAGATCGGCACACGCAGTTCTCCCGAGACGCCGTTCCGAAGCGAGTCCGACACGGTTCCGTCGTGTGTGCGTCAGGGCATCGGCCGCACCGAGAAACCACTGGCGTCGAGTCGCAGCACCTATGAGGGCACGGACGCATTCCTCGTCGTGCTGCCGCACCCGTCCGACCCGAAGAGCGTCTCTGCCTACGTCGTCACTGCCTCATGCGTCTCAGCCACTCCGCCGGCTCCTGGGAAGGTTCTGCTGACCCACTCGTATCGGCGAGACTGAACCGCGGCAAGTGCTCGGTGGCGCTCTGGGAATGCTGGCCCCTTAGGATCCGTTGGGTGGGGTGAGAGTTCCGAGACCCCAGCAAGCCGTCGGCAGAGACAAGGAAGAAACCCGTGAGCGACGTCCGCAACGTGATCATCATCGGCTCCGGGCCCGCGGGCTATACCGCAGCGCTCTACACCGCCCGCGCGTCCCTGAAGCCGCTCGTCTTCGAAGGCGCCGTCACCGCTGGCGGTGCTCTGATGAACACCACCGACGTGGAGAACTTCCCCGGCTTTCGCGACGGCATCATGGGTCCGGACCTGATGGACAACATGCGTGCCCAGGCCGAGCGCTTCGGTGCCGAGCTCGTGCCGGACGACATCGTCTCGGTCGACCTCACCGAGGAGATCAAAACCGTCACCGACACCGCGGGCAACGTGCACCGTGCCAAGGCGGTCATCGTCGCCACCGGCTCCCAGCACCGCAAGCTCGGTCTGCCGCGCGAGGACGAGCTGTCCGGCCGGGGCGTCTCCTGGTGCGCGACCTGCGACGGGTTCTTCTTCAAGGACCAGGACATCGCCGTCATCGGCGGTGGCGACACCGCGATGGAGGAGGCCACCTTCCTCTCACGCTTCGCCAAGTCCGTCACGGTCGTCCACCGCCGCGACGCCCTGCGCGCGAGCAAGGCGATGCAGGAGCGCGCCTTCGCCGACCCGAAGATCAAGTTTGTGTGGGACAGCGAGGTCGCCGAGGTCCACGGCGAGAACAAGCTCTCCGGTCTGACGCTGCGCAACGTCAAGACGGGCGAGACCTCCGAGCTTCCGGTCACCGGCCTCTTCATCGCGATTGGCCACGACCCGCGGACCGAGCTGTTCAAGGGCCAGCTGAACCTCGACGACGAGGGTTACCTCAAGGTCGATGCACCCAGCACCCGGACGAACCTGGCGGGCGTCTTCGCCGCCGGCGATGTCGTCGACCACACCTACCGCCAGGCGATCACCGCTGCCGGCACGGGCTGCGCCTCCGCCCTCGACGCCGAGCGGTTCCTCGCGGCGCTCTCGGACGGCGAGGCCACGGCCGAGCCGGAGAAGACCGCTTCCGCCTGACCCGCGCACCCCAGCTTTCCCACCCCACCCACCCAGTAAGGAGATTGCCATGGCCGGCGCCACGGTGACCGTGACGGACGACAACTTCGAAGAGGTCGTCCTCAAGAGCGACAAGCCCGTTCTCGTGGACTTCTGGGCCACCTGGTGCGGCCCGTGCCGTCAGGTTGCCCCGTCCCTGGAGGCCATTGCCGCCGAGCACGACGAGATCGTCATCGCCAAGCTGAACACTGACGAGAACCCGGCGACCACCGCCAAGTACAGCGTCATGTCGATCCCGACCATGAACGTCTACCAGGGCGGCGAGGTCGTGAAGACCATCGTCGGCGCCAAGCCGAAGGCTGCCATCGAGAAGGACCTCGCGGACTTCCTCGCCTGAGGCATGCCGTCACGTTTCACGTGAAACAGGCCCGCTCCCTTCGTGGGGGCGGGCCTGTTTCACGTGAAACACACGACGATGTTTCACGTGAAACACACGACGATGTTTCACGTGAAACACCGCGGACACTCCTGCTCAGAGCGGCCGGAGCGCGGGCTCCTTCTGGACGGCTCCGAGCAGACGGTCCAACGCAAGTTCCACATCTTCCTTCCACGAGATCGTGGTCCGCAGTTCGAGCCGCAACCGCGGAAACCGCGGATGCTGGCGGACGGTCTTGAAGCCCACCGCCAGAAGATGATCGGCGGGCAGCACACACGCCGGCTCGGTCCAGCGGGCATCGCCAAACGCTTCGATGGCCTTGAAGCCACGCTGGATGAGGTCCTTGGCCACCGTCTGCACCATCACCCGGCCCAACCCCTGGCCCTGATAACCGGGAGTCAGCCACGCCGTCAGCAACTGCACCGCATCCGGCGACACCGGGCTGGTGGGAAAGGCCGTCGACCGTGGGACATAGGCCGGCGGGGCGTACATGACGAAACCGGCCGGCACATCGTCGACATAGACAACGCGCCCGCAGGATCCCCACTCCAACAAGACCGCTGAGATCCAGGCTTCCTTCTCCAGCTCTGGACGCCCCGCTTTTACCGCGGCTTCGCCGCTGACGGGGTCGAGCTCCCAGAAGACACAGGAGCGACAGCGCTTGGGGAGATCCGGAAGGTTGTCCAGCGTGAGCGGTACGAGCCGACGGCCCATGGAACCAGGTCCTCGCTTCCCTCGCCTGCCACACCGCGCAGCGCTGTCAGCGCCGCCTGCTCTCTAAGCAGACCACCAACGAACCCTCCGAGGGCTGCGAGCCCGAAGCCCACTGCCAGCAGTCCGGTGCGGCTCACTGATCGCATGGCCCTCTCCTCGATGTGAGGTTTCTCCATGTGGATGCGTGCCATACCCGATCGCATCGTATCCACCCTTTACGGGCGCGGGTACTGCCAGAAAGCAAAGGGCGAGCCGTGTTCCGGTATCAGTTCCGGAACACGGCTCGCCCAGGAGCCGTAGACGTCAGCTCACTCTTCTTCGCCGCTATCGTCTGCCGGCGTGCTCCCCAGAACGGGGCCCTCGCCCGGAGCAAGCGTTCCCAAGATGCGCTCCAGGTCTTCCATCGAGGCGAACTCGACGACGATCTTTCCCTTCTTCTGGCCAAGATCGACCTTCACCCGGGTTTCGAAACGGTCGGACAGCCGGGAGGCGAGACCGGTGAGCGCAGGGGACACCCGGGCACCCGCACGGGGCTTCTTCGCCTTGCCGGCGCTCTTGGGGCTCGACCCCATGAGCGTCACGATCTCCTCGACCGAACGGACCGACAGACCCTCTGCCACGATCCGGCGCGCCAGGTTGTCCTGCTCCTCCGGATCCTCCACCGACAGCAGAGCCCGGGCGTGTCCCGCGGAGAGCACCCCCGCTGCGAGCCGCTTCTGCACGGCCGGCGAGAGCTTCAACAGCCTCAGCGTGTTGGTGACCTGCGGACGCGAGCGCCCGATCCGATCGGCCAGCTCGTCATGGGTGCACTTGAAGTCCTGCAACAACTGGTCGTAGGCAGCGGCCTCTTCCAGCGGATTGAGCTGTGCCCGGTGCAGATTCTCCAGAAGCGCGTCGAGCAGCAGCCGCTCGTCTTCCGTGGCCCGCACAATCGCGGGGATCTTCTCCAGCCCGGCTTCGCGGCAGGCCCGCCAGCGCCGCTCACCCATGATGAGCTCATAGCGCTCCGGCGCAGTCTGGCGGACCACCACCGGCTGGAGCAGTCCCACCTCCTTGATGGAGGTGACCAGTTCGGCGAGCGCATCCTCGTCGAACACGTCCCGCGGCTGGCGCGGGTTCGGCCTGATCGCGTCCAGCGGCACCTCGGCGAAGTGCGCGCCGACCACCTCTGCAAAATTGCCGGTGTTTTCCGTCCCAGCCGGTGCTTCCGTTTCACGTGAAACACCGGGCGTCGGCAGCGAGGCCACCTTGGCGGCCGCCACTCCTCGATCCGGATCCAGAACCGGTACGGACGATGGCGACGTCGTGCCCCTTCCCACTGCCGGCCCGTTCGGATCCGCGCTCTGCGGTGCCGCGGGGATCAGCGCACCGAGCCCGCGGCCCAGCCCTCTACGTCGTTCACTCACTGAGTCCCCTCCGAGATGCTGTGCTGTGCTTGGTAGTTCACACTCAGGCCCTGCCCCCCAGGCTGCGGAGCTCCCCGCAGCGCAATCTCTCGGGCCGCTTCGAGATACGAGAGCGCTCCACTGGATCCCGGGTCATAGGTGAGCACCGTCTGCCCATAGCTGGGCGCCTCCGAGATACGGACTGAGCGGGGGATGCTCGTCCGAAGCACCTCGTTGCCGAAGTGGCTACGCACCTCGTCGGCGACCTGCGAGGCCAGGCGGGTACGTCCGTCGTACATGGTGAGCAGGATCGTCGAGACGTGGAGCTTGGGGTTGAGGTGCCCTCGCACCAGTTCCACGTTCCGCAGCAACTGCCCCAGACCCTCCAGCGCGTAGTACTCACACTGGATGGGGATCAGCACCTCGGCACCCGCGACCAGCGCATTGACGGTCAGCAGACCGAGCGAGGGCGGACAGTCGATGAGGATGTAGTCCAGCGGCTGTTCGTACGCCTTGATGGCGCGGTCCAGTCGGCTTTCGCGTGCCACCAGCGAGACCAGCTCGATCTCGGCACCGGCCAGGTCGATGGTCGCGGGGGCGCAGAAAAGCCCCTCCACCTCCACCACCGGCTGTACGACGTCGGAGAGTGGCTTGCTCTCGACCAGCACGTCATAGATCGACGGCACTTCGGCGTGATGGTCGATCCCCAGGGCCGTCGAAGCATTTCCCTGCGGGTCCAGGTCGATCACCAGCACCCGGGCCCCGTGCAGGGCCAGCGAAGCCGCAAGGTTGACGGTGGTGGTGGTCTTGCCGACCCCGCCCTTTTGATTGGCGACCACGATGACCCGGGTCTCGTCAGGGCGGGGCAGCCCCTCGCCTGCGCGGCCCATCGCTCCTACCGCCAGCTGCGCTGCGCGACCTACCGGTGTGTTGTCCATCAGGGGCGGCGTTTCACGTGAAACGTCGTCCCCGAACGACTCGTTGCGGGGACCGGGGACCGGATCGGTCATCGGTCCCGCGATGTTGGCGTCGGACCGCAAGGATTCACTCTCCTCGACATCAGGCTCACAATGGTGAGAGCCTGCCATGCTTTCGGTATCGCGAACCAGTGAGGTCCGTTCTCCTGTGGATGAACCCACCTCTGTGGATACTTTCGTGACCCGTGTGGGTTTCCGGTCGTGCGGCTCGGCAGCCGCACGACCACGGCCGATGATCCCTTGCAGCAGAGAACGACGTTTCACGTGAAACACGATGCCAGCGCCGCGTCCGATTAAGTCGCGACACTCCGTCTTGTGGCTTTTTGTAGCGCCTGCGGAATTCGCCGTATCCGCTCTTCAGCGGACGGTTCTCCCGAATCGGAGAAATCGGGCCGGATTCGTCGCGCAGCACATTCTCAGCGCCGCCGCCCCCTCGACGCCCGGCTGGTCCGCGCCGCCTTGGCCCGCTTCGCAGCGAATCGCACCCCACCGGGGCTCTCGCCGACCTCCACACGCACCACGGTCGACGGCGGATCCACCACGCCTTCGCCGACGTGCACGATCGACGTATCCACCACGCCGAGCTTGCTCAGCGCGGCCCGGGCCGCCTTGAGCTCCTCCTCCGCGGTGTCGCCCTTGAGCGCCAG
This sequence comes from Streptomyces yunnanensis, assembly GCF_029011865.1. Lineage (NCBI taxonomy): Bacteria > Bacillati > Actinomycetota > Actinomycetes > Kitasatosporales > Streptomycetaceae > Streptomyces > Streptomyces yunnanensis. The sequence continues at coordinate 4,927,507 of NZ_CP095749.1, forward strand.
CATCTCGCCGTAGGGACGCAGCAGCGGCACCCCCCAGCCGGCCAGCCGGTCGAGGGGCGCGACGGCCCGCGCAGTCACCACATGCACCTGCGGAAGCTTGCCCATGACTTCTTCCGCACGGCCCCGCACGACCGTGACGTGGTCCAGCCCGAGCAGCTCGACGACCTCTTGAAGGAAGTTCGTCCGGCGCAACAACGGCTCAAGAAGCGTGATCTTGAGATCCGGGCGCACCAGCGCCAGCGGAATGCCGGGCAGTCCGGCTCCCGAACCGACGTCGCACACCGAGACGCCCTCCGGAACCACCTCGGAGAGCACGGCACAGTTCAGCAGGTGGCGCTCCCACAGCCGGGGCACCTCCCGCGGGCCGATCAGCCCGCGCCGCACGCCCGCATCAGCGAGCAGCTCGCCGTACCGCACGGCCTCCGGAAAGCGTTCGCCGAAAACCTCCTGCGCCGCTTTCGGCGCAGGAGGGAACTCCGCTGATGCCTCCGTCACGGGAACCGCCCTTCCTCTGGACTGCTTTTCCTGCCGAGAACCCGGCGTTACGACCGGGGATAACACAGAAGGCTGAGAAGTTTTGGCCCCGCCTGCGAGCAGACGGGGCCAAAGAAAGACTGAACGCGAAGCGTCAGGCCGGGAGGACCACCACGCGGCGCTGCGGCTCCTCGCCCTCGGACTCGCTCCGCAGCCCGGCCGCGGCCACCGCGTCGTGCACGACCTTGCGCTCGAACGGCGTCATCGGGTCCAGCTTCACCGGCTGACCGGTGCTCTTGGCTTCCTCCGCCGCGCTGGCGCCGACCTTGGCGAGCTCCTCGCGCTTCTGCGCCCGGAAGCCGGCGACGTCCAGCATCAGTCGGCTGCGGTCGCCGGTCTCGCGATGCACCGCGAGCCGCGTCAGCTCCTGCAGCGCCTCCAGCACCTCACCGTCCCGGCCGACCAGCTTCTGCAGATCGCGGCTGTTCGTTTCACCGATGATCGACACCGAGGCGCGGTCCGCCTCGACATCCATGTCGATGTCACCGTCGAGGTCCGCGATGTCCAGCAGACCTTCGAGGTAGTCGGCCGCGATCTCGCCTTCCTGCTCCAGGCGGGTCAGGGTGTCGGCGCCCTTGGTGCCAGGGGTCGTGTCCGTCACGTAAGGACTCCTTCTTACTTCTTGGACGGGTGCTTGGGGCGCTGCTGGCCCTTGCGCTGCCCGGACTTGGTGTTACGGGATCCGGAGGCGGCGCCGCCCTTGGCCGGCGTACCACCCTTCCCCTTGTCGTCCTGCGCGGTGCTTTCCTCCGACGCATTGTCGGCACCCGCCGACGAGGTCGCCCGCGTGCGGTTCCCCGCGGTACCGGCCGGTGCGGTAGCACCGGTCTGGCGCTTGGCCTTGGTCTGCCGCTTGGGCTGCTGGCGGTTCTGGCGCGCGTCCTCGGCCGCCTTCTTCGCCGCGATCTCGGCGGGGCTCTCGACCAGCTTGCCCTGGGCGCGCAGCCGCTCCTGGCGGTCGGTGAACGCCTTGCTGCCCGGGGTGGGGTTGCGGCGGATGACGTACATCTGCTGGCCCATGGTCCACACGTTGGTGGTCAGCCAGTAGACGAGGACACCGACGGGGAAGTTGATGCCGAAGACGGCGAACATGACCGGGAAGACGTACATCAGCATCTTCTGCTGCTGCATGAACGGCGTCTTCACCGTCAGGTCGACGTTCTTCGTCATCAGCTGGCGCTGGGTGTAGAACTGCGACGCCGACATCAGGATGATCATGATGACCGTGACCACGCGGACGTCGGTCACCGAAGCACCCAGGGCCTCGATCTTCGAGGGGCTGTCCATGAACTTCGCCGCGAGCGGCGCACCGAAGATGTGCGCCTTCTGCGCGCTCGCCAGCAGCGTCGGGTCGATGAAGCCGACGGTCTTGTTCTGCGCGATGTGGCTGAGGACCTGGTACAGGGAGATGAAGAAGGGAGACTGCGCCAGGATCGGGAGACAGCTCGAGAGCGGGTTGGTGCCCGACTCCTTGTAGAGCTTCATCATCTCTTCGGACTGGCGCTGCTTGTCGCTCTTGTAGCGCTCCTGGATCGCCTTCATCTTCGGCTGGAGCGCCTGCATGTTCCGCGTCGACTTGATCTGCTTCACGAAGAGCGGGATCAGGCAGATACGGATCAGCACCACCAGCGAGACGATGGACAGACCCCACGCAGCTCCACTGTTCGCATTGAAGATCAAACTGTAGAACGAGTGGAACTGGACGATGATCCAGGAAACTGCGTAATAAAGAGGACTGAGGATCGTGTCCACGAATCAGGCTCCTTGGGCGTTGGGCTGAGTCTCGGGCTGGGCGACAGGCTCAGGGACGGTGGGCCCGCCCAGACGGCTCCTCAGCCGCTGATGCCAAACCGGACGCTTCCGGGGAGGGACGTGATCGACGCCACCGAGCGACCACGGGTTGCACCGCAGAATGCGCCAGGCGGTCAGCGCAGTCCCCTTCACCGCGCCGTGCCGGTCGATGGCTGTGTAGCCATAGTGCGAACACGACGGGTAGTACTTGCAGACCGGGCCCAACAGCGGGCTGATGGTCCACTGGTAGATCTTGATCAAAAGCAACAGCGGGTACTTCACTGTGCGCTCCCTCCCGGGTCCCGTCCGGGCTTCCCGGGGCCAGCGGCGCGGCCGCCGTCGGTCACCGCCCCGGTGGGATTGCAGCCTTTCGGCGCCCCTCCCAGCAGCCGCTCCAAAGCGGCGTCCAGGTCGCGGGCCAGTTGGTCGTACTCCGCCGCACCCGCGCCGGGCAGGGCCCGTACGACAACCAGGCTACCGGCGGGCAGCCGGTCCAGCCGGTCGCGCACGAGATGGCGGAGTCTCCGCTTGACCTTGGTGCGGACGACAGCGCCGCCAACGGCCTTGCTCACGACGAAACCCGCACGCGCTGGGGGAACACTTCCCCCAGCTGCGTGCGGGTCCGTTGCGCCGCTACGACAATGCACGACGAGGAGCGGGCGCCCGGCCCTGCGTCCCCTGCGTACCGCGGTCGCGAAGTCCTCGCGCCGCCTCAGCCGATGTTCGGTAGGCAGCACGTCATGGACCTAGGTTCAGGCTGCTCAGGCAGACAGGCGGCCGCGACCCTTGCTGCGGCGCGACGCGAGGATCGCGCGGCCGGCACGGGTCCGCATGCGCAGACGGAAACCGTGGGTCTTCGCGCGGCGGCGGTTGTTCGGCTGGAAGGTGCGCTTGCTCACTCGGGGGCTCCAGGAAACTTGTTGTCTCAGAGAGACAGATTTGTGGGGCGTCGACTGGCTGTCACCGTGCGCCCACGAGTAGCTCGCCACGCCCGAGTGCACCGCTTCACGATCACGAGGGCGCGATCTTTGCCCATCGGAGGCAGGCGGCAGCAGCCATCGACAACTCGACCTGGTCACGGTACGCGGGGCTACGCCATTCGGTCAAACCAGCTCCCGAACGGTGCGGAGAGCCCCCGCCAGGACACACTATGCACAGCCTGTGGACAACAACTTGAATCCCCAGGCCCGCCCTGACTACCGTGGCTGAACTCCATTTCCTTCCCGCCCGTCCTGAGAATCACACATTCGTGGGACTGTGAGAGAGCGTGCCCTGTGGCTGATGTACCTGCCGATCTTGCCGCAGTGTGGCCACGTGTACTCGATCACCTCTTGCGGGCCGAGGCCGACGGCCTCAAGCCCAAGGACCAGGACTGGCTCAAGCGGACCCAGCCGCTGGCGCTGGTTGCGGACACCGCACTGCTCGCCGTCCCCAACGAGTTCGCCAAGGGTGTGCTCGAAGGCCGGCTGGCACCGCTGATCGGGGAGGCGCTCAGCCACGAGTGCGGACGGCCGATCCGGATCGCGATCACCGTCGACGACTCCTCGGAGGAGCCCGCGCCCCAGCCGCCCGCGCCGCCCCAGCAGCACGCCCCGCAGCACTCACAGCACTCACAGCACTCGCAACACCCCCAGCACCCCCCGCACCAGCCGGCGCAGCACGACGCGTACGACGGCTACGACGGGCGGCACGACGCGCGCCAGGGCTACGGGCACCAGGGCGACGACCTGCCCACCGTCCGCCCCGCGTACCCCGACTACCCACAGCCGCGGCACGAGCCCGGGGCGTGGCCGCAGCACTCCCGCACCGACCTGGTCGGCCCCCGCGAGGAGTACGGCTGGCAGCAACAGCAGCTCGGCGGCTACCCCGACCGCGAGACGTCCACGGAACCGTGGCGCGAGCCCTACGGCTCCTCGCCGCCGCCCCACCTCCAGCAGCACCAGAACGACTACCGGGCGCAGGGGCCCGACCGCAGCGGGCCACGCCCCTCGGACGGCCCGCGCTCCCCGTACGAGCAGCAGCACCGCGAACTCCCCGAGCTCCCGCCCCCCGGCCCCGGCGGCCGGCCTGGCGGTCCCGGGTCCCCGCCGGCGCCCAGTGGCGCCCCCGGCCCGCTCGCCGCGCAGCCCGCGCCGGCGACCGGTCCCGGCGAACCGACCGCGCGGCTGAACCCGAAGTACCTCTTCGACACCTTCGTCATCGGCGCCTCCAACCGCTTCGCGCACGCGGCGGCGGTCGCGGTCGCCGAGGCGCCGGCCAAGGCGTACAACCCGCTCTTCATCTACGGGGAGTCGGGTCTGGGCAAGACCCACCTGCTGCACGCCATCGGGCACTACGCCCGCAGCCTCTATCCCGGCACTCGGGTGCGGTACGTGAGCTCGGAAGAATTCACCAACGAGTTCATCAACTCCATCCGGGACGGCAAGGCGGACGCGTTCCGCAAGCGCTACCGGGACATGGACATCCTGCTCGTCGACGACATCCAGTTCCTGGCGAGCAAGGAGTCGACGCAGGAGGAGTTCTTCCACACCTTCAACACCCTGCACAACGCCAACAAGCAGATCGTGCTCTCCAGTGACCGGCCGCCGAAGCAGCTGGTCACCCTGGAGGACCGGCTGCGCAACCGCTTTGAGTGGGGCCTGATCACGGACGTCCAGCCGCCTGAGCTGGAGACCCGGATCGCGATCCTCCGCAAGAAGGCGGTGCAGGAGCAGCTGAACGCGCCGCCGGAGGTGCTGGAGTTCATCGCGTCCCGGATCTCGCGCAACATCCGCGAGCTGGAGGGCGCGCTCATCCGGGTCACCGCGTTCGCGTCGCTCAACCGGCAGCCGGTGGACCTGGGGCTCACCGAGATCGTGCTGAAGGACCTGATCCCCGGCGGCGAGGACACCGCACCGGAGATCACCGCGACCGCGATCATGGCCTCGACCGCCGACTACTTCGGGCTGACCGTGGACGACCTGTGCGGCTCCTCGCGCAGCCGGGTGCTGGTGACGGCCCGCCAGATCGCGATGTACCTGTGCCGGGAGCTCACCGATCTCTCGCTGCCGAAGATCGGCGCGCAGTTCGGCGGGCGCGACCACACGACCGTGATGCACGCCGACCGCAAGATCCGCGCGCTGATGGCCGAGCGACGCTCCATCTACAACCAGGTCACCGAGCTGACCAACCGCATCAAGAACGGCTGACGAGCGGCCCGCCGCCGGCCGCGACCGCCACCAGGGCGCCCCGGGATCCGCTCCCGGGGCGCCCTTCGTCGTACACGGCCAGGAGGGCGCTCGGAACCGCTCCGCGGCGCGTCCGCCGGCCTTCGGTGGCCTGTCGTGGGCCTGGCGTGAGCCGGCTTCCGGGGCTTTCCGGGGCGGTTCGCCGGACGGTCGCCGGGGGTGAGCAGCGCCCACCGTCCTCTCAAACCTGTGGAGCGCGCCGGTTCTGTTCGATTCCCGGCGAGGTCACGGCCTCTCTCCACAGATTGGGCAAGAATCTTCCGTCCACAGCCTGGGGAGGGGAAAGTTATCCCTGTGAGATCCACAGGCCCGGGTGTTGACGGACCATCGGGCAAGGTCAACCGCGTGTGGATTTGTGGCCAACCACAATCCACAGGCTGTGGACAGAGAGTTCATCCACAGGGGTGGTGATGACTTGTCCACCGGCCACCCACAGGTTGGGGGCCGTTGTCCCCAGTGATCGCCGGCTTCTCCACACCGCTGTCCACTGTTCGGCAACGCGACACCACCCCTCACCACGCCGAGTGAAAGCGGTCACACCAAGGTGGTGGGTTGGGCTGTGGGGAACGTGGGTAAAGCTGGGGATGGCACTGGGGAGAAGTGCCCCGGCCCTGTGCATGGGGTGTGCAGAACTTCGCGTGGTCCACAGCTGAGCCCGCTTATCCACGGCCGCCACCCACAGGCGCGGTGGACAAAAAATCGGCGCTGACCTGCGCAAAGGAAGTTGTCCACGGTTTCCACAGGGCCTACTACTACGACCACGGATATCAACCGGGGAATGCGCTTCGAATCGGGCCCTGTGCACAACTCGGCTCGGGAGCGCTTCGCTCCGGTCGAGTCGACTTGACCCCGAGCCGCACCGACTGTCGGCGGCGTGCGTCAGACTGGTCTCCGGCAACCCAGCCGACGACGAAGAGCCAGCAGGGCGAGAGCCAGCAACAGCAGGAGGCGGTTTCCGGTGAAGATCCGGGTGGAGCGCGATGTACTCGCGGAGGCAGTGGCCTGGGCGGCCAAGAGCCTCCCGGCCCGTCCGCCGGTGCCCGTCCTCGCGGGCCTGCTGCTGAAGGCGGACGACGGCGCACTGAGCCTCTCCGGCTTCGACTACGAGGTCTCCGCACGGGTCTCGGTGGAAGCCGATGTGGAGGAAGAGGGCACCGTCCTCGTCTCCGGCCGGCTGCTCGCCGACATCTGCCGGGCGCTCCCCAACCGCCCGGTGGAGATTTCCACCGACGGTGTACGAGTGACCGTGGTGTGCGGCTCCTCCCGCTTCACCCTCCACACCCTGCCTGTGGAGGAGTACCCGTCCCTGCCGGCGATGCCCACTGCCACCGGCACCGTCGCCGCGGAGGTCTTCGCGGCGGCCGCCGCCCAGGTGGCCATCGCCGCCGGCCGCGACGACACGCTGCCGGTGCTCACCGGTGTGCGGATCGAGATCGAGGGCGACACCGTCACCCTGGCCTCCACCGACCGCTACCGCTTCGCGGTCCGCGAGTTCCTGTGGAAGCCCGAGAGCCCGGACACCTCCGCGGTCGCCCTGGTGCCCGCCAAGACGCTGCTGGACACCGCCAAGTCGCTGAGCAGCGGCGACACCGTGACGTTGGCGCTGTCCGGCTCCGGCCAGGGCGAGGGCCTGATCGGTTTCGAGGGTGCCGGCCGGCGGACCACGACCCGTCTGCTCGAGGGCGACCTGCCGAAGTACCGGACGCTCTTCCCGACCGAGTTCAACTCCGTCGCCGTGATCGAGACCGCCCCGTTCGTCGAGGCCGTCAAGCGTGTGGCGCTGGTCGCCGAGCGGAACACCCCGGTGCGGCTGAGCTTCGAGCAGGGCGTGCTGATCCTGGAGGCCGGCTCCAGCGACGATGCACAGGCTGTGGAAAGGGTCGACGCCGACCTGGACGGCGACGACATCTCGATCGCCTTCAACCCGGGCTTCCTGCTGGAGGGCCTGTCGGCGATCGACTCCCCGGTGGCCCAGCTGTCGTTCACGACCTCGACCAAGCCCGCGCTGCTCAGTGGCCGGCCGGCCAAGGACGCCGAGGCCGACGACGCCTACAAGTACCTGATCATGCCGGTCCGCCTCTCGGGCTGACGCGGCGGACGGCTTTCGTACCGACCGGGCCCCGGCTCTCCGCCGGGGCCCTTGCGGCGACTGGCTGACAGGCCCCGATGAGCGGCTGAGCCCACAGCTGTGCACAGGGTCTCGGGCGTAGGCTCGGACTCGGGTACGAACGCAACCACTATGTGCAAAGAGGGTCTCTGATGGAGCTCGGTCTCGTCGGTCTCGGCAAGATGGGCGGCAACATGCGCGAGCGCATTCGCCGCGCCGGCCACACCGTCATCGGATACGACCGCAACCCCGACCTGGCCGACGTGGGCAGCCTGAAGGAGCTTGTGGACAGGCTCCAGGGTCCGCGGGTGGTCTGGGTCATGGTTCCGGCCGGTGCCGCCACCCAGTCGACGATCGACGAGCTGGCCGAGCTGCTCTCGCCCGGTGACCTCGTGGTGGACGGCGGCAACTCCCGCTGGACCGAGGACGAGAAGCACGCCGAGGAACTGGCCGCCAAGGGCATCGGCTTCGTCGACTGCGGCGTCTCCGGTGGCGTCTGGGGCCTGGAGAACGGCTACGCCCTGATGTACGGCGGCGACAAGGAGCACGTCGCCAAGGTGCAGCCGATCTTCGACGCCCTCAAGCCCGAGGGCGAGTTCGGCTCCGTGCACGCCGGCAAGGTGGGCGCGGGCCACTTCGCGAAGATGGTCCACAACGGCATCGAGTACGCGATGATGCAGGCGTACGCCGAGGGCTGGGAACTGCTGGAGAAGGTCGACTCCGTGGAAAACGTCCGCGAGGTCTTCCGCTCCTGGCAGGAGGGCACGGTCATCCGCTCCTGGCTGCTGGACCTCGCGGTCAACGCCCTCGACGAGGACGAGCACCTGAACAAGCTGCGCGGTTACGCCGAGGACTCCGGCGAGGGCCGCTGGACGGTCGAGGCCGCGATCGACAACGCCGTGCCGCTGCCGGCGATCACGGCGTCGCTCTTCGCGCGCTTCGCGTCCCGCCAGGACGACTCCCCGCAGATGAAGATGATCGCCGCGCTCCGCAACCAGTTCGGTGGCCACGCGGTCGAGACCAAGAAGTAAGCACAACCAGCTCAGCAGCCGGGGGAGGTCGGCGCGTAGTCATGCACGTATCGCATCTGTCGCTTGCCGACTTCCGCTCGTACGCCCGGGTCGAGGTCGCGCTCGATCCGGGCGTCACGGCGTTCGTGGGACCCAACGGGCAGGGCAAGACGAACCTGGTCGAGGCGGTCGGCTATCTCGCCACGCTCGGCAGTCACCGGGTCTCCTCGGACGCGCCGCTGGTGCGGATGGGCGCGGACCGGGCGATCATCCGGGCCGCGGTTGTCCAGGGCGAACGCCAGCAGCTGGTGGAGCTCGAACTCAACCCGGGCAAGGCCAACCGCGCCCGGATCAACAGATCGTCCCAGGTCAGGCCGCGTGACGTGCTGGGGATCGTCCGGACGGTGCTGTTCGCGCCCGAGGACCTGGCGCTGGTCAAGGGCGACCCCGGCGAGCGCCGGCGGTTCCTCGACGAGCTGATCACCGCCCGCACGCCGCGGATGGCCGGCGTGCGCGCGGACTACGACCGCGTCCTGAAGCAGCGGAACACCCTGTTGAAGACGGCGGCGCTGGCCCGTCGGCACGGCGGGCGGAGGGGGGCACCTCCCGCGCGAGCGGATTCGAGCGTGGGGGCGGACCTGTCGACGCTGGACGTCTGGGACCAGCATCTGGCCCGGGCCGGGGCCGAACTCCTGGCCCAGCGGCTCGACCTGATCGCCACGCTGCGGCCGCTGGCGGACAAGGCGTACGAGCAACTGGCGCCCGGCGGCGGACCGTTGGGGCTGGAGTACCGCGGTTCCGCGGGCGAGGCGATGGCCGCCGCCACGAACCGCGAGGAGCTGTACGGCGCGCTGTTGGCGGCGCTGGGCGAGGCCCGCAAGAGCGAGATCGAGCGCGGGGTGACGCTGGTCGGGCCGCACCGGGACGACCTGCTGCTGAAACTCGGCCAGCTGCCGGCGAAGGGCTATGCCAGCCACGGCGAGTCCTGGTCGTACGCGCTGGCGCTGCGGCTGGCCTCGTACGAGCTGCTGCGCGCGGAGGGCAACGAGCCGGTGCTCGTGCTCGACGACGTCTTCGCCGAGCTGGACGCGCGGCGCCGGGAGCGGCTGGCGGAGCTGGTGGCACCGGGCGAACAGGTGCTGGTGACCGCGGCGGTGGACGACGATGTGCCGGGAGTGCTGGTGGGGGCGCGGTACGCGGTCTCCGGCGGCACGGTGGAGCGGGTGGACCGGTGAGCGAACCGCAGCCGGAACGGCCCAAGACTCCGGAACTGTCCGGTGTGGACCTCGCCCGCCAGGCGCTGGTGGCCGCCAAGGAGCAGGCGCGCGCCCGGGGCGCCGCCGCGCAGCAGAAGAAGCAGGCCCGCCGCGGTGGGCTGCGCTCGGGCGCGCGGGCGGACGGCCGGGACCCGCTGCCGCTGGGCGCCGCGATCAACCGCCTGATCACCGAGCGCGGTTGGGAGACCCCGGCGGCGGTCGGCGGGGTGATGGGCCGCTGGCCGCAGCTGGTGGGGCCCGAGGTGGCCCAGCACTGCGAGCCGCAGCGGTACGACGAGGACGCCCGTGTGCTGACGGTCCAGTGCGACTCGACGGCATGGGCGACGCAGCTGCGGCTGCTGGCCCCGACGCTGGTCGCCCGCCTCAACGAGGACCTGGGCCATGGCACGGTCAAGATGATCAAGGTGCTGGGGCCGGGCGGTCCCGGGCGCCGGTACGGACCGCTGCGCGCACCGGGCAGCCGGGGTCCCGGCGACACCTACGGCTGAGTGCGACGGCATGGCCGGGCGCGTGTGCCGAGGGGGGCGGTGTTTCACGTGAAACACCGCCCCCCTCGTGCTTTCTCGGCTGGTCAGGGGTCGTTTCACGTGAAACGACGCACTGCTGTGCGGGCCTTGTAAACACGTGTGACGCATGAGACTCCGCTCACGGTAGCCGGCGGTTGACAGCCCGAAGCGCTGAGTGCCCGTGTGAGCGCCCTGAGGCCCCGTCTCGCATATGGGGAGTCGGCGGACGTCAATTCAGGGCGGCACATGGCGACTCAGGTGCCTGCAAACCCCCATGAGTGTCGGCGCTACCGGTAGACTGGTAGCAATCCCGCCCACTCGCGGAACAAGTCGAACGACGAGCCGCTCCCACCTGTCCTTCGCGGGGAGATCGCAACAGGTGTGGAAGGGCTCGTGCTGTGCCAGAAAGGGCGCTTCGTGGCCGACTCCGGCGACCTCAACGAGATCAACATGGCTTCTACCGAAGAGGGGGGTTCGGCCGGCGCCGTGGGCGACTCCTCGGTGGAGAAGTCGTACGACGCCAGCGCGATCACCGTCCTTGAGGGCCTGGACGCGGTTCGTAAGCGCCCCGGCATGTACATCGGCTCAACGGGCGAGCGCGGCCTGCACCACCTCGTGCAGGAGGTCGTCGACAACTCCGTCGACGAGGCGCTGGCCGGCTACGCCGACACCATCGAGGTGACGATCCTCGCCGACGGTGGAGTGCGGGTCGACGACAACGGCCGCGGTATCCCCGTCGGCATCGTGCCGTCCGAGAACAAGCCGGCCGTCGAGGTCGTGCTGACGGTCCTGCACGCCGGCGGCAAGTTCGGCGGCGGCGGCTACGCGGTCTCCGGCGGTCTGCACGGTGTGGGTGTCTCCGTCGTGAACGCCCTGTCGACTCGGGTCTCGGTCGAGATCTGCACGGACGGCCACCGCTGGACCCAGGACTACAAGCAGGGCGTGCCCACCGCCCCGCTGGCCAAGCACGAGGCCACCGACCAGCACGGCACCTCGGTCACCTTCTGGGCCGACCCCGAGATCTTCGAGACCACCACCTACAGCTTCGAGACGCTGTCCCGACGCTTCCAGGAGATGGCGTTCCTCAACAAGGGGCTGACCATCTCGCTCAAGGACGAGCGCGCCGACCACGTGGACGAGGACGGCAAGCCGCTCTCGGTGCGGTACCACTACGAGGGCGGCATCGTCGACTTCGTGAAGTACCTCAACTCCCGCAAGGGCGAGCTGGTGCACCCGACGGTGGTCTCGGTGGAGGCCGAGGACAAGGAGCGGAACCTCTCCGTCGACCTCGCGATGCAGTGGAACACCCAGTACAGCGAGGGTGTCTACAGCTTCGCGAACATCATCCACACCCACGAGGGCGGTACTCACGAAGAGGGCTTCCGCGCCGCGCTGACCGGCCTGATCAACCGCTACGCGCGCGACAAGAAGCTGCTCCGCGAGAAGGACGACAACCTCACGGGCGAGGACATCCGCGAGGGTCTGACGGCGATCATCTCGGTCAAGCTCGCCGAGCCGCAGTTCGAGGGCCAGACGAAGACCAAGCTGGGCAACACCGAGGTCAAGACCTTCGTCCAGAAGGTCGTCCACGAGCACCTCAACGACTGGCTGGACCGCAACCCCAACGAAGCCGCGGACATCATCCGCAAGGGCATCCAGGCGGCCACCGCCCGGGTCGCGGCCCGCAAGGCGCGCGACCTGACCCGCCGCAAGGGGCTGCTGGAGACGGCGTCGCTGCCCGGCAAGCTGAGCGACTGCCAGTCCAACGACCCGACCAAGTGCGAGATCTTCATCGTCGAGGGTGACTCCGCCGGCGGCTCGGCCAAGTCCGGCCGCAACCCGGAGTACCAGGCGATCCTCCCGATCCGCGGCAAGATCCTCAACGTCGAGAAGGCCCGGGTCGACAAGATCCTGCAGAACAACGAGGTCCAGGCGCTGATCTCGGCGTTCGGCACGGGCGTGCACGAGGACTTCGATATCGAGAAGCTCCGGTACCACAAGATCATCTTGATGGCGGACGCCGACGTCGACGGTCAGCACATCAACACCCTGCTGCTGACCTTCCTGTTCCGCTTCATGCGCCCGCTGGTCGAGGCCGGTCACGTCTACCTCTCCCGCCCGCCGCTGTACAAGATCAAGTGGAGTCGGGACGACTTCGAGTACGCCTACTCCGACCCGGAGCGGGACACGCTGATCGAGCGCGGCAAGCAGAACGGCAAGCGGATCCGCGAGGACTCCATCCAGCGGTTCAAGGGTCTCGGCGAGATGAACGCCGAGGAGCTGCGCGTGACGACCATGGACGCCGACCACCGGGTGCTCGGCCAGGTCTCGCTGGACGACGCGGCCCGCGCGGACGACCTGTTCTCCGTCCTCATGGGCGAGGACGTCGAGGCACGCCGCTCGTTCATCCAGCGCAACGCCAAGGACGTCCGCTTCCTCGACATCTGAGCCCTGTCGGCCCGCACACCAGCCGCAGCTCGAAAGGACTTTGAACCACCATGGCCGACGAGAACCCCCCTGTGACCCCGGACGGCGTGACCGCCGAGGGCGCGCCCGCCACCATCGAAGGCGTCGGAATGCGCGTCGAGCCCGTCGGGCTCGAAACGGAGATGCAGCGCTCCTACCTCGACTACGCGATGTCCGTCATCGTCTCGCGTGCGCTGCCCGATGTCCGCGACGGCCTCAAGCCGGTGCACCGCCGCGTGCTCTACGCGATGTACGACGGCGGCTACCGCCCCGAGAAGGGCTTCTACAAGTGCGCCCGCGTCGTCGGCGACGTCATGGGTACGTACCACCCGCACGGTGACACCTCCATCTACGACGCGCTGGTCCGCCTGGCCCAGCCGTGGTCGATGCGGATGCCGCTGGTCGACTCCAACGGCAACTTCGGCTCCCCGGGCAACGACCCGGCCGCGGCCATGCGGTACACCGAGTGCAAGATGAAGCAGCTGTCGATGGAGATGCTCCGGGACATCGACGAGGAGACCGTCGACTTCCAGGACAACTACGACGGCCGCAACCAGGAGCCGACGGTCCTGCCGTCCCGCTTCCCCAACCTGTTGATCAACGGCTCGGCCGGCATCGCGGTCGGCATGGCCACCAACATCCCGCCGCACAACCTCCGCGAGGTCGCCGAGGGCGCGCAGTGGGCGCTGGCCCACCCGGAGGCGTCCAGCGAGGAACTGCTGGACGCGCTGATCGAGCGGGTCAAGGGCCCCGACTTCCCCACCGGCGCGCTGGTGGTGGGCCGCAAGGGCATCGAGGAGGCGTACCGCACCGGCCGCGGCTCGATCACGATGCGCGCGGTGGTGGCGGTCGAGGAGATCCAGAACCGCCAGTGCCTGGTGGTCACCGAACTCCCCTACCAGGTCAACCCGGACAACCTCGCGCAGAAGATCGCCGACCTGGTCAAGGACGGCCGGATCGGCGGCATCGCGGACGTCCGCGACGAGACCTCCTCGCGCACCGGCCAGCGGCTGGTCATCGTCCTCAAGCGGGACGCGGTCGCCAAGGTCGTCCTCAACAACCTCTACAAGCACACCGATCTGCAGACCAACTTCGGCGCGAACATGCTCGCGCTGGTCGACGGCGTGCCGCGCACCCTTTCCCTGGACGCCTTCATCCGGAACTGGGTCACCCACCAGGTCGAGGTCATCGTCCGCCGGACGAAGTTCCGGCTGCGCAAGGCCGAGGAACGGGCCCACATCCTGCGCGGTCTGCTCAAGGCGCTGGACGCCATCGACGAGGTCATCGCGCTGATCCGCCGCAGCGAGACGGTCGAGGTGGCCCGCGAGGGCCTGATGGGCCTGCTGCAGATCGACGAGATCCAGGCCAACGCGATCCTGGAGATGCAGCTCCGCCGGCTGGCCGCCCTGGAGCGCCAGAAGATCACCGCCGAGCACGACGAGCTCCAGCGCAAGATCAGCGAGTACAACGCGATCCTGGCCTCCCCCGAGCGGCAGCGCCAGATCATCAGCGAGGAACTGGCCGCGATCGTCGAGAAGTTCGGCGACGACCGGCGCAGCAAGCTGGTGCCCTTCGAGGGCGACATGTCCATCGAGGACCTGATCGCCGAAGAGGACATCGTCGTCACCATCACCCGTGGCGGCTATGTGAAGCGGACGAAGACCGACGACTACCGCTCGCAGAAGCGCGGCGGCAAGGGCGTCCGGGGCACCAAGCTCAAGGAAGACGACATCGTCGACCACTTCTTCGTCTCCACCACCCACCACTGGCTGCTGTTCTTCACCAACAAGGGCCGGGTCTACCGCGCCAAGGCGTACGAACTCCCGGACGCCGGACGGGACGCCCGCGGCCAGCACGTGGCCAACCTCCTGGCCTTCCAGCCGGACGAGCAGATCGCGCAGATCCTGGCGATCCGCGACTACGAGGCGGCGCCGTACCTGGTCCTCGCGACCAAGGGCGGCCTGGTGAAGAAGACCCCGCTCAAGGACTACGACTCGCCCCGCTCCGGCGGCGTGATCGCGATCAACCTCCGCGAGCGGGAGGACGGCACGGACGACGAGCTGATCGGCGCCGAGCTGGTCTCGGAGACCGACGACCTGCTGCTGATCAGCAAGAAGGCCCAGTCGATCCGGTTCACCGCGACCGACGAGGCGCTGCGCCCGATGGGCCGGGCCACCTCCGGTGTGAAGGGCATGAGCTTCCGCGAGGGCGACGAGCTGCTGTCGCTGAACGTGGTCCGGGAGGGCACCTTCGTCTTCACCGCGACCGACGGCGGCTACGCCAAGCGCACCGCGGTCGACGAGTACCGAGTCCAGGGCCGCGGCGGCCTCGGCATCAAGGCCGCCAAGATCGTCGAGGACCGGGGTTCGCTGGTCGGGGCGTTGATCGTCGAGCAGGCCGACGAGATCCTCGCGATCACGCTCGGCGGTGGCGTGATCCGTACGCGGGTCAACGAGGTGCGGGAAACCGGCCGTGACACCATGGGCGTCCAACTGATCAACCTGGGCAAGCGGGATGCCGTCGTCGGCATCGCGCGCAACGCCGAGGCCGGCCGCGAGGCCGAGGAGGTCGACGGGCCCGACGGGCCCGAGGAGACCGGCACCGCCGAGGAGTCCGGGGCCACCGCAGTCGAGGGCGAGCAGCCCGCGGCGGAGTAACACGAGGAGTAGGTCGTGAGTGGAGCCACGGGCGCTGCGACGGGAGATGCGGGAGTCACTTCGGACTCCGCGGCGGAACCCGCAACCGAAAGGGAACGCAGCGCCCGTGGCTCCGTCGCGTCCGACGGCATCCGGGACGAGGGCGCCCATGAGGGGGGAACCGTGACGAATACCCGACAGCCGCAACCCCAGCCCCAGCCGCCGGCCGGGGTCGGTGGCCAGGGACAGCCGCAGGGCGGCGTACAACAGCCCTACCAGCCGCCCCAGGCGTACCACCCGGGCGGCGGCGGGGCCGAAGCCGGCCAGGCCGTGCGCAAGCCGCGTACGGGCGCCAGCACGGCGCCGCGGACGCGCAAGGCCCGCCTCCGGGTCGCGCGCACCGATCCCTGGTCGGTGATGAAGGTGAGCTTCCTGCTGTCCATCGCGCTGGGCATCTGCACGGTGGTGGCGGTGGCGGTGCTGTGGATGGTGATGGACGCGATGGGCGTCTTCTCCACGGTCGGCAAGACCATCAGCGAGGCGACCGGCTCCGCCGAGGGCGGTGGCTTCGATCTGCAGTCGTTCCTCTCGCTGCCGCGGGTGCTGCTGTTCACCTCGGTCATCGCGGTGATCGACGTGGTGCTGGCGACCGCGCTGGCCACCCTCGGCTCGTTCATCTACAACCTGTCAGCGGGCTTCGTGGGCGGCGTGGAGCTGACCCTCGCGGAGGACGAGTGAGTGCTCCCGGAAGGGGGTCGGCGCCGGGCGTTCCCAAGGCATCGGGAACCGATTTTGGGAACGCCTCTGAAGTGCGCTAATCTTCTGGTGCAGCGAGCGAGCGGCTATAGCTCAGACGGTTAGAGCGCTTCCCTGATAAGGAAGAGGCCCCAGGTTCAAGTCCTGGTAGCCGCACCGCACAGTCGGCCCGGCCGGAGATTTCTCCGGCCGGGCCGCTGCTTTTGCCCGCCGCGCGGTCTTTTCGGGGTGGGGGAACCGGACCCGGGGGTGATTCGTTGTGATGGGGCGGGAGTTGGGGCCTTCGCGCACCTCCGGATGAGGTGTTGCCGAGTGCGGGCTAGATAACCGATCGGTATCGACCGGTGTGTATCATCGGCCGACATAGGGTCCCCTACGTCAACGAAAGACGAGGTCGCGCGGTGAAGAAGCTTCTCCTGGTCGCACTGGCCGCCATCGGCGGGCTCCTCGTGTACCGCCAGATCCAGGCGGATCGCGCCGAGCAGGATCTGTGGACGGAGGCGACCGACTCCGTGCCCGCAGGTTCGGGTGTGTGAGACCACACGCACAGCACATTTCGTATGGACCCCGGTTGCCCATGGGCGGCCGGGGTTTCGTACGTACCGGGGCGGGAACACGGGCTTCTGGGTTTGCTATCGCACATTGATGGGTTGCAGCGGCAAAGTCGCTGGTCCTGAAGTCGATGTCCGGGCTGTGACCGGCAGACGCGAGGGGGACGAGGACATGGCACGACCACCACGTAGGGGGGCGGTGGCGCGGGCGGTGGGGGTACCCCCTGCCCGAACCGGGGCGAGAGCCTGGGGGCGGGCGCTGCTGGCCCTGGCCGCCGCGGTGCTCCCGGTCGCGGCGGCGCTTCCGGCCACGGCGGCCCCGCGGGTGGCGCCGGCCGCCGACGGCAGCGGACTGGTGATGGTCCTCGACTCCTCCGGCTCGATGGCCGGGAGCGACGGGGCCGGCAGCACCCGCATCGCCGACGCCCGCCGGGCCGTCGGCACACTCGTGGACGGCCTGCCCGAGGGCTATCCCACCGGCCTGCGGGTCTACGGCGCGGACAAGCCCAAGGGGTGTGACGACACCCGGCTCGCCCAGCCCGTCGCCCCGTTGGACCGGGACGGCCTCAAGAAGGCCGTGGCGGGCGTGCGTCCCAAGGGCGACACCCCCATCGGGCTCTCCCTGACCAAGGCCGCCCAGGACCTTCCCAAGCCGGCCGCCGGTGGCGTCGGCAAGCGCACCATCGTGCTGATCTCCGACGGCGCGGACACCTGCCACACCCCGTCGCCGTGCCAGATCGCCTCCCAACTCGCCACGTCCGGCGGCGATCTGCACATCGACGTCGTCGGCTTCCAGGTGGCCGGCAGCGCCCGCGCCCAGTTGGAGTGCATCGCCAAGTCCGGCAACGGCCAGTACTACGACGCCCCCGACGCCCGGTCGCTCAGCCGCCAGCTCCAGCGCGCCGGCCAACTCTCCGCGAGCGGCTACCGGTTCCAGGGCAAGCAGGTCCGCGGCACCGACGACCGGACGGGCGCACCGGTCGTCGCCCCCGGGCAGTACCTGGACAGCATCGGGCCCAACGAGAAGCGGTACTACGCCGTCGATCTGGACGCCGCCTCGGCGGCCGACTTCTCGGCCACCGTGGTGCCACCGTCCGGGGCGGCGATCGACTACCTCGACACCCTGCGCACCCAGATCGTCCGGGACAAGGACGGCAGTTGCGAGTCCTCCACCGCCCTGTTCGGGCAGCGGGAGGGCGCCACGCCGCTGACCTCGGGCGTCAGCCGCATCCCGACGCAGAGCGGCACCGGCACCTGCGACAGGGCGGGCCGGTACTGGCTGGTCGTCGAGCGCCATGCGGACACCGGCTCGGACGCCGCGCACTGGCCGATGGAGCTGATGTTTCACGTGGAACATCCGTTGGCGAAGGGCACCACCCCCGCACAGTCGTCCCCGGAGTACGGTGCGGGCGGCAAGAACGCCGAGCTGCCCACCACGGCGCCCAAGGACGTCACCGGCGGTACCGGATTCAACGACGCCAGCCCGTTGGGCCCGGGCGTCTGGCGGGACCAGATCCTCCCGGCGCAGACGCTCTGGTACAAGGTGCCGGTCAGCTGGGGCCAACAGCTCCGCTACGACGTGGAGTTCGCCAACGAACCGCGCTCCGAGGGCAGCTCCCACACCTCGTTCGGCAGCACCCAGGTCTACACGCCGTTCCGGGCCCCGGTCGGCAGCGGAACCGGCGTCTTCAATCCACAGGTGCCCTACAACGGGCGGTCGGCCTCGCTGAGCATGGGGACGGTGCCGGTCTCCTGGACCAACCGCTACGAGACCCACCCCAACGTCATCCCCGTCCACGCCAAGGGCGACTTCTACATCGCGGTGACGCTCGGCGCCAGGGCCGCCCAGGTCGCACAGGACCCGCGGATCGGCGTGGTGCTGCGGGTCGCCGTCCTGGGACGGGCCAAGGCCGGGCCGGAGGCCGGTGCCGCGGCGATCAAGGGGCAGGCGCCCGACGGCGATTCGGGCCCCAGCACCGACAGTGCGACCGGCAGCGGCGGCTGGTCCGGGCTGCGGGTCGCCGGGGTCTCCGTGGGCGTGGTGGGCGTCCTGATGCTGGCCGGGCTGGGCACGGCGTACGCCCGGGCCCGCCGGAAGCCGGTGCCGGGCGACGCACGGTGAGCGCACGCCCAACGGGACGGCGGCGCTCGCCGTCCTGGCGGCGCTGACCGCGCCGGCCCTCCTGCCGGGCGCGGTGGGCCCGGGCGGGCGCAGGTCAGCCGGCGAGCAGCGACCACACCCCGATCGCGATGCACAGCAGCGCCACGATCAGGACCGGGATCGCGACCTTCGGGGGCGGTCCCGGTTTCCGTACCGGCCCGGCCCGGGGAGGCACCGCCGGCACCCCGACGCCTCCGGTCGGCGGATGCTGCCCCGGCAGCGGCGGCTGTCCGGCGGTGTACGGGCGGGTCGCGGACGGCTCCGGGCGTGCCGCGGCCGTCGGCTCGTACCGCGGCATCGGGGCCGGGGCCGGGGCCGGGGCGGCCGGCGCCGGCGGCGGGGTCCGGGGCGGGGTGGTCGGCGGGGCCGGGACGGTGCCGCGCGGCGGGGTGCTCGGCGGTGGGGCGGTCGGCGGAGCGAAGGGCGGCGGGGTGCTCGGCAGGGGCGGGACGGACGGCTCCGGCGGCGCGAGGTGGAAGCTCCCGGTGCCCGACAGGGGCGCCGGGACGGCGTCCGTGCCCTGCCCCCCGGTGGTCCCGGCGGTCCCGGCGGTTCCCGTGGCCCCGGCGGCGGCCACGCCGGTGCGCCCGGTGGTGTCCCCGCCCGGCGCGCCGCGCAGCGGCCCGTCCGGACCGAACCCCGACGGCAGCGGCCCGATGTGGTCGAAGACCTCGACGACCTCGTCCTCCAGCGTCACCTCCGGCAGCAGATCGGCCGCCGCCAGCAACGCCTTCCGGGCCCCCGTCGCGGTCCTGAACCGGGCGTCCGGATCCGGGTGCAGCAGCGACGCCAGCACCTGCCACAGCGGCTCCGGCACGTCCTCGGGCGCGTTCGGTACGCCGCCGTGGTCCATGAACCGCCGGACCAGCGCCTCGGTGTCCGGCTTGGCGCCGGTGATCAGGCTCAGCGCGACCAGCCCGGCCGCGAACAGGTCCGCGGGGAAGTCCGGCTCGGAACCCAGCATCTGCTCCGGCGCGAAGTAACCCGGCGTCCCCACCACGTAGTTGGTCTCGGTCAGTCGCGGCTCGCCCTTGCGCATCGCGATGCCGAAGTCGGAGAGCCGCAGATGCGGCCGGCCGGTGCCGGTGGCCTCCAACAGGATGTTGGCCGGCTTGATGTCCCGGTGCACCACGCCCTCGGCGTGCACGGCGGTCAGCCCGGCCAGCAGCTGGTCCATCAGCGCACACACCATCCGCGGCGGCAACGGGCCGTAGTCACCGATCAGATGGGCCAGCGAGCCGCCGTGCACCAGATCCATGGTGAACAGCACCTTGTCGTCGTCCGCCGCCCAGCTCGCCGGGGCCAGTACGTGCGGATGGTCGATCCGCAGCGCCTGCTCGCGGACGAAGCGCAGCAGCGTGTGCGCATCGCTCTGCTGCAGCACTTTGGCCGCCACATAGCGGCGGCGCCGGTGGTCCCAGGCGCGCCAGACCGCGCCCACCCCGCCCCGACCGATCGGGTCCACGAGCTCGTACCGACCGGCGAAGATCTCACCCATTGCGCCCCGTCCGCTGCTGGATCCGACTCCCTGCGGCCAACTCGCCTGCGGCCGACCGCGCTTGGCCCTAGCTCTGGTGCGACTCGTAGTGGGCGACCGCGTCGGCGGTGCGACCGGCACCGTAGACCCGGAGGAACTCTGCCAGTTCGGGGTGGGTGGCGGCGAGGCTGTTCGCCGCGTCGATGATCTCGCCGGCGTCGGAGACCGACCGCAGTAGCGACTGGATCTCCCGCACCACCCGGCGCACGGTGGTGGCGCCCGTCGACGACGTGTTCTGGGTGGTGTTGTTCAGCACCGACCCGCCCGCCGTCTTCTTGATCTCCTCCATCCGGTCGGTGGCCTCGGCGGCGCTGACCCGACCGTCCGCGACCTGACCGGCCAACTCCTGCAGCGCCTGCACCCGCTGCACCACGGCCGGGTTGCCTATCTTCGCGCGCTGCCCGCTCATCAGCTGGGACAGCATCGGCGCGGACAGACCGAGCACCGCGGCCAGCCGGGCCTGGTTCAGCCCGAGGTCGTCGATGAGACGGCGGAACAGCGCGCCCAGAGGTTCTCCGTACCAACTGCGCTGGAGCTCCCGGGCCCGCGCGGTGGCTTCCTGCTGTGCTGCATCCATGCCGTCTCCCCTGTATCCCCGATCGCGCTTCGCTGCCGCGAATCTCGCGAAGCATCCTACGGAGAGCGACGGTGCGCGGCGATACCCGGTCGGGAAAGCACCCCGACACCGGGTACCCTGTTCGGCGAAGGGGCCTTAGCTCAGTTGGTAGAGCGCTGTCTTTGCATGGCAGATGTCAGGGGTTCGACTCCCCTAGGCTCCACCCCCAAACCCCTCTGACCTGTGGGAACGCAGCCGGAGGGGTCTTTTTGTGCGCCGCTGAGGGCGGGGCCGGGCCGTCGCGGCGGCCCGGCCGTCACCGCCGGCCCGTGGCGCCCGCGCGGAAGATCAGCAGGACCGCCGCGAGCCCGGCGACGACGAGCACCAGGCCCGCGTCCCGCGGCCCGCCCAGGGTGCCCAGGACCGCCACGCCCAACGCCGAGCCGGCCTGCCGGATCCCGTTCAGGGCGCCCTGCGCGGTGGCGGCCAGCTCGGCCGGCGCCTCGACGGCCATCGCGGCGGCGGCACCCGGGATGGAGAGGGTGCCCGCGGCGGCCAGCGCCAGCTCGGCCACCACCAGCAGGGGGAGCGGCGGCCGGCCGCCGGCGAGCAGCAGCAGCCCGCCGGCCAGCGCGGTGGCCGCCATCCCGGCCAGCAGCACCGGACGGGCGCCGTGCCGGGCCACCAGCCGTCCGGTGAAGAACGGCATCACGCACACCGGGAAGGTGAGCGGCAGGGAGGCCAGCCCGGCGGCGAGCGGCGAGAGCGCGTAGGTGCGCTGCAGCCACAGGGCGAGCAGGTACATCCCGCCGAAGTAGGCGAAGCAGGACACCGCGGCGGCCAGCATGGCGGCCCGTACCCGGGGGAGTACGAGCAGCGCCGGCGGCAGCACGGGCGCCGCGACCCGGCCTTCCACGGCGGCCAGCGCGACGAAGGCGACCACCGCGGCCGCCAGCGGTCCCCAGGCGGACGGCGCGGACCAGCCCTCGATGCCGGCCTGGACCAGTCCGAAGGTGAGCGCGCCGAGCGCGCCGGTGGACAGCAGCAGCCCGGACCGGTCCAGGGCACGCGGCGCGGCGCCGGCGGCCCGCGGAGCCGGCGCCGGGAGCCGGCGGGCGAGCAGCAGCGCGGCCAGCGCGATCGGCGGGTTCACCAGGAACACCAGCCGCCAGCCGCCGAGTTCGACCAGACCGCCGCCCAACACCGGGCCGGCCGCCGCGCCCAGCCCGCTCAGCGCGGCCCAGGCGCCGATCGCCCGGGTGCGCCGCGCGGGGTCGGGATAGAGCGCGATGAGCAGCGCCAGCGAGGCCGGCACCAGCCCGGCGCCGGCCGCACCCAGCAGCGCCCGCCCGGCGATCAGCGCGCCGGCACCGGGCGCCGCGGCACAGAGCACGGACAGCACGGCGAAGCCGATCAACGCCCCGACGTACATCCGGCGCGCACCCCACCGGTCGGCGAACACCCCGGCGGCGAGCAGCAGTCCGGCGAAGACCACGGTGTAGGCGTCGACCGCCCAGGGCAGCGCGGCGGCGGCCGGGTGCAGCGCACGCCGCAGGTCGGGGAGGGCGACGTTGAGGATGGTGGTGTCGAGGAGGACGAGCAGATTGCCGGCGGCGATGCCGGCGAACGCGAGCCGGGAGCGGGCGGGTGCCGGTGCGAGGGCGCCGGTGGCCGGCGCGCGGGTGTCGGTGGTCATGGCAGCACGGTCACCCCGGACCGGCCCGGCCCGCGACGCCGCACTTCCGATATCCCCATCGGAAACCTCGATGGCCGGTGGCATCCTTGCGGGGTGGACTCCCGCTACCTCCGCGCCTTCGTCGCCGTCGTCGAGCACGGCGGAATCTCCGCCGCCGCCCAGGAGTTGGGCTACGCCCAGTCCAGCGTGAGCGCCCAGCTCAAACGCCTGGAGGCGGAGCTGGACGCGACGGTCCTGGTGCGGGCCGGCACCGGCGCCACGCTCACCGACGCCGGACGGCGCCTGCTGCCGCACGCCCGCGAGGCGCTGGAACTGGACGAGCGGATGCGCCGGGCCGCCCGCGGCGAACGCCCCCGACTGCGCATCGGCGCCCAGGAGTCGCTGGCGCACGCCTGGATGCCGGAGGTGCTGGCGGCCCTGGAGTACGGCGCGGCCGGGCCGGGTACCAGCACCGAGGTCGAGCTGACGGTCGGCAACCGCGACCGGGTGCAACGGGCCTTCGGCGCGGGCGAAGTGGACGTGGTGTTCCAGTACGACAACGGGCAGCGGGCGGTCGGTCCGCACGCCGTCGTCGGCCATGACCGCACGGTCCTGGTGGCGGGCCCCGGCCACCCGCTGGCCCGGCAGGAGCGGGTGACGCCGGATCGCCTCCTGGACTGCCCGTTCCTCGTCGCCGAGCGGGGCTGCACCTCCGAGATGCTGGTGGACCACCTGGGCCGGGACCTGCTCGCCGGGGCGCACACCGCTACGGTCACCGGCTCGCTGTCGGCGCTGCTCCGGCTGACCGCCCACGGCCAGGGCGTCTCGCTGCTGCCGGCGCTGGCCGTCGCCCGGGAGCCGGAGGGCGACCTGGTCGCCCTCCGGCTCGTCGAGCCGCTCCGCCCGGTCAGCATCATCGCCCAGTGGCACCCCCGCCTCGGCCTCGCCGAACGGCCCCTGCAGGCCCTCCTGGCCCTGGCCCGGCGGGCCGACCCGCTGGCCGGGCAGGGGAGCCGGACCGAGGTGTCCTGACCGGCCGCCCACCGGGCCTGCGCCGGCACCCGCCGACGGGCCCCGCCCCGCACCAGTGCGCGGCCCGTCGACGGGTGCGAAAGGGGGTCAGGCGGTGCCGCCGCCACGCCGTTCGTCGGAGTCGGACTCGGCCTGCTTGGCCTGGACCTCGGGGTCGAGCGAGGTGCCCTGACTGCCGTCCACGGCGCTCAGGTGGCCGCGGTCGCCGACCTCGGTGGGCGCCGGCGGCTCGACCAGCCAGTCCGGGTTGGCCTGCTTGTCCCACCACTTCCAGGCGGCGACCGCACCGGCCACCACCAGGCCCAGCAGGGCCAGCCGCTTGGCGGCCTTGCCGCAGGCCGCCCGGCGGCACTGCTTCCGGTGCAGCTTCTCGACCTCCGCCGCCGTCACCTCCCCGCGGAGCGCGGCCAGCGCCACGGCACCCCGGGCCAACGCCTCCTCGCGCACCGGCTCGGCCGCCGCCCGCGCGGTGACCATCGCGGTCTCCAACCGCGGGGCGGTGTAGTCGGCGGCCTGGCGGGCCGCCTGACGGGTGCGGACGGCGGCCCGGGTCGCCACCGCGTCCACCTTGGGCGGCAGCGCGCCGCGGGCGTGCTCGATCCGCGGCTGCAGGTGGGTGTCGTACTGGGACCGGGCCTGCTGGGCCGCCTCGGCGACCTTGGGAGCCAGCCGGGTGCGCGCCTCGTGCGAGTAGTGGACGGCGGCGTCCTTGGCCGTACCGGCATAGGGAGCCACCACCTCCGCTGCGTGCCGCACGCTGTCCTTGGCCGTGTGGGTCGCGGCGCGCACGCTGTCCTTGCGGGTCACGGGGATCCTCCTCCTCGGTGGGGTTCCTGGTCTGGGGGCTGCTCCCCCACCTGTGCTGTGTCGCCTGTCCACCCGATTGACGAGCATGCCCGCTCGCTGTCCGCACGGCATGTGCGAGCGGGCATCCGGGTCATTGGGGACTTTCCGGAGTCTTGTGACGACCATGCCACGCAGCGTTGCATCCTGCGCGGGAAATCAGTGCGAACCCCGTCAAGTGGTGGCGGCCCGGCGCCCGGCGGTCGTTCATGACAGGATCGGTGACCGTCCGCGAAGACTATGGAAGGTAGATCGTGGCTGAGCAGCTCTACGCCACCCTGAAGACGAACCAGGGCGACATCGAACTCCGGCTTCTGCCGAACCACGCCCCCAAGACGGTCAAGAACTTCGTCGAGCTCGCCAACGGCGAGCGGGAGTGGATCGACCCGAACACCGGTCAGAAGACCACCGCCCGTCTCTACGACGGCACCGTCTTCCACCGCGTGATCAGCGGCTTCATGCTGCAGGGCGGTGACCCGCTGGGCAACGGCACCGGCGGCCCCGGCTACAAGTTCGCCGACGAGTGCCACCCCGACCTGGCGTTCACCAAGCCGTACCTGCTGGCCATGGCCAACGCCGGCCCGGGCACCAACGGCTCGCAGTTCTTCATCACCGTGGCCCCGACGGCCTGGCTGACCGGCAAGCACACCATCTTCGGCGAGGTCACCAACGAGGCCAGCAAGAAGGTCGTCGACGCCATCGCCGAGACCCAGACCAACCCGCGCACCGACCGTCCCGTGCAGGACGTCGTCATCGAGTCGGTGGTGATCGAGACCCGCTGACCCGGGTCTTGCGCCCCGGACCGATCCGGGGAACCATCGCGCCCCGTCCAGTCGTAGATGATAGGGACGGGGCGCGAAGCTCGTTGTGGGGCGGTGGCCGGGCGACGGGTCGGCGGGACGCGAAGCTTGTTGTGGGGCGATGGCTGGGGGCGGGGTGCGCCCGCGTCCCGGCGAGAACGAGGACTTTAGGGGACCGATGGACCAGCCAGGCAGCCCGCAGGAGCCGCAGCAGGCGCACGGCCACGACGGCCTGCCAGGCTGCCACCGCCACCCGGACCGCCCGACCGGCATCCGCTGCACCCGGTGCGACCGGCCGATCTGCCCCGAGTGCATGATCAGTGCGTCGGTCGGCTTCCAGTGCCCGGAGTGCGTCCGCACCGGCGGCGGCAGCGGCCCGGCGCCGCAGGCCAGCGCGCCGCGCACGATAGCGGGCGGCACCCTCACCGCCGACCCCCGGCTGATCACCAAGATCCTCCTGGGCCTGAACGTCGCCGTCTTCGTCGCGGTGCTCGTGGCCCAACAGGCCGGTACCGACCTGGTCAACCGGCTCGATCTGATCGGCCTGGCCATCGATCCCAGCCGCTATCAGCTGGTCGGCGTCGCCCACGGTGAGTGGTACCGCCTGCTGACCGCGGTCTTCCTGCACCAGCAGATCGCCCACATCGCCTTCAACCTGCTGTCGCTGTGGTGGCTGGGCCCGCCGCTGGAGGCGGCCCTCGGCCGGCTCCGCTTCACCGCGCTCTACCTGCTCTCCGGCCTGGGCGGCAGCGCCCTGTCCTTCCTCATGGCCGCCCAGAACCAGCCCTCGCTGGGGGCGTCCGGCGCGATCTTCGGGCTGCTGGGCGCCACCGCCGTGCTGATGCGGCGGCTGCGGTACGACATGAAGCCGGTCCTGATCCTGCTCGCCCTCAACCTGGCCTTCACGTTCCTGTGGCCGAACATCGCCTGGCAGGCGCACGTCGGCGGACTGGTCGTGGGCGCCGCGGTGGCGTTCGGGATGGTGCACGCGCCGCGGGACCGCCGGACGCTGGTGCACGTCGGGACGTGCGTGGTCGCCCTGCTCGCGATCGTCGCGGTGGTGTGGGTACGGACCCTTCAGCTGGTGGGTTGAGGCCCCGCGGGGCCACGTTGTCCACAGTCCGTGAAGGATCTTGTGCATGCTGTGCGGAAGCCGGCCCCGACACCCCGCAGAATGGCGTTTCCGCAGGAAGGGGCGGGGGCGGGGGCCGGCATCGGGAGGTACCGCCGGTCACACCGGCGTCAACCTCCCGAGGGTTATCCACAGATCTTCTGAAGTTTTCCCCGGCTGTGGATAACTGTGTGGATGGCCTTGGGCAGGGCTTGCGCTATCCCCAGGAGGGGCGCGCTACTTCCACTGCGTGGAGACGCCGAAGCCCACCGCGATGAAGCCGAAGCCACACACGATGTTCCAGTTGCCCATCGCCTTGATCGGCAGATCGCCCTCGGATACGTAGAACAGCACGATCCAGGCGAGCCCGATCACGAACATCGCCAACATCAGCGGCGCGACCCAGCCACGACCTGAATTCATCTTCAGGCTGGTGGTCTTCGCCGGCGGCGGCGTGAAGTCGTCCTTCTTGCGGATCCGTGACTTCGGCACGAGGAACTCTCCTGTCGATGTGCTGCTCCCCCACTCCCGACGGTGAGCGGGTGGTCTCCCCGCCGCACGGGAGCGGTACGGGTCGGGAGCCAGGGTACGGACACGAGGGGAACGGGTTTCCTTCCCAGGCGTCCGTTAGCGTAGTGCTTCCGCGGCGTCGTAAGGAGTAAGGGTACGTTGAGCACTTCCGCCGGCTCCCCCGGGCGCCCTCCACGTCTCCGGCTGCGGCCCGTCCGACTCCTCACCCTCCTCGTCTTCGCGCTCGCCGGCCTGATGTTCTGGCTGAGCTTCGACACCGCCCGCGGCACCAACCTCCGCTCGGACGACTCGATGCTGCGGCTGTCCGACCTCATCCAGGAACGCAGCCACAAAAACGGCGCCCAGGACGAGCGCAACGCCGGCCTCCGCGCCGAGGTCGACGCCCTCGCCCGCCGCGACACCAGCACCTCCGCCACGGAAGAGGCCAGGCTCAAGGGCCTGGAGCAGAGCGCCGGCACCAAGCCGCTGTCCGGCCAGGGCCTGACCGTCACCCTCACCGACGCCCCGCCGAACGCCACCGCCAAGATCCCCGGCATCCCCGAACCCCAGCCCAACGACCTGGTCATCCACCAACAGGACCTCCAGGCCGTGGTCAATGCCCTGTGGAACGGCGGCGCCAAGGGCATCAAGGTCATGGACCAGCGGCTGATCTCCACCAGCGCGGTGCGCTGCGTCGGCAACACCCTGATCCTCCAGGGCCGGGTCTACTCCCCGCCCTACAAGATCACCGCGGTCGGCGACCGGGACGCCCTCAACCAGGCGCTGACCGCGTCTCCCGCCATCCAGAACTACCTCCAGTACGTCAACGCCTACGGCCTCGGCTGGAAAGTCGACCAGCACGAGGCGGTGACTCTTCCCGGCTACTCCGGCACAGTGGATCTCCACTACGCACAGCCTGTGAAGCCGTAGCCCGCAGGCCGCGGGCCGGCGGGGAGGGGCGGCCCGATGACGACGCGGTGGATCGTACGGACGGCCAGCGAAATCTGCCTCACCGCCGGCACACTGATCGTCCTCTTCGTCGTCTACCTCCTCTACTGGACCGGCGTCCGGGCGGACAGCGCGATGGACAGCGAGATCGGCCGGCTCCAGGACCAGTGGTCCACCGGCCCGGTCGCCGCCGGCGCCCCCGCGCCCACGCCCACCGCCCCGCCCCGCCGCTACGAGCCCGGCCGCTCCTTCGCCGTCATGTACATCCCCCGCTTCGGGCCGGACTGGGCCAAGCCCGTCCTGGAAGGCACCGCAACCGACGTCCTCCAACGCGGCCTGGGCCACTACGACCGCACCGCCCGGCTCGGCGCCACCGGCAACTTCGCCGTGGCCGGCCACCGCCGCACCTACGGCGACCCCTTCAAGGACTTCCCCCGGCTGCGCCCCGGGGACGCCGTGGTCCTCACCGACGGCGCCACCTGGTTCACCTACCGCATCGACAACCGGCCCTACACGACCCTGCCCACCGACATCGGCGTCATCGACCCGGTGCCGCGGAAGTCCGGCTTCACCGGCCCCGGCCGCTATCTCACCCTCACCACCTGCGAACCGGAGTGGGGCCACAGCCACCGGCTGATCGCCTGGGCACACCTCGATTCCACCCAACCCGTCACACAAGGAAGGCCATCGGCTTTGACCGGCTGACCCACGTGCGCACAGCCTCTCCCCTTACTCTGGTGTCGCAATCGACATCGTCAACGGCATCGGCAAGGGGACAGCGACACCATGTACGGCTGGATCTGGCGGCATCTGCCGGGCAACACGTGGGTGAAGGCGCTGATTTCCGTGGTGCTCGTCCTGGCGGTGGTCTTCGTGCTCTTCCAGTGGGTCTTTCCGTGGGCGGAGCCACTGCTCCCCTTCAATGACGTCACTGTCGACCAAGGGATGGCAGCCACCCGATGACCGCACGGATTCTCGTCGTCGACAACTACGACAGCTTCGTCTTCAACCTCGTCCAGTACCTGTACCAGCTCGGTGCCGAATGCGAGGTACTGCGCAACGACGAGGTCGCCCCGCGCCATGCCCAGGACGGCTTCGACGGCGTGCTGCTCTCCCCGGGCCCCGGTACCCCCGAGCAGGCCGGCGTCTGCGTCGACATGGTCCGGCACTGCGCCGACACCGGCGTCCCGGTGTTCGGCGTCTGCCTGGGCCTGCAGTCGATGGCCGTCGCCTACGGCGGAGTGGTGGACCGCGCCCCCGAACTGCTGCACGGCAAGACCTCGCCCGTCCTCCACGAGGGCGCCGGCGTCTTCGCCGGACTGCCCTCGCCCTTCACCGCCACCCGCTACCACTCCCTGGCCGTCGAACCGGACACCGTCCCCGACGAACTGGCCGTCACCGCCTGGACGGAGGCCGACGACGCCCCCGGCGGCCGGATCATCATGGGGCTGCGGCACCGTGAACTCCCCGTGGAGGGAGTGCAGTTCCACCCCGAGTCGGTACTGACGGAATGGGGACACCGGATGCTGGCCAACTGGCTGGTGGAGTGCGGCGACAAGGAAGCGGTGGAGCGTTCGGCGGGGCTTGCCCCGGTGGTCGGCAAGGCCGGCGCGTGACCGCGCTCCGCCCCGAGCACGAAGGACGGCCCTACGAGCCGTACGAGGAGCAGCCGTACGCGCCGTCCGACCCGTACGGGCAGTCCGACGCGTTCGAGACGGCGGTGGGGCGGCTCGACGACCCGCTGAACGACCCCCTGCCCGGCCGCTCCCCGGCGCCCCACCCGAACCCCTACGGGCAGCAGGCACCGACCGACCGCGCCGGCGGGGGCACCGCGACAGAGGGCTCCCCCTGGTTCCGGCCCCGCCAGGACCCCGCTGCCTCCGGCCGCCCCGAGCCGCCGCCGACGCCAACGCCGCCGCGGAGACCGGCCCGGCACCGCAGGCCCGGCCCCGAGGACACGACGCCCGGCCCGCCGCCCCCGCGCCCCTACGGCTCCGAAGCCGACGCCTACGGTCAGGTGAACGGCGGCCTCGGCCACGGCAGATACGCCCCGCCCGCAGAGCCGATACCCGATCCACGTGGCGTCGCGGAGGCCCTCACCGCGCCCTTCCCCACGATCCCCCCGCTGCTTCCCTCCCGGTCCGGCCGCCCCGTGCGCCCGGCGCCGGCCGGGGCTCCCTCGCAGTCGGACGACGCGACCATGGCGCTGCGCCAGGCCGAGCAGTCCGGCGACGACACCGTTTCACGTGAAACCAGCACGACCGTTTCACGTGAAACCGACGCCGACATCGCCGTTTCACGTGAAACCACGACCGCGGCCCTGGTGACGGGTGGCCGCGCGGCCCGCCGCAAGGCCGCCCAGGCCGCCGCCAAACGCGGGGGGCGCCACGGCCGTCGCAGCGCCCGCACCGCCTCCGCTTCGGCCCCGGCCGCCGCGACGGACGCCGAGGCGCCCAAGGCCCCCATGACCCGGGTCGAGGCCCGCCGGGCGCAGCGCGCCGCCAAGGACAGCCCCGGCCTGATCGCCAGCCGCGCGCTGGGCGAAGTGTTCATCACCCTCGGCGTGCTGATGCTGCTGTTCGTCACCTACCAACTGTGGTGGACCAACGTGATGGCCGACGAGGAGGCCGGCGGCGCCGCCAACAACCTTCAGCACCAGTGGGAGCAGGGCGGCGGCGAGAAGAAGAACCTCGCGGACGGCGAGCGCTTCGGCATCATGTACATCCCCAAGCTCGACGTGAAGGCCCCGATCGCCCAGGGCATCGACAAGCACGCCGTTCTCGACCACGGCATGATCGGCCACTACGACGCCGCCAGCGGCATCAAGACCGCGATGCCCTGGGACAAGGCCGGCAACTTCGCCGTCGCCGCCCACCGCAACACCCATGGCGAGCCGTTCCGTTACATCAACCGCCTCACCAAGGGCGACAAGATCGTCGTCGAGACGCAGAGCGCCTACTACACCTACGAGATGGAGAGCGTCCTCCCGCAGACCTCTCCCAGCAACACCAGCGTGATCGGCCCGGTCCCGCCCGGCTCGGGATTCACCGGCCCGGGACGGTACATCACCCTGACCACGTGCACCCCGGAGTTCACCAGTACCTATCGATTGATCGTCTGGGGCAAGATGGTGGACGAGCGGCCACGGAGCAAGGGCAAACCGGAAGCGCTCGCCGGCTGAGCGGACAACTGAAGGGGAGCTAACCGGTGACTGCCAGCGGAATCGACGAGGACCGCGACCGGTCCGCGATGTCACCGGAGCCACGCCGGGGGTGGCGCACCTTCGCCTCCGTCGTCAGCGTCATCGGTGAACTCCTCATCACGGCCGGGCTGATCCTGGGCCTGTTCGTCGTCTACTCGCTGTGGTGGACCAACGTCCTCGCCGACCGCGAATCCCACAAGCAGAGCGACCAGGTCCGCAAGCACTGGGCCGCCGCGCCACCGGGCCCCAAGGGGCCGGGAGCGCTGGACACCAAGGACGGCATCGGCTTCCTCCACGTACCGGCGATGGACAACGGCGAGGTGCTGGTCAAGAAGGGCACCGACAACGACATCCTCAACGAAGGAGTCGCCGGCTACTACACCAAGCCCGTCAAGTCCGCCCTGCCGCAGGACAAGCAGGGCAACTTCACCCTCGCCGCGCACCGCGACGGCCACGGCGCGAAGTTCCACAACATCGACAAGCTCAAGGTCGGCGACCCGGTCGTCTTCGAGACCAAGGACACCTGGTACGTCTACAAGGTCTACGCGACGCTCCCGCAGACCTCCAAGTACAACGTGAACGTCCTCGACAAGATCCCGGCCGAATCCGGCAAGCACAAGGCCGGCCGCTACATCACCCTCACCACCTGCACCCCGGTCTACACCTCGGACTACCGCTACATCGTCTGGGGCGAACTGGAACGCACCGAAAAGGTCGACGCGGACCGCACACCCCCCGAGGAACTCCGCTGACCGACCACCCCGCACACGACGGAGCCCCGGCCGCCCTCCAAGGGCAGCCGGGGCTCCGTCGTACGGGGCCGTGCGGAGGCTAGTGCTTCTTCCCCCAGCCGAACGGTCCGCCGAAGATGCCGCCGTCGTTGTTCCCGTTGTCGCCGCCCCCACCCGCGGTGGTCAGGTTCACGGCGGTCGACGCGGGGTCACCCTGCGTCCCCGGCTGCGGGTCCTGGTTTATGACCACGGCGTTGTCGTCCGACGAACTGCCATTGGCGAACTGGATGTTGTTGTAGCCCGCCTGCTGCAGGATCTGCTTGGCGTCCTTCACCTTCTTGCCCCGCACCTCCGGGACCTGCGCCTGCGCGGCCTTTCCGACCGTCAGCGTGACCGTCGAGCCCTGGGCCACCTGCTGGTTCCCGTCCGGGCTTTCCGCGATGACCTTGCCGTTCTGCGCCGGGTCGGTCACGTTCTGGTCGGTCCGCTGGACGTGGAAACCCTGGTCCTGGAGTTGCTTCTGCGCCGCGGCGAAGTCCTGGCCCTTGACGTCCGGAACGGTCGCCTTCGGCGCCGCCTTGGCCACCGTCAGCGTGATCTGGACGTCCTTGGTCGCCTTGGACTGCGCGTCGGGGTTCTGCTTCGTGACGATGTTCGGCGTCCGGTCGGACACCTCTTCCGCCTTGGTGACGTTCTGGAAGCCCTTTTTCTTGAGCTGGTTCACAGCGTCGTCGAACGGCATGCCCTGCACGTCCGGCACGGCCACCTTCACCGCACCCGAGCACATCGTCACGTGGACCGTGGCGCCCTTGTCGATCTTGGTGTCGGCCGCCGGGTCCTGCGCGGTGACCTGGCCCTTCTGGGCGTTGTCGCACTCCTTGCTGCCGTCCTGGACGACCGTGAAGGAGCTGTTCTGGCCGTAGGACTTCGCCTCCGCCAGCGTCTTGCCCTCGAGGTTGGGCACCGTGATGCTGTTGTTCTTGTTGCCGCCGCTGAACATCGCCTTGCCGATGAAGATCGCACCGACCAGGACCAGGACCGCGGCCAGCGCCAGCAGGATCGTGGAGACGTTGCTCTTCTTACCGCCGCCCCGCCGCCGGTCGCCGCGCTCCTCGTAGCCGTAGCCCCCGTCGTCCGGGTTCATCGGCGGCAGCATCGACGTCTTCGGGCCGCCCGCGTCCTGCGCCCGCAGCATCGTCGTCGGCTGGTCCTGCTCGCCGTAACCCACCGCACCCAGCGCGGCGGTCGCCGCGACCGGCTGGCCGTCCAGCGCCGCCTCGATGTCGGCCCGCATCTCGTCCGCCGACTGATAGCGGTAGTCCGGGTCCTTGACCAGCGCCTTCAGGACGATCGCGTCCATCTCCGGGGCGATCTCCGGATCGAAGGTGCTCGGCGGCTGCGGCTCCTCCCGCACGTGCTGGTAGGCCACCGCGACCGGGGAGTCCCCGACGAACGGCGGCCGCACGGTCAGCAGCTCATAGAGCAGGCAGCCCGTCGAGTACAGGTCGGAGCGGGCATCGACCTGCTCGCCCTTGGCCTGCTCCGGCGACAGGTACTGCGCGGTACCGATCACCGCCGCGGTCTGCGTCATGGTCATACCGGCATCGCCCATGGCCCGGGCGATACCGAAGTCCATCACCTTGACCTGGCCGGTACGGGTCAGCATCACGTTGGCCGGCTTGATGTCGCGGTGCACGATGCCGGCGCGGTGCGAGTACTCCAGCGCCTGCAGCACACCGATCGTCATCTCCAACGACCGCTCGGGCAGCAGCTTCCGCCCGGAGTGCAACAGCTCACGCAGCGTCGACCCGTCCACGTACTCCATGACGATGTACGGGATCGACACCCCGTCGACGTAGTCCTCGCCGGTGTCGTAGACCGCGACGATCGACGGATGGTTCAGCGAGGCGGCCGACTGGGCCTCACGGCGGAACCGGGCCTGGAAAGACGGATCGCGGGCGAGATCCGCCCGCAGGGTCTTCACCGCCACGGTGCGGCCGAGACGGGTGTCATGCGCGAGGTAGACCTCCGCCATGCCACCACGGCCGAGCACCGAGCCCAGCTCGTACCGGCCGCCGAGGCGACGCGGCTCTTCCATAAGCTTCTCCAGCCCTCTCCGTCAGTCCCGACCGCACCCGTGTGTGGTCCGGCGGTGTGCTGTCCGGGCATACCGTACCCGGCACGCCGGACCGGACCGGACCGGAGCCGCAACCTGATACGTGACCGGTATCGCCATGACCCGCGTCACCGCTGGCCTTCGATGACCGCCTCCATCACGCCCTTCGCGATCGGAGCGGCGAGCTTGCCACCGGCGATGTCGTCACGGAGGGTGTCCGACCCCTCGATCACCACCGCCACCGCGACCGGAGTGCCCTTCGCGGTCTTCGCATACGAGATGAACCAGGCGTACGGATTGTCCTTGTTGTTCTCACCGTGCTGCGCGGTACCGGTCTTGCCACCGACCGTCACGCCGTCGATCTGCGCCGACTGACCCGTGCCGTCCTTGACCACGGTCTCCATCATGCTCTGGAGCTTCTGCGCGTTCTCCGGCTTCAGCGGCCGACCCAGCTCCTGCGGCGTGTGCTGCTGCACGACGTTGAGGTTCGGCGCCACCAGCGACTCGACCATGTACGGCTTCATCAGCTTCCCGCCGTTGGCGACCGCCGACGCCACCATTGCCATCTGCAACGGCGTGGCACGGTTCGACGCCTGCCCGATACCGGCCATCGCATTCTGCGGCCGGTTGTCCTTCGGGAAGACGCTCTCCGCGGCCCGCACCGGAGTGTCGATCTTCGCGTCGTTGAAGCCGAACTTCTCCGCCTCGGCCTTCATCTTCGCGTTGCCGAGATCCGCACTGACCTTGCCGAAGACGGTGTTGCAGGAGAGCCGCAGGGCCTCCCGCAGCGACACGTTCTCGCAGGCGATGCTGCCCTCGTTGTTCAGCGGCTGGTGCGCGGTGTCCGGCAGGATGAACGGCACCGGCGAGTCCGTCTTGGCGTCCGGGTCGGTGTACAGGCCGTTCTCCAGCGCCGCCGCCGCGGTGACCACCTTGAACGTCGAACCGGGCGGGTACGTCTGCCGCAGCGCCCGGTTCAGCATCGGCTCGTCCGGGTTGTTCTTCTTCTGCAGCGCGTTGTACGCCTCGGCGTCCTTGTCCGTCATCCCCGCGAACGTCGACGGGTCGTACGACGGCGTGCTGGCCAGCGCCAGGATCGCCCCGGTCTCCGGGTTGAGCGCCACCACCGCGCCCTTCTTGTCCCCGAGCCCGTCGAAGGCCGCCTTCTGCGCCTTGGCGTCGAGGGTGGTCACCACGTTCCCGCCCTTCTGCTTGCCACCGGTGAACATGTCCACCGTGCGGCTGAAGAAGAGCCGGTCGTCAGTGCCCGTCAGGATCGCGTCGTTCAGCTTCTCCAACTGGTTGGAGTCGAAGGCCTGCGATGCGTAGCCGGTGACCGGCGCCCACATCTTGCCGTTCTTGTAGGTCCGCTTGTACTTGAAGTCACCACTGTCCGTCGTCGTCGAACCGGTGATGGCCTTGCCGGCGACGATGATGTTGCCGCGCGGCGTGCTGTAGCGCTCGATCGCCACCCGCCTGTTGTGCGGATCGTTCTTGAGCTGGTCGCTCTGGACGAACTGCACCCAGTTCACACGGATGAGCAGGGCGAGGACGAGCAGGCCGCAGAAGACCGCGACCCGTCGCAGGGGCTTGTTCACGGGCGGACCACCTGGGTCATCTCGGCGTCGGTGGACGGAGCGGGAGCGGGAGCGGGACGGCGCGCGGTGTCACTGATCCGAAGCAGGATCCCCACCAGCGCCCAGTTGGCGATCACGGACGAGCCACCTTGGGCCAGGAACGGCATCGTCATACCCGTCAGCGGGATGAGACCCGTCACACCGCCCGCGACGACGAAGACCTGCAGCGCGAAGGCGCCCGACAGACCGACCGCCAGCAGCTTGCCGAACGGGTCGCGCGCCGCCAGCGCCGTACGGATACCGCGCTCGATGAGCAGGCCGTACAGCAGCAGGATCGCCATCAGACCGGCCAGGCCGATCTCTTCGCCGACGGTGGCGAGGATGTAGTCGCTCTTCGGGGCGATGCCGCCGATGAGCCGGGAGTAGCCCTGTCCGAGACCGGACCCGAGGATGCCGCCGGAGCCGAAGGAGTACATCGACTGCGCGGTCTCCGTCACACCGCCGTTCTGCAGCTCCAGCGGGTTGAGCCAGTTGTGGACACGCACCTGCACATGCGACTCGAAGGTGGCCACGGCGACCGCACCACCGGCGCTCAACAGCAGACCGAAGACGATCCAGCTGGTGCGCTCGGTGGCCACGTACAGCATGATCACGAAGAGGCCGAAGAAGAGCAGCGAGGTGCCCAGATCGGTCTCGAAGACCAGGATCATCAGGCTGAGCGCCCAGATGACCAGAATCGGGCCGAGGTCCCGGCCGCGCGGCAGATACATGCCCAGGAAGCGGCGGCTGGCCAGCGCCAGCGCGTCCCGCTTCACCATCAGATAGCCCGCGAAGAAGATCGCGATGATGATCTTCGCGAACTCACCGGGCTGCAGCGAACCGACACCGGGAATCGTGATCCAGATGCGCGCGCCGAACCGGGCCGGGAAGAAGATCGGGGCGATCAGCAGGACCAGCGCCACCACCATCGAGATGTAGGTGTAGCGCTGCAGGACCCGGTGATCCTTGAGGAAGACCAGCACACCGAGGAAGAGCGCGACGCCCAGCGTCGACCACATCAACTGACCCGGTGCCATGGCACCGCCCAGCTGCGGGGTGCTGATCTTCGGCTCCTGGTCCAGCCGCCAGATGAACACCAGCCCCAGGCCGTTCAGCAACGTCGCGATGGGCAGCATCAGCGGGTCCGCGTACGGCGCCCACTTACGGACGACCAGGTGCGTGACCCCCGCCAGCAACCCCAGCCCCAGCGTGTAGCCCAGCGCCCCCGCGGGCACCGAACCGTCCTTCGCCAGACCGACGTTGACGTAGGCGAACACCGGGATCAGCACCGCGAAGACGAGCAGGGCCAGCTCGGTGTTGCGACGACTCGGGGCGGCGAACGTGCCCACAGTCGTCGTGGTGGTTGTACTGCTCATGAAATCTCCGGCCCTCTACGCCCTCACTGCTGGGTGCTGCAATTCTTCTCCAGCTTCTGCTGCTCCTCGGAGGGCGTCTGGCTGGGCGTCGGCGTGGGAGTGGTGCCGGCCGTCGCGGCCAGCGTCCCGGCCACGCCGTTACCCGCGGTCCCCGGCTTGGCGCCGGTCGTCGGCGTACCACCGGGCTTACCGGCCTGGCCGCCCTTGCCCTTGGCGGCCCCGGCCGCCCGCTCGGCGGCCTCGCGCTGCTCCTTCGCCTGACAGGCGCCGGCCTGCTTGCCGAGCTCGACGACCTTCTCGCTCGCCTGATTGCGGTTGTCGACCGCGATGGTCTCCTTGACCTGGTTGCGCTGGTACACCGGCAGGTACTTGAGTTCGATCTCGGGGTGGTCCTCGTCGACCGCGTTCAGCTTGATCCACGCCAGGTCCTGGCTGATGCCCCGGTACAGCGCGACATGATCGTCCTTGGCGCCGACGAAGTACTGCGTCTGCGTCCACTGATAGCCCCCGTACAGCCCTCCGCCGATCACCCCCAGCGCCAGCACCGTGAACAGCGACGCCTTCAGCCACTTGCCGCGCCGCCGCGGCTTGAGGAAGTCCTCGTCCGTGAACGCCCCGAACGAGCCCTGCGGCATCCCGCCGACCTCCGGGTCCCCGCTGCCGGGCGGCCCGAAGGCACCCCCCGGAGCGGCCTGCGCGTCCCGGCGGCCCAGCTCGGCGGCGCGCGCCGCGGGCGTCTGGAGCGTGCTGGGGTCGTTCAGCTGGTGCTGGTTCTCGGCGACCGCACCGACCACCACGGGGGTGTCGTTGAGCTGCCCGGCCGCCGCCTCGTTGCCGTCCACGTCCAGGACGTCGGCGACGATGCAGGTGATGTTGTCCGGCCCACCGCCGCGCAGCGCGAGCTGGATCAGCTCCTGCACCGTCTCGTGCGGCCCCTGGTAACCGGCCAGGGTCTCTTCCAGCGTCTGGTGGCTGACCACCCCGGACAACCCGTCCGAGCAGATCAGATACCGGTCCCCGGCCCGCACCTCGCGGATCGACAGGTCCGGCTCGACATGATCGCCACTGCCCAGCGCCCGCATCAGCAGCGACCGCTGCGGATGGGTGGTGGCCTCCTCCTCGGTGATCCGACCCTCGTCGACCAGCCGCTGCACCCACGTGTGGTCCTGCGTGATCTGGGTCAGCATCCCGTCCCGCAGCAGATACGCCCGGGAGTCGCCGACGTGCACCAGACCGAGCCGCTGGCCCGTCCACAGCAGCGCGGTCAGGGTCGTGCCCATGCCCTCCAGCTGCGGATCCTCCTCGACCATCACCCGCAGCTGGTCGTTGGCGCGCTGCACGGCGGTGCCCAGCGAGGTGAGGATGTCGGAGCCGGGAACGTCGTCGTCGAGCTGGACGAGCGTGGAGATCACCTCGGACGAGGCGACCTCACCGGCGGCCTGGCCGCCCATGCCGTCCGCGATGGCGAGCAGCCGGGGCCCGGCATAGCCGGAGTCCTCGTTGCCCTCGCGGATCATGCCCTTGTGCGATCCGGCGGCGAAGCGCAGCGACAGACTCATGCGCACCTCACCCGTCGGCTCGGGGTACAGCCGGTCTCGTCGAGCCACACTGCCCACCCTCCGGTCGGGAGCACGCCCGGGTCCGCCGAGTGGACCGTTACGGCTCGCTCGCTCCGCTCGCTCATTGTCGTACTACTTCCGCAGCTCGATGACGGTCTTGCCGATGCGGATCGGGGCTCCCAGGGGAATCGGAGTCGCGGTCGTCAGTCGGGTCCGGTCAAGGTACGTGCCGTTCGTGGAACCGAGGTCCTCGACGATCCACTGACCGTCGCGGTCCGGGTAGATCCTGGCATGCCTGCTGGACGCGTAGTCGTCGTCCAGCACGATGGTGGAGTCGTGTGCCCGCCCCAGGGTGATCGTCTGGCCCTGGAGGGCGACGGTCGTACCGGTCAGCGTCCCTTCGGAGACCACCAGCTTGGTGGGGGCCCCGCGCCGCTGCCGGTTCCCGCCGCGACCGCCGCTCTCCTGGCGGCGCTGCTGCTGGGGGGCGGCCTGGCGCTGGGTGCGCGGTTCCGGCCCGCCGCGGCGGGCGGCACCGCGCTGTGTGACGCGCGTGCCGAACAGATCGCTGCGGATGACCTGAACGGCCACGATGACGAACAGCCACAGTACGGCGAGGAAACCCAACCGCATGACCGTGAGGGTCAGCTCTGACATTGGCCCCGCTTCACCCTTCGGCTTGCCGGTAAACGATGGTGGTACTGCCCACGACGATCCGCGAGCCGTCGCGGAGACTAGCGCGGGTGGTGTGCTGCCCGTCCACCACGATCCCGTTGGTGGAACCCAGATCCTGGATCGTGGCGGGCGTCCCGACCCGGATCTCACAGTGCCGCCGGGAGACCCCGGGGTCGTCGATCCGCACGTCGGCGTCGGTGCTGCGGCCCAGCACCATGGTCGGGCGGGAGATCTGGTGACGGGTGCCGTTGATCTCGATCCAGCGCCGGGTCTGCGCAGGGGGCTGCGGCCCGGCACCGGGCGCTCCCGTACGGGGCACGGGCGCCGCACCGGGCGGCGGGGACGACGGCATGGGCGGCGCCACATGACCACCGGGGGGATTCGGCGCCCCGGTGGCGCGGGCCGCCGCGGCCTGACCGGGACGGTCCTGGGACGTGCTGGACGCGAGGGTGCGGCTGCGGACGCGGTACAGACCGGTGTCGAGATCCTCGGCCTTCTCCAGGTGGACCTTGATCGGGCCCATGAAGGTGTACCGCTGCTGCTTGGCGTAGTCGCGGACCATGCCCGACAGCTCGTCGCCGAGCTGGCCGCTGTACGGGCTCAGCCGCTCGTAGTCCGGAGTGCTCAGCTCGACGATGAAGTCGTTGGGGACGACCGTGCGGTCGCGGTTCCAGATGCTGGCGTTGTTGTCGCACTCGCGCTGCAGCGCGCCGGCGATCTCGACGGGCTGCACTTCGGACTTGAACACCTTGGCGAAGGTGCCGTTGACGAGACCTTCGAGACGCTGCTCGAAACGCTTCAGTACTCCCACGGGGCACCTCCTTCCTCAGTCTTCGTCAGGGTCGCCCTGATACTGCTTACTGATCGTATCCACGCGCCGGGAAATCGGCTGGTTCCCCTTTCCTGCCTGGAGGACGAGTGTCGCCCACCACAGGGTTGCCCGGTGCCCGTCGTCCTCCTCGTCGCCTCCCTACGTCGCTTCCTGTCCACTGCGATCGTAGATGTGCCCCGTTAACAGTGTCCCGCAACCGCCGACCCGACCGAGGGGGCGGGGGCCGACTCAGGCCAGCGTCCCAGGTGGCCCTCCGGAGAACGCGCGGGGTCGCCCCCGAGTGCCCCCGCACCCTCCGCAGGCCGGGGACCGGGGGAAAGGCGTGTGAAGACACCCCCAACAGCGTGCTAATGTTCTCGATGTCGGAAGGCGCTCCCGCAAGACCCGGACCGAACGGCCCGGATCGCGTGAGAGAATAAACCGACAGCACCCATGCGCGGGTGGCGGAATAGGCAGACGCGCTGGATTCAGGTTCCAGTGCCCGAAAGGGCGTGGGGGTTCAACTCCCCCCTCGCGCACAGATGGTCATCTGACCATACGAGGCCGGTTGATTCGACGGAAGTCGGATCAACCGGCCTCGTTGTTTGTGTGGTTCGGGCGGCAGCCCCCCGCGATCGGCGGGGGGCTGCCGCCGTTCTGCCGGTCGGTGCCGCGGCTCTGTTCGAGGTGGTGGGCGGACGGATGCCGACTGCCGCGGGCGCAGCCAGAGCTGTCGTGGTGGAGAAGGCGAGCCGTCCCCACCGGGGTGTGACATTGACTACAGGCAGGGCGGGTTCGGGTCGGTGGAAGGGCGTCGGCCGCCCTGCGGCGGGCGAAGGCGCGCACCGTCACCGACATCGACCGCGGCCCGTCCGCCCCCGCACCACTGGCTGAACGGCTCCGGCATCCCCGCCCCGGACCTCGACGCCTCCCGCTTCGCGCTGCTGACCGGGGCCGCCCGGCGGGACCTCCTGCGACGCTCGGCGTTCGCCGCGCCACATCCCTCCCTCACCTCCCGCGCCGTGCTTCGCCGTTCGCGGTGTCCGGCCGGTGGCGCGGGCGCGGGGAGGTGCCGGCCGCCGTCACCTCCCGCACCGCGGCGGTGAAGGCCCGGACCCGGGCGGTTTCCCGGGCCGCGTGGTGCACCACGCCCAGCACCGAGTCGGGGAGGCCGGTGACCGGGACGAAGACCACGTCACGGCGCCCGTGGTAGTCCGCCGTCGGCCGGCACAGCAGCATCCCGCCCCGGCCCGCCGCGGCCAGCGTCAACCCCTCCTGCAGCGTGCTGACCCGGGGACCGGCCGGAACGGAC
This sequence comes from Streptomyces yunnanensis, assembly GCF_029011865.1. Taxonomy (NCBI): domain Bacteria; kingdom Bacillati; phylum Actinomycetota; class Actinomycetes; order Kitasatosporales; family Streptomycetaceae; genus Streptomyces; species Streptomyces yunnanensis. The sequence continues at coordinate 4,968,939 of NZ_CP095749.1, forward strand.
CGGCCCTCAGGGGTGGCGATGGGCGCCTGCGCGGTGCGCCAGTACACCGGCGCCGGCCCGTCCGGGGCAATCAGGGGCAGCCCCGCCAGCTCCTCGGCACTCAAGGACGCACGGGACGCCAGCGGGTGCCGCACGGACAGCGCCACCGTCTGCCGCTGCGCCGAGAACACCGGCCCCAGGACGAGATCCGGCTCGGCCACCGGGAGCAGCGTCACCGCCACGTCCACCGCACCGCTGCGCAGCGCACCGAACGGGTCGCACAGCGGGATCTCCACGATCTGCGTGGCGCACCCCGGATGCCGGGCGTGGAAGGTATCGATCGCCCGCATGATCCGGTCGTCGGCGGTGCCCTGGAAGCCGACGGTCAGCCGGCCCTCGATGCCGCGGGCGGCCGTGCGGGCGCCCTCCACCGTGGCGCGCAGCGCGTCGTAGGCCGGGCGCAGGGACGCGTGGAACTCCTCGCCCAGCGGCGTCAGACGGACCCGGCGGCTGGTGCGGTCCACCAGCCGCGCCCCGATCCGGGACTCCAGGGCGCGCAGCAGCTGACTGACCCGGCTCTGGGAGACGTAGAGACGCTCCCCGGTACGGCCGAAGTGCAGCTCCTCGGAGAGCACCAGGAAGCACTCCAGCTCGCGGAGTTCGAGGCCGGGAGCGCCTACGGGGCCGGCGGGGGCGGTCGGGCCGCTCATGCGCCCCTCCTCCAGGTGCGGTCGATCGATGAGTCCTGCTCATAGAAGGGTGAGGAGTTCGCCGTTGTTCCCCCGCGGCGGCGCCGGAACGCTGGGAGCCATGGCGAAGAGCGAGAGTGCGGTGACCGGCGCGGCTGCCACCGGCACGGTGGAGGATCTCCAACGGGACGCGGCAGAAGGGGAGTCGAGGCGCCGGCGCGGTGGGTGGCCGGCGGTCGGGGCGCTGGCGGCGGGGACGTTCACGGTGGTGACGTCGGAGATGCTGCCGGTGGGCCTGCTGACGCCGATCGGCCGGGACCTGGGGGTGTCGGACGGGACGGCCGGGCTGACGGTGACCGTCACCGGCGTGGTCGCCGCCCTCGCCGCACCGGTGCTGACGCTGCTGATCGGGCGCCGGGACCGGCGCACCGTCCTGGCCGCCCTGATGGGCACGTTGACCGTGGCGAACCTGCTGGCCGTCTACGCCCCCAACGTCGCGGTGCTGCTGGTGGCCCGGGTACTGGTGGGGCTCGGGATGGGTGGGGTGTGGGCGATCGCCTCGGGGCTCGCGGTACGGCTGGTGCCCGAGCGGCGGGTGGCCGCGGCCACGTCCCTGATATTCAGCGGGGTCGCCGCGGCGTCCGTCCTGGGCGTGCCGGCCGGCGCGCTGGTGGGTGAACTGGGCGGCTGGCGCGCGGCGTTCGCGGCGATGGCCGGGGTCTGCACCGTGGTCCTGGTCGCGCTGGTCGTGCTGCTGCCCCCGTTGCCGGCGCCCGGCGCGGTGCGGCTGGGCGGGGTGCTGGGGCTGCTGCGCCGGCCTCCGTTGCGCACCGGGCTGGTGCTCGTCGCGCTCCTGGTGGCGGGGCACTTCTCCGCGTACACCTATGTGCGGCCGGTCCTGGAGACGGTGGCCGGCGCGCGGCCCGGACAGGTCGGCACCGTGCTGCTCGCCTTCGGGGTCGCCGGGCTGGCAGGCAACTTCCTGGCCGGCGCCGGCGCGGCCCGCGCCCCACGGGCCACGCTGCTGGCGATCTGCGCGGTGCTGACCGCCGCGGTCCTGCTGGTGCCCCCGATGGGGCACGCCGCCGGTGTCCTGGGCGCCGCGGCCCTGGTGGCCGTCTGGGGCCTGGCCTACGGGGGCGTCTCGGTCAGTACGCAGACCTGGCTGATGGCGGCCGCGCCGGACGCCCGGGAGGCGGCCTCGGCGCTGTTCGTGGCGGTGTTCAACGCGGCCATCGCGCTGGGCGCGCTGATCGGCGGGCTGGCCGCGGACGGCTGGGGGACCGGCGGCGTGATCGGGCTGGGCGGCGGACTCGCGGCGGGCGCGCTGCTGGCCGCGGCGCTGGGCAGGAGCCCGGGCCGGGGAGCGGCGGCCACAGGGTGAGGCCATGGCCGTGGGGTGGTGTCACGGGGACGAGGTGACGCCACGGGTGAGACGGTGCCACGGCCACGGGGCGAGGTGGACGGGACGCGGACCCGGGCGGGCGGAACACAGGCCGGGAGCGGTCAGCCCCGCCCATGGGGCAGGTGGGGCACGACCGTTCTTCCTCGGGGCGCCGGACGGCGGGGCCCACGGATCGGACCGGCACGGTCCGGGCGGGCCTCCCGTCAGGCGGCGCGGTCTCCGCTCAGGCGGCGAAGCGCGCGACCAGCTCCTTGGCCTTGGCCTCCGCCTGCTCGTGGGCCTTGGCGCGGGAGGTCTCGAACAGCGGGACCAGCTCGGCCATCGCCGGGTTGCTGGGGGCCATGGTCAGCTCCGGCACGATGAACTCCACCTCCAGGCCGAAGCCACCGTTCAGGACGGCCTCCAGGTAGTTCTGGACGTACTCGAAAGGCTCGCGAGGGGTGCCCGGCGCGTAGGAGCCGCCGCGGCTGGCGACCACGACGACCGGCTTGCCCTTCGCCGACGCGTTCTCACCGATGGTGCGGCCCATGATGATCACCTGGTCGAGCCACGCCTTGAGGGTCGAGGGGATCGTGAAGTTGTACATGGGCGCGCCTATGACGATGGCGTCGGCCTGCTCCAGCTCCTCGGCCAGCTGGGTGCGCAGTGCGAAGGCGGCCTGCTGTTCCGGGGTGTGCGTGGCCGGGTCGGAGAAGCCGGCGGAGGCGGCGACGGCGTCGAGGTGCGGCAGCGGGTCGGCGGCCAGGTCGCGGTGGATGACGGTGCCGTCGGGGTGCTGCTCCTCCCAGGTCTTGCGGAACGCGGCGGTCACCGCACGGGAGGCGGAGCCGCCCTCGGGGAAGACGGAAGAGTCGATGAGCAGAAGCGTGGCCATGGGGATCGGTCCTTCGCTATGTGGCCGGGCGGGACCGACCACTAGTTGAATTCCGTACGTCACTATTCATAGCACAGGAACTTACTTTTCTGCAGTAGCCAACGGGAGGGCGGTACCCTGGGTGTATGGCGGACCACGGTGAGGCGATGTGCAGGCAGGTCGACGGCGGTATGACGCGCGTCTTCGAACTGTTCGGAAAGCGCTGGACGGGCCTGATCGTGGCCACTCTCATGCCCGGCCCCGTCCACTTCGCCGACCTGCGGCGCGCCATCCCCGGCATCAGTGAGCGGATGCTCTCCGACCGCCTGATGGAGCTGGCCGCGACCGGCCTGGTCGTCCGCGAGGTCGACGCCGGACCGCCGCTGCGGGTCTCCTACCGGCTCACCGAGGCCGGCCGCGCCATGGAGCCCGCCCTCAAGGAACTGGGCCGCTGGGCCGAGACCTACCTCGCCGACGGGGGGCAGTGCCCGGAGCGCTTCCGGAAGTAGCGCCGCGGGCGGGGCTCCGCTCCCGAAGGGGCGGTCGAGGCGCTTGCGGGAGGGCTGGTCGCACCCCTCCCGGTGGGTCAACCGAGCTGCTCCTGGGTGGCGTTGTAGCGCACCAGGTACGAGGCGAACCGGTCGAGGTCCTCCTCGTCCCAGTCGGCGAGCCGCTCGTGGAACGCCTGGCGGCGGCTGGCGGTCACATGGGCGAGCGCCTGGGCGCCCTCCTCGGTGGGGTGCAGGACCTGGACGCGGTGGTCGTCCGGGTCGATGCGCCGCTCGACGAGACCGAGCTTCTCCAGTGCCGCGATCTGTCGACTGACCGTGGACTTGTCCAGGTAGTAGTGCGCCGCCAGGTCGGTGGCGCGGCATCCCTGCTGGTCATCGAGGTGCGCCAGCAGGGTGTAGGACACCAGGGAGAGCTCGGGGTGCATCCGGGCGGCGGTCGCGCGGGCGCGCCGGGCGAACGCGGTCATCTCCTGCTGGATGGTCTCGACGGAAGCGTCGCGGTGGGTCACGGGGTCGCCTTTGCCTTTCGGGAAACTAGTTGTACAGTACAACGTGGCATGAGAGTTGTAATAGCCAACTACTGGCGGGGCGTCCGCCCGCTCGCCCGGGCACCGGAGCCACAACCCACCGGCCACAGCTGAACGACGACGACCGGCCCACCACACAACCGGCCCGGACGACTACTGAGAAGGCTTGCCCATGACCGCGGACCGACGACGTCCCGACCACCGAAGCGACCACCGAAGCGACCGGCACCCGGTCCGGCCCGGCGACCTGCGCCACGTGGTGACACACCTGATCACCCCGCTCCTGATGTGCATCGGGATGGGACTCGCCTACCTCGGCGCCTTCGCCGACCCGTCACCGCACCACCTCCCCGTCGCCATCGTCGGAACCGGCACGCACGCCCAAGTACTCGCCCAGACCATCAACGACACGGCACACGGCGAACTCGAAGCACGCACCGTCCCCGACCGGGCCACCGCCGTCGGCCAGTTGAAGAACCAGGAGATCTTCGGCGCCTACCTGGCCGGCGGCAACCAAGCCAACGGCACGGGCACCGGCACCGGTACCACCGACCGGGCCGCCCTCTCCCGGAACGGCGACGCACACCACGGCCCCGAACTCCTGGTGGCCACCGCCGGATCCGACACCAGCGCCACCGTCGTCCAGAAGATCTTCACCCCGCTCGCCGCCCGACAAGGCGCCCCGCTGACGGTCACCGACATCGCACCGACCGCCGCGCACGACCCCACCGGACAGGGCATCTTCTTCCTGCTCGTCGCCCTCAGCATCGGCTCCTACGCCTCCGTCGCGGTCATCGGCGGCGCCGGCGCCGTCCTCCCGATGCGGATCCGCGCCGCCCTGGCGACCGGCACCTCCTTCGTGGTCGCCGTCATCGGGACCCTCTTCGCCGGACCGGTCTTCCACCTGGTCGACCACGGCCTGTGGGCACTGTGGGGCATGGCCTGGCTGTACTCCGCCGGCATCCTGCTCCTCGGCACCGGCCTGCACATCTTCCTCAAGCGCTGGACCACGCTCGGCGTGATGGTGCTCTTCGTGATGCTCAACTTCACCTCCTCCGGCGGCATCTTCCGCCCCGAGATGCAGAACGGCTTCTTCGCCGCCCTGCACTCCTTCTGGAACGGCGCCGGCTTCGTGGAAGGCACCCGCAGCCACGTCTACTTCGACGGCCACGGCCTCGCCGGACACGTCTGGACGCTCGCGGGATGGCTGCTCGTCGGCATGCTGATGGTCGCCGCGGCGGCTCTCACCGAGCAGCGGCGACGCACGGCCGAGGCCGAAGCGGTGGCCAACGCCGGCGCGGTGGCCGCCGCCGCGGTAGCCGCCACGATGCCGGAACGAGCCCCCGGACGCACCCCTGAACGGGCCGCTGCGCGGCCCACCGCGCAGCGCGACAGCGAAACGGAAGAGGAGATGGAAGAGGCCGTGGGCGTCTAGCCGACGCCGCCAATGCCGCAGCGGCCGGGCAGTTTCGCCCGGCCGCTTCCTCCTCCGCCTCCTTCTCCGCTTGCTCGCCCCTTTCTCACCTTCTCCCCTCCTTTCTTCGCTCCCTTCGTCGCCCCCTTCCTCGCTTCCGCCCGTCCTTCCTGGGGGTGCCCGGCGGTCCGATCCGTTTCCTCCGGTCCTCCCCCCGTCCGCCTCCGAGAGTTATCCACAGGCCCGACGGACGCCGGGCCGTTGTCGGTAACGTCAGTGCCCGGCGAGCCGCACAGGCCGCCGAGTCGGACGGACGCGGGGGATGCCGGTGTGCCGGGGCACACCAGGGATGCCGCGCGAAACCAAGGGCACGAAGGGGGAGGTGGCCGCCATGACGCGCGTGCCATACGTACCGGGGTTCGCAAAGGCGGACGCGGAAGGGCCGTCGGCCAAGGCCGTGGGCCGGGCACTGCGGGATCAACTGCCCCGCGACGAACAGGCCGTTCTGCGGATCACGGCCGGGCGACCCGACGCGGTGGCGTCGGTCGAGGAATCCAACGCCGGGCGGCTGCCCGAACTGACGCCCATCAGGGTCGGTCGGATGGCCGCCAGCCCCTTCGCCTTCCTCCGCGGCTCGGCCGGACTCATGGCCCACGACCTGGCGGAAAGCCCCGTCACCGGCATCGGGGCCCAGATCTGCGGAGACGCGCACGCCGCGAACTTCGGCCTCTACGCGGACGCCCGCGGCGGCCTGGTCATCGACCTCAACGACTTCGACGAAACCGTCCACGGCCCCTGGGAATGGGACGTCAAACGGCTCGCGACGTCGATAGTTCTCGCCGGCCGGGAGGCGGGCGCGAGCGAGGACGACTGCAAGGCCGCGGCGCGGGACGCCGCCGGCGCCTACCGGCGCACCATGCGGCTGCTGGCAAAGCTCCCGGTGACCGAGGCGTGGAACGCCATCGCCGACGAGGAACTGGTCTCGCACACCGACGCCCGAGACCTGCTGGGCACCCTCGAACGGGTCGAGGCCAAGGCACGCAAGAACACCAGCGCACGGTTCGCGGCGAAATCCACCGAGCGCGGACCGGACGGCGGCATACGGTTCGTCGACGCGCCGCCGGTGCTGCGCCGGGTACCGGACGCGGAGGCGGCAGCGGTCGCCTCGTCACTCGCCGGCTATCTGGAGACGCTTCCCGAGGACCGACTGCCGCTGCTGGCCCGGTACGCGGTGCACGACGTCGCCTTCCGGATAGTCGGCACCGGCAGCGTCGGACTGCGGTCATACGTGGTGCTGCTGCTGGACCACCGTGGCGAGCCCCTGGTCCTCCAGGTGAAGGAGGCCCGCCGCTCGATACTGGCGCCCTACGTGGCGAAGGTCGGCTTCCCCGCGCCCCCGGCGGAACACGAGGGCCGGCGCGTGGTGCTCGGACAGCGACGGATGCAGGTGGTCAGCGACCTGCTGCTGGGATGGACGACGGTACGGGAGGGCACGACGGACGGCATACATGGCGCACACGGCATACGCGGTGTATCCGGCGTCCATGGCGTCGCCGGGGAGGAGCGGTCGAGTGGCGCGGGGGCGCCGGACGGTCTGGGCACGGGACTGCCTTTCCAGGTACGGCAGTTCCGGAACCGCAAGGGCAGCGTGGATCCGGCCCAGCTGTCGGACGGGCAGCTCGACGACTACGCCCGGATGACCGGTGCACTCCTGGCCCGCGCACACGCCCACAGCGCCGACCCGCGCGTAGTGGCCGGCTACTGCGGCAAGGGCGAGGCACTCGACGAGGCGATAGCGGCCTTCGCGGTGGCCTACGCGGAGCGCACGGAAGCGGATCACGCGGACCTGGTCGCGGCGATACGCAGTGGTCGCATCGCGGCGGAGAGCGGGGTGTAACGGCGAGGGGGGCCTTCCGGGTCTTTCCGGCTCCTTTCGGGGGCTTTGCGGGGAGGGGTGGGGTGGGGCGGTGGTTGGGGTGAGGCGCGGGGGTGGGTGGGGAGGGGGCCGGGGGGGAGGGGCCCCGAGGCCCCCGGTGCGGTCAGGTGGCCGCACCCCCCGGGCCGTACGCTGACCAGGTGACGAACTCGCACGCGGAGAACGCGCAGGACGGCCAGGACCGACCGGACGTACCGGGGACACCCGGCGCCCCGGCCGAACCGCGGGCGGCGGATGCCCGCGGGGCGGTGCCGGGCGCCGAGCGGGGCGACGGGGAGGCCCCCGCTCCCGGCGGGGGCCCGCAGGGCGCGGGTGAGGGCGCGGATGGTCGGGACGAGGGGACCCGGCGGCTGGCGAAGGCGGTGCTGGCGGCCGAGCAGGCCCTGATCGAGTTCGAGATCGCGGTGGAGACCTTCCGGGTGGAGGTGGAGAACTTCTCCCGGCTGCACCACCAGCGGCTCGGCCCCATGTACGCGTGGCTGGACGAGCTGGACGCGCAGATCGCGGAGGCCGTGGCGGCGCGCTCCGGCGACCCCGAGGACATCCGTAAGGCCCGCGAGGCACGTGCGTCGGTGTTGCCGATGCCGCAGGTGGAGGAGTTGTTCCACGGCTGGCTGGGGTCGGAGGGGCTGTTCCCCGAGGCGCAGGCGATGCTCACGGATCAGCCGGTTCAGCCGCCGCCGAAGGTGCGGCCCGGCGAGGAGGCCCGCAAGCTCTACCGTGACCTGGTGCGCCGGGCGCATCCGGACCTGGCGCGGGACGACGCGGAGCGGGCCCGTCGGGACGGGTTCATCGCGCGGGTCAACGCTGCGTACGGGCGGGGCGACGAGGCGTTGCTGCGGGAGCTGGTGCGGGAGTGGGAGGCCGGTCCGGCGCCCGCCGAGCGTCGGCCGAGTGAGAACGAGGAGCTCTATGCCCGGCTGGAGTGGCTGGCCGAGCGCAAGGAGCTGCTGGCTTCGGTCGTCGCGGAGCTGGAGGCCAGCGCGATCGGCTCGATGATCAGGATGGCGCCGGACGATCCGGATGCTCTGCTGGACGAGATCGCCGAGAAGCTGATGGCCGATGTCCGGGAACGCGAGGCGTATCTCGCCCAGCTGGTCGGGTAGCGTCGGGAGTATGCATTTTGGTTCTGTGCCCACGGTCGGTGTCGATGTCCTCACGCCCGAGGACTTCCTCCTGGACGTCCGTGAGGACGACGAGTGGGCGGCCGGGCACGCCGAGGGCGCGCTGCACATTCCGATGAGCGAATTCGTCGCCCGTTACGGGGAGTTGACGGAGGCGGCGCCGGACAGTGGCAAGGTCTATGTGATGTGCCGGGTCGGTGGGCGGTCGGCTCAGGTCGCGCAGTATTTGATCCGGCAGGGCATCGACGCGGTGAATGTCGCGGGCGGTATGCAGGCGTGGGAGGCGGCCGGGCGTCCGGTGTCGGACGGCAAGGGCGGTGTGGGGACCGTCATCTAGGTCCTCGGGGATCTCCTTCAGGCCCTCGGGGATCTCCCCGTAGGGCCTGGTCTGCTGTGGTGGCCCGTGTCGCGTGGGTCTCAGCTGAGCGGGTGTGCGGCGAGGAGTTCGCCGAGTGCTTCCTCGTGGGCGGCGGCGGGGCCCAGGGAGAGTTCGAGTTGTTTGGCCCAGGCGTGGTAGCGGTGCAGTGGGTAGTCGGTGTCGGCGCCGAAGCCGCCGTGGAGGTGCTGGGCGGTCTGGACGACGCGGCGGACGCCTTCGGAGGCCCAGATCTTGGCGACCGCGATGTCCCCGGCGGGCGGTAGGGGGCCGCTTGCTCCGGTGGTGAGGCGCCAGGCGGCCTGCCAGAGGGTGGATTCCATGGCGCGCAGGTCGATGAAGCGGTCGGCGGCCTGGACGGCGACGGCCTGGAAGGTGGCCAGGGGGAAGCCGAACTGTTCGCGTTTCCCGGTGTAGTCGCTGGTCATGGTCAGGACGCGTTCGCCGAGGCCCAGGGCCAGTGCGCAGGTGCCGGTGGTGAGCAGGTCGCGCAGGGTGTTCCAGGCGGCGGGGTCGGTGAGTGTTTCCCGGGCGTCGGTGCGTACGGAGTCGAGGTGGACCTCGGCGTGGCGTTCGCCGTTGGTGGATGTCTGGTCGTGCAGGGTGAGGCCGGTGCGGTCCCGGGGGACGAGTGCGAGGAGGGTGTGGCCGTCGGGGGTGTGGGCGGGGAGCAGGATCCGGTCGGCGGTGGGGGCCCAGGGGACGGCGGTGTGGGTGCCGTCGAGGGTCCAGGTGGTGCCGTCCTGGTGGGCGGTGACGGCGAGTTCGGCCGGGTCGTGGCCGGTGCGGCCGTGGGAGGCGGTGGTGACGACGAGGTCGCCGGTGGTGATGTGGGGGAGGATCTCGGCGCGGAGGTCGTCGGTGGCGTGGCGCTGGAGGGTGTGCGCGGCGGCGTAGGACTCCAGGAGTGGGACGCGGGCGAGGACCTTGGCGGATTCGCGGAGGACGAGGCAGAGGGCGAGGGGGTCGAGGCCCGCGCCGTTGTGTTCGGGGGCGATGGGGAGGCCGAGCAGGTCGGCGTTGGCGAGTGTGTGCCAGAGGGGGCGGTCGAAGTCGTCGGCCACGGGGCCGTGGGTGAGTGCCGGGCTGGGTGTGCTGTCCGGGGTGACTGCTGAGAAGACGGCTTGTGCCGCTTCGACGGCTGCCTGTTGTTCTTCGGTGAAGGTGAAGTCCACGGTCCGTCCTCCCGCGCGCCGTCGGATTCCGACAGTGATATCTGACGAGGCGTCAAGGTAGAACATGTTGCAGGAATTGGGAATGGCGCGGACGGCGGTGAGTGGTTCTCAGCGGTCGAAGTCCAACTCGACCTGTTCGGTGGCGGGGTGGGACTGGCAGGCCAGTACGTATCCGGCGTCGACCTCGTCGGATTCCAGGGCGAAGTTGCGGTCCATGCGGATCTCGCCGGAGACGAGGAAGGCGCGGCAGGTGCCGCAGACGCCGCCCTTGCAGGCGTAGGGGGCGTCGGGGCGGTTGCGGAGTACGGCTTCCAGGAGCGATTCGCCGTCGTGGACGGGCCAGGTGCCGGAGCGGCTGTCGAGGGTGGCGGTCACCGTGCTGTGTGCGGGCGCGGTGGCGGCGGGGACGGGGGCCGCGGCGCCGTTGTCTATGTGGAAGATCTCTTCGTGGATGTGGGTGCGCGGTACGCCGAGGGCGCGCAGGGCTCGTTCGGCGCCCTGGACGAGGCCGAAGGGGCCGCAGAGGTACCAGCCGTCGATGGCGTCGGTCTGCAGCAGTGCGGGCAGCAGGGTGTGCAGGCGTTCCTGGTCGAGGCGGCCGGAGGGCAGGCCGGTCTGGCGTTCCTCGCGGGAGAGCACGTGCACCAGCTGGAACCGTTCGGGGTAGCGGTCCTTGAGGTCGGCCACCTCCTCCAGGAACATCGTGGAGGCCGTGGTGCGGTCGCTGCGGATCAGGCAGAAGCGGGCGTGTGGTTCGCGGGCGAGCAGGGTGGTGGCGATGGAGAGCACCGGGGTGATGCCGCTGCCGCCGACGATGCCCACGAACTGGCCGGGGCGGGGGGCGAGGGTGAAGCGGCCGGCCGGGGCCATGACGTCGACGGTGTCGCCGACGGTGAGTTCCTTGAGGGCGTAGGTGGAGAAGGCGCCGTCCTCGACCAGGCGGATGCCCACCCGCAGGACGGGGTCGTCGGTGGCGGGGGTGCAGATGGAGTAGGTGCGGCGGATTTCCTGGCCGTCGACCGTTCTGCGCAGTGCGATGTGCTGCCCGGGGGTGTGTCGGAAGGTCGTGCGGAGTGCGGGCGGGACGGTGAAGGTGACGGCCACCGCGTCGTCCGTGAGTCGCTCGATCTCCCGCACGCGGAGCGGGTGGAACATCACAACTCCTTGAAGTGGTCGAAGGGTTCGCGGCAGGACTCGCAGCGGCGCAGCGCCTTGCAGGCCGTGGAGGAGAACCGGCTGAGCAGGGTGGTGTCGGTCGATCCGCAGTGTGGGCAGCGGAGGGTGAGGTCGAGGGGTATCGGTCCGCGGGCTGGGCCGGTGGGGCGGGGTGGGGCGATGCCGAACGCTTCGAGTTTGCGGCGGCCTTCCTCGGTGATCGCGTCGGTCGTCCATGGCGGGCTGAGGACGGTGTGGACCTCGACGTGGGGTATGCCGTGGTCGTGGAGGACGCGTTGGACGTCGGCGGACATCGTTTCGATGGCGGGGCAGCCGGTGTAGGTGGGGGTGAGGGTGACCTCGACGCGGTCGGGGGCGGTGAGCCGTACGTCGCGTAGGACGCCGAGTTCGGCGAGGGTGAGGACGGGCAGCTCGGGGTCGGGTACGGAGCCGGCGAGTGCCAGGAGTTCCGCTTCCAGGGTGGTGGGGGTGGTCACCATGTCGCCCCCGGGTGGCTGCGGTGGAGGTGTTGCATTTCGGCGAGCAGTCGGCCGAAGGGTTCGGTGTGGAGTCCTTGGCGTCCGCCGCCGGCGGTCCAGGCGCCGTGTCGGGGGCCTTCGGGGACGGTGAGGGTGGCGCGCTCCAGGGTGCCGGTGATGCGGGTGGTCCACTCGTCGCGGAGGGGCTGCCAGGGGGCGTCGTCCAGTCCGTCGACGGGGTCGAAGAGTTCGCCGGTGAACCGCCAGAGGGCGTCCAGGGCGCGCTGCATGCGGGTGTGGCTCTCGTCGGTGCCGTCGCCGAGGCGCAGGGTCCACTGTGTGGCGTGGTCGCGGTGGTAGGCGGTCTCCTTGACGGCTTTTCCGGCGAGTGGTGTCAACGGGGTGTCGGTGGTGGCGAGGTGGTCGTAGAGCAGCTCTTGGTAGGTGGAGAAGTAGAGCTGGCGGGCGATGGTGTGGGCGAAGTCGCCGTTGGGCTGTTCGACGAGTTGGACGTTGCGGAAGTGGCGTTCCTCGCGGAGGTAGGCGAGTTCGTCCTCGTCGCCGGCGAGGGAGAGCAGGATCCGGGCCTGGCCGAGGAGGTCCAGGGCGATGTTGGCGAGGGCGACTTCCTCTTCGAGGACGGGGGCGTTGCCCGCCCATTCGCCGAGGCGGTGGGAGAGGATCAGGGCGTCGTCCCCGAGGGGCAGGGCGGGGGTGGTGGGGTGCGGTGTCATAGGTGGTGCACCCCCTCGGGGATTTCGTAGAAGGTCGGGTGGCGGTAGGGCTTGTCGCCGGCCGGTTCGAAGAAGGTGTCCTTCTCGTCCGGGGAGGAGGCGGTGATCTGGGTGGAGGGGACGACCCATAGGGAGACGCCTTCGGAGCGCCGGGTGTAGAGGTCGCGGGCGTTGCGCAGGGCCATCTGGGCGTCGGGGGCGTGGAGGCTGCCGGCGTGGGTGTGGGACAGGCCGCGGCGGCTGCGGACGAAGACTTCCCACAGGGGCCAGTCGGTGGGGCCGGTGGTGGCCGTGGGGTCGGCGGTGGTGTGCGGCCGGGTGGGTTCGGCGGGTGCGGCCGGGGCGTGTGTGGGGCGTGGTGTCGTCATCGGGCCGCCTCCTCCTGGTCGGTGCCGGCGTGCGGTGTGTGGGCCGGGTGTTTGGCGGCGTGTGCGGCGGCGGCCTCGCGGACCCAGGCGCCTTCTTGGTGGGCGCGGCGGCGGCGGCCGATCCGTTCGTCGTTGCAGGGGCCGTTGCCCTTGAGGACTTCGCGGAATTCGGTCCAGTCGATGGGGCCGAAGTCCCAGTGGCCTCGTTCTTCGTTCCACCGGAGGTCCGGGTCGGGGAGGGTCAGCCCGAGGGTTTCGGCCTGGGGGACGCAGATGTCGACGAAGCGTTGGCGCAGTTCGTCGTTGGAGTGGCGCTTGATCTTCCAGGCCATGGACTGCGCGGAGTGGGCGGATTCGTCGTCGGGCGGGCCGAACATCATCAGCGAGGGCCACCACCAGCGGTCGATGGCGTCCTGGGCCATGGCGTGCTGGGCCTCGGTGCCGCGGCTGAGGGTGAGCAGCAGCTCGTATCCCTGGCGCTGGTGGAAGGACTCCTCTTTGCAGATCCGGACCATGGCGCGGGCGTAGGGGCCGTAGGAGCAGCGGCAGAGCGGGACTTGGTTGGTGATGGCGGCGCCGTCCACGAGCCAGCCGATGGCGCCGACGTCGGCCCAGGTCAGGGTGGGGTAGTTGAAGATCGAGGAGTATTTCTGGCGGCCGGTGTGGAGCTTGTCGAGGAGTTCGTCGCGGCCGGTGCCGAGGGTTTCGGCGGCGCTGTAGAGGTACAGGCCGTGTCCGGCTTCGTCCTGCACTTTGGCCATGAGGATGGCTTTGCGGCGCAGGGACGGTGCCCTGGTGATCCAGTTTGCTTCCGGCTGCATGCCGATGATCTCGGAGTGGGCGTGCTGGGCGATCTGGCGTACCAGTGAGGCGCGGTAGTCGTCCGGCATCCAGTCGCGTGGTTCGATCCGCTCGTCCGCGGCGATGGTTGCGTCGAACAGGGCTTCTTGGCCCGTGTCCTCCGGCGCGATCGTCGTCATGTGGTGCCCCCTCCTCCCGACCGACCGATCGTTCGGTTCAATGGTGAGTGGGCGGACCGCGGGTGTCAAGCCTGTGGATATCCAGGGGAAGGTGTGCTCGGGCCGGCCGCATAGGTACCGTTCCGGGGCGGAGTCGGCCGTTACGAGGACGGGGAACGGGGCGGGAATGCAGTCATACGGGGACGAATCGCGGCCATTGGCCACGCTGTCGCTACCCTCGCGGATCGTCATAGGCACGGCGGCCAGCGGCATCGCGGTCGCCGTCCTGATCCATCTCGCGATGATGTTCCTGCACATCGCACCGTCGAACACGCTCAGTAAGCAGCAGGCCGGGCTGATCAACGACTACGTCTACCCCGAGTACGAGCAGAACTGGAAGCTGTTCGCCCCCAACCCCCTCCAGCAGAACACCGACGTCCAGGTCCGCGCACAGCTGCGCACCCAGGACGGCACGGCGCGGACCACCGGCTGGACCGATCTGACCGCCCGCGACGGGCAGGCCATCCTCCACAACCCGCTGCCCAGCCACACCCAGCAGAACCAGCTGCGCCGCGGCTGGGAGCTGCTCTCCAACAACCTCGACGCACAGAACCGCCCGACCGGCGAGCGCGGCGAGAGCTTCGCCCGCTACCTGCGGCGGATCGTGATGCTCCGGATGTCCGGTGAGTGGACCAAGGGCGGCGACCGGGTCGAGCAGGTCCAGATCCGCTCGCGGACCACCCCGGTGCTCCCGCCGCCGTGGAGCGCCGAGAAGATCAGCGACCAGCCCGTCTACCGCCTCCTGCCCTGGTGGCCGATCACCGCGAACGACCTGCCCGAGGGGGCGACCAACAAGTGACGTCACCGACGCCGCAGCAGCCGCGCACCGCCGCCCGGACCCCCGACGCCCCCGCACAGACTCCGCAGGAGGCCCCCGCGGCCTACCAGGAGACCCGCATCGAACGCGCCGTCGGCCGCGGCTTCGCCCGGGTCGCCGCCCGGGCGCTGGCCCCGTACCAGACCGCCGTCATCCGGATCGGCTTCGCCGGCACCTGGCTGCTGTTCCTGCTGCGCGAATGGCCCCACCGGCAGCAGCTCTACGGGCCCGCCGGCCCCTGGGACTTCGGCATGGCGCGCCAGCTGCTCAACGGCAACCACGGCTTCTCCGTCCTGGTGTGGTCCGACGGCCGCGGCTGGTTCGAGTGCGTCTACGTCCTCGCCATCGTGGTCAGCGCGCTGCTGATGCTCGGCTGGCGCACCCGCACCATGTCGGTGCTGTTCATGGTCGGCGTGCTCTCGCTGCAGAACCGCAGCGTCTTCATCGGGGACGGCGGCGACAACGTCATCCACCTGATGGCGATCTACCTCGTGCTGACCCGGTGCGGTCAGGTGTGGTCGCTGGACGCCCGGCGCGCCCGGCGGGCGGCCGCCGCCCCCGGGGAAGACGCCGCGGTCCCGCCCCGCGACCTGACCGGCATCGTCCTGTGGGCGGTGCTCGGCCTCGCCCTCGCCGTGGCCCAGCTGTCCGGCGCCCCCGGCCTCACCTGGTTCGGACACGGGCCGTTCCCGCACTTCGGCTGGAGCCTGGCCCTGTGGGGACTGTGGGCGACGCACGGCCTGTGGTGGGCGGTGCGACGGCACGCCCCCGGGGAGCCCCGGATCGTCCTCGACACCCTCGCCAAGCTGGCGCACAACGCCACCCTGCTGGTGATCATGGTCGAGGTGTGCCTGGTCTACGCCACCGCCGGCTGGTACAAGATCCAGGGCTCGCGCTGGCAGGACGGCACCGCCGTCTATTACCCGATGCACCTGGACTACTTCTCCCCCTGGCCGGAGCTGTCCCAGCTGCTCGGCGGCAACGGCCTAGTGATCATGCTGATCACCTACGGAACGGTGATCTTCCAGGTCGCCTTCCCGTTCACCGTCTTCAACCGGCGCCTGAAGAACGCGCTGCTGGTCGTCATGATCTGCGAGCATCTCTCGATCGCGTTCCTGCTGGGGCTGCCGTTCTTCTCCCTGGCGATGATCACCGCCGACGCCGTCTTCCTGCCGACCAACTTCCTGACCTGGCTCGGCGGCCGGCTCACCCGCCTGCGCCGCCGGCTGTTCCGACGCACCGGCGACCCCAGCGCGGGCACCGGCGACCCCAGCGCGGGCACCGGCGACCACGGCCCGGGCACCGCCGCCGGGGGCGCCGGGCCGGAGGCCGCCGTCCGGTCCGGCAGCGATGGCCAGCCGCTCGTGGGGTGAGCAGCGGAACCACCGCCCCCGCCGTGCCCCTCCCGTAGGACGAGGGGCACGGGCCCGAGACCGGCGTCGGGCCGCACCCGTGGCCCCGGCCGCGGGAGGCCCGCTACGCCCCGGGCCGCTCGCCCACGGCGACCGCCGCAACGTCGTCGATCGCTACCGCTGCTCCACGAGCGCGACGGTCGTCTGCCAAGCGCCGCGCTCTCACCTCGCTCGGCGGCCGTCCCGGCCAAGTCGGCCGGCAAGCCGGACAGCCGGTCCGCACGAGCGGCGAACGACGCCAGGGGAGCACGGGTGCCTCTCAGGCCGACCGGAGATCCACGGGTGCCCGGTGAGCCGACTTCTCTGAGCCTGCCGCTCTTTGCGAGAACCGGCGTTGTGGGCTCCTGTCGCCGACGTCCCCTCGCCAGACGGCTGTGGTTGAAGGGCCCGGGCCCTGGTAACGGCCGTGAGCCGTAGTCTGATGTGGTGAGCGAGGACGAGATCACCACAGTCGTGCGACAGTGGCGGGACACTGCCCCTGAGATGGTGCTGCTGGACGGTTTTCATGCCGTGAAGCACGCTCTCCGCTTCGAGGCGGACGTCCGCCTGGCGATCTCCAGCGACAAGGGCTCCGTCCTGGCGTTGGCAGATGAGTTGGCCGACGACCTCACCCACCGGATCGGCGATCTCGTGACCGAGGTGCCGGCCGGAACCCTCCGGGATCTTGTGCCGAGGGTGCATCCCACCCAAGTGGCCGGTCTGGCCGTTCGACCCGACCTCCACCGCAATCTGGAGACCCTGTCGAGGACCCCGCGGCCGGCTCCGATCGTCGTCCTGGAGAACCCCCGCAACCTCGGGAACGTCGGCGCCGTGGTCCGGCTCGCGGCGGGGTTCGGCGCCACCGGCGTGGTCACCACCGGCGACATGGACCCGTGGCACCCCAACGTGGTGCGGGCAGCGGCGGGCCTTCATTACGCGACCGCGGTCGAGAGCCTCCCGCTCGACGATCTACCGCCGGGGCCGGTGTACGCACTGGACCCGGAGGGGGACGACATCAGATCCGTGGTGCTTCCTGATGACGCGCTGCTGGCGTTCGGGTCGGAGCGGCACGGCATCTCGCCGGAACTCCGGAAGCGGGCCACCCGGCTCGTAGCCCTCCCGATGAGGCCCCAGGTCTCCAGCTACAACCTGGCTACGAGCGTCGCCATGGCGCTCTTTCACTGGGGCGGCCCGCCTCCGGCGCCGTGAGCAGTCACGGCGGCGCCGCGGCGTGATGGTGACCGACCGTCAGCACGTCCGCCACCACCCGGGCACCGCGGAACCGGCCTCCCGGGCCGCCGCCGAGGGGCTGCCGATCGTTGGGATCGGGGCCCGGAACGCGTCCGGGCCCCGGGGCCTCACGCCTCCCGCCGCACCTCCACCGTCCGGAACCGGTTCGCCACGAAGGCGCCGTCGCACAGCGCCGCGTTGGCCGCCGGATTGCCGCCCGAGCCGTGGAAGTCGGAGAACGCCGCCGTCTGGTTCACATACACCCCGCCGGTGAGGTTCACCGACAGCTGGGCGCACTCCTCCAGGCAGACGTCCTCCACCATCCGCTCCACGTCGGCCGAGGTGGTGTACGCGCCGACCGTCATGGCGCCCTTCTCCCGGACCGTGCGACGCAGCAGCGCCACCGCGTCGACGGCGGAATCGACCGCCACCGCGAAGGACACCGGACCGAAGCACTCCGACAGATACGCCGCCTCGGACTCCGGCTTGGCGCCGTCGAGCTTGACGATCAGCGGCGTGCGGACCGTGGCCCCCGGGAACTCCGGGTTCACCACCTCGCGGGCGGCCAGCGCCACCTCACCGAACCCGGAAGCCTCGTCGATCCGCGCCTTGACCTGCGGATTGACGATCGCGCCGAGCAGCGCGTTGGCCCGCGCGTCGTCGCCCAGCAGACCGCCGACCGCGCCCGCCAGATCACTGACGACCTCGTCGTACGACTTCGGGCCGGCGTCCGTGTCGATGCCCTCGCGCGGGATCAGCAGATTCTGCGGGGTGGTGCACATCTGGCCGCTGTAGAGCGACAGGGAGAAGGCGAGGTTGCTGAGCATGCCCTTGTAGTTGTCCGTGGACTCGATGACCACGGTGTTGACGCCGGCCTTCTCGGTGTAGACCTGCGCCTGGCGGGCGTTGGCCTCCAGCCAGTCGCCGAAGGCGGTCGAGCCGGTGTAGTCGATGATCCGGACCTCGGGCCGGACCGCCAGCGTCTTGGCCAGCCCCTCGCCCGGCCTGTCCACCGCCAGGCACACCAGATCGGCGGGGAAACCGGCCTCGGCGAGCACCTCCCGGGCCACCTGGACCGTCAGGGCCAGCGGCAGCACGGCGCGCGGATGCGGCTTGACCAGCACCGGATTGCCGGTCGCCAGCGAGGCGAACAGGCCCGGATAGCCGTTCCACGTCGGGAAGGTGTTGCAGCCGATCACCAGGGCCACGCCGCGCGGCACCGCCGTGAAGGTCTTGGTCAGCTCCAGCGGGTCCCGCTTGCCCTGCGGCTTGGTCCATGCCGCCTTCTCCGGGGTGCGGGTCTGCTCCTCGTAGGCGTACGCCACGGCCTCCAGGCCGCGGTCCTGGGCGTGCGGCCCGCCCGCCTGGAACGCCATCATGAACGCCTGGCCGCTGGTGTGCATCACGGCCTGCGCGAACTCGTGGGTGCGGGCGCTGATCCGCGCCAGGATCTCCAGACACACCGCGGCGCGCGCCTCCGGCCCGGCGTCCCGCCACACGGGGAGCGCGGCCCGCATGGCCGGCAGCAGCACCGACGCGTCCGGGTGCGGATAGGTGATGCCCAACTCCGGCCCGTAGGGCGAGACTTCCTCGCCCGCCCAGTCGTCCGTGCCGGGCTGGTCGAGCGCGAAACGGGTGCCGCGCAGCGCCTCGAAGGCGGCGAGGCCGTCCGGGGCGGCGCTCTCGCCGTACGCCTTGGGGTGCTCGGGATGCGGGGACCAGTACGCGCGGGTGCGGATGGCTTCCAGCGCCTTGTCGAGGGTCGGGCGGTGCTTCTCGATCAACTGGGCTGCGGTCATTTCGGCGGCCATCGATGACCAACTCCTCGTCGACTGCGCGGAAAGTGGATAGGGGCTGGGAGTGACACAGCAACGGAGTTAGAGTAACCGAACGATCGGTCGGGGCAAGAGGGTCCGGCCATCCTGTGGAAAACTCGGTCGGGGAGGATCAGCTGCCATGACGGCAATCGGCATCGACACCACCGTGGCAGTGGTGGGCACCGGCACCATGGGGCAGGGAATCGCGCAGGTGGCACTGGTCGCCGGCCACCCCGTACGGCTCTACGACAGCGCCCCGGGCCGCGCCGCGCAGGCCGCCGAGGCCATCGTGCGGCGGCTGGACCGGCTGGTGGAGAAAGGCCGGATCCCGACGGCCGAACGGGACGCCGCCCGCGCCCGCCTCTCCCCGGCCGAAGGGCTCGCCGAACTCTCCGACGCGGCACTGGTCGTCGAGGCGATCCTGGAACAACTCCCCGCCAAACAGGAGTTGTTCCGCTCCCTGGAGGACGTCGTCCCGGCGGACTGCCTGCTGGCCACCAACACCTCCTCCCTGTCCGTCACCGCGGTCGCCGGCGCGCTCCGGCACCCCGGTCGCTGCGTGGGCATGCACTTCTTCAACCCCGCCCCGCTGCTCCCCCTGGTGGAGATCGTCAGCGGCTTCGCCACCGACGACACCGCCGCAGCCATCGCCTACGACACCGCCGCGGCCTGGGGAAAGACCCCCGTGCGCTGCGCCGACACCCCCGGCTTCATCGTCAACCGCATCGCCCGCCCCTTCTACGCCGAAGCGCTGCGCGTCCACGAGGAGCGGGCCGCCGACCCCGCCACCATCGACGCCGTCCTGCGCGAGGGCAGCGGCTTCCGGATGGGCCCGTTCGAACTCACCGACCTCATCGGACAGGACGTGAACGAGGCGGTCACCCACTCGGTGTGGACGGCCTTCTTCCAGGACCCGAAGTTCACGCCCTCCCTGGCGCAGCGCCGCCTGGTGGAGTCCGGGCTGCACGGCCGTAAGTCGGGGCGCGGCTGGTTCGACTACGCCGAGGGCGCCGCGCGGCCCGAGCCGGCGACCGCCGCGGCCTGCCCGCCCCCGGCCTCGGTCGCCCTGCACGGGGAGCTGCCCGGCCCCGCCGCCGCGCTGCCCGCGCTGATCGAGGACGCCGGGATCAAGGTCCTCCGCAACGGCGCAGCGGGGGAGCCCGAAGGCTTCGTCCGGCTGCCCGGCGGGGCCCGGCTCGCCCTGACCGACGGCGATCCGGCCACGCGCCGGGACCGCTGCCCCGGTCTCCGCTTCGACCTCTCGCTCGACTACCGGGCCGCGACCCGGATCGCCCTGGCCCCCTCGGCGACGGCCTCGAAGGCGGACCTCGCCGAGGCCGTCGGCCTCTTCCAGGCGCTCGGCAAGCAGGTCAGCGTGATCGACGACGTCCCCGGCATGATCGTCGCCCGCACGGTCGCGATGATCGTCGACTTCGCCGTGGACGCCGCGGCCCGTGGCGTCGCGACCCCCGAGGACATCGACACCGCGATGCGGCTCGGCGTGAACTACCCCGGTGGCCCCATGGAGTGGGTCGAGCGGCTCGGTGCCCGCTGGGTCAGCACGCTGCTGGACTCCCTGCACCGCCAGAATGCCGGGGGACGCTACGTACCGTCCCGGGCGCTGCGGCGCCGTGCGGATCTCGAGGAATTGGTGCTCTAATCATGACCATGGCCAAGCGCGACGCCTACACGCCCGATTCGCTGCTCGCGGTCTCCGTCGAGGTGTTCATCGAGCGCGGCTACGACGGCACCTCCATGGAGCACCTCTCCAAGGCGGCCGGCATCTCGAAGTCCTCGATCTACCACCACGTGCGCAGCAAGGAAGAGCTGCTCCGCCGCGCGATAAGCCGCGCCCTGGACGGGCTCTTCGGTGTGCTGGCGGAACCCGGCGCCCAGGAGGGGCGGGCGATCGAGCGGCTGGAGTACGTCACCCGGCGCGAGGCCGAGGTGCTGATGGACGAACTTCCCTACGTGACGCTGCTGTTGCGGGTGCGGGGGAACACCGACACCGAGCGGTGGGCCATGGAGCGCCGCCGCGAGTTCGACCACCGGGTCGCGGCGCTGCTGAAGGAGGCCGCGGCCGACGGCGACCTCCGGGACGACGTGGACGTCCGGCTCGCCACCCGCCTGCTCTTCGGCATGATCAATTCGATCGTGGAGTGGTACCGGCCCGGGCGCGGCGGCGCCGCGAGTCGCGACGAGGTCGCGGAGGCCGTGGTGCGGACGGCGTTCACGGGGTTGCGCAAGGTCTGAACGGGGCCGCGCCCACCGGGGCCGCCTCAGACCCCTTCCCGCCCCTCCTCCAGCCCCAGGTCCGTCTCCTCGAAGACCAGCAGCGTGCGGGTGCTCAGCACCTCCGGTATGGACTGGATCCGGGTCAGGACCAGCTCCCGCAGCTCGCGATTGTCCTTGGTATGGACCAGCAGCAGCACGTCGAAGTCGCCGCTGACCAGCGCGATGTGGGCGGCCCCGGGCAGCGCGGTGAGCTGCTTGCGCACGGTCCGCCAGGAGTTCTGGACGATCTTCAAGGTGACGTAGGCGGAGGCCCCCTGACCAGCCCTTTCCTGGTCGACGAGGGCGCTGAAGCCGCGTATGACGCCGTCGTCGAGCAGCCGGTTGATCCGCGCGTAGGCGTTGGCGCGGGAGACGTGCACCTGCTCGGCGACGGAGCGTATCGAGGCCCGGCCGTCGGTCCGCAGCAGGCGCAGGATGGCGCGGTCGATGGTGTCCAGGGGGCGGGCGGCCGGAGCAGACGGGGCGGGCGCCGTCGACGGCTGCCCGCCCGGATTGGCCATCTGTTCCTCCGGCATGTGCTCCCGCCTCCCCTTGATGGACTCCCTGTCTTCATCACAAGCCGTGGAGGACCGTTTGTCCACAGGCTGAACCCGCCTGTAGCCAAAATGCATCGGCGACCGAACAATCGGTAGGGAGGGGTCACCCACCCCGACTGTTCGCGTTCCGCCCGGCCTCCCCCGCCACCGCCGGGAGGCACCCCCGCTCGCCCCCACCCCGTGAGGCGCATCGCGCCACCCCTTCGATGACGAGGAGGTGCCCGTCATGACGGTCCTTGAGCAGCCCGGCAGCAGCAGGCACACCAGTGGCCCTGCCGGCCCGCCGCCCGCCTGGCGGCCGCGCGTCGATCCCGCGCCCCTGCTGCCCGAGGCCGAGCCGCATCGCCTCCTGGGCACGGACGCCGCCC